>NZ_CP058977.1:707500-5507500 GCF_013423905.1 Streptomyces sp. NEAU-sy36
CATTTAGGTGCAGCGTCGTGCGTTTCTTGCCGGAGGTAGAGCACTGGATAGGCGATGGGCCCTACCGGGTTACTGACCTTAGCCAAACTCCGAATGCCGGTAAGTGAGAGCGCGGCAGTGAGACTGTGGGGGATAAGCTCCATGGTCGAGAGGGAAACAGCCCAGAGCATCGACTAAGGCCCCTAAGCGTACGCTAAGTGGGAAAGGATGTGGAGTCGCACAGACAACCAGGAGGTTGGCTTAGAAGCAGCCACCCTTGAAAGAGTGCGTAATAGCTCACTGGTCTAGTGATTCCGCGCCGACAATGTAGCGGGGCTCAAGCGTACCGCCGAAGTCGTGTCATTGCAGCATGAGGGCCAACGCCTGCTGTGATGGGTAGGGGAGCGTCGTCTGCCGGGTGAAGCAGCACCGGAAGGTAGTTGTGGACGGTTGACGAGTGAGAATGCAGGCATGAGTAGCGATTCACACGTGAGAAACGTGTGCGCCGATTGACTAAGGGTTCCTGGGTCAAGCTGATCTGCCCAGGGTAAGTCGGGACCTAAGGCGAGGCCGACAGGCGTAGTCGATGGATAACCGGTTGATATTCCGGTACCCGCTGTGAAGCGTCAAACATCGAGCATCGTGATGCTAAGGCCGTGAAGCCGTCCTGGATCCTTCGGGTGAAGGGGAGTGGTGGAGCCGCTGAACCAAGCGGTTAGTAGGTGAGTGATGGGGTGACGCAGGAAGGTAGTCCATCCCGGGCGGTGGTTGTCCCGGGGTAAGGGTGTAGGCCGCAAGGTAGGCAAATCCGCCTTGCATACGGCTGAGACCTGATGCCGAGCCGATTGTGGTGAAGTGGATGATCCTATGCTGTCGAGAAAAGCCTCTAGCGAGTTTCATGGCGGCCCGTACCCTAAACCGACTCAGGTGGTCAGGTAGAGAATACCGAGGCGTTCGGGTGAACTATGGTTAAGGAACTCGGCAAAATGCCCCCGTAACTTCGGGAGAAGGGGGGCCACACCTGGTGAGAGCACTTGCTGTTCGAGCTGGGGGTGGCCGCAGAGACCAGCGAGAAGCGACTGTTTACTAAAAACACAGGTCCGTGCGAAGCCGTAAGGCGATGTATACGGACTGACGCCTGCCCGGTGCTGGAACGTTAAGGGGACCGGTTAGCTTCACTTCGGTGGGGCGAAGCTGAGAACTTAAGCGCCAGTAAACGGCGGTGGTAACTATAACCATCCTAAGGTAGCGAAATTCCTTGTCGGGTAAGTTCCGACCTGCACGAATGGCGTAACGACTTCTCGACTGTCTCAACCATAGGCCCGGTGAAATTGCACTACGAGTAAAGATGCTCGTTTCGCGCAGCAGGACGGAAAGACCCCGGGACCTTTACTACAGTTTGATATTGGTGTTCGGTTCGGCTTGTGTAGGATAGCTGGGAGACTTTGAAGCGGCCACGCCAGTGGTTGTGGAGTCGTCGTTGAAATACCAGTCTGGTCGTGCTGGATGTCTAACCTGGGTCCGTGATCCGGATCAGGGACAGTGTCTGATGGGTAGTTTAACTGGGGCGGTTGCCTCCTAAAGGGTAACGGAGGCGCCCAAAGGTTCCCTCAGCCTGGTTGGCAATCAGGTGTTGAGTGTAAGTGCACAAGGGAGCTTGACTGTGAGACCGACGGGTCGAGCAGGGACGAAAGTCGGGACTAGTGATCCGGCGGTGGCTTGTGGAAGCGCCGTCGCTCAACGGATAAAAGGTACCCCGGGGATAACAGGCTGATCTTCCCCAAGAGTCCATATCGACGGGATGGTTTGGCACCTCGATGTCGGCTCGTCGCATCCTGGGGCTGGAGTCGGTCCCAAGGGTTGGGCTGTTCGCCCATTAAAGCGGTACGCGAGCTGGGTTTAGAACGTCGTGAGACAGTTCGGTCCCTATCCGCTGTGCGCGTAGGAGTCTTGAGAAGGGCTGTCCCTAGTACGAGAGGACCGGGACGGACGAACCTCTGGTGTGCCAGTTGTTCTGCCAAGGGCATGGCTGGTTGGCTACGTTCGGGAGGGATAACCGCTGAAAGCATCTAAGCGGGAAGCCTGCTTCGAGATGAGGACTCCCACCCACTTGATGGGGTAAGGCTCCCAGTAGACGACTGGGTTGATAGGCCGGATCTGGAAGCCAGGTAACTGGTGGAGGTGACCGGTACTAATAGGCCGAGGGCTTGTCCTCAGTTGCTCGCGTCCACTGTGTTGGTTCTGAAACCACGAACAACCATTGTGCTGGTTGTCAGTTTCATAGTGTTTCGGTGGTTATAGCGTGAGGGAAACGCCCGGTTACATTCCGAACCCGGAAGCTAAGCCTCACAGCGCCGATGGTACTGCAGGGGGGACCCTGTGGGAGAGTAGGACGCCGCCGAACAATTTTTGAGGGGAACCCCCGCACCGTTGGTGCGGGGGTTTTCCGCGTTTCAGGGGAGTTTTATCCGACGCCCCGAAGGGCGACGGACCGACAGCACTCAGAGCCGGCCCGCCGCCTTCAGAGCCAGATAGGCGTCCGCCAAAGCGGGCGCCAGCTCTTCCGGTGTCGCATCGACGACGGTGACACCGTGTCGACGCAATGTGTCGGCGGTGCGCCGGCGTTCGTCCTGAGCCTGGGCCGCCGCAGCGGCCTCGTACACCGCTTCCGCACTACCCCGCGCCTTGGCCATCCGCGCGATGTGCGGGTCGGCCACCGCGGCGACCAGTACCGTGTGCCTTTGCGTCAGCCGGGGCAGAACCGGCAGCAGGCCCTGTTCCACCGGGGCCGCGTCCAACGTCGTCAGCAGCACGACCAGGGAGCGCCGCGGTGCCGTACGCAGGGCCATGGAGGTCAGGCCGCGGCTGTCGGTCTCCACGATCTCCGGTTCGAGCATGGCCATCGCCCCCACGAGCGACGGCAGCAGCTCACCGGCGGATCTGCCCTGGACCAGGGCCCGTACCCGGCGGTCGTAGGCGAGGAGGTCCACGCGGTCGCCGGCCCGGGAGGCGAGGGCCGCGAGGAGGAGGGCCGCGTCCATGGCGGCGTCCAGGCGCGGGACGTCGCCCACTCGCCCGGCGGAGGTGCGGCCGGTGTCCAGCACCAGAAGGATGTGCCGGTCCCGCTCCGGGCGCCAGGTGCGCACGGCGACCGCGGACTGCCGTGCCGTTGCCCGCCAGTCGATCGAGCGGGTGTCGTCACCGGGCACGTACTCCCGGAGGCTGTCGAACTCCGTCCCCTCACCACGCGTCAGGACGCTGGTGCGACCGTCGAGTTCACGCAATCGAGCGAGTTTCGACGGAAGATGCTTCCGGCTCGTGAACGGGGGCAGAACCCGTACAGTCCAGGGCACCCGGTGGGCGCCCTGGCGGGAGAACAGCCCGAGGGGACCATAGGAGCGGATCGTCACGCGATCGGCCTCGCGGTCGCCGCGGCGGGTGGGGCGCAGCCGGGTCGTCACCCGCCGGCGCTCGCCCGGAGGCACGGTCAGGCGGTGCCGGGACGACTCGACCTCCGTCCCGGGCGGCCAACTGCTGGGCGGCCAGCCGTCCCGCAGCCGAGCCCGCAGGAGACGGCGCGACGGGTTGGTTACGGTGAGCGTGACATCGGCGCCTTCCCCGAGGCGTGCGGTGGTGTCGCCGGAGCGCGTGAGCACCAGGCGGCGTACCGGCGCGGCCAGCGCGAAGTCGCAGGCGCAGGCCAGCGCCAGCGGGCCGTTGACCGCGAGGATGCCCGTCCAGCCGGGATCCAGGATGCCGACGGGGATGGAACCGAGGGCCGCCAGGAGGGCGGCGCGTCCGGTGAGGGCCATCAGCGCGGGACCGGGACGTTGGCGAGGACGGCGTCGATGACGGAATCGGCCGTCACCCCCTCCATCTCCGCCTCCGGGCGGAGCTGGACGCGGTGGCGCAGGGTCGGCAGGGCGAGGGCCTTGACGTCGTCGGGGATGACGTAGTCCCGGCCCGTCAGCCAGGCCCAGGCCCGGGCGGTGGACAGGAGGGCGGTGGCCCCGCGGGGGGACACACCCATGGTGAGCGAGGGGGATTCACGGGTGGCACGGCAGATATCCACGACATAGGCCGTGATCTCGGGTGAGACGGTCGTGCCGGCGACCGCGGCACGGGCCGCCTCGAGGTCGGCGGGGCCGGCGACCGGTCGTATGCCCGCCGCCCGCAGATCACGGGGGTTGAAGCCCGAGGCGTGGCGGGTGAGGACGTCGATCTCGTCCTGGCGGGACGGCAGCGGCACCGTCAGCTTGAGCAGGAACCGGTCCAGCTGGGCTTCCGGCAGCGGGTAGGTGCCCTCGTACTCGACCGGGTTCTGGGTCGCCGCGACCAGGAACGGCTCGGGAAGAGGGCGGGGCGTGCCGTCCACCGTGACCTGCCGTTCCTCCATGGCCTCCAGGAGGGAGGACTGGGTCTTGGGCGGGGTGCGGTTGATCTCGTCCGCGAGCAGGAGGTTGGTGAAGACCGGGCCGGGCTGGAAGGAGAACTCGGCGGTACGGGTGTCGTAGACGAGGGAGCCGGTGACGTCGCTCGGCATCAGGTCGGGGGTGAACTGGACCCGCTTGGTGTCGAGTTCCAGGGCGGACGCGAGGGCCCGGACGAGCAGGGTCTTGGCCACGCCGGGGACGCCTTCGAGCAGGACGTGTCCGCGGCACAGGAGGGCGACGACGAGACCGGTCACGGCGGGGTCCTGGCCGACCACGGCTTTGGCGATCTCGGCGCGCAGGGCTTCCAGGGCGGCGCGGGGATCGGCCGCGGCCTCGGTCCCCGCGGCGATGTCGGTGGTCGGGTCCATCATGAACGGCGTACCTCTCTTTCGAGGGCGTCGAGTTGGTCGGTCAGTGCGATCAGGGCCGTGTCGTCGCCGGGCGGCGGCCCGAACAGCAGGGAGCGCAGGTCCTGTCCTTCGCCGGTGAGGCGGGCGGACAGGGCGGGGAGCAGGGCTTCGGGCGTGTGCGCCTGGGCGGCGGGCAGCCCGACGAGAGGGGCGAGGCGGGTGCGGGTGGCGGAGCGGAGAGCGGCGGCCGCGCGGTCGCGGGCGTTGGCCTTGCGGTAGAGGCGGGCGCGGCCCTCGGTGGTCTCCGAGGCCCGGATGGCGACGGGGAGGCGTTCGGGCACGAGGGGCCCGAAGCGCCGTCCGCGCCAGAAGGCGGCGAGGACGGCCGCGATGAAGAGCTGGAGGGTCGCCCACAGCCAGCCTGATGGGAGCAGGTCGAGGAAGCTCTCGCCGTCGGCGTTGTCCGCGGCGGAGTCGTCGGAGAGCGAGGGGAGGTACCAGACCAGATGGGGGCGGGAGCCGAGGAGTTGCAGGGCGAGCGACGCGTTGCCCTGCTTGTCGAGGCGGTCGTTGTAGAGGATGTCGGGCGCGCCGAGGACCACGGTGTCGCCCCCGGACGCCGCGGGGAGCCGCAGCAGCGTGGCGAGCCGGTCGCTGGGGTAGCAGCCCTGGGCGCCGCTCCGGGTGGTGGTGTAGCGGATGCCTCCGGTGTCGGCGCTGCCCGCGCGGCGCGCCTCGGGCAGGTTGCAGTGGGGGGTCAGGGTGGTGTCGAGGCTGTCGGCGGGGTCGGCGACGACCCCGGGGGCTAGCCGTTCGACGGACCAGCCGCTCGCGGCGACCAGGACGGTGCGCCCGCCGGAGGCGGCGGTCGCCCGGTGCAGGGCGGTCTGCTGGCCGCGGGTGAGCAGGTCGGGGACGGCGATCAGGAGGGTGGTGTCGGTGCCGGCGGCGGCGCGGGCCGCGTCGAGGGTGCCGACCACGCGCGTGGTGACCCCGCGCTCGGCCAGCAGCTCGGCGACGGCGCGGCTGCCGGTGGGGTCGGCGGAGCGCGGGTCCAGTTCCCCGTGCCGCTCGGTGGAGCGCACGGCGGCCAGGACGACGGCCCCGGCGAGGAGCAGCACCACGGCGAGGGCGATCCCCCGGGTGCGGGTCCACAGGGCGCGGGCCGTGGGCGCGGTGGAGGTGGTCGGCGGCGCGGCTGCGGTGGTCACTCGGCGGCCCCCTGGCTGGTGCTTCGGGCCGTGTCGGCCGTGCTGTCGGCGTGGGCGGGCCTGGTGCGTTCCAGGTCGCGGTCGAGTTCGGCGAGGCGGCGGTACGACTGCTCGCTCGCGCCGCGTCCGCCGTACGTCACGTCGTCGAACTCGCGGGCGGCGGCGCGCAGCCGGTCGAGGTGCGCGGGCAGGGCGCGGCCGGCCTCGGCGGCCGCCTCGTCGGCGGTCCGGCCCGGGCGGGCGTCGAGTACGGTGCGCTCCTCCAGGGCGCGGACGACGGCCCGCATGCGTTCCTGGACGGCCTGGCTCCAGTGGCCCTGGGCCGCGTGCGCCTCGCTTGCGGCGCGGTGCTCGGCGGCGCTGCGCGGGCCGTCGTCGAACAGGACCGCCGCGGACCGGGGCACGCGGCGGGCGGGGGAGCCCAGGCGCCACCACAGGGCGGCCAGGACGGCGACGACGAACAGCACGACGACCCACAGGCCGACCGAGCCACCGGGGGCCATGGGCGCGGCCGAGCCGAACAGCCCGTCGAGCCAGTTCCACAGTGCCTTCAGGGCGCGTGAGACCAGGCCGGGGTCGTTCTCGTGGTACATGCGCTTGGCCAGCTCGCGCCGGGCCGCCTCCCGCGCGGGATCGCGTGGGTCGGTCACCGGCGGCCCGCCCCCCGCGGCCAGCACGGCGGTGACCGGCGCGCGCAGCAGGCCGTGGACGGCCGTTGCCACGGCGCCGAGCGGGTCCGGCGCCGTGGCGATTCCCCCCGTGAAGATCACCCCGTCAGCTCCGCGGGACGGGGCCGGGGGCGCCGGTGGCGGCGCCCTGGACACCGGCGGCGCGGGCCAGTTCCAGATCGAGGCCCTCGCGGCGGATGCGCTGGTCGACGTAGAGGAGCACGGTGACGCCGGCGGAGATCGGCAGCGTGATGGTGGTGCCGATCACCGCGCCGATCCCGCTGATCAGCAGGAAGGTCCAGCTGACGTGCGCCCCGTTCTCGCCGAGGAAGCCGGCCAGGCCGTCACCGCCCGCGATCAGCGCGGCCACGGTGAACGGGATCGAGATGACGACCTTGGCGATGCCGACGATGAGCCCGGCGAGCAGCTGGATGCCGAGGATGCGCCACCAGGAGCCCTGCACCAGCTTGGTGGAGCGGCGCAGCGACTGCACGATGCCCTGGCGTTCCAGCATCAGCGCGGGCGCGGCCAGCGAGAAGCGCACCGTCAGCCAGATGAGCACGACGAACGCGGCGAGCAGGCCGAATACGAGGAGTGTGATGCCGACGTTCTCGTTGCCGGCGAGGAAGCCGATGATGCCGGGGACCGCGCCGCCCAGCATGACGCCGACGCCGATGAGTCCGAGCAGGAGCAGCTGGCCGAACAGCCTCCACACCTGCGGGCGGGCTTCCCGCCAGGCCTCACCCGGGCTGACCGGCCGGCCGAGGACGGCGCGACTGGTCACGCTCGTCAGCATGGCGGTGGCGATGAGCGTCCCGATCAGGGTGATCAGGGACAGGACGAAGGTACCGAGGAGGGACTCGCCCATGACGCGGAAGGCGTCGGCGGCCGAGGTGCTCGGATCGTTCAGGGTGTCCTGGGTGGCGGTGTTGTTCAGGAAGTAGCGCTGCAGGAGGATCGTGGCGATCTCCGTGACCACGGCGAGCGTCAGGGATATGCCGAGGACCGTGCGCCAGTGGGTGCGCAGGGTGGAGACGGCGCCGTCGAGGATCTCGCCGACGCCGAGCGGGCGCAGCGGGATGACTCCGGGCTTGGCCGCGGGCGGGGCCCAGCCACCGCCCCAGGCTCCGTAACCACCGGGTACGCCGTAGCCGCCGTACCCGCCGGGGGGCGCTCCGTAGCCGCCGTGCATGCCGGGCCCGGGGCCGCCCCAGCCGGGGCCGGGCGGCGGGGGCGGTGGGGTCTGACCGGGGCCGGGGGCTCCGGTGGGCGCGGACCACTGGCCGGCCGCCGGCTGCTCCTTGGACCACTGCGCGCCTGGGCCCTGCGGCTGCGCGCCCGGCTGCGGCGCGGACGCGCCGGAACCGGTTCCGGGGTGGTCGGCCGGGTCGGACGCGCCGGGCTCCCGTCCCTCGGGCGTCGGGTCGGATCCGGGCGAGGCCCAGCCCGGAGTGTCAGTCATCGATGCTCCTTCTCGGTGCCCGTCCGCGGTCGCGGCGGCAGGTTGGCAGACATCGTGCCATGGGTCGGTCAAGGCGGGAGCGGGCGAGGGGAAGGCTGGATGCCTTCAGTTGTCCGCGGTGTCCGGGGCAGACTGACCGCATGGCTGATCATCAGGCACGAAGCGGCGGGGACGAACGGCCGTCCGGAATACCGGCGATCCGATGGGAGGAACCACCCGAAGGTCCCGTACTGGTCCTCCTCGACCAGACGAGGCTTCCCGTGGAAGAGGTGGAGTTGGTGTGCACGGACGCACCGGCGCTGGTGGAGGCGATCTGTTCGCTCGCCGTGCGCGGGGCGCCGCTGCTCGGGATCGCGGGGGCGTACGGCGTCGCGCTCGCCGCCGCGCGCGGCTTCGACGTGCCCGAGGCGGCACAGGCGCTGGAGGCCGCCCGGCCGACCGCGGTGAACCTGTCCGTCGGGGTGCGCCGGGCCTTGGCCGCGCACGAGGCCGAGCTGGCCAGGAGCGGTGAGCCGGCCGCGGCGGCGGAGGCGGCGCTGGCCGCGGCGCGGGCGCTGCACCGGCAGGATGCCGAGGCCAGTGCCCGGATGGCGGCTCACGGTCTGGCGCTGCTGGGCGAGCTGCTGCCCGGCGGCGGTCACCGGATCCTGACCCACTGCAACACCGGGGCGCTGGTCTCGGGCGGTGAGGGCACGGCCTTCGCGGTGGCGCTCGCGGCGCATCGTGAGGGGCGGCTGCGGCGGCTGTGGGTGGACGAGACGCGTCCGCTGCTCCAGGGGGCGCGTCTGACGGCGTACGAGGCGGCGCGCAACGGGATGGCGTACACGCTGCTCACCGACAACGCGGCGGGCTCCCTGTTCGCGGCGGGTGAGGTGGACGCGGTGCTGATCGGCGCGGACCGGATCGCGGCGGACGGCTCGGTGGCGAACAAGGTGGGCAGCTATCCGCTCGCCGTGCTCGCCCGCCACCACCAGGTGCCGTTCATCGTGGTGGCACCACTGACCACGATCGACATGGCCACCCCGGACGGGTCGGCCATCGAGGTCGAGCAGCGCGCCGGCTTCGAGGTGACCGAGGTGATGACGCCGCAGGCGCAGGTGACCGGGGCCGGCGGCGGGGTCCCGGTGGCGCCGCTGGGCACGCAGGCGTACAACCCGGCGTTCGATGTGACACCGCCCGAGCTGGTGACGGCGATCGTGACCGAGGAGGGTGCCGTGTCGCCCGTGACCAGGGAGGCGCTCGCGGCGATGTGCGCCGCGGCGACCGGCTGAGCGGCGCGCGGCGCCGGGCCCGGTCCGGCGCCGCGGTACCGCTGCGCGAGACGGCCGGGGGCAGACAGTGACGGCCCCGTACGACTATCGTCACCGGCCAGTGACCTCGCTCACCAGCGCCTCTGTCACTGTTACGAGAATGGGATGATGTCGTTTATGAAGGGACGAGTCCTTGTCGTCGACGACGACACCGCACTGGCCGAGATGCTCGGCATCGTGCTGCGTGGTGAAGGTTTTGAGCCGTCTTTCGTAGCCGACGGCGACAAGGCGCTGGCCGCGTTCCGTGAGAGCAAGCCCGATCTGGTGTTGCTCGACCTGATGCTGCCCGGACGGGACGGCATCGAGGTGTGCCGGCTGATCCGGGCGGAGTCCGGAGTGCCGATCGTCATGCTCACGGCCAAGAGCGACACCGTCGATGTCGTGGTGGGCCTGGAGTCCGGCGCGGACGACTACATCGTCAAGCCGTTCAAGCCGAAGGAACTGGTGGCGCGGATCCGGGCGCGGCTGCGGCGGTCCGAGGAGCCGGCGCCGGAGCAGCTGACCATCGGTGACCTGGTCATCGACGTGGCCGGGCACTCGGTGAAGCGGGACGGGCAGTCGATCGCGCTGACCCCGCTGGAGTTCGACCTGCTGGTCGCGCTCGCCCGCAAGCCCTGGCAGGTCTTCACGCGCGAGGTGCTGCTCGAACAGGTGTGGGGGTACCGCCACGCCGCCGACACCCGCCTCGTCAACGTCCATGTGCAGCGGCTGCGTTCCAAGGTCGAGAAGGACCCGGAGCGGCCGGAGATCGTGGTGACCGTCCGTGGTGTCGGTTACAAGGCCGGGCCGAGCTGACATGTCCGGGGACAGTGCCGCTTCGGATTCCGGCATGCCCGGAGACCGTCCGCAGCGGCCTGTCGGCCGGACGGCGGCGGGTGCGCGCGTCAGGCAGCTCTTCGAGGGCGGGCTGTTGCAGGACGGGGTGCAGGGCAGCCCGGTCCTGCGGCTCTTCCTGCGCTGGGTGCGCCGGCCGCTGTTGCCGGTGATGCGCCTGTGGCGGCGCAACATCCAGCTCAGGGTCGTCGCCACCACTCTGGTGATGTCGCTGGGCGTGGTCCTGCTGCTCGGCTTCGTGGTGATCGGGCAGGTGCGCAACGGCCTGCTGGACGCGAAGGTGCGGGCCTCGCAGAGCCAGGCCACGGGCGGTTTCGCGGTGGCCAAGCAGCGGGCCGACGAGGCGTCCGGCACCAACGGCACGGGTGCGGACACCGCGCCCGCCACCGCCGACGGCAGTACGGACGGCACCACGGGTGCGGACGGACGGCCGACGCAGAACGTCATCCAGTGGATGAGCGACCTCGTGGAGTCGCTGTCCAGCGGTGGCGCGGGCGCCTTCGACGTGGTGACGCTGCCCGTCGGTGACGACAGCGGCGGCGGCCGCAGCCCGCGCGGCTCCGGGAACGTCAACCCGACCTCCAGCGTCCCCGCCGATCTGCGCGACCGGGTCAACAGCGGGACGACGGCCGCGCAGAGCTACACCCGGATCGTCTACTCCAACGGCAAGGACTCCCAGCCCGCGCTGGTCATCGGCAAGCAGGTCAACGACCCCAACGGACGGCCGTACGAGCTGTACTACCTCTTCCCGCTCACGCAGGAGGAGAAGTCGCTGAGCCTGGTCAAGGGCACCCTGGCGACCGCCGGGCTGTTCGTGGTCGTCCTGCTCGGCGCCATCGCGTGGCTGGTGGTGCGGCAGGTCGTCACGCCGGTGCGGATGGCGGCCGGGATCGCGGAGAGGCTGTCGGCCGGGCGTCTCCAGGAGCGGATGAAGGTCACCGGCGAGGACGACATCGCGCGCCTGGGCGAGGCCTTCAACAAGATGGCGCAGAACCTCCAGGGCAAGATCCAGCAGCTGGAGGACCTGTCGCGGATGCAGCGCCGGTTCGTGTCGGACGTCTCCCACGAACTGCGCACCCCGCTGACCACCGTGCGCATGGCCGCCGACGTCATCCACGAGGCGCGCGAGGACTTCGACCCGGTGACCGCGCGCTCCGCCGAGCTGCTCGCCGACCAGCTGGACCGGTTCGAGTCGCTGCTCGCCGACCTGCTGGAGATCAGCCGCTTCGACGCGGGCGCGGCGGCGCTGGAGGCCGAGCCGATCGATCTCAGGGAGGTCGTGCGGCGTGTGGTCGGCGGCGCCGAGCCGCTCGCCGAGCGCAAGGGCACGCGGATACGCGTGGTCGGCGACCAGCAGCCCGTGGTCGCCGAGGCCGACGCCCGGCGGGTGGAGCGGGTCCTGCGCAACCTCGTCGTCAACGCCGTCGAGCACGGCGAGGGCAGGGACGTCGTCGTGAAGATGGCCGCGGCCGGCGGCGCGGTCGCCGTCGCGGTGCGCGACTACGGCGTCGGGCTCAAGCCCGGCGAGGCGACCCGCGTGTTCAGCCGCTTCTGGCGGGCCGACCCGGCACGCGCGCGCACCACGGGCGGCACCGGTCTCGGGCTGTCGATCGCCCTGGAGGACGCGCGGCTGCACGGTGGCTGGCTCCAGGCGTGGGGCGAGCCGGGCGGCGGGTCGCAGTTCCGGCTGACGCTGCCCCGGACCGCGGACGAGCCGCTGCGGGGATCGCCGATACCGCTGGAGCCCAAGGACTCGCGCCGCAACCGCGGCCTGGACGGGTCCGGTACGGGCCGTGCGGGCGCGGAGAAGCGGGCGACCGTTCCGGCACAGCAGGGCGGCGGTCATCCGCCCGCGCTGCCGCCGCGCGCCCCGGTCGCGCCCGCCGCCGACCCGACCGCACTGCCGGGCAACGGCAACGGGGCGCGCGTGGTGCCCCGGCACGTACGGCCCGAACCCGGACGACCCGATCCCGTACGTCCTGATCCCGTACGACCGGAGCCCCGGCCGGAACCGGCGCGCCCGGAGGACCCGACCGAGCCAGGGGAGGCATTTCGTGGGCGCTGACCGCGAGGGGGGCGCCCGGCGGCGGCCATGGCGCGCGGCGGCGTACACCGCCTTGGGGGTCGTTCTGCTGGCGGGGTGCGCCTCGATGCCCGACAGCGGGGATCTGCGGGACGTGGAGTCCACGCCCCGGCAGGACACCGGAGTGCGCGTGTTCGCCATGCCACCGGCCGACGACGCCACCCCGGGCGAGATCATGCAGGGCTTCCTGGAGGCGCTGACCAGCGACGACCCCGCGTACGACACCGCGCGCAAGTACCTGACGACCGATGCCGCGCGCACCTGGCGGCCGGAGCAGTCCGCCACGGTCCTCGCGAACGGGCCGAGCATCGAGACCGACTGCCGCGCCGGCAACCGGGAGGTGACCAACAGCATCACCTGTGTGCTCACCGGCAGCCGGGTGGCCACGGTCGACGCCCGGCAGGCGTACCAGCCCGCCGACGGCACCTACCGCAAGAAGGTGCACCTCGTGCGGGACGCCAAGACCGGGCAGTGGCGCATCGACGAGCTGCCCGACGGCGTGGTCATGGGCAAGTCGGACTTCCAGCGCAACTACACGTCCGTCGACAAGTACTACTTCGCCTCCGGCACGTCGGTCGGGGCTGCCGGGGAACCGGTCGCGGTCGCCGATCCGGTGTTCGTGCGCAGCAAGGTCGACCCGATGACGCAGATGGTCGCGTCGCTGCTGAAGGGGCCGACCAGCTGGCTCGGTCCGGTGGTCCGCTCCAGCTTCCCGACCGGCACGGCCCTGCAGAAGGGCGTTTCCGGGCTGGCGCCGGACGACCAGAACCAGCTGACGGTGCCCCTGAACCTCAAGGAGTCCCAGGTCTCCGCGGCCAAGTGCACCGAGATGGCCACCCAGGTGCTGTTCACCCTGCGGAACCTGGCCCCGACCCTGGAGTCCGTCGAACTCCAGGGGATCGGCGGCCACCGGCTGTGCGACCTCACCGAGGAGCGCGCCGAGTCCGCCGCGTGGCACGGGTCGGTGAAGCGGCCCGAATACCTGTACTACGTCGACGGCAAGCGCCGGCTGGTGCGGATGCCGAGCGGGAGCACCGGCACCGGTTCCGTGCCGGTGCCGGGCGTGCTCGGCGAGGGCGACCGGACGCTCCAGTCGGTGGCGGTGTCGCGGGACGAGCACAGCGTGGCCGCGGTCGACGACGACGGCGCGTCGCTGCACGTCACGCCGCTGACGTCGGACGGCACGCTCGGCACCGCGCTGGTCACCAGCAAGGGCGCGACCCCCGACGAGCGGCTGACCACCCCGAGCTGGGACGCCCGCGGCGACCTGTGGGTGGCCGACCGCGGCGCCCAGGCGCTGTACGTCGTGGAGCGCGGCGTCGCCAAGGCGGAGAGGGTCGCCGTGCCGGATCTGCCCGGGGACATCAAGGACGTCCGGGTGGCCGCCGACGGCGTGCGCGTCGCGCTGGTCGTGGAGAAGAACGGCAAGCAGTCGCTGCTGATCGGCCGGATCGAGCGCGACGACCGGACCGGCGAGGGCCCCTCGGTGGTCGAACTCCGTTCCGCGGCGCCCGACTTGGAGCAGGTCAGCGCCATGACCTGGGCCGGTGACAGCAGACTGCTGGTGGTCGGCCAGGAGCAGGGCGGCGTGCAGCAGATGCGGTACGTGCAGGTCGACGGCGCCACCCTGGACGGTCCCGCGCCCGGCGCGCTGCCCGGGGTGAAGGCGATCACCGCGTCCGAGGACGACCGGGTGCCGCTGGTGGCCTACTCGGACGACGGGATCGTACGGCTGCCGAGCGGGGCGCAGTGGCAGAAGGTCGACAAGGACGGAACGGCACCGGTCTATCCCGGCTGAGCGTCGAGGCCGCGCCGCCACCAGGGGTTTGTGCAGGTCAGCGCCGTCCCGCGTCGGCCCCGCGAGTTGTCCACAGGCCGTTGTCCACAGGGGTGGTGGGCCTGCCCGGGCCTTGGCACAGTGGTGGCCATGCGCGGGTGGTGGCGGGACCTCACCGACCTGGTGCTGCCGACCGACTGCGCGGGCTGCGGGGCACCTCGTACGACGCTCTGCCCGCGGTGCCGGACCGCACTGGCCGGGGGCGCGCCCCGGCGGGTGCGGCCGCTGCCGGAACCGCCCGGACTGCCGGTGGTGTACGCGTCGGCGCCCTACGCGGAGGCGGTGCGGGCGCTCCTCCTCGCGCACAAGGAGCGGGGCGCGCTGACGCTCACCGGAGCGCTGGGCGCGGCCGTGGCGGGTGCCGTGCGGGCGGGCCTGGGCGGACCGGCAGGGGCGTTCGGGGTGCCCGGGACCGTGGTACTCGTGCCGGTGCCCTCCGCGCGGTGGGCCGTGCGGGCGCGGGGGCACGATCCGGTGCGGCGGATGGCGCTCGCGGCGGCCGGCGAGCTGCGGCGCACCGGGACCCCGGCCCGGGTGGCGGCGGTGCTGCGCCAGCGCAGACCCGTGGCGGACCAGGCCGGGCTGAACGCGCGCCGGCGCCTGGCGAACCTGGCGGGCGCGCTGGAGATCGCCAAGGGCGGTGAGCGGTTGCTCGGCGGCGGCCGGGTGGTGCTGGTCGACGACCTCGTCACCACCGGTGCCACGCTCGCGGAGGCGGCGCGAGCCCTGCGGGAGGGGACCGTCTTGTGCCGGGGGAGGGGAAATGGGTCCACAAGGCCCGTGTACGAGAACGCAACTCGGGAAGGAAGGGAAGAACGACAGACCGGAACGCGACCGGAGAAGGGGAAGTGGGTGCACGGTGCAGTGAAAAACGCGGCGGTGAACGCCCTTGGCGCGCCCTCGTATGCGGCCGTGATCGCCGCTCCGCGGGACACCTTCGAAATAGCCGGGAACTGACTGCGGACCGGCATCGTTGCAGGTACTGAGAGGGTCAATGCACCTGAACGGAGGTACACCGCGGTAGAGGGTGACGACATCCGTCCGGGCGAGATATGTTCGGTTGTGAGGAAAGGCGCAGGCCACACCTCTCATATCCGAATGCCGCGCCGCGGGTTTTCCGCAATTCACCCGCGCCGGTGGGCTGGAGATCCCGCCCATGGGGGAGGAGGAGGTGGACGTCACCAAGTCCGAGGTCCGGTGCTCACCGGACCTGGTGCGAAAGGGAGATGCTCCGCCGAAGCAGCGGAGCGATCCGGGAACGGAGTTCTGCGTGGACATCGTCGTCAAGGGCCGCAAGACCGAGGTGCCCGAGCGGTTCCGCAAGCACGTGGCCGACAAGCTGAAGCTGGAGAAGATCCAGAAGCTCGACGGCAAGGTGATCAGCCTCGACGTCGAGGTGTCCAAGGAGCCCAACCCCCGACAGGCCGACCGCTGCGACCGGGTGGAGATCACGCTCCGCTCCCGTGGCCCGGTCATCCGGGCGGAGGCGGCGGCCAGCGATCCGTACGCGGCACTCGACCTGGCGGCGGAGAAGCTGGAGGCGCGGCTGCGCAAGCAGCACGACAAGCGGTTCTCGCGCCGTGGCGCGCGCCGGATCTCGGCGGCGGAGGTTCCCGACCACGTCCCTGGTGTGGCGACACTGAACGGAAACGGCCTCCCCGTGGGGGAGGAGGAGACGGACGGAGTGCCGACCAAGAAGATCGGCTCGCTGGAGGTCAAGGGTGAAGGCCCCCTGGTCGTCCGCGAGAAGACCCACGTCGCCTCCCCGATGAGCCTGGACCAGGCCCTCTACGAGATGGAACTGGTCGGCCACGACTTCTACTTGTTCGTCGACTCCGAGACGAAGGAGCCGAGCGTCGTCTACCGGCGTCACGCCTACGACTACGGCGTGATCCACCTCAGCACCGACCCGATGGTCGCCGAGGCGCAGCCCCCCGCGGCAGGGGGCACGCTGGGCGGCTGACCGCCCGGGCCGAAGCCGAACCGGTGCCCCTGGAGCGCGCGTGCGCCCCCGGGGCACCAGTGTGCGACCGGTTCGCGCCGCGCACGGCGCCTCGGTGCCGTCCCGGCATGAAATCATGGCCGCAAGGGCCCAACCGGTGGGCCGCTGCCTTGGGTTGGCGATGGCACGGGACCACACAGGCCACAGCCTTCAGGGGGAGGAACGATGGCGGACACCTTCGGACCGATGCGGAGCGAGGAGGCCGACGACACCGACGACGGTGTACTCGGCACGGCCCCCGACGGGGGCCCGCCACGCGGGGAACCGATCAGAGTCCTGGTGGTGGACGACCACGCCCTGTTCCGGCGCGGACTGGAGATCGTGCTCGCGGCCGAGGAGGACATCCAGGTCGTCGGTGAGGCGGGGGACGGCGCCGAGGCCGTGGACAAGGCGGCCGACCTGCTGCCGGACATCGTGCTGATGGACGTCCGGATGCCCCGGCGCGGTGGGATCGAGGCCTGCACCTCCATCAAGGAGGTCGCCCCCAGCGCGAAGATCATCATGCTGACGATCAGCGACGAGGAGGCCGACCTCTACGACGCGATCAAGGCGGGCGCCACCGGATATCTGCTCAAGGAGATCTCCACCGACGAGGTGGCCACCGCCATTCGCGCGGTCGCCGACGGGCAGTCGCAGATCAGCCCGTCCATGGCGTCGAAACTCCTCACCGAGTTCAAGTCGATGATCCAGCGCACCGACGAGCGCCGGCTGGTGCCGGCGCCCCGGTTGACGGACCGTGAGCTGGAAGTCCTCAAACTCGTCGCCACCGGCATGAACAACCGGGATATCGCCAAGGAGTTGTTCATCTCGGAGAACACGGTGAAGAACCACGTCCGCAATATCCTGGAGAAGCTCCAGCTGCACTCCCGGATGGAGGCCGTGGTCTACGCGATGCGGGAGAAGATCCTGGAGATCCGCTGACCGGTAGACCCGCCCGGCGCCGCGGCCTCACCCGAGGGTGCGCGCGAGTTCCGCGGTCAGCGGGCCGCGCAGGGCGGGCGGGTCCACCCGCTCCACCCGGACGTCGGTGCAGTCCACCCAGGTCGCTGCCTCGACCAGGGCCTGGGCGACCGCCGGGACCGCCTTGGGGCCGTCCAGGGTGACCTGCCGGGCGACCAGGGCGCGGCCCTCCCTCGCGGGGTCGACACGCCCGACCAGCCGGCCGCCCGCGAGCACCGGCATCGCGAAATAGCCGTACACCCGCTTGGGCTTGGGGACGTACGCCTCCAGGCGGTGGGTGAAGCCGAAGATGCGCTCCGTGCGCGCCCGTTCCCAGATCAGCGAGTCGAACGGGGACAGCAGGGTGGTGCGGTGGCGGCCGCGCGGTGGTGCCGCCAGGGCCGCCGGATCCGCCCAGGCCGGCTTCCCCCAGCCCTCGACCTCGACCGGCACCAGACCCGAGTCCGCGATCACCGCGTCCACCTGCTCGCCCTTGAGCCGGTGGTAGTCGGCGATGTCCGCGCGGGTGCCCACGCCCAGGGACTCGCCGGCCAGCCGCACCAGGCGGCGCAGGCACTCGGCGTCGTCCAGCTCGTCGTGCAGCAGTTCCGCGGGGACGGCGCGTTCGGCGAGGTCGTACACCCGCTTCCAGCCGCGCCGCTCGACACACACCACCTCGCCGTACATCAGCGCCCGTTCCACCGCGACCTTGGTGCCGGACCAGTCCCACCACTCGCTGGTGCGCTTGGCGCCGCCCAGCTCGGTCGCGGTCAGCGGGCCTTCGACGCGCAGCTGCTTGACGACCTGCTCGTAGGTGCCGTCGGGGAGTTCGTGGTTCCAGTGCGGGCGGTTGCGGTAGGCGCGGCGGCGGAAGGCGAAGTGCGGCCACTCCTCGATGGGCAGGATGCAGGCCGCGTGCGACCAGTACTCGAAAGCGTGCACGTCCTTCCAGTAGGCGTTCTCGACCGTCTTGCGGCCGACCGCGCCGAGGCGGGCGTACGGCACGAGTTCATGGGAGCGCGCCAGGACGGAGATGGTGTCGAGCTGGACCGCGCCGAGATGGCGCAGCACCCCCCGGACCCCGGCGCGCCGGTCGGGCGCGCCGAGCAGTCCCTGGGCCCGCAGGGCGATGCGGCGGGCGTCGTCCGCGGTGAGCGTGGTGGTCGGGCGCGGCAGGGTCGTCATGTCTGCGGACGATAGACGCCGGCACTGACAACGCGTGCCGGGCCCCGGTCATCTCACCGGGCCCGGCAGGTACGGGGCGGTGGACGGCAGGCCGAGGTCCGAGGGGAGCAGGGAGCCGACCCAGCAGTCCCGCCGCACCCCCTTGTTGCTGATCGCGGAGCGCAGGGTGCCCTCCAGGGCGAAGCCGGCGCGCTCGGCCACCGCGCGCGAGGCGTGGTTGCCGACCTCGGCGCGCCACTCGACACGGTCGACGCCCCGGTCGGTGAAGATCCAGCGGCAGGCGGTGAGCACGGCCTCCGTGACGTAGCCGTGGCCGCGGTGCTCCTTGGTGGCCCAGAAGCCGATCTCCGCGGTGGCCGGCGCGTGCATCGTGAGGCTGAGCATGCCGGCCAGCTCTCCGCCGGCGAGGAAGATCCCGAAGGTGAACATCGAACCCAGGGCCCAGCCGTCCGGGACCGTCTCGTGCGTGAAGCCGCGGGCGTGCTCCGGCAGATACGGGGAGGGGATCGTGGTCCAGCGCTGGATGTCGGCGTCCTGGGCGGCCTCGAACACCGCCTCGGTGTCCGCGGGGCCGACGGCGCGCAGCCGCAGCCGGCCGGTGGTGAGCGTGACGGGTTCCATCGGCCGATTCTGCTCGTATCGTCCCGCAAGGGCCATCGATTTCCGCGATCCGTGAGCACGCGATCACATTTCGCACAATTCCCTGCGCGGATGCGGCACTATCCGGATACCCCGTCCGTTGTCCCGGATGAAGCAGTGGCCGGGACGCCAGGCCCTCCCGGCGCGGCCGGGTCCTCGCATACGATGGCCGTTGCTCAGTACGTCACATGGAAAACCGACCGTCCCAGGCCCGACCGGCAAGGAGACCAGCCCCCGTGTCCGTCCTCTCGAAGATCATGCGTGCAGGCGAAGGCAAGATCCTGCGCAAGCTGCACCGCATCGCGGACCAGGTCAACTCCATCGAAGAGGACTTCGTCGACCTCTCCGACGCCGAGCTGCGGGCCCTCACCGATGAGTACAAGCAGCGGTACGCCGACGGTGAGAGCCTGGACGACCTGCTCCCCGAGGCGTTCGCCACCGTCCGCGAGGCCGCCAAGCGCGTCCTGGGCCAGCGTCACTACGACGTGCAGCTGATGGGCGGCGCCGCGCTGCACCTCGGCTACGTGGCCGAGATGAAGACCGGTGAGGGCAAGACGCTCGTCGGCACCCTCCCCGCATACCTGAACGCGCTGTCCGGCGACGGCGTGCACATCGTCACGGTCAACGACTACCTGGCCGAGCGCGACTCCGAGATGATGGGCCGCGTCCACAAGTTCCTGGGTCTCGACGTCGGCGTCATCCTCGCCAGCATGACGCCGGCCCAGCGCCGCGAGCAGTACAACTGCGACATCACCTACGGCACGAACAACGAGTTCGGCTTCGACTACCTGCGCGACAACATGGCCTGGTCGAAGGACGAGCTGGTGCAGCGCGGCCACAACTTCGCCATCGTGGACGAGGTCGACTCCATCCTGGTGGACGAGGCGCGTACCCCACTGATCATCTCCGGCCCGGCCGACCAGGCCACCAAGTGGTACGGCGACTTCGCCAAGCTGGTCCTGCGCCTGAAGAAGGGCGAGGCGGGCAACCCGCTCAAGGGCGTCGAGGAGACCGGCGACTACGACGTCGACGAGAAGAAGCGCACGGTCGCGATCCACGAGTCCGGTGTCAGCAAGGTCGAGGACTGGCTGGGCATCGACAACCTCTACGAGTCGGTGAACACCCCGCTCGTCGGCTACCTGAACAACGCCATCAAGGCGAAGGAACTGTTCAAGAAGGACAAGGACTACGTCGTCATCGACGGCGAGGTCATGATCGTCGACGAGCACACCGGCCGTATCCTCGCCGGCCGCCGCTACAACGAGGGCATGCACCAGGCGATCGAGGCGAAGGAAGGGGTGGAGATCAAGGACGAGAACCAGACGCTCGCCACCATCACCCTCCAGAACTTCTTCCGCCTCTACAAGAAGCTCTCCGGCATGACCGGTACGGCGATGACCGAGGCCGCCGAGTTCCACCAGATCTACAAGCTCGGCGTGGTCCCCATCCCGACCAACAAGCCGATGATCCGCAAGGACCAGTCCGACCTGATCTACCGCACCGAGGTGGCCAAGTTCGAGGCGGTCGTCGACGACATCGCCGAGAAGCACGAGAAGGGCCAGCCGATCCTCGTCGGCACCACCTCCGTCGAGAAGTCCGAGTACCTCTCGCAGCAGCTCAGCAAGCGGGGCATCCAGCACGAGGTGCTGAACGCCAAGCACCACGAGCGTGAGGCGTCGATCGTCGCCCAGGCCGGCCGCAAGGGCGCCGTGACGGTCGCCACCAACATGGCCGGCCGTGGTACGGACATCAAGCTCGGCGGCAACCCCGAGGACCTCGCCGAGGCGGAGCTGCGCCAGCGCGGCCTCGACCCCGAGGAGCACATCGAGGAGTGGGCCGCGGCCCTGCCCGCCGCCCTGGAGAAGGCCGAGCAGGCCGTCAAGGCGGAGAAGGAGGAGGTGGAGGCGCTCGGCGGCCTCTACGTCCTCGGCACCGAGCGGCACGAGTCGCGGCGCATCGACAACCAGCTGCGCGGTCGTTCCGGCCGTCAGGGCGACCCCGGCGAGTCCCGCTTCTACCTCTCCCTCGGCGACGACCTGATGCGCCTGTTCAAGGCACAGATGGTCGAGCGCGTGATGTCCATGGCCAACGTGCCGGACGACGTGCCGATCGAGAACAAGATGGTCACCCGCGCGATCGCCTCCGCGCAGTCGCAGGTCGAGCAGCAGAACTTCGAGACCCGCAAGAACGTCCTGAAGTACGACGAGGTGCTCAACCGGCAGCGCGAGGTCATCTACGGCGAGCGCCGGCGCGTGCTGGAGGGCGAGGACCTGCACGAGCAGATCCAGCACTTCATGGACGACACCATCGACGCGTACGTCGCCGCGGAGACCGCCGAGGGCTTCCCCGAGGACTGGGACCTGGACCGGCTGTGGGGCGCCTTCAAGCAGCTCTACCCGGTGAAGGTCACCATCGAGGAGCTGGAGGACGCGGCCGGCGACCGGGCGGGTCTGACCGCCGAGTTCATCTCGGAGTCCATCAAGGAGGACATCCACGAGCAGTACGAGGCCCGCGAGGCGCAGCTCGGCTCCGAGATCATGCGCGAGCTGGAGCGGCGGGTCGTGCTGTCGGTCCTCGACCGCAAGTGGCGCGAGCACCTCTACGAGATGGACTACCTCCAGGAGGGCATCGGCCTGCGCGCGATGGCGCAGAAGGACCCGCTGGTCGAGTACCAGCGCGAGGGCTTCGACATGTTCACCGCGATGATGGAGGGCATCAAGGAGGAGTCCGTCGGCTACCTGTTCAACCTGGAGGTCCAGGTGGAGCAGCAGGTCGAGGAGGTGCCGGTCGAGGAGGCCGAGCCGGTCGGCGAGGGCGCCCAGGACGCGGTGCCGGCGCAGGCGGGCGCGGGCCGTCCCGAGATCCGCGCGAAGGGGCTCGACGTCCCGCAGCGCCGGGACCTGCACTTCTCCGCGCCCACGGTGGACGGTGAGGGCGGCGTCGTCGAGCGGGACCTGGAGGACGACGGCCCGGTGCGCTCCGCGTCGGACGGGCTGACCCGGGCGGAGCGCCGTAAGCAGGCGAAGGGCGGGCGGCGTCGCAAGAAGTGACGCGCAGCGCCTGAACAAGGGCCGGGTTCCTCGGGGACCCGGCCCTTTTCGCGTGCCGTCGCAGGCGTGGCGCGCCCGAGTCAGGAGGTGACCGCCCGGCCTTGCGGGCCGGTCTCCACGGCGGTGCAGCGCCAGCGCAGGTCCTGGCCGAGTTCCAGCCGGAAGGCCAGGGCACGGAGCTGGTCGCCGGCGGCGATGCGGGCGAAGACCTCCAGGGCGCCCTCGCCGGCGACGTAGTAGCCGATGTCCCGGACGACCGGGCGGGTGCCGCGGGCACGCAGCGGGCGGCGGGCGGCGAGGCGGGCCAGATCGTCGTAGGCGCGGCCGGCCGTGTGGCGGAGCATCCAGTGCACAGGGCGCTGACCGCTCAGGACGGCCAGCAGACGGTCCGCGAAGACATCGGTGGGGCGAGACCGCCCGGCGGTCTCGGCGGGGACCGTACGGGGCGGCTGCGGGGGCGCCGTGCGCCTCGCGGGGGTGCGGGGCGGGGCGCCGGCGGGCCGGCGGGTGTCGTGGCGGGTCGGCGGGCGGTGGCGGGGGCGCGGACGCGGGTGAGGGGTGCGGCTCATGACCTTGTTCATGGGGGTCCCCGTTCGGCGGGCCCGGGGGATACCGGGCGGTAACCAGTTGGTGGGGCTCTTGTACGGGGCCGGGGAGCGCGCGGCAAGGAGGCGGGCCCCGGTGGCGAGGGGGCGGGAAGGGTCACCGGACAGGGGGATGGACAAGGGTGCGGGGCCCGGGATCAAGCGGGTGCACCGGGTGAGGAACGGCCCGTGGGGTTGACGTTCACGGGGTGCGGGCAGGGACCCGAAAGGGGACAGCCGCACGTATCCTGAAGGCCCTCCGGACGGCGGGGGAGCCCATGACCAGGAAAGAGCGGCCAGCATGCGCGTCTACGTCCCCCTGACCCTCCCCGGCCTCGCCGAGGCGCACCGGACGGGTGAGCTCGGGGCCGGCCCCTTCCTCGCGTACGCCGTCACGCCCGCGCTGCGCGAGTGGTACCTCTCCGACGACATCGAGGAACTGGAGTACGCCGCGCTCGGCCGGGCCGCGCTGGCCTCCCTGCGGCTCCTCGCCGCCGACGCCGACGCGCCCCGGCGCCGGGTCGTGGTGGCCGTGGACGTCGCCGACGGCGCCGCCACCGTCGACCCGGACCGCGGGCTCGACCCGGCCGCGCTGGGCGAGGTGACCGTGAACGTGACCGTGCCGCTCGCCAAGGCGGCGGCGGTCCACGTCGACGCCGACGACGCGGAGCAGGACGTGACCGCGGCGGCGCGGGCGCTGGCGGCGGCGGACGACGGGGACGACGACGCGCAGTTCGTGGTGGACGGCGCCGACGACCACGAGCTGCTGTGGTTCGCCACGCAGGAGATCCCCAACCTCGTCGGACGGCGCTGACCAGGCGAAACGGGCGTGCCGGCCGGATTGTCAGTGGGGCCGGGTACGGTCTTGGGCATGGGGAAGCAGGCAAGCGCGCACATCGTCTGGGACTGGAACGGCACGCTCTTCCACGACAACGAGGCGATCATCGGGGCGACCAACGCCGCGTTCGCGGAGCTGGGGCTGGCGCCGATCACGCTGGAGCAGTACCGGGCGCTGTACTGCGTGCCCGTGCCGAAGTTCTACGAGCGGCTGATGGGGCGGCTGCCGACCGACTCCGAGTGGGAGCTGATGGACGGCGTCTTCCACCGGTACTACACGGAGTGGCGGGCGCGGTGCGCGCTGACCGACGGCGCTGCGGAGCTGTTGCTGGGGTGGCGGTCGGCGGGCCACAGCCAGTCGCTGCTGAGCATGTACGGGCACGAGGAACTGGTGCCGCTCGTGCGGGGGTTCGGGATCGAGGAGCACTTCGTCCGGGTGGACGGGCGCACCGGTCCGTCCGGCGGGAGCAAGGCGGAGCACATGGTGCGCCACCTGTCCCGGCTGGCGGGGTCGGTCGACCCGGGGCGGACGGTGGTGATCGGGGACGCGGCGGACGACGCGGTCGCGGCACGGCACGTCGGCGCCGGAGCCGTGCTGTACACCGGGGGCTCGCACAGCAGAGCCAGTCTGGAGGAGGTCGGCGTACCCGTGGTGGACACGCTGGCGGAGGCCGTCGAGGTGGCGCAGGGCATAGCCGTCTGACCGGACGTCGCGACGGCCCCTGCCCGGCCCCCGGCGCCCCGCGCCCGCCCCTCAGTTCACCGGGGCCTTGGCGCGCAGCACCTTGATGAACTCCCGCATCCAGCCGGGGTGATCCGGCCAGGCCCGCGCCGAGACCAGCGTGCCGTCGGTCACCGTCTCCGTGTCCTGGAAGCTCGCGCCGGCCGCCTGCATGTCGGGCTCCAGCGCCGGGTAGGCCGTGACGCGCCGGCCGCGCAGGGTGTCGATCGCGGCGGTGAGCAGCGGGCCGTGGCAGATCTGGGCGACCGGCTTGTCCGCGTCGAAGAAGGCCTTCAGGATCTTGCGCAGTTCGGGATCGTTGCGCAGGTACTCGGGGGCCCGCCCGCCGGGGATCACCAGCGCGACGTACTCCCCGGGGTCCACCTCGGCGAAGGAGAGGTCGGCGGGCCAGGTGTAGCCGGGCTTCTCGGTGTAGGTGTCGTAGCCGGGCTCGAAGTCGTGCACGACGAAGCGGAGCGTCTTCCGGGTGGGGGCCGCGATGTCGACGCCGTAGCCCTCCTCGCGCAGCCGCTGGTAGGGATAGAGGACTTCCAGGGACTCCGCTGCGTCACCGGTGACGATGAGGATCTTCGCGGGCATGTCGGCGCTCCTCCGGACAGGGACAGGCTCCTGGTCGTTCCCAGGGTGCGGCGCGAGGCGGCCGGACGCTACCCCGTCCCGCCCCTCGACCGGCTGATTCCGGTTACGCCACCCGGGTGACACCGGACGCTGTGCAGAACGTCAAACTTTGACCCCCTGTTTTGTACACATACGGCTCATGACGGTTCCAGGGTGAGGAGCGATAGCCTTGTGGCGTGATCAGCGCGATAGCTCGCGGGGCCGATCCGGCTCCCGCCCTGCGCCCGGGTTGCACGGAGCACCTCCGTGACCGGGCGGCGGTCGCTGGTCTTCGCGGGCGGTGCGGGGGCGCGGATGTCCCCCGGACGCCGGGGACGGCTCGGACGGCGACGGTGCCGAGAGCAGCGTCACACCCGGCGGTCGTGTCGGAAAAGGCCGAATACCCCCCGCTCATCCCACCTCGCGGCATAGCGTCGGAACGGACCGGAGACCCCGGGCCGTGGCGTCGAGCCGCGGGGGAAGAGCCAGTACTTCCTTCTACGTCACGCAACGGCGCGCGACAGGAGCCAGAGGACAATGCAGACCAAGCTGGACGAAGCCAAGGCCGAGCTGCTCGAGAGGGCCGCCCGGGTAGCTGAGAACAGCCCGGTCGGGGGGCACCTACCGACCGGGACGACGGGGGAGGGTGCCCCGGACACCCCGGACAGCGAGTCCACCCTCGCCTTCCTCCAGCGCTACTACCTGCACACGGCACCGGAAGACCTCGCCGACCGCGACCCGGTCGACGCCTTCGGCGCCGCGGTCTCGCACTACCGTCTCGCCGAGAACCGCCCCCAGGGCACCGCGAACGTCCGGGTGCACACCCCGACGGTCGAGGAGAACGGCTGGACGTGCAGCCACACGGTCGTCGAGGTCGTGACGGACGACATGCCGTTCCTGGTCGACTCCGTCACCAACGAGCTGACGCGCGGCGGACGCGGCATCCACGTTGTGATCCACCCCCAGTTCGTGGTCCGCCGCGACCTCACCGGCAAGCTGCTGGAGGTCCTGCCGACCCCGCCCACCTCCACCGGTGACCTGCCGCACGACGCGCACGTCGAGTCCTGGATCCACGTCGAGATCGACCGGGAGACCGACCGCGCCGACCTGAAGCAGATCGCCGCAGACCTGCTGCGCGTGCTGTCCGACGTCCGGGAGGCCGTCGAGGACTGGGAGAAGATGCGCGAGGCGGCGACCCGGATCGCCGGCGAGCTGGAGACCGAGCCGGTCCCCGCCGACATGCCCCGGCCGGAGGTCGAGGAGGCCCGCGAGCTGCTGCGCTGGCTCTCCTCCGACCACTTCACCTTCCTGGGCTACCGCGAGTACGAGCTGCGCGGGGACGACACCCTGGCCGCCGTGCCCGGCACCGGCCTCGGCATCCTGCGCTCCGACCCGCAGCACGCGGAGGACGACCAGCACCCGGTCAGCCCCTCCTTCGAGCGGCTGCCGGCCGACGCGCGCGCCAAGGCCCGCGAGCACAAGCTGCTGGTGCTGACCAAGGCGAACAGCCGGGCCACCGTGCACCGGCCGTCGTACCTGGACTACATCGGCGTCAAGAAGTTCGACAAGGACGGCAACGTCGTCGGCGAGCGGCGCTTCCTCGGCCTGTTCTCCTCGGCCGCGTACACCGAGTCGGTGCGCCGGGTGCCCGTCATCCGCCGCAAGGTGGCCGAGGTGCTGGACCGCGCCGGGTTCTCGCCCAACAGCCACGACGGCCGCGACCTGCTCCAGATCCTGGAGACCTACCCGCGCGACGAGCTGTTCCAGACGCCGGCCGCCGAGCTCCAGTCCATCGCCACCAGCGTGCTCTACCTCCAGGAGCGGCGCCGGCTGCGGCTCTACCTGCGCCAGGACGAGTACGGCCGCTACTACTCGGCCCTCGTCTACCTGCCGCGCGACCGCTACACCACCGGCGTGCGCCTGCGGATCATCGACATCCTGAAGGAGGAGCTGGGCGGCACCAGCGTCGACTTCACCGCCTGGAACACCGAGTCGATCCTGTCCCGGCTGCACTTCGTCGTGCGCGTCCCGCAGGGCACCGAGCTGCCCGAGCTGTCCGACGCCGACAAGGAGCGCATCGAGGCCCGCCTGGTCGAGGCCGCCCGCTCCTGGGCGGACGGGTTCGCCGAGGCGCTCAACGCCGAGTGCGGCGAGGAGCGCGCCGCCGAGCTGCTGCGCCGCTACACCAACGCCTTCCCCGAGGGCTACAAGGCCGACCACAGCCCCCGCGCGGCCGTCGCCGACCTGGTGCACCTGGAGCGGCTCACCCGCGACAAGGGCAACGACTTCGCGCTGAGCCTGTACGAGCCGGTGGGCGCCGCCCCCGACGAGCGCCGCTTCAAGATCTACCGCACCGGCGAGTCCGTCTCGCTGTCCGCGGTGCTGCCGGTGCTCCAGCGCATCGGCGTCGAGGTCGTCGACGAGCGGCCGTACGAGCTGCGCTGCTCGGACCGCACCACCGCCTGGATCTACGACTTCGGTCTGCGCATCCCCACGCTCGGCGGCGCGGGCGGCGACCTGCTGGGCGACGACGGCCGCGAGCGCTTCCAGGAGGCGTTCGCCGCCACCTGGACCGGCCGCGCGGAGAACGACGGCTTCAACGCCCTCGTGCTCAGTGCCGGGCTGAACTGGCGCGAGGCCATGGTGCTGCGCGCCTACGCCAAGTACCTGCGCCAGGCCGGTTCGACCTTCTCGCAGGACTACATGGAGGACACCCTCCGCAACAACGTCCACACCACCCGCCTGCTCGTCTCCCTCTTCGAGGCGCGGATGTCGCCGGAGCGGCAGGGGGCCGGCCTGGAGCTGACGGACGCGCTGCTGGAGGAGCTGGACGCGGCGCTGGACCAGGTGGCGAGCCTGGACGAGGACCGCATCCTGCGCTCCTTCCTGACCGTCATCAAGGCGACCCTGCGCACCAACTTCTTCCAGCGGCGCGCCGACGGCAGCCCGCACGACTACGTGTCGATGAAGTTCGACCCGCAGGCCATCCCGGACCTGCCCGCGCCGCGCCCGGCGTTCGAGATCTGGGTGTACTCGCCGCGCGTCGAGGGCGTGCACCTGCGCTTCGGCAAGGTCGCGCGCGGTGGCCTGCGCTGGTCCGACCGGCGCGAGGACTTCCGCACCGAGATCCTGGGCCTGGTCAAGGCACAGATGGTGAAGAACACCGTCATCGTGCCGGTGGGCGCCAAGGGCGGCTTCGTCGCCAAGCAGCTGCCGGACCCGGCCAAGGACCGCGACGCGTGGCTGGCCGAGGGTGTCGCCAGCTACAAGACGTTCATCTCGGCGCTGCTGGACATCACCGACAACATGGTCGGCGGCGAGGTCGTCCCGCCCAAGGACGTGGTCAGGCACGACGGCGACGACACCTACCTGGTCGTCGCGGCCGACAAGGGCACCGCCACCTTCTCCGACATCGCCAACGGGGTCGCCGAGAAGTACAACTTCTGGCTCGGCGACGCGTTCGCCTCCGGCGGCTCGGCGGGCTACGACCACAAGGGCATGGGCATTACCGCGCGCGGCGCGTGGGAGTCCGTCAAGCGGCACTTCCGCGAGCTGGGCGTGGACACCCAGTCCGAGGACTTCACGGTCGTCGGCATCGGCGACATGTCCGGTGACGTGTTCGGCAACGGCATGCTGCTGTCCGAGCACATCCGCCTGGTCGCCGCCTTCGACCACCGGCACATCTTCATCGACCCGAACCCGGACGCGGCCACCTCGTACGCCGAGCGCCGCCGCCTGTTCGAGCTGCCCCGCTCCAGCTGGGCGGACTACGACAAGGAGCTGCTGTCGGCGGGCGGCGGGATCTTCCCGCGCAGCGCCAAGTCGATCCAGCTCAACGCGCACATCCGCGAGGCCCTCGGCATCGAGGACAAGGTCGCCAAGATGACCCCGGCCGACCTGATGAAGACGATCCTGAAGGCGCCGGTCGACCTGCTGTGGAACGGCGGCATCGGCACCTATGTGAAGTCCTCCGCGGAGTCCAACGCGGACGTCGGCGACAAGGCCAACGACGCCATCCGCGTCGACGGCGCCGACCTGCGGGTCAAGGTCGTCGGCGAGGGCGGCAACCTGGGTCTGACCCAGCTCGGCCGGATCGAGTTCGCCACGCAGGGCGGCAAGATCAACACCGACGCGATCGACAACAGCGCCGGCGTGGACACCTCCGACCACGAGGTGAACATCAAGATCCTGCTCAACGGGCTGGTCGCGGACGGCGACATGACCGTCAAGCAGCGCAACAAGCTGCTCGCGGAGATGACCGACGAGGTCGGCGCGCTGGTCCTGCGCAACAACTACGCGCAGAACACCGCGCTCGCCAACGCGCTGTTCCAGGCCAAGGACATGCTCCACGCCCAGCAGCGGTTCATCCGCCACCTGGTGCGCGAGGGCCACCTGGACCGGGCCCTGGAGTTCCTGCCGACCGACCGCCAGATCCGCGAGCGCCTCGCCCAGGGCCAGGGCCTGACCGGCCCGGAGACGGCCGTGGTGCTGGCGTACACGAAGATCACGGTCGCCGAGGAGCTGCTGCACACCTCGCTGCCGGACGACCCGTACCTGCGCACCCTGCTGCACGCGTACTTCCCGAGCGCGCTGCGCGAGCGGTTCGCGGAGGCCGTCGACAACCACCCGCTGCGCCGCGAGATCACCACCACGGTGCTGGTCAACGACACGGTCAACACGGGCGGTACGACGTATCTGCACCGGCTGCGCGAGGAGACCGGAGCCTCCCTGGAGGAGATCGTCCGCGCCCAGACCGCGGCCCGTGCGATCTTCTGCTCGGCCCCGGTGTGGGACGCGGTGGAGGCCCTGGACAACCGGGTCGACGCGGACGTGCAGACCCGGATCCGGCTGCACTCGCGGCGCCTGGTCGAGCGCGGCACCCGCTGGCTGCTCAACAACCGCCCGCAGCCGATCCAGCTCGCCGAGACGGTGGAGTTCTTCGCCGAGCGCGTCGAGCAGGTCTGGCAGCAGCTGCCCAAGCTGGTGCGCGGCGCGGACCAGGAGTGGTACCAGCACGTGTACGACGAGCTGTCCGCGGCCGGCGTCCCCGACGAACTGGCCACCCGCGTGGCCGGGTTCTCCTCCGCCTTCCCGGCGCTCGACATCGTCTCGGTGGCCGACCGGATGGGCAAGGAGCCGCTGGACGTCGCCGAGGTCTACTACGACCTCGCCGACCGCCTCGGCATCAGCCAGCTGATGGACCGCATCATCGAGCTGCCGCGCAACGACCGCTGGCAGTCCATGGCCCGCGCCTCCATCCGCGAGGACCTGTACGCGGCCCACGCGGCGCTCACCGCGGACGTGCTCACGGCGGGCAACGGCACCTCGACGCCGGAGCAGCGCTTCGGGGAGTGGGAGCAGCGCAACGCCCCCATCCTGAGCCGGGCGCGCACCACCCTGGAGGAGATCCGCAGCTCGGACTCCTTCGACCTCGCCAACCTGTCGGTGGCGATGCGGACGATGCGGACGCTGCTGCGCACGCACTCGTAGCCGTAGGGCGACGGGAACGCCCCGGGCCGATGGACCATCGGCCCGGGGCGTTCCCTTTCTTGCCGACCTTTGTACAAAAGCGATCTGCCGATTTACCGTTTCCTGCTAATCGGTGTGATTCGGATAGGGTCTGCGCTGTGAGAGCCAATTACCTGGGCTTTCATTTTTCGTCTATCCATACGGGTGTTCCAACAGGATGCACGCAGCGCCGTCTGACCTCGAAGAGCACGTGAGCCGCCGCACGCCGCCGAACGGCACCGCGCGGGCGGCCAGGGCACTGCCCCAGGCCGCCGCCGTGCTGGTCCTGGTGCTGCTGCTCCTGGTGATCGTCCGGCTGCCGTGGATCGGCGACCTGGGGATGCACGCGGCCACCGTCCAGCGGCTGAGCCACGACCTGCTGCACCCCGGCAACCCGCTGGTCGACGCGGACACCCCGAGCCCGTACTACTCGCCGTGGATGCTGGTGCTGGGCGCGCTCGCCAAGGTGACCGGACTGTCGGTGTTCGTGGTGCTGCGCGTCGCCGCGCTGGCGGGGCTCACCCTGCTGGTCACCGGCGTGTGGCGGTACGTGCGCACGCTCAGCGCGCACCGGGCGGCGCCGGCGCTGGCCCTGCTCAGCCTGGTGCTGCTGTGGGGGACGGCGGTCCTCAACTGGAGCGGCTTCGTCGGCCTGCACTCCCTCGCGCTGACCATCGCCTACCCGAGCGTGTTCGCGCTCGGGCTCACCTTCCACTTCTGGGCCTGGCTCGCCCGCGCCCTGCGGACCGAGGCGTCCTGGGCGCGCTGGCTGGGGCTGGGCGTGCTGTGGGCGCTGGTCCTGCTGTGCCACCAGTTCACGGGCGTCGTCGCCACGCTCGGCGCGCTGGCCATGGTGGTCTCCGCCCGGCCCGGCCGCACGGTGTGGCTGCGGCTCGGCGGCGGGCTGCTCCTCGGCGCGGTGCTGCTGTGGCTGTGGCCGTACTACGACTTCTTCTCGCTGTTCTCCGCGGGGTCCGACCTGGAGGCCATCCACAAGCCGCTGTACGAGCACCTGGGCAGCCGGTTCGCCCTGGTGCTGCTGGGAGTGGCGGCGCTGGCGCTGCGCTTTCGGCGGGACCGGTGGGACGCCCTCGCGCTGTTCTTCCTGCTCGGCGCGCTGGTGTTCGCGGCGGGCGGGCTGACCGGGCACTACAGCTGGGGCCGGGCCATGCCCGCCGCGCTGATCCCGGCGCAGCTCGCCGCGGCGCTGGAGGTGGTGTCGGCCGGCCGCCGGGCGGTGCGGACCGGGTGGGCGTGTGTGCTGGGCGTCGCGCTGGCGGTCGGGGCGTGGGCGCAGGCCGGGACGCTCGGGTACGCGACCGGCAAGGGAGCGCTGCCGTCCGTGCTGGCGGCCAAGTACCAGGCGCCCTGGGTGGGGTACCACTGGCTCACGCCGTGGGTGCGGTACGGCGACGTGGTGATGGCGCGGACGTATCCGGCGCGGCAGATCCCGGCGTACGGGGCGTACACCGTCGCGCCGGGCTATCCCGATGTGTTCCTGCCGGACGCCGCGCGGCGGTCGGCCGCGGTGGACCGGTTCTTCGCGGACGGGACGTCCCCGGCACAGCGGCAGGGGATCCTGCGCGAGTACGGCGTGCGGTGGGTCGTCGGGCCGGCCGGTCTGGCCGGGCCGGGCCTGCGGAAGGTGGCCACGGGGCCGGCGAACCAGGTCCTGTTCCGGGTCGCGCGCTGAGCCGCCGGCGGCCGGAGTGAAGCACCGCGGCCCCGTGGATGTCCACGGGGCCGCGGTGCTACGGCGCTGTCCTGCGCCCGGCGCTACTTCAGGACGCTCGCCACCAGCTTCGCCGCCTTGCGGACCCTGGGGCGGGCGATCTTGCGCAGCACCGGCCGGATCACCGTGGCCGTCGCGCCCACCGGGCGCCAGCGGAGCTGGAGACGGCCGGGGTTGCGGCCCTCCGGCTCCACCGTGACCTCGTGCGGCGTCGCACCGGAGCGGTAGTCGACGCGGGCCGTGGCCGTGGGGAAGTCCAGCGGGGCCAGCAGGACGCCGGAGTTCCACAGACCCTGCTGGTTCAGCCGGACCAGGGGGTGGCGGATGCCCTCGAAGCCCTGGAGAGGGAGTTGCGCGGCGGCGAGGTCCAGCCGGACGCTGCCCTCGAAGACGCCGGGGCTGACCGGGTCCAGCCGGAAGGGCACCGTCATCCGGCGCCCGCCGGGGGAGAGGATCAGACCGGCCCGCTGGGGCCCCACGGGGAGCCGCAGCCCGGGGTCGTATGTGCGGATGGCCAGCGTGAGCGAGGCCCCGCTGCCGCGGGTCAGTTCGGTGATCTCGTGGCGGAACTGCGCCGTCGGGAACGGGCGTGTGTCCAACTCCAGGTCGGCCACGGCCAGTTCACGGCGGCCCCGGTCCGTGTCCGGGACGCTGTCGCCCCAGTACGGCACGCCCGCCGCGTCCGAGGTGACCTGGCGCGGCGCCACCTCCTGGCCGAGTCCGCGCGCCGCCGTCCGGACGTCGGCGAGGCGACCCGAGCGCAGCAGTTCGAGGACGATCCGCTCGGGCCGGGGCAGCCTGGTGTAGGCGCCGGGGGCCAGGGTGTCCAGGTACGGGTTCATGATGTCCGCGAACGCGGCCAGCCACTCGTCGTCCCGGTAAGGCAGGTCGCCCGCGTACATCCGGAAGTCGTGCTTGAGGAACTTGTAGTCCTTGTCCTCCCGCAGCCCCGCGTGCCCGCTCTCCACCAGGAAGTCGTCGATGAGCCGCTGGACGTGCACCCGGTCACGGACGTTGGTGACCTTGTGCCGCTGGTTGGAGATGGACGCCGAGGCGGCCGCCGCGTACGGGTCGATGTACCAGACGTACACCGGGTCCGGGATGATCGTGAACGCCTTGGCCAGGCAGTACGCCTGCGCCGAGAACAGCTGGTCCTCGTAGTGGATGCCCTCGGGGAAGCGCAGGTCGTGCCGGTCCAGGAAGGCGCGCGCGTACATCTTGCTGGTCGACAGGTGCTCGAAGAACAGCCGCGGGTCCGCCTCGATGCCCTCGATCGTGCGGTGCTCGGCGACCAGGTGCGGCATCCACGTCGTACGGCGGCCGTTGTCCACGCGGACCCGGCGCACCGCGCCCATGGTGAAGTCGACCTCGCGCTCGCGGTGCGCGGCCAGCAGCAGTTCCACGGCGTCGGGCGGGAGTTCGTCGTCGCTGTCGAGGAACATCAGATACGGCGCGCGGGCGATCTCGATGGCCCGGTTGCGCGGCGCGCTGCACCCGCCGCTGTTCTCCGGCAGCCGCAGGTACCGGACGCGGGGATCCTCGGCCTCCAGACGGCGCGCCACGGTCGGCGTGTCGTCGGTGGAGTGGTCGTCGCTGATGATGATCTCGATGTTGGCGTGCGTCTGCGCGCGCAACGAGGCGACCGCCCGGGGCAGGCGGGCCGCGTCGTTGTAGACGATGACGGTGACCGTGACGTCGGGGGTCGTGGCCGGGGTCGTCATGCCGTGGCCTCCTCGGGGGTCGGGGCGGGGGTGCGGTCCTCGATCGGCAGCACCGGTGGCAGTGCCTCCTCCGGCTCGCCGAGGAACACCCGACGCACGACCCGCTCGGCGGCGCGGCCGTCGTCGTACTCGCAGAACCGGCGCCGGAAGGCGGTGCGGGCCTTGGCCGCGCTGTCGTCGCGCCAGGCGCCGGAGCGGAAGATCTCCGTCAGCTCCTCCTGGGTGCGGGCGACCTGCCCGGGGTGCTCGGTCATCAGGTCGAAGTAGACGCCGCGGGTGGTGCGGTAGGTCTCCCAGTCGTCGGCGTAGACGACGATCGGGCGGTCCAGGTTGGCGTAGTCGAACATGATCGACGAGTAGTCCGTGACCAGCGCGTCGGCGGCCAGGCACAGCTCCTCGACGGGGTCGTAGGAGGAGACGTCGATGATCCGCCCGGAGCGGCGCAGACCGGTCAGCGGGGAGGTGGCGCCGCCGTAGAAGTAGTGGGCGCGCACCAGCAGGACCGTGTCCTCGCCGAGCCGGTCGGCGAGTTCGGCGAGGTCGAGGCGCGGGGTGAAGCCGGCCTCGTAGTCGCGGTGGGTGGGGGCGTAGAGCACGGCCGTCTTGCCGGGCGCGATACCGAGCCGCTCGCGGGCGGCGCGCACCGCGGCGGCGTCGCTGGTGTAGAAGACGTCGTTGCGCGGGTAGCCGTAGTCCAGCGAGGTGTAGCGGGCCGGGTAGGCGCGTTCCCACATGCGGGTGGAGTGGCTGTTGGCGCTGACGCTGTAGTCCCAGCGGTCGATGCGGGCCAGCAGCGCGGCGAAGTCCAGGCCCTTGGCGGCGGCCGGGTGCTCGATCTGGTCCAGGCCCATGCGCTTGAGCGGGGTGCCGTGGTGGGTCTGGAGGTGGATCGCGTCGGGCCGCTTGACCACCGCGTTGGGGAAGTTGACGTTGTTGACGAGGTACTTGGCGGTGGCCAGCACCTCCCAGTAGCGGCGGGTGCCGGGGACCACGTGGTCGGTGCCGGGCGGCAGCAGGGCCGTGTTGTCCTTGGACACCACCCACACCGGGTGGATGTGCGGGGCGAGTTCGGCCAGCTTGGCGGCGATCGCGGCCGGGTTGCAGGCCACCCCGCGCTCCCAGTAGGCCGCGAACACCGCGAGGTGGGGGTCGACGGGCCGGCTCAGGGCGCGGCGGTACTGCTGGTCGCGGAGCTTGGCGCCGACCTGGCGCTTGCGGGTGCGCACGGCCTTGCGCGCGGCGCGCCGAGTGCGGTTGGCGGCCTGGAACGCGCGGTACTTGGTGTACGCGCCCTCCTCCAGCAGCGCGTGCCGCACGCCCTCGACGCCCGACGGGCGCTCGTAGCGCTCGGGGCGCCAGCGCACCGCGGCGAGGGAGGCGCGGCGGAAGAACTCGCGGGCCACCGCGTCGGGCAGGTTCTCGCCGGCGAAGGTGCGCACCAGGTCGCGCATCATCAGGTCGTAGAGCACCACGCGGGGGGCGCGGCGGTCCTTGGCGAGCGGCATCAGCGACTCGTAGCGCTCGATCAGCCCGTAGCGGTCCTCGGGGGCCAGCGGCGGCAGGCTCTCGGGCCGCAACTCGCGGTTCTCGTAGGCCACTTGGTTCAGGCAGGCGACGCGGCCCGCGTGCAGCAGGGCGGCGCGGGCGGCGCGCGGCTCGTCGTCGGTGGTGAGCTGCTGCTCGTGCGCCTGCCAGAACTCCCGGCGCAGGGCGCGGTTGCCGAGCAGCGGGGTGAGGCGCAGCAGGTCGGCGGCCTCGTCCAGAGGCAGGGCGGCGCGGCCCACGGCGGCGAGGAAGCGGCCGTCGCGCGAGGGGCGGGCGGCGCTCTGCCAGGTGGTGGTGAGGTGGTCGAGCAGGAGGACGTCGACGGAGTCGTCCAGTTCGGCGGCGCGTTCGGCGATCAGCCGGGGCGCGCCGGCGGGCAGGCCGTCCTTGGCGTGCACGAAGTGCAGCCAGCGGCCGGACGCGCGGGCGGCGCCGGCGGACCGGGCCTGGGCGTCACCGGTGCCGTCCGGAAGCGGGACGACGATCGTCTCGGGGGCGTGGCCCGCGGCGGTCTCCCGTGCCCAGTCGCCGACCGCGGCGACGATGATCTCGGCGTCGGACAGCGGATGCGCTTCGAGCGTGTCGAGCAACTCCGTCAGATGCCCCTGCGCGTTGGGTCCGTAGACGATGACGCTGAGTTGGGGCATCGCGGAGGACTCCTTCGGCTCGTGGTGGAGGGTCACCCTTCATAACATACTGTCACTAAGAGGATGAATGGGATGACCACGTTCGGGGTAAGAGGACCGGCCCGACTGGTGAGAGCGTCATCCCGGTCTCCTGGTTTCACGCCGCGCCGTTTTTACGTGGTGACATGTTCCATGGTGCGTTACGCGGCCTTCTTCTGTGCGGGCTTCTTCCCCGTCTTGTCCGACTTGTCACCGGTGAAGGCCTCGTACTCCTTCATGACCTCCTCGGTGGGGCCGTCCATGCGCAGCTCGCCGCGCTCCAGCCACAGCGTGCGCTCGCAGGTGTCGCGGATCGACTTGTTGTTGTGGCTGACCAGGAAGACGGTGCCCGCCTTCTCGCGCAGCTCGCGGATCCTGTCCTCCGAGCGCACCTGGAACCTGCGGTCGCCGGTGGCCAGGGCCTCGTCGATGAGCAGGACGTCGTGGTCCTTGGCGGCGGCGATGGAGAAGCGCAGCCGGGCGGCCATGCCGGAGGAGTAGGTGCGCATCGGCAGGGTGATGAAGTCGCCCTTCTCGTTGATCCCGGAGAAGTCGACGATGTCCTGGTAGCGCTCCCTGACCTGCTCGCGGGACATGCCCATGGCGAGGCCGCCGAGATAGACGTTGCGCTCGCCGGTGAGGTCGTTCATCAGGGCCGCGTTGACGCCCAGCAGGGAGGGCTGGCCGTTGGTGTAGATGTGGCCGCTCTCCACCGGCAGCAGGCCGGCGACGGCCTTCAGCAGGGTGGACTTGCCGGAGCCGTTGGTGCCGATGAGGCCGATCGCCTCGCCCTTGTAGGCGATGAACGACACCTTCTTCACCGCGTGCACCCGGCGCACGCCGGCCGCCTTCTCGGCCTGCTCGCGGCGCAGGATGCGGTTGAGGGCGGCGGTGGCGGAGCCGCGGCCGGCGCCCGTGCCGTTGACCCGGTAGACGATGTCGACGCTGTCGGCGACGACGGTCGGGATCCGGTCGGCCGGTGCGGCGGGCGTGGTGTACGCGGTCCGCCCGTACCCCTCGGGGCCTTCGTTCAGCTGGGTGTACTCGTTGTGCTCAGCCACGGCCGTACGTCTCCTCAGCCTTCCAGAAGTAGATGAAGCCGCCGATGCCGGCGAGCAGGGCCCAGCCGGTCGCCGCCGCCCACACGTGCGGGGGCAGCTGCTTGGCGTGGAAGCTGTCGATCAGCGCGAACCGCATGAGGTCGATGTAGACCGCGGCCGGGTTGGTCTCCAGCGCGACGGTGACCAGGTGCGGCAGGTGGTCCTTCGCGGTGAGCTTGTCGATGCTCCACATGACGCCGGACACGTACATCCAGGTACGCAGGATGAACGGCATCAGCTGGGCGATGTCCGGGGTCTTGGCACCCATTCGCGCCATGATCATCGCCATGCCGGCGTTGAAGGTGAACTGGAGGACGAGCGCGGGGATCACCAGCAGCCAGGACGCGGAGACCGGTACGCCGAAGCAGAGCAGGATGACGACCAGCGCCGCCATCGAGAACAGCAGCTGCTGGAGCTGCTGGAGGCAGAAGGAGATCGGCAGGGCGGCGCGCGGGAAGTGCAGGGCGCGCACCAGGCCGAGGTTGCCGGAGATCGCCCGGGTGCCGACCTGGATCGAGCTCTGCGTGAACGTCCACACGAACACGCCGGTGACCAGGAACGGGATGTAGTCCGGCACGCCGCGCTTGGTGCCCAGCAGCACACCGAAGATGAAGTAGTAGACCGCCGCGTTCAGCAGCGGGGTCATGACCTGCCAGACCTGGCCGAGCTTCGCCTGGCTGTACTGCGCGGTGAGCTTGGCGGTGGCGAAGGCGGTGATGAAGTGGCGCCGGGCCCACAGCTGGCGGATGTACTCCGGCAGCGAGGGGCGGGCGCCGCTGACGGTCAGGCCGTGCCGGGCGGCGAGTGCCTTGAGGTCGTCGGCCGGGGCCTGGGTCGGGGGCGGTGTGTCGAGGACCTGGCTCACATCCGCTGCTTTCGCTCGGGGGGAGGGGGGTGCCACGTCTCCGACTGTGGCCGGATCGGTGGCGGGCCGGTCCCGTCGTCCGGCGTTTCCTTACGGTTCTCTTCACATTCTCTTACGTCGGGACGGGACCGTATCGTCGCAACGTGAGCGTAGAACCAAGTGACGTCGCAACGCAACCGTTTCGTCGTCACGCCCTATGCTGGAGCCATGACCACGAACGCCGCCGAGCCCGCCGACGAATCGCCGACGCGTGCGCGCCGCCGGGCCCCCGCCGGGGCCGCGGTGCTGCGTGAGGACGTGACCGAGGCCATCCGGGCGGCGGTCTTCGAGGAACTGGCCGCGGTCGGCTACGCCCGCATGAGCATCGAGGGGATCGCGCGGCGGGCCGGCGTCGGCAAGACGGCGGTGTACCGGCGCTGGCGCTCGAAGCTCCACCTGGTCCTCGACGTGGTCTCCGCGATGGCGGTGCTCGGTCTGCCGGTGCCGGACACCGGCTCCCTGGAGGGCGACCTGCGGCTGCTCTACGAGGTGACCTCCCGCGCCCTGCGCCACCCCGTCGCCTCACAGGTCATCCCCGACCTCCAGGCCGAGGCCGCCCGCAACCCCGACATCGCCGAGGCCTTCCAGAAGGCGCTGCGCGACGGTCAGGAGGGCGTGGCCAGCAAGATCGTCGCCGCGGCGGCGGAACGCGGCGAGGTGAGCCCCGGGCTCGACCCCGACCTCGCCCTCGACCTCATCTCCGGGCCCCTGTACTGGCGCTCGGTGGTCATCCGGTCCCCGAAGCCGCCGAAGGGCTATCTGGAGCGGCTGGCGCGGGCTACCGCGGGGGCGCTGAAGGCGCTGTGAGCCGGCGGCCCAGGTCGGCCAGGTCCGGGGCGCGCAGCACCCGCCCGCCGGAGCCGGGCAGCGGGACGCGCAGGGCGCCGGACCACCGCTCGGGGACGGCGCCGATCCCGTACACGGCGCCGGCCAGCGCCCCGGTGACCGCGGCCACGGTGTCCGTGTCGCCGCCCAGGTCGACGGCCGCGCGGACCGCCGCCTCGTAGGACGCCGTCGTCCGCAGCGCCCAGACCGCCGAGCCGAGGCAGGGCCAGACCGCGCCGTTGAACTCGGTGGCGAGGTCCGGGTGCCAGTCGGGGGCGAGCACGACGGCGTACCGCTCGCGGTGCCCGGGGCGCAGGGCCGCCAGGGCGCCGGGTACGGCGTCCAGCGGGTCCCCGCCCGCCAGCGCGACCCGGACCAGTTCGTGCAGTACGGCCGTGCCCTCGCCGGCGGCCGGGTCGCCGTGGGTGAGGGCGGACAGGCGGCGCGCGGCGTCCAGGGTGGCGGCCCGGCCGTGCCGGGCGAAGAACACGGCCGAGGGCGCGGCGCGCATCAGGGCGCCGTTTCCGGCGGCCCGCTGGTTCACCCGGAAGTGTTCGGCGGCGGCGGTGTCCCACGGTTCCCCACCGGTCAGCACCGCCTCCGTCTGCAACCCGATGTCCTTCGGACCGGCCGCGGCCCAGTGCTGGAAACGCCGGAAGACGTCGGGGAGGTCCAGGCCGCCGTGCGCCAGCAGCGACTCGGCGACGAGCACGGCCATCTGTGTGTCGTCGGTGGCCTCGCCGGGGTCCCAGCCACCGCCGCCGCACATCTCGTCGGCGGCCCCGGGGACCGGGAAGCGGGCCGAGAAGGCGCCCTCGGGCCCGAACTCGAAGGGCGCGCCGAGGGCGTCGCCCACGGCGGACCCGAGGACGGCACCCGCGGCTCGGTCGGCGGGGGAGGGGGCGGGGGACGGGACCATGGGCGCAGGCTACCGGGAGGGCCCGGGAGCCGGTCCGGCCTTTCGGCGTCTCGTCGCAGGGGGAGGGCGCTCGCCGGTGCCGGCGAGGCGTTCTCCCCCGCACGCGGCGCCGTGGCGGCCGGGCGGCCCCGGGCACCGCGGACGGTCCGGGCTTCCGGTGGCGAGACGAGTGACCTGTGGCGAGACCGGTGACCCATGGCGGGAACCGGCCCGTGGCGGGAGCCCCCCGGCACGGGCGGGCCCGCGCCGGCAGGCGGTTCCGGACGGTGGCCGGGTCAGTCCTTCAGCATCTCGTCGCGCACCGGGATCCAGTCCAGGGCCGAGCGGATGCCCTCCTCCAGGGACAGCTTCGGCGTCCAGCCGAGCAGTTTCGCCGCGCGGTCGCTCGTGGTGTAGCCGCCGGCGACGTCGCCCGGGCGGGGGTCGGTGTCGACGGTCCGCAGGGGCGTGCTGACGACGTTGTTGAACGCGGCGCACAGCTCGCGGACCGTGGTGCCGGACCCGGTGCCCAGGTTGATCGCGATCGACGGCGCCGACGCGGTGAGGACGGAGTCGAAGCGTTCGATCGCCGCGACGTGGGCCGCGGCAAGGTCCCAGACGTGCACGTAGTCCCGGATGCCCGTGCCGTCGCGCGTCGGGTAGTTCACGCCGGTGACCGGGAACGCCGTGCCCTCCTGGTGGGCCTCGATCAGCTTGCCCAGCGCGTGGCTGGGCCGCTTGAGCTGGAGACCGGTGCGCAGCAGGGGGTCGGAGCCGACCGGGTTGAAGTACCGCAGGGACAGCACCCGCAGCTGCCCGGCCGCGGCGATGTCGGCGAACATCCCCTCGCAGACCGCCTTGGTCCGCGCGTAGGGGCTCTGCGGCGCCAGCGGCGACTCCTCGGTGACGGGGGAGCCGTCCTCGGCCCGGTAGATGGAGGCCGAGCTGCTGAAGATGAGCCGGTCGCAGCCGTTGCGGTGGAGATGGCGGACGAAGGCCAGGCTCTTGGTGACGTTCGCCTCGTAGTAGCCGATCGGGTCCGCGACCGACTCCGGCACCACGATCAGCGCCGCGCAGTGCACCACGTGGGAGATGTCCGGGTGCTCCGCGAAGATCCGGTCGACCAGGGCGCCGTCCGCGATGTCACCCTCGTAGAAGATCCGCCCGTCGGTGAACTCGGCGCGGCCGCGCACGAGGTTGTCGAGGATCACCGGGGTGATGCCCGCGTCCAGGCAGGCGGACGCCACGGTGCTTCCGATGTAACCGGCTCCACCGGCGATAAGGACAGACACGATGTTTCTCTTCCCGGCCTCGTTCCAGACCCAGTAGTTCCCGACGCTGTGTTCCCGATGCGGCAGCGGGGACCGTCTCAGTGAAGCAGGCGCCGCAGCCGGTTGCGCAGCACCTGGGTGACGCCCCGCACGCCCGTCGCCACGCGCAGCGCCAGCGCGCCGGAGTGCGTCGCGTACGGCTGCACCAGCAGGACGCCGTGCCGCACGCTCGGTACGGCGCGGCGGCGCAGTCGGCCGGCGCCCGCGCGGGCGTGCGCCGTGACCTCCCGCTCCGCGCCGTCCGCGAAGCGCACGGTCAGCCGCAGGTCCCAGGTGCCCGCGCCGAGCGCGCCCAGGTCGACGGGCAGCTCGGCCGACCAGAGGTCCGCGCCCGCGGGTGAGAGGGCGGCCGTCGCGTGCCCCCGGACCCGGTCGTCGTTCCGGGACGCCCAGAGCACGTCCACCTCCCGGGGGCCCGCCTCGGCGACCCTGCCGTACAGCTCGTGCAGCCGCAGCGTCAGGGGCGTGGCGCGCGCCTGGGGGCGCAGTTCCGCGTCCAGTGCGAGCGGCAGAGCCCGGGTGGGGCTGGTCAGGAAGGGGGTCAGGGCGAGCTGCGGGAGGTCCTCGGACCAGACCGGCACCCCGTCCGGGGTGCGGGCGTACGGAGGGAGCAGCCGGGCCGGGCGGGCGGCCAGGTCCCGTATCCGGGGCAGGTCGCGCGGTTCCGGGGACTCCAGGATCAGCCGGCCCAGCAGCCGGCCGGGCGCGGCCGGGTTCAGCTCCCAGTCGGCGGCGTCGTAGCGCGCGAGGTGTTCCCGGGTGTGCGTCCACCACGCGCGCCGGTACTGCGCGTCGCGCAACCCCAGTTCGCGTGTGTACATCCGCACCTCGTGCTCCAGGAACTTGGCCCGCGCCGCCCGCGCCAGCTCCTTCTGGCCGGCGCCCAGCAGGATGTCGTACGCCAGCGTGCACGCCCGCGTGCGCGCCTTCCAGTTGTCGATGTGCTCGCGGTCGAGGGAGAGCGACAGCCGCTCGGCCGACCGGCGCACGTGCCACACGTACACCCGGTCCGGCACCAGCGCGATGCGCGGGGCGGCGGCCAGCACCCGCGCGGTGAAGACGAAGTCCTCGTAGAGGAAGCGGCCTTCGGGGAAACGGATGTCGTGCTCGCGCAGGAAGTCGGTGCGGTACAGCTTGTTGACGCACAGCGTGTCGTGGACCAGTCGGGGGCGCTGTGCGGGGCGCGCGAGAACGGTGTGCGCCGTGTAGAGGTTCTCCTGCCAGGGCTGTTCGCGACCCGAGGGCAGCTCCCGGCGCACACACAGCCCGCTCGCCACCTCGGCGTGCGCCCCCGTGGCCGCCGTCAGCAGCGCGTCCACCGCGCCCGGCGGCAGTACGTCGTCGCTGTCCAGGAACATCACGTACGGCGCCGTCACCGCGTCGATGCCGGTGTTGCGCGGGCTGCCGCAGCCACCGCTGTTGTCGTCCCGGCGGACCACCCGCAGCCGGGGCTCGTCGGCGGCCAGCCGGTCGAGCAGTTCGGCGCTGCCGTCCGTGGAGCAGTCGTCGACCGCGACCACCTCCGCGACGGCGGGGCCCTGCGCGAGTGCCGAACGCACCGCGTCGGCCACGTGCGCGCGGTCGTTGTAGCCGATGACGACGACACCGACCTGGGCCGGCCGGTGCGCCCCGGACTGCTCGGCGCGCTCTGGGGTCTGGGTGTTCTCTGGCGGGTCAGACGAGTCTGGAAGCATGGGGTCCACGAGCCGGGAGCGTAGAAATATTCGGTAATACCCGGTTAAGAGAGGGTTAGTGCTCGCTCCGGAAGACGGTCGGAATCCGGGTGGGGTTCCTTCGTTTGCCCGCTCTTTGCCCCGGGCGGTCCACAGGAGCGCCACAGCCGCAGGAAAGACAGTAGCGCGGCGGCCGCCAGCATGCCGTTGCGCCCCAGCATCAGCAGGCATCCGCTCCAGGTGCCCGCGATCACCTCCCCGTAGCACAGCGGGTACACCACGGTACTCAACGCGGACGCCGCGAGGACCAGTACGGCCACCGGACGCTGGCCGGTCTGCCGCGAGGTCAGGCACACGGCGGCGAGCCCCAGCAGCCACACCATGTACTGGGGGCTGATGACCCTGCTGGTCACCGTGAACAGCAGCACCGCGCACAGCGCCGCGTCGTACGGGGTCGCCTCGTTCCAGTGCCGCGCCCGCAGCCGCCACAGCACCAGCAGCCCGAACGCGGCGGCCGTCAGCGCGAGGGAGCAGTCCGCGACGACGGACACGTACGGACCCACCAACTCGATGGCCCCGTACTGGTAGTGGGGCCGGCCGGACCAGCCCGCGTGCCGGGCGAGGTTGAGCGCCGTACCGCCGAGCGACTCGATCTGCACGCCGCGCCCGCCCTGTCCGGCCAGGAAGGACAGCGGATGCCGCAACGACAGGGAGAGCACCCCCAGTACGACGGTCCCGGCGCCCGCCGCCCACGCCCACGCCGTGCGCGTCGGCCCGCCCCTGGGGGTGCCGAGGAGCACCAGCGCGGGCCAGCCCTTCACCAGGGCGCCGAGCGCCCCGAGCGCACCGCTCGCGCGCGGAGAGCGCGCCAGCGTCAGCAGGGAGAGCACGGCGAGGGCGGTGACCTGTACGTCGTACCGGGCCAGCGGCAAATGCAGCAGCAGCGGCAGACCGCCCGTCCACAGGGCCGCGCCGAGCAGGCTCCGGCCGTCCCGGCGGCCCGCCCGCACCAGCGCTCCCGCGATCAGCGCGTCCGCCGCCAGCGTCAGCGCCACGAACGCCTGGAAGTACGTCAACCCCGGTACCAGGCCCGGGAGCAGCAGCACCGCGCCCGCGCCCGGCGGGTACTGCCACAGCGTGTCGTGCTCGGGGAACGACCCCTGCGCGAGCACCCCGTACCAGTGGAAGTACAGCCGCCACACCTCCCGCGCCACCGAACCCCCGCTGAGCAGCGGAGAACCGTCGTGCGCGAGCAGCCACAGCATCAGGGCACGGGTGGCGAGCCAGGCGGTGGCGAGCGCGGGGACCGGACCGGGGGTGACACGGAGGCGGTTCATCGCGTTGGAGCCTAAGCCGGGTGGATGGCGTATCGGCGGCGATACACCGTAAACACCTCGGAAACGTTGTCCCAGCACAAAAGATCGGGCCGTGGTGAACGTCGGGCTCCCTGGGGAAGTTCGTGCAGCTGCGTCGCGGAAACCGCCGCGGGCGCCGGTGCGGTTCCGGCGCGGTGCCGTGGTGGGGGCGCCCGTGCTGGCGATGCTGGTGCTCGGGCTGTGGGGGGTGGACCGGGGCGGGATGTGGCGCGACGAGGCCGTCACCTTCCAGGTGGCGCGCCGTACGGTGCCGCAGATCTGGCGGCTGCTGCACGGGGTCGACGCGGTGCACGGGCTCTACTACCTGCTGATGCACTTCGTGCTCGCCGTCCGCGCCGACGAGGTGGTGCTGCGACTGCCGTCGGTGGCCGGTGCCGCGGTGACGGCGGGCCTGGTGGCGGAGGTGGGGGCGCGGCTCGCGCGGCCCCGGGTGGGGTTGTGGGCGGGGCTGCTCTACGCCGTGAACCCGATGGCCGGGCACTACGCGCAGGAGGGGCGGTCGTACGCGCTGGTGGCGGCCGGGGCGATGGGGGCGACGCTGCTCCTGCTGCGGGGAGTGGAGAAGGGGTCCTGGTGGGGGTACGGCCTCGTCCTCGGCGTCACCTGCTGGCTGCACGAGTTCGCGGTGCTGCTGGTGCTCGCCCACGGGGTGTCGCTGGCGCTGGCCCGGGTGGGGGCCCGGGTGTGGCGGGGGTGGGGGTGCGCGGCGGTGGCGGCCGGGGCCGCTGTGGTGCCGATGGCGCTGGTGTCGCGGGCGCAGGCGGCGCAGGTGGCGTGGGTGCGCAGGCCGACGGCCGGGACGGCCGAGGGGCTGCTGCGGTCGTTCTTCGGGGTGCCGCCCGGGGTGTACTGGGTGTGCCTGGGGCTCGCGGTGGTGGGGGCGGCCGGGATGTCCGGGGGCCGGGGGAAGATCACCCTCGCGGGGGTGGCGCTGCCGTTGACGGTGGTGGCGCCGGGCGTGCTGATGCTGGTGTCGCTGTCCTCGCCGCCGCTGTACGTCGACCGGTATGTGCTGTACGCGCTCGCGGGGGCGCCGCTGGCGGTCGCCGCCGGGGCGGAGCGGGTGGTGGCGTGGCCGGCCCGGACCGGCCGGCCGGCCGGTCCGGGCCGGCCGCGTCCGACGTCCGTCCCCGTGACCCTCCTCGGTCTTCTCGCCGTCGCCCTCGTCCTCCTCCAGCAGCTCCCGGTGCTGCGGCAGGACCGGGACCCCGCGCGCCGTCCCGACGACCTCGCGTCGGTCGCGCGGGCGGCCGCGCGCGGGGTGCGGGCCGGGGACGCGGTGCTGTACCTGCCGGGCTCCGCGCGGAACACGGCGCTTGCCTATCCCGGGGCGTTCCGCGGCACGCGGGACCTGGCGCTGGCCAAGCCCGGGGACCGGTCGGGGACGCTGTACGGCGTGGAGGCCCCGGCCGGGGAGGTGCGACGGCGGCTGGGCGGGGTGGCGCGGGTGTGGGTGGTGGCCGACCGGGCCGTGCTGACCGGACGGTGGACGCCGCGCGACCCCGTCGTACGGGCCGAACTGGAAGTCCTCCGGCAGGAGTTCAGGGTGGCCGGCGAGGCCGTGCGGGGCCGGGACGCCGTGCGGCTCTACGTACGGCCCGTCAGTTGCCGGGGTGGGCCTGTGCCGTCGCCGCCGCGTCCAGCGCGCTGGTGAGCCGGTCGAGGCGGGCGTGCAGGTCGGCGATCTCCGCGACGTCGAACCCGGTCGAGCTCATGATGCGGCGCGGCACCTCCAGCGCCCGCTCGCGCAGCCGCGTGCCCTCCTCGGTGAGGTGCACCCGCACCGAGCGCTCGTCCTGCGCGCTGCGCTCGCGCCGTACGAGACCCGCCGTTTCCAGCCGCTTGACCAGCGGGGACAGCGTGCCGGAGTCGAGCCGCAGCTGTTCGCCGAGCTTCTTGACCGGCAGGTCGCCCTGCTCCCACAGCACCAGCATCACCAGGTACTGCGGATAGGTGAGGCCGAGGTCCTTGAGGACCACGCGGTAGACGCCGTTGAAGGCGCGGGAGGCGGCGTGCAGGGCGAAGCAGATCTGGCGGTCCAGGCGGAGCCAGTCCGCCTCGGTGCCGGCGGGGGAAGCGGTCATGGGACCAGGGTAGCCCGGCACCCCACGATTCGATTGTGTACAACTTAATTGTGTGCTTCACTTGTGCTCGCAAGGCAAGCACCGCAGGACACATCGAGAGGGATGGTTCGTCATGGACGCGCTCTACACCGCCGTCGCCACCGCAACCCACGGCCGTGAGGGCCGTGCCGTCACCTCCGACGGAAAGGTCGACGTCAAGCTGGCCCCGCCGGTGGAGCTGGGCGGCAACGGCGAGGGCACCAACCCCGAGCAGCTCTTCGCCGCCGGGTACGCCGCCTGCTTCGGCGGCGCCCTCGGACTCGTCGGCCGCAAGGCCAAGGTGGACGTCTCGGACGCCGCCGTGACCGCCGAGGTCGGCATCGGCAAGCAGGGCGAGGGCTTCGGCCTGAAGGTCACCCTGCGCGTCGAGCTGCCCGACACCGTGGACCGCGAGACCGGAAGCCGGCTGGTCGAGGCCGCCCACCAGGTCTGCCCCTACTCCAACGCCACCCGCGGCAACATCGAGGTCGACCTCGTCGTCGAGTAGTCCGCGGCCCCTTTGGCCGCCCTCACGCCGACGTCAGCGCGTCCCGCCCGGCCGTCGGCTGACCCGGCAGCCGGATGGGACCGGCCGGCATCGGCTCGCCCAGCAGCAGCGTGCGCACGACCCGCTCGGCCGCCCGGCCGTCCTCGAACTCGCAGTAACGGGAGCGGAAGGCGGCCCGCAGCCGCGCCGACTCCTCGTCCCGCCAGCGGCCCGAGGTGAACAACCGGGCCAACTCCCGGTAGGAGCGGGTGACATGGCCGGGCGGCTCGGCGGTGATGTCGATGTAGGCGCCCCGGCTCGCCCGGAACGCGGGCCAGTCGTCGGCGAGCAGCGCGACCGGCCGGTCCAGGTTGACGTAGTCGAACATGACGGACGAGTAGTCGGTGACCAGCGCGTCCGCCGCCAGCAGCACGTCCGACAGGTGCGGTTCGTCCGTCGCGTCGAGCACGACGCCGCGCCGGGCCAGCTCGGTCAGCCCCATGCCCCGCGCCGGGCCGGCGGCCAGCGAGGGGTGCAGCCGCACCACCAGGGTGTGGCCCTCGCCGAGGTCGGCCGCGAACCGGGCCAGGTCGATCCGGTCCACGTGCCCGCCCCTGCGGTAGTCCCGGCGGGTCGGCGCGTACAGCACCACCGTGTGGTCGTCGGGGATGCCGTGCCGGCGCCGGAAGTCGCCGGGGCCGCCGTTGACCAGCACGTCGTTGCGCGGGCTGCCGGTACGGGCCGAGGCGAAGTGGCAGGGGTAGGCCCGCTCGTACACCAGCTCGGAGTGGCGGCCGGCGACCAGGCTGTGGTCCCAGCGGTCGGCGCGGCGCAGCAGCCGCGGCACGTCGACGCCGAGCCGGGCGCCCGGCTTGTCCAGCAGATCGGCGCCCAGGAACTTCAGCGGCGTGCCCTGGTGGGTGTGGATGTACACGCTGCCGGGCCGCTTGGCCGGGGCGGCCGGCCAGTCGGCGTCGCCGACGAGGAACGCGGCCCGCGCCATCACCCGCGCGCAGCGGAGGGTGCCCGCGACCACGTGCTCCACGTCCGGCGGCAGCAGCGCGGCCGCCTCGGCGTCCCGCACCACCCACACCCCGCGCAGGTGCGGGGCGATCCGCCGGGCCGCGTGGTAGACGGCCGCCGGGTCGCCCAGCATGCCCCGGTGCGCGGACGCCGAGTACACCACCAGGTGGGGGTCGAGGGAGCGGCGGGCGTGCAGGGCGGCCCAGCCGGTGCGGGCGCGGCCGGCCGCCGCCTGCCGCGCCGACTGCGTCAGCCGGGCCGCCCCGCGGCCGGCCCGTGCCGCCTGACGCCGCAGCCGGTAGCCGGTCCAGGTGCCCTCCAGCACGGCGACCTCGCCGTCCACCCGTGCGCCCTGCGGCTTCAGCCGGCGGAACAGCTCGGCCGTGCGCCGGAAGAACTCGGCCCGGTCGGCGGGCGGCAGCCGGTCCGGTTTGGCCAGGATGTCCAGGCAGTGCTCGCCCATCTTCCGGTGCAGGTACGGCCGCCAGTGCGCGAGCCGGGGCCGCGCGTCCAGGAACGCGAAGACCCGCTCGTACTGCTCGTGGACGTCGAAGTGCCTGCGGCTGGTGGTGGACAGGATGCTGCCCTGCCTGCGCTGCCGGTAGTTCAGGCAGATCCGGTCCAGCGCGGCGATCCGCCGGGCGCTGAGCAGCACCGGGAACGTCCAGGGGGTGTCCTCGTAGTAGCCCGGCGGGAACGCGAAGCCCTCCGCGTCGACGAACTCCCGGCGGTAGACCTTGTTCCACACCACCATCAGCAGGTCCAGGACGCGCGGGTACCCGGCCGCCGTGAAGGTGTCCGGGCCGGCCTCGGCGAGCACCCCGGCCAGCGCGTTGCGCCGGGTGCCGCCCCACCAGTAGGTGCGCGCGTAGTCGTACACGAGCACGTCCGGGTCGCCGGTCTCCGCCAGCCGGTCGGCGACGGCCCGCAGCGCGCCCGGGGTGAGCGTGTCGTCGCTGTCCAGGAAGAGCAGGTAGTCGCCGGTGGCGTGCGCCAGAGCGGCGTTGCGGGCGCGGCCGAGCCCCACGTTCTCCGGCAGGTGCAGCACCTTCACACGCGCGTCGCGGGCGGCGTACTCGTCCAGGATCGCGCCGCAGTCGTCCGGCGAGCGGTCGTCCACGGCGATCACCTCGACATCCTGGTACGACTGCGCGAGCACCGAGTCCAGGCACTCGGGCAGATACGCCTGCACCCGGTGGCAGGGCACGATCACGCTGAAGCGGGGCACGGTCAGCTCCTCACGAGGGTCGCGGCGGCCGGGGCGGGGACGCGCTCGGCGAGCGGGAGCACCGGCGCGATCGCCTCCGGCGGCTCGCCGAGCAGCACCCGCCGTACGACGCGTTCGGCGGCCCGGCCGTCGTCGAACTGGCAGAAGCGCGCGCGGAACGCGGCCCGCAGCGCCGCCGACCCGGCGCCCGCGTACGAGCCGTCGCGGAAGACGGCGGCCAGCTCCCCGGGGGTGCGGGCGACCGGCCCGGGCGGCTCGGCCGGCAGGTCGAAGTAGACGCCCCGGGTGCGCCGGTAGACGTCCCAGTCGTCGGCGTAGACGACGATCGGCCGGTCCAGGTTGGCGTAGTCGAACATGATGGAGGAGTAGTCGGTGACCAGCGCGTCCGCGGCCAGGCACACGTCCTCGGCGCAGCGGTGCGCGGTGACGTCGATGATCCGGTCCGAGTGCCGGGCGCCGCCCCGGTCGTAGAAGTAGTGGGCGCGCAGCAGGACCACGACGTCCTCGCCGGCCGCCCGGCAGAACTCCTCCAGGTCCAGGCCCGGTTCGAAGCCGGTGTGGTGGTCGCGGTGGGTGGGCGCGTAGAGCACGGCGAGCCGGCCCTCGGGGACGCCCAGCTCCCGCCTGACCCGGGCCACGTCGTCGGCGGTCGCGGTGTAGTAGACGTCGTTGCGCGGATAGCCGTACTCCAGCGCCTCCCAGGAGCCGGGGAAGGCGCGCTCCCACATCCGGGTGGAGTGGCGGTTGGCGGACAGGTTGAAGTCCCAGCGGCCGACCCGGCCGAGCAGCCGGGTGTAGCTGCCGGACCGCGCGGCCACCACGGGGTACGTCGACTGGTCCACGCCCATCGTCTTCAGCGGGGTGCCGTGCTGGGTCTGCAGGTGCACGCTGCCGGGCCGCTTGACCACGCCATCGGCGAAGTTGGCGTTGTTGATCAGATACGTGGCGCGGGCCAGCAGCTCCCAGGCGCGGTGCGAGCCGAGCACCGCGTACTCCACGTCCCGCGGCATGGTGTGCTCCCGGCCGGCCTCCACCAGGAACACCGACCGGATGTGCGGGGCGAGTTCGCGGGCCTTGGCGTGGATCGCGGCCGGGTTGCAGGCGTAGCCGCGGCCCCAGTAGGCGCAGTACACGGCCAGGTTCGGATCGAGGGGGCGGTGCAGGGCGGCGCGGTAGCGCAGCCGGGTGCGCACCGCGTGCGGGCGGGGCAGGGTCGCGGCGGCCCTGCCGGTCAGCCGGTTGGCCTCGCGCAGCGCGCGGAACGCGTCGTAGGCGCCCACCGCCAGCAGCCGGTGCTGCACCCCCAGGCTGCCGCGCGGCATCCGGTGCCCGGCCGGCCGGAAGCGCCGGTAGAGGCGGGCCGCGCGGCGGAAGAACGCCCGGTGCCCCGAGGGCAGCCGCTCCGGCCGGGACGCCGTCCTCAGCACCACCGCGAACAGCTGGTCGAAGAGGGGCCCGGTGCGCTCGGCGGGCAGGGCGCACCCGGCCGCCCGCTCCAGCACCAGCTCCACCTGGTCCAGCAGGGCGAGCTGTTCCGGCCCGGGCTGGTTCAGCCGGCTGCCCTGCCGGCGCAGCCGGTGCCGTACCACCACCCGGCGCAGCACCGCGATCCGCTCGGCGGCGAGCGAGGTCAGCCCGCCCCAGCCGACGTCGGTGAAGTGGCCGTCCGGGAAGACCAGCCGGTGCTCGGCGAGGAAGGCGCGCCGGTACACCGCGCTCCAGGCGGGCAGCCGGACGCCGGTCAGGTGCGGCAGCTCGGCGGGGGCGAAGGCGCCCTCGGGGGCCCGGGCGAGCAGCGGCGCCACCGGATTGGCCGGCTCGCCCTCCCACCAGGGGGCGCGTTCGTGCTCCGCGTACAGCACGTCCACCCCGGCGGTCCCGGCCAGCCGGGCGTCCAGGGCGGCGAGCGCGCCCGGCAGCAGCAGGTCGTCGCCGTCCAGGAACAGCAGATAGGTACCGCTCGCCGCCCGCATCCCGGCGTTGCGCGCTCCGCCGAGACCGGCCGACGGCGGCGAGTGGACCGGGGCCACCCGGGGGTCCCGCCCGGCGTACCCGGCGGCCACCTCGGCGGCCGGGGCGTCGGGCCCGTCGCAGACCGGGATCAGCTCCAGGTCGCCGAAGGACTGGCCGAGGACCGAGTCCAGGGCCTGGGACAGCCGGCCGGCGACCCCGTGGGAGGGGACGATGATGCTGAAGCGGGGCATTCTGCTCTTTCTGTCGTCTTGCGGACGCGGCCGGGCCGTCCCGCCGGACGCCAGGTGGACGGCCGGCTCGGGGCGGGCCGCGTCGAGCCGCGGGGCATGGGAACTCCCGGTGGGATCAACGGTGTTCGGCGGCCCCGGTGACGGGACGCGGGCCCCCCGGGCGCGGCACGGTGGCCAGCGCGGACCGGGTCGCGGCCGCGGCGGCGGACGGCACCGGCCGCCGCTCGGCGGGCGGCACCACCGGCGCCGGGTCGGTCCGCCCCAGCACCACGTGCCGTACGACCCGCTCGGCGGCGCGCCCGTCGTCCCACGGGCAGAACCGCTCCCGGAACGCGGCCCGCAGCGTCGCGGCCCGCGCGCCGTTCCAGTCGCCGCCGGTGAAGACGTCGGCCAGCCCCTCCTCGTCCCACCCCGTCTCGCCCGGCGGCACGGCCCGCAGGTCGACGTAGGCGCCGTGCACGGTCTCGTACGCCGCCCGGTCCCCGGTGTGCAGCACGATCGGCCGGTCCAGGGCCGCGTACTCGAAGAGCAGCGGCGCGTGGTCGGTGAGCAGCGCGTCCGAGGCGAGGCACAGCTCCTGGACGCAGGGGTGCGCGCCGACGTCGACGACCCGGGGACCCTCGACGGGCGCGTCCCCGGGCACGCGGGCCAGCAGCACGAAGCGCGGGCCCAGCCGGTGCGCGAGCAGTTCCAGGTCCAGCGGCGGGTGCTGGGTGCGGCAGTGCTCGCGGCGGGCGGGCGCGTAGAGGATCGCGACGGCGCCCGAGGGGATGCCCAGCCGGGCGCGCAGCCGGGCCACGTCCTCCCGGGTGGCGCGCTGGAAGACGTCGGTGCGCGGGCTGCCGTACTCCAGGGCGGTGTAGCGGCCCGGGTAGACGCGCTCCCAGGTGAGGGTGGAGTGCCGGTTGCCGGAGATCACGTGGTCCCACTGGTCGACGTCCCGCAGCAGCGCCTCGAAGTCCGTGCCGCGGGCCGCCGCCGGGCGTTCCTGGAGGTCCAGGCCGGTGTGCGCGAGCGGGGTGCCCTCCAGGGTGCGGACGAGGATCTGCCCCGGCCGCTTGCGCAGCCCGCGGGTGAGGTGGTCGTCGCCGACCAGGTAGCCGGCGCGGGCCAGTGCCGTCCAGTGGGCGGCCGTGCCGGGGGCGATGCGGCGCGCGCCGGGCGGCAGCGGGCCCCGGTAGGAGGGGTCGGCGAGCCAGGCGGTGCGCACGTGCGGGGCGTACCGCCCGAAGGCCTCCTCCAGCGCGGCCGGGTCGCCGCCGTATCCGCCGCCGGCGGCGAACACCGCCCGGTCGGGGCGCAGCGGCAGGCGCCGCTGGATCCGGTAGTGCAGCGCGAGCGCGCCGCGGCGCACGGCGCGCGCCAGTCCGGTCAGGGTGCGCTGCGCGCGCCGGCGGGCGGCCGCGGCCAGCAGCAGCGCCCGGAAGGTGCGGTGCAGCCCGAACCGGATCAGGACGTGCCGCCGCCGCAGCCGGGTTCCCGGCACCCGGTAGCGGCGGTGGTGGGCGCGGGCCCGGTGCAGGAACTCCCGGTGGCTGCCGCGCGGCAGCCGGTCCCGCCGGGTGAACACCACCCCGTAGTGGTCGATCATCCGGCAGAACAACTCCGGCTTCCAGTGACCCAGTTCGGGATGGTCGGCGACATAGGCGAAGACCCGCTCGTACTGGTCGAACAGATCGAAGTGCCGCCGGCTGGTGGTGGACAGGATGTTGCCCCGGCGGCGCTGCCGGTAGTGCACGCACACCCGGTCCAGGGTCGCGATCGACCCGGCCGTCATCAGCACCGGGAAGGTCCAGGGGGTGTCCTCGTAGTAGCCCGGCGGGAACGCGAAGCCCCGCTCGGTCACGAACTCCCGCCGGTACGCCTTGTTCCAGGCCACCATCAGCACCCGGAGCAGCCCCGGCCGGTCGGTCAGCGGGAAGGGCGCCGGGCCCCGCTCGGTCAGCTCGGCCCGGAGGTGGTTGCGCACCCGCCGGCCGTCCCAGTACGTGCGCTCGTAGTCGTACACCAGCACGTCCGGGTCGCCGGTCGCCCCGATCCGGTCGGCGATGGCCCGCAGCGCGCCCGGGGTGAGGGTGTCGTCGCCGTCCAGGAAGACCAGGTAGTCGCCGCTCGCCTTGGCCATGCCCGCGTTCCGGGCCCGCCCGAGCCCCCGGTTCTCGGCCAGGTGCACCGGCTTCACCCGGGGGTCGCGGGCCGCGTACTCGTCGATGATCGCCCCGCACGCGTCCGGCGAACGGTCGTCCACGGCGATCAGTTCGAGATCCGTGTACGACTGGGAGAGCACCGAGTCCAGGCACGCGGAGAGATACGCCTGGACCTGGTACGCGGGGACGATGACACTGAACCTGGGCACGGGACATCCATGGGTGTGCGGCGCGGGGCGTTGTGCCCGGAAACGGCCGATGGAGTGAATCGGTTACGTCCCGTACGGCATTCGGGGGACACCGGGCGAACGGCGGGGGGCGGGCCCTTCCCGGACCCACCCCCCTCAGCACACGACTCGGCCGGCGCCTACTTGACCGCGCCCGCCATCACGCCGGAGACGAACTGCCGCTGGAACGCGAAGAACACGGCCAGCGGGATCACCATGGAGATGAACGCGCCGGGTGCCAGCACGTCGATGTTGTTGCCGAACTGGCGTACCTGCGTCTGCAGCGCGACCGTGATCGGCTGGGTGCCGGACTTGGTGAACACCAGGGCCACCAGCATGTCGTTCCACACCCACAGGAACTGGAAGATGCCGAGGCTGGCGATGGCCGGTCCACCGAGCGGCATCACCACCCGGGCGAACAACCGCAGTTCACCGGCGCCGTCGAGGCGGGCGGCCTCCAGCAGTTCGCGCGGGATCTCCGCGAAGAAGTTCCGCAGCAGGAACACCGCGAACGGCAGACCGAAGCCGGTGTGGAACAGGACCACCCCGAGGATCGACCCGAACAGGCCGATCTTCCCGAACAGTTCGGCGATCGGGATGAGGGCCACCTGCACCGGCACCACCAGCAGGCTCACCACGCCGAGGAACCACCAGTCCCGGCCCGGGAACTCCAGCCACGCGAACGCGTATCCGGCGAGCGAGCCGATGACCACGACCAGGACCGTCGCCGGGACCGTGATCAGCACCGTGTTCAGCAGGGAGTGGGTGATGTCGCCGTTCTCCAGCAGCTTGCGGTAGCTGTCGAAGGTCAGCTGGGAGGGCTTGGTGAACACCGTCCACCAGCCGCTCGCGCTCATGTCGTCGGGCGAGCGCAGCGAGGAGATCAGCAGCCCGATGGTCGGCACCAGCCAGAACAGGCCGACGAGGACGAGGAAGACGCGGACGGCCCCGCCGCCCAGCCGCTCGGTGATCCTCGCGCCGAGCGAGGGCCGGGCCCGGACGGCGGGCGCCGGCGCGCGCACCTCGGTGGCGGTCGCCGTCATCGCCGCACCTCCCGTCGCAGCCGTCGGACGTTGAACAGCATCACCGGGATCACCAGCAGCAGCAGGAACACCGCGATCGCGCTCGCGACGCCCGGCTGGCCCTCCGCGAAGCCCCTGCGGTACAGCTCCAGGGCGAGCACGTTGGCGTCGTCCTGGGAGGAGCCGGGGGCGATGATGTAGACGAGGTCGAACACCTTCAGCACATTGATCATCAGGGTGACGGTGACGACCGCGAGGACCGGCGCCAGCAGCGGCACGGTGACCCGGCGGAACACCTGCCACTCGTTGGCGCCGTCCACCCGCGCGGCCTCCAGCAACTCCCGTGGCACGCCCGCGAGTCCGGCCGCGATCAGCACCATCGCGAAACCCGCCCACATCCAGACGTACGAACCGATGATCGCGGGGGTGACCAGCGCGGGACCCAGCCACTGCACCCCGTTGTACGGCTCCCGGAAGTTGGCGGCCGGCAGCCGCAGCCGGGCCCCGTCCGCCGCCGCGGGCAGCGTGAAGGTGCCGTCGTCGGCCGCCTTCGCCGAGGCCACCACCTTGCCGTCCTTCACCGCCTCGATCCGCATCCCCGGGTAGCCCACCTCGCTCGGGTCGGGCGCGCCGAGCCGGCCGACGCCCTTGCCGCGGGTGAAGTCCTGCCAGGTGGTGCCGGTCACCTTGCCCGGCTCGGCCTTCGCGGCCGCCGCCCGCTTCGCGCCGCCCGGCATCTTGTCGGGGGCGACGCCGACGAGCGGCAGGGCGACCGGCTGCCCGGCGTGCACCACGGCCCTGGTGACGAAGCCGCCGCCCTGGGCCACCAGCGGTGACCGGCGCCCCGGGTGCGCCATGGGGAAGGCCGAGGACTGGGCGAAGCTGTCGTGCACCGACACCCACACCGCGTTGGCGACGCCCTTGCCGGGGTCCTGGTCGTACACCAGCCGGAAGATGATCCCGGCCGCGAGCATCGAGATCGCCATCGGCATGAAGACGACCAGCTTGAACGCCGTTCCCCAGCGCACCCGTTCGGTCAGCACCGCGAAGATCAGCCCGAGCGCGGTGGACACGGTGGGCGCGAACACCACCCAGATGACGTTGTTCTTCAGCGCCGTGAGGATGCCGTCGTCGGTGAAGACCGTCCGGTAATTGTCGAGACCGGCGAAGCCGTGCCCCGAATTCGTACCGAAACTGCGGACGACCGAGTACCCGATCGGGTAGACCACGAGCGCGCCCAGCAGCACCAGCGCGGGCAGCAGGAACAGCACTGCCACGGTCTTGCGGGTGCCGGTCACGCTCTTGCGGGGACGGGACGCGGCGGGACCCGGTGGGGCCCCGGCCGCAGCTGCCGACGCCATCGCCGGATCAGCTCCCGCTTCCGTACGCGGCCGCCGCGTCCTTCTCCAGCGCGGCCTGGGCACCCGCCACGTCGCCGGGGTTCCTCAGGAAGTCCTGGAGGTCCTTCCACTCGCCCTTGCCCGGGGTGCCGCCGAAGGCCTGCGGCGCCTGGTCGGACATGTCGAAGCGGAAGTCGTCGCCGGACGCGATCAGCGCCTTGGCGATCTTCTGCTGGACGCTGTTCGGGTACGCCGAGATCGGGACGTTCTTGTTCGGCGAGAGGTAGCCGCCCAGCTTCGCCTGGATCGTTGCCGCCTGCGGGGAGGCGAGGAAGGTCATCAGGGCCTGCGCCGCCTTGGAGTCCTTCAGGACCACCGCCGCGTCACCGCCGGAGACCACGGGCGCGGCCGAGCCGACGGCCGGGAACGGGAACACCTTGGCGTCGGTGCCCACCTTCGCCTTGGTCTCACCGATGTTGACCTGCGCGAAGTCGCCCTCGTAGACCATCGCCGCCTTCGGCTGGTCGCCGCCGGTGAAGGTCTGGGTGACCGAGGCCGGGAACTCCGTCTGGAGCGCGCCCTTCTGGCCGCCCGCCAGGTAGTCCTTCTTGCCCCAGATCTGCGCGAGCGTCTGCAGCGCCTGCTTCACCGAGGGGTCGGTCCACTTGATCTTGTGCTGGGCGAGCTGGTCGTACTTCTCGGGGCCCGCCTGCGACAGATAGACGTTCTCGAACCAGTCCGTCAGCGGCCAGCCGTCCGCGCCCGGCACCGAGAAGGGCGTGACCCCGGAGTCGTACACCGCCTGCGCCGTGGTCAGCAGGTCCTTCCAGGTGGTGGGCTCCTTGGCGCCCGCGTTCTCGAAGACCTTGGCGTTGTACCAGACCAGCGACTTGTTGGCGGCCTTGTAGTAGATGCCGTACTGCTTGCCGCCGACCTTCCCGATGTCCTGCCAGCCCTGCGAGTAGTTCTCCGCCAGCTCCTTTTGGGCCTCGGGCCCGACCGGCTTGGCCCACCCCTTGTCCACGGCCTGCTTGATCGCGCCGGGCTGCGGCAGCAGCGCCACGTCCGGCGGCTGGCCGCCCGCGATCTTCGAACCGAGGAAGTTGATGATCGGGTCCTGGGCGGGCACGAAGGTGACCTTGGCGCCGGTGCGCCGCTCGAACTCGGCGAGCACCTTCTTGAAGTTCGCCTGCTCCTGGCCGGTCCACACGGCGGCGATCTCCAACCGCGCGCCGTCCAGTCTGGGCAGGGAGACCGCGTCCCCGGCGGGCGCCGAACTCCCGCCGTCCTTGCCGCCCTTGGCGCCACCGTCGTCCTTCTCCCCGCCGGAGCAGGCGGTGAGCGCGAGGCCCCCCGCGAGCAGGGCGGCGAGCACGGTGGTGGCCCTGCCGGTCCGGATGGTGCTGCTCTTGCTGCGCATCACTTCCCCGTTCGTCGTTCTCCGTTGAACGTCAGAACACTGTCCGTGCGCTCCGGTGTACGCCGGGCCGCTCGGGCTGGGCAAGAGCGCCTACGGTCCTGCGCGGGTGATCGTGACCGGCTCGTGACCGTGGCCGTATGCGCCTTCCGGCCGCCTACAGCAGGGAGGGCACCCGGGAGGCCGAGACCTGGCGGGCGGCGCGTTCCACGGCGCTGGCCAGGAGGGCCAAGTCGGTGGGACCGTTGCCGAGTTCGCGGACCGGTCGGCGGGCCGGCGGATCGCCCATGCGCTGCCAGTCCAGCGGGACGACCGTGGGCCGCTGGGTCGCGGTACGGGGGATGCGTCCGGTCACCCGGCCGCCCTGGAACTCCACCGCCGCGCCGTCCGGATGCGTCAACCGCCCGCGGCCGGGCGCCGGTTCGTCCGGGCCCTGCCTGACCGCGGCCAGTGTGACGCGCAGCGCGGCCCGGCGGGCCGGCTCGCTTTCCGCCGTACGGCCCCCAGGGGCGGCCGCCGCGACCAGGTGCACGCCCAGCCGCTCGCCCTCCCGGGCCACCGCCTCCAGGGCCCGCGTCACCGACCCGGCCGCGGGCCGGCCGGGCGCGCCGAGGGCGGGGGAGACCAGCGCGTCCAGGTCGTCCACGACCACCACCAGCCGAGGCAACGGCGGTACCTCCTCGGCGCGTTGCCGTACCGCCGCGCCCGGTCGCAGCCGCAGCGTGGAGCTGGGCGGCGCCTCGATGTCCCCGGCACCGGCCGGGGTGCGCTGCGCGACGATACGGCCGGAGACCGCGCGCCCCGCGTGCCACTGCGCGAAGTCGGTCCGGCCCAGCAGCTCCGCCCGCCGCTTGAGCTCCGCGCTCAGCGACTGGGCGAACTCCCGCATGCGCATCGGGTCGTTGGCGATCAGATGGGTGGTGACGTGGGGTATCTCCACACAGACCCGCAGACCCTCGGTGCGCCCGCCGCCCGTGCCGACGCCGTCCCGCCCGTCGATGAGCACCATGCCCAGCCGGTCCGGCCGCTCCGCGGCGGCCAGCGAGGCCACCACGGACCGCAGCAGCTCCGTGCGGCCGCTGCCGGGCGGCCCCTCGATCAGCAGGTGCGGCCCGTCGGCCACCAGGTCCGCGGTGACCGGGCCGTGCGGTCCGGCACCGAGCACCGCGCGGGCCCGGCCGCCCAGCGCCTCCGTGTCGTCGGCCGCGTCCGCCCAGCGGGCCATCAGCGAGCCCGGGGTGGCGCGGGCCAGCCCCAGCTCGTCCAGCAGCCGTGCCGACCGCGGCAGCGGCGTGGCCACCAGGGCCTGCCCCTCGGGGGCCGGGCCGTCCGGACGCAGCGGCGCCAGCGCCCGCGCGAACCGCTCCGCCCACGCCGGGGACACCGCGTCCACCGTGGCGAGCACACCGGGCTCCACCGGGCCGCCCGGCGCCACCCGCATCAGCTGGAGGGCGCTCGCCACGTCACCGCTGAGCAGCGCCACGGCACCGCAGTGCCGGAACGTCGGCGCCACCGTGCAGGCCGCCGCGTACGTCCGCCCCACCGGCGACGCGGCCGAGGCGGCCGGCACCTCGGCCAGACACACCACGTGCACGCCGACCCGCGGGCCCACCGCGGCCAGCCGCGCTAGGGCCTCCTGGAGCGCGGTGCCGCCGGGGTCGCCGTCCACCACCACGACGGTGTAGGGGCCGGGGAAGCCGCTCGCCGCGCCCAGTTCGGAGTCGTCCTTGGCCCAGGAGGGGCGGCGGGGGGAGGAGGAGAGGGGAGCGGCGGGCGCGGGCGGCTGCCGCCGGGGGTAGGGGGCCTGCGCCTGCGCCGGGATGCGCGGGGCGTTGACCGCCGTCGCCGTGTTGCCGCCGGCCGCGGTGAAGTCGTCCACCCGGCGCAGCAGTTCCCCGGTGCGCGCGGCCGCCTGCTCACGGTCGTAGGCGAGCAGCAGCCGGCAGTCCTGGCCGTGGTTCGGGCGGACGTGCGGGAGCCAGCCCAGCCAGGACCACTCGGCCGTGCGCTCCTCCACCGGACGGGAACCGTCTGCGCTGATCAGCACGATCTCCAGCAGGTCCGGCGAGTGCAGCGCGGCGAGCTGGGCCAGCACCGCGCGGGCCAGCCCGGACAGCCGGGGCCGGGGACCGGCGAGGCCCAGCGCGCCCGCCTCGCGCAGGGCCGCGGTCATCGGCACGGCGGGCAGCACGCCCGAGCCGTTCGGGGTGCTCCGGTCGGCGGTGCCGAGCCGTACGGTCAGGGCCTCCGGGTGTCCCGGACCGCGCTCCCACAGCCGGGGACCGGGGCCGAGCGCGGTCAGCAGCAGCGCGGCGGGATCGGGCCAGGTCTCGGGCCGCCGGGCGGCATCGGCGTCCGGGCCGCCGTCGGCCGGGGCCGCCTCGCCGTACGCCCGCGGGTCGGCCTCCGGCTGCTCCGCGCGCGAACCGGCCAGCCGCCGGGCCCACGCGCCGAGCCCCCGCCGCCGGACCGGCTGCGCCCCGCCGCCGACGCCGAACCGGCCCGCGTGGGTGTCCCCGCTCCCCGTGGCCGAGTCCTCGACCTGGTGGCCGGCGACGGCGGTCCCCCACGGGACGGAGCCGTAGGCGTGCGCGGTGCCGTCCGCCTCGGCGCGGCCGGCGACGGGAGGACCGAGGGGAGGGGTGGTGTCCGCGCCGGCACCGGGAGAGGTCCCCGGGGCGACCCGGACGCAGCCCTCGCCGTCGGCGACGACCCGCGGCCGGTCCCCGCCGGGAACCCCGCCGGCCGCGACCCGCAGCGCCGACTCGCCGACCCGCACAAGGCTCCCGGAGGGCACCCGTACCGGGCGCTCGCCCACCCGGGCCCCGTCCAGCGTCGTGCCGTTCGTGGAGCCGAGGTCGGCCACGGAGACCCGGCCGTCCGCGCCCACCGTCACCGCGCAGTGCAGACGGGACACGTCGGGGTCGTCCAGCGGTACGTCCGCGTCGGCGGAGCGGCCGATGGTGATCCGCCCGCCGTGCAGCAGGTGCACCCCGCCCGCGTCCGGCCCGGCCACCACGTGCAGCCGGGTGGGCGCGTCGTCCGGCCCGGGGTGCGGCTCGGCGGCCGCGGGCGCGCCCAGGGACAGGACGGCGCCGTCGACCAGCGGGGGCTCGCCGAGGACGGCGCGGCGCGGGTCGAGACGTACCGCGTCGGCGTAGAGCACGACGGCCGCGCCACCCGCGTCCCGTCCGGCGCCCTCTCCGGTGACCGCCCCGGCCAGCGCGGACGCGACCGCGGCGAGGTCGGTGCCCGCGGGCGCCGTGACCAGCACGTCGCGGCTCGCGGCACGGCCCCGCTGCGCGGGCGGGCCCAGCGGGTCTACGACGGTCAGCCGGATCTGCATCGGCGTCAGCGGTCCCTTCTGCGCGGGTCTGCGCGGGCGCGGACTACCCCCCACCCCACACGAGCACGTCGGCCAGTACGGGGAGCATCCTCGCACCTGCCGTCGACGGCGTGCCCGCCACCCGGCGAGAAGTGATCTTGAATGGTCGGCTCTGCCCCCAAAAGTGCCTGACCAGGATGGCGTCATCGATCAGTTGAGATCGGTCACGTACATCGGGTGGCAACCACCTGTCGAAGTGACGCGTCTTCCCTTCGAACATGGTCGGGAACGCTTACGTGGTGCCCCTTGGGGCGGCACTACAGTGGGTCGGAACAACCGGAACGCAAGGCAAGCAACAGCAACCAGCAGGGAGCGCGTGACGTGCGGCCAGTCGGCAGCAAGTACCTGCTTGAGGAGCCGCTCGGACGCGGCGCCACAGGCACCGTCTGGCGTGCCCGCCAGCGCGAGACCGCGGGCGAGGAGGCGGCCGTACCCGGCCAGCCGGGCGAAACGGTCGCCATCAAGGTCCTGAAGGAGGAGCTGGCGAGCGACCCGGACATCGTGATGCGCTTCCTGCGGGAGCGCTCCGTCCTGCTCCGGCTCACCCACCCCAACATCGTCCGGGTCCGCGACCTGGTGGTGGAGGGGGAGCTGCTGGCGCTGGTCATGGACCTCGTCGACGGCCCCGACCTGCACCGCTACCTGCGCGAGAACGGCCCCCTGACGCCGGTCGCCGCCGCCCTGCTGACCGCCCAGATCGCCGACGCGCTCGCCGCGAGCCACGCCGACGGCGTCGTGCACCGCGATCTGAAGCCCGCCAACGTGCTGCTCAAGCAGCAGGACGGCGAGATGCACCCGATGCTGACCGACTTCGGCATCGCCCGCCTCGCCGACTCCCCGGGCCTGACCCGCACCCAGGAGTTCGTCGGCACGCCCGCGTACGTCGCGCCGGAGTCCGCCGAGGGCCGCCCGCAGACCTCCGCCGTGGACGTCTACGGCGCCGGCATCCTGCTGTACGAGCTGGTCACCGGCCGTCCGCCGTTCTCCGGCGGCACCTCCCTGGAGGTGCTGCACCAGCACCTGAGCGCCGAGCCGCGCCGCCCCTCCACCGTCCCGGACCCGCTGTGGACGGTGATCGAGCGCTGCCTGCGCAAGAACCCCGGGGAGCGGCCCAGCGCCGAGAACCTGGCGCGCGGCCTGCGGGTCGTCGCCGCGGGCGTCGGGGTGCACGCGAACGCCGCCGCGATCGCCGCGGCCGAGGGTGTCGGCGCGCTGCTCGCCCCCGACCCGGCCCCGACCGCGGTGCCGGGCGAGCCCGGCGTGCCGGGAGCCGCCGACCCCACGCAGGTGCTGCCGACGAACGCGCCCCCGGGCGCCTACGACCCGAACGGCGCCACCAGCGTCCTGCCGCACACCGCGGGACCCGCGGGCGCCGCCGACCCCACCGCCGTCCTCCCGCACACCGGCGCCGCCGACCCGACGGCCGTGCTGCCGAGCACCGGCGCCGCCGACCCGACGGCCGTGCTGCCGAGCACCGGGCCGGGGCAGCAGGAGCCGGGGCCCGAGCAGCCGCACCCCTGGCAGAACCAGCTGCGCGCCGCCCGCGACCGCAACGAGCAGACGCAGGTCCAGTACCTCTCCCCGGAGGACGACCCGCTGCACCACCGGCCGCACCGCCAGGCCGCCCGCCCGCAGCAGCCGCAGCGCCAGGCCCCGCAGCCCCGGCCGCAGCAGCCGCAGCCGCGCGGCCGGCAGCAGCAGGGGCAGGGGTACCAGCAGGGCTACGGCCACGCCCCGCAGCAGCAGCCCCGGCAGTACGCCCCGCAGCCCCGGCAGTACGCGCCGCCGGAGCCCCAGCGGCCCGCGCGCGAGCCCCGGCCGCCGCGGCAGCGCAGCGCCAACCCGATGAAGATCCCCGGGCTCGGCTGCCTCAAGGGCTGTCTGTTCACGATCGTCATCCTGGTCGTGGCGAGCTGGCTGATCTGGGAGCTGACCCCGCTGCACACCTGGGTCGGCCAGGGGCGCGGTTACTGGCACGAGGTGACGCACTGGGCGGGCCAGGTGAGCGGCTGGGTCAAGGACCTCGGCGGCGGCAACTGACCGGTGGCGCGCCGGCAACCCACCCGTCGGGTAGGGGATTTGTCGACATCTGGCGGGTGATTTCCGTCGCCGCGGTGAAGGTTGGCTCGCCGGACGCGTAGCTTTGGCGACAACACGCGTCTGTAGGAGCAGTCTTGGCACGGAAGATCGGCAGCCGGTACACCGCGAACCAGATCCTGGGGCGGGGCAGCGCCGGCACGGTGTGGCTGGGCGAGGGACCCGAGGGCCCCGTCGCCATCAAGCTGCTGCGGGAGGACCTCTCCTCCGACCAGGAGCTCGTCGGGCGCTTCGTCCAGGAGCGCACCGCACTGCTCGGACTGGAGCACCCGCACATCGTCACCGTGCGCGACCTGGTGGTCGACGGCAACGACCTGGCCCTCGTGATGGACCTGGTGCGCGGCACCGATCTGCGCACCCGCCTGGAGCGGGAGCGGCGGCTCGCCCCCGAGGCGGCCGTGGCGATCGTCGCCGACGTGGCCGACGCGCTGGCCGCCGCTCACAGGGCGGGGGTCGTGCACCGGGACGTCAAGCCGGAGAACGTGCTGCTCGACATGCAGGGCCCGCTCGGCCCCGGCGGTGCCCACCCGGCGCTGCTCACCGACTTCGGCGTGGCCAAGCTGATCGACGCCCCGCGCCGGACCCGCGCGACGAAGATCATCGGCACGCCGGACTACCTCGCGCCCGAGATCGTCGAGGGCCTGCCGCCGCGGGCCTCCGTGGACATCTACGCGCTGGCCACCGTCCTGTACGAGCTGCTGGCCGGCTTCACCCCCTTCGGCGGCGGCCACCCCGGCGCGGTCCTGCGCCGCCATGTCACCGAGACGGTCGTGCCCCTCCCCGGCATCCCCGAGGAGCTGTGGCAGCTGATCGTGCAGTGCCTCGCCAAGGCGCCCGCGTCCCGGCTGCGCGCCTCGGAGCTGGCGGCGCGGCTGCGCGAGCAGCTGCCGACGCTGGCCGGGCTGCCGCCGCTGGACGTGGACGAGCCGGAGCCGGCCGAGCCGCCCGCCGAGACGGAACCGGCCTCCGCGCCCCCCGAGCGGGCCGAGTCGGTGCGCCGCCGGGGCGCGGTCTCCCTCGTGCCGGGCGCCCGCCCCGACTCCAACCGCGACACCCACACCTCGATGCGGGTCCCGGCCCCGGACGAGCTGGCCGGCGGTGCCCACGGCACGGCCCGCGCCCCCCGAACCCCCGGCGCCCCCCGCCCCGGCTCGGCCCGGCACCGCGCCGCGGTACGCCGCCGCCGGATCACCCTGGGCGTGGCCGGGGCGGCGGTCGCGGCGCTCGTCGCCGTCGGCGGCTGGTGGGCCTCCGGCTCGGACGACCAACCGCCCCGGGACACGCACAGCACGTCGACGCCGTGACTCCGCCGCGGGGCCGGCGGGGGCGGCGAGTGCGGTCGTCGGTGCGCGGCCGGGGCCCCGCCCGGACCGCCGTCCGGGCCAGGCGGCCGCGGGGAACCGCCTGAGCGGCCACGACGCGGGCGTACCCGCCGGACCGCCGCCGCCACCCCCGCGCCCGGAGCAGGTCGCTTGCCACAGCCGTTACGCTGGTTGCGTGGCAGTCGTCGATGTTTCCGAAGAGCTGAAGTCCCTCTCCTCGACCATGGAGTCGATCGAGGCCGTCCTGGACCTCGACAAGATGAGGGCAGATATCGCCGTGCTTGAGGAGCAGGCAGCGGCGCCGTCCCTGTGGGACAACCCGGACGAGGCGCAGAAGATCACCAGCAAGCTCTCCCACCTCCAGGCCGAGGTCAGGAAGGCGGAGGCGCTGCGCGGCCGCATCGACGACCTCGCGGTCCTCTTCGAGATGGCCGAGGAGGAGGACGACCCGGACACCCGCGCCGAGGCCGAGTCCGAGCTCACGGCGGTACGCAAGGCGCTGGACGAGATGGAGGTCCGCACCCTCCTGTCCGGCGAGTACGACGCCCGTGAGGCGCTGGTCAACATCCGCGCCGAGGCCGGTGGCGTCGACGCCGCCGACTTCGCCGAGAAGCTCCAGCGCATGTACCTGCGCTGGGCCGAGCAGCGCGGCTACAAGACGGAGATCTACGAGACGTCGTACGCCGAAGAGGCCGGCATCAAGTCGACCACCTTCGCCGTCCAGGCGCCCTACGCCTACGGCACCCTCTCCGTCGAGCAGGGCACCCACCGCCTCGTGCGCATCTCGCCCTTCGACAACCAGGGCCGCCGCCAGACCTCCTTCGCGGGCGTCGAGGTGCTCCCCGTCGTCGAGCAGTCCGACCACGTCGAGATCGACGAGTCCGAGCTGCGCATCGACGTCTACCGTTCCTCCGGCCCCGGCGGCCAGGGCGTCAACACGACCGACTCCGCGGTCCGCATCACGCACATCCCCACGGGCATCGTCGTCTCCTGCCAGAACGAGCGCTCGCAGATCCAGAACCGGGCCACCGCGATGAACGTCCTCCAGGCCAAGCTGCTGGAGCGCCGCCGCCAGGAGGAGCAGGCCAAGATGGACGCCCTCAAGGGCGACGGCGGCAACTCCTGGGGCAACCAGATGCGTTCGTACGTGCTGCACCCCTACCAGATGGTCAAGGACCTGCGCACCGACCACGAAGTCGGCAACCCCGAGGCCGTGTTCAACGGCGAGATCGACGGTTTCCTGGAGGCCGGCATTCGCTGGCGCAAGCAGCAGGAGAAGTAACTTTGTCGACATGACAACTGCCGCCCGCGAGGCGGCAGTTGTCGTTTCGCCCCAGTTTTACGACACGCTTACGGCTTCCAATTCCCCCTGAAAACCCCTTATCGGACAATGCGCTCGCAACGCCCTTGACGTTGCTTTGAAAAACCGAAAAGGTGACTGTGGCATGCGTGTCTTTGGGGCGCATGTGAACCGGGGGGACCGAATCACTCGACTCTGATTCGGGAATCGTCAGCTGCCTCCGTCGATCACGGCCGGCCCCACGCGCTGCCTCATTGACGAATCGCTACTGGGGGTAGCAAGTACATGACTAGGAAGACGCGGATCCGGATCGCCCGGGTCGCCGCGGGTGCCGTGGTCGCGGCCGGTGCCTCGCTGTGTGTCGCGGGTGTCGCCTCGGCCGACCCCGGTCCCATTTGTGACATCATCGTCACCCCTGACTGCCCGGACCCCGGCACGGGCGACCCGGACCCCGGCAACCCGGACCCGGGCAACCCGGATCCGGGCAACCCCGACCCCGGTAACCCCGACCCCGGTAACCCGGACCCGGGCAACCCCGACCCCGGTAACCCGGACCCCGGTAACCCGGACCCGGGCAACCCCGACCCCGGTAACCCCGACCCGGGCAACCCGGACCCCGGTAACCCCGACCCCGGTAACCCGGACCCGGGCAACCCCGACCCCGGTAACCCGGACCCGGGCAACGGCACCGGCGGCTCCGGCAACAACGGCGGCGGTCACGGCAACGGTGGCGGTCACGGCACCGGCGGCAGCGGCAACGGCGGCGGCTCCCACCACGGTGGCGGCACCGGCGGCTCGGGCACCGGCGGCGGCTCCGGCACCGGTGGCAACAACGACACCCCGCAGGGCGGCGGCAACGACAACGTCTCCCAGGAGGCGGGTTCCTCGGCCCTCACCGACACCGGCTCGGACTCCCCGAAGCCGCAGGGCGGCGGCAGCGGCAAGCAGCTCGCCGAGACGGGTGCCGGCCAGACCACCTTCCTGGTGATCGGCGCCGCGACGATGATCGCCGGCGGCATCGGCTTCCGCGTCCTGCCGCGCCTGGCGGGCCGGGGCGGCGCGGCCGCCTGATCGCGGTCACCGGCTGACGACACGCGTACGGGCGTACACCGACCGTACGCATGTCACGCACGGTAAGGGCCCGGAGCGTCACGCTCCGGGCCCTCAAGGCTTTCCGGGGCCTTCGCCGGCCCGCGGTCGCGGTCGCCCGTCCGCGGTCACGCGGTCTGGTGCGCCAGCAGCGCCAGCGCGGCGACCAGCACCGCCAGCAGCGCGATCAGCGCCATCGGGCTGACCCCGCCGAGGAGGCCCTCCTGCTGAAGACGCTCGCGGTTGGCGCGGCACACCGGGCACCGGCCCTCGCTCACGGGCGCCGCACAGTTCGCGCACACCAACCGGTCGTACGTCATGCGCTCGCCCTCCTTGCACCGGCCCTGTCGCTTCGTACAACGCTCAGGGGAACCCGAACGTTCCCCTCCCACTGTGCCAGTTTCCGCCGGGGCGTGCGCGAGGCCCCCGTCAACGCGGTCCATACAAAGGGCGGTGCAAAAGCGTACAAGTCTTGCCCAACCTCAGCCTGCGCCTGCGCTTGCGCACCCGGTTCGCGTATGGTCACGCTCATCTACCCCCGGCGACCCGTGGTGCATCCGTGATCCGATTCGACAACGTCTCCAAGGTCTACCCCAAGCAGACCCGTCCCGCACTCAGGGATGTCTCCCTGGAAGTGGAGAAGGGCGAGTTCGTCTTCCTCGTGGGGTCCTCCGGCTCCGGAAAGTCCACCTTCCTGCGGCTGATCCTCCGCGAGGAGCGGTGCAGCCACGGCCAGGTGCACGTGCTGGGCAAGGACCTCGCGCGCCTCTCCAACTGGAAGGTGCCGCAGATGCGCCGCCAGCTGGGGACCGTCTTCCAGGACTTCCGCCTGCTGCCCAACAAGACGGTCGCGGAGAACGTGGCCTTCGCGCAGGAGGTGATCGGCAAGTCCCGTGGCGAGATCCGCAAGTCCGTGCCCCAGGTGCTCGACCTCGTCGGCCTCGGCGGCAAGGAGGACCGGATGCCCGGCGAGCTGTCCGGCGGCGAGCAGCAGCGCGTGGCCATCGCGCGCGCGTTCGTCAACCGGCCCAAGCTGCTGATCGCCGACGAGCCCACCGGCAACCTCGACCCGCAGACCTCCGTCGGCATCATGAAACTGCTCGACCGGATCAACCGGACGGGCACCACCGTCATCATGGCGACGCACGACCAGAACATCGTGGACCAGATGCGCAAGCGCGTCATCGAGCTGGAGAAGGGACGTCTCGTGCGCGACCAGACCCGCGGCGTCTACGGCTACCAGCACTGACCCGCCGCCCCAGTTCGTCCACGGAAAGGCACAACCCGACGCCATGCGCCCCCAGTTCGTCCTGTCGGAGATCGGTGTCGGTCTCCGCCGCAACCTCACGATGACCTTCGCCGTCATCGTCTCCGTCGCCCTGTCGCTGGCGCTCTTCGGCGGCTCCCTGCTGATGAGCGACCAGGTGAGCACCATGAAGGGCTACTGGTACGACAAGGTCAACGTCTCGATCTTCCTGTGCAACAAGCACGACGCCGAACAGGACGTGCACTGCGCCAAGGGCGCGGTGACCGAGGACCAGAAGAAGCAGATCCTCTCCGACCTGCACAAGATGACCATCGTCGAGAAGGTGGCGTACGAGTCCCAGGACGAGGCGTACAAGCACTACAAGGAGCAGTTCGGCAACTCGCCGCTGGCCGGCTCCCTCACGCCGGACCAGATGCAGGAGTCGTACCGGATCAAGCTCAAGGACCCGCAGAAGTACCAGGTGATCGCGACCGCGTTCAACGGCCGCGACGGCGTGCAGTCGGTGCAGGACCAGAAGGGCATCCTGGACAACCTCTTCCAGCTGCTGAACCTGATGAACCGGGGCGCGCTCGGCGTGATGGCACTGATGCTGTTCGTGGCGCTGCTGCTGATCGTCAACACGGTGCGCGTGTCGGCGTTCAGCCGACGGCGTGAGACCGGCATCATGCGCCTGGTCGGTGCCTCGGGCTTCTACATCCAGGCGCCGTTCATCGCCGAGGCCGCCGTCGCCGGGCTCATCGGCGGTGGCCTGGCCTGCGTCTTCCTGGTGGTCGGCCGGTACTTCACGATCGACCACGGCATGGACCTGTCCCACAAGCTCACGCTCATCAACTTCGTCGGCTGGGACGCCGTGTTGACCAAGCTCCCGCTGATCCTCGCCACCAGCGTGCTGATGCCCGCCCTGGCGGCGTTCTTCGCGCTGCGCAAGTACCTGAAGGTGTGACGCAAACCAAGGCGACGGACGGGGCAACGGGCCGTGACGACGGGCCCGTTGTCCTAGACTCACCGCCATGTCCGGCCGCGACCCGCTCTGTCCGACCTTCCGAGCCCGCCAAGGGGCCGCGCTGACCTTGGTCTTCGCCGGAGTACTCGTCGCCGGGGCGGTCACCGGGGCCTTCCCGGACCCCGACCACACGGCGCGCCGCACCACCGCCGAGCCGGTGGGCGCCGCGCTCCACGAGGACGTTCGGGAGGCCGCCGCACGGGCCATGGCCGACGGCACGTCCCCGATGGAGGCCGCCGAACGGGCCGTCAGCCGCAGCGGGGACCGCTGGGGCGCCGTCTACTCCGAGGGCGAGTACCAGGAGTTCCAGGACTCCCTCGACGGCCGCTACACCGGCGTCGGCCTCTCCGCGGCGCGCGAGCAGGACGGCCGGATCGAGGTGACCGGCGTCCGGCCCGGCTCGCCCGCCGCCGCGGCCGGCATCCGCACCGGCGACCGGCTGCGCAGCGTCGACGGCGCCAGGGCCGACGGCCTGCCGGTCACCGAGGTGGTCTCCCTGCTGCGCGGCGACGCCGACGACGCGCCCGCCGGGACGACCGTCACCCTCGGCCTCCAGCGCGGCGGCCGCACCTGGACCGAGACCCTGCACCGGGCCACGCTGTCCACCGACTCCGTGACCGTGACCCGGCGGTCCGGCCGGGTCACCGTGATCCGGGTCGCCGCCTTCACCCGGGGCACGGGCGCCGAGGTCCGCGAGGCACTGCGCGCCGCGCCGGCCGGCGACGGGATCGCCCTGGACCTGCGCGGCAACTCCGGCGGCCTGGTCACCGAGGCCGTGGCCGCCGCCTCCGCCTTCCTCGACGGCGGCCTGGTGGCCACCTACGACGTCGACGGCGCCCAGCGCGCCCTGCACGCCGCGCCCGGCGGGGACACCGCCCGGCCGCTGGTCGTCCTGGTCGACGGCGGCACCATGAGCGCGGCCGAACTGCTCACCGGCGCCCTCCAGGACCGGGGGCGCGCGGTCGTGATCGGCTCCCGCACCTTCGGCAAGGGCTCCGTCCAGATGCCGACGAACCTGCCCGACGGCTCGGTGGCCGAGCTGACCGTGGGCCACTACCGGACTCCGTCGGGGCACGCGGTCGACGGCCGGGGCATCACACCCGACCTGGAGGCCGGGGACGGCGTCCTGCGGCGCGCCGAGACGGTTCTCGCCGGCCTGGGCGACGCCCGTTAAAGGCTGGCCGCGAGGCCCCCGCGTAGTGCGAAAATGGACGGCACTATGAGCAAGGGAATGTACGTACCCAAGGAGTCCCAGCCCAAGCAGGGCGGCGGGGCGGGCAAGGCCCGGGACGGCGAGAAGGGCGGCAAGCGCAAGATCGTCGCCCAGAACAAGAAGGCCCGGCACGACTACGCGATCATCGACACCTACGAGGCCGGACTCGTGCTCACCGGCACCGAGGTCAAGTCGCTGCGCGAGGGCCGGACCTCGCTGACCGACGGCTTCGTCCAGATCGACCGGGGCGAGGCATGGCTGCACAACGCCCACATCCCCGAGTACCACCAGGGCAGCTGGACCAACCACTCCGCGCGCCGCAAGCGCAAGCTGCTGCTGCACCGCGAGGAGATCGACAAGCTGGAGTCCAAGGCCCAGGAGACGGGGCACACCATCGTGCCGCTCGCCGTGTACTTCCGGGACGGCCGCGCGAAGGCCGAGATCGCGCTCGCCCGGGGCAAGAAGGAGTACGACAAGCGGCAGACTCTGCGGGAGAAGCAGGACCGGCGCGAGTCGGACCGCGCCATCGCGGCGGCGAAGCGGAGGCAGCGCGGCGTGTAGCCCCGGGGAATACGCTGGCATCGGCCTGCGTTGTTCCCGTACGATGGCAGCAGCATCGGGCGCTGGTCCGGTGCGCACCTTGAAAAAACAACATGGGGATGATCGGTTTCGACAGCGGCTGTCGAAGCAGGGGAAGCGTGTCGAGGAAGCGGCCATGATCTCGTAAACCACAGGCCGAAACAAATAATCGCCAACACCAAGCGCGATTCCTTCGCCCTCGCTGCCTAAGTAGCGACTTGCGAAGTGTCAGCCCGGGGCTGTTCCCGACCCGGATCCTGGCATCAGCTAGGGAACTAAACCTTGATCCCGGTCACGGGGTGAAGAGGGAAATCAAACAGTGACTGGGCCCGTCGGCGACTTGTTCGCGTGATCGCCGGGGCCGAGAAAAGCACAGCGAACTGCACACGGAGAAGCCCTGATTCCGCACCGTTGGACGCGGGTTCGATTCCCGCCATCTCCACGAACCCCTCCGGGGGCACCCCATGTGGGCGAAGGCCCCGTCGCTTCGAGCGGCGGGGCCTTCGTCATGCGCGCCCGGCGGGGGCGTGGCGCGCAGGCGGCCCTTGCCGGTTCCGTTCGTACACCGTCACCCGCCGACCGCGCGCCCGCCGGTCCGCCACCACGGTGAAGTACCGCCCCAGGACGGCGCTCTTGGTCCGGTCCCGCCCCGTCGGCCGGTCGGTCGGTGCCGCGTCGGTGACCAGCAGGATCCGCCGCTGCGCCGGCATCGCCGACCGTATGCGCCCCGGAGCCGCCTCCTCGCCGCTCAGCGTGCCGGACGCCACGGGGCCCCTGGCCGGCGCGATGTCCCGGAGGCCGGCGAAGTCGTCGGGACAGACCAGCGCGGAATCACGCCGGGCGACCGGCACGAACAGCACCGCGTCGCCGGCCTGCTTCAGCCGCCGCACCTCTCCGGTCACCGCCCGGACGTCGTCCACCCGGCTGTCCCAGCTGCGCGTGGCCGGCGACTGCGGCAGCAACGCCGCCATCGCCGTCGCGAGCGCCACCGGCACGAGCCACGGCGCCGCCCGGGGGAACCGGGGCGGCGCCGCCCGCACCGCCGCGTGCAGCGCCGCGCCGATCAGCAGGGCCGGCTGGCTCCCCGCCGCGACCGGCCCACGCCACCCCCTGCCCCCGGGTCGGCTACCGCAGCCGGGCCGAGGCGAGGTGCACCGTGAAGCCGCAGGGCACGGTGCCCTCGGGGCTCGTCAGGTCCGCGACGTCGGCGAAGAAGTCCTCCCGGAGCCGCGCGACGGCCGCCGTGTCGAGCGGGCCCAGCTCGTAGAACCCGGAGACGGAGTCCCAGACCCGGGCCACGGGGCCGCCGAGATCGATGGGCACGCTCCGCCACCGCACGGGACCGAAGCCCACGGGCCGCAGGATCTCGTCCAGCCCCGCACGGCTGCGTGTGCGCCGGTCCCCGAGGGACGGAACGCGCGACGAGGCGGGTGCCTCGTCGACCGCGCGCCTCAGCAGCCGTCCGAACCGCTCGAACGCCTCCCCGCCGACGGGGCCGCCGCCGACCACACAGGCCAGCAGCCCGCCCGGCGCGAGCACCCGCGCGATCTCCGCGGCGACCCGCTCGATCTCGTTCATGAGCATCAGCGCGAGGTGCGACACACAGGCGTCGAACCCGCCGTCCGCGAACGGCAGTTCCTGCGCCCGCCCGACGGCCAGCCGGGCCCCGGCCGCCGCGGGCCGGCGCCGGGCGGCCGCCAGCGACTCCGGCGACAGGTCCACCCCGGCGAGCCGCCGCCCCTCGTCGCGGGCCAGCAGTTCGAGCAACAGCCCGTCCCCGCAACCGAGGTCCAGCACGCGCCTGCTCCCGGCGACCTGATCGCACAGGAGCTGGTAACTGGACCTCCCGTCGGGCGCCCGCCCCGACCCGAAGGCCTCGGCGGTCACGGCGGGACGCTCGGCGTGGAAGGCGCGGAGGAAGTCCTCCGGCGCGGCGCTCTTCGTCATCCGCCCAACGTAGGGCGCCCCGGCGCGACGACGCGAGCGCGGCAACCGCCGTCCCGGCGGCGGATGTTCGCCGCCCCCGTCCGGCGCGGGGGGTTCCGGGGACCGCGTCGGACGGGCACTGTGGGAGGAGGGCGATGTGAGACCTCCCCGTATGCCTAGGCGGTGACAGGCACATGGCACTGCGGTTCGATGCCGGACGGGTTTGTCTGGATCTTCTGGCCACCGGCCACCCCCGCGAACAGCTGGTTTCCGTCGGCGCGCTGTGCGCGTGGATACAGGGGGCGGGGATCGTCCCGGCCGGGACCGCGCTGGAGCACGCCGACGCCACCTGGCTCGGGCGGTTCCGGGAAGTGCGGGGCCACGTCCAGCAGTTGGTGCGGCCCGGCGGCGGGGACACCGCGGCGTACCGGCGGGCCCTCGTCCGGGTCAACGACCTGGCCGCGGCCGCGCCCCCCGCCCCCCGCGCGGTGCGCCGCCAAGGTGGGGATCTCGTAAGAGAACTCGCCGCGCCACCCGGGCCCGCCGCGCTGCTTGCCCTCCTCGCCCGGGACGCCGTGGAGCTGATCACCGATCCCGTCGCGCGGGCCGCCGTGCGGGAGTGCGAGGGGGACAACTGTTCGCTCGTCTATCTGGACACCTCCCGGGGCAGGCGCCGCCGCTGGTGCTCCAGCGAGGTCTGCGGCAACCGGGAGCGGGTCGCCCGGCACCGGCGGCGGGCCACCCTGGCCGCCCGTGCGTGAGCCGCCCGCGCCCCGCCGCGCGATCTCCGCTCCCCGCGCCGTACGCCGTGGGGCGCCGTAGCCTCGCGGGCCCCCTTCGCGTACGGTTGACGGCTGCCCAGCACGTCAGAAGGGGGCCCGGTGGCCGCTCAGGTTCAGCATTCCGCGGTCGGCTCGGTACAGGACGCACACGATTCCGCCCGTGACCGAGAGATCAGCGTCGAACAGGCACACCTGGACCGGGTGTACCGGCGGCTCGAGGAGAAGATCCACGAGGCCGAGTTCCTGATGAACGACGCGGCCAAGCGCGGCCAGGTCGGCACCCCCGGCGCGCTCGCCGAGCGGGACGCGCAGGTCTTCCGCGCCGGCATCCACCTCAACCGGCTCAACAACGAGTTCGAGGACTTCCTGTTCGGGCGGATCGACCTGCTGCTCGGGAAGGACGGCAAGAAGGGGCCCGACGGCGCCTACACGGCGGTGGAGCCGGCCGAGGGAGCCGTGCGCGAGGACAACACCGCCGACATCGCCGAGACCCTGCACATCGGGCGGATCGGCGTGCTGGACGCCGAGTACGCGCCCCTCGTCATCGACTGGCGCGCGCCCGCCGCCGCGCCCTTCTACCGGGCCACCCCCGTGGAGCCCGGACGGGTGGTGCGCCGGCGCGTCATCCGGTCCAAGGGGCGCCGGGTGCTCGGCGTCGAGGACGACCTGATGAGGCCCGAGCTGACCGCCCGCCTCGACGGCCGGGAGCTGGCCGTCATCGGCGACGGCGCCCTGATGGCCGCCCTCGGCCAGGCCCGCGGCCACACCATGCGGGACATCGTCTCCTCGATCCAGGCCGAGCAGGACCTCGTGATCCGGGCGCCCGCCGCCTCCATCACCTACGTCGAGGGCGGGCCCGGCACCGGGAAGACCGCCGTCGCGCTGCACCGCGCCGCCTACCTGCTGTACCAGGACCGGCGGCGGTACGCCGGGGGCATCCTGATCGTCTCGCCGACCCCGCTGCTCGTCGCCTACACCGAGGGCGTGCTGCCCTCGCTCGGCGAGGAGGGGCAGGTCGCGATCCGGGCGATCGGTTCGCTGGTCGACGGCGCGGAGGCGACGCTGTACGACTCCCCGTCCGTGGCCCGGGCCAAGGGGTCCCACCGGATGCTGAAGGTGCTGCGGAAGGCCGCCCGGGGCGCCCTGGAGCTGGGGCCGGCCGCTTTCGCGGGGCACGAGGACGACGACACCGAGGGGCCGCGCGCCCCCGGGACCGCCCCGACCCGACTGCGCGTCGTCGCCTTCGGGCGCCGGCTCGAACTGGAGGCCGAGGAGCTGGACCGGATCCGCCGTACCGCCCTCGGCGGCACCGCGCCCGTCAACCTGCTGCGTCCGCGCGCCCGCAAGCTGCTGCTGGACGCCCTGTGGGAGAAGTCCGGGGCCGGCGCCCGGCACACCGACCCGGAGCTGGCCGCAGAGCTGCGGTCGTCGTTCGACGAGGACATCACGACCGAGGACGCCTTCATCGGCTTCCTCGACGCGTGGTGGCCGGAGCTGACCCCGGCACGGGTGCTGGACGCGATGGCCGACGAGAAGCGGCTGGGCCGCTGGGCGCGCAGGATCCTGAACCCGGGGGAGGTGCGCAAGGTGGCCCGCTCGCTGAAGCGGGACGGCCACTCGGTGCACGACATCGCGCTGCTGGACGAGTTGCAGGCGATCCTCGGCGTCCCGGCGCGGCCCCGCAGGAAGCGCGAACTCGACCCGTTGGACCAACTCACCGGCCTGGAGGAGCTGATGCCGGTGCGCGAGGAGAGCCAGCGGGAGCGGGCCGAGCGGCTGGCGCAGGAGCGCACCGAGTACGCGCACGTGATCGTCGACGAGGCACAGGACCTCACGCCGATGCAGTGGCGGATGATCGGCCGGCGCGGCCGGCACGCCACCTGGACGGTGGTCGGGGACCCGGCGCAGTCGTCCTGGTCCGACCCGGACGAGGCGGCCGAGGCCCGCGACGAGGCCCTGGGCAGCCGCCCCCGGCGCCGCTTCCGGCTGACGGTGAACTACCGGAACCCGGCGGAGATCGCCGAGCTGGCCGCCCGGGTGCTCGCGCTCGCGATGCCCGGCTCCGAGTCGCCCACGGCCGTGCGGTCCACCGGTGTCGAGCCGCGCTTCACCGTCGTGGGGGAGTCCCTGGAGGCCACCGTGCGGGCCGAGGCCGAGCGGCTGCTCGGGCTGGTGGACGGCACCGTCGGCGTGGTCGTCGCGATGAACCGGCGCGAGGAGGCGAGACGCTGGCTGGCCGGGCTCGGCGACCGGGTGGTGGCGCTCGGCAGCCTGGAGGCCAAGGGCCTGGAGTACGACGCCACGGTGGTCGTCTCGCCCGCGGAGATCGCGGACGAGTCCCCCGCCGGGCTGCGCGTGCTCTACGTGGCGCTGACGCGGGCCACCCAGCAGCTCACGGTGGTCTCCGGGGAACGGGACGAACCGGACGCGGCCGGGGTGCCGGACCTGCTGCGGGACTGATTTTCCTGTGAACTGCCCGCAGGGGGAATGGCAGTCGGCATCCGTTTGTTAGCCTGGGTACGGCACCGGCTCGATCCAAGCCCCCGGGCCCAACCTTCGTCCCTTCGAGGGACCACTTGCCGCGAGGCGAGCATGGCGGGCCGGTGTCCTTAACGTGGAGGCCCACGTCACGGAAGTGACGTGGGCCTCTTTTCGTTGTCCTGTTCTCGATCCCGCGGGCGCCACGAACGCCGGGGCGCCCCCCTTCCCTTGCCCGACTGTTTCTCGTATTGTGGAAACCGTTTTCCGAAAGTATGCCGCCGTTCGGTAACCGCACATGAACAAAACGTCCGTAACCAAGGGCGACTACCACGTACTCAGCGGTAGGTGCGACGATCGGACGGCACAACTCGCGACACGGTGAAAGCAGAGGAAGTCGGCCATGGCAACGGCGCCCAGCGTCTCCTACTCGATGACCATCCGGCTGGAGGTGCCCGCGAGCGGAACCGCCGTCTCGCAGCTCACCAACGCCGTGGAGTCCTCCGGAGGCTCGGTGACCGGCCTCGACGTCACCGCGTCCGGCCACGAGAAGCTCCGTATCGACGTCACCATCGCGGCCACCTCCACGGCCCACGCCGAGGAGATCGTCGAGAAGCTGCGCGGCATCGAGGGCGTCACCCTCGGCAAGGTCTCCGACCGTACGTTCCTGATGCACCTCGGCGGCAAGATCGAGATGCAGTCCAAGCACCCCATCCGCAACCGTGACGACCTCTCCATGGTCTACACGCCGGGTGTGGCCCGCGTCTGCATGGCCATCGCCGAGAACCCCGAGGACGCCCGCCGCCTCACCATCAAGCGCAACTCCGTTGCGGTCGTGACGGACGGCTCCGCCGTGCTCGGCCTCGGCAACATCGGCCCCAAGGCCGCGCTGCCCGTGATGGAGGGCAAAGCCGCCCTCTTCAAGCGCTTCGCCGGCATCGACGCCTGGCCGATCTGCCTGGACACCCAGGACACCGACGCCATCGTGGAGATCGTCAAGGCGATCGCCCCCGGCTTCGCCGGCATCAACCTGGAGGACATCTCCGCGCCGCGCTGCTTCGAGATCGAGGCCCGGCTGCGCGAGGCCCTGGACATCCCCGTCTTCCACGACGACCAGCACGGCACCGCCATCGTGGTGCTCGCCTCCCTCACCAACGCGCTGCGCGTCACCGACAAGGCGATCGAGAACATCCGGGTCGTCATGTCGGGCGCCGGCGCCGCCGGTACGGCCATCCTCAAGCTGCTGCTCGCGGCGGGCGTCAAGAACGCCGTCGTCGCCGACATCCACGGCGTGGTGCACGCCGGCCGCGAGGACCTGGTGGACGCCCCGGCCGACTCCCCGCTGCGCTGGATCGCCGACAACACCAACCCGGAGGGCCTCACCGGCACCCTGAAGGAGGCCGTGCGCGGCGCGGACGTCTTCATCGGCGTCTCCGCCCCGAACGTCCTGGACGGCGACGACGTGGCCGCCATGGCGGACGGCGCGATCGTGTTCGCGCTCGCGAACCCGGACCCCGAGGTCGACCCGGCGGTCGCCCGCCAGACGGCCGCCGTGGTGGCCACCGGCCGCTCCGACTTCCCCAACCAGATCAACAACGTGCTGGTCTTCCCGGGTGTCTTCCGTGGCCTGCTGGACGCGCAGTCGCGTACCGTCAACACCGAGATGATGCTCGCCGCCGCGAAGGCCCTCGCCGACGTGGTCAGCGAGGACGAGCTGAACCCGAACTACATCATTCCGAGCGTCTTCAACGACAGGGTCGCGGGAGCCGTCGCCGGCGCGGTGCGCGAGGCCGCCAAGGCGGTCGGCGCGACTGCCTGACCAGGGCGTGTCGTACGGTGCCGGGGGCTGTGAGGATCACCACGGCGGACCCCCGCTCCGGCGCGTCGCGGAACCACCTGGTACCGGGCGCCCTCTAGGGTGGCGCCGATCGGGCCCTTTTCGTGTGACTCCCCAGGGTGTTCTCACGACTCCTACGGGTGCCGGATTGGCTTTCCCGCCGCAGGTAGGGGCAGGATGCGTCCCTGGGCGCGAGCGCATCGGCATCGCAGTGCCTGCGGCCTGACCGCCGCGTGGCACACCCCAACGGCAAGAAAAACACGGGAGTAACAACATGAACCGCAGTGAGCTGGTGGCCGCGCTGGCCGACCGCGCCGAGGTGACCCGCAAGGACGCCGACGCCGTGCTGGCCGCGTTCGCCGAGACCGTCGGCGAGATCGTCGCCAAGGGCGACGAGAAGGTCACCATCCCCGGCTTCCTGACCTTCGAGCGCACCCACCGTGCCGCTCGTACCGCGCGCAACCCGCAGACCGGCGAGCCGATCAACATCCCCGCCGGCTACAGCGTGAAGGTCACCGCGGGCTCCAAGCTCAAGGAAGCGGCCAAGGGCAAGTAAGCGCGTAGGCGCTCCGCTGTGCGGCGCCGGTCCGCGGGTCACCGCGGGCCCGCCGTCGCCGATCGCGCGGCTGCCCGCGCCCCGTGGGGCGCGGCCCGGCGGGCGGCGCCGCGAAGAGCCGACGATGCCAACAGGGCGGCCCCCCTCGCACCGAGGGGGGCCGCCCTGTTTGCCGTTTGCTCCGGGGTCAGCCGAGGGCCTTGCCCGGCAGCTCGACCTTGGCGCCGAGCTCCACGAGCTTCTCCATGAAGTTCTCGTAGCCGCGGTTGATCAGGTCGATGCCGTGGACCCGGGAGGTGCCCTCGGCCGCGAGCGCGGCGATCAGGTAGGAGAAGCCGCCGCGCAGGTCGGGGATGACCAGGTCGGCGCCCTGGAGCCGGGTCGGCCCGGAGACGACCGCGGAGTGCAGGAAGTTGCGCTGGCCGAAGCGGCAGTCCGAGCCGCCCAGGCACTCGCGGTAGAGCTGGATGTGCGCGCCCATCTGGTTGAGGGCCGAGGTGAAGCCGAGCCGGGACTCGTAGACGGTCTCGTGGATGATCGACAGACCCGTGGCCTGGGTGAGGGCCACCACCAGCGGCTGCTGCCAGTCGGTCTGGAAACCGGGGTGTACGTCCGTCTCCAGGGCGATGGACTTCAGCTGGCCGCCCGGGTGCCAGAAGCGGATGCCCTCGTCGTCGATCTCGAAGGCGCCGCCCACCTTGCGGTAGGTGTTCAGGAACGTCATCATCGAGCGCTGCTGGGCGCCGCGGACGTAGATGTTGCCGCCGGTCGCGAGCGCCGCAGAGGCCCAGGAGGCGGCCTCCAGGCGGTCCGAGAGGGCCCGGTGGGTGTAGCCGCTCAGCTTGTCCACACCGGTGATCCGGATGGTCCGGTCGGTGTCCATCGCGATGATCGCGCCCATCTTCTGCAGCACGCAGATGAGGTCCTCGATCTCCGGCTCGACCGCCGCGTTGGACAGCTCCGTGACGCCCTCGGCCAGCACGGCCGTCAGCAGCACCTGCTCGGTCGCGCCCACGGACGGGTACGGCAGCCGGATCTTCGTGCCCCGCAGCCCCTTCGGCGCCTCCAGGTACTGGCCGTCCGCGCGCTTCTCGATGGTCGCGCCGAACTGCCGCAGCACGTCGAAGTGGAAGTCGATGGGTCGGCCGCCGATGTCGCAGCCGCCGAGGCCGGGGATGAACGCGTGCCCGAGCCGGTGCAGCAGCGGGCCGCAGAACAGGATCGGGATACGGCTGGAGCCGGCGTGGGCATCGATGTCAGCGACGTTGGCGCTCTCGACGTGGGTCGGGTCGAGCACCAGCTCGCCGGGCTCCTCGCCCGGACGGACCGTCACCCCGTGCAACTGGAGCAGGCCGCGTACGACGCGCACGTCACGGATGTCCGGAACGTTGCGCAGCCGGCTCGGCGCGCTGCCGAGCAGCGCGGCGACCATGGCCTTCGGTACGAGGTTCTTCGCACCGCGGACACGGATCTCGCCCTCAAGCGGGTTTCCGCCGTGGACAAGCAGGACATCGTCGTTGACGGTCATGAATCTCGCGTTCCGATCAGATGGGCAGGGGACCGCCGATCACCGGGCGGGCCGTGGGACAGGGTAATCGCCGATCACCCCCCGCCCGTAAGTCCGCGGACCGCCCCGCCGTGTCATGGGTGTGTCACAACACGAAACGTCCTTGATCGGGCACATGGGGTCACCGGCCGCGCGCGTGCGCCCAGGCCGCTTCCGTGCTCCCTGAGCTGCGTTCACTCCCGCACTCCGATTGGCTCCCCACTCCCGGGGAAGATGCGGGATCATGTCTGGCATGACCGAGGTGTCCTCGCTCACAGGGCGGCTGCTCGTGGCCACCCCCGCCCTGGCGGACCCGAACTTCGACCGCGCGGTGGTGCTCCTCCTCGACCACGACGAGGAGGGTTCCCTCGGCGTCGTACTGAACCGCCCCACCCCCGTGGGCGTCGGCGACATCCTGGAGGGCTGGGCCGAGCTGACCGGCGAGCCCGGCGTCGTCTTCCAGGGCGGTCCCGTCTCGCTGGACTCGGCGCTGGGCGTCGCGGTCGTCCCGGGCGGGGCGAACGGCGAGCGGGCCCCGCTGGGCTGGCGGCGGGTGCACGGCGCGATCGGCCTGGTCGACCTGGAGGCGCCGCCGGAGCTGCTCGCCCCGGTCCTCGGTTCCCTGCGCATCTTCGCCGGGTACGCGGGCTGGGGCCCGGGCCAGCTGGAGGACGAGCTGGCCGAGGGGGCCTGGTACGTCGTCGAGTCCGAACCGGGCGACGTCTCCTCGCCGGCCCCGGAGCGGCTGTGGCGCGAGGTGCTGCGGCGCCAGCGCAGCGAGCTGGCGATGGTGGCCACATATCCGGACGACCCTTCGCTCAACTGATGGCCGGGCGCTTCAGTACCCTGGCGGTATGAGCACTCTTGAGCCCGAGCGCGGGACTGGTACGGGGACCCTCGTAGAGCCGACGCCACAGGTGTCCCACGGCGACGGCGACCACGAGCGCTTCGCCCACTACGTCCAGAAGGACAAGATCATGGCGAGCGCCCTCGACGGCACCCCCGTCGTGGCGCTGTGCGGCAAGGTCTGGGTGCCGGGCCGCGACCCGAAGAAGTACCCCGTGTGTCCCATGTGCAAGGAGATCTACGAGTCCATGGGCAGCGGCGGCGATGACAAGGGCGGCGACAAGGGCAAGGGCAAGTAGCGCCCCGCCCCCCCGTGGTGACCCGCGAGGGCCTCGGTGCGCTTCGGTGCGCGCCGGGGCCCTTCGCCGTGCCGGGGCTTGCTCGTGTCACGCGTCCGGGTGGTCGAGACCTCTTGTGGGCGGGAGGCGCGGGACCTAGCCTCCCTGTCCATCGACCGGTTGTGTGGAGCGAAACGGCCGTTGCGCATGATGCAACGCGAGCGTGGAGGTGCGGCGGACCACATGAGTGACATGAGCGACAAGGGGCCGGTTCCGGCCGATTTCCCGGAGTCCGGGGCGGTGGCGCTGATTCCGGCGCCGGTCCGGGTCTCGGTGCCCGGCACCCGCTGTGTGATCGACGCGGACACGGAGATCGACGCCGGCGAGGGCGCCGAACGGGTGGCGAGCTGGCTGCGCTCGGCCGTCGGCGCGGCCACCGGGCTGCCGCTCGCGCCGTACCGCGACGGCCCCGGCCGCATCCGGCTGCGGATCCTGCCCGCGCTCGCGGACGAGTTCGACGGCCCCGAGTCCTACCGCCTGCGCGCCGAGGGCCGGCGGATCGAACTCGACGGGGCGAGCGCGGCCGGACTCTTCCAGGGCGCGCAGACCCTCCGGCAGCTGCTCGGGCCCGACGCCTTCCGGCGCGCCCCGATCGGCGACCGCGCCGCATGGGAGTTCCCCGCCGTCACCGTCGAGGACAGCCCCCGGTTCGCCTGGCGCGGGCTGCTGCTCGACGTGGCGCGGCACTTCATGCCCAAGGACGGGGTGCTGCGCTATCTCGACCTGATGGCCGCGCACAAACTCAACGTGCTGCATCTGCACCTGACGGACGACCAGGGCTGGCGGATCGAGATCAGGCGCTACCCGAAGCTGACCGAGACCGGCTCCTGGCGGTCCCGGACGAAGTTCGGGCACCGGGCCTCACCGCTGTGGGAGGACAAGCCGCACGGGGGTTACTACACCCAGGACGACATCCGGGAGATCGTCGCCTACGCGGCCGAGCGGCACATCACCGTCGTACCGGAGATCGACGTGCCCGGCCATTCGCAGGCCGCCATCGCCGCGTACCCGGAACTCGGCAACACCGACGTCATCGACACCACGGCCCTCTCCGTCTGGGACACCTGGGGGATCAACTCCAACGTACTGGCTCCCACCGACAACACCCTGCGGTTTTACGAAGGGGTGTTCGAGGAGGTCCTGGAGATGTTCCCCTCACGGTTCATCCACATCGGTGGCGACGAATGCCCGAAGGACCAGTGGCAGAAGTCGTCGGCGGCCCAGGAGCGCATCGCCGGGCTGGGGCTCGCCGACGAGGACCAGCTCCAGTCCTGGTTCGTCCGGCACTTCGACACCTGGCTCGCCGCGCGCGGACGCCGGCTGATCGGCTGGGACGAGATCCTCCAGGGCGGCCTCGCGCCGGGCGCCGCGGTCTCCTCCTGGCGCGGTTTCGAGGGCGGGGTCACCGCCGCCCGGGCCGGGCACGACGTGGTCATGTGCCCCGAGCAGCACGTGTACCTGGACCACCGCCAGGCCCCCGGCGACGACGAGCCGGTGCCGATCGGCTTCGTGCGCACCCTGGAGGACGTCTACCGGTTCGAGCCCGTGCCGGCCGCCCTCACCGAGGCCGAGGCGCGGCATGTGCTCGGCACCCAGGCCAATGTGTGGACCGAGGCCCTGGAGGACGCCGGGCGCGTGGACTACCAGGCGTTTCCCCGGCTCGCCGCCTTCGCCGAGGTCGCCTGGAGCCGGCTGCCGGCCCCCGCGGACCGGGACTTCGCCCGGTTCGAGCGCCGGATGACCGCGCACTACCGGCGACTTGACGCCCTGGGCGTCGCCTACCGGCCGCCCGCCGGGCCCCGGCCGTGGCAGCGGCGCCCCGGGGTGCCGGGCCGCCCGATCGACGGACCGCCGCCCAACAGGTAGCCGCGAACGGCCGGATCCCGGCGGGTGTACTCCAACGGGCCCGCCGGGCAACGCGGATAGAACAGATAGCGGAAAAACCCCGTCAGCATCACCGAAGAGTGGCAATTCGCCCTCTTCGGTGATGCCTCGCCAAACCGTCCATCTCCCCGATGAGGTGGGCGAATGCCTCCTAGCGGACCCCCGCGTCCGGGCCCTGCGAAGATGTGCCAGAGTTGCCACGTCCGCCCTGTCAGCACGTACCGTACGGCGCAACAGGCGGGACCAGGTGGGGCAGCGGGAAGGGGCAGCCGGTTTGACCACGCACGCACCGCAGGCGGGGCAGGCCGTCACGCTGCCCACGACGCTGGACGAGGCGGTGGCGGCGCTCGCCGCGATGCCCACCGCGGTCCCCGTCGCGGGCGGCACCGACCTGATGGCCGCCGTCAACTCCGGGCAGCTCAGGCCCGCGGCCCTGGTCGGCCTCGGCCGGATCAGCGAGATCCGCGGCTGGCAGTACCAGGACGGCCACGCGCTGCTCGGCGCCGGCCTCACCCACGCCCGCATGGGCCGCCCCGACTTCGCGGCCCTCATCCCGGCGCTCGCCGCCGCCGCCCGCGCCGCGGGCCCGCCGCACATCCGCAACGCGGGCACCCTGGGCGGCAACATCGCCTCCGCCGCGCCCACCGGGGACGCGCTGCCGGTGCTCGCCGCCCTGGAGGCCACGCTGATCGTCGCGGGCCAGGGCGGGGCACGCCGGGAGGTCCCGGTCTCGCACCTGCTGGCGGGCGTGGAGATGCTGGGCGGCGGTGAACTCATCGGCTTCGTACGGGTGCCGCTGCTGCACGCCCCGCAGGTCTTTCTGAAGGCCACCGCGCGCACCGGACCCGGCCGCGCCCTCGCCTCCGTGGCGCTCGTCCTCGACCCGGCCCGGCGCGGCGTGCGCTGTGCCGTCGGGGCCATCGCGCCGATGCCGCTGCGGCCGCTGGAGGCCGAGCAGTGGGTCGCGCAGCTCATCGACTGGGACAACGACCGCGCGCTCGTCCCCGAGGCACTGAGTGCCTTCGGCGAGTACGTCGCCGCGGCCTGTATCCCCGACCCGGCGCCGGAGGCGGACGGCTCGGTGCCGTCGCTGCCGCCCGCCGTACTGCACCTGCGGCGCACCGTCGCCGCGCTGGCCCGACGAGCACTGGGGAGGGCGCTGTCGTGACCGACGACCAGCACGGAGAGGGCACGCCCGAGGGCGGCGGGCGCTGGAACCCGCTGCCGGGTGACTACGACGACGGCGCCACCGCCTTCGTCAAGCTCCCCGAGGGCGGCATAGACGCCCTGCTGTCCGGCGACAGCCCGCTGGCCGCGCCCGGCCACGGCTATGTGCCGCCGCGCATCCCGCAGGCCCCCGCGGAGGGCGCCGCCGGGGGCTGGCCCGCCGCGGACGGCGGCGGGTGGCCCGACCCGGGCGCGACGCACGGGGGCGCGGACGACCGGTTCACGTACGACCCGGCCGCCACCCAGCACTGGACCTTCGAGGAGCCCGCGGCTCCGGCCGCGCCCGGCCACGACGTCACCGGGCAGTGGTCCATCCCCGTCGCCGGCGGAGAACTGCCGGACGAGTCGGGCGAGTTCACCACGTCGTCCCTGGTGGAGCAGTGGGGCGGCACCCCGCCGGCCACCCTGCCGGGCGGCGCGCCTGCCCCCTGGGCCACCAACGCCGGCCAGCCCTGGGGGCAGGCGGCCGGGGCCGCGGCCCCGGTGGCGGACGGGTACGCGACCGGCGAGGGGTACGGCACGGAGGCCGGGGGCGCGCCGGGGGAGACGTACGGCGGGACCGGTGGCGTGCCGGGAGAGGTGTACGGCGCGGGGGCCGGGGAGCACCCGGGCGACGAGGACTTCGGCGCGGGGCGTGCGCAGGGCGCGTACGCCGCTCCGGTGCCGGGTGCGGACACGCACGACGGATACGGACCCGCGCAGGGCGCGGACCCACAGACCGGTCACCCGCAGGCCGGTCACCCGCAGGCCGGTCACCCGCAGGGCCGGCACGCCGGAGCGCACGGCGCGGGCCCGCAGGGCGGTACCGCGCCGGGCGCGTACGACCAGGGGGCGTACGAGCAGCCCGCCCGGCCCGACGGCGCGCCCGCGCACGATCCGCACGGCCAGGGTGCGCGGGAACACGCCGCGCACGGACACGACGACCGGATAGAGGGCCCGCTCGGCCAGGCCGGGCAGGGACTGCCGGGACACGCTGAGGCCGCGCACCGGCACACCGCGCACCCCGGACCGGCCCCGGTGGAGCCGGGCCACACCGAGGCGGTCCACACCGCGCCGGACCACACCGACGCCGCCCACGACCCGTCGGCGCCCGGCGCATCGCCGTACTCCACGCCCGGCGCCCACGCGCGGGACGAGCACGCGGCGGAGGCGCACCACACGCCGCCCGCCGGTGTCCCCCTGGAGCAGACCGCGCACGACCCCGCGACGGCCCCTGAGCGTCCCGTCGACGGCCCGGCGGACCACACGGCCCCCGCCGAGCCTGGTGCCGCGCCCGAGGCCGTCACGGAGCCCGGCACGGCCTCCGCCGGGGCGGAGGCGGCGGACGCGGCTGACGCCGCGGTCCAGGAAGCCGAAGCCGCCCCGACGGCACCGGTCGTACCGGAGCAGCGCACCGGCGCGTCCGCGCCCGCCGTGCCCGGGCAGCGGTCCGACACGCCCACGCCCCCCTCCGGCGTACCCACCGTCCCCGCTCCGGCGCACGACGGCGACACGCCGGTGGCACCGTCCGGCGCCCCGGAACACGCCGTCCAGGACGTCCCGGAGGCCGCGCCCGCGGACGGCGCCCGGCAGGAACCCCACGACCTGGCCCAGCGGCCCGGACAGCCGGAACAGACCGAGCCGTCCGAGCTGTCCGAGCCGTCCGAAGGGGCCGAACAGCCCGCCGGATCCGCCGAGTCCGCCCTCGGCGCCCCCGAGGCTCCCGGCACCCCGGACACCGCGGACACCTCGGACGCGCCGGACACTCCGGACGTCCCGGAGGAGCCCGCGCCCCTCCCGCCCCACGACGACCACCCCCTCGCCTCCTACGTCCTGCGGGTGAACGGCTCCGACCGCCGGGTCGCCGACGCCTGGATCGGCGAGTCGCTGCTGTACGTGCTGCGCGAGCGGCTGGGGCTCGCCGGGGCCAAGGACGGCTGCTCGCAGGGCGAGTGCGGGGCCTGCAACGTGCAGGTGGACGGCCGCCTGGTGGCCTCCTGCCTGGTGCCCGCCGTCACCGCGGCCGGCACCGAGGTGCGCACGGTCGAGGGCCTGGCCAAGGACGGGCAACCCTCCGACGTGCAGCGGGCGCTGGCCCGGTGCGGTGCCGTGCAGTGCGGCTTCTGCGTGCCCGGCATGGCGATGACGGTGCACGACCTGCTGGAGGGCAACCCCGCGCCGACCGAGCTGGAGACCCGGCAGGCCCTGTGCGGCAACCTGTGCCGCTGCTCCGGGTACCGGGGCGTCGTCCAGGCCGTCCAGGAGGTCGTCGCCGAGCGCGAGGCCGCGCACGCCCCCGAGCCGGAGGCGGACCCGGCGGGCGAGGCGCGCATCCCGCAGCAGGCGGGCCCCGGCTCCGGCGGCGTCGGCCCGTCGGCGTTCGAGGCACCGGGTGCCTTCGACACGCCGCCGCCCGCGCCGGACGGGTACGGCGACATGCCGGGCGGCTACGGCGAGGCGCCCGACGGCTACGGCGACACGCCGCCCTACGGCACGCCGGGCCCGCACGACCAGCACTACGGCCAGGACGGAGGCCAGGCGTGAGCAACGAAGCCGCCACCGCGACCCCCGCCGGGGAGCCCGCCCCCGAGCCCGAGGGCCCGCCGCACGGCCTCGGCGTCTCCCTGCCGCACGCCGACGCCCGCGCCAAGACCGAGGGCACCTTCCCCTACGCCGCCGATCTGTGGGCCGAGGGCCTGCTCTGGGCGGCCGTACTGCGCTCCCCGCACGCGCACGCGCGGATCGTGTCCATCGACACCCGGCACGCCCGCGAGATGCCCGGCGTGCGCGCCGTCATCACCCACGAGGACGTGCCCGGCACCCCACGCCACGGCCGGGGCACCCCGGACCGGCCGGTGTTCGCCTCCGACGTCGTACGGCACCACGGCGAGCCCATCGCCGCCGTCGCCGCCGACCACCCCGACACCGCGCGGATGGCCGCGGCCGCGATCATCGTCGAGTACGAGATCCTCGACCCGGTGACCGACCCCGAGCAGGCGTTCGAGGCGGAACCGCTGCACCCCGACGGCAACCTGATCCGGCACATCCCGCTGCGCCACGGCGACGCGGAGGCGGTCGGTGAGGTCGTGGTCGAGGGGCTGTACCGCATCGGGCGGCAGGACCCGGCCCCGATCGGCGCCGAGGCCGGACTCGCCGTGCCGCGCCCCGACGGCGGTGTGGAGCTGTACCTGGCCTCCACCGACCCGCACCACGACCGCAACACCGCCGCCGCCTGCTTCGGCCTGTCCCCCGATCGGGTGAAGATCGTGGTCACCGGGGTGCCCGGCGCCACCGCCGACCGCGAGGACCAGGGCTTCCAACTCCCGCTCGGTCTGCTCGCTTTGCGCACCGGCTGCCCGGTGAAGCTCACCGCGAGCCGCGAGGAGTCCTTCCTCGGCCACGTCCACCGCCACCCCACCCTGCTGCGCTACCGCCACCACGCCGACGCCGAGGGCCGGCTGGTCAAGGTGGAGGCGCAGATCCTGCTGGACGCGGGCGCGTACGCCGACACCTCCGCCGACGCGCTGGCCGCCGCGGTCTCCTTCGCGTGCGGCCCGTACGTCGTCCCGAACGCCTTCATCGAGGGCTGGGCCGTGCGCACCAACAACCCGCCCTCCGGCCATGTGCGCGGCGAGGGCGCGATGCAGGTGTGCGCCGCCTACGAGGCCCAGATGGACAAGCTGGCCAGGAAGCTGGGCGCGGACCCGGCCGAGCTGCGGCTGCGCAACGTGCTGGCGACGGGCGACGTGCTGCCCATCGGCCAGACGGTGACCTGCCCCGCCCCGGTCGCCGAACTCCTCCAGGCGGTACGGGACTTCCCGCTGCCGACGCTGCCCAAGGACACGCCCGAGGAGGACTGGCTGCTGCCCGGCGGCCCCGAGGGCGCGGGCGAGCCGCAGGCGGTACGCCGGGGCGTCGGCTACGGCCTCGGCATGGTGCACATGCTCGGCGCGGAGGGCGCCGACGAGGTGTCCACGGCGACGGTCAAGGTGCACGACGGCATGGCGACCGTGCTCTGCGCGGCCGTGGAGACCGGCCAGGGCTTCACCACGCTGGCCCGGCAGATCGTCCAGGAGACCCTCGGCATCGAGGAGGTCCGGGTCGCCCCGGTCGACACCGACCAGCCGCCGTCCGGCGCGGGCTGCCGGGGCCGGCACACCTGGGTGTCCGGCGGCGCGGTGGAGCGGGCGGCGAAGATGGTCCGCACCCAGCTGCTCCAGCCGCTCGCGCACAAGTTCGGCATGTCGACCGAGCTGCTCCAGATCAACGACGGCAAGATCACGTCGTACGACGGGGTGCTGTCGACCACCGTCACCGAGGCGCTGGACGGCAAGGAGCTGTGGGCCACCGCGCAGTGCCGCCCCCACCCCACCGAACCGCTGGACGCCGCCGGGCAGGGCGACGCCTTCGTGGGACTCGCGTTCTGCGCGATCCGCGCGGTGGTGGACGTGGACATCGAGCTGGGCTCGGTCCGGGTGGTGGAGCTGGCGGTCGCCCAGGACGTCGGCCGGGTGCTCAACCCCGCCCAGCTGGCGGCCCGGATCGAGGCGGGCGTCACCCAGGGCGTCGGCATCGCGCTCACCGAGAACCTGCGCACCCCGCGCGGGCTGGTCCGCCATCCCGACCTGACCGGCTACGCCCTGCCGACCGCCCTGGACGCGCCGGACATCCGGATCGTCAAGCTGGTGGAGGAGCGGGACGTGGTCGCGCCCTTCGGCGCCAAGTCGGTCAGCGCGGTACCGGTGGTGACGGCCCCCGCGGCCATCGCCTCCGCCGTCCGCGCGGCCACCGGCCGCCCGGTCAACCGGCTGCCGATCCGCCCCCAGGCCGCGGTCGTCACCACGCGGTGAACGCGGCGGCCGCCGTGCTCCCGGTGAGCGCGGCGGCCGTCCCGACCCGGTGAGTTTCGCGGGGCAACGTGCCCGGGTCGTCCGGCGTCCTTTCCGTCGAGGGGCGTTGTCAGTGGGGCGGCGTAGTGTGCACAGCGGTGGGGGAGCCGGGCAGCGGCGCCGGCCACACTGTCACGCAGTGGGAGATCGCGGGGGAGCGATGAGTACGACGGATGCCTGGACGGCGGCGATCACACTGACCGAGGCGGAGCTGGACCGCCATGTCACCCACGCGCCGACGCGCGGACTGCTCACGGGCCCGGGGCTGCCCGCGGTGACCGACGTGCTGACGTTCTCGCCGCTGCGCGCCCACGGCCTGCGCACCCTCGCGGACGCGGCCGAGGGCCCGCTCCACCTGGCGGAGGAACTGCGCGACCGCCTGGTGATAGGCGAACTGCTCAACCCGCCGGGCACGGAGCGCGAGTCGATCCTGCTCGACGGCGACACGGGCGAGGTGACGACGGCCTACCTGTGCGACCCGTCCGAGTCCCGCCCCTTCGCGCCGTCCCTGGCCACACTGCTGCGGTTCGCCGCGGTCACCGAGGAACTGACGGGCCTGCGCGGTCGGTTCGCCTCCCTGGCGGGCCAGTACGGCCCGAGGACGGTCGCCGAGGCCTCGCGCCGCCTGCTCGCCCTGTTCGAGGAGGGCACGGACGGCGTGGTCCCCCCGTACTGGAAGGCGGCGGCCCTGATCCGCCCGCTGTCCCTGGTCGCGGGCCCCGGTACGGCGTCCGGCCTCGCCCTCGACCTGCCCGCCCGCGTCCTGGACCAGGAGTTCGGACACGGCCGGGTGGCCCGCTTCGAGGACGTCGACTTCCCGGCCACGCTCACCCACGAGCCGACCCGCCGCTTCCTGCGCGAGACCGGGCTGCCGGAGGAGGCGGTCCTCTTCTTCGCCGACCCGGACGCCCCGCTGCCGACCCTGCGCGAACACTTCACCCGGGACCGCCCCGACTACCCGCTGTCCGAACTCCCGGCACACAGCGACCACTTGATCCGCCTGGGCTACCTGGTCGAGGACAACAGCCTGGTGGTGGACGGCCGCACGGGCGCGGTCCTCGCCTTCAGCGAACCGGAGGCGGCGCTCTACCCCCTCAACACCGACGTCTCCACCCTCGCCTTCACCCTCTGGCTGCTGCACCACGAACGCACCATCGACCAGCACCTCTCCCACGAACTCAGCACGGCCTCCTACGACCAACTGGCCGCCGCCATGCTGCACACCCTCACCACCGTCGACCCGACGGCCACGCTGCCCGGCGCGACATGGCACTACTGGACCGAGACGTTCCAGGACGAGGCGGGCGGGGTGCTCTGAGCCCAGGCGCCCGGCGCCTTCCCGACCCAGGCTGAGCCGGCCGAGGCGCCCGCCTATGCTCGGGCCGTGCATCCGCCTTCCGACAGCAGCAATCCGTTGATCGCGGCGTTCCCAGCCGAGCTTGCGAGCGATGCCGAGGCGGTCCTGGCGGTGATGCCTGGTTCTCGACACCAGCCGCATGCCTCGTTCTCGGTCGCTGTAGAGGGCCAGCAGGTTGTGATCCCCGGGCGCCTCTACAACGACGAGCCGCCGACTGACGCGGTGGCGTCCCTTTCGTCGCGCCAACGGCAGCTCCTGCACTGCCTGTACTCAAGGCACTGCGACGGGGTGGTCAGACAGCATCACCTGGAGAAGGCCGTAGGTTCCATGGACTCATGGGTCGTTCCCTACGTCGTGCAGCTGGTTGGCGAGTACGTCGTGGAGATCCTGGTCGCCATCTGCGATGAGCTTGTTGATCTCGTCACGCCCGGCACCTGCGGCCACCTTGCTTACGGGCAGTTCATCGTGGACAACCCCGCCTTCTTCGCGCGCACTCAACGGCGGGTCGTGAGCTACTGGAACTGCTATTACAGGGGCAGGTACGCGAGTTTTCGGGACTACCCGGGATGCACTCTTCTTGACCTCTTCCGGTCCGCCGCCTCCGACAGAGCAGGGCGCCCCTGGCCCAGCCTCGCTCCGGTTGGCGCCAGGGTGGACGGCTGCTGTTAGGAGGCGAGGTCGCCAGGCCGAGCGTGCCTCAGGACCGAGCAGGCGGGGAGGGCGGCATCCGTGAAGGGGTGCCGCCCTCTTGCTCTCCCTGGTCGATATGAGAGGCCGTGGCGGGAATTGAACCCGCGTACCTCGCTTTGCAGGCGAGTCCCTGAGCCACTCGGGCACACGGCCGTGTTGGTGAAACGACCGTAGGGCCCGGGAGCGGTGGGGCTCAAGGGGATGGCCGGGGCCGCAATGTGACTGCCACACCGCGTTCACAGGACGAGGGGGACCAGGACCAAGGTCGTAGCGGGAGGTGGGACCACCGACAGGGGTCAATGTCGGTGACGGGCCTTACCCTGACGGGCATGAGTGTCCTGGGATCCCGTGCCGCCGATGCCGTGGCGGAGGAAGACGTCGAGCCGGACGGCGGTGTGCTCGGCCGGGCCTACCAGGCGCTGAGCGTCGGCATCGTCTCCGTCGTCCTGCTGATCGCCTTCGAGGCGACCGCCGTGGGCACCGCGATGCCCGTCGCCGCCCGCGAGCTGGACGGCGTGGCGCTGTACGCGTTCGCGTTCTCCGGGTACTTCACCACCAGCCTCTTCGGCATGGTCCTCGCCGGTCAGTGGGCCGACCGGCGCGGTCCGCTCGGGGCGCTGACCAGTGGGATCGGGGCCTTCGCGGTGGGGCTGGTGATAGCCGGCACCGCGCGGACGATGTGGGTGTTCATCCTGGGCCGGGCCGTCCAGGGGCTCGGTGGCGGACTGGTCATCGTCGCGCTGTACGTCGTCGTCGGCCGCGCCTACCCCGAGCGGCTGCGCCCCGCGATCATGGCGGCGTTCGCGGCGAGCTGGGTCGTGCCCTCCGTCGTCGGCCCGCTCGCCTCCGGTGCCGTCACCGAGCAGCTCGGCTGGCGCTGGGTGTTCCTCGGCATCCCGGTCCTCGTGGTGTTCCCGCTGGCCCTCGCCCTGCCGCAGATACGCCGGCGGGCGTCCGGACCGGTCGACGCGGAGGCGGGCGCCGCCGCCTTCGACCGGCGGCGCATCCGGCTCGCCCTCGGCATCTCCCTCGGCGCCGGCCTCCTCCAGTACGCCGCCCAGGACCTGCGCCCCCTCTCCCTCGTGCCCGGCGCGGTCGGCGTCGCCCTGCTGGTGCCCGCCGTCCTCGGCCTGCTGCCGCCCGGCACCTGCCGGGCCGCCCGCGGCCTGCCCGCCGTCGTCCTGCTGCGCGGGCTGTCCGCCGGGTCCTTCATCGCCGCGGAGTCCTTCGTGCCGCTGATGCTGGTCACCCAGCGCGGGCTGTCGCCGACGCTCGCCGGGTTCTCGCTGGCCGCGGGCGGCGGCACCTGGGCGCTGGGCTCCTGGGTGCAGTCCCGGCCGCGCCTGGCGCCCCACCGGGAGCGGCTGATGACCGGCGGGATGCTGCTGGTCACCGTCGCGCTGCTGGCCGCGCCGAGCGTGCTGTGGCACTCCGTGCCCGCCTGGACCGTGGCCGTCGCCTGGGCCTTCGGCTGCTTCGGCATGGGCCTGGTGATCTCCTCCACCAGCGTGCTGCTGCTGCGTCTGTCCGCGCCGGAGCAGGCCGGTGCCAACTCCGCCGCGCTCCAGATCTCCGACGGCCTCTCCAACGCCCTGCTGCTCGCCGCCACCGGTGCCGCCTTCGCCGCCCTCGGCGGCGGCACCTCCGCGACCACGACGACCACCTCCTCCCACCCCGCCGCCTTCGCCGCCGTGTTCCTGCCGATGGCGGTGGTGGCCCTGGCCGGGGCCTGGGTGACGACGCGGATGCGGACGGAAACTCCCTGAGTTCGCGCGGCGCGGGCACCGGAGCGCGCCGGTTGTGACGTGAGTCCCACCCTGGGGCGACCCGGCCTCGTTCGGCGTCGGCGGGGAGCGCGGCGCCGGTAGGGTGGCCCGGTTGTCATACGTAGCCGACTGACCTTGACCACGGAGACCGTGACTACCACCGCTTCCTCCACCCCGTCCCACCACCTTTCCCCCGCCTTCCCGGGCCGTGCGCCCTGGGGCACCGCCAGCAAGCTGCGTGCCTGGCAGCAGGGGGCGATGGAGAAGTACATCCAGGAGCAGCCGCGTGACTTCCTCGCCGTCGCCACGCCCGGCGCCGGCAAGACCACCTTCGCGCTGACGCTGGCCTCATGGCTGCTCCACCACCACGTGGTGCAGCAGGTGACGGTGGTCGCGCCCACCGAGCACCTGAAGAAGCAGTGGGCCGAGGCGGCGGTGCGCGTGGGGATCAAGCTCGACCCCGAGTACAGCGCCGGCCCCCTCGGCCGGGAGTACGACGGGGTCGCCGTCACCTACGCCGGTGTCGGCGTGCGCCCCATGCTGCACCGCAACCGCGTCGAGCAGCGCAAGACGCTGGTGATCCTGGACGAGATCCACCACGCCGGCGACTCCAAGTCCTGGGGCGAGGCCTGCCTGGAGGCGTTCGAACCGGCCACCCGGCGGCTCGCGCTGACCGGTACGCCGTTCCGTTCGGACACCAACCCGATCCCCTTCGTGACGTACGAGGAGGACAACGCCGGCATCCGCCGCTCCGCCGCCGACTACACCTACGGGTACGGCTCCGCGCTCGCCGACGGCGTCGTCCGGCCGGTCATCTTCCTCTCCTACAGCGGCAACATGCGCTGGCGCACCAAGGCCGGTGACGAGATCGCCGCCCGGCTCGGGGAGCCGATGACCAAGGACGCGGTCAGCCAGGCCTGGCGCACCGCGCTCGACCCGCGCGGCGAGTGGATGCCGAGCGTGCTGCGCGCCGCCGACCAGCGGCTCACCGAGGTCCGCAAGGGCATCCCGGACGCCGGTGCGCTCGTCATCGCCTCCGACCAGGACTCCGCCCGCGCCTACGCCAAGCTGATCCGTGAGATCACCGGCACGAAGGCCACGCTGGTCCTGTCCGACGACGCCGGCGCCTCCAAGCGCATCGACGACTTCAGCGCGAGCGACGACCGCTGGATGGTCGCGGTGCGCATGGTGTCCGAGGGCGTCGACGTGCCCCGCCTCGCGGTCGGCGTGTACGCCACCACCATCTCCACCCCGCTGTTCTTCGCCCAGGCCGTCGGCCGCTTCGTACGGTCCCGGCGGCGCGGCGAGACCGCCTCCGTCTTCCTGCCGACCGTCCCCGACCTGCTCACCTTCGCCAACGAGATGGAGGTCGAGCGCGACCACGCCCTCGACAAGCCGAAGAAGGAGGGCGAGGAGGACCCGTACGCCGAATCCGAGAAGGAGATGGAGGAGGCGAACAAGGAGCAGGACGAGGACACCGGCGAGCAGGAGCAGTTCGCCTTCGAGGCGCTGGAGTCCGAGGCCGTCTTCGACCGGGTGCTCTACGACGGTGCCGAGTTCGGCATGCAGGCCCACCCGGGCAGCGAGGAGGAGCAGGACTACCTCGGCATCCCCGGGCTGCTGGAGCCGGACCAGGTGCAGCTGCTGCTGCAGAAGCGGCAGGCCCGCCAGATCGCGCACAGCAAGAAGAAGCCCGACACCGAGGCCGACCTGCTGGAACTGCCGGCCGAGCGGCGCCCGGTGGTCAGCCACAAGGAGATGATGGAGCTGCGCAAGCGGCTCAACACCCTGGTCGGCGCGTACGTCCACCAGAGCGGCAAGCCGCACGGGGTGATCCACACCGAGCTGCGCCGGGTGTGCGGCGGGCCGCCGAGCGCGGAGGCCACGGCCGGACAGCTCAAGCAGCGCATCGCCAAGGTGCAGGAGTGGGCGACCAGGATGCGCTGAGGACCGGGCGGGCCGGGTTTACGCTGCCGTACGTATACGGACGAATACCCTCAGTCCGCCTGGGTCCTTGACCGGATTCTGGACCAAGACTTCCGCTCAGCGAACCCCCTTCGCTACTGTCCCGCTACGCATACGCCCCGTGGCAGCGCCGCCGCGGAGCGCAGCCGTGAAAGCGACAGGGTCCGGAGCCGCCGGGCCGTCCTGCCGATCGGCGGCCTCTGGAGCGCGTCGCCGACGGGACTCGGTGACGCATTGTCCGCTCGGGGGCCCGCCGACCTCACCGCCGAAGGAGTGGGGGTCGTGACCGCGGAGACCTCTCAGACGCTCGACCGGGGACTGCGGGTCCTCAAGCTGCTCGCCGACACCGACCACGGGCTGACCGTCACCGAGCTGTCCAACAAACTGGGCGTGAACCGGACCGTGGTGTACCGGTTGCTCGCCACGCTGGAGCAGCACGCCCTCGTCCGGCGCGACCTCGGCGGACGCGCCCGGGTCGGGCTCGGGGTGCTGAGGCTCGGGCGGCAGGTGCATCCGCTGGTGCGGGAGGCCGCGCTCCCCGCCCTGCGCTCGCTGGCCGAGGACATAGGGGCCACGGCGCACCTGACCCTGGTCGACGGCACGGAGGCGCTGGCCGTGGCCGTGGTCGAGCCGAGCTGGACCGACTACCACGTGGCCTACCGCGCGGGCTTCCGGCATCCGCTCGACCGCGGTGCCGCGGGCCGGGCCATCCTCGCGGCCCGCCGCGCCCCCTCCGCCGAGCCCTCCTGCACCCTGACCCAGGGGGAGCTGGAGACGGGGGCGTGCGGTGCGGCGGCGCCGCTGGTGGGGGTGACCGGGGTGGAGGGCAGCGTCGGCGTCGTCATGCTCGCGGACTCCGTGCCGGAGCGGGTGGGTCCCCGGGTGGTGGACGCGGCGCGGGAGGTGGCGGAGGCGCTGCGCTGAGCGCCCCGGCGGCCGCCGGCGCTGCCGCGCGCGGCACGTCACGTAAATTGAACCCGTGCTCTCACGTCTCACGCGTCGCCAAGCCCTCACCGTGTGCGCCCTCCCGGTCGTTGCGCTGTTCGCCACCGCGGTGTTCGCGCCGCTGCCGTTCTCCGTGGCGCAGCCGGGGATGACGGCGAACGTGCTCGGGGCGAACAAGGGCACCCCGGTGATCACGGTGGACGGCGCGCAGACCCGCAGGCCGAGCGGCCAGCTGCGGATGGTCACCATCGTGGCGACCGGCCCCGACGCCCGGGTCTCGCTCGGCGACGTGATCGGCAACTGGTTCCGCACCGACCGTGCCGTGATGCCCCGCGACGCGGTCTACCCGACCGGCGACACCCTCAAGGAGATCGAGCAGCACAACACGGCGCAGATGCGGCAGTCGCAGGACGCGGCGACCAGCGCGGCGCTGAAGTACCTCGACCTGAGCCCCGACCAGGTCAAGGTGACCCTGAAGCTGGCCGACGTGGGCGGTCCGAGCGCGGGCCTGCTGTTCTCCCTGGGCATCATCGACAAGCTGCACGGCGACGGTCACGGCGGCGATCTGACCGGCGGTCGCACCGTCGCCGGTACGGGCACGATCGACGAGGCCGGCCGGGTCGGCGCGGTCGGCGGCGTGGCGCTGAAGACGCAGGCCGCCCGGCGCGACGGCGCCACCGTCTTCCTGGTGCCGAAGGCCGAGTGCGCCGACGCGAAGGCCGAACTGCCCAAGGGACTGCGCCTGGTCCCGGTGACCACGCTGAAGGGCGCGGTCGACTCCCTGGTCTCCCTGGAGAAGGGCACGGGCTCGGTACCGAGCTGTTAGGGCCTCTCGTCTGGATCATGCCGGGCTCGCGGGGTCTGGCACGCACATCTGCGGCGTTGTCGTCGGTCGCCAACTCCCCCACGCTCGGCTTCGCTCGCGCGGGGGCACCCCCATCGCGTTGACTCCCTCCTCCGCCTTGCATCTGCACGCACCAGACCCCTCTCCCTGATCCGGCCTGATCCAAACGAAAGACCCTAGGGGCGCCGCGGCTCGCGGTCGCCGACTCCCGCCAGGATCACCCCGGTTACCCCTCCTCCTCCGCCGCCTGCTCCACCAGGGGGATGATCCGCAGCGGCACCGGGTTCTCCATCACGATCGCCGTGGAGGCGCGCACGATGCCCTCGAAGCCGACGACCCGGTCGATCACCCGCTGCAGATCGGCGTTGGAGCGGGCGACCAGGCGGCAGAGCATGTCGCCGCTGCCCGTGGTGGTGAGCAGTTCCAGTACCTCCGGCACCGTCGCCAGGTAGGCGCGCACGTCCGCCCCCTGGCCCTGCCGGATCTGGAGCGTGGCGAACGCGGTGACCGGATAGCCGAGGGCCGCCGGGTCCACCTGCGGGCCGAAGCCCCGGATGACGCCGTTCGACTGGAGCCGGTCGAGACGGGCCTGCACGGTGCCCCGGGCGACCCCGAGGCGCCGGGACATCTCCAGCACGCCGACGCGCGGCTCGCGCGCCAGCAGCACGATGATCCGCCCGTCCAGATGATCGATCGCCACAGCCCCTCCCGGGGTGGTCATCCTGTACAGAAAGCCCGGCCGGTGGGCCGTTCCGCCTAACAAATTGCCCAGTGAATACGCGAACTATTGCGCACCTTGCAGAGTCGGGTCACCCTTCCGCTATGACGCAGACCACACAGCACACTCCCGAGACGACCGCCCGGCAGGACGACCCCTTCCCGGTCAAGGGAATGGACGCGGTCGTCTTCGCCGTGGGCAACGCCAAGCAGGCGGCGCACTACTACTCCTCCGCCTTCGGCATGAAGCTGGTCGCCTACTCCGGACCGGAGAACGGCAGCCGCGAGACCGCCAGCTACGTCCTGGAGAACGGCTCCGCCCGGTTCGTCTTCACCTCGGTGATCAAGCAGAGCAGCGACTGGGGCCGCTTCATCGAGCGGCACGTGGCCGAGCACGGCGACGGCGTCATCGACCTGGCCATCGAGGTCCCGGACGCCCGCGCCGCGTACGAGTACGCCATCGCGCAGGGCGCGCGCTCGATCGACGAGCCGTACGAGGTCAAGGACGAGCACGGCACCGTCGTCCTCGCCGCCATCGCCACCTACGGCGAGACCCGCCACACCCTGGTGGAGCGCTCCGGCTACGACGGCCCCTACCTCCCCGGTTTCGTGGCCGCCGAGCCGATCGTCGCGCAGCCCGAGCACCGCACCTTCCAGGCGATCGACCACTGCGTCGGCAACGTGGAACTCGGCAAGATGAACGAGTGGGTCGGGTTCTACAACAAGGTCATGGGCTTCACGAACATGAAGGAGTTCGTGGGCGACGACATCGCCACCGAGTACAGCGCGCTGATGTCGAAGGTCGTCGCGGACGGCACCCTGAAGGTGAAGTTCCCGCTCAACGAGCCCGCGATCGCCAAGAAGAAGTCGCAGATCGACGAGTACCTGGAGTTCTACGGCGGTCCCGGCGTCCAGCACATCGCGCTGAACACCAACGACATCGTGCAGACCGTCCGCACCATGCGCGCGGCCGGCGTCGAGTTCCTGAACACCCCGGACTCGTACTACGACACCCTCGGCGAGTGGGCCGGCGAGACCCGGGTGCCGGTGGAGACGCTGCGCGAGCTGAAGATCCTCGTCGACCGCGACGAGGACGGCTACCTGCTGCAGATCTTCACCAAGCCGGTCCAGGACCGGCCGACGGTGTTCTTCGAACTGATCGAGCGGCACGGCTCGATGGGCTTCGGCAAGGGCAACTTCAAGGCCCTGTTCGAGGCGATCGAGCGCGAGCAGGCCAAGCGCGGCAACCTCTGAGCCGCACCCGGTGAGCGGGGCCCGGCATCCCACGTGCCGGGCCTCCGCCCATGTCTCAGCCCGGCACCTCCACGTCCTGCGGTTCGCCCAGCGCCGCGAGCGCCGACCTGGCCTGCGGGGCCCACAGGGGCGAGAAGGACGGGTTGATGCGCAGGGCCTCCTGGAGGCTGCGGCGCGCGGGCCCCTCCAGCTCCAGCGCGGCCTCGATCGCCCCCCGGTGGTAGGAGTACAGCGCGCTGCGCAGGCCGCCGCCCTTCGTGCCGTCCGTCGCGGTCGTGGCGTACTCCAGGGCCTCGTCGTCCTCGCCGACCCGGTGCAGTGCCCAGCCGAGCGCGTCGGCCACCTCGGTCCCGGGCTGGCGGTCGTACTCGGCGCGCAGCCGCTCCACGGCGTCCGACGCGTCCCCGTGGTCGGCCTCGTACCGCCCGAGCACCAGCTCGTCGTCGACCCCGCCCGCCGTCTCCCGCTTCGCCAGCTCGGCCACCTGGTCGTAACTCCGCCGGGCCTCCGCGGTCCGGCCCAGCGACTCGTACAGCTCGCCCAGCTCCAGGGCGTCGCGCGGGTCGGCCCGCCGGTCCAGGGCCGCCCGGTACGCGGTCACCGCCTCGGCCGGCCGCCCCAGCGCCGCCAGCGCCCGCGCCCGTCCGGACGGTGCCGCCTGCTGGTCCGCGTCCAGCCGCAGGGCCTCGTCGTAGTGGCGCAGCGCGTCCTGCGCGTCCCCCCGCTCGAAGGCCAGTTGGCCGAGCTGGGACAGGTAGGCGGCCTGCTGGGCGGGGGAGCCGGCGGCGGCCGCCGCGTCGCTCAGCTGGGCCACCGCGTCCTCGCGCCAGCCCCGGCTCCGGTAGACCGCCGCGGCCTGTGCCATCACGGCGGGCCGTTCGGCCGGCGCGGGCTTCAGCGCCATCAGCTTCTCCAGGGCGGTGCCGACGGATTCGTAGTCGCCGAGCCCGTCGTACGCCTCGATCAGCGGCGCGTACGAGCTCCACCGCTGCGGTGCCAGCTCCTGCGCCTGCTCGCCGTATCGTTTCGCCTCCGAGAAGTCCCGGCGCGCCAGCGCCAGCGCGGCCATCCCGTCCAGCGCCTGGAGGTTCTGCTCCTCGTCCACCACCTGGAGCGAGGTCTGCAAGGCCCGTTCCGCCCTCGGGAAGTCCGCGGCCTGCGCCGTACGGCGGCCCCGTTCGACGTAGGCCGTGCCCAGCACCGCCCACGCCTTCGCGTCCTGGGGCTGCGCCCGCACCCGCTGCTCCTCCTGCCCGATGAGCGCGGTCAGGGCGGGCAGCGCGGCCGGCACCCCGGAGGTCACCGCGGTCAGCGCCTGCGCCGCCTGCGCCGGGGCGCGCACCGGCGCCCGGTGGGCCCGCGGCCCCGCGGCGGGCGGACTCGCGGCCCCGGACCGCAGCCCTGGCCACACCGCCAGCACCGCGCCCGCGACCAGCCCGCCGGTCAGCGCGGTCACCAGCACCCGCCGCAGCAGTCGCCGGGAACGGCGCGGCGTGGAGGGCTCGCTCATCAGGGACGTACCCGGCTCGCTCACTCGGTTGTCCATGGCGCTCACTGTGCGTCAGTACGACAAGAAGATCGCGCCGAGTGAGGCAGGAGGCTGACGGGGTTCACACCGATGGCTGTGAGTGCGAACCTGTGATCATGAGCCGCATCGAAGCGCGCCGCGACGTAGCGGGCGCAGCAACCGGTAGCCTCACCGACCGGCTCCTGGCCGGCCTGCCCGCCGAGGCCGTCCTGACCGACCCGGACGTCACGGCCTCCTACGCCCACGACATGGCCAGCTTCTGCCCCGCCGGGGCCCCGGCCGTCGTGGTCCTGCCGCGCACCGTGGAACAGGTGCAGCACGTCATGCGCACCGCCACCGAACTGCGCGTCCCCGTGGTCCCGCAGGGCGCCCGCAGCGGCCTGTCCGGCGCCGCCAACGCCTCGGACGGCTGCATCGTGCTGTCCCTCGTCAAGATGGACCGCATCCTGGAGATCAACCCCGTCGACCGGGTCGCCGTGGTCGAACCGGGCGTGATCAACGCGGCCCTCTCCCGAGCCGTCGGGGAACACGGCCTGTACTACCCGCCGGACCCCTCCAGCTGGGAGATGTGCACCATCGGCGGCAACATCGGCACCGGCTCCGGCGGCCTGTGCTGTGTGAAGTACGGGGTGACCGCCGAGTACGTCCTCGGCCTGGACGTCGTCCTCGCCGACGGCCGCCTGATGTCCACCGGCCGCCGCACCGCCAAGGGCGTCGCCGGCTACGACCTCACCCGCCTGTTCGTCGGCTCCGAGGGCTCCCTCGGCATCGTCGTCCGCGCGGTCCTCGCCCTCAAGCCCAAGCCGCCCGGACAGCTCGTGATGGCCGCCGAGTTCGCCTCCGCGGAGGCCGCCTGCGAGGCCGTCTGCCACATCATGGAGCGGGGCCACCTGCCCTCCCTGCTCGAACTGATGGACCGTACGACGGTCAAGGCGGTCAACGCCATGGCCCGCATGGGCCTGCCGGAGACCACCGAGGCGCTGCTGCTCGCCGCCTTCGACACCCCCGACCCTGCCACCGACCTCGCCGCCGTCGGCGCCCTGTGCGAGGCGGCCGGCGCCACCCAGGTGGTCCCGGCCGAGGACGCGGCCGAGTCCGAGATGCTGCTCAAGGCCCGGCGGCTCTCGCTGCCCGCGCTGGAGGCGGTCAAGGGCACCACGATGATCGACGACGTGTGCGTCCCGCGCTCCAGGCTCGGCGCCATGCTGGCGGGCATCGAACGGATCGCCGCCAAGTACGGCCTGACGATCGGCGTCTGCGCGCACGCGGGCGACGGCAACACCCACCCCACCGTCTGCTTCGACGCCCAGGACGAGGACGAGTCCCGGCGGGCCCGCGAGTCCTTCGACGAGATCATGGCCCTGGGCCTGGAACTCGGCGGCACCATCACCGGCGAACACGGCGTCGGCGTGCTGAAGAAGGAGTGGCTGGCGCGGGAGATCGGGTCCGTCGGCGTGGAGATGCAGCGGGGGATCAAGGCCGTGTTCGACCCGCTCGGCATCCTCAACCCCGGCAAGCTCTTCTGACGGCGCCCGGCCCCCGGCGACGGGGGACCGGGTCACCGGGCGAGCAACTGGTCGAGCGCGTCGTCGATGCCGAGCTGCCCGCCCTCCGTCCCCGGCGGGACCGCGCGCAGCGTCCGCTCCAGCCAGGCCGACACCTGCGGGACCGGCGCCTCCAGCAGCGCGTCCCCGTCGGGTGAACTCAGCGCCATCAGCACGACGCTGCGCCCGTCCGCCTTCGTCGGCCACACCCGCACGTCCCCGTGCCCGCACGGCCGGAAGACGCCCTCCACCAGCAGTTCGCGGGCGAACGTCCAGTGCACCGGGTGCTCGGAGTTGATGTGGAAGACGATGTGGACGGCGTAGGGGTCGTCGCACCGGTAGGCGAGCAGGGCCGGGACCGGGATGCTCCGCTCGGGCGACAGGATCAGCTTGAGTTCGAGTTCCCGTTCCACCACCGTGTGCTGCATGACCTGGGCTCCTTGTCTGTCGGAGGACGTGCGCGGACCGCGGGGCGCGGGCCCGTACCAGGGGAGAGGAGACGGCGGCGCGGGCATTACGCGGGTTCGGAGAAATTTTTTTCGGCCCGGCGTACCGGGTGCGCCCCGCGTTGCCCGGAAGGAGTGGGTCCTGCGGGACTGGCGGTGGCCGGTGCCCGCGTCTGATAGATGTGGGAGGCCCATCCCACCCACGAGCAGATACGGGACGACGGACATGAGCGCCCCAACCCCGGCCCCAGGTGACGACAGGCCCCGCGAGGGCTACTACCCGGACCCGTCCATCCCCGGCTACGTCCGGTACTGGAACGGCACCGCCTGGGTGCCCGGCACCAGCCGCCCCGCCCCCAAGGACGGCGAACCGCTCAGCCCGCCCCCCGGCGTCACCCCCGCCGTGGAGGAGACGGGCCCGCACTTCTTCGACGAGGAACCCGGTGGCCCGGCGGCCTCGGGACCGGCGGTCACGGGGAACTCCGCGCGGCAGGCGGAGGATTCGGGGACACCCGGCCGGTGGCCGGCGGCGGGCGACGCGGGGGTGGCCGCCGCCGACGGCGCGCCCGGCCGGGAGGCGGAGCGGGCGGGCGGGTCCGGGCAGGCGGGGCAGGCCCGGTGGGGTGGGGCCGGGGTGCCCGGGCAGGCCCGGCAGCCCTGGCAGCAGGGGGCCGCCGCTCCCCGGCAGACTCCGGCCGGCCCGTCCGTGCCCGCGCAGGGCGGTGCCGCCGGTCCCCGGGGCGCCGATCCGCGCGTGGCGCCCGGTCCGGCGCAGCCCGAGGGCCGGGCGGCCCGCGGCGACGGCACGGCGACCATCCCGCCGGCCGGGAGCGAGGCCGCGGACCCCGGCACCTTCGTCTTCCGGCGGCCCGTCACGGGACCGGCCGCGCACACGGACGACGGCACCATGACGATCCGTCCGGTCCCGCCGGGCCAGGGCGGCGCGCCCGGCTTCGGCACCCAGGGCCCGGTCGCCGCGCCCGCCCCCGCCGCGCCCGCCCCCGCCGGGCCGTCCCCGTCCCCCGGCCCCGGTTTCGGCGCCGTGCAGGCACCCCAGGCCCAGGCCCCGCAGCCCCAGCCGCCCCAGACCCGGCAGCCCGCGCCCGCGTCCCCGTCCGGTCCCGCCGCCGTGCCCCCGCAGATGCCCCAGCAGGCGGGCGGCCAGGCGTCCTGGGCACAGCAGGTGCACCAGCTGGCCGGCGGCGCGGACGAGCAGCCGGTGGCGCCGTGGAAACCGCCGGTGGAGGACCTCTTCCAGGCGGCGGCGCGCCGGCAGGCCGCCGCCCGCCCGGCCGGACTGGGCAAGCGGTTCGCGGCCCGGCTGATCGACAGCGTGGTCGTGGGCGCCGTGACCGCCGCCGCGGCCGTGCCGCTCGGCGTCCGGGCCGTCGACCACATCCATCAGAAGATCGACGCGGCCCGGCTGTCCGGGCACGAGGTCACCGTCTGGCTGCTCGACGGCACGACCGGCACCGGCCTCGCCGTCGTGCTCGCCGTGCTGCTCCTGGCCGGCGTGGTCTACGAGGTGCTGCCCACCGTCAAATGGGGCCGCACCCTCGGCAAGAAGCTGTGCGGCCTGGAGGTCCGGGACATCGAGGCGCACGAGCCCCCGACCTTCGCGCCGGCGCTGCGCCGCTGGCTCGTCTACAGCGTCCCCGGGCTGCTCGGCATCGGGATCGTGGGCGTGCTGTGGTGCCTGTTCGACCGGCCCTGGCACCAGTGCTGGCACGACAAGGCGGCCCACACCTTCGTCGCGGGCTGAGCCGCGCGCGGGACCGGGGCGCGGCCGGGCGCTGCACCGGTGCCGGTGCCGGGCCGGGCCCCGCGAACAGGGCCGTCGCCCGTACGGCCGTCCGCCGGATGCGGAACCGGGGCGTTCGCGATCCACTCGGGCCATGAGCAGCACACCGCCCCCCGGCTCCGGAGAGCCGCCACCCGAGGACGACCCGTTCAGGAAGCCGCCCCCGTCGGAGCCGGGGCCGGGCTCGCCGTACGACCGCCCGCCGGACGGCGGCGGCCCGTACCCCCCGCCCTACGGCGGCAGTCAGCCCCCGCCCTCCGGCGGCCCGTACGGGCAGGGCCCCTACGGCGGTGGCCCGTACGGCGGCGGCCCCTACGGAGCCGGTCCGTCCGGCCCCGGCGGTCGTCCCACCGACCCCCTCGCCGGGATGCCCCCGCTCGCCGACAGCGCCAAGCGGACGCTCGCCCGCATCATCGACATGATCCTGGTCGGGATCGTCGTCTACCTGCTCACCTGGGCGTTCAACGTGCGCGAGTACGAGGTGAACGGCGACCGCGTCGACGCCGCCCGCTCGCTCGGCCAGTCCGTCATCGCCGCCGTCCTCTACATCGCCTACGACACCTTCCTGACCCACCGGACCGGTCAGACGCTCGGCAAGAAGTGGCTGCGCATGCGGGTGGCCAACCTGTCCGACGGCGCCACCCCCGGCATGCGGACCGCACTGCTGCGGGCCCTCGTGCTGTGGCTGCCGTTCGCCTTCTGCTGCGCCTGCGTCTGGACCGTGATCTGCGGCGGCTGGAGCTTCTTCGACCGGCCCTACAAGCAGGGCCTGCACGACAAGGCGGCCAGGACGGTGGTGGTCAGCACCGACTGACCGCCGCCGTACCGGCCGGCGTCACAGGGCCGTCGGGACGCGCCGCTCCTCCGGAGCCGCCCCGGCGGCCTCTTCCGTGCCCCGCGCCCGTGGCGCCGGCACCGTCATCGCGACCAGCAGCCCGAGCGCGAGCGCGGCGAGGGCGATGACGGCGATGCCGACGCCCGAACTCGTCTGGGACAGCAGCAGCATGGCGAGGGTCGAGAAGACCACGGTGCACGCACCGTAGGCGAGCTGGGCGACGGTCGGACGAGGCATGGCAATCGTGTCCTCGGAAGTCTTCGTGATCGGTTGACCGGGTGATCGGGTGCCGTTCGACTCTCTTCTCTCCTCGCCTGCATGCCCGAGCGGACCCCTCGGTAAGCGTGACCTAACCCACGGTGCCGATGCACGGGGGGCGCACAGGAAGCACGCCCCGCCTAAAGTCGACGTCAACTCCGCATAGTCCACCAGACCTTACCGAGTCAAGATCTGTCTTTTCTTCTAAACCTCTAGTCAAATGTCGTCACTTGAACACGCGCTTGTCATGCGCGCACGGACTTCCGATCACGGGAACCCCCTGTCCGCGCGCGGGGCGCGGGGGAGGAACTCAAGTGACCAGCAGATCCTGGACGTTCAGAGCGGCCGCCATCGGTGTGACGCTCGCGGCGGCCTCCGCCACGTTCGCCACCTTCGCCGTCGCGGAGGCGAGCACCCAGACCGGGGCCGGCGCCGTACACCGGCACGACCCGGCGCCGGTGCGGCAGCAGACCCACGACCTCGACGGCCCGCTGAGCAAGACCCAGAAGGCGCAGCGCGCCGAGGCCCTCAACCAGGTCATCGCGGGCAAGGCCGCCGCGCAGGAGCGCGACGGTTCCAAGGTCGTCAAGCTCAAGAGCGGCAAGGGCAAGAGCAAGTACGTCGAGCTGAGCCGCGAGAAGACCGACAAGATCTTCACCATCCTGGTGGAGTTCGGCGACAAGACCGATCCGAAGTACGGCGGCACCCCCGGCCCGCTGCACAACACGATCGCCGCGCCGGACCGCAAGCTCGACAACTCCACGGCCTGGCAGCAGGACTACGACCAGAAGCACTTCCAGGACCTGTACTTCGGCACCGGCAAGAACACCGAGTCGCTGAAGAAGTACTACGAGAAGCAGTCCTCGGGCCGCTACTCGGTGGACGGCGAGGTCTCCGACTGGGTCAAGGTCCCCTACAACGAGGCCCGTTACGGCAACAACGCCTGCGGCTCCACCAACTGCACCAGCGTGTGGAACGTCGTCAGGGACGGTCTGAACGCCTGGGTCGCCCAGCAGAAGGCGGCCGGCAAGTCCGACGCCGACATCAAGGCGGACCTGGCCCAGTACGACCAGTGGGACCGCTACGACTACGACGGCGACGGCGACTTCAACGAGCCCGACGGCTACATCGACCACTTCCAGCTGGTCCACGCCGGCGAGGACGAGTCCGCGGGCGGCGGCGTCCAGGGCACCGACGCGATCTGGGCCCACCGCTGGTACGCCTTCGGCACCGACGCGGGCGCCACCGGCCCCACGGACAACAAGCTGGGCGGCGCGCCGGTCGGCGACACCGGCATCTGGGTCGGCGACTACACCATCCAGCCGGAGAACGGCGGCCTCGGCGTCTTCGCCCACGAGTACGGCCACGACCTCGGCCTGCCGGACGAGTACGACACCGACGGCGGCGACAACTCCACCGGCTTCTGGACCCTGATGTCCTCCGGTTCCTGGCTCGGCACCGGCAAGGAAGCCATCGGCGACCTGCCCGGCGACATGAACGCCTGGGACAAGCTCCAGCTGGGCTGGCTGAACTACGACACCGCCAAGGCCGGCACCAAGTCCTCGCACAAGCTGGGCGTCGCCGAGTACAACACCAAGAACAAGCAGGGCCTGGTGGTCAGCCTGCCCGACAAGGCGGTCACCACCACCATCAACGAGCCGGCCGAGGGCGCCACCCAGTGGTGGAGCGGCAGCGGCAACGACCTGAAGAACACGCTGACCCGGGACGTCGACCTCACCGGCAAGTCCTCGGCCGCGCTGACGCTCGACGGCTGGTGGGCCATCGAGGCCGACTACGACTACCTCTACACCGAGGTGTCCACCGACGGCGGCGCCAAGTGGACGGCCGTGGACGGCACGGCGGACGGCAAGGCCATCCCGCGTGACGCCAGCGGCGCGCCCGCGCTGACCGGCTTCTCGGAGAAGAACCAGAAGCTGTCCTACGACCTGAGCGCGTACGCCGGGCAGAAGATCCAGCTCCGCTTCCGCTACGTCACCGACGGCGGCGTCGCGGAGAACGGCTTCACCGCCGACGAGATCACGGTGACCGCCGACGGCACCCCGCTCTTCTCGGACAACGCCGAGACGGCGGACGCCGCCTGGAGCGCGAGCGGCTTCTCCCGCATCGGGGCGTCCTTCACCAAGGACTACCCGCAGTACTACATCGCCGAGAACCGGCAGTACGTGTCGTACGACACCACGCTCAAGACCGGCCCGTACAACTTCGGTTCCGCGGCGCGGCCCGACTGGGTGGAGCACTACCCGTACCAGAACGGCCTGTTGATCTGGAAGTGGGACACCTCCCAGGCCGACAACAACACCAACGTGAACGACCACCCGGGCAGCGGTCTGATCCTCCCGATCGACTCCCACCCGACGGCGCTGCGGTGGGCCGACGGCACCCTGCTGCGCAACCGGATGCAGGCGTACGACTCGCCCTTCAGCCTCTACGGCACGGACGGCATCACGCTGCACAAGGCGGACGTCGCGACGACGGTGAAGCCGTCCAAGGGCGTCCCGGTCTTCGACGACCACGCGAGCACGTACTACGACCCGGCGAACCCGAGCGGTGCGGTGAAGGTAACTGACACCAACACCAAGATCTCGATCGTCCACGAGGCCAAGGACGGCTCCACGATCTCCGTGAAGGTCGGACCCGCGGTGAAGTAGTCCGCATCTATGCAGGTCAGACGCATATCGGCGGCAACCCCTTGGCGGGTTGCCGCCGATCGTGTTTAGGTGCGTTCTGTGGCTCTCTTATTGACACCGAACGAAACGGGGATGTGACCGCATGGCCGCTGGAGGCTTTAGCAAACTGCCGAACGGCACCGTCGTCGTCGCGCTGAACCTGCCGTACGACGCCGCCGGGGTGCGTGTCCTGGTGCACGCCCGCAACCGGGCCCGGGCCCTGACCCGGCTCCGCAACCTGGGCCTGCGCGCGGTCTACCTCCGCGGCAACACGGCTCCGCCGACGCCGGACGAGATCACGGCGGTGCTGCACCATCCGGACGGCCTGATATGGCGCACGACCCCCGCCCCGGGGGACAACGGTGTCATGACCGAGCTGTGGCACCCCATCCGGGCGCTGCTGCGCGGCACGGCGGTGGCGCGGTAGCGCCGGGCGGCGGGGCCCGGCGCCCGCCGGGCTCAGCCGCCCAGCACCGGCTTGCCGGTGAGCTCCACGCCGGCCGCCCGCAGCTCCTCCAGGGCGCGCTCGGTCGTCTCCGCGGAGACCCCGGCCGTCAGGTCGAGCAGGACGGTGGTGCGGAAGCCCTCCCGCGCCGCGTCCAGGGCGGTGGCGCGGACGCAGTGGTCCGTGGCGATGCCCACCACGTCGACCTCCTCGACGTCCCGGGCGCGCAGCCAGTCGGCGAGGGCGGTGCCGTTCTCGTCGCTGCCCTCGAAGCCGCTGTAGGCGGCCGAGTAGGCGCCCTTGTCGAAGACCGCGTCGATCGCGCCGGAGGCGACCGCCGGGGCGAAGTTCGGGTGGAAGCCCACCCCCTCGGTGCCCGCGACGCAGTGCGCGGGCCAGGAGCGGACGTAGTCGGGGTCGTCCGCGAAGTGGCCGCCGGGCGCGATGTGGTGGTCACGGGTGGCCACCACATGTCGGTACCCGGTGCCCGCCGCCTGGCCGATCAGCTCGGTGACGGCGGCGGCCACGTCGGCACCACCGGCCACCGCGAGGCTGCCTCCCTCGCAGAAGTCGTTCTGCACGTCTACGACGATCAAGGCGCGGCGCATGGTGGTGTCCTTCGAACGGCGGTGAAGTATCCGAGCCTAGAGAGTTACGGGCCCGTAGGGGAGAGGGAGGCGACGGCGGTCTGGACCTAGGGCTCGTGCAGGTACTCCGTCGGCAGCACCGGCTCCCCCCGCGACAGCTGCGTCGCGGACAGCGGGAGGTTGGCGCGGGCGGCGATGTGCCGGTCCCGGGGCACGTCCAGCGGCTCGCGGGCCACGACCGTGCCGCCCTCGACCAGCCGCACCAGCAGCTGCCGGTCGGCCAGCTCGGCCGGCACCGGCCCGGTGCCCACCACCTCGGCCTCGGCCACCCCGTCCGCGTCCACCCTGCGCGCCGCCCACTTGCGGCCCCCGACGGAGATCTTGCCGCCGCTGGACTTCTTGGCCACCGGCACCAGCGGCGCGCCCGGGTCGGCGGTCTCCGCGCGGGCGACCAGCTTGTAGACCATGGACGCGGTCGGGTGCCCGGAACCGGTGACCAGCTGGGTGCCCACCCCGTACGCGTCCACCGGCGCGGCGGCCAGCGAGGCGATGGCGTACTCGTCCAGGTCGGAGGTGACCACGATCTTGGTGCCGGTCGCGCCCAGCTCGTCCAGCTGCTGGCGGACCCGGTGGGCGACCAGCAGCAGGTCGCCGGAGTCGATGCGGACCGCGCCCAGCCCGGGGCCGGCGACCTCCACCGCCGTACGGACCGCCTCGGTGACGTCGTAGGTGTCCACCAGCAGCGTGGTGTCCGAGCCGAGGGCGTCCACCTGGGCCCGGAAGGCGTCCCGCTCGCGGTCGTGCAGCAGGGTGAAGGCGTGCGCGGAGGTGCCGACGGTCGGGATGCCGTACCGGAAGCCGGCCGCGAGGTCGGAGGTGGTGGCGAAGCCGCCCACGTAGGCGGCGCGCGCGGCGGCGACGGCCGCCAGCTCGTGGGTGCGGCGGGCGCCCATCTCGATCAGCGGGCGGTCACCGGCCGCGGAGGCCATCCGGGAGGCGGCGGCCGCGATGGCCGAGTCGTGGTTGAGGATGGAGAGGATCACCGTCTCCAGGAGCACGCACTCGGCGAAGCTGCCCTCCACGCGCATGACCGGGGAGCCGGGGAAGTACACCTCGCCCTCGGGGTAGCCCCAGATGTCCCCGGTGAACCGGTAGCCGGCCAGCCACCGCAGGGTCTCCTCGTCGACGATCCGCCGCTCGCGCAGGAAGCGCAGGACGCCCTCGTCGAAGCGGAAGTTCTCCACCGCGTCCAGGACGCGTCCGGTGCCCGCGACGACGCCGTAGCGCCGCCCGTCGGGCAGCCGCCGGGTGAAGACCTCGAACACGCTCCGCCGGTCGGCCGTGCCCGCTTTCAGGGCGGCCTGCAGCATCGTCAGCTCGTACTGGTCCGTGAAGAGCGCCGTCGACGGAACATCCACCGGCAGCCCAAGGTCCGCTGTGTTCATGTCGAGTAGGGTAACCCCATCTCGTCAGTGTGACGATTTCCGGGGCGCGTGGCAGCATGGTCACTGTGACGTCACCCGCGCCCGTAGAGATCGAACGCACCGAGTCGGCGGAGGAGGTCTTCGCCGTACCCGAGCCCGACGTCCCCTGGGTCACCATCGTGCACAACGACCCGGTGAACCTCATGAGCTATGTGACGTACGTCTTCCAGACGTACTTCGGCTACCCCAAGGAAAAGGCCACCAAGCTCATGCTCGACGTCCACCACAAGGGCCGGGCGGTCGTCTCCAGCGGAAGCCGCGAGGAGATGGAACGCGACGTGCAGGCCATGCACGGCTACGGACTGTGGGCCACCCTGCAGCAGGACCGGAAGTAGCGAATCCACTTACATGCCCGGACATTTCGAACCGCTCCCCGGCGGCGGCGCGGCCGTCGCGCTCGACGATGTCGAGATCTCGATCATCCGATCGCTGGCCGTCCAGCTCCTGGAGCTGATCGGCCCGGGTCCCGGCGCGGACGCCCCCGCCGACCCGCTCGCGGAGCTGTTCGCCGAGGGGCCGAGCGAGCCGCCCGCCGACCCGGTGCTGCGCCGGCTCTTCCCGGACGCCTACAGCGACCCGGAGAAGGCCCCGGACTCGCCCGCCCAGGCCGAGGAGCGCCGGGCGCACTCCGCCGAGTTCCGCCGCTACACCGAGAACGACCTGCGGGCCGGCAAGCGGGAGAACGCGCTCGCGGTGATCCGCAGCCTGGACGCGCTCGCCCCCGTGGACGAGGGCGGCGCGGTGCTGAAGCTGACTCCCGAGGAGTCCCGGCGCTGGCTGAACTCCCTCAACGATCTGCGCCTCGCGATCGGTGCCCGGCTGGAGATCACCGACGAGGACGACACCGAGCTGCTGTACCGGCTGCCGGACGAGGACCCGCGCAAGCCGATGGTGATGGCCTATCTGTGGCTGGGCGGACTCCAGGAGACCCTGGTGTCCACCCTTATGCCCTGATCCCGCCCGATCGGCGGTTCGCTCAGCGGACGCTCAAATCCGGATAACGATCCCGTCACCGTTGCGGCCGGGTTTGCCTCATTCGGACGCTATTTGTCTGCTTTTACCTGTGCCTTGCATCACAATCGATCAGGGTGATCAGTGTTGCGGTCGTGATAAATCTTCACGACCGCCCGGCGAACACCACCCACGTTCGGCCGGGTGCGCCACCGAGCCGACGACCGTCGGCCAGGCAACAACTCCATCAATCCGGGGGGATCGTGATCCGGTCCGAGGCCGACGAAGGCCCGGGTCGGAATGGAGAAAGGCGCACCAAAAATGACCTCAGCGCAGGTCGACCAGCATCCCGACGGCCAGGAGGCCGTGCGGGCGGAAGGCGGCGAGGGCGAGGGGTATCAGCGGGGGCTCGGGTCCCGGCAGATCCAGATGATCGCCATCGGCGGTGCCATCGGCACCGGTCTCTTCCTCGGCGCGGGCAAGGGCATCTCCAAGGCCGGACCGAGTCTGATCCTGGCGTACGCCATCGCGGGCTTCGTCATCTTCCTGATCATGCGGGCGCTCGGCGAGCTGCTGATGTACCGCCCGGTCTCCGGCTCCTTCTCGGAGTACGCGCGCGAGTTCATCGGCCCGTTCGCGGGCTTCGTCACCGGCTGGACGTACTGGCTGTTCTGGGTGGTCACCGGCATCACCGAGGTCACCGCCGCGGCCGCGTACATGACGTACTGGTTCTCCATACCGCAGTGGGCCTCGGCCCTGATCTTCACGATCGTGCTCTACGGCGCCAACCTGATCTCCGTGAAGCTCTTCGGTGAGCTGGAGTTCTGGTTCTCCATGGTCAAGGTGACCGCGATCATCGGCATGATCCTGATCTGCGCGGGCATCCTGACGCTCGGCTTCTCCGACGCGGGCAAGACCGCCTCGGTGGGCCACCTGTGGAACGAGGGCGGCTTCTTCCCGCACGGCGTCGGCAGCACCCTGATGACGCTCCAGATGGTCATGTTCGCCTTCCTCGCCGTCGAACTGGTCGGCGTGACCGCGGGCGAGTCCAAGGACCCGCGCAAGGTGCTGCCGAAGGCGATCAACACCGTGCCGTGGCGGATCGCCGTCTTCTACGTCGGCGCGCTCGTCATGATCCTGTCGGTGGTGCCGTGGACCGAGTTCCACGCGGGCAAGAGCCCGTTCGTGGCCGCCTTCCAGGAGATGGGCCTGTCCGTCGGCGCCGGCATCGTCAACTTCGTGGTCCTCACGGCCGCGCTGTCCTCCTGCAACTCCGGCATGTACTCCACCGGCCGGATGCTGCGCGACCTCGCGCTCAACAGCCAGGGCCCGAAGTTCTTCACCAAGCTGACACGGAGCGGTACGCCGCTGGTCGGCACCACGTTCTCCGCCGCGCTGATGCTCGTGGGCGTCTGGATCAACTACCAGTGGCCGGGCAAGGCGTTCGACTACGTGGTCTCCTTCGCGACCATCTCCGGCATGTGGGCGTGGATCGTCATCCTGGTCTGCCACATCCGCTACCGGCGGCTGTCGGACCGCGGCGTCCTGCCCCGCTCGGAGTTCCGGGCCCCCGGCGCCCCGTACGCCAGCGTCTTCGCGCTGCTGTTCATCGGCATGGTGATCGTGCTGATGGGCATCGACAAGGACGCCCGGGTCTCGCTGTACTGCGCGCCGCTGTGGGGTCTGATCCTCGGCGTCTCCTACGCGGTGCTCAAGCGCCGCAACCCGGAGGCCGCGGCCTTCGCCAAGCGCTGACGCCACCGCCGCGACCCCTCCCCGGGACGTCCGGCCGCCGGGAGCACTCGTGGCGCCCCCGGCGGTCGCCGCTCAGGACGTCCGGCATGCGGGCCGCCTCGTACCACCCATCGGTACGGGGCGGCCCTGTGCTTATCCTGACGGGCATGCTGACCATCACCCAGGCGCTGTACGACCAGATCGTCGCCCACGCCCGCAAGGACCACCCCGACGAGGCGTGCGGCGTCGTCGCCGGTCCGGCCGGCTCGGACCGCCCCGAGCGCTTCGTCCCCATGCTCAACGCGGCCATGTCGCCCACCTTCTACGAGTTCGACTCGGGCGATCTGCTCAAGCTCTACCGCGAGCTGGACGACCGCGACGAGGAGCCGGTGGTCATCTACCACTCGCACACCGCGACCGAGGCGTACCCGTCGCGCACCGACATCTCCTACGCCAACGAGCCCGGCGCCCACTACGTCCTGGTCTCCACCGCCGACACCGACGGCCTGGGCGAGTTCCAGTTCCGTTCCTTCCGCATCGTGGACGGCGAGGTCACCGAGGAGGAGGTCAAGGTCGTCGCCGCCTACTGATCTCAGGATGCGACCGGAATCCGTCCGGCAGATGGGATCACATTCCGGAGCGCCGACCGGGAATCGATACGATGAGCCCATGGTTCTGACTGTGGTGCGCGCCTTCTGCTGACGTACCGAGCCCGCAGCCCCGACGAACACTTCCGACAGGAGCCCGCAACCATGGCCATCGAGGTCCGCATCCCGACCATCCTCCGCACCTACACCGACGGTCAGAAGGCGGTGGAGGGCACCGGGAACACCCTCGCCGAGCTCTTCGCCGACCTGGAGAGCCGGCACGCGGGCATCCAGGCCCGCATCGTGGACGGCGACCAGCTGCGCCGGTTCGTCAACGTCTACCTGAACGACGAGGACGTCCGCTTCCTGGACGGCATCAACACGAAGCTGTCCGACGGCGACAACGTCACGATCCTGCCGGCCGTCGCCGGCGGCATGCGCTGATCGGTCCCCGAGAGCGATGCGCTACGACTCCCCGCTGGCCGCGGTGGGCAACACTCCTCTGGTGCGCCTGCCGCGGCTGTCGCCGTCCTCCGAGGTCCGCATCTGGGCGAAGCTGGAGGACCGCAACCCCACCGGCTCGGTCAAGGACCGCCCCGCGCTGCACATGATCGAGCAGGCGGAGAAGGACGGCCGGCTCACCCCCGGCTGCACCATCCTGGAGCCCACCTCCGGCAACACCGGCATCTCGCTGGCCATGGCGGCCAAGCTCAAGGGCTACCGCATGGTGTGCGTGATGCCCGAGAACACCTCGCAGGAGCGCCGGGACCTGCTCGGCATGTGGGGCGCGGAGATCATCTCCTCGCCGGCCGCGGGCGGCTCCAACACCGCCGTACGGGTGGCCAAGGAACTCTCCGCCGAGCACCCCGACTGGGTGATGCTCTACCAGTACGGCAACCCGGACAACGCGGGCGCCCACTACGCCACCACCGGCCCGGAGATCCTGGCGGACCTGCCCTCCGTCACCCACTTCGTCGCGGGCCTCGGCACCACCGGCACCCTGATGGGCGTGGGCCGCTACCTGCGCGAGCACAAGCCGGACGTCAGGATCGTGGCCGCCGAGCCGCGCTACGACGACCTGGTCTACGGCCTGCGCAATCTGGACGAGGGCTTCGTCCCGGAGCTGTACGACGCCTCGGTCCTCACCACCCGCTTCTCGGTGGGCTCCGCCGACGCGGTCACCCGCACCCGTGAGCTGCTCCAGCAGGAGGGCATCTTCGCGGGCGTCTCCACCGGTGCCGCGCTGCACGCGGCGATCGGCGTCGGCAGGAAGGCCGTCAAGGCGGGCGAGAGCGCCGACATCGTCTTCGTCGTGGCGGACGGCGGCTGGAAGTATCTCTCCACCGGCGTCTACACGGCGGCCACCACGGAAGAGGCCATCGAGACGCTGCACGGCCAGCTCTGGGCCTGAAATCCGGGCGGCCTCCCGCCTCAAGCGCAGCCCAGCCCCCTCTCACGAGGGGGCTAAGCCGTTCCTATGGGGAAGCAAAGAATTCCTTCGGGCCCTGCCGGGTGAAGCGTGCCGGAGGCTAGGTTCCTCCCGCACCCTGTCATGTCACGCTCAGCCGACAGGACGAGTGTCTGCGATGTCATGCTCATGACTGCGTGGTCGCCGCTACGCGCGTCACGGGCCTGCCAACCAGTGCGAGAAACCCCACTTCCCGATGGAGGCAGTACCCCATGCGTGAGTCACGCCCGAGCGGGCGCACCCGAAGCATGCGAAGACTTCTGGCCGTCGCCTTCCCCGCTCTGTCCCTGACCGTCGCCGGATTCGCCGCCGCGCCGACGGCCGGTGCCCAGCCCGCCGCGGCCCACCCGCACACCTCCAAGGTCGCCCAGAACAACCAGGCGCTGACCGCACCCGAGCGGCAGACCTTCCACTCGACCGGCAAGGCCGGCCAGAAGGTCCCCACCACCCACCTGTGCGCCGCCCACGCGGCGCCCGGTCACGTGTCCTGCTTCGCGCAGCGCCGCACCGACATCAAGCAGAAGCTGGCCTCGTCGCTCGCCGCCGCGGCGCCCTCCGGCCTCTCCCCGGCCAACCTGCACAGCGCCTACAACCTGCCCACCACGGGCGGTTCGGGCCTGACGGTCGCGGTGGTCGACGCCTACAACGACCCCAACGCCGAGTCGGACCTGGCCACGTACCGCTCCCAGTACGGCCTGTCCTCCTGCACCAAGGCCAACGGCTGCTTCAAGCAGGTCAGCCAGACCGGCTCCACCACCTCGCTGCCGACCAACGACAGCGGCTGGGCCGGTGAAGAGGCGCTCGACATCGACATGGTGAGCGCGGTCTGCCCGAACTGCAACATCATCCTCGTCGAGGCCAACTCCGCGAACGACACCGACCTCGGCATCGCCGAGAACGAGGCCGTCGCGCTGGGCGCCAAGTTCGTCTCCAACAGCTGGGGCGGCTCCGAGGCGTCCTCCCAGACGACCGAGGACTCCCAGTACTTCAAGCACCCGGGCGTCGCGATCACCGTCTCCGCGGGCGACTCCGGCTACGGCGCCGAGTACCCGGCGACCTCCCAGTACGTGACCGCCGTCGGCGGCACCGCCCTCACCACCTCCTCCAACTCCCGTGGCTGGAGCGAGTCGGTGTGGAACACCAGCTCCACCGAGGGCACCGGCTCCGGCTGCTCGGCGTACGACCCGAAGCCGAGCTGGCAGACCGACACCGGCTGCTCCAAGCGCATGGAGGCCGACGTCTCCGCGGTCGCCGACCCGGCCACCGGTGTCGCGGTCTACGACACCTACGGCGGCAGCGGCTGGGCGGTCTACGGCGGCACCAGCGCCTCCTCGCCGATCATCGCCGGCGTCTACGCCCTGGCGGGCACCCCGGGCTCCAGCGACTACCCGGCGAAGTACCCCTACGGCCACACCGGCAACCTGAACGACGTCACCAGCGGCTCCAACGGCTCCTGCACCACGTCGTACTTCTGCAAGGCGACCACCGGCTACGACGGCCCGACCGGCTGGGGCACCCCGAACGGCACCGCGGCCTTCACCTCGGGCGGCAGCACCGGCGGCAACACGGTCTCCGTGACCAACCCGGGCAACCAGTCCACCACCACCGGCGGCTCCGTCAGCCTCCAGATCAAGGCCTCCGACAGCGCGGGCGCGGCCCTGACCTACAGCGCCTCCGGCCTGCCCACCGGCCTGTCGATCAACAGCTCCACCGGTGTGATCTCCGGCACCGCCTCCACCGCGGGCACCTACCAGGTCACCGTCACCGCGAAGGACTCCACCGGCGCGACCGGTTCCACCTCCTTCACCTGGACCGTGGGCACCAGCGGCGGCGGCTGCACCTCGTCCCAGCTGCTGGCCAACCCGGGCTTCGAGTCGGGCAACACCGGCTGGACCGCGAGCAGCGGCGTGATCACCAACGACACCGGTGAGGCGGCGCACGGCGGCTCGTACTACGCCTGGATGGACGGGTACGGCACCTCGCACACCGACACCGTGTCCCAGTCGGTGACGATCCCCGCGGGCTGCAAGGCGACCCTCTCCTTCTACCTGCACATCGACACCGCCGAGAGCGGCAGCACCGCGTACGACAAGCTGACGGTCACCGCCGGTTCGACCACCCTGGCGTCGTACTCGAACGTGAACGCCAACTCGGGCTACGCGCTGAAGACCTTCGACCTGTCCTCGCTGGCGGGCCAGACGGTCACCCTGAAGTTCAACGGCGTGGAGGACTCCTCGCTCCAGACCAGCTTCGTCGTGGACGACACGTCCCTGACGACCAGCTGATCACCCGCACCGCCCGAACCACCCTGCGATCCCGCACGCGGAGCCTTCCGCGTGCGGGATCCGTTCGTTGGCCGGTCCTTTGCCGTCCGGCGGGATCCGTCGCGGGCCGCGGTACGTCACACCGGCACCAGGCGGGCCGACCGGCGGCCCCGCGGAAAGGCGGTCCCCCCATGCGCCGTACGACAGTCCTCGCCCTCGCGGCCACCGCCCTGCTGCTGGCGGGCTGTGGCACCCACACCAGCTCCACCGCGAGCCGGAAGGTCTCCCCGGTCCCCGGGAACCAGGCCCCGGTGTGCCGGAACCAGGTGCGGCTGACCGCCGCCGACAACGGACGCACCCTCTGCGTGGCCAAGGGCGGCGAGGTGCGGCTCGGCCTCACCGGCACCAAGGACCGGCCCTGGAAGCCGGTCACCGTCACCGGCGGTGCCCTCACCGCCGTCAACTCGGGCTTCGTCGTCCGGCCGGGCGACGCCGAGGCCGCCTACCGCGCGGTCGCCCCCGGCACCGGGAGGCTGACCTCGTCCCGCCCCATGTGCGCCCAGCCCACCGCACCGGGCCAGATGGCCTGCAAGGGCATCCAGGACTGGACGGTCACGGTGACCGTGAAGAGCTAACGGGCGAGGTGGCGCACCTGGTCCCACAGGACCGGGTCGACCACCCCCACCCGGCGGCGGAAGTCGCCCACCGGCACCTCGCGCAGCTCGTCGGTGTGCAGGAAGCTGGGGCGGCCCCGCGCGTCGCCGACCGCACCGGGCGGCAGCGGGATCACGCCGGCCCGGTCGTCGTGGAACTTGCTGGTGATCCTGGCGACGGTGGCCCGGTCCCCGCGCACGGCCAGCACCAGACAGGGCCGGTCCTTCCCCGGCCCGTCGCCCACCGCCCCGGCCGACGCGGCGCGCGCGGCCCCGCGGGCCTCCGCGCGGTCCTCGAAGGGGACGTTCGCCCACCAGATGTCACCCGGTGACGGGCGGCCGCCCGGCGCCCGCGCGTCCCGGGCGCCCGGGAGGCCCGGTGGCCGCAGCCGTCGTCGTCCGCGGGGCCGGCGGCCGCGCCCCCAGCCGTCGATGAGCGAGGCCACCAGGGCGAGCAGCACCACCGCGGCGAGCGCCAGCCACCAGGACGTGTCCATACGACGACGTTACCGGCGCGTGCCGCCCGGCGCGCGCCCTCCTGTCGTTCCCGTGCGCCCCGGGTCCAGCCGAACCGGTGACAGCACAGGTGAGTTCGCCCACAACGGCCCCTGGCGGAGGAGCGGCCCGCCCCCTCGCGCCGTAGGCTCGACAGACCCGCACGACCCCCGTCAGCCCTTTTCCGGGGTTCCTCGTCCTGTCCTCGTCCGGGGAGCCTCGGCCCGCCCATCGGTTCTCCCGCCAACGGAGGTTTCTGCTTCATGAAGCTCACCGTCGTCGGCTGCTCGGGGTCGTTCCCGTCCGCGGAATCGGCCTGTTCGAGCTACCTCGTCGAGGCCGACGGCTTCCGGCTGCTCCTCGACATGGGCAACGGCGCCCTGGGCGAGCTGCAGCGCCACTGCGGTCTCTACGACCTCGACGCGATCTTCCTCAGCCATCTCCACCCCGACCACTGCATCGACATGCTCGGGTACTTCGTCGCGCGCTACTACCGACACGACGGCGGCCGGTGCGCGCCCGTGCCGGTCTACGGCCCCGAGGGCACCGAGCACCGGCTGACCACGGCCTACGCCGACACCCCCTCCGCCTCCTCGATGAGCGAGGTGTTCGACTTCCGCACCGTCAAGCCGTCCACGTTCGAGATCGGCCCCTTCACGGTGCACACCGACCTGGTCCGCCACCCCGTGGAGGCGTACGCGGTCCGGCTGGAGCACGGCGGCCGGACCCTCGTCTACTCCGGGGACACCGGCGTCACCCCCGTCCTGGACGAACTGGCCCGGGACGCCGACCTGTTCCTGTGCGAGGCCGCGTTCACGCACGGCAAGGAGAACATCCCCGACCTCCATCTCAACGGCCGCGAGGCGGGCGAGACGGCCACCCGCGCGGCCGTGCGCCGCATGGTCCTGACCCACATCGCCCCGTGGACCGACCCCGAGGCCAACCTCCGCGACGCGCGGGAGGCCTACGCGGGACCGGTCGAACTGGCCGCGCCGGGCGCGGTCTACGAGATCTGAGGCGGCCCCGCGCACGAAGGCCCCGGAACCTCCTGGGTTCCGGGGCCTTCGTCGTGCCGGGCGGGCGGCCTCACGCCTTGGTGAGGTCCTCGACCTCCTCCTCGGGCTCGCGGCCCGGGGTCTTCAGGTCGAACTTGAGGATGGCGAAGCGGAAGACCACGTAGTAGATCACCGCGAAGACCAGTCCGATCGGGATGATCAGCCAGGGCTTGGTCGCCAGGTGCCAGTTGAGCGCGTAGTCGATGAAGCCGGCCGAGAAGTTGAAGCCGTCGTGCACACCCAGGCCCCAGGTCACCGCCATGGACGCGGCGGTGAGCACCGCGTGCACCACGTACAGCAGCGGGGCGATGAACATGAACGAGAACTCGATCGGCTCGGTGACACCGGTGACGAAGGACGTCAGCGCGAGCGAGACCATCATGCCGAGGACGACCTTGCGGCGCTCGGGGCGGGCGCAGTGCGCGATGGCGAGGGCGGCGGCCGGCAGACCGAACATCATGATCGGGAAGAAGCCGGTCTGGAAGAGGCCGGCGGACGGGTCGCCGGCGAGGAACCGGGTGATGTCGCCGTGCACGACCTCGCCGGAGGCCTTCTTGAAGTCGCCGAGCTGGAACCAGGCCACGGTGTTGACGAACTGGTGCATGCCGATCGGGATCAGACCGCGGTTGACCAGGCCGAACAGGGCGGCGCCGCCGGCTCCGAGGCCCGTCATCCACTCGCCGAAGTGCGTGATGCCCTTGCCGATGGGCTCCCAGACCAGCAGGAAGAAGACGCCGACCAGGGTGCCGACGAAGGCCATCAGGATCGGCACCAGGCGGCGGCCGTTGAAGAAGCCGAGCCAGTCCACCAGCTTGGTGCGGTGGAAGCGCTGCCACATCACGGCCGACAGCAGACCCATGATGATGCCGCCGAGGACACCGGGGTCGTTGTAGGTCGCGGCCACGATCTTGCCGTGGTCGATATGCTGGTCGACCAGCGGGAAGGCCTGGAGGACCTTGCTGTAGACGAGGAAGCCGACGACCGCGGCCAGGGCGGTGGAGCCGTCCGACTTCTTGGCGAAGCCGATGGCCACGCCTATGCAGAACAGCAGGGGGAGGGATCCGGTCAGGGCACCGCCGGCCGCGTTGAACACCGTCGCGACCTTGTCCCAGCCAAGGCCGTCCTTGCCGAAGATGTCATCCTGTCCGAGGCGGACCATGATGCCCGCGGCCGGCAGTACGGCGATCGGGAGCTGGAGACTCCGGCCGACCTTCTGCAGGCCCTGGAACAGGCCCGTTCCCCGCTTCTTCGCGGGGGCCGCCGTTGCGGTGGCGGTGCTCATACTGTCCTCCATCGGGTGGTGGTCTACACCACTCACTGGTGTAGACCTTTTGTAGCACGATGAAGGTGCGGTAAGGAACCGTGAGTTCCGCCACCGGAAAGCGGGCCGCGCGGCGCCCAGGCGACGCCGTCAGACCCCGGTGACGTCCTCGCTCCCGGCCTCGGGCTCGCGGCCCGGCGTCTTCAGGTCGAACGCCGTGATGGCGAACCGGAACACGGCGTAGTAGACGAGCGCGAAGGCCAGGCCGATCGGGACGATCAGCCACGGCCTGGTCGCCAGGTGCCAGTTGATGACGTAGTCGATCAGACCCGCCGAGAAACTGAACCCGTCGTGCACCCCGAGCGCCCAGGTCACCGCCATGGAGACCCCGGTGAGCACCGCGTGCACCGCGTACAGGGCCGGCGCGATGAACATGAACGAGTACTCGATCGGCTCGGTGATGCCGGTGACGAACGAGGTCAGCGCCACCGACAGCATCAGACCGCCGACCTCCTTGCGGCGGTGCGGCCTGGCGCAGTGCGTGATCGCCAGCGCGGCGGCCGGCAGCGCGAACATCATGATCGGGAAGAAGCCCGAGGTGAACTGGCCCGCGTGCGGATCGCCCGCCAGGAACATGCTGATGTCGCCGTGCACCACCGTCCCGTCCGGCGCGGTGTAGCTGCCGAACTGGAACCACAGGGGCACGTTCAGGAACTGGTGCAGGCCCACCACGAGCAGCGCCCGGTTGGCGACGCCGAACAGCCCCGCGCCCCACGCCCCGGCCGCGTGCAGCCAGCGGCCGAACGCCTCCAGGCCGGCCCCGACCGGCGGCCACACCCACAGGCACAGCGCCGCGAACACGATGGCGGTGAAGGCCATGAGGATCGGCACCAGCCGGCGGCCGTTGAAGAAACCCAGCCAGTCCACCAGCTTCGTACGGTGGAAACGCGCCCACAGGAACGCGGCCAGCAGTCCCAGCACGATCCCGCCGAAGACCCCCGGGTTCTGGAAGGTGAACGCCGCCACCGTGCCGTTCCCCGCCCGGCAGCCGATGCCGGGCAGGGCCCGCGAACCGGCCGGGCAGTCCTGCGGGAACTGGTGCAGCACCCCGTAGTAGACGAGGAACCCCGCCACGGCGGCGAGCGCCGTCGAACCGTCCGCCTTGCGCGCCATGCCGATCGCCACGCCCACGCAGAACAGCAGCGGCAGCCCCAGCGAACCGTCGAGCAGCGCCCCGCCCGCGCCGCGCATCACCTTGGCCGCCGCGGTCCAGCCCAGCCCACCCTCGCCCACCACGCCCGGCTGCCCGAGACCGATCAGCAGGCCCGCGGCCGGCAGCACCGCGATCGGCAGTTGCAGGCTGCGTCCCATCTTCTGGAGCCCCTGGAACAGCCGGCCCCAGCGCTCCCGCACCACACCGGCCCCGCCCCCGCCACCGGTCGCGCTCCCCTCGCTCATGGGCGTCCTCCGGCCACTCGACTCGGACGCGGTTTGGCGCCCGTCCCCCCGCTGGTGTAGACCAGTCCGCGGACGGTTCCGCTGTCGTGATCGCCATCATTCGGCACGGACGGCATGACCGCTCGCGAAGATGGGCCAACTGTGGGTTACTGCGACAAAGCGGTTCGGATCAGGGAGAAGGAACATGGCCACCAAGGCTGAGAAGATCGTCGCCGGCCTCGGCGGGATCGACAACATCGAGGAGATCGAGGGCTGCATCACCCGGCTGCGCACCGAGGTCTCCGACCCCTCGCTGGTCGACGACGCGGCCCTGAAGGCCGCCGGCGCCCACGGCGTCGTCAAGATGGGCAGCGCCGTCCAGGTCGTCATCGGCACGGACGCCGACCCGATCGCCGCGGAGATCGAAGACATGATGTGACGTCCACCGGGACGCACGGACAGGGGCTCCTCCCGACGCGGGAGGAGCCCCTTCCGCATCTGCGGATAGGCTCCATGCCATGTCTCGCATCGACGGCCGTACTCCCGAACAGCTCCGCCCGGTCACCATCGAACGGGGATGGAGCAAGCACGCCGAGGGCTCCGTCCTCGTCTCCTTCGGCGACACCAGGGTCTTCTGCACCGCCTCCGTCACCGAGGGCGTCCCGCGCTGGCGCAAGGGCAGCGGCGAGGGCTGGGTCACCGCCGAGTACGCCATGCTGCCCCGCGCCACCAACACCCGCGGCGACCGCGAGTCCGTCAAGGGCCGCATCGGCGGCCGCACCCACGAGATCTCCCGCCTCATCGGCCGCTCGCTGCGCGCCGTCATCGACTACAAGGCACTCGGCGAGAACACCGTCGTCCTCGACTGCGACGTCCTCCAGGCCGACGGCGGCACCCGCACCGCCGCCATCACCGGCGCGTACGTCGCCCTCGCCGACGCCGTCGCCTGGGCCCAGGGCAAGAAGCTGATCAAGGCCGGGCGGCAGCCGCTCACCGGCACCGTCAGCGCCGTCTCCGTCGGCATCGTCGGCGGCGTCCCGCTGCTCGACCTGTGCTACGAGGAGGACGTGCGCGCCGAGACCGACATGAACGTCGTCTGCACCGGCGACGGCCGCTTCGTCGAGGTCCAGGGCACCGCCGAGGCCGAGCCCTTCGCCCGCGACGAGCTGAACGCCCTGCTCGACCTCGCGGTCGCCGGCTGCGACAGCCTGGCCGCCCACCAGCGCGCCGCCCTGGAGGCCACGCTCGCCCGGTGACGGGCAACCCACGGCGCCCCCCTCGCGTCCTACCGGTACGGGTGCCCGGCCCGCCGCGCACCCGTACCGCACCAGGGGACATCAGGAGAGGGTGAACACCACCATGGGCGCCAGCCGACGCCGAGGCCGTCTCGCCGCCGTCGCCACCGTCGTGGCGACCGCCGCGCTCACCACCGCCCTCACCGGCTGCGGCACCGTGGACAAGGCCCTGGACTGCGTGCAGACCGCCGACACCATCGCCGACAGCGTCACCGACCTCCAGCAGGCCGTGGAGGACGCCGCGCACGACCCCCGGCGGGCCGACTCCGCGCTCGACTCCATCGAGACCAATCTGCGCAGGATCGGCGACAAGACGGACAGCGCCGACGTCAACCAGGCCGTCGACGACCTCGACCGGGCCGTAGGCCGGGTCCGCACGGCACTGAAGGACGGCGACCGCACGCCCGACGTCGGGCCGGTCACGGACGCGGCGGGCGAGCTGACCAAGGTGTGCACCACGTAGCCACGCCGCCCCGCCGCCCGGCACGGCGCTCCTCAGAGCCCCCGACGCCGCTCCCGCCGCTCCTCACGCCACTCCTCGCGGCGCTCCCGCAGCTCCTCGCGCCGTTCCCGCAGCTCCTCGTGGCGATCCCGGTGCGCCTCGCGCCACTCCTCGCGCGACGACCGGGGCAGCTCGCGCCGGCCCTCCCGGCGCTCCAGCCGCTCCTGCCGGCGCTGCTCCTTCAGCCGCTGCCGCTCCGCCCGCGTCACCTTGCGGGCCACCCCGACCCCGCCCCAGAAGGCGAACCCGCCGATGACCACCCGTGGCGCCCCCGGCTCCGGCGGCCCGTCGTCCCGGGGATGCTCGAAGGCGCCCATGATCCCGATGCCGCGCACCACGACCTCGACCCCCGGCGGCACGATCACCTGGACCCCGCCCATGACCGCCACCACGTTGATCTCCACCTCGCGGTCGGCGAAGTCCGCCTCGCGCAGGTCGATCTCGCCGCCGCCCATGAAGGTGAAGCAACTGAAGCGCCTGGGCATGGTCCAGCGGCCCTTGCGCTCGAACCCCGACAGGATCGCCACCCCGCCGGACGAGGAGCCCTCCCCGCCGACGATCCGGGACGCCCAACCGGCGTCCGGCGCGGGCTGCTTGACGAAGGAGACCGGCGCGGCCGGGGCGCCCGCGGGCAGATCCCGGGTGAGCGGCGCCAGCTCCCCGTACGTACGCGCCCGGTACACCGCCTCCAGCCGTTCCTCGAACTCCTCCATGTCTAGGCGCCCTTCGGCGAGGGCGTCGCGCAGCACCTCGGCCACCCGGTCCCGGTCGGCATCGGAAGCGCGCAGCTCCGCACGTGCGTCGTCGGTCATGGCAGCAGCCTACGAGACCGCCTTCTCCGCGTACATCTTGGCGATGACGGCCTCGATGTCCGGCTCCCGTACCGACAGGTCCACCAGCGGATACTCCGCCGCCAGCCGCGCGACCACCGGCGCCGCCGACTGCCCCGCGGGGAACGCCAACCACTGCCGGGGCCCCTCGACGCGCACCACCCGCGCCGACGGCACCTCCACCGGCGGCAGCTCCCGCTCCAGGTCCACCACCAGCGTCCGCTCGCTCTCCCCGGCCTCGTGCAGCCCGGCGAGCGGGCCGTCGTACATCAGCCGGCCGTGGTCGATCACCATCACCCGGGAGCACAACTGCTCGATGTCCTGGAGGTCGTGGGTGGTCAGCAGCACCGTCGTGCCCTGCGCGGCGTTCAACTCCCGCAGGAAACCCCGCACCTTGGCCTTCGACACGACGTCCAGCCCGATCGTCGGCTCGTCCAGGTACAGCACCTCCGGATCGTGCAGCAGCGCCGCCGCGATGTCCCCGCGCATCCGCTGCCCCAGCGACAGCTGCCGCACCGGCGTGTCCAACAGGGCGCGCAGCTCCAGCAGTTCGACCAGCCGGTCCAGGTTCTCCCGGTAACGCGCGTCCGGGATCCGGTACATGCGGTGGGCCAGCCGGTAGGAGTCGATCAGCGGCAGGTCCCACCACAGCGTGGTGCGCTGCCCGAACACCACCCCGATACGGTGCGCGAGGCGCGACCGCTCCCGCGAGGGATCGATCCCCGCCACCCGCAGCCGCCCCCCGCTCGGCGTCAGGATGCCGGTCAGCATCTTGATCGTCGTCGACTTCCCGGCGCCGTTCGGCCCGATGTAGCCCACCATCTCCCCGCGCGCCACGGTGAACGACAGCGAGTCCACCGCCCGCACCTCCTGCCGCTCCCGCCTGAGGAACCCGGTCTTGCGGCGCACCGAGAAAACCTTCTCCACCCCGTCCAGCTCGATGAAGCCGTCCATGGCTAACTCCCTGTGCTCCGATACGAACGAAGACCCGCCCGCCAGGCCAGCCCGGCCGGCACGCAGCAGACCACCGCCACCAGCGGCGGGGCCCCCGCCACCCACTCCGGCAGCTGCAGCGGATACGGCCGCCCCAGCACGTACGACGCGGGCAGCCAGTTGACGAAGGCCAGCGGCAGCACGAAGGTCACCCCGCGCACCAGCTCCTTCCCGAACACCGTCGGCGGGTACTGGAGCAGCGTCGTACCGCCGTACGTGAACGCGTTCTGCACCTCCGACGCGTCCTGTGCCACGAACTGGAACGCCGCCCCGGCCACGAACACCGCGCAGAAGATCGCGCAGCCGCTCAGCAGCGTCAGCGGCATCAGCAGCAGCTTCCCCGCCGTCCAGCCGACGTCCAGCCGGCTCAGCGCCCAGCCCAGCACCAGCGAGCCCTGTGTCAGCCGGCCCAGGCGCCGCAGCGCGAACCGGTCCGCCGCCACCTGCGCCAGCACCGGCGCCGGCCGCACCAGCAGCGCGTCCAGCGTGCCGTCCCGCAACCGCCGGCCCAGCCGGTCCATCGATCCGATCACCAGGTCCGCCAGACCGAAGGAGACCGCCGACAGGCCGTACAGGAACGCCACTTCGGGCAGCGACCAGCCGCCCAGGGCGTCCACCCGCGAGAACATCAGCATGATCGCCACGAAGTCGAAGAACGTCGCCGCGAAGCTCCCGAACGTCGTCATGGCGAACGACACCCGGTACGCCATCGTCGACCTGATCCACATCCCGGCGATCAGCCGGTACGCCCGCAGCCCCTCCGCGAGCCGCCCGCGCTCAGCCACCCTGCACCACCACCCGCCGCGTCGCCGCCGACTGGAGCAGCCGCCCGGCGCCGAGCAGCACCAGAGCCCACGCGCCCTGGAACAGATAGGTGCGCAGTGGATCCCCGTGCCCGAGCAGGACGTCCGCCGGCGCCTGGAGCAGCGAGGACCAGGGCAGGGCCCGCACGACCGTGCCGAGCGCGCCCGGGAACACGTTCAGCGGCAGCAGCATGCCCGAACAGAAGTAGCCGAGCAGCCAGGTCATCTGGGACATGCCGGTGCCGTCCAGCAGCCAGAACGCGCTCAGCGCGACCAGATAGCGCAGCCCGAAACCGACCAGCATCGCCAGCACCACCGCCACCAGGAACGCCGCCCACCTGCCCGGGTCCGCCGGCAGGTACGCCGGGAAGACCAGCGCGCCGAACACGAACGGCACCACACCCCGCCCCAGCAGCTGGAAGAAGGCCCGGCCCAGGTCCGCGGCCAGCCACCACAGCTGGAGATCGGCGGGCCGGTACAGATCGATCGCCACGTCCCCCGTACGGATGCGTTCCATCAGTTCGTCCTCGACGCCCCCGCCGCTGATCGCGAGCGTCGACAAGAACGCCTGTCCCAGCCATACATAGGTGATGGCCTGAGCCTGGTCATACCCGCCCAGATGCGGCTTCAGGTCCCACAGCGCCCGGTAGGTGTAGACGAGAATCAGCCCGAAGACCGTATTGGTGAACACCCCTGCCGCAGTGGCGGCCCTGTAGGTCGCGTACCGTCTGAATCCCCCCAACGCGACAGCGGCGTACAACCGTCCCGCGCCCACGCCAGTCGACCTCCTCGGACCGCTCGACACCGAAGCGCAGGAGCCTAGTCCGAAGGCCCGGCGGCCGGCCACGCATTTCCCTGCGGAAGCGTGCCGGAAACCGGGAACGGAACGCCAGGTGCGAGAGTCTTCAAAACGGGGGGCAAGGCGTACGAGGCGTACGGGAACGTACGACGCGAAACAGGAGTCCGTGCACGACATGAGCGACGAGCCACAGCCGCAGCAGCCGAAGGAAGGCGTGGCACCGAAGAAGCCGCTGCCGGCTGAGGGGCCAGGGACCCCGGGGGACACCCCCGACACCCCGGAGGGCACCGAGAGGACCAGCCGGAGCAAGGACACCGAGGGGCCCCGGCGCGCCGACCGGTCCGAGGACCGGGCCGCGGAGCCGGAGGGGACCGGTCGGGCGCGGTCCGCCGGCCGCCGGGCCGAGGACACCGGGAAGGCCGGGGACACCGGCCGGGCCGAGGGCGGCGACCGGACCGAGCGGCAGGGCGAACGCGCCGGGCACGCCGGCCGGGCCGAGGGCACCGGGCGATCCCAGCGCGTCGACGCGACCGACGGCACCGACGGCGCGGGCGACGTCCGGGCCGCCCGGGACTCCCGCGAGGCCGGAAACTCGACCGGTGCCGCGAAGAGCGCCGGTGCCGAAAAGGCCGCGGGCGCCGGTGACGCCCGGGGCCGCGAGACGTCCCGCGAGGACCGGGGCGCCGGCGGCGAGCGGGACACCGAGGACACCGCGACGGACGCCGCGGACACCGGGACCCGTCGTTCCGTTCCCGCGCCCCAGGACCGCACGGCCTCCATGGCCCGTGCCCGGCAGGCCGCCCGCGACGCCCGCACCGACACCGGCGCCACCTCGGCCTCCGCACAGGAGGGCACCGACCGGCGCGGCTCCGGCACGCCCGCCGGCAGCGAGAAGCCGCAGGTGCCCGGCGCCCGCACGCCCGAGAAGCAGCAGTCCGCCGAGAGCACCCAGGTGCTGCGCCGGATCACGCCGCCCCGCGAGCCCAAGGAGTCCGGCGAGTCCGGCCCGGGCACGCGCCCGCCCGAGACCACGCAGGTGCTGCGCCGCGTCACCGCCCCGCGCGAGGGCCGGCCGGGCGGTCCCGCCGCGGCGAACCCCGCGAGCGGACCCGAGGCGACCGGCCCCACCACCCACACCACCGGCACCCGTCCGGGCGGCCCCGCCCGGACCGCCCGAGCGGCGGGCGCGGCCGCGGCAGGCGCCGCGGCAGCCGCCGGCCCCGCCGCCGCGGCCGGGGGGAAGGCGGGCGCGGCCGGAGCCGCGGGCACGGCAGCCGCCGGCTCCGCGGCCGGCGCCGCCACCCCCGGCGGCTCCGGCCCCACCCCCGGTCAGCCCGACTCCGGCACCGGACCCCGGCCGACCGCCCACGCCCCCGAAGCCCAGACCACCGCCCTCGCCGCCGCCTCGGACGACCCCGGCGCGGGCAAGGGCAAGAAGCCCAAGCGGCCCAAGCGCACCGGCTGGCGGCGGCTCCTGCCCACCTGGCGGATGGCGCTCGGCACCTTCATCGTCGCCGTGCTCGCGATCGTCGGCCTGTTCTTCGTGGGCTACTCGCTCGTCAACATCCCGCCGGCCAACGCCCTCGCCACCAAACAGGGCAACGTCTACCTCTACGCCGACGGCTCCCAGCTCGCCCGCGACGGCGAGATCAACCGCGAGAACGTCTCCCTCGCGCAGGTCTCCAAGGCCGCCCAGCACGCCGTACTGGCCGCCGAGGACCGGGACTTCTACACCGAGTCCGCCGTCGACCCCAAGGCGATGATCCGCGCCGCCTGGAACACCGCGACCGGCAAGGGCAAGCAGTCCGGCTCCACGATCACCCAGCAGTACGTGAAGAACTACTACCTGGCCCAGGAACAGACGGTCACCCGCAAGGCCAAGGAATTCTTCATCTCCATCAAGCTCGACCGGAACAAGTCCAAGGACGACATCCTCGAGGGCTACCTCAACACCAGCTACTTCGGCCGCAACGCCTACGGCATCCAGGCCGCCGCCCAGGCCTACTACGGCCGCGACGCCAAGGACCTCGACCCGGCCCGCGCCGCCTACCTCGCCGCGCTCGTCAACGCGCCCAGCGAGTACGACGTCGTCGCCCACCCCGAGAACAAGTCCGCCGCCCTGGCCCGCTGGAACTACGTCCTGGACGGCATGGTCAAGCAGGGCTGGCTCAGCCAGTCCGAGCGCGCCGGCATGAAGTTCCCGATGCCCAAGGAGCAGACGACCTCCACCGGCCTGTCCGGTCAGCGCGGCTACCTCGTCGAGGCGGTCAAGCAGTACCTGACCAGCAACAACATCATCGACGCCGACCAGCTCGCGGCCGGCGGCTACCGCATCACCACCACCATCCAGAAGCCCCGCCAGGACGCCTTCGTCAAGGCCGTCGACGACCAGCTGGTCTCCAAGCTGGACAAGAAGAACAACAAGGTCGACAGCTACGTCCGGGCCGGCGGCGCCTCCGTCGACCCCAAGACCGGCGAGGTCGTCGCGATGTACGGCGGCATCGACTACGTGAAGCAGTACACCAACGGCGCGACCCGCGGCGACTTCCAGGTGGGCTCCACCTTCAAGCCCTTCGTCTTCACCTCCGCGGTGCAGAACGGCTCCACCACCCAGGACGGCCGCCCCATCACCCCGAACACCCAGTACGACGGCACCAACGAGCGCCCCGTGCAGGGCTGGACCGGCGGCGGCTACGCCCCGCAGAACGAGGACCAGAAGTCGTACGGGCAGATCACCGTCACCAAGGCCACCGACCTCTCGGTGAACGCGGTGTACGCGCAGATGGCCGTCGACGTCGGCCCCTCCAAGGTCAAGCAGACCGCGATCGACCTGGGCATCCCCTCGGACACCCCGGACCTCCAGCCGTACCCCTCGATCGCGCTCGGCACCGCCACCGCCAGCGTCCTGGACATGGCGGAGGCGTACGCCACGCTCGCCAACCACGGCAAGCACGGCACGTACACCCTGGTCAAGAAGGTCACCCGGAACGGCACCGACGACGTCACGCTGCCCGACCAGCCGGTCAAGCAGGTCGTCAGCCGGGCCGCCGCCGACACCACCACCTCCATGCTGCGGAGCGTGGTCGAGGGCGGTACCGCCACCGCCGCCAAGGCCGCGGGCCGTCCGGCGGCCGGCAAGACCGGCACCGCCGAGAACGACACCGCCGCCTGGTTCGCCGGCTACACCCCCGACCTCGCCACGGTGGTCTCCGTGATGGGGCAGGACCCGGTCACCGCCAAGCACATGCCGCTGTACGGCGCCCTCGGCCAGGCCCGCATGAACGGTGGCGGCCCGCCCACCCAGATCTGGGCCCAGTACACCCACGACGCCCTGCAGAACAGCGCCGTCGCGAGCTTCGACCTCCAGCTCCAGCCCGGCGCCGACCAGCCGCAGCCGCCCGGCCCGGGCGACCCGAGCCAGTCCGCCGGCACCGACGGCCAGGACAACGGCGGCACCGGCACCCCGAGCGGCACCCCCAGCGGCACCCCCACCGACGGCGGCACCACCGCGGGTGACACGGGCACCGGCGGCGCCGCGACCGGCGGGACCGCCGACACCGGCGGCACCCCGGCCACCGACGGCGGCACCACCGCCGGCGACCCGGGCACCGGCGGCGCCGCGACCGGCGGCGACCCCGGCACCGGCGGCGCACCGGGCGGCGGCACCCCCGGCGGCGGCACGGCCACCGGAGGCGGCACGACGGACGGCACCGGCACGGGCACCGGGCCAGGAGGCACGGGAACCGGGCTCTGAGCCCGGCTCAATGACCGCCGGTCGCCTTCAGCCCCACGACGGCGACCAGCAGCAGACACACGAAGAAGATCCGGGCGGCGGTGACCGGCTCACCGAACACCACCATGCCGAGCACCGCCGCACCGGCCGCGCCGATCCCGACCCACACCCCGTAGGCCGTACCGATCGGCAGGGTCCTCGCGGCGTACGACAGCAGCACCATGCTGGCGACGATGCCCGCACCGGTGAGCACACTGGGCACCGGCCGGGTGAAGCCCTCGCTGTACTTCATGCCGACCGACCAGCCGACCTCCAGCAGACCGGCCACGACAAGCAGAACCCAGGCCACGACGGCACCTCCGAGACGAACGACGTTTCTCCGCGGTGCGTCGTCTTTGCCTGCATCCCGGTACGGCGCGTCTCGTCGGGCTCCCTTCGAAGCTAGCAAAAGCACGACAAGAAGGGCTGGTGACCATGGTCACCAGCCCTTCTCGCACGCGTCCCGTGCCGGACGCTACGGCCTCACAGATACAGCCCGGTGGAGTCCTGCGACCCCTCGAACCGGTCCGCGGCCACGGCGTGCAGATCACGCTCGCGCATCAGCACGTACGCCACGCCCCGCACCTCGACCTCGGCCCGGTCCTCCGGGTCGAACAGCACCCGGTCACCGGGCTCCACGGTCCGTACGTTCTGACCGACCGCGACGACCTCGGCCCAGGCCAGCCGACGCCCGACCGCCGCCGTCGCGGGAATCAGAATGCCGCCCCCGGACCGCCGCTCGCCCTCACCGGACTCCTGCTTGACCAGCACCCGGTCGTGCAGCATCCGGATGGGCAGCTTGTCGTGCTGCGGGGTGCTCTGCTGGTTTCTGTTGGCGCTCACGCCTCGAACCTACCTGCCTTCTGCGCGCCCGTCGTCGCCCGGGTGGCCGTCGCCGTCAGCGCCCGCGCCGCCGGGACAGGGCGAGCAGGCCCCCGACCCCGACGACGACGAGCGCCACCGGCAGTACCCGGTCCATGCGCAGCCGCCCGTGCTCATCCGCGAACTGCGCCCTGACATCACTCACCACTCGGTTGACCTGCACATACGCGCGGCCCATCGTGTGGTCGATATTGGCGACGGCCTTGGCCTTCGCATCCCCGATGATCGTCTTCGGGTGCACCCGCACCCCGATCTCGTCGAGGGTCTCGGCCAGCACTTCGCGGCGGCGCTTGATGTCCGCCTCGATCTGCGCCGGGGTTCTGGTGTCCGCCGTGTCCGCCACCGTACGGCCTCCGAAGTCTGCCGGGATTGAGCTGTTGCTGTTCCGAACAGTTTGTCAGCTCCGGCCCGCGCCGCACCGCAAGGCCCCCCGGTTACGCTGGTCCGATGAGCGAGCGACTCCAGCCGGGGGACGTGGCCCCCGCCTTCACCCTCCCCGACGCCGACGGGAACGAGGTCTCCCTCGCGGACCACAAGGGCCGCAAGGTCATCGTCTACTTCTACCCCGCGGCACTCACCCCCGGCTGCACCAAGCAGGCCTGCGACTTCACCGACAACCTCGACCTGCTGGCCGGCGCCGGCTACGACGTCATCGGCATCTCCCCGGACGCCCCCGAGAAGCTGGCCAGGTTCCGCGAGAAGGAATCCCTCAAGGTCACCCTCCTCGCCGACCCCGACAAGAAGGTCACCGAGGCCTACGGCGCCTACGGCGAGAAGAAGAACTACGGCAAGACGTACATGGGCGTCATCCGCTCCACGTTCGTCATCGACGAACAGGGCACCGTCGAACGCGCCCTCTACAACGTCCGCGCCACCGGCCACGTCGCCAAGATCATCAAGGACCTCGGTATCTGAACCTCCGGCTCCGCAGCCGACGGCCCGCCCCGGAACCTTGGGGGCGGGCCGCGTTCCTTTTCCGACGAGGCGGCTGATGTGCCCCAACTGCCGTGTCCTCACCGGCATCTGGCACAGGGGAGGGCGCCGGTCACAAACTCCGCGCGGCGCCAGTAGAGTAGGCGCAGCGTCGAGGGCCCGTACCCCAGCTGGCAAGAGGGCGCCGGTTTAGGTCCGGTGTGTCGTGGGTTCGAGTCCCACCGGGCCCACGCGCACAGAGGGGCTGCCCGACGGACAGCCCCTCTTCCATGCTCAGCCCACCAGCTCCCGCACCACCGGCACCAGGGCCCGGAACGCCTTGCCCCGGTGGCTGATGGCGTTCTTCTCGGCGGCGGTCAGTTCGGCGCAGGTCCGGGTTTCGCCGTCGGGCTGGAGGATCGGGTCGTAGCCGAAGCCACCCGTGCCCGCCGGGGCGAGCCGCAGGGTGCCGCGCAGCTGGCCCTCGACCACCCGTTCCGTGCCGTCCGGCAGGGCCAGGGCGGCGGCGCAGGCGAAGTGCGCGCCGCGGTGCTCCTCGGCGATGTCGGAGAGCTGGGCCAGCAGCAGGTCGAGGTTGGCCTGGTCGTCGCCGTGGCGGCCGGACCAGCGGGCCGAGAAGATGCCCGGGGCGCCGTTGAGGACGTCCACGCACAGACCGGAGTCGTCGGCGACCGCGGGCAGCCCGGTGGCCTGTGCCAGTGCGTGCGCCTTGAGCAGGGCGTTCTCGGCGAAGGTGACGCCGGTCTCCTTGACGTCGGGGATCTCGGGGTAGGCGTCGGCGCCGACCAGTTCGTGGGGGAGTCCGGCGTCGGCCAGGATGGCCCTCAGCTCGGTGATCTTTCCGGCGTTGCGGGTGGCGAGGATCAAGCGGGTCATGCCGCCAGTATTCCTCGCCCCGCGCTCACAGCTCCGCCTGCCCCGCGCCCTTGAGCGTGCGCAGGTCGAACACCTCGGCCATCTTCGCGAAGCCCCGGTCGCCGGGGTGCAGATGGTCGCCGGAGTCGTAGTCGGGGCGCAGCCGGCGCGGGTCGTAGGGATCGCGGAGCGCCTTGTCGAAGTCGACGACCGCGTCGTACACCCCGCCCGCGCGGATCTCCGCGTTGATCTGCCGGCGGACCGCCTCCCGGGCGGGGGTCCAGCCCCGGTGGCCCCCGAAGGGCATCAGGGTGGCGCCGACGACCTTCAGTCCGCGGGCGTGGGCGTCGCGGACGAGGGTGCGCAGGCCGCCGAGGACGCGGTCGGGATCGGCGAGGCGGGGGTTGCGCAGGATGTCGTTGATGCCGAGGTCGACGACGACCACCTTGACGTTGGTGCGGGAGAGCGCGTCGCGTCCGAAGCGGTCGAGTCCGCTCTGGTTCTCCGCGGGGCGGCCGAGGCCGTCGGCGAGGACCTGGTTGCCGCTGATGCCTTCGTTGACGACGCTGTAGCGCGGGAGTCGCCGTCCGTCCTGGAGCGCGGTGCGCAGCCGGCCGCCGAGCAGGTCGGGCCAGCGGCGGTTGGCGTTGGTGGTGGAGGTGATGCCGTCGGTGATGGAGTCGCCGAAGACGACGACGGTGCCGTCGGCCTCGTTGCTCAGCACGTCGAGGGCGGTGACGTAGCGCCAGTAGGGCGTCTGCCGGGTGTAGGGGGCGCCGGTGGAGTCCTCGGTGCGGTCGCCGGTGGCGACGTAGGAGATCTGCCGGGCGTGCGGGTGGTAGGTGACCGGTCCGGAGGGGGTGGGGGAGTAGGTGGTGACCAGGACGTCGGTGCCGTGGGGTATGAGCAGGTGGACGGCGTCGCTGACGACTTCCTCGCCGGCGGGTATGACGACGCCGGTGGCGCCGTTGAAGGTGAGCCGGCGCATGGTGTCCGCGTCGGCGGCGGCGGTGGCGTCCCCGGCGGGCAGGGCGATCGTGGCGTGGGTGATGTCCAGGGGGGACTGGCCGTAGAGGTTGGAGAGGGTGATGCGGGCGCTGGTGCCGCCGGCGTCGGCGTGGACGACGTTGCGTACCGAGTGGCCCGCGAGGCCGGTCGTCTCGGTGCCGGGTTCGCCGCCGACGGGGGCGGTGGCCCAGGAGCCGACCCAGGTGCCGGTGGAGACGGGGGCGGCGGCGGAGTCGCGGTGCGGGCGGCCGTCGGCGAGGGCGCCGGCGGGGGCGCCGCGGCCGGGTGCGGCGGTGACGTAGATGCCGGCGCATACGGCGATGACGAGCGCGAGGAGCGCGCCGAGCAGGGTGAGGTACTTCGCGCGGTGCTGTGTGCGGGCCTGCCCCGGGGCCCGGTCATGACGCCTGGTCACGCTTGTGTCGTTCTCCTCGGGCGAGGGAGCCCCGGGCTCCGGTCTTGATGAGTCCATGATGCGTCATGGGCCGGGGTGCGCCGGTGGGCCCCCGTCCGTTCCCCCGCCGGGACAGACGCCCGGAACTCCCGTTCCGTTCCGGTGGTCTGTCGGCAAGGGACAATTGTGTGCGGTATCACCGAGCGGGTGGAGCTGATGGAACCTACCGAGACGGAAACGGCCGGGCCGGCCGCGTCGTACCGGACGATGACGGCCTTCACTCCGGCCGACGAGGAGCGCCGGCGCGGGGTGCGGCGCATGAAGGCGACCGCGACGGGCCTGTTGTTGCTGGTGGCCCTGGTCTACGTGCTGGCCAAGGTGGCCCAGGGCGCGGGTGCGGGCGCGTGGGCGGACTACGTCTCCGCTGCGGCGGAGGCGGGCATGGTGGGTGCGCTGGCGGACTGGTTCGCGGTCACGGCGCTGTTCCGGCACCCCCTCGGTCTGCCGATCCCGCACACGGCGATCATCCCGACGAAGAAGGACCAGCTGGGTGTCTCGCTGGGCGAGTTCGTGGGGGAGAACTTCCTGTCCCGGGACGTGGTGCGGCAGCGGCTGCGGGCGGTGGGCATCGGCAGCCGGCTGGGTGCCTGGCTGGCCGAGCCGGAGCACGCGGACCGGGTGACGGCGGAGCTGGCGACGGCGTTGCGGGGCGCGCTCACGGTGTTGCGGGACTCCGATGTGCAGGCGGTGGTGGGGGAGGCGATCACCCGGCGGGCGGGTGCCCGGGAGATCGCGCCGGGGCTGGGCAAGCTGCTGGAGAAGGTCGTCGCGGACGGTGGTCACAAGCGGGCGGTGGACCTGGTGGTCTCGCGTGCGCACGACTGGCTGGTGCTGCACGGCGACAACGTGATGGGGGCGGTGCAGGGCGGGGCGCCCGGCTGGACCCCGCGGTTCGTGGACCGCAAGGTCGGCGAGCGGGTCTACAAGGAGTTGCTGCGTTTCTGCGCGGAGATGCGGGACATGCCGTCGCATCCGGCGCGTGGCGCGCTGGACCGTTTCCTCACGGATTTCGCCTCCGATCTCCAGTCGGACACCGAGACCCGGGCGCGGGTGGAGCGGCTCAAGGGCGAGGTGCTGGGCCGTGGCGAGGTGCAGGATCTGATCGCGTCCGCGTGGACGGCCGTGCGGTCGATGATCGTGGCGGCGGCGGAGGACGAGCGCAGCGAGCTGCGGATGCGGTTGCGGGCGGCGCTGCTGTCGCTGGGCGAGCGGATGGCGCACGAGCCGAAGGTGCAGGAGAAGGTGGACAGCTGGGTGGAGGGTGCGGCGGTGCACGTGGTGTCCACCTACCGCAAGGAGATCACCTCGCTCATCACGGACACGGTGGCGGGCTGGGACGCCGAGCACACCACCCGGAAGATCGAGGCGCACATCGGCCGCGATCTGCAGTTCATCCGGATCAATGGCACGGTGGTGGGATCACTGGCGGGACTGCTGATCTTCACGGTGTCGCGGGCGGTGGGCGGCTGACGGCCGGATGACGCCGGGTGGCGTACTGCGGCCGGTCCGGGGCCTGTTCGCCGCCTCGACCGCCTGAATCGGCAGGACAGGGGCACCCGTCGAGCTGTCGCCTCTCCGCGCAGGAGGGGCGTCCTTCGACGAGGAGGGAGCCGATGACAGGAGCCGAGATGGGGGCGCCGGGGGCCGGGGCGGCCGGGGCCGGTGATGCGGGACGACGGGCCCGGGAGGACGGGCGCGTCGGTGGCGGCGGTCCGCACGGCGGCGGGCCGGGCGGTGGCGGCGGGCGGGCGGACGACGCCCGCTCCGGCGGCGGGACCGGCGGGGGCGACCTGACCGGCAGAGCCGGCCGGACGGGCGCCGGGGCAGCCGGCGGGGCCGACGGCGGCGGCCGGACCATCACCACGGACATCCCCGCGCGCCTGGACCGCCTCCCCTGGTCCCGCTGGCACTGGACGATCGTCATCGGCCTGGGCACGGTGTGGATCCTGGACGGCCTGGAGGTCACGGTCGTCGGCAACATCGCCAGCCGTCTGGCCGAACCGGGCAGCGGTCTGTCGATCACGTCCGGTCAGATCACCGGTCTTGCCGCCGCGCTGTACGTGGCGGGTGCCTGTCTGGGCGCCCTGTTCTGGGGCCGGCTGACCGACCGGTTCGGCCGCAAGAAGCTGTTCATGATCACCCTCGCGGTGTATCTGGTGGCGACGGCGCTGACCGCGGTCTCATGGGAGGCGTGGTGGTTCTTCCTGTTCCGGTTCCTGACCGGTTTCGGCATCGGCGGTGAGTACGCGGCGATCAACTCGGCGATCGACGAGCTGATCCCGGCGAACTACCGCGGCCGGGTCGACCTGGTCATCAACGGCAGCTTCTGGCTGGGCGCGGTGGGCGGTTCGCTGCTGTCCATCGTCGCGCTGAACACGGGCCTGCTGCCGATGAACGTCGGCTGGCGCCTGACCTTCGCGCTGGGCGCCGTACTGGCGCTGGTGATCCTCCTGGTACGGCGGCACGTGCCGGAGAGTCCGCGCTGGCTGCTGATCCACGGCCGCGACCGGGAGGCGGAGGAGATCGTCTCCGGCATCGAGCGGCAGGTGGAGGCGGAGAAGGGCACCCGGCTGCCCGCGACCGACGCGCGGCTGGAGATCCACCAGCGCAAGAGCGTCACGTTCGCGGAGATCGCCCGTACGGTCTTCGGCCGCTACCGCAGGCGGGCCGTGCTCGGCTTCTCGCTCTTCATCGGCCAGGCGTTCCTGTACAACGCGATCACCTTCGGCTTCGGCGCCATCCTGACCAAGTTCTTCGGTGTGCCGAGCGACCGTACCGGCTACTACTTCGCGGTGATCGCGGTCGGCAACTTCTGCGGTCCGCTGCTGCTGGGCAAGCTCTTCGACACGGTCGGCCGCCGGGTGATGATCTCCTCCACCTATCTGCTGTCGGGCCTGCTGCTGTTCGGCACGGCCTGGCTGTTCGACCGGGGCGTGCTCGACGCGGCGACGCTGACGGCCTGCTGGTGCGCGGTCCTGTTCTTCGCCTCGGCGGGCGCGTCCAGCGCGTATCTGACGGTGTCGGAGATCTTCCCGATGGAGACCAGGGCGATGTCGATCGCCTTCTTCTACGCCCTGGGCACCGCGGCCGGCGGCATCAGCGGCCCCCTGCTCTTCGCCGACCTCACCGGCACCGGCCGGGTCGGCGACACGGTGCTGGCGTTCTGCATCGGCGCGTCCCTGATGTGCGCGGCGGGCCTGGTGGCGGCGGCCCTGGCGGTACGGGCGGAACGCCGTTCCCTGGAGGACGTCGCGCGCCCGCTGACGGCGGTGGGCGACGGCACCGGGCCCTCCGGCAGCCGCCCCCAGGGCCCCTCGACACCACCACCGCCGGCGGCGAGCAGGCCGTGAGGCGCTCGCGGCGAGGGGGTGACGTGACGGTGCGATGGTCAGCGCACGAGCAGCTCGATCACGCCCGTCAGGCCCTCCTCGCCGCTGCCCTCGGCCAGGCGGCGGTGCATCAGTTCGAAGCAGGGCCGAGCGGTTCCGGGCTGACACCCTGTTCCTCGGCGGTGGCAGGAAGGCCCGCGTGCCGGTCACCTGCATGGCGAGGTCGGGGACGACGCCCTTGGCGTAGTCGCCGCCGCGCAGATGGCCTTCGGTCTGGTGGACGGCCGGGGCCATCGCGGTGAGCCGGTCGGCGAGCAGTGGGGCGAGCGCCGCGGGGTCGATGCCCTCCTTGCGGATCAGGGCGAAGGCGTGCGCGGCCCCCGCGAAGCATGACGACACTGAACCGGCCGGGCGCCCCGGACGGACACGTCCGCGGGATCGACACCGCGATGGAGGTGATCGGCGGCAAGGGGAAGGTGCTGATCCTCTGGGCGCTCCACGAGCACCCCTGCCGCCGCTTCGGCGAGCTGCGCCGGCTGCTGCCGGGGATCACCGAGACGGTGCTCGCCTCCCACCTGCGCGAGCTGGAAGCGGACGGTGTCGTGCACCGCGTCTCCTGCGACGAGGTGCCGCCCCGCGCGGAGTACTCGCCGACCGAGGACGGAAGACGCCTCACCGACGCGCTCCAGCCGCCGGCCGCGTGGGGCCACGAGCGGCCGGCCGCGCCGAGGGGGCCGGAGGGCGCGGCGGACCGGTCCTGACGCGCACGCACTGCTCGCGGCCGCTCGCCGGCGGCCGCGAGCGGCACGGTGGCGTCGGCGCGGGCGGACTCTAGGCCTTGCGGTCGGCGACGGCCCAGGAGGCGAGGGCGACGGCGCCCGCGACACCGAAGACCGAGGGCCAGGCGCCGACCTTCTTGGCCAGCGGGTGGGAACCGGCGAACGCGGCGACGTAGGCGGCGGTCAGCGCGCCCGCGGCCTTGCCGCCGGCCTGCTTGCGCCACTGCTGGGCCGCGGCGGCACCGGCGACGGCCAGCACGGCCCCGCCGAGCTGACGCTTCTTGGTCCAGCGGGCGACCCCGTACCCGCCGACGAGCCCGCTCGCGGCGACGACAGCGCTGGGAACCTTGGCCATGAGTGCCTCCGAAAGTCGTAGGGGGAGATACCCCTCATCTCGCCCCCGAGGCTAACGCGCCGGCCTGCGCACATACGGAAGCTGAGTCGAGGCTTGTCAACTTTCCGGCTTGGAGCTATATAAGAAGCCGTAGGGCATCGCACCCAAGCGCCTGAAGAGAGGAGTGACCTGTGATGCTCATGCGCACCGACCCGTTCCGCGAATTCGACCGACTCGCGCAGCAGGTCCTCGGCAATACCGCCCGCCCGGCCGCGATGCCGATGGACGCCTACCGGGCAGGCGACGACTTCCTGGTCCATTTCGACCTGCCGGGCATCGACCCCGAGACGATCGAGCTGGACGTCGAACGCAACGTCCTCAACGTCCGCGCCGAGCGCCGCAGCCCGGCCCCCGAGGGCGCGGAGGTGCTGGTCGCCGAGCGACCCACGGGCAGCTTCACCCGCCAGCTCTTCCTCGGTGACACGCTCGACACGGACCGCATCGACGCCTCGTACGAGTCCGGCGTGCTGACCCTGCGCATCCCGGTGGCCGAACAGGCCAAGCCCCGCCGCATCCAGATCACCGGCGGATCGGACTCCCGCAGGCAGATCAGCGGCTGACGCACGCCCACGGGGCGGTGAGCGGGGCCGGTTCCGGTGAGGCACCCGGAGACGGCCCCGCTCACCGCCCCGGCCGGTGGGAGGGACCCGGGCCCCGGGTCCCTCCCACCCCTGCCGCCTGCCTCCCACCCCTGCCGTTCGGCCCCGGGAACTGCCCACCCGTCCCGGTCGGCCGGCCACCCGGCGGGGTACCGAACCACTGGATCTACCGGACGCCCGGCACCGCCCGACGTGCCCCGGAAAGGAGCCATGACGATGACGACGACGGCGACCACGACGCTGACGAAGCCGAGAACCCCGGAGGCGGCGACGAAGCCGGTAACCCCCGAGACGACGATGAAGCCGGGGACCGCCGAGACGGCGATGAAGCGGGGGACCGCCGAGACGGCGATGAAGCCGGGAACCCCCGAGACGGTGAGGAAGCAGAGGACCCACGAAGCGGCGACGAAGCGGGGAACCACCGACTCGGCCCGCTGGCGGCAACTGACCGAGTCCGTCCGCGAGATGGGTCAGTACACGACGCGGGCGGAGGCCGAGCGCGTCACCCGCATCGTCCTGTCGGCCCTCGGCGGCCATGTGACCGGCGACGAGCGCGTCGCCCTGGCCCAGGCCCTGCCCCGCGAGGCCGGCCGCGTGATCGCCGCCCAGATCCCGGCGACCCACCCGATGACGGCACGCGAGTTCGTGGAGTCGATAGCCACCCGCATTGAGGGCGCGACCCCGGCCACGGCCCGCTGGGACGTCAGCTCCGTCCTGAGCACCCTCGCCCAGACCATCGGCACCTCCCTGACCACCCGCATCCTGGCCCAACTCCCGCCGGGGTACGCGTTGTTGTTCGGGAGGGCGGAGCTGGTGACGACGGCCAGCTCCTCCGCGGGCCTGTGATGACCTGCCCGGCCAGGTGCCGGGCAGGTGTATGCGGTCGGTCAGGCGGTGCGGGCGTGGCCGTAGCCGCCGGAGGGCAGGGGAAGGCTCGGCAGATGCGGGTGGCTCAGGACCTGCTCCTCCGCACGGACATGCAGCCTGAACATGCCGGGGTCAGGCCTGCCCGCGGCGTCGAATGCGTCAAGAACTCCTTCGATCCGCTCCCACAACCTCACCGAACCGGCCTCGCGCACATCCCAGCCGGGCCGGCGCGGAGTGAGGGAGGCCGCGGAACCGCTGACGACATCGACCAGGACCACGGTGTCCCCGAAGGTGGTCAACTGGGCGTCAGGCACGGCGCACTGGGCGAGGTAGCGCAGGTGGAACGCCTTTGTGGTGGCAGCCGTGATCCTTTCCGGTCCGTGCCGCACCGGCCTGGCCTTCTCAGGCAGCCCCGCCAGCCAGTGCGCGGGATTACCGAAAGCGGGTGCCGCGTGCGCACGGGCGGCCATGAAGGAGACCGTGCCCGGAAGCAGTGTCCCCTCGGCGGTACCGTCCCCGGAGACCGTGAGCAGGACGCGGGCGTAGCCGTACATCCAACCGGACAGGGTCAGCAGGATCTTCCCTCCTGGCCTGGTCTGCGCGATGAGCGCGGGCGGTACGGCGCGGAATGAGCAGGCGGCCACGACGCGGTCGAAGTGCGCCTCCGGCCAGTAGCCGTACCAGCCGTCGGCCACCGCCAGGGTTGGTGTGTACCCGCAGCCGTGCAGTGCCGTCGCCGCCGTCTCCAGGCGCCTCGGGTCGGCGTCGAGGCTCGTGATGCCGGCTGAGCCAAGCCGCTCACAGGCCAGCGCGGTCGAGTAGCCGCTCCCCGTGCCGATCTCCAGCACGGTGTGCCCCTCCGTGACATCGGCATCGGCCCACATCCGCAGCACGAGCGAGGGCAGGGTGGACGACGACGTGGGCGTCCCACCGTGCCGTACCCGGGGTGCGGCCCAGTCGGGCTCATGCTCGTCGAACTGTGTGATCAGCGTGCGGTCGGAGTACGCGGCCGCCAGCCAGCGGCCGTAGTCGGCATCGGCGGTGACGGGCTCCCATACGGTGAGCCCGTGCTCGTCCGGCTCCTGGGCGGGGAGGTAGAAGCCGGGCACGAACCGGTGCCGGGGCACTGCGGCCACGGCCGCCCGCCAGGCGGGATCGTCCAGTGCGCCGCTGGTTTCGAGTGACTCCGTCATGGCTTCGCGCAGCCTGATGGCGTCGGTCTCAGATGCGGCCGGCATCATCATCGGCAGTGCCCTCCTGTGTGGTCAGAATGTCGGCGAACGCCTCAGCGATGGCCGGGGCGTCCGGAAGCCAGCCCCACTGCCCGTTCGGATTGCACTCGATCGCCCACCAGTTCCCAGGTTCGTCGGCAGGCCCCGTGAGGGCGAAGTCGAAGCATCCGAAGACCAGACCGGATGACGACAGGTAGCTGTGCAGAGCGGTGCGCACCGGTTCCGGTACGGCGACGGGGGTGTGGACCAGCTGGTCCCAGTCGCCCCTGCGCCAGTCCAAGGCACCGCCCGGCGTGGTGATCAGCTGCGCGAAGACCCGGTGACCGACGACGGTGACGCGCACGTCCCCGGTCTTCGGAATTTCGGCCTGGAAGAGATGTGCCGTCACGACGACCGTCTCGTCCAAAGTGTGGGGATCGATCCGCTGGGTCCAGATCGCCCCGGCTCGGCCGTCGTCGCCCGGAGGCAGTCCGCGAAAGGTCTTGTAGACGACGTACTCGTGACCAGCGGCGAACTCAACGGCCTCATCGAGGTCATTGGTGATGAGTGTCGGCGGAACGCGCAGTCCGAGGGCGGCGAAGTGCTGAAGCTGGGCGGGTTTGAAGTCCGCGCGTGCCACCGCGGACGGGTGGTTGACGTAACGAGGTGCGTGCAGACCACTCAGCACACCGCCGAGCCCGTGCCGCGCCTCGGCGGCGACGAAGTCCCCCTGCTGCCCCGGAACACGGCCGGCGCAGGCCGAGTACGGGCGCGGGCGGCGCCAGTAGACCGCTGCCACGTCCTCGAGCTCTACCTCCCGGGTCGGGGTGCGCAACCGTCCACTCCACCTCGGCACTCCCGCGCCCAAGTGGAACCCGAACACGAGAGCGGGCCCGATGTCGGCGGGATCGACACGGACGACCGGCACATCCCTCTCGTTCAGCACGCCGATGACATGGTCCGCGGTCAGGTCTTCCAGCGCGGTGACGACCAGTACCGTCGAGCCCATCGCTCAGTCCGACTCGTAGTCCGTGGTGTGGTCGTCCTGCGTCTGCGGTTGCGGCCCCTGTCCGTCCCCTCCTCCGGAGACCGAAGTGGTGCCCGTCGTCCTGGACGTACCGTGCCTGCCCATCTCGACCAGCCTGCCGTCGGCGTCCGTGTAGCAGGCGGTCTGCGAGCCGGGGTCCAGAACCACCGAGACGTAAGGAGCGGGTCCGACGGGCAGCCGGTCGGTCACGAGACGCATGGCCCAGGGCGCGCCACCCGGGTCGGTGGCGGGCTCCTTGGCTACGAGCAGGGCACCTTCATGACCGAAGAGTTCCGTCGCCTGGCTCAGTCGCGCCCTGATCTGACTCACCATGTGCCGCCTTCCCTCCGCTTTCACGATGTGTGTGGAAAACGCTAGGAATGACCAGACGATCGGCTCTATGGATGTGCGCGAACTTGCACACCGTCACGCGCAGGAGGCGATGGCGGACGCGATCAACGCGCGCGCCGGTGCGCCATGGACAGCCAAGTCGGCGAGTGCGGAGAACGTCCGTCCGTAGGTACCGACTTCGTGCGGCTGGGTGATGGTCAGGAAGGCGGAGACGAGCTCTACGTTGACCTGCTCCTCATCGAAGATCCAGAAGTCTTCGACGGGCCAGAGGGCGGAGCGGTCCGCGCTCAGAGGGATCACGCCGAGGCTGACGTTGGGCAGCGAGGCCAGGGACAGGAGATGGCCGAGCTGCCCGGCCATCGTCTCCGGCCCGCCGATCCGGTGCCGCAGCGTGCTTTCTTCCAGGACCACGGCGAAGCGGCGCCGTCCGTCGTGCAGCAGCCGCTGCTTGTCCACCCGCACCTGGACGGCTGCCTCCAGATCGTCGGGCACGGCACGCCGGTCACGGATCGACCTCAGCAGCGCCGTGATGTAACCACGGGTCTGGAACGGGCCCGGAACCAGCCACGAGGAGTACGCCCGGAAGCGCAGTGTGCGTTCCCAGAGGGGAAGGACCGACTCCTGGGCCCGGCGCAGCCCGGACCGCTCCATACGCCGCCATTCGACGTAGGCGCCGTCGATGTTGCGCGCCGTGGCGATGAGGTCCGCGGTCTGCCCGGTCGCGCCGCAATGCAGTGTGTACATCCGCAGGTCGTCATCGGAGGGCGCTGTCCGGCCGTTCTCGATGCGGCTGCATTTGCTCTCGTGCCAGCCGGCCAGGGAGGCGAGCTGCCGCGCGGTGAGGCCCGAGTCCTGCCGGATCTCACGCAGCCGTTTCCCCAGGGTCTCCCGGGCTTGCTGGACGCTGGATGACGAAGCCACTTCAGACCGCCCGGATGCGCCCTGTCAGATCGGCTGGTACTGACCGTGGGGGACAGCCCGGTCCCACACGGAGGCGAAGGCCGAGGAACACAGCCGCACCACGGCCGGGTCGGTGACCAGCTCTTCGCCGGTCATCGTGCCATCGCCGGCGAAATGGTTGAACAGCACGGACTCGTTGTCGAACAGCCAGAAATCGTTGCCCGGCAGCGTGAGGGCGGAGGCCTGCCTGCGGGGCAGCCAGCGGACGTCTTCGCCGGCCTTGATGTTGTGCGGGCTGGTCAGTTCGTACTCGTAGCGGACATAGGGCGAGACGGGTTCCGAGACGATGCGGGCCCGCTGTACGGACACCCCCCTTGCGACCGTGGCGGAGACCAGCTCACCCCACCAGGACCAGCGCTCCGCCGGGTCGAACCGCTCGCCCGCCGTCCACTCACGGTAGTCCTCGTCGAGCGCGTACGCGTCCCGTGTCTCAAGGTGGCGGCAACTGTGCCGGGCCGTGCGGAAGAGTTCCTCAATCGCCGTCTCGGACAACGCCGTTCACCTCCGGGAAGAACTGCATCATGCGCCGCGGGAACTCGATCACCGTCTCATGATCGGGGATGTCCAGCTGTGCCAGCCGGCCGGGGTCCGTGACCCGCCAGCCCTGGAGGATGTAGTGCCCCGTCTCGTCGTCCAGGTACACGGTCGGGGAGCCGTTGTTGGGACTCTCGGGGTCCTTGCCCAGCCGGTGCAGTGCCATGTGCCCTCCGCGGTGACGAGTGACGATCGACAGGAACAGGCTTGCGCCGGCCGGGCATGGCGGGCCAGCGGCTTGCACGAACTTCTACGGTGCTGGGCCCCGTCCCCTTACCCTCCGAGCGGCGAGGGTTCAGTTCCCCAGTTGCCCGTTCCCCACGGCCTCGGAGAACGCCTGCCAGGCCCCGCCGTGGAGAACGAGGATGGGACCGCTGACGTTCTTCGAGTCGCGTACCAGCACACCAGAGGGCACGAACGCGGCCTCCACGCATTCGGTCGCGTTGCCGCCGCTGTACGACGACTTGAACCAGCGGGGCTCCGGTGCAGGCTGAGGGCCGGCGGACATTCACAGCTCCTTGAGGGCGCGGTGGATCAAGGCGGAAGAGGCTTCCATGTCCAACGCTTGTGCCTGGAGGTACTCGAACGCAAGCCTGTACCGGTCAAGTTCCTCGTCCTTCTCCAGGAAGAGTGAGCCCGTGTGGAAGTCGACGTACACGACGTCGAGCACCGGCTCGGGCCCGCCGAAGATGACGAAGCTGCCCAGCGCGGCGGCATGGGCGCCCTTTGAGAACGGCAGCACCTGAAGCGTGACGTGGGGAAGCTCGTTGGCTTCGAGCAGCCGGCCGAGCTGCTCCCTCATGATCTGAGGTGAGCCGACGACACGGCGGACAACGGACTCATCGAGGATCGCCCACAGCCGCGGCGGTTTCGGGCGGGTGAGGATCTCCTGCCGCTTCATGCGGATGCCGACCAACCGGTCGATCTCTTCCTGTGCGAGGGGTACTTCGTTGGCCTTCTGCAGCGCGGTGCTGTAAGCCCGCGTCTGGAGGAGGCCGGGTACGTAGACGCATGAGAAGTGACTCTCACGTACGGCTTCGTCCTCCAGGGTGAGCAGCAGGTTCATGCTCTCCGGGATGGAGTCGGCGAAGGAGTGCCACCAGCCCTGCTGCTTCGCGCCCTTCGCCAGGCTCACCACGGAGTCGCGCTCGGCGTCGCTTGCCCCGTACTCGCGGCACAGTGCCTCAACGATGACCCACTTGACCGGCCCAGCCTGGGTTTCATAGCGGCTGACCGTCGCCTTCGAGACGCCGACAAGCCGCCCTGCCTCCTCAAGGGTCAGGCCCTTGCGGGCGCGCAACTTGCGCATCATCGCACCAAGTTGGCGGCGGCGTGTGGTGGTCCGCTCGGACATTCGGCTCCTTCGCCGTGCGCTGGGGTGATGGCCCGGAGATCCCGATCAGGCTAGGGAGCCGTGAAGCCGCCCCACCACCGGATTCACTCGATCGATTCCCGTGAGAAGTTGCATGGCGAGAGTTCTCATATGCCATGCTCGACCTCAGACCGCTACGCAATGCAGCCGTTCGGATACGGCGGGCGCAGGCATGTGCGTGGCCCGGGAGGGAGGACCGCCATGTCCGACCGTGAAGTCAGGGAGCCCGGACTCCGTTGTGTGCTGCCTTTTGCGGCCACAGCCTCGGAGATGAGGATGCTGCGCAGAGCGGCAGCAAATCAGCTGGGCCGCTGGGGCATGCCTGTGGACACCGAGGAGGTCGCACTTCTGGTCACGGAGCTTGCGACGAATGTCGTCAAGCATGTCGGCGAGGGAGTGACCGCTGCCCTCGTCCTCGAATGGAGAGGCGGAAGGCTGAGGATCGAGATGCACGACGGCAGTCGGACTATGCCGGTCCGGGCATCTCTGTCGTGCACTGAAGAGTGCGGGCGTGGCCTGCATCTCCTGGCAACCCTTGCAGCTGATTGGGGAGCGGCCCCGACTGCGGCCGGTAAGACGGTTTGGTGTGAGGTGGAGCTGGGGGCACAGCAGACATACCGACGACTTGAGCGGGCTGCCTGCGCTCTGGAGGGCTATGCGGGCGGCAAAGTGGATTTCCGGCATACGGTCAACCGCATCAGCCTTGAAGAGGCGGCGATCGAACTGATCGCAGACCTGCTGCACTGGACCGCTTCCCGTGGGCACGACCCGGACGAGATCCTGGACCGTGCCCAGGTCCATTACGAGGCCGAAGCGGGTGCTGCCTAGTGCAACGCCGAATGAGCGGACTTCCCCATCAGTGCGCGAAGGGATGCTGGGGTACGCCAGGTGGCGCCGGGGCGACTCCTGTGGCACATCCTGTGGCAGTTGGCGCAAAGGCAAGCAAGATCGGCGAGTCTGGTCTCTCTTTGGCCGGAGACATGCAAAGGCATGACGTGATGCACTTCGATGTAGCCTTCGCCGAGTTCGCCGTAAGTGCGCGCGAAGTCGAAGTCGCACACCTCGCAACTGAGTGGCCGGCCTTGACGGCGCATCTGGTCGATCTTGAGTCTGCGCAGCCGCGGGTCACGCTCCCGCGCCAGGGCCCGGCGGACGAGCAGACGTCCTTCGATGGCTGTGACCCCCGTCTCGTCGACTTCCTCGGGCTGAGGCGGGATGGTGTGCAGCTCGCCCGAGCTGATGCCGTCCTCGATGGCCTGGGCGGCTTGGAGCATCTCGGCTTCACGGCTGAGGAACGCATCGATCATCAGCAGCGTCGGCCTCCCGCACCGCGTGGCTGCTCCGTTGTACTGCGGGTGGTTTGTTGCAAAATCAGTGGTTTTGCGGCTGACGCTGCCGGGAGACCTGAACCCGGGGAGTGCGAGCGCCTCGGTGCTGTGGATCGGAAGCGAGCGAAGCAGTTCCGACAGCTCGTGCACCTCCGGATCCGTGGTTCGCAGCTCCCGCCATCCGTTCTTCACGACCAGTGCTCCGGCCAGTACAAGTTCGTCTTCCGTCCAAGCAGGCGTCCGCATGCGCAATATCGTATGAGTGTTCGGCGTGACGGAGGGTGCGTTCAGCGAACGGCGGGGCGTGCGGCACACTTGGTGAGGTCTCGTTGTCAGTGGGGTCTGTCACCCTCAGTGATGGTGGATTGCAAGATGTGTCTGCCGCTGCACGGCTGTAAGGAGGGGGCATGACCCACGCGAAGGAAGCTGCGCACGTGAGCGCGGAGTCAACCGGGCCCGAGTTCACATCGATCGAGATCTGTGCTGGCGCCGGCGGGCAGGCCGTTGGTCTTCATCAGGCAGGGTTCAGACACCTGGCTCTGGTCGAGATCGACAGGCATGCTGCTGAAACCCTTGCGCTCAACATCAATGACCATGAGGTCTGGGGCTGGGAGAGGAAGCACTGCGACATCCTGGCGACTGACGTCAAGGAGTTCGACCCCTACAGTGACCTGGTCAAGGGTGCTGATCTGCTGAAGAAGGGCGAACTGGACCTGCTGGCTGGCGGTGTGCCATGCCCTCCGTTCTCTCACGCTGGGAAGCAACTCGGGAAAGCCGACGAGCGCGACCTTTTCCCGCGCATGCTGGATCTGGTCGACGCCCTGAGGCCGCGCGCGGTGATGATCGAGAACGTCCGAGGGATCATGGATCCGAAGTTCTCGGACTACCGCGACTGGATCAAGGCGCGCCTCCAGAGCGGAAAGTACCGAGGAGACGACGGGCAGATCGCTTATGACGAGGGTCTCGGATACACCGTTGCTGAGTGGGGCGTCCTGGAGGCCAGCGATTTCGGAGTGCCGCAGCTTCGGCCGCGGGCCATCCTCGTTGCGTTCCGCAACGATGTCCTCAGGGATCTGAAGTACGAGTGGCCTTCGGCTACACACGAGGACCCGGTCAGCGTCGCTGACAGCCTTGAGGCATCCATGCGGGAGCGATTCGAGCGGTACTTCGAGGGCGTGCACGCACAGACGGCACGCGATGCTTTCGACCGGTGGCTGAAGAAAGCCCGCGATCGTGATGCCGAACTCAAGGGCAAGGGCGGAGGTATCGCACCTACGCTTGTCGGAGGGTCGAAGAAGCATGGTGGAGCTGACCTTGGGCCGAGCCGTGCAAAGGCGGCCTGGAAACTGCTTGGCGTCTCAGGCCTTGGCGTTGCCAACGATATCGAGACGTGCGCAAAGAAGCAGACGGAAACCCGTGATCTTTTCGGGCCCGACGGACCGATGCTCACTGTGCGGCAGGCGGCTATCATCCAGGGCTTCCCGCCCGAATGGGATTTCGCGGGCGGGAAGACTGCACAGTACCGGCAGGTGGGTAATGCCTTTCCGCCGCCGGTAGCGAGGGCTGTCGGTAAGTCGATCATCGATGTCCTGAGGGCTGCCCGGGAACGCGATCAGAAGAAGGGCTGATCAGCTGGCGTTCTGCCCCTTGCTGCGGTTTGCGTTGCGCCGCTTTTCGACCTCGGCGGCGATCTGGGCAGCGCAGTCCTCCGATGGCTCGTGTTCCCAGAACCGGAGCACCGTCCAGCCCGCCTCCTCCAGGCGCTGGTCGGTGTCCCGGTCGCGTGCCATGTTGCGAGCCACTTTGTCCGACCAGTAGCCGGGGTTGGTCCTTGGCGGGACGTAGTGCTCCGGACAGCCGTGCCAGTAGCAACCGTCGATGAAGACAGCCACCTTGGCAGGGCGGAAGACCATGTCCGCGGTCCGGCGAAGTCCGGGCAGCGGCTTGGCTGCGACTCTGTAGCGGAGCCCCTGGGCATGCACGAGCCTCCGGATGAGCCACTCCGGCTTGGTGTCCCGGTTCCGGATGGCCTGCATGTTGCGGCGACGGGCGGCGGATGAGGCCCAAGATCCTTCCGGGGGGATCCAGCTGTCAGTCACGCGTGCTCTCCTACGCGGCGATCAGTAAGCTCTGAGTCCGCACATGTACATGATCTGTGGTGGGGGCACCATATGACAACGCTAGCCGACCGTGGAGAGAACGGATCGGGACGGGACGACCCCTTGGCCGCGGTGCCCTCGTGGCTCCCCCAGCTGTTCGCGTGGAAGCCGGCAACCCCGCGTAGCAGGGCACGTGTGGAGGAAGTCCTCGGGCGGGACACGGCCCCGAATATTGCAGATCTGTCGCAGCGGGCAAGTCTGGGAATCGCTGGACATATATTCGACCGACTTCAGATCGACAAAGTCGTCTCCGACGGTGATGACGATGACGAGAGCTTGGGGAAGCTGCTAGAAATAGGCGTCGAAGGTCATCTTGCTGATTGTTTCAGGGATAGCCAGCGATGTAGCGCGTGGAACGTGCGCAGGAACTCCAAGATTTGGGATTTCTGGCAGTACTCGCATATACGCGAGCTGAGAGAGGCCGCTGACAATTATGCCGATATCAGGGATTTGATCGCAGCCGACTACCTGATTGACCCGGACGTGACCATCGATGTGCCCGGTCGATATGGAAGGGTGTTGCGGGCAGTGGTCTCCTGTAAGTGGACCATTCGTTCTGATCGCGCCCAGAATGTTCGGCATGAGTTCAATTCGCTCATCAGGTCCCGCCGCGGCAGGGCTCCCCATCTTGTTGCCGTTACAGCAGAGCCCCTGCCGAGCAGGCTGAGCGCCCTTACGCAGGGGATGGGTGAAATTGATGCCGTCTATCATGTCGCCTATGAGCTTTTGCGGGAAGCCGTAAGCGAGTACACACCTCTCTCCCCTAGGCGGGGAGAGAAGTCTCAACGTGAACATCTTGATGCCATGATAAAGACTGGACGTCTCAGGGATTATCGGGATCTAGTGGACGACATCCTGGCTGAGTAACCGCTCCCTGGATTGCATAACAAACTCAGCCCGTGTGTGACGGAAGCGCCGGCGCCTTGACGGTGGGATCTTCATCGGAGGCGCATGCCCAGAAACGCCCCTCCAGGAATACGGCTGGGCGGTCTGCTTCCCTCACGGCCACCGGGGTGAGGCGGGTGCTGACAAACTCGCCTTCTCTTGGGGAGGGCAGCTTCAGTTGATCAGCAATACGCTTGTGGCTGTCGTAGTCGCCCATGATGACGATTCCCTCGGGCTGCAGTGCGGACCGGCACCCGCCATTACCGCGAACTCGCTTCATGTAGTCCTTCTGCTGGGCCACAGAACGGATAACGTTGCGTCCGATGCGGCGGTCCCGGACCCGGCGGAAAAGCTCGTTAAGCCGCTGCTGCCCGGACTGGTGACTGAAAACTGCCTTACGATCATCTGCATCCATGTGAAGCAGAATGTTTTCGGGAAGTTCTGCGTCACGCCACAGCCAGTGGATGTTGCTGCGGTGCTCTGCTTTAATTGTCATCTTGAGATCTCGGTTGTTGCCCCGGTTGAGCCACTCCGGACGTATGCGCATCAGCCCGGCACTCCAGCGCGTTCGCTGGTCGTCTGCCCATACCAGGAGACACAGGTGCCCTAGTGCCTCCGGCGGAATCATCCACCCGCCAAAATGCTGGGAGAACTTGCAGTCAACGTCGACGCCTGCGATCCGGTAGTCCATCTCCCGTCCGTCGTCGAACTTGAACTCCCGCTGGAGGTTAATCTCCACCAGAGTGCCTGCGTGGGTTTTCTCGGTTTTGAAAAGGTCGTTCCAGTCGTAGCGGCCAGTGACTTCACCGTTGAGCAGCTGGTCGATGGTATCCCGGAGAACTGTAGCGAAGCGTTCTTCGGACGACTTGTTGGCGGACTTCAGGCCGCGAATATATTCGTAAACTTTTCTGAGCTCGTTATCGCCATCCTGTGCATCCTGGTGCCCGATGTACGCGGCCGCCCTGATGTCATCACATTCAAAAGGAAGCAACTTCTGTCCCGTTGATTTCTCGATCTGATTAGGGCTGGCTGTCAGTGGTGTCGATGATCACAGCATCAGGGCGACTGGAATCCTTGACTCTAAAACGCACAAGCTGACGCTTGGAGTCGATGGCGGCGCGGGGCGGGATCACAGTGAAGGCCATGATTACGTCAGCGCTGTCGGCTGCTCCCGTCGCTGCGGCTGCTCGCACTTCTGCATCCGTGGCTGCTTCGACCACGGGGTACAGCAGCACAACGCCGCGGTGCGGGCCCATGGAGGATGCACCGCCGCCAGACGCATCCTGAGCCTGGTCGGTGATCTGCTGCGCGTAGGCGCGGTGCTCCAGGCCTGAGATACGGCCGAAGGACACCTTGCCGTCCTGGCGGCTGCGGCGGAAGAGGGAGAACGGGCCGTAGCCCATGACGCTCGCCTCTATGCGGTGCCGCTCGGTCCGGTGCGGGGCGATGACAAGCCAGTCGTCGACCCGGCCAAGGCGGCCGTCTAGCTGAGAGAGGTAAGTGAGATGGGGCGCCAGCACATTGCCGCCCTCCCACTTGAGCGAACTCAGGATGCCAAGCAGTTCAGCGTGCGGTACGACAGTGGTCGCAGCCTGAAAGCTTCGCGGCAGCGGTGAAGTGCTGTCGGGCTGAAGACGGCAGGTGCTGCGAGAACCGCTCAGCCGCGCCAGCACGGTCTTCCACTGCGCTGTGTTCTCGCTGGTTGTGCCGGCATCCAGGGGGTAGGCGGCAGGTTCAATGGGTCGGCCTGGCGAGCGAATCTCCACCAGCTCCGCGTTGAACATCTTGTTACGGGCGGAGGGCTTCACCCACGGGAGGTGCTGGGCGACAAGTGGCGGAATCTGCGCGGGTGTCACCTGTGGGCGGCCGTCGACCAGCGGTGCGTAGCGGGCGAGTTCTGCTCGGAACAGCTCCTCGTCAAGGCATATCGCCTCAAAGGCCTCGTACAGATCGACGGTCTTCGTCTTGCCGATCAGTTCCTCGCGGCCGATGTACAGGCGCACCAGGTCCCGGTAGCCGGGGCGGAAGCCGAACCACCGGCCCATCTGCATCAGGGTGTCTGCCTGCCGTGTCGTCCGGCGGTAGTAGGTGACGGTCAGACCCTCGACGGTGAAACCGCGGGACAGCTTGGTCCCGCCCACCAGGATCTTCCAGACGTTGGGAGTGCCATCGAAGTCCAGGTTGAGCTGGGCGAAGTCACGATCAGTGTCGCCGTTGACCACGATGACTGGACCGCCGCCCTGGTTGATCAACTGACGCGCCCGGCTTATGTAGGGGCGCAGCTCTTCATAGGTTGCGGGAGTGGGGAGCCCTTCAGCCTGTGCTGCAGAAACCGGTGCGAAGTCAGAGGCGAACAGCTCCGCAAGCCGCGTGTGCCCCTCCGGGCCGGTGTATCCGGCGTCGTTCCAGAGGGTGGTGAGACGGTCTGCCAGTATGCGATGCTCGTCCATTTTCACCGACTCGTGGACGAGCATGGTGTGGTGCCGGAAAGGACCCTCAGGTACACCCTGCGCGGCTCTGTAAAGCTTGACCGCGCCCGAGAGGACGAAGGAATCCATGGCTTCCTGAAGACGATCTCCCGTGTCTGCCTTGATGCCCCGTACGTGGGCCTTCTCCTTGGAGTTGGCCACCGTCCGCTCGTCCCAGGGGACGAGCGAATCGAGGTCGTGGAAGTCTTCGACGCCCATGTAGCCGGCAGGCCGGGGAAGAGAGATGAGGAAGTCCCGAGGGAAGATGTCCTCGTCATCTCCGGGATCGACAAAGACGTTTGCGAAAGGCGTGGCTGTGTAGCCCACGTACTGGGCGCGCGGAAGCACGCGCAGCAAGTCGGTGATCAGGCCGTTGATGGCAGTGCGGCTGACCTTGCCGGCCGCCCACTTCTTCGGATCGGTGGTGTTGACGGAAGCCTGGTCCGACTCGTCATCGATGATCAGGGCGGGGATCTCGGCAAGGAGCGGCCCGATCTTACGCAGGTCCTTCACCAGGTTGGACAGGACCGTCTTGTTCTTCTTGACGACCATGAGCCGTGCCGCCGCGCGGTGCAGGTTGACCGGGTCGTACAGCGGCCGAGTGCGGTCATGCTTCTCGAATTCCAGGGCCCGGATGCCGTTCAGCAGTTCCCGGTAGTCGTCATTGCGCGTGGTGAGCCGCTCGATGTCGAAGGCACCGAGGGCGGACGGCCTGCCACCGTGAGAGACGAATTTGTCCGGCCAGTCCTCGTCATCCTGGTAGTCGATTCCGATCACGGCGTCCGGGTCGTGCGGGTCGGCACCGCGCAGGATGTTCTCCTGACCGATCAGCTCCATGTCGAGGCGACGCTGGGTCTGGGCCCGGAGAAGGTTCAGGGTGCCGCCAAGGACGATCACCAAGCGGTAACCGGCGTCAATTGCCTTGGCGGTCACTCCAGTGAAGTTCGCCGTCTTACCAGACTGGACGTAGCCGACGACGAGTCCCCGGGCGCCGTACGCGTCCTTCCGGCTCGGGTCCGACAGGCGCTCGACAACACTGTGAGCTGCCTGATCGAGGCTGGCCACTGCGCTGTCGGGCCATCCCTTGCTGCGCAGGAGGCGTTCGTAAGCGTTCCAGTAGAAGGAACGCGTCACCGCACCCTCGCGGGTGTACCAAGGATCGAATTCCTTGCTGATCACGACCGCACCCGGTTCCTTGAACACAGGCACAGCCGAGTCCAGGGCTTTGCACAGGTCTGCGTCGAAGCCGAGTTTCACGTATGCGTCAGCCCGGCGGGCATCACTGCGGGCGGGCGAAGAGGACCATGAGGCGTGCTCATCAAGGTCCCAACTGGTGAGCGTGCGGTGCCAGAGGGCGATGAGTTCATCACCGGGCGAGGCCGCCAGGAGCCGTTCCCGGAAGTGGCTGAAGCCTTCTTCAGAGGAAGTCTGGTCGTCGGCCAGTACAGAGGAGAGCTGTGCAAAGTCTCTGGGGCCGCCGCGTTTCATGGCAGCCAGGACGTCGACATGAAGGTTGAGGAGGTGGTCGCTCATTGCAGTTGTAACCGTCCCGGAGTTAGTCAGCGCTCGTCTCGTATCGGGCCATCTCGCAGCGGGCTGCGGTGATGAGGACGCTGTTCCACAGCGCCATCTCGTCATCGCGCTGTGCGCTGGAGCGTCCCATACGGAAGTTCTTCTCAAGCATCAGATACAGCAGGCCTTTGAGGACCGGGGCGTCGTTAGAGCCAGCACGGCGGTCGCCGTTGAATGCCTGGCGGTACTCCCGGTTGAGGCGCACGACGTGCTCGTCGCGGTCGATGGCGAAGAACAGGTGAGGGGGCAGACTCTCCCAGCGGAAGGTGATGGGGTCTTCCCCGTCCATCTGCGGCAGTTCATCGCGCAGTGTGCGCTTCAGCTTCGGGTCCACACCCTTCCCGGGCGGGATCACCTCCGGCCGTTTGACCTCGGTAGACCGACGGGCTGCTTCGCGGTAAGTGGTCTCAGCGTCGTGCAGGTACGCCGTGAAGCTGCGGCCCGCGGCGTCAGCGGCTTTTTCCAGCCCGCGGGCGAACGCCGGCGTGACGTTCACACCGTCCTTCTTCACTGTGAGACTGAATACCTCGTTCTCGGTGACGGGCAGGTCAATCGCTATGCGAGCCAGGCTGTGGTGAGACTCGGCGCTCCGGGTGCCGTTCCAGCCGCCGGCCTGGACGAGGCGGTTGTGACGGTAGATGTAGAACCCCTGCCGCTCTGCGAGCGGACCGATGCCACGGAACGCGACCAGCGGTGACTTGGGCGGCCAGACATGCGCCGTCATCGTCATGTCGCCTACGCCCTCGATGGGCGCCGTGTAGGTCCGTGGGTAACCCGATCGGCCAGAGACCCGGTACCCGAACGGATCGATTGGTTCGATACCCCGGTGGTCGAGTTCTTCGCGGGTGTTTACGTCTTCTACGACGATGTCGATGTGGAAGTCGTCCTGGGAGAGGAAGCGGTGCAGGTACAAGCCCAGGTGTGTTTCGAGCTTTTCGATCGCCTCGTTGAGGAAGCGGTCAGCCTGTCCGGATGTCACTGTGTCGAAGGCGCGGACGCCGTCCCAGCGCACTATCGTGCCGTGCCACTCAATGATCCCGTCGTACCGGTCGACCAAATCCTGGCAGTAGCGGGCATCGACGATGTCACAGCTGAAGTCCGCCTCGGCAGCTGACGTTCGCCAGCGGCGGCCTGCTGAAGGGCTCCGTCGCGTGCGGCTGATGACTGTCAGGGCGTCAGCGTGCGAGAGGGAGGCTGCTTTCAGACCGGCACCGAAGTGGCCCAGAGCAGAGGCTGCATAGGAGGCCTGGCCACCCACTGTCATAGCGACATCGAGCCCGGCCTCGTCCATGCCATGACCATCGTCGATGACGAGCAGGCTCAGAAGCCGGTTGGCGTCGCGCAGGAAGCTCACGACGACTTTGCTTGCCCCGGCGTCGATGGAGTTGTCGATGAGGTCGGCGATGGCCGCCTCGAAGCCGTAGCCCTGATGAGTGAGGGACTGGACGTATCGCGCGGCTGGCGGTAGCCGCTTGCTGCCGTTGGTGGGAACTTCGTACTGCCAGTCAGCAGAAGGCTCGTAAGGCATGGGCGGTGACGACTCCTGGACACACGCAGACGGAGCCTGCGTGGGGGAGTGTGGCCCGTCATCCGGTAAACGCTAAGTAGGCAAGACGGTACTGCACGGGTCGGGTAATTAGCCCAGCAGTACGGGGACTTAGCTCGGACATTCTGTCCGTGGATGACACTCGGTCAGTGTTTGACTGAAATGTCGGAGACTGTGGCTGTAAAGGCCAACCGGGTCGGCGGTGGCAGAGCGGAGCTTGCGTTGCCACCCGGGCCACTGGCGGTATGCCGAGCAGACGGCGGCGGCACTGGAGCGCCAGTGGGGAGCGGGCTGGGGCGGTGGGCGGATGCGGCGGGCTGCGACGGTGGCCCGCGTCGTCGGGCACAGGCACCGGCGCAGGCGCCCCGGCGGCGTCGCCAGAGCGGTCACGGGATTCAGGAACCGCCCGCCCGCGTGGTGGGCAACGGAAGGGCGTCCTGGTAGCCGTTGACCGGCCGGGGCACCTTCGTGACCGTACGGGCGTCCAGCGCGACCTGCGCCGAGCCGGTGCCCAGGGTGCCCGCGGGGTGCCAGCTCCCGGTGACCGACACCCACGTGTCGGCGGCGAGCACGGGCCCGCCGTAGATCCGCACCTTGACCGACTGGGCGTCCGCGGCGCAGCAGTTGATGATGATGCGGGTCAGGTCCCAGCCGTCCTTCCCGTGCGGCGTGACGATCCCGGTCATCGTGACGGTGCGCCCCTCGATGGCCCGCGAACGGTCCTGCCGTACCCGGCTGGTGAAGTCGGACAGGGTCATCGGCAGCGGCGAGGTGGCGGGCAACGGGGCGAAGGCGCCCTGGCGGGCGACGGGCTTGGCCGGCTGCCGGGCTGCGGTGTAGGCGCCGAGGGCGGGCGGCGCGTAGCAGAGCAGGCTGAGCGCGGGCAGCAGCAACAGCCAGGCGACGCGCGGCATACCGGAGTGGTCGTGTCCGTGCTCGTGCTCGTGTCCGTGTTCCTCGGAGTCCCGTCGCCGCCCCTTCCGGTCGAGGACGGCGCCGGCGACCCCGAGCAGGACCAGCACCACGCCCGAGGCGATGAGCAGGGGCCGCATGCTCTCCTTGACGTAGCGCAGGCACAGGTCGGTGACGAGGGAGACGCGCAGCAGCCCGAGCCCGCACAGCACGAGCAGCCCCGCCTGGAACGACCGTTTCACAGGAGCGCCCCTCCGATCAGCGCGCTGCACACGACGGCGACCACGAGGGTGGCCGCGCAGAACCGCACGGCGAACGCCCGCCCGAAGGTCCCCGCCTGCAAGGCGATCAGCTTCAGGTCGACCATGGGACCCACCACCATGAACGCCAGCCGCGCGACCGGCGGGAACCCGGTGAGCGAGGCGGCGAGGAAGGCGTCCGCCTCCGAGCAGACGGCGAGCAGCACGGCGAGGGCGGCCAGGAAGAGCACGGACAGCCAGGGCGTCCCGGCGAAGGTGTCGAGCACGGAGCGCGGGACGGCGACGTTGAAGGTGGCCGCCGCCATCGCGCCGAGCACGAGGAACCCGCCGGCGTGCAGGAAGTCGTGCTGGAAGCCGAGCCGGAACTCGTTCCAGCGGCTGTGGCCCGTCTGGTGCCCGGTGTGCCGTACGGCCGGCCGCAGCCACTCGCTCCGCCCGAACCGAAGCCACAGCCAGCCCATGACGACGGCGGTGGCGAGCGAGGCCAGCAGCCGGGCCAGCACCATGGCCGGGTCGCCGGGGAAGGCGATCGCGGTGGCGGTGAGCACGACCGGGTTGACGGCCGGCGCGGACAGCAGGAACGCGAACGCCGCGGCCGGGGTGACCCCGCGCCCGATGAGGCTGTTGGCGACGGGCACCGAGGCGCACTCGCAGCCCGGCAGCACGACCCCCGCCACCCCCGCCACCGGTACGGCGAGCACGGGCCGCCGCGGCAGCATCCGCCGGAACAGCCGCTCGGGCACGAAGGCGTTGATCGCCCCGGACAGGGCCGTGCCCAGCAGCAGGAACGGCAGCGCCTGCACGGTGACCGCCAGACACACGGTCCGCCACGCCTGCACCGCCGGGGCGTCGCCCCACCGCCCGACGAGGAAGAGCAGGGTCCCGGGCACGACGGCGGCGCCGACGAGCAGCAACGGCCAGAACCGGGGCGGTGCGCTCGCGGCCGTCGCCTCTCCCGCCGTCCCCTCATCCGCCGCTGCCGGACCGTCCTGATCGGCCTGGACCAGCTCCCCCGTCAACCGCATCCCGACCCCACGTCCAGATGTCCACACGGACGGGTGTCCATGCGGATGTCGCTGTCGGCACCGAAGATAGCGACCGCTCCTGTGCACGGGTGCCGCGCACCCTGGTACCGCTCACGGGTGCCTGCCCCCACCGTGCCTCACGTTTGTCGGCGCCCGGCAGTACGGTGTCCCCCATGCGCCCCGACACGCCTGCCGAGAACGTCGACCACACCGCCGAAGCGGCACGCCTGGAGCGGACCGCCGGCCTGTACCCGGAGGACGCCGAGGCCCTGCTCCTGCGGGCGGCGGCCCACCTGGAGCTGTCCGGCGACCGCCCCGCGGCCACCACCCTCTACGACCGCCTGCTGTCCACCCCCGGCATCCTGGAGAACCCGTCCCTGGTGCGGGCCCTGAAGGCGGCCAACCTCTGGGAGTACGGCCACGAGGCGGAGGCCAGGGCGATCATCGAGGGCATCCGCGCCACGGCCCCGCGCGACCCCGGCCCGTGGCTGATCGTCGCGGAGTCCCTGGAGTCCCACGACGAGCTGGAGGCGGCGGAGGACACCTTCACGGAGGCGGCGCGGCTCCTCCTGCCCGACACCCAGGAGATCCCGCTCCCCCTGCACCCCCTCCTCTACGGCCGCCACCGCGTCCGCCGCATGCGGGGCCTGCCGCACGACGACTGGGACACCCTCGCCGACACCCTGCACACCGGTCCGGTCACCCTGGACGAACTGCACGACCCGAAACGCGTCTGGTCCCTGGGCTCCGACAACCCCGCCGAGCTCCAGGCCGAGATCTCCCGCCTCCGCGCCGAACTGGGCACCTACCGCGAGGCCCTCTCCCGCCCCTTCCCGGTCGCCGTCCTGCACTGGCCGGCCCCGGAACTGGCGGAACTCCTCTCGGCCTACCCCGCCCTCGCCACGGAGTACCCGTCCCATGAGGCCCACCTCGCGACCATAGAGTCCTCCCTGCGCGAACTCTCCACCTCCGGCACGGCCAACCTCGGCATCGTCACCGGCACCGTCCCCTCCTACGAAGCCTTCGCCGCCTCCGAATCCACCTCCCCGGACGACCCGACCCTGCTCCCCCAGTACGCCACGACCCTGGCCTCCAGGGGCCGCGCGGTGGCCTGGCCGCCGGGGGTGGGGGCGGGGTGTTGGTGCGGGTCGGAGGAGGCGTATGAGGGGTGTCACGGCAGCCTGGCCGTCTGATACCAGGCATGAGTACTGCGGGCGCCTGGGGCATGCTGCACCCGGTGGTCTTTACCGGCGCTCCCGCACCACCATCACCCCCACCGCCCCCGCCAGCGCCAGTCCCGCCGACACCACCAGGGCGAGGTCCGTGCCGTGGGCGAGGTCGCCGCCCGAGGTGGCGAGGGCGATGGTGAGGGCGACGCCGGCGCTGGAGCCGATGTAGCGCAGGGTCTGCTGGGCGCCGGAGCCCATGGCGGCGCGTTCGCGCGGGACGGAGTCGACGGCGAGCAGCGGCAGGGCGCCGTTGAGCAGGCCGCTGCCGACGCCGCCGATGGCCAGGCCGGGCAGCAGCCGGGTCCAGGAGTCCGCGCCGACGGCCCCGAGCATCGTCAGGACGGCGACCATGTGCAGGGCGAAGCCCAGGGCCAGTTGCGCGCGCGGCGGTATCCGGCCGGGCAGCCGCTTGACCTGGAGGGCGACGGCGAAGCTCAGTCCGGACCAGAGCAGCAGCAGGCCGGCCGTGGCGAGGGGGGACAGGTGCATGGCCTGCTGCACCACGGCGGGCAGGTAGCTGAAGGGGGCGATCACGGCGAGGCCGGTGAACAGGCCGCCCGCGGAGGAGGACAGGAAGCGGGGGCGGCGCAGCAGGCCGAGGTCGATCATCGGGGTGCCGGAGCGGCGCTCCACCGCGACGAACGCGCCGACCAGCAGCACCGCCGCCGCGAGCAGCAGGCCCACCGGGGCCCGCAGCCAGCCGTCCCGGCCCAGGGTCAGGGCCGCGATCAGAGCGGTCAGGGCGGTGCCGAAGGTGAGGGCGCCGAGGATGTCGGGGCGGCCGCCGCGGGGCGCGCGGGACTCGGTGAGGGCGAGGGTGCCGAGTGCGGCCAGGAGCAGGGCGAGGGCGCCGAGGACGCCGTAGCCGACGCGCCAGTTCGGCAGGGACGCGGCGACCAGGGGGCCGGCCGCGATGCCGCCGCTGACGAAGGCGCCCCAGACGCCGGTCGCGTGCAGTCGGCCGCGTGGGCTCGGGAAGGCGTGCACGATCAGGCCGAGGCCGCTGGCCAGCAGGGCCGCGCTCGCGGCGCCCTGGGCGATGCGGGCCAGGGTGAACTGCCAGGTGGACGTGGTCAGCGCGCCGAGGGCGGTGGTGAGGCCCAGGGCCAGGGTGCCGCTGAGGAAGATCCGGCGGCGGCCGTAGTCGTCGGCGAGGCTGCCGGCCACCAGGAGCAGGGCGGCGAGGCCGAGCGGGGTGCCGTTCAGGAGCCAGGCCTGGGCGGAGAGCGAGGTGTGCAGGGCGGCCGCCGTCTGCGGCAGCGTGACCATCGGGGCGGTGTAGTTCATCAGGGTCACGGCGGTCGCCGCGCTGGTGAGGGCGAGGGTGGCGCGGGGGCGGACGGGGGTGTCCGGGCCGTCGTGCGCACCTCCTCCCGCGCGCGCCGTACGCGCCTGCCGTACGGCGGTGGAATCGAGCCCGGTCATGGCAAGTCCTGTCCCGCCCCGGCCCGCGCTGCCGGACCGAAGGGCATCAGTTCGTTCATTGAACCTTGCTGTCCCGGTCACCGTAACACGATCGGTTCGATGACTGAACCAACCGGCGGGAAGTCGCTACAGTGGGGGACATGGCACTGGGCAAGGACTACGCGACACAGGAGTGCTCGATCGCCCGCGCGCTCGAAGTCGTCGGCGAGCGCTGGACGCTGCTCGTCGTCCGGGACGCGCTCTACGGCGTGCGGCGCTACAACGACTTCCTGGTCCACCTCGGCATCCCGCGCGCCGTCCTGGCCGCCCGGCTGCAGACGCTGACCGCCGAGGGCATCCTCGAAAAGCGCCGCTACCAGCAGTCGCCGCCCCGGGACGAGTACGTCGTCACCGAGCGCGGCATCGCCCTGTGGCCCACCCTGCGCTCGCTGGGCAACTGGGGCCGCGAGCAGTTCGACGGGGCCCGGCTGCGCTACTTCCGGCACGCCGCGTGCGGCACCGAGATCGGGCCGTACGGCGAATGCGCCCTGTGCGGAACCATCGTGCCGGTCGCGGACGTTGTCATGGAGCCGGGCCCCGGGCTCGATCCGGACCCGGCGGACCCGGTCAGCCGCGCCCTGCTGAAGCCCAAGCGGCTGCTGGAACCGCTGGAGACCGAACAGGCGTAACCGAGCAGGCATAATCGACGCACAGGCACGATCGGCGGGATGAGACGCCGGCCAGGGGAGGGGGAAGCGATGAGCCGCGAGCGCAGCCGTGCCGTCGCGTTCCTGCTGGCCCCCCTGTTCCTGCTGCTCTCCCTCGCCCTCCTCGACACCGGCGGCCTCACCACCGCCGTCGCCCTCGCCGCGACCGCCGCCGCCGGTTCCGCGCTCGCCCTGTGCAGCCACCTGGCCGCCCGCTCCGTGCCCGCCGTGCCGCCCACCCGGGTGCGCACCGCGATACGCGACCGGGCCCGGCGCACGGCCTTCCTGCCCCAGCGCGACCCCGACGCCCCCGGCCGACGCCGGCCCAGGGCGCCCGGACGGACCCTTCCGGCGACCGCCGCGTAGGGCACACCGGGCACGCACCACAGCCCCTCCGTGACCCCGCGCGGGTCGTCCTGCCGAACCCTCACTTCGCATTCCGGCACGACGAGACCCCCGGAGGGCTCACCCATGTCCGTCTTCTCCGTGTTCGCGCACCTGGTCGAGCGGCTCGCCGACCTGCTCGCGCCGCTCTGCCACGCCTCCGCGACCGCCGCCGCGATCGTCCTGTTCACCGCGCTCGTACGCCTGCTCGTCCACCCCCTCTCCCGCGCCGCCGCCCGCGGCCAGCGGGCCCGCGCCGCGCTCCAGCCGAGGATCGCCGAGCTGCGCCGACGGCACGCCAAGGACCCGGAGCGGCTGCGGCAGGCGGTGCTGGAGCTGCACACCGAGGAAAAGGTCTCGCCGCTGTCCGGCATCCTGCCCGGCCTGCTCCAGCTCCCCGCCTTCTTCCTGCTCTACCACCTGTTCTCCGGCGCCGGCGGCGCGGGCGGCGAGCTGCTCGCCCACCGGCTGTTCGCGGCGCCGCTCGGCGGCCGGTGGGCCGACGCGCTCGCCGGGGGCGGGCTGTTCGGCGGGGCCGGGATGGTCTACCTCGGGCTCTTCGCGCTGGTCGCCGCGGTCGCCACCTTCAACTACCTGCGCACCAGGCGGCAGATGGCGCAGAACCCGGTCATGGCCGCCGCCGGCGGCGAGGAGGTGCCGGGGCTCGGCGCGGTCGGCAAGGTGATGCCGTTCCTGTCCTTCCTCACCCTGGTCACCGTGGCCGTCGTACCGCTCGCCGCCGCGCTGTACGTCGTCACCAGTACGACCTGGAGCGCGGTGGAGCGGGCCGCGCTGTACCGCTAGCGGCGCCCGCGGGCGGCGCTCGGGCACGGTCCACTCCCTGAACAGGGTCTTGCGGGCCGGGCGGGGGACTTGGAGGATCGTCCGGTCCTCCGATGGCTGCACCCGTCGGCCGGGCGCCTCCGCGATCGAAGGAGATGGTGACCATGAAGCTGCTGCGAGTCGGTACGGCGGGGGCGGAACGCCCGGCGCTGCTCGACGACGGCGGGACCCTGCGTGACCTGTCCGCACTCGTGGACGACATCGACGGCGCGCTCCTCGCCGACGAGTCCGCGCTGGCCCGGGTGCGGGCGGCGGCCGGCTCCGGTGAGCTGCCCGCGCTGGACCCGGGGCTGCGGATCGGGCCCCCGCTCGGCCGCATCGGCAAGATCGTGTGCATCGGGCTCAACTACCACGACCACGCCCGGGAGACCGGTGCCGAGCCGCCCGCGGAGCCGGTCGTCTTCCTCAAGGCGCCGGACACCGTCGTCGGCCCGGACGACACCGTGCTCGTGCCGCGCGGCTCCGCCAAGACCGACTGGGAGGTGGAGCTGGCGGTCGTCATCGGGCGCACGGCCCGTCATCTGGAGTCGGCCGAGGAAGGGCTCGCGCACGTCGCCGGGTACGCCGTCGCGCACGACGTCTCCGAGCGGGAGTTCCAGATGGAGCGCGGCGGGACCTGGGACAAGGGCAAGAACTGCGAGACGTTCAACCCGCTGGGCCCGTGGCTGGTGACGGCCGACGAGGTGCCGGACCCGCAGCGGCTGGCGCTGAGGCTGTGGGTCAACGGGGAGCTGAAGCAGGACGGTACGACGGCGGAGCAGATCTTCCCGGTGGGGGAGGTGGTGCGGTACGTGAGCCGGTTCATGACGCTGTACCCCGGTGACGTGATCAACACCGGGACGCCCGCGGGGGTGGCGATGGGGCGGCCCGAGCCGAAGCCGTATCTGAGGGCCGGGGACGTGGTCGAGCTGGAGGTCGAGGGGCTCGGCCGGCAGCGGCAGGTGCTGAAGGACGCGTAGCCCCCGTCGTCGGGCCGGAGTCCGGGGAACCGCGGCGCGCGGTTCCCCGTGGGCCCGGCGGGCCGATGCGTCAGCCGAGCAGCGCGGCGAGGCGGCGCCATTCCTCCCTCGGCAGGGTGCTGCCGGTGGTCTCGGTGACCACCTGGAGGGCCACGTGGTCGGCGCCCGCCTCGTGGAAGGCGTCGACGCGCTCGCGGACGCGGGTGTCGTCGCCCCAGGCGAAGACCGCGTCGATGAGCTGGTCGCTGCCGCCGTCGGCCACGTCGGCCTCGGCGAAGCCCAGGCGCAGGAAGTTGTTGGTGTAGTTGGGGAGTTCGAGGTACCGCGAGAGGTAGGCGCGCGCGATCGCGCGGGCACGGTCCGGGTCCGCTTCCAGGACGACCTTCAACTCCGGCGCAAGCAGCGGCTGTTCGCCGAGGATCTCGCGGGCCTTGGCGGTGTGCTCGGGGGTGACCAGGTAGGGGATGGCGCCGGCCGCCCGGTCGCCGGACAGCTTCAGCATCTTGGGGCCGAGGGCGGCCAGCACGCGCCGGTCGGCGGGCAGGCCCGCCTTGTCCAGCTCGTCCAGGTAGCCGACCATCGTGGCGTACGGCCGCTGGTAGCCCTCCACCCTGGGGCCGTGGCTCACCCCGAGGCCCAGCACGAAGCGGCCGGGGTGGGCCGACTCCAGCTCGGCGAAGTCGGCGGCGGTCTCGGCGGCCTCCCGCTGCCAGACGCTCTGGATGCTGGTGCCGACGGTGATCCGGCCGGTCGCCCCGATGAGCGGGGCGGCGTTCGCGGCGGTGCTGTTGCCGCCCAGCCAGATGGCGCCGTAGCCGAGTTCCTCCAGCTCGGCGGCGGCCTCGGCCTGTTCGGTGCGGCGGTCGGGCTCCTCCGCGCGCAGCGCGACGTCCCAGACGCCGTACCGGCCGACGTGCTGCTTCAGCGGGCCTGTGGTGTCACTCATGCGGGCGATCCCTCCGGGTGGTGGGGCTGTGCTGTGATCATCACTTCCCACTGCCAACCGGAGGGCGCCTCCGCTGATTCCCGCGGTTCTCCCCCGAGGCCGAAGTTCCCCCGGTCGGCCGAGGCCGCTCAGCCCGCCGACGTGCCGAGGAACCTCTCCAGCGCCGCCACCACCAGCCGGTGGTCCTCCACCTGCGGCAGACCGGAGACGGTCACCGCGCCGATGACGCCGACGTCCGCCACCCGGATGGGGAAGGAGCCGCCGTGGGCCGCGTAGACGTCGGGGTCGAGGCGGGAGGAGTGCTCGAACGTGGTGCCCTTGGCGCGGAAGCGGGACCCGACCAGGTAGGAGGGGGCGCCGTAGCGCACGGCCACCCGGCGCTTGCGGTCGATCCAGGCGTCGTTGTCCGGGGTGGAGCCGGGCAGGGCCGCGTGGAAGAGCTGCTGGCCGGCGCGGTGGATGTCGATGGCGATGGGCAGCCGGCGCTCGCGGGCCATCTCCACCAGGAGGGAGCCGAGGGCCCACGCGTCCTCGTAGCTGAACCGCTGGAACACCAGGCGGCGTTCCTGTTCCTCCAGCTCCTCGATGGTGGGCGCGGGCGCGAGCTCGGCAGTGGTCGACTGGGACATCAGAGGCTCACCGTCACTTTCTCCTGGGCGGACCTGCGGGCCGCCTCCAGTACGTCGAGGGCGGCGGCCGCCTCCAGGGCGGTCACCGGGTTCGGCCCCGCGCCGGCGAGGGCGGCGGCGACGGCCGCGTAGTACGCCGGGTAGTCGCCGGGCAGGGTCGGTACGGGGGTGCCGCCACCGGTCAGCGGCGACTCGCCGGCGCCGATGCGGCCGTGCAGCGACGCGGGCTCGGCGCCCCACTGGGGGCCCGGGCGCAGGCCCTCGCGCAGGGCGCCCTCCTGGGGGTCGAGGCCGTACTTCACATAGCCCGCCTCGGAGCCCAGCACGCGAAAGCGCGGGCCGAGCTGGGGGGTCGTCGCGGACACGTAGAGGTGGGAGCGGACGCCGCAGGCGTGGGTGAGGGCGATGAAGGTGTCGTCGTCGGCCTCGGCGCCCGGACGGCGGACGTCCGCCTCGGCGTACACCTCGGTGGCCGGGCCGAACAGGACGAGGGCCTGGTCGACGACGTGGCTGCCGAGGTCGTAGAGCAGGCCGCCGATCTCCGCCGGGTCGCCCGACTCGCGCCAGCCGCCCTTGGGCTTCGGGCGCCAGCGCTCGAAGCGGGACTCGAACCGGCGGACCTCGCCGAGCGCGCCGTCCGCGAGGAGGGCGCGCAGGGTCAGGAAGTCGTTGTCCCAGCGGCGGTTCTGGAAGACCGACAGCAGCAGGCCGCGCTCCTCGGCGAGGGCGGCGAGCGCCCGGGCCTCGGCCGCGGTGCCGGCGACCGGCTTGTCCACGACCACGGGCAGGCCCGCGTCGAGGGCGGCGGTCGCGAGCGGGACGTGGGTCTTGTTCGGGGAGGCGATGACGACCAGGTCCAGCTCGGCCGCGCGGGCGAACAGCTCGTCGGGGGTCGCGGCGAGCGTCACGCCCGGGAACTCGCCGCGGGCCTGCCGCTGCCGCTCCGGGTCGGAGGTGACGACCGTGTCCAGGGCGAGGCCCTCGGTCGCGGCGATCAACGGGGCGTGGAAGACGGAGCCGGCGAGACCGTAACCGATCAGGCCGACGCGGAAGGGCGTGGCGGCAGTCATGACTCCCACTTTCGCAACGCCGTTGCCAAAGTGCAAGCGGTGGGGACAATGGGGCGTGTGAGCATGAACAGGGCGAGGGGCGGACGGGCCGGGACCGGGGCGGACGTGGGCGCGGTGCGGTCGCACAACAGCGCGCTCGTGCTCGGTCTGCTGCGGGGGGCCGGGGCGGCGGGGATCAGCCGGCTGGAGCTGGCCGAGCGGACCGGGCTGACCCCGCAGGCCGTCAGCAAGATCACCGGACGGCTGCGGGAGGCGGGACTCGCGGCGGAGGCCGGGCGGCGGGCGTCCACCGGGGGCAAGCCGCGCACCGTGCTGCGGCTGGTGCCGGAGGCCGGGCACGCGGTCGGGGTCCATGTGGACCGGGACGAGCTGCGGGTGGTGCTGATACGCCTGGACGGGGCCGTGGTGGGGGAGCGGCGCGGGGCGCTGGACCTGGGGGCCGGGGCGGAGGCCGTGCTGGGGACGGTCGCGGCGGAGGTGACCGGGCTGGTGCGGGAGTGCCTCGGGGAGTTCGGTGAGCTCGCCGAGGTGGACTCGCTGCTGGGGGTGGGGGTCGCGCTGCCCGGGCCGCTCGACCATGTGCGCGGGGTGCTGCACCGGGTCACCGGGTTTCCGGGCTGGGACGGGTTTCCGCTGCGGGACGCGCTGCGGGAGCGGCTGGGGGTGCCGGTGACGGTGGACAAGGACACCAACGCGGCGGCGGTGGGGCTGGCGGTCGGGGGCGAGGGCGGGTCCTTCGCCTATCTGCACCTCGGTACCGGGCTCGGCGCCGGGCTCGTGATCGACGGACGGGTGCACCGGGGGGCGCGGACGGGGGCGGGGGAGTTCGGGCACCAGGTCGTCCAGCTGGACGGGCCGCCCTGTGAGTGCGGGGACCGGGGATGTCTGGAGGCGCTGTGCCTGTCCGCCGTGGCGCGGGGCGACGTGGCCACGGCGGCGCGGGTGCTCGGGGTGGGCGCCGGGAACCTGGTGGGGCTGCTGGACATCGACCGGGTGCTGCTCGGGGGGCGGACGGTGGCGGCGGACCCGGAGCCGTACGTGCGGGGCGTCGCCGAGGTGCTGGCGGCGCGGACGGCCCGCGAAGGGGTACGGGAGGGGGTGCCCGTACGGGTGGCGGCCCGCGGCGAGGCGGCCGTGGGGGAAGGAGCCGCGGAGCTGGTACTGGGGGAGTTGTTCGGGCGAGCGGGGGAGTGACGGGGGCGGCCGGCGGGTGAGGTGTGCCGGCTGTCGTCCGGGAGGGTGGGGTGTGACGGCGAGGCGGGTACGGCTGTTCGTGACGAGGGATCGGCCGGGGCGCGCGGAACCCGTGCGCCGTCACGACGTCCCCGCTTCCCCCGCGGCGCGCCCCGGCGGTGTGCGAGCGGGTGTCCGTGCCGGGGTACTCGTGGGGTTGCTGTTGCCCCAGGGGACGGAGGTGCGGTGTGAAGGCGCTCAAGCTGAGGATCGTCACCGTGTTGGTGGGCGCGGGAATGCTCTGGTCGCCGGGGGTCGCGCAGGCCCTCGCGGCGCAGGGCAGGGGCTACGCGTACTGCGGGGTGGACCGCGCCTCCGGGCTCGGGGTGATGGCGGCCCGGAGCGTGCCCTGCGGGGCGGCGCTCGACGTCGCGGCCGCCTACACGAAGGGCCGGGCCGCCGAGGTGCACGCGGCCGGGTCACGGTGGGTGTGCGGGGAACGGCAGGGGGACCCCGACCCGTACCAGGCCTGCGCCGACGTACGGAGCGGTGGCCGGGTGGTCACGCTGGTCTCCTGAACCCCCGGAGGTTCCCATGCCGTCCACGCGGCTCTCCGCGCTCGCGGCCGGTGCCGTGACGCTGCTCGCGCTCTCCGTCTCCGTCCCGGCGGCCCGGGCGGACACCGGCTGCGACCGGGCCCTCGCGGCCGCCGAGCGGGCGGAGCGCTCCTACGACGCCATGAGGGCGGACCTGCTGCGCGCCGTCGCCGACGGCGGCCACCCGGACATCTCGCAGGAGCGGGCGCTGCGCCGGGCCGAGGCCGAGCGGGACGCGACCGCGTCCGCGGCCCAGCGGGCCTGCCGCCCCTGACCCCGGCCGATCGGGGGGATCTGCGGGCGCCACCGGAGCGGCGCCGCGGGATTCGGGGCCCGCACCGGCATGGTCATGTGTTCATGCGACTGTGCACGCCCCTGCACCCGCCCCTGCGCTCGTCCCCGTCCCGGTTCCGTCTCTTCCGCACCCCGTCCCGCCGTCTCCCGGCCGCGCGCCCCCTGCCGCCCCACCGCCTGCCGCCCCGCCCCCTGACCCTGCGCGCCCTGGGTCTCGCCGTGGCCGCCGTCCTCGTCCCCGGGCCGGCGGCCGCCGTCGACGCGGGGCCCTCGCCGTCCTGCGCGGCGCCGGGCGAACGGGACTTCCCGCTGGCCACCCGGATCCGCGGCGGCCCCGACTCGTACCGGCCGGGCGGCGGCCGCGGCACCTGGTACATCGACCTCACCAACACCACCACCCGCTCCTGCCCCGCCGTTCACCCGGTCGTCGTCCTCGTCGACGACCGGCACGCGCTGCGGCCGGAGCAGGCGCGCCTGGACTTCCACGACGGGTCCCGCAGCCGGCCGGTGGCATTCGACAGCAGCGACGAGAAGGAGTTGATCGGCGTGCTGGACGCACCCGGATTCGGCGGCTTCACCGTGCCGCCCGGCAAGACCGTCAGCGTGCGGGTCCGGCTGGCGCTCACCCGTGACGCCGCCGTCCCCGACCAGGTCACCGCGAAAGCCGCCGCCGTGCAGCGCCGGGGCCGGGACGGGGACTGGGTCGGGGAGTCCAACGTCTACCGGTTCGGCGTCGGCACGCCGGGCGACGGCGCGGGGGAGACCTCCGCGAGCCCGGACACGGACCGCACCCCGGTCGCACAGCACCTGCCGGAGGGGAGCACCCGCACCAGCACCAGCACCAGTACCGGTGCCGGCACCGGCACCGGCACCGACACCGGCACCGGCACGGGAACGAGTACGGACCCGGAGGCGAGCGCGGGCACGCAGGCGAGTCCGGACGCCGGTACCGCCACCGGCCGGTCGTCCCAGGACATCGACGGCGCGGCCCCCGCCAACCCCTCCCTCTCCTTCGCGAAGGACGCGCAGGAGGCCGGGGAGCGCGCCCGCGAGCTGGCCCGGACCGGACCCGGCCTCACCCACGGACTGTTCGCCGCGGCCGGCGCCCTGCTCTGTGTGGCCGGCGCCGCTTTCCTGGTGGCCCGCGGGCGCCGCTGACCTGGCGGCGCCGACTCCCCACCCGTGGCCGCCCCGACGGCTCCCGTCTGCGACGATCCCTGCGTGGACTACCCCTATGAGCAGGCCCCAGGTGCCCCGGTCCGGTCCGGTATCCCCGAGCACGGGCGGATCCCGAAGTACTACGCGGTGAAGGCCCGGATCGCCGCGCTGCTGGAGGAACTGGGGGAGGACAGCGTCATCCCGACCGAGCGGGACCTCGCGGAGCGGTACGACGTCGCCCGCGAGACCGTGCGGCAGGCCGTGCGGGAACTGGTGCTGGAGGGGCGGCTGCGCAGGCGCGGGCGCGGGACCGTGGTCGCCGGACCCAAGCTGGCGCAGCCGCTGTCCCTGGCCAGCTACACCGAGGGGGTGCGCCGGCAGGGCCGTACCCCGGGCCGGGCGCTCGTCACCCTGGACCGGTTCCCCTGCCCCGGCCCGCTCGCCGCCGAGACCGGGCTGACCCGGGGCGAGCCCGTCTGGCACCTGGAGCGGGTGCTGCTCGCCGACGAGGAGCGGGTCGGCCTGGAGAGCACGTACGTGGCCGTCGAGCGGGTGCCCCGGCTGGACTCCGACTTCGACGCCGACTCCTCCTTCTACGGCTATCTCGCCGCCCAGGGCATCACCTTCGGCGACGCCGACGAGCGCATCGAGACCGTGCTCGCCACCCCCCGCGAGGCGCTGCTCATCGGCACCCCGCCCGCGCTCCCCATGCTGCTGATCCACCGGGTCTCCCGGGACGCCGACGGCCGCCCCCTGGAGCGGGTGCGGTCGCTGTACCGGGGCGACCGGTTCTCCTTCACCACGCACCTCCAGGGCTGACGGAACCCCTCCCGCCTTCCGGCGCCGTCCCGCCGTTTCGTCGCGTTCGATCCGCTACGGGCACCTCCTTATGTAACGACAAGATAACGGGTCTAGCCCAAACTTGGAGGGTCGTTCACCGTCCCGTCGACGCGCGGACGTCTTCGGTTACCCGCCCCCGAGCACCGTTGGCGTCGTGAGAGTGACAGTCGTCGGAGGCGGCGTGGTCGGCACCATGCACGCCTGGCAAGCAATCGAACGTGGCCACGAGGTCGTACAGATCGAGCGCGAGGCGGAGGCGCGCGGCGCGTCGCTGCGCAACTTCGGGCAGATCTGGGTGAGCGGCCGGGCGGGGGGCGAGGAACTGGAGACCGCGCTGCGGGCGCGGGAGCTGTGGGAGGAGATCGGCGGCCGGGTGCCCGCGCTGGGCTTCCGCGCCAACGGCTCGCTCACCCCGGTGCGCACGGACCTCGAACTGGCCGTGGCCGAGGCCGCCGTGGCCCGCCCCGACGCCGCCGCCCGCGGCTACGCGCTGCTGACCCCGGGCGAGGCCCGCACGCTCAACCCGGCGCTGCGCGGCGAGTTCACCGCGGCCCTGCACTGCGAACGGGACGCGGCGGTCGAGCCCCGCACCGCCCAGCGCGCCCTGCGCGAGGAACTGCGCAAGTCGCCCCGCTACACCTTCCTGCCGGGCCGCGAGGTCCGTGACGTGGTCGGCGCCGGAGCCGTCCGCGACGACCACGGGGACGTGCACCACGCCGACGCGGTCGTGCTGGCCACCGGCGCCTGGCTCGGCGGTCTGGTCCGCGAGCTGGCCGGTCCCGAACTGCCGGTGCGCCGGGTCCGGTTGCAGATGATGCAGACGGACCCGCTGGGCGAGGCGCTGCCCACCTCGGTGGCCGACGGTGACAGCTTCCGCTACTACCCGGCCTACGCCTCCCCGGCACTGGACGCGCTCAACGCCGGCCAGCCGCAGCCCGAGACCGCGGCGGCGCACAAGATGCAGCTGCTCATGGTGCAGCGCGCCGACGGCGGTCTGACCATCGGCGACACCCACGAGTACGAGCACCCCTTCGCCTTCGACACCGTCGAGGAGCCGTACGAGCACCTGAAGGGCGTCGTGGAGACCCTGCTCGGCCGGCCGCTGCCGCGCATCCGGCACCGCTGGGCGGGGGTGTACGCGCAGTGCGCCGACAAGAGCCGCGTGGTGCACCGCCAGCAGGTGAGCGACGGGGTATGGCTGGTCACCGGGCCCGGCGGCCGGGGCATGACCTGCTCCCCCGCGATAGCCGAGACCACCGCGAACGAACTGGGCTGGTGAGCACCCCATGACCGACACCACCACCGACATCCGCCTCGTCGTCCTCGACATGGCCGGGACCACCGTCGCCGACGGCGGGCTCGTGGAGCGCGCCTTCGCCGAGGCCGCCGCCGAACTCGGCGTCCGGGAGGGCACCGCCGAGCACGCCGAGCACCTCGCCTACGTCCGCGCCACCATGGGCGAGTCCAAGATCTCCGTCTTCCGGCACCTGTTCGGGGACGAGGAGCGCGCCCGGCGCGCCAACGCCGCCTTCGAGAAGGCGTACGGCGAGCTGGTGGACGCCGGGCTGATCGCCCCCGTCCCCGGCGCCCGCGAGGCCGTCGAGGCACTGCTCGCGAGCGGCCGCGCCGTGGTGCTGACCACCGGCTTCGCCCGGGTCACCCAGGACGCCATCCTGGCCGCGCTCGGCTGGCGGGACCTGGTGCCGCTCACCCTGTGCCCGGCCGACGCCGGCGGGCGGGGGCGGCCCTTCCCGGACATGGTCCTGGAAGCCTTCCTTCGCACCAAGGCGGCCGAGGACGTACGGCAGGTCGCCGTCGTCGGCGACACCTCGTACGACGTGCTCAGCGGTGTGCGCGCGGGCGCCGGACTGGTCGCGGGCGTGCGCACCGGGGCCCATGGCGACGAGCAGTTCCGCGCCGCCGGGGCCACCCACGTCCTGGACTCCGTGGCCGGACTGCCGGCGCTGCTCGCGGGAGCCCGGTGAGATGAGCATCCGCTTCGATTCCGTCACGGTCGCCTACGACGGCAATGTCGTCCTCGACTCCCTCGATCTGAGTGTCGAGCCCGGCGAGGTCATGGCGCTCCTCGGGCCGTCCGGCTCCGGCAAGACGACCGCGCTGCGGGCGGTCGCCGGGTTCGTCCGGCCCGCCTCCGGGCGGGTGCTCCTCGGCGGCCGGGACGTGACGGACCTGCCGCCGTACCGGCGGGGCATCGGGATGGTCGTCCAGCAGTACGCGCTCTTCCCGCACATGCGGGTGGACGAGAACGTGGCCTTCGGACTGAAGGCCCGGGGGACGGCCAAGAGCGAGATCCGGCAACGGGTCGGCGAGGCACTGGAGATGACCGGCATGGCCGCCTACGCCCGCCGTCATCCGCGCGAGCTGTCCGGCGGACAGCAGCAGCGGGTCGCCATCGCCCGCGCGCTCGCCATCCGGCCCGGCGTGCTCCTCCTGGACGAGCCGCTGTCCGCGCTCGACGCCCGGCTGCGCTCCGGGATGCTCGCCGAACTCGCCCGGCTGCACCGCGAGTTGCCGGACGTCACCATGCTGTACGTCACCCACGACCAGGTCGAGGCGCTGACCCTCGCCGACCGGATCGCGGTGATGGACAAGGCACGGCTGCGCGCCTGCGGAACGCCCAGGGACCTGTACCGGGCGCCCACCGACGAGTTCACCGCGTCCTTCGTGGGCGGCGCGAACCTGCTGCCGGTGACGGTCGGTTCCGGGGGTGTCGACGTCGCCGGCCGGGAGGTGAAGGTGGACACGGCGGGAGCGGTCGCGGGGGCGCGGGCCACCCTGTGCGTCCGGCCGCACCTGATCGGGCTCGGCGCGGGGCCGAACCAGCTCACCGGCGTGGTCCAGGAGATCCAGTGGCGGGGGGCCACGCACCGGGTCCATGTGAAGGTCGGCGAGCACGACGTCATGGCGGACGTGCGCGAGCTGCGGGACCCGCCGGCGCGCGGGACCGAGGTCGCGCTGCACTTCGCCGCCGACGACGCGGTGCTGCTGCCCGCGGGGGTCGGCCATGGCTGAGGCGGTGCGCACAGCGCGGGTCGTCCGCGCCGGCGCGGGCGGCTCCCCGCGTTCCCTCCGGGCGTTCGCCTGGGCCCTTCCCCCGGTCGCCCTCCTCGCCCTCTTCTTCCTCTACCCGCTCGCCCTCGTGGTGCGGCAGTCCTTCCGGCCCGACAGCGGCGGGACCTCCGTCCGGCCGTACGCCGACGTGTTCGCCTCGGAGGCGTTCCGGCAGGCGCTGTGGACCACCGTGTGGCTGGCGCTCGCCGCCACCGTCGGGTGCCTCGTGCTCGGGTTCCTGCTGGCCCTGGTGATCGCGTTCGTGCCGTTCCCCGGGGCGAAGGCGGTGGCGCGGTTCGTCGACGTGTTCCTGTCCTTCCCGTCCTTCCTGATCACGCTGGCCCTGCTGTTCGTCTACGGCAGCGTCGGCATGGCCAACGGCGCGTGGACCGGGCTGACCGGCGCGGCGCAGGGGCCCTTCCAGTTCCTCAACACTCCCTGGGGCGTGCTGCTCGCGGAAGTCACCTACTTCACGCCGTTCGTCATGCGGCCCCTGCTCGCCGCCTTCTCGCAGCTGGACACCGCCCAGCTGGAGGCGGCCGGTTCGCTGGGGGCGCGGGCGCCGCGGATCGTACGGAAGGTGATCCTGCCGGAGGCGCTGCCCGCGCTCGCGGCCGGCGGCAGCCTCGTCCTGGTGCTCTGCCTCAACGAGTTCGGCATCGTGCTGTTCACCGGCGCGAAGGGCGTCACCACCCTGCCGATGCTCGTCTACAGCAAGGCGATCCTGGAGTCCGACTACCCGGGCGCCTGTGTGGTCGCCGTCGTCAACGTCCTGATCTCCGTGGGTCTTTACGGCCTCTACCGGGTGGTGAGCCGTCGTGCTGGTGCATAGCCGAGGGGCCAGGTGGGCCCTGTGGGCGGTGTTCCTCGTCCTCTTCCTGCCGCTGTTCGCGCTGCCCCTGCTGGTGGTGCTGGGCGCCTCCTTCGCCACCCACTGGTCCAGTGTCCTGCCCTCGGGCCCGACGCTCGCCAACTACCGCTCCGCGACCCAGGGCGAGGCGCTCCAGGCGCTCGTCACCAGCCTGCTCACGGCCGCCGGGGCCAGCCTCCTCGCACTGGCCGCCGGCACCTGGGCCGCGCTCGCCGGGGCGGCCCTGGGCAAGCGGGGCAAGCGGGTGCTCGACGCCCTGTTCGTGCTGCCGGTCGCGGTGCCCTCGGTGGTGGTGGGCCTCTCCGTCCTGGTGGCCTTCTCCCAGCCGCCGCTGCTGCTCAACGGCACCCGGTGGATCGTGATCGTCGCGCACACCGTGCTGGTCACCGCCTTCGCCCACCAGTCCGTGGCGGCGGCGATCACCCGCCTCGACCCGGCCTACGAGCAGGCCGCCGCCTCCCTCGGCGCCCGGCCCTCCCGGGTGCTGTGGCGGGTGCGGCTGCCCCTGCTGCTGCCCTCCCTCACCGCGGCCGCCGGACTCTGCTTCGCCCTGTCCATGGGCGAGCTGAGCGCCACGATGATGCTCTATCCGCCGGACTGGACCCCGCTGCCCGTCCTGATCTACGCGGCCACCGACCGGGGCGCCCTGTTCAGCGGCTCCGCCGTCGCCATGGTGCTGATGGCCGCCACCCTGCTCGTCCTGTTCGCCGTCTCCCGGGTCCGCACCCGGGCGTCGTACCGCTGACCCTCCCGCCGTCTCCCTCCCGACCGCCGTGAAAACGCCAGGAGTCCGTTCCGCCATGTCCAGAACCCGCGTCTCCCTCGCCATAGCCCTCGTCCTGCTCGCCACCCCCGCGCTGTCCGCCTGTGGCGGCTCCTCCGCCGCCTCCGACGCCAAGGAGGTCACCGTCTACAGCGCGGACGGCCTCAAGGGCGAGAACGGTGACGGCTGGTACGACAAGGTCTTCGCGGACTTCACCAAGAAGACCGGCATCAAGGTCAAGTACGTCGAGGGCGGCTCCGGCGAGGTGGTGCAGCGCGCCGTCCGCGAGAAGAGCAACCCGCAGGCCGATGTGCTGGTCACCCTGCCGCCGTTCATCCAGGAGGCGGACGGCAAGGGCCTGCTGGAGAAGTACGAGCCCAAGGACTCCACGGCGGTCAGCGGGGCCGACAAGGCCCCCGACGGCACGTGGACGGCCGTCGTCAACAACTACTTCGGCTTCGTCTACAACAAGAAGGAGCTGAAGCAGGCCCCGAAGACCTGGGACGACCTGCTCGACGCCAGGTACAAGAACAAGTTGCAGTACTCCACCCCGGGCGTCGCCGGCGACGGCACGGCCGTGCTCATCCAGGCCATGCACGACCTCGGCGGCAAGGACCAGGCCCTCGCCTACCTGAAGAAGCTCCAGGCCAACAACGTCGGCCCGTCCGCCTCCACCGGCAAGCTGGCGCCCAAGGTGGACAAGGGCGAGCTGCTGGTCGCCAACGGCGACGTGCAGATGAACTTCGCGCAGTCCAAGACCATGCCCAACCTCGGCATTTGGTTCCCGGCCGGCAAGGACGGCAAGCCCTCCACCTTCGCGCTGCCGTACGCGGCCGGGCTCGTCTCCAAGGCCCCGCACGGCGCCAACGGCAGGAAGCTCCTCGACTTCATGCTGTCACGGCAGGCCCAGGCCGAGGTCAGCTCGGTCGGCGGGGGCTTCGCCGTCCGCGAGGACGTCAAGGCCACCGACGCCAACGCCGCCGCACTCGCCAAGCTGATGGACGGCGTCGGGTTCTTCCAGCCCGACTGGAACGACATCGACAAGAACCTCGCGTCCTACGTCGACGACTGGAAGTCCGCGACGGGCAGCTGATCGCACGGACTCCGGGGTACGGATCGGCCGGGTCTGGCTACGCTGGGGAGCGTCGGTACGCCGTGGTTCCGGCGCCCCCGTCCGTTGATCCCACGCATGCCAGGAGACGCACAACATGGCAGACCGCAAGCCCATCGAATCGTGGCTCACCGACATGGACGGCGTCCTGATCCACGAGGGTGTGCCGATCCCCGGCGCCGAGGCCTTCCTGAAGAAGCTGCGCGACTCGGGCCGCCCCTTCCTGGTCCTCACCAACAACTCCATCTACACCGCCCGCGACCTGCACGCCCGGCTGCGCCGCATGGGCCTGGACGTGCCGACCGAGAACATCTGGACGTCGGCCCTGGCCACCGCCCAGTTCCTGAACGACCAGCGCCCGGGCGGCAGCGCCTACGTCATCGGCGAGGCCGGCCTGACCACCGCGCTGCACGACATCGGCTACATACTCACCGACCACGAGCCCGACTTCGTGATCCTCGGCGAGACCCGCACCTACTCCTTCGAGGCCCTGACCAAGGCCGTCCGGCTGATCAACGCCGGCGCCCGGTTCATCGCCACCAACCCCGACAACGTCGGCCCCTCCACCGACGGCGACCTGCCCGCCACCGGCTCGGTCGCCGCCCTGATCACCGCCGCGACCGGCCGCAGCCCGTACTTCGTCGGCAAGCCCAACCCGCTGATGATGCGCGCGGGCCTGAACGCGATCGGCGCCCACTCCGAGACCTCCGCGATGATCGGCGACCGCATGGACACCGACGTGCTGGCGGGCCTGGAGGCCGGGATGCGCACCTTCCTGGTGCTCAGCGGGGTCACCCGGATCGCCGAGGTGGACCGCCACCCCTTCCGGCCCTCCCGGATCGTCGACTCCATCGCGGACCTCGTCGACCTCGTCTGAGCCGGCCGGGTCCGGGCATCACCCGGACGGAGCAGCGGAGCGCCCCCCGAGGTGCGGGGGCGCCCGGGCCGGGGGAACCTCCTGATGTCTGGAGGTTCACGATGGGCTCACTACCCCTCACTGTGTGCAGCGGCCTGCTGGCCGTCGCCGCGCTCGGACCGGCGGCCCAGGCGGCCCACGCGGCGGGCGGCGGCACCCTCGCCGCCGTGCCCGAGTCCCCCGCGCCGGGGACCGACGTGACCCTGCGGGTCGACGGCTGCACCGGGAGACAGGCCACCGCCGTCTCCCGCGCCTTCGTCAGCGACGCCCGGCTGACCGGCGCCGGGGGCACCTTGTCCGGCGAGACCCGCGTGGGCTCCTCCGTCGGGCCGGGCGCCTACGACGTCAAGGTCACCTGCGCGGACCGGGTGGTCGACGGCACCATCACGGTCGTGGCGAAAGGGGCCGCCAAAGGAGCCGGCGCGAGCGCCCAGGGACAGCCCGGCGGGCCGCCCGCCACGCCCGTCGCCCCGGTCGACGCGGGCGGTGGCGCCACCGCCCGGTTCGCCACCGTCGCCACCAGCGGGAGCGGACCGGAGACCGCCCAGGCCCTGACCGGTCTCGCGCTGGCCTCGATCGCCGCCGTCGCCGTGGGACTGCGCGCCCGCCGCGGCCGCCGCCCGCACTGAGGGCGCGGATGCGCGAAGAGCACCTCCGCGGCCGTCTGTGCACCGCCCTGACCTGGGCGGTGCTGCTGCTCGGGCTGTGGCTGTGGGGGCGGGCCGTCACCGCCGTACCCCAGGAGGTACGGCGCCCCGCGACCGGTGATCTGTTCGCCCTCGGCGCCACCGCGCCCGTCCGGCTGCCGCCCCCCGCGCGGCCGCTGCCGAACGCGCTGCCCCAGCGCATCGACATCCCCCGGCTCGGCGTCCAGGCGCCGGTGGTGACCCGCGGTCTGGACGCGCGCGGCGCGCTCGACCCGCCGCCCTTCGGCCAGCCCGGCGTGGTCGGCTGGTACGGCGCCGGGACCCGGCCGGGCGCGAGCGGTGCCGCCCTGATGGTGGGCCACCTCGACACCGACACCCGGCCCGCCGTGTTCCACGGGCTGCGCACCCTCACCCCCGGCGCCGCGGTGCGGGTGGTCCGCTCGGACGGCAGGGTCGCCCGGTTCACCGTCGAGGACGTCCGCGTCCTGCCCCGTACCCGCTTCGACGCCCGGCAGGCCTACGCGCCGCGCGTGCCCGGCCGGGCCGAGCTGCGCCTGATCACCTGCGGCGGCGGCTTCCGCGACGGCGCCTACACGGCGAACGTGGTCGTCTCGGCGTACCTCACCGGTGCCACGGGGTGACATGACAGTGGCCCGGCATGCGGAAAGGCCCCTCGCTGCTGCGAGGGGCCTTTCCGTGTCGGTGCGCCGCCAGGGACTCGAACCCCGGACCCGCTGATTAAGAGTCAGCTGCTCTAACCAACTGAGCTAGCGGCGCCTGCTGACAGAGAGAACTCTACCTGACCTGCGGGGGTGCTGATGACCACGCGGGGGAGGCCGCAGGGGGTGCCGTACATCATTCGGACCGTCAAAGTGCGCGCCGTGGCCAGAGTTGGAAAACTGATCAACGTGCACACAAGCGGACGAAAACACCATGAATGTGAGGCAGATCGCATGGCCGCTCCGGCGTTCGAGGAGTTCGAACCCGCGCGTGACTGCGGTTGTCCCGGCTGTGTCCACCGGCGGCGCACCCCCCGCCGCCCGCTGTCCGGCCGGATCGGCCACCGTCCCGCGGCCCGCGGCATGGTCCTCGTCGCCGCCGTGTCCGCCGCGCTCGGCGCGACGCCCCCGGCGATCGCTCTCACCGCCGGCCACGGACCGCACCGCCAGGCCGTCCCCGGCGACGGCGAGCCCGACACCCCCCAGGGCACCGAGTCCCCGCTGCACGGCCCGGCCGGCAGACCGGCCGCGCCCGGAGGCGTCGGCACCCCGCAGACCACCCGGGACGCCATCATCAAGCGGGCCAGGTCGTGGGTGACCGCCAAGGTGCCGTACAGCATGAGCCGCTACTGGACCGACGGCTACCGGCAGGACTGCTCCGGCTATGTCTCCATGGCCTGGGGGCTGAACAGCAACCAGTGGACCGGCAGCCTCGCCAAGTACGGCGTGAGGATCAAGAAGTCCCAGCTCCAGCCCGGCGACATCCTGCTCCACCACAACACGGCCGACCCCCAGCAGGGCTCCCACGTGGTGATCTTCGGCGGCTGGACGGACTACACGCACACCTACTACAAGGTCTACGAGCAGACGCCCCCGCACACCCGCTCCCAGACCACGCCGTACCCCTACTGGAACCACACCGGCGGGTACGTGCCGTACCGCTACAAGGGCCTGACCGACGGCAGTCCCGGCCCCGAGGCGGCGGACGGCAAGGTCGCGGACCTCTTCCCGGGCGCCGCGTCCTTCGGGCCCGGCGCGCACAACGCCCACGTCACCCAGCTGGGGCAGATGCTGGTGGCCCGGGGCGCGGGACCGTACTACCCGAAGGGCCCGGGGCCGGTCTGGAGCGAGGGGGACCGGCGGGCCACCGAGGCGTTCCAGCGGGCCCAGGGCTGGACCGACGAGGAGGCCGACGGGCTGCCGGGCCCGCGCACCTGGGCGCTGCTCGTCTCCGGCGGGGGCCGGGACATCGCCCCGGACGAGGACGGCCCCGCCTCGCACGGGGTGCCGGGCTACCCCGGCAAGGCGTACTTCCGCCCGGGGCAGAGCAACGACCACATCACCCGGCTCGGGGCCCAGTTGGTGACCAAGGGGTTCGGCCGGTTCTACGACACCGGGCCCGGCCCGCGGTGGGGCGAGGCGGACCGGCGGGCGGTGGCCGCCTTCCAGCGTTCCCAGGGCTGGCGGGGCGGCGCGGCCGACGGCAGTCCGGGCCCGGAGACCTGGCGCCGCCTGTTCGCGTGACTCCCCGGTGTCGCCCCCCTGTTCACCCATTTCATGACGCATCTGGCGCGGAGGCTGGAGGCACGCATGAGTACGACCACCTCGCACACACCGTCCGGATCCGAGGGGCGACCGCAGGACGCCACGGCCACCGGCACCCGCCCGGCCCGGCTGATCCGGAACGAGTCCACCACCGAGATTCCGGTCCATCTGCTCTTCCGCGACGATCCCGGCCCGGACGGGACGCCGCCGCGGCCCGCCGTCGTGGGGCGCCGCCAGGGCACGGGCGAGCTGCCGCGCGCGAGCCGTCCGGCCGAGCGGCGGCCCCCGCTGCCCCGGGTCGACCCGGAGCTGCGCGAGCGCCCGGCACGGGTGCTGCCCGGGGCGGCCGGGGTGCTCGCCGGGGCCTGCGGGGTCACCGGCGCGCTGGCCGCGTCCTGGTGGGCCGGGGTGCTGCCGCCGCTCGCCGTGCAGGCGCTGCGGCTGCCGGCGCCCGCGGACCCGGGCCTCGGACCGGCGCAGTGGGCGGCGTACGCCGGGGCCGGGCTGCTCGGCGCGGCCGGTTTCGGCGGGCTGGCCCGGGGCCGCACCGGCCGGGCCTGGGTGGTGGGCCTGTTCGGCCGGTACCGGGGCACCGTCCGGCGCACCGGGCTGCTCTGGGTCAACCCGCTGCTGCGCCGCAGGCGGGTGGATGTGCGGCTGCGGCACTGGCGCAGCGAGGCGATGCCCGCGGCGGACCCGGGCGGGCTGGCGGTGCGGGTGGTGGTGCTGGTGGTGTGGCGGGTGCGGGACACCGCGCGGGCGGTGCTCGGCCTGGAGGACCACGAGCGGTACCTGCGCGAGTGTGTGGAGGCGGCGCTGGCCCGGGTGCCGGTGGAGCCGGCGGTCGGCAGCCGGGGCGGCCCCGCGGTGGCCGGGGAGGCGCTGACCCGGCTGGTGGTGGCGGAGACCGCGCCGGCCGGTCTGGAGGTGTTCTCCGTGCGGCCGCTGCGGGCGGAGTACGCCCCCGAGATCGCGGACGCGATGCAGCGCCGCCGGATCGCCGCGCTGGAGGCCCGGCAGCGGGCCAGCATGCTCAGCTCGGTCGTGGACTCCGTGGAGGACACGGTGACCCGGCTGACCACGCGCGGGCTGGTCGAGCTGGACGACTCCGAGCGCAAGGTGCTGGTGCGGGATCTGACGGTGGCGTTCTGCGCGGGCCGCGGGGAGCGGGCGTAGCCGGTCCGTTCGCTTCTGCCACTGGTATGGACATGCTCAAGTGCCGCCCATAATCTGTGAGTTGGTCTAGACCTACCCTCTGCACGGCTCACCGAACTCCCCACGTTCTCCAGGAGCGGCAGTATGCGCACCAAGACGAAGATGTCCGCGGTCGTGCTCGGAGTGGTGACCGCCGGAGCGTTCGCGCTCTCCACCGGCGGCGCCAGCGGGCACGGCTACACCGACCTCCCCGTCAGCAGGCAGAAGCTCTGCGCCGACGGCACGGTCAAGGGCTGCGGCGACATCCAGTACGAGCCGCAGAGCGTCGAGGGCCCCAAGGGCTTCCCGGCCGCCGGGCCCGCCGACGGCCAGCTCTGCAACGGCGGGGTGGACCGCTTCACCCAGCTCAGCTCACCGACCGCCCCGTCCGGCGCGGCCTGGCCCACCACCAAGGTGACCGGCGGGCAGTCGTACACCTTCCGCTGGCAGTTCACCGCCCGGCACGCCACGACGGACTTCAAGTACTACGTCACCAAGCCGGGCTGGAACCAGAACCACCCGCTGTCCCGGTCGGACCTCAACCTCACGCCGTTCCTGACGGTGCCCTACAACGGTCAGCAGCCGCCGGCGACGCTCAGCCACAGCGGCACCCTGCCCACGGGCCTGTCCGGACACCACGTGATCCTCGCGGTGTGGACGATCGCCGACACGGGCAACGCGTTCTACGCGTGCTCGGACGTCACGTTCTAGGCATGCGGAAGGCCCCTCACCGAGGTGAGGGGCCCTTTCCACTGTGCGCCGCCAGGGACTCGAACCCCGGACCCGCTGATTAAGAGTCAGCTGCTCTAACCAACTGAGCTAGCGGCGCGTGACTCTCGCCTTCCGCTTTCCGCGGCCGGCGACGAAGAAAATACTACCTGGTCCCCGGGAGTGCTCGTGACCACCCGGGGTGTCGTCAGAGGGCCAGCGACAGCAGCACCGGTGCGGCGTTCCGGTTGAGCGCGTCCGCGGCCCGCTTCAGCCGGTGCGCGTGCTCCACCGGGAGCGACAGCGCCAGGCAGCCCACCGAGGCGCCCGCGGTGATCGGTACGGCCGCGCAGACCGTGCCCACCGCGTACTCCTGGAGGTCCAGCACCGGCACCGTGGGCGGCTGGGACTCCAGGCGGGACAGCAGCAGCTTGTCGCTGGTGATGGTGCGCGAGGTGAGCCGGGCCATCTTGTGCCGGGCCAGGTGGTCGCGGCGGGCGTTGTGGTCCAGCTGGGTGAGCAGGCTCTTGCCGACCGCCGTGGCATGGGCGGAGACGCGGAAGTCCACCCACTCGTTGACCGCGGGCATGCCGGGTCCGGCGGCGTACTGGGTGACCTTCACCTCGCCGTCGACGTAGCGGCTGATGTAGACGGCCGCGCCGACCGAGTCGCGCAGCCGGTCCAGGGTGCGCTGGAGCTTGTCGGCGAGGGCCCGCTCGCGGTCCTCGGCCGAGGTGAGACGGCGCAGGGTGTCACCGGTGACGTACGCGCCGCCGCCGACCTGCTCGACGTAGCCCTCCCGGCGCAGCATCCGCAGCAGCGGGGCGAGCCGCTCGGGACCGAGGCCGGTGAGCCGGGTCAGCTCGGTCTCGGTGACCCCGGTGGCGGTGCGCGCCACGGTCTCCAGCACGCGCAGCGCGTCCTGGACCGAGTGGTACGGGGCGGTCGGCTCGTGCATCAGCGCCACGGTGTTCCCCCCTGCGCTCGCTTACTGGGCCGTGGATCTCCGGACGGTGCGGCGCTTCCACGATAACGGGCAAACGGCCGCCGGGGAGAGGGCGTTGACAAGTTTCCGATCCGCCCCTCCCGCTCCCGGCGGCGGCCCGAACTGCGGCGACGACCCATTGGCATATGCCAGGGTCATGCCCCAATGGCTGGACCTCGGCCGTTGCCCGCAGCCCTCACAGCACCGCGCTCAGGAACTCCCGGGTGCGCTCCTGCTCCGGCTCGGAGAAGATCTTCTCCGGCGGCCCCGACTCGATCACCCGGCCGCCGTCGAACATCAGTACCTGATCGGAGATGTCCCGGGCGAAGCCCATCTCGTGCGTCACGCACAGCATGGTGATGTCGGTGCTGCGCGCGATGTCCCGCAGCAGATCGAGCACCCCGGCGACCAGCTCCGGGTCGAGCGCGGAGGTCACCTCGTCCAGCAGCAGCACCCGCGGCCGCATCGCCAGCGCCCGCGCGATCGCCACCCGCTGCTGCTGCCCGCCGGACAGCTGGGCCGGGCGCGCACCGCACTTGTCGGCGAGGCCCACCAGCTCCAGCAGCTCCCGGGCCCGCTCCTCCGCCTCGTCCCTGGACAGGCCGAGGACCCGCACCGGCGCCTCGGTCAGATTGCGCAGCACCGTCATGTTCGGGAACAGGTTGAAGTGCTGGAACACCATCCCGATCTTCTTGCGGACCTCCCGGACCCGCTTCTCCGGCGCCGGGAACAGCTTCTCGCCGTCGACGGTGATGGTCCCCTCGTCCGGCTTGGTCAGGGTCATCAGGAGTCTGAGGATCGTGGTCTTGCCGGAGCCGGACGGCCCGATCAGGGTCACGTGCCTGCCGGGCTGGACGGCGAAGTCCAGGTGGTCGAGCACGGTGTTCGCGCCGAAGCGCTTGGTGACCTGCTCCAGGCGGATCAGATCGGCCGGCTGGGCCGCGGTGACGGACGGCTCGGTACGGGTCTCAACGGACAAGGCGTCGCTCCAGGGCTCGCAGGAGAAGGGAGGCCAGGTAGGAGATGAGGACGAAGGCCACGCCGATCACGGTGAGCGGCTCGGTGAACTGGAAGCGCTGCTGGGAGAAGAGCCGGGCCTGGCCCAGCATCTCCAGCACGGTGATCACCATCAGCATCGGTGTGTCCTTGAGCATGGAGATCACGTAGTTGCCCAGCGCCGGCACCACCCGGCGGATCGCCTGCGGCAGGATCACCGCGGTCCAGGTCCGCCGCCGCGGCAGGTTCAGCGCGGTCGCCGCCTCCCACTGGCCGACGGGCACCGCCTCGATGCCGGCCCGGTAGACCTGCATGGTGTACGTCGAGTAGTGCAGGCCGATCGCGAAGACGCCGGTGGTCAGCGCGGAGAACGTCAGCCCCCACTCCGGCAGCACGTAGAAGAGGAAGAACAGCTGCACCAGCAGCGGGGTGTTGCGCACGAACTCCGTGACCACCCCGACCGGCCAGCGCACCCAGCGGGTCGGCGTCCGCATCAGCAGCGTCCACACCAGGCCGAGGGTGAAGGACAGCAGCGAACCCAGCGCCAGCGCCTGGAGGGTGACCAGCAGGCCGTCCCGGAAGTGCGGCATGAAGTCGCTCACCGCGTGCCAGTCCCACGTCATGCGACACCACCGCCCACCCCGGTCGTCCGCGCCCGCTTCGGCTCACGCGCCGCCCGCTCCGTGCCGGCGTCCTTGCCGATCCCGGCCTTCAGCCGCTTCTCCAGGCCGCGCATCAGCCGGGTCAGCACGAAGGCGATCACGAAGTAGATGACCAGCACGTACGTGTAGATCTCCGCGCTCTGCTGGAGCGCGAGCCGCACCAGGTTGGCGCTGAACGTCAGATCGCCCATGCCCATGACCGACACCAGCGCGGTGCCCTTGAGCAGCTCGATCAGCAGATTGCAGAAGGGGGGGATCATCTCCGGCACCGCCTGCGGCAGCACGATCAGCCGCATCCGCTGCGCCGGAGTGAAGCTCAGCGCGATCCCGCCCTCGCGCTGCGCCGGGTCCACCGCGTTCAGCGCTCCGCGCACGATCTCCGAGCCGTAGGCGCCGTACGTCAGTCCCAGCGCCAGCGTGCCCGCCCACATCGGCACCAGCTGCCAGCCGAAGGCGATCGGCAGCACGAAGAACACCCAGAAGATCATCACCAGCGCCGAGGTGCCGCGGAAGACCTCGGTGTAGACGCCGGCCGTGAAGCGCACGATCCACAACCGGTGGGTGCGCGCCATGCCGACCACGAAGGACACCGCGGCGGCCAGCAGCGCGCTGAACACCAGCAGCTGGACGGTGGTCCAGACGCCCTTGAGCACCAGTTCCCAGAGCCCCGAGGTCATTGCCCGCACAGCTCCTTCGCCGTCAGGTCCGTCATCTCGGCCTTGCCGAAACCGAACGGCCGCAGGATGCGGAACAGCTCCCCGGTCCGCTTCAGCTCGCGCAGCTCGGCGTTGAAGGCGTCCCGCAGCCGCGTCTCGGTCGGCCGGAACGCGAACGCCCCGCCGTCCACATGCGGCTTGCCCCCGACCAGCGGCGCGAACGGCGCGGTGGCCTCCGCCCTGGCCGACTTCCGCACGACCTCGCGGGTGGTGAGCGCCGTACCCGCGAACACGTCCACACGGCCCGCCTCGACCGCGTTCAACCCGGCCACCTGGTCCGGCACGATCAGGATGTCGCTCTGCCTGTAGCCCGCCTCGACGGCGTACTGGATCTCGGCGTACCCGGTCCCGGTCGCGAACTTCGCCTTCTTCGCGACGACGTCCGCGTAGGAGTGCAACCCCTTCGGGTTCCCCTTGCGGACGATGAACGAATCCAGCATCTGGTAATCCGGGTCCGCGAAGATCACCTGCTTGCAGCGGTCGGCGTTGACGTACATGCCGGCCGCGACCACGTCGAACTGCTGCGAGTTCAGGCCGGGGACGAGCGAGCCGAACTCGGTCGGCACCGGCTGCACCCGGTCCACCCCGAGCCGCTTGAAGACCACCTTCGCCAGCTCGGGCGCCTCACCGGTGAGACGGCCGTCCTTGTCGATGTACCCGAAGGGGATCTCCCCGGCGATCCCGAGGCGTACGACGCCCTGCGCGCGGAGCCGGTCGAGCAGGTCGCCGCCGTTCCCGCCGGCGGCCGCCACCCGCGTGCAGCCCGCGGCGCCCAGCGCCCCGAGCGCCGCGAACCCGCGGAGCAACGTCCGCCGGCCGGGTCTGTGCTGCGGCCGGAAAGTGTGTATGCCGTTCCCATGTGGTGCAGCCATGGCGGCGCGGCTACCCAAGCGAATCCGGGGTATGCACCCCGGTTTTACGGCCGGACGGAGCGTCACCGTCCCGTCCGGGCGACGGCATCCGCGGTGCCGCACACGGAAGTTGACCGGTCGTGCGCCCCTGACCTGCGCGGCGTTCTCCGGCGAGGGCCGCCACGCCGGACCCCCGCGCGCCGGGACCCACACCCGTTCCCGCCCCGGCCTCCACAGAACCCCCACCGGAGGACCCGACGGTCACCCGGCCCCCCCGGAGACCTCTGCCGCTCCCTCCCGGCCGGCTCAGTTCCCGGCGGGCGTGACCACCGGGCAGCACGCGACCCCGGCCTCGTACAGCGCGTGCGCGGCCCGCAGCACGAGGTCGTCGCGGTGGCGGGCGGCGACGAGCTGGAGGCCGACGGGCAGGCCGTCCCCGTCCGTGCCGACCGGCACCGACGCGGCCGGCTGCTGGGTGAGGTTGAAGGGGTAGGTGAACGGCGTCCAGCCGGTCCAGCGCCGGTGGGCCGAACCCCTCGGCACCTCCGCACCCGCCTCGAACGCCGTCAGCGGCAGCGTCGGCGTCACCAGCAGGTCGTACCGCTCGTGGAACCGCCCCATCCGCCGGCCCAGATCCATCCGGGCGTCCACCGCCGCCAGATAGTCCAGCGCGCTCAGCCGCGCCCCCCGCGCACAGACCTCCGCCAGCCCCGGGTCGAGGAGCTTGCGCAGGTGCGGGGAGAGCAGCTGGGCGATCCGGGCCGCGCCGCTGGACCACAGGGCCTCGAACGCCTCCACCGGATCGCTGAAGTCGGGGTCCGCCTCCTCGACGTACGCGCCGAGGTCCGCGAGCCGCGCCACCGCCCGCCGTACCGCCGCCGCGACCGCCGGTGCCACCGCCACCTGCCCGCCGAACGACGGCGAGTACGCCACCCGCAGCCCCCGCACACCCCCGGCCAGCGCGTGGGTGAAGGAGCCCGGTGCGGGCGGCAGCGCCGACCAGTCGCGGGCGTCCGGCCCGGCGACGACGTCGAGCAGCAGCGCCGCGTCGGCCGCGTCCCGGGTCATCGGCCCGACGTGGGCCAGCGTGCCGAACGGGCTGGCCGGATACAGCGGCACCCTGCCGTACGTCGGCTTCAGCCCGAAGATCCCGCAGAACGCGGCCGGGATCCGGATGCTGCCCCCGCCGTCCGTGCCCAGCGACAGCGGGCCCGCGCCGAGCGCCACCGCAGCCGCGCTGCCGCCGCTGGAGCCGCCCGTGGTGCGCGAGGTGTCGTACGGATTGCGGGTGACACCGGTCAGCGGCGAGTCGGTGACCCCCTTCCAGCCGAACTCGGGTGTCGTCGTCTTGCCGAGGAACACCGCGCCGTGCTCCCGCAGCCGGGCCACCGAGGGCGCGTCCTCCGCCCAGGCACCACGCTCGGACAGGGTCCGCGAGCCGCGCAGCGTGGGGTGGCCGCGCAGCAGCAGCAGGTCCTTCACGCTCACCGGCACCCCGTCCAGCAGCCCCGCCGGCTCCCCGCGCCGCCAGCGCCCGGCCGACTCCCGCGCCCGCGCCAGCGCGTCCCGCTCGGTCAGCCGGACGAACGCGTTCACCCGCGACTGGGTGCGCCGGGCCAGCGCCAGTGCCTGCTCGGTCGCCTCCACCGGAGTGAACTCGCCCGTGCGGTAGCCGTCCAGGAGCCGGCGGGCGGTGAGGTCGGTGAGCTGCATGCACCCTCCAGGAGGTCAGTGGCCGGGCACGTATCCACGCGTCTTGTCGACCACGTTCACCAGTGATCTGCCCGCGGCCCACCGCTCGAACAACTCCACGAACTGCCGCCCCAGTTCGTCGCGCCAGCCGACCGTGTCCCCGCTCATGTGCGGGGAGACGATCAGCCCCGGAAGCTCCCACAGCGGGCTGTCCGCGGGCAGCGGCTCGGCGGCGAACACGTCCAGGGCGGCACCCGCGATCCAGCGCCGGGTCAGGGCCCGCGCGAGCGCCTCCTCGTCGACCAGCTGCCCGCGCCCGACGTTGACGAAGAACGCCGAGGGCTGCATCACGCCGAACCGGTGCGCGTCGAACATGCGGTACGTGGCCTCCGTCAGCGGCGCCGCCGCGATCACCCAGTCCGCGCGGGAGATCAGCCGGTCCAGGTCGGCCGGCCCGTACACACCGGTCCGCGGCACCCGCCCGACGAGTGCCGTCGTCACCCCCAGCGCCTTCAGCATCCGGACGATCGCCCGGCCGATGGGACCCGAACCGACCACACAGGCACGGGTACCCGCCACCCGCCGGCTCTCCCGGTGCCGCCACACCCGCTCCCGCTGCTGCTCCAGGGTGCGCGGCAGCTCCTTGGCCACGGCCAGCACCAGGGCCGCCACGTACTCGGCGATCGGCTGGTCGAAGACGCCGCGGGCGTTGGTGACCACCGTCTGCGACGCGGCCAGCTCCGGGCACATCAGATGGTCCACGCCCGCGCTCGCCGTGTGCACCCAGCGCGGCCGGGGCCCCGGGCCCGGCCACGCCTCGCGCACCGCGGTCGAGGTGAAGTCCCAGACCAGCAGCACGTCCGCCGTGGGCAGCCGCTCGGCCAGGTGCGCCGCGTCCGTACTCACGACCCGGGCGCGCCCGGTCAGCCGGCCGAGCCGGGGCGGCGGCTCGGCGTCCAGCACGAGCAGGGTGGGGACGGTCGTCATGGGCGCGGCTCCCGTCGTCCGAGGGGGTGCCTGCCCAGGCGTCCGGGAGGTGCCGCCGCGAACGCCTGAGATGCACGGATCGTCCACGCTCGCACCCCGGCCCACCGTCGTCAACACGGGCGTTCCCGCCATCCGTTGTCCCCGCCCTCCCCGTCCTTCTCTTCCTTCGAGGGTGCGGCCGGTGCCTGCGACGGACGCCCCCCTCCCCGGCGGCCCCGCCGGGGGGCACGGCGGCGCGCGCCCTGACCGCCGTGGCCCCGGAGCGATCGCCCGCGCCCCGGGCGGCCTCCTCGGCGGGACCGCGGGCGAGCGGGCGAGGCGCGCGGCCATGATCCGGGTCCGCGCCCGGCCCGCGTCACCACCTCCGGCGCCCCGGGCGCAGCACCGCAGCGGCCGGGCACCGAGCGCCTCGCCCCGGTCACGCCCCGCACGGCCCGCGTGCCGTCCGCTCTCGGCCAACCAGGTCGCGATGTGGGCTGCGCCGCGGAGGCTGGGTACCCGAGCCGTGGAACCGTACCGGGCGCCGCGCACGAGGGTGCCCGGACACGGGCCGTACCGCACGACCGGACGCAGGAAGGCTGGACATGACCGCACTCGGATTCCTCTACCCGGGTCACTTCGCCGAGGACGACTATCCGCGCATCGAGCAGCTCCTGGGCAGCGACATCCGGGTGGACCTGGTCCACACCGACATCGGCGAGGGCGCGCAGCGGGTGGCCGCGCTGCGCGAGATGGGCTCCGCCGAGCGGCTGCGCGAGGGCATGGAGCGGCTGCGGCTGGCCGGTGCGGAGACGGTGGTGTGGGCGTGCACCAGCGGCGGCTTCGTGCACGGCTGGCAGGGCGCCCAGGACCAGGTGCGCACGCTGGCCCGGCTGGCCGGGATGCCGGCCTCCTCGACGTCCTTCGGCTTCGTGCACGCGGCCCGTGAGCTGGGGGTGCGGCGGGTCGCCGTGGGCGCCACCTACCCGCAGGACGTCACCGCGCTGTTCGCCGAGTTCCTGCGGGCGGCCGGCCTGGAGGTGGCCGCCGTGCACTCCTCGGGGGTCGTCGCCGCCGAGGCGGCCCGCTGGGGCGAGGACGACGTACTGGCGCTCGCGCGGGCCGCGGACGACCCCGGTGCGGACGCGGTGCTGCTGCCGGACACCGCCCTGCACACGGCCGCCTGCCTCGGCCTGCTGGAGAAGTCCCTGTCCAAGCCGGTGCTCACCGCCAACCAGGTCACGGTGTGGGAGGGACTGCGGCTCGCCGACCGGCGGGTTAACGCGCCGGAGCTGGGGACGCTGTTCACCCGGGAACCGCTGGTCCAGGTCTGAGGACCGGGACCGGGCGGCCGGCGGCGGAATATCCGGGGGGCCGCCCCCGGTTACCACTGACCGGCACAGCTCACGCCGCGAACAGGAGGCCCTCACCGTGTCGGCAGACGAGGCAGACGAGATCCGGGGAACGACGCACGGCACCGCGCCCGTCCCTCTCTCCGTGCTGGACCTGGTGACCGTCGGCGCGGGCCGCACCGCCACCGATGCCCTGCGCACCAGCGTCGAGCTGTCCCGGCTCACCGAGGCCCGCGGGTTCCACCGTTACTGGGTCGCCGAGCACCACTCCATGCCGGGCGTCGCCTCATCCTCGCCGGCCGTGATCCTCGCCCACCTCGCCGCCCACACCGACCGCATCCGGCTCGGCTCGGGCGGCGTCATGCTGCCCAACCACGCCCCCCTGGTGATCGCCGAGCAGTTCGGCACGCTGGAGGCGATGGCGCCGGGACGGGTCGACCTCGGGCTCGGCCGGGCCCCCGGCACCGACGGCGCCACGGCCGCGGCCCTGCGCCGCACCGACACCCTGAACGAGGGCGCCGACGACTTCCCGCAGCAGCTCGCCGAGCTGACCCGCTTCCTCGACGACGACTTCCCCGACGGCCACCCCTACCGGCGCATCCACGCCATCCCGGGCCCGGTCCAGGGGAGCACCCCGGGCGGGGTCCAGTCCCCGCACCGCCCGCCGATCTGGCTGCTGGGCTCCTCCGGGTTCTCCGCCCAGCTGGCCGGCATGCTCGGCCTGCCGTTCGCCTTCGCGCACCACTTCTCGGCGCAGAACACCATCCCCGCGCTCGACCTGTACCGCCAGACCTTCCGGCCCTCCGAGGTGCTGGCCGAGCCGTACGCCCTGATCGGCGTCTCCGCGCTGGCCACCGACGAGGAGGGCGAGGCGCGCCGCCAGACCCGCGCGATGGGCCTGAACATGCTCCGGCTGCGCACCGGCCGCCCCGGTCTGTTCCCCGACCCCGCGGAGGCCGAGCGGCAGGAACTCGGCCCGATGGAGGAGGAGTTCATCGACTCCTGGTCGTCCAACGTGGTGTACGGCACCGCCGACGAGGTGCGGACCGGCCTCGACGAGCTGCAAAAGCGCACCGGGGCCGACGAGCTGATGCTCACCACCCACGCCCACCGCGGCGAACTGCGCGTCCGCTCCTACGAGTTGATTGCCGACGCCTATGGGCTGCCCACCGCTTAGGGCCGGTCACGGCTTTCCCGCCGCGTAACTGCGGGCGCCCAGCAGCTCGGAGATGCGGTCCGGCGGCACCGGGCGGGAGTACAGCCAGCCCTGCCCGGTGTCGCAGCCGATCCGCCGCAGCCGGCTCGCCTGCGCCGCGGTCTCCACGCACTCGGCGGTGACCGTCAGCCCGAGCCGGTGGGCCAGCTGGATCATCGCCTCCACGATCACCTCGTCGGCGGGGTTCGGCGGCACCCCCTTGGGCGCCTCCTCGTACTGGAAGCCGCGGACGAAGGAACCGTCCAGCTTCAGCGCGGAGACCGGCAGCCGGCTGAGGTAGGCGAGGTTGGAGTAGCCGGTGCCGAAGTCGTCGATGGCGATGCGCACCCCCATGTCGCTCAGGGCCTGCAACGCCTGGAGCGGGCGGCCCGCCGAGCCCATCACCGCGGACTCGGTCAGTTCCAGCTGCAACAGGTGCGGGGCCAGCCCGGTCTCCGCGAGGGTCTGCGCCACATCGGCCACCAGATCGGAGTCCCACACCTGGCGCACGGCCACGTTCACGCTGACGAAGATCGGCGGCTCGCCGGGGTGGTCCAGCTGCCAGCGGCGGGCCTGCCGGCAGGCGGTGACCAGCGCCCAGCGGCCGAGCTGCACGATCGAACCGTCCTCCTCGGCCAGCCCGATGAACCGATTCGGCGTCAGCGTGCCGAACTGCGGATGGTGCCAGCGCACCAGCGCCTCGACCCCGGACAGCCGGCCGTCCTCCATGCCCACCAGCGGCTGGTAGTCCAGCACGAACTCGCCGCGCTCGATGGCGGGGCGCAGGGTGGAGGAGAGGGCCTGGCGGGTCATCCGGTGCGCGTTGCGCTCGGGGTCGAACAGGGTCCAGCGCGCCTTGCCGTCGGCCTTCGCCCAATAGAGCGTCGTGTCGGCCGCCTGCATCAGACCGGTCGCGGTGGTCCCCGCCGCATGGCGTTCCACCACACCGATGGAGGCCGTCAGCGACAGCCGCTGCCCGGCCAGGTCGAAGGGCTCCTCAAGGGACTTGAGCGCCGACTCGGCGAGGTCGGCGAGCTGTTCGGTGCCGGTGGAGTCCTCCACCAGCAGCGCGAACTCGTCGCCGCCGAGCCGGGCCACCAGCGGGGTGGCGGCGCGGGCGTACCCGGCCGCGTCGGCGACCGCGGTCAGCCGCTCGGCGACGGCCGCGAGCAGCCGGTCGCCGACCCGGTGGCCGAGGGTGTCGTTGACGGCCTTGAACCCGTCCAGGTCCAGGTAGCACAGTCCGATCCGGCCGGTTCCGCCGCGCTCGTACGACTCCGCCTCCAGCGCGGCCGACAACCGCTCGAAGAACAGGGTGCGGTTGGGCAGCCGGGTCACCGGGTCGTGCATCTGCAAGTGCCGCAACCGCGCCTGGAGTTCGCGCCGGGCGCTGATGTCGGCGACGGACAGCAGCACGCCCGCCTCGCCGTCGGTCAGCGGGGCGACGGTGAGCTGCACCCATACCGAGTTGCCCCCGGGGTGCTTCAGCCGGCGGGTGCAGCGCAGCCGGGCCTGCCGGCCGCTCAGCACCTCGCGGTAGGCGTGCCAGGAGCGGACGTCGGCGGTCAGGTCCACCAGGTCGGCGGCGGCCCGGCCGGCGAGGGAGGCGTGGTCGAGGCCGAGGAGTTCACCGAAGGCGGGGTTGGCGCGGACGACGATTCCCGCGTGGTCCACGACGGCCATGGCGAGCGGGGCCGCCCCGAAGACACGGTCGTAGGTGGTGTGATCACTGTCTGTGACGGCTGACCGGTCGAGGTCTGCCGCGGGCGTCGGCCCTTCGGACGTTCCGCTCACCGCTCGCTCCCGCAGTGCACTCGATCTCTGTCCGTGCCGGAAAGTGTGCCGATCATAGAGGCTGGCCCCGGGCCCTTCCAGCCACCGTCCAGTCTCCCGGACCGGTGGGACTTTCTGACAGATCGTTTCTGCCCGCACCTGGACGGGTTATTGAGACCGTCGACCAGTTGTGACGTTCCGTGAGTGATGCGGTGATGTCGTGCGCCGTCGTGCGCCTGGCGCCCGAATGGGGAGTGCTCACTCTTCCGGTGCAGACAAACAGGGCATGGAGTGGCGAAACACAGCAATCTGGGTGCGGGTCCGTCGAACCGCGTCCGGAGGTCATGTCCGTGCCCCTGCTGCGCAGCACCGCCGCCGTGTGCACCACGTTGTCGGCGCTGGCCGCGACCTCGATCATCGCCGGACCGTCGGTCGCCGAGCCCTTCGCCACGGCCCCGTGCGCCCTGCACCGCACCGGTGCCCGCCACTCCGAGGGGGCGGACACCTGGGACGCGGACTACGCCCGCCCCACCAGGGCGCTGAACGCCGTCATGATCTTCCTGTCGTTCCCGGACGCGGTCCCGCAGACCACCCCGGCGGAGCTGACCGCCGACCACTTCCCGCAGACCAGCCGCTACTTCGAGCAGGCTTCCTACGGCAGGTTCAGCCTGCGCGCGCATCCGCTGGGCCACTGGTTGCGTATGCCCCGTCCGTCGACGGCGTACTCCGTACGGCGGGACTGGGCCGCCGAGGACCGGGCCGCGTATCTGCGGGACGCCTTCAAAGTGGCCGACAAAGCCGTCGACTTCTCCCGCTACCAGGTGGTGTACCTCGTCGCGGACCCGGACGCGCCCGGCGTGGACTCCGACGCCACCAAGGTCGTCAACCTGGACACGCCCGTCCACGTGGACGGCACGGACGTACGGCGGGTCGTCACGGTGTTCGAGAAGCACCCGCCGGACCGGCTGGTCCTCGCCCATGAGACCGGCCATGTCTTCGACCTGCCCGACCTCTACCACCGCCCGGCCGACGGCAAGGGGGACTGGGACACCTATGTCGGCGACTGGGACCTGATGGGCAGCCAGTTCGGCCTGTCGCCGGACATGTTCGCCTGGCACAAGTGGCGGCTCGGCTGGCTGGATCCGCGCCAGGTGATGTGCGTCCGCGGCGCCGGTCCGACCCGGCTCACCCTGGAGCCCCTCGCGGCGGGGCCCGGCACTCCCGTGCAGGGGGCCGCCGGGGCGCCCGCGTTCGGTCTCGGCGACGGGCTGAAGCTGGCGGTGGTGCGCACCGGCCCGGACAGCGTCCTCGCCGTGGAGGCCCGTACCGCCGCCGGCAACGACCGCACCACCTGCCGCGAGGGCATCCTCGTCTACCGGGTGCGCAGCGGCGCCGAGTCCGGCGGCGGCCCCGTCGAGGTCGTCGACGCCCACCCGCACACCGAGGCCTGCCCGGACGACTCGGTCTACCCGCCCCTCGCGGACGCCCCGATCGCCCTGGGGGAGAGTTTCACCGTCCCGGGCGCGGGCGTGAAGATCGAGGCGGAGGACCGGACGGCCTCGGGGGCGTGGACGGTGAAGATCACACAGCGGATCACCGGGTGACTCCTCGGCGACGGTGGCCGGGCCGGCCCTGGCCGGCGTGTGGGTGGCCGAGCCCCCACGGCGCGCGGCGAAGCCGCGCAAAAACAGCGATGGCGAGACACGGCCGCGTTTCGCGGTCATGTCTCGCCATCGCCCTCGCGTGCGCCGCCAGGGACTCGAACCCCGGACCCGCTGATTAAGAGTCAGCTGCTCTAACCAACTGAGCTAGCGGCGCCTGCTGACGTCGTAGACCTTAGCATCCTCGTCGGCGGGAGGAAAAATCGATATCCGAACCGCCGTGCGTGCCGCCCGCACGGCCGCCCACAGCACCACCTCCGGGCCCGGCAGCCAGGGGCGGCGCGTGTCCGGGGCCACCACCCAGCGGGGCCCGCCGCAGGTGTCGCCGCCGTCCGGCGCCGGGACGGTCACCGCGTCGCCCGTGCCGTGGCACAGCAGGGGCGGCACCGCCGCCGCCCGGTGCGAGCCCCACTCCTCCCAGGCCAGCAGCGAGGGCAGCCGGTGGGCGGTGCCGGGGGCGCAGAACAGCAGCATCCGGCCGCGGGACATCGCGACCGGGCCCGAACCGGGGCCCCCCTCCCACAGGCGGTCCAGCATCCGGCGCCCGAAGACGACCGGGGCGCTCACCACGTCGAAGACGGTGCCGCAGGGCAGGGCGGCCGGGGCGGACGTGTACGGCGGGTACGTCCCGGCGGAGGCCAGCCAGGCGGCGCCGTCGGGGGTGACGCGGGTGACGTTCGGCGTACTGCTCATGTCATCCAGATCTACCCGCCGTGAGCAACCGGTTCTCCTGAGTTGCGGAAAACCGGGACAGGGGAGGAGACGGGGAGTATCTTGCCCCCCTGGCATATGCCAGGTGAGGGATCACCCGGGGGCGCACGGAATCACCGCGGGGTCACACGGGGTCGGCGGAGGTCCGTCCCTCGCTGTCGCCGCGCATCAGGTCCCGGCCGAACTCGACCATCTTCCTCGCGTAGTCCTCGGTCCACTCGGCCCGGTCGGCGATGTCGGCGGCCGTCAGCCGGTCGAACCGGCGCGGGTCGGCGAGCTGGGCCGCGGCGATGGCCTGGAACTCCACGGCCCGGTCGGCGGCCGCGCGGAACGCCTGGGTCAGCTCCGTGGCCCGGGCCAGCAGCGCCCGCGGATCCTCGATCGACTCCAGGTCGAAGAAGTGCTCGGGATCGGCGGCCGCCTCCGCGGGCTCGAAGATCAGGGGCGCGGGGCGTAGCCGCGGTTCGTTCCGACGCGGCGTGGGCTCCGCCATGTCTTCTCTCCTCCTCGTACGACCTTCGTACGGTTCGCTGGGCACCACCTCCGTGGTGGGCCACCGTCCATTGTCCCGCGCCCACGCAAGGGGCCCGAGCCCCCGCTCACGGCCGCCACTCCATCCGGTGCTCCGCCAGGTGGGAGAGGACCGCGTGGTTCGCCTCCCACCCGTCCGGGCCGTGGCCATCGGCCGCCTCCGGCGGCGTGCCGGACTCCGTCCGGCGGACCGGGCCCGGGTCGCCCGCCGGACCGGCGCCCGAGCCCCCGCTCACGGGCGCCACTCCACCCGGTGCTCCGCCAGGTGGGAGAGGACTGCGTGGTTCGCCTCCCACCCGTCCGGGAACTTCACCAGCGTGCCGAGCTGGACCGGTTCCGTGGACGGGTAGTCGTCGAGCAGGTCGCTCACTCCGGCGCGGCAGACCACGACGCAGGCGTGCCGGTGGCGGGAGGCCAGGACGCACAGGCGGCCGGTCTCCAGGTGGAAGGCGGTGGCGTCGGGGCGGCCGGACAGCGGGTGCAGGACGACCGTGACGTCGTACTCGCGGCCCTGGAGCCGGTTCGCGGTGTCGACCGTCACCTCGAAGACGCCCAGGTCCGCCAGCGCGGAGCGGACCGCGGCCGCCTGGTCGCGGTGGGCGGTGCCGACGGCGATCCGGGCGGCGGTGAGCGGGGTCGGGTCCGGCGAGCGCTCGGAGACGGCCGCACCGCCGCGGTCCAGCAGGCGCCGTACCACCAGCGCCACCGCGCGCACCGCCTCCGGATCGGTGCGCGGGGTGTGCCGGGCGGGCAGCTCCAGCAGGCCCCAGCCGGACGCGGCGGCCTCGTCGATCACCCGGTCCGGACCCGAACCGTCGGACGGCACGGCGAAGCCGAGCCTGCGGTCGCCGTGCCCGGTGCCGCTGCGGAAGGGGGTGTACGGGTAGAACGCGTCCGAGACCAGGGGCGCGGCGGAGGCGGGCAGCCGCCAGGAGACCGGCAGCCGGTGCTGGGGCAGGCCCGGGTTGTGGGCCAGCAGGGTGGTCACGGCGGAGGCCGACGGGTCGTACGACAGCCCCGCCCACTGCTCGCTGCCGACGATCGCGAACGGGTCCAGCTGGCCGGGGTCGCCCACGAACAGCGCCCGTTCGAACAGCCCGGCCACGGCGAGCAGGGAGTCCGAACGCATCTGGTACGCCTCGTCCACGATCGCGTGCCGCCACGGCTCGTCCACCGTCACATGCGCCCACTTCGCGGCGGTGGACAGCACCACCGGCAACCCGGCGAGGTCCGCCGCCTTCGCCGAGGTGCGCACGCCCGGCAGGTCGTCCAGCGCCTTGTCGTAGGCGTCGGCGTCGCTGCTGTGCAGCCGGCCCACGGGCAGCTCGGGGTTCTTCTCGGCGAGGCGCAGCACGAGGTCGTCGACCTGGGCGTTGGTCTGCGCCACCACCATCAACGGGCGCCCCGCGTCGGCGAGTTCCAGCGCCGCCCGGACCACCAGGGTGGACTTCCCGGCACCGGGCGGGGAGTCGACCACCACGCCCCGCTCGGTGCCGTGCAGCGTGTCGTCGAGGATCGCGTCGGTGGCGCGGGCGGCCGCGGCCCCGGGATCGGCGTCGACGGTCGTCACAGCACGTCCTCCTCGGTGATCGGATCGGCGGCCTCCGGCACCGCCTCGCCGGGCGGCCCGCCATGGGTCCACGGGGTCTCCTCCGGGTCGGGCAGCTTCGCCCCGCCGCGCTGCTCGTGCTCGAAGAGGGTGAAGCAGACCCGGTCCCCCTTCTCGGGCACCGAGCCGGGCTCCGGCTCCCTGCCCCGGCCCATCTTGTCCAGGATCCGCAGCACCACCGTGTCCCCGGCGGCCCGCTCCACGAACTCCGCCGACTGCGGGCGGCCGTCCAGCGAGCGGTAGACCTTCGCGCGCTCCGCCAGGTGCGGCAGGTCCTCGGTGCGGACCGTCACCAGCGGGCGCGGGCTCGGCCGTCTGCCCTCGCTGTACGCCATCACGACCTCGGTGACCTCGCCCGCGAACGCCTCGCCGGCCAGCCGCCGCCCCGCCATCACCAGCGGATCGTCCAGCGCCTCCTGCGCCTCCAGGCGGGCCTGTTCGCGCTCGCGCGTGGCCAGCTTGTTCGCCGCGGTCACCGCGTCGTCCCGGCGCGGCTGCGGGGGTTCCCCGGCCAGCACCCGGTCCCGGTGGCCGGTGAACGACCAGCGGTCCCGCAGCCAGCGCTCCGCCACATGCGCGCCCTCGGGCAGCGCCCGCAGCAGGTCCAGGCCCCGCCACACCGCGTCCCAGGTGGGCCGGGTCCGGCTCTCGACCAGTTCCCGCACGTCCCGCTCGGCCCGGGTGAGCGCGGCCAGCCGGTCGTCGGCGTCCAGCGGGTCCTCGGCGGCGGCCAGGGCCGTGCGCGCCCGGTCGTACCGCTCGATCGCCGGGGCCAGCAGCTTGTTGTCGAACGCCGGGTCGGTGGCCGGGCCGGCGGGCGGGCACAGCAGCTGCCCGGCCGCGTCCCGCGCCAGCTCGGCCCGGTGCGCGGCGTCGGCGCCGCTGTCGCCCGCCGGGGGGTCGATCCACGCCAGCAGCGCCCCCAGGTGCTGGTCCTCCAGGCCGGACTGGCCGGTCGCCCAGTGCCGGGACAGCACGTCGGTGAGGGCGAGCAGCAGCGCGGAGCCGGGGACCCGGGACCGCTCCCCGTAGTGGGTGAGCCAGCGGCCGAGCAACGGCACCCGGGGCGGCGCCGGATAGGGCGCCTGCGGGTCCTGCTCGGACGTACGGCGAAAGCGCATGGAGCGGCCGAGCAGCCGCACGAAGTCCAGGCCGGCGCGGCTCGGCACGATCAGCTGGGGCGCGTCCGTGCACAGCTCCACCTCGACCTTGACCCGCTTGCCGGTCTCCGGGTCGGTCTCGGTGCGCTCGGCGGCCTCCACGGACCCGGCGTAGGAGTCGATGTACGGCAGGATCACGTCCGCCAGTTCGGCGAGGAACGCGAAGCGCAGCTCGCGGTCGCGCGGCTGCGGCACGACCAGCAGCCGGGGCGCGTCCCGGTCGGTGCCGACCAGCGCGCCGAGCGGGGCGCCGGTCTCGCCCGCGGTGGTCAGCGGCACGAACACCAGGGGATGCCCGGAGACATGCCGGTGCAGCACGGTGGCGGCGGGCTGGGCCCGGCCGGTGCCGACGGCCTCCAGCCGGGCCAGGGTGTCGATCAGCGACATGCGGGCGCCACCTCCCCGGGACCTGCCTCCCGAAGCCCTGTATCCGGAAGTCCTGTCTCGCGCAGCCCTGCCTCCCGGAGGGCCTCCGCGCGCAGGGCCGCCGCCCGGCGCAGGGCGGCCACCGCCGGGTCGTCCGCTTCGCCGGCCTCGCCGTGCGCCGCCGCGAGGACCTCCTCCACCGTGGTCAGGCCGCCCAGTTCGGCGCGCAGCGGGCGGCCGAGCCGGGTCACGGAGCCGGCCGAGCGGGCACGGTCGCGGCAGTGGAAGGCCAGCTCGCAGGCGGACAGGCACTCGGGCGCGTAGGCGGCCGGGACCGCCGCCACGGCCGCCGTCAGTTCCTCGGCGCCGCGGTCGGGCGCGAAACAGGTGCCCTCGGGCAGCGCGTCGGCGATCTCCTCGATCCGGGTGAGCCGGGTGAGCTGCCGCGCGGTGACCGCGCGCTGCTTGCGCACGTCGACCGCGCTGCCGGCGGGCAGGTTGGAGAAGTCCTTGGGACACACCAGCAGCACCCGGTGGCGCACCCGCGGGGCCGGGTCCAACCGGGCGGCGACCTCCTCCAGGGCCAGCACGTACACCGCCGCCTGCCGGGCCGCGGCGCCGACCTTCGCCGGGTCCGCCGAACCGTCCAGCATCGGGAAGGACTTGATCTCCACCACCGACCAGCTGCCGTCCGGGTGCACCACCACCGCGTCCGGTTCCAGGAACGCGAGCGAGCCCGCCACGTCCAGCGCCAGCATGGGGTGGTCGAGCAGTGTCCAGCCGCCCGCGCGCGTCGCCTCCCGCAGCGCCAGCGCCGTGCGCGCCGTACGGCCCTCGGGGCCCGGCGCGGTCAGATCGGGCACCGCCGCCGACTCGGGTGCCTCGGCGCGCGGATCGAGCCGGGTGTGCGCGAGGCGCAGCAGCTCCGCGCCGCCGTCCGCCTTCACCTTCGCCTCGAACGCGTTGCCCCGGGTCAGCGCGAACTGCGACTGCCCGAAGGCCGAGGGCGCGCCCAGCGCGTCGGCCAGCCGGGCCTTGTCCACCCCGGCGCCGTCCAGGATCGCCCGTCTGCGGCACCCGGGGTTCGCGGCCAGCGCCGCGAGGGCGCGCGCGTCCAGGGCCTTCGCCGGTACGTCGGGGCCGCGCAGCTCAGCGAGCCGGTGCCGGAGCCCCTTCGCCCGCGTCGGTGGGGGAGGCGTCCGGCTCGGCTGGGGCGCCGGGCCGCGACTCGCGCTGCCGTGGAATTCGCTCACCCGCGGAAGTCTTGCATCCGCCACTGACAACCGGGGAATCCGCGCCCCGCACGGACCCCGGGAACAGCCGGGCCCGCACCAGGTCGGCGGCCCGCGTCACCCACGGCGCGAGCAGGTGGCCGACGCCCATCACGGCGACGCCGGCGAGCGCGTCCAGCAGATAGTGGTTGGCGGTGCCCATCACGACCAGCGCGGTGCCCAGCGGGTAGACCACGCCGAGGACCTTGGTGAGCCGGGTGCCGCCGTGCCGCCACAGCATCACCCCGCACCACAGCGCCCAGCCGACGTGCAGACTCGGCATGGCCGCGTACTGGTTGGTCATTCCGCCCAGGCCCCGCGGCGCGCTGGCGTCGCCGCCCCACCAGCCGTACGCGCTGTAGTGGGCCATGGTGTCCACGAAGCCCTCGCCGGCGGCGAGCAGCCGCGGCGGGCAGGTCGGCATCAGGGTGAAGCCGATCAGGCCGATGAACGTGGACGTCATCAGCCAGGTGCGGGCGCGCCGGTAGTACTCGGCGCGGGACCGGAACAGCCACACCAGGATCGCGGGCGTGACCAGGTAGTGCAGCGAGGCGTACCAGAAGTCCGCGGGTATCCCGAGCCAGGGCTCGCGGGTGAACAGGCGGTTGAGGGGGTGCTCGGCGTTCAGGTGGAGCAGCTTCTCGGCACGCAGCAGGGTCAGGCCGTGCTCGACGGCGTCGTCCACGTCGCCGCGTACGACGAGGCGGCCGGCCGAGTAACAGCCGTAGACCAGCAGGAGCAGTGGCAGTTCGGTCCACCAGCGCAGCCGGGTGCGGGGCACCGTCCCGGTGCCCGGTGTCTCGGTCTGCGCCATCCGATCGTCCTCCCCCTTCTGCGGTACGGCCGCCCGGTGGGCGACCGTGCCACTTTACGGTGTCCGTTCCTCACCCGTGCGGGTGCTCCGGAGCCGGTCCGCGAGGGTGCTCCGGCCCACAAAGACGTCACCGGTGGCCGCCGGGTTGCCCGTGCCGGGGGTGAGCGATGATGAAAGGGCCGACTCTCGTTGTTCCTGTGACGTCCCTGTGGCGTACGCCTCCCGGAAAGGTCCCCCATGGCACCGCGCATCCTGCTGGCCCGGCACGGACAGACCGCCTGGTCGCTGTCCGGCAAGCACACCGGCCGGACGGATGTGCCGCTCCTGGAAGAGGGCCGGTGCGGGGCGAAGCTGCTCGGCGAGCGGCTGCACCGGGCGCCGCTGAACGGGCTGCCGGGTGCCGAGGTGCGCACCAGCCCGCTGTCCCGGGCACGGGAGACCTGCGAACTCGCCGGGTTCGGGGAGCGGGCCGAGACCTGGGACGCGCTGCTGGAGTGGGACTACGGCGCGTACGAGGGGATGACCCCGGCGCAGATCCAGGCGGTGCGGCCTGGGTGGCTGATCTGGCGCGACGGCGTCCCCGAAGGGGAGACGACCGCCGAGGTCACCGCCCGCGTGGACGAGGTGATCGGCTGGGCCCGTTCGGCCGACCGCGACGTCCTGCTGTTCGCCCACGGCCACGTCCTGCGTTCCCTGGCCGCGCGCTGGCTGGGCTTCCCGCTGGACTTCGGCGCCCGCATCCGCCTCAATCCGACGTCTCTTTCGATCCTGGGCTGGGCCTACGGCGAACCGGCGCTGGAGAGCTGGAACGACGTGGGCCACCTGGCGGACTGAACGGGGCGGGCGCGCGACCGGAGGCGGCGGGGGCTTCCTCGTCCGCGTCGCGTCAGGCTCCCGCCACCCGGGGCAGCGCCTTGTGGCGGTCCAGGAAGTCCGACACCCCGGAGGCCCGCCGGTGCGGCAGCAGCACCCGCGCGGTGCCCGCCAGCATCGTCTGGATGCGGGAGGACTGGACCTGGTCCAGCAGGGAGAGCACCCGCATCCCCGCCTCCGCCGCCTCGTCGGGACGGCCCTCGCGGGCGAGGTCGTCGGCCAGTTCCGCCGTGTACAGCGCGAGGTTCCGCGCGAAGTGGGGATCCTGGAGGTCCGCCGCCCGCCGTGCGTGCCGGGACGCGCGCCGCCAGTCGCCCAGCATGGACCAGCACTGCGCTTCCAGCCCCTCCAACTCGGCCTCGCCGTAGAAGCTCATCCACTCCGGGTCGGCGCCCGAGCACCCCCGCGCGAACAGGGCCTGCGCCCGCACCAGCGCCCGCGCGCAGCCGGTGCGGTCGGCGAGCCCCGCCCAGCCGCCCGCCTCCCGCAGCGCCAGCAGGGACATCAGCCGGTCCGAGCCCAGGCCCCGGGCCGCACGTTGCGCGGCCTGCGCGGCCCGCACCGCCTCCCGGGGCCGCCCCGCGTCCCGGGCCAGGAAGGCGGTGTTGCAGAAGGCATGCGCCTCCAGCCCCTCGTCCCCGGTCATCCGGGCCGTGGCCAGCGCCTCCGCGTAGTGCGAGCGGGCGTCGTCGAAGCGGCCGGAGTCATGCGCCAGCCAGCCCACGGAGATGGCGAGTTCACCCGCGCCCGCGTGCAGCCGGTCGACCGTGGTCTGCCGGGTGGCACCGGCGTCCAGCAGCGCGTAGGCGGCGCGCAGCGGAGCCGCCGCGCGCCGGTAGAGCCCGTCCGCGCCGTGCCGGTCGTCCAGCAGCCGGATCCGGCGGACGGCCTCCTCCAGGGCCGCCGCCTCGGCGCTCCCGGGCCGGCGCGGGGGCAGGGCCGCGGCCGCGGTGTCCGGAGCGAGCCCCAGCGGGCCCAGCGCGGCGGCGGCCACCGTGGCTCCTCCGCCGGTCATGAATGCGCGACGCAGCACGTCGCTCTCCTCGTGGTTCGGGTGGTCGTGCGGGCACGGCCCCTGCGGGCCGCACCCCTCGTGCGGGTCATACGGGTCCTGCTGGTCCTGCGGCTCGGACCCCGCCGGGGCGGCACCCTGCTCCGCTCCGCCGGCGAGCGCCCGCGGGGCCGTGCGCGCCGCGCGGCCGCGGACGGACGAGCGGGGCGCGAAGCCGAGGTCGGCGAGCGTACGGCCGGGGAACATGTGCAGGAACACACGTTCGTAGGCGTAGTTGGGGCAGCGGATCTCACCCGCCTCGACCCGCCCGACGTAGCGCGCGTCACAGCTCACCCGCTCACCGATCTCCCGCGCGGCCCGCCGCACCAGCGCCGCGAACTCGGCCGGTGAGTGCCGGCCGCGCAGCCGCCGGAAGGCGAGGTTCGGCCGGGGTGGCCGCTCGGGCTGTGACGAGGTCACGGTAGACGACGCCATGGCCGGGTCCTCTCGTGCGAACCGTCGAACCATGCCGGGCGCGGGGCGACTCGGGAGGTGTCGCCCGAGGGACGCCCCGATTCCGGCGAGCAAGAACGTACCGGCTGTGCCGGAGCCGCCACGCTCGGTTTGGCCACAAACCGGATATCTCATACGTGATCTGCCATGAAGTGCCATCCTTTGCGGCGCACTTGTGCCGTAGCCGTTGACACGGTCGCGCGTTGGACCCCATGGACCGCGACAGTGCCGTGTGGTGGAGGCGGGCATGCAGACCAGCCAGAGCAACGAACCGTGCGCGTCGCCGTCGTCGCCCGGGCCGGGCGGCACGGCGTGCGACCTGGTGACCGTACCGGCCCGGCAGGGCCTGGAAGCGGTCGACATCCTGCGGCGCGGGGCCGCCGACGCGGTGGGACCCGTCCTGCACGACGACGACCGCGACACCCTCGGCTTCCTGGTGCCCGCCGGCACCGCCGCCTGCTGGGACGTGCCGGGCAGCACCTGCACCGAGACCGACGGCCGCGGGCTGCGCCTGGCGCCGGAGCCCCCGGTGCGGGGCGCCGACTGGCTCCTGCCCCCGGGCGAGGAGGCCGATCTCGCGACCGATCCGGTGGTGCTGCGCGAGGCACTGGGCGAGGCGGCGCGGCTGCTCCGGGCCGCGGACGACTGCCGCTGAAACGTTTACCGCGGGCGCCTGCGAAAATGGCGGGATGGGCAGGTCGAGGAACACGCGGCGCGCTGCGGCGGCCGCCGTCGGTGTCGTCGAGGAGACGGTCGACGGCGGGCTGGCGCGGCTCGTGCCGGACCCCGACCGCGGCCGGGCGTGGACCCTCACGATCGACGGGGCGCCGCAGTCGCACGTCGACCTGGACGACCCGGCGTACCTCTCCTTCGAGTACCAGCGCCGCCTCGGCCACGTCATCGACCTCGCCGCCCCGCCCGGCAGGCCCGTCCACGCGGTGCACCTCGGCGGCGGCGCCCTCACGCTGGCCCGGTACGTCGCCGCCACCAGGCCCCGCTCCACCCAGCAGGTCGTGGAGCGGGACGCGAGCCTGGTCCGGCTGGTGCGGCGCGAGCTGCCGCTGGACCCCAACGCGCGGATCCGGGTGCGCTCGACGGACGCCCGCGAAGGACTCGCCAAGGTGCCCGACGGCTGGGCCGACCTGGTCGTCGCCGATGTCTTCAGCGGCGCCCGCACCCCCGCCCACCTCACCTCCACCGAGTTCCTGGACGAGGTCCGCCGCGCCCTGAAGCCGTCCGGGGTCTACGCCGCCAACCTCGCCGACGGCCCCCCGCTCGCCCATCTGCGGGGCCAGATCGCCACCGCCGCCGCCCGGTTCGGCGAACTCGCGCTGATCGCCGACCCGGCCATGCTGCGCGGCAAGCGCTTCGCCAACGCGATCCTGGTCGCCTCCGACCTGCCGCTGCCGATCGCCGAGCTGACCCGCCGCGCCGCCTCCGACCCGCACACCGCCCGGGTCGAACACGGCAGACAGCTCACCGACTTCACCGGCGGCGCGCGCCCCGTCACGGACGCGGCGGCCGTGGACTCGCCGGCCCCACCGCCGTCGGTCTTCCGCTGACGCGACCGGACCGGGGGCGGCCGGGTTCCGGCGACCGTCTCATGGCGGCCGGCGATCGCGGATCGGCAGCCGTGGACTGCCGATTGCCGATTGCCGATTGCCGACTGCCGACTGTGGATCGTCGACCGCCGACCACTCGCCCGACGATCAATAACTGCCGATCTCCACGTGCGGCGGCCCGTCGTGCCACGTGCAGAACACCGACACCCGGTCCGTGCCCCGGCTGAACTCCACCCGGATCCACGAGGGCGTCTTCCACACCTGCATCGACCAGCCCGCCCCCGGCGTCGCCGAGACCAGCGTGGCGTCGGCCGCGCCCAGCTCGAACACGGCCCGCCCGCCCGCGGTGTCGTACGCCTTGACCGTGCCGGAATCGGAGCCGGAGCCGGAGCCGGACGGGGAGCCGGAGGGCGCGGGCGTGGGACCGGGGGAGCGGTGGACGGTCCGGGTGGGGGAGGGGGCCGGGGCAGCGGACCGCGACCGGGACGGCGGCGGGGTGTCGGCCGTCCGCGTGCCCGCAGCGGTGGCCGCCGTCGCCATCGTCGTCGGGGACCCCGCGCCCACCACCGGCAGGGCGCGCGGCGGGTCGTACGCGGTGCCGGCCATCACCGTGTGCACGCCCCACCACGACAGCGTGACCGCCGCGCCGGTCGCGAGCAGCCACGCCAGTACGTGTACGAGTCCTCTGCGCATCGCGCCCATCCTGCCCCACCCCGCGCTCGCGCCCCGCACGCACGCCCCGCGCCCGCGTCCGCGGCCCGGCTTTTCCACAGCCGCGGAGTTGTCCACAGGCCCGCGCCGGGTCCTCGCGCATGGCGTACGGTGCGGCGCATGGCAAGTGTGCTCGTGGTCGAGGACGACCAGTTCGTACGCTCGGCGCTCATCCGGCAGTTGACCGACGCCTCGCACACCGTGCGCAGCGTCGGCACCGCGCTGGAGGCGCTGCGCGAGGTCGCGCACCACCGTTTCGACGTGGTGATCCTGGACCTCGGACTGCCCGATCTGGACGGCTCCGAGGCCCTGAAGATGCTGCGCGGCATCACCGACGTCCCGGTCATCATCGCCACCGCCCGGGACGACGAGGCGGAGATCGTCCGCCTGCTCAACGCGGGCGCGGACGACTACCTCACCAAGCCGTTCTCGGTCGACCACCTCTCCGCCCGGATAACGGCGGTGCTGCGCCGGGCCCGTGCGGCCGGCGGCGAGGCCCCGCCCTCGGCCGTCCTGCGCGTCGGCGGCCTCACCGTGGACCCGCTGCGCCGCCAGGCCGAGCTGGACGGCACCCGACTCGACCTCACCCGCCGCGAGTTCGACCTGCTCGCCTTCCTCGCGGGCCGCCCCGGCGTCGTCGTCCCCCGCAGGGAACTCCTCGCCGAGGTCTGGCAGCAGTCGTACGGCGACGACCAGACCATCGACGTCCATCTGTCCTGGCTGCGCCGGAAGCTGGGGGAGACGGCGGCCCGGCCGCGTTATCTGCACACCCTGCGGGGCGTCGGAGTGAAGCTGGAGCCGCCCGTGGACGCGGAGCCACCGCGATGAGATGGGCCCTGGTCAAGGTGTGCCTCGCGGTCACCACCATGGTCGTGGTCGCCTTCGCGGTGCCGCTCGGCCTGGTGGTCCGCGAGATGGCCCGCGACCGTGCCTTCGCGGGCGCCGAGCGGGAGGCCGCCGCGGTCGCGCCCGCGCTGTCCATCACCACCGACCGGGACAAGCTGGAGCGGGTGGTGGCCTCAGCGGGCGCCGGTTCGAAGATGGCCGTCCATCTGCCCGCCGACGGCACCCGCGGCCCGCTGGACATCGGCGGGCGGCGCGCCGCCGACCGCGACGTCCAGGCGGTGCGCAGGCTCGGCCGGGCCTCCACGGCCACCGTCACCGGCGGCTTCGCCCTGCTCCAGCCGGTGGCGCTCGGCTCCGGCTCGATCGCCGTGGTCGAGGTGTACGTACCGGAGTCCGAGGTGACCAACGGCGTCGGCACGGCCTGGGCGGTGCTGGCCGGCGTCGGCCTCGCGCTGATCGTCGGCTCGGTCGCCGTCGCCGACCGGCTCGGGGTGCGCATGGTGCGGCCCGCGCGCCGGCTGGTCGAGGGCGCGCGCGAACTGGGCGAGGGCAAACTGGGCGCCCGGGTTCCGGAGGACGGCCCGACCGAACTGCGGCTCGCGGCGATCGCGTTCAACTCCATGGCCGACCAGGTCGTCCAACTCCTGGCCAACGAACGGGAGCTGGCCGCCGACCTCTCGCACCGGCTGCGCACCCCGCTCACCGTGCTCAGACTCAACGCGGCCTCCCTGGGGGCCGGACCGGCCGCCGAGCAGACCCGCACCGCCGTCGCCCAGCTGGAGCGCGAGGTGGACACCATCATCCGCACGGCCCGGGAGGCCAAGCCGCAAACGGCCCCCGCCGGTCCCGGCGCCGGCTGTGACGCGGCCGAAGTGGTGCGCGAACGCATGGAGTTCTGGTCCGCCCTCGCCGAGGACGAGGGCCGCACCTGGCGGGTGGCCGGTGCGGACCGCCCGGTGCGGATACCCGTGGCCCGCGCCGACCTGGCCGCCGCGCTCGACGCCCTGCTCGGCAATGTCTTCCGGCACACCCCGGAGGGCACCGCCTTGGCGGTCGACGTGCACCACGGCGAGGACGCGGTGATCGTGCTGGTCTCCGACGCGGGCCCCGGCATAGCCGACCCCGAGGCGGCGATGGCCCGCGGCCGGGGTTCCGGAACCGCCGGCTCGACCGGGCTCGGCCTCGACATCGTGCGCAGGCTCGCCGAGTCCACCGGCGGCGACGTCCGCATCGGCGGCTCGGTCCTGGGCGGCACCGAGATACGGGTCCGGTTCCAGTCCGACGGGCGCCGACCGCGCGGGCGGGGCCACCGAGGGGCCGCGCGAAGGCGCCGGGCACGCACCCTGGTCTCCACCTTTAACCGCCCCCGATCCCATCCTTAAGCGAACCCTAAGATCGCCAACCGCCGTCCGCATCGGGCCCTTTGCCCGATTCCGGATCGCTAGCGTGCTGCCGCACCGCACCCCCCGTGCGAAACCCCGAACGAAGGCAGGCAGGCGTATGAGCACGCACCGGCGCAGGATCAGTGGCAGGAACAAGGCGATAGGCGGCCTGGTCGCCGCGGCCGTGGTCGGCGGCGGGGCACTCCTGTTCACGGGCACGGCGAGCGCGGCGGTGGTGAACGCCGCGTACACCAGGACCAGCGACTGGTCGACCGGCTACACCGGCCAGTACGTCGTCACCAACAACAGCACCGCGCGGGAGAAGTCCTGGACGCTGGAGTTCGACCTGCCGGCCGGGGCCAGGCTGTCCTCGCTGTGGAACGGCGAGTCGAGCGTCAGCGGACAGCACGTCACCGTGCGTCCCGCGAGCTGGGACAGCCAGGGGCTGGCCCCGGGCGCGTCGGTGACCGTCGGCTTCGTGGTCGAGGGCAGCGGCGCCCCGACGGGCTGCCGGATCGACGACGCCCCCTGCTCCACCGACGACGGCCCGGCCCCCGAGCCGAGCGGCCGCCCGACCCAGAGCCAGTCCCCGGCGCCGACCCCGACCCCCACGCCCACCAAGACGTCGACCCCCACCCCCACCCCGACCACCGGCACGGGCACCACCGCCTCCGCCGGCTTCGCCCCCTACGTGGACACCTCCCTCTACCCGGCCTACGACCTGCTCGGCGCCGCGAACGCGACCGGGGTGAAGAACTACAACCTGGCGTTCGTCACCGACGGCGGCGGCTGCACCCCCAAGTGGGGCGGGGTCACCGATCCGGCCGACGACGCGGTGGCCGCGCAGATCGGCAAGCTGCGGGCCGCGGGCGGTGACGTCCGGGTCTCCTTCGGCGGCGCCTCCGGCTCCGAGCTGGCCACCACCTGCTCCTCCGCGGACGCGCTCGCGGCGGCGTACGGCAAGGTGATCGACGCGTTCAAGCTGACCAAGGTCGACTTCGACGTCGAGGGCGGCGCGCTGCCCGACACGGCCGCCAACACCCGCCGTGCCCAGGCCATCGCCAAGCTCCAGGCCCAGCACCCCGGCCTGGACGTCTCCTTCACCCTCCCGGTGATGCCCGAGGGCCTCACCCAGGACGGCGTGAACCTGCTGACCAACGCCAAGGCCAACGGCGTCCGGACCGGAACCGTCAACATCATGGCGATGGACTACGGCTCCTCCTACAGCGGCGACATGGGCGGCTACGCCGAGCAGGCCGCCACCGCCACGCAGGCCCAGGTCAAGAGCGTGCTCGGACTCTCCGACGCGGCCGCCTGGAAGGCCGTCGCGGTCACCCCGATGATCGGCGTCAACGACGTCTCCTCCGAGGTCTTCAAGCTCGACGACGCCACGCAGCTGGCAGCCTTCGCCAAGTCCAAGGGCCTCGGCGGCCTGTCCATGTGGTCGGCCGCCCGCGACCAGCAGTGCCCCGGCGGCCCCAAGCCCTCCGCCGACCCGACGTGCAGCTCCATCACCCAGGACAAGTACGCCTTCGCCAAGGCGTTCGCCACCTTCGGCTGACCGCCGTCACCACCGAGTCGGCCCCGGCCGGGCCCCCCGCCTCGGCCGGGGCCGACTCCTTCGCCGGGCGGACCACCGCCGTCCCGCCGCCGGTCCGGCGGCGGGACCGGGGCCCGGCCCGGCGCTCATCGGCGCGCCGCCGGTCTCCCGCCGAGCGGGCCGCTCGGCCTTTTCGGCGGGAGGCCGCACGCGCCCGTCAGACGTCCTCCACCGGGGGCAGTTCCCCGGTCCGCGCCGCGCGTGCGTACCAGAGGGCGCTCGACTTGGGGGTGCGCTCCTGGGTCGCGTAGTCCACGTACACCGCGCCGAACCGCTTGTCGTAGCCGTACGCCCACTCGAAGTTGTCCAGGAGGGACCACAGGTAGTAGCCGCGCACGTCGGCCCCGTCGGCGATGGCGCGGTTCACCTCGGCGAGGTGGGCGCGCAGATAGGCGACGCGCTCGGGGTCGTGCACCCGGCCGTCGGCGCCGCGCTTGTCGTCGTAGGCCGCGCCGTTCTCCGTCACGTACAGCTGGAGCCCCGGGGCCTCGCGGGAGTAGCGCGTGATCAGGTCGTACAGGCCCGTCGGCTCGACCGTCCAGCCCATCGCGGTGCGCTCGCCCGGCGTCTGGTGGAACGCCACGTCCTCCGAGCCCGGCCACGGCGAGTGCGTGCTCGTCCCGTGCCCGTCCGCGCGCGGGCCGTCCGGCGCGGACCCGGGCGACGAGACCAGCGCCGGTGTGTAGTAGTTGAGGCCCAGCGCGTCCAGGGGCTGGTGGATGTCCGCCAGGTCCCCGTCGCGGACGTACGACCAGTCGGTGACCGACGACGTGGCCTCCAGCAGCGTGGCCGGGTACGCGCCGTGCAGGATCGGGCCGTGGAAGACGCCGTTGGCGAGGTCGTCGATCCGCCGCGCCGCCGCCAGGTCCGCCGGGCTCTGCGTCAGCGGCCGGATCACCTGGGAGTTGAGGCTGACCGCGACCGAGCGGTGCGCGGGCAGCACCGAGCGCAGTGCCTGGGTGGCCAGCCCGTGGGCCAGGTTCAGGTGGTGGGCGGCGCGCAGGGCGGCGGCCGGTTCGGTCCGGCCCGGCGCGTGCACCCCGGAGCCGTAGCCCAGGAAGGCGCTGCACCAGGGCTCGTTGAGGGTGATCCACTGCTCCACGCGGTCGCCGAGCGCCTCGCCCACGAGCTGCGCGTACTCCGCGAAGCGCAGCGCGGTGTCCCGCTCCGGCCAGCCGCCCGCGTCCTCCAGCTCCTGCGGCAGGTCCCAGTGGTAGAGGGTGACGGCGGGCTTGATGCCGTGGGACAGCAGCTCGTCGACCAGCCGGCGGTAGAAGTCCAGGCCCGCCTGCGCGGCGGGGCCCCGGCCGGTGGGCCGCACCCGCGGCCAGGACACCGAGAAGCGGTAGGCGTTCAGGCCGAGTCCGGCCATGAGGGCCACGTCGTCGCGGTAGCGGTGGTAGTGGTCGACCGCGACGTCGCCGGTGTCCCCGCCGGCCGTCTTGCCGGGGGTATGGCTGAAGGTGTCCCAGATCGAGGGGGTACGGCCGCCCTCGCCTACCGCGCCCTCGATCTGGTAGGCGGACGTCGCCGCGCCCCAGAGGAAGGCGGGAGGGAAGGACACGGTCATCGGTTCGGGCATGGAATCGCTCCCACGAGTCGAGTGGGACCATTATGCATGGGAGCGCTCCCATAGAGAATGGGCGGACCACTGGCGGTATCCGAAGGGCGGGGTTCCGGGCCGGTTCCAGGCCGGTTCTAGGCCGATTCCCGCACGACCAGTTCCGTCGGCAGCACCACGGCCCGGTGGCCGGTGCCGCGGTGGGTGATCTCGTCCAGCAGCAGGCTCGCCATGGTGCGGCCCATCTCCTCCAGGGGCTGGCGGACGCTGGTCAGCGGGGGATCGATGTGCCGGGCCACGATCGAGTCGTCGAAGCCGACGACGGCCACGTCCTGCGGCACCCGCCGGTGCGCGGCGCGCAGTTCCAGGACCGCGCCCGAGGCCATCACGTCGGAGGCGGCGAAGACGGCGTCGAGGCCGGGGCGCCGGCGCAGGAGCGCGCGCATGGCGGCGCGCCCGCCCTCCTCCGTGAAGTCGCCGGAGGCGATCAGTTCCTCGTCGGCGGCGAGGCCCGCGCGGTGCAGTGCCTCGCGGTAGCCGTCGAGGCGCTCGCGGGCCACGTCCATGTCCATCGGGCCGGTGATCGTGGCGATGCTCCTGCGGCCGCCCGCCAGCAGGTGCTCGACCGCGACCCGGGCGCCGCCCCTGTTGTCGGCGCGGACGTGCCCGAGCCGCTCGGTGTCGCTGCGCCGTCCGGCCAGCACGGTCGGCACGGCCAGTTCGTCCAGCCGGTCGGGCAGGGTGTCGTCGCTGTGCACGGCCATCATCAGCACCCCGTCCACCCGCTGTGCGGACAGGTAGGCCGCGAGGCGCGCGTACTCGGACTCATCCCGCGCCAGCACCAGCAGCAACTGCATCCCGGCACCGGCGAGTCCGGCGGAGACGCCTCGGATGATCTCCGAGAAGTACGGCTCGGAGAAGAGCCGGTTCTCGGCGTCGGGGACGACCAGGGCCACGGAGTCGGTGCGGCGGGTGACCAGGGAACGGGCGGCGCGGTTGGGGACGTAGCCCAGTTCGGCGATCGCCTGCTCCACGGCGGCGCGGGACCGGTCGCTGACCTTGGGGGAGCCGTTGATCACCCGCGAGACGGTGCCGCGGCCGACCCCGGCACGGGCGGCGACGGCGTTCAGAGTCGGGCGCCGGACGTCCGCGATCCTGTGCGGCTGCGGCAGTTCGGCAGTGCTCATCGTTCACCTTCCGGTGCTTGGTGGGGGGTGGCTTCATTCTGGCCCAGAAAAGTCCGGCCACCGGCCCGGCTCCTCGCCGGACGCCGGCGTTCCCCTCGGCGGAACCGCCCTGACCTGGACGAACGGCGCGGCGGCGGCGGGCGCCCGGCTCATCTGACGTTCCCTCAGGTGAAACGTGAACGTGACGTGCTGAACACGCTTGCGCAACAACGCCGTTTTCAAGTCTTGACACTTGGCCCGGCAGCAACGAGTCTTCCGGCATGCCGCGTGGGAGCGGTCCCACGGGGTGACCGGGGCTCGCACCCCCCGTGGCTTGAAACCACCAAAGGTCCTTCCCTCTGCACCCATTGACACGCCGTTGACCAGCACTTCATCGCACGCCGAGCGCTGTGGGCTGGCCGCTGCTCGAACCGAGAGGGCAGGTCCGGGCCGTCGCACGCCGGCGGTCGGATTCCTGAGGTCCGTTCCCCACTGGAACAAGGAGTAGTGGAATGCGCATCACCCGTACCGGCGGCCACGGCCGCAGAGCGGCGGCCGTGGCCACGGCGGTCCTGGCGGCCTCCGCCGTGCTGCTGACCGGCTGCAGCAGCGACGGCGACTCGAACGCCTCGGACTCCAACGGGAACATCACCCTCAAACTGGCGGACTTCGGCCAGTTCGGCTACAAGGAAGCCGGCCTGCTGGAGCAGTACCACAAGCTCCACCCGAACATCACGGTCAAGGAGGAGACCACCGCCAACGAGCAGGACTACTACCCGAAGCTGCTTCAGCAGTTGAACTCGGGCAGCGGTCTCGGCGACGTCACGGGCATCGAAGTCGGCCGCATCAAGGAGGTCGTGGACACCCAGGCGGGCAAGTTCGCGGACCTCAGCAAGTCGATCAACGTGAGCGACTGGGTCTCCTGGAAGGAGAAGCAGGCGACCGCGCAGGACGGCTCGGTGATAGGCGCCGGCACCGACATCGGCCCGATGTCCCTGTGCTACCGCAAGGACCTGTTCGAGAAGGCGGGCCTGCCCACCGACCGCGAGGCCGTGGCGAAGGCGGTCTCGGGCGGCTGGGAGGACTACCTCAAGCTGGGCGAGCAGTACCAGAAGAAGGCGCCCGCCGGCACCAAGTTCATGGACTCCGCGAGCGCCATGTACAACGCGGTCGTCAGCTCCTCCTCGCAGCAGTACTACGACAACTCCGGCAAGCCGGTCTACAAGGACAGCGCGTCCGTCAAGCAGGGCTGGAACCTGGCCGCCGAGGCCGCGTCGAAGAAGCTCAGCGCCGGCCTGGCCCAGTTCCAGGACCCGTGGCAGGCGGCGCTGCGCAAGGGCACCGTGGCCACCGTGGTGTGCCCCGCCTGGATGGCCGCGCAGATCTCGACCTACTCCGGTGACGCCTACAAGGGCAAGTGGGACATCTCCCGCGCCCCCGGCACCACCGCGGCCAACTGGGGCGGCTCCTTCCTCGCCGTGCCCAAGAGCGGCAAGCACGTCAAGGAGGCCATCGAGCTGGTCAAGTGGCTGACCGCCCCCGAGCAGCAGGCCGCCGTCTTCAAGGCCGTCGGTGTCTTCCCGTCCAACAAGGGCGCGTACCAGCTGGCCAGCGTGAAGAACGCCAAGCTCCCGTACTTCAGCGACGCCCCGATCGGGCAGATCTACGCCGACGAGGCCAACTCCATCCCGGAGGCCGTGCTCGGCCAGAAGGACGGCGTGATCAAGGACACCATCTCCACCCAGATCAACAACATGGAGCAGCGCGGCACCAAGCCGGACAAGGCCTGGAAGGACGCCACCGACACCATCGACAAGGCGATCGGCTGACGACCGCCGGGTGCGGGCGGCCCCACCGGCCGCCCGCACCCCGCCCGCGCGGAGCCGTGTCCCGGTCGCCGTCGCGGGCGCGGGGCCGCCGAGCGGGGCGGGCCGGGCACCGGGCCATGGACAGCGGGACCCGGACCGGCACCGCCACGCTCGGCAGGACCACTCCCTGACCGCCGCTTCCCGCCGGACCGCCACGTCCGGCGGGAAGCGCCGGCCGGGCAGGCACCAGGCCCCAGGCCGGTGCCCGGCGGGACCGGACCCGGCGTCCGGTCCCGCCGGGGCCGGCCCCGCACGCACGTCAGGCCGCGGCGCGGGCCGCTCGGCACTTCAGTCCATCCGCACAAGGAGCGGCGGGACGGGCGCCCGGTTCCCGAACGCGTCTTTCGCCCCGTACCCGGCCCAGACCTTCAGGGAAGGACTCCCTCGTGGCAACGACAACCCCCGTACGGGGTACCAGCACCCCGCCCCCCGGCGGCTCCGGCGCCGCGCCGAACGGCCGCGGCGGGTGGCGCAGCCGGCTGTGGCGCTTCGACGACCTCGCCTCGCCGTACGCCTACATCGCCCCCTTCTTCCTCGTCTTCGGCGCCTTCGGGCTCTACCCGCTCCTCTACACCGGCTGGATCGCCCTGCACCGGGTGGAGATGACGAGCCTGAGCCAGTCCCAGTGGGTCGGCTTCGACAACTTCTCCAAGATCCTCCAGGACTCCGAGTTCTGGACGGCTGTCGCCAACACCTTCGTCATCGGCGTCCTCTCCACCGTCCCGCAGCTCCTCGTGGCGCTCGGGCTCGCCCACCTGCTCAACTACAAGCTGCGCGCCAGCACGTTCTGGCGGACGGTCATCCTCACCCCGTACGCCACCTCGGTGGCCACCGCGGCGCTGGTCTTCGCCCTGGTCTTCCGGGCCGACGGCGGTGTCCTCAACTGGGTGCTGCACTTCTTCGGCGCAGGCAACACCGACTGGGGCAACGGGGAGTGGACCTCGAAGATAGCCATCTCGGTCATCGTGATCTGGCGCTGGACCGGCTACAACGCGCTGATCTACCTCGCCGCCATGCAGGCGGTGCCCAGCGACCTGTACGAGGCCGCCTCGATCGACGGAGCGACGCGCTGGCAGCAGTTCCGCAAGGTGACGATCCCCGCGCTGCGGCCCACGATCCTGTTCACCATCGTCATCTCGACGATCGGCTCCATGCAGCTGTTCGGTGAGCCGCTGCTGCTGCAAGGGGGCACGCTCGGCGCCGTCGGCGGCAGCGAGCACCAGTACGAGACGCTCAGCATCTACCTCTACAACTACGGCTGGAAGCTCGGGCACCTGGGCCCGGCCGCCGCCGTGGCCTGGGCGATGCTCGTCCTGCTGCTGCTCATCGCCTTGATCAACTGGATCGTCGGCCGGTTCGTGCGCAAGAGCGCGGCCTGACGGGAGCGATATCGATGACCACGATCAGTCCCACCAACACCGCCGCGCCGGACATCCTCGCCCACGAGGGCAGGGGCCGCCGACGCTTCAAGATCGGCGCCGGCCAGCAGCTCAAGGGCGGCCCGTTCACCTACATCGCGCTCGTCGTCGTCGGCCTGGGCTCGATCCTCCCGCTGTACTGGACGCTGGTGGCCGCCTCGCACGACCAGCAGCGGGTCCTGGACACCCCGCCGCCGCTGATACCGGGCGGCAGGCTGTGGAGCAACCTCCAGGCCGCCTGGGAGCAGGCCAACCTGGGCAAGGCCATCGTCAACAGCGTGATCGTGGCCGGCTGCATCACCGCCGCGACCCTGTTCTTCTGCACCCTCGCCGGGTACGCCTTCGCCAAGATGCGCTTCCGCGGCCGTGGCGTGCTGATGACCGCGGTCATCGCCACCCTGACCATCCCGCCGCAGCTCAGCGTGGTCCCGCTGTTCATGCTGATGTCCGACATCGGGTGGGGCGGCAAGCTGGAGTCGGTGATCTTCCCGACCCTGGTCGGCGCCTTCGGTGTCTTCTTCATGCGCCAGTACCTGCTGGAGGCCCTGCCCTACGAGCTGATCGAGGCGGCCAAGGTGGACGGGGCGAGCAACATCCGCATCGTCTGGAACGTGGTCCTGCCCGCGGCCCGGCCCGCGATGATGGTGCTCGGCATGCTCACCTTCGTGCAGGCGTGGAACGACTTCTTCTGGCCCTTCCTCGCACTGAACCAGGAGAACCCGACCATCCAGGTGGCGCTCGGCCAGCTCAGCGCCTCCTACACCCCCGACCAGAGCATCGTCATGGCCGGAGCCCTGATCAGCACGCTGCCGCTGCTGGTCGTCTTCATCGTCTTCGGCAAGCAGATCGTCGGCGGGATCATGGCGGGCGCCGTCAAGGGCTGAGGCCCCCGGGCCCGCGTCCGGGCCCCGCCCCGTACGTCCCGCCGTCCGCCCCCTGCGGCCCGTCCGGTACGACCCGCACACTGTCCGGCCCGCCCCGCGCGCGGGCCGTACCGGACGGGCGTTCACCAACGCCCCGGCTCTTTCCTTCCCCCGACCCCCGTCCACCACCGGTCCCGCACCGCCGGGCCACCGTCCGTACCCTTCCTCACGCCACCTTTGGGAGCGCTCTCACCATGACCGCCGTACGACCCGAGACCAGTGCCCAGCAGGCGTCGAGCACCTCGTTCCCGCCGGGCTTCGTCTGGGGTGCCGCCACCGCCGCCTACCAGGTGGAGGGGGCCGCCGCCGAGGACGGCCGCACCCCCTCCATCTGGGACACCTTCAGCCACACCCCCGGCAAGGTCCGCAACGGCGACACCGGTGACATCGCCGCCGACCACTACCACCGCTACCGCGACGACGTCGCGCTGATGAAGGACCTCGGCCTCAAGGCGTACCGGTTCTCCATCTCCTGGTCCCGGGTGCAGCCCACCGGCCGCGGCCCCGCCGTCGAGCGCGGCCTGGACTTCTACCGCAGGCTCACCGACGAGCTGCTCGAAGCGGGCATCACACCGGTCGCCACCCTGTACCACTGGGACCTGCCGCAGGAGCTGGAGGACGTCGGCGGCTGGCCGCACCGGGACACCGCGCACCGGTTCGCCGAGTACGCCGAGATCATGGCCCGCGCCCTCGGCGACCGGGTCGGCGTGTGGACCACCCTCAACGAACCGTGGTGCAGCGCCTTCCTCGGCTACGGCTCCGGCGTGCACGCGCCCGGCCGCACCGACCCGGCCGCCACCCTGCGCGCCGCGCACCACCTCAACCTCGCGCACGGCAAGGCCGTCGGGGCGCTGCGCTCGGTCCTGCCGTCGTCCGCGCAGGTCTCCCTCACCCTCAACCTGCACCAGGTGCGCCCGCTGACCGACAGCGCGGCCGACGCCGAGGCCGCGCGCCGCATCGACGCGGTCGGCAACCGGATCTTCACCGGCCCGGTCCTGGACGGCGCCTACCCCGAGGACCTGCTCGCCGACACCGCGCACCTCGTCGACTGGTCCGAGCTGGTGCACGACGGCGACCTGGCGGAGATCTCCCGGCCGATCGACGTGCTCGGCGTCAACTACTACTCGCCCACCGTGGTGTCCCTGGCCGCCGAGGGCACCGGTACCACCAAGAACGACGGCCACGGCGCCAGCGAGCACTCCCCGTGGACCGGCTGCGACGACGTCGCCTTCCACCTCGCCAACGATCAGCTGACCGCGATGAACTGGGCCATCGACGCCGACGGGCTGCACACCCTGCTGACCGGGCTCGCGGCCTCGCACCCGCAGCTGCCGCTGATGGTCACCGAGAACGGGGCCGCCTTCGACGACTACGCCTCCCCCGAGGGCCGGGTCGAGGACCCGCAGCGCATCGCCTATCTGCACGGCCACCTGGAGGCGGTGCACCGGGCCATCGCCGACGGAGCGGACGTGCGCGGCTACTTCCTGTGGTCCCTGCTGGACAACTTCGAGTGGTCCTACGGCTATTCGAAGCGCTTCGGCGCCGTCTACGTCGACTACCCCACCCAGCGCCGCATCCCCAAGGCGAGCGCCCACTGGTACGCCGGCGTGATCCGCGACAACGCGCTGCCGGCCGGCCGGTGAACCGGACGGGGGCCTGAGCGACCACGGGCCCGAGGGGCGCGGCCGTGATACCGGCCGCGCCCCTGCGCGTTCCCGGGGGGCGAGGGGCGACGGAGCCGGCCCGGCGAGGGACGATGGGCGCGGGGGCGGATCCGCCCCTGCTGTTACATTCCTGGCCTGAGGGCGGCGAACGGGAGGCGCGACCATGGCGGTCAACGGTGGACGGGGCCGGGGCGGCCGGCGGCCGACCCTGGAGGAGGTCGCCGCGCGGGCCGGAGTCGGCCGCGGCACGGTCTCGCGCGTGATCAACGGCTCGCCCCGGGTCAGCGACGCGACCCGCGCCGCGGTGGAGGCGGCGGTCGCCGAACTCGGTTACGTCCCCAACACCGCGGCCCGCGCCCTGGCCGCCAACCGCACCGACGCCATCGCCCTGGTGGTGCCCGAGCCGGAGACCCGGTTCTTCGCCGAGCCGTACTTCTCCGACATGCTGCACGGGGTGGGCGCCGAACTGGCCGAGACCGAGACGCAGTTGCTGCTCATCTTCGCGGGCAGCGACCGGGAACGGCGGCGGCTGGCCCAGTACCTGGCGGCCCACCGGGTGGACGGCGTCCTGCTGGTCTCCGTGCACGCCGACGACCCGCTGCCCGACCTGCTGGCCCAGCTGGAGATCCCGGCGGTGATCAGCGGCCCGCGCTCGGCCGCGGAGACGCTCACCTCGGTGGATTCGGACAACTACGGCGGCGCCCGCGCGGCCGTGGAGCACCTGCTGTCCCGGGGGCGTACCCGGATCGCCCACATCACCGGACGCCCGGACGTGTACGGCGCCCAGCGCCGCGTCGACGGCTACCGCGACGCCCTGCGCGCGGCCGGCCAGGAGCCGGACGAACTCCTCGTCGAACCCGGCGACTTCACCGAGGAGGGCGGCCGCCGGGCCATGTCCGCCCTGCTGTCGCGCCGCCCCGACCTGGACGCGGTCTTCGCCGGCTCGGACGTGACGGCGGCCGGCGCCCGCCAGGTGCTGCGCGAGGAGGGCCGCCGCATCCCCGACGACGTCGCCCTGGTCGGCTACGACGACTCCGCCATCGCCCGCCACATGGACCCGCCCCTCACCAGCGTCCGCCAGCCCATCGAGCAGATGGGCCGGACCATGATCAGCCTGCTCCAGGCCGAGGTGGCCGGCGGCAGCGGCCCGCGGCAGCGGCACACGGTGCTGCCGACGGAACTGGTGCCGCGGGCGTCGTCCTGAGCGGGCGCCGCAGGCGGTCGGGCCCGCGCGGGCGTGAGCGGCCGCGGCCGGGTCGCGGGACGTGCTCTCGCGCGCTGCCGGCGGGCGACGCGGGACGGGCCGGCGGACGATCCGGCGGATCTCCCGCCGTGGACGCGGTGCGACGAGAGCCCCGGCCGCGAGGTGATCGCCGTCGAGCGGGCCGTGGTCTCGCGCCGCCGTCCGGCGGAACGCGGGGGCCGAACGCGAAACAGCCGGTGATCCCGTCGTGCGACGGAATCACCGGCTGATCGTTCAGGGTGAGTGACGGGACTCGAACCCGCGACATCCTGGACCACAACCAGGTGCTCTACCAGCTGAGCTACACCCACCACGACTGGTGTGGGAACTTGTCGTTTCCCCGACCGGCCGAGAAGAAGTCTACAGGGTCCGAAGGGGTGCTCGCGCACAGGTTTTCGCGCCGCACCCCCCACGGCCCCCGGACGTACTACTTCGCCGGCACCACGTGCCTGGCCGCGATTGTCCGCGCCGTGTCCGAGTCGGGCCCGGGCTGCGGCACGAAGATGGCCTCGCGGTAGTAGCGCAGCTCGGCGATCGACTCGCGGATGTCGGCGAGGGCCCGGTGGTTGCCGTTCTTCTCCGGGCTGTTGAAGTACGCCCGCGGGTACCAGCGGCGGGCCAGCTCCTTGATCGAGGAGACGTCCACGATCCGGTAGTGCAGCCAGTCCTCCAGCGTCGGCATGTCCCGCAGCAGGAAGCCGCGGTCGGTGCCGACCGAGTTGCCGCACAGCGGAGCCTTGCCCGGCTCCTTCACGTGCTCCTTGATGTACGCCAGGACCTGCTCCTCGGCGTCCTGGAGCGTCGTGCCGTTCGGGAGCTCGGCGAGCAGCCCGGACGCGGTGTGCATCTGACGCACCACCTCCGGCATCGTCTCCAGCGCCCGCTCCGGCGGGCGGATGACGATGTCCACCCCCTCGCCGAGTACGTTCAGCTCGGAGTCGGTGACGAGGGCGGCCACCTCGATGAGAGCGTCGTCGGACAGCGAGAGGCCGGTCATCTCGCAGTCGATCCACACCATGCGATCGTTCATGCGACCACCCTAAGGCGGACCTGAGCGTTTGGGATGCCCCGCGTCGGTACCGGCCGCGGACGAGAGGACGGCCGCGGGGGAGAACCGCCGGGGAGCCGGGGGAGGGGAGCGGGGGCGGAGCCCGAAGACTCCGCCCCCGCTCCCCGACCGTCGGGACCCGTCAGCTTCCGGCGCGCGGCCCGGGGAGCAGCGTCACCGCCCCGGCCGCCGCCGTGCGCCGGCTCTGGATCGGCACCCCGCTGTCCCGCTCCGGGTGCAGCACCGAGCCCATCGGGCCGGGGCCCGGCAGGCCCGGGGGCGGCATCGGCTGACCGGACGGCGGCTGCGCGCCGACCGCCTCCGGCTCACCCGGCTTGTCGCCCTGCGGCCGGCGGGCCCGGTAGGCGGCCCGGTACGCGGCCGGCGAGGAGCCCAGCTGGCGGCGGAAGTGCCCGCGCAGCGCGACCGGCGAGCGGAACCCGCAGCGCCCGGCCACCTCGTCCACCGAGTAGTCCGACGTCTCCAGCAGCCGCTGCGCCTGGAGCACCCGCTGGGTGATCAGCCACTGCAACGGCGCGCTGCCGGTGAGCGAGCGGAACCGGCGGTCGAACGTACGGCGGCTCATGTACGCGCGGGCCGCCAGCGTCTCCACGTCGAACTGCTCGTGGAGGTGCTCCAGCGCCCAGGCGACAACCTCGGCGAGCGGGTCGGCGCCGATCTCCTCCGGTAAAGACCGGTCGAGGTAGCGCTCCTGACCGCCGGACCGGCGCGGCGGGACCACCAGGCGCCGGGCGAGCGCGCCGGCCGCCTCGTTGCCGTGGTCCGTGCGCACGATATGAAGACAGAGATCGATTCCGGCCGCCGTACCCGCGCTGGTGAGCACGTCGCCGTCGTCGACGAACAGCTCCCGCGGATCGACGTGCACCGACGGATAGCGCTTGGCCAGCGTCGGCGCGTACATCCAGTGGGTGGTCGCCGGGCGGCCGTCCAGCAGTCCGGCCGCCGCCAGCACGAACGCGCCGGTGCACAGCCCCACGATGCGGGCGCCTTCCTCGTGCGCCCGGCGCAGTGCGTCGAGCGCCTCCTCCGGCGGCGGCGCGGTGATCGAGCGCCAGGCCGGTACGACGACGGTGCCGGCGCGGGAGATCGCCTCCAGCCCGTGCGGCGCGGTGAGTTCGAGGCCCCCCGTGGTCCGCAGGGGTCCTTCCTCACCGCCGCACACCAGCAGCCGGTAGCGCGGCACCCCGGCGTCCTGGCGGTCGATCCCGAACACCGACAGCGGTATGGAACTCTCGAAGATGGGGCCGCCGCTGAACAGCAGCACCGCGACGATCTCCTTGCGGCGACGCCCGGACAGCTTCCGGACGGCGGCTTCCGGCGCGGCAGTGGAGTCGTGGCTCATACTGCTAAGCCCCCCTCGGTGGTCGCGGCTCCTCGGTTGTGTCGCTCCTGCACGTTTCCCCTCGGTCCTGCACGAGTCCCCCGCCGTAAGACAGTCAAGATCGAATCTACTGGGTCCCGCGAACACACGGTGACCAGTTCCAAATGCGGCACATTGTCGACATGACAACTTGGCGTGAAGCATTCGATCACGAAGGGTTGCACTCGCGAGCCGTGCAGGGAAGTGCGCCTCGTGGCAGTGGCCAAAGCGCGTAGGGTGCGCAGCGCCCCGCAGACCCTTTCCGTGCAGGTGGAACGGGGGTTGAGGGGTGGTCAGGAGCACCTTTGGGCGAGAACCGGAAGTTGGCTGAAAAGAAGCGCTTGGAAGCGTGGAAACCGGTCAGTCGACCGGTGTCCGCTCCCGGGTGTGACGTCCGCCTCTTTGCACGCCGGAACGGTCCGCCCCGCGTGCGCCCCCGTGCCGGGCACCGCGCCCGTGGCCCCCGCCGGCGCCGTCGGCACCCCGCCGCGCGCCGCGCGCTCCCCGCGCCCGCCGGCACCCTCGCACACCCCGGCCCGCCCGTGCGCCCCGGGTGCCCCGCGCACCCCGCGCACCTCGCTCCGAGCGGCGCAGCAGCAGCCGGCAGACGGCGGTGACGGCGGCCAGGCCCAGCGCGGTGCCCGTGGCCCCGGCCAGCGAGGTGCCGTACCAGACCAGGACCACGGGGACGAGGACGCAGCTGAAGGCGGCCCAGCGGATCAGCTCGCTCGCGCTGTCCGGCGCGGCGGGCTCCTCGTCGGTCCGGGGACCGGGCATCTCGTACTCCCTGTGGCGCCTCGTGGCTCGCTGTGGCGGTGGCTCACCCCCTTCAACGCCCGTCCGACCGGTCGGTCACCGGCCGTGCGGCTGTGAATCCCGTGCAAACCGCCTGTACGGGGCAGCGAGCATTGCGTTACGGGCGCGGCTCGTGCATGCTCCGGTGAACCCCTGCGGACGTCGGGGGAGCGCTTACGGAGCGTGCAAGGGATCTGGGCTCGGGAGGCGTGCCGCCGTACCCTTGGGGGTATGGGGTGGGGAAGATGTTTCCCGGACAGCTCCGCTGCACACTGTCGTCCATCCCATAAAGGATCACAACGCCGAGACAGCCATGGCCGGTCACGAATTCTTCGAACCCGCGGACCGCAAGCGGCCGGTCGCCGATCCCACGGCGGCCGATCCCCTGGCGGCGGACGAGTCACGCCAATCCTGCGATCCAGCCTTCCGGCACGGGGTCGTCGTCGGCTTCGACGGCTCCACCTCCAGTGAGCGCGCCCTCGCCTATGCGATAGGCATGGCCCACCGCTCCCACTCCGGCCTGATCATCGTGCACGTCGCCAACCGGTTGCCGACCACCGTGTGGGCGGGCTGCGAGCCCCCGGTCTTCGTGGACGTACCGGACCACCGCACGGAGGTCCTCGGTCTCGAACTGGCCTGCGCGGACTACCTCTCCGAGGTGCCGTGGATCCTGGTCGAGCGCGGCGGGGACATCTGCCACGAACTCGAAGAGGTGGGGCGGGAGTACGAGGCGGACGCGATCGTCGTCGGCTCCACCCAGGGCATCGTGGGCCGGATCTTCGGCTCCGTCGCGGGGCGGCTCGCCCGCCGGGCGCGGCGGCCGGTGATCGTCATCCCCTGACACGGGAAGGACCCCCGTGCGCCGCGCACGGGGGTCCCTTCCGGTCCGCTACTCGACCGTCACCGACTTCGCCAGGTTCCTCGGCTTGTCGATGTCCCGGCCGAGGGCCTTCGCCGTGTGGTAGGCGAGGAGCTGGAGCGGGATGCCCATCAGGATCGGGTCGAGCTCGTCCTCGTTCTTGGGCACCACGATGGTCTGGTCGGCCTTCTCCTGGTGCTGGTGGGCCACCGCGAGGATCTTGCCCTCGCGGGCCTTGATCTCCTCCAGCGCGGCGCGGTTCTTCTCCAGCAGGTCGTCGTCGGGGACGATCGCGACCGTCGGCAGGGCCGGCTCGATCAGCGCCAGCGGGCCGTGCTTCAGCTCGGAGGCCGGGTAGGCCTCGGCGTGGATGTAGGAGACCTCCTTCAGCTTGAGGGAGGCCTCGCGGGCGACCGGGTAGCCGCGGACCCGGCCGATGAAGAGCATCGAGCGGGCGTCGGCGTACAGCTCGGCCAGCTCCTTGATCTGCTCCTCCTGCTTGAGGATCTCGGTGATCTGCCCGGGCAGCTTGCGCAGGCCCTCGATGATCCGCTTGCCGTCGCGCACCGAGAGGTCGCGGGTGCGGCCCAGGTGCAGGGCGAGCAGGGCGAAGGCGACCGTGGTGTTGGTGAAGCACTTGGTCGACACGACGCAGACCTCGGGGCCCGCGTGCACGTAGATGCCGGCGTCCGCCTCGCGCGCGATCGCCGAACCGACCACGTTGACGACGCCGAAGACCCGCGCGCCCTTGCGCTTGAGCTCCTGCACGGCGGCGAGGACGTCGTACGTCTCGCCGGACTGGGAGACGGCGACGTACAGGGTGTCGGGGTCCACGACCGCGTTGCGGTAGCGGAACTCGGAGGCCGGCTCGGCGTCGGCGGGGATGCGGGCCAGCTCCTCGATCATCTGGGCGCCGATCATGCCCGCGTGGTACGAGGTGCCGCAGCCGAGGATCTTCACCCGGCGGATCTGCCGGGCCTCGCGGGCGCCCAGGTTGAGCCCGCCGAGGTGCACGGTGGAGAACCGGTCGTCGATCCGGCCGCGCAGCACGCGGTCGACCGCGTCGGCCTGCTCGAAGATCTCCTTGTGCATGTAGGTGTCGTGGCCGCCCATGTCGTACGACTCGGCCTCCCACTCCACCGTGGTGGGCTCGCTCGTGGTGCGGGTGCCCTCGGTGGTGTAGGTGCGGAAGTCGTCGGCCTTGAGGGTGGCCATCTCGCCGTCGTCCAGGGTCACTATCTGACGGGTGTGCATGACCAGGGCGGCGATGTCGGAGGCGACGAACATCTCCTTCTCGCCGATGCCGAGGACGACCGGGGAGCCGTTGCGGGCCACCACGATCCGGTCGGGGAAGTCGGCGTGCAGCACGGCGATGCCGTACGTGCCCTCGATCAGCCGGACCGCCTGGCGGACCTTGTCCTCCAGCTTCTCGGCGGTCGAGCGGGCGATGAGGTGGGTGAGGACCTCGGTGTCGGTCTCGGAGAGGAACTCGACGCCGTCCGCCTCCAGCTTGCGGCGCAGGTCGGCGGCGTTGTCGATGATGCCGTTGTGGACGACGGCGACCTTGTTGTCGGCCGACATGTGCGGGTGGGCGTTCACGTCGGAGGGGGCGCCGTGGGTGGCCCAGCGGGTGTGGGCGATGCCGGTGGTGCCCTTGAAGCGCGCCGGGATCTTCGCCTCCAGGTCGCGCACCCGGCCCTTGGCCTTGACCATCTTCAGGCCGGGCGTCTTCGGGGAGGTGACGACGACGCCCGCGGAGTCGTACCCGCGGTACTCCAGCCGCTGGAGGCCCTCCAGGAGGAGGGGGGCGACGTCACGCTTCCCGATGTAACCGACAATTCCGCACATATACAGGTATTCCTAGCCGTAGACGATGCGGCGCAGCTGCCTGAGCGTCAGCTCGGGCGGTGCCACCGCTCGATATCTGAGGTCCGCCCCGATCCGTTCGAAGATCTCCGCGTTCACCAGGCCCTGGGCCTGGAGCTCGCGGTGGCGGCGACGGACGAAGTCCTCCGTCGACTCGTCGAAATAGGCGAGCACGTCCTGGATCACCCGCAGCGCCTCGCCCCTGGCCAAGGGCGTGGACCGCATCAGATGATCTACGAGTTCGTCGTGCACCCGGTAGATCCTCGGGCACCGGAGACGGTTTCGCAAGAATCCTGCCCGATATCGGGCAGCCACCGGCCGGGCGGGGCCGCGGAGTCCCGCCCATCGCCTGTGGCTCACCTCACATCTTGTCCAGCACCGCCCGCTTGGCCAGCGTGAACTCCTCCTCGGTCAGCACCCCGTCACGGCGCAGCTCGCCCAGCTCCCGCAGCCGGCGCAGCAGCGCGTCGTGGGTGTCCTCGGCGGCCCCCTGCTCCGGTGCGGGTCCCTGCTCCGGCGGCGGCGTCCGCCGCGGCGCGGGCAGCTCCTCGCGGCGGCCGGCGGACCCCGGCGCCGAGGGGTGCGGCAGCCGTGCCTGTACGGCGGCGGCCACCAGCGCCATCAGCGGGTCCTTGCGGAAGCCCCACAGCTCCACGGCGTTCGGGTCGTACTTGGCCCGCGCGGTGACCGGGGTGCCCCGCACCACGAACCGCAGGTGCCCGTTCTCCAGCCCGGACGCGGGCCGCCACTCCACACCGAGGATGTCGGCGAGCGGGAGGGTCCGGGTGCCGGTCTCGGCCTTGACGTTTTCGGTCTTCCAGTTCCACTCCAGCCGCACCCGCTCCCCGTCGAAGTGCGCGCTGCCGTCCCCGGCGGACGCGGACACCGGCAGCGGCGGGCCCGGCAGCAGATAGCCGGAGACCGGCTCGGGGGAAATCCCCTCCAGCAGCAGGGCGTTGCGCACCTCGTCCGCGAAGTACTCGGCGACGCCGTACCGGTCGGGCTGCACGGTCAGCCGGTAGGGGTCGTCGGCCTCGCCGAGCCGGCCGCCGGTCGCCCGGAGCAGGGGGTCGGCGCCCTCGCGCAGCCGCAGCCTCAGCCACCCCGACTTCCTGCCCTGCTCGACGGAGACGGAGGCCAACGCGCCGAGCGGGACCACGAGTTCGCCGAGTTCCCGGCGCAGCAGCCCGACCGACTTGTCCCGGCCCGGAGTGAGCCGCAGGGCGTCGCCGTCGAAGATCCAGGTGCCGTCCTTCTGGATGATTTCCGCCATAGAGGGATTGTTTCACCGGATCTGCGGGAGAGTGGTCTCGACCAGATACGAAGGGAGCGCATGTGAGACGGAACCACAGCTCGACTCCCCGAACCGGCCGCGTTCTCGGTTCGCTGCTGCTCGTCGCGGCGGCCGGCGCCTTCGCCCTCGGCGCCGCCCCCACCGCGCCCGAGGCGCGCGCCGCCACCGCGGGCGCCCGCGCCGCGGCCCCCGTCCCCCTGGACCGGGTTGTCCCGGCCCCCGCCTCCGTCACCCCCGGCGGAGCGCCGTACCGCATCACCCGGGGCACCGCCGTCCGGGTCGACGACTCGGCCGAGGTCCGCCGCGTCGGCGCCTATCTCACCGGCATCCTGCGGCCCTCCACCGGCTATCCGCTGCCGCTCACCGACCACGGCGGCGGCATCCGGCTCCACCTGGCCAAGAGCGGCCTGGGCGCCGAGGGCTACCGGCTGCACAGCGGCCCCGACGGCGTCACCCTCACCGCGGACACCCCGGCCGGACTCTTCCACGGTGTGCAGACGCTGCGTCAGCTGCTTCCCCCCGCCGTGGAGAAGAAGTCGGTGAGCCGGCGCAGCTGGCGGATCGCCGGCGGCACCATCGAGGACCGGCCCCGCTACGCCTACCGCGGCGCCATGCTGGACGTCTCCCGGCACTTCTTCGGCGTCGGCCAGGTGAAGCGGTACATCGACGAACTCGCGCTGTACAAGATCAACGAGCTGCATCTGCACCTCAGCGACGACCAGGGCTGGCGCATCGCCGTCGACTCCTGGCCGCGCCTGTCGGCCTACGGCGGCGCCACCGAGGTCGGCGGCGGCAAGGGCGGCTACTACACCAAGGCGCAGTACCGGCAGATCGTCTCCTACGCCGCCTCCCGCTACGTGGAGGTCGTCCCGGAGATCGACATGCCCGGCCACACCAACGCGGCCCTCGCCTCGTACGCCCGGCTCAACTGCGACGGCGTGGCACCCCCGCGCTACACCGGCACCAGCGTCGGCTTCAGCTCGCTGTGCGTCTCCAAGGACGTCACCTACACCTTCGTCGACGACGTGGTGCGGGAGCTGGCCGCGCTCACCCCGGGCCGCTACCTGCACATCGGCGGCGACGAGGCGCACTCCACCAGCCACACCGACTACGTGACGTTCATGGACCGGGTGCAGCCGGTCGTCGCCAAGTACGGCAAGACGGTCATCGGCTGGCACCAGCTCACGGGCGCCCACCCCGCCAAGGGCGCCCTCGCCCAGTACTGGGGCCTGGACGGCACCGGCGCGGCCGAGAAGGAACAGGTCGCACGGGCCGCCCGCAACGGCACCGGGCTGATCCTGTCCCCGGCCGACCGGGTCTACCTGGACATGAAGTACACCAAGGACACCAGGCTCGGCCTCACCTGGGCGGGCCTGGTCGAGGTGCGCAGGTCGTACGACTGGGACCCCGGCGCCTATCTGCCGGGCGCGCCGGCGTCGGCGGTCAGGGGCGTCGAGGCGCCCCTGTGGTCGGAGACCCTGAAGACGTCCGCCGACATCGAGTACATGGCCTTCCCGCGGCTGCCGGGCGCGGCCGAGCTGGGCTGGTCGCCGGCGGCCACCCACGACTGGGACACCTACAAGGTGCGCCTGGCCGCCCAGGCTCCGCGCTGGGACGCCCTCGGCATCCGCTACTACAAGTCACCGCAGGTGCCCTGGCCCACGAGCTGAGACGGAGGATGGCGGGCGCCCCGGAGGACCGTACTCCGGGGCGCCCGCCCGTCCCTGGGTTCCTCGCGGCCCCCGGGCCTCAGAACCCGGCGATGGGGTTCCTCAGGGTGCCCACCAGCTGGAGCGCCCCCGACGGGTCGGCGAGGTCCACCATCTGCCGGTTGTCGCGCAGCTGGAGCCGGTTGAGGCAGGACAGCGCGAACTCGGGCGCGAACACGTCGTACCGCCGGAACCGGTCGGCCAGTTCGGGGTTCGCCTCCTGGTAGGCGCGGGTGGTCCGCGCGACCGTCCGCCAGAACTCGTCCTCCGTGAGGACGCCCTCGGCGGCGAGGAGGGCGGCGAGGAAGCGGAAGAAGCAGTCGAAGACATCGGTGAAGACCGACAGCAGCCGCTCGTCCTCGGGGACGTCGGCGCGGATCCGTGCCACCTCCGGCGGCAGCGGCGTGTCCGGGTCCATCACCACGATCTCCTCGGCGATGTCCTTGTACACCGCCCGCCGCACGACACCGTCCCGCAGCACCAGGATGGTGTTCTCGCCGTGCGGCATGAACGCCAGGCCGTAGGCGTAGAAGCTGTGCAGCAGCGGGACGTAGTACGCCCGCAGGTACGCCGCCAGCCAGTCGGCCGGTGCCAGCCCGGACCGCTCGATCAGCGCGCCCGCGAAGGAGGCGCCCTCGTGGTCCACGTGCAGCAGGGAGGCCATCGTGGCGAGCGACTCGCCGTCGTCGAGCGAGGGCACCGGGCTCTCCCGCCACAGCGCGGCCAGCATCTTGCGGTAGGGGGAGTGGCGGTCGGTGGCCCGCTCGTACTCCAGGTGCCGGTAGCCGACGGCGGCCCGCTCCCGGATGATCGTCAGGCCGGTGCCCTTCAGCACCGGGTCGCCATCGATCAGCCGGGCGAGCCAGTCGTTGATGGCCGGGGTGGCCTCCATGTAGGCGGCCGAAAGCCCGCGCATGAAGCCCATGTTGAGCACGGACAGGGCCGTCTTCACGTAGTGCTTGTGCGGGTCGCTGGTGTTGAAGAAGGTCCGGATGGACTGCTGGGCGAGGTATTCGTCGTCGCCCTCGCCGAGGCAGACGAGGTGGCGCCGGGCGATCTCCGCGGCGAAGGTGACCGACAGCTTGTTCCACCACTGCCAGGGGTGGACCGGCAGGAAGAGGTAGTCGGCGGGGTCGAGGCCCTGCGCGGTCAGCGTCCGGTGGAACCGCTCGACGGTCGCCGCGCCCAGCTCGCCGCGGACGAACCCCTCGTACTCGATCCCGGCCCCCGCCGTGAACGCGGCCCGCGAGCGGTGCGCGGCCAGCCACACCAGGCGGATCGGATGCGCGGTCTCCGGGGCGTACGACAGGTACTCGTCGACGCCGAACCCGAGCCGTCCGTTGTTGGCGACGAAGCAGGGGTGGCCCTCGGTCATCCCCGTCTCGATCGCCTGGAAGCCGCTCGCGGCCAGCTCGGCCGCCGTGACACGGGGCTTGGTGAGCTTGTAGCAGGTGCCGGCCAGGGTGGAGGAGATCTCCTCCAGGTAGACCGGCAGTATCTCGTCGCTCAGCCCCAGGGAGTCCTTCAGCTCGATGAAGAAGTCCAGTGCGGCGAGCGGGAGTTCGCGGCCGTCGCGGTGGCGGGTGATCGAGCCGGCGTCGATCTGCCAGTGGTCCAGGGCGCGGCGCACGGCGGTGAACCGGTACGTGGTGAGCCCGTCGTCGCCGCGCACGACGTACCCCTCGCCGTCCTCCTCGGGGCCGATCAGGCGCTCGTGCGCGAACTCGGCGAGCGCCTTGCGGATCAGCAGCCGGTTGGCGGTCGCCCAGCGCTCGGGGGACAGATGGGCCACGGCCTGTGCGGGGGTCATCGGGCCACCGCCCGGGTGAACTGCTCGCGGGTGCAGAAGCTCAGCAGGGCCCGCTTCTCCGGCTTGCGGATCTCCCGCTCGGCCACGAAGCCGACGGCCGCGTTCAGCGCGTGCACCGCCGTGTTGCGCACGTCCGGCTCGACGACGACGCGCCGCACCGCCGGATCCTCGAACAGCCGGGCCATGACGGCGGTGAGGACGGCCCGGGTGAAGCCGTGCTCGGGCGTGTCGGTCGCCGGGGTCAGGAAGTGCATCCCGATGTCACCGGGGCGCGCGTCGTAGAGGCCGACCAGTTCCCGGTGCGCCGGGTCGTACCTCTCCATGAGGAAGACGGGCCGCTCGCCGCGCAGCCCGAGGAGGGCCTCCTGGTGCTCGTCGGCGGCTATCTCCGTGTACACGCGCTCGATGTCCGCTCGCCGGGCGTCCTGCATCATCCAGAAGGCGGCCTTGGGGTGGGTGATCCAGGAGTGCAGCAGCGCGGCGTCCTCGCGCGGATCGACGGGACGGAAGCCGAAGTCTGTGTCGGTCATACGGCGAACTCCTGGAAGGCGATGGACTTCTCGACCGGGTAGTGCTCACTGCCGAGCAGTTCGCGGATGATGGTCGCGTTGCGGTACGGGCCCATGCCGAGGTCGGGGCTGGTGATGCTGTGGGTGTGGACGCCGGCGTTCTGGAGGAAGACGCCGCGGCCCGTGACGTCGATGCTGTAGTTGCGGGCGACGTCGAAGCGGCCGTGGCCGTCGAAGCGCAGCCGGTCGCGGAGCGGGGCGAGGAAGGCCGGCGGCTCGTAGTGGTAGCCGGTGGCCAGCACCAGGCCCTCGCTGCGGATCTCGAAGTCCTTGCCCTGCTCGTCCTGGCGGAAGCCGAGGGTGTAGCCGCCGTCGTCGTAACGGGCGCTCACCAGGGAGGAGTTGGTGAGCAGCCGGGTCGGCAGCGGCCGGTCCCCGCTCGCCACGTCCTTCTGGTACAGCAGGTCGAAGATCGCGTCGATCAGCTCCGAGTTGATGCCCTTGAACAGGCCCTTCTGCTGCTTCTCCAGCCGGTAGCGGGTCTCCTCGGGCAGCGCGCGGAAGTAGTCGATGTAGTCCGGTGAGGTCATCTCCAGCGTCAGCTTGGTGTACTCCAGCGGGAAGAACCGCGGGGAGCGGGTGACCCAGTTGAGCTGGTAGCCGTGGACGTCGATCTCGGACAGCAGCTCGTAGTAGATCTCCGCCGCGCTCTGCCCGCTGCCGACGATCGTGATGGACCTCTTCTCGCGCAGCTCCGCCCTGCGGTGCATGTAAGCGGAGGTGTGCAGCAGGTCCCCGCCGAGGCCGCGGCAGGCCTCGGGGAGGTGGGGCACCGTGCCCGTGCCGAGGACGAGGTGCCGGGCACGGTACGTCTCCCCGGCGGCGGTGCGCACGAGGTACAGCTCGCCCTCCTCGTCGTACGACACCTCGGTGACCGTGGTGCCGAACCGGACGCTGCTCAGCCGGCCCGCGGCCCAGCGGCAGTAGTCGTCGTACTCCACCCGCAGCGGATAGAAGTTCTCCCGGATGTAGAAGGAGTACAGCCTGCCCTTCTGCTTCAGGTAGTTGAGGAAGGAGTACGGCGAGGTCGGGTCGGCCAGGGTGACCAGGTCCGACATGAACGGGGTCTGGAGGTGGGCGCCGTCCAGGAACATCCCGGCGTGCCACTCGAAGCCGGGCTTGGACTCCAGGAAGACGGCGTCCAGCGCGTCGATCGGCTCGGTGAGGCAGGCGAGACCGAGGTTGAAGGGGCCGAGGCCGATTCCCACGAGGTCGTGGACGCGGCTGGCTTCAGGAAGCGCGGTCAAGGGATTCTCCCAGGTACTGCTCGGCGTGGCCGGCGATCAGATCGAGGACGGCGGCGATGTCGGCGGGGGTCGTCTCGGGGTTGAGGAGGGTGAACTTCAGGTAGTGGCGGCCGCCGACCTTGGTGCCCGCGACCACGGCCTCACCGGAGGCGAACAGGGCCTTACGGGCGTGGAGGTTGGCGCGGTCGGTCTCGGCCGGGTCGGTGACGGCGGCCGGGACCCAGCGGAAGACCAGGGTGGACAGGGCCGGTTCGACCACCACCTCGAACCGCGGGTCGGCGGCCAGCAGCCGCCACCCCGCCACGGCCAGGTCGCAGACCTCGTCGAAGAGTTCGCCGATGCCGTCGGCGCCCATGGTGCGCAGGGTCAGCCACAGTTTGAGGGCGTCGAACCGGCGGGTGGTCTGGAGGGACTTGTCGACCTGGTTGGGGATGCGCTCGCGCACCGTCGCGCGCGGGTTGAGGTAGTCGGCGTGGTAGGTGGCGTGCCGCAGGGTGGCGCCGTCGCGGACCAGCACGGCGGACGAACTCACCGGCTGGAAGAAGGACTTGTGGTAGTCGACGGTGACCGAGTCGGCGCGCTCGATGCCGTCGATGCGGTGCCGGTACTTCCGGGAGGCGAGCAGCCCGCAGCCGTAGGCGGCGTCCACGTGCAGCCACACCCCGTACCGATCGCACAGCTCGGCGATTCGGGGCAGCGGGTCGATGGAGCCGAAGTCGGTGGTGCCGGCGGTGGCGACGACCGCCATCGGCACCAGGCCCGCACGGCGGCAGCGCTCCAGTTCGCCGGCGAGGGCGACGGTCCGCATCCGCTTGTCGCGGTCGACGGGCACGGTGAGGACCGCGTCCTCGCCGAGCCCCAGCAGTTTCGCCGACTTCTGCACACTGAAGTGGCCGGCCTCGGAGGCGAGGATCCGCAGCTTCGCCGGGTCGTGGCTCTTGGCCTCCTCCCGGGCCAGCAGCAGCGCCTGGAGGTTGGACTGGGAGCCGCCGGACGTGAAGACCCCGTCCGCGGCCGGTCCGAGCCCGATCCGCCCGGCCGTCCAGTCGATCAGCTTGCGCTCGATGAGGGTGCCGCCGGCCGACTGGTCCCAGGTGTCCAGCGAGGAGTTGACCGCGGAGAGCACCGCCTCGCCGAGCACCGCCGGGATGACGACCGGGCAGTTGAGGTGGGCGAGATAGCGGGGGTGGTGGAAGTAGACCGCGTCCTTCAGGTAGACGTCCTCCAACTCGTCCAGCACGGCCGCGGTGTCGCCGAGCGGCCGGTCCAGGTCGACGGCGTCGACACGGGACGCGAGCGCGTCCGGCGTGACACCGCTGAACGGCCGTTCGGTGCCGGCGAGTTTCTCCGCCACCCGCTCGACTCCTTCGGTCACGGAGCGGCGGTAGTGCTCCGCGGTGAGGCCATTGAGCAGGTGGGAGCGCATGGGGGTGTCCTCCGGTGCGGTGGATTCGACTGAGGTTAGCCTAACCTAACTTTTCTGGATCAGGGCATACGTCTGCGCGGACGAACGGCCATGATCGGCGCGGTGGATGCCTTGCTCACCCGACACCGGAGCGGGCGAGCTCCGGCCGGAGTTCAGCGGTACCCGCCCCGCGCCGGAAGGCCGTGCGACAGGTCCGGGTGTTCAAACGGGCAGGTTCCAGCAGGGACCGGTGGCGTCGCCGAGCCAGACGCGTTGCGAGCCGTCGGCTCCCACGGTCATGCCGAAGGCGGACATCGTGGGCGCCCCGGCTTCCTGCCAGGTCGTGAGAGCTTCCTCGACGGCGTCCCACAGGTGGAGGGGGCCGTGCTGGTGCACGAGCCACCCGTGCCCGTCGGGTTCCGTCCACGCCTGGGAGCCGGTGGCGACGTCCACGAGGGACACGCCGTCGCCAGAGGTCATGAGTTCGGCAGAGGGCGCGGCGAGTTGGGCGACGAAGAGTCCGGACCACTCGTTCAGCAGACCGGGGTCAAGGCGTGCCGGGCGAGTCCGCCCCGGCCGCTGGTGGAAGGTGGGCCGGGGTGGTCGCTCGTGCGGGCGGGCGAGCATGAAGCCGACCTCGTCGCCTGCGAAGCGGCCCGATGCCGTGCCGTCCTCGGCGACGGTGAGCCGGACCAGCCCGGAACCCAGCATCCATCCGCTGATCGTGGTGGTGATGCTTCCTCCCGGCTTGACCTGATACAGCCAGGCCGGCGGAATGTGCCGGACCGCGCAGGTGGCCACGATCGCGTCATAGTCGGCGGCGTCCCGGTAACCGGCGAGCCCGTCACCGGTGACGAGCGTCGGAGCGCAGCCGACGGCACGAAGGTGTTCGGCCGCAGTGGCGGCGAGCCGCGTGTCGTACTCGATCGAGTACACGTTCTTCTCGCCGAGCCGGTGGCAGAGAACGGCCGTGGAGTAGCCGGTTCCGGTGCCGATCTCCAGGACCCTGTCACCCTCGCGCAGCCCTGCCAGATCGGGCAGGCGGACGACCAACGACGGCAGTGTGCTGGACGAGGTCGGCTTGCCGGGCATCGGGCCCTCGGCCTGCGCCGCGCCGATGCCGTCCACCTGCGTGACCCAGGTGGTGTCCTCGTACACGAGGCGAAGCCATTCGTCGATGCCCACCGACCGACGGGACACCGGCCGCCACCCGGCCTGGGACGGGCGGAACACGACGTCGTCCAGGAACCGTTCCCTGGGGACGACCGCCACGGCGTCCCGCCAGGCGGGGTCCTCGACGGACAACGACGAGGCGAGCGCGCGGCGGAGCCGGGCCGAGTCGGCGGTCATGCCTTGCCTCCGTCCTGGAGCTGATCGGCGATGGCGGAGGTGATCAGGGAGGTGATGTGGTCGGGGAACCAGGCCCATTGCCCGTTGGGGTTGCACTCGAACCAGTGCCATCGGCCTTCCCGGTCCAGGCCGAAGTCGAACGCGCCGAAAACCAGGCCGAACGCGCTCAGGTAGGCATGTACCCCATGCGCCACCTCGGTCGGAACGCCGATCAGGTCGTAGGTGAGCCGGTCGTAGTGGCGCCGCCAGTCGACGCCGGGTGATCCGTCGATCCTGACGGCTGACAACCGTTCGCCGACGGCGGTCAGCCGGATGTCGGCGATCTTGGGCACGCGCTGCTGGAAGAGGTGTGCCGTGTGCCGTACCCGGTCGTCGAGCTGGTCGGTCAGGACGTCCTCGATCCACACGGTCAGCGCACGGCCGTCAGCGCCGGTGAACTCCGTCTCGCGCAACGGTTTGTACAGCACGGGGCCGTGGTCGTCCACGAAGGCACGGGCCTGATCGACATCGTTCGTGACCAGGGTCGGCGGCACGGTGAGCCCGCAGCGGGCAGCCATCGCCAACTGCGCCGGTTTGTACTCGGCGTCCCGGTTCCGCCAGGGGTGGTTCACGTAATGCGCGCCGGGCAGCGCTGCCAGAGTGCCGCCGAGCCCGTAGCGGGCCCCTTCCACGGCCCACCGGGTGGTCTGCTCGTCCATGGAGAGATCCGCGGTGTAAGGGGTGGGCCGCCGCCAGTACACCGAGCGCACTTCCTCCAGGCCGACGGTCCGGGTCTGCGTGGCCATGCCCCCGGAAACCCCGCAGCTGTCGAAGGCCGCGCCGAAGGTGACCGTGTTCGGGAAGTCCCCAGGGTCCAGGCGCATCACCGGCACGCGGCGCCGATTCAGCTCCTTGATCACCTCATCGGCCGTCGCGTCGTCCAGACGGGTGACGACGAGGACCGGCGGCCCGCCCGCGGCCATCAGTCGCTGTCTCCCGCCTGGTCGCTGCCCTGGTCCGGAGTACCGTCCAGACTGGTCTGCGTACTCGTCTCCTTCGACGTCTCGGACCGCCTGTGCCGGTCCATCGTCGGCACCGGCACACCGTCCGGTACCACCCAGTCAGCCGTCTGGGTCTCGGCGTTCAGGACCATGCTCGCGGCCGGCAGAACCGCCGCGGCGGGATACGGCCTCATGCGGCCTGCTCCCCAAGGGGTGATCCGCTCGCCTCGTACGAGGGTCTCCATCGGTCTCTCCTGCCCAACCGGGTCACCAACAGGTGGTGAGTGTGAAGAACAGAGCCCATGCGGTCGCGGCCTTCTCATAGGCTCGGTTCAGGGACACCCACGACCGTAGGAAGTCGGGCGGCGTCCCTGAAGTGACCGCGAGTACGGGTGGGGTGTCCAGGGCCGCCCGGATTGGACCTCCCATGCGGCCTACCGCTCGGCAAACCCTGACGGCTGGTACGAGTACGGCTCGGCGGCCTCGTTGCGGACTGCTCAGCGGCTACGTCCTTCGAGTGATCCGCGAGCAGCAGGGCCGTACGCAGGAGGAGGCCGCCGATCACCTGAAGGTGGCCACGGACACGATCGCCGGGTGGGAGACCGGCCGACGCCCCCTGACGGCCGTGCCCGTGGGCCAGTTGCTCGGCCTTCGGCACCGGCTGATGCGGATGGGCGTCTCGCCCGCGCTGCTGCACGCCCTCGAACGTGCCCTGGAGGCGGACGTCGTCCTGGCCTCCGTCCTCGACGAGGAGGCCCCCATCGAGGAGAACCTGCTCGGTGTGATGGTCATGCGCCGAGAGCTGGCCGAGGTGCTGGTCTGGCCGCTCGACGGCGTACCGCCGCGTACGATCCGCACGCTGCCGGTGCCCGTCCGGCCGCGGCGAGGCCCGGCGCCACCCGGTCCCCAACTGACCGCGAGCGAGCGGCGCACGTTCTTCGCACGGATGCGCCGCACCGCCGAACAGGCGCGCGGGCCGGGGCAGTTCCTCTTACGGCGTCAAGCCCTCTACCTGTCCGGGTACGACCAGCAGCCCGACGCCTCGGACTGGCTCGCTCAGCAGCAGCGCACCGAGCGCCCTGACGACTGGCTGACGGGGTGGCTGAACGAGCGCAGCGTCGCCGCGGTCGCGGCGCGCCGGGGTGACCGTGACCGGATGGCCTACTTCATCGACACCGCGCTCCAGGACGACGAGGCCGGAGAGGCGGCGAACCTCGCCTATTGGGCCTATTGGATCGGCGAGACGAACATCCCCCAGTTGTCGGACGACTTCATCGCGAACGACTCCCTCGGCCCGTGGAACGGGAGCCGACTCCTCACCCACCTCGTCGAGGGCATCGCCCCCGACCACGATTACGTGGATCTCAACATCCACTCCGTGTGGTCGCTGCTCCAGGTGCGCCCGGGCCTGCTGCGGTCGGGCGCCGCGGCCCGCGCCCTGCGCGAACGTCTGCCGGTGATGTTGGATGGCGGGGAACTCTCGTCACGTGGCAGGCGGGAGCTGGAGAGCATTCGCTACGCGATCCGCCTCGCCGAGGCGTGAGAGGAGACCAGAGGTGTCCGACGACCTTTCTCCGGTGGCAAATTTCCTGTTCGAAGCCGGGACGCTCAAGCACACGGCGCGCACCGGGTGGTGGATGGCAGGCGTACGCCAGCCCGAAACCGTGGCCGAACACTCCTGGCGGACCTCGCTGATCGCCTCGATCATCGCGCGGATGGAAGGCGCCGACCCGGCCCGCGCCGCGCTCCTCGCGGTCTGGCACGACACCGGCGAGACCCGGACCGGTGACGTCAACCACCTCGGCAAGAAGTACACCGATGGGGAAGCCGATCCGCGGGACATCGCAGGCGACCAGGTCGCCGGCATGCCTGCGGCCGTCGCCGACGCGGTGAAGGAGATCATCGGCACGTACGAGGCCCGGGACACCCCGGAAGCCGTCTGCGCCCGGGACGCCGACAAACTGGAATGCATGATCCAGGGGATCGAGTACCGAGACCAGGGCTACGCGAACGCACAGCGCTGGATCGACAACTCGCGCGGCCGGATCACGACCAAGTCCGGACAGGCGCTCGCGGACGCCGTGCTGGCGACCGGCTCCCTCGACTGGCTTCGCGCGGCCCTCGGCGAGGACCAGCGCTGACCCGGGCCCCCGACGGTCTCCCGGCGGGCCGGTACGGGAGCGCCCAGGGGAAAGACGTGGGCTACTCTCCCGCCGCCCGCAGCTCCTCCTCCGTCAGGCCCCGTCGCCAGTACCCCACGAACGTCACCCGGCGCCGGTCCACGCCGCGTTCGCCGACGAAGTGGCGGCGCAGTGCCTTGACTTGGCCCGACTCTCCGGCGAGCCACACGTAGGGGCGCGCGGCGGCGCCCAGGGGGGCCTCCCGGAGGGCGGTGAGCGGGTCGGGGGAGCCCGTTTCGCGTACCAGCCAGGTGATCCGCGCGTCGGCGTCCGTGCGCACGTCCTGGACGTCACCGGCGCGGGGGACCTGGAGCCAGGCGCGCACGGGGGTGCCGGCGGGCAGGGACTCGAGGATGGCGGTCGCGGCCGGTACGGCGGTCTCGTCGCCCCACATCACCACCAGGTCGGTGTCCTCGGGCGGCCGGAACCGGATCGACCGGTTGTCGGCGACCACCGGTCCGAGCAGCAGCACCCGGTCGCCGGGCACGGCCCGCGCGGCCCACCGGGAAGCGGGCCCCGCGGGCGTCGGGGCACCCGGCTCCGTGCCGTGCAACGCGAAGTCGATGTCGACCTCGTCCGGGTCCCGGCGCAGGGCCCGCAGGGTGTACGACCGCATCACGGCCCGCACGTCCTGCGGCAACTCCCGCCACCGGCGGGACCAGTCGTCGTCCAGGTCGAGCGGGACGACGGGCTCGGTCTGCCCGGGGCGCGGCAGGAAGAGGGAGAGCGACTGGTCGCGGCCGTCGGAGTGGAAGGCGTGCAGGGTGGCGCCGGTGAAGGTGACCCGGACGAGCGTCGGCCCGAGCCGCCGCGTCCGCGCGACCTGGAGGGGGAAGAACCGGAAGGGGGAGGCGACGGCTGTCGTCATGGGCGGGCTCCTGAAGGGGCGGGGTCAGGGCTGGGGTGTGCTCCGTGCGCCGGCTCAGCCGACCTTCTTCGCCTTCTCCAGCGCCTCGGCCAGGCTCGTCAGCAGCGGCACGCACTTGTCGTACGACAGGATCGGCTCGGGGGAGCGGGAGATCACCTGACCCGCCTTCACCGCCGGCAGCTTCTTCCAGGTCGGCTTGGTGATGTCCGCGGGCTGGATGGCCGAGGTCCGGTCGTCCATCATGATGATGTCCGCCTGGTACTTGTCGACGTTCTCCCAGCTCAGCGACTCGTACCAGCCGCCCCCCTGCTTCTTCGCGCTCTCCGGCGGCTCCACGAAGTTCACGCCGAGCGCCTTGAAGTACTCCAGGTCGATGGAGAGGTTGGTGCCGGAGACGTAGAAGAGCTGGTCGCTCGCGCTGCCCGCCATCACCTTGATGTCGGGCCTGGCCTTGGCCGCGGCGCGCAGCCGGGCCGCGGCCTCCTCGAACCGCTTCTTCGCGGCGGTGACCTTCGGCGCCTTCATGTCGGCGCCGAGCGACGCCGCGAGGTCCCACATCCGCTGGAGGGGCTCGGTGAGGGGGCGGTCGTAGACGGATACGCCGACGCTCGGGGCGAGCGCGCCGATCTTCTTCGCGGACTCCTCCGGGACGTACCAGAGGGTGCCGGCGTCGTCGAACATGGTGCTGATCAGCACGTCCGGGGCGAGGGCGGCGTACTTCTCGATGTTGAACTGGCCCCAGGCGTTGCCGAGGACGGTCACCTTGCTGACGTCCATGTCGCCGGCCTGCACATCCGGCTTGCCGTCCTTGGTCGTCGTGGGGCCGAAGACGCCCTTGACCTGGATGCCGTAGTCGTGGAGCGCGGCGCCGACGCCGGTGAAGGCGACGATGTTCGCGGGGGTCCTGTCCAGCTTCACGGTCGTGCCGCGGTCGTCCTCGAAGGACCAGGGGCCGGACTTCCCGGTGGCCGCCGGCCCGCCACTGCCTTTGCCCTTGTCGTCCCCGCAGGCCGCGAGGGCGGCGCCGAGTCCGATGGCGCCGCCCGCGGCGAGCAGGCCGCGGCGAGTGAGGTGGATGGCACGGGCATGGGACATGGGTATGACCGCTTTCGAACGGGGCGCAGCGCCCGCCGGACAGGTGCAAAGGTAGGTTAGCCTAACCTTCCTTGCTGTCCAGGGTGCGGTGTGCCGACCGGCTTCAGGGCCTCCCGCGGGCCGGGACGGGGGGCCCGCCTGGCATCCTGTCCCCCATGAGCGCACCCCCCGACGGTCTGCCCGTCTACCGCGTACTGACCGGCCCGGACGACGCCGCCTTCTGCCACCGGGTGAGCGAGGCCCTCGCCCTCGGCTACGAACCGCACGAGGGGCCCTCCGTCACCTTCGACGGCGAACGCGTCATCGTCGCCCAGGCGTTGCTGTGGCCGTCGCGCTGACAAGAGGTGACATACGCGGGGCCGCGCGGTCCGGGTGGCGGTCAGGTCGCTCACCCGGGCCGCGCGGCCCGTCCTCCTGGGGTGCCGGAGCCCGTCAGCTCACCAGCCCCAACTCCCGTGCGATCAGCATCCGCTGGACCTCGCTCGTGCCCTCGCCGATCTCCAGGATCTTGGAGTCGCGCCACATCCGGGCGACCGGGTACTCGTTCATGAAGCCGTAGCCGCCGTGGATCTGGGTGGCGTCGCGGGCGTTGTCGACGGCGATGGTGGAGGAGTAGAGCTTGGCCAGGGCCGCCTCCTTCTTGAAGGGCTCGCCGCAGACCAGCCGGGAGGCGGCGTCGCGCCAGGCGAGACGGGCCGTGTGGGCCTTCATCTCCATGTCGGCGATCTTGAACTGGATGGCCTGGTTGGCGCCGATGGGCCGGCCGAAGGCGTGCCGCTCCTTGGCGTACTTCACCGACTCGTCCACACAGCCCTGGGCCAGACCCGTGGCGAGGGCGGCGATGGCGACGCGGCCCTCGTCCAGGATGCGCAGGAACTGGGCGTAGCCGCGGCCCTCCTGGCCGAGCAGGTTGGCGGCGGGCACCCGGACGTCCACGAAGGAGAGTTCGCGGGTGTCCGAGGCGTTCCAGCCGACCTTGGAGTAGGGCGCCGCCACCGTGAAGCCCGGGGTGCCCGACGGGACGATGATCGAGGAGATGAGCGGCCTGCCGTCCGGCTTGCGGCCGGTGACCGCGGTGACCGTCACCAGCCCGGTGATGTCCGTGCCCGAGTTGGTGATGAAGCACTTGGAGCCGTTGATGACCCATTCGCCGGTGTCCGGGTCGAGCCGGGCCGTCGTACGGGTCCCGCCCGCGTCGCTGCCGCCGTCCGGCTCGGTCAGGCCGAAGCCGCCCAGCATCTCGCCCGAGCACAGCCGGGGCAGCCACTCGCGCTTCTGCTCCTCGGTGCCGAAGAGGTGGATCGGCATGGCGCCGAGCGAGACGCCGGCCTCCAGGGTGATGGCCACCGAGGAGTCGACCCGGGCCAGCTCCTCCAGGGCGATGCCGAGCGCCAGGTAGTCGCCGCCCATGCCGCCGTACTCCTCCGGGAACGGCAGCCCGAACAGACCCATGCGGCCCATCTCGCGGATGATCTCGTACGGGAACTCGTGCCGCTCGTAGAAGTCGCCGATCTTCGGCGCGACGACGTCGTGCGCGAACTCCTCGACCGTGCGGCGGAGTTCCTCCAGCTCGGGGCTGAGGCGGTGGTCCATGCTGATCACTGTTCCTTGTGGGAGAGAGCGCGGACGGTACGGGAGGGGCTGGGCCGGTCGAGGTGGGCGGCCATCCACACGCTGGTGGCGGTCAGCCGGGCGAGGTCGACGCCGGTCTCGATACCGAGCCCGTGCAGCATCCAGACCAGGTCCTCGGTGGCGAGGTTGCCGGTGGCGGACTTGGCGTACGGGCAGCCCCCGAGCCCGCCGGCCGACGCGTCGACCGTGGTCACGCCGTGCTCCAGCGCCGCGTAGGTGTTGGCGAGGGCCTGTCCGTAGGTGTCGTGGAAGTGCACACCGATCTCGTCGGTCGGCACACCCTCCTCGTTGAGCAGGTTGAGGAGTTCGCGCACATGGCCGGGGGTGGCCACGCCGATGGTGTCGCCGAGGCTCAGCTCGTCGCAGCCCATGTCCCGCAGGGCGGCGCAGACGCGGACCACCTGGTGTGGCGGCACCGCGCCCTCCCAGGGGTCGCCGAAGCACATGGAGACGTAGCCGCGCACGTGCGCGCCCGCGTCCTTGGCCTGGCGCACCACCGGCTCGAACACCGCGAGGGACTCGTCCACCGTGCGGTTGAGGTTGGCCTTGGCGAAGGACTCGGTGGCGCTGGCGAAGACCGCGATCCGGTCGGCGCCCAGCCCCAACGCCCGTTCCAGGCCGCGCTGGTTGGGGACGAGGACGGGCAGCGCGACCCCGGCCAGGTCCCGCACCTGCGGGTACAGCTGCTCCGCGTCGGCGAGCTGGGGCACCCACTTGGGGTGCACGAAGCTCGTCGCCTCCACGGTCGTCAGACCCGCGTCGGCCAGCCGGCGGATGAACTCGGCCTTCACCTCGGTCGGTACGGCGATCTTCTCGTTCTGGAGCCCGTCACGCGCCCCGACCTCGTGGATCCGCACCCGGGCGGGCAGGCCCGGGGCCGGTACGACCATGGGCAGTTGCTCGGTGCTCACTCCGCCTCCTCCTTCGGTGCGATGACGGCCAGCACCTGGTCCATGGCGACCGTGGTGCCCGGCGTCACGTCCAGCTCGGCGACCGTGCCCGCGTGCGGGGCGGAGATGACGTGCTCCATCTTCATCGCCTCCACCACCAGCAGGCTCTGGCCGGCGGCCACCTCGTCGCCGACGGCGACCTTGACGACGGTCACCGTGCCGGGCATCGGGGCGGTCAGCGAGTCGGCGCCCGCGTGCGCGGCCTGGGACAGGGAGGCGGCCACCGGGTCGTGGTCGCGCACCTGCCAGGCGTCGCCGTCGCGGCCCAGCCAGTCGCCGGCGCGGTGGAAGCCGTGCCGGACGCCGTCGAGGGTGACGGTCACCGCGGTGTCCGTGACCTCGGCGGAGCCGCGCGGGGTGTACGTCACCGGCTCCTGCACCCGCAGGTCGAAGGCGGGGGGCTTCGGGGTGCCGCCCAGGCGCCAGCCGTCGGGCACGGAGAAGGGGTCGGTCCAGCCGGAGCCGCGCGGCTTCAGCGCGTCGAGGCGTACGGCGGCCGCCGCCTCGTAGACCTCCTCCGGCACCCGGGTGGTGACCAGGTCGTCCACGACCCGCTCCACCAGACCGGTGTCCAGCTCGCCCGCCACCACGGCCGGATGGCCCAGCAGCCGGCGCAGGAAGCCCGCGTTGGTCGGGACGCCCAGCGTGACCGTCTCCGCGAGCGCCGCCCGCAGCCGGCGCAGCGCCGTCTCGCGGTCGGGGCCGTACGCGATCACCTTGGAGAGCATCGGGTCGTACAGGCTGCCGACCTCGGTTCCCTCGCTGAGGCCGGAGTCGGTGCGGACGCCGTCGCCCTGGGGCTCGTTCAGCAGCAGGACCGTGCCGCCGGAGGGGAGGAAGCCGCGGGCGGGGTCCTCGGCGCAGATGCGGGCCTCCACCGCGTGCCCGGTCAGCCGGACGTCCTCCTGCGCGAAGCCCAGCGGCTCGCCGGCCGCCACCCGCAGCTGCCACTCGACCAGGTCGAGGCCGGTCACCAGTTCGGTGACCGGGTGCTCCACCTGGAGCCGGGTGTTCATCTCCATGAAGTAGTACGACGACGGGTCGTTGCCCGGCACGATGAACTCCACCGTGCCCGCGCCCCGGTACCCGCACGAACGCGCCGCCTGCACGGCCGCCTCGCCCATCGCCGCCCGCGTCGCCTCGTCGAGCAGGACGCTCGGCGCCTCCTCGATGATCTTCTGGTGCCGCCGCTGGAGCGAGCACTCGCGCTCGCCGAGGTGGACCACGTTGCCGTGGCCGTCGGCCAGCACCTGGATCTCGATGTGCCGGGGCCGGTCGATCCACCGCTCCACCAGCAGGGTGTCGTCGCCGAAGGAGGCTCGGGCCTCGCGGCGGGCGGCGGCGATCTCCTCGTCCAGCACCGACAGGTCCCGCACCAGGCGCATGCCCTTGCCGCCACCGCCGGCCGACGGCTTCAGCAGCACGGGCGCGCCCAGCTCGCGGGCCGCGTCGGCCAGTTCGGGGTCGCGTCCGCCCGGGACCACCGGCACCCCGGCGGCCTCGACCGTCTCCTTGGCGCGGATCTTGTCGCCCATCAGCGCGATGGCGTCCGCCGGCGGGCCGATGAAGACCAGTCCCGCCTCCTCGCAGGCCCGCGCGAAGGCGGCGTTCTCGGCGAGGAAGCCGTAGCCGGGGTGGACGGCCTGCGCGCCGGTGCGGGCGGCGGCCTCCAGCAGCCGCTCCACCGACAGATAGCTCTCCGCCGCCGGAGCCGGGCCGATCCGTACCGCCGTGTCGGCCTCCCGGACGTGCCGCGCGTCCGCGTCGGCGTCGGAGAAGACCGCCACCGAGCGCACGCCCAGCGAGCGGAGCGTACGGATGACCCGTACCGCGATCTCGCCCCGGTTGGCGACCAGCACTGTGTCGAACACGGTTCCCCTCCTCACATCCGGAAGACGCCGAACTGGGGATCTCCCAGTGGCGCGTTGGCGCAGGCCGTCAGGGCGAGTCCGAGCACCTGACGGGTCTCCATCGGGTCGATCACGCCGTCGTCCCACAGCCGGGCGGTGGCGTAGTACGCGTTGCCCTGGGTCTCGTACTGGGCGCGGATCGGCGCCTTGAAGGTCTCCTCGTCCTCGGCGGACCAGGACTCGCCGCGGCCCTCCATCTGGTCGCGCTTGACCGTGGCGAGGACGCTGGCGGCCTGCTCGCCGCCCATCACGGAGATCTTGGCGTTGGGCCACATCCACAGGAAGCGGGGGGAGTAGGCCCGGCCGCACATCGAGTAGTTGCCCGCGCCGTAGGAGCCGCCGACGACGACGGTCAGCTTGGGCACGCGGGTGCAGGCCACCGCCGTCACCATCTTGGCGCCGTGCTTGGCGATGCCGCCCGCCTCGTAGTCCTTGCCGACCATGAAGCCGGAGATGTTCTGGAGGAACACCAGCGGGATGCCGCGCTGGTCGCACAGCTCGATGAAGTGGGCGCCCTTCTGGGCGGACTCGGAGAAGAGGATGCCGTTGTTGGCGACGATCCCCACCGGGTGGCCGTGGATGCGGGCGAAACCGGTGACCAGCGTCTGGCCGTACTCGCTCTTGAACTCGGCGAACCGGGAGCCGTCGACCACGCGCGCGATGATCTCGCGGACGTCGTAGGGGGTGCGGGAGTCGACCGGGACCGCGCCGTACAGCCCGGCCGGGTCCACCTTCGGTTCGACGGCCGGGGTGACCTCCCAGGGCAGCGACCGCCGGGCCGGGAGGGTGGAGACGATGGTGCGGACGATCCGCAGGGCGTGCGCGTCGTCCTCCGCGAGGTGGTCGGTGACGCCGGAGATCCGGGAGTGGACCTCGCCGCCGCCCAGCTCCTCCGCCGTGACCACCTCGCCGGTGGCCGCCTTCACCAGCGGGGGGCCGCCCAGGAAGATGGTGCCCTGGTTCCGGACGATGACCGCCTCGTCGCTCATCGCCGGGACGTACGCGCCGCCCGCGGTGCAGGAGCCGAGCACGGCCGCGATCTGCGGGATGCCCGCGCCGGACATCCGGGCCTGGTTGTAGAAGATCCGCCCGAAGTGCTCGCGGTCCGGGAACACCTCGTCCTGCATCGGCAGGAAGGCGCCGCCGGAGTCGACCAGGTAGACGCAGGGCAGCCGGTTGTCGAGGGCCACCTCCTGGGCGCGCAGGTGCTTCTTCACCGTCATCGGGTAGTACGTGCCGCCCTTGACGGTGGCGTCGTTGGCGACGATCACGCACTCGCGCCCGCTGACCCGCCCGATCCCGGCGATCACCCCGGCGGCCGGCGCCTGGCCGTCGTACATCCCCTCGGCCGCCAGCGGTGCCAGCTCCAGGAAGGGCGAGCCCGGGTCGAGCAGTGTGTCGACCCTGTCCCTGGGCAGCAGCTTGCCGCGCGCGGTGTGCCGCGCACGCGCCCGCTCACCGCCGCCGAGCGCCGCCGCGGCCAGCTTGCCGCGCAACTCCTCGACCAGTGCGAGATGGGCCTCTTCATTGGCCCGCCAGGCCTCCGACGCGGGGTCTGCCGCGCTCCGGAGCTCCGGTGCCTCCTGCATTCTGCGGTCCCCTCACCCGGTGCTCGGACCGGTTAATGAGCGTTAACCATTTCCTTCAGGTTAACGACCGCTAACCTCGCTGTCTAGAATTGTCTTCATGGCTCCCAGAACCGACGCCCCGACCCGGCGCGAGCAGATCCTGAAGGAAGCCGCGCGGCTGTTCGCCGAGCGCGGCTTCCACGGCGTCGGCGTGGACGAGATAGGGGCGGCGGTCGGCATCAGCGGCCCCGGTCTGTACCGGCACTTCCCGGGCAAGGACGCGATGCTCGCCGAGCTGCTGGTGGGCATCAGCGGGCAGCTGCTGACCGGCGCCCGGCGGCGGCTCGCGGAGGCCGACGGCGACCTGGGCGCCTCCGCGGTGCTGGACTCCCTGATCGAGGGCCACATCGACTTCGCGCTGGACGACCGGCCGCTGATCACCCTGCACGACCGCGAGCTGGACCGGCTGCGCGACAGCGACCGCAAGCTGGTGCGCCAGCTCCAGCGGCAGTACGTCGAGCTGTGGGTGGAGGTGGTCCGCGAGGTCTACCCGGCGCTGACCGAGCCCACCGCCCGCTCGGCCGTCCACTCGGTCTTCGGCCTGCTCAACTCCACCCCCCACCTGGGCCGCGCGGGCACCCTCCCGGGCCGTGGCGCCACGGCGGCGCTGCTGCACCGGATGGCGCGCGGGGCGTTCGAGGCCGCCGGCGCCGCGTAGCCGCTCGCCGCGTTCCTACCCGGCGTGACGAGCGTTACGACCGGCCACCCCTGGACGGGCCACCTACCCGCCGGTACGCTCCAATGAGCAAGCGCTTAGACATGCCCCATTCCGGCATGCCGAGGTACGTGGAGGTGGGCGGCGTGCGCCGTACGGTGTTCAACGAGGATCACGAGGCGTTCCGGGAGACCCTGCGCGCCTTCATCGAGGCCGAGGTCGTACCGGTGTACGACGAGTGGTTCGCGGCCGGCCAGGCGCCGCGCGACTTCTACTACAAGCTCGGAGAGCTGGGCATCTTCGGCATCAACGTCCCCGAGGAGTTCGGCGGCGCGGGTCTGGACAGCCACAAGTTCGAGGCCGTCCTCTACGAGGAGACCGCCCGCGCGGGCGTCCAGTTCGGCGGCTCCGGCGTGCACGTGCTGCTCGCCCTGCCGTACATCAAGATGCTCGCCACCGAGGACCAGAAGAAGCGCTACCTGCCGAAGTTCGTCACCGGCGAGGAGATGTGGGCCATCGCGATGACGGAGCCGGGCACCGGTTCCGACCTCGCGGGCATGAAGTCCACCGCCAAGCTCAGCGAGGACGGCACGCACTACGTCCTCAACGGCGCCAAGACCTTCATCACCGGTGGCGTGCACGCCGACCGCGTCATCGTGTGCGCCCGTACCTCGGCGCCCACCGCCGAGGACCGCCGCCACGGCATCTCGCTGTTCGCCGTGGACACCAAGTCCGAGGGCTACTCCGTCGGCCGCAAGCTGGACAAGCTGGGCCTGAAGACCTCCGACACCGCCGAGCTGGCCTTCGTGGACGTCAAGGTCCCGGTCGAGGACCTGCTCGGCGAGGAGAACAAGGGCTTCTACTACCTCGGCCACAACCTGGCCTCCGAGCGCTGGGGCATCGCCTTCGGCGCCTACGCGCAGGCCAAGGCCGCCGTCCGGTTCGCCAAGCAGTACGTCCAGGAGCGCACCGTCTTCGGCAAGCCGGTCGCGCACTTCCAGAACACCAAGTTCGAGCTGGCCGCCTGCCAGGCCGAGGTGGACGCCGCCGAGGCCGTCGCCGACCGCGCCACCGAGGCCCTGGACGCGGGTGAGCTGACCCCCGCCGAGGCCGCCTCCGCCAAGCTGTTCTGCACCGAGGTGGCGCACCGGGTCATCGACCGCTGCCTCCAGCTGCACGGCGGCTACGGCTACATGAACGAGTACCCGATCGCCCGCCTCTACGCGGACAACCGCGTCAACCGCATCTACGGCGGCACCAGCGAGATCATGAAGACGATCATCGCCAAGGACATGGGCCTGTAAGCCCGGCGCAACACCGGCCGGTACACCAGACACCATGAGCCAGGCACTCGAAGACCTCCTCGATCTGCTCGACCTGGAGCGGATCGAGGAGGACATCTTCCGCGGCCGGTCGCGCTCCGCCGTCGTGCCCCGCGTCTTCGGCGGGCAGGTCGCGGCGCAGGCGCTGGTCGCGGCCGGGCGGACGGTCCCCGCGGACCGGCCCGCCCACTCCCTGCACGCCTACTTCCTGCGCCCCGGCGACCCCGGCGCGCCGATCGTGTACACCGTCGACCGCATCCGCGACGGCCGGTCGTTCACGACCCGCCGCGTGGTCGCCGTCCAGCACGGCAAGCCGATCTTCCACCTCTCCGCGTCCTTCCAGACGTACGAGGAGGGCCTCGACCACCAGGCGCCGATGCCGTCCGCGCCGGACCCGGCGACCCTGCCCACCTCCCAGGAGCGGCTGCGCGGCTACGGCCATCTCGCGCCCGGCGTGGTGGAGCGCTTCCTGGAGGCCCGTGAGGCGGTCGACCTCAGGTACGTGGACGAGCCGCCGTTCGGGAGGTTCGGCGAGCCGCGCGAGCCGCACAGCCAGGTGTGGTTCCGCACCAACGGCAAGCTGAACGACGACCCCCTGCTGCACGTCGTCCTCGCCACCTACGTCTCCGACATGACGCTGCTCGACTCCGTGCTGCTCGCGCACGGCCGCGGCGGCTGGGCGGTCGGCGACGTGGTCGGCGCCTCGCTGGACCACGCGATGTGGTTCCACCGCCCCTTCCGCGCCGACGAATGGCTGCTCTACGACCAGGAGTCGCCGTCCGCGCACGGTGGCCGCGGCCTCGGCCAGGCGCGTATTTACACCCAGGACGGCCGGCTCGCCATCACGGTGATACAGGAGGGCGTGGTCCGGGTCCCGCGTTGATGCCGGCCGTGCGTTGGTTTCCCGAGGTGCCAAGTGACGGATGGGGTACTAGGCTCAATCAGTGAAAGCCGCACGTGCTCGGCATGCGCGGTCGGCGAGGTCAGGGGGACACCTCGATCCTCAGCCGCGGTACCTGACGGCGCGACAGCGTCCGGGCGGACCGCAGGCGTCGGCCGTATCGACGTGCCGCACATGATCCAGCGGAACATCCGAAGACCGTGCCGCACGTTCTCTGTGTGCGGCGGCGGCCATCAACCTCGCGCGTTCCCGACACGGAGCCGTGAGAGACGATGGAACGGAAGGTATCTCCTATGCGAGCACAACGCACGAGGCGTCTCTTCGCCCTGTCCGCGGCCGGTGTCATGCTGGCCGGTGGAGCCGCACTCAGCGCAGCGAGCACTGCCTCGGCGACGACGTTCGACCACCCCACCACCAGTTCCGTCAGCAGGTTCGACGACAACGGTGGCGGCGGCCATGGCGGACGCGGCGGCGACCACGGTGGACGCGGTGGCGACCACGGCGGACGCGGCGGTGACCGCGGCGGACGTGGTGGATACGACGACGACGGCGGACGCGGCGGCTATGACCACGGCGGACGCGGCGGCTACGACCACGGTGGACGCGGCGGCTACGACGATGGTGGACGCGGCGGCTACGACCACGGTGGACGCGGCGGCGACCACGGTGGGCGCGGTGGCGACCACGGCGGACGCGGCGGCGACCACGGTGGACGCGGTGGTGACCACGGTGGACGCGGTGGCGGTGGCCACGGTGGCGGCGGTCACGGTGGTGGCGGCCACGGCGGTGGCGGTCACGGCGGCGGCGGCCGCTGAGCCCCCCTCATGACGGAATGCGGTGTGCGGTCCCGCTCGCGGGGCCGCACATCCTTGTGACCGGGGGCTGCCGGTCCGGCGCTACTGGTCCAGGCCGGCCGCGGTGAGCAGGTACGCGGTCATCGGGTCGTAGTGGCGCGGGCTGGTCACATGGTCGTCCAGCGGCACCGCGACCTGGAGGGTGCCCTCCGACTCGGCGAGGAAGAGCGCCGGGTCGTTGCAGTCCGCGTAGCCGACCGAGTCCAGGCCGTGCTGAGCGGCGTACCCGGCCCAGCCGTGATCGGCGACCACCAGGTCGGGCAGCGGCCGGCCGGCCCGCTCAAGTCCCGTGAGAATGGCCCGCATCGGCTCCCCGGAGTGGGTGTGCCACAGGGTGGCCCCGTGCTCCAGGACGGCCACGTCCGCGAACTGCATGACGTAGCCCTCGTCGGTCTGCAGGCCGTCCGGGATGACGACGATCTCGCAGCCGGCGGCGCGCAGCGCGGCGGCCGTGGCCCGGTGCACGTCCAGCAGCCCGCCCGGGTGCCCGGTGGCGAACAGCACCCGCTGGCGCCCCTCGGCCGCCTTGCGCAGCTGCGCCGCCAGCCGGTCCAGCGCGTCCACGGTCAGCTCCGGGTCGATGGTGTCCTGGCCGTGCCGGTACTCGGGGTCGTCGTTGACGCCCACCCGCTCGGCCATCACCGCGAGCACGTCCTGCTCGTCCGCCCAGCGGTCGCCCAGCTCCAGGCCGAGCCAGAAGTTGCGGTCGCCGTTGGCCAGCAGGCGGTAGTGGGAGAGGTTGTTCTCGCGGGGCGTGGCGACGTCCCCCGCGATACGGGTTCTCACCAGGTGGTCGACGAGCTGCGCGCGGCTGGGTGTCCCGGGTATCGGCATGCCTCCCATTGTGGGGCAGCCCGGCGCGGGCGGCCCCGGGGTTCCGTCCGCTGGGACGGGGGTCACGCCCGGCCGTCACCGGTGCCGCAGCGCGAACCACAACTCCATGCGCACGTCCGCGTCGTCAAGGTCGGTGTCCAGCAGCAGGGCGCAGCGGGCGATGCGTTGCCGCACGGTGTTGCGGTGCACACCCAGGGCGACCGCGGTGCGGTCCCAACTGCCGTGCAGCGAAAGCCAGGTGCGCAGGGTGTCGATCAGCGCGGGCCGGGGGGAGAGCGGCGCGAGCAGGGTGCGCGCGTGGGCCCGCGCCTCCGCCTCGGGCACCAGCCGCGACAGTCCGGGGCGGGAGTCGTGCCGGACCAGCGGGGAGCGGGCGGCGCGGGCGCGGGCCAGGGCGCGCGCCGCCTGGGCGTCGGCGGCCTGCCACTCCTGCGGCGCCGCGGGCGCGCTGACCCCGAGCGTCCAGCCGGGCACCGGGGCGGGCTCCCGGTCGGCGGGCGCGAGGACGCGCACCACCTCCTCGGCGGCGTCGACCAGCGGGGACCCCAGGGCGGCCCCGAGCGCGGAGGCGCCGAGGGCGCCGGGTTTCCGCGGCTGCGGCGAGCGGTGCGCGGCGGACGGCTCCGGCGGTTCCGGCGAGGCGTGCACGACGAACCAGTCGCCGTCCCCGAGCAGGGGCGCGACGGTCTCCGGCGCGGCCCCGAGCAGCAGCCGTACCAGCGCGGAGGACCGCGCCGCCCCCGCCGCGCTCTGGTGCTCCCCGGTCAGCAGCGACAGCAGCACCGCGCCCACTGAGGCGATGGTGTGGTCCCCCGCCTCCCGCCGCCCGGCCGCCACCCCGAGCACGAAGCCCGCCCCGGACCCGAGCGCGTACGCGGAGAGATGCGCGCCGCCGACGGTGTCGGTGGCCGAGGAGGGTCCCACCGGGCCCGCCGGCCGGACCACCCGCGCCAGTTCCGCCAGCGCCTCCCGCGCCCCCGGCACCGGTTCGCGGCCCGCCGTCGCGATCGGCGTGCCGTCCGGGCCGTGGAGCACCGCCTGCCCGCCGAGCCGCTGGGCCAGCCGGCGCAGCACGGACGGCACCGGGTCGGGACGGGCGGCCGCGGCGGCGAGACTCAGCTGGGCCTCGGTGACCCGGCGCAGCTCGGCCAGCCTGGCCCGCGCCATCAGCTGCCACACGGCGCGCGCCACGGCCGAGAAGGTGGTCTGCGGCGGGACCTCCAGCAGGGGCAGCCCATGGGTGTCGCAGGCGGCCACCAGGGCGCGCGGAACGCTCTCGTGCACCGGAGCGAGCCCGAAGCCGAGGGCCGCGCCGCCCGCCGCGACGATCCGGGCGACGTACGCGTCGAAGAAGGCGTCCGGCGCCGATGCGTCGGGGATCTGCACGCCCGCCGTCAGCAGCAGCTCGCCGCCGAGCAGATACGGGTACGGATCGGCCATCTCCGAGGTGTGCGCCCAGTGGATGACGACGTCCGCGCCGCCGGGGCCGGCGATCCGGCGCAGGGCGAGGTCGTCCCGGGCGAGGAGCGCGGACAGGGGGACCGGCGGGGTGGGCGGGACCGGCGCGTGGTGGTTGGTCATGGTGCGCGTTTCCTCCACTCCAAGCCCCCTCCTGTGGATGAAACGTACACTTCGCAGTCGCTTTCCGGCCACCTAATGTCGGTCCGGAGCCGACGGCCGCGGGTACGGGCGGATGTCCCCGCGATCCGCCGTCGGCATGACCCCACCGCATCTGCACGACACGCCACCGGAGAGTGCGCGAAGGAGGGCCCCACATGGCCGTCGACTACACGGTGATCGTCCTGTATCTCGCCGGAATGCTGGCCATGGGCTGGTGGGGCATGCGCCGCGCCAAGTCCAAGAGCGACTTCCTGGTGGCGGGCCGGCGCCTCGGACCCGCGATGTACTCGGGCACCATGGCCGCGATCGTCCTCGGCGGCGCCTCCACCATCGGCGGCGTCGGCCTCGGCTACCAGTACGGTCTCTCCGGCGCCTGGATGGTCTTCACCATCGGCCTCGGCCTGCTGGCACTCTCCGTGTTCTTCTCCGCGCGCATCGCCCGGCTGAAGGTCTACACGGTCTCCGAGATGCTGGACCTGCGCTACGGCGGCCGGGCGGGCGTGATCTCCGGCGTGGTCATGTGGGCGTACACCCTGATGCTCGCGGTGACCTCCACCATCGCCTACGCCACGATCTTCGACGTCCTCTTCGACATGAACCGCACGCTGGCGATCGTCATCGGCGGCTCGATCGTCGTGGCGTACTCGACCCTCGGCGGCATGTGGTCCATCACGCTCACCGACATGGTGCAGTTCGTCGTCAAGACGATCGGCGTGCTGCTCCTGCTGCTGCCGATCGCGGTGATCCGGGCGGGCGGCTTCGGCGAGATGAAGGCCAAGCTGCCGACCACGTACTTCGATCCGCTGGGCATCGGCGGCGAGACCATCTTCACGTACGTGCTGATCTACACCTTCGGCATGCTGATCGGCCAGGACATCTGGCAGCGCGTGTTCACCGCCCGCAGCGACCGCACCGCCCGCTGGGGCGGCACGGTGGCCGGAACCTACTGTCTGGCCTACGCCGTGGCCGGCGCGGTGATCGGCACCGCCGCCAAGGTGCTCTACCCCCAGCTGGCCAGCCCCGACGACGCCTTCGCCACCATCGTCAAGGCCGAACTCCCCGTCGGTGTGCGCGGACTGGTGCTGGCCGCCGCCCTGGCCGCGGTGATGTCCACCTCCTCCGGTGCGCTGATCGCCTGCGCCACCGTCGCCAACAACGACATCTGGTCGCGGCTGCGCGGAGCCGTCCGCCGGGGCGCCGACCCCGGTCCCGGGGCGCACGACGAGGTCTCGGGCAACCGCGCCTTCATCCTGGTCATGGGCCTCGCGGTGATCGGTACGGCGATCGCGCTCAACGACGTGGTGGAGGCGCTGACGGTGGCGTACGACCTCCTCGTCGGCGGTCTGCTGGTGTCGATCCTCGGCGGCCTGCTGTGGAAGCGCGGCACCGTGCAGGGCGCGCTGGCCTCCGTGATCACCGGCGGCCTGGCCGTCATCGGGCTGATGGCCGGGTACGGCATCCTCGCCAACGAGCCGGTGTACTACGGCCTGCTGGCCTCCCTGGCCGCCTACGTCGTCGTCTCCCTGGCCACCAGGCCGACCGACGAGACCGTCCTGGCCACCTGGCGCGACCGCCTGGCCGGACGGGCCCCCGAACTCCCTTCCGAACCGGTCACGGCTCACCAGTAGAGTCGTCAGGAAAGCAGTACATGCGCCGCAAAGCGCAGGAAAGAAGGCATTTCACATGAGCGGCAACGAGACGCCCCGCGGCCCCGTCGACTCCTCCCGCGTCCCGCGGTACGCCGGACCCGCCACCTTCGCCCGGCTGCCCCGCCTGGACGAGGTCGGCACCGCCGACGTCGCCGTGGTGGGCGTGCCGTTCGACTCCGGCGTCTCGTACCGGCCGGGTGCCCGCTTCGGCGGCAACGCCATCCGCGAGGCGTCCCGGCTGCTGCGCCCGTACAACCCCGCGCAGGACGCGTCACCGTTCGCGCTGGCGCAGGTGGCGGACGGCGGCGACATCGCGGTGAACCCGTTCAACATCAACGAGGCGGTCGAGACGATCGAGGCGGCGGCCGACGACCTGCTCGGCACCGGCGCCCGGCTGATGACCCTGGGCGGCGACCACACCATCGCCCTCCCGCTGCTGCGTTCGGTGGCGAAGAAGCACGGCCCGGTCGCCCTGCTCCACTTCGACGCCCACCTGGACACCTGGGACACCTACTTCGGGGCCGAGTACACCCACGGCACCCCGTTCCGTCGCGCGGTCGAGGAGGGCATCCTCGACACCTCCGCCCTCTCCCACGTGGGCACCCGCGGCCCGCTGTACGGCAAGCAGGACCTGACCGACGACGAGAAGATGGGCTTCGGCATCGTCACCTCCGCGGACGTCTACCGCCGGGGCGCCGACGAGGTCGCCGACCAGCTGCGCCAGCGCATCGGCGACCGCCCGCTGTACATCTCCATCGACATCGACTGCCTCGACCCGGCGCACGCGCCCGGCACCGGCACCCCCGAGGCGGGCGGCATGACCTCCCGCGAGCTGCTGGAGATCCTGCGCGGGCTGGCCGGCTGCAACCTGGTCTCCGCGGACGTGGTCGAGGTCGCCCCGGCGTACGACCACGCGGAGATCACGTCCGTGGCCGCCTCCCACACGGCCTACGAACTGACCACCATCATGTCCCGCCAGATCGCGGCGGCTCGAAAGGACGCGTAAGCGACGTGACGCACGACCACGACCTGGTACTCCAGCCGACCGCCGCCCAGCGGGAGGCCGCACTGAACCCGCCCCCCGGCCGCAACGGCGGAGACCTGGTCGTGGAGATGCTGGCCGGGCTGGGCGCGACGACCGTCTTCGGCCTGCCCGGCCAGCACGCGCTCGGCATGTTCGACGCACTGCGCCGCTCGTACCTGCGCTACGTGGGCCTGCGGGTGGAGAACAACGCGGGCTTCGCGGCGGACGCGTACGGCCGCATGACCGGCGAGGCGGCCCCGCTGCTGCTGTCGACGGGCCCGGGCGCGCTCACCTCGCTGGCGGCCCTCCAGGAGGCGGCCTCGGCCTCCGCCCCGGTCCTCGCGATCAGCAGCCAGGTCCCGACGGCGGGCCTGGGCGGCGGCCGCCACGGCTACCTGCATGAACTCCCCGACCAGGCGGCCTCGTTCCGGGGCGTGGTCAAGTCCGTCCACACGGTCCGCGCCCAGTCCCAGATCCCCTCCGCCATCGCCGCCGCGTGGAAATCCGCCCTGTCGGCCCCGCACGGCCCGGTGTGGGTGGAGATCCCGCAGGACGTCCTGCTCGCACCCGCCTCGCTGCCGGTGGTGACGGCCCCGGACGCGACCCCGGAGGACCTGCCGCCGCGCCCCGAACTGACGGCGGTCGCGGCCGACCTGCTGTCCCGCGCCTCCCGCCCGGCGATCATCGCGGGCGGCGGGGTCGTACGGTCGGACGCCTCGGGCAAGCTGCTGGCGCTGGCGGAGAGACTCCAGGCCCCGGTGGTGACCACCTTCGGCGGCAAGGGCGCGTTCCCCTGGGAACACCCGCTGTCCCTCCAGTCCTGGCTGGAGGACCGCTACACGACGGACTTCCTGGAGGACGCGGACGTCCTCCTGGTCGTCGGCTCGGGCCTGGGCGAACTCTCCTCGAACTACCACACGTTCCGGCCGCGCGGGCGGATCGTCCAGATCGAGGCGGACCTGGGCAAGCTGGAGGCCAACCACCCGGCCCTCGGCATCCACGCGGACGCGCGCCTGGCGCTCCAGGCCCTGCTGGAGACGGTGGACGCCCGCACGGACCCGGAGGCCCCGGCCCGGGTGCGCGCCCTGCTGTCCCGCGTCTCCGAACGCATCGCGTCCCAGCAACTGACCCTTGAGCAAGACGTGTTGGCGGCCGTCCGCCGCGCCCTGCCCGCCGGCGCCCCCTCCTTCTGGGACATGACGATCCTGGCCTACTGGGCGTGGTCGGCCTTCGACCCCCGGGGTACGAACACCATGCACTCGGCCCAGGGGGCGGGCGGCCTCGGCTACGCCTTCCCGGCGGCACTGGGCGCGGCGGCGGCCGACCCGGCCCACCCGGTCCTCGCGGTCTCCGGCGACGGCGGCGCCCTCTACTCGATCGCCGAACTGGCCACGGCCCGTCAGTACGACCTCCCCGTCACCTGGCTCATCGTCGACGACGGCGGCTACGGCATCCTGCGCGAGTACATGACGGACGCCTTCGGCGAACCGACCGCGACGGAACTCCACCGCCCGGACTACGTGGCCCTGGCGGAGTCCTTCGGCGTGCCGGGCGTGCGGACGACCCCGCAATCCCTGGAGACGGACCTGGCCCGGGCCCTGTCGACTCCGGGCCCGTCGGTGGTGGTCCTGCCGGCTGTGCTGCGGATGTTCGCGCCGACGCACCTGGGCTGAGAACTCCGGTCGCGGCCCGGGCGCCGGTCCCGCGTGGTGGACTACGGTGAGCTGCCACACGGTTGGGGGTGTCGTGTCTTTCCTTGCGGCCTTGAGCACCGTCCTCATGCTCTTCGGGTTCTTCGCCCTGTTGGCGCAGTCGGGGAACTTCGTGATCTACCGCCTCATGCGCGCTTTGAAGCACCACGGCGTCCAAGGGGAGGCGGTCTACGCGTTCCACGAGTACGCGACCGGGTCACATCGGGTCTTCTTCGACGTCTGCCTCCCGGAGGGGGCTCCGCGCGCGCGGTTCCACGAGTACATGAGCGAACTGCCCGGCCCCGAGGGCACCGTCGTGCCGGTCGTGTACGACAGCAGGAAGCCCCGCCGGGCGAAGACAGGCGTCCGCAAGGACCTCGACTTCGACAAGGAGCGACCCGTCGTCCTCCTCGTCGGAGGCACCGGCCTCGTCCTGCTCGGCATCGGGGCGTTGCTCTGCCTCGTCAACGCGCCGATCTGACACGACGGCGCCACCGAGGCGGCTCATTCACTCCGCGGAACCACCGGGAAGGAGCGGGTGCGGGGCACGGTCACGTCCACCGCCTCGAAGCTCAGTGAGGAGCCGGGGGCCTCGACGGACGCCGTGACACCCGTCTCGGTTCTTTCGAGTCGTACGTTCTTCCGCCCCGGAGGGCCCCAGCCGTGCACCGACACGTTGCGCACGTCGGTGAAGGCGAGGAAGAACTCATGGCCTTCATGGCCCTCTTGGGCGGTGAACCCGAGGGTTAGGGAGCGCCGACGTTCATCGAGGTGCACGTAGAACAGGTCGTGGCTGCTCAGCGCGGACGGCGTCGTCAGCGCGGCGAGGTCAGCGTTCATAGAAGGTCTTCTCGCAGGGGTCGGGGATCGTCGAGTACCGTCTGGCGTCCACCTTGCCGAGGAAGACGTGCGGACCGTCGTCCGAGCCGTCCGGCCCGAGTCGGAAGCCGCTCAGATGTCCGGCGAGCACGTCCGCGCTGGCGGTGAAGTCGAGGAATGCGTGGCCGTCCGTCGAGGCTGTCACCCGGATCCGACGCTCGCCGCCCGGTAGAGGTGCCGTCGAAATCCGGGCCGTAATGGGCGGTTCCCAGGCGGACAGCACCAGGTCGGCCACCGCCAGGAACCGGAGATGGCACTGAACGGTGTCGACTCCGGACGCCGTCCAGTCGTCCGGCAACGGAGCGGTCGGCGCGGGCAGATCGAGTCGTAGAGCCACCTGCGGCCCCCGCCAGTCCAGATGGACGGAACGCAGCCGGACCGAGTCCAGCGGGGGGAGTTGCGCTCCGTAGAGGGGAGCTATGACCTCCATGTTCCGCACGGAGAAGCTAGCGGTCATAGCAGTAGTGTTCCTCGCACCCGGGAATCTGTCCGTTTCGTGTGTCTTCGAATGGTCTCGGACCACGTTTGAGATCTACTCGGATGTCAGTCATGCGGTGTACCAGTCGCGGAATTCCGGTCCTGGGGTCAGTCCACCCCAGGACCGGTCGGCGAGCCACACTTGTCCGGCATTGCTCCCCGTAACGACCAGGCGGGAGAAGGTGCCGCAGCCGGTCTCGCCGAGGACTAGCGTCCCCGCGACCGAGTAGTCGCCGTTGCCTTCCCTGCCAGGTCCCGGCCAGTCCGTGGGGTGCGGGAACGGGGTGGCCAGGAAGCCCACGTGCAAACACTCTTCCCGAGCCATCGCGGCAACACGAGAGCGCACCGAGGCGTCCCAAGTCCCGCTCGGGGCGGCAACGTCACTGGTCACGCCCGAACCGTACCCTCGTCCGGCCTCACCCGGATCAATGGCTTGCCGACACCCCCTGGTCACCCATGGTGTGGGCCCCTCCCCGTCAGTCCGTCGCTCACCGGCCCAAAACCTCCAGACGGTTCGTGGCGTTCGCGTTCGAGAGCCGCGCCAACCGGCGGTAAAGGTCCGGAGGTTCGCGCCGACTCGGGCAGGCCCGAGGGGCCGGCCGCCCCTCGACCGCAACGCCGTGTGCACTTCGCAGTCCCTGCGTGCCACGGGTGCCTCCTCCGGCATACCCCAAGCACCGCCTCCCCCGCGCCCGTTGCCGCACCCGCCCCTGAGAACATGTGTGCAACTTCCGACCGCCCCTGCGAGTCAAAAGGCCGTAAGTGCCCGCAAGGGGTGTGTTCTCACGTCGTTTTCAGGGGGATTCCTCCATGGATCACCGCATCAGCCGGCGCGCCAAGGCGTCGGCGGCGGCGCTCGGTGTCGCGCTGCTCATACCCACCGTCGCGGCCGCCACCCCGGCCGCCGCGGCCACGCCCGCCGTCAGCTGCACGTCCGCGAAGAGCGGACTCGCCGCCAAGCTGAAGAAGGACATCACCGCCGCGCTCGCGAACCGCAAGGGCACCGTCGCCCTCGGGGTCTACGACCGCTCCACCAAGACGACCTGCACCCTGCGCGCCACCAGCGCCTACGACTCGGCCAGCACCGTCAAGGTCACCGTGCTCGCCACGCTGCTGTGGGACGCGAAGAAGCACAACAGGCTGCTCACCGGTACCGAGTCCTCGCTCGCCACCGCCATGATCACCAAGTCGGACAACACCGCCACCAGCAAGCTGTGGAAGCAGCTGGGCGTGACGAAGATCAAGGGCTTCCTGGCCGCCGCCAAGATGACCAAGACCGTGCCGGGCTCGGGCGGTTACTGGGGTCTGACGCAGGAGAACGTCAACGACGAGCAGAAGCTGCTCCAGCTGATCACCGCCAAGAACAGCGTGCTCAGCGACAACTCCCGGGCCTACATCCAGAAGTTGATGGGCAAGGTCATCTCGTCCCAGCGCTGGGGCACCCCGGCCGGCGCCCCCTCCACCGTCTCCGTGCACGTCAAGAACGGCTGGCTGCAGCGCTCCACGCACGGCTGGCGGGTGCACAGCCTCGGCACCTTCAACGGCGCCGGGCACGACTACATGATCTCCGTGCTCACGCAGGACAACAGCACCATGAGCTACGGCGTGACCACCATCCAGAACGTCGCCAAGGCCGTGCACAAGGACCTGGTGCCGACCACCGCCAAGACCGCGCTCTACGTCCCGACCAGCAAGCCGGCCGAGGCCTTCGTCGCCACGCCGCCCCAGGGCTGAGACCGGGCCGGGGGAGCCCCGGGGCCGGGCACGTTTCACCGCCCGGCCTCCCGTCCGTCACCGACCGGCCGTACGGTGATCGACCATGCGTCTGAGAACCGTACTCGCCACCCTCACCGCCGGCCTGGCGGCGGCCACCACGCTGACCGCCGCCGGGCCCGCCCAGGCCGCCTCGGCCGACCCGACCGCCACGCACGCCTGTTCGCCCGCCGTCACGATCGACCGCTTCTCCGACGCGCTCGACAAGACGACGTACCACGGCACCTTCGTCGGCAACTTCTCCGCCCTCGCCGTGGACCGGGACGGCTCCCTGGCCGCGCTGTCGGACCGCTCCGACCTGTTCCGCCTGGACGCCGGGACGCTCGCGCCGCGGGGCGTCGTCCACCTCGCGGACGAGCGCGGCGCCGACCTCGACTCCGAGGGCCTGGTCATCGACCGGGACGGCACGCGGCTGGTCGGCTCCGAGACCGAACCGTCCGTTCGGCGCTACTCGCCCGACGGCAGGATCCTCGACCGGCTCCCCGTGCCGCCCTCCCTCCTCGTCGCCCCGGCCGGCCGTGCCACCTCCAACCAGACCTTCGAGGGGCTGACCCTGCTGCCCGGCGGCCACACCCTCCTCGCGTCCATGGAGGAGCCGCTCGCGGGCGATGCCGCGGACCTCGTCCGGTTCCAGACCTGGACCCGGACCGCGGGCGGTCGCTTCCGGCTCGCCGCCCAGTACGCCTACCGCATCGACGCCGGCCTCGGCGTCCCCGAGGTGCAGGCCACGCCCGACGGCCGGCTGCTCGTCCTGGAGCGCGGCTTCACCGCGGGCGTCGGCAACACCGTCCGCCTCTACCTCGCCGACGCGCGCCACGCCACCGACACCAGCGGCATCGAGAACCTGACCGGGCAGCCGGGCGTGCGGCCGATCCGCAAGACCCTGCTCGCCGACATCGCCGACTGCCCCTCCCTCGGCGCCACCGCCAAGCAGCCCCAGCCCAACCCCCTCCTCGACAACATCGAGGGCATGGCCGTCACCGGCCGTGACCACACCGGGCGCCTGAAGGTGCTGCTGGTCAGCGACGACAACCAGAACGCCGTCCAGACGACCCGCTTCTACCACCTGCGGGTCCGCGTCTGACCCACGGCCCCCGATTGTTGCGGAGGGATGAAATCCGCTCCCGCGCGCGTTGGTGCCTTCCGGCGGAGAACGACAACCGGGAGGCACCGCGTGCGACCACATCGGGGATGGGCGAGACGACTTGCGGGCTATGCCTGGCGGTATCCGAAGGACGTCGTCCTGGCGCTCGGCGCCTCCCTCGCCGGCATGGCCGTCACCGCCGTGGTCCCCCTGATCACCAAGGTGATCATCGACGACGTGATCGGCGCCCACACCCGCTCCATGGCCCCCTGGGCCGGTGCCCTGGTCGTCGCCGCCCTCCTCGTCTACGGCTTCACCTATGTGCGCCGCTTCTACGGCGGCCGGCTCGCCCTCGACGTCCAGCACGACCTGCGGACGGAGATGTACGACACGATCACCCGCCTCGACGGCCGCCGCCAGGACGAGCTGTCGACCGGGCAGGTCGTGGGCCGTGCCACCAGCGACCTCCAGCTGATCCAGGGCCTGCTCTTCATGCTCCCGATGACCATCGGGAACGTGCTGCTCTTCCTGGTCTCCCTGGTGATCATGGCCTCGCTGTCGCTGCCGCTGACCCTGGTCGCCCTCGCCGTCGCCCCCGCGCTCGGCTGGATCGCCAAGCGCAGCCGCACCCGGCTGCACCCCGCCACCTGGTACGCCCAGGCCCAGGCCGCCGCCGTCGCGGGCGTGGTGGACGGCGCGGTCAGCGGCGTACGCGTGGTCAAGGGCTTCGGGCAGGAGGAGCAGGAGACCGGCAAGCTGCGCGCCGTCGGCCGCAAGCTGTTCGCCGGCCGGCTGCGCACCATCCGCCTGAACAGCAAGTACACCCCCGCCCTCCAGGCCGTGCCGGCGCTGGGCCAGGTCGCCATGCTGGCCCTCGGCGGCTGGCTGGCGGTGCGCGGGCACATCACCCTCGGCACCTTCGTCGCGTTCTCCACCTACCTCGCCCAGCTGGTCGGCCCGGTCCGGATGCTGGCGATGGTGCTCACCGTCGGCCAGCAGGCCCGCGCCGGCACCGAGCGCGTCCTGGAGCTGATCGACACCGAGCCGTCGATGTCGGACGGCACCAGGGAGCTGCCCGCGGACGCGCCCGCCACCGTCGAGTTCGACGACGTGTCCTTCGGGTACGGCGCCGACGCCAAGGTGCTGGACGGGCTCAGCTTCGAGATACGCCAGGGTGAGACCCTGGCGGTGGTCGGGTCCTCCGGCTCCGGCAAGTCCACCCTCTCCCTGCTTCTGCCGCGCTTCTACGACGTCACCCACGGCGCCGTCCTGATCGGCGGGCACGACGTCCGCGAACTGACCCTGTCCTCGCTGCGCGCCGCGATCGGCCTGGTCCCCGAGGACTCGTTCCTGTTCTCCGACACCGTCCGCGCCAACATCGCCTACGGCCGCCCCGACGCCTCCGACGAGGAGATCGAGGCCGCCGCCCGCGCCGCCCAGGCGGACCGTTTCATCCGGGAACTGCCCGAGGGCTACGACACCAAGGTCGGCGAGCAGGGCCTGACCCTCTCCGGCGGCCAGCGCCAGCGCGTCGCCCTCGCCCGCGCCCTGCTCACCGACCCCCGGCTGCTGATCCTGGACGACGCCACCTCCGCCGTGGACGCCCGCGTCGAGCACGAGATCCACGAGGCCCTCAAGCAGGTGATGCGGGGCCGGACCACCCTGCTGATCGCCCACCGCCGCTCCACCCTGAACCTCGCCGACCGCATCGCCGTCCTCGACCACGGCCGGCTCGCCGACCTCGGCACCCACGAGGAGCTGCAGCGGCGCTCCGCCCTCTACCGCCGGCTGCTGACCGACCCGGACGAGCTGGGCGGCGTCTCCCCGGGCCACGCCCTGCCGGCCGGGCCGACCGAGGACGACACCCTGCGCGCGGAGCTGGACGCCGAGTACGACGCCGAGCGGGGCGTCACCCCCCGGCTGTGGACCGGCGACCGCGCACCCAAGGACCAGGCGCTGGCCGGCACCCCGGCCACCCCCGAGCTGCTCGCCCAGGTGGCCGCGCTGCCCCCGGCCACCGACACCCCCGGCATCGACGAGCGGCAGGCGGTGCAGCCGGAGGACTCCTACGGGCTGCGCCGCCTGCTGCGCGGCTTCGGGCTGCCGCTGCTGGCCAGCCTGGCGCTGGTCGCCGTGGACGCCGGCGCGAGCCTGGTGCTGCCGGTGCTGATCCGGCACGGCATCGACGCGGGCGTCACCAAGCTGGCCATCGGCGCCGTCTGGTCCGCCTCGCTGCTCGCGCTGCTGGTGGTGCTGGTGCAGTGGGCCGCGCAGATCGGCGAGAACCGGATGACCGGCCGTACCGGCGAACGGGTCCTCTATACGCTGCGGCTGAAGATCTTCGCGCACCTCCAGCGGCTCGGCCTCGACTACTACGAGCGCGAGCTGACCGGCCGGATCATGACCCGGATGACCACCGACGTCGACGCCCTGAGCACCTTCCTGCAGACCGGCCTGGTCACCGCGTTCGTCTCGGTCGTCACCTTCTTCGGCATCATGGGCGCCCTGCTGGTGATCGACGTCCGCCTCGCCCTCGTCGTGTTCACCACGCTGCCCCCGCTGATCGTGGCCACCTTCTTCTTCCGCCGGGCCAGCGTGAAGGCGTACGAACTCGCCCGCGAGCGCGTGTCGGCGGTCAACGCCGACCTCCAGGAGTCCGTGTCCGGGCTGCGCATCGTCCAGGCGTTCCGGCGCGAGCGCGACGGCGGGCGGCGGTTCGCCGGGCGCAGCGACAGCTACCGGCACGCCCGGCTGCGCGGCCAGCGCCTGATATCGGTCTACTTCCCGTTCGTGCAGCTGCTGTCCTCGGTCGCCGCGGCGGCCGTGCTGATCGCGGGCGCGGGCCGGGTGGAGGACGCCACCCTCACCACCGGCGCCCTGGTCGCCTACCTCCTCTACATCGACCTGTTCTTCGCGCCCGTGCAGCAGTTGTCCCAGGTCTTCGACGGCTACCAGCAGGCCACCGTCTCCCTCGGCCGCATCCAGGAGCTGCTGCGCGAGCCCACCTCCACCGCGGCGGCCGAACGGCCCCAGGAGGTGCGCTCGTTGCGCGGCGACATCGCCTTCGAGGGCGTGAGCTTCGCGTACGGCGACAACGAAGCGGCGCTGCGCGACGTCGAGTTGACGATCCCGGCGGGCCAGACGGTGGCCTTCGTCGGCGAGACCGGCGCCGGAAAGTCCACCCTGGTCAAGCTGGTGGCCCGGTTCTACGACCCCACCGCCGGGCGGGTCACGGTCGACGGCACCGATCTGCGCGACCTCGACCTCACCTCCTACCGGCACCGGCTCGGCGTCGTCCCGCAGGAGGCCTACCTGTTCCCGGGCACCGTCCGCGACGCCATCGCCTACGGCCGCCCCGACGCCACCGACGCCGAGGTGGAGGCGGCGGCGCGGGCGGTCGGCGCGCACGAGATGATCGCCACCCTCGACGGCGGCTACCTGCACGAGGTCGCCGAGCGCGGCCGCAACCTCTCGGCCGGCCAGCGCCAGTTGATCGCGCTCGCCCGCGCCGAACTGGTCGACCCGGACATCCTGCTCCTGGACGAGGCCACGGCCGCCCTGGACCTCGCCACCGAGGCCCAGGTCAACCAGGCCACCGACCGCCTCGCGGGCCGTCGTACGACGCTGGTGGTCGCCCACCGGCTGACCACCGCCGCCCGCGCCGACCGGGTGGTGGTGATGGACCACGGCCGGGTCGCCGAGGACGGCACCCACGAGGAACTGCTCGCCCGCGACGGCCGGTACGCCGAACTGTGGCGGACCTTCGCCGGTCGGCCCGAGGACGAGGAGCCGGTCGGGGCGGTCCGCTGAACCCCTTGCGGCCCGTGGAACGCGTACCGTTGACGGCCGTGCAACCATCCGCCACACCCCCGCGTCCGTACGTCTGTACGGCCGCCGGGGGAGGCTTGGCTGCGCTTCGGGGAGGACTGCAAGTGGACAGTGGTGCGATACGCCGGCGCTTCTCGCTCGGTGCGGCCCTGCTGGTCGCGTCCGGGCTGCTCGCCTTCGCGGCGTCCGGCACCGCACAGGCCGCGCCCAGCAGCTGCGCGGGGCACCAGGTGAGAAGCATTCCCTTCGGCTCGGGTGTCACCCGTGTCTACAAACGCGGGGACTACGTCTGCGCCGTCACCGTCGCCCGCCGGCCCGGCGCCGTCCGCACCATGTCGGTCAGCGTCCAGGCCCGCGGCAGCCGCCCGGCCACGGACTCCGGCCGCTACAGCCGGCATGCCGGGCCGGTGACCGTGCACGCCGGGCACCGCTGCGTGTGGATCCGCGGCTCGATCGGCGGCGAGTCCGTCAGCACCGGCTGGATCCTCTGCTGACCAGGCGCCCCCTTCGACACGCTGGGTGCTGTGCGTTCCCTTGACGGAAAGAAACTTCCCGGATATTGGTGATTCCTCGGAAGTTTCCTTCAGCGGTTCTCCTCTGGGAGGGAGCGCACGTGCCCGACACCAGCACGGGAAGCGACACCAGCAAGAGAGACACCGGAACCCGCCGGAACGCCGCACGGCCGTCCCGGCGTACCGTCCTCGCCGCCACCGCCGGCCTCACCGCCGCGCTGACCGTGCCGGCCACCGCCCGCGCCGACACCCCCGACGAGCGCTCACTGCGCGCCCTCGTCTCCCGGATGACGCTGGAGGAGAAGGTCGGCCAGCTCTTCGTGATGCGGGTCTACGGCACCTCCGCCACCGCCCCCGACCAGGCCGACATCGACGCCAACCTGGGCGAGCTGGGCGTGCGCACCGCCGCCGAGCTGATCGCGAAGTACCGGGTCGGCGGCATCATCTACTTCACCTGGGCCCACAACACCCGTGACCCGCACCAGATCCTGGAGCTGTCCAACGGCATCCAGCGGGCCTCCCTGGAGCAGCCGCGCGGCCTGCCGATGCTGATCGCCACCGACCAGGAGCACGGCGCGGTGTGCCGGGTGGGCAAGCCCGCGACCCTCTTCCCCGGCGCGATGGCGATCGGCGCGGGCGGCTCCCGGTCGGACGCCCGCGCCCTCGGCCGGATCTCCGGCGCCGAACTGCGCGCCCTCGGCATCAACCAGGACTACTCGCCGGACGCCGACGTGAACGTCAACCCGGCCAACCCGGTGATCGGCGTGCGCTCCTTCGGCGCCGACCCGGCGGCCGTCGCGGGGCTGGTGGCGGCCGAGGTGAAGGGCTACCAGGCGGCCCGGGTCGCGGCCACCGCCAAGCACTTCCCGGGCCACGGCGACACCGCCGTCGACAGCCACTACGGCTTCCCGGTCATCACCCACAGCCGGGAGCTGTGGGAGAAGCTGGACGCGGTGCCGTTCCGGTCGGCCATCGCGGCGGGCATCGACTCGATCATGACCGCGCACATCCAGTTCCCGGCCCTGGACGACTCCGGCGACCCGGCCACCCTCTCCCACCCGATCCTCACCGGCATCCTGCGCGGCGAACTCGGCTACGACGGCGTGGTGATCACCGACTCGCTGGGCATGGAGGGCGTGCGCACCAAGTACGGCGACGACCGGGTGCCGGTGCTCGCCCTGAAGGCGGGCGTGGACCAGCTGCTCAACCCGCCCTCCATCGACACCGCGTGGAACGCGGTCCTGAAGGCGGTCCAGGACGGCGAGCTGACCGAGGCCCGCCTCGACGAATCGATCCTGCGCATCCTGCGCCTGAAGACCCGGCTCGGGCTCTTCGGGCAGCCGTACGCCGACCGCCTGGCCGTGGACCGGGTGGTGGGCACGAAGGCCCATCTGGCCGCGGCCGACCGCATGGCCGAGCGCACCACGACCCTCCTGGTCAACGAGGGCCGCACCCTCCCCCTCGACCGCCGCGAACAGCGCCGCCTCCTGGTGGTCGGCGCCGACCCGGCCTCCCCGTCCGGGACCACGGGCCCGCCCACGGGGGTGCTGGCCGCCGCCTTCACGGAGCTGGGCTTCGCCGCCACGGCGCTGTCCACCGGCACCGCCCCCTCCGCCGCGACCGCCGACAAGGCGGTGGCCGCCGCCCAGGACGCGGACGCGGTGGTGGTCGCCACCTACAACGTCACCGCGGGCAACTCCCAGCGGACGCTGGTCGACCGCCTGGTGGCGACGGGCAAGCCGGTCGTGGCCGTCGCCGTGCGCAATCCGTACGACGTGGCCGAACTCCCGTCGGTGCGGGCCTGCGTGGCGACGTACTGCTGGACCGACGTCGAACTGCGCGCCGCCGCCCGGGTGATCGCGGGCCGGGTGGCACCACGCGGAAAGCTCCCGGTGCCGGTGCAGCGGGCCGACGACCCGAGCCAGGTGCTGTACCCGATCGGCCACGGTCTGACGTACTGACCCGCACGGTGATCCCGGCCGGCCGCCACCGGTGGCCGGCCGGTGACGTGCCATGAGCGTGCGGTCGGCCGCCGCGGTGCGGGTGCGGGGCCCGGCGGTGGCGGGTCCATCGGCCGAGGAGCGGCGTGGTCGTGGGTGTTTCGGGGCGAAATATACCTATGGTGCCGAATGGTCCGTTCGTTTGGACGGTTGCCGCCGGCACCGAGGAAAGGTCCCGATGAACCACAGAATCCGCCTGGCCGCGGCGGGGGCGTTCGCCCTCGCGCTGGCCGCAGTCCCCGCCGCCGCCGGCGCGGCGGCCCCGGGCGCCGCCGCCCACCGGGCCGTGCCGGTGCCCGGGCCCGACAGCACCGTCGTCACCGTGCGCACCGGCGGCGACCGGGCGGCGACCGACGTGCCCGCGCCGCTCGCCGGGGTGCGCCTCGCGCTCTTCGCGGACCCGGACGCGACGCAGCCGGTCGACGCCGACTGGGCCCACTGCACCTCGGACGCCGACGGCGACTGCTCGTTCGTCGTCCCGGACACCGGCGCGGGCGGCGACAACAACGGCCGGGTGCTGACGGTCGGCCAGACCGGCGCGCCGGCCGGTTGGTACACGAACCCCGTGCTGCGCACCGGACCGGGCAGCGGCTCGAACTCCGTGGCCTCGCCGTACCGGTTCCGGACCCCGGCGCTCCAGGGCGGGGCCACCTACCGGTCCACCCGGGAGTTCATGTACAGCACCGACAACGGCCTGCCGACCCGCTCCGGCGGGGTGTGGCAGACCTCGCGCGACAACCCGCCGCTGCCGTCCTCCTGCGGCCTGGACGTGGCGCTGGTGCTCGACCTGTCCGCGTCGGTCGGCAGCCAGCTGCCCGCGCTCAAGGCCGCCGCCGACGCGTTCACCGACGCGCTGACCGGCACTCCCTCACGGCTGGCCCTGTTCTCCTTCGACCAGGAGTCGCCGTCCACGAGCGTCGGCGTGAACCACCCGCAGCTCCAGTCGGTCTCGACGCCGGCCGGGGCCGCCGCGTTCAAGAGCAGGTACGCGGACTGGACGCTGGGACGCGGCACGAACTGGGACCGCGCGCTGTGGGCGGTGGCCCGGGTGCCGGAGCACTACGACGCCGCGGTGGTGCTCACCGACGGCAACCCGACGCGCTTCGGCAGCCTGCACGGCGACGGCGCCAACACCCACTTCATCGACGTCGAGAACGGCATCTTCTCGGCCAACTCGGTGAAGGCGGAGGACACCCGGGTGATCGCGCTCGGCGTCGGCCGGGGGGTCGAGGGCGTCTCCGGCCTCAACCTGCGGGCCATCTCCGGGCCCACCGCGTTCGACGGCGGCAACACCACCACGGCCGACTACTTCCAGACCACGGACTACGGCCAGGCCGGCCAGGAACTGCGCGCCCTCGCCCTCGGCAACTGCACCGGCACCCTCAACGTGGTCAAGCAGATCGTGCCGCCGGGCACCACCGGGGAGGACGTGACCGGCGCCGAACCGGCCGGGCCCGGCTGGACCTTCGACGCCTCCACCACCACCCCGGGTGTCACCGGCCTGCCCGCCTCCGAGACCACCGGCGCGGACGGCACCGGCACGGTCACCTTCACCCCGGGCTTCGGCACCAACGAGCAGGCCGCGGTGACCGTCGGCGAGACGCAGCACCCCGGCTACGAGCTGGTCACCCAAGGGGGCCGGAACGCGGTCTGCACCGACCTCGACACCGGGGCGCAGGTCCCCGTCGAGAACACCGCCACGGCCTCCGGACCGGGCTTCACCGTCGACGTCCCCCGGCAGGACGCCGTCAGCTGCACCGTCTACAACCGGGCGGCACAGGAGGAGGAGCCCGCCGACATCACGGTGGACAAGGTGTGGGACGTCGACGGCCGGCGCTACCCGGAGGGCTCCCAGCCGGACGGGCTCAGCGCCGAACTGACCCTCACCGGCCCCGGCGCGACACCGGCCACCCCGCAGCCCTGGGGCGTCGCCCGGCCCGGCTACTTCGTCGGCGACGCGGTGACCGTGGCGGAGGAGGTCCACACGGCGGGCTCCGAGTGCACCCTCACGGGTTCAGAGGTCACCGGCGTCGACGGCACCGCCGTGCGCCTTCCGCTGCCCCACACGACCGTCCTCACCGGACCGCACCGGCACCTGACCGTCACCAACACCGTGACGTGCCCGGGCGGCGACCACGGCGGTGACCACGGTGGCGGATACGGCGACGGGGGCGACGGATCCGGGTCGCACGGGGGCTACGGATACGGCCGCTGAACCCCGCGGGGCCGGGTCACGCCGCCCCGTCGAGCAGCCGTACGAGATGGTCGTGGCCCTCGGCGAGCAGGCCGGGCAGCGGGGCGGCCCGCTCGTACCACCGCTTCTCGTACTCCCAGCACAGCCAGCCGTCCCAGCCGCCCCGGCGCAGCACGGCCACGCACTCGGCGAGCGGCAGCACCCCCGCGCCCAGCGGCAGCGGGGTGGTGTCCTCGGCCGACGCGATGTCCTTGACCTGCACATATCCCAGGCAGGGGGCGAGCGCGGCGTACGTCTGCGCCGGCTGCTCGCCGCCCAGCCAGGTGTGCATCACATCCCACAGCGCCCCCACCCGGCCGTGTCCCACCGGCCCGAGCACCCGGATCGCGTCGGCCCCGGTGCGGTGCGAGTCGTGGGTCTCCAGCAGGATCCGCACGCCGAGCGCGGAGGCGTCCTCGGCGGCGGTGCCCAGCCGCCGGGCGGCGATGGCGTCGGCCTCCTCGGACTCCCCGCCGGGGAACACCCGCACGAACGGTGCCTGGAGGTCGTGCGCGAGCCGGAGCAGTTCCCGCAGTTCGGCCAGTACGGGCGCGTCGTCGCCGGGGGCGGCCACGCGCACGTACCCGGCGAGCGCCAGCGGTTCGACACCGGAGCCGCGCAACAGCGCGGCGGCGTCGGCCCGTTCGGCGGGGGTCAGCCCGACGTGCACCGCCTCCTCGGGATGTGCCCGCAGCTCGACGCCCTGGAAGCCGTGCGCGGACGCGAGCGCCAGCACGTCGGGAAGGGCCGTACCGGGGACACCGAGAGTGGAGAACGCAAGCTTCATGCCCACCGACCATACCCGGCCGCCACCCGTCCCGGCGCCGTGCCGCAATGTCACGACTTCTCCAAGAAGAGCCCAGGTATTGCCGCTTTTTCGCCATCGACCACTGTCATCCGATCAGCCCGGGTAGGAAGCGTCTGCTGTCCGGTCCGCAAAGACCCGCAAGAAGGGCGATACATGGCAGAGTTGACTCGACGCAGACTCCTGGGCTCGGGCGCCGGTGCGGCGGCCATCAGCCTGCTCCCGCCGAGCGTCCAGAAGGCCGTCGCCGCCGGACCGCCCCGCAAGGGCTCCCTGCGCGACATCGAGCACGTCGTCCTGCTGATGCAGGAGAACCGGTCCTTCGACCACTACTTCGGCACGCTCTCCGGCGTGCGCGGCTTCGCCGACCCGAAGGCGCTCAAGCTCCGCGGCGGGCGCAGTGTCTTCCACCAGCCGGACACCGCCAACCCCAAGGGCTATCTACTGCCCTTCCACCTCGACACCCACGCCTCCAGCGCCCAGGCCATCCCGTCGACCAGCCACGCCTGGACGGTGCAGCACCGGGTCTGGAACGGCGGCAGGATGGACCAGTGGCTGCCGGCCCACCGCAAGGCCGACGGCGCCAAGGCCCCCTACGTCATGGGCTACTACACGCGCGAGGACATCCCGTTCCAGTACGCGCTCGCGGAGACCTTCACCATCTGCGACAACCACTTCTGCTCGGTCCTCGGCCCCACCTGGCCCAACCGCCTGATGTGGATGACCGGTACGGTCGATCCGGGCGGCACCCACGGCGGCCCGGTCACCACCAACACGGCTCCGGCGCCGTACCGCTGGAAGACGTACGCCGAGCGCCTCCAGGCGGCCAAGGTCAGCTGGAAGGTCTACCACCAGGACGACGACTACGGCTGCAACATGCTGAGGCGGTTCGCCGCGTTCCGCAACGCCAAGCCCGGCTCCGACCTGCACGAGCGCGGGGTGCGCCCGCAGCCCGAGGGCACCTTCGAGGACGACGCCCGCGCCGACCGGCTCCCGGCGGTGAGCTGGATCGTGCCGCCCGGCCACCAGTCGGAGCACCCGGACTACCTTCCCGCCGCCGGCGCGGACTTCGTGGCGTCGAAGATCGAGGCCATCGCCGCGAACCCGAAGGTGTGGCGCAAGACGGCCTTCATTCTCAGCTACGACGAGAACGACGGCTTCTTCGACCACGTCCCGCCGCCCACCCCGCCTGCCGGGACGAAGGGCGAGTTCATCGGCGGGCTCCCGATCGGCGCCGGCTTCCGGGTGCCCGCGATCGTCGTCTCCCCGTGGACGGTGGGCGGCTGGGTCGCCACGGAGGCCTTCGACCACACCTCGGCCCTGCGCCTCCTGGAGCGCTTCACCGGCGTCGAGGAGCCCAACATCAGCGCCTGGCGGCGTGCCACCTTCGGTGACTTCACCAGCGCCTTCCGCTTCTCCCAGGCCCGCACGAGCCCGCCCTCCCTCCCCGGCGGCACGACGGCACAACTCCTCCGGGCGCAGCAGGAGGTGGCCACCCTGCCGAAGCCCCGCCTGCCCGGCGGCGACCAGACCTTCCCCCACCAGGAACCGGGACGGCGGCCGCAGGTGTAGCCGTACGACACCACCGGCCCGGCCGCGCGACGCAGACACCCGCGCGGCCGGGCGAGGCCCCACCGCGCGGGGAGTGGGCAGGGGGTGCGGGGGTGCGGATGCGCTCGCCGGGGGCGCCGGGAGACTCGGGCGTGTCGTGGGGGCGCCAGGGGGAGTGCCCGGCGCGATGGGCGGTCGGCCGGAGGCGGGTGCCCGTGTCCCCGCGGGGCCGTCGGGGCCGACGCGTTTCGGCGTGCGCGGGGCGCGGCGGGCGGCGCGCCGTATGCCGATCGGGGGGCACACCGGGCGGCGCCGCCGTGTGCCGGGAGCCGGCCGGGCGCGCCACAGGGCGTGTCGTCAGGCGGCCGGGGCCCACCGGAGTCCGCCGGCGGTCACGGGGAGCCCCGAACCGGCAGCCCGCCCAGGGTCCTCGCGTGCGCCGGCCCGCCGGACCGTCCCCGGCGCCTCACCCCCGCGGCGCCCCCGTCGATCCGCGGACCGTCAACTCCCCCCGCACCGAGTCGGTTCCGCCGACGGGCGCGTCCTCGCGGCCCATGGCGAGGCGGCCCGCGCGGGCGCCGGCCTCGGCCAGGGGAAGCCGCACCGTCGTCAGGGCGGGCACGGCGTCGATGCTGCACGGCAGGTCGTCGAACCCGGTGACCGAGATGTCGTCGGGGACGCGCAGCCCGGAGTCGCGCAGCGCGGCGCACGCCCCCAGCGCGACGGAGTCGTTCGCGGCGACGAGCGCCGTCAGTGAGGGATCGCGCCGCAGCAGTTCCAGCGCCCCCTCGTACCCCGAGCGCCGGTCGAACCGCCCGTGCACCGTCCAGCGGGCGTCCTCCTCGATCCCCGCCGCGGCCAGCGCGAGCCGGTGCCCTTCGAGCCGGTGCCGCGTGGTGGTGCGCTCCCCGGGTCCGGCGATGCAGCCGATGCGCCGGTGGCCGAGGCCGACCAGGTGGTCCGTGACGGCACGCGCCCCGCCGAGGTTGTCGAAGGTCAGCGTGACGGCCCCGGTGCCGGCCACCGGCGGCCGCCCGCACAGCACCACCCGCGTCCCGCCCTCCGTCAGCTTCCGCAGCTTCGCCGCGACCGCCGACGCGTGCGGCGCGTCGGTCACCGCCCCGCCGGTCAGCACCACGGCCGCCGCCCGCTGCCGCTGGAGCAGCGTCAGGTACTTCAGCTCCTGCTCCGGCGAGCCGCCCGTGTTGCAGACGACCGCGAGCCGTTCGCAGCCCGCCCGGCCGCCGCTCCCGCCGATCTCCGCCTGGATCGCGCTCGCCATGATCCCGAAGAAGGGGTCGGCGATGTCGTTGACGAGGATGCCGGCCAGATCGGACGTGGCGGCGGCGAGCGCGCTGGCCGGACCGTTGACGACGTAGTCCAGTTCGTCCACCGCGCGCAGCACCCGCTCCCGCGTCGCGGCGGCCACCGGGTAGTTGCCGTTCAGCACGCGCGACACCGTCGCGGGGGAGACCTGGGCGTGCGCCGCCACGTCCGCCAGGGTCACCGTCATCTCGTCGTCCTCCGGTCGCGCAGTTCGTCGTACGGCCTGGTGAACGGCCAGGTCAGGGGCCCGCGCCGGGTGCCCGCTCCGAGGGGGACCAGGTCCGCCGCCCGGCCGCGGTCCTGTGCCGACCGCCGACCCGAGGCTAGCTTCCTCCCCGGCGGAGAGCGCTTGCTATGGGGTTTGTCTCGCGGGCGACACGGCACACAGCGGTACAAAAGGACTGCGGGCCCGGGACGGACGGGAGGTGCCGAGGGAGACGGCGGAGCTGTTCCCGGAGCACACCGGGGGATGACCGCCGGCCCGGACGGGGGTCAGGCGGAGGTGCGCAGCGGCGGCACCGCCGGGACCTCCGGGGCGTTCGCGATGGCCTCGGGAGTCAGCCGGAACTGCTCGGGGTAGGCGTCGCGCTGCGTGCGGCGGGCGGGTTCGCTGGTCCGCCAGGTGTAGAGGCAGCGCTCGCACTGGAGCACGTCCCAGACACCGGGCACGGGCGAGGTGTACAGCTTCTCGATGGTCTCGAAGGCGCAGCGGGGGCAGATGGTCATGGCGGGTTCTCCTTCTTCGCGGTGACGGCGGGACGGGCGGCGGCCGGTCAGGCGCGGGCCTCGGCGATGAGCCGCTGGAGCTTGGCGGCCCACTCCGCGGTCTCCGGCAGGTCCTTGGCCGGGGTGGCGAAGCTGCCGCGGTTGTCGGGGCTGACGGGGGTGGTGGCGTCGATGATCATCTTGCTGGTGATGCCGGCGGGCTGGGCGGCGGGCGCCAGCTCCAGCACCGACAGGTTGGGGACGATCACGACGTCGCCGGACGGGTTGACCTTCGAGGACATCGCCCACATGACCTGCGGCAGGTTGAACGGGTCCACGTCCTCGTCGACGACGATGACCGTGGAGACGTACCCGAGGCCGTGCGGGGTGGTCATGGCGCGCATGGCCACGGCCTTGGCGAAGCCGCCGTACCGCTTCTTCGTGGAGATGATGACGAGCAGGCCGTGCGTGTACATGGCGTTGACGGCCTGGACCTCGGGGAACTCGGCGCGCAGCTGCTTGAGCAGCGGGACGCAGGTGTTGGGCCCGACGAGGTAGTCGACCTCGGTCCAGGGCATGCCCAGGTACAGCGACTCGAAGACCGGGTTCGTGCGGTACGAGACGCGGTCGACGCGGATGACGGGCATCCGGCGACCGCCGGAGTAGTGGCCGGTGAACTCGCCGAAGGGTCCCTCGATCTGGCGCTCGCGGCTCTCGATGACGCCCTCGATGACGACCTCGGAACCCCAGGGCACGTCGAAGCCGGTGAGCGGGGCGGTGGCGATGGGCGCGGGGGCGCCGCGCAGGGCGCCGGCCATCTCGTACTCGCTCTGGTCGTACGCCATCGGCATCCCGGCGACGATCGTCATCACCGGGTCGTTGCCGAGGGTGATGGCGATCGGCAGGTCCTCGCCCTTCTCCTCCGCCTTGCGCAGGTGGATGGCGACGTCGTGCACCGGCACCGGCTGGATGGCCAGCCGGTTGCGGCCGATGACCTCCAGCCGGTAGGTGCCGACGTTCTGCTTGCCGAAGTTGTCGGGGTCCTCCGGGTCGCGGGAGACCACGGCGGCCTTGTCCAGGTAGAAGCCGCCGTCACCGTCGTTGAGGCGGAACAGCGGGAGGACCGAGAAGAGGTCGACGGCGTCGCCCTCCTGGGTGTTCTCCCGCCAGGGGGCGTCCTCGCGGCGCTCGGGGGTGACGGGGAAGGCGTCCCAGCGGCGGGCGAACTCGGCCACCTGCTCCTTGACGGGTGTGTGCTTCGGCAGACCGAGGGCGAGCGCGTGGTTGGCCCAGGAGCCGTGCACGTTCAGCGCGATGCGGGCGTCGGTGAAGCCCTTGACGTTGTCGAACCAGAGGGCGGGCGCGCCCTCGCCGATGCGGCCGGTGGCGTTGGCGGCCGCCGCGAGGTCCGGTTCCGGGAGGACTTCCTCGGTGATGCGCAGCAGCTGGCCTTCCTTCTCCAGCGTGCCGAGGAAACCGCGCAGGTCGTCGTAGGGCATGGGACTCCTTCTCGGGACGTCCGGACGCGTCCGGACACGGGGTGCGGGGGAGGGGGCGCCGCGGGGCGGGCGTCAGGAGGCGGACCTGAGGTCCCGCGCGGCGCGCATGCCCTCCCACCGCTTGGCGGCGGGGGCGGGCAGCTCGAACTGGTCCAGGACGCGGGCGACGATGTGGTCCACGATGTCGTCGACGGACGCCGGGTGGTTGTAGAAGGCGGGCATCGGCGGCACCATCTGCACGCCCATGCGGGCCAGCGCCAGCATGTTCTCCAGGTGGATCTCGCTCAGCGGCGTCTCGCGGGGGACGAGGACGAGCTTGCGGCGCTCCTTGAGGACGACGTCCGCCGCGCGGCCGACCAGACCGTCCGCGTAACCGGCGCGGATGCCGGCGAGCGTCTTCATGGAGCAGGGGACGATCACCATGCCGTCGGTCCTGAAGGACCCCGAGGAGATCGTCGCGCCCTGGTCGTCGGGGTTGTGCACGACGTCCGCCAGCTCGGCGACCTCGCGGGCCGTCCGTCCGGTCTCCAGCTCGATCGTGGTGCGGGCCCACCGGCTGAGCACGAGATGGGTCTCCACCTCCGGAAGCTCCGCGAGGTTCTCCAGGAGCCGCACGCCGAGGGCGGCCCCGGTGGCCCCGGTCATCCCTACGACCAGTCTCATACGAGGGCTCCCTCACCGTTGTCGCGAAGCTTGTGCACGCCTGTGACCTGCACCGATGTCTCCACGCTAGGAGCGGGACCGGGGGTGTCGGCGGTAGGCTCGGGACTAGCCATGGGTAAAAACGGACAGCCTTCCGGGCCGCCGGAACCTCGGCCGGTGATCCGGGACCTGGAGTTCCGCCGGACCGCCGGCTCCCCGCCGGGCCTCGAACTGGTCAACCTCGCCGAGCTGGACCAGCGCGCCCGCAACCACGGCAACGACCCGTACGCGCCCCTGCGCCCCGCCTTCCACCAGCTCGTCGCGGTGCGCTCCGGGAGCCTCACGGTGTCCGTGGACTTCACCACGTACACCCTCGACGCGGGTTCCTGGCTGTGGATCCGGCCGGGACAGGTGCAGCGCTGGGGGCGGGACCTGACGGTCTCCGACGGGGTGGTGGTCGCCTTCCCGGCGGGCTTCCCGGACGCGGCCACGGTCACGGCGGCCTTCGCGCGGCCGCCGTACGCGCCGGGCCCCGTGCGCCCGGTGGGCGCGGACGCGGAAGGGCTGCGCCGGGCGCTCGACCACCTGCGGTACGAGTACGACGCGATGGCGGAGCTGCCGCTGGAGTCCCATGTGCAGGCGCTGCGGCACCTGCTGGCGGTGCTGCTGCTGCGGCTGGCCAAGGCGCGGGGCGCGGCTCCGGACGCGCCGGTCTCCAATCAGGCGTTCCGGCGCTTCCACGCGGCCGTCGAGCGGGACTTCACGGTCACGCGCCGGGTGGAGGACTACGCGGCGGCCCTCGGCTACAGCCCGCGCACGCTCACGCGGGCCACGACGGCGGCCACCGGGATGTCGGCGAAGCGGTACATCGACGAGCGGGTGGTGCTGGAGGCCAAACGGGAACTGGCGCACAGCCGGCTGCCCGCCACCGCCATCGCCGCCCGGCTGGGCTTCACCGACCCCAGTGACTTCACCAAGTTCTTCCGCCAGCGCACGGGCACCACCCCGACGGCGTTCCGCCGGCAGGCCGCGGGGACGTGAGGGGGCCCGTCACCAGGGTCAGATGAGGCGCCCGCCCTTCACGGCACCGATGAAGGAGGCCCAGCCGTCGGGGGAGAAGAGCAGCGCCGGGCCGGAGGCGTTCTTGCTGTCGCGGACGGGGACGGTGGGGTGGCCGAAGGCGATCTCCACGCAGTCGTCGTTGGTGCCACCGCTGTAGCTGGACTTGAACCACCCGGTGAGGGCGGATGCGTTGGAGAGGGTGTGGTCATTGCTCGGCATGTACGTGATCCTCCGCTGCCGCTCTGACGAGGGCAAGTGACTCCTGCTGCGACAACGCGTCGCTCAGGGCCAGAGCGTAGGCGGTCCGACTTGCCCTCACCAGCGACGGATCATCCATCAAGTTGCCTGTACGGAAGCCCTCTACGTAGGCCACCGGTGCGGAGTCCTTGAAGCTCATCAGCAAGAGCGGGCTCTGTAGGAGCGCGTGCGCTCCGATGCGGTGCGGAAGCACATGGAGCCGCAGCCGTCCCGCCTCGGCCATGTCGGCGATCTTGTGCAGTTGTTCGGCCATGACCTCGGGTCCGCCCACGCGGTGCCGCAGCACCGACTCGTCGAGCAGTGTCCAGACGACCGGTTGCTCGGGGCCCTCGAACATGCGGTGGCGTTTCATTCGGTTGACGAGAAATTCTTCAAGTTCCTCGGCCGTGTAGTTCGGCCAGTAGGCGCGGAATACAGCGGTTGCGTAGCCCTCGGTCTGTAGGACACCCGGAACCAGCGCCAGCCCGAACTGCTGGATGGTCACGGCCTCTTGCTCAAGCTCCGCCACAGCCGCGAAGTAGTCGTTGTACTTCGACTCCAGGTCCTGCAACCACCGCTCGAAGAACCCGTCCGTCCCGAGCGCCAGATCGATCCGCCGTGCGTCGTCGGGCTTGGGCAGCCGCCTGCCCGACTCGTAGTGGCTGATCAGCGTGGGCGAGCACACGATGATCTCGCTCAGCTGCTCCTGTGTGAGCCCGGCCGCGATCCGCCGCAGCCTCAGCTCCTCCCCGTACTTCTCGCGCGGCGTCCGTGGCCTGCGGTCAACGCTCATCCGGCCAACTCCCTTGCTGACGTGGGCAATGTCAACCCCCCACCCCTGGCAAGCCTAGCCATCGCCGCCCCACTCTGTGACCGGATCACCACACACCGCAGTCACCCGAGATAAGAAGGCAGGTCGGCATGGCCCAACTCCTGACCCGGCTGGTCGAGCCCTTGCTGAGGCTCCTCCTGCCCGCCCGCGGACGCCGGCGGCGCCGTGGGCCGGCGTACCCGTCGTACTCGTGCCCCTACGTCGGCGGCCCCACGGCGTACCGGCAGGGCGAAGCCCCCCTCCGCGGCGAGGACAGCCCGCTCGTCCGCCCCTACCTCGACCTCCTGGAGACCTACGCGTGAACGAACGTCTGCTTCCCTGGACCGGTTCGGAGGGGAAGCCCTGCTACCTCGTCGGCGACGGCACCGGGTACGTCTCCCGCGTCGCGGACCAGGTCGAGAACGTACAACTCGGCATGGCGGGCAGCCTGTTGGAGCACACCTCCGGGCTCCTCGCCGAAGAGGGGCAGAAACTGACCGGCGAGGAGCTGCACTACCTGATCCGGCGGCTCGTCGAGTCCCTGACGGAGGTCAGACGGATCGCGGAGAGCAGGGGCGCCCGGCTGGGGAATTTCCCGGAACCCGTGCCGGAGGATGTCAAGAAGTCCGCCGCGGCTCCGACCACAGGGTGAAGGGCCCGGCAGGGGCCCGTGAACCATGAGGAGTACGACATGCAGTTCCTGATCGCCCTGCACATCGACCCCGCCGTGCTGGACGCCCTGACCGCCGAGGAGAAGGCCGCGGTCCAGGAGGGCCACGGCGCGTTCATCGAGGCGCTGAAGGAGTCCGGCGAGCTGGTCACCACACAGGCGCTGGCCGACCCGTCCCAGTCCGCCGTCGTCACCGTGCGCGGCGGCCGGACCGTCGTCACCGACGGCCCCTTCCTGGAGGCCAAGGAGCACCTGGGCGGCTACTACCTGGTCGACTGCGAGGACCGGGACCGGGCGGTCGAACTGGCCGCGATGATCCCGGACGCCGCGATCGAGGGCCTCGGGGTCGAGGTGCGCCAGGTGATGTTCGAGTGCGGACGGCTGGAGGCGTGAGCGACCCCGGCCCGGCGCCGGGCACCGAGGACCTGCTGCGCGACCTCGCGCCGCGGGTCCTCGGCGCGCTCGTCCGCCGGCACGGCCGGTTCGAGGACTGCGAGGACGCCGTGCAGGAGGCCGTCCTCGCCGCCACCGCGCGGTGGCCGGCCGAGGGCGTGCCCGGCAACCCGCGCGGCTGGCTGACCACGGTCGCCTCCCGCCGGCTGGCCGACCAGGCGCGCAGCGACATCGCCCGCCGGGAGCGGGAGGCCGCGACCGCCGCCGAGGTCGCCCCCGGAGAGGTGCCGGACACCGACGACACCCTGCTCCTGCTGTTCCTGTGCTGCCACCCGGCGCTGACCCCGGCCTCCCAGACCGCGCTGACCCTGCGGGCCGTGGGCGGCCTGACCACGGCCGAGATCGCCGGCGCCTTCCTGGTGCCGGAGGCCACGACGGCGGCCCGGATCAGCCGGGCCAAGCAGCGGATCAGGGCGGCGGGCGGCACCTTCGCCCCGCCGGACGGACCGGTACCGCGGGAGCGGCTGCCGGTCGTCCTGCACGTGCTCTACCTGATCTTCAACGAGGGCTACACCGCCACCTCGGGCAGCCGCCTCGACCGTCCCGACCTCGCGCACGAGGCCATCCGGCTCACCCGGGCCGTGCACGCCCGGCTCCCCGAGGACGACGAGGTCACCGGGCTGCTCGCCCTGATGCTGCTGACCGACGCCCGCCGCACGGCTCGTACCACTCCCTCGGGCGACCTGGTCCCGCTCGCGGAGCAGGACCGTACGGCCTGGGACCGCGCACAGATCGAGGAGGGCACCGCACTGGTCAGGACGGCGCTGGCCGGACCCTCCCTCGGTCCCTACGCCCTCCAGGCCGCCATCGCCGCCACCCACGCCGACGCGCCCAGGGCCGAGGAGACCAACTGGGCCCAGGTGTACGCCCTCTACCTGATCCTGGAGCGCATCGCGCCCAATCCCATGGTCACCCTCAACCGCGCCGTCGCCCTCGCGGAGACCGCGGGGCCCGAGGCCGGGCTCGCCCTCCTCGCCACCCTGGACGGCGACACCCGCATGGCCCGCCACCACCGGCTGCTGTCGGTCCGGGCGCACCTGCTGGAGAGGACGGGGGACACGCGGGGGGCGTACGACCACTACCGACGCGCCGCCAAGGCCACGGCCAGTCTTGCCGAGCAGCGGTATCTGGAGGCGCGGGCGGCCAGGCTCAGCGGGCGGACAACCGGCGGTACGCCCGGCCCCGCACGAAGAGGACGACGAAGGTGACCGCGGCGACGAAGCACAGCAGCATGCCGAAGGTCAGCAGGACGTATCCCGTGTCGCTGATGCCCGGCGCGTCGGTCACCGTGGCCATGCCCAGGGCGGTCCGTACCCGGTGCACGTGGTCGGGATGGCCGACGATGTAGAGGATCTGCCCCACGATCCCCAGCAGGCAGAGCGCCGCCCAGACCAGCAGCCACCCGCCCGCCCTGCCCCACCAGGGGACCCGCGGGCGCAGGGCGACCTGCGGGCACCGGGCCAGCAGCACGCGCCCGAGGTCGGCGGCGTACGCGGTGAGGCCGTCCGCCCGCAGTCGGCGGCCGTCGTCGAAGCCGATCTCGATGCGGTAGCCGTTGCCGAGCCGGGTCGCGACGCGGTTCACGGCGTCGCCCTCGACGTGGAGGGAGGTGACGCGGTCCCAGGTCCAGCCGGCGGCTCCCCGCCGGGACCCGTGGACCAGGCCCAGCTCCCGCACCTCGATGTACTCGCCGGGCTCGCCGCGCAGCGCCCGGACGATCTGTGTCACCGCGACCCACACGGCGCCCACCGCGAGGCCGATCAGCAGGCCGATCGCCCGGTTGGCGCCGGCGGACCCCTCCCCGGCGGCGGCCAGGCCCCACACCCCCAGCCAGCCCGAGGGCACCGCGACGAGCAGGGCCCAGGCGGCGTTCACCCACCGCTTGCGGTGGTCGATCTGGTGCCGGCCGATCACCGGCCCGAGCGCGTCGACAGCGGTCGCTCCCTCGATGGCAGTCACCGGGCAAGTCAAGCACCGGACCGGCCGGTCGCTCAACAACCGCAGCGGTCAGCGGACTTGCGGACCTCCGGGGCTCAGAAGAACACCCCGCACCGCAGCAGCACATTGGCGTACGGACTGGCCTCGCCGGTGCGGACGATCAGCCGGGCCCCCGCCGACAGCTCCTTGAGCCGCTCGTGGGGCACGTAGGCCAGGCCGGGCAACCGCCGCTCCAGCAGCTCCCGATGGGCCCCGCGCAGCTCCCGCGCCGCCGTCGCCCCCTCGACCACCAGCTCGTCCAGCAGACCGTCCAGGACCTCCGCGAAGGACGGCACCCCGGCCCGGAAGGCAAGGTCCACCACGCGCGGACCGTCCGGGACCGGCATGCCCGCGTCGCACACCAGAACCCCGTCGGTGTGCCCCAACTCGGCGAGCGCACCGGCCAGATGACGATTGAGGATGCCCGCCTTCTTCACAGCGCCCGGACCTCCTCGGCCGTCGGGTACGACTCCTGCGCCCCCGGCTTCGTCACGGCCGCCGCGCCGACGCGCGCCGCGTACCCGGCCGCCTCCGCGAGGCTCGCCCCCGTGCCCAGCCGCCACGCCAGCGCCGCCGTGAACGCGTCGCCGGCGCCCGTGGTGTCCACCGCGTCGACCTTCACCGACGCCACCCGGGTCGCGCCCGAGCCGTCGTGCACCAGCGCGCCCTCGGCGCCGAGCGTCACCACCACCGAGCGCGGGCCCAGGGCCAGCAGCCCCCGCGCCCAGTCCTCGGGCTCCTCGCCCGCCCCGGCCCCGCCCAGGAGCACCCGCGCCTCGTGCTCGTTGACGATCAGCGGGTCGCAGGCCGCCAGCACCTCCGCGGGCAGCGGGCGCGGCGGGGACGGGTTCAGCACGAACCGGGTGCCGGTAGGCAGTCCGCGCACCACCTCCTCGACCGTCTCCAGCGGGATCTCCAGCTGGGCGGAGACCACGCGGGAGGCGCGCAGCAGCCCCTCGGCCGCCCGCACGTCCGCGGGGGTGAGGCGGGCATTGGCACCCGGCGACACCACGATGCTGTTGTCGCCGGACGGGTCGACGGTGATCAGCGCGACACCGGTGGGCGCCCCGCCGGCCAGCACGCCCGCCGGGTCCACCCCGGCCGAGCGCAGGGAGTCGAGCAGCAGCCGGCCGTGGCCGTCGTCGCCGACCCGGGCCAGCAAGGCCGTACGGGCCCCGAGCCGGGCGGCGGCCACCGCCTGGTTGGCGCCCTTGCCGCCGGGGTGCACGGACAGGTCCGAACCGAGCACCGTCTCACCGGCACCCGGCCGCCGTTCGACACCGATCACCAGGTCGGCGTTGGCCGAGCCCACGACCAACAGGTCGTAGTCGTACATGACTTGACTCCCATGAGAGATGAACCGGGGCGGACGGCCGCCACCTGTGGTGTACGACCGCCCGCCCGAGTCTTCCGCGTCTTCTTCCGTCAGCCGCTGAAGCCGGCCACGTTGTCCTTCGTGACCACCTTCACCGGCACCTTCACCATCTGCTCCACCTTCTTGCCCTGGGTCGCCTTGAGCGCGTTGTCCACGGCGATCCGGCCGAGCTGGGTCGGCTGCTGGGCGACGGAGGCGTAGAGCGTGCCCGCCTTGACCGCCTTCAGGCCGTCGGGGGTGCCGTCGAAGCCGACCACCGGCACCGACGTACCGGCCTTGGACCCCAGGGCCTTGATCGCGCCGAGCGCCATCTCGTCGTTGGCGGCGATCACGCCCTGCACGTCCGGGTGGGCCTGGAGCAGGTTGGACATCACGTCGAGGCCCTTGGTGCGGTCGAAGTCGGCCGGCTGCTGAGCCACCACCTTGATGCCCGGGTAGGCCTTGAGGCCGTTGGCGAAGCCCTGCGCGCGCTCCCGCGCCGCCGAGGTGCCCGCCTGCCCCTGGAGGATCACGATCTTGCCCTTGCCGCCCAGCTTCTCGGCGATCGTCTTGGCCGCCTGCTCACCACCGGCGATGTTGTCCGAGGCCACCAGGGCGTTCACATCCGCCTTGTTGACGCCGCGGTCGACCGCGATGACCGGGATGTTCGCCTTGTCGGCGGCCTTGACCGAGTTGCTCGCCGCGTCCGAGTCCACCGGGTTGACGATGATCGCGCCCAGGTGCGAACTGGTGAAGTTCTGGAGCTGGTTGGCCTGCTGCGAGGCGTCGTTCTGCGCGTCGGTCACCGTCAGGTCCACGCCCAGCTTCTTCGCCTCGGCCTGCGCGCCGGAGCGGATCTGCACGAAGAACGGGTTGTTGAGGGTGGACAGTGACAGACCCATCTTCGGCTTGTCCGAGGACGAGGAGCCGTTGTGCAGGAACGAGGTCGCGCCGACGATCGCCACCGTCACCACGGCCGCGAGCCCGTACGTCGCCGCCTGCTTGCCCTTGTTGCCGCCGCCACCGCTGGTGACCGGGGTGGCGCCCGCCTTGCGGCGCACCGTGTCGAGCAGCACCGCCAGCGCGATGACCACACCGATCACGACCTGCTGCCAGAACGCCGAGACGTTGAGCAGGTTGAGGCCGTTGCGCAGCACCGCGAGGATCAGCGCGCCGACCAGGGTGCCCGACGCCTTGCCGGTGCCGCCCGCGAGCGAGGCCCCGCCGATCACGACCGCGGCGATCGCGTCCAGCTCGTAGCCGTCGGCGGCCTGCGGCTGCGCGGAGGACAGCCGGGAGGCCAGCACAATGCCGGCCACCGCGGCGAACACACCGGACAGCGCGTAGATCGCGAGCTTCTGCTTCTTCACCCGCAGGCCCGACAGGCGCGCGGCCTCCTCGTTGCCGCCGATCGCGTACATCGAGCGGCCGATGTAGGTACGGCCGAGCACGAACGCGGCCAGCAGCCCCATCACGATCATGACCAGCACCGGCACCGGCAGCCAGTCGCCGAGGGTGTCACCGAGGTGCGAGACCGAGTCCGGGAACGGGATCGGCACACCGCCGGAGATCACCAGCGCCAGACCGCGGCCCACCGACAGCATCGCCAGCGTCGCGATGAACGGCGGCAGCTTGCCGTAGGCGATCAGGAAGCCGTTCACCAGACCGGCCGCCACGCCCGTGGCGACCGCGAGGACGACGGCCAGCGCGACCGGTACCCCGTGCTGGGTGGCGCTCCAGGCCAGCACGGTCGCCGACAGCGCGGCCACCGAGCCCACGGACAGGTCGATGCCCGCCGCGACGATCACGAAGGTGACACCGAAGGCCAGGATGGCCGTCACGGCTGCCTGGACGCCGATGTTCAGCAGGTTGTCCGTCGTCAGGAAGTCGCCGGACAGCGCCGACAGGGCGATGACCAGGACGATCAGCGCGGTCAGCGCGCCGTTGTCGAGCAGCAGCCGGCGCAGGCCGCCCGGGGCGCCACTCGCGCCCGTCGTGCTCTTGAGCGTGTCAGCGGCCACGGGTGGCCTCCTTCTCAGCGGTGGGGGTGGATACGGCGAGCGCCATCACGGCGTCCTGGGTGGCCTCGTCGGCCGCGAGTTCTCCGGCGATCCGGCCCTGGGCCATCACCAGCACCCGGTCGCTCATGCCGAGCACCTCGGGCAGATCGCTGGAGATCATCAGCACGGCGGCGCCGGCCGCGGTCAGCTCGTTGATCAGCTGGTAGATCTCGACCTTGGCGCCGACGTCGATGCCACGCGTCGGCTCGTCGAGGATCAGCACCTTGGTGTCCGCCAGCAGCCACTTGCCGATGACGACCTTCTGCTGGTTGCCGCCGGACAGCGTGCGCACGTGCTGGCCGAGTCCGGCCATCCGCACGCCCAGCTGCGCGGCGATCCGCTCGGCCGCCACGTGCTGCGCCTTGCGGTCGACCAGTCCCGCCCGGGACGCCGAGCGCATGGTCACCAGACCCAGGTTCTCCTCGACCGAGGCGTCGAGGACGAGCCCCTGCCCCTTGCGGTCCTCGGGCACGAGCCCGATCCCGGCCGCCATCGCTGCGTTCACGTCGAAGCGCCGGAGCGCGTTGCCGCCGACCTTCACGGTGCCGTCGTCGTACGGGTCCGCGCCGAACACGGCCCGCACCACCTCGGTCCGCCCGGCGCCCACGAGCCCGGCGATGCCGACGACCTCACCGGCGTGCACCTCGAAGCTCACGTCGTGGAAGACACCGTCGCGGGTGAGCCCCTCGACACTGAGCAACGCGGCGCCCTTCTCGGGGCGTTTGCGCGGGTACTGCTGCTCGATGGAGCGCCCCACCATGAGCCGTACGAGTTCGTCCTCGGGGGTGGAGGCGGGCACCTGCCCGACGCTCTTCCCGTCCCGGATGACGGTGACGCGGTCGCCGAGGGCGGCGATCTCGTCGAGGTGGTGGGTGATGAACACGATGCCCACCCCGTCCGCGCGCAGCTGCCGCACGATGGCGAACAGCTTCTCGACCTCCTCCGAGGTCAGCACGGCGGTCGGCTCGTCCATGATCAGCACCCGCGCGTCCAGGCTCAGCGCCTTGGCGATCTCCACCATCTGGAGCCGGGCGATGCCGAGTTCGCGCACCCGGGCACGCGGCGAGACCCGCACCCCGACCCGTTCGAGCAGCTTGGCGGCGTCGGCCTCCATGCGCCCCCGGTCGATCATCCCGAACCGGCGCGGCTGGCGGCCGAGGAAGATGTTCTCGGCGACCGTCAGATCCGGGACGAGGTTGAACTCCTGGTAGATGGTGGCGATCCCGAGCCGCTCGGAGTCCTGCGCACCGTGGATGCGCACCTCCTCACCGCCCACGAGGATCCGCCCGGAGTCGGGCGTATAGGCACCGGAGAGCATCTTGATCAGCGTGCTCTTGCCGGCGCCGTTCTCACCGAGCAGCACATGCACCTCGCCACGGCGCAGGTCGAAGTCGACACCGTCGAGCGCGACCACGCCGGGAAAGGTCTTGCGTATGCCCTCGATGCGCAGCAACTCGTCCGGGTTGCTCACGGCGTGCTCCTTTGCACTGGGGGGAGGGGCGGGGTGGGGATGATGCGGGCCTTCTCCGGTGTCTCACCGCAGGAGCGGCGTACGACGAGCCGGGCGGCGAGGGTGACGGACGCGGCCGGCCGCCCCTCGATCCGGTCCACCAGGGCCCGTACGGCGGCCCGGCCCAGCTCGCCCGTGGGCTGGGCGATCGCGGTGACCGGAGGATCGGTGTGCACGAACCACGGGATGTCGTCGAACGCGGCGAGCGCGATGTCGTCCGGCACCCGCAGCCCGCGGGCGCGGACGGCGTCGAGGGCGCCGAGCGCCATCAGGTTGTCGGCCGCGAAGACGGCGTCCGGCGGCTCGGGCAGGTCGAGGAAGCCCTCGGTGACCCGGCGCCCGCTGGCCGCCTGGAAGTCGCCCTGGCCGATGTGGACGTCGGGGAGGGACAGCCCGTACTCGGCCAGCGCGGCCCGGAACGCCTCGACCCGCTCGCTGCCGGTCGTGGTGGCCGCCGGTCCCGCGATGATCGCGACCCGCCGGTGGCCCAGCCGGTACAGGTGCGCCACGAGGTCCTGCACGGCGGCGCGTCCGTCGGCGCGTACGACGGGGACGTCGACGCCGGGGATCCAGCGGTCCACGAAGACCATGGGGGTGCCGGCCCGCGCCGCGTCCAGCATCAGCGGCGAACCGCCGTCGGTCGGGGACACCAGCAGCCCGTCGATCCGCCGGTCCAGCAGATTGCGCACGTGGTGGTCCTGGAGGTCGGGCCGCTCGTCGGCGTTCCCGATGATCACGCTGTACCCGAGCGCCCGGGCCTCTTCCTCCACGGAGCGGGCCAGCTCGGTGAAGTACGGGTTCAGCACGTCGCTGATGACGAGGCCGAGGGTGTGCGTCTGGTCGGTGCGCAGCGAACGGGCGACGGCGTTCGGCCGGTACCCGAGCGCCTCGACGGCGGCCAGCACGCGGCCGCGGGCGTCCGCGCTGACCGACGGATGCGCGTTCAGCACCCGCGAGACCGTCGCGACGGACACGCCCGCCGCGGCGGCGACATCCTTGATGCTCGCCACCTCCGGCCCACCTCCTTGTGAACTCGTGACGCTTGGAATCGATTACATCGAGACGCGAGAAACGATTGGAATCGATTACATGAGCGGTGACAAGGGGGTGGGGGGTGGCCGAAACCCAATCGTGACCTGGCGTGAAAGCGATGGCCGGGTTGACCGCCTGGGTGAAGTGCGCCGAGCCGCTCGGCATCCTGGAGCGGGCCGGCCTTCCCCGCCGAGCGGTTCCGCCTTCGTTCCCGTGGCGGCGTAGACATGCTCCGGGGGTGACGGCACCGAGGGTTGGTCCGGCCCGAGCGGCCCGAGATCCTCCGGCGGCGGACCTTGGGGGCGAGGAGGCGAGGGGCGTCACGGTGCCCGACGCCCCCCTGGCGCGGTCCGATGCGACCGCGCTTCGCCGCGAGCGGCGGTCTCACCCCGCGATGAACAACTCCCCGGCATCCGCCGCGTGTACGGCCCGCTCGGCCCAGGCCTCCAGCCGGCCCAGGTCGGTGCAGGTCTCGATGCGCTCGCGGGCGGCGTCGGGGACGGGGATGCGGCGCCATTCGAGGAGATGGAGGACCATCCGCCGGCAGGCCTCGATGCGCCCCTCTTCCAGCCCCTTTTCCCAGCCTTCCTCCCGGCCTTCTTCCCGGCCTTCTTCCCGGCCTTCCTCCCGGACCTGCTCGGCCAGCGGGTGGCGCCAGAAGTACTGGACCGTCTTCACCCTCGCTCGACCGGAGATCCGGTGCAACGCCTCATGCGACGACCCGACCATCGGCACCCCTCCTGTCGTACGACGTGACCAACGAGCCGGAGCGCAAGAAGTCGCATATGCCGGAGGAAAATGATGTCGGGCGTCGGTGTGCGGTCACCGCCGGCATCCGCTGTCACCCCCCGCCGGTACCGTCGGACCATGGTTCGACAGGCGGGGACCCAGGCCGGTGAGCGGCGGACGGCCGTGCTCGAAGGTGTGCTGGAGCGGATCACGTACGCCAACGAGGAGAGCGGGTACACCGTCGCCCGGGTGGACACCGGCAGAGGCGGCGCGGAACTGCTCACCGTCGTCGGCGCGTTGCTCGGCGCCCAGGTGGGGGAGTCCCTGCGGATGGAGGGGCGCTGGGGCACGCACCCGCAGTACGGCAAGCAGTTCCTGGTCGAGAACTACTCGACCCTGCTGCCCGCCACCGTCCAGGGCATGCGGCGCTACCTCGGGTCCGGGCTCGTCAAGGGGATCGGGCCCGTCTTCGCCGACCGGATCACCCGGCACTTCGGTCTGGACACCCTGCGCGTCATCGAGGAGGAGCCCGAGCGGCTGATCGAGGTGCCAGGGCTCGGGCCCAAGCGGACCAGGAAGATCGCCGACGCCTGGGAGGAGCAGAAGGCGATCAAGGAGGTCATGCTCTTCCTCCAGACCGTCGAGGTGTCCACCTCCATCGCCGTGCGGATCTACAAGAAGTACGGCGACGGCTCGATCGACGTCGTCCGGACGAACCCCTACCGGCTCGCCGCCGACGTCTGGGGCATCGGGTTCCTCACCGCCGACAAGATCGCCCAGTCCGTGGGCATCCCCCACGACAGCCCGGAGCGCGTCAAGGCCGGTCTCCAGTACGCCCTCTCGCAATCCGCCGACCAGGGCAACTGCTTCCTGCCCGAGGAGCGGCTGATCGCCGACGCCGTCAAGCTGCTCCAGGTGGACACCGGGCTCGTCATCGAATGCCTCGCCGAGCTGGCCCGGGAGCCGGAGGACGGCACCGACCCCGGCGTGGTGCGCGAGAAGGTGCCCGGACCCGACGGCACCGAGCCCGTCACCGCCGTCTACCTCGTGCCCTTCCACCGCGCCGAGATCTCCCTCTCCGCCCAGCTGCTGCGCCTCCTGCGCACCGACCAGGACCGCATGCCCGGCTTCCAGGACGTGGACTGGGCGAAGGCCCTCGGCTGGCTGCGGACCCGTACCGGCGCGGACCTCGCGCCCGAGCAGGAGGCCGCGGTCCGGCTGGCGCTCACCAGGAAGGTCGCCGTGCTCACCGGCGGCCCCGGCTGCGGCAAGTCCTTCACCGTGCGCTCGATCGTGGAGCTGGCCCGGGCCAAGCGGGCCAAGGTGCTGCTCGCCGCGCCGACCGGGCGGGCCGCCAAGCGGCTGGCCGAGCTGACCGGGGCGGAGGCGTCCACCGTGCACCGGCTGCTGGAGCTGAAGCCCGGGGGAGACGCGGCGTACGACCGGGACCGGCCGCTCGACGCGGACCTCGTCGTCGTGGACGAGGCGTCCATGCTGGACCTGCTGCTCGCCAATAAGCTCGTCAAGGCCGTGCCGCCCGGCGCGCACCTCCTCTTCGTCGGGGACGTCGACCAGTTGCCCAGCGTCGGTGCCGGCGAGGTGCTGCGGGACATGCTCGCCGACGGCAGCCCCGTCCCCGCCGTCCGGCTCACCCGGGTCTTCCGGCAGGCCCAGCAGTCCGGTGTGGTCACCAACGCGCACCGGATCAACGCCGGGCGGCCTCCCCTCACCGACGGGCTGAAGGACTTCTTCCTCTTCGTGGAGGACGACACGGAGGAGGCCGGACGGCTCACCGTGGACGTGGCGGCGCGGCGGATCCCGGCGCGGTTCGGGCTCGATCCGCGGCGCGACGTGCAGGTGCTCGCGCCGATGCACCGGGGGCCCGCCGGGGCCGGCACCCTCAACGGGCTGCTCCAGCAGGCCATCACCCCGGGGCGGCCGGACGTGCCCGAGAAGCGGTTCGGCGGGCGGGTCTTCCGGGTCGGCGACAAGGTGACCCAGATCCGGAACAATTACGAAAAAGGGAAGAACGGTGTGTTCAACGGCACCGTGGGCGTCGTCACCGCGCTCGATCCGGTCGACCAGCGCCTGACGGTGCTGACGGACGAGGACGAGGAGGTCCCGTACGAATACGACGAACTGGACGAACTGGCGCACGCGTACGCGGTGACCATCCATCGCTCGCAGGGAAGTGAATATCCCGCCGTGGTGATTCCCGTCACCACGGGAGCATGGATGATGCTTCAGCGGAACCTGCTCTACACCGCCGTCACCCGGGCCAAACGGCTGGTCGTGCTGGTCGGTTCGCGCCGGGCGATCGGCCAGGCGGTGCGCACGGTGTCGGCCGGACGGCGGTGTACGGCGCTGGACTTCCGGCTCATCGCGAAAAATGATCGATCAAATGAGTCGTGAAGGTCACAGAGCACTTCCAGATGCCCCTCCGAGGGGGCAGGATGAGCAGGTTGGCGGCACTGAGTGCCGCCAATAGGCCCAATGGTCGACCCCGAGTGCACTCTCCTGAGCCAAATGGGGGATGGTAGAGACAGTCAGGGCACCTCGAAGATGAGGCACTACGTCGGTGAGGGAAGACGTGAGCGACAACTCTGTAGTACTGCGGTACGGCGACGGCGAGTACACCTACCCGGTGGTCGACAGCACCGTCGGCGACAAGGGCTTCGACATCGGGAAGCTGCGCGCCCAGACCGGGCTGGTGACCCTGGACAGCGGGTACGGCAACACCGCCGCCTATAAATCCGCGGTCACCTACCTCGACGGCGAGGCGGGCATCCTCCGCTACCGCGGCTACCCCATCGAGCAGCTGGCAGAGCGCTCCACCTTCCTGGAGGTGGCGTACCTGCTGATCAACGGCGAGCTGCCCACCGTCGACGAGCTGACGACGTTCAAGGACGACATCACGCGGCACACGCTGCTGCACGAGGACGTCAAGAACTTCTACAAGGGCTTCCCGCGCGACGCCCACCCGATGGCCATGCTGTCCTCGGTCGTGTCGGCGCTGTCCACCTTCTACCAGGACAGCCACAACCCGTTCGACGAGAAGCAGCGCAACCTCTCCACGATCCGGCTGCTCGCCAAGCTGCCGACCATCGCGGCGTACGCGTACAAGAAGTCGATCGGTCACCCGTTCGTCTACCCGCGCAACGACCTCGGCTACGTCGAGAACTTCCTGCGCATGACCTTCTCGGTGCCGGCCGACGAGTACGAGCTGGACCCGGTCGTCGTCTCCGCGCTGGACAAGCTGCTGATCCTGCACGCCGACCACGAGCAGAACTGCTCGACCTCCACGGTCCGCCTGGTCGGCTCCTCGCAGGCCAACATGTTCGCGTCGATCTCGGCCGGCATCAACGCGCTGTGGGGCCCGCTGCACGGCGGCGCCAACCAGTCCGTGCTGGAGATGCTCGAAGGCATCCGCGACTCGGGCTCCGACGTCGACACCTTCATCCGCAAGGTGAAGAACAAGGAGGACGGCGTCCGCCTGATGGGCTTCGGCCACCGGGTCTACAAGAACTTCGACCCGCGCGCCCGCATCATCAAGGCCGCCGCGCACGACGTCCTCTCCGCGCTGGGCAAGTCGGACGAGCTGCTCGACATCGCCCTCAAGCTGGAGGAGCACGCGCTCTCCGACGACTACTTCGTCGAGCGCAAGCTGTACCCCAACGTGGACTTCTACACCGGTCTGATCTACCGGGCCATGGGCTTCCCGACCGAGATGTTCACGGTCCTGTTCGCCCTCGGCCGGCTGCCGGGCTGGATCGCCCAGTGGACCGAGATGATCAAGGAGCCGGGCTCCCGCATCGGCCGCCCGCGCCAGATCTACACGGGCGTCGTCGAGCGCGACTTCGTGCCGGTCGAGGAGCGCTGACACCTGCCGGTGGGGGCGCCGCGTCCGGTGCCCCCTTCTCGGCGGCCCGTGCCGCGCGCCCCGTCGGTGCCTTGGGTGGCGCCGGGGAGTGCTGAGCGCACCGGCTCACAGGGCCTGCCCGAGAGGGCGGGCCCTGAAGTGTTCCGGCGGCCGTGACGCCACCGGTCCCGACGCGCACAAGCAGAAGGCGCCCTGAGACGCCGGTCCCCCCACGGGCCGGCGACCAGGGCGCCTTCCCATGTCCCGGTGCGGATTCCCCCCACGGGATCCGGGCCGGGCGCTCGAGAGGACAGCGCCTGAATCGCTGTCGGGTGCGGTCTGCCGGGACATCGCACGCCGGGAGGGCCGCTCAAAGCTTCCCGGTGTACGTGCCCCGGCAACGCATCTCCGGGGAAGTCCCCCAAGACATCCCCAGATGCCGGGTCAGCGCCCCCCAAGACGCCGATCCGACATCGCCAACTTAGACCTTCGAACCCCTTCGATGGTTACGTTCACATCACTGTGATCTGCGTCTCTTGCATATGTCCTTTTCATGCGCAAGAGCCCCGTTATGGCGAACGGAGCCCTTGCGTAAGGAAGATGCGCGAGCCTTGTGAAGAGCTTATGTGAGGCTCGCGCCCGTCTCTAGGGGGACTTGTGGCCCAACTTCAGCGGAAGCGGCGCAGCCGCAGGCTGTTGGTCACCACGAACACCGAGGAGAAGGCCATCGCCGCGCCCGCGATCATCGGGTTCAGCAGCCCGGCCGCGGCCAGCGGCAGCGCGGCCACGTTGTAACCGAAGGCCCACACCAGGTTGCCCTTGATCGTGGCCAGGGTGCGCCGGGAGAGCCGGATCGCGTCCGCCGCCGTGCGCAGGTCGCCCCGCACCAGGGTCAGGTCGCCGGCCTCGATCGCCGCGTCCGTGCCGGTACCCATGGCGAGGCCCAGATCGGCGGTGGCGAGGGCGGCCGCGTCGTTGACGCCGTCGCCCACCATGGCCACCGCACGCCCCTCGCGCCGCAGCCGGCGGACCACGTCCACCTTGTCCTCGGGCAGCACCTCCGCGTACACGTGCTCCGCGTCGATGCCGACGGCCTTCGCGACCGACTCGGCGACCGTCCGGTTGTCCCCGGTCAGCAGCACCGGCGTGAGCCCGAGGGCGCGCAGTTCGCGGATCGCCTCGGCGCTGGTCTCCTTGATCGCGTCGGCGACCGCGAGGACCCCGCGGGCCCGCCCGTCCCAGCCCGCCAGGACGGCCGTACGGCCCTCCCGCTCGGCCTCCCGCGCCGCGCGGGCCAGGTCCTCGGGAACGTCCTCGTACAGGCGTCCCACGGCCACCTCGCGGCCGTCCACGCGCCCGCGCACACCCCGCCCGGGCACGTTCTCGAAGTGCTCGACCGCCGGCAGCGCGCCGGCGCGTTCCTCGGCGCCCGCCGCGATGGCGCGGGCGACCGGGTGCTCGGAGGCGTGCTCCAGGGCGCCCGCGAGGCGCAGCAGCTCCTTCTCGTCCTCGCCGTCCGCGGTGTACACCGCCTGGAGGGTCATCCGGCCGGTGGTGACGGTGCCGGTCTTGTCCAGGACGACGGTGTCGACGCGGCGGGTGGACTCCAGGACCTCCGGGCCCTTGATCAGGATGCCGAGCTGGGCGCCGCGCCCGGTGCCGACCATCAGCGCGGTCGGCGTGGCGAGGCCCAGCGCGCACGGGCAGGCGATGATCAGCACGGCGACGGCGGCGGTGAACGCGGAGACCGCGTCCCCGGTGACGCCCAGCCAGACGCCGAAGGTGGCGAGCGCGATCAGGATGACCACGGGCACGAACACGGCGGAGACCCGGTCGGCGAGCCGCTGCACCTCGGCCTTGCCGTTCTGCGCGTCCTCCACCAGCTTCGCCATCCGGGCGAGCTGGGTGTCGGCGCCGACCCGGGTGGCCGCCACGACGAGCCGGCCGCCCGCGTTGACCGTGGCGCCGGTGACCTGGTCGCCGGGGCCGACGTCCACCGGCACCGACTCGCCGGTCAGCATGGAGGCGTCGACCGCGGAGACGCCCTCGACCACGGTGCCGTCGGTGGCGACCTTCTCGCCGGGCCGTACGACGAACCGGTCGCCGACCGCCAGGGAGGAGACGGGCACGCGCACCTCTCGGCCCTCCCGCAGCACCGCCACGTCCTTGGCGCCCAGCTCCAGCAGCGCCTTCAGGGCCGCTCCCGCGCGCCGCTTGGAGCGGGCCTCCAGGTAGCGGCCGAGCAGGATCAGCGCGACGACGCCGGAGGCGACCTCCAGGTAGATGGTGGACGCGCCGTCCATCCGGGAGACGGTGAGGCGGAACTCGTCGTGCATGCCGGTCATCCCGGCGTGGCCGAAGAACAGTGCCCACAGCGACCAGCCGAACGCGGCCAGGGTGCCGACCGAGACCAGGGTGTCCATGGTGGCCGCGCCGTGCCGGGCGTTGGTCCAGGCGGCGCGGTGGAAGGGCGCGCCGCCCCAGACGACGACGGGTGAGGCGAGGGTCAGCGACAGCCACTGCCAGTTGTCGAACTGGAGGGCCGGGATCATCGCGAGCAGCACGACGGGGGCCGCGAGCAGCACGGAGACGAGCAGCCGTCGGCGCAGGGCGCCCAGTTCGGAGTCGGGCCCGGGGGTCTCCTCGTCCGTCGCCTCGGGCTCGGCCCGCGGGGGCGCGGGCTCCTCGGCGGTGTAGCCCGTCCTGACGACGGTGGCGATCAGGTCGGCGACCTCGACGCCCGCGCCGTAGCTGACCTTCGCCTTCTCGGTGGCGAAGTTGACGGTGGCGCTGACGCCCTCCATCCGGTTGAGCTTCTTCTCCACCCGGGCGGCGCAGGAGGCGCAGGTCATCCCGCCGATGAGCAGTTCGACCTCGGACGCCGAGGGCGCGTCACCCGGGGCTATGGGTGTCTGCGCGGTAGTGCTGGTCATGTCCGGACTCCAGACATCGGACCGGACCGCACGGAGCCAGTATCAGCTGGTCGGTACGGCCCGGTCGGGGAAAGTAGGAGGTGGTGCGGGTGGTGCTCAGGCCTTGCCGGCCAGCTCGAAGCCGGCCTCGTCGACGGCGGCGCGGACGGCCTCGTCGTCCAGCGGGGCCTCGGAGACGACGGTGACCTCGCCGCTCGACGCGACGGCCTTCACCGAGGTGACGCCGGGGATCTGGGAGATCTCACCGGAGACGGATCCCTCACAGTGGCCGCAGCTCATGCCGGTCACCTTGTAGACGGTGGTGACGGAGGCCGGGGTGTCGGTCTGGGCGCTCATGTCGTTGCTCCTCGTGGTGGCGTGTGGGGCTCGGGTTTCCAGAGGGTTCCCCACCTTCTCCAGACTATACCCCTAGGGGGTATTTTTCCAAGGGGGATTCCTGCGGACGAGTGACAGCGCCCAGCCCGCCCCGACCAGCGTGACGAGCGCCGGGCCGAGCACGGACACCAGGGCGAGCAGGTGCTGCTGGGCGGCGCTCGGCTGGGGCGGGTACCCCGACGCGAACAGACCGGGCTCGGCGCCCCGGCCGGTCAGCCGGACGACCAGCCAGGGCGAGACGGCGCGCAGGGCGTCCGCCAGGGCGTGCAGCAGCGAGACCCCCATGCACGCGGCGACGACCGGCGGGGCGTACCGGAAACGTCCGTCCGGTCGGCGCAGCGCCAGCAGCGCGCCGCCGGTGACCGCGGTCCACAGGCCCTGCCCGAAGGGCGCGAGCAGCCCGCGCAGCAGCTCCGGCTCCAGCCTGCCCCAGGGGGTGGCGAGCGCCGCCGCGAGGGCGTACCCGGTGCTCTCCATCGCGGCGAACCCGACGCCGACGGCCGCGCCGAGCACCAGTCCGGCCCGCGTGCCGCGGATGCCCGGCTGCCGGCGCAGCGTGAACACCAGCGCCCCCAGCTTGGCCGCCTCCTCGGCCAGGGCGACGGTCAGCAGCCAGTCGGGGGAGGGGTGCGGCACGGAGGAGCCGGCGAGCGCGGCGCCGAGCACGCCGAGCGCGCCGCCGGCCAGGAAGCAGCCGAGGACCGCGCTGACCCCGAGGTCGCGGCCGTGCCGTTCGTACGCCCAGAGCACGAAGACCACCGGCACCAGGAAGCCGCCGAGCAGCGCCAGCGCGGGCAGCGGGGCGGTGCTCCGGGTCGTCCAGGTCACGCACGCGGTCGCCGCCCACACCGCGAGCCCGCCGCCCAGGCAGCGCCGCCACAGTCCCGCGCCGATCCGGGGGAACGGCGGCAGGGGCTGCTGCGGACCGGGGATGCGGGCCCTGGGGGCGCCGGGCGGCGGCGGGTGGCTCACGTGGTCGTCCCCTCGGGCTGGGCGGAACGGGGATCGGCTGGGGGATTCCTCCGCACTGTAGGCAGATGTCCCGCCCCGCCGCCGTCCTCGTGCGCCGTCCGCGTGACGCGGGCCGACCGGGGGCGGCGCCGGCCGGCGTGAAAGGGTGAAGGCATGAGAGCGGTGCTGTTCGAGGAGTTCGGGAAGCCGGCCGAGGTGCGGGAGGTGCCGGACCCGGCGCCCGCGGAGCACGGGGTCGTGGTGCGGGTCGAGGCGACCGGGCTGTGCCGCAGCGACTGGCACGGCTGGATGGGCCACGACGCGGACATCGTGCTGCCGCACGTGCCCGGCCACGAACTCGCCGGTGTGGTCGAGGCGGTGGGCGCCCGGGTGACCGGCTGGCGGCCCGGCGACCGGGTCACCGTGCCCTTCGTCTGCGCCTGCGGCACCTGCGCGGCCTGCGCGGCGGGCGACCAGCAGGTGTGCGAGCGGCAGACCCAGCCCGGTTTCAGCCACTGGGGCTCCTTCGCCCAGTACGTCGCTCTCGACCACGCCGACGTCAACCTCGTGGCGATCCCGGACGGCATGGCGTACGCCACCGCCGCGGGTCTCGGCTGCCGCTTCGCCACCGCCTTCCGTGCCGTGGTGCAGCAGGGGCGGGCCGCGGCCGGGCAGTGGGTCGCGGTGCACGGCTGCGGCGGGGTCGGGCTGTCCGCGGTGATGATCGCGGCGGCGGCAGGGGCGCGGGTAATCGCCGTCGACATCTCGCCCGGCGCCCTGGAACTCGCGCGCCGGTTCGGCGCCGCGCACTGCCTGGACGCGCGCACGGTGCCGGATCCGGCGGCGGCGGTCCGCGAGCTGACCGGTGGCGGCGCCCACCTCTCGCTGGACGCCCTCGGGTCGCCCGTCACCTGCGCCGCCTCGGTGAACTCCCTGCGCCGCCGCGGCCGGCACGTGCAAGTGGGCCTGCTGCCCTCGGCGGACGGCACCACCGCCGTGCCGATGGCCCGCGCCATCGCCCTGGAGCTGGAACTCCTCGGCAGCCACGGCATGGCCGCCCACGCCTACCCCGGCATGCTGGAACTGGTCCGCTCCGGCGCCCTGCGCCCGGACCTGCTGGTGACCTCCGTCATCGGTCTCGACGCGGCCCCGGCGGCGCTCGCCGCGATGGCGGACGCGCCGGGCGCCGGCGTCACGGTCGTCGAACCCTGGGCGTGAGGGGCCCTCGGGCGCGGTTCAGTCGGTGCGCCGGCCCCTGCTCCCCGGCCGGGAGGCGACCCAGGCGCGGACGGTGTCGGCGTACCAGTAGGGCTTGCCGCCCTCCACGTGGTCGGGTGGCGGCAGCAGCCCGTGCTTGCGGTACGACCGTACGGTGTCCGGCTGCACCTTGATGTGCGCCGCGATGTCCTTGTAGGACCAGAGCCTGCGGTCGGTCATGAGTTGCACCTCCCTGCGCGCGCCACGGCGGCGGCCGGGGGCGGCCGTCGGGGGGCCGTGCGCTGCGCTGGCGATCACCAAGCCTGCGCCAGGACAACGACGCACCGTGACCGACCGTGAGTGCCTGTCGTCCGTATGTGACATCCCGCCCGCGTACCCGCGACATGTGTGACGGAAAGCGGGTGTTCGTTACACAGCCGGCACAAAGCCGACGGCGAGCGCGCGCATGGACGGGCGCCGGGCCGGGCAAGGGCGCGCGACGAGCCCCGGACCCGCCGTTCACCGCATCGTCCGAATGTCCGGACAAAACATTGACAGGGCTCGGTGGGCAGGACTACAAAGCCGGGGTGGCCCGTGACGAAGGGGAGTCGATGGCGTACGACCTGATCACCATGGGGCGGATCGGGGTGGACCTCTATCCGCTCCAGGCCGGCGTCCCGCTCGCCCGGGTGACGACCTTCGGCAAGTTCCTCGGCGGGTCGGCGACGAACGTGGCGGTCGCCGCGGCCCGGCTCGGCCGCACCGCCGCCGTGATCAGCCGCACTGGCGACGACCCCTTCGGCGCCTACGCGCACGAGGCGCTGCGCGGCTTCGGCGTCGCCGACCACTGGGTCACCCCGGTCGCCGGACTGCCCACCCCGGTGACCTTCTGCGAGATCTTCCCGCCGGACGACTTCCCGCTCTACTTCTACCGCCGCCCCAAGGCCCCCGACCTGGAGATCCACACCCACGAGCTGGACCTGGACGCCGTCCGCGCGGCCCGGATCTTCTGGGTGACCGGCACCGGGCTCAGCGAGGAACCCAGCCGCACGGCCACCCTCGCCGCCCTCGCGCACCGGGGCAGGGCCGGCACCACCGTCTTCGACCTCGACTGGCGGCCGATGTTCTGGAGCGACCCGGACGCGGCCCGCCCCTTCTACGCCGAGGCCCTGCGCCACACCACCGTCGCCGTCGGCAACCTGGACGAGGTGGAGATCGCCACCGGGGAGCGCGAACCGCACGCCGCAGCACGGGCGTTGCTGGCCGCGGGCGTCGAACTCGCCGTGGTGAAACAGGGACCCAAGGGCGTCCTCGCGGTCAGCGCGCGCGGCGAGTGCGCCGAGGTGCCGCCGCTGCCCGTCACCGTGCTCAACGGCCTCGGCGCCGGGGACGCGTTCGGCGGCTCCCTGTGCCACGGGCTGCTGGCCGGCTGGGACCTGGAGACCACCATGCGGCACGCCAACGCGGCCGGCGCCATCGTCGCCTCCCGCCTGGAGTGCTCCTCCGCGATGCCCACCCCCGACGAGGTGGCCGCCGCGCTGGCCGCGGGAGCGGTGCGATGAGAGCCGGTGCTCCGCGGCGACCGCGCGTGGACGTCGGCGAGTTGGTCAGCCTGCGCACCCGGCGCCCCGAGGCCGTCGCCGAGGCCGCCGCCCGCCGGGTGAGGCGCCCGCTGCTGAACGAGAACGGCCGGCTGATGATCGTCGCCGCCGACCACCCCGCCCGTGGGGCGCTCGGCGTCGGGGGGCGGGGGCTCGCCATGGCCAACCGGGCCGACCTGCTGGAGCGCCTGTGCCTCGCCCTGTCCCGGCCCGGTGTGGACGGTGTGCTCGCCACCGCCGACATCCTGGACGACCTGCTGCTGCTCGGCGCCCTGGACGGCAAGGTCGTCATGGGCTCGATGAACCGGGGCGGGCTGCAAGGGGCCAGCTTCGAGCTGGACGACCGGTTCACCGGGCACCGCCCCGAGGACATCGCCCGCCTCGGCTTCGACGCGGGCAAGCTGCTGCTGCGCCTCGACTACACCGACCCCGGCTCGCTGACCACCCTGGAGTCCGCCGCCCGCGCCGTCGACGCCATGGCGGAACGCGCGCTGCCGGTCTTCGTCGAGCCGTTCATCTGCCGCCGCACCCCCGAGGGCCGGCTCGTCAACGACCTCTCCGCCGAAGCGGTCACCCGCTCCATCGCCATCGCCTCCGGTCTCGGCGGCAGTTCGGCCTACACCTGGCTGAAGGTGCCGGTCACCGCCGACCCCGACGACATGGCCGAGGTCATGGCGACGTCCACGCTGCCCGCCGTGCTGCTCGGCGGCGACATAGGCGACTCGCCCGAAGGACGGCTCGCCGCCTACGAGAAGTGGCGCGGCGCGCTCCGACTGCCCACCGTGCGCGGCCTGGTGGCCGGCCGCTCGCTGCTGTACCCGGCGGACGGCGATGTGGCCGCCGCCGTGGACACCGCCGTAGGACTGCTGTGAGGGCCGTATGACCAGCACCGACCTGTATCTGCCGCGGGGCACCGCCGCGAGCGCCGAGTACGCCGTCGACATCGGCCCCGAGCGGGCCGGGTGGACGTACGGCGCACTGCGCGTCGTCGAACTGCCCCCGGGTGGTGGCCATACGTTCATCACCGGGGACAGTGAGTACATCGTGCTTCCGCTGGAAGGCGGATGTACCGTTCGAATCGAGGGAAACGAGTTCCAACTCCTGGGCCGGGAGAGCGTGTTCGCGGGGTCCACCGACTTCGCGTACGCACCCCGGGACGCCCGGGTCCAGATCGCCTCCGGCGCGGGAGGCCGCTTCGCCCTGGCAGGAGCGAAGTGCGAGCGACGACTCCCCGCCCGCTACGGCCCCGCGCCGGAGGTCCCCGTCGAACAGCGCGGCAGCGGCGGCTGCGCCCGCCAGGTGCGCAACTTCGCCGCCGCCGACACCTTCGCGTGCGACCGGCTGATCGCCGTCGAGGTGCTCACCCCCGGCGGCAACTGGTCCTCGTACCCGCCGCACAAGCACGACGAGCACCGGCCCGGCGAGGAGTGCGAGCTGGAGGAGATCTACTACTTCGAGATCGAGCGGGGCGGCCTCGGCTACCAGCGGGTGTTCCCCTCCCGCGCGGGCGGCGCCGACGTCCTCGCCGAGGTCCGCTCCGGGGACGTGGTGCTCGTACCCGACGGCTGGCACGGCCCCTCCATCGCCCAGCCGGGACACGCCATGTACTACCTGAACGTCATGGCCGGGCCCGGCGAGACGCGGGAGTGGCGGATCCGGTTCCACCCCGACCACACCGAGACCACCGGGGGCTACCGATGACGATCCGGCTCACCGTCGCCCAGGCGCTCGTCCGCTTCCTCGCCGCCCAGCACACCGAACGCGACGGCGAGCGGCGGCGGCTGATCGGCGCCACCTGGGGCGTCTTCGGCCACGGCAACGTCGCGGGCATCGGCCAGGCGCTGGTCGAGCACGCGGACGTGATGCCCTTCCACCAGGGCCGCAACGAGCAGTCCATGGTGCACGCGGCCGTCGGCTACGCCCGCCAGTCGGGCCGCCTGTCCACACACGCCGTGACCACCTCCATCGGGCCCGGCGCCACCAACCTGGTCACCGGCGCCGCCCTCGCCACCGTCAACCACCTCCCCGTCCTGCTGCTCCCCGGCGACGTCTTCGCCACCCGCCCCGCCGACCCGGTGCTCCAGCAGCTGGAGGTGCCGTACGCGGGCGATGTCTCGGTCAACGACGCGCTGCGCCCGGTCTCCCGCTACTTCGACCGGATCACCCGCCCGGAGGCCCTGATCCCGGCCGCGCTCCAGGCCGCGCGAGTGCTCACCGACCCGGTGGAGACCGGGGCCGTCACCCTCGCCCTGCCCCAGGACGTGCAGGCCGAGGCGTACGACTGGCCCGAGGAGTTCTTCGCCGAGCGGGTGTGGACCGTACGGCGGCCGGGCGCGGACCCGGTCGAACTGGCCCGCGCGGCCGAGGCGGTCCGCGCGGCGCGCCGGCCCCTGCTCGTGGCGGGCGGCGGTGTCCACCACAGCCGCGCCGAGGCGGCCCTCGCCGCGTTCGCGTCGGCGACCGGCATCCCGGTGGCCTCCACCCAGGCCGGCAAGGGTTCGCTGCGGTACGACCACCCGCAGGACGTCGGCGGGATCGGCCACACCGGCACCGCGACCGCCGACGAACTGGCGCGCACCGCCGACCTGGTCATCGGCGTCGGTACCCGCTTCACCGACTTCACCACCGCCTCCGGCACCCTCTTCGCCCACCCGGACGTCCGCTTCCTGAGCCTCAACATCGCCCCCCACGACGGCCACAAGCTGGCCGCGCTGCCCCTGGTGGCGGACGCCCGCGGCGCCCTGGAGCAGCTGACCGCGGCGCTGTCCGCGTACCGGGCCGACGCCGCGTACGTGGCGGAGTACACGGCGGGCAAGGAGCGCTGGGAACGGATCGTCGACGCCTGTTTCGCGGCGGACCCGGCCGACCCGCCGACCCAGCCGCAGGTCATCGGCGCGCTCGACGCCGTGGTGGACGAGTCGGACATCGTGATCAACGCGGCCGGATCGCTCCCCGGGGACCTGCACAAGCTGTGGCGGGCGCGGTCGCACGACCAGTACCACCTGGAGTACGGCTACTCCTGCATGGGCTACGAGATCCCGGCCGCTCTCGGCGTGAAGCTGGCGGCCCCCGGGCGGAACGTGTGGGCGCTGGTCGGCGACGGCACGTATCTGATGATGCCGACCGAGCTGGTGACCGCCGTACAGGAGGGAGTCGCGATCAAGGTGCTGCTGGTGCAGAACCACGGGTACGCGTCCATCGGCGGCCTCTCGGCGGCGGTGGGCGGCGAGCGGTTCGGCACCGCGTACCGGTTCCGCGCCGGGGACGGCGCCTACACGGGCGCCCCGCTGCCGGTCGATCTCGCCGCCAACGCGGCGAGCCTCGGCATGCGGGTGCTGCGGGCCCGGACGTCGGGGGAGCTGCGCACGGCGCTCGCCGAGGCGCGCGCCGCCGACACTCCCACATGTGTCTACGTCGAGACCAAAACGTCCGACACTGTGTCGGGCGCGCCCGAGGCGCAGGCCTGGTGGGATGTTCCCGTGGCCGCGACCGCGACCCGGTCGGCCGCGGTCAGGGCACGTGAGCAGTACGAACGGCACGTCTCGACCCGACGCCGCCATCTGTGAGTAAGGAGTCTGTCGGCATGACGAAGATCGTCAACCACTGGATCGGCGGGAAGACCGTCGAAGGCGCGTCGGGCACGTACGGGCCGGTCACCGACCCGGCGACCGGCGCGGTGACCACGAAGGTCGCGTTCGCCACGGCCGAGGAGGTGGACGCGGCGGTCGCCGCCGCGAAGGACGCCTTCGCGACCTGGGGCACGTCCTCCCTCGCGCAGCGCACCACCATCCTCTTCAAGTTCCGGGCGCTGCTGGACGCGCACCGGGACGAGATCGCGGAGCTGATCACCGCCGAGCACGGCAAGGTGCACTCCGACGCGCTCGGCGAGGTCGCCCGCGGCCTGGAGATCGTGGACCTGGCCTGCGGCATCAACGTGCAGCTCAAGGGCGAGCTGTCCACCCAGGTCGCCAGCCGCGTGGACGTGGCCTCGATCCGCCAGCCGCTGGGCGTCGTCGCCGGCATCACGCCGTTCAACTTCCCGGCGATGGTCCCGATGTGGATGTTCCCGATCGCCATCGCGACCGGCAACACCTTCGTGCTCAAGCCGAGCGAGAAGGACCCGTCGGCCTCGATCCGCATCGCCGAGCTGCTGGCCGAGGCCGGGCTCCCGGACGGCGTGTTCAACGTGGTGCACGGCGACAAGGTGGCCGTGGACCGCCTCCTGGAGCACCCGGACGTGCGGGCCGTCTCCTTCGTCGGCTCCACCCCGATCGCCCGGTACATCCACGCCACCGCCTCCGCCAACGGCAAGCGCGTGCAGGCCCTGGGCGGAGCCAAGAACCACATGCTGGTGCTGCCGGACGCCGACCTGGACGCGGCGGCCGACGCGGCCGTCTCCGCCGCCTACGGCTCCGCCGGCGAGCGCTGCATGGCCGTCTCGGCCCTGGTCGCGGTCGGCTCCATCGGCGACGAGCTGGTGGCGAAGATCCGCGAGCGCGCCGAGAAGATCAAGATCGGTCCGGGCAACGACCCGTCCTCCGAGATGGGCCCGCTGATCACCGCCGCCCACCGCGACAAGGTCGCCTCCTACGTCGCGAACGCGGCCGCCGAGGGCGCCGAGGTGGTCCTCGACGGCACCGGCTACACCGTGGAGGGCTACGAGGACGGCCACTGGATCGGCATCTCGCTGCTGGACAAGGTGCCCACGACCGCCAAGGCCTACCAGGACGAGATCTTCGGCCCGGTGCTGTGCGTGCTGCGCGTGGACACCTACGAGGAGGGCGTGGCGCTGATGAACGCCTCGCCGTTCGGCAACGGCACCGCGATCTTCACCCGGGACGGCGGCGCCGCCCGCCGCTTCCAGATGGAGATCGAGGCCGGCATGGTCGGCGTCAACGTGCCGATCCCGGTGCCGGTGGGCTACCACTCCTTCGGTGGCTGGAAGGACTCGCTCTTCGGCGATCACCACATCTACGGCAACGACGGCACGCACTTCTACACCCGCGGCAAGGTCGTCACCACCCGCTGGCCCGACCCGGCGGACGCCCCCGCGGGCGTCGACCTCGGGTTCCCGCGCAACCACTGAGCGTAGACACACGCCCCCGTCGCAGCCTCGTCAGGCCGTCCGGATACCGGACGGCCTGACATTTTTTTGACACGTTCGCTGCGGTTCCCGTTCATGAGGATGAAACGGGTGACGAAGGGGTTAACTGCAAATGACCTTGGAAAACAAGGTCAGAGCACATACAGGCTTGGTGGATGCATCAATAGGGCCTTGTTGCCTGCGAATCTGATGCCGAGTAAGGGTCGCTCGGGGTGCGGATTCCGAAGGCAAACAGCCATTGACGTGGTGGTTTTCGTCGGGGTTCCCTATGGGCGCCGGGAGCGGACGAGACGAACGTACGACGACGATCCGCCGGAGGCGATAGCGCTCCCGGACCCCCCAACCCTCACTCGCACGAGTCGATCGGATTCCGCCGCATGACCGACACGCTCCGCCCTGTCGAGACGGGCCTCCCAGAGGCCACGAACAGCCCGCAGAAGCTCAAGCGATCCATCGGCGTGGTCGGCGGCACCCTGCTCACCCTCTCGTGCGTCACACCCGCCTCCACGCTCTTCGTCATCGTGCCCGACCTGTTCTCCAGCCTGGGCACGGCGACGGCGCTCTGTCTCGCCATCGGCGCGCTGCTGTGCATCCCGGTCGCCTTCTGCTACTCCGAGCTGGGCACCCTGGTCCCCAGCGCGGGCGGCGAGTACGCCATGGTGTCCACCCTGGCCGGACGGCTGGCCGGCTGGCTCGCCTTCGTGATGTCGCTGCTCGTCGTGATGATCGTCCCCCCGGTCATCGCGATGGGCACCGCCGACTACCTCGCCCCGGTCATCCACCTCGACCCGTCCTGGACCGGCGCCGGCGTGATGATCGCGGCCACTCTCGCGGGCCTGCTCGACCTGCGCGCCAACGCCTGGATCACCGGCATCTTCCTGGTCCTGGAGGTCGTCGCGGCCGGCGTCGTCGCCCTGCTCGGCTTCGCCCACGCGCACCGCGGGGTCGGCGCCCTCACCTCCTTCCAGATCGCCGGCGAGAACGCGCACGTCAACCCCGTCACCGCGATGATGGTCCTGTCCGGGCTCGCCATCGCGCTCTTCGCCACCCAGGGCTTCTCCACCGCCGTCTACCTCTCCGAGGAACTGGAGGACCCGCGCCGCAACGTCGCCCGCACCGTCCTCGCCACCCTCGCCATCTCCAGCGTCGTCATCCTGGTGCCCGTCACGGCGATCACCCTGGGCGCCGGCGACCTCAAGTCCCTGACCGCGGGCAACATCAGCAGCATGGTCATCGCCTGGAGCAACTCGGCGGTCGGCACCTTCGTCAGCCTCTGCGTGGCCCTCGCCATCATCAACGCGGGCATCGTGATGGTCATCCAGAACTCCCGCGTCCTGTTCGCCTCGGCCCGCGACAAGGCCTGGCCCTCCCCGGTCAACAACGCCCTCGCCAAGCTGGGCCGGTTCGGCTCCCCCTGGGTCGCCACCCTCGTCGTGGGCGTCCCCGGCGCCTTCCTCTGCTTCGTCAACCTGGACACGCTCTACGGCGTCACCGGCGTCGCCGTCACCGCCCTCTACCTCCTGGTCGCCGTCGCCGCCCTGCTCGCCCGGCGCGGCGGGCACGGCACCCGCAAGGCCTGGCGGATGCCGCTGTGGCCGGCCATGCCGGTCCTGCTGATCGCGATCCTGGTCTACATCCTGGTCGAGCAGGAGGTCTCCTACCTGATCTGGACCGGCGGCATCACCGTCGTGGCCACCCTCTACTGGGCCTTCTACCTCCGCCCCCGCCAGGACACCCGCTGGCTGGTCTCCATCCCCGAGGACACCGAGGAAGCCTGACCCCCGCGGCGCCCGGCCCCCGGTACCCCCCTCACCTTCGGTACCGGGGGCCGGGCCGTGCCCGGGCGGCTACCGCGGGCGAAGTACACGGCGGCGGGCCGTACTCCCCGGGGAGGGGCCCGGGTTCAGCCCAGGGGGCCGGGCGGACGTCCGAGGCGGACCGTACCGTTGAGCCATGGATCTTCGTGTCCCCGCGTGGCGAGGGCTGATCGAGGGGCCGCGGCGGCTGGTGGCCGCCGCGGCCGCCGTCGTGGTGCTCGCGGCCGCCGGAACCTGGACAGCCGCCACCGCCTTCGGCGGCGAGACCCCGGTGCACCGCAGCGACCGGATGATGACCATGCCGGGCGGAGTGCGGCTGGACACCTCGTACTTCACCGCGGGCGGCGGCGGCCGGCGGCCCGCCGTGCTGCTGGCGCACGGCTTCGGCGGCAGCAAGGACGACATGCGCGGCCAGGCCGAGGACCTCGCCCGCGACGGGTACGCGGTGCTGACCTGGTCCGCGCGCGGCTTCGGCCGGTCCACCGGCAGGATCGGCCTGAACGACCCGAAGCACGAGGTCGCCGACGTCTCCCGGCTCATCGACTGGCTGGCGAAGCAGCCCCAGGTGCGCCTCGACAAGCCCGGCGACCCCCGCGTGGGCATGGCCGGCGGCTCCTACGGCGGCGCGGTCTCTCTGCTCGCCGCCGGGTACGACCACCGGGTGGACGCCATCGCTCCGGCCGTCACCTACTGGAACCTCGCCGACGCCCTGTTCCCCGGCGGCGTGTTCAAGAAGCTGTGGGCCGGGGTCTTCTTCGGCGAGGGCGGCGGCTGCGCCCGCTTCGAGACCGACCTGTGCCGGATGTACGACCGGGTCGCCGAGTCCGGCACCCCGGACACCGCCGCCCGCGCGCTCCTGGAGCAGCGCTCACCGTCCGCCGTCGGCTCCCGCATCAAGGTGCCCACCCTGCTGGTGCAGGGCCAGACCGACTCCCTCTTCCCGCTCGGCCAGGCCGACGCCGCCGCGCGGGCCGTCAAGGCCAACGGCGCCCCCGTCGACGTCGACTGGATCGCGGGCGGACACGACGGCGGCGACCTGGAGACCGGCCGCGTACAGGGCCGGGTGCGCTCCTGGTTCGACCGGTACCTGAAGGGCGACAAGGGCGCCGACACCGGACCCGCCTTCCGGATCACCCGCACCGGCGGCGTGAACTCCACCGACGGCACCGCCCAGCTGCGCGGGGCGAGCGCGAACGCCTACCCGGGCCTGCGCGCGGACCGGCACGCCGTGCCCCTGACCGGCGGCGAGCAGCGCGTGGCCAACCCGGCCGGAGGGAGCCCGCCCGCCGTCTCCGCGGTGCCCGGACTCGGCGGCGCGAGCGGCCTCGGACAGCTGTCCTCGCTCGGCCTCGGCGTCTCCCTCGACCTCCCCGGCCAGTACGCCCGCTTCGACTCCGCGCCACTGACCCGCGACCTCCGGATCACCGGCACCCCGACCGCCCGCATCCACCTCCGCTCGACCAGCGACGACGCCGTGCTGTTCGGCAAGGTCTACGACGTCGGCCCCGACGGCGGGCAGCAGGTGCTGCCCGCCCAGCTCGTCGCCCCCTTCCGGGTGACCGGGGCCAAGGCCGGCAAGGACGTCACCGTCACCCTCCCGGCGATCGACCACGAGGTGCGCAAGGGCCACCGGCTCCGCCTGGTCCTCGCCGCCACCGACCTCGGCTACGCCTCCCCGGCGGCCCCGGCCACCTACACCGTCTCCCTCAAGAGCGCGCTCGACGTCCCGACGGCACCCGCCGTCACCACCGCCGCGGCCCCGCTGCCCTCCTGGGTGTGGTGGCTGCCCCTGGCCGGCGCCGCGATCGCCGCCGCCCTGCTGCTGACCGGCCGCCGCCGGACGGCCGCCCCCGCCCCCGACCCGGAACTGGCCGAGGTCCCCCTGGTCATCGAGGGCCTGAGCAAGCGCTACGCCGGGTCCGCCGACCGGTACGCGGTGCGCGAGCTGTCCTTCCGCGTCGAGCGCGGCCAGGTGCTCGGCCTGCTCGGACCCAACGGCGCGGGCAAGACCACCACCCTGCGCATGCTGATGGGCCTGATCACCCCGGACGACGGCGAGATCCGCGTCTTCGGGCACGCCGTCCGCCCCGGCGCCAAGGTGCTGTCCCGGGTCGGCGCCTTCGTGGAGGGCGCGGGCTTCCTGCCGCACCTGTCCGGCCGGGAGAACCTGGAGCTGTACTGGCGGGCCACCGGCCGCCCGGAACAGGACGCCCACCTGGACGAGGCCCTGGAGATCGCCGGACTCGGCGACGCGCTCGCCCGCGCCGTGCGCACCTACTCCCAGGGCATGCGCCAGCGGCTGGCCATCGCCCAGGCCATGCTCGGCCTGCCCGACCTGCTGATCCTGGACGAGCCCACCAACGGTCTCGACCCGCCGCAGATCCGGGAGATGCGCGAGGTGATGATCCGGTACGCGGCCGGCGGGCGCACCGTGATCGTCTCCAGCCACCTCCTCTCCGAGGTCGAGCAGTCCTGCACCCACCTGGTGGTGATGGACCGCGGCCGACTCGTCCAGGCCGGTCCGGTGCGGGAGATCATCGGCTCCGGCGACACCCTGCTCGTCGGCACCGCCACGCCCGTGGACGAACCCGTGGTGGAGAAGGTGGCCGCCCTGGACGCCGTGGCCTCCGCCGTGCGCACCGACGACGGGCTGCTGGTCCGGCTCGAACCCGGCGGCACCGCCGAGCGGCTGGTCGCGGAGCTGGTGCGGCTGTCGGTGCCGGTCGCCTCGGTCGGCCCGCACCGCCGCCTGGAGGACGCCTTCCTCACCCTGATCGGAGGTTCCGCATGAGCACGCTCACCGAGGTGGCCTCCGGGTACCGCACCCGGCACACCCTGCCCCTGCGGGTGGAGCTGGTCCGCCAGCTCAAGCGGCGCCGCACCCTGGTCATGGGCGCGCTCCTCGCCGTACTGCCGTTCGTGCTGGTGATCGCCTTCGCCGTCGGCCACCCCTCGGGGCGCGACGGCCAGGTCACCCTGATGGACACGGCCACCGCGTCCGGGGCGAACTTCGCCGCGGTGAACCTGTTCGTCACGGCGGGCTTCCTGCTGGTCGTGCCGGTCGCCCTGTTCTGCGGGGACACCGTGGCCTCGGAGGCCAACTGGTCCTCACTGCGCTATCTGCTGGCCGCGCCCGTGCCCCGGGCCCGGCTGCTGTGGTCCAAGCTGGTCGTGGCGCTCGGGCTGAGCTTCGCCGCGATGGTGCTGCTGCCCGTCGTCGCGCTCGCCGTCGGCACCGTCGCCTACGGCTGGGGGCCGCTGCGGATACCCACCGGCGGCGAGCTGGACACCGGCACGGCCGTGCAGCGGCTCGCGGTGGCGGTGGCCTACGTCTTCGTGTCCCAGCTGGTCACCGCCGCCCTGGCGTTCTGGCTGTCGACCAGGACGGACGCCCCGCTCGGCGCGGTCGGCGGCGCGGTCGGCCTGACCATCGTCGGCAATGTGCTGGACGCCGTCACCGCCCTCGGCCACTGGCGCGACTTCCTGCCCGCGCACTGGCAGTTCGCCTGGGCCGACGCCATCCAGCCGCACGCCGAGTGGTCCGGCATGCTCCAGGGCGCCTCCCTCTCGGTCACCTGCGCCCTCGTGCTGTTCGCCCTGGCCTTCCGGGGCTTCGCCCGCAAGGACGTCGTCTCCTAGGGCGCCCGGTCCGTACACGACGAAGCGGCGGGCCACCGGGGGAACCGGTGACCCGCCGCCGCGGGAGTCGGTTGCTCAGCTGCCGACGGCGCCGTTGCCCGAGAGCGCGGAGATGTCGTCCAGGATGTGCGAGAGCGGCTCGTCGCCCTTCGCCTGCGTGGAGTTCTCCGTGCACTGCTGGGTCTGCGGCGAGGACAGGATCGGGATGTCCTGGACCCCGACGTTGACCAGCGCGATCAGCGACTGGGCGTCGATCTTCGCCGGCAGGCCGATGCAGGGCTTGTTGAGCGAGCCCTCGACCAGCGAGAGCTGCGGGCTCATGCTGCCGGTGGTGGCCGAGTTGCCGAAGGACGACGTGGCGCCGTTGCCGCTGAGCGACGTGGTGCCGTGGTCGTTGCCGATGGCGAGGGCCTGGGGGGCCGCCGCACCGGCGAGACCGGCGACGGAGGCGGCAACGGCCGCGGTTGCCCACAGCTTCTTCATGTTCGTTCCCTTTCGAAAGGCGGACTCCGGGGAGGAGCTGCGTGACCGTCAACTGCCTCGACGGGGCCGTGGTTGCGGCGTTTGCCCCGTTCGGAGCAGTCTGGTCGGATGAATGGATGAACGCCCCCCGGGCGAACCGGCGCCCGGACAGCGAAACGGCGGGTCACCGGAGGGAGAAGGGAGATCCGGTGACCCGCCGCCGTGCGGAGCGACCGCTCAGCTGCCGGCGGCGCCGTTGCCGGACAGGGCGGAGATGTCGTCCAGGATGTGCGACAGGGCCTCGTCGCCCTTCGCCTGCGTGGAGTTCTCCGTGCACTGCTGGGTCTGCGGCGAGGACAGGATCGGGATGTCCTGGACCCCGACGTTGAGCAGGCCGAGAACCGACTGGACGTCCGCCTTCGCCGGCAGGCCGATGCAGGGCTTGTTGAACGAGCCCTGGATGAGCGCCATCTGGGGGCTCATGTTGCCGTAGGTGGCCGAGTTGCCGTACGTCTGCGCGGCGCCGTTGCCGCTGTAGGTCGTCGTACCGGTGTCGTTGCCGATGGCCAGGGCCGGTGCCGCGACGGCGGCGGAGACACCGACGAAAGACGCGGCGACCGAGGCGGTGGCCAGAACCTTCTTGATCACTTGCTGCTTCCCTTCTGAAGACACCCCGTCCACCGGAGCGATCTGGTTCAACGGGACCGGGCGCTCACCGGTTGCCCTCGTTCACTCCGATGGCGCACATTTCGCGGGCGCCGGCGCATGGGCGGTGAATACGGCCGGACGATCCGATCGGGTGACCCCCCGCAACCAAACGGTCCCGGCCCGGTTGATGCGAGGGCAGGAACATGCGTCTTGGTGAAAGCCAGGGAAGGAAAGCGAAATGCTGAAGAAGGCAATGGCCGCGGCGGCGGTCGCCGCGTCTTTCATCGGTGTGTCTGCGGCGGCGGCCCCTCAGGCGCTTGCCATCGGCAACGACACGGGCACCACGTCGGCCAGCGGCAACGCCGCCCATGAGTCGTTCGGGAACGCGGTGACCCGCGGCAACCTGAGCCCGCAGGCCACCCTGGTGGGCGGCTCGCTCAACGACCTGTGCGTCGGCCTGCCGGTGAAGGCGGACGTCCAGTCGGTTCTCGCCCTGGTCAACGTCGGCGTCCAGGACATCCCCGTGCTGTCCTCGCAGCAGATCCAGCAGTGCGCCGAGAACTCGACGCAGGCCAAGGACGACGAGCCGCTCTCGCATGTCGCGGACGACATCTCCGTCCTGGCGGGCAACGGCTCCGTCGGCAGCTGAGCAGGCCCCGCCCCGAGTGCCGTCCGGGCGCCGCACCGTGTTCTCGGTGCGGCGCCCGGACGTTTTTTGTCTGTCTTCCCGAAGAAGCACCTATCCGTTAATCGTCCAAGGTGTCAATTCTATGGGGGCGTTCGAGTGAATTAGGGGGCCGGGTGCGTTCCAGAGTTTCTCGCGTTGTCTATTCCTCGTTCTAGAACCTGCCGGTCATGGTGCGAGCCGTTCAAGGCCGTGCTCGCTCGGTTTCGACCGCTCATAGGGGCATGACCGTCAGAGAAGGGAAAACTTATGAAGAAGAGCGCTGCAGTCATCGCCGGTGCCCTCATGGTGCTGGGCGGGGCCGCCCCCGCCTTCGCCGACGCCGGGGCCGGGGCCGTCGCCGCGAACTCTCCGGGCGTGCTCTCCGGCAACGTGATCCAGATCCCGGTGCACGTGCCGATCAACCTGTGCGGCAACAGCATCGACGTCATCGGCGTGCTGAACCCCGCCTTCGGCAACACCTGCGCCAACCACTGACGTTCGGCCCCCACCTCACCAGCCCACCCGGCTGCGTCCCGGCCGGCCTCGGACCGTCGATCCCTCGATCCCGCGTCCCGGGGCCGGCCTTTGCCTTCCCACATCTTCGAGCAGGAAGACCACGAGATTGCGACAGACCCTCAGCAAGGGCATGGTCGTGGCCGCCGCGGCCGCGACCGGCGTGCTGTCGTTGTACGGCAGTGCCGCGCTCGCCGACTCCGGCGGGCAGAGCGTCGCCCAGGGCTCGCCGGGCGTGCTGTCCGGCAACAGCGTCCAGGTCCCGGTGCACATCCCGGTGAACGTCTGCGGCAACTCCGTGGACGTGGCCGCTGCGCTGAACCCCGCGTTCGGCAACTTCTGCGCCAACGTCGGCGGTCACAAGCACCATTCGACCCCGCCCACCGGTTACGGCGACGACGACACGAGCGGCTACGGCAGCTCCGAGACCACCGCGCCGTCATCGTACGGACACGACACGACGCCGCCGTCCTACGGGAGTTCCGAGACGACCGCACCGTCGTCGTACGGACACGAGACGACTCCGCCGCCCTCGTACGGCAACGAGACCACCCCGCCGCCTTCCTACGGCAACGAGACCACCCCGCCGCCCTCCTACGGCAACGAGACGACTCCGCCGCCGTCGTACGGCAACGAGACCACCCCGCCGCCCTCGTACGGCAACGAGACCACCCCGCCGCCTTCCTACGGCAACGAGTCGACTCCGCCGCCTTCGTACGGCAACGAGTCGACTCCGCCCCCGTACGGCGGTGGTGAGACCACGCCTCCGCCCGAGACCACCCCGCCGACCACCCCGCCCCCGGGCCACCCCTCGCTGCCGCACACCGGCGGCAACGCCCGTGCCATGATCGCGACTTCGGCCGCCAGCGCCGCGCTGATCGCGGCCGGTGCGGTGCTGTACCGCCGCGGCCGGAACACCGCCCGCCGCTGATGTCGGGGAGGACCCCCGCACGCGCCCGTGCGGGGGTCCTCGCATGCGGTGACGAACCGTCAGCTCGGGGAGGATCACTCCTTTGGCGGCACAACCCGCGCGGACGGGGCGCGTTGACACAACGCCGGGTGTCCGCCCGGATGTTCGTGTCGATCCCAAGGAGCACCTTTCCATGTCGCGTATCGCGAAGGGTCTGGTCCTGACCTCTGCCGCCGTCGCGGCCGTCGCCGGCACCGCCGGTGTCGCCGCCGCCGACGCGGGCGCCAACGGCGTCGCCGCCAACTCGCCGGGCGTCGCGTCGGGCAATGTCATCCAGGTCCCGATCCACGTGCCGATCAACCTCTGCGGCAACACCATCGACGTCATCGGTCTGCTGAACCCGGCGTTCGGCAACACCTGCGTCAACGGCTGACGTCCGCCGCAGTCCCTCGACCGGCCGTCCACCCCCCGCATCCGTCGTGGGGTGGGCGGCCGGTTCGCCGTGTCCGGGGCACGTGGTCCGGCACGTCCGTTACGGCGGACGGGGCAGCGGGCGGCCCGGACGGGGGCAGGTGGCGTAGCGAGCGGTTGCGGGGCGCGGGCGGCGAACCGACGGTGGCATCGGATCCCCAAACCCGTCCGAAAGGAATCCCCATGCGTGCTCTGCCCGCGCGGCGCCTCGCCTCCACCGTCGTCGGCGCCGCCGTCCTGGCCGCCGTCACCGGCCCGGTCGCCGTCGCCGTCTCCGCCGACTCGACGGGAGACCGTGCCGACACCGGGGCCTCCCGGACCGCCCTGCCCGGCGCCGCGAAACTGCTCGCCCAGGTCAGGGCCATGGACCGCAACGGCTCCGTGCCCAAGCAGGTCGTCACCCTGCTCGACCGGTCGCTGACCGAGGGCAGACTGCCGGCGGCCGAGGCCAGGCGGCTGGGCGACGAGGCGAAGAAGGCACTCGAACGGGCGGCGGCGGCCGGAACACTCGCCACGCCGACGGCCGCGGCCGAACCCACGGCCCCCGCCACACCGACGGCTCCCGCGGCGACCCCCGCGACCACGCCCGCCACGCCCACCGCGACGGCCTCCGCCGTACCCGCGCAGCCCGCCACGGCCTCCGCGCCCGCCGTCGCCCCCTCGGGCTCCGAGTCGCAGTCGGCGATGCCCAAGCCGGCCGCCTCCGCCGCCAAGCACGGCGCCACGCGGGCCGTGCCCGCCGCCCGCGACCTCCTCGGCGATGTGCTCGCCGCGGTGGACGCCCTGGTCAACGCGGTCGTCTCCCAGGTCGACCAGGTGGTCTCCAACGCCAAGAACCTCGTCGACCTGTTGCTCGCGTCCCTCAACCCGACCCCCACCGCGACCCCCACCCCGGCCGCCACGCCGAGCGCGCTGCCGAACCTGCCGGCGCTGCCGAGCCTGCCCGCGACCGGGTGAGCGTCCGCGGACCGGGCGCGGACCGGGACATGTTCATATGTCTTCCGGGCCACGGGGTTTCGGCCCGGCGCGGCGGTCGTTAGGCACGGCGTCGGACATCCCCTGGGCGGCGTCGAGCCGCCCGAAGAGAGGAACATGATGAAGTCCCTGAAGGCTGCCGTCGTCGTTGCCGGTTCCGTGGCCCTCGCCGGCGTCACCGCGCCCGCGTTCGCCTACAACGCCTCCGACCTGACGCCCACCAGCCTCAACGGTGCCGTCGACCACCTCGCCAAGGGCCCCATCACCCTGCGCGACGTGATGCCGATCCAGCACCAGTCGGACGCGCTCGACACCGAGAACAAGGACTCCCTGCTGCACACCGTCAAGGGCGCCACCACCGCGCTGAACCAGCACAACCCGCTGCTCGGCGGCCTGCCCCTGCAGAGCTGACACCCCTCGCGCCCCGGGGCCGGTACCGCATCCGCGGCACCGGCCCCGACCCGTTCGAGGCCCCTTCCCTCGATCGTGTGGAGCCCTCCGGACCACTGGTCCGGACGGGTGAGAAGCCGCCGGACCGCCCCCGGGCCCGTCGATAAGGTCGCGCGGTGACCTCAACCCCCACCGCACCACACCCCGCCGACCTCGGCACGCTCGTCGTGCTGCCCTGGAGCGGCGCGGCCCCCGACGGCACCGACATGCCCTATCTGCTGGCCTACTCCCTCGGGGACGCGCCGGGCGGCCCGGACACCACCGCCGCCGCGGTCGAGCACCTGCTGGTGAGCAACGGGCTGCCGGTCGGCGGCGACCTGGTCGACGGCACGTACCGGCCCAGTCTGCCCATCAGCCTGCTGGTGGAGGCCGGGCAGGCGGTCGTGCGGATGCCCCGGCTGATCGCCCAGGCCCCCGCGCCGCCGGAATGGCTCGCCGCCGTCCGCGCCCGCGGCTACGCCTACCTCGTCTTCACCACCCGCGCCTGGCCCGAGGGCGCCCCCGGCACCATCGTGTCGCCCGCCGCGCTGGCCGCGTTCGCCGGCGCCCAGGAGACCCTGAACGCCGCCGCCCACGTCGTACTGCCCGCCACCAGCCTGCGCTGACGCGGCCGGCCCGAGCCGCCCGCGGCCGACTCGGGGACGCCCCCGCCGCCCGGTGGCCGCACCGGGCCGGCCCGGCGAGGGACTCGCGGAGCGGCCCCGGCACGACCAGCCGACTATTACGGCAGCCGGGGGAAAAGCGCGCCCACGCCGTTTTCCCCTTCCGGCAACGCCAGTTACGCGGTACGGACGTCAACTCCCGCTTCTGTGAAGGGACCGTAGCCGAGATGAAGCCGACCACCCGAGGAACCCTTGCCGCCGTCGTCACCGGCGCCGCGGCCGCCGCCCTGGCCGCCACCCCCGCCGCCGCGGCCGGTTCGGTTCCCGTCCCGGTGCCGCTGGGCGGCGTCTCCCAGTCCCTCGGCACCCCGGTGCCCGAGGCCTCCCTGGACGTGCCGCTGCTGACCCCGGGCACCCCCGACGGCCCGCGCTACACCACCGGCCGGCTGCTGCCCGAGGGCATCCTGCCCCAGGTCCCGATCAGCGGCGCCCTGCCCGGCGCCGACCTGCACGCGCCGCTGCCGCGGCTGCTCGGCGAGGGCTTCGACCACCTCGACGTCGACGCACCCGCCTCCGGCCTGCACACCCTCGGCCCCGGGCTGGACCTTGACGCGCCCCTCACTCAGCCCGACCCGCACAACTTCGGCCTGCCCGGCCTCAAGGCCCCCGAGGCCGGCCTCCTCGCCCCCGTGGTGCGCACCGTCGCCGGCGCCGGCCTCGGCACCGACTCCGGCCGGTAACCCGCACGGCCTTCCCGACAGCGCCGTTCGGCCGTACGCGGGTGACCCGCACGGCTCCCTTGCCCGCGCGTTCGGCCGTATCCCGGTGACCGGAGCCGCCCCCGGCCGGTTACCGGGTGCGACAACCGATCCCGGACCGAGGAGGGTGCGATGACCGACGGCGAAGCGGTGGGCGCAAGGGAGCGGGCCAGAGCGGATACGACGGCCGGGCCGACACGGAGGCGGGTGGCGCGGGGACTGCTGTCCTGCGCCGCCGCCCTCTCCCTCGCGCCGGTCGTCGCCGCCGCCCGACCGGTGCCCCCGGTCGCGGGCCCCGGCGGCGACTCCTTCGACGAGACCTACCGGGGCCGGCACATCCGGGGCGTGCGGATGTCCGAGGAAGGCCGCAGCGGCTTCGACGCCGACTGGCGGATCACCGTCGACGGCCGTCCGCTGCATCTGATGCGGCGCGCCGACGGCACCTGGCTGAGCATGGTCGACCACTACACCTCGTACCGGACGCCGCAGGAGGCCGCCCGGGCCGCGGTGGACGAACTCGGTCCCGGCCAGCGGCTGCGCGACCTGGCCCCCGGCCCGCTGGGCCACGCCCGGTCCGACAGCGTCCTGGACCTGGTGGAACACCTGGGCATGGAGTGGGGGGACCGGCATGGCGTACGTGCGTAAGAACGTCGGCGCCCTCACCGCGAGCGAGCGGCGGCGGTTCGTCAACGCCCTGCTGGAACTCAAACGGCGCGGGGAGTACGACGAATTCGTGCGCATCCACATCGCGTACTACGCCGCCGACGGCGAGACCGGTCTGCGCACCGCCCACATGGCGCCCTCCTTCCTCCCCTGGCACCGCCGGTTCCTGCTGGAACTGGAGGGGGCGCTGCGCCGAGTCGACTCCTCGGTGACCGTGCCGTACTGGGACTGGACCCGCGACCGCTCGGCGACCTCCGTGCCCTGGACCGCCGATCTGCTCGGCGGCAACGGGCGCCGCTCCGACCAGCAGGTCACGACCGGGCCGTTCGCCTACTCGGCGGGTCACTGGACCATCCGGGAGGGCGTCACCGACGGCCGCTACCTCACCCGGGACCTGGGCCGCGCCGCCTCCCCCCTCCAGCTGCCCACGCGGAGCGACGTGGACTGGGCGCTGAACGACGCGGCGTACGACGTGCACCCCTGGGACTCGACCGTCACCCGGGGCTTCCGCAACAAACTGGAGGGCTGGGGGACCGGCAGCGGCAGCGCGTCCTGGCACAACCACAACCGGGTGCACCGCTGGGTGGGCGGGGCGATGCTCGGCGCCGCGTCCGTCAACGACCCGGTGTTCTGGCTCCACCACGCCTTCCTGGACATGCTCTGGGAGCGCTGGCAGCGGGCGCACAAGAACCACCGCTATCTGCCGGCCGAGCCGCCCGGTGCCGGTGACGCGCAGCGCGGCCGGGTCGTCGCCCGGCACCAGAAGCTGCCGCCGTGGAACGACACCCCGGACCAGCTGGAGGACGTGAGCCGGATCTACCGGTACGCCTGACGGCCCTCGCGGCGCACGCGAAGAGCCCCGGCGCTCGGAGGTGCCGGGGCTCTTCGCTGGTCACGGCGTGGCTCAGTTGCCGTAGTCGCCGTCGTGCTGGCCGAGGCCGCCGCCCTGGTTGACGCAGGTGTTGCCGAAGGCCGGGTTCAGCAGGCCGATCACGTCGATCGTGTTCCCGCAGACGTTCACGGGGATGTTGATCGGAACCTGGACGACGTTGCCCGACAGCACGCCGGGGGAGCCGACCGCCGCGCCCTGGGCACCCGCGTCGGCCATGGCCAGACCGGCTCCGCTGATCACCACGGCACCGGTGCCGAGGGCCACGGCGGCTGCCTTCGCGATGCGAGACATCACGTTCTCCTTCTGTCGCTCGGGAAGCGCGACGGCAGGACCAGCCGCCGCACTCCCCGTTCAACGCCGCGGCCCCTGGGGGGTCACGGTGATCACCCGGGGATCACTCTTTCAACAGGCACGTTCACGGCAGCCGGCGTATCGGGGCGCCCGCCAGGTACGCCCGGATGTCCTCCACCGCCTGGGTGTAGTAGGTGCGGTAGTTGGCGCGGGAGACGTAGCCGAGGTGGGGCGTGGCGAGCAGCCGGGGCGCGGTGCGCATCGGGTGACCGGCGGGCAGCGGCTCGATGTCGAAGACGTCGACGCCGGCGCCCGCGATCCGGCCCTCGTGCAGCGCGGCCAGCAGCGCGTCCTGGTCCACCACGGAGGCGCGGGAGGTGTTGACGAGGTAGGCGGTCGGCTTCAGCAGGGCGAGTTCGGCCGCGCCGATCAGACCCCGGGTGCGCTCGCCACCCGGCACATGCACGGTGACGAAGTCGCTGCCGGCGAGCAGCTCCTCCTTGGAGGCCGCCGCTTCGACCCCGGCCGCCGCGGCGCGCTCCCCGGTCAGGCTCGGGCTCCACGCGCTCACCCGCATGCCGAAGGCGAGCCCCACCCGGGCGACCCGGCCGCCGATCCGGCCGAGCCCGAGCACGCCCAGCCGGGCCCCGTCCAGATCGGCGCCGACCGTGGACTGCCAGGGGCCGCCGGTGCGCAGCGCGGTGTTCTCGTGGACGATCCCGCGGGCCAGGCCCAGCAGCAGCGCCCAGGTCAGCTCCACCGGCGGAGTGCCGGAACTCTGCGTGCCGCACACGGTGACGCCCCGCGCCTCGGCGGCCGCGTAGTCGATCACGGTGTTGCGCATCCCGGTCGCCACGATCAGCTTCAGTTGGGGCAGCCGGGCGAGCAGCGAACCGGGGAAGGCGACGCGCTCGCGCAGGGTGACGACGATGTCGTACTCCGCGAGCGCCGCGGCGAGGGCGTCCTCACCCTCCAGGTGCCGGCGCAGCGCGACGACCTCCACCGCGTCCTCGATCACCGACCAGTCGGCCGACTCGGCGGCCACCCCCTGGAAGTCGTCCAGCACCGCACAACGAAGCCGCACGCTTGGCTCCCCTCTCGATCCTCTGGGTCCGCAGTATGGCGGACGACGCGATCATGCCTGCGGGGGGTGCCCGGGAGGGCCGGGTTACCGGCCCTCCCGGGCCGTTCCGGCTTCCCGTCGACGCCGCTCTGGACGGGGTGGCGGTCCCGCGGTCCGCCTCGCACGTTCGCCGTGGCGTCCACGGCCGCGCTCTCCGCCCGGGCGACTCCGCCAACTGCGCGACGCCGCCTCTTGTTTGACGCCGTCTGGCTGCCCGGCCGGGTGCGATACCTCCGCGTCGACGTGGCGGGCGCCGCGCTGGTGGCGGTCTGCCGGGCGGCGCAACGGTGCCGGGCATCCGCTCGACGTCCCCCCTCCTGCCACGCTGATTCCCTAAGGCCGGGATCTCGGCTCGGGGGGAGCCCCTCCTCGGGGAAGGGCCCGAGCCTCTGTCACCGTCCGTGGATCGTGGCCACGGCGCCGGCTGCCCGTGGCGCTAGCCGTCGCGTGTGCAGCGGCCCTTCGGATCGTGGGCAGGGGGACGGCACTGGAGGGGGAAGTCGGCGTGGCTGGTGCTCAGGTAGCGGCCGATGCAGGTGTTCGCGGTGGTGCGGCCGTGCTCGGCGCAGTAGGCCAGCGCGGCGCGGCCGTCGGGGAAGGGGCCAGGGGCGTAGATCACCCAGTAGCCGGAGCGGAGCGAGGCGTAGTCGTCGCTGCGCAGGTAGAGCGCTTCGGGCACGGAGGCGCGGATGCGTTCGAGACGCCGGTCGCGGGCGGCCGCGCCCGAGGAGACGGGCTCGGAGTACAGCTGCGCGATCCAGCGGCCGCCGTCCGCCGGGGCCGACCACCGCTGTGACGCGCTCGGTTCGGGGGAGGAGGACGCGCTCGGCGCCGGGTCCGGGCTGTGCTCCGGACCGGGGCTCGTGGGCCGCGTGTCAGGGGCGGACGTGGGCGAGGCGGGCGTGGTCGCGGCGACGGCCGGACCGGCGGCCCTTCCGTTGTCCCCGCCCGTGTGCAGGGTCAGGACCAGAGCGGTCGCCGTGATCACGGCCAGGGCGGCGGTCGCTGCGAGGAGCGCCGGTGCACGGCGGCGGGCAGGCACCGGCGTCCCGGGCCCGGCAACGTCCCGCTGCGTGGGGGTCGCCTGGAGAGCCGGGGCCGGCGTGCGGGCCGCCGTCAGTGTCGGCTGAGCCCAGCTCGGTGTGGCACCGGCCTCGACCTGGGCGAGCATCGCGTCCAGCTGACCGGCGTCGGGGCGGGCCGCCGGGTCCCGCACGAGGAGGGATTGCAGGACGGGAGCCAGGGGCCCGGACCGTACGGGCGGGGAGACCGGCTCTTCGAGGACCGCGGCCAGGGTGGCGGGCGTGGTCGCGCGGCGCAGCGGGCTCGTCCCCTCCGTGCACAGGTACAGGACCAGCCCGAGGGACCACAGGTCGGAGGCCGGGTCGTCGTCGTGGCCGCGGATGCGTTCAGGCGCCATGTACTCCGGGGTGCCGGCGAGTTGGCCGGTCGCGGTCAGTGCCGTCGTGCCCTGGAGGGCGGCGATGCCGAAGTCGGTGAGGGCGGCGGTGCCGTCGGGGCGGATCAGGATGTTCGCCGGTTTCACGTCCCGGTGGTGGATGCCGGCGGCGTGCGCGGCGCGCAGGGCGGAGAGGATCTGGCGGCCGATGCGGGCCGTCTCCGCCGGACTCAGCGGCCCCGCCTCGATGCGCTGTTGGAGCGAGGTGCCGGGCACCAGCTCCATCACGATCCACGGGTGCGGCTCCGCCTCGACGACCTCGTACACCGTCACCACGTGCGGGTCGCTGAGCCGGGCCAGCGCCCTGGCCTCCCGCATGACCCGCTCCCGTACGGTGTGCGAGGCGTCCGCGTCCCGGTGCACCGCCTTGAGGGCCACCTCACGATCCAGCAGCGTGTCCCTGGCGCGCCATACGGTCCCCATCCCCCCGCTGCCGAGCCGCTCGATCAGCTCGAAGCGCCCGCCGACCCTGTCCCCCGGTGTCATGCCGGCCAGGCTAGGACAACCGGTGACAGCCCGGAACCCGGTCGACCACGGGACGGCGCGAGTACGACAACCGGAACAAGCGGCTCGACGACGGCACCCCGCCCGGCCACGCGGCGCGCGCGCCGTGCTCCGCTCCCGGCCGCCCGCGCCCGGTGTACCGGCGGGCAGCCGGCAGCCGTCCTCCGGTGGGGACCGGCGCCCGTAGAACCTGGCACCCACCGCAGCTCTTGATTGCCATGTACTCTGCGTTGCAAAGTTAAACCGAGTGGGCGGCGATCCGGCGGCCCGCTCACGAGCGCTGCCAACGCACCGGCCGCGAGGGGGAGAAGATGGGAACATCGGCACCGAGCAGTACGGGACCGGAACCGAGCGCGGCCGCGGCCGCCTTACTGGCGGCGACGGACGGCCTCCGGACCAAGACCCGCAGGCAGCTGAACGGCGCGTGGGCCCCCCTCCTCGGCTTCGGGCTCCTCGCGCTGGCGGCTGTCCCGATCGGCCGGTTCGCCTTCAACTTCGGAGCCCACGGGCGCAACGTCGGGTCCTACCCGATCTTCGCCTACGCCGAGCTGACCGGACTGTGCGTCGTCCATGAACCGGGAACCCCCTGCTTGAAGGGCGAGTTCGACGGCGCGGTGCTGCGCTTCGTGGCATGGGGCGTGTGGTTCGCGCTCCTCCCCCTTGCCTGGTTCTTCTTCGCCCGCTGGTACCGCCTGCGCGGCGAGGCCCGGGGCGTCGTCCCCCGGCGCGGCATGTGGGTGCGCGCGACCGCCGCGGCCACCGTCGTGATCACGGCGGCTCTGGTGACGCTGCTGTTCGGCAAGGGCCAGTCGTGGGAGGCCGTGCTGCTGGAGAACAGCTACGTCTCCCCGTGGTACCTGGTCGGCATCGGACTTCTCGCGCTCGGCATCGCCGAACGCAGCTGGATCACCGCGACGGCCGGCACCGTTCACGCCCTGATGCTCACGGGGTACCTCGGAGCCTCCCCGGGCAGTGGATGGCTGCCCTGGCAGCACCCCGCCCACCCCGGCTGGGCCGACGGTCCGCAGGTCAAGGCCTTTCTGCTCGCAGCCGTCCTGCTTCTCGCCGGCCTGGGCGAGTGGATGGCGGCCCGCCGTCGGGGCGCGCCCGGTGCCGCGGTTGCGGGTACGGTCCTCTCATGAGCGTCGAAGACTCGACCGCTGCACAGGGCGACCAAGAGGCACCGCATCCCACCCAGGCGCTGGACGACACCGTCCACCAGCGGGTACGGCTCGGCGTCCTCACCGTGGCCCGTGAGGCAGACCGGGTCGACTTCGGCTTCCTGAAGAAGCAACTGGCCGTCACCGACGGGAATCTCTCCCGGCATCTGAAGGTGCTGGAGGAGTCCGGAATGATCACCGTGGAGAAGGGCTACGCCGGCCGGCGTCCCCGTACCTGGGTGGCCCTCACCCGGGCAGGTGCCCAGGCACTGGACGCCGAACTCCGGGCCCTGCGCGCACTCGTGCTGCGCCTTGAGGCTCCCCGTCCCGCGCCCGGCGCACCCGACGCCTGATCACCACTTCCGGGAGTCCGGTCCCCCGCGCGACGGCGGCCCCGACGGCTCGCCGGGCCGGCGGTTCGGCCTGACCGGACTTGCCGACCGGCACGACCTCCACGGCAATCGACAGGCCGGCGCATGCGCGGTCACGGCGGTTTGCTTGGATGCCGGAGATGACGACGAACTCCCCGGTTCCCCGTGCGGCCGACGCCGACTCCGACCGTTTGAAGGCCCTGCTGGAACGCGCCGCCAACGGGCGGGACGGCCAGGCCTGGAGCGACCTGTGGACGGAGCTGTACCACAACGGATCCCTGGACGTCGCCCATCCGCTGGTGCTGCCGACGCTGGCGGACATGGCGGACAACGGCAACGCGGACATGGCGGCTTCGGCCCTCCACCTGGCCGGCGCCCTCCTCGTCCAGGCCGACCAGCGGTACGAGAGCCGGAATCTGCGGCACCGCTACGCGCCCGAAGTCACCCGCCTCCTGGGCGCCGCGAACCGGTGGCGGCAGATCACCACCGACCGGAACGACTACTGCCACCTGCTGGAAGCCGTCCTGAACCTGGAGGGCGACATCCACTGGGCGGAGGACCTGATCTGGGGTGTCGTCAGCGAGGAATACGAACTCGAATGCCCCGATCCCGACGGGTGCGCGTCCCTGTGGGTGATCATCGGAGAGCGGGGCTTCTTCAGCGCGGCGGAGGACCACGCCCTCTGCGACGACATCGACACCTTCCCCCTCCATCCGGCTGCTCCCCGCACCCTGGAAGGCCTCGGCCGACGCCTCCACGACCTCGCCCTGGCCGACGGCCACGACGAAGTCGCGCAAGCCCTGACGTACGCCTTCGGCGAGGCGACCTGCCCGGAATGCGGCCGGCGCTTCTCGGTCGCCGAGCGGATCGCCGCGTGTTCCAACTGAGTCGTTCGCGGGCTCACAGGGCGTATCGCCCCCGTGCGGGAGGCGATACGCCCTGCCGCCCCGCTGGCTAACCCATGGTCTTGGCGCCGTCCAGGGACTCGCGGATGATGTCGGCGTGGCCGGCGTGCTGGGCGGTCTCGGTGATGATGTGCATCAGTACCCGGCGGGCCGACCATCGCGCGCCCGGCTGGGACCACGGGGCCTTCGGTAGTGGTTGTGTGGCGTCCAGGTCGGGGAGGGTGGCGACCAGTTCGTCGGTTCGGCGGGCTGCCTCGGCGTAGTCGGCGAGCACGCCGGTCAGCGTCTCGCCGGGCAGCATCCGGAACTCGTCGGCCCGTCGGGCCCAGTCGGCCTCGGTCATGGTGGTGAAGTCGGGCATCGCCGACGGGCCATCCAGGATGAACTGCGCCCAGGCTCGCTCGACCGCAGAGACATGTTTGATCAGGCCGCCCAGGCACAGCTGGCTGGCGGTCGTCCGGCGCCCGGCCTGCTCGTCGGTGAGGTCACGGGTGGTGAAGCGCAGGAAGTGCCGGTGCTTGGCCAGGGCCTCCAGCAAGTCGGCGCGCTCGCCGGTGGCGGTCGGCTCATGCGCCGAGTCGTGGGTGGCCAGTTCGTTGACAGTCGCGGTCTCGCTCATGGTCACTGCCTTCCGTGGTTCGTGTTCCGCCGGACAAGCAGGACGCTAGGGGACCTGGAGGTCAGATCCTGACCTAAATCAACGGAGGGGTGAGGATGCTGAGGCTTGACCTGGTGCCTGACCTGCCGGGGTGGCGGGATCGGAACCCACGACATCTTCGTCCCGAAGCAACTTGGGGGCGCTGCCTTTGGCTTCGACGCCTCTCACCTGGGGGACGGTCCGCAGGCGCCCGCGCTTGTTCACCGTTGTGCGTGGGCGTTCTGGAGCGCATCGCCGTAGAGATCACGGCGTACTACCGAGCACTCGACGAGTGCGCCACTCTGCCGCACCACTTCCGTCACGCTGACTGAAGAAGGCAGCCTCTGGTACATCGAGGCCGTACCCGACCGCGGCGAGTTGATCGTCATCAAGCAGGCCGAGCTGACTGCGGCCGGCCAACTCCACCGATACAGCCTTGGCCAGGGGTTGCCGAACCAGCCCCTTACGGACCTCGGTTCCCCGTGAGTCACCGTCCGTTCCGGCACGTGAGTGGCACGGCCACGGGAGCTGTGCATGTCGGCCCGCAGCAGAGACGGGGAGCGCTGTCCACGCTAGGAAGCTCGTGCGTCGTGCTTCTCGCGGTTGGCGAGGACTTGATCCATGTGGGTCTGCGCCCACTGCCTGAGCCCGCGTGTCAGGTGGTGGAGTGAGAGGCCGAGGTCAGTCAGCTCGTAGGTGACGGTGACGGGGACCGTGGGCGTCACGGTGCGGATGAGCAAGCCGTCGCGTTCGAGGGCTCGTAGGGTCTGGGTCAGCATTTTCTGGCTGACGCCTGACAGCAGCCGGGCGAGCTCGGAGTAGCGCATTGCCTTCGGGGCCTGTGAGGCACCGGGCTGTTGGGACGAGTCATCGCCCAGTGCGCAAAGGATCAGGACGACCCACTTGTTTGAGATCCGGTCGAGGAGCTGACGGCTGGGGCACATCGCCAGGAACGCGTTGTACTCGGCCTTGGCCTGGGCCTTCTTGTCGGCCTTCGTCGTCGTCACTGATCTCGCCTCACCCTCTGGGTTACTTACGCACTTCAGAGTGCCTACTTCCCGAAAGGAAGTATCTCTCCAAGACTGGTGCAAGGGAGCTGGAGACACCACCCCTCGCAGGACGAAAGGCACGACGATGAACACGCCCTCCGCACCTCTTCCTGGCGGAACCTGGACACTGGGTGACTCGACCGTCACCCGTTTCGGCTACGGCGCGATGCAGCTTGCCGGCCCGTGGGTCATGGGGCCGCCCGCCGACCACGAGGGCGCCCTGGCGGTCCTGCGCGAGGCAGTCAGCCTCGGGATCACCCACATCGACACCAGCGACGCCTACGGACCGCGCATCACGAATGAGCTGATCCGTGAAGCGCTGCACCCCTACCCGGAGTCGCTGTTCATCGCCACCAAGGTGGGCGCGACCCGCGATGCACAGGGCGGCTGGCCCACGGCCCGGCGCCCAGAAGACCTGCGTAAGCAGGTCCACGAGAACCTCGAATCTCTCGGTGTCGAGGCCCTCGACCTGGTCAACATGCGCATGGGTGACGCTCAGGGCCCCCAGCCCGGCTCGATCGCCGAAGCGTTCGAGACGCTCGTCGACCTCCAGCGAGAGGGTGTGATCCGCCACCTCGGCGTCAGCAACGTCACCGCGGAGCAGGTCGCCGAGGCGCGCGGCATCGCCCCGATCGTGTGCGTGCAGAACATGTACAACCTTGCCCACCGCCATGACGACGACCTCGTAGACCACCTGGCCGCCGAAGGCATCGCCTACGTGCCGTTCTTCCCCCTGGGGGGCTTCACTCCGCTGCAGTCCGAGGCCCTCTCGCAGGTCGCGAGCCGACTGCGAACGACGCCGATGTCGGTCGCGCTGGCCTGGCTGATGCAGCGCTCGCCGAACATCCTGCTCATCCCCGGTACCTCGTCCACCGCCCACCTGCGCGAAAACATCGCAGGCGCCGGGCTGTCGCTCACCGACGAGGACATGGCCGAACTGGACACCATCGGTCATTGAACGAACAGCTGGCACGCGGATAGACACGCACGCAGAAACTGGAGGACCACCTCCCGATGTTGGGAGGTGGTCCACGTGCTGTTTCGGCTGTCGGCTGGTTCTTCCGGCCGACTCTCCCCGGCTCCGACGTCACGCCGGTGCCGCTGGCCGCGAGTCACGCACGCGGCTGGAGATCTGCCCTGGGAGTCGTACGCCGACCGGTCCGGTGGCCCAGGGACTTCGGCACGTGTTGGACACGGCCACCCGCGAAAACCCGGTGACAGCCGGACAGCCCCGGAGTCCGTCCTTGATCATCAGGGATGCTTCCGGGGCTGACGCGCGCCCGACCGTACCCACCCTGACCAGCAAAAAGCCCTCCCCGAGGGGAGGGCTTCGGAAGGCGCCCCCGGCAGGACTCGAACCTGCGGCCAAGCGCTTAGAAGGCGCCTGCTCTATCCGCTGAGCTACGGGGGCCTGGTGGCGGGACCAAGGATAAAGCTCCCTGCTTGCCGACCCTGTCGCTTCCCCTCCGTGGCTCGATGTGGAGGTTCGGTGAAGCGGTCCCGATAATCGCAGGCAGGTACGAATCGTGCAGCGCTTTTGGCGTCCGAGGCCGCAGGGTGTTGTGCACTCGTTATGCCTGGCCCGCGCCCGTGTCCCGGTCGCCCCTTCTGTCCTTTCTGTTCTGTCGGCGCGCAGGCATGTCTATATGCTTCAGAATTCCCCTAAAATTGGGCATTCTTCGCATGTGGTGACCTTGGACGTACGGCCCCAGCTGCTCGACACACTCTCCGCTCTGCGCGACCGTGTCGCCGCCGCACGCTTTCCGCTGCCGCTGGCCGGTGCCCCCCGCGCCCGCGCCAACCGGGACGAACTCCTCGCCCAGCTGGACGACTACCTCGTGCCCAGACTACGGGCGCCCGAGGCGCCGCTGCTGGCCGTCGTCGGCGGGTCCACCGGCGCCGGGAAGTCGACGCTCGTCAACTCTCTCGTCGGGCGCCGGGTGAGCGAGGCGGGCGTGCTGCGGCCGACGACCCGCACCCCGGTCCTGGTCTGCCATCCGGCGGACCACCACTGGTTCAGCGGTGTGCGCGTGCTGCCCGACCTCGCCCGCATCTGGCTGCCCCACCACGACCCCCGCGACGACGACCTCCTGCCCCCCGCCGACCAGCCCGCGCGCGCCCTGCGCATCGAGACCGCCGAGACCCTCCCGCGCGGCCTCGCCCTCCTCGACGCCCCCGACGTCGACTCCCTGGTCGCAGAGAACCGCGTCCTCGCCGCCGAGCTGCTGTGCGCCGCCGACATCTGGGTGATGGTCACCAGCGCCGCCCGCTACGCCGACGCCATCCCCTGGCACCTGCTGCGCACCGCCAAGGAGTACGACGCCACCCTCGTCACCGTCCTGGACCGGGTGCCACACCAGGTCGTCTCCGAGGTCTCCCGGCAGTACGCCGCCCTGCTCACCAAGGCCGGCCTCGGCGACGTACCCCGCTTCACCGTGCCTGAGCTGCCCGAATCCGTGTGGAGCGCGGGCCTGCTGCCCGCCACCGCCGTCGCGCCGCTGCGCGCCTGGCTCGCCCACCACGCCCAGGACCCCGGCGCCCGGCAGTACGTCATGGCCCGTACCGTCCACGGCCTCCTCGACTCGCTGCGCACCCGGATGCCCGAGCTGGCCGGTGCCGCCGCCGCCCAGTACGCGGCCGCGCTCCGGCTCACCTCCGCCGTGGAGGGCGCGTACGACGGCGAGCACGCCCGGCTCCGAGCCCGCCTCCAGTCGGGTGCCGTACTCGCCGGGGACGCCCTCAAACGCTGGCGCGCCTTCCCCCTGGACTGCACCGCGGGTGAACTCCTCGACGCTCTGGTGGAGAGTCTGGCCGCGCTGCTGCTGTGCGCCGTCACCGCAGCCGACGAGCGGGTGGCCGAGGCATGGCAGCGCGAGCCCGCCGCGCAGGCCCCGGGCCTCGCCGGGCGCGATCCCTCCCCGGAGAGCGCCGAGCACCGTATCGGCCTCGCGGTACGGCGCTGGCGGCGCGAGCTGGAGGAGTACGCCGAGGAGGAGGCGCGCGAACTGGAGCGCGCCGTCGCGCCCGACCCCGAGGCCGTGGCCGCCCTCGCCGCCACCGCCCTGCTGGGCGGGCGCCGGGCGCGCAACGCGGGCGAGCGGCTGGCCGACCGGGTCGGCGCCCATGGCGCGCTGCGCCTGCGCGACCGGGCCGAACGGCTGCTCACCGAGCACGTGGACCGTGTCGTGCACCGCGAACGCGAACGCCGTCTCGCCCCGCTCGACGCCCTCGACATCCATCCCGAGCCCCAGGCCGAACTCATCGCCGCCCTGTCCGTACTGCAGAAGGAGAGGTGACCGGTGACCGCCGTCACTGACCAGGAGCACATCGAGCACATGGAGCACGTCGAGCACACCGGTTCCAGCAGTCACAGCGGAGCCGGGGATGGACTCGTGCGGCAGGACACCGGGCCCGCGCGGGCGCGGGTCATCGACCTCGGGAACCGGGTCGAGGGGGACGACGCGGCCGGCACCCGCCCGGCGTCGGAGGCGGGAGCGGACGACGGGAGCGGCGGGGGAGGGGAGGAGCCGGAGAACAGGGAGGACGCGGGGAACGGGGGGAACGGCGAACAGGGGGAGAAGCCGGAGCAGAAGGAGAAGGTGGAGAAGGGGGAGAAAGGGGAGAAGGGGGAGAAGGGTTCCGGTGGTTCCGATGCGGGGGACGGTGGGGAGGCCGAGGAGGCAGGGGGTGCCCCCGATGCCTTGGGAGCCGGCTCGCGCTCCGGCTCACGCCCCGGCTCGCGCTCCGGTTCGGGCTCCCCTTCGGGGGCCGGTTCCAGTTCCCCATCCGGGTCCGGGCCCGGGCCCGGATCCGAGACCGCGCCGGTCACTTCCGCAACGTCCGCACCTTCCGACTCATCCGGTGCGGAACCGTCCGCTCCCGCCGACTCCGCCGGAGCGTGGGACGACGGTCTGATCGCCCGGCGTGTCACCGACGCCGCCGCCCTCACCGCCGGACGCGCCACCGCCCTGGAGCCCGCTCCCGGTCGTGGCCCGGGCGGTGCCGTCCCCCCGGTCCCGCTGGCCTACGAGGGCCCCCTGCGCTCCCGGCTGGACGCGCTGCGCGAACTCGTCGGACTCTCCCGGGCCAGGCTGGACGGCCAGACCCTCGCCGAGGCGGGCCGGGTCCTGGACGAGGCGGCGGCGCGCCGCAAGCTGTCCGGCCGGCACACGGTCGTCGCCATCGCGGGTGCCACCGGCAGCGGCAAGTCACAGCTGTTCAACACCCTGGCCGGCGTCGCCATTTCGGAGACCGGGGTACGGCGCCCGACCACCGCCTCGCCGATCGCGTGTAGTTGGAGCGACGGCGCCGCGGGCCTCATCGACCGGCTCGGCATTCCCGGCCGGTTGCGCCGCCGTCCGCTGCACAGCCCGGACGGCGAGAAGCAGCTGCGCGGACTGGTCCTGATCGACCTGCCCGACCACGACTCCGCCGCCGTACAGCACCGCGAGCAGGTCGAACGGATCCTGAAGCTGGTCGACGCGGTGATCTGGGTGGTGGACCCGGAGAAGTACGCCGACGCGGTGCTGCACGAGCGCTATCTGCGGCCGATGGCCGGGCACGCCGAGGTCATGTTCATCGTGCTCAACCAGGTGGACCGGCTGCCCGGGGAGGCGGCCGACATGGTCCTGGACGACCTGCGGCGGCTGCTGGACGAGGACGGGGTGGCGCTCGGCGAGCACGGCGAACCCGGCGCCACGGTGCTCGCGCTGTCCGCGCTCACCGGGGAGGGCGTCGGCGAACTGCGCGAGGCGCTGGGCGAGTTCGTGGCCGAGCGGGGTGCGGCGGCCCGCCGGGTCTCCGCCGATGTGGACGCCGCCGCGGCCGAGCTGCGGCCGGTCTACGCCGCCGGGCGCCGGGTCGGCCTCAGCGAGGAGGCGCGCGAGGAGTTCGCCGCACGGCTCGCGGACGCGGTGGGCGCCACCGCGGCGGGCGACGCCGCCGAGCGGGCCTGGCTGCGCAACGCCAACCGGGCCTGCGGCACACCCTGGCTGCGGCTGTGGCGCTGGTACCAGCGGCGCGGCACGGCCCCGACCGGCCGTCACCAGGTGCGGGTCCAGACGGAGGAGGAGGCGACGGCGCGGCAGCGGGTGGAGCAGGCGGTGCGCACGGTGGCCGACCGGGCGTCGGCGGGGCTGCCGGTGCCGTGGGCGCAGGCGGTGCGCGAGGCCGCCGTGCGCGGCGCGCAAGGGTTGCCGGAGGCGCTGGACGAGCTGGCGGAACGCGCCGGGGAGCCGTCCGGGCGGCCGCCGCGGCCGGGCTGGTGGCCGGCCGCGGTGCTGGTGCAGGCGGCGATGACCCTGGTGCAGATCGCCGGCGGGCTGTGGCTGGTCGGGCAGATCGCCGGGGTGATGGCGCCCAACCTCGGTGTTCCGGTGCTGTTGATGGTGTGCGGGATCATCGGCGGACCGCTGGTGGAGTGGGGGTGCCGGATGGCGGCGCGGGGGCCCGCGCGGCGCCATGGCCAGGACGCGGAACGGCGATTGCGGGAGGCGGCCGCGAGCTGCGGCCGGGCGCGGGTGCTGGATCCGGTGGCCGCGGAGTTGCTGCGGTACCGGGAGGTGCGGGAGCAGTACGGGAAGGTCGTGCGGGCGGACGCCGCGGTGGGCTGAACCCGGTTTGCCCGGCGGGCCGGCACTCGTGTGGGTGGCGGGGTTCTCCACAGGCGCGGGGCCGTCCACAGCGCTCGGCGGGCTCGGCCCGGGGCGGGCAGTCTGAGGTCGTGGCGGACGCCGCCGTACGGGACGGACCCGTACGTGTCGCCCGCCCGGCCGGACCGCGTGGGCGGGCCGCACCGGGCGGGCGGAGGGGAGCGAGAAGTGAACGAGACCGTGGTGTGCGTGGTGGGCAACGTGGCGACCGCGCCGGTGTACCGGGAGCTGGCGGCGGGGCCGTCGCTCCGGTTCCGGCTCGCGGCCACCGCGCGCTACTGGGACCGCGAGAAGAGCGCCTGGACGGACGGACACACCAACTTCTTCACGGTGTGGGCCAACCGTCAGCTCGCCGCCAACGCGATGGCGTCGGTGGAGGTGGGCCAGCCGCTGGTGGTGCAGGGCCGGCTGAAGGTGCGCACGGACGGGCGCGAGGGGCAGCAGCAGTGGGCGTCGGCGGACATCGACGCCACGGCGATCGGACACGACCTCTCCCGGGGCACGGCGGTCTTCCGCCGCGCGGCGAAGCCTGAGCCGCCGACCGCGCAGCCCCGCCCGGAACCCGACTGGGAGACACCGGGACCTGCGGCGACGGGGGACGGCACCCAAGCCCAACAGCAGTCGGAACCAGCCACGGTGACGTGATGTCAGCGTTCGCGGCGAGTTGATTTGTCGATAAGGCCTGCTCAAGGGCGGTCCGGCGATAACGATTCCGGATCGGATCAGCCGTCGGATCATCCGACCGGCGGGGGAGGCGTCGCCCGGTTCATAGGATGCCGGGCGTGCCTCTCGGGGCCGCCGATTCTGCTGGTGGGACCTTCCCCGACGTCCGACGGGTCCTGCTCGAAGGGGAATTCTGTGCTTGTTGCGCTGTCTGGGTTCTGCCGGTCCACCGCCGTGGCCCGCCTGGCCGCCACCGCCACGGTGTCCGGGCTCGTGGCGGCCGGGATGCTGTCCGGCGCGGGTACCGCCGCGGCCGATGTGGCACCGCAGACCGAGGGCGGGGCGACGGCCACCATCGACGGCCTGAAGACCTTCGGCGAGGCCGTGGTCCACGACGCGGGCGGCGATCAGCGGGTGTCCGCGGGACTCTCCGAGATGTCCGTGGACGGCGGCGGCACCCTGCAGACGTACTGCGTCGACCTGCACAACCCGGTCCAGCGCGACGCCCACTACCAGGAGACGTCCTGGAGCGGCACGTCACTCGGCACCAACCGGGACGCCGGCAAGATCCGCTGGATCCTGCGCAACTCCTACCCGCAGGTCAACGATCTCGCCGCGCTCGCCCGGCGGGCCGGGACGCACGGCCTCACCGAGCAGGACGCGGCGGTCGGCACGCAGGTGGCGATCTGGCGGTACTCGGACCACGCCAAGGTCGACGCCGTGGATCCGCAGGCCGAGAAGCTCGCCGACTATCTGGAGCGCAGCGCGCGGGACAGCGCCGAGCCGCCCGCCTCGCTGTCGCTGGACCCGTCCGCGGTCTCCGGCCGGCCCGGCGCGCTGGTGGGCCCGGTGACCGTGCACACCAACGCGAGTGCCGTCACGGTGATACCGCCAGCGGGCGTGGCCGCCGGCGGCGCCCGGATCACCGACAAGGCCGGCAAGCCGCTCACGGTCGCGAAGAACGGCAGCCGGATCTACTTCCGCATCCCACAGGACGCGGCGGACGGCTCCGCCCAGCTGACCGTGCAGGCGTCGACGACCGTCCCGGTGGGCCGTGCGCTCACCTCCGACAGTCGCAGCCAGACCCAGATCCTGGCCGGCTCCAGCGAGTCCGCGGTCTCCGCGACGGCGACGGCCGGCTGGGCGGCGCAGGGCGCGATACCGGCGGTCTCGGCGCGCAGGAACTGCGCCAAGGGCACGGTGGACATCCTGGCCGTCAACAAGGGCGACCAGCCCTTCACCTTCCGCCTGATGGACACCGAGCACACCGTCCCGGCCGGTGCCACCCGCACCATCGGCGTCCCCCTCCAGGAGGACCAGGGCTACGACTTCACGATCACCGGCCCCGACGGCTTCAGCCGGCGCTTCACGGGCGTCCTGGACTGCAGGATCCAGGGCACGATCGTCTCGAAGACCACCACCCAGACCATGGGCGAGCCCACCCCGATCACCACCCCCACCCCCGACGACACGAACCTCGCCGCGACCGGCGGCTCCGCCCTGACCCCCCTGATCGCCGGCGTGGCCATCGGCCTGGTCGTCATCGGCGGCGCCGTCCTGGTCATCCTCCGCAAACGCGAACAGCCGAACGAGTGAGCCGGCCGGCCGACCCCCACCTCGAAAGGGAGCGGGTCGGCAGTACAAGGCGGGCGCCGACCGGGAACCTGAGCCGCCTCGCCCGTCGGGAGGAGGCGCAGGCCGTTTCGCTCAGCAGGACGCGGGCGGCACGCTCTGGTCGGAAATCGATCTATGAGTAGACGACCTACAACCTGACCGCGCGCGGACCCGGCCCCGAAGCCGAAACAGAGTGTAAAAAATCGCCCCGAGAAGAACGAAAGAGTCACCCAACTTAAGGGCATATCTCCAATCACATGAGCCAGAAGGGGACTACCGGTCGGCGCTTGGCGATCGAATAGCGATGGACCGCGCGCATAGCGAGCTTCCAGAATGCACACGGCGCGGGCCCACTGGGGGACCGCTTGTGCCCCGGGAAGGACCCCGACGTCCATGTCAGTCTTCCGCTCACCCAGGCACGCATCCAGACGTCCCAGGTCAAGGCGGGTCGTCGCCGTCACTGTCGCGGCCCTGGCCGCCGGGTCCCTGACGACCACAGCGTCGGCCTACGCGGCGTCTGGCACCCCGGCTCAATCACCCCGTACCGCATCGCACGACACTCGCTCCCCGTCCGCGGCCCGACTGACCTGTGCGATCAACGACACCAGTGGCTGCCTGAACAACACCGCCACCAGTACCTTCACCACCACGACCAGCCCTGCCGATGCCGACGGCTCCGGCAACAGCTTCAACGCCACCGACCTGACAGGGGCAGCTGGCTGGCAGAGCGGCAAAACCGTCACCATCGACGGTGCCACCATCACGCTGCCGAAGTTCGGCACCGGCGCCTACGACAACATGCTGGCCTCCGGGCAGACCGTCACCCTGCCGGACAGCGGTGTGGTCAACACCGGCGCCGCCGTGGTCTTCCTCGCGTTCGCCACCGGCGCCCCAGTCACGAACGCCACCAGCACCATCACCTACGCCAAGAACAACTGCCTGGACCCCAACGGCGTCCCCAGCGACCAGAGCTATGACCTGAGCGCCGTGCCGGACTGGCTCTCCGGCCCGTCCTCCGCGGCCTCGATCACCCTTGTCCACGAGAACCACAGCGACGGCACCCAAACCAGCCCGAACTCCGGTCCGAAGGTCTATGCCATCAGCGTCCCGCTGACCTGCCCCGGCTCGGTCATCAGCAGCGTCTCCCTGCCCCAGCTCACCGACGGTGTCCAGGCGGGCCGACCCGCCCTGCACATCCTCGGGCTGGGCGTACGGCCGACGACCGCCACCGGCAGCGGATCCAGCGCCCGGCACTGGGTCGGCACCTGGGCCTCGGTCCAGGACACCGGCAAAGTGCAGTCGTCCAACGGCAGCACAGCGGCCATCGACAGCCAGACCCTACGCATCCCGGCCCACGTCAGCATCGGCACCGACAGCGGAAACGGAGTACGCGTACATCTGTCCAACGCCATGGGTGCCACCCCGGTGACCTTCGACGCGGCTTCCGTCGCCCTGCAGGACACCACCGCGGCCGGCGCCACCGCAGCTGCAGCACCAGTAGCGCTGACCTTCGACGGTTCCCCCTCCGTCACCATTCCGGCAGGCGGCGACGCCACCAGCGACCCGGTCACCCTGACCGTCGAGCAGCAAGCAACCGTCCTGGTCAGTTTGCGGGTGCGCGGCATGGCGCCCGCCATACCCGGCCACTCTGCGGCCCGGACTCCCGTCTGGGTCAGCGACCACGCCGACCGCACCAGTGACACGGACGCCGGCCACTACACGCAGACCACGTACACCGGTCTGCCGTACCTCTCCGGCATCGACGTCACCACCTCCGCCTCGAACCCCACCGGCTCGCTGGTCCTCTATGGAGACCAGAGCGTCAACGGGGGGACCGCGAGCGACGACGGCCGGCATCACCTCAGCGATGCGATCACCAACGCCCTGGCCGACGATCCCCGCGGGGGCACCTCCGTGCGCTACGGCGTGCTCAACGCGGGCACCGACACCAACAGCCTGCTGCCGCAGATCACCAGCAGCGCCAGTCCGTTCGGCGCGCTCAACCCCCTGGACCGCGATGTGCTGACCCAAGGCAACGTGCGAACCGTCCTCGTCTCCACCGGCGCCACCGACCTGCTGAACTGCACCGGCAACGCCTACACCTGCGCCACCGACGTGGAGGACGGACTGGCCTCCCTCGACATCCGGCTGAGCGGGTACTCCACCGATGACAGCCAGCTCTCCATCAATCAGCAGCCGGTCACCCAGAACTCCGACATCACCGTCTATCTCGCCACCATCGCGCCGTTCACCGCCGCCCATCCCGGCACCGCGGCCCAGGAGGCCGCCCGCGAGGAGGTCAACACCTACCTGCTCGACAACTACCCGGGTCAGATCATCGACTTCGCCGCAGCGGTCTCCGCCGGCGGCAACGCCACATCCTCGACCGTCAAGGCCGCCGACCTCTCGGACGGCAACCCGTCCGACGCGTACTACGCCGACCTCGCCGGCCGATACGTCGACGACACCGACTCCGGTGCCCTCGTCTATCCACCCAACTGACCCCACCCGGGGCCCAGGCCCGCCGCTCCCACCAGATGCGGCGGGCCTGGGCCGTCGGCCGGCATGCCTACCGGACCGACGCCAAGGTGCCGGCTCCGGCGGACATCGCGGATCAACGCCGGCAACGCCGTCGAGCAGCCCGAGCCCAGGCAGGCGACCGCCGAGGAAGCGTCGATACTCGGCATCCAGAAGGCCGCACTCGTCACGCACATCCGGCGGACGTACTACAGCGACCAAGGGCGGCCCGTGGAGACGGCGGACATCGTCGTGCCCGCCGCGCACTGCGAGATCGTCTACGAGATCCCGATCAGCCGATAGCTCCGTTGGGATTGCCGTATGGCCGAGGACCGTCCCGCTTGCCCCGAGTGCGGCCAACCCCTGAAGTGGGGCGGTTTCGTACTTGCCCGAGGCGACGACGGTCAGCGGGCTTGCCGCTCGCTGTGGCAGTGTGCCGATCGGCACACCTGGTGGAGGCAGGCAGAGCAGCCGGAAGAGCCGCTACAGGTCTGCCCGGCCCCGGAGCTGTTTCGGTGACATCCGAAGCTGGTCAGCGGGGCCCGGCGGCGTTGCGGCGGCATCCATGAGTGAGCGTCAGGCCGCCGATGACGGCGCCAGGGGCCGCGATGGCTCGAACTTCCGGGGCGGAGGCCAAGGAGGGTTGGTCCTGGCGGCCATGATCTCTCTATGGACGAATACGCGTGGCCCGCGGGCCCGGAGGTGCCGGAGCCCGAGGCGGTTCGGCGGAGCTGGGCGGAGACCGTCGTCGCTCTGCCTGTGGGGACTCATGTCGGTGGTGAGGTCATCGGGCGCCAGCGCTTCGGAGTCTTCATCCGTGTAGAGGGCATCCCGAACGCCGTGGCCCTTGCCGAGATCACGGCCATGCCGCGCGGGATGGAGCTGCCCCCGTTGGGCGCCCATGTGGAAGGCACGGTGATTGACCATGCCCACCACAACCACCAAGTGAAGATCCGGTTGCCCGCGTGATCATTCCCGGGCCGTCTCTGGGCCGTGCGAGGGTGCCCAAGGCCACTCGATGGCGACCGACAGCGACAGACGCGCCACAGCCATCACCGGCGAAAGTCCAGGTCAGGCCCCTGCAGCCTAACGAGTTTCCGCCTAGGGGTGGCCGTACGGCAAGATGGGGTGTATCTGCCCACTGCCAGATTTCAAGCTGCCGGACGGTTTCTCTTGGCTGAGTTCATTTACACCATGCGCAAGGCGCGCAAAGCGCACGGCGACAAGGTGATCCTCGACGACGTCACCCTGAACTTCCTGCCGGGTGCCAAGATCGGCGTCGTCGGTCCGAACGGTGCCGGTAAGTCGACCGTGCTGAAGATCATGGCTGGGCTGGAGCAGCCGTCCAACGGCGACGCGTTCCTGTCGCCCGGCTACACCGTCGGCATCCTGCTGCAGGAGCCCCCGCTGAACGAGGAGAAGACCGTCCTGGAGAACGTCCAGGAGGGTGTCTCGGAGATCAAGGGCAAGCTCGACCGGTTCAACGAGATCGCCGAGCTGATGGCGACCGACTACTCCGACGCGCTGCTGGAGGAGATGGGCAAGCTCCAGGAGGAGCTGGACCACGCCGAGGCGTGGGACCTCGACGCCCAGCTGGAGCAGGCCATGGACGCGCTCGGGTGCCCCCCGGGCGACTGGCCGGTCACCAACCTCTCCGGTGGTGAGAAGCGCCGCGTCGCGCTGTGCAAGCTGCTCCTTGAGCAGCCCGACCTGCTGCTCCTCGACGAGCCCACCAACCACCTCGACGCCGAGTCGGTGAACTGGCTGGAGCAGCACCTGGCCAAGTACCCGGGCACCGTCGTCGCCGTCACCCACGACCGGTACTTCCTGGACAACGTGGCCGGCTGGATCTGCGAGGTCGACCGAGGCCGGCTGCACGGCTACGAGGGCAACTACTCCAAGTACCTGGAGACCAAGGCCGCCCGCCTCAAGGTCGAGGGCCAGAAGGACGCCAAGCGCCAGAAGCGCCTCAAGGAGGAGCTGGACTGGGTGCGGTCGAACGCCAAGGGGCGCCAGGCCAAGTCCAAGGCCCGTCTCGCCCGCTACGAGGAGATGGCCGCCGAGGCCGACAAGATGCGGAAGCTGGACTTCGAGGAGATCCAGATCCCGCCGGGCCCGCGTCTGGGCAACGTCGTGGTCGAGGTCAGCGACCTGCACAAGTCCTTCGGCGAGAAGGTCCTCGTCGACGGGCTGTCGTTCACGCTGCCGCGCAACGGCATCGTCGGCGTCATCGGCCCGAACGGCGCCGGCAAGACCACGCTGTTCAAGATGATCCAGGGCCTGGAGACGCCGGACTCGGGTCAGATCAAGGTCGGCGAGACCGTCAAGGTCTCCTACGTCGACCAGGGCCGCGCCAACATCGACCCGAAGAAGACGCTGTGGGAGGTCGTGTCCGACGGGCTCGACTACATCAACGTCGGCCAGGTCGAGATGCCCAGCCGCGCCTACGTGTCCGCCTTCGGGTTCAAGGGCCCGGACCAGCAGAAGCCGGCCGGTGTGCTCTCCGGCGGTGAGCGCAACCGCCTCAACCTCGCGCTCACCCTCAAGCAGGGCGGCAACCTGCTGCTCCTCGACGAGCCCACCAACGACCTCGACGTCGAGACCCTCTCCAGCCTGGAGAACGCGCTGCTGGAGTTCCCCGGCTGCGCCGTGGTCGTCTCCCACGACCGCTGGTTCCTGGACCGTGTCGCCACCCACATCCTCGCCTACGAGGGTGACTCCAAGTGGTTCTGGTTCGAGGGCAACTTCGAGTCGTACGAGAAGAACAAGGTCGAGCGCCTCGGCCCGGACGCGGCCCGTCCGCACCGGGCGACGTACAAGAAGCTGACCCGGGGCTGATCGGTCTTGCGCCACGTCTACGCGTGCCCGATGCGCTGGTCCGACATGGACGCCTACGGCCATGTCAACAACGCGGTCTTCGTCCGCTACCTGGAAGAGGCCCGGATCAACTTCCTGTTCCGTCCGGACAAGGAGTTCCAGCAGGGCTCCGTGGTGGCGCGCCATGAGATCGACTACAAGCGCCAGCTCGTCCACCGGCACCACCCGGTGGACATCGAGTTGTGGGTCGCCGAGATCCGCGCCGCGTCCTTCACCATCGCCTACGAGGTGAAGGACGAGGACGTGGTGTACGTGCGGGCCTCGACCGTCGTCGTGCCGTTCGACTTCGAGGCCCAGCGGCCGCGCCGGATCACCCCTGAGGAGCGCGAGTTCCTCCGGCAGTACACGGAGCCGGCCGAGACCGAAGAGGGCGAGGCCGTCGCCGCATGACGGAGCTGCACCTCGTGGACGAGACGGAGGCGGCGGACCTCGCCGCCTTCCTCTCCCGGCTGCTGCACTACGACCGCGGTGCCGCGGTGCGCCTCCAGGCGGCGGGCACCGCGCTCGCCGTCTTCGGCCGGCCGCCGTCCTTCGAGGTGCTTGCGGTGCGCGCGGTGCGGCTGGCGAAGCCGTACGAGGACGGGCTCGACGCCACCCTCGACGTGACCGTCTCCGCCGGTGAGCTGCTGGAGTCGGTGGACGAGCGGGCGGCCACCGCCGTCGTGCCGGGCGCGGTCACCGGGCCTCCGTGGGCCGGTGTGCTGCCGCCGCGCGGCGGCTGGCGGGCCGAGCCCGGGCTGCCGGCGCCGGACGCGCTGCGGGCGACCGTGGCCGCGGCGGTCGGTGAATTCCGGTCCCGTACCGAGGAGTTGGCGCCCGAGCGGCGTACCCGTACGGAGCTGGACCGGATCGGCCGGGACATCTGGTCCCGGGAGATAGGGCACACCCGGCTGCCCGTGCGGGCCGTGCACGCGGCCCAGTCGCTGGGCTTCCTGCGGCCGGGCGCGGAGGCTGCCGACACCGGGCTGCTGTCCTCGGGGACGTGGCTGCGGCTGCGCACCCCCTACGGGTCGGTCGCGGTGCGGCGGGCGGGGGCGCTCGGCGCGCTCGCGGTCAGCGTCAACGCCACCGGCTGAGGCACCGGCACCCGGGCGGAACAACCGTCCCGTCCGGGGACTTTTCCACGGCCGTCTTCCCGCGGTCCCTCCTACGCCTCCCTGCGGTCCCTCCCGCGGTCCCTCCTACGGCTCCGCGCTGTCGTCCGGCCGTACGGCGATGTGGTCGGACTCCAGTTCCAGGGCCACCCGGTCGCGCATGTCCAGGGCGCGGACGTAGTCGGCGGGCAGCTGGAGCCGGCCCGCGCGGTCGAGCATCGCGTATTCGCGGGCGACGACCGTCTCCCTGCCGGTGCCGGCGTCCACCTCGCTGCGGCGCAGCACCTCGGTGGAGGTGCGGCCGTCCCGGATGGCCACCGTGCGGCGCACCTCGCTCGCCACCGCCTGGTCGTGGGTGACGATCACGATCGTGGTCCCGAGGGTCTCGTTGGCCGTGCGGAAAGCCTCGAAGATCTCGGCGGCGGTGTGGGAGTCGAGTTCGCCGGTGGGTTCGTCGGCGAGCAGCACGGCGGGGTCGTTGGCGAGGGCCACGGCGATGGCGACGCGCTGCTGCTGACCGCCGGACATCTCGTGCGGGCGGCGGTCGCGGCAGTCGGCCACGCGCAGCAACTCCAGCAGTTCCAGGGCGCGTCGGGCGTGGGCGCGGCGGGCGGTGCGGCGCGCGCGGCCCGCGAGCCGGAGGGGCAGGGCGGTGTTCTGGGCGGCGGTGAGATAGGGCAGGAGGTTGCGGGAGGTCTGCTGCCAGACGAAGCCGACGGTCTCGCGGCGGTAGGACAGCCGGTCGGCGGCGCTCATGGTGAGCAGGTCGCGGCCGGCCACGCGGGCGGCGCCCGCGGTGGGGGTGTCCAGGCCCGCGAGGATGTTCATCAGGGTGGACTTGCCGCTGCCGGAGGCGCCGACGAGGGCCATGAGTTCGCCCTCGCGGACGAGGAGGTCCAGGCCCTGGAGGGCCTGCACCTCGATGCCGTCGGTGGAGAAGATCCGGACCAGGCGGTCACAGGTGATCATGCCGGCCGGAGGGGTCGCTGCGGTGGTGGTCATCGGGTCTCCTGCGGGAACGGTGCGCCGGGCCGTGGCGGGCCGGGGGCGGTCGCGGCCGGCGGGGTCATCGGTCGTCGCCCGCCCTCAGTTCCGTCACCGCGCCCCGGCGCACCGCCCACCAGGCCTGCGCCGCGGCGATCCCGGTCGTCGTGACGAGGAGCAGCACGGCCGGGACGGTCAGGGACCAGGCGTCGGGATGCGGCCGGGCCGCCACGGCCTGGGTGTCGGGCAGGGCGACGGCGGTGAGGTCGAGGGCCGGGGAGAGGAGGCGGGTGGCGGCCCAGCCGGTCAGGGCGCCCGCCGCGGCGGCGAGGGCGGACTGCGGAAGGGACTCCAGGACCAGCAGGCGGCGGCCCTCGGCGCGGGACAGGCCCATCGTGCGCAACCGGGCCAGCAGCGCGGCCCGTTCGGGGGCGGCCCGCAGCAGGGACAGGAGCAGCGCGAGGACGGCGAAGCCCGCGCCCGCGGCCACCGCGGCCGTGTAGACGTCTTGTGCGCCGGACTGGAGCGGGGACCTGGCGTAGCGGGCGCGTTCGCCGGCGCGCAGCTGGACGGTGGCCGAGGCGCCGGCGGCACGCCGTAGCGCGGAGGCGGTCAGGCCGTCGCCCGTCAGGAACAGGGCGGTCGGGCGGTCGGCGGGGGCGGTGAGTCCCGCGCGGTCCACGACCAGGAAGTCCCCGACGGGCAGGGCCGGGGTGGCGTCCCGGACCAGGGTGATCCGCACGGTGACCGAACCGCCGTCCTGGAGACGGACGATGAAGGGGTGCCGGGTGCCGTACCGCGCGGCGACGGAGGAGGAGGCGAGGGCGGGAAGCGTGCCGCCCGCCGGCCTCAACTCCGGGGCGCTGAAGGAGCCCAGGCCCGTGTGGGTCGCCAACCGGGCGTAGGACGCGGGGTCCACGCTGACCAACGAAACCGAGTCCCGGCCGTCCATCGGCTTGGCCTGGTAGTCGATGCCGACCGGGGCGACGGACCGTACCCCCGGCACGGCCCGCACCCGGGCCGCGGCGGTGGTCGGCAGCGGCGCGTCCCAGGCCACGCGGGCGTCGGCGCCGACGGCGAGCAGCGCCGCGCGGTCGCGGGCCGCGGCCACGCCCGCCAGCACCGAGCCGCCGAACGCGGCCGTGGTGAGCGCGGTGAGCAGGGCGAGCAGGGGCAGCACCGCCGAGGACCGGCCGCGGCTCGCGCGGGCCAGCGCGAGGGGGACCACCGCGCCGCGCAGCCGCCCGGCCGGGGCGGTGAGGCGGCGCAGCAGGAACGGAGTCAGGCGCAGCAGGGTCAGGGCGGCGACGACACCGATCAGCACGGGCGCCAGGGCCACCAGCTGGTCGCCGGTCGCGCCGCGCCGGCGCAGCGCCTCGACCGCGCCGGCCGCCAGGACCAGCACCGTCAGCTCCGCGATGGTGCGGCGACGGGAGGGCCGCACGGTCGCCAGGTCCGCGCGGGGGACGGACGACCGTACCGTGCGGTGGGCCCAGGCGGCGCGCAGCGGGAGCGCGGCGCAGGCGGTGAGGGTGACGGCGCCCGCGGCGGCGAGCGCGTACCCGGTGCGGCCGGCCGGGACCGCGAGCAGGGCCGCCAGCAGGCCGAGCGCCCCCGCCGGTACGGCGATCACCGCGGTCTCGGCCAGCAGCCGCCCGGCGAGCGCGGGCAGCGCGGCGCCGCGGGCGCGCAGCAGGGCGAGTTCGGCGCGCCGCCGGTCGGCGGCCAGGGCCCCGGCCATGAGCAGTACGACGGCGACGACGGTGGCGGCGCCCGCGCCGGCGATGGACACCAGCGGGGCGATGCCGGACCGCAGCCGGTCGAAGGAGACGAGGGTGTCGTCCAGCTGGGTGGTGACGCCGGTGCCGTCGTCGGCGGTGGCGGCGCGGGCGCGGCGCAGGCCGGGTCCGGACTCCAGCGCGGCCACGGCCGACTTCAGGGCGCCGAGGTCGTGGGCGCGCAGGGCGCCGGGGTCGGGCGCGAGGAACCAGTAGCGGACCGGGTCCGCGTCCGTGCCCAGCAGCGCGGGCGCGGCGCCCTGGGGGAGCAGCAGGCCGCCGAGCCAGTACCGGGGCGGGTCCGCGCCGGGGGTGGGGACGGTCATCAGGGCCGGGGTGCGCAGCCGCGGGACGGTCGACCAGTAGGCGCCGCCGGGGTCGCGCGGCAGGAGGATGCCGGTGACGCGGGCCCGCAGCGGCGGCCGGCCCGGCGCGGGGACGTGGATGACCGAACCCGCCTTGATGTGCAGGCGGTCGGCGGTGGCGGCGGTCACGGCGGCCTCCACCTCGGCGGTGGCCGCGTCCACCGGGCGGTCGGCGCGCGGCAGCCGGCCGGTGCGCACGCGGGCGTGCTCGGCCAGGCCGCTCGGCGCGTACAGGGCGACCCGCGCGGGCAGTCCGCTCGGGCGGGGCAGCCAGGGGTCGGGCACCGGCAGCTCCTTCCGGGCGGCGACGCCGTACATGGACTGGGCGCGGTCGATCGCCAGCGGGGCGTCGGGAGCGGTGCGGAGCCTGGCGTACTGCCGTTCCAGCGCGGCGGGGCGCAGCGCGGCGGACCGGCGGGCGGCGGGCAGCCCCGGGTCCGGCTGGGGCGCCGTCACCTGCACGGTGGTGCGGTCGGGGCCAGCCTGGGCGAACGCCCGGCGCAGGCCCGCGTCCTCGTACCGGTCGACCGCGCGCGGACCGGCGCCCGCCAGGCACGCGGCCAGCGCGACCAGCAGCGCGAGCGCCCCGGCGGCCCCGGGCGCGACCCGCAGCCGTGTCCGCACCCAGGGAGCGACGACCTGCCGTGCGGAGCGGCTCATCTCACTCACCTCCCGGGGCGCGCAGCGTCCGGGCCAGGTCCGGCCGGCGGCGGACGGCGGGCAGCGCGGTGAGGGCAAGCGGGAGCGCGGCGACGGCGAGGAGCAGCAACGCCACCCGTCCCGGCGGGAGTTGGACCAGCAGGGGCGGTGCGGGGCGGGTGGCGTCCGAGGTGAGGGTGATCAGCGGGAGGAGCGTGCGGGCCAGTGCGGTGCCCAGGGCCAGGCCCACCGCGAGGGCCAGGGCCACCAGCACCGCCTGTTCGGCGGCGGTCGCCCGGGTGAGCCGGCGGCGGGGCGCCCCGAGCGCGCGCAGGACGGCGGACTCGGCGTCCCGGGCCCGTATGGCGGCCGCCGCGCCCACCGCGAAGCCCACCGCCGCGAGCGCCGCCGCCACCACGGCCGACGCCGCGAACGCGGCCGTGGGACCGGCGCCGAAGGGGTCGTCGCGCAGCCGGTCGGCGATCTCGTCGCGCACCGTCACCTGGCCGGGATCGACGTCCGGCAACGCCCGTACCTCGGCGGCCACCCGGGCCGCCGTGCCGGGGGCGGTGGCCAGCCACCACTCGGTGGGCGGGGCGGCGTCGCCGTACCGCGTCCCGAGCAGCAGGTTCAGGGCGCGCAGGTCGAGGAGGACGGCGCCGCCGTCGTCCTCGGTGGTGGTGGGCAGCGCCCGGACCGCCCGGACGATCCGCACCGGCACCGGGTGGCCCCCGACCGTCAGGTCGACGCGCTGGCCCGGGCGGGCGTCGGCCGAGGCCAGATAGCGGTCGGTGGCGACGGCCGGTACGGCGGCGGGCGCGGGCTGCGGCACCTGGAGCCGCACCGTGACGGAGGCGACCTGCCACAGGTCGGCGGCCGGGAGGTAGCCGGTGCCGTAGGCGAAGGTCAGGGGGCGGGCGCCGGTCAGCCGGGGCCGGGTGGGGCTGGTGGTGGCGTTCGGCACGGCGTCGCCCCCGGCCTCCGCGGCGGTGCGCCAGCGGGCGGGCAGGGCCAGCGGGCGTCTTGTCCCGGCCGTGTTCGTCGCCGTCAGCCCGGTGAGGGTGAGCCGGTGCCGGGCGGGCGCCGCCGGCTGGACCATCTCCAGCTGGAGACCGGTCAGGGTGAGCGCGCCGCGGGCCGCGCGCACGTCGAGGACCAGGGGGTGCGGCCGGCCGTCGGCGGGCAGCTGCCCGAACGGCATCCGGTACGACACCCCGTACCCGTCGGTCAGCGTCGCCGTCACATCGGTGACCAGTCCGGGGCCGGCCGAGCTGGTCAGGGTCGCCGCGAGCCGCAGCCGGGCGGTGCCTGCGGGCACCCGGGTTCCGGCCGGTGAGCCCGTGGCGGCCAGCCCGGCCAGCAGCGGCCGTACCGGCACGTCGGCGAGGTCCGGGCGCATCAGCACCGCGTCCGCCGCCCGCCGGGTGTCCAGGGCCAGCACGGTCGCCGTACGGTCCCCGGACAGCGGCTGGTCGGCGCGGACGGCGGGGGCCGCCGCGCGCACGTGCGGCAGCCGCGCGTACCCGTCCGTGCTGCCGAGGCCGCCCGCCCCGGCCCCCGTCACCCGCACCGGCACGCCCGCGCGGAAGTCGGCCTGGTCGGCCTGCGAACGGTGCCAGGACGCGGCCTGCCCGAGCGCGAGCATGCCGAGCGCCACGGCGAGCACGAGCAGCAGCACCGGCCCGGCGCCGCGCGCGGTGCGCCGGCTGAACTGCCAGCCCGCCAGCGCCAGTGGCAGCCCCCGCCCGCGCGCCGCCCAGCGCTCCGCCAGCCGGGCCACCGGCGGCAGCAGCCGCAGCGTCAGCACCGTCCCGGCGAGCAGCGCCAGCGCGGGCGCCGCCACCAGCAGGGGATCGACGCCGAGCGTCCCCGACCGGTCCGCGACCACACCGCCGGAGCCCTGGCGCGCCAGCTCCCCGTAGGCCACGGCCGCCACGGCGAGCAGCCCGAGGTCGGCCCCGGAGCGGCGCAGGGCCGTGCGCCGGCCGCCGCGGCGGTCCTGCGGCCGCCTGCCGCGACGGCCCGTCCCGGCGCATCCGATCGCGAGCGCGCAGGCCGCCGCCACCGCGACGGCGACGAACCGGACCTGCGGACCGCCCGCGAGCGGCAGGGTGAGCCGCAGGTCCAGGCGGGACAGCGGACCGTGGGCGGCCAGCACCCTGGTCAGCGGGGCGGCGAGGAAGGGGGCGGCCAGGGCGGCGGGCAGGACCAGCAGGCCGGCCTCCGCGGCGGCCAGGGCGGCGAGGCGGGCGCGGGAGGCGCCCCGGGCACGCAACAGGCGGGTCTCGGCGGCCCGTTCGGTGCCCAGCAGCCGGGCCACCAGCAGCAGCGCGTACCCGGCGAGCAGCACCAGCTGGAGCGCGGCGATCAGCAGCGTGGAGCGGGCGGCCAGCAGCGAGCGCTCCAGCCGGTCCAGCACCTCCGGCAGCCCGGTCTGCGCCATCGTGGCCCCGTGCAGTTCCGGGCGGGCACGCAGCCGGGCGCTGCCTTCGCGTGCCGCCGTGCGCAGCCGCCCGATCCGTCCCGTCGTCGTCCGGCCGAAGTCCGCCGAGGCCAGCCACGCCGTCGGACCGGCGCTGACCCGGCCGCCGGCGAGCACCGAGGGGTCGGCGAGCAGCGGACCGTACGTCGTGAAGCCCGACTCCTTCACCCCGCGGCCGAGCAGGTCGTCGAGCCGCCAGTACGGCGCCGACACCGACGCCGGCCGGTACAGCCCGCTGATCCGCACCCACAGCGCCGGGCCGCCCAGCCGGTCCGCCAGGGTGAGCCGGTCGCCGACGCGCAGCCGCAGCGCGCGGGCGGCGGTCTGCGGGAGGGCGACCTCGACGGTGTCGCGGGTCGCGCGCGGGAAGCGGCCCGCGGACAGCCGCAGCCGGGAGCGGTCCAGGGCGGCGAGGTAGGTGAGGTCCGGGTCGCCGGAGCGGTCCGCGGGCGGCCGCAGCGCGGCGGGCAGCGCGTACGGGCCCGAGCGGCGCAGCGTCCGTACCGTCACGGGCAGTCCGTCGAAGGTCCGCCGGGCCTCCGTGCGCACCGCGCGGTCGGCGGCGGCCCGCTGGCCCGGCGGCACCTCCGCCTTGACGATCAGCGCGGCGTCGGCCGCGGTGCCCGGGTCGGCCAGCGCGTGCCGCAGCGCCGCGTCCCCGATCGCCCCCGCGTAGGCGGTGAGCGTCGTCAGGACCGCGGTGGTCAGCACCACGGTGAGCAGCGCGGCGCCCAGCAGCAGCCGGTGCGCACGCGCGCGTGCCAAGACGAACCCCGTCATCCGGCCCCCGTCGTCCGGACGTGCTGCCTGGCGCTTCCAGGACTTCGGGCGATGGTGGCAGAACGGACCGGCACCGGGTAAGCGGTCGTCGACCGGTCTATACCGGATCGTGACCGGATTCCGGCGCCGGGCGACCGGAATCCGACGTTCAGCGCGGGCCGGTCAGCCCGGGGTGTTGACCATCGAGGCGGCCGCGTACGTCAGGTAGTTCCACAGGGTCCGCTCGTGCTCCTCGGACAGGCCCAGTTCGTCCACCGCCACCCGCATGTGCCGCAGCCAGGCGTCGTGTGCCGCCCGGTCCACCGCGAAGGGGGCGTGCCGCATCCGCAGCCGGGGGTGGCCCCGGCGCTCGCCGTAGGTGGTCGGGCCGCCCCAGTACTGCATGAGGAAGAGGGTGAGCCGCTCCTCGGCGGGACCCAGGTCCTCCTCCGGGTACATCGCCCGCAGCTCCGGGTCCTCGGCGACCCCCTGGTAGAAACGGTGGACGAGCCGGCGGAAGGTGTCCTCCCCGCCGACCTGCTCGTAGAAGGTCTGCTCCTGAAGCGTGCCGCGCCGAATCTCATTCACCCGTCCATCGTCTCAGACGCGGCGGACGAGGACCCGGGGCTTACGACCACCGGCCGGGGACCACGGGACCTAGGGTGGTCGTATGGCAGGTGCCGACGACACCGAGGGGCTCGCCGTCGCCGCGCGGGCCGCGCTGGTGCGGGAGATCGAGGCCGACGGCGCCTTCGCGCGGGACCCGCGGTGGCGGGAGGCGTTCGCCGAGGTGCCCCGGCACCTGTTCGTGCCGTACTACTACGTGGCCGGGCCGCGCGGCTACGAACGCCGCTGGGGCGAGAGTCCCGACCCGCAGGACCGGGAGCGCTGGGTGCGCGGCGCCTACGCGGACGTACCGCTGGCCACCCGGCTGCGCGACGGCGAGCTGCTGTCCTCCAGCAGCCAGCCCTCCCTGATGGCGCGGATGCTGGTCGCGCTGCGGGTGGCGGACGGGGACCGGGTGCTCGAAGTGGGCGCGGGCACCGGCTACAACGCGGCCCTGCTCGCCCACCGGCTCGGCGACGACGGCCTCGTCACCACCGTCGACCTGGAGCCGGAGATCACCGAGTCGGCGCGCCGGCACCTGGCCGCCGCCGGGTACCACCCGGCGGTCGTCACCGGGGACGGGGCGCGCGGGGTGCCCGAGCGCGCCCCCTTCGACCGGATCATCGCCACCTGCGCGCTGCCCACGGTGCCGCGCGCCTGGCTCGCCCAGTGCCGCCCCGGTGCGCGGATCGTGGTCCCGCTGGCCACCGGACTGCTCGCGCTGACCGTGCGGGACGCGCGGCACGCGCAGGGCCGTTTCCTTTCCACGGCCGCCTACTTCGTGCCGTTGCGCGGGCAGGGCGGGGCCGAGCCGGAGGGCGTCCCGCTCGCGGGGCTGCCGCGGCGGGCCCGCGAACAGGACTCGTTCCACTTCCTGCTGGCGCTGACCCGCGGCGCCCTCGATCCTTCAGGCGCCTGGGCGCTGTGGGAGCGCGAGGGCGAACCGGAGCGCGACCGGTACGGCGTCACGGTCGCCGGCGAGCAGGTCCGGGCCTGGCTGGACGACCCGGAGGGGCCGTACGCCTGGCCCCTCCCGTGACCACCGGCCGCGGGCTCAGCTCCGGCGGACGGTGATCGTCGTCCAGGCGCCCACGTGCACCCGGTCGCCGTCCCGCAGCGGGACCGGCACGAACGGCCGGATCGGCTCCTCCGACATGTTGACCGTGGTGCCGTTGGTCGAGTTCTGGTCGACCACCGCCCAGCTGCCGTCCGGCTGCTGCACCAGCATCGCGTGCTGGTGTGAGACGCCGGGGTCCTCCGGCGGCACCGCGAGGTCGATGTCCGGGGTGTCGCCGGTGGAGTGCCGGCGGCGCCCGATCGTCACCTGGTCACCGGTGAGGGTGCGCTGCTGCTCGGGGGAGTAGGCGGGCAGGTTCAGGCCCGTGGCCTCGGGGCCCGAGCGCTGCATCATCGCCATGAAGTACTCGCGGTCCGGGCCGATGGTCGCCGTCCAGGTGCCCTGGCCCGGCGCGTCCGGGAACGCGGGGCCGGCGGGGGCCTTCTGGAAGCCGGGGCCGGCGGGGGCCTGGGCACTGCCGGGCTGCGGGTAGCCGTAGCCGCCGCCCTGGCCCGGTGCCGAGGGGCCGGTGGCGGAGGGCGGGGAGATCACCCAGTCGTCCGCGCCGCCGCCGAAGGAGGGACCGGAGCCGGGGCCGCCGGGGCCGCCGGCCGGGGGACGGCCGGTCTCCCGCGGGAAGGCGGGCGGCGCGGGCGGTCCGGACGGCGAGAACGCCTGCGGAGCACCACCGGGACCGCCGGGACCCCCCTGGCCGCCGGGGCCGGCGGGCGGGGTCGGGCCGGGCGGCGGCGGGACGGGACGGGACGGGTCGGTGCCGAAGGGGGTGGGGACGGCGGGGCCGCCCGGTCCCTGGCCGGGGCCGTTGCCGAAACCGCCGGGGCCCTGCCCCGGGCCGCGGTCGCCGCCGAAGCCGGGCGGGGTCTGGTTGGCGCCGGGCTGGGGGTAGCCGTAGCCGCCGCCCTGGCCCTGGCTGCCGGGACCCTGGCCGGGTCCCTGGCCGGGGACGGAGGGGCCACCGGCCGGGCCGCCCGCGCCCGGGCCCTGGCCCGGACGGTTGAAGGCGGGCGGGGCCTGGGTGCGGCCGGGCTGCGGGTAGCCGTAACCACCGCTCTGGTCCTGGCCGCCGGGGCCCTGGCCCTGGTCCCGGCCCGGACGGTCGAAGCTCGGCGGGGTCTGGTTGGCGCCGGGCTGGGGGTAGCCGTAGCCGCCGCCCTGGCCCTGGCTACCGGGACCCTGGCCGGGGACCGAGGGGCCACCGGCCGGGCCGCCGCGGTCGCCACCGAAGGGGTCGGGCCTGGACGGACCGCCCTGGCCGCCCCCGAACGGGGACGGACGGCCCTCGTTGCCGAAGGCGGGCGGGGCCGGCGGGCCGGGGTTGGCCGGCGGGGCCGGCGGGGTGCCGCGGTCGAACGGGGTCGGCCCCGACGGCTCGCTGCCGAACGACGGGATCGGCTCGGCCGGCCGGTTCACCTGCGAGGGCCGCGAGCCCTGGTACTCGAACCCGTCACCGCTGCCGTACGTCGAACTCGGCGGCTGGAAGCGGGGCGCCGAGGGCGTCGAGGGGGTGGAGGGGCGCGGGGCCGCCGGGGTGTACGAGGTGGCCGTGTTGGTCAGGAAGTTCCACCGGCACTCCTCGCAGAACGGCGCGCCGCCCTCGCGGGGGGTACGGCACTGCGGGCACAGCTCCGGCTCGCCGCCCGACGCGGCGGGCGGCCGGGCACCGGCCGGGCCGCCCTGCGGGGGCGGGAAGCCGTAGCCGCCGGGCGGCGGGGGCGGCGGGGGCGGAGGTACGGCACCGGCCATGCGGTGACCGCAGACCTCGCACCAGTCGTCGGAACCCGACTGGTGTCCGTTCGGGCAGGTCGGCATGTCGGGGCTTCCCCTTCGTCTCAGGGCTGGGCTGGCTCGCCTGGTGTCGCTTCCAGGGTCACTTCTTTACACGAACAGTTTTTGTGGACCGGGTCTCCAGAGTCATCTCGTCAGCCTCCGCGACCCTCGTCTTCAACCGCACAGTACCTGTCGCGGCGTCGACCACGTCCACCACCTTCGCAAGCAGTTTCGCAGTATCCGCGTTCCCGGAGGCGCTCGCCAGCTGAACGGCCCGTCCCAGTTTGGCCGTTGCTCCATCGAAATCGCCCACTTTGCGGAGATCAAGCCCCTGCTTGATGACTTGCGCCAGTTCGGCCTGCCCGGTGTAGTGGGCGACTTGGGGGCTGAGCGCGGTGGAGGCCGTCATGTCGTCGGTCCACACGGCCCGTACGAGACCCTGCGCACCGAGGTTCTGTGCCGTTCCGTCCGGCCCGGGCACCACCAGCGAGACGCGGGCGGCCAGCATCTCCCGGCCGAGGCCGGCCGGCGGGACCTCCACGCACAGGTGGTAGTCGCGGGACTCGTCGCCCCAGGAACCGGTGGGGTAGTCCCCCGCGCGGGGTCCGGCCTCGACGCGTCTGCCGGTCAAGTCCTCCACGGCGGGCGCGACTTGCTTGACGAAGCGGATGGCCGTGCCGACCGGCGTCCACACCCGCAGGGCGACGTCGGCGACCTCCTTGTCCATCGCCGTCTCCATCATCCGCGTGAAGTCCGCGGCCAGACCGGCCGGATCGGCGACGATGTCGGCGGTGCCGAGGAGCGCCGAGGCGATGCCTGTGACTTCTTTCACTTCCCAGTCGGTGCCCACGCCCCGCGCGTCACAGGTGAACCGTCCGGCGCAGGCGTCCAGGGCGGCCCGCAGATCGTCCGGCGACTCGTGCTCGTTGCGGCCGTCGGTGAGCAGGATGCCGTGCCGCAGGGTGACGTCCGCCGAGGCCAGCAGCCGGTCGGCGAGCCGCAGCCAGGTGCCGATGGCGGTACCGCCGCCCGCGCTCAGCCGGCGCAGCGCCCGCTTGGCCTCCTCCCGGGTGGCCGGACCGGCGACGGCGAGCCGGCCGCCGCCCGGGTAGACCTCGGTGGCCACATGGGTGCCGCCGATCACCGCGAAGTGCGTGCCGTCGCGCAGGGTGTCGACGGCGGCGGCCGTGGCGTCCCTGGCGTGGCGCATCTTGGTCGGCGGATAGTCCATGGAGCCCGAGCAGTCGACCATGACCGCCACCGCGGCGGACGGCCGCCGTCCGGGAGCGGCGGCCCCCGGGCCCTTGCCGATCGTGCCCCCGCCGGTCGCCGTCACCGTGACGATGGCGTTGACCTCGCGGCCGCCCTCGGGCAGGTACTCGTTCTGGTACACGTCCACCGAGAACCGCGGCACATCAGGTTTCGCGAAGTTGGCCATACAGACTCGAATCCCCCTCGACCGCCCCGCTCGCGCCGGGCGATGGCTGTGTACGGGCCGGTCCCCTCCGGCCCGTGGCCTCAGGCCGATCCTGCCCCCGGCGGTGGTGCCGGGAACGGCAGGACCGCCACCGTTACGTTGTCGTGGCCCCCGCCGTCCAGGGCGTGGCCGACCAGGACACGGGCGCTGTGCAGCGGACGGACGGCGGCGTCCGCCGGGATCGTCTCGGCCATCTCCCCGGCCGTCTCGGCGTAGTTCCACAGCCCGTCGGTGCACACCACCACGACACCGGGCCGGTCCGGTTTGAACGAGGCGGTGTGCGGGTCCAGTTCGTAGGCGTCCGCGCCGAGCCAGCCGGTGATGGCGTGGGCCCGTTCGTCGGCGTACGCCTCGGCCTCGCTCATCAGCCCGGCGGCGACCATCTGCGCGGCCCAGGAGTCGTCCTCGGTCAGCCGGGCGGGCGGGGCGCCGCGGTCGTCCGGCACCCAGTAGGCGCGGCTGTCGCCGACCCAGCCGACCACCAGCAGTCCGGCGGCGACCACGGCGGAGACGATGGTGCAGGCCGGGGCGTTGTGGTGCGGGTCGTGCTCGCGGGCCGCGTCCGGCTCCCCGGCGAGCGCGTTGACGGCCTGGGCGGCGGCGACGATCGCCTCGTGCATGGCCGCCTGCGGGTGGGTGCCGCGCGGCAGCGCGGCGAGCAGGGTGTCACCGGCCGCCCGGGCGGCGGCGGCCGACGCCTCGTCGGGGCGGGTGGCCGAGGAGACGCCGTCGCAGACGACGGCGAGGGCCGCCGGGGTGCCGTCGGGCAGCGCGGTGTGGCCGACGGTGAAGGCGTCCTCGTTGCGGTGGTGGCGCAGCCCGCGGTCGCTGACGGCGGCCACCGGGCCCGACTCCCGCTCCATGTGGTCGCGTTCGCGGGGCTGGGCGTGCCCGCAGTGCTCGCAGTAGCCGTCGCTGTCCACGCGGCCGGCCCGGCAGGCGACACAGGTCGAGGCGGGCTGCGGGTGCTCCTGCGGCGGGCCGGCCTGGGCCGCCCGCGCGTTCGGTGCCTGGGGGTCCGGTGCCTGCAAGGGGTACTCCTCCGGTTCCGCCGGCCGGTCCAGGCGGACGCCGGACGTGGCCGGTCCGGCGGGCGCGGGTGGCGCGGCCGGTTCCATGGGGTGCAGCGGGTGGCCGCCCGAGTCGGTGCCGGGCAGATCGGTCGGCAGATGCGTCGCGGGCGGGGTGGCGCCGGAGCCGGGCGGCTCGGGGGCGGGCCACCGGACACCCTCCCCGGCGGCGGGGGTCGCGGGCTCCGGGGAGCCGGTCATGGTCAGCGTCGGATGGTCCTGCGGCGGGGCGGGCACCACCGAAAGGTCGTGCCCGCACGCACCACAGAAGAGGTCACCCGGCTCGACGGGCTCCGCGCAGCTCGGGCACGTGGCCGGTGCGGCCTGCTGGGGCTTCTGCGACATCAACTACACCCACGTCCGGGGGCGGTAACGGTTGGCCCGTTCCACCAGTTCGTTCCTCTCCTCGCCGCCGGGCGCCAGCCGGGCCAGCGTGCGGTAGGCGCGCTCCAGGCCGAAGCGCAGCCCCCGCTCGTCCAGTCCGCTGCCCAGCAGCACCCGCCCGCCGGCGGCCGGCCGGGCGGTGTCCGTGCCCCCGGAGAGTATCCAGTCCAGGGCGCAGCCGAGCACTTCCGCCGACAGCGACTCGCGCCGCGCCGGGTCCAGACCGTACGCCTGGAGTGCCTCGACCTGCCCGGCGGCGGCGGTCAGGTCGTCCAGGAACGGTACGTCACCCGTGCCCGCCGTGCGCTGTCTCAACCGCGCCCGCACCGCGGCGACCCGGGCGGCCGTGTAGTGGATGGAGGACTCCGGCACCGACTCCAGGGTGCGCACCGCGCCCTGCCGGTCCCCGGTCGCGAGCCGTACCCGGGCGAGCCCGAACGCGGCGCTCACATAGCTGAGGTCGGTGGCCCACACCAGGTGGTAGTACTCGGCCGCGTTGTCCAACTGGCCCAGCACCTCGGCGCACAGGGCGAGCGCCAGCTTGGGCGCGGCCTCGCCGGGGAAGGCGTCGTAGACCGCGTCGAAGGCGAGGGCGGCGCCCTCGAAGTCGCCGGTGACCAGGGCGGCCACCCCGCGGCACCAGACCACCCGCCAGTCCTCGGGCCGCTCCTCGTCCAGCGCGGCCAGGCCGGCCAGCGCGCCGTGCCGGTCGCCGGTCTCCAGCCGGGCCCGCACCTCTCGCAGCCGCGTCTCCACGGACCGCGCGGGCGCCGCCGCCAGCGCCCCGATCAGCTCACCGGGCGCCGAGGCCACCAGACCCGCGAGGAAGCCCGCGTCGGGGTCACCGGGATCGACCAGCGGCACCGGCAGCGCGAGCGCGGCGGCGGGGACGTCGACCGGCCGCACCAGGGAGGAGACGGGCGGCGCGGGCGCCGCCACCGGGCGCCGTCTGCCCCGCCCGCCGGTCTCCCGCGCCCCCAGCCGCGACACGTCCCCGGCGAGAGGGGGGAACAACTCCGTGTCGGTGACCCGCACTTCGGGGCCGAACAGGGTCGACAGGGCGGGCCGGGCCTGCCCCGACCGGAGGGCCACGACCTCGCGCAGCACCCCCGTCAGCTGCTCGGCCATCTCCTGGGCGGAGCCGAAGCGGCGGTCCGGGTCGGGGTCGGTGGCGCGCACCAGCAGCCGGTAGAAGGACTCGTAGCGGCGGAAGACCTCGATGGTGTCGGGGTCGGGCAGCGAGTCGGCGTAGACGGTGGTGTAGCCCTGGAAGTCGAAGGTGAGCACGGCCAGGGTGCGGCCCACGGTGTACAGGTCGCTGGCGACCGAGGGGCCGGTCTCGGCGACCTCGGGGGCCTGGTAGCCGACCGTGCCGTAGATCGCGGACTCGTCGTCGTCCATGCGGCGCACCGCGCCCATGTCGATCAGCTTGAGCTGGTCCTCGGTCTGGATGGCGTTGTCGACCTTGAAGTCGCAGTACAGCAGGTTCCGGCTGTGCAGGTGGCCGAGGGCCTCCAGCGCCTCGATGCCGTACGCGCACGCCTGCTCCACCGGCAGCGGATCGCGTCTGCCCTCCGGTGTGCGGCGGGCGTTGGCGATCTCCTTGAGGGACTTGCCGCCCAGGTACTCCATGACGATGTAGCCGTCGAGGGAACCGGTGCGCTGGTCCAGGTGCTCCACGAAGTTGTAGATCCGCACGATGTTGGCGTGCTCGATCTCCGCGAGGAAGCGCCGCTCGGAGATGGCGGCGGCCATCGCGTCCTGGTCCCCGGTGTCCAGCAGGCCCTTGAGCACCACCCACCGGTCGGAGACGGCCCGGTCCACCGCGAGGTAGATCCAGCCCAGACCGCCGTGCGCGAGGCAGCCGGCGACCTCGTACTGGCCGTGCACGATGTCACCGGCCTTCAGCTTGGGCACGAAGGAGTACGGGTGCCCGCACTTGGTGCAGAACCCCTCGGTGCGGCCCGGCCGTTCGCCCCGCGCCCGGCCGACCGGCGCCCCGCAGTCCGCGCGCGAGCAGAACCGTTTGCGTTCGGGGACCTCGGGATTCTCCAGCACCATGGTGTGCGGGTCGGGCCGCGGCACCTGCGGCACGTTCACCAGGCCCGCGCCCAGCCGGCCCCGCCCCGAGGAGGAGCCGGAGGAGGAGCCGGAGCTGCGCACCGACACCGAGCGGCTGGTGGAGCGGCCCGAAAGGGAGCGCGACAGCCGCCCGGAGACCGAGCGGCGCGACCGGGCGGACTGCGAGGAGGCGCGCGCGCTGGGAGCGCTGCCGGAGCCGCGGCTGCCGGCCGCGCCCCGGGTCACGCCGGTGGGCGGCGAGCCGACCGGCCCCGCCCCGGAGGCGGGACCCCCGGCCGACACCACGGGCGCCAGGCCGCACAGGCCGCAGTACAGCTCGCCGCCGCCGACGTCCTCGTACACCCCCGCGCAATCCGGCCGCTGACAGGCCCGACCGGCCCCGCTCACGACTGGTCCCCCCTACGGTCCTCCGGCGCCCCGTCCAGCAGTTCGGCCGCCGCGCGCTGGTAGCGCAGCACCGCCTGCCCGGCCACCCGCAGATCACAGGGCGCGCTCCACAGCATCCGCCGCGCGGCGTCGTACCGCTCCACCAGGAAGGGGTCCTCGGCCAGGCCGTGCCGGGCCACCTTGGCCTTGTAGGCGTCGAGCCGGCCGCGCAGCTCGGCACGGACCGCGAGCGGCGCGGTCACCGCGGTCAACTGCTCGCGGGCCCGCAGCAGTTCCTCCTCCGCCTTGCGCTCCAGGGACTCCAGCAGCGGGGACAGCCGGTGCCACTGGCCCTGCCTGCGGTACTCGGCCGCGGTCGCCAGCTGCTCCTGGAGCACGGTCGGCGGGCCGCTGACCACCGGCACCTCGGTCGCGGCGATCTTCGCCAGCACCTCGCCGCGCGCGGTGCGGGCCTCGGCGAGGGTGCGGTCGGCGCGCGAGAGCACGTCCCGCAGCCGGATCAGCCGGGCCTCGGCGTCCTGGCGCACGGTCAGCACCGCGTCGATCTCCCGCCGCACGTCCTCCAGGGCGCGCGCCTCGCGGTCGTACACCGTGGTGTCGGGGCGGCCGCCGCCGGGCGCCGAACTGCCCTCGGCGGGCACCCAGAAGGCCAGCGGGTCGGAGACCACGTCGGCGCGCAGCCGGGTCAGGGTGCGGGTGATCCGCTCCAGGTCGTCCCCGGCCGGGTGCTCGCCGGGGCGCACGCCGACGGAGTGCGCGAGCTGCCGGGTGCGCTGGAGTTCGGCGGCGAGCAGGTCGATCCGCGCGGGCAGCGCCGACCAGACCGCGTCGGCGGCGACGACCAGGTCGAGGCTGGTCGCGTACAGCTCGTTCATCCGGTCCACCAGTTCGGCCAGCGAGAAGCTCTCGCTGAGCCGGCCGTCGCCCGGACCGGCGAGCGCGACGCAGGTGCCGCGCAGCAGTTCGGTCAGCTCGGCCAGGTCCTCACGGCTGGACCAGCGGCGCCGGGCGCGGATCTCGCGGGCGCCGCGCAGCGCGTCCGTGTAGGCGTCGAAGTACGTCCACAGCAGGGTGATCCGCGCCTCGGCCGCCTGCCAGCGCTCCTTGGTGACGCCGGTCAGTTCGGCGCCCTCCAGGAGTCTGCGGCCCGCGTGGTCCTGGAGGGCGAGCAGGGAGGTCTCGATGGCCTCGTGCTCCTGGCCGAGCCGGGCCAGCGCACGGTCCACCTCGTCCCGGTCCATCACCGGCCCGGCGGGGTCCGTGACGCCCATCGATCACCTCTCGCTTGCTGTGTGTTCCGGTCGGCTGCGGTTCAACTGGTCCGCAGGTACTGCGGCGCGGGCGGCCTGGAGGCCGAGGAGTCCCTTCCCAGTGTCGCCGACAGCCATGTGTCGTACGACGCCTGCCAGCCGCTCGCGCGGTAGGCGACCAGCACCCGGTTGACCCGGCGCACCAGATCGGTGGCGTCCTTCTTCATCGCCACTCCGTAGTACTCGGTCGTGAACGGCGCGCCCTTGAGTTCCACGGTCGGGTCCTGGGCTGCCTGGCTCGCGGCGAGGGCGCCGTCGGTGACCACCGCGTCCACCTCGCCGAGCTGGAGCCGCACCAGGCAGTCCAGCTGGTTGGGCACCGTGGTGGAGATGTCGGTGGAGGCGGGCAGCGTCCCGGACTTCTTGTCGGCGGCCAGCTTCGCGTACGCCGTCGAACCGGCCGCCGTGCACACCCTCTTGCCCGCGAGCGAGCCGTTGTAGCCGGTGACGGGGGACGATTTGGGGGCGAGGACCTGCTGCCCGGTCTTGAAGTACGGCGCGGAGAACGCGACCTGGCCGAGCCGGTCGCAGGTGATGGTCATGGTGCGCACCACCATGTCCACCCGGCCGTCCTGGATCGCCGGGATGCGCTGGTTGGTCGGTATGGCCTTGAACTGCACCGCGTCCGGGTCGCCGAGGATGTCCTGGGCGATGCGGTGCACCAGGTCGATGTCGAAGCCCTCCAGCCGGGCGCCCTCGGTGTTCGGGTTGCGGTAGCCCCAGCGGTAGCTGTTCTGGTCGACGCCGACGATCAGCTTGCGCTTGGCGCCCTGGCGGGCCTTGATGGCGTCGATCGCGGGGCCGTCCGCACCGGACGGGGCGAGCGTCTGGTTCTGCGCCTCGGCGTCCTCGCAGGCGCCGGCCCGGACCTGGCTGCCCTCGGCGAGCTGCTGCCCGGCCCGGTCCGGCGCGTGGTGGTGGTGCGCGGCCAGGGTGCGCGGCAGCAGCAGGACGAACGCCAGCGCCAGCGCGCACAGGACCGCCATCGTGCCGACGCCGCCCCAGCCGCGCAGCCGGCTCGCGCCCATCGCCTCGCCCCTTCTCACCGGTACTCCGAAAGCCTGCGGCCGATCCCGGCGAGCGCGCCCGCCGCGCCGAGCAGGGCGAGCGCGGCCACGCCGGCGGGCAGCCCGGTCATGGCGTCCCGCCCGGCGGTGGCGGCCCGCTGGAACTCGCCCTGTTCGTGGCCGATCGCGCGGGCGAGGTCGCCGTCGACACCGTCGAAGCACTCCCCGGTGGTGCCCTTGGCGCCGATCACCTTGTCCAGCGCCTGCTGGTAGTCGCCGTTCTCGTCGTCGGTACGGGCCGCGGTGTGCCGCTGGCGCCACAGCGCCGCGCTGTCCTGGGCCGCCTTGACGGGCGCGGTGCCCCCGGAGTCGTCGGCGAGCCGTGCCGCCCGGCTCAGTCCCTCGCCGAGCACCGCCATGTCCTTGTCGAAGCCGTGGTAGTAGGCGTCGTACTGCTCGCCGTCGACCGTGACGGTCTCGGCGCCGCGCGCCACCAGGCCCAGGTTCTCGTTGCCCCGCGCCTTCAGGGAGGCGATGCGGGCGTCGTGCAGGACGGTCAGGGAGCGGATGCCGTGGTCGTAGGAGCCGTCGAGGCCGGACCGGGCGACGGTGTGCCCGACGGTCAGCCACAGCAGGGCGACCAGTGTGGCCGAACCGGCGGCCACCAGTCCGCGGTTGAGGACCCGGTTGGTGCGCAGGAAGTCGCGGCGCTGGGCCCAGCCGAGCGCGGCGAGCGCGGTCACGCCGAGCGCGATGGCCGCCCACGGGTACGGCGTCGCGTCCGCGTAGTCGGCGTCCAGGCGGGCGTTCTCCCTGGTGTACAGGTCCTCCGCGGCCGGGAGCATGTCCTGCTGCATCTTCTCGTTGGCGTAGCGCAGATAGGCGCCGCCGACCGGATAGCCCTGCCGGTTGTAGGTGCGGGCCCGCTCGATCAGGCCCTTGTACTCGGGCAGCAGCCGGTTCAGCCGGGCGATGGTGGCCTCGGAGGCGGAGCCGGGCTCGGCGTTGGCGGCGGCGGTCACCAGGCCGGAGGCGGCGGTGCTGATGTCCTTCTCGTACCGGTCACGGGTGGCGGCCGGTTCCGCGCCGCCCGCCAGGAAGCCGCTGGAGGCGGCCGTGTTGGCGTCGGCCAGCGAGCGGTAGATGTCGGCGGCGCCGGAGCTGAGGGGCTGGCTGCGGTGCAGCACGTCGTCGGCGGCGGACGCGCGCTGGCTGCACTGCCAGGCGGTGACCGCGCCGAACGCCACGACCAGCAGGGCGAGGACGGCACCGATGATCCGCAGCCGGCCCGGCTCGGTGGTCGCGGCGGCCCGCAGCCGGTCGGTGCCCTCGGCGAACGCGGAACGCCGCGCGGGCGGGGCGGGCGAGGCGGGCGGCGGAAGCGGGGGGCCGGGCTGGGCGGGGATGCCGGGGGCGGCGGGCGCGGCGGGACCCGCGACGGGCGGTGCCGCGCTCTGCGGCGGGTATGTCACTCGACCTCCCCCATGGTCATCCGTACGACAGCAAGTATCGCCGTACGGACCGACGTTCCGCACCGGCCTTCACCGGATCTCGCGGGGATCTCGGTGTGCGCTGTTCATATATACGTGCCAAGCAGGTGTTCGGTTCCTCGGACCGGCGGCCCGAGGAACCTCTTACCGTGAGGAGATCCGGCGGGGGACGGTCAGGAAGCGCTGCCGCAGCCGGAGAAGGTGTCGCTGGTCCGGGCCAGGTAGATGCTGGCACCGCCCTGGTCGTCGCTGAGCAGCGGGACGGTCAGGGTGTCGTCGGCGGTCCAGGGGTAGCCGTTGACGTCGAAGGTCCAGGTGCCGGTGACCTTCGTCGCCAGCTCCGACAGGGCGACCCAGCCGTACTGCGCCGGCGGCACGCTGATGGTGAGGCTGTTGCCGAGTTCGTCGGTCAGGCTCTGGGTGACCTTGCCGCTGATCTGCGTGCTGATCTTCGCGGTGACCGGGGACGCGCCGCCGGTGCCGAGGTCGGAGCCGAGGGAGAAGCCCAGCTCGGACCCCCAGCCGGTGGTGCGCTTCATGGAGAACGTCCACGGCACCGCCGCCGTCGTGCCGTTGTACCAGACGGGCGAGACGCACTGCTGCGGCAGTGGCGCGGCCGGGGCCTGGACCCGGGTGCGCCAGGAGCAGCTGGAGGTGTCCTTGACGCAGCGGGCCGCCGCGTGGTCGACGGCCGCCGCGACGGCGGCCTCCTGGGCGCCCGAGGGCAGCCGCCACTGCTGGGCCAGGCTGCCGTTGCAGCCGTAGGTGTCGGTCCAGGCGTCATTGTACTGCGCGTTGTACCAGACGTCCAGGCACTTGTCGTCCTGGGTGTTGCGGACCATGAAGGCGCCGGAGCCGCCGGCCACCGGCTGGAAGTACCAGCGCTCGCCGGCGCGGCCGTCGCAGGGCTGCTGGGTGAGCGGCAGCCCGGCGGTGGCGCACTTGCCGGTGGCGTCGTTGACGAGGGTGAAGGAGCCGTCCGTGCCGAGGTTGGCGTTCCACTTCTGGTGGTAGCCGGGGGCGTTGTTGGTGACGAGGAAGACGCCGTCGCCGGTGTTGCCGTTCTGCACGTCCAGACCGCGGCCGTTGCTCACCGAGGTCAGCGTCAGGCCCGTCAGCTGGGCCGGGTCGGGGGCGGCGGTGGCGGCGCTCGCGGGGGCCGCCGTCCCGGCGGTGACCCCCGCGAGCACCGCGAGCGCGCCGAGCCCGGCCGCGGCCGCGCGCCGGGCCCGGCGCCATCGGGATATGGGCTGGTGTTCCACGGGCTGTCCTTTCGCCGGTTGCGAGACCCGGGGAAACTAGCCGCGCGGGTTCCGGCGCGGCGCGCGATCCCGGCGATCGCCCGGATAAACCGGCCCTTTCCGGTCAACGGCCTTTCCCGGACACCTCCCAGTGCGCCCGCGCCCGTGTCAGCGCCTCGGGGTTGGCGGAAAGCCGGTCCAGGCCCAGCAGGGCCGCGCCGAGCACCGGACGCGCGGTGACGACCCGGACCCGGGCCTTGGGCGCGCGGGCCGCCAGCAGGGCCCGGACGCCGTCGTCCAGCCGCGGGTGCCCGGCGGTGAGCACGCTGCCGCCGAGCAGCACCGGGACCGGTTCGTCCAGCAGGTCCAGGCGGGTCAGCGCGACCGTGGCCATGACCGTCACCTCCTCGGCCAGCCGGTCCACGATCGCGCCGGCCACCGGGTCCCCGCCGGCCGCCGTGGCGAACAGCACCGGCGCCAGCTCGCCCCGGCGCTCGTGCGCGATGTGCTCCAGGTGCAGCGCCTCGATCAGCGCGTACATGGAGGACAGGCCGAAGTGGGCGGGCAGCGTCCGGGCGAGCGCCGTGGCCTCGCCCCGCCCGTCCGCCGCGCGTGCCGCGTGCCACAGCGCCTCCTCGGCGAGGCCCCAGCCGCCGCCCCAGTCACCGGAGATCCGGCCGATGGCCGGGAACCGCGCGGTACGGCCGTCGGGCCGCATCCCCACGCAGTTGATGCCCGCCCCGCAGACCACCGCCACGCCCAGGGGCTCGGCGACGCCCGCCCGCAGGATCGCGAAGGTGTCGTTGCGGACCTCCACCGAGCCGCCCCAGCCGCGCTCCTCCAGCGCGGTCGCCAACTGCTCCTCCTCCACCGGAAGATCGGCGTTGGCGAGACAGGCGGAGACGTGCGTGACCCGGTCGAGTCCCGCCTCGGCGAGCACCCGGCGCACCGGTCCGGCGAGCGCGTCGAAGGCCGCCGGCACGCCCACCGCGGGTGGCCGGAAGCCGCCGCCGCGGGCCGTGGCCAGCACCCGGCCCGCGGTGTCCACCACGGCCACGTCGGTCTTGCTGTTGCCCGCGTCGATCGCGAGCACGCTCGCGGTGCCGGTCGAGGTCAGGCCCACGCGAGGTGCTCCCTGTTGTGTGCGATCAGCCGGTCGGTGAGCGTGTCGGCGTACCCGTACTGGCCGATCAGCGGATGGGCGAGCAGGGCGCGGAAGACCCGGTCCCGGCCGCCGCGCAGCGCCGCCTCCAGGGCCAGTTCCTCGTACGCCGTCACGTTCGCGATCAGGCCCGCGTAGAGCGGGTCCGGCTCGGGGACCGGCAGCGGCACGGGGCCGGTGGGACCGACCGCCGCCTGCACCTCGATCACCGCGTCGTCGGCGAGGAAGGGCAGCGTGCCCTTGTTGAACGTGTTCACCACCTGGTACGGGCTGCCCCCGCCGCTGAGCAGGGCCGCGGCCAGGTCGACGGCGGCCTCCGAGTAGTAGGCGCCGCCGCGCCGGGCGAGCAGCGCAGGCTTCTCGTCCAGGGCCGGGTCGCCGTACATCTCCAGCAACTCCCGCTCTATGCGGGCCACTTCCTCGGCGCGGGAGGGCTTGCCGCGCAGGTCGCGGACGACCTCGTCGTGGGCGTAGTAGTAGCGCAGGTAGTACGAGGGGACCACGCCCAGGCGGTCCAGGAGGGCACGGGGCAGGCGCAGGTCGTCGGCGATGGCGTCGCCGTGCTCGGCCAGCAGCTTCGGCAGCACGTTCGCGCCCTCGGGGCCGCCGAGCCGTACGCTGGTCTCCCAGGTGAGGTGGTTCAGCCCGACATGGCCGAGATGGACGTCGGCCGGTTCCACCCCGAGGCGGGCGGCGAACTTCCGCTGGAGCCCGATCGCCACGTTGCACAGGCCGACCGCCCGGTGCCCCGCGTGCAGCAGGGCGCGGGTGACGATGCCGACCGGGTTGGTGAAGTCGATGATCCAGGCGCGCGGGTTGGCCCGGCGCACCCGCTCGGCGATGTCCAGCACCACCGGTACGGTGCGCAGCGCCTTGGCGAGACCGCCCGCGCCGGTGGTCTCCTGGCCGACGCAGCCGCATTCGAGCGGCCAGGTCTCGTCCTGCCGCCGGGCCGCCTGCCCGCCGACGCGCAGCTGGAGCAGGACGGCGTCCGCGCCGTCGATGCCCGCGTCCAGGTCGTCGGTGGTCACGATCCGGCCGCCGTGCCCCTGCCTGGCGAAGATCCGGCGGGCCAGTCCGCCCACCAGCTCCAGGCGTTCGGCGGCCGGGTCCACCAGCACCAGTTCCTCGACCGGCAGGGTGTCCCTGAGCCGGGCGAAGCCGTCGACGAGTTCGGGGGTGTAGGTCGAGCCGCCGCCGACCACGGTGAGTTTCATACAGAGATCAACCCTTCACTCCGGTGAGCGTGACGCCTTCGACGAATGCCTTCTGGGCGAAGAAGAACACGAGGATCACGGGGGCCATGACCAGCACGGTCGCGGCCATGGTGAGGTTCCAGTCGGTGTGGTGCGCGCCCTTGAAGGACTCCAGGCCGTAACTGAGCGTCCACGCACCGGGGTTCTCGGAGGCGTAGATCTGGGGGCCGAAGTAGTCGTTCCAGGCGTAGAAGAACTGGAAGAGGGCCACGGCGGCGATGCCGGGCTTCGCCATCGGCAGGACGACCCGGACCAGGGTGCGCAGTTCGCCGCAGCCGTCCACCTTGGCGGCGTCGACGTACTCGTCCGGGATGGTCGTCAGGAACTGGCGCAGCAGGAAGACGGAGAAGGCGTCGCCGAACGCCATCGGGACGATCAGCGGCCACAGCGTCCCGGACAGGTCCAGTTGTTTCGCCCAGAAGAGGTACATCGGGATGACGACGACCTGCGGGGGCAGCATCATCATCGAGATCACCAGCATCAGGGCGAGACTCCGGCCCCGGAAGCGGAACTTGGCGAGCGCGTAGGCGACCGGGATCGAGGACACCACGGTGAGCAAGGTGCCGAGACCGGCGTAGAGCAGGGTGTTCTTCCACCAGGTGAGAAAGCCGGGGGTGTCCAGGACCTTGCGGTAGTTGCCCCACTCCCAGGTGTGCGGGACCAGGTCCCGGCTCAGCGCCTGGCTGTCGCTCATCAGCGAGGTCAGCAGCAGGAACACGAAGGGCAGCACGAAGAAGAGGGCGGCGGCGACACCGAGGGAGTGCACGGCGATCCACCGCAGCAGCTCCCGCCGGCGCGCGGCGCGGTCGCCGGGCGTCTCGCCCGCCTTCGGCCGCACCGGCCGGTCGAGTACGTGGGTCATCGTCAGCCACCTGCCTGGATCAGTCCGCCCCGGCGCCGCATCAGAAGTGCGGTGAACGCCATCGACAGGGCGAAGAGGACGAGGGCGACGACACACGCGGCGCCGTAGTCGAAGCGCTGGAAACCGAGGTTGTAGACGAGCTGGGGCAGGGTGAGCGTGGACTTGTCCGGGTAGCCGGGCTCGAACTGGGTGCCGGCGCCCTGGATCACCCCGGAGGCGACCTTTCCCGCGATCAGCGGCTGCGTGTAGTACTGCATGGTCTGGATGACCCCGGTGACCACGGCGAACATCACGATGGGGGAGATGTTCGGCAGGGTGACGTACCGGAAGCGCTGCCACGCGGAGGCGCCGTCCAGCTCGGCCGCCTCGTACTGCTCGGCCGGCACGTCGAGCAGCGCCGCCATGAAGATCACCATGAGGTCGCCGATGCCCCACAGCGCCAGCAGGGTCAGCGCCGGCTTGGACCACGCCGGGTCGTTGAACCAGCCCGGGGCCGGTATCCCGATCTTCCCCAGGATCGAATCGACCGGCCCGGTACCGGGGTTGAGCAGGAAGGCGAAGGCCATGGTGGCCGCGACCGGCGGGGCGAGGTAGGGCAGGTAGAACAGGGTGCGGAAGACCCCGGTACCCGTCTTGATCTTCGTGATCAGCAGGCCGATGCCCAGCCCGAACACCACGCGCAGGGTCACCATCACCACGACCAGCCACAGGGTGTTGCGCAGGGCGGGCCAGAACAGCGGGTAGTGGGTGAAGACGTAGGCCCAGTTCTTCCCGCCGCTCCAGACCGGCGGCCGGAAGCCGTCGTAGTGCATGAACGAGAAGTAGAGCGTCGAGACCAGCGGGTACGCGAAGAACACCGCGAAGCCGATCAGCCAGGGCGACAGGAAGCCGAGCGTGCGCAGCGCCGCGCGGCGGCGCTTGGCGGCGAGAGTGACCGCGGTCATCGGCTACTCCGCCTGCGCGATGTCGGTGTCGATCTGCGCGGCCGCCTTCCGCAGGCCGGCGCGCAGATCCCCGGCCTTGCCGCTCTCGTAGTCGTATCCCAGCTGCTGGATGGTCACCAGGTACTGGCCGCCGTTGACGGAGGGCGGGGTGGTGGTGGAGCGGGGGTTCGCGGCGATGTCCAGGAAGGTCTTGAAGCGCGGTTCGTACCTGAGCTTCGGGGACTTGAGGGCGGCGAGGGTGGAGGGCACGTTGTGGATGTCGTTGGCGAAGCCGACCACGGCGTCCGTGTCCGTGGTGATGTACTTGACGAACTCCCAGGCGGCGTTCTGCCGGTGGCTGGTGGCGGCGATGCCGGTGACGGTGCCGGTGATGTACCCCTTGCCGTACTGGTCCTCACTGCCGTCCGGTACGGGCAGCGGGGCGACGCCGATCTCGAAGTCCGGTTTGGCCGCCTCGGCCATGCCGAGCCGCCACTCGCCGTCCAGCTGCATGGCCACCTGGCCGGTGTGGAAGGGGTGCTTGGGGCCCCACTCGTCGCCGAGGGTGGACCGGAACCGCTCCAGCCTCCGGAATCCGCCGAGTTCGTCCACGAGCCGCTTCTGCAACGCGAACGCCTGCCGGAAGGCGGGGTCGGTGGCCACCCGCGACTTCCCCTTCGCGTCGAAGTACGTCGGGGAGAACTGCGCGAGGTAGTGCTCGGTGGTGGTCTCCCAGCCGTGGTAGTCCGGCATGAAACCGAGCTGCCGGTAGGAGTCCCCGGCCGGAATCGTCAGCTTCTGCGCGTCCGCCTCGAACTCGCTCCAGGTCCTGGGCGGCCGGGCTATGCCGGCCTTTCGGAAAGCCGTCTTGTTGTAGTACAGCCCGTACGCGTCCCCGAGCAGCGGCAGGGTGCACCGGTTCCCGTCGAACCGGGTGTACTCGTTCATCGCCCTGGGGAAGGTCGTGGCCGCGTCGATACCGTCCTTCTTCAGGAAGGGGTCCAGATCGACGAGCGCGCCCGAGGAGCAGAACTTGCCCACGTTGTTGGTGGTGAACGAGGAGACGACGTCGGGGGCCTGGTCGCCACCGGCGCGCAGTGCCTGGTTGATCTTGTCGTCGGTCATGTCGCCGACGACACGCACATGGATGTTGGGGTGCGCCTTCTCGAAGCCGGCGACCAGGGACCTGACGGCCCGGACCTCGTTCGGCGCGCTCCAGGCGTGCCAGAAGGTGATCGTCGTGTCTTTGGTGGGGTCGTCCGTGGCGCCCGCGCCGGACTGCCCGGTGCACGCGGCGCCGAGCAGCACGACGGAGACGGTCAGGGCGAGCGCGGCTGTTCCGCCGGCTCTGCGCGTCGCTGTGGGCATGGCGAGGTCTCCCGGGGGCGGGTAGGGAAGGGGAGGACGCGTGCTCTAGCGCGAGGTGTCGAACACCTCGTCGCGGGTCGTGGCGAGCGCGGCCTCCAACGCACCGCGCAGCACCGGGTGTTCACGGATGTCACCGAGGACGAGCCGGGGGCGGGCCGCGGCCAGCTCCTCCAGCTCGGCCTGGACGAGGGCGCGCAGCACCTCGCCGCCGGCGGTCAGGGCGGAGCCGCTGAGCACGACCAGCTCGGGATCGAGGACGGAGACCAGCGAGGCGAGACCGGTGGCGAGCCGGGTCGCGTAGGCCTCCAGCAGCGCCCGGTGCGGCCCGCCCGCGTGGTCGGCGGCGCGCGCCAGCAGTTCCGCGGCGACCTCGGTGTACGGCCCCGACGGCACGTCGGGGACGCCGAGCGCGCGGGCCAGCTTCGGCACCTCCTGGGCGCCGGCCAGCTCCTGGTAACCGCCGCTGTTGGCCCGGGTCACCTGGCGCACCAGGGGCGTGCCCGGCACCGGCAGGAAGCCGACCTCGCCGGCGCCACCGGTCCAGCCGCGGTGCAGCCGGCCGCCGAGCACCAGGGCGGCGCCGAGGCCCTCCTCGTTCCACAGCAGGACGAAGTCCCCGTGGCCGCGGGCGGCGCCGAGCCGCTGTTCGGCGAGGGCGACGAGGTTGACGTCGTTCTCGTACTCGACCGGCATCGGCAGCGCGGCGGCCAGCTCGTCGAGCAGCGTGGGGGAGTGCCAGCCGGGCAGGTGCGAGGCGTACCGCAGCCGCCCGGTGTTCGGGTCGAACGCGCCGGGTGTCCCGATGACCAGCCGGTGCACCTCGCCGCGCGCGAGACCGGCCGCCTTCACGGCGCCGTCGAGGGCGTCGGTGACCTGCCGTACGACGGGCTGCGCGGGGCGCCGGCCGGGGGTGGGCAGCTCGTACTCGCCGACGGTGCGGCCGGTGATGTCGGCGACGGCGGCGCGGATGCGGTCCGGGGTGACGTCGAGCCCGGCGGCGTGGGCGGCGCGCGGGTTCACCGCGTAGAGCTGGGCGCTGGGCCCCGGCCGTCCGGCACTGGTCCCGGTCACCCGCACCAGCCCGGCCGCCTCCAGCCTGGCCAGCAGCTGGGAGGCGGTGGGCTTGGACAGTCCCGTCAGGTTGCCTATCCGGGTCCGGGACAGCGGCCCGTGCTCCAGCAGCAGATCGAGTGCGGCCCGGTCGTTCATGGCGCGCAGCACGCGCGGGGTGCCCGGCGTACCGGCGGTTCCTGCCATGGGGGTCGACACCTGCCTCACTGTTAGGAAACTTTCCTATTGCGGCCGAACGTAAGCCCGGTGCGCAGGGGGCGTCAATACGCGGGAGCCGTGAGGCAACAGAGTCGTTACCTCGGGGCGGAGGGCGCGTCAGCCGGCGAGGAGGAAGGGGCTGGTGTCGAGGGTGGGGTACGGCCCGGGGAGGGAGAGGGGGTCGCCGAGGTCGACTTTGGTGTCGTTTGTGTAGTACGCCTCGGCGGGATCGTCGCCGGGGAGGGCGGGATCCGTGTAGCAGTGGGCCGCCTTCGCGTGGCGGTCGACGAGTACATAGACGGGGACGCCGGCGGCGGCGTACGTGCGGAGCTTGGGACCGGTGTCCGTCCAGTGGTTGGACGAGGTGACCTCTCCGACCAGGCTGATCATGTCGACGGGGTACCAGCCCTTGTGGGCCTTGCGGTACGACTCGTCGAGTTCGGAGACCTTGCGGCGACGTACGTAGAAGTCGGGGACGAGCAGGGCCATGGTGCTGCCGTCCTTGTGGGCGGCGCGGTAGCCGTTGCCCATGCCCACGAGGCGGAACCCTGCCGCACGGAACTGGAAGCTCAGCTCGAAGGCACCGTGATGGTGGTCGTCATCCGGCTGCGGCGGCACGATGACCGTCCCCTCGACATACTCTGGTCGAATCGGCACCGGTGACGCCGCTTCGATCACACTCAACAGGTCGATGGGGTCCATCTGCGTCACGGCCGGCTCCATGATCGGTTCGGCGCTCATCGCTTCTCCTCGTCGCACTGCTGCCAGGCTAAGCCCGCATCGGGTGCCCCGGCGCAACAGTGGGGCACCCCGGACGACCGCCGCGCCGGAATGCCCCACCCATCACTCGAACGAGCGTGCTGAACCGTTCCCCTACTTCCGCGGCGGAGCCGTCCGCTGCGTGGTGATCGGCGTCGCCGCCATGGACTGCGGCGAGTCGGCGTTGGAGAAGGCCGAGGGGGCGGCCACCGCGGCGCTGGGGTCGGGGGTGTCCTCGACGTCCTCGACGGCCGTGGCGCCGCCGACGATGCGGATGCTCGCCGCGTCGAAGGCGCGCTTGACCCGCCAGCGCAGCTCGCGCTCGACCGTCACCGACTTGCCCGGCATGGTCCTGGCAGACAGCCGCACCACCATGGAGTCGATGAGGACCGAGTCCAGGCCGAGGACCTCGATCGGGCCCCACAGCAGCTCGTTCCAGGGCTCTTCCTTGCTCATCTTCTCGGCGACCTCGTCCAGCGTCGCCTTGACCCGGTCCAGGTCCTCGCTCGCCCGCACGGTCACGTCGACCCCGGCCGTCGCCCAGCCCTGGGAGAGGTTGCCGATCCGCTTGACCTCGCCGTTGCGGACGTACCAGATCTCGCCGTCGGAGCCCCGCAGCTTGGTCACGCGCAGCCCCACCTCGATCACCTCGCCGGTGGCCACGCCCGCGTCGATCACGTCACCGACGCCGTACTGGTCCTCCAGGATCATGAACACGCCGGAGAGGAAGTCCGTGACGAGGTTGCGCGCGCCGAAACCGATCGCCACACCGGCCACACCGGCCGACGCCAGCAGCGGAGCCAGGTTGATCTTGAAGGTGGACAGCACCATCAGTGCCGCCGTGCCCAGGATCAGGAAGCTCGCCACCGAGCGCAGCACGGACCCTATCGCCGCCGAACGCTGCCGCCGCCGCTCCGCGTTGACCAGCAGTCCGCCCAGCGCGGTGCCGTCCACGGCCTGCGCGGTGCGGGCCATCCGCTCTATCAGCTTGGTGATCGCCCGCCGCACCACCGCGCGCAGCGCCACCGCCACCACGATGATCAGCAGGATCTGCAGACCCATCGCGAGCCAGGTCGACCAGTTCTCCTCGACCCAGCTCGCCGCGTTCGTCGCGCTTTCCTGGGCGTCCTGGAGCGTCGGCACGGCCGGCGCCGTGCCGGACGGCGACGGGGACGGCGACGCACCGGCGGCCGTCAGGACCACGGGCAAGGACGACACGGCAGGTACCTCCAGTGCTGCGCGTCCGCACCGGCGGGGTGGTCAGGGGCTGCGAGATCACGAAAGGACCACCGGTCGGACAGGACCACCACACTAACGGGGCATTGTGTGTGCCCTTGGCGGATCCGCCAAGGAGGGGCGCAGGAGAGACACGGCTCACCCTGGCTTGAACAGGCGGTGAAACGGGGGATGAATCACCTGTGGTCGAAAACACTCCCAGCCCGTTACCGGGACATGGTGGCGCCGCCACCAGGCATGAGGGGAGACTGACTGCAGATCGTCCCGGCGCGAGCCACGCGCCGCCGACGCCCAAGGAGGCACCCGTGCCGCATGTCCTGGTCCTCAACGCGTCGTACGAGCCGCTCGGCGTCGTACCGCTCCGCCGCGCGCTCGTCCTCGTCCTGGAGAACAAGGCCGTCTCCCTAGAGGAATCCGGCGCCTATATGCACAGCGCGACCGTCACAGTCCCCGCACCCAGCGTGGTCCGGCTCAAGCGATTCGTCCGGGTTCCCTATCGGGGGCCCGTACCTCTGACCCGTCGTGCGCTCTTCGCGCGGGACGGGGGCCGGTGCATGTACTGCGGTGGCGTCGCAACCAGCGTCGACCACGTCATCCCGCGCAGCCGCGGGGGCAAGCACGTCTGGGACAACGTGGTGGCCTCCTGCCGCCGCTGCAACCACGTGAAGGCCGACCGCCACCTCGTCGAACTCGGCTGGCGCCTGCGCCACAAACCGGCCCCGCCCACCGGTCTGGCCTGGCGCATCATCGGCACCGGCCACAGGGACCCGCGCTGGCTGCCCTACCTCCAGCCGTACGGCGCGGACGACGCCATGGCCCGGATCGACGGCATCTCAGCCTGACGGTCCGGGCCTTCGCGCATCCGACGGCCGTACGGTCCCGGGAGCCCCCCGCGCCCCCGGGACCGTACGGCCGTGCCCGCGCACCCGGTCCCGCGTGCGTCAGGCGTACCGCAGCTCCGCCGGGCGCGCCGAGCGGCGCAGCAGCGGCAGCGCGGTGGCCGCCGCCGCGAGACAGCAGCCGTACACGAGGACCGGCACCAGCAGGGCGGCGTACGGCACGACCAGGCCGGGGCCGGTCAGCGCGGCGTACCAGGTGCCGATCGCCATGCCCCCGGCGCCGGCCAGCACCACCGCGGGCAGCAGCGGCAGCGCCGTCTCCAGCAGCAGCGCCCGGCCGAGCACCGCCCTCGGCACCCCGGCCGCGATCTGCGCGGCCAGGGACCGGCGGCGGTCCGCCAGCGACTCCGCGGTGCCGACGGCGAGACCGCACAGGGTGATCGCGAGGGCGACGAGCACCGCGGCGCCCGCCAGAGTGATGCCGGTGGTGTAGAAGGCCATCGGCATGCCGAGCTGATGGTCGCGGCGCATCCGGTGCAGGTCGGCGAGGAGCGCCTGCCGGACCCCCACGAAACCGGTGCCGACCACCGTGACCAGCAGCACGGCCGCGTGGGTGCGGGCCGCGGCCCACGGGTCGTCGTGCAGCCGTTCCGCCGCGATCAGCGCCGCCGCCGTGCGGGCCCGCCGCGCCACCAGCCGGCCGGCCAGCCGCGCGGTGCCCCCGGCCAGCCCCACCGTGCCCGCGCCGACCGCGACGACCAGCGCGAACACCACCAGCGGAAGCGGGCCGCGGGTGCCACCGAAGGCGCACAGCACCGACAGCGGGACGATCAGCGACCCGGCCGCGTACCGCGGCCACCGCCGCCCTCCCTCGCGCGGCCGCACCCGGCGCACCCAGCCCAGCGGGGACGCCACCAGCCGGCGCAGCGCCAGCAGGGCGACCGCCGTGCCCAGCACCGGCACCGCGAGGGCGACCAGCGCCAGGCCCGCCCAGGCCGCGGGCGCCGGGCCGCTCCACAGCCGGGACATGACCAGGGCGGCCGCGGCCGTGGCGAGCAGCGAGCCCAGCAGACAGGCCGGGCCGGTCTCCAGCGCGGCGATCCGGCGGACCTGGGCCGGGGTGGCACCGGCCAGCCGCAGCCCGGCCAGCCGGCGGTCGCGGTGCACGGCACCGATCCGGGCGCACTGCCCGAGGAACCCCAGCACCGGCACCAGCAGCAGGAGCAGGGTGAGGACCACCCCCGAACGCTCGCCCGGCCGGTCCAGCAGGCCGCCGCCCACGGACACGTGGTACTGCCCCCGCAGCGAGGCCAGCGCCACGGCGGCCTGCGCGATGCCCGTCGCCAGCGCGGCCCCGGCCGCGGTCAGGGCGGCCCGCCACCACTCCCGCCGGTCCGCGCCCCGGCCGAGCCGCCAGGCCAGCCGCGCCTCGGCCGCGATCGCGCCGCCCGGCCCCCGGCGCGTCACGCCTCCCGGCGTCCCGGGCGTCACGCCGCCACCTCCGCCGGGAGCACCCGACCGTCGCTCAGCCGCACCTCGCGGTCCGCGTACGCCGCGACCTGCGCGTCGTGCGTGATCAGCAGGACCGCCGTGCCCGCCTCGCGGGCCGTGCGCGCCAGGGCCGTCATCACCTGCTCGCCCGCCAGCGAGTCCAGGGCGCCCGTCGGCTCGTCCGCGAAGACCACCTTGGGACCGGTCACCAGCGCCCGCGCCAGTGCCACGCGCTGCGCCTGCCCGCCGCTCAGCTCCCCGGGCCGCAGCTCCGCCTGGCCGCGCACCCCGAACCGCTCCAGCCACTCGCCCGCCCGCCGCCGGGCCTCGGCTCGGCAGGCCCCGGCCAGCAGCAGCGGCAGCCCCACGTTGTCCGCGGCCGTCAGCTCCGGGATCAGCTGGCCGAACTGGAAGACCACGCCGAAGTCGGTGCGGCGCAGCTCGGTCAGCCGCTGCTCGGGCAGCCGGTCGAGTCGCTGCCCGGCGTACGTCACCGAACCCTCGTCCGGCCGGACGATCCCCGCCAGCAGGTGCAGCAGCGTGGACTTGCCGCTGCCGCTCGGCCCCGTCACGGCGAGGATCTCGCCGGCCGCCAGCGCGATCGAGGCGCCGCGCAGCGCCGGCGTCCTGCCGTGCGCCTTGACCAGGCCCCGGCCCGCCAGCAGCGGCGCCCGGGAACCCCCCACGTCCGTCATCGTGTCCCCCCTGTGGTTCATGCGGTGTCGACCTCCGCGGTCAAAGTGGTCAGCCGGGCCGCCGTGGTGTTCATCCAGCGGAGGTCGGCGTCGAGGTGGTTCAGGGCGTAGTCCGCCGAGAGCACGGTCGCCAGATCGGCGCCCGGGTCCGTCTTCACCGCCGTCAGCTCCCGCATCCGCGCCTTGTGCGCGGCCTGCTGGGCGCGCAGGTAGGCGGCCGGATCGCCGCCGGCCAGGATGGAGACCACGACCTTGGCGAAGATCTCGTTCGCCACGAAGGGCGCGGGCGGGGCGATCTCCCCGGCCCACCGGGCCAGTTCCCGCGCCCCGGCGGCGGTGGACCGGTACAGCGTGCGCTCGGGCCCGCCGTCCGCGTCCGTCCCCTCGATCTCCGCGAGACCGTCCCTGACCAGGCGTTGCAGGGTCGTGTAGACCTGCCCGTACGCCAGCGGCCGGGCCTGCGGGAAGCGTTCGTCGTGGCGGCGCTTGAGGTCGTAGCCATGGCTCGGCCCCGCCTCCAGCAGGCCCAGGAGGATGTGCCGGGTGCTCATGGTGATCAGTATGCATCAAGTACATGTACTGAGTGAATAGTGAGTGGGGTCGCGTTCACGGGGTAGGGCTGCGATAACCCAGGCCGCCGCACAGGACAAGGAGGCCCCGTGGCCGCACCGGCCCGAAACCCGATCCCGGCCCAGTGGAAACACGGGCGGGGCTCGGACGAACGAAAACCGTTGGTGGAGACGTCCGCCGAGACCATCGAGTCGATGGAGTCGAGCGAGACGGGTGAGATCAGGCTGTACGCCTTCAACGCGGAGGCCGCCGCCACCACCGCGCCGCTGACCAGCGAACCACCGCTGCCCGACGCCGAGCCCCTGACCAGCGAACCCCCACTCGCCGACACCGGCTCCCTGACCAGCGAGCCGGACGCGTACGCGGCGGGGGCGTAGATGACCGCGGCGCCCGCGGACGCGGAACTGTCCCGGCTCGCCGGGCTGCACGGGGTCGCCGTCTCCTACCGCCCCGCCCCCGACCGCACGGTCACCGTCCCGGCCTCCGCCGTGGTCGCCGCGCTGGCCGCCCTCGGCGTCGACGCGGGCACCCCGGACGCGGTCCGCGCCGCGCTCGCCGGCAGGGAGCGCGAGCTGCGGGAGCGGCTGCTGCCGCCGACCGTCGTGCACTGGGCGGGCGACCCGCGCGGCCCCGCCGCCCTCGGTGACCTGCCCGCCGGCACCCGGCTGCGGGTGGAGACCGAGGAGGGTACGGAGGGGACGGGCTGGGAGTCGTACGGCGGTGCCGGGACGGGAGAGGACGTCGCCCCCTCGTCCGCCGCCGCCCTCGTCGCCGGACTGCCCCTCGGCGTCCACCGGCTGACCGCCCTCGCCCCCGACGGCCGCACCGCCCGCGCCCACCTCGTCGTCGCCCCCGACCGGCTGCCCGCCCCGCCCGGCCGCTCCTACGGGCTGCTCGTCCAGCTGTACTCGCTGCTGTCCCGGCGCTCCTGGGGGATGGGCGACCTCGGGGACCTCGCGGAGCTGGCGGGCTGGGCCGGGCGGACCGCCGGGGCCGGGTTCGTGCAGGTCAACCCATTGCACTCGGCCGTGCCCGGCGCGCCCACCGACCCCTCGCCCTACCGGCCCTCCTCCCGGCGCTTCCCCGACCCCGTGCACCTGCGGATCGAGGACGTGCCCGAGTACGCGTACGTCGCGGACCGCACCCGGCTCGACGCGCTGCTGGAGCGGGCCGCACGGCTGCGCGCCGCCGTCCTGGACAAGGGCGCCCTCATCGACCGGGACGCGGTGTGGGAGGTGAAGCGGCAGGCGCTGGAAGAGGTACTCGCCGTACCCCTCGGCCCCGGCCGGCAGGCCGCCTACGACGCCTTCCGCGCCGCCCACGGACAGGCCCTCGACGACCACGCCGCCTACCACGCCCTCGCCGAGGTCCACGGCCCCGACTGGCGCGCCTGGCCGGACGGGCTGCGCGACCCGCGTTCCGCGGCGACCGCCCGCGCCCGCGCCGGCCTCGCCGACCGCATCGCCTTCCACACCCGGCTGGCCTGGCTCACCGACGGGCAGCTGCGGGCCGCGCAGCGCGTCGCCCGGGAGGCCGGGATGGCCGTCGGGATCGTGCACGACCTCGCCGTGGGAGTGCACCCGGCCGGCGCCGACGCCTGGGCGCAGCAGGACGTCTTCGCCGCCGGCATGTCGGTCGGCGCCCCGCCGGACGCCTTCAACGCCCGCGGCCAGGACTGGGGCCTGCCGCCCTGGCGCCCCGACCGCCTCGCCGCCACCGGGTACGCCCCCTACCGCGCCCTGCTGCGCGCCCTGTTCCGCTACGCCGGCGCCCTGCGCATCGACCACGTCATGGGTCTGTTCCGGCTCTGGTGGGTGCCCGAGGGCAGCCCGCCCACCGAGGGCACCTACGTCCACTACGACGCCGAGGCCATGCTCGCCGTCCTCGCCCTGGAGGCCGGGCGCGCCGGGGCCGTCGTCATCGGCGAGGACCTCGGCACCGTCGAGCCCGGCGTCCGCGAGACGCTGCAACGGCGCGGGGTGCTCGGCACCTCCGTGCTCTGGTTCGAGCGCGACTGGACCGGCGACGGCCGCCCGCTGCCCCCCGAGCACTGGCGCGCCGACTGCCTGGCCACCGCCACCACCCACGACCTGCCGCCCACCGCCGCCCGGCTCACCGGCGACCACGTCGACCTGCGCGACCGGCTCGGCCTGCTCACCCGCCCCGCCGGCGAGGAACGCGCCGCCGCCGCCGCGGACGCCGCCGAATGGCTCGCCCTGCTGGGCAGCCTCGGCCTGCTGGACAGCACGGCCACCGGGCCGCCCGGCACCGACGAGGAGGCCGAGATCCGCGCCGTCCACCGCTTCCTGCTGCGCACCCCGGCCCGGCTGATCGGCCTCTGGCTCCCGGACGGGGTGGGCGACCGCCGCCCGCAGAACCTGCCGGGCACCAGCGCGGAGTACCCCAACTGGCGGCTGCCGATCGCGGACCGCACGGGCCGGCCGGTGCCGCTGGAGGAACTGACGGCCGCGCCCCGGCTGCGCGCGCTGCTGGAGGTGTTCGGGCAGCTCAGGGGTGGGGGAGCGGTCGCTACGGGACCCCGGGCGCGCGGCCTTCCGGGTGATTCGCTAACTTGAGATCGTGGACAAGAAGAACGCCCTGCGCGCCGGCGCCCTGGCCGCCGGTACGACGCTGATGATGCTGCTCATGTCGTCCCCCGCGCTCGCGCTGACCCGCGACGACGGCGACGACCCCGGCCCGGGCCTGAGCGTCATCCAGACGCTGGGCCTGTACGTGCTGATCCCGCTCGCCCTGTTCGGGGTCATCGCCGGTCTGGTGATGGTGCTGGACAAGTCCCGCGCGAAGGGGAAGACCACCTCGTCCAACATCACCGTCAAGTCCGACGCGCAGGCCAACAAGGCCTGACCGTCCGGTTCTCTTCGCCGGGGGCGCCTGTCCTCCCGCCGGTACGCGCGAAAGCCGTACCCCGGGGTAGGTCGGCGCCCTCGGCGTTTTCCGGCTCCAGGGCGTGTTTCGCAAGCCTGCGCACGATGCACCCCTTGCCGTGACGTCGGGATCGCTGTGTTTACGCGGCCTCGCGCAGGCCGGCTTGGGCGGCTCCGTCGCGCAGTGCCTGGAGTCCGATGGCTGTGACGGGGCCGTGGACACCGGGAGTGAGGGCGGTGTCGGGGGCGGCGGCGTGGCTTGCGCCCCAGGCGAGCAGGGAGCCGGTCATCTCGTAGGGGTCGGGGCCGGTGAGCGCGGTCGTGGCCATGGTCCTGCCTGCCGCGTCGCGGGCGACGGCGATGACGAGGGCCCGGCCATCGGTGTCGGGTTCGCGCGTGGAGCCGGGAAGGTGCCGGGAGAGTCTGGTGACGGCGCCGCGGATCGCCGTGGTGTGCAGGAGGGGTGCGGCGAGGTGGATGGCGGTCTGGACGACAGGGGTGGATCGGCCGAACCAGCCCAGGCCCACGTCGACGCTGTCGAGGTGGGGGAAGGCTTCGGGCAGGCCGAGGTGTTCGGAGCCGCCGACGGTCAGCGCGGTGCGGGTCGTTCCCGCGTGATGGAAGGCGAGCAGGCGGGCACCGGTGTGTTCGGTGGTGAGGCGGGCTGGGCCGCCGGTGCGCGGGCGCCGGTAGGCGAAAGTGTCCTCGACGGCGGAGCCGACGAGTGAGGCGCGGGTGCCGCCGGTGGTGAGGGTGAAGGCGTCGCGCAGGGTGCCGCGGTAGCGCGTCTCGTCGCCGTGGCCGGAGCGGGTGAGGAAGTAGCCGATCTCGACGCGGCGCGCCTGCTCGCCGGCCTGGGCGAGGGCGAGGGCCCCGGCGAGGTTGCCGGGGACGTAGTCGTAACCGAACGCCGGGACGACGCTCGCGCCGCCGGCGGTGGCGACGGCGTCCAGGGCGAAGGCCTCTCGGATGAAGGGTGGCTCCCCGGTGGAGTCGAGGTAGCGGGCGCCGGCCCTGGCCGCGGCGGTGACCGCCGGCAGGCCGAGTTGCGTGAACGGTCCCACGGTGGAGACGACGACGTCGGTGCGATCGACGATGCGGGTGAGGTCAGCCGTCGAGGTGGCGTCGGCCTCGACGACGTCCAGATCCGTGCGGAGGTCCTCGCTCAGAGCGAGCAGCTTTGCGCGGCTGCGGCCGACCAGGGTCGGCGTCTCGCCGCGGGCGAGCAGCTCGCGCAGCACGCGCCGGCCGGTGAAGCCGGTCGCTCAGAGCAGGACGATTCTGCGCTTGTCCACGATGGCGCCTTTCGGTCGGGGGCTGCGGGAACACTCACGACTTTACACTTTTAGAGCCTGGTGTTAACTTCATAGCTATGCCGAAGGTTCCCTCCTCCCAGCTCGTCCTCGACGCCGCCTACCGCTGCTTCTGCCGCAACGGCTACCGCCGCACCACGGTCTCGGACATCGTCGAGGAGGCGCAGCTGTCGCGGCCGACGGTCTACAAGTACGTCGGCAGCAAGGAGGAGGCGATCGTCAAGGTCGTCCGGTCGCTGCTGGAGCAGGCCGGTGCGGCCGCGCGGGCCGCGGCGCAGGCCCCGGGAACGCCCGAGGAGAAGGTCCTCGCCGTGCTCACGGTGAAGCTGGAGGTCGCCATCCGGCTCTGGCAGGACAGCCCCGCCCACGCCGGGGAGCTGCTGTCCGCCGCCACGGCCCAGGCCCCCGACCTGGTCACCGACTACACCGACCAGCTGGCCGAACTCCTGACGTCAGCCCTCGCCCGGGACGCCGGGGACGGCGCGCGGCAGGCCGCCGCCGTCCTGCTCACCTTCACCCGCGGCCTGGAGGAGAACCTGCGCGACGCCGACGCCGTGCTCGACGAGCTCAAGGCCGGCGTGCGGATGATCACCCGCGGAGCCCTCGCCGGCCCCGCACCCGCCCCCGCCTGACCCCACGCGGGCCGGGCCGCCCGAAAGACGCAGAGTCATGAACACCACCCCCGCCCCCGACTACTACCGCGACCAGCAGGCCTGGCGCGACCTCCAGCAGTTCCTGCCCGAGCGCCTGCGGCTGACCGACGCCACCGCGCCCGAGGAGGACTTCTGGGACTGGCGCGGCCACCACGTCCACCTCGACCGCTACCGCAACCCCGACGCGAAGGCCAAGGTCGTCCTGCACCACGGCGTGGGCACCAACGGCCGCCAGATGTCCCTGATCCTCGGCGCCCCGCTCGCCCGACGCGGCTTCGAGACCGTCGCCCTGGACAACCTCGGCTACGGCCTCACCAAGGTCAGGCCCGGCACCACACCCTCCTACGACGACTGGGTCGACCTCGTCGTCGACTTCCTCGCCTTCGAGCAGTCCCGCGACGACCGCCCCATCGTGCTGTACGGGCTGAGCGCCGGCGGCATGCTCACCTACCACGTCGCCGCCAAGGCTCCCCGCGGCACCCTGCGCGGCATCGTCGGCATGACCTTCCTCGACCAGCGCGACCAGCAGGTGCGCGACGAGACCTCCCACGACAAGCTCACCGCCCGCGTCGGCGTCCCCCTCATGGGCCTGCTCGCGAAGACCCCGGCCGCCTCCGCCAAGTACCCGATGAGCCTCGCCTCCAAGATGTCCGCGCTCGCCAACAACCCGGACGCCATGAAAGTCCTCATGAAGGACCGCACCTCCGCCGCCAACTGGGTCAGCGTCCGCTTCCTCGACAGCTACGCGACCTGCGTCCCGGCCGTCGAACCGCCCGACTTCGACGCCTGCCCCGTCCTGCTCACCCAGCCCGCCGAGGACCGCTGGACCCCCCACCACCTCAGCGTCCCCGTCCTGTCCCGCATCACGAAGGTCCCGGTCGACACCGTCATGCTGGAGAACGCCGGCCACTACCCCCTCGAAGACCCCGGCCTCCAGCAGATGGAAGACGCCATCGCCGACTTCGTCACCAAGAACACCGCCTGACCGGCCCCGGTCCGACCCCGGGCCGTCGCCGGCGGACCGCCTCACGCCCGTCGGGCCCATACGATCGCACCCTCTGCCTCGGCGAGAGCCAGGTCCCGTCCCGCTGCCATCGGCGAAACAGGTCGCAGACCCGGCCCCACGGCCCGTACCCGGCGGGCGCGTCTCGCCATGGCACACCGGTCCGGATCCGGAACCGAATGCCGTCGATCAGCCGACTGCCAGGGCCTTTGCGGGGCCTAGACTCTCCGTCATGGCGTTCATGAGCACTCCGCACTGCTGCTTCCTCTGACCGAGGGCCGCGAGGGCGATGCCGGACGGCATCGCCCTCCTCGGCGTGCCCGTCGGCCTGGACCCGCGGGCACATCCCCTCCCCATCGGTCCGCCAGGAGTGCCTGCTCATGCCCCCGTCGTATCCCCCTGCCCTCATACCGCTCCTCCCCCTGCTGCGCTGCCCCGCCTGCGGCGCGCCCCGCCTGAGTCCCGCCCGCGGTGCCCTGCGCTGCCCGGCCGGGCACGCCTTCGACATCGCCCGCCACGGCTACGTCGCCCTCCTCACCGGAGCCCGCGCCACCAGCGGCGACGACGCACCCATGGTCCGCGCCAGGCAGCGGTTCCTGGCCGCCGGCGGGTACGAGCCGATCCGCCGCGCGGTGGCCCGGCTGGCCGCCGCCCGGCCGACGGGGCCGGGCACCGTCCTGGACGCCGGCTGCGGCACCGGCTATTACCTCGCCGGAGTCCTCGACCGGCTGCCCGGCGCGCACGGACTGGGCCTCGACTCCTCGGCGCGCGCCCTGCGTTCGGCCGCCCGGGCGCACGACCGGGCCGCCGCGGCGAGCTGGGACCTCTTCCGGCCCCTCCCGCTCGCCGACCGGGCGGCGGACGTGGTGCTGGACGTGTTCGCCCCGCGCAACCCCGGGGAGTTCCACCGGGTGCTGCGTCCGGGCGGCCGGCTGGTCGTCGTACGGCCCACCGCGCGGCACCTGGCCGAGCTGCTTTGCCGGCTGCCCGGGGCGGTCGCGGTCGACCCGTACAAGGAGCGGCGGCTGCACCGGACGCTGGACCCCTTCTTCGAGGCCACCCGCACCGAACGGGTCGAGTACGGGCTGCCCCTCGACGCGGAGCGGGCCGCCGACCTGGTCGGGATGACGCCGAGCGCCCGCCACCTGGACGCGGCCGGCGCCGGGAGCGGGGCCGGCCGCGTCACCGTCTCCGTCCTCGCGACCGTCTACCGGCGCCGCCCCGGACCGGTCAGCCCCGCCGCACCTCGTACAGGAAGCAGCCGTACTCCACCGCCCTGACGTGCACCAGTGCCACCTCCGGGTCCTCGAAGGCGGCCGTGAGGGCGGCGTGGAAGCCGTCCTGGACCAACCGGCCGCCGAGGATGCGGCCCTCGGCGGAGTAACGGCGGAGGACCCGGTGGGAGTTGTCGAAGGGGAGGCCCGGCCCCGCCCAGCCCGGGCACTCCCCGGCGTGGACGAAGACCGGTCCCTGCTCGTCGTCGGCGCCGGGGCGGGCGCCGGTCGCGGCCGCCCAGCGGCGCAGCGGCGCGTACGAGACCAGGGCGATGCGCTCGCCCGGCGCGCTGCGGCGCAGGCAGCAGCGCAGCGGGGCGCCGCCCTCCTCGTCGGTGTACGGGACCGCGGGGCGGCCCGCGTCGTCCGCCGTCCGCAGGGCGCGCAGGGTGTCGGCGGGTACGGGGCACACGGTGTAGGTCGTCATGAGTTCACCCTCCGCCGACGGCGCCCGCGTCACCGGCGGGATACGGACATCGCCTTCCCGCCAGGTGGCATGGAAGGATGGCGCAACCCACACATAACGAGGAGATGACCGCGTGCCTGGCACAAACCTGACTCGCGAAGAGGCGCAGCAGCGGGCCGAGCTGCTCACCGTTGACTCGTACGAGATCGATCTCGACCTCTCCGGCGCGCAGGAGGGCGGTACCTACCGGTCCGTGACCACGGTGCGCTTCGACGTCGCCCGCGGCGGGGCGGAGACCTTCATCGACCTGGTGGCCCCGGCCGTCCACGAGGTGGTGCTCAACGGCGACCGGCTGGAGCCCGCCGAGGTCTTCGCCGACTCGCGGATCGCGCTGCCCGGCCTGCTGGAGGGCCGCAACGTCCTGCGGGTCGTCGCCGACTGCGCGTACACCAACACCGGCGAGGGCCTGCACCGCTTCGTCGACCCGGTGGACGAGCAGGCGTACCTGTACACCCAGTTCGAGGTGCCGGACGCCCGCCGGGTCTTCGCCTCCTTCGAGCAGCCGGACCTCAAGGCCACCTTCCAGTTCACCGTGAAGGCGCCCGCGGGCTGGACGGTGATCTCCAACTCGCCGACCCCCGAGCCGCAGGACGACGTCTGGACGTTCGCGCCGACCCCGCGCATCTCGACGTACATCACCGCGCTGATCGCCGGCCCGTACCACGCCGTGCACAGCGTCTACGAGAAGGACGGGCAGCGGGTGCCGCTCGGCATCTACTGCCGTCCCTCGCTCGCCGAGTTCCTGGACGCGGACGCCATCTTCGAGGTCACCCGGCAGGGCTTCGACTGGTTCCAGGAGAAGTTCGACCACGCGTACCCGTTCGAGAAGTACGACCAGCTCTTCGTGCCCGAGTTCAACGCGGGAGCCATGGAGAACGCGGGCGCGGTCACCATCCGCGACCAGTACGTCTTCCGGTCCAAGGTGACCGACGCGGCGTACGAGGTGCGCGCGGAGACGATCCTGCACGAGCTGGCCCACATGTGGTTCGGCGACCTGGTCACCATGGAGTGGTGGAACGACCTGTGGCTGAACGAGTCGTTCGCCACCTTCACCTCCATCGCCTGCCAGGCGGCGGCGCCCGGCTCGCGCTGGCCGCACTCGTGGACCACGTTCGCCAACTCCATGAAGACCTGGGCGTACCGGCAGGACCAGCTGCCCTCCACGCACCCGATCATGGCGGACATCCGCGACCTGGACGACGTCCTCGTCAACTTCGACGGCATCACCTACGCCAAGGGCGCCTCCGTCCTCAAGCAGCTGGTGGCGTACGTCGGCGAGGACGAGTTCTTCAAGGGCGTGCAGGCGTACTTCAAGCGGCACGCGTTCGGCAACACGCGCCTGTCCGACCTGCTGGGCGCCCTTGAGGAGACCTCCGGCCGCGATCTGAAGACCTGGTCGAAGAAGTGGCTGGAGACCGCCGGGATCAACGTCCTGCGGCCCGAGATCGCCACCGACGCCGAGGGTGTCGTCACCTCCTTCGCCGTCCGCCAGGAGGCCCCCGCGCTGCCCGCGGGCGCCAAGGGCGAGCCGGTGCTGCGCCCGCACCGCATCGCCATCGGCCTCTACGACCTCGACGCCGACGGCAAGCTGGTGCGCACCGAGCGCGTGGAGCTGGACGTCGACGGCGAGCTGACCGCCGTACCGCAGCTGACCGGCAAGCGCCGGCCGGCCGTGATCCTGCTCAACGACGACGACCTGTCGTACGCCAAGGTCCGCCTGGACGAGCAGTCCCTCGCGGTCGTCACCGAGCACCTCGGCGACTTCACCGAGTCCCTGCCGCGCGCCCTGTGCTGGGCCTCCGCCTGGGACATGACGCGGGACGCCGAGCTGGCCACCCGCGACTACCTCTCGCTGGTGCTGTCCGGCATCGGCAAGGAGTCCGACATCGGCGTGGTGCAGTCGCTGCACCGCCAGGTGAAGCTGGCCATCGACCTGTACGCCGACCCGGCCGCCCGCGAGGCCCTGCTCACCCGCTGGACCGACGCCACGCTCGCGCACCTGCGCGCGGCCGAGGCGGGCAGCGACCACCAGCTGGCCTGGGCGCGGGCGTTCGCGGCGACCGCGCGCACCCCGGAGCAGCTGGACCTGCTGGAGGCCCTGCTGGACGGCTCGCAGAGCATCGAGGGCCTGGCCGTGGACACCGAGCTGCGCTGGGCTTTCGTGGAGCGGCTGGCCGCGGTGGGCCGGTTCGACGAGGCGGAGATCGCCGCCGAGTACGAGCGGGACAAGACCGCGGCCGGCGAGCGGCACGCGGCCACCGCGCGCGCGGCCCGGCCGACCGAGGAGGCGAAGGCGGAGGCCTGGTCGTCGGTGGTCGACTCCGACAAGCTGCCCAACGCGGTGCAGGAGGCCGTGATCGGCGGCTTCGTCCAGACCGACCAGCGTGAGCTGCTGGCGCCCTACACCGAGCGGTACTTCGAGATCGTCAAGGACGCCTGGGACTCCCGCTCGCACGAGATCGCCCAGCAGATCGCCATCGGCCTCTACCCGTCGCTCCAGGTCTCCCAGGAGACCCTGGACCGGACGGACGCCTGGCTGGCGGCGGCCGAGCCGGGCGCGGCCCTGCGCCGCCTGGTCTCCGAGTCCCGCGCGGGCATCGAGCGCGCCCTGAAGGCGCAGGCCGCGGACGCGGCCGAGTAGCACGCGGTACCCGAAGGGGCGCCCGGCGGATCGCCGGGCGCCCCTTTCGCGTGTCCGGCGGGAAGGCGCCGGGGGCAGGGAAAAGGGCGGCCACGCGTCCGTGGCCGCCCTTTCGGGTCAGGCGGAGAGTTCCGCCGCCACCAGTTCCGCCAGCTGCACGGCGTTCAGCGCCGCGCCCTTGCGTAGGTTGTCGTTGGAGACGAAGAGGGCGAGCCCGTTGTCCACCGTCTCGTCGGCGCGGACGCGGCCGACGTACGAGGGGTCCTGGCCGGCCGCCTGGAGCGGGGTCGGGATGTCGGACAGGGCGACGCCCGGGGCCTTGGCCAGCAGTTCGGTGGCGCGCTCGGGGGAGAGCGGGCGGGCGAAGCGGGCGTTGATCTGGAGGGAGTGGCCGGTGAAGACCGGTACGCGCACGCAGGTGCCGGAGACCTTGAGACCGGGGATCTCCAGGATCTTGCGGGACTCGTTGCGCAGCTTCTGCTCCTCGTCGGTCTCGTTCAGACCGTCGTCCACGATCGAGCCGGCCAGCGGGAGCACGTTGAAGGCGATGGTGCGCCGGTAGACGTTCGGCTCGGGGAAGTCGACCGCCTGCCCGTCGTGGGTCAGCTTGTCGGCCTCCGCGGCCACCTTCTGGACCTGGCCGTGCAGCTCGGCCACGCCCGCGAGACCCGACCCGGACACCGCCTGGTAGGTGGCGACGACCAGGGCTTCCAGGCCCGCCTCCTCGTGCAGCGGCTTGAGGACCGGCATCGCGGCCATCGTGGTGCAGTTCGGGTTGGCGATGATGCCCTTGGGGCGGTCGGCGATCGCGTGCGGGTTCACCTCGGCGACGACCAGCGGCACCTCGGGGTCGCGGCGCCAGGCCGAGGAGTTGTCGATCACGACGGCGCCCTGCGAGGCGACCTTTTCGGCCAGCGCCTTGGAGGTCGCGCCGCCCGCCGAGAAGAGCACGATGTCGAGGCCGGAGTAGTCGGCGGCCGACGCGTCCTCCACCTTCACGCCGTCCAGCACCGTGCCGGCCGAGCGGGCCGAGGCGAACAGCCGCAGCTGCGTGACCGGGAAGTTGCGCTCCACGAGGATCCTGCGCATGACCGTGCCGACCTGACCGGTGGCTCCGACGATTCCGACCCTCACGACGACTCCCTCTGTCCGACTGTGCCTGGCCCCGGGGCTGACCGGGGCGTTTCCATGATGCGGCCGACCCCGGCCCACCTGTCCAATTCTTTGCGACATGTGCCCGAGGAGTGGACGTGCCCGCAAGGGTGCCTCACCGGGTGCCCGCGCCGCACGCCGTGCTGCCCAGCCCCCTGCCCGGCCGGGACACGGTCATACGGACGTGTGACGCACGCCTCTGCCGCCCCGGCGCCGGGCGCCCCCTGCCCCGGCAGGTGAACGGGGAATGACCGTGTCCGGGCCGCCCGCGATCCGCTCCGTGACCACGTGCCGTACCCGGTGATCCACGTACCGTGATCGGCGCCCCGCGTTGCCGCCTCGTTCACTCCGGGGCCACCCCCGCTGCCGACGATCCCCCTTGAGCGGGGCGTACGCGTACGCGGCGGCCCGCGACCACTGCCGACGCGTTCGCACCCGGGGAGATCGCGCATGTCGCGCACACGCTCTGTCGCCGCCTCCGCCGCGGGGGTCAGCCGCCGCACCGTCCTCGCCGCCGCCGGAGCGGTCTCGCTCTCCGCGGGCGTCGGCTACGCCCTGCGCCCCACCGCCAGCGAGGCCGCCACCACCGCCCCCGCCCCGCGGACGCCCGCCGCCGGGTCCCGGGGGCCGGCCGCTCCGCTCGCCCCCTCCACCAAGGGCACCACCCTCGACTCCGTCGCCACCCCGCGAGGCGCCTCCGGCTACCGGCGCCTCGGCGACGGGCCCGGCTGGCCCCGGGTGGTGCGCACCGAGCTGGCCGCCCCGAAGTCCGGGCGGGAGGCGCGCCGCACGACGCTCGCCGCGTTCGTGCAGTTCACCGATCTGCACCTGCAGGACGTGCAGCACCCGCTGCGCCTGGAGTACATGCGCGTCACCGACACCCACTCCTGGCGCCCGCACGAGGCGCTCACCGTGCCCGGCGCGGTCTCGCTGGTGGAGCGGGTGAACGCGCTGCGCGGCGGCCCGGTCACCGGCGCCCCGCTGGGGTTCGTCATGACCACCGGCGACAACACCGACAACAACGCCCACTCCGAACTGGAGTGGTTCATGAAGGTGATGAGCGGCGGCCGGATCACCCCCAACACCGGCGACCCCCGGTACTACGAGGGCGTGCAGAACAGCGGTCTGAAGATGTTCTGGCAGCCCGACTCCGACGTCCGCGACGGTGACAAGGCGCTCGGCTTCCCGCACCTGGACGGCTTCCTCGCCGCCGCCGTCCGCGAGGTGCGCAGCCCCGGCCTGGACGTGCCCTGGTACTCCACCGTCGGCAACCACGACGCCCTCCCGCTCGGCTGCTACGGCTCCCACGGCGACCCCTACCTCGCCGAGGCCGCGATCGGCGGCCGGAAGCTGTACGACGTCGCCCTCGCCGACGCCAAGAAGCTCCAGGCCGCCATCAAGAACGGCACGGACCCCGCGGCCGTCGGCTACCGCGACTTCCTCAAGGCCCACGCGAGCGGCATGCGGGCGGTCACGGCGGACGAGAAGCGCGCCCCCTACACCCGGTCCGACTACCTCAAGGCCCATCTGGACCCCGCCTACCAGGGCCACGGCCCGGCCGGGCACGGCTACTCCGCGGCGAACCTCGACGCGGGCACCCAGTACTACGCCTTCCGGATCTCGGACGACGTCATCGGCATCAGCCTCGACACCACCGACCCCGGCGGCCACTACCAGGGCTCGATCGGCACCGCCCAGCTGAAGTGGCTGGACCGGACGCTGCGGGAGAACAGGGACTCCCACGCCGTCGTCTTCAGCCACCACACCAGCAAGTCCATGGACAACACCCGCCCCGACCCGGACCGCCCCGGCGAGAAGCGGCACGGCGGCGCCGAGGTGGTCACGCTGCTGTCCCGCCACGCCAACGTGCTGGCCTGGGTGAACGGGCACATCCACCGCAACGTCGTCACCCCGCACCGCACCGGCGGCGGCCGCTCGTTCTGGGAGATCTCCACCGCCTCGCACGTCGACCACCCCCACCTCGCCAGGATCATCGAGCTGACCGACAACAAGGACGGCACGATCTCCCTGTTCACCACCCTGATCGAGTCCGCGGCCCCGCACCGCACCGATTTCGCCGACCTCTCCCAGACCGGACTCGCCGCGCTCTACCGGGAGCTGGCGTTCAACGCCCCCGGGGCGAGCCCCGACCTCGCGGGCACCGCGGCCGACCGCAACACCGAACTGGTGCTGGAAAAGGGCTGACCCGAGGCCGTCCGGAGCGGTGCCGGGCAACCTTCGGGCACCCGGCACCGGTATCTTCCCCCGACAGCGCACATCACCGGTTGGGGGAAGACATGGCGGCACGCACGGTCCTGCTGGGCGCCACCGCCCTGCTCCTGACGGCGGCCCTGACCACCCCGGCCCTCGCCACCCACGCCCACCACGCCTCCCGCCCCGCCGGGGCGCGCTCCGCCGACGCGCACTCCGCCACCCGCAGGGCCGTCGAGGCCGCCGTCGCGGCCGGGGTCCCCGGTGTGACGGTCACCGTGCGCGACCCCCGCGGGACCTGGTCCGCGACCGCCGGCACCGGCGACCTGCGCACCGGTGAACCGCGCTCGCCGCGGGACCGGTACCGCATCGGCAGCATGACCAAGACCTTCGTCGCCACCGTGCTGCTCCAACTGGAGGCGGAGGGGCGGCTGTCCCTGGACGACACCGTGGACAAGTGGCTGCCGGGGCTCGTGCGGGGGCACGGCAACGACGGCCGCCGCATCACCCTGCGCCGGCTCCTCGACCACACCAGCGGCCTGCCGAACTACACGGAGGACGAGGAGTTCCGCGCCGCGCACCTCACCGAGAACGGCTTCCGGCGGCACCGTTACGACACCCTCACCCTGAGCGAGCTGGTGGCCATCGCCCTGCGGCACGCGCCGGACTTCGCGCCCGGCACCTCCTGGCACTACTCCAACACCAACTACGTCGTCGCCGGGATGGTCGTCGAGAAGGTGACGGGACACTCGTACGCCACCGAGATCACCCGTCGCGTCATCGAGCCGCTGGGCCTGCGGGCCACGTCCCTGCCCGGCACGGAGGTCACCCTCCCGCGCCCAAGCGGCCGGGCCTACTCGACGTTCGACGACCCGGCGGGACCGGTGTACGACGTCACCGACCTCGACCCCTCCCTCGCCGGTTCCTCGGGCGAGGTGATCTCCGACTCGGCCGACCTGGACCGCTTCTACGGCGCCCTGCTGGGCGGACGGCTGCTTCCCGCCCGCCAACTGGCGGAGATGCGGACCACGGTCGCGATCGACGGCGTCCCGGACGTCCGCTACGGCCTCGGCCTCATGGACCGCAGGCTCGGCTGCGGCGTGCACGTCTGGACCCACACCGGCGACATCCTCGGCTCCACCTCCGTCGCGGCGGCCACCGCCGACGGCCGCCATGTGCTGGCGCTGAACTTCAACAGCGACTGGGCCGGGGACACGGACGCGGTGGTCGAGGCCGAGTTCTGCGGCGACTAGGGCCTCTCGTCTGGATCATGCCGGGCTCGCGGGGTCTGGCACGCACATCTGCGGCGTTGTCGTCGGTCGCCAACGCTCCGCGTTGACTCCCTCCTCCGCCTTGCATCTGCACGCACCAGACCCCGCTCCCTGATCCGGCCTGATCCAAACGAAAGACCCTAGATGTGCTGTTCGGACAGGTTGGTGACGCGGCTGGCTGGTGGGTAACCGCTGATGCCGGTGTGGGGTCGGTGGTAGTTGTACCAGTCCAGCCAGTCGGGAAACGCGGCCTGCCGTTCGGCGTCTGAGGTGTAGGGCCGGATGTAGGCCCACTCGTCGAGCAGGGTGCGGTGGAAGCGTTCGACCTTGCCGTTGGTCTGCGGTCGCCAGGGCCTGGTCCAGCGGGGCCTGATGCCCAGCTCGCGGCAGGTGTCGCGCCATGTGTTCTTCGTGTAGGCCCAGGCGTTGTCCGTCAGGACGCGTTCGACGGTGACGCCCCGCTGGGCGAACCAGGCCGTTGCCCGGGTGAGGAAGGCGGCGCAGGTCGCGGCCTTTTCGTCGGGCAGGTCTTCGGTGTAGGCCAGGCGGGTGTGGTCGTCCAGGGCGGTGTGCAGGTAGGCGTATCCGGTGCCGCTGCGGCGGTCCTGGTTGGCCCGGCCGGCCGCGCGGCCGAGGAATTTGTGGCCGCCCCCGTCGGGGATGCGGCCGAGTTTCTTGACGTCGATGTGGACCAGTTCGCCGGGCCGGGCCCGTTCGTAGCGGCGCACGGGCTCGCCGGTGGACCGGTCGCAGGCGGCCAGAGCCGGCAGGCCGTGCCGGACCAGGATGCGGTGGGCGGTAGAGGTGGCGATACCGGTTCGGGCCGCGAGTCGCAGCGGGCCGATGCGGTGTTCGCGCCGCAGCCGCACGACCTGTGCCTCGATGGCGGCCGGGGTCCGGTGGGGTTGACGGTGCGGGCGGCTGGAGCGGTCGTGCATGCCTTCGGCGCCCAGCTGCCGGTAGCGGCCTGCCCAGCGGGCGGCGGTGGTGTGGCTGACCTGGAAGCGTTCCGCGGCCCTGCGCAGCGGCCAGCCGTCGTCCACGACACACCGGGCCAGCCGCAGCCTGCCGGTCGGGGTCAGCGGGGCATTACGGTGGGACACGAGGGCCTCCTGGACGTCGGTGCAGACTTCGCAATCCACACCGAACCCAGAAGGCCCTCACCTGTTCAAGCACCCAGCCCGCGTGTCACCAACGTCCCGGGACAACACACCTAGACCCGCGTCCGGTCACGCGGGGCCGGCGGCGGACGCGGGTCCGCGGATATATACTTTCCATATGCATGTTTCTTCCGGTGGTGCCGGCGCCCCGCCGGACGAGCCGGATCAGGACGCCGAACGCCGTATCCAGAGCGCCGCCCAGGGCATGCTGCGCGACCTCGCCAGGCTGACCCAGGCGCTGTTCCGGGCCGGGGAGTACGGCCTGACCCGTACCGAGGCGTCCCTGCTCGCCGCACTGGAGACCACGCCCCGGCGCGTCACCGAACTCGCGGCGCGCACCGGACTGGTGCAGCCCCGGGTCACGGTGCTGCTGCAGAAGCTGGAGGACCAGGGGCTGGTCGAGCGCCGCCGCTCCACGGCGGACCGCCGCGTGGTGGAGACGACCCTCACCCCCGGCGGACGCCGCCTGCTCGAACAGGCCCGGCAGCGGATGGCCGCAGCCCTGTTGGACGCCCTGCACAGCCCGACCGTCGAAGAATGCGAGCGCACGGTGTACGCCGCGCGGCAGGCCGTCGCCACGCTCGCCGAAGCCATGGAACCGGAGGCCACTTGACCCGCCCAGGAACCGCCCGGCAGGAAGCCGATCCCGCCCCGGCCGTGACACCGGCCGAAGCCGTGCCCATCGGCGTGGCCCCCAGACGGGTGGCCGGCCGCTACCGGTGGTGGGACCGCGTGCTGGTCGCGGACCCTGGACTGGGACAGCTCCAGGCGGGCTGGCGGACGCTGGTGACGATGGTCACCTCGCTGGCGGTCGGCTACGGCCTGTCGCACGCCCTCGCCGTTCCCCCGATGATCGGCATGATGGTCGGCGGGATGATGGGCCTGATGAACGGCTTCGCGGTGACCGGCAACAGCTGGGACAAGATAGCGAAGTCCAGTCTCTGGATGCCGTTCCCCTACACCTTGGTGCTCTGGGTGGCCGCGAGCCTGAGCGGCCACCGCACGCTGGAGATCGGCCTCAACGTCGTCGCGCTCGCCGTGACCTTCCTGCTCGCCCGGTTCGGTCAGCTGGCGCTGCTCACCGGCATGATGATGTTCAACGGGCTGATGGTGGGCACCATCGCGGGCATCCCCTCCGCCATGGTGGGCAAGGCGTTCGTGATCGCCCTGGTCTCCGCCGCGGCGGTGCTGGCCGCCCGGCTCCTGCTGTGCTACCCGATGCCCAGGGAGGACCTGCTGCGCACCCAGCGGGCCTTCGTCCTGGAGGCCCGCCGGCTGGTCGACATCACCGTCGACGCGCTCGACCCCGACGCCTCCCCGAAGCGGGCGGAGCGCCGGATGAACCGCTCGCTGCGCCGCCTGAACCTGGTCACCCTCACCATCGACGCCCGCCTCGCCCAGCCCGAGGCCGCCACCGACCCCGTGGTGGCGGAGCTGCTGCACCGGCATCTGTTCGACGCGGAACTCGCGCTGCGCGGCATCAGCCAGGCGGTCCAGGTGCTCACCACGCAGTCGCCGCCCGAAGAGCTGCGCCAGTGCCTGGCGGTGGGCCTGCTGCTGGCCCGCGACACCCCGCCCGCCGAGGCCGACGGGCTGCGGCCCGCCGTGCGGACCATCCGGGAGCGGGCCGACGCGATCCTGCACGACCCGCGGGCCGCCGCCCACGACGCCGAGTCCGCGGCCCTCGTCCGCCGGGTCGCCGAACTCCTCGAATCCCTGGCCGACTCCCTCTCCGGCTGGCTGGCCCTCGGCCGGCGCACGTCCGACAGCCCCGCCGCGGTGCCCTTCGAACCGGCCGTGGCGCTGGAGAACGACCGCATCCCCGGCTCGGCCGCGCCGATGCGGCGCGTGCTCACCGCGCGCACGCAGAGCGGCTGGCAGCGGGTCGTGCCCTTCGTGCGGGCCCCGCTGCACGCGGGAGTGGCCGCCGCGATCGCCTGTCCCATCGCCGACGCCATCGACCCGCGGCGCTTCTACTGGGGCCTGGTCGGCGTGATGATCACGCTGTTCGGCACCAACACCACGCACGAACGGCTGCGCAAGTTCGGCCACCGCATGATCGGCACCGCCGCCGGCGCGATCATCGGGGTGCTCCTGCTCCACTGGGTCGGCCGCGACCACGTCTACTGGACGCTCACCGTCATCGTCCTCGGTCTCGCCCTCGGCTCCTGGGGCATGCAGCGCGCCTACGCCCTGTGGACCACCGGCCTGGTCGTCGCCCTCGTCCAGCTCTACGGCCTGACCACGCCGGACAGCAGGATGGACCACCTGCTCGGCGAACGCCTCCTGGACAACGGCATCGGCATCCTGGTGGCGGCCGCCTGCGCCGCGCTGATCTTCCCCCTGTCCACCCGGTCGATCGCCCGGGAGGCGGAACACGGCTACGTCCGGGCGGTCCAGAACCTGCTCATCCAGGTCTCGGCCCGCTGGGAGGAGCCGGACAGCCCGGTGCGGCTGCGAGGCGCGGCACGAGCCGTCGACGTCGCGCTGTTCGAGGTCGCGGAGGTCTCCCGGCCGCTGGTGCGCATGCCGATCGGGGTGCGCGGCCGCGGGCCGCTCAACCGGATGGCGCTGCTGACCACGGCCACGGGACACGCCCGGGCGCTGGCGTCCGCCGCGGACGTCGACATCGACCTCTCCCCGCGGCTGTCCGAGCGGCTCCAGCTCGTCACCCACACCTTCACCGACTCGCTGCGCGCCCTCGACCACCACCTCGTCAACGGCACCGCCCAGGGCGCCTGGCGCCCCGTCGGCCCCATGGTCCGGGAGTTGCAGGCCCAGGTGCGCCCGGCCGCGCCCGGCCCGCGCGCCCAGCGGCTGCGGACCGCCCTGCGCGAGCTGGAGGCACTGGACACGGCACTGGCCGCGTTCGCCGAGAAGAGCGGGCTGCCCGTGGCCCCCGGCACCGGCCGGGACGCCGGGCAGCCGTGCCCGGCCCGGCGGCCCGCGCCCGCCCCGGCGGTGGACGCCCCGGCGGCGGGCCGGGGCGGAACGCGCCTCGTGCGCACGCCGTCCGCCCAGGTCGCCGTCGCGGTGGGCCCCGGCACGGCCGGTCCCGCCACCGGTGCGGTCCGGACGCAGGGCGCGGCCGCGGCGCACCTCGCCGGCTCGGTGTCCTGCGCCGCCCATCCGGACGGCTGCCCCGGCGTCAGGGTCACCGTCATCAACTCCCGCGGCCAGCGGGTCGCCCAGACCCACGCCGACGCCGGCCGCTACCGGCTCGGCCTGCGGCCGGGCTCCCACACCCTGGTCGTGGCGGCGGCCGACCACCCCCCGCGCGCCCAGTCCGTCACGATCCACGCGGCGCGGGCGGACGTGCGGCTGGACATCCGGCTGTAGGCGGGCGCCGCGCTTCCCCGGCAGCCGAGGGGCCGGGGAAGCGCGGAGGCCCGGACTACCGGGGCAGGGCGACGACGTAGGCGGCCGGCTCCCCGTCGTCGGCCGCCATCAGGGCCGTACGGACCACCGCGGCCTGCTGGGCCATCGACTCCCTGAGCTTCGCCGGGGTCAGATGGACGACCGTGATCCCGAGCCGCTCCAGCCGCTCCCGCTTGTCCGCGTACCGCGCCCAGACGGCGTCCTCGCCGTCCCCGTGCCGGACGTCCAGCTCGACCGCGACCGCCTGGTCCGGCCAGTAGGCGTCCAGGGCGCCGAGCGAGGGGCCGCCGGGCAGCCGCAGGTCCACGTTCCACAGCGGGTCCGGCAGGCCGTACTCCCGGACCATCCGGTACAGCCGGCCCTCCGCGATCGACCGGCCCTCCGCGACCAGCGCCTCCACCGCGCCCACCACATGCGGCCGCCCGAGCAGCTTCGCCCGCGTCAGCTCCTGGACGACGGCGGCCGGTTCGCAGTGTCCCCCGCGCACCGCCTCGGTCAGCAGCCGCCGCACCGGCTCCGCGTCCCGCAGCCCGGCCACCGCGTCCGCGAGCGCCCTCGGCACCGGCGCCACCGGCAGCCCGGTCACCGTGCGCGGCTCGGGCACGTCCGCGCCGCGCACGATCCGGACGTAACCGGTGGAGCGCAGCCTGCGCTGCCGGGGCACCAGGACGTCGATGTGCTCCAGGGACGTCAGCGGCGGCGCGGCGTGGAAGCCGTACAGGGTGAGCGCCGCCAGTCCCGTGAGCATCGCGCCCGGGTACGGCGGCCGGTGCGCGTGCCTGGCCGTCGGCTGGAGGGGGACGCCCGGCGCGGGCTCGCGGGCCGCGTACAGCAGGGCGCCGCGCAGCCGCTCCTCGCTCGTCGGCGGTCCCGGGTGCAACAGGTGGACGTGTGGCAGCAGTTGGCGCCAGGGTCCGCCGGGGCGGGTCCGTGCGGACAGTTCGGCCGCGGTCACCCCGTGGGCGCGCAGCTGGGCCGTGGTCAGCACGCGGTGGTGGATGTCGTGGAGGTGGCCGAGGGGGCGGGGGGAGAGGGGGGTGTTGTGCGTCATGCCCTCGGGATGCCCACCCTTGGTCCCTCCTTTAACCGCTGTTACACGGTCGTCGAGAAATGCGGACAAGACGGCACTAAAGGTCAGGTGTTCGGATGCCGATCGGGCACCGGAAACCCCTGGTCGCCAGGGTGCGGACCAGGGGTTACGGCCGTCGGGGCACGAATCCGGTAACGGTCACCGACCGCCGAGGCTCGGGCCAAGGCTCATCGGGCGGCGGCCTCCGCGTCGCACGCCTGTCCGCGCAGCGCCCGTGCCAGGTCGTCCCGCGCCTCCAGCACCAGCCGCCGCAGCGCGGGCGCCGCGTCCTGGTGCGCCTGGAGCCACGCGTCCGTCGCCGCCAGCGTCTCGGGCCGGTCCTGGAGGGCCGGGAACAGCCCGCTGACCACGTCCATGCCGATCTGGATGGAACGCTCCCGCCACACCCGCTCGATGGCCGCGAAGTACTTCTGCGCGTACGGCGCGGTCAGCTCCCGCTGGGAGGGCTGGTCGAAGCCCGCGATCGTCGCCTCCACCAGCGCGTTGGACAGCGTGTCGGACTCCACGACCTGCTCCCACGCCCGCGCCTTGACCTCCGCCGACGGGCGGGCCGCCAGGCAGCGGACCTGGTGGCGCTTGCCGGACGCGGTGTCGTCGCGGGCCAGTTCGGCGGCGAGCAGCCGCTCGTCGGCCGCGCCGTGCGCGGCCAGCGGCTCCAGGAACGCCCACCGCAGCTCCTGGTCCACCTCCAGGCCCTCGATCGCCGTGGTGCCGTCCAGCAGCTCCCTCAGCAGCGCCAGGTCCGGCTCGGCCGACGCCGTCGAGGCGAAGAACCGCGCCCAGGCCAGCTGGTGCTCGCTGCCCGGCCCGGCCGCCCGCAGTTCCCGCAGCGCGCCCTCGGCGAGCAGCGCGCCGCCGGTCTCCCGCCAGTCGGGGGCCGCGTAGCGCTCCAGCGCCGAGTGCGCCCACGCGTGCAGCATCTGGAGCACGCCGATGTCCGACTCGCGGCCCGCGAAGCGCAGCACCAGGCCGATGAAGTCCCGGGCCGGCAGCAGCGCGTCCCGGGTCATGTTCCACAGCGCCGACCAGCACAGGGCCCGCGCCAGCGGGTCGGTCAGGTCGCCCAGGTGCTCCTGGAGCGTGGCCAGCGAACCGGCGTCGAAGCGGGTCTTGCAGTAGGTCAGGTCGTCGTCGTTGACCAGCACCAGGTCCGGGGCCTCGGCGCCGGCCAGCCCGGCCACGACCGTGCGCGGGCCGTCCACGTCCGTCTCCACCCGCGCGTACCGTTCGAGCGCGCCGCCCTCGGTGAGCCGGTACAGGCCCACCGCGATCCGGTGCGGCCGCAGTTCGGGATGGGTCTCGGGGGCCTCCTGCACCACCGCCAGCTCGGCGACACGCGAGTCCGCCAGGAGCACCTGCGGGGTCAGCGCGTTCACCCCGGCCGTCTCCAGCCAGGACCGCGACCACGCCGTCATGTCCCGGCCGCTGGTCTCGCCCAGCACCGACAGCAGGTCGTCCAGGCGGGTGTTGCCGTAGGCGTGCCGCTTGAAGTAGCGGCGGGCGCCCTCCAGGAACGCGTCCTGCCCGACGTACGCCACCAGCTGCTTGAGCACGGAGGCGCCCTTGGCGTAGGTGATGCCGTCGAAGTTCAGCTTGGCGTCCTGGAGGTCGCGGATGTCCGCCGTGATCGGGTGCGTGGACGGCAGCTGGTCCGCGCGGTACGCCCAGGCCTTGCGGCGGTTGGCGAAGGTGATCCAGGCGTCCTTGAAGCGGGTCGCGCCGACGTTGCCGAACGTGCCCATGAAGTCCGCGAAGGACTCCTTCAGCCACAGGTCGTCCCACCAGGCCATGGTGACCAGGTCGCCGAACCACATGTGCGCCATCTCGTGCAGGATCACGTTGGCGCGGGCCTCGTACGACGCCTGCGTCACCTTCCCGCGGAAGATGTACTCCTCGCGGAAGGTCACCAGGCCCGGGTTCTCCATCGCGCCCAGGTTGTACTCCGGCACGAACGCCTGGTCGTACTTGCCGAAGGGGTACGGGTAGTCGAAGTGCTCGTGGAAGAAGTCCAGGCCCTGCTTGGTGATCAGGAAGACGTCGTCGGCGTCGAAGTGCGGGGCGAGCCCCTTGCGGCACATCGCGCCCAGCGGGATCTCCAGCGTGGTGCCGTCCGCGAACGTACGGGAGTAGGTGTCCGTCACGTAGTGGTACGGGCCCGCCACCACGCAGGTGATGTACGTCGAGATCGGCTTGGTCTCCGCGAACCGCCAGACGCCGTCGGACAGTTCACCGGCGCCGTTGCTCCACACGGTCCAGCCCTCGGGTGCCCGCACCTCGAAGCGGAACGGCGCCTTGAGGTCGGGCTGCTCGAAGCCCGCGAACACCCGGCGGGAGTCGGCCGGCTCGTACTGCGTGTAGAGGTAGACCTCGCCGTCCTCCGGGTCCACGAAGCGGTGCAGGCCCTCGCCGGTGCGCGAGTAGGCGCACTGGGCGTCGACCACCAGCTCGTTCTCCGCGGCCAGGTCCTCCAGCGCGATCCGGGTGCCGTCGAAGACCTCGCTCGGGTCCAGGTCCTTGCCGTTGAGGGACACGGCGGTCACGCTCGGCGCGATCAGGTCGGCGAAACTGGACGCGCCCGGCTCGTTGCAGCGGAAGCGGAGGGTGGTCACCGAGCGGAAGGTGCGCGGCTCGCCGTTCCCGTCGCCGACGGCGGACCTGAGGTCCAGGGACACGTCGTATCCGTCGACGGACAGCAGGGCGGCCCGCTCCCGGGCCTCGTCGCGGGAAAGATTCTCACCGGGCACGGCGGCACTCCCTTGTGATCGCGTGAGTCATGGCTGAACAGCACCGATCCTGCCATGTGCTCCTGACGGGGCTCGGCGGGGAATGCCGCTCGCGGGGACGTCGTTGCCGCTGGAGACGACCTTTTCGCTGAGGAGAACCATGTCCGAGACCGTGTCCCCGTCCGGCAAGACCCCCGTCGACTTCTGGTTCGACCCGCTGTGCCCCTGGGCCTGGATGACCTCCCGCTGGGTGCTGGAGGTGGAGAAGCTCCGGGACATCGAGGTCCGCTGGCACGTCATGAGCCTCGCCGTCCTCAACGAGGACAAGCTGGACGAGCTGCCCGACGAGTACCGGGAGATGCTCAGCACCAGGGCCTGGCAGTCCGTGCGGGTGGTCACCGCCGCCTGGCAGAAGCACGGCCAGGAGGTCGTGGGCCCGCTGTACACCGCGCTCGGCACCCGCATCCACAACAACGGCGAGGGCGCCACCCTGGAGGCCATCGCCGGGGCGCTCGCCGACGTGGGCCTGCCCGCCGAGCTGATCGACTACGCCGAGCAGGAGGACTTCGAGTTCGACGCGGAGCTGCGCGCCTCCCACAAGGAGGGCATCGACAAGGTCGGCCAGGAGGTCGGCACCCCCGTGATCGCGGTCCCCGGGGACGACGGGCAGCAGATCGCCTTCTTCGGCCCGGTCGTCACCCCCGCCCCCAAGGGCGAGCAGGCCGCCCGCCTGTGGGACGGCACTCTCGCGGTCGCCTCGGTCCCGGGCTTCTACGAGATCAAGCGCACGCGGACGCAGGGCCCCGACTTCAGCAACTTGTAGACCTCCGGTACGGGACAGGGCCCCGGCTCCTGCCGGCGACGGCACACCACCGGGCCCGGCGTGCGTGATCCACCGGGTGCCGGGGCCGGGCGTCCGTGCCCTGTGGACGGGCGCGGGGAACCGGCCCCGGCGGACCCCGCCCCCCGCGGACAAGCGCGGGGACCGGGTCCGCAATCCTCACGCCGGTCCCGGCGGACACGCCGCCCTCCCGGTGTCGTGGCCCGGCTCCCGCGCATCACGTCAGACAGTGGGCGAGCGGCTCCCCTCGCACCCACCGCCCCACCTCCGCCGCGGCCAGCCGGGCCGCCTTCTCCGCGACCGCCCGGCTCGCGCCGCCGAGGTGCGGGGTCAGCAGCACCCGCCCGCCCACCGTCCGCAGCCGCGAGTCCGCCGGCAGCGGCTCCTCGGCGTACGTGTCCAGCGCCGCCGCGGCGAGCCGGCCGTCCTCCAGCGCGTCGCACAGCGCCGCCTCGTCCAGCAGGGCCCCGCGGGCCGCGTTCACCACGACCGCGCCCGGCGGCAGCAGCGCCAGCTCCCGGGCGCCGAGCAGCCCCCGGGTCTCCTCGGTGAGCCGGGCGTGCAGGCTGACCACCCGGGAGCGGCGCAGCAGTTCGTCCAGCGAGGACATCCGCAGCCCGTGCACCTCGCCGCGCGCGTACGGGTCGTGCACCATCACCCGCGCGCCGAACGCGCACAGCGCCCGCGCGACCCGGCTGCCGACCGCGCCGTACCCGATCAGCCCGACCGGCAGGTCCTCCAGCTCCAGTCCGCTCTGCTCGTACGTGTAGTACGTCGAGCCCGCCCAACTGCCCTGCTCCGCCAGCAGGTCGTGGGCCTGCGGGATACGGCGCAGGGCGGCGATCAGCAGGCCGACGGTGAACTCGGCGGTGGCGGCGGCACTGCGGCCGGGCGCGGAGCAGACCCGGACGTCGTGCCGCCTGGCCGCCTCCAGATTGACGTTCACCGGGTCGCCCCGGCAGACCGCGACCAGCCGCACTTCCGGGCGGGCGGTCAGCACCCGCTCGGTGACCGGCGCCATCTGGGTGACGAGGACGTCCGCGCCGGCCAGGGCCGCGATCAGCTCGTCCTCCGCGTCGCTGGCCTCGCGCACCTCGGCGACCGGACCGAACGGTTCCAGCGGCCAGCCGAGCGTCAGCTCCCGCACATCGCAGTGGGCGTGGCGCGCGAGGGCCGCCGCGATCAGCGAGGGAAGCACGAAGCGGTCGCCGGCGGCCAGCACCCGCACACTGGAGGCCATCACAGGGCGTCTTTCGTCTCGTCGTCCAGGACAGGGGCGGCGACACGGTGGGTCGCTTCGGATGTACAGGGTGTAATGACCATCCGGCGGGCGTCAATCCCTCGGGCACGGGAAAGGCAGGGAGAACCCCCATACGGGCATGGGAAGTTGACCGAACGGGCAGGAAGCGCCGGAAGCCGGCGGCGCGGGGAAGGGAAAGGGGACGGAAGACGGAACGGAAGACGGAAGGGAACACCGACGGCATGACCACCACCCTCCTCCTGGCCCGCCACGGCGAGACCCCCTGGCACGCGGAGAACCGGTACGCCGGAGCGAGCGACATCGGGCTCACCGCGCTGGGGCGGGCGCAGGCGGAGGCGTTGGGAAGGTGGGTGGGGGAGCGGCCCGTGGACGCCGTGTGGTGCTCGCCGCTGACCCGGGCCGTGGCCACCGCCGAGCCCGCCTGCCGGGCGCTCGGGATCGAGGCGCGGCACGAGGACGACCTCCGCGAGTGCGGCTTCGGCGTGGTGGAGGGCCGTACCCTCGCGGAGTTCGCGGCGGAGCACCCGGCCGCCGCGGAGGCCTACCGCCGGGACCCGGTGGGTCATCCGTTCCCCGGCGCCGAGGACCCGCGCGCCGCCGCCGCGCGGGGCGCCGCCGCGCTGCGCCGGATCGCCGCGGCGCACCGGGGCGGCCGGGTTCTGGTCGTCGCGCACAACACCCTGCTGCGGCTGGTGCTCTGCTCCCTGCTGCGGATTCCGCTGTCCGAATACCGCCGTGTCCTGCCGCGGCTGCTGAACGCGGCCGTCACCGAGATCCGCGTCGACGGCGACCGCACGGCGCTGCTGTCGCTCAACGTGCCCTGCGCGTGAAGGGGCGCCGCACGACGGAAGGCCCCCCGTGAGTCACGTCCTCACGGAGGGCCTCCCTCCATCCGCCCGCCGCCGTGAAGGGTGAGAAGACGATCACGAGGCGGGACGCTTCAGGGGCGTGCGCTCACGGCGCGAGCAGCAGCGCGTTCGCGCGGGACTTGGCGGCCTCGTATCGCCGGGCCACGTCCTGCCAGTCGACCACCCGCCACATGGCCTCGATGAAGTCGACCTTCTGGTTCTTGTACTGGAGGTAGAAGGCGTGCTCCCAGGCGTCGAAGACCAGGATCGGGGTCGAGCCCTGGCCGACGTTGCCCTGGTGGTCGTAGACCTGCTCCACGATCAGCCGTCCGCTCAGCGGCTCGTACGCGAGCACGCCCCAGCCGGAGCCCTGGGTGGTGGCCGCCGCCTTGGACAGCTGGCCCTTGAACGCGGCGAAGGAGCCGAAGGACTCCTTGATGGCGTCGGCGAGTTCGCCCACGCCGTCCGCCGCCAGCGGCTCGCCGCCGCCGTCCTTCGGGCCGGTCATGTTCTGCCAGTAGATGCTGTGCAGGATGTGCCCGGACAGATGGAAGGCCAGGTTCTTCTCCAGCCCGTTGACCGAGCCCCACGACTCCTTGTCCCGCGCCTCCGCCAGCTGTTCCAGCGTGTCGTTGGCACCCTTCACATAGGCGGCGTGGTGCTTGTCGTGGTGCAGCTCGATGATCTCGGGGCTGATCACGGGGGCCAGCGCCGAGTAGTCGTACGGCAGGTCGGGCAGCGTGTAGACGGGCATGGGTGATCCCCTCCGGAACCTTATTGCAAGTCTCTTGCAACTACACGCTAGCAACAACAGCGTCCGGGCAACAGAAAGGCCCCCACGTGTCGCACGTGGGGGCCCGGTCCGCCTGCGGCGCGGGGGTCAGCGCCGGGCGCGCGCCCGCTGCCAGACGTATCCCACCGCCGCGAGCACCACGGTCATCGCGCCCGACGAGTACAGCTGGACCCGGGTGTCCGGCTGCCGTGCCATCAGCACGAAGACCGCGGCCATCCCGGCCAGCGCCACCCAGGTGAGGTACGGGAACGCCCACATCCGCACCACCAGCTTCTCCGGCGCCTCCCGCTCGATCCGGCGGCGCAGCAGCAGCTGGGAGACCGCGATGAAGATCCAGACGACCAGGATCACCGCGCCGATCATGTTCAGCAGCCACGGGAAGACGTCGTCGGGCCGCCAGTAGCTCAGCAGCACGCAGAAGAAGCCCACGACACAGGAGGTGAGCACGCCGATCCGGGGCACCCCGCCGGACAGCTTCGCCAGCGCCTTCGGGCCCTGGCCGCGCTCGACCAGGGAGAAGGCGATGCGCGAGGAGCCGTAGATGTTGGCGTTCATCGCGGACAGCAGCGCCACGAACACCACCACGTCCATCAGCCGGGCCGCGCCCGGGATGCCGAGGTGGTCCAGGGTCGCGACGTAGGGGCCGCGCGCCACGACCTCCGGGGAGTCCCACGGCACCAGGGTGACGACGACGGCCATGGAGCCGATGTAGAACACGGCGATGCGCCACATCGCGGTGCGCACCGCACGCGCCACGCCCCGCACCGGGTCCTCCGACTCCGCCGCCGCGATGGTGACCGTCTCCAGGCCGCCGTAGGCGAAGACCGAGGCGAGCAGGCCGATGACCAGGCCCTGGCCGCCGTGCGGCAGGAAGTGGGACAGGTGGGAGGTGCCGGGCGCGTCGGTGCCCGGCAGCACGCCCGTGATGGCGAGCACGCCCAGCACCAGGAACAGCGAGATCGCGCCGACCTTGAGCGCGGCGAACCAGAACTCGAACTCGCCGAAGTTCTTCACGGCGGCCAGGTTCGTGCCGAGGAAGACCAGCATGAACAGCGCGACCCAGATCCACTGCGGGCTGCCCGGCACCCAGCCCTGGACGATCTTGGCCGCGCCGATGCCCTCCAGGCCCACGGCGGTGCACAGCAGCACCCAGAAGGACCAGCCGGCCGCGAACCCGGCCCAGGGGCCGATCGCCCGCTCGGCATGGGCCGAGAAGGAGCCGGACGAGGGGTAGGCGGCCGACATCTCGCCGAGCATCCGCATCACGAGCATCACCAGCAGCCCGGACAGGGCGTAGGCGATCACGATGGACGGGCCGGCCGCGGCGATGCCCGCGCCCGAACCCACGAACAGGCCCGCGCCGATCACGCCGCCGAGGGCGATCATCGACAGGTGGCGCTGCTTGAGGCCGTGGGCGAGTGAGGCCCCCTCCGTCTGTGGTGGTGTCTCGGTGCGGGTGCTGCTGGGCATGGGCGCGGCTCTCCCGTGCGGTGTGGGGGGTAAAAACTCCCCAAGTCTGGGCGGCCCGTCCGCATGTGCGAAGGAGCCGCCCAGTATCCGGACACCCGGAGCGCGGAGAGTGAGACTCCGGTTACGCCGCCACGGGGGTTCCCGCGGGCGTGTAGTGCGAGGCGTCGCCCTCGATGGAGTAGCTCTCCTTGCCTTCGACGCCGACCGGGACGTCACCGGCGACCGTCACCCGGTGCAGCCGGCGCGGCAGCCCGTCGTAGTTGTCGATGGCGTAGTGCTGGGTGATCCGGTTGTCGAACAGCACCAGCTCGCCCTCCGCCCAGCGGTGGCGCAGGACGTTCTCCGGGCGGGTGACGTAGGACTGGAGCAGGTCGAGCACCTTGCGCGACTCGCCCGTCGACAGGCCCGCGATCCGCTGCGCGAACCCGCCGATGAACAGCCCGCGTTCCCCGGTCAGCGGGTGCACCCGGACCACCGGGTGGGCGGTGCGGTACCTGATCGAGGTGAACCGCGCGCGGCGCTCGGCCAGTTCCGCGTCGATCTCCTCGTCCGGTACGGCGTAGTCGTAGTCGTTGGTGTGCTCGGCCCACAGGGTGTCCGCGAAGCGGCGCAGCGGCTCGGGCAGGTCCCGGTAGGCGGCCGCGGCGTTCGCGATCAGGGTCTCGCCGCCGTACGGCGGGACGGTGATCGAGCGCAGGGTGCTGGCCTGCGGCGGGTTGAGGACGAAGGTGACGTCCGTGTGCCAGTGGTTGGCGATGCCCCGCTCGCTGTCCACGGGGAGCACGTTCGGGGCGCCCTCGACGGCCTCGACGGTCGGATGGGCGGTGGTCAGCTCGCCGAAGTGCCGGGCGAAGGCCTGCTGGCCCGCGTCGTCCAGGCCCTCGGCGGCGAAGACCAGCGCCTTGTGGACGTTGAGGGCCTCGCGGATGCCGGTCACCTCCGCCTCGGTGAGCGGCCGGGTGAGGTCGACACCCAGGACGCGGGCGCCGATGCGCGCGGTGACCTTGGTGATCTCCAGTGACATGGGGGTTCCTTTCGGGAGGGAGCGCGGAAGGCGTCGGGGTCAGCTGTGGGAAGGGGTCGGGTACCGGTTGGCGGGGCGGGGCAGGCCGTAGCGCTCGCGCAGGGTCCGGTGGGGGCCGTACTCCTCGCGGAACAGCCCCCGGGCGCGCAGGACCGGTACGACGTGCTCCACGAAGGCGTCCAGGCCCGAGGGCAGCACGGGCGGCATGACGTTGAAGCCGTCGGCCGCGCCTTGCGTGAACCAGGTCTCGATCAGGTCCGCGATCTGCTCGGGCGTCCCGGCGAAGGTCTGGTGCCCGCGCCCGCCGCCGAGCCGCCCGATCAGCTGCCGCACGGTGAGCTGCTCGCGCCGGGCCAGCGTCACCACGAGGGTGTAGCGGCTCTTGGCGCCCTCGACGGCGGACTCGGGCGGCAGGTCACCGGGCAGCCGCCGGTCCAGCTCCAGCGAGTCGGGCGCGAGCTGGAGCAGCCGTTCCAGGCGCCTGAGCCCGTGCTCGGGCATGATGTGGTCCTCCAGGACCCGCTCGGCCGCCCGCGCCTCGGCCTCCGTGGACCCGATGACCGGCACGATCCCGGGCAGCACCTTGAGGTGCTCGGGGTTCCGCCCGGCCCGCCGGGTGCGGTACTTGAGGTCCGCGTAGAAGACCTGCGCGTCGGCGAGGGTCTGCTGCGCGGTGAACACGGCCTCCGCGTACCGTGCCGCGAACGCCTTGCCGTCCGCCGAGGAGCCCGCCTGCACCAGCAGCGGACGCGCCTGCGGGGAGCGCGGCACGTTGAGCGCGCCCTCGACCCGGAAGTACGGTCCCTCGTGCCGGGGCGGATGGATCTTGTGGTCGTCACCCCAGACACCGGCCGCCTTGTCGGCGACGATCGCGTCGTCCTCCCAGCTGTCCCACAGCTTCAGCGCCACGTCCAGGAAGTCGGCGGCGCGCGCGTACCGCTCGGCGTGCGGCGGCTCCTGCTCCAGACCGAAGTTGCGCGCCGCCTCCGCACCGGCGGTGGTGACGATGTTCCAGCCGGCCCGGCCGCCGCTGACGATGTCCAGCGAGGCGAGCCTGCGCGCCAGGTCGTAGGGCGAGTTGTAGGAGGTGGAGGCGGTGGCGATCAGGCCGATGTGCTCGGTGGCCGTCGCCAGCGCCGTCAGCAGGGTCAGCGGCTCCAGGGCGCCCGCCGGACGCTGCCCGACGTCGCCCCACAACTGCGGGCTGTCGGCCAGGAACACGCTGTCGAAGGTGCCGCGCTCGGCGATCCGCGCGAGCCGTACGTAGTGCCGCGGGTCGACGTGCGCGTACGGATCGCTCTCCGGCAGCCGCCAGGAGGCCTCGTGGTGGCCGGTGTTCATGAGGAACGCGTTCAGGTGCAGTCGTCGTTCCGCGGTCACCGGTGGTCCTCCGTGACGCCGAGGGCGGCCAGCAGCCGCTCCCGGTACTCGCCCAGCAGCGGCTCCCGGTAGGAGCGCGGGTGGGGGCGGTCGACGGCCAGATCGAGTCCGATGCGGCCGCGGTCCAGGACGAGGACCCGGTCGGCGAGCACGATCGCCTCGTCCACGTCATGGGTGACCAGCAGCACGGAGGGCCGATGGCGCTCCCACAGCTCGCGCAGCAGATGGTGCATCCGGATCCGGGTCAGCGCGTCCAGGGCGCCGAACGGCTCGTCGGCCAGCAGCAGTTCGGGCTCCCGGACCAGGGCACGGGCCAGCGCGGCCCGCTGCGCCTCGCCGCCGGACAGCTCGCCCGGCCAGGCCCGCTCCCGGCCCGCCAGCCCGACCTCCGCGAGGGCCGCCCGGCCGCGCTCCACCGCGCCCTTGCCGTCCAGGCCCAGCACCACGTTGTCCAGCACCCGGCGCCAGGGCAGCAGCCGCGAGTCCTGGAAGGCCACCGACACCCGCCGCGGCGCCGCGACGTGCCCGGTCCCGGTCACCCCGTGGTCGAGCCCCGCGACCGCCCGCAGCAGGGTGGACTTGCCCGAACCGGAGCGCCCCAGCAGGGCCGTGAACTGCCCGGTGGGCAACTCCAGATCGATGCCGTCGAGGACCGTACGGCCCCCGAACGACCGCTTCAGGTCCCGCAGCCGGACGGCGGGCCGGGTCAGCTGCTCAGTGTGCGGCGCCATGACAGCACCCTCCGTTCGACGAGACGGACCGCGCTGTCGGAGACCAGGCCGAGCACGCCGTAGATCAGCAGGCCGACGAGGATGATGTCGGTACGGCCGTAGTTCTGCGCCTGGAACATCAGATAGCCGAGGCCGCTGGTGGCGTTGATCTGCTCCAGCACCACCAGGCCCAGCCAGGAGCCGGTCACCCCGAGCCGCAGCCCCACGAAGAACCCGGGCAGCGCCCCCGGGATCACCACCCGGCGCACGAACGCGAGCTTCGACAGGCCCTGCACCTCGGCGAGTTCGACGTACCGGCTGTCGATGCCGGCCAGCGCGGCATGCGTGTTCAGGTAGACCGGGATGTAGACGACGATCGCGATGATGGCGACCTTGAACGTCTCCCCGATGCCCAGCCACAGGATGAACAGCGGGATCAGACCGAGGGTGGGGATCGCCCGGTTGAGCTGCACCGTGCCGTCGACCAGCGCCTCGCCGACCCGGCTGAGCCCGGCGACGAGCGCGAGCAGCACCCCGGCGGCCAGCCCGATCGCGAAGCCGTACCCGGCCCGCCGCAGCGAGGTCAGCACATCGGTGGGCAGCGTGCCGTCGGTCCACAGCCGGCCGAGGGTGCGCAGCACCGTCCAGGGCGCCGGTATCGCGGCCGGGTCGAGCTGACCCGCGGCCGACGCGGCGGCCCAGGCGCCCAGCACCAGCAGGGGACCGGCCAGCCGGGCGGCGGGCCACCGGCGGCCGGGGGCGAGCCGGCGCCGGCGGCGGACCGGGGGCGGCGCGCCCGCCTCGGTGGCGGGCGCGGCGGTCGTCGTGGTCACGGCGGTCACCTCCGGTACTCCTCGGGCACGGCCCGCGCGGCGATCGCCTCGAAACGGCGGTCGAACAGCGTGGTCACGTCCGTGTGCCGTACGAAGCCGCCCGCCGCGAGCAGATCGGCGGTCTCCTGCTCCCAGCGGACGGCCTCGTCCCAGCTGGGCGGAAACAGCGGTTTGCCGGCGAGCGCGGTGATGGACCGGGCCTGGGCGGGGCTCAGGTTCTGCGTCTTGACGTAGAACTCCTCGTTCCACTCGGCCGGATGCTCGTACTGCCATACCTGGCCCCGGGCCCACCGCGGGATGTAGGCGGCGATGGCGGCGGCCTTGGCGGGGTCGTTCAGCACGGCCTGCGGCGCCCACAGCAGATTGAGCAGGTCGACCACGTCGGTGGTGACGGTGCGGGCGCCCTTCGCCGCGTACTGCTGGAGGTAGGCGGGCGCCTGGCTGTTGGCGAGGGGGGCCACGTCGACCTGGCCGGACTGCAGGGCGGTCAGGAACTGGTTGCTGGTCAGCGGCACCAGCGTGACCTGGCCGTACGCCAGGCCCGCCCGCTTCAGGGCGCGCAGCAGGACCACGCCCTGTGCCTGCCCCTGCGAGAAGGCGAGCCGCCTGCCCTTGAAGTCGGCGACGGAGCGGATGTCGCTGCCGGGCCGGGTCGCGAAGACGTAGTTCGGCTTGCGGGTCAGCCCGACCGCCACGATCTTCGCGGCGAGGCCCTGGAACCGCGCCTGGATCGGCGGGATGCCCGCGTTGTCGGCGAGGTCCAGGGACCTGGCGCGGAAGGCGTTGATGACATCGGGTCCGGCGCCGAGGTTCACCCACTCGGACACGGTGAACGGCAGCGGCGGGAACTTCCCCAGCCTGAACTGGAGTTGCTCCACCCCCTGGTACGAGGTGATCTTCAGGCTGGTGCCGGACGGCACCCGGGCCGGCAGCGGCCGGGTGGCGGCGCCCGCGGTGTCGGCGGCGGCCTCGCCCTTGGCGCAGCCGGCGACGCCCAGGGTGGCGGCGGACGCGCCAAGCAGTGAGGTGAGAAAGAGGCGACGGTGCATGGGAGGTCTCCCGGAAAAGAGCCGGTCAACGGAAACAGGGAGAGCACGCAGAGAAACCCGGGGAAACACCGAGAAGCATCTGAGAAACCCTGCGAAATTCACGGAAACGCGCGCTTCATGCGCGGCAACATGTCAGCAACAGAGGGCGCGACAGCCGGTCCGACAGCTCGTGAGAGGGCTCATGACCAGCATGTTCCCGGTGTCGAGCGACCGGTGTCAACATTCCGAGTTTCTGAATTAAATACCCTCAGGTGAGACACCCAGAGGATCGCGGAACAGCTCGTCGAGAACCACCGAACCACCCGCCACGGCCAGCACCGAATCGGCGAAACTCGTCGGCAGCACGGACGCGGAGCGGGAATTACCGACCGCGTCCCGGAGGGCGTCCAGGCACTCCGGGAAATGCATGATCCCCACCTCGGTGACCACGACCGTCTCCGGATTGAGCACGTCGAGCAGCAGCCCGGCCGCCCGTCCCGTCGCCCGCGCCCGCTCCACCAGCAGCCGCCGGGCCACCGCGTCTCCGGCCGCCGCCGCGGCCACCACCCGCATCGGATGGGCGGCCGCGTCCACGACCCCGGCCTCCCGGGCCCGGCGGCACAACGTCCGCTCGCCCAGCTCCGCCTGGAGGCAGCCGGTACGCCCGCACGGGCACGGCTCGCTGCCGCCCGGCACCGGCAGATGGGCGATGGCGCCGGCCGCGGACCGGGGCCCGTGGTGCACCTCGTCGCCGGTGGCGAACGCCGCGTCCACCACATTGCCCATGAACAGGTGCAGCACGCTCCCGCCGCCCCGGGCCCGCCCGAACAGCCGCTCCGCGTTCACCAGCGCCCGCGCGTGCCCGTCGACGCGCACGGGCAGCCCGGTGCGGGCGGCGAGCAGTTCCCGTACCGGCACCTCCCGCCAGCCCAGCAGATCGTGCGCGACCACGGCGCCCGCCGCCCGGTCCACCCAGCCGCCGACGGCCACCCCGACCCCCAGCGGCCGCCGGTCCGGCACCTGCGCGAACAGCGCCGAAAGCCCTTCCGCGGCCCGCGCCAGCACCTCGTGCGGCTCGGTCCGCCGGTGCGTCAACTCCCGCCGGGCCAGCACCCGGCCGCGCAGATCCAGCAGCGCCACCGTGGTGTACGGCACCGCCACGTGCACCCCGCCCACCACGAACCGCGCGTCGTCCAGCTCCACCGGCACATGCGGCCGCCCCACCCCGCGCGAGCGGCGCGGGGCGGCCGACTCCCTGATCAGCCCGAGGGCCGCGAGCCGGGCGCAGTGCTCGGTCACCGAGGCGGGCGACAACCCGGTCAGCCGCGCCACGGTGCTGCGCGCCACCGGTCCGTGCTCCAGCACGGACCGCAGGACGACGCTGGCACTGGTGCGCCGCCGGTCGCGGTCGGCGGCACGCGGAACGGGGGAGACGAGGGTGGGGGCCGCACTGCGGGGCATGGAGAACCGTCCTCGGGGACCGGAGCCGACACATCGGGAACCGGGAGGGGACGGGGCGGACCGAGCGGGCCCGCCCTATCCCGGACGGCGACAGGTGGCCGCGCCCTGACGCCGCAGGTCGACATAGCGACGCGACGTGAAGTACCGGGCCTGGGCAACCATGTGCCCGAAGCTAGCAAACGGCCCCCGCGCCGCCCAGGGGCCGTCGTCCGGGCAGGCGCGGACCTTTGGGGGAAACCTACAGACGCGCCGGGTGCGGGCCCCGTCTGCCGGACCACGCCACCTCAGTGACCGTAATCACGCCGCGCCCGGTGTAAGGCGCGCTCTTTGTGCGGAGCCCACCAAGTCGGCGATCACCCCTTTGTCGGGCGCTGACGGTGATCGGATTCGGGGCGCCGGTATAGCGTCGCGGTGTTCCCACCTGTCCCCTTCATCCCGCGGAGTCCCCATGAGCACCGCCACCGTCTCCACCCGCCCGGGTGCCGTCCTCGCCGATCTGCTGCCCGCGTCCCGCGTCCGCGACGCCGCCCTCGTGCTCGGCGGCGCCGCGCTCACCGGCCTCGCGGCCCAGCTGTCGGTGCCTGTGCCCGGCTCCCCGGTGCCGGTGACCGGCCAGACCTTCGCCGCGCTGCTGGTCGGCACCGCGCTCGGCGCCCGCCGCGGCTTCCTCTCCCTCGCCCTGTACGCGCTGGCCGGCGTGGCCGGTGTGCCGTGGTTCGCGGGCGGCGACTCCGGTTCCGGCTCCGTCTCCTTCGGCTACGTCCTCGGCATGCTGCTGGCCTCCGCCGTCGTGGGCGCCCTGGCCCGCCGCGGCGCCGACCGCTCCCCGCTGCGCATGGCGGGCACGATGGTCCTCGGCTCGGCCGTCATCTACGCGATCGGCGTCCCGTACCTGGCCCTCGCCGCCCACTACTCCCTCGGCCGGGCGGCGGCGGTCGGCCTCGTCCCCTTCCTGATCGGCGACGCCCTCAAGGCCGCGCTCGCGATGGGTCTGCTGCCCACCGCGTGGAAGTTCGCCGGCAAGCGCTGATCCGCCGGCACGGCACAACGGCCGCGGGGCCCGACGAAGTTCGTCGGGCCCCGCGGCCGTCGGCGCGTCGGCAGGGGTCAGCCGATGGAGACCTTGTCGGCCGAGGCGTCGGCGGCCGGGGCCGGCCGGTCGCCCGCGACCTTCTGCTTGATCAGGGAGATGGCGACCACGATCGCCGCGACCAGCAGCGACAGCAGGACCGTCTCCCGGCCGTCGTGTTCGGTGTCGAACAGCATGTAGACCAGGACCGCTACGATCACCGCGGCCGCCGCCCAGGTCAGGTACGGGTACAGCCACATCCGCACGATGAGCTTCTCCGGCGCCTCGCGCTGGATGATGCGGCGCATCCGCAGCTGCGAGAAGCAGATGACCAGCCACACGAACAGGGCGACCGCACCGCTGGAGTTGACCAGGAAGAGGAAGACGGTGTCGGGGAACTCGTAGTTGAAGAAGACCGCGACGAAGCCGAAGACGACCGACGCCAGGATCGCCGCCATCGGGACACCGCGCGAGTTGGTGCGGGCGAACGCCTTCGGGGCGTCACCGCGCTGGCCGAGCGAGAAGGCCATCCGGGAGGCCGTGTACAGACCGGAGTTGAGACAGGACAGCACCGCCGTCAGCACGATGACGTTCATGATCTGGCCGGCGTGCGCGATGCCGAGGGAGTTCAGCGCGGCGACGTACGAGCCGTCCTTCTCCAGCGACGGGGAGTTCCACGGCAGCAGCGCGACCACGACGAGGATCGAGCCCAGGTAGAAGACGCCGATGCGCCAGATGATGCTGTTGGTGGCCTTGGTGACCGCCCGCTGCGGGTCCTCCGACTCGCCGGCCGCCAGGGTGGCGATCTCGCTGCCCATGAAGGAGAAGACGACCAGCAGGACACCCGTGAGGATCGCGCCCGGACCGTGTGGCAGGAATCCGCCGTGGTTGGTGAGGTTGGCGAAGGACGCCTGGTCCGTGTGGGCCCCCGGCAGCACACCGAAGATCGCCAGCAGGCCGACGACGATGAACGCGGCGATCGCCACGACCTTGATGCCGGCGAACCAGAACTCGAACTCGCCGTAGGAACCGACGGAGAAGAGGTTCGACGCGGTCAGCACCAGCATCACGATGAGGGCCCAGCCCCACTGCGGCACCGCCGGGACCCAGCCCGACAGGATCTTGGCACCCGCGGTCCCCTCCACGGCGAGCACGACGACCCAGAAGAACCAGTAGAGCCACCCGATGGAGAAACCGGCCCAGCGGCCGAGCGCACGGTCGGCGTGCTCGGAGAAGGAGCCGGAGGTCGGGTTGGCGGCGGACATCTCGCCCAGCATTCGCATCACGAGGACGACGAGGGTGCCGACGAGGGCGTAGGACAGCAGGATGCCGGGGCCCGCCGCGGCGATGCCGGAGCTGGAGCCGACGAAGAGGCCGGCGCCGATGACACCGCCGATCGCGATCATCGTCAGGTGGCGGTTCTTGAGGCCTGCTTGAAGTCCGGAACCAGGAGGGGTCATGGACGGATTCCTTTGCGCCTGTTGAGCGGGGGTTCTCGTACGGGAACGGAGGTGCCGTTGAGGGGTCCGGTACGGGATTCGTACGAGCGGTGTACGAGTCGGTCCAGTGAATCCGAGGCGAACGAATTCGGGAACCTCTGAATCCGGATTGTTACTTGAGGTTCCCTTGAGGTTCTATGGTCCCGCTCACATTCGAGCTACGGAATTCGCAGCACCGCCGCGGTACCCTCCCGCGCCGTCCGGGCGCCGCCGACCCGGGGCTGCTGCCCCGTATCCGTCGTGTCACACTCGTGGCATGCGCGTGTACCTCGGCTCGGACCATGCCGGCTACGAACTCAAGAACCACCTCGTCGAGTGGCTCAAGGAGGCGGGCCACGAGCCCGTCGACTGCGGGCCGCACATCTACGACGCCCAGGACGACTACCCGCCCTTCTGCCTGCGGGCGGCCGAGCGCACGGCCGCGGACGCCGACGCCCTCGGCATCGTGATCGGCGGCTCCGGCAACGGCGAGCAGATCGCCGCGAACAAGGTGAAGGGCGTGCGCGCGGCGCTGGCCTGGAGCGAGGAGACGGCCTCCCTCGGGCGTCAGCACAACAACGCCAACGTGATCGCCGTGGGTGCGCGCATGCACACCACGGAGGAGGCCACGAAGTTCGTCGAGGTGTTCCTCGCCACCCCGTTCTCGGGTGACGAGCGCCACATCCGCCGCATCGACATGCTCTCCGACTACGAGACCACGGGCGACCTCCCCCCGATCCCGGCGCACCACCCCCAGGCGTAAGCCCCGCCCGGACCGGCGTCCGGCCCGCTTTCCCCACCCGCCCTCCGGCCCGGCTCGACGGGCCGGAGGGCGGGCGTCATGGGCGCCCGGTCCCCCGGGGCCACCGGCGGCGGTTCCGTACGCTGGGTGAGTGCACCGCGGGGCCCGCCCCCGGTGGCGAAGAGGAAAGGACGGCCCCGCCTTGCCCGAAGGGCACACCATCCACCGGCTGGCCCGGGACTACGCCGAGCGCTTCCTGCACACGGCCCCCCGCGTCACCAGCCCCCAGGGCAAGTTCTCCGACGCCGCCGCCCTCCTGGACCGCGCCGAGCTGACCGCCACCGAGGCCCACGGCAAGCACCTGTTCCTCCGGTTCCGCGACACCGACTGGGTCCACATCCACCTCGGCCTCTTCGGCAAGGTCGGCTTCGGTGACGCCCCGGCGCCCCCGCCCACCGACACCGTCCGCCTCCGCCTCGCCACCGACACGGCGTACGCCGACCTCCGCGGGCCCACCACCTGCGCCCTGATCACCGAAGCGGAGAAGCGGGCCGTCCACGACCGCCTCGGCCCCGACCCGCTCCGCGAGGACGCCGACCCGGAGGCCGCGTACCGGAAGATCTCCCGCAGCCGCACGACCGTCGCCGCCCTGCTGATGGACCAGAAGACCGTGGCCGGCGTCGGCAACGTCTACCGCGCCGAGGTCCTGTTCCGGCACGGCATCGACCCCTACCGCGCGGGCCGCGACATCACCCCGGCCGAATGGGAAGCGATCTGGTCCGACCTGGTCGCGCTGATGCGCCAGGGCGTGCGCGACAACCGGATCGACACCGTACGGCCCGAGCACACCCCCGAGGCCATGGGCCGCCCGCCCCGCGTCGACGACCACGGCGGCGAGGTGTACGTCTACCGCCGCGCCACCCAGCCCTGCCACGTCTGCGGCGACGAGATCCGCACCGCCGGCCTCGCCGCCCGCAACCTCTTCTGGTGCCCCACCTGCCAGAAACGCTGACCCGGGCGAAGAGCCGGAAGAAGCGCTAGAAATTGTGCGGCAGCCACGGCGCCACCGCGGACCCGAACCCCACCGAGGCCTCCGCCAGCGCTCCGCCGCGCAGCTCCCGCACCCGCCCGGCCGCCGCCAGCGCGGCCAGCGACACCCCGCCCAGGTACGCCGCCCCCAACTCCCGCACCGAAAGAGCGAGTTCCGCAGGCTCCGTCGTACGCTCGCAGGACGCCCCCTTGGCGTCCCCGGTCAGCCGCCAGCGCCCCGCGTTCCAGGGACAGAAGGGGTCCGCCACCTCCAGTACGACGTCCACCGGCGCCTGGTACGTCCGCGCGGCCAGCGCCGTACCGACGTCGACCAGCCGTACGAAGCACTCGTCCCGCACCCGCGGCAGGCAGCGGCGGACGTCGGAGACCAGGTGCTGCCAGCCGTCGTCCACCGGCCGCGCGTCCACCGACACGGTCGTCATCAGGTCGATGCCGCACAGGAAGCGCCACAGCGCGCCCTCCGTCGCGGGATCGAGCGCGGCGAGGTCCGCCAGCCGCACCGTGCCGTCGGCGCCGCCCGCGTTCCACTCGGCCCGGGTGCGGAACCGCGCGTACCCGGTGACCTGCCCGTCCCGCTCCGCGACCACGCACTGGAGCGCCGACGCCCCGCCGCGCGCGGTCTCGGTGTCCAGCAGTCCGGCCCGCTCCCAGCCGGGCCGGCGCACCAGCATCCCGGGCCGGCGCGGCACCAGCGCCGCGTACACCGCCTCGCACGCGTCGAGGACGTCCGCCGGCGCCGCGTACCGCAGCCGCACCTCGTCGGTGCCGGCCGGCAGATCGAGGGTGACCCGGCTGGTGTCGATCTCCGCGGACAACCGGTACGTCGCGGCGCCGTAGCCGAAGCGGCCGTAGATCGCCGGCTCGGACGCGGTCAGCACCGCCAGCGGTTCGCCCAGCGCCCGGACGTCGTCCAGCTGCCGGCGCATCATCGACGTCAGCACCCCGCGCCGCCGGTGCGTGGCCGCCACGCTCACCATCGTGACGCCCGCCGCCGGGACCGCCGCCCCGCCCGGCACGGTCATCCGGAAGGCGAACGACCCCGTCGTACCGACGATCCGGTCCCCGTCCCAGGCGGCGAGACCCCGGTCCGGGTCCAGCAGGGAACGGTGCAGTTCGCGGTCCTCGGGCTGCGCCGGCTGCCAGCCGAACGCGCGCGACAGGGAGCCGTACCACTCGTCCCAGTCGGCCTCGCGCAGCACCCTCAACTCGGTTCCCCGGTCAGTCTCCATGCGCCATGCCTAGCAAGACATCGCGGGGCGGGCCAGCGAATTTGGCCGGGACGGGGACGCGGGGGCGCCGGGTGGCGTTCACTGAGGGACGAACCTGTGAGACGCAGCCCGCACGGGGGACAAGTGGGACCTCCCGTGCCAAGCGGCCGGTGCGATGGATAGGGTCCCGAACTAATGGCAGCAGGACGAGAGACGCGCGCGAAGGCCGAGACGTTCACGGCCCGGTGGAGGATGCAGTGGCACCGGGCCCGCGTCGGCCTGCGCAAAAGCGCCGTCGACTACTTCCGCGGCGACGGCTCCGACTGGATCGCCTTCGCCGGGCTGCTGCTCACCGTCCCCGTCCTCGCGGCCCTCACCCTGTTCGACTCCGTGTGGTGCTCCCCGGCCATGCTGGTGCTGCCGATCGTCGCCGGCGGGCTGCTGCTGCGCCCGGCGAGCCTGCTCGGCCTGTACGCGGCGGCGGCCACCGCGCTGATCGTGGAGTCGGTGCGGCTCGGCCCGTACACCGAGGGTCCCTCGCGGGTCACCCCGGGCGTGGTCCTGGTGGTGGCCGCCTGCGGCTTCTTCGGCCTGCTCACCGCCCAGTTCCGCAGCCGCGTCGGCGTGCCCTGGCGGCGCGGCGGCACCATGCTGTTCGACCTGCGCGAACGGATCCGGGTGCAGAGCAAGCTGCCCAAGCTGCCGCAGGGCTGGCACCACGAGATGGCGCTGCGCCCGGCCGGCGGCCAGTCCTTCTCCGGTGACTTCGTGGTGGCCGCCCGCACGGGCGGCGGCCGCACCCTGGAGGTCGTCCTCACCGACGTCTCCGGCAAGGGCATGGACGCCGGCTCGCGCGCCCTGCTGCTGTCCGGCGCGTTCGGCGGGCTGCTGGGCTCCCTGCCCCCGCACGCCTTCCTCCCGGCGGCCAACGGCTATCTGCTGCGCCAGGACTGGGAGGAGGGCTTCGCCACCTCCATCCACCTCGTCCTGGACCTCGACTCCGGGGATTACGAGCTGTACTCCGCGGGCCACCCGCCGGGGCTCCAGCTCAGCGCGGGCACCGGCCGCTGGGAGGAGAAGTCGGCCGAGGGGCCGCTGCTGGGGGTGTACGACGGCGCCCAGTTCGACTCCGTGAAGGGCTCGCTGCGCCCCGGCGACGTGCTGATGCTGTTCACCGACGGGCTGGTGGAGACCTCCGACCGGGACATCGTCGAGGGCATCGACCGGCTCACCGGCGAGGCCGACCGCTATGTCGCCGGCGGCTTCCACGGCGCCGCCTGGCACCTCATCGAGGCCGTCGCCAAGGACGTCAACGACGACCGCGCCCTGCTCCTGATCTGCCGCGAGGCCTCGGCCCACGCCCGCTGACACACTGGGCGCATGACCGAGACACCGTCCGCGGCACCCGGACTCCTCACCCTCGCCGAGGTCGAGGCCACGGCCCGGACCGCGCACGAGGGACAGACCGACAAGGCGGGACGGCCGTACGCCGAGCACCTCGCCGCCGTGGCGAACGGCGTGCGCGTCCGCGGGGGCGACGCCGAGCAGATCGCGGCGGCCTGGCTGCACGACTCCGTGGAGGACGCCGCGCTCGGCCGCGCCTGGCTGGCCGGGGCCGCCCTCACCCCGCGCACCAAGGCCATCGTGGACGCCGTCACCAAGCGGCCGGGGGAGGACCCGGCGGCGTACGCCCGGCGCATCCTCGACACCCCGGGCGCCCTGCTGGTGAAGGAGGCGGACCTGGCGCACAACGCCGACCCGGAGCGGCTGGCCGTTCTGGACGAACCGACCCGGAAACGACTGACCGAGAAGTACGCGCACATGCGCGCGCTCCTCGGCCTGCGTCAGAGCTGAACCGGCCCCGAATCGGGACGGAGAGCCCCAAAGCCGGTCAGGACGCGGCCTTTTCGTGCGCCTGCTGCCCCCGCTCCCGGGCCAGCCGGGCGGCGTCCTGCTTGAACGCCCACTCCATCTTCGGCTCCATCGCGAACCGGAAGACCCGCCGCACCGGCGCGGTGCACAGCAGGGTGACGGCGGCGCCCGCGAGCAGGGTCACCAGGATCTCGCCGAGCGGCCGGTGCAGCCAGGCGTGGTCGAACCAGCCCCGGTAGTCGGCGAACTTCACCAGGAAGCCGTGCAGCAGATAGCCGCAGATGGTGCCCGCGCCCAGCGTCGTGAACCAGGTCTTGCGGCCCGGCACCCAGGCGAAGAAGCAGGCCGTCAGCAGCAGCGAACAGGCCATCATCGCGAGCGTCATCACCGGTCCGCACCACCAGGGCGCGCCCAGCTCCTGCGCCGAGTCGCGGTGGTAGAACCACGCGGTGTTCATGCGCGGCACCGCCCACCAGCCGACCAGCAGCGCCGCGGCGAACACCGGCACCGCGGCGATCCGCACCGCGCGGCGGCGCACCAGCTGGAAGTGCTCCGGCTTCATGTTCAGGCCGAGCACGAAGTACGGCAGGAACTGGAGCACGCGCTGGAGGTCGAGGTCGTCGCCGATGTTCGGGGTGACGGAGGCCAGCATGGCGACGACGAGGGCCACCGGCAGCGGATGGCGCACCAGCTTCCAGACCGGCGTGGTCAGCCGCCAGACGAACAGGGCGCACAGGAACCAGGTCAGGAACCAGGGATCGAGCAGACTGATCTCCTGGTGGGAGCCCGTGACGAGGTTGTTGAACAGGGGGTAGGCCGTCTCGAAGACGACATAGGGGACGAGGACCCCGGTGACCAGCCGCTTGAGCCGGTCCGGGCGCATGTCGAAATTACGCGAGAAGAAGCCGGAAATGATGATGAACGCCGGCATGTGGAAGCTGTACACCACCGTGTACAGGCCTTCCAGGATGCGGCTGTCGCCCTTCAGCGGCTCCCACGAGTGACCCATCGCGACGAGCACGATCGCCAGGTACTTGGCGTTGTCGAAGAACGCGTCGCGCTCTTTGCCGCCGGGTCTCGCCGTCTGCCGCGGCCGTTCCTGCGTACTCACCGGGGTACGCGGACCGGGCACTCCCGGCGCCGGCGGCTGGGCCGGGGGGAGCGGCTGCGGGGTCTGGCCGGGGGAGGAGGCGGCGTCGAACATCTCAGGCACCCTAGCGTCGTGTGCGGGATTCCGTAAAACCCCGTGCAGTCATTTCCGGTTATCCCCTGTGACTGCCCGCGAATTCAACGGACTTGCGGTCCGCAATCACGTGACGGTGCCCACAGAAAAGCCCGCCGTTCACCCATGATGTCTGGATTCATCCCCATCAAGTGGGGCATACGGCGTCTCTGTGCGATCAATTTGAATTACCTGCGCGCAAGTTGTGTGGAGCCGGAAACGAAGTCGCGTAATTCCTGCCGCAGTCGCGGTCGGTTGCCCGTCGAATTCCTGTGCGGGGCGTCGCCCGGGCCGGGACGGCGTGTCCGACATCATGTCAGGAGCCGCATGGACCAGGCCCGTTGGTGGCACGATGGTTCTGGCGGGGGTGCGGGCCGTGCCCCCGGGCCGGGAGCGGGACCGACCGAGGGTGTGATCAGTTGTGGCCATTTCACTGTCTGTGGTGCTGCTGTTGGCGGTCATCCTGGTGGTGCTCATCAGGGGGAAGAACCTCAAGCCCGGACCGGCCATCGTGGCCATGCTCTTCGGCTTCTTCCTGGCCTCCAGCGGCATGGCGCCGTCCATCAACCGGTTCCTGAACTCGATAGCGGACTCGATCTCCTCGATCAAGTTCTGACCGGCCACGGTCCCGCCACGGCCGGTGCACCGGCACCGGCCCTAGTGGTACAGGTGCCGCCGCTCGGCCGGCTGCCGGCTGATGAACACCAGCCGGTCGAAGTCGACGGCCACCCCGCGCAGCAGCAGGTCGACCAGCGCGCGCGCCGACGACGCGTCGACCGGGGCCTCGCCGAACAGCGCCCGCCGGTACACCACCGAGGCGAGCAGGTCGACGAACAGCTCGGGGTCCACGTCCGGCAGCAGGTCCCCGCGCTCGACGGCCCGCCGCACCGCGACCGCGGCGGCCGCCCGGCCCGGCTGCACGAGGCTGTGCAGCAGGTACTCGTGCAACTCGGGGTCGTCGGCGCAGTCGGCGATCAGCGGCGCGAGCACCCCGGCCGGCAGCCGCTCGTGCAGCACCTCGGCGAGCAGCCGCACGCTCTGGTGCAGATCGCAGCGGGTGCAGCCGTTGTCCGGGGCGGGCGGCACGACGAGGACCGAGGCGAGCGCGTCGATCACCAGTCGCTGCCGCCGGGGCCAGCGGCGGCGGATGGCGGCCTTGCTGGTGCCCGCGAGCGCGGCCACCCTCTCCAGCGCGAAACCGCCGTAACCGTCCTCGCCCAGCAGCCGCACGGTGGCCGCCAGCACCGCGGCGTCGATCGCCGGATCCCGGGGCCGGCCGCCGGCCGCCGGGCTCATGCGGCGGCGTCCTGGGGGTACCAGCGCAGCTCCACGGTGTTGCCGTCGGGGTCGCGGACGTAGACGGACTCGGCCGAACCCCGGGCGCCCCAGCGCGGCACGGGCCCCTCGACGACGTCGAAGGTGCCGGAGGCGACGACCTCCTGCCAGTCCAGCGGATCCACCACCAGGCAGATGTGGTCGACGTTGGACTCGCCGCGGGGCCGCTCGACCAGGTCGATGACCGTGGTCCCGCTGATCCGCACCGAGGGGAAGGGCACCTTCCCGGCCCGCCACTCCTCGACCCGCTCGCCCGCGAGCCCCAGCGGCCCGGTGTAGAAGGCCAGCGCCCGCTCGACGTCCGCGACGTTGAGCACCAGGTGATCGAAGTCCTTGACCCGCATGATCTCTCCCCCTTGCACCGGTCGAGCCGTACCGCTCGCGTCCGAGTTGTGTTCCGTACCGGTACGGATCGTATCGACGGCGCGGACGCACGGCAAGAGGCGGTCCGTGAATCGGCTCCGGGGGGGGGGGGAGCGGCCGTGGGTGCAGCGGGCTTCGGCGACGCCGCCGGTGCGGGCTCAGGTCCCGCTTCCGCTGCCCCCGGGAGGGTCACGAGGGGCACGCCACCGTTCGCGACTCAGGAGACGGCGGCATCGCGCACGGTTTCCCGCACCTCCAGCACGGTGTCCGTGCCGGTGAGCGCGAACAGCCGCTGAAGCTGTTCCGGTGGCCCGGCCACGCGCAGGGTGCCCGCCTGGTGGGTGAGGATCAGGAGGTTGAGGAAGGACGAGTCCGCGAAGACGACGCCGGAGGCGTCCAGGACCACCTTCGGGTGCTCCCTGACGGCGGCGCCGAGTGCGTCCGCCAGGGGCGGGATCGAGTCCAGGTCGAAGGAGCCGTGAGCGGCCACGACCCAGGCGCCGTCCCGCTCGTACTGTTCCAGCGCGGCCGCCGGTCCGCACTCGCCGGCGTGGCCCGACCACCGCTTCCCACCAGTGCTGCTCATGAGCTGTGACATGACGGCCTCATCCCCAGGACACCTTCGGGGCTCCGTCTGCGGCGATCCAGCCCGGAGCACGTCAGCAATTACCGGAAAAGTATGTCATGTATCTGGGTTCGGCAATGACGGCCCCCTAAAATGCGGGTCATGGTTGGAGTGCCCGAACCTCACAGTGGATGGACGTTCATCACCAGCCACGCACGCGTACTCGCGGCCATCGCCGACAACACGAACGTCCGGATCCGCGACATCGCCGCCCGCTGCCGCCTCACGGAGCGCGCCGTCCAGCGCGTCATCTCCGACCTCGAAGAGGGCGGTTACCTCTCCCGCACCCGTGACGGGCGCACGAACACCTATCGCATCGAGCCGGACAAGGTGCTGCGCCATCCGGCGGAAGCGGGCCTGCCCGTGGCCTCCCTGCTGTCCTTGCTCGTGCAGGACGAGACCGACCGGGCCAAGGCGCCGGAGCCGGTGATGGCGCCTACTCCCTCGGTCCACCACTGACCCCGGCTCCCTCCCGGGCCGCGGACCCTCCGCGAACGGCTGCGGCCGGCACTGACCGAGACGGGGACCGGGGCGGTGGCGGACGGGGGCGGCCGTGGACCGGCATCGGAGGACCTGGAGACGGCCAAAGGCCCAGGGGTGGTAAAACTACCACCTGACCTGGGCCTTCGCCGTTCAGAGCGGGCGACGGGAATCGAACCCGCGTAGCTAGTTTGGAAGACCGCGTATGCGGATCGTGGCTCAGCTGCGGACTTGCCGACCTGGAGCTTTATGGCGTCCTTCCCTAGCCTCCCCGTTGTTCCCCGCCAGTGCTCTACTCAACGGGCACGCAGGGGGCACGCTTATGTGAGCCTGCTGATCAAGGGTAGGAGTGCCCCGAGTAGGCCGAGAACGGCAGTGATCAACTGCACGACCTGAGTTGCGGCCTCCGTACGGGGCTTGCATGCGTGCAAGTTGGGCTTGCATGCAAGCAAGTCCTCCCGGTAGTCTTCCGATCCGTCTAATGCATTGCTATGTAATGCATAGGACGGTACAGCTGGCTGATCTGCAGGGTTGTTTTCCATGAGGCCTCCTTGCGCTCGGTTGCGCCTAGCCGTGAAGCGCCGCTCTTGGTAGGGGATGCGCAACACGGCTTCTCGGCGTGTGTATTCAACTCGGCGGAAGCGTAGCCGAGTCGTCGCCTTGGATGCCTCGCGGGCAGGCCGCTATGTGAGGCCAATCACACGGCATCGCCGCTAGAACAACGGCTGCTGATGCCCACGCGCCTGGAGCCACTCCGCCATCTCCTGGCAGCTACTCACGTATGCGCGCGCAGCCTCTGGGCTGAGGTTGAGGGACACCTGATGTGCAGCCCGGTTGCGTACTCTGCTGAGTTCCAAGATTGAGACCTTGATGTCCAGCGGCAGGTTCAGGCGATCGACCAGCCGACTGATAGGCAACGGAACCCGTTCGGATCGACCAAGTTCGTGTTCTTCCAGGCGCCGCAACTCGGCCTCGACGTGCCACCATGCCGCGATAGCTGCCGCCTCTGGCTGCGTCCGGGCGTAGGACAGAAGGAGGTCTTCCTGCTCCACCCTCTCGGTACGGATGCGAACTTCAGCGGCCGCGGTGGGCTCTTCGAGGAGGCCTTGTTGGGTGGGCGCATCGTCCCGTAATGGCGGGTTGGTAAGCACTGCCACCTCTGCGCCTGTGCTTGCCTCAAGGATCTCCTCGGAGAACTCCGCATCGATCCCGGGTGCACTCAGGACTTTCACCCTGCGGATCAGTTCGCCTAGCTGGCTTCGGAACCCGTACACGATCGCCACGGTCGTGGCCGGCCAGATGAGGACCTTGAGGTAATCGAGCACCAGCCGCGCAACTTCCACAAGCGCATCATGCCGTAGCGATCACTGGAACGGGTGTCTTCCGGCAATCTTCGGTGTGACGAGCGGCAACTGTTGCCGCCTCCCTCGCCATCACTCTTCCCAGCTCCCATCCCGTACGCCGTCGACCCACACACCGTGGAGCGGGCGTGGTTCAGGGCGTCAAGGTGGAGCGCGCCACTGTACGAACGACCTTGACGCCCTGGGCCGCGTCTGCTCGGCTCTGCCTGGGTCGATGGTGTGCGGGATGGGAGCCCCTGCACCCGCTACGACGGGCCCGCGGTCGGCGACGGCGCTCCCTCCATCCCGGTGCCGGCCGATCCCCCGCCGGAGGCACTGTTCTGACCGTAGCGGTGCATGCGGTGATCGACTCATGGCCACCGGCCCTATCCACATGTGGGCGCGCGTCGGCGCAGCGCGGGCGGAGCGGGCCGGAGGCAGGAGCGGCGCCCGCAGCGGAGCCGGTAGCGCGCCCGGCGGAGCGGAGCGCAGCCGGGGCTTGATGAGGTAGAGAAACCTGTAACAGCTCGCCCTGGGCACGCGGTCTTGTCGATCTAGCCGCCGGCTGCTGGCATAAGTGTGGGGCGGCACACAGTGAGGGGGGGCAACCGATGAGCGATCTCACGGTGAATCCGTGGAAGCGGCACGGCAAGGATCGGCTCTACGTCAACCTCCGTGACGGCACTACTGTCGCATGGGCAGATCGAGCGACGAAGGTCGTGACGATCAAGGTGCAGAAGTATCGGGACGAGGCGTTAGCCCTGCTCCGGCGCCACCTTGGTGACGGGATCACAGTTGCCTCTGCATCCGCCAGTGCCCCTCCATCGCGTCCCGCGTCCCCCCTTCGACAACCCAACCACTCAGCTCCGAGGCGCAGCATCGAACGGCCGGCGTACCTCCCACCCCTCTCCCCCGGTGAGGACCTGGCGAGGAATCGACCTGGCGCCGGCCTTCTCGGGATGATCGCTGAGCGTGGCCCTTCCACAGTCCAACGGTTACGGGCGAAGGTCCTACGGCAGTCCTCGGAATGGGACAACTGGTACACCGGGCTTGAGGGAGAACGCCGGGTCGGTCGAGAACTGGCACGCTTATCCGCGCAAGGGTGGCGGGTTCTTCACGGCATCCCCAAGAGCAACGGCGGCGACATTGATCACTTGCTCATCGGGCCCGGAGGCGTGTTCAACATCAACACCAAGACTCATCAGGGTGCCTCCGTCTGGGTGGGCGACACGATGGCCAAAGTCAATGGTGGGCAGCCAAAGCCCTATGCCGCTGCGAGCAAGGCCGAAGCTGAGTACGTACGCGGGGTACTGGAGCGATACTGCGACTTCGCCGTGGCCGTGGAGCCGGTTCTCGTCTTCGTCGGGATCGAGTCCCTACGTCGTGCCGCTACGCAGTTCACTGTGCGGATCTATCAAGAGCGAGAAGTAGCAGCGCTCGGTCCTCTTACCGGCAGGCTCACCCTCGAACAGGTGGAACGTGCGTACGCTGTGGCCCGTCACCGCCGTGTCTGGCTCAAAGCCTGACAACGCTCATGGGGCACAAGGCGACTCGTGAAGCCATGTCGGCAGAGCCGTTCGTACGCTTCGATTACATCAGCCGGTACCTGCTGGCTGACCATGAAGCCCTGCTCCGGGTAGATCAGCAGTCGCTGTAGTGCGCCCACAAGCATGTCGATCACCAAATGGGCGTCACCGATGGACTGGACATACTCGTCCAGCGTCATAGGGCTGGACGCACTCACGACCTTGACGTTGGGCCAGAGCTTGCGCGCGGTGGCGTAGGCCCGCCTCTCCTCGTACGGCTTACTGATCAGCAAGACAGAGGTCACATCGATGCCGGCCTTTTCCAACAGGTCTCGCGAAAAGCGGATGTTCTCGCCCGTGTTCCGAGCACGCGGTTCCACGAGCACGGCAGTACTGGGGACGCCGAGTTCCAGCGCCCGCTCCCGGTAGTGGACGGCTTCCCCGCGGGGCATGCGTTCCCGCGTCGTGGGACTGGTGGCGCCGGCGGAGCCAAGCCGCGCTTGTACAAGTCCACTGCCGTGTCAGCCACTCCCAGGTCGTGGCTGCCGAGTCCGATAGCGACCGAGCACGGCCGGGGCGCGTGACCCATCTGGTGGTAGTCCCACAGGCGCCGCGTATCCGCCCAATCCTGTGCCGTGATCACTACTGACCTTCCCTCTTCTTCGCCGAGTCGGGCACCTTGAAGTCGTACTCCCACGCAAAGCGTGATGCCGCGTGTACCCCGATGGCGAACTCAACCACTGTGCCGGCCGCCGTATACGTCGTCCGATGCAACTCGACGACGGGTTCACCCGGCGGAAGCTGCAAGAGCTTCACCTCGTCAGGCGTAGGGGCTCTGGCGAAAAGCTCCTCCTTCATGTGGTCGATCTCGTACCCCGCGTCGTAGAGAACGCGGAAACCACCGCCACGGCCGGCTGGCCCCGGCGTCGGGTCCACCAAGCGGGTCCCCTCCACATGCTCAGGTCGGTAGTAGCTGGTCAGGCTGTGGGTCGGCTGGTCACCTTCCTTCACCAGTCGTGCCCTCGCATAGACCTCTGCCCCTTCGGGCAGGCCGTGTGCGGCTGCGACCACCGGCGGAGCCTGCACCAAGCTGACGGTCTGTGTCTGCTCATTGCGGCGGTAGCTACGCCCAGAGGCCACGCGGTCGGCAATAAAGGCCACCTCGTCGCCATCCCGCCACTTGGCCTTGTCGTACCGGGCGATGCCGAGCCGCTTGAGTGGGACTTGCTGCCGCACCACGGTGCCGTGTCCGCGTGACGACGTCACAAGGCCCTCGGCCTCAAGGGCCTTGTACGCCTGATGAACAGTCGACTTTGAACCCTCACCCGCCGCAACCAGTTCCCTGATCTGCGGGAGCTGCTGGCCAGGCGCGTACTCACCCCTCTTGATCTGTTCCGCCAGCTTGTCCGCTAGCTCCCGCCATTTCGGCGTCATCGCATGGCTCCTTCCTACGGATTCAAGTAGCGTCCTCGGGGTGGTGGGTGCCGCAGCGGCAGGGCCGGTTGCCGGGCCGGTTGTGGACCGGGCCGAACGAGGGCGCGGTGAGGGTGGCGAAGACCCGCGGGTGGTCGCGGATCGTGTCGGGTGCAGACGGAGCTGCGTCAAGGTGACTGGCGTGATCCCGATGCGGCCAAGGTTCCGTTCGCCAAGTACGCGACCGCGTGGGTGGCGGAACGTCCGCTGGCCAAGAGCACCCAGGAGCTGTACGAGATCCTCGTCCGGGTGCACTTGGTGCCCACCTTCGGGCGCATGTCCATCGCCGACATCACGCCGGCCGCCGTCCGTACCTGGCGCCGTGTTCGCCTGGACGCTGGGACCGGGCCGACCACGGTCGCCAAGGCCTACTCGCTGCTGCGAACGATCATGGGTACGGCCGTCGATGACGGGCTGATCCGCCGCAACCCGTGCCAGATCAAGAACGGCGGCACGGTGAGCACCCCGGAGCGGCCCTCCGCCTCCGTCGTGGACGTCTTCGCCATCGCGGACGCCTCGCAGCCGCGCTATCGGGCCCTGGTGCTGCTCGGCGCCTTCTGCGCCCTGCGCTGGGGCGAACTGGTCGCACTGCGCCGACGAGACATCGACCTGGATGCGGGCATCGTCCGGGTGCGCGGCTCGGTATCCGAGCTGAACAGCGGCAAGCGGATCTACAAGGCCCCCAAGAGCGAGGCGGGCAAGCGGTCCGTGGCCATCCCCCGTTCGATCCTGCCGGTTGTCGTCGCCCACATGAAGCAGTTCGCGGAGCCCGGTGCTGACGGCCGCGTCTTCGTCGGCGCCAAGGGCGCCACGCCCCGCCGGAACCACTTCAACGGTCTGTGGCACAAGGCCTGCGCCGAGGTCGGCATCAAGGGGCTTCGCTTCCATGATCTCCGGCACACCGGCAACACCCTGGCGTCCCAGACGAACGCCAGCACGCGTGAGCTGATGACCCGGCTCGGCCACAGCTCGACCCGTGCGGCGCTGATCTACCAGCACACCTCTGACCGCCGTGAGCGGGAGATTGCCGACGGGGTGGACGAGGTGATCGTGAACGCTCTGAAGCGGCGCCGCCCGCCGAAGGGGCACGCGGGGGACATGCAGGGCTGAACAGCGTAGGAACAACCGAAGGCCCAGGGGTGGTAGAACTACCACCTGACCTGGGCCTTCGCCGTTCAGAGCGGGCGACGGGAATCGAACCCGCGTAGCTAGTTTGGAAGACTAGGGCTCTACCATTGAGCTACGCCCGCAGCGCTGCGCCGCAGCTCGGTGACCGCGGCACGAAGGCATCGTAGCGGGTCGCCCGTCCATTGGGCCAACACGTTCGGATCACGCGCACCACGCGCCCCGCCTCGAAGAATGCGGCCGACGCGGACCGCCCGGCCATGTACCCTACGTCTCGCACCAGACGGGGTGTGGCGCAGCTTGGTAGCGCGTCCGCTTTGGGAGCGGAAGGCCGTGGGTTCAAATCCCGCCACCCCGACCACCAGCCGACCAGCGGCCCGCGCGTCGTGATGGTCGCCTTTTGGGGCGCCGACCGCCTGCGGTTACTATGCAAGCTGCGCGCCCGTGTGACCCCGGCCCCCACGGCCTACGTACTCCTCCGGGCGGCGAATCCGCCGGACCTGTCTGGCTCGGCAGAACCCAAGCAGTCAGCCACAAGGAGACCGAACCGTGAAGAGCGCCGTGGAGACCCTGAACCCGACCCGGGTTCGGCTCACTGTCGAGGTGCCCTTCGAGGAGCTCAAGGACAGCCTCGACGCGGCGTACAAGAAGATCAACCAGCAGGTCACGGTGAAGGGCTTCCGCAAGGGCAAGATCCCGGCCCGCGTCATCGACCAGCGGTTCGGCCGCGGTGCGGTCCTGGAGGAGGCGGTCAACGACGCGCTCCCGAAGTTCTACACCGAGGCGGTCAACGAGGCCGAGCTGAGCCCGCTGGGCCAGCCCGACGTCGACATCACCGAGCTGAAGGACGGCGAGACGCTGAACTTCACCGCCGAGGTGGACGTGCGCCCGGCCCTGGAGATCCCGGACTACTCCGGCATCGAGGTCGAGGTCGACGCCGTCGAGGTCACCGACGAGGACGTGGAGAAGTCGGTCGAGCAGCTGCGCGAGCGCTTCGCGTCCACCTCCCCGGTGGAGCGCGCCGCCGAGGACGGCGACGTCGTCACCATCGACCTGGAGGCCAAGGTCGACGGCGAGGTGCTGGAGGACGGCATCGCCAACGGCGTCTCCTACACCATCGGCTCCGGCGAGCTGCTCGACGGTGTCGACGAGGCCGTCAAGGGCCTGTCCGCCGGCGAGGAGGCGACCTTCACCTCCGAGCTGAAGGGCGGCTCCGCCGCGGGCAAGGAGGCCGAGGTCACCGTCAAGGTCACCGAGGTCGCCAAGCGTGAACTGCCCGAGCTGGACGACGAGTTCGCGCAGCTCGCCTCCGAGTTCGACACCCTGGACGAGCTCAAGGCCGACAGCCGCAATCGCCTCGCGAACATGAAGCAGTTCGACCAGGCCACCCAGGCGCAGGAGCGCGTCCTGGAGAAGCTCCTGGAGCTGGTCGAGGTCCCGGTCCCCGAGAAGCTGCTCGAGGACGAGATCAACACCCGCAAGCACAACCTGGAGCACCACCAGCTCGCGCAGATGGGTCTGACCCTCGACAAGTACCTGGAGATCCAGGGCAAGTCCGCCGAGGAGTTCGAGACCGAGACCCGCGAGGCCGCGGTCAAGGGCATCAAGACCCAGTTCGTCCTGGACGAGCTGGTGAAGAAGGAGAACCTGAACGTCAACCAGGAGGAGCTCACCGAGCACCTCATGCGGCGTGCGGCCTCCTCCGGCATGTCCCCCGACCAGTTCGCCCAGGCCGTCGTCGAGGGTGGCCAGGTGCCGCTCCTGGTCGGCGAGGTCGCCCGCGGCAAGGCCCTGGCCGTCGTGGTCGAGGCCGCCTCGGTGAAGGACACCAACGGCGAGACGGTCGACCTCAGCGACGAGGACGAGGAGACCGAGGCCGCGGCCGAGGAGGCCGCCGCCGAGGAGACCACCGAGGGCTGAACCGCCCCGCCGCGCCTCTGAAGGACGCCTGGACGGGCCCCGGGGACTTGTTCCCCGGGGCCCGTTCGCCTACCCGGGGAGGCCCGGCCGTGCCCCTCGCACGGGCGTGCCACGGGCCGCCCGGGCGGCCCGGCACCCGCACCCGGGGGCGCGTCGCGTCCCGATGGCGCTACGCCCCCGGCGAACACTCCTATCTCCGGGATTCCCCGAACGGGCCCGAGCGTTAGGGTCCATGAGTACGGGGGCAGGGGAGTCTCCTGAAACCCCAAGCCTCCGGCAGGACGACGTGAGACGGCCCGGCGCCGTCGTGAGACGAGCAGGTGGATACGTGACGAATCTGATGCCCTCCGCCGCCGGCGAGCCCTCCATCGGTGGCGGCCTCGGCGACCAGGTCTACAACCGGCTGCTCGGCGAGCGGATCATCTTCCTCGGCCAGCAGGTCGACGATGACATCGCCAACAAGATCACCGCGCAGATGCTGCTCCTTGCCGCCGAACCGGACAAGGACATCTACCTCTACATCAACAGCCCCGGCGGCTCGGTGACGGCCGGCATGGCGATCTACGACACCATGCAGTACATCCCGAACGACGTGGTCACCATCGCGATGGGCATGGCGGCCTCCATGGGCCAGTTCCTGCTCACCGGCGGTGCCGCCGGCAAGCGCTTCGCCCTGCCGCACGCGGACATCATGATGCACCAGGGCTCCGCGGGCCTCGGCGGTTCGGTCACGGACATCAAGATCCAGGCCGAGTACCTGCTGCGCACCAAGCGCCGCATGGCGGAGCTGACCGCGCTGCACTCCGGCCAGACCTTCGAGACGATCACCCGGGACGCCGACCGCGACCGCTGGTTCACCCCGGAAGAGGCCAAGGAGTACGGTCTGATTGACGAGATCATCTCGAGCGCCTCGGGTGTTCCGGGAGGCGGCGGCACCGGTGCCTGACCGGCCCGGCCGCGCCACGCACCGCCACCACCCACGCCCCCAGAACGCCACCAGGACGGTGAACATCCCATGAGCAACTTCCCCGGCACCGCCAGCGGCATGTACGAAGGGCCCCGGCCCGACGCCCGCTACGTCATCCCGCGCTTCGTCGAGCGCACCTCCCAGGGCATCCGCGAGTACGACCCGTACGCGAAGCTCTTCGAGGAGCGCGTGATCTTCCTGGGCGTCCAGATCGACGACGCCTCCGCCAACGACGTCATGGCGCAGCTGCTGTGCCTGGAGTCGATGGACCCCGACCGGGACATCTCGATCTACATCAACAGCCCCGGTGGCGACATGACCGCCCTGACGGCGATCTACGACACGATGCAGTTCGTGAAGCCCGACATCCAGACGGTCTGCATGGGCCAGGCGGCCTCCGCCGCGGCCATCCTGCTCGCGGCCGGCACCCCGGGCAAGCGCATGGCGCTGCCCAACTCCCGGGTGCTGATCCACCAGCCGGCCGGCTCCACCGGCCGCGGCCAGCTCTCCGACCTGGAGATCATCGCCAACGAGTTCACCCGGATGCGCGAGCAGCTGGAGAACATGCTGGCCAAGCACTCGAACCAGCCGATCGAGAAGATCCGCGAGGACATCGAGCGCGACAAGATCCTCACGGCCGAGGAGGCGCTGGAGTACGGCCTCGTCGACCAGATCATCTCCACCCGCAAGCTGAACAACAGCTCGGTCCGCTGACGCGGAGCGGCACGCTCTCAGCCCCCCTTGGCAGGGCTCACCGCGAAGTGAACCCTGCCAAGGGGGGCCCGAACATCGGGCCCGGCAAGGTACCGTCGGACATAAGGCAGCACCAGGAGCCGCTGGACCGCAGTGTCCAGTCGGCCCCCAGGCGAAGGGGAAGCACACCGTGGCACGCATCGGTGACGGCGGCGATCTGCTCAAGTGCTCGTTCTGCGGCAAGAGCCAGAAGCAGGTCAAGAAGCTCATCGCAGGGCCCGGTGTGTACATCTGCGACGAGTGCATCGATCTCTGCAACGAGATCATCGAGGAGGAGCTCGCGGAGACCAGCGAGGTGCGCTGGGAGGAACTGCCCAAGCCCCGCGAGATCTACGAGTTCCTCGAGGGCTACGTGGTCGGCCAGGAGGCCGCCAAGAAGGCCCTGTCGGTCGCGGTGTACAACCACTACAAGCGGGTCCAGGCGGGCGAGAACGGCGGCGCGAGCGGCCGGGACGACGCCATCGAGCTGGCGAAGTCCAACATCCTCCTGCTGGGCCCCACGGGCTCCGGCAAGACCCTCCTCGCGCAGACCCTGGCGCGCATGCTGAACGTCCCGTTCGCCATCGCCGACGCCACGGCGCTGACCGAGGCGGGCTACGTCGGCGAGGACGTCGAGAACATCCTCCTGAAGCTGATCCAGGCCGCCGACTACGACGTCAAGAAGGCCGAGACCGGGATCATCTACATCGACGAGATCGACAAGGTGGCCCGCAAGAGCGAGAACCCGTCGATCACCCGCGACGTCTCCGGCGAGGGCGTCCAGCAGGCCCTGCTGAAGATCCTGGAGGGCACCACGGCCTCGGTGCCGCCGCAGGGCGGCCGCAAGCACCCGCACCAGGAGTTCATCCAGATCGACACGACGAACGTGCTGTTCATCGTGGGCGGTGCCTTCGCCGGTCTGGAGAAGATCATCGAGTCCCGGGCGGGCGCCAAGGGCATCGGTTTCGGCGCGACGATCCTGTCCAAGCGCGAGCTGGAGGCCAAGGACGTCTTCGAGGACGTCATGCCGGAGGACCTGGTCAAGTTCGGCATGATCCCCGAGTTCATCGGCCGGCTGCCGGTGATCACCTCGGTGCACAACCTCGACCGCGAGGCGCTGCTGAAGATCCTGGTGGAGCCGCGCAACGCCCTCGTCAAGCAGTACCAGCGCCTGTTCGAACTCGACGGCGTGGAGCTGGACTTCGAGCGCGAGGCCCTGGAGGCCATCGCCGACCAGGCCATCCTGCGCCAGACCGGCGCCCGCGGCCTGCGCGCCATCATGGAGGAAGTCCTCCAGGGCGTCATGTACGAGGTCCCCTCCCGCAAGGACGTCGCCCGCGTCGTCATCACCGCCGACGTCGTCCTCTCCAACGTCAACCCGACCCTGATCCCCCGCGACGCGCGCGGCCGGGGCTCGGGGGAGCAGAAGACGGCGTAACGAGCCCGTACGGCACACAGAAGGGGCCCCGGTCGGACGACCGGGGCCCCTTCTGCCGCCCTGCGGGCTGCCGCGTCAGGCCTTCACCCGCACGTCGTTGCGCAGCTTCGCCGCCAGTTCCGCCGTGTCGTCCAAGGAGCCGCTCTCACCCGAGGCGAGGGAGGCGACGCTGAACGACGTCACCAGGGCGACGGTGCTGTGGTCGCCCCAGATGCACATCGGCATCTTGATGGTCTTCGGCATGCCCGCGTCCTCGGACGACGAGCCGGTGCTGTCGATCTGCGCCACCTGGCACTTCATGATGCCGTGGGAGAGGCCGGCCGGGTGGACGGTCTGCGGGCTGCCGATCAGCTTGCCCTTGGTGTCCGAGCCGCTCTGGTCCTTCTCCGACTCCGACTTGGCCTTGGCGAACATGGCGTCCACCACCGCCTCCGGGTCGTCGATCGAGCCGTAGACGCCGCTGAAGGAGAGGCCCTTCTTGGTCAGGCCGGTGCCGTTCTCGTAGCCGCTGCTCACCTGGGTGGGGTTCTTGACCCCCCACTTCTCGAAGTCCGACTTGTCGGAGTCGCTGAGGCCGTCCGAGGAGTCGTCGGAGCCGGACTCCTTGGTGTACGTGCCGTTGATCACCGAGCCGGGGGTGATCAGCTTGTGCGGGCCGTCGTCCGCGATGCTCGGGCTGCTTCCGCCGCTGAGCGCGAAGTACACGCCCACCGCGACCGCCGCCACCACGGCGACCGCGCCGATGATCAGGCCCGTCTTCTTCTTGCCGCCGGTCGGCTGGGGCGCCTGGGGCATGCCGTAGGGCTGCTGGCCGTAGGGGTTCGGCTGCTGGCCGTACGGGTTCTGCTGCGGGGGCACACCGGGCTGCTGCGGGTAGCCGTACCCCGGCTGCTGCGGCGGGGCCTGCGGGGGGTAGCCGTAGCCGGGCTGCTGCGGGGCCTGCGGGGGCTGGCCGTACGGGCCGGACTGCTGCGGGGGCTGGCCGTACGGGCCGGGCTGCGGCTGCTGGCCGTACGGGCCCGGCTGCCCCGGCTGTCCGTACGGGCCGGGCTGCCCCGGCTGGCCGTACGGACCCGGCTGCTGGGGTGGCTGGCCGTACGGGCCCGGCTGGTTGCTGCTCATTTCTGGGATCCCCCTAGGACTCTTATGTGTTCCTGACATCCTGGACCAGCGCCCGAGGACACAGGGCACCGGGGGCCGCACCGTTACAGAACAAACGCGTTTCGGGACCGGCCCGTGACCCCTCTAAACTGACCCCCGTGACCGACAACGCTCAGCAGCAGCCACCCGCGCCCGACACCGAACTGCCGACCCAGTACGCGCCGGCCGATGTAGAGGGGCCGCTGTACGAGCGCTGGGTAGAGCGGGGCTACTTCGAGGCGGACGCGAAGAGCGACAAGCCGCCGTACACCGTCGTCATCCCGCCGCCCAACGTCACCGGCTCGCTCCACCTGGGCCACGCCTTCGAGCACACCCTCATCGACGCCCTGACCCGCCGCAAGCGCATGCAGGGTTACGAGACGCTGTGGCAGCCCGGCATGGACCACGCCGGCATCGCCACCCAGAACGTGGTCGAGCGCGAGCTGGCCAAGGAGGGCAAGTCCCGCCACGACCTGGGCCGCGAGGCCTTCGTGGAGCGTGTCTGGAAGTGGAAGGGCGAGTCCGGCGGCCAGATCTCCGGTCAGATGCGCCGCCTCGGCGACGGCGTCGCCTGGTCCCGTGAGCGCTTCACCATGGACGAGGGCCTCTCCCAGGCCGTCCAGACCATCTTCAAGCGCCTGTACGACGACGAGCTGATCTACCGCGCCGAGCGCATCATCAACTGGTGCCCGCGCTGTCTGACGGCCATCTCGGACATCGAGGTCGAGTACCAGGACGACGACGGCGAACTCGTCTCCATGAAGTACGGCGACGGGGACGACACCATCGTCGTCGCCACCACCCGCGCCGAGACGATGCTCGGCGACACCGCCGTCGCCGTCCACCCCGAGGACGAGCGCTACAAGCACCTGGTCGGCAAGCTCATCAAGCTGCCGCTGACCGACCGCTCCATCCCGGTCGTCGCCGACGCCCACGTCGACCCCGAGTTCGGCACCGGCGCCGTCAAGGTGACCCCGGCGCACGACCCGAACGACTTCGAGATCGGCCAGCGCCACGACCTGCCGTCCATCACCGTGATGGACGAGCACGCCGTCATCACCGTGCACGGCCCCTTCCAGGGCATGGACCGCCTGGAGGCCCGCTCCGCCATCGTCGCCGCGCTGCGCGCCGAGGGCCGGATCGTCGCCGAGAAGCGCCCCTACGTCCACTCCGTCGGCCACTGCTCGCGCTGCAAGACCACCATCGAGCCGCGCCTGTCCATGCAGTGGTGGGTCAAGGTCGGCCCGCTCGCCAAGGCCGCGGGCGACGCGGTCCGCGACGGCAAGGTCAAGATCCATCCGCAGGAGATGGAGAAGCGGTACTTCGACTGGGTCGACAACCTCCACGACTGGTGCATCTCGCGCCAGCTGTGGTGGGGCCACCGGATCCCGGTGTGGTACGGCCCCGACGGCGAAGTCGTCTGCGTCGGCCCCGGCGAGGAGCCGCCCGCCGGCGAGGGCTGGCACCAGGACACCGACGTCCTCGACACCTGGTTCTCCTCCGGCCTGTGGCCCTTCTCCACCCTGGGCTGGCCCGAGCGGACCGAGTCGCTCGCGAAGTTCTACCCGAACTCGGTCCTGGTCACCGGCTACGACATCCTCTTCTTCTGGGTCGCCCGGATGATGATGTTCGGCCTGTACGCGATGGACGGCACCCCGCCGTTCCACACCATCGCCCTGCACGGCATGGTCCGCGACCAGTTCGGCAAGAAGATGTCGAAGTCCTTCGGCAACGCGGTCAACCCGCTGGACTGGATGGACAAGTACGGCAGCGACGCCCTGCGCTTCACCCTGGCCCGCGGCGCCAACCCGGGCGTGGACGTGCCGATCGGCGAGGACTGGGTCCAGGGCTCGCGCAACTTCGCCAACAAGATCTGGAACGCGACCCGCTTCGCGCTGATGAACGGCGCGACGGTCCAGGGCCCGCTGCCGGAGCCGTCGGCCATGTCGGCGACGGACCGCTGGATCCTGTCCCGCCTCAACTCGGTGGTCGCCGAAGTCGACGCCTACTACGAGGACTTCCAGTTCGCGAAGCTCTCCGACACCCTCTTCCACTTCGCGTGGGACGAGGTCTTCGACTGGTACGTCGAGCTGTCCAAGACCGTCTTCCAGGCGGGCGGCGAGCCGGCCGAGGTCTCCAAGCGGGTCCTGGGCGAGGTCCTGGACGTCACCCTGAAGCTGCTGCACCCGGTGGTCCCGTTCGTCACGGAGACCCTGTGGACGACGCTGACGGGCGGCGAGTCCGTCGTCATCGCCGAGTGGCCGGCCGACAGCGGCTTCCGTGACCCGGCCGCCGAGCAGGAGATCTCCGCGCTCCAGTCGGTCATCACCGAGGTCCGCCGCTTCCGCGCCGACCAGGGCCTCCAGCCGGGTCAGCGGGTTCCGGCCCGGCTGTCCCTGGACGGCACGGCGCTCGCCCCGCACGAGGCGGCCATCCGCCAGCTGCTGCGCCTCCAGCCCGAGGGCGACTCCTTCACGGCGACGGCCACCCTGCCGATCGCCGGGGCGGAGGTCGCGCTGGACCTCTCCGGCACGATCGACGTCGCCGCCGAGCGCAAGCGGCTGGCCAAGGACCTCGCCGCCGCCGAGAAGGAGAAGGCCCAGGCCACGGCCAAGCTCGGCAACGAGGCCTTCCTCGCCAAGGCCCCGGAGAACGTGGTGGACAAGATCCGCACCCGCCTCTCCAAGGCCGACGAGGACATCGCCCGCATCCAGGCCCAGCTGGAGAAGCTGCCGCAGGCGTAGCCGTCACCACGATGCCGAAGGCCCCGGTCCCGCGAAGGCACCGGGGCCTTCGCCCATCCCTGTCCGTGCGGCTCCGTAGACTGGGACCCGTGAGCGACCTCCCGCACGACGACAACGGCCGGCCCGACCCCCTCGACTCCTTCGAGGAGATCATCGAGGCCGAGACCACCCGCGACCCCGACCTCGCCGTGATCGAGGCCGGCAGCCGTACCCTCCGGACGCAAGGGGGAGCGCCGACGGCCGACGTGCCCGCGCGCCCCGAGGACCCCGAGGTCGACAAGGCGCTGCGCGAGGTCGAGGCCGAGCTGGCCACCCGCTGGGGCGAGACCAAGCTGGAGCCCTCGGTCAGCAGGATCGCCGCGCTGATGGACGTGCTGGGCGAGCCGCAGCGCTCGTACCCCTCGATCCACATCACGGGCACCAACGGCAAGACCTCCACCGCCCGCATGATCGAGGCCCTCCTCGGCGCCTTCGAACTGCGCACCGGCCGCTACACCAGCCCGCACGTGCAGTCGATCACCGAGCGGATCAGCCTGGACGGCGCCCCGATGAGCGCCGAGCGGTTCGTCGAGACCTACCAGGACATCAAGCCGTACGTCGAGATGGTGGACGCCGCCCAGGAGTACCGGCTGTCCTTCTTCGAGGTGCTCACCGGCATGGCGTACGCCGCCTTCGCGGACGCCCCGGTCGACGTCGCCGTCGTCGAGGTCGGCATGGGCGGTTCCTGGGACGCGACGAACGTGATCGACGCGGATGTCGCGGTCGTCACCCCGATCGCCCTGGACCACACCGACCGCCTCGGCGAGACCCCCGCGGAAATCGCCGGCGAGAAGTCCGGGATCATCAAGCAGGACGCGACCGTCATCCTGGCCCAGCAGCCGGTGGACGCCGCCCAGGTGCTGCTGAAGAAGGCCGTGGAGGTCAACGCCACGGTGGCCCGCGAGGGCCTGGAGTTCGGCGTCGTCGCCCGCCAGGTGGCCGTCGGCGGGCAGCTGCTCACCCTGCGCGGCCTCGGCGGCGAGTACCACGAGGTGTACCTCCCGCTGCACGGCGCCCACCAGGCGCACAACGCGGCCGTGGCGCTCGCCGCGGTGGAGGCGTTCTTCGGCGTGGGCGCCCAGCGCGCCGAGCCGCTGGACATCGACACCGTCCGCAAGGCGTTCGCCGCCGTCTCCTCCCCGGGCCGCATGGAGGTCGTACGGCGTTCCCCCACCGTCGTCCTGGACGCGGCGCACAACCCGGCCGGGGCCGAGGTCACCGCCGAGGCGGTGCGCGAGGCGTTCGACTTCAGCCGGCTGATCGGCGTGGTCGGCGCGAGCGGCGACAAGGACGTACGGGGGCTGCTGGAGGCCTTCGAGCCGATCTTCGCGGAGATCGTCGTCACCCAGAACTCCAGCCACCGCGCCATGGACGCGGACGAACTGGCCGCCATCGCCGTCGAGGTCTTCGGCGACGAGCGCGTCCAGGTCGAGCCGCGGCTGCCCGACGCCCTGGAGGCCGCGATCACGCTGGCCGAGGAGGAGGGCGAGTTCGCGGGCGGCGGGGTGCTGGTCACCGGTTCCGTCATCACGGTCGGCGAGGCCCGGCTGCTGCTGGGCAAGGGCTGAGGAGTCCGACGTGCGTACGCTCTGTTCATCCACCCTGATCGGCGAGTTCTTCATCATCGGCTTCGCCGGGCTGGTCGCCATGAAGGACCCGGACCTGTCGGTGTCCACCGTCTGGCTGGTCAGCGGCATCGCCATGGTGCTGTGCGTGCTGCTGTGCGGCGTGGTGACCCGGCCCGGCGGGGTCGCCCTCGGCTGGGCCCTGCAGATCGCCCTGATCGCCTCCGGCGTCTTCGTGCCGACCATGTACTTCATGGGGGCGCTGTTCGCGGCCCTGTGGTGGGCCTCGGTGCACTTCGGCCGGAAGATCGACGAGGCCAAGGCCCGGTTCGCCGCGCAGAGCGGCTCCTCCACGCCTGACGCTGTGTAACGGGCGCGCGGACACGCCCTGTAACCTCGTCCCACCGCACACACGTTTCACGCGTAAGGAGTCCCCTCGTGAGCCAGCGCACCCTCGTCCTCCTCAAGCCCGACGCCGTCCGTCGCGGCCTGACCGGCGAGATCATCAGCCGTATCGAGCGCAAGGCCGGCTGGCAGATCACCGCGCTGGAGCTGCGCACCCTGGACCAGGAGACCCTGGAGCAGCACTACGGCGAGCACAAGGGCAAGCCCTTCTACGAGCCGCTGGTCGCGTTCATGGCCTCCGGTCCGGTCGTCGCCATGATCGTCGAGGGTGAGCGGGTCATCGAGGGCGTGCGCGCGCTCGCCGGCCCGACCGACCCGATCGCCGCCGCGCCGGGCTCCATCCGCGGCGACTTCGGTGTGATCGTCCGGGAGAACCTGATCCACGCCTCCGACTCCGAGGAGTCCGCCGAGCGCGAGGTGAAGATTTTCTTCCCCGGCCGCGCCTGATACCGGCGATCGAGGGAACGAGCGCCCCCGAACGCCCGTCTCCACAAGCGAGGCGGCCCGCCATCTGGTGACAATGACGGAGACCCTCGCGCAGTGTTCGTGCAGGCGCGTTTACGATGGAAGCCTTCACGTCACAGCACCCGCCTCGCCTGCCTGACATGCCCTCAAAAGCTCGGGAAGGCCAGATGAATCCGGATGGGGAACTCAATGTCGTTCATCGGCCGTGACATGGCTGTCGACCTCGGGACCGCCAACACGCTGGTGTACGTCAGGGGTCGCGGAATCGTACTGAACGAGCCGTCCGTCGTCGCGATCAACACCAACACCGGTGGCATCCTGGCGGTCGGCGCCGAAGCGAAGAAGATGATCGGCCGGACGCCGGGGAACATCGTGGCGGTCCGGCCGCTGAAGGACGGCGTGATCGCCGACTTCGAGATCACCGAGCGGATGCTCCGCTACTTCATTCTGAAGATCCACAAGCGGCGGTACCTGGCGCGTCCGCGGGTCGTCGTCTGTGTGCCCTCGGGCATCACGGGCGTCGAGCGCCGCGCGGTGATCGAGGCCTCCACCCAGGCGGGCGCCCGCCAGGTGCACATCATCGAGGAGCCCATGGCCGCGGCCATCGGCTCCGGCCTGCCGGTCCACGAGGCCACGGGCAACATGGTGGTGGACATCGGCGGCGGCACCACGGAGGTCGCGGTCATCTCCCTCGGCGGCATCGTCACCGCCCAGTCCATCCGCGTCGCGGGCGACGAGCTGGACAACGCGATCATCCAGTACATCAAGAAGGAGTACAGCCTCCTGCTGGGTGAGCGCACCGCCGAGCAGATCAAGATCACCATCGGCTCGGCGTACGAACTCGAAGAGGACGAGCACACCGAAGTCCGCGGCCGGGACCTGGTGTCCGGGCTGCCCAAGACCGTCGTCATCTCGGCCGCCGAGGTACGCAAGGCGATCGAGGAGCCGGTCAACGCGATCGTGGACGCGGTCAAGACGACCCTCGACAAGTGCCCGCCGGAGCTGTCCGGCGACATCATGGACCGGGGCATCGTGCTGACCGGTGGCGGCGCCCTGCTGCGCGGTCTGGACGAGCGGCTGCGCCGGGAGACCGGAATGCCGATCCATATCGCCGAGGACCCGCTGGACAGCGTCGCGCTCGGATCCGGAAAGTGCGTCGAGGAGTTCGAGGCGCTCCAGCAGGTTCTGGACGCGCAGCCGCGCCGATGACGCGGCACTTCGATTCCGCCGTACGAGACGTTCTCCTCTCGTGCGGCGGATCGTTGATATAGAGGCATAAGCTCCCCCCAACGGGCCTCTTGGATTTGCGCCTTGCCATGGGCGTCTTTTCCAAGGGCCCGACGAATTCCTACTTGAGGAAGGGCACGGCCGCCGCACGTGAGGGACACCAAAGAGAGCCGGCTGCTCCTGGTCCTGCTGATCGCCATCGCGTTCGCGTTGATCACCGTGGATATCCGAGGGGGCCGGAACTCCCCGGTCGACGGCGCCCGGCAGGCCGCGGCCGCCGTCTTCGGCCCGGTGGAGGACGGACTTTCCTCGGCGGTCGACCCGGTCGGCAACGCCATCTCCGCGGTCCGCGACTCGGGCAACCGGCACAGCAGGCTCGCCGAGCTGGAGAAGGAGAACGCGGCCCTCAAGGCGAAGCTCGGCAGCGACGACCGGACCCGCAGCCGGCTCGGCCAGCTCGACCGGATGCTGAAGCTCGCCGGCGAGGGCCAGTACGGCATCAAGGGCGCCCAGGTCATCGCCATAGGGTCGGCGCAGGGCTTCTCCTGGACCATCACCATCGACGTCGGCGCGAGCGACGGCATCAAGCGGGACATGACCGTCCTCAACGGCGACGGCCTGGTCGGCCGGGTCACCACGGTCGGCCCCGACACCTCCACCGTGCTGCTCGCCAACGACCCGGACTTCACCGTCGGCACCCGCCTGGAGGGCAGCGACGAACTCGGCTTCGCCTCCGGGCAGGGCGACCGTCCGCTGCGCGTGGAACTCCTCAACGGCAAGGCCGAGGTGAAGAAGGGCGACCGGCTGGTCACCTTCGGCTCGGAGTCCGACAAGCCGTTCGTGCCGGGCGTGCCGGTCGGCGTGGTCTCCCGCGTCGATCCCTCCGGCGGCGGTCTGACCCGCACCCTGTACGTCACGCCGTACGTCGGCTTCACCAAGCTGGACGTCGTCGGCGTGGTCGTCCAGGGCCCGAAGAAGGACCCGCGCGACGAGGTGCTGCCCGCCAAGCCCAAGCCGGTGCCGACGCCGACGGTGACCGTCACCGTCACCCCGTCGGCGGACGCGAACGGGAACGGGAACGGCGGCAACTCCGGTTCCGGGGACCGGTCGCAGAACTCTTCACAGAACGACTCTTCGCAGAACGACCAGCAGCCGTAGGAGCTGAATCCCCATGCGTGTCAACCGGATCCTGCTCTCCGTACCGCTGGTCGTGGTCGCGCTGGTGATCCAGGTGAGCGTCCTCGCCCGCCTCCATCTGCCGGGCGCCGTCCCCGACCTGCTGCTCCTCACCGTCCTGGGCCTCGCCATGGTCTACGGCCATGTCGGCGGCGCCCTCGTCGGGTTCGCCGCCGGCCTGCTGGCCGACGTCGCCCCGCCCGCCGACCACGCGGCCGGCCGCTACGCCCTGGTCCTCTGCGTGACCGGCTACTTCGCCGGACTGATCAAGCCGGAGAACGGCAAGCTGAGGTCGGCGACCGGCCCGATGGCCGTGGTGGTCGCCGCCGCGATCGGCTCCACCCTGCTGTACGCCGGGGTGGGCGCCCTGGTCGGCGACACCGCCGCCCGCCATGTGGGCCTGCCCGGGCTGCTGGTCTCGGCCGCCCTGTACGACCTGCTGCTCGCCCCGTTCGTGGTCCCCGGGGTGATGTGGCTGGCCCGCCGCTGTGACAACGACCCGCTGGCCGAGACCGGCGCCACCGGCAAGGCGGCCGACATCTCCTCGGGCTGGCTGTCCTCCGGCACCGGCCTGCACATCGGCAGCCAGCGCGGCGCCCTCGGCGCCCTGAAGGCCAAGGCCCGCACCCGCTCCGCGCGGGTCGGCCGCATCAAGGGGGTCAAGCGCCTGTGAGGGAACGTCAGGCCCCCGGCGGTCCGGGGCGATTCACTCGAACGGGTCGGCTTTCCCGGAACGCGGGCTCACAGGCTGATCGTTCATCATTCGTACGCGCGCAGGCCGCTCGCACACGCGTGCCGCGCACCCAGCCGTCCGCGCACTGAGAGGGGGAGACAGCCGCAGTGACCAACATCCCCGAGACCGGTCGGACCCCACGGGTCCAGATCCGGCTCGTCGTGATCCAGATCCTCGTCCTCTCCCTCCTCGGCACGCTCGGCGGCCGGCTGTGGTACCTCCAGATCCGGGAGGGCGCCCAGTACCAGAAGGAGGCCTCCGGCAACCACGTCCAGCAGGTCGTCCAGCCCGCCGTGCGCGGCGAGATCCTGGACGCCCGCGGCGTCCCCCTCGCGGACAACGAGACGCGTCTGGTGGTCTCCGCCTCCCGCACCGAGCTGCTCAAGCAGAAGGACGACGGCAAGGCGGTCCTGACCAAGCTGGCGGGGGTCCTCGGCATGAGCCCCGAGGACGTCATGCAGAAGGTCCGCCTCTGCGACGCCAAGACCCCCCAGCCGTGCTGGAACGGCTCGCCCTACCAGCCGATCCCGATCACCGACGAGGCCACGCCCCGGCAGGCCCTCCAGATCCGCGAGCGCTCGGAGGACTTCCCCGGCATCACCGCCGAGCCCGAGGCGGTGCGCCGCTACCCGGGCCCCGGCAAGTCCAACACCGCCCAGGTCCTCGGCTACCTCTCGCCGGTCACCGACGACGAGATCCAGAAGGCCAAGAACACCAGCTCGCCCTATCTGCGCTCGGACATGGTCGGCCGCTCCGGCCTGGAGCGGGAGTACGACAAGGAACTGCGCGGCAAGGCCGGCGTGACCCGCTACGAGGTGGACAACCTCGGCCGTGTCATCGGCAAGGCCAAGGCGGACGCCGCCCAGCCCGGTTCGAACCTGGTGACCAGCATCGACTCCCGGGTCCAGCGCGTCGCGGAGTACGAACTGGACAAGGCGATGAAGGCCGCCCGCCAGCAGTACGACTCCATCACCGGCGAGAACTACAAGGCCGACTCCGGCGCCGTCGTGGTGATGGAGGCCAAGACCGGCCGCATCGTCGCCATGGCCTCGGCCCCCACCTACGACCCGAACGTCTGGGTGGGCGGCATCTCCGCCAAGGACTACAAGGCCCTCACCGGCAAGAACTCCGACTACCCGCTGCTCAACCGGGCCATACAGGGTCAGGCGGCGCCCGGCTCGACCTTCAAGGTGATCTCCACGGCCGCCGCGGTCCAGGCGGGCTACGCGTGGGACGGCGGCTACCCGTGCACCAGCGACTACCGGGTGGGCAACCAGGTCTTCAAGAACTTCGAGGGCGAGAACTTCGGCGACATCTCGCTGGGCCGCGCCCTGGAGGTCTCCTGCGACACCGTCTTCTACGGGCTCGCCGACCGGGAGTGGAAGAAGGACGGCGGCATCAACCCCAAGAAGGGGCAGCCGAAGGACTACTTCTTCAAGACCGCCCACCAGTTCGGCCTCGGCAAGCCGACCGGCGTCGACCTGCCCAACGAACTGGGCGGCCGCGTCCCCGACCGCCAGTGGAAGCAGGACTACTGGGAGGCCAACAAGGACTCCTGGTGCAAGACCGGCAAGAAGGACGGCAGCTACGTCGAGAAGATCGCCTACGAGAACTGCCTCGAAGGCAACAAGATGCGCGAGGGCGACGAGATCAACTACTCCATCGGCCAGGGCGACACCCTCGTCACGCCGATCCAGGAGGCCATGATCTACGGCGCCGTCGCCAACGGCGGCACCGAGTACGTCCCGACCATCGGCAAGGCGATCATCAGCCCCGACGGCAAGACCGTGCAGGAGATCAAGCCCAAGGTGCAGCGCAAGCTGCCGGTCAGCCAGGCCACCCTCAAGGGCATGGACGACGCCTTCGCGGGCGTCATCACCCGCGGTACCGCGGCCTGGAAGTTCAGCGGCTGGCCCCAGGACAAGATCCCGCTGCACGGCAAGACCGGTACCGCGGAGGTCTACGGCAAGCAGACCACCTCCTGGATGGCCACCTACTCCAAGGACTACACGGTGATCATGACGATCGCCCAGGCCGGTACCGGTTCCGGCGCCTCCGGTGAGGCCGTGCGCAACATCTACAGCGCGCTTTACGGCGTCCAGGGCGACGGCTCCATCGACAACAAGAAGGCGCTGCTGCCCCAGCCGCAGGCGAGCCTGCCCAAGGTCCGCACGGACGGCACCATCGTGGCGCCGCCGGTCCCGAAGGACGCGGCGAAGGACACCGAGGCCGCCCAGAAGAACAACCCGAGCAACGGCGGCGACCAGCAGCCCGCCACCACCGCCCCGACCGACAACACCAACCGCAACACCCGAAGGCGGCCACGCCGGAAGCGGGGGAGCCGGAGGATGCCCGCATGACCGGCGTGAACAGCTTCTCCGTCTCCGGGTACGGCCCCGAGCGCGCCGGCTGGACGAGGATCTTCGCCCGCGACTCCGTGACCCGCCGCCTCGACTGGCCCATGATGCTGGCCGCCCTCGCGCTGTCGCTGCTGGGCTCGCTGCTGGTCTTCTCGGCGACCCGCAACCGCACCGAGATCAACCAGGGAGACCCGTACTTCTTCCTGGAACGCCACCTGATCAACCTGGGCATCGGGGTCGCCCTGATGATCGGCACCCTCTGGCTGGGCCACCGCGCCCTGCGCAACGCGGTACCGATCCTCTACGGCGCCTCCGTCATGCTCGCCCTGGTGGTGCTCACCCCGCTCGGCGCCACCATCAACGGCCAGCGCAACTGGATCGTGATCGGCGGCTTCTCCGTCCAGCCCGCCGAGTTCCTCAAGATCGCGATCATCCTCGGCATGGCGATGCTGCTGGCCGCGCGGGTGGACGCGGGCGACAAGCCGTTCCCCGACCACCGCACGGTGGCGCAGTCCCTCGGTCTCGCGGCCGTACCGTGCATGATCCTGCTGCTGATGCCGGACCTCGGCTCGGTGCTGGCGATGGTGGCCATCATCCTGGGCGTGCTGCTCGCCTCGGGCGCCTCCAACCGCTGGGTCTTCGGCCTGCTCGCCACCGGTGTGCTCGGCTGCGTCGCCATCTGGCAGCTGCACATCCTGGACCAGTACCAGATCAACCGCTTCGCGGCCTTCGCCAACCCCGATCTGGACCCGGCCGGCGTCGGCTACAACACCAACCAGGCCCGGATCGCCATCGGCTCCGGCGGGCTGACCGGCGCCGGGCTCTTCCACGGCTCGCAGACCACCGGCCAGTTCGTGCCCGAACAGCAGACCGACTTCGTGTTCACGGTCGCGGGCGAGGAACTGGGCTTCCTCGGCGCCGGGTTCATCATCTTCCTGATCGGCGTCATCCTGTGGCGGGCCTGCCGGATCGCCCGGGACTCGACGGAGCTGTACGGGACGATCGTCGCCGCGGGCATCGTGGCCTGGTTCGCCTTCCAGGCGTTCGAGAACATCGGCATGACCCTCGGCATCATGCCGGTCACCGGTCTGCCGCTGCCGTTCGTCTCGTACGGAGGCTCCTCGATGTTCGCGGTCTGGGTGGCGGTGGGGCTGTTGCAGTCGATCAAGGTGCAGCGGCCCATGTCGGCCTGAGAAAGCTGCCGTACCGGGCGGGCGCCCACTAGATTCGGTTCATGGCGGAGTCGCAACGCGAGATCGAGCGCAAGTACGAAGCCGAGGACGGCGGGCTGCCCGACCTGACCGGCATCGCCGGGGTGGCGGCCGTCCTCGACCAGGGCCTGACGGAGCTGGACGCCACCTACTACGACACCGCCGACCAGCGCCTCGCCGCCGCCTCGATCACCCTGCGCCGCCGCACCGGGGGCGCGGACGCCGGCTGGCACCTCAAGCTCCCGGTCGCCCCGGACGTCCGCGACGAGATCCGGGCCCCGCTGGCCGACACCCTCCCCGCCGAACTCGCCGCCCTGGTCCGCTCCCGGGTCCGCGGCGCCGAACTGGTCCCGCTGGTCCGGCTGCGCACCGCCCGCGCCGTCCGCCACCTGGTGGACGCGGACGGCGCCCTGCTCGCCGAGGCGAGCGTCGACGCCGTGACCGCCGAGCGGCTCACCGCCGGGGGCGGCACCGCCGAGTGGACCGAGATCGAGCTGGAACTGGCCGACGGGGGAGACCCGAAAATCCTCGACCGGCTGGAGAAACGGCTGGCCAAGGCGGGCGTGCGGCCCTCCGCCGCACCGTCCAAGCTCGCCCGCGCGCTCGCCCGGACCGGAGCCCGCCGCAAGCCCGCCGTACCCGCCGAGCCGGACACCGCGGGCGACCACGTCCTCGCCTACCTCCGCGCCCAGCGGGACGCGCTGGTCGCGCTCGACCCCGCCGTCCGCCTGGGCACCCCCGACGCCGTGCACCGGCTGCGCGTCGCCACCCGCCGCGCCCGCGGCGCCCTGCGCACCTTCCGCCGCGTCCTCGACCGCGCCGCCACCGACCCGGTCGCCGCCGAACTGAAATGGCTCGCGGGCGAGCTGGGCGTCGACCGCGACCAGGAGGTGCTGGCCGACCGCCTCACCACCGCCCTGGACGCCCTCCCGCCCGCCCTGGCCACCGGCCCGGCCCACGACCGCCTCACGGCCTGGGCGCAGGCCCGGCGGGGCGGCGCCCACGGCCATCTCACCGGCGTCCTGGACTCGCCGCGCCACCTCGCCCTGCTGAACTCCCTCGACGCCCTCCTCGCCGATCCGCCGCTGCGCGAGGCCGCCGCGCGCAAACCCCGCAAGGTGCTCGGCAAGGCCGTGCGCAAGGACCTGGCGCGGCTCACCCCGCGCGTCGAGCGGGCGCTGCGCCTGCCCCCGGGCGAGGAGCGCGACGTCGCCCTGCACGAGGCCCGCAAGAAGGCCAAGCGCGCCCGCTACGCCGCCGAGGCCGCCACCCCCGCCCTCGGCGCCCCGGCCGCCGACCTCACCGCCGCCATGAAGACCCTGACCACCCTGCTCGGCGAGCACCAGGACAGCGTGATGGCCCGCAGGGCCCTGCGCGAGCTGGCCGCGGTGGCCCACGCGGCGGGGGAGAGCGCGTTCCCGTACGGGGTGCTCCACGGCCGGGAGGAGGCCCGTGCGGCGGCCGCGGAGGCCGAGCTGCCCGGCCGCTGGCGGGCGGCCCGTGCCCGCTTCCCCCGCTGACCGTTCGGAGGAGCCCCTCGGGCGGGTTACGCTGGATGGTCACCCCTGTCAGCTCATGAAGGTTCGCGAGATGCCTGTCGAGTCGGTTTTCCCGCAGCTCGAAGCTCTGCTCCCGCACGTGCAGAAGCCCATCCAGTACGTGGGTGGAGAACTCAACTCCACCGTCAAGGACTGGGACGAGTGCGACGTCCGCTGGGCGCTCATGTACCCGGACGCGTACGAGGTCGGCCTGCCCAACCAGGGCGTCATGATCCTCTACGAGGTCCTCAACGAGCAGGAGGGCGTGCTCGCCGAGCGCACCTACAGCGTCTGGCCGGACCTGGAGGCGCTGATGCGCGAGCATCGCGTCCCGCAGTTCACGGTCGACAGCCACCGGCCGGTGAAGGCCTTCGACGTGTTCGGGCTGAGCTTCTCCACGGAGCTGGGCTACACCAACATGCTCGCCGCGCTGGACCTGGCCGGCATTCCGCTGGAGTCCCGGGACCGCACCGACGAGGACCCGATCGTCCTGGCCGGCGGCCACGCCGCGTTCAACCCGGAGCCGATCGCCGACTTCATCGACGCGGCGGTCATCGGCGACGGCGAGCAGGCCGTCCTGGACATGACCCGGATCATCCGCGAGTGGAAGGCCGAGGGCCGCCCCGGCGGCCGCGAGGAGGTCCTCTTCCGGCTGGCGAAGACCGGCGGGGTCTACGTCCCGGCGTTCTACGACGTCGAGTACCTGCCCGACGGCCGTATCGCCCGCGTCGTCCCGAACAAGTCGGGCGTGCCGTGGCGGGTGTCCAAGCACACCGTCATGGACCTGGACGAGTGGCCGTACCCGAAGCAGCCGCTGGTCCCGCTGGCCGAGACGGTCCACGAGCGGATGTCGGTGGAGATCTTCCGCGGCTGCACCCGCGGCTGCCGCTTCTGCCAGGCGGGCATGATCACCCGCCCGGTGCGCGAGCGCTCCATCACCGGCATCGGCGACATGGTCGACAAGGGCCTGAAGGCCACCGGCTTCGAAGAGGTCGGCCTGCTCTCGCTGTCCTCCGCGGACCACTCGGAGATCGGCGACATCGCCAAGGGCCTGGCGGACCGCTACACGGACGACAAGATCGGCCTGTCGCTGCCGTCCACCCGCGTGGACGCCTTCAACGTCGACCTGGCCAACGAGCTGACCCGCAACGGCCGCCGCTCCGGCCTGACGTTCGCCCCCGAGGGCGGCTCCGAGCGCATGCGCAAGGTCATCAACAAGATGGTCTCGGAGGATGACCTCATCCGTACCGTGGCGACGGCCTACGGCAACGGCTGGCGCCAGGTGAAGCTGTACTTCATGTGCGGCCTGCCCACGGAGACCGACGAGGACGTCCTGCAGATCGCCGACATGGCGACGCACGTCATCCAGAAGGGCCGCGAGGTCTCGGGCTCCAACGACATCCGCTGCACGGTCTCCATCGGCGGCTTCGTGCCCAAGCCGCACACGCCCTTCCAGTGGGCCCCGCAGCTGTCGGCGGAGGAGACGGACGCGCGTCTGGAGAAGCTGCGCGACAAGATCCGCGGCGACAAGAAGTACGGCCGCTCCATCGGCTTCCGCTACCACGACGGCAAGCCGGGCATCGTCGAGGGCCTGCTGTCCCGCGGCGACCGCCGGGTGGGCGACGTCATCCGCGCCGTCTACGAGGACGGCGGCCGCTTCGACGGCTGGCGCGAGCACTTCTCCTACGACCGCTGGATGGCCTGCGCCGACAAGGCCCTGGCCGGTCACGGCGTGGACGTCGACTGGTACACCACCCGCGAGCGCACCTACGAGGAGGTCCTGCCCTGGGACCACCTCGACTCCGGCCTGGACAAGGACTGGCTCTGGGAGGACTGGCAGGACGCCCTCGACGAGACCGAGGTCGAGGACTGCCGCTGGACCCCGTGCTTCGACTGCGGCGTCTGCCCGCAGATGGACACCCACATCCAGATCGGCCCCACGGGCCGGAAGCTGCTGCCCCTGACCGTCAAGAACGCGGGTCCGGCGCCGGCTTCGAGCGGGCACACGCACTGACGACCGACCGGTGCGGGCGGGGCCTGTCGGCCCCGCCCCTCGGGGTGTTCAGGTCCGCTCGGGACTGGACCAGGTCCCGCCAGGCGACGCGGTGCGCGGACAGCAGGACGCCGCTCCGGACCAGGAAGACGGCGGTCACCGGCAGTTCGGCGGCCGCGCTGACCAGTGTGCTCGGCTTTCCCCCGGCAGGGCTCGGACCAGGGCGCTGACCACCATGTAGCAGGCGCCCAGCAGGAGCCGGGCCAGGCCGCCCCGGGTGTTGCGGACACTGAGGAGCGCAGTTCCCAGGTCTGCTCGAAGAGGCGTTGCGGGGCGCGGGTGAAGCTCAGCGCGGAGACCGCGAGGAACACCGCGCCGACGACGCTCACGTCCGGCTGTCGGCGCTGGAGGCGAGCGCCATGGACCGGTCGAAGCCCGCGACCCGCTGGAAGCGGGCCAGCACCCGCAGCACGAAGGCAGGACGCAGCCAGAAGGTGAGGGTCCTGAGCGGACGACGGCCGCCGTGCTTCGCGATCGTGCCCTCCGGAGATCGGCCGGAAGGGGGTGAAATACCCGAAAAGGGCTGGCTGTGAAGGGTATCCGGCCGTCCCGTGCCACCCCTGGCCGACACGGCGGGAACCTCCGGGCGTGACGGCACGTACTCTTGGTAGGAGTACGACCGCTCTCACGAAGGACTAGGACACTGGGCAAGCGACAGCCCGAAGGCCCGCCGCCCGCACCCGCGGTGCAGCGCATCCGACTGCGCTACACCAAGCGCGGCCGCCTGAGGTTCACCAGCCACCGAGACTTCCAGCGCGCCTTCGAGCGTGCGCTGCGCCGCGCCGAGGTGCCCATGGCCTACTCGGCCGGGTTCACGCCGCATCCGAAGGTGTCGTATGCCAATGCCGCACCCACCGGCACGGGCAGTGAGGCGGAGTACCTGGAAATCGCGCTCACCGCTCCGCGCGACCCCGAGAAACTGCGCGTCCTCCTCGACGAGTCGCTGCCCGCCGGGCTCGACGTCGTCGACGCGGTGGAGGCGCACACCTCGGGTCTCGCGGACCGGCTGACGGCCTCCGTCTGGGAGCTCACGCTGGCCGGAGTCGATCCGGCCGACGCCGAGCGCGCGGTCGAGGCCTTCAACGGAGCCGAGACCGTCGAGGTGCAGCGCATGACCAAGAACGGTGTGCGCACCTTCGACGCCCGCCCGGCCGTGGTGAGCCTTCAGGCGCACGGCGCACCGGCTGATGGGCCGACCGACCAGCCCTGTGCGATACTGCGGCTGGTTGTTCGGCACGTGACGCCTGCCGTACGACCCGACGACGTCCTGTCCGGTCTCCGCGCCGTGGCCGACCTGGCGCCGCCGGTCCCCGCAGCGGTGACCAGGCTGGCGCAGGGGCTGTTCGATGAAGAGACCGGCACGGTGACCGACCCGCTCGCGCCCGACCGCGAGGCAGCCACGGCCCTGACGGCCGCACCGGCTGCCGCCGCGACGGCGCAGGTGCCGGAAGGTTCCGCGTAGGACGGACGTCGTAGCGCCGCCCTCGTACTCGGGAGCCACCTGGGTCGGGCAGCGCACCGACCAGAAGACTTTCGCCAGGCCGTACCGACAAGGCGTACGGAACCGGCGAGACAGGACACAGAGTGCTCCCGTGCGGCGCCCGCGCCCCGGACGGCGGCCATCGCGCATCGCGCGGGCCGCGGACGTCAACGGCGGACGGCCACTGAGGCCGATGCCGGACCGGGTGCGGCGCCCGGGAGCCTGACGGGAGAAACGCCCGCATGCTCGAACCGACCGAACCCAACGAGGGTTCCGAACCGAACACTCCGAGCGACACCCTGCCGCCGCGCAGGCGTCGCCGTGCCGCCTCCCGCCCGGCGGGTCCGCCCGTCGCGGCGGAGGCGCCCGCGGAGGTGACCGTCCCGGCCATACCGGCCGCCGAGACGGACGAACCGGCCGAGGCCGAGAAGACGGCCGCCGAGGCCGCCGCCCCGGCCGAGGAGGCACCGGCCGCGCGTCCGCGCCGTCGGGCCCCCCGCCGTGCGTCCGCGCCCGCCGGGGCGCCCGCGTCCGGCGAGGAGGCACCGGCCGCCGAGACCGTCGCGCCGGCCGCCTCCGCGCCCGTCGCCGAGGGCGGCGAGGTCGTCGTCGGCGAGGAGGCCGCACCGCGCCGCACCCGCCGCAGGGCCACGCGCAGCGTCGCCACGCCCACCGCCGCGGCCGGGGAAGCGGACACCGCGACCCCTGACGAGACCCCCGCCGAAGCCGAGGCGCCCGCCGCCCGGCCGCGCCGCCGCGCGTCGCGCCGCACGTCCGCCCCCGCCGGGGCGCCCGCCGCGGCCGAGGTCGTCGAGACCGTCGTGCCGGCCGCCGCCGAGGAGGCCCGGGAGACGGCGCAGGAGCCGGAGACGGCCGAGGCCGCGCCCGCCGCCCGCCCCCGTCGCCGGGCCACCCGTCGGGCCTCCGCGCCCGCCGGTTCGCCCGCCGAGACCGCCGAGGCCACCGAGACGGTGGTCCGGGTCGCGGTCGAGGACGCGCCCACCGAGGACGCTCGCGAGCAGGCCGTCGAGGAGACGGAGGAGGCGGCCCCCGCCCCCCGTACCCGTCGGCGCGCCACCCGCCGCGCCTCCGCCCCCGCCGGTGCGCCGAAGGCCGCCGAGGGCGCCGTGACGGAGGCCCCCGCCGCGGCGGAGGTCCCCGCCGTCGCCGAGGCGTCCGTCGAGGCCGAGTCCGCCGAGGACACCGCGCCGCGCCGCACCCGTCGCCGCGCCACCCGCCGGGTCTCCGCGCCCGAGAGCACCCCCGCTGCCGAGGCCGCGCAGACCCCGGAGGTTCCCGTCACCACGCACACTACCGAGCCCGCCCCGGCCGCCGAGGCCGTCCCGGCCGCCGCCGAGGCCACGCAGGCCGCGGAGAGCGCCGCGCCGCGCCGCGCCCGGCGCCGGGCCGTGCGCCCCGCGTCCGGCTTCTCCGCGCCCGCCAGGGAGGCCGCCGAGAACGAGGCGGACGGTCCGCGCCGGCCCGCCCGTCCCGCCGTCGCCGTCTTCCAGCCGCCGGTGTTCGCGGAGCCGCGCTTCCAGACCCCGGAGCGCGCCGCGGCCGAGGCCGCCGCGGAGGCCGCCGGGGCCGAGGAGCCCGAGGAGCACGCCGAGCAGCAGGCCGAGGAGCGCCCCGAAGAGCGCCCCGAGGAGCGCGCGGAGGCCGGTTCGCGCCGTCGCCGTCGCCGCCGTGCCGAGCGCCTTGAGGAGGCCCCGGTCGCCGAGGCCGCCGACCCCGCCGAGGACGAGGACGCCGAGGAGGCGGAGGGCGCCGAGGACGAGGACACCGAGGACGCGGAGGGCGCCGAGGGCTTCGAGGAGTCCTCCTCGCGCCGCCGTCGCCGCCGGGGCGGCCGTCGCCGTCGCCGCGGGGACGCCGCCGAGGGCGAGGGTGCCGACGGCGAGGGCGAGGAACTGGCCGCCGAGCAGGCCGCGCAGGACGCCGAGGACACCGCCGAGCAGGAGGAGGAGGACGCCGAGGAACTGCGCGGCGAGGACTCCGGCGGCTCCAGCGCCGGCAGCCGCCGTCGCCGTCGCCGTCGCCGCCGCGCCGGTGACTCCGCCGTCGACGCCGAGCCGTCCGCCGACGACCCGGAGCGCACGGTCGTCAAGGTCCGTGAGCCGCGCAAGCAGAGCGAGCCGTCCGACGAGGTGCAGTCCATCAAGGGCTCGACCCGGCTGGAGGCGAAGAAGCAGCGCCGCCGGGAGGGCCGTGAGCAGGGCCGCCGCCGCGTCCCGATCATCACCGAGGCCGAGTTCCTGGCCCGCCGCGAGGCCGTCGAGCGGGTGATGGTCGTGCGCCAGCACGGCGAGCGCACCCAGATCGGCGTCCTTGAGGACAACGTGCTCGTGGAGCACTACGTCAACAAGGAGCAGTCGACCTCGTACGTCGGCAACGTCTACCTCGGCAAGGTGCAGAACGTGCTGCCGTCGATGGAGGCCGCCTTCATCGACATCGGCAAGGGCCGCAACGCGGTGCTGTACGCCGGCGAGGTCAACTTCGAGGCGCTGGGCATGGGGGGCGGCCCGCGGCGCATCGAGTCCGCCCTCAAGTCCGGGCAGTCCGTGCTCGTCCAGGTCACCAAGGACCCGATCGGGCACAAGGGCGCGCGTCTGACCAGCCAGGTCTCCCTGCCGGGCCGCTACCTCGTGTACGTGCCCGAGGGCTCCATGACCGGCATCAGCCGCAAGCTGCCCGACACCGAGCGGGCCCGGTTGAAGAGCATCCTCAAGAAGATCGTCCCCGAGGACGCGGGCGTCATCGTGCGCACCGCCGCCGAAGGCGCGAGCGAGGACGAGCTGCGCCGGGACGTCGAGCGCCTCCAGGCGCAGTGGGAGGAGATCCAGAAGAAGGCCAAGAGCGGCAACGCGCCGACGCTGCTGTACGGCGAGCCGGACATGACCGTCCGGGTCGTGCGCGACATCTTCAACGAGGACTTCTCCAAGGTCATCGTCAGCGGTGACGAGGCCTGGTCGACGATCCACGGGTACGTCTCGCACGTCGCGCCGGACCTGGCGGGCCGGCTGTCCAAGTGGACCTCCGAGGTCGACGTCTTCGCCACCTACCGGATCGACGAGCAGCTCGCCAAGGCCCTGGACCGCAAGGTATGGCTGCCCAGCGGCGGTTCGCTGGTGATCGACCGGACCGAGGCGATGGTCGTCATCGACGTCAACACCGGCAAGTTCACCGGCCAGGGCGGCAACCTGGAGGAGACGGTCACCAGGAACAACCTGGAGGCGGCCGAGGAGATCGTGCGCCAGCTGCGGCTGCGCGACCTCGGCGGCATCATCGTGATCGACTTCATCGACATGGTCCTGGAGTCCAACCGCGACCTGGTGCTGCGCCGCCTGCTGGAGTGCCTGGGCCGCGACCGCACGAAGCACCAGGTGGCCGAGGTGACCTCGCTGGGCCTGGTGCAGATGACCCGCAAGCGGGTCGGCCAGGGCCTGCTGGAGTCCTTCTCCGAGACCTGTGTCCACTGCAACGGCCGTGGCGTCATCGTCCACCTGGAGCAGCCCGGCTCCGGCGGTGGCGGCGGCAAGCGCAAGAAGCGCGGCAAGGGCGGCGAGGCGCCCGAGCCGCATGTGCACGAGACCGCCGCGGTCGTCGTGGAGAGCGGCGAGGCCGTCGAGCCGGAGATCGAGACGGCCGCCGAGGTGGCCGCCGAGGCCGCCGAGCCGGTCGCCCTCCCGGCGCCCGAGTTCGCGCCGGACGAGGAGCTGTACAGCAGCGTCGCCGAGGCGGAGGCGGCGGCCGGCCGCGGCCGTACCCGCCGCCGGGCGAGCCGCCGCGCGTCGGCCCCGGCGGGTGCGCCGAAGGCCGAGAAGGCTCCCGCGAAGGCCGCGAGGGCCGCCGAGGCCGAGCGGGCCGTGGCGCCGACCGCCCAGGACGTCACCGCCGAGGAGGCGGCGGCGCGTCCGGTGCGGCCCGAGCCTGCCGAGCAGGCCCTGGCCGAGCCGGTGGCCGCCGAGGACCAGGTGGTCCCGGCTCCGCAGGCCGAGGCCGTCCCGGCCGCCGACGAGGCCGCGCCGAAGGGGCGCACGCGCCGTCGGGCGACCCGGAAGGTGTCCGCGCCGGCCGGTTCCCCCGCGGGTGCCGAGGCCGCCGCTGCCGTGGTGACCGTCGCCGAGACCGCCCCTGCGGCGCCGGAGCCCGCGGCCCCGGTCGAGGAGGCGCCGGCGCCCGCCGAGAGCGCCGCTCCGGCCCGTCCGCGCCGCCGTGCCGTGCGGCAGGCCGCCGCGCCGACCGCGCCCGAGGAGGCGGCCGTGGTGGTCGTCCCGTCGGCCGCGCCGGGGACGGCCGAGGCGCCGGCCGAGGACACCGTCGAGGCCTCCGCCGAGGAAGCCCCGGCACCGGCCAAGAAGACCGCCCGCAAGACGGCCAAGAAGGCCACGGCGAAGAAGGCGGCCACCAAGAAGACGGCGGCCAAGAAGACCGCCGCCAAGAAGACGACGGCCAAGAAGGCGGCCAAGACCGCCAAGACGGCCGCCGCGAAGAAGTCGGCGGCGAAGAAGACCACCACGGTCTCCGCCGGCGACGAGGGCTGACGCCCGGGGTGTGCGGCCGGTCCACGTGACCGGCCGCACACCCGCGGGGCCCGGTTTGATTTTGTCGGCCTTGGCCCCGTAACCTTGACCGTCGGCGTGTCACTGAGCACGCCACATCCCCGTAAACCTCTTCCTCCCGGACGCACGGCCGACCGGGAGAGGTCGCCCGTGCTGTTACCGGGCGGCTGGCCTGCGGGGGTGCCGTTTCTTCGAGCGAAAGAGAGATCCGCGTGTACGCCATCGTGCGCAGCGGTGGTCGCCAGCACAAGGTTGCTGTCGGCGACATCGTTGAGGTTGACAAGATTTCCACTGCCAAGGTGGGCGACACGGTCGAGCTCTCGACCCTGCTCGTCGTCGACGGCGACTCCGTGACCAGCGACCCGTGGGTGCTGGCCGGCATCAAGGTCCAGGCCGAGGTCGTGGACCACCACAAGGGCCAGAAGATCGACATTCTGCGCTACAAGAACAAGACCGGCTACCGCCGTCGGCAGGGCCACCGCCAGCAGTACACGGCGATCAAGGTCACGTCGATCCCCACGGCTGCGAAGTAAGGGACTGAGGAGACATGGCACACAAGAAGGGCGCATCGTCCACCCGGAACGGTCGCGACTCCAACGCCCAGCGGCTCGGCGTGAAGCGCTTCGGCGGTCAGGTCGTGAACGCTGGTGAGATCCTGGTCCGCCAGCGCGGCACCCACTTCCACCCCGGCGCCGGCGTCGGCCGTGGCGGCGACGACACGCTGTTCGCCCTGCAGGCCGGTGCGGTGGAGTTCGGTACCCACCGTGGCCGCAAGGTCGTGAACATCGTTCCGGTCGCCTGAATCAGCTGATTCGGCACCGAACGCACGCGAGGCGGACCTCACTTCCCGGTCGGGAAGGCGGGTCCGCCTTCGTGCGTTAGTACAGAGACACACCCGTACTTTTCTGGAGGCACCGAACCATGACCACCTTCGTGGACCGCGTCGAACTGCACGTCGCCGCGGGTAACGGAGGCCACGGCTGTGCCTCCGTCCACCGTGAGAAGTTCAAGCCGCTGGGCGGCCCGGACGGCGGCAACGGCGGCCGTGGCGGGGACGTCGTCCTCATGGTGGACCAGTCGGTCACCACGCTGCTGGACTACCACCACTCCCCGCACCGCAAGGCCACCAACGGCAAGCCCGGCGAGGGCGGCAACCGTTCCGGCAAGGACGGCGAGGACCTGATCCTGCCGGTGCCGGACGGCACCGTCGTGCTGGACAAGGCGGGCAACGTCCTCGCCGACCTGGTCGGGCACGGGACGTCGTACGTCGCCGCGCAGGGCGGCCGGGGCGGCCTCGGCAACGCGGCGCTGGCCTCGGCCCGCCGCAAGGCGCCCGGATTCGCGCTGCTCGGCGTGCCCGGTGACGTCCAGGACGTGGTCCTGGAACTGAAGACGGTCGCCGACGTGGCGCTGGTCGGCTACCCGAGCGCCGGCAAGTCCTCGCTGATCTCGGTGCTGAGCGCGGCCAAGCCGAAGATCGCGGACTACCCGTTCACCACGCTGGTGCCCAACCTCGGTGTGGTCACCGCCGGTTCCACCGTCTACACCATCGCCGACGTGCCGGGTCTGATCCCGGGCGCCAGCCAGGGCAAGGGCCTGGGCCTGGAGTTCCTGCGGCACGTGGAGCGGTGCAGCGTGCTGGTGCACGTCCTGGACACCGCCACCCTGGAGTCCGACCGCGACCCGGTCTCCGACCTCGACATCATCGAGGAGGAGCTGCGGCAGTACGGCGGTCTGGACAACCGGCCCCGGCTCGTCGTCCTGAACAAGGTGGACGTGCCCGACGGCAAGGACCTCGCCGAGATGGTCCGCCCCGACCTGGAGGCCCGCGGCTACCGCGTCTTCGAGGTGTCGGCGGTCGCCCACATCGGACTGCGCGAGCTGTCCTTCGCCCTCGGCGACCTGGTCGGCAAGGCGCGGGCGGCCAAGCCCAAGGAGGAGGCGACCCGGATCGTCATCCGGCCCAAGGCCGTGGACGACGCCGGCTTCACCGTCACCCGCGAGGAGGTCGGCGGCGAGCCGCTGTTCCGGGTGCGCGGCGAGAAGCCCGAACGCTGGGTGCGCCAGACCGACTTCAACAACGACGAGGCCGTCGGCTACCTCGCCGACCGGCTCAACCGCCTCGGTGTGGAAGAGCAGTTGATGAAGGCGGGCGCCCGGGGCGGTGACGGCGTGGCCATCGGTCCCGAGGAGAACGCGGTCGTCTTCGACTGGGAGCCCTCGGTCATGGCGGGCGCCGAGATGCTCGGCCGCCGCGGCGAGGACCACCGCTTCGACGCGCCCCGGCCCGCGGCCCAGCGCCGCCGGGACAAGGATGCGGAGCGGGACGAGGCGCTGCGCGAGTTCGGCGACTTCGACCCCTTCGAGTGAGAGTGCGGTAACGCACGAGTGCCGGGCGCCTCTTGGGGCGCCCGGCACTCGTGTCCGGGCCGATATCGAATTGCCGCGGATTCTTGATGAATCCGGTCTGTGCAGTTACTCACAGCAAATTCACGGAAGTTCACACCGGCCACGCCGGAATCACCGGGTGTGCAAGGTAAATGACAGGTTGCGATCCCCTGTGCACGGGATGACGCTCACCTTGCACTGCGCTTACCTAAAGTGGGACCATTTCACGGTTCCCTGTCGCCCCAAGGTAGGTCACCTGTGTCACAGCACATAGCCAAGCCCCGTACCACCGCAGTGATCCTGGCCGGGGGTACCGGTCAGCGGGTGGGTCTGTCGATCCCCAAGCAGCTGCTGAAGATCGCCGGCAAGGCAGTCATCGAGCACACGCTGACCACCTTCGAGAAGGCGGATTCGATCGACGACGTCATCGTGCTGATGGCGCCGGGATATGTGCCGGACATCGAGAAGATCGTGGCCAAGGCCGGATTCACGAAGGTGAAGAAGGTCATCGAGGGCGGCTCCACGCGGAACGAGACCACCGAGCGCGCCATCGCGGCCCTCGGCGAGGGCCTGGCCGAGGGCGAGGACCTCAACGTCCTCTTCCACGACGCCGTGCGCCCCCTGCTCTCGCGGCGCGTCATCGACGACTGCGTGGCGGCGCTGGAGCGCTACCAGGCCGTGGACGTCGCCATCCCGTCCGCGGACACCATCATCGTCACGCGCACCCACGGCGAGGACGGCGAGTTCATCACCGAGATCCCGGACCGCTCCCGGCTGCGCCGCGGCCAGACCCCGCAGGCCTTCAAGCTGTCCACCATCCGGCGCGCCTACGAGGTCGCCTCCGGTGACCCCAACTTCCAGGCCACGGACGACTGTTCGGTGGTCCTCAAGTACCTGCCGGACGTGCCGATCCACGTGGTCGCGGGCGACGAGTACAACATGAAGGTGACGCAGCCGGTCGACGTCTTCATCGCCGACAAGCTGTTCCAGCTCGCCTCCACCGCCGCGCCCGAGCAGAAGGGCGAGGACGTCTACCGCGAGCTGCTCACCGGCAAGACGGTGATCGTCTTCGGCGGTTCGTACGGCATCGGCAAGGACATCGCCGAACTCGCGGAGTCCTACGGCGCGCGGGTCTACGCGCTGGGCCGCTCCACCACCGGCACCCACGTGGAGAACCCGGAGGAGGTCGACGACGCGCTGTCCAAGGCGTACGCGGAGACCGGCCGGATCGACTACGTCGTCAACACCGCGGGCGTGCTGCGCATCGGCAAGCTCGCGGAGACCGACAACGCCACCATCGAGGAGGCGCTGAAGGTCAACTACCTGGCCCCGGTGCAGATCGCGCGCTCCTCCTACAAGTACCTGGCCGAGACCCAGGGCCAGCTGCTGCTCTACACCTCCAGCAGCTACACCCGGGGCCGCGCCGAGTACAGCCTCTACTCCTCCACCAAGGCCGCCATGGTGAACCTCACCCAGGCGCTGTCCGACGAGTGGGCGGGCGACGGCATCCGCGTCAACTGCGTCAACCCGGAGCGCACGGCCACCCCGATGCGCACCAAGGCCTTCGGCCAGGAGCCGGCCGGCACCCTGCTGTCCTCCGAGGCGGTGGCCCGTACCTCCCTGGACGTGCTGCTGTCGGAGCTGACCGGTCACGTCATCGACGTCCGCCAGCAGGACCCGACCGCCGGTGCCGCCACGGCCTCCGGTTTCGAGCAGGCCCTGGCCTCCGTGTTGGACCGTCAGGACGGCATGTAATAATTCGACAATAGCTTTTAGGAATTCAGGCCTCTGCGATCGCTCATTCACCGGGCGTTCACAGGGGCCTGAATCCGTACACCGCGAATACCCCTACACCCTGTGTATCACCGGCATTTGCGGCAGTACCGACAAAACCGGCACTCCCCCTCCCAGAGCAGGTTTCTCCGTGATATCCACCGCTATTCGCGTCGCCCGGGTGGGCAGCGCGGCCGAGCTGGCCGCGGCGGCGCTCATGATCCTGGGCTACCCGGCGCTCATGCTGGCCGCGCTCGTCCCGAGCATTCCCGCCTTCGCGGCCGCGGCCCTCGTGACGTACCTGGCGGACCACTATCTGCACCGCAAGGGCAGCTATCTGATCAACCGCCTCAGCAAGGTCCGCGCCGGCCTGTCGATCCGCTTCCTGATCCGGCAGCTGCTGCTGATCCTCCTGCTGGCCCGGCTGTCCCACGCGGACGACCTGATCTTCTACGGCGCGGTCGCCTGCTTCATCGCCTTCTACGGGCTCCAGGCCCCGCACGGAGCGCTGGTCACCCTCATCCGCAACCGCCGCAAGATGCCGGTCGCGACCCGCAACGTGGACCTGAAGTCCCGCATCCGCATCCCGGACGCCCCGCCGCAGTTCCTGCTGCACCGCAGCGCGGAGAAGATGCTGCACCTCGACCTGTTCGCGGTCGTCGGCATCCTCGTCGCCGCCCACCTGGACGCCTCCCCCGCGGGCTTCGCCGGCATCTGCCTGACCATCGGCCTGGGCCTGCTCTACGTCCTGGTGCTCACGCCGTACGTGCGCGGCCGCAAGGTCCCGCCGAAGGCCGAGGTCGTCCTCGCCGCCGTCGACGACTGGCTGGCCGGCTACAAGCCGGAGACGGTGCTGTACTTCTCCGGCTCCAAGGACTCCGCGTACCAGGTCAACATGTGGCTGGAGACGATGGAGCAGCTGGAGTCCCGGCCGCTGATCCTGCTGCGCGAGCGGGTCATCCTGAACAACCTGGCGCCCACCACGGTCCCGGTCATCTGCGTGCCCGGAGGGGTGCACCTGATGAACATGGACCTGTCGACCGTGCGCGTGGCCCTGTACGCGGCCAACGTCGGCAAGAACATCCACCTGCTGCGCGTGCCCACCATGAAGCACGTCTTCATCGGCCACGGCGACAGCGACAAGCTCGCCAGCGTCAACCCGTTCAGCAAGGTCTACGACGAGGTGTGGACCGCGGGCCGGGCGGGGCGCGACCGCTACGCGATCGCCGACGTCGGTGTCCGCGACGACGACATCGTGGAGGTGGGCCGCCCGCAGCTCGCGCCCATCCAGAGCTGGCAGGGCGTGCCCGAGGGCCGCATCCCGACCGTGCTGTACGCGCCCACGTGGGAGGGCTGGGACGGCAACCCGGGCAACACCTCGATCGTGCTGGCCGGCGAGAACATCGTGAAGAAGCTGGTCGCGGCCGATCCGCCGGTCCGCGTCCTGTACAAGCCGCACCCGTTCACCGGCACGGTCTCCAAGCGGGCCGGCGCCGCCCACCAGCGGATCACCGCCCTGGTCGAGAAGGCCGCCGCCCAGCGGGCCGGTGACTCCCGGTTCACCGCCGACGCCAAGGCGATGGCGCAGGCCAAGGCCGAGCTGGCCCGCATCGAGGCCCGGCTCGCCGAGCTGGCCGGCCCGGCCGGCGAGCGCGGTGACGAGGCCGAGGCCACCCGTGACGGCGTCGTGGACGTGGCCAGGCACCAGGAGGTCGCCCGGCTGCGCGCCGAGTGGAACGACGCCTACTGGCGCTCCTTCCCGTCGTACGAGCACCGGGTGATCACCGGCGCCGAGCCGCGCCTGTACGACTGCTTCAACGTCTCCGACGCGATGGTCTCCGACATCTCCTCGGTGGTCTCCGACTTCATCGCGAGCGGCAAGCCGTACGCGGTCACCGACTCGGGCGAGCTGGGCGCCGAGGAGTTCAAGCGGCAGAACACCGCGGTACGCGCCGCGACCATCCTGACCAACAGCGCGGCCGAGCTGGGCGAGCTGCTGGCCGCCGTGCGCGACCCGGCCGGCGATCCGCTGGCCGAGGACCGGGTGGAGCTGAAGCGCTATCTGCTGGGCCCGGACGAGCCCGCGTCGATCCAGCAGTTCAACAACGCCGTGACCGATCTCGCCGTCAAGGCGGAGGCCCGCAACGTGGGCCAGCAGGCGCGGCTGAGCGGCGAGGGCGGCGGTCTGGCCGGCGCGGTGCCCGGACCGCGCACCGCGGCCGCCGGTGACACCGACGGCGTGAACGCGGGCTGACGCCCACCGCCGACGAGGGCCGGCCCCGGGACACGATCCCGGGGCCGGCCCTTTTCCGTTCCCTTGCCCCGGGTTTCTCCGGTTTTTGCCCGCCGTTCAGGTTTCCTGCGCCCTCTCTTACCCGGGCCGCCGGTCGCGGGTGAACGGTTCTTACCGGACTTCCGTAGTCTCGGGCGGTGCCAACCCGGATCGGCTCCGGCCGCCGGGACCGGTGTGACGTGCGCCACTCATGGTCGTACGGAGGGCAACCGCTTCCCCTCGGTGTCCGTCTAACAAGGTGCCATTGCGGCGAAACGCGGGGGAATGTTCCTTTTGCAAGGGGGAAGTGTGACCGTCGGGACGCAGCCTGATGTGACGGTGATCATCGGGGCGTACGAAGCGATGCCGTATCTGGTCGAGTGCCTGGCGTCCGTCGAGGCGCAGACCATCGACCCGGCGCGCCTGGAGGTCATCGCCGTCGACGACGGTTCCACCGACGGCACCGGGGAGTGCCTGGAGGAGTTCGCCGCCCGCGCGCCCATGCCGGTCACCGTGATCCGCCAGGAGAACTCCGGCGGCCCCAGCGGCCCGCGCAACGTCGGCCTCGGCAAGGCGGCCGGACGCTACGTGTTCTTCCTCGACGCCGACGACCGGCTCGGCCCCGAGGCCCTGGAGCGCATGGTCGCCATGGCCGACGAGAACGGCACCGACGTCGTGCTCGGCCGGGTCGAGGGCATCAACCGCACCCCGCCGAAGTCCATGTGGGGCAAAACGCTGCCGCGGACCGACGTCTTCTCCTCCAACATCAAGTTCACGCTCAGCGCCCAGAAGATGTTCCGCCGCGCGCTGCTGGAGCGGCACGGCATGCGGTTCGACGAGTCGCTGTTCACCGGCGAGGACGCCCTGTTCACGCTGGAGGCGTATCTGCGCGCGGACGGCGTCTCCGTGCTCGCCGACTACACCTGCTACTACCTGGTCGGCCGCGACGACGGCAAGCACGTCACCAAGACCGGCAGCTACACCCTGCGCTTCGACTCCGCGCGCGCCCTGATGGCGCTGATCGAGGAGATGGTGCCGGCCGGCGACAAGCGCGACATCCTCATGGTCCGGCCCTTCCTGATCACCCTGCTGCCGCAGTTCGGGCCGAAGTTCCTCAAGGACAGCGAGGAGGTGCGGCGCCACAAGCTGGAGCTGGCCAAGCCGCTCATGGACGCCCACTGGACCCCCGGAGTGGCCCGGCGGCTGCGGGTCCACGAACGGCTGCGACTGCACCTGGTGGCCTGCCGGCGGCCCGAACTCCTGCTGGACGTCCTGGAGTTCATGAAGGCGAAGAAGGAGCCCGAGGCGCTGCTGGAGAAGCGCGGCACCCGGGTCTACCTGGCGTACCCGCACTTCCGGTCGAAGGCGGCCGCCATCCCCGACGACATCTACCTCGCGGAGCCCCGCGAGGCCCGCGCCGTCCCGGGCTACCGAGCGGCCGCCGCCAACACCTTCCTGCGCCGGGCGGTGCGCAAGGTCCGCCGCACCCTGCGCGCGCGGAACTTCAAGGCGGCGGCCTGAGGGCCGCCGCCCGCCCCGGCCCTTACTGCTGCCGGCCCGACTGCAGCGCGCGCTTCAGGGGCCGGCCCACCGCCCGGCGGGCGCGCCGGTAGACCGACGGGGCGGGCGCCGCGTTCTGCGCCTTCTGCGCCCGCGCCAGCTCCTTGCGCAGCTCGGCGTTGTCCTGGGTCAGTTCGCTGACCTGGGTGTGCAGCCAGGAGAAGCGACCGCTGAGCGAGGCCGGGTCGGTGTCGTTCCAGGGCCGTACGCCCGGGGGGAACGGCAGCGAGCGCATCCGCTTCTCGAAGGCCGCGCCGCCGTCGCCGTGGGTGAAGGTGTTCTGCAGCCCGTTGCGCTCCATGAACCCCGTGAACCGCGCGAAGCGCTCGCCGTGGTTGCCGACCAGGGCGCCGAAGTCGGCCTGCGCGTACAGCAGGGCCGGGTCGGCCGAGGCCGGGTCCTTCGCGGCCTGGTCCAGGCGCCGGTGCGGGATCTCGAAGTAGCGGCACAGCTCCAGGGTGCGCGAGTCGCCGCACAGCACCGTGGCGGGCGTGCCGGCCAGCAGTGCGGTGATGTTGCCGTGGATGCGGGAGCCGAAGGAGAAGTCGAACTCCCGCAGGTCCTCGATCCAGGTGCGCGGATCGACGTACACCCGTACCTGGTCCGCCCGGTACATCGGGTGGTCCGGGTGCGTCGGCATCGCGGTCAGCCTGGCGTTGGGGTCCGTCAGGTCCCGCCAGTGCAGCTGCCGTGCGTCGCTGAGGTTCTGGCCGACGAAGCGCAGGTTCGGGTAGAGCGACCGCGTGCGGTCGAGGATCTTGTCGAAGCCCTGGCTGCGTATCGCGCCGTGCGAACCGTTGACCGAGATCCGCGAGTCGGGCGTCAGCTCGGGCACCCGCTTGCGCACGTCGAGGTCGGGGCCGTGCATGAACAGGGAAGGGCAGCCGATGACCTCGACGTCATTGAAGCCCATGTCCTTCAGGTACCGCTCGGTGAACTCGCCGCGCACCCCGATGGAGGCGCTGCGCTCCAGCACCGCCGCGCAGAAGTCCCGCACGGCCGGCTCCATGCGCTTCAGCCGCGCCGGGTCGTAGCCCACCCCGGTCTGCGCGCCGACGCCGAGCACCACGACCGGGATGCGCAGCCGGGAGATGAACCGGGTCAGCCGGGTCAGCGCGGCCTCGAAGGAGGGACGGAAGGCGTTGGCGAGCGGCACCACGAAGGCGTCGTACTCCTCGTTGACCCGCGCCGCCGCGGCCAGGTCGGTCCGCACGCCCCCCGAGACCACCTCGGTGCCCGGCACTTCGAGGATCTTGTGCGCCGCCTCCTGGAACACCAGGTTCCCGGAGTTGGTGGCGATCACGTCCCGGTGCAGGGCCTCTTCGACGGACAGGACGTCGTACGGGTTCTTGCCCGAGCGGAGCAGAATGCGCTTTTGCTGGCGAACGGTGGATGACACGATGATCAACATAAGTTTGCCCGAGATTTAATTTCTATAGGCAACCGGTACAACCTTTTTGCCGTGAGCAAATCGTGAGCAAACGGTGACCGAACGTAGTGGTACCGGGTGCTGAGTGCGACGACGGCGGTGCCGCGTCCAGCCGGCGAAACCGGGGGGCGGCGGATGTGTTCGGTCGCGTACATTGCGCAGCACGCAGGCGAACCCGGGTGAAAGGGACGACGGGCAAGGTGGGAAGTGCAAGGCGGGGCGTCGCTCAGGCGCGCAGGGTTGTCGTCAAGGTGGGGTCCTCCTCGCTGACCACCGCCGCGGGCGGGCTGGACGCCGACCGGGTCGACGCCCTGGTGGACGTGCTGGCCGGCAGCAGGCGCAAGGGCGACCGGGAGATCGTGCTGGTGTCCTCCGGCGCCATCGCCGCCGGGCTCGCGCCGCTCGGGCTGCGCCGCCGCCCCCGGGACCTCGCCCGCCAGCAGGCCGCCGCCAGCGTCGGCCAGGGCCTGCTCGTCGCCCGCTACACCGCCTCCTTCGCGCGCTACGGCGTCCGCGTCGGCCAGGTCCTGCTCACCAGCGACGACATGAGCCGCCGCGCCCACCACCGCAACGCCTCCCGCACCCTCGACAAGCTGCTCGCCATGGGCGCCCTCCCGGTCGTCAACGAGAACGACACCGTCGCCACCGACGAGATCCGCTTCGGCGACAACGACCGCCTCGCCGCCCTCGTCGCCCACCTCGTCCACGCCGATCTGCTCGTCCTCCTCTCCGACGTCGACGGCGTCTACGACGGCGACCCCAGCAGGCCCGGCACCTCCCGGATAGCGGAGGTGCGCGGCGCCGAGGACCTCGCGGGCGTGGAGATCGGCAGCGCGGGCAAGGCCGGCGTCGGCACCGGCGGCATGGTCACCAAGGTCGAGGCCGCCGGGATCGCGGCCGCCGCGGGCATCCCCGTGGTGCTGACCAGCGCGGTGCACGCGGCGGACGCCCTCGGCGGCGGCGACACCGGCACCTACTTCCACCCCACCGGCAAGCGCTCCGCCGACCGGCTGCTCTGGCTCCAGCACGCCTCCACCCCGCAGGGCGCGCTCATCCTGGACGACGGCGCCGTGGACGCCGTCGTCAGGGGCCGCAAGTCGCTGCTGCCCGCGGGGATCGCCGCCGTCGAGGGCGAGTTCGGCGCCGGCGACCCGGTCGAGCTGCGGGACACCTCGGGCCGCGCGGTGGCCCGGGGCCTCGTCAGCTTCGACGCCAGGGAGATTCCCCCGATGATCGGGCGCTCGACCCACGAGCTGGCACGCGAACTGGGTCCCGCGTACGAACGCGAGGTCGTACACAGGGACGATCTGGTGCTGCTGCGCTCGTAAAACGGGGCGTACCCCGGGCCTCCGGTGGGGGACGTTCCGTAAAACCGCCCCGCGAAGCCTTACGGCCTGCTCAACTTTGTGTCGGAGACATCTTTCCGAGCACTTGGGTGAAGGAGGCCGTCGTGAGACGAGTGCGCCCTGGGGGGACCACCCGAGGTGCCCTGACGAGCGTCGCGGCCGGGGACACCTACGAGGAACCCAGGGACCTGCCCCGGCTGTGGCACGTCACCCTCAGCGTGGCCGGCCCCGGCGTCCCCCTCACGGAGCTGCGCCGCTCCCTCGAACAACTGGCTCACGACCACCCCTTCCTGCTGACCAGCAGATACGCGAGCGACCACGCGGAGATCCGGTACTGGGAAGAGGCCCGCGACCTGCACGACGCGGCCGCCGTCGCGCTGCGCCTGTGGGGCGAGCACCGGCTCAGCGCCGGGCTGCCCCCGTGGGAGATCGTCGGCCTGGAGGTCGTCGACCGGGAGACGTACCACCAGCGCGTCGCCGAGGGATACGGGCCGCCGCCCGCGGTTCCCGTAGGGGTCCACCCCTTCTGAGCCCTTACAGGGGATTTCGTCTCGGGGTGTGGAACGTGCGCGGAAGGGCTCCGCGCCGCGCACTACCCTTCCCCCATGACCACGCTCTCGCCGTACGACTCGATGTCCCCGGTCACCCAGGCCGCCTACCGGGCCAAGGCCGCCGCCGCCGACCTCGCGCCGCTGCCGCGCGCCGCGAAGGACGACGCCCTGCTCGCCATCGCCGACGCGCTGGAGGTCCGCACCGGCGAGATCGTCGAGGCCAACGCCGAGGACGTGGCCAAGGCGCGGGCGAACGGCACCAGCGAGGCCATCGTCGACCGGCTCACCCTCACCCCCGAGCGGGTCCGCGCCATCGCCTCCGACGTCCGCGACGTCGCCGGGCTGCCCGACCCGGTCGGCGAGGTGGTGCGCGGCTCCACCCTGCCCAACGGCATCGACCTGCGCCAGGTCCGCGTCCCGCTCGGCGTCGTCGGCATCATCTACGAGGCCCGCCCCAACGTCACCGCCGACGCCGCCGCGCTCTGCCTGAAGTCCGGCAACGCCGTGCTGCTGCGTGGCTCCGCCTCCGCCTACGCGTCCAACACCGCCCTGGTCCGGGTGATCCGGGACGCGGTCGGCGGCGCCGGGCTGCCCGCCGACGCCGTGCAGCTGGTGCCGGGGGAGAGCCGCGAGTCCGTGCGCGAGCTGATGCGCGCCCGCGGCCTGGTCGACGTCCTCATCCCGCGCGGCGGCGCCTCCCTGATCCGGACCGTGGTCAACGAGTCCACCGTGCCCGTCATCGAGACCGGCACCGGCAACTGCCACGTCTATGTCGACGCGCAGGCCGACATCGACATGGCGGTCGACATCCTCGTCAACTCCAAGGCCCAGCGGGTCAGCGTGTGCAACGCCGCCGAGACCCTGCTGGTCCACCAGGACGTCGCCGCCGAGTTCCTGCCGCGCGCCCTGGACGCGCTGGCCGAGGCCGGCGTCACCGTGCACGCCGACGAGCGGGTCATGGCCTACGCCAAGGACTCCAAGGCCACCGTGGTCGAGGCGACCCCGGAGGACTGGGAGACGGAGTACCTGTCGTACGACATCGCCGCCGCCGTGGTGGACTCCCTCGACAAGGCCGTCGAACACATCCGGCTGTGGAGCTCCGGGCACACCGAGGCGATCGTCACCACCTCGCAGCAGGCCGCCCGCCGGTTCACCCGATTGGTCGACTCGACCACCGTCGCCGTGAACACCTCCACCCGGTTCACCGACGGCGGCCAGTTCGGCTTCGGCGCGGAGATCGGCATCTCCACGCAGAAGCTGCACGCCCGGGGCCCGATGGGGCTGCCGGAACTGACCAGCACCAAGTACATCGTCACCGGCGACGGGCACATCCGGCGCTGAGTTCCGGGCGTCCTGGCCCGTGGACGAATTTCCATACCGTCTGCCCAAATTGACCCCCCAGGTCTACTCTGGATGCGTGCCGGAGGACGTGGGGGGCACGCCGTTCCCGGACGGCTGGGAGCCCGACGACGACCACGACCGCGGGGTGTCGGACGAAGAGTTCGCCTCCGTGGTCTTCGACGAGGCCTTCGTACGGGCGGCGGTGGTCCACGAGCCGACCGCCGTCGAACGCCTCCTCGCCGCGGCGGAGGCCAGGGCCGAGGCCGCCGAGGCGGAGGCCCGCCGGGCCCGCGCCCGCAGCGAGCGGTACGACGACACCTACGCGAGCGCCGACCTCGGCGACGACGCGGACGACGACCTGGACGACCTGGACGACGTCCACGCCCTCGACCACGGCCCCTTCGACGGCCACGGCAGACAGGCCCGCTGGCACCGCCCGGTGGCCTGGGTCCTCGCCGTGGTGATGGGCGTCGGCATGGTCGCCCTGGCTTTCGCGGCGGTCTACCGGGGCACGTCCTCGGGCGGCCGGGACCAACTCCCGCCCGCCGCCCCGGGCCTCAACCAGGCCACGTCGGCCCCGTCCGCCGTCCCGGCCCGTCCCCAGGTGTCGGCGGTCCCGCACACTCCCTGACCGGCCGCCCCGGCCGTGGTGAGCCCCTGTCAGAAGTTGGCGTGGAGCGCGGCGTTTACCCGGCGTCCCCAGAACCCACTCTGAAAGTATGGGCGGGCCTGGAGACCCACCGGAGGGGACACCCGAGGGCGGCCCCGGTGGTGCCGAGGACGAGTACCGATCCGTCGTGTTCGACGAGTCGTTCGTCCGCGCTGCCCGCCTCCAGGAGTACTCCGCCGAGGAGCGGATGGCCGACCACGCGCCCGCCGTGCGCCGCCGCCCGCCGCTGCACCGGGGGCTCGCCCGCCAGGCCGTGATCCTCGTCCTGCTGCTCGCCGTGGCCTTCTGCACCGCCGTCTACATGGGGGTGCGCCACCCCGACGACTCCGCTGAGGACGCGCGGCCCGTGCAGCCCCTGCGGACGACCGTCATACCGCTGGCACCGCAGGGCAGGGTGCCCGGCGGCACGGACGCCGAGGCGCTGTACGCGCACAGCCCCGCGGCCCGGTTCGACATCGGCGCCGAAGGGGTCCCGCTGCCGGCCGCGCGCGGTACCGCCCACTTCTCCGACAGCCAGGTCATGGCGGCGCTGACCACGGTCAAGGACTACATCGTGCGCTCCTCGCTCCACCCCGACGTGCTCGGCGGCCGTACGGCGGCCCCCGCGCGGGCCCTGGTGGACTCCGACCAGCTGGCCCAGTTCGACCAGAGCTTCGACCACCCGGCGGCGGACGGCGGGCACGCGGCCACCGGCTGGGTGGTGCGCATCGACCCGTCCCGGGCCCGGCTGGCCGACGACCGCGTCCGCGTCCAGGGCGACCTGCGCGCCACCGAGGCCGATCCGGCCGCGCTGGACGTCACCGCCGACCACACCTTCGTCTACGCCCTGCGCCCGGCCGGCGCCGCGAGCGCGCGGGTGTCCCTGTTCACGGTCCGCCGCGCGCTGACCTTCCGGCTCACCCGCGACGACCTGCGTGCCCGCCAGGTCCAGCTGGTCACGGCCTACGTCGAGGCCGGCCCCCTGTCCTGCGCCGACGACTCCACGTCCTACCTGCACCCGCTCCTGGCCGGCCAGACGCCCCGGCCGGGCAGCCCCGCCGCCACCGACCCCTACGCGACCGAGGCCCCCGCCTCCCTGTGCGGCACCCTGGCGAGGGCTTCCCAGCCGACGGCGTAGACGCGAGTCCGGGCGGGGGCTTCGGGCGTCGTCGAGCGCCTTGCGCTACTGCGCCTCCGTGGCCGGCCCGTTCTTCGGCGGGGGCGGGCTCTTGAAGCCGTCGAAGCCGCGCCTGACCCGGCCGCCCAGGTCGCCCGCGCCGCCCGCGAGGTCGCTGACCAGCTTCATCAGCGGGTCCTTGGAGGACTTCACGTCGCTCGCGTAGCTCGCCGCGGACTCGCGGAAGGAGTCGCCGAAGGAGGCGTCCTTGTCCTCGTCCCGCCGGGGGTAGTGGCCGTCCATGATCCGCTGGTAGTCCCGCGACTCGGCCCACCGCTTCAGCTCGGCGGCCCGCACGGTGGTGAACGGGTGCGAGCGGGGCAGCACGTTGAGGATCTTCAGCACGGAGTCGCGCAGATCACCCCCGGAGTCGTACTCCTCCGCCTGCTCCAGGAACGCGTCCACGTTCATCTCGTGCAGATGGTTGCCGCCCGCGATCTTCATCAGGCCGCGCATCGAGGCCCGTACGTCCTGGCCGACCAGCAGCCCGGCCCGGTCGGCGGACAGCTCCGACTTGCGGAACCACTCCCGCAGCCCCGCGACGAGCCCCATGATCGCCAGATTGCCCAGCGGGATCCACGCCACCTTCAGCGCCAGGCTGGTCAGGAAGAGCAGGATCGTGCGGTACACCGAGTGGCCGGACAGCGCGTGGCCCACCTCGTGCCCGACGACCGCCCGCATCTCCTCCTCGTCCAGGAGCTCCACCAGCCCCGTGGTGACCACGATGATCGGCTCGTCCAGGCCGATGCACATCGCGTTCGGCTGCGGGTCCTGCGTGACGTACATCGGCGGGACCTTCGCCAGGTCCAGGATGTAACAGGCGTCCAGCAGCATGTCGTGCAGATGGCCGAACTGCCGCTCGGAGACCCGCACCGAGTCGGACAGGAACAGCAGTCTGAGGCTGCGCTCCGGCAGCAGCCCGCTGAGCGCCTTGAACACCTGGTCGAAACCGCTGAGCTTGCGCAGCGCCACCAGTGCGGAGCGGTCCGCCGGATGCTCGTACGCACGCGAGGAGATCCCCGGGAAGCGCGTCCGCTGCCTGCCGGGCACCCGCTCGTGCCCGCCCTGCCCATCGCCGTCGTGCATGTCTTCCCCCAACTGCGTCCGAGAGTGCCGTGCCCCCGAGGCGGGACACAGCCTAGGCGGAGATACCGTGGACGGGCAGACAGCCGAAGGAGTCCACGCCATGGAGCACCACCCCGCAGCCGCCCGGCTGACCGAGGCCGCAGCGAACGCCGTCCAGCAGCACGGGGGCGGAGGAGGGAACCTGCTCCGTATCGTGCTGGTCGTGATGATCCTGGGCTGCGTGCTGACCGCCTGGTTCCTGCTGCGCGGCTACAAGCAGAAGGACGACTGACCCCCGCCGGGAGTTCCCTGCCCGGGCCGCCCCGCCCGGCCGGCGGTCCCCAACGGCGGAGTCGGCGTGATCGCCGAAGGACCGCCCGCATACGATGAGCCGACATCTTTATCCCGCCCACACGCGAAGGTCCCGCCGAAGATGATGCTCAACAGCGCAGCCCAGTTGGTCTCCCTTGCAGCCGAAGAGGGCGGCCACCACGACAGCCTGAACCCCGCCGTCACCGGCGGCAGCGCCCTCGTCATCCTGCTCCTGCTGCTGTGGATCACCACGCGCTTCAACCGCGACCGCTGAGCCGAGACCCCGGCCGGGCGTCCCGGACCGGGCCGGTAGGGTCTGCACGCATGGGAGAGCAGGACATGCCTACCGGCCCGGCGCACACGAAGGCCGCCGACGACACGGTGAACGAGCCGCAGTACCGGCGGCACCGGCCGGGTCACGGCCCCGCCCGCCCGGGCAAGCGGCGCCTGGGTGTCATGGGCGGCACCTTCGACCCGATCCACCACGGGCACCTCGTGGCGGCCAGCGAGGTCGCCGCGCAGTTCGAGCTGGACGAGGTGGTGTTCGTCCCCACCGGCCAGCCCTGGCAGAAGTCGCACCGCCGGGTCTCCCCGGCCGAGGACCGCTACCTGATGACGGTCATCGCCACCGCCGAGAACCCGCAGTTCTCCGTCAGCCGCATCGACATCGACCGCGGCGGTCCCACCTACACCGTGGACACCCTGCGCGACCTGCGCGCCCTCAACCCCGACACCGACCTGTTCTTCATCACCGGTGCCGACGCCCTCGCCCAGCTGCTGACCTGGCGCGACAGCGAGGAGCTGTTCTCGCTCGCGCACTTCATCGGCGTCACCCGGCCCGGCCACCACCTCAGCGACAAGGGCCTGCCGGAGGGCGGCGTCTCCCTCGTCGAGGTCCCCGCGCTCGCCATCTCCTCCACAGACTGCCGTGCGAGAGTCGCCAAGGGGGACCCCATCTGGTACATGGTGCCGGACGGAGTCGTGCGCTACATCGACAAGCGCGAGCTGTACCGCGGCGAGTGAGCCGAGAGGGGCACCACCGGTGAACGACCGATACGACGCGGGTGACGCCGGCCACGGCGCCGGCCCGTACGAGCTCGTCGGCTACGACGAGTACGGCCAGCCCGTGTACCGCCAGGTTCCGGCACAGCAGGCGCCGAACGGGTCCTACGACCCCTACGGCGGGCAGCACCAGCAGCAGGACTACGGCTACGACCCCTACGGCGCGGGCACCCAGCAGCCCGCGCCGCCCTACGGGTCGTACGGCACCGGACAGCAGCCGCCGGCCACCGCCTACCCCGGGTACGACGCCCACCCCGGCTACGACCCCTACGGCACCCAGGCCCCCGGCCACCAGACGCATTCCGGGTACGACCCCTACGGGCAGGCGGCGACCAGCGGGCCCCAGCCCCGGGTCGCCGAGCAGACCGCCCACATCCCCCAGCAGGCCGGCCCTGCCGACGACGTCCGGCACGACCCGTACGCCGGTCCGCGGGCCGAGGAGCCCGCGCACGACCCGTACGCCGAACTGCGGAGCGACGAGCCCGCGCACGACCCCTACGGGGAGCCGCGGCCCGAGGGCGGCCGGCCCGACCCCTACGCGGAACTCGCCGCCGACGACACCTCCGGCGAACCGGACTACCGCACCGAGCAGTTCGCGTTCGTGGAGGAGCCGGACGGCGACTCCGAGGACGTCATCGACTGGCTGAAGTTCACCGAGAACCGCACCGAGCGACGCGAGGAGGCCCGCCGCCGCGCCCGCGGCCGGCTCGTCGCCCTCGCCGTGGTCCTCGCCCTCGTGGCCGTCGGCGGCGTCGGCTACCTCTGGTACGCCGGGAAGCTGCCCTTCCTGTCCTCCTCCGGCGGCGCGGCCGGCACCGGCACGGCGCTCGGCGCCCAGAAACGCGACGTGATCGTCGTCCACCTGCACAACACCGGCAAGCGCGGCACCTCCACGGTGCTGCTGGTCGACAACACCACCACCAAGCAGGGCAGCACCGTGCTGCTGCCCAACTCGCTCGCGCTGACCGACGACGACGGCTCCACCACGACGCTCGCCAAATCGGTCGACGACGACGGTTCCTCCGGCACCCGCGACCAGCTCAACACCGTCCTCGGCACCGACATCCAGGGCACCTGGCGCCTGGACACCCCCTATCTCCAGAACCTCGTCGACCTCGTCGGCAACATCGACATCGACACCAACACCGACGTGCCCGACCCGGACGCCAAGAAGAAGGGCACCGAGCCGCTCGTCGCCAAGGGCGCCGACCAGACCCTCAGCGGCAGGATGGCCGTCGCCTACGCCACCTACCGGGCCCCGGGCGAAGCGGACAGCGCCCAGCTGGAGCGGTTCGGACAGGTCCTCCAGGGCGTCCTGCGCAAGATCTCCTCCGACCCGGCGGACGCCACGGTCACCGTGCAGTCCCTCGCGCAGATCCTCGACCCCTCGCTCACCGACAAGGACCTCGGCGCCTTCCTCGCCAAGCTCGCCGACCTGGCCAAGAGCGGCGCCTACAAGACCGCCCTGCTGCCCGTGCAGCCCGACGGCACCCTCAGCGCGCAGACCAGCGACAGCGTGGTCAAGAACATCCTGGGCGGTACCGCCAAGAGCCCCGACGCCGGCTCCGCGGTCCGGGTCTCGGTGCGGAACGCCACCGGCGTCAAGGACGACACCCAGCAGGCCCGCGTGGTGCTCCTCAACGGCGGCTTCACCTTCCTGGAAGGCGGCAGCGGCGGCACCGAGACCACCTCCAAGGTCGTCTACCAGGACGCCGCCGACAAGCAGAACGCCACCGAGGTCGCCAAGACCCTCGGCCTGCCCGCCGGCTCCGTGGCCAAGGGCACGGTCTCCTCGGGCGCCGACGTCTCGGTCGTCCTGGGCCGGGACTACCGGCCGTCCGGTTCCTGACCCGGGCCGGGGCGCCCCGTAAACGCGTGGGGTGCCCCGGGCGGTCCGTGAGACCCTTGAGGTTCAGTGACCGCCGACGGAAAGCCACGCAGTGACCGCCACCGACCGTTCCCTTGAGCTCATCAACACCGCCGCACAGGCGGCCGCCGACAAGCTCGCCCACGACGTCATCGCCTACGACGTGAGCGACGTCCTGTCGATCACGGACGCCTTCCTGCTCGCCTCCGCCCCCAACGACCGCCAGGTCAAGGCCATCGTCGACGAGATCGAGGAGCGCCTCCAGAAGGAACTCGGCGCCAAGCCGGTGCGCCGCGAGGGCGACCGCGAGGCCCGCTGGGTGCTGCTCGACTACGTCGACATCGTGGTCCACGTCCAGCACAGCGAGGAGCGGGTCTTCTACGCCCTGGAGCGGCTGTGGAAGGACTGCCCCGAGCTGGAGCTGCCCGCCGACGCCAAGGCCACCCGCGGCAAGGCCGAGGAGCACGCCCGCCTCCAGGCCGCCGAGGCCGACCAGGAGCCGGGCGGGGAGTGGTGATGAGCGCCACGGGTGAGGTGACCGACCGCAAGGACCGGGGCCGCCGCATCATCCTGTGGCGACACGGACAGACCTCGTGGAACGTGGAGCGCCGCTTCCAGGGCAGCACGGACGTGCCGCTGACCGAGGCCGGCGTCGGCCAGGCCCGGCGGGCCGCCCGGCTGCTCGCCTCGCTGCGGCCCGACGCGATCGTCTCCTCGGACCTGACGCGGGCCGTGGACACGGCCGCCGAGCTGGCCGCGCTCACCGGCCTCGACGTCACCCGCGAGGAGGGCCTGCGCGAGACCTACGCGGGCGTCTGGCAGGGACTGACGCACGAGGAGATCATCGCCCGGCACGGCGAGGAGTACGCCGCCTGGAAGCGCGGCGAGGCGGTCCGCCGCGGCGGCGGCGAACTGGAGACCGAGGTCGCCGACCGCGCCGCGCCCGTGGTGCTGCGGCACGCGGAGAAGCTGCCGGTGGACGGCACGCTCGTGGTCGTCAGCCACGGCGGCACCATCCGCACCACCATCGGCCGGCTGCTCGGGCTGGAGGCCCGCAGCTGGGAAAGCCTCGGCGGCCTCACCAACTGCTGCTGGTCGGTGCTGGGGGAGGGGGCGCGCGGCTGGCGGCTGCTGGAGCACAACGCGGGCACCCTGCCGGAGCCCGTGCTCGGCGACGACGCCTGAGCCCGTTCCCGGCACTCCGGACCCCGGATTTCACTTTCTGGCAGGTCGCAGGCTAAAGTTCTTCTTGTTCGCCCCGCCGAGCGGGAAGAACACAGCAAGGGGCTATAGCTCAGTTGGTAGAGCGCCTGCATGGCATGCAGGAGGTCAGGAGTTCAATTCTCCTTAGCTCCACAGAGGAAGATCCCGTCCCCGTCAGGGGGCGGGATCTTCTGTTTGTCCCGCCTTCGCACCCGGCCGCCGTGTCCGGACCGGTACCGCGGCGTCGCTGACCGTGTCCGCCCGCTCGTGGCAGAATCAAACGGCCGGAAGGGGGCGCGGCCCGACGGGAGGGAGTTCGATGCCTGCCAGCATCGTGTGTACGGCCTGCGGCCACGGCCGGAGCTGAGCCATGGGTGCACACAGGCGGAAGTGCGACTGGTGCGGCAGCGGCACGCCCATCGTCCGCGACATGGAGCCGATCAACGCCGACTACCAGTACTGGTGCGAGGAGTGCGCGCGGGCGCTGATCATAAAAGGCGACCCCATCGAGACGTACCGCGAGCTGGAGGGCGAGCCGATCTACGGCCGGCTGCTGGAGGAGCACTGCACGCTCAAGAGGTTCTACTCGTTCGTCACGGCCTGAGCCAGAAGTCGGACATAGGTGACTAAAGGCACAGAGTGGAAACGGATTTGGTGCTGCACCCCCGGGACCTGTAATGTTTTCTTCGTCGCCGGGGGAACCGGGCGGCGAAACAAAACAAGGGGCTATAGCTCAGTTGGTAGAGCGCCTGCATGGCATGCAGGAGGTCAGGAGTTCAATTCTCCTTAGCTCCACAGAAGTCGAGGGCGGATCATCCGGAAGGATGGTCCGCCCTCGGCGCATTGCCGTCCCACGGGTCGGAAACCGTCGCGGCCGCCTCGGGGCCTGCGGTACCCTAGCGCCATGCGTGCCGTACGCCTTCTGCTTAGCGGGCCGCGCTGATCAGTACCGACCCCGGTGACACCCGAGAGGTCGGCATCGGCGCGGCATCCCCTCCTGCGTGAGGGGATTTTTCGTTTCTTGAAATGGCACAGCCGCTGGCAGGACGATCGATGGAGCTTTGAGGATCATGAGCGAGACGAACCCCGCTGCCGCCGCTACCCCGGCGGAGGCCGCCCCGTACCGCTACACGGCCGCCATGGCAGCCGACATCGAGGCACGCTGGCAGGACTTCTGGGACGCCGACGGCACCTACGCCGCGGACAACCCCACGGGCGACCTGGCGGGCGACGGCGCCGCCAAGCCCAAGAAGTTCATCATGGACATGTTCCCGTACCCCTCCGGCGCGGGCCTGCACGTCGGCCACCCGCTGGGCTACATCGCCACCGACGTCTACGCCCGGTTCCAGCGCATGACCGGCCACAACGTCCTGCACACCCTGGGCTTCGACGCCTTCGGCCTGCCCGCCGAGCAGTACGCCGTGCAGACCGGCACGCACCCGCGCGTGTCCACCGAGGCCAACATGGAGAACATGAAGGCCCAGCTGCGCCGGCTGGGCCTGGGCCACGACAAGCGCCGGTCCTTCGCCACGATCGACCCGGACTACTACAAGTGGACCCAGTGGATCTTCCTGCAGATCTTCAACTCCTGGTACGACGACGAGGCCCGCAAGGCCCGTCCGATCGGCGAGCTGATCGCCCAGTTCGAGACCGGTGAGCGCGCGATCCCGGGCACCACGCGCGGCTGGAACGAGCTGAGCGCCCGCGAGCGCGCCGACGTCCTGGGCGAGTACCGCCTGGCCTACGCCTCCGACGCGCCGGTCAACTGGTGCCCCGGTCTGGGGACCGTGCTGGCCAACGAGGAGGTCACCGCCGACGGCCGCTCCGAGCGCGGCAACTTCCCGGTCTTCAAGGCCAAGCTGCGCCAGTGGAACATGCGCATCACCGCCTACGCCGACCGCCTGCTGGAGGACCTGGAGGAGCTGGACTGGCCCGAGGCCATCAAGCTGCAGCAGCGCAACTGGATCGGCCGCAGCGAGGGCGCCCGCGTCGACTTCCCGATCGACGGCGAGCACATCACCGTCTTCACCACCCGCCCGGACACCCTGTTCGGCGCCACCTACATGGTGCTGGCGCCCGAGCACCCCCTGGTCGACGCGTTCACCCCGCAGGCCTGGCCCGAGGGCACCCACCAGGTGTGGACCGGCGGCCACGCCACGCCCGCCGAGGCCGTCGCCGCCTACCGCGCGCAGGCCGCCGCCAAGTCCGACGTCGAGCGGCAGGCCGAGGCCAAGGACAAGACCGGCGTCTTCACCGGCGCGTTCGCGACCAACCCGGTCAACGGCGAGCGCGTCCCCGTCTTCATCGCCGACTACGTCCTGATGGGCTACGGCACCGGCGCGATCATGGCCGTACCGGCGCACGACACCCGTGACTTCGCCTTCGCGCGCGCCTTCGAGCTGCCCATGCGCTGCGTGGTCGAGCCGACCGACGGCCGCGGCACCGACCCCGCCGAGTGGGACGACGCGTTCGCCTCGTACGACGCGAAGATCGTCAACTCGCGCGGGGAGGGCGTCGACCTGGACGGCCTGAACGTCACCGAGGCCAAGGCGCGGGTCACCGAGTGGCTGGAGCGCAAGGGCATCGGCCAGGGCACCGTCAACTTCCGCCTGCGCGACTGGCTGTTCAGCCGCCAGCGCTACTGGGGCGAGCCCTTCCCGATCGTCTACGACGAGGACGGCGTCGCGCACGCGCTGCCCGAGTCGATGCTGCCGCTGGAGCTGCCGGAGGTCGAGGACTACAGCCCGCGCACCTTCGACCCGGACGACGCGGACACCCAGCCCGAGACCCCGCTGTCGCGCAACGAGGAGTGGGTGCACGTCACCCTGGACCTGGGCGACGGGCCGAAGAAGTACCGCCGCGAGACCAACACCATGCCCAACTGGGCCGGTTCCTGCTGGTACGAGTTCCGCTACCTGGACCCGCACAACGACCGGCGGATGGTCGACCCCGGGATCGAGCAGTACTGGATGGGCCCGCGCGAGGGCATGCCGCACGGCGGTGTCGACCTGTACGTCGGCGGCGCCGAGCACGCCGTGCTGCACCTGCTGTACGCCCGCTTCTGGTCCAAGGTCCTGTACGACCTGGGGCACGTCTCCTCCGCCGAGCCGTTCCACAAGCTGTTCAACCAGGGCATGATCCAGGCCTACGTCTACCGCGACAGCCGGGGCATCGCCGTGCCGGCCGCCGAGGTGGAGGAGCGCGACGGCGCGTACTACTACCAGGGCGAGAAGGTCACCCGCCTGCTGGGCAAGATGGGCAAGTCCCTGAAGAACGCGGTGACCCCGGACGAGATCGCGGCCGAGTACGGCGCCGACACCCTGCGCCTGTACGAGATGGCGATGGGCCCGCTGGACGTCTCCCGCCCCTGGGACACGCGTGCCGTGGTCGGCCAGTTCCGGCTGCTGCAGCGGCTGTGGCGCAACATCGTGGACGAGGAGACCGGCGAGGTCACCGTGGTCGACACGGCGCCCGACGAGGACACGCTGCGCGCGCTGCACAAGGCGATCGACGGGGTGCGCCAGGACCTGGAGGGCCTGCGCTTCAACACCGCCATCGCCAAGATCACCGAGCTGAACAACCACCTGACCAAGGCCGGCGCGGCGCTGCCGAGGTCGGTGGCCGAGCCGCTGGTGCTGATGGTCGCCCCGCTGGCCCCGCACATCGCCGAGGAGCTGTGGCGCCGCCTGGGCCACACCGACTCGGTCGTCCACCGGGACTTCCCCGTCGCCGACCCCGCCTACGTGGTGGACGAGACGGTGACCTGCGTGGTGCAGATCAAGGGCAAGGTCAAGGCCCGCCTGGAGGTGGCGCCCGGCATCTCCGAGGAGGAGCTGGAGAAGGTGGCACTGGCCGACGAGAAGGTCGTCGCGGCGCTGGACGGCGCGGGCATCCGCAAGGTGATCGTGCGCGCGCCGAAGCTGGTGAACATCGTGCCGGCGTAACGGCGACGCCTCTCGGGGTACTCCCCTACGGGCAGGTTCGGGGTTTTTCTGGAACCCCGGGCCTGCCCGTTGCGTTTACGGTGGAGGAGTGTCGCGTCGCGCGGCGCACCGGTCCGAGGAGGAGCGTCGTGGAAGCAGTGATCATCGTCATCGCCCTCTTCTTCCTGGCCTTCGTCGTCCTCGGCGCGTACGCCACGATCAAGGTGGTGAGCGCCGCCAAGCGCGGCGTGGACCGCACCATCGGGCAGGCCCGGCGCACCGTCGAGGACCACACGCTGCGCGCCAAGTCCTTCGCGCAGGTCGGCCCGGCCGCCGAGCTGGCCCAGCTGCGGCTCACCCTGCGCACCTCGATGCGCGCCACCCAGGAAGCGCTGTACGCGGGCGCCGCCGAGGACGAGTCGCTCAAGGAATCCGTCGGTCTCTTCGAGCGCCTGAGCGTGCACGGACGCGAGCTGGAGGCCGACCTCAAGCGCCTGGAGTCCGAGCCGGACCGGGCCACGCTCGCCGCCCGCCTGCCCGAACTGCGCGCCCGCACCGAGCAGATCGCCAAGTCCGCGGACGCGCTGCGCTGGGCCGCCCGCGACCGGGCCCGCCGCTTCGCCGACGACGACCTGGGCGCGCTCAGCGCCCAGATCGACCTGGAGGCCGACGCCCTGCGCCACTGGACCGGACCTGCCGGGCCCCGGGCCGCCGAGGAGCCGGTCCCGCCCCCGATCACCCCGCCCGGCCCGCGCCCCGGCTACCCCTGGCAGAAGAACCCCCGCCCGGAAAGCACCACATGACGCCTCGCCCGGGCGCAGCGCGCCGGGCGCACACCCCGGGGGGCCGGGCTGCCGTGTGCGCGCTACGGCAGGTAACCTCCAGCTCATGTCCCGCCATGTCGCCATCGTCACCGATTCAACGGCCTACCTGCCGCCCCGGATGATGGAGCGCCACGGCATCACCGCGGTGCCGCTGACCGTGGTCCTCGGCGACCGGGCGCTCGAAGAGGGCACCGAGATCTCCACCCGCGCCCTCGCCCAGGCGCTGCAGAAACGACGCCCCGTCACCACCTCCCGCCCCGCTCCCGAGGTGTTCGCCGAGACCTACCGCGAGGTCGCCGGGTCCGGCGCGAGCGGCATCGTCTCCCTGCACCTGTCCGGCGAGCTGTCCGGCACCTACGACGCGGCCGTCCTCGCCGCGCGCGAGGCGCCGGTGCCGGTGCGGGTGGTGGACACCGGGATGGTCGCGATGGCCCTCGGCTTCTGCGCACTGGCCGCGGCCGAGACGGCGGAGGCGGGCGGCACCGTGGACGAGGCGGTCACGGCCGCCGAGAAGCGGGCCGCGGGCAGCTCCGCCTACTTCTACGTCGACACCCTCGACTACCTGCGCCGCGGCGGCCGCATCGGAGCCGCCCAGGCCCTGCTGGGCTCCGCGCTCGCGGTCAAGCCCCTGCTCCAGCTCGACGGCGGCCGCATCGAGCTGCTGGAGAAGGTGCGTACGGCGTCCAAGGCGATCGCCCGCCTGGAGGAGATCACCGCCGAGCGCGCGGGAAGCGCCGAGGTCGACATCGCCGTCCACCACCTGGCCGCGCCCGAGCGCGCCGCCGCCCTCGCCGACCGGCTGCGGGAACGGGTGCCGGGCCTGGCCGAACTGCACGTCAGCGAGGTCGGCGCGGTGATCGGGGCGCACACGGGGCCGGGGCTGCTGGGTGCGGTGGTCTCGCCTCGGTGAGACCGGGGCCCGTCCCGGTGGGACTCGGGTCCGTCCCGGTGACCGGCGGCCGCGGATCTCGGGCCGGATCCGGCGCCGGACGGGGCGCCCGCCCTGACGAGCGGCCACTCACACGGGTGACGGAGTTATCCACAACCGGGCGGCTGTCCCCGGGAATTGACCAAGATCATCGCGATGGGGCGGGATGTCCGATCCTCGTGCCATGGCACTTCGATCACGTTCCCGCACCGTAACCCCGACCAGCGGCCCCGGCCGTGGCCCCGCCTCCGACGGCCGCGTGCGCCATCGCACGAGCGAGCACCGACGCGTCCGCCCCCGCGCGCACGCACCCGCGGACGACCTGCGCCGCAGAGCGGAACTCCTCTTCGGCGAACGCGCCGTGCAGTGGGGGGAGTCCGGGAAAGCACCGCCGGAACAGGGCGTGCCGGACCAGGATTCGCCGCCCGCGGCGGAACCGGTCAAGCCGCCGGAGCCGTACGACGGGGTGTTCCCGGGCCGGCGCGAACGGGCCGGGGCGGCGCTGCGGGAGCGGCTGCCGGTGTGGTTGCAGGCGCGGTGCGGGGTGGAGCGCCGGGGGACGGTCGCCCTCGCCGTGCTGTTGGCGGCCGCCGCCCTCTTCGCGGTGCAGCACTTCTGGACGGGCCGGCCGCAGACCGTGAGCGCCCCTCAGGTGGTGCGCGCCCAGGCGACGCCCCCGAGGGCGCCGGGCGGGGGAGGGGAGGCGCCGGCCGTGGGCGGGGGAGCCTCCCCGACTCCGGGCGGGGAGATCGTGGTGGACATCGGCGGCAAGGTCCGCGACCCCGGCGTCCGCCGGCTCCCGGCCGGCTCCCGGGTGGCCGACGCGCTGCGGGCGGCGGGCGGCGTCCGGCCGGGAGTGGACACCGACGGGCTCAACCGGGCGCGCTTCCTGGTCGACGGCGAGCAGGTGGTGGTCGGCGGGCAGGGGGCGGGCGGCGGCCAAGGGGCCGGTGGAGCGCCCGCCGGGCCCGCCGCCCCGTCCGGTCCGGCCGGGCAGATCTCCCTCAACACGGCCACCGAGGACCAGCTCGACACCCTGCCCGGGGTCGGCCCGGTGCTGGCCCGGCACATCATCGACTACCGCACCCGGCACGGCGGTTTCCGCTCGGTGGACGAGCTGCGCCAGGTCAACGGCATCGGGGACCGCCGCTTCACCGACCTGCGCGACCTGGTACGGCCATGAGCGGCGCCCAGGTGCGGGGCACCGTACCGGCGGGCGAGCCGGGCCCCCTCGACCTGCGTCTGGTGCCGCCCGCGCTCGCGGCCTGGGCCATGGCGGCGCTGACGCCGGACGCGCCGCCGGCCCGGACCCTCGGCATCGTGCTCGGCTGCCTGGCCTGCGGAGTGCTCCTGCTCGCTGCGGGACGGTCCGGGAGCGCGCCGCGGCGGGCCCGCGGACGGCCCGGGTGGGCGCGGTCCTCGCTCGCCGCGGTGCTGCTCTGCGCCGCCGCATCGGCCGCGTCGGCGGGACTGCACGGAGCGGACGTACGGCGCGGACCGGTGCCCGAGCTGGCCCGCCGGTCCGCCACCGTGACCGCCGAGGCGCGGCTGACCGCCGACCCCCGGCTGAGCCGGCCCCGGGTGCGCGGCGACCACGCGGCCCCGGTGGCGGTGCTGCTTGAGGCACGGGTGCTGCGCGTCGAGGAGACCGGCGGGAGGGCGACGCGGACCAGGGCGCCGGTCCTGATGATCGTCGACGCGGGAGCCCCGGCACCCGGGGGCGTCCCGCGGGCCCGGGGAGACCGGGCGGCCTGGCTGCGGCTGCTGCCGTCCACCACGCTGCGGGTGACCGGGCGGCTGGTACCCGCCCTCGCCGGGGGCGACCGGACGGCGGCCGTGCTCCGGGTCCGCGGCGGGTCCGGGCCACGGGTCGTGGCGGGGCCGAGCGGGACGCAGCGACTGGCGGGGCGGCTCAGGGCGGGGCTGCGGGAGGCGACGGACGGGCTGCCGGGGGACGCGCGGGCGCTGCTGCCGGGGCTGGTCGTCGGGGACACCTCGCGGATCACCCCCGAGCTGGACGACGCCTTCAAGGCGACCGACCTGACCCATCTGCTCGCGGTCTCCGGCAGCAATCTCACCGTGCTGCTCGCCCTGCTCGTCGGCCCGCCCGGCCTGGCCCGGCTGGCCGAACGCCGGGGCCTGGCCCCCCGGCTGGGACTCTCGCTGCGGGCGACCGCCCTGCTCGCGGGGGTGCTCACGCTCGGTTTCGTGATCGTGTGCCGCCCCGACCCCAGCGTGCTGCGGGCCGCGGCCTGCGGAGCGGTCGCGCTGCTCGCCCTGGCCACCGGCCGCCGCAGATCCCTCGTCCCGGCGCTGGCCACGGCCGTACTGCTGCTGGTGCTGTACGACCCCTCGCTGGCCCGCAGTTACGGCTTCCTGCTCTCCGTGCTGGCCACCGGGGCGCTGCTGCTGCTCGCCCCCGGCTGGAGCGAGGCGCTGCGGCGGCGCGGGGTGCCCCCGAGGCTCGCCGAGGCGCTGGCGGCGGCCCTCGCGGCGCAGGCGGTGTGCGCGCCGGTCGTGGTGGTGCTGTCGGCCCGGGTGAGCCTGGTCGCGGTGCCCTGCAACCTGCTGGCCGAGGCGGCGGTGGCGCCCGCGACGGTGCTGGGCTTCGCCGCGCTCGCTACCGCACCGGCGGGCATGCCCCTGGCCAAGGCGCTGGCGTGGTGCGCGAGTTGGCCCGCCCGGTGGATCGCCGGGGTCGCCCGGGCCGGGGCGGCGCTGCCCGGGGCGGGGGTGGACTGGCCGGGCAGCCGGCCGGGAGCGCTGCTGCTCGCGGCGGTCACCGTGGCCGTCGTCCTGGCCGGGCGGCGGCTGGTGCGCCACCCGTGGTGGTGCGGGCTGTTCGGCGCGCTGCTCCTGCTGGCGGTGGTGCGGCCGGCGCCGCTGACCCGGGTGGTGACGGGCTGGCCGCCGCCGGGCTGGCGGTTCGCGATGTGCGACGTGGGACAGGGCGACGCGACCGTGCTGTCGGCGGGCGCCGGGGCCGGGGTGGTCGTGGACACCGGCCCCGATCCGGCACCGGTCGACCGCTGTCTGCGGCGGCTGGGCATCACCCGCGTCCCCCTCCTCGTGCTGACGCACTTCCACGCCGACCATGTGGCGGGGCTGACCGGTGTGCTGCGGGGCCGGGAGGTCGCCGCGATCGAGACGACCGGGTTCGAGGAGCCGGGGCAGGAGGCGGAGTTCGTCAGGAAGGAGGCCGCCGCCCGGCACATCCCGGTCACCCGGGCCGTCGCGGGCGAGGAGCGGCGCACCGGCCCGCTGACCTGGCGCGTCCTGTGGCCGCCGGCGGACGCCGCGCCGGCCTTCGACGGCCCGAACGACGCCAGCGTGGCCCTGCTGGTCCGCACCGGCGGGCTGCGGCTGCTGCTCCTCGGCGACCTCGAACCCCCGGACCAGCAGGCCCTGTTGCGCTCACCGCGGGCGGCCGAGCTGGCCGGCGTGGACGTGCTGAAGGTGGCCCATCACGGGTCGGCGTACCAGGACCCGGAGCTGATACGGCTCGCGGCGCCCCGGCTGGCGCTCATCTCCTGCGGCACCGGCAACCCCTACGGGCACCCGGCCCCGTCGACGGTGGCCGCGTTGCGGGCCGGTGGCGCGCTGGTGCTGCGGACCGACCGGGACGGGGCGCTCGCGGTCGGCGGGGGCGAAGGAGCCGCCGGTCCGGGCCGGGAGGTGCAGGTGACGCGCGAGGGACCCTGAACGGCCGACGCGGCCGCGCGGTCCGCCTACCGGTAGAAGACGGCCACGCCCCCGTGGTGCGAGCAGGCGCCCTGGTGGTGGGCGGCGTACGAGTAGGTGCCGTCGTTGCACCGGGCGGTGGCGCCGTTCCCGGCTCCGCCGGAGCCTCCCGAGGAGCCGGAGCCCCCGCTCCCCGACGACCCGCCCGACGAACCCCCGCTGCCGCCGGAGTTCCCCGAGCCCGCGGCCGGCGCGTGCCGGGTGACGGTCACCTCGACCTTCACCGTCTTCGTGGCGGTCACCGTGGGCGCGGGCTCGGGCGCCGCCGTCTGCGTGGCCGTCGCGGTGGCGGTGGCGGTGGCGGTGACCGTGGCGGTCGGCCGGACCTTGGCGGCGGCCGGCTGCGCGTCGCCCCCGCCGCCCTGTCCGCCGGCGCCGGCTCCGATGCCGAGGAGGAAGGCGAGTCCGATCCCCGGCAGCACGTACCGCTTGCGCGCCCATCGCGGGGCCGTTCGCCCGGGCGGGTGCGGCGGCCGTGGCGGCATGACGTACGGGTTGTTCATGTGTCCCCCCAAGCGAGTTCGGAGGTAAGACCGTAGCTCCGCTCGTGATGTTCGTGTGAAGTTTCCGTGAAGTGGTGGCCCGTTCGTGATGGAGTGAGGTGATGGTGCGAATCAGGCGCCGGGCGGCGAAAGGGCGCAGTCCCCGCAGTTTCCGCAGTTCCGGCGCATGCGCTGGATTGCCGTGATGTGGGTTCGTGTTGCCTCGAAAGCCGCAACAGTGATCGAATGAATCTTCGGCAACAGAAGATGTCGAGGCGTACAGGGGTGTGTCGTAGATGTTCGGCCGCTGGCTGGGTGATCGGACGAACCGGATGCAGCAGACGGGTCCCCTGGGGGCGGTTCGGACACCGCCCGGCGCGGGAGTGCTCAGCTGCCGGGTGGTCGACCCGGTCAACCAGCCGGTCACCGGCGCCGAGTTCACGGTCAGCGACCCGATGGGCCGCAAGGTGGTGTCGGGCGGTGTGGACCCGTACGGCTCGTTCCTGACGACCGTGCCGGCCGGGGAGTACCGGCTCGCGGTGTCCGCCGAGGGGTACGCGCCCTACCGGGCCACCGCGCTGGTCGCCGAGGACACCCTCGCCTCGCTGGGCGACGTCACCCTCCAGCTCGCCCCGCCGCCCGAGCTGCCGGCGCCCGGCGACTGGGAGGTGGACCCCGCGCACTCCGCCATCGCCTTCACGGCGCGGCACATCGGACTGGCCCGCGTCCACGGGCGGTTCGACTCGTTCGCCGGGGCGGTGCGGATCGCCGAGCGGATCGAGCAGTCGGCGATGCACGTGGTGATCGACGCGGCGTCCATCGACACCGGGGTCCGGATGCGCGACGACCATCTGCGCTCGGGGGACTTCCTTGACGTACAGCGGTTCCCGACGCTGGAGTTCTACAGCGACCGCTTCACGCACAAGGGCGGCAACCGCTGGGCGGTCACCGGAGCGCTGTCGCTGCACGGCGTGACCCGCACGGTGACGCTCGACACCGAGTACCTCGGGCTCGGCAACGGCATCGAGGGCGAGACCCGGGCCGCCTGCCGGGCCACCACCGAACTGCACCGCGACGACTTCACGGTCAGCTGGCAGTCGATGCTTGCCCGGGGGATCGCGGTGGTGGGGCCGAGCATCCGCGTCGACCTGGACGTGCAGATCGTGCCCAAGGGCTGACCTGGCGGCCAGCTCCCGGGCGGGTGCCGGACAATGGCGGCGTGAGCGATGTGAGACACGTGCTGGTGCTGCCCGACCGGGACGCCGCGCAGGAGGCGGCCGAGGCGCTCGGGGAGCGGTTCGGCCTGGACGAGGAACCCCGGCTGCTCCGCGACGCGCTGGCCGGCGAGGACGACGCCGAGGACGCCCAGTGGCTGGTCGTACTCGCCGACGAGGAGGAACGGCTGGACCCCCGGGAGCTGGACGCGTTCGCGGCGCAGTGGGACGGCTGGCGCGAGGAACCGTAGGACCCGGGGGCGCGGTGCGGGCCGCGGCCGGGGGCGTTGTCGGTGGGGCGTGGGATGCTTGGTGCGATGGCCAGGAAGACTGCGAACGACGACCCCCTCGCCCCGGTGACCGTTGCCGTGGGCCAGGAGGACCTGCTGCTCGACCGTGCGGTGCGGGAGGTGGTGGCCGCCGCCCGGGCCGCCGACGCCGACACGGACGTACGGGATCTGACCCCGGACCAGTTGCAGCCCGGCACTCTCGCCGAGCTGACCAGCCCCTCGCTGTTCGCCGAGCGCAAGGTCGTCGTGGTGCGCAACGCGCAGGACCTGTCGGCCGACACCGTCAAGGACGTGAAGGCGTACCTCGCCTCGCCCGCCGAGGAGATCACCCTCGTGCTGCTGCACGCGGGCGGCGCCAAGGGCAAGGGCCTGCTGGACGCCGCGCGCAAGGCGGGGGCGCGGGAGGTGGCCTGCCCGAAGATGACCAAGCCCGCGGACCGGCTGGCGTTCGTGCGGGCGGAGTTCCGCACCGCGGGGCGCTCGGCGACCCCCGAGGCGTGCCAGGCGCTGTGCGACGCCATCGGCAGTGACCTGCGCGAGCTGGCGTCCGCCGTGACCCAGCTGGTCGCGGACATCGAGGGCACGATCGACGAGGCCGTCGTCGGGCGCTACTACACCGGTCGGGCCGAGGCCTCCAGCTTCACGGTCGCGGACCGGGCGGTGGAGGGGCGTACCGCGGAGGCGCTGGAGGCGCTGCGCTGGTCGCTGGCGACGGGCGTGGCCCCGGTGATGATCACCAGTGCGCTGGCGCAGGGCGTGCGCGCGATCGGGAAGCTGTCCTCCGCGCGCGGGGGGCGCCCCGCGGACCTGGCGCGGGAGCTGGGGATGCCGCCGTGGAAGATCGACCGGGTGCGCCAGCAGATGCGGGGGTGGACGCCGGACGGCGTCTCGGTCGCGATGCGGGCCGTCGCCGAGGCGGACGCGGGCGTGAAGGGCGGGGGGGACGACCCCGAGTACGCGCTGGAGAAGGCGGTCGTGGTGATCGCGCGGGCCGCCCGGTCGCGCGGGCGGGGATAGCGGCTCCCGTACGCCGAGAACCCCGGCACCCGCCCTGGGGAAGGGAAGGATGCCGGGGTTCCCGGTCAAAAACTGTCGAGCCCGTTCCCGCGTGGCGAACGCAGGCCGCGAACAGGCTCTGGGTGCCGGTCGGGAGCGGATGAGAGAGGGCCCGCTCTGGGTCCTTCCGGCGGTCAGATCAAAGGGAGAACTCAGCCCTTGAGGGTCGCGACCTTGGAAGCAAGCGCCGACTTCTTGTTGGCGGCCTGGTTCTTGTGGATGACGCCCTTGGAGACGGCCTTGTCGAGGGCACGCGCGGCGGCGCGCTGCAGCTCGGTGGCCTTCTCGAGGTCACCCGCGGCAGCGGCCTCACGGGCCTTGCGGATCGCGGTCTTCAGGGAGGACTTGACGGCCTTGTTGCGCAGCCGAGCCTTCTCGTTGGTCTTGATCCGCTTGATCTGGGACTTGATGTTCGCCACGAAGGAGCCTTTTCAGGTTCAGGCACGGGGCCGCTCGGGTCCCGTACCGGTGATCCAAAATTTCTCTGACGTGCCTCGGCCGAGAGGGCATGAGGCACAGCCATCTACAGTACCAGTGGCCCTGCGACCGGCCCAAAACGCCCCTCGGTCCCTCCGCGTGGGACCATGGAGACTACGTATCGATCCGACCCGAGGCATAAGGCGCCTCAAGAGACAGGACCCTGCGTGCCCGCGACCCCTAACCATGTGCCCGAGCCGAGCCGTACCGACCCGGCTCTGATCCGCAACTTCTGCATCATCGCGCACATCGACCACGGCAAGTCCACGCTCGCCGACCGGATGCTCCAGCTGACCGGTGTGGTCGAGCAGCGGCAGATGCGTGCTCAGTACCTCGACCGGATGGACATCGAGCGCGAGCGCGGCATCACGATCAAGTCCCAGGCGGTGCGTCTGCCCTGGGCCCCGACCGAGGGCCCCGACCAGGGCACGACCCACATCCTCAACATGATCGACACCCCGGGGCACGTCGACTTCACCTACGAGGTCTCGCGGTCGCTGGCCGCCTGCGAGGGGACCATCCTCCTCGTCGACGCCGCCCAGGGCATCGAGGCGCAGACCCTCGCCAACCTCTACCTGGCGATGGAGAACGACCTCACGATCATCCCCGTGCTCAACAAGATCGACCTGCCGGCCGCCCAGCCGGAGAAGTTCGCCGAGGAGCTGGCGAACCTGGTCGGCTGCGAGCCGGACGACGTGCTCAAGGTCTCCGCGAAGACCGGTCTCGGCGTCGACGCGCTGCTCGACAGGGTCGTCAGGGACATCCCGGCCCCGGTCGGCGTCGCCGACGCGCCCGCCCGCGCGATGATCTTCGACTCGGTCTACGACTCCTACCGCGGTGTCGTGACGTACGTCCGTGTCATCGACGGCCAGCTCAACAGGCGCGAGCGCATCAAGATGATGTCGACCGGCGCGACCCACGAGCTGCTGGAGATCGGCGTCAGCTCGCCCGAGATGCTGCCGGCCGACGGCCTGGGCGTCGGCGAGGTGGGCTACCTGATCACCGGCGTGAAGGACGTCCGCCAGTCCAAGGTCGGTGACACCGTCACCAGCCAGAACAAGGGCGCCACCGAGGCCCTCGGCGGTTACAAGGACCCCAAGCCGATGGTGTTCTCGGGCCTGTACCCGCTGGACGGCTCCGACTACCCGGAGCTGCGCGAGGCGCTGGACAAGCTCCAGCTCAACGACGCCGCCCTCGTCTACGAGCCGGAGACCTCCGCCGCCCTCGGCTTCGGCTTCCGCGTCGGCTTCCTCGGCCTGCTGCACCTGGACGTGATCCGGGAGCGTCTGGAGCGCGAGTTCGGCCTCGACCTGATCGCCACCGCCCCCAACGTGGTCTACCGCGTGGTCATGGAGGACGGCAGCGAGCACACGGTCACCAACCCGAGCGAGTTCCCCGAGGGCAAGATCGACGAGGTCTTCGAGCCGGTCGTGCGGGCGACGATCCTCGCGCCCACCGAGTTCATCGGCGCGATCATGGAGCTGTGCCAGACCCGGCGCGGCACCCTGCTCGGCATGGACTACCTCTCCGAGGACCGTGTCGAGATCCGCTACACCCTCCCGCTCGCGGAGATCGTCTTCGACTTCTTCGACCAGCTGAAGTCCAAGACCCGCGGCTACGCCTCGCTCGACTACGAGCCCACCGGCGAGCAGGCCAGCAGCCTGGTCAAGGTGGACATCCTGCTGCACGGCGACAAGGTCGACGCCTTCTCGGCGATCACCCACAAGGACCAGGCGTACGCGTACGGCGTACGGCTCGTCGCCAAGCTCAAGGAGCTGATCCCGCGGCAGAGCTTCGAGGTGCCGGTGCAGGCCGCCATCGGCTCCCGGGTCATCGCCCGCGAGACCATCCGCGCCATCCGCAAGGACGTCCTCGCCAAGTGCTACGGCGGTGACATCTCCCGTAAGCGCAAGCTGCTGGAGAAGCAGAAGGAAGGCAAGAAGCGGATGAAGATGGTGGGTTCGGTGGAGGTTCCGCAGGAGGCCTTCATCGCGGTCCTGTCCAGCGATGACAGCGCGGGGTCGGGCAAGGGCAAGAAGTAACCGGGGTCGGCATTCGGTCACATGCCCAAAACGGACAGCAGGGGGCCCGTCGTGCGAAAGCGCGGCGGGCCCCGCGCGTACCCGGCGCCGCCCAGGGGCGCGAGCGCGGGGAAAGAGACAGGCCGAAGCCCCTTACGCAGCGGGCACTCGCGCCTTACCCTGATGCCTGCTCGATAGTTACTCGCGAGTTAAACAAGCCCGAACACCACCGTGAGTTAACCCAGCCGCACCGAGTACCAGCCGCGCTGTCGCGGGCCCCGGAGGATGTCGTGAGCGACACACAGACCCTGATCGAGAACCGTCCGCCGTCCGTCGCGGCCCTCTTCCTGGAGCGCGTGGCGGCCACACCGGACGCCGAGGCCTACCGCTACCCGGTGCCGCCCGCGTCCGGCCAGGGGCCCGACGACTGGAAGTCGCTGAGCTGGGCGGGGGCGGCCGAGCGGGTCTACGCCATCGCGGCCGGTCTGATCGAGCTGGGCATCCAGCCCGAGCAGCGGGTGGCGCTGGCCTCCTCCACCCGGGTGGAGTGGATCCTCGCCGACCTCGGCATCATGTGCGCCGGCGGCGCCACCACCACGATCTACCCGCAGACCAACGCCGACGAGTCCGCGTTCATCCTCTCCGACTCCGAGAGCCGGGTGCTGATCGCGGAGGACGCCGCGCAGGTCGCCAAGGCCGCCGAGAAGCGCGCCGAGCTGCCGGAGCTGACCAAGGTCGTCGTCATCGACCCGGCGGGCGTGGACGGCGACGACTGGGTGATCACCCTGGACGAGCTGGAGAAGCGCGGCGCGGCCCATCTGGAGCAGCACCCGGAGCTGATCAAGGAGCGGGTCGGCGCCCTCGCCAAGGACCAGCTCGCCACCCTCATCTACACCTCCGGCACCACCGGCCGCCCCAAGGGCGTGCGCCTGCCGCACGACAACTGGTCGTACATGGCCAGGGCCATCTCCGCGACCGGGCTGCTCGGCCCCGACGACGTGCAGTACCTGTGGCTGCCGCTCGCGCACGTCTTCGGCAAGGTGCTCACCTCCGGGCAGATCGAGATCGGTCACGTCACCGCCGTGGACGGCCGCGTCGACAAGATCATCGAGAACCTGCCGGTGGTGCGGCCGACCTACATGGCCGCGGTGCCGCGCATCTTCGAGAAGGTCTACAACGGCGTCGCCGCCAAGGCCCGCGAGGGCGGCGCGGCCAAGTACAAGATCTTCCAGTGGGCCGCCGAGGTCGCCCGCGAGTACGCCAGGACGGAGCAGGACAACTTCCGGCGCACCGGCAACCGCACCGTGCCCTTCGGCCTGGCCGCCAAGCACAAGGTCGCCGACACCCTCGTCTTCGCCAAGATCCGCGAGGCCTTCGGCGGCCGGCTGCGCGCCTGTGTCTCCGGCGCGTCCGCGCTCGCCCCGGAGATCGGCTTCTTCTTCGCCGGCGCCGGCATCCACATCCTGGAGGGGTACGGCCTCACCGAGTCCTCCGCGGCCTCCTTCGTGAACCCCGGCGAGGCCTACCGCACGGGCACGGTCGGCAAGCCGCTGCCCGGCACGGAGGTGCGCATCGCCGACGACGGCGAGATCCTGCTGCGCGGCCCGGGCATCATGCAGGGCTACCACAAGCTGCCCGACAAGACCGACGAGGTGCTGGAGTCCGACGGCTGGTTCCACACCGGTGACATCGGCGAACTCTCGCCCGACGGCTATCTGCGCATCACCGACCGCAAGAAGGACCTCATCAAGACCTCCGGCGGCAAGTACGTCGCCCCGGCGGAGGTGGAGGGCCAGTTCAAGGCGGTCTGCCCGTACGTCTCCAACATCCTCGTGCACGGCGCCGACCGGAACTACTGCACCGCCCTCATCGCCCTGGACGAGGACGCGATCATGGAGTGGGCGAAGGAGAACGGCCTGGAGGGCAAGCCGTACGCCGAGGTCGTCGCCGCCCCGGCGACGGTCGAGATGGTCGACGGCTACGTACAGCAGCTCAACGCCGGGCTCCAGCGCTGGCAGACCATCAAGAAGTTCCGGCTGCTGCCGCGGGACCTCGACGTGGAGCACGGCGAGATCACGCCGAGCCTGAAGCTGAAGCGGCCGGTGGTGGAGCGGGAGTACAAGGAACTCATCGACGAGATGTACGCCGGGACCCGCGAGAAGTAGCGGACGCGGGAGCCGCGGCGGGACGCGGGGGAGCGGCGGGGCGGGCGGGGCCGAAAGGAAGGGAGCGCTCGAAAGGCGCCGCCTTTCAGTCCCGTCGTAGCACGGTTCTCGGCCAGGAGTGGGCAGTTCGGTGACTTCACGCTTATGCGTGACGCCCTTCTGTCACCCTGGCCGCATGGACATGGCGGCCATACCCACCCAGTGGGAGACCGAGGGCCGGGGCGCCGGGGCGCGCGGCCACGTCACGCTGCCCGGCAGCCCGGTCGCGCCGGGCTCGGCGCGGGCCCTGGTGCGGGCCGCGCTGGCCGAGGCGCCCGGAGTCGCGCCCCGGCTGCTGGACGACGCGCTGGCGGTCGTCAGCGAGCTGGTCACCAACTCCGTGGTGCACGCCGGCACCGAGATGGACCTGGACTGGTGCCTGGAGGAGGACGGCGCGTTCGTGGTCGAGGTCGGCGACCGGCACCCGGCCCGGCCGCCGCGCGACGCGACCGCGGGCGAGCCGCCGTACGAGATCCCGGAGTACGGGCGGGGGCTGCGGCTGGTCGGCGCGCTCGCCGAGTCCTGGGGTGTCACCTACCGCACCGGCGCCAAGTCGGTGTGGGCCAGGCTGCCGCCGGGCGGCAAGGAGACCCCGGCCGGCGCCCGGGATCAGGACGCCCTGGAGGTCGCCGAGGACCTGGCCCCGCAGGCGCAGCGCGCCGACAGCGACCGGGACTGGCTCGGCCGGGGCGCGCTGTCCTTCCTCGCCGAGGCCTCCGACCTGCTCGCCGGGCAGCTGGACGAGAACCTGGTCACGGCCCTCACCGGCCAGCTGATCGTGCCCCGGCTCGCCGACTGGTGCGCGGTGTGGCTGGAGGACGAGGCGTCGGCGCGCGGCGGGTCGTACGACGGCCCCGCCCGGGTCTGGCACGCCAGCGAGAACCGCATCGAGGAACTGCGCGGCGCGCTGGAGAAGGAGCCGCCGCGGACGGGGGACGCGGTGGGGTTCGGCCCCGAGCCGTACCCGTGGCCCGGCGCCTCGCTCGGCCCGCAGGGCGCCGACGGCACGGCGCTGGCGTACCGGCTGGTCGCGGGCGGGCGGCCGCTCGGCACGCTGGTCATCGGGCGGTGCGGGCTCACGCGCTTCCCGGACGAGATCACCGGGCTGGTCGAGGACCTGGCCCGCCGGGTGGCGCTCGCCATCGGCGCGGCCCGGCAGTACGCCCGCCAGGCCACCATCAGCGCGGTGCTCCAGCGGGGCCTGCTGCCCGGCGCCGTCGCGGAGATCCCCGGGATGAGCAGCGCGCTGGTCTACGAGCCCTGCGACAAGAGCGGGCCCAGCGGCGACTTCTACGACCTGTTCCCGGCGGGTGACGGCCGCTGGTGCTTCGCCATCGGCGACGTGCAGGGCAAGGGTCCGGAGGCGGCGGTCGTCATCGGCCTCGCGCGGCCCTGGCTGCGGCTGCTGGCCCGCGAGGGCTACCGGGTGGCCGACGTGCTGGACCGCCTCAACCAGCTCCTCCTGGACGACGCCACCGAGGCGGCGGACGCCGCGGCCCGCGCGCTGGTGGTCGCCGACGGCCTGGCCGTGGCGCCAGGGGAGGGCCCGCAGACCCGCTTCCTGTCCTTGCTCTACGGCGAGCTGATCCCGTTCGACGGCGGGGTCCGCTGCACCCTGGCCTCCGCCGGGCACCCGCTCCCGCTGGTCCTCGGCCCCGACGGCGCCGTGCGCACCGCGGCCCGCCCGCAGACCCTGCTCGGCGTGGTCGAGGACGAGACCTACGTCAGCGAGACGCTGGACCTGCTGCCCGGCGACAGCCTGCTGTGCGTCACCGACGGGGTGACCGAGCGGCGCTGCGGCTCCCGCCAGTTCGACGACGCCGACGGCCTCGCCGACGCCCTGGCCTCCTGCGCCGGCCTCACCGCGGAGGAGATCGCGGAAAGGATCCGCCACCTGGTGCACACCTTCGGCGAGGCCCCGCCGGAGGACGACCTGGCGCTGCTGGTGCTCCAGGCGGGATGAGACGGCGGCCGGGGGAGCGCGGCGGTGCTGGACAATGGGTCGTATGCCTTCCGCACTCCCCGACGGTGAGCCCGTTCCCGACGACGGCGCGTTGCCCGCACACGCGCTCGCCGGGGCGGTGGAGCGTCCGCTCGGTTTCTATCTGCACGTGCCGTACTGCGCGACCCGCTGCGGCTACTGCGACTTCAACACCTACACCGCGACCGAGCTGCGCGGCACCGGCGGGGTGCTCGCCTCCCGCGACAACTACGCGGACACCCTCACCGACGAGATCCGGCTCGCCCGCAAGGTGCTCGGCGACGATCCGCGCCCGGTCCGCACGGTCTTCGTCGGCGGCGGCACGCCCACCCTGCTGGCCGCCGACGACCTCGTACGGATGCTGGCGGCGATCCGCGACGAGTTCGGGCTGGCCCCGGACGCCGAGGTCACCACGGAGGCGAACCCCGAGTCCGTCGACCCCGCCTACCTCGCGGCCCTCCGGGAGGGCGGCTTCAACCGGATCTCCTTCGGCATGCAGAGCGCGAAGCAGCACGTGCTGCGGGTCCTGGACCGCACCCACACCCCCGGGCGCCCCGAGGCGTGCGTGGCGGAGGCGCGTGCGGCGGGCTTCGACCACGTCAACCTCGACCTGATCTACGGCACCCCGGGCGAGAGCGACGACGACTGGCGGGCCTCCCTCCAGGCGGCGATCGGCGCCGGCCCCGACCACGTCAGCGCCTACGCGCTCATCGTGGAGGAAGGCACCCAGCTCGCCCGCCGGATCCGCCGCGGCGAGGTCCCGATGACCGACGACGACGTGCACGCCGACCGCTATCTGATCGCCGAGGAGACGCTCTCCGCCGCGGGCTTCGCCTGGTACGAGGTCTCCAACTGGGCCACCTCCGCGGCCGGCCGCTGCCTGCACAACGAGCTGTACTGGCGCGGCGCGGACTGGTGGGGCGCCGGGCCGGGCGCCCACTCGCACGTGGGCGGCGTCCGCTGGTGGAACGTCAAGCACCCCGGCGCCTACGCCGCCGCCCTGGCCGCGGGCCGCTCCCCGGGCGCCGGCCGCGAGGTACTGACCGCCGAGGACCGCCGCGTCGAGCGCATCCTGCTGGAGCTCCGGCTCCGCGAGGGCGCGCCGCTGGACCTGCTGAAGGAGGCGGGCCTCACGGCCGCGCGCCGGGCCGTGGCGGACGGACTCCTCCAGGAGGGCCCCTACGCCGAGGGCCGCGCCGTGCTCACCCTGCGCGGCCGGCTGCTCGCCGACGCGGTGGTGCGGGACCTGGTGGACTGACCACCCCGACGGCCTGGTGGACCGATCCGCCCGGCGACCCGGAGGACCGGGCCACCCGCCCCCGGAGGGGTCAGGCCAGGCGACCTGGTCCCCGGAGGGGTCACGCCCCGCCGCCCGTGACGAAGTCGATCAGCTCCTCCACGCGTCCCAGCAGCTCCGGCTCCAGGTCCTTGTAGGAGCCGACCCGCTTGAGGATCGCCTGCCACACCGCGCCGGTGTTGTCCGACGGCCAGCCGAGGGCGCGGCACACGCCCGTCTTCCAGTCCTGGCCGCGGGGCACGGCGGGCCAGGCGGCGATGCCCAGGGAGGCGGGTTTCACCGCCTCCCAGATGTCGATGTAGGGGTGGCCCACGACCAGGGCGTGCTCGCTGGTCACCGACTCGGCGATGCGCCATTCCTTGCTGCCGGGCACCAGGTGGTCCACCAGGACGCCGAGCCGGGCGTCGGGGCCGGGGCCGAAGTCGGCGACGATCGAGGGCAGGTGGTCCACGCCCTCCAGGTACTCCACGACCACGCCCTCGATGCGCAGGTCGTCGCCCCAGACCTTCTCGACCAGCTCGGCGTCGTGCCGCCCCTCGACGTAGATACGGCCGGCGCGGGCCACACGGGCGCGGGCGCCGGGCACCGCGACCGAACCGGATGCCGTGCGGGCGGGACGGGCCGGGGCGGCGGCGGGGCGCACGAGGGTCACCGGGCGGCCCTCCAGCAGGAAACCGCGGGGCTCCAGCGGGAAGACGCGGTGCTTGCCGAAGCGGTCCTCCAGCGTGACCGTGCCCGCCTCGCAGCGGATCACCGCGCCGCAGAACCCGGTGCCGGGCTCCTCCACGACCAGGCCCGGCTGCGCGGGCACCTCCGGCACCGGCTGGGACTTCTTCCAGGGCGGGGTGAGGTCGGAGGAGTACTGGCGCATTCGGATGACGATAGGAGAAGAGCGGGGCGGGCGCTCACGACACGCCGAAACGGGCGGCCAGGGCGTCCCGTTGGCGCCGTACGAAGGCCGCGTCCACCACCGCTCCGTGACCGGGCACGTACAGCGCGTCCTCGCCGCCCAGCGCCAGCAGCCGGTCCAGCGCGGCCGGCCAGCGGGACGGTACGGCGTCCGGGCCCGCCTGGGGCTCGCCGGACTCCTCGACCAGGTCGCCGCAGAACACCACCTCTCGCTCGCCCGGCACCAGGACCACCAGGTCGTGGGCGGTGTGGCCGGGGCCGACGTTGGCCAGCAGCACCTGGCGGCCCCCGCCGAGGTCCAGGGTGCGCTCCCCGGAGACCAGGTGCCGCGGCGGGACCAGCGCCAGCGCCGCCTCCTCCGCGTCCGCCGCCGGCAGCCCGTGGTGGACGGCGTCGTGGCGCAGCGCGTCGCGCTCGCCGGCGAGCACCGCCTCCGCGCCCACCGCCGCGTACACCGCCGCCCCCGCGAACGCGGCGGCGCCGAAGACGTGGTCGAAATGGGCGTGGGTCAGCGCGAGATGGGTCACACGGCCGCCCGCCAGTTCCTCCGCCGCCGCCCGCAGCCGCGCCCCCTCGCCCAGGCTCGACCCGGCGTCCACCATCAGCGCCGTGTCCGCGCCCAGGACCAGCCCCGCCGTGCAGTCCCAGCCCGGCAGGCGGCACCGCCCGACCCCCGTGGTCAGCCGCTCCCATCCCCGCTCTTCCCAAGTCACCGTCATACCGCGACGCTAGCCCCACGAGCGGTCACGGGGGCACCGACCTTGCCCGGTGCGTACCCCACGGCCGTACACTGGGCCGGGGAACGCTGGCACTCGCACGCGAAGAGTGCCAGGCGCCCGAACCGAGGGACAGAAGGGGACGACGTGCTGGAGGTGCGCGCGAATGCTGAGTGAACGCAGGCTTCAGGTGTTGCGCGCCATCGTCCAGGACTACGTCGGCACCGAGGAGCCGGTCGGGTCGAAGGCCCTGACCGAGCGGCACAACCTCGGCGTCTCCCCGGCCACCGTGCGCAACGACATGGCGGCCCTGGAGGACGAGGGGTTCATCGCCCAGCCGCACACCAGCGCGGGGCGCATCCCCACCGACAAGGGCTACCGGCTGTTCGTCGACAAGCTCGCCGGCGTCAAGCCGATGACCGCGCCCGAGCGGCGCGCGATCCAGAACTTCCTGGACGGCGCCGTCGACCTCGACGACGTGGTGGCGCGCACGGTACGGCTGCTCGCGCAGCTGACCCGGCAGGTCGCCGTCGTGCAGTACCCCTCCCTGACCCGGTCCACCGTGCGGCACGTGGAACTGCTCGCGCTCGCCCCGGCGCGCGTGATGCTGGTGCTGATCACGGACACCGGCCGGGTCGAGCAGCGGATGGTGGACTGCCCGGCGCCGTTCGGCGAGGCGTCCCTGGCGGATCTGCGCGCGCGGCTGAACAGCCGGGTCGCGGGCCGCCGGTTCGCGGACGTGCCGACACTGGTCGAGGACCTGCCGGACGCCTTCGAACCCGAGGATCGGGGTACGGTCTCCACGGTGCTCTCCACTCTTCTGGAGACACTGGTCGAGGAGAACGAGGAGCGGCTGATGATCGGCGGCACCGCCAATCTCACCCGTTTCGGACACGACTTCCCCCTGACGATCCGGCCCGTCCTGGAGGCGCTGGAGGAGCAGGTCGTGCTCCTCAAGCTCCTCGGCGAGGCGAAGGATCCGGGCATGACCGTGCGCATCGGGCACGAGATCGCCCACGAAGGACTCAACTCAACCTCCGTGGTGTCGGTGGGCTACGGTTCGGGCGGCGAGGCGGTTGCCAAGCTCGGCGTGGTCGGACCGACCCGCATGGACTACCCGGGAACGATGGGAGCGGTACGCGCAGTGGCACGGTACGTCGGACAGATCCTGGCGGAGTCGTAAGTGGCCACGGACTACTACGCCGTTCTCGGCGTGCGCCGCGACGCGTCGCAGGATGAGATCAAGAAGGCGTTCCGCCGGCTCGCGCGCGAGCTGCACCCGGACGTCAACCCCGATCCGAAGACCCAGGAGCGGTTCAAGGAGATCAACGCCGCTTACGAGGTGCTGTCGGACCCGCAGAAGAAGCAGGTCTACGACCTCGGCGGAGATCCCCTCTCGCAGTCCGGCGGCGCCGGCGCGGGCGGCTTCGGAGCCGGTGGCTTCGGCAATTTCTCCGACATCATGGACGCGTTCTTCGGCACGGCGTCGCAGCGCGGGCCGCGCTCGCGCACCCGGCGCGGCCAGGACGCGATGATCCGGATCGAGGTGGAGCTGGACGAGGCGGCCTTCGGGACCACCAAGGACATCCAGGTCGACACCGCGGTCGTCTGCAACACCTGCAACGGCGAGGGCGCGGCTCCGGGCACGTCCGCGCAGACGTGTGACATGTGCCGCGGCCGCGGCGAGGTCTCGCAGGTCACCCGGTCCTTCCTGGGCCAGGTCATGACCTCGCGGCCGTGCCCCCAGTGCCAGGGCTTCGGCACCGTGGTGCCGACCCCGTGCCCGGAGTGCGCCGGCGACGGCCGCGTCCGCTCGCGGCGCACGCTGACGGTGAAGATCCCGGCCGGTGTCGACAACGGCACGCGGATCCAGCTCGCGGGCGAGGGCGAGGTCGGCCCCGGCGGCGGTCCGGCCGGCGACCTGTACGTCGAGATCCACGAGCTGCCGCACAGCACCTTCCAGCGCCGCGGCGACGATCTGCACTGCACGGTGACGATCCCGATGACCGCGGCGGCCCTCGGCACCAAGGTGCCGCTGGAGACTCTGGACGGCCTGGAGGAGGTCGACATCCGGCCCGGCACCCAGTCCGGCCAGTCGATCCCGCTGCACAACCGGGGCGTCACGCATCTGCGCGGCGGCGGCCGGGGCGACCTGGTCGTCCACGTCGAGGTCCAGACGCCGACCAAGCTGGACCCCGAACAGGAGCGCCTGCTGCGCGAACTCTCCAAGCTGCGCGGCGAGGAACGCCCCCAGGGCCAGTTCCAGCCGGGGCAGCAGGGCCTGTTCTCGCGGCTGAAGGACGCGTTCAACGGTCGCTGACGCCGCTGTCCGGAGCCGTGGCCGGGGGACCGGGGGTCGTCCCCCGGGCGGGCACAGCCGGCCGGGGCAGCAGGGTCTGTTCTCGCGGCTGAAGGACGCGTTCAACGGTCGCTGACGCCGCTGTCCGGAGCCGTGGCCGGGGGTCCGGGGGTCGTCCCCCGGGCGGGCACAGCCGGCCGGGGCAGCAGGGTCTGTTCTCGCGGTTGAAGGACGCGTTCAACGGGCGCTGACCGGGCCGGGACGGCGGACGTCCGCGGCGCGCTGACCGGGCGCGTAGTGGAATATGCCGATGCGGACGCCCGATTCGGACTTGTTCGGAGGACGTGACACCATGCGGTCATGTCCTCCGCACTGACCGATCTTCTCCCCCACCCGATCGTGCAGGCACCCATGGCGGGCGGCGTCTCCGTGCCGGAGCTCGCCGCCGCGGTGTCCGGGGCCGGCGGGCTCGGGTTCCTGGCCGCCGGGTACAAGACCGCCGACGGCATGTACCAGGAGATCAAGCGGCTGCGGGGACTCACCGACCGCCCCTTCGGCGTCAACGTGTTCATGCCGCAGCCGGAGCACGCGGAGAGCGGCGCGGTGGAGGTCTACGCCCATCAGCTCGCCGGCGAGGCCGCCTGGTACGAGACCGAGCTGGGCGATCCGGACGGCGGCCGCGACGACGGCTACGACGCCAAGCTCGCCGTACTTTTGGACGACCCGGTACCCGCGGTCTCCTTCCACTTCGGCGTGCCGAGCCCCGAGGCGCTGGAGCGGCTGCGGCGGGCCGGCACGGTCACGCTGGTCACCGCCACCACCGCCGAGGAGGCCCTCGCGGTGGAGCGGGCCGGAGCGGACGCGGTGATCGCCCAGGGGGTGGAGGCCGGCGGCCACCAGGGCACCCACCGGGACATCGCGGAGAACGACGGCACCGGCATCGGACTGCTGTCGCTGGTCGCCCAGATCCGCGAGGCCGTGGGCATCCCGGTCGTCGCCGCGGGCGGCATCATGCGCGGCAGCCAGATCGCCGCCGTCCTCGCGGCGGGCGCGAGCGCGGCCCAGCTGGGCACCGCGTTCCTCGCCACGCCCGAGTCCGGTGCCCCCGCGGTGCACAAGGAGGCGCTGACCAATCCGCTGTTCGCGCGCACCGAGCTGACCCGCGCGTTCTCCGGGCGCCCGGCACGCGGACTGGTCAACCGCTTCCTGCGCGAGCACGGCCCGTACGCGCCCGCCGCCTACCCCGAGGTCCACCACCTCACCTCCCCGCTGCGCAAGGCCGCCGCCAAGGCCGGGGACGCGCAGGGCATGGCACTGTGGGCGGGCCAGGGCCACCGGCTGGCCCGGGACCTGCCCGCCGGGCGGCTGGTCGAGGTGCTCGCGGACGAACTCGCCGAGGCCCGCGCCGCGTTGGCGAAGGACGGTGCCCGGTGACCGCCCCGGTCTTCGTCGTCCCCGGCTTCGACGCGGACGGCGGCCGGTACGTCCTGGACGGCCCCGAGGGCCGGCACGCGGTGTCCGTGAAGCGGCTCCAGCCCGGCGAGGAGGTCGTGCTCACCGACGGCGCCGGGCGCTACGCGGTGTGCGAGGTGATCGGCAGCGAGGGCAAGGACCGGCTGCTCGTCCACATGAGCGGGATCCACGAGGAGGCCGCGCCGAGCCCCCGGATCACCGTCGTCCAGGCCCTGCCCAAGGGCGACCGGGGTGAGCTGGCCGTCGAGACGATGACCGAGGTCGGCGTCGACGCGATCGTGCCGTGGCAGGCCGCGCGGTGCATCACGCAGTGGAAGGGCGACCGGGGCCTCAAGGCGCTCGGCAAGTGGCGGGCCACCGCCCGCGAGGCCGGCAAGCAGTCCCGGCGGGTGCGTTTCCCCGAGGTCGCGGACGCGGCGACGACCAAGCAGGTGGCCGCGCTGCTCGCCGATGCGGACTTCGCCGGGGTGCTGCACTCCGACTTCGAGCACGTCAGCGAGCCGCTGGCCACGGCCGAGCTGCCCGCGCGGGGCGAGATCGTACTGGTCGTCGGCCCCGAAGGGGGCGTCTCCCGCGACGAGTTGGCGCTGTTCGAGGAGGCGGGCGCGAAGGCGTACGTGCTGGGCCCCAGCGTGCTGCGCACCTCCACCGCCGGTACCGCCGCGGCGGCCCTGCTGCTGGGACGCACCGGCCGCTGGTCCTGAACCTCAACCGGGAGACTCCGTGGAACTGGCCCAAGTACGCCTGCTGGTCACCGACTTCGCCGCCTGCTACCGCTTCTACGCCGACGTCCTCGGCCTCAAGCCGCAGTCCGGCGCGAGCGAGGGGCCGTACGAGAAGTTCAGTCCGCACACCGGCTCGGCGGGCATCGCCCTCCAGGACCGCGCCATGATGGCCGGGGTGCTGCCCGAACTGGCCGGTGCCGCGACGGGCCACCGCTCCCTGGTGGTGCTGCGGGTGGACGACCTCGACGCCTACTGCGCCGGCCTCGCCGCCCGGGGCGCCACCCTCCTGCACGGCCCCGCCCCGATGACCGACCGCATGCGCGTGGCCCACCTCAAGGACCCCGAGGGCAACCTGGTCGAACTCCAGGAGTGGCTGCTGCTGCGCGGCTGACACCCCGGGCGCCGCGACCGGCCGGGGCCCCGGTCCGGGACGCGGGCCGCCGAACGGGTGAGTGATCGGGCGCGGGCTTCCGGCGCGGCCGTGCGCGGTGGCAGTCTGCCGTGCATGGGGGCATTCATGTGGATCCGGGCCCGGCGCCGGGCGATCGGCGTCGCCGCACTGGTGCTCGCCGGCGCGGGCGCCCTGGTGGCCTGCGAGCCCGATCAGCTCGGGCCGGCGACCGTCGCCTACACCACCGACGGCACGGCGACCGCGGAGCTGACCCGGCAGCACGTCGACGTCGGCTGGCTGACCTGCGGCGGCGACCGGGGCGGCGGTGCCGCGGTGGCGGCGTCCGCGCCGGGCGCGAGCGCCGTGGTCGCCGTCGACTGCCAGGGCGAGACCAGGGACCGCCGCAGGATCACCGTCAACGGAGAGGTGACCAGGGCCGTCGACGGCGCCTGTGTGCGCGGGGACCTGCGGGCCAGGGTGGGCGGCAGACAGGTGTTCCACGTCAGCGGGCTCGGCGACTGCGGTGCCGCGCCCGGCCCGGCGTACCGGCCGTCGTACACCCCCGTCGACCCGCGCCCCGCCGTGACGGTCACCGTCACCCGCACCGTCTGGTGCACGGGTGATCCCGCCTGCCCGCCGGCCCAGGGCAAGTGATCGGAAAAGGACCCGCGAACGGCGTCCGCTGCGTATGGTGACGGGGTGACTCAGGGCGCTTCGACAGGAACCTCCGGCTACCTCCGATTCCCGCACCTGCACGGCGACTTGGTGACCTTCGTCGCCGAGGACGACGTCTGGCTGGCCCCCCTCGACGGGGGCCGCGCCTGGCGGGCCAGCGCGGACAACGTGCCCGTGGACCACCCCCGCATCTCGCCCGACGGCACCACCCTCGCCTGGACCTCCACCCGCGACGGCGCCCGCGAGGTGCACATCGCCCCCGTCGAGGGCGGCCCCGCCAAACGCCTGACCCACTGGGGCAGTTCGCGGACCCAGGTGCGCGGCTGGACCCCCGCGGGACAGGTCCTCGCCCTGAGCACCGCCGGTCAGCCCAGCCTGCGCCGCTCCTGGGCCCGCGCCGTCCCGCTCGACGGCGGACCCGCCGCCACCTTGCCCTACGGCCCGGTCGGCGACGTCGCGTTCGGCCCGCACACCGTGCTGCTGTCCGCCCCCATGGGCCGCGAGGCCGCCTGGTGGAAGCGCTACCGGGGCGGCACCGCGGGCAAGTTGTGGATCGACCGGGAGGGAACCGGGGAGTTCGTCCGGCTGCACGAGGAACTGGACGGGAACATCGAACACCCCGGCTGGGTCGGCGACCGCATCGCCTTCCTCAGCGACCACGAGGGCACCGGCGCCGTGTACTCCTCCCGCGCCGACGGCTCCGACCTGCGCCGCCACTCGCCGCTCGACGGCTTCTACGCCCGCCACGCCACCACCGACGGCACCCGCGTCGTCTACTCCAGCGCCGGCCGGCTCTGGCTGCTGGACGACCTCGACGGCGCGACCCCGCGCCCCCTGGACATCCGCCTCGGCGGCCCCCGCGTGGACCTCCAGCCCTTCCAGACGAGCACCTCCCGCTGGTTCGGCTCGGCCGCGCCCGACCACACCGCGCGGGGCAGCGCGGTCGCCGTGCGCGGCACCGTCCACTGGGTCACCCACCGCGCCGGGCCGGTGCGCGCGCTCGCCGCCGAACCCGGCGTCCGCGCCCGGCTGCCCCGCACCTTCCGCGCCGACGGCGAGGAATGGGTGGTGTGGGTGACCGACGCCGAGGGCGAGGACGCCCTGGAGTTCGCGCCCGCCACCGGCCTCGCCCCCGGCGCCACCCCGCGCCGGCTGGCCGCCGGACGGCTCGGCCGGGTCCTCGCGCTCGCCATGGCGCCCGACGGCAGCCGCGCCGCCGTCGCCTCCCACGACGGCCGGCTGCTGCTGGTCGAGCGGGAGACCGGCGAGGTCCGCGAGGTCGACCGCAGCGAGGACGGCGACGTGCGCGACCTGGCCTTCTCGCCCGACTCCGCCTGGCTCGCCTGGAGCCATCCCGGCCCGCGCCCGCTGAGCCAGCTGCGCCTCGTCCACACCAGCGACCTGACCGTCAGCGAGGCCACCCCGCTGCGCTTCCGGGACCACGCGCCCGCCTTCACCCTGGACGGCAGGCACCTCGCCTTCCTCTCCAACCGCTCCTTCGACCCGGTCTACGACGAACACGCCTTCGACCTGGCCTTCGTGGAGGGCACCCGGCCCTACCTGATCACCCTCGCCGCCACCACCCCCTCCCCGTTCGGGCCGCAGCGCCACGGCCGTCCCTTCGAGACCTCCGACAAGGAGGAGACCCCGGACAGCGAGGGCGTGCCCACCACCCGGATCGACCTCGACGGGCTCGCCGACCGCATCGTGCCCTTCCCGGTGGAGGCCGCCCGCTACTCCCACCTGCGCGCCGCCAAGGACGGCGTGCTCTGGCTGCGGCACCCGCTGCACGGCGTCCTCGGCGCCTCCCGCGCCACCCCCGACGACCCCGACCCGCACACCGAGCTGGAGCGCTACGACCTCGTCCAGCAGCGCCTGGAGCACCTGGCCGCGGACGCCGACCGGATCGAGGTCAGCGGCGACGGCAAGCGAGTGCTGCTGTGGACCGACGGCAAGCTGAAGGTCGTCCCCAGCGACCGGCGCGCCTCCGCCGACGAGGACAGCGACTCCAACATCACCGTCGACCTCGGCCGCATCCGGCAGACGATCGACCCCGCCGCGGAATGGCGGCAGATGTACGAGGAGACGGGCCGCATCATGCGGGACAACTTCTGGCGGCCCGACATGGGCGGCGTCGACTGGGACGGCGTCCTCGACCGCTACCGTCCCGTCCTCGACCGCATCGCCACCCACGACGATCTGGTGGACCTCCTGTGGGAGGTGCACGGCGAACTCGGCACCTCGCACGCCTACGTCATCCCGCGCGGCGGCTACGGCGGCGGCCCCCGCCAGGGTCTGCTCGGCGCCGACATCTCCCGCCACGAGGACGGCAGCTGGCGCATCGACCGCATCCTGCCCAGCGAGACCTCCGACCCCGAAGCGCGCAGCCCGCTCGCCGCGCCCGGCGTCGCCGTACGCCCCGGGGACGCGATCCTCGCCGTCGCCGGCCGCCCGGTCGACCCGGTGACCGGCCCCGGCCCGCTGCTGACCGGCACGGCCGGGCGCCCCGTGGAACTCACCGTCTCGCCCTCCGGCGGCGGCGAGGCCCGCCACGTCGTCGTGGTCCCGCTCGCCGACGAGGAGCCGCTGCGCTACCACGACTGGGTCGCCGGCCGCCGCGCCCACGTCCACGAGCGCTCCGGCGGCCGCCTCGGCTACCTGCACGTGCCCGACATGCAGGCGCCCGGCTGGGCCCAGCTCCACCGCGACCTGCGCGTCGAGGTCGCCCGCGAGGGCCTGATCGTGGACGTGCGTGAGAACCGGGGCGGCCACACCTCCCAGCTCGTCGTGGAGAAGCTGGCCCGCCGGATCGTCGGCTGGGACGTGCCGCGCGGCATGCGTCCCGAGAGCTACCCGGGCGACGCCCCGCGCGGCCCCGTCGTCGCCGTCGCCAACGAGTTCTCCGGCTCCGACGGCGACATCGTCAACGGCGCGATCAAGGCCCTCGGCATCGGCCCGGTCGTCGGCACCCGCACCTGGGGCGGCGTGATCGGCGTCGACAGCCGCTACCGCCTGGTCGACGGCACCCTGGTCACCCAGCCCAAGTACGCCACCTGGCTGGAGGGCCAGGGCTGGAACATGGAGAACCACGGGGTGGACCCGGACGTGGAGGTCGTCCAGCGCCCCCAGGACTGGGCGCGGGGCACGGACACCCAGCTGGACGAGGCGATACGGCTGGCGCTGGAGGCGCTGGCGGTCTCGCCCGCGAAGACACCGCCGGCCCTGCCCGACTGACCGGGCCACCCCGTGTCCGCCACCCGAACGATTACCATGCCCCCGTATCGATCACCGGCGTAGAGGAGCGGCGCATGCCCGGAGAACCGCAAGACGACTGCCTGTTCTGCAAAATCGTCGCCGGCGACATCCCGGCCACCATCGTCCGCGAGACGGACACCACCGTCGCCTTCCGGGACATAAACCCCCAGGCCCCCACCCACGTCCTGGTGATCCCCAAGGCCCACTACGCGAACGCCGCCGAACTGGCCGCGGGCGCCCCGGAGATCGCCGCCGACGTGCTGCGCGAGACCAAGGCCGTGGCCGACGAGGAGAAGCTCGACAGCTACCGCCTCGTCTTCAACACCGGCAGCGGCGCCGGCCAGACCGTCTGGCACGCCCACGCGCACGTCCTCGGCGGCCGTGGCCTGCAGTGGCCGCCCGGATAGGCAGCCGTGTCCGTCCGTGAACTGGTGGTGCTCGGCACCGCCAGCCAGGTCCCGACCCGGCACCGCAACCACAACGGCTATCTGCTGCGCTGGGACGGCGAGGGCATCCTGTTCGACCCCGGCGAGGGCACCCAGCGGCAGATGCTGCGCGCCGGGGTCGCCGCCCACGACCTGAACCGCCTGTGCGTCACCCACTTCCACGGCGACCACTCCCTCGGCCTCGCCGGGGTCATCCAGCGGATCAACCTGGACCAGGTGCCGCACGAGGTCACCGCGCACTACCCGGCCTCCGGGCAGCGCTTCTTCGACCGGCTGCGGTACGCCACCGCCTACCGGGAGACCGTCCGCCTCACCGAGGCCCCGGTGGCCGCCGACGGCGTCCTCGCGGTGACGCCGTCGTACACCCTGGAGGCCCGGAAGCTGTCGCACCCGGTGGAGTCCTACGGCTACCGGCTGACCGAGCCCGACGGCCGCCGGATGCTGCCCGAGCGGCTCGCCGCGCACGGGATCAAGGGCCCGGACGTGGGCGTGCTCCAGCGCGAGGGGCGGCTCGGGGACGTGACGCTGGCGGAGGTCAGCGAGGTACGGCGCGGACAGCGGTTCGCCTTCGTCATGGACACCCGGCTCTGCGAGGGCGTGCACGCGCTCGCCGAGGGCTGCGACCTGCTCGTCATCGAGGCCACCTTCCTGGACGAGGACGAGCGACTGGCCGTGGAGCACGGCCACTTGACGGCCGGTCAGGCCGCGGCGGTGGCGCGGGACGCGGGGGTGCGGCACCTCGTGCTGACCCACTTCAGCCAGCGCTACCCGGAGCCGGAGGAGTTCGAGCGGCAGGCGCGGGCCGCCGGCTTCACGGGGGAGCTGACCGTGGCGTACGACCTCCAGAGAGTGCCGGTTCCGAAACGACGGTGAAGGGCTCGTACCATGCTCTGATGCCCCTCCCCAAAGCAGAACTGCACCTCCACATCGAAGGCACGCTGGAGCCGGAGCTGGCCTTCGAGCTGGCCGCCCGCAACGGCGTGAAGCTGGCGTACGCCGACACCGACGAGCTGCGCGAGGCGTACCGGTTCCAGGACCTCCAGTCGTTCCTGGACCTGTACTACGAGCTGATGGCCGTCCTGCGCACCGAGCGCGACTTCGAGGACCTGGCCGACGCCTATCTGGCCCGCGCCGCCGCGCAGGGCGTGCGGCACGCGGAGATCTTCTTCGACCCGCAGGCCCACCTCGCCCGGGGCCTGACCATGGGCACGGTGGTGGAGGGGCTGTGGCGGGCGCTCGGCCGCAGCGAGGAGAACCACGGCGTCTCCACCCGGCTGATCCTGTGCTTCCTGCGCGACGAGTCGGCCGAGTCCGCGCTGGAGACCCTGGAGGCCGCGCGGCCGTACCTGGACCGGATCACCGGCATCGGCCTGGACTCGGCCGAGGTCGGGCACCCGCCGGCGAAGTTCCGCGAGGTGTACGAGGCCGCCGCCGCGCTCGGCCTGCGCCGGGTGGCGCACGCCGGCGAGGAGGGGCCGCCGGAGTACATCACCGAGGCCCTGGACGTGCTCGGCGTCGAGCGCGTCGACCACGGGCTGCGCTGCATGGAGGACCCGGCCCTGGTGGAGCGGCTGGTGCGGGAGCGCGTCCCGCTCACCCTGTGCCCGCTGTCCAACGTCCGGCTGCGCACCGTGGACACCCTGGCCGACCACCCGCTGCCGGCCATGCTGGACGCCGGGCTGCTGTGCACGGTCAACTCCGACGACCCGGCCTACTTCGGCGGGTACGCCGACGACAACTTCCGGGCCGTGGGCGAGACCCTGGGTCTGGGCGAGGACCGGCTGCGCGAGCTGGCCCGCAACTCCTTCCTCGCCTCCTTCCTGGAGGACGACGAGGAGCGCCGCGCCCGCTGTCTCGCCGAGGTCGCGGCCTACGAGTTCTGAGCGGTCCCCGGCATGGGATATGCTTGATCATGTCGAGGCCGCCGGGGCAACTCCCGGAGCCCGGCAGTGCGTTGGTGGTCCAAGGAAAGACGCCCCGCTTCCTGCGGGGAGATGCAGGTGCAAGGCCTGCCCGGCGCTCCACACGAGCCCCGTCCCGCCCTGTGCGGGGCGGGGCTCTTCCCGTTGCGCGGACCCGGCCGTATGCCCGTGCGCGAAGGTCGCCGTGGTGCACACTGGCCAGACCCGCACACGTCAGGGAGCGCACCGTGACCTCGTCGCACACCCTCACCGGAGAGGAACCCGAGCACCTCACCCAGGCCGGACGCAGGCAGGCCCAGGTCGACCCGCTCGCCGCGCTGCGCGAGCCCGGCGACCCGCCCTGGGACGTCTACCTCACGGGCACCGTCTTCCTCGACATCATCTTCACCGGCCTGGACTCGGCGCCCGTGCGCGGCACCGAGTCCTGGGCCCGCGGCATGGGCTCCAGCCCCGGCGGCGTCGCCAACATGGCCAGCGCCCTGGCCCGCCTCGGACTGCGCACCTCGCTCGCCGCGGCCTTCGGGGACGACCATTACGGGGAGTACTGCTGGGACGCGCTCGCCCAGGGCGAGGGCATCGACCTCACCGCGTCGCGCACGGTGCCCGGCTGGCACTCGCCGGTGACGGTCTCCATGGCGTACGAGGGCGAGCGGACCATGGTCTCGCACGGGCACGAGCCGCCGCCGGAGGAGCCGGCCCCCGACTGCCCGCCGCGCGCCCGGGCCGCCGTCGCCTCGCTCACCCCGGGGCGGCGGGCGCCGTGGATCGCGCAGGCCGCGCGGGAGGGCACCCGGATCTTCGCCGACGTCGGCTGGGACGAGACGGGCGCGTGGGACCTCGCCGGGCTGCCCGACCTGGAGCACTGCGAGGCGTTCCTGCCGAACGCGGAGGAGGCCAAGCGGTACACGGGCGCCGACTGCCCGCGCCTCGCGGCGCACGCGCTGACCGAGTACGTGCCGGTGGCCGTGGTGACCCTCGGGTCCGAGGGGGCGTACGCGGTGGACCGGCGCACCGGGGAGGCGGCGGAGGTGCCGGCCATCGCGGTGGAGGCGCTGGATCCCACGGGCGCGGGCGACGTGTTCGTCGCCGGGTTCGTGACCGGGTCCCTGGCCGGGTGGCCGCTGGCGGACCGGCTGGCGTTCGCGGGACTCACGGCGGCGCTGTCGGTGCAGGAGTTCGGGGGGTCGCTGTCGGCGCCGGGGTGGTCGGAGATCGGGGCGTGGTGGCGGCGGGTCCAGTCCGTGCCGGGGCAGGACCGGGCGGCGCTGCGCCGGTACGCGTTCCTCGACCGGCTGGTGCCGGAGGAACTGGACCGGCCCTGGCCACTGCGGCGGGCGGTGCCCACGATCGGGTTCCGCCGCTCCGGCTGACGGGACGGGGACGGGGCCGGGGGCCGGCCGGTCCCGGAAGGCGCGCGTCGGAAAAGCCCTACGGGCTTGTCAGCCGTCCGGCGTACCCTGGGAGGGACGAGGCCGCCCTGCGTCGTGGCGGCCGTGATCAGGAGGAAGCGCAGGCCTTCAGCGCCGGCCCATGACACAGACACCCACAGCTCACACCCCCGCGCAGGAGCAGGCGAGAGCGCAGTTCACCGTCCCCGCCCAGCACCCCATGGTGACCGTGCTGGGTTCCGGTGACTCCCTCCTGCGCGTGATCGAGAGGGCCTTCCCGGCGGCCGACATCCACGTCCGGGGCAATGAGATCAGCGCGGCCGGCGATCCCGTCGACGTCGCCCTGATCTCGCGCGTGTTCGACGAGATGATGCTGGTGCTCCGCACCGGGCAGCCGATGACGGAGGACGCAGTGGAACGCTCGATCGCCATGCTCAAGGCGAGCGACAACGGTACGAGCGACGGCCCGGAGACCCCGGCCCAGGTGCTGACGCAGAACATCCTGTCCTCGCGTGGCCGCACCATCCGCCCGAAGACCCTCAACCAGAAGCGCTATGTCGACGCGATCGACAAGCACACCGTCGTCTTCGGCATCGGCCCCGCCGGTACCGGCAAGACGTACCTGGCCATGGCCAAGGCCGTGCAGGCCCTGCAGTCCAAGCAGGTCAACCGGATCATCCTGACCCGTCCGGCGGTCGAGGCCGGCGAGCGGCTCGGCTTCCTGCCCGGCACGCTCTACGAGAAGATCGACCCGTACCTGCGCCCGCTGTACGACGCGCTGCACGACATGCTCGACCCGGACTCCATCCCGAAGCTGATGGCCTCCGGCACGATCGAGGTCGCGCCGCTGGCGTACATGCGCGGCCGCACGCTCAACGACGCCTTCATCATCCTGGACGAGGCCCAGAACACGAGCCCCGAGCAGATGAAGATGTTCCTCACCCGGCTCGGCTTCGACTCGAAGATCGTGATCACGGGTGACGTGACGCAGGTCGACCTGCCGAACGGGCAGAAGTCGGGTCTGCGGCAGGTGCAGGAGATCCTGGAGGGCGTCGAGGACGTCCACTTCTCCCGGCTGTCGTCCCACGATGTCGTCCGGCACAAGCTGGTGGGCCGTATTGTCGACGCGTACGAGAAGTACGACAGCAAGAACGGCACCGAGAACGGCTCCCCCAAGGGCGGCCGTGGCAGGACCGGCGCCAAGGGCACCCAGGGGAAGTAGACCGGCACGAGCATGTCGATCGACGTCAACAACGAATCCGGCACCGAGGTCGACGAGCAGGCGATCCTCGACATCGCCCGCTACGCGCTCGCGCGGATGCGCATCCACCCGCTCTCCGAGCTCTCGGTGATCGTCGTGGACGCCGACGCCATGGAGCAGTTGCACATCCAGTGGATGGACCTGCCCGGGCCCACCGATGTCATGTCCTTCCCGATGGACGAGCTGCGTCCGCCGGGCAAGGACGACGACGAGCCGCCGCAGGGGCTGCTCGGCGACATCGTGCTGTGCCCGGAGGTCGCCGCCAGGCAGGGGGCCGACGCGCCCACCAAGCACTCCATGGACGAGGAGCTCCAGTTGCTCACCGTCCACGGGGTGCTGCACCTGCTCGGCTACGACCACGAGGAGCCCGACGAGAAGGCCGAGATGTTCGGGCTCCAGGCCGCCATCGTGGACGGGTGGCGGGCCGAGCGCGGCCTGACCGGGCCCTCCCCGGCGCCGACCGTCTCGTAAGCGAGCCGCATGTCCCCGCAGATCGTGATCGGCGCGATCGCGCTGGTCGTCGTCGCCTGGCTCGCCGCCTGCGCGGAGGCGGGCCTCGCCCGGGTCTCCAGCTTCCGGGCCGAGGAGGCCGTGAAGTCCGGGCGGCGCGGCGGCGCCAAGCTGGCGCAGGTCGCCGCCGACCCCACCCGCTACCTCAACGTGGCCCTGCTGGTCCGTGTCGCCTGCGAGATGGCGGCCGCCGCCCTGGTCACCTACGCCTGTCTGGAGGCTTTCGCGGCCACCTGGCAGGCCCTGCTGGCCGCCATCGCCGTGATGGTCCTGGTGTCGTACGTGGCCGTCGGCGTCTCGCCGCGCACCATCGGCCGCCAGCACCCGCTGAACACGGCGACCTTCGCCGCGTACGTGCTGGTGCCGCTGGCCCGGGTGATGGGCCCGGTCCCGTCGCTGCTGATCCTCATCGGCAACGCGCTGACCCCCGGCAAGGGCTTCCGGCACGGCCCGTTCGCCTCCGAGGCGGAGCTGCGCGCCCTGGTCGACCTCGCCGAGAAGGAATCGCTGATCGAGGACGAGGAGCGCCGCATGGTGCACTCCGTCTTCGAGCTGGGCGACACCCTGGTGCGCGAGGTCATGGTGCCGCGCACCGACCTGGTGACCATCGAGCGGTTCAAGACCATCCGGCAGGCCCTCACCCTCGCCCTGCGCTCCGGGTTCTCCCGGATTCCGGTGACCGGCGAGAGCGAGGACGACATCGTCGGGATCGTGTACCTGAAGGACCTGGTCCGCAAGACGCACATCAGCCGGGAGGCGGAGAGCGACCTGGTGTCCACCGCCATGCGCCCGGCCGTGTTCGTGCCCGACACCAAGAACGCCGGCGATCTGCTGCGCGAGATGCAGAAGGAACGCAACCACGTCGCCGTCGTCATCGACGAGTACGGCGGCACGGCGGGCATCGTCACCATCGAGGACATCCTGGAGGAGATCGTCGGCGAGATCACCGACGAGTACGACCGGGAACTCCCGCCCGTCGTCGACCTCGGCGACGACCGTTACCGGGTCACCGCCCGCCTCGACATCACCGACCTCGGCGAGTTGTACGGCCTGGAGGAGTACGACGACGAGGACGTGGAGACCGTCGGCGGACTGCTCGCCAAGGCCCTCGGCCGCGTGCCCATCGCGGGCGCGTCCGCGCAGGTCGAACTCCCCGACGAGCGGCGGCTGAAGCTGACCGCGGAGGCGTCGGCCGGCCGCCGGAACAAGATCGTCACGGTCCTGGTGGAACCCGCCGGGCCCGACGAGGAGGAGAAGCCGGAGTGACCCCCCAGGAGCTGCGCGCCTTCTGCCTGTCCTTCAACGCGGCGGTGGAGGACTTCCCGTTCGACACGCAGACCTCGGTCTTCAAGGTGCTGGGCAAGATGTTCGCCCTGACGAACCTGGGCGCGCGGCCCCTGACCGTCAACCTCAAGTGCGACCCGGAGGACGCGGTACGTCTGCGCGCCGACCACGAGGGCCTGATCGTCCCCGGCTGGCACATGAACAAGCGGCACTGGAACACCGTCACCGCCGACGGCGCCCTGCCGGACCGGCTGCTGCGGGAACTGGTCGAGGACTCCTACGACCTCGTCGTGGCGGGGCTGCCGAGGGCGCAGCGGCTGCGGCTGGACCGGCCGTAATCGCGTTGCCCGGCGCGGTCGTCCTTGGGGAACATCCCGTGCATGACCATTCGATACCCGCGTCCCCTGCGCCCCGGTGACCGCATCGGCGTGACCTCGCCCTCCTCGGGCGTGGCCGGACCCCTCAGGGCCCGCCTCGACGCCGCGATCGAGGTGGTCGAGGCGCGCGGCTACGAGGTGGTCGTCGGCCGGTGCATGGACGGCACCACTCACATCAGCGCCCCGGCCGCCGAACGCGCCGCCGAGCTGACGCGGATGCTGACCGACCCCGCGATCCGGGCCGTGGTGCCGCCGTGGGGCGGCGAGACGGCCATCGACCTGATGCCCCACCTCGACTTCGAGGCGATCGGCCGGGCCGAGCCCACCTGGCTCGTCGGCTACTCGGACATGTCGACCGTGCTCGCGCCGCTGACCCTGCTCACCGGGGTGGCGACCGTGCACGGCAACTGCCTCATGGAGACCCCGTACCGGACGCCCGAGGGGCTGCTGTCCTGGCTGGACGTCGTGGCCGCGCCCCAGGGCCGGCCGTTCGCCCAGACCCCGCCCGGCCGGCACCACACCGGCGGCCGGCCCGACTGGGTCGGCGACCCCGGGATGCGCGAACTGCCGCTTGAGGGCACGGGCGGCTGGCGGCGGCTCGACGCCGACGGGGACGTGGACGTCGAGGGGCGGCTGATCGGCGGCTGCATCGAGACCGTTGCCCCGCTCGCCGGCAGCCGTTACCTCGACCCGGCGCGCCTCGCGGGCGACGGGCCGCTGCTCGTCTACGTCGAGGCCTGCGAGGACGGCGCGCTCACCATCGCCCGTCATCTGCACGGCATGCGCCTCGCCGGGTTCTTCGACCGGGCGGCCGCCGTCCTGGTCGGCCGCACCCGCGCCCCCGACGCGCCGACCCTCACCCAGCACGAGGCCGTCCTCGACGCGCTCGGGCCGCTCGGCGTGCCGATCGTCGCCGATGTCGAGTGCGGGCACGTGGCGCCCCACCTCCCGCTGGTGAACGGCGCGCGCGGCCGTGTGGTGCACACGGCCGCGCGGAGCGAGATCGTTCAGGTCCTGGACTGAGACCGGCGCAGGGCCAGGCCGATCAGGGCCGCGGCGGCGAGGACGATCGCCGCGTCCAGGGCGACCACGGTGTGCACGCCGGACAGCAGGTCGCCGGAGGTGGTGGCCAGGACGCCCAGCAGCGGGATGCCGATCGTGATGCCGACCTGCTGCGTGGAGGTCACCAGGCCGGTGGCCAGGCCCTGCTCCTCGTCCGGGACGCCCGAGGTGACGGTCAGGCCGTAGGAGATGATCGCGCCCAGGTGGCACATGCTGGCCAGGGCGACCGCGGCGGTGGCGAGCCACGCCGACCAGCCGTGGGTGTCCAGCAGGAGCAGGGTCGCGATCAGGGCGCCCTGGCCGGTCAGTGAGCAGACCAGGGTGCGGCGGGCGCCGAGGCGGCCGATGACCTTCGGCGCGAGGGTGCCGGCCACGACGGACAGCAGGCCCTGGACGCCGAAGACCAGACCGGTCTCGAAGGCGGACAGGTGAAGGATCCCCTGGAGGTACAGGGTCAGGACGAAGACGATGGTGGACATCATCGAGAAGGTGACCAGACCGCCCAGGTTGCCCCACGCCACCGTGCGCCGGCGCAGCATCGGCAGCGAGACCAGGGGCGCGGCCGAGCGGGACTCCACGATCGCGAACGCGGTCAGCAGCACCAGACCGGCGATCAGGGCCGCGATGACGTCGACGCGGCCGAAGCCGTGGTCGGCGGCGGTGGACAGGGCGTAGATCAGGGAGAGCAGGCCGGTGGTGACGGTGACCGCGCCGGGCACGTCCAGGCGCGGGCGCTCCGGGGCCGGGGCACCCGCGGCGCCGTGCGGGCCGCGGGGCGGCGTCTTCGGCAGCAGGCCCGGCGCCGGCGGCAGCACGATCAGCGCGAACAGCGTCAGCAGGGCCATCGTGGAGCGCCAGCCGAAGGTGTCGGTGAGGGTGCCGCCCGCGACCATGCCGATGGTGAAGCCCAGCGACAGCAGGGTGCCGGAGATGCCGAGGGCGCGGTCGCGGGCCGGGCCCTCCGGGAAGGTGGTGGTCAGCAGGGACATGCCGGTCGGTACGATCGCCGCCGCGCCGATCCCCTGGAGGGCGCGCCCGGCGAGGAAGGAGGCCGGGTCCCAGGCGAGGGTGGACAGCAGCGAGGCCGCGCCGAACAGGGTCAGCCCGGTCAGGAAGAGCCGGCGGCGCCCGAACAGGTCGCCGACGCGCCCGAACAGCAGCAGGAAGCCACCGGAGGGGAGCGCGAACGCGGTGATGGCCCACTGGAGCGCGGACTGGCTCATGCCGAGGTCGCGGCCGAGGTCGGGCAGCGCCACGTTCAGCACGGAGAAGTCCAGCGCGACCATGAACTGGGCCGCGCACAGCACGAACAGGACGAGCTTGTCACGCGTCGACAGCCGGGGGACACCGGGTGGGGTGGTCGTCGCGGGGGAGGTCTGGGTGGTGGTGTCGATCGCCATGGCAAGAGCTTCGGCCGGACGGAATACCGGTGGGGAGTCGGAACTTATGGTGGTGGTGGCACCACCAGACAGCATCGACGGGGGAGGGGCGCCGGATGCCCGCTGCTGAGGCGACACGAAGTCATCGGCGTGACGAACTGCGCGAGTTCCTGATGAGCCGGCGTGCCCGGGTCAGTCCCGAGGAGGCCGGGCTCCCGGCCGGCGGCGGCAGGCGCCGTACGCCCGGACTGCGCCGGGAGGAGGTCGCGGTGCTCGCCGGGGTGGGCGCCTCCTGGTACCAGTGGCTGGAGCAGGGGCGGGAGATCTCCGTCTCCCCGCAGGTGCTGGACGCGGTGGCCCGGGTGCTGCGGCTCAGCGACGCCGAGCGGCGGCACCTGTACCTGCTGGCCGGGCTCAACCCGCCCGCGCCCCAAGTGACGCCCGACAGGCGGGACATGTGCGACGGCCTGCGCAGGCTGATCGACACCTGGATGCCGTACCCGGCGCACATCATGGACCTCTACTACAACTGCGTGCTGTACAACGACGCGGCCGCGATCGTGCTCGGCATGCGCCCCGGCATCACCCAGAACTGCCTGATCGACTTCTTCACCGACCCGCTGTACCGGGAGCGCAGCCACAGCTGGGAGCGCAACGCGCGCACCGTCGTGGCGCAGTTCCGGGCCGCGTGCGCGGCGCGCCCGGAGGACGAGGGCTTCCGGGAGGTGCTCGCCCAGGCGAGCGCCGCCAGCGAGGAGTTCGCGGCGCTGTGGGCCGAGCGGGACATCGAGGACCAGGGGCAGGTGCGCAAGGAGCTGTCGCATCCGCTGGCCGGGCTGCTGGTCGTGGAGTCGACGGTGCTGAAGGTCCCCGCCCGGCCCGATCTGATGATCGTGCTGCACACTCCGCTGGACGAGGCGAACACCGCGGAGAAGCTGGAGTGGCTGGCCTCCCCGGAGGGCCGTCGGGGCGCGATGTACCCGGTGGCGGGGTGAGCGTCGTACGCCGTGGTACGGCTTCGTATGCTCGGGGCATGACCGACAGCAGCGCGCTCGACCCCGAGGACCGCAAGATCGTGACCCTGGCCCGCTCCGCGCGGGCCCGCAACGGTGTGCCCGAGGGCGCGGCCGTACGGGACGACACCGGGCGCACCTACGTCGCCGGGACGGTGGACCTGCCCTCGCTGAAGCTCAGCGCGCTGCGCACCGCCGTCGCCATGGCGGTGGCGTCCGGGGCGGCCTCGCTGGAGGCGGCGGCGGTGGTGAGCGACGCCGAGTCGGTGCCGGCCGAGGACCTGGCCGCGGTGGCCGACCTCGGGGGCGCGGGCGCCCCGGTGCTGCTCGCGGGCGCGGACGGCGCCGTGCGGGCCACCCTCGCCGCGGGCTGAACACCGGAACGAAGGCCCCTGGGGGCGCGGTGCGTCTGCGTGTCGGATCGCTCGCGCTGCGTCACCGGGGGTTCGCGGTGCGGCGGGGGCTTCGGGATCAGGGACAATGAACGGCATGAGCGTTCGCACCCAGTCATCCGAGCAGCCGGCGGAAACCGTCCACCGCGCCGGCTTCGCCTGCTTCGTGGGCCGCCCCAACGCGGGCAAGTCCACCCTCACGAACGCTCTGGTCGGGCAGAAGGTGGCGATCACCTCGAACCGGCCGCAGACCACCCGGCACACCGTGCGGGGCATCGTGCACCGGCCGGACGCCCAGCTGATCCTCGTCGACACCCCCGGGCTGCACAAGCCGCGCACGCTGCTGGGCGAGCGGCTGAACGACGTGGTGCGCGCCACGTGGGCCGAGGTCGACGTGATCGGGTTCTGTCTGCCGGCCGACCAGAAGATCGGGCCCGGTGACCGGTTCATCGCCAAGGAACTGGCCGGGATCAAGAAGACGCCCAAGGTCGCCGTCGTCACCAAGACCGACCTCGTGGACTCCAAGGCCCTCGCCGAGCAGCTGATCGCCATCGACCAGCTGGGCAAGGAGCTGGGCATCGAGTGGGCGGAGATCGTGCCGGTGTCGGCGGTCGGCGACAAGCAGGTGGAGCTGCTGGCCGACCTGCTGGTCCCGATGCTGCCCGAGGGGCCCGCGCTCTACCCGGAGGGCGACCTCACGGACGAGCCGGAGCAGGTGATGGTCGCGGAGCTGATCCGGGAGGCGGCGCTGGAGGGCGTGCGGGACGAACTGCCGCACTCCATCGCGGTGGTCGTCGAGGAGATGCTGCCGCGCGAGGACCGGCCGGCGGACCGGCCCCTGCTGGACATCCACGCGAACGTCTACATCGAGCGCCCCAGCCAGAAGGGCATCATCATCGGGCCGAAGGGCAAGCGGCTCAAGGAGGTCGGGATCAAGTCCCGCAAGCAGATCGAGGCGCTGCTGGGCACGCCGGTCTTCCTCGACCTGCACGTCAAGGTGGCGAAGGACTGGCAGCGGGACCCGAAGCAGCTGCGCAAGCTGGGCTTCTGACGGGCACCGCTTGACCTCAAGTGCGCTTGAGGAAGCAGTCTTCCGGCATGGACACCGAAGAGACGCGGCGAGAGCTGCGGGCCCTGACCGACCGTGCCGAGATCACCGATCTGCTCGACCGCTACCTGCGCTCACTGGACGACGGCGTCCTCGACGAGGAGTGGGCGCGCGCGTTCCACACCGAGGACGTCACCGCGGAGATGCCCATCGGCACCGTGCACGGCCGCGACGCCCTGCTGGCCCGCGTCCGGCAGGGCATGGCGCTGTTCGACCGCACCGTGCACCTGGGCACCAACACCGTCATCGAGGTCGACGGCGACCGGGCCACGGCCCGTGGTGCCCAGTTGAGCACCCATGTCCTCGCGGACGGCTCGGGCGGCGTCTTCGTCTCCGCCGGCCACGCCGATAACGAACTGGTCCGGACGGCCGACGGCTGGCGGATCTCCGCGACGGCGCTGCGGGTGGTGTGGACACAGGGCACTCCGCCCCGGCTTCCGGACGACCTCGCCGCCGTCGCGGCGGGCGGCGCAACCGGTGGGGCCGCTGAAGAGTCGTAGGCGACATGACGTATCCCCGCGCACGGCGCGTTCTCGGTGCCTCCACGCTCGTCGTGGCCTCGGCGGCACTGCTCCTCTCCTGCTCCGCCGACACCGGTACGGCCCCGAGCGCGGGGGCGCCGCCCACCCGCGCCGTGCGTACGCCGGCGCCCGTCACCTCCACCGAGGAGCCGGCCGACCCGAGCACGGTGGTGCCCTCACCGGGCCCGGAGAAGGTCCGCGACGCCTTCGCCGTACTCCAGGCCACCTACAACGACGGCTGCACCACCCCGGGGAACTGCGCGTACTTCCTGAACCGCGTGCTCGACAACCTCGACGGCCTCGACGCCGCGATGAAGGCCGACCCCCAGGGGCCCGCGCACTTCGAGCAGCCCCTCGCGTGGATCGCGGGACTGCGGCGCGAACTCGGCGACGACCGCTCCTTCGAGAACCTCAAGAAGCACCAGGAGCGGCTCACCGGAGTCCGGGACAGGATCAACGCCTGGATGCAGGGGCACCCGGAGGACTATCGCTGACGGGGGCCGCCCGGCCGCCGCGCCCCGTCAGCCCTGCGCCCGCAGCACGTCCCGGAACCACCGGTAGGACGCCTTCGGGGTGCGCTCCAGGGTGTCGTAATCCACGTGCACCAGCCCGAAGCGGCGCGCGTACCCCTCGGCCCACTCGAAGTTGTCCAGCAGGGACCAGACGAAGTAGCCGCGCACGTCCACGCCCGCCTCCAGCGCGGCGTGCAGGGCGCGCAGATGGGCGTCCAGGTAGGCGATGCGCTCCTGGTCGTCCAGGCCCTCGTAGGAGCAGCCGTTCTCGGTGATGACGACCGGCGGCAGCCGGTCGCCGTAGCGGTCGCGGAAGCCGCACAGCAGCTCGGTCAGCCCCTCCGGGACCACCGGCCAGCCGAAGTCGGTCAGCGGGCGGCCCTCGATCTCCCGTACGGAGAAGGGGAGTCCGGCCGGGATCGTCAGGCCGCCGAACTCGCCCCGTGTGCCCAGCGGGGCGCCCACCCGGGTCGGGGCGTAGTAGTTGACGCCGTACCAGTCCAGCGGCTCCGCGATCACCCGCAGGTCGGCGGCGACGTCCCCGGGCATCAGCTCGCCGAGCCCGTCCGGGTACTCGCCCAGCAGCACCGGCTCCGCGAAGAGGCGGTTGAGCAGCGTGTCGTAGAAGTCCGCCGCCGCCACGTCGTCCGGGTCGGCGGAGGCCGGCCAGGTCGGCCCATGGGAGTTGGCGATGCCGATGTCGCGCGCGCCCGCCGCGCGCAGCGCCCGCACCGCGAGACCGTGGGCGAGGAGCTGGTGGTGAGCGACCGGGAGGGCGTCGAACAGCAGCCGCCTGCCGGGCGCGTGGGCGCCCAGGGCGTGGCCCAGGAGGGTGTGTTCGGCCGGCTCGTTGAGGGTGATCCACTTGGTGACCCGGTCGCCCAGCCGGCCGGCGACCGCCGCCACGTGGTCGGCGAAGCGGGCGGCCGTGTCCCGGTCCAGCCAGTCCAGGTGGGCGGGCAGGTCCCAGTGGAAGAGGGTCGGCACCGGGCGGACGCCCGCCGCGCACAGCTCGTCCACCAGCCGGTCGTAGAAGTCCAGGCCGCCCGGGGAGGCGACCCGGGGCCAGGAGACCGAGAAGCGGTAGGCGTTCACGCCGAGACCGGCGAGCAGGGCCACGTCCTCGGGGTAGCGGTGGTAGTGGTCGCAGGCGACCGCGGCCGTGGAGCCGTCCTTCACCCGGCCCGGCTCGGCGGTGAACACGTCCCACACGGACGGACCGCGCAGCTCGGCGGCGCCCTCGATCTGATGGGCGGAGGTGGAGACACCCCACAGGAAGCCGGCCGGGAACCGGGGGAGCGGATCGCCCGCGTCAGTCGCCATGGCGGGATCATCCGTACCCTCGGTAACGAAGTCAACGCCCGTGTACGCGACGGCTGCAGAGCGCTTTGGTGTGGGCCGCTTGGCCCAATCGACTGGCATACGGGGGCAGTCCGTTCCGACACTGTCCCGCATGACTCTCCATCAGCTGACCACCGGGAGACGCGGGCGCCTGCTGACCGCACTCGCGGCCTGTCTGTTCGCCGTCCTGGGCACCGCGCCGGGCGCGCTCGCCGACACCCGTCCGGCCAGGGCCGCCGACTGCGTCTCCACCCCGGCCGAGTACCGGGCGGCATGGGACGCGCGCGAGGAGCGCTGTGTGGCGCCCACCCTGTTCGGCACCACCCACACCCGGGGCGACACCACCCTCTACCCGAGCGGCTTCTGGTACGCGTGGGCGGGCTCGAACACCAATCTGGAGCGGTATCTGCAACTGCGCAGCCGGTACGGCGACCAGCCGCCCAAGACCGGGATCGGTGTGCTGTCCTTCGTCGGCTACCCGGGCCTCGACACCTGGGACACGCCGACCGACCTCGCCGTCTACACCCTGCCCCCCGGAGTGCGGGCGCAGGTGCCGGCGTTCGAGACCTGGTTCCGGCTGCTGGACGAGGAGTTCGGGAACACGGGCGCCTATCCGCTCGCCGCCCAGCGGGACCTGGTGCTCGCCTACTCACGGCTGCGCAGGGGGGAGGACGTGGTCGGCGCCTTCCAGGACGTGACCGGGTGCAGGCGCTCCCAGCTCCTCAAGGGGGCGGCGCCCTCGGCGGCGATCGGCTGCAACCGGTCCTTCCTGGACGCGCTGGCGGCCGCCGGTCCCTCGCCGTACGACGGGGCCTCCTCGCTGGACTGCTTCGCCCGCTTCCAGACCCGCTACACCGGCCCGCGGAACGCCGCCGCGCTGCGGGCCGCGCTGTACCAGTGCCAGGACGCCGGGTTCCTCAACACCGGTGTGGGCCTTGGCTACAACACGTACGCCAACCCGTTCGTGTGCCGTCCCGCCGCGGCGCAGACGGTGCGGCAGCGGTACACCGGGCGGGAGTTCATCCTCCCCAACGCGTCCTTCGCCGACCTGTCGAGCCACGTCGACATCCCGCTCGACCTCGGCACGCCGGGCCGGCGGGGCTTCCTCACGAAGGGCTACTGCTAGGGCCTAGGCGCGGCGGGCCTCCTCCGCTAAGCACCCTCCTTGAGCACCCGGGAGACCAACTCCCGCTGCTCGTCGGTCAGTCGTGGGTCGGCCGCGTACACCGTGCGGCCGTCCACCGTGATCTCGTAGCTGAAGCCGTCCGGGACGCCGGCCGGCGGGGTGTCCTGGCCGGACGCGAGCACGCGCGCGGCCAGGCCGTCCCAGTCCGGGGCGTCGGGCCGGGCCGAGGTGTCCACCTCGGCCCGGCGCTCGATGCCGGCGAAACCGCCTGTGCGCCTCACCTGAATCCGCATGGGTCCAGTGTCGCAGTGCGCGGGGCTAGCGTGTGTGCACTCCGACCTGTTCCCATGCCTTCTCGACGGCCTCGAACTCGTCCCCGCCGCCGTAGCGGTGGCGCGCCGCCTTCAGGGTGAGCTTGGCGAAGTCGGCGAACTGGGCGTCCGACTTCAACTCGCCGCCGGTCAGCGTGTCGTACCAGATCTGCCCGGCCTTCTCCCAGGCGTGCCCGCCGAGGGCCTTGGCGGCCAGGTAGAACGCGTGGTTCGGGATGCCGGAGTTGATGTGCACGCCGCCGTTGTCGCGGCCGGTGCGCACATAGTGGTCCATGCTGCCCGGCTGCGGGTCCTTGCCGAGGTTCGGGTCGTCGTACGCCGTGCCCGGCGCCTTCATCGAGCGCAGCGCGGTGCCGTGCACGCCCGGGGCGAGCAGCCCGGCGCCGATCAGCCAGTCGGCCTCGGCTGCGGTCTGGCCCAGCGCGTACTGCTTGATCAGCGAGCCGAAGACATCGGAGATCGACTCGTTGAGCGCGCCGGACTGGCCGAAGTACTCCAGGTTCGCGGTGTGCTGGGTGACGCCGTGGGTCAGTTCGTGGCCGATGACGTCGACGGGGATGGTGAAGTCGAGGAAGACCTTGCCGTCGCCGTCGCCGAACACCATCTGCTCGCCGTTCCAGAAGGCGTTGTCGTACCCCTCGCCGTAGTGCACGGTGGCGTCGAGCGGGAGGCCGTTGCCGTCGATGGACCGGCGGCCGTAGACCTTCAGATACAGGTCGAAGGTGGCGCCGAGGCCGGCGTAGGCGCGGTTGACGGAGGCGTCCTGGCCCGGCTCGGAGCCCTCCTCGCGGACCTTGGTGCCGGGCAGGTCCTGGGTGTGGTGGGTGTCGTAGATGGTGCGGTGCGGACGGTCGGCGGCGGCACCCTCCGGCGGGGCGACGGCGGTCGCGCCGAGCACCGTGGTCAGGCGGCGCCGGGTGCGCTGGGCGGCGTCGTGCTCCAGGGAGCGGCGGGCGGGTGCCGACAGGTCCGGGTCCTCGGCCTGGGACAGCCGGTCGAGTACGTGCGGCGGGACGATCGTGCAGAAGACGGGCTCGAAGCCCCCGTTCGTCGTCATGTAACCGACCATCGCACTGAGTGACGTCGATGTCACTACTCGCAACCATCATTGGTGAAATACCGGGACAGTGGGCGCGACGCGGCGTGACGATGTGGTAGGGCGATGTGATGCGGTGCACTTTTTGTCCCTTTTGGTTCCCCGGTCCCGCATACTGGAACGCGTCCCCGGATGCTGGAAGGCATCGGCTAGGCTGCGCTGCATCATGCGTTTCGGGCTGCTTCTCCTTAGCTGCCGCGGCGAGGGTCTGTAGTCGAGGCCGACTCCCTCCCCGCGGAGCTTGGCGTCGCGTCGTCGGCCGTCCAGTCGGACATCTGCCAGACCCATCGAGGAGCCACGCACCATGGCCAACCGCCAGCAGCCCAGTTCCATGCCGGTCCACAAGTACGGCCGCTACGACCAGGTGGACATCCCGGACCGCACCTGGCCGGACCAGCGGATCACCGTCGCCCCCCGCTGGCTCTCCACCGACCTGCGGGACGGCAACCAGGCCCTGATCGACCCCATGTCGCCCGAGCGCAAGCGCCGGATGTTCGACCAGCTGGTCAAGATGGGCTACAAGGAGATCGAGGTCGGCTTCCCCGCCTCCGGCCAGACCGACTTCGACTTCGTGCGCTCGATCATCGAGGAAGAGGGCGCGATCCCGGAGGACGTGACGATCTCCGTACTGACCCAGGCCCGCGAGGACCTGATCGAGCGGACCGTGGAGTCCCTGAAGGGCGCGCGGCGCGCCACCGTCCACCTGTACAACGCCACCGCCCCGGTCTTCCGCCGGGTCGTCTTCCGCGGCTCCAAGGACGACATCAAGCAGATCGCCGTCGACGGCACCCGCCTGGTGATGGAGTACGCAGAGAAACTGCTGGGCCCCGAGACCGAGTTCGGCTACCAGTACTCGCCGGAGATCTTCACCGACACCGAGCTGGACTTCGCGCTGGAGGTCTGCGAGGCGGTCATGGACGTCTACCAGCCCGGCCCGGGCCGCGAGATCATCCTCAACCTGCCCGCCACGGTGGAGCGTTCGACCCCGTCCACGCACGCGGACCGCTTCGAGTGGATGCACCGCAACCTGTCCCGCCGCGAGTACGTCTGCCTGTCCGTGCACCCGCACAACGACCGCGGCACGGCGGTGGCGGCGGCCGAGCTGGCGCTGATGGCCGGCGCCGACCGCGTCGAGGGCTGCCTGTTCGGGCAGGGCGAGCGCACCGGCAACGTCGACCTGGTCACCCTGGGCATGAACCTGTTCTCCCAGGGCGTCGACCCGCAGATCGACTTCTCCGACATCGACGAGATCCGTCGTACGTGGGAGTACTGCAACCAGATGGAGGTCCACCCGCGCCACCCGTACGTGGGCGACCTGGTCTACACGTCCTTCTCCGGCTCCCACCAGGACGCCATCAAGAAGGGCTTCGACGCCATGGAGGCCGACGCCAGGGCCAAGGGCGTCACGGTGGACGACCTGGAGTGGGCGGTGCCGTACCTGCCCATCGACCCGAAGGACGTCGGCCGTTCCTACGAGGCGGTCATCCGCGTCAACTCGCAGTCCGGCAAGGGCGGTGTCTCCTACGTCCTGAAGAACGACCACAAGCTGGACCTGCCGCGCCGGATGCAGATCGAGTTCTCGAAGATCATCCAGGCGAAGACGGACGCCGAGGGCGGCGAGATCACCCCGAAGGAGATCTGGTCGGTCTTCCGGGACGAGTACCTGCCCAACCCGGAGAACCCCTGGGGCCGCATCCAGGTCAGGACGGGCCAGTCGACCACCGACAACGACGGCGTGGACACGCTCACCGTCGACGCCACCGTGGACGGCGAGGACCGCGTGCTGACCGGTTCCGGCAACGGTCCGATCTCGGCCTTCTTCGACGCCCTGCACGCCATCGGCATCGACGTGCGCCTGCTGGACTACCAGGAGCACACGATGAGCGAGGGCGCCTCCGCGCAGGCCGCCTCCTACATCGAGTGCGCGATCGACGGCCAGGTCCTGTGGGGCATCGGCATCGACGCGAACACGACGCGTGCCTCGCTGAAGGCGGTCGTCTCGGCCGTCAACCGAGCCGCCCGCTGACCCACCCCCACCGGCGGTTTCCCGGCCCTGGTCGCCTCGCACGGCGGCCGGGGCCCCGTCGGTTCTCGGCCAGGGGACCGGACAGGTCACGGATCGGTCTCGTCCGGGGTGCTGACTCCGCCGCCCGATGTGGCTAACATCACGCCAGCGCGGCGATGGTGTCGTGCTCTAGGGAGGTGCGACGTGCTGCCAGTACGGGGACGAGACGGCCGTGACACCAGGGCTCTGCGCGTCCTGGGCACCCGCACCGCATGGACTCCCGTGGGCGACGGCGAGTTCTACTGCCCGGGCTGCGGGGGCGACCGCAACTACCAGCGGCTCACCGGGCGCCGCAGGCTCACCGTGTTCGGGGTGCCGGTGCTGCCGCGCGGCACGACCGGGCCCGTCGTGGAGTGCGCCGACTGCGGCCACCACTACGGCACCGAGGTCCTCGGCCACCCCACCACCCGCCGCTTCTCCGCGATGCTCCGCGACGGCGTGCACACCGTGGCCCTCGCGGTGCTCGCCGCCGGCGGCACCGGCTCCCGGGCCTCCCTGGAGACGGCCTGCGCCGCGGTCCGCGCGGGCGGCGTCGACGACTGCACGGAGGAGCAGCTCGCCGCCCTGGTCGACGCCCTGGCCGCCGACACCGGCCGGGTACTGGGCGAGCCCTGCGGCGCCAGCCTGACCATAGAGCTGCACGAGGCGCTGGACCCGCTCGCCCCGCACCTGGCCCCGGCCGGACGCGAGGCCCTGCTCCTCCAGGGCGCCCACATCGCCCTGGCCGACGGCCCCTACACCCCCGCCGAGCGCGACGCCCTCACCACGGTCGGCGCGGCCCTGACCCTCCCGGCCGAGGACGTCACCCGGCTGCTGGCGGCCGCCCGGACACCCTCCTGAGCGCCGGACCGCCCGATCAATGGCCCGAACGGAGTAAGACGAGTCCGTCCCGGGCGGGCAGCATCACGGCGTGACACTGCCGCGCCGCGCCCTCCTCACCGGCCTCCCGTCCCTCGCCGCCCTCGCGCTCCCGGAACCCGCCCACGCCGCGCCCCGCGGGCCCGCCGCCGGCCGCCTCTCCTCGCGGCCCTACGTCTCGGGCCGGGGCGGTTACGCCGCCTACCGCATCCCCGCGCTGGTCCGCACCCGGCGCGGCACGGTCCTCGCCTTCGCCGAGGGCAGGCATGACGGCGTCGGCGACAGCGGGGACATCGACGTCGTGCTGCGCCGCTCCACCGACGGCGGCCGCACCTGGGGCCCGCTCGCCGTGGTGGCCGCGGGGAACGGGCACACCCGGGGCAACCCGGCGCCCGTGGTCGATCCGCGCACCGGCGACATCGTCCTGGTGACCTGCGGCAACGCGGGGGACGTCACCGAGGCGCAGATCATGCGCGGCGAGGTCACGGCGGCGCGGGGCCGCCGGGTGTACGTGCAGCGCAGCACGGACGACGGCCGCACCTTCACCCCGCCGCGGGACATCACGGACGCGGTGAAGCGGCCCGGCTGGCGCTGGTACGCGACCGGACCGGGCCACGCCGTCGCCCTCACCCGGGGCCCGCGAACCGGCCGCCTCCTCGTCCCCGCCAACCATTCCACCGCGCCGGCCCCGGGCTCGAAGGACACCGGCAGGGAGGCCCGGCACTACGCCGGTCACGCCCTCTACAGCGACGACGGCGGCACCACCTGGCACCTCGGCTACCAGTCCACCGGCCCCGCCGGGACCGTCAACGTCAACGAGACCAGCGCCACCCAACTGCCCGACGGGCGGGTCTACTTCAGTGCCCGCGACCAGAGCGGCGGCGCCCCGGGCAACCGCCTCGACAGCTACTCCTCGGACGGCGGCGCCACCCTCGACCGCCCCTATGCCACCCAGCCCACCCTGAAGGACGTGCCCGTGGTCCAGGGCAGCGTGCTCCAGCTCCAGGGGGACGGTGCCCCGCTGCTGTTCTCCGGGCCCTCCGTGCCGACCGCGCGGCGCGCCATGGCGCTGTGGTCCAGCGCGGACGCCGGGCGCACCTTCACCCGCCTGGCCACCCTGTCCGACGGCCCGGCGGCCTACTCCGACCTGGTCCAGCTCGGCCCGGGGGCGGCCGGCGTCCTGTACGAGACGGGTCCCTACGACGCCCTGGAGTTTTGGCGGGTGACCGGGATCGGCGGTCACCCGCCCGCCGGCCGGTGAGTCCCCGGCGCGGGCCGCAGCGAGGGCAGGGTCAGCTGCCACCAGTCGGTGAGCCGGTCGGTGACGGTGGCCGCGCCCTCCAGCGCCTCGGTGAGCGAGCACAGGCCGAAGAAGGCGCGCACCAGGGCCCGCGCGGTGGGGGCGGGCCGGACGTGCGGGGCCACCTGGCCGGCCAGCCGGGCCTCGGCGAGCAGCCGGGTGGCGGCGGCGGTCCAGAGCGCGAAGGGGTCGGGCAGCGGGGCGTCGATGGTGGCGCGCTCGGCCCACAGTCGTGCGCCCGCGCGCGTCACCGGGTCCTCGGCGAGGGCGCGGGCGATGTCGTAGCTGAGGCCGACGAGGCGTTCCACCGGCGGCACCGCCCGGTCCGCGTACGCCGTGGTGAGCTGGGGCCAGGTGGCGAACCGGTCCCGGACGACGGCGAGCGCGATGCCCTCCTTGCTGGCGTAGTGGAAGTAGACGGCGCCGCTGGTCCGGCCCGACCGTGCGCTTATGTCGTTGACGCTGGTGCCCGCGTAGCCCTGTTCCGCGAAGAGCTGGGCCGCCGCCTCCAGGAGTGATCTGCGGGTTGCCTTGGCCCGTTTCTGCACCGTTTTCCCGCCCGCCCTCGCTCGGCTCTTCTGACTGCCACGAATGTAATGCGCCCGCGTACGCCCGGAGCAAACAGGAACCACCCTCCGGCGGTAATTACGTATTTCTTTCGAGGGTGAACGCGGTCGAGTGGTAAGGGGTGCGCTCCGCGACGGCGTCGCATGTCTCCCGCATATGCGCCAACTGTCATGCGTACAAGTCGATTTGGCGACACGGCGGGCGATGGGCGGCCGGGTCGCCATACACCCGAAAACCGTCGCCGTCGAGTCGCTCTATGGGGTTATTGCCTGATTTACCGCCGCGAAAATAACGTAGTCATCGCTATCTTTCCGCTTCCTGCGGACAGCCGGGAATGTCGCACATCCCTTTCAAGCGAGGTGCATAGGAGGCCACTGTGACCACCACCGCCCAACTGCTCGACTGGTCGCCACGGGCCGTCGTCTTCGACTGCGACGGCACTCTGATGGACAGCGAACGCCATTGGCAGGAAGCCCGAAACCTGGCCTTCCGGGAATTCGGACTCCAACCGCCACCCGGCTTCGCGGAACAGGCCAAGGGAGTGCACTACGCGGACTGCGGCCGGCTGATGGCCGAGTCGGTGCACAAGCCCGAGCTGACGGACGGCCTGACGGCGGCCCTCCTGGACCACTTCCTGGAGCTGGTCACCGACGACCCGGTGACCATGCCGGGCGCCGCCCACCTCGTCCGGCTGCTGGCCGGACGGATGCCGCTGGCCGTGGCCAGCAACTGCCCGATGGTGGTGGTGGAGGGCAGCCTGGAGCGGGCCGGGCTGCGCGGGTACTTCCAGCACATCGTCGTCCCGGACACCGGGGAGGCCGAGGTGCGCCCCAAACCGTGGCCCGACGTCTACGACCTCGCGGCCCGCCTGTGCGGTGTCCCGCCGGAGGAGGCGCTGGCCGTCGAGGACTCCCTCACCGGCGTGGAGGCGGCCCGCACCGCGGGTCTGCGGGTGCTCGGGGTCGGCCCCCGCCCGCCCGGCGACGGCGCGGAGCGGGCGGATCTGTGGCTGCCCTCGCTGCACACGCCCGAGCTGCTGACGTGGGCCGAGGCGCACTGAGGCGGGGTCACAGCAGCCCGGCGCAGGCGAGGTACTTGGCGACCTTCTCCGTCTCCTCGCCGGACAGCGGCACCTGCGGCTCGGCCGTGACCGGACAGTCGATCACGCCCCGCAGGTGCAGGGCCGCCTTGAACGCGCCGAGCGCCGAGGAACCGGCGCCCATCCGCGCCGGATCACCGACCGCCGTCAGCCCGAACAGGGCGCACAGCCGCTCCTGTTCGGCCCGCGCCCCCTCCCAGTCGCCCGCCCGGCACTGCCGGTACAGCCGCACGTACCCGTGCGGGTCGACGTTGGCGAGCCCCGGCACCGCCCCGTCCGCGCCCAGTGCCAGCGCGGCGTCGGCGATCAGTTCCGAGCCGGTGAGCACGCCGAAGCCGGGGTGGGCGCGGGCGCCGGTGACCAGCTCCCGGAAGGCCGCCAGGTCCCCGCTGGAGTCCTTGATCCCGGCCAGCACCCCGTCCCCGGCGAGGCCGAGGACCAGCTCGGCCGGGAGCTTGGTGTGCACGGCGACCGGGATGTCGTAGGCGATCACCGGCACCGGGCTCAGGGCCGCGATCCGGCGGTAGTGGTGCACGATCTCCGAGGGGTGGGTGCGGGCGTAGAACGGCGCGGTGACCACCACCGCCCCGGCCCCGGCCGCCGTGACCGCCCGCACGTGGTCGAGGACCCGGGGGGTGGTCATGTCGATGGCCCCGGCCAGCACCGGCAGCTGCCCGCCCAGGTGCCCGGTGACCGTCTCGACCACCCGCCGCCGCTGCGCGTCCGTGAGGAAGGCCGCCTCCGATGTCGAGCCGAGCACGAACAGTCCGTGCACCCCCGCCCCCACCAGATGGTCCACCAGCCGCAGCAGCGAGGGCACGTCCACCTCCCGTTCGGGGGTCAGGGGCGTGCAGACGGGCGGGACGACTCCGGTGAGCGGCGCGGGGAAGGTCATCGACGGCTCCTGCGGGCTAGGGCGGGGGATCGAGGGGTCCTCCTCCCAGGATGGTGACAGGGCGAGCGGTGTGCCAGGCGCGACGCGGCCGGCCGCACGGGTCGGGTCCGTCAACCGGTCCCTCTCCCGCCCCCTGGCCAACGCGCGTAGAAACGAGCATCATTGGCAGGCGCCAACGCGCGACCCCCGCACCGTTTCGTTCGTCGTTTTGTCATGCACGCGTCATTGATCGCGGTGCCCGTGATCTCCCCGTCGACGAAGGGACACAGCAATGGCTTGCGGATCCACCAGTCTTTGGGCAGGAGAGACCTCCTGGTTCTGCTGCGGCAGTTCCTGGGGCCCCTGCGGCAGCACCGGAACCGGTGCCTGCGGCACCTGCCAGTCCGGCAAGAACATGGCCGCCTGGCCCAACCTCTCGGCGGCCTGCTGGAGCGTCACCAACCCGGCGGCCTGCGGCGAGAACATGCCCAGACGCGGTTGCGGCTCGGTGATCAACGTCAAGCACCAGTGCTCCGGCGCCACGGTCTGCGTCACGCTCGCCGACTGCGGCCCCAACACCCAGATGTGGTGCAGCGAGCAGACCTGCTGCAACGGTGCCTGCCGCACCCACCGGGTCATCGACCTGACGCCCGCCGCCTACTCCGCCATCGGCAGCCTCAGCTCCGGGCTGCTTCCCGTCTACATCTACGAGTGAGGAGGAACCCCGTCATGAGCGAACGCCACGGACTCGACCGGCGCCGCCTGCTGACCAGTGCGGCGCTCGGCGGTGCCACCATCGTGGGCGCCTCCGCGCTCGGCGGCCTGGACGCGGACGCCGCCTTCGCCGCCCCCATGCCCTCCCTCGACCCGGCGGTCTCCACGTCGGTGTTCGTCGACGGGCGCGTCAGCCGGATCAGACGCGGCGTCCTCGACGTCGTCGAGGCGGACGGCACGCACAAGCTGATCCAGCTCACCAACGCCACCAGCATCTGGAAGCTGGAGACCGTCACCGCCGAGGCCGTCGAGGTCGGCGACGGCCTGTACGCGCGCGGTGTGGAGATGCCCGACGGCAGTGTGGCCGCCGACGCGGTCTGGGTGAACATCGTCAACCTCTACGTCACCGTCCGCGGCATCGAACGCTCCCGGCTGCACCTGAGCCACGGCCGCAACGCCGTGGTCGGCAACATCGTGGAGAAGAAGACCACCGCCTCCTTCCGCGGCGGCGCCCTCACCACCAACCTCTCCCAGCTGCGGATCGGGCACCACGCCCAGGTCCTCGGCGCCTGGCGGCCCGCCGACGACAGCGTGGACATCGCCCGTATCAGCGTCGGGCACTGAGACAGGAGGGGGTACGCAAGTGAGCGCATCGCTCGCCATGAATCTCGCCCCGCTGCTGCTGGGGGCCCTGCTCGCCGGCACCGGGGCGGCCAAGGCGTTCGGCCGGCGGGTCGCGGCGCAGGCGGCCGGCACCGTCCTGGTCCGCGTCCTGAACGACGGCCGCCGCGCCACGCTCGTCCTGCGGGCCACCGGCGTGCTCGAACTCGCCGTAGCCGCGGCCCTGTTGGGAGTGCCGGCCACCCCGGTACCCGGCGTCGCCGCCCTCGTCCTGGGCGTCGGCTTCCTCGGCTACCTCGGCTACGCCCGGGTCACCGCCCCGCAGTCGTCCTGCGGGTGCACCGCCCGCGCCAACGGCCCGATCACCTGGCGGGCCTTCGTCCGCGCGGGGCTGGTCGCGGCGGGCGGTGCCACGGCGGCCGGAGCCCGAACCGCCTGGTGGAGCCAGGTGGTTCGCGACCCGGTGGCGTCGGTGCTCTTCCTCGCCGCCGTCACCGCCGTCCTGGTCGCGGTCTCCAGCGACCTCGACCACCTGTGGCTGGTCCCGCTGCGCCGGACGCGGCTGAAGGTCTTCGGGCACCCGCTCGTCCCGGGCCGGGACGACGAGGTGCCGGTGGCCGCCTCCGTCGAGCTGCTGGAGCGCTCGCTGGCCTGGGTGGCCGCCGCCCCCGTCGTCCGCTCCGGGCTGATCGACCACTGGGAGTCCGACGGCTGGCGCTTCCTCCAGTACGCGGGGGTCCACGACCCGGAGGGCGCCGCGCGTCCGGTCACCGTGCTCTTCGCGGTGGACCCGCGGCAGACCAGGGACACCACCGACAGCCCGGCGATCCGCGTCACCCTGATCGACGACCGGACCGACGAACCGGTGGCGGCGGACCTGCTCGGCGGCCTGCTGCCGGCGAGCTGAACCCGCGCCTTGCCCCGGCCGGTGCGGGCGGCTCCCGCACCGGCCGGGGTCCGGCGTCAGTGGGGCAGGCCGATGTACTGGCCCATGGCCGTCGCCGCGTGCGTGAAGAAGGCGGCCGGGTCCGCGGCCACGCCCGCGATGTGGCCGTTGACCTCGAAGCCGACCATGCCGTGCAGCTGGGTCCAGATGATCAGCATGCGGGTGATGGTGGGCGTCGGCAGGCCGCTCAGCATGCCCTCGGCCAGGGGCTCGATCGTGCGGGCCATGCCCTCGGACAGCTCGGGCGTGGGCACGTGGTCCAGGGCCAGTTCGCCGGCCGCGAGTGCCTCGCGCACCAGGCCGAGCAGGACGAGTACGGTCCGGGCACCGGCGACCATCGTCTCCGGCGGGGCGTCGTAGCCGGGCACGGGCCGGCCCCAGATCAGCACGTACTCCTCCGGGTGGGCGAGCGCCCACTCGCGTACGCCCTCGCAGGTGGCGACCCAGCGGCCCAGCAGGTCGGCGCCCGCCTTCTCGGCCTCGGCCGCGGCGCGCTCCGCGCTGTCGCCCATGGCGTTGTAGGCGGCCAGCACGAGATCGGTCAGCAGGCTGTCCCGGTCGGGGAACCGTTCGGCGATCGACGCCGGGTCCAGCCCGGCGTCCCGGGCCAGCCCGCTCGGGTCGAGATCGACCTGGTGACGAGCCGCCAGGCGACGGCCCGCCTCGGCCTTCAGGAGGTCGTGAGCATCGGAAGTCGTCATGATCCCGACCCTGCCAGAGGGCTTCGGGCGCGTCGATTACGTCCGGGGTAATGCGGCGCGAATGCGCCTAGTTCTGGCCGGTGACCGAACCGACGAAGCGGGCCCACGCGTCCGGGCCGATGAGCAGTACCGGCCCGCCGGTCAGCTTGCTGTCGCGGACGGGGACGACGTGGGGGACTCCGTCGGCGACTTCGAGGCACTCATTCGAGCTGTCGCCGCTGCTGTAGCTGCTCTTGCGCCAACGGGCGTTGCTCAGGTCGTGCTTGCGCATCGTCTGTAGTCCTCCGCCGCCGAGTCGAACAGAGTCAGGGACGCCTCCGGCGACAGCGCGGCGGCCCTGATGAGATCGTAGGACGACCACTTCCGCTTCACCACCGCCGGTTCGTCCAGCAGACTCCCCGAAGACACGCCTTCTGTATAGACAGTTGGCGGAGCATCCTCGAACTCCATGAGCGTCATCAGCTTGCCCATCTCCGGGTGTGCTCCAGCGGAGAAGGGCAGCACCTGAAGCACCATCTTGCGCGCCCGTGCCAGCGCCGCAATGTGCTCAAGCTGGCGCGCCATGATTGCCGGGCCACCTACCGTGATGCGCAAGGCTGCCTCGTGCAGGACCGCCCAATACACGGGGCGTGCTGCGTCCTTGAGAACCTGTGTCCGCGCCATACGCGCATTGACCAGACTCTCGATGTACTCATCGGTGGCGAGTGGATTACCCGCCAGAAACATCGCCTGTGCGTACTCCCGCGTCTGGAGGAGCCCAGGCACAACCGAGGGCGCCCACTGGTAGATCGCCGTCGCGAGCCCCTCCAACTCCACAACGTGTGCGAAGTAGGCGTCGTACGGCTGGTCCCTGATGAGCTTCTTCCACAGCCGTTCGAAAAAGCCGTCGGTTTGTAGGATCTCGTCGATCCGCTGGGCCACGTCCAACTGCGGTTTCCTGATCGCCTGCTCGAACTGGCCGATGTAGCCGCCGGAGACGAATACCCGCGCGCCCAGCTCCGCCTGCGTGAGCGCCGCGTTCTCCCGCCTCCGTTTCAGTTCCGCGCCGAAGAACTCCCATGCCGCCTGCCGTGAACCGTTGGCCATGGCCAACCCCCTTCGACTGACCCGTACTTGTAGGGCTCGGATGGTCGCCGAGTGTAGAGCCGGAGCGTCACCATGGATGTGCGAAGCGTGAAATCCGAAAGAAAAGGGGAGCGCTATGGCGAAGCATTCGGCGATGTGTGTCCAGGAGGCGGAGGACGCGGTGCAGGAATTGCGGGGCGCGCTCGCGAGCGCCGGAATCGTGTTGCCCTCACTCGGTCTCGACCCGGTGATGCTCGCCCGGGAGTCGCCCTGCCCGCTGGTGGAATTGGGGCGGTGTTCCGTGGACGTCGCACGGCGGCTCGCCGTCGTGGTCGCGGGGGTGGCGGGGTGACACTGCCGCCGGTCGGGAGCCATGCCGTCGACACCGGGTCCGGGCGGGTGGGGATCGTGATGGCGTACGAGGGGGCCGGCGTGTGGCTGCGGCCCTACGGGGGCGGACGGGAATGGGAGGCCGAGGTGGGGGCCGTGCGGGCGGCCAGTCCCGCCGAGCGCATCCGGGCGGAGACGGCGTACGTCAACGCCCGCAGCCGGGGCGAGGTGCCCTGACCCACCGCCGTACGGGCGCCCGGCGCCGCCGCCACCGGCGGCCGGGCGCCCGCGCCCCATGGGGGACAATGGGGGCATGAGTCTGTTCCGCGACGACGGCATCGTGCTGCGCACCCAGAAGCTGGGCGAGGCGGACCGGATCATCACCCTGCTCACGCGCGGTCACGGGCGGGTACGCGCCGTGGCGCGGGGCGTGCGGCGCACGAAGTCGAAGTTCGGGGCCCGGCTGGAGCCCTTCTCCCACGTGGACGTGCAGTTCTTCGCGCGTGGCAGCGAGCTGGTGGGCCGCGGGCTGCCGCTGTGCACGCAGAGTGAGACCATCGCCCCCTACGGTGGCGGGATCGTCGCCGACTACGCGCGCTACACCGCCGGTACGGCCATGCTGGAGACCGCCGAGCGGTTCACCGACCACGAGGGGGAGCCGGCCGTGCAGCAGTACCTGCTGCTGGTCGGCGCGCTGCGCACGCTGGCCCGCGGCGAGCACGCCCCGCACCTCGTGCTCGACGCCTTCCTGCTGCGCTCCCTCGCGGTCAACGGGTACGCGCCGAGCTTCGGCGACTGCGCCAAGTGCGGCATGCCGGGCCCGAACAGGTTCTTCTCGGTCGCCTCCGGCGGCTCCGTGTGTGCCGACTGCCGGGTGCCCGGGAGTGTCGTACCCTCGCCGGGGACCCTGGTCCTGCTGGGTGCGCTGCTTACGGGAGACTGGGAGACGGCCGACGCCGCCGAGGCGCGGCATGTCCGCGAGGGCAGCGGACTCGTCTCCGCGTACCTGCACTGGCACCTGGAGCGCGGGCTGCGGTCGCTGCGCTACGTGGAAAAGTCCTGAAAGCCGTCGAGAGTCACACGTCGTAAGGGGAGTCGGAGCACATGGTGGTACGCGGGATCCTGGGGCGCCAGCGGCGCGAGTACACGGCACCGGAGCCGCACCCCTCGGGCGCCCGTCCCCCGAAGCTGCCCGACGAGCTGGTCCCGGAACACGTGGCGATCATCATGGACGGCAACGGGCGGTGGGCCAAGAAGCGGGGGCTGCCGCGCACCGAGGGGCACAAGGTCGGCGCCGAGCAGGTGCTCGACGTGCTCCAGGGAGCGATCGAGATCGGCGTGCGCAACGTCTCGCTGTACGCCTTCTCCACCGAGAACTGGCGGCGCTCGCCCGAAGAGGTCCGCTTCCTGATGAACTTCAACCGCGACTTCATCCGCAAGAGCCGGGACCAGCTCGACGGGCTGGGCGTGCGGGTGCGGTGGGTCGGCCGGATGCCCAGGCTGTGGAAGTCGGTCGCGAAGGAGCTCCAGGTCGCGCAGGAGCAGACCAAGGACAACGACCGGATCACGCTGTACTTCTGCATGAACTACGGCGGCCGGGCCGAACTCGCCGACGCGGCGCGGGCGCTGGCCGAGGACGTGAAGGCCGGGCGGCTCGATCCGTCCAAGGTGAACGAGAAGACGATCCAGAAGTACCTGTACTACCCGGACATGCCGGACGTGGATCTCTTCCTGCGGCCCAGCGGCGAGCAGCGGGTGTCCAACTACCTGCTGTGGCAGAGCGCCTATGCCGAGATGGTCTTCCAGGACGTGCTGTGGCCGGACTTCGACCGGCGCGACCTGTGGCGGGCCTGCGTCGAGTTCGCCTCCCGCGACCGGCGCTTCGGCGGGGCCATCCCGAACGAGGAGCTGCTGGCGATGGAGGGCAACACCCCCGCGTCGTAGGGGTGGCGCCGGGGGCGCGGCCGGGTCAGTCGCTCCGGTCCGCGCACTCCGCGCACGTACCGAAGATCTCGACCGTGTGGGCCACGTTCACGTAGCCGTGCTCGGAGGCGATCGCCTCGGCCCACTTCTCCACCGCCGGGCCCTCCACCTCGACCGCCTTGCCGCAGGTCCGGCAGACGAGGTGGTGGTGGTGCTCGCCGGTGGAGCAGCGGCGGTAGACGGACTCGCCGTCGGACGTGCGCAGGACGTCGACCTCGCCGGCCTCGGCGAGGGACTGGAGGGTGCGGTAGACGGTCGTGAGGCCGACGGAGTCGCCCTTGTGCTTGAGCATGTCGTGGAGCTCCTGCGCGCTGCGGAACTCGTCCACCTCGCCCAGCGCCGCCGCCACTGCTGCCCGCTGCCGGGTCGCGCGGCCCTTCACGGGCGGTCCAGCGGTCGTCACCGTTGCCTCCTCACGTCACACCCTGACCGGGCCATTGTGCCAGCCCGGACCGCCCGGGGTCAGGCGTTGATCTCCTCGCCGGCGCCCCGCGCGGCCGGAATCACGCACTCCGCCGGGTCCCCCGCGGAGCCGCTCGCACGGGCGCGCCGACGGGCCACGGGCGTGGCGAGCACGGCCAGGGCGACGAACGCGGCGATGGTCAGCAGGACGATCGTCGCGCCGGGCGGCACGTCCTGGTAGAACGACGTGATCGTGCCGCTCACCGTCACCGTCACGCCGATCGCCACCGCGATCGCGAACGTCGCGGCGAAGCTGCGGGTGAGCTGCTGGGCCGCCGCCACCGGGACCACCATCAGCGCGGAGACCAGCAGCAGGCCGACGACGCGCATCGCGACCGTGACCGTGACCGCCGCCGTGACCGCCGTCAGCAGGTTCAGCGCACGGACCGGCAGGCCCGTCACCCGCGCGAACTCCTCGTCGTGGCTCACCGCGAACAACTGGCGGCGCAGGCCCACGGTGACCAGGACCACGAACGCGGCCAGCAGGCAGATCGCCAGCACGTCCGACCGGGAGACCGTGGACAGGGAGCCGAAGAGGTACGTCGTCAGGTTCGCGTTGGAGCCCGTCGGGGCCATGTTGATGAACATCACGCCGCCCGCCATGCCGCCGTAGAAGAGCATGGCGAGGGCGATGTCGCCGCGGGTCCTGCCGTACCAGCGGATCAGCTCCATCAGGAGGGCGCCCAGCACGGAGACCGCCGTCGCCATCCAGACCGGGGAGGCGGACAGCAGGAAGCCGAGGCCGACGCCGGTCATCGCCACGTGGCCGATGCCGTCGCCCATCAGGGCCTGGCGGCGCTGGACGAGGTAGATGCCGATGGCGGGCGCGGTGACGCCGACCAGGACGGCGGCGAGCAGGGCCCGCTGCATGAAGGCGTAGTTCAGGAAGTCCATCAGCTCAGCAGTCCCGTGCGGATCGGATCGGTGGTCCCGGGGGCGTGCGGGTGCACGTGGTCGTGGCCGGGCAGGGCATGCTGGCCCACGGCCCGCGGGGGCGGGCCGTCGTGCAGGACGCAGCCGTCCCGCAGGACGACAGCCCGGTCGATCAGGGGTTCCAGCGGGCCCAGTTCGTGCAGCACGAGGAGGACCGTCGTACCCGCCTCCACCTGGGCCTTCAGCGTTCGGGCCAGGATCTCCTGGCTGGCCAGGTCGACGCCCGCCATCGGCTCGTCCATGATCAGCAGCTCGGGCCGGCCGACGAGCGCTCGGGCGATCAGGACGCGCTGGTGCTGGCCGCCGGAGAGGGCGGTCACCGCGTCCTTGGCGCGGTCCGCCATGCCGACCCGCTCCAGGGCGTCCCGCACGGCCTGCCGGTCGCCGCCGCGGAAGAGGCCGAAGCCGGTGCGGGCGAGGCGGCCGGAGGAGACGATCTCGGTGACCGTCGCCGGGACGCCGCCCGCGGCCGTGGTGCGCTGCGGCACGTAGCCCACGCGGGCCCAGTCGCGGAACGCGCGCCGGGGGGTGCCGAAGAGTTCGACGGTGCCGGCGGTGACGGGCACCTGGCCGATGACGGTGCGGACCGCCGTGGACTTGCCCGAGCCGTTGGCGCCGAGCAGGGCGACGACCTCGCCGCGGCGGACGGTGAGGTCGATGCCGCGCAGGACGGGACGGCCGCCGAGGTCGGCCCGGACGCCGCGCAGGGATATGACAGGCTCGCTGGTCTCCATGGGATCTCCCGTCACTTGGCGCCCAGCGCCTGCTGGAGCGCCTTGAGGTTGGCGTTCTGGACGGAGAAGTAGTCCGTGCCGCGGGACTTGGCCGTGATGCCCTCGATCGGGTCCAGGACGTCGGTCCTCAGGCCCGCGTCGTGCGCGATGGTCTTCGCGGTCTTGTCGCTGACGAGCGTCTCGTAGAAGACGGTGGAGACGTGGTCGGCCTTCGCCATGTGCTCCAGGTCCCGCACGCGCGCGGCGCTGGGCTCGGAGTCCGGGTCGAGGCCGTTGATCGCCTCCTCGGTGAGGCCGTAGCGCTCGGCGAGGTAGCCGAAGGCGGCGTGCGTGGTGACGAAGACCTTGGACCGGGTGTGCGCGAGGCCGTCGCGGAATTGCCGGTCGAGGTCGTCGAGCCGCTTGACCAGGGCGGCGGTGTTCTTCTCGTAGTCCGCCGCGTGCTGCGGGTCGGCCTTCTCGAAGGCCTTGCCGACGCCCTTCGCGACCTGGGCGTAGCGCACCGGGTCCAGCCAGATGTGCGGGTCCTTGCCCGCCGACTCCTCGCCCGGCCGGTCGTCGTGCGCGGCCGCGTGACCGCCGACCTCGTTGCCGTGCGACTCCAGGGTGGTCAGGGAGGCGGCGTCGATCTTCGCCGGCACCGAGGACTGGGCGACCGCGTCGTCCACGGAGGGCTGGAGGTTCTTCAGATAGAGGACGGCGTCGGAGTCGTCGATCGCGGCGATCTGCTTGGGGCTGATCTCCAGGTCGTGCGGCTCCTGGCCGGGCGTGGTGAGACTGGTGACGTGGACGTGGTCGCCGCCGATCCGCTCGGCGAGGAACGACATCGGATAGAAGGACGCGACGACGTCGAGCCGGCCGTCGCCGGTCGCCGCGGAGCCGCTCCCCGAGCAGGCGGTGAGGGTGCCGGCGCCGAGGACGGCGACGGCGGCGAGGGCGGCGGCGGACAGCGGACGTCGACGTATGTTCATGACAGTCATTTTCAACAAAAATGGAAACCGTTGTCAACAAGCCCCTGGCGGGGTCCCAGGCGGGGGCCGATTTGGTCGTGGGGGAGCCTGCGCCGGTAACCTGAATCATTCGCTGGAAGCATCTCGCTTCAACGCCCGTCGTCGTAATGAAGAGAGCACCGTGGCCGCCGACAAGATCGACACCATCGTCAGCCTGAGCAAGCGCCGTGGCTTCGTTTTCCCGTGCAGTGAGATCTACGGCGGTCAGCGTGCCGCCTGGGACTACGGACCGCTCGGTGTCGAGCTGAAGGAGAACATCAAGCGTCAGTGGTGGCGCTACATGGTGACGTCGCGCGAGGACGTGGTCGGCATCGACTCGTCCGTCATCCTGGCCCCCGAGGTCTGGGTCGCGTCCGGCCACGTCGCCACGTTCACGGACCCGCTGACCGAGTGCACCGCGTGTCACAAGCGGTTCCGTGCCGACCACCTCGAAGAGGCCTACGAGGAGAAGAAGGGCCACGCCCCGGCGAACGGCCTGGCCGACATCAACTGCCCGAACTGCGGCAACAAGGGCCAGTTCACCGAGCCCAAGCAGTTCTCCGGCCTGCTGTCGACGCACCTCGGCCCGACCCAGGACAGCGGCTCCGTCGCCTACCTGCGGCCCGAGACCGCGCAGGGCATCTTCACCAACTTCGCCCAGGTGCAGACCGCCTCGCGCCGCAAGCCGCCGTTCGGCATCGCCCAGATGGGCAAGTCGTTCCGCAACGAGATCACGCCGGGCAACTTCATCTTCCGCACCCGTGAGTTCGAGCAGATGGAGATGGAGTTCTTCGTCAAGCCGGGCGAGGACGAGAAGTGGCAGGAGTACTGGATGGAGCAGCGCTGGGCCTGGTACACCGGGCTCGGTCTCCGCGAGGAGAACATGCGCTGGTACGAGCACCCGAAGGAGAAGCTCTCCCACTACTCCAAGCGCACCGCCGACATCGAGTACCGCTTCCGGTTCGGCGGCTCGGAGTGGGGCGAGCTGGAGGGCGTCGCCAACCGCACCGACTACGACCTCTCCTCGCACGCCAAGGCCTCCGGCCAGGACCTGTCGTACTACGACCAGGAGAACCAGGAGCGCTGGACGCCGTACGTCATCGAGCCGGCGGCCGGTGTCGGCCGGACGATGCTGGCGTTCCTGCTCGACGCGTACGTCGAGGACGAGGCGCCGAACGCCAAGGGCAAGATGGAGAAGCGCACCGTGCTGCGCCTCGACCACCGTCTCGCCCCGGTGAAGGTGGCCGTCCTGCCGCTGTCGCGCAACGCCGAGCTGTCCCCGAAGGCCAAGGGTCTCGCGCAGGCGCTGCGGCAGAACTGGAACATCGAGTTCGACGACGCGGGCGCGATCGGCCGCCGGTACCGCCGGCAGGACGAGATCGGCACGCCGTACTGCGTGACCGTCGACTTCGACACCCTTGAGGACAACGCGGTGACGGTCCGCGAGCGGGACACGATGAAGCAGGAGCGTGTGTCGCTGGACCAGATCGAGGGCTACCTGGCCCAGCGCCTCGTCGGCTGCTGATCCCGGTCCTCTCCGGCCTCGCGCCCGCCCCCCGGTCGACCCGTTCGGCCGGGGGGCGGGCGTTTTCGCGCATCCGACGGGCCCCGCGTCCGGTCAGGGCGTGCCCGCCGCCTCGTCCCGCGGCACCCCGCCGAGCGGACGGGCGCCGTCCGGGCCGGTGCAGGGGGGCCGTTCGAGGCGCAGGTCGCGCACCCCGGGCGCCAGCGCGGTGCCGGCGCAGACGACGGCGACCAGGACGGCCGCGGCCGCGAAGGGCGGCCCGGCGCCCCAGGCCTGCAGGGCGATCGGGGCCAGGATCACGCCGAGCGGCTGCGCGGCGAGCGAGACCAGCCAGTCGTAGGAGGCGACCCGGGCGAGCACGGCTTGCGGAACGGCCGTCTGCACCGCGGTCTGCCAGGTGGGGTTGAGGAAGCCGAGGCCCGCCATCGCGATGCCGTATCCGGCGACGAGCACGGGCACCGGTGCCGCGACGGCGAACAGGGCCAGGGGCAGGGCGTAGCTCGCCAGGACCAGGTTGCCGGCCAGGACCGGGCGCCGGGGCCGGGCCCGTCCGGCCACCAGCGAGCCGGCCAGCAGGCCGATGCCGCCCGCCTGGGTCACCGCGACCCACGCGCCCGGCCCGCCCAGTCGGGTGACCGCGACGAGCGGACCGAGGGTGAGCAGCACGTTGGCGGCGAAGTTCCAGGTCGCGTGCGCGATCAGGCTGATCCAGTACCAGTCCCGGGCGCGCACCTCGGCCCAGCCCTCGGCCAGTCCCGCGAGGACCGGGCGCCGGGTGCCGGCCGGCGCCGCCTCCCCGTCCAGCCGGACGAGCAGCATCATGGTCGCGCTGACCGCGAAGGCGGCCGAGTCGAGCACGAACACCCAGCCGGTGCCGACCGCCCAGATCGACGCGCCGGCCAGGGCGGGGCCCGCCAGCTGGGAGATGCTCTTGGCCACTCCCATGAGCGAGTTGGCCTTCTGCCGCTGCGCCCCCGAGCCGGGCACCGCGCGGATGACGAGCGGCGAGAGGTTGGCGAGACCGACGGCCGAGGCGACCCCCGCCACCGCCTGGGCCACGGCGATCAGTGCGATCGAGGGGTGCGGACCGACCAGCTGGACGGCGACCACCGCCTGCGTCAGCACCCGGGTCAGATCGGCGGCGAAGGCCACCCGGCGGGTGTCGTGGCGGTCGGCCACCACGCCGGCCACGGGCAGGGTGAGCAGCCGGGCCCCCAGCGCGCAGCCGAGCACCACGGCCAGCGAGGTCGCCGAACCGGTCACCTCCACCACGGCGAGACTCAGCGCGGTGGGCACCAGCGCGTCGCTGAGCGTGGACATGGTGCGGCTGACGAAGAGCAGCCGGAAGTCGCGTGAACGAAGAGGATGAGTCACCCCGCAACTGAACACCGGGGCGTCACGGGGCGGGTCTCACCCACCGCCCGCGGACCTCCGGATGCTCAACGGCCCTGCAGCGCCTTGACGTTGTCGCCGAAGGTCCAGTTCTTCGAGCCGTCCCAGTTGATGGACCAGTCCATCAGGCCCTTGAGGGACGTGCCGTAGTGCTGCCAGGACTGGGAGACCAGGGACGGGGACATGTAGCCGCCGCCCGCGCCGGGCTGCGCGGGCAGGCCCGGGACCTGCTTGTCGTAGGGCACCTTGATCGTCGTGCCCTGCACCACCAGGCCCTTGTTCAGGCAGTCGGTCTGGGCGGTGAAGCCCGCCACCGTGCCGGCCCCGTAGGAGTCGCCGGAGCAGCCGTACATGCTGCCGTTGTAGTACTGCATGTTCAGCCACCACAGCCGGCCGTTGTCGGCGTACTTCTTGATGATCGGCAGGTAGGCGCCCCAGATCGAGCCGTAGGTGATGCTGCCGCCGGTGACGTACGCCGTCTCCGGGGCCATCGTCAGGCCGAAGCCGGCCGGCATCCCGGCGAGGATGCCGTCGATGATGCGGATCAGGTTCGCCTGCGACGGCGACAGCTGGTTGATGTTGCCGCTGCCGGTCAGACCCGTCTCGATGTCGATGTCGATGCCGTCGAAGTTGTACTGCTTCAGGATCGGCACGATCGTCGAGACGAACTTGTCCGCCACGGCGGTGGAGTTGAGGTCGATGCCCGCCGTCGCGCCCCCGATGGACAGCAGCACCGTCTCGCCGGAGGCCTTCGCGGCGCACATCTCCGCGGGCGTGGGCACCTTGACCCCGGAGTCCATGCCGTCCTGCCACAGCGCCGTGCCGTCGGAGAGGATCACCGGGAAGGCCGCGTTGATCACGTTGTAGCCGTGGGCGGGGATGCGGGAGTCGGTGATCGGGGTCCAGCCGAAGGGCGGATGGACCCCGTTGGCGGCGCCGTCCCAGTTCTCCCAGTAGCCCTGGAGCACCTTGCCGGCCGGGCGGGACTTCACCGCGCAGGTGTCGGCGGCCGGGGCGGCCGAGGCGGTGGCGGCGGCGGGCAGCTGGGTGAGGCAGGCGGTCGCGAGCGCGGCGGCGAGCAGGGACAGGGTGCGACGGAACATGCGGGGCCTCCCGGTGGGGTGCGGTGAGGTGCCGGAGTCGTGCTCATGACAGTGGTCTGGTCCACGCCGGACGTCAATAGGTCTGGACCAAAGAGCCGCCGCGAATGACAGCTGACAGATGACAGATATTGAAATCTGTCAGCTGTCATGTCACTCTGGAGCCATGACGACCACGATGCGAACCCGCTCCCTGGGCACCACCGGCCCCCAGGTCTCCGCCCTCGGCCTCGGCTGCATGGGCATGTCCGCGCTGTACGGCGACGCCGACCGCGCCGAGTCCATCGCGACCATCCACGCCGCCCTGGAGGCCGGTGTCACCCTGCTGGACACCGGCGACTTCTACGCCATGGGGCACAACGAGATGCTCATCGGCGAGGCCCTGCGCGCCGCACCCGCCGCGCGGCGCGAACAGGCCCTGGTCAGCGTGAAGTTCGGCGCCCTGCGCGACCCGGACGGCGGCTGGAGCGGCTACGACGGCCGGCCCGCCGCCGTGAAGAACTTCGCCGCCTACTCCCTCCAGCGCCTCGGCGTCGACCACATCGACGTCTACCGGATCGCCCGTCTCGACCCCGACGTGCCGATCGAGGAGACCGTCGGCGCCATCGCCGAACTGATCGAGAAGGGGTACGTGCGGCACGTCGGCCTCAGCGAGGTCGGCGCCGACACCATCCGCCGGGCCGCCGCCACCGCGCCGGTCTCGGACCTCCAGATCGAGTACTCGCTGATCTCGCGCGGCATCGAGCGGGAGATCCTGCCGACCGTCCGCGAACTGGGCATCGGCGTCACCGCGTACGGCGTGCTGTCGCGCGGCCTGATCTCCGGCCATTTCGACCGCGACCGGCAGCTGGCCGCGAACGACTTCCGCGCCCACTCGCCCCGCTTCCAGGGCGAGAACCTCCAGCACAACCTGAACCTGGTCGACGCGCTGCGCGCGATCGCCGAGCGCAAGGGCGCCACCGTGGCGCAGACCGCCATCGCCTGGGTGCTCTCGCGCGGCGCGGACATCGTGCCGCTGATCGGCGCGCGCACCCGCGAGCGGCTGGCCGAGTCGCTGGGCGCGCTGGAGGTGACCCTGGACGCGGCCGACCTGGCGGCGATCGAGGAGGCCGTGCCGGCGGACGCGGCGGCCGGCGACCGCTACCCGAGCGCGCAGATGGCACACCTCGACAGCGAGCGCTGATCCGGCCGCCGGGTACGGTCTAGAACATGGCACCGACCAGCGAGACCCTGACCGCCGAGCGCATCCTCGAAGCGACCGAGGAGGTGCTGCGCCGCCACGGCCCGGCCAAGGCCACCGTGGTGGACGTGGCCCGCGCGCTCGGCGTCAGCCACGGCAGTGTCTACCGGCACTTCCGCACCAAGGCCGCGCTGCGCGAGGCGGTCACCAAGCGCTGGCTGGACCGGACCTCCGAGAAGCTCGCCCGGATCGTCGACGCGACCGACCGGGACCCCGCGGCCCGGCTGCGGGACTGGCTCACCGCCCTGTTCGAGGCCAAGCGGCACAAGGCGGGCGACGATCCGGAACTGTTCGCCACGTACACGGTGCTGACCGACGAGAACGGCGCGGTCGTCGGCGAGCACATAGCCGAACTGACCGCGCAGCTGACGCGCATCATCACGGAAGGAGCCGGGTCGGGCACCTTCGCGGTGCCCGACCCGGCGGTTGCGGCCCGGGCCGTCTTCCAGGCCACCGGTCGTTTCCATGATCCCTGTTATGCCAGGGAGTGGACCCGGCCCGGCGTCGGCGAGGAATTCACGGCCTTGGTGGACCTGTTGGTGCGGGGTCTCAGCTGACCCGGACGGTGATCGCCGCGGACTGGACGCGGCCGTCGCGGGTCACCACGCGCACCGTCTCGGTGCCCCGGGCGGTGAACGTCCGGCGGATGGTGAAGGTGCCGTTGCGGTTCACGAGGGCCGTGGTGCGCAGGGTGCTCCAGCGGCCGTCCACCCGGCGCTGCAGGACCAGGGTGGTGCCGGCCCGGACGTCCCGGACGCGACCGGTGAAGGCCACGGCGCGGCCGCGCCGGACGGTCGCCTCACGGGTCGAGACGGTGATGGAGCCGCGCGTGACCGTGCGCGTCGGTCGCGGGGTTTCCGTGCGGTTCACGCGCGGGCGCTCGGTGCGGGTCGGCATCGGGGCCGTGCGGGTGCGCATCGGGCTCGGCGTCGTCGTGGCCGTGCCCGTGCGGGTCGGGGAAGGGGTGGGGGTCGGGGCGGCGAAGGCTGCGGCCGTACCGCCGGTGAGCAGCGCCACAGTGATGGCGCCGGTGCCCAGCGCGCGGCCGTAGCGGTGGTGGCGGAGTACGGAGGTCATGGTTCTCTCCTGTCGCTCGATCGTCGCTCGATCGGACGTCATCCAGGCTGACCCGACTTCGCTCCGTCGGCCACTCGAAGCGCTGTGTGACCGCCCCCGGTGATCTGTGTACACGCAGGTCAGGGGCGTATTGCGGGAGTTTTCCGGTGGGCCTTTCCCGGCCTGGGGCGAGCGGTGGCGGCACCGCCCCGGGTTGCGCCGTCCGGCGGCGCCCGGGTAGTGGCCCGGTGAGGCCCGACGGGCGCCCCGGGGACTTTGGGGCCCGCGCCCCCACGGACGGCTCCCGGACGTCCCGCGGATGCCCTACGGCAGCTCCCCGACGGCCCGCGGCAGCCGCAGTCCGAGCAGCCCCGTCAGCGCGATCCCGCCCACCTGCGCGAGCAGTGTGACCAGCAGGGCGTCACGCATGCCCAGGTGCGGGACCAGGGCGAGGAACAGCGTGCCCAGCGTGGCCACGCCCAGCGCGAGCGCCGACTGCTGGGTGGTGACCATCACCCCGCCGCCCACCCCGGCCCGGGCCGGCGGCACCTCGGACAGCACGATCCGCATGACGTTGGGGAGTTGGAGCGCCTGACCGGCCCCGGCCACGGCCATCCCCGGCACCAGCGCGACCACGTCGAGGCGCGGCCACTGGCGCCACACGGCGAGCGCGATCAGCAGCACGCCGACAGCCTGGACGAGGGACCCGGCGCTGACCACCCGGGTGCCGTAGCGGCCGATCAGCCGGGGCCCGGCGAGCGAGGTGAACAGGAACACCACGGCCATCGGCGCCAGCGCGAGCCCGGCCGGCACCGGACCGAGCCGGGCGCCCTGCTGGAGCGCCAGCGCGATCACGAACATGAAGCCGCTGAAACCGACCGCGAACGGCACGATCAGCACCAGCCCGCGCCGCAGTGACGCCGGCCCCAGCAGGCTCGGCGGCACCAGCGGGGTCCGCCCCGCCCGGTCCGCCCGCCGCTCCACCAGCCAGAAGGCGGCCGCCGCGAACGGGAACGCGGCCAGCGACAGCCAGGTCCACAGGGGCCAGCCGGTCGCCTCGCCCTCGGTGAGCGGGGCGAGCAGCGTCAGCAGGGACAGCCCGAGCAGCACGGTGCCGGGCCCGTCCACGGGCTCCGGGTGCTGCGAGCGGGTCTCGGGCATCACCCGCACGGCGAGGACCAGCCCGAGGACCACCACCGGCACGTTGACCAGGAACACCGCCCGCCAGCCGGTCCCGGCGACGTCGGCGGCGACCAGGACCCCGCCGAGTATCTGCCCGGCCACCATGGCCAGACCGGCCGTGGCGCCGTACAGGCTCATCGCCCTGGCCCGGCGCGCGCCGCGGGTCGCGGACTGGATGGTGGCGAGGACCTGCGGCAGCATCGCGGCGGCCGCGGCGCCCTGCGCCACCCGCGCGGCCACCAGCGGCCAGGCGCCGGGCGCGAGTCCGCAGGCCAGCGAGGTCAGCCCGAAGGCCGCCATGCCGCCGAGGAACAGCCGGCGGCGGCCGAACAGGTCCCCGAGCCGGCCGCCGAGCACCAGCAGCACGGCGTACGCCACCCCGTACCCCGCGACCACCAGCTCCAGCACGGCCTCGCCCGCGTGGAGGTCCGCGCCCATGGTCGGCAGGGCCACGTTGACGATGAAGAAGTCGACCAGCGGCAGCGCCGCGGCCAGCAGAACGGTGAACAGTCCGAGCCCGCCGAGTGCGGGCGGCGCGGTCGCCCGGCGTACGGCGCCGGCGGTGATGGTCTCACTCATGCCACCGAGCCTGCGGCCCGGCCCAGACGGGTACCAGAGTGTTCTCATCCTGGTACCAGCACTACCTGGAAACAGGATGACCGCACCGGCACCCTGGAACCATGACGAGCACGGTCACCGTCCGGCAGCAGGACGGCACCGCCGCGGGCGCGGAGATCCGGCGGCACGAACTGGCCGCCTTCCTGCGCAGCCGGCGCGAGCGCATCAGCCCCGAGCAGGTCGGCCTGCCGCGCGGCCCCCGCCGGCGGACGCCGGGGCTGCGCCGCGAGGAGGTGGCGCACCTGTCCGCGGTCGGGGTCACCTGGTACACCTGGCTCGAACAGGCCCGTGCCATCCAGGTCTCCGTGCAGGTGCTCGACGCCCTCGCGCGCACCCTGCGGCTCGACGCCGGCGAGCGCGCCCACCTGTTCCAGCTGGCCGGTGCCAACGACCCGTCTCCCGCAGCGAGTTGTTCGAGCGCCACCCCGGCCATCCGGGAGATGCTGGAGCGCCTCGAACCGTTCCCGGTCTCCGTGCAGAACAGCCGGTACGACATCGTCGCCTACAACCGCACCTACGGCCGCCTCCTGGGCGACCTGGACGCGATCCCGCCCGAGGACCGCAACTGCGTGCTGCTCGCCTACACCAACGCCGACTGGCAGGCGGCGATCGTGCACCTGGAGGAGAGCCGGCGGCTGATGGCCGCCCGGCTGCGCGCCTCCCTCGCCGGTCATCTCGGCGAGCCCGCCTGGAAGATGCTGCTCGGGCGGCTGGAGGAGTCGCCGGTGTTCCGGGAGCACTGGGAGCGCTACGAGGTGGTGCGCCACCGCTCCAGGACCAAGGAGTTCCTCAACCCCTACGTGGGCCACCTGACGCTGGAGCACACCGATCTGTGGCTGGCCCCCGAGGCGGGCCTCCGGATGGTGACGTACACGCCGGGCGACGAGGTGACGCGGGAGCGCCTGGAGCGGCTCCACCTGCTGGCGCGGGGGAGTTGAACGGTCCCCCGGGTCCGGGTGGGCTTTCGGTAAAAGGTTCGACATCTACGGTTCAACAGGGTTGTCCTGTGCATGACCCGCCCGATGGGATGCGCACGACCACTTCGGTCGACTCCGCATCTCTCAGGGGACTTCATGCACATAGCCCGTACCGGGCGAGGCGTCGCGGCCGCCACCGCGACCGCCGCCGCCCTCGTCGCCGCCGCGCTGGCCACCGCCGCCCCCGCAGGCGTCGCCGCCGCCCCCGCCGCCGTGCCGCACACCTTCGCGGCTCCGGCCGTCGCCGGGCACACCCTGGCCCACGACGTGGACAGCCCGATCTCCATCGCGCAGTGCCAGGCCAAGTGGCACATCAACTGCTACACACCGTTGCAGTACCGCACCGCGTACCACCTCGACTCGCTGTACCGCAAGGGCGTCACCGGCAAGGGGCGCACGATCGTCATCGTCGACTCGTTCGGCTCCCCGACGATCCAGCACGACCTGGACGTCTACAGCAAGCAGTTCGGCATGCCGAGCACCAAGGTCGACGTGGTCAAGTGGGGCAAGGTGCCGCCCTTCGACCCGAAGAACTCCGACATGACGGGCTGGGCCGGCGAGTCCACCCTGGACGTCGAGATGGCCCACGCCGTGGCGCCGGGCGCCAAGATCGTCCTGGTGGAGACCGGCGTCGCCGAGACCGAGGGCGTCACCGGTCTGCCGGAGATGATGAGCGCCGAGAAGTCCCTGATCGACCACGGCGTCGGCGACGTCATCACACAGAGCTTCGGCGCCACGGAGAACACCTTCCCGGGCTTCGGCAAGGGCGACTTCTCCAGCATCCGCAACCTGCGGTACGCCTTCGAGGACGCGGCCCGCAAGCACGTGACCGTGCTCGCCTCCTCCGGCGACGGCGGCGCCACCGACAGCACCGCGGACGGCAAGGGCTACTACAAGGAGCGGGTCAACTCCTGGCCCTCCGCGGACCCGCTGGTGACCTCCGTCGGCGGCACCCAGCTCCACCTGGACGAGCAGGGCAAGCGGATCGCGCCGGACAGCGTCTACAACGACTACGGCGCGGGCGGCGGCGGCCAGTCCCACGTGTTCACCCGGCCGGACTTCCAGAACGGGGTGAAGAAGGTCGTCGGCAGCCGCCGCGGCACCCCGGACGTCTCGATGGCCGCCGCGGTCAACGGCGGCGCCTGGGTGTACTCCAGCTACGACCCGACCGCGGTCGGCTGGGACGTCTACGGCGGCACCAGCGAGGCCAGCCCGCTCTTCTCGGGCATCGTGGCCCTCGCCGACCAGGTGGCCGGACACCGCGTGGGCGACATCAACGCGGCCCTCTACAGCCTGGCCAAGCACAAGGGCACCGGCATCGTGGACGTCAACGACGGCACCGACAACAGCTACCAGGGCGTCACCGGCTACAAGGCCGTCGACGGCTACGACATGGCCACCGGCGTCGGCACGGTCGACGCGCCGGCCTTCGTCGCGGCGCTGGCGAAGGCCTCCCGCCACTGAGGCGGGGCCCTCGGACACGAGTGAGCCGGCCCGGGGTCGCGTACCCGGGCCGGCTCCGGCGTGTGCGGGCGGCTACCGGCCGGCCGTGACCACCTGCCGGATCTCGGAGGTCTCCAGCCGCGCCGCCGTCCGCTCGGCGGTGCGGTGGGCCCAGCGGCCGCTGGTGAGCAGGCCCAGGACGAGCACGGCGACACCGCAGACGGTGAGGATCCACCAGCCGGGACGGGCGGCGGAGACGAACGCGGCGCGGTAGGACGACGCGCCGATGCCGGAGGCGAGCACGGCGCCGATCACCGCGACGCCGAGGGTCTGGCCGAGCTGCCGGCTGGTGGAGGCGACGGCGGCGGCGACCCCGGCCTGGGAGCGGGGCATGCCGGAGACGGCCGTGTTGGTGATCGGCGCGTTGACGAAGCCGAAGCCGACGCCGAACAGCACGTAGCCGAGGAACAGGGTGACGTTCGAGGTCTCCGCCTCGAACAGCGCGAACAGGACGGCGCTCACGGTCATCGCGGTACCGGCGATCAGCAGCGGAACCCGGGGGCCGCGAGTGCCGACCAGCCGGCCGGACAGCGGCGCGCACAGGAACGTCGGCACGGCCATGGGCAGCATCCACAGGCCCGCGTGCAGGGCGTCGAGGCCGCGCACGTTCTGCAGGTACAGCGTCGACATGAACAGGAAGCCGCCGAGCGCGGAGAAGGCGCAGATGGCGATCACGGTCGCGCCGCTGAACGGAGCGGAGCGGAAGAAGCGCAGGTCGATGAGGGGTTCGTCACGCCTGGGCTCGTACCAGAGCAGGGCCGCGAGGGCCGCTACGGCGATCGCGAAGTACGGCGCGACCGAGCCGGAACCGGACTCCGGCGCCTGGATGATGCCGTACGTCAGCGCGCCGAACAGGGCGATGACCAGCACCTGCCCGGCCGGGTCGGGACGGCGGGCCTTGGGGGCGCGGGACTCCGGCACGAAGCGCAGGGTGAGCAGCAGGGCGGCCAGGCCGATCGGGAGGTTGATCCAGAAGATCGCGCGCCAGCTCACGCTCTGCACGAGCAGCCCGCCGACCAGCGGTCCCGCGGCCATGGATATGCCGACCACGGCACCCCAGGCGCCGATCGCGCGGGCGCGTTCACGGGCGTCGGTGAAGGTGTTGGTGATGATCGACATCGCGACCGGGTTGAGCATCGAGCCGCCCACCGCCTGCACCATGCGGAACACGATCAGCGACGACAGGTCGGGCGCGAGCGAACAGAGCACCGAGCCGATGGTGAAGACCGTGAGACCGGCCATGAAGACGCGCTTGCGGCCGATCCGGTCGGCCGTGGAACCCGCCAGCATCAGCAGCGAGGCGAGGACGAGGGTGTAGGCGTCGATGGTCCACTGCAGACCCGAAGTGGTGGCGTGCAGATCGCGCTGCATGGAGGGCAGCGCCACATTCAGCACGGTGTTGTCGAGGCTCACGATCAGCAGGCTCATGCAGCAGATCGCAAGCACGAGCATGCGCCTGCGGTGACTCAACTCTGGCATGGCCGTCATCGTACGCCGATTTCGATAGTGCGTCTAACTAATGACTGTTACACGGTACCGGGCGGATCCCGGGTACGCGGGGGCCCGGCACCCCGGCCGGTGAGGGACAATGGGGTCCTGTCCCACGCCGTTCTTCCGTTGTACAGCCGTTCCGGAGCCGTCTGATGACCCACCCGCTGACCATCGGCCCGCACGCCGTGACGCCGCCCGTGGTGCTCGCACCCATGGCGGGCATCACCAACGCCCCCTTCCGCACCCTGTGCCGGGAGTTCAGCGGGGGCAAGGGCCTGTTCGTCAGCGAGATGATCACGACCCGGGCGCTGGTCGAGCGCAACGAGAAGACCATGCAGCTGATCCGGTTCGACGCGAGCGAGACGCCGCGCTCCATCCAGCTGTACGGCGTGGACCCGGCGACCGTCGGCAAGGCCGTCCGCATGATCGCGGAGGAGGACCTCGCCGACCACATCGACCTGAACTTCGGCTGCCCGGTGCCCAAGGTGACCCGCAAGGGCGGCGGCTCGGCGCTGCCGTACAAGCGGAACCTGCTGCGCGCGATCCTGCGCGAGGCGGTCTCCGGCGCGGGCGACCTGCCGGTGACGATGAAGATGCGCAAGGGCATCGACGACGACCACATGACCTACCTCGACGCCGGGCGCATCGCCGTCGAGGAGGGCGTGACGGCGATCGCGCTGCACGGCCGTACCGCCGCGCAGCACTACGGCGGCACCGCGGACTGGTCGGCCATCGCGCGCCTGAAGGAGCACGTGCCCGAGATCCCCGTGCTCGGCAACGGCGACATCTGGTCCGCGCAGGACGCGCTGCGCATGGTCCGCGAGACCGGGTGCGACGGGGTGGTCGTGGGCCGGGGCTGCCTGGGGCGGCCGTGGCTGTTCGCGGACCTCGTCGCCGCGTTCGAGGGGCGCACCGACCACCAGCGGCCCACGCTGCGGGAGGTCGCCGACGTGATGGTGCGGCACGCCCGGCTGCTGGGGGAGTGGCTCGGGGACGAGTCCAAGGGCGTGATCGACTTCCGCAAGCACGTCGCCTGGTACCTGAAGGGCTTCGCCGTCGGTTCCGAGATGCGCAAGCGGCTCGCGATCACCTCGTCCCTGGAGGAACTGCGGGCCGGCCTCGACGAACTTGACCTCGCCCAGGAGTGGCCCGCCGGCGCCGACGGCCCGCGCGGCCGGACCTCCGGCAACAACCGGGTGGTGCTGCCGGACGGCTGGCTGAAGGACCCCTACGACTGCGCGGGCGTGAGCGCGGACGCGGAACTGGACACGTCGGGCGGCTGAGCCGTCCCCGCCCGCCCGGCCCGCGCCGCTCCCGGCTGCTCCCGCCCCGGCCGCCGGTCAGGCTCAGGCGCCCCCCACCGCCGTCAGCAGCGCCAGGGGCGCCGCCGCCGAGCGTGACTCGCGGGTGCAGGCGTGCGGATAGGGGACCGGCTCGGGGTGCGTGGAGCGGGGGTAGCCCGCCAGCACCTCGGGCAGGCGGTGGCCGCCGGCCGTGGCGGCGTCGACCAGGGCGTGCGCGATGGTCCGCGCCTCGTCGTGCAGGCCGTAGCGGGCCAGGCCGAGGGCGATCAGGGCGTTGTCGTGCGGCCAGACCGAGCCGCGGTGGTACGAGAGCGGATGGTAGGCGGGCTGGCCCGCGGCCAGCGTGCGCACCCCCCAGCCGGAGAAGAAGTCGGGTTCCAGCAGACGGCGGCCCACCACCTCGCCGTACTCCTTGTCCAGCAGGCCGGTCCACAGCAGGTGTCCCGCGTCCGAGGCCAGCGCGTCGATCCGGCGCCCCTCGCCGTCCAGGGCCAGCGCCGGGAAGGAACGGTCCGGCAGCCAGAAGTCCCGCTGGAAGCGGTCGCGCAGATCGGCGGCCGACTGCTCCAGCAGTGCCGCGTACGTCCCGTCGGACCACACCGTGCGCGCCACCCACGCCGTGCGGCGCAGCGCGTCGTACGCGTACCCCTGGGCGCCCGCCGCCATCACCGCCCCGCTCGGCCGGGTGCCGTCGGCGCAGCAGATCGCGCCCGGGGAGTCCTTCCAGTTCTGGTTGGCGAGGCCGCCCTCGTCGGCGCGGTAGACGAGGTAGCCGCGGGAGGTGAGGCCGCCGTGGTCCAGCATCCAGGCGACGGCGGCGCGCGCGTGCGGCTCCAGCCGGCGGGCGAGGGCCGGGTCGCCGGTCCGCTCGGTGTAGGCGCCGAGGAGGATCAGGAAGAGCGGCGTCGCGTCGACCGAGCCGTAGTAGCGGCCGTACGGCACCTGCCCGAAGTGCGCCAGTTCCCCGTGCCGTACCTCGTGCACGATCTTGCCCGGCTGCGCGGTCCCCGAGGCGCCGGCGCCGGTCGCCTGGGTCGCGGCGAGCGCGAGGAGGGTGCCGGCGGCCGGGCCGGTGCGGTACGGGAGCGCGAACAGGGAGGTGAGCAGGGCGTCCCGGGCGAGCAGCGTGAGGTACCAGGGGGCGCCACCGGCCGGCACCCGCAGCTCCTCGCCGTCCGGCCCGGTGGCCGGGATCTGGAGCCCCGCGAGGTCCGTCAGGCCCCGGGCGCAGGCCGCCGCCAGCTCCGGCCAGCCGGTGGGGAAGGCCACGCCCTGCACGAACGCGTCCTGTTCGGCATTGAGTTGGCCGTGCACGGCGGCCGGGTCGCGGGGCACGCGCAGCGCGCGCCGGTCGCCGTGCGGGCGCGCCATCACCCGCAGCACCAGCTCGCGCGTGCCGTGCGGGGGCAGCTCCAGCGTCCACACCAGCCGGCGGGCGCCGGTGCCGGTCTCCTCCACGGCGTCCGGCGCCGGGTCGGCCGTGATGGTCGTGCAGGACCGCCATTCCGCGCGCCGGTAGGTGAACTCGATGCCGTCGTCCATGACGACCCGGGAGCGCAGGGCACCCGCCTTGACGTAGGTGCGGTGGTCGGGGCGCAGCTCGAACTGGTCGGCGAAGTCGGCGTCGGCGGTGATGGCCAGCCGGATGGTGGTGGGCACCGGGCGGTTGCTGGTCACCCGCACCGTCTCCACGAACGAGCTGTCACCGGCCGCCTGTTCACGGAAGAGGGTGTGCGCCGGGGGCTCCGGCCGGCCGCCGCGCGGGACGAGGACACAGCGCGCGGTGTCGCCGTCCGCGACCGGCGTGAGCACCTCGGGCACCGCGCCGTCCACGGTGAGCTGCCAGCGGCTGAGATGGCGGGCATCGCGCACGAACAACCCGTCCGGGGAGCCGCCGCCCCGGACCCCGCTGATGTCGCCCCGATCGCCCACGGCGGCGAACGTCGCGCCGTGCACGAGCAGATGTTGCCGGTCGGTCATCCCCGGTCCCTTCCCTCGTCACTTGTGTCGAACGTGCCGGTGCCTGACTTGGACACGCCCCCTTGCGGGCGCTTGAGAAGCTCTTTATGCAGGTCGAGTGCGAGTGCGGCGGTCCAGCCGAAACCGCTCGCGCCACAGGCCTCGCCCGTGTACGGATCGACGTACTCCGCGAAGCCGGTCTTCTCGGCCAGCTCCAGCAGCGCCGTGCGCAGCGCGTCGGCCGGTGCCGGCTCGCCGTGCAGCCGCAAGCCCCGCTCCAGCAGCCAGCCGGTGTTGAACCAGGCCGGCCCGCGCCAGTAGCGGTGCGGGTCGAACGCCTCCCCGAGCAGGTCGTAACTGGGCACGAGCCGGGTGCGGGTGCCGAGCCCGAAGTGGGGGCCGGCCAGGGTGCGGACGAGCGCGGCGGCCAACTCGCGGGGCAGGGACGGCAGGACGAGCGGGACGAGGCCGGACACGCCGCGTTCCGGGAGCAGGCCGCCGCCGCGCAGGTCCCGGCACAGGAACATCCCCGACCGCGGGCTCCACAGCCGGTCCACCAGCGCCGCCGTCAGCCGTTCGGCGCGGGCGTGGCGGGCGGTGGCGGTCGCGCCGAGTTCGGCGGCGATCAGCGCGAGGGCGTGTTCGGAGGCGACGAGCAGGGCGTTGAAGGCCGGGTCCTCGACGGCGAACTCGCCGTGCCCGTCGGCGTACCCGGCGTCCCGGTAGTCGGCGGCCAGCCGCACGTACCGCCCGTAGTCCAGGTCCGTCGGCCGGTCCTCGGGCGCGCCGTGGGCGAGGTCGGCGCGGCGGAAGGAGCGGGCCGGGGCCGGGGCGATCCGGGCGAGCGGGGCGTCCCAGCAGGGGCTGTTGTCCATCCCCTGCTCCCAGGGGTGTACGACGGACACCAGGCCGCCGCCGCCCAGGTCCCGGCGGTGCAGCAGATAGCGGTGCCAGGCGGCCAGCCGCGGGTAGACCCGGGCCAGGAAGCCCCGGGCGGCGGAGAGCCCGGGGTCGGCGCGGTGCACCAGCCAGGCCGCGAGCGCGTGCACCGGTGGCTGCACGATGCCCGACGTCTGTACGGTGCGCGGGGCGCCCGCGGCGCGTCCGGCGGTGGCGGAGCGCCAGAAGCCGGGGCCGGGGAAGTAGGCGCCGGACGGGACGGAGGGGTTGAAGACGATGTGCGGCACGCGCCCGTCGGCCCACTGGGCGGCCAGCAGCGTCTCCAGTTCGGTCTGGGCGCGCAACGGCGACAGGTGCCGCAGTCCGATCGCGATGAACGCCGAGTCCCAGGACCACTGGTGCGGGTACAGACGGCGGGAGGGGACCGTCGAGCTGCCCGTCCAGTTGGCGTCCAGCACCCGCGCGGTACCGGCGCACAGGCGGCAGTCGGATTCGTACCCCGCCCCAGGGGCGGTGAGTTGGGCGGTGCGGTCCACTCGGGGCTCCCCGGAGACGATGACGTCCGGACGGCCGCGCGACCCTCGGGTTCGGTCGTGGCCGTCGTCGAGTTACGCCTATTTAACAAGCAAAACTCACTATGTAATGCAGGCTTGGGAAACACAAGAGGGGGTGCGCATGACCGGACGACCGGGCAGGACCGGGAGCCACACCAGGAGCGGCAGTCAGGCGGGCGCCGGCGATCTGCTCGAACTGGTGCGCAGCGGACGGGCGGTGACCCGGGGCGCGCTGCAGGAGGCGACCGGACTGTCCCGCGCGACCGTCGGCCAGCGCCTGGACCGGCTGTTCCGGGCCGGCTGGCTGCGCGAGGGCGCCGGCGGCCCGGTCGGCTCCCCGCTCGGCGGACGCCCGTCCATCACCCTGGAGTTCGACGGCTCCCACGCGGTCGTCCTCGCCGCCGACCTGGACACCCGGCACGCCCGTGCCGCCGTCCTCTCGCTGACCGGCGAACTCCTGGCCGAGCACTCCGGCACCCTGGTGATCGAGGACGGGCCGGAGCCCGTGCTGGCCGAACTCGGGCGCTGGTTCGGCACGTTGCTGGAGAAGGCCGGGCGGCGCGCGGGCGAGGTGTGCGGGATCGGGCTCGCGGTGCCGGGTCCGGTGGACAGCGAGACCGGCCGGGTGGTGCAGCCGCCGATGATGCCCGGCTGGGACGGCTACGACATAACCGGCCGCCTCTCGCGCGCCTTCACCGAACACACCGGGGCGGCGCCGGTCCCGGTCCTCGTGGACAACGACGCCAACCTCATGGCCTATGGCGAGCAGCGCGCGGGACATCCCGGCTGCGCGGCCTTCGTGCTGGTCAAGGTGTCCACGGGGATAGGGGCCGGGGTGGTGGTCGACGGCTCGATCTACCGGGGCGTCGACGGCGGCGCGGGCGACATCGGGCACATCCGGGTGGGCACGGACGCGCTGTGCCGCTGCGGTTCGTACGGCTGCCTGGCCGCCGTGGCGAGCGGTGGCGCGGTGGCCCGCAGGCTCGCGGCCTCCGGGGTGCCGGCCGCCTCCGGCTCGGACGTGCGGGAGCTGCTGGCGGCGGGACACCCGGAGGCGGCGGCGCTGGCCCGGGAGGCCGGGCGCCGGGTCGGCGACGTGCTGGCGACCGTCGTCACGCTGCTCAATCCGGGCGTGCTGATGATCGCGGGCGATCTGGCCGGAACCCCCTTCCTCACCGGTGTCCGGGAGCTGCTGTACCAGCGGGCGCTGCCGCGCTCCACGGCCCACCTGGACGTGGTCACCTCCCGGCTGGGGGAGCGGGCGGGGCTCATCGGGGCGGGGGCGCTGGTGGTGGAGCACCTGTACGCGCCGGAGCGTGTGGAGGAGCGGCTGCGGGCGCTCGGGGTGTGACGGGGGCGCGGTCCACGAGGCGGTCCACGAGGCGGTCCGGATGGTGAAATCCCGGGCACTGTGGCAGCGTGATTCTCACCACCCCTGATAAGGGTTGCGCTCATATGAGCAGACAAATGGCGGCTGCACTTCTCAAAGGGTGGCACTGGGTGCCACCCTTTGATCGTTCATCGATCGAACTCAGTCGTGGGTGCGGTTGCTCATTTGAGCGTCAAACCGAGCTTGCGGGTGAGTTTGCGTTCAAGAAGTGAAGACATAACAGCGGTCGGGCTTGCCAAGCTTTGACTTTCGATCCGCTGGCGGACGAGTGGTTACATGCGCATGACGCGCAAGTGGACGTACCCATGTGCCTTCGATCTGGGTATGTTCCTCGCCGTCAGGGCAGCCACCGTGGCCTCAAGGAGTCGAGTCCCGTGTCGGAAAACAAAGCACCCCACGCAGCGAAGTTCGTTTACGACTTCACCGAGGGAAACAAGGACCTCAAAGACCTCCTCGGTGGCAAGGGCGCCAACCTCGCCGAGATGACCAACCTCGGTCTCCCGGTTCCTCCCGGTTTCACCATCACCACGGAGGCCTGCAAGGTCTACCTGGAGAGCGGCGAGGAGCCGACGGCACTGCGTGACGAGGTGAGCGCGCACCTCGACGCCCTTGAGGCCCGCATGGGCAAGAAGCTCGGCCAGGCGGACGACCCGCTGCTGGTGTCGGTCCGTTCGGGCGCCAAGTTCTCCATGCCCGGCATGATGGACACGGTCCTCAACATCGGTCTGTCGGACAAGTCGGTGCAGGGCCTGGCCAAGCAGGCCGGCGACGAGCGCTTCGCCTGGGACTCCTACCGCCGCCTCATCCAGATGTTCGGCAAGACCGTCCTCGGCGTCGAGGGCGACCTCTTCGAGGAGGCGCTTGAGGCGGCCAAGGCCGCCAAGAAGGTCACGGTCGACACCGACCTGGAGGCCGCGGACCTGAAGAAGCTGGTCACCACCTTCAAGAAGATCGTCAAGAAGGAGGCCGGCCGGGACTTCCCGCAGGACCCGCGGGAGCAGATGGACCTCGCCATCAAGGCCGTCTTCGAGTCCTGGAACGGTGACCGCGCCAAGCTCTACCGCCGCCAGGAGCGCATCCCGCACGACCTCGGCACCGCCGTCAACGTCTGCTCGATGGTCTTCGGCAACCTCGGCCCCGACTCCGGCACCGGCGTCGCCTTCACCCGCGACCCCGCCTCCGGCCACCAGGGCGTCTACGGCGACTACCTGCAGAACGCCCAGGGCGAGGACGTGGTGGCGGGCATCCGCAACACCGTCGCGCTGGCGGAGCTGGAGCAGATCGACAAGAAGTCGTACGACCAGCTGATGCAGATCATGGAGACGCTGGAGAACCACTACAAGGACCTGTGCGACATCGAGTTCACGATCGAGCGCGGCCGGCTGTGGATGCTCCAGACCCGGGTCGGCAAGCGCACCGCGGGCGCCGCCTTCCGCATCGCCACCCAGTTGGTCGACCAGGGCCTGATCGACGAGACCGAGGCGCTCCAGCGCGTCACCGGCGCCCAGCTGGCCCAGCTGATGTTCCCGCGCTTCGACGAGAAGGCGAAGGTCGAGCAGGTCGGCCGGGGCATCGCGGCGTCGCCGGGCGCGGCCGTCGGCAAGGCGGTCTTCGACTCGTACACCGCCGTCAAGTGGTCCCGCTCGGGTGAGAAGGTCATCCTGGTGCGCCGGGAGACCAACCCCGACGACCTGGACGGCATGATCGCGGCCGAGGGCATCCTCACCTCGCGCGGCGGCAAGACCTCCCACGCGGCCGTCGTCGCCCGCGGCATGGGCAAGACCTGTGTCTGCGGCGCGGAGGACCTGGAGGTCGACACCAAGCGGCGCCGGATGACGGTGCCCGGCGGCCGTGTCGTCGAGGAGGGCGACGTCATCTCCATCGACGGCTCCACGGGCAAGGTCTACCTGGGCGAGGTCCCGGTGGTCCCCTCGCCGGTCGTGGAGTACTTCGAGGGCCGGATGCACCCGGGCGCGGACGACGCCGACGAGCTGGTCGAGGCCGTGCACCGGATGATGGCCTTCGCCGACCGCAAGCGCCGGCTGCGGGTGCGGGCCAACGCGGACAACGCCGAGGACGCGCTGCGCGCCCGTCGTTTCGGCGCCCAGGGCATCGGCCTGTGCCGCACCGAGCACATGTTCCTCGGCGAGCGGCGCGAGATGGTCGAGAAGCTGATCCTCGCGGACACCGCGGCGGAGCGCGAGTCGGCCCTGTCCGAGCTGCTGCCCCTGCAGAAGAAGGACTTCGTCGAGCTGTTCGAGGCGATGGACGGCCTGCCCGTCACCATCCGCCTCCTCGACCCGCCGCTGCACGAGTTCCTGCCCGACATCACCGAACTGTCGGTGCGGGTGGCGCTGGCCGAGTCCCGCCAGGAGCCGCACGAGAACGACCTGCGCCTGCTCCAGGCCGTGCACCGGCTGCACGAGCAGAACCCGATGCTGGGCCTGCGCGGCGTCCGCCTCGGCCTGGTCATCCCCGGTCTGTTCGCCATGCAGGTCCGCGCGATCGCCGAGGCGGCCGCGGAGCGCAAGGCGGCCAAGGGCGACCCGCGCGCGGAGATCATGATCCCGCTGGTGGGCACGGTCCAGGAGCTGGAGATCGTCCGCGAGGAGGCCGACAAGGTCATCGCGGAGGTGCAGGCGGCCACGGGCACGGAGCTGAAGCTGGCGATCGGCACCATGATCGAGCTGCCGCGCGCCGCGCTGACCGCCGGGCAGATCGCGGAGGCGGCGGAGTTCTTCTCCTTCGGCACCAACGACCTCACGCAGACCGTCTGGGGCTTCAGCCGCGACGACGTCGAGGCCTCCTTCTTCACGGCCTACCTGGAGAAGGGCATCTTCGGCGTCTCCCCCTTCGAGACCATCGACAAGGACGGCGTGGGCTCCCTGGTGAAGGCCGCCGCGGAGGCCGGCCGGCGCACCCGGCCCGACCTCAAGCTCGGCGTCTGCGGCGAGCACGGCGGCGACCCGGAGTCGGTCCACTTCTTCCACGAGGCCGGCCTCGACTACGTCTCCTGCTCCCCCTTCCGCATCCCGGTCGCCCGCCTCGAAGCGGGCCGCGCGGCGACGCAGTCCACGGGCAGCGACCACCGCTGATCCCGGCCGGGCACGAACCCCGGGCCCGCCGTCGGTCCCCGACCCTCATCCGATCGGCGGCGGTCCCGGCGCACGAAAGAGAGGGGCGGCATCCCTGTGCGGGGGGTGCCGCCCCTCGGCGCTGCCAGGCCCTTTCGTCCGGAACTCCGAGTCGGTTCGTCAGATGACCTGCTTCTCCTCGGTGACCATCACGGCCACCGAGTCCATGTCGATGAAGCGTGCCTCGTCGGACAGCGCCGTTACGAGGACGAGCACATCCAGCGGGTGCGTCTCATACAGGCGTTCCTGGCGGCCGGCATGCCCAGCGGCACCATCGCCGAGATGGCGCCCTGCATGTCCGAGCCGACCGAGGACAGGGCGCGGCGGGCACTGGAGATCATGGGCCGCGAGCGGGCCCGGCTGTCCGAGGCCATCGACGGCCTCGCCGCCGCCAGGGACGCGCTGGACCACCTCATCGAGGACAACCAGACGTATCTGGCCCGCTCGGCGGACGGCGGGCGGTGACCTGGGGGCGTCCGGATCGGCGCGCGCCGCTCGTGTCACTTCCTGCGGACGATCTCCAGCGCCAGCGCCATGCTGGTGAGCAGCACGAACGCCACGAGTGAGGCGAAGAACAGAGCCTCGATCCAGCTCGCGTTCGCACCGGTGAGCGTGCCGTCCGCGAAGGCGCATGTCACCTCTGGAGGGAAGCTCCGCCGCCGCAGGTCGCCGCAGGCGTTGGGCAGGTCGTCATGGACGACGTACGCGTTCACCCAGCACAGCACCCAGCTGAGGAGGCAGACGCCCATGGAGGCCAGGGACACACCCCATAACGCGGTCGGGTGGCGCGCTGTCCGGGGATCCGCCGGATGTGTCGTCATGGCCGGCAGCGTACCGGCACGATCTTCGAGGCCCTCCTCGAAGCCCCGGCGTGCCCGCGGCCCACCCGGACTGCGCAATCCGCCGCACGCTCACCGCCCGCCACCTTTCGCCGCGTCACACACCGTCCGTCCCGAGTGACACACCGCAGTAACACCCCTTTCGTAATCGCCGCGCATGGTTGATCGTTGGGCCGTGCGTTGAGGACCGACGTCAGGGGGAGAGCATGACGATCAGCCGTAGGACGCTGCTGGGCGCGGGTGCCGGGGCCGGGGTCGGGGTCGCGGTGCTGAGCGCCTGTGGGTCCAACACCGGGCGTGGCGGCGGGGGTTCGGGCGGGACGACGCTCGCGCAGTGGTATCACCAGTACGGGGAGCCCGGGACCGAGCAGGCCGTCGAGCGGTATGCCGCGGCCTACAAGAAGGCGCACGTCACGGTGCAGTGGCGGCCGGGGGACTACGACCGGCAGACCGCCGCCGCGCTGCTCACCGACTCCGGGCCCGATGTCTTCGAGGTCAACGGGCCCTCCCTCGACCAGATCCAGGGCCGGCAGGTGGAGGACCTGACCGAGCTGGTGGCGGGGGTCAAGGACGACTTCAACAGCGCCGTGCTCGCGCCCAAGACGTACCGGGGGCGGATCTACGGGATTCCGCAGACCATCGACATGCAGATGCTCTACTACCGCAAGAGCCTGCTGGCCGACGCCGGGGTGCGGCCGCCCGAGACCCTCGACGAACTGGTCGACGGCGCGCGCCAACTGACCAGCAGGAAGGTGAAGGGGCTGTTCCTCGGCAACGACGGCGGCGCGGGCGTGCTCGGCGGAACCCCCCTGTACGCGGCGGGACTCACGCTGGTCACGGAGGACGGCAAGCCCGGCTTCGACGACCCGGCGGCCGCCCGCACCCTCGGCAAGCTGCGCCGGCTGTACGCCGAGAAGTCCTTGTTGCTCGGCGCGCCCGCCGACTGGTCCGACCCGTCCGCCTTCCTCCAGGGGCTGACCGCGATGCAGTGGTCCGGGCTGTGGGCGCTGCCGCAGGTGCAGAAGGAACTGGGCGACGACTTCGGGGTGCTGCCGTTCCCGAAGGACGGCGCCGCCGGCCGGCCCTCCGTGCCCGTCGGGGCGTACGGTGCCGCCGTCAGCGCGCGCGGCCGGCACAAGGAGGCCGCCAAGGAGTACGTGAAGTGGCTGTGGGTCGAACGCACCGACTACCAGGAGGACTTCGCCCTCTCCTACGGGTTCCACATCCCGGCCCGGATCTCCCTCGCCGAGAAGGCAGCCAAACTGAGGACCGGCGCCGCCGCCGACGCCGTACGGTTCACCACCGAGCACGGCGACGCCCAGCCGCTGCTGTGGACCCCCGCGAGCCAGGTCGCCTACCAGGACGCGCTGAGCAGGATCATCAAGGACGGGGCGAACCCGGAGAGCGAACTGCGGACCGTCGTACGGAAGGTGTCCGCCGAACTCGACCGCGTCACGCACACGTCGTGAGGCGCCGAAGGACCCTGTGGTTCTGGGTCTTCGTGGGGCCGTTCGCGATCGGGCTCGCGCTGTTCACGTACGTTCCGCTGCTGTGGAGCGTCGGCCTGAGCTTCTTCGACGCCCACAACACCGTGACGCCCACGCACTTCGTCGGCCTGGACAACTACACGGCGATGCTGCGGGACGGCGCGTTCACCGGCAGCCTGCGCACGTTCCTCGTCTTCACCGCCTTCATCGTGCCCGTCACCTTCGCCCTCTCGCTCTCCCTCGCCCTGATGGTCAACCGGGTGCGCCGGGCCCGCGCCTTCTTCCGGTCGGTGTTCTTCCTGCCCGCCGCGTGCAGTTACGTCGTGGCCGCCCTGATCTGGAAGATGTCGATCTTCAACGGGGTGCGGTTCGGGCTCGCCAACACCCTGCTCGGCTGGTTCCACACCGACCCCGTGGCCTGGCTGTCGACCACCGATCCGCCCTGGTACTGGCTGGTCATCGTGACCGTACGGCTGTGGCTCCAGGCCGGGTTCTACATGATCCTGTTCCTCGCCGGGCTCCAGCGGATCGACCCGGTGCTCTACGAGGCCGCCGCCGTGGACGGTGCCCGGCCCGGCTGGACCGTGCTGCGGCACATCACGCTGCCCCAGCTGCGGGCCACCTCGGTCGCGGTGGCGCTGCTGCTCGTCATCAACGCCTTCCAGGCCTTCGACGAGTTCTACAACCTGCTCTCCGACGCGCGGGGTTACCCGCCGTACGCCCGCCCGCCGCTCGTCTACCTCTACTACACCGCCCTCGGGCAGGGGCAGAACCTGGGACTCGGCAGCGCGGGGGCCGTCATCCTCGCGCTGATCATCGCCGTCGTCACGGTGGGACAGGCGCGCTGGCTGCGACTGGGGAGGACGGAAGCCGATGGATGACGCCCTGGTACGGGCCGGGCGGGCGCTGCGCGCGGTGGTGCTCGTGGTGCTCGCGCTGCTCTTCCTGATCCCCTTCTACCTGCTGGTCCGCAACGGGCTGTCCAGCGAGCAGGACATCACCTCGCCCTCGTGGACCCTCTTCCCGGGCGAGGTGCGGTGGGGCAACGTACGGGAGCTGTTCGACGACCCGTCCGTGCCGTTCGCCCGCTCGCTGCTCAACTCCGCGCTGATCGCCCTCGCCACCACCCTCGGCACCCTCCTGCTGGCCTCGCTCGCCGGATACGGCCTCGCCCGCATCCCCTACCGGCACGCGAACAAGGTGTTCTACGGCGTCCTCGGCACCCTGCTGGTCCCGGCCGCCGTCACCTTCGTGCCGAGCTTCGTGCTGGTGTCCACGCTGGGCTGGATCTCCACATTGCGCGGCCTGATCGTGCCGACCCTGTTCTCGGCCTTCGCCTGCTTCGTCTTCCGGCAGTACTTCCTCGGGTTCCCGAGGGAACTGGAGGACGCCGCACAGGTCGACGGGCTCGGGTACTGGCGGACGTACTGGCTGGTGGTCGTCCCGAACGCGCGACCGGTGTTCGCGGCGGTCGGCACCATCGTCTTCCTCGGCGCCTGGAACTCCTTCCTGTGGCCGCTGGTGATCGGGCAGGACCAGAGCGCCTGGACGGTCCAGGTGGCGCTGTCCTCCTTCACCACCGCCCAAGTGGTGCGCCTGCACGAGCTGTTCATCGCGGCTGCGGTGTCGATCCTGCCGCTGCTGCTGGTGTTCCTGTGCTTCCAGCGGTGGATCGTGGCGGGGGTGGAGCGCTCGGGGATCGACTGACGCCCACCTCAGCGGCTGCCGGTCAGATGGGCGAAGACGACCACGTTGCCCTGGTAGCCGGTGGTCTTCGAGTAGCCGCCGCCGCAGGTGATCACGCGCAGTTCGGGGCGGCGGGCGGCGCCGTAGACCTTCCGGTCGGGGAAGGCGCTGGCGGCGTAGACCTCGACGGCGTCCACGGTGAACTCGGCCACGGTGCCGTCCCTGCGGTCGATCTCGATCCGGGCGTCCCGCTTGAGCGCGCCGAGGTCGTAGAAGACGGCGGGGCCCTCCTTGTTGTCCACGTGTCCGGCGACGACCGCGGTGCCGGTCTCGCCGGGCATGGTGCCGGCCTCGTACCAGCCGGCCAGGTTCTTGTCCTGGGCGGGCGGCACGTCCAGGCTGCCCGAGGGGGTGAGGGCGAGGCCCATCAGGGGCGCGTTGACCCGGATCGACGGAATCCGGATGCGCAGTGGCGGGGACGGCGGGAGCGCGGGCGCGGTGAGGCGTTCCCCGCCGGGGTCGGGGCGGCCCTCCGCGGCCGTCGGCTGCGGGGGCGCGTGCGTGTCGCCGAGCAGCCAGACCCCCGCGGCCAGGGCCACGACGGTGACCGCGGCTATCGCGGTGTCCCCGAGCCTGCGCGCCCGGCGCCCGCGCGGGCGCCGGGCGCCCCGGGCACGGCTCGCGGGCAGGCGTGTGCTGCGCATGGCAACCCCTCTCCCGGGGGCGGACCCCCGCAGTGGACCTGGGGCGGTCCCGCCCGGTGCGGCGGGACCCCCTCCCCCTCCGGGCCGCGAGGGGCATCGGACCCGGAGGGGGCGGGACGTGCGGTACCGGCGGACGGACAGCGGAGGGTGTCCGTCAGATCCCGTCGCCTCTCGCCCGGCGATGCAGGAGCCAGGTACCGCCCGCGGCTGCGACGGCCAGTGCCGCCACGCCCGCCGCGGTCTGCACGGGGTCGGGACCGAGCGCGCCGCCGACCCCCGTCTTCACGCTTCCTCGCGGCTGCACCTGGTCGTGCGCCGCGTTCAGGGCGACCACCAGGTCGCCCGTCACCTGCCTGGTGCCCTCCGCGCACTTCGCGACGATCTCGTACGTCCCCGGCTGCGCGCTCGGCGGCACCTGGAACTGACCGATCGCCTCGCCCTGGTGGGTGGTCGGCGCCAGGGTGAAGACACCGGCGCCCACCGCGCCCGCGTCCCCGGTCGCGCCGCCCTTGTCGCCGCACGCGGCGGTGTTCACCGTGACCTGGCCGCCGGGCATCGCGGTGGCCGGGTACACCTCCAGGCTGCCCGTGGGGGCACCGAAGAGCCGGGCCGCCGGCCGCGGGACGCCGCCGTGGGCGGGCGCGGTGGCGAGCGCCGCCGTGGCCACGGCGAGCGCGGTACCGGTCAGCAGACGGGCGGTGCGTCGCATGGTGCTCCCCGAGCTTGTCCGACTGATGTGTCTCGTGCCCTTCCGAGGTAACGGGGTCATGGCCGGATCCGCTTGCCGAGAGATCGCCCGGACTGCGGTGAACGGGTGGCGTCCCGGGTGCCCGTACGGCGTAGCCCCCGGGGAGTTCCGGCAGGTCAAGGGTGGTCTGCCAGGAAATGGGAGAAGAAAGTACGAAGAACACACGAATGGAGCGACGGGGGCGGTTGAACGGGTGACCAGGCTCCGCCCGGCCGTTCGCACCGCCAAAAAGGACATACGTCTGATCTGTGTCGCCCAGGTGAACCGGAATGAAACCCGGCGGCAGAAGGATCTTGACTCCGGGTGCGGCCGCGGTTAAGTTTTTGACGCGCCTTCGGGGGAAGGTGCCATAGAACCGGGGGGCTCTTTGATCGGAACGCCGGCCGTGACAGGCCTGACGAGTTCCTGATTCTTCTGCGTAGTTTCGCAGCTCTATCGCATTCCTCATTCAAAGTCTTCGGCAGTTCGCCGTGCGGTGCCCGACGCCTCGCACGGACTGCCGAATGGGGTCTTCTGTCATGCCCATGACTAGGTGGCCCCGCCGCGCCCGCTGAGGGCGACACCCCAGCGGAGGGAGGTGGAAAGCATGGAGAACATCGAGGTCATCGAAGTGGAGGACGACATCGTCGAGTTCGAGTCCGCCGAGGACAACGCCGCGAACGTGGCCAACGTCGCCAACGTGGCGAACGTCGCCAACGTCGCGAACGTTGCCAACGTGGCGAACGTCGCGAATGTCGCCAACATCGTGAACATCGCGAACGTGGCGAACATCTGATGAGGCTGGGTGACGGGGAATTTCCCCGTCACCCCGTCTCCTCCCTGTCAAATTCCTGTGGAAAGGTAAACCCGAACTGTGGCGCGCTCGGTGATTGAAGAAAAGCTGCAAGCGGCCCGCGTATTGGCGGAGGCGCTTGCCGCCGACGACAATGGATCAATTGATTCCATGTATATTGCGGGAAGCCTGACGGCGGGCCTCGGAAATCCCACGAGCGATGCCGACCTTTTCGTTCTCTACGCGGACGAGTCCGCCATGGGCGACGACGTCACGCAGTACAACGTGAACGGACACCGGGTCGACGTCGAGCGCTACACCCTCCCCTTCGTCGAGGACGCGGTGGAGACGGTCACCTCGTTCGAGCTGCGCCGGGACAACCTGACCGACCTGCACAAACTGCCCGGCAAGCTGGACTTCGTCTGCCGCCTGTACACCTCCGAGACCGTGGCGCCCTCGCCCGCACTCGACGGCTTCAAGCAGCGCATCGACGCCTCCGTCGCCACCATCCGCCAGGTGGCGGTCAATTACTCCGCCATCGCGGTCAACGGCCACCTCGAGGACTTCCTCGGCGCCTCCGTCGACGGCGATTTCGAGACAGCGGCTCTGGTCGGCCAGGAGCTGACCGCCTACGCGGGCAAGGCCGTCGCGGCGGCCTCGGGCGACCTCTACTACAGCAAGAAGTGGGTCTACAAGCAGCTCGACCGCACCCCCGTAGCCGGCTTCCCGAAGGACACCTTCGTCGAGTTCCAGCGCGGCAACTGGACCGACCGCGGCGACCGTGCCGCCGAAGAGCTCGTCTTCTTCGTGCAGACCTGCGTCGCCGCCGCCCAGCTGCTCAGCCGCCAGGGCGTGTCCCTGGACGCCTGGCCGTGGGCCGGACCGGCCGAGCCGGCCGCGGACGGCCTGTGGCGCAACCCCTCGTACAACGTCCTCGGACAGCGCGAGGGCATCCTGCTGCACTGGGAGCTGCGCCGCCAGCTGATGCTGCGCGACCCCGCGGCCTTCGTCTGGGCGCTGTGCGACGGCCGCAGCGCACAGGGCGTCGTCGACGCCGTGCAGGGGCTGGCCGAGCACGTCCCCGCGCTCAAGACCATGACCCCCGAGCGCGTCGAGCGGCTGCTGGAGTCGCTGCGCTCACGCGACCTCGTGGGCGGCGCACCGTACTCCGTCCTCGGCACCATCTGATCGGCAGCGAGACCCATGGCAGCGACGACGACCCGGCCGACCGGCACCGAGGATCTGCTGGAGACGGCCCAGTGGGCCATCGAACGGCTCGGCACCCGCGCGCAGTACGCGCAGGCCTACGCGGAGCGCACCCTGGAGGTGCGCGTGGAGTGCCTGGACGGCGAGGTGCTCGCCACCTGCGTGGAGCCCCGCGAGGGCCTCGCGTGCATGGTCCGCGAGGACGGCCGCTGGCGCCACCGGGCCTTCTCCGTCGCCCAGTTGCCCTCGCTGCCCACCTGGGCGGCGGCCGACCGGTCGGCGCCCGGCGCGGACCTGCCGGCCTGGCCGGACGTTCCGGACGCGCAGTTCACGCCCGTGGCCGCGCGGGACTGGCTGGTCCGGGGCGCCGCCCCGGCCCACTCCCTGCGCACCATGGAGGACTTCACCCTGCGCAGCATCGCCGTCGTGGACACCGACGGCGTGCGGTCGGCCGGCACCACCCGCGTCGTACGGCGCCGCGCCGAGGCCACCGTCACCCGCGACGGGAACCGCTACCGGGGGCTGAGCCGCTGGCTCCAGCGCGGCCCGGGGGCCGGCACCGCCGACCGTGACGCCGTACCGCAGGACGTGGCCCGGACCGCCGTGGAGCACGCGCACGACTCCGCGCGGGCCACCCTCGGCGGGCGCCACCGCACCCCCGTGGTCTTCGGCCCCTCCGCCGCCGTCGGCCTGCTGCACGAGCTGATCGGGCACGCGCTCGAAGCCGACAACTTCGCGATGCGCAGCGACTACGTCGCGGGGCTGCGCAAGCCCGGCGCCGTGCCCGCCTCGGTGACGATGTACGACGACCCCACCCTCGCCGACGGCTACGGCTCGTACGACATCGACGACGAGGGCATCGCCGGCACCGTCACCACGCTCGTCGCCGACGGCGAACTCGGCGCCCCGCTGTCCAGCGTCCGCACGGCCCAGCGCCACGGCCACCCGTCCACCGGGAACGGCCGCCGCCGCGACTACCGCGCCCTGCCGCTGCCCCGTGCCAGCAACACCGTGCTGGCACGCGGCACCGACGACCCGGCCGCCCTGCTGGCGCCCTCCGCCCAGGGCCTGCTGCACGTCGGCTGCCTCGGGGCCGGGATGATCCACCTCAGCTCCGGCGAGTTCCACTTCGCCGCGCTGAACTGCACCTACGTCACCCCCGACGGCCACCGCGTCCCGGTGCGCGACGTCAGCCTGTTCGGCGACGCGCTGGAGACCCTCGCCCGCGTCGAGGGCATCGGCACGGACTTCGGCGGCGACAGCGTCACCTGCGGAAAGCAGGGCCAGATGATCGGCATCGGGCTGTTCTCGCCCTCGATGCGGTTCTCCGCACTGGATTGGAGCGCGGCGTGAAGACCCTCGAACCCCGCCTCGGCCAGGCGCTCGCCGTGGCCGAGGCGGTCCGGTCGGCCCTGCGGCCGGCGGAGCACGCGGCGACGTTCCTGGAGCGCACCGCCCGGCGCCGGCTGGTGTGCGACGCCACCGGCAAGAAGCAACTCCTGGTCGAGGACCCCCCGTTCAGCGGATTCGTCCGGCTGGAGCGCGACGGCCGGGAGCTGTACCTCAACGCCGGCCGGCTCACCGAGCCCGGTGCCGCACGGCTGCTGGCGGCCGGGCGTCCGCTCTTCCACCTCGGCAGCCCCGCGGCAGACCGCGACCGGGCGCACGCCCACCGGGCCGGCGGCGGCCCGCGCACCCCGGCGGAGCCTCTCGACATGGCCCGGGCCGCCGAGCGCACCGACGCGCTGACGACGGCCATCGCCGCCGGGCTGCTCCCCGGGCAGAGCGTGGCCGCCCTGCACGTGAGCGACGTGCTGCGGGAGTCCGTCTTCCTGGACAGCGCCGCGGCCCGCCTCCAGGACCAGTGCTACGGCGTCGAGCTGACCGCCGTCGTCACCGACGGATCCGGCACGCACGCGGTGTCGGCCACCCGCTACGCCGCCGCGCTCGACGACATCGACCTGACCGGGTTCGGCCGCGAACTGGCCCTGCTGCACACCGGGATGGGCACCGGCACGCACACCTTCACGGGCAGCCGCGTCGCGTTCACGCCGTCCGCCGTCGCCCAGGTGCTGCGCGCCCTGGTGAACACGATCCTGCTCAACCCCGTCGCCGACCCCGCGCCGCTGGCCACCGACCTGGTGGACGAGGGTCCGCGCGCGGCGGGCTACGGCGCCGTCGCCTTCGACTGCGAGGGCACCGCGACCGGAGTCACCCGGCTGGTCGGCCGCGACGGACGCCAGCGCGCCGTCGCCACCCGCAAGACCCCGTCCGGGCCGGGCGAACCGCGACCGCCGCTGACCGGCCACGCGTGGTGGAACCCGCTGAAGAACTTCCCCCAGACGACGGCCGGCAACGTCCGGCTGACCCCCACCCCGGACACCACCGCCGACGCCCTGCTCGCGGGCGAGCGCTGCGTGGTCGTGGACGCCCGCACCCTGGGCGTCGAGGAGTTCCGCTCGGGCGGTCAGCTCGCGTTCCGGCTCCTGGCCGCCCAGGCCGTGGACGGCGTCCCGGGGCGGGCCTGCACTCCGATGTCCGTCGAGGGGTCGGCCATCGACTTCCTCGCCGCGGTCACGGCCGTCGCCGACACCGTGTCCTACTTCCCCGGCCAGATATCGGCGGGCGGGGCCTACCTGGAGATGGACATCACCGGGATCACCTCGAAGGTAATGGGATCATGACAGTTTCCAGCGGAGGGCTCGAAGCCCGCGGCCTCGTACGCGAGTTCACGACGAAGGACGGCTCGGTACGCCGGGCGGTCGACGACGTGACCCTGGTGGTACGGCCCGGCGAACTCGTCTCCGTGCTCGGCCCCAACGGCGCCGGCAAGACCACCACGGTCAAGATGCTGACCGGGCTGCTCCTGCCGACCGCGGGCCAGGTCCTGATCGACGGGCACGACGTGGTGCGCGACCGCCGTCGCGCCGCCCTGGCCTGCGGTTTCAGCCTCGGCGGCGACACCGGCCTGTACCCGCGCCTGACGGCCGCGCAGAACCTGGAGTTCTTCGGCCTCATGTACGGCCTGCGCGGTTCCCGCCTCGCGGGGCGCACCCGTGAACTCCTGGACGAAGTGGACCTCGCGGACCGCTCCGGCGACCTCGTGGGCTCCTTCTCGCGCGGTATGAAGCAGCGGCTGCACCTGGCCCGCGCGCTGCTGCACGAGCCGTCCGTGCTCATCCTGGACGAGCCCTCCGCGGGCCTCGACCCCCAGTCCGCCGCCACCATGCGCGCCCTCGTCGCGCGGCTGACCGGGGAGGGCCGCAGCATCCTGCTGACCACCCATGACATGCGCGAGGCCGAGGAACTGAGCCGCCGCATCGTCCTGATGAAGGACGGCCGCGTCCACGTGGAGTCCACGGCGGGCGAACTGCGGCTGAACGCGGCGAACCGGCTGGGCCACGTCGTCAACGCGGTGTTCTCCGCCGCCGAGGCACCCGAGGGCGTGAAGGACTGCCCCGGAGTGCTGCGCGTCGAGCGGGACGGCTCCGCCGTCACCCTGCGCGTCACCGACGGCGCCGCCGCCGTGCAGTGGCTGCTGGCCGCCTTCCCCGGGCAGACCACCAGCGTCGCCGTCACCCCGCCCACCCTCGAAGAGGTCTTCCTGGACATGGTGGCCGCGTCATGACCACCGTACGCACCGCACCCGCATCCGTGAGGCGGCCGCGGACCGGTTCCGGGGCGACCTACGCCCGGGCGGTCGTGGACCAGCTGCGGATGCACGCGACCAGCCCCATGGCCATCTTCTCGACGCTCGCGATGCCCTGTGTGTTCGCCTTCGTCGTGCACGCCAACGCCACGCGCGGCTTCTCCCGCCACACCACCAGCGACATGGCCGTCGGCTCGGCGGGCATCGGCATGCTCGACTCGATCATCGTGCTGGTGCTGTTCAGCATGATGGGCGAGAAGCAGTGGAAGACGCTGTACGCCGCCCTCGGCAGCCCCGGCGGCCTGGTCCCCGTGGTCCTCGGCCGGCTGACCGGCACCGCCGTCCAGTCGCTCACCGCGCTGCCCGGCACCCTGATCGTCCTCGGCCTGCTCTTCGGCATCGACGGCGGCTTCGACTGGACGCGCTGGCTCGTCGGCGGCGTCCTGCTCGCCTTCGCCACCGCCTCCATGATCGGGCTGCTCGGCTTCGTGGTCCTGCGCTTCCCGTTCTCGGCCGGCATGACCAACGGACTGACCGGCCTGATCATGGCGCTCAGCGCCCTGATCGTGCCCCAGTCCGCGCTGCCGGCGCCCGTGCGGAAGGTCGCCCTGATCGTGCCGCAGTCGCACGTGATGGCCTGGATCCGGGGCGCGGGCGCGGACCAGCTGGCGGCGGCGGTGGGCCTCACCGCCGTCTTCTGCGCCCTGGTCGTGGTCGCCGTGCGGCGCCTGGAGAAGACCGTCCGCCACGACGCCCTTCCGCTGGAGGCCTGACCATGCGCACCCCCGCCTCCCGCACCGGCGCCGCACGTGCCGCGCTGCGCGGTTCGGCCCTGTCCTACCGGGCCCTGTTCACCTGGTTCAACCCGCTGGGATACCTCAGCTCGCGCATCGTGCGCCCGATCGGCATGGCCATCGCCTTCACGTCGCTCGCCACCCACTACGGAGCCGGCGCCGCCCGCATGCTGGTCGCCTCCAGCCTGCTCGCGGGCGCGGGCGCGGTCGTCTACGGGATGGCCCTGTCGGTCGGCAACGAGCGCTCCTTCAACACCCTCGGCGTCTGGCTCGCCTCGCCCCAGAACAAGGTCGCCGCCGCCTGTCAGCGGGCCCTGCCGCACATCGTGGACGGCTTCGTCGGCGGCCTGTGCACGTACCTCGTGTGCAGCCTGCTGTACACCACCCTGCCCATCGGCATCCCGCAGTACGCCGCGCTGCTGGCCGTCGGCGTGCTGACGACCGCGGGGTTCGGGCTGACCCTCTCGGCCCTCGCCCTGCTCGTCGAGGACCTGTTCGTCGGGCCCAACATGGCCGAACTCGTCCTCATGGTGCTGTCGGGGACCCTGGTGCCCCAGAGCCGGCTCCCCGGCTTCCTGGTCCCGCTGAGCGAGGCGATGCCGCTCAGCCATGTGATGCGGGCCGTCGACGGCCTCCTCGCCGGGCGGGCGCACAACGTGTCCCTGGTCGTCGAACTGGCCGTCGGCGCCGCATGGGCCCTCGCCGGTGTGCTCTTCGTGCATCTGGCCGCCCGCCGCGCGACCGCCCGTGTCGCGCTCGGCAACGCCTGAACAGTCCGGAAGAGAAACGCCTGAACAGTCCCGGAAAAGAAAGAAGACAAGTGAACAACAGCCTGCCATCCACCTGGTCCGCGAACGCCTGGATCGACCCGCGCGGCACCTTCTCCGGTCCGGTACAGCACCAGGACGGCCTGATCACCCCCGGCCCGCTGACGGCCGCGCCGCTCGGCGACACCGAGCCGTACCTGGTCCCCTCGCTCCCCGTCGAGGTGCACTGCCACGGCCTGGGCAGCGTCGACTTCTCCAACTTCGCGGAGATCGACCTCTTCGAGGTCGACAAGCACGCCGCCTCCGAGGGCCTGCTGTGCATCCCGACCCTGTACCTGCGCCAGGAACGCCTCGACGGATTCGTGGAGTTCATGCGGGGCTTCGCCGCGCTGAAGGCCGACGGCAAGCTCCCGTTCGTCCCGGCCATCGCCCTGGAGGGACCGCTCGTCGCCAGCTTCGGCGGCACCCCGGCCAGCTCCGTGTGGGCACCCTCCAAGGAGGAGTGGGAGAAGCTCGCGAGCTGCGGCCCGCTGGGCCTCGTCTACATCATGCTGTCGCCGGACGCCCTCCAGTCCAGCTCGTACCTGGCCGCCCAGTTCACCCCGGACCACCCGTCCCTGGAGTGGATCGTCACCCGCCTCGTGGAGAGCGGCGTCCGCCCGGCGCTGGGGCACTTCGCCAAGGAGAACCCGCAGCTCGGCGCCGACTGCATCGAAGAGGTGCTGGCCGCGGCCGAGGCCGCCGAGTGCCCGCACGACGGCGTCCGGGTCGTCACCGACCACCTCTTCAACGAGATGCCGCTGCTGATCAAGCACGCGTTCCGCACCTCCAAGGCGCGCGCCAACCGGGACGCGCTGCTGGCCCGGTACGACCTGCCGTCCTGGAACCTCGCCGACCTGCACGAGCAGGTCGGACCGGTGCCGGCCGCCATCATGCGCGGCGCGCACGCCGGCCGCATCGCCGCCTGCCTCAACTTCGACGGCGAGCACGTCGACTTCGCCATCGCCAAGCGGGCCATCGAGATCGTCGGACCGCGCAACATGATGCTGATGACGGACCGCAGCGACGTCGCCCGGCTGGCCGGCCAGGACCTGCACCAGGAGCCCGGCAGCGACCTGTGGTACCAGGAGCAGGGCGTGGTCGCCGCCGGCACCCAGCCCATCGACCAGCAGATCGCCAACGTCCGCGCCCTGGGCGTGCCCGAGGCCGACATCTGGCACCTGGTCTCCTTCACCGCGTACCGCACCTTCTTCCCGGGGGTGGACCTCGCCGCCGGCCGGTTCGCGCAGGGCTGCCACGTGGATGCCGAGCGGCAGCGCCGCGCCCTGATCTGAGCGCACCCACCCGAAGAGAACGAGGCGAACATGAGGAGCACAGGAATGGAGACGCAGCGTTCCGCCGAGCGCCCCCACGACATACCGCCCGGCCTGCTGGCCGCCGTCACCCGCTCGCCCGTCAAGGAGCGGCTGTTCGGTACGGACACCTACACCCGGGAGGCCGCCTGGACGTTCGGCGACCACACGGACGAACTGCTGCGCACCGCCCTTTGCGTCCTCAAGCCCGATGCCGCTGTAGGGCGGCGCTACGGCACCGCCCTGCAGGCACTGCGCGACAACGGGTTCCGCCCGCTCGACGTGGTGCGCTTCCGGCACGACCGGCTGACCATCCGCGAGACCTGGCGCTTCCAGCTCAACTTCGCCGACCGCGAGCGCATCGCCACCATGGAGCTGTACCTGCGCTCCCTGGACTGCGTGCTGCTCGTGCTGCGCGACGAGCAGCACCGGCCCGGCGCCGTACCGGCCGCCGTCCGGCTGGCCTCCCTCAAAGGCCCGGCGACCGCCGAACGGCGCAGGCCAGAGCACCTGCGCGAGCGGCTGGGCGCGCTCAACGGGCTGTTCAACTTCATCCACACCACCGACGAACCCCTCGACGTGCTGCGCGACCTCGGGCTGCTGCTCGAACCCGGGCGCCGCGAACGGGTCCGCGACCGGATGGTGTCCGGCCACGACGCCACCGACGAGGTGACCCGCGTCTTCGCGGCCATCGAGGACACCGTCGAACCCCACGACCTCGACCCCGAGCGCAGCCGGCGGCGCCTGGAGAGCGCCGGCTCGCCCGCCGGGGCACTCGCCCGGCTGCACGCCCGGGGCACCGCCGTCACCGCCGCCGAACTGCTCCAGGCGGCCCACCACCCGGACGCCGACCCCGGTGACCTGTGGGACCTGCTGTCGGTGCTGACCGCCACCGTGCGCTTCAACACCCCCGGCATCGAGCGCATCTACCCCAACGTGCTGCTCACCGCGTGGCAGGAGCAGGCATGAGCGGCGGCAGCGTCTGCGTCTGCTACCAGGTCGGCGAGGACGAGATCGTCGGCTGGATCCGCCGGGGCGTCACGACCGTCGAGGGGCTGGGGGAGTGCTGCGGCGCCGGACGGGGCTGCGGCGACTGCCACGAGATGCTGGAGGAATTGGTCGAGGACTTCGGCGACCCGGCCGTGAGCGACCTCGAAACGGCGGCGAGCCATGCCCGGCGATGAACTCGGGCGGTTCTGGCACGCCACCCTCACCGAGGCCACCGAGCTGCCCCTCGACATACAACTGACGGCGGTATCCACGCCGTTGGCCGGCTGCGACGTGTACGACGTCTCCTTCGCCGGGGCGCACGGCCACCGCGTCGCGGCCTGGCTGATCCTCCCCGGGGGCCGCGCGGCCGACGGCCCGGCGCCGTGCACCGTCCAGTTCCTCGGCTACGGCGAAGGCCGCGGCCACGTCCTGGACAGCGTGCTGTGGCCCGCCCTCGGCTACGCCACGCTCGTCGTGGACACCCGCGGCCAGAGCGGCGCGGGCGGTCGCGCGGGCGCCACCCCGGACCCCGTCGGCCTCACCCACCCCCAGGTGCCGGGCTTCGTCACGCGCGGCATCCTCGACCCCGCCACGTACTACTACCGGGACGCCTACGTCGACGCGGTGCGCGCCGTCGCCGTGGCCGCCGGGCACCCGGGAGTCGACGTCGGCCGCATCGCCACCACCGGCCGCAGCCAGGGCGGCCAACTGGCCCTGGCGGCAGCGGTGCTGAGTCCGCTGGTCGGCGCCGCGCTCGTCGAGTCGCCCTTCCTCGCCGCGCTGCCCGATCCGACCCGGGTGCCCGACCGGCAGCCCTACCGGGAGCTGCTGCGCTTCGCCGAGTCCTACCCGGACCTGGTGCCGCGCGCGGCGCGGACGCTCGCCCTCTTCGACGTCGCCGAGCTGGCGGCGTACGGCCGCTGCCCGGCGCTGTTCTCCGTGGCCGGCCGGGACCAGCGCTGCCTGCCGGAGACCGGGTACGCCGCACACGCCCGCTACCCGGCTCCCAAACGGCTGCTGACCTGGCCGCTGGCCGAGCACGCCGCGCCCAACACCCCGCTCCGGCTCGCCGAGGCGGAGTTCCTGGCCGGCGTCTTCGCCCAGGCCGCCCCGCCCGCCCCCGCGTTCTGGCAGGAAGGACACGACAGATGAGACGCCTGCATCCGCAGAGCCCGCCCGTCTCCCGGCTGACCGAGGTCCCCGCCGGCCTCCTGGAGACCGTCACCTGGTCGGAGCGCAAGGCCGATCTCTACGCGGTCGACCAGTACTTCCGCGAGGCCGTCTGGACCTTCGGGGACATCACCGAGCGGATGCTCGGCATCGCGCTGTGCATGCTCAAGTCCGAGGCGACCGCGGGGCGCAGGCTGCGGCCCGCGCTGCGGATCCTGCGGGAGGCGGGCTTCCGCCCGGTGGACGCGGTGCGCTTCCGGCACGACCGGATGACGATCCGCGAGGTCTGGCGCTACCAGTTCAACATCGCGAGCCGCGAGCGCATCGAGGCCATGGACGTCATCCTGCCCAGCACCGAGACGGTGGCGCTGGTCCTGCGGGACGAGCACTGGCGGCCGGGGGCCGTCCCCGCCGCCGTACGGCTCAACGCGCTCAAGGGCCCGGCCGACCCGGCCCAGCGCGAGCCGGAGCACCTGCGCCACCAACTGGGCGTGGTCAGCGGCCTGTTCAACTTCACGCACATCTCGGACGAGCCCGCGGACGTGCTGCGCGAACTCGCCGTCATCTGCGACGAGCCCCGGCGCGACCTGATCCGCCGCCGCATCCTGGACGATCACGACGCCCGCCCCGACGCCCTGGACATCTTCCAGGAGCTGGAGGACCGGCACCCCGAGCACGACTTCGACCTGGAGGCCAGCTGGCGCCGGCTCGCCGCGGCCGACGGGCCGCTCGCGGCCCAGGGCGGCCGGCGCCCCGGCCTCAGGGAGATGCTCGACCTGACCCACCGCACGTCCCTGGACGATCCGCACCGCTGGGACCTGCTGACCGTCGTCACCCATCTGCTGACCGCGATGAACGTCGAGGGCGTGACCCCCACCGTGCCCAACGTCACGGCGGCCTGGCGGCCGCGGCGGCTGGACGGGGTCGCCTCGTGACCGCCGTGCTCACCACCCTCAACCTCGCCGTGGAACGGCGGGGCCCCTGGGCCACCCTCGGCTACAGCGGCATCGACAAGCGGCCGGTGGCCCACCGGGTCATGGCCCGCCACGAGGGACTCGAAGGCGACCTGGTCGCCGACCGGCGGGTGCACGGCGGCCCCGACAAGGCGGTGTACGCCTTCGCCCGCGAGGACGCCGTCTTCTGGGAAAAGGAGCTGGGCCGCGAGATCCGGCCGGGCAACTTCGGCGAGAACCTCTCGACCACCGGCCTGGACATCACCGGCGCCGAGGTCGGCGAGCGCTGGGCCATCGGCGAGGCGGTCTTCGAGGTCATCCGGGCCCGCAAGCCCTGCCGCGTCTTCGCGGGCTTCTGGGACGTCCCGGACCTGGTCAAGCGCTTCATCGCGCACGGCGCCCCGGGCGCCTACCTGCGTGTGGTGAAGGAGGGAACCATCGGGGCGGGCGATTCCATCGAGATCATCGAGCGGCCCGGACACGGGGTGACCATCGGCTACATGCTCAGGGCGCTGACCACCGAGCCGCACCTGATGCCCCGCTTCCTGGACGCCCCCCAGATGCTGCCCAAACACCATGAGAAGGCCCGCAAGTGGCTGGCCACGCACCCCCAGGAGGCACCCGTCCGATGACCACCACCGCATCCCGGTCCCTGATCGACCCGGCGCGCCTGGCCGCCCTCGACTGGTCCGACATGCCCGCCCTGCACCGGCCGATGGAGGACCTCCTCGAAGAGCTGGTGTCCCACCCGACCTGGCTCAACGACGCCTTCGACCATGTGCTGGCCACCCCGGAGCTGCTGAACCAGTGCGAGCGGCTCCAGGAGCTCGACCGGGTCGTCCTCGTCAACGACAAGGCCAGCGACGTACGGATCAGGCTGCACGTCTTCACCGGCAGCGACTTCGACCGGCCGCACAACCACCGCTGGAGCTTCGGCTCGCGCATCCTGCACGGCAGCTACCAGCACCACCTCTACGGCGACTACGACGAGCTGGACCCCGACACCCGGATCGGCACGCCGGCCCTGGTGCGCGAGGAGGTCGCGGGCTCCGGCTACGTGATCCGGCACACGATGGTGCACACCGTCGCCTCCCCGCCCGACACCACCTCCCTGATCGTCCGCGGCCCCTCCGAGAAGAACCGCTTCCTCGTGATGAACCGCGACAACGGCGAGGCCTGGTGGCAGTACGGCCAGAAGGACGAGAAGCCCGAGGACCAGGCCAAGCGCCGGCTCGGCGCCGAGCGCGTCGAGGAGATCCGGCAGCTGCTGATCAGCCAGGGATGCATCCGTTGACCGCGACCGCCACCCCCCGCACGACCGTCTCGCTCGTCATCTTCGACTGCGACGGCGTGCTCGTCGACAGCGAGCCGATCGCGGTGCGCACCCATGTCGCCCTGGGCGCCGAACTGGGCTGGCCGCTGAGCGAGTCCGACGTCATGAACCGCTTCGTCGGCCGCTCGACCACCTCGATCGGCGAGCAGATCGCCGAGCGCCTCGGCGCCGAGACCGCCCGGATCTGGGACGAGCGGTTCCGGGATATGCACGCCAAGGCGGTGGACGAGGACCTCACCGCGGTCGACGGCATCACCGAGGCGCTGGACGGCCTGGAGGCCGCGGGCCTCGGCGCGCGGCACTGGTGCATCGCCTCCAGCGGCAGCCACGAGAAGATGCGGCACACCCTCGGCCGGGTCGGGCTCTACCAGCGGTTCGAGGGCCGTGTCTTCAGCGCCCACGAGGTGGCGCGCGGCAAGCCCGCGCCGGATCTCTTCCTGCACGCCGCGCGGCGGATGGGCGTCGACCCGTCCCGCTGCGTCGTGGTGGAGGACAGCAGGTTCGGCGTCCAGGCGGCCGCCGCCGCCGGGATGCGCTCCTTCGGGTACGCGGGCGGCCTCACCCCGGGCGAATGGCTCACGGGGACCGCGACGGCCGTCTTCACCGACATGCGCCGGCTGCCGGAGCTGGTCGCCGCGCACGGCACGGGGGAGGTGTCCGGTGCCGCTGGAGATTGAGCGCAAGTTCCTGCTCGGCGCGGAGCCGGTGCCGCCCGGTGTGGCGACCGAGCCCATCGAACAGGGCTATCTCGCGGTCACCGGCACGGGCACCGAGGTGCGGGTGCGCCGCATCGCGGGCCGGTGCGTCCTCGGGGTCAAGCACGGACACGGCGAGCTGTCCCGGGTCGAGGTCGAACTCCCGCTCACCGAGTCGGAGTTCGACGACCTGTGGCCCGCCACGGCCGGTGCCCGGCTGGTGAAGACCCGGCACTCCGTGCCCGTGCGCGACACCCTCGCCTACGTCGACGTGTACGAGCAGGAGCTGTCCGGCCTGCGCACCGTCGAGGTCGAGTTCCCCTCGGAGGAGGCGGCGCGGGCCTTCACCCCGCCGCGGTGGTTCGGCCCGGAGATCACCGGCGACAAGCGGTACCGCAACCGCCGGCTGGCCACGGAGGGCCTCGGCCCACTCGCGCCCTGACGGACACGGCCGCCGCCCCCCACCCGCCCGGGCGCGGGGCGGCGCCGGTTCGACCGCGGCACCGGCGGCCGGAGGGCGCCGTCTCCCCGCCCGGTTCCTACTGCCGGTTCAGCGAGCGCGTGATGCCCGCCGCGATCGTCGTCGCCAGGACCCAGCCCAGGGCGATCAGCAGATAGGACAGCCACTGGTAGGCGCCGCGCGGGGCGAACGCCGGTTCCTGGCCGAAGTCGATGATGGGGAGCAGCAGGTCGAGGGTGTAGAAGAGCGGGTTGAAGGCGGGCGCCTCGGACGGTTTGAGGGCCGGCGGGTGGTGCAGGGCGAAGACCAGGGTGCCCGTGCACAGCAGGAGCAGCAGCCAGCCCGCGGCACGCATCGGGCGGAAGCCGTAGCCGACGGCCGCGTCCTGGAGGCAGCCCCACAGCCGGGCGTACGGCGGCAGGGTGCGGCGGTGGCGGCGCAGCTTGGCCAGCTGGACGGTGCGGGCCGCGGCGTCGTCCCCCACCGTGCGGTACGCGGTGGTCAACTGCTCGTACGGGTGCGGGAGATAGCCGTCCGGTTCGCGCTCCAGCAGCGGCAGCCGCTGCTCGGCGGGCAGGTGCGGGGTGAGCACCCGGTAGGCCAGCCCGTCGAGTTGCACCCGGTCCGGCCACACCCCGGGCGGCACGTGCAGCAGATCGAGCTGCGCGCGGCGCAGATTGACGTCTCCCTCGATCGGCGCGGCGTCCCGCAGCCACAGCTCCCCGATGACACCGCTGCTGGCGCGCAGCGCCTGCCCGCCGGGGTTGGCCAGCCGCGCGTGCGCCAGGTTGAGCTGGCGGGGGATGCGGGCGCCGCCCAGATTGACCCGGCCACGGACGCGCAGCCGCATCGCGTGCAGATCGGTGCCGACCGCCAGGACCTCGGCGTGCAGCGCGGTGTCGCCGGGGGCGTCCAGCACCGCGTCGTTGAGGTTCACCTGCCCGCCGACGACGGCCCCGTTCAGCTGCACCCTGCCGTGCGCCACCAGCCCCGGCGCCCAGACGTCCGTGCCCACCTCCGCGTGGTTGAGCTGGAGCACGGGCTCCGCCGGGGTCTCGCCGGGCGTGCCCAGCCGCGCGCCGTTGGCGAAGAACGCCCCCGCCAGCTTGGCCCCTTGCAGCCGCACCGGGCCCGTGAACCGGCAGCAGGTGATCCGCAGGACCCCGTCGGCGCGCAGCGCCCCGGCCGTCAGCCCCGGCAGCACCGAGTCGCTGAGGACCAGGGCGCCCACCCGCGCCCCGTACAGGTCCGGCGCCCGCTCGAAGTGGCAGGAGCGCAGCCGCACCGGGTGGGCGACGGTGCCGTACCGGAGGTCGAGGCGGCCGGTGACGCGGGCGCCCGTCACCTTCAGGCCGGCCGTACGGCCCTCCCGCACCGGCCCGGCCAGCAGCAACTTCCGCAGGAACTCGGCCCGCAGGGTGCGCTCGGGACCCCATCCGGCGCCCCGCGCGGGATCGTCGTCCGCGTCCTCGGGGGAGTCGGGCCGTACCCGCAGGTCGACCCCCTCGCCGAGCGGGAAGGCGTCCCGGACCCGCCGCTCGGCGGGCGTCAGATCCGCGATCTCCACGCTCAGCCGTCCTCGCGCCGGTCCGGACTCCCGGATCCCGCCAGCGCCTTGGCGATCCCCTGCTCCCGGGGCCCGAGGAAGGTCGGATCCGGCCGGAACACCACGTCCAGTGCCGCCTTGCCCGCCGCGAACACCTCGCGCGCGCCGCCGTAGTACCAGGTCGCGTCGTGCTTCGCGTCGACCCCGACGCCGTACGAGTCCACCCCCGCCGCCTCGCACAGCGCCACCGCCCGGCGGATGTGGAAGCCCTGGCTGACCAGCACCGCGCGGTCGACGCCGAAGATCTTCCGGGCCCGCACACAGGAGTCCCAGGTGTCGAACCCGGCGTAGTCGCGCACGACCTTCCCGCCCGGCACCCCGTGCCGCGTGAGGTAGGCGCGCATGGCGTCCGGCTCGTCGTAGTCCTTGCGGCTGTTGTCCCCGGTGACCAGCACGGCCCTGACCCGGCCCGCGTGGTACAGCGCCGCCGCCGCGTCCAGCCGGTGCGCCAGATACGGCGAGGGCCCACCGTTCCACAGCCCGGCTCCGAACACCACCGCGACCGGCGCCGACGGCACGTCGGCCACCGTGCGCAGCCGGTCCGCCGTGGACGTGAACAGCCAGGCGGCCGGGGCCAGCGCCAGCACACAGGCGGCCATCACGGCCTGCACCAGCCGCCGCTGCCCGGTGCGCGTGCGCGGCAGCCGCGGTCGACGGATCCTCATACAGCCCCCCTCGCTACGGATTCCGGAGTCCGGTCCCGACCAAGGAGGACGCCGCCCGCGCCGATCCGGTTCGCTCCGGTGTGCGATTCCGCTTCGCCACGGCGCCCGGATTCCCCAACGCGCCGTCCGACTGGGCCACCCGGCACCCCCCGTTTGTCACCCGTGGCGCTTACTGTCGAAGCATGGCAGGCAGCGCACCCCCCGATCCCTACGGCCCGGCCGCCCTGGAACGCTGGGCCCCCGAGCCCGACAAACGCCCGGGGCGCACCGCCTTCCAGCGGGACCGGGCCCGCGTCCTGCACTCCGCCGCGCTGCGCCGCCTCGCTGGCAAGACCCAGGTCGTCACCCCGGGCAGCCACAGCCAGGTCTGGGACGCCAGTCCCCGCACCCGGCTCACCCACTCCCTGGAGTGCGCCCAGGTCGGCCGGGAACTGGGCGCCGCCCTCGGCTGCGACCCCGACCTGGTCGAGGCGGCCTGCCTCTCCCACGACCTGGGCCACCCGCCCTTCGGCCACAACGGCGAAGCGGCGCTGAACGAGTTCGCGGACGACTGCGGCGGCTTCGAGGGCAATGCCCAGTCCCTGCGGCTGCTCACCCGCATCGAACCCAAGCGGTTCACCGCGGAGGGCTCCGTCGGCCTCAACCTCACCCGCGCCACCCTCGACGCCGCCACCAAGTACCCCTGGCCGCGCGGCGCCCACCCCACCGACCCGGCCTCCGCGAAGTTCGGGGTGTACGAGGACGACCGCCCGGTCTTCGACTGGGTCAGGGCCGAGGCCCCCGGCATCCGCACCTGCTTCGAGGCCCAGGTCATGGACTGGTCCGACGACGTGGCCTACTCGGTGCACGACGTCGAGGACGGCCTGCACGCCGGCCACATCGACCCCAACTGCCTGTACGCCGAACCGGAACGGCAGGCGGTGTTCGAGGTGGCCGTCGGCCGCTACGTCCCCGCGGACACCGATCCCGCCGAACTCGCCGAGGCCCTCGACCGCCTCCAGGCCGCCGAGTGGTGGCCGCACGGCTACGACGGCAGCGCGGTCGCCCAGGCCCGGCTCAAGGACGCCACCAGCCAGCTCATCGGCCGCTTCTGCCTGGCCGCCGAGGGCGCCACCCGCGCCGCGTACGGCGGCGGCCGGCTCACCCGCTACGGCGCCGAACTCGTCGTACCCCGCGCGACCCGGACGGAGTGCGCGGTGCTCAAGGCGGTCGCCGACCGGTACGTGATGCAGCGCGCCGAGCAGGAGCGGCTCCGCGCCGACCAGCGGATCATCGTCGCGGAGCTGGCCGAGGCGCTCACCGCCCGCGCCCCGGACGGCCTGGGCCCGCAGTTCCGCGCCCTGTTCGACAAGGCGCCCGACGACCACGCGCGCAAGCGGGTGATCGTCGACCAGATCGCGTCCCTCACCGACGCCTCCGCGCTCTCGCTGCACGCGAGACTGACGGGGCGTATGTGAGAGGAACGTGTCACCGGTGGCCTGATCGGGTCACCCCCCCTTCCCGCAGCACGCCCGGTGCGGGACGCTCGCATGTGGCGGCACCCTTACGAGGAGGCAGACAAGTGGTCGACGCGGATCAGACATTCGTGATCGTCGGCGGTGGTCTCGCGGGAGCGAAGGCGGCCGAGACGCTCCGCGCGGAAGGCTTCACCGGCAGGGTGATACTGATCTGCGACGAACGCGACCACCCCTACGAGCGCCCGCCGCTGTCCAAGGGCTTCCTGCTCGGCAAGGAGGAACGCGACAGCGTCTTCGTGCACGAGCCCGCCTGGTACGCGCGCAACGACATCGAGCTGCACCTCGGCCAGAGCGTCGACCGCATCGACCGTACGGCCAAGACCGTGCGCTACGGCGACGACGGCACCCTCGTCCGCTACGACAAGCTGCTCCTCGCGACCGGCGCCGAGCCCCGCCGCCTGGACATCCCCGGCACCGACCTGGCCGGCGTGCACCATCTGCGCCGCCTCGCCCACGCCGAACGGCTCAAGGGCGTGCTGGCCTCCCTCGGCCGGGACAACGGGCACCTGGTGATCGCCGGCGCCGGCTGGATCGGCCTGGAGATCGCGGCGGCGGCCCGCGAGTACGGCGCGGAGGTCACGGTGATCGAACCGGAGCCGACCCCGCTGCACGGCGTGCTCGGCCCCGAGCTGGGCAACGTCTTCGCCCAGCTGCACCGCGAGCACGGGGTCCGCTTCCACTTCGGGCGCAGGCTCACCGAGATCGTCGGCCAGGACGGCATGGTTCTCGCCGTGCGCACCGACGACGGCGAGGAGCACCCGGCGCACGACGTCCTCGCGGCGATCGGCGCCACCCCCCGGGTCGCGCTCGCCCAGGCCGCGGGCCTGGAGATCGCCGAGCGGGCGCGCGGCGGCGGCGTCGTGGTGGACGAGCGGCTGCGCACCTCCGACCCCGACATCCACGCGGCCGGGGACGTCGCCGCCTTCCCGCTGCCGCTGTTCGACGACCGGATCAGGGTCGAGCACTGGGCCAACGCGCTCAACGGCGGACCGGCCGCCGCGCGCTCGATGCTGGGACAGGACTCGGTGTACGACCGGGTGCCGTACTTCTTCACCGACCAGTACGACCTGGGCATGGAGTACAGCGGGTGGGCGCCGCCGGGCACGTACGACCAGGTGGTCATCCGGGGCGACATGGGCCGGCGCGAGTTCATCGCGTTCTGGCTGCGGGAGGGCAGGGTGCTGGCCGGGATGAACGTGAACGTGTGGAACGTCACGGAGCCGATCCAGAAGCTGGTGCGAGCCCGGAGCCGGGTCGACACGGACGCGCTCGCCGACCCCCACATGCCCCTGGACCGCCTCCTCCCCTGAGCCCCGGCCGCCCCGGGACCGTCCGCGCGCCCCGTAGAATTCACCCGTGGCAGGACGGATCAACGACGAGGACGTGAAGGCGGTACGGGACGCGGTCCCGATCGACGCCGTGGTCTCCGAATACCTCCAGCTGCGCAACGCGGGCGGCGGCAACCTCAAGGGGCTGTGCCCGTTCCACGACGAGAAGTCGCCGTCCTTCCAGGTCAGCCCGAGCAAGGGACTCTTCCACTGCTTCGGCTGCCAGGAGGGCGGCGACACCATCACCTTCGTGATGAAGGTGGACCACCTCTCCTTCTCGGAGGCGGTGGAGCGGCTCGCCGCCCAGGCCGGGATCACGCTGCGCTACGAGGAGGGCGGGTACAACCCGGCCCACCAGCGCGGCGAGCGGATCCGGCTGGTCGAGGCGCACAAGATCGCGGCGCAGTGGTACGCCGAGCAGCTGGCCACCAGCCCCGAGGCGGAGACCGGCCGGGTCTTCCTCGCCGAGCGCGGCTTCGACCAGGCCGCGGCGGAGCACTTCGGCGTCGGGTACAGCCCCCAGGGCTGGGACCACCTCACCCGCTACCTGCGCGGCAAGGGCTTCAGCGACAAGGAACTGATCCTCTCCGGCCTGGCCCAGGAGGGCCGGCGCGGGCCCATCGACCGCTTCCGGGGCCGGCTGATGTGGCCGATCCGGGACATCGGCGGGGACGTCGTCGGCTTCGGGGCGCGCAAGCTCTACGAGTCGGACAACGGCCCCAAGTACCTGAACACCCCCGATACCGCGATCTACAAGAAGTCGCAGGTCCTGTACGGCATCGACCTGGCGAAGAAGGAGATCGCGAAGGCCAGCCGGGCGGTGGTGGTCGAGGGCTACACCGACGTCATGGCCTGCCACCTCGCCGGGGTGACCACGGCCATCGCGACCTGCGGCACGGCCTTCGGCGGCGAGCACATCAAGATCCTTCGCCGGCTGCTGATGGACAACGGATCGGCGCGGGTGATCTTCACCTTCGACGGTGACGCGGCCGGGCAGAAGGCCGCCCTGCGCGCGTTCGAGGACGACCAGAAGTTCGCCGCCGAGACGTACATCGCGATCGCGCCGGACGGCATGGACCCGTGCGAGCTGCGCCTGGCCAAGGGCGACGAGGCGGTGGCCGACCTCGTCGAACCCCGCACTCCGCTGTTCGAGTTCGCGCTGCGGCAGATCGTGAGCCGGTACGACCTGGACACCTCCGGGGGGCGGGCCGCCGCGCTGGACGAGGCGGCGCCGATCGTGGCCCGGATCAAGAACAGCGGCGCGCAGCACGAGGTCGCGGTGGAGCTGGCCGGACTGCTGGGCATCCTGGACACCCAGTTCGTGGTCCGCCGGGTGGCCCAGCTGGCCCGCTGGGCCCGGGACCGGGGCGGCAGGGGCCCCCAGCAGGAGCGCCCGCGCGGCGCGGAGCAGCAGTGGGCGTCGGCCCCGCGCCCGGCGAACTCCGGCCCGGCCCTCACGCTGCGCAACCCGGTGTACGCCGCCGAACGCGAACTGCTCAAACTCGCCCTCCAGCGCCCCGAGTTGGTCTCCCCGGCGTTCGACGCCTACGGGGTGGACGAGTTCACCGCCCCGCCCTACGCCGCCGTACGCCAGGCCATCGCGGAGGCGGGCGGCGCGGAGTACGGGGTGGCCGACCCGCAGGAGTACCTCGTCCGCGTCCGCGAGGCCGCGCCGGACGACACCGTGCGCGCCATGGTCACCGAACTGGCCGTCGAACCGATCCTGCGCCGCACCGTGGACGAGACCTACGCCGGCACGGTCCTGGTCCAGATCCGCCGCCGCGCCGTGGAACGCCGCATCCGCGACATCGAGTACCAGATGACCCGGCTGTCCGCCGGCGGTGACCCGGCCCAACTGGCCGCGGTCCAGAACGAGATGTGGGTCCTCCAGCAGTACGACCAGTCCCTGCGGGCGCGGGGCGCGGAGGCGCTCTGAGCGGCTGCCGAACGGCGATCGGCAGCAGTGGGTCACGGACCGGATGCAAAAAGTCATCGCACGCCCCTCGTGGGAGCGATGTGCCGTACCCCACACTGTTGGGGGTGCCCGAGTCCGGTGAACATCCTGGAGGTCGCCCTCGTGCAGACCCAGACCCTCACCCCCGCCGACAGCAGCACCGGTGCCCGCGCGGACGAACCGGACACGGAGCCGGACGTGGAGCCGGACGTGGAGCCGGACGCGGAGCCGGACGTCCTGCCGGTCGTTCCCCCGCAGGGCCGTGCTTCCCTGCATCCGGAGAACGGGGGACCCACCGCCGACCTGTTCCGGCAGTACCTGCGCGAGATCGGCCGCATCCCGCTGCTCACCGCGGCCGAGGAGGTCGAACTCGCCCGCCGGGTGGAGGCCGGCCTGTTCGCGGAGGAGAAGCTGGGCAACACCCCCGACCTGGACAGCGGGCTGGCGCACGATCTGGACCGGCTGGTGGTCATGGGGCGGGTGGCCAAGCGACGGCTGATCGAGGCCAACCTGCGGCTCGTCGTGTCCGTCGCCAAGCGGTACGTGGGGCGCGGGCTGACCATGCTCGACCTCGTCCAGGAGGGCAACCTCGGGCTCATCCGCGCCGTGGAGAAGTTCGACTACGCCCGCGGCTACAAGTTCTCCACCTACGCCACCTGGTGGATCCGCCAGGCCATGTCCCGCGCCCTCGCCGACCAGGCCCGCACCATCCGCGTGCCGGTGCACGTCGTGGAGCTGATCAACCGGGTGGTACGGGTGCAGCGCCACATGCTCCAGGAGCGGGGGTACGAGCCGACGCCCGAGGAGGTCGCCGCCCACCTCGACCTGTCGCCCGAGCGGGTCGGCGAGGTGCTGCGCCTCGCCCAGGAGCCGGTCTCGCTGCACGCCCCGGTCGGCGAGGAGGACGACGTGGCGCTCGGCGACCTCATCGAGGACGGCGACGCCGCGAGCCCCGTGGAGTCCGCCGCGTTCCTCCTGCTCAAGCAGCACCTGGAGGCGGTGCTGTCCACGCTGGGCGAGCGCGAGCGCAAGGTCGTACAGCTGCGCTACGGCCTCCTCGACGGCCGCCCCCGCACCCTGGAGGAGATCGGCCGCCTCTTCGGCGTCACCCGCGAACGCATACGCCAGATCGAGTCCAAGACCCTCGCCAAGCTCAGGGACCACGCCTACGCGGACCAGCTGAGGGGCTACCTGGACTGACGAAAAGAGGGGGCCGCCTCGCGACGGCCCCCTCTTCCCGTCCCCCGGTCAGTCGACCTCGGCCACCGCCTGCGCGAACTGCGCCTGGTACAGCCGGGCGTACGCCCCGTCCGCCGCCAGCAGGTCGGCGTGCGCGCCCTGTTCGACGATGGAGCCGTTCTCCATGACGAGGATCGTGTCCGCGTCCCGGATCGTGGAGAGCCGGTGCGCGATCACGAACGAGGTGCGCCCGGCGGCCAGTTTGGCCATCGCCTTCTGGATCAGCACCTCGGTGCGGGTGTCCACGGAGCTCGTCGCCTCGTCCAGGACCAGGATCACCGGGTCGGACAGGAACGCGCGCGCGATGGTGATGAGCTGCTTCTCACCGGCGCTCACCCCCGTGCCCTCGTCGTCGATCACGGTGTCGTACCCCTCGGGCAGCGTCCGGATGAACCGGTCGGCGTGCGCCGCCCGCGCGGCCTCCTCGATCTCGCCCTGGGTCACCTCGCGGGAGGCGCCGTACGCGATGTTCTCCGCGATGGTGCCGCCGAACAGCCAGGTGTCCTGGAGCACCATGCCGATCCCGGACCGCAGCTCGTCCCGGGTCATCCGGCGCACGTCCACCCCGTCCAGGGTGATCCGCCCGCCGGAGACGTCGTAGAACCGCATGAGCAGGTTGACCAGCGTGGTCTTGCCCGCGCCCGTGGGGCCCACGATGGCCACCGTGTGCCCGGGCTCCACCGTGAGCGAGAGGTCCTCGATCAGCGGCTTGTCCGGGTCGTACCGGAAGGACACGTGCTCCAGCTCCACGCGCCCGCGCAGCCGTTCCGGCCGCTCGCCGGGCACCGGGTCCGCCTCCTGCTCCTCCGCGTCCAGGAGTTCGAAGACCCGCTCGGCCGAGGCCACGCCGGACTGCACCAGGTTCGCCATGGAGGCGACCTGCGTCAGCGGCATCGAGAACTGGCGCGAGTACTGGATGAAGGCCTGCACATCACCGATGGACAGCGCGCCGGACGCGACCCGCAGCCCGCCGACGACCGCCACCAGCACATAGTTCAGGTTCGACACGAACATCATCAGCGGCTGCATCACACCGCTGTTGAACTGCGCCTTGAACGCAGCCTGGTACAGCGCCTCGTTCTGCTCGGCGAACTGCTTCGCCGACTCCTCCTGCCGCCCGAACACCTTCACCAGCGTGTGCCCGGTGTACATCTCCTCCACGTGGGCGTTGAGCGCGCCCGTCGAACGCCACTGCTGCACGAAGTGCGGCTGCGAGCGCTTGCCGACCCGGGTGGCGACGACGAAGGACAGCGGCACGGTCACCAGCGCGACCAGCGCCAGGATCCAGGAGACGTAGAACATCATCACCAGCACGCCGACGATGGTCAGCACCGAGTTGATCAGCTGGCCCATCGACTGCTGGAGCGTCTGCCCGATGTTGTCGATGTCGTTGGTGGCCCGCGACAGCACCTCGCCGCGCTGGCGCTTGTCGAAGTACGACAGCGGCAGCCGCGACAGCTTCGTCTGCACGGACTCGCGCAGCCGGTACATCGTGCGGTTCACCGTCCGGTTGACCAGCCGGGTGGCGACGGCCATCAGCAGACCGGCGACGAGGAAGGTGCCGAGCGCCAGCAGCAGCACCTCGCCGACCGCCCCGAAGTCGATGCCCTTGCCGGGCGTGAAGTCGGTGCTCTGGAGCATGTCCGCGACGGAGCCCTTGCCCTCGGCCCGCATCCCGGCCAGCACCTGCGCCTTGGTGGCCCCGGCGGGCATCTGCCGGCCGATGATGCCGGCGAACACCAGGTCGGTGGCCTTGCCCAGGATCTTCGGGCCGACCACGCTCAGCGTCACGCTGACGACCACGCACAGCAGCAGCAGGCAGACGGTGGCCCGTTCGGGCCGGAACTGGGCGACCAGCCGTTTGCCGGACCCCTTGAAGTCCATCGACCGCTGGTCGGGACTCCCCCCGGCCATCATGCGTCCCATGGGCCCGGCCATCAGGCGGCCTCCGCTTCCGTCAGCTGGGAGAGCACGATCTCCCGGTAGGTCTCGTTGCCCGCCATCAGCTCCTGGTGCCGGCCGGAGCCGACCACCCGGCCCTCGTCCAGGACGATGATCCGGTCCGCGTCCCGGATGGTCGCCACCCGCTGGGCGACGATCACGACGGTCGCCTCCGCGGTCTCCCGGGCCAAGGCAGCGCGCAGGGCCGCGTCGGTGGCGTAGTCGAGCGCGGAGAAGGAGTCGTCGAAGAGGTAGATCTCGGGGCGCTGCACGAGGGTGCGCGCGATGGCGAGCCGCTGGCGCTGGCCGCCCGACACATTGGTGCCGCCCTGGGCGATCGGCGCGTCCAGACCGCCCTCCAGCCTGGTCACGAACTCCTTGGCCTGCGCCACCTCCAGCGCGTGCCACAGCTCCTCGTCCGTGGCGTCCGGATTGCCGTAGCGCAGGTTGGTGGCGACGGTGCCCGCGAACAGGTACGGCTTCTGCGGGACCAGCCCGACCGTCCGGGCCAGCAGCGCCGGCTCGACCTCGCGGACGTCCACGCCGTTCACCAGGACCTCGCCCTCGGTGGCGTCGAACAGCCGGGGGACCAGCCCGAGCAGGGTGGACTTGCCGCTGCCGGTGGAGCCGATCACGGCCGTGGTCTCGCCGGGCCGGGCCACCAGCTCGACGGAGCGCAGCACCGGCTCCTCGGCACCCGGATAGCGGAAGCCGGCCGCGCGGATCTCCAGGTGCCCGTGCCGGCGCAGCTCGGTGACCGGCGTGAGCGGCGGCAGCACGCTGGAACCGGTCTCCAGTACCTCCTGGATGCGCTCGGCGCACACCTCCGCGCGCGGCACCATCATGAACATGAAGGTGGCCATCATCACGGACATCACGATCTGCATCAGATAGGCGAGGAACGCGGTCAGGTCGCCGATCTGCATCCCGCCGCTGTCGATGCGGTGCGCGCCGAACCACACCACCGCGATGGACGACACGTTCACCACCGTCATCACCATCGGGAACATCAGCGACAGCAGCCGTCCGGTGGCCAGCTGCATCTCGGTCAGCTCGCCGTTGACCCGCCCGAAGCGGGCCTGCTCGTACTCGTCGCGGACGAAGGCGCGGATCACCCGGTTGCCGGTGATCTGCTCGCGCAGCACCCGGTTCACCTTGTCGAGGCGGGTCTGCATGGTGCGGAACAGCGGCCGCAGCCGGCGCACGATCAGCGTCACGCAGATGGCCAGCACCGGGACGACCGCGACCAGCACCCCGGACAGCGGCACGTCCAGGCCGAGGGCCAGCACGATGCCGCCGACGCACATGATGGGCGCCGACACCATCAGTGTGAACGTCATCAGGACCAGCATCTGGACCTGCTGCACGTCGTTGGTCGTACGGGTGATGAGCGAGGGCGCGCCGAAGTGGCCCACCTCGCGGGCGGAGAAGGACTGCACCCGGTCGAAGACGGCACCGCGCACGTCCCGGCCGAGCGCAGAGGCGGTCCGCGCGCCCAGGTACACGGCACCGATGTTGCACACGACCTGCACCAGCGAGATGCCGATCATCAGGGCGCCGAACGACAGGATGTAGCCCGTGTCGCCCTTCACGACGCCGTTGTCGATGATGTGGGCGTTCAGGGTGGGCAGGTACAGGGTGGCGCAGGTCTGCACGAACTGGAGCAGCACCTGCAAGGTGATGGGTTTCTTGTAGGGCCTGAGATAGGTCCGTAGAAGTCGTATGAGCACGCTACGTCTCTCGGAGTCGGCGACAGGGGCAGTCGGATTGCCCCTGGCCCCTATCGTCGGACACTCCACCCGCGTTACCTCAACCGATTAACCCGACAGCGGATTTCCGTACGGCCTTATGGGTGTTGGTGGTAAAGGTGCGGTTTGCGGCATTTGGTACGGCTCACTGGAAGGCGCCGGGGTGGGTCTGCTCCCGCACCGCCGTGAACTGCTGCCGCACCGCCTGCCCGACGGCCATCTCCTCGCCCGGCTCCAGCACCTGCGCCGCCGCGCCCTGCCAGGCCGGCGGAGTGCGCGGATCGAGGGTGCCCTGCGACACGCCCAGCGCCCAGGCCGCCTGCCGGGCCGCGCCGATCGCGGTGTAGTCCGCGGGCTGCGGCACGACGACCTGCGCCCCGAACAGCGAGGGCGCCGCGGCCTGCACGGCGGGCAGTTCGGCGGCCGGGCCCAGCAGGAAGATCCGCCGCACCTCCACGCCCCGCCCGCGCAGCACGTCCAGCGCGTCGGCGAGCCCGCACAGCATGCCCTCGAACGCGGCCCGCGCCAGGTGCTCCGGCTTCATCGACTCGCGCCGCAGCCCGGCGAGGGTGCCCGCGGTGTGCGGCAGGTTCGGCGTGCGCTCGCCCTCCAGATAGGGGAGCAGGACCAGGCCGTGCGCGCCCGGCGTGGACTTCATCGCCAGCTCGGACAGGGCCTCCAGGTCCGGCAGGCCGAGGAGTTCGGCGGTGCCGCGCAGGGCGCGTACCGCGTTCAGCGTGGTGACGACCGGCAGGTGCATGCCGGTGGCGTCGGCGAGCGAGGTGATCATCCCGGACTGGTCGGCCAGCGCCTCGGGGTGCACGGCCATCACCGAGCCCGAGGCGCCGAGCGAGACCACCGCGTCCCCGAGCCCGATCCCGAGCCCGAACGCGGCGGCCATGGTCTCCCCGGTGCCGGCCGAGATCAGCAGCCCCTCCGGGGTGGTGCCGGCCGCCTCGGCCGGGCCGATCACCTCCGGCAGCATCGCCTGGTGGCCGAGCGCCAGCTCGACCAGGTCGGAGCGGTAGACACCGGTGGCCGCGGACCAGTAACCGGTGCCGGAGGCCCCGCCGCGGTCGGTGGTACGGCGCACCGGGCGCCCGAGCAGCTGCCACACCAGCCAGTCGTGGGCCTGGAGCAGCACGGCGACGCGCCGGGCGTTCTCCGGTTCGTTCTTGGCCAGCCAGCGCAGCTTGGTGACGGGGTGCGCGGACTGCGGCACACAGCCGACGGCGTGCGCCCAGGCCTCCCGGCCGCCGAGCGCGTCCACCAGGTCGGCCGCGGCGACCTGTGCGCGCCGGTCCCCGCCGGTCATCGCCGGGCGCACGGTGTTGCCCTGGGCGTCCAGCGGGACCAGCGCGTTCTGCTGCGCGGAGACGCCGATGGCCTGGACCCCCTCCAGCAGTCCGCCGCCCGCGGCTTCACCGAGGGAGAGGAGCCAGGCCTGGGGGTCGACGTCGCTGGGGCGGGAGCCTTCCGGCGGGTCGACGGGATGGGGGGCGTACCCCTGCCTGAGTACGGCACCGGTGTCTGTGTCGCAGACCACGATGCGGGTGAAATCAGGTGAGCTGTCCAAACCGGCGACTATCCCCATGCGGACGATTTTGCCGCATCACCGCGCCGGCTCCGGTCCCCGGGCGCCGCCGGGTCAGGTGGCGCTGGTGCCCCAGTCGTCCCCCGCGGTGCCGCCCGAGGTGCGGTCCTTCAGGGAGCGGACCCGCTGGGCGACCGAGTCCGGGACGCGGTCGCCGACCTTGTCCGAGACCGTCTGGAACGCCTTGCCCGCGTAAGCGCGGCCCTGCTGGGCCGCGGTCTCGGCGGTGTTGCGTACGGCCGGGTTCCGGGCGATCTGACGAGCGGACTTCTTCAGCTGCTCGTAGCGCTCGTGTCCGGCCCGTGTGCCGAGTACGTAACCGATGGCCAGTCCGGCGATGAACGTGAGCCGGTAGCGCATGGCTGCCACCTTCCCGTGCGTAGGTATCTGGTGCGACGCAGGTGCCCGAGGGTACCGATTGGCGGAGCACCCCCCTGCTTGCGCTAATGTATGTGTCGCAGCGAGCGACCGCCCCCTGTCGAATACCCGGGGAGGTCCGTTCGATGCAGACGAGGCGATCCTCCGTAGCTCAATTGGCAGAGCAGCCGGCTGTTAACCGGCAGGTTACTGGTTCGAGTCCAGTCGGGGGAGCTTCGGTCCTCCGTAGCTCAATTGGCAGAGCAGCCGGCTGTTAACCGGCAGGTTACTGGTTCGAGTCCAGTCGGGGGAGCACGCTGAACGAGGGCCCCTCAGGGGTCCTTTTTCATGCCCGCGGGAACCGCCGTCGCCCGCGCCGATGTCCTCAAGGTCATGAGCGGCGCACAGGCCGACCATCCGAAGCAGGAGATCGTATGAGCGGCTATGCTGCGGCAGACGGCGCGCACACTTGTACGTGACACGCCGCTATGGGGCGGTAGCTCAGCCGGTTAGAGCAGCGGACTCATAATCCGTCGGCCGTGGGTTCGAGTCCCACCCGCCCCACCGCAGGGCTCTCCCGCGCAATCGTTTCTATCCGCGGGGACCCGAGAACGGGGGCCGCCACTCCACAGTGGCGGCCCCCGTTCATTCGTTCAGACCAGAGAAACCCCGCACCGCCCGGGGCGGGGTGTGGTCAGCCCCCTGACCCGACCGGGGGGCAAGCCCCCCTGCCGCCCGGTGGCTGGCAGGCTGTCCCGCGCGGACGGCCGTCGCGAGACTCGACGGCATGACGATTTCCACACAGGCACCCGTGGTCGCGGGAACATCCGCCGCCGTCGGCAGCGACTTCGCCCGCCTCTCCCGGCGCATCACCGAGGCGGGTCTGCTGGAGCGGCGCCCCGGTTACTACACGCTGCGCCTCGGTGTGGTGATCGGGCTGCTGGCGGCGGGCTGGGGGGCCTTCCTCGCGCTCGGTGACACCTGGTGGCAGCTCCTGGTCGCCGCCTTCCTGGCGCTGGCCTTCGGTCAAGTGGCCCTCGTCGCCCACGACCTGGCCCACCGCCAGGTCTTCCGGCGGCGCCGGCCGAGCGAGATCTGGGGCCGGCTCTTCGGCAACCTCGGCATCGGCATGAGCTACGGCTGGTGGATGAACAAGCACACCCGCCACCACGCCAACCCCAACCACGAGGACCTCGACCCCGACGTCGCCCCGGACATCCTGGTGTGGTCCACCGACCAGGCCCGTGCCAGCAGCGGCACGGCCCGCCTCATCGGCGGCCACCAGGCGTACCTCTTCTTCCCGCTGCTGACCCTGGAGGGCTTCAACCTGCACGTCGCGAGCGTGCGGGCGCTGCGGTCGCCGTCGATGAAGAGCCGGCTGCTGGAGGGGGCCCTGCTCTTCCTGCACCTGGCGGCCTACCTGTCCGCGCTGTTCGTGGTGCTCCCGCCGGGCAAGGCGGTGGCGTTCCTCGCCGTGCACCAGTGCCTGTTCGGCGTCTACCTCGGCTGCACGTTCGCGCCGAACCACAAGGGCATGCCGACCTTCAGCGGCGACGAACGGCCCGACTTCCTGCGCCGCCAGGTGCTCACCTCCCGCAACGTGCGCGGCGGACGGCTCACCGACGTGCTGCTCGGCGGGCTCAACTACCAGATAGAGCACCACCTGTTCCCGAGCATGCCCACCCCCCACCTGCGGCGCGCGCGGCCCGTGGTGCGCGCGTACTGCGCCGAGATCGGCGTGCCCTACCACGAGACCGGACTGCTCCGCTCCTACCGCGAGGCGCTCGCCCATCTGCACCGGGTGGGGGAACCGATCAGGCGGCGACGCGGGGCGGCGAGGGGAAGCCAGGTGTAAACCGGCCGGGGCGAGGGCCGGTTGCGCCGGGTGCGGCCGGTCGTCGCACCCGGCGCGCCTGTGGCCGCCCCCGCGGTGACGCCCGGTCACGAAAGGGCGGGAAGAACCCGCGCACTTCGGCGGATGCCGGTCACCGAGGCTTGAAGCCCACCCGGCGTGGGCACGGACCTCCTACCGGTGTCGGGAGGAGACGTCATGGACCGTCGGATCCGGGTACGCGTGAGCCGGCGGCCCACCGCGCCGCGCGAGCAGGAGATCGACCGCAGGACGCCGTCGGGGCGCGTGCTGCCGTACTGAGCGCCGTCACCCGTGCGCCCGGGAGACATGGCGGGCCGCCGCGCGCAGGGCCGCCCGCAGGGGTTCCGGCGGGGGCGGGCCGTCGGGCGCCGCGCTGGCGATGATCGCGGCGGCGATGTGGCGCAGCTTGGTGTTGGTGCGCTGCGAGGTCTCGCGCAGGATGTCCCAGGCCTGGTCGGGGGTGCAGCCGTGGGCGGCCATCAGGACGCCGCGGGCCTGGTCGATCACCGGGCGGGAGTCCAGGGCGTGGCGCAGCTGTGCTATCTCCGTGCGCAGCACGGCCAGCTGCTCGGCGCGTTCCCGGGCCACCGCGGAGGCCGTGCGGTCCAGTGAGCCCGCGGGCGGGCGGGTGCGCAGCGGGTCGGTGGTGTCCAGGCCGATCAGCTCCAGGACCCGGCGCGGCTGGCCCTGCCAGCGGCACGTGGTGACCCGTACGCCCTGCCGGACGCCGTACTCGGTCAGCAGGTCCAGCAGGGTGAGTCCGGTGGTGTCCATGAAGGTCACCCCGGCCAGGTCCAGCTCCACCTCGGTGATGTCCGACGGCAGCGCGGCGAGGGCCTCGGCGACGGTGTCCGTGGACCCGTGGACCAGTTCGCCGTGCGCCGTGAGGAGCGCCCGGCGGCCCTCGGTGCGGCCGTCGATCGCCAGGGCGTTCAGCCACAGGCCGTGGGCTGTCAGTCCCGCTGAGGTCATGTCTCCCCTCCCGATCGGTCCTTGGCGCCACGCGGGTCGCCTGCCCTGCGTGCCGACGGCTACACCCGTGGCCCGCGGCCCGCAGCGCCGGGCGCGATCCGTGCCACCCTGTTCCCCTGGGGCCGCGCCGGCCCGCATGGCCCTGGCCGGAAAGGGCAGGCGCGGCCGTGGTCCATGCCCCCCGGGAAGCGAGGTGTCCCCGTGCACGCAGCGGTCGAGCCGTTCGTCCATCCCGCGCTGTTCTACGGCGACGCGCACGCCTACCTGGCCGGTACGGTCCCCTTCGTGCGCGCCGGGCTGGCCGCGGGCGAGCCGGTCGCCGTCGCCGTGCCGGGGGAGCGGCTGCGGCTGATCCGGGACGCGCTGGGGGCGGACGGCGAAGGGGTGCGGTTCCTGGACATGCGGGAGGTGGGCCGCAACCCCGGCCGGATCATCCCCGGGGTGCTGCGCGCCTTCGCGGACGCCCAGCCGCCCGGCCGGCGTGCCCGGATCATCGGCGAGCCCGTCTGGGCGGGGCGCGGCCCGGCCGAGTACCCCGCCTGCGTCCAGCACGAGGCGCTGATCAACGCGGCGTTCCAGGGGCGCGAGGTCACCATCCTGTGCCCCTACGACACCGCCGGACTGGACGCGCGGGCCCTGGCCGACGCCTGGGCCACCCATCCGGTCGTCATCGAGGGCGGCGAGGAGCGGCCCAGCGCGGCCTACGACCCGGAGGGCGTCGTGGCCCGCTGCAACGTGCCGCTGCCGCCCGCCCCGCCCCCCGGCCCCGGGGTGCTCCGCGTCGCCTTCGACGAGGACCGGCTGGGCGCCGCCCGGCACCTGGCCACCGGCCACGGCGGCGGGCTGGGGCTGACCGGTGAGGCGCTGGAGAACCTGGCGCTGGTCACCGCCGAGCTGACCACCAACAGCGTGCTGCACGGCGGCGGTTCGGGCACGCTGACCGTGTGGGCCGAGGACGGGCGGGTGCTGTGCGAGGTCCGCGACCGGGGCCGGCTCACCGACCCGCTGGCCGGCCGCCGCCCCGCCGGCCGCGACCAGCGCGGCGGCCGCGGGCTGCTGCTGGTCAACCTGGTGTCGGACCTGGTGCGCGTGCACACCGGCCCGGACGGCACGACCATCCGCTGCTACCTCGGTCTTTAGTGCGTCAGTGCATCAGACCGATCCCGGTCAGCACCACCGCTCCCGCCACCAGCCGCAGCCGGCCGAAGGGTTCGCGGAACACGAGGGTGGCGATGACCGCGGCGACGAGGATGCCGGTCTCGCGCAGGGCGGCCACCGCGGCGACCTGGCCGTGGGCCTGGGCCCAGACGACCAGGCCGTACGCCGTCATGGACAGCACCCCGCCGGCCAGCCCGGTGCCGGCGACGGGACGGAGCTGGGCGAGCAGTCGCCCGCGGCGCCGGGCCAGCGCGATCAGCGGTATGACCGGGCCCTGCAGCAGGAACAGCCAGGCGGTGTAGGCGAGCACGTCGGAGGAGTGCCGTACGCCCACGCTGTCGACCAGGGTGTACGAGGCGATGATCGTGCCCGAGCCGAGTGCCGCGCCGAGGGCCGGCAGCTGGGCGCGGCCGATCCGGCCGGAGGCCAGCGCGAGGGCGGCCAGGCCCCCGGAGACCAGCAGCACGCCCGTCGCCTGGACGGGGGTCAGCGTCCCGCCGAGGAGGGTGACCGAGGCGATGGCCACGAGGAGCGGGGCGACCCCGCGCGCCAGCGGGTACATCTGCCCGAAGTCGCCCAGTTCGTAGGCGCGCAGCAGAAACAGCTGCGAGGCGACCTGGAGGGCGGCCGAGGTGGCCAGGAACGGCCAGGCCCCCGCCGGCGGCAGCGGTGTGCAGCAGACCAGGACGGCCGCGCAGCCGGTGCACGCGAGGCTGATCAGGGTGAAGCCGGTCAGCTTGTCGGGTATCCGGTGGGCTATCGAGTTCCAGACGGCGTGCAGCACCGCGGCCGTGAGGACGGCGGCGAGCACTCCGGCGGACATGGTGGCCGGCATGGCGAGGCGACTCCTGGCGGGGAGGGTGTGGAATTCAATTCCACGCTAGACTAAGACCATGGAACAGAATTCCGCCACCGGGGGAACCGCCGGCCCGGGCTCCCTCCCCGCACGGGTGCGGGCCCGGCTGCCGGAGCTGCGCGAGACCGAGGCCCGTGTGGCGCGGGTGGTGCTCGACCAGGGCGCGGCCCTGGTCCACCTCAGCGTCAGCGACGTCGCCGCGCTGGCCGGCACCGCGTCCTCCACGGTCGTGCGCACCTGCCAGCGGCTCGGCTTCCGGGGCTTCCAGGAACTGAAGATCGAGGCCGCCCGGCACACCGCGCCACCGCCACCGCCGCCGGTCGACGAGCCCGCCGCGCACGCCCTCGCCGCCACCCTGCACGCCTCCCGCGACGCCCTGGACGGCGTCGCCGCCACCCTCGACACCGCCGCCCTCACCGCCGCGGCCGAGGCCCTGCACACCGCGTCCCGCGTGGTCGTCGTGGCCGCCGGACTGTCCGGCGCGGTCGCCCTGGACGCCGCCTACCGGCTGCGCGCCCTCGGCTGCGTCGTCGACGCGCCGCCCGACCCGCTGACCGCCCAGCTCGCCGCCGCGCAACTGCCGCCGGACGGGGTGCTGCTCGCCATCAGCCACACCGGGGCCACCCGCACCACGGTCGACGCCGCCCGCCGCGCCCGGCAGGCAGGAGCCACCGTCGTCACCGTCACCAGCTACGCCCGCTCACCGCTGAGCGAGACCAGCGGCCATGTCCTGGTGGCCGGCGGGCAGGACCTCGTCTTCGGCCTGGAGACCTCCGCCAGCCGGATCGCCCATCTCGCCGCGGTGGACGCCCTCACCCACCTCCTGATGGGTCTGCGCCCCGAAACCGCCCGCCACCACCTCGACCTGTCCGCCGACATCACGGCCGACCACGCCTACTGACGTGCCGGGGGCGGCGGTTCAGGCGGCCAGCGGGTCCAGGACCAGCGGCTCGATCCGGCCCTCCAGCATCTCGCCCAGCCCCCGGGCGGCACACAGGTCCGGGCGCTCGGCGATGAACACCGGCATCCGGGTGGCCTCGCGCACCATCTGGTCGAAGCCGGGCAGCAGCGCCGAACCGCCGACCATGATGATCCCGCGGTCGGCGAGATCGGCGACCAGGTCCGGCGGGCACTCGCGCAGCACCTTGCCGATGCCGTCCAGGACGGCCGTCAGCGGGGTCTGGATCGCGTTGCGCACGGCCGCGGTGTCGACCCGCACGTTCCGGGCGAGACCCGTGGCCACGTCCCGCCCGTTGATCTCGGTCTGGGCCGGGCCCTGCGGAGTGAGCCCGTTCTCGGACAGGGCCAGCTGGAGCGGCCGTACCGACTGGCTGGGCAGCACCAGCTGGTGCGCGTGCCGCAGGTGCTGCACGATCGCCTGGTCCACCGCCTCCCCGCCCACCGGAATCCGCTCGGCGGTGACGATCGAGCCCAGCGACAGCACCGCGACCTGGGTGGCCGCCGCCCCGCACACCATGATCATGGTCGCCTCGGGCCGCTCCACCGGCAGCCCGCAGCCCACGGCCGCCGCGATCAGCGTGTCCACCAGCTCCACCCGGCGCGCACCGAGCCCGACCAGCGTCTCCACCGTCGCCCGCTGGGCCAGCGGATCCGCGTCGTGCGGGGTGCAGGCGGCGGCCCGCAGCCGGGCCTTGCGGCGCAGCGCACGGCGCATCTTGTCGCCGATCAGATGCCGCAGCATGCGCTGGGCCATCTCGATGTCGACCACCGTGCCGCCGGAGATCGGCCGTACGACCCTGATGTAGTGCGGCGTCCGCCCGGTCATCTGCTCCGCGAAATCACCCACCGCGATCAGCGAGCCGGAACGGATGTTCACGGCCGCGACCGAGGGCTGGTCCACGACGAGTCCGGCGCCCTTCACATACACCCGGGTACGGGCCGCGCCCAGGTCGACGGCGAAGTGGCAGCGGCGCAACTGCTCCAGGCTGACGGTCACGGCGGTTCCTCCCGGCGGGGCTTTCCTTCTCCCTGCATCCTGCGCGGGGCCCGGGCGCGGGCGCCTTCTGAGGGGGGCCGGGCGGGGCGCCGCCATACGGGGGGCATCGCCCGGCCCACCGGAGTGTCGCCGGGTCAGCCGGTGCGGATCGCCTCCAGCAGCGGTTCGAGCGAGGAGACCACGGCCGCACCGCCGCCCTCCCGCAGCCGCCGCTGCCCGGGGGCGGTGGGGGCGAACCCGACGAAGGGCAGCCCGAGCCGCTGGGCCGCGGTCAGCTCGGCGACCGAGGAACCGAGCAGGACCGCCGTGTGCGCGGGGACGTCGAGGTGCTCCAGGGCCCGGCGCAGCGAGTCCGGGTCCGGGGTCAGCAGTCCGAGGTCCTTGCGGCGCGCGTGCACACCGGCCAGCGGCAGCTTGTGGGGCGCAAGGCCCCGGTGCACCGCCCGCGAACTCACGTCCGACACCACACTCACCCGCCGCCCGGACCGGTGCAGCGCCCGCACCAGCGCGAGCGAGAGGTGCGTCATGGGCGCGTCGGGCACGGCGGCCAGCTCCAGCTCGTCCAGCCGGTCCCGCAGCAGCGGCCCGACCGGCTCCCGGGCGAACGCGCGCAGCAGGTCCAGCGGATGCGGGAACGCCCCCGTGACCGTCGGCAGCGGCCGCCCCGCCAGCGCGTCCCCGGGATCGCGGTGATCGGCCACGACGTTCAGCAGGTCCAGTACGGCCGCCCGCGCGCCCTGCACCGTGAACAGCCGGGCGAGTGGCCCGTCGAAGGCGACCAGCACGCACTCGGCCCGGGTGAGGAGGGCCGCCGGGGGCGGGGCGGCGGCGGGCGCGGACCCCTGTGCGCCCTCCGGGCCCAGCCGCACGCGGCACGACACGGCGAGCCCCGGCACCGGCCAGTCCCGCACCGCCTCGTTGACCGCCCGCTGCGCCGCGCCCGCCCGGCGCGCCGGATGCCGGCGGGTGATCGCGGCCGCCGCGGCGCGCAGATGCTCCAGCAGCAGCGCGGAGACACCGGCGACACCGGCCCGGACGAACGCCACCGGATCGGTCACCTGCCAGGTCAGCTCGGCGACCGCGGTGAACGCGGCCTTGCCCGCGCTGGGCAGCGACAGGGTGTGCCGGGCCTGCTGCACGGTGAGGTCGACCGAGTAGTACGTCTCCGCGCGCGGCGGCAGGGAGCCGTACGGCTGGATCGGGTCGAACACGGTGAGGGGGCCGTCGGCGCGGGTGTGCACGATGGCGGTACGGCCCGGGGTGGGGACGCCCAGCTCGCTCAGGTCCCGGGTGATGAACGGGCCGCGCACCAGCTCGCGTTCGCCCCCCTCCCGGGGCTCGGGACCGAGGCGGCAGTACCAGGCCGCCGGGGGCGCCTCGGGGTCGTCGTCGCGGTAGAGCGGCTCGAAGGGCCGGGCTTCCAGGGCGGCGGAGCTGGCGGCGAACTCGTCGTAGAGCACGGGCGGTACGACGACGTCGACGCCCGTGGCAGCCGCCGCGGGGGAGACGGACACCGGCCCGAACGCCACCCGCAGCCGGGCCGGCCGCGCCAGTCCGGCCAGCGCGTGCGGGAGTTCGCGCAACACCGCGACCAGCACGGGCAGCAGATAGGCGTCGGACGCGGCGCGCACCCGGTAGCCGTCCGGGCGGACGTCCACCCGGAACCGGTCGTAGGGCAGGGAACGGGACAGGACGTCGTGCACGGCGGCTTCGAGGGTGATGCGGACCTCGGGCCGCCCCGCGAGGTCGTCGGTGATGAAGAGGATGCCGGTGTCCGCGCCCGGTGGAACGGCCCCGGCCGGCTCCCGGGGCCGCGTCGGCTCGAAGGGCGTGCCGGGATACTGGTCGAGCATGATCGCCGCGAGCGCCTCCAGTACTTCCGAGGCGCTCTCCCGGACGATCGGCGCGGAGTCCAGGCAGGTCAGCACGGGACCGTTCGGAGAGAGGACGATGGAGCGGCTGTTCACCTCGCCGCGCGGCTCCTCCCCGAAGCGCACGGCGAGGGCCGTGTCGCCGATCTCCCGCAGCAGAGCGCGCAACTCGTCACGGGTCGGCCGGTTCGCGTCGTCGGCCATGCACTCGTCCAGCGTCGGCCCCGCCACGAACTCCCGCACCAGGTAGGGGGTTCCGTCGGCGAAGCCGTGACCGAGGACGCGCGCGACCCCCGGGTGGTCCACCGCGCCGAGGCTCCGGCACAGCTCGGAGAAGGGCGCCACGGGCTCGTCCGGGGCGTACCGGCACACCACGACCGGTGCGTTCCCCTCCCGGGTGTCCTCGGCGACCCAGCCCCGGTCGCCCGCGCGGGACCTCCGGGTCAGCCGGTACCGTCCCGCGAACAGCCCCGCCCTGGCCCCCGGCGCCAGCCGCCGCACGCTCTCCGCGCTGAGCGTGGCGACGACCTCGCGCTCCACGGGCGTCGGCGTGCCCCGCTCGGACGGGATGCGCACCCAGAAGTCACCGCGCGCCACCCCGGCCAGTTCGTCGATGAACTCGCCCATCCGGTCGAGGAGTCCGACCGTGCGGACGCGTTCGCTGTGCGGCAGCCCGAGCAGCAGCAGTTCGCGTACGCCCTCCCGGAAGGCGTAGGAGCCGGGCGGGGCGCCCGGCAGCGCGGTCAGCAGGCCGCTGAGCACGACCTCGGCCAGATGCCGGGGGCGCGGGTCCTTCTCCACGGCGGCCTGCACCAGCCGCATCACCGGCAGGTCGGGGCGGCCGACGGCGAGGTGCCCGGCCAGCCGGAACGCCTCCGGGGAGGCCGTCGCCCGGAACCGCAGCACCAGCTCCTCGGCGGACAGCCGGCCGATGTCCGTGCGGTCCTGCGCGCTCGCCGGCAGCGGTCCGCCCAGCCAGGCCGCCGCGGCCGGGAACCGGGTGCCGCCCGGTGTCGTGAGCACACCGGCCCAGTGCGCCAGCCAGCTCGGCTCCGGCTCCAGCACCGGGAGGGGCACGGCACCCTCCGGACGGCCGAACTCCGGCTCCTCGTACGGGGCGAAGGCGAGCGCGGCCGTGGGCGCCACCGGGTGCGGGGCCGACAGCAGGCCGGGGGCCGCGGGCAGCGCCGACTCCCGCCACAGGTGCTCGGGCAACGGCTGTACGACGGCCAGCGGCATTCGGCGCGCCCAGCGGTGCAAGGTGGCGTACCAGCGGGTGCCGGCCGGGCCCTGCCGCCACTGCGGGCCCATGCAGTCGCTGATCAGCAGGGTGACGGTGCGGCCGTCGGCCGGGATCCGCCCCTCGGCGCCGCGCAGGGTGCCGTCCGCGTCGGCGCGGCACAGGGTGACCGTGCGGAACGCGCCCGACTGCGCCAGGGCGGTGTGCAGTTCCCGGATCAGGGGGCGCCAGACCGGCATCGTGGGACCGGCGTCGTACACCAGGTTCAGGCTCAGCCAGCGCTCCCGGGCGGGGCGCAGCACGGGCAGCCAGTGGTCGGGGTCGGCGCCGAGGCGGGCGATGCGGTCGGCGGTCGCCCGCTCGTCCAGCTCCCGGCCCACGGGCGCGTCGACCCGGCGCCGCAGGACGCGCAGCGCCCGCTGGAGGGCGAGCGGGTGGCGCAGCATCGGCGGCGCCGGGGCCAGCAGCGAGGCGCCGGGCGGCCCGTCCGCCGGGGCGGGGGAGGGCCGGTGCGCGGGGAGCCGCACGGGGACCCGGGCGGGCGGCTCCGGGGCGGGGTCCGGCGGGGCCTGCTCGCGCGGCGGCCGCTTCCGGGCGGGCGCGTCCACGGCAGCGGGAGCCGGGGCGCGGTCCGGGTCCTCCCGCGCGGGGGCGGGGCCCTCGCGGGTGTCGTCCGCGTCGGGCCCGGGCCCCATGTGCCGGGCCAGCCAGAGCAGTTCCGCCAGCTCGCGCGGGGTCGGGGGGACGCCGTGGGCCGCCTCGGCCAGCACGGCGGCGAGGCGGGCCAGCGCGTCCGGGGTGTCCCGGGAGCCGGGGCCGTCAGAAGACATCGGACTGTGTGCTCTGCCCCAGGTGCGGCATCAGCTGCTCGGCCAGCCGGTCCAGGGACTCGGCGGTCAGCTCGCTGGTGCCGGCCAGATAGATCGCGTTGAGGAGCTGGTCGGTGGCCAGGTCGCCCGCGCTGGTGCGCTCCAGGAAGCGGGTGATCAGGCTCCGCGCGTACGCGTCGGGCTCGCCGAGGTGGGCGCGGACGATGTCGGCGAGGTGCCGGTCGTCGGGCTGGCGCAGCCGCAGCGTCACACAGCGGCGCAGGAAGGCGGGCGGGAACTCGCGCTCGCCGTTGCTGGTCAGCACGACGAACGGGAAGGCCCGGCAGCGGACCCGGCCGCGCGCCACCGGGACCCGCTCGTCCGTGCCGTCGGCGGGCACCCGGGCGATGCCGTCCGGGGACAGCTCGGCGGCGCGCACCAGTTCCGGGATCTCGTACTGGCCCTCCTCCAGCACGTTCAGCAGGTCGTTGGGCAGGTCGAGGTCGCTCTTGTCGATCTCGTCGATGAGCAGCGCGCGGGGGCGGGCGTACGGCAGCAGGGCGGTGCCGAGCGGACCGAGGCGCAGGTGGTGCTCGATGCCGGTGTCGTCGGCCGCGGGCCCGGCGGCCTCGGGCCGGTCCTGGCGGGCGGCCTGCTGCCGGGCCGCGTACAGGCGGGAGAGGGGGTCGTACTGGTAAAGGCCGTCGTGCAGGGTGCTGCGGCTGGTGATGTTCCAGCGCAGCACCGGGCCGAGCCGCAGCTCCCGGGCCACGGCGTACACCAGCGACGACTTGCCGGTGCCGGGCGGCCCGGTGACCAGCAGCGGGCGGCGCAGGTACAGGGCCGCGTTGACCAGCTGCACCGTCTCCTCGGTGGCCCGGTACGTCATGGCGCGGTGCAGCCGGTCGGGGGAGACGGCGGACAGGTCGGCGGTCGCGTCGGGCGCGGCGAGCGGGGGGCCGCCGTCGAAGGCGCGCCAGGGCGGCGGCGGGGGCAGCTTCTCGATGCCGTCGTGCGGCTCGTTCGTACCGGTGTAGACGGGCCACAGGGGCATGGCTTCTTCTTCTCCGTGGGGGGTGCGGGCGGTCAGTCGACGGGTGAGTGCAGGCTCGCGGCGGGCTCGGGGAAGCAGCGCGGGTCGTCCCAGAGCAGTTGCAGGTCCCTCGCCCAGTGCCGGTCCGGTTCGTCGGCGGCGTCCGCGGTCATCCGTAACGACAGGACGTGGCGCGGGAGTTCGGCGGGCGGTACGCCGGCGACGGCGGCGGTCAGCTGGTCGAGGAAGGCGGTGCCGGGGCAGGGGGAGGGGGCCTCGGCGAGGACGGCGGTGTGCGGCCGGCCGGCCCGCCGCTGCCCGTGCTCGCTCCAGGCCGGCCGCGGATCCTCGTGCCCGCACCCCGCGCCCGGCTGCTCGCCGTGGACCGCCGCCGGGCACCCCGTGCGGGACCACACCAGCACCGGGACCGGCACGTTGAGGCCCACCTCGAAGTGCTCCCGGGCCGCCGCGGGCGGGACCGCGAACCCGGCGAGCCCGGCGTCGCCGTCCCACAGCCGCTTGCGCAGGCTCGGCGGCCGCTCCTGGCTGCCGCACTCGACACGGTGCACCTCGATGGGGAGCCCGGCGTCCAGCTGCTGCCACTTCTTGTGCAGCCTGCGCCGCAGCCGCCCGCTGCGGTGCCGGGCGCGGTCGGTGACCACGAGGGGGTAGGCGCAGCCCAGGGGGGTGCTGTCGTCCGCGCCGCACTCCCAGTGCGCCACCGCCTCGTTGAGCCACTCGCGCGGCAGCACGAACGTGACCAGTTCCTCGGCGTCCGGGTCGAGATGGGCGACGGCCTCGTCGATGCGGCGCTGCACGTACGCCCGCACCCCGGTGCGCGGCAGCCGGCGGGTGCCCACCGGGCGGCGCTGTCCGTCGCGGTACGCGGACACCTCCACGGTCACCTGGTCGGGCCCGGCGCCGCTGTGGTCGATCTCCACCACGACCGGCGCCCAGGCCGTGGCGGCCGCGGTCGCGCGCGGCGCCGCGCGCGGGGCCGGCGGGCCCGGGTCCACCAGCTCCCGCAGCCGCCCGGCGAACCGGTCGACCGCCGCCGGGTCGGGGACCTCCCACTGCACGTACGCGGCGGCCGCGCCGAGCGTGGAGAAGCCGCCCGCGGGCAGCGGCGGCCCGAAGGCGCCCACCGCGTCCACGTACATCCGGTTGGGATCGCACTCCCGGCCGGCCCCCGCGGCCCGCCGCAGCAGCGCGTACAACTCCCGCAGCACATCGGTGTCATGGCCCGGGGTGGGCACCAGTGAACCCAGCTCCGGCCAGTACCGGGCCAGCACGTCCAGCGGCAGCATCCGGCCCTTGAGCACGTTCGGCGCGTCCGAGGCCGCGGTGATCATGCCGACCACCCGGCCGTCGGGCAGCGTCGCCGCCGCCCCGCTGAACCCGGCCTCGATCGGCTGCCCGTGCCCCTGCCAGGACACCAGCTCCAGCCACTCGCCCGCGATCAACTGCCCCGAGACGGCCCGGTATTCGGCGAGCGTCCCCTCGTCGTAACCGACCGGGAAGCCATAGGCGACGAGCTTCGGGTACGGCTCGGTGTACGCGCTGTCGGGCGGCGCGAAGCGGGCCGGGACGAGCGGCACCTCCCGCTCCAGTTCGAGCACGGCCAGATCGCCGGGGTCGGTGGGGCCGCCCGCCCAGCCGCCGTGCGCGACGACCGACGCGGACAGCTCGCCCAGCTCGCGCGCGTGCGGGAAGACCACCGTCACCGGGTCCTGGTCGCTCCGGCGCACGACATGGGCGCAGGTGAGCACCCGGCGCGGGGTGACCAGGAAGCCCGCTCCCACCTCCTGGCCACAGTGGATGCGGGCATGCCAGGCGGCACTGTTCATGGGCGGTCGGCGGCCTCCGTGTCGGACACGGCCTGCCCCGGCACGGCGGGCACGGGGCCGGCCGGCGCCGCCGCCCCGGGCGACCAGCTGAGCTTGACGGTCAACTGCCCCTCGGCGGAGCCCTTGGCGATGATCGCACCGGCCTCCGCGGACATCTTCACGCCGAACTCGATCTCCACCGAGTCGGGCCGCAGGGCGCCGTCGCGGAAGACCCGCAGCGCGGCCTCCGCCGCCGCCCGTACCCCGTCCAGCGCGTCCTCGAAGGTGCCGGCCGCCCGCAGCACCCCGTCGCCCCGCGAGACCAGCCGGGTGCCGGGCCGGGTGCCGACCCCCTCCACCACGACGCGGGCGCCGTCCTGTGTCGTGAACTCCACCAAGCCGTCCATGACGCCGATTCCGTTCCCCCTCGTCGCTGACCTGTGGGCAAACCCCATGGTACGGACCGTGCTTGGGCCGTCCCACTTCTTTGCCGCGTGGCGGGCCGGCCGGTGATCGTGGCGGGAACCCGCCAGGGTGACAACCCGCCACCTCCGCGCCACTGTGCCGTCACACCGGCCGCACCACACTCGTCCCAGCACTCGACGCACGGCACGCAGCGGCAGTTTCGACGTGGAAGAGGGCGTGGATGACCAGAGGACCAGTAAGACGCCGGGCCGTCCTGCTGTCGGCGGGGCTCGCGCTCGCCGTACTGCCGGCACCCGGGGCGAGTGCCGCGGCGGCCGGACCCGCCCCGGCCGCCGGACCGGCCCCGGCGCCGGCGGCACACCAGGACCAGCGGACCGTCACCCTCGTCACCGGCGACAAGGTGACCGTCACCGACCTCGGGCAGGGCAGGCAGACCGTCACCGTGCGACGCCCCCCGGGCGCCACCGGAGCGGTGCGCAGCCTGCGGAGCGGCGGCGACCTCACCGTCGTACCGGACGAGGCGCTGCCGTACCTGCGCTCCGGAAGGCTGGACCGGCGGCTGTTCGACGTGAGCGCGCTGATCCGGCAGGGACTCACCGACGCCAAGGCCAAGTCCCTTCCGCTGATCGTGGGTTACGGCGGTAACACCCGCACCGCCGCCGCGGCCCCGGCCGGCACCACCCGCACCCGGAACCTGCCCAGCGTCCGCGGGGCCGCCGTCGAGGCGGCCAGGGGGTCCGCGTTCTGGCGGTCCTTCACCCGCGGCGACGGCGTCGACAAGGTGTGGCTGGACGGGCGGGTCGAGGCCGACATGGCCGAGAGCAACGCCCAGATCGGCACCCGGGCCGCCTGGGACGCGGGCCTGACCGGCAAGGGCGTCACCGTCGCCGTGCTGGACTCCGGCGCCGACCTCACCCACCCCGACCTCGCCGGCCGGGTGAGCCTGACCAAGAGCTTCGTCGACGGCGAGGACATCGACGACCACCTCGGCCACGGCACCCACGTCACCTCCACCGTCGGCGGCAGCGGCGCCGCCTCCGACGGCAAGGAGAAGGGCGTGGCCCCGGACGCGACGCTCGCCGTCGGCAAGGTGCTCGGCGACCAGGGCTCGGGCAGCGAGTCCCAGATCATCGCGGGCATGGAGTGGGCCGCGCGGGACGTGCACGCCCGGATCGTCTCCATGAGCCTCGGCTCCACCGAGGCCAGCGACGGCACCGACCCGATGGCGCAGGCGGTGGACAGCCTCTCCCGGGAGACCGGCGCGCTCTTCGTCGTCGCCGCGGGCAACACCGGCGCCCCCTCCTCCATCGGCTCGCCCGGCGCCGCCGACGACGCCCTCACCGTCGGCGCGGTGGACTCCGCCGACCAGCCCGCCTACTTCACCAGCGCGGGTCCCCGCCAGGGCGACAACGCCCTCAAGCCCGACCTGTCCGCCCCCGGCGTCGACATCCTCGCCGCCCGCTCCCGGCTCACCGACGGCAGCGGCTACTACACGAGCATGAGCGGCACGTCCATGGCGACCCCGCACGTCGCCGGGGTGGCCGCCCTGCTCGCCCAGGAGCACCCCGACTGGACCGGCGCGCGGCTGAAGGACGCGCTGATGTCCACCTCCACGCGCCTGGACGTCTCCGCCTACACGGCGGGCGCCGGCCGGGTGAGCGTCCCGGACGCCGTCCAGGCCACGCTGACCGCCACCGGCAGCGCCGACCTCGGCTTTCACGGCTGGCCCTACGACGCCGACAAGCCGGTCACCCGGACCCTCACCTACACCAACTCCGGCGACCACGACCTCACGTTGAAGCTGTCCGCACAGGGCGCCCCGGACGGCGTCGTCACCCTGGCCGACACCGCACTCACCGTCCCGGCCCACGGCACCGCCACCACCACCGTCACCGGCGACGCCGGCAAGGCGCCGGTCGGCACCACCAGCGGGCAGATCGTGGCCGCCGACGACACCGGCACGGTACGCGCGCACACCGTGTTCGGGCTGGTCAAGGAGGACGAGCGGTACACGCTCACCGTCCACGTCAAGGACCGCTCCGGCGCGCCCACCGCGGCCGACCTCACCGTGCAGCGGCTGGCGCAGGGCGTGGACCCCGAGTCGGACCACGTCGGCGACTCCGGCACCCTGCGGCTGCGCCTGAAGCCCGGCACGTACGCCCTGACCTCGTTCCTCGACGTGCGCGGCAGCCACGGCCCCGACTCGCTCGGCCTCGGCTTCCTCGCCGCCCCCGAGGTCGACCTCACCCACGACACCGACGTCACCCTGGACGGCAGCACCCTGAGAGAGGTGAAGGCCGCGGTGCCCCGACGCACCGAGACCCACCAGATCCTCATGGAGTACGACCGCGCCGCCGACGGCGCCGACCTGTTCGGCGCCGTCCAGGTGCCCCTCACCTACGACAGCGTCTTCGCCGCCCCCACCCCGGAGGTCACCCGGGGCAGCTTCGAGTACCGCACCGTGTGGCGGCTGGCCGAGCCCCAGCTGGAGGTCAAGGGCATCGACGAGGCGACCGTCCAGGCGGGCGGCACGCTGACCGACGGCCGGCGCAGGCTGCCGCTGACGGACGTCGGCGACGGCCCGGTCCCCGCGTCCGCGCGCGGCGAGGCGGTGCTGGCGCGGCTCGCCGACGGCGCCGATCCGGCCGCCCTCGCCCAGTCCGCCCAGGACGCGGGCGCCGAGGCCCTGTTCGTCACGGACGACGCGCCGGGCCGGCTGATGGACTGGTGGGGCACCGACGACAACACCGACCGCCCCCTGGTGATCGCCACCGTGAACCAGGCGGACGCGGCCCGGCTGCGCGCCGCCCGGCACGTCGACATGACCGGCACCCGCAACTCGCCCTACGTGTACGACCTGTCCGACGGCCACCGGGGCGCCATCCCGGACCGCGACCTCACCTACACGCCCACGGGCCGCGACCTCGCCGCCCTCCAGGTGTCCTTCCACGCCCCCCAGCCGGCGAGCGGCGGCGAGTTCCGCTACTCGATCACCGACGCCTTCCCCGTCGGCATCGGCTTCCAGGAGAGCGTGGACCTGCCCGCCCGGCGCACCGACTACGTCTCCACCGGCCCCGGCCAGCTGTGGCACGAATCCGTCACCCTGGGCGAGGGCACCCTGGAGGAACGCAGCGGGCTGGTGCGCTACGACGGCGGCGGCAAGCCCCGGCTCGACTGGTTCCGGCCGGTGTGGCACCCGTACCTCGGCACCGGTCTCGGCTGGGGCCAGCAACGCGCCGGCGACCAGATCCAGTTGAACACCCCCGGCTGGGGCGACTCCGGCCCCGACCACACCGGCTTCGGCGACGTGTGGGGCGACAGCGGCATGAGCCAGACCACCTCGGTGTACCTGGACGGCGTCCTGGCCGACCGCCGCGAGGACTCGACCGCGTACGTGACCGACGCGCCGGCCGACGAGCACACCTACGAGGTCGTCACCGACACCGCCCTCGACCCGGCCCGCTGGAAGCTCGCCACCGAGGGCCACACCGCATGGACGTTCCGCTCCGCGCGGACGGCCGACGACCACTGGACCCGCCTGCCGCTGATCAACCTCTCCTACGGCCTCGACACGGACCTCGCGGGCACCGTGGAGGCCGGGCGGCTGCCGGTCACGCTGGGCGCGCGGTACGTGGCGGGCGCGGCGGGCACCGGGACCCTCGGCGGGGGCCGGCTGGAGGTGTCGTACGACGAGGGCACGAGCTGGCGCACGGTGCCGCTGGCCGGGTCCGGCACCGAGTGGCGCGGCACGCTGGACGTGCCGCGCGGCGCCGCCTCCGTGTCGCTGCGGGCCACGGCCCGCGACGACCGGGGCGGCTCGGTGACGCAGGAGATCATCCGGGCGGTCGGCGTCCGGTAGGGACCGGTCAGGGGCCCTGGACGATGCCCCTGACCAGCCCCAGCTCCACCAGGTCCTGCGGGCGGATGCGGAGCTGGTCGGCGGTCGCCTCGACGGCCTGCGGCGGGCGTTTGAGGATGGCCGCCGCCTGCTCCGGGGCGATCACCGAGAAGTAACTGTCCGGCGTGGCCCAGGTGTTGCCGGGAGCGGCCAGGGCCAGGGCCCCGCCGGAGCCGCCCTCGCCGATCACCAGCGTGGTGACCGGCACCCGGGCGGCGGCCACCGCGCCGAACACCTCGGCGATCGCCGCGCCCGCCCCCTGCCGCTCGGCCTCCGCGTCGCTCGCGGCACCGGGCGTGTCCACCAGGGTCAGCACGGGTATACCGAGCCGGTCCGCCAGCCGGATCAGCCGGGCCGCCGTCCGGTACCCGGCGGGCCGGGTCGCCGTCCCGGTCTGCGCGGCGAACGCGACCGTACGGCCGTCCCGCTCGCCGAAGCCGCAGAGCATCCCCTCGGGGTCGGCGCCGCCGCACCGGTCGCCGCCGAGGTGGGCCCGGTGGGTGAAATAGGCGTCCAGGTAGGCGTGCGCCCGGGGGCGTTCGGGGGAGCGGGCGCGCCGGACGGCCGCCCAGCCGCTGTCCGGGAGGCCGGGGGCGGGGGTGCCCAGGGCCGCCGGGACGGGGGCCGGTACGGCCTCGCCCGGGCGGGAGAGCAGCCGCAGCCACGTCCCCAGCGCCTCCTTCAGGTCCTCCGGCCGCACCACCGCGTCCGCCGATCCCACCGCGACCTGCGACTCGGCCGTGTAGGCGGCGGGGTCGGCGCCGGCCGGGCGGACGCGGGAGCCGGCGAAGCCCACCTGGGCGCCGGACAGGGCGAGGATCACGTCCGCGCCGGCCCCGAGGGTGGCCCAGCCGCCCCCGGTGGTCGGGTCCCGCAGGACCGCTATCTGGGCCTGGCCCGCCTCCCGGGTGAGCGCCGACTGCCGGGCCACCCGCTGGAGCTGGGTCAGCGCGACCATGCCCTCCTGCATCCGGCTGCCCCCGGTCGCGATCAGCGGCACGACGGGCAGGTGGTGGTCACGGGCGTACGTGTACGCCGCCGCCAGCCGGTCCCCGGTGCGTTCGCCCAGGGAGCCGCCGAGGAAGCCGAACTCGAACGCGATCAGCACGGCCCGGGCGCCGGTCACGGTCGCGGTGCCGCAGACCACCGACTCCTGCTCACCGGTGCGCTCGGCGGCGCGGGCGCGCGAGGCGTCGTACCCCTGCCAGCGCAGTGGTCCGTCGGGGGCGGACTCCCGGGCGGGCGCCGGGAGTTCGGTGAAGCTGCCGTCGTCCGCGACGAGGGCGAGCATCTCCCGCGCGGAGCACCGGTCAGCCATCGGCCAGCGCCCGCTTCATGATCTTGCCCATGTCGTTGCGCGGCAGGGCGTCCAGAAAGCGCACGACGCGGGGCCGCTTGTGCGGGGCGAGCCGCCGGGCCACGTGCCCGGCCAACTCCTCGGTGCCCGGCGGCGCCTGCGGATCGACCGGGACGATCCAGGCGACGATCCGCTCCCCGAGATCGGCGTCCGGCTCCCCGGTGACCGCCGCCTCCCGCACCCCCGGGTGTTCCAGCAGCGCGTTCTCGATCTCGCCCGCCCCGATCTTGTAACCACCGCTCTTGATCAGGTCGGTCGCCTTGCGCCCCACGATCCGCACGTACCCGTCGGGCTCGCGCACCGCCATGTCCCCGGTGCGGAACCAGCCGTCGGCGGTGAACGCGGCGGCCGTGGCGTCGGGCCGGTTCAGATACTCGGTGAACAGGTTCGGCCCGCGCACCTGGATCTCCCCGACGGTCTCCCCGTCCAGGGCGGCGATCTCCGAGCCGTCCTCCTCCACCAGCCGCAGCCGCACACCGGGCAGCGGCACCCCGACCGTTCCGGCGCGGGGCTCCCCGTCGGCGCGCACGCTGGTGTTCATCAGCGTCTCGGTCATGCCGTAGCGCTCGATCACCCGGCGGCCGGTGGCCGCCGCGATCCGCTCGTGGTCGTGGACCGGCAGCGCGGCCGAGCCCGAGACCAGCAGCCGGGCACCGCCGAGCGCCTCGGCCAGTTCCGGGTCGCCCGGCAGGGCCTCGGCGATACGGTGGTACATCGTCGGCACCCCGAACAGCATGGTCGCGCCGTCGGCCAGCTCCCGCGCCACGCCCTCGGTGGAGAACCGGCCCAGATGCCGCACCGAGCCGCCGCGCCGCAGCGGCCCGAGGACACCGAGCACCAGCCCGTGCACGTGGAACAGCGGCAGCCCGTGCACCAGCACGTCCGCCGCCGTCCACCGCCAGGCCTCCGCCAGCGCGTCCAGCGTCGCGGCGAGGGCCCGCCGGGGCAGTACGGCACCCTTGGGCGGACCGGTGGTGCCGGAGGTGTAGACGATCAGCGCCGGGTCCTCGTCGGACACGCCGGCGGACGGGACCGGGGCGACGGCGGCCGCGTCCACGTCGACGCGCTCCAGCTCCCCCAGGGCGGCGGGCAGCCGGGCCCCCGGCGCGGCCAGCACCGTCCGGGGCGCGCTGTCGGAGACGATGTGCGCCAGCTCCTTCTCGCCCGACTTCGGGTTGAGCGGCACGGCGGCGGCCCCGGCGAGCAGCACCCCGGTCACGGCGACGGCCGTCTCCAGCTCGGGCGTGGCCCACACGGCCACCCGCCCGGCCCCGGCGATCCGCGCCGCCACGGCCCCGGCGGCCCCGGCCAGCTCGCCGTACGTCAACGACCGCTCGCCGAACCGCACCGCGACCCGCGTGGGCGGACCGTCCGTCAGGGCGGGAAAGAGGGAGGACACGCGGCGGACTCCTTCGCTCTCGGGACCATCTGCGTCCTTCCTACACCACCGGGTCCCCGGGGGTCGCCGGCCGTCCGGCCGCGGAGGGCGCGGTGACGTCGGCGACCACACAGGTCACGTTGTCGGGGGCGCCCGCCGCGAGGGCCGCGTCCACCAGCGCCCGCACCGTGCCCCCGGGCCCGGCGCCGCCCCCCAGCAGCCGCGCGATCCGGGCGTCGGGCACCGCCTCCGTGAGACCGTCCGAGCACAGCAGGTACCGGTCGCCCGGCAGCGGCTCCTGGAGGCGCAGGTCCGGCACCGGGCCGGCCCCGCCGGTCAGGGCCTTGAGCAGCGTCGGCGAGCGGGGTTCGACGCGGTGGTCCCGGGTGAACCGGTACAGCTCGCCGCCGCGCAGCAGGTACGCCCGCGAGTCCCCGATGTGCGCGAGGGCCAGCCGGGACCCGGTCCACAGCAGGGCGGTCAGCGTGGTGCCGGCGTCGTTCGCGCCGCCCGTCAGGTCCCGTACCGCCTCGCCCGCGCGGCGCACCGCGTCCTCCAGCGCGCCCAGCACCCCGTCCGCGGGCGGCTCCTCCGCCTCGTCCAGGAAGCGCAGCGCCGCCACCGCCGCGCCGCTCGCGGACCGGCCCGCCGGGCCGAACCCGTCGGCCACGGCGAGCAGTCTGCGGCCCGCGTACACGGTGTCCTGGTTGGCCGGGCGCACCAGCCCGCGGTCGGTGTGCGCCGAGTGCCGGAGTTCCAGCATGGTCATGGGTTCCCTTCCCGGTTCGCCGGTCAGCTCCGCGACGAGGAACGCGGCGAGGTCCCGCCGTACGGCCGTCTCCGCCTCGACCCGCGCCCAGTACGCGCCGATCTCCCGCGCGGCCTCGGCCGGCGGCAGCGCGCACACGGCGCGTATCCCGGCCAGCGGCATCCCGAGCCGCCGCAGCCAGGCCACGAGCCGGGCCCGGCCCAACTGGCCGGCGGCGTAGTACCGGTACCCGGTGTCCGGGTCGACCCGGGCGGGCCGCAGCAGCTCCAGCCCGTCGTACAGCCGCAGTGCCTTCGGCGACAGCCGGCTCAGCCTGGCGAACGCCCCGATCGTCAGCAGTTCCATCGCATCCGCGCCTCTCGTCGTCCGCCACCGATGCTGGGGCTTCACCGAAGGTGAAGGTCAAACCCCCTGTCCCGGTTCCGGGGCGCTTGTTAGCCTCGCCGGTGTTCGAACCGCCGTACGACAGGGAGTCCGCCGTGCCCCGCATAGCCCTCGCCACCTACGACCCCGGTGCCGGGCCGAGCAAGGACCGCGATCTGCCGGCGCTGGTGCGGGCCCTGAACGACACCGGGGCGCGGGCGGACGCCCCCTTCTGGGACGACCCGGACGTGGACTGGGCCGGGTACGACCTGGTCGTCATCCGCTCGCCCTGGGACTACAGCTGGCGCGCCGAGGAGTTCGCGCACTGGCTGGAGCGGGTGGGGCGGGTGACCCGGGTCGCCAACCCGCTCGACGTCGTGCGGTGGAACACCGACAAGCGGTACCTGGGCGACCTGGCCGCGGCCGGGGTGCCCACCGTGCCCACGCGCTACATAGCCCCGGGCGAGCCCGCCGCCCTGCCGTCCGACCACGAGTACGTGATCAAGCCGACGTCCGGCGCGGGCGCCCGCTTCGCCGCCCGCTACACCCCCGACGAGCACGACACGGCGCTGCGGCAGCTCGCCCGGATGCACGCCGAGGGCTTCACCGCGATGGTGCAGCCCTACCTCGCGGGCATCGACGTCACCGGGGAGCGGGCGCTTCAGTTCTTCGGCGGCCGACTGCTGCACGCGAGCCGCAAGGCGGCCGTGCTCACGCCCGGGACGCCGTACGACGCCGACAAGGTCGCCCACCCGGACCTCACCCCCTGGCAGCCGACGGACGCCGAACTCGCGGTCGCGGAGAAGGCGTTGGCGGCGGTGCCCACCCGATCTCCGCTGCTCTACGCCCGCGTGGACCTCGCCGACGGCCCGGACGGCGCGCCCCGCCTGATGGAACTGGAACTGGTGGAGCCGAACCTCTTCCTCTTCCTGCACCCGGACTCGGTGCCGCACGTGGCGACGGCGATCCTGGCCGAGGCCCAGGGGTAGCCCCCGACCGTGTCACGGCACGCCCCGCCACCGCGGTCGGCGATACCCGCGGCGACGTGGCGGCCAGGCCCGCGCGGACGTGACCGAGCGGGAGAAGCGGACCCGGGCGACGGGCTTCGAGGACTGAGCCGGTGGCGCTCAGGCCACGACGGCGGTCCGCTGGAGCAGGCCCCAGGTGAACTCGGCGACCACCTCGCGCGGCACGCCGGCACGGTCGGGCGCGGTGAGGGCGAGGCCCCAGCGGGTCGGGGCGGTGCCCTCCAGCGGGCGGGCCGGCGGGAAGGCGCGGGCGGCCTCGTCCACGGTGCAGGACCAGGGGGTGAGGTCGTCCAGGGTGCGCAGGGCCGGCCCGGGTGCGCCGGGCGCGCGGACCAGCCACTCGTTCCACACGGCGCCGCCCGGCCCCACCAGCACCTCGAAGCGCAGCTCGGGCCAGAGGGGAAGGGCCCAGCGGCGGGCCTCGCAGTCGACGTCGCCCAGTCTGCGCGGCAGCACGGCCTCCGGCTCGCCGAGGACCGAGCGGTAGCGGGCGGCGGCGGACCGCGACCGCGGCGAACGCACCATCGCCTGCCAGCGCTTGTTGGCCTCCCGCATGTCCGCGGCCGACACCCCGAGCCGCCGTCTGGCCTCGTCCACCAGAACGGGGTTGTGATCGCTCATCCGCCGCAGCAGCACCAGTTGGAAATCAAGGGCCACGCCTCCCATGGTGCGCCCTCGGGGACCCGTCACTCGGGCACCCGGACACCGGAGGGCGGCACGGCCCCCGCGAGGACGCGGACCGCCGCCACCTCCCGGCGCCGGCGCAGCGCCCGGGAGATCTCCCCGATCTCCCGCAGCAGCGCCGAGGGATCGGCGTCCGCCGCCGGGGCCGCCCCGCCCCGGCCCCGCTCGACAGCGTCCAGGACGCCCACCGCCGCGGCCAGCGCCCGCGCCCGCGCCGGATCGTGGCCGAGGGACACCGCCGCCGCGTACGCCCGCCGCTCCAGCCCGGCGTCCAGCCGCCGCGCCAGCGGCAGCAGCGCGTCCCGGATGAACGTCTCCCGCCGCGTCAGCCGCAACCCGGCCGGCGCCCGCAGCGCGAAGCGGGGCCCCGGGACACCGCCGGCGTCCCGCAGCAGCCGGTACAGCGGCCTCAGCCGGTGATGGGCGAGCCGCAGGCGTAGCCGGCCGTGCAGGGCCTGGCCGGCGTGCGGCAGGATGAATCCGGCGGCCAGCAGGATCGCCGCGAGCGAGGCCACCGGCGGTGCCAGGTTCGTGCTCAGCCAGTCCGGGGAGCGCCCGCACCACCGCGCGACGACGGCGCCGAGCTTCGCCCCGTCGTAGAGCAGGCTCAGCGCGTACCCCCCGCCCAGCAGCCGCAGCCCCCACCGCAGCCAGACGTCCAGCCCCCGGTCACCGGCCCAGTCCCGGATCAGCCGGAGGCTCAGCGCGCACGCGACGGCGTGCGCCAGCAGATAGAGCAGGATCTCCTCGCGCATGAACGGCGTGCGCGCGTAGTACGTGTCCAGGTCCCGCACCCGCTCCACCGGCACGTCGGCGAGCAGGAACAGCACCCACAGCAGGGCGATCACCCCGGAGTACACCGAGACCACCCAGCGCGTCGCCCGCCGCGTGACCGCCGACCGCTCGGGCAGCCCGTTGCGCCAGGTGACGATGAACAGCAGGCACGCCCCCGAGTTCGCGGCGATCAGTGAATAGCACCAGGGAGCAGCGAAGTTGGCGACCCCGGTCAGCCGGTTCAGCCACACGATCATCGACGGCATGCAGAACACGAACACCGCGGCGGCGAGCACCAGCACCCCGCCGACCGCGCGCAGCAGCGGGTCCCGCCACAGCCGGATGATCGTGGGCAGCTTGAGCACCAGCGCGGCGGTCAGCAACACCGTGGGGACCCAGAAGGAGATGTACAGGTGGCCGAGCAGCGCCGACGGATCCAGCGCCAGCGTGCTCACCGCGCGGCTCCGCCCCGTCCGCGGTAGCCGAGGGCGCGCTGCGGCGGGGCGGCCGCGGCACTCCCGGAACCGGCGACGGGAGCGTCCCCGGTTCCGGTGAGCCGGGGCCGGAACAGCGTGGCGAGCCGGTGCCCGAAGTCGTCGGCCTCCGCCTCGTCCGCCTCCCGGGACCCGTTGCGCGCCGCCACCGTCAGCGCCATGTCCGGCCAGCCCGGCGTCTTCGCGAACGCCCGCGCCGCCGCGTCCCCGGCGAGGTGGTGGTGCCGGTGCCCGGCGTGCAGATGCCACAACTCATGGCCCAGGATGACCAGTTGCTGCACCTCCTCGGCCCGCTCCTCCACGATCACCAGGTCGAAGTCCGCGAACTCCACCCACAGGCCCGTGACCTCGATCTCGTCCGGGAAGCGTTCGAACCGCAGCTCCAGCGGCCGGCCGCCGCGCAGCGCGCTCATCTCCTCGCACAGCGCCCGGCACAGCCCCCGTACGTCGCCGGGCGCTTCGGGCCGGGCGCGGACGGCCGCGGACAGCTCGCCCGCGAGGGTGCGCATGGCCGAACCGGGCCCCGGGCGCCGCAGCCGTGCGGTCAGCCGGGCCGCCCGCCCCCGCGCGCCCGCGATGCCCATCCGTGCCCCTTCCCGCCGACAGCCCAACCGTCCGAGCGTACGCGCCGGGATATGCCCCCGTCACGCGGTCGCACGCCCCCGGCCCGCGGCGACCACCCTGCCCGACGCGCCGTCTCAGCGGCCGGGCGACGGCACCACCGACACCTCGGTCCCGCCGAGCGCCCGGCCCAGCAGCGACAGCCGCACCGTCCCCGGCCCCGACAGCGTCGTGAACTCCGAGAGCACCGCCAGCGCCAGCGTGTTCTCGCCCCGCGTCCGCAGGATGCCGTTGGGCAGCACGAACGTGTGCTGCGGGCCCACGTTGTTGATGTACTGCCCGAGGTTCCAGCCGTTGAGGAAGATCTGCGCCCGGTACGCGCGGTACGGATCGTCCTGAAGCGTCAGCCCGACGGACGCGTCGACGTCACCGGGCACCGCCAGCCGGAAGGACGTCCGGTACCAGGTCACCCCCTGGTACCGCGCCGACACCGGGAAGCGCACCGGCTCCCAGTCGCGGTCCGCGAAGCCCGGCAGGTGCCAGCCCTCCCGCTCCCCGTGCAGCCCGCCGTTGTTCAGCGGGCCGCGCACCGGGTCCGGCCGTCCCTCGCCCTGGATGCGCCAGACGACCTCGGGCGACGCCCCCGTGAAGACGGCCGCCGTCAGCCCGCGGGCCGCCTTGTGGGCGTCGTCGGCCCTGCCGTCCTGGTCGTGCTGCATCCGCCGCACGAGCACCGACAGCACATGCCGGCCGGGGGAGCGCAGCTCCTCGCGCACCGGGAAGGCGGCCGTGTCCGTCCAGGTGCCCTTGCGCAGGGTGTCCCGGTCCGGCACCGGCATCCGGTGCGTGCCCAGCGGTTCGCCGTCCAGCCAGGCCATCAGCAGGCCCTGCGTGCCGGTGCTGTAGCCGAGCGCGACCTCCTCGATGCCGCGGGCGTCGTCGAAGGTGCCCCGGTACCAGACGTCGCCGTAGTGGAAGCCGTAGTCGTCGGCGAAGAGCACCGGCTGCCCGGCGGGCACCGCGGTGGTGCTGAACGACGTCTTCTTGTCGGCGGTCCGCCAGCCGGAGTCGTCGTAGCCGGGCCCCGCCTCCGGGTTCTCCCGCCGCATCCGCCAGCCGCCGAGCCGGGGCAGCCGCACCTCGGGCACGCCGGGCAGCGGGCCGGTGGTCATCAGGCTGCCGGACAGGGTCACCCGCACCGGCAGCCTGCGGCCGTTCCACACCAGGGTGTCGATGCCGCGCGGCCCCCACACCTCCATGCTGGTGGTCTCGGCGATGTCACCGGTCAGGTGGACCTCGGAGCCGCGCACCTCGGCGTGGCGCAGCAGCGCGGGGCCGTAGACCAGCACGGTGCCGGACGGGGTGTCGTACGGGAACAGGCGTACGGCGGTGGCGTCGTCGGCGAGCAGGAGCAGCAACGGGCGGTCCCGCTCGCCCTTCTCCACCAGCACCCGGATCAGACCGCCCTGCCCCAGCGGCGCGTTGACGTGCAGCCCGGTGTCGTCCAGGACCCACGCGGCCTCCGGGTCCAGGCGCAGCACGTCGGGCTCGTCGGGGCAGTCGACCAGCAGCTCGGCCATCTCGCCCTTGGGCCCGGTGAACACGGCGATGTCCTGCCGGCCCGCGGTCACGCGCATCGACGGCTGGACGCTCGCGTACTTCAGCCTCCGCGGCCCCAGCGAGAGGTTCGCGGCCACCAGCTTGGCGTCCCGGGCGGGCACGCTGACCCGCAGGCCGCCCGCGGCGGTCGGCAGATCGGCGGTGACCGTGTCGTCGCCGTCGTTGCGGGCGACGTACACATGGGCGCCGGTGTCCGGGTTGGTCAGGTGGTAGACCTTCAGGCCCTCGGCCCGCACGTCCGCGGCGCGGTCCAGTTTCGCGAAGTCCGGCACGCGTTGCAGCAGATGGCCGAGCTGGTGCATCGGTGCGATCTTGTCGGTGACCTGGCGGGCCTCGTCGATGGCCGCGCCGTAGTCGTACGACGTGTAGACGACCGGCGCGGGCAGCCAGCCCCACGAGGTCCCGCCGAAGGTCATGTAGACGTTGTGCAGGGTGAGGCCGTTGGCCAGGTTGGTCAGGTAGAAGCGGCGCTCGTAGGCGGCGTCCCGGGTGCGCCGCGCCTGCGCGTACCCCTTGCCGTCGAAGAAGGCTCCGCCCCACGGGTCGAACCAGCCGCCGCCGAACTCGGGCACGAACCCGGGCGTCGACGGCGAGGCGCTCGCCCCGCCCTTGGCGCCGCCGGGCCCGAACGTCCCCCAGTCCGGCGGGGTCGCCTGCGGCGAGGGGTACCCGTCGAAGCCGTACAGCCAGCCGCCGCGCTCCGAGCCGGTGTCGAACGAACCGGGGGTCCAATAGCCGTTGCGGCCCTTGTCGTTGTGGAACAGCGGTACGTCGATGCCGTCGGCGCGCACCTTCTTGTACAGGTGGGACATGTAGGCGCGGCTGCCGGCCGAACCCACCCGCGCGTCGTACTCGTTCTCGATCTGGTAGAGCAGCACGGTGCCGGTGCCCTGGGTGAACAGGTGCGCGCGGGCGATGCGGTTCACCTGTGTCAGCCACTCGTCGACATGCGCCAGGTACTCCGGGTCGTCGGACCGGGCCCGGCCCTTGGCCGCGGTCAGCCAGCCGGGGAAACCGCCGCCGTCCACCTCGGCGTTGATGTAGGGGCCGGGCCGCAGGATGACGTACAGCCCGGTCTCGGCGGCCGTGCGCAGGAACAGGTCCAGGTCCCGGACACCGGTGAAGTCGTACCGGCCGGGCGCCGGCGAGTGGTAGTTCCAGGCCACGTAGATGCTGACGGCGTTGTAGCCGTGCGCCCGCATCTTCTGGAGCACGTCCCGCCACAGGGACGGGCTGGGCAGCCGGAAGGGGTGCAGCTCGCCGGACCAGACCACCAGCCGCCTGCCGTCGACCAGCAGGGAGTAGCGGTCGTACCCGATGGTGTGCCGCTCGCCGTCCGCGCTCGGCGGGGCGGGCGCCGGGCCGGTCGGCACGGTGCGCGCCGCGAACGCCGAGGACGCCCCCGGGCCGCCGCTGCCGCCCAGGGCGAGACCGAGCGCGGCCGAACCGGCCAGGGCACTGAAGGTACGTCTGCTGAGCGCCAAGGTGGAGCCTCCGGGCGATCTTACGGGGCGCGGATGCGGCCATTCTCCACGCGGGGGCGTCCCACAATGGACCCATGAGGATCTCGGCACGGGCGGATTACGCGGTACGGGCGGTACTGGAGTTGGCCGTACGGCAGGGTAACGGCCCGGTGAAAGCAGAGGAAATCGCGGCCGCGCAGGGGATCCCGCACAAGTTCCTGGAGGGCATCCTCGGCGATCTGCGCCGCGCCGGGGTGGTGGACAGCAGGCGCGGCGGGGGCGGCGGTTACCGGCTCGCGCGCCCGGACGCGGCGATCACCGTGGCGGACGTGATCCGCGCGGTGGACGGCCCGATCGTCTCGGTCCGCGGCGAACGCCCCACGGGACTCTCCTACACGGGCACGGCCGAACCCCTGCTCCCCCTGTGGATCGCGCTGCGCGCCAACGTCCGCCGCATCCTGGAGGGCGTCACGGTCGCGGACCTGGCGGCGGGCGCCCTGCCGGAACCTGTACGGTCCCTGGCGGCGGAACCGGCGGCCTGGGAGAACCCCTAGTCGTCCCGGTCTCCCGCCTCGGGCCGGGCCCGGGTACACCCTGACGCCTCTCAACCCGCGCTGAGCGAGAGTTCGGGGCGGCGGGGCAGGCGGACGTCCAGGTTCCGGTCGATGACGGAGGCGAGCCGCCGAACCCCCTCGCCGACCTCGCCGGGGTCCGGCAGGCAGAACGACAGACGCAGTTCGCGGTGCCCCCGGCCGTCGGCGTAGAAGCCGGTGCCGGGCACGTAGGCCACGCCGGCGGCCAGAGCCTCGTCCAGCATCCGCTTGGAGTCCAGCGGTTCCGGCAGGGTGAGCCACACGAAGAAGCCGCCGTGCGGCAGCGTCCAGCGGACCGACCGGGGCATGTACTCCTCAAGGGCTTGGAGCATCGCGTCGCGCCGGGCCGCGTACATCTCCCTGAGAGCCGCCAGCCGGGTACGCCAGGGCTGGGTGCGCAGATACCGGTCCACCGTCATCTGCGCCAGCGACGAGTGGGAGAGCATGGCGCTCTCGGCGGCGAGAACGAGTTTGCCGCGCACGGAGGCCGGTGCGAGAGCCCAGCCCACCCGCAGTCCGGGCGCCAAGGTCTTGGAGAACGAACCCAGGTAGATCACGTCGTAGGCGTCCGCGCGCAACGGCCGTCGCGGCTCTCCCTCGTACCGGAGCAGACCGTAGGGGTTGTCCTCGACGACCGGTACGCCGGCGCGGCGGCACACCTCGAGAACGTCCTGCCGCCGCCCCTCGCTCATGGTGACGCCGGTCGGGTTCTGGAAGGTGGGCACGGTGTAGAAGAACTTCGCCGGCTTCCCGACGGCCGCGAGCCGGGCGAACGTCTCCGCGAGGGATCCGGGCAGTACGCCCTCCTCGTCGATCTGAACCTGCGTGATGTCGGCCTGGTGGGCGGCGAAGACGGTGAGGGCGGTCACGTAGGTGGGCGCTTCGGCGACCACACTGTCCCCCGGGTCGATGAACAGGCGCGCGACCAGGTCGAGTGCCTGCTGTGATCCGACGGTGACGACGACGTCGTCCGGTCGGGCGTGCAGCCCTTCCTCGGCCATCACCCGGCAGATGCTCTCGCGCAGCGCCGGATGCCCTTGGGCGGCTCCGTACTGGAGTGCCGTTCTGCCCTGGCTGGTGATGATGTCACCCACCATGTCTCCCACGGTGCCCAGCGGCAGGGCGCCCACGTCCGGCATGCCGCCGGCGAGGGAAATGATCTCCTCGCGCGCGGCGGTGGCGAACAGGGCCCGTACCTCGGAAGGCAGCATCCGTGCCGTTCTCGCGGCGAAACGGGACTGCCAGGGGTCGTCCAGCATATGCATGTGTGGGTCCTCGAACCGGTGGGGGCGATGGGCGAAGGTGGTGGACGAAGTCGCCGGGTCCGCGCGGTGGCCCGGCGCGGCGCGGGGCGTGTCAGTCGGCGCGGACACGGACGAGGGTCTTGCCGACGTTGTCGCCGTTGAGCATCCCGATGAAGGCCGTGACGATCCCCTCGAAACCATGGGTGACGCTCTCGGCGGAGAAGACCCGGCCCTCTTGGATGCGGGGTACCAGGAAGTCCTCCAGTTCGGCGCGCGCGTCACGGTGGTTGCGCACCAGGAAGCCTTCGAGGCGGATGCTCTTCTCGACGATGTCGAAGAGGTTGCGAGGGGCCGGTGGCGGATCCGCCTCGTTGTACTGCGCGATGGCTCCGCACCACGCGATCCGGCCGTGGTCGCGCATGGACGCGATGGCGGCCTCCAGGTGCTCGCCGCCGACGTTGTCCAGGCAGACGTCGATCCCGTCCGGGGCGGCCTGGGCCAGTTGTTCCCTCAGCGGACCGGCCCGGTGGACGAGGGCCTCGTCGAACCCGAGCCTGTCCACCAGGTGGCGTGCCTTGGCCGGGGAGCCGGTGCTGCCGATCACCTTGCGGGCCCCCCGCAAGCGGGCTATCTGGCCCGCGGCGCTGCCCACTCCGCCCGCCGCCGCCGTGATGAACACCGTCTCCCCCGGCCGCATCCGCGCGACCTTGGTGAGACCGACGTACGCGCTGAGCCCGGTGCCGCCGAGCAGCCCGAGCCAGGCGGTGAGCGGCACGTTGTCGTGCTCGGGCAGCACGCGCACGTCCTCGGCGCGGACGAGCGCGTGGGTACGCCAGCCCTGACGGTGCTGGACGAGCGTGCCGGCGGGCAGCAGGGGATCGCCGGAGTCGATGACCCGCCCGAGCGCCCTGCCCTCCAGCGGGGTGCCGAGTCGCCACACACCGTCCATGTTCTCCCTCATGTAGGGATCGACGGACAGGTAGAGGTTCTCGACCAGGGCGGTTCCCGGCCCGGGCTCGGGCAGGGGGGAGGAGACGAAGGCGAAGTCCCGTTCGACGGGCATTCCGGCCGGACGGCGTCTTTGGTGCACGGACAGCATGGACGGCTTCATGGGGGTCCTGTTCTGGTGGTCTGGTCCGGCGGCGGGGCGGGTCATGCGCGTTCCCAGCGCACCAGGGTGGGCAGCGCCAGGACCACGACGACGAGGTTGAGGGCGGCGCCGATGATCCACGGTGCGATGAGGCCGTACGAGTCGGCGACCAGGCCGCCGGCCGCGGCGCCGAGGGGGATCGCACCGTAGGCCACCATGCGCCCGGCACCGCTGACGCGGCCGAGCAGGTGGTTGGGGGTCAGGCGCTGTTTCAGCGAGCCGGACACCACGTTCCAGACGGCCAGGGACGCCGAACGGAGAGTGAAGAGCAGGATCATCACCAGCGGGCCTCTGCTGAGGACCCCGATGGCCAACCAGATGAACGGGCCGGTCAGTTGGACGGTCAGTGCGACGGTCCGGCCGCCGAAGCGGTCCACCAGGCGCTTGGACACCAGACCGCCCAGAACACCGCCGACGGCCATGGCCGCCAGCAGGACGCCGTATCCGCTGTCGCCCACGTGCAGCACGTCGTGGGCGAAGAGTACGAGCGTGGACAGTGCCATGGTCTTGCAGAAATTGCTGGCCGCCGCCATCAACGACAGGTTGCGCAGCAGCCGGTTGCGCAGGAGGAAGCGGAGCCCTTCGGCCGTGCTCGCGGACAGCGCTCGGGGGGCTCCGTCGGGGGCCTGGCGCGGCAGCCGGCGGATGCGCAGGATCAGCAGCAGTGAGACCAGGAAGGTCGCGGCGTCCGTCCAGAAGGGCAGCGGGAGCCAGAAGGAGAACAGGGCGGCACCCAGTGGCGGGCCGGCGAAGTCCCGGGTGACCGATTCGGTCGCGATCTGTCTGCCGTTCGCCGTCTCCAGCAGGCCGGTGGGGACCAGGTTGACCACGAGCGCCTGGTTGGCACCGCTGAACAGGACGTCACCGAGGCCGATGGTGAAGGCGAGGACGTACAGCGGCCAGAGATGGCGCAGTCCCGCGGTGGCGGCGAGGGCGACGGCCGTCATGGCGACGAGCTGCCATATCTGCGCACCGACCATCAGGCGGCGCCGGTCGAAACGGTCCACGACCGTTCCGCCGATGACGGCGAGGAACCAGGGCAGCTCCGCCGCCAGGACGACAGCGGAGATCTCGCGCGGGTCCTGGGTGAGGCGGTGGGCCAGCAGGGGAAGGGCGGCGATCAGCGCTCCGTCGCCGAGCGTGGAGACGGCACCCGCCGACCACAGCAAGCGCCAGTCGCGGCCAAGACTCCCTGACGTGCCGTCCACCGCGGCGCGCGTGTCCGGCTCGACCGCGGTCATCGGTGGTCTCCGTACAGGACGCCCGCCGTGCGGGTCTCGGCGTGGGCGGTGATGCCGATGACGGAGCTGGTGCCGGCGGGCAGCGCTCGCGCGTAGGTGCCCGCGTGCCCGCGAGGCGTGTAGAACAGGCCCCAGGCCGCCTGCCACGGCGCTTCCCGTCCGGTGTGCGGGTCGGTGACGGGTTCCGGTCGGGGCAGTACGCGGCGCTGGACCACGCAGCCGGCCTCCATTCCCTGCCGCAGCACCCGGAACCACTCGTCCACGCCGGTGTCCCAGCCCGCCACGACACCCCGGCCGCCGAACTCGGCGTCCGGTTTGACCACGAGGTGCTCGCGCTGGTCCATGCAGTGGTCCAGCAGGGACGATCCGCTCGTCCTGCCGGATCCGCTCGTCCTGCCGTCGGCGGTGCCCAGGCGCCGGGTCCAGGGCAGGGTGCGCTGGACGACCGCCCGCTCTTGCGCGGAGAACGCGTCGGCGTAGCGCTCGTCGGACAGCAGCGCCATGCACCGTTTGCCGGCGAAGAGTTCGCTCTCCATGGGTATCCACAGCGCGGCCCGGCCCGCGCGCTGGGCATGCAGGAGGGGCGCGATCAGGTCCGGCCCCTGGGGTTCCGCCAGCACCTGCTCGATGTTGAAGCAGCGGAAGACGACGTCGACGGGCCTGCCCGCCAGCAACAGCCGCTGCCCGCGCAGCCGCAGCCCGTCGAGCTCGCCGATGTGGCACTCCAGCCCGTGTCGCCGGAGCAGCGAGCGCAGGGGTTTCCACGCCGTTCCGTAGCGGGCCAGCCCACCCGGCCCTTCCACGAGGGCGATGACGGGTTCGCGCCCCGGGGCCACGGCGGCGCCGGCGGCGCGCAGAGCGGCGGCCAGCTCCGCGCCGGTGTCGGTGTAGCCGAGCCCGTGTTGCTTCGCGAAGGCGGCGAATTCGGGATCGCCGAGCAGCGCGCGGGGGATCGCGCCCGCACGGTCGACACCGCCGACGGCGCTCGCGAGGCCGAACTCCAGCAGCTTGAACGACGTTCCGTCGTGGTACATGTCGGCGCGCCCGTAGAGCTGGGGCGCCATGCCGCCACAGCTGCGGGCCAGGGCGGCCCGAGGACCCGTCATGCCGATCGCCGCGCAGTAGCGGTCGAGGTCCCCCTCGAAGAGGCGCCGCGGCAACGACGTGAGCATGGTCAGCAGGTGCAGTACGTCGGCGCTGAAGCCGTTGAGCTGGGCCCGGTCGGCGAAGACCGGGCGCGGGAGGTACCGTCCGCTCCAGTCGGCCAGTTCCGGGGCCCGTTGGACTCGTTCCATGGCGTGTGCGAGACGGCTGCCCGAGGCGTGGACGGCCTCCTGGTAGGCGCGGGTGAGGGAGTCCGTTGCGAGGGGGCTCGGTGCTGGGGCGAGGGTCATGATGCGGATTCCAGTCGGTGATCGATGACGGTGGCGAACTTGCCGCTCACCGGGTCACGGGAGATGGCCCCTTCCGCGAGGCACTCCACTCGCATGTCGAAGACCTTCAGGCCGGCGTCGAAGTCCGTCGCGGTCCCGAGCTTGGAGAACTGCCGCAGGAGGTGGGCCCGCAGGTCCTCGGGGACACAGCTGCGTGCCGACTCCGTGCGCAGCACGACCGTTTCCTGCCGGCCCTCGGGGACGATCTCCACCTGGAGGCGTGAGACGCCGAAGGGCTGGAGTGCGTCGAGCAGTTCGGAGTGCAGGACGCGTCGGCCCATGATTTTCAGGAGCCCGTCCGCGCGTCCGGCGTAATCCAGGACAGGGCCGGTGATGCCGCAGGCGCAGTCGGAGAGCCGGATGCGTCCGTAGTCGCCGATGCGGTAGCGGATCAGCGGGCCTTCGGTCTTCTGCAGGCAGGTGATCAGGAGGTGGCCGAACGTGCCGTCGGGCACCGGTTCCCCGGCGTCGTCGACCACTTCGACGAGGTTGTAGTCCTCGCACAGATGGTGCCGGGTGCCCGTCATGGCCGAGCACTGATAACCCAGTTGGGCACCGTCGTTGGCGGCGAGGATGCTGGAGATCACCGTGGTGCCCAGTTCCTCGCGCAGCCATGCCTTGTCGGATTCGGCCATGGGGGTGCCCCCGTAGACGACCTTCTCCAGGCGCAGCTCCGGCCTGATGTCCTTGGCCTGGCGCAGCAACGGAAGCAGGAGGGCAGGCTGCCCCAGCACCGCGTTGGCCGCGAAGCCGGGGCCGGTCAGCCTGAGCAGGTCTTCGGCGGTCACCAGCTGGCCCGTGGTGTAGCACTGCACCGGCATCAGGGACAGTTCGCACGCGGTGGTGATCAGACCGCCGTACAGGGCTCCTCCGAACAGGGTGTTGATGAGCCGGTCACCCTCGGAGAGTCCCAGGGCGTAGAAGAGCGGTACGGCTTCACGGACCATGTTGGCCCAGTCGGAACGCGAGTAGGCGACGTACCGGGGTGTGCCGCTGGAGGCTCCGCTGCGCAGCACCTCGCCGCTCGGCACGGCCGCGGTGGTCAGCCCCTGCCCGTGCGGCAGCGAGTGCGCCTCCAGCGTCTCCTTCTCGAGGACGGGGAGCATGGACAGGTCCGAGCGTTTGGTCACCGCGGGCAGTCGGGCGTAGTGATCGGCTCGTCTCGCGTTGTGCACGAGATAGCGCAGCTTGGCGTCGATGCGGTCGGCTGCCGGCTGCCGGCTGCGGGCCAGGGGCAGGGAGGTGCCGGGCCGATGGACGCGCCGGGACGGCAGCCTTGCCCAGGACGCTTCGCGGTCTGCGGTCCACACGGCGCTCGCCAGCCGCGTGGGGCAGCGTCCGAGGGCGGCACCTTCGATGCGCAAAGCCGTCGGGTCGCCGTCGTCGGTGGTGGTGACCAGGTCGTCGGACGGGACCGCGGGGTCTTCGGTGCCCTGTGCGGCGGGGAGCAGCACGACGTCGGGGACACGCAGGAGTACGCCGTCCGCCTGGGTGCCGTGTTCTTGTACGCGACCGGGCGGGAGCGGGTGGCCGTGGTCGCGCAGACGACCGAGAAGGCCGGTCCAGAAGGGCACCCGCGCACGGTCGGTCCGGATGACGACGGCATTGCCCATGGCCCAGGACAGCAGCAGGCCGCGCAGGGTGTTGCCGGATCGCAGATCGTCCAGCAGCACGGAGCCGACGGGGGACCACTCGATCACGTCGCCGGTGGCGGGCAGCGTCTGGAAGGGGTACTGGCCGAGACCGTCGAAGAGCGCGTCCAGCGTCTCGGTGAGCGGATCGGGGGCGAAGAGCGCGCCGAGTGCGTCGAAGCCGTGCCGGGCGAGCAGGCCGCCGAGGAGGCCGTCCGGCTCGGCGTCCAGTTCGGCACGGGCGTCGGCGACTGCCAGGAGGAGATCGGTGGGATGGTGGCTCACGGCGCGGTGCCTCTCTCTACGGTGATGGAGCGGGCACAGTCCGCCAAGAAGTCCCGCAGCGATTCCGGATCGGTGTGTGACGCCTCCACGAACACGGGCGCCTGCCACTCCTGGTAGGTCACCGTCGCGGGGAGCGGCCGCGTCGGTGGCAGCACGTGCATCCGGTCGACACAGGGGTGGTCGCGAAGCCGCGGCGGGACGGTGATGCGGTGGTGGCCGCCGGCGGGCAGGTGGTGTCCGGGGAAGACCAGCCAGCCGTGGTAGCGGCCACTGGGCTGCGCCGGCGGCCGGGGCGCGAGACCGAGGTAGGCGGCGATCTCCAGGGACGGCAGGTGGGAGCCGGTGTGCCGGTGATGGGCGGTGACCACTCCGGCGCCCCCGACCCGGTTGCCGATCTCCAGGAAGACGAGGTCGTCGTCCGGGGTCTCGAAGTACTCCAGGTGGACGGACCCGGTGGTGATGCCGAGCGCGTCGACGACGCGTTGGGCGAAGCCGTGATGGCGCGGGTCCGGCGGTATCTGGTGCGAGCCGAGCGGCCGGCCGGCCACGTAGTCAACCGGTTTGCCGACGTATCTGCTGGTCACAAGAGTGATCAGCCTGCCGTCGCGCACCACGCCGTCGGTGTGGAGGACGTGACCCTCGATGTACTCCTCAAGCTGGTGGTCGCGCCGGTTCTCGAGTTTGCGGTAGGCGCAGAGGGCTTGTCGCGCCGTCTCGTAGACCCGCACGCCCTCACTGGAGGCGCCCTGGCGCGGCTTGATCACCGTCTTGCCCGTCCAGGGGAGGGGGCCGCAGGCCGGGGGCCGGGACACGAAGAGGGGGACGCGGATGGCGGAGCCGCGCAGGGCCTCCTTCATGGCGACCTTGTCGCGTACCCGTTCCACCTGTTCGAGCGATGGCCCCGGCAGGCCCAGGTGCTCGCGCACCCGGTGTGCGACGAAGCCGCCGAACTCGGAGAGGGAGAGCACATGTTCGTAGCCGTCGGCCGGTGAGGTGCGTGCGATGACGGCTTCGGCCAGGTCTTCGCCCGCCGGAGTCTCCAGGCGCCCACAGGGCAGGTCGCCCGGGATGTCGGCGAGCGAGTCGGCCGGGCCGGCGTAGGTGACCTCGTGGACACCGTGGTCGATGGCACGCCCGTAGTCGATCTTGCGGTAGGGCACCTGATGAATGACCAGGATCTTCATGGCCGGTACTCCAGACTCGTTACGCCCCAGGTGAATCCCATGGCGCTGGTCGCCAGCAGGATGAGATCGCCGGGCCGTAGACGCCGCTCGTCGACCAGGTCCCGCAGCGCTATGAACGTGTCCGCGCCACCCATGTGCCCCAGCCGGTGGTAGTTGAGGACACTGCGGCTCTCGGGGATGCCCAGAGTCCGCAGAAGACGCGTGTGCATCTCGCGATCTCCCTGGTTGACGAGGAAGTAGCTGATGTCGCCCGTTGTGCGTCCCAGTGCCGCCAGGCTCCTGCCGACGAGCGTGGTGAAGTTCTCTACGTATGCCTGGGCCAGCCCCTTGCGGTGGGGGCCCCGGCGGATGACGACCTCGCTGTCGCGTCGTTCCCCGTAGTAGTAATCGCTCCAGCTCGGATCGGTGCGCATGGCGGTGTGCAGGACCGGCAGAACGCCGCCGTCGCGCGCCAGCAGTACCGCCGCAGCCGCGTCACCGAAATTGAACAGAGCCTTCGAAGCAGGGTCACTGCGGTCCACCATCCTGCTGAGTCGATCGGCGATCAGGACCAGCGCGTATCCGCCCGGCTCGCCGTGGGCGAGCGCGTCCGAGGCCACGCGCAGCGCCGTGGTGCCGGCGTTGCAGAAGTTGGTCACCTCGAAGCAGTGCGCGTCGTGGATGCCGAGTGCCTGTGCCACGCGGGCGGCAGGCGACCAGAACGGCAGATCCCACTCTCCCGAGCCGGCGAAGATCACCTGGCGGACGGAGGACACGGCACCGGGCGTGCGCTGGAGCATCGCCCGGGCCGCGTCCCACGCGAGCCGCCACGAGGACTCGCCCTCGCCGAGGGCGGGGAAGGCGTCGCAGTGGACGATCTCGTGGATCTCGTCGACGTCCAGCCCCGCCGTGGCGTGCAGCCCCTCCACGGTGACGTGCGAGGCCGGGTAGCGGATCTCGATGTCGGCTATGGCGGCCACTACTCAGCCGCGATGCTCACGCGGTGCACGGTTCGGGAGACCCCCGGCGCCACCTCCGTGGCGGCGTGGTAGGTGGTGGCGGTCTTCCACAGGACGAGATCGTCGGGGGTCCAGCGGTGGGTGTAGACATGCTCCGGGTCCTGGATCAGCGAGTCGATGAGCGCGAAGAACTCCGCGTTCTCGTTGGCGTCGAAGCCCACCACCGAGTCCATGTACTCGGGCGCGCCGTACAGGTAGGAACGGCCGCTGTCGGGGTCCTTGCGGACCAGCGGGTGCTCCACCGGCGGGTGCTGTTCGGCGATGACCGCGCGCAGTTCGGCCACCGAGAGGCCGGCGTGTTCGGCCTGGATGCGGAACCGCTTGGCGACCGTGTGCAGTGCCGTGCGTCCCTCGATGCGGGCCTTCCACTCGTCGGGGAGGCGGTCGTAGACGTCGACGGCGCTGGCGTAGAGGGTGTGCCCGCTGGTCGAGGGGACGTTCACACCGTGCAGCAGGGTGTAGGGGGCGGGGTCGCTGACGTAACTGGAGTCCTGGTGCCAGAAGTTGCCTACCCGGGCGACTCCGATCGGCTTGTCGGCCCGGGTCTCGTTGGAGGAGATCATGATCTCCTCGTGGTCCGGGTGCCGGTAGCGGCTCATGAGGAACGGCACGGGCCGGCCGATCCGGCGGGCGAGTTCGATCTGCTCGGACGGGGTGATCCGCAGGCCGCGGACGACCACGAGTTCACGCTCGGCGAGGTTCCGCAGGACCGTGTCGAAGACGTCGTCGTCGCGGAGGTCCTCGATGGTGGCACCGACGATCTCGGTGCCGATGAACGGCGTGAGGTCTTGCATGTCCATGACATATCTCCTGGTGGGGTCGCCCGCGGCACACCGGCCGCGAGGTGGTGGACGGACTCGAGGTGGTGGATGGAGCGGTGTTCGTGCGACCTGAGTGACGTTCTTCGGTCAGTCCTGGTCGAGGCACGCCCGCAGTGCCCTGACGAAGTCGTCGATCTGCTGCTGCGTGCGGAAGGGGGCGGTGGTCACCCGGAAGCGCTCGCCGCCCTTGGGCACGGACGGGAAGTTCACCGGCTGCACATAGATGCCGTACTCGTCCAGAAGCCTGCGGGCGACACGGCGGATGCGCGTGCCTCCGGGCACGAGCACGGGGACCAGGTGGCTGGGGGCGTCGATGAAGGCGATGCCGGCTTCGCTCAGGGCCTTCTTCATCCGGGCGGCATTGGTCCGCAGGTCGCGACGGAGCCCCTCGTCCTCGCGGATGACGCGGAGGCTGGCGAGAGTGGCGTCGAGGCTGGACCGCGGAATGGTGGTGGTGAAGATGAACCCCGGGGCGTGGGACCGTACATAGTCCAGGGCGATGTCGGGTCCCGCGACGTATCCGCCGGTGGTGCCGACCGCCTTGCCGAAGACCCCCTGGACGAAGGTCGCCCGGTCTTCGCCGATCTCTTCGCACAGGCCGGCTCCGCTGGGGCCGTTGACGCCGATGGCGTGCGTCTCGTCGAGGTAGGTGAAGGCGTTGTAGCGCTCGGCGAGGTCGCAGATCTCCCGGACGGGGGCGTAGTCGCCGTCCATGGAGTAGACGGACTCGAAGACGATGAGCTTCGGGCGGGCGGCGTCGCACAGGGCCAGCTCCGCTTCGAGCGCGACGAGGTCGTTGTGCGGGAAGACGCGCTTCTCCGCGCCCGTTCGCCGGATTCCCTCGATCAGGGAGCGGTGGTTGAGCGCGTCCGAGAAGACGACCACGTCCGGTATGGCGACGATGAGCGTGCTCAGGGTTTCGAGGTTCGCGATGTAGCCGCTGTTGAAGACGAGCGCTCGCTCCTTGCCGTGCCAGGCCGCGAGCGACGCCTCGAGTTCGACGTGGGCCTCGCTCGTCCCCGCGATGTTGCGGGAGCCGCCGTTGCCCGTGCCGTGCCGGCGGGTGGAGTCGATCTGTGCCTGGATGACCTCCGGGTGCTGGCTCATCCCGAGGTAGTCGTTCGTGCACCACACCTGTATCTCGCGGCCCTGGTGAAGCGCGTGACCGGGTTTGTCGGCGAGGTACGAGCAGGGCACGAACTCCCTGTAGAGGCCGGAATCACGCAGCTCGTCGAGGTCCTGACGGAGCGTGTCGAGGGCGGAGCGGGAAAGCAGTGAGGCCGTGGTCATGCCATGTCTCCAGTCGTTGTCCGTCGGGCAGCGTCACGGCCAGTCGATGTCGTCGGGCGACGGGCCGGCCTGCACGGCGCCGGTCGCGGCACTGTGGTGGGGGCCGACGGCGAACTCGGCCGCACGGCCGCCGGCCTGCACGACGAGGAAGACCCCGAGGGCGATCAGGGCCCGGGTCACACGCTGCTTGGATCTCATCTTTCATCCCTTCGGGATGCCGGAAGCACCTGGGGCCTCCGGCGAACGGGCGTGCAGAGCGGCAACGTTGTGTGTCCGGCCCGTTGCCTTCGGTCGTAAACCTAGACGCGCAGGCACACGCTTGGCAACCCTGGTTGGTAAACTTGCCAAGCCTTGGCAACCCTGAATCGAGCTATTCACGCTTGCCAGGAGAGGGGCTGACGCCTCCGTGTCGGTCGGCCGCCCACCCCTTCGTGACTACCTGGTCGTCGGAGTGTTGCCAAAAAATGTCCAATGGCTGCCAACGGCTGGGTAGACTGACCCAGGGCAATGCGAAGAAGCGGGGGGAACCATGCGAACGACATCCCGATCACCACGGGACAACGCGCGGATGCCCTCCAGCGCGCGTGGGCGGGCCTTCGGAGAGGACGTACCGCGATGTTGAAAGGTCATGACGGAGCCCCCCTGCCTGCGGCGGCCCGCACGGTCCGCGCCTGGCAGCAGCCCGGCTTCGGGCACCAGCTCAGAAAGCTGCGCACGGAACGGGGCCTCTCGCAGAAGGACCTGGTCGGGGACGGCATGTCCGCCGGGTACCTGTCCCGGCTGGAGAGGGGTGAACGCCCCCCGACCGAACGCGCCGTGCGGTATCTGGCCGGCCGCCTCGGCGTGTCCCCGGACGAATTCGAGAAGACGCCCTCCGCCGCGGACACCCGCAGCCTGGCGCAAGTGCTCGCCGCCGCCGCCTCCGCCTCGGGCGCGGACACCGCGCAGCTGACCGCGGATCTCCGGGACGCCCTCGGTACCGATGAGCCGCACAACCCGGAACTGCGCTGGCAGGCTCTGTGGCTCCTGGCCCGCTACGCGGGCGACGAGGGCGACCGCGACGAGCAGTTGGCGCACCTGCGGGAACTCGTGTCTCTCAGCGACGAACTGTCCGCTCCCCAGCTGCGCGTACGCGCCCGCACACAGCTCGCGAAGTGCCTGCGCTCCACCGGTCAGCTCCACCCGTGCCTGGACTACGCGGGCGAAGCCTTCCGGATCGCCTGCGACCACGGCCTCCCCGCCCACGAGCAGGCGAGCGCCCTCATGGTGCTGGTCTCCGCCGAGGCGGAGAGCGGCCGCATCACGGAAGCGGCGGCCCACGCCGTCGCCCTGCAGACGATGGCGGACCGGACCACGGGCACGCTCCCGGCGGAGGCGAGATGGACCTGCGCCATGGTCAGCGTGCGCCAGGGCGACCACGACGCCGCGCTGAAGCTCATCGAGGGCGCCCTGGCCGACATGGACGCGCACGACAGCCTGTTGCTCTGGCTGCGCCTCCGGCTCGCCGCCGGCTCCCTGTACCTCCAGGCCACACCGCCGCGTACCGCCTTGGCCGCCGAGTGCCTCAGAGAGGCTGGGCGAGCCGTCAGCCTGGTCGGCACCGAACAGCACGAGCAGGAGCTGCTTTCGCTCGAAGCGCGGCTGGCGTTCGGTGAAGGACGCTTGGACGACTGCCGGTTCCTGTGCCGCCAACTGGAAGGCCAGGACCTGCGGTTGGGCTTCCGCGACCGCATGCGCCTGGAAGTCGTACGATGCCGGCTCGCGGTGCTCGACGGCGACTTCGAGGGCGGCACCTCTCGCCTGAGGGAGCTGGCGGAACAGGCCGGCCAGGCACTGAACGTCGATCTCGCGGCGGACATCTGGCGCACTCTCGCCGAGATCCTCGCGTCCCGGAGCGACAAGAACTGACTCCACGCCGTTCCCGGCCGCTCCGGGCTCGCGTGACGAAACGGTGACGGGCCGGTGCGAGGCACCGGCCCGTCTGTGGTGGAGCGTGTGCGTCAGCGGCGGCGTCCGGCCAGACGCCTACGGCTCACGTAGACGGCGGCCGTTCCCGCGCCGAGCAGCAGGGCGACGAGGGAGACGAGCCTTCCCACGTTCGCCATACCGGTGCTGGCGAGGGGCCCGCTGCCGCCACCCTGGTGCGCCCCGCCCCCAGGAGCGGCGGGCGTACCGGCGGCCGGCGGTGCCGAGGCCGGGGGAGCGGACGCCGGGGGACTGGACGACGGCGAGGCGGAGGGCGTCGGCGGCACCTTCGTGGGGATGTAGACGCCGGCGTCGATGGTGTGGTCGACACCGCCCGGCTTCGCCGGCGCGGTGACCGGCGCCGATCCCTTGCACAGCCGGCCGGAGCGGGGCGGGGTCACATTGGAGTCGTGCGCCCGGTCGGCGCCGGCCCGCGGCAGGGTGAACCGCAGCTTGGTGGCCGGCGGCTGTCCCGGCACATCGGTGGTGTCCGCGGTGCACACGTCGAACTCCACGGTGTACTTCGCGCCCGGCGTCAGCTGGTAGTCGGCGCCGACACCGCCGAAGTAGTACTCGCCGTCGGCGTCGGTCCTGGTGGTGGCGACCTGCTTGCCGTGGGCGTCCAGCAGGTTGATCGTGGCGTCCGGCAGCAGCACCTGCCCGGCGTCCTGGATGCCGTTGTGGTCGCCGTCGTACCAGACCACGTTGCCGATCTGGATCGGGGCGTTCGCCGCGGCGTACGCGATGTCGCCGAGGCCGCCGGCCTTGCCGAACCCGTTCTGGTTCAGGCCGACGAACTGGTAGGCGTTGGCGTTCGGGTCGTTGCCCGGCCCGGCGCCGGTGGTGATGTCGTAGTAACCGGTCCCGTCGGTGGCGACATGGGCGGTCGGGTCCATCTGCGTGGTGACGACCCACTGCTGCTGCGGGATGTAGGCGACCGAGCCCAGCGAGGTCTCCTGGTGCGGACCGGGCTGGTCCGGCGCGCCGAGGTTCGGGAAGAAGTCACCCGGGAAGTACTCGACGACGCCGGCGGACTCGGCACCGTCGGCGGCGGCGCCGGTCGCGTGGTTCGGGCAGTTGCCGGTGCCTTCCCACGCGTATCCGCCCTCGGGCTTGGCGCAGGCCATGTTGACGTCACCGCCGGCCATGCCGTTCTCGGGGGTGTCGTTCCCCTCCCGCGGGTCCAGCCCGCCCCAGCTGACCACGTCCATGAACCGGTCGCGGAAGCCGAGGATCAGGGAGCCGTCGCGGGCGAAGGCCATGCCGGCCAGCTCCGGCTGCGGGTCGATCATCGTCCCGTTCACCTTGAGGCTGTCCCAGTCCTCCAGGCGGGAGTTCCACGGGTGCCAGAAGTGGGACTGGGGGACGGCGGAGGCGCCGGTGAGGACGTTGCCGCGCTCGTAGGTCAGCGGTTGGGTCAGCACGGGGGTGAACCGCTTGCCGTCGTAGGTGGAGACGACGACCTTCAGGTCCTCGCGCTTCTGTGTGCTCTCCGCGCTGCACACGCCGCCGACGTACAGGGTGTTGTCGTGGGTGGCCAGGCCGAACGGCCGCCAGTCGGCGGACGAGGCGCAGCCCGGGTCGGGGATCGGCACCGTCGCCCTGGGCGCCGAGGCGGTCGTCCCGGTCGCGTCGAAGCTCACCAGCGAGCGGGTGCGCAGGTTCACCGCGTACAGGGTCCGGCCGTCCTCGGACAGGGCGAGACCGCCGATGGACTCCTTGCCCGGTGCGTCGGTGAACCCGGCGTCCTTGATCATGCGGGCCGTGTCGTGCGCGGTGACCGTGGCGCCCGGCACCTTCGCGAACAGCTTCGGGGCGCCCCCGCCGGTGGTCGGCACGGTGTAGATCGCGTCACCGCCGTCCGGCCCGTACGGGGTGTAGCGGCGGGCGAACTCCGACTGGAACAGCCGCTGGTGGTCGCGGTCGTAGGCGAGCCCGAAGGTCGTGCCCACCTGCTCCTGCGTGGCGAGCACGTCCGGGCAGGCCGTCTGGTCGGGGCAGGTGCCGCGGGTCTTGGTCCCGAAGGCCACCAGTGCCCGGGTGTCGGTCCCGCCGGCGGCGTTCTGCACCGGCACGAAGTACCGGGTGTCCGGCAGCGCGTAGTCGGCCGGGTCCCAGACGCCGGTGATCACCGAGGCGTTCTTGCCGCCCGAGACGTCCACGAACGTGGTGAAGCTGTCGAAGTGGTTCTCCGCCGTCGAGGCCGGCGCCGCCCGCAGGTACCCGCTGTAGGGCGCCGGCACCGTGACGTCCACGCGGTACCGGCCGCCGGTCAGCGAGGCCGACGGGGCGACCACGACCTTTCCGGTGGCGTCCGTGACGCCCGAGACGTGATGTCCCGCGGCGTCGGTGACGGTGACCTTCATTCCTCGTTGCGGCACGTCCATGGTCGTGTTGATCACGCCGGTGCCGAAGAAGTCCCGCAGTGTCTCGACGGTCAGTGTGCCGTCGGAGGTCGAGGCGCCGGCCTGCTCGGCACCCGTCGCGATCATGCCTGTGGCACCGCCTGTCAGCAAGAGACAGGACAGGCCCACCCGCACCAGCCTACGTAATGGCATCGCATTCCTTCGCGTCGTCTACGTCATCGCCCGACTCGGCACAACTCGACAGCAATCCCCGTGTGAACCATACAAGTTGACGTTCCGTCATTTACACGGAAACGGAAAAGTCGGGGATGCGGCCCAAGGGCCTGTTAGCATCCCGGCGCGTGCGGACCATGAAGAGCAAACGGGGTCTTCCGCGGCGCGCGGCGGACGGACGCCGCCGTCGGCCGAAGTTACGCTGGGCGGTGGCCGGGCTCACCCTCGCGGCCGCCGCGGCGACCGCCTTCGTCCTCGCCGGGAACGGCGGCGATGCGAGCGGCAGGCGCGCGTTGACGCCGGACGAGGCGAACCGGCTGGCGATCACGCGGTTCCGCAACTACCAGGCGGGCGGCCGCGAGGTGACGATCACCGTGCCGAGCGCGGCGGGCGGGCTGGTCGTCACCGGGTCCGTCGACTACCGCGCCGGGATCGGGTACGGAGTGGTGCACGGCACCGGGCGCGACGCGTCCGGCGACGGGCTGATCCAGTGGACGGCCACCACCGTCCTGGTCCACCCCATGGCCGACGCCCCCGCCACGGCGCCGCCGTCGCCGCCCGCGTCCGGCTGGTACCGCCGCCCGCTCCAGAAGTCCGGCAGTTCCTTGGACAGTTCGCTGGCCATCACGCTCGGCCTCGGCAGCGACCGGCCGGACAACGCCGAACTGCTGCCGCAGAACGGTGCCGCCCGGCTCGGCCACGACACCGTGCACGGCCGTCCGGTGGACGTGATGACCGGCCCGGACGCCCGCGCCAGGGCCGGTACGGCGGACACCGTGCGCTACTGGATCGGCTCGGACGGCACGATGTACCGGGTGCAGGCCGGCGTGGCGTCCGAATCCCGGCCGCTCGTCATCGACTTCGGCACCGGCGGGTACACACCGGTGCGGCCCGCACCCGGCATCACCCCCACGCGCTAGCTGCGTCGTACCGGCCCGCGGCGCTCACGGGCTCTTCACCCGTGCCCCGGTCGCGAGCAGCGACGACGGCGGCAGCGGGACGTCCGCGGTGTCCGGCAGCGCCGGGACGGCCGGGACCGTGGTGGCGCCGGTGGTGGTGGCGTTCGGGAACTGCGGCTGCGGGCCGGGCGCGACCACGTCGGTGAACGGGATGCCCCGGGGCGCCGTCGGCTTCGACCAGGTGCCGGACGGCGTGGGCGAGCCCGCGGGCAGCGGACACGCCGCGATGGCCGCGAGCCGGGCGGGCACGGTGGTGCGCAGCGTGTTGCCGCTCAGGCAGTTGCCCTTGCCGCGGGTGGCGGAGGGGAACGTCCAGCCGACGTCGACGCCGTTGGCGGCGAAGGTGTTGTCCGTGATCCGGTTGTCGTCGGAGGGCAGATCGGCGGTCGCGGTGATCACGAACCCGGCGTTGGCGTTCCCGGTGATCCGGTTGCGCAGGAACCGGTTGCCGCTGCCGCCGTCGACCCCGACGCCGATGCCCCAGCCCCCGTCGGCCTGTTCGGGGGTCCCCGGCTGCTGGTTGTCCGCGATCAGGTTGCCGGCGACGACCGCGCCGCGCTGCGGCAGCAGCTTCTCCTGGTGGTCGGAGTCGGTGGTCAGGCCGACGCGGTTGCCGACGAACCGGTTGCCCACCACGTACATGTCCCCGCCGGCGTTGGTGCCCTCGTAGCCGACCGCGTTGAGCTCGGCGATGTTGTCCCGCACCACGACCCGGCACGGCTTGCACTGCCCGACGTAGATCCCCGAGTCGGCCCCGCCCGAGGCGTAGGAGTGCTCGATGACCCCGTTCTGCGCGGAGAACGCGTAGATGCCGTACAGCCCGTTGCGGGTCGCGGTCACGTACGAGACCAGGAACGACTTCAGGAAGGAGACGGGCTCGTCGCCGGTGTCGTAGCCGCCGCTGCGCCCCGGCAGCCCGGCGACGGCCGCCGCTGAACCGGTCACCAGCACGCCGTTCTGCGTGTTGTTCCGCACGGTCAGGTTCTCCACGGCCACCCCGGGCGCCGCGACGACGACACCGTTCGGCTGCCGCAACCGCCCGTCGATGACGACCCTCTCCCGCGACTCGCCGCGCAGGGTGATGCGCGGCGTCCTGATCCGCACCGACTCGTGGTACTCGCCCGGCGCGACCAGCACCAGGTCGCCGGGCCGGGCCAGGGCCACCGCGTCCGAGATCGTCGGGGCGTCGGCGGGCACGTGGATCGTCACCCGCGCGCCGTCCGGCCGCCGGCCCTTGGCCGCGCCGTCGTCCCCGCCGCTGCCGCAGCCGGCCACCAGCGTCAGGGTGCCGAGCACCGCCGCCATCACGCGTAGAGCTAATCGAGGCATGATCCCAGAATGGCACGCCGGACGAATTCGGCGCGGAAAACCGGAAGTTGGACGTCAGGTGCGATTCGGGTATGGCACTCTGCACCCCATGCGCCGAGCCGATCACCACCCGTCACGCCGCGCGTTCCTCGATGTCACCGGCGCGCTGGTGGCCACCGGCCTGGCCGCCGGGTGCACCGCGGACGCCGCCCGTCCGGGCCGGGCGGGCCCGGCGGCGACCGGTGCGGCACGGGTGCCCGCGAGGGGCCGGCATCAGGCGGGCGTCACGCTTCCCCAGCCGGCCCAGCACCATCTGCTGGCCGTGGTGGCCGACCTCGGCGCCGGCGTGGCCCCCGGCCCGCTGCTCGCCGAACTCGGCACCGCCATCGCCGAGCTGACCTCCGGCAAGGACCCGCGCCTGCTCGGCCTTGAGCCGGGCGACCTCACCGTGACCGTCGGCGTGGGCCCGCGGCTGGTGCGCGCGGCCGGCGCCGCGCTGCCCGGCGCGAGGGACCTCCCGCGGTTCTCCCGCGAACGGATCGCCCCCCACGCGCGCGGCGGGGACCTGCTGCTCCAGATCTGCGCGAGCGACGCCCCGGTCGTACCGGTCGCCGCCGCCGCGCTCCTGCACCAGGCCGGTGACCGCGTCCGCGAACGCTGGCGGCAGTCGGGCCACCGCGGCGCGGACGTGCCCGTCGGCGAGGGCCTGGCCGCACCCCGTAACCTGCTCGGTTTCATCGACGGCATCGTGGGTCCGCACACCGCCGCCGAACAGCGGCGCGACCTGTGGCTGGCCGGGCCGCCCGCGGTCGCCGGGGGCACCATCGCCGTGGTGCGGCGCATGGAGCTGGACCTGCCGCGCTTCGCCGCCCTGCCGGTGGTCCGCCAGGAGGCGGTCTTCGGACGGCGCCGGGACAGCGGAGTGCCCCTGTCCGGCGGCTCCGCGGCCGCGGGTCCGGAACTCGGCGCCAAGACACCCGACGGTCGCTATCTCGTGCCCGCGGACGCCCACGCGCGCAGGGCGCACGCCACCGTGGTCGGGGTCGGCCTCATGCTCCGCCGCTCCTACAGCATCGACGAGCCCGCCCCCGGGCTGCTCTTCATCAGCTTCCAGAACGACCTGCGGACCTTCACCGCCACCCTCGCCCACATGGACGTCTCCGACGCGCTGCTGCCCTTCACCACGACGACCGCGAGCGCGACGTTCCTGATCCTGCCGGGCTTCGACCGCGGACACCCGCTCGGTTCCGGCCTGTTCGGCCGATCGCCCTCCGGCTGATCACCGTCCGGCCGCCCCCGTCCGGCCGTTCACCCTCGCGCCCGCAAGCGAGTTGTCCGATTTGGCGCTTGTTTGGTGTGGTCTGGCAGTCCGAAGGTGGAGGTGAGCGCATAAATCGGTAGACGGGGGAATGGTGCCATGCTCGAAGACGTCTTCGACACCGAGAACCTGCCGGTGCGGGACCGGGTGGAGGCATGGCGGGAGATCACGGCGAGCGCGTTGATCCCCAACGAGTTCCGGGTGGACCCGGCGGCCGGGTTCCGGGCGTCGCTGCGGGCCGCGAACCTCGGCGGCGCGCAGGTGGCGGCCATGACCTACGGGTCGCACCGGACCCGGCGCACCCCCCGGCTGATCCGGCGGTCCGACCCCGAGATGTACGCGGTGGGGCTCGTCCTGCGGGGCGCGCAGGGCATCCGCCAGGACCAGTGCCACGCCTTGCTCGACGCGGGCGAGCTGGTCGTGTACTCCACCTCGCACCCGTTCGAGGCCGTGGTGGACGTCCGTGACGGCGTCGCGGCCTCCGTCGTGGTGCAGGTTCCGAGGGCCCTGGTGCCGCTGCCGCCGAACCGGGTGAACCGGCTGCTGGCCGCGCGGCTGCCGGGCCACGAGGGGGTGGGGCGGCTGCTCGCGGGTTTCCTCGTCCATCTGTCCACCGACACCGGGCCCTGTCGCCCCGCCGACGGCCACCGGCTCGGCGGCGTCCTCGTGGACCTGCTCACCGCGTGGCTGGCGCACCACGCCGACGCGGTGGACCGGACACCGGCCGAGACCCGCCGGGGCGTCCAGCTGCTGGAGGTCCAGCACTTCATCCGCCGCCACCTGGGCGACGCCGGACTGACGCCGGCCGCCGTCGCCGCCGCCCACCACATCTCCCTGCGGTCCCTGCACCGCCTCTTTCGCGAGCACGCCGCGGGCACGACGGTCGCCGCGTACATCCGCGACCAGCGGCTGGCCGCCGCGCGCCGCGATCTCGCCGACCCGCGGCTGGCCTCCCGGCCCGTGCACGCGACGGCGGCCCGGTGGGGCTTCCCCCGGGCCGCCGACTTCACCCGCGCCTTCCGCACCGCGTACGGCACGACGCCGAGCGAGTACCGCGCGTCGGCTCAGTAGGCGATCCAGCCCTTGGACGAGGACGTGCGGTTGAACTGGAGGTAGAAGCCCGAGCCGTGCAGGACGCCCTTGGCGACGACCGTCCAGACGCCCGCCTTGGCCGACGTCCAGCCGTTGCACGCGCCGGTCTTCTTGAAGCAGACCTTGACGCTGAGGCTGACGTCGGACTTCACGTTGATGTCGTTGCAGCTGGTGGTCGTGTAGGCCCACGAGCCGGTGGCGGGCCAGTGCGCGTTGCTGCTGCCGCCGCCCGCCGTGCTGGTGTAGTACCTGGCGGTGTCGTAACAGGACGCCTTGACCGCCGGGCCCGCCTTCGGCGCGGCGCCGGCCGGTCCGGCCGCGAGCATGGTGCCGCCCGCCACCAGGACGGCGGCGAGGGCGGCGGGTGCGATACGGGTACGGGTGCGCATGGAGCTTCCCCCTTGACTGGGCGGTTCGGTCAGGGGAAATGCTGACGGCCGGCACCCCGCGGCGCATTAGCACCGCGCGCCGACGGCTTGGCGCTGCGTGCCTGCCGTGGGGGAGGGCGGTGCGGGCCGGGACCGTCGTCCCTCTCTCTTGATTCCGCACCGAACCTTCACGGTCGTGCCTAGGCACGTGACACGGGTGGACCTTAGTCTTCCGCGCGTCATGGACTACTGCCTCCCGTGCCGACGGCACCTCAACGGCGCCCTGGTCTGCCCCGGGTGCGGCACACCGGCCGACCGGCCCGCGGTCCCGGCGCGGGAGGAACGGGACCGGGAGGACCCGGACCGGGAGAAGCCGGCGGAGACGGAGCCGCCGGGGGAGCCCGTACGGTCCCGCTCGCAACGGCGTGGCCGCAGGGCCGCCGCCGCCCACCGTCGCCGCCGTCGCCGTACCCTCCTGATCGCCGCGGGCCTCCTGCTGGCGGCGGGCGGACTCGGAGCGGCCGAACTCGGCCCGGACGCACCCCTCGCGCCGTTCGCCGGGGGCGGTGCGGGCACGTCCGCCGCGGACGCCTCGGCGGGCGGCGGCGCGGGCGGCGCGGGCGGCGCGGGCGGCGCGGGTGGCGCCGCGTCCCCGGGCGGCCGTGCGGCCGTGCCGTCCCCGGGCGGTGCCGCTCCTGCCGCCTCCGGATCCCCGGCGGCACGGGCGTCCGCGTCCGCCTCCGGTTCCGCGTCCCCCTCGGCCGGCACCTCCGCCACCGCCACGGACGAGCCGCCGTCGCCCCCGGCCGACGGCAGCGGCGGCGCACCGGCCCCCACGAGCCCCGCCACCCCGCCGGCCACGGCCCCCGCCACCAGCCCTCCGGCCTCCGCGCCGCCGCCCCCCGCGCCCTCGCCCACCCGCACCTGCGCACGCTTCCTGTGGTGGTGCGGCTGAGCCGGTCCGCTGCCACGCGCCTCTTCCGTGCCATCGGCCATCCGGGGCATCGGTGACACCGTCGGGCCTTCTGGGCGGTTGAGCCGGGCAGGAACACCGGTCGAGCAGAGGTCGAGTGGAGGAGAGCGGATGACGCGGGACATCACCGTGCGCGGCACGGTCGCCGAGGGCTACGAGGCGGTGCGCGAGGAGTTCGCCGCCTTAGTCGCGGGCGAACGCGAGGACTACGAGGGACAGTTGTGTGCCTACGTGCACGGGCGGCGGGTCGTTGACCTGTGGGCGGGTGATGGCGCGGCGGGCGACGCGCTGTACGGCGTGTTCTCCGCGGGCAAGGGTGCCGCGCACCTCGTCGCGGCGCTGCTGGCGCAGGACGGCACGTTGGAGCTGGACCGCAAAGTGACCTACTACTGGCCCGAGTTCGGGGCCGAGGGCAAGTGCGAGCTGACGTTGCGGGACCTGCTGGCGCACCGGGCCGGACTGGTCGGCACCGACGCCGGCTTCACCCGCGCGGAGCTGGCCGACGACCGTGCGATCGCCGAACACCTTGCCGACCAGCGGCCGTTCTGGCGTCCGGGGGCCGCCTTCGGCTATCACGCCCTGGTCATCTGCGCGTTGACGGGGGAAGTGGTGCGCCGGGCCACCGGACGCACCGTCCAGGATCTCTACGAGGACCGGATCCGCGCCCCGTACGCCCTCGACCTCTACCTGGGCCTGCCCGCCGTGGAGGAGTCCCGCTTCCGCCCGGTCCAGCCGCCGCTGCCCACCCCCGAGCAGCAGGCGTCCGTCGACGCGCTGCGCGCCGGTCCGCACACCCTCTCGGCGATCGCCTTCAACCGGCACGCGGCCGAACCGACCGAACTGGAGCGGCTGCACGACGACCCGCTGATCCGCGCCAAGGGCCCCGCCTCGGTGGGCGCGGTCGGCTCGGCGCGGGGACTGGCGCGGATGTACGCGGCGATGATCGGCGAGGTGGACGGCAAGGCGCCGCTGCTGAAGCCGGACACGGTCGCGGAGTTCGGCCGCATCCACTCGGTCGGCTACGACCTGGTGACCCGCACCCACAAGACCTTCGGGCTCGGCTTCCAGGCCACCGCCGACCTCTGGTACCCGTTCCTGGGCGCGGGCGCGCTCGGGCACAGCGGCGCGTGCGGCGCCCAGGGCTTCGCCGACCCCCGCAGCGGCCTCGCCTACGGCTACACCCGCCGCCGCTTTCTCTTCCCCTACGGGGCCGCCCCGGAGAACGCCCGGCTGGCGCGGGCGGTGCACAGGGCGGCGCTGGCCGTGGGCTGACCCGCGGTTCAGGCCAGCGTGACGCTGATGTTCCCGCGCGTGGCCTTCGAGTACGGGCACACCTGGTGGGCCTTCTCCACCAGGGCCCGGGCGGTGGCCGCGTCGGTGTTCGGGATGTGTGCGGAGATCTCCACGATGATCCCGAAGCCCTCCTCGTTCCTGCCGATCCCGACCTTCGCGGTCACGGTCGAACCGGAGACGTCGGCGCCCTCCTGCCGGGCGACGACGGCCAGCGCGCCCTGGAAGCAGGCGCTGTACCCGGCGGCGAACAGCTGCTCCGGATTGGTCCCGGCGCCGCTGCCGCCCATCTCCGCGGGCGGGTTGACGACGACGTCGAGCCTGCCGTCGTCGGTGGCGACCCGGCCGTCCCGGCCGTTCTCGGCGGTGGCGACGGCCGTGTACAGCACATCGGACTGGGTGATGGGCATGCGGCGTCCTCCTGGTCGGTCCGCCGCCGACTCGCGCCCACGATCGACGGCGGATTTCGGAAAGAAGTTACCGCAAGACGGAAGCTCTGGGGAGATCAGAGCTTGACGACCATCTTCCCGGTGTTGTCCCCGCGCAGCAGCCCGAGGAACGCCTCCAGGGTGTTCTCGATGCCGTCGACCACGGTCTCCCGGTACTTCAGCCGCCCCGACGCCACCCAGGGGCCGACCTCGCGCACGAACTCCGGCTGGAGGTCGCGGTGGTCGCTGACCAGGAAGCCCTCGATCCGGCCGCGCGTCTGGATCAGCCGGGCGAGATTGCGCGGGCCGGGCGCGGGCTCGGTGTTGTTGTAGACCGAGATCATGCCGCAGACCGCGATCCGGCCGCCCTCGCGCAGGGAGCCGATCGCCGCCTCCAGGTGGTCGCCGCCGACGTTGTCGAAGTACACGTCGATGCCGTCCGGCGCCGCCTCGCGCAGCTGCTCGGAGACCGGCCCGTTCTTGTAGTTGAAGGCGGCGTCGAAGCCGTACTCCTCCACCAGCAGGCGCACCTTCTCGTCCGAACCGGCCGAGCCGATCACCCGCGCGGCGCCCTTGAGCTTGGCGATCTGCCCGACCTGGCTGCCCACGGCGCCCGCCGCGCCGGAGACGAAGACGATGTCGCCCTCCTTGAAGGCGGCGGTGCGCAGCAGGCCCGCGTAGGCGGTCAGCCCGGTCATGCCGAGCACGCCCAGGTACGACGACAGGGGCGCGGCCTCGGGATCGACCTTGACGGCGTGCTCCGCGCCGATGGCGGCGTACTCGCGCCAGCCGAGGGGGTGCAGCACGTGGTCGCCGACGGAGAAGCCCTCGGCGCGGGACTCGATCACCTCGCCGACCGCGCCGCCCTGCATCGCCTTGCCCAGCTCGAAGGGGGCCACGTACGACTTCTGGGCGCTCATCCGGCCGCGCATGTACGGGTCCACGGAGAGGTAGGTGTTCCGTACCAGCACCTGGCCCTCGCGCGGGGTCGGGAGCGGGGACTCGACCAGCGCGAAGTCGTCGTGCTTCGGCCAGCCGACGGGCCGGCTGAGCAGGTGCCATTCGCGGTTGACGGTCGTCGCGGTCATCACGGGAGCCTTTCGTTTACTTCAGTACCTGAAACAACGGTGCAGCTGAATATTTCATGTTGTCAAGTAAAGAGGTACGCTGGTGGGCATGGCCACACCGCACCACACCCGTCCGGACCAGCTGACCACGGACGTCGTCGAACTCATCGCCGAGGTCGTCGCGCGCTACCACGCCGACTACGACGAGGCCGCCTCGGCCCACGCGCTCACCGGTGCCCAGGCCAAACTGCTCAGCCTGCTCGCGCTCGGGCCGACGCCCATGCGCAAGCTCGCGCAGAAGATGAAGTGCGAGCCGTCGAACGTGACCGGGATCGTGGACCGACTGGAGGCCCGCCGACTGGCCGAGCGCCGCGCCGACCCCGCCGACCGCCGGGTGAAGGTGGCCGCCGCCACGGAGGAGGGGCTGCGGGTGGCCCGGGACCTGCGCGAGGGCCTGCACTTCGCGCGCGAGCCGCTGGCCGGGCTGTCGGAGGACGAGCGGCGCACCCTGCGGGACCTGCTGCGCCGCATGCTCGACGGGTGAACCTGTCACCGGCGAGCTGTGGGTAGGGTTTCGCCATGCGTGATCTCGGGGTGGGTTTCCGTCTTCTTCTCGACGGCCAGCGGTGGGTGGTCCGGCACGGCCGGCAGTACGGCTTCGCGCTGCTGCCGGGCCTGATCGCGCTGGTCCTCTACGTGGTCGCGCTGATCGCCCTCGCGGTGTGGGGCGGGGACGCGGTGAGCTGGGCGACCCCGTTCGCGGACCACTGGCCGAGCCCCTGGCAGTCGCTGTTCCGCGGCTTCCTCACGGCGGTGCTCTTCGCCCTGGGCCTGCTGCTCGCCGTGCTCACCTTCACCGCGGTGACCCTGCTGATAGGCCAGCCGTTCTACGAGAACCTCTCCGAGCGGGTCGACGCCGACGTCTCGCCCGACGGCACGGCCCCCCGCTCGGACCTCCCGCTCGCGCGCGAGCTGTGGACATCGGCCCGCGACAGCGTCCGGATCCTCGTCCGGGCGATGGTCTGGGGTGTCCTGCTCTTCGCCCTGGGGCTGCTGCCGTTCGTCGGCCAGACCGTCGTGCCCGTCCTCGGCTTCTTCGTCACCGGCTTCTTCCTCACCGAGGAGCTGACCGCGGTCGCCCTCCAGCGCCGGGGCGTCGAACTCCGCGCCCGGCTCGCCCTGTTGCGCTCGCGCCGGATGCTGGTGTGGGGCTACGGGACGCCGCTGGGGCTGGTCTTCCTGGTGCCCTTCGTGGCGGTGTTCCTGATGCCGGGCGCGGTGGCCGGCGCCACGCTCCTCGCCCGGGAACTGCTGGGCGAGGACCGCGCGGAGGAGTCGGCGCCGGCCGAGAAGCCCGCCTCCTGACGACCAGCCCGGCTCAGTCGGGAGTGGTCCTGAACCGCCGCCGGTACTCGGTCGGTGTGGTGTCCAGCCTGCGCCGGAAGGCCCGGACCAGGGTGTCGAGGGTGCCGAACCCGCAGGCGGCCGCGATGCGTTCGAGCGTGGCGTCGGTGGACTCCAGCTGGTTGCGCGCGTGTTCCACGCGGACCGACTCGATGTAGGCGTGCGGGGTCGTGCCCAGCTCGTTCTTGAAGATCCTGGTGAGCTGCCGGTCGCTGATGTGCGCGTGTTCGGCGAGCTGGGCGACGGTCAGCGGCTCGGCGATGTGGCGCAGCACGTAGTGGCGCAGATCCTCGATGCGCCGCGTCGTGGAGACCTGCTCCAGGGGGACGCTGAACTGGCTCTGTCCGCTGGGCCGTTTCAGGTACATCACCAGTTGCCGGGCGACCCGCAGCGCGACGGCCTCGCCGAGGTCGTCGGCGATCAGCGCGAGGGAGAGGTCGAGACAGGCGCTGATGCCCGCACCGGTCCACACGTTCCCCTGCCGGATGAAGATCGGGTCGGCGTCGACCGCCACCGCCGGGTGGTCCGCGGCCAGTTGCCGCGCGGTCGACCAGTGCGTGGTGGCGCGCTTGCCGTCGAGCAGTCCGGCCGCCGCGAGGATGTGGGCGCCGACGCAGACGGAGGCCACCCTGCGGGTGCGGTCGGCGAGTTCCCGCACCCGCCGCACCAGCGCCGGGTCCACCAGCGGGTGCACCCGGTGGTCGCCGTCCACCTCCACCGCCCCCGGCACGATCACCGTGTCGATGCCGCGCGCCGCCAGTCCGTCGAAGGTGACGTCGGGCAGCACCCGCACCCCGGCGGCCGTGACCACCGGGTCCATGGTCTCGGCGGCGAGCACCACCTCGTACGCGGCGGCCTCCTCGGTCTCGCGCCGCGCGAGGTGGAAGACCTCCGGCGGCCCGGTGACGTCGAGCAGGTCGACCTGGTCGAACAGGACGATCACGATCAGCTGGTGGGCGGTGCGCACGAACCCCTCCGGACGGTCAGGACGACACCGGCCTCCGCGATGTCGGTTTCTGCATGCTAGACGTCATTGCCGACGCGACGGGGCGGGCCATAGCGTCATAAGCGCAAGCCGCCGCACGGCGCGCTGCCTCGCCAACTCCCGATTTCTCAGGCGGTATTCCATGCCCAGAACGACGCTGCGTCAGCTCAACGGCTTCGACGAGACCCCCGCGAAGCTGGCCGATTCCACCCTGGTCCTGATCGACTACCAGAACACCTACACCACCGGTGTGATGGAGCTGGACGGCTGGCAGCCGGCCCTCGACGCCGCCGCGCGGCTGCTGGAACGCGCCCGCCGGGAGGGCGCCAAGGTCATCCACGTCGTCAACGACGGCGGCGAGGGCACGCCGTACGACATCCGCGCCGAGATCGGACAGATCCACCCGAGCGTGGCCGCGGCCGACGGCGAGCCCGTCGTCGTCAAGCAGGCCCCCAACGCCTTCCACGGCACCGAACTGGGCCGGCTGGTGGACGAGGCGGGCCGCGGCGACCTGGTCATCGCCGGCTTCATGACCCACATGTGCGTGGCCTTCACCGCCCAGGGAGCCTTCCTGCGCGGCAACCGGCCCACCGTGGTGGCCGACGCCTGCGCCACCCGCGCGCTGCCGGTCAACGGCCGGGAACTGGACGCCCAAGGGGTGCACCTCAGCGCCCTCGCCACCATCGCCGACCTGTACGGGGTCGTCGTCCCGACCCAGGAGGAGCTCGGCCGATGAGGTCAACGCGCCGCATCGCCGCGCTCGGCACCGCCGCCCTCCTCACCGCCACGCTCGCCGCGTGCGGCTCCGGCTCGCAGGACTCCTCCCCCGGCAAGCCGGCCGCGGCGGCCGCCGCACGGACGAACGTCGCCAAGGACACCACGACGCTGCGCAAGCTCAACGGCTTCGACGAGACCCCGGCCACGCTCTCCGACGCCACGCTCATCCTGGTCGACTACCAGAACACCTACACCGACGGTGTCATGGAACTCGACGGCTGGAAGCCGGCCGTGGCCAACGCCAAGGCCCTGCTGAACCGGGCCCGCGCGGCGGGCACGCCGGTCATCCACATCGTCGACAAGGGCTACGACCTCTCGTCGAAGGCGGGCGGGATCATCCCGGACCTCAAGCCCGCGAAGGGCGAGCCGGTCGTCCGCAAGAGCGTTCCGGACGGCTTCCACGGCACCGATCTCGCGCAGAAGGTCAAGCAGGCGGGGCGCAAGAACGTCATCGTCGCCGGCTTCATGACCAACATGTGCGTCCTGTTCACCACGCAGGGCGCGTTCCTGGCCGGCTACCACCCCACCGTCGTGGCCGACGCCTCGGCCACCCGGCCGCTGCCGCTGAAGGGCGACCCCGAGGGCATCCCCGCGCGGCAGGTGCACGAGGCCGCCCTCGCCACGGTCCAGGACCTCTACGGCGTCGTGGTGCCGTCGCAGAAGTCCCTGACCTGATCCGCCGCGGCGCACGCCGCCGGTGCCCCCGGGCACCCATGGACCGGCCGGCCCGCCGGTGACCGGACACGCCGGCAGGCCGGCCCACCCCCACGAACACCCCCACGCCCCCCCACGCCTTTCCCCCCACCCCACGAAGACCGATCACTGATCACGGAAAGACGGGGCATGACCACTCGCAGAGGATTTCTGGGGACCGTTTCCGCCGTAGGGGCAGCCACCCTGCTGATGGAGACCCAGGCGGCCGCCAACGCCTCGGCCGCGACCACCGCGACCGACGAGAAGGCCGCGCGGGACGCGATACGCAGCGTCAACTCCGGGATGCGCGCCAACTACGCGTCCCTGAAGGCAGAACTGATCAAGCACCTCAGCCCGGTCGTCGTCGTGCAGAACAACGCCGTCGGCGGGCGCTTCACCCTGATCGACAAGGGCGTCCAGGTGGAGACGGTGGACCCGGTGCCCGAGTACTTCGAACTGGCCAAGTCCATCGCCCACGTGCCCCTCGGCATCTACTCGGTGATCGCCGCCTACCTCGGCGGCAAGGTGCCGAACATCCCCAACGCCGACCGCATCGACCCGCACGACCTGGCCATGGTCGCCTTCAAGGCCGCGGGCGACACCGGCTGGATCACCCCGCTGACCAGCTTCCGGGCCACGCTGGGCGCGGCCCGCACCAAGCTGCCCACGGCGAACCTCCCCGCCGACCTGGAGACCTCCAGCAACACCATCCTCACCGAGGCCATCCGGTTCATCGACACCGCCCTCGGCGCCAAGTCCTTCGACATGGTGGCCTTCAACCGGTTCGCCGCCACCGTGTACCCGTCCATCCGGGTCAACATGACCTTCGCCTCCACCGCGCAGATCACCGGCATCGAGGCGCTGATGAAGCGGTGGCGGGCGCTGATCGGCGAAGCCGCGTGGAGCGACCTGTACGTCATGGTGCTGTCGATCTGGACGACCGCCGAACTGAACCAGGCCTCCATCATCATCCGGCGCACCATGAACCAGGCGAAGGTGGACACCCACCTCATCGACCTGCCGACCGCGGAGACCCCCGCGGACCCGATCGGCGTGGCCCTGGACAACCTCGCCCGCATCGTCCAGGACAACGTGGCGGCCGAGATGGTCTTCAACTCCGCCCTCGACGTCGCCGACGCCCTCAAGGGCAAGGAGGACCTGCTCTCGAAGGAGATCCTCAAGCAGCTCGACGGCACCGCGCCCGCCGCCAAGACCGCCGCCTTCGGCGCGGCGGCGGCCGGCACCTGCCCGGTCACCGGGCGGACCGCCACCGTCTGACCGACCCGGCGTCCCCCGGTCCGCACCGGCCGGGGGACACCCCGGGGCCGCGAAAGGACGGCTCCCGGGCCGGCCGGCCCGCCCCCACGCGCGTTCAGCGCGCCGAGAACCCGTACACCGTCTCCGAGCGGTAGACCTCGCCGGGCCGCACCACCGTCGAGGGGAAGTCGGGATGGTGCGGGGAGTCGGGGAAGTGCTGGGTCTCCAGGGCGATTCCGGCACCCGGGACGAACGGGGCCGGCAAATGGTCACCCGTGTACAGCTGGAGGCCCGGCTCGGTCGTCGAGACGGTGAGCGTGCGGCCGGAGCCCGGGTCGTGCAGCTCGGCGACCTCCTGCGCCGTCCGCGTGACCCCCTTGTCCAGCACGTAGTTGTGGTCGTACCCCGAACCCACCTTGCGGGCCGTACGGAAGTCGAGGCGCGAGTCCGCCACGTCCCGCAGCTCACCCGTCGGGATCAGCCCCTCGTCGACCGGGGTGAACCGGGAGGCGGCGAGCCTCAGTTCGTGCCCGCCCGCGGAACCGGACTCGGCGCCGGCCAGGTTGAAGTAGCTGTGGTTGGTGAGGCTGAGCACCGTCGGCGCGTCCGTCGTCGCCTCGTACGAGATCCGCAGCGCGCCCGACGCGGACAGGGAGTAGGTCACCGCGACCTCCACGGTGCCCGGGAAGCCCTCCTCGCCGTGCGGGCTCACCCGGCTCAGCCGCACCCCGTGCTCCACCGGCGCCGCCGCCCACACCCGCTTGTCGAAGCCCCGCGCACCGCCGTGCAGCAGGTTCGGCCCCTCGTTCGGCTCCAGGGCGTACACCCGGCCGTCCAGCGGGAACCGCGCGCCCGCCAGCCGGTTGGCGTAACGGCCGATCAGCGCGCCCAGGTACGGGTCCGGATGCGCGAGGTAACCGTCCAGAGCGGCGAATCCCAGCGCCACCTCCGCCGGCCGGCCCTCCCGGTCCGGCACCCGCACCGACCGCACGACCCCGCCGTACGTCAGGACCTCCACCCGTGTCCCGCCCCGCTCCAGCGTCCAGCGATGGACCTCGGTGCCGTCGGGAAGTCTGCCGAAGAGTTCACTCATGGTGAAAACCCTAGGTCACCGTTGATCTAGGACGCCGGATCCGGTGCGGTGACGGTCCGGTAGGCGATCGCCGCGAGCCGCGCCTGGCCGTCCCTGCTGGGGTGGAACCAGTCCCAGTGGCTCAGCTGGTCGGTGCCGAACCGGTAGTCGTACACCGCGTTCCCGTCGAAGCGGCAGCGCCGGTCCCGGGCGCAGACCTCCTTGAGCACCTTGTTGTACGCCACCACCCGCTCCTGCACCCGGTCCCGCCGGCGCGCCGCCGACTCGCCCAGGTCGTCCGCGTCGCCCAGCATCGAGGGGCAGATGCCGAGCTTCCAGACCTCCTTGCCCAGCGGATCGTCCCGGCCCTGCTCCCACAGCCGCTTCAGGTTCGGCACGCTCGCCACGTACACCTGGGCCGCCGGACGGGCCGTGCGCAGTGTCCGCAGCGCCTCCTCGAAGTCCGCGCGGAACCCGGCCACCGACGTCATCGCCCGGGGGGAGGAACGGCAGGCGTCGTTCGCGCCCGCCATCACCGTCACCAGCTCCGGGTCCCGGGCCGCCGCCTCCCGCATCTGCCGCGTCAGATCCGCCATCCGGGCGCCGGTCATCGCGTAGTTCCAGCTGTGCGTCGCCGCCCCGGTCGCACCGAGCAGCCGTACCGCCAGCGAGTCCACCCTGGCGTCGCTGCCCGTCGCCCAGGACACCTCGGGACAGTCCGACAGCACCGTGCACGCGTCGAAGCCCCGGGTGATGGAGTCGCCCACCGCGGCGATCGAGGCCGGGCTGCGGTTCCACACCGGGGCCCGCATGGCCCGCGCCTTGGTGCCCTCGGCCGCGGGCGAACCCCCGGCGGCGTCACATCCGGCGAGGCCCAGCACGGCGGCCGCCGCGACGGCCAGCGCACGGTGGCTTCGCTTCCGCATTCCCGCAAGTCTCCTCGCTCGGTGTCGGGTGTCTTCCCCCATCACAACGTGCGAGGGTTCCCGGCGCCCGGCCCGCTGGAACGAACGGACCCCGTACAAGCGTCCCCCTGGGTGAATGGCGGAGGATTCCTGGCGCCGGGACCGACGGTACGTCACACTCCTTGCGCCGCCGCAAGGTAGCCTCGCCATCAGTGCGGCCGTCGCGCCACGGCCGCCGGCCAGCCAGCAAGATGTCCCGCTCTGCCCGGAGGTTCCGGTGACGACACGTGGAGTTCTGTACGTGCACTCCGCGCCGCGCGCGCTGTGCCCGCACGTCGAGTGGGCCGTCGCGGGGGTGCTCGGCACGCGCGTCAACCTCGACTGGATCCGGCAGCCCGCGGCCCCCGGCACCTGGCGCTCCGAGTTCTCCTGGCAGGGCCAGGCCGGCACCGCCTCCAAGCTCGCCTCCGCGCTGCGCGGCTGGCACCTGCTGCGCTTCGAGGTCACCGCCGAGCCCTGCCCGACCGCCGAGGGCGAGCGCTACAGCTGCACCCCCGAGCTGGGCATCTTCCACGCCGTCACCGGCATCCACGGCGACATCCTCATCCCCGAGGACCGGCTGCGTGCCGCCCTCACCCGCGCCCAGCGCGGCGAGAGCGACCTGGCGGCCGAACTGGCCAAGCTCCTGGGCAAGCCCTGGGACGACGAACTGGAACCCTTCCGGTACGCGGGAGAGGGCGCCCCGGTGCGCTGGCTGCACCAGGTGGTGTGAGACCGCGCACGACCCGGACGGGCAACGGGAAGGGCCCCCACCAGCCGGTGGGGGCCCTTCCCGTGTCTCGGAGACTGTGGCTCAGAGGGTGCGGAACGCCAGGGCCACGTTGTGCCCGCCGAACCCGAACGAGTCGTTCAGCGCGGCGATCCGGCCCTCGGGCAGCCGGCGTGCCTCGCCCACCACGATGTCCGCGTTCACCTCGGGGTCGAGGTCCGCGACATTGATCGTGGGCGGCGCCGTACGGTTCACCAGCGCCAGGATCGACGCCACGGTCTCGATACCGCCGGCGCCGCCGAGCAGATGACCGGTCATGGACTTGGTCGCGGAGATCGCCATGTGGTCGACGTCGTCGCCGAACACCTTCCACAGCGCCTTGATCTCGGCGACGTCACCCTGCGGGGTGGACGTGGCGTGCGCGTTCACGTGCACGATCTCGGCCGGCTTCAGGTCCGTGTTGTCCAGCAGGTTCTGCAGCGCGTGCGCGATGCCGTTGCCGGACGGCTCCGGCTGCGTGATGTGGTGGCTGTCGGCGGAGATGCCCTGGCCGACGGCCTCGACGTAGATCCGGGCGCCGCGGGCCTTCGCGTGCTCCTCGGACTCCAGGACGATCACACCGGCGCCCTCGCCGAGCACGAAGCCGTCGCGACCGGAGTCGAACGGCCGGGACGCGCCCGCCGGGTCGTCGTTGTTCTTGGACATCGCCATCATGTTGCCGAACGCGGCGATGGGCAGCGCGTGGATCGCGGCCTCGGTGCCACCGGCCACGACCACGTCCGCACGCCCGGTGCGGATCATCTCGATCGCGTACCCGATGGCCTCGGCGCCCGAGGCGCAGGCCGACACCGGGGTGTGCACACCGGCGCGGGCGCCCAGCTCGATACCGACGTTGGCCGCGGGGGAGTTGGGCATCAGCATCGGCACGGTGTGCGGGGAGACGCGGCGCACACCCTTCTCGCGCAGCACGTCGTACTGGTCCAGAAGCGTGGTCACGCCGCCGATCCCGGAGGCGATCACCGTACCGAGACGGTCGGGGTTCACGGACGCGTCCTCGCCGGCCCGGGCGGTGAAGCCGGCGTCCTGCCAGGCCTCACGGGCGGCGATCAGCGCGAACTGCGCCGAACGGTCCAGCTTGCGGGCCTGCGGCCGGGGGATGATCTCGCCCGGCTCGACGGCGGCCCTGGCGGCGATGCGGACCGGGAGGTCCGCCGCCCAGTCCTCCTCCAGCAGACGGACACCGGACGTGCCGGCGACCAGGGCCTCCCAGAACGAGGATGCGTCGCCACCCAGCGGTGTGGTTGCGCCGATACCGGTGACGACCACGGTGCGATTGGTCGGGCTCACGGGAATTCTTTCTCCAACGGATGCGGGAATCTACGGCGCCACCGCCGGGTGGCGGGGCTGTACAGCCTGACGGCCGTGCGGCCTCAGCGAGTGGCTCAGGGCTGGTGCTTGAGGATGTACTCGGTCGCGTCGCCGACGGTCTTGAGGTTCTTGACGTCCTCGTCGGGGATCTTCACGTCGAAGCGCTCCTCGGCGGCGACGACGACCTCGACCATGGACAGCGAGTCGACGTCCAGGTCGTCGGTGAAGGACTTGTCCAGCTGGACGTCCTCAACCGGGATGCCGGCGATCTCGTTCACGATTTCGGCGAGACCTTCGACGATCTCTTCCTGGGTGGCGGCCATGTCAGGCGCTCCTTCTTCGATAATCCAGACGGTTTGTGGCAGTTGTCCCCTTGCCGAACCGCATGATCCGGCACGGAGTGCCTAGGGGAGGGTAACGACCGTGGCGGCGTAGACGAGACCCGCCCCGAATCCGATGACGAGCGCGGTGTCGCCGCTCTTCGCCTCCCCGGTCGCCAGGAGCCGCTCCATGGCGAGCGGGATCGAGGCGGCCGAGGTGTTGCCGGTGGTGCGGATGTCGCGGGCGACCGTGACATGCTCCGGCAGCTTGAGGGTCTTCACCATCGAGTCGATGATCCGCACATTGGCCTGGTGCGGGATGAAGACGTCCAGGTCGTCCGCGGTGATCCCGGCCGAGTCCAGCGCCTGCTGGGCGACCTTCGCCATCTCGAACACGGCCCAGCGGAACACCGCCTGGCCCTCCTGCGTGATCGCGGGGAACTTGACGTTGCCCTCGCTGTCCACGGGAAGCTCGGACACGTCGCCGATCCGGAAGCGGTCCCACGGGACGGTCTGCTTGATGGTGCCGGCCTTGTCGCCCTCGGAGCCCCACACGGTCGGGCCGATGGCCGGCTCCTGGGAGGGGCCCACGACGACCGCGCCCGCGCCGTCGCCGAACAGGAAGGCCGTCGCCCGGTCCTCCAGGTCGGTCAGGTCGCTCAGCCGCTCCACGCCGATGACCACGACGTACTCGGCGGAGCCCTCCACCACCATGCCCTTGGCCAGGGTGAGGCCGTAGCCGAAGCCCGCGCAGCCGGCCGAGATGTCGAACGCGGCCGCCTTGTCGGTGCCGAGCTTGTCGGCGATCTCGGTGGCGATGGCCGGGGTCTGGCTGAAGTGCGACACGGTGGAGACGACGACCGCGCCGACCTGCGACGCGTCGATGCCGGCGTCCGCGATCGCCTTGCCGGCCGCCTCGACCGACATCGCGGAGACCGTCTCCTCGGGGCCGGCCCAGTGCCGGGTCTCGATGCCGGAGCGGGAGCGGATCCACTCGTCGGACGAGTCGATCTTCTCCAGGATCACCTCGTTGGGCACGACCCGGGTCGGGCGGTACCCCCCGACGCCGAGGATGCGGGCGTACGGGGCGCCCTTACTGGGCTTGATCTTCGCCATCTACGGCTCCTTAGGCGTCAGGCGTCGACGTGCTCGGTGATGAGCGCACGGGCCGCGTCGAGGTCGTCAGGGGTCTTCAGGGCCAGCGTCTTGACGCCGGGCAGCGCCCGCTTGGCCAGTCCGGTCAGCGTGCCGCCGGGGCACACCTCGATGAGCGCGGTGACGCCCAGCTCCTTGAAGGTCTCCATGCACAGGTCCCAGCGCACGGGGTTGGCGACCTGGCCGACCAGGCGGTCGAGGACCTCGGCGCCGGTCGCGACGGCCTTGCCGTCCTTGTTGGAGACGTAGGCGACGCGCGGGTCGGCGGGCGACAGCTCCGCGGCGGCCTTGGCCAGCGTCTCGACGGCCGGGGCCATGTGCCGGGTGTGGAAGGCGCCGGCGACCTTCAGCGGGACGACCTTGCGGACGCCCTCGGGCTTGTCCTCGTTCAGCGCGGCCAGCTGCTCCAGCGTGCCGGCGGCGACGATCTGACCCGCGCCGTTGATGTTCGCCGGGGTCAGCCCCAGCTTCTCCAGGTGCGCGATCGAGGTCTCCGGGTCGCCGCCGAGCAGCGCCGACATGCCGGTCTCGGTGATCGCGGCGGCGTCCGCCATGGCCAGGCCGCGCGTGCGGACCAGGCCCAGGGCGGCGGCGTCGGACAGCACGCCCGCGAAGGCGGCGGCGGTGATCTCACCGACGCTGTGGCCGGCCACCGCGCCGGGCGTGAACTCGGAGGTGGCACCGAGTGCCGCGCCGGACAGGAGCCCGGCGGCGACCAGCAGCGGCTGGGCCACGGCGGTGTCCCGGATGGCGTCGGCGTCGGCCTCGGTGCCGTAGTGCACCAGGTCCAGACCGATGGCGTCCGACCAGGCGGCGACACGGTCCGAGGCACCGGGGAGTTCGAGCCAGGGGGTCAGGAAGCCGGGCGTCTGGGCGCCCTGGCCGGGAGCGACGAGTACGAGCACTCTCACACTCTCTCTTGGGGACGGGCGCGGCCGCCCGTGGGGACAGGGACGAAGAACACGAAGGGCTTTTGTTGGGCTCCGACAAAACCCTATGCCTGGGCCTCGCCGTCGACCAGACGCCCCAGGATCAGCGCGATCCGCAACGTGAACGCGGATCGTACATCCGAAGGCGACCAACCGGTGACGTCTGTCACACGTCGGAGCCGGTAGCGCACGGTGTTCGGGTGAACGAAGAGCATCCGTGCCGCGCCCTCCAGGCTGCTCGCCTGCTCCAGGTAGACACTCAAGGTCTCCAGCAACGCCGAGCCGGCCTCTTCGAGCGGTCTGTAGATCTCCTCCACCAACTGCTCGCGGGCGCTCGGATCACCCGCGATCGCGCGCTCCGGCAGCAGATCGTCCGCCAGCACCGGCCGCGGCGCGTCCGGCCACGCGGTGCACGCCTTCAGACCCGCGGCGGCGGCCTGCGCGGACCGGGTGGCGGCCAGCAGGTCGGGTACGACGGGACCGGCGACCACCGGCCCGGCCGCGTACGGCCCGATCAGCGACTTCGCCACCGCGAGCGGGTTGGGGCTGCCGCCCGCGATCACCACCAGCCGGTCCCCGAGGACGCCGGTGAGGACCTGGAGCTTGGCATGCCGGGCGGCCCGCCTGATCGCCTCCACGGTCAGCTCGCTGTCCCCGTCCGGGGCGGTCCCGAGCAGGACGCACACATGCTCGGGCGAGTTCCAGCCCAGCGCGGCGGCCCGGCTCACGGCACCCTCGTCGGCCTCGCCGCTGAGCACGGCGTTGACCACCAGCGATTCGAGCCGTGCGTCCCAGGCGCCGCGTGCCTCCGCCGCCTGCGCGTACACCTGGGCGGTGGCGAAGGCGATCTCCCGCGCGTACACCAGCAGCGCCTCGCGCAGCACCCGCTCGTCGCCCGGCGCGGCCACCTCGTCGATGGCGCTTTCCATGACCTCGATGGTGGTGCGCACCATCTCCACGGTCTGACGCAGCGTGATGGCCCGGGTCAGCTCGCGCGGCGCGGTCCCGAACACGTCGGTGGAGATCGCCTGCGGGGCGTCCGGCCGCCGGAACCACTCGGTGAACGCCGCGATGCCCGCCTGGGCGACCAGCCCGATCCAGGAACGGTTCTCCGGGGGCATGGCCCGGTACCACGGCAGGGTCTCGTCCATCCGCGCGATGGCCTGCGCGGCGAGATTCCCGGAGGACTTCTCCAGCCGTTTCAGGGTCGCGGCGTGCGTATGGACGTTCGATGCTGCGGGGTCACTGCTGTGGGATTCGGGTTCGGGCACGGGGACAAGAGTGCCTTATCCGGACGGCACCATGCGCCGCCGGGTCACCGGTGGGGACGGGCGGGGGGCACGGGAGCGATCGGAGCGGGACGCCGGTGCGGACCCGTGGCACGGGGCGGGGTGCGGGTCCGCCCGGGGGCGGGGCGGGGATACGGTGGTGATCGTGATGGACGTACGGCGCGCCGCCGAGCGCTATCCGGGCGGGGACCCGGCGGCCGGGATCGAGACCCGCCACGCCTTCTCCTTCGGCCCGCACTACGACCCGGACAACCTGGCCTTCGGCCCGCTGATCGCCTGCAACGAGGAGCGCCTCGCGCCGGGCGCCGGATTCGGCGAACACCCGCACAGCCACACCGAGTTCGTCACCTGGGTGATCGAGGGCGAGCTGACCCACCGCGACTCCGCCGGCCACGAGACGACCGTGCGCCCGGGGGACGTCCAGCACCTGCGCGCCGCGGCCGGCGTACGGCACGTGGAACGCAACGACGGTGACCGCCCGCTGGCCTTCCTCCAGATGTGGCTGACGCCCCGGGAGCCGGGCGGCGACCCGTCGTACACGATCGTCCCCGGCATCGCCGACGCCGCCCCCTACGCCGTCCCCGCCGCGGGCGCGACGCTCCACGTCCGCCGCCCGGCCGAGGGCGCCCGCACCGCCCTGCCCGACGCGCCGTACCTCTACGTCCATGTCGTGCGCGGCGAGGTGCGGCTGGCCGGCGAGCATCTGCACCCCGGCGACGCGGCCCGGATCACCGGCGCCCGCGGCCTGACGGCGGTGGCGACGACCCGGGCGGAACTGCTGGTCTGGGAGATGACCGGCTGAGGCCGGCGCGGCCTGCCCGCGGAGGTGAACCGCCTCCCGCCGGGGACGCCGGACGGGCCGGCCGGGCGAGTCAGCGGGCGGCGCGCGTCTCGGCCAGCACCGCGTCCGTGAACACCGGCCACGCCTCGATCGCCCACGGCCCGAAGGCGCGGTCGGTCAGGGCGGCGCAGGCGAGGTTCGCGTCCGGGTCGACCCACAGGAACGTACCGGACTGGCCGAAATGGCCGAAGGTGCGCGCGGAGGACGAACCACCCGTCCAGTGCGGGGACTTGGAGTCGCGGATCTCGAAGCCCAGCCCCCAGTCGTTCGGGTTCTGGTGCCCGTACCCCGGCAGCACGCCCTTGGTGCCCGGGAACTGGACCGTCATCGCCTCCGCCACCGTGCGCGGGTCCAGCAGCCGGGGCGCCAGCAGCTCCGCCGCGAACCGCAGCAGGTCCTCGACCGTCGAGACCCCGTCCTTCGCCGGGGAGCCCGCGAGCGAGGTGGCCGTCATGCCCAGCGGCTCCAGCACCGCCTGCCGCGCGTACTCGGCGAACGGGATGTCCGTCGCCTTGGCGACATGGTCCCCGAGCTGCTCGAACCCGGCGTTGGAGTACAGCCGCCGCTCCCCGGGCGGGGCCGTCACCCGGTGCTCGTCGAAGGCCAGGCCCGAGGTGTGCGCGAGCAGGTGGCGGACCGTCGCCCCGGGCGGGCCGGCCGGCTCGTCCAGCTCGATCGCCCCCTCCTCGTACGCCACCAGCGCCGCGTACGCGGCCAGCGGCTTGGTGACCGACGCGAGGGGGAAGCGGTGGGCGACGGGGCCGTGCGTCCCGAGGACGGTCCCGTCGGCTCGTACGACACCCGCCGCCGCGGTGGGCACGGGCCAGTTCTCGATCGACGCCAGGCTGTTCAACGACATGCGGACGAGCCTATGCGGCTCACAGCTCCAGCCGCATCGACGGGTCGGGCTTGCGGACGAAGCCGAGCGACGCGTACAGGGGTTCGGCCTGCGCGGACGCGTTGAGGTCGACCCGCCGCACGCCCTGCGCCCGGAACCACTCCAGCAGCTCTTCCACGCACGCCCGCGCGTACCCGCGCCGCCGCGCACCGGGATCGGTGGCCACGCTGAACACATGCCCGACCCGTCCCTGCGGGTTCCCGGCCCGGCCGATGCGGTACTCCACGGTCCCGCAGGCCAGCGCGGCCAGCGCGCCCGGCCGGTCCGGATGGTCCACGACGAAGGCCGCGAAGCCGCCGCCCGGATCGGCCAGCCGGTCCCGCAGCGCCGGAAGCGAGTCGGCGTGCCAGTCCGTCGGCCCGCCGCCGTCCGCGGACATCGAGTCGATCATCACCTGCCGCAGTCGCAGGACCTCGCCGGCCTCCTCGGGCAGTGCCCGCCTCACTGGACTCATGAACCCGTAGGCTAACCACCGGCCGCGCCGCCGGTCCCGCGGTTTTCTTACCGGCCTCGCTTGCTTGGAGTGCACTCCAAGGTCATAGCGTTGAGGCATGACGGTGATGCAGACCACGCCTGCGACGCTTGAGGAATCCCACCCAGCCGACATCTGCTCCGCCCGGCCCGCGCCCCATCCGCGCCCCGACGGCCAGGACCGCTACACGATCAGTGAGGTCGTCGCCTTCACGGGGCTGACCGCGCACACCCTGCGCTGGTACGAGCGGATCGGGCTGATGCCGCACATCGACCGCTCGCACACCGGGCAGCGCCGCTACAGCAACCGCGACCTGGACTGGCTGGACCTGGTGACCAAGCTGCGGCTGACCGGCATGCCGGTGGCGGACATGGTCCGGTACGCGGAACTGGTGCGCGCGGGCAGCAGCACCTACCGGGAGCGGCAGGAACTGCTGGAGCAGACCCGCCGGGACGTCCTCGGGCGGATCGCCGAACTGCGCGACACGCTCGCCGTACTCGACCGCAAGATCAGCTTTTACGCGACAGAGGGGACCACTCGATGACCGACGCCAGGATTCCGACGGCACGCCTGGGAGCGCAGGGGCCGGAGGTCGGCGTGCAGGGCCTCGGCTGCATGGGCATGAGCTTCGGCTACGGCCCCACCGACGCCGAGCAGGCCCGCGCGGCCCTCGACCGGGCGCTGGAGCTGGGCGTGACCCTCTACGACACCGCCGACGCGTACGGCGCCGGAGAGAACGAGCGCTTCCTCGCCCCCTTCTTCCGCGCCCACCGCGACGAGGTGGTGATCGCCACCAAGTTCGCCCTGTCCATCCCGAAGGACGACCCGACCAAGCGGATCATCCGCAACGACGCCCCCTACATCCGCGAGGCCGTCGAGGGCAGCCTCCGGCGGCTCGGCGTGGACGTGATCGACCTCTACTACATGCACCGCCGCGATGTGAACGTGCCCATCGAGGAGACCGTCGGCACGATGGCGGAGCTGGTGCGCGAGGGCAAGGTCAAGCACCTGGGCCTCAGCGAGGTCACCGCCGACGAGCTGCGCGCCGCGCACGCCGTGCACCCGATCGCGGCCGTGCAGTCGGAGTGGTCCCTGTTCAGCCGGGACATCGAGGCGCACGTGGTGCCGGCCGCGCGGGAGCTGGGCGTCGCCCTGGTGCCGTACTCGCCGCTCGGGCGGGGCTTCCTCACCGGCGCTTTCGCCAACGCCGACCAGGACCTGACGGCCGACGACTTCCGCCGTCAGCAGCCCCGCTTCACCGGCGACAACGCGGCGGCCAACGCGGCCCTGCTCGAACCCCTGCGCGCCATCGCGGAGGCCCATGGCGCCACCCCGGCCCAGATCGCCCTGGCCTGGGTGCAGCAGCGGGCGGCCGTCGACTCGCTGGCGGTCGTCCCGATCCCGGGGACCCGCAAGGCGAGCCGGGTGGCGGAGAACGTGGCCGCCACCCGCATCACCCTGACCGAGGCGGAACTGTCCCGGCTGGAGCCGATCGCGGGCAAGGTCGCCGGCGATCGGTACGCGGACATGAGCTTCACCTCGGCCGGCCGGGAGTAGTCAGAGCTCCGCGAGCAGCTGCGCCTTCTTGCCGGCGAACTCCTCGTCGGTGACCAGCCCCGCCTGGTGCAGCTCCCCGAGGTGCCGGATGCGTTCGGCGATGTCCGCCGGATCACGGCGGCACCGCGGCGCCGCCGGCACCGGACGGCGCGAGCGGACCGCCGCCAGCACCGCGGCGGCGAACGGCAGCGACTCGTGCACCGGACCGTAGCCGAGCCCGAACACCACCGCCGCCGGATCCTGGTCGGGCTCGGGCGCCACGTCCGGTGCCGGGCCAACGGCGCGCAACCGGAGATAGCCCGCCAGGGCCTCCGGTGAGCGCCACTCCACCCCGCACAGGTCGGCGACCGGATAACTCTGGTCGCCGGCCTTCCACTTGGCCGACGACGCGCCCGTCCACGACCACCGGAACTGCACCGACGTGCCGTCGAAGGCGGCCTTCCCGTCGTACGCCTTGAACTGCAACGGCGCCTCGGGCGCCGCCACCAGATAGCGGTCCGCCGGCCCCGACTCGGTGAGCCGCGACGTCAACTCCTCGGCGCGGGACGCGGCCTCGGACTCCCGCTCGGCCGGCAGGACCAGCCGGTAGGGATCGGAGCCCTCCTTCAGCTGGCCGTCGGCCGCCTCCATCAGCGGATCGGCACCCGCGCGGGGCAGCAGCCGCAGGACGACGGTGCCGCGCCGGCCCGGAGCGAGCCGCACCTCCTCGACCGCGGACAGCGGGATGCGCCGCTCCCCGAGCGCCTGGAACAACTTCGGTGTTCGAATCCCCCGTTCGTAACGGATGAGCACGGAGTCGGACTCGAACTCCCAGACGGCATGAAAACCCGCCAGTACGTCACCCATGCGGCTCATCGTATGCGGCACGTCCCCCTCCGTCGCCTCCCTCGCGGACCGCACTTCCTGCTGTTTCTACGCGCGTTGGGCCGTCTTCGCGCCGGGCAGGTCCGCCCGGCACGCGGCGGTACCGTCGGCGCAGGTCACCTCGGCGTAGGCGCCCGTGCCGATGTCGGCGAGGTTGCGCAGGCTGTCCGTGCCCGGCCGGAAGTAGCCGGCATGGCCCTGCGCGTCCTCGGCGGACAGCACCCGGGCGCCGAAGGCGGCGGAGACCGGGTCGGCGCCGTGCCCGAGCCCGCCCAGCTCCAGGTACGGCACGTCCGCGATCCAGTCGGTGGCGTCCCGCATGGCCCACACCCGGGCGGCGGTGTCCAGGTGGGCGGCCTTGGAGACCCGCATGCCGGGGCTGGCGGCGACCGCTATGTCGGTGACCCGCCGCGGCATCCCGGGCGCGGCCACGCCGCAGAGCACCGAGCCGTAGCTGTGGCAGAACATCGACACCGGGGCGCCGCCTGGCAGGGCCCGCAGCAGCGCGTTCAGCCGCAGGGAACCCTCCGCCGCGCGCAGCCCGGTGGCCGCGTCCACACCGAGGCCGTCGGGGGAGGTGTAGTCGGCCCAGGCGATCACCGCCGTACGCGTGGCGGGGCGCGTCGCGCGCTCCTGTGCGTACAGCGCCTTGGCCATGCCGACCGGGGCGGTGTACGGCCGGTTCGTCTTCTGGAAGGTGAGCAGGTCGGTGTCGACACCGGGGACGACGACCGAGATCCGCTCGGCCCTGGTCAGGTTCCCGAAGACCTCGGAGATGCGGCCGGTGCCCTCCGGGTCGAAGGAGAGGATCTGCCGGCCGGGGGTCAGCAGCGACTCGTAGCGGTGCATACGGCGGCCCGCGTCCTGCTGGCCGGCCGTGCTGAGCCGGCTGTCGTGCATGCGCTCGCGCTCGGTCGCGCGCTCCTGTTCCAGCGCCAGGTGGTTCGCCCGGTAGCGCAGGTCGACCGGCGCGCCGTTCATGTTGCCGACGGCGAGCGGGTAGCGGTGGACGAGGCGGGTGCGGTCGTGGGCGGAGAGCGTGGCGAAGAAACGGGAGAGCCGCGCGGGGCCGGCCTCCGGATCGGGCAGGCGCAGCCCGTGGAGGCTGCCGTGTCTCCACTTGTCGAGCGAGGCCTGCAGCTCGCTCGACTCCCGGTGGGTGCGCAGCGCGGTCCATCCGGTGGTGGCGAGCATCACGAACACGACGGCCAGCGCCAGCATCGCGCGCCAGACGTTGAGTTGCGGGGAGGAGGTGTCGAAGGAAGTCACTGGGAGGACACACTAGGAGAACGAGACGGTCTCGCGGTAACCGGGTGACGGGGATCACGTTTCGGCGGAAGTCGAACACGCCGTGAACGATCTTTCGAACCCGGCGAAGTGGATCGGGCGGACGCCGCGCCGGCGGTCGCCCGGACCCGCGTCGGACGATCTCTCCGGCGTGCTGCCAACGGCCTCAGGCCGAGCGCCAGTTCCCCCCGAGTGCCGAAGTCACCTGATCGAGGTACGAGACGGTGAGCTTCCGGACGGCTTCCAGGCTGCAGTCACGGCCCGAGCACCACTGGCGCTCCGTGACCCTTATCACCCCGCCGAACACCGCCACCGCGAGCCGCGGCCGGGGGTCGGTGTCCACGTCCACGCCCTCCCGCTCGGCCAGCAGCCGCGCCATCGTCTCCTCGGCCGCGGTCGAGCGGCGCAGATGGGCGGCGAGCAGCGCGGGCGTCGACTCGATCGTGCGGTACATGCGCAGATACAGATCGACCGGCACGGCCGACTCCAGGTTGCTCCGGACCGCGTCCCAGCCCTCCAGGACGGCCTGCCGCAGCGCCTCCATCGGCGGCTCGTGCGGCGGACGCGCGCGCAGGGCGGCGAGGAAGAGCGCCTGCGCCCGCTCCTGCATGGCGAAGGCCGCGTCCTCCTTGCCCGCGAAGTAGCGGAAGAAGGTGCGCTGGGAGACGTCGCAGGCCGCGGCTATCTCGTCCACGGTCGTGCGCTCGTACCCCCGGGTGGTGAACAGTTCCAGAGCGGCCCGCAGCAGCGCCTCCCGGGTACGCCGCTTCTTGCGCTCGCGCAGCGTCTCCATGGCCCTCGGCGGCCCCTCTCATGACGTTCGGCCAGCTCAGCAGTGTATATCCGCGACCTGGCAGTCACCGACTTATGAAGATGTTTGTCAATTGTCAGTGGCTGTCACTAGTCTCGAACGCATGACTGGTCAGACCACCATCGACACGACAGGGCCGGGTGACGGAGCCCCGGCGGCCCCGGCGGAACGGACCCCGGACGCGGGGCTGCGCGGCCACCCCTGGCTCACCCTGATCACCGTTGCCGTAGGGGTCATGATGGTGGCCCTGGACGGCACCATCGTGGCCATCGCCAACCCGGCCATCCGGGACCATCTGCACGCGAGCTTCGCCGATGTGCAGTGGATCACCAACGCCTACTTCCTCGCCCTCGCGGTCACCCTGATCACCGCGGGCAAGCTCGGTGACCGCTTCGGCCACCGGCAGACCTTCCTCATCGGCGTGACCGGCTTCGCCGCCGCCTCCGGGGCGATCGGCCTGTCGCACACCATCGCCACCGTCATCGTCTTCCGGGTCTTCCAGGGCCTGTTCGGCGCGCTGCTGATGCCGGCCGCGCTCGGCCTGCTGCGGGCCACGTTTCCGGCCGAGAAGCTCAACATGGCCATCGGCATCTGGGGCATGGTGATCGGCGCGTCCACCGCGGGCGGCCCGATCCTCGGCGGCGTCCTCGTGCAGCACGTCAACTGGCAGTCGGTGTTCTTCATCAACGTGCCGGTCGGCGCGATCGCGCTGGTCCTCGGCGCGCTGATCCTGCTCGACCACCGGGCCGACAACGCGCCGCGCTCCTTCGACGTGCTGGGCATCGTGCTGCTGTCCGGTGCGATGTTCTGCCTGGTCTGGGCGCTCATCAAGGCCCCGTCCTGGGGCTGGGGCGACGGCAGGACGTGGGGCTTCATCGTCGCCTCGGTCCTGCTCTTCGCGTTCTTCGCGTTCTGGGAGACCAGGGTCGCCGAGCCGCTCATCCCGCTCGGCCTGTTCCGCTCGGTGCCGCTGTCGGCCGGTGTGGTCCTGATGGTCCTCATGGCCATCGCCTTCATGGGCGGCCTGTTCTTCGTGACGTTCTACCTCCAGAACGTCCACGGCATGTCCCCGGTCGACGCGGGCCTGCACCTGCTGCCGCTCACCGGCATGATGATCGTCGCCTCGCCGCTCGCCGGCGCCGCGATCACCCGGTTCGGCCCGCGGGTGCCGCTGGCCGGCGGCATGGCCGCGACCGCGATCGCCATGTACGGCATGTCCACCCTCAAGGCCGGTACCGGCAGCGGGGTGATGTCCCTCTGGTTCGCCCTCCTCGGCCTCGGTCTCGCACCGGTCATGGTCGGCGCGACGGAGGTCATCGTCGGCAACGCGCCCATGGAGCTGTCCGGTGTGGCCGGCGGCCTCCAGCAGGCGGCCATGCAGATCGGCGGCAGCCTCGGTACCGCGGTGCTCGGCGCGGTGATGGCCTCCAAGGTCGACAGCTCGCTGGAGGGCAACTGGAAGGCGGCCGGGCTGCCCCCGCTGACCCCGGCCCAGCTGGACCAGGCCTCCGAGGCGGTGCAGGCCGGTGTGGCACCGGTGCAGAAGGGGATACCGGCGCCGATCGCCGCGAAGATCACCGAGGTGGCCCACCACACCTTCATCTCCGGCATGAGCCTCGCCTGCCTGGTGGCGGCGGGCGTCGCGGTGGTCGCCGTCCTCGTCGCCTTCCTCACCAAGCGGGGCGACAACGCGGAGGCGGGGGCGGGCGTGGGTCACATCTGACCCGCGGTCGCCCGGCCGGGTGACTCGGCCGGGGTTCCCTGGCGCGGCGCGCACCGCGCGCCGCAGAGTGGATCACGCCCGGGCGCACGCTGCAGGAGGGGAACAGCGTGCGCCCTGCGGGCCTTTGACCGGGCACGACTCGCCGCCGGGGCCCCGGCGGCCGCCCGCCGAAGCCCCGTATCCCGGCCCCCGTGTCCCAAGCCCCGGTCCCGCGCCGGGGTGCCCCTTGTCGCGGGGGCGCCCCGGCGCCGGTGGTCAGGCGTCGCCGCCGGCCGCTCCCGGGTGGGCCGCCGTGACGTCCAGGACCTGGTAGCGGTCGATGGCCTGCTTCAGGGCGGAGCGGTCGATACGGCCCGCCCGCGCCAGCTCCGTGAGCACGGCCACCACGATCGACTGCGCGTCGATGTGGAAGAACCTGCGCGCCGCGCCCCGGGTGTCGGCGAAGCCGAAGCCGTCCGCGCCGAGCGACTGGTAGGGCCCCGGCACCCACCGGGCGATCTGGTCCGGCACCGACCGCATCCAGTCGGACACGGCCACGAACGGCCCCTCCGCGCCGCTCAGTTTGCGCGTCACGTAGGGGACGGCCTGCTCCTCCTCCGGGTGCAGCAGGTTGTGCTGCTCGCAGGCGACGGCCTCCCGCCGCAGCTCGTTCCAGGACGTCGCGGACCACACGGCCGCCCGCACGTTCCAGTCCTCCGCGAGGATCCGCTGCGCCTCCAGCGCCCACGGCACCGCCACCCCGGACGCCATGATCTGCGCCGGGATCGCCCCGCCGGGGCCGTCGGAGAGCTTGTGGATGCCCTTGACGATGCCCTCGACGTCCACGTCGGACGGCTCCGCGGGATGCCGGATGGGCTCGTTGTAGACGGTGAGGTAGAAGAAGACGTCCTCGCCGTGCGGGTGTTCGGGCGAACTGCCGTACATCCGCCGCAGACCGTCCTGCACGATGTGCGCGATCTCGTACGCGTACGCCGGGTCGTAGGCCACGCACGCCGGGTTCGTCGAGGCCAGCAGCTGCGAGTGCCCGTCGGCGTGCTGAAGGCCCTCGCCGGTCAGCGTCGTACGGCCCGCGGTCGCGCCGAGGACGAACCCGCGCGCCAACTGGTCGGCCATCTGCCAGAACTGGTCACCCGTGCGCTGGAAACCGAACATCGAGTAGAAGACGTACACCGGGATCAGCGGCTCGCCGTGCGTGGCGTACGCCGAGCCCGCCGCGATCAGCGAGGCCGTGCAGCCCGCCTCGGAGATGCCGTCGTGCAGCATCTGCCCGGTGGGCGACTCCTTGTAGGCGAGCAGCAGTTCACGGTCCACCGACTCGTACTGCTGCCCGAGCGGGTTGTAGATCTTCGCGCTCGGGAAGAAGGAGTCCATGCCGAACGTGCGGTACTCGTCCGGCGCGATCAGCACGAACCGCCGGCCGATCTCCTTGTCCCGCATGAGGTCCTTGAGCAGCCGCACAAAGGCCATCGTGGTGGCGATGGACTGCTGCCCCGTGCCCTTCTTCACGGTCGCGTACGCCTTGTCGTCCGGCAGCGCGAGCGGCTTGGAGCGCACGACGCGCGTGGGGACGTAACCGCCGCAGCCCTTGCGGCGGTCGTGCATGTACTGGATCTCCTCCGAGTCCCGGCCCGGGTGGTAGTACGGCGGCAGGCCGGACTCCAGCTCCCGGTCGGAGATCGGCAGGTGCAGCCGGTCCCGGAAGCGCTTGAGGTCGTCGACCGTCAGCTTCTTCATCTGGTGCGTGGCGTTGCGGCCCTCGAAGTTCGGGCCCAGCGTCCAGCCCTTGATCGTCTTGGCCAGGATCACCGTCGGCTGGCCCTTGTGCTCCTTGGCCGCCTTGAACGCCGCGTAAATCTTGCGGTGGTCGTGCCCGCCGCGCCCCAGGTGCAGGATCTGGTCGTCGGTCATGTTCTCGACCATGGCGCGCAGCCGGTGGTCGTCGCCGAAGAAGTGCCGGCGGATGTAGGCGCCCGACTCCGTGGCGTACGTCTGGAACTGCCCGTCCGGGGTCATGTTCATCTTGTTGACCAGGACGCCGTCCCGGTCCTGCGCGAGCAGCGGGTCCCAGCTGCGGTCCCAGATCAGCTTGATCACGTTCCAGCCGGCGCCCCGGAAGACCGACTCCAGCTCCTGGATGATCTTCCCGTTGCCGCGCACCGGCCCGTCCAGGCGCTGGAGGTTGCAGTTGACCACGAAGGTCAGGTTGTCCAGGCCCTCCCGGGCCGCCAGCGTGAGCTGGCCCAGCGACTCCGGCTCGTCCATCTCGCCGTCGCCGAGGAACGCCCACACGTGCGACTTGGACGTGTCCGCGATCCCGCGCGCCTCCATGTAGCGGTTCATCCGCGCCTGGAAGATCGCGCCCAGCGGGCCGAGGCCCATGGAGACCGTCGGGAACTCCCAGAAGTCCGGCATCGAGCGCGGGTGCGGATAGCTGGACAGGCCGTTCGGGTACTTCGACTTCTCCTGGCGGAAGCCGTCCAGCTGGTCCTCGGTGAGCCGGTCCAGCAGGTAGGCGCGCGCGTAGATGCCGGGGGAGGCGTGGCCCTGGAAGAAGACCTGGTCGCCGCCGTCGCCCTCGTCCTTGCCGCGGAAGAAGTGGTTGAAGCCCACGTCGTAGAGCGAGGCCGAGGAGGCGAAGGTGGCGATGTGGCCGCCCACGCCGATGCCGGGCCGCTGGGCGCGCGAGACCATCACGGCCGCGTTCCAGCGGGTCGCGTTCAGGATCCTGCGCTCGATCTCCTCGTTGCCCGGGAAGAACGGCTCGCTCTTGGTGGGGATGGTGTTGACGTAGTCCGTGCTGCGCATCTCGGGCACGGCCACGCGCTTCTCGCGGGCCCGCTCGATCAGCCGCAGCATGAGGTAGCGCGCCCGCTCCCGGCCGCGCTCGTCCACGACCGCGTCGAGGGAGTCGAGCCACTCCTGGGTCTCTTCGGGATCGAAGTCAGGAACCTGACTCGGAAGGCCGCCAATGATGATCGGGGTGCGATCGGATCCGGAAGCCACGCTGTTCCTTACCTGTCGGAGGGCCGGTTCTTGCTCGTACTGCTGCTCGCTGCTCGTACCGCTACTCGTCGCCTACTGTTCGTGCCCGCGCCGTTCCCCATCGTGTACCGAGGGAGCACGCCCGTCATCTCCACCGCCGGCTCCCCGCCGTACCGCCGGAGCACACCGCCGGTCAAAACGCAACGATACGCCCGGGGTGTGACGCGCTTGGCAAAGTTGTTCGATGGTTCCATCCATGGATGATTCCGGGCCACGCAAACCGGGCACATCGGGGTGATGTGGGTGGCGCGGAATCGAGATACGGTGCCAGGAGTTGCGGCGACACGGCCGGGATCGTCACCGTTTCGGCGGTCGGGACCGCCGGGTACTTGCGCGATCCGCCCCGCCCGTGTGGACTACGGCCAATGCTTCGCGCACGCGCGTGGCTGAGATATTCACCAAGACATGATCAGGAGGCAACCCGTGAGCGCGACCGCGGACCACGCGGAGGAGCGGACGAACCCTGCCGCCAGGCTGGGGTTCCAGCCCGGGCAGGTGGTCCAGGAGATCGGCTACGACGACGACGTCGACCAGGAACTCCGCGAGTCCATCGAGGAAGTCATCGAGGGCGACCTGATGGACGAGGAATACGACGACGTGGCCGACGCCGTTGTGCTGTGGTTCCGTGATGACGACGGCGACCTGACGGATGCGCTGGTGGATGCCACCACGTACATCGAGGAGGGCGGCGCGATTCTGCTCCTCACGCCGAAGACGGGTCGTGACGGGTACGTGGAGCCGAGCGACATCCAGGACGCCGCCACGACGGCCGGGCTGACCGCGGCCAAGAGCGTGAGCGTCGGCAAGGACTGGAGCGGCAACCGGCTGGCCACGCCGAAGGCGGCCAAGTCGAAGCGGTGACCGCCGCCCGGACGGGCCGGATCCCACCGGCCCGTCCGGGGACCCTGGTGATCGCTGCGTAGGGTGGAGCCGAGCGTTTGCTGTGCTCTCACCCGAACAGCCCACCGAAGGGAAGCACGACATGGCGATCCAGGTCGGCGACAAGGCCCCCGACTTCGAGCTCAAGGACAACCACGGCCGCACCGTGCGGCTCGCCGACTTCCGCGGCGAGAAGAACGTGGTCCTGCTCTTCTACCCCTTCGCCTTCACCGGCGTGTGCACCGGCGAGCTGTGCGCGCTGCGCGACAACCTGCCGAAGTTCACCGACCGCGACACCCAGCTGCTCGCCGTCTCCAACGACTCCATCCACAGCCTGCGCGTCTTCGCCGAGCAGGAGGGCCTGGAGTACCCGCTGCTCAGCGACTTCTGGCCGCACGGCAACGTCTCGCGCGCCTATGGCGTCTTCGACGAGGACAAGGGCTGCGCGGTGCGCGGCACCTTCGTCATCGACAAGGACGGCGTGGTGCGCTGGACGGTGGTCAACGGTCTGCCGGACGCGCGCGACCTCAACGACTACGTGAAGGCGCTCGACACCCTGTAAATCGGCCGGTCGGCCGACATCCGGGGCCCTTCGGGTCCAGGGTCCGCGGGGGGCGGGAACCCGTCACTAGGATCGGTTCGTTGATCCCATATCCGAAGCACGACGGGGCTCCCCGCCCCTCGACACCACATGGAGGACTCGTGGGAGTCAGCCTCAGCAAGGGCGGCAACGTCTCGCTGACCAAGGAGGCCCCGGGCCTGACCGCCGTCATCGTCGGTCTGGGCTGGGACGTGCGGACCACGACCGGCACCGACTTCGACCTCGACGCGAGCGCGCTGCTGCTGAACACCTCCGGCAAGGTCGTCAGCGACCAGCATTTCGTCTTCTTCAACAACCTCAAGAGCCCCGACGGCTCCGTGGAGCACACCGGCGACAACCTCACCGGTGCGGGCGAGGGCGACGACGAGGCCATCAAGGTCGACCTCGCCGCGGTCCCGGCCGACGTGGACAAGATCGTCTTCCCGGTGTCGATCTACGACGCCGAGAACCGCCAGCAGTCCTTCGGCCAGGTCCGCAACGCGTTCATCCGCGTCGTCAACCAGGCCAACCAGCAGGAGATCGCCCGGTACGACCTCAGCGAGGACGCCTCCACCGAGACCGCCATGGTCTTCGGCGAGCTGTACCGCAACGGCGCCGAGTGGAAGTTCCGCGCCATCGGCCAGGGCTACGCCTCCGGCCTGCGCGGCATCGCCCAGGACTTCGGCGTCAACGTCTGACGTCCGCGCAGTTCGCGGCACTCCGTCCGGCGCCGAGCCGTTTACGGCCGGCGCCGGACGCGCAGGACAACAGGGAAGCACCGTCAGGGGAGGACCAGCATCATGGGCGTCACGCTCGCCAAGGGAGGCAACGTCTCCCTCTCCAAGGCCGCACCGAACCTCACCAACGTCATGGTCGGGCTCGGCTGGGACGCGCGGTCCACCACCGGCGCCCCCTTCGACCTGGACGCCAGCGCGCTGCTGTGCGGTGCGGGCAACCGGGTGCTGGGCGACGAGTGGTTCGTGTTCTACAACCAGCTCACGAGCCCGGACGGCTCCGTGGAGCACACCGGCGACAACCTCACCGGTGAGGGCGAGGGCGACGACGAGTCCATCCTGGTGGACCTCGCCAAGGTGCCGCCCCAGTGCGAGAAGATCATCTTCCCCGTCTCCATCCACATGGCCGACGAGCGCGGGCAGACCTTCGGCCAGGTCTCCAACGCCTTCATCCGCGTGGTCAACCAGTCCGACGGCCAGGAACTCGCGCGCTACGACCTCAGCGAGGACGCCTCCACCGAAACCGCCATGATCTTCGGCGAGCTGTACCGCTACCAGGGCGAGTGGAAGTTCCGTGCGGTGGGCCAGGGGTACGCGTCCGGATTGCGCGGCATCGCTCTAGACTTCGGAGTCAACGTTTCGTAAAGCCGTGCTCGGCGCGGGGGAGACCCTCATGGGAGGCGCCCCCACAACACGATGGGGTAACCAGTGCTTCTGAAAACCTTCGGCTGGTCGTTCGCGGTGACCGCGCTCGGCCTGGTCGCCGCCGTCTTCTACGGGGGCTGGGAGGCCTTCGGGGTCGTGGCGATCCTCGCCGTCCTCGAGATCTCGCTGTCCTTCGACAACGCGGTGGTCAACGCCGGGATCCTGAAGAAGATGAACGCCTTCTGGCAGAAGATCTTCCTCACGGTCGGCGTGCTCATCGCCGTCTTCGGCATGCGACTGGTCTTCCCCGTCGTGATCGTCGCCATCACCGCCAAGCTCAACCCGATCGACGCGGTCCATCTGGCCTTCGCCGACAAGGACCGCTACCAGCAGCTGGTCACCGACGCCCACCCGGCGATCGCGGCCTTCGGCGGCATGTTCCTGCTGATGATCTTCCTGGACTTCATCTTCGAGGACCGCGACATACAGTGGCTGCGCTGGATCGAGCGCCCCCTGGCCAAGCTCGGCAAGGTCGACATGCTGTCGGTCTGCATCGCCCTGATCGTGCTGCTGATCACCTCCTTCACCTTCGCAACCCAGGCCCACCAGCACGGCGGCGTCCACGCCGACAAGGCGCAGACGGTCCTGATCTCCGGCATCGCCGGCCTGATCACCTACATGATCGTCGGCGGTCTCTCCGGCTTCTTCGAGGAACGCCTGGAGGAAGAGGAGGAGCGCGAGCACGAGGAGGAGGAAGAGGCCGCCCGCACCGGCAAGAAGAAGTCGGCCGTCCTGCTGGCCGGCCAGGCCGCGTTCTTCATGTTCCTCTATCTGGAGGTCCTGGACGCGTCCTTCTCCTTCGACGGCGTGATCGGCGCCTTCGCCATCACCAACGACATCGTGATGATGGCCCTCGGCCTCGGCATCGGCGCGATGTACGTCCGCTCGCTCACCGTCTACCTGGTCCGCCAGGGCACCCTGGACGACTACGTCTACCTGGAGCACGGCGCCCACTACGCGATCGGCGCCCTCGCCCTGATCCTGATGGTGACCATCCAGTACGAGATCAACGAGGTGATCACCGGCCTCGTCGGCGTCGTCCTGATCGCCCTGTCCTTCTGGTCCTCCGTGCGCCGCAACCGGGCTCTCGCGGCGGCCGGGGCCGGCAGCGGGGAGAAGGCCGAGGTCTCCTCCGGGGTGTGACACCCTGACCGGTGAGGAACGCTTCGTTCGGGGCGGCGGGCACGGCCGGCCGCCCCGACGGCATGCGGACGACGACCTGGGGGCGGCAATGGGCTTCTTCGACGGGCTGCTGGGCGCACGCGCGGTCGACTTCGACTCGGGCGGCACCGGCAACGCCATCGAACTCACCAAACGGCACCACACGGTGTCCTTGAGCAAGCAGGGCGCGGCCACCGGCCATCTGCGCGTCAACCTCACCTGGCGGATGCGCAGCTCCGACTTCGGCATGCAGCGGCCCAGCCTGCTGCGCCACCCCCTCAAGGCCCTGAAGCCGCCGGAGATCCAGGGCCACGGACAGAGCATGGTCGACGTCGACCTCGACCTCGGCTGCCTGTACGAGCTGACCGACGGCACCAAGGGCGTCGTCCAGCCGCTGGGCGACTACCTGGGCGACGTCAACGCGGCCCCCTACATCAAGATCAGCGGCGACGACCGGTTCGGCTCGGGCTCCGGCGAGACGATGTACATCAACCTCGACCACCGCGAGTCCATCAAACGCGTCCTGGTCTTCGTGTACATCTACGACCAGACCCCCGCGTTCGACCGCACGCACGCCATCGTCACCCTGTACCCCAGCAGCGGCCCCCGCCTGGAGATCAGCCTGGACGAGCGCCACCCCCAGGCCCGCTCCTGCGCCGTCCTGCTCATCGAGAACGTCAAGGGCGAACTCATGGTCCGCCGCGAGGTCAAGTTCGTCTACGGCTTCCAGGCCGAGCTGGACCGCCTGTACGGATGGGGCCTGCAATGGGGCCGCGGCTACAAGACCAAGGCCTGATCACCGCCCGATGAACTGCGGCCCCTGCGGCGGCAGCCGGAACCCGGGGCCGGGCGCCGGCGGCACCGGCTGCGGGTATCCGTACGCCGGCGCGGACGTCGGCTGCGGGTAGCCGTAGGCCGGCTGGGGCGGCACCGCCGTCGCCGGCTGCTCCGGAGGCAGCGGCTGGGACACCGTCGCCGGCTCCTCCGGTTCCGACTCGTCCACCGAGATCCCGAAGTCCGTGGCGAGGCCCTTGAGGCCGTTGGAGTAGCCCTCGCCCAGCGCCCGGAACTTCCAGCCCTCACCGCGCCGGTACAGCTCCCCGCAGATCATCGCGGTCTCCGCGCCGGTCTCCGGCTTGATCTCGAACGTCGCCCACGGCTCACCGCCGGCCACCGCCGCGTCGTACACCAGGATGCTCAGGTTCGGCACCTGGTCGAAGGCGACCCCGTCCGCCGAGGCGACCAGCAGGATCCGCCCGATCTCCGGCTCGACGCCCGCCAGGTCTGTCTGGATCGTGTCGGTGAGGCCCTCGGCGATGCGCTTCTTGCCCAGCCGCCACACCGTTCCCGACGGATGCCGGGGCTGGTTGTAGAAGACGAAGTCCTCGTCCGAGCGCACGCGGCCGTCGGGGCCCAGCAGCAGCGCCGAGGCGTCCACGTCGGGGACCGACTGCCCCGGTGTCCAGCGCAGCACCGCGCGCACCGTGGTGGCCTCCAGCGGGACGTTCGAGCCCTTCAGCATCGCGTGCGTCATGCCGTCATCCTGCCCTCTCGGCCCTGGCCACGACAATGCGGGGGGTGTCGGCCGCCGACACGGCCGGGTCACCGGAAATTCACGTCCGCAGGGAACCCCGGACAGGTGTTCCTACGTACTATTACCGGCCACCTTTTACCGAATCCAGGGGTTCGGCACGCGTCTTCGAGGGAGTCCTATGCGTCATTTCGGGCACGTCGCCCCCGAGGTGCGGCAGCGCCTCTTCCACCGGGAGCCCCGCACGTTCACCGCGGACTCCCCGGCCCGGCTGCTCGCCACCGCCCTCGGCGCCACGCTCTACAGCCCCGCCACCCGGCCGAGACTGGCCGACGACATCCTCAGACAGGCGGGCAACGGCGTGGTCTCCATGGTGCTGTGCCTGGAGGACTCCATCGACGACGCGGACGTGCCCGCGGGCGAGGAGAACCTGGTCCGCCAGCTCGCCGACCTCGGCTCCCGGCCCGCCGCCGAGCCCCCGCTGCTGTTCATCCGGGTGCGCGCCCCCGAGCAGATCCCCGACCTCGTACGCCGCCTCGGCGACTCCGCGCGGCTGCTGTCCGGCTTCGTGCTGCCGAAGTTCACCGAGGAGCGCGGCCTGCCCTTCCTGGAGGCCCTGGCCGCCGCCGAGGCCCACACCGGCCGCCGCCTGTTCGCCATGCCGGTCCTGGAGTCCCCGGAGCTGCTGTATCGCGAGTCGCGCGTGGACACCCTGGAGGGCATCTTCCGCGCCGTCGACAAGTACCGCGACCGCGTCCTCGCGCTCCGCCTCGGCGTCACCGACTTCTGCTCCTCCTACGGGCTGCGCCGCGCCCCCGACATGACCGCCTACGACGTCCAGGTCGTCGCTTCCGTGATCGCCGACGTGGTGAACATGCTGGGCCGCGCCGACGGCACCGGGTTCACCGTCACCGGCCCCGTGTGGGAGTACTTCCGCCATTCCGAGCGCATGTTCAAGCCCCAGCTGCGGCAGAGCCCCTTCCTGGAGGTGCAGGCCGTCGAACTGCGCGAGAGGCTGCTGGAGCACGCCATGGACGGGCTGCTGCGGGAGATCTCCCTCGACCAGGCCAACGGGCTGCTCGGCAAGACCTGCATCCACCCCTCCCACGTCCTGCCCGTGCACGCGCTGTCCGTGGTCAGCCACGAGGAGTTCAGCGACGCCCGGGACATACTGCGGCCCGAGCGGGGCGGCGGAGGCGTCCTGCGGTCCGCGTACACGAACAAGATGAACGAGGTGAAACCGCACCGCGCCTGGGCCGAACGGACCCTGCTGCGCGCGGAGGCGTTCGGCGTCGCCCACGAGGACGTCGGCTTCGTGGAACTGCTCGCCGCCGGCATACCCGGCTGACCTCTCCAAGGAACGCATGAACAACGCAGTGAACGACGCGGTCTGGTCCGGCAGCTGGGTCGCCGAGCGACTCGGGGTCGAGCTCCGCGGCGACGACGGGCTGCCGGCCCTGCTGGGCCTCGCCCTGCGCCGCAACCCCAAGCGGGCCCACCTGCTGGTCTCCAACGTCCTCGGCAAGCACGTACCGCAGGCGCCCTCGGTGGTGTACGGCCACGGGGTGCGGCTCGGCCGGCGGGTGGCGGAGCGGCTCGGCGGGGAGGCGGCCCGCGCGGTCGTCCTCGGCTACGCGGAGACCGCGACGGGACTCGGGCACGCCGTGGCCGACGGCCTCGGCACGGCGCCGTACCTCCACTCCACACGGCGGCCGGTCGCCCAGGTCGCCGCCGCGGGCGGGTTCGAGGAGTCGCACTCCCACGCGACCTCCCACCTGCTGCTGCCTGCCGACCCCGCACTGCTGGCGGGCGACGGGCCGTTGGTGCTGGTGGACGACGAGTTCTCCACCGGGAACACGGTGTTGAACACCATCCGTGACCTGCACGCGCGGTATCCGCGCCGCCGGTACGTGGTGGCGGCGCTCGTGGACATGCGGTCGGCCGGGGACACCGCGCGGATGGCGCGGTTCGCCGAGGAGATCGGGGCACGGGTGGACCTGGTCGCCGCGGCCTCGGGCACGGTGCTGCTCCCGGAAGACGTGCTGGAGAAGGGGCGGGAGCTGGTGGCCCGCCACGAGTGTGCCGGGCCCGGGCCGCACGCGCGGCCGGACGCCGCGCACCGCGCTCCCGTGACGGTGGACCTGGGCTGGCCCGCCGGCCTCCCCGACGGGGGCCGGCACGGGTTCACCCCCGCCCACCGCGCCCGTCTCGAAGCCGCCCTGCCCGCCATGGCCGAGCGGATCGCGAAGGCGCTTCCCGCCGGGGCCCGGCGGGTGCTGGTCCTCGGCTCCGAGGAGCTGATGTACGCCCCGCTCCGGCTCGCCCACCAGCTGGAGCGGACCGTGACGGCCGAGGTGCGCTTCTCGACCACCACGCGCTCGCCCGTGCTCGCGGTGGACGACCCGGGATACGCCATCCGCAGCCGCCTGGTCTTCCCGGCGCACGACGACCCGGCCGACGGGCCCGGCGAGCGGTACGCCTACAACGTCGCGGGCGCCGGCTTCGACGCCGTCGTCGCGGTCGTCGACTCGGCCGGCGACACCCCCGCGCTGCACGCGCCCGACGGACTGCTGGCGCGGCTCGCGGCGCAGGTGCCGCACGTACTGCTCGCGGTCGTCCCCTCCTACGTCCCCGCGCCCCCGCGCGCTCCCGAAAGGCCGGCCATGCTGCCCGAGCCCCTCCGCGGCCCCGCGTTCTCCTCGTACGCCCCCGAGGAGGTCGGCTGGCTGCTCCAGGACCTCTCGGAGGTCGCCCTGGAGGCGCCGACCGAGGAGCGGGAGGAGGCCGTCCAGAACGGCGGGGCGCACTACGCCGAGTCGCTGCCCGTGGAGTACCAGCCCAGCGCCCGCTACCAGGAGCTGTTCCACGCGGCCCTGGACGCCTCGGCCGCACGGATCGCCCGGGCCGTCGGCGTGGTGACCGAGACCGTCCTCGGCGAGCGGTCGCCGCGCCCGGTGCTGGTGTCGCTGGCCCGCGCCGGAACCCCGGTCGGCGTGCTGATGCGCCGCTGGGCCGCGTTCCGGCACGGCCTCGAACTCCCGCACTACGCCGTGTCGATCGTGCGCGGGCGGGGCATCGACGCCAACGCGCTGCGCTGGCTGGCCGCCCACCACGACCCCCGGGACGTGGTGTTCGTCGACGGCTGGACCGGCAAGGGCGCCATCACCCGCGAACTCGCCGCGGCCGTCGAGGAGTTCGCCCGCAAGACGGGCGTCACCGGCTTCGACCCGCAGATCGCCGTGCTCGCCGACCCGGGTTCCTGCGTGCGCACCTACGGCACCCGCGAGGACTTCCTCATCCCCTCCGCCTGCCTCAACTCGACCGTCTCCGGGCTGATCTCCCGTACGGTCCTGCGCGCCGACCTGGTCGGCCCGGACGACTTCCACGGCGCCAAGTTCTACCGCGAACTCGCCGGCGCCGATGTCTCGGTGGCCTTCCTCGACGCCGTCGCCGCCCGCTTCCCGGAGGTCGCCGACACCGTGGACGAGGCGGTCAAGGAGCTGTCGGCCGAGGACCGCACCCCGACCTGGGCGGGCTGGCGGGCCGTGGAGCGGATCAGCGAGGAGTACGGCATCCACGACGTGAACCTCGTCAAGCCCGGCGTCGGCGAGACCACCCGGGTGCTGCTGCGCCGGGTGCCCTGGAAGATCCTCGCGCGCGCGGGCGCCGGCCGCGACTTGGACCATGTCCGGCTGCTCGCCCGGCAGCGCGGGGTACCGGTCGAGGAGGTCGCCGAACTGCCCTACAGCTGCGTCGGGTTGATCCACCCCAAGTACACGCGCGGGGCCACCGGGGCCGACGGCAGGGCGGTGAACGTCTGATGCCGGTGCTGGTGGCGAGCGATCTCGACCGTACGCTGATCTACTCCTCGGCGGCTCTCGCGCTGACCATGCCGGACGCGCGGGCCCCCCGGCTGCTGTGCGTCGAGGTGCACGAGAGCAAGCCGCTGTCGTACATGACGGAGACGGCGGCGCGGCTGCTGACCGACCTCGCGGACCGGGCCGTGTTCGTGCCGGCCACGACCCGGACCCGCAAGCAGTACCAGCGCGTCAACCTGCCCGGCCCGCAACCCGGGTACGCGATCTGCGCCAACGGCGGCCATCTGCTGGTCGACGGGGTCACCGACCGCGACTGGCACGCCCGGGTGCTGGCCCGGCTCGCCGAGGAGTGCGCGCCCCTGACGGAGGTCCGGGACCATCTGACGCGCACCGCCGACCCGGTGTGGCTGCGCCGGCAGCGGGTCGCCGAGGACCTGTTCGCCTACCTCGTGGTCGAGCGCGAACTGCTGCCCGAGGAGTGGGTGAAGGAGCTGACGGCCTGGGCGGACGACCGCGGCTGGACGGTCTCCCTCCAGGGCCGCAAGCTCTACGTCGTGCCCGGGCCGCTCACCAAGAGCGCCGCGCTGCGCGAGGTGGCCCGCCGTACCGGCGCCGGCCTCACCCTGGCGGCGGGCGACTCCCTGCTGGACGCCGACCTCCTCCTGGCCGCCGACCAGGGCTGGCGTCCGGGCCACGGCGAACTGGCGGACACCGGCTGGTCGGCCCCGGGGATCAGCGCGCTGCCGGAGCGGGGAGTCCTCGCGGGCGAACGAATCCTGGGCGAATTCCTGAAGGCGACGCGCGCCGCGACCCTCTAGACAGGGCCGGCGTACGGGCGGCTAGCCGCAGCAGCCGCCGCCGCAGCAGCCCCCGCCCTGGGGCGCCGGGGCGGCGGAGCCCGCGGTACCGCCCACCGCGACCGTGGACAGCAGCTTGACCGTGTCCTCGTGCCCGGCGGGGCACACCGCGGGCGCCGCCGACTCGGACATCGGCCGGCTCAGTTCGAACGTGTCGCCGCAGCTGCGGCAGCGGTACTCGTAGCGAGGCATGAGGTCAGGGTAACCGGGGCGCCCAGGGAGGCGTCTCAATGTTTGATGAGTGTTGGGATACACCCGACACTCGTGCGGAGGAATCGAAAACTTCGCTGATAACTTGTGAACGCCGTTGCGAGGACGCTCAGCTCACCGCGCGAGCAAGAGCGAGTGCGGAGGGGAGACGCATAGTGACCGATGCGTCGCAGGGGGAGGGCCGTTCCGAGGCGGGCGGCGGCGACGAGCAGCCGCTCGACTCCGACAGGACCCTGCATCTGAGAGTGGAGGGCCTGCGGGCCGACGAGACCATGCAGCTGCGCGTGCCCGCGCGGCCCGAGCCGTCCCCGGCGGGCGGCCGGGCCGAGCGCCGGCGCAGCACCCGGCCCTCGGGGAAGGAACGCGTCGGAGGCGCGGCCGCCCGCGTGCTGGGGCCGCTCGCCCCCTACGCGCGCCGCCTCAAGCCGGCCTACCCGCGTCCCGGACGGACCGGCTGGCGGCGCTGGGTGCCCTCCTGGCGGCAGTGGCTGGGCGGCGTCCTGACCTCGTTCGGCCTGCTCGGCGCCTTCCTGGTGACCGCGTACGCGGTCACCGACATACCCTCCGACCTGAACACGTACGCGACCCAGCAGGACAACGTCTACTTCTGGTCCGACGGCACCCCGATGGCCCGCACGGGATGGGTGCAGCGGCAGGCGATGCCGCTCAAGGACATACCCCCGGACGTCCGCTGGGCGGTCCTCGCGGCGGAGAACGAGACCTTCTACTCGGACCCCGGCATATCCGTGAAGGGCATCAGCCGGGCGCTGTTCCGCACCGTGGGCGAGGGGGACACCCAGGGCGGCTCCACCATCACCCAGCAGTACGTCAAGAACGTCTACCTCAACCAGAACCAGACGGTCAGCCGCAAGTTCACCGAGGCGATGATCTCCCTCAAGCTCGACAACAAGATGAGCAAGGACAAGATCCTGGAGGGCTACCTCAACACCAGCTGGTTCGGCCGCGGCACCTACGGCATCCAGCGCGCCGCCCAGGCCTACTACGGCAAGGACGTCAGCGAACTCAACGTCTCCGAGGCCGCGATGCTCGCCGGACTGCTCAAGGGCGCCGGGCTGTTCGACCCCACCCTGAGCAAGGCCAACCACCAGCGGGCCGTGGAGCGCTGGTCCTGGATCCTCGACCGCATGGTCAAGATCCACAAGCTGACGCCGCAGGAGCGCGCCAAGTACACGACGTTCCCCGAGCCGCTGAAGTCCAACCCGCTGTACAACACCGGCGAGCAGAGCGACTACCTGGTGGAGCTGGCGTCTCAGTACGCCAAGAAGGCCGCCCATCTGACCGACCAGCAGTTCGACCTGGGCGGCTACCAGATCTACACCACGTTCGACCGCAAGCGGGAGAACGCGCTCACCGACGCCGTCACCAAGGCCCGCAAGCAGGCGAAGCAGGACAACCCCGACGCCGCGAAGAACGGCCACTACGGCGCCGCCTCCGTCGCCACCGACGGCCGGATCCTCGCGGTCTACGGCGGCCCCGACCACCGTACCCAGGGCTACAACGAGTCCAACGCGACCACCGTCCCCGCCGGTTCCGCGTTCCTGCCCTTCGTCTACGCCGCCGGGCTCGAACACGGCGTTCACAAGACGCGCGGCGGACCCGCCACCCCCGTCACCCCCGACAGCGTCTACGACGGCGACGACGGCGTCCCCGTGACCACCCCCGAGGGCCCCTACTGGGACCGCAGCGGCAAGAAGGTCGCGGCACACAACGACGGCAACAGGTCCTATGGGAAGATCACCCTGCGCGAGGCCCTCGCCAAGTCGGTGAACACCCCGTTCATGCAGCTCGGCATGGACACCGGCCTCGCCCAGGTACGGCAGACCGCCCAGGCCGCCGGACTGCTGTCCTCCAGCATCGGCCCCCAGGTGCCCGCCCTGTCCCTCGGCAGCTCCACCCCCAGCGCCATCCGGATGGCCAGCGGATACGCCACCTTCGCCGCCGACGGCACCCACACGGAGCCCTACTCGGTCAGCCGCATCACCCGCAACGGCGCCCCCGTCGCCCTCGCCACCCCGCACCCGGCCCGCGCGGTCGGCCCCGAGGTGGCCAAGGACGTCGACCAGGCACTCACCGACTCCTTCCGCGCGGCCCACCCGGACGTGACCAAGCCGGGCCTGTCGGGGAAGGCCGGCACCGCGGACAAGGACACCGCCGCCTGGTACGCCGGTACGGACGACTCCGTGTCGACGGCGGTCGTCCTCTACCGCATCGATCTGGCGAAGTCCCTGGAGCCACTGCCGCTGAAGGGCCTCGCGGGCAGCTCGCCGGACAACGTGCCCTACCGCCTCTGGTCGGCCGCCATGGGTCTGGACTGACCGCCCGGACCCCCGACCCCCCTCGTCCCCTGGGAGATTGAGCCGCGCATGTCCCGCAAGAAGTCACCGAAAGGCCGGCGTCGCGCCCCCGGCCGCCGCCGCGTCCCCGCCGCCACCCGCCCGCAGGTCATCACCCTCGCCGCGTTCCTCGTCGTGGCCTCCCTGGTGGCCGGCTACCTCGCCCTGAGCCGCCCGGACGACACCACGCCGACCGCCGCCTCCGGCAAGGGCGCCGGCACCGCCGCCCCCAAACCCTCCGCGACCGCGAAGTGGGACGGCAAGACGCACGTCCTCGGCGACGGCTCCACCTCCTACACCGGTCCGCAGCAGGGCACGCTGAAGCCCGTGCCGCTCAAGCCCGGCGAGAAGCCGCCCCAGTTCGTCGTCTTCTCCTGGGACGGCGCCCTGGAGGGCGACGACCACCTCTTCTCGCACTACCGGGAGATGGCCAAGGAGTACAACGCCCACATGACCTTCTTCCTCACCGGCATCTACCTGCTGCCCAAGAGCAAGAAGGACCTCTACCACGGGCCGATGCACCAGCCCGGCGACGCCGCCATCGACTACCCCACCGACGAGCACATCCGCACCACCCTGGAACAGCTCCGCCTCGCCTACGAGCAGGGCAACGACATCGGCACCCACTTCAACGGCCACTTCTGCGAGGCGAAGGGCGGCGGCGACTGGAGTGTCGACCAGTGGAAGAGCGAGATCGACCAGTTCTACTCCTTCGTGGAGAACTGGAAGACCAACACCGGCTACAAGGACATCCCGCCGCTGCCCTTCGACTTCAAGCAGGAGGTCGCCGGCGGCCGCGCGCCCTGCCTGGAGGGCCAGCCCAACCTCCTGAAGGCCATCAAGAGCTACGGCTGGCGCTACGATGCCAGCTCCCCGGGCGACTTCCAGATATGGCCCACCAAGAAGAACGGCGTCTGGGACTTCCCGCTGCAGATGCTCCCGTACGAGAACGGCAAGTTCCAGGGCCTGTCCATGGACTTCAACTTCCTCTACAACCAGTCCGGCGGCGAGACCGACGGCGACCCCGCCAAGTACCCGCAGTGGCTCCAGCAGACCGTCGACTCCTACATGGCCGGCTTCAACCGCGTCTACTACGGCAGCCGCGCCCCGCTGTTCATCGGCAACCACTTCGAGCACTGGAACGGCAGCATCTACATGAAGGCCATCGACCAGATCATCCCGAAGATGTGCACCAAAAAGGGCGTCAAATGCGTGTCGTTCAAGGAGCTGGCCGACTGGATGGACGTCCAGAAGCCGTCCACCCTCGCCGCGCTGCGCAGCCTCGACCCCGCCCAGTCCCCGGACTGGTCCACGGTCGTCAAGTGACGTAAACGCAGGCCGGGTTCCGCTTGTGCAACCCCCTTCACATCCGCCGCGCGCGGCATGCGAAGATGCCCCATCCCGGTAGGTCTACCGGAACAGAGGGGAACATCATTGAAGTCGAGAAAACTGAGCCGTAAGCGGCGTCGTGCCACCGTCGTCGGCGCCTCGGCCGCCGCCGTGGTCGCCGGCGTTGCGCTCATACCCAACTGGAGCGCGGGCGCGGCCGTCACCGACGACCCGACCGTGGACGCGTCCACCAAGGCGACCTTCCAGAAGCTCGCCGACGCGGTCTTCACCGACCGCACCCAGGCCCTGGTGGACGGCTCCACCGGCGCCCACACCCGCCACACCGCGGGCTTCTCCGGTTCCGTCCGCCTCTCCGGCGGCCAGACCCGCGAGCAGTCCTCCGCCCTCGGCAAGCTGCGCGCCCGTAAGACCCTCCTCGCCAAGCTGGGCGAGAAGTACAGCGCCGGCGACACCAAGGTGACGCTCGACGCCACCGAGGTGCACGGCCGCAGCGCCAAGGTCGCCGTCACCGAGACCACGACGCTGACCTACAAGAAGGGCACCGTCCCGGCCAAGGGCCCGAAGACCACCGGGTTCCAGGCCCACCACGAGCTGACCTTCAAGGCCGGCCGGCACGGCGACTGGCAGCTCACCGGCATCCACGACACCGACGACGGCTACCTCGCCGTCAACCAGGTCGAACCGCCGGCCACCTCGTCAAAGCCGACCACCCCGCCCACCGGCGGCACCTCGCCGTCGCACCCCGCGCCGTCCACCGGCGGCACCTCGCCGTCGCCTGCCACGTCGCCCGCGGGCACCCCGTCGTCGCTCTCCGACGCCGGCCCGACGGACGCGCCCCGCGCGGCCACCAGCTACCCCGCGCCGGCCAACCCCAAGCAGCTCACCGGGGGCGCCTACGACTACAAGGCGATGGTCGCCTACGCGCAGAAGTACTGGAACCACTACAACCCGGACTACCCCGACTACAACGGTGCGGGCGCCGGCGGAGACTGCACCAACTTCGTCAGCCAGGTGCTGAAGGCCGGCGGCTGGAAGCACGTCCCCGGCTACACCGACGACTACACCAAGTGGTTCGGCAACGCCGACATCCAGTCCGACTCGTTCGTCGGCGTCAACGAGTTCTCCTGGTTCGCGCTGTCCTCCAAGCGCGTCACCCCGCTCGCCAACGTCTACCAGGCGGACCTCGGTGACGTGATCCAGATGGACTTCAACCGGGACGGGTCCAAGGACCACTCCATGGTCGTCACCTACCGCAACGGCTCCGGCGTGCCGTACGTGACCTACCACTCCACCAACACCTACAACAGGTCGGTGGCCAGCCTGGTCGCGTCGTACCCGACCGCGTACTTCTACGCCTACCGCACCTGAGCGGAACGGCCGCCCGGGGGCGCCGGCACGGGCACCCCGGGCGGCCGCACGCGCCGCGGCGCGGGCTACACCGACCCGCGCGGATCGTTCCCCGTGTCCCGCGCGTCCTTCGCGCCGGGCCACGGCATGGTCACCGGCGGCGTACCGGTCTCGTGCTCCCGCCCCGGGGGCTCACCGCCCTCCGAGTGCCGGGCCCGCCAGTACGGATTGTCGTGCGGCAGCGCGTGACCGACCCGGCCGTACATGCCGAAGGTCATCAGCAGCAGCCCCACCACGAAGCTGAACAGCACGTTCGGGATCCGGAACGCGAGGAAGTTCTGCGGCGTGTCCAGCAGGGCCAGGAACAGGAACCCGTTCAGCAGGAACAGGATGCCCAGCACCATGTTCAGCGTGGACGCGATGTTCCCGCCGATCACCATGCCGACCAGCAGCAGCGCCCCGATGCAGATCGACAGCACGCTCAGGGTGCCGTTGGTGTTCAGCCCGGCGACCGTGGCGCCGCCGATGTCGAAGAAGCCGATGTGGTTGATCAGGCCCAGAATGCCGAAGACGACGAGGAACGCGCCGATCAGCCCCGCGCCGATCCGGTACACCAGGTTCAGCCGGTGATCGGTCGGCAGATGCTGGTCGAACTGGATCCGCCGCTTCGGCCTCGTGTGCACTGCGTGTGTGGCCATATCCGCCCCCTTAGGCGCTAGCGGAGGCCATCCATCCCAAAACGGTCCATATCAATATCCGCCCGATCCGGGTACCCCGGCAACACGTCGCCCCACCGCCGGCCCCCTCAGTGCGCGAGACCCCCGCGCTCTTCGCGGATCCGGGCCACCACCGAGGCGACCGCCTGCCGCACCGCGTCCGCCTCGGTGAGGAAGTGCCAGTAGTCCGGATGCCGGCCGCCCTCCAGCGTGCCGATCGCCCGCTCCAGCCGGGCCACCGCCTCGTCCAGCGGCCGGGCATGACGCGGATCCGGCGTCGTACGGCCCGACATCGCCAGCCGCTGCGCGTCCCGGATCGCGAACCGGGTCTTCTCGATCTCCGCCTGCGGATCCTTCTGCACCGCGTTCAGCCTGGTCAGCCGGTCACCGGCGGCCGAGACGGCGTCATCGGTCGCATTCAGCAGCGCCCGCACTGTCGACAGCAGCGAGGTGGCGTCCGCCCAGCGCTGGGCGTCCCGCGCCGACTGCGCCTCCCGCAGCTTCCGCTCCGCCTGCCCCACGTTCTCCACCGCCTGCGCCGGCACCTGCTGGAGGTCCTGCCAGCACGCGGCCGAGAACCGCCGGCGCAACTCGCTGAGCACCGGCTCGACCTGCCCCGCACGCGTGGTCAGCGCCTGGGCCCGGGTCCGCAGCGACACCAGCCGGTGATCGATCTCGGCCGCCTGCTCCGGCAGCCGCTCCGCCTCGGCCCGGATCGCCCCGGCCTCCCGCTGCACCCGCTCGGCCCGCTCCACCGTCTGCCGCACCCCGTGCCGGCCCGCGCCCTCGTTCAGCTTGGTCAGCTCCGGCGCCAGCGCGGCCAGCCGCCCCGCCAGGTCGTCGGCGCGCAGCCCCTGCTCCCGGACGCCGTCCAACGCGTTGCTCGCCGCCAGCAGCGCCTGCCGCGCCCGCTCCACGGCCGGCGCCACCCGCGCCAGCTGCGTCTCCGCCGACCCCAGCAGCGGACCGAGCGAGGCACCGAACCGGTCCAGCTCCTGCTTGACCCGCACCAGCTCGTCCCGCGCCGCCGTCAGCTCACCGCGCGCCCGCGCCGCCGCCCCGGCCTCCAGATCCGCCCGGTCCAGGTCATGCGCGTCCACCGCCTGGATGTACCGCCGGCTGGCCTCGTCGATCCGCGCGCCCAGCGACTCGAAGTCCGAGACCGCACGCCGCGCCGCGGGCGTGTCGTCCACCGCCGTGATGGTCTCGACGGAGATCCGCAGGTCCCGCTGCGCGGTGTCCAGCTCGTAGAACGCGGCCGCCGCCGCGTCCTTCGCCGCCTGCGCCTCGGCCCGCTGACTCTCCGCCCGGCCGCCGAACCAGCGCCGGGTACCGCCCCCGGCGAACGCCCCCGGCAACGCGAGCGCGACCAGCACCGGCAGACCCATCAGTGCGAGCGTGTCCCGCAGGGCCGCGGCCCCGCGCGCACCCGCCCCGCCCGGCCGCCGTGTGCGCCGGGTCCGTGCGAGGGACGACGGAGGGTACGGCTGTGTCACTGGCGTGCCCGGTCTCGCCGTCACATCCCTCTCCCGTGCTGTGGTCCGCTGGGGGTGCCATTCTCCCACCCGGTACGGACGAAAACACGGGCCGGTCAGTTCGCGGTGCGCACCGTGACCTTCCCGTTGGCGGAGCCCGCGGTCACCCGGTGCGCGCTGGCGGAGTCCCGGGGCACGGACACATGCACGCCCCCGTTGTGGGACGTCGCCTTGACGTGGTAGGCGGCGCGGGGCAGCACGACCGTCAGACTCCCGTTGTCGCTGCCGGTGTCCACGCTGTCCGGTACGCGGCTGAGCCTGAGGTCCACCGAGCCGTTGTCCACGCGGGCCCGCACCCGGGTGGAGGCGACGTCCGCGTGCACCGGGCCGTTGCCGGAGCTCAGGTCCAGCGGGCCGGTCGTGTCGGTGATGCGCACGCCGCCGTTGGCGGTACGGACGGCGAGCGGGTCGGCGAACCCGCGCGCCCGCACGTCCCCGTTGCCGTCCACCACCCGGACCCCGATGCCCGCGGGCACCTCGACCCGGTACCGGGCGGAGCAGTCGGCGACGAGCCCCGAGCAGTGCATCCGCAGCACCAGCCGGTCGTCCTTGAACGCCCAGCTCACCCTCGGCTTGCCGCCGACGAGCACGGACCCGTCGAACCACCGCGTCACCGCGACGTTCCGCCCCTCGCCCCGGCCGCCGACGATCTCCAGCCCCGAGTCGTCCGAATCGACGGTGAGCGTGTGGCCCCGCACGGCGAAGGACCGGTGCTCCGGATGCCTGTCCTTCCCGGCCGACGCCCCGCACCCGCTCACCGCCAGCACCACTGCCCCGGCCAGCGCACCCCCGGCCACGGCCCGCATCCGCACCCTGCGACTCATCACGAACTCCCCCCGAATCAGGTCTCCCACGACCGTAGAACCCCCCACCGCCCCGGCCCATCCGGGACGCTCCCGGAGACGGGGTGGGGATAACCCCCGGTCGCCCCTGGTTTCCGTTCGTTCGGGTTTGCCGTGCACCGCCCGCGGCAAGGTAGGCTGTCGACTCGACCTGGGCGACGCCCGGGCGCGGGTGCGTAGCTCAGTGGTAGAGCGCCTGCCTTACAAGCAGGATGTCGGCGGTTCGAAACCGTCCGCGCCCACCGCGGAAGCAGAGCCCCCGGCCGTATACGGCCGGGGGCTTTTCTGTTCAGGCGGGTCGGGGGGCCGGTCGCCGGGGGGTGAAGGCGGTGGCCAGGAGGGCCAGCGCCGAGGTGTAGGTCAGCATGACCAGGACGCCTCGGCCGGGGAAGTCGAGGCCGGCGGCGCCGAGGCCCACCAGGGAGTCGGAGGCGACGAAGACGAGGCCGCCCCACAGGGCCCGCGGGCCGAGGACCCGGGCGGTCAGGGCCATGGTGAGCAGGGCCAGGGCGTAGACGGCGACCGCGCAGCCCAGGGCCGGGCCGAGCGCGGGGGCGAGGGCGGCGACGGCGCCGACCCAGACGGCGAGGTGCGCGGCGCAGACGAGGCGGCGGGGCCGCAGGTGGCCGAGGGCGCCGGCCCGGAGGAACGCCGAGATCCAGCAGAGCTGGGCGCCCAGGAAGAACGCGAGGCCGGCGGCGAAGGCGGCGGTGCCGGGCAGCAGCAGGGCCACGTCCCCGGCGGTGGCGAGGAGGAGGCCGGCCAGGACCGGGGCGTGCCGGGTGCCGGTGCGGCGCCACAGGTGCAGGGCGAGGACGGGGGCCAGCAGGGGTTTCGCGATCCACTCCAGGACCGGCCACCCCGCCGCCACGCCGGCGATGTCCGAGGCGGCCAGGGCGGCGAAGAGCAGGATCAGCGGCGGTACCGCCGCTCCCGCGGGCCGCCCGCCCGGCGCCACCGGTGCCGGCCCGGTGGAACTCCCCTGGTCCGGCGGGGTGTCGACCGCCTCGCTCGATATCCGTCCCTCGGTCATGGCGATCAGGGTGGGGCTGTCGGGGGCAGTGGTCAACTGGTTGGACCAGATCGGTTACGACTGTTCCCCGGCCGGTTCCTCGTGGGCGTGCTTCAGTTCGCTGCGGGCCTGCATGCGCTGGTCGGCCGCGACCTCGGCCCAGAAGCGGTGGGTGCTGATGAAGACGGCGAGTTCGTGCTCGCGGCGGCGGAGCTTCTCCACCTCGGCCTGTTCGTCGGCCGTCCAGCCCGGGGAGGCGGGGCGCTCCACCTTGCGCCAGCCGTTGTCGTCGCTGAAGCCGTCCATCGGCTCGACCGACCAGGGAAGCCGCCTGAGCAGGGCCGACAGCTCGGCCCGGACCTGATGCAGCTCCTCCTGACCGGCGAGGAGGTCACTGGGGAATTCATAGGTCGTAGCCACACGGCAATGCTACGCCTGTTCGATTTACCGTCGCGAGTTCGGCCGTGAGGTTCAGCCGAACGGGCGTTTCAGGCTGTGGTGAGGACGACCAGTTGCCGGGTCGCCCGGGTCATGGCCACATAGCGGTCCACCGCGCCCTCGATTCCCTCGCCGAACCGCTGCGGGTCGACCACGACGACCAGGTCGAACTCCAGCCCCTTCGCGAGTCCGGGGGAGAGGGAGCGGACCCGGGACGTCCGGGGGCGGAAGGCGGGGGCGCCGATCACGCAGGCGGTGCCCTCCGGGTGGCCGGCCTGCCAGGTGTCGAGGATCGTGGCCAGGTCCGAGGCGGGGCCGCGGAGCACCGGCAGCCCGTTGCCGCGGATCGAGGTCGGCACGTTGGCGTCCGGGAGCGCGGCCCGGACGACCGGCTCGGCCTCCGCCATGATCTCCCGTGGCGTGCGGTAGTTGACCGTCAGGGCGGTCAGCTCGATCCGGTCGAAGCCGACCCGCTCCAGCCGTTCCCGCCAGGACTCCGTGAACCCGTGCCGGGCCTGCGCGCGGTCCCCGACGATGGTGAAGCTGCGCGACGGGCACCTCGACAGCAGCATCTGCCACTCCGCGTCGGTCAGCTCCTGCGCCTCGTCCACCACGATGTGCGCGAACGGCCCCGCCAGCGCGTCCGGTTCGAGGGCGGGCACGGCCGACTCGTCGACCAGCGCGTCCCGCAGGTCCTGTCCGCGCAGCATGGTCACCGCGCCCTCGCCGTCGTCGTCCGCCGCCAGCACGTTGTCGATCACGGCGGCCATGCGGGCGCGCTGCGCGGCGACGGCCGCCTTGCGCCGCCGTTCGCGCACCGCCGCCCGGGGGTCGCCGAGCCGTTGCCGCGCCGCGTCCAGGAACGGCAGGTCGGACACCGTCCACGCCCGGGGGTCCGTGCGCCGCAGCCGTCGTACCTCCTCGGGGGTGAGCCAGGGCGCGCACAGCCGCAGGTACGCGGGCACCGTCCACAGGTCTCCGACCAGGTCGGCCGCCTCCAGCAGGGGCCAGGCGCGGTCGAAGGCGGCGCGTAGTTCCCGGTCGCCTTCCAGCGACCGGCGCAGCGTCTGCGCGGGGACCTCGCCGTCGTGTCCGCCGGCCAGGACGTCGAGCAGTTCCTCCCAGACCTGCTCGCGCGCCTCGTTGTGCGGGGTGCCCGGTTCCGCCGCGTCGAACGCCGTCTCCCAGTCGGCGGCGGTCACGTCGAGGTCGCCCCAGTCGGTGGTGAGCGTCAGCGGCTCGGTGGGCGGCTCCTCGTAGAAGCGCACGGCCCGCTCGATCGCCCCGACCAGCCGCGCGGACGACTTCAGCCGGGCCGTCTCCGGGTCGGGTTCGGGCCGTGCCGTGGCGCCCTCGGCGACGAGGTCGCGCAGGACGCAGGTGCGCACGCCGTCCTCGCCGAGGCTCGGCAGGACGTCGGAGACGTAGGCGAGGTAGGGGCGGTGCGGGCCGACGAACAGCACCCCGCCGCGCCGGTGGCCGAGGCGCGGGTCGGAGTGGAGGAGGTAGGCGGAGCGGTGCAGGGCGACGACCGTCTTGCCGGTGCCGGGGCCGCCGTCGACGACGAGCGCGCCGCGCGAGCCGGCCCGGATGATGGCGTCCTGGTCGGCCTGGATGGTGCCGAGCACGTCGCGCATCCGGGGCGAGCGGTTGCCGCCGAGGCTCGCGATGAACGCGGACTGGTCGTCCAGCGCGGCGTGCCCGGCGAGGGCGTCCGGGACGAAGACCTCGTCCCAGTAGTCGGCGACGCGGCCCTGCGTCCAGCGGTACCGGCGGCGGCTGGCCAGCCCCATGGGGTTGCCGTGGGTGGCGCCGAAGAACGGCCGCGCGGCCGGGGTGCGCCAGTCGAGCAGCAGCCGGCGGCCGGTGCTGTCCGTGAGTCCGAGCCGGCCGATGTACACCGGCTCGTCGGGGTGGTCCGCGTCGACCATGCGGCCCAGGCAGAGGTCGAGGCCGAAGCGGCGCAGGGTGCGCAGCCGGGCGGTCAGGCGGTGGATCTCGGCGTCGCGGTCCAGTGCCTGGCGGCCCAGGCCGCCGGGGGACCTGCGTTCCTTGTCGAGCTGGTCCTCGACCTCGGCGATCGTCTGCTCCAGGCACTCGGCGATCGCCGTGAAGTGGTGCTCGTCGGCGCTGATCAGGGCGGGGTCGGCTTTGGCGGAGAGGCGGGCGGGGAGGGCGAAGGCGGAGGTGGGCAAGGGGCTCCGATCGGGAGGGCGCGGGTGGTGGGTGGTGGGTGGTCGGGGGAGGGGGTGGGGTCGCCGGTCGAGGGGCGGGTCGTGGGGTGGGGGCCCGCCCCGTGCGGTGGGGCGGGCGTGTTCGGGTGGCGGGGCGCCCGGTGCGGCGGGGCGGGTGGCGGCGCGGGGCCGGGTTCGTTCGCGGGGCCGGTCACCCGGCGGGCGCGCGGACCCCGGCGCCGTCCTCGCGCGGCCGCACCGCGGGGCGCGCCGGTGGCCGGACGTCTCCGCGTGATCCGTACGCCGACGGCACGACGCGCACTCTCAGGGCCCCCGTTCCGGCGGATTTCCAGGTCAGACGGGCGATTCTGCGGCATGTGGGGGGCCTTGCCGCAAGGCCCCCCGTGCGCTATACGTTGAGAGTGGCAAGGAGTCCTTGGGGCTTCCTTGCCTTTGCTTTTGTCTCCCACCTCTCTCGCCCCGCGCGTCTGCGCGTGACACTGAGGGCATGTGCCGGAGCATCAAGACCCTGCGTCCGCCCGTGCTGCCCGGCGAGGCCACGGAGGAGGACATCCGCGCCGCCGCGTTGCAGTACGTGCGCAAGATCTCGGGTTTCCGCACGCCCGCCGCCCACAACCGCGAGGTCTTCGACGCCGCCGTGGACGCCGTCGCGCGCGCCACGGCCGAACTGTTGGACGGGCTTGAGGTGCGGGGGCGGGGCGCCCGCAAGGAATCGTTCACACGGACGGGGGGCCGCTCGTAACGCGGCGCCCGTAACGTCCGGCACGCGGTGCCACGCGCCCACGCGCCAAGGGCGAATCCGGCCACGTTCCGGAGGGCCGGCGCGAGGGCGCGGGTGGCCCTGCGTGCAGTCGGGCCAGGGACGGGGCTCGCTACCTGGAGTGGAACTTTGGCCAGAACTTGAAGTTGCAAGTATTACTTAAGGACACCTAACCTAGGCCTCTCGTTCGGTACCGCCGCCCCCACCGGCCCGTCCGTCCCCGACGGGCTCGCTCGACACCGAAAGGGAGTAACTCCCCCATGCTCTCCGCTCGCCTCCATTCCGCGCAGCCCTATGCCCTCGGGCTCTTCCGCGTCGTCGTCGGCCTGCTCTTCACCACGCACGGCGCCGCCTCGCTCTTCGGCGTCCTCGGTGGCGCCATGGGCACCCACGGCGGCACCATCGCGGCCGGCACCTGGCCGGGCTGGTACGCGGCCGTGATCCAGCTGGTCGCCGGCGCCCTGGTGCTGATCGGCCTCGGCACCAGAGGGGCCGCGCTCGTCGCCTCCGGCTCGATGGCCTTCGCGTACTTCGACATCCACCAGCAGCACGCGCTGTGGCCCATCCAGAACGGCGGCGAGCCCGCGGTCATGTTCTGCTGGGCGTTCCTGCTGCTGGTCTTCACCGGTTCCGGCGCCTTCGGCGTCGACCGGCTCCTGGTCCGGCGCACGGCGGACCGGGGCGAGGCCGTCGCGGAGCAGGCTCCGATGGCCGCCTGATCACCGCACCCGCACGGCACCCCGCCCGCCTGGGCACGGGGTGCCGTGCGACCTGTTCGACGCGGCCCCCCGCGCACCTCCTGTCACACCCGCGGCGTACGCTGTACGGCTGTTATCGGGGGAGTGTCAGGAGACGACGTGTTCGAGAGTGTGGGGTCGCTGGCGGCCGGGCCCTGGATCTATACCGCGGTGGCCGTGTCCGTGCTGCTGGACGTGTTCCTGCCGGTGCTGCCGAGCGGTGTGCTCGTCATCACGGCGGGCACCGCGGCGGCCGCGGGCTCGGGCGCGGCGACCGGTCAGGTCCCGCACGGCGTGCCGGGCATACCGGCCCTCATACTCTGCGCCGCCACCGCCTCGCTCCTCGGCGACCTGGTGGCCTACCGGCTGGCCTGGCGGGGCGGGGAACGCCTCGACCGGGCGATAGCCCGCTCCCGGCGGCTGACCACCGCGCAGGAGCGTCTCGGCGACGCGCTGGCCCGGGGCGGCGGCGCGCTGGTCGTGCTCGCCCGCTTCGCCCCCGCGGGGCGCTCGGTCGTCTCCTTCTGCGCCGGCGCCGCACACCGCCGGGCCCGTGACTTCCTGCCCTGGTCCGCGCTGGCCGGCCTGTCCTGGGCCGCCTACAGCGTGGCCCTCGGCTACTACGGCGCCCGCTGGCTCGGCGCCACCTGGCTGGCGACCGGGGTGTCCCTGGCCGCGCTGTTCGGGGCGGGCGCGGCGGCGGGCTTCCTGATGCGGCGGCGCCCCGCCTCCTGAGGACGCGACGACCGGGCGGGGCCCGGCCGGAACACCCCGGCCGGGCCCCGCCGTCTGCCCGCGTCGCTCAGCAGCTCGACAGGTAGTTCTGCAGCGCGCTCTTCTCGGCCGGGTCGACCGAGAGGTCGTAGTAGTACTTCACCTGGACCCAGGCGCGCACGTAGGTGCAGACGTAGGCGGAGCGGGACGGGACCCAGGTGGCCGGGTCCTGGTCGCCCTTGGACTGGTTGACGTTGTCGGTGACGGCGAGCAGCTGGGGGCGGGTGACGTCGTTGGCGAACGCCTGCCGCTGGGCCGTCGTCCACTTGCCCGCGCCCGAGTCCCAGGCCTCGGCGAGCGGCACGAGGTGGTCGATGTCGACGTCGGAGGCGGCGGTCCAGGTCGCGCCGTCGTACGGCGAGTACCAGCTGCCGCTGGTGGACTTGCAGGCGGAGTCGGTGACGACGTTGGTGCCGTCCCGCTTGAGGATCCACTCGCGGGTGTCGCAGGTGCCCTCGATGGTGATCCAGGTCGGGAACTTGTCGCGGCTGTAGCCGGTGCGGTCCTCGGTGGCGACGGTCAGCTGGGAGAGGTAGCCGCGGGCGGTGGAGGCGCTCACCGGGGTGGGCAGGGCGGCGGAGGCGGTGGGGGAGTTGAACAGCGCGGCGGTGGCGATCAGGCCGGTGAGCCCGGCGAGCAGGCTAAGGCGTCGACGCGCGTAGAACCTGGGCATGAAAGAACTCCCTTGTGGGGGTGGGGTGTTGGGCCACGAGTCAGGGAATGCTCGCGGTGTGGTCTTGCCGGAGGGTGAGCGCCCGGTAAGAAGTTAGTGACGTGATCATGTCAACGCAAGGTTCAACGGCGGACTTTGCCGTCCCGTATCATCGGAGGCGCAGAAGGGGAGTAGCTCTTCGCCGGACCGTCGACATACTGCTCAGCCAGCCTGAGCCGGCGCCCGGAGGCGGCCCTTCGGGGTGCCGCCCAGCGAGACCTTCGGCAAGCAGTGCATGCCCGCGTCCACCGGCGCGGGCGCCGAGTGTGCTGCCGTGCCGAGGTGCCTCGTGTGACGTACCGCACTCTCGGCGGGGTGGCCCCGACCGATTGAGGAACCTTGATCAGCATCACCGTGACGGCGCTCGTCTTCGGCGTCATCTTCCTCGCCGAACTGCCGGACAAGACCGCGCTCGCAGGTCTCGTCCTCGGCACCCGCTACCGGGCGAGCTACGTCTTCGCGGGCGTCGCCGCCGCCTTCCTGGTCCATGTGGTGCTCGCCGTCGCCGCCGGCAGCGTGCTCACCCTGCTGCCCCAGCGCCTCGTGCACGCGATCACCGGGCTGCTCTTCCTCGGCGGCGCCGCGATGCTGCTGCTGAGCAAGGGCGAGGAGGAGGAAGAGGTCAAGAAGCCCGCCGACCAGACCTTCTGGAAGGTCGCGGGCACCGGCTTCATGCTCATCCTGGTCGCCGAGTTCGGCGACCTCACCCAGATCATGACCGCCAACCTCGCCGCCCGCTACGACGACCCGATCTCCGTCGGGCTCGGCGCGGTGCTCGGCCTGTGGGCCGTCGCCGGACTCGGCATCGTGGGCGGAAAGGCCCTGATGAGGAAGGTTCCGCTGCGGCTGATCACGCAGATCGCGGCGCTGCTGATGCTGGCCCTCGGTGCCTGGAGCCTGTACGAGGCGGTCGCGGGCTGAGCCGAACGCCCGGTGAACGCCCGCCGTGGGGTGGTGGCGGGAAGGGCCCCGGTTTTGTACCGTGGAGGAACAAAGTGGCTCCCGCCCGTTTTCCCTGACCGGCGGGCGGGGCCGCCTTGTCCTCCCCCGCGGCCCCCGCGCAGGGGGTCTTTCGTCCCTGGAGTCACCGCCGATGACGGCCACCGCAAAGCCCACCGTCCTGACCGCCCGCGCCCTGCTGCTCGACATGGACGGCACCCTCGTCGACTCGGACGCCGTCGTGGAGCGCATCTGGCGGCGCTGGGCCGCACGGCACGGGCTGGACGGCGACGAGGTGCTGAGCGTCGTGCACGGCAGGCAGGGGCACGCCTCCATGGCCGTACTGCTGCCCGACCGGCCGCGGGAGGAGAACCTCGCGGACAACGCGCGCATGCTCGCGGAGGAGACCGCCGACATGGACGGCGTGGTCGAGATCCCCGGTGCCTCCGCCTTCCTGGCCGCGCTGCGGGACCTCCCGCACGCGCTGGTGACCTCGGCGGACGTCGCCCTGTCCACCGCCCGGATGAACGCCGCCGGGCTGCCGCTGCCCGAGGTCCGGATCACCGCCGAGTCGGTCGGCGCGAGCAAGCCCGACCCCGAGGGTTTCCTCAAGGGCGCCGCCGAGCTGGGCGTCGCGGCGGCCGACTGCGTCGTCTTCGAGGACTCCGGCGCGGGCATCGCGGCGGGACGCGCGGCCGGCATGACCGTGGTCGGCGTCGGCCCCCGCGCGGGCGCCCACGGTCCCGACGCGGTCGTCCCCGACCTCACCCGGGTCCGGGTGGAGGGCCTGCCGGACGGCACGATCCGGCTGCACCTGGGCTGATCCGCCTCTGACCCGCCTCAGCGCCCCGACGTCTCCCCTTCCAGGGCGGCCCGGGTCGCCGGCCCGTACACGCCCGCGGGATCGCCCTGGACGCCCCGGGCCAGCTGGTAAGTGCGCACGCCGTTCTCCACGGAGCGGGTGAAGACGCCGTCGAAGGCGCCCTCGTAGAGGTTCAACTGCCACAGCCGGAACTGGAGGTCCGCGACCTGGGGCCCGACGTCCCCGCGCCGCAGCGCCGGGGCACCGGCCGGGGTGGTGGGCGGGGCGGTCGGCGCCGAGGGGGTGGGGGAGGCCGCCCCGGACGGCGTACGGCGCGCGGTCGGCGTCGGTGACGGCGCGGAGGGCGACGTCGGCGAGGACGTGGTACTCGGCGGGGCCGGCGGCAGCGGCGAGCGCGCGGCCGACCGGGAGGGCGCGGGAGCGCCGTGGACCGGTGCGCCCGACGGGTCCGGCGGGGGGAGGCCCGGGACGCTCTCCCTGATGTCCGGGGCCGCGTCGTCCCGGGACGGCGAGTGGTACGAGAACAGCGCGAGACCCACCGCCGCGACGGCCACCGCCCCCGCGCCCGCGGCGGCGACCAGCGCCGTACGGCGCAGCCGGTGCCGCCCGCCCGCCGGCCCCGGCGGCCCGGGCCGCTCGGGCGCCGGGGGCTCCGCCCCGTCCGGAGCCGCCGGGGACGCGAAGAGCCGCACCTCCGGCCCGGCCGGTCCGGCCGCCGGGCGCGGCGGTAGCGCGGCCTCGACGGGCGGCACCGGCCGGGCCGCGTCCGGGGCGTCCGGCCCCACCTCCACGTACGGGCGTATCCGCAGCAGGTCGAAGTCCTCCGCCGCGGCCGCCTCCGCCTCGCGCGTCTCGCGCAGCGCCTCGGCCGCGCGCTCGGCGCAGTCGCAGGACGGGACGCCCGCCGCGCTCCTCGGCCCGCCGCACTCCGGGCAGGGCGTGCCCCGCTCCCCCCTCGCGTCCCCGGTCACGTTCGCCCCCTCCCCTCGGAACCCCCGGTGTCCCCCCAGCCCCGTGAGCCCCGCCTTCCTCCGAAGCTTCAGAGCGTATGCCCATCTTCTCCACAACCCCAGGAGTCGACAGGCCATAAATGGTGACACCGACCAGGATGGAAGAGGCGCACTCCAGCCTCAGGCCCGGCTCCGGGAGGTCTCCATGGCCCTGGACACGCACGATGCGGTGAAGGACGTGAGCGGTGACGACCACGTGGCGCGGGGCGTGTTCGTCTCGATCGGCGCCCTGCTGCTCGGGCTGCTGCTCGCCGCCCTCGACCAGACCATCGTGTCGACCGCACTGCCCACCATCGTCAGCGACCTCGGCGGCCTCGAACACCTGTCCTGGGTAGTGACCGCCTATCTGCTGGCCTCCACCGCCGCGACCCCGCTGTGGGGCAAGCTCGGGGACCAGTACGGGCGCAAGAAGCTGTTCCAGACCGCCATCGTGATCTTCCTGGTCGGCTCGGCCCTGTGCGGCATGGCGCGGAACATGCCCCAGCTGATCGGCTTCCGGGCGCTGCAGGGCCTGGGCGGCGGCGGGCTGATGGTGCTGTCGATGGCGATCGTCGGCGACATCGTGCCGCCTCGCGACCGGGGCCGCTACCAGGGCCTGTTCGGCGCCGTGTTCGGCGCGACCAGCGTGCTCGGCCCGTTGCTGGGCGGGCTGTTCACCGAGCATCTGAGCTGGCGCTGGGTGTTCTACGTCAACCTGCCCGTCGGCGTCGTCGCGCTCGCCGTGATCGCCGGTGCCCTGCGCATCCCGGCGCGCAGCTCCCGCCACGTCATCGACTACCTGGGCACCTTCCTGATCGCCGCGGTCGCCACCTGCCTCGTCCTCGTGGCCTCCCTCGGCGGCAGCACCTGGGCCTGGGGCTCGCCGCAGATCATCGGCCTCGCGGTGCTCGGTGTGCTGCTCGCGCTCGCGTTCGTGGCCGTGGAGCGCCGGGCCGCCGAACCGGTGCTGCCGCTCGACCTGTTCCGCATCCGCACCTTCACCCTCGCCGCCGTCATCAGCTTCATCGTCGGCTTCGCCATGTTCGGCGCCATGACCTATCTGCCGACCTTCCTCCAGGTGGTGCACGGCGTCTCCCCGACCATGTCCGGGGTGTACATGCTGCCGATGGTCGCCGGCCTGCTGCTGTCCTCCACCGTCTCCGGGCAGATCGTCAGCCGCACCGGCCGCTGGAAGGTGTTCCCGGTCGCCGGCACCGCCGTCACCACCCTCGGCCTGCTCCTGCTGCACCGCCTCGACGAGCACAGCCCGACCGCCGAGATGAGCGCCTACTTCTTCGTCTTCGGCCTCGGACTCGGCCTCGTGATGCAGGTCCTGGTGCTCATCGTGCAGAACGCCGTCTCCTACGAGGACCTGGGCGTCGCCACCTCCGGCGCCACCTTCTTCCGCTCCATCGGCGCCTCCTTCGGCGTCGCCATCTTCGGCACGGTCTTCGCGAGCCGGCTCGGCGACCAGCTCGCCGCCGCCTTCCGGGGCGTCCACCTGCCGCCCGGGGTGAACGCCGACGCGCTCAAGGCCGACCCGCGCGGCATCGTCGCCCTGCCGCCCGCCCTGCGCCCCGCCGCACTCGGCGCCTACGCCTCGTCCATCACCGACGTCTTCCTCTACGCCGCCCCCGTCGCCCTCCTCGGCTTCCTGCTGGCCTGGTTCCTGAAGGAGGACCGGCTGCGCGGCTCGGTCACCGCGCCGGACGCCTCCGAGACCCTCGCGCCCAACCCCGTCGAGCGGTCCTCCTACGACGAGGTCTGCCGCGCCCTGTCCGCGCTGGGCACCCGCGAGGGCCGCCGCGAGGTCTACCGGGACATCACCGAGCGGGCCGGGTACGACCTGCTGCCCGCCGCCAGCTGGCTGCTGCTGCGCATCCGCAGGCACGGCTCCGTGGAGCCGGGCGTGCTCGCCGAGCGCAGCCCCGTCCCGCTGGAGGCCGTGCTCGACGCCGCCCGGCAGGTCGAGGAGCGGCGGCTCGCCGAACGCCGGGGCCTGGACCTGTATCTGACCGCGTCCGGGCGCGAGGCCGCCGAGCGGCTCGCCGTCGCCCGCGAGGAGTCGCTGGCCGAACTGCTCGGCGACTGGTGGCAGCCCGGCCGCAGCACCGATCTGACGAGACTGGTCAAGGAGCTGTCCGCCGAACTGTGCGGCGCGGACAGCGAACGCCCGCACACGGCCGAGCGGACCGGGCTCAGCTGACCAGCTCCTTGCGGAACCAGTGCTCCGCGTACCGGTCCTGGTTGTGCGGGCCGGTCTCGGTGTAGCCGAGACGGGCGTACAGGGCGCGGGCCTCGACCAGATCGTCGCGGGTGTCCAGGATCAGCCGCCGGGCGCCGAGCGCGCGGGCGGCCTCCTCGGCGGCCGCCACCAGCAGCGGGGCCCCGCCCCGGCCGCGCAGGTCCGCGCGCACGAACACCCGGGTCAGCTCCGCGGTCTCGGCGTCGAGCAGCCGTACGCCCGCGGACCCGGCCGCGGTGCCGCCGTACCAGCCCACCAGCAACCGCCCCGTGGGCGGCGCGAGTTCGGCGCCGGTGGCGGCCGCGATCTCCCGCTCCAGCTCGGCCGGATCGGTGCGGCGGCCCTCGTACCGCAGATACCAGCGGTCGCTGACCTCGGTGTAGTACGCGCGCCAGAGCGCGGCCGCGACCGGCGAACCGGGCTCCTGCGGGCTGATCGTCCACGTCGTCATGCGGGTCATTGTGGGGCGCCGGGCCCGGCCGGTCCGAGCGGTTTTCCGGGCCGGGCCGCACGGCCGCCGTTTGTCGGCGGGGTTCCGGGTGACCCGGGAGGAGAGCCGGCCGGCGGGGCCGGTCCGACGGAGGAACCAATGTCCACAGGCTTGATCATCTTGCTGGTCGTGATCGTGGCGCTGGTGGTCGTTGCCGCGCTCGTCACCGTGCTGCTCGGCCACCGCAAGGGCGGCGGAGCCGGCCTGAAGCGGCGCTTCGGGCCCGAGTACGAGCGGGCCGTGGCCGCCCACGGCGGGGACACCAAGGCCGCCGAACAGGAGCTGAACGAACGCGTCGAGCGCCACGGCGACCTGCGTGAACGGCCGCTCGCCCCGGACGAGCGGGAGCAGTACGAGGCCCGCTGGACCAGCGTCCAGGAGCACTTCGTGGAGTCGCCGCGGCAGGCGGTGGCCGAGGCCGACCGGCTGCTCGGCGAGGTCGCCGCCGTGCGCGGCTACCCCGACGGCGGCCGCTACGACGAACAGCTGGCCGCGCTGTCCGTACACCACGCGGACCATGTCGACGGCTACCGCCGGATCCACCGGATGGCCCGCGCGCAGACGGGCGGCGCCGACACCGAGGAGATGCGCTCCGCCCTGGTCGGGGCCCACGCCCTCTTCGACGACCTGACCCGCGCCGGCAGCGGCGCAACGCCCGGCCGCCACCGGGCCTGACCCAGCAGAAGGGACGAGCACCATGCCGGACAGGATGCGAGGACCGGGCGACGAGCGGCAGCCCACCGGCCGCTACGCCCGCCCGCCGGACGACGAGTGGATGCCGGAGGCCGAGAACACCGAGCGGCCCGAGACGGGCGAGCGCCCGCTCAGAAGGCCCGGCCCGGCCGAACGGCTGCCCGGGGAGCCGGGCGGCGCGACGCCGCCCCCGCCCGGACCGGCGGCGGCCCGGGGACACGGCACGGAAGGGCTGCGCCCCGGCACCGAGGACCTGGGCACGGAGCGGGACCGCTCCCTGCGGGCGGGCGGCGAGTCCGACCTCGGCACGTCCGCGCCGAACGCGGCCCCGATGCCCGACGACGGGCTCGGCGCGCCCGCTCCCGGGGGCCTCAGCGGCCGGGAGGCGCGCACCAGCGAGGGCACCGCGCCGGACGCCTGGCCGGCCGCGCCGGGGGCCGCCGAGTCACCCTCGGGGACGGGCGCCCCGCTGCTGCCGCACGAGGAGCACGAACACTGGGAGCAGCGGATACGGGAGGTCACGGCCGCGTTCGTGGACCGGCCCCGGGCGGCCGTGGAGGAGGCTGACCGGGCCGTGGAGGAGATCGCCGCCCGGTTCACCGAGGCCGTCACCCGGCGCCGCCGTACCCTGCGCATGTCCTGGGAGGACTCCGACGAGCGCGGCTCGGCCGCCGAGACCGACACGGAGCAGCTGCGGCTGGCCCTGCGCGACTACCGCGACCTGGCCGAACGGCTGCTGCGCGGCTGACGACGGGAGCGGGCCGGGCCGGTGTCCCGGCCCGCCCCGGAGCGTTCCGGACGGGCGGACCGGTCGCGGCCGGCCGGCCGGTCGGTGCCGCGCCGGGTCACGCCTCCGGCTCCCGCACGTCCGTCCGCAGCCGCCGCCACTCGCGTACGACCTCCTCGACGTCGTACGGCTTCCTGCCCAGCGGGGGACCCGGCGGCGGCTTGAACATCATGTCGCGGATCTTGACGTTGACGTCCTCGATGATCTTCCGGGCGATCCGCTCCGAGGGCGCCGCGTACGCCGCCGCCAGCGCGTCCTCCGCCTCCTTGCGCAGGGCCAGCGCGGGCGGCAGCACCGCCAGCCCCTCGCGCGCCATCTTCCGCTTGACCCACCACAGTTCGTCGTAGGTGGAGTCGACCTCGGCGGGCAGCGGCTCACCCGCTCCGGGCAGCCTCTCGAACTCGCCGCGCGCCTGTGCGTCCCGGATCTGCTTGTCGACCCAGGACTCGAACGGCACGCCGGGCGGCTTGCGCTCCGTCATGGCCCCATTGTGCCGGACGGGGCCCGGCGGGGCGTTTTATCATGCGGCGGCGCCCGGTGACCGCCGGGCGCGCGACGATGTTCAGGGGGAACGCAGGTGCTCGAACTCACCATGGCCACCGTCTCGGCGGCCGACGCGGGGGCCACCGCCGGGATGACGATGGCACAGGCGCCGAGCGAGCCGGGCGCCGTGCTGCGGGTCGGCCGGGACGCGGCCGTGTGCCGGCTGGTCGTGCCCGAGGACTGGCTGTTCGTCTCCCGCGTCCACCTGGAGTTCTCCTGCGGACCCGACGGCACCTGGCGGCTGACCTGGCTGCGCGGCTCGCAGCCCGACCCGGCCGCCGAGGTCCGGCTGACCACCGGGGGGACCACCCGGCCCCTGGGCTACGGCGCGACCGTGCCGCTGCCGCGCGGTGCGTCCGGCGAGGTCGTCGTGCAGGACCGCGCCGCCGCGCGCAGCGTCGACGTCGGCTTCCACCACGAGGCGTGAGCCGGCCGGCTCAGCCCAGCACCCGGGCGAGCGCGAAGCCGTCGTAACCCTTGGCGCCGACCGTCTGAATCGCGGTCCCGCTGAGCCGCGGGTGGGAGGCGATCAGCTCGATCGCGGTCCGGGTGCCGACCACGTCCGGCTCGGTGCTGTCCGCGTTCGCGACCCGGCCGCCGCGCACCACGTTGTCCAGCACGATCAGGCTGCCCGCGCGGGTGAGCCGCAGCGCCCACTCCACGTAGTGGCCGTTGTTGACCTTGTCGGCGTCGATGAAGACCAGGTCGAAGGGGGCCGGGTTCTCGTCGGCGAGCTTGGGCAGAGACTCCAGGGCCGGGCCCACCCGTACCTCGGCGATCCGCTCCAGGCCCGCGCGGGCGATGTTGCGGGTGGCCACCTCGGCGTGCCTGGCGTTGTACTCCAGCGAGACCAGCCTGCCGTCCTCGGGCAGGGCGCGGGCCAGCCAGATCGTGCTGTAGCCGCCCAGCGTGCCGATCTCCAGCACCGTGCGCGCGCCCTGCACCTGGGCGAGCAGCTGGAGCAGCTTGCCCTGGGCGGCGGTGACCGCGATGGCGGGCAGCCCGGCGGACTCGCTCTCCCGCAGGGCGGCCCGCAGCGCCTCGTCGTCGGGCGAGAGGTTGCTGATGAAGTAGTCGTCGACGTCGTCCCAGAGCTGCTGACCGCTCATCGCCTGCCGCCTTTCCCGGATGCCTGCTGCCCCTCCGATCATCTCAGCCGAGGGGCGGGGAGGGGGAGACCGGCCGGGAACACGCCCGGCCGCGGTCAGCGGGCGTCGTCAGCGGGTGGCGCGTCCGGCAGATAGCTCGCCAGACCGCGCAGGATGATCTCCAGACCGGTGTCGAACCTCTCGTCGGAGGAGCCGGACACCATCAGCCCGGACAGGGCGCGCAGGTTCGGGAAGTCCTCCGCGGGCAGGGACGCGAAGTAGTCCCGCATCCGGTCGGCCATCTCGTGCCAGTCGGGGCGGGCCAGGGAGGCGTCCTCGCCGTCCTCGCGGGCGGCCCGGTCCTGCCACATGCCCTCCTCCAGGACGAACCCGTCGATGTAGGTGGAGATGAGGTCGCCGGCCTCCGCCGCGATGCGGTCGGGCAGCCCGGCGGCGCGGAAGATCGCGAGCAACCCCTCGACGTGCGGAAGCAGTTCGGCGGTGAAGGGGACGTGGGCCATGGAGATCCGGGCCATGTCCCGGTGCGACAGCAGGCGCCGGCGCCCGGCGTGCGCGAAGTCCCGCAGCTGCTCCCGCCACCGCTCCGGGTCCGGCTCCGGCAGCTCGAAGCCGTCGAAGAGCCGGGTGTACATCAGCTCCAGCAGGTCGTCCTTGGAGCTGACGTGGGCGTACAGGGCGGAGACGGTCACGCCCAGTTCGGCCGCGACCCGGCGCATCGACAGCCCGTCGAGCCCCTGGTCGTCCAGGACGGTGAAGGCGGCCTCGACGACCCGCTCGCGGGACAGCGGGAGGCGCGCGGGGGCGGCCGGGGTGCGAGCGGGGCGCCTGCGGTCCCAGGGGGACGGAGGGGGTGCGGGGGTGTCCGGGGCCGCGTTGCTCATGGTCCCGAGTCTAGGCGCGGGGAGAACGGTGTTCTCCGGTGAGGCGCGGCGCCTGCCCGCCGGGCGCAGACGCGATATAGCTTGTCCGTCGACCGAGCTTGCGCTATATCTTGATGAACAGCGTTCATCAGATGAACGGCGTTCTGTACGATGAACGTCGTTCTCTCACCGAGGAGTCCCCATGTCCGTCACAGGTGTCGCGTCCGACGAGACGCCCACCCAAGCGCAGGCGCCCTACCGGTGGCGCTGGGCCGCGCTCTTCGTGATCCTCGCGGCGGAGGTGATGGATCTCCTCGACGCCGTCGTCACGAACATCGCCGGCCCCGCCATGCGGGCCGACCTGGGCGGCGGCGCCTCCACGCTCCAGTGGCTCGCCGCCGCGTACACCCTCTCGATGGCCGTCGGGCTCGTCACCGGCGGCCGGCTCGGCGACATCCACGGGCGCCGCCGGATGTTCCTGGTGGGCGCCGCCGGCTTCACCCTGGGCTCACTGCTGTGCGCGGTGTCCGTGTCGCCGGGGATGCTGATCACCGCGCGCGTCGCCCAGGGACTGTTCGGCGCGGTGATGCTTCCCCAGGGCCTCGGCATGATCAAGGAGATGTTCCCGCCGAAGGAGTCGCAGAAGGCCTTCGGCATGTTCGGCCCGGTCATGGGGCTGTCCGCGGTGGGCGGACCGATCCTCGCGGGCTGGCTCGTCGACGCCGACTACTTCGGCACCGGCTGGCGCATGATCTTCCTGATCAACCTGCCGCTGGGCGCCGCCGCCCTCCTCGGCGCCCTGCGCTACCTGCCCCGGGGCAGGTCCGGCAGCCGGCCGGACCTGGACATCCCCGGCATGCTCCTGGTCTCGGTGGCCGCGCTGCTCCTCATCTTCCCGCTGGTCCAGGGCCGCGAGTACGGCTGGCCCGTGTGGACCTTCGTGATGATGGCCGCCTCGCTGGCCGTCTTCGCCGCCTTCGCCGCGCACGAGTCGCGCCGCAGCAGGGCCGGCCTCGACCCGCTGGTCGTCCCGAGCCTGTTCCGCAAGCGCGGCTTCAGCGGCGGCATGGCCCTCGGGCTGGTCTTCTTCTCGACCATGCAGGGCTTCATGCTGGTCTTCAACCTCTACACGCAGATCGGCCTCGGCTACTCGCCGCTCAAGGCCGGCATGGTGATGGTGCCCTGGTCGGGCGGCATGATCGTCGGCTTCGGGCTCGCCCAGGGCGTCGCCCGGTTCGGACGCGCCGTGCTCCAGGCGGGCGCGCTGGTGATGGCGCTCGGCGTGTTCGGGGTGTGGCTGACCCTCGACCGGGCGGGCAGTGGCGTCGGCCCCTGGCAGCCGCTGCCCGCCCTGCTGGTCACCGGCATCGGGATGGGCCTGCTCATGGCGCCGTTCTTCGACATCGTGCTCGCGGGTGTCGAGCAGCACGAGACGGGCTCGGCGTCCGGCACGATGACCGCGATGCAGCAGCTCGGCGGCGCCTTCGGCGTGGCCCTGCTCGGCACCGTCTTCTTCGGCCTGCTGGGCGGCGGCATCGCCACCGCCGTCGACCACCAGTCGGACGGCCTGCGGCACCGGCTCGCCGCGGTGCGGGTGGCGCCCGCAGCCCGGGACCGGGTCGTCGCCGACCTGCGCGCCTGCGCCTCGGACCGCGCCGTGGCCAAGGACCCGGCCGCGACCCCCGCGTCCTGTGCGCGCCTGGAGAAGGACGCACGGGCCGCCGCGGCCTCGCCCGAGGCCGGCGCCGAGGTCCCCGCCGCCCTGGCGGCCACCACGACCTCGGCCTTCCACAGCGGGTTCGGCACGGTCATGAAGACAGTGCTGTGGATCGTCGACGGCATGCTCGCGCTGACCTTCCTGCTCGCCTTCCTGCTGCCACGCCACGCACGTCCGCAGGAGGCCGCGGGCCACTGAGCCCGGCCGCGCAGGCACCGGAGGACGGGAACGGCCGGACAGCCCCCAAGGAGGCTGCCCGGCCGTTCCCGGTCCCCGGCAGGAGGCGCCGGCGGCTACCGCTTCTCGACCGCGGGGGCGGAGCCCGGCAGCGGGCGGCCCGCCGACTCCGACATCCGCCACACCGCGAAGCCGCCCACGACGGCCGCGGCCATCATGTAGTAGGCGGGCATCATCATGTTGCCCGTCGCCCCGATCAGCGCCGTCACCACCAGCGGCGTCGTCCCGCCGAACAGCGACACGGACACGTTGAAGCCGATGGACAGGGACCCGTAGCGCACCCGCGTCGGGAAGAGCGCGGGCAGCGCGGCCGGCATGGCGGCCGTGAAGCAGACCAGCAGCAGGCCCAGCGCGCCCATGCCGAGCGCGACGGCGAGCAGGCTGCCCTGGCGGATCAGGAGCAGGGCGGGGACGGACAGGAAGAGGAAGCCCGCGCACCCGGCGGCGATCACCGGCCGGCGGCCCACCCGGTCGGTCAGCGCACCGGCGAACGGCTGCACGATCATCATCAGCGCCATCACGCCGAGCACCACCAGCAGCCCGTGCGTCTCGTCGTACTTCAGCTCACTGGTCAGATAGCTCGGCATGTACGACAGCAGCATGTAGTCGGTGACGTTGAAGACCAGCACCAGGCCCATGCAGAGCACCAGCGTCTTCCACTGGCCCGTCACCATCTGCCGCAGCGGCACCTTCGGCCGGGACTTCTCCGCCTTCTCGACCTCCGCCGCGAACGCCGGGGTCTCCTCCAGGCGCATCCGCAGGTACAGGCCGATGATGCCCATCGGGCCCGCGATCAGGAACGGGACGCGCCAGCCCCAGGAGAGCAGGTCGCCGGACGACAGCAGCGCCGTCATCAGCGTGACCAGGCCCGCGCCGCCGATGTAGCCCGCCAGCGTGCCGAACTCCAGCCAGCTGCCGAAGAAGCCGCGCTTCTTGTCGGGGGCGTACTCGGCGATGAAGGTGGACGCGCCCGCGTACTCGCCGCCGGTGGAGAAGCCCTGCACCAGGCGGGCGGCCAGAAGCAGCAGCGGTGCGCCGACCCCGATCGAGGCGTACGAGGGGATCAGACCGATCGCGAACGTGCCGGCCGCCATCATGATCATGGTGAGCGCGAGGACCTTCTGCCGGCCCACGCGGTCGCCGAGCGGGCCGAAGACCATGCCGCCGAGCGGGCGGACCAGGAACGCCGCCGCGAAGGCGCCGAACGTCGACAGCAGCTGCGCGGTCGGGTTGCCGGACGGGAAGAAGACCTTGCCCAGGGTGACGGCGATGTAGCTGTAGACACCGAAGTCGAACCATTCCATGGCGTTGCCCAGCGCGGCCGCCTTGACGGCACGCTTGACCAGCGCGGGATCGGTGACGGTGACATCGCGCAAGGCGGCGGTCTCGCGGCCCTTGACGTGCGGGGTGACGGCTGTGACGGTCGCCAAAACGGGGCTCGCCTACCTTTCGACGGGGACAGGGACCCGACCCGGACGGCGGCGGTGACGTGCGACGGGCCGAAAATCGACCATAGGCACTGATTCGGCTGTTACGTCCCGTACGCGCCCGTGCGCACAGGGCAGCCAAAGGGTGCCTGTACAGGCACGTCTGCCCGCTCGCGCTCCGGCGTACCGGCCGCCGGCTGTGATGCTTATCGCGCCCCGGCGGCGGAACCGGAGGCCCCGGGGACTATCGTCATCCGGACAAAAGGGCGGGGAACGCCAGGTGACCCGGGGGTTGCCTGCGTCCCTGTTCAGGGGGTCCGCGAGCCTCGTAGAGTTTCGCGGAGTGATCCGGCGTGCACGGCGCCGGGGACGAACGGGGCGGGAGGCCGACGAGGCGTGGCGAACGTGGAGCACAGCGGGGGACCGGGGGACGGTCTCGGCACGGCTGACGCGGAGGGACGGCTGCGCGCGGCGCGGTTCGCGCTGTGGGCGGTGGCCGCGGTCCTCGCGGTCCGGCAGGTGGCCACCGTCCTGACCAGCCCGAGCGGCAAACGCCTCACCGACCTGGAGACCTGGGTCGGCCCGAACGGCGTCCTGCACGTCAAGGGCTCCCTCTACGACTCCACGCAGTTCACCGGCACCCCCTTCGCCGGGCTCGTGCTCAAGCCGCTCACCCGCGCCGCCGAGGCCGCGCTCGGCTGGGGCTGGACCTTCGGCAGTCTGCTGCTGGTCGTCGCGCTCGGTCTGATCGCCGCCCGCGCCCTGCCCCGGCCGGTCGGCCGGCGCACCTCCCTGCTGGCCGCGCCGGTCGCGATCAGCCTGCTCATGGTCTCGCTGCCGGTCCGCAACGCCCTGTGGCTCGGCCAGACCAGCATCCTGCCGGTGCTGCTGGTGCTGGCCGGCTGCTTCGCCGTGCGCGGGCAGCGGGCCGGCGGGGTGTGCATAGGCCTGGCTGCGGCCCTCCAGCCCACCGTGCTGCTCTTCGTCCCCCTGCTCTGGTTCACCGACCGCCGCCGGGCCGCGCTGACCGGCACCGGCACCTTCGCCGCGCTGACCGCGCTCGCCTGGGCGGCGCTGCCGCACGACTCGGTCACCTACTGGCTGCGCCACCCGGCCGGGGTGGGCCTCGGCGGCAAGGCCGACGCCCTCGGCAACCAGTCCCTGCACGGCGCCCTGCTCCGCCTCGGCCTCACCGGCCCCCTGGAGATCACGCTCTTCCTGCTGCTCGGCGCGGCCGTCGCGGTCCTCGCCCTGCGCCGCGCGGTGCGCTACGCGCACGACGGGCAGCTGCTGCTCGCCGTGGCCGTCACCGGCTGCGCCGCCGTGGCCGTGTCGCCCACCACCTGGCAGCACCAGCTGCTGTGGCTGCTGCTCGCGGTGGTCGGACGGGTCGGGCGCCGGGCCTCCGACCGCACCGTCTGGCCGGTGGCGGTGGTGCTGGTGACCACCCTGCCGGCGAAGATGATGCTGCCGAACACCCCGGCGCTGTACGCCCTGCGCGACGACCTGGTGCTGGTCGCGGCACTGGCCGCCGCCGTCGCCGTACCGTTCCTGTCCCGCACCTCGCCGTACTACCAGACCCCGGTGCCCACCGAGTACGCGCCCGCGGTTTCCGCCCGCTGGAAGCATGTGCCGCTGGTGCCGTTCCTGCGCCGGGTCCTGACCCGCCCCAACCTGCTCCTGGAACTGCTGCTGATCCGGGTCGTGTACGCCGCCTACGCGAAGGTCCGGCTGGCCGCGGGCGCCGGCGGGGACGACCGGGGCCGGGACGCCGCCGAGCACCACGGCCGGATCGTCGTCGACATCGAGCGGTTCCTGCACATAGACATCGAGCACTGGCTCAACCACACGGTCGCGGGGATCGGCTGGCTGCGGGGCTTCTTCGACTTCTACTACGAGTCGTTCCACTTCGTGCTGCCGCTCGCCGTGCTCGCGGTCCTCTACTGGCGCCGCCCGGTGGACTACCGCTGGGCCCGCACCTCCCTCGGCTTCGCCACCTTCCTCGCCCTGATCGGCTTCTGGCTCTTCCCGCTGGCCCCGCCGCGGCTGATGCCGGGGCTCGGCTTCATCGACACCGTGCACGGCACCCAGGACCTCGCCCACCCCGACTACGGGGCGATGACCGCGCTCACCAACCAGTACGCGGCGATGCCGTCCCTGCACTTCGGCTGGTCCCTGTGGTGCGGCGTGGTGATCGTGATCCTGGCGCCCAAGTGGTGGATGAAGGCCCTCGGCCTCCTGCACCCCTTCTTCACCGTCTCGGCCATCCTCGCCACCGCCAACCACTGGGTGCTGGACGCGGTGGGCGGCGCGGTGGTGGTCACCGCCGGCTTCGGGCTGTCGTACCTGGTACAGGGGCCGCGGGTGCGCACCGTACTCCAGGCCGCCCGCGCCGGGGAGCCGAAGAGGGGAGCGGTGGCCGTCGCCGAGGGCTGACGGCCGGGCCAGACGGCGCGCGGATGCGCCAGGGCGACCGGGTGGGCCTCTTCCACGCCTCCGCTTCTACGCCTCCGCCAACCACGACCCGGCCCTCCGGCGTGGCTCAACGGGGTCGAGGAGCTGCGGCCGGCCGACGGCCGGGCGGCGCTACTCGCGGCCGGAGGCGGTCATCGCCGGCACCGCCGACCCCACGGCCGCGAGCAGCAGCGGCAGGCCCAGGCCGTGATGCAGCACCAGCCAGGCGCCCAGGACGGCGCCGGCGAGCATGGCGAGCACCGAGGCGGTGCGGCGCGGGGAGCGGTGCCCGGTGCCGTTGCCGAGGCGGGAGTCGGCAGCCAGCCCGGTCAGGGTCCCGGTCAGTACCGTGGTGGTCAGATCGGCGATCCCGAGCCTGCGGACGGTGGCGTTGCGCAGGCCCATCGCGAGGGCGGTGAGGGCGATGAGCGCGTAGGCGGCGCCCGCGTCGCGCGGCCAGGCGAAGGCCACCGCCGCGGACAGTCCCACCAGGGTCGCCTCGGCCGCCAGGCTCAGCCGCGCCCAGCGGCGCCGGGACCCGCTTTCGAACCGGGCCGCCACCCGGCCGCCCACCACCGCGCCGAGCAGGAAACAGCCCAGCGAGGTCGCGGTGTGCGGCACCGAGAACCCGGGTGCCCCCGCCGCCGCGAACCCCAGCACCACCACGTTGCCGGTCATGTTCGCCGTGAAGACCCGGCCGAGCCCCAGATAGCCGACGGCGTCGATCAGACCGCTCACCACCGTCAGCGCGAGCAGGACGACGACCAGCCGCACCCCGCGCGCCTCCGGGTCCGGCTCGGCCCCCGGCCCCGCGGTCTTCGGCGTCGTCATCGTTCCTCCGGTTCGCCGGACGGACAGGGTGAGGACCACTCCACCATGGGAGCGGGGGCGAACGGCATGGGCGCGGAGGGCGTGTCCGCCTGGCGTGCGGGACATGGCACGGGGAACGCACGGAACAGGAACGCGACGGACGAGCCGGCGCGCCGCGGGGGTCCGGCGGGCGGCGGCCGGACTCGCCGCACTGCTGTTCGCGAGTGCCGGACCGCGGCGGCACCCGCCGCCCTCGCGGCCGGCGCACCCGGCGGGGCCGGCAAGGGGCGGCTGCTCTCCGTCGTCCCGGTCGCCGCGCGCGACCGGGCGGAGGTCGTCCGCGAACTCGCTGACCAGCACATCGGCACCGGCCCGGTCCGCCACGGCGTGCGCGCCTACCGGCTGGCACCGGCCCGGGCGGTGCAGGCGGGGGACGTGCCGGGCTTCCGGCTGAAGGCGCTCGCCCCGGTCTCCGGGCCCTACTACCTGCTCGGCACCCAGGTGCCCGCCATGACCGACGGCCGGGTCAACGACATCAGCGCGGTGTTCTACCAAGGAGCTGGTGACGGCGACTTCCACCGCGGCCTCGGCCATCCCGCGGGCGGCTTCGCCGACGTGCTGCGGGCCGACGACGGCGCCTGTGCCTGGAAGCTCGGCAATGCCCGGGCATGCGAACGCACCCTCGCCGCGCGGGGGGCGAGGGTGCGGTTGCTCGACCTGGGCGCCGTCGACCGCCAGGGTCGGGACGGGCCGCGCCGGCCGGGGTGGCGCGCGGTTCGGTGCCGGAGCGCGGTGAGCGGTCCGGTGGCCGTGGGACCGGCTCAGTACCAGCCGTTCGCCTGCCAGAAGGACCAGGCCTTGACCGGGCTGCCGTAGCGGGAGTTCATGTAGTCCAGGCCCCACTTGATCTGGGTGGCCGGGTTGGTCTTCCAGTCGGGGCCCGCGGAGGCCATCTTCGACCCCGGCAGGGCCTGGACCAGGCCGTAGGCGCCGGAGGAGCTGTTGGTGGCGGTCGGGTTCCAGCCGCTCTCCCGCTCGACGATCTTGCTGAACGCGTTGAACTGCGCGGCGTCCGGGATCATCTTGTGCGCGATCGCCTGGGCGGAGGAGGCGGAGGCAGGGGCGGCCTGGGCGGGAGCCGCGGACAGCGCCATGCCGGTGGTGGCGGCGGCCACGGCGGCGACGGTGAGGGCCTTCTTCGGGGAGGCGATGCGACGGATCACGGAAACGGACACGGAGAACCTCTTGCGTCGGGGACAAGGAATCGCCGCGCACGAGCCCCGGGGGGCGGGCCGCGTTTTCGCGACCGGCATGCGTCGGCGCCGCGACCCGAGGGCCCGTGGCGCCTGGCGACGCCGACCAGATAAGCAGCCCGGACAACCGCCCGCAATCACCGCATTTACTAGTTGAGGCCGGATGGGTGCGCCCTGTCCGCTATGTGGCGCATGCCGCAAACCGCAGGTCAGAGGGGGTGCGGTCCGATGTCCCTGCGCCGAACGGAGGTACGGCCGTCATTCGTAGGTGAACTGCGTCATGTGGGGTGCTTCACCGACCCGTTCACCGTACGCACGCGACCCATCACCCCCCGGAGCCGTCGAAGGTGACCGGGGTCTCGAAGGCGGCCCGGCGCGTGGCCCGGCGCAGCGCGCGCAGCACCGCCGGGCCGAGCGCGAAGGTCAGCACCACCGTGCACAGGGCCCGGCCCAGGTCCCAGCCGAGGGAGGTGGCCAGGCAGTAGGCGACGAAGCGGGCCAGATTGGCGGCGACCGAGTCGCCCGGGTGGAAGGAGATGCCCGACGCGGTGGCGCCCATGAAGGGCCAGCCGGCCAGGTTCATGACGGTGCCGTAGGCGAGGGAGGCGAGGAAGCCGTATCCGGCCAGGAGCAGCAGTTCGCCCCTGCCGCGCAGCCGTACCGGGCCCGGCAGCAGGCCCGCGCCCAGCGCGAACCAGCCCATCGACAGCATCTGGAACGGCAGCCAGGGGCCGACCCCGCCGGTCAGCAGCGCGGACGCGAACATCGTCACCGAGCCCAGCGCGAACCCGAAGCCGGGGCCGAGGACACGGCCGCTGAGCACCAGCAGGAAGAACATCGGCTCGATCCCGGCCGTGCCCGCGCCGATCGGCCGCAGCGCGGCACCGGTCGCAGCCAGCACGCCGAGCGTCGCGACCGCCTTGGGGCCGAGGTCCGACTCCGAGATGGTCGCCGCGACCACCGCCACCAGCAGGATCAGCAGGCCAGCGAAGAGCCAGGGTGCGTCCTGGGCGTGCGCGCTGAGCCGGGAGGCGGGCGGGGCGAGGAAGGGCCAGCCGAAGGCGATCACACCGACCGCGGTGACCAGGACCAGGGCGGCGACGGACCGGGGGCCGAGGCGGACGGCGCGGACCCGGGGGACCCGGGCCTCGGGGGAGGGGCTCATCCCAGCGCCTCCCGCACCTCGGCCACGGTCAGCCACCGCTGGGGGGCCAGGATCTTCGTCACCTGCGGGGCGAAGGACGGCGACGACACCACGATCTCCGCCGTGGGGCCGTCCGCGATCACCTCGCCCTCGGCCAGCAGCACCACCCGGTGCGCGACCTCCGCGGCCAGTTCCACGTCGTGCGTGGCCAGCACGATCGCGTGCCCCTCGGCGGCGAGGCCGCGCAGCGTGGTCACCAGCCGGGCCTTCGCCGCGTAGTCCAGCCCGCGGGTGGGCTCGTCCAGCAGGAGCAGCGGCGGACGGGCGGCCAGCACGACGGCCAGCGCCAGCGCGAGGCACTGTCCCTCGGAGAGGTCGCGGGGGTGGGTGTCGTCGGCGATGCCCGGCAGCAGCCGGGACAGCAGGGCGCGGCAGGTGCCGGGGTCCGCGCCCGCGTCCTGGTCGGCGGCGGCGCATTCGGCCGCCACCGTGTCGGCGTACAGCAGGTCCCGCGGTTCCTGCGGGACCAGGCCGACGTGCCGGATCAGCTCGCGGGGCGCGGTGCGGTGCGGGGCGGCGCCGCCGACGGTGACCGTGCCGGAGGTGGGTTCGAGCAGGCCGACGAGGGTGTTGAGGAGGGTGGACTTGCCGGCGCCGTTGCGGCCCATGAGGGCGATGGTCTCGCCGGGGGAGACGGTGAGCGAGAGCCGGTCGAGGGCGGTGACATGGGCGCGGCGGACGGTGAGGGAGGCGGCCGACGCCATCGGGGCGGGCCCGGCCGCGGGGGTGGCCTTGGTGCGGCGGCCGAACAGGCGGCCCGCGCCCCGGCCGGGCCGGGCGGACACCGCCCGCGCGGGCGGGCGGGGTGCCGCCGTGCTCGCCGCCGGCCCGGCGGTACGGCCGTCCGCGGCCGTGGACAGCCGCTCCCGCAGCTCCCCCGCCCTGCGGCGGGCGTCCCGGACGGTCAGCGGGAGGGGGGACCAGCCGGCCAGCCGGCCGAGGGCCACCACCGGGGGGTGGACCGGCGAGACGGACATGACGTCGGCCGGGGTACCGGTGACGGGGGGCCGGCCGGGAGCGGGGAGGAGGACGACCCGGTCGGCGTAGTGGACGACGCGTTCGAGGCGGTGTTCGGCCATGAGGACCGTGGTGCCCAGGTCGTGCACCAGGCGCTGGAGCACGGCGAGCACCTCCTCCGCGGCGGCCGGGTCCAGCGCGGACGTCGGCTCGTCCAGGACGAGCACCCGGGGGTGCGGGGTGAGGACGGAGCCGATGGCGACGCGCTGGCGCTGACCGCCGGAGAGGGTGGCGATCGGGCGGTCCCGCAGGCCGGCCAGGCCCAGCAGGTCGAGGGTCTCCTCCACCCGGCGCCGCATCACCTCGGGCGCGAGGCCCAACGACTCCATGCCGTAGGCGAGTTCGTCCTCCACGGTGTCCGTGACGAAGTGGGCGAGCGGGTCCTGGCCCACCGTGCCGACGACATCGGCGAGTTCGCGCGGTTTGTGGGCGCGGGTGTCGCGGCCGGCGACGGTGACCCGGCCGCGCAGGGTGCCGCCGGTGAAGTGCGGGACCAGGCCGCTGACCGCGCCGAGCACCGTCGACTTGCCGACCCCGGACGGGCCGACGAGCAGCACGAGTTCGCCCTCCGGCACCTCGAAGTCGACGCCCCGGACGGTGGGTTCGGCGGCGCCGTCGTACGTCACGCTGACATCCTCGAAGCGGATCACGAGTGCTCCCTGGGGACGGCGAAGGCGGGCAGCAGGGCGAGGAGGACCGCGGCGGCGGGCCACAGGGGCAGGGTCGGCGCGGACAGCGGGACCACGCCCGGGTGCAGCGCCTCCGGGGCGCGGGCCGAGGCGAGGGTGAGCAGCGCGGCGACGGCGACGCCGGAGCCGGTGACCAGCCAGGCGCGGGCGTCCCAGCGGTCGGGGCGGTACCGGGTGCGCAGCGAGCGGCGGCCGCCCAGGCGCAGTCCCGCCAGGGCGGCGGCGACCCCGGCGAGCAGCAGCGGGATGCCGTACCCGCCGCCCTCGGCGGTGAGCAGCCCGTAGGTGCCGGCGCAGACGCCGAGCAGCCCGCCGAGGGTGAGCGCGGCGGTGGTGCGGCGCACCCGGGCGGGGACCTCGGCGGCGCGGCCGTAGCCGCGCGCCTCCATCGCGGCGGCGAGGGCGACCGAGCGCTCCAACGCGCCCTCCAGGACCGGGAGTCCGACCTGGAGCAGGCCCCGGATGCCGCGGTCCGGGCGGCCGCGCAGCCGGCGGGCGGCGCGCAGCCGCTGCACGTCGGCGATCAGATGCGGGGCGAAGGTGAGCGCGACGACGACGGCGACGCCGGTCTCGTACAGGGCGCCGGGGAGGGACTTCAGCAGGCGCGAAGGGCTCGCGAGGGCGTTCGCGGCGCCCACGCAGATCAGCAGGGTGGCCAGTTTCAGGCCGTCGTAGGTCGCGAAGACGAGGGCCTCCGCGGTGACCTCGCCGCCCAGGCGGATGCCCTGCGCCCAGTGCGGGAGGGGGATCTCCGGGAGGGTGAGCAGGGTGTGGGTGCCGGGGATCGGGGAGCCGAGCGCCGCCGCGAAGAGGAGGCGGATGAGGAGGACGGCGAGGGCGAGCCGGGCGAACGCGGTGTAGGAGCGGGCCCAGGGGGCCGCGGAGCGGTGCGTGGCGACGACGTACGCCGACGCGGCGATGAGCAGGGCGAGGAGCAGGGGGTTGGTGGTGCGGGTGGCGGCGGTGCCCAGGGATATGGCCCAGAGCCACCAGGCGCCGGGGTGCACGGTGGCACCGCCGGGCCGCCGGGACCGCGAGGGCCCCGGAGCGGGCGGAACCGCGCGAGCGGCCGCGGACGGTCCGGACCCGGACCCGGCCGGGCCCCGGCCGGACGCGGCGGCCGGGGCGAGGCGGTCGCCGTCGCCCGGCGTCCGCCCGCGGGGAACCGCGCGGCCGGCCGGGGCCCGGCCCTTCGGCGGAGTCATCCGCGTCGCCGTCGCGACTGCCACACCGCCGCGCCCGCGAGCAGCACGACGACACCCGCGCCGATCGGCAGCCCCAGGGACGGGCCGCCGGACGGGGAGGCCGGCTTCTCGGCGGCGGCCGAACCGGCGGAGCCCGCGGAGCCGTTCGCGGTGACCTGCTCGCCGCACCCCTTGCGGGGATACCCGGAGATCGCGCACAGCAGCGCGTTGGTGTCGTACCGCAGCGGCTCGGCCACGGCGGCCAGCGCCTGCGCGGCGGACGCCGACGGCGCCACGCGGGCGCAGGCCGTGCGGCGGGCCGGCGGGGTCTCGCCGGAAGGCGCGTCGGCCTCGACGCCGAAGTCGATGACCAGCGCCACCCGCTTCGTGCCCGCCTTCGCGGGCGTGGCGGCGCAGATGGTGCCGAAGTCCGCCGTGCCGCGCGGCTCGCTCGCGTCCGCGGAGTCCGCGCTCACGGAGAACCGGAAGCCCTCCACGGCGCCGTCGTCGGGGCGGGCGAGCGAGGGGCCCTGGGTGGCGTACGTCCAGTGGTCGCCGGAGCGCTCCCAGAAGGACCAGTAGCGGTAGCCGGCGGCCTGGGCCTGCCCGGCCCCCGCGCCCAGCAGCAGCGCCAGGGCGGCCAGCAGCACCGGCACGGCACGGCGGACGGCGGTCACGACCGCTGCTTCTTCCGGGTGCTGAGCAGGAAGCCGATGCCGATGCCCGCGACGAGGCAGATGCCGACGCTCCACCAGACGCCCGCGTGCGAGGTGCCGTCGGCGGCCTTGGTCCGGTTCTCGGTGTGGCCCGCCACCACCGGGACCGGTCCGAGGGCGGCGAGGGAGGTCACCAGACTGGTGCCGCCGAAGTCGCCGGGCTGGGCGCCGACCGCGTGCGCGGCGAGGATCAGCTGGGCGTACGCGGCCGGGCCGGTCTGCGTGGCCCAGGGGCCCGCGTTCTTCTCCAGCCAGGCGTACGCCTTCTTGGCCGGCTCCGTCCGCCCGTCCGCGGCGAGCGCCACGACGGTGTCGGCGGTGTTGCCGTAGTCGGGCTGGTCCTCGGCGCCGGGCAGCGTGGACGTGAGGTGACCGCTGCCGGCGACGGCCGCGGACAGGTACGCGCCGCCGTTGTCGGCGACCTGGGCCGGGGCGGGGTGGCCGGACCCGGCACAGGCGTCCTGCGCGGGGGGCTTGCCCTCCTCGGCCACGAAACCCTTGCCGAGCGCGCCGAGCACACCGGCCGCGGTGGCGTCCGCGTTGGCGGCCAGCCTGCCCTTCTTGTCGGGCTGGTAGGCGAGCGCGCCGCCGCCGTCCTGGTCGCACGGGATGGACCAGCCGGCCAGCGCGTCGTAGGGCGACTTGCCGGACTTCTCGACGTGCGCGGGGTCGGTGCCGGTCGCGGCCAGCGCGCCGATGACGACGGAGGTGGAGTTGGCGTCGCTGGGGCTGCCGGGGTTGTAGCCCCAGCCGCCGTCCTCGTTCTGCGCGGACTTCAGCCAGCCGACCGCCTTGGTGACGGCCGCGTCGTGGCCGCCGACGGCGTGCAGCGCCTGTACGGCGGCGGCCGTGCTGTTGGTGTCCACCGTGGTCTTGGCGTCACAGGCCTTGGCGGGGTCGGCGCGGAACGCGGCGAAGGCGCCGTTCGCGCACTGCTGGCCGGTGAGCCAGTCGACGGCGCCGGCGGCCGGCCGGTAGCCGAGCGTGTGCAGGGCGGTCAGGGCCAGGGACTGGCGCCAGACGCCGTCGTAGGTGGGGTCCGACTTGCCGTAGAGCCCGGCGGGGACCGAGACCTTCGGGGAAGGGGACGGGCCGGCGGCCACGGCGGGTGCGGCGGCTGCCAGCACGCCTATGGCGGCGAGAGCCGCGGCGTTGCGGCGGACGTTCATGGTCGGCGACTGCCTCTCCCTGCGGGGAGCCGGGCAGCGCACGGGAGGGCCCCGGGCGGCTCGACTCCGTAAACCTCGACGGTGCTGTGCGCGGCGGCGGCCGGCGCACACGAGCCGGTCAACGTGCCCCCCGGGGCGTTCCGGCTCGCCGCTCCGCGGGGAAACGGCTCACGGTTGCGGGTCAGCGCCGGAATTGCACCGGCTTTCCCCCGTACGGGTGTGATGACGACCCCGCCACTTTACCGGCAGCCCCACGGCCCCCGGGGAGCGGCCGCCGGCACGAGGCCCCGGTGATTAGGGTCACGGTCATGACAACCACCGGAAGACTGCTGGGCTCCGGCCGCTCGGCGGACGTCTACGAGATCGACGCCGACTGGGTGCTGCGCCGTGACCGCGAGGGCCGGGGGGACGCGGCGGCCGAGGGCGCCGTGATGACGTACGTACGGCGGCACGGCTATCCGGCACCCCGCGTCCGGCCCACCGGCTCGTGCACCGACCTGGTCCTGGAGCGGCTGTCCGACCCCACCCTGCTCGGTGCCCTGACGCGGGGCCGGGCGGAGCCGGCGGAGGCGGGGGCGCTGCTCGCCCGGCTGCTGCGCCGGCTGCACGCCGTGCCGGGCCGGGACCCGCGCGACCCGGACGCGCGGGTGCTGCACCTGGACCTGCACCCCGACAACGTGATGCTCACCCCGGACGGGCCCCGGGTCATCGACTGGTCCAACGCCGAGGACGGGCACCCGGGACTGGACTGGGGCATGTCCGCGGTGATCCTCGCCCAGGTCGCCGTGGCCCCCGGCGCCCTCGCGGCGCCCGCCCGCGCGATGCTGACCGCCCTGCTGGCCGACCCCTCCGGACTGACGGAGGAGGGGTTGGCGCAGGCGCTGCGGCGGCGCGCGGACAACCCGACGATGAGCGCGGCGGAGACCGGGCTGCTGGGGGAGGCGGGGAGGCTGGTGCGCGAGGTCGGGCGACTGGCCTGATCGTACTTTCCGGTTGGCTGAAAAAACCGAGGGCCGCGACGCCCGAGGCGTTCGTTTCGGCCAGTCGGCAGCGTGGGCGGCAGCCCGTTTCTGACGTACATCCCTTTCGTGACGTACGTGCCCGATCGGTGAAGCTGGCTGAAGCGGCGCGGAGTTGGCATATTGCGGTCAGACGTGACCGCTTGCAGCCTCCGGGGGAATGGTGCGAACAACCAGGAAGATGCGCCGGTTCGCCAACGAGCTGATCGATCCCCTCCGAGTGCCGATCCCCGCCGACCCCGGCGACCTGCTGGACGCGCTGGTCGAGTCCGCCACCCGCTGGCGCGGCCGGCCCATCGCCGTCCACTTGGCCAACTTCCCGCCGCAGACCTCCGCGACCGGGCTGTGGATCGACCGCGGCACCCGCGACGACATCGTCATCGAGGCCGACGCCCCGCCCTGGATGAAGCTGGTGATCCTGGGCCACGAGCTGTGGCACATGGCCGACGACGACCCGGCGCACCGCGCCGCGCACACCGACGGCGCCCTCGCACCGGCGGGCGCCGACGACGCGCCGCCCACCGCCGCCCGCACCCGCTTCCTGGAGGCCGCCGAGCAGCGGGCCGACCTGTTCGGCATGCTGATCGGCGACCGGCTGCGCCCCTGGCTGAAAGCCTCCCCCGATTCCGTCTACGCGGCGCACACCTCCGGCCACGACGACCTCGCCGGACGCATCGGCGCGGCCCTCAACTACCGCGGGGCCGGAAGGTGAGCGACCTGATCAACTACGTCAGCTGCGGGCTGCTGTGGCTGGGCCTGCTGACCAAGGCGCCCGACCTGGCGCGGCGCTGGCGGGACCCCTTCCTGCTCACCCTCAGCACCGTGCTGGCCCTCTCCTCGCTGTGCTTCCTGCTCGGCGCCCCCGACACGGTCGGCTTCGTCAACGACGTCAGCGGCGTGCCCAACCTGGCCGCCCCGCTGACGTACGGCACCATCACCGCCTACGGCGCCGCCTCCCTCGCGCTCGTCACGCGCTGGCGCGGCGGCCCCGGCACCGCCCGTGCGATCCGCCGCTGGACCCTCGGCTACACCGCCGTACTCGCGGGCATCGCCGCCCTGTTCGTCCTCGGTGACGCCGCCGTGGAGCGCCGCACGGACTTCGACACGTACTACGCCACCACGCCCTACATCGGCGAGATGATCGTCCTGTATCTCGCCGCGCACCTGACCGCCGCCCTGGTCACCGCCCACCGTTCGCTGTCCTGGGCCCGGCGGCTGCGCGGTTCGCTGCGGGCCGGTCTGGTGACCATGGGGACGGGCACGGTGGCGGGGTGCGGCTACAGCGCCGCCAAACTCGTGGCCGTGGGCGGCCGCTGGAGCGGACACGACTGGTCCGCGCTCGGCACGACCTTCGCGTCGGCCTGCGCCGGGCTCAGCGCGGCGCTCACCGTCGTCGGCATCGTGATCCCGCTCCTCGCGCCCTTCCTGGCCGAGCGGGTGTGCTGCTGGCGGACGTACGCGCGGCTCGGCCCGCTGGAGCGGGCGCTCACCGGACTGCTCACCCGCGAGGCCCTGCGCGTGCCGCGCCCCCGGTGGCCCTCCGCCACCCGCTGGCTGACCTGGCGGCAGAGCTCCATCTACAACGGGCTGCACTATCTGGGGCGTCACCTGGACGAGGGGCTGTACCGGCAGACCTACGCCGACCGGCTGCGCGCGGGCGGCGACCCGGACGAGGCCCAGGCCGCCGCATGGGCCGCGGCCATCGCCGCCGCCACCCGGGCGCCGCACGAGCGGCCGGCGCAAGCGGCCGTACCGCTCGCCGACCGCCCCGACCTCCCGGCGCTGCTGCGCATCTCCGACGCGCTCGCCGACGGCACGGGCGACCGCGCCCTGGCCGTGGCCTGAAGGGAGCCGTCGCGCCATGAGCCTGATCGTCTACACGGTGGCGAGCCTGTTCACCGCGACCGCCCTGCTGGTCTTCCGCAGGCCGCGGCTCGCCCTGCGGGACCCGCTGACCGCCTCCACCTGCGTGTCGATCTTCCTCGGCGGGCTGTGCTTCTTCTGCTCGGCCCCCGTCACCCTCGGCGCGGTGAACCACCTCACCCGCATCCCCAACTTCGGCGCCCCGATGACCTACAGCGTCATCTCCGCCTACAGCGCCTCGCTGCTGATCCTGCTGATCAACTGGCGCGGCGGACCGGCCGAGCGGGTACGGCGCCAGGCGGTGCGGGTGATCACCGTGTACAGCCTGGTGATCGCCGCCGTGATCACCCTGTTCGCGCTGGCCGACGCGCCGGCCGAGCGGCTGCGGGACCTGGACACCTACTACGCGAACACCCCGTACATGCGCGAGATGATCGTGCTGTACCTCCTCGGACACGGTGCCTGCGCGCTGATCACCATCTATGTGTGCCTGCGCTGGTCGCGGGAGGTCACCGGCATCCTCCGGGTCGGGCTGCGGCTGATCATGGCGGGCCTGGCCGTGGACGTCACCGGCTTCGAGGGCGCCAAGCTGACGGCGGTGGCGGCCCGGTGGGCCGGACACGACCTGGACCGGCTGTCCACCGGTCTCGCCCCGCGCGCCGCCGCCCTGGGCGCCCTGCTGTGCGCCGCCGGCTTCGTGCTGCCCCGGCTGCTGCCCGCGGCCCTCGCCCAGTGGCACAGCGTCTGGGACTACCGGGCGCTCGGCCCCCTGTGGGCGGAGCTGCGCAGCGTGCCGACCGCCCCCAAACCCGCGCCGCCGCGCTGGCTGCTGCCCCGCGGCCGGCTGTACTACCGCGAGCTGCGCATCCTCGACGCGCTGCTCGCCCTCCAGTCCCGCTGCGACGGCCGGGTGCGCGAGACGGCGTACCGGCGGGCCCGGGCCCAGGGCAGCCCGCCCGGCGAGGCGCACTTCATCGCCGCCGCCGCCATGGTGGTGGACGCCGCCCGGCAGGCCCGGCGGCCCCGCCCGGCCGAGAGCGCCGGACCGGAGGGCACCGACCGGCTGCACACGGCCCTCTTCTCGGACACCCGGGAACTCGTGCGGCTCGCCCGGGCGTTGGCCGGATCATCCGTCGTCGAGGCGGCTCGGCAGGGCGCGGCACGGACCGCGGGCGGCTGAGGCCGCCCGGAGCGGACGTCCGAGCGGAGGGAAGAGGAAGCGTGAACGCACGAAGAGCCGTTGTCATCGGGGCCGGACCGGCCGGTCTGCTGGCCGCCGCGGCGCTGTCGCCGGCCGTGGAGGAGGTCGTGGTACTCGACCGCGACGAGCTGCCCGACGGGCCCGAGCACCGCACCGGGGTGCCGCAGTCCCGGCACGCCCATCTGCTGATGCCCGGCGGCATGGACGCGATGGAGGAGCTGCTGCCCCGGGCCGGCCTGCGCGCCGAGCTGCTGGCGGCGGGCGCCCGGGAGACGGCGCTGAGCCGCGACATGGTGGCGCTCACCCCGGTGGGCTGGTTCCGGCGCTGGCGGCACCGTTCGCACGTCACGATCACCTCCAGCCGGCCGCTGCTGGAGTGGGTGGTGCGCCGGGCGGTGCTGCGCTGCGGCGAGAACGTGCGGGTGCGGCACGCGCGGGTGACCGGGCTGCGCGGCAGCGCCCGCCGGGTGACCGGGGTGCGGCTGGCCGGCCCGGACGGCGGGCCCACGCAGGACCTGGACGCGGACTGGGTGGTGGAGGCCGGCGGCCGCGGCACCCGCCTGCTGACCTGGCTCGACACCCTCGGCGTGCACGGCATCCGCGAGCGCGGCGTCGACAGCGGCCTGGCCAACGCCACTCGGGTCTACCGCGTCCCGGACGGGGCCCGCGACTGGCCGATGACCCTGATCCAGGCCGACCCGTGGAGCGGGCGGCCCGGCCGCAGCGCCATGATCGTGCCCATCGAGGACGACCGGTGGATGGTGAGCCTCGGCGGGATGCGGGGCAGCGAGCCCCCGAAGGACCCCGAGGGCTTCGTCGGGTACGCGCTCGACCTTCCGAGCCCCCTGGTGGGCCGGCTGATCCGGGCCGCCGAGCCCCTCGGCCCGGTGCACGTCAGCCGCAGCACCAGCAACGCCCGCCGGTACCTGGAGGACGCGCCCGTGTGGCCGGAGGGCTTCGTGGCGCTCGGGGACGCGGCGGCCACGTTCAACCCGATCTACGGGCAGGGCATGTCGGTCGCGGCGCACGGCGCCCTGGCCCTCGCCCGGGCACTGCGCGAGGACGGCATCGGCACGCCCGGACTGGCCCGCAGGGTCCAGCGCGCGGTGGGCCGGGCCGCCGACGGCGCCTGGACGATGGCCGTCAGCACCGACGTCCTCTACCCCGGCGTGGAGGGCGGCCGGGCGACCCCGGGGGACCGGGTGGCCGCCGCCTACTCCCAGCGGCTGACGCGGGCGGCCACCGGGTCCTACGCCGCGGCCGCCGCGCTGTGGGACGTCACCACCCTGCGCACCCCGCCGTCCCGCCTGTTCCGCCCGGACGCCCTGCTGCACAGCCTCGCGGGGCCGCCGCTGCCCGCCCTCGCCGGGCCGCCGCTGACCGCCGCCGAACGGGCCTTCCTGGCCGGCATCGGCTGACCCGGGCCGTCCCGCGCGGCCTCAGCGGAGCGCGGGGGTGGGGCCGCCGAAGGGCAGGCGCAGCACCCGGGAGGCCAGCAGCCAGCCGTCGCCGGTTCGCCGGAAGGTGTCCTCGTAGTGCCCGACCTGGACCGGCGGCCCGGCGGGCACGAGGCCGCCGGCGTAGCCGTCGACGCGGTGCGTCGAGAAGTACGAGACCGCCGTCGCCGTGTCCTCCGTGACCACCGTGACCAGGATGTTGGACATCAGACGGCGCGAGAGCCGGTCGGCGGGGCGGGCGCCGAAGTACTCCCCGAGCGCCGCCCGTCCCCGCACCCGGCGCCCGTCCCCGGGCGGCGGCCACTCCCAGCTGCCGTCCTCGGTGAACAGCTCGGCCACCGAGGCGGGTTCGCCGAGGTCGAGGCGGTGCACGAAATCGACGATCAGGCGCTCGCAGGCGCGTTCGGCGAGCAGCCGCCGCAGGGGGTCCATGGGGCTGTTGTGTACCAGCCCGAGGCCCGTCGCGGCCACCCGCGGTGCACACCGCCGCGCACGTCACCGGATCGCTCTCCGGCACCGGCTCCGCCACCATGTGCTCGGCCGGCTGCCAGGAGGCGAGCGGATTGGCGAGCAGGGCGAGGAGACCGGCTAGGCGTTGTCACCCATTGAAATACTGGTGGCCCCTCAAGCCAGCCAGAGGCAACGGTTGGGACAGTGGGTCAGGTGTTGAGGCAGCCGGTCTTTATAAAGGAGACCTGGTTCCGATGCTGGGGGAATACGATCGTCAGGTTCCCCTTGTAGCACTGCGTACCAGGCTTGTCGTCCGTGGTCGTGCTGTACTTGAATTCCTTTGTGCCGACGATTCGGGGGCCAGGGCTGACGTTCTTGGGAAGGATGTAGTCCTTCCCTCGGTAGAACGCCACGTAGGGCGTGAGGATGGCCTGGCCTGTGCACTTCAGGTAGACAGTGCCACGCACCTTGTTCTTGACGTTGTCATCGACGGTAATCTTCGCCTGGCAATTGGGTGCCCACTTCGTGAGCTTCACGTAGCCGGAAGACTTTGTTGCGGCCTGCGCGTTGGGGATGGTGGACACCAGGATGCCGATGGCGGCAGCTCCGGTGACGATCGAAGTGATGAGTTTGCGACCCATTTGAAACCCCCCAAATTGGTTCGTGATCTCATTCGAATGGTTCCACGGTTGCCGGGAGTGAGCAAGCGAAATAAATCTTATTTGAGGATTATCTGAGGTTTCGTGGTATGTCTTCCGTAGGGGTGATTCCGGTCGGGTGGCCCTTTGGGTCTGGTCGAGTCAGCTCCGCGGATATCCGCCGAGAACGGCTCGCCGTACTCCTGGAACGTTCTCGCCCAGGAACCCGCCGCCATGACGGTGCGGGACGCGGCGCTGCGGGGGCGGGCGGGAGCACGTGTACGAGGAGCGGCGGGCCGGGGTCCTCGGTCCGCCGCTGGTACGCCGGGAGCCGGTCGGCGTGGTGGCCGCCGTGGTGCGTGGAACGTCCCACAGTTCGTCGCCGCCACGCTCACCCGGACACCGACGCCGTCGAACCCGCGCTCACGGCGACCGAGACCCGTCGGTGGAGGCCGTCCCGATCACCTCCGGGCCCCGTCGTCAGCGGTCCGCCGCGGCCGGCTCCGGCAGGTCGATCAGCCGGCAGACCGTCTCGATGTCGAGCCGCACCTGGGCGATGGAGGCCCGCCCGGACAGCCAGGTGATCAGGGCCGAGTGCCAGGTGTGCTCGATGACACGGACCACCGAGAGCTGCCGGTCGGTGGGGTTTTCGAGCCCCATGGCCTCCAGGATGATCGCCGTCGTCTGGCGGGAGACCTGGTCCACCTCCGGGCTGACGCTGCGGTCCGCGAAGGTCAGGGCGCGGACCATGGCGTCGGCCAGCTGCGGCTCGCGCTGGAGCGCGCGGAAGGCCCGCATCAGCGTCCGGGCCACCCGCTCGGCGGGCGCCTCGCCCGCGGGCGGCCTGCGGCGCAGGGTGCCGTGCATGCGCTCCAGCTGGTCCTGCATGGTGGCCACCAGGAGGTGCACCTTGGACGGGAAGTAGCGGTACAGCGTGCCGAGGGCCACCTGGGAGCACTCGGCCACCTCGCGCATCTGCACCGCGTCGAAGCCGCCCCGGCCGGCCAGCCGCGCGCTCGCGCGCAGGATGCGGCGGCGGCGGTCCTCCTGCCGTGCGGTGAGGGGTGGCGAGGCGGGACGCGAGGTACTGGCTTGCGCAGGCATGGGTCCCCGTTCCGTGACAATCGGTGAGGGCGCCGACAGGGCATGTGATCAGGCAGCATGGCGGAGCCGCGCGCCGTGGCGCGAATCACCTGATCCACTGCTCACAGCACCCCTACCTGCCGGTAGATTCAGAGCCTCTTGAACGATCAAGTCTGAAACTTGTTCTAGATTAGCGTCCCGTCGTAGTCTCGCGGGACAGTGCTGGCAGAAGGGGGCACGGAGTGACCGCTGAGGCCCGGGAAGCGGGTGCCCGCGAGGACTCGGCCGCCGACGGCGGGAAACCGCTCGACATCGCGCTCCTCACCTACAAGGGGAACCCGTTCTGCGGCGGGCAGGGCGTCTATGTACGGCACCTCTCGCGCGAACTGGCCCGCCTCGGACACCGCGTCGAGGTCATCGGCTCCCAGCCCTATCCGGTGCTCGACGAGGGATACCCGGCGCTCACCCTGACCGAGCTGCCCAGCCTCGACCTCTACCGCCAGCCCGACCCCTTCCGCACCCCGGGCCGCGACGAGTACCGGGACTGGATCGACGCCCTCGAAGTCGGCACGATGTGGACCGGCGGTTTCCCCGAACCGCTGACCTTCTCGCTGCGCGCCCGCCGCCATCTGCGGGCCCGGCGCGGCGAGTTCGACGTCGTCCACGACAACCAGACCCTCGGCTACGGCCTGCTCGGCGACATCGGCGCGCCCCTGGTCACCACGATCCACCACCCCATCACCGTCGACCGGCAGCTGGAGCTGGACGCGGCCGAGGGCTGGCAGCGCCGGTACTCGGTGCGCCGCTGGTACGCCTTCACCCGGATGCAGAAGCGCGTCGCCCGCCGGCTGCCCTCGGTGCTCACCGTCTCCGGCAGTTCCCGGCAGGAGATCGTGGACCACCTCGGGGTGCGGCAAGACCGCGTGCACGTGGTCCACATCGGCGCCGACACCGACCTGTTCGCGCCGGATCCGGCCGTCCCGCAGGTGCCCGGACGCATTGTCACCACCTCCAGCGCCGACGTCCCGCTCAAGGGGCTGGTGTTCCTGGTCGAGGCGCTGGCCAAGGTGCGCACCGAGCATCCGGCCGCCCACCTCGTCGTCGTCGGCAAGCGCCCCACCGAGGGCCCGGTCGCCCAAGCGGTCGAGCGGTACGGCCTCGACGGCGCCGTGGAGTTCGTCAAGGGCATCTCCGACGCCGAACTGGTCGACCTGATCCGGTCCGCCGAGGTCGCCTGCGTGCCCTCGCTGTACGAGGGGTTCTCGCTGCCCGCCGCCGAGGCGATGGCGACCGGCACACCGCTGGTCGCGACCACCGGGGGCGCGATCCCCGAGGTGGCGGGACGGGACGGCGAGACGTGCCTGGCCGTGCCGCCCGGCGACGCGGGGGCGCTGGCCGCCGCGCTCGGCCGGCTGCTCGGCGACCGCGAGCTGCGGCTGCGGCTCGGCGACGCGGGCCGCGAACGGGTGCTGGCCAACTTCACGTGGGCGCGCGCGGCCCAGGGCACGGTCGCCCGGTACCGGGAGGCCATCGCCCGCTCCGCGCACCGGGCGCGCGCCGACCGCCCCGCGCGCTCCCCGGGCGCTGCCGGGCGCCCCGGGCCCGTGCAGGACCGTTCCGCGCCCGGCGCACCCGCCGTGGCCCCCGGGCCCCCCGCGTCCGGTGGCGACGGCTCCGCGACCCAGACTCCCGGCCGCTCCGCGGCCCCGGCAAACCCCGCAGGCGTCTCTTCCGAAAGCAGGGCCACGTGCTGACCGTCGACTTCTCCCGGTTCCCGCTCGCCCCCGGCGACCGTGTCCTGGACCTCGGCTGCGGGGCCGGCCGGCACGCGTTCGAGTGCTACCGGCGCGGCGCCCGGGTCGTGGCCCTGGACCGCAGCGCCGAGGAGATCCGCGAGGTCGCCAAGTGGTTCGCGGCGATGGAGCAGGAGGGCGAGGCCCCCGAGGGCGCCACCGCCACCGCCATGGAGGGCGACGCGCTCGCACTGCCCTTCCCCGACGAGTCCTTCGACGTCGTGATCATCTCCGAGGTGATGGAGCACATCCCCGACGACAAGGGCGTGCTCGCCGAGATGGTGCGCGTGCTCAAACCGGGCGGCCGGATCGCGATCACCGTGCCCCGCTACGGCCCGGAGAAGGTCTGCTGGGCGCTGTCCGACGCCTACCACGAGGTCGAGGGCGGCCACATCCGCATCTACAAGGCCGACGAACTGGTGGCCAAGGTCCGCGAGGCCGGCCTCAAGCCCTACGGCAGCCACCACGCGCACGCCCTGCACGCCCCCTACTGGTGGCTGAAGTGCGCCTTCGGCGTCGACAACGACAAGGCGCTGCCGGTGCGCGCGTACCACAAGCTCCTGGTCTGGGACATCATGAAGAAGCCGCTGGCCACCCGGCTGGCCGAGCGGACGCTCAACCCGGTGATGGGCAAGAGCTTCGTGGTCTACGCGACCAAGCCGCACCTGCCCCGGCTCGCCGAGGAGGCGGCCGCCCAGTGACCACCCCCCGGACAGAACACCTCGTCCTGCCCGGGGTCCTCACCGCCGAGCAGGCCGCCGTGACCGTACGCGGCATCCTGGCCGGTCAGCGGGAGGACGGCGCGATCCCGTGGTTCCGGGGTCACCACCTGGACCCGTGGGACCACACCGAGGCCGCCATGGCCCTGGACGCGGCCGGCGAGCACGAGGCCGCCGAGCGTGCCTACCTCTGGCTCGCCCGGCACCAGAACCAGGACGGCTCCTGGTACGCGGCCTACGCCGACGGCGCCCACGACGAGGTCACCGACCGCGCCCGCGAGTCCAACTTCGTGGCGTACATAGCCGTCGGGGTCTGGCACCACTACCTCTCCACCGGCGACGACACCTTCCTGGACCGCATGTGGCCGTGCGTGTACGCGGCCGTGGAGTGGGTGCTCGCCCTCCAGCAGCCCGGCGGGCAGATCGGCTGGCGGCGCGAGGACGACGGCACGCCGACCGCCGACGCCCTGCTGACCGGCAGCTCCTCCGTGCACCACGCGCTGCGCTGCGCCCTCGCCATCGCCGAGCAGCGCGAAGAGGCGCAGCCCGACTGGGAGTTGGCGGTGGGCGCGCTGCGGCACGCGATCCGCCGGCATCCGGAGCGCTTCCTGGACAAGGACCGCTACTCGATGGACTGGTACTACCCGGTCCTCGGCGGCGCCCTGACCGGAGCGGAGGCCGAGGCGCGGATAGCCCGGGACTGGGACCGGTTCGTCGTGCCCGGCCTCGGCGTGCGCTGTGTCGTGCCCAACCCGTGGGTGACCGGCGGCGAGTCCAGCGAACTGGCGCTCGCGCTCTGGGCGGTGGGCGAGTCCGACCGGGCGCTGGAGATCCTGAAGTCCATCCAGCACCTGCGGGACCCGGAGTCCGGCCTGTACTGGACCGGCTACGTCTTCGAGGACGACGTCGTCTGGCCGCGGGAACTGACCACCTGGACGGCGGGTTCCCTGCTGCTCGCGGTCGCCGCGCTGGGCGGACACGAGGCCACCTGCGCGGTGTTCGGCGGCGACCGCCTCCCGTCCGGCCTGGACCCGGACTGCTGCCGCTGACCGCGGCGGCGGCCCGGGGCCGCGTCCCCCGAGTGGCGTAACCGCCCGCGCGGAGTGACGCTGGCGTAGGAAGCCCCCTACTCGGAAAGACACGCCGGGAGGACCCCGTGCCTGTACCGATACGGCGCCTCTGCGTGGCGCTGACCCTGTGCTGTGCGCTGGTAGCCGGCGCCACGGCCTGCGGAAACACCAACGCCGGCTCCCATGCCGGCACCAAGACCGTCACCGCCGCGGCGCTCGACCAGCGGGCGGCCGAGCCCAGTCCCACCACGCCCGCCGAGCGGCAGAAGTTCGCCAAGACCCGGTTCGTGGCCAACGCGGGTCTCGCGGCCGGAGCCACCTACCAGTGGATCGTGAAGCCGTGGAAGGCCGGCAAGTTCAAGAAGGGCGCGCACGGCCGCAAGACGGCCCTGGTGAAGGCCGGTGTCGCCGGTCTGTTCGCCTACAACCGGCTCAAGGCCGCCGAGCACAACGCCAAGGGCGACCCCACGCTGTCCAAGGCGCTCGCCCCGCTGAGCAAGAGCATCGAGAACCTGCGCGACCTGCCGGCCAAGCTGCGCGGTGGCGACACCAACGCGGCGAACAGCTTCAACGACGTCATCAACAACGTGAAGGACGCGGGCAAGAGCGCGGGCGCCCCGGTCCAGAACAAGGTGCCGAGCGCGAGCCAGCTCCGCAGCGGTTCCTGAGTGGCCCGCGTGGCCGAGGAGTTGAACCGTCTGTACGACAACGGCCCCCCGCCTGCAAGGGCGGGGGGCCGTCACGCTTCGGGGCTCAGCCGCGCTGGATGCCCGAGGTGTCCTGGAGCACGCCGCGGCGGCCGTCCTGGGTCTGCGCGACCAGCGCGGCACCGCGCTGCTCGACCGCCAAGTACCAGGTGCCCGGCGCCAGTTCGGCGACGGGTGTGGGCGAGCCGTCCTCCGCGAACAGCGGCCGGGTCACCGGCACCGCGAACCAGAACGGCGAGAAGTCCGCCGGCGCGGGCTGCGGTGCGGCAGCCTGCGCGGCGGCCGGCTGCGGCTGCCCGAACGGCTGCCCCTGCTGCTGCGGCTGGGCGCCGTACGGCTGCTGCTGGGCGCCCGGGTACCCGTAACCCGCGGGCGGCTGCGCGCCGTACGGCTGCGGGGCGACCGGCTTGGGGGCCGGGATCAGCGCGCCCTGGAGGGGCGGGAGCAGCGGGGTGGCGACGGCGGCGGCGGCGAGGACCAGGGCCGCGACGAAGCCGAGCACCAGGCCGGCGCCCGCGTCGATGTGGTCCGGCACGTCCACCAGCGTCCAGAACAGGGTCCACGCGGCGAGAACCGTGAATCCCGTGCCCACCATGCCGAGGTCGAGGCCCAGCACCTTGCGCTGCTGCGGCATGCAGCGGTTGAGGACGATCAGCGCGGCACCGATGACGGCCCCCATGTACGTGCCGAGGCCCGTCCCCAGGTTGTCCCACACGCTCTGGCTGTCCGAGAAGCCGGAGGCCGAGTAGGAGTAGAGATTGAGGAACGACGCGATGAACAGCAACACCGCTGCTCCGATCACCACGCCGTCGCCTCTAGTGAGGGAGCGGATGTTCACTTCAGGTCCTTCGTGAGTCGTCTCGTCGTCGCTAGACACTACCGTCCGCGAGATCCGGCTGTCCGGCTGGTCACGGCCCTGGTCAGGACTCGCCCAGGAAACTCACGATTCCCTCAGAGATCCCCTGCGCGGCCTTCTGTCGCCAGCTGCCGCTGGTCAGCAGTGCCGCGTCCTTGGTATCGCGCATGTTGCCGCATTCGATGAACACCTTGGGAACCGTTGACAGATTGAGACCGCCGAGATCGGTGCGGGTGTCCAGCGCGGTGCCGTGGCCGATGTAGTTGGACGGCGGCTCGCCGGTCACCCGCAGGAAGCTCCCCGCGATCCGCTTGCCGAGATCGCGGGAGGGCGCCACGATCGGCCGGGTGTCGGCGGCGCCCGCGTGCACCGCCCCCGGCAGGATCACGTGGAAGCCCCGGTCGCCCGCCGGCGCCCCGTCCGCGTGGATCGAGATCGCCGCGTCCGCGTGCGCCTTGTTGCCGATCGCGGCCCGCTCGGTCACGCACGGCCCCCAGTCCGGGCCCTTGTCGTCATGGGTCAGCCGCACGGTGGCACCCTGCCGCTCCAGCAGCGCCCGCAGCCGGTGCGCCACGTCGAGCGTGAACGACGCCTCGGCGTAACCGTCGTCGGTGGCGGTCCCGGTGGTGTCGCACTCCTTGCGGTTGCTGCCGATGTCCACCTGGCGGTTGATCTCGGCCGGGTGCCGGAAGTTGTCCGGGTTGTGCCCCGGGTCGATGACGACGACCTTGCCCTCAAGCGGTGCGGCGGCCTTGCCGTCGGCGCCGGACGACGCGGACGCGGAGGGGGAGGGCGAGGGCGAGGGGGCGGCGTCGGCGTGCCCGCCACCGCCGCCCGCCGTCTCGTACGCCAGCCAGCCGGCCAGCGCGCCGGCCGCCAGCGCGGCGAGCGTCACGACGAGCGGACCGCGCCGGCGGCGGCGCTGCTGCGGGGGTTCGAACTCCGGGCCTGTGTATGACACGTCAGCGACTCTAACCGGGGCCTCAGATCCCCGCCCCCGTGCGCCGCAGCACCCGCAGCGAGCCGTTCACCGCCACCTCGGTGAACGCGCCGGAGCCGAGCGCCCGCAGGTACACCCGGTAGGGCGCCTGCCCGGTGAACTCGTCCGCGGGCTCGGGGAACACGTCGTGGATGGCCAGCAGGCCGCCCTCGGCCACGTGCGGCGCCCATCCCTCGTAGTCGGCGCCCGCGTGCTCGTCGGTGTGCCCGCCGTCGATGAACACGAACCCCAGCGGGGTGCCCCACACGCTCGCGACCTGCGGCGACCGTCCCACCAGGGCGATCACGTGGTCCTCCAGGCCCGCCTTGAACAGCGTCCGCCGGAAGGTGGGCAGCGTGTCCATCAGACCGACCTCGGGGTCCACGGTCTGCGGGTCGTGGTACTCCCACCCCGGCTGCTGCTCCTCGCTGCCCCGGTGGTGGTCCACGGTCAGCGCGGTCACCCCCGCCGACCGGGCCGCGTCCGCGAGCAGCACGGTGGACCGCCCGCAGTACGTGCCCACCTCCAGCAACGGCAGTCCCAGCGCGCCGGCCTCGACCGCCGCCGCGTACAGGGCGAGCCCTTCGTCCACGGGCATGAACCCCTTGGCCGCCTCGAACGCGGCGAGGATCTCGGGCTTGGGGACGGTGGCCATGGGGACGCCTTCCAGTTCAGGGACACGGCAGCATGCGGGCCCCCATGCTGCCGCACCCGGTCGCGCTGGGGCGCACGGGGGCGCCCCCACACGGCGCGTGCTACACGCTCACCGCCTCACCCGGCAGGGAGAGGTCCACCTCGACGGCCCGCTCCTCGCCGGAGTGCGTGGCGGCGGAGGCCAGCGGCCCGTATCCGGCCGCCCGCGCGGCGAGGACGTACGCCCCCTGCCCGGGCACGGCCAGCTCGTAGGCGCCGTCGTCGGCGGAGACCGCCGAACCCGCCTGCCGGCCGCGCCGGTCGATGAGCGTCACCTTGGCCCGGGCCACCGGGACCCCGGCCGGGTCCAGCACCCGCCCCCGGAAGCCCCGCAGCGCTTCCTCGGCCCGCTCCAGCGCGGCGTCCTCCTCGCTGCTCGCGCGCAGCTGCACGTGCTGCTGCGCCGCGCGGCCGGTCCTCGGCAGGCACAGCGCCATCACCAGGCCGACCGCCACCGCGCCCGTGGCGATGAGGAAGGACACCCGGAACCCGCGCATCGTGGGGATGGCGACGCCCCCGACCGTGTGCGCCGTGTTGGCCAGCACCATCCCGATGACGGCGCTGGACACGGAGGTGCCGATGGACCGCATCAGCGTGTTGAGGCCGTTGGCCGCGCCGGTCTCCGACGCGGGAACCGCGCCGACGATCAGGGCGGGCAGGGAGGAGTAGGCGAGGCCGATGCCCGCGCCGAGGATCACGGAGGTGAGGATCGTCTCCCAGGGCGCCTTCATCAGGCCGAGCCCGCCGCCGTAGCCGACGGCGATGACCACCAGGCCGATGATGAGGGTGGTCCGGGGCCCGTAGCGGGCGGAGAGGCGGGCGTAGACCGGCGCGGTGAACATCATCGTCAGGCCCAGCGGGGCCACGCACAGACCGGCGACGACCATGGACCGGCCGAGGCCGTAGCCGGTGGCCTCGGGGAGCTGGAGCAGCTGGGGCAGGACCAGCGAGACGACGTAGAACGCGACCCCGACCATGATCGACGCCAGGTTGGTGAAGAGCACGGCGGGCCGGGCGGTGGTGCGCAGATCGACCAGCGGCGCCGCGGCACGCAGCTCGTACAGGCCCCACAGGACGAGCACGACGACCGCGGCGAGGAACAGGCCGAGGGTGGTGCCGGAGGCCCAGCCCCAGTCGCTGCCCTTGGTGATGGGCAGCAGGAACAGCACCAGACCGGCGGACAGGCCGAGCGCGCCGGGCAGGTCGAAGGAGCCCCGTGCGCGCATCGGGGACTCGGGCACGACGAGCAGGGTCAGGGCGATGGCGAGCACGCCGAGGCCGGCGGCGCCGTAGAACAGCGCGTGCCAGTCGGTGTGCTGGGCGACCAGGGCGGCGGCGGGCAGGGCGAGGCCGCCGCCCACGCCTATGGAGGAGCTCATCAGGGCCATGGCGGAGCCGAGCCGTTCGCGCGGCAGCATGTCCCGCATGAGGCCGATGCCGAGGGGGATCGCGCCCATCGCGAAGCCCTGGAGGGTACGGCCCACGATCATGGTGAGCAGCTGGCTGGTGAGCGCGCTGACCAGGGCGCCGATCACCATCACGGCGAGGCTGGCGATCAGCATGCGCCGCTTGCCGTACAGGTCGCCGAGCCGGCCCATGATCGGGGTGGCGACGGCGCCGGACAGCAGGGTCGAGGTGAGCACCCAGGTGGCGTTGCTGGGCGCGGTGTGCAGCAGTTGCGGCAGGTCTTTGATGACCGGCACGAGCAGGGTCTGCATCACCGCGACCACGATGCCCGCGAAGGCGAGCACCGGGACGACGGCCCCGCTCGCCTTGCCCCGCGGTTCCTCGGTCGTCGTGTGGGTCATTGAGTGCGGCCTCCCGTAGACATAAGTGCCGGGTAAACCTCGTATGCACGCGCAACTATTCCGTTGCTTCGGGCTTCTAATGTTTATTTGACCATCCTATTGGTTTCTGACGTTGCGTCAGGCGCGGTTCGAGCCGGTCCGGCAGCCGCGGGGGCCGGTCGGGGTGGTCCGCGGCGTAGTCCGCGCGGAGTAGGTCCCGTGGTCCGAAATGCCGATGCAAGGACCGCAAGCGGCCTGAGACCATGACACCCATGCTGGAGACCGCCGACACCCCACCCCTCATATCCCGCCGTACGACATCCCCCACCTGGCTGGTGGTGGCGCTGGCCTGCGCCGGACAGTTCCTGGTGGTGCTGGACGTCTCCGTGGTGAACGTCGCCCTGCCGTCGATGCGCGCGGACCTCGGCCTCAGCCCGTCCGGACTGCAATGGGTGGTGAACGCGTACGCGATCGCCTTCGCCGGTTTCATGCTGCTCGGCGGCCGGGCCGGCGACCTCTACGGCCGCAAGCGGATGTTCCTCGTCGGCCTCGGCCTGTTCACCCTCGCCTCGCTGGGCGGCGGCCTCGCCCAGGAGGGCTGGCAGCTGCTGCTCGCCCGCGCCGCGCAGGGCCTCGGCGCGGCGGTCCTCGCGCCCTCCACGCTCACCCTGCTGACGGCCGCGGTGCCGGAGGGCGCCGCCCGGGCACGGGCCATCGCGACCTGGGCCGCGGTCGGAGCGGGCGGCGGCGCCGCGGGCGGACTCGTCGGCGGGGTGCTGGTGGACGCGCTGTCTTGGCGCTGGGTGCTGCTGATCAACGTGCCGGTGGGCGCGGTGGTGCTGGCCGGCTCGGCGCGCTGGCTCACCGAGAGCCGGGCCGGGGACGGACGGCGCCTGGACCTGCCGGGCGCGCTGCTGGTCACGGCGGGCCTCGGCACGCTGGCGTACGGCATCTCGCGCACCCAGGAGGCGGGCTGGACGTCCGCGGCCACCCTCGTTCCGCTGGCCGCCGGGGTGCTGCTGATCGCGCTGTTCCTGCTGACCGAGGCGCGCACCGCGGCCCCGCTGATGCCGCTCGGACTGCTGCGGCGGCGCGCGGTGGCGTCGGCGAACGCGGCGATGCTGGTGTCCGGTTCGGCGATGTTCTGCATGTGGTACTTCATGACCCTGTACGCGCAGAACGTGCTCGGCTACTCCCCGCTGGAGGCAGGCGCCGCGCTGGTGCCCAGCTCGCTCGCGGTGGTCGTCGGCTCCAAGCTGGCGCCGCGCCTGATGCGGACGGCGGGCCCCCGCGGCGTGGCGGTGCTGGGCACGCTGGTGGCGGTGGCCGGGTTCGGCTGGCAGTCGACGATGAGCGCCCACGAGCCGTACGTCACCGCCATCATGTGCCCCGGCATCCTGATGATGTTCGGCGGCGGCCTGGCGACGACACCGCTGGCCGCGCTGGCCACCTCGGGCGCGGCGAGCGGCGAGGCGGGCGTCGTCTCCGGACTGATCAACACCTCCCGGACCATGGGCGGTTCGCTGGGCCTCGCGGTGATGTCGACGGTCGCCGCGACCGGCACCGGGGCGGGCACCGACCCACAGTCCCTGACCGAGGGCTACGCCCTGGCCTTCCGCGCCTGTGCGGCCGTCCTGCTGGCCGGGGCGCTGCTGATGCTGCTGTGGCTGCCGCGCCGCCTCGCGCACACGTGACGGCGGCTCACAACCACCCCTGCTGCCGGGCCTCCCGCACCGCTTCCGCGCGGTTGCGGGTGCCGGTCTTGCCGATGGCGGACGACAGGTAGTTGCGCACGGTCGACTCGGACAACCGCAGCCGGCCGGCGATGTCCGCGACGGTCGCCCCGTCCACGGACGCGGTCAGCACCTCCCGCTCCCGGGCCGTGAGCGGATTGGGCCCGGCGCTGAGCGCCGCCGCGGCCAGTGCCGGATCCACCACGGTCTCCCCGGCGAGCACCCGCCGGATGGCCGCGGCCAGCTCCTCCACCGGCCCGTCCTTGACCAGGAACCCCGCCGCTCCGGCCTCCATGGCCCGGCGCAGGTACCCCGGCCGCCCGAACGTCGTCAGGATCAGCACCCGGCACCACGGCGCCCGCTCCCGCAGCTCCTGTGCCGCGTCCAGCCCGCTCCTGCCCGGCAGTTCGATGTCGAGCAGCGCCACATCGGGCCGCCGGTCGAGCACACAGGGGACGATCGCGTCCCCGGCGGCCACCTGGGCGACGACCTCGATGTCCTCCTCCATCCCGAGCAGCAGCGCGAGCGCGCCGCGCATCATCCCCTGGTCCTCGGCAAGCAGAACCCGAACGGGCACCTGGTCCATGCGCCCAGCGTACGGGGGCCTCGGTTCCGGTCCGCCGGGCCGGCCGGGGGAAGGCCCGCAGACCGGGCGGCAGAGCGTGCAGGGACGGCTCGGCCGCCGGCCGCGCGGCCCGCGACTGCACCAGCACCCGCCGCAGCGGCACCGGGTACGGCGGCTGCGGCGCCCCGTTCCCGCTCCACGAGCCGTCCGTCCGCGAGCGGCTCGTCCGTCGCGTCGTTGTGCGCCCAGCAGCGGAACACAGCGGGTGCCCCCGCCGAAGCGCTCACCTCGGGGAGCCCGGCGCGTGCCTCATCACGCGGTCCGGGTCCGCGACGAAGCCGAGGGGCTCGTAGAAGGGGACGACGTCGGGGGCGGCGACGAGCACCGTGGTGCGGATCTCCCGTGCGGTGGCCCAGGCCATCAGGGCGTCGACCATGCGGCGGCCCAGACCCGCGCCCTGGTGGTCCGGGTGGACGGCGACATCGACGACGACGCCGTACACGGCCCCGTCGCCGATCAGCCGCGCCATGCCCACGGCGCGGCCCGCGTGCCGGGCGACGACCCCGAAGCCGGTGGCGTCGAGGGCCCGCCGGCAGACCGCCTCGTCGGGGGACGCCCAGCCCACCGCCGTGCGGAGCGCGCGGTACTCCGCCACACTCGGCAATGCCGCCTCCACCTGGTACATGGCCGCGCATGCTACCCCGCGGCCGGTCGGCCCGTGACGGTCGTCGGCCGTGACTCCGCGGCGGCAGCCGGGAGTTCGGCGGTCACGGTGAAGCCCCCGCGTGGGGACGCGCCCGAGGTCAGGGTGCCGCCGGCCGTGGCGAGGCGTTCGGACAGCCCCTTCAGGCCGGTTCCGGTACCGGGGGCGGAGGGCCTCGCGGGGCCGTCGTCCGCGACGGTGAGGCGGGCGTGTCCGGCGGCGCCGCTCACCGTGATCTCGCAGCGGCTCGCGGCGCTGTGGCGGACGACGTTGGTGACCGCCTCCCGCACCACCCAGCCCAGCAGCGCCTCGGTCCCCGGGGCGAGCGGCGCGCCGGTCCGGCGCACCACCGGCTCCACCCCGGCCGCGGACAACGCCGAGCGCGCCCGGTCGAGTTCCGTCGTCAGACCGCCCTCGCGGTAACCGGTCACCGCCTCACGGATCTCGGTCAGCGCCTGCCGGCCCACCGACTCGATGTCCGTGATCTGGCCCAGCGCCGCGTCCAGGTCGCGGGGGGCCAGCCGGCGGGCCGCCTCCGACTTCACGACGATCACCGACAGCGTGTGGCCCAGCAGATCGTGCAGGTCGCGGGAGAAGCGCAGCCGCTCCTCCTCCACCGCGCGCCGCGCCAGTTCCTCCCGGGCGGCCCGCAACTCCCGTACCGCCTCGGAGAGTCCGAGGATCGCCGCGGTCACCATGACGGAGATGAACGTGGCGTACCCGATGGTCGACGCATCGCCCCAGCCGCCCCGGACGTAGGCGACCGCCCCGGCGTACACCGCGAGCAGCACCCCCGCACGGCCCAGCAGGGGGCCGCGCAGCGCGGCGCCCGCGGCCAGGCCGAGCAGCGGGAAGAACGACAGCCAGTCACCGCCGTACCCGAGCGCCAGCCCCGTGGTGAGGACGGCCATCAGCAGCAGGGCCAGCCGGGTGCGCGGCGCCTCGCGGCGGGCGCGGTCGAAGGAACGGAACGTCACGTAGATGTAGAGGGAGTTGAAGGCGACCAGGCCGAGGCCGCCGACCAGGGGGTTCGGCGTGGTGCCCTGGAGGAGGTTGGAGAGGGCCCCCAGTCCCAAGAGGAGCCAGGGCAGGAGGGTGAAGCCCGTCGCCGGCGGACCCGCGGGTTCCGTGTCCGCCCGCGCGCAGTCCTTGCGGGCCGCCCGGCGCGCGGCCCCGGCGGACGCGCGCCCCTCCCGCGGCCGTCTCCGCTCCGCCGCTTCCCGCCACCACGTCATCCCTCGTCCCCCCCCGATCAGATCGTGCCCGCCGTACGGCGGTACGACAGCACGGCGTACGTGCCGAACAGCAGCAGCCAGGCCGTCAGCACGATGATGGCAGCGGCCCCCGGGGCGTGGCCCCGCGCGACCGCGTCGCCCAGCTCGGCGAACCGGTTGGTGGGGGTGTACGCCGACACCGCGCGCAGCCAGCCGGGGAACAGCGCGACCGGGAACCACAGGCCGCCCAGCACCGCGAGCCCCAGATTGCACACCATGTTGGCCACCCCGGTCGCGGGCCCGGTCAGCCGGTAGCCGTTGCCGAGACCCAGCAGCGTGAACGGGATCGAACCCGCCCACAGCAGCAGCGCGATCAGCACCCACTGCCAGAGCGCCAGCCGCACCCCATTGACCAGACCGCCCGCCGCGAGGACGGCCACGATCGCGGGCAGCACCGTCACCACACCGGTCAGCGCGCGCCCGCACACCACCTCGCGCGGGGTCATCGGCGTCACCCGCAGCTGGCGCAGCCAGCCCACCGCGCGGTCCTCGGCGACCGCGCCGCCCGTGTTCAGCGCGGAGCCGACGGCGCCGTACGCCGCCATGCCGACCATCGCGGCGGTGCGCCAGGCCCGGTCGGCGGCGCCGACGTTGGTGAACAGCAGGTACATCATGACCGGCATCCCGATGCCGCCGATGACGAAGCCGAGGTCGCGCAGGGTGCGGCGGATCTCCAGACGGACGTAGGCGAGCATCACGAAGCCTTCGCGGTGGGGGAGTGGTCGAGGGGTGCGGACGTGCCGTGCCCGGCGGTGCGGTCGTCGCGGGCCGGCGAGGTGAGCGCCAGGAACGCGTCGTCCAGCGACGCGGGCGCGACCTCCAGCCCCCGTATCGCCCCCAGTTCCGCGAGCGCGACCACCGTCGCGTCGGAGTCGTCGGTGCGCAGCCGGGCCCGGTCGCCGTGCACCTCCAGGGAGCGGACGCCGGGCAGCAGGGCGAGCCCGTCCGGGTCGCGGCCCGCGAGGGACACCGTGACCAGGCCCCCGCCCGCCGCGCGCCGCAGCTCCTCGCCCGTGCCGTCGGCGACGATCCGGCCCCGGTCCATGACCACGATCCGGTCGGCGAAGTCGTCCGCCTCCTCCAGGTAGTGGGTGGAGAAGACGACGGTGTGGCCGCGCCGGGCGTAGCCGCGCATCGCCTCCCAGAACACGTGCCGCGCCTCCACGTCCAGCGCCGCCGTCGGCTCGTCCAGCACCAGCAGCGACGGATCGCCGGCCAGCGCCACCGCGAACCGCACCCGCTGCACCTGCCCGCCCGACAGCCGGTCCACCCGGCGCCCGGCCAGCGCGGCGATCCCGGCCAGCTCCAGCGCCCGGGGCACCGGCATCGGCGCCGGATAGCGGGAGGCCACGAAGCCGACCAGCTCCCCCACGGTGACCCGGGGCACCGGCCGGGCGTCCTGGAGCATCGCGCCCACCCGTCCGGCCCGCACCGCCCGCTCCGGCTCGGTGCCGAACAGCTCCACCCGGCCGGCGTCCGGCGGGTACAGCCCCAGCAGCAGGCCGATCGTGGTCGACTTGCCGGCCCCGTTGCGGCCCAGCAGGGCCACGGTCTCGCCGCGCCCGATCCGCAGGTCCACCCCGTCCACGGCGCGCACGGACCCGTATGCCCGGACCGCCCCCGTGAAGGACACGGCGGTGTCCTCGTCCTTCTCCGTCATGGCTATGACGGTACGAGCAGGACCCGGCCGCCCGGCAGATGCGGATGTACGGACCCGGGCAGTACGAATGTCACGGCCCGGCGCGACTGGCGCACCGTCAGCGGCCTTCTCGGGTACGGAGGGCTCGGCTATACAGGGGGCGCCGGACCGGAACGCGTTCCCCGTCCCGTGGACGACCCCGGTGCGGCCGACGGTGCGGACGGCCGTGCCGACGTCCCGACACCCCCAGGAGCCCCATGCCCATCGACGCGGCCAAGGCCCTCGCCGCCGAACCCCGCTCCGAACCGATCACCTGGACCGCCAAGGACGTGCTGCTCTACCACCTGGGCATCGGCGCCGGCACCCCCGCCACCGACCCGGACGAGCTGCGCTACACCCTGGAGTCCCGGCTGCACGTGCTGCCGAGCTTCGCCACCGTGGCGGGCGCCGGGGCGCCCGGGGTGATCGGCGGGCTGTCCATGCCGGGCGTCAACGTCGACCTGGCCAAGGTCCTGCACGGCGGGCAGACCCTGCGCCTGCACCGGCCCGTCCCGGTGGCCGGCACCGCCACCGCCACCTCCCGCATCGTCGCCGTGTACGACAAGGGCAAGGCCGCCGTCCTCGTCCTGCGCACCGAAGTGACCGACGAGCAGGGGCCGTTGTGGACGAGCGACGCCCGGATCTTCGTGCGCGGGGAGGGCGGCTGGGGCGGCGAGCGGGGCCCCTCGGCCCGCACCCGGGAGCCGGCCGGACCGCCGGACCGGGTGGTCGAGCGACCCGTCCGCCCGGACCAGGCCCTGCTCTACCGCCTGTCCGGCGACTGCAACCCGCTGCACGCCGACCCCGAGTTCGCACGGCTCGCCGGGTTCGACCGGCCCATCCTGCACGGTCTGTGCACCTACGGCATGACGCTCAAGGCCGTGGTCGACACGCTGCTCGACGGCGACGTGGGGCGGGTGCGGTCGTACGCCGCCCGGTTCGCCGGCGTGGTCTTCCCCGGCGAGACGCTGCGCATCCGCATGTGGCGCGAGGAGGCGGGCCGGGTGCGGGTCGCGGTGGGCGTCGCCGGGCGGGGCGACGCGCCCGTGCTCGCCGACACCGTCGTGGAGCACTCCTGACGCCGGACCGACGAGGGGAGCGACGGAAAGAGGGGGCACCGGCCGGTGCCCCCTCTTCCCTTCCCGCTGTCCGGCCTCAGGCGGCCGCCTCGGTGGTCGCCTCGGCGGTCCTGCGGTGCCGGCCGTGGGGAGCCGTGTCGCTCTCCCTGGCCGCGACCTCACCGCGATGCCGGCCGTGGCCGGCGTTCTCAGAGTCGGCAGACAGCTGCTTGGTCGTGCTGGTGTCGCTCATCGGACGTATTCACCCCGTCAACATCATCTTTCGTACAGCCGGGCGAGTTTAACCGGCCCACCGCCGGGCGAATCCAGGCGTACACGCCAACCGGCACTAGTTCGTTACAAGACGTTCCAGAGGCGCTTGCTGCAACGGCACCGGGCGGGGTGAAGCGGGCTCCCCGGAAGCCGCCACCGGTTCCGAAGAGCCCGGTTCCGCCGCCCGCCGGGACACCGCGCCGGGCGTTCGGGCGACCGCGTCGTCCGGGTCCGGGCCGGTCCGCCCCGGGCCCGCCGGCTGGCCCGCCTCCCCCGGCCGCTCGGCCGCCGCGCCCGCCGCGCCCGCCGGTCGTTCCGCGCGCGGCTCGCGCTCGGGCATCCGCAGCTCCGCCACCCCGCACGGCGTCTCCCGGGTGGCGTACGGCAGCCGCAGCACCCCGTCCGGGGTCCACAGCCCGGCCCCGGTCAGCCACCCCTTGGGCGCGGGCAGGTGCCGCACCCGGCGCTCGGCCGGCCGCCACAGGCCCACCCAGGTGCCCACCGGGCCGTCGATGCGCAGCGCCACCGCACAGCCCTCCGGCTCCAGCACCTGCCCCGGCTGGATCGCGAACGGCACCGCCGTACACTCCGGCAACCGCAGCGACGTGGGGAAACGCACCGGCAGGGTGGAGCCGAGGATGCCCCAGCCCAATCGTTCCTGCCCCGGCGAGGGGGCGTCCGAGGAGATCAGCAGCAGCCCGCTGTCGAGGTCGGCCAGCAGCAGCCGGTCGTCGCTGTCCGGCGCGATCTGGAGCAGCGGCGAGACCTCGCCCCGCTCCAGGTCCACCACGACCGTCTTGGTGCGGCCCTCCAGCTCCCGGTCCAGCGCCAGCAGCCGCCCGGCGCGGTCCAGCCAGACCCCGCCCGAGCAGCGACCCGGCACCTCGGCGAGCCGCGCCGGACCGGACGACCCGCCCGCCACCTGCCACACCGCGCTGGAGCGCGCGCCGACCGAGACGGCGTACGCCCGCGCCCCGCCCGGCGCCGGGGGCAGCAGGGTGAGCCGGGTGCCGGGCACCGCGCACTCCATCGCGCCCAGCGGCAGCTCCCCGGTGCCGGGCCCGGTCGGGTACAGCAGCGCGAAGAGGTGCCGCCGCGCCGCCCGCCGGTGGATCAGGACCCGGCCGTCGCCCAGCGGCTGCAACTCGGTGCCGGGCTCCTCCGGCTGGTTCCCGGGCAGCGGCACCGCGTACGGCTCCGGGCCGTCCAGCGTCCAGCGCTCCGGGAACCAGGAGTCACCGCTGCGCGCGAGCCGGGCGGCGTACGCACCGTCCGCCGTGAGCACGCAACCGCGACCCGGCGAGCGGTCGTCCTCGCCGACGGACCGGGATTCGATGGCACAGACCGTCATTCTTCGGTCACCTCCGGCGACGAAGCTAGTTTTCCGCGCACGGTCGTGCGGGGGGCCGCCCGCCGCTTCACACATACGGGTGGCGCAAAAGCGATTCCTCCGAGGAAGCGGCGGCGTCTGTGCTGCGCGGGGCCGGGACCGGCGGATGCGGTTCAGCCCCGCCGAACAGCCAGGTAGCCTTTTCCCGTGCCCCGTCTGTCTGAAGTCATCGCCGCGCTGGAGAACCTGTGGCCCGCCGAGCGGGCCGAGTCCTGGGACGCGGTCGGCACGGTCGTGGGCGACCCCGACCAGGAGGTCACCCGGGTCCTGTTCGCCGTCGACCCCGTGCGGGAGATCGTCGACGAGGCGGTACGGCTCGGCGCCGACCTGCTCGTCACCCACCACCCGCTCTATCTGCGGGGCACGACCACGGTCGCGGCCTCGCACTTCAAGGGTCGGGTCGTCCACACGCTGATCAAGAACGACATCGCGCTGCACGTCGCCCACACCAACGCCGACACCGCCGACCCGGGCGTCTCCGACGCCCTCGCGGGCGCGCTCGACCTGCGGGTCGTGCGCCCCCTGGTCCCGGACCCCACCGATCCGAACGGCCGTCGGGGCCTCGGCCGGGTGTGCGCCCTCGACCACCCGCTCACCCTGCGGGAGCTGGCCGCACGCGCCGCCGAGCGGCTGCCCGCCACCGCGCAGGGCATCCGGGTGGCCGGCGACCCCGACGCCGTCATCCGCACCGTCGCCGTCAGCGGCGGCTCGGGCGACAGCCTCTTCGACCAGGTCAGGGCGGCCGAAGTGGACGCCTTCCTCACCGCCGACCTGCGCCACCACCCGGCCTCCGAGGCCGTCGCGCACAGTCCGCTCGCGCTGCTCGACGCCGCGCACTGGGCCACCGAGTGGCCCTGGTGCGAACTGGCCGCGAGCCAGCTCGACGAGATCTCCGACCGCCACGGCTGGGACCTCCGCGTCCACGTCTCCAAGACGGTCACCGACCCCTGGACCGCCCACGCGGCGTCCTCCGTCACCACTAGCTAATGGGAGCCCCCAACTGAACGCCGCGCCCGCAGACCAGATCCGACTCCTCGACGTCCAGGCCCTCGACGTCCGCCTGCAGCAGCTCGCGCACAAGCGGAGGTCCCTGCCCGAGCACGCCGAGATCGAGTCGCTGACCAAGGACCTCACCCAGCTGCGCGACCTGCTCGTGGCCGCGCAGACCGAGGAGAGCGACTGCGCCCGCGAGCAGACCAAGGCCGAGCAGGACGTCGACCAGGTGCGCCAGCGCGCCACCCGCGACCAGCAGCGCCTCGACTCCGGCGCCGTCACCTCGCCCAAGGACCTCGCCAACCTCCAGCACGAGATCGCCTCGCTCGCCAAGCGGCAGGGCGACCTGGAGGACGTGGTCCTGGAGGTCATGGAGCGCCGCGAGTCCGCGCAGGAGCGGGTGAACGAGCTGACCGAGCGGGTCGCCTCCGTCCAGTCGAAGATCGACGACGCGAGCGGGCGCCGGGACGCCGCGTTCGAGGAGATCGACCGCGAGGCCGCGGCGGTGACCAAGGAGCGCGAGGTCGTGGCGGCCTCCGTCCCCGCGGACCTGCTGGCTCTGTACGACAAGCTGCGCGCGCAGCAGGGCGGCATCGGCGCGGCGAAGCTGTACGCGCGCACCTGCCAGGGCTGCCGCCAGGAGCTGGCCATCACCGAGCTGAACGAGGTCCGGGCGGCCGCCCCCGACACGGTGGTGCGCTGCGAGAACTGCCGCCGGATCCTGGTGCGCACGGCCGAGTCGGGTCTGTAAGGGGCGCACGGCGTGCGGGAGTTCATCGTCGAGGCGGACGGCGGTTCACGGGGCAACCCGGGGCCCGCGGGCTACGGCGCGGTGGTCCGCGACGCGGCGACGGGCCGGACGCTGTTGGAGGCGGCCGAGTACCTCGGCCTCGCCACCAACAACGTCGCCGAGTACCGGGGCCTGCTGGCCGGCCTGCGCGCCGCCCACACCCTGGACCCCACCGCGCGGGTGCACGTGCGGATGGACTCCAAGCTGGTCGTCGAGCAGATGACGGGCCGCTGGAAGATCAAGCACCCGGCGATGAAGCCACTGGCGACGCAGGCGCGCGGGGTGTTCCCGGCGGACCAGGTCACCTACGAGTGGATCCCGCGCGCCGAGAACAAGCACGCCGACCGCCTGGCCAACGAGGCGATGGACGCGGGCGCGCGCGGCGAGCAGTGGTCGGCGACGACGTCGACGGCGGAGCTGGACGCGGCTGACGTGGATGTACGCGCGGTGGAAAGAGGGGCGGCCGACGTGGCTGCGCATGCGGGTGCGGGTGCCGGTGCCGGTGCGGCGGGTGGGGCCGAGGTGTCGGGAGCCGTGCGTCCGGCGGAGCCGGCCGGGACCGCGGCGCAGGCCCGCACCCCCGGCGCCACCGCCCGCGGCTGGTCCGCCGCCCCCGACCTCGGCGCCCCCGCCACCCTCGTCCTGCTCCGGCACGGCGAGACCCCCCTCACCCCGCAGAAGCGCTTCTCCGGCAGCGGCGGCACCAACCCGCCCCTCTCGGACACCGGCCGGGAGCAGGCCCACCGGGCGGCCGAGGCGCTGGCCGCGCGCGGCACCATCGAGACCGTCCTCGCCTCTCCGCTCGCCCGCACCCGGGAGACCGCCGAGATCGTCGCCGCCCGGCTGAACCTGGACGTCCACATCGAGGACGGCCTGCGGGAAACGGACTTCGGTGCCTGGGAGGGCCTGACCTTCGGCGAGGTCCGCGACCGCTACCCGGACGACCTGAACGCCTGGCTCGCCGACACGGAGGCGCGCCCCACCGGCGGCGGCGAGAGCTTCGCCGAGACCGCCGCCCGTATCGAGGCCACCCGCGACCGGCTGGTCACCGCGCACGCGGGCCACACCGTCCTGCTGGTCACTCACGTCACCCCGATCAAGACCTTCGTCCGCCTCGCCCTCGGCGCCCCGCCCGAGTCCCTGTTCCGCATGGAGCTGTCGGCGGCCTCCCTGTCCGCGGTGGCGTACTACGCGGACGGCAACGCGAGCGTCCGCCTCTTCAACGACACGTCCCACCTGCGCTGAGCCCGGCCGCGCCGCGCGCCAGCGCCTCGATCCGGGCCCAGTCCCGCTCGGCCACCGCATCCGCCGGGACCATCCAACTCCCGCCCACACAGCCGACGTTGGGCAGCGCCAGATACTCCGGCGCGGTCGCCGGGCCGATCCCGCCCGTCGGGCAGAACCGGGCCTGCGGCAGCGGCCCCGCGAGCGACCTCAGATACTCCGTGCCGCCCGCCGCCCGCGCCGGGAAGAATTTCATGTCCCGCACCCCGCGCTCCAGCAGCGCGACCACCTCCGAGGCGGTCGACACCCCGGGCAGGAACGGCACCCCGGATCCCCGCATGGCGTCCAGCAGCGCCTGCGTCCACCCCGGACTCACCAGGAACCGCGCCCCGGCCGCGACACACGCGTCCACCTGCTCCGGTGTGATCACCGTGCCCGCGCCGACCACCGCCTGCGGCACCTCGTCGGCGATCGCCCGGATCGCGTCCAGCGCGGCGGGGGTACGCAGCGTCACCTCGATCGCGGGCAGCCCCCCGGCCACCAGGGCCCGGGCCAGCGGTACGGCGACGGAGGCGTCCGGCAGCACCACCACGGGCACGACCGGCGAGAGGTCCAGCACGGAGATCATGCCCTCATCGTGCCGAGCCGCTGCACCACCCGCAATCACCGTTGCGCATCGTGCAACGCCATCTCGGTCATGGCCGCCCCTAGTGGACCTCCTCCACCAGCACGTCCAGCGCCCACGCCTTCCCCGCCCGCTCCGGCGCCTGCGCCTCCACCGCGTACCCCAGCTCCCGCAGCGCCGTCACCAGCTCGGCGGGGTCCGCCGGCGTCACCCCGGACGACAGCAGCGCCCGCACGATCCGCCCCTTCGTCGCCTTGTTGAAGTGGCTGACCACCTTCCGCGTCGGCGCGTGCAGCACTCGTACCGTCGCCGTCCGCTCCGCGACCTCGCCCTTCGGCTTCCAGGCCGCCGCGTACGCCGCCGAGCGCAGGTCCAGCACCAGTCCGTCCCCGGCCGCCGCCGGCAGCACCTCGGCCATCGGCGCCCGCCAGTGCCCGGCCAGCGCCCCGAGCCCGGGCAGCTTGATCCCCATCGAGCAGCGGTAGGAGGGGATACGGTCGGTCACCCGCACCGCGCCCCACAGCCCGGAGAACACCAGCAGCGAGCGCGCCGCCCGCCGCTTCGCCGCCGCGTCCAGGGAAGCCAGGCCGAGGGCGTCGTACAGGACACCGGTGTAGATCTCCCCGGCGGGACGGGCGCCGGCCGTGCGCAGGGCCGCGTTCTTGGCGACCTCGCCGCGCAGCCCCTCACTGAGCCCCAGCACCTCGCGCGCCTTCTCCTCGTCGCCCGCGCACAACGCGACCAGCTCCCCGAGCACGGCCTCCCGCGCGGCGGTCAGCCCCGGCAGGGACAGCGACTCCAACCGCAACGGGGCACCCTTGCCCGAGTCGGCCTTACCTTCCGAGGGCGGCAGCAGGACCAGCAACACGTACTCCTTCTCTTGCGCTCGCGGCCAGCGTACGGGCTCGTCGGCGGGGTACGGCCGGGGAAGGGAGCGCGGGGCTCCCCGCCCGTGCACGGACGCTGCGTGCCCCGTAAGGGATGCTCTCCACCCCGTACGGGACGCCGCGTGCTTCCGTAAGGGATGCTCCCCGCCCCCGTACGGGACGCCGCGTGCCCCGCAAGGGATGCCGGCCGCCCCCGCACGGAGTGCCGCCCGCGTCCCCCCGCCCTACGCTCGACACATGCCCCCGCGCAAGATCCGCGTGACCGGCGCCCCCGAGGCACCCCTGAGGGCCGCGCTCGCCGCCCTGCGCACCGGCATGGGCATCCCCGAGGACTTCCCGCCGGAGGCCAGGGCCGAGGCCGAGCGCGCCGCGAAGGCCCCGCCCCCGCCGTCGTACGACGCCACGGACATCCCCTTCTTCACCCTCGACCCGCCCGGCTCCCCGGACCTCGACCAGGCCGCCCACCTGTCCCGGCAGGGCACCGGCTACCGGGTGCGGTACGCCATCGCCGACGTCGCCCACTTCGTCGCACCCGGCGGCGCCCTGGACGCGGAGGCGCACCGGCGGGTGAACACCCTGTACTTCCCGGACGAGCGGGTGCCGCTGCACCCCGCCGTGCTCAGCGAGGACGCGGCCGGCCTGCTGCCCGGCCGCACCCGGCCCGCCGTGCTGTGGACGCTCGACCTGGACGAGCTGGGCCGGACCATCGCCGTCGACGTGCGCCGGGCCCTGGTCCGCAGCCGCGCCCGGCTCGACTACGCGGCCGTGCAGCGGATGATCGACACGGGCACCGCCGAGGAGCCGGTCGCCCTGCTCGCGGAGATCGGCCGGGCCCGGGAGCGGCAGGAGGCCGAGCGCGGCGGCATCTCCCTGTCCGTGCCCGAGCAGCGGATCACCGAACGGGACCACACCTACGCGCTGTCGTACCGCGCGTCACTGCCCGCCGAGGGCTGGAACGCCCAGCTCTCCCTGCTCACCGGCATGGCCGCCGCCGATCTGATGCTCGCCCTGGGCACCGGCATCCTGCGCACCCTGCCCGCCGCCCCGGACGGCGCGGTCGCCCGGCTGCGCCGTACCGCGCGGGCCCTCGGCATCGACTGGCCGCACCATGTGCCGTACGCGGCCGTGATCAGCGCCCTCGACCCGCGCGAACCCCATCACGCGGCCTTCCTTCAGGAGTGCACCACCCTGCTGCGCGGCGCCGGCTACACGGTCTTCCGCGACGGCGCCCTGCCCGCGATCACCACGCACGCGGCCGTCGCCGCCCCCTACGCCCACTGCACCGCCCCCCTGCGGCGCCTCGCCGACCGCTACGCCCTGGAACTCTGCCTGAGCGCGGTGTCCGACCGGCCCACGCCCGACTGGGTCCTCGCCGCGCTCGACGCCCTGCCCCACCGGATGGCCGACGGCGCGCAGCGCGCGGCCACGGTGGAGCACGAGGCAATCGGCATCGTGGCGGCGGCCCTGCTGAAGGACCGGGTCGGCGAGGTCTTCGACGCCTGCGTGGTGGACGTGGACGAGCGCCGTCCGGGCACCGGCACCGTCCAGCTGGCCTCCCCGGCGGTCATCGGCCGGGTCGAGGGCCCTGGCCTGCCCCTCGGCGAACCCCTGCGGGTCCGCCTGGCCCAGGCCGCCCCCGGCAGGGCGAAACCCCTGTTCACGCCCGCGTGAGGGCCTGGACGAGCGCGCCGGGATCGTCGGCGTACAGCCGCACCACGCGCACTTCCTCGCGACGGCCGAGCAACGTCACGTACGGGACCGGTTCGGCGAGTTCGAGGGTGACCGAGGTCTGGGAGCCGACGGGCAGATCGAGTTCCCCCGCCGCGTACGCGTGGGTCATCCGGGTCTCCCGCCGCACGGCCCCGATCGCGCCCAGCGGTATCCGCACGTCCGCCCGGACCCCGTACCGCACCCGCAGCGCGTCCCCGGTCAGCACGTGCGGGCGCACCACACCGGCCGCGTGCAGGCCGAGGACGAGCAGCACGGTGTAGCTGTCCAGCACCAGCATCACGTGGTGCGCGGCGGGCCAGTCGCGCAGCATCGCGGCCACGCCGACCGTCTCGATCACGCACACGAACGCCAGCCCCAGCAGGGTCGAGCCCTGCCCCCGCGCGTATCCGAACGCCCGCCCGCCGGCGGTCCCCTGACTGCGCCGCCCCACCCACAGCGCGAGGCTCCCGAAGACCCGGGCCTCGTGCAGCACCAGCCGGTGCACCGTCCTCATCCGTCCTCCCCTCCGGTCCCCATACGTAGCGCACCCCGCACGGCCTCGGCCCGAGCCGGGGGGCGATTCGGCGCGAAGCGCACGAAGAACGGCGTGATCACCGACGCCCGGCCCCGGCCCGGCCCCGGCGCACCGCCGGTCCACGGCCCCGTGCGCGGACCGGTACCATGGTCGGCACGGCAGACGAGCCGGGCGGGCGGCCGCGTGAAGTCCCCCAGGGGGCTTCCCGAGGAACGTCCGGGCTCCACAGGGCAGGGTGGTGGCTAACGGCCACCCGGGGTGACCCGCGGGACAGTGCCACAGAAAGCAGACCGCCGGGGACCTCGGTCCTCGGTAAGGGTGAAACGGTGGTGTAAGAGACCACCAGTGCCCAGGGTGACCTGGGCAGCTAGGTAAACCCCACCCGGAGCAAGGTCAAAAGGAAACACCCCGGTGTTTCTGCGCGGACGACCGAGGGCTGCCCGCCCGAGTCCGCGGGTAGACCGCACGAGGCCGGTGGCAACACCGGCCCTAGATGGATGGCCGTCGCCCCGGGCCCCGCGAGGGACCCGGGGAACAGAACCCGGCGTACAGCCCGACTCGTCTGCCAGTAACCGTTATGCCAGTGATTCGGCTGCGGTATCCAAGTGGGGTCAGAGGGCGCGGACGAGTCGCGCCTCGGCCATGCGCATTCCCGTCCTGAAGCAGTGGCGGACGCGGATGTCAGCCGGACAGGGACAGCGGTGCGGACGTGGCCGACGCGACGAGTTCCCGCAGTTTCGCGCGCGTTTCAGGGTCTGTCGAGTAGATCACCGTGCCGGTCATGCCGCGCGTCAGGAGCACCTTGTACGTGTTGCGGATCAGTCGGGCGACATCCGCGTCCGGCGTGGACTTTTTGAATGCGGGGTCCTTCGAGGCAGAGCGGTCGATGATCCAGTGGTCGCCGCGCCACACCAGGTCGGGACCGATGATGACCCCGCTCCAGTCGTACTCGAAACCCTGGGCGGTGTAGACGCAACCGACCTGCCCGAAGCCCGCCGGGTCGGTGGCCCAGAGAGCCGACGGTGGAGCCCCCAGGACCGACCGCTCGCCGTACACGTTCCAGGGGCGCGCCCAGTCCCCGATCACAACGTCTGCGGGGAGCGACTGCCCCGGAGGCACCTTTGTCGTCCACTTCCAGCAGTACCCGGCGGACATCCGGGCCCCGTAGCCCTCGGCGCGGCGTGCGTCGAGGAAATCTTCCATTTCCTGCGGAGTTTCCGCGACCAGGAGCCTCACCTTTCCGTCAGGCTCCCATGGCACGGGCCCGTCACCCTCGAGGCCCAGCAGGCGGAGCACCCAGCGCAGGTAGGCGTCGCTGCCGCCGCAACGGAACTGGCTGTCCAGGGGTACCACCGTGCACCGTAGTGCCTTCGACTCGGCAGCTGCCTTTATTTCCTCGATCGTTCCCATCTCGCCGGGACGTACGACCTGGTGTTGGTCGAGCAGGAAGACCGGAACGCGGGCGGCGTCGATCAACTCGTCGATCTGCCGCTTGCCGGTACGGTGCTGGGCCCGGGTGTAACGATTCGCCGACGTCTCACGAATGCGGTGTGCCTCGTCGCAGATCAGGACATCGAGACCATTCCGTTCGGCTGTCATGAAGCTGTTGAAGTACTTGAAGAGGTCCTGGACTTCGCGTTTGCGGGCACCCGCCACCTTGCGCATGGTTTTTGTGAAGGACTGCGACCCGGTCGCGTGCAGTGCCGACACCCCGCGTCGATACAGCTCGCCCAAGAGCGACAGGGCGATGACGCTCTTGCCCGTCCCCGGACCGCCCGTGACGATCACCACTTCCTTGTGATCGGCTTGCTTGGCCTTGCGGACGGCCGTCAGGACGGTTTCATACGCGACTCGCTGATCGTCCAGCAGCACGAACTGCTCGCGTTCGCGCACCTCCTGCGCTGCCAGGGCGATCAACTGCCTGGACGGCTTCACCTTGCCCGAGAGCAGGGCGTCTGCCGCACCCGCACCGGAGACAGGAGCCAGCTTCGAACGTAGATGGTCGATGAAGGCCCCTCGCCGCTCCGCGGTGAAGAGCATTCCTCGTTCGCTCTGCCCGGCCTCGTACAGGCCACTGATGCCGAACTCGGTCGCGTTGTGGAGGAAGGCCGCGCCCGATATCCGGTCCGGGTTGTCGGCGAGCGCTCCATTGAACGCGACGAGGTAGTCGCAGTATCCGCGTACCTGCTCGATCGGATTCAGCACGGGTCGGGCGTACGCATCAACACGGCACCGCAGCGGGTCATCGTCTTCGGGCTGTGCCTGACTCCACTGCTTGAGTTCGACAACGACGTACGACGGCTCTCCCGTCCGCGGATGCACCCCCGCGAGTACAACGTCGGCTCGTTTACTGGTCAGGGGGAGGTCGTACTCCAGCAGCATCTCCACGTCGCCGAGCCCCGCGTCACGCAGCACGTTGGTGAGAGCGGGGATACTGCGTTCCCAGGCCCGCACTTCGGAGGGGCCCGGCCGGTAACCGTGGCGATGCACGAACTGCTCGGTCATGCGCAGAAACAGCGAACCGGCCAGAATCTCGGCAGCGACCGCGGTGGCGGAGTCGCGGAACAGCAAGGATTTCCCCCCAGGCAGCACGAAGTCACTCGCGCGGGTGGGGGCATGTCCTTCGGACTCCGCGGCTGCGGAGCGGAAGCCCGGCGGGCCGCAACGACACTCCGATCAAGTTTACTGGCGGGGTCTCCGGTAGGAAGGGGGTACGGCGGCCCCCTCGGCTGTGAGGGGCCTCGTGGGAGAGCCGAGGATCTGTTGCCGGCTGATGGTGCCCGGGATGAGACGACGCAACGCGCTCTGGGTACGGGCGTCCGGTGAGTACACCACGGTGCCGGCCACGCCTCGGGTGAGCAGGACGTGGTAGGCGTTCCGGATGCACCGTTTGACGATGTCTTCGGGGGCGCCTCGGAAGGCGGGGTCCTTCGAGGCCGACGGGTCCACGACGAAGCGGCCGCCCCGCCACAGGAGATCGGGGCCGATGATGACCGCATTCCAGTCGTACTCGAACGTCTGGGCGGTGTAGACGCAGCCGATTTGGTCGATACCGCGACGGTCTGTCGCCCACAGACTGGCCGGTGGAGCGTCCGGCACACGGTGCTGTGGCTTGACATTCCAGGGTCTGCGCCAGTCGTCGATCTGGACATCGGGTACCAGGGTGCCGTCTTCTGGATTGCTCCACGGCCAGCAATAGCCCGCGGTGATCCGTGCCGTAGCGCCCTCCAGGTGCCGTTCCCGAACGAACTCTTCCAGGTCGCTGGGGGAGTCGGCCACCAGTAGCTGCATCCGGCCGTCTGGTCTCCACGGCGCCGCATCCAGGTCGGTGAACCCTAGAAGCTGCTGCACCCATCCCTGGTAACGCTTACTGCCTCCCGCTCGGAAAGTCCGCTCGAGTTCCGTCACCGTGACCTCGCATCCCTGGCTCTCGGCATACTCACGTAGATACGCGGCGTTGCCGACCTCGTCGGGGCGTATGGATTGGTGATCGTCGAGAAGGAAGACCGGGATCCTGGCTGCGGTGAGCAGTTCGTCCACTTGAGGCCGGTCCTCCTCGCGGCTCTCCTGAGTCGTCCATCTGTCGGTGGAAGACCGGCGCATGCGATGTGCCTCATCGCAGATGATGACTTCCTCGCTGTCGGGCTCGACGTCCTGGAAGCTGTTGAAGTAGCGGTACATCTTCAAGCCTGCTGCACGCTTCCTGCTCACCTCGCCCCGGCGAGCGGTGTTCAGAAGAGTCTCACGCAGGGTTTCCGTGTACGCGTGTGAGCCGCTCGCCAGCACGGCGAGGTGGCATCGCAGGCCAAGTGCTCGTTGCATCTCCAGCGCCACGGCACTCTTTCCGCTCCCCGGGCCGCCTCGGAAGACGAAGACGCGCTTGCGTCCCGAGTTCCCGTTCAGGACTTCACGTTCCACGTGACGGAGGATGAGGTCGAAGGCCACCTGCTGCTCGTCGAGCAGGGTCAGTCCGCCACCCGTGACGGACCGTTGGCGTGCGATGTCGGTGACCTTTCGCAGCGGGTCCCGCTTCGCCTCGACCAGTATCCGGGCGGCCTCGCTTCCCGAGCCCTCGGTGAAACAGGAGGTGAGCATGCGACGGAAGAGATCGAGGTCGTCGAGGGTGTACAGAGTGCCATGTTGCGTCTCGGGCAGATCGAAGAGTGCGGATACGTGCTCATCCCTGGCGTTGTGCAGGAACGCGGCCCCCGTGAGGCAGTCGTCATTCTCCCGAAGCGGAGGGAGATAGCGCGTCATGTACTCGCAGTAGCGCTGTATCTGCCGTGTGGGATGCGGCTTGTACTCGCCGTAGCCGAGGTCGACAACGGTGGGGCACTCCGGGTGCACAGTCGCGTCGCGTACCTGTTTGAGTTCCAGAGCGACATAGGACGGTGTGCCTGTGCCCGGACGCTGACCGCAAAGGACCAGGTCAACCGCGCTGTCGGTGTGCGGTAGACCGAACTCGACGAGTACCTGGACCTCGCCTCGACCGCACTGCAGGAGTTCGTCGATGACGATGGGAATGCTGTTGTTCCACGATGCGATGTCCCCAGGGCTCGGGACCGTTCCTTTGACCTCGCGGTGCTCGGAGATGAGCCGGTCGGTCAGGGGAAGGTTTGGTACGCCAGGCTGCGGCGAGAGCAGATGACGCATTTCGGATGCCGAGCTGCCAAAAAGCACGGAGGGGTCCCCCAGGGCACGAAGCGAATCGTGCGGGTGGGGGCGTGTCCGAAACCGGAAGCCCGTCGGGCCGCGACAACAGGCAGGAAGGGTAACCCGATGAACGACGGCGGGTCTCCCCGGGACCCGCCGCTCTGCTCGTATCAGACGAGCAGATGCGCCGTCGCCGCCAAAGCCCTCAGCACAAGTTCCGAGAGAACTCCGGCGGTGACACCGATAAGTACCTCACGGAACCAGGTGCGGCGCGGGGGCTTGTACTCGACAGGGGTCATGCTGAGCATCTCCTTGGAGGAGTCGGGATCCCGGATTCGGTGGGGAAGCCCACCGGGCGTCCGTCCTCACCTAAGGGGTGAGACCACTGTCATCCGTTCATCCCGCGACCCGCGGTTCGTACACCCTCCGGGGAGGGGTATGCGGCGCACGGCCACGCTATCGCACAACCGGGCGTGGTCGCCGCTGGGTTATCGAGCCAGGCAGCGATTGGAGCGGTTGCATCCGTGCAGGCCGGCGCCCGCCTCGCCGGACAGCTTGCCGCGCCGGCCGACGAGGATTCAGCCGCCGCCGGCCCTGGCCGCAAACCGCCGTTGAGCCCGCACACCCCCTCCGGTAGGGTGCCGTGCGCACGCCAACTGGAGTCGTTGCACATTCTGGGAGTACGCCGGTGGAGTCCGTCCCGTCTCTTCCGACGGCGCTTCGGGGTCAGGGCGGGGGAGGGCTCCTCCGTCGTTGCCGAGGAGTGCGGTGAGCGCCGGGACCAGGGCGATGCGCAGGCTCGGTTCGCGGTTGTTCGCCGCGCTCGACGTGCCCGGCGGTGACGACACCCTCCTGCCCGCCGTCGGCAGGGCCGTCACACAGGTGCGGGGGCGGCCCGTGCGGCTGCACGCCGTGGCGTTTCCGCCCGAACTGGCCAGCGGACTGTGGATCGACCGCGCCGGCCAGGACGTGATCGCGTACGAGCGGAACACCGACCTCGACCACCAGCTGGTCATCATCGGGCACGAGGTCTGGCACATGTTCGAGGGGCACTGCGGGTCCCTGACGGCGCACGGCCCGGCCGCCTCCCGCGCGCTCGGCGACGGGATGCCGGACGCCCTGCGCGACCTGGTCGCCGGCGTCTGCGACGAAGGTGGCGACGGTTCGGCCGCGACGCCCGGGGAGCGGATGGACCTCGGGTTCCACATCGCCCTGCGGGCCGACGACCCGGCCGTGGTCCGCCAGGAGGAGGAGGCCGAGTTCTTCGGGTACCGGTTCGCCACCGGAGTGCGCGAGGCGCTGGCCGAGGCGCGGTCGCTCGCCGACCCCGAGCGGCTGGAGGGCCGTATCCGGGTGTCGCTGGTGCATCGCATCCGCGGCTGCTGACCCCGGACACGACCGAGCCGCCCGAGGAGCCCCCACCGCCGTGAGCCACGGACCGGACAACACCGTCTTCTACCTCTGCGGCACGCTGCTGCTGCTGATCTGTCTGCTGAAGGTGCCCGCGCTGCTGCGCCACCGCCGCGACCTGCTGCTCGGCTCCGTGGTCCTGCTGCTCTTCGACGGCGCGCTGGTCTTCTTCTTCGCCGCGCCGGACTCGATCGCCGAGATCAACCGGGTCACCGGCGTGCCCAACTTCGCGGCGCCGCTGGCCTATTCCGCGCTGGCCGTCTTCGGCGGCGCCAGCCTGCTGCTGATCATCAACTGGCGGCCGGCGCCCGCCGAGCGGACCCGGCGCGCCTCGCGGGTGTGCGTCCTCGTCTACGGCCTGGTCGTCGTCGCCATCAACGTCCTGTTCTGGGCGGGGCGTGCCCCGGTGGAGCAACTCACCCTGTTCGACGGCTACTACGCGAGCACCCCGTTCATCCGCGAGATGATCCTGACCTACCTCGTGGCCCAGGGCGTGGGCACGATGGCCACCAGCGTCCTGTGCTGGCGCTGGTCCAAGCAGGTCCACGGCTCGCTGCGGGCCGGACTGCGCATCCTGGCGCCCGGCTATCTGCTGCACGTGTGCTACGACGTCGTCAAGCTCGTGGCCATCGGCGGCCGTTGGGCCGGGCACCGGTGGGACTTCCTCATCGACCAAGTGGCCCCGCAGACCGCCGCCCCCTCCGCCGCCTTCGTGGTCTGCGGCTTCGGGCTGCCCCTCGCCGGGCCGCCGCTCGCGCAATCGGCGCGCTCGCTGCGGCAGTTGCGCCGGCTGACGCCCCTGTGGGAGGAACTGCGGGACGTGCCCACGCCCGGCGCGGTCCGCACCTCCCTGCCCTGGTGGTCCTCTCCCGCGGTACGGCTCACCCGCCGCAGGACCAGCATCTACGACGCGCTCCTCGCGCTCGCCCCGCACTACGACCCGGCCGTGCGCGAGCGGGCGCTGCGCGCCGCACTCGACCGCGGCGACGACGCGGCCACCGCCGAGGCGACGGCGGAGGCGGCCATGGTCATCGCGGCCCGCGCCCGCCGGTCCCGGGCGGGTGCCGTCCCCGAGCGGCCCGCGGACCCGCCGCCCCGGCAGCCGCGTGATCTGATCCCCCTGTCCCGGGCCCTGTCCTCGCCCGTCCTGTCCGCCCTCCGCGAGCGCTCCCGCGCCGCCCAGGCAGAAAGCAGCCACCGTGACTGAGCCCCGTCAGCAGCCCACCCGCGCCGTCGTCATCGGAGGCAGTCTCGCCGGCATGCTCGCCGCGGCCGCCGTGAAGGACGCCGTCGACGCCGTCGAGATCATCGAGGCGCACGAGCTGCCCGCCGGGCCCGAGCCCCGTACCGGTGTGCCGCAGGCCGCGCACGTCCACCCCCTGCTGTCCGGCGGCGCGGACGCCATCGACGCCCTGCTGCCCGGCACCGTCGAGCAGTTGGTGGCGGCGGGCGCCAACCGGGTGCCCATGACGACGAACATGGTCTACCTCTCGGCCGAGGGCTGGTACCGGCGGTGGCGCAGGACCACCCAGTACCTGATCGCCGCCGACCGCGATCTGACCGACCACGTGGTGCGCCGGCAGGTACTCGCGGACCCCCGGGTCGGGGCGCGTGCCGGCTGCCGGGTCGTCGGGCTGCTCGGCGGCCGCGGACGGGTCACCGGGGTGCGGCTGCGCGCCGCCGACGGCACCGAGACCGAACTCGCCGCGGACCTCGTCGTCGACGCCTCGGGCCGGTCCACCCGCACCCCGCGCTGGCTGGCCGGACTCGGCGTCACCGGGCTGGCCGAGGACCGCATCGAGTCCGGACTGGCGTACGCCAGCAGGATCTACCGCGCCCCGGTCGCCACCGACGGCTGGCCGGTGGTCAACGTGCTGGCCGACCCGCGGCGTCCGGGCGGCGCGGGATCCATCGTGCCCATCGAGGGCGACCGCTGGCACGTGAGCCTCTACGGGCCGCCGGGTGCCCGGCCCACCGCGGACGCCGACGCGTTCGAGGCGTACGCGCGCGGTCTGCGCCACCCCCTGATCGCGGAGTTGCTGGCCCGCGCCGAGCCGCTCACCGACGTCACCGTCACCCACACCACGACGAACCGGCGCCACTACTACGAGCGTCTGCGGGACTGGCCCGAGGGGCTGGTCGCGCTGGGCGACTCGGTGGCCGCGTTCAATCCGATCTACGGGCAGGGCATGTCGGTGGCGGCCCAAGGCGCCCTCGCGCTGCGGCGGTTGGCGGCCGGCGGACTCACGGACGGACTGGCCCGGCGGGCCCAGCGCGCCATCGCCCGGCCCGTCGACACCGCTTGGTCCCTCGCCGTCGGGCAGGACGTGCACTACCCCACCACCGAGGGCAAGCGGCCGAACCTCGGCGACCGGCTGCTGCACCGCTACGTGAGCCGGCTGTCGTACACGGCCATCGGCAGCTTCCGCGTCGCCACGGCCCTCACCGAGGTGCTCACCCTCCAGGCCCCGCCGACCGTCCTGGTCCGCCCGGACGTGCTCCTCGCGGCGGCCCTCGGGCCCCGGCGTCCGCCGACCGGCGGGCCGACGTTCACGCCCGACGAGCTGCGCCGGCTGGAAGGCGCGGGCGTGCCGCTGAGCTGACGGCCCTACGCCGACGGCTTCTGCGGCCGGTCCCGCACGCCCGCCAGATGCCGTTCGAACACCGTGGGGGCGTCCGGGGTCAGGGTGCGCAGGGCCATCAGGGCGGTGATGGCCACGTCGCACAGCTCCGCCTGGACGTCGTCCCAGGTGTGGGAGAAGCCCTTGCGGGGGTTCTGCCCGGTGGCCCCGATCACCGCCTGCGCGACCTCGCCGACCTCCTCGGACAGCTTGAGGATGCGCAGCAGCAGGTCCTCCTGGCCGGAGCGGACGCGGGTGGCCTCCATGCGGGAGAAGAGTTCGTCGACGGTGGGCCAGAGCGGGGCGGGGGCGGGAAGCTGGTCGGTCATGTCCCGCAGGGTGCCACGCCCCGGCGGCACGCCGCCTCCCCCGCCGCCGATCCGGCCTGATCCGGCGGCCGGGCCCCGCGAGCCCGGCCTGATCCAAACGAAAGACCCTAGTCCTCCTTGACGCTCTCCTCCTCGAACAGCGCCTCCTGTTCCCCCGCCGCCTTCGCCCGCACCCGCCTGGTGCGGGCCCCCACCACCAGGGCCGTGCCCGCCGCCGTGGCCGCGAGGGCGGCGGGGACCATCCAGCCGCGGTCGAGGACGTGGCCGAGGGCGTGGTCGAGGGAGAGCCGGCCCGGGCCGGTGACGGCGAGGCCGGCGGCGGCCAGGCCCAGGGTGGCCGCGTGCTCGTAGCCGCCCTCCTGGGCGAAGAAGCCGTTGGGCGCGTGCACCGCCGCCGCGCCGGCCATCGCGCCCGCGGCCGCCGCGCCCGCTCCCGGCGTGGCCAGGCCCAGGGCGAGCAGCGTGCCGCCGCCCGCCTCCGCGAGGCCCGCGGCCGTCGCGCTGGCCTTGCCGGGGGAGTAGCCGACGGACTCCATGAACTGGCCGGTGCCCTCCAGGCCGTGTCCGCCGAACCAGCCGAACAGCTTCTGCGCGCCGTGCGCCGCCAGTACCCCGCCCGTCCCCAGCCGGAGCAGCAGCAGGCCCAGATCACGTCGGTCGTAACAGGTCACGGTGACTCCCCAACGGGATGTGAAGTACAAGGCCCCTCCCCGTGTTACCACCGTCACGGCGGTCACACCATCGGACACGTCCCGCCGCCCGCTCCGGTGGCGGGGTCCGGGCGGCGGTGTGAGCCTGGCGCCATGACCATTCAGCCGGCCAAACTCAGCGATCCGGCCGTGCGGGCCTTCGTCAGCGCCGTCAACGCGCATGACCGTGACGGCTTCCTGGCCCTGCTCGCGCCGGACGCCACCATGTCCGACGACGGCTGTGACCGCGATCTCGACGACTGGATCGACCGGGAGATCTTCTCGTCCAACGGCCACCTGGACGTCGACCGCGAGGGCCGGGACGGCCGCTCGCTGGTGGCCCGCTACCGCAACGACGCGTGGGGCGAGATGCGCACCCGGTGGAGCTTCACCGTGGACGAGGAAGGGCGGATCTCGCGCTTCGAGACCGGCCAGGCGTGAGGTCGCTCACGTCGCGCAGCTCACGTTATCCGGTCAGATTTTCATAACGTGGCAAATTCCCTGCCGGTCACCGGCCGATGGTGCGGAATCCGCTGCTCGGCGCGGTGTACCGTCCCGGGGTGCGCGAATCCTCCCGGCTCAGCCGGCGTGCCGTCCTCGGGCTGACGGCCGCCGCCCTTCCCCTGTCCGCGGCCGCCCCGGCCTCCGCCGAACCCACCGCCGTCGGCGGCGCCCGGCTGGCCCGGCGCGGAGTCCAGGCGAACGGCGCCACCGGGCTCCCGAAGTCGCTCACGGCCCGCGCATGGCTCATCGCCGACGGTACGACGGGCGAGGTGCTCGCCTCCTATAACGCCCACCAGCGCCTCGCGCCCGCGTCCACGCTGAAGATGCTGTTCGCGGACACCGTGCTGAAGAAGTTCGACCGGGCCGAGAGGTACACCGTCAAGGACTCCGACATCTCGGACGTCCCGGCGGGCTCCAGCCTCGTCGGCATCAAGGCCGGCATCACCTACACCGTCGAGCAGTTGTGGCAGGGCGTGTTCCTGCGCTCCGGCAACGACGCCGTGCACGTCCTGTCGCACATGAACGGCGGCATCGCCAAGACCGTCGCCGAGATGCAGGCCAAGGCGCGGGACCTCCAGGCCCTCGACACCCATGTGGTCAGCCCCGACGGCTTCGACCACCCGGGTCAGCTGTCCTCGGCGTACGACCTCACGCTCTTCGCCCGGCACGGGCTGCAGGACCCCGACTTCCGGGGCTACTGCGGCACGCGCGTCGCGGACTTCCCGGCGGGCGGCAAGAAGACCTTCCAGATCCAGAACACCGACCGCCTGCTGACCGGCGCGTGGGGGCTGAAGACGTACGACGGCCTGATCGGCGTGAAGAACGGTTACACCAGCCACGCCGGCAACACCTTCACCGGCGCCGCCACCCGCGGCGGCCGCACCCTGCTGGTCACGGTCATGCACCCGGCCACCGGTAGCAACGCGGTGTACGAGCAGACCGCCGCCCTGCTCGACTGGGGCTTCACGCACGGCGGTTCGGTCCAGCCGGTGGGCACCCTGGTCAAGCCGCTCAGCGAGGGCGGCGCGCCCGCGACCCCGGCGCCCGGGCAGGCGGGCGGGCAGGCGGCGGCCGGCGCGTCGGGCGCGCCGGCCAAGGGTCCCTCCACCGGGCGCCTGGTGGAGGGCGCGGCGGGCACGGCGGCGCTGCTGGCCGTCGCGGGCGGCTTCCTGGTACGGCGCCGCCGGCAGGCCCTCGCGGTCCGCGGGGCGAGCGCGGCGGGCGGTGCGCCGCAGGTGCCGCACCAGGCGGACGCGGGCCCCGAGGAGCCCCCGGCCCCGACGGAGCCGCCCGGCGGCCGCCACCGGCGCTGAGCCGGACGGCGGCCGTTCCGCCTCGGATGCGGAACGGCCGCCGTCTCCCCCCTCGATGTGGCTCTGGAACCCACATGCTCCAACTGTGGAGCTTTCGTGGAGAAGAGTGGAACACGAAGGCTCGACCAGCCGCAATACCGCGGACGTCGGAATTCCGGTCAACCGGATCGTCAGCCGCGCCCGATGTACGGCATCCCCGTCGCCAGCACCGTCGCGAACTGCACGTTCGCCTCCAGCGGCAGCTCCGCCATGTGCCGTACGGTGCACGCCACATCGGCCACGTCCATCATCGGCTCGGGCGCCGTCTCCCCGTTCGCCTGGAGCACGCCGGACCGCATCCGCCGTGTCATGTCGGTGGCCGCGTTGCCGATGTCGATCTGCCCGACCGCGATCCGGTACGGACGCCCGTCCAGGGAAAGGGACTTGGTGAGGCCGGTCAGCGCGTGCTTGGTCGCGGTGTAGGCGACCGAGTGCGGGCGGGGCGTGTGCGCCGAGACCGAGCCGTTGTTGATGATCCGGCCGCCGCGCGGGTCCTGTTCCTTCATCGTCCGGTACGCCGTCTGCGCGCACAGGAACGCCCCGTTGAGGTTGGTGTCCACCACGTGTCGCCAGGCGTCGTAGGGCAGGTCCTCGACCGGGACCCCGCCCGGCCCGAACGTGCCCGCGTTGTTGAACAGCAGGTCCACCCGGCCGAAGCGGTCCACGGTCGCCGCGAACAGCGCCGCCACCTCCTCGGGCCGGGAGACGTCGGTGGGCACGACGAGCGAGGGCGCCCCGGCCGCGAGCGCCGCCGTCTCCCGGAGCGTCCCGGCGCGCCGGCCCGCCAGCGCCACCGACCAGCCTGCGCGCAGCAGTTCGACGGCGACGGCCCGGCCGATCCCGGAACCCGCGCCGGTCACCACCGCGATCTTCGATTGCGTATCGGTCATGCCACCGCAGGGTAGGGCTGATGTCCGTCATACGGAATCGTCTGTCCGCCATACGGTTGCGGGGCGCACCCCTGCCCCCCTCTCGCTCACGCGTTCCCCGAGGGGCCGTGCGAGCTGGGAACATGGTGGCCGGACGACAGACACGGGAGGGGACTTCATGCCCGAGCACGCGGCGGCACCGACACCGCAGACGCAGGACACCGCCACACCGCCCGCGACCCCCGCCGCCCGCCGCACCGGCCTCCTCGTGACCTTCGTCCTCGGCGGCCTCACCGCGACGCCCCCGCTCGCCATGGACATGTACCTGCCGTCGCTGCCGGAGGTCACCCGGTCCCTGCACGCGCCCGCGGCCACCGTCCAGCTCACCCTCACCGCCTGCCTGCTGGGCATGGCCCTCGGCCAGCTGGTCGTCGGCCCGATGAGCGACCGCTGGGGCCGCCGCCGGCCGCTGCTGGCCGGGCTCGCCGTCAACGTCGTCGCGACCGCGCTGTGCGCCGTCGCCCCCAACGTCGAGACCCTGGTCGCCTTCCGGCTGGCCCAGGGCCTCGCGGGCGCGGCCGGCATCGTCATCGCGCGGGCCGTCGTCCGCGACCTCTACGACGGCGTCGCCATGGCCCGCTTCTTCTCCACCCTGATGCTGATCTCCGGCGTCGCGCCGGTCGTGGCCCCGCTGATCGGCGGACAGATCCTGCGGGTGACCGACTGGCGCGGGGTGTTCATGGTGCTCACCGTGGTCGGGGTGCTGCTCGGCGCGCTGGTCTGGCTGCGGCTGCCCGAGACCCTGCCGCCGGGCGACCGGCACGGCGGGGGAGCGGTCCACGCGCTGCGCTCGATGCGGGCGCTCCTCGCCGACCTGCCCTTCACCGGCTACATGCTGGCCGGCGGTTTCGCCTTCGCCGCGCTGTTCGCCTACATATCGGCCTCGCCGTTCGTGATCCAGGAGATCTACGGCGCCTCCCCGCAGACCTTCAGCCTGCTGTTCGGCCTCAACTCGGTCGGCCTGGTGATCGCCGGGCAGGTCAACGGCAAGGTGCTGGTCGGCCGGGTCAGCCTCGACAAGGTGATGGCCACCGGGCTCGCCGTGATCGCGCTCGCCGCCACCGCGCTGCTGCTGATGGCCGGCGGCGTCTTCGGCGAGGCGGGACTCGTCCCCGTGGCCGCCGCGCTGTTCGTCCTGATGTCCGCCATGGGCATCACCCTGCCCAACGCCCAGTCCCTCGCCCTGCTGCGCACCAAGCACGCCGCCGGGTCCGCCTCCGCGCTGCTCGGCACCTCCTCCTTCCTCGTCGGCGCGGTCGCCTCACCGCTCGTCGGGATCGCCGGGGAACGCACCGCCGTCCCGATGGCCGTCGTCCAACTGGCGGGCGCACTGGTCGCGGGGGCCTGCTTCGTGGGAATGTGCCGTCCCTGGAACACGCGGGAGCACACCCGTGCGGGGTCGGAAGGAGACGAGAACTGAGCGCCCCGAGACTGCGCGCCGGCACACCGGAACGGGCCGGGCTCGACCCCGCCGCGCTCGGCCACCTGGTCGGCGAGGTGCACGCCCTCACCGAGGGGCCGCGCCCCTGGGCACCCGGCGCGGTCGTCATGGCCGGACGCGGACCCGTGATCGCCGTGGCGGAGGCCGCGGGCTGGGCCGTACGGTACTCCGCCAGTGACCCCGAGACCGGCGCCGGCGTCGAACTGCCGCCCGCCGACCGGGTCCCGGCCACCGTCGCCACCCCCTTCGACCTGGCCTCGCTGACCAAGCTGTTCACCTCGGTCGCCGCCGTGCAGCAGATCGAACGCGGCACCCTGGGGATGGACGCCCAGGTCGGCCACTACCTGCCCGAGTTCCGCGCCGCCGCCGAACACGGCATCACCATGCGGCAGTTGCTCACCCACACCTCCGGCCTGCGGCCCGAACTCCCGCTGTACGACTGCCCGGACCGCGCCGCCCGGCTGGCGATGCTGCGCGCCGAGGCGCCGACGAGCGCGCGGGGCAGCTACCGCTACTCGGACCTGAACATGCTGCTGCTCCAGTTCGTCCTGGAGCGCGTCACCGGACGTCCCCTCGACGTCCTCGTGCACCACGGCATCACCCGGCCGCTCGGCATGACCGCCACCCGGTTCGGACCCTGCCCGGGGGCCGCGGCCACCGAGGACCAGTGGCGGCCGTGGGCCAAGGCCGACCGCGGGATGCTGCGGGGCGTCGTCCACGACGAGAACGCCTGGGCGCTCGGCGGGGTCGCCGGCCACGCCGGGCTGTTCTCCACCGCGGGCGACCTCGCCGTCTTCTGCCGCACCCTGCTCGCGGGCGGCTCCTACGGGACCGCGCGCATCCTCGGCCCCGACTTCGTGGACCTCCTGCTCTCCCCGCCCGGGCTGGGCTTCGCCGTGGACCAGCCCTGGTTCATGGGCGAGCTGGCGGGCCCGGAGGCGGCGGGGCACACCGGGTTCACGGGCACCTCCCTGGTCGTCGACCGGGCGACGGACACCTTCCTCGTGCTGCTGGCCAACGCGGTGCACCCGCGCAGGCGGCCGGCGGACAGCCTGCCGCGGGCGCGGATGGCGACATGGCTGGCGAGAGCCGTCGTGTGAGCGGGGCACGGCGGACCGGCGCGCGCGGCGGGCGCCATAGAATCACCGGGTGAACGACCCCGTACCACCGGCCGAAGCCCTGCGCAGGAGTCTCGCCGAGCTGCTCGACGGGCTGCCGCCCACCCAGGCCGCGGGCGCCGTCGACCGGCTGATCGCGACCTACCGCGGCGACACCCCGACGCACGCGCCGATCCTCCGCGACCGCGCCGACGTCGCCGCCTACGCCGCCTACCGGATGCCGGCCACCTTCGAGGCGGTGCGCTCGGCCCTCGCGGCGTTCGCGGACGCGGTGCCCGGCTGGGTGCCCGGCAGCCACGTGGACGTCGGCGGCGGCACCGGGGCGGCCACCTGGGCGGTGACCGACACCTGGGCCGGAAAGCGGCCCGTGACCGTGCTCGACTGGGCCGAGCCCGCGCTCGCCCTCGGCCGGGAACTGGCCGCCGCCAATCCGGCCCTCGCCGGCGCCGACTGGCGGCGCGCCCGCATCGGAGCGGGGCTCGACCTGGAGCCGGTGGACCTGCTCACCGTGTCGTACGTGCTCAACGAACTGACCGAGGCCGACCGCGCGGCGCTCGTCGACGCCGCCGCGGGCGCCGCCCGGTCCGTCGTGATCGTGGAGGCCGGTACGCCCGCCGGGTACGCACGGGTCATCGAGGCCCGCGACCGGCTGGTCCGGGCCGGGTTCCGGGTCGCCGCGCCCTGCCCGCACAGCGCCGCGTGCCCGATCGTGCCCGGCAGCGACTGGTGCCACTTCGCCGCGCGGGTCGGCCGCTCCTCCCTGCACCGGCGGGTCAAGGGCGGCTCGCTGGCCTACGAGGACGAGAAGTTCTCCTACGTTGCCGCGACCCGGCTGCCGGCCGAGCCCGCCGACGCCCGGGTGGTACGGCGCCCCCAGATCCGCAAGGGCCAGGTGCTGCTGGACCTGTGCGAGCGGGACGAGGCCCTGCGCCGCACCACGGTCACCAAGCGCCACGGTGACCTGTACCGGGCGGCGCGGGACACGGACTGGGGCGCGGACTGGCCCCCGCGGTGACCCTCCCGGCCGGGCGCCCCGCCTGTGCGGTGGGCGGCGGCGCGCTTCCCCCCGGGGGGCGTGCGCCGGCGCGTCCGGGCCGTCACCCGGTGTGAGGTACGTCTCGTCGGAATCCCTCCCGTATCCGCCTGCGGCCCCCCGAAGGGCACGAAGGTGGGACCATGAGGCATGCTGTCCGCACACCAGCGAGGCGAGGGGATAGATGAGCGGCACGTTCGGCGGCCGGAGCGGCCGGCAGGGCAAACTCTCCCAGTGGCTGCGTGGACGCCGCCCGAAGGAAGCCGCCGACCACGGCGGCCGTGAGGCCCTGCTGCTCGCCGCCGCCGGCACGGGACTGCCGCTCGCGCCCGCCGCGCACCCCGCGCCCGGCTACGGGTGCTCCTGCGACCGGGTGGGCTGTCCCACCCCGGCCCGGCACCCGGTGTCGTTCGCCTGGCAGACCCAGTCCACGACCGACCGCGCCCAGATCGAGCGGTGGGCCCGGCACCAGCCGGAGGCCAACTTCATCACCGCCACCGGCATGGTCCACGACGTCCTGGACGTACCGCTCCAGGCCGGGCGGGAGGCGCTGGAGCGGCTGCTCGCGGAGGGCGTCGAGGTCGGGCCGGTGGCCGAGAGCGACGACGGCCGGATGCTGTTCTTCACCCTCACCCGGGGCACCCCCGAGGACGAGGACGAGTGGTGGCCCTGCGAGCTGGACTGCCACCCCGAGACGATGGCCGAGCACCCGGGGCTGCGCTGGCACTGCCGGGGCTCCTACGTCCTCGTCCCCCCGGCCCGCCTCCCCGGCGACGACCAGGGGGTCCGCTGGGTACGCGGCCCCGAGCACCCGCTCCCCGAGCCGCTGACCCTGCTGGAGGCGCTCACCGACGCCTGCGCCCGTCACGCCGGCGACGGCTCCCCGCACATGGACCCGGCCTGGCCGCTGCGCCACTGAGCCGCTTACTCCCCCTTGGCGGCGGTGAGCCCCTGCACCCGTCCCAGCATCGAGACCTTCCCCTTGCCCGCCGGGTCGAGGGCCACCTCGTCGGCTATCGACTCAAGGGTCAGCGACTGGTGGATGTCGCCGGTGGTCAGGGCCTGGACCGCCTTGCTCGGAGCGGGGACCGAGGTGCCCGCGGCGGCCGTCTGCTTCTCGTAGTGGTGGGTGGTGAAGAAGACCAGCGCGCCGCCGTCGGCCGTGCGCAGGGCGAGGGGGGCGTAGTCGCCGCGGGTCAGGGGCTGGTCGATGTACTGGCGGACCAGGCCCGGCTTGCGCGCCATGTTCCTGCGGTAGGCGCGCAGCGTGCTCGTGCTCGGCCCGTCGGCGAAGCCGTCGCCGCCCTTCTTCAGGTAGGAGACGTAGGCGCGGCTCAACTCGGCAGGTTCCGCGGCCAGTCCGGCCGATCGCGCCGGGACCGCCTCCGCCCAGCCGTCCGCGTCCTTCTTGAACTCCGGCACGTCGCGCGGCGCGACCAGCGTCAGGTACGCCACCCGCCAGCGCTCGCCCAGGTCCCCCCGGGTGAACACCAGCAGCCAGCGGTAGTCGTCCCCCTTGTTGCCGCGCGCGTCCGCCACGAACCAGCGGGGCCAGCCGGCCTTCCTGGGGATGGTGATCTTCACGTCCGTCAGCTTCAGCGGGACGTGACCGGCGTTGCCCGACGGGCTGTTGACGTGCCCCGCCTTCAGCCGGGCACCGTCGATGTCGGCGAACGGGCCGGTGACGTAGGGCGCGTCGAGGGAGCGGTCGTACGCCTTGTCGGCCTTGTTGTAGGCGTCGGTGAAGGCGGCCACCGCCTTCGTCGCCTCGGCCCGGGTGGCACCGGGCAGCACCTCGCGTTCCCCGTGCACCACCACGCACCCGCTCGCCGTGCAGGACATCGCGGCCAGCGTGACCGCCGTCAGTGCGTCACGGCCGCGCCGGCGAAGCCGTCGAGGACTGCGTTCCCTGGTCATCGGGCTCCTTCACCTTCCCCTTCCCGGAGGCGAACCCTACCGGGGCGAGGAACACCATGAGCACCGGGACCAAGTACAGCGCCCACACCGTGACCTGGACGACCGTCGGGTCCGGCTGGAAGTTGAACACGCCCTTGAGGAGCGTGCCGTACCAGCTGTCCGGCGGGACGGTGCCGCTGATGTCGAAGGCCAGCCGGTTGATGCCGGGGATCCAGTCGGCCTCCTGGAGGTCGTGCACGCCGTACGCCAGCACGCCCGCCGCGACCACGACCAGCATGCCGCCGGTCCAGGTGAAGAACTTCGCCAGGTTGATCCGCAGCGCGCCCCGGTAGAACAGCCAGCCCAGCAGGACGGCCGTGGCGATGCCGAGGGCGACGCCGATCAGCGGGCGCGGGGTGCCGTCGCTGGCCGCGTGCACCGAGGCCCACACGAACAGTGCCGTCTCCAGGCCTTCCCGGCCGACCGCGAGGAACGCCGTGGCGACCAGCGCGCCGGTGCCCATGGCGAGCGCCGCGTCCAGCTTGCCGTGCAGCTCCGACTTGAGGTGCCGGGCGGTGCGCCGCATCCAGAACACCATCCAGGTCACCAGGCCCACGGCGATGATCGACAGGGAGCCGCCCAGTGCCTCCTGCGCCTGGAACGTCAGCTCCTGCGAGCCGAATTCGAGCGCGCAGCCGAAGCCCATCGCCAGCGCGATCGCGATGCCGATGCCGGTCCAGATCGGCCGCAGGGCGTCCCGGCGGCCGGTCTTGACCAGGTAGGCGATCAGGATGCAGACGACGAGCGAGGCCTCCAGGCCCTCCCGCAGGCCGATCAGGTAGTTGGAGAACACGGGCTACGCCTCCTTCGAGAACAGTGAACGGCCCCACCAGTCGGCGGCGTCCCGGACCCCGGGCGGGATCGCGAAGACGGCCGAACCCACGTGCTGGATGTACTCGTTCAGCGCGTCGTGCGCCGCCAGCCTGCGTTGCAGCGGGATGAAGCCCTCGCGCACGTCGCGCTGGTAGGCGAGGAAGAACAGGCCCGCGTCGAGACGGCCGAGGCCGTCGGTGCCGTCGGTGAAGGAGTAGCCGCGGCGCAGGATGGTGATCCCGCCGTTGGCGTCCGGGTGCGCGAGGCGCACGTGCGCGGTGGGCTTCATCGCCTTCAGGAACGGCTCGTCGTGCTCGCCCGCCTTGCCGACCGGCGCGCCCTCGCGCTTGTCCCGCCCGAACACGTCCTCCTGCTCCTGGAGCGAGGTGCGGTCCCAGGTCTCGATGTTCATGCGGATGCGCCGGGCGACCAGGTACGACCCGCCGGTCATCCAGTCCGGGCCGTCCCCTTCGCCGACCCACACGAACTTCTTCAGCCGGTCGGTCTCGGTGCCCGCGATGTTGCGGGTGCCGTCCTTGAAGCCGAACAGGTTGCGGGGGGTCTGCGCGTCCGGGGTGGTGGAGGAGGTCTTGCCGAAGCCGAGCTGGGACCAGCGCACGGCGACCTTGCCGAAGCCGATGCGGGCCAGGTTGCGGATCGCGTGCACGGCGACCTGCGGGTCGTCCGCGCAGGCCTGGACGCACAGATCGCCGCCGGTGCGGGCCTTGTCCAGGTTGTCCCCGGGGAAGTGGGGCAGGTCGGCCAGGGCGGCGGGCCGCTGCTCGCGCAGCCCGAACCGGTCGAAGAGGGACGGCCCGAAGCCGATGGTCAGGGTCAGCCGGGACGGGCTGAGGCCCAGCGCCTCGCCGGTGTCGTCCGGCGGGGCCTCGGCGAGCCCGCCGTAGGCGCCCTCGCCGACCGACTTGCCCGCGGTCATCCGCCGGGCCGCGGCCGTCCAGTCCTTCAGCAGCTGGACGAACTCCGCGCGGTCGTCGGTCTTCACGTCGAACGCGGCGAAGTGCAGCCGGTCCTGCACGGGGGTGGCGATACCGGCCTGGTGGGCGCCGTGGAACTCCACCGCGCCGTCCGTCCCGGCCGCCTCCGCGGTGCCGGAACCGGCGTTGGTCAGTGCCACCGCGCCCCCGGCGGCCACGGCCCCGAGCGCGATCCCGGCCCCGCCCCAGCCGATCAGCGCCCGGCGCGAGGGCCTGGTCTCCTGAGTCTCGGTCATCGGCTCCCGCTCCTACTTCACGACCGCGGCGGCGAGCTTCGACAGCGGCTCGGCGAGCGCGTTCACCGCGTCCGACAGCTCCTTGCGCTGCTCGCCGGTGACCTTGTCGTAGGAGACGAAGTCGTACGAGGTCTTGTCCGCGCGGTACTTGTCCAGCACGCCGTCGAGCGCGGCGAACTGCTTGTCCAGCTCCTTGACGAGCGCCGGGTCGTTCTTCACGGCGACCGGCTTGAGCAGCTCGTACGCCTTCCGCGCGCCCTCGACGTTGCCCTTGAAGTCGACCAGGTCGGTGTGCGAGTAGCGGTCCTCCTCGCCGGTGACCTTGCCGGTGGCGACCTCGTCCAGCAGCTCCTTGGCGCCGTTGGCCATGGAGGTCGGGGTGATCTCGGCGGTGCCGACCCGCTTCTGCCAGTCCGTCAGGTCGGTCACCAGCTGCCCGGCGAGGGTCTTCTCCTCGGCGCCGATCTTCTTGTCGGCCCACAGGGCCTTCTCCAGCCGGTGCCAGCCCGTCCACTTCTGGCCCTTCTCCAGGCCGTCGGCGCGGGTGTCCGTCTTGGGGTCGATGTCACCGAAGGACTCGGCGACCGGCTCGGTGCGCTCCCAGCCGAGACGGGAGGGGGCGTAGGCCTTCTTCGCGGCGTCGAGGTCGCCGGCCTTGATCGCGTCGGCGAACTTCCGGGCGAGCGGCACGGTGGCGTCGGCCTGGTCCTGCGCGTACTGCCGGTACTCGGCGACGGCCTTGTCCAGCGCGGGGTCGCGCCGGGCGGCGCCGGCGCCGCCGGTGACGGTGAGCGGCTGCCGGACGCCGTGGCCCTTCATGCCGGGGCGGCAGGCTATCTCGTACGAGCCCGCCTTCACCTCGGCGGTCAGCGTGTACTTGGTGCCCGGGCCGATGTTCTCCTTCTCGGAGACGATCCGGTCGTCCGGGAACAGGATCTCGACCTCGGTGGCCTTCGAGCCCTTGTTCTCTATCTTCAGCGTGACCTGACCCGCGGGGACCGACTTCGCGGAGGTGTCACAGGCGGAGTCCGCGGCGGTGACCTGGATGGCCTTGCCGTCCTCGGCCTCGCTCTTGGCGGTGCAGGCCGACAGGGCGGTCAGTGCTGCCGCGGTGGCGGCTGCGGCGACGGTCAGACGGACGGCACGCATGCGGGCTCCCTGCGATCCAGTTTGGTGAGGCTGCCCTAACTTACCTGAGCCTTACCCTTCTCATACCCTTTGGGGTGCGTGATCCGGATCTCACGCCGGGAGGCTGTGGCCATGGGGAGGGCGCGCAGGGAACCGCTGGGGCGGGAGGGCGTGGTGCTGCGGGTGCGGGGCCGCGCGGATCCGCCGCCGCTGCGGTTCGAAGTGGCCGACGCGGGGCGCCTGCTGCTGCGCCAGGGCGCGCGCATCCTGCTGCTCGGGCGCGTGACGGAGGGGAACCAGGGCGTGCGCCTGCGCCGGTACGAGGGGTACCGCTCGCCGGTGCCGCCGGTGCGTTCGGCGCTGATGCGGGAGGCCGGCGACTGGGCGCACACCTACGCGCGCCGTCTTGAGGAGGCGCCGGAGGGCCCCCTGTACGAGGCGCGCTGGCACCTCGGCGTCCGCCGCCGGTTCCCGCCCTACGTCTGGCACGGGGAGGACTTCGTCCGGGAGTGGCCCGCCTGTCACCTCGACTGGTCGGCCGCGGGCTGGAACGGCGTCGTGCCCCTGCGCCGGCTGTCCCCGCCGGACGCGGCCCGTGTGAAGGCCTACCGCAAACACGCCCGTGCGGGCACCCTCGCGCCCGTGCTGCTGTGGTGGGTGAGCTGCCTGGACGGCTGGCTGCTGCTCGACGGGCACGACCGGGCGGTGGCCGCGCTCGCCGAGGGGCTGACCCCGCCCTGTGTGGTGCTCACCCGGCTGTCGGACGAGGAGGACTGGCGCCGGGAGGCCGACGGGGCCGCCGAGGCGTACCGGCTGCTGCTGGAGCGGCCCGTCGCCGGTGACGAGCGGCGACGGCAGGTCGTGCTGCGGGCCCCCGGCGATGCCATGGGGGCCCTGCCCCTCCAGGAGGCCCGCACGCGTTCCTGGCCCCTCGCGGGCGGCGTCCCCGCCTGGGACGCGCTCGCCGCGCGGGCGGTGTTTCAATGCCCGGGTGACTGACTACGACGTACTGCGCGTCTTCTGCGACCCGACCGGCGGCCACGGCAACGAGCTGGGTGTCGTCCGTGACGGCTCCGCGCTGCCCGAGCGTGCCGACCGGCAGGCGTTCGCCGCCAAACTCGGCTTCAGCGAGACCGTGTTCGTGGACGACCCCGAGCGCGGAGTGATCGACATCTACACGCCCTCCGTGCGGCTGCCGTTCGCCGGGCACCCCTGCGTCGGCACCGCCTGGCTGCTGGACGTCCCCGAACTCGTGGTCCCCGCGGGCGTGGTGGGCGCCCGGCAGGACGGCGAGTTCTGCTGGGTCGAGGCCCGCCCGGAGTGGCCCGAGCCGCGCACCCTGCGCCAGTACGCGAGCCCCGCCGAGGTCGACGCGCTCGACGTGCCGCCGCCCGGCGAGTGGGTGTACGCCTGGGCGTGGGAGGACGAGGCCGCGGGGCGGGTACGGGCCCGCGCCTTCCCCGGCCGGGGCGACGGCATCGAGGAGGACGAGGCGACGGGCGCGGCCGCGCTCCAGCTCACCGCCCGGCTGGGCCGCGCCCTCAACATCACCCAGGGCAAGGGCTCCCAGCTGCTCACCGCGCCCCAGCCGGAGGGCTGGGTGGAGGTCGGCGGCCGGGTCTTCCTCGAACGCTGAACGCTGAACGCCGGACGCCGGACGCCGGACGCCGGGCCCTGAACACCGGACACCGAGCCCTGAACACCGGGCACCGGGCCCCAGGCGCCTAACGCCCGGCGTTCAGGCGCTCAGCCGGAACTCCTCGCCCAGTGCCCCGAACACCGCCGTGTTCAGGGCGAACGCCTGCCCGCACTCCCCGGCGACCCGCTGCTTCTCCAGGTCGTCCATCGCGATTCCGTCCAGCAGCTCCCGGTAACCGCGCTTGAACGCGGCCGGGTTGGCGATCTCCTCGAAGACGTAGAACCGCACCCCGTCGCCCTTCCGGGCGAAGCCCCACGTCCGCTCCGCGCGGTCCCGGATGATCTGGCCGCCGGAGAGGTCGCCGAGGTAGCGGGTGTAGTGGTGGGCGACGTAACCGCCCGGCCACCGCTCGGCGCACTCGCGTATCCGCTCCGCGTACGCGCGCGTCTCGGGCAGCGGGTCGAGCCCCGCCCGCCACCCCGGCCCGCGCAGATGCGCCAGGTCCCGCTCCAGCGCGGGCAGCCGGTGCAGCTCCGGCCGGATGAAGGGCCCCGCCACCGGGTCAGCCGCCAGCCGCCCGGCCGCGCCCTCCAGTGCCTCGTAGACGAACCACAGCTGCTCCGTGTAGCGCGTGTACGCGTCCACCCCCAGCCGGCCGCCGAGCAGGTCGCTCATGAAGGTCGAGGTCTCCGCCGCCGCGTGCTGCTTCCGGGTGGCGGTGCGGATCAGCGTCGAAAACGACTCCATGGAACACTCCTCGGTTTGCCGACGTGGTGTCGGCAAGTTTACCGACAGCTTGTCGGAAAGACATCAGGAGAGGGTGCGGGCACGCGGAAAGGGCCCGCCCCCGGCCGGGAGCGGGCCCTTCTCGCGCCGGTACGGCGCCTGCGGCGGCTACGGCAGGGTCAGGATGTCGGCGCCGTCGTCCGTCACCACCAGCGTGTGCTCGAACTGCGCGGTCCGCTTGCGGTCCTTCGTCACCACCGTCCAGCCGTCCTCCCACAGGTCGTACTCGTGGGTGCCCAGCGTCAGCATCGGCTCGATGGTGAAGGTCATGCCGGGGCGCATCACGGTGGTGGCGTGCGGGCTGTCGTAGTGCGGGACGATCAGCCCGGAGTGGAACGAGGTGCTGATGCCGTGCCCGGTGAAGTCCCGGACCACGCCGTAGCCGAAGCGCTTGGCGTACGACTCGATGACGCGGCCGATGATGTTGATCTGCCGGCCCGGCTTGACCGCCTTGATCGCGCGGTCGAGGGCCTCGCGGGTGCGCTCGACCAGCAGCCGCGACTCCTCGTCCACGTCCCCGACCAGGTAGGTGGCGTTGTTGTCGCCGTGCACCCCGCCGATGTACGCGGTCACGTCCAGGTTGACGATGTCGCCGTCCCTGAGGACGGTCGAGTCCGGGATGCCGTGGCAGATGACCTCGTTGACCGACGTGCACAGCGACTTCGGGAAGCCGCGGTAGCCCAGCGTGGACGGGTAGGCGCCGTGGTCGCACATGTACTCGTGGGCGACCTTGTCAAGCTGGTCCGTGGTGACGCCGGGCGCGATGATCTTCGCGGCCTCCGCCATCGCCCGCGCGGCGATGCGGCCGGCGGTCCGCATCGCCTCGACGGTCTCCGGGGTCTGCACCTCCGGCCCGGTGTACGGCGCCGGCGCGGGCTTGCCGACGTACTCGGGGCGACGGATGTTGCCCGGGACGGAACGGATGGGGGACTGTTCCCCCGGTACGAGCAGCGACTGGCCAGACATGCCGGCGAGTCTATCGAGCGCACATGGGGGAACATGTCGTTGGCGAGAGGAGCTGATCCAATGCCCCTGTTCAAGAAGCGCACCGCGGGCAAGCCGGGTGAGTGGTACTACTGCCTGGAGCACAAGAAGGTCGAGGAGGGCCCGGACTGCCCGGGCAAGGACCGCTTCGGGCCGTACGCCTCCCCGCAGGAGGCCCAGCGGGCGATGGACCTCGCCGCCGAGCGCAACCTCCAGTGGGAGAACGACCCGCGCTGGCACGACGCGGCCGGGACGGACGCCGACGAGGAGTGATCACGCCTCCCCGGGCACGGCCGCGGCCCGCCGCTCCCGCATCCGCACCGCGTGGACGTTCGTCCGCGCGTCGTACGTCATGAGCCCCGGCAGGCACAGCGCGAGCAGGCCCACCGCGCCCGCGCAGGCCAGGCCGCCCCAGACGACGGAGGTACGCAGCCCGGTCAGGGCGGCGAGGCCGCCCGCGCGGACCTGGCCCAGCTGGGGCCCCACCGAGTAGGACAGCAGTTCGATCCCGGCGAGCCGGCCGCGCAGCTCGTCGGGGATCGTCTGGTTCCACATCGCGGACCGGAAGATGCCGCTGACCATGTCGAAGGCGCCGCCGACGGCCAGCAGGGACAGCACCAGCCAGACGTTCCGGGCCAGACCCGCCCCCGCGACCGCGAGGCCGAAACCGGCCGCCGACAGCACCACCATCAGACCGTGCCGGCGCACCCGCGAGGCCCAGCCGCTGGTCAGGCTCACCAGCAGGGAGCCCGCCGGGATGCTCGCGTACATCAGCCCGAGCGCCCAGTCGGCGCCCAGGTCGTCGGCGAGGAACGGCAGCACCGCGAGCGGCATGGCCAGCGACATCGCCGCGAGGTCCACGACGTAGGTGCCGAGCAGCTCCTTGCGGCTCCACGCGTACCGGGCGCCCTCCGCGACGGCCCGCAGCGACGGCTTCGCGGCCTCGTGGGCGGCGGGGGAGGCGGCGATCGGCACGATGTACGCCAGCGAGACGGCGAAGGTCAGCAGGTCCGCGGCGTACGCCCAGCCGAGGCCCGCGTAGGCCACGACCACCCCGGCGAGCGCCGGGCCCGCCACCCCGCCGACCGTCCAGCGCAGCGAGTTCAGCGAGGCCGCGGCGGGCATGTCCGCATGGGCGACGATCCGCGGCCACAGCGAGTCCAGGGCCGGGCGCTGCACGGCGCCGAGGGCGGAGGACAGGGCGGCGACCGCGTACAGCGGCCAGACCGCGGGGTCCGGCAGCAGGGCGTTGAGCAGCAGCGCCGCGCTGAGCAGGCCCTGACCGGCCTCCGTCCACAGGATCAGGCGCCGCTTGTCCAGCGCGTCGGCGAGCGCGCCGCCGTACAGCCCGCACACGATCAGCGGCAGCAGCTCGACGGCGCCGACGGCGCCCACGGCGGCGGTGGACTGCGTGAGGTCCTTCAACTGGACGGGCAGGGCCACGAAGGTGAGGAAACTGCCGAAGTTGCTGATCAGCCCGGATTTCCACAGCCGCCGGAAGTCCGCGGACGCCTTCCAGGGGGAGAGGTCGGGGAGCAGGGCGGAGGTCACCCGGGCATGCTCGGGCGGCGGCGGTGCGGCGGCAACTCCTTTTCCGCGCCCGGCCGTCCGCGCCCTCGCCTTCCGTCCCGGCCGCCCGCCCGCACCCGGCGACGTAGAGTCACACCATGACCTCTAGCGACAGCGCACAGAAGGCCCCCGCCAAGGACCCCTGGGACCTGCCCGACGTCTCCGGACACGTCGTCGGCGTGCTCGGCGGCACCGGGCCGCAGGGCAAGGGACTCGCCTACCGGCTCGCCAGGGCCGGGCAGAAGGTGATCATCGGCTCCCGGTCCGCCGACCGCGCCCGGTCCGCCGCCGAGGAACTCGGGCACGGCGTCGAGGGCGCCGACAACGCCGAGGCCGCGCGCCGCAGCGACATCGTGATCGTCGCCGTGCCGTGGGACGGCCACGGCGACACGCTGAAGTCGCTCGCCGCCGAGCTGGCCGGCAAGCTCGTCGTGGACTGCGTCAACCCGCTCGGCTTCGACAAGAAGGGCGCCTACGCGCTCAAGCCCGAGGAGGGCAGCGCCGCCGAGCAGGCCGCCGCGCTGCTGCCCGACTCCCGGGTCACCGCCGCCTTCCACCACCTGTCCGCCGTGCTGCTCCAGGACCCGGAGATCGAGCGGATCGACACCGACGTCATGGTGCTCGGCGAGCAGCGCGCCGACGTGGAGATCGTGCAGGCGCTCGCCGGGCGCATCCCGGGCATGCGGGGCGTCTTCGCGGGGCGGCTGCGCAACGCCCACCAGGTCGAGTCGCTGGTCGCCAACCTGATCTCGGTCAACCGCCGCTACAAGGCGCACGCGGGGCTCCGGCTCACCGACGTGTGACCTTCGTCCGGCGTGCCCGGCCGACCTTCCTGCGAGCCGTCCCCGGCCATGGGGGACACTGTTCGCCGTAGCAGTGTCCCCCGACAGGAGCCACCCGTCATGCCCCGCATCGCCCTCTACACCCTCGTCGTCTGCGTGCTCTCGGTGGCCGCGGCCGTCGTCTCCTTCGTCCAGGGCAGCTGGCTGGGGATCGTGTGGGTGCTGCTGGCGGGCCTGTCGTCCAACATGACCTGGTACTACGTCAAGCGGGCCCGCGCCGCCGCGCAGGACGGGCCGGTCACGGGCTGAACGTGCACACCTCGGGGGTGCCGTTCCAGAACCGGTACAGCCAGTAACCGCAGTCGGAGAACGCGGTGTCCACGCCCAGCCCGCGCAGGATCGTGTCGATCAGCGAGAAGAACGCGGTGTTCAGCGACGGCACCCACAGCAGCGCGAACACGAACAGCAGCCCGAACGGCGCGAACGGCTCCACCTGCCGCTTCACCCGGTACGACAGCCAGGGCTCCAGTACGCCGTAGCCGTCCAGACCCGGCACCGGCAGGAAGTTCAGCAGCGCCGCGGTCACCTGGAGCAGCGCGAGGAACGCCAGCGCATACCGGAAGTCGCGCGGCACGCCGTCCAGCGCGTGCAGCCAGAACGGCGCGGTGCACACGGCGGCGAACAGCGCGTTCGTCAGCGGGCCCGCCGCCGAGATCAGACTCAGCCGCACACGGCCGCGGACGCGGGACCGCTCGATGAACACCGCGCCGCCCGGCAGCCCGATCCCGCCCATGATCACGAACAGCACGGGCAGCACGATGCTGAGCAGCGCGTGCGTGTACTTCAGCGGGTTCAGCGTCAGATAGCCCTTGGCGCCGACGGTGATATCGCCGCCGTGCAGGGCGGTGCGCGCGTGCGCGTACTCGTGCAGGCACAGCGAGAGGACCCAGGCGGCCGTCACGAACAGGAACACCGCGACGCCCGGCCGCGCCGCGTAGCCGGTCCAGGTGGCCCAGCCGGCCACCGCCGTCACGGCCAGGATCCCGACGAACACCGGACTGATCCTCCGGTCGCCGGGTCGGATGGTGGCGGTGGTCATGGGCGGCTCCTGCTGCTGCGACGGGCGGACGGGTCCGGGAGGATCCCGGCGGACACGGGGAAAACGTCTCGCCCGCGCCGTCCGGTTCCTGGACAGTGGACGAATGCCACGCAAGAGGGTGTTCTACGAGGACTGGCAGCTGGAGTGCTGCGGCACGCCGTTCGCGGTGGGCGACGAGGTGACCTGGACGCTGGTCGCCTGCGCCGGGACGGACCGCCGGTACGGCGCCGAGGCCTGGGTGGAGAACCACGGCGGGACCGGCGGGCGGACCGCGGGGCGGGTCCGGGAGATCGAGCTGGTGCACCAGGAGTACACCTTCCGCGCCGCCGCCGTCGAGCCCCCGGCACCCGGGCGGGGACTCGTCCTGCGGGCCGCGGGACGCGGACTGGAACCGGTGCCCGGCTCGGTGACCCGGGAACCCGTCGACCACTGCCCGGAGTCCTTCCAGGAGCGGGACCTCGGCACGGCGGACGGCGTGGGCCGCGTCCGTCGTACCGTTGGCGTCCTCGTCACCCTCGACGTCGACGGGGCGGCCGGCCCCGGCCGGTGACCGCCCGCTGACCGCTTCCCGAGCCTCGGAGACAATGAACCCCGTGCGTTACCGCCTCCTCGGCCCCACCCAGGCGTTCCGCCCCGACGGCACGGCCGTTCCGGTCGGCGGGGCGCGGCTGCGCGCGCTGCTCAGCGTCCTGGCGCTGCGGGCCGGGCGGACCGTGCCGTCGGGTGTGCTGGTGGACGAGGTGTGGGGCGCGGACCCGCCCGCCGACGCCGCCGGGGCGCTCCAGGCGCTGGTGGGCCGGCTGCGCCGGGCGCTCGGCGCGGACGCGGTCGCCTCCGCCGAGGGCGGCTACCGGCTCGCCGCCGCCGCGGAGGACGTCGACCTCACCCGCTTCGACCGGCTCACCGGCGACGGCCTCGCCGCCCTGGCCGAGGGCGACGCGCCCAAGGCCGCCGCCCTCCTGGACGACGCCCTCGCGCTGTGGCACGGTCCGGCCCTCGCCGACCTGCCCGACCACACCGCGGAGGCCGCCCGCTGGGAGACCCGCCGCCTCGACGCCCGGCGCGCCCGGCTCACCGCCGCCCTCGCCCTCGGCCAGGCGGAGACGGCCCTGCCCGAGCTGACCGCCCTGTGCGACGCCCATCCGCTGGACGAACCGCTCCAGGCGCTGCGCCTGCGCGCCCTGCGCGACCTCGGCCGCCCGGCCCAGGCCCTCGCCGCCTACGAGGACGTCCGCCGGCTGATCGCCGACCGCCTGGGCTCCGACCCCGGCCCCGAACTGCGCGCCCTGCACGCCCGGTTGCTGGTCCCGGACGACGACGGACAGCCCGGCCCCCCGCGGACCGCCCGGGGCACGAACCCCGGCCGTGGCCGCGCGGGCGGCCGGAGAGGCATGGACGCCGGAAGCCACGTGAACGACCGGGACGCTTCGGGCGGCCGGTACGGCGGGGACGGCCCGGACGACGCCACCGGCCGGTACGGTCCCGGTGCTCCGGACGGCTCCGACGGCCGGTACGGCGCTGGTGGTCCGGGCGGCGCGGGGGGCCGGTACGGCGACGGTGGTCCGGACGGGTCCGCCGGCCGGTACGGGGGCGAGGACCGGGGCGGTCGCGGCGACTCCGGTGGTGACGGCGGTTTTGGCGGCTCGTCGGGACGGTATGGCCACGACGGCCGGCACGGCCCCGCTGGTCCGGACGGATCCACCGGCCGGTACGGGGACGAGGACCGGGGCGGTCGCGGCGACTCCGGTGGTGACGGCGGCTTCGGCGATTTCGACGGGTCGTCGGGACGGTACGGCCGCGACGGCCGGTACGGCGACGGTGGCCCGGCCGGGTCCACCGGCCGGTACGGGGACGAGGACCGGGGCGGTCGCGGCGACTTCGACGGTGACGGCGGTTTTGGCGGCTCGTCGGGACGGTACGGCCGCGATGGCCGGTACGGCGCTGGCGGTCCGGGCGGCCCGGGTGGCCGGTACGGCGAGGGAGTTGCGGCCGGTCATGGCGAGTCGGCAGGGCCCGACGGCCGCTACGGCGACGGTGGTCCGGACGGGCCCACCGGCCGGTACGGGGACGGCGACCGGGGCGGTCGCGGGGACTCCGGTGGTGACGGCGGCTTCGGTGATTTCGGCGGCTCGTCGGGACGGTACGGCCGCGATGGCCGGTACGGCGATGGTGGCCCGGACGGCCCGGGTGGCCGGTACGGCGAGGGAGTACCGGGCGGTCTGGACGGGTCGGGTGGCCCCGATGGCCGGTACGGGGACGGCGGCCCGGACGGTCGCGGTGGTTCCGGTGGGCCGAGCGGTCACGGCGGGCGGGCCGGTGGGTCCGGGCAGGGGAACATTCCCGCCCGGCTCACCTCCTTCGTCGGCCGGGAGGCCGACCTCGCGGCGATCGGGGCCGACCTCGGAACCGCCCGCCTGGTCACCCTGCTCGGGCCCGGCGGCGCCGGGAAGACCCGGCTGTCCCAGGAGGCCGCCGAGGCGGTGCGGGACTCCGTGCGCGACGGGGTCTGGCTGGCCGAACTCGCCCCCGTGGACGACCCGGACGCCGTACCGCAGGCCGTGCTCACCGCCATCGGTGCCCGCGAGACCGTGCTGCACGGCGTCGGCGCCGAGAGCATGCGCGCCGTGGTCGAAGGGCACGACCCGCTGGACCGGCTGGTGGAGCACTGCGCCCGGCGCCGGATGCTGATCGTCCTCGACAACTGCGAGCACGTCGTCGACGCCGCCGCCCGGCTGGCCGAGCGGCTGCTGGAGCGCTGCCCCGGGCTGACCGTCCTCGCCACCAGCCGCGAACCCCTCGGCGTGCCGGGCGAGTTGGTGCGCCCGGTGGAGCCGCTGCCCGAGCCCGTCGCGCTCCGGCTGTTCGCCGACCGGGGCGCCGCGGCCCGGCCCGGCTTCCGCGTCGAGGACGACCCGGAGGCCTGCGCCGAGATCTGCCGCCGCCTGGACGGACTGCCGCTCGCCATCGAACTGGCCGCCGCCCGGCTGCGGATGCTGTCGCCCCGGCAGATCGCGGACCGCCTCGACGACCGGTTCCGCCTGCTCACCTCGGGCAGCCGCACCGTGCTGCCCCGCCAGCAGACCCTGCGGGCCGTCGTGGACTGGTCCTGGGACCTGCTGGACGCCGACGAGCGCGACGTCCTCGCCGGGCTGTCCGTCTTCGCGGGCGGCTGCGACCTGGCCGCCGCCGAGGCCGTGTGCGGGCCCGTCGCCCTGGAAGCCGTGGGTTCCCTGGTCGACAAGTCCCTGGTGGTGGCCGCCCCCTCGGCCGACGGAACGATGCGCTACCGGCTGCTGGAGACCGTCGCCGAGTACGCCGCCGAACGGCTCGCCGAGTCCGGCCGGCGCACCGAGACGGAGCGCGCCCACCTGACGTACTACCGCGAACTCGCCCGCACCACCGACCCGTTGCTGCGCGGCCCGGAGCAGCGCGCCGCCATCGCCCGGATCCAGCTGGAGTACGAGAACCTGCGCACCGCCCTCAGACACGCCGTCGCCGCGCGCGACGAGCAGGAGGCGCTGTGCCTGGTGCTGTCCCTGGTGTGGTTCTGGCAGATGCGCGACCAGCGGATCGAGGCCCGCACCTGGTGCCGGGAGGTCATGACGCTCGGCCCGGACCCGTTCACCGAGCCGGTGCGCCGCGCGGAACCGGTGTGGCGGCGCTGCACCGAGACCCCGCCGCCGTACTCCGGGGAACTGCTCCACGAGGCCCGGCGCGGACTCCACCTCGCCCACATGGCCTGCATGGACACCGAGTTGGACGCCTGGCAGAGCCCCGAGGCGCTGGCCAAGCTGCGCACCGTCGCGAAGGTCTACAGCCCGGGGATGCCGCAGACCTGCCGGGCGCCCGGCATGGTGTGGTTCTTCGCGGTGATGCTCACCGGCGGGGCGGAGCGGATGCGGACGATCGTCGACGCCAACGTGCGGACCTGCCGGGAGACCCCCGGCTTCGAGTGGGAACTGGCCGGCGCCCTCCAGTGGCGGGCCAACCTCCTGGCCAACCGTTCCGCCTGGGCGGGTGACGCCGCCCGCGACGCGGACGAGGCACTCGCCCTCTACCGCCGCCTCGGCGACGACTGGGGCACCGCCGAGGCCCTGTCCGCGCGCGGCGAGGCCCGGGAGCGCAAGGGCGCCTATCAGGAGGCCGCCCTCGACTACCGGGCCGCCGTCGAACACGCCGAACGGCTCGGCGCCCGCGCCCAGACCGCCGTGCTCTCCGCCCGCCTCGGCAGCGTGCTCATGGAGTCGGGCGAGCTGGAGGAGGGCGAGCGGCTGCTGCGGGAGGTCGTCGCGAGCCAGGAGAACACGCACAGCGAGGCCATGCCCGCCGCCCGGCTCTTCCTCGCCTGCTGGCTGGGCCTGACCGGGCGGACCGGCGAGGCCCGGGAACAAATCAGGCTGCTGCGCGAGGAGTTCAGGGTCTCCAACTTCGTCGTCTTCGATGCCGTGATCCTCTGCCAGGAGGCCCTGCTGGACGCGCTGGACGGCCGGGAGGAAGAAGCGCTCGGCCGGGTCCGCACGGCGATCCGGCACGCCGAGGACCCGCTCGCCGAGGCCGTCACCCCGCAGCTGCCCTCCATCGCCCTCACCACCGGCGCCATGGCGCTGGCCCGGGCCGGCTCCGGTGCCCGCGCCGCCGACGCCGCCCGCGCGCTGGCCGCGGCCGACGCTCTGCTGCCGACCGGGCACATCCTGTCCGGCATGGAGCAGCGGGCCCGCGCCATGGCCGAGGAGCGCATCCGGGAGGCGCTGGACGAGCGGGCCTACCGGGCGGCGTACGCCGAGGGCGGTGGCCTCTCCCTCGCGGAGGCCACCGCCCTGCTCTGAGCCGCGGCGGACGTCAGCTCTTCGTACGGAACTTGTGGATCGCGACCGGCGCCATCACCGCGGTGATCGCCACCGACCAGCCCACGGTCACCCACAGGTCGTGCGCCACCGGGCCGCCCACCATCAGGCCGCGGGCCGCGTCGGCGAGCGTGGACAGCGGGTTGTAGTCGGTGAAGGCCTGGAGCCAGCCCGGCATCGACGCGGTCGGCGCGAAGATCGAGGAGCCGAACTGGAGCGGGAACAGCACCAGGAAGCCCACGCCCTGCACCGACTGCGCGCTCTTCAGGATCACGCCGAGGGTGAGGAACACCCACATGATCGAGGAGGCGAACAGCGCCGACAGGCCCACGGTCGCGAACAGTCCGGGCCAGCTCGTGATGTGGAAGCCGACCAGCACGGCGACGACCATCAGCACGGCCGTCGCGAACAGCATCCGGCCCAGCTCCACGGCGATCTTCGCGAAGAGCACCGAGCCGCGCCCGATCGGCAGCGACCGGAACCGGTCCATCACGCCGCTGTTGAAGTCCTGGCTGAAGCCGGTGCCGACGCCCTGGGACAGGGTCATGCTCATCATCGCCAGCATGCCCGGGATGACGTACTGGACGTACCGCTCCTGGCCGCCGCCGAGCGCCTGCCCGATGGAGCCGCCGAAGACGTACACGAACAGCAGGGTGAAGACGATCGGCATCAGCAGGGCGTCGAACATCGACTCCGGGTCCTGCCGGATCCACAGCAGGTTGCGGCGGATGAGCGCACCGGTGTGCCGCAGGTGCCCGCGCAGCGGGATGCGGACGTCGGCGGCGGCCGGTGTGGCGTGGGTGGTGACGGCGCTCATACGGCGGCCTCCTGGCGGGCGTCGGCGGGCGCGGTGTCCTGCGGGGCACCGGCACGGTGGCCGGTGAGGGACAGGAACACCTCGTCCAGGCTGGGCAGTTCGGTGGTGATGGAGGAGAGGGTGATGCCGCGCGCGGTGACCGCGCCGACCACGGCCGTCAGCTGCTCGTCGCTGAGGATCGGGACGAGCAGGGTGCCGGTCTCGTTGTCCACGGTGGTGGTGGCGAGGCCGGTGATGCCCAGCTCGTCCAGCATCGTGGCGAGCGGGCCCAGCTCCAGCGGGTCCACCGGGCGCACGCGCAGCGTACGGCCGCCGACGCGGGCCTTCAGTTCCTCGATGCCGCCGGTCGCGATCACCTTGCCGCGGTCCACCACGGTCAGCTCCGAGGCGAGCTGCTCGGCCTCCTCCATGTACTGGGTGGTGAGCAGCACGGTGACGCCGTCGCCGACCATCGCCTGCACCTCCTCCCACACCTCGTTGCGGGTGCGGGGGTCGAGGCCGGTGGTCGGCTCGTCCAGGTACAGCACCGCCGGGCGGCCGATCATCGAGGCGGCGAGGTCGAGACGGCGGCGCATGCCGCCGGAGTACGTGCTCGCCGGGCGCTTGGCGGCCTCCGTGAGGGAGAACCGCTCCAGCAGTTCGTCGGCGCGGGCACGGGCGTCCTTGCGGGACAGGTCCAGCAGCCGGCCGATCATGTACAGGTTCTCCCAGCCGGGAAGCTTCTCGTCGACCGAGGCGTACTGCCCGGTGAGACCTATCACCTTGCGCAGCTGCCGGGGCTGGCGCACGACGTCGTAGCCGGCCACGGTCGCCCGGCCGGCGTCCGGGGTGATCAGGGTGGACAGGATGCGGACGAGGGTCGTCTTGCCGGCGCCGTTCGGGCCCAGCACGCCCATCACGGTGCCCTCGCGCACGTCCAGGTCGACGCCGTCCAGCGCCTTGGTCTCGCCGTAGTGCTTGACCAGCCCCCGCACGCTCACGGCGTTCCGTCCGCCGCCGGGGTTCTCATCGATTCGCGTCATGGGAAGGACCATGTCAGCCGCCACCGACAAACCACCGACAACCGGCCGACAGCCCGCCGACAGACCGCCGGCGCAGGCCCCGCCGGGGGCGGACACGGGACAGCCCCGTCGACGGGGGAAGATCGACGGGGCTGCCGGTGGTGCCGTGGTGGCTAGTGGACGGAGTGCTCCTCCAGCGGGAACGCCCCGCCGACGACGTCCTCCGCGAAGGACTTCGCCGCGGACCCCATGACCTCACGCAGGTCCGCGTACTTCTTGACGAACTTCGGCACCCGGCCGGACGTCAGTCCCAGCATGTCCGTCCACACCAGGACCTGCGCGTCCGTCTCGGGACCGGCGCCGATGCCGACCGTGGGGATGTGCAGTGTCCGGGTCACCTCGGCCGCCAGCTCGGCGGGCACCAGTTCCAGGACCACCGCGAACGCCCCCGCGTCCTGGACGGCCTTCGCGTCGCGCAGCAGCTGCGCCGCCGCTTCCTCGCCGCGCCCCTGGACGCGGTAGCCCATCGCGTTGACGGACTGGGGGGTCAGGCCGATGTGCGCCATGACCGGGATGCCGGACTCCACCAGCAGCCGGATCTGCTCGTGCGAGCGCTCGCCGCCCTCCAGCTTGACCGCGCCGACGCCGGCCTCCTTGACCAGCCGGGTGGCCGAGCGCAGCGCCTGCACCGGGCCCTCCTGGTAGGAGCCGAAGGGCAGGTCGGCGACGATCAGGGAGCGGCTGGTGCCCCGGACGACGGCCGCCGAGAGCATCGTCATCTCGTCGAGGGTGACGGGCACGGTGGTGTCGTACCCGAGGTGACAGTTGCCCGCCGAGTCGCCGACCAGGAGGACCGGGATGCCGGCCTCGTCGAAGACGGACGCGGTCATCGCGTCGTAGGCGGTGAGCATGGGCCACTTCTCGCCCCGCTCCTTGGCGAGGGTGATGTCGCGGACCGTGATGCGGCGGGTGCCCTTCCCCCCGTACAGCGCCTTGCTGCCGTCGGAAGGCTTGTTCTGGGCAGCCGAAAGCTGCGTCATGGCAACGGCTCCTTCAGTCATCTCGAAGCGCCCGTACGGCGTCTCCGGATCGAGTCCATGGTGGCACCTCGTGCCATTCAGGGCCAGAGCACCCCCTGTGATCCTTGCCGTCGCCCGAAGCCACCCTTCCGTTTAGGGCAAAGTCAACCCTCCGGACGGGTAAGTTCTCGGTAAATTAATTAAGATACGAGACGGTTCCGTATCGGAATCCAACTAGGCTCGAACACATGACTACTGCCGTCCCTGCCTCCCGGATACCCGAGGCGGTGCACCGCCGCCGCTGGGCCATCCTCGGCGTGCTGATGTTGAGCCTGCTCATCGTGGTGCTCGACAACTCGATCCTGAACGTCGCCATCAAGACCATCTCCACCCCGGCCCCGACCGGCCTGGGTGCCACGCAGAGCCAGATCGAGTGGGCGATCAACGCCTACACCCTCGTCTTCGCGGGCCTGCTGTTCACCGCCGGACTCATCGGCGACCGCCTCGGCCGCAAGAAGGTGCTGCTCGGCGGCATCGCCCTGTTCGGCGTCGGCTCCGCCCTCGCCGCCGAGTCCGGCTCCCCGGGCCAGCTGATCGCCTACCGCGCCCTGATGGCCCTCGGTGCCGCCTTCGTCATGCCGGCCACGCTCGCCGTCCTGATGAACGTCTTCGAGCGCGACGAGCAGCCCAAGGCCATCGGCATCTGGGCCGGCGGCGTCGGCCTCGCCATCGCCATCGGCCCGATCACCGGCGGCGCCCTGCTCGACCACTTCTGGTGGGGCTCGGTCTTCTTCGTCAACGTGCCGATCGTGATCATCGCGCTCGGCCTGATGCTCTGGCTGGTCCCCGACTCGCGCGACCCCAACCCGGGCCGCCTCGACCCGATCGGCGTCGTCCTGTCGGTCGTCGGCCTGGTGCTGCTGGTCTACGGCATCATCAAGGGCGGCCAGCTGGCCGACTTCACCGACCCGACCGTGCTCGCCACCATCGCCGCCGGCGTCGTCGTGCTCGCCGCCTTCGTCGTCTTCGAGAAGCGCAGCGACCACCCGTCGCTGGACGTCAGCTACTTCAAGAACAAGGTGTTCTCGGCCGCCATGGCCGCCATCGCGCTGGTCTTCTTCGCGCTGATGGGCGTCACCTTCTTCTCGGTCTTCTACACCCAGAGCGTGCGCGGTTACTCGCCGCTCAAGTCGGGCGTGCTGATGCTGCCGCTGGCCGCCGCGCAGATGATCTTCGCGCCGCGCGCCCGCCTGGTGGTCCAGCGGTTCGGCAACAAGGCCACCACCACCGCCGGCCTGGTGGTGATCGCGGGCATGCTCGCGACCTTCGCCACCTTCGACGCCGACACCCCGATCTGGCTGCTGGAGGTCATCTTCTTCCTGATGGGCACCGGCATGGCGCACATCATGACGCCGACCTCGGTCGTCATCATGCAGGCGCTGCCGCGCGAGAAGGCCGGTTCCGCCTCCGCGCTGAGCAACACCTTCCGCCAGGTCGGCGGCGCCCTCGGCATCGCCGTCCTCGGCTCGGTGCTGGCCACCGCCTACCGCAACGGCATCGAGGACAAGCTCGGCCCGCTGCCCGCCGCCCTGCGCGACAAGGCCGGCGACTCCATCGAGGCCACCCTCGGCATCGCCGAGAAGCTCGGCCCCCAGGGCAAGCTCCTGGTCGGCCCGGCCGACGACGCCTTCCTGCACGCCATGCACGTCACCGCCCTGTGGGGCACCGGCGTCGCCCTGATCGGCGCCCTGGTCACGGCCATGTTCCTGCCGGGCAGGCCGAAGCAGGACGAGCGGCGCGACGAGGAAGCGGAACTGGTCGCCGCGATGGACTGAGGCGCCGGCCACCCGGCCGACGAACCGGTGTCCACCGAGGCTCAACGGGGGGAGGAGGCGGCTGCGGGAGAATTCCCGCAGCACACCGAGAGGACGGAATGACGTGAGCCTTGCCGACAACCAGCCGGGCGCGGCCGGCCCCGCCCGGGGCCGGCCCCGCAGCGAGGCCGTGGAACAGGCCATCCTGGAAGGCGTGATGCAGCTCCTGGAGGACGGCGTACCGCTCGCCGAGATCTCCATCGAGCGCATCGCCCGCACGGCAGGGGTCGGCAAGGCCACCATCTACCGCCGCTGGAGCGGCAAGGAAGAGCTGTTCGTCGACGTCCTGCGGGCCGCCGAACCGCCCGACCCCGAGCTCCCCGGCACCTCCATGCGCGACGACCTGATCGTCCTGCTGGAGTCCCTGCGCCGGCGCGGCCTGGTCAGCCGCGCCTCCGCGATCCTGCACAACGTCTACGTGCAGATGAAGTCCAGCCCCCGGATCTGGGCGGCCTACCACGCGAGCGTCGTCGCGCCCCGCCGCGTCCTGATGCTGGAGGTGCTCCGGCGCGGGCAGCGCGACGGCGAGCTGCGCACCGACATCGACCTCGAACTGGCCAACGACATGTTCGTCGGCGCCATGCTGGTGCGCACCACCATGCGTCCCCAGGGCGACCTCCCCGAGGACCTGGCGGAGCGGATCGTCGACGCGACCCTCGAAGGGCTACGGCCCGTCAGCTCCGGTACGAGATCGCACTAATGTGCCCGTTCTGTCACAGACGCCCGCCACCGGGCGCCTGACCGGAACTCCCCGCACCGCCTGTTCGTCCTCGTCTTGCGTACGGCCGTCATGGGACGGCGGAACGGAGCCGATCATCCCCTAGGGTCGGAACCCAGGGGGGCGAACGGTGTGCACGGCAGGCAGTGAGGCAGACGGTATGGCGCAGCAGGCGTACATGACGGAGACGGCTGACGGCGGTTCGGGGCCCGAACGCCCGGGGTCCCGGCTGCGGCGTCTGATGCACCGTCTGCTCGCCCCCTGGCGGGGCGACGCGGGCATCTGGCGCCGGGGCGCCGTCCTCGCCGGGGCCGCCCTGCTCCTCGCGCTGGTGATGCTGCTGCACGCGCACGTGCCCAACACCGTGGGCAACCTCGGCAGCCTCACCGAGACCTTCCTGCCCTGGCTCGGCGTGTTCGTGCCGGTCCTGCTGCTGCTCGGCCTGTGGCGGAAGTCGGCGATCACGCTCATCGCCGTACTCCTCCCGGCGATCGTCTGGCTCAACCTCTTCGGCGGGCTGCTCACCGACAAGTCGAACGGCGGCGGCGACCTGATGGTGGCCACGCACAACGTCAACGCCGACAACCCCGACCCGGCGGGCACCGCCCGCGAGGTGGCCTCCTCGGGCGCCGACGTCCTCGCGCTGGAGGAGGTCCCCGCCGGCAAGGTCCCGGTCTACACGCGGGCGCTCGCGCCGACGTACAAGTACCACGCGGTCGAGGGCACGGTCGGGCTGTGGAGCAAGTACCCGCTGAGCGGCGTGCGGGCCGTGGACATCAAGCTCGGCTGGAAGCGGGCGATGCGCGCCACGGTGGCCACGCCCGAGGGTCCGGTCGCCGTGTACGTCGCCCACATGCCCTCGGTCCGGGTGAAGCTCAAGGCCGGGTTCACCGCGCGGCAGCGGGACACCAGCGCCGACGCGCTCGGCGAGGCCGTCGCCGACGAGACCCTGCCGCGGGTCATTCTGCTCGGCGATCTCAACGGTACGATGAACGACCGCTCGCTCAACGGCGTCACCTCCCAGCTGCGCTCCACGCAGGGCGCGGCGGGCAGCGGCTTCGGGTTCAGCTGGCCGGCGTCGTTCCCGATGGCGCGGATCGACCAGATCATGGTCAAGGGCATGGCCCCGGAGAGCAGCTGGACGCTGCCGCGCACGGGCAGCGACCACCTTCCGGTGGCGGCCCGTGTGAACCTGGACACGCGCTCGTAACCTGCTGGAATAGCGGGCCTGGGAGACTTTGTTCATCAGCTGAACAATTCAGCTGCTCCCCCTTCGCTTTTGAAAGGCACAGGCCCCTCCATGCCCCTGGCCCTGCTCGCCCTGGCCGTCGGCGCTTTCGGTATCGGCACCACCGAGTTCGTGATGATGGGACTGCTCCCGGACGTCGCGGACGACCTGCACGTCTCCATCCCGGCCGCCGGCCATCTGGTCTCGGCGTACGCGCTGGGCGTCGTCGTCGGCGCCCCGCTGCTGGCCGCCGCCACGGCCCGGATGTCCCGGCGCACGGTCCTGATCGCGCTGATGGCGCTGTTCGTCGCGGGCAACGCACTGTCGGCGTGCGCCCCCGGCAACGGCTCCCTGCTGGCGGCCCGCTTCGTCAGCGGCCTGCCGCACGGGGCGTTCTTCGGGGTGGGCGCCGTCGTCGCGACGAACATGGTCCCGCCGGAGCGCAAGGCCCGCTCGGTGTCGCTGATGTTCCTCGGCCTGACGGTCGCCAACATCGCGGGCGTCCCGGCGGCCACGCTGATGGGCCAGCACCTGGGGTGGCGGGCGACGTTCCTGGGCGTGAGCGCGATCGGCCTGGTGGCGATAGCCTCCCTGGCCTTTCTGATCCCGCGCGACCACACGCACGCCCCCTCCGCGGGCCTGCGCGGAGAACTGGCCGCGCTGCGGTCCCTGCCGGTGTGGCTGGCCCTCGGTACGACGGTGGCGGGCTTCGGCGCGCTGTTCGCGGCGTACAGCTACGTGACGCCGATGCTGACCGGGGCGGCGGGGTACGCCGAGACCAGCGTGACCCTGCTGCTGGCGCTGTTCGGCGTGGGCGCGACGGCGGGCAATCTGCTGGGCGGCCGGCTGGCGGACCACTCGCTGCGCGGCACCCTCTTCGGCGGCCTGGTCTCCCTCGCCGCGGTCCTCGCCCTGTTCCCGCTGCTGATGCGGACGGAGTGGAGCGCGGCGCTGGCGGTGACGCTGCTGGGCACGGCGGCGTTCGTGACCGGCTCCCCCCTCCAGCTGATGGTGATGGAGAAGGCCTCGGCCGCCCCCTCCCTGGCCTCCTCCGCCAACCAGGCCGCCTTCAACCTGGCCAACGCGGGCGGCGCCTGGGTGGGCGGGCTCACCCTGGCGGCGGGCTGGGGTACGACCTCCCCGGCACTGGCCGGAGCGGCACTCGCGGTGCTCGGCCTGGGCGTGGCGGCCGCGGCGTACACGGTGGACCGCCGCCGGGCGACCCCGGCGACGGGACGCGTGGTCACCACGCACGTGCCGGAGGGGGCGACGGCGGTGCACCGCTGACGTCCCGCCTTTCCGGCCGGCCCGCCCGGACCTCGGCCGCGAGGTCCGGGCGGGCCGCTTTCCGCGATCAGGCGTAGGTCAGGCTGATCTGGGTGCCGTCGATGGTCCAGTGCTGGCCGCGGTCGAAGCCGTCGCAGGGCCGGGTGCGGACCTCGGGGGTGTTCCAGGTGTTGGCGAGGCAGTAGCCGGACGCGTGGGTCAGGCTGATCTGCCGGCCGCGGACGGTCCAGTGCTGGCCGCGGTCGAAGCCGTCGCAGGGCCGGGTGCGGACCTCGGGGGTGTTCCAGGTGTTGGCGAGGCAGTAGCCGGACGCGTAGGTGAGCCGGATCATGTCTCCGTCGATCGTCCAGTGCTGGCCGCGGTCGAAGCCGTCGCACTGCCGGGTGCGCACCTCCGGGGTGTTCCACGTGTTGGCGAGACAGTAGTTGCCCGCCGCGGCGCGGGCGCCCGCGCCCGGCTCGGCGGCCGTGGCGCCGGCGGACGGCAGGAACGAAGCCGTCACCGCGAGAATCGCCACAGCGACGGCCTTGCGAAGTCCGAGGGTCATGCAGCATCACCTTTCACACCGGCCAGGTCGAGCGGCCCACCCGTGTGGGCCGTGCCGTAGTTTTCCAACCCATCGGACGACAAACCGTGACACGCGCGCGGTCACCTGAACGGCCCAGCGGCGTCAGCCGGCCGTGTGACACCGGGCGCCCGCCCGCCTCACCGCACGGCGCCCGTCACCCGGACTCGTGCCGCACGCCCGGCCGCTCCGCGTCCCCGGCGGCCGCGGCCTGCCCGGTGAGAACCCGGCCCTGCTCACCGCCGAGATCGCCGAACACCTCGCCCGGGTCGGCCGTGTCCCGGTCCGGGGCCAGCTCGCACCAGACCGTCTTGCCGCCCGGCCCCTGCTCCACCCCCCACCGGTCCGCCAGCGCGGAGACCAGGACCAGCCCCCGCCCGCACTCCGCGGTCTCCACCGCCGACCGCACGGTGGGCACGGCGCCCGGGTCCGGGTCCGTCACCTCGACACGGACCCGGCCCGGCTCCCCGGCCCCGGCCACCCGGACCCCGACCGGCGCTCCCTCGCCCACGTGCCGGACGACGTTGGTCAGCAGTTCGGTGACGCACAGGCGGACGTCGTAGCCGTACTCCCGCAGCCGGTGCCGCACCTCCGGCACGGCCCCCGGTGTGGCCCGCACGCGCAGTTCGACGGGCCGCGTCACTCGCCCGCCGCCTTCCTGAGCACGGCGGCGAGTGCCCGCGCCGTGGTCGTGTTGCAGTTGCCCAGCGCGACGAGCCCCGTGTTCTCCCCGTACCTGGCCGCGAAGCTCGGCAGGTGGAGGCTGAGCGACGGCAGCGTGATGCCGTGCAGGGCGAGGGCGGCGCGCAGTTCCTCGACGCAGAGGGTGACGTCGTAGGTCGTGGGGGAGTGGTCCGACATGGGGTTGCTCTGCCTCCTGTGCGTTGCGTGACGAACACCTCACAGAGTGTCGCCCGGTTCGCTACCGTGGAAGCGGTTTCGCGTCCACGACGCGAACGGCGGAATCAGCACGGTGAGTTACGGCGGTGAGCGCGTGGTGCGGCGTAAGGACATCGACGGCTCGATGAGCGTCCCGACCTTCTACGGCAAGGAGCTGCGGTGGAAGCGGGAGGCGGCGGGCCTGTCGCTGGAGGCGTTCCTGGAGGGCAGCTTCTACGGCAAGTCCTACCTCAGCGACATCGAGCACGGCCAGCGCCGGATGCCACTCGACCTGGCCCGGCACGCGGACCGGGTGCTGGGGACGGACGGGTTCTTCGAGAGGCATTGCGAGGATGTGCAGCGGGCCAAGAGGTCCGGGCATGCCGCGTACTTCGAGAAGGTGCTGGAGGCGGAGAAGTTCGCCCTGACGATCGAGGAGTGGTGCCCGATCCTCATTCCCGGGCTGCTCCAGACACCCGCCTACGCACGGGCCGTCATCCTGGCGGAGCTTCCGCTGTCCCTTGAGGAAGAGGTGGCGCAGAAGGTCAACGCCCGGATGGCGCGCGCCGAACTCTTCGAGGTGGACCACCGGATCCCGGAGTACTGGGCGATCCTGCACGAGTCGCTGATCACCGATCCGATCCTGCCGTTCCCAAAGATGGCCGAACAGTTGGACCGCATCGTGGAGTTGACCGAGCGGCGCCGGATCACTCCGCAGCTCCTCCTGCGGAAGGTGGGCACACACCCGCTCATGATCGGCTCGGCGAAGATCATGACCTTCCCTGACGCACCACCACTGTTCTACACGGAGGCGCTGCACAGCGGAGACACCATCGACGATCCGTCCATCGTGAAGGAGTACCGCAGGTCGTACGATCGGCTCAGGGCCGTCGCGCTGTCTCCGGAGGCGTCCCTCGACCTGATCAAAGCCGCGGCAGAGGACTACCGAAATGGCAAGCAGCCGGATCGACTTGAGTGACGCGCTCTGGTTCAAGAGCAGCTACAGCAACGGGGGTGGCGGCGACTGCGTCGAGGTCGCCGGCGACTTCCCCGGCGCCGCCCTCTGGCGGAAGTCGAGCTACAGCAACGAAAGCGGCGGCAACTGCCTCGAAGTCGCCAACGGCATCCCCGGCCTCGTCCCCGTCCGGGACTCCAAGGTCCCCCACGGCCCCGCCCTCCTCCTCTCCGCCACCGCCTGGGCGCCCTTCGTCGCCTCGCTGAAGTCGGACTAGTGCGGTACGAGGACGCCTACCGGGACTGGCTGCGCCGTCTGCACGAGGAGTTGAACTACCCCGACCCAGACGACCCGCCCCCCTGGACCCGGGAGGTGTTCGAGGCGAACGGCGAACTCCCCGCGGAGCGCTTCGCGTGGCTGGCCTTCGACCGCAGGCTGAGGGACATCGGGGAGGCGTTCACCCGCGTCTCCGCGACGGCCCGCGCGCACACCGGGATCGACGTACCCGCACACCTCCACGTCGAGGAGCCGTGCGAGCAGTTCCCCGTGGGCGGCGTCTCCTTCGACGGCTCGGCGATCTGGTCCGCCGAGCCCCCGGAGGTCCATGTGGACGTGGCCGAGGCCGTCCAGACGTACCTGGCGGACCGCCACCGCACGGTCTGGCCGCTCTGCGCCACCCACCGCACCGGCACCCACCCGAGGGTGTCCGACGGCCGCCCGGTGTGGTGGTGTCACCCCGGCGGCCACGCCCCCGCGCCCATAACCTGAGGCGACGGCCGGAACCCGACGGGAGCGTGCACGGTGACGAACGACCAGCTTGTCAAGGCCACGCGGTACGTGAGCCTGCTGGGCGGCGGAGTGCTCACCGGAGGCGCCCTGACCACGTTCGTCCTCGAACTGGCCCTGCGCCGACTGGGCGCCCCGGCCTACATCCAGGTCCGGCAGGCCGAGCACGCCTACTTCCCCTGGTTCATCGGTGTCATCTTCGTGCCCACGTTCGCCGCCGTCGTGCTGCTGGTCCTCCTCGCGCGCAGGGCCGGCAGCCCGGCGCTGCGCCCCGCCGCCGCGGCACTCGTCCTGCTGGTGCTCTCCCTGGTGGTCACGTTCACGGTCAACGCGCCCATCAACCTCGACCAGTTCGCCTGGGACGCGCAGTCGCCCCCGGCGGACTGGGCGGGCGTCCGCGACCGCTGGCAGATCGCCCATGCCGTCCGGACCGCCTTCTGCGTGCTCGCGCTCGGCTGCCTCGGCGCCGCCGTAATCGACCGGCCGTTCGAACGCCGGTCCGCCCGCTGAGGCCCCGTATGTCATGGTTCCGTAACACCCCCGGGCGGGACACAACCGGACGAAGCGGCCCCTCATCTCAACGACCGGCGGGGCGCGATCCGGCGCCTTCGCGATCCACGGGAGGGGAAAACGCATGATCAGGACGGAGAAGTCCGGGACGAGGGCGCGGGGCGTCCGGGCGGCCGTGATCGGCGCGCTGGGTCTGGCCGCGGTGACGCTGGCCGCCGTGCCCGCGTTCGCCAAGGGAGACGTGGACATCACGGCACCTCGTACGGCGCACGTCGGCAAGACGTTCACGATCACCGCGCACGGTGACGACGACAGCGCCGGCTACCTGCACCAGCTGTGCCTGGAGGAGCGCGCCGGCAAGCAGCCGTGGCACCAGGAGAACTGCACCACCGCGGCCAAGGCCGGCGCGCGGCTCACCGCGCGCGGCTCGGCCGCGCACCGCGGCGACCTGCAATTCCGTGCGGTGCTCTACGGATTGAAGGACAAGCACGACCGCCACCCCGTGCGACTGCACGCCTCCGACGTCGTCACGGTCCACGTCCGCTAGCTCGGGCGCGCGGCGCGGAAACCGGCCACCGGCCGCGGCGAGCCCGCGCCGGTGGCCGTTCCGCGCGGACGGACTGTCACAGGCGGCTGGCACTCTGGACCCGTGCTGATACACGGTTTCGAGAACGCCCCCCTCGTCGGCGGGGAGGAGCTGTCGGCGCTGCCCGGGTTCTGGGCGGCGTACCTGCTGTGGCTGAGCCAGACGGAGGAGTACGACCCCGTTCCGGAGTGGTTCGGCGCGGACGGTGCCGACACCGACGCCGCGTGGCTCGCGCTGACCGACGAGGACCGGTGGCCGGTGTTCCGGATACCTTTCGGTGGCGGCCACACCGCGGTGGTGCTCTGCTGCAACCTCGCCGACGACCCGGGGACGGAGTACCTCGTCACCCACCCCGAATGGGACCGCGCCGGCCACCTGGCCTCCGTCGGCGGCCACCAGGCCGGGCCGGGCCTGTCCTGGCGGGAGCTGGTGCACATCGCCCGCACCCCGGACCCCGGCGCCCCGGGAATCCACGCGGAGTACGCGCGGCTGCTCCTGCTGCTGCCCGCCCTCGGCGACCAGGACCTGCCCGAGGAGGCCGCGGACGTCGTCGCCGACGCCCTGGTGCGGGCGGGCGTCCCCGCCGAACTGGCTCCGGGCCTCGCGGAGGCACTCCTCGCGGACCACCCGCTGTGGGAGCCCGCCGCGTGGACGCCCGCCGGCGCCTCGCCCCTCTCGGGCGGCCAGGAGCCCTTCCTCGGCATCCTGCACTGCGACGAACCGATGAGCCCGCGCTTCGGCGTCCGCCTCGCCCAGGGCATCACCCGCGAGCAGAACGACCGGCTGGCCCGCGCCCTCGGCACGTGGCCGACTCCCTGACCCCCGGCGCGGATGGGGAACCCGGCCATGGCTGAACAGACCGCGGACGACCTGCTCACCCTCGCCGACGCACTGGCGGACGCGGTGCGACTGCACGCACTCCAGCTGCACGCCGACGCGGACGACCCGGTAGCCGTCATGTCGGCGGTCGACGCGGTGACCGACGCGGTACGGAAATACGCGGACGCCTGCTTCACGGCGACCCGCTGGGGAAATCCGTTCGCGGTCCGCAGGGAGGAAGAAGATCCCGCCCCGGAGAAGACCCCGAAGGGCAGGAAGAGCACGACCGTCACCGTCGAGGCGAGATACCGCGTCGGTGTGCGGGACATGCGGGCCGCGAAGAACCTCCTCGCCCGTCGCGGGGCGCCAGGGGACCCGTGCCTGTCCGAGGTCTCGGACAGCCCGGTCGACGTGGTGACCGCACTGTTCCTCGACGACGGCTGGAACCCCTCGGCATACGATCAGTCCGTCATCGAGCTGATCGACGAGGAGTGGTCCTGCAAACCACAGCGGTAACCGCGCACCGGTAGGTGAAACCGGGTTCCCGCGTCGGCCGAACCGGCGGACGCGGGCGCCCGCGCCCCGACCCGCGACCGCGATCCCGGAACGAGAAGGGGGCGCGGGGTCACCAGGACCCCGCGCCCCTCTCCTTGCTCGGCCCGGCTCGGCCGGGCTCGGCGGCAGCGTCAGTGCTGCTTCTCGGCGCCCTTCGTGAACGACTTGACGTAGCCGTCCGCCGGGGAGCCCACGCCCGTCACGTCGTCGTAGCCCTTGGTCGCGGACAGCGAGCTGTCCTTGCCGAGGCTGCGGACGGAGTAGAGCAGGCCCTTGCTGTCGTCCACGCTGTTGGCGTAGTCGACGCGGATGACCGCGAGGCCGTGGCCCGTCGGGTTGTCCGTGACGTCGTGGTAGACGCCCTTCTCACCGAACTTGGCGTAGATCGACGGGTTGGCGAAGCCGATCGCCGCGCCGCCGCGCGCCTCCTGGGCCAGGGCCTGGACACCCGCGATGGTCGGCGCGGCCAGCGAGGTGCCGCCGATGCGGTACTCGCTGTACTGCTGCGACCCGTCGGGGAAGGTCTGGGTCTGGCCGACCAGGAAGCCGGTGTTCGGGTCGGCGATGGCCGCGATGTCCGGGACGACGCGGTTGCCGGAGGCGTTGTTCGCCTTGGCGAGCGCGTCCGGGACGACGCCCTTCTGGTAGTACGGCTCGGCGACCGTGCTGCTGGTGCCGCCGCCCGCACCCGAGTTGAAGGTGCCGGGGAAGTTCGTCCAGCTCGTGCCGTCCGCGGACAGGGTCGCCTTCTCGGTGCCCCAGCCGGTCTCCCACATGTACTTGTCGTTCTTGCCGACCGCGAGGGACGTACCGCCGACGGCGGTCACCCAGGCGGAGTTGGCCGGCGTGTCGACCTGCTTCACACCGGTGTTGGCGACCTGGTCGCCGTCGTCACCGGAGGAGAAGTAGAAGCCGATGCCCTGCACCGCGCCCAGCTGGAACACCTGGTCGTAGGCGGCCGCGAGGTCCGGCGTCTGGTTGGCCTCCACGTCGCCCCACGAGTTGGAGACGATGTCGGCCAGGTGGTTGTCGACCACCTTGCTCAGCGAGTCGAGCAGGTCGTCGTCGTAGCAGGACGCCGCACCGACGTAGGTCACGTCGGCGTCCGGCGCGACCGCGTGCACGGCCTCGACGTCGAGGGTCTCCTCGCCGTACCAGCCGGCGGCACCGCACTCGTCCGTCTTGGTGTACTCGTTCGGCAGCACCTGGTGCAGCTGGCTGGTCTTCCACGCCTTGTCGCCGTTGTTCGCCGCGTACTTGCCGGCGTCGTAGGCGATGGTCGGCGAGGCGTAGGCGTCGGTGATGGCGACGCGGACGCCCTTGCCGGTGTACTTGCCGGCACCGTAGGCGGCGCGCAGCTGCTTGCCGGTGTAACCCTTCACGGCGTACGGCTGCTTCTGGCCGTACGCGCTCGGCAGCGTGCTCGCGATGTTGGAGCCGTAGTACGTGGAGAACGGCCCGGCGTTCTTGAACACGGCGTCCGGCGGCGGCAGCGTGTCGTCGTGGTTCGCCTTGTGCGGCGCGCTGTCCAGACCGGTGACGGTCAGGACGGTGCCCTTCAGGGCGGCCGGGACGGAGGCCGTCTGCGCCGGGGCGCGGTAGGTCTTCGAGCCCTTGGCGAAGTTGTGCAGCTGGGTGCCGAACGCCTTCTCGGCGGCGGCCACGTCACCGGAGACGGCGACGTAGTGCTGGGTGACCTCGGTGACCTTCAGACCGGAGGCCGTCAGCCAGGACTTGACGGCGGCGACCTGGGCCTTGGTGGCGCCGAAGCGGGACTGGGCCTGCTTGGCGCTCAGGTACTTGCCGTACTGGGGCGAGCTGGGGTCGGACACGGCCTTCGCGTAGGCGGCGAGGCCCGACGCGTCCTTGCCGGCGAGGTAGACCCGGGCCTTGACCTGGGCGCCGTTCGAGGTGGCTCCCTTGTCCGCCTTGGCGGTGGCCCACAGCGGCTTGGTGCCCTTCAGTACGTCACGAGCGGGGCTGTCCGCGGCGTGGGCCGCGGGTATGCCCAGCGCCAGCGCACCGGCGATCATGGGCAGTGTCGCTGCCATGCTCACGGCGCGCGTCTTGGCGCGGTTGGATCTCATAGAACCCCCTGCGATGCGATACGCATGCACGTAGTAGGTAGGTGCATCGCGGCTCCGTGCGCCGGCCCGCGGCGGTGGTGTCGGCCGGCGAATGGATCACACGATGGGGGCAACTCTGGCCGATGAACCGTTCATGCCAGGGGAACGTAATGGTCAAGAGAAACTCAAGTAACCGTTACGCAGGGGGATTTGGGCAGTTTTTCCTTACGGCTGTGTTACGAAGTGACTTGTTCCCTGGTCACGGAAGCGGTTCGGCACCGCGCTCCTTGAGCATCCCGGCCATCACCTGGAGCTCCGACTGCTGCGCGTCGACCATGCCCTGGGCCAGCCGTTTCTCCACGCCCACGGTGCACTTGGCGACACAGCCCTCCGCCATGTGGATGCCGCCCTTGTGATGGTTCGTCATCAGCTGGAGGTAGAAGATCTCGGCCTGCTTCCCGCTGAGCGTGCGCAGCTTGTCCAGCTGGGTGTTGGTCGCCATGCCGGGCATCAGCGAACCGTCCTTCGCGGTGACCATGCCGCCCATGCCCATCCAGGTCATCGGCGGATCGGCCGACACCTTCGGCAGCCCCCACAGATCCAGCCAGCCCAGCAGCATCCCGCGCTGGTTGGCCTGCGTCTGCGCGATGTCGTAGGCGAGCCGCCGCACGTCCTCGTCCTTCGTGCGGTCCCGCACGATGTACGACATCTCGACGGCCTGCTGGTGGTGCACGGCCATGTCCCGCGCGAACCCGGCGTCCGCCGAGTCCGCGCCCGGCGTCTTCACCGCCGCCGGGCCGTCACCGGAATCGGCGACCGCGTACGTGATCCCGCCGGCCGCGACGAGCGCCGCCGCCGCGGCACCCGCCGCCCAGCCGATGACGCGCCGGCTCACTTCATCACTCCGCCGGTGCAGGAGGCGCCCGGCTCGGGCGTCTGCGGGCCCTGCACGAAGTCCGAGAAGAACTTGTTTACCTCTGGGTCCTTCGCGCTCTTGACGGCCACCTGGTGGCCCCACGCGGACAGGATCAGCGGCGCGGACTGGCTCTCGTACGGGCTCATCAGCGAGTACGGCGTCTGCTTCACCTTCGCCGCCAGCGCCTCGACGTCGGCCTTGCTCGCCTTGTCGGTGTACGTCACCCAGACCGCGCCGTGCTCCAGCGAGTGCACCGCGTTCTCGTCGTGCAGCTGCTGGGTGTAGACGTCGCCGTTGCAGTCGGCCCACACCGGGTTGTGGTTGCCGCCGACCGGCGGGTGCATGGGGTACGACACCTTGGTCGTCACATGGGTCCGCGCCAGCGTGCCCTTCCAGACGCGCACGCCGTCCTTGCCGGTGGTGAAGTGCCCGGAGTCCCCGGAGCTCTTGCTGTCGACGTTCTTGCCGCTGTCGCCGGCGGCCGTCGTGGAGTCCTTCTTGCCGGAGTCGGAGCCGGAGTCCACGAGGGCCACACCGCCGACCACGAGCCCGGCGACGACCACCACGGACGCGGCGACGATCAGCACCCGGTTGCGGCGCTCGCGGGAGCGCTCGGCGCGCCGCATCTCCTCGATGCGCGCCTTGCGCGCCGCGTTGCTGCTGTTGCTGGCGGAACCCATGAGGCGTTGTCCTTCTGGGGGAAAGGGGCGGACGGGGGTGGTGGGGCCCGCTGATCGTAATGGCGAGGTGGACGCCTGCCGTAGACCGCGTGCGGCAATCGGGAATATTTGCACCGTGGATGCGTATTATTTACGCTCGCGCTATGCGGCTGCTGCGCTCCACCGACCTCGCCCTGCGCATCCTCATGCGCCTCGCCGTCACCACCCATGACACGCCCGCGACCCGCAAGGTCGCCGAGGACATGGGCGTGCCCTACACGCACGCCGCGAAGGTGGTCGCCGAGCTCCAGCACATGGGTCTGGTCGACGCGCGCCGCGGCCGCGGCGGCGGCCTGGCGCTCACCGAGCGGGGCCGTACGGCCTCGGTCGGCGCGGTGGTCCGCAGCTTCGAGGGCGAGGACGAGGTGGTGGAGTGCGAGGGCCCCACCCCCTGCCCGCTGCGCTCGGACTGCCGCCTGCGCGGTGCCCTGCGCCGGGCGCAGGACGCCTTCTACTCCTACCTGGACCCGATCACCCTGGACCAGATCGTCAAGGACCCCACGGGGCCGGTCCTGCTGGGCATCTCGATGGGCCCCTCCGGCACCCCTCTCTCCTGAAACCCCGCCGTCGCCCGGCGCTCGGGCAAGGCGAAGGGCCGCCCACCGGTCGCACCGGTGGACGGCCCCCGCGCGGTGTGCTCAGTTGCCCGAGGCGAGCCACAGGTCGGGCCCGAAGACCTCGTAGTGGATGTCGGCCGGGGCCACACCCTTCTCGATCAGCTGGGCGCGCACGGCGCGCATGAAGGGCAGCGGGCCGCACAGGTAGGCGCGGGTGCCGGAGGCCACCGGGATGCCGGACAGGTCGACCAGACCGGTGCGGCTGCCGGGCTCGGCGTCACGCTCGTAGAAGAAGTGGGCGGCGCAGTCCGCGAGCTTGGCGGCGTAGGCCTGGTGGTCGTTGCGCAGCGCGTGGTCGGCGGGGGAGCGGTCGCCGTGCACCACGGTGACCGGGGCGTCGTGCCCGTCGGCCGCGAGCGCGGCCAGCATCGCGACCATGGGGGTCACGCCGATGCCGGCGGAGGCGAGCAGCAGGGGCCGCCCGGCGATGTCGTCGAGCACCAGGTCGCCGAACGGCTCCGAGAGTTCGAGCACGTCACCCACCCGGACGTTGGCGTGCAGGTGGTTGGAGACCTCGCCGTCGGGGGTCGCCCCGCCGTGCACCCGCTTGACGCTGAACTGCCGCACCGACTCGCCGGGGGCGCCGGACAGGCTGTACTGGCGTATCTGGCGGGCACCGTCGGCGAGCTTCACCCCGACGGAGACGTACTGCCCGGCCCGGAACTGCCGCACCGGGGCGCCGCCGACCGGGCGCACCCGGAAGGTGACCACGTCTGCGGTGTCCTCCTCGCGGCCCACGACCTCCCAGGCGTGCAGCTCCTTGGAGCCGCTCTCCTCGTAGAGGCGCTTCTCGATGGCGATGAGGGCGTTGGCCATCAGCCAGTAGACCTCGGTCCAGGCCTCGGCGACCTCGGGGGTGACGGCGTCGCCGAGGACCTCGGCGATCGCGGCGAAGAGGTGCTCGTGGACGACCGGGTACTGCTCGGGCACCACGCCCAGGGAGGCGTGCTTGTGGGCGATGCGGCTCAGCATCACGTCCGGACGCTCGTCCGGGTGCTGCACCAGGTGGCCGGCGAACGCCGCGATGGAGCCCGCGAGGGCCGACTTCTGGGCGCCGGAGGCCTGGTTGCCCCGGTTGAACAGGTCACGCAGCAGCTCCGGGTGCGCCGCGAAGAGGCGCGAGTAGAAGCGATCGGTGATCTGCTCGATGGCCGCGCCCACGGCGGGAAGGGTGGCGCGGACGGTGGCGGCGGACTGCTCGGACAGCATCGCGGACTCCTTGCGATCTCGACTGATCAAACGCTATGGAAATTTGCATCTTGGATGCAAATTAAATGGGCGTGTTCTGCCTCACTCCGTCACCGGGCCCGGCCATGACGTATCCCGGCCCCGGCAGGCAAGATGGGCGACAGGGCAGTACACCTGCCGTAGAGGAGGCGTTCAGAACGCGGACGCCGGGGCGATCAAGGTCCGCAACACGCACGAAACGCGGTTGTGGTGGGATGCTCCTGACCAGCAAGGATGGGGAATCGGAAGATGGACAAGCAGCAGGAGTTCGTGCTCCGGACCTTGGAGGAGCGCGACATCCGGTTCGTACGCCTGTGGTTCACGGACGTGCTGGGCTTCCTGAAGTCCGTGGCCGTGGCCCCCGCCGAGCTGGAGCAGGCCTTCGACGAGGGCATCGGCTTCGACGGCTCGGCCATCGAGGGCTTCGCCCGCGTCTACGAGTCCGACATGATCGCGAAGCCGGACCCGTCCACCTTCCAGATGCTGCCGTGGCGCGCGGAGACGCCCGGCACCGCCCGGATGTTCTGCGACATCCTGATGCCGGACGGCTCCCCCTCCTTCGCCGACCCGCGCTACGTCCTCAAGCGCGCCCTGGCCCGCACCTCCGACCTGGGCTTCACCTTCTACACCCACCCCGAGATCGAGTTCTTCCTGCTGAAGGACCGCCCGCTGGACGGCTCCCGCCCGACCCCGGCCGACAACTCGGGCTACTTCGACCACACGCCGACCAGCGTCGGCATGGACTTCCGCCGGCAGGCGATCACCATGCTGGAGTCGATGGGCATCTCGGTGGAGTTCTCCCACCACGAGGGCGCGCCGGGCCAGCAGGAGATCGACCTGCGCTACGCGGACGCCCTTTCCACGGCCGACAACATCATGACCTTCCGCCTGGTCATGAAGCAGGTCGCGCTGGAGCAGGGGGTCCAGGCCACCTTCATGCCCAAGCCGTTCTCCGAGCACCCGGGCAGCGGCATGCACACCCACCTCTCCCTCTTCGAGGGCGACCGCAACGCGTTCTACGAGTCGGGCGCGGAGTACCAGCTGTCCAAGGTCGGCCGCTCCTTCATCGCCGGCCTGCTCCGGCACGCGGCGGAGGCCTCCGCGGTCACCAACCAGTGGGTCAACTCCTACAAGCGCATCTGGGGCGGCTCCGAGCGCACGGCCGGCGCGGGCGGCGAGGCACCGTCGTACATCTGCTGGGGCCACAACAACCGCAGCGCCCTGGTCCGCGTCCCGATGTACAAGCCCGGCAAGACCGGCTCGGCCCGTGTCGAGGTCCGCTCCCTCGACTCCGGCGCCAACCCCTATCTGGCCTACGCCGTCCTGCTGGCCGCCGGCCTCAAGGGCATCGAGGAGGGCTACGAGCTGCCGCCGGGCGCCGAGGACGACGTCTGGGCCCTGTCCGACGCCGAGCGCCGGGCCATGGGCATCGAACCCCTCCCGCAGAACCTCGGCGAGGCCCTCACCCTCATGGAACGCAGCGACCTGGTGGCCGAGACCCTGGGCGAGCACGTCTTCGACTTCTTCCTGCGCAACAAGCGGCAGGAGTGGGAGGAGTACCGGTCCGAGGTGACGGCGTTCGAGCTGAGGAAGAATCTGCCGGTGCTGTAAGGGCAGGTCAGGGCGGGTTTCCCATCGATCCGATGGGCGGGGCCGATGGTCATGGACCATCGGCCCCGCCGCGCCTCACTGACCCTGGGCCGTCCCTGGGCCGTCCGGCGCCGGATCGGTGCCCTCGTACAGGTCGTCCACGGCCTTCCGGGCCCGTGCGTCGCTACTCGGCATGAGGTGTGTGTAGAACCGAAGCGTGAACCCCGGATCGTTGTGGCCGAGGTAGTGACTCAGCGCCTTGATGTTCTCGCCGGCGTCCAGCAGGACCGAGGCGTAGAAGTGCCTGAGCGCGTGCATGCCGTGTTCGCGGGCAGCCTGGTGACGCTCGCCCGGCTTCGGTGCGGGGATCACCCCGGCGGGACTCGGCCAGGGGATAGGCCCATTCCGTCAGCTTCGACAAGCTATGAACGCTCCTCTCACGTCGGCACGGCGCGGACTGTCCGCACCTTGCCTTGTCCGCTCCCCGCGAGCACGCCGGCGGCCTTCAACTTCTCCAGTGCCTTGGTTACCGTGGGGCGTGAGACCCCGAACCGCTCAGCCAGTGAGGAAGCACTTGGGAACGCTTCCCCCGCCTGGAGCCCGTCAGCCGCGATGACGTCCGCGATCCTCTCGTGGAGAGGACGACGGTCGATCTGTGCACCGGATCGGATGACACGCCAGCGCTCGCCTGGTGCGGGTTCTGCCAGGCCTTCCTGCCGAAGCACTCCGTAGGCACGGATGGCGACCCCGCGTGAGACCCCGTGCTCGCGCATGACCTCAGTCAGGGATGGCAGTTCTGTCATCTCCGGATTGCGCTCGATCAGTACCTTCACCGAGTCGGCAATCTTCAAGAAGGTTCCCCGAGGACTGGCCTGCTGCGACACCCGCCCCTCTCCGTTCGTCCGTCATCAACCTCAAGAGTTCCAGGCTTCCATGGTTTGCTGCAGTTGTAGAGGGTTGGGATGGTGACAGGGAACATGTGGGAGTGCAGGCACATCCCTACACCGAGCGCGTGCCTGGTCGGTCAGCGCACCCGCCATCGTGGTTGGCTGTCGTCGGCTGAGGTTCGTGCCACACCCGTGCCAGATGAAGGGGTCAGCCACGGTCAACACCGGTGTCCGCGGCCGGTAGCCGCTCGCCTCCTCAGCCAGCGAAGTCGCAGCTCAGCCCGCAGATCACCCAGCCTCTCTCCTAAAGCGGGTGTCGAGGGCCGACGTCATTCCTCGCGGTGCTGAGCGAACACCTGCTGCTGTTCGTCCCGCCAGCTCCAGTTGGCCGGCCGGGAGAAGGGCAGGCTTCGGGCGAGAGCGGAGAACTGATCGGACGGTTCCCGGGTGGCCTTGTTCACCACGATCGCCGAGAGCATCGGGGCTCGCCCGCCTTCGTTGCGGTGGAGGCAGACATCCCTGAGCAGGTAGGTCATGACTCCGCGGTGAGGAGGGATGGAGTCGAAGCCCTCTACCTTCAGCTCCGCGCTCAGCTCCCCGTATGTGATGGTCTGCCCCTGTCGGGCCCGCTTCCGCAGGATCTCTATGGCCGCTTCGACCGCTGCCGGATACTCCGGGTCCTTGATCCTCATTGCCCCTCCCCCATCGCATGAACACTGCCCAGCCTGCGCATCGTAGCGACCAGGTACCGCCCCGTACTGCTAAAAGCGGACGAAGAGGTCGTGCCAGAACGGTGCCAGGCCGAGCAGGGGATCACAGGGAATGGCCGGGACTAAGGCGACAGCCTGCCAGGTTCCGGGGCCGCTCCACTTCAGGTCAGCTCAGCGCCCTCTGGTAGGCAACCCAAGCTTCCCAAGCTGAGAGCGCCCGTCCATATGACAACCCAGTGACCTGGTTCAAGCTCGCCCCAGGCTCGGCGGCGAGGGTTTGATGGGCACGTAAGGCGCCCAGGATTGGGAGCATGAGCAACTGGGGGGATCTGGCAGGCCAGACTGTCAGTGCACTCATAGGAACGTTGGCCGGCGGAGCCATCACGGTGCACGTGGCACGCTGGCAAACCGCAAGGACGATCGAGGCCCAGGCTGAGCTCGCTGCTTCTCAAGAAGCTGCCACCAGCGCGTCAGCACGTCGGCAATGGACACAGCAGCGCTCCGCCGAGGCCGCACAACGGCTCCTGGAACGGCTCGCAGAGCTGTACGCATGGCTGCCCTCGCTGCCGGACCTTGCCCTGGACGAACCTCAGTTGAGCCCCCAGGCGCGTGAGCATTGCATAGCGGCCCTCAGCTCGGTCCGCCAAGGCATGCAAACCGACCTTCTCTCTATAGGCAACGATCGCGTTCGTGCCCGATACAGGACTCTCGTGCGGCTGGGCTACGACGTCGGGTGGCGAGGCATCGGCCAGAGCAACCGCGGGCGCCAGATTCGCGACGTACGCGGGTACCTGCGCTATGTCCAGTTCACCCTGGAGGCCGTGATCGACGGAAGCCCCTTACCTGATGACTGCGAGGCTCCGGCGCTTGACCGGAGCGACAGCGCTCCTTGGCTGCCTCCGACGGTGCCCTGGCACTGGCAAGACCCAGCCGACGGCAGTTGAGGACCGGCTATACGAGGTCGCAGGCTCACGCTTTCCGCTGTACGCGCGTCTGCCGTACAGCAGCAAAGCACAGCACAACACACCGGCCATGGCTTGCACAGCCTCTCGGGGATCTCCAGGTGGCCTCTATGACCCCAGTTGACCAATCTCTGCAGAGCTACGGATCAGAAGGGGGCTGACATCCACGGCTGACATCAACGACACCGGACGGGGGCGTACACCCGCGTCGCTGCCCGCCTGTCAGGCCAGCAGACGGCAGCGGCTTTAACGGGCAGTGATCGAACTTGTAAGGCGACGGTCACCGGTCCGGAGGCGCACTGCGGTCTCACAGGTCCGTCCGTGGGCACGACCACTTCTGAACAGGGACGTAGACGGCTCCACGGATGACTATGGACCCGCCTGGACCAAGATCGGACAACTCGTAATGCGTTGGCTGTGATCGCCTTCGGGAGCAAGTGGCCCTGAAGCGAAGCGGACCGGGACCGCAGCGGCGGTGGGCATCCTCGGATGCGAGCACGAGCCACTCGCAAGAGCAGGGATGGTGAGCCTGTCACAAGGATGGCTATCGCATAGGTCAGCGATGGCGCCGCCGGGCCGTCTGTGGGCCGTCGAAGGATGGCCTGCAGTGACCGACAAGGACCAACGATGGCCCTTCGATTGCAGGTCAGCCCTGCATTGATACTGATTCTGTGAGGTCGCTCGGGGGCGCCGTCACTTCCTGCGCAACAAGCGGCAGGAGTGGGAGGAGTACCGCTCCGAGGTGACGGCGTTCGAGCTGAGAAAGAACCTGCCGGTGCTGTAGCCGCGGGGCTTCCGCTGGGGCGTTCCCTGGGGCCGGCGGTCGTGGACCGCCGGTCCCATCGCGTCTCACCGCCCTTGGGCCGTCTGGACGGAGACCCTGGCCGGCCGTCGTCTGTGTGCCGCACTGCCGCGATGCCGTGGTGTTCCAGAAGCCGGGGCGGCCAAGGCGTCAAGGCGGGGACGGACGTCCAGCTTGGAGACGTGGTTGCCATCGCCAACGGAATAGGCCCTGGGGCAGCTGGCGGCATACGCCTTCTGCCTCTGTCCGGAAGGCGCCCAGCCCCGAAAGATGGCGCCGGCAGTCCTCGGCCTCTAACGCGTCGGGCTTGGGCTGGGCGGTGTGCTGGTAGCGCCGCCGTCCTGCGAGGGGCTTGGTGACGGGGACGCCGTGCCAGTGGTTGGCGCCGCAGGTGTCGTCCGGCTCGGCCCGCCGGCCCCGCCCGGGGCCGGTACGGATCGTGGCGGCGGTGACACCGATCCAGGCGGCATTACGTTCGAGGGCGGCGCATAGGCGCTGCGGCTCGGACTCGGGGCAGCCGCCGGATCAGAAGCGCCGAGTGTCCTGGAGACGGGCTGGGCATGAGATCCGGTTGCCGAAGCCGCACGCCCAGAGGTGGGCTGAGCGCCGTGAGATCGGGTGGGTGGGAGGGCACCGGTTCCGCTCTTGGCAGTCGTCGTACCGGAGGGCGGATGCGCGGAACTCTTGGCGGGCATCGCTGCTTCCCGGTCGTCGCTTCCGCTCGTGCTCGATGTGACGGCAAGAGTCGCGCCCAGGGCCACGGAGAGGGCCAGGGCCGTGCCTGCTGCCAGGCGACGGCTGTGGCGGGTGCCGCCGGGGAGGTTGCGCCGGGTGACGGCCGCGGCCTGAGAGCGTATGTGCTCCTTCGTTGCGGGGTGAGCGGCCCGCGGCGCCGGAAGGCGCGCCTCGGAGGGCGCCGAGAGCGGCAGGGGGTATGGATCAGGGCCGGCGTGCCGGGAGGTGAGGGCTTGCGCGCACTGCTCGGCGTCCGGGCGGGCCTCGGGGTCCTGGGCGGTCATGGCCCGCAGCAGGGCCGCGAGTTCCGAGGGGAGCCAGCCGGGGACTTCGGGTGGGCGGTGCAGGCGGGCGACTGTCGCTTCCAGCGGGGTGCCCTGGTACTCCAGTTCGCCTTTCAGGCACTCCAGCAGGACCAGGCCGAGCGCGTAGACGTCGGCGGCCGGCTCGATCTGCCTGCCCTCAACCTGCTCCGGTGCCAGATAGGCGGCGGTGCCTATCAGCACGTCCGGTGCCGTGTGGCGGGTGGCGTCGGCCAGGCGCGCGATGCCGAAATCAGCCAGGTGAGGGGCGCCGGCCGCGTCGAGGAGGATGTTCGACGGTTTGATGTCACGGTGCACGACGCCGGCCCGGTGGACATAGGCCAGCACCCGCGCCAGGGCGGCGCCCACTTCCGTCACACGCCGCACAGGCAGCGCTCCACACGCCAGAAGACCGCGCAGCGTGGGGCCTTTGACCAGTTGCATGACCAGGTAGGTGCGGTCGTCGTGGCGACCGGCGTCGTAGACGGTGACCAGTCCCGGGTGCTGCAGGCGGGCCAGAAGGACGGCCTCCGCGGTGAGACGGTCCTCCGTCTGCGGGTCCGGGCCGGGCCGGAACACCTTGACGGCCACGGGCCGCCGAAGGCGCGTGTCAACGCCCTCGTACACGTCGGCCATGCCTCCCGATCCGATTTTCGCGCCCAACCGGTAGCGGCCGGAGAGGACTTCGGTGGGCCGCTCCTCCGCTGGAACCGGCGCTGGCATCGGCGGGGCTGCTGATTGGCGGGCCTTCATCTGGTTCTCCGTTGCTGTCACCGCGTACCGGACTCGGGCAGGGGCCGTGCTGCGAGGCGGGTACCCTCAGCCCCTGTCGGATATCCGGAACAAGTCGGCGCGGTGACGGAACGGCCCCATTCCTGCGGTGCCGACCGAGTGTCTGACTGCGCGACAACGCCCCCGGACAACGGCGGACGAGCGCCGATGCCAGCGGACCGTCAACGCAAGTGAGAGGCGCCCTAGCGCAAGGTGGGGGCCTTCTCCGGGTTGCTTCGGGACGAAGAGGTCAGCGATGGCGCCACCGGGCCGTCTGCGGGCCGTCGAAGGGTGGCCCGCAGTGGCCGACGACGACCAACGACGGCCCTTCGATCGCAGGTCAGCCCCGCGTCGAACTCGGCGGTGCTCAGCGGCCGAGGTCGGGCCAGGTGTCCACCAGGGATCGCAGGTCCGGGAAGCGGGGGCCCGGGACCGGGTCGTCGGCCGGTTCGCCGTTCAGCCAGCACACCCGCTCGGGGCCGCCGTCCCCGGTGTCGAACAGGCAGCACGCTCCGCCGACGGCGGCGGTGAGGCCGGTGAAGACCTCCCGGACGGCGGCCGACCGTTCGAACATGCGGCTCATCGTCGACGTCGCCGCCCAGAACTCCATCGACGCGTAGTCGGGGTGCAGCGGGGACTCGAACTCGACCGTCAGATAGACGTACCCGATCGCGACCCGCCCGTCCGCCTCGGGCTCGTGGCCGCACCACTGCGCGTACTCGCGCACCACGTCGTCCACGGGGAACAGGAGGGACGTGTCCGCCCGCGGAGCAGTCGACCGGCTCGCTCTCGAACCCGGACGTGAACGGGAGGTCGAGCCGGTCGCCGCCGGGCAGCGTGAGCGCGAGCGGCGGCACGTCGCGGGACGGCGGCGCCAGCTCGGCCAGCGCGGTCAGCGCCCTCGGGACGTTCCGGGGTCGCAGATGGATGCCGTAGCCGTAGGTCAGTCCCATGCCTTCCCCCTCCGCCGGTGAGGACCGCACCTTCTCACGGCCGGCCACGGGCCGTCGCCCGAAAAACCGCAGGCTCCCGCCCGTCGCCCTGCGACAATCGCGGCACGCCACCGATCCCGAGGGAGTGCCGTGAAGGACGTGACGGAGCTGATCAGGGCCCTGACCGGACTGGCCTGGCCGCTCATGGCGGGCCTGGTGCTGTGGCGGCTCTTCCCGCTGATCAAGGAGATAGCCAGGTCCAGGGGCTTCACCATCAAGGTCGGGGAGGCGGAGCTGTCGGTCCAGGAGTACTCGGAGAGCCTGATCCGGACCACGGCCGACATCCAGGGCAGGCTGGCGGCCGTCAGCGCGCCGGCGGCCGCGCGCACCCTGGACTCGGTGCTCTGGGTGGACGATCGCCCCGAGAACAACGCCACCGAGGTGGCGCAGCTGCGCGCGCTCGGCGTCGAGGTCGCCTTGGCCCGGTCCACCGACGAGGGTCTGCGGGCCCTTTCCCGCGGCCACCGCTCCTTCGACGCCGTCATCTCGGACCTGAGCCGCAAGGAGCGCGGCCGCACCAACCGCACCGCCGGCCTCGAACTGATCCGGGAGCTGCGTGCCCAGGACGACACGGTCCCGGTCTTCGTCTACGCGTCCTCGCGCGCGCTCGCCCAGCGCGCGGAGATCATCGAGGCCGGCGGGAGCGGAGTGGCCGGATCGACCACGGAACTGTTCGAACTCCTGCGTGGTGTGGGCGAGTTCCCGGCCCAGCGGACCTGAACCGGCCCGGCGGAGCCGAACCGGGACGGCCACAGCCGGACCGGGACGGGGTCGCCTCAGGAGGCCCAGATGCCGCTGATGTCCTTGGCGGAGGCCGCGTTGCCCGCGTGCGTGCCCAGGCCCTGCGTGTCCTCCAGGGTGCGCAGCACGTCGTAGTGGTTGTAGGTGGTGGAGCTGGAGGACCCGGCGGTCACCGGCTGGCCGTAGAGCACGGTCGGGATGCGGTTGCCGCTCTTCGAGTCGTCCTCGTCGAAGGTGACCACGAGCAGACTGTTGTGGGTCTTGGCCCAACTCGCGTAGCCGCCCAGGTTGTTCTTCAGCCAGGTGTCACCCGTGGACACCGAGCAGTCGTGCATGTCGCTGCACAGGTTCGGGGTCACGAACGACAGCTGGGGCAGCGTCGAGTAGTCGGTCGGGAACTGGGCGAAGGTCTTCGCGCTGGACGTCGGTACGTTGGAGAACCCGAACCAGGGGTTGTGCTTGCGCGCGTACGAGCCGCTGCTGCACGTGGTCGAACCCTGGCTCGGCAGCGACTCGTTGTAGCTGGCCCAGCTGCGCCCGGCGGCGATCAGCTCCGAGGCCAGGTTCGGCGCGGAGGAGAAGCCGGGGGTGTAGCAGCTGTCGTCCGTGATGCCCTGCGTGGCCCCGGAGAACAGGTCGAAGTAGTTCGGCTGGCTCGGGTGCGTCAGCGCGTACGACTGGGTCAGATTGGCGCCGCCCGACTTCAGGGAGTTGATGTACGGCGCGCTGGAGGACCCGATGACCTGGCTGTACGAGTGGTTCTCGAAGACCACGACGACCACGTGGTCGGGGCTGGGCACGGCGCCCGCGGCCTGCGCGGCCGCGCCGCCGGGCCCGGCCCACAGGCCGGCCGCGGCGGCGAGGGCGAGGGCGGCCGTCACGACGGTGCGGGCGCGGCGGAACGGGGAACTGCCGGACACATCGACCTCCGAAGGGAAGCGGGACTGGCGGTACCGACTAAGCATGCACACGCCAATACTCCCTTCTCTGGCCGTGCCCGGCCCCGCGCGTGAAGACCGGGTGAACTACTGGGTACCCCCGCTCCCATGGCGAACATCCTCATCGGCACCTGCGGCTGGACCGACCGCGCCCTCCTCGCCTCCGGCTGGTACCCGCCGGGCCACCGTGACACCGAGGGCCGGCTGCGCCACTACGCCACCCGCTTTCCCGTGGTGGAGGCGGACTCCCCGTACTACGCCCTGCCCACGGCCTCCACCACCGCCCGCTGGGCCGAACGCACCCCCGACGGCTTCCGCTTCGACGTCAAGGCGCACGCCCTGCTCACCGGCCACCCGACCCGCCCCGCCGCGCTCCCCGCGGACCTGCGGGGCCGGGCCCGCGACGACGCCCTCCTGGCCGAGGTGTGGACCCGCTACGCCCAGGCACTGGACCCGCTGCGCCGCGCCGGCCGCCTCGGCACGCTCCTCTTCCAGTACCCGCCCTCCCTCGCCCCCGGCCCCCGCGCCGAGACCTTCGTCCGCGCGGCCCGCGAACGGGCCCGCGACTGGCCCTTCGCCGTGGAGTTCCGCAACCCCGCCTGGTGGCACAGCGACCGCACCGCCCCCTTCCTCGCCGACCTGGACGCCACCGCCGTCGCCGTGGACACCGTCCGGGACCTCCCCGGCTCGCTCCCCCCGGACGCGTCCGTGACCACGCCCCGGCTCGCCCTGGTCCGCTTCCACGGCCGCAGCCCGCACTGGGGCACCGGCAGCAAGGAGGACCGCTTCCGCCACGCCTATTCCGCAGCGGAACTGGCGGAATGGCTGCCGCGCATCCGCCGGCTGGCCGACCGCACCGACGAACTCCACCTGCTCTTCAACAACTGCTGCGGTGACGCGGCCGTCCGCGCGGCGGAGACGATGCACACCCTCCTCACAGGTGCGCTGCCGGGGCCCCGGACGGAGACCCGCTCTTCCGAGGTGCCGGGCCCGGCCCAGGGCCTGTGGTGAAAGCGGCTCCCGCGCGTCGACCGTCCGACGCCCGATCGTGATCCACGGGTGTACAACCCCGTGTGGATCACGGCTGTCGAAAAACGCGCCGGAGGATGGGTGTCCGGCGCCTTTCGGTACACAGATCGGGGACCAAGTGGGGAAGAAACTCTGGAGAGTTGTCGTGGCCGGTGGCGCGACCGCTGCGCTCACCGGCATGGCCGCGGTTCCGGCCGGCGCGGCCGAAGGCGGGGCCTCGTTCACCCGCGTCCAGGTGAACGGCGGCAAGCCGATCGTGATCGGCGTGTCGAACGAGGTCGCGGTACCCGCCTCCTTCCGGATGGCGACCACGCACAAGTGGAAGTGGCCGGCGGTGTTCCTGTACCGCGGCGGCGCGGATGACCGGCTGTGGCACGCCATCGAGACAAGCGACTGCATCAAGGTGAGTCCAGGCGTCTGCGACTTCGACGAGACGATGTACTTCGACCCGAGCGAGTGGGACATGCACAACAGCGAGGCCGGAGCCTGGAAGGTCGCGGCCGAGGTGTACTTCCAGGGCGGCGGAGGTGACACCGATGACGAGGGCCTCACGGTCTACGTGAAGCGCAACTCCCGCCTGACCGTGAACGCCTCACCCGAGCCGGTGACCAAGGGCGGCACCATCACCGTGACCGGAAAGGTCACCCGTGCCAACTGGGAGACCAGGAAGTACGCCTCCTACGGGGGCCGCCAGGTGAGCCTGCAGTTCAAGCCCAGTGGAGCCACCTCCTACACCACGGTGAAGAAGGTGTACGCGAACGGCTCGGGTGATCTCAAGACGACCGTGAAGGCGTCCAAGACGGGCACCTGGCGCTGGGCGTACTACGGCAACACCACCACCGGACCGTCGAGTTCGGCCGGGGACGCCGTCGTCGTGAAGTGATGTCCGGGGCGCTGCGCGGGTCCGGTCACGCCCGCAACCCGGCCGGCGCCGCGTCGACTGCCGCCAGGGCCGCCGTCCTGTCGAGCCCCGCCCTCGACACGAGCGACAGCCCCTGGACCGGGTAGAGCAGCATTCGGGCCCGGGCCTCGGACAGGGCGTCGTCCGTGACCTCGTCGGCGGCCCCCGGGCGCGGCGAGCGCGTCGCCGACGGTGTCGGTGAACCGGCGGTACGAGCGGGTGACGATCTCCGTGGCTTCGCCGTCGCGGGGGGACCGGACGAATTCGCCGACCGAGGCGCCCCCCGGGGGAGCCGCCTCCGCCCGCGCGGGCGCGGTACGGACGCCCGGCGTGATCCCGGGCCGCCGGCGCACGCGGAGCGCCCCGGACACGCACCCCCGCGCTCGTGGCTCCACCTCACGGGCGCCGGCCGCTCCAGGGAGTGGTACGTCCCGCTGCCGGCGGTCGTTCCCCGACCCGTGCCGCCCACGACGCCGAGGGCCGGGTGGCCGCGTGGGGGCGGACGCCGCGCGGCGGTCTGCGGCACGCGGTGCCCTCGCCGCGCCCATGGCCTCGGACCCGGGCCGACGGGGGCGAATCCGGGGGGCACGGCACCGGCCGTGATCACCACGCGCGGCACCTCCCCCGGCACGGCCCGGCGCGGGCGACTACGCTCCACCCAGGACCAGTGACCCGAGGGGAGCCCCAGAATGACGCCGGGCCGCAGAAGCAGCACCTTCACGCGCCTGCTCCGACACGGCTTCACCGACGCCACCGCCGCCGAGCGACTGCTGGACACCCCCGAACTGGCCCCCGTCCGCGACGACCCCTTCCTGCTGGAAGCCCTGGGCGCCACCGCCGACCCCGACCTCGCCCTGCACGGCCTGGTCCGCCTCCTGGAGGCCCAGCCCACCCCCGCCGCCCGCCGCGAACTCCTCGACACCCTGATCGCGGCCAAGCCCCTGCGGGACCGCCTCCTCGGAGTGCTGGGCGCCTCCGCCGCCCTCGCCGACCACCTCGCCCGCCACCCCGGCGACTGGCAGGCCCTGGTCACCTACGAGTCCCGGGACCTCCACCCCGGTCTCGGCGAGTTCGAACGCGGCCTGGCCGGGGCCGGCGACCCCGTCGCCCTGCGCATCGCCTACCGCCGCTGCCTGCTGTCCATCGCCGCACGGGACGTCTGCGGCACCACGGACGTGACCGAGACCGCCGCCGAACTCGCCGATCTCGCCACCGCCACCCTGCGCGCCGCGCTGGCCATGGCGCGGGCCGAGGCCCCGGCCGACGCCGCCGCCTGCCGCCTCGCCGTGATCGGCATGGGCAAGTGCGGCGGCCACGAACTGAACTACGTCTCCGACGTGGACGTGATCTTCGTGGCGGAAGCGGCGGAGGGCACCGAGGAGACCAAGGCCCTCTCCGCCGCCACCCGCCTCGCCTCCCACCTGATGCGCATCTGCTCGGAGACCACCGTCGAGGGCTCCATCTGGCCGGTGGACGCCAACCTCCGCCCCGAGGGCCGCAACGGCCCCCTGGTCCGCACCCTCTCCTCCCACCTCGCCTACTACCAGCGCTGGGCCAAGACCTGGGAGTTCCAGGCCCTGCTCAAGGCCCGCCCGGTGGCCGGCGACCAGGACCTCGGCCAGGCCTACCTGGACACCCTGCACCCCCTGGTCTGGCAGGCGGCGGACCGGGAGAACTTCGTCGCCGACGTGCAGCAGATGCGCCGCCGCGTCGTGGACAACATCCCGCCCACCGAGGTCGAACGGGAACTCAAGCTGGGCCCCGGCGGCCTCCGGGACGTCGAATTCGCCGTACAGCTCCTCCAGTTGGTGCACGGCCGCGCCGACGCAACGCTGCGCAGCGGCACCACCCTCAAGGCTCTCCAGGCGCTGGCCGCCGGCGGCTACGTCGGCCGGGAGGACGCCGCCCGCCTCGACGAGGCCTACCGCTTCCTGCGCGCCATGGAACACCGCATCCAGCTCTACCGCCTGCGCCGCACCCACCTCGTGCCCACGGCCGAGGAGGACCTGCGCCGCCTCGGCCGCTCCCTCGGCCTGCGCGCCAACCCGGTCACCGAGCTGACCCGGGAGTGGAAGCGGCACACCACCGTCGTCCGGCGACTGCACGAGAAGCTGTTCTACCGCCCGCTGCTGGACGCGGTCGCCCAACTCGCGCCCGGCGAGGCCCGGCTGAGGCCCGAGGCCGCCCGTGAACGCCTGGTCGCGCTCGGTTACGCCGACCCCGCCGCCGCCCTGCGCCACCTGGAGGCGCTGGCCTCCGGAGTGACCCGCAAGGCGGCCATCCAGCGCACCCTGCTGCCCGTCCTCCTCGGCTGGTTCGCCGACTCGGCCGACCCGGACGCGGGCCTGCTCAACTTCCGCAAGGTCTCCGACGCCCTCGGCAAGACCCCCTGGTACCTGCGTCTCCTGCGCGACGAAGGCGCCGCGGCGGAGAACCTGGCCCGGGTGCTGTCCGCGGGCCGCCTCGCCCCCGACCTGCTGATGCGCGCCCCCGAGGCCGTGGCGCTGCTCGGCGACGGCGACGGAGCGGGCCTCGCCCCCCGGGGCCGCGCGGCCCTGGAGCAGGAGATCCTCGCCGCCGTGGGCCGCGCCGAGAACGGCGAACAGGGCGTCACCGCCGCCCGCGGGGTGCGCCGCCGCGAGCTGTTCCGCACCGCCGCCGCGGACATCGTCGGCTCGTACGGCACCGAGGCCAGCCCGGTCGAGGCCGACCAGGGCGCCCTGGTGGACCTCGTCGGCGCGGCCGTCTCCGACCTCACCGCCGCCACCCTCGCCGGCACGCTGCGCGCCGTGGTCCGCTCCGGCTGGGGCGACACCCTGCCCACCCGGTTCGCGATCATCGGGATGGGCCGCTTCGGCGGGCACGAACTGGGCTACGGCTCCGACGCGGACGTCCTGTTCGTGCACGAGCCGCAGGAGGGCGTGGACGAGCACGAGGCCGCCGCGGCCGCCGGCAAGGTCGTCTCCGAGATGCGCCGACTGCTCCAGCTGCCCAGTGCCGACCCGCCGCTGCTGATCGACGCCGACCTGCGCCCGGAGGGCAAGTCGGGCCCGCTCGTGCGCACCCTGAAGGCGTACGAGGCGTACTACCGCCGCTGGTCCCTGGTCTGGGAGTCCCAGGCGCTGCTGCGGGCCGAGCCGGTGGCCGGCGACCCGGAACTGGGCCGGCGCTTCACCGAGCTGATCGACCCGCTGCGCTACCCGGCGCGGGGCCTGACCGAGGACGCCGTACGGGAGATCCGGCGGCTGAAGGCGCGGATGGAGTCCGAGCGGCTGCCGCGCGGCGCCGACCCGAGGCTGCACACCAAGCTGGGTCCCGGCGGCCTGTCGGACGTGGAGTGGACGGTCCAGCTGCTCCAGATGAGACACGGCCACGACATCGAGGGCCTGCGCACGACCCGGACGAGGGCGGCGCTGGCCGCGGCACGGGACGCGGGACTGCTGGGCGAGGAGGAGACCGCGATCCTGGACGAGGCCTGGGTGCTGGCCACCCGGGTCCGCAACGCGGTGATGCTGGTCCGGGGCCGCGCGGGGGACACCTTCCCCACCCAGCCCCGCGAACTGGCCGCGGTGGGCCGCTACCTCGGCTACGGCGAGGGCCACGTCGGCGACATGCTGGACGACTACGGCCGGACGACCCGCAGGGCCCGCGCCGTCATGGAGGAACTGTTCTACGGCGACCAGCCCTGAGCCGCGCCGGGACGTCAGGCCCGGGCCGGCTCGGGCGCGGGCCCGCCCGCCACCGCCCGCGGCAGCGCGTACGGCACGGCGCCGTACCAGGCGCGGGCCACCAGGAACCCGAACGACAGGCACAGCACGCCGCCCACCGCGTCCAGCCAGAAGTGGTTCGCGGTGGAGACGATCACCAGCAGCGTCAGCGCCGGGTAGAGCAGCCCCAGCACCCGCACCCACGGCACCGACGCCAGCGCGAAGACCGTCAGCCCGCACCACAGCGACCAGCCGATGTGCATGGACGGCATCGCCGCGTACTGGTTGGACATGTGCTTGAGGTCGCCGGAGGCCATCGAGCCCCAGGTGTGGTGCACCATCACGGTGTCCACGAAGTGCCCGCCCCGCATCAGCCGGGGCGGCGCGAGCGGGAACAGGTAGTAGCCCACCAGCGCGCCCCCCGTGGTCGCGAAGAGTGCCAGCCGGGCGGCCGCGTACCGGCCCGGATGCCACCGGTACAGCCACACCAGCACCCCGATGGTGATGATGAAGTGCAGTGTGGCGTAGTAGTAGTTCATGCCGACGATCAGCCAAGTCACCGAGTTCATGGCGTGGTTGACCGAGCGTTCGACGTCGATGCCGAGCGCGCCCTCCGCGGACCAGATCCAGTCCGCGTTGCGCAGCGCCTTGTCCTTCTGCTCCGGGACGGCGTTGCGGATCAGCGAGTACGTCCAGTAACTCACCGCGATCAGAAGGATCTCGAACCACAGCCGGGGTCTGCGCGGCCGTCGCAGCCTGCCCAGCGCACCGCGGCTGTTCCGGTCCGTGACGGCCTGCGGTCCGGCCTGTTCCTCGCGACCTTCCCACTGCGTCACGGTCGAGTCACTCATAGGCATCAAGTCTGCCAGAAAAGACTTCTTCGCCCGATCATCCCAAGGTCGGGTCCGCACCGCACCTTCTACGACGTACGGACGAGGGCGCGCGGCGCCCGCGCCGTCAGGAGGCCCGCAGCGCGTGCGGTGCCGAGGCCGTCGAGCCCCGCACCACCAGCTCCGGCATGAACACGAACTCGCTGTGCGGGGCGGGCGTACCGCCGATCTCCTCCAGGAGCGTGCGCACCGCGGCCTGGCCCATCGCCGGGACGGGCTTGCGGACGGTGGTCAGCGGCGGGTCGGTGAAGGCGATCAGCGGGGAGTCGTCGAAGCCGACCACCGAGAAGTCCGTGGGCACTTCCAGGCCCCGCTGGCGGGCGGCCCGTATGGCGCCCAGGGCCATCATGTCGCTGGCGCAGACGACCGCGGTGCAGTCCCGGTCGATCAGCGCCGAGGCGGCCGCCTGGCCGCCCTCCAGGGTGTACAGCGAGTGCTGCACCAGCTCCGACTCCACGACCTCCGCGGCGAGCCCCAACTGGTCCTGCACGGCCCGCACGAAGCCCTCGATCTTGCGCTGCACGGGCACGAACCGCTTCGGTCCGAGCGCGAGCCCGATCCGGGTGTGGCCGAGGGAGACCAGGTGGGTCACCGCGAGGGTCATCGCGGCCCGGTCGTCGGGGGAGATGAACGGCGCCTGCACCAACGGCGAGAACCCGTCCACCAGCACGAACGGCACGCCCTGGGCGCGCAGTCGCTCGTAGCGCTGCATGTCGGCGGTGGTGTCCGCGTGCAGCCCGGAGACGTAGATGATGCCCGCGACCCCGCGGTCCACCAGCATCTCCGTGAGTTCGTCCTCGGTGGAGCCGCCGGGGGTCTGGGTGGCGAGCACGGGAGTGTAGCCCTGGCGGGTCAGCGCCTGGCCGATGACCTGCGCCAGGGCCGGGAATATCGGGTTCTCCAGCTCCGGCGTGATCAGGCCCACCAGGCCCTCGCTGCGCTGCCGCAGCCGGACCGGGCGCTCGTAGCCCAGCACGTCGAGGGCGGCGAGCACGGACTGGCGGGTGGTGGCGGCGACGCCCGGTTTCCCGTTGAGGACCCGGCTGACGGTCGCTTCGCTCACCCCCGCCTGCGCAGCGATGTCGGCAAGCCGTGTGGTCACGCCACTGGACTGTACCGGTCGTCTCTCGCCTTGCCCACCGCCCGGACGCCGGGCGCGTCCGGTCGGACGTCCCGCTGCGGGTTGCTGCCTCATCGCACTCCCTTGTGTTGGTGGTGGCAAGAGCTTGCAGAGTCTTGCACAAGTCGGCTGCCGCCGCCTCACCGGCTTCATTGAGCGGTTGCGAGCCGGTCGAGGCCGGGTCACGGCGCGATAACCATCGTGTTCCCTTGCACTTTTTTTCTGCAAGGTCTTTCGCAGCGCTTACAACGCTGTTACGTTCCTGGTCGCCCGGCCGCGGCAACGGCGCAGTCGGCAAGTCGCAGGGGCGGGCGGGACCGCCCCCTGTACCACTCGGGCTTTACCCTCAAGGAGAACTCATGCGGCGTGGCATAGCGGCCTCCGCGCTGGTGGCGTCCCTCGCCCTGGCGGCGACGGCGTGCGGCGGCGGGAGCAGCGACGGCAAGTCGGACGGGCCGGTGACCATCACCTGGTGGGACACCTCCAACGCCACCAACGAGGCGCCGACGTACAAGACCTTGGTGCAGCAGTTCGAGGCTGCCAACAAGAACATCAAGGTCAAGTACGTCAACGTCCCGTTCGACCAGGCGCAGAACAAGTTCGACACGGCCGCCGGCGCCACCGGTGCCCCGGACGTGCTGCGCTCCGAGGTCGGCTGGACCCCTGCCTTCGCCAAGAAGGGCTACTTCCTGCCGCTGGACGGCACCGAGGCCCTCGCCGACCAGTCCAAGTTCGAGCCGAACCTGATCAAGCAGGCCCAGTACGAGGGCAAGACCTACGGCGTGCCGCTGGTCACCGACACCCTGGCCCTCGTCTACAACAAGGCCCTGTTCAAGAAGGCCGGCATTACCACGCCGCCCAAGACCTGGGACGAGCTGAAGTCGGACGCCGCCAAGGTGCAGGACAAGACCGGTGCCTACGGCTACTGGGGCTCCACCCAGGGTTACTACGGCCAGCCGTTCCTGTACGGCGAGGGCACCGACACCGTCGACGCCGCCGCCAAGAAGGTCACCATCGACACCCCGGCCGCCAAGAAGGCGTTCGGCACCTGGCTGAGCCTGTTCTCGGGCAAGGGCCTGCACAAGGCCGACACCACCCCGGACGCGTACGCCCACATCGAGGACGCGTTCATCAACGGCAAGGTCGCCTCGATCATCCAGGGTCCCTGGGAGGTCACGAACATCTACAAGGGCAGCGCCTTCAAGGACAAGTCCAACCTGGGCATCGCCGTCGTCCCGGCCGGCTCCACCGGCAAGGCGGGCGCCCCGACCGGCGGCCACAACCTCTCGGTCTACGCCGGCTCCGACAAGGCGCACCAGGCCGCGGCCCTGAAGTTCGTGAAGTTCATGACGTCGGCCTCCGCCCAGGAGACCATCGCCCTGAAGAACGCCACCCTGCCCACCCGCTCCGACGCCTACACCGCGAAGGTCACGGCCGACCCGGGTATCGCCGGCTTCCAGGGTGTGCTGTCCGCCGCCCAGCCCCGCCCGGCGCTGCCCGAGTACGGCTCGCTGTGGGCTCCGCTGGACACCGAGCTGCCGAAGATCGCCAGTGGCAAGGAGTCGCTGGACACGGGCCTGAACAACGCCGGTGTGGCCATCGGCAAGCTGGTCCCCGACTTCAGCAAGTGAGCCCGGCAGGCCGTCGGTCGCCCCCACCCACGAGGGGGGCGACCGACGGCCGCCGCCCTGTGCCCGGCCCCCCGTTCTTGAACCATTGAAGGTGTCGAACCATGACAGTCGCCATCGACCGCGCGACCGGCAAGCGCCGCGGTGACCGCGCGCCTCGGCCCGGGCTGGGGCAGCGCATCAGAAACGGCTACCAGAAGTACTGGTACGCCTACGCGATGATCGCCCCGGTGGTCGTCGTGCTCGCCGTCCTCGTCGGCTATCCGCTCGTGCGGGGCTTCTACCTCACCCTGACCGACGCCAACAGCCTCAACTCGGCGCGCACCATCGGCGTCAACCACATCGCGGCGACCTACAAGTTCGTCGGGCTGTCCAACTACAAGGAAATCCTGTTCGGCCCGCTGTCCTACGACCGGTTCTGGTCGCACTTCCTGTGGACGGTCGTCTGGACGGCCGCCTGCGTGACCCTGCACTACACCATCGGTCTCGGCCTCGCGATGATGCTCAACCAGAAGCTGCGCGGCCGCACCCTCTACCGGGTGCTGCTGGTGCTGCCCTGGGCCGTGCCGACCTTCGTCACCGTGTTCTCCTGGCGGATCATGCTCGCCGACTCCGGCGCGCTCAACCAGGTCCTGCACGCGCTGCACCTGCCGCAGCCGCAGTGGCTGGAGGACACCTTCTGGCAGCGCTTCGCCGCGATCATGGTCAACACCTGGTGCGGTGTGCCGTTCATGATGCTGTCGCTGCTCGGCGGGCTCCAGTCCATCGACTCCTCCCTGTACGAGGCGGCGAAGATGGACGGCGCGAACGCCTGGCAGCGCTTCCGGCACGTGACCCTGCCCGGTCTGCGCGCGGTCAGCTCCACCGTGGTCCTGCTCGGCGTCATCTGGACCTTCAACCAGTTCGCCATCATCTTCCTGCTGTTCGGGCCGACCAGCGCCCCGGACGCGCAGATCCTCGTCACCTGGTCCTACTACCTGGGCTTCGGCCAGCAGCCGCGCGACTTCGCCCAGTCCGCCGCCTACGGCGTGCTGCTGCTGTCCATCGTGACCGTCTTCACCTCCTTCTACTTCCGCTGGCTGAAGCGCAATGACCAGCTCGCCGTCTGACGCCGCAGGAGCCGCCGCCATGAGCACCACCACCCTCGACACGCCGGCCGACGCACCGGCCCCCGCCGCCGAGCCCGCCCCGCGGGGCCGCCGGCCGGGCGAGCGCGGCCCCCTCGGAACCGCCCTGCTGCACGCGGGCCTCGTCGTCGCGAGCCTGATCGCGCTGGCCCCGGTGGCCTGGCTGATCTACCTCTCGCTCGGCCCGGCCAAGGACGACTACCTGCACCCGGGCAAGATCGCCGGGAAGATGAGCTTCTCCAACTACAGCTTCGTGCTGCAGCACACCGAGTTCTTCGACTGGTTCAAGTCCACGATGATCGTGGCCCTCGGCACCACCGTGGTCGGCGTGCTGCTCGCCGCGACCACCGGCTACGCGGTCTCCCGGATGCGGTTCCCCGGCTACAAGCAGCTGATGTGGATCCTGCTGCTCACCCAGGCATTCCCGATCGCCGTGCTGATCGTGCCGATGTACCAGATCTTCAGCGACCTGGGGCTCATCGACTCCTACTGGGCGCTGATCCTCGTCAACTGCACCACCGCGGTGCCGTACAGCGCCTGGCTGCTCAAGGGCTACTTCGACACGATCCCCTTCGAGATCGACGAGGCCGGCCGGGTCGACGGGCTCACGCCGTTCGGCACCTTCTTCCGGCTGATCCTGCCGCTGGCCCGACCGGGCCTGGCCGTCGCCGCCTTCTACAACTTCATCACCGCGGTCGCCGAGGTCGCCTTCGCGACCACCTTCATGCTGGACGACTCCAAGTACACCTTCTCCGTCGGCCTGCAGACCTTCGTCAGCCAGCACGACGCCGAGTGGAACTACATGGCCGCCACCGCGGTGCTGATCGCGATACCCGTGGCGGTGTTCTTCTACCTCGTGCAGAAGAACCTGGTCACCGGTCTCACCTCCGGCGGCACCAAGGGCTGACGCCCTGCGCACACGAGGCTCCCGCGCGTTCCACCGCGCGGGCAGGCGGCCGCGGTGCCCATCCGACCCCGCCGACACCGCGGCCGCCTCCTTCCGCCTCCGGTCCGCCGGCACCGCCACACCCCACGGGCCCGCCACCGCGGGCGCCCGTGGCACCCACGCGTCCACGACCCGTTTCCCGTCACCACCAAGGAAGCCATGAGCCAGCAGCACTCTGCCGCCCCGGCCACCGACTCCGCCACCGCCACCGCGCGTCGCCGCGACTGGTGGCGGGAGGCGGTCATCTACCAGGTCTACCCGCGTAGCTTCGCCGACAGCAACGGCGACGGCATGGGCGACCTGGAGGGTGTGCGCTCCCGCCTGCCGTACCTGCGCGACCTCGGCGTCGACGCGGTGTGGCTGAGTCCCTTCTACGCCTCCCCGCAGGCCGACGCCGGCTACGACGTCGCCGACTACCGCGCGGTCGACCCGATGTTCGGCACCCTGCTGGACGCCGACGCGCTGATCCGCGACGCCCACGGGCACGGCCTGCGGATCATCGTGGACCTGGTGCCCAACCACTCCTCCGACCAGCACGAGTGGTTCAAGCGCGCCCTCGCCGAGGGCCCCGGCTCCCCGCTGCGGGAGCGCTACCACTTCCGCCCCGGCAAGGGCGCGAGCGGTGAACTGCCGCCCAACGACTGGGAGTCCATCTTCGGCGGTCCGGCCTGGACCCGGGTCACCGAGCCCGACGGCACGCCCGGCGAGTGGTACCTGCACCTCTTCGCCCCCGAGCAGCCCGACTTCAACTGGGAACACCCGGCCGTCGGCGACGAGTTCCGCTCCATCCTGCGCTTCTGGCTGGACATGGGCGTGGACGGCTTCCGCATCGACGTGGCCCACGGCCTGGTGAAGGCCGAGGGCCTGCCCGACCTCGGCTCCGGCGACCAGGTGAAGCTGCTGGGCAACGATGTCATGCCGTTCTTCGACCAGGACGGCGTGCACGCGATCTACCGGCAGTGGCGGACCATCCTCGACGAGTACGCCGGGGAGCGGATCTTCGTGGCGGAGGCGTGGACGCCGACCGTCGAGCGCACCGCCAACTACGTCCGCCCGGACGAGCTGCACCAGGCGTTCAACTTCCAGTACCTGTCGACGGCCTGGGACGCGGCCGAGCTGCGCGCGGTCATCGACACCACGCTGGAGGCGATGCGCCCGGTCGGCGCCCCGGCCACCTGGGTGCTGTCCAACCACGACGTCACCCGGCACGCCACCCGCTTCGCCAACCCGCCGGGGCTCGGCACCCAGATCCGCACGGCCGGCGACCGCGACCTCGGCCTGCGCCGGGCCCGCGCCGCCACCCTGCTGATGCTGGCGCTGCCCGGCTCGGCCTACCTCTACCAGGGCGAGGAACTGGGCCTGCCCGACGTGGTCGACCTGCCCGACGAGGTGCGCCAGGACCCCGCGTACTTCCGCGGCGCGGGCCAGGACGGCTTCCGCGACGGCTGCCGGGTGCCGATCCCGTGGACCCGCACCGGGCCGTCGTACGGCTTCGGGGACGGCGGCAGCTGGCTCCCGCAGCCGGAGGTCTGGGGCGAGCTGAGCGTGGCCGCGCAGACCGGGCGGCCCGGCTCCACCCTGGAGCTGTACCGCGCCGCGCTCGCCGCGCGCCGGGCGCAGCCGGACCTCGGCGCCGGGGACGCGGTGGAGTGGCTGCGCGCCCCCGAGGGCGTACTGGCCTTCCGCCGGGGCGAGTTCGTCTGCGTCACCAACACCACGGGGGAGTCGGTGACGACCCCGGCGTACGGCCGGGTGCTGCTCGCCAGCGACGAGGTGGCCCGGTCCGGCGACGAGGCGAAGACGCCCGCCGACACCACCGTCTGGTGGACGACGGCGGTCTGACGGCCGTGTGAGTTTTCTTGCAACAACTTCTCGGCGGCCCGCTGCCTTTTCCGGCAGCGGGCCTCTAACATCTGCGTCACCGCAAGGTTTCAGCAACCTTGCGCAATCCCCTTCAGCGACGAAGGAACCCCCACATGGTGCGCAGAATCCTTTCGGGAGCGGTCGCCCTCGCGGCCGCCGCCCTTGTCATGACCCCGACTACCGCCGACGCCTCCCCGCCCGGCACCAAGGACGTCACCGCCGTCCTCTTCGAGTGGAACTACGCCTCGGTGGCCCGCGAGTGCACCAGCACCCTGGGCCCCGCCGGCTACGGGTACGTGCAGGTCTCGCCGCCCGAGGAGCACATACAGGGCTCCCAGTGGTGGACCTCCTACCAGCCCGTGTCGTACAAGATCGCGGGCCGGCTCGGTGACCGGACCACCTTCAAGAACATGATCTCGACCTGCCACGCGGCCGGGGTGAAGGTCGTGGTGGACACCGTCATCAACCACATGACCTCGGGCAGCGGCACCGGCACCGGCGGCACGCAGTACACCAAGTACAACTACCCGGGCGTGTACTCGGACTCCGACTTCCACACGTGCCGGACGTCGATCGACAACTACCAGGACCGCTCCAACGTTCAGAACTGCGAACTCGTCGGCCTGGCCGACCTGGACACCGGCGCGGAGCACGTCCGCGCGACCATCGCCGGGTACATGAACGACCTGCTGTCGCTCGGCGCCGACGGCTTCCGGATCGACGCCGCCAAGCACATCGCGGCCGCCGACCTGGCGAACATCAAGAGCCGGCTGACCAACCCCAACGCCTACTGGAAGCAGGAGGTCATCTACGGCGCGGGCGAGGCCGTCCAGCCCACCGAGTACACGGGCAACGGAGACGTCCAGGAGTTCCGCTACGGCTACGACCTCAAGCGCGTCTTCAACAGCGAGAAGCTCGCCTACCTGAACAACTTCGGCGAGGGCTGGGGCTACCTGCCCGGCAACGTGGCCGGCGTCTTCGTGGACAACCACGACACCGAGCGCAACGGCGCCACCCTGAACTACAAGGACGGCGCCAACTACACGCTGGCCAACGTCTTCATGCTGGCCTGGCCCTACGGCGCGCCCGACATCAACTCCGGCTACGAGTGGAGCGACGCGGACGCCGGGCCGCCCAACAACGGCCAGGTCAACGCCTGCTGGCAGGACGGCTGGAAGTGCCAGCACGCCTGGCCGGAGATCAAGTCCATGGTCGCCTTCCGCAACGCCACCCGCGGCCAGGCGGTCGCCAACTGGTGGGACGACGGCAACAACCTGATCGCGTTCGGCCGCGGCAGCAAGGGCTACGTGGTGATCAACCACGAGGGCACGACGGCCAACCGCTCGTTCCAGACCTCACTGCCCGCCGGCACCTACTGCAACGTGCAGAACAACACCACGGTGACGGTCAACTCCACCGGCTGGTTCACGGCGTCGGTGGCCCCGAACACCGCGCTGGCGATCTACGCCGGCAAGTCCTCCTGCTGACCCCGAACCCGGCCCGCACCGCACCCCCATGGCGGTGCGGGCCGATCCCCCTGAAACCCCTTGCCGATGTTTTCAGGACTCTTGCTGCAACCCTTTCGCGGGCGGTACGGTCGCGCGGACGCCCGGCATCGATGCCGAGCCGCGGCGTGGGGTCGGACCCGAACTGAGCCGTCATCGCAAGGAGTTCCCACCTGTGATACCGAGATGGCCGGCGTCCCCCGGGCGCCGCACCACCCGCCGCAAGAGAGCCGCGGCCCTCGTCGTCGCCGCCCTCGCGGCCGCCCTCGTGCAGCCGCTCACGGCCCACGCCGACCAGGCCGCCGCCCCGCCCCCGCCCCCGTCGGACGCGGCCCTCGCCGCCCAGCCGGCCCGGCACGGCGACACCCGTGAGCAGTTCTACTTCGTCATGCCGGACCGCTTCGCCAACGGCGACAAGGCCAACGACAAGGGCGGCCTCACCGGTTCGCGCATGACGACCGGCTACGACCCCACCGACAAGGGCTTCTTCCAGGGCGGCGACCTCAAGGGCCTCACCCGGAAGCTGGACTACATCAAGGGGCTCGGCACCACCGCCCTGTGGCTGGCGCCGATCTTCAAGAACATCCCGGTGCAGGGCACCGGGGCCAACGCCTCGGCCGGCTACCACGGCTACTGGATCACCGACTTCACCCGGGTCGACCCGCACTTCGGCACCAACCAGGACCTGAAGCACCTCATCTCCACGGCGCACGCCAAGGGCATGAAGGTCTTCTTCGACGTCATCACCAACCACACCGCCGACGTGGTGAAGAACGAGGAGAACTCCTCCGACTACCGCACCAAGGGCGCCTACCCATACCTCACCGAGGACGGCAGGCCCTTCGACGACGCCGACTACGCCGACGGCGGCGGGACGTTCCCCGCCGTCTCCGCCGCCTCCTTCCCGTACACCCCCCGCGTCACCGCCCGGACCAAGGTCCCGGCCTGGCTCAACGACCCGACGATGTACCACAACCGGGGCGACTCGACCTTCGCCGGCGAGTCCGGCACCTACGGCGACTTCTCCGGCCTGGACGACCTGTGGACCGAGCGCCCCGAGGTCGTCCACGGCATGGAGCGGATCTACGAGCGGTGGGTGAAGGACTTCGCCGTCGACGGCTTCCGCATCGACACCGCCAAGAACGTCGACATGCCCTTCTGGACCCAGTGGGCCACCGCGCTCGACACCTACGCGGCGGCGCACGGCCGCAAGAACTTCTTCCTGTTCGGCGAGACCTACGACACCGACACCTCGGTCACCGCCCCGTACGTCACCCAGGGCCGGCTCGACGCCACCCTCGACTTCCCCTTCCAGGACGCGGCCCGCGGCTACGCCTCCCAGGGCGCGAGCGCGCGGAAGCTGGCGAACGTCCTCGGTGACGACTACAAGTACACGACCGACAAGGCCAACGCGTACGAGGAGGTCACCTTCCTCGGCAACCACGACATGGGCCGCATCGGACACTTCCTCAAGCAGGACAACCCCGGCGCCTCCGACGCCGAACTGCTGAGGAAGGACCGGCTCGCCAACGAGGTGATGTTCCTCAGCCGCGGCAACCCGGTCGTCTACTACGGCGACGAACAGGGCTTCACCGGCTCCGGCGGCGACAAGGACGCCCGCCAGACCATGTTCGCCTCCCGGGTGCCCGACTACCTCCGGGACGACGAGATCGGCACCGACCGCACGGCCGCGAGCGACTCCTACGACACGAGCGCCCCGCTCTACAAGGACATCGCCGCCCTGTCCGCGCTGCGCAAGGCCAACCCGGCCCTGACCGACGGCGTGCAGACCGAGCGGTACGCGGCCGACGGCGCCGGGATCTACGCCTTCACCCGCACCGACGCCCGCACCGGCCAAGAGTACGTCGTCGCGTTCAACAACGCGGCCGAGGCCGAGTCCGCGACCTTCGCCACCGGTTCGGCCCGGATGCCCTACCGGGGCGTCTACGGCGCCGGCGACACCCTGACCTCCGACGGCGACCACAAGGTCACCGTCACCGTCCCGGCCGAGTCCGCGGTCGTCTACAAGGCGTCCGGCCCCCTCGACAAGCCGGCCGTCAAGCCGTCCCTCACCCTGGACGCCCCGGCCGCCGGGGCCACCGGCACCGTGACGGTCCGTGCCGACGTGGAGGGCGGCGGCCTGAACCGGGTGGTCTTCGCCGCCCAGACCGGCAACGGCAAGTGGCAGGTCCTGGGCTCCGCCGACCACGCGCCCTACCAGGTCACCCAGACCCTGAACGCCAAGGTCCCGGCCGGTACCGCCCTGCGCTACAAGGCCGTCGTGATCGACGGCGCCGGGCACACCGCGAGCGCCCTGGCGAGCAGCGCCACCGGCACCCCGCCCACGCCCGCACCGCCCACCGCGTCCTCCCGCGACTACGCGATCGTCCACTACCGGCGCACCGACGGCGACTACGCCGACTGGAACCTGTACGCGTGGGGCGACATCGCCGACGGCGAGGCCACCACCTGGCCGGCCGGCCACCCCTTTATCGGCCGCGACGCCTGGGGCGCCTTCGCCTACGTCAAGCTCAAGCCGGGCGCCTCCAGCGTCGGCTTCCTGGTGGTCGACAAGAACGGGAACAAGGACGTCTCCGCCGACCGGACCATCGACGTCACCAAGACGGGTGAGGTCTGGGTCGAGCAGGGCAAGTCCGACACGCTGACCCAGCGGCCCGCGTATCCCGCGCCGGACACCACCAAGGCGGTCGTCCACTACCACCGCGCCGACGGGAACTACGACGGCTGGGGCCTGCACGTCTGGACGGGCGCCGCGAACCCCACCGACTGGTCGGCCCCGCTGAAGCCGGTGAAGACTGATGCCTATGGCGCGGTCTTCGAGGTCCCGCTCGCCGCGGGTGCCACCAGCCTCAGCTACATCATCCACAAGGGCGACGAGAAGGACCTCGCCGCCGACCAGTCCCTGGACCTCGGGGCGGACGGCTACGAGGTGTGGCTGTTGAACGGCCAGGACGAGCACCTGCTGCCGCAGCCCGCGGGCAGCGCGGCCGCCCTCGACCTGACCACCTCCAAGGCGGTCTGGATCGACCGGGACACGGTCGCCTGGGACGGCGTGGACGGCGCCGCCTCCACCCAGCTCCTGTCCTCCCGCGACGGCTCGATCACCGTCAAGGACGGGACGCTGACCAGCGACGACGAGCGCTGGCTGCGGCTGGAGAAGACCACCCTGACCGACGCGCAGAAGGCGAAGTTCCCGTATCTGAAGGACTACACCGCCTGGTCGGTGGACCCGCGTGACCGCGACCGGGTGCGCGCGGCGCTGACCGGTCAGCTGGTCGCCTCGCAGCGCGCCGCGAACGGGGCCGTGCTGGCCGCGACCGGGGTGCAGACCGCGGGCGTGCTGGACGACCTCTACCCGGCCGCCACCAAGGCCCGCCTCGGCCCGGTCTTCCACGACGGCAGGCCCACCCTCTCCGTGTGGGCGCCGACCGCCCAGAGCGTGTCCCTGGAGCTGGACGGCGCGCTCAGGGCCATGCACCGGGACGACACCACCGGCGTCTGGTCGGTCACCGGCCCCGCGTCCTGGAAGGGCGGTCGGTACCGGTACGTGGTCAAGGTCTGGGCGCCCGGCGTCGGCAGGGTGGTCACCAACAAGGTCACCGACCCCTACTCGGTCGCCCTCACGGCGAACTCCGAGCGCAGCGTCGTCGCCGACCTGGACGACACGTCCCTCGCCCCGGGCGGCTGGTCCGCGCTGCGCAAGCCCAAGGCCGTGCCGCTGAAGGACGCCCAGATCCAGGAGCTGCACGTCCGGGACTTCTCGGTCGCGGACAAGACCGTCCCGGCGAAGGACCGGGGCACCTACCTCGCCTTCACGGACAAGAACAGCGACGGCTCCCGGCACCTGAGGGAGCTGGCCAGGTCGGGCACGTCGTACGTGCACCTGCTGCCCGTCTTCGACTTCGCCACCGTGCCGGAGAAGAAGGCCGACCAGCTGAGCCCCGACTGCGATCTCGCCTCCTACCCGGCCGACTCCGACCGGCAGCAGGCGTGCGTGGCGAAGAGCGCCGCGCAGGACGCCTACAACTGGGGCTACGACCCGTACCACTTCACGGTGCCCGAGGGCTCGTACGCCACCGACCCGGACGGCACCGCGCGCACCCGGCAGTTCCGGCAGATGGTGCAGGGGATCAACCAGGACGGCCTGCGGGTCGTGATGGACGTCGTCTACAACCACACCTCGGCCAGCGGCCAGGCGGACACCTCCGTCCTGGACAAGATCGTGCCCGGCTACTACCAGCGGCTGCTCGCCGACGGCTCGGTGGCCAACTCCACCTGCTGCTCCAACACCGCGCCGGAGAACGCGATGATGGGCAAGCTGGTCGTGGACTCGATCGTCACCTGGGCCAAGGAGTACAAGGTCGACGGGTTCCGCTTCGACCTCATGGGCCACCACCCGAAGGCCAACATCCTCGCGGTCCGCAAGGCCCTCGACGCGCTCACCCTCAAGAAGGACGGCGTCGACGGCAAGAAGATCATCCTGTACGGCGAGGGCTGGAACTTCGGCGAGGTGGCCAACGACGCCCGCTTTGTGCAGGCCACGCAGGCCAACATGGCCGGCACCGGCATCGCCACCTTCTCCGACCGGGCCCGTGACGCGGTGCGCGGCGGCAGCCCCTTCGACGCCGACCCCGGCGTCCAGGGCTTCGCCTCCGGCCTGTACACCGACCCCAACGGCTCGGCGGCCAACGGCACCGCGGCCGAGCAGAAGGCCCGGCTGCTGCACTACCAGGACCTGATCAAGGTCGGGCTCACCGGCAACCTCGCCAAGTACCGCTTCACGGACACCGACGGCAAGGAGGTCACCGGCGCGGAGGTCGACTACGACGGAGCGCCCGCCGGATACGCGGCCGCGCCGGGCGACGCCCTCGCCTACGTGGACGCGCACGACAACGAGTCCCTGTTCGACGCGCTCGCCTACAAGCTGCCCCCGGGCACGTCCGCCGCGGACCGGGCCCGGATGCAGGTCCTGGCGATGGCCACGGCCACCCTCTCGCAGGGGCCGTCCCTCTCCCAGGCGGGCACCGACCTGCTGCGCTCGAAGTCGCTGGACCGCAACTCCTTCGACAGCGGGGACTGGTTCAACGCCATCCACTGGAACTGCGCCGACGGCAACGGCTTCGGCCGGGGCCTGCCCATGGCCGCCGACAACCAGGACAAGTGGCCGTACGCCAAGCCGCTGCTGACCTCCGTCAAGGTCGGCTGCCCGCAGATCACCGGCGCCTCGGCCGCCTACCAGGACCTGCTGCGCATCCGCACGACGGAGAAGGCGTTCTCGCTCGACACCGCCGGACAGGTCCAGGACCGGCTGTCCTTCCCGCTGTCCGGCAAGGACGAGACGCCGGGCGTGATCACCATGCAGCTCGGCGACCTGGTCGTCGTCTTCAACGCCACCCCGCAGCGCCAGGAGCAGAAGGTCGCCGCTCTGGCCGGGGCGCACTACCGGCTGCACCCGGTGCAGTCCTCCGGCGCCGACCCGGTGGTGAAGACCTCCGCCTACGCCGCCGGCAGCGGCACCTTCACCGTGCCGGCCCGGACCGTGGCGGTGTTCACCCGGTCCTAGAGAGGCGGGGAAGCCAGGGTGGACAGCCGGCCGACGAGTTCCGCGAAGGGGCCGTCGGCCGGCTCGTCCTTGAGCATGGCGCGCAGCACGTCCGCCATGCCCTCGTCCTGGACGGCGCTGACGGCGACCAGCGCGGCGAAGTCGTGCACCAGCTGGACCTCCAGCTCCGCACGCGGAATGCGCCGGCCGTCCAGCCAGATCAGCGCCGTCGACTCGGCCAGCGAGATCCAGGAGCGGATGACCAGTTCCAGCCGCGGCGGCGCGTCGGCGATCCCGAGATGGGCGAGCATCTGGTCGTACGCCGCCTGCCGCACGGAGTCGACCAGCGCGTTGGTGGTCGTGGAGCCCACCGCGGGGCCGCCGCGCATCAGGGCCGAGAAGCCGGGGCCGTGCTCGTCCACGTGCTCGAAGAAGCGGCCCATCACATGCAGCAGCCGCGTCCCGAGCGGACCCTCGTGGGGCTCGGTGAAGCGGGCCTTCAGCTCCTCCGAGGCACGCTGCAGCGCGGCCTCGTACAGGCTCATCTTGCCGGGGAAGTAGTGGTACACCAGCGGCCGCGAGATGCCCGCGGCCGCCGCTATGTCGTCGATGGAGACCTCGTCGGGCGAGCGGCGGCTGAACAGGTCGAGGGCGACACCGATCAGCTGCTGCCGCCGCTCCTCGACGCCCATCCTGCGGCGAACCCCGGTACTCATGCGAACACCTTACCGAGCGGATCCGGCCGCCAACGGTCCGGACCCGAACCGGTGTTCACATCGCCGGGTCACAGGTCCAGCACAAGACGTTCCCCCCGGGCCCTGGAGACACAGATCAGCATCGAGTCGGCACGCTCCGCATCCGTGAGCAGCTCGTCCCGGTGCTCCACCTCGCCCTCCAGCACCCGCTGCTGACAGGTCCCGCAGAAACCCTGCTCGCAGGAGTAGGCGAGGTCCGGCAGTTCCCGGCGCACGGCGTCCAGCACGGTGGTGCCGGCGGGCACGGCCACCGTCCGCCCGGTGCGCCGCAGTTCGACCTCGAACGCGGCATCGCCGTCCGCCGGGGCACGCGGCGCGAACCGCTCCAGGTGCAGCGCGGCGCCCTCGGGCACCCGCTCGGCGACCGCGTCCATCAGCCCCTCGGGGCCGCAGCAGTACACCGCCGTGCCCGCCGCCACGCCCTCGAACAGGGCGTCCAGGTCCGGCCGCCCCTCCTCGTCCTCGGCGACGACCGTCAGCCGGTCCCCGGCCAGTTCGCCCAGCTCCTCCAGGAAGGGCATCGAGGCCCGGGTCCGCCCGCAGTACAGCAGCCGCCATCCGGCGTGCTCCGGCAGCGCGCGCAGCATCGGCAGCACCGGAGTGATGCCGATGCCGCCCGCGACGAAGACGTACGACTCCGCCTCGGCCAGCGGGAAGCGGTTGCGCGGCCCGCGCACCTCCAGCTCCATGCCCTCGGCCAGCTGCTCGTGCACCTCCCGGGAGCCGCCCCGGCCGTCCTCGACCAGCCGGGTGGCGACGGTGTACGACGAGGTGTCCCCGGGGTCCCCGCACAGCGAGTACTGCCGCACCAGCCCGGAGGGCAGCACCAGGTCGAGATGCGCCCCGGGCGTCCAGCGGGGCAGGTCGTCGCCCTCCAGACGCAGCCGGACGACCCCGTCGGCGATCGTCTCGTGCGCGGTGAGCAGCAGCCGCAGGGCCCGGGACCGCTGCCGGCCGGACAGCGGCGGGTCCAGGGCGGGCAGCGGCCACAGCGGCGAGGCCCGGACCCGTCGGCGCAGGGCCCGGCGGGTGAGCAGGGCGGCGCCCGCGACCAGGGCGACGGCAGGCAGCCTCGGCATCACGCCGCCTCCCGCGCGGACGGCTCCGCCCGCTGTGCGGCGAGCGCGGCGGGGGATGCCTCCAGATAGGCCACGGCCTGGGCGGTGGAGAATTCGTGGGACGGGTGGTAACCGCGGGCGAGATAGCGCGGGATGGACCTCAGCATGGCGCCGGTGGCGGGCAGCACGCCCTGCCGGCCGCGGTCGTGGAAGTCCTTCACGGAGTACCTGGGGGCGGTCAGCGTCGGGTCGTTCTCCATAAAGAAGCGCACCCCGCGCTGCCAGAGGAAGACCAGGGCGGTGAAGGCGGCCGCCCAGGTGCGGGCCCTGCGCCGGTAGCTCCCGTCGAGGTGCTGGAAGAGGTCGAAGGCGACCGAGCGGTGCTCGACCTCCTCCGCGCCGTGCCAGCGCAGCAGGTCCAGCATGGTGGGATCGGCGCCGCGCCGGTCCAGCTCGGTCGCGCCCAGCACCCAGTCGCCGAGGAAGGCGGTGTAGTGCTCGATGGCCGCGATGAGCGCCACCCGCTCCAGCAGCCACCAGCGGCGCGCCCGGCCCGGCGGCAGGGTGCGGTCGCCGAGCAGCTTCTCGAAGAACCAGTCGACCTGCGCGGTGTACGGCGTCGGGTCCAGGCCCTGCTCGCGCAGGTGCGGCAGCACCTCGTCGTGGGACTGGGAGTGCACGGCCTCCTGGCCGATGAACCCGATGACGTCCGCGCGCAGCCGCTCGTCCTCGATCAGCGGCAGCGCCTGCTTGTACACGTGCACGAACCAGCGCTCCCCGGCGGGCAGCAGCAGGTGCAGCACGTTGATGGTGTGTGTGGCGAAGGGATCGCCGGGCACCCAGTGCAGCGGCGTGTCCTCCCACGAGAAGGACACGTTGCGGGCCTTGAGCGGCACGCGCTCGGACTCCACCGGTCGGGCCTGCGTATTAGACATGGCGTCAATGTACTGACGGGTACGGCGCGTGAGAACCCCCTCGGTGCCTCTTGTTGACGCGGATGTCACGCGAGTCGGTCAGTGCAGCCCGTCGATCTCCCGGCCGCCCGCCAGCGAGCCCTTCAGCTCCGCCCGCGCCCCCCGCGCGGCCTTGGCGATCAGCAACGAGCCCGGCGCGGACGCGGTGATGCCGCCGCTCGCGTGGATCGCCACCGTGTCCGGGCCGCCCGCGGCCAGCAGGTACCAGTGCCCGCCCCGGGACTTCCACAACACCCCGGCCAGCACATGCGGATCACGCGGACCGCAGGCGGTGACGTCCGTGCCCTTGGCGGTGACCGCCCCGTAGCGCGCGCCGGGCGTGCGGAACTGGGCCAGCGCCGCGGTGCCGTCGCCGCGCCAGGTCTCGGCCCGGGTGCACACCCACTGGCCCGCCCCGCTGCCGTCGGGCAGCGGCTGCTCCGCGAACTCCCAGGCGTTGACGCTGCGCACACCCGAGGAGCGCTCGGTCGCCAGCGAGCAGGCGAACGGCGCCCACGCCTGGAGCCCCTCCGGCCCGGTGGCCTCGCCCACCGCGCCCGGCCGGCCCGCGGTCAGATGCGCCGGGACCAGCTCGCCGAGGTCGGTGGAGAGCTGGGTGCCCGCGCCGTCGGACAGCTGGAGCACGGTCCACGAGGTGCAGTTGCCGGTGCTCAGGGCGGGGCTGGTCAGCGGGGCGGTGACGCCGTCGGTGACCTTCAGGGGGCTCGGCGCGGAGGCCGGCTTCATCAGGTCCCGGGTGGCCGCCGTCTTCACCCAGGGGGCCAGCAGGTACTGCACATTGCCGTCCGAGCGGCCCAGCACCAGTGCGCTCGCCTCGGCGCCGGTCGCGCCGTCCACCCGGGCGAAGTCCAGGGCCGCGCCCTCGGTGCCGTCCGCCGGTTCGGCGTAGCGGGCGATGCGCAGCCCGTCGTAGAAGACCACCACCCGGGCGGCGTCCACCCCGCCCGCGTACAGCAACTGGGGCGGGCCCGCCGGGCCGCCGGTCTGGGTGCCGGGGGTGGCCGACACCCGGACGTTCCCGCCGGGCCGCGCCCAGACGGCCAGCGCGCGGCGCAGCAGGCCCTGGTCGCCGGTGAGCGGGCCGCGCGCCGGCCAGGCCGAGAAGTCGGTACGGGCGGCGGAGCGCCAGGCGGTGGGGGAGACGCGGGCCAGCTTGGCCGGGTCGAGGGCGGCCTCGGCGGCCGGGTTGCCGGCGTAGACGGGCGCGGCGGCGCCGTCCGGACCCCAGCCGCCGCCCGGCAGCGCGACCAGCGCCCCGCACACCGCGAGGGCGGCCAGCGCGCCCAGCGCCGCCCTGGTGTGCTGGCGGCGGCGCATCAGATCGGTGGGCCGGGCCTGCAGGGCGCACGGGTCGAACTCGGGGGAGGCGAGCAGGCCCGGCTGCGCGGGCACGCTGTTCGCCGAGGCCAGCGCGCCGCCCGGGTCGGCCACCCCGGCGGCCTTGAGGGCTTTGTGGACGGCGGCGTCGGGCAGCCGCTCCAGGCCGCGCAGCACATAGGCCGCGCGGGCCGGCCCGGACAGCTTCGACAGCCGCTGCTCCAGGGCGCGTTCGTCCGCTCCGCCGGTGCGCGGGGTCAGCCGCAGACCCCACACCCGGGGGAGCGGCCGGGGCCGGCCCGTGCGCGGACGGGCCGCCGCCAGGGCCGCGCGCAGCACCCGCTCGCGGAGGTAGGCGTACCCGGGGTCGTCGTCCGGGGCCTCGCCGGCCGCGGGGGCCCGGCGCGGTGTCTGGGCCGGGATCAGGGACGCCTGCTTGCGGCCCCGGGGCAGGGCGCGCTGAGCGAGGGCGTGTGCGGTGAGCACCCGGCGCTCGCGGCCGAGGTCGGGCGGCAGCACCAGATAGGCGAGCCGGACCAGCCGTGGGTAGTGCTCCACGAGCGAGGCCTCGGCCTGCTCCAGGCCGGCCGGGCGGCCGGAGGCGGGGGCGTGACGCTGGGCTACATCCTGTGACTGCACGTCCGGGAAAACGAGCGAGCCCTTGGTAGGTCACCGTCAAGCGGCGCGCTCATGCCACCGGATCGACCAGGGCGCGGGCGTAGTTGGCCATCGACCGCTGGTAGCGCGGCAGATGGGGGGCCAGCGCGCCGAGCACGAGCGACAGCCCCTCGCGGTCCCGGCCGAGGCTGGACAGGCACAGCGCCAGACAGGCCCGCACGGCGTCGTCCAACTCGTCGCCCGGCGCGTCCAGTTCGGGGGTGAGCAGCTTGACGCCCTCCTCCGGCTGCCCGATGTTGCGCAGCGAACTCGCCAGCTGGATCCTGGCCCGCCGCCCCCGGTAGCCGTCCAGGCCGCGCGCCAGTGCCTCCCGGTACAGCGGCACGGCACGGTCGGAGTGCCCGGTCGAGTCGAAGGCGCAGGCCCGCTCGAAGGGCCCCAGCGGGCTGTCGTCGGGCAGTTCGGCCACGAGTCCGTCGATCAGCGCGCGGAACTCCGCGGCCCGCTCCTGCGGGTACTCGTCACGCGCGAAGGCGGCCCAGGCGGCGGCCGCACGGTCTTCCCAGTCCTGGTTCACCGCGTCACCTTCGCACACCCGTGCCGCCGAGCACAGCGGTTTCCCGTCTCAGCGGTGGCCGCCGTCGAGATACGCCAGCACCGCGAGGACGCGCCGGTTGTCGTCGTCCGACACCTCCAGGCCCAGCTTGCCGAAGATGTTGGAGGTGTGCTTGGCCACCGCTCGCTCGGTGACCACCAGTTGGGCGGCGATGCCCGCGTTCGACCGGCCCTGCGCCATCAGCTCCAGCACCTCCCGCTCGCGCGGGGTGAGCCGGTCGAGCGGCCGGTCGCCGGCCGGGCCGCCCCGGGCCAGCAGCTGCTGGATGACCTGCGGATCCATCGCCGTACCCCCTGCCGCCACCCGCCGTACGGCGTCCACGAACTGGTCCGCGTCGAAGACCCGGTCCTTGAGCAGATAGCCGATCGCCCCGTCCCCGTCGGCGAGCAGCTCGCGCGCGTACAGCTGCTCCACGTGCTGGGAGAGGACCAGCACCGGCAGCCCCGGCCGCGCCCGCCGGGCGGCCAGCGCGCACTGCAGGCCCTCGTCGGTGTGGGTGGGCGGCAGCCGTACGTCGACCACCGCCACGTCCGGCCGCAACTCGGCGAGCGCCCGGGACAGTTCGGGGCCGGACTCGACGGCCGCCGCGATCTCGAAGCCGTACGCCTCAAGCAGCCGGACCAGTCCGTCGCGCAGCAGGAAGAGGTCTTCGGCTAGGACAACACGCACGGGATCTCCATGGTCACCATGGTGGGGCCGCCCGGGGGACTGCTGACGGCCAGGACGCCGTCGAATGTACCGAGCCGCCGCTCCACCCCGGCGAGCCCGGTGCCCGCGCCGATCGCCGCGCCGCCCCCGCCGTTGTCGGTGACCGTGATCCGCAGCCGGCCCTCGCCGTGGTGCAGGTCCACCCAGATCCGGTCGGCCCCGGAGTGCTTGACCGCGTTGGTGAGCACCTCGCTGACCGCGAAGTAGGCGGCCGACTCCACCGGCGCGTCGGCGCGGCCCGTCTGCTCCACCGTGACCTCGGCGGGCAGCGGCAGCCGCAGCGCCAACGCCCGCACCGCGTCCCCGAGTCCGCGTTCGGCGAGGACCGGCGGATGGATGCCGCGCACCAGGTCGCGCAGCTCCTCCAGGGCGTCCGCCGAGTTGCGGCGGGCCTGTGCGAGCAGCGTCCGGGCCTGCGCCGGGTCCTTGTCGAGCAGCATCTCGATGGTGCCGAGGTCCATGCCCATGGCGACCAGCCGGGCCTGCGCCCCGTCGTGCAGGTCCCGTTCGATGCGGCGCAGCTCGGCGGCGGAGGTGTCCACCGCGTCCCGCCGGGTCTCGGTCAGCACCCGCACCCGTTCCGCGAGTTCGCCGTTCTCGTTGTCCAGCATCGCCCGGGTGAGCCGGAAGTGCGCGGTCAGCAGGCGTGGGGTGACGCGACAGGAGACGGCGAGCAGGACGAGGGCGAGCACGCCCGCGCCGAGGGCACTGGCCTCCCCGGTGACCGGGACGAACGCGTACCAGTAGGTGCCGCCGTGCGCGTACGCCCGCCACAGTCCGGCCGGCAGCAGCAGCCCCTCGACCGGGTAGAACAGCAGCACGGCCGGGAGCAGCGCGGTGACGAAGCCGGCCGTGATGTCCACCGGCAGCCAGCGCACGTCCCGCCAGGTCTGGGGGTCGCCCAGCATCGTGAAGGTGCGGGTCCACGGGTTGGTGCCGCGCGGGACGGGCCGGTAGGCCGCCCGGATGCGCACCCCGCACCACTCGGCCGCGAGCCTGCGGCGCGCGTCCGCCAGCGCCCGCAGGCCGGTGAGCACGGCCGGAGTCGTCACGAGCCCGATGCCGAGCGGTATCAGCGCGAGGGACAGCAGGGTCAGCACCAGGAAGGCCACGCCGAAGGGCAGCACGATGAGGGACAGCACCAGCCCCCGGACCGCGGCCAGCAGTACCCGCCGGGCGCGGCCGCTCTTGTCTTCGCTGTTCATGCGGCCAGTCTCGCCGACCCCCGGCCTGGGGTCACTGGCCCGAGACCCCCTCTCCGGGGGTGGTGCCAGGTACACCCCCGCGCAGGCCGGCCAGCACCTTCACCGCCACCTCGGGGGCGAGCCGCGGGGTCGTGCGGTCGGGCCTGTGGGGCGCCACACCGCCGATCGCGGTCAGCCACCGCCAGGTGTCCGAGACGGTCTCCGACACCGGCCGGCACACCAGTCCGGTCGCCAGCGCCCGCCCGACGTCGGCCCGGTGGACGGCGTCGTACGTCTCGCCGCCCGGCGGCACCCACACCGGCAGCTCGGTCCACGGCTCGATCCCGGCCTCCAGGATGCGCTCCGGCTCGGCCCAGCACAGCCGCGCGTCCGCGCCGGTCGCCGCGACGCACGCGTCGAGCAGCGCGCCCATGGTGGTGTGCCCGGGCGGGCTCACCATGTCGTACGGGCCGCTCAACCCCCGCTCCAGGGCGCCGAGCAGCCACTCGGCGAGGTCGCGGGCGTCGACGTACTGGATCGGCAGGTCGCGCGGGCCCGGGGCCAGGACGGGACCGCCGCGGGCGACCTGGTCCAGCCACCAGGGCAGCCGGCCGACGTTCTCGTACGGGCCGAGGATCAGCCCGGCCCGCACCAGCAGCGAGCGGTCGGCGCCGAAGGTCTCCAGGACGGCCAGTTCGCCGCCCCGCTTGTCCTGGGCGTACTCCGTCGCCCCGGCGTCCGCCGCGCCTTCGACCACGGGGGCGTCCTCACCGGCCCCGGGCGGGCAGGGCCAGGCGTACACCGACCGGCTGGAGACGTACGCGTACCGCCCGGCGCGGCCCCGCAGCAGCCGCGCCGCCTCCAGGACCGCGCGGGGCGCCGCCGACCAGGTGTCCACGACCGCGTCCCACTCGCCCTCGGCGAGCGCGGCGAGGCCGCCCTCGGCGGTGCGGTCACCGGTCGACACCCGTGCGCCCGAAGGCGCTTCGTGACGTCCGCGGTGGAAGACGGTCACCTCCCAGCCGCGCCCGAGCGCCGCCTCCACCACGGTCCGCCCCACGAACTCGGTTCCGCCCAGCACGAGAAGTCTCATGCCGGGCAGCCTGCCCGGCCCCGGCGCGGAGCGCACCACGGTCCGCCGAGGGCGGAAAGAGGTCAACCGCCGGTCGGCGGAATGTACTTGTAGCCGACCCGGCGCACGGTCTGGATCGTCCGGCGGTGCTCGGCGCCCAGCTTGCGGCGCAGCCGGGCGATGTGCACGTCCACGGTGCGGCCGTCGCCGACATGGCCGTACCCCCACACCGTGGTGACCAGCTGGTCGCGGGTGTGCACCCGGTGCGGGTGCGCCACCAGATGCGCGAGCAGTTCGAACTCCAGGTAGGTCAGGTCGAGTTCACGGCCGTCGACGGCGGCGGTGCGGCGCACCGGGTCGATCCGCACCAGCGGCACGGGGTCCCGGTCCGGGGCCGGTTCGGCATGGTCCGCCCGGTCGGGCACCGCGACCGGCGCGAACGGCGGCCGCTGGTCCGCCGGGACCAGCACCAGGTAGCCGACCATCGGCGGCCGGCCGGGCAGGACGGGCAGGGTGTGCTGGGGAGCCGGCAGCCAGGTGGCGCCTGGCGGCAGGAAGTCCGCGACGTCCACGACCTCGTCCCGGTCGACGGCGCGCAGCCGGTGCCGGGCGGGAGCGGCGGTCGGGGAGGCGGGGGTGACGGAACGAGTGGTCGCCATGAGAGGTCAGCTCTTTCGCGCGAGAGGTTCGTCGGGAGGGGCGACGGCCGCGATTCGTGGTCGGGGCGCGCCGGGGACGTACGTCGTTCCGCGCTGGCCGAAGGCCGGGGTGTACGGCTTCAGAGGGCCCGCGCGGTCATCGCGCGACAACACACCCGGTCGAAGTCGTGGTGCTGGCGTGAGGGCCAGAAGGGCTCGAGGTCATGGCGACCCGTCGCGGTGATCTTCTGGAAGCTGGCCATGCGCCCATTGAAGCAGAGGCGCGCGCCGGGCACGAGGGTTCTCTCACAAGGTGGACGTGACCGTGGCGTGAAGTCGGCGTCGCGGGAGCCGCCGAGGCCGTGGTGACGGCCCTGATCAGCGGGTTGCGGGCCCGAAAGAGGCCGGATCGCTGTCTCGGCATGCGGACACCGGGTGAGGGAGGGGCGCTCGCGGGCGTGCGACCGAGGCACCCGCGGTCCTGGGGGAACGGGCGCGCGTGGACCTGTGGAAGGGGTGCCTGCCGGGCATGCGGAAGGGGCGCCCGCCATGACGGCGGGCGCCCCTTCGCGAGCCGGGGCGGATCAGACCTGGCCGGCCTTCTCCAGCGCCGAGCAGCAGGTGTCCACCAGCAGGCGGGTCACCACGTAGGGGTCGACGTTGGCGTTCGGGCGGCGGTCCTCGATGTAGCCCTTGCCCTCCTGCTCGACCTGCCACGGGATGCGGACCGAGGCGCCGCGGTCGGAGACGCCGTAGGTGTACTTGTCCCAGGGGGCGGTCTCGTGCAGACCGGTCAGGCGCTCGTCGATGCCGGCACCGTAGTTCTTGACGTGGTCCAGCGGCTTGGAACCCTCGCCCAGCGACTCGCAGGCGGTGATGATCGCGTCGTAGCCCTCGCGCATCGCCCTGGTGGAGAAGTTGGTGTGCGCGCCCGCGCCGTTCCAGTCGCCCTTGACCGGCTTGGGGTCGAGGGTGGCGGAGACCTTGAAGTCCTCGGCGGTGCGGTACAGCAGCCAGCGGGCCACCCACAGCTGGTCGGAGACCTCCAGCGGGGCGAGCGGGCCGACCTGGAACTCCCACTGGCCCGGCATGACCTCGGCGTTGATGCCGGAGATGCCGAGACCGGCCTTCAGGCAGTTGTCGAGGTGCGCCTCGACGACGTCCCGGCCGAAGATCTCGTCGGCGCCGACACCGCAGTAGTAGCCGCCCTGCGGGGCCGGGAAGCCGCCCTCGGGGAAGCCCAGCGGGCGGGTGCCGTCGAAGAAGGTGTACTCCTGCTCGATGCCGAAGATCGGCTCCTGCGCGGCGAACCGCTCGGCGACCTCGGCCAGTTCGGCGCGGGTGTTGGAGGCGTGCGGGGTCATGTCCGTGTTCAGGACCTCGCACAGCACCAGGATGTCGTCGCCGCCGCGGATCGGGTCCGGGCAGCTGAAGACCGGCTTGAGCACGCGGTCCGAGGCGTGGCCCTCGGCCTGGTTGGTGGACGACCCGTCGAAGCCCCACAGCGGCAGCGCGTCGAGACCGGCCGGGGCACCCGTGATGATCTTCGTCTTGGAACGGAGCTTGGCCGTCGGCGCGGTGCCGTCGATCCAGATGTACTCGGCCTTGAAGGTCACGGGGGCACTTCCTTCGGGTGGTTCGGGCGCACTCGCGGGCGCTGCGGCGCGACGGCGCCGCCTCGATCTGCCCGGAAGACTGTCAACAGGCCGTTTCCCGGCCATTGCCCTTGTGTGAACCCCGTGTTACCTGGGCGTATTGTGCCGCGGATCACGAAGTGGTGGTACCGGCGAGACATCAGGGGGCCGTACGGTGACCGGTTACGACAGTGACGCCTTCCGCAGCGCGTACGAGGCGGTCCGGGCGAAGTGGCCCGCCGACCGCGAGGCGCTGAGCATACCCACACCCCACGGCACCACCCGCGTCAACGCCTGCGGCCCGCGCGACGCGCCCCCGCTGCTCCTGCTGCCGGGCGGCGGCGGGGCCACCTCCCTCACCTGGTACGCCCAGGCCGGGCCGCTGTCCGCCGCCCGCCGGGTCTACGCCGCCGACCTGCCCGGCGCCCCCGGCCTCAGCGTGCCGCCGCCGGGCCGGCACCCCCGCACGGTCGCCGACCTGACCGGCTGGCTGGACGCGGTCCTGGACGGCCTGGGCCTGGCCTCGGCCGACGTGGGCGGGCACTCGTACGGCGCCTGGATCGCCCTGCACCACGCCCTGCACGCCCCCGGCCGGGTCCGCCGCCTGTTCCTGCTGGACCCCACCCAGTGCTTCACCGGGTACCGGCCAGGCTATGTGCTGCACGCCCTGCCGATGCTGCTGCGGCCCACGCCGGGCCGGGTCCGCGCCTTCCTGGAGTGGGAGACCGGGGGAACGGCCCCCGACCCCGACTGGCTGCGCCTCCAGGAGGCCGCCGCCGGCTTCCCGGCCGCCAGGCCGGTCACCGGCCCGCGCCCGGCACCGGACGCGCTGCACACCCTGGAGGCGCCGGTGCTGGTGCTCGTGGCCGGGGGCGGCAAGGCCCACGATCCGCTCCGGGTGACGGCGGGCGCGAAGGCCCTGCTGCCGCACGTGACGACCGCCGTGCTCCCCGGCATCTCCCACCACGCCCTGCCCCAGTCGGCCCCACCCGCCCTGGCGGCCCGGCTCGCCGCCTTCCTGGACGCCCGCGACTGACCGGGACGAGGCCCCGGCGCGCCGGTTCCCCGGGCGGGGCCCGGTCGGTCAGGACGAGGTACGGCCGTGACCGATGGCCTCCTGGACGGCCTCGTCCGTGCGGGCCACCAGGGCGGTCCCGTCGTCCGCGGTGATGATGGGCCGCTGGATCAGCTTCGGGTGCTCGGCGAGCGCCTTGATCCAGCGGTCCCGGGACCCCTCGTCCCGCGCCCAGTCCTTGAGGCCCAGCTCCTTGGCGACCGCCTCCTGGGTCCGCGTGATGTCCCAGGGCTCCAGTCCCAGCCGCCCGAGCACGGCCTTGATCTCGTCCTCGCTCGGCACATCCTCCAGATAGCGCCGCACGGTGTACTCGACCCCCTCGGCGTCGAGCGTGCTGATCGCGCTGCGGCACTTCGAACAGGCCGGATTGATCCAGATCTCCATGCTCCCACGGTACGCGAGAAACCGTCCGTCACCCGCGTCCCGGGCGCCCCGAAAGCCCTTGTGGCCAGGGGCTTTTGTCAGTGGTCGGCCGTAGAATAGAAGCAGTGTTCGAGGGTGCCGCCGGGCTCGCCGGCCGGTGCCCTGATCGCGTCAGGAGGATGCCCGTGCCCGCTGCCGCCCTACAGCCGAAGCCCTCGCCGACCCAGTCCACCGCCAAGCGTCCCGTGCTGTTCGACTCGCCGTACGAGCCCCTGACGAAGCGGCCCCTGCCGGCCGGCCGCCCCCGGGAGTGGTACGTCACGCACAACCGGCGCCTGAAGGCCATGCGCCTGGCCATCGCCCTGCTCGACTCCGGGACCTACCTGCCGGACCAGGCGGGCAACGACACCATCCGCGCCACCGCCGAGACGATCGGCATGCGCCCGCCGTCCGACATCACGTGCCACATGGTGCGGGCGTTCATGCGCTACAACCGCTGATCCACGACGGCGCCGGGCACTTCGCCGGCCGGCCCGCCCGGCGCCGTCAGCAGCGCGCTCACCAGCCGCCGCCGGTCCCGCGCGTGCTCGCGGAACCACAGGCCCAGCCTGTGGTCGGCGTCCGGGAGTTCGAGCCGGGTGCAGTCGGCGCGCGTGGACAGCGCCTCGTGCAGCGCCCGGGTCACGGCCGCCGGGATCACCGTGTCGGTGCCGGGCACGGTCAGCACCGCCCGGCCCGCGTACGCCCCGTACACCCGCAGCGCGGGGGAGTCCCGCCAGCTGTCCGGGGTGCGCAGGATCTCGGTGAACCGGCCCCGGCCGTCCCCGAAGGGCAGATCCCAGGCGTCCGGCGCGTAGACGGCGGGCGCGCACAGGGCGAGCCCCGCCACCCGGCCGCCGTAGTGGCGCACCAGGTCGGCGACCGTCTGCCCGCTCATGCTGAAGCCGACCAGAAGCAGCGGATCGGCCGCCGGCGCGTGCGCGTCGATCACCGCCACCGCCTGCTCGAACCGGCGCCGCAGGCTCAACCGCGCGAGCGTGCCGCTGCTTTCGCCGTGACCCGAGAAGTCGAAGGCCAGCGCGTGACAGCCGGCGGCGGCGAACTCGCTTGCCAGCGGCAGCAGCCGCTCCTTGCTCCCGTTGCCCGCCCCGTGCAGCAGCACCACCGTGGCCCGCCCGCGGGGACCACCGCACACCCCGCTGAGCCGCTCGCCGTCGTACTGCCCCGTGAAGCCCGTGAGTTCGCCCATGGGGGCCATTCACTCACGGATCAGGCCCCCGATCCCGCGAACCCCGGCACCGGAGCCCGCGAGCCCCGGTGTCACAACCCGGGCGCGCCCCACACCGGGAACCAGCGGCCCAGGTCCTGCTCGATCCGCAGATCGCTCGCGAGCGTGGACTTCACCTGGAGCTCCAGCGCGTTGTCCCGCCGCTCACCGCTCCCGGCCAGCGGGGCGAACGGGTAGAAGGCGGCTCGCTTGTACAGGTACACCAGGGCCAGCCGGCGCCCCGAGTCGTCGGTGAAGCCGGCCAGCGAGCACAGCAGCTGCGGGCCGAAGCCGTTGATCTCCATGGAGCTGTTCACCGCGTGCAGATCGTTGACGAGCTGCGGCAGCTGGTCGGGGGAGCGCCGGGAGACCAGCCACGAGTAGCCGTAGTCGTCCCGGCGCAGCTCCACCGGCGAACCGGCGCGGTCGGCGTCCGCGTCCAGCAGCGCCTGCACCTCCCGGTGGGTCTGCTCGAAGGCCGCGCCCTCCACCGTGGCGAAGCACACCGCCCCGGTCCCGGTCGGGGTGAAGCCCATCGCGGCCTGGAGCGTGACGGCGGCCGAGGGCAGCGCGAAGAGCTGGTCGAGATCGGGGGCGACGGGTTTGGTCCGCCCCAGCAGGATGTCCAGCAGCCCCAACGCTCAGCCCGCCTTCCGCCGTACCGTGCCGTTTCCCGGCCTGTCCTGTGCCGTGCTCATGCCCGGTCGGCCTCCCCGGGCACGGCCGCCTCGCCCAGCTCGGCCGAGATCCGGCCCAGCTGCTCCAGCCGCTGCTCCAGGGTGGGGTGGGTGGAGAAGAACCGCTCGATGCCGGGCTCCTTGCCGGTGGCCGGGGTGAAGTAGAAGGCGTTGAACGCCTGGGCCGTGCGCAGGTCCTTGGTCGGGATGCGGGCGATGTCGCCGGTGACCTTGGTCAGCGCCGACGCCAGCACCGAGGGCCGGCCGGTCAGCAGCGCGGCGGCGCGGTCGGCGGCCAGCTCCCGGTACCGGGACAGGGCCCGGATCAGCAGGAAGCTGATCGCGTACACGGCCGCCGAGACACCCATCACGCCGGCGAAGACCAGGGCCGTGTTCTGGTCCCTGCGGCCCCCGCCGAACAGCTGCGAGTAGAAGGCGAAGCGGACGATCAGTCCCGCGATCACGCCCAGGAAGGAGGCGATGGTGATCACGGCGACGTCCTTGTGCGCCACATGGGACAGCTCGTGCGCGAGCACGCCCTCCAGCTCGGCGGGCTCCAGGCGGCGCAGCAGGCCGGTGGTCACGCACACCACGGCGTGATCGGGGTTGCGTCCCGTCGCGAAGGCGTTCGGCATGTCCATGTTGGATACGGCGACCACCGGTTTGGGCATGTCGGCCATGGCGCACAGCCGGTCCACCACCGCGTGCAGCTCCGGATACTCCTCGCGCTCGACGACCTGCCCGTGCATGGCGAACATCGCGATCCGGTCGGAGAACCAGAACTGGGCCACGAACATCGCGCCCATCACGACGACGACCAGCAGCCAGGACCTCAGCAGCACGAGCAGCGCGGCGATGAAGGCCACGTACAGCAGTCCGAGCAGGAACATCGTGACCGTCATCCGCACGGTCAGTCGCCGGTCGCTCCTAAAGCGGCTCCGCATCTCGCATCACCCCGCAGTCAGGCACTCGTCCCGCTGTCCAGTGTGCACCTGCCGCCTCCCATGAACAGGTCCCGTACGTCCCTGTTGCGGGCAAAGCTTCCCGGTGGGAGCGGTGGGAGCGGTGGGAGCGGTGGGAGCGGTCCCGGGCCCCCGCCGGGAAGCCGACGCGCTCAGTAGCCGTTGCGTATCCGGGCGTAACCCAGCAGCAGGATCACCGCGGCCACGCAGCCCAGCACCACCGCCGTCGACACCCAGGAGGGACGCTCCGGGCGGGCGCTGTCCGGGTCGGCGCGGAACGGGGCCGGGTCCGGAGGGTTCTCCTTCCAGCGGGCGGCGAGCATCCGGGCCCGGGCGGAGGGCTCCTTGTGCTCGGCGGAGTTCGCCCAGCGTTGATCGAACTCCCGCTCCCACTCGTCCTGTTCTGCCATTCCCCGGTCGACCTCTCTCGCTCGGCGCGTGCGGGGAGCATGATCCCCGGAAGTAGGAATCACGGGAAGGCCGAAAGGTTGCACAGCCTCCCCGGGCCTGGGCCGCCCCGCGTCCGGATGCCGGGTCCGCACCCGGCCGCTAGCATTTTCAGCAGAGCCGCGCCGCAGGGTGCGCCGGACGTGCGCCATCCCCGCCGACCAGGGGAACGTCAGCCCTGCTTCCTGAATCCAGGCGGCACCACCCAGACCGCGTCCCGCCCACGGCGGATGCCGCGGCCGTCTTTCCGTGCCCGAGGCGGCGCGGGAGGAATGGAAGGAGGGCAGTTCGATGAAAGCACAGCGCGCGAGGCGTCTCGCGGCGGTGTCCGCCGTCGGCGTTCTGCTGGCAGGCGGAGCCACCATAGCCACCGCCGGGTCCGCGTCGGCGGCCACCCCGACCCACGTGACGACCAACCGGGGCTGCTACGGCCACAACTGCTTCGGCTTCAACCGGGGCTTCAACCGCGGCGGCTTCTTCTTCAACAACGGCTTCAACCGCTTCGGCTACGGCAACACGCCGGTCGTGGTGGTCGTGGTGCCCTGACCGGCACCGAACCGTCGCACAGACACGGCCGGGGCCGCCTCCCACGGGAGGCGGCCCCGGTGTGCGTGGGGGTCTGTCACACGTCGAAGTACAGCTCGAACTCGTGCGGGTGCGGGCGCAGGGCCAGCGGGGCGATCTCCTGGGTGCGCTTGAGGTCGATCCAGGTCTCGATCAGGTCGGACGTGAAGACGTCGCCCTGGAGCAGGAACTCGTGGTCCGCCTCCAGCGCGTCGAGGACGGCGCCGAGGGAGGTCGGGACCTGGGCGACGCTCGCGTGCTCCTCGGGAGCCAGCTCGTAGAGGTCCTTGTCGATCGGCTCGGCCGGCTCGATCTTGTTCTTGATGCCGTCCAGGCCCGCGAGGAGGAGGGCCGAGAAGGCCAGGTACGGGTTGCCGGAGGAGTCGGGGGCGCGGAACTCGACGCGCTTGGCCTTCGGGTTGGAGCCGGTGATCGGGATGCGCATCGCGGCGGAGCGGTTGCGCTGCGAGTACACCAGGTTGATCGGCGCCTCGAAGCCCGGCACCAGGCGGTGGTAGGAGTTCACCGTCGGGTTGGTGAAGGCCAGCAGCGACGGGGCGTGCTTGAGGATGCCGCCGATGTAGTAGCGGGCCATGTCCGACAGGCCCGCGTAGCCGGCCTCGTCGTAGAACAGCGGGTCGCCGTTGCTCCACAGCGACTGGTGGACGTGCATGCCCGAGCCGTTGTCGCCGAAGATCGGCTTCGGCATGAAGGTCGCGGTCTTGCCGTTGCGCCAGGCGACGTTCTTCACGATGTACTTGAAGAGCTGGAGGTCGTCGGCGGCGGCGAGCAGCGTGTTGAACTTGTAGTTGATCTCCGCCTGGCCGGCCGTGCCCACCTCGTGGTGCTGGCGCTCCACCTTCAGGCCGGACTTCTCCAGCTCCAGGGAGATCTCCGCGCGCAGGTCCGCGAAGTGGTCCACCGGCGCGACCGGGAAGTAGCCGCCCTTGTAGCGGACCTTGTAGCCGCGGTTGTTCTCCACCGCACCGGTGTTCCAGGCGCCCGCCTCGGAGTCGATGTGGTAGAAGGACTCGTTGGCGCTGGTCTGGAAGCGCACCGAGTCGAAGACGTAGAACTCGGCCTCGGGACCGAAGAACGCGGTGTCCGCGATGCCGGTGGATGCGAGGTAGGCCTCGGCCTTGCGGGCCACGTTGCGCGGGTCACGGGAGTACTGCTCGCCCGTGATCGGGTCGTGGATGAAGAAGTTGATGTTGAGCGTCTTGTCCCGGCGGAACGGGTCGACACGGGACGTGGACAGGTCGGCACGCAGCGCCATGTCCGACTCGTGGATGGCCTGGAAACCGCGGATCGACGATCCGTCGAAGGCCAGCTCCTCGTCCGGGTCGAACGCCTCGACGGGCACCGTGAAGTGCTGCATGACGCCCGGCAGGTCGCAGAAACGGACGTCGACGAACTTGACGTCCTCGTCCGCGATGAACTTCTTGGCCTCGTCGGCGTTCTGGAACATCCAGCTCCTCCTACTCCCGACCGTCCTCGCCGGGGTGGTAGATCGTTCGTGCGGCCAGTGCGGTGGCGCACGTTCGTCCTGACCCTAGGGACGGGTGATTTCTCCGGCGTGACCCGATTGTTTCGCAGAAGTTAACCGGCCACGCTTCCCACCGTAGCCCCCGGATACCCCGGCGTCCCCCGGTCATATACGGACGCAGTACCGTGGTCGGGTGGACAACAGGCAGGCAATCGGATCGTGGCTCTCCGGCCCGCGCGCGGCCATGGAAGAGGCCGGCGCGGACTTCGGGTACCGGGGCGAACAGCTGGGTCTCCCCGAGGACGGGCCGAACTCCCTCGCCCGGCCCGGCAGGCGACTCGGCGCCATCGCGGTGGACTGGGGCCTCAGCGTCCTGATCGCATACAGCCTGATCACGCACGGCTACAGCCAGGCCACCAGCAACTGGGCGCTCGGCGTCTTCTTCGTGATGAGCGTCCTGACGGTCGGCACCATCGGCTTCACCCCCGGCAAGCGCCTGTTCGGCATCCGGGTCGTGGCCCTGGAGACCGGCACCGTCAACCCGCTGCGTTCGCTGCTGCGCACGGTCCTGCTCTGCCTCGCCATCCCCGCCCTGGTCTGGGACCGCGACGGCCGCGGCCTGCACGACCGGCTCGCGAAGACCGTGGAGGTCCGCGCCTGAGCCGCCGTACCGCGCGAGTACGACGAAGGGGGCGCCCGGTGTCACACCGGGCGCCCCCTTCGTCGTAGCGCGTCGTGGGCGGAGCCTAGCGGCCGCGCGGGCCGCCCTTCGGCAGCTTCATGCCCTTGGGCATCGGGCCCTTCGGCACCGGCATGTTGCTCATCAGGTCGCCCAGGGCGCGCAGCCGGTCGTTGGTGGCGGTGACCTGGGGGCCGGTGAGCACGCGCGGGTACTTGAGCATGGTGGTGCGCAGCTTCTTCAGCTCGACCTGGCCCTCGCCAGTGCCCACGATGATGTCGTGCACCGGGACGTCGGCGACGATGCGGTTCATCTTCTTCTTCTCGGCGGCCAGCAGGCTCTTCACCCGGTTCGGGTTGCCCTCGGCGACCAGCACGATGCCGGCCTTGCCGACCGCGCGGTGCACGACGTCCTGGCTGCGGTTCATCGCCACCGCCGGGGTGGTGGTCCAGCCCCGGCCGACGTTGTCCAGCACCGCCGCCGCGGCGCCCGGCTGGCCCTCCATCTGACCGAAGGCCGCCCGCTCGGCCCGGCGGCCGAACACGACCGCCGTCGCCAGCAGGCCGACCAGCAGACCGAAGATGCCCAGGTACACCGGGTGGCCGATCAAGAAGCCGATCACGAGGAACACCGCGAGCGTGCCGAGCCCGACGGCCGCGAGCACCAGGCCGATCTTGGTGTCGACCTTGCGGGTCATCCGGTACGTGAGGGCGATCTGCTTCAGTCGCCCGGCATTCGCGGCGTCCGCCGCGGTTTCCTTCCTCGCCATGCCACGAAGTCTACGTGGCCCCGGGAGCGCGGACGACGGCAGTGCCCGCGCGGGCGGCTCGGGCGCGCGGGGCGTTACCGGCGGTCCGCGGACCGCTCCAGGAAGCGCTGCGCCTCCACCCGGTCCCTGGCCCGGCGGCGGTCCTCCAGGACGGAGTTCCAGGCGTTGCGGCGGGCCGTGCGCTGGCCGCCGCTCATCAGCAGCGACTCGACGGCGCGCAGGGCGTCGGTGAGGGACGGGAGGGCGGTGGCGCGTACCGGCGGGGCCTGCATGACCGGGATACCCCCTGGGAGCGGGCGGTGTACGAATCGTGATAAGAGCGTCACTGAACGGTGTTACCAGGGCGTGTCCGACCGGTCAAACGCCGGTGAAACCCCGATGGGGCGGCCGCGAACGCCGACGCGGTCCTGACGGGCGCCCTCATCAGCGAGGACGGTCAGGACCGCGTCGAGTCGGCCACTACCGGCCGGTAATTACTTGTGCGCGAATTCACACGTCTGGAACCGGGCGCCGCTCACACCGCCTGGCTGGCGACGTAGCTGCCCCGCTTCTCGATCGCCATCTGGTACAGGCGGCCGGCGCGGTACGAGGAGCGCACCAGCGGGCCGGACATCACACCGGAGAAGCCGATCTGCTCGGCCTCCTCCTTCAGCTCCACGAACTCCTGCGGCTTGACCCAGCGCTCCACCGGGTGGTGGCGCACGGAGGGGCGCAGGTACTGGGTGATGGTGATCAGCTCGCAGCCGGCCTCGTGCAGCTGCTTCAGCGCCTCGCTGATCTCCTCGCGGGTCTCGCCCATGCCGAGGATCAGGTTGGACTTGGTGACCAGGCCGAAGTCGCGGGCCTCGGTGATCACCTTCAGGGAGCGCTCGTAGCGGAAGCCGGGGCGGATCCGCTTGAAGATCCGGGGCACGGTCTCCACGTTGTGCGCGAAGACCTCGGGGCGGGAGTCGAAGACCTCGGCCAGCTGCTCCGGGACCGCGTTGAAGTCCGGGGCCAGCAGCTCGACCTTGGTGCGGCCGCCCTCGCGCCCGGCCGTCTGCCGGTGGATCTGGCGCACCGTCTCGGCGTACAGCCAGGCGCCGCCGTCGTCGAGGTCGTCGCGGGCGACACCGGTGATGGTGGCGTAGTTGAGGTCCATGGTGACCACGGACTCGCCGACGCGGCGGGGCTCGTCGCGGTCCAGCGCCTCGGGCTTGCCGGTGTCGATCTGGCAGAAGTCACAGCGCCGGGTGCACTGGTCGCCGCCGATGAGGAAGGTCGCCTCGCGGTCCTCCCAGCACTCGTAGATGTTGGGGCAGCCGGCTTCCTGGCAGACCGTGTGCAGGCCCTCGCTCTTCACGAGGTTCTGCATCTTGGTGTACTCGGGGCCCATTTTCGCCCGGGTCTTGATCCACTCGGGCTTGCGCTCGATGGGGGTCTGGCTGTTGCGGACCTCCAGGCGCAGCAATTTGCGTCCGTCGGGTGCGACTGCGGACACGACCGGCTCCCTCAGCTTTGATTCTTCGGCGTTCCCCAGGGTACGCCCGTGTTCTGCACGCCCTGGCGATGAGACAACCTCATGACCGCAGGGCGCATTCCCCTCGGCGGGGTCGGTCAGGCCGACGCCTTCTCGATCGGCCTCGGCCGCAGGTCCGCGTTCTCCAGGACCTCGCGCAGGTGCTTCTCCACCACCGGCACGACCTCCTCGACGGTGACCTCGCGGCCCAGCTCCCCGGCGAGGGAGGCCACGCCCGCGTCGCGGATGCCGCACGGGATGATGCGGTCGAACCACTTCATGTCGGGGTTCACGTTGAACGAGAAGCCGTGCATGGTGACGCCCTTGGCGACGCGGATGCCGATCTGGGCGATCTTGCGGTCCTCGCGGCGCTGGCCCGCGTTGGACGGGGCGTACTCGGGGCCGTTCAGCCGGGGGTCGAACTCCTCGTCGGTCAGCCGCGGGTCGAAGTCGAGGGAGAGGCCGCCGAGCGAGGGCCGCTGTTCGACGGGGTCGCCGAGCACCCAGACGCCGCTGCGGCCCTCGACCCGGGTGGTCTCCAGGCCGAACTCGGCACAGGTGCGGATCAGGGCCTCTTCGAGGCGCCGCACATGCGCGACCACGTCCACCGGGCGCGGGAGCTGCTGGATGGGGTAGCCCACCAGCTGGCCCGGGCCGTGCCAGGTGATCTTGCCGCCGCGGTCCACGTCGATGACCGGGGTGCCGTCCAGCGGACGCTCGCTGTCCTCGGTGCGCCGCCCGGCCGTGTACACGGGCGGGTGCTCCAGGAGCAGCACGGTGTCCGGGATCTCGCCGGCGAACCGGGCCGCGTGCACGCGGCGCTGCTCGTCCCAGGCCTCCTGGTAGTCGACGGCATCCGCGCCGAACCCCATGCGGACGAACCGCAACTCACTCACGGCAAGCGCCTCCCTCGGTGTCAGGCATGTCACGCGCCCACGCCACTGTACGTCCGTCCGTGGCACGTCAGCCCTGCGGGCGGTCCTCACACGAACGGATGAATGAACGCTGAAGCATCCGAGCCGGTGTTCACTCTCCGCTACATTCGCGCCGTTCGTACGGCCAAATGGGCTGCTCACAGGCAATCCCGGCACTTCACTGGCCCGGAGGCAGGAGACCGCACCACAGATGACGGACCGACCCGCGCAGCGCACCCCCAACCGTCAGCTCGCCGCGCTCATCGCAGAGGCGGGGTTCTCCAACGCGGGTCTGGCCCGGCGCGTCGACCAGCTCGGCCTCGAACACGGCCTGGACCTGAGATACGACAAGACCTCCGTCACCCGCTGGCTGCGCGGTCAGCAGCCCCGGGGCACGACCCCGGCCCTGATCGCCGAGGTGTTCACCCGCCGGCTCGGACGCCGGCTCACGGCGCAGGATCTCGGCCTGGACGCGTGTGCGCCGGTGTACGCCGGGCTGGAGTTCGCGGCCACCCCGGAGGAGGCCGTGGACATCGTCAGCGGGCTGTGGCGCAAGGACTCCGGCAGCCATGCCGAGCTGCGCAAGATCGCGTTCACCCCGGCGGGGCTCGTCGTGCCCAGCCGGGACTGGCTGATCGGCCGGCCCGACGACCGGGTGGCCCGGGAGCCGGCGCCCCGGGTACCCGCGCAGGGCGGGCCGGCCGGCGTCAGGGCGCCGGTGCGGGGCCCGGCGGCGCCGGTGGCCCGGACGCGGGCGCGCGGACCGCTGGAGCGCGTCCCCGGCCACCGGGTCGGCGGCGGCGACATCGCGGCGCTGCGCTCGGTGGGCGAGCTGTTCCGCGCCCTGGACGACCGGTTCGGCGGCGGGCACGCCCGGCAGGCGCTGGTGCGCTACCTGGAGCACGAGTGCGAGCCGATGCTGCGCGGCAGCTACGACGAGCAGACCGGGCGGCGGCTGTTCGCGGCCGCCGCCGATCTGACCCGGCTCGCGGGCTGGACGTCGTACGACATCGCCGCGCACGGGCTGGCCCAGCGGTACTTCGTGCAGGCCCTGCGGCTGGCCCAGGCCGCGGGGGACCGGCCCTACGGCTCCTTCGTGCTGGTCACCATGAGCCGGCAGGCCGTCTACCTCGGGCACGGCAGGGAGGCGGTGCAGCTGGCGCGGGTCGCCCAGCAGGGGATCGGCACCGGCGGGCCGCCGGCGGTGCAGTCGCTGCTGCACGCGGCCGAGGCCCGGGCGCACGCGGTGCTCGGGGAGGTGCGGGCGTGCACCGCGGCGCTGGTGCGGGCCGAGCGCGCGCTGGAGGCGGCCCGGCCCGGTGACGACGTGCCGTACTGGGCGCGGTTCTTCGACGAGGCGCAGCTCGCGGACGAGCTGGGGCACTGCCACCGGGACCTCCAGCAGTACCGGGCGGCCGCCCAGCACGCCGAGCGGTCCCTCCAGTTGCGGTCCCCGGCGTACGCCCGCAGCCGGCTGTTCTGCCGGGTCGTGCTCGCCACGGCCCGGCTCGGCCTCGGCGAACTCGACCAGGCCTGCGCGCTGGCGGCCGAGGCCGCGGCCCAGGCGGCCGACATGCGCAGCGCCCGGGCCATCGAGTACATCCGCGACTTCGAACGCCGCCTGGAGCCCCACAAGGACGCCGCCCCGGTCAGGTCCTACCGGGAGAAGGCGGCGGTGCTGGGCTGAGGCACCGCCGGCTCAGGCCGCCTCGGGCAGCGTGGGCGCGGGGTCGGCCCGGTGGATGGAGCCGGCGGCGCCCAGATCGGTCAACAGGGCCCGCACGGCCCGGTGGGAGGAGTGCAGGGCGCCCTGGACGGTGCTGGTGTCGCGGTGGTCGCCGCAGACGTAGAGGCCGGCCAGGAGCCGTACCGGGCGCCGCAGGTCGTGCGGCGGGCGCATCACCGGTACCGCCTCCGGGGTGTGGTGCACGGCCAGCGTCTCCCAGCGGCGCGTGGAGGTGCCGTACAGCCGCGAGAGGTGGATGCGCACCGCGGTGTCCACGCCCTCCGGCGGCGTGCCGAGCACCGTCGAGGAGATCAGCACCCGCCCGGCCGGCGCCCGGCTCGGGTCCACGTTGCTGAGCACCGAGGTGTGCGCCACCGGCCCGCCACGGTCCGCGTCCAGCAGCAGCGACGACCCGGTGGCGAACGCCGCCGCGGGCTCGTCCGTGGTGTGGTGCACCACCGTCACCGGGTGGAACTCCGGCACCCTGAGCCCCGGCAGCAGTTCCGCCGCGGCGCGCGCGTCGGTCGCCAGCAGGACCGCCCGGCAGCGGATCTCCCCGTGCTCGGCGGTGGCCACCGAGGTCGTGGAGACCGAGGTGACCCGCACCCCGGTGTGCACGGTGCCCGGCGGCAGGGCCCGCGCGAGCAGCTCGGGCAGCATCTCCGCGCCGCCCTCGGGCACGCACAGCCGCCCGCTCGCGAAGGCGCGCAGCGCGAGGTCGGCGCACCTGCTGGAGGTGGTCAGCCCCGGGTCGCACAGCAGCGCGGCGAGCAGCGGTCGCAGGAAGCCGTCGACGGTGCGGGCCGGCACGCCGCGGGCCGCGAGCGCCTGGGCGGCGGGCAGTTCCGGACGGGCGAGGAGCCGTTCGACCGGCGTCGCGGCGAGCCGGCTCAGCGCCGCGCCCAGCCGCGCCTGGTCCATCGCCCCGCCCACCGGCGCCCCGCCCCGGCCGGGCGGCGCCGCGGCCCCCCTCGGGGCGCTCGCGAGGGCGCGCACCACATGCAGTGCGCCCCTTGCGCTCCCTCCGCCCGCCGGCGCGCCCGCGCGGTGCACGCGCCCGTCGCGGTGCAGCAGGACGCCCGGCGCGAAACGCCGCAGGACCAGGGAGTCCAGCCCCGGGGTCAGCCGGAGTGCGGGATACGACGTGGACAGCAGCTGTCCGATGCGGTCGAGCCGGAAACCGTCGACCTTCTCCGTCGACATACGGCCGCCCGCGTAAGGGGCGGCCTCCAGGACTGCGGTCGTTACTCCTGCGCTGGTGAGCCGGTGTGCCGCCGAGAGACCGGCGATTCCGGCTCCCACGATGACGACGTCCACCTGGTTCGCGGGCTCAAGCACGAGGCCCCTCCTGCTGTGGTTGCGCGGCCGGTGGAGGCGACACGCCCCGACCGGCCCCAGGGATACCCGAGTTCGCGTCGAGTATCGGTGCCGTGATCGGTCGTAAGGAGTCGCGCATCGACAGGGCACGGTCGCATAGAGGTCGCATTCAGTCACATCCGTTCCGCGGGCCGCAGAGCACCCCCGCGCGCCACGGCGGAGCCCTCGCAGAGTGCCCCCCGCCGTCGCCGCGGAAACCCGCTGGGCCGCCGGGAACCGCGGCCTTAAGGTGATCACCATGCCCGAGCCGCACATACGCCCCGCCGTGCCCGACGACGACGAGCACCTCGCCCTCCTCGACGGGACCCTGTGGTCCACCCTGCACGCGGTCACGCCCCGCCCCGAGCCGCCGTACCCGCCGTTCTTCGGCGAGCGCCACCCCGTCGGGGATTTCCTCGTCGCCGAGGTGGACGGGCGCGTGGCCGGCTACGTCCGCCTCGCCCAGACGATCCCGCTCGCCTCCCACGCCCACGTGCTCAGCATCCAGGGCTTCGCGGTCGCCGAGGAGGCCCGCGGCCGGGGAGTGGGCCGGGCGCTGATCCGGGCCGCCGTCACCGAGGCCCGCGCGCGCGGGGCGCGCCGCCTCACCCTGCGCGTGCTCGGCCACAACACCCCGGCCCGCAGGCTCTACGAGTCCGAGGGCTTCGCCGTGGAGGGCGTCCTGCCCGGCGAGTTCCTGCTCGACGGCGCCTACGTGGACGACGTCTGCATGGGCCGCTCCCTGTGACGCCCTGAGGGCCGCGTCAGCCCACCAGCGCGCCCGTGTCCACCGGTTCTGTCGCCGTGGCCGCCCGCCGGGCGTCCGGCGCCACCTCGGCCGCCGTCAGCACGTACCCCGTCTCGGCGTCCGAGGTGGAGCGGGCGAAGACCACCCCGAACACCCGCCCGTCCGTGGTCAGCAGCGGGCCGCCGGAGTTGCCCGGCCGGACCGTGGAACGGATCGAGTAGATCTCCCGGGTGACCGCGCCGTCGCTGTAGATGTTCTGCCCGGTCGCCCGCACCAGGTTCCCCACCGTCGCGGCCTGCAGGTTCAGGCTGCCGTCCTGCGGATAGCCCGCCACCACGGCCGAGTCCCCGCGCGAGGCACCGGTGTCGAAGCGCAGCACCGGCGCGCGCAGCCCCGGTACGTACAGCACCGCCACGTCCCGGTCGGGGTCGAAGAGCACCACCCGGGCCGGGTACGCCTCCCCGACCCCGCCCACCCGCACGCTCGGGTGCGCGATGCCCGCCACCACGTGCGCGTTGGTCATCACCCGCTCCGAGGCGAAGACGAAGCCGCTGCCCTCCCGGCCCTCGCTGCCCGAGACGCCCTCGATCTTCACCGTGCTCAGCTTGGCGGCGTTCGTCGCGGCGGGCGTCACGCTGTCGCCGGTGGGGCGCGGCACCCGGGCCGTCGACTCGTTCTCGAACGGGTTGAAGACCTGCGGGAAACCCGCGTCCGTCAGCGCCGAGGTGGCCCGGGAGAACCAGGCGGGGGTGGTGTCCGGCATCGTCCGCTGCACCGCGCCCAGCAGCGAGGAGTCCCGGATCGCCGTGGTCAGAGCGGGCGAGGGGGCCGCGCTGAGCACGCTCGCCGCCACCCAGGCCACGATCAGCACGGCCACCGCGTTGGCCGCCGCGCCCCCGATCCCGTCCACCACCCGCAGCGGCCCCCGGTCCAGACCGCCGCGCAGCCGCAGCGCGAGCCGGCCCGCCAGTTCGTGCCCCACCGCCGCGGGCACCAGCACGGTCAGCACCGCGAGCACGGTCGCCGCCGCCGAGCCCCGGGCCACGTGGCCCGTCACCCAGGGCAGCGCCCACACGCCGACGACCGCGCCGCCGACGAACCCGGCCAGCGACACACAGCCGGCCACCAGGCCACGCCGGTACCCCGACGCGGCGTACAGGAGGATCACCAGCACCAGCAGCAGGTCGAGCAGGTCCACGGAGCCGCCTTTCTCTCGGGCCCGGCACGCGCCGTCGGGCCCGTCGAACGGTCACAGGTACATGATCGGCCGCCGGTGGCGAACCGGCCACGCGTGCCGGTACCACCGGAAACGTCCCGGACCGGGACGATGGTTCCGCCAGGTGGCACAGCGCACATCGCGGGCGGGTGCGGGCGGGCCGAGAGTGGGGGCCATGTCCCTCGTCCGAAGAGCCCGAACGGCCCGAGGAACGGCCCGGGAAGACCGGAGAACCCGGAGGGCCAGCCGCCTCGGGAGGGCCCGGGGAATCCGGTCGGTGCGCGCCGCGCGGCTGCCGCGGTTCCCCGGCCCGCCGCTGGTGCTGCCGGGTTCCCTGCCCGGCCTCATGGCCCTCCTCGTGCTCGCCCTGCACGCGTGGGGCGGGACCGGTCCCGCACGGGTCCCGCCCGACCGGCCCGCCGCCCTCGACCTCGGGCGCCTCGCCGCCGCCCACCGCGCCGGCCGGCCGCTCGTCGTGCCCCGCTCCGTCTGGGCCGGCACCACCCTCGGGCACTCCCAGCCGCCGCCGCGCTACGACGACAAGGTGATCGCGGTCTTCGTGCACCACACCGACTCGCCCAACGGCTACCGGTGCGCCGACACCCCCGAGATCATCCGCCGCCTGTACGCCGGGCAGACCGGCCTGCGGCAGTGGGACGACATCGGCTACAACTTCCTCGTCGACCGCTGCGGCACCGTCTACGAGGGCCGCGCCGGGGGCGCCGACCGGCCCGTCGTCGGCGCCCACGCGCAGGGCTTCAACCACCGCACCGCCGGGATCGCCGCCATCGGCACCTTCACCGCGGGCGTGCCGGTGCCACACGCACTGACCGACGCCATCGCCACGCTGGCCGCCTGGAAGCTGGGCCTGTCCGACGTCGATCCGCGCACCCGGGTGCGCCTGGTCTCCAGCAACGGCCGCAGCCGCTTCCCCGCCGGCACCACCGCCACCCTGCCCGCCGTGTCGGGACACGACGACGGCTTCATGACCAGCTGCCCCGGCGCCGCCCTCACCGCCCGCCTGCCGGAGATCAGACAGACGGCCGCGCGCCTCCAGGGCCGGACCGGCCTCAGCCCCTGAACCGGTCCCACAGCCGCGGGTAGCGCGCCGCGAGGGCCGACTCGTCCTCGAAGTCGACCGGGGTGCCGGCCGGCTCCGCGGGCGCGGGCGGCAGACCCAGGTCGGCCGCCACGGTGCCGGTGAGCCGCTCGTACGCCTCGTCGGCCGCGTAGCCCAGCTCCTCGCCGTCGCCGTCGACCTCCTCGTCGAAGTCGTCCAGCAGCTCCGCCAGCGCGTCCGGGTCCTGCAAGGCGCCCTCGAACACCTCCCGGCCCTGGCCGATCAGCCAGCACCGGAAGAAGTCGAACGCGTCGTCGCCGGCCCCGTCCAGCAGCACCCAGGCGGCGCCCCACAGGTCCCATCGCCAGGCGCGGTTGTAGCGGGCCTCGAAGTGACGGGCGAAGTCCAGGACCTGCTCCGGGTCCAGCCGGACCAGCCGGTCCACCAGAAGTTCGGCCTGCTCCTCGGGATCGCCCCCGGCGGCCTCACGGGTGGTGTCGACCAGCGCCCAGAACTCCGTCTCGTCCATCACCGCTCCAGCATCGGGCCTCGGCCCCCGGGACGCACGCGGAGGTACCGCCGCTCACGCCCCCGCGCCCCGGTACAGCTCCGCGAGCCGGGCCGCGTCCCGCGCGAACCGCTCCCGCAGGCTCCGCGGCGCCAGCACCTCCGCCTCCGGCCCGAGCGCGGTCAGCTGGGCGTGCGCGACCTCCTCCGACTCCACGGGCAGCGTCACCGTCACCCACCCCGCCTCGTCGGGCTCCCCGGCACCGGCCAGCCCCTCCCGCGCCGACAGCGCCTCGACGGCGTACGGCAGCCTGCGCACGCCCTCCGGGGACAGCCGCACCACCGCCTCGGCGCGCAGGATCGACCGTGCGAACCGCTCCGCCTGCGCCACCCAGTAGCCGGGCAGGTCGAAGTCCTCGTCGCGCCGGAAGCCGGTGTCGGCCGGCACGACGGCGGTGAAGCGGTCGACGCGGTACGTACGGAAGGCGTCCGCGTCCGGCACCCGGGCGCACAGGTACCAGGCGCCCGCCTTCAGCACCAGCCCGTACGGCTCCAGCAGCCGCTCCACCTCGCCGTCGCCGCGCCGGTAGCGGGCCGTGACGCACAGGTCGTCCCACACCGCCTCGGCGACCGCCGGCAGCAGCGCGGGGGTCTCGGGCTCGCGGAACCAGCCGGGCGCGTCCAGGTGGAAGCGCTGGGCCGCCGTGCGCGGGGCGTCCCGCAGGGCGGGCACCAGCGCCGCCGACACCTTCAGCCGGGCCGCCGACGCCGCGTCCGCGAGCCCCATGTCCCGCAGCGCGCCCGGCACCCCGCTGAGGAACAGCGCCTCGGCCTCGCTGCGGCCAAGACCCGTCAGCCGCGTCCGGTACCCGCCGACCAGGCGGTACCCGCCGGCCCGCCCCCGGTCCGCGTACACCGGCACCCCCGCCTCGGACAGCGCCACCGCGTCCCGTGTCACCGTCCGCTCCGACACCTCCAGCTCCCGCGCCAGTTCACCGGCGGTCATGGACGCCCGCGCCTGGAGAAGCAGAACCATCTTGATGAGCCGCGCCGCACGCATGGGGACATCATGCCGGGCGGCACCGACAAGGAAGGGGCACGGCGAGCCGCCGTGCCCCTTCCCCGGATCCTGCCGACCGGTGACTACAGGCCGTACTTCTCCCGGGCCTCCTTCACCGCCGTCGCCTTGACCTCGCCGCGCCGGGCGAGCTGGGCGAGGGCGGCGGCGACGATGGACTCCGCGTCCACGCCGAAGTGGCGGCGGGCCGCCGGGCGGGTGTCGGAGAGGCCGAAGCCGTCCGCGCCCAGCGAGGACCAGTCCTGCTCCACCCACTGCGCGATCTGGTCCGGGACCTGGCGCATGTAGTCGGAGACCGCGAGGACCGGTCCCTCGGCACCCTGGAGCGCCCGGCGCACGAACGGCACGCGCTCCTCGCCGCGCAGCAGGGCGGCGTCCGCCTCCATCGCGTCACGGCGCAGCTCGGACCAGGAGGTCGCCGACCAGACGTCGGCCGCGACGCCCCACTCCTCGGCGAGGAGCTTCTGCGCCTGGAGCGCCCAGTGGATCGCCGTGCCGGAACCCAGCAGCTGGATGCGCGGGGCGTTGGCCGGGACGGTGACGCCCGCCGACTCCGCCGTGTTGAAGCGGTACAGGCCCTTGACGATGCCCTCGTCGATGCCCGCGACGCCCGGCTTCGCCGGCTGCGGCAGCGGCTCGTTGTAGACGGTCAGGTAGTAGAAGACGTTCTGGTCCTCGCCCGGCTGCGCCTCGCCGTACATCCGGCGCAGGCCCTCGCGCACGATCACCGCGATCTCGTAGGCGAACGCGGGGTCGTACGTCAGCGCCGCCGGGTTGGTCGCGGCGATCACCGGCGAGTGGCCGTCGGCGTGCTGCAGGCCCTCGCCCGTCAGCGTCGTCCGGCCCGCCGTCGCACCGACCAGGAAGCCGCGGCCGAGCTGGTCGCCGAGCTGCCACATCTGGTCGGCGGTGCGCTGCCAGCCGAACATCGAGTAGAAGATGTAGAACGGGATCATCGCCTCGCCGTGCGTCGCGTACGCGGTGGACGCGGCGATGAAGTCGGCCATCGACCCGGCCTCGGTGATCCCCTCGTTGAGGATCTGGCCGTTCTTGGCCTCCTTGTAGAACATCAGCTGGTCGCGGTCGACCGGCTCGTACGTCTGGCCCTTGGGGGAGTAGATCCCGAGCGACGGGAAGAGCGACTCCATACCGAAGGTGCGCGCCTCGTCGGGGACGATCGGCACCCAGCGCTTGCCGGTCTCCTTGTCGCGCACCAGGTCCTTGACCAGGCGGACGAAGGCCATGGTGGTGGCCACGTTCTGCGAGCCGGAGCCCTTGTCGAAGGAGGCGAACGCCTTCTCGGCGGGGGCCGGCAGCGGGGCCAGCGGGTGCGTGCGGCGGGCCGGGGCGGGACCGCCCAGGGCCGCGCGGCGCTCCTGGAGGTAGCGGACCTCGGGGGAGTCGGCGCCCGGGTGGCCGTAGGGCACCACGCCGTCGACGAAGTCGCTGTCCTTGATCGGCAGTTCGAGCAGGTCGCGCATCGCCTTGAACTCGTCCACCGTCAGCTTCTTCATCTGGTGGTTGGCGTTCTTGGACGCGAAGCCCTGGCCGAGGGTGTGGCCCTTGACCGTCTGGGCGAGGATCACGGTCGGCGCGCCCTTGTGCTCGACGGCCGCCTTGTACGCGGCGTAGACCTTGCGGGCCTCGTGACCACCGCGCGAGAGGTGGAAGCACTCCAGGATCTTGTCGTCCGACAGCAGCTTCGCCATCTCGACCAGCGCCGGGTCGGCGCCGAAGAAGTCCTGGCGGATGTAGGCGGCGTCGCGGGTCTGGTACGTCTGCACCTGCGCGTCCGGCACCTGGCGCAGCCGGCGGACCAGCGCGCCCGTGGTGTCGAGGGCGAACAGCTCGTCCCAGGCGGTGCCCCACAGCGTCTTGACGACGTTCCAGCCGGCGCCGCGGAACTGGGCCTCCAGCTCCTGCACGATCTTGAAGTTGGCGCGGACCGGGCCGTCCAGGCGCTGCAGGTTGCAGTTGATGACGAAGGTGAGGTTGTCCAGCTCCTCACGGGCGGCGAGCGCGAGGGCCGCCGTCGACTCCGGCTCGTCCATCTCGCCGTCGCCGAGGAACGCCCACACGTGCGAGGACGAGACGTCCTTGATGCCGCGGTTGGTCAGGTAGCGGTTGAAGCGCGCCTGGTAGATCGCGGACAGCGGGCCGAGGCCCATGGAGACCGTGGGGAACTCCCACAGCCAGGGCAGCCGGCGCGGGTGCGGGTAGGACGGCAGGCCGTTGCCGCCGGCCTCCTGGCGGAAGTTGTCCAGCTGCGCCTCGGACAGGCGGCCGTCCAGGAAGGCGCGGGCGTAGATGCCGGGGGAGGCGTGGCCCTGGATGTACAGCTGGTCGCCGGAGCCGTCGCCCTCCTTGCCCTTGAAGAAGTGGTTGAAGCCGGTCTCGTAGAGCCAGGCGGCGGAGGCGAAGGTGGCGATGTGGCCGCCGACGCCGTGCTTGCTGCCCCGGGTCACCATGGCGGCCGCGTTCCAGCGGTTCCAGGCGGTGATGCGGGCCTCCAGCTCCGGGTCACCGGGCACGGCCGGCTCGGCGGAGGTGGGGATGGTGTTGACGTAGTCCGTCTCCAGCAGCTTCGGCAGCGCGATGCCGCCCGCCTCGGCGCGCTCCAGCGTGCGGCGCATCAGGTACGCGGCGCGATGCGGGCCTGCCTCCCTGGCCACGGCGTCCAGGGAGGCCTGCCACTCGGCGGTCTCCTCGGGGTCGCGGTCCGGGAGCTGGTCCAGCTCGCTCGGCTGGATGGCGTTGGGGTCGGTCATGTCGCCGCCTTCCTCAGTCGAAGGGGGTTCCCTCACAGGCAAGGGTTCGGGGGTGCCCTAGGTCTTTGGCAGGACAGGGCAGAGGACTTCGGGTGGAAGTCCGTCCGTGACTGTAACTCCCTGATCGATGATCGATCAAAGGGTGGAGAGAGAAAATCTCTCGATTTCAAGAAAGTCGGCACCCGGTGCCTTGGAAGAGGGCACCCGGTGCCGGTTTTGATCAGGGAATTCGCAGGTGAGTGGGGCCGCGCTCGGGTACGCGGAGCGGCCGTCCCGGTATGCCCGCCGGTGCGCCGGGGTGCCTCAGGCGCGCGGGGCGCACCCCAGGACGTGCGCCTTCACCAGCTCCGCGATCCGCGGATCCCGGCGCTTGAAGGCCTGCACCAGTTCGTCGTGCTCCTCGGCGTACGACTGCTGCACCGTGCCCAGCCAGCGGATCGACAGCGCCGTGAAGACCTCGATGCCGAGCCCCTCCCAGGTGTGCAGCAGCACCGAGTTGTCGGCGGCGCGCACCAGTTCGCGGTGGAAGGCCACGGTGTGCCGGACCTGGGCGGTGCCGTCGGCCGCGCTGTCGGCCTCGTACAGGGCCAGCACATGGGGCTCCAGGGCCGAGCAGTCCCGGGCGAGGCGGTCCGCGGCCAGCTCCGCCGCGATGGCCTCCAGACCGGCCCTGACCGGGTAACTCTCCTCCAGGTCGGCCGCGCTCAGATTGCGCACCCGCACGCCCTTGTTCGGCGCGGACTCGATCAGCCGCAGCGACTCCAGCTCGCGCAGCGCCTCCCGCACCGGGGTCTGGCTGACCTCCAGCTCGGTGGCGATCCGCCGTTCCACGATCCGCTCGCCCGGCTGCCAGCGCCCGCTGACGATTCCCTCCACGATGTGCTCGCGGATCTGTTCGCGCAGCGAGTGGACTACGGGCGCGGTCATGAGGGCTCCTCCCGGGGGCAGACATTTAGACAATACGGCGGCTTCGCTGCGCGGGTAGGGCGCGCGGGGGTGCTTTTGCGCAGGTGAGACAAGGCTTACACGGGGTGCGGGGGCGCAAACGGCGCATACGCTCCCAGCCACGGAAAACGCCGGTGCCCCCGCCCGGAAGGTCCGGACGGGGGCACCGGCGTGTGCGCGGTGACCGGTGATTACAGGCCGAGCTCGACCTCGAACTCGCCGGCCTCCAGGATCGCCTTGACGGCCGTCAGGTAACGGGCCGCGTCGGCGCCGTCGACCAGGCGGTGGTCGTAGGAGAGGGTCAGGTACGTCATGTCGCGGACGCCGATGACCGTGCCCTCCTCGGTCTCGATGACGGCCGGACGCTTGACCGTGGCACCGATGCCGAGGATCGCGACCTGGTTCGGGGGCACGATGATCGTGTCGAACAGCGCGCCGCGCGAACCGGTGTTGGAGATGGTGAAGGTCGCGCCGGACAGCTCGTCCGGGGTGATCTTGTTGGCGCGGACCTTGCCCGCCAGCTCCGCCGTGGCCTTGGCGATGCCCGCGATGTTGAGGTCGCCGGCGTGCTTGATGACCGGGGTCATCAGGCCCTTCTCGGAGTCCACCGCGATACCGACGTTCTCGGTGTCGAAGTAGGTGATCGTGCCCTCGGCCTCGTTGATCCGGGCGTTGATGACCGGGTGGGCCTTCAGCGCCTGGGCGGCGGCCTTCACGAAGAACGGCATCGGGGAGAGCTTGACGCCCTCGCGGGCCGCGAACGAGTCCTTCGCCTGGGCGCGCAGCTTCATCAGGCGGGTGACGTCGACCTCGACGACCGACGACAGCTGGGCCTGCTCGTGCAGCGCCTTGACCATGTTGTCGCCGATGACCTTGCGGATGCGGGTCATCTTGACGGTCTGGCCGCGCAGCGGGGAGACCTCCAGCGCCGGGGCCTTCTTGGCGGCCGGGGCGGCCGCGGCGGCCGGGGCCGGAGCGGCGGCGGGGGCCTTCGCGGCCTCGGCGGCGGCGATGACGTCCTGCTTGCGGATGCGGCCGCCGACGCCGGTGCCCTTGACGGTGGCCAGGTCGACGCCGTTCTCGGCGGCGAGCTTGCGTACCAGCGGGGTCACGTACGCGCCCTCGTCGGTCGCCTGGGTGGCGGTCGGGGAGGTCGGCGCGGTCGCCGGGGTGACCGGGGCCGGGGCGGGAGCCGGGGCCGGGGCGGCGGGCTGCGCCGGGGCGGCGGGGGCCGGGGCCGGAGCCGCGGGGGCGGCCGGAGCCGGAGCCGGAGCGGCCGGAGCCGCCGGGGCGGCGGGGGCCGGAGCCGGGGCGGGCTCGGCGGCCGGGGCCGGGGCCGGGGCGGCCGGAGCCGGAGCGGCGGCCGGGGCGGCACCCGGGGCGCCGATGACGGCGAGCTTGGCGCCGACCTCGGCGGTCTCGTCCTCGCCGACCACGATCTCCAGCAGCACGCCGGAGGCGGGCGCCGGGATCTCGGTGTCGACCTTGTCCGTGGAGACCTCGAGCAGCGGCTCGTCGGCCTCGACGGAGTCGCCCACCGACTTCAGCCAGCGGGTGACGGTGCCCTCGGTGACGGACTCACCGAGCGCGGGCAGGACCACGTCCGTGCCCTCGGCGCCACCGGCCGGAGCGGCGGGGGCGGCCGGGGCCTCGGCGGCCGGGGCGGGGGCCGGGGCCTCCGCCACCGGAGCGGCGGCCGGGGCCGGAGCCTCGGCGGCCGGGGCCTCGGCGGCGGCCGGGGCCGGGGCGGCGGCGGGGGCACCGCTGCCGTCGTCGATCACGGCCAGCTCGGCGCCGACCTCGATCGTCTCGTCCTCGGCGACCTTGATGGAGGCCAGCACGCCGGAGGCAGGGGAGGGGATCTCGGTGTCGACCTTGTCGGTCGAGACCTCGAGCAGCGGCTCGTCGGCCTCGACGCGCTCGCCCTCGGCCTTCAGCCAGCGGGTGACAGTGCCCTCGGTGACGCTCTCACCGAGCGCCGGAAGGGTTACGGAAACCGCCATGGTTTCGGTTGCTCCTTACGAATTGCGGAAGTCTGTGTCGTCGCGCCCGTTGACCAAGGGTCAGTCGTGGGAGTGCAGCGGCTTGCCGGCCAGGGCCAGGTGGGCCTCGCCGAGCGCCTCGTTCTGCGTCGGGTGGGCGTGGATGAGCTGGGCGACCTCGGCCGGCAGCGCCTCCCAGTTGTAGATCAGCTGGGCTTCGCCGACCTGCTCGCCCATGCGGTCGCCGACCATGTGGACGCCGACCACGGCACCGTCCTTCACCTGGACGAGCTTGATCTCGCCCGCGGTGTTGAGGATCTTGCTCTTGCCGTTGCCCGCCAGGTTGTACTTCAGAGCGACGACCTTGTCCGCGCCGTAGATCTCCTTGGCCTTGGCCTCGGTGATGCCGACGGAGGCGACCTCCGGGTGGCAGTACGTCACCCGCGGGACACCGTCGTAGTCGATCGGAACGACCTTCAGACCGGCCAGACGCTCCGCCACCAGGATGCCCTCGGCGAAGCCGACGTGCGCGAGCTGGAGGGTCGGGACGAGGTCACCGACGGCGGAGATGGTCGGAACGTTGGTCCGCATGTACTCGTCGACCAGGACGTAGCCCCGGTCCATGGCGACACCCTGCTCCTCGTAGCCGAGGCCCTGGGAGACCGGGCCGCGGCCGACGGCGACGAGGAGGACCTCGGCCTCGAACTCCTTGCCGTCGGCCAGGGTGACCTTGACGCCGTCCTGCGTGTACTCGGCCTTCTGGAAGAAGGTGCCGAGGTTGAACTTGATGCCGCGCTTGCGGAACGCGCGCTCAAGAAGCTTGGAGCTGTTCTCGTCCTCGACCGGGACGAGGTGCTTCAGGCCCTCGATGACGGTGACGTCGGCACCGAAGGACTTCCACACGGAGGCGAACTCGACGCCGATGACACCGCCGCCCAGGATGATCGCGGACTTCGGCACGCGGTCCAGGACGAGGGCGTGGTCGGAGGAGATGATCCGGTTGCCGTCGATCTCCAGGCCCGGCAGCGACTTCGGCACCGAGCCGGTCGCCAGCAGGACGTGGCGGCCCTGGATGCGCTGGCCGTTCACGTCGACGGAGGTCGGGGAGGACAGCCGGCCCTCGCCCTCGATGTACGTCACCTTGCGGGACGCGATCAGACCCTGCAGACCCTTGTAGAGGCCGGCGACCACGCCGTCCTTGTACTTGTGGACGGCCGGGACGTCGATGCCGTCGAGGGTGGCCTTGACGCCGAACTGCTCGCTCTCGCGGGCCTGGTCGGCGATCTCGCCCGCGTGCAGCAGGGCCTTGGTGGGGATGCAACCCCGGTGCAGGCAGGTGCCGCCGACCTTGTCCTTCTCGATCAGGGCGACGTCCAGGCCCAGCTGCGCCCCGCGCAGGGCCGCGGCGTAACCACCGCTACCACCGCCGAGGATCACTAGGTCGAAAACGGTGCTGGCGTCGTTCGCCACGTCACGTCCTCCATGCATGTGCGCCTTGCGCCGATCTCCGATGACCGGCGGGCGGCTGGTGTCCGGCCGCTTGATGCTTCGGCCCTTCGGTGGGGGCCCTGTCCTGCCGGGCTCCATCTTTGCACTTGTTGGAGGTGTACGAGTCGCCGGGCCGGTGTGTGAGACGTCCCACGTTCCCGGGAAACGTACGGGAACGCGCGGACGGAACGCGCACGGAAAGCGGACGGAAAAGGGGCGCGGGCGACCGCGTGAGCGGTCTCCCGCGCCCCTTCGGCCGGGGCCGCGAACCGTGCGACGGGCCGGTGGGCTGGCGTCAGCCCAGGTCACCCTCGGCCGTCAGCTCCGCGAGGCGGACCAGGGTGCGCACCGCCGTGCCCGTGCCGCCCTTCGGCGTGTACCCGAAGGGGCCGCCCTCGTTGAACGCCGGGCCGGCGATGTCGAGGTGCGCCCAGGCGATGCCCTCGCCCACGAACTCGCGCAGGAAGACACCGGCGAGCAGTCCGCCGCCCCACCGCTCGCCGACGTTGGTCATGTCGGCGACCTGGGACTCCAGGCCCTTGGCCAGGTGCTCCGGCATCGGCATCGGCCACGCCGGCTCGCCGACCTCCTCGGCGGCCTCGTACACGGTGGTGCGGAACGCGTCGTCGTTGGCCATGACACCCAGCGTCCGGGTGCCCAGCGCCACCATCATCGCGCCGGTCAGCGTGGCGACGTCCACGATCGCGTCCGGCTCCTCCAGGGAGGCCGCCCACAGCGCGTCCGCGAGCACCAGCCGGCCCTCGGCGTCGGTGTTGAGCACCTCCACCGTCTTGCCGCTGTACATGCGCAGCACGTCACCGGGGCGCACCGCCGAGCCGGACGGCATGTTCTCGGCCAGCGCCAGCCAGCCGGTGACATTGGCCTCCAGGCCGAGCCGGGCCGCGGCGACGACGGCGGCGAAGACGGCGGCTGCGCCGGCCATGTCGCACTTCATCGTCTCGTTGTGACCGGCGGGCTTCAGGGAGATGCCGCCCGAGTCGTAGGTGATGCCCTTGCCGACGAAGGCGAGGTGCCGCTCCGCGTTCGGGTGCGTGTACGCCACCTTGACCAGGCGCGGAGCCGACGCGGAGCCGCCGCCGACGCCGAGGATGCCGCCGTAGCCGCCCTTGGTCAGCGCCTTCTCGTCGAGCACCTGCACCTTCAGGCCGTGCTCCTTGGCCGCGGCCTGCACGATCTGGGCGAACGCCTGCGGGTTGAGGTCGTTCGGCGGGGTGTTGACCAGGTCGCGGGCGCGGTTCAGCTCCTCGGAGACCGCGACGGCGCGGGCGACGGCACCCTTGTGGGCGGCGTCGCGCGGCTTGCCGCCGAGCAGCGCGGCCTCGGCCAGCGGGGCCTTGCCGTTCTTGGCGCGGGCGCCCTTGGCCCCGCCGTTCTCCTTGTACGCGTCGAAGGAGTACGCGCCGAGGAGCACGCCCTCGCCGATCGCCTCGATGGCGCCGGGGCCGTCGACGGGCAGCGCGAACGCGGCCTTCTTGCGGCCGGCGAGCGCACGGGCGGCCGTACCGGCGGCCCTGCGCAGGGTCTCGGCGTCGAAGCCGGGCTCGTCGTCCTCGGCGTCCGGCTCCGCGCCCAGGCCCACCGCCACCAGGAGCGGGGCCTTGAAGCCCGCCGGGGCGGGCAGCTTCGTCAGCTCGCCCTCGGCACCCGAGGCGCCCAGGGTCTCCAGGACGCCGGCCAGCTTGCCGTCGTACGCCTGGTCCACGGCTTCGGCGCCCGGCGCGACGACGGGTCCCTTGGCGCCCTTGGCGACACCGATCACGATCGCGTCGGCCCGCAGGCCGGGCGCCGCGGCGGTGCTGAGAGTCAGAGCAGTCACGGTGGTGAGTTCTCGCTTCCGATGTGAAGTTGCTGTGGCCGAAATGGTGTGGGTCGACCGGGCCCGAGAGCCGACCCTAGGTCCAGGCCTGGGGACACGTGGCATCCGGGGTCTTCACCCTGTCGGCGAACACCCGGCACGAGGTTACGCGTGTGCGCCCGATTGCTCACGCCTGAGGGTGTTTCGGATGTCCGGCCGATGGCGTCGCCGAGCGGTCAGGGCGCGAAGGCCAGCACCACCAGTGCCGTCGTCGCGGCCGTCTCCGCGAGGGCGCCGAACACGTCTCCGGTGAGCCCGCCGAAGCGCCGTACGCAGCGGCGCAGCAGGAGTTCGGCGGCGGCGAGCGCGAGCAGCACGGCGGCCGCGGCACGCCAGCCGCCGTGCGGGCCGAGGGCGGCCCCCCAGCCGGCCGCGGCGGCCGTGCACAGCGCCGTGAGCGCCAGCGCGCCCGGCACCGGCACCACCCCGGCGACCGCCGCGCCGAGTCCCTCCGGCCGGGCGGCCGGCACCCCGGTGCGGGCGGCCAGGGTGAGCGCGAGCCGGGCGGCCACCGCGGAGGTCACCGCGGCCGCCGCGCCCCGCGCCCACGAGTCGCCGAACAGCTGTGCCAGCACGGCGACTTGGGCGAGCAGCACCAGGACCAGGGTGAGTACGCCGAACGGGCCGATGTCCGACTGCTTCATGATGCGCAGCGCGTCCGCGGCGGGCTTGCCGCTGCCCAGCCCGTCGGCGGTGTCGGCGAGCCCGTCCAGGTGCAGGCCCCGGGTCAGCGCGGCGGGGACGGCGACCGAGCCGACGGCGGCGAGCAGCGGGCCCGCGCCGAGGAACAGCAGGACGAGTCCCAGGGCCGCCGCGAGGGCGCCCACGACCAGGCCGACGGCGGCGGCGGCGAGCATGCCCCCGCGTGCCGCCCCGCGGTCCCAGCGGTGCACCCGCACGGGGAGCACGGTCAGGGTGCCGAAGGCGAAACGGAGACCGTCGAACGGGGAGGACGTGCGCATCGGCGCAGGTTACCCGGCGCTCGCGGGCGCCCCGGGGCGAGGCACCGGGGATAAAGTGCGCACATGGGGCACTGGTGGGTGCGGAACATCGTCGAACCGGGCAAGCTCCCGCTGCTGCTCGCCCTCGCCGCCTTCGTCCTGACCTTCGCCGTCACCCGGGTGATCACCCGTCTGATCCGGGCGGGCAGGGGACCGTTCCGCAACGTCAGCGCGGGCGGCCTGCACATCCACCACGCCGTCTTCGGGGTGGTGCTCGTCGTCGTGGGCGGCTTCGGCGCGTTCGCCGGCGACCGGCACGGCGCGGGCGAGGCGATCGCCGCCGTGGTGTTCGGTGTCGGCGCGGGGCTGGTCCTGGACGAGTTCGCGCTGATCCTGCACCTGGACGACGTGTACTGGACCGAGGAGGGCCGCAAGAGCGTCGAGGCGGTGGTGCTCACCGCGGCCCTCGTGGCCCTGCTGCTCGCCGGGTTCGCGCCGTTCGGCGTCAACGACCTCACCGCGCGGGAACTCGCCGACCGGGGCACCGTCCTCGCCAACATCTGCGCCAACTTCGTGCTCTCGCTGATCGCCCTGAGCAAGGGCAAGGCCCGGCTCGCGGTGTTCGGCGCGATCGTCCCGCTGGTCGCGCTGTTCGGCGCGGTCCGGCTGGCCCGCCCGTACTCCCCGTGGGCCCGCCGCTGCTACGGCCGCCGCCCCCGCGCCCGTGCCCGTGCCACCCTGCGCGCCTACCGCCACGACCGCCGCTGGTCCGGTCCCAGCCGCGCCCTCCAGGACTGGATCGGCGGCCGCCCCGACCCGAAGACGCCCCGGCCGCCCGGGGAGCGCCGCTGAGGGTGGTGTCCTCGTGTGGCGGACCGCCGTCGTACCCGCGCCCCTCAGGACCCGACCGGCGGCGGCCCGGCGTCGGCGCGGGGCCGGCCGGGCGGGGGCTGCCGCCGCAGCAGGCCGGCCCCGGGCAAGGCGCGGCGGGCCGCCACCACCAGGCACAGCGAGCCCACGGCCATCAGGGCGGCCAGGTGCTCCTTGCCGGCCAGGTTCTCCTTCAGCAGCACCTCGGCGACCATCGCCACGGTCACCGCGCCCGCCGTGTGATAGGCGCCGTGGCGCCAGGCCACGAACACCGCGAGGCCCACCACGGCCGCCGACGGGCCGGTGTCCACCACCTGCGCGTCCGTCCACGGCAGCCCGAACGGGGCATGCGCGCCCAGCGCGATGCCGACGCGCGCGTACAGGGTCCCGGCGAGCGTGGCGAGGTAGGCGATGACCAGCGTCCGCCACCAGCCCAGGCACAGCTCGGCGATCCCGAACACCAGCAGGATCTGCGCCAGCGCGCCCCACACCGGCAGGTCGAGGGCGGGCACGAACAGCGACAGCGGGGTGCGCAGCAGCCCCAGCCACAGCGGGTCCTCGGCCCGCACCGCGCCGAGGTCCTGCACCAGCCGGAACCCCCACGGCCGGTTCTGCACGAACTGGAGCAGCGCCGTCAGCGACACCGCCGCGGCGGTCACCGGCATCGCCCGCGGGCGATGCCCCGGCAGGGGCCCGCGTACGGTGCCGTACAGCGGTCCCCACTCGGCGCGGGCCCAGCGGGCGAACGATCCCATGCGGTCTTCCCTACCCCGGTACGGTCATCGACGGCCGCCCAGCTGCCTGCGGTGCAGCCACTTGGGCAGCCCCGGCGCCTCCAGGAAGCCCTCCGCGCGGGCCGAGGCGAGGCCGATGCGCGGCAGGTCCGCGCTCTTCTCGAAGAGCAGGAACCGCGGCTCCCAGATGGGCCGGTACTTGGCGTTGGCGCGGTACAGCGACTCGATCTGCCACCAGCGGGAGAAGAAGCTGAGCAGCGACCGCCACAGCCTGAGCACCGGTCCGGCACCCAGGCGCGCCCCCCGTTCGAAGACCGAGCGGAACATCGCGAAGTTCAGCGAGACCTGTGTGATCCCGATCTCCGGGGCGCGCCGCAGCAGTTCGATGACCATGAACTCCATCAGCCCGTTCTCGGCGTCCCGGTCGCGCCGCATCAGGTCCAGCGACAGCCCGTTCGGTCCCCAGGGCACGAACGACAGCAGCGCCCGCGGCCGGCCCCGCGCGTCCGTGCACTCCAGCATCACGCAGCGCCCGTCCTCGGGGTCCCCGAGCCGGCCGAGCGCCATGCTGAACCCGCGCTCGGTCGCGCCGTCCCGCCAGTCGTCCGCGCGCTCGACGAGCAGCGCCATCTCGTGCGCCGGGATGTCCTCGTGGCGCCGGACGCGCACCTCGTACCCCGCGCGCTTCACCCGGTTGTAGGCCTGCCGCACGGTGCGCATCGCCCGCCCCTCCAAGGTGAAGTCGGCGACCTCCACGATCGCCTCGTCCCCGAGTTCCAGCGCGTCCAGGCCGTGCCGGGCGTACACGGTGCCCGCCTCCGCGCTCGCCCCCATCACCGCCGGGATCCAGCCGTGCGCCCGCGTCTTCGCGAGCCACGGCACGATCGCCCCGGGCCAGGCCTCCGGATCGCCCAGAGGGTCCCCGGAGGCGAGGCTCACCCCGCCGACGACCCGGTAGGCGACGGCCGCCTTGCCGGTCGGCGACCACACCACGCTCTTCTCCCGGCGCAGCGCGAAGTAGCCCAGCGAGTCCCGCTCGCCGTGCCGCTCCAGCAGCGCCCGCAGCCGTTTCTCGTCGTCCGCGGTGAGCGGGTCCACGGCCCGCCGGGAGCGGAAGGCGGCGTAGAAGACGGCGAGCACCAGAGCCGTACTGAGCACGTTGATCGCGACATTGGCCCAGTTCGGCGGGGCGATGCCGGGGAAGTGGTGCTCGTCGGCGGAGACCGAGACCAGCCGCAGGGCGCCGAAGTGCCAGCGCTCGAAGAAGGTCGAACGGGCCGCGTCCGGCGCCTCGTTGGTGACCGTCACCAGCAGCCCGGCCAGCAGGGAGGCGGCCGCCCCGCCGCAGACGGCGACCGTGGCCGCGAGCCGGGGGTTGGCGCGGTCGCCCTTGGCGTAGAACTCCCGCCGCCCCACGAGCAGCGCCCCGACGAACGCGGCCGTCAGCACCAGCGAGACCCAGTTCTGCGCGTACCGGTGGATCTCCGGGAACGCCATGGCGAACGCGAACAGCGCGAGGAAGGCGCCGCTGAGCACCAGGTTGAGGATCCACGCGGCGCGCTTGCGGCGCCGCATCGTGATCGCCAGGAACGTGGTGAACACCCCGGAGGCGAAACCGGCGGTCAGCAGGTACGGCGTGAAGAGGTCGTCCTGGTTGTGCCGGCGCACGTCCTGGTAGAGCGAGACCCACACCGCGGTGAGGAAGTTGACGAAGGCGACGGTGCGCAGGTACCAGACGGCGAAGGCGGCGGCCCGCCGGGAGGCCCCGCCGCCCCGCCGCTCCTCCTCGACCGAACCCCCCGCCTCCACGCGCTGCGACACGGCAATTCGGGCATCTCCCATAGCCAAGGATCTTATGGGGGCTGCCGCGGCGAACCGGACTTATCCGGTGAACCGCTTGTAAAACCGGCCAGTTGGGCGGGGGTGGCGCGCCCTACTCCGCGGACCCCTCCGGCCGCCCGCCGGCCTCCGGCTCCTCCTCGCCGCCGGCCTCCTTCCCGCCGTCGGCCTCCCGCTCGTCGTCCGGCTTCTCCGGCAGCTCCGCGGCCAGCGCCGCCGCGGCCTGGACCAGCGGCAGGGCCAGCAGCGCGCCCAGGCCCTCGCCGGTCTTCACGCCCTGCGCCAGCAGCGGCTCCAGCGCCATCCGGTCCAGGGCCTTCGCCTGCCCCGGCTCCCCGCTGTCGTGCCCGGCCAGCCACCAGTCCGGCGCCCGGAAGGCGACCCGCTGCGCGACCAGCGCGCACGCGGTGGTCACCACCCCGTCCAGGATCACCGGCAGCTTCCGCACCGCGCACTGGAGCAGGAACCCGGTCATCGCCGCGAGGTCCGCCCCGCCCACCGCCGCCAGCAGCTGCAACTGGTCCCCGAGCACCGGACGCGCCCGGCGCAGCGCGTCCCGGATCGCCGCGCACTTGCGCATCCACGTCAGGTCGTCGATCGCGTGCCCGCCCCGCCCGGTCACCACGGACGCGTCGGTCCCGCACAGCGCCGCGACCAGCACCGCGGCCGCCGTGGTCCCGCCCACGCTGACGTCGCCGAGCACCACCAGGTCCGTGCCGGAGTCCGCCTCCTCGTCGGCCACGGCCATGCCCGCCCGCACCGCGGCCTCCGCCTCGTCCAGGGTGAGCGCGTCCTCGATGTCGATACGGCCGCTGCCGCGCCGCACCCGGTGCCGGGTGACCTCCTCGGGGAAGGCGTCCGGGGCGCAGTCCAGGGCCATGTCCACGACCCGTACCGGCACCCCGAGCCGGCGCGCGAGCACCGCGGCGGGGCTCGCGCCCTCCAGTACGTCCCGCACCAGCCGCTCGGCGCCGCCCGCGGGCCGCGCCGAGACGTCCAGCGCGGCGATGCCGTGGTCACCCGCGAAGAGGATCAGCCGGGGCCGCTCGACGGGCCGTACCGGTACGGCGTTCTGCGCGGCGGAGAGCCACTCGCCCAGCTCGTCCAGGCGCCCCAGCGCCCCGGCCGGCACGATCTGGCGCTCCCGCCGGGCCTCGGCGTCGCGGCGCACGCCCCCGTCCGGGCGCTCGATCAGATCGGTGAAGTCGTCCAGATCAATCCTGCTCATTCGCCGAACAGTACCGCCCGGGGGCGAAGGTCCCGGCGCCACATCGGCACGATGTCATTGCGTCCTGGATCGGCATCCCATACGTTCCGTTTTGCCGCGAAATGTCGCACAGGGAGTCGCCGTCCATGCCGACCTTCCACCAACGCCGCACGGAACAGCTCCGGCACCGGCTCACCGCCCGCGCCCTGTCCTCGCTGCCGGAGCCGGAGAGCTGGCTGGACGTGGACACCGGCGACGGCCGCTTCCCCGAGGCGGCGAGGAGGCACTTCCCCTACACCAGCTTCGACGGGCTGGACCCGACGGACGGCCTGGAGCGGGCCCTGGCGGCGGACCGGATCGAGGAGGCGTACCGCGGCCGGCTCACGACCCCGGGACTGACGGACCGCCTGCGCTCCCGCTACGACGTCGTCACCATCCTGCGCCCCCCGTCCGACGCCCCCGACGCCGAACTGCGGGCCGCCCTCGCCGTCCTGCGCCCCGGCGGCCACGTCGTCCTGCACCGCGGCTGGGCCCGGATCGCCGCGGGCACCCCCTCGTGCACGGTCCTGCCGCCCACCTGGCGGCTGCCCTTCGGCGGTTTGAGACCCGTGCCCGGCGGTGCCGTCCCCTACCCGCGCAGCACCAACGCCTGTCCGGCGACCACCAGCAGCACCTGCTCGCACTCCGCGCCGAACGCCGCGTTCAGCCGGCCCAGTTCGTCGCGGTAGCGGCGGCCCGACGCCGTCGCCGGCACGATCCCCGAGCCGACCTCGTTCGACACCGCGACCACGGTACGGCGGGTGCGGCGGACCGCCTCCGTGAGCGAGCGCACCCGCTCCCGCAGCGCCTTCTCGCCCCCGCCCGCCCACTCCGCGTCGTCCCACGCCCCGACCTCGTCCATGACATCGGTCAGCCACAGCGACAGACAGTCGATCAGCACCGGCGGTCCGTCCTCGCGGAGCACCGGCTCCAGGTCCGTCGTCTCCGCCGTACGCCACGACCCCGGCCGCCGCTCCCGGTGCGCGGCCACCCGCGCCGCCCACTCGGTGTCCCCGCCCCGGGTGCCGCCGGTCGCCACGTACAGCACGTCCGGGAAGGACTCCAGCCGCCGCTCGGCCTCCACCGACTTGCCCGAGCGCGCCCCGCCGAGCACCAGCGTCCGCCGTGGCACGTCCGGCACCTCCTCGTACGCCCCGACCACCAGCGTCGTACCGTCGGGCACGGCGCGCGCCCCCGCCGCGGCCAGCCGCCGCCGCAACTCCGCCCCCGGCGGCACGTCGTGGTCCAGGTGGACCGCGACGACGTCCGTGGTCGGCCCCGCGGAGCCCACCGCGCGCAGCCGGGCCAGCGCGTCCGGGCGGCCCACCACGTCCGCGAGGACCAGGTGGTACGACTCCGCCGTCCCCGTCTCCAGGCCCGCCGGCGCCCCGCCGGGCGGCAGGTACAGCAGCCGCTGCCCGTCCGGACCGGTCACCGCGTACCCGGTGCCGCCCGCGTCCATCGCCACCGCCCGCACCCGGTGCCCCGTCAGCAGCGCCAGCTCCCGCCCGTCCGGCACCCGCCCCGGCTGCGGCAGCCCGGCTGGCACCTCCACCGGGGGCCCGTCGTGCGGATGGGACAGGAGCACCTGGCGCACACCGGCCAGCGAGTGCCCGGCCCGAGCCGCCGCGAAGGCCGCGCCCGGCGTGAGGTCGAGCAGCAGCGCGCCGTCCACCAGCAGCGCGGTGGCCGCCCGCGCGTCCGGCCCCAGCGCCGTCGCGCAGGCGGCACACGGACAGTCGGGGCGGGGCAGTCCGGCGGGGGCTCCGGTACCGAGCAGAGTCACTTCCACGGAACGATTTTCGCCTGTCCGATCGGGTATTGCGCTTCCGTCTACTCTTCCAGCACGCGTCGCAGCACAAGGAGGCCCACATGACGGCATGGACGTGGCGGTTCGAGAAGGCCGACGGGACGGAGGTCCAGCCCGCGGTCCAGCCCGAGGAGTTCGGCACCCAGGGGGACGCCGAGTCCTGGGTGGGGGAGCACTGGAAGGCGCTGCTGGAGGGCGGCGCGGACCAGGTGCGGCTGTTCGAGGACGGCACCGAGGTCTACGGCCCGATGAGCCTGCACGCCGACGCCGCCTGACCCGCGGTGAGGAGGGGCGCGCCCCCGGAGCCGTGCTCCGGCGCCGCACCCCTCCTCACTGCTCGCCCAGCGTCACCTGTGCCGTCCGCCGCGTCCCGTCCCGCAGGTAGGTCACCGGCGTGCGCCCGCCGGGCCGGCCCGCGGCCAGAGCCTCCTGGAGGGAGGTGATGGTGGTGACGGACCGGTCGCCGACCCGGGTGATGATGTCGCCGACCCGCAGCCCGGCCCGGTCCGCGGGACCGCCGCTCTGCACGGTGACGACGGCCACCCCGGCCGGCTGGAGCCGGTCGTCCACCACGGTCCGCCCGGTGATGCCGAGCGCGGCCCGCCCCGAGTCCACCACCCGGCCCTCGCGCACGATCTGCCCGGCGATGGTGCGGGCCATCGACGCCGGGATGGCGAAACCGATCCCGGCCGCCGCGCTGCCGAGGCCGGGGTCGGCGGCGGCGAGCGTCGGGATGCCGATGACCTGCCCGTCCAGGTTGACCAGGGCGCCGCCGCTGTTGCCCGGATTGATGGCCGCCGATGTCTGCACCATGTTGGCGATGGTGGCGCCGGTGCCCCCGCCGCCGCTGCCCTCGCTCACCGTCCGCCCGGTCGCCGAGACGATCCCCTGGGTCACGCTGGACGACAGCCCGAGCGGCGACCCCATGGCCAGCACGATCTGGCCGACCTCCACCTTCTCGCTGTCGCCGAACACCGCGGGCCGCAGCCCGTCCGGCACCCGGTCCAGCTTGATCACCGCCAGGTCCTGCTGGGGGTAGGAGTACACGAGGGTCGCCGTCAGCGGCTCCTCGCTGCCCGCCGTCGTCACCCGGAAGGTCTTCTCGTCGCCGACCACGTGCGCGTTGGTGACGATGTGCCCCCGGTCGTCGTACACGATCCCGGAACCGAGGTCACGGCTCGCCTCGATCTGCACGACCGACGGCAGCACCTGCCGGATGACCCGCTGGTACGCGCTCTGCAGATCGCCCGCCGCCATCGGCACGGCCGCCGGACTCCCCGTCGCCGCGTCGTGCCGCGCGCCCGGCGCGGCCGGGCCCTCGCAGCCGGTGAGCGCCGTGCAGCACACCAGCAGCAGAACCACGATCATCCGGCGCAGGACAGGAGTACGGGAAGCGTCCATGCCCCGAGTCTGGCCGCGCGGTGATCAGCGGGCCCGCCGTGTTGCCCCGAACGGGCTCAGCCCCGTACTCCGCACAGATGCAGCAGTGCCGCGACCCCCCGGTAGGGGTCCGTGCGGCCGGCCCGCTCCTCGACCGCGAGCAGCGTCTCCAGATCGGCCGGCAGGGCCGCGTCGTCCGCCGCCGTGTCCGTGAAGACCCGGACGCCGTACCAGGCGTGCAGCGGGGCGGCGATACCGGCGAGGGTGGCGGTCAGCTCGGCCAGCCGGTCCGCCCGCACGTCCAGGCCCAGGCGATTGGTGTAGGCGGTGGTGTCGAAGGCGGCCAGGGCACCCGCCCAGTCGCCCGTCAGGCCGGGCCGCATGGCGAGCCCGTCGCCGTTGCGCACCAGCAGCGAGAGCAGCCCGCCGGGCGCCAGCATCCGGGCCAGGCCGGCCACCAGCGGGTCGGGCTCCTCGACGTACATCAGCACACCGTGGCAGAGCACCAGGTCGAAGCTGCCCGGCAGGAAGTGCACCCCGGTGTCCCGGCCGTCGCCCTGCACCAGCCGGACCCGCTCCCGTATGCCCTCCGGCTCCCGGTCCAGCGCCTCGCGCGCGGCGGCGATCATCACCGGGTCCTGCTCGACGCCGGTCACCTGATGGCCGAGCCGGGCCAGCCGCAGGGCCTGCGTGCCCTGGCCGATCCCCACGTCGAGCACCCGCAGCCGCCGCCCGACCGGGAACCGCCCGGCTATCTGCTCGTCGAGCTGCCGCGCCACCAGTTCCTGGCGCACGACATCGCGCAGCCCGCCCACCTTGTCCAGCCAGGAGTGGGCCGCGCCCGAGGTGAAAGCGTCTGCGCTCAGGGCCGCTCTCCGCGCTTGACCTGCGGCTTCGGCAGCCGGAGCCGGCGCATCTGGAGGGAGCGCATCAGGGCGTACGCCACCGCGCCACGGGTGTTGCCGTCGGGGAAGCGCTCCTTGAGCCGCTTCTTCAGCCGGAAGCCGCTGACCGCCGCGTCCAGCACGATCAGGACGATCACCACGGCCCACAGCAGCAGCGCGATGTTCTGCAGCGCGGGCACCCGCACGACGCTGAGCACGAGGATCACGATGGCGAGCGGCAGGAAGAACTCGGCCACGTTGAACCGGGAGTCCACCCAGTCACGGGCGAACCTGCGCACGGGCCCCTTGTCCCGGGCCGGCAGATAGCGCTCGTCGCCGCTGGCCAGCGCCTGGCGCTGCCTCTCCAGCGCCTGCCGGCGCTCCTCGCGCGAACGCTTGGCGGCGTCCTTGCGGGTCGTCGGGGTGTGGGCGACGCTGCGGCGCTGGGACTGGGCCTCACTGCGCTTGGGAGTGGGCCTGCCCTTGGGGGCCTGCGGGTCGCGGGGCTGCTTGGAGAAGTTCACCGGCTTGTCGGCCTGGGGCTTCTCATCCTTGGCACGGCTACGGAACACAAAGACCAAGGGTAAGGGCTCCGGCGGCATGGACCGCAGCCCGAACGGGAACGATCCCGCAACACCGAGCGTCTGTACGACGCAGAGGGGACGTTCCCGTGGATGCGAGCAGCAGCCGGGCGGGGCCCGGTCCGGGCCCGGTTCGGGGGTCGTCTCCTCCCTGCGCCGGAGCGGCACTCTCCGCAGTCGTTCTTGGGGATGAGCGCATCACGCCCCGGACAGTGCGGTAATGGAGGCAGGGCCCGTACTGTGGGTCTTGTCGCAGGATCGGTGAGCTGGAGTCCGTCAGAAGGGGGCGCGCGAAGCCCATGAGCGGTGTCATGAAGCGTATGGGGATGATCTTCCGCGCGAAGGCGAACAAGGCCCTTGACCGGGCCGAGGACCCGCGCGAAACCCTCGATTACTCGTACCAGAAGCAGCTCGAACTGCTCCAGAAGGTGCGCCGCGGCGTCGCCGACGTGGCGACCAGCCGCAAGCGCCTGGAACTCCAGCTCAACCAGTTGCAGCAGCAGTCCGGCAAGCTGGAGGACCAGGGCCGCAAGGCGCTGGCGCTCGGCCGCGAGGACCTGGCCCGCGAGGCGCTGTCCCGGCGTGCCGCGCTCCAGCAGCAGGTGACCGACCTGGAGACGCAGCACGCCACCCTCCAGGGCGAGGAGGAGAAGCTCACCCTGGCGGCCCAGCGCCTCCAGGCCAAGGTGGACGCCTTCCGCACCAAGAAGGAGACCATCAAGGCCACCTACACCGCCGCCCAGGCCCAGACCCGGATCGGCGAGGCCTTCTCCGGCATCTCCGAGGAGATGGGCGACGTCGGCCTCGCGATCCAGCGCGCCGAGGACAAGACCCAGCAGCTCCAGGCCCGCGCCGGCGCCATCGACGAACTGCTCGCCTCCGGCGCCCTGGACGACCCGACCGGCATGGCCAAGGACGACATCGCCGCCGAGCTGGACCGGCTCTCCGGTGGTAGTGATGTAGAGCTGGAGCTTCAGCGCATGAAGGCCGAGCTGGCCGGAGGCACCCAGCAGCAGGCCATCGAGGGCGGCACCGGACAGGGGCAGTCCCAGGCCCAGCAGCAGCCGCAGGACACCCCGCGCTTCGACAAGCAGTAGGTCCTCCGACCAGCGGCAGGACGGCGCCGGGACGAGCCGAGGAGGCCGACGTGATCGTACGGATCATGGGGGAGGGCCAGGTCAGGCTGGACGACTCCCACTTCGCCGAGCTGAACGAGCTGGACGACGAACTGCTGGCCGAGATGGAGGGCGGCGACGAGGAGGGCTTCCGCCGTACCCTCGCCACCCTCCTCGACGCCGTGCGACGGCTCGGGGCGCCGCTCGGCGCCGACGAGCTGGAGCCCTCCGACCTGATCCTCCCGGCGCCGGACGCGTCGCTGGAGGAGGTCCGCACGATGCTCGGCGAGAACGGACTGATCCCGGACTGATCCCGGATCCCGGACCGCGGTGAGGGCACCCTGCACCTGCGCGGCACGGCCCCCGCCCGCCGTACTGTTCCTCACGTGACCCCTCTGGAACGCGCCCGCTGCGAGCTGAAGGCCCACCCCCTCGCCCTGGACGCGGGCCTGGCGGCGGGCGTCCTCGTGTGCATGGTCGCCGGTTCCTTCGCGCTGCCGCACGGCACCGACGGCGTCACCTGGGGCATCCGCACCCCCGCTCCGCTCAGCCTCCTGCTGATGCTGCTCGCCGCCGCCGCCCTCGTCCCGCGCCGCCGCGCCCCGCGCACGGTCCTGGCGCTCACCTGCACCCTCTCCGTCGTGGAGTGCGTCACCGGCGACCCCCGCGCCCCCGTCGCGATGTCCGCCGTCATCGCCCTGTACACCGTCGCCTCGACCACCGACCGCACCACCACCTTCCGCGTCGGCCTGCTCACCATGACCGTGCTGACCGCCGCCGCGATGCTCTTCGGCCCGCTGCCCTGGTACGCGCAGGAGAACCTGGGCGTGCTCGCCTGGACCGGCATCGGCGCCACCGCGGGCGACGCGGTCCGCAGCCGCCGAGCGGTCGTGCGGGCCATGCGGGAACGCGCCGAGCGCGCGGAGCGCACCCGCGAGGAGGAGGCCCGCCGCCGCGTCGCCGAGGAGCGGCTGCGCATCGCCCGCGACCTGCACGACGTCGTCGCCCACCACATCGCCCTGGTCAATGTGCAGGCCGGCGTCGCCGCGCACGTCATGGACAAGCGTCCCGACCAGGCCAAGGAGGCGCTCGCCCACGTCCGCGAGGCCAGCCGCAGCGCGCTCAGCGAACTGCGGGCGACCGTCGGACTGCTGCGCCAGTCCGGCGACCCGGAGGCCCCCACCGAACCCGCCCCCGGACTGAGCCTGCTGGAGGAGCTGGCCGGCACCTTCCGCAGCGCCGGGCTCCCGGTGGAGGTGGCCCGCGCGGACCAGGGCACCCGGCTGCCGGCGGCCGTGGACCTCGCCGCCTACCGGATCGTCCAGGAGGCGCTGACCAACGTGCGCAAGCACGCGGGCGCCGGTGCCAGGGCCGAGGTGAGCGTCGTCCGCGTCGGACCGCACATCGAGGTCACCGTGGTGGACGACGGTTCCGGCGAGAGTGCTCCCGGGAACACCGCTCCCGGGAACGCCGCCCCGGAGGCCGGCGGCGGCCACGGACTGCTCGGCATGCGCGAACGCGTCGGCGCCCTGGGCGGCACCCTCACCACCGGACCCCGCTACGGCGGCGGTTTCCGCGTGCATGCGATCCTGCCCGTCAGCACCACCGACAACCGCATCGAAGGCGGTACGACGGCACCGGGGGAGCCCGTATGACGATCCGTGTCCTGCTCGCCGACGACCAGGCACTGCTGCGCAGCGCGTTCCGGGTGCTGGTCGACTCCGAGCCCGACATGGAGGTTGTGGGGGAGGCGTCCGACGGCGCGCAGGCGGTCCGGCTCGCCAGGGAGCGGCGCCCCGACGTCGTCCTCATGGACATCCGGATGCCCGGCACCGACGGCCTCGCCGCCACCCGGCTGATCGGCGAGGACCCCGAGCTGGCCCAGGTCCGGGTGGTCATCCTGACCACCTTCGAGGTGGACGACTACGTGGTCCAGTCGCTGCGCGCGGGCGCCTCCGGCTTCCTCGGCAAGGGCAGCGAGCCCGAGGAGCTGCTCAACGCCATCCGGGTCGCCGCGGCCGGCGACGCCCTGCTGTCCCCGCCCGCCACGAAGGGTCTGATCGCCCGCTTCCTCGCCCAGGGCGGCCGGGACGACGGCCGCGCCCCGGCCGGCTGCGAGCGGCTCGACGCGCTCACCGGCCGTGAGCGCGAGGTGCTCGTGCAGGTCGCGGGCGGGCACTCCAACGACGAGATCGCCGAACGCCTCGCGGTCAGCCCGCTGACCGTGAAGACGCACGTCAACCGGGCCATGGCCAAGCTGGGCGCGCGCGACCGGGCGCAGCTCGTGGTGATCGCCTACGAGTCGGGGCTGGTCCGTCCGCGGATGGAGTGATCTCCACCCGCGTGTACTGCGCGCGGAGTAGGGGCCCGCCGGGGAAATGGAACCGGGGGCCTACGGTCCGGCCGTCCCGGATGGACCAGGGTGGTGTCGTGGACGCTCCTGTACGTCCCGTCGTCGCTTCCTGCGCGTCCTTTGTGAACGGAAGCGCCCTGCCGCTCACAGAAGAGAGACCCGACCCATGTCCTGGCTGTCCAGATTCAGCCTCGCCCAACGGGCCCTCATAGGGCTCGTGTCGATCGTCGCCCTGGTCTTCGGGCTGATCGCGATACCCCAGATCAAGCAGCAGCTGCTGCCCACCATCGACCTGCCCATGGTCTCGGTGATCGCGCCGTACCAGGGCGCCGCGCCCGACGCGGTCGAGAAGCAGGTGGTCGAGCCGATCGAGAACAGCCTCCAGGGCGTCGACGGCGTCACCTCGGTCACCTCCACCGCGGGCGAGGGCAACGCCGTGATCATGGCGTCCTTCGACTACGGCAACGACACCAAGCAGATCGTCGGCGATGTGCAGCAGGCCGTGAACCGGGCCCGCAACCAGCTGCCGTCCGAGGTCGACCCGCAGGTGATCTCCGGTTCCACCGACGACATGCCGACCGTGGTGCTCGCCGCCACCTCCGACAAGGACCAGCAGGCCCTCGCCGACCAGCTCGACAAGACGGTCGTACCGGCCCTGAAGGACATCGACGGCGTCGGCCGCGTCCAGGTCACCGGCGTCCGCGACCTCCAGGTCACCGTCACCCCCGACGAGGGCAGGCTGGCGAGGAACGGCCTGACCACGGCCGCCCTCGCCCAGGCCCTCCAGGCGGGCGGCGTCGGCGTCCCGGCCGGCTCCTTCGACGAGGACGGCGCCAACCGCAGCGTCCAGGTCGGCGCCGGCTTCACCACGCTGGAGCAGATCAGGGACCTCGGCCTCACCGGCGAGGGCGCCCGCAAGCCCGTACGCCTCGGTGACGTGGCCACCGTCAAGGAGCAGCCGGCCCCGGCCGACTCCCTCACCCGCACCGACGGCCGGCCGAGCCTCGCCGTCAACGTGACCATGGACCACGACGGCAGCGCGGTCACCATCTCCAACGCGGTCAAGGACAAGCTGCCCGACCTGCGCGAACAGCTCGGCTCCGGCGCCCGGCTGACGGTCGTCAGCGATCAGGGCCCGGCCGTCTCCAAGTCCATCAAGGGCCTGACCACCGAGGGCGCGCTCGGCCTGCTCTTCGCGGTGCTGGTCATCCTGCTCTTCCTCGGGTCGCTGCGCTCGACGCTGGTCACCGCCGTCTCCATCCCGCTGTCCGTGGTGCTCACGCTGATCGTGCTGTGGGTCGACGGACTGTCCCTGAACATGCTCACGCTGGGCGCGCTGACCATCGCCATCGGCCGGGTCGTGGACGACTCGATCGTGGTCCTGGAGAACATCAAGCGGCACCTCGGCTACGGCGAGGAGCGCCGGGCGGCGATCGTCGAGGCGGTGCGCGAGGTGGCCGGCGCGGTCACCTCCTCCACCCTCACCACGGTCGCGGTGTTCCTGCCGATCGGCCTGGTCGGCGGCATGGTGGGCGCCCTGTTCGGCTCGTTCAGCATCACGGTGACGGCGGCCCTGCTGGCCTCGCTGCTGGTCTCGCTGACGGTGGTGCCCGTCCTGTCGTACTGGTTCCTGCGCGCCCCCAAGGGCACCCCCGAGGACGCGGCGGAGGCCCGCCGCCGGGCCGAGGAGAAGGAGGCGGGCAGCCGCCTCCAGCGCGCCTACGTCCCCGTGCTCCGGTTCGCCACCCGCCGCCGCCTCACCAGCGTGCTGATCGCGATCGTCGTCCTGGTCGTCACCTTCGGGATGTCCGGCCTGCTCAAGACGAACTTCTTCGACCAGGGCGAGCAGGAGGTCCTCACGATCAAGCAGGAGCTGAAGCCCGGCACCAGCCTGGCGGCGACCGACGCGCAGGCGAAGAAGGTCGAGAAGCTGCTCGCCGCCACCGACGGTGTCAAGGACTACCAGGTCACCGTGGGCTCCTCCGGCTTCATGGCGGCCTTCGGCGGTGGCACCGACACCAACCAGGCGTCCTACCAGGTCATGCTCAAGGACTCGAAGTCCTCCGACGCGGTGCAGCGGCACCTGGCGGACGGTCTTGAGAAGCTCAAGGGCATCGGCACGACCCAGGTGTCCGCCGGCGGCGGCTTCGGCAGCCAGAACCTCAGCGTCGTGGTGAAGGCCGCCGACCCGGTGGCGCTGCGCACGGCCGCCGAGCAGGTCCGCTCCGCCGTGGCCGGCCTGGACGGCGTCACCGACGTCACCAGCGACCTCGCCACCAGCGTGCCCCGGATCTCGGTGACCGCCGGCGCCAAGGCGGCGGCGGCCGGTTTCGACAACCAGAAGCTGGGCGCCGCGGTGGCCCAGGCGGTGCGCGGTACGACGGCGGCGAAGGCGACGCTGGACGACACCGAGCGCGACGTTGTCATCAGGTCCGCCAAGCCGGCCACCACCCTGGCCCAGCTGAGGAACCTGCGCCTCGGCCCGGTGAGGCTCGGCGACATCGCCACGGTGAAGCTGGTGGACGGCCCGGTCTCGCTGACCCGCATCGACGGTCAGCGCGCCGCCACGATCACGGCCAAGCCGACCGGTGACAACACGGGCGCGGTCAGCACCGAGCTCCAGTCGAAGATCAAGGCCCTGAAGCTCCCCGCGGGCGCCACGGCCCGGATCGGCGGCGTCACCTCCGACCAGAACGACGCGTTCAAGAACCTCGGCCTGGCCATGCTGGCGGCCATCGCGATCGTCTTCATGCTGCTGGTCGCGACCTTCCGCTCGCTGGTCCAGCCGCTGATCCTGCTGGTCTCGATCCCGTTCGCGGCCACCGGTGCCATCGGTCTGCTGATCCTCACCGGCACCCCGATGGGCGTTCCGGCGATGATCGGCATGCTGATGCTGATCGGCATCGTGGTCACCAACGCGATCGTCCTGATCGACCTGATCAACCAGTACCGGTCCCAGGGGTACGGCGTCGTCGAAGCCGTGGTCGAGGGCGGCCGGCACCGGCTCCGCCCCATCCTGATGACCGCCCTGGCCACGGTCTTCGCCCTGCTGCCGATGGCCCTGGGCGTCACCGGCGAGGGCGGCTTCATCGCCCAGCCGCTGGCGGTCGTGGTGATCGGCGGTCTGATCACGTCCACTCTGCTGACCCTGCTGCTGGTCCCGACGCTCTACGCGATGCTGGAACTCCGCAAGGAGCGCCGGGCCGGGAAGAAGGCGGCCAAGGGGCAGCGGACGGCCGCGGCCGAGCCGGACCTGGCCCGGGTCTGAGCACCGGCCCGGCACGGAGCCGCGACGGCGCGACGCCCCGCACCCGGTGAGGAACCGGGTGCGGGGCATCGTCGTACGGGGACGCCGGCGGCTACGGAAGCGCCAGCATCCGCTCCAGCGCCAGCTTGGCGAACGCCTCGGTCTCCTTGTCGACCTGGATGTGGTTGACCAGGTTGCCCTCCGCGAGGGACTCCAGGGTCCACACCAGGTGGGGGAGGTCGATGCGGTTCATGGTGGAGCAGAAGCAGACCGTGCGGTCGAGGAAGACGATCTCCTTGCCCTCCGGAGCGAAACGGTTCGCCAGGCGGCGGACCAGGTTCAGCTCCGTGCCGATGGCCCACTTGGAGCCGGCCGGGGCGGCCTCCAGGGCCTTGATGATGTACTCGGTCGAGCCGACGTGGTCCGCCGCGGCGACGACCTCGTGCTTGCACTCCGGGTGGACCAGGACGTTCACGCCGGGGATGCGGGCGCGCACGTCGTTCACCGAGTCGAGGCTGAAGCGGCCGTGCACCGAGCAGTGGCCGCGCCACAGGATCATCTTCGCGGCGCGCAGCTCGTCCGCGGTCAGCCCGCCGTTGGGCTTGTGCGGGTTGTAGACCACGCAGTCGTCCAGGGACATCCCCATGTCACGGACGGCGGTGTTGCGGCCGAGGTGCTGGTCCGGCAGGAAGAGCACCTTCTCGCCCTGCTCGAACGCCCAGTCCAGCGCGCGCTTGGCGTTGGAGGAGGTGCAGATCGTGCCGCCGTGCTTGCCGGTGAAGGCCTTGATGTCGGCGGAGGAGTTCATGTACGAGACGGGGACCACCTGCTCGGCCACCCCGGCCTCGGTCAGCACGTCCCAGCACTCCGCGACCTGCTCCGCCGTCGCCATGTCGGCCATGGAGCAGCCGGCCGCGAGGTCCGGCAGGACGACCTTCTGGTCGTCGGAGGTGAGGATGTCCGCCGACTCGGCCATGAAGTGCACACCGCAGAAGACGATGTACTCGGCCTCCGGGCGCGCGGCCGCGTCCCGGGCGAGCTTGAAGGAGTCGCCCGTGACGTCGGCGAACTGGATCACCTCGTCGCGCTGGTAGTGGTGACCGAGCACGAACACCTTGTCGCCGAGCTTCTCCTTGGCGGCACGGGCGCGCTCCACCAGGGCGGGGTCGGACGGCGAGGGCAGATCGCCGGGACACTCGACACCCCGCTCGCTCTTCGGGTCGGCCTCACGGCCGAGCAGGAGCAGGGCGAGCGGAGTCGGCTGCACGTCGAGCTCCGGGGTCTGGGCGGTGGTCACGGCACGCACCCTTTCTACTTTTCGTCTATCTGACGTTATCTATCATAACCGCTTCACGTCAGTTTGACGATGGCCATCGCGTCCATGTGACGTGAATCCCGGAGGGGGCGTCCCGGAGGTGTCCCGGATCCCTCGTCGGGCCGCTGTCCGCGCGGGCGGGCATGTGCGAGCATGAAGAGTCAGAAGGCAAAATCGCGACCACGTGACGCCCGGCCCGGAATGAATCCTCGGAAGCGCCGGTTGCACTCGTCGGCAAGCAGTCTCCGTACAACCCGGGAGAGATGTAGATGTCCGTATCGGACGAGACCACAACCGTCAGCGACGGCATCATCCTGACCGACGCCGCCGCGGCCAAGGTCAAGGCCCTGCTCGACCAGGAAGGCCGCGACGACCTCGCGCTGCGTGTCGCCGTCCAGCCCGGCGGCTGCTCCGGTCTGCGGTACCAGCTGTTCTTCGACGAGCGCTCGCTCGACGGCGACGTGGAGAAGGACTTCGGCGGGGTCAAGGTCGTCACCGACCGGATGAGCGCTCCGTACCTGGGCGGCGCCACCGTCGACTTCGTGGACACGATCGAGAAGCAGGGCTTCACGATCGACAACCCGAACGCGACCGGCTCCTGCGCCTGCGGCGACTCCTTCAGCTGAGCCGGCCCGACGGCCTGATGCACAAGGCGGCGGCCCCCATGCCGGGGGCCGCCGCCTTCGTCGTCGGCTAGCGCGTTTGCGCCTGCGGCCGCAGCGCGCCCGGCTTGGCGCGGGGGATCGGCCGCCCGTCCGCGCCGACCACCGTGCGGCCGTCCAGCGGCGCCCCGAGCCGCACGGTGCGCACCAGCTCCTTGGCGATCATCGGGCACACCCTGCCCTCCTGCCGGTGCTCGGTGACCGTGACCTCCACCCGGTCACCGCTCTCCCGGGCCGCCGCCGTGTAGTCGGCGCACACTCCGCCGTAGAAGCCGACGGTGAGGGACCGGCCGTCGGCCGTGTAGCCGTTCACCTTCACCGAGCCGGCGGGCGAGGACGCCAGAGAGCGGGGGTCGACCGCCGGGTACGACACCGTCCCCGAACCGCGGGTCTCGAACAGCCAGGACGGTACGAGGGTCTGGCGGCCGCCGACCGGGTACGCGGCCAGGCCGAACACCGCCTTCTCCACCGTGACCGTCCCGGACGTCCCGGAATCCGCGCCGCACGGCTGCTCCAGCCGCGTCGCGAACCGCCCCGGGCTCGCACAGCCGCCGGGGCCCATCCGGTGGTCGCCCTTCGGCGCCGCGTTCATCCGGGCCAGGGTCTTCTCCGCGCTCAGCACGGGGTACGTCGCCCCCTTCACCGGCGTCGCCAGCAGGCCGTGCCCGCCGACCACGTCGCCCCCCTTGCCGATCGTCAGCCCGGTGGACCAGCCGGTCGTGGGCAGCCCGCCCACCACCGGATCGGCGTTCACCACCCGCTGGAGCCCCATGACCTGGCTCGCGTCGGTCCGCGCGCCGTCCAGGCCGGCCGCCCTCAGCACCGGCGCCGCAGCCTTCCGGGCCACCGCCGCGCTCACCGGCGCCCCCGTGGGACCGACCGGGCCGGGGTTGCACCGCGGGCCCTTGCGGCAGTCGTCGGTGCCGGGCGCGTACCGGCTGAACGTCCAGCCGCCCGGCGCGTCCCGGCTCACCCGGAGGCTCGGCCCCGAGCCGTCCTTGCCGCCGACCCGCCAGGACCGCCCCTCGGCCACGGGCGTCCCGGTCACCCCGAGCGCCTTCGCCAGCCGGACCACCCGGTCCGCGCCGACCCCGGTCCCCGGCCCGTACACCGGCGCCGCGGCGGGCCCGTCCGGCAGGGCGCCCCGCGCCACGTAGTGGGCGCCGTACGGGTCCGGCTGCTCGTCCAGGGCGAGCGGCGGGGGAGGGGTGGCGTCCCGCCCGGACGCCGCCGGGGCGCCGCGGTGGTCCGGTCCGTCGCTCGCCGCCACGTACGCGCCACCGCCACCGACCAGCAGCACCGCGGCCGCCACGGACAGGACGACGGCGCGCGGGCCGCGCCGCCCGGTTCGTCCCGCCTCGTCCCGCGCCGCCTGCTCGTGCGCCACCTCGGGGTCGTCCCCGCTCCCGCAGTTCCCCGGCCGCTCCGTGTTCACCGCATCGCTCCTCGCCGTGTCCTGTCCCGTGTCCCCCGCCGGGGGACGACCATGGGACGAAGCGGGGGAGCGCCGGGTTCCCGGACTGGGCCGTACGGGTGAGCCGAACCGGTCAGTCGCCGTAGTCGGACATGCCGTCCAGCAGTCGCGCGGACCGCTCCGGCACCGCGACCCGGTGGATGCGGGAGGGGGACACCGGCCGGGACTCGGCGCGCGCGGGGGCGGGCCAGCGCCGGGCCATCCGGGCGCAGTCGCCGCGCAGCGAGTCGAGGCCGCCCTCCAGGTCGCCGGGGGCGGGCGGTTCGGTGGTGGCAGGGCCCTTGAGGTTCGTCATGACGGAACCGTAGGCACGCCGGTCCCTGCGAAGAAAGATCTACTATCGGGTAGTTTCGCCAGCTTCAGTGGGCGCCCCCGACCGGGTAGCGTGAACTGTCAACCTGCCCTCCCGTCTCAGTCCGCAGGAGATTCCCCGTCGTGCGCATCGCAGTCACCGGCTCCATCGCCACCGACCACCTCATGACCTTCCCGGGTCGGTTCGCCGACCAGCTCGTCGCGGACCAGCTGCACACGGTTTCGCTCTCCTTCCTCGTCGACAACCTCGACGTGCGCCGCGGCGGCGTCGCCGCGAACATCGCCTTCGGCATGGGCCAGCTCGGCACCCGGCCGATCCTGGCCGGCGCGGCCGGCTTCGACTTCGACGAGTACCGGGCCTGGCTCGACCGGCACGGCGTCGACACCGAGTCCGTCCGGATCTCCGACACCCTGCACACCGCCCGCTTCGTGTGCACCACCGACGCCGACCACAACCAGATCGGCTCCTTCTACACCGGCGCCATGAGCGAGGCCCGGCTGATCGAGCTGAAGACGGTCGCCGACCGGGTGGGCGGCCTCGACCTGGTGCTGATCGGCGCCGACGACCCGGAGGCGATGCTCCGCCACACCGAGGAGTGCCGCTCCCGCTCGATCCCGTTCGCGGCCGACTTCTCCCAGCAGATCGCCCGCATGGAGGGCGAGGAGATCCGCATACTGCTGGACGGCGCGACGTACCTGTTCTCCAACGAGTACGAGAAGGGCCTCATCCAGACCAAGACCGGTCTGACCGACGAGGAGATCCTCGCCATGGTCGGCCACCGCGTCACCACGCTCGGCTCGCGGGGCGTGCGGATCGAGCGGGCCGGCGAGGACCCGATCGAGGTCGGCTGCCCGGAGGAGGAGCGCAAGGCCGACCCCACCGGCGTCGGCGACGCCTTCCGCGCGGGCTTCCTGTCCGGTCTGGCCTGGGGCGTCTCGCTGGAGCGGGCCGCGCAGGTGGGCTGCATGCTGGCGACCCTGGTCATCGAGACCGTGGGCACGCAGGAGTACCAGCTGCGGCGCGCGCACTTCATGGAGCGGTTCACCAAGGCGTACGGGGACGAGGCGGCCGAGGAGGTCCGGTCCCACCTGCGCTGACGGCCCCGCCGTCCGGGGAGCGCCCGGGGCCGCCGCGCCGGCGGCCCGGACGCCTCAGCCGAGCCGGCGCACCAGGTACGCCGTACCGCCGTCCGCCGGCTCCTCGCCCAGGTACTCCTGGCCCCGCATCTCGCACCACGCCGGAATGTCCAGGCGGGCCGCCTCGTCGTCCGAGAGGACGCGGACGGTGCCGCCCACCGGCACCCCGGGGAACGCCTTCGCCAGTTCGATGACCGGGATGGGGCAGCGCCTGCCGAGGGCGTCCACCACCAGGACCTCCTCCTCGGCGACCGCCGCGGAGGAGGGCGCCCCCAGCTTCTCCCGCACCCCCGCCACCACGCCCGGCAGCACCTCCAGGAACCGTTCCACGTCCTGCCCGGCCGTGCCCGGCGGCAGCGACACGCGCACATTGCCCTCGCTGAGCACGCCCATCGCCTTCAGCACATGGCTGGGCGTCAGCGTGCTGCTGGTGCACGAGGAGCCGGAGGACACCGCGAAGCCCTCCCGGTCCAGCTCGTGCAGCAGGGTCTCCCCGTCGACATAGAGACACGAGAAGGTGACGATGCCCGGCAGCCGCCGCCGCGGATCGCCCACCACCTCCACGTCCGGCACCAGCCGCGGCACCCGTGTCCTGATCCGCTCCGTCAGCTCCCGCAGCCGCGACGCCTCCTGGTCCGCCTCGGCCCGCACCGCGCGCAGGGACGCCACGGCCGCCACGACGGCCGGAATGTTCTCGAAGCCCGGTGCCCGCCCCGACTCCCGCTCGTCCGCCGGGCCTTGGGGCGCGAACCGCACGCCCTTGCGCACGACGAGCAGCCCGACCCCCGAGGGCCCGCCCCACTTGTGCGCGCTGGCCGCGAGCAGCGACCAGCCGCCCTCGACCGGCCCCCAGCCCAGCGACTGCGCCGCGTCCACCAGCAGCGGCACCCCGGCCGCCCGGCACACCTCCGCCACCTCGGCCACCGGCTGCACGGTGCCGACCTCGTGGTTGGCCGACTGGAGCACGGCCAGCGCGGTGTCCGCGCGCAGGGCGGCCTCGTAACCCGAGGGGGCCACGGCGCCCGTCCGGTCCACCGGCACCTGTGTCACCTCGCCCCCCTCGGCCTCGAACACCTCCGCCGAATGGAGGACAGAGGAGTGTTCGACCGCTGACACGATCAGGTGGCGTCCGACCCGGCGCCTTCCGGCCAACGCCCCCGCGACGCCCGTATGTACGGCACGGGTCCCCGACGGTGTGAACACCAGCTCGTCCGCCCGGCACCCGACCGCCTCGGCCGCCGCCTCCCGCGCCGCGTCCAGCAGCATCCGCGCCTTGCGTCCCTCCCGGTACAGCCGCGCGGGATCGGCCCACCCGTCGTCCAGGGAGGCCAACAGGGCCTGGCGGGCCACCGGATGGAGAGGTGCGGCCGATGCGGCGTCGAAGTAGGGCACAGGTCAACGGTAGAACCCCCGGCGGCGCGGGACACGGGGGGCGGGGCCGTTCCGTCCGAGGTCGCGAGGGGTGGGCGCGACCAGCGAAGAGTCACCCGTGACGGCCCCCAAAACGCCACAACCCGAGCTAATAGGCGCCCGTTCCCACCCCAACCGAGTGACAGGCAACGCGTATGCCCCCCTCCCCGCGAACCCCCGGAGGGCGTCGGCTAGGGTTTGGTCCGCATAAACATCCAAACCCCTGCCCGACGCAGGGCGGCGACCGACCAGCGAGAAGGCCGCAGCCGACCGCGCGGGCGAGACTCTCGGGAAGGCGCTACGTGAGTCCCAACGGCTCCGACCGCTCGCCGCGGCGCCCGATGCGGCGGAAGCTGCTGCAGGCACTGACCGCGGGCCTGGTCCTGGCGACCGCAACCGGTTGCACATACAAGGACTTCCCCCGCCTTGGCATGCCCACCCCGACCACGGAAGAGGCTCCGCGGATCCTCTCCCTGTGGCAGGGTTCCTGGGCTGCCGCGCTCGCCGTCGGCGTGCTGGTGTGGGGCCTGATCCTGTGGAGCGCCATGTTCCACCGGCGCAGCCGCACCAAGGTCGAGGTACCTCCGCAGACCCGGTACAACATGCCGATCGAGGCCCTGTACACGGTGGTCCCGATCATCATCATCTCGGTGCTGTTCTACTTCACGGCCCGGGACGAGACGAAGCTCATGAGCCTCGACAAGAAGCCCGACGTCACGGTCAACGTGGTCGGCTTCCAGTGGAGCTGGGGCTTCAACTACATCGAGAACGTCCCCGGAGTCTCCGGCGACGCCAAGACGGACACCAACCTGTCCGCGATTCCGGACCGGTTCAAGGCCGCCTTCCCGGCGAACGCCGGCGGCGTCTACGACGTCGGCACCCCGGGTACGCGCAACCCGCAGACCGGTAACCCTGGTCCGACGCTCTGGCTCCCCAAGGGCAAGACGGTCCGTTTCGTTCTGACCTCGCGTGACGTCATCCACTCCTTCTGGGTGGTGCCGTTCCTGATGAAGCAGGACGTCATCCCGGGCCACACCAACGCCTTCCAGGTGACCCCCAACAAGGAGGGCACCTTCCTCGGCAAGTGCGCCGAGCTCTGCGGCGTCGACCACTCGCGGATGCTGTTCAACGTGAAGGTCGTCTCCCCGGCGGCGTACGAGCAGCACCTCAAGGACCTCGCCAAGAAGGGGCAGACCGGTTACATTCCCGCCGGCATCGCGCAGACGAGCCACGAGAAGAACCGGGAGACGAACAACCTGTGAGCATCCTCAACGAACCCCAGGGTGCCGCGGCCGCTGAAGGCTCGTACGTGGACGAGCTGCCGGTTCGGCGTAAGCAGCCCGGCAATGCCGTGGTGAAGTGGCTGACGACCACCGACCACAAGACGATCGGGACGATGTACCTCGTCACGTCGTTCGCGTTCTTCCTGATCGGCGGCGTGATGGCGCTGCTCATGCGCGCCGAGCTGGCCCGTCCGGGCCTGCAGATCATGTCGAACGAGCAGTTCAACCAGGCGTTCACGATGCACGGCACGATCATGCTGCTGATGTTCGCGACGCCGCTGTTCGCGGGCTTCGCGAACTGGATCATGCCGCTGCAGATCGGCGCGCCGGACGTCGCGTTCCCGCGGCTGAACATGTTCGCCTACTGGCTGTACCTGTTCGGCTCGCTCATCGCGGTGGGCGGCTTCCTCACCCCCGAGGGCGCGGCCGACTTCGGCTGGTTCGCCTACTCCCCGCTGTCGGACGCGGTCCGCTCGCCGGGCGCCGGCGCCGACATGTGGATCATGGGTCTGGCCATGTCCGGCTTCGGCACCATCCTCGGCTCGGTCAACTTCATCACCACGATCATCTGCATGCGCGCTCCGGGCATGACGATGTTCCGCATGCCGATCTTCGTGTGGAACGTGCTGCTGACCGGTGTGCTCGTCCTGCTGGCCTTCCCGGTGCTGGCCGCCGCGCTGTTCGCCCTGGAGGCGGACCGCAAATTCGGTGCGCATGTGTTCGACGCGGCCAATGGCGGCGCATTGCTCTGGCAACACCTCTTCTGGTTCTTCGGCCATCCAGAGGTGTACATCATCGCCCTGCCGTTCTTCGGCATCATCTCGGAGATCATTCCGGTCTTCTCCCGTAAGCCGATGTTCGGTTACATGGGCCTGATCGCCGCGACCATCGCGATCGCCGGTCTGTCCGTGACGGTGTGGGCGCACCACATGTACGTCACCGGCGGTGTGCTGCTGCCGTTCTTCTCCTTCATGACCTTCCTGATCGCGGTACCGACCGGTGTGAAGTTCTTCAACTGGATCGGCACCATGTGGAAGGGCTCACTGTCCTTCGAGACGCCGATGCTCTGGGCGACCGGCTTCCTGATCACCTTCACGTTCGGTGGTCTGACAGGTGTCATCCTGGCCTCGCCGCCCATGGACTTCCACATCTCCGACTCGTACTTCGTGGTGGCCCACTTCCACTACGTGGTCTTCGGTACGGTCGTGTTCGCCATGTTCGCCGGCTTCCACTTCTGGTGGCCGAAGTTCACCGGCAAGATGCTGGACGAGCGCCTCGGCAAGATCACCTTCTGGACGCTGTTCATCGGCTTCCACACCACCTTCCTGGTGCAGCACTGGCTGGGCGCCGAGGGCATGCCGCGCCGGTACGCCGACTACCTGGCGGCCGACGGCTTCACCGCGCTGAACACGGTGTCCACCATCGGTTCGTTCGTCCTCGGCCTCTCCTTCCTGCCGTTCCTCTACAACGTCTGGAAGACCGCCAAGTACGGCAAGAAGGTCGAGGTGGACGACCCGTGGGGCTACGGCCGCTCCCTGGAGTGGGCGACCTCCTGCCCGCCGCCGCGGCACAACTTCACCACCCTGCCGCGGATCCGCAGCGAATCCCCGGCGTTCGACCTGCACCACCCCGAGATCGCCGCGCTCGAGCAGCTTGAGCACGCCGGTCACGCGACCGCCGTCGCGGGCAGCAGCAAGGAGGCCGGCAAGTGAAGATCCAGGGCCGGATGTTCATCTGGCTGAGCTTCTTCATCCTGATCATGGCCGTCGTGTACGGCGTGTGGTCGAAGGAGCCGGCCGGTACCACGGCACTCTTCCTGGCCTTCGGCCTGTCGATCATGATCGGCTTCTACCTGGGCTTCACCGCCCGCCGGGTGGACGCCGGTGCGCAGGACGACAAGGAGGCCGACGTCGCGGACGACGCGGGCGAGCTGGGCTTCTTCAGCCCGCACAGCTGGCAGCCGCTCATGCTGGGCTTCGGCGGTGCGATCGCCTTCCTCAGCATCGCGGTCGGCTGGTGGCTGATCTACTTCTCCGCGCCGTTCATCGTGATCGGTCTGTTCGGCTGGGTGTTCGAGTACTACCACGGTGAGAACCGCACCCAGTAAGCAGGACGTAAAGCACCACCGGGAGCCCGGGCCCTCCGTCAGGAGAGTCCGGGCTCCCGGCTTTCCGCGTTCCGGCGTTTTTCAGGGTGTTTTCGAGATCCGCGCGGCGAGACGGTCGTCTGCCGGTGTGTCGTCCCTCGTATGGGTTACGTACCGCGCCAGTAATGGGTTCATCTCATAGCGTGATCGTATGAATTACTCTCCGCGGACCCGTACCGTCGTCAGCTGCGCTGTGCTGGTGACCGCCCTGGGCGCGGGCACCAGCGCCTGCGGTTCGGACGGCGACCCCCTGTCGGCCAAGCCGTATGACGCGGCGGGCCTGATCTCCTTCAACGCCCCCACCGACGTGGGCAAGCGGGCCGACCCCGACAAGCCCCTGGAGGTCACCGTCAAGGACGAGGGGCGCATCACCGACGTCACCGCCCAGGACTCCACAGGCCGCTATGTGGCGGGCGAACTCACCGCCGACGGCAGCCGCTGGCACAGCACCTCCCCGCTGGCCGCGAGCGCCCATTACACGGTCACCGTGAGCACCGAGGACGACGAAGGGGCACCCGGCCGCAAGGTCCTCGCCTTCGACACCACCAAGCCCGCCGACCAGAAGCGGCTGGGCGTCACCTTCGGGCCCGACGCGGGCGAGTACGGCGTCGGACAGGTCATCACCGCCCAACTCAGCCAGGCGGTCGACGACAAGGCCCAGCGGGCCGTCGTGGAACGCGGCCTGCGGGTGGACTCCGTGCCCGCCGTGACCGGCTCCTGGTACTGGGTGAGCGGCAAGGAACTCCACTACCGCCCCAAGGACTACTGGCCGGCCCACACGACGATCCAGGTGCACAGCAACCTGGACGGCGTCAAGATCAGCGACCGGCTGCGGGGCGACAAGTCGAAGGCGCTCAAGCTCACCACGGGCGACCGCATCGAGGCCGTCACGGACGCCGCGGCGCACGAGATGACGGTGTACAAGGACGGCGCCGTGATCAATTCCATTCCGGTCACCACCGGCAAGCCGGGCTACGAGACCCGCAACGGCGTCAAGGTGGTCCTGGAGAAGCAGTACTTCGTACGCATGCGCGGGATCACCGTCGGCATCGCCGAGGGCAGCCGGGACTCGTACGACCTGCCGGTCTACTACGCCACCCGGGTGACCTGGTCCGGCGAGTACGTGCACGCGGCGCCCTGGTCGGTGGGCTCGCAGGGCTACGCCAACGTCAGCCACGGCTGCACCGGGATGAGCACGGCCAACGCCCGCTGGTTCTTCGAGAACGTCCACGAGGGCGACGTGGTGAAGGTCGTCAACTCCAACGGCCAGGCGATGGAACCCTTCGGCAACGGGTTCGGCGACTGGAACGTCGACTGGAAGAAGTGGCGTACCGGCTCCGCCCTCAACGGCCTGCCCAACGGCGGCCAGACCTCGGACACGGTCCGCCTCCAGCCGGCAGCCGTGTGAGCAGCGCTCCGACGGGGCGCGGGGAATCCTGCGACGGGCCGCCCGCCGGCGGCCGCCCGGGAACCCCGCGCCCCGGGCCGCTAGGCGCTCACCAGGCTCCTGCGGCGCAGCAGGGCGGCCAGCGAGGAGGCGAACTCCACGGGGTCCACCGGCAGCGTCACCGCGGCGTCGGCCCGGCTCCACGTGGCCAGCCAGGCGTCCTGGGGGCGGCCGATGAGCAGCAGCACGGGCGGGCAGCGGAACACCTCGTCCTTGATCTGCCGGCACATCCCCATGCCCCCCATGGGCACGGCCTCGCCGTCGAGCACGCACACGTCGATGCCCCCACGGTCCAGCTCCCGCAGCACCGCCGCGGGTGTCGCGCACTCCACGAACTCCACCTCGGGCACGTCCGGGGCGGGCCGGCGCCCTGCGGCCAGCCGTACCTGCTCACGGGTGTTGGAGTCGTCGCTGTAGACCAGCACGGTGGCGGTCGGCTGCATTGTTCCTCCGGATCGTCGGCGTCGTACGGACTGGACGGACAGGACGGACGGGGCCGTTTGGGCGGATGTTACTCCCATGAACACCACGTCAACACCGGTTCGCAGGGCTGCAACACTCCGAACGGCACCCCCCGGAGTGAGGGCGAGATAAGCGACCGACATAATGTCGGTCGTGGCGACAGCAACGACAGTAGAAACCGGGCACGCGCACCCGTCGGTCAACCGGCCGAACCTCACCAGCGTCGGAACCATCATCTGGCTGAGTTCCGAGCTGATGTTCTTCGCGGCCCTCTTCGCGATGTACTTCACCCTCCGGTCGGTGACCGGACCGGCTCACTGGAAGCACATGGCCTCAGCGCTCAATGTGCCTTTCTCCGCGACGAACACCACGATCCTGGTGCTCTCGTCCCTCACCTGCCAGCTCGGCGTCTTCGCTGCCGAGCGCGGCGACGTGAAGAAGCTCCGTGGCTGGTTCATCCTCACCTTCATCATGGGTGCGATCTTCATCGGCGGTCAGATCTACGAGTACACGAGCCTGGTGAAGGAAGAGGGCCTCTCGCTCTCCTCCGACCCGTACGGCTCGGTGTTCTACCTGACCACCGGCTTCCACGGCCTGCACGTGACGGGCGGTCTCATCGCCTTCCTGCTGGTCCTCGGCCGCACCTACATGGCCAAGAGGTTCACCCACGAGCAGGCGACCGCCGCCATCGTCGTGTCCTACTACTGGCACTTCGTCGATGTCGTCTGGATCGGCCTCTTCGCCACGATCTATTTGATCAAGTAGCCGGGACCGCTCCCGCTAAGTCCAGAAGCACCGACGCAGAAGATCCTGACACCGGGGTAATCCGTGAAAAAGCTCTCCGCACGACGACGCCATCCGCTGGCGGCGGTCGTCGTCCTACTCCTCGCGCTGGCGGCCACTGGGGGGCTGTACGCCGCGTTCGCGCCCGCGGGCAAGGCGCAGGCCGATGAAACCTCCCAGTCCCTGACCATCAAGGAGGGTAGGAAGCTCTACGAGGTCGGCTGCGCCAGCTGCCACGGCACCGGTGGGCAGGGCTCCTCCGACGGGCCGAGCCTGGTCGGCGTGGGCTCCGCGGCCGTCGACTTCCAGGTCGGCACCGGCCGTATGCCGGCCGCGACCTCGCAGGGCGCCCAGGTCCCGCGCAAGAAGCCTGTGTACACGCAGACTCAGATCGACCAGCTCGCCGCGTACATCGCGTCGCTGGGCGCCGGTCCCGTCGTGCCGACCAAGCAGCAGTACGGTCCGGCCGGCGCGGACATCGCCAAGGGTGGCGAGCTGTTCCGCACCAACTGCGCGCAGTGCCACAACTTCACCGGCAAGGGCGGTGCCCTGACCAAGGGCAAGTTCGCGCCCACGCTGGAGGGCGTCGACCCGAAGCACATCTACGAGGCCATGCAGACGGGCCCGCAGAACATGCCGTCCTTCCCGGACACGACGCTGTCCTCGAAGAACAAGAAGGACATCATCGCGTACCTGCACGCGGTCGACAGCAGCGAGACGACGAACCCGGGCGGTCTGGAGCTGGGCGGCCTCGGGCCGGTCAGTGAGGGCCTGTTCGCCTGGATCTTCGGTCTCGGCGCGCTGATCGCCGTCGCCGTCTGGGTCGCCGCTCGGACCGCAAAGGCCAAGAAGTCATGAGTAGCCAAGACATTCCTGAAGAGAACCTGCCCGCAGAGCAGGACCACGCGCACGGCGCGGTAGGGGTCGCGGACGAGGAGAACCCGTTCGCCGACCCGGGGCTGCCGCCCCACGAGCACCGGATCCAGGACATCGACGAGCGGGCCGCCAAGCGGTCCGAGCGTGTCGTCGCCCTGCTGTTCACGGTGTCGATGCTGGCCACCGTCGGCTTCATCGTCTCGTACGTGACCATCCCGCACGACAAGAACATCTTCGTCTTCCCGATCGGGCACATCAGCGCGCTGAACTTCGCGCTGGGCCTGACCCTGGGCGTGGCGCTGTTCTGCATCGGCGCGGGCGCGGTCCACTGGGCCCGCACCCTGATGTCCGACGTCGAGGTCGCCGACGAGCGTCACCCGATCGAGGCCGCTCCCGAGGTCCGGGCCAAGGTCCACGCGGACTTCCGCCAGGGCGCCAAGGAGTCGGCGCTCGGCCGCCGCAAGCTGATCCGCAACACGATGTTCGGCGCGCTGGCCCTGGTGCCGCTCTCCGGTGTCATGCTGCTGCGCGACCTCGGTCCGCTGCCCGGTACGTCCCTGCGCCACACCCTGTGGGCCAAGGGCAAGCGTCTGGTCAACATGAACACCAACCAGCCGCTGCGTCCCGAGGACGTCGCCGTCGGCTCCCTGACCTTCGCCAAGCCGGACGGCCTGGAGGAGACGGACGAGGAGTTCCAGACGGAGCTCGCCAAGGCGGCTCTGATGATCGTCCGGCTCCAGCCGGACAACATCAAGGACAAGCGCGAGCTGGACTGGTCGCACGACGGCATCGTCGCGTTCTCCAAGATCTGCACCCACGTCGGCTGCCCGATCTCGCTGTACGAGCAGCAGACGCACCACGTGCTGTGCCCGTGCCACCAGTCCACCTTCGACCTCTCCGACGGTGCCCGAGTGATCTTCGGTCCCGCCGGCCACGCCCTGCCGCAGCTGCGCATCGGTGTGGACAGTGAGGGTTACCTCCAGGCGCTCGGCGACTTCGAGGAGCCCGTCGGTCCTGCATTCTGGGAGCGCGGATGAGTACTGCAGCGAACGAGACCGCCCGCTCTCGCGGGAAGGCTCCGGCCGGCGAGCGCATCGCCGACTGGGCCGACGGCCGGCTCGGGATCTACTCCCTGGCCAAGGCCAACATGCGCAAGATCTTCCCCGACCACTGGTCGTTCATGTTGGGCGAAGTGTGCATGTACAGCTTCATCATCATCATCCTGACGGGTGTCTATCTGACGCTGTTCTTCCACCCGTCGATGAACGAGGTCGTCTACCACGGCAGCTATGTCCCGCTCCAGGGGCAGATGATGTCGGAGGCATTCAACTCGACCCTGCACATCTCCTTCGACGTGCGCGGTGGTCTGCTCGTCCGGCAGATCCACCACTGGGCCGCGCTGATCTTCCTCGCGGGCATGTTCGTGCACATGATGCGCGTGTTCTTCACCGGCGCGTTCCGCAAGCCGCGTGAGATCAACTGGCTGTTCGGCTTCCTGCTGTTCGTCCTCGGCATGTTCACCGGCTTCACCGGTTACTCGCTCCCGGACGACCTGCTCTCCGGCACCGGTGTCCGCTTCATGGAGGGCGCGATCCTGTCCGTGCCGATCATCGGCACGTACCTGTCGTACTTCCTCTTCGGCGGGCAGTTCCCCGGCCACGACTTCGTCGCCCGGTTCTACTCGATCCACATCCTGCTGCTGCCGGGCATCATGCTCGGCCTGATGGTGGCGCACCTGATCCTGGTCTTCTACCACAAGCACACGCAGTTCGCGGGTCCGGGCAAGTCGAACAACAACGTCGTCGGCATGCCGCTGCTGCCGGTCTACATGGCCAAGGCCGGAGGCTTCTTCTTCCTGGTCTTCGGTGTCATCGCGGCCATCGCCGCGGTCGCGCAGATCAACCCGATCTGGGCCATGGGTCCCTACCGTCCGGACCAGGTCTCCACCGGCGCCCAGCCCGACTGGTACATGGGCTTCGCCGAGGGTCTGATCCGCTTCATGCCGGGCTGGGAGATCAACTTCTGGGGTCACACGCTCGTCCTGGGCGTGTTCATCCCGCTGGTGCTCTTCCCGCTGGTCCTGGCGGCCATCGCGGTCTACCCGTTCATCGAGTCCTGGGTCACCGGCGACAAGCGCGAGCACCACATCCTGGACCGCCCGCGCAACGCCCCGACCCGTACCGCGTTCGGTGTCGCCTGGGTGACGATCTACATGGTCACCCTGGTCGGCGGTGGCAACGACCTGTGGGCCACCCACTTCCACCTGTCGATCAACGCCGTGACCTGGTTCGTCCGGATCTTCTTCTTCGTCGGCCCGGTCATCGCGTTCCTGGTCACCAAGCGGATCTGCCTCGGCCTCCAGCGCCGCGACCGCGACAAGGTGCTGCACGGTCGCGAGACCGGCATCATCAAGCGGCTGCCGCACGGTGAGTTCATCGAGGTGCACGAGCCGCTCAGCCAGGAGCAGCTGCACACGCTCACCGCGCACGAGCAGTACCAGCCGGCCGAGATCGGCCCGACGGTCGACGAGAACGGTGTCGAGCGCAAGGTGAAGGCCTCGGACCGACTCCGGGTCAAGCTGTCCAACGCCTACTACGGCGAGGACAACCAGATCCCGAAGCCGTCCGTCGAGGAGTACAGGGAGATCACGAGCGGCCACGGCCACCACTGATCCCCGCGTCGCCACGCCACCGAAGGGCCCCGTCCGCACCGCGGACGGGGCCCTTCCCCGTGTCCCGGCTCGATAGGGTGGGGTGCGAAGGACCACCACTGTGTACGAGGAGCGGCTGATGAGCGCTGTGACCCCCGCTGGAGGCGACACCGCGGCGGGCCGCTCCTGGCCCGCCCTGCTGAACGGCCTGCTGACCGGCCAGGACCTGTCCGCCGACGACACGGCCTGGGCGATGGACCTGATCATGCGCGGCGAGGCGACCGACGCCCAGATCGCCGGGTTCATGGTCGCGCTGCGCGCCAAGGGCGAGACGGTGGCGGAGATCTCCGGCCTGGTGCGCACCATGTACGAGCACGCCAACGTGATCGAGGTGCCGGGGCCCGCCGTCGACATCGTCGGCACCGGCGGCGACGGCGCGAAGACCGTCAACATCTCCACCATGTCCTCGATCGTCGTCGCGGGCACCGGCGCCAAGGTCGTCAAGCACGGCAACCGCGCCGCCTCCTCCGCCTCCGGCTCCTCCGACGTGCTGGAGAAGCTGGGCATCAACCTGCAGCTGACCCCGAAGCGGGTGGCCGAGGTCGCCGAGGAGGCCGGCATCACCATCTGCTTCGCGGTGAAGTTCCACCCCTCGCTGCGTCATGTCGCCGCCGCGCGCGGTCAGTTGGGAATCCGCACCACCTTCAACGTGCTCGGCCCGCTGACCAACCCGGCCAAGGTGCGCGCGCAGGCGGTGGGCGTCGCCGATCCGCGCATGGCGCCCGTGGTGGCCGGAGTCTTCGCCGAACGGGGCAACTCCGCGCTGGTCTTCCGGGGCGACGACGGCCTGGACGAGCTGACGGTCACCGACACCTCCCGGGTGTGGGTGGTGCGGGACGGCAAGGTCACCGAGGAGGTATTCGACCCCCGGGACGTCGGCATCGACCTCGTCCCCGTGGACGCCCTGCGCGGCGCGGACGCCTCCTACAACGCGGAGGTCGCCCGCCGGGTGCTCGACGGCGAGCGGGGCGCGGTGCGCGACGCGGTGCTGCTGAACTCGGCGGCGGCCCTGGTGGCCCTGGAGCCGTCCGACGCCTCGCTCACCGAGCAGCTGCGCGCCCAGATGGACCGGGCGGCCCAGTCCATCGACTCGGGCGCGGCCAAGCGGACGCTGGAGCGCTGGGTGGCGGCCAGCAACGCCTGAGACGCGGGGGTGATCGTCCCGCGATCCGGACACGGGTTGCGGGGCGATCACCCCTTCGCGTAATTTCCGTACCAGGTCATGAGTGACAGTCATGAGGCCCCGGCCGACTGTCCGGCAACCCTCCGTCCGTGGCGGGGTGCCCCGGGTGAGGACCAGGTCGTAGGCAGCGAGGTCTACGGCAAGCGCGGACCCCTCGAACCCAGGGGTCCTGGTCGTACGAGGGAGCCTTCCGTGAGCAAGCGAATGCGCTAGGGCCGCAGAGCCCCGCCTCCGCGTACCCCTTTCACCTTTTTCCCGTACGTCCCTTCGGCGTACGGTCTCACGGGAGTCACCCCATGTCTCACTCCAGCGTTGTCGCCGACCCGTCGATCTGCTCCCCGCTGCCCGTTCTGGGGCGGGATGTCACCGTCCCGCTCGTCACGGGCGGCGAAGTCACCTACGCGGCCCTCGACTACGCGGCCAGCGCCCCCGCCCTCCAGCGCGTCTGGGACGACGTCGCCGCCTACGCGCCCTACTACGGCAGCGTCCACCGGGGCGCCGGCTACCTCTCCCAGCTCTCCACCGACCTGTTCGAGACCGCCCGCCGCACGGTCGCCGGCTTCCTCGGCTGCCGGGCCGACGACCAGGTGGTCTTCACCCGCTCGACCACCGACTCGCTGAACCTGCTGGCCCGGGCGGTCCCGGCCGACTGCCGCGTCTTCGTCTTCGAGACCGAGCACCACGCCTCCCTGCTGCCCTGGCAGGACTCCCGGGTCACCTACCTCGACGCACCGCGCACCCCGCAGCAGGCGGTGCGGACCCTGGAGCGGGCCCTGGCCGACCGCGACCCGTACGGTCCGGCCCTGGTCTGCGTCACCGGCGCCTCCAACGTCACCGGCGAGCTGTGGCCGGTGCGCGAGCTGGCCGCCGCCGCGCACGCGCACGGCGCCCGGATCGTCCTGGACGCCGCCCAGCTGGCCCCGCACCACCCCGTGGACATCGCCGACCTGGACGTCGACTGGGTCGCCCTGTCCGGGCACAAGCTGTACGCCCCCTTCGGCGCCGGCGTGCTGGCCGGCCGCGCCGACTGGCTGCGGGCCGCCGAGCCGTACCTCGCGGGCGGCGGCGCCAGCCGCAGGGTCACCCGGCGCGCCGACGGGGGAGTGGACGTGGAGTGGCACGAGAGTGCGGCCCGGCACGAGGCGGGCTCCCCGAACGTCATCGGCGCCTACGCCGTCGCCTCGGCCTGCAAGGCGCTCACCGAGGCCGGCTGGGCGGACCTGGTCGCGCGCGAGCAGCGGCTGATCGAGCGGGTCCGCACGGGCCTCGCCGGGATTCCGCAGGTCAGGGTGTTGTCCCTGTTCGGGGACGACGCCCCGCGGGTCGGCGTGATCTCCTTCGTGGTGGAGGGCTGGAACAGCTCCCACTTCGCGGCCGCCCTGTCCGCCGAGTACGGCATCGGCGTCCGCGACGGCCTCTTCTGCGCCCACCCGCTGGTGCGCACCCTGCTCGGCACCGATCCCCAGACCCAGGGCGAGTGCGGCGCCCCCGAGGCCGCCCCCGGCGAGAAGTCCCTCAACGCCATCCGCGTGAGCTTCGGCGCGGGCACCCCCGACGAGCACGTCGAGCGCTTCCTGACGGCGGTGCGGGAGCTGGTGACCGAGGGTGCCAAGTGGACGTACCGCACCGAGGACGGCCGCTGCGTCCCCGCGGTGTGAAGACCTGGCGGGGGGCGGCTTTCAGACGGTCAGGAGTCCAGCCCGATCGCGAAGGCCGCCTCCAGGTCGTGCTGGGAGTACGTACGGAACGCCACGTGCGTGTCGGTCCCCTCGACACCGGGGATCTTGCTGATCCGGCCCGGGATCACCTCGGCCAGGTCGTCGTGCCGCCGCACCCGGACCATGGCGATCAGGTCGTACGTGCCGGTCACGGAGAACACCTCGCTCACCGACTCCAGCGCGGCGATCTGCTCGGCGATCTCGGGGATCCGGTCCACGCTGGTCTTGATGAGGACGATCGCGGTGATCACGGCTGGTTCTCTCCCTCGGGTGCCGGAGCGGGTGCGGTTTTCACTCTAGCCCGCCCGTCTCCCGCCGCCGCCCTCCCGAGACCGCCCTCGCGGTCCCGCCGCCCTCCGTACCGCACCCACGCGTAGCCGAACCCCACGCCGAACCCCACCAGGTGCGCCAGGTACGCCACCCCCGGCCCCTGCACCGACCGTCCCGCCGCCACCCACTGCAACGCCACCCAGAACGGCAGTACGACCCACGCCGGGAACCGCAGCGGCAGGAAGAACAGGAACGGCAGGAGACTGGTGACACGGGCGCGCGGGAACAGGAAGAGAAACGCACCGAGCACCGCCGAGATCGCCCCCGACGCGCCCACCAGCGACTGCTCGGAGGTGGCGTTGGCCGCCGCGTACCCCAGCAGCGCGAGGTAGCCGCAGCCGACGTAGAAGAGGGTGAACTCCACGCGGCCCATCCGCTCCTCGGTCAGCACGCCGAAGACGAGGAGGAAGAGCATGTTGCCCAGCAGATGCACCCAGTTGCCGTGCAGGAACAGGGCGGTGACCGGGGAGAGCGCGTGTGCCGCGGGGGCGGCGAACAGCTCCGCCGGGACCACCCCCCAGTGGCGGAAGTACACCCGCTCCGTGTCGAGCAGCGCATACCCGGTGCCGTATCCGGGGACGATCCCGGACGCCGGGCCCAGTGCGAAGATCAGACAGCACAGGGCGATGAGGCCGTACGTCGTCGGCGCGGCCCTGAGTGCCCTGAAGGTCCTGCCGGCGGCCGTGCTCCACTCGCTGATCATGAATACAGAGCATGACGTAACGGACGCAAGCTGACATACCGCCTCGCCGCCGTGAACGGACGGGCGGCGAGCACCCGCCAGGCCGTAGGGTTACGAGCCACACGCGTCGGCCGCCGGCGCGGTCCGACCCGAGAAGGAAGCGAACAGGCACGATGACGGTTCCCCTGCCGACCGCCACGACGCGATGGCGCTGCACCCTCTGCGGAAACCTCACCCGCTTCGACGTCACCCGCTCGTCCAAGGTCGTGGAGTACGTCCACCTCGACCTGGCCGGCGAGCCGACGGTGGAGGAGCGCCAGGTGGTCAGTGAGACCATCGAGTCGGTGCGCTGCCGCTGGTGCAACGCGGTGGACCAGGTGGAACTCGTGGACAGGCCGGGCACCGGCTCCTGACGGAGCGGGCCCGCCAGGGGATGTCGGCAATCGGTAGTGGGGTGTGACGGATGGTGGAGAGCGCAGGCGGGGGGCCGGGCGACGGCACCGCTGAGGTGCTTGACCGTCCGCTGCCCGACGGGGTGCGCCGCAGGGTCGTGGGGATCGTCTCGGACGGCTTCGGCCAGTTGACGGTGGCCGAACTGCCCGCCCAGTTGCGGCAGTACGCCCGGTTCGCCCCGAACCGCCGGGTGAAGTTCGCCGGGAACGCGATGGCGTCGGCGCTGGAGACCGACGCGCTGTTCAGACAGCGGATCGGCGAGAAGTTCCGGGAGGCCCAGCCGGAGCTGGCCGGCGCCCTCGACTCCGGGTCGGCGCCCCCGGCCGCCGACCCGCTGGACGTGGCGGCGGCGGCCTATGTGCTGCGCCCGGCGGGCTGGGTGAAGCTGGTCACCGCGGCCGGCGAGGAGGCCCAGCGCGCCGACGCCGAGCGGGCCGGCGAGGAGAGCCGGGCCGAGCTGGACCGGCTGCGCGTCGAACTGGACCACGCCCGCGAGCACACCCGGTCGGAGACCGAACGGCTGCGCGCGGAGCTGGAGTCGGCGAAGCGGGAGGCGGAGTCGCTGCACCGCAAGCTGCGCTCGGCGCTGAGCGACGTGCGCCGCGGCGAGGCCGCGCTGCGCAAGGCGCAGGCCGAGATGGACACCGTCCGTGCCGAGGCGCAGCTCCAGGTGTCGGCCGCGGAGAGCGAGTCCCGGCGGCTCAAGGCACGCCTCGGCGAGGCGGAGGCGGCCCTGGAGGCCACCCGCAAGGCCGCCCGCGAGGGCCGCAGCGTGGAGGACATGCGGGTACGGCTGCTGCTGGACACCCTGCTGGACGCCACCCAGGGCCTGCGGCGGGAGCTGGCGCTGCCGCCGGTGTCCGTGCGCCCGGCCGAGACGGTCGACGCGGTGGAGCCGGGCCGGATGACCCCGAAGGACATCGCGGCGCGCGCCCTGTCCGAGCACGACCCCGCGATCCTCGACCAGTTGCTCGCGCTGCCGCAGGCGCATCTGGTGGTCGACGGCTACAACGTCACCAAGACCGGCTATCCGCAGATGCCGCTGGAGAAGCAGCGGCTGCGGCTGCTCGGGCAGTTGTCCGCGCTCGCCGCGCAGACCGGCGCCGAGGTGACCTGCGTCTTCGACGGCGCGGAACTGGCCGCGCCGGTGCTGCTCGCACCGCCGCGCGGGGTGCGGGTGCTGTTCTCCAAGCCGGGCGTCACCGCGGACGAGCTGATCCGTCAGCTGGTACGCGCGGAACCGCCGGGCCGTCCGGTCATCGTGGCGTCCACCGACCGCGAGGTGGCCGACGGGGTGGCGCGGGCGGGTGCCCGGCCGGTGGCGTCTGCGGTGCTTCTGAAGCGACTGTCCTGAAAGGCCCGACAGGCGTACGCAATGCCCGGATTGGGCGCCCTGTTACGCGACATAGGGTCAATCGCGCATCACTGCTCGTGTGTTGTGTGCAAAAAATACATTGCGTCACGGCATTTTTTGTCGTGAGGATTTGAATGATCACAACTGTGTCACTAGGGTCTGGGCTCGAACCTCCGAACGGGTGAACACTCACAAGAAGGAGTTCGTCCTCCGTGGCGTCCCACCGTCGACCCAAACAGCAGAGCCGCGCACGCGTGACCGTGCTGACCACCGCAGCCGCCGCTGCCGTCGTGCTCAGCGCCAACGCCGCGAACGCCGCGCCGAGTCCGAAGCTCAGCAAGGACCAGGTCAAGTCCAAGGTCGACAAGCTGTACGAGGAGGCCGAGCAGGCCACCGAGAAGTACAACGGCGCCAAGGAGAAGCAGCAGAAGCTGCAGAAGGAGATATCCACGATCCAGGACAACGTCGCGCGGGGTCAGGAAGACCTCAACAAGCTGCGCGACGGCCTGGGTTCGCTGGCGACCGCGCAGTACCGCGACGGCGGTATCGACCCCTCGGTCCAGCTCTTCCTCTCCTCCAACCCGGACGACTACCTCGACAAGGCGTCCACCCTCGACCAGCTGAGCGGCCAGCAGGTCGACGCGCTGCGCAAGATCCAGGACAAGCAGCGCGAACTCGCCCAGGAGCGTTCCGAGGCCACCGAGAAGCTCAAGGACCTCTCGGCCACCCGGACCGAACTGGGCAACAAGAAGAAGGAAGTCCAGGCCAAGCTGGCCGAGGCCCAGAAGATCCTCAACAGCCTCACCGCCAAGGAGAAGGCGGACCTGGCCGCGCAGCAGCAGCGCGCCGACCGCTCCTCCAGCCAGCGCGTGAACCTCGGTGACGCCCCGCCCGCCTCCGGCCGGGCCGCGGCCGCCTTCGCCGCCGCCCAGGCCCAGATCGGCAAGCCGTACGTCTACGGCGCCACCGGCCCCTCCTCCTTCGACTGCTCGGGTCTGACCTCCTACGCCTACGCGCAGGCCGGCGTCTCCATCCCGCGTACCTCCGAGGAGCAGGCCACCATCGGCACCCGGATCTACAACCAGAGCGACCTCAAGGTCGGCGACCTGGTGTTCTTCTACGGCGACATCCACCACGTCGGCCTGTACGCGGGCAACGGCCAGGTGCTGCACGCCCCGCACACCGGTGCCGTGGTGCGCTACGAGGCGATGTCCGACATGCCGTTCCAGTTCGGCGTGCGGGTCTGAGACCCGCCGCAAACCTCACGAGGGCGCCCGAACGGGCGAACCCGTGGGACGAGAGTTGACTCCACGCCCCGCCGGTGACCTGCGTCAGCGGCGGGGCGTCACTCTTTGTCGCCGTCGAGGTCTTTGGCCGCGACCCTTCCGCACGGCTACTGTCTGCCGCGTTTCCCCGGCGCCCGGGCCTCCCCGTCCCTGGCGCCGGGGGACGTCCTCCGTCAGCCAGTGGAAGGGGTTCGGCAACCCGTGGGGTCCCATCGCCGCCTTGCACCGTCCGGCCGTGACCGTGCACCGTCCGGTCACCGCCGTGCACCGTCCGGACTCGCCCTGGGCGCCGCCGCCCTGTGCGCGCTGTCGGCCGCCGCCGCGCTCGGCGCCGTACCCGCGCACGCCGCGCCGCACGCCGACGCCCGCGCCGAGGTGGACCGGCTCTACACGGAGGCCGAGCAGGCGACCCAGGCCTACGACGAGGCCGAGGAGCGCGCGGACGGCCTGCGCCGCGAGGTCCGGTACGCCCAGGACCGGATCGCCCGCCGCCAGCAGGAGGTCAACACCCTGCGCGAGGAGCTGGGTTCGCTGGCCGGGGCGCAGTACCGCACGGGCGGCATCGACCCGGCCGTCGCCCTGCTGTTCTCCGCCGACCCCGACGACTACCTCGACAAGGCCGCCACCCTCGACCGCATCGGCGCCGAGCAGTCCGGGCGGCTGCGGGAGCTGCGGTCCGCGCTGCGCGAACTCGACCAGGAGCGCGCGGAGACGGCCGGGAAACTCGCCGAACTGGACCGCAGCCGCCGGGCCGTCGCCGCGCACAAGCGGACGGTGGAACGCAAGCTCGCCCGGGCGCGGCAGTTGCTGGACTCCCTGTCCGCGGCCGACCGCGCCGCCTACGAGCGCTCCTCCCGCTCGGCCGGCCCGGACCGCCTCGGGCTGCCGGAACCGGCCGGTGCGGCGACCGCCCCCGACGGGCGGGCCGCCGCCGCCCTGGCCGCCGCCCGCTCCGCCCTCGGCCGCCCCTATGTGTGGGGCGCCAACGGACCCGCGGGCTTCGACTGTTCGGGCCTGATGCAGTGGTCGTACGCGCACGCCGGCGTCCATCTGCCCCGCACCTCCCAGGAGCAGCGCTTCGCCGGCCGGCACGTCCCGCTCTCCCAGGCCCGCCCCGGTGACCTGGTCGTCTACCGTTCCGACGCCAGCCATGTGGCGATGTACGTCGGCGGCGGCCGGGTCATCCACGCGCCCCACCCGGGGGCGGCGGTGCGCTACGACCCGGTCGGGATGATGCCCATCTCCTCGGTCACCCGGCCCTGACGCCCGCGCGACGCGCCGTACGATCGTCGGATGGCCGGTGACGGGAGGGTGAGACGGGTCGGGGCGCTGGCCCTGTGCCTGCTGCTGCCGCTGGCCGGCTGTGCCGGACGGACGGCGGCCGACTCCGCCCGGAGCGAGGTGCAGCGCCTGCTGGACATGCGCTCGGCGGCGCTGCTGCGGCACGACGAGGGGGCGTACGACGCGACCGGCGCCCGCGCCGAGTACACCAGGCTGCGCGCCCTGCCGCTGGCCTCCTGGGCCTACCGGGTCACCGGGCTGCGCCGCACCGCCGCGGGGGCCACCGCCGACGCCGAGCTGACGTACCGGGTCGCCGGCTACGACCGGGCCCCCGTCGACACCCGGCGCACCGTCACCCTGTCCCGGACGGCCCAGGGCACCTGGTACGTCACCGCCGACCGGCCCGCCGGGGGGTCCGGGCAGCAGCTGTGGGACCAGGGCACGGTGACCGCCGTGCCGGGCGCGCACAGCCTGGTCCTGGGCACCGGGCAGTCCCCGGCCGACCTGGGGGCCTACGCCCGGATGGCCGACCGGGCGGTCCCCGCGGTCTCGGCGGAGTGGGGCACGGACTGGACCCGCAAGGTGGTGGTCGTGGTGCCGAAGTCCCTGGACGGCATGGCGGGCCTGCTCGGCTCACCGGCCGCCGACTACCGGGGCATCGCCGCCGTCACCACCGGCGAGGCGGGCGGCGCGGGCCGGACCCCGGCCGACCGGGTGGTGATCAACCCCGACGCCTACGCCGCCTTGGGCACCCTGGGCAGACAGGTCGTCCTCACCCACGAGACGACCCACGTGGCCACCCGCGCCCGCACCACCTCCGCCACCCCCCTGTGGCTCTCCGAGGGGTACGCGGACTGGATCGGCTACCTGGGCACCGACCGCACCCCCACCGAGGCCGCCCCGGAACTGGCCCGCGCCGTCCAGGCCGGCCGGGTCCCCGCCGCCCTGCCCACCGACAAGGACTTCGGCTTCACCAGCGACCCCACCGAACTGGCCCAGGCCTACGAGGGCGGCTGGCTGGCCTGCCGCATGATCGCCGACCGCTGGGGCCCCGCCCGCCTCACCGCCTTCTACCGCTCGCTCGGCGCCCGCCCCGCCCGCCCCACCGCCCTCACCGACGCCCTGCGCACCGTCCTCGGCACCACCCCGCGGGCCTTCACCGCCGCGTGGCGGCAGTACCTGGTCGACCAACTGCGCTGAGCACCCCGACGGCCTCCCGCAACCACTCCCGCTCGGCGGCGCCGGTGGCTCGCGCGACCCGCAGCATCCCCGCCCGGAACAGATCCCCGGCCTCCTCGGCCCGCACCGGCTCCCCGTCCCGGTAGAAGAAGCTCGACGGCGTCTCGAGGAACTCCAGTCGGCGGCGCAGCACTTCGGCCTGTGCGGCGGGCTCGGGCAGGTGGCGCAGGAAGGACAGCACGGTGTTGAACCGGACCTGGTCGGTGATCTCCACCTGCTTCGGACGGCGCAGCCGCGCCAGCAGCTCGGCGCGGCCCGCATCGGTCAGGGAGAGCACCCGGCGCGGCGCGGCGCTCGCGCCCTGCTCGGTGTGCCGGTCGATCAGTCCGGCGGCGAGCAGCCGGTTGATGGCGGGGTAGAGCGCGCCGTCGCTGACCGGACGGACGTGCCCGGTGAGCGCCTTGATGCGGTCCTTCAGCTCGTATCCGTGCAGTGGTCCCTCGGCGAGGAAGCCGAGGATCGACAACTCCAGCACGCCAACTCCTCCTTGCGACGGGCCCGTTCGCCATGCTAGCTCTTTTCGAGCTACATCGAATCGAGGTAGCTCGTTTCGAGATACCCGGGAGCCCTGGTGAACGCCCACCGTGCCCAGCTCGTCTCGCTCGCCCGCCCCGTCTACTTCTCCCTGCTGACCTCGGTCGCCTCCGGGATCGTCAACACCGTCTGGGTCTCCCGGCTCGGCGGTGCAGCCGTCGCCGCCGTGGCCGTGGCCACCAACACCGAGAACGTGCTGCTCGGCGTCGCCCTGGTCTTCGCCTCCGGCGCGACCGTGCTGGTGGCGCACGCACGGGGCGCCCGCGACCCGGCCGCCGTACGGGCCGCGGCGCGCGGCGGCACCGTGCTGTGGGCGCTGGTGACCCCGCCGGTCGCGGTGGGCGGCCTGCTGCTGCGCGAGCCACTGGCCCGCCTGGTGCTGGGCGGCTCCGACCCCGCGGCCCTGCGCCTGGCCGCCGCCTACTTCGCGATCTCCCTGCCCGGCATGGCCGTCTTCTTCGCCCAGCAACTCGTCGACGGCCTCCTCAAGGGCGCCGGCGACACCCGGACCCCCATGCGCCTCGCGCTGCTCGCCAACGGGCTGATCCTGGTCTGCGACCCGCTTCTCATCCACCTCCACGGCGTCCGGGGCGCCGCCGTCTCCACCGTGCTGTGCCGGGGCGCCGCCCTGGTGGTGGGCCTCGCCGTCGTCCGCCGCGACACGCTGCTGCGCGAGGCCGCCCGGGTACGTCCGGCCGAACGGCTGCGGACCTCCGTGCGGCGTACCCTCACCACCGGAATGCCCATGTCCGCCGACTTCACCGTCCGGCAGAGCGGGGCGCTGGTGCTGGTCGCGATCGTCGGCCGGCTCGGTGTCGTCGAGGTGGCCGCCTACGCGACCGCCTACAAGGTGCTCTACCTCGCCACCATGGCCTTCTACGCGGTACGGCAGGCCGCCGCGATCCACACCGCGCACACCCGGGGTGCGGGGACGGACGCCCGCCGGGACATAGCCCGGCAGGCGGTGCTGGTCTCCGGGGTGGCCGGCCTCGCGGCGGCCGTCCTGTTCGCACTCACCGCCCCGTGGCTCATGGCCGCGTTCGGCGCTGGGCCCGCCGTCGCCCACCAGGGCGTGTTCTTCCTCCGCTGGGCCGGCCCGTACCTGCTGCTGATGGCCGGGTTCATCGCGCTCGGCGGGGTCTTCGAGGGCAGCGGGGGAGCGCACGCGCTGCTGCGGATCACCCTGCTCGGCACCGCCGTGCAACTCCCGCTCGCCGCCGCCCTGTCGGGCCTCGGGCTGCCCGGTGTCGTGCTCGCGCTCGGGTGTTCCATGGCCGTGCAGTGCGGGGCCGTGGCGGTGCTGCTGCGGCGGGTGCGGGGGCCGCGGGCCCTGTCGGCCGAGGCCGGCTGAGTCCGCCTAGGAGGGCACCGAGGTCCTGGTCGGGTGCAGTGGGTGCAGGGGGGTGGGGGCCGGGGCGGCGGTGGCGCGCCACAGGCGGTGGGCGCTCAGGAGGGCGGCCGCGGCGAGGAGGGCGTTGCGGAGCAGGAGGAGGGTGGTGCCGTACCAGTCGCTCGCGACGACGTGGGCGAAGCCGACGGGGAACTCCAGGACGGTGAGGAGCGAGGCCGCGAGGACGAGCAGGGCCGGGGACGTCATCCGGGAGGCGCGGTGGGCCAGGCAGACGGCGGCCGTGCCGATCAGCCAGACCAGGTACTGGGGGCTGATCACCCGGCTGGTGACGGTGAACAGGAGGACCGCGGTGAACGCCGCGTCCGCCAGGGTGCGGGGGGTGAAGCGGCGGGCCCGCAGGCGCCACAGGAGGAGCCAGCCGAACGCGGCCGCGGTCAGGGCCAGCGCCGCCGTGCTCACCTCAACCACGTACGGGCCGAGGAATTCGATCGAGCCGTAGTTCAAGAGCACCTCGCCCCGCCAGCCGAAGTGCCGGGCCACATGGAAGACCAGGCCGCCCAGCGACTCCACCTCCGTGCCCCGCTCCCGCTGGAAGGTGAGGAACGCGAACGCGCCCGGCATCGACACCGCGAACACCGCCGCGAGCCCCGCCCCCGTCACCGCCGCCGACACCCACGCCCGCCGCCGGACCGCCCCGGCGAGCAGCAGGGCCGGCCACACCTTCAGCAGCGCCCCGAACGCCGTCAGCGCGCCCATCAGCCGCGGGTGCCGCGCCCCCGCCACCAGCGCCGCCACCGCCACCGCGGTCACCATCACGTCGTAGCGGGCGTACACCGTGGGGCCGAGCAGCGGGACGCCCGCCACCCACACCCATGCCCCGCGCCGCGACCCGCCCGGACGCCCCGAGTGCCACAGCAGCAACGCCAGCACCACCAGGTCCGCGAGGAACGCCAGGACGAAGAAGGCGTGCGCGTACGACAGGAAGGGCAGCAGAGCCGGGGAGAGGATCGCCAGCGCGGCGGCCGGGGGGTACTGCCAGGTGACGTCGTCCAGCGGGAACGTCCCGCCGCGCAGCACCTCGTACCACCCCCGGTAGATCACCGACACGTCCGAGGTGACGTCCGGGCCCGGGAAGACGTACACCCCGAAGACGAAGAGCAGCAGCACCGCACGGGTGACGCCCCAGGTCGCGAGCAGGTACGCCGGCGACCGCCGGGCGTCCTTGGTCTCCACGTGATCCCCTGCCGTTCGATTGCGCTTCGAGTCCCGCCGTCGCGGCACCATGATGTCCCGACCGCCCGCGGCCGTGCCAACGCGGCCGCCCGTATCCGGGCCGTACGGCCGATTCGGTAGGGTCGGCCACGATGCACAAGACCCTGATCGTGACCAACGACTTCCCGCCCCGGCCGGGCGGCATCCAGGCCTTCCTGCACAACATGGCCCTCCGGCTGGACCCCGGGCAGCTGGTCGTCTACGCCTCCACCTGGAAGCGGAGCCGGGAGGGCGTCGAGGCCACCGCCGCCTTCGACGCCGAGCAGCCCTTCACCGTCGTACGCGACCGCACGACGATGCTGCTGCCCACCCCCGGGGCGACCGGGCGGGCCACCGCGCTGCTGCGCGAGCACGGCTGCACCTCGGTGTGGTTCGGGGCCGCGGCGCCGCTCGGACTGATGGCGCCCGCGCTGCGCCGCGCCGGGGCCGAGCGGCTGGTGGCCACCACCCACGGGCACGAGGCCGGCTGGGCCCAGCTGCCCGCGGCCCGGCAGCTGCTGCGCCGGATCGGCGAAGCCACGGACACGATCACCTATCTGGGCGAGTACACCCGCTCCCGCATCGCCGCCGCGCTCACCCCCGAGGCGGCCGGCCGGATGGTGCAACTGCCGCCCGGCGTCGACGAGAAGACCTTCCACCCGGACTCCGGCGGGGACGAGGTCCGCGCCCGCCTCGGCCTCGCCGACCGTCCGGTCGTCGTCTGCGTCTCCCGGCTGGTGCCGCGCAAGGGCCAGGACACGCTGATCCGGGCCCTGCCCAGGATCCTCGCCGCCGAGCCGGACACCGTGCTGCTGATCGTCGGTGGCGGTCCCTACGAGCAGGACCTGCGCCGGCTCGCCCGGGAGACCGGTGTCGCCGCCTCGGTCCGCTTCACCGGTGCCGTCCCCTGGTCCGAGCTGCCCGCCCACTACGGCGCCGGCGACGTCTTCGCCATGCCCTGCCGCACCCGGCGCGGCGGCCTCGACGTCGAGGGCCTCGGCATCGTCTACCTGGAGGCCTCCGCGACGGGCCTGCCGGTCGTCGCCGGCGACTCCGGCGGCGCGCCCGACGCCGTGCTCGACGGCGAGACGGGCTGGGTGGTCCGGGGCGGCGCCCCGCAGGAGGCCGCCGACCGCATCACCGCGCTGCTCCAGGACGCCGCCCTGCGGCGGCGGATGGGGGAGCGGGGCCGCCGGTGGGTGGAGGAGAAGTGGCGGTGGGACCTGCTGGCGGAGCGCCTGCGGACACTGCTCTGACGCGTGTTCCCCAAGAGCCCCGCCGCGCAGGTCACTTGGCGTAGATCGCCTCGATGTCGTCCGCGAAGTCCTTCGCGACCACGTTCCGCTTCAGCTTCAGCGACGGCGTCAGATGACCGGAGTCCTCCGTGAACTGCCCCGGCAGGACACGGAACTTGCGCACCGACTCCGCCTTGGACACCGCCGCGTTGCCGTCGTCCACGGCCTCCTGGATCGCGGCGTTCAGCTCGGGGTCGTCCCGCAGCGAGGCCACCGTGGAGCCGGCCGGCTTGCCGTGCTCCGCGGCCCAGCGCCCCAGGAACTCCTCGTCCAGGGTGATGAGGGCGCCCACGAACGGCCGCCCGTCGCCGACCACCATGCACTCCGCGACCAGCGCGTGCGCCCGGATACGGTCCTCGATCACGGCCGGCGCCACGTTCTTGCCGCCCGCGGTGACGATGATCTCCTTCTTGCGGCCGGTGATCCGGAGGTACCCGTCCTCGTCCAGGGTGCCGATGTCCCCGGTGTGGAACCAGCCGTCGGCCAGCGCCTCGGCCGTCGCGGCCGGGTTGTTCCAGTACTCCTTGAACAGGTGCTCGCCGTGCAGCAGCACCTCGCCGTCGTCCGCTATCCGCACCACCGAGCCCGGCAGCGGCTGCCCCACCGTGCCGATCTTCTGCCGGTCCCACGGGTTGAACGCGGTCGCCGCGCAGGACTCGGTCAGGCCGTAGCCCTCCAGCACCGAGAAGCCGATGCCCCGGAAGAAGTGGCCGAGCCGCTCGCCCAGCGGGGCGCCGCCGGAGATGGCGTACTCGCCCCGGCCGCCGAGGACCGCGCGCAGCTTGCCGTAGACCAGCTTGTCGAAGACCTTGTGCCTGAGCTTCAGCCCGAACGACGGCCCGGACGGCGAGTCCAGGGCCTTGCTGTAGGCGATCGCGGTGGCCGCCGCCTTGTCGAAGACGGCGCCCTTGCCGTCCGCCTGCGCCTTGGCGCGCGCCGCGTTGTAGACCTTCTCGAAGACGCGCGGTACACCGAGGATCAACGTCGGCCGGAACGCGGCGAGTTCGTCGGTCAGGTGCTTGATGTCGGGGACGCAGCCCAGCTTGATGGGCGCCATCATCGGCGCGATCTGCACCAGGCGCCCGAAGACGTGCGCCAGCGGGAGGAAGAGCAGCACCGAGCACTCGCCGGTGCGGAACAGCGGACGCAGCCGCTCCACGATGTTGCCGCACTCGGCGAAGAAGCTGCGGTGGGTGAGGACACAGCCCTTGGGGCGGCCCGTGGTGCCGCTGGTGTAGACGATGGTCGCCGGGTCGTCGGCGCGGGCGAGCGAGGAGCGCTCCTCCACCGTCGCGTCCGACACGTCCTGCCCCAGCCGGCCCAGTTCCTCGACGGCGCCGGCCTCGATCTGCCAGACGTTCTTCAGCGCGGGCAGCGTGTCGCGCACCGTCTCCACGGCCGCCGCGTGCGTGTCCAGCTCCACCACGCACGCCGTCGCGCCCGAGTCGGACAGGATCCACTGCACCTGCTCCGGGGAGCTGGTCTCGTACACCGGCACGGTGACCGCGCCCGCGCTCCAGATCGCGAAGTCGAGGAGCGTCCACTCGTAGCGCGTCCGGGACATCAGGCCCACGCGGTCGCCCGGCTGCACCCCGGCGGCGATCAGGCCCTTGGCGGCCTTGTGCACCTCGGCGAGGAACTCCCGGGCCGTCACGTCCTGCCACACCCCGCCCACCTTGCGGGCGATGACGGCGACGTCGGGATGCTGCGCGGCGTTTCTGCGGACGATGTCGGTCAGATTTCCGTCCGCAGGGACCTCGTACAAAGCCGGAAGGCTGAACTCGCGCAAGACTGCTGCTCCTCATAGGGCGCCGGCGCCACGACGTTGTGTGATGCGACGGTGCGGTCCAAGGCTCGGGCTGGTGCTCGGGTTCGCGGTGGCCGAAACCCTGAGCACGACTGGACTGCCCGGACGTTACCCGCCGGTATGGCGTTCCCGACAGGGGGTTCCGGGGAGATGTTCCTTGTGTCACACAGGTGGGCGTTCCTTCGCGCACAGTAGTCCACGGCCGCTCCGACCGGCGAGTAACCGCAGGCCAAGACCTGCACTGTTCACGTGCACCGCACACGCCTACGCTTGATCGCCATGGCATCCACACCACCTCGAAGCGCCCGGACCCGCGTCCACGTGGTCAGCGATGTGCACGGCAACGCCCGGGACCTGGCGCGGGCCGGCGAGGGTGCCGACGCCCTGATCTGCCTCGGTGACCTCGTCCTCTTCCTCGACTACGCCGATCACTCGCGCGGCATCTTCCCCGACCTCTTCGGCGAGCGGAACGCGGACCGCATCGTGGAACTGCGCACCGCCCGGCGCTTCGAGGAGGCCCGCGCGTTCGGGGCCCGGCTGTGGTCCGGCATCGACGGGGACCGGTACGCGGCCATCGAGAAGGCGGTGCGCAAGCAGTACGCCGAACTGTTCGCCGCGTTCCCCACGCCGACGTACGCCACCTACGGCAATGTCGACATGCCGCCGTTGTGGCGGGAGTACGCCCGCGCGGGCACCACCGTGCTGGACGGGGAGCGGGTGGAGATCGGCGGCCGGACCTTCGGCTTCGTCGGCGGAGGGCTGCGCACACCGATGCGGACGCCGTACGAGATCGACGACGAGGAGTACGCCGCGAAGATCGAGGCGGTCGGGGAGGTCGACGTGCTGTGCACGCACATCCCCCCGGAAGTGCCGGAACTGGTCTACGACACGGTCGCGCGCCGCTTCGAACGGGGGAGCCGGGCCCTGCTGGACGCCATTCGCCGCACCCGGCCCCGCTACGCGCTTTTCGGCCATGTTCACCAGCCGCTGGCACGGCGGATGCGGGTCGGCTCCACCGAGTGCGTGAACGTGGGCCACTTCGCGGCGACGGGGAGGCCCTGGGTCCTGGAGTGGTGACGGGCGGCGAGCGGAGACGGGGTGAAGGGGGCAGGTCGGGCGCACGGTAGCCTTCACGCTGCACACACGTGCGCAGCGAGCGCACGCAAGAGTCTCTTCGGTCCGCATCTGGAGGAGCCACGGCGATGGCGGAACACACCAGTTCGAGCATCACGATCGAGGCGGCTCCGGCCGACGTCATGGCGGTGATCGCCGACTTCGCGCGCTACCCGGACTGGACCGGCGAGGTCAAGGAGGCGGAGGTCCTCAAGACCGACGAGCGCGGGCGTGCCGAGCAGGTGCGGCTCGTCATGGACGCGGGCGCGATCAAGGACGACCAGACGCTGGCGTACACCTGGAGCGGGGAGAACGAGGTCTCCTGGACGCTGGTGAAGTCCCAGATGCTGCGCTCCCTCGACGGGTCCTACCTGCTGAAGCCGGCGGGCGCGGGCGCCACGGAGGTCACCTACCGGCTCACCGTCGACGTCAAGATCCCCATGCTCGGCATGATCAAGCGCAAGGCCGAGAAGGTCGTCATCGACCGCGCCCTGGCGGGCCTGAAGAAGCGCGTCGAGTCGGCCTGACCCGCCCCGTCCGCGCACGGGACGCACGGGGCCGCGCAGCGCCCCCGTGCTCCCGGGCGGCCGGACCGAACCGCCGCGCGGGGGCTTTCCGTTACGGTTCAGCCTCATGCGTACCATCCTGATCACCGGGCCGGGCGGCAGCGGCCGTACGACCGTCGCCGCCGGGACCGCGCTGCGGGCCGCCCGGGAGGGCGGCCGGACGTTGCTGCTGAGCGCCGACCGCACCGACACCCCGGGCGCGGTGCTGGGCACGGAGACGGGTGCCGCGCCCGTCGAGGTCCGGCCGGGCCTCACCGTCTGGCGTCCGGACGCCGCCGCCGGTTTCCGGCAGGACCTCGCCGACTTCCAGGCCCGCGCCGCGAGCGTCCTCGACCTGCTCGGTGCGTCACGGCTGGACGCCGAGGAGGTCACCCCGCTGCCCGGTGCCGAGGAGCTGACCTTCCTGCGCGCGCTGCGGGACGCCGCGCTGTCCGAGGACCACGACCTCCTCGTCGTCGACCTGCCGGCCCTGCCCGAGGCCCTCGCGCTGCTCGCCCTCCCCGAGGAACTGCGCCGCTACCTGCGCCGCCTGCTGCCGCCCGAGCGCCAGGCCGCCCGCGCGCTGCGCCCCGTCCTCGGCCGGCTGGCCGGCGTGCCCATGCCCGCCGACTGGCTGTACGAGACGGCCGCCCGCTGGGACACGGAACTCGCCGCCGTCGAGGCCGTGCTCAACGACCGGCACACCGCCGTGCGGCTCGTCGCCGAGCCCGGCCCGGCCGGAGCCGCCGCGCTGCGCACCGCCCGCCTCGGCCTCGCCCTGCGCGGACTGCGCACCGAGGCGCTGATCGCCAACCGCACCCTGCCCGACGCCGCCGCCGGCTCCTGGCTCGCCGGACTCCTCGCCCAGCAGCGCGAGGCGTTCGAGGAGTGGCGGGGCACGTACGACGTCCACCCCGTGCCGCACCTCGGCCGCGACCCGCGGGGCACCGAAGACCTCACCGCCCTCGCGGTCCCCGCCGCCGAGCCCGCCTCCGCACCCGTCGAGTGGACCGTCGCCGACCGGATCGCCGAGGACGGGGTGCTGGTCTGGCACATCCCGCTGCCCGGCGCCATACGCGAGGAACTCGACCTGATCCGGCGCGGCGACGAACTGGTGATCACCACCGGCCCCTTCCGCCGGATCGTTCCGCTGCCCTCCGCCCTGCGCCGCTGCACCGTCTCCGGGGCCGGGCTGCGCGAGGGCGAGCTGCGGGTGCGCTTCGCCCCCGACCCCGGTCTGTGGCCCGCCGCGGCACGGTGAACCGGGGCCGCCCGTTCGGGTAACGTCGTAAGGGCGAACCGCAGTCAGGAGGCCGCCATGAGCGAAGAGCGCCCCGCAGAACCGCACGAGGAGCCGCGGGTGAGCGACGCCGACGCCTGGGCCACGGCCTGCGCCGAAGACCTGGAGGCCGAGAAGGCCCGCCGGCGTACCACGTACGGCCCGCCGCCCGGCTCCGCCGCCGAGGAGCTGAAGAGGCTCGTGGACACGGTGGCCGACAAGCTGTCCGGCCTCCAGTCCCCCCTGCTCGGCCTCGCCGGCCCGGCCGCCCAGCAGATGGTCAGGCAGGCCGTCCAGCAGGCGAAGGCGGCCGTCGAGCCCGTCATGGAGCGCAATCCCGACGTCTTCGACCACCTAGCGGCCGCGGGCGGCGAGCTGCTGGCCGCCTACCGCTCCGCCGTCCGGTCCCAGGAGCACCGCTGGACGTCGGGCACGTCCGGCCTCGCGGACGAATGGCGCGCGGACCGGCAGGGCGACGGCGGCGACGGGGGCGAGGGCACCGGGTCCTCGGAGCGCATCGACCTGGACTGAAGCCCTCGTCGGCAAGGGCCTCGGGTACGGTTGGCCGTAGCGGGGCTCGACCGAAACTGAGGGATTCATGGGACTCACCATCGGCGTCGACATCGGCGGCACAAAGATCGCGGCCGGCGTGGTCGACGAGGAAGGCAACATCCTCTCGACCTTCAAGGTGCCGACCCCCACCACGCCCGAGGCCATCGTGGACGCCATCGCCTCCGCGGTGGAGGGCGCGCGTGCCGGGCACGAGATCGTCGGCGTGGGCATCGGTGCGGCCGGTTATGTCGACCGGCAGCGCTCCACCGTCTACTTCGCGCCCAACATCGACTGGCGCAACGAGCCGCTGAAGGAAAAGGTCGAGGCGCGCACCGGCCTCCCCGTCGTGGTCGAGAACGACGCCAACGCCGCCGCCTGGGGCGAGTACAGGTTCGGCGCCGGCAAGGGCCACCGCAACGTCATCTGCATCACGCTCGGCACCGGCCTCGGCGGCGGCATCATCATCGGCAACAAGCTGCGCCGCGGTCACTTCGGCGTGGCCGCCGAATTCGGCCACATCCGGATGGTGCCGGACGGCCTGCTGTGCGGCTGCGGCTCGCAGGGCTGCTGGGAGCAGTACGCCTCCGGCCGCGCCCTGGTCCGCTACGCCAAGCAGCGCGCCAACGCCACCCCCGAGCGGGCCGAACTGCTGCTCTCGCTCGGCGACGGCACCCCGGACGGCATCGAGGGCAAGCACATCTCCATGGCCGCCCGCCAGGGCGACAAGGTCGCGGTGGACTCCTACCGCGAGCTGGCCCGCTGGGCCGGCGCCGGCCTCGCCGACCTCGCCTCCCTCTTCGACCCCTCCGCCTTCATCGTCGGCGGCGGGCTCTCCGACGAGGGCGACCTGGTGCTCGACCCGATCCGCAAGTCGTACAAGCGGTGGCTGGTCGGCGGGAACTGGCGGCCGGTCGCCGATGTGATCGCCGCGCAGCTGGGCAACAAGGCGGGCATGGTCGGCGCGGCCGACCTGGCCCGTGAGCCCGACCCGGTCATGTAAGGAGCCACCCGGCTCGGCGGCGGGGCCGTATCCCGGTACGGCCCCCCGCCCTGGGGTGAGGTGGGCTCGGTCGCCCGCGCCCGAGGGCGCGGCGTACATTGATCCACATGGCGCCGCTCCCCAACTCCCACACCGAACCCGACGGTTCAGCCGTCATCCGCGTCCTGAGCTACAACATCCGCTCACTGCGCGACGACACCGACGCCCTCGCGAGGGTGATCACCGCCTGCGCCCCCGACCTGGTCCTGATCCAGGAGGCGCCCCGCTTCTTCCGCTGGCGCAAGAAGCTCACCCGGCTGGCCGCGGCCTCCGGACTGGTCCTCCTCACCGGCGGCGGCACCGCGGCCGGACCCGCGGTCCTGTGCTCGCTGCGGGCCACCGTGGAGCGGACCGAGGATGTGCTGCTGCCGCTCACCCCCGGTCTGCACCGGCGCGGTCTGGCCACCGCGGTGGTCCGCTTCGGCGGCGCCCGCCTCGGCGTGATCAGCTGCCACCTCAGCCTCGACGGCCGTGAGCGCTACGCCCAGGGCGGGCTGCTCCTGGACCGGCTCGACCAGCTCGGCGTGGAGCACGCCGTCGCGGGCGGCGATCTGAACGAGGGCCCCGAGGGCCGCACCTTCCGGCTGCTCGCCGGCGCCCTCCAGGACTGCCGGGCCGTGGCCCCCTGGGGCGGCGAGGAGACCTGGACGCACGGCGAGCCCCACCGCCGTATCGACGCGGTGTTCGCCACCAAGGGCGTCGAGGTGCTCGGCTGCGGGGTCCCGCTGGACCAGCCCGGTGTCACCCGCGCCGATCTGTCCGCCGCCACCGACCACCTCCCGGTCCTGACCGCCCTGCGCATCCCGGCCTGACCAGCACGGTTGGCCCTAGACGACGGCCCCGCGCCCCGGGTCGTCGTCCTCGTCGTCGTCCGTCCGCATCCGGGCCACCAGCGTGGCGAAGCCGCCGAGGAAACCGCCGATGCCGGCGGTCGCCAGCCACCAGGTCATGTCCCAGCCGAGCAGCACCGCCAGCAGGAGCAGGACGGGTCCGCCGACCACACCGAGCCACGCGAACTTCGCGGTGGTGTCGGCGTTGGGCAGCGGGGGCGGCTCGGGCGGTACGAAGTGGCCCTCGTCGTCCTCGTCGAAGTCGCGCTCGGACGGCTCGGCCGGACGGTGGTCGCGGGGGCCGACACCGGGCGCGAAGGAGACGGAGCTGCCCAGCGGCCGGGCGGGCCGCTGCTCCCCGGAGCCCTCGCTCCCGGGCTGCGTCTCCTTCTCCGCGGGCGCGTCCTTCTCCAGCAGCGCCAGGTCCTCCACCGGCTTGAAGGGCTTGGCCCCCGGCGGGTCCGGCGGTTCCTCGCCGTACCCGGCGACGATGGCCCGCCAGGCGGCGTCCTCGTCGAAGGGCATGCCCTTCCCGTCGGGCTCGCTCCGGCCCTCGTGGTCCTCGCGGCCCTCGGGACCGGGCTCGTGCTCAGCCAACTGCGGCCGTCCCTTCCTCGCCGAGACTCGGTGCGAGCCGGCCGATGAAACCGAGGCTCTCCTCGAAGATCCGGTCCGCGTCCACATCCAACGTCGCGACGTGGTAGCTGTGTTCCAGCACGATCTCGCGGACGTCCGTGGACGAGATCCGGCCGAGCACCCGGGCGGAGTCGGCCGGCGGGACCACGTGGTCCTGGGCGCTGCGCAACAGCAGCAACGGCTGGGTGACCCGGGGCAGCTCACCGTCCAGCCGGAGCAGGAACCGGCGCAGCGAGTGCGCCGCGTGCAGCGGCACCCGGTCGTAGCCGGTCTCCGCCGCGCCCCCCAGGGCGATGTCGCTGGCGATGCCCTTGGTGGTGCGCACCAGGTGCCGGGCGACGGGCAGGGCGTACGCGGACAGCCCGTGGATCTTGTTGGCCGGGTTGACGACGACCACGCCGTCGATCCGCTCGCCGTGCAGCGCGGCCAGCCGCAGCGCGAGCGCCCCGCCCATCGACAGGCCCGCCACGAACACCCGGGAGCAGCGCTCGGCGAGCAGCCGCAGCTCGCGGTCCACCTCCGCGTACCAGTCCTGCCAGCCGGTGAGCTGCATGTCCTCCCAGCGCGTGCCGTGGCCGGGCAGCAGGGGCAGCGAGACGGTCAGACCGTGCGCCGCGTGGTGCTCCGCCCAGGGGCGCAGCGACTGGGGCGAACCGGTGAAGCCGTGACAGAAGAGGACGCCCACCTCCCCGCCTGCGTGGCGGTACGGCTCGGCTCCAGGGAGAACCGGCACCTTCGACGCTCCTGTTCCGGGGAAGGGCCCCGCCGTCGGCCGGCCGGGGCGTGGAGAACTCGCGGATGTGCTTCACCGTACGCGACCGCACGGACACCGACCAGGGCCGTCGGGTCCATCGGGCGCCCCGGGGGTTAAGGTCTGTTCGACGGAAACGGGAGGCACACGGGTGTTGTACGGCACGATGAAGGTCGCCATCGGGGGGCCGTTGAAGCTCGCCTTCAGGCCCTGGGTCGAGGGCTTGGAGAACATTCCGGCCGAGGGCCCCGCCATCCTGGCCAGCAATCACCTGTCCTTCTCGGACTCGTTCTTCCTGCCGACGATGCTGGACCGCAAGGTCACCTTCATCGCGAAGGCCGAGTACTTCACCACGCCCGGGGTGAAGGGGCGGTTGACCGCCGCCTTCTTCAAGGGCGTCGGCCAGCTCCCGGTGGACCGCTCGGGTGCCCGCGGCGCCGGCGAGGCCGCGATCAAGAGCGGTATAGAGGTGCTGGAACGGGGTGAGCTGTTCGGCATCTACCCGGAGGGCACCCGCTCGCCCGACGGCCGGCTCTACCGGGGCAAGCCCGGCGGCCTGGCCCGCGTGGCGCTCGCGACCGGCGCACCGGTGATCCCGGTGGCCATGATCGACACCGAGAAGATCCAGCCGCCCGGGAAGGTGATGCCGAAGCTGATGCGCCCCGGCATCCGCATCGGCAAGCCCCTCGACTTCAGCCGCTACCAGGGGATGGAACACGACCGCTTCGTCCTGCGCGCGCTGACCGACGAGGTCATGTACGAGATCATGAAGCTCTCCGGCCAGGAGTACGTCGACATGTACGCCACCGCCGCCAAGCGGCAGATCGCGGAGGCGGCCAAGGCGGCCAAGGAAGCGGAGAAGAACGCCAGGGAAGCGGAGAAGGAAGCCGGGAAGGAAGCGGAGGGCAGGTAGCCGCGGGGGCCCGGCGGGGGCCGGGGGACAGGGGAAAAGGGGGGACATGGCCGGGCGCGAGCGTGTGCTGAGGATGTCGGTGGAGCTGCCGCTGTGGCGGGCGCTCGCCGGGTACCGCGTGCTGACCATGCTGTACGCGGCCGGCCTGTGCGTCACCTCGTACGAGGACTACACCCGCCCCTGGATCGCGGTCGGTTACGACGCCGTGCTGGCCGTGTGGACGCTGGCCACCCTGCCCCGGGTGCGCAACGCGGCGAGCTGCACCAAGGCGTTCCTCTGCGCCGATCTGGCCATCGCGCTCGCCGGCATCCTGCTCACCGCGTTCGCCGACACCCACCAGCGGACCGCGGGCGGCCCGACGCTGCCGACGATATGGACCGGCGGCGCGGTGCTCGGCTTCGCCGTCAAGGGCGGCTGGCGCTGGGCCGCCGCCGTCTCCGTCGTGGTGGCGGCCGCCAACCTGGCCGAGCGCGGCCAGGTCGCCAAGGACACCCTGCACAGCCTGATCCTCGTCTGCATCGCCTCCGTCGGCATCGGCTACGTCGTGGAGGTGGCCCGCGCCTCCGAGCGCACCCTCGCCCGCGCCCTGGAGATCCAGGCGGCGACCCGGGAGCGGGAGCGGCTGGCCCGGGACATCCACGACAGCGTGCTCCAGGTCCTGGCGATGGTGAAGCGGCGCGGCACCGCCCTCGGCGGCGAGGCGGCCGAGCTGGGCCGGCTGGCCGGGGAGCAGGAGGTGGCCCTGCGCACCCTGGTCTCCGGCGGACTGCCGCCCGTCGCCCGGATCGCCGCGGACGGCGCCGTACCGGCCCGCGAAGAGCCGGCGGAGCCGGGCCCGGTCGATCTGCGCACCCTCCTCGCGCCCTTCGCGCGCGACGGGGTGACCCTGGCCGAGCCCGGCGCCCCGGTGCCCCTGCCGCCGTCCGCTGCACGGGAGTTGGCCGCGGCGGTCGGCGCCGCCCTGGACAATGTGGAGCGGCACGCGGGCGAGGGGGCGCGGGCCTGGATCCTGCTGGAGGACGAGCCGGAGGACATCGTGGTCACCGTCCGGGACGACGGACCCGGCATCCCCGAGGGCCGGCTCGCCGAGGCCGAGGACGAGGGGCGGCTCGGCGTCGCCCAGTCCATCCGGGGCAGACTGCGCGACCTCGGCGGCAGCGCCGAGCTGATCTCGGTGCCCGGGCAGGGCACCGAGGTCGAACTGAAGGTACCGAAGGGCGCCCTGGCGGCGCGGGGGAAGAAGAAGGCGGAGCGGCGATGACACGGCAGCAGGACCCGATCAGGGTGATGGTGGTGGACGATCACCCCATGTGGCGCGACGCGGTCGCCCGGGACCTGACCGAGTCCGGCTTCGAGGTGGTCGCCACCGCGGGCGACGGCGAGCAGGCCGTGCGCCGCGCCAAGGCCGCCGACCCCGACGTCCTGGTCCTCGACCTCAATCTGCCCGCCAAGCCCGGCGTCCAGGTGTGCAAGGAACTGGTCGCCCACAACCCGGCGTTGCGCGTCCTGGTGCTGTCCGCGAGCGGGGAGCACGCCGATGTGCTGGAGGCGGTGAAGTCCGGCGCCACCGGTTATCTGCTGAAGTCCGCCTCCACCGGGGAACTGCTGGACGCGGTGCGCCGCACGGCCGCCGGCGACGCGGTGTTCACCCCGGGCCTGGCGGGACTGGTGCTCGGCGAGTACCGGCGCCTGGCCGCCGAACCGGCGCCCGCGCCCGACACCGACGAGCCGGGCGCGCCCCGGCTGACCGAGCGGGAGACGGAGGTGCTGCGGCTGGTCGCCAAGGGACTGAGCTACAAGCAGATCGCCGAACGCCTCGTCATCTCCCACCGCACGGTGCAGAACCACGTCCAGAACACCCTCGGCAAGCTGCAACTCCACAACCGGGTCGAACTGGTGAGGTACGCGATCGAACGCGGCCTGGACGCGGGGTAGTCCGGATCGGGGCGCAATGCTCCCGATTCACCCGTCCCGCCTCTCCCGATGTGACGCGCATCACCATTAGCGTGACAAAGCGTCAGGCAATGCGGGCGAAGGGACATTTCCATGCGGGTCGGAGTACTCACCGGAGGCGGCGACTGCCCCGGGCTGAACGCCGTCATCCGGGGCGTCGTACGCAAGGGCGTACAGGAGTACGGCTACGAGTTCGTGGGCTTCCGGGACGGCTGGCGGGGCCCCCTCGAAGGCCGCAGCGTCCGTCTCGACATCCCCGCCGTGCGCGGCATCCTGCCCCGCGGCGGCACCATCCTCGGCTCCTCGCGGACCAACCCCCTCAAGCAGGAGGACGGCATCCGCCGGATCAAGGACAACCTGGCCAAGCAGGAGGTCGAGGCGCTGATCGCGATCGGCGGCGAGGACACCCTCGGGGTCGCCGCCCGGCTGTCCGGCGAGTACGGCGTGCCCTGCGTCGGCGTGCCCAAGACCATCGACAACGACCTGTCCGCCACCGACTACACCTTCGGCTTCGACACCGCAGTCAACATCGCCACCGAGGCCATCGACCGGCTGCACACCACCGCCGAGTCCCATATGCGGGTCCTGGTCTGCGAGGTGATGGGCCGGCACGCCGGCTGGATCGCCCTGCACTCCGGCCTGGCCGGCGGCGCCAACGTCATCCTCATCCCCGAGCAGCGCTTCGACCTCGACCAGGTGTGCGCCTGGATCACCTCCCGCTTCAAGGCGTCGTACGCCCCGATCGTGGTGGTCGCCGAGGGCGCCATGCCGAAGGACGGCGAGATGGTGCTCAAGGACGAGACGCTGGACTCCTTCGGGCACGTCCGGTTGTCCGGGGTCGGGGAGTGGCTGGCCAAGGAGATCGAGAAGCGCACCGGCAAGGAGGCCCGCACCACCGTCCTCGGGCACATCCAGCGCGGCGGCACCCCCAGCGCCTTCGACCGCTGGCTCGCCACCCGCTTCGGGCTGCACGCCGTGGACTGCGTGCGCGACGGCGACTTCGGCAAGATGGTCGCCCTGCGCGGCACCGACGTCGTGCGCGTGCCCCTCTCCGAGGCGACCGCCAAGCTGAAGACCGTCGACCCGAAGCTGTACGCCGAGGTCGGGGTGTTCTTCGGCTGAGCCCGGTCGGACGCCCCGGGGCCGCGGGCCGGCATCCGGTCCGCGGCCCCGGGAGCGGCCGCCTCACACCGCGCTCGCGCCGCGCAGCCGGCCCAGCAACTCCCCGACGATCGCCGCCCCGTCGAGCGTGAGCACCGACTCCGGGTGGAACTGCACACCGGCGAACCCGGGCCCGCGCAGGGCGTGCACCTCGCCGTTCGCCGCCCGGCTCACCTCGATGCCATGCGCGGCCAGCTCCCGCGCCGTCTCCTCGTCGCAGCGGGCCGTGAAGCTGTTGTAGAAGCCGACCGTCTGCGGGCGTCCGAACAGCTCGATCCGCGTCTGCGCGCCCTGGAACGGCACCTCCTTGCGGACGATGTCCAGGCCCAGTTCTGCCGCGATCAGCTCGTGGCCCAGGCACACGCCAAGCACTCCGTGCCGGTGCTCGCGCAGCACCGCCGCCGTCAGCTCCCCGAGGAACCGCATCTTCGGGTCGGCCGGGTCGCCGGGGTCGCCGGGGCCCGGGCCCAGCACCACCGGGCCCTCGTGCGCGAGCACCGCCGCCCGCAGCCCCGGCTCGTCATACCGCCGCACCGACACCTCCAGCCCCGCCGAGCGCAGCAGATGCGCCAGCATCGCCGTGAAGGTGTCCTCGGCGTCGACCACCAGCGCGTGCCCGGTCACCTCGGCGGGCGGCTGCTGCATCCGCAGCCAGAACGGGGCGAGCGAGGCCCGCCGCCCGTCCAGCGCGGCCCGCACCCGGGGGTCGTCGGCCAGCCGGGGCAGCTCCCGCTCCGCGCGCGGCCGGCCGGGGCGCACCCCGAGGGCCGCCAGCACACCCGCCGCCTTCGCGTGGGTCTCGGCCACCTCGCCCGCCGGATCGGAACCGCGCACCAGTGTGGCACCCACCCCCACCCGCAGCCGTCCGGCCGCGTCGATGTCGGCGGTACGGATCAGGATGGGGGAGTCCAGGGTCTGCGCCCCGCCCGCGTCCCGGCCGAGCAGGGCCAGCGCACCGGCGTAGTACCCCCGGCCCCCGGCCTCGTGGCGCTCGATCACCCGGCACGCGTTCTGCACCGGCGACCCGGTGACCGTCGCCGCGAACATGGTCTCGCGCAGCACCTCCCGCGCGTCCAGCGACGACCTGCCGCGCAGCTCGTACTCGGTGTGCGCGAGGTGTGCCATCTCCTTCAGCCGGGGCCCGACGACGACCCCGCCCATGTCGCCGACGGTGCACATCATCTTCAGCTCCTCGTCGACGACCATCGACAGCTCCTCGGTCTCCTTGCCGTCGGCGAGGAAGTCCAGCAGCCGCTCCGGGGTCGGCCCCTCGGCGGGATAGCGGTAGGTCCCGCTGATCGGGTTCATCACGACCGTCCCGCCCGACATCCGCACGTGCACCTCGGGGCTCGCCCCGACCAGCGTCCGGTCCCCGGTGTGCACCACGAACGTCCAGTACGCGCCCCGCTCGCCCGCCAGCAGCCGCCGGAACAGCGCCAGCGCGTCGGCGCGGCCGAAGCCGGGCACCGTGCCCTCGTACGTGCGCCGGATCACGAAGTTCGCGCCCTCGCCCCGGCCGATCTCGTCCGCGAGCACCCGTGCGACGATCCCGGCGTACTCCTCGTCGCCGACGTCGAAGCCGCCGCCCTCGACCCGCACCGCGTGCCCGGGCAGCTGGGCGAGCGCCTCGTCCAGCGGGATCTCGCAGGTCTCCTCGGGGGTCAGCACCAGCAGCGGGGTGCCGTCGTCACGGACGTCGAAGCCGCGCTCGCGGATCTGCCGGAACGGCACCAGGGCGAGCCCCTCGTCCGGCAGCTCGGCGAGCCGCTCCCGGCCGCTCACCGGGCCGATCAGCACCTCCACCGGGTGCTCGGCGCGGCCGGGGACGCGGCGGCGCAGCAGGGCGAAGGGGCGGGGGTCGGACAACAGGTCCATCAGGTCCACGGGTCGGTCTCCTACTCGGTCGGATGAGGAGAGGAACGACCCGACGAACGCCGAAGGCCGCCCCTCGGGCGGCCTTCGCGAAGTCTGGGTACGCGCGATCTAGCGGGCCGCCGGGTGAGCGGTCCACCACCAGTTCTGGTTGGAAAGCGCGAACATGCCAGAGACCCTACCGCACCCGGCGGCCGTCCACGGTGCAGTCGTCGCGTCTCACTTTTCGGGCGACTCGTGGAACTCGGGACATGACCCCGTAATGTTTACGAGGTGACCGTGAACGCTGATTCCCATGCCGTCGCCGCCGAGGCGACCTGGCGAGACCTGCCCGCGGCGCAGCAGCCCGAGTACCCCGACGCCGAGGCTCTGCGCGCAGTGATCGCGGACCTCGAGTCGTATCCGCCGCTCGTCTTCGCCGGCGAGTGCGACCAACTGCGCGCCCGGATGGCGGCCGTCGCCAAGGGCGAGGCGTTCCTGCTCCAGGGCGGCGACTGCGCCGAGTCGTTCGACGGCGTGGGCGCCGAGCAGATCCGCGCCAAGCTCAAGACGCTGCTCCAGATGGGCGCCGTCCTCACCTACGCGGCCTCGGTGCCCGTGGTGAAGGTCGGCCGGATCGCCGGGCAGTACTCCAAGCCGCGCTCCAAGCCGACCGAGACCCGCGACGGCGTGACCCTCCCGGTGTACCGGGGCGACTCCGTGAACGGCTTCGACTTCACCGAGGCCAGCCGCATCCCGGACCCGGAGCGGCTCAAGCGGATGTACCACGCCTCGGCGTCCACGCTGAACCTGGTGCGCGCCTTCACCACCGGCGGCTACGCCGACCTGCGCCAGGTGCACGCCTGGAACCAGGACTTCGTGAAGACCTCGCCCTCCGGCCAGCGCTACGAGCAGCTGGCCCGCGAGATCGACAACGCGCTGAACTTCATGCGGGCCTGCGGCACCGACCCGGAGGAGTTCAAGACCGTCGAGTTCTTCTCCTCGCACGAGGCGCTGCTGCTGGACTACGAGTCCGCCCTGACCCGGGTCGACTCCCGCACCGGCAAGCTGTACGACGTCTCCGCGCACATGGTGTGGATCGGCGAGCGCACCCGGCAGCTGGACCACGCGCACATCGAGTTCGCCTCGAAGATCCGCAACCCGATCGGCATCAAGCTCGGCCCGAACACCACGGCCGAGGAGGCGCTGACCTACATCGACCGCCTCGACCCCGAGCGGGAGCCGGGCCGGCTGACGTTCATCGTCCGCATGGGGGCCGACAAGATCCGCGACCGGCTGCCCGAGCTGGTGGAGAAGGTGACGGCGTCCGGCGCGACGGTGGCCTGGGTGACCGACCCGATGCACGGCAACACCTTCGAGGCGGCCTCCGGGCACAAGACCCGCCGCTTCGACGACGTGCTCGACGAGGTCAAGGGCTTCTTCGAGGTGCACAAGGCGCTCGGCACCCACCCGGGCGGCATCCACGTCGAGCTGACCGGCGACGACGTCACCGAGTGCGTGGGCGGCGGCGACGAGATCTTCGTCGACGATCTGCACCAGCGCTACGAGACGGCCTGCGACCCGCGGCTCAACCGCAGCCAGTCGCTGGACCTGGCGTTCCTGGTCGCGGAGATGTACCGGGACCAGTAGCAGGGCGGCTCGCGGAACTGTGCTGGGGCGCGGATCACATGCGATCCGCGCCCCTCGCTCTTTTGCGGTCGCGAAGCGACGGGTAAGGTTAGGTTTGCCTCACCGGGAACGGGACGGCAGAGATACGACGATCCCGTCGGGAGGTGGGCCGCGTGTACGTCTGCAGCTGCTTCGGCATCACCGACGCCGAGGTCAGGCGGCATGCGGAGGACGGCGCCTGCACACCGCGTCAGATCGCCTCCGCGTGCAAGGCCGGCACGGACTGCGGCCGCTGTGTACGGCGCATCCAGGCCCTGCTCGGCCGGGGCGCCTGCCCCCGCCGTGAGCTGATCGAACAGCGCGCTCCGGCGACGCTCGACCGGTTGGACGACGCCGCGTAGCGTCAGGCCGAGAAGCCGCCGGTGCCCGGCCCCGAGGGGTCCGGCTGGCTCTGTTCGATCACCGTCGAGAGGTACAGCGCCTCGCCCAGCTTGTCCACGAGCTCCAGCTGCGTGTCCAGGTAGTCGATGTGGTGCTCCTCGTCGGCCAGGATCGCCTCGAAGATGTTCGCGGATGTGATGTCGTCCTTGTCGCGCATGATCTGCACGCCCCGGCGCAGCCGGTCGATCGCCTCGACCTCGATCTGCCGGTCGGCCCGGAACATCTCGGTCACCGTCTGCCCCACCTCGATGTGGGAGAGCCGCTGGTAGTTCGGCAGCCCGTCGAGCAGCAGGATGCGGTCGGTCAGGATCTCCGCGTGCCGCATCTCGTCGAACGACTCCCGCCGGGTGTACTCGGCGAGCTTCGACCACCCCTTGTGGTCCTGGATCTTGGAGTGCAGGAAGTACTGGTTGATCGCCGTCAGCTCGGCGGTCAGCTGTTCGTTGAGCAGTTCGATGACCTCGGGGTCGCCCTGCATCGCAGCGGCTCCTTCCACACGGGGAGAACGGGGGAGGTGTGCGCCGCATGATTGCATCGGCGACGAAGATCGTCCAGTAAGTGTGGACTTAGTAAATCTGCCCGAAAATGATGCTGTTTGCCCGTTTCCGAGAGGGTGGGGCGAGGGCATCGTCCGAGGTCTGTCAGGATGGATACATGGGTCATCCGGTGGAACGAGAGTCTGGAGCAGCGGCAGGGTCCGGGCTTCCGCCGGGGCAGCGACTCCAGCGCGGCTGGCCCGTCACGCACTACGGGCCCGTGCCCAAGTTCCGGCCCGAGCGCTGGGACTTCCGGGTCTTCGGCGCCACCGCCGACGGCGACAAGCACGGCTGGACTCACGAGGAGTTCACCGCCCTGCCGTACACCACCGTGGTGGCCGACCTGCACTGCGTGACCAAGTTCAGCATGCTCGGCGCGGAGTGGGGCGGCGTGCCGGCCGGCGCCGTCGTGGACCTGGCCCCGCCCGCTCCGGACGTCACCCATGTGATGGTCTGGGCGGAGTACGGCTTCAGCTCCAACCTGCGCCTGACGGACTTCCTGGCCGAGGGCACCCTCTTCGCCACCCACAAGGACGGCGAGCTGCTCACCGCCGAGCACGGCTTCCCGGTCCGGCTGATCGTGCCCCATCTCTACGCCTGGAAGGGCCCCAAGTGGGTGCGGGGCGTGGAGTACATGACCGCCGACCGCCGCGGCTTCTGGGAGGAGCGCGGCTACCACAACATCGGCGACCCCTGGAAGGAACAGCGCTACTCCTACCAGGAGGAACCCGGCGACGGCCCGGAGCTGTGAGGCGCCGCCGGCCCCTCAGCCGTCCCTGAGGCGCTTGAGCCGGGCCACGTCCGCCGCATGGCCCTCCTTGCCGCCCGGGGTCTCGATGACCAGCGGGACGCCCGCGGTCGCCGGGTGGCTCATCAGGGCGCGGAAGGGCTCCTCGCCGATGTGGCCGGAGCCGATGTTCTCGTGCCGGTCCTTGTGCGCGCCCACCACGTCCTTGGAGTCGTTGGCGTGGATCAGCTTCAGCCGGCCCTCGCCGACGGTCTCCACCAGCAGGTCCAGCGTCTGGTGCATGCCCGCCGGGCCGGTCAGGTCGTGGCCCGCCGCGAAGATGTGGCAGGTGTCCAGGCAGACGCCCAGCTTGGGGTGGGCGTCCAGTGCCTCGAAGTACGGCCCGAAGTCCCAGGTCCGCGAGCACAGCGACGCGCCCTGGCCGGCGGTGGACTCCAGCAGCAGGAACGGGTCGTCGTCATGGGTCAGCTCGTCCAGCAGCGGCAGCAGGTGCGCGCGCACCTGCTTCAGCGCCACCTCCCGGGGCCGCCCGCCGGTCGCGCTGCCGGTGTGCACCACCACGCCCAGCGCGCCGATCTCCCGCCCGCGCCGCAGCGAGTGCCGCAGCGACTCCACGGACCGTTCCACGGTCGCCTCGGTGTGCGAGCCGAAGTTGATCAGGTAGGGGGCGTGCACGTACGCCGGGACGGACTCCTCGGCGCAGGCCGCGCGGAACGCCTCGTCCTGCTTCGGGTTCCCGGCCGGGGTGGCCCAGCCGCGCGGATTGGCCACGAAGACCTGCACGGTCTCCGCCTCCAGCGCACGGGCGTACGACAGCCCCACGGAGTGCAGGCCACCGGCCACCGGAACGTGGCCGCCGACGGGATTGCGGGGCGGGGAGGACTGAACGGGACTCACCCGTTCAGGGTGTCATGTCCGCCGGTGCCCCCGGACCGCGGTCCCGGGTGAACCCGGTCACCGGATGGTGATGGTGATGGTGGACCCCTTGGGCGCGGTCCGGCCGCCCTCGACCGACTGCTTCTTCACGGTGTCGCCGAACAGCCCGAGCAGCCCGCGGTCCTCGTTCACCTTGAACCCGGCGTCCTCCAGGGCTCGGTGCGCGTCGTCCACGCTGTCGCCGGTCACGTCCGGGACCTCGATCATCTGCGGGCCCTTGGACAGGGTGAGCGTCACCGTGTCGCCCCTGGCCGCCTGCCCGCCGTCGCCGGGGCTCTGCCGGGCGACCTTGCCCTTGTCGTACTCGGAGTTGACCTGCGTGCCCGCGATCCTCACCTTCAGCCCGGCGTCGGTCAGCTCCTGCCGGGCGTCGGCCGGGTCGTCGCCGGTGACGTCCGGTACGTCGACGGGGCTGCCCTTGCTGACGGTCAGCGCGATCGCGGAGCCCGCGTGCCGCTCGGTGCCCGTGCGGGGGGCGGTCGCGATCACGGCGCCCTGGTCGACCTCGTCGCTGAACCGCCGGGTGACCATGCCCGGCTCCAGACCGGCCGCCTTCAGCCGCGCCCGCGCCTTGGCCAGCGGCAGATCGGCGAGGTCGGGCACCTTCACCGTCTCCGGTCCCAGCGAGACGGTCAGCGTCACCGCGTCGTGGTCGCGGATACGGGCCCCGGGCTTCGGATCGGTGCCGATCACGGCACCGCGCGCGACGGTGTCGTCGTAGGCCCGCTCGACCTTCCCGACGTGCAGCCCGGCCTGCTCCAGCCGGTCCCTGGCCTGTGCCTCGGTCTTCGTCAGCAGCGGCGGGACCTTGGTGAACTGGCCCGAGTTGATGTACCAGACCCCGGTGCCGGCGCCGAGCACCAGCAGCACGGCGACCGCGACGGTGAGGATCAGCCGCCGGGGACGGCGCCGCGGCGGTACCGGGGTGCCCTGGAACCGAGCGGTGTGGCCGACACCGTCGCCGGGGTCCCCGTCGACGGGCAGCGGCCGGGGCACGGTCAGCGCGCGCGGGATCACGCTCGTACGGTCGTCCGCGTTGTCGTGCTCCACGGATTTCGCCTGCGGCGGTACGGCGTCCAGCTGCTCCTCGGTCAGCGCGGCGCGGGCCTCGCGGGCCTGGGCGAGCAGCGCGACGGCGTCGCCGGGGCGCGCCTCGGGGGCGCGGGCGGTGGCCGACGCGACCAGCGCGTCCAGCTGCGGCGGCAGCCCCGGCACCAGCGCCGACGGCGGCGGCACGTCCTCGTTGACGTGCCGGTAGAGCACCTGGGCGGGGGTGTCCCCGGAGTGCGGCTTGGCGCCGGTCAGCATCTCGTAGAGGACGACACCGCACGCGTAGACGTCCACGCGGGGGTCGGCGGTGCCCTGGTCGAGCTGCTCGGGCGCGAGATAGGCCACGGTGCCGAGCACGGAACCGGTCGTGCTGGTCACCGTGTCCACCGAGCGCACCAGCCCGAAGTCGGCGACCTTGACCCGGCCGTCGTCGCCTATCAGCACGTTCTCGGGCTTCATGTCGCGGTGCACGAACCCGGCCCGGTGCGCGGCGCCGAGCGCGGCGAGGACCGGCTCCAGGATGTCCAGCGCGGCGCGCGGGCGCAGCGCACCGCGCTCGCGCAGCACGTCCCGCAGGGTGCAGCCGGGGACGTACTCCATCGCCATGTACACATAGGACCGGTCGGTCCCCTGGTCGAAGACCTGCACCACGTTGGGGTGGTCGAGCCGGGCCGCGGACTTGGCCTCCCGGATGAACCGCTCCACGAACGAACCGTCGGCCGCGAGCGCCGGATGCATCACCTTCAGCGCGAGCACCCGGTCCAGGCGGGTGTCCAGGGCCCGGTACACCGTGGCCATCCCGCCGGCCGCGATCCGCGCGTCCACGCGATAACGACCGTCGAGCACCTGCCCGACGAGAGCGTCCTGAAGGGTCGTATCCACATCGGCGAGTCTACGAGCCCGCACGGCCCGCACCGTCCCGCCGACGGCCCCCGCCCCGGTATTGCAGCGGGGCTGTGACGCTTCCCACCACGGGCCCACCGCTGCGTGACGGGCCGGTCACGCCGTCCGCGGGCTTCAGAACGCGGGACGCTCGGGGTCCAGCGCGGCCAGGCCCTCCTCGGGGGAGGACGCCCGCGCCCAGTACCGCCGCGGGATGCGCCCCGCCAGCCGCGCCAGCCGGCCCGCCGACACCGCGTGCCGCATCGCCGCCGCCATCAGCTCCGGCTCCTGCGCGCGCGTCACCGCGGACGCCAGCATCACCCCGGCGCAGCCCAGCTCCATCGCCAGCGCCACGTCCGACGCCGTGCCGGCCCCCGCGTCCAGGATCACCGGCACCCCGGCCCGCTCCACGATCAGCTGGAAGTTGTGCGGGTTGCGGATGCCGAGCCCGGACCCGATCGGCGAGCCCAGCGGCATCACCGCGGCGCACCCCACGTCCTCCAGCTTCCGCGCCAGCACCGGGTCGTCGTTGGTGTACGGCAGCACCGTGAAGCCGTCGTCCACCAGGGTCTCCGCCGCGTCCAGCAGTTCCACCGGGTCGGGCAGCAGGGTCCGCTCGTCGGCGATGACCTCCAGCTTCACCAGGTCCGTGCCCAGTGCCTCCCGTGCCAGCCGCGCGGTCAGCACCGCCTCCCCGGCGGTGAAGCACCCCGCCGTGTTCGGCAGCACCCGGATGCCGAGCTTGTCCAGCACCGACAGCACCGAGCCGTGCACGGAGGGGTCCACCCGCCGCATCGCGACGGTCGTCAGCTCCGTCCCGGAGGCGACCAGCGCCCGTTCCAGCACGTCCAGGCTGGGCGCCCCGCCGGTGCCCATGATCAGCCGCGACCCGAAGGCCGTACCGCCGATGACCAGGGAATCGTCCGCCATGGCTCAGCCCCCCTGCACCGCGGTGAGGACCTCGACCCGGTCACCCTCGGCGAGCGCGGTGCTCGCCCACCGGGTGCGCGGGACGACGGTCTCGTTGACGGCGGCCGCCACCCCGGAGGGGGACCGGACCAGGGACCGTACGACGGCGTCGAGAGCGGTGCCGGGGGAGACCTCCCGGCGCTCCCCGTTGACGGAGATGGTGAACGGCAGGGCGGTCATGCGGGCTGCTCCATGAGGACGGCGCCGAAGCGCTGCGGTGTGAACGGACGGGCTTCCTGCGGCAGCTCGCCGTCGGCCAGCAGCTGCCCCATCACATCCCCGGTGACCGGCGTGAGCAGCACCCCGTTGCGGTGGTGCCCGGTGGCGAGCAGCAGCCCGTCGAGGCAGGACGGGCCGAGCAGCGGCGCGTTGTCCGGGGAGCCGGGACGCAGCCCGGCGCGGGTCTCGGTGAGCGGCAGTTCGGTGATGCCGGGCACCAGCTCGTGGGCGTCGCGCAGCAGCTCGTAGACCCCGCCCGCGGTGACCGTCGTGTCCCAGCCCAGCTCCTCGCTGGTGGCGCCGACGACCAGCTCGCCGTTCTCCCGGGGCACGAGGTACACCTGGCCGCCGCGGACCACGGCCCGCACGGTACGGCTGAGGAAGGGCGCCGACCGCCGCGGCACCGTCAGCCGCAGCACCTGCCCCTTCACCGGCCGCACCGGCGGCAGCACCTCCCGGGGCACCCCCGCGAGCCGGCCGCTGAGGCTGCCGCCGGCGAGCACCACCCGCCCGGCGGTGAGCGCCGTGCCGTCCGCCGTGGTGACCCCGGCGGCCCGGCCGCCCGCCACGTCGAGCCGCTCGGCCCACACCCGGTGGAACACCACGCCGGCCCGCTCGCACGCGGTCAGCAGGGCCGCGGCCAGCCGGCGCGGGTCGATCTGGTGGTCGCCGTCGACCCGCAGCCCGCCGCGCACCCCGGGCGCCAGCATCGGCTCCAGGCGGCGGCACTCCCGTCCGGACAGCCACTGCGACTCCAGGCCGCAGCGCTGCTGCAGGGCGTGCAGTTCCCGCAGATGGGCGCGGTCGTCGGCGTCCAGCGCGACCGCGAGCGTGCCGCACCGGCGGTAGCCGAGGTCCCGGCCGCTCGCCTCGGTCAGCTCGGCCGCGAACTCCGGGTAGCGGCGCGCCGAGCGCAGGTTCAGGGCGAGCAGGGTCTCCTCGCCGTAGTGCAGTTCGGTGACCGCGGCCAGCATCCCGGCCGCGACCTGGGCGGCCCCGCCCCCGGGCGCGGGGTCCACCACGGCGGTGGCGAGCCCGCGCTGCGCGGCGCGCCAGGCCGTGACCAGGCCGATGATCCCGCCTCCGACGACAAGGACGTCGGATGTGTCGGACGTACGTGACGGCATGGGCGTCCAGCCCCTCCCTTCGCCGGCATGACCCGGATCAGGTTCGTACGGTCGGAGGCCGCCAGCCTCCCTCTCAGCCCGGTGCGTCCGGGCTCCCGCGAGTGCTTGTACGGTGGCCACCCTAGCCCGACCCCCTCCTCACCCGTAAGGGAGCCCTCGCCCATGGCCGTGTCGCTGGACGGACTCCTTCTCGCCCCCGTCGCGGACCAGTCCGCGGGTCAGGTGGGCACCCGCACCCGGTTCGCGTACCACGAGGAGGACGGCGCCGTCTGGGCGGAGTACCGGGGCGGCGACATCGTCCGCGGCCATCTGGTCGGCACCCGCGAGGGCGACCGGCTGGACTTCCGGTACGTGCAGCTGCGGACCGACGGGACGACGGCCTCGGGGCACTGCGTCTCCACGGTCGTGGAACTGCCCGACGGCCGGGTGCGCCTGGAGGAGACCTGGGAGTGGGAGTCCGGACCCGGCTCCGGCACGAGCGTTGTGGAACAGCTCACCGAGGACGCACGCTGACTGACTGATCGTCACGTGTCTATGGTGGGCGGGTGAGCGAGCAGACAGCGCAAGAGGGCACGGCACGGACGCGGCGCGTGGTCGTCGTCGGCGCGGGCATGGCCGGGGTGCAGACCGCGGTCGCCCTGCGGGAACAGGGCTTCACGGGCGATGTGACCGTCATCGGCGCCGAGCCGCACCAGCCGTACGACCGGCCCCCGCTGTCCAAGGCCGTGCTGCTCGGCAAGGCCGAGGACTCCGCCTTCGACCTCGACTTCGACTCGCTCGGCGTCGACCTCAGGCTCGGCTGCGAGGCCCGCGGGGTCCGCCCCGGCGACCGGGAGCTGGACACCGAGGCGGGCCCGGTGCCGTACGACGTCCTGGTCCTCGCCACCGGCGCGGAACCGGTCACCCTGCCCGGCACCGAGGGCGTGCCCGGTGTGCATCTGCTGCGCACCCTGGACGACGCCGAACGGCTGCGGCCCGTGCTCCACCGGCAGCACGACGTCGTGGTCGTCGGCGCGGGCTGGATCGGCGCCGAGTTCGCCACGGCGGCCCGCGAGGCGGGCTGCGCGGTGACCGTCGTCGAGGCCGCCGACCGGCCGCTCGCCGGGGTGCTGCCCGCCGAGGTCGCCGCGCCCATGGCCGGCTGGTACGCCGACAGCGGCGCCGAACTGCGCACCGGCGCCCGCGTGGAGCGCGTCGAGCCCGGCGCGGTGGTGCTCGCCGACGGCACCCGGCTGCCCGCGGGCGCGGTCGTCGTCGGCATCGGCGCCCGCCCCGCCACCGGCTGGCTGGCCGGCTCCGGCATCGAGCTGGGCGCGTTCGGCGAGGTCGTCACCGACGCCCGGCTGCGCGCCTCCGCACCCGGGGTGTACGCCGTCGGCGACTGCGCCTCCTTCCCCTCGGCCCGCTACGGCGAGCGGCTGCTCGTCCACCACTGGGACAACGCCCTCCAGGGGCCGCGCACGGTCGCCGCGAACATCCTCGGCGAGACCGACGCCGTCTACGACCCGGTGCCGTACTTCTGGTCCGAGCAGTTCGGCCGCTTCGTCCAGTACGCCGGCCACCACGCCGCCGCCGACCGCCTGGTCTGGCGCGGCGACCCCGCGAGCCCCGCCTGGACGGTCTGCTGGCTGCGCGAGGACCGCCTGGTCGCGCTCCTGGCGGTGGGCCGCCCGAGGGACCTGGCCCAGGGCCGACGGCTGATCGAGGCGGGCCGCGCGATGGACCCGCGGGCGCTGGCGGACCCGGGCAGGCCGCTGAAGGACGCCACGGCCGGCTGACCGGCCCCGGCGGGGGCACGGCCCCGGTCCGGGCGGCGCGGGCGCGACCGGCCCCGACGGAACCGCGGGCGAACCACCACATAAGGCACCACCCCCGGCCGAACGCCTACGCTAGTACCCGTGACCGAGATTGACGCAAAGATCGATGCTCTCGTCCCCGCCTGGCTCACCCTCCCCGACATCGCCGAACAGCTCGGCGTCGAGGTGACGCGCGTGCGGCAGCTGGTCAAGGATGGCCAGCTGATCGCCGTACGCCGAGGTGAGAACCGCGCGCTGCACGTCCCCGCCGCCTTCATCGACGGGGACAAGGTCGTCAAGGGCCTGTCCGGGACCCTGACGCTCCTGCGGGACGACGGCTTCACGGTCGAAGAGATGATCGAATGGCTCTTCACCCCCGACCCGACCCTGCCCGGCACCCCCGCGCAGGCCCTCAGCGAGAATCGCGGCACGGAGGTGAAGCGCCGCGCCCAGGCGCTGGCCGTCTGAGCCCGACCGCCTGAGGGGGTGGCGTACGACGCCCCGCGCCCGTACGCCACCCGCCGACCCAGCGAACACACCGACCCCCGGGGGGACCACCCATGTCCGACACCGCCCGCGCCGCGCTCGCCGACGCCCGCCTCTACCTGTGCACGGACGCCCGCAAGCGCCAGGGCGACCTGCCCGAGTTCCTGGACGCGGTGCTGGCCGGCGGTGTCGACATCGTGCAGCTGCGCGACAAGGGCATGGAGGCCGCCGAGGAGCTGGCGCACCTGGAGGTCCTCGCCGACGCCTGCGCCCGCCACGGCAAGCTGCTCGCGGTCAACGACCGGGCCGACGTGGCGCACGCCGCCCGCGCCGGCGTGCTGCACCTCGGGCAGGGCGACCTGCCGGTCCCGGCGGCCCGCGCCATCCTCGGCGACGACGTGCTGATCGGCCGCTCCACGCACGCCGAGGAGGAGGCCGCCGCGGCCGCCGTCCAGGAAGGCGTGGACTACTTCTGCACGGGCCCCTGCTGGCCCACCCCGACCAAGCCCGGCCGCCCCGCCCCCGGTCTCGGCCTGGTCCGGTACACCGCCGCGCTCGGCACCGACCGCCCCTGGTTCGCCATCGGCGGTATCGACCTCGGCAATCTGGACGAGGTGCTGGACGCCGGGGCCCGCCGGGTGGTCGTGGTCCGCGCGCTCACCGAGGCCGAGGACCCGGGCGCCGCGGCGGCCGAGTTCGCCAAGCGGCTGCGGCAGGTCTGAGCGGGCTCCCGCGGCCCGTTTCGGACGGTCCGTCCCAAGGGATGGACGGCAAATCGACAAATCGGGCAATTTCCCCTGGTTTGGTTGGGGGACCGCCACCACCTGGCTAACCTGCGGGTATGGCCCTCGGAACCGCATCCACCAGGACTGATCGCGCACGCACCGTGCGCGAGATCCTCGCCGGCGGCAAGAAGACGTACTCGTTCGAGTTCTCGGCGCCGAAGACCCCCAAGGGCGAGCGGAACCTGTGGAGCGCGCTGCGCAGGGTCGAGGCGGTCGCGCCCGACTTCGTCTCCGTGACCTACGGTGCCGGCGGGTCCACCCGCGCGGGCACCGTCAAGGAGACCCAGCAGATCGTCGCCGACACCACGCTCACCCCGGTCGCCCACCTCACCGCGGTCGACCACTCCGTCGCCGAACTGCGCAACATCATCGGCCAGTACGCGGACGCCGGTATCCGCAACATGCTCGCCGTGCGCGGCGACCCGCCCGGCGACCCCATGGGCGAGTGGGTGCCGCATCCCCGGGGCCTGACCTACGCGGCCGAACTCGTGCGCCTCATCAAGGAGTCGGGCGACTTCTGCGTGGGCGTCGCCGCCTTCCCGGAGATGCACCCCCGCTCCTCGGACTGGGACACCGACGTCGCCCACTTCGTGGACAAGTGCCGCGCGGGCGCCGACTACGCCATCACCCAGATGTTCTTCCGGCCGGAGTCCTACCTGCGGCTGCGCGACCGGGTCGCGGACGCGGGCTGCGACACCCCGGTGATCCCCGAGGTCCTGCCGGTCACCAGTGTGAAGATGCTGGAACGACTGCCGAAACTCAGCAACGCCGATGTCCCCGACGCCCTGAAAGAGCGGATCCTCGCGGCGAAGGACGATCCGGCGGCGGTACGCTCCATCGGTATCGACTTCGCCACGGAGTTCTGCGCGCGGCTGCTGTCCGAAGGCGTGCCCGGACTGCACTTCATCACGCTCAACAACTCCACGGCGACCCTGGAGATCTACGAGAACCTGGGCCTGCACCACCCCCCGCAGGCCTAGACCTGCCGCACCGTGATGCGACACACTGCGTAACGGCCACTGGGAGAGGGGCGTACATGGGCTGGACGGTCCTCTACATCGCGTTCGGCGTCGTCGCGCTGTGGTTGCTCGGCGAGGTGCTGCTGCAGTACAAGGCGCGGCTGCGCTGGCGACTGCTGGCCTTCGCCGGGTTCCTCGGCGTGGTGGTCGGCGTCATGATGCCGTCCGTCCTCGTGATCGGGGCGGGCGCGATCGCCTTCACGGTCGGCCAGACCCTGGTCACCCTCTCCTTCCGCCGCGGTTTCGTGGCCGGTTGGGCGGTCCGGCGTCCCGGCGCCGACGCGGCCGCCGCGCCCGGGGGCAGCAAGCGCCGCCGCGGCCGGGCGGGCCGGCCCGGACCGGTGACGGAGCCCCCCGCCGGACCCGGCGACGAACAGTCCCCGGCCCAGGCCGGCTTGGGTCAGGACTCGGGTGCCACCGCCCCGGCCGACGACGTCTACGACGACTACGACGACGTCTTCTCCCCGGCGCGCCCCACGGCCGCCGAGACCACCGCCGTCTACGAGCCGCAGCCGCTGCCCGACGACACCGGCAACTACGGCGTGTACGGCGACACCGCCGGCCACCCCGTCCCGCAGCAGGGCCAGGAGGCCTACGACTACTCCGGGTACGCACAGCAGGGGTACGGCTACGACGCCGCCCCGCAGCAGGGCTACGCCAACTACTCGGACCCCTACATCGGCAACCAGTCCTACGGCGGCGCGGGCTACGACCCCGGCTACGCCCAGCAGCAGTACGACCAGCAGGGTTACGCCCAGGACCCGTACACCGCCGGTTACGGGGAGACGCCGCCCGGCGGGGTGTGGGTCCCGCAGCAGCGCACCGACGAGGGGCACGGCGGCGAACTCCCGCAGGAGCAGCCGTACCCGTACCAGGGACACGGCCGGCAGCCGGACGCCGGGTACGACGAGCAGTACCGCTACTGAGGCTCAGGCGGCCCCGCTCACCGCGAGCCCGGACTCACCGCGAGCCCGGAGTCACCGCGAGCCCGGAGTCACTGCGAGCCCCGGAGTCACTGCGAGCCCCGGAAGTCCGGGCCCTCCACGACCAGTCCCGCCACCAGCGCGCCCGACATCCCCGCGTGCGGCAGCCCGCCGCCCGGGTGGGACCAGCCGCCGACGCCGAACAGGCCCGTGATCGCCGTGCCGTTGGCCGGGTGCAGCACGCCCTGCGGCGCGGCCAGCGCGGGCGGCGGCACCGCACCGCCGGTGGCCCCCGTCTCCCGCGCGGTGTCCAGGGGGGTGCGCACCTCCCGCCACAGCGTCCGCTCCCGCAGGTCGGGCACCGCGCGCTCGGCGGCGGTGATCATGCGCTCGGCGAACGCGTCGGCGACCCCCGGCGCTCCCCAGTCGCAGCGCGTCGCCGCCGGTACCGTCGCCGTCAGCACCATCGACTCGTGGGCGTCGTCCGGGCGCAGCGCCGCGTCGTCCGGCCGGTCGATCCGGACCGTCGGCAGCTTCGGCGGGGTGCCGTGCCGGAACAGGTCCAACTCGCCCTCGGGGTCGGCCGAGTGCACCACCGTGCGGTGCGCGGCGCCGGGCTCGCGGGCGCCGCGCAGCGCCAGGCACACCACCATCCGCCCCGGGAACCGGTCCTCGGGCCGCGGAGCGACCGTCCCGGCCCCGTACGGCGTGCCCTCCACCTGGCCGCCGAGCCGCCAGGGCTCCGCGCCGACCACGAACTCCGCCTCCGCCACCGTCGCCCCGGCGGAACCGGAAGCCCCGGACGCGCCCCCGCGCAGCTCGACGCCGGTGACCCGGCCGTCCTCGGTCAGGACCCGGGTGATCTCGGTGCCGAAGACGAACTCCACCCGCCGGGCCAGGCAGCGTTCGTACACCGCGCGCGCCAGCTCCCGTATCCCGCCGCGCACGTACCAGGTGCCGAAGGCGTGCTCCATGTACGGCAGCACGGCAGCGCTCGCCGGGGCCGAGGCGGGATCGACGCCGTGGGCCAGCGCGTACCCGGCGAGCAGCGCGGCCAGCCGGGGATCGCGCAGCTCCCAGGCGCCGATCTCGGCCAGCGTGGCGGCCCGGCGGGTGCGCAGCAGACGCTTGTGCGGGACGGCCGGGTAGGGCTCCTTGTCCGCCAGCACCTGCCAGTCGGACCACAGGGGTTCCTCCAGCAGCGGGCGGCGGGTGCGGTCCCAGGCCTCGCGGGCCCGCACCAGGAAGTCACCCCAGCGCGCGCCCGCGCCGCCGCCCAGCGCCTCGTCCAGCGCCGCGACGACGCCCGCGCGCGAGGCGTTCGGCAGCGCGACCTCGGTGCCGTCCGCGAACACATGCCGGGCGGAGGGGTCGACCTGGACCAGCTCGACGCACTCCTCCAGGGGTTCCTTGCCGGTCTTGACGAACAGGTCGCGGTAGACGGCGGGCAGCGTCAGCAGCCCCGGGCCGGTGTCGAAGCCGAAGCCGTCCCGTTCCAGCCGGCGCACCGCACCGCCGTAGGTGTCCGTGCGCTCGTACACCACCACCCGGTGGCCCGCGACGGCCAGCCGGGCGGCGGCCGCCATCGCGCCCATACCGGCGCCCATCACCGCGATCCGTGCCATGCCTGCGACTTTATCGACCGCCACCGACAGTCCGCCGCGCGGGCGGCCGGCGGCCCGCCGCTCGCCGGCGTCCCGGCCGTGCCCGAGCGGTCGGCCGGCCCGGCGACGCCGGCCGCGCGGGTGCCGGGGCGTCATGCCCGCCCGCCGGGAGCGGGCCACCGTCGGCTACCGGGCGCGAGTCGGGAGCCGGCCTTCATGCGCCTGGGGCCGGGGCCGGGTTCCGTGCCGCCGCTGCGGCGCCCGCGGGTGGTCATGGCCCTCGGCGCGGCGCGGAACGGGGCAGGGAGCCGGTGCGCGGCCGTCGGGAGTGGGCCGCTGAGGTCGGGCGCGTGTTGTCGGCGACGCGCCGCGGGTCGGGAGTCGGCGTTCATGTGCCCGCCAAGGTGGGTGCCGCCGCCGCGGCGCCGGGCCGCCACGGCCCCGGCGGCTCAGAACGGGCGGGCAGCCGGTCCGCGGGCCTCCCGGCGGCGGGCGCGGCGGCGCAGGAAGCGCCGGATGCGGGAGACCAGGAAGTACAGCGCGACCAGGCCCGCGGCCAGCAGCGCGGCCGCGACGACCGCCGCCGCCCAGGGATGGAACAGCGCGAAGGAGACCAGCCCGGCGACGCCCAGGTCCTCACCGATGCTCAGCGCGATGTTGCTGAACGGCTCCGGCGAGGCGTTGACCGCCATCCGCGTCCCCGCCTTGACCGAGTGGCTGGCCAGCGCGGTCGCACCGCCGACCGCCGCGGCGGCCACGTCCGGGAGGGAACCGCCGTGCCCGGCGAGCAGCGCGCCCACCCAGGCGCCCGCGGCCGGCCGGACGACCGTGTGCACCGAGTCCCACACCGAGTCGACGTACGGGATCTTGTCGGCGACCGCCTCGCACAGGAACAGCACGCCCGCGACGACCAGCACCTCGGGACGCTGCAACGCCTGGGGCACCTCGTCGCTCACCCCCGTCACGCCGAACAGGCCGAGCAGCAGCACCACCGCGTAGGCGTTGACGCCGCTGGCCCAGCCACTGGTGAAGACGAGGGGAAGCACGGACACCCGGCCGATCGTAGCCAGGCCGCGGCCCACGTGTCCTGGGTCCGCGCACGCAGACGTGAGTATCCGTACCTAGCCCCCCGGATGAGTAGCCGCACGGATGGGCCGGGACCGGCGCGGACGAGACAGTGGAGGCACGGCAAGGGGGCGCGGCCCGGCACCGCCGGCACGGGGCGGCGGAACGGCGCCCGCCGCCCGGCCGTACCAGGGGGAACACGGGGGAGCACGGGGGAACGCCGAAGGCGCCGGTCCGGCAGCGGACCGGCGCCTTCCGCGTCTCGCGCCGGGTTCAGACCCTCCCGCTGACCCGGCCCTGGAGCAGCCGGGACAGGGCCGCGTGCACGTCGTCCAGGGAACGCTCGGGCTGGAAGGACTTCCAGTCCAGCGCGGCCACCAGCACCATGCCCACCAGCGCGGCCGCCGTCAGCTGGACGTCGATCTCGTCGCTGAACTCGCCGGCCGCCACGCCCTCGCGCAGCACCCCCTCGACCACCGCGACGGCCTGCCGGCGCACCACCATCAGCGTGGACTGCCAGGCGCGGTTGGTGCGCCACAACTCGGCCACGTAGAGCTGGGTGAAGGCGGGGTAGCGGTCGATGAACACCAGGCCGGCGCGGATCATCGCGTCCAGCGCGTCCACCTTGCCGCCGCCCGCGCGCGCGGTCCGTTCCGCGGCCTCCCGCAGGGAGGCGGTGAGCAGGCCGACCCCGTGCCGCAGCAGCTCCTCGAAGAGGACCGACTTGCTCGCGAAGTTGTAGTAGACCGTCCCCTTGGCCACTCCCGCCCGCTCGGCGATCTCGTCCACCGTGGTCGCGGAGAAGCCCTGCTCGGCGATGAGCGTGACGGCCGCCTCGTAGAGCTTCTGCCGGGTGGCCTCCCGGCGCGTGCTGCCGCCGGACCTGGCGCTGCTGCTTTCCATGGCACCGATTCTCACAGGTCCGAGGCCCTGCCGGGCCCGTCCGCGGGTCACAGGCTCAGCTCCGGGTGCAGCCGGTCCAGGGTCCACACCTGCCGGCGCCGGGCCGCGAGCGCCGTCAGCGCGAGGGCGCCCGCGGTGAACGCGGCCAGCACCGCGCACGCCTGCCACACCGGGCCGAGCCCGCCGCCCGTGATCAGCCGGCGCAGCGCCGCCACGATGTAACTCATCGGCAGGTACGGGTGGATGGCGTTGAAGAAGCCCGGGCTGGTCTGCACCGGATAGGTGCCGCCCGCCGAGGTCAGCTGGAGCATCAGCAGGGCGAGGACCAGGATCCGGCCGGCCGCGCCGAAGCGGGCGTTGAGCCACTGCACGATCGCCGCGAAGCACGCGGTGACCAGGAACAGGAAGCCGACCGTGCCGGCCGCCCGCAGCATCCGCAGCCCGATCGCCCAGTGCAGTACGGCCATCAGCGCGCCCACCTGGAGGACGCCGACGGCGACCACCGGCAGCCAGCCCGCGAACGCGATCCGCCAGGCCGGCGAACCGGCCGCCAGCGCACGCCGGTTGAGCGGCGGGATCAGCATGTAGGCCACCATCGCGCCCACCCACAGGGACAGCGGGATGAAGTAAGGGGCGAACCCGGTGCCGTAGTTGGGCGCCTTGTGCAGATCGTGGGAGGCCAGCTGGACCGGGTCGGCCATCACGCCGGTGCGCTCGTCGCGGTCGTGCTTGTCGTAGTCGGGGATTTTCTTGGCGCCGTCGTGCAGTCCGCCGGCGAGCCGGTCGGAACCGTCGGCCAGCTTGTACAGGCCGCCGTCGAGGCTCCGCGCGCCGGTCTCGGCGGTGCCGATGCCCTTGTCGAGGGCGGTCGCACCGGTCCGGGCGGTGCCGATCCCGGTGTGCAGCTTCTTGGCGCCGGTGGCGACCTTCTGCGCGCCGTCGTTCAGTTCGTTGATCTTCTTGACCGCGTCATCGACGTCCTCGGAGAGGTGGGGCGCGGTCCGCTGGAGGGAACGGGCCTGCTTGCGGAGGGTGCCCAGGTCGGCCCGCATGGCGGTCAGGTCGCCGTTCTGGTCGGCGATCAGGGTGTTGAGGTCGTCGGCGACACCGGCCACGTCCTCGGCGGCCTGCTCGGCCTTCTTCAGCTGGGGGCAGAAGGGGTCGGGGACGGTGGCGGTCTCGCAGCGAGCCTGGTAGAGGTCGGCGAGGACGGTGGCGGACAGCCGGGCGTTCTTCGCGGCCTGCGGCGCGTGGGCCACCAGCACGTCGAGGTTGTCCTGGACGGCCTTGGCCGAGTCGGCGACCAGGCCGGCGGTGTCGCCGATGGTCTTCTCGTTGTCCTTGAGGAACGGACCGGCCTCGGCGTAGACGCCGTTGACCTTGTCGGCGAGCGCCTGGGTGCCGTCGGCGACCTGGCGGGAGCCGCTCTGCAGGTCACCGGCGCCCTTGTTCAGCTTCTTCAGGCCCTTGGCCAGCTTGTCGCTGCCGCTCTTGGCGTCGCCGAGCCCGTCGGCGAGGTCCTTGGAGCCCTTTTCCGCCTTCCCCAGGCCGGAGTTGAGCTTGTCGGCCCCCTCGGCGGCCGTGACGGTCTTGTCGTGGATGCCGGAGAAGGAGATGAAGATCTTGTCCAGGAAGCTCCGCGACGCCTTGGTGGACGCGGCGGTGCGCACCTCGTTGAAGACGGTGCGGGAGATCTGCCCGACGATGTAGTTGTTGGCGTCGTTGGTGCGCACCTGGAGGGCGCCGGTCTCCGGGGAGTCGCCGGAACTGGAGGCGACGCGCCGGCTGAAGTCGGCCGGCATGGTCAGCGACAGGTAGTACGTGCCGTTCTCGACGCCCTCGCGGGCCTCGGCGTCGCTCACCTCGTGCCAGTCGAAGCTCCGGCTGTCGCGCAGCCCGGCGACGATGTCGTCGCCCGCGGTGATCTTCCTGCCGTCCGCCGTGGCCCCTTTGTCGTCGTTGACCAGGGCCACCGGGATGCGGTCCAGGCGGCCGTAGGGGTCCCAGAAGGACCACAGGTACAGGGCGCCGTAGAGCAGCGGGAGCACGAGCAGGGCGACGAGGGCGGCGCGGGGCAGCTTCCCGCGTCCGAAGCGCCGCAGTTCGAGGGCGGCCAGCCTAGGCGAGCGCATCGGCGTCCTCCTTGGGGTCGTCCGGCCGCGCGGCCGTCTCGTGGGGGTCCTCGGCGCCCTGGCCGGCGCCGTGGTCCGTGCGGACGGTGACGCAGTCCCCGGGGGCGGTGCGGCACACGGCCAGGACCGTCGTCCCGGCGCGCGCGAGGGCGCGCAGCATGTCCCACACCTCGGTGCGTTCGGCGTCCGACAGCTTCATGTCGAGGTCGTCCACGCCCAGCAGCCGGGGCCTGCCGACGAGGGCCAGCGCGACCGACAGGCGCACCTCCTGCACCCGCTCCAGGTCGCGCACGGCCGTCCGGGAGCCCTTGGGCAGCGACTCCAGGTCGAGCCCGGCGGCGGCGAGCGCCGCGTCCACCCGCAGCCGCGCCTCGTGCGAGCGCCCGGCCCGGGGGTGCAGCACCTCGCGCAGCGAGTCGCCGAACCGGCGCTGGAGCAGGGCCCGTTCGCGCAGATGCTCGCCGACGGTCAGGGCCGGCTCCAGGTCCGTCACCCCGGTCACGTTGGCCGGCGCGCTGACGCGGCGCACGGCCGCCATGTGCCGGGGGAGTTTGGAACCGGCGACGGTGGCCACTCCCTCGGTGGGCTTCATCCGTCCGGTGAGCGCGAGCAGCAGACACGTACGGCCGGAGCCGGACGGTCCCTCGATCGCGATCAGCGAGCCGGGCTCCGCGTCCAGGGTGATGCCGCGGAAGGCCCACCCCCGGGGTCCTTTCAGCCCGAGTCCCTCGGCCGTGACGCGCGCGCCGTCCACAAGCCCCCCTGCGTGACGTGTCCATTTTTTGCACTGACTGGTCAGTTCAAAACTATGCCCCAACTCCGGCCATGGCAAAAGCCCAGGTCGGAACGGATTGTCAGTGGCATACCTCACGATGGGCACATACGGCACCCGTGCCGTCACCGACGACAGGAGGTTCGTCATGGCCCACTCGTCCGCAGCCGCCGCCCGCCGGCGCCGCGCCCTCGGCCCTGCCCCCTCACTGACCGGCCCGGCGAGCGACGTGCACCCCGTCCCGCGCAAGGCCGCGGCCCCGCCCGCCGCCCTCGACCTGCTGGCCCGGGCCCGCGCCGCCCTCGACGAGGCCACCGCCCTGGACGCGCCGAACGAGCGCTATGCGACGGCCCACCTCGCCGCCCTGCGCACCGCCGCCGCCGTGCTCGCCGCCCGCGGCCGCGCCGAGACCTCCCCGCGCCGCCGGGCCCGGATCCGCAGCGCCTGGGAAGTGCTCCCCGAGATCGCCCCCGAACTGACCGAGTGGAGCGCCCTGTTCGCCTCCGGCGCCGACCGCCGCGCCCGCGCCGAGGCCGGCATCCGGGACGCCGCGAGCCGGCGGGACGCCGACGACCTGATACGGGACGCGGGGATGTTCCTGCGCCTCGTGGAGCGGATGCTCGTCCTCCAGCCGGTCCTGCCCCAGCCCCGCCGGGACCCCGGCGACCGGGACGGCCCGCGCGGCCGCGGTGACCTACCGGACGCGGGCTGACCACGGGCGGTGCGCCCCGCGTCCGCCGTACGAGACGGACACGGCCGCGGCCCCCACGATGACCAGGCGGAGCGCCTGAGGCAATAGGGTGGAGAGGCCTGAAGCCGTCCAGCCCTGCCGAGGAGCCAACTGCCGTGTCGGACCCGATGCGCCCGCCCGTCTCCCCCGACCGCCCGCGTACGGCGTCGCTGCGCACCGACCCCTCCCGGTCCCGTGCCTCGCTGCGCACCGCGGTCGTCTCGGAGGTGCTCCAGGACGCCCTCGACCGGCGGATGAAGGCCACGGGACGGGACGCGCTGGACGTCCTCGACACCGGCGGCGGCAGCGGCAACTTCGCGGTGCCCCTCGCCGGCCTCGGCCACCGCGTCACCGTGGTCGACCCGAGCCCCAACGCGCTGTTCGCGCTGGAGCGCCGCGCCGCCGAGGCCGGCGTCGCCGAGCGGGTCAAGGGCGTCCAGGGCGACGCGCACGGACTGTTCGACGTGGTGGAGCGCGGCGGCTATGACGCCGTGCTGTGCCACGGCGTCCTGGAGTACGTGGACGACCCGGCCGAGAGCATGCGCAACGCGGTCGCCGCGCTGCGCTCCGGGGGCGTCGTCAGCCTGCTGGCCGCTGGACTCGGCGGCGCCGTGTTCGCCCGGGCCCTCGCGGGTCACTTCACCGAGGCCCGGCAGGCCCTGACCGACCCCGACGGCCGCTGGGGCGCCGGCGACCCGATGCCGCGCCGCTTCACCGCCGACCAGCTGACCGCGCTGGCCGAGGGAGCGGGCCTCAGGGTGAGCGCGGTGCACGGCGTGCGCGTCTTCGCCGACCTCGTGCCCGGCGTGCTGGTCGACACCGAGCCCGCCGCCCTGGACGCGCTGCTGAGACTGGAGGCCGCGGCGGCCGAGCTGCCCGCGTTCCACTCCGTCGCCACCCAGCTGCACGTGCTGGGCGAGTCGCCGGGCGCGGCCGAGCTCTGAGCGCGCTCCTCGGTGCGCGGCCCGAGGCGCCGCTGATCAGGGCGTCGACGGCGGATGGAGTACACCACAAGACCCCCGATCGTGGGGTTTGCGCCGTATGATCGAGGTACACCACCCGGCATGACGGGTCGGCCACCGGGGAATGGAAGCATCGGGCGAGCCGGGACGGCCAGCACGGAATCCGGTTGGTCAATTGGCGTAGAGGGGCGGGTTTCACGGGGGCGATTCCCTGCCTATCCTGAAGGGACCCCCCGGGTCGCCCCGGCGACCGCACGATGAGGAGGACTCCGTGCCGCTCTCGGAGCACGAGCAGCGCATGCTCGAGCAGATGGAGCGAGCGCTGTACGCCGAAGATCCCAAGTTCGCGTCGGCGCTTGAGGGAAGCGGGCTGCGTACGTACACCCGGCGGCGGGTCTACCAGGCGGTCGCGGGCTTCCTCGTGGGTATCGCGCTCCTCATGGCCGGAATGGTCGCCCAGCTGATCTGGGTCAGCGTCGTCGGTTTCCTCGTCATGCTCGGCTGCGCCGTACTCGCCGTGACGGGCTGGCGCAAGGCGCCGAAGCCGGGGGAGCACCCGACGGGCGCCGTACGGCGCCCGGTGCGTGCCAAGCGCTCGATGATGGACCGTATCGAGGAGCGCTGGCAGCGCCGACGAGACGAACAACAGGGCCGTTAGCTCCCGCGGCTCCGACAGATCCTCCCGAGGGGGGTGACCACCGGTGGTCACCCCCCTCGGGCATGCTCCACACTGCCGGCCAGGGGCGTCGCGCGCCTCGGCCACGACCGGGCGCCCGAGGACACGATGCGCTCGGCCGTGGCCTGGAGGCCGAGGGACGCGTCGCGCCCGGCCGCCGGCTTGCCGAACCGCCGCGCCCCGCCACGTGCCTGAGCCCCCAGGGGCGTGCAGTGCTCGGCCACGCCCGGGTCAGAGGGCGCCGTGCTCGCCCAGGCCCGGGAAGCCCGGGGCGCGGCGCGTCTCGGCTGTGGCCGGGAAGCCCAGAGGCGCGATGTCCTCGGCCCCCGGCCCGGAAACCGCCACCCCGGCTACGCCCGGGAAGCACAGGGCACGCCGTGCCCGGCCCCGGACCGGAGACCACCGCGCCCGGCCCCCACGCCGAAGACCGGCTTGCCCGGGGACGAACGGGAGGCCGGGGTGGCGGTGGCCCGGGGGAGGGCCACCGCGGGTCACCGATCCGCCGCCCGCCGTACCACGGGCCGCATCCCGGCCGCCCTGGCCCGCAGCGCGGACCAGTGGGCCGACGCCGCCCACAGCACCCGGACCGCCGACCGAGGCAGCAGGCGCGCCCTGAGGCGGGCGCCCCGGCCGGCCGCGGCGTGGAGGGCCCCCGTCGCCCGGCGGACGTCCTCGGCCACGCCCCCGGCCGGCCGCGGCCGTGGGGCGTACAGCACCTGCTCCAGCGCGTCCGCGACGCGGTGCACCGCCGCCTCGGCCGGCCGGTCGAGGCGGCCCAGGCGGACGATCCGCTCGGCGGCGCCGCGCGGGGTCAGCGAATCGTCCGGCGCGATGCCCAGGTCCCAGGCGCTGTCCGTCAGCTCCTGCCAGGCGGCCAGCGTGTGCGCCGCCGCGCCCTGCGCCCCGCGGGCGTGCCCGCCGAGCCGCACCGTACGCGTCCGGGCCCGCCACAGCAGCGGTGCCAACGGGACCGCGAGCACCACCAGCACGGCCAGGGCGACCAGCGCGAACCACCACGGCCCGGGGCCGCTGCCGCCGCCCGCCGGGACCGCCGCGGCCGACGGCGCGTCGCAGTTCTCCGGCCGGCCCGCGCACTGCCCGTCGGCCGAGGGAGCCGCCGAGGGCGCCGCGGAGCCGTGCTTGGACGGCAGGGACTGGTCCGGCTGCGAGGTGCCGGGCGTGACCGACTGGGTGTACGACGGCACCACGCCCCGGGACGGGGTCGGTTCGAAGCGGGTCCAGCCCACGCCCTGGAAGTACAGCTCGGGCCAGGCGTGCGCGTCCTTCAGGCTCACCGCCACCGAGCCGTCGGCCTGCGCGGTGCCGGGCGCGAAGCCCACCGCCACCCGGGCCGGGATGCCGAGGGTGCGGGCCATCGCCGCCATCGCGAAGGAGAAGTGGACGCAGAAACCCTCCTTCTTCTTCAGGAAGTTCGCTATGGCGTCCGGACCGCCGCCGACCTCCACCTGGGTGTCGTACTGGAAGCCCCCGTCGACGGAGAACCAGTCCTGGAGCCGCACCGCCTCCTCGTAGTGGTTGGCCGCGCCCGCCGTGACCTCGCGGGCGGTCCGCGCCACCACCCCGGGCAGCGTGGACGGCACCCGGGTGAACTCGCGCAGCAGCGCCTTCGGCGGCTCGGGCGCGGCCGCCAGCTGCTGCGCCGTGGGCCGCACGTCCAGGCTGGTCACCTGGTACGTCTTGCCGCGCGTGGTCTGGCCGTGGTCGCCGACCAGCGTCATGCCCGCCGGTTCGTACCGCCAGCTGCCGTCGATCCGCACCCCGCTCGGCGGATAGGGCATCGGCAGCCAGTCCTGCGCGTACCAGTCCGCCGCCCTGACGGTGGTGCGCACGGTGTCCCGCCGGACGTCCGGACCCAGTCCGAGCGGCGTCGGGAGCGTGTTCGGCACGTCGACCACGTGCCGCTGGGCCGGTTTCCAGGTGGTGCCGTCGAAGTCGTCCAGGGAGACGATCCGCAGATACAGGTCGGAGATGTCGGTGCTGGTGGTGCGCAGGGACAGCACCGTGCGGTCGTCACTGGTGTTCAGGCTGTCGCGCAGCGAGACCAGCGGGTTGACGGCGGAGATCGTGCCCCCGCGGCCGGATCCCGCGCCGACTCCGGTCCCCGTCTTGCTCAGCAGGCCGCCCTGCATCGCGGGCAGCACGAGCGGCACCAGCAGCGCCACCCCGAGGGCGACCGCGCCGATCCGGCGGCCGGTGCGCACCGGGGCCACCACGCCGTCCCGGCCGCCCTCGGCGGGGCGCGACCCGCTGCCGAAGACCCGCCCCCACTGGGCGAGCCGGTCCCGGCCCTCCGCGAGCAGCAGCATCAGATAGCCGCCCGCCGCCACCAGGAACCACAGCCAGTCGGCGCTGCCCTGGGAGAGGCCCGCCGCCACCGAGTACAGCGCGAGCAGCGGCAGCCCGGCCGGGGCGGCACTGCGGTAGGTCACCGCGAGCGCGTCCACCAGCAGGCCGATCAGCAGCGCTCCGCCGATCAGCATCAGCCGGATGCCGTCGGTCAGCGGGGCCGGTATCGCGTACTGGCCGACGTCCTGGGAGCCCTGCCGCAGCAGCTCGGCGAAGTACCGGAAGGTGTCCGGTCCGGGGATCAGCCCGGCGAGCGCGTGCCCGCGGGCGAAGACCAGGGTGAGCAGCAGCAGGGTGACCACGGCCTGCGCCGCCACGGTCAGCGGCCGGGCGAGCGGCACCCGCCGGGCCGCCGCGCCCACCCCGGTCTGCACGGCCACCAGCGGGATCAGCTCCAGCAGCCAGGACGGCCCGTTCACCAGCGGCAACAGCGCGCACGAGGCCATCAGCGTGGCCGCGGCCGCGCACAGGGACAACCGCGCCCGCCCGCTCATCCCCGTGCCTTTCCGACGACCCGCGCCCGCACCCGCCCGTTCACGCCCCCGCATCCCCGCTCGCCACGGCCGACGCCGCCCGCGTCTCCCCGGCCGGGCGGCAGGACGGCCGGGCCCGCGCTCTTCCGGCCGGGCGCGGGCAAGGCGGCCCGCACCCGGCCGGCCCCGCACCGGGACGGCCCCGCCGACGCGCTCCGTGCCGTGGCGCCCGGGGCCGCCCCCGGCCGCCGCACTCCTGTCCGGCCGCTCATCCGCGCGCCTCCCCCGTCATGGCCGCCAGCCCCGCGCGGTCCCGGTCCGCCCGGCGCCACAGCTCGTCCAGCGGAGCGCCGCGGGGAACGTCCAGGGCCGTCCAGCCCGCCTCGCGCAGCAGTCTCAGCCGGGCGGTGTGCGGGTCGTCCGGCGGCGGTGCCGCGGCGGGCTCGCGGGTCCAGGTGCCCGGGTCGAGGACGAAGGCGACCGCGCCGCCGCGCCGGTTCAGCCGGGCGACCGTACCGGCCTGTTCCTCGTCCAGGTCGCCGAGGAAGGCGATCAGCATGCCCTCGCCGCCGTCGCGCAGCGCCTCACCGGCGCGGGACAGGTCCTCGCCGTCGGAGTGGTCGATCACCGCGAGGGCGTCCAGCATCAGCCCCGCCGTGTCCGCCGCCTCCTGGCCGCCGCCCGAGAAGCCCTCCGCGCTCTCGCCGGGCACCACGCTGCCGGTGTCCGTCAGCAGCCGTACCGCGAAGCCGCGTTCGAGCATGTGCACCAGCACCGAGGCCGCGCCGGCGACGGCCCACTCGAAGGCCGAGTCGGGGCCCGCGCCCTCGTAGGCGCCGCCCCGGGTGTCCAGCAGCACGGTGCAGCGGGCCCGGCGGGGCTGCTCCTCGCGGCGCACCATCAGCTCGCCGTAGCGCGCGGTGGACCGCCAGTGCACCCGGCGCAGATCGTCGCCGTAGCGGTAGCCGCGCGGGATCACGTCGTCCTCGCCCGCGAGCGCGAGCGCGCGCTGCCGGCCCTCGCCGTAGCCCCTGGCCTCGCCGCCGAACCGGGCCGCGTCCAGCGGGGTCACCCGCGGGATGACGGTGAGGGTGTCGAACGCCGAGAAGGAGCGGGTGAGTTCGCACATCCCGAAGGGGTCGGTGAGCCGCAGCTGGAGCGGGCCCAGCGGATAGCGGCCGCGCAGGTCCGAGCGGACCCGGTAGGACACCTCGCGGCGGCCGCCCGGCTCCATTCGGTCCAGCACGAACCGGGGCCGCGGTCCGAGCACATAGGGCACCCGGTCCTGGAGCATCAGCAGCCCGGTGGGCAGCCGGGAGACGTTGTCCATGCGCAGCAGGACCCGGGCCTCGCCGCCGGCCGGGACGCGCGCGGGGGAGAGCCGCCGGGTGCCGGAGACCCGGTAGCGGGTGCGGTGGAGCACGGCCGCGCAGATCAGCGGCAGCGCGGCCAGCAGCAGCCCGACCCGCAGCAGATCGCTCTGGCCCAGCACGTAGGCGCAGATCGCGGCGGCGATCCCGGCCGCGAGGAAGGAGCGGCCGCGGGTGGTCAGACCGGCCAGCGCGGTGCGGACCCCGCCCGCCTCCCCCTGCTCGGCCGCCGCCCGCTCCGTCCCCCCGGCGCTCATCACAGACTCCGCGGGGGCTGCTGGTGGGGATAGGCCGGGACGCCGTCGAGGCCGCCGTGCCGGGCCGGGGCCGTGGGCACCGGGGTGCGCTGGAGGATCTCCTGCACCACCTGTTCCGCGCCGCGGCGGTTGAGCTGGGCCTGGGCGGTGGGCAGCAGCCGGTGCGCGAGGACGGCCACGGCGAGTTCCCGTACGTCGTCGGGCAGCGCGTACTCCCGGCCCGCCAGGGCGGCGGACGCCTTCGCGGCGCGCAGCAGGTGCAGCGTGGCGCGCGGCGAGGCGCCGAGTCTGAGGTCGGGGTGGGCGCGGGTGGCGGCGACCAGTTCCACCGCGTACCGGCGCACCGGCTCGGCGACGTGCACCCCGCGCACCGCCTCGATCAGCTTCACGATCTCGTGCGCGTGCGCCACCGGCTGGAGGTCCTCCAGGGGGCTGATGCCGCCGTGCACGTCGAGCATGCGCAGTTCGGCGTCCACGCTCGGGTAGCCGACGGAGACGCGGGCCATGAAACGGTCGCGCTGGGCCTCGGGCAGCGGGTAGGTGCCCTCCATCTCGACCGGGTTCTGCGTGGCCACCACCATGAAGGGGCTGGGCAGTTCGTAGGTCTGCCCGTCGATGGTGACCTGGCGCTCCTCCATGGATTCGAGCAGCGCCGACTGCGTCTTGGGCGAGGCGCGGTTGATCTCGTCGCCGATCACGATCTGCGCGAAGACCGCGCCGGGCTTGAACTCGAAGTCCCGGCGCTGCTGGTCCCAGATGGAGACGCCGGTGATGTCCGAGGGCAGCAGGTCGGGCGTGAACTGGATGCGCCGCACCGAGCAGTCGATGGACCGCGCCAGCGCCTTGGCGAGCATCGTCTTGCCCACGCCCGGGACGTCCTCGATGAGCAGGTGTCCCTCGGCGAGCAGCACGGTCAGGGCGAGCCGTACGACCTCGGGCTTGCCCTCGATCACGCCCTCCACCGAACCGCGCACCCGCTCCACCGTGGCGCTCAGCTCACTGAGGTTCGCACGATCGTCATAGGTCGTCACCCGGCCCTCCTCGGCCCGTTCTGCCAGGGCCGGCCCGCACGTCGCGTGGCCGGCCCGCCCGGAACACGGGACACCACGCGGGAACGTTCCGCGTGATGCCTCACCCCGCATTCTTGCCGCCGTTACCGATTCGTGTCACTCGCCTGTGGACAACTGCCCGCACGATGTCGGTCGTACGGGGTTTTCGCCCACGTTTTCGAGTGATGTCGGTACCGAAAGGGCCGGGCCGGCCGGGACCGCGGTCAGGCGGGGTCGACCTCGCGCAGCAGACCGGTGCGCACGTCGAAGACGAAGCCGCGCACGTCGTCGGTGTGCAGCAGGAACGGCGAGGTGCGCACCCGCTGCATCGACTGCCGCACGTCCTGGTCGACGTCGCGGAAGGCCTCCACCGCCCAGGCCGGGCGCTGGCCGACCTCCATCTCCAGGTCGTGCCGGAAGTCCTCGGTGATGGTCTCCATGCCACAGCCGGTGTGGTGGATGAGGACGACGCTGCGGGTGCCCAGCGCCCGCTGGCTGACGGTCAGCGACCGGATCACGTCGTCGGTGACCACGCCGCCCGCGTTGCGGATGGTGTGGCAGTCGCCCAGCTGGAGGCCGAGCGCGGCGTGCAGGTCGAGACGGGCGTCCATGCAGGCCACGACCGCGACCTTGAGGACCGGGCGGGCGTCCATGCCGGGGTCGGTGAACTCGGCGGCGTAGCGCCGGTTGGCGTCGACCAGGCGGTCCGTCACGGTGCCGTCACCGGTTATGGCGCCTTCGGTTCCAGTGGAAGCTGCTGCGGAAGTCGTCATACGCATGACGTTACTGGTCACCCCCGGCATGGCCCGCTGTGAGAGCGGACAAAGAACGTCATCGCCGCTTGTTGTGAGCTACCCCATAGGGGCGGCAAACGTGGCCCGGACGGGTGAATCCGCTCGAAAGACGGCGCCCGCCGCGAGTCGCTGCGCGACGCGCAGGCCGGTTGATTGACCGCGAGACACCGTGGACTAAAGTGACGCGAAGCGGGAGGCGTGGCTCTCCCCGCTGGTGACAACCCCGGAGACCCGGCACCCGCCCGGACCGTCTCCCCGCGTGCGCGGCGCGTACGTACGGCTCGGCCTCCTCCGCTCCCCGGTCGGCAGACGCTTCCGGCGCCGGCCGCCTCCCCCTTCACGAGCCGGCGGGGGCCCGCGGTGCGCACGGCGCCTCGCCGGAATGAGAGGCCCCCTTGAGCGAGAGTCGACACGTCCCGGTGATGCTCCAGCGGTGCCTGGACCTGCTGGCACCCGCCCTGGAGCACCCGGGAGCGGTGGTCGTCGACTGCACCCTGGGCCTCGGCGGCCACAGCGAGGCGCTGCTGGCCCGCTTCCCCGAGGCCCGGCTGATCGGCCTCGACCGGGACAAGGAGGCGCTGCGCCTGTCCGGCGAGCGCCTCGCGCCCTTCGGCGAGCGGGCCACCCTGGTGCACGCGGTCTACGACGAGCTGCCCGACGTCCTCGGCCGCCTCGGCGTCCCGCGCGTCCAGGGCGTGCTGTTCGACCTCGGCGTCTCCTCCATGCAGCTGGACGAGGCCGACCGCGGCTTCGCCTACGCCCAGGACGCGCCGCTCGACATGCGCATGGACCAGACGACGGGCATCAGCGCCGCCGAGGTCCTCAACACCTACCCGGCCGGCGAACTGGTGCGCATCCTGCGCGCCTACGGCGAGGAGAAGCAGGCCAAGCGGATCGTCTCGGCGATCGTGCGCGAGCGCGAGAAGGAGCCGTTCAACAACAGCGCCCGGCTCGTGGAGCTGATCCGCGACGCGCTGCCGCAGGCCGCCAAGCGCACCGGCGGCAACCCGGCCAAGCGCACCTTCCAGGCGCTGCGCATCGAGGTCAACGGCGAGCTGTCCGTCCTGGAGCGGGCGATCCCGGCCGCCGTGAAGTCCCTCGCGGTCGGCGGGCGGATCGCCGTGCTGTCGTACCACTCGCTGGAGGACCGGCTGGTCAAGCAGGTCTTCGCGGCCGGAGCGGCGAACACCGCGCCGCCCGGGCTGCCGGTGGTGCCCGAGCGCTACCAGCCGCGGCTCAAGCTGCTCACCCGTGGTGCCGAACTTCCCACCGAGGAAGAGATCGCCGAGAACCGCCGGGCCGCCCCCGCCAGGCTGCGGGGCGCCGAGCGCATCAGGGAGGACGCCGAGTGAGCCAGACGGGTGGGTTGGTTTCCCGGACTCACTGGGGGAGCGGTGCCTAGGAAACCCGAACTGAGGGGGAGGGCCGCCCGGCTCGCCCGGCTCTTCCCGGCCGGCCGGGCCCGTGCGGCCCGCACCCCGTTCGTGCTCCTCGTCGTGCTGCTCCTCGGCGGCGGCCTCATCGGGCTGCTGGTGCTGAACTCCGCGCTGAGCGAGGGCTCCTTCAAACTGGCCGACCTCCAGAAGCGGACCAAGAACCTCACCGACGAGGAACAGGCCCTGCAACGGGACATCGACGCCTACTCGTCCCCCGACGCCCTCCAGCGCCGGGCCCGCGAACTCGGCATGGTGCCCGGCGGCGACCCGGCCTTCCTCGCCCCCGACGGCACGGTCAAGGGCGTCCCCGGCGTCGCCGCCCCCGAGTCGGCCGCCCTCACCGGCCCGCCCGCGCCCGAGTCCCTCGTCCTGACCCCGCCGCCCGGCCTGCCCGCCACCCCGGACGGCCCGCAGGACCCGGCCCGCTCCCAGGACCCCGCCGCCCAGGACGGCGCCGCCCCGAACCTCACCACCCCCCAGTCCGCTCCCACTCCGACGACCCCCGGCAGGTGACGGAAGTGTCCGACAGGGAACCGCCGCGGCGCCGCGTGCCCGCGCCCGCGAAGCCGCCGCGGCCGCGCGGCGCCGCGCAGCGGCAGCCCGGGCCCGGCGCCCGACCGGTCCGGCGGCCCGGCGCGGGCCGGGTGCCCGCCCAGCGCCCGCTCCGGCTCGGCAGCCCACGGCCCCGGCTGCGCCTGGTCGGCCTCGCCCTCGGCCTGGTGCTGCTCACCTTCGTGGTGCGGCTGCTCCAGGTACAGGCCGTGCAGGCCGGCACGTACACCGCCAAGGCCGAGCAGAACCGGTATGTCGTCCACACGCTGACCGCCGAGCGCGGCGGCATCACCGACCGCAACGGCGTCTCCCTCGCCGTCAGCGAGGACGCCTACGACATCACGGCCGACCCGACGATGTTCGGCCCCGGCCAGCTGAAGATCACCGACGGTCCCGAGCGCGCCGCGGCCCTGCTCGCGCCGATCCTCGGCCAGGACCAGGCCACCCTGGTGAAGAAGCTGCGGCCCGCCGACAGGAACTCCCGCTACGCCCGCCTCGCCACCCGGCAGACGCCCCAGGTCTGGAAGCAGATCAAGGACCTGAAGTCGGCGCTCGCGCAGAAGACGGGCACCGTCAACGTGCTGGCCGGCGTCTTCGCGGACCCCAGCAGCCAGCGCGTGTACCCCAACGGCGACCTGGCCGCCGGGATACTGGGCTGGGTCAACGCCGCCGGCCAGGGCGGCGGCGGCATCGAGCAGATGCTGGACAAGCAGCTCGCCGGGAAGAACGGCAAGATCCGCTACGCCCAGTCCGGCGGCCGCGAGGTGCCCACCGCCGGCTCCGCCGAGACGCCCGCCGTGCCGGGCTCCGACGTCGAGCTGACCATCGACCGCGACATCCAGTGGGCGGCCCAGAACGCGATCACCGAGCAGGTGAAGAAGTCCAAGGCCGACCGCGGCTACGTCGTCGTCCAGGACACCCGCACCGGGCAGATCCTGGCCCTGGCCAACTCGCCCGGCTTCGACCCCAACGACCTGTCCAAGGCCGACCCCGGCGCCCTCGGCAACGCGGCCGTCCAGGACGCCTACGAACCCGGCTCCACCGCCAAGGTGATGTCCATGGCGGCCGTCCTCCAGGAGAACGCGGCGACCCCGCTCACCCATGTCGTCGTGCCCAACCGGCTGCACCGCGGCGACCGGCTCTTCCAGGACGACATCGACCACCGCACCTGGAACCTCACGCTCAACGGCGTGCTCGCCAAGTCCAGCAACATCGGCACCATCCTCGCCACCGGCCAGCTCGGCAAGACCCAGCCGGAGGCCAACAAGGTGCTCTACTCCTACCTGCGCAAGTTCGGCATCGGCAGCTACACCGGGCTGCACTTCCCCGGGGAGACCCCGGGCATCCTCGCGCCGCCGCAGAAGTGGTCCACCTCGCAGCAGTACACGATCCCTTTCGGCCAGGGCTTCTCCATCAACGCCCTCCAGGCCGCCTCCGTGTACTCGACCATCGCCAACGACGGCGTACGGATCGAGCCGACCCTGGTCCGCGGCACCAAGGGGGCCGACGGACGGTTCACACCCGCGCCGAAGCCCAAGGAGACAAGGGTGGTGAGCGCGAAGACCGCCAGGTCGGTCGCCGAGATGCTGGAGTCCGTGGTGGACGACGAGCAGGGCACCGGCATCTCGGCCCGCATCCCCGGCTACAACGTGGCCGGCAAGACCGGCACCGCCAACCGAGTGGATCCGGCCACCGGCAGGTACCGCGGCTACACCTCGTCGTTCGCCGGGTTCGCCCCCGCGGACAAGCCCCGCATCACGGTCTACTGCGCCATCCAGAACGCCACCTCGGGAGGCTACTTCGGCGGCCAGATCTGCGGACCGATCTACAAGAAGGTCATGGAGTTCGCCCTGAAGACGCTCCAGGTCCCGCCCACCGGGGCGCCGCCCGCCAACCTGCCCGTCGACTACAAGCCCTGATCGGCACCGAACACCAGGAACCAGCCAGTGACAACGATCACCCCCGGACCCGGGAACCAGAACGGCCCCGAGCCCTCGCTTCGCTCCGAAGGTGGTGCGCCCGGTACGCTCACCGCCGTGCCACACGCTGATCAGTCCCAAACCACCCAGAAGGGCGCTTCCGTGACCTATCCGGGACCGCCGCGACCGGTCCACGTCTCCGCCACACCCCTCGCGGAGCTGGCCGATCAGCTGGGTGCCGCGGCCCCGGACGCCGCCGCCGAGATCACCGGGATCACCCACGACTCGCGCGCCGTCCGCCCCGGCGACCTGTACGCCGCCCTCCCGGGCGCCCGCCTGCACGGCGCCGACTTCGTCACCCAGGCCGCCGGTCTCGGCGCGGCCGCCGTGCTCACCGACCCGACCGGCGCCGAGCGCGCCGCCGCGACCGGACTGCCGGTCCTGGTGGTGCCCGACCCGCGGGCCCGGATGGGCGAACTGGCGGCCACCATCTACGGCCACCCCGGCCGCGGGCTGCTCCAGATCGGCATCACCGGCACCTCCGGCAAGACCACCACCGCGTACCTGGTCGAGGGCGGCCTGCGGACCGCGAAGTCCACCGGGCTCATCGGCACCGTCGAGATGCGCATCGGCGACGAGCGCATCAAGTCCGAGCGCACCACCCCCGAAGCCACCGACCTCCAGGCCCTGTTCGCCGTCATGCGCGAACGCGGCGTCGAGGCCGTCGCGATGGAGGTCTCCAGCCACGCCCTGGTCCTCGGCCGGGTCGACGGCTGCGTCTTCGACATCGCGGTCTTCACCAACCTCAGCCCGGAACACATGGAGTTCCACTCCGACATGGAGGACTACTTCCGGGCCAAGGCGCAGCTGTTCACGCCGAAACGCAGCAAACTCGGCGTCGTCAACGTGGACGACGAGTGGGGCCGCCGGCTCGCCGCCGAGGCCACCGTCCCCGTCATCACCTACTCCGCCGAGGGCCACCCGGACGCCGACTGGCGCGCCGAGCACGTCGAGGTCGGTCCGCTGGACTCGGCGTTCACCGTCCTCGGACCGCGCGGCGAACGGGTGCGGGCCAAGTCGCCGCTGGCCGGCCCCTTCAACGTGGCGAACACCCTCGCCGCCATCGTCGCCCTGGCCGCGGCCGGACTGGACCCGCAGACCGCCGCCGACGGCATCGCCGCCGTCCCGGGCGTCCCCGGCCGCCTGGAGCGCGTGGACGCCGGGCAGCCCTACCTCGCGGTCGTGGACTACGCCCACAAGACCGACGCGGTCGAGTCGGTGCTCAAGGCGCTGCGCAAGGTCACCAAGGGCCGGCTGCACATCGTCCTGGGCTGCGGCGGCGACCGCGACCAGACCAAGCGCGCCCCGATGGGCGCCGCCGCGGCCCGGCTCGCCGACACGGCCGTGCTCACCTCCGACAACCCCCGTTCCGAGGACCCGCTCGCGATCCTCGCGACCATGCTCCAGGGCGCGGCCTCCGTGCCCGCGCACGAGCGCGGCGAAGTGCTCCTCTTCGAGGAGCGGGCCGCCGCCATCGCCGCCGCCGTGGGCCGCGCCCAGGCCGGCGACACCGTGCTGGTCGCGGGCAAGGGCCACGAGCAGGGCCAGGACATCGCCGGCGTGGTCCGTCCCTTCGACGACCGCCAGGTGCTTCGCGAAGCTATCCAGAAGACTCAGGGATGAACTTGTGATCGCCCTCTCCCTCGCCGAGATCGCAGCTGTCGTCGGCGGGCAGACGCACGACATACCGGATCCGTCCGTGCGGGTCACCGGACCGGTCGTCCGGGACTCCCGGGAGGTGGTGCCCGGCAGCCTGTTCGCCGCCTTCGTCGGCGAGCGCGTGGACGGCCACGACTTCGCACCGCAGGTCGTCGAGGCGGGCGCGGTCGCCGTACTGGCGTCGCGTCCGGTCGGCGTGCCCGCGATCGTGGTCGAGGACGTGCAGAGCGCCCTCGGCGCCCTCGCCCGGCACGTCGTGGCCCGGCTCGGCGCGACCCTCGTCGCCCTGACCGGCTCGGCGGGCAAGACCAGCACCAAGGACCTCATCGCCCAGGTGCTGAGCACCAAGGCGCCGACGGTGTTCACGCCGGGCTCGTTCAACAACGAGATCGGGCTGCCGCTGACCGCCCTGACCGCGACCGAGGAAACCCGTTTCCTGGTCCTGGAGATGGGCGCCCGCGGCATCGGCCACATCCGCTACCTCACCGGCCTCACCCCGCCGAGGATCGGCGTCGTCCTCAACGTCGGCAGCGCGCACATCGGCGAGTTCGGCGGCCGCGAGCAGATCGCGCAGGCCAAGGGCGAGATCATCGAGGGGCTGCCGGAGGACGGCGCCGCGATCCTCAACGCCGACGACCCGCTGGTACGGGCCATGGCACCGCGTACCAAGGCGAAGGTGGTCCTTTTCGGAGAGTCGGCCGAAGCGGACGTACGCGCCGAGAATGTGCGACTCACGGACACCGGACAGCCTTCCTTCAGGCTTCACACACCCTCCGGTGCAGCTGATGTGACGATGCGCCTGTACGGTGAGCATCACGTGTCGAACGCGCTCGCCGCGGCCGCCGTCGCCCATGAGCTGGGCATGTCCGCGGAAGAGATCGCCACCGCGCTCTCCGGGGCGGGCTCCCTCTCCCGCTGGCGCATGGAGGTCACCGAGCGCCCGGACGGCGTGACCATCGTCAACGACGCCTACAACGCCAACCCCGAGTCCATGCGGGCCGCCCTTCGGGCGCTCGCGGCCATGGGCCAGGGGCGGCGCACGTGGGCCGTGCTCGGCAAGATGGCCGAGCTGGGGGACGAGGCGCTCGCCGAGCACGACGCCGTCGGACGGCTCGCCGTCCGGCTCAACGTCAGCAAGCTCGTCGCCGTCGGGGGGATTGAGGCCTCCTGGCTGCAACTGGGCGCATATAACGAGGGTTCGTGGGGTGAGGAGTCGGTGCACGTGTCCGACGCACAGGCGGCGATCGACCTGTTGCGCAGCGAGTTGCGCCCGGGGGACGTCGTCCTCGTGAAGGCGTCACGGTCGGTGGGGCTCGAAGGCGTCGCCGCGGCGCTGCTCGAGACCGGTGCCGAGGGTGAGGTTGCCGCCCGATGATGAACCAGATCCTGTTCTCGGGAGTCATTGGCCTCTTCCTCACCCTGGTCGGCACCCCGTTGCTGATCAAGCTGCTGGCCCGCAAGGGCTACGGCCAGTACATCCGTGACGACGGCCCGCGCGAGCACGCCAGCAAGCGCGGTACGCCGACCATGGGTGGTATCGCCTTCATCCTGGCGACGGTCGCCGCGTACTTCCTGTCCAAGGTGATCACCGGCAAGCCGCCGACGTTCTCCGGTCTGCTGGTGCTCGGCCTGATGGTCGGCATGGGCCTGGTCGGCTTCCTGGACGACTACATCAAGATCGTCAAGCGGCGTTCGCTGGGCCTGCGGGCCAAGGCGAAGATGGCGGGACAGCTGATCGTCGGCATCGCCTTCGCCGTGCTGGCGCTGATGTTCCCCGACGCCCGCGGCAACACGCCGGCCTCCACCAAGCTGTCGTTCATCACGGACTTCGGCTGGTCCATCGGCCCGGTGCTGTTCGTGATCTGGGCGCTGTTCATGATCCTCGCGATGTCGAACGGCGTGAACCTCACCGACGGTCTGGACGGTCTCGCCACCGGCGCCTCCGTCCTCGTCTTCGGCGCCTACACCTTCATCGGCGTCTGGCAGTACCAGGAGTCCTGCGCCAACGCGACGACCCTGACCAACCCGGCCGCCTGTTACGAGGTGCGCGATCCGCTCGACCTCGCCGTGGTCGCCTCCGCGCTGATGGGCGCCTGCCTCGGCTTCCTGTGGTGGAACACCTCGCCGGCGAAGATCTTCATGGGCGACACCGGCTCGCTCGCCCTCGGCGGTGTCCTCACCGGTCTGGCCATCCTCTCCCGCACGGAGCTGCTGGTGGCCATCATGGGCGGCCTGTTCGTCCTCATCACCATGTCGGTCGTCATCCAGGTCGGCTCCTTCCGGCTCACCGGCAAGCGCGTCTTCCGGATGGCACCACTCCAGCACCACTTCGAACTCAAGGGCTGGTCCGAGGTCCTGGTCGTGGTCCGCTTCTGGATCATCCAGGGCATCTGCGTGATCGTCGGACTCGGCCTCTTCTACGCGGGATGGGCAGCGGAAAAGTGACCACCGGCTCGGCGCCCTTCGACTTCCAGGGCAAGCACGTCACCGTCGCGGGACTCGGCGTCTCCGGCGTCCCCGCGGCGAAAGCACTGCACGCGCGCGGCGCGCTCGTCACCGTCGTCAACGACGGCGACGACGACCGCGCCCGCGAGCAGGCCGCCGGCCTGGAGGCGCTCGGCATCACCGTGCGCCTGGGCGACGGGGCGACCCTCCCGGAGGGCACCGAGCTGATCGTCACCGCCCCCGGCTGGAAGCCCGACAAGCCGCTGTTCCTGGCGGCGGCCGAGGCGGGCGTCCCGGTCTGGGGCGACGTGGAGCTGGCCTGGCGGCTGCGGGGGCCCGACGCGGCCCCCTGGCTGGCCGTGACCGGCACCAACGGCAAGACCACCACCGTGCAGATGCTCGCCGCCATTCTGAAGGCGGCGGGCCTGCGCACGGCGGCCGTCGGCAACATCGGCGTCTCCCTGCTGGACGCCGTCCTCGGCGAGGAGGAGTACGACGTCCTCGCCGTGGAGCTGTCCAGCTACCAGCTGCACTGGGCGCCCTCGCTGCGCGCCCACTCCGCCGCCGTCCTCAACCTCGCGCCCGACCACCTCGACTGGCACGGCTCCATGGAGGCCTACGCCGCCGACAAGGGCCGCATCTACGAGGGCAACAAGGTCGCCTGCGTCTACAACGTGGCCGACAAGGCCACCGAGGACCTGGTGCGCGAGGCCGACGTCGAAGAGGGCTGCCGCGCCGTCGGGTTCACCCTGGGCACCCCGGGCCCCTCCCAACTCGGCGTCGTGGAAGGCATCCTGGTCGACCGCGCCTTCGTCGAGAACCGGCAGAAGAACGCGCAGGAGCTGGCCGAGGTCTCCGACGTCCGCCCGCCGGCCCCGCACAACATCGCCAACGCCCTCGCGGCGGCGGCCCTCGCGCGCGCCTTCGGGGTGCCCGCCACGGCCGTACGGGACGGACTGCGCTCCTTCCGGCCGGACGCCCACCGCATCGAGCACGTCGCCGACATCGACGGCGTGGCCTACGTGGACGACTCCAAGGCCACCAACACCCATGCCGCGGCGGCCTCGTTGGCGGCCTACGACTCCATCGTGTGGATCGCGGGCGGGCTGGCCAAGGGCGCGACCTTCGACGAGCTGGTCGCCACCGCGGCCGGGCGGCTGCGCGCGGTCGTGCTGATCGGCGCCGACCGGGCCCTGATCCGCGAGGCCCTCGCGCGACACGCGCCGGAAGTACCCGTCGTCGACCTCGACCGGACCGACACTGGGGCGATGCTCCAGGCGGTCACGGAGGCCGGGCGGCTCGCGGTCGCCGGCGACACGGTGCTCCTCGCTCCGGCCTGCGCCTCCATGGACATGTTCACCAACTACAACCAGCGCGGTGACGCGTTCGCGGCCGCGGTCCGCGAACTCCGCGCCTGACCCCGGCCCGCCCGCCGGGCGGATCCTGGGAGGGACGCGTGGGGCGGCCGACGTTCAGTGGAGGCGCCGATGCCCAGTAGCCGTACCGGAAAGCCCCCCGTGCAGCGGGCGTCCCGGCGTCCCGTCGTGTCCCGGTCCGTGCGCGAGAACCCCGTACAGCGGGCCGTCACACGCGCGCGGCGGGCCTGGGACCGGCCGCTGACCGCCTACTACCTGATCGCCGGCGGCAGCACGCTGATCACGGTGCTGGGCCTGGTGATGGTCTACTCGGCCTCCCAGGTCACCGCGCTCCAGATGGCGCTGCCGGGCTCCTACTTCTTCCGCAAGCAGCTGCTGGCCGCCGTGATCGGCGGGGTGCTGCTGCTGGCGGCCTCCCGGATGCCGGTGAAGCTGCACCGGGCGCTGGCCTATCCGATCCTCGCCGCCGCCGTCTTCCTGATGGCCCTGGTGCAGGTGCCCGGGATCGGCATGTCGGTCAACGGCAACCAGAACTGGATCTCCCTGGGCGGCTCCTTCCAGATCCAGCCCAGCGAGTTCGGCAAGCTCGCCCTGGTGCTGTGGGGCGCGGACCTGATCGCCCGCAAGCAGGAGCGGAAACTGCTGACCCAGTGGAAGCACATGCTGGTGCCGCTGGTGCCGGCCGCCTTCCTGCTGCTCGGACTGATCATGCTCGGCGGCGACATGGGAACCGCGATCATTCTCACAGCGATCCTGTTCGGCCTGCTGTGGCTCGCGGGCGCCCCGACCCGGCTGTTCGCGGGCGTGCTGTCGGTCGCGGCGGTGATCGGGGTGATCCTCATCGAGACCAGCCCCAACCGGATGGCCCGCCTCGCCTGCATCGGCGCCACCGAGCCCCGCGCCCAGGGCGCCGACTGCTGGCAGGCCGTGCACGGCATCTACGCGCTCGCCTCCGGCGGACTCTTCGGCTCGGGCCTCGGCGCGAGTGTGGAAAAATGGGGTCAACTCCCGGAAGCGCACACCGACTTCATCTTCGCGGTCACCGGTGAGGAACTGGGTCTGGCGGGGACGCTGTCGGTGCTCGCCCTGTTCGCGGCTCTAGGCTATGCGGGTATCCGCGTGGCCGGACGCACGAAGGACCCCTTCGTGAGGTACGCCGCGGGAGGCGTGACCACCTGGATCATCGCCCAGGCGGTGATCAACATCGGGGCGGTGCTCGGCCTGCTGCCGATCGCCGGCGTCCCGCTCCCGCTGTTCTCCTACGGAGGGTCCGCCCTGCTGCCGACCATGTTCGCCGTCGGGCTGCTGATCGCCTTCGCGCGTGACGAGCCCGCCGCGCGGACGGCGCTTGCGAGGCGGCAACCTCGCTTTGGTAGAAAGCGGGCGGGAGGCTCCGGTGCGGAGCGGGGGCCTCGGAGATGGAACACGATGCGACGGCGTGCCTCGGCGGCGCGTTCGTCCGGAGAGCGGTGAATTTCGGTGCATGTCGTACTCGCCGGTGGAGGGACCGCCGGCCACATCGAGCCCGCGCTCGCCCTCGCGGACGCCCTGCGCAGGCAGGACCCGACCGTGGGGATCACGGCCCTGGGCACGGAGCGCGGCCTGGAGACCCGGCTCGTACCGGAGCGCGGCTACGAGCTGGCGCTGATCCCGGCGGTGCCGCTGCCGCGCAAGCCCACTCCCGAGCTGATCACCGTCCCGGGCCGGCTGCGCGGCACCATCAAGGCCGCCGAGCAGATCCTGGAGCGCACCAAGGCGGACGCCGTGGTCGGCTTCGGCGGCTACGTCGCCCTGCCCGGCTACCTGGCCGCCAAGCGGCTCGGCGTGCCGATCGTGATCCACGAGGCCAACGCGCGCCCGGGCCTGGCCAACAAGATCGGCTCCCGGTACGCGGCCCAGGTCGCCGTCTCCACGCCGGACAGCAAGCTGCGGGGCGCCCGGTACATCGGCATCCCGCTGCGCCGCTCCATCGCCACGCTGGACCGCGCCGCCGTCCGCCCCGAGGCCCGGCACCGCTTCGGCCTCGACCCCAACCTGCCCACGCTGCTGGTCTCCGGCGGCTCGCAGGGCGCCCGCCGGCTCAACGAGGTGACGCAGGCGGTCGCCCCGTGGCTCCAGCAGGCCGGAATCCAGATCCTGCACGCGGTCGGCCCGAAGAACGAACTGCCGCGCGTGCAGCAGATGCCGGGGATGCCCCCCTACATCCCGGTAAGTTACCTGGACCGGATGGACCTCGCGTACGCCGCGGCCGACATGATGCTCTGCCGCGCGGGCGCGATGACCGTCGCCGAACTCTCCGCCGTCGGACTCCCGGCCGCCTACGTCCCGCTGCCCATCGGCAACGGCGAACAGCGGCTGAACGCCCAGCCGGTGGTCAAAGCGGGCGGCGGACTCCTCGTGGACGACGCGGAACTGACGCCGGAGTGGGTGCAGCAGAACGTGCTGCCCGTGCTCGCCGATCCGCACCGCCTCTACGAGATGTCCCGCTCCGCAAGCGAGTTCGGCCGCCGGGACGCCGACGACCTGCTCGTCGGCATGGTGTACGAGGCCATCGCCTCGCGCCGTTAGGACCGTATGACGAAAGGGCAGTGAGCGTGGCCGGACCGACGACCCGTCAGCGCGGGGAACGCCAGCAGGAGTCGTCCGGCCCGCCGCCCGCCCGCAGGCCCGGACGACCACCACTTCGTACGATCGTCATCCTGGCCGTGGCCGTGGTGCTCGTGGGAGCCGGTTCCGTATGGGTGTTGTACGGCTCCTCCTGGCTGCGGGTCACCCGGGTTCCGGTCTCCGGTACCCGGGTCCTGACCCCCGCCGAGGTGCGCGCGGCCGCGGCCGTTCCGGTCGGGGCGCCGATGGTCTCGGTGGACACCGGCGGCATCGAGGCCCGGCTGCGCCGGGAACTGCCCCGGATCGACACCGTCGAGGTGACGCGTTCCTGGCCGCACGGCATCGAGTTGAAGGTGGCCGAGCGCACTCCGGTCCTGCTGATCCGCAAGGGCCGGGGCTTCGTCGAAGTCGACCGCGAGGGCGTCCGGTTCGCCACGGTCTCCCAGCCGCCCAAGGGAGTTCCGCTGCTGCGGATCTCCACGTCCGCGACCGGTCCGGCCGCGGCGAGCCTGCGCCGCTTCGGCCCCGACCGGCTGACGCGGGAGGCGGTCCGGATCGCCGGCGATCTGCCGCGCTCCGTGGGAAGTCTCACCCGGACCGTCCTGGTCCGTTCCTACGACGACGTCGAACTGGAGTTGGCGGACGGCCGTACCGTCGCCTGGGGCAGCGCCGAGAACGGCCGCGCCAAGGCACGGAGCCTCACCGCACTCATGAAAGCAGCTTCCGGCGCACGGCACTTCGACGTCAGTGTCCCCACCGCCCCCGCGTCATCGGGGAGTTGACGCGCATCAGTGCAGGCCAGCACCCTGGTTGGGCACCGCTATGCCTGATCACATAGGGTGAAAAGAAAAACGGGAGGTTCGGCGTGTTCGTTGAACGGGCGCCACTTGTCGACTTAGTGTCCTGTTCAGAAGACTCCAGGGAACAGACACACTGGTAACCCTAAACTTCAGGCTTAGGGTTCGGGTCGGCGCTACGGACCGTCCCATTCGGCATCTGTCGTCCCGGCGCGGGGCACCGCCCGGCGGCGACGACGTAATTCGAGGCGAGAGGCCTTCGACGTGGCAGCACCGCAGAACTACCTCGCAGTCATCAAGGTCATCGGTGTCGGCGGCGGTGGTGTCAATGCCATCAACCGGATGATCGAGGTCGGTCTCAAGGGTGTCGAGTTCATCGCCATCAACACCGACGCACAGGCGCTGTTGATGAGCGACGCCGACGTCAAGCTGGACGTCGGCCGGGAACTCACCCGCGGACTCGGCGCCGGCGCCAACCCGGCCGTCGGCCGCAAGGCCGCCGAGGACCACCGTGAGGAGATCGAGGAGGTCCTCAAGGGGGCCGACATGGTCTTCGTGACGGCCGGTGAAGGCGGCGGCACCGGCACCGGCGGCGCGCCCGTCGTGGCCAACATCGCGCGCTCCCTGGGCGCCCTCACCATCGGCGTGGTCACGCGCCCGTTCACCTTCGAGGGACGGCGCCGCGCGAACCAGGCCGAGGACGGCATCGCGGAACTGCGCGAAGAGGTCGACACCCTCATCGTCATCCCGAACGACCGACTGCTGTCCATCTCGGACCGCCAGGTCTCGGTCCTGGACGCCTTCAAGTCCGCGGACCAGGTCCTGCTCTCCGGCGTCCAGGGCATCACCGACCTCATCACCACCCCGGGCCTGATCAACCTGGACTTCGCCGATGTGAAGTCGGTCATGTCCGAGGCCGGTTCGGCCCTCATGGGCATCGGCTCGGCCCGCGGCGACGACCGCGCGGTGGCCGCGGCCGAGATGGCGATCTCCTCGCCGCTCCTGGAGGCGTCCATCGACGGCGCCCGGGGCGTGCTGCTGTCCATCTCCGGCGGCTCCGACCTCGGTCTGTTCGAGATCAACGAGGCCGCCCAGCTGGTCAGCGAGGCCGCCCACCCCGAGGCCAACATCATCTTCGGCGCGGTCATCGACGACGCCCTCGGCGACGAGGTCCGGGTCACCGTGATCGCGGCCGGCTTCGACGGCGGCCAGCCGCCGGCCCGCCGGGAAAACGCCCTTGGCCAGACCTCCGGTTCGGCCCCCGCCCGCCGCGAGGAGCCGGCCCCGGCCCGGCAGCCGGAGAGCCGTCCGTCCTTCGGCTCCCTCGGCAGCGTCAAGCCCAAGGAGGAGCCGGAGCCGGCCCCCGAGCCGGTCGCCGACATCCCGGTCGCCCCGCCGGTGCCGCCGGTGCCGCGCCCCGCCTACTCGGACAGCGCGGCCGAGGAACTGGACGTCCCGGACTTCCTGAAGTGATAGGACAGCGCGAGAGCGTGAGCGGCGCGCACTTCGCCTTCACCGACCGGTGGGGCGGGGTGAGCGCCGCTCCGTATGAGGAGCTGAACCTCGGCGGCGCGGTCGGCGACACGCCCGAGGCCGTATTGGCCAACCGCGAACTCGCCGCCAAGACGCTCGGCCTGGACCCCGCCCGCGTGGTGTGGATGAACCAGGTGCACGGCGCCGAGGTGGCCGTGGTGGACGAGCCCTGGGGGAGCGGGAACCCGGTGCCGGAGGTCGACGCCCTCGTCACCGCCCGGCGCGGGCTCGCCCTCGCGGTCCTCACCGCCGACTGTGTGCCGGTGCTCCTCGCCGACCCCGTCGCCGGGGTCGCCGCCGCGGCGCACGCGGGCCGGCCCGGCATGGTCAAGGGGGTCGTCCCCGCCGCCGTACGGGCCATGGTCGAACTCGGCGCCGCACCCGAGCGGATCGTCGCCCGCACCGGACCGGCCGTCTGCGGCCGGTGTTACGAGGTGCCGGAGCGGATGCGCGCCGAGGTGGCAGCCGTGGAGCCGACGGCGCACGCCGAGACCAGCTGGGGCACTCCGGCGGTCGACGTGAGCGCCGGGGTGCACGCGCAGCTCGACCGGCTCGGGGTGCGCGACCGGGCGCATTCGCCGGTGTGCACGCTGGAGTCGGGCGACCACTTCTCATACCGCCGCGACCGCACCACCGGGCGGCTCGCGGGCTATGTCTGGCTGGACTGATGGGGAATGACGGACCGTAGGACCGAACTCGCCGGGAACCTGGCGACAGTGGAGGAGCGCATCGCCCGCGCCTGCGCGGCGGCGGGGCGCGCCCGTGACGAGGTGACCCTGATCGTGGTCACCAAGACCTACCCGGCGAGCGATGTGCGCATCCTGTCGGAACTCGGTGTGCGCCACGTCGCCGAGAACCGCGACCAGGACGCCGCCCCGAAGGCCGCGGAGTGCGCGGATCTGCCGCTGGAATGGCACTTTGTCGGTCAGTTGCAGACCAACAAGGTGCGTTCCGTGGTCGGTTACGCCGATGTCGTGCAGTCGATCGACCGCGACCGGCTGGTCACCGCACTCTCCAAGGAGGCGGTGCGCGCCGGGCGCGAGGTGGGCTGCCTGGTCCAGGTGGCGCTCGACGCCGGCGCGAGCGGGCGGGGTGAGCGCGGGGGCGTCGCCCCCGAGGGAATCGAAGAGTTGGCCGACCTCGTCGCCCGATCGCCGGGACTGCGGCTCGACGGACTGATGACCGTCGCCCCGCTCACCGGGGAGTACGCGGGGCGCGAACAGGCGGCGTTCGAGCGCCTCATGGATTTGTCGACCGACCTGCGCCGAGCTCATCCGGCTGCAACCATGGTGTCGGCAGGGATGAGTGCGGACCTTGAACAGGCCGTGGCGGCCGGGGCGACACATGTGCGCGTCGGCACTGCGGTACTCGGTGTCCGTCCCCGGCTCGGGTAACGTCGCCAGGAAGTCGGACCACAGCAGAAAATATGGTCAGTGTTCGCGAAACGGACACAACGACCGCGTGGATCGCGGGCACTTGGCAGTCGTCAGCCGATCCACCACAGAGCGGAGGACTCAGAGCATGGCCGGCGCGATGCGCAAGATGGCGGTCTACCTCGGCCTCGTGGAGGACGATGGGTACGACGGCCGCGGATTCGACCCCGATGACGATTTCGAGCCCGAGTTGGACCCGGAGCCCGAGCGGGACCACCGGCGACACGAGGTGTCACATCAGTCGCACGGGGTACATCAACCCCAAAGGGATGAATCGGTGCGAGTGGTGCAGCCTCCGGCGCCGCGCGAGCCGGTCTCCCAATCGGCTTCGCTACCCGCGGAATCGGGGCGCCCGGCGCGTATCGCGCCCGTGGCGTCCATCACACAAGAACGTCAGTCCCTGGAGAAGAACGCGCCGGTGATCATGCCCAAGGTCGTGTCGGAACGAGAGCCTTACCGGATCACCACGTTGCACCCACGGACCTACAACGAGGCCCGTACCATCGGGGAACACTTCCGTGAAGGCACTCCGGTGATCATGAATCTGACTGAGATGGACGACACAGACGCGAAGCGACTTGTCGACTTTGCGGCCGGATTGGTGTTTGGTCTTCACGGCAGTATCGAGCGGGTGACGCAGAAGGTGTTCCTGTTGTCTCCTGCTAACGTCGATGTCACGGCGGAGGACAAGGCCCGCATCGCAGAGGGCGGGTTCTTCAACCAGAGCTGAGACGCAGACCGGACCGAAGCACGGAAGAGCACGGAACAGGGGAGAGGGAACCGCAGGCCATGGGCGTGTTCGCGCAGGTGATCTACATCGCGCTGATGGTGTTTCTCGTCATCCTCATCTTCCGGCTGGTCATGGACTACGTCTTCCAGTTCGCCCGCTCATGGCAACCCGGCAAGGCGATGGTGGTCGTACTGGAGGCCACCTACACTGTCACCGATCCACCGCTGAAGCTTCTGCGGCGGTTCATTCCGCCGCTGCGTCTCGGGGGCGTGGCGCTCGACCTGTCCTTCTTCGTACTGATGATCATCGTCTACATTCTCATCGCCATCGTGCAGAACTTCGTGAGATGAGCGTGTGGACGACCCGGTCTTGCCGACTGCCGATGACTACGTTGAGGTGAAGAGATGCCGTTGACCCCCGAGGACGTGCGGAACAAGCAGTTCACGACCGTCCGCCTCCGAGAAGGCTATGACGAGGACGAGGTCGATGCCTTCCTCGACGAGGTCGAAGCCGAACTGACCCGTCTGCTCCGGGAGAACGAGGACCTGCGCGCGAAGCTGGCCGCCGCCACGCGTGCCGCCGCGCAGAACCAGCAGAACGCTCGCAAGCCTCCGGAGCAGCAGGAACAGCAGCAGCAACAGCAGCAGCAGGGCATGCGAGGTCCCGGCGCGCCGGTGCCCGCCGGGATATCGGGCCCGCCGCAGCAGCAGATGGGCGGCCCCATGGGAGGCCCGCCCCAGCTGCCCAGCGGTGCTCCGCAGCTGCCCGCCGGCCCCGGCGGTCAGGGTGGTCCGCAGGGCCCCGGCCCGATGGGCCAGGGTCCGATGGGACAGGGCCCGATGGGCGGTCAGCCGCCCATGCAGCAGCAGATGGGCGGCCCCATGGGCGGTCCGATGGGCGGCCCCATGGGTGGTCCCATGGGCGGTCCCGGTCAGGGTCCCGGTGGCGACAGCGCCGCGCGTGTCCTCTCGCTGGCCCAGCAGACCGCCGACCAGGCGATCGCCGAGGCCCGCTCCGAGGCCAACAAGATCGTCGGCGAGGCCCGCAGCCGCGCCGAGGGTCTGGAGCGTGACGCCCGCGCCAAGGCCGACGCGCTGGAGCGGGACGCGCAGGAGAAGCACCGTGTCGCGATGGGCTCCCTGGAGTCCGCCCGCGCCACGCTGGAGCGCAAGGTCGAGGACCTGCGCGGCTTCGAACGCGAGTACCGCACGCGCCTGAAGTCGTACCTGGAGTCGCAGCTGCGTCAGCTGGAGACCCAGGCCGACGACTCGCTGGCCCCGCCGCGCACCCCGGCCGCCGCGTCCCTGCCGCCGTCCCCGGCGCCTTCCATGGCACCGGCCGGCGCGAGCGCCCCGTCCTACGGCGGCAACCAGACGATGGGCGGCTCGCCCGCGCAGTCGTCCGGCCCGTCCTACGGCGGTCAGCAGCAGATGACGCCCGCCATGACCCAGCCGATGGCTCCGGTCCGTCCGCAGGGTCCGTCCCCGATGGGCCAGGCCCCCTCGCCGATGCGCGGTTTCCTGATCGACGAGGACGACAACTGAGCACCGGCGACGGTGAGTAGTACGCCGTAGGCGTCGGCAGCGCGAAGGAAGCGGCCCCGGACATCCGTCCGGGGCCGCTTCCTTTCGGGTGTCCGGGCCGCGAGTTCACGCTCGTCCCTCGTGCGGAAGGGCCCGGCCTCCGAACCGGAGGCCGGGCCCTTCCGCACGGGCCGTGGGCGCTTACGCCTTCCGCAGCCGGAACGTCAGGCTCAGGCCCTCGTCGGTGAAGGTCTCGCCGTAGCCGTCGTCGCCCTCACCCTGCCCGAAGTCGGTCGCCAGGACCTCCTCGGCGATGAGTTCGGCGTGCTCGCCGAGCGCCGCGATCACCGCCGGGTCCGTGGACGTCCAGCGCAGGGCGATCCGGTCGGCCACGTCCAGGCCGCTGTTCTTGCGCGCCTCCTGGATCAGCCGGATCGCGTCCCGGGCGAGCCCGGCCTGCCGCAGCTCCTCGGTGATCTCCAGGTCCAGCGCCACCGTCGCACCGGAGTCGGACGCCACCGACCAGCCCTCGCGCGGGGTCTCGGTGATGATCACCTCGTCCGGCGCCAGCGTGATCGTCTCGCCGTCCACCTCCACCGACGCGGTGCCCTGGCGCAGCGCCAGCGACAGCGCGGCGGCGTCCGCGGCGGCGATGGCCTTGGCGACCTCCTGCACCCGCTTGCCGAACCGCTTGCCCAGCGCGCGGAAGTTGGCCTTCGCGGTGGTGTCCACCAGGGAGCCGCCCACCTCGGACAGCGACGCCAGCGAGGAGACGTTCAGCTCCTCGGTGATCTGCGCGTGCAGTTCGGGGTGGAGGGTGTCGAAGCCGCTCGCGGCGATCAGCGCGCGGGACAGCGGCTGACGCGTCTTGACACCCGACTCCGCGCGCGTGGCCCGGCCCAGCTCCACCAGCCGGCGCACCAGGACCATCTGCTTCGACAGCTCCGGGTCGATGGCGTCGAGATCCGCCTCGGGCCAGGACGCGAGGTGCACCGACTCCGGCGCGCCCGGGGTGACCGGCACGATCAGGTCCTGCCACACCCGCTCGGTGATGAACGGGGTGAGCGGCGCCATCAGCTTGGTGACCGTCTCCAGCACCTCGTGCAGCGTGCGCAGCGCGGCCTTGTCGCCCTGCCAGAAGCGGCGGCGCGAGCGGCGGACGTACCAGTTGGACAGGTCGTCCACGAACGCGGACAGCAGCTTGCCGGCGCGCTGGGTGTCGTACCCCTCCAGGGCCTGCGTCACCTGGTCGGTGAGCGCGTGCAGTTCGGACAGCAGCCAGCGGTCGATCAGCGGGCGCTCGGCCGGGGCCGGGTCGGCCGCGCTCGGCGCCCAGTTCGACGTACGCGCGTACAGCGCCTGGAAGGCGACCGTGTTCCAGTACGTCAGCAGGGTCTTGCGGACGACCTCCTGGATGGTGCCGTGGCCGACCCGGCGGGCCGCCCACGGGGAACCGCCGGCGGCCATGAACCAGCGCACCGCGTCCGCGCCGTGCTGGTCCATGAGCGGGATCGGCTGGAGGATGTTGCCCAGGTGCTTGGACATCTTGCGGCCGTCCTCGGCGAGGATGTGGCCGAGGCACACGACGTTCTCGTACGAGGACTTGTCGAACACCAGGGTGCCGACCGCCATCAGCGTGTAGAACCAGCCGCGGGTCTGGTCGATCGCCTCGGAGATGAACTGCGCCGGGTAACGGCTCTCGAACAGCTCCTTGTTCTTGTACGGGTAGCCCCACTGCGCGAACGGCATGGAGCCCGAGTCGTACCAGGCGTCGATGACCTCCGGCACGCGCGTGGCCGTCTTGCCGCAGCCCTCCTGCGGGCAGGCGAAGGTGATCGCGTCGATGTACGGGCGGTGCGGGTCGAGCTCCGACTGGTCGGTGCCGGACAGCTCGGACAGCTCCGCGCGGGAGCCGACGCAGGTGAGGTGGTCGTCCTCGCAGCGCCAGATGGGCAGCGGGGTGCCCCAGTAGCGGTTGCGGGACAGCGCCCAGTCGATGTTGTTGTTCAGCCAGTCGCCGAACCGGCCGTGCTTGACCGTGTCGGGGAACCAGTTGGTCTTCTCGTTCTCCTGGATGAGACGGTCCTTGACGGCCGTCGTACGGATGTACCAGGAGGGCTGGGCGTAGTACAGCAGCGCGGTGTGACAGCGCCAGCAGTGCGGGTAGCTGTGCTCGTAGGGCAGGTGCCGGAAGAGCAGGCCGCGCTGCTTGAGGTCCTCGGTGAGCTTCTCGTCCGCCTTCTTGAAGAAGACGCCGCCGACCAGCGGCACGTCCTCCTCGAAGGTGCCGTCGGGGCGCACCGGGTTGACCACGGGCAGACCGTAGGAGCGGCAGACCTTGAGGTCGTCCTCACCGAAGGCGGGGGACTGGTGGACCAGACCCGTACCGTCCTCGGTGGTCACGTACTCGGCGTTCACCACGTAGTGCGCCGGCTCGGGGAACTCGACCAGCTCGAAGGGGCGCTGGTAGGTCCAGCGCTCCATCTCGGCACCGGTGAAGGTCTGCCCGGTGGGCTCCCAGCCCTCGCCGAGCGCCTTGCCGAGCAGCGGCTCGGCGACGACGACCTTCTCCTCGCCGTCGGTGGCGACGACGTAGGTGACCTCGGGGTGCGCGGCGACCGCCGTGTTGGAGACCAGGGTCCACGGGGTCGTCGTCCACACCAGGAGCGCGGCCTCGCCGGCGAGCGGTCCGGAGGTGAGCGGGAAGCGGACGTAGACCGAGGGGTCCACGACCGTCTCGTAGCCCTGCGCCAGCTCGTGGTCGGACAGGCCGGTGCCGCAGCGCGGGCACCAGGGGGCGACGCGGTGGTCCTGGACCAGCAGGCCCTTGCCGAAGATCTCCTTCAGCGACCACCAGACCGACTCCACGTACTCCGGGTCCATGGTCCGGTAGGCGTCGTCCAGGTCGACCCAGTAGCCCATGCGGGTCGTCAGCTCGGCGAAGGCGTCGGTGTGCCGGGTCACGGACTCGCGGCACTTGGCGTTGAACTCGGCGATGCCGTACGCCTCGATGTCCTGCTTGCCGGAGAAGCCCAGCTCCTTCTCGACGGCCAGCTCCACGGGCAGGCCGTGGCAGTCCCAGCCGGCCTTGCGGGCCACGTGGTAACCGCGCATGGTGCGGAAGCGGGGGAAGACGTCCTTGAAGACGCGCGCCTCGATGTGGTGGGCGCCGGGCATGCCGTTGGCGGTGGGCGGGCCCTCGTAGAACACCCACTCCGGGCGGCCCTCGGACTGCTCCAGGGTCTTGGCGAAGATCTTCTGCTCGCGCCAGAAGTCGAGCACGGCGTGCTCAAGCGCGGGCAGGTCGACCTGTGCGGGCACCTGGCGGTACGTCGGCGCTGTCATCTGCGAGCATCCTCCAACGGACTTGCTGCCTTCCGTCGGAGGGACGAGAGCTTCGATCCTTCACGCCGTGTGCGGCGCGCTCCCGCGGTACCACCCTCCTTGGCCCGCCGCCGCGCCCTGTGCGCCGGTGAGCCCCCTCATTGGGTTCGCGAAACCGGTTCTACTGACCCGGCCCCTCGGGCCGCGGCGTTCTTCCGGTGGCTCCGGGGTGATCTTCACGTCGCGCTCGCCCCCGGGCTTCCACCGTCCCCGGGTCGCTCTGGGCTGCGTACGCCGCTACTCGTCCCCATCCACGCTTCTCGCTCCGCCCAGTGTACGGCGCCGCACGGACAGCGGCCGACCGCTTTTCGGGGCGGCGGGGCCGGGCGGGCCGGTGACGGGGCCGGATGCCCCGAATGGCGAGGGTGCGGGGGCGGGCCTTCCGGTCCGCCCCGCCCGGCGGATTACCCGGCGGGGAGCTGGGCACAACGGATGCAGGCCCGCAGCGCGGGGGGTGCGGGCGGGCGAATCGGGCGGTGTGCCCCGTTGCCGCGGGACTCAAGTCGATTTATCGTCCCAGCACGATTCGCGCGCAAGATCACAATATGTGAAGGGGCCGCGGCCATGGTGGCGAAGAAGACCGCGGACAAGGCCGTGGCCGGGAAGACGGCGGCGAAGAAGGGCACGGCCGGGAAGAAGGCCACGCCTGCCAGGAAGAGCACGGCCGCGAAGCCCGCGGGGAAGGCCGTCGCGGAGAAGGGAGCCACCGTGAAGCCGTTCGTGGAGCAGCCGGGCGTGGCCGAGGAGGCCGCCGGGCATCCGGTGGCGAAGAAGGCCGCGGCGAAGAAGGCCGCGGCCAAGAAGGCGGTGGCCGGGAAGACGGCGGCCAGGAAGGCGGTGGCGAAGAAGACGGCGGCCGGGAAGGCGGAGACCGGGAAAGCGGTGGCCGGGAAGGCCACCGCGGAGAAGGCCGCCGGGAAGGGACCGGGGAAGAAGACGGCCGCCGGGAAGGTCGCGGCCAAGGACGTTCCGGCCGAGGACGTCCCCGCGAAGGGCTCCCCGGCGAAGGACGAAGAGGCCGCCGCGGTCGGCGAGGCCGCCGCGGTCGGCAGCACCCCGGCGGAGAAGGCCACCGCCGGGAGAACCGCGAAGGCCGTGGCCCAGGAGGCGGCGCCGGACGAGCGGAGCACGGCCAAGAAGGCGGGCGCGGCGCGGGCCGCGGAACAGACGGGAGCCACGACGGTGGTTGCGAAGAAGACCCCTGGCACGGCCATGGCGGAGGACGGCGCCGTACCCAAGGCACGCGCCGCCGCGGCGGAGCCGGGCGAACTGGCGGTGCGCCCCGGCGAGGACCCCTGGAGCGGGGAGGAGGTCGCCGAGGCGCGCGCGGAGCTCCAGTCGGAGATGGAGCGGCTGCGGGCGGAGATCAGCTCGTCCGAGGCGTCCCTCGTCGGCCTGATGCGCGACTCCGGGGACGGCGCGGGCGACGACCAGGCCGACACCGGCACCAAGAACATCACCCGCGAGCACGAGCTGGCGCTGGCCGCCAACGCGCGCGAGATGCTGGTCCAGACCGAACGGGCACTGGAACGGCTGGACGCGGGCACCTACGGACTGTGCGAGAACTGCGGCAAACCCATCGGCAAGGCCCGGATGCAGGCCTTCCCGCGGGCCACCCTGTGCGTGGAGTGCAAGCAGAAGCAGGAACGCCGCTCCTGAACGTGTGGCGGCGCAGGGGCGTGCCGTAGTCTCGTCCTCACTCGGGCATCTAGGTTGAGGGACTCACGTGGCAGAGGCGGAGAGCGTCATCGGAACGCCGGACACTTCGGACGACAGCGAGCGGCGGACGCCGGAGCAGACGCGCAGCGGCCGTGGACGACGGATCGCCGTGCTGTTCTCCGTGGCGGCGTTCGCCTACGCGCTCGACCTGATCAGCAAGATGCTGGTGGTGGCCAAGCTGGAGGGCCGGGCGCCGGTCGAGGTCGTGGGGGACCTGCTGGAGCTGCACGCCACCCGCAACCCCGGCGCCGCCTTCGGTTTCGCCCCCGCCTTCACCGTGATCTTCACGGTGATCGCCGCCGCCGTGATCGTGGTGATCATCCGGCTGGCCCGCAAGCTCTACAGCTTCCCCTGGGCGGTCGCGCTCGGCCTGCTGCTCGGCGGTGCGCTCGGCAACCTCACCGACCGGATCTTCCGGGCGCCCGGCCTCTTCAAGGGCGAGGTGGTGGACTTCATCGCGCCCAAGGGCTTCGCGATCTTCAACCTCGCGGACTCGGCGATCGTGTGCGGCGGCATCCTGATCGTGCTGCTGTCCTTCCTCGGCCGGGACCCGGACGGCACCATCCACACCAACTGACGGCCCGGCCCGGAACGCGGCGGGCCGGAACCGGTTTTCCACAGGCTCGTGCGGGGGCCGTCCGCCCGTCCGGCATACTCGACGGGTGAGCACGATTCCCGAGATCCGTACCCTGCCCGTGCCCGACGGCCTGGAGGGCGAGCGCGTCGACGCCGCCATCTCCCGCATGTTCGGCTTCTCCCGCACGAAGGCGGCCGAGCTGGCCGCGGCCGGCAAGGTGCAGGTCGACGGCGCGGTGGTCGGCAAGTCCGAGCGGGTGCGCGGCGGCGCCTGGCTGGAGGTCGAGATGCCGCAGGCGCCCGCCCCGGTGCAGGTGGTCGCCGAGCCGGTCGAGGGCATGGAGATCGTGCACGACGACGACGACGTGGTCGTGATCGTCAAGCCGGTCGGTGTGGCCGCGCACCCCTCACCGGGCTGGTCCGGCCCCACCGTCATCGGCGGTCTCGCCGCCGCCGGCTACCGGATCTCCACCTCCGGCGCGGCCGAGCGCCAGGGCATCGTGCACCGCCTCGACGTGGGCACCTCCGGCCTGATGGTGGTCGCCAAGTCGGAGTACGCGTACACCTCGCTCAAGCGCCAGTTCAAGGAGCGCACGGTCGACAAGCGCTACCACACCCTGGTCCAGGGCCACCCGGACCCGACGAGCGGCACCATCGACGCCCCCATCGGCCGCCACCCGAACCACGACTACAAGTGGGCGGTCACCGCCGACGGCAAGCCCTCGGTGACGCACTACGACCTCATCGAGGCGTTCCGCGCCGCCTCCCTGCTCGACGTGAAGCTGGAGACCGGCCGCACCCACCAGATCCGCGTCCACATGGCCGCGCACCGCCACCCGTGCGTCGGCGACCTGACCTACGGCGCCGATCCCACCCTGGCCAAGCGGCTGGGCCTGACCCGCCAGTGGCTGCACGCCGTGCGGCTCGGTTTCGAGCACCCGGGGGACGGCCGCTGGGTGGAGTTCGGGTCCGACTACCCGGAGGACCTCCAGCGGGCCCTCGACCAGGTCCGCGAGGAGACGTACGGATGAGCGCGGACCACGCGGCGCGGCACACCCTGCGGATCGCCGAGGACCCCGCCGACCTGGAGGCCTGTTTCGCGGTCCGCAAGGAGGTCTTCGTCCGCGAACAGGGCGTCGACGAAGCCATCGAGTACGACGAGTACGACGCCGTCGCCGTACATGTGCTGGCGGTCCGCGCGGACGGCGTGCCGCTGGGCACGGGCCGGCTGCTGACCGGAGAGGCGGCCGTCGCCAAGACCGGCGCGGACCCGTCCGTCGGCTCGCTCGGGCGGCTCGCCGTCGCCCGGGAGGCCCGCGGGCTCGGCATCGGCGCCGCCCTGGTGCGGGCCATCGAGGACGCGGCCCGCGCGCGCGGCCTCGCCGCGGTGGACCTGCACGCGCAGACCCAGGCGCTGGGCTTCTACGAGCGGTTGGGTTACGAGGCGTACGGTCCGGAGTTCCCGGACGCGGGCATACCGCACCGCTCGATGCGCCGCGCCCTGTAGCCGTTCCCCGGGGCGGCCGGCGAGAGCGCCGGTGACCGAGGGTGCGGCGGGCCCCCGGGGCGATGTGCCGGGACGGCCGGTGCCCGGGTCGCGTGGCAGGCTTGAAGCCTCTCGTGTGATCGTCGACCCAGGAGCGCCGGCCTTGAATCAGTTGGCTCTGTTGTTCGTCCTGCTGCTCGGGGCCCTGGTGAGCGTTCCGGTGGGGGACCGGCTCAAGCTGCCCGCCCCGGTGCTGATGACGCTGTTCGGCGGGGTCCTCGCGGTCGCCGACTTCGTGCCCAACGTGAACATCCCGCCCGAGCTGATCCTGCCCGGGCTGCTGCCGCCGCTGCTGTACGCGGCCGTACGCCGCACCTCTTGGCGGCAGTTCGCGGCCAACAAGCGCCCGATCCTGATGCTGGCCGTCGCCCTGGTGTTCGTGACCATGGTGTGCGTCGCCTTCGTCGCCCACGCGATCGTGCCCGGCCTGTCGGTCGCCGCCGCCGTGGCGCTCGGCGCGCTGATCGCCCCGCCCGACCCGGTCGCCGCGACCAGCGTCGCCGGGCAACTCGGGCTGCCGCGCCGCCTGGTCTCCATCCTGGAGGGCGAGGGGCTGTTCAACGACGTCACGGCGATCGTGCTCTACCACGTGGCGATCGCCGCCGCGGTGAGCGGCACGTTCTCGCCGTGGCACGCCGGTCTGGAGCTGGTGCTGTCCGCGGTGGTCGCGGTGGTCGTGGGACTGGCGCTGGGCTGGGGCGCCAACCGGCTGATGGACCTGCTGGGCGACCCGACCCTCCAGATCGGCATGACCCTGCTGGTGCCGTACGCCTCCTATGTACTCGCCGAGAAGCTGCACGGCTCCGGCGTGCTCGCGGTGCTCACCACCGCCCTGTACCTCTCCGAGTACGCCACCGGAGCCGACGACGTGATGACCCGGCTGGCCGGACACACCTTCTGGGACATCATCGACACCCTGGTCACGGGCGTCGCCTTCGGGCTGATCGGTCTGGAGCTGCACAACGCCATCCGCACGGCCAGCGGCCGCTGGGGCGAGCTGATCGGCTGGGCGGCCGCCGTCGCCGGTGTGGTGATCGTCGTCCGGCTGCTGTGGCTGCTGCCGGCGACCTGGCTGACCAAACGGCTGCACGCCCGCCGCGACCTGGACGAGGAGATCCCGACCAGCTGGCGGGAGACGGTGGTGATGTGGTGGTCCGGGATGCGCGGGGTGGCCTCGGTGGCCCTGGCGCTGGCCATTCCGCTGGAGACCGACGCCGGACGGCCCTTCCCGGACCGGGACGAGATCGTCTTCATCGCCTTCGGGGTGATCGTCGCCACCCTGGTGGTCCAGGGGCTGACCCTGCCGTGGCTGGTCGACCGGCTCAGGGTGCAGGCCGACTCCGAGCGGGAGAAGGAGTACGAGAAGGAGCTGGCGGTGCGCGCGGCGAAGGCGGCCAAGCGCCGGCTGCGGGAGATCGAGCAGGTGGAGGACCTGCCCGAGGAACTGTCCGAGCAGATGTTGCGGCAGGCCTTCGACATCGGCATCCGGATCAGCCCGGACATGGGCGAGGAGGAGCGGCGCGAGGCACAGCACCAGCGGGCCAAGCGGCTGAAGCGGATCCGGCGCATCCAGGGCGAGATGCTCAGCGCGGCCCGGCACGAGGTGCTGGCGGCGCGCAGCGAGCCGGGCGTGGACCCGGAGATCGTGGACCGCGTCCTGCGCCACCTCGACGTGCGCAGCCTGCGCTGAGGCCTCCGGGGACGCGGTCGCACCGCGGTTCCCGGGCTCTGTCCGGCTCCCGGGCTCGTCGCGCCGCGGTCGGCCGGGCGTCTGTCCACAGCCGGCGCCGTTGTGCGGTCATACGAACACACCGTGATTGTGGACGAACGGGAGCGCGGGCGGCGGCACGCTCCTACGCTCGGATCATGACTCGCAACATCGTGATCAGCGGAGGCGGTACGGGCATCGGGCTGGCGACGGCCCGGGCCTTCGCCGAGGACGGGGACCGGGTGCTGCTCCTCGGGCGCCGTGCGGAGGTACTGGAGAAGGCCGGGGTGCCGGGGGCGCTCACCCACGCGGCGGACCTCACCGACCCCGCCGACGTGCGGGGCGTCGCCCGCCTCGTCGCCAAGGAGTTCGGCACCGTCGACGTGCTCGTGCACAGCGCGGGCGGCTCCGGGCAGCTGGAGCCCCCGGCCGCCGGCGACGACCCCCTCGACCGGGTGGCCCACGCGTGGACGGTCGCCTTCAAGCTCAACACCCTGACCGCGGCCCTCCTGACCGAGGCCCTGGAGGAGCGGCTGGCCGAACCCGGCGGGCGGGTGCTCTTCCTCAGCTCCATCGCCGCCTACCGGGGTTCCGGCAGCGGCGCCTACGCGGCGTCCAAGGCGGGGCTGCACCCCTACGCCCACGACCTGGCCAGCCGGCTGGGCCACCGCGGCATCACCGTGAACGTGGTGGCGCCCGGCTACATCGAGGACACCGACTTCTTCGGTGACGCCATGGCCGAGGAGCGGCGGGCACAGCTCATCGCCGAGACCTCCAACGGCCGGGCGGGCCGGCCCGGCGACGTGGCGGCCACCCTGCACTGGCTGGCCTCGCCCGCCGCGGCGCACATCACCTCACAGGTGATCCAGGTGAACGGAGGCGCCGAGCGCGGACACTGAACCGGCCCCCGCTCAGCCCCGGCCGGTGCGCGGGTACTCGTAGGCCTTGCGCAGGGTGCCGCGGTCCGGGGAGGGGACGCGGTAGGGCGGGAGCACCGCGTCCGAGGTGTTGACCCGGGGCAGCGCGTAGGGGTGCTCGGCGGACAGCCAGCTGATCATCTGCTCGCGGACCGCGACCCGCACCGTCCAGATGTCGTCGGCGTCCTTCGCGGTCACCAGCGCGCGCACCTGGATGGTGTTCGGGGTCGAGTCGGTCACCACCAGGCCGTAGGCGCGGCCGTCCCAGGCCGGGCACTCGCGCAGGATGTCGCGCAGCTTCTCGCGCATCGCGTCCATCGGCGCGCTGTGGTCGAGGTGCCAGTACACGATCCCGGTCATCTGCGGGGTGCCCCGCGACCAGTTCTCGAAGGGCTTGGAGGTGAAGTACGACACCGGCATGGTGATCCGGCGCTCGTCCCAGGTCCGTACCGTCAGAAACGTCAGGGTGATCTCCTCGACCGTGCCCCACTCGCCGTCCACGACGACCGTGTCGCCGAGCCGGACCATGTCGCCGAAGGCGATCTGCAGCCCGGCGAACATGTTCGCCAGCGTCGACTGGGCGGCGACACCGGCCACGATGCCGAGGACACCGGCCGAGGCAAGCAGGGAGGCGCCCGCCGTGCGCATCGCCGGGAAGGTCAGCAGCATCGCGGCCACCGCGACCACCCCGACGATCGCCGAGACCACGCGCATGATCAGCGTGACCTGGGTGCGCACGCGCCGCACCCGCGCCGGATCGTGGTGGGCGCGCGCGTAGCGGGTGTACGTCGTCTCGACCACGGCCGCCGCGATCCGGATCACCAGCCAGGCCGCCGCCCCGATCAGTACCAGGGTCAGCGTCCGTCCGATGCCGACCCGGTGCTCCTGGAACAGCTTCGCCTGGTCGTAGGAGCCTCTGAGCAGGGCGGCGCAGAGCACCAGCTGGTAGGGCACGCGGGCACGCCGCAGCCGTCCCCACAGCGGGGTCTCGGGGTGGCCTTCGTCGGCCTTGCGCAGCAGGACGTCCGTGGACCAGCCGATCAGTACGGTCAGGAATACGGACGCGCCGACCACGATCACCGGTCGCAGTACGGTCTCCATGCATTCGAACGTAACCGGCTGCGCCGATCGTGAACCTGTGACTTGGACCGCTGCCGGGCCGGGGCGCCGGCGGCCGGGGCCGCGCTGGGGCCGGCACGGGCGCTGCTGGCACCATGGCCTCATGAACATCATGCTCTTTCACTCGACCTACGGGCTGCGGCCCGCGGTGCGCGACGCCGCGGACCGGCTGCGCACGGCCGGCCACCAGGTGTGGACGCCGGACCTCTTCGCGGGCCGGACGTTCGACACCGTCGAGGAGGGCATGGAGTACAGCGACGGGATCGGCAAGGAGGAGCTGCTGAAGCGGGCCGTGCTGGCGGCGGCGCCGTACTCGGAGCGGGGACTGGTGTACGCCGGGTTCTCGCTGGGCGCCTCGATCGCGCAGACCCTGGCGCTCGGCGACGCCAAGGCGCGCGGGCTGCTGCTTCTGCACGGCACGTCGGACATCGCGGCGAACGCGTACGTGGACGAGCTGCCGGTGCAGCTGCACGTCGCCGAGCCGGACCCGTTCGAGACGGACGACTGGCTCAGCGCCTGGTACCTCCAGATGGGCCGGGCGGGGGCCGACGTGGAGGTCTACCGGTACGCGGGGGCCGGGCACCTGTACACCGACCCCGGGCTGCCGGACTACGACGCGGAGGCCGCCGAGGCCACCTGGCGCGTGGCGCTCGGCTTCCTCGACGGCCTGCGGTCCGCGTAGCGGCCCGCGCTGGGTGCGCTACACCGGGTCGTAGGTCCGCTCGACCTTCTGCGTGCCGCTGCGGGTGCGGTAGGAGCGCTGCCAGGCGGCGGTGGCGTTCGGGTCGGTGCGGTCGGACAGGACGTAGTAGTCCATCTGGGCGCGGTCGGCGGTGATGTCGAGCACGCCGAAGCCGTGGCGGTCGGTGTCCACCCAGTGGACGTGCCGGTTGGCGGCCTCGATGAGCGGCGCGGCGACCGCGGAGACCGTGCCCTCGGGAACCTTGACGATGTCGTCGAGGTTGTCGGAGGTCACCGAGGTGATGACGAACTCGGTGGCGGCCGACCTCGACAGCGGGTAGGTGCCCGCGTCCACCGGCACGTCGTTGGCCCAGGACATGTGGATGTCGCCGGTCAGGAAGACGGTGTTGCCGATGTTGTTCGAGGTCAGGTGGTCGAGCAGCTCGCGGCGGTCGTGGGTGTAGCCGTCCCACTGGTCGGTGTTGACGCCGATGCCGCCCTGCGGCAGGTCGAGCAGCTGGGCGAGCGGCCCCAGCAGGTCGGCGGTGAGCGAGCCGACGACGAACGGCGCGATCATCACCGAGTTGCCGACCAGCCGCCACTTGGTGTCGGAGGCCTTCAGACCCGCCTTCAGCCAGTCCAGCTGGGCCCGCCCGGTGATGGTGCGGTCGGCGCCGTCCACCGAACCGCTGGTGCCGGACACCTGCTGGGAGCGGAACGAGCGCAGGTCCAGCAGGGACAGGTCGGCGAGCTTGCCGAAGCGCAGCCGCCGGTAGGTGGTGCCCTCGATCGCCGGGCGCACCGGCATCCACTCGAAGTAGGCCTGCTTGGCGGCCGCCTTGCGGGCGGTCCAGGTGCCCTCGGCGCCCTCGGTGTGGTTGACCGCGCCGCCCGACCAGGCGTTGTCGGCGAACTCGTGGTCGTCCCAGATGGCGATGACCGGTGCCTTCAGGTGCAGGGCCTGGAGGTCGGGGTCGGTCTTGTACCTGCCGTGCCGGGTGCGGTAGTCGGCGAGCGTGATGATCTCGTTGGCGGGGGCGTGCGGGCGCACCACCTTGCCGCGGGCCGCGTACTCGCCGGACTTGTACTCGTAGATGTAGTCGCCGAGGTGCAGCCAGGCGTCCAGGTCGCCGCGGGCGGCGAGGTGGCGGTAGGCGGAGAAGTAGCCGGCCTCCCAGTTGGCGCAGGTGACCACGCCGAAGCGGAGCCCCGCGACGTCGGCGGTCGAGGCCGGGGCGGTGCGGGTGCGGGCCACCGGGGAGTCGGTGCCGCCGCTGGAGAAGCGGAACCAGTAGTCGGTGGCCGGCTCCAGACCTCGGATGTCGGCCTTCACGGTGTGGTCCGAGGCGGCCGTCGCGGTGGTGGAGCCCTTGGCGACGACCTGGGTGAGGGCCTTGTCCTTGGCGACGACCCAGCCGACCTCGGTGTCCGGGCCGACGCCCGAGCCGGGGGTCGCCTCCGGCACGGGGGTCACCCGGGTCCACAGCAGGATGCCGTCGGGCAGCGGGTCGCCGGAGGCGACGCCGTGCAGGAAGGCCGGGGCCTGGTCGGCGGCGCGGGCCGGCAGCGCGGCGGTGAGCGGCCCGGCCAGCACAGCGGTGGCCGCCGCGGCCTTGACGACCGTACGGCGGCTCGGGGAAAGGGAGTTGGGGCCCTGGGAGGCCGGCAGTGATCTGTCTCGACTGGTCACGGCCGAACAGGTTACCGGGCAGTAGAACAAAAGAGCGGGCGAACCTGGAAAGTTCGCCCGCTCTTCACCGTGCGGTCGGTCCCGGTACGGCCGTCAGCCCTTCATGGCCGCGTCCACCGCCTTGTTGAAGTCGGCCACCGTGGAGATCATGTTGCCGCCGTTGAGCTGCTTGCCGTCCATGACGAAGCCCGGCGTGCCGGTCACCCCGTCCTTGTTGTCGTCGAAGGTCTTCGACATGGCCATCGCCCAGGCGTCGTAGGTGCCCTTCTTGACGGCGTCCTGGAACGCGGCGTTGTTCTTCAGCGCCGGGACGGTGTCGGCGACCTTGATCAGGTAGCTGTCGTCCTTGAACTTGTCGTCGTTCTCGTCCGGGTGCCACTTCGCGGAGTACAGCGCCGTCTTGTAGTCCAGGAACGCCTCGGGGCTGACGTTCAGCGCGGCACCGAGCGCGCTCAGCGCGTTCTTGGAGCCCTCGCCGTTGTCGTGTGCGTCGAGGAACGTGGCGCCCACGTACTGGTACTTGAACTTGCCGTCGTCGATGTCCTTGTGCAGGGTCGGGCCGACGGTCTGCTCGAACTGGGCGCACACCGGGCAGCGCGGGTCCTCGTACATCTTGAGCGTCTTCTTGGCGCTCGCCTTGCCGATGACGACCGTGGTGCCCTTCGTGCCCGTCGTGTGGGCGGGCGCGACGACCTTCGCGCTCTTCATCTGCTCCCAGTAGCCGGGCTTGTTGGCCTGGACCACGGCGTAGCCGATGCCGCCGGCCGCGGCCAGCACGACCACGACCGAACCGGCCACGATCGCCTGCCGCCTGGCCTTGTCGCGCTTGGCCTGGCGCTCGCGTTCCTGGCGCAGCCGCTCCCGGGCCGCCGTCTTCGCCGCCTGGCTGTTCCGCTTGCTCATCTCGGTGATCTCCCTGAGGGGGCGCGCGGTCGTGCCGCGCGCGGGTACGGGTGGAGGGTGCTCGGGCCGCCGCCGCTCAGTGAGCGGCGAGCGGGGCGGAGCACGGCGGTCCACGCCGTCCCAGGGAGTGCGTGAGGAGCCGGTCGCGGGCGGCCGAGGGGCGCGGGGCCGGGCGTGGCAGCCGGCGGACCGGGGCAGGCCGGACGGCGACCGCGGCCGCCGCGAGCAGCAGCGGCCGGAAGGAGACGGCGGCCACCGCGCGCAGCAGCTGCACCAGCGCCCGCTCGCCCCGGCGCAGCCAGGCGGCGGCCAGCAGGCCCACGCACAGGTGCGCGGCCAGCAGCAGCCAGGCGGTGGCCGGACCGGCGTCGGCGAACAGGGTGCCCGCGTGGCCGCGGCCGACCTGGGCGAGCGGGGTGCCCACGGCGCCGCCCCGGCACAGCAGGTCGAAGCCGAAGGCGTGCAGGGGACCGGCGACCGGGCCTTCCGCCCGGCCGTAACAGGTCTGCTGGCCGGTGGTGAAGACGGTGTCGGCGGCCAGCTCCAGCGGGATCAGCAGGGCCGCGATCCGGCCGAAGCCGCGTTCGCGGCCCGCCAGCGCGTACGCGCCCGCGAAGATCCCGGCGGCGACCGCGGCCACGGTCTCCGCCGGCAGCGGGGCCCGGGACAGCAGCACGTGCGACGCGGTGCCGAGGGTCACGACGAACGCCGTGAACAGCGCCGCGCGCACGGCTCTGAGGTGGGTCCCGGATATGTCCATAGCGAAAGGAGAGTCTGTCACGAAGCGGAGTAAGAGACCTCTAAAGAGGGGCTGTGAGTGCCCGCAGGCTACCGCCTGCGCCCCCGGCGCTACAGCCCCGGGATCCGGCCGTCGCGCAGCAGCTCCACGAAGAGGTGGTGATCCGCGCGGACCCGGGCGCCGTAGCCGAGCGCGAAGTCCGCCAGGAGGGGCGCGAAGCCCTCCTCGTCGGCGGCGATCGCCGCGTCGACGGCCCGCTCGGTGGAGAACGGCACCAGGGACTCGCCGGAGGCGTCGTGTGCCGCCGCGTGCATTGCCGCGGTGGCCCGGCCCAGGTCGGCCACGACCGGTTCCAGCTCCTCCGGGTCGTCCAGGTCGGTCCAGTCCAGGGCGACCGTGTACGGCGAGACCTCGGTGACCAGCCGGCCCGTGCCGTCCAGCTCGGTCCAGCCCAGCCAGGGGTCGGGGTGCGGCTGCAGGGCGCACCGGGAGACCACCGTGCGGTGGCCCTCGTGCTGGAAGTGACCGGCGATAACCGGATCCGTGATGTGCCGGGCGACGGCCGGGGTGCGGGCCGGTGCGACGCGGATCACGACGTCGTTCTCCAGGGCGTCGCTGTGGCCCTCCAGGAGGATGTCGTAGGACGGCAGCCTCGCGGGGCCGATGCCGGTGCCGCGGCGGCCCATGACGTCCTTGACCCGGTAGGACTCCGGGCGGGCCAGGGAGGAGTCCGGCAGGCTCTCCAGATAGCCGTCGAAGGCCGCCAGGACCTTGTAGCGGTCGGCCGCGTCCAGTTCCACCGAGCCGGCGCCCGCCGTGAACCGGCGCTCGAAGTCGCGGACCTCGGTCATCGGCTCCAGCAGCCCGGAGCGGGTGCGCGCGCGGGCCGCCCGCAGCGTGTCGAGCAGCGGACCCCGCGCGGTGTCCAGGGTGAACGGCGGCACCTCGTCGCTCTTGGCGCCCGTGGCCAGCGCGTGGATCCGCTCGCGGTAGGCGCTCGCGTAGGCGGTCACCAGAGCGGCGATCTGCGCGTCGCCCAGCGCCTTGGCGTGGCCGAGGAGCGCGAGCGAGACCGCGAAGCGCTTCAGGTCCCACAGGAAGGGGCCGACGTAGGCCTCCTCGAAGCCGTCCGCGCCGAAGACCAGGCGGCCTTCTGCGTCCAGGCGGGCACCGAAGCGGTCCGTGTGCAGGTCGCCGTGGATCCACACCCGCGAGGTGCGGTCGTCCAGGTACGGGCCGCCCCGCTTGCCGGCGGCCAGGTCGTGGTAGAAGAGGCACGCCGCGCCCCGGTGGAACGCGAGGGCCGAGGCCGCCATCCTCCGGAACGCCGTCCGGCACGCGGCCGGGTCGGCGGCCAGGAACCTGCCGAAGGCGGTGTCGAGAACGGCGAGGATCTCCTCGCCGCGCTGCTCGGCGCTGAGCTGGGGGACCGACATCGCGGGATGCCTCCTGGTGCGGGAGTGGTGCGTCACTGTGCGCTCGTCCGTACGACAGCGCCTCCGCCGTGTCCAACGGCCGACGCCACGCGGGAGTGCCCGGTTCCCGCACGGGGTCCGCCGGGACGGCCCACGGCGCCCGGCGGCGGGGCATAGACTTCGACGCTGTCCCCCCAGAACCGTCCGTCACTCGTCACCCAGCGTTCCCCGTGGAGGCCATACCGTGTCAAAGCCGCCGTTCACGCACCTGCACGTCCACACCCAGTACTCGCTGCTGGACGGTGCCGCGCGGCTGAAGGACATGTTCAACGCCTGCAACGAGATGGGCATGACGCACATCGCCATGTCCGACCACGGCAACCTGCACGGCGCGTACGACTTCTTCCATTCCGCGAAGAAGGCCGGGATCACCCCGATCATCGGGATCGAGGCGTATGTCGCCCCCGAGTCCCGGCGCAACAAGCGCAAGATCCAGTGGGGCCAGCCGCACCAGAAGCGCGACGACGTCTCCGGTTCCGGCGGTTACACCCACAAGACGATGTGGGCGGTGAACAAGACCGGTCTGCACAACCTCTTCCGGCTCTCCTCCGACGCCTACGCCGAGGGCTGGCTCCAGAAGTGGCCGCGGATGGACAAGGAGACCATCGCGCAGTGGTCCGAGGGCATCGTCGCCTCCACCGGCTGCCCCTCCGGCGAGGTGCAGACCCGGCTGCGCCTCGGCCAGTTCGACGAGGCCCTCAAGGCGGCCAGCGAGTACCAGGACATCTTCGGCAAGGACAAGTACTTCCTGGAGCTGATGGACCACGGCATCGACATCGAGCACCGGGTCCGCGACGGACTGCTGGAGATCGGCCGGAAGCTCGGCATCCCCCCGCTGGTCACCAACGACTCGCACTACACCTACGCCCACGAGGCGGGCGCCCACGACGCGCTGCTGTGCATCCAGACCGGCAAGAACCTCTCCGACCCCGACCGCTTCAAGTTCGACGGCACCGGCTACTACCTGAAGTCCACGGACGAGATGTACGCCATCGACTCCTCGGACGCCTGGCAGCAGGGCTGCGCCAACACGCTCCTCGTGGCCGAGATGGTGGACACCACCGGCATGTTCGAGAAGCGCGACCTCATGCCCAAGTTCGACATCCCCGAGGGCTACACCGAGGTCACCTGGTTCAAGGAGGAGGTCCGCCGCGGCATGGAGCGCCGCTTCCCGGGCGGCATCCCCGAGGACCGCCAGAAGCAGGCGGACTACGAGATGGACGTCATCATCTCGATGGGCTTCCCCGGCTACTTCCTCGTGGTCGCCGACTTCATCATGTGGGCCAAGAACAACGGCATCGCGGTCGGCCCCGGCCGAGGCTCCGCGGCCGGTTCGATCGTCGCCTACGCCATGGGCATCACCGACCTCGACCCGATCCCGCACGGCCTGATCTTCGAGCGGTTCCTCAACCCCGAGCGCATCTCGATGCCCGACGTCGACATCGACTTCGACGAGCGCAGGCGCGCCGAGGTGATCCGGTACGTCACCGAGAAGTACGGCGCCGACAAGGTCGCGCAGATCGGCACCTACGGCACCATCAAGGCCAAGAACGCGATCAAGGACTCGGCGCGCGTGCTGGGCTACCCGTACGCGATGGGCGACCGCATCACCAAGGCCATGCCCGCCGACGTCCTGGGCAAGGGCATCCCGCTGTCCGGCATCACCGACCCCAGCCACCCCCGCTACTCGGAGGCGGGCGAGGTCCGGGCGATGTACGAGAACGAGCCGGACGTGAAGAAGGTCATCGACACCGCGCGCGGCGTGGAGGGCCTGGTCCGGCAGATGGGCGTGCACGCGGCCGGCGTGATCATGTCCAGCGAGCCCATCGTCGACCACGTCCCGGTCTGGGTGCGCCACACCGACCAGGTCACCATCACCCAGTGGGACTACCCGAGCTGTGAGTCGCTCGGCCTGCTGAAGATGGACTTCCTGGGCCTGCGCAACCTCACGATCATGGACGACGCGGTCAAGATGGTGAAGGCCAACAAGGGCCTCGACATCGACCTGCTGTCGCTGCCGCTGGACGACCCCACGACCTTCGACCTGCTCCAGCGCGGCGACACCCTCGGCGTCTTCCAGTTCGACGGCGGCCCCATGCGCTCGCTGCTGCGGCTGATGAAGCCCGACAACTTCGAGGACATCTCCGCCGTGTCGGCCCTGTACCGGCCGGGCCCGATGGGCATGAACTCCCACACGAACTACGCCCTGCGCAAGAACGGGCAGCAGGAGATCACGCCGATCCACCCCGAGCTGGAGGAGCCGCTCAAGGAGGTCCTGGACGTCACCTACGGCCTGATCGTCTACCAGGAGCAGGTGCAGAAGGCCGCCCAGATCATCGCCGGCTACTCGCTCGGCGAGGCCGACATCCTCCGCCGTGTGATGGGCAAGAAGAAGCCCGAGGAGCTGGCGAAGAACTTCGTCCTCTTCCAGGAGGGCGCGCGCAAGAAGGGCTTCAGCGACGAGGCCATCCAGGCGCTGTGGGACGTCCTGGTCCCGTTCGCCGGCTACGCGTTCAACAAGGCGCACTCGGCCGCGTACGGCCTGGTGTCGTACTGGACCGCCTACCTCAAGGCCAACCACCCGGCCGAGTACATGGCGGCCCTGCTGACCTCCGTCAAGGACGACAAGGACAAGTCGGCGGTCTACCTCAACGAGTGCCGCCGCATGGGCATCCGGGTGCTCCCGCCGAACGTCAACGAGTCCGAGTCCAACTTCGCCGCCCAGGGCGACGACGTGATCCTCTTCGGCCTCTCCGCGGTGCGCAACGTCGGCACCAACGTGGTCGAGTCGATCATCAAGTGCCGCAAGTCGAAGGGGAAGTACTCCTCCTTCCCCGACTACCTGGACAAGGTCGAGGCGGTGGTCTGCAACAAGCGCACCACCGAGTCGCTGATCAAGGCCGGCGCCTTCGACACCATGGGCCACACCCGCAAGGGCCTCATGGCGCAGTACGAGCCGATGATCGACAACGTGGTCGCGGTCAAGCGCAAGGAGGCCGAGGGCCAGTTCGACCTCTTCGGCGGCATGGGCGACGACGCCGGCGACGAACCCGGCTTCGGGCTCGACGTGCAGTTCGGCGAGGACGAGTGGGACAAGACCTACCTCCTCGCCCAGGAGCGGGAGATGCTCGGTCTCTACGTCTCCGACCACCCGCTGTTCGGCCTCGAACACGTACTGTCCGACAAGGCCGACGCGGGCATCTCCCAGCTCACCGGCGGCGAGCACGCCGACGGCGCGGTGGTCACCATCGGCGGCATCATCTCGGGCCTGCAGCGCAAGATGACCAAGCAGGGCAACGCGTGGGCGATCGCCACCGTCGAGGACCTGGCGGGCTCGATCGAGTGCATGTTCTTCCCCGCCACCTACCAGCTGGTCTCGACCCAACTGGTCGAGGACGCCGTGGTGTTCGTCAAGGGCCGCCTCGACAAGCGCGAGGACGTGCCCCGGCTCGTCGCCATGGAGCTGATGGTCCCGGACCTGTCCAACGCGGGTGCCAACGCGCCGGTGGTCCTCACCATCCCGGCCACCCGGGTCACCCCGCCGATGGTCAGCCGGCTCGGCGAGATCCTCAGCCACCACAAGGGCGACAGCGAGGTCCGCATCAAGCTCCAGGGCCCGCGCAAGACCACCGTGCTGCGCCTGGACCGGCACCGGGTCAAGCCCGATCCGGCGCTCTTCGGCGACCTGAAGGTGCTGCTGGGCCCCTCCTGTCTGGCGGGCTGAGCGGGGCCGTGTCCGCGCGAGAGGGGCGCACCCGTGGCGGGTGCGCCCCTCTTTCACACAACGGGCGTCAACAGCCCTTTAGTTGTGGCCGAAGCTCTTCTGCTTCCGGCCGCGCCCGGTATCACCGGAGCTGCCCTGGATGTGCGACACCGGGGACTCGTGGGACTCCGCGGTGTGCTGCGTCTGCTCCTGGGCGTGACCGGCCTGCTGCGCCGCGCGGTTCTGCGAGCCACCCTGCTTGCGGTTCTTGTTCTTGGCCATGGTGATCTGCCTCCTGTGGGGGATCTCGGGGCCAGGACCGCGTTCAGATTCACATACGCTGACATCAATCGCATGTCGGACAATTACCCTGTGTGACAGGGTAGGTTGGCGAGTAACAGCCGCAAACGCCACGCCGAAGATCGAGTTCGGGCCGTTAACCCCCGCGCGGTCGGGCAGACTCGAAGGAAGTCCGAAGCAAAACCTCCCGGGAAGAGGGTGAGTCGCGTGGACCGCTGCATCGTCCTGGTGGACGCCGGGTATCTGCTGGGCGCAGCCGCCAGCCTCCTCGCGGGCGAGCCCTCGCGGTCCCGGATCACCGTCGACCACACCGCACTGATCCAGGCGCTGCGCGACCGCGCGGAGTCCGACACCGAACGGCCCCTGCTGCGCATCTACTGGTTCGACGGCGCCCCCGACCGGGTCCCCCAGCCGGAGCACCGCCGGTTGCGCGTCATGCCCCGTGTCACCGTCCGGCTCGGCGCCCTCACCCGCAGCGACGGGCGCTGGGCGCAGAAGGGCGTGGACGCCGCCATGCACGCCGAGCTGACCGAGCTGGCCCGCAACCGGGCCTGCTCCGACGTCGTCCTCGTCACCGGCGACGGCGATCTGCTGCCCGGCATGATGGCCGCCAAGGAACACGGTGTCGCCGTCCACCTGTGGGCCGTCCAGGCCGCGGACGGCGACTACAACCAGTCCGAGGACCTGGTCGCCGAGGCCGACGAGCGCCGCGTCCTGGACCGGGCCTGGATCACCCAGGCCGTCCGCGCCAAGGAACTGACCGGCGTGTGCGCGCCGCCGCCCGTGCCGCGCCCCGAGATCGCCGCGATCCTCTCCGCCCCGCTGCCCGAGTCCGCGCTCTCGGCGGCCGGCGAGCGCACCGCCGCCCGGGAGCCGCGACCGGCCGCCGCGGCCACCGAGAACGGCACCCAGGAGCGGGTGCCCGCCGCCAAGGGCGTGCCCACCCCCAAGGACCTCGCCGCGCTGCGCGCCCCCGGCACCCCGCCCGCCGCGCAGCCCGCCACCGCGACCCTGCGCTGGTCCTCCGACAAGGGCTGGGTGGACCGGCCGGGCACCGTCTCGGAGCCCGCCGAGGCCGCCGCCATGCCCACCCTGGCCCAGCTCACCACCGCCGAGCAGCGGTGGGCCGACCGCGAGGAGGACATCACCACCGTCGGCGGCGACCCCTACGAGGTCGGGCAGGTCTTCGCCCGCCGCTGGATGTCCCGGCTCGGCGACCAGAGCCACCTCCAGCGGCTCTCCCAGATGTACCCGCGCATCCCGCACCGCATCGACGGCGAGCTGCTGCGCTACGCCGCCCGCTTCGGCCTGCTCGCGCACAAGGACGACCAGATCGACGAGCACGACCGTTACGCCATCCGGGCGGGGTTCTGGCGCGAGTTCGACGTCCCGGCCGCCGCCGAGCAGGCGGCCACGGGGGAGTGAGCCCCGCGTCCGGCACCGGTACGGGCGGCCCCAAAGACGAGTAAAGGGCCCCGACCCCGTACCCTCTCCCCTTGTGAGTACGCGCGTGGGGCAGGCACTTCGGCAGGACGAGGTCGTCCGTGTGCGCGGGCTCGGCAAGACCTACCCGGCCGTCAAGGGGCGGCGCGGTGCCCCCGGCACGCCCGAGGTGCGGGCGACCGACGGCCTGGAACTCACCGTACGGCGCGGCGAGATCTTCGGGCTGCTCGGACCCAACGGCGCCGGCAAATCCACCCTGGTGCGCCAGCTCACCGGCCTGCTGCGACCGGACACCGGCAGCGTCGAGATCCTCGGCCACGACATCGTGCGCCACCCCGAACGCGCCGCGCGCCTCCTCGCCTACCTGGGCCAGGAGTCCACCGCCCTGGACGAGCTGACCGTCTCCCTCGCCGCCGAGACCACCGGCCGGCTGCGCGGCCTGGACGCGACGCGGGCACGGGCCGAGCGGGACGCCGTGCTGGAGGAGCTGGGGCTCACCCCGATCGCCGGGCGCGCGCTGAAGAAGCTGTCCGGCGGACAGCGGCGGCTCGCCTGTTTCGCGGCCGCCCTCGTCGGCGAGCGCCCACTGCTGGTCCTGGACGAGCCGACCACCGGCATGGACCCGGTGGCCCGGCGCGCGGTCTGGGCGGCCGTGGACCGGCGCCGCGCCGAGCACGGCACCACCGTGCTGCTGGTCACCCACAACGTCATCGAGGCCGAGACCGTGCTCGACCGGGTCGCCGTGCTCGACCGGGGCCGGGTCATCGCCTGCGACACCCCCGCCGGCCTGAAGGAACAGGTCGCCGGCGAGGTGCGGGTGGAGCTGGTGTGGCGGGAGCGCGCACCGCTGGACGTGCCCGAGGTCGCCGTGCTGCGCGAGCGGGCGGTGGAGTCCGGCCGGCGCTGGACGCTGCGGCTCGCGCCCGAGGAGGCCCGGGCCGCCGTCGCCACGGTCACCGGCGGTGCCGCCTTCGCCGCCCTGGACGACTTCACCCTCGCCACGCCCAGCCTGGAGGACGTCTACCTCGCGCTCGGCGGCGCCGCGCGGCAGGGACTGGTGAAGGCGTGAGCGCACGGGCCGCCGTACGCACCGGGGTCGGTACGACCACCGCAGACGCCGCAGGGAAGAGGAGCAGCACGTCGTGAGTGTCGTACCCGCGCAGGTTCTGCCGGACGGGGCCCGGACCGTGCCGGAGGCGGTGCCGGCCGCGGCGCCGCTCGCCCCGGCCGCGCGGCTGTGGCCGTCCCTGGTGGCCGTGTACCGGGCGCAGCTGTCCCGGGCCCGGGTGTCCAGGATCCCGCTGCTGTTCGTGGCCACCTTCCAGTCCGTCGGCATCACCGTGATGATGCGCGGGGTCGTCGACAACGGGTTCGAGGCGCGGTCCGTGGTGGCCGGCTCGTCCGTGCTGGTCGTCGCGTACGTCGCGCTGAACCTGCTGGCCCAGTACTTCGGGCAGCTGCGGGCCGGCGGCGGGCTCGACCACTACGCCACCCTGCCGGTGCCGCCGGCCGCGGTGGTGCTGGGCGCGGCGGCGGCGTACGCCTCCTTCACCGTGCCGGGGACGCTGGTGACCGCCGTCTTCGGCTGTGTGCTGTTCGGTCTGCCGCTGTCCAACCTGTGGGTGCTGCTCGCGGTCGTCCCGCTCGCCGGGGCCGCGCTGTCCGGGCTCGGCGCGGCGCTGGGGCTGCTCGCGCCCCGGCCCGAGCTGGCCACGCTGCTCGGGCAGCTGGGCATGTCGGCCGCGCTGCTGCTGGGCGTGCTGCCCGCCGACCGGATGCCGGAGATCATCCGGCTGGCGCGGGACCTGCTGCCCTCGACCTACGGCGTGGAGGCGTACGCCCGCACGTTCGGGGAACACCCGGACTGGGCGGTCGTCCTCGCTGACCTGGGGGTGTGCGCGGGCGTCGGGGTGGTCTCGCTGGCCGTCGCGGCGTGGGCGTACCGCAGGGCCGCCGTCCGATGACGCGACGCACAGGCCGACCTGGCACGATGTCAGGGTGACCGCACCGCTGAATCCGCCACCGCCGCCGCACGACGACTCCGCGCACCAGGTCTGGCAGACGCCGCCCGCCGGGGCGCCGGTCGCGGGCGCTTACCAAGAGGACGGCCCCGGGATGAAGACCGAAGCACGCGAGGCCGCAGTGATCACCCTGGTGGTGACCGTGGCCGGGGCGCTGCTCGGACTGCTGTGGTGGTGGCTGACGCCGCACGTGCCGCTGGTCGGCGAGGTGTCCGGCCGGACCTGGACGGTCTACCTCAAGGACAGCGAGGGCGAGCAGGCGATCGGGGTGGACGGCACGTTCACCCTGCTGGCGCTGGCGTTCGGCGCGGTCAGCGGGCTGGCGGTGTTCCTGTGGCGGCGCCGGGGCGGCGTACCGCTCGTCGTGGGCCTGGCGCTCGGCGGGCTGCTCGGCTCGGTGCTGGCGTGGCGGCTCGGCGTCTGGCTCGGCCCCACCTCCGACGTGATCGCGCATGCGCGGGCCGTCGGCAAGGGGGTCACGTTCCCGGCGCCGCTGCGGCTCGGCGCGAAGGCGGCGCTGCTGTCCTGGCCGTTCGCCGCCGTCCTGGTCCATCTGGGGCTGACGGCGTTGTTCGGCCCCCGCGACCCCGAACCGCAGCAGCCGGGCGAGGGGCCGGAGCCCTTCAGCCCCGCCCGATAGGCGCGAGCACCGCCCCCGTCAGCTCGGCCAGATCGCCCGGCGCCAGCTCGACCTCCAGGCCGCGCCGCCCCGCGGACACGCACACGGTGGCGTGGTCGCGGGCCGAGGAGTCCAGGACGGTGCGCAGCTTCTTGCGCTGGCCGAGGGGGGAGATGCCGCCCCGGACGTAGCCCGTGGTGCGTTCGGCCAGGGCGGGGTCGGCCATGGTCGCGCGCTTGCCGCCCACCGCCGAGGCCAGCGCCTTCAGGTCGAGGGTGCCGGCCACCGGGACCACGCCGACGACCAGCGTCCCGTCGACGTAGGCCACCAGGGTCTTGAAGACCCGGTCGGGGGAGACGCCCATCGCCTCGGCCGCCTCCTCGCCGTAGGACGGGTGGGAGGGATCGTGCTCGTAGGCGTGGACGGTGAACTCCACGCCCGCCGCGGTCAGCGCCACCGTCGCCGGCGTCCCCCCGGACTGCTGCTGCTTCTTCGACTTCTTCGCCATCGCTGTCTGCGGATCCCTCGGTTCGTACTCAGTTCAGGCTGGTCGGCGCCCGCGTCAGCTCGAACGCGGGCAACGACGGCAGGGTACGGATGATGGCGGTCTCCCCGCGCAGCAGTTTCAGCTCGTCCCGCAGCCGGGACGCGGTGTCCGGCGCCTGGAGCAGCCGCTGCTTGGTCGGCGTGTCGTGCACCATCGCGGCGGCCACCAGGTACGACACCACGCTCGGGTCGTCCGGCAGCTCCGCGCTCGTCGCGAGCGAACGCTCCCGCGCGCCCGCCAGCCGCTTCTGGTACTGCCGGAACGCCCGCAGCACGCCCTCGGCGAGCGCCCCCGCCTCGTCGCCCGGCTCCTCCGCCAGCTCCTCCAGCTCGGCCGTCAGGAAGGGGCCCGAGGCGTCCACGGACAGCAGCCGCACCCGGGTCGTCCCGGTCGCCAGCACCTCGAAGCCGCCGCCGGTGCGCTCCCGGATGGTCGCCGCGTCGGCCACGCAGCCCAGTCCGTGGAAGGCCTTGAGCGGGTCCGGGCCGAAGCCCGCGGCCGGGCCCCGCTCGGGCTGCGCCGTGGGGTCGGGCATGCCGGGGGCGCTCGGCGCCACCTCGTACCCGTCGCGGATGGCCACGACGGCGAACCGCCGCGGCTCGTCCTCCGGGGTCTTCAGCAGCTCGCGCATCATGGCGCGATAACGCTCCTCGAAGACGTTCAGCGGCAGCACGAGTCCTGGGAAGAGGACCGTGTTCAGCGGGAACAGGGGCAGACGGACGGTGGTCACGGCGCCCCAGCCTAGTGGTCGGCGGCGCGGCCGTGTCCGCGGTGGGCGGGCAGAAGGTCCTCGGGACCCGGCGGCAGACCTGCCGGGACAGGCGCCCCGGCCCCCGTCAGCAGGTGCCGGCGCAGCCCCAGGAAGTACCCGAGCGGGTCGTCCGAGAACCGGTCCCACGGGCAGGAGGTGACGTACGGGCCGATCAGCCGCAGCTGGCCGAGGGCGTCCTGCGGGCGGTCCAGGCGCAGCAGGACGTACAGCAGCGTGTTGCGCACGCCGGCGGGCCAGGGGTCGGCCGGGGCGAAGCACGCCGACAGGGCGATCGCACGGTCGGCCGCCGCGTCGAGCCGGTCCCGGGCGACCCCGGGGCCGCCGCCGTCGAGCAGACAGGCCAGGGCGGCCCGCACGGGCAGCGCCTGGACGAGCGAGCCGGCCGGGGCGTCCTGCGCGGCGAGTTCGGCGAAGTCGAAGCACTCGCGGTGCGCGGCGCTGGGCGCGTGCGGCGTGTCGCCGAACCGGACGCAGCAGTAGGCGGCCAGGTAGCGCAGGGCGGCCACATGGCAGCCGTAGTGGTGCGGGGCGCGGCGCAGCGCCGCCGCCCACAGCTCCTCGAAGTAGCGGTGCCCGGCCCGCGAGCCGCGCGCGTGGTCCAGCGCGATCCGCCAGGGCACCGGATCGCGGTCGTCGGCCCGCGCGGCGGCGGTGATCAGCGGGCTCACCTCGCGCAGCAGCTCGGCGCGGGCCGGCGACGACCACACCCGGTCCACCGCCAGCTGGGCCGCGACCAGCAGGGCGTTCGGGTCGTCCCGGTCGGCCGCGCGCCAGTTCTCGAACCACTCGGGGCGCAGCCGGGCGAAGGCGGCCAGCCGCCGGGCGTAGCGGTCGTGGTTCTCCCACTGGGCGGCGGCGCGGGTGGCGGCCAGCAGCTCGGCCGCGGCCCGGTACTCGCCCCGGCCGGCCGCGACCAGAGCGGGCGAGAGCCGGTCGTCGGGCGCGTCGAGCACCGCCTCGTCCCCGTCCGGGATCCGGCCGGCCGGGCGCGCGGGGCGCTTGGGCATCCAGGTGCGGCGGAGGAACGAGGGCAACGGAACCATGGTGCGGACCATTGAAAGTCCGCAGGTCGGGCCAGCGCCAGAGGCTTGGGGGAAGTTGTCGAAGGTTGTGCGACCGAGGGTCAAGGAGCAGTAAAGGGTATGTGTTCTATTTTTGTACGACTGGTGGGGGTCTTGCGGACACCCGCCGCACGTCGGCCGGGCCCTCTGCCGCGCCTCGGCGAGGCGGCTCAGCTGCGCCGCAGCAGCCGGGTCGCCCCCGCCGCCACAGTCGTCGCCAGGACCCAGCCCAGCATGATCATCGCGGCCGACAGCCACTGCCAGCCGCCGCGCAGCTGCCACTCGCCGGCCTGGCCCAGGTCGATCACCGGGAGCAGCAGGTCCAGCGTGAACAGGGCCGGACTCCAGTAGGGGTGCTGGTCGTGGTTGGTCGGGGGATGGTCGGCGTGCGAGAAGGCGAGGGTGCCCGCCGCCCACAGCACCGCCATCCACACCGCGGCCCGGCCGGGCCGGTAGCCGTAGGCGACCGTCCAGTCCTGGGCGTACCCCCACAGCTTCCCGGCCGGCGGCAGCGTCTCGCGGCGGCGGCGCTGCTTGGCGAGCAGCACCTCGCGCGCGTCCTCGTCCTCGCCGGCCTCCCGCAGCACCGCGGCCAGCCGCTCGTACGGCTCCGGGGCGTACTCGGCGGTGGCCGCCGCCACCCAGTCCAGCCGCCGGGTCAGCGGGAAGGGGCCCTGCGGCACCAGGTTCTCGTAGGTGAAGCCGCCCATGTGCAGCCGCCCGGCGCCCGGCCAGGCACCCGCGCGGTCCACCAGGTTGACGATCCGGGCCCCCGACAGCACCACCTTGCCGCGCTGCGGGCCGTCCCCGAGGAAGCGCAGCTCGGGGGCGTGCACCCGGCGCAGCGACAGCTCCTGGTCGTCGGTGAGGGTGAACCTGGCCCGCTCCAGGTCGACCGCGTCCCCGAACCGCCCGTCGTCCAGGCGGAGGCCGCCCTGGCACTCGAACCGCTGGATCCGGGTGCCGCGGGCCGGTGTGGTGCCGCTGAGCAGCGGATTGCCCACTCCGGCCGGGGTCAGGTACAGGGTGCGCTCCACGCTGAGCTGGGGCGCGTTCAGGGCCAGCCGCGAGTACGGGTTGTACAGCCGCGCGCCGCGCAGGCTCAGCGAGACCCCGATCTGGGCGCCGCGCAGCCGCAGCTCGCCGTGCGACTCCAGCAGCTCCGCCTGGAGGTCCTGGCCGACGCTGAGGCCGTCCGCCGCGATCGACCGCCCGCCCCGGTCCCGGTACACGACCGCCTGGTTGAGCAGCAGGTCGGTGCCGATGTGCGCGTCGGTCAGCCGGACCCCGTTCTGGAACCGGCAGCGGGGCAGATGGAGATCGCCCTCGGTCTGCAGCCGGGCCGCCTCCAGGCGCGGCACCGAGCAGTTCACCAGGCGCAGCGTGGTGAACCGGGCCTCCGGCAGCAGCACCTGCTCGTCGAAGCGGCAGTCGCGAAGCTCCGTGTACGGCCGCACGGTGCCGCCCGCCAGGTCCAGGCTGCCGGTGACCCGCACCCCGGCGAGCTTCAGCGCGGACACCCGGCCGGCCAGCGCCGGCGGGCCGTCCAGCAGCAGCCAGGCGATGATGCGCGCCCGCACGGACCGCTCGGGCCCCCAGGGATGGCCGCCGTGCGGATCGTCCACGACGCCGTCGCCGCTGCTCAGGTCGTACACACTGCCGTTGCGGAAGGCCTGCCACATGCCCGCCTCGGCCGCGGTCAGGTCGTCCGGCAGGTCCCCGGCGCTCAGGCCGGCCACCTCGGTCACCGCTGTTCCTCTTTCGTCGCCGGCCAGGACCCCTGCGCGGTCCGGGCCTTCTTCGCCGTTCGGGAGGTTTCGTCCAGCCGTTGATGCCCGCTGAGTGACGCCCGGAACACCAGGGGTGAACGGGATCTTCCGGGTTCCGGCCAGCGTATGTACCACCGATTGGTCCACGTTCTGTATCAGCCACTGATACGCGCGGACGACCGAGGACGGCGGTCTGAGAGAATTGGAACCGTGATTTCCCGAATCGATCTGCGCGGCGACGCCCTCCCCGAGGGCCCCGCCCTGCGTGACCTGCTGCCCCGAGCCGACTTCGACGTTCAGGCCGCCCTGGAGAAGGTGCGTCCGATCTGCGAGGACGTGCATCATCGTGGCGACGCGGCGCTGATCGACTTCGCGGAGAAGTTCGACGGAGTACGGCTGGAATCCGTCCGTGTGCCGGCCCAGGCGCTCGCCGACGCGCTGGCCGCCCTCGACCCGGCCGTGCGCGCGGCCCTGGAGGAGTCCATCCGGCGCGCCCGTCTCGTCCACCGCGAGCAGCGCCGCGCCACCCACACCACCCAGGTCGTCCCCGGCGGGTCCGTGACCGAGAAGTGGGTTCCGGTCGAGCGCGTCGGGCTGTACGCGCCCGGCGGCCGCTCGGTCTACCCCTCCTCCGTGATCATGAACGCGGTCCCGGCCCAGGAGGCCGGTGTCGAGTCGATCGCGCTGGCCTCGCCGCCGCAGGCCGAGTTCGGGGGGCTGCCGCACCCGACGATCCTGGCCGCCTGCGCGCTGCTCGGCGTGGACGAGGTGTACGCGGCCGGTGGCGCCACGGCCGTCGCGATGTTCGCGTACGGCACCGAGTCCTGCCCGCCCGCGAACATGGTCACCGGCCCCGGCAACATCTGGGTCGCCGCCGCCAAGCGCTACTTCACCGGCCGGATCGGCATCGACACCGAGGCCGGCCCCACCGAGATCGCGATCCTCGCGGACGAGACCGCCGACCCGGTGCACGTGGCCGCCGACCTGATCAGCCAGGCCGAGCACGACCCGCTCGCGGCGGCCGTGCTCGTCACCGACTCCGCGGACCTGGCGGCGGCGGTGGAGAAGGAGCTGGAGCCGCAGGTCGCGGCCACCCGGCACACCGACGACCGGATCCGTCCGGCCCTCGCGGGCAAGCAGTCCGCGATCGTCCTGGTGGACGGCGTCGAGGAGGGCCTGAAGGTGGTCGACGCGTACGGCGCCGAGCACCTGGAGATCCAGACCGCCGACGCCGCCGCCGTGGCCGACCGGGTGCGCAACGCGGGCGCGATCTTCATCGGCCCCTGGGCGCCGGTCTCGCTCGGCGACTACGCGGCCGGTTCCAACCACGTCCTGCCCACCGGCGGCTGCGCCTGCCACTCCTCGGGCCTGTCCGTGCAGTCCTTCCTGCGCGGCATCCACATCGTCGACTACACCAAGGACGCGCTGGCCGAGGTCGCGCACCACGTGGTGACGCTGGCCGAGGCGGAGGACCTGCCGGCGCACGGCGCGGCGATCAAGGCGCGGTTCGGGTGGAAGGTACCGGAGAGCAAGTGAGCGACGTGCGGATCGACGACCTCCCCATCCGGGACGAGCTGCGTGGCAAGTCCCCCTACGGCGCGCCCCAGCTGGACGTGCCCGTACGGCTGAACACCAACGAGAACCCGTACCCGCTGCCCGAGGCGCTGGTGGAGCGGATCGCCGAGCGGGTCCGCGAGGCGGCCCGCGAGCTGAACCGCTACCCCGACCGGGACGCGGTCCAGCTGCGCACCGAGCTGGCCAAGTACCTGGAGCGGACCGGCAGGTACCCGCTCGGCGTCGAGAACGTGTGGGCGGCCAACGGCTCCAACGAGGTCATCCAGCAGCTGCTGCAGACCTTCGGCGGCCCCGGCCGCACCGCCATCGGCTTCGAGCCGTCGTACTCGATGCACGCGCTGATCGCCCGCGGCACCGGCACCGGCTGGATCTCCGGCCCGCGCAACGAGGACTTCACCATCGACCTCGCCGCCGCCGAGAAGGCCATCGCCGAGCACCGGCCCGACGTCGTCTTCGTCACCACCCCCAACAACCCCACCGGCAACGCGGTGCCGCCCGAGACGGTGCTCGCGCTGTACGAGGCGGCGCAGGCGGCCAAGCCGTCGATGGTGATCGTGGACGAGGCGTACATCGAGTTCAGCCACGGCGACTCGCTGCTGCCGCTGCTCGACGGCCGCCCGCACCTGGTGATCTCGCGCACCATGTCCAAGGCGTTCGGCGCGGCCGGCCTGCGGCTCGGCTACCTGGCCGCCGACCCGGCCGTGGTGGACGCCGTCCAGCTGGTCCGGCTGCCCTACCACCTGTCGGCGATCACCCAGGCGACCGCGCTGGCCGCCCTGGAACACACCGACACCCTGCTCGGCTATGTCGAGCAGCTGAAGTCCGAGCGGGACCGGCTGGTCGCCGAGCTGCGCGCGGCCGGCTACGACGTCATCGAGTCCGACGCCAACTTCGTGCAGTTCGGCCGGTTCGCCGACGCGCACGAGGCCTGGCGGAAGATCCTCGACCGGGGCGTCCTGGTCCGGGACAACGGCGTACCGGGATGGCTGCGGGTCTCCGCGGGCACGCCCGAGGAGAACGACGCGTTCCTCGACGCCGTACGTGAAGTCAAGAAGGAGCTTGAGGCATGAGCCGCGTAGGGCGCGTCGAGCGCACCACCAAGGAGACCTCGGTCCTGGTCGAGATAGACCTCGACGGAACCGGGCGGACCGACATCGCCACCGGCGTCGGCTTCTACGACCACATGCTCGACCAGCTCGGCCGGCACGGACTGTTCGACCTGACCGTTAAGACCGACGGCGACCTGCACATCGACTCCCACCACACCATCGAGGACACCGCCCTCGCGCTCGGCGCCGCCTTCAAGCAGGCGCTCGGCGACAAGGTGGGCATCTACCGCTTCGGCAACTGCACGGTCCCGCTGGACGAGTCGCTCGCCCAGGTCACCGTCGACCTCTCCGGCCGGCCCTACCTGGTGCACACCGAGCCCGAGAACATGGCGCCGATGATCGGCGCGTACGACACCACGATGACCCGGCACATCCTGGAGTCCTTCGTGGCCCAGGCGCAGATCGCGCTGCACGTGCACGTACCGTATGGACGCAACGCCCACCACATCGTGGAGTGCCAGTTCAAGGCGCTGGCCCGGGCGCTGCGCTACGCCTCCGAGCGCGACCCGCGCGCGGCCGGCATCCTCCCGTCGACGAAGGGCGCGCTGTAACCCATGACCGGTCTGTCGACCATCCTGATCGTCGTCGGCCTCTTCCTGGTCGGTGGCATCGTCTCCTTCGTCAAGCAGAAGATGCCCACCAGCCTGATCGTGCTGCTCTCCCTGGCGGCCGGGATGTGCCTGGTCGCGGGCGTCATGCGGCTGGAGGTGTGGAATTGAGCGCGGCCGCGAAGAAGGTCGTGGTCTTCGACTACGGCTTCGGCAACGTCCGCTCCGCCGAGCGCGCCCTCGCACGGGTCGGCGCCGAGGTGGAGATCACCCGCGACTTCGACAAGGCGATGAACGCCGACGGCCTGCTGGTGCCGGGCGTCGGCGCCTTCGCCGCCTGCATGCAGGGCCTGCGCGCCGCCCGCGGTGACTGGATCGTGGACCGCCGGCTGTCCGGCGGACGCCCGGTGATGGGCATCTGCGTCGGCATGCAGATCCTGTTCACGCGCGGCATCGAGCACGGCGTGGAGGCCGAGGGCCTGGAGGAATGGCCCGGCACCGTCGCGCCCCTGGAGGCCGACGTCGTGCCCCACATGGGCTGGAACACCGTCGACGCCCCCGCCGACTCGGAGCTGTTCGCGCATCTCGACGCCGACGCCCGCTTCTACTTCGTGCACTCCTACGCCGTCCACGACTGGACGCAGGAGGCGAACAACCCGGTGATCGCCGCGCCCAAGGTGACCTGGGCCACGCACGGCCGGCCGTTCGTCGCCGCGGTGGAGAACGGTGCCCTGTGGGCCACCCAGTTCCACCCCGAGAAGTCCGGCGACGCCGGTGCCCAGCTCCTCACCAACTGGATCGGAACCCTGTAGACCATGGCCAAGCTCGAACTCCTCCCCGCCGTCGACGTCCGCGACGGCCAGGCCGTACGCCTCGTCCACGGCGAGTCCGGGACCGAGACCTCCTACGGCTCCCCGCTGGAGGCCGCCCTCGCCTGGCAGCGGTCCGGCGCCGAGTGGCTGCACCTGGTCGACTTGGACGCGGCCTTCGGCACCGGCGACAACCGGGCCCTGATCGCCGAGGTCGCGGGGGCGATGGACATCAAGGTGGAGCTGTCCGGCGGCATCCGCGACGACGACACCCTGGCGGCCGCCCTCGCCACCGGCTGCACCCGCGTCAACCTCGGCACGGCCGCCCTGGAGAGCCCCGAGTGGGTCGCCAAGGTGATCGCCGAGCACGGCGACAAGATCGCGGTGGGCCTGGACGTGCGCGGCACCACCCTGCGCGGCCGCGGCTGGACCCGCGACGGCGGCGACCTCTACGAGACGCTGGAGCGCCTGAACAAGGAGGGCTGCGCCCGCTACGTCGTCACCGACATCGCCAAGGACGGCACCCTCCAGGGCCCCAACCTGGAGCTGCTGCGGAACGTGTGCGCGGCGACGGACCGGCCGGTCGTGGCCTCCGGCGGCGTGTCGTCCCTGGACGACCTGCGCGCCATCGCCGAACTGGTGCCCCTCGGTGTCGAGGGCTCCATCGTCGGGAAGGCCCTGTACGCGAAGGCGTTCACCCTTGAAGAGGCCCTGGAGGCTGTGTCGTCATGACGTCCGAAGCCGTGCGGCGTGTGCAGAGCGGAAGTCCCTGGGAAGAGAGCTTCGGTTTCGCGCGCGCCGTCGCGGCCGGGGACCGGGTGTCCGTGGGCGGCACCACGCCCTTCAAGGGCACGGTCCTCTACGGCGAGGGCGATCCGTACGAGCAGACCCGGGTCGCCTTCGGCAACGCCCTCGACGCGCTGAAGGAGTTCGGGCTCGGCGTCGAGTCCGTGATCCGCACCCGTATGTACCTGAGCCATGTGCGCGACGTCGACGAGGCGGGGCGGGCCCACAAGGAGTTGTTCGACTCCGTGCGCCCCGCGTCGACCCTGCTGGTGGTCGCGGGCTTCGTGGACCCGCGCATCCTGGTCGAAGTAGAGCTTGAAGCATTCAGAGGAGCCTGAGCAGTCATGACCCTGGCGGTCCGAGTCATCCCCTGCCTGGACGTGGACAACGGCCGGGTCGTCAAGGGCGTCAACTTCCAGAACCTGCGCGACGCGGGCGACCCCGTCGAGATGGCCAAGGTGTACGACGCCGAGGGCGCCGACGAGCTGACGTTCCTGGACATCACCGCGTCCTCGGGCAACCGGGAGACGACGTACGACGTGGTGCGCCGCACCGCCGAGCAGGTCTTCATCCCGCTCACCGTCGGCGGCGGCGTGCGCACCGCCGAGGACGTGGACAAGCTGCTGCGGGCGGGCGCCGACAAGGTGGGCGTGAACACCGCGGCCATCGCCCGTCCCGAGCTGATCCGCGAGATCGCCGAGCGCTTCGGCCGCCAGGTGCTGGTGCTGTCGGTGGACGCCCGGCGCGGCGAGTCCGGTTCCTTCGAGGTCACCACGCACGGCGGCCGCCGGGGCACCGGCATCGACGCCGTCGAGTGGGCGCACCGCGCGGCCGAACTGGGCGCGGGCGAGATCCTGCTGAACTCGATGGACGCGGACGGCACCAAGGACGGCTACGACCTGGAGATGATCGCCGCCGTCCGCAAGCACGTCTCCGTGCCGGTGATCGCGTCCGGCGGCGCGGGCAAGCTGGCCGACTTCCCGCCGGCCGTCGCCGCGGGCGCGGACGCGGTCCTGGCCGCCTCCGTCTTCCACTTCGGCGATCTGCGCATCGGCGAGGTGAAGGAGACGCTGCGGGGGGCGGGGCACCCGGTGCGCTGACCCCCAGCTGTTTCCGGCCCCGGCGGCCGCACGCCACCGGGGCCTTTTCACGAGGAGGTGCAAAAGAAAAGTTGCGCAATATGCATTGCGCAATATTTCTTTCCTGATCTAGGATCCGGGACATGCCAGAGAAGGAAAGAGACCGCCGGATCACCGACCTCGGCACCCTCAAGGCGCTCGCCCACCCCCTGCGGATGCGGCTGTACCGGGCCCTGACACTGGCCCGGACGGCGACCGCCTCCCAGCTCGCCGAGCAGGTCGACGAGGCCGTCTCGCTGGTCAGCTACCACCTGCGCAAGCTGGCCGAGCACGGGCTGATCGAGGAGGCCGCACAGCAGAGCGGGGACGGCCGGGAACGCTGGTGGCAGCCCGCGTCCGACGGCGTGCGCATCAGCGACGAGGACTTCCGCGACGCCCCCGAGAAGGCCGCCGCGCACACCGCCGCGAGCAGGCTGTTCTTCGCCCAGCGGACCGAGATGTACCAGCGCTTCCTGGACGAGCGCGCGCACTGGGGCGAGGAGTGGAACGACGCCGCCGAGTCCTCCGAGGCCATGCTGCGGCTCACCGCCGCCGAACTCGCCGAGCTGACCCGGGACATGCTCGCCCTCGTGCGGCGCTATGAGGAGCGCGGCCGGGCGGCGCAGGCCGCCGGCGAGACCGGGGGCCGCGAGAACGTCGCGGTCCACACCTACGCGTTCCCGTTCCGTGGCTGAGCCCCGCCGCGCCCCGGCCGCCCCGCCCCGACCGCCCGAGGAGCCCGACCCGACCTCGTCGCCCGCACCCGCCGTCACCGTGCAGGCCCACCGGGACCCCAACGTGCGGCGCTGGCTGACCGCCTACACCTGCTCCATGCTCGGGGACAGCGTCTACTACCTGGCGCTGTCCTGGGCGGCCGTGCGGGCCGGGACCGCGGCGCAGGCCGGCCTGGTGATGTCGGCGAGCGCGCTGCCCAGGGCCGTGCTGATGCTCGGCGGGGGAGTGATCGCCGACCGGCTCGGGCCCCGCCGGGTCGTCGTCGGCAGCGACGCCATGCGCTGCGCCGCCGTCCTCGCGGTGGCCGCCCTGCTGTACCTCACCAGCCCCGGACTGTGGCCGCTCGCCCTGCTGGCGCTGGTCTTCGGCACCGTGGACGCCGTGTTCGTGCCCGCCGTGGGCGCCCTGCCCGCCCGGGTCACCGGCAAGGACCAGCTGGCCCGGGTGCAGGGCATGCGCGGCCTGGCCATCCGGTTCGCGAGCGTCGTCGGCGCCCCGCTCGGCGGCCTCGGCGTGGCCGTCGGCGGCGCCCCGGCCGCCTTCGCCCTCGCCGGGCTGCTGATCGCCGCCTCCGTGCCGCTGCTGCTGTCCGTGCGGATACGGGAGCTGCCGGGCGACGGGGCGGACGGCCCCCGCGGCACCGCCTGGGCCGACCTCGCCGCCGGACTGCGGCACATCCGCCGGCACCCCGTCCTCGCCCCGCTGATGCTCTCCATCGCCCTCGGCGACCTGGGCTTCGTCGGCCCGCTGAACGTCGGCCTCACCCTGCTCGCGGACCAGCGCGGCTGGGGTGCCACCGGGATGGGCTGGGTGCTCGCCGGGTTCGGCGTGGGCGCCGGGGCCGCCTCGCTGCTGCTCACCCTCCGGGGGCGGCTGCCGCGCGCCGGACTGTTCTCCGGCGTCACCCTGCTCGCCGGTTCCCTCGCCGTCGGTGCCCTCGCCTTCGCGCCCGTCCTGTGGGCGGCCGTCGGCACCGCCCTGCTCGTCGGCCTGCTGACCGGGCTCAGCGGCGCCCTGTGCGGCGCCGTGCTGCAGACCCACTCCGACCCCGCCTACCTCGGCCGGGTCACCGCCGTCTCCAGCCTGATCAGCCTCGGCCTCACCCCGCTGAGCATGCCGGTGGCCGCCGCCGCGATCGGTCTGTGGGGAACCGGTCCGGTCTACCTGGTCAGCGCCTGCGTCTGCGGCCTCGGCGGGGTGGTCCCGCTGGTCGTACCGGCCCTGCGCCGCGCCGAACTACCGGGCTGACCCTCACCCGTCGGGCTGCACCAGCTGCACCAGATTGCCGCACGTGTCGTCGAGCACCGCCGCCAGCACCGGCCCCTGCCGCCGCGGCCCGTGCGGGAAGCGGACGCCCAGCGCGGACAGCCGGCGGTGTTCGGCCGGGAGGTCGTCCACCGAGAAGACGATGCAGGGGATGCCCGCCTCGTACAGCGCCCGGCGGTAGGGCTCGGCGACGGGCCCCTGGCCCGGTTCCAGCAGGAGCTGGAGGTCCGGCTGGGCGCCCTCGGGCGCGCCGACCGTCACGAAGAGCGTGCCGTTGCCGAGATCCATGTGCGTACGGGTCTCGAAACCGAGGACGTCCGTGTAGAAGGCGTGGGCCCGCGCCACGTCGTCCACGTACACCCCGGTCATCGCGACCTTGATCACCAGGCGGCTCCCGGTCAGAAGCCCAGCTGCTTGGACGAGTGCAGGGTGTCGATCGCCTCCGCGTCGCCCTCCAGCTCCACCTGCGCCGCCCGGTCCCGGCCGAACGCGAACAGCAGCAGCTCCGAGGGCTCCCCGGTGGCCGTGACAACCGGCGCGCCCTTGTGGGCCACCACGGTCTGCCCGTCCGGGCGGCGCAGCACCAGCCCCGTCGGCACACCGCGGCCCAGCAGCCGGGCCGTCCGCTCCAGGCGGGACCACAGGGTGTCCTGGAACACCGGGTCCAGCTCCCGCCGGCTCCAGCCCGGCTGCGCCCGGCGCACGTCCTCGGTGTGGATGTAGAACTCGACCGTGTTCGCCGCCTCGTCCACCTGCTTGACCTGGAACGGCGAGAACCGCGGCGGACCGGTGCGGATGAGCTGGATCAGCTCCTCGTACGGCTTCGCGGTGTACTCGGCCATCACCTTCTCCAGGCGGGACGCGAGCTGCTTGATCAGCGCGCCCCCGGCCGCGTCCGGACGGCGCTCGCGCACGATCACGTGCGCGGCCAGGTCCCGGGTCCGCCACCCCTCGCACAGGGTCGGCGCCTCCGGGCCCACGGTTTCCAAGAGGTCGGCGAGCAGGAGCCGTTCACGCTTGGCGAAGGTCGACATGGGGTCAGCCTACGATGAGCCGCCGGTCCGCGCAGTGGACACCCGGCCGGGGCTGTCGGTGGCGCGCGGCACAATGGCACCCATGACGAGTACGCCCGGCACGCCCCGGCCCAGCAGCCTCGACCCGGAGATCGCCGCCCGCCTCAAGCGCAGCGCCGACGGCCTCCTGCCCGCGATCGCCCAGCAGTACGACACCGGGGAGGTGCTCATGCTCGGCTGGATGGACGACGAGGCACTGCATCGGACCCTGACCACCGGCCGTTGCACCTACTGGTCGCGCAGCCGCCAGGAGTACTGGGTCAAGGGCGACACCTCCGGGCACGTCCAGTGGGTGAAGTCGGTCGCGCTCGACTGCGACGCCGACACCGTGCTGGTCCGGGTGGACCAGGAGGGCGCCGCCTGCCACACCGGCGCGCGCACCTGCTTCGACGAGGACGTCCTCCTCGACGGGGACGCCGCCGTGTCCGGCGCGGACCGGTGAGGGCCGCCGCCATGGACCTGGAGACCTTCCGCAAACTCGCCGCCGACCGCCGCGTCGTCCCGGTCACCCGCAAGCTCCTCGCCGACGGCGACACCCCCGTCGCCCTCTACCGCAAGCTGGCCGGGGAGCGCCCCGGCACGTTCCTGCTGGAGTCCGCCGAGAACGGCCGCTCCTGGTCCCGCTACTCCTTCGTCGGCGTCCGCAGCGCGGCCACTCTCACCGTTCGGGACGGCGAGGCCCACTGGCTGGGCACCCCGCCCGTCGGCGTCCCGGTGACCGGCGACCCGCTCAAGGCCCTGCGCGCCACCCTCCAGACCCTGCACACGCCCCGCGAGGAGGGCCTGCCGCCCTTCACCGGCGGCATGGTCGGCTACCTCGGCTACGACATCGTCCGCCGCCTGGAGAAGATCGGCCCCGGCGAGCGCGACGACCTGCGGCTGCCCGAGCTGACCATGCTCCTGACCAGCGACCTCGCCGTCATGGACCACTGGGAGGGCTCGGTCCTCCTGATCGCCAACGCGATCAACCACAACGACCTCGACACCGGCGTGGACGAGGCGTACCACGACGCGGTGGCCCGGCTCGACGCCATGGAGGCCGACCTCACCCGCTCGGTGGCCCAGCCCCCGGCCGTGCTGCCGCCCTCCGAACTGCCCGAGTACACCGCGCTGTGGGGCGGTCCCGACTTCCGGCGGGCCGTGGAGGACGTCAAGGAGCGCATCCGCGCGGGCGAGGCCTTCCAGGTCGTGCCCTCCCAGCGCTTCGAGACCCCGTGCACGGCGAGCGCCCTCGACGTCTACCGGGTGCTGCGGGCCACCAACCCCTCGCCGTACATGTACCTGTTCCGGTTCGACGGCTTCGACGTCGTCGGCTCCTCCCCGGAGGCCCTGGTCAAGGTCGAGGACGGGCGGGCGATGGTGCACCCCATCGCGGGCACCCGGCCGCGCGGTGCCACGCCGCAGGAGGACCAGGGGCTCGCCGAGGAACTGCTCGCCGACCCCAAGGAGCGCGCCGAGCACCTGATGCTGGTCGACCTCGGGCGCAACGACCTCGGGCGGGTCTGCGAGCCCGGCTCCGTCGAGGTGGTCGACTTCATGTCGATCGAGCGCTACTCGCACGTGATGCACATCGTCTCGACCGTGACCGGCCGGGTCGCCGGCGGCCGCACCGCCTTCGACGTGCTCACCGCCTGCTTCCCGGCCGGCACGCTCTCCGGCGCCCCCAAGCCCCGGGCGATGCAGATCATCGACGAACTGGAGCCGTCCCGGCGCGGCCTGTACGGCGGCTGCGTCGGCTACCTGGACTTCGCGGGCGACTCCGACACGGCCATCGCCATCCGCACCGCCCTGCTGCGCGACGGCACGGCGTACGTCCAGGCCGGAGCCGGCGTCGTCGCCGACTCCGACCCGGTCGCGGAGGACCAGGAGTGCCGCAACAAGGCCGCCGCGGTGCTCAGGGCGGTGCACACCGCCAACCGGCTCTAGGGTCTTCCTTCCGGAACGGACCGGTCCGGGCCGACGGCGTTTCGCCGCCGGCCCGAACCGGCCCCGGCCGTCAGGGAGTTCAGCCGGTGAACGCGGCGGTGCCGTTCGGGACGCCGAGCCCGGACGGACCGTCGTAGCCGCTGCCCGCGGTGCACAGGTACGAGCCGCCGCAGCTGCCGTTGGAGCCGCTGGTCACGTCGTAGAGCGCCGAGGTGTGCGCGTACGGGAAGGACGCCGGGGTGGACCCGGCCGACGGGGCTCCGGCCAGCGCGTAGGTCGCCGCGATCAGCGGGGAGGAGGCGCTGGTGCCGCCGAAGACCATCCAGCCGCTTGCCGAGCGGTAGCTGTCGTACACCGCGACACCGGTGTTCGGGTCGGCGACCGCCGAGACGTCCGCGACGGTGCGCGCGGCACAGCCGGTGTCCTTCTGCCAGCCCGGCTTGGCGCCGTACTTGGAGCAGCCGGAGCCCGCGCCGCTCCACACGCTGTCGTTCCAGCCGCGGGAGTTCGAGGCCGTGCTCAGCGAGGTGCCGCCCACCGCGGTCACGTACGGGGAGGCCGCCGGGTACTCGGTGCCGTAGCCGTTGTCGCCGGAGGAGACGGTGATGGCGACGCCCGGGTGGTTGAAGTACGCGGAGTCGTAACTCGCGTCACTGGAGGACTCGGAGCCGCCGTAGCTGTTGGAGACGAACTTCGCGCCCAGCTTCACCGCGGTGTTCACGGCCGTGCCGAGGTTGGTCATGCCGGCCGAACTGGCCTCCACCAGCAGGATCTTGCAGTTCGGGCAGGCCGCGCTGACCATGTCGAGGTCGAGGGAGATCTCCTCGGCCCAGCCCGAGTCCCCGCGCGGGTAGCTGGTGCCGCCGCTCTGGTCCACCTTCTTGAAGCAGCCGTTGGCGGTGGTGCAGGCCGGCAGGCCGTACTGGGCGCGGTAGACGGCGAGGTCGGATTCGGCGTTCGGATCGTCGTAGGCGTCGACGATCGCCACCGTCTGGCCCGAACCACCGGTGGCGGAGGGCAGGTTGTAGGCCGCCTGGAGCGAGGCGGGCCCGTAGCCGGCGGGCGCGGCGGCCGCGGTCAGGTCGCTTTCGGCGTGCGCCGACCGGGGGGTGCCCGCGGTGACCTGGAGGGCGTTGCAGGCCATCTGGCCCTTCGCCGGGGCGGCACACGCATGGGCGACGGTGACGCCGTGCGAGGTGGTCGCCTGGGCAGCCTGGCCGACGGGGGCGGCCAGGGCGAGGGCGGCCGTGGCGAGGGTGGCCACGGCGGTGAGGGAAACGGTTCTGCGCAACGTACGTCCTTCGCGAGAGGGATGGGCGGGAAGGGCTGTGGGGGGTGCGCGATACCGCCCGGTCGCACGGGGTGCGCCCGGGTCGCGCAGAACGTACGGAGGCCGGGGCCGTGTCAACAAGATCGACGTTGGGCGGGGAGCGTTCCTTTGCCGTTTCTGTAATGTCCATGTCGCATTCATGGTCGAAAGGCGGTCCGACCATGGGTTGACGGACCCGGGTGACGGTTCCGCCGGGGTTCAGGCGATAGTGGAGTACGTGACTGCTGCTCCTGACCCCCGTTCCGAAGCCGCCGCGCCCGTCCGGTCCGGGCGCCGCAGCCTCGCCGTGGCCCTGCTGTTCGGCGCGCTCGGCGCGGCCGTGGCGCTGCTCGCCAGCCGGCAGCGCTGGGCGGAGGGCACCGCGACGGTGGCCGGCGGCACCTTCCCGCTGACCGCCAAGGGCAGCGACGTCACGGGCGTGCCCGCGGCCCTCGCCATAGTGGGCCTCGCCGCGCTCGTAGCCGTCTTCGCCGTGCGCCGGGCGGGCCGCGTCGCCGTCGCCGCGCTGCTCGCGCTGTCCGGGGCCGGCATCGTCCTCGCCGCCCTGGTGTCCGCCTCCGACAGCACCGCGCTGGACGAGAAGGCGGCCCAGGCCAGCGGCGACACCTCCGCCACGGTCGCGTCGCTGAGCCACACCGGCTGGCCGTACGCGGCGGCCGTCGGCGGACTGCTGATCCTGCTCGCCGGGCTGCTCGCACTGCGCTTCGGCGGCCGCTGGCCCGCCATGTCCGGCCGGTACGAACGCGGCACGGACCGCCCGCGCCGGAGCGCGCGCCCGGTCGATCCCGAGCGCCCCGAGGAGATCTGGAAGGCCCTGGACCGGGGCGAGGACCCCACCGGCGCCTGACTCCCGGCGGGTGTGGCGAACCAGACTCCACCCCCGCGTCCGGCGCCCGCCGGCGTACGGGACAATGGACGGCGAGCGTCCGGCTCGGACAGTGTGACGGGCGGGCTCGGAGCCGTACGAACGTACGCTCCCCTGGGACACGTACACAGCAACGAGGAGCACAGACATGGCGGGCAGCAGCCACGGCCACGGTCACACCCCGGCCGCCTGGACCGGCGTCATCATTTCCTTCATCGGTTTCCTGGTCGCGGGCGCCCTCATGGTGATGGGCTCGGTCGTCGGCTTCTGGGTCGGCATCGCGCTGATCCTCCTCGGCGCCGTCGTGGGCGGGATCATGCGTGCCATGGGCCTCGGCCAGAACCAGAAGCCGCTCAAGATGGTCGGTGCCGCCCCCCTCGTCGCCCGCGAGCCGGCCGCGGCGGAGAGCTGATCCGCCGAACACCGCTTCCCGAGGGGTGGCCCGCGTCCATGACGGACGCCGGCCACCCCTCGTGGCGTACCGGGGGCCGGGCACCCGGCGCCTTTCCCGCGCGCGCCCCCCTCTCCTCGGCGAGAATGCTCCCGTGACCGCCGCCGATCCCGCCGCCCCCACACCGCCGCCGAGCGCGGCCCCGCCTGCCCCGGCCGCCGCCCGCGCGCCGGGCGCCTCTGCCGGACCCCTCGTGAAGGGGGGCGTGCCCGGGAGCCGGGCGGACGCCGCGGCGCCGCGGTGGGCGGCGCCCGGGCGCCCGGGAGCACCCGCCGCGCCCCTGTGGCGGCGGCTGGCCGTGCCCGCCGGGGTGTTCGCCGCGGTGGCGGGCGCGTTCGCCTACGTCGGGGCCGTCGACCCCGACCACCCCGGCCACTACCCGGTCTGCCCGCTCTACCGGTTCACCGGCCTGTACTGCCCCGGCTGCGGCGGACTGCGCAGCGCGCACGCGTTCGTGCACGGGGACCTGCCGGCCGCGCTGCACGACAACGCGCCCGCCGTCGCCGGCTACGCCGTCTTCGCGGTGCTGTGGTTCGTCTGGGCGGTCCGCTCCTGGCGCGGCCGGCCCGCGCCCCGAATCGCCCTGCGGCCGGTCCAGGTGTGGTCGATCGCCGCGCTGCTGCTGGTGTTCAGCGTCGTTCGCAACCTGCCGTTCGGGGCCTGGCTGCACCCCTGACCGGCGGCTCGGGTGTCCACGACGTGAAACCGGCGTCCACCGGATGCGAGGGCTCCGCCCTGCTCCGGATACCATCGAGTGACCGAGGGTTTTCACAACCTGAAGGAATTCCGACCCGCTGAAAGGGGGCCGCTCGCGTGAGTGTGCTCGACGAGATCATCGACGGCGTCCGTGCCGACCTCGCGGAGCGGCAGGCACGCGTCAGCCTCGACGAGCTCAAGGAGCGCGCGGCCAAGGCCCCCGCCGCCAAGGACGGGGTGGCCGCGCTCAAGGGCGACGGCGTCAAGGTCATCTGCGAGGTCAAGCGCTCCAGCCCCTCCAAGGGCGCGCTGGCCGCGATCGCCGACCCGGCCGGGCTCGCCGCGGACTACGAGGCGGGCGGCGCGTCCGTCATCTCCGTCCTCACCGAACAGCGCCGCTTCGGCGGCTCCCTCGCCGACCTGGAGGCCGTCCGCGCCCGCGTGGACATCCCGGTGCTGCGCAAGGACTTCATCGTCACGTCGTACCAGCTGTGGGAGGCCCGCGCCTACGGTGCCGACCTCGCGCTGCTGATCGTGGCCGCCCTGGAGCAGTCGGCCCTGGAGTCGCTGATCGAGCGCGCCGTGTCCATCGGCCTCACCCCGCTGGTCGAGGTGCACGACGAGGACGAGGTCGAGCGGGCCGTGGCCGCGGGCGCCAAGGTCATCGGCGTCAACGCGCGCAACCTCAAGACCCTCCAGGTGGACCGCGGCACCTTCGAGCGGGTCGCCCCGGAGATCCCGGACCACCTGGTCAAGGTCGCCGAGTCCGGCGTGCGCGGCCCGCACGACCTGATCGCCTACGCCAACGCCGGCGCCGACGCGGTCCTGGTCGGCGAGTCCCTGGTCACCGGCCGTGACCCGAAGACCGCCGTCTCCGACCTGGTCGCCGCGGGCGAACACCCCGCGCTCCGGCACGGCCGGGACTGATCACCCGCTAGGCTGACCCCGATGACTTCCTCCACCGTGACGACCGTGGACCGGTACGCCCGCCTGGCGCGCGGCTGCCGCCCCAGGGGCTGCCGAGCCCCTGCCCGGCGTGTCCACGGCCGCAGGGTGCGGTACGTCATCGGTGACGAGCCGGGGCAGGTGAACGGACGCCGATGGCAGCGCGCCCCACGGGGGCGCGGGGCAGGATCGGCTCCCGCGGCTTCGCCGCGCGAGCGCGACCGGCCGTACACGGCCTGAGGTCACCCCATCGGCTCCGCCCCCACGGCGAACAGTGTCTTTTCCGCACACACTCACCGTGAGGTACTGGCATGCCCAGCAACTACTTCTTCCCCGACCCGGAGGGGCAGGTGCCCAGCGCCGAGGGCTACTTCGGCGCGTTCGGCGGCAAGTTCATCCCGGAGGCCCTCGTCGCCGCCGTGGACGAGGTCGCCGTCGAGTACGACAAGGCGAAGGCCGACCCCGAGTTCGCGCGCGAGCTCGACGACCTGCTCGTCAACTACACCGGGCGGCCCAGCGCACTGACCGAGGTGCCCCGGTTCGCCGAACACGCCGGTGGGGCCCGGGTGTTCCTCAAGCGCGAGGACCTGAACCACACGGGCTCGCACAAGATCAACAACGTGCTCGGCCAGGCGCTGCTCACCAAGCGCATGGGCAAGACCCGGGTCATCGCCGAGACCGGCGCCGGTCAGCACGGCGTCGCCACCGCCACCGCCTGCGCCCTGTTCGGCCTCGACTGCACCATCTACATGGGCGAGATCGACACCCGCCGGCAGGCCCTGAACGTGGCCCGGATGCGGATGCTCGGCGCCGAGGTGGTCGCCGTGAAGTCCGGCAGCCGCACCCTCAAGGACGCCATCAACGAGGCGTTCCGCGACTGGGTCGCCAACGTCGACAGCACCCACTACCTGTTCGGCACGGTCGCCGGGCCGCACCCCTTCCCGGCCATGGTCCGCGACTTCCACCGGGTGATCGGCGTCGAGGCCCGCCGCCAGCTCCTGGAGCGCGCGGGACGCCTCCCGGACGCGGCCGTCGCCTGCGTCGGCGGCGGCTCCAACGCCATCGGCCTCTTCCACGCCTTCATCCCCGACGCGGACGTCCGCCTGATCGGCTGCGAACCGGCGGGCCACGGCATCGAGACCGGAGAGCACGCGGCGACCCTGACCGCGGGCGAGCCCGGCATCCTGCACGGCTCCCGCTCCTACGTCCTGCAGGACGAGGAGGGCCAGATCACCGAGCCGTACTCGATCTCGGCCGGTCTGGACTACCCCGGCATCGGGCCCGAGCACTCCTACCTCAAGGACTCCGGGCGCGGCGAGTACCGCGCGATCACCGACGACGCGGCCATGCGGGCGCTGCGCCTGCTGTCGCGCACCGAGGGCATCATCCCGGCCATCGAGAGCGCCCACGCCCTCGCCGGCGCCCTCGACGTCGGCAGGGAACTGGGCCCCGACGGGCTGATCGTCGTCAACCTCTCCGGCCGCGGCGACAAGGACATGGACACCGCGGCCCGTTACTTCGGGCTGTACGACACCGACGCCGAGGTGGCCGCGGACGCCGCCGACACCGCCGAGATCGAGGGGGACGCCAAGTGAGCGGGAACATCCGGCTGTTGACCGACACCCTCGCCGGCGCCAAGGCCGAGGGCCGGGCCGCGCTGATCGCGTACCTGCCGGCCGGGTTCCCCACCGTGGACGGCGGCATCGAGGCGATCAAGGCCGTCTTCGACGGCGGCGCCGACGTGGTCGAGGTGGGCCTGCCGCACAGCGACCCGGTGCTGGACGGCCCGGTCATCCAGACCGCCGACGACATCGCCCTGCGCGGCGGCGTCAGGATCGCGGACGTGATGCGAACCGTCCGGGAGGCCCACGCGGCCACCGGCAAGCCCGTGCTGGTGATGACGTACTGGAACCCCATCGACCGCTACGGTGTCGAGCGGTTCACCGCCGAGCTGGCCGAGGCGGGCGGCGCGGGCTGCATCCTGCCCGACCTGCCGGTGCAGGAGTCCGCGCTGTGGCGCGAGCACGCCGACAAGCACGGCCTGGCCACGGTCTTCGTGGTGGCGCCGAGCAGCAAGGACGCGCGGCTCGCCGAGATCACCGCGGCGGGCAGCGGGTTCGTCTACGCGGCCTCGCTGATGGGCGTCACCGGCACCCGCGAGTCCGTCGGCACGCAGGCCCAGGAGCTGGTGGAGCGCACCCGCGCCACCGGTACCGAGCTGGCCGTCTGCGTGGGCCTCGGCGTCTCCAACGCGCGGCAGGCCGCCGAGGTCGGCGCCTTCGCGGACGGCGTGATCGTGGGGTCGGCCTTCGTGAAGCGCATGCTGGACGCCCCCGACCACGCCTCGGGTATCGAGGCGGTCCGGGAGCTCGCCGGCGACCTGGCGAAGGGCGTGCGCGGCCAGGCGTAACCGCACGGGACCTCCCGTAACGACCCATTCCGGTCACTCGAACGGGTGGACCTCGGGCCGGGGAGGCGCGCTGCGCCTCCCCGGTTCGTTCTGGGGGTGTGAGCGAGAAGAACCGTGACGGAAAGCGCACCGCCCGGGAGCGGCTGGCGGTCGAGCGCGAGAAGCAGAAGGCCGCGGAGAAGCGGCGGCGCACGCTGATCGTGGGCGCCGCCGTCGTCTGCGTCCTGGGCCTCGCGGCGGTGATCGGCGTGGTCGCCGCGAACTCGGGCAAGAACAAGAGCAGCAGCAGCGCGGGGCCGGTCGTGGCGCCCTCCGGCGCCCAGGGCAAGGACGGCCTCGCGATCCCGGTCGGCAAGGACGGCGCCAGATCCACGCTCACGATCTGGGAGGACTTCCGCTGCCCCGCCTGCCAGGCCTTCGAGGCGGCGTACCGGCCCACGCTCCACGAACTGACCGACGCGGGCAAGCTCAGGATCGAGTACCACCTGGTCCGGCTGATCGACGGCAATCTCGGCGGCACCGGCTCCCTGCGCGCGGCCAACGCCGCCGCCTGCGCCCAGGACGCCGGGAAGTTCCGCGACTACCACGACACGCTGTACGCGAACCAGCCCAAGGAGACCGACGACGCCTTCGCGAGCAACGCCAAGCTGATCACCCTGGCCGGCAAGGTGAGCGGCCTGGACACGCCCGCCTACCGCGCGTGCGTGAACGGCGGTACGCACGACAGCTGGGTGAACCGCTCCCAGAAGGCCTTCCAGGGCGGCGGCTTCACCGGCACGCCCACGGTGCTGCTGGGCGGCAAGAACATTTACGAGGACCAGTCGATGACACCGGCCAAGCTCAAGCAGATGGTCGAGGCGGCCGACCGCGGGTAAGCGATTCTCACGCCCCCGTTACGCACCCGTGGCCAGGCGGCTTGGTGTCCCGGGGGCCTGGCACGGTAGCGTCGGACCTGCCATGGAACTTGCCTACATTCCCAGCCCGTCGCGCGGGGTGCTGTACCTCGGCCCCATCCCGCTGCGCGGCTACGCCTTCTGCATCATCATCGGCGTCTTCATCGCCGTCTGGCTCGGCAACAGGCGCTGGGTCGCCCGCGGCGGGCAGTCCGGCACGGTCGCCGACATCGCGGTGTGGGCCGTACCGTTCGGTCTGGTCGGTGGCCGGCTGTACCACGTGATCACGGACTACGAGCTGTACTTCAGCCCCGGCCGTGACTGGGTGGACGCCTTCAAGGTGTGGCAGGGCGGCCTGGGCATCTGGGGCGCGATCGCGCTGGGCGCGCTGGGCGCCTGGATCGGGGCGCGGCGCCGGGGCATCCCGATGCCCGCGTACGCCGACGCCGTCGCGCCCGGCATCGCCCTCGCGCAGGCCATGGGCCGCTGGGGCAACTGGTTCAACCAGGAGCTGTACGGCCGGGAGACCCATGTCCCCTGGGCGCTGCACATCACCTCCTCCGAGGGCGGCCGGGTGCCGGGGTACTACCACCCGACGTTCCTCTACGAGTCCCTGTGGTGCATCGGCGTCGCGTTCCTGGTGATCTGGGCCGACCGCCGCTTCAAGCTGGGCCATGGCCGGGCGTTCGCGCTGTACGTCGCCGCGTACTGCGTGGGCCGGGGCTGGATCGAGTACATGCGGGTGGACGACGCCCACCACATCCTCGGCCTGCGCCTCAACGACTGGACCGCCCTGATCGTCTTCCTGCTGGCGGTCACCTACATGATCGTCTCGGCGAAGCGCCGTCCCGGCCGCGAGGAGATCGTGGAGCCCCTCGCGGTCACGGCATCGGCGGACGGCAGGGACACGGACAACGAGACGGACGCCGCCCCCGAGAAGTCCGACTCCGAGAAGTCCGACTCCGAGAGGTCCGCCCCCGAGAAGGTCGCACCCGGGAAGTCCGCCGAGCCGGCGGACGAGCCGGGCACGGCCGCCGGGGCAGCCGAGTCGGCGACGAAGCAGAGCTGACACACGCGGCACGGCATCGAGGGCGCCCGGAGGGTTCTTCCGGGCGCCCTCGATCCGTGTGGGCCGTCGTCAGCTCCCTCTGCGGGCGAGGGACAGCGTGCGGCGGGCCTCGGCCACCACGGCCGCGTCGACGAAGCGGCCGTCGGGCAGGGCCTGGGCGCCCTCCTGTGCGGTGGCGGCCTTGAGAACCGTCTCGGCGTGCTCGACCTCCGCCGGGGTGGGCAGATAGGCGCGCTCGATCACCGGCAGCTGGCGGGGGTGGATCGCGGCGCGGCCGAGGAAGCCCAGGGCGCGGCCGTGGGCGCAGGAGGCGGCCAGCCCCTCCAGATCGCGGATGTCGGGGTGGACCGTCTGGGGCGGTGGCGGCAGCCCCGCGGCGCGGGCCGCGACGACCACGCGGGAGCGCGGCCAGTCCAGCCCCGCGTCCGCCCGCATCCCCAGGTCGGCCCGGAGGTCGGTCTCGCCCAGGGAGATGCCCCGCAGGGCCGGGTGCGCGCGGGCGATGGCGTACGCGTGCTCGATGGCGAGGGCCGACTCCAGCAGCGCGTGGAGGGGGAGCGGAGTGCGGGCGGCGACCTGGCGTACCTCGGCCGGGGCCGTCACCTTCGGCAGCCGGAGCGCGGACGGGCCCCGCAGTCCGGCCAGCGCTGCGAGGTCGGCGCTGGCCCACGGGGTGCCCAGGGCGTTGACGCGGACGTGCACCGGCACCGGCGGCGGCTCCGTGAGGAGGTCGGCCGTGGCGTCCCGCGCGTACTCCTTGCGGTCGGGGGGCACCGCGTCCTCCAGGTCGATCACCACCACGTCGGCGCCCGCGGACAGCGCCTTGGCGATCACCCGGGGCCGGTCGCCGGGGACGTACAGCCAGGTCAGCAGGGTCACAGCGCGCCCTCCTCGCGCAGCGCGGCGATCTCGTCCGGGCTGAGGCCCAGCTCGGTGAGGACCGCGTCGGTGTCCGCGCCGTGCGGCCGGCCGGCCCAGCGGATCGCGCCGGGGGTCTCGGACAGCCGGAACAGCACGTTCTGCAACCGCAGCGGGCCCAGCTCCGGGTCCGGCACGGTGGTCACCGTGTCCAGGGCCCGGTACTGGGGGTCCGCCAGCACGTCCCGGACGTCCTGCACCGGGGCCACCGCGGCCTGTGCCGCCTCGAACGCGGCCAGGACCTCCGCGCGGGTGCGGGCGGCGATCCAGGTGCCGACGGCCTCGTCCAGCACATCGGCGCGCGCGGCCCGGCCGGCGCCGGTGGCGAACCACGGCTGCTCGGTCAGCTCCGGGCGCCCCACCAGGCGCAGCACCCGTTCCGCCACCGACTGCGCGGAGGTGGAGACGGCGACCCAGGTGCCGTCGGCGGTGCGGTACGTGTTGCGCGGGGCGTTGTTCGCCGACCGGTTGCCGGTGCGTTCCTGGACGTAGCCGAGCTGGTCGTACCAGGTGGGGTGCGGGCCGAGCACGGACAGGATCGGCTCGATGATCGCCATGTCCACGACCTGCCCGGCGCCGGTGCGCTCGCGCGCGGCCAGCGCGGTCAGCACGCCGTACGCGGTGGTCAGGCCCGCGATCGAGTCGGCGAGTCCGAAGGGCGGCAGCACCGGGGGCGCCTCCGGCTCCCCGGTGAGCGCGGCGAAGCCGCTCATCGCCTCGGCCAGGGTGCCGAAGCCGGGGCGGTGCGCGTACGGCCCGAACTGGCCGAACGCGGTGACCCGGGCGAGCACCAGCCGGGGGCTGGCCGCGGACAGCGCGTCCCAGCCCAGGCCCCACCTCTCCAGGGTGCCGGGGCGGAAGTTCTCGATCACCACGTCGGCGGTGGCGGCGAGCCGCAGCAGCGTCGCCCGGCCGCCCGGCCGGGACAGGTCGAGGGTGATGGCGCGCTTGTTGCGGCCGAGCACCTTCCACCACAGGCCCACCCCGTCCTTGGCCGGTCCGTGCCCCCGGGACGGGTCCGGCCGCCGCGGATGCTCGACCTTGATCACCTCGGCGCCGAAGTCGCCGAGCAGCGACGCGGCCATGGGGCCGGCGAAGAGCGTCGCCAGGTCCAGGACCCGCAGCCCGCCCAGCGCCGGGACCCCGGGGAGCGCCGGGTCCCCGGGGGGCGTCGGCTCCCCGCTCATGAGGTGAACCGCGCGTCGATCTCCGGGCGGTACGGCATCGAGGCGGACGCCCCCGCCCGCTCGACCGACAGCGAGGCCGCGGCGGCGGCCCAGGACAGGGCCTCGCGCACGGGCTTCTCCTCGGCGAGGGCCACCGCGAGGGCCCCGGCGAAGGTGTCGCCCGCGCCCGTGGGGTCCACGGCCTCGACCCGCGGCGCGGGCACCACCAGCGGCTCCGCGTCGCGGGTCACGTACAGACAGCCGGTCGCGCCCAGCGTGACCACCGCGCACGGCACCACCTCCAGCAGCGCGGTGGCGGCCGCCCGCGGGTCGGGATGTCCGGTGAGGGTGATCGCCTCCTCCGCGTTGGGCAGCAACAGGTCGGTGGCCGCGAGGAGTTCGGGTGGCAGCGGCCGGGCGGGCGACGGCGTCAGGACGGTCCGGACCCCGTGCCGGCGGGCGGCCTCGGCGCCCGCGACCACCGCCGCCAGGGGGATCTCCAGCTGGAGCAGCAGCGCGTCGGCGGAGGCGATCACCCCCTCGTCGCCGGGCGAGAGGTGGTCGACGGTGCCGTTCGCGCCCGGGACGACGACGATCGAGCTGCCGCCCTCGTCGTCCACCACGATGTGCGCGGTGCCGGACGGGCCCTCGACCGTGCGCAGGAAGTCGGTGTCCACACCGGAGTGTTCGAGGGTCTCCCGCAGCCGCGCCCCGAACGCGTCGGTCCCGACGGCGCCGATCATCGACACGGTGGCCCCGGCCCGCGCGGCGGCGATCGCCTGTCCCGCGCCCTTGCCGCCGGGGATCGTGCGGAACTCCCGGCCGGTCACGGTCTCCCCGGGCTGCGGGGCCTTGGCGGCACGGGTGACGAGGTCCATGGTGGTGCTGCCGAGGACGGCGATGTGGGTCACGGGCGGATCGCCTCCAGGTGCGTGAGGTGGGCCAGGGCGTCGAAGCCGCTGCCGTCGAAGTCGGCGACGCCGGTGGTGAGCCGGTTCTTCAGCGGAACCCGCCAGTGCTCGGGGAGCGCGGTGGGGGAGCCCGCGAGGAGCCCGGCGACACTGCCCGCCGTCGCGCCGACCGAGTCGGTGTCCAGACCGCCCGCCACCGCGCGGCGCACGGAGCCGGTGAAGTCGCCGCCGGCGTGGGCGAGTGCGGCGACCAGCAGGGCGGTGTTGGGGATGGCGTGCACCCAGTGGTGGGTGGGGGCGTAGCGGGCGTGGAGTTCGTCCACCACGTCGTCGAAGTCCTCGTGCGCGGCCGCGAGGCGCAGCGCGTGCCCGATGGCCTCGGCCAGCCGCGAGCGGGGCGGGACCACCGTCCGGCCCGCCCGCAGACAGGCGTGCACGTCGTGTTCGCCGGTGGCGGCCGTGGCGAGGGTGGCGGCGGTGAACATGGCCGCGTAGACGCCGTTGGCGGTGTGCGTCAACACCGCGTCCCGGTACGCCTGTTCGGCGGCGCCGGCCGGGTCGCCGGGGTTGGTCCAGCCGTGCACGTCGGCGCGGATCAGGGCGCCGATCCACTCCCGGAACGGGTTGCGGTGCCGGGCGGTGTGCGGTGGTTCGACGCCGGTGAGCAGGTTGCGGTAGGCGAGGCGTTCCGCGGTGAACGTCCGGCCGGGCGGCAGCTCTTCGAGCCACAGCCGGGCCACGTCCTCGGTGGTGAAGTTCCTGCCGTGGCGCTGGAGCAGCAGCAAGTTGAGCAGGGGGTAGTCGAGGTCGTCGTCCGCGGGCATGCCGTCGATGTTCTCGGCGAGGGAGGTGGCGGCCGAGCGGCGGTTCCAGGGGTGGGCGGCGAGCAGCTCCCCGGGGACGCCCCGGGCGGTGAAGTAGCCGTTGAGCGGCCAGTTCCCGGCCGCCCTGGCCAGGGCGCGGATACCGTCCAGGGGCAGCTTCTCCACCGGTTTGCCCAGCAGGCAGCCGATGGCCCGGCCCAGCCAGGACGCCTCCAGCGCGAGCGGTCCCGGCGACGGGGCGGGCCGCGGTGCGGGCCAGTCGGGGCACGCCGCCCGGATCGCGGCCAGCTCGGTCGGCTCGTCGTCGGCCAGCCGGCTGGGCAGGTCGGCCAGTTCGTCCAGCAGGTCCTCGGCCAGCAGCCGCAGATAGCGGGAGACACGGTGCGCGGAGGCGCCCGCGCGCTCCGGGGCGTCCGGACCGCCCGCCGCCCGCCAGCGCTCCTCGATCCGCGACGGCTCCCGGCCGTCCAGGCGGGCCTGGCGCAGTTCGTGGCCGAGCAGGTCCTCGGGCTGGACCCAGGTCAGTCGGAGCACGGCGTACCTCCCAGGGCGGCGAAGGCCCGTTCGTGGGCGCGGCGCCGCTCGACGTCGCGGGCGAAGATCTCGCGGGTGACCCGGGCGAGGGTGCGTGCCGGCCGCCACAGGTCCAGGCGGCTCGCCTGCGCCACGGCCCGCGCCCAGTCCTCGGGCACCGGGGAGCCGAGGGCGCCCGCGAGGGCCCCGGCCATCGTGGCGATCGAGTCGCAGTCGCGGCCGTAGTTGACCGAACCGAGCACCGCCTGCCGGTAGTCGCCGCCGCAGACCACCAACATGCCGAGCGCGACCGGCAGTTCCTCGATGGAGTGCAGCCGGGAGGGGCGGCGGGCGGCGAGGGAGGGAGCGCGGTAGTCCGGACCGACCGTGTCGTACGGGGCGACGGCCGCGCGCAGCGGCCCGAGCGCCGGTTCGAACTCGTCGTATCCGCAGGCCACTTCGCAGACCTTTTCGATCGCCGTCCGGGTGCCGTCCTTGGCCGTCGCCAGGCAGGCGGCCACCACCGAGTCCGGGGTCGCGCCCGGTGAGGTGGCGGCGGCGACGGCCGCGGCGAAGACACCGGCCGCCTCCCTGCCGTACGACGACTGGTGGGCACCGGCGACGTCCAGCGCCTCCGCGTACGCGGCCCGCGGGTCGGCCGCGTTGACCAGGCCGACGGGGGCCATGTACATCGCCGCACCGCAGTTGACGATGTTGCCGACGCCCGCCTCCCGGGGGTCCGCGTGCCCGTAGGCGAGCCGGGCCACCAGCCACTTCTCGGCGAGGAACAGCCGGTGCAGCGGCAGTGCCTCCGCCTCCAGTTCGGGGATCCAGCGGGGCTCGGTCATCAGGTCCGGCACCAGGTGCTCGGCCAGCGCGTAGGCGTCGAGGTGGTCCCGGACCCGGTCGTAGACCCGGATCAGCGCGTGGGTCATCAGGGTGTCGTCCGTGACGTGGCCGTCGCCCTTGTGGTAGGGCGCCAAGGGGCGGGCGGTCCGCCAGGCGTCGCCGTGCCAGGGGCCGACGATGCCGCGCACCCGGCCGCCGTGCCGTTCGGCGATCTGCTCGGGGGAGTACCCCTCGACGGGTCCGCCGAGGGCGTCACCGACGGCGGCGCCGACGAGGGCGCCGGTGATCCGGTCGTCCAGACCGGGCGAGCGGAGCCCGGCGCGCTCCTCTTCGGGGCCTTTGAGTTGCATGGGCGTCATGCCCGAATCATCCCCCTGGGCGGGCCGGTTGTGCGGCTTCCAGGAGTCCGGCGAGTTCCACCAGGTCGGTGCCGGTGAGCCTCGGCAGGGCACAGCCCGGCAGGATGCGGCAGGCGTCGCGCCAGGTCTCCGGGATCGCCGCGCCGCCGCCGAGGGCGCCGGTGAGGGCGCCCGTGAGCGCGGGGGCCGAGTCGGCGACCCGGGACAGACAGGCGGCGGCGGGTACGGCCTCGGCGATCCGGCCGCGGGCGGCGATGGCCAGCGCCAGGGCTACGGGGACGGTCTCGGCGGCCGCGACGCCGTAGCTGTAGACGTGGTCCACGATCTGGTGCTCCAGCACGGGGACGAGGGCGAAGGCGGGCGCGCCGTCCTCGGCGAGGGCGAGCGCGTGCCGGGCGTTGCGGCCGATCTCGGTGTCGGGCGGGAGTTCGGCGAGGGCGGCCGTGACGCAGGCGCCGGGGTCCGCGCCGGCCAGGGCGAGCGCCACGGCGGCCGCCATGGCCCGGGCGCCGTGCACACCGTCGCCGTCCTGGGTGTAGCGGGCGTCGAACTCGGCGAGGGCGGCGGCGCGTTCGGGATCGCCGGGGTGGGCCACCGCCAGGGCGCAGGCGCGGACGCAGGCCGCGTCGTCGAAGTAGTGCGGGTTGTCGTGACCGGTGGCGGGCGGGCGCAGGCCGGTGGCGAGGTTGCCGAGACCGGCCCGCACCGAGATCCGGGCGCGCAGCGGGAGCACGGCGGACTCGATCTCCGGCGCGCGGTCCGCGGCGGCGGCGACCTCGCAGGCGACGGCGGTCCAGGTGAGGTCGATGGCGGCGCGCATCCGGCGGTCCCGGCTGAGGTCGCCGAGGGCGTCGTCGGTGCCGGCCCGCAGGACCGCCTCCGCGGCGAAGGCCGCCCATTCGGCGTCGTCGGAGGGGCCGAGGCGGAGCGGGCCGGGCGGCTGGTTCAGGGCGATCGGCACCGGGAGGGTGGTGGTCGCGTTCTGTTCCGCGAAGGTGTCCAGCTCCCGGGTGAGACGGCGGGTCCACTCGGGCATGCGGGCGGCGCGGTGCCGGGCGGCGGGCCAGCCGGCGGCGTCACCCGCGGCGAGCCCCAGCAGCATCCCCTCGACCCGTCGCGGCCTCACGACCGGCCCTCGCGGTCCGCGCCGCCGAGGGGGCTGAGCACCCTGGACCACCGGACCTTCGCCCGCCTGCCACCCGGCTCCGCGGACCGGAGCGAGGGCGCCGGGGCCGTGGCCGGGGACGGGGGCAGCTCGGCGGGCGCGGGGGCGGGGGGCAGGGAGGGCGCGGGTGGCTCGGCGGGCTGGGCCGGGGGGAACGAGGGTGCGGGTGGCGCGGGGGGCTGAAGGGCTGCGGGGGGAGGAGACGCGGGTGGTTCGGTGGGTTGGAGGGCCGCGGGGAGCGACGGTGTGGGTGGCTCGGCGGGCTGGAGGGCTGCGGGGAGAGGTGACGCGGGCGGGTCGGCGGGCTGGAGGACCGCGGCAAGAGGCGACACGGGGGGCTCGGTGGGTTGCAGGGCCGCGGGGAGCGACGGTGTGGGTGGCTCGGCGGGCTGGAGGGCTGCGGGGAGAGGTGACGCGGGCGGCTCGGTGGGTTGGAGGGCCGGGGCAAGAGGTGACACGAGCGGCTGGGTGGGCCGGGGCGGCGCGGGTGGTTCCGTGGGTGGCGGTACCAGCAGGTCCGCCACCTCCTCCACCCGCCGTCCCGCCATCGACGGCAGGCACCGCCCCCGCACCGGGCCGATCGCCTCGGCCCAGTGCGGCGGGATCGCGGCCGCGCCCCGGGTCGCGCCGGCCAGGGCGCCCGCCACCGCCGCCGTGGTGTCGGCGTCGCGGCCCATGTTGACGGCCGTGAGGACCGCCTCGCGGAAGTCGCCGTCGGCCGTGGCGTAGGCGCCGAAGGCGAGGGCGACGGCCTCGGGGGCGAGGTCGGTCCAGGGATAGCCGCCGATGACGACGGCGGAACGGACGGCGCGCTCGCCGCGGTGGGCGACGGCCACCGCGCGGCGCAGCGAACGGGCGGTCCAGGAGTCGTCCGGGATCACCGCGAGCGCGGCGGCGATCACCACCGGGACCGGGGCGCCCGCCATGGCCGCGGCCACCCCGGCCGCGACCGCCTGTCCGCCGTGGATGCCCTCGCCCTCGTGGCTGACCGCGCCGTCGATCGCGACCAGGCGGGCCGCCTCCCCGGGGCGCCCGGCCGCGAACACCCCGAAGGGGGCCGCCCGCATCGCCAGGCCGTCGCTCCAGGCGTGCCGGTGCTGGGCGGAGACCGGCGCGGCCAGGCCCCGGCGCAGGTTCTCCAGCGTGCCCCGCTCGCTGAAGCCCGCGCCGCGGAAGGTGCCCTCGGCCCGGTCGGCGATCCACTCGTGCCAGGCCGCCTCCACGTGCGCCGGGGTGAGCGCCGAGCCGTGCCGGGCCAGCAGCAGGCCGGAGAAGAGGGCGTACTCGGTGTCGTCCGTGCCCTGCGGCCGGTCGGTCACGAAATCCGTGATGCGGCCCCAGCGGGCGCGGATCTCGGAGGGCTTCAGGTTCTCCGCGGGGGCGCCGAGCGCGTCGCCGACGGCCAGGCCGAGCAGGGCGCCCCGGGCCCGGTCGCGAAGCCCGGGGGCCGCTTCGGGCGAGGGGTGCGGGGGTGGGGGAGTGCAGGCGGTCGATGCCATGGGCGGTCTCCTTCGGCGGGGCCCACCTGGGCCCGCGGACCCTTTGCGGATGTGTCCCACCACGGACCGGTGCGCGTGCCTCGGACGAGGGCCTGTCACCCGCTCGGCCACCTGAGCGGAAAGGGGCGCGGATGAGCGCAAAAAGCGTAAAGCCGCAGGTTAGCCCAGCCTTCCCTTGCTGGCGGCGCGGGCCGGAACGACGTAGATTGCCTGTAGTCGAAAAGTAGAACTCGTCCAAAGTTAGCTTTGGCTAAGCTTAATTCGGGGAACCTGATGGCCATCATCGAAACCGAGGCCGCGCTGCACGAAGCGCACCGCGACAACCACACGCACCGCGATGTGAACGGCGGCTGGCTGCGCCCCGCCGTCTTCGGCGCGATGGACGGCCTGGTCTCCAACCTCGCCCTGATGACCGGCGTGGCCGGCGGCTCCGTCAGCCACCAGACCATCGTCATCACCGGACTCGCCGGACTCGCCGCGGGCGCCTTCTCCATGGCGGCCGGCGAGTACACCTCCGTCGCCTCCCAGCGCGAGCTGGTCCAGGCGGAGCTGGACGTCGAGCGCCGTGAGCTGCGCCGGCACCCGCAGGACGAGGAGGACGAGCTGGCGGCGCTCTACGTCGCCCGGGGCGTGGCCCCCGAGCTGGCCCGTGAGGTGGCCCGGCAGCTGTCCAAGGACCCCGAGCAGGCCCTGGAGATACACGCCCGCGAGGAGCTGGGCATCGACCCCGGCGACCTGCCGTCGCCGCTGGTCGCGGCCGTCTCCTCGTTCGGCTCCTTCGCCCTGGGCGCGCTGCTGCCGGTGCTGCCGTACCTGCTCGGCGCCACCGCGCTGTGGCCCGCCCTGGTGCTCGCGCTGATCGGGCTCTTCGGCTGCGGCGCCGTCGTGGCGAAGGTGACCGCGCGCAGCTGGTGGTTCAGCGGACTGCGGCAACTCGCGCTGGGCGGCGCGGCCGCCGGTGTGACGTACGCCCTGGGCGTGCTGTTCGGAACGGCCGTAGGATGACCGCATCCGCTACCTATGCGATGGGCCGCATAAGTAGCCGTTACCCGCTGGTTTCGGATGTGTGACCACGGGGCATGAGCCGTAAGCGCTGTGGGCAATGACGCCTGCCGCACCCCGCGGGGTGGGCCGACGACGATCCCCCCGCTTCTTCGGGCCGACGGGCACCGGCAGGACCGATGGTCCGGCGGTGACCCAGCGGCCCCCGCACGCGTTCGCCGCCATGAGCGGCACCCGGCCGCTTCGTGCGGTTGCCTCCGCCGTCCCCGCGCGGCACTCTGGCACCCCCGCCACCCACCCCGTGGTGTCCGCATTTTGGAACGGAGCTTCCGCTTTCCGAGATCCGGTCCATCATGTAACCTGCACGAAATTTCGCCACCCCCGCAGAGGGCCAACGTCGTCCCTCGGCACACGCCACATGCCACATGACGACGACGGGAGAGCCGATGCGTACGCCGCGCCAGCCGTCCCAGCATTCCGAGAACGGCCAGAACTGGTCGTTCATGGATGCTCGCCCTGCTGCGCAGGGTATGTACGACCCCCGCAACGAACACGACGCCTGCGGCGTCGGTTTCGTCGCCACCCTCACCGGCGAGGCCTCCCACACCCTGGTCGAGCAGGCGCTCACCGTGCTCCGCAATCTGGAGCACCGCGGCGCCACCGGCTCCGAGCCGGACTCGGGCGACGGCGCGGGCCTGCTCTCGCAGGTGCCGGACGCCTTCCTCCGCGAGGTGGCCGGATTCGAACTGCCCGCCGCCGGCTCCTACGCCGTCGGCATCGCCTTCCTGCCCGAGGACGGCACCGAGGAGATCGTCTCGGCCATCGAGACGATCGCCGGCGAGGAGGGCCTGACCGTCCTCGGCTGGCGCGAGGTCCCGGTCGCCCCCGAGCTGCTGGGCGCGACGGCCCGCTCCACCATGCCGGTCTTCCGGCAGATCTTCGTGGCCGACGGGGAGAGCGCGGGCATCGCGCTGGACCGCAAGGCGTTCGTGCTGCGCAAGCGCGCCGAGCGCGAGGCGGGCGTCTACTTCCCGTCCCTGTCCGCGCGCACCATCGTCTACAAGGGCATGCTGACCACCGGCCAGCTGGAGCCCTTCTTCCCGGACCTGTCCGACCGCCGCTTCGCCTCCGCGATCGCGCTGGTGCACTCCCGGTTCTCCACCAACACCTTCCCCTCGTGGCCGCTCGCGCACCCGTACCGGTTCATCGCCCACAACGGCGAGATCAACACCGTCCAGGGCAACCGCAACTGGATGCGCGCCCGCGAGTCCCGGCTCGCCTCCGACCTGTTCGGCCCCGCGGAGAAGCTGGAGCGCATCTTCCCGGTGTGCACCCCCGGCGCCTCCGACTCCGCCTCCTTCGACGAGGTCCTGGAACTGCTGCACCTCGGCGGCCGTTCGCTGCCGCACTCCGTGCTGATGATGATCCCGGAGGCCTGGGAGAACCACGCCTCGATGGACCAGGCCCGGCGCGCCTTCTACGGCTACCACGCCACGATGATGGAGCCCTGGGACGGCCCCGCCTGCGTCACCTTCACCGACGGCACCCAGGTCGGCGCCGTGCTCGACCGCAACGGTCTGCGCCCCGGTCGCTACTGGGTCACCGACGACGGCCTCGTGGTGCTCGGCTCCGAAGTCGGCGTCCTCGACATCGACCCGGCCCGGGTCGTCCGCAAGGGCCGCCTCCAGCCCGGCCGGATGTTCCTCGTGGACACCGCCGAGCACCGCATCATCGAGGACGACGAGATCAAGTCGTCCCTCGCCGGCGCACAGCCCTACGCCGAGTGGCTGGAGGCCGGCGAGATCGAGCTGGGCGACCTGCCCGAGCGCGAGCACATCGTGCACACCCACGCCTCGGTCACCCGCCGCCAGCAGACCTTCGGGTACACCGAGGAGGAGCTGCGCGTCATCCTCGCCCCGATGGCCCGCACCGGCGCCGAGCCGATCGGCTCCATGGGCACCGACTCGCCCATCGCGGCCCTGTCCGAGCGCCCGCGCCTGCTGTTCGACTACTTCACCCAGCTGTTCGCCCAGGTCACCAACCCGCCGCTGGACGCCATCCGCGAGGAGCTGGTCACCTCGCTGCGCAGCGCCCTCGGCCCGCAGGGCAACCTGCTGGAGCCGACCGCCGCCTCCTGCCGGTCCGTCATGCTGCCCTTCCCGGTGATCGACAACGACGAGCTGGCCAAGCTCATCCACATCAACGCCGACGGCGACATGCCCGGCTTCAAGGCCGCCACCCTCTCCGGCCTGTACCGGGTGAGCGGCGGCGGCGAGGCGCTGGCCGCCCGCATCGAGGAGATCTGCGCCGAGGCCGACGCGGCCATCGAGAACGGCGCCCGGCTGATCGTCCTGTCCGACCGGCACTCCGACGCCGAACACGCGCCGATCCCCTCGCTGCTGCTCACCGCCGCCGTCCACCACCACCTGATCCGCACCAAGCAGCGCACCCACGTGGGCCTGCTGGTCGAGGCCGGTGACGTCCGCGAGGTCCACCACGTCGCCCTGCTGATCGGCTACGGCGCCGCCGCCGTCAACCCCTACCTCGCGATGGAGTCGGTGGAGGACCTGCTGCGCGCGGGCACCTTCCTCGACGGCATCGACACCGAGAAGGCCATCAAGAACCTCATCTACGCCCTCGGCAAGGGCGTGCTGAAGGTCATGTCCAAGATGGGCATCTCCACCGTCGCCTCCTACCGGGGCGCCCAGGTGTTCGAGGCCGTCGGCCTGGACGAGTCCTTCGTGGAGAAGTACTTCAACGGCACCACCACCAAGATCGGCGGCGTCGGCATCGACGTCATCGCCGCCGAGGTCGCCGCCCGCCACGCCAAGGCCTACCCGGCCTCCGGCATCGCGCCCGCGCACCGCACCCTGGAGATCGGCGGCGAGTACCAGTGGCGCCGCGAGGGCGAGCCGCACCTGTTCGACCCGGAGACGGTCTTCCGCCTCCAGCACTCCACCCGCACCGGCCGGTTCGACATCTTCAAGAAGTACACCGCCCGGGTGAACGAGCAGTCCGAGCGCCTGATGACGCTGCGCGGCCTGTTCGGCTTCACCTCGGACCGGGCGCCGATCCCGGTCGAGGAGGTCGAGCCGGTCAGCGAGATCGTCAAGCGCTTCTCCACCGGCGCCATGTCGTACGGCTCCATCTCCAAGGAGGCGCACGAGACCCTCGCCATCGCCATGAACCAGCTGGGCGGCAAGTCCAACACCGGTGAGGGCGGCGAGGACCCGGAGCGGCTGTACGACCCCGCGCGCCGCTCGGCGATCAAGCAGGTCGCCTCCGGCCGCTTCGGCGTGACCTCCGAGTACCTGGTCAACGCGGACGACATCCAGATCAAGATGGCCCAGGGCGCCAAGCCCGGCGAGGGCGGCCAGCTGCCCGGCCACAAGGTCTACCCGTGGGTCGCCAGGACCCGGCACTCGACGCCGGGCGTGGGCCTGATCTCCCCGCCGCCGCACCACGACATCTACTCCATCGAGGACCTCGCCCAGCTGATCCACGACCTGAAGAACGCCAACCCCCAGGCGCGGATCCACGTCAAGCTGGTCTCCGAGGTCGGCGTCGGCACCGTCGCGGCGGGCGTCTCCAAGGCGCACGCGGACGTCGTGCTGATCTCCGGTCACGACGGCGGCACCGGTGCCTCCCCGCTGACCTCCCTCAAGCACGCGGGCGGCCCCTGGGAGCTGGGCCTCGCCGAGACCCAGCAGACGCTGCTGCTCAACGGCCTGCGCGACCGGATCGTCGTACAGACCGACGGCCAGCTCAAGACCGGCCGTGACGTGGTCATCGCCGCGCTGCTCGGCGCCGAGGAGTTCGGTTTCGCGACCGCGCCGCTCGTCGTCTCCGGCTGCGTCATGATGCGCGTCTGCCACCTGGACACCTGTCCGGTCGGCATCGCCACCCAGAACCCGGTGCTGCGCGAGCGCTTCGCCGGCAAGGCCGAGCACATCGTGAACTTCTTCCGGTTCATCGCCGAGGAGGTCCGCGAACTCCTGGCCGAGCTGGGCTTCCGCTCCATCGAGGAGGCCGTCGGCCACGCCGAGGTGCTGGACGTGCGGCGCGCCGTCGACCACTGGAAGGCGCAGGGCCTGGACCTGGAGCCGCTGTTCCACGTGCCCGACCTGCCCGAGGGCGCCGTCCGCCACCAGCAGATCGCCCAGGACCACGGCCTCCAGAAGGCCCTGGACAACGAGCTGATCAAGCTCGCCGCCGACGCCCTGGCCGCGAACGAGGCCACCGAGGCCCAGCCGGTGCGCGCCCAGGTCGCCATCCGCAACATCAACCGCACGGTCGGCACCATGCTCGGCCACGAGGTGACCAAGAAGTTCGGCGGTGCGGGCCTGCCCGACGACACCATCGACATCACCTTCACCGGCTCCGCCGGCCAGTCCTTCGGCGCGTTCCTGCCGCGCGGCATCACGCTGCGCCTGGAGGGCGACGCCAACGACTACGTCGGCAAGGGCCTCTCCGGCGGCCGGATCATCGTCCGCCCCGACCGCGCGGCCGACCACCTCGCCGAGTACTCGACGATCGCGGGCAACACCATCGGCTACGGCGCCACCAAGGGCGAGCTGTTCCTGCGCGGCCGGACCGGTGAGCGGTTCTGCGTGCGCAACTCGGGCGCGCTGGTCGTCTCCGAGGGCGTGGGCGACCACGGCTGCGAGTACATGACCGGCGGCCACGCCGTCGTCCTCGGCCCGACCGGCCGCAACTTCGCGGCGGGCATGTCCGGCGGTATCGCCTACGTCATCGACCTGGACCCGGCCAACGTCAACGCGGGCAACGCGGACGCCGTCCGGGAACTGGACGAGACGGACAAGCGGTGGCTGCACGACGTGGTGCGCCGCCACGCCGAGGAGACCGGCTCGACCGTCGCCGAGAAGCTGCTCGCCGACTGGGACGCGGCCGCGGCCCGGTTCAGCAAGATCATCCCCAGCACGTACCAGGCAGTGCTCGCCGCCAAGGACGCCGCCGAGCGAGCCGGTCTCTCCGAGACCGAGATCACCGAGAAGATGATGGAGGCGGCGACCAATGGCTGATCCGAAGGGCTTCCTCAACCACGGCCGCGAGGTCGCCAGGACCCGTCCCGTCGCCGAGCGCGTCAAGGACTGGAACGAGGTCTACGTCCCCGGCTCCCTGCTGCCGATCGTCGGCAAGCAGGCCAGCCGGTGCATGGACTGCGGCATCCCGTTCTGCCACAACGGCTGCCCGCTCGGGAACCTGATCCCCGAGTGGAACGACTACGCCTACCGCGACGACTGGGCCGCCGCCTACGAGCGGCTGCACGCCACCAACAACTTCCCGGAGTTCACCGGGCGGCTGTGCCCGGCGCCCTGCGAGTCGGCGTGTGTGCTGGGCATCAACCAGCAGCCGGTCACCATCAAGAACGTCGAGGTCTCGATCATCGACAAGGCGTGGGACAGCGGGTACGTCACCCCGCGCATCCCCGAGCGCCTGTCCGGCAAGACCGTCGCGGTGATCGGCTCGGGCCCCTCCGGTCTGGCCGCGGCCCAGCAGCTGACCCGGGCCGGCCACACGGTCGCCGTCTACGAGCGCGCGGACCGCATCGGCGGTCTGCTGCGGTACGGCATCCCCGAGTTCAAGATGGAGAAGCGGCACATCAACCGCCGCATCGAGCAGATGCGCGCGGAGGGCACCCGCTTCCGCACCGGCGTCGAGATCGGCCGGGACCTGAGCGCGCGCGACCTGAAGAAGCGCTACGACGCGATCGTGATCGCCGCCGGCGCCACCACCGCCCGCGACCTCCCGGTCCCCGGCCGGGAACTCAAGGGCATCTACCAGGCCATGGAGTACCTGCCGCTGGCCAACAAGGTCCAGGAGGGCGACTACGTGGTGTCGCCCGTGTCGGCCGAGGGCAAGCACGTGGTGGTCATCGGCGGTGGCGACACCGGCGCGGACTGCGTGGGCACCGCCCACCGGCAGGGCGCCGCCTCGGTCACCCAGCTGGAGATCATGCCCCGGCCGAACGAGGAGCGGCACCCCACCGGCCAGCCCTGGCCGACCTTCCCGATCCTCTACAAGGTCACCTCGGCCCACGAGGAGGGCGGCGAGCGGATCTACTCCGCCTCCACCACCCGCTTCGAGGGCGACGAGGACGGCAACGTGCAGTGGCTGCACCTGGCCGAGGTCGAGTTCGTGGACGGCAAGCTGACCCAGAAGCCGGGCACCGAGCGCCGTATCCCGGCCCAGCTGGTCACACTGGCCATGGGCTTCACGGGCACCGACCGCGAGAACGGTCTGGTGGAGCAGTTCGGCCTGGAGCTGGACGAGCGGGGTAACATCGCCCGCGACGCCGACTTCCAGACCAACGTTCCGGGGGTGTTCGTCGCCGGTGACGCCGGCCGCGGGCAGTCCCTGATCGTCTGGGCGATCGCGGAGGGCCGCTCGGCCGCCCGCGGAGTCGACCGCTACCTGACCGGGGCCAGCGACCTGCCGGCCCCGATCCGCCCGACGGACCGCGCCCTCGCGGTCTGACGGCACCACGAGACGTTTCCGCACAAAGGCGTGCGGAACACCTGACGGCGCCTGCCCACTGTCCCCGACCGGACGACCGGGCAGGCGCCGTTGCCTTGCCCCGGCGCGGGCCCGCTCAGCCGGTCAGCGAGGTCGCCTTCAGCCAGGCGAGGACCAGCAGCAGCGCCGTCAGGGCCACGCACACCCCCGCCTGGACCAGGGTGCGCCGCTCGTCGCGGGGCGCGTAGGCGAAGGCCGCCGTCACGACGCCGCCCGCCAGCAGTCCGCCGAGGTGGCCCTGCCAGGAGGTCAGCCCCGCGGAGATCACCAGCCACAGCAGCAGGCCCGCCATGGAGCGGTTGACCGCCCGCATGTCCTGGCCGAGGCGGCGGCCCATGACCCAGTAGGCGGCGCCGAGCCCGAAGATCGCGCCGGACGCGCCGACCGAGTACGACCCGGGGTCGAGCAGCAGCTCCAGCACCGAACCGCCGAGCGCGGACAGCAGATACAGGGCGGTGTAGCGGATGCGGCCCAGCTGGGTCTCCACGACCCGGCCGACGTTCCACAGCGCCACCATGTTGAGCAGGATGTGGGTGATCCCGAACGTGCCCTCGCCGGGCGTCAGATGCAGGAACGCGCCGGTCAGCAGCCGGTACCACTCGCCGTGCGCCACTCCCTCGGGGACATAGCCGGCGGGCGAGGCGCCCAGCATGGCGAAGCGGTACTCGAACTCCGGCCGGGCCAGCTCCACCAGGTAGGCGACCACGTTCAGCCCGATCAGCACGTACGTCACCAGCGGGACCGTGCCGACCGGGGCCCCGAACACGGTCCGCGCCTGCCGGACCGAACGGGCGCCCTCCTTCACGCACTCCACGCACTGGTGGCCGACGGCGGCCTCCCGCATGCACGACGGGCAGATGTGACGGTCGCAGCGGGTGCAGCGGACGTACGACTCCACCTGCGGATGACGGAAACAGGTGGTCACAGCGGACTCGGCGGCCACGGGCCGGCTCCTCGGATAAGGGAGGGAAAAGGGGGACGACAACGGGCCGGTGGGGCGGCAGCGATCAAAATAGCGAACCGGTGTGACCGGCGCGAAACAGTCGTCGTCCGTGGTGGTCCGTGGTCCCGGCTGCCGGCCCGCGCCGCCGGCGCCCGGCGGGATCAGGTGTCGCACTCCAGCACGGTGCGGCACAACCCGCACCGGGCCCGGACCCGCCCCCGCACCGGCAGCCTGATCCGCTGGTGGCAGGTCGGGCAGGGGAAGGAGACGCGCAGGTCGCCGGACGGGCCGGGGGCGAAGGAGTAGGGGCTGTCCGGCGGTGACGGCACGGCGTGGCGCCGGTCGTGGGCGTACCGGCGGCGGCCCGCCCAGCCCGCTCCCGTCAGCGGCGGCTGCTGCTCGTCCCGGCGCGCACGGGCCAGGCCCTTGGTGTACGCGGTGTAGGCCTGCGCGCTGGTGAACCACACCGAGGGGTCTTCCCGGAAGAGCAGGGACCGCTTGGCCAGCACGTAGCCGAACTCCTCCGGGGTGAGATAGCCCAGCTTCTGCGAGGAGACCCCGTCCTCCCGGTAGGCGTCCAGCAGCAGCCACCCCGCGCCCAGGTACGTCGTCACCGTGTCCGTGAGGATCTCGTTCTCCGCCGTCGTCGGGAAGGCGAGGTCGAGCCGGTGCAGATAGACGTGCGCCACCTCGTGGGCGAGCGCGGCCCCGATGTCCTCCCGGTGGGTGCGGAAACGGTCGTTGAGCTCCACGAAGTACTCGGGGCCCGCCGTCAGTTCGATGTTCGCCGCATGGGTCATCTCCCGGAAGCAGACGATCAGCCGCGCGTCCGGCAGCCGGAAGTGCCGCACGATCTCGTGGGCCACCCGCTGCGCCCCCAGATGGAGGTCGTCGGTGTCGCAGAACGCCACGTCGGCGGGGACCACGCTGGCCGAGAACGTCTGCACGGTGGTCGGCGACAGCCGCCGGTACAGCGCGTTGATCGCGGCCCGCACCGTCTCCAGGTGCGGGAACCCGTGCTCCACCGGCCCGCCGTTCGCCACGTCGGCACCCCCAGAATGGCCCCCTGTGGGCCCCTTCCCAGGGTATGCGCCCGTGGGCCCGGCGCCCCCGCTCACACCGGCAGCAGCCGCACCGCCCCCGCGTCCCCGTCCCGCGCGCCCTCCAGCTCCAGCACCCACACCTCGTTGGCCCCTTCGCGCAGCACCGGTCCGGGCACGTACAGCGACCGCTGCGGGCCCACCGACCAGTAACGTCCCAGGCAGAAGCCGTTGACCCAGGCGAAGCCGCGCGTCAGGCCGGGCAGTTCCAGGCGCGCGTCCCCGGCCGTACCGGACACCGTGGCCGTGCCCCGGTACAGGCCGGGGCCGCCGACCGCCGGGGGCGGCGCGCCGAACGGCACCGCCGACACACCGTCCTCGAACGCGTCCAGGTCCAGTCCCCGCGCGCGCACCCCGTGCAGGTACTGCCGCTCGTGCAGCACGCCCCCGGTGATCCCCTTGGCCTCGCCGACCAGCGGTCCGTAGTTCACCCGGCCCAGGGACTCCACCCACAGCTCCACCCGCGCCGGACCCGCGACGGGGTCCTTCAGCCGCGGCTCCTCCCCGGTGAGCACCCCGGCCCGCTCGCCGTCGACGTACACCACGGCCAGGTCGCGCAGCCCCCGCACCCGCAGCGGATACGGCCGGCGCGGCCCGGGCACGTCCACCTGGTAGCGCACCAGGCCCCGGGTGACGCCCAGTTCCTCGAAGGAGGGCGGCCGGGGGGAGCACGTCTCGGCACCGCCCAGCGCCTCCAGGACGGCGTCGAGGGGAGCCCAGCCGGTGAGGAGGACATCGGCCGGGCGGTCCAGGGCGGCGGGGGGCGGCGGGAGTTCGGGCAGCGGGCCCGCCCGGTGCCCGGCCAGCACCTCGCGGAAGCGCCAGAACTTCTCGGTGGGGCGGCCGTACTCGTCCACGGGGGCGTCGTAGTCGTACGACGTCACATCCGGCAGCAGCGCGCCCTCGTGCAGTTCGCCGTCGCGGTTGGCGCCCGCCCAGCCGCCGAAACTGGTGCCGCCGTGCGCCATGTAGAGGTTCACCGAGGCGCCGCACTCCAGGATCTCGCGCAGCGCCCGCGCGGCCTCGTCCGGGTCGCGCACGGCACTCCCGCCGGACCAGTGGTCGAACCAGCCGCACCAGAACTCCATGCACATCAGCGGCCCTTGGGGGCGGTGCCGGCGCAGCGCGGCGAACGCCTCGCGCGCGTGGGAGCCGAAGTTCGCCGTGGCGAGCACCCCGGGCAGCGAACCGCCGGTCAGCATGTGGTCCTCGGGGCCGTCCGAGGTGACCAGCGCGGCGGTGACGCCCTCGGCGCGCAGCAGCCCAGCCAGTTCGGCGAGGTAGCCGGCGTCCGAGCCGTAGCTGCCGTACTCGTTCTCGACCTGCACCAGGATCACCGGGCCGCCGCGGTCGGCCTGCCGGGAGACGATCTCGGGCAGCAGCCGGCGGAACCAGTCGCGGACCGGGGCGAGGTACCGCTCGTCCCGGGTGCGCACGCGCGTGCCCAGCCCGGCCGTCAGCCACGCCGGCAGCCCGCCGTTCTCCCACTCGGCGCAGATGTAGGGACCCGGCCGCACGATCGCCCACAGGCCCGCCTCGCGCACCGCGTCCAGGAACCGGCCGACCGTCGCCACGTCCCGGTACCTCCCCGGAGCCGGCTCGTGCAGATTCCACGGGACGTACGTCTCCACGCAGTTCAGGCCCATCGCCCGCAGCATCGCCAGGCGGTGCCGCCACTGCTCCTCGTGCACCCGGAAGTAGTGCAGCGCGCCGGACAGTAGCCGCACCGGCCGCCCGTCCAGCAGGAAGTCGGTCTCGCCCACCGTGAACTCGCTCATGCCGCACAGCCTCACCCCTTCCGGTGCCCCGCGCCATGGACGAAGATCGGCACCGCTTGGACAAAACCGGCCGCCGCCGACGCCGGGAGGAGCAGCGGTGTACCAGACCTGGATGCGGTTCTTCAGCCCCGGCCCGGCGCACCACCGCCTCGGCCTGGTCTGCCTCGGGGTGGGGCTCCAGCACGGCGCGCTGCCCACGGTCGGCCCGCGCACCCTCGACCACCACGTGGCTGTCGTGATCGGCTCCGGCGCCGGCTGGTACCGGGGCGCCGACGGCCGCCGTACGACGGTCACCGCGCCCGCGCTGCTCTGGCTCACCCCCGGGGTGCCCCACCACTACGCCCCCGACCCGGACACCGGCTGGGACGAGGGCTTCGTGGACTTCGCCGGGCCCGCCACCGCCACCTACACCGAACTCGGCTACATCGAGTCCGGGCGGCCCGTGGTGCCGCTGTCCGACGCCGCAGGGCCGCGCGCGGTCGTCGCCCGCATCGCCCGCGCCGCCCGCCGCGGCAACCCGCTGCTGGAGGTGGAGACCGGCGCCGCCGTGCACGAACTCCTCGTCGCGCTGCGCCGCGCCCGCGCCGACCTCGCCCCCGACGGCGACCACGTCCTCGAAGCCCTCGCCCGGGACGCCTGCAGCCCGCTCAGCGTCGCCGACCACGCCGCCCGGCACGGCATGACCACCGCCGAACTGCGCGGCGCGGTCCGCCGGGCGGCCGGCTGCACTCCCAAGGACTATCTGCTCGGCATCCGGCTCGGCCGCGCCAAGGAACTGCTCGCCGCCACCGAACTGCCCGTCGCCGCCGTCGCCCGCCGGGTCGGTTACGACGATCCCGCGTACTTCTCCCGGCTGTTCACCCGCCGTGTCGGTCTCGCCCCGGTCCGCTTCCGTGCCCAGCAGGGGCGCAGCGTCCCCGGCGGCTGGAGCGACCGGGTCCCCGACCCCGACGATCCGCCCATGGTCGGCCCCGCGTGACCGGCGCCGCCCGACCCCCGGTGACCAGCCGTGACGCGCCCGCCCCCGCCCGGTGGCCCGCTGCGCGATCCACTCCTCGGACACCAGGTGAAACCGCCCCGCCGACCACATACAGTGGGCGCCCATGACCACCAGCAACACGGGTACCGGTGCCGTGGACCCCGAGGTCCGTCAGGAACTGGAGCGGCTGCGCGACAGCATCGACAACATCGACGCGGCCGTCGTCCACATGCTCGCGGAGCGCTTCAAGGCCACGCAGCAGGTCGGCCGGCTCAAGGCGGTGCACCAGCTGCCGCCCGCCGACCCGGCCCGCGAGGCCCGGCAGATCGAACGGCTGCGCAGGCTCGCCGAGAGCGCGAAGCTCGACCCCGCGTTCGCCGAGAAGTTCCTCAATTTCATCATCGCCGAGGTGATCAGGCACCACGAGCGCATCGCCGAGGACACCAACGGCAACTGAAACCGGTGCAACGGTGAGCAAAACGGCGGTCCGGGCAATAGCCGTGTAACGCTCCCCCTCTGTGCGCTGTCGGTCCCATCAGGCAGCATGGCGTGCATGTCCGTACTCACGCGCGACGAAGCGCAGCTCCGAGCACAGTTCCTCGACGTCCACCGCTACACGGTCGAACTGGACCTCACCACCGGGGACGAGACCTTCGGCTCCCGCACGGTGATCCGGTTCACCGCACGGTCCGCCGGGGACACGTTCGTCGAGGTGAAGCCCGCCGAGCTGCGCTCCGTCACGCTCGACGGACAGCCCCTGGACCCGGGGTCGCTGCACGAGGACCGGCTGCCGCTGGAGAACCTCACCGAGGGCGAGCACGAACTGCGCCTCGACGCGGTCATGCGCTACTCGCGCACCGGTGAGGGCATGCACCGCTTCACCGACCCGAGCGACGGCGAGACGTACCTCTACACGCAGTTGTTCATGGACGACGTCCAGCGCATCTTCGCCGCCTTCGACCAGCCCGACCTGAAGGCCGTCTTCGAGGTGCGGGTCAAGGCGCCCGAGGGCTGGAGCGTGCTCGCCAACGGTGTCACAGAGCAGCGCGCCGACGGCGTCTGGGAGGCCGCGCCCACCCCGCCGATCTCCACCTACCTGGTCGCCGTCGCGGCCGGCCCCTGGCACTCGGTGCGCACCGAGCACCGCGGGCTGCCCTTCGGCATCCACTGCCGCCGCTCCCTCGCGCCTTACCTGGACGCCGACGCCGAGGAGATCTTCGAGGTCACCCGCGCCTGCTACGACCGCTACCACGAGAAGTTCGAGGAGCCGTACCCCTTCGACTCCTACGACCAGGCGTTCGTCCCCGAGTTCAACGCGGGCGCCATGGAGAACCCGGGCCTGGTCACCTTCCGCGACGAGTTCGTCTACCGTTCCGCCGTGACTGACACCGAGCGCCAGACCCGCGCCATGGTCATCGCGCACGAGATGGCCCACATGTGGTTCGGCGACCTGGTCACCCTCAAGTGGTGGGACGACATCTGGCTGAACGAGTCCTTCGCCGAGTACATGGGCTACCAGACCACGGCCGAGGCCACCCGCTTCACCGACCCCTGGACCGAGTTCGGCGTCACCCGCAAGGCCTGGGGCTACGAGGCCGACCAGCGCCCCACCACCCACCCGGTCGCCCCCGAGAACGTGGACGACACCGCCTCCGCCCTGCTCAACTTCGACGGCATCTCCTACGCCAAGGGCGCCTCCGCGCTGCGCCAGCTGGCCGCCTGGCTCGGCGAGAAGGACTTCCTCGCCGGCATCAACACCCACTTCGCCCGGCACAAGTTCGGCAACGCCACCCTCGCCGACTTCATCGACTCCCTGGCCTCCGCCACCGAACGCGACGTGCGCGCCTGGGCCGACAGCTGGCTGCGCACCACCGGCGTCGACACCCTCACGCCCGTGGTCGAGACCGCCGACGGCGCCTGCACGCTGAGTGTCGAGCGCAAGGGCGGCCGCCCGCACCACCTCGTCGCCGGGCTGTACGACCACGACGTCGCCGACGAGGGCCGGCTGGTGCTGCGCGAGCGCGTCGGCCTCGACGTCCCGCAGGACGCCCCGCGGCCCATCGGCAAGCGCCCCGCGCTGCTCCTGCTCAACGACGAGGACCTCACCTACGCCAAGGTCCGCTTCGACGCCGGGTCCGCCGAGACACTGCGCACCAGCCTGTCCGGGCTGCCCGACCCGCTCACCCGCGCGATCGTGTGGAACGCCCTGCGGGACGCGGTGCGCGACGGCGAACTGGCGCCCACCGCCTACCTGGAGACCGCCCGCGCCCACCTGCCGCGCGAGACCGACCTGGCCGTCGTGCAGGGCGTGCTCGCCTTCGCCACCGGCCAGATCGCCGACCGGTACCTGCCGGCCGAGGAGCGCCCGGCCGCCCTGGCCACCCTCACCGCCCTCTGCCGCGACCTGCTGCGGCGCACCGAGGACGGCGACCACCCCGGCCTGCGGCTGATCGCCGTGCGCCACCTGATCAGCGTGGCCGCGCACCCGGACACCATCGCCGCCTGGCTCGCCGACGGCACGGTGCCCGGCGGCCCGGAACTCGACCCCGAGCTGCGCTGGCGCATCCTCGCCCGGCTCGCCGTGCTCGGCGCCACCGACGAGGCCGCCATCGCCGCCGAACTGGCCCACGACCCCAGCGCCACCGGTCAGGAGGGCGCCGCCCGCTGCCGTGCCGCGCTGCCCGACGCGGAGGCCAAGCGCGCCGCCTGGGCCGCGATGTTCACCGGCGACGAGCTGTCCAACTACCTGTTCACGGCCACCGCGCAGGGCTTCTGGCAGCCCGAACAGGCCGAGCTGGTGCGGGAGTACGTGCCGCGCTTCTACGAGGACGCGGTCCCGCTCGCCGCCCGCCGCGGCCCCGCCATCGCGGCCGCCGCCGGCCGCTACTGCTTCCCGGCCCACTTCGTCGACGCCGGGCATCTGCGGCTGGGCGAGGCCTGCCTGGAGGGCGCCGACCTCACCCCGGCCCTGCGCCGGGGCATCGCCGACCAGCTGGACGACCTGGCCCGCGCCCTGCGGGTGCGCGAGGGCGGGAAGCGGCAGTAGGCCGCGGGGCGTAGGGCGCGGCTCGTCCTCGGTGACGATGCGGCGCCCCTTCCCCCTCCCTAGGCTCGGTGGACCACAACGATCGACCGAGCCCTGGAGGCGACATCGTGATCGCAGTGACCGGCGCGACCGGAAACGTCGGCCGTGCCCTGGTGGACCGGCTCCTCGCCGCGGGGGAGCCGGTACGGGCGCTCACCCGCGACCCGGAGCGGGCCGCCCTGCCCGAGGGGGCCGAGGTGGTGCGGTTCCGCACGGAGGAGCCCGCCGCGCTGTTCGACGGGGTGACGAAGCTCTTCCTCTACGCCCAGGCCGTCACCCCGCAGCTGCTGGCGGCGGCCCGCGCGCACGGCGTCCGGCACGCCGTCCTGCTGTCCAGCGGCATCATCGCGGACGGCGCCGACGAGACCCACCCGATCCACGTGCTGCACGCCACCGCCGAGCGGCAGATCCGCGAGAGCGGGCTGGCGTGGACCTTCCTGCGGCCCAACGCGTTCGCCACCAACGCCCTCCAGTGGGCGCCGCAGATCCGCGCCGGCGACACCGTGCGGGGCGTCTACGCGGGCGCGCGGTCGGCGCCGATCCACGAGGACGACATCGCGGCCGTCGCCGAGCGCGTCCTGCTGGACGACGGCCACGAGGACGCCGTGCACCGCATCACCGGCCCGGCGGCGACGACCAACGCGGACCAGGTCGAGGCGATCGGCGCCGCCGTGGGCCGGGACCTGACCTTCGTGGAGGTCGACCCGGAGCAGGCGGGCCCCGAGCTGTTCCCGCACGTGCCCCCGCAGATGCTCGGGCGGCTGCTCGCGACCTTCCGGGAGTCCGTGGGCGTGCCCCCGGAGATCACCTCCGCCGTCGAGCGGATCACCGGCACCCCGGCCCGCCCCTTCAGCCGGTGGGCCCAGGACCACGCGAAGGACTTCGGCGCGTAGCGGCGTCCCGCCGCAGCACCGCCCGCCGTACGCCGCCCTCCCGTGGTCCGGTCCGGCGGTTCGCGCCGGCCGGGCGGGGCTCCGGGTCGAGGGCGAACCCGAGCCGTTCGAGGAAGCGTTCGCCGGGCCGCCAGCCGGGCGGGACCGTCGCCGTCACCTCTGTGGCGTCCCCGGCCCGGGACAGCAGGGCCTCGGCCAGGGCGCGGCCGAGGCCCCGCCCGCGCGCCCAGGGGGCCAGCAGGAACAGACCGACGGCGACGGCGCCCGGCCGCGGATGGCCGCGCACCGCGTCCACCACGCCCGCGACCACCCCGTCCCGCTCCAGGACCAGCAGCACCTTGTCGTCCGGGTGCGCGCCCTCGGGCAGGGCGTAGAACAGGCTCTGCACGTCACCCGGCGCCGACGGCAGGCCCGTGGCCGCCGTGAACCAGTCCTCGCACTCCTCGAACAACCGCAGCAGCGGCGCCTCGTCCGCGGGGCCCAGCTCGCGCACCAGCACCCGCTCGCCGGGCACGTCGATCATCCACGTGTCCACCATCCGGCCGACGGTAGCGACGCGCGTCCCGGTCCGCATCCCCGTTCCGACAGGTTTTCCCCGTACGGCAGTACCCACTTCCGGGTTCCGCTCGTTGAGCATTCGGGACACACGCCCCTCTTCCCGTACCACCCGGAGTCCACGCGGCGCGCCGCCCGGCGGCCCCGCGAGCGGAGGCCAGCCCATGCCGATCGAGCCCCTCGCCTCGGGTCCCCACGGCCCCGACGCCCTCCGGCCGCTCCTCGACACCGTGTTGGAGGCGCTCGCGCAGGGCCGGCGGGCCCGCGGCGGCCCGCTGCCCGCGGGCGGGCCCCGGGCCGTCGCCCGCCGGGTCGCCGACGCGCTCGGCGAGGTACTGCCCGAGGAGGGCGACCCGGACGGCCTGCGCCTGCTGGTGGCGGCCCTCGCCGAGGGGGCCGCCGACCCCGCCGACCCGCTGTGCGCCGGCCATCTGCACTGCCCGCCGCTCGCCGTGGCCACCGCCGCCGACCTCGCCGTCAGCGCCCTCAACCCCTCCCTCGACTCCTGGGACCAGGCCCCCGGCGCCGCCACCCTGGAAGCCGTCGTCGCCGGGACCCTCGCGCGGGCGGCCGGCCTGGCCGACGCGCTGGTCACCACCGGCGGCACCGAGTCCAACCAACTCGCCCTGCTGCTCGCCCGCGAGGCGTACGGCGGCAGCGTCCGCCCCGTCTGCGCCGCGTCCGCCCACCACTCGCTGGCCCGCGGCGCCTGGCTGCTCGGCCTGCCCGACCCGGTCGTCCTCCCGGCGCCCGGCGGCACCCTCGACCCGGCCGCCCTCGACGCCGCCCTCACCGACCTCTCCGGCCCCCTGCTGGTCGCGGCCACCGCCGGCACCACCGACGCCGGCCTGATCGACCCGCTGCCCGAGATCGCCGCCCTGTGCGCCGCCCACGGTGCCCGGCTGCACATCGACGCCGCCTACGGGGGCGCTCTGCTCTTCAGCGACCGGCACCGGGCCCGGCTCGCCGGGCTCGACGCCGCCCACACCGTCACCCTCGACCTGCACAAACTCGGCTGGCAGCCGGTCGCCGCCGGCCTGCTCGCCGTCGCCGACCCGGGCGAGCTGGCCGTGCTCCACCACCACGCCGACTACCTGAACGCCGACGACGACACCGAGGCCGGCTTCCCCGACCTGCTCGGCCGCTCCCTGCGCACCACCCGCCGCCCCGACATCCTCAAGGCCGCCGTCACCCTCAGGACCCTCGGCCGCCGCGGACTCGGCGCCCTGGTCGACCAGGTCTGCGACCGGGCACACGAGTTCGCCGCGCTGGTACGCGCCCACCCCGGCTTCGAGCTGTACGACACCCCCGTCGTCAGCACGGTCCTGTTCCGCCCCGCCGACGCCGACGACGCCACCGTGGCCGCCGCCCGCCGGAACCTGCTGCACGAGGGCCGGGCCGTCCTCGGCCGCGCCCGGCTCGACGGCCGCCTCTGGCTCAAGGCCACCCTCCTCAACCCCCACACCCGCCCGGACGACCTGGCCCACCTGTTGAAACTCGTCGAAGGAAGCACCCCCGGATGATCCCCACCACCGCTCCCCGGACCGCCCTCGCCCCGCGCCGCGACCCCGACGCCCCCCGCGACCTGGTCGGCATCGGCATCGGCCCCTGCAACCTCTCCCTCGCCGCCCTCGCCCAGCCCCTGCCCGAACTCGACGCCGTCTTCTACGAACAGCGGCCCGGCTTCAGCTGGCACCCCGGCCTGCTCATCGAGGGCTCCACCATCCAGGTGCCCTTCCTCGCCGACCTGGTCACCCTCGCCGACCCCACCAGCCGCTGGAGCTTCCTCAACTACCTCAGAACCCGTGAGCGGCTGTTCCCCTTCTACTTCTCGGAGCGCTTCCACATCCAGCGCGCCGAGTACGACGCCTACTGCCGCTGGGTCGCCGAAAGCCTGCCCGGACTGCGCTTCGGCCACCAGGTGGACTCGGTGCGCTGGAACGCCGGACGGGGCCTGTTCGAGGTCGACTTCACCCAGCTGGACGCCGACGGCGAGGCCGACGCCCTCGGCCGCGCCTACACCCGCAACATCGTCCTCGGCGTCGGCACCGTCCCCCATGTGCCCGCGCCCCTCAAGCCCATGGTCGACGCCGCCGGCCTGCCCGTCGTGCACGCCGCCGACTACCTCGACCACCGCGACGCCGTGCTCGCCGCGGGCCACATCACCGTCGTCGGCTCCGGGCAGTCCGGCGCCGAGATCTTCCTCGACCTGCTGCGCCACCGCCCGGTCGGCGAGGAGCGGCTGCACTGGATCGGCCGCAGCGCCGCGTTCGCGCCGATGGAGTACTCCAAGCTCGGCCTGGAACACTTCACCCCCGACTACACGCGCTACTTCCACGCCCTCGCCGAACCGGTGCGCGACCGGCTCGTCACCGACCAGTGGCAGCTGCACAAGGCCGTCGACGCCGGCACCCTCGCCGCCATCCACGACGAGCTGTACCGGCGCACCCTGAGCGGCGGCTGGCCCGACGCCGTGCTCACCCCCGGGGTGCGGGTGCGCACCGCGGGCCGGATCGCCAACAACAAGGTCGAACTCCATCTGGAGCATCTCCAGGAGGGCAGCCGCTCCCGGCTCGCCACCGACGCCGTCGTCCTCGCCACCGGCTACCGCCAGCGCCCCCTCGACCGTCTGCTGGCCGCCCTCGACCCGTATCTCCGCCGCGACGGCGGCGACCGCCCGCGCGTCGACGCGGACTTCCGCCTCGACCTGGACCCCGCGGTGACGGGCTCCGTCTACGTCCAGAACGCCGAACTGCACACCCATGGCGTCGGCGCCCCCGACCTCGGCCTGGCCGCCTGGCGGGGCGCCACCATTCTCAACTCACTGACCGGAAAGGACCCCTATCCGCTGCCGTCCCGGACGGCTTTCACCACCTTCGGCCTGCGTGAATCGCATTCCGCCGTCCCGCAAGCCCGGCATGCGCCCCAACTCACCCCGCTGGCCGAGGAGGGATAAGGCATCGGCCCGCCGGTTTCGAGCCACCCGGAAATTGCTCATAGGAGCGGCCGTCCGCACAATTCAACACTTGTCAATAAGGTTTCACGTAAAGGTTGTTGAGTGGTCATGCGGCCCGGAATCTCTACCGGCGGGTAAGTCATAGGCTCGAACCATGCGCCGAGCAAAGATCGTTTGTACATTGGGGCCCGCCACCGACTCGTACGCCCAGATCAAGGCACTGGTCGAGGCCGGAATGGACGTCGCCCGCTTCAACCTCAGCCACGGCACTCGCGCCGAACACGAGGAGCGTTACCAGCGCGTGCGCAAGGCTGCCGACGAAACCGGCCGCAGCGTCGGAATCCTCGCCGACCTTCAAGGCCCGAAGATCCGCCTCGGCCGTTTCGACGAGGGCCCGGTACTGCTTGAACGCGGTGACACCTTCACCATCACCGTCGAGGACGGCGTGGCCGGCGACCGCCACGGGTGCGGCACCACCTACGCCGGCCTCGCCGGCGACGTCGCCCCCGGTGAGCGCGTCCTGGTGGACGACGGCCGGGTCTGTCTGGAGGTCACCTCCGTCGACGGCCCCCGGGTGCGCACCCGGGTCGTGGAGGGCGGCATGGTCTCCGACCACAAGGGCCTGAACCTGCCCGGCGTCGCCGTCTCCGTGCCGGCCCTCTCCGAGAAGGACGAGGAGGACCTGCGCTGGGCGCTGCACACCGGCTTCGACATCGTCGCCCTCTCCTTCGTGCGCAGTGGTGACGACGCCCGTGTGGTGCGGCGCATCATGGCCGAGGAGGGCCGCCGCCTCCCGGTGATCGCTAAGATCGAGAAGCCGCAGGCGGTGGCGAACCTGGACGACATCGTGGCCGCGTTCGACGGGCTGATGGTCGCGCGCGGCGACCTCGGCGTGGAGATGCCGCTGGAGCAGGTGCCGATCGTCCAGAAGCGCGCCATCAAGCTCGCCCGGCGCAACGCCAAGCCGGTCATCGTCGCCACCCAGATGCTCGACTCCATGGTGGACAACTCCCGCCCGACCCGCGCCGAGGCCTCCGACGTGGCCAACGCGGTCCTCGACGGCACCGACGCGGTGATGCTGTCCGGCGAGACCAGCGTCGGCAAGTACCCGGTCGAGACCGTCCGCACCATGGCGAAGATCGTCACGGCGGCGGAGGAGGACATGCTCGCCAAGGGGCTGCCGCCGCTGACCGAGCGGAACAAGCCCCGCACCCAGGGCGGCGCGGTCGCCCGGGCCGCCGCCGAGATGGGCGACTTCCTCGGCGCCAAGTTCCTGGTGGCCTTCACCCAGTCCGGGGACACCGCCCGCCGGCTGTCCCGTTACCGGCCCCCGATCCCGCTGCTGGCCTTCACCCCCGACCCGGCCACCCGCTCCCAGCTCAGCCTCACCTGGGGCGCCGAGACCTTCCTCGGCCCGCACGTCGACTCCACCGACGCCATGGTCGACCAGGTGGACGAACTGCTGCTGAAGTACGGCCGTTGCGCGAAGGGCGACGTCGTGGTGATCACGGCCGGCTCCCCGCCCGGGGTCTCCGGCTCCACCAACATGGTCCGGGTCCACCACATCGGCGAGGACGACAGCCCGGGGGAATGAACCGGGCCCGGAACGCGAAAAGGGCCCCTTCCCGAAGGGGCCCGCAGAAATCGGTGATCACCGAACCGGTGACCTTGGAACACAAGGAAAAGTGCCCCGGGTCGGACTCGAACCGACACTGTACGGGTTTTGAATCCGTTGCCTGCTGCCAATTGGGCTACCGGGGCTCGCAGAATCCAAGGTTTCCCCCGACCCTCCGCGCGTCCACCATACCGTAGCTAGGTAGGCTCTTGTCAGCAGTACCCCTGCCCTGAACGAGGAGCCCCCGTGACCGCCGAGTCGCCCCAGCCCGTAGACGCGCCCGACGACGACAAGTCGCACGTGCCTCCGCTGACGACCCGTGTCGTCATCGCCGAGGACGAGGCCCTGATCCGTCTCGACCTCAAGGAGATGCTGGAGGAGGAGGGCTACAGCGTCGTCGGCGAGGCCGGCGACGGCGAGCAGGCCGTCGAGCTGGCCCGTGAGCACCGTCCCGATCTGGTCATCCTCGATGTGAAGATGCCCAAGCTGGACGGTATCTCCGCGGCCGAGAAGATCGCCGAGGAGTCGATCGCGCCGGTCCTGATGCTCACCGCCTTCTCCCAGCGCGACCTGGTCGAGCGGGCCCGGGACGCCGGTGCGATGGCCTACCTGGTCAAGCCCTTCAGCAAGAGCGACGTGGTGCCGGCGATCGAGATGGCCGTCTCCCGCTTCACCGAGCTGAAGCAGCTGGAGCAGGAGGTCGCCGACCTCACCCAGCGCCTGGAGACCCGCAAGCTGGTCGACCGCGCCAAGTCGGTCCTGCAGACCGAGTACGGCCTGACCGAGCCGGCCGCCTTCCGCTGGATCCAGAAGACCTCCATGGACCGCCGCATGTCGATGCAGCAGGTCGCCGAGGCCGTGATCGCGGACAACGAGGAGAAGAAGGCCGCGAAGAAGGACTGAGCGGCCCGCACGCGACGGCGATGCCCGCGCCCCCCTTGCCGGGGGCGCGGGCATCGTCGTGGAGCGGCGGTGTCAGTCCTCGCCGAGGTAGGCCTTGCGGACCGACTCGTCGTGCAGCAGCTCCTGTCCGCTGCCCGACAGCACGATCGAGCCGACCTCCATCACATGGCCCTGGTCGGCGAGCGAGAGCGCGGCCTGCGCGTTCTGCTCGACCAGCAGGATCGTGGTGCCCTGGGACTTCAGCTCGGCGATCGTCGCCATGATCTTCTGCATCATGATCGGCGACAGACCCATGGACGGCTCGTCCAGCATCAGCAGCTTGGGACGGGACATCAGCGCCCTGCCCATCGCCAGCATCTGCTGCTCGCCGCCCGAGAGGGTGCCCGCGGCCTGCTTGCGCCGCTCGCCCAGGATGGGGAAGAGGTCGTAGGCCCGCTGGATGTCCTGCTCGATGCCGTCCTTGTCCTTGCGCAGGAACGCCCCGAGCTGGAGGTTCTCGGCGATGCTCAGCCGCGGGAAGATGTGCCGGCCCTCGGGGGAGTGGGCGAGCCCGAGGGCGACGATCTTGTGCGCGGGGACGCCGGCGAGCGGCTTGCCGTCGAAGAGGATCTGCCCGCCGACCGGCTTGAGCAGTCCCGACAGGGTGCGCAGGGTGGTCGTCTTGCCGGCGCCGTTGGTGCCGATGAGGGTCACGACCTGGCCGGCCTCGACGCTGAACGAGATGCCCTTGACGGCTTCGATCTTGCCGTAGGCGACCCTGAGGTCCTCGACCTGGAGCAGTGCGGTCACCGGGCCTCTCCCTCCGTGCTGTCGGCGGTCCCGGCCGCCTCGACCTCCGCGGCCTCCGCCGCGCCCGGCTCGCCCTCGAAGGGCTCGCCCAGATAGGCGGCCACGACCCGCTCGTCGGCCTGGACGACGTCGGAGGTGCCCTCGATCAGCTTCTCGCCCTGCACGAGTACGGCGACCCGGTCGCACAGGTTGAAGATGAACCGCATGTCGTGCTCGATGACGAGGACGGCGATGCCCTTGTCCCGGATGGCGAAGACCAGTTCCTCGGTGGTCCGGGTCTCCTGCGGGTTCATGCCGGCCGTCGGCTCGTCCAGGAGCAGCAGCCCCGGCTCGCTGGCCAGGGCCCGCGCGATCTCCAGCTTGCGCTGCTCGCCGTAGGGCAGGTTGCGCGCCAGGTGGTCGCGCTTGCCGGCGAGGCCGACGAAGTCGAGCAGTTCCATCGCCCGCGCCTCGGACTCCCGTTCGGCCTTGCGGAAGCCGGGGCCGCGCAGCAGCGCCGACCACAGGCCCTCCTTGGTCCGCGTGTGGCGGCCCACGAGGACGTTCTCCAGCACGGTCATGTTGGCGAAGAGCCGGATGTTCTGGAAGGTGCGGGCGATGCCCGCCTGCGTCACCAGGTGCGGCTTGGGCGGCAGCACCTTGCCCTGGTAGGCGACCGTGCCCTCGGTGGGGACGTACAGGCCGGTGAGGCAGTTGAAGAAGGTGGTCTTGCCGGCGCCGTTCGGCCCGATCAGGCCGACGATCTCGCCGCTGTTCACCGTGAAGTCCACGGACCGTACGGCGGTCAGGCCGCCGAACCGCATGGTGACGTCACGGGCTTCGAGTACAGGTGTCGTCATGGTTCCTTACGCCCCTGCCTTGGTGACGGTCGCCCCGTCGGACAGCGTCGTCTGTGCCGGTACGTCGAGCTGGCCGGTCTCGTGGAACTCCAGCTTCTGGCGGCGGTTGGCGATGATGCCCTCCGGCCGGAACCGCATGAGCAGGATCAACGCGACGCCGAAGGCGAGCAGTTCGTAGTTCTGCAGGAACTGGAGCTTCTCCGGGACCAGGTACAGGACGCTCGCGCCGAGCAGCGGGCCGCTGACGGTGCCCATGCCGCCGAGGACGACGGCGGCCAGCAGGAAGGCCGAGTTGGGCGGGGCGGCGCCGGCGAACTGGTAGGGCTGCGGGTTGACGCTGTAGTTCACGTGCGCCATCACGGTGCCGGCCAGGCCCGCGAGGGAGGCGCCGAGCGCGAACGCGATCAGCTTCACCCGGAAGCCGTTGATGCCCATGGCGGTCGCGGCGGTCTCGTCCTCGCGGATGGCGATCCAGGAGCGGCCGATGCGGGAGTCGGCGGCGCGGGTGAAGACGAGCACCACGATGGCCGTCACGATCAGCATCAGGAACAGGTAGTTCGCGAACCGGCCCAGGGTGAACCCGGCGATCTGGTGCTGGTCGCCGAGGTGGAACCCGAAGATGCTCAGGTCCGGGATCTGCGTGATGCCGTTGGGACCGCGGGTGATGTCCGGACCGGAGTCGCCGTCCAGGTTGTTGACGGCGATGCGGAAGATCTCACCGAAGCCGAGGGTGACGATGGCCAGGTAGTCGCCGCGCAGCCGCAGCGTCGGGGCGCCGATGAGCACACCGAAGACCAGTGAGGCGGCCATGCCGGTGAGGGCGGCGGCCCAGAACGGGAAGTGCACCCCGGAGAAGCGGGAGTACTCCGAGCCGGAGACCAGGGCGGCCGCGTAGGCGCCGACGCCGAGGAAGGCGACGTAGCCGAGGTCGAGCAGGCCGGTCAGGCCGACCACGATGTTCAGGCCCAGGGCGACCGTGGCGAAGATCAGGATGTTGACGCCGATGTTGGCGTTGTGGTCGTCGCTCTGGGTGAAGGGGAAGATCACGGCGGCGACGAAGGCGAGCGTGGCCGCGAAGCCCTTGTGTCGCGCGGAGAGGGCGGAGTAGCGGTCGACGAGTCCGGCGTGGATGAGACCCCAGGAGGCGAAGACGATCACCAGCAGGAAGCCGATGAAGGTCTCGCTGTCGTCGTCGTTGATGCCGATGCCGTAGGTGAAGACCACCAGCGCCAGGGCGGTGCCGATGGTGATCACGGCGCGCTCGACGAGCCCGGAGCGCGTGCCCGCGCGCGGCTGGTCCGGCTTGGTGAAGTAGCCGCGCGGACCGGTGCCGGGGGCCGGGTGGGGCAGGGCGAGGGCGCCGATGACGGGCAGGGCCGAGGCGGCCATGGCCACCCAGGCGCCGGGGTCGAGGTTGACCAGGCCGCCGAGGTCGACCGCGATGGCGATGCCGGTGAACCAGCAGACGGTGAACGCGGACAGGGTGATCAGGAAGACGGGACTGGTGGCGCCCGCGGGGTTCAGCCGGTCGAGCCCCTTCACCCGCCACAGGCTCAGCCCGTACAGCAGGGTGAGGGCGCCGGCCACCAGGGCGAGGATCTGGAGTCCGGCCGGGTAGCCGTAGATCGTCAGGTTGCCGGGGAAGTCCGGGGTCCAGGTCCAGCTCATGAAGGCGCTGGCGATGGTGCCGACGGCGCCGATCACGACGAGCAGCCGGGCGGCGGCCGGCGGGAGGGGTATCGGGCCGCGGTCGGCCCGGCTCGGGGTGGTGGTGTCGGTCATGCTGCTCACGCCCTGTCCGCGACGCGTTCGCCGAGCAGGCCCTGTGGCCTGAAGAGGAGTACGAGGATGAGGAGGACGAAGGCCCACACCGCGGCCCAGCCCTGGCCGCCGAGCTGCTGCATGCCGGGGATGTCCGCGATGTAGGCGGTGGCCATGGCCTCGGCGAGACCGAGGACGAGACCGCCGAGCATGGCGCCGTAGATGTTGCCGATGCCGCCGAGGACGGCCGCGGTGAACGCCTTCAGACCGGCGATGAAGCCCATGTCGTAGGAGACCGAGCCGTACTTGAGGCCGTACGCCGTGCCCGCGACCGCCGCGAACAGGCCGCCGATGGCGAACGCGACGACGATGATGCGGTTGGTGTCGATGCCCATCAGCTGGGCGGTGTCCGGGTCCTGCGCGGTGGCCTGCATGGCGCGGCCGGTGCGCGACAGCCGCACGAAGAAGGCCAGGACCGCCATGCACACGGGGGCGGCGACGATCAGGAAGACGTCGCCGCTCTGGATGGTGATCGAGCCCAGGTGGTAGGGCCCGAAGGGGAGCTGGGGGAAGACCCGGGCGGTCTTGGCGTTCGGGTACAGGTTGAAGACGAGCTGCTGGAGCGCGAGCGAGAGGCCGATGGCCGTGATCAGCGGCGCGAGGCGTGGCGCGCCGCGCAGTGGCCGGTAGGCGAAGCGTTCGGCGCCGACGGCGATGAGGACGGCGACCAGGGCGCCGCCGACGAGCATCGCCGGCAGGGCTATCCACATGGATATGCCGTCCGGGAGGGCGAGGTAGACCGTGAGGGCGCCGAAGCCTCCCGTCATGAAGATCTCGCCGTGAGCGAAGTTGATGAGCTGGACGATGCCGTACACCATCGTGTACCCGATGGCGATCAGGCCGTACATCGAGCCGAGGAACAGCCCGTTGGCCAGCTGCTGCGGCAGGGTGTTCACCGCATGGCCTCCATGTGGTGGGGAGAGTCAAGGTGGCGGTAGAGGGCGGGCCGCGCGGTGACGGTGGTCGGTGCCGCGCGGCCCTGGTGCTGCGGTGTGTTCCGGGACTACTTCGGGTTGGCCGTACCGCTCTTGACGGACTTCCACACGCCGTTGACCACCTGGTAGACGGTCAGCTGCTTGTTGGTGGTGTCGCCGTACTCGTCGAACGAGATCTTGCCGGAGATGCCGTCGAAGCTGTTGTGCTGGACGGCGTCGACGACCTTGGCACGGGCGTCGTCCGGGATCTTGCCGTCCTTCACGACCTGGCCGACGGCCTTGATGATCGCGGTGGTGGCGTCGTAGGAGTACGAGCCGTACGTGCCGTAGTCGCCCGGGTACTTCTTGGCCTTGTAGGTGGCCACGAAGTCCTTGGCGGCGGGCAGGGTGTCGACGGGGACGCCGATGGAGGTCACCAGGTCGCCCTCGGCGGCCTTGCCGGCGGTCTTGATGTAGGTCGGGGTGAACATGCCGTCGCCGCCGAACAGCGGGATCTTGGCGCCGGCGTCCTTGAGCTGCTTGGTCAGCACCTGGGACTCGTCGTACTGGCCGCCGTAGTAGAGCAGGTCGGCGCCGGAGTTCTTGATCTTGGTGACGAGCGTGGAGAAGTCGCGGTCGCCCACGCTGACGTGGTCGGTGCCGATGACCTGGCCGCCCTGCTTGACGAACTGCTCCTTGAAGAGCTTGGAGAGGCCCGCGCCGTAGGTCTGCTTGTCGTCGACGACGAACGCCTTCTTCTTGTGCAGGCCGTTGTAGGCGTAGTCCGCGGCGAACGCGCCCTGGAGGGCGTCGGTGGTCGCGGTGCGGAAGTAGGTCTTGAACGGACGGACCTTCTTGGTCTGCCAGTTCTTGCCCTGGGTCAGCTCCGGGGCGGTGTTGGACGGGGAGATCTCCACCAGGTTGGCGGTGTCGAGCACCTGCTGCATCTGCGTGGCCACACCGGAGTTGAGCGGGCCGACCACACCGAGGACGTCCTTCTCGGCGACCAGCTGGGTGGCGTTCTGCTGGCCGGTGGCGGGGATCGCCTTGTCGTCCAGCGCCTTGACCTTGAAGGTGACGCCCGGGACCGTCTTGTTCTTGTTCGCGTCGTCCACCGCGATCTGGGCGCCGTACTGGATGCCGAGGCCCGTCGCGGAGTTCTGGCCGGTCAGCGGCGCGTCCACGCCGATGGTGACCGTCACGTTGCCACTGTCGCCGCCCTTGCCGTCATTGTTGCGGGAGCCGCAGGCGGTGAGAGTCAGAGCTCCGGTCGTCAGCACGGAGGTAAGAATCACCAGAGAACGCTGTCGCACAATCGATCCTTTCCGCGGGCATGGGCGGTCCCTTCGAGGGACGGCGAAGTGCCGCGTCGGTACCGAACTCCCGTTGGAGCGGTGACTGGCCGTGACTCTAAGCCCGCTATGGAGACCTGAGCATCGCCGTGCGCGCGCTTGTGACTTTCTTGTTATGACGGGATGGACGGATGAGTTCCGGCGGGGATACTCTCGGCCGGTTTGGCGGAATTTCCGTGAGGTCCACATTTTGAGAATGCGCACTTCCGGTTGGCCGTGGGCCTGCGGGCCCGGCACGGTGGGCCCGCAGGGCCGGAAGCCGCCCGGAAAGATCACCCAAAGGCCTGCCCGCGCGAGGGAAACAAGGGTGCTTATTGCATCCGTGTTACGCAGTGTTACAGGCGGAAAGAAAGGTGTGTCATACAGGAATTACGGGTGGCCGGACACCGATATATCCGCACTGATCCGATGTGCCCACCAGGCCCGGACGGTGGAATTCCGTTTCTCTGCCGCACGGGAAGAAAAGGCGGCAAAAAACGAGAAAGGCCCGGTCAGCCCCCTGTCGGGGGCGGACCGGGCCTTTGTCCGGCGGGCCGTCAGGCGGAGGCGGGCTCCTGCGCGCCGTCCTGCGGCCGGACGTCGCGCAGCATGCAGGTCAGCCGGGCGCTGCACACCCGGCGGCCCTGCTCGTCGCTGATCACGATCTCGTACGTCGCCGTCGACCGGCCCCGGTGGACGGGCGTGGCCACGCCGGTCACCAGGCCCGAGCGGATCCCGCGGTGGTGGGTGCAGTTGAGGTCGACGCCGACCGCGACCTTGGTGCTGCCGCCGTGCAGCATGGCGCCGACCGAGCCGAGGGTCTCCGCCAGCACCGCCGAGGCGCCGCCGTGCAGCAGGCCGTACGGCTGGGTGTTGCCCTCCACCGGCATGGTCCCGACGACCTTGTCCGCGGAGGCCTCGACGATCTGCACGCCCATCCGCGTACCGAGGTCCCCGGCCGAGAACAGGGCGGGCAGGTCCACGCCGAGCGCCGCGTACTCGTCTATGACCTCCTGCGGGAATCTCACCTGCTGCTGCTCGCCCATGGGCCGGCTCCGTTCGTCATACACCTGTCTCTGGCTGAGCGAACGCTCAGTCGGTCGCCGATTGTTCCAGACCGCCTTCCGCGTGCGCCTCCAGGCGTACGATCACCGACTTGCTGGCCGGGGTGTTGCTGGTGTCCGCGGTCGCGTCCAGCGGCACCAGCACGTTCGTCTCCGGGTAGTACGCCGCCGCGCAGCCCCGGGCCGTCGGGTAGAGCACCACCCGGAACCCGGGCGCCCGCCGCTCCACGCCGTCCCGCCACTCCCCGACCAGGTCCACGTACGCGCCCTCGGCGAACCCGAGCGCGCGCGCGTCCTCCGGGTGCACCAGCACCACCCGGCGGCCGCCCTTGATGCCCCGGTAGCGGTCGTCCAGGCCGTAGATCGTGGTGTTGTACTGGTCGTGCGAGCGCAGCGTCTGCAACAGCAGCCGCCCGGCGGGCAGTTCGGGGAACTCCACCGGTGCCGCGGTGAAGTTCGCCTTGCCGGTGGCGGTCGGGAAGCGGCGCTCGTCGCGCGGCGCGTGCGGCAGCGCGAAGCCGCCGGGCCGGGCCACCCGCGCGTTGAAGTCGGCGAACCCGGGGACCACCCGCCCGATCCGGTCGCGGATCGCCGCGTAGTCCTTCTCGAACTCCTCCCACGGCACCACGCTGCGCTCCCCGAGCACCGCGCGCGCCATCCGGCACACGATCGCCGGCTCGGACAGCAGATGGGCGCTCGCGGGCGCCAGCCGGCCGCGCGAGGCGTGCACCATGCCCATCGAGTCCTCGACGGTCACGAACTGCTCGCCGCCCGCCTGCACATCGCGCTCGGTGCGGCCGAGGGTGGGCAGGATCAGCGCCCGCGCGCCCGTGACGGTGTGCGAACGGTTCAGCTTGGTCGACACGTGCACGGTCAGCCGCGCCCGCCGCATCGCCGCCTCGGTCACCTCGGTGTCCGGGGAGGCGGAGACGAAGTTGCCGCCCATGGCGAAGAACACCTTCGCCTCGCCGTCGCGCAGCGCGCGGATCGCCCGTACGACGTCGTACCCGTGCTCCCGGGGCGGCGCGAAGCCGAACTCCTTCTCCAGGGCGTCCAGGAACTCCGGGGCGGGGCGCTCGAAGATGCCCATGGTGCGGTCGCCCTGCACGTTCGAATGGCCGCGCACCGGGCACACGCCCGCCCCCGGCCGGCCGATGTTGCCGCGCAGCAGCAGGAAGTTGACCACCTCGCGGATGGTCGGCACGGAGTGCTTGTGCTGGGTGAGGCCCATGGCCCAGCAGACGATGGTCCGCCGCGAGGCGAGCACCATCTCCAGCGCCCGCTCGATCTCCGCGCGGCTCAGACCGGTCGCGGTGAGCGTCTCCTCCCAGTCGGCGGACCGGGCGGCTTCGGCGAACTCCTCGAAGCCATGCGTGTGTTCGCGGACGAACTCCTCGTCGACCGCGCCCTCGGTCTCCAGGATCAGCTTGTTGAGGAGCCGGAAGAGCGCCTGGTCGCCGCCGATGCGGATCTGGAGGAACAGATCGGTGAGCGCGGCGCCCTTGACCAGGCCCTGCGGGGTCTGCGGGTTCTTGAACCGCTCCAGACCCGCCTCGGGCAGCGGGTTGACGCTGACGATCTTCGCGCCGTTGGCCTTGGCCTTCTCCAGCGCGGAGAGCATGCGCGGGTGGTTGGTGCCCGGGTTCTGGCCCGCGACGATGATCAGGTCGGCCTTGTACAGGTCCTCCAGCAGGACGCTGCCCTTGCCGATGCCGATGGTCTCCGACAGCGCCGAGCCCGAGGACTCGTGGCACATGTTCGAGCAGTCCGGCAGGTTGTTCGTGCCCAGCTCGCGCGCGAAGAGCTGGTACAGGAACGCCGCCTCGTTGCTGGTGCGGCCCGAGGTGTAGAAGACCGCCTCGTCCGGGGAGCCGAGCGCGGCGATCTCCTCGGCGATGATGCCGAAGGCGCGCTCCCAGGTGACCGGCTCGTAGTGCGCCGCCCCCTCGGGCAGGTACATGGGGTGGGTGAGCCGCCCCTGCTGTCCGAGCCAGTACCCGCTGCGGGTCGCCAGCTCGGCGACGGGGTGCGCGGCGAAGAACTCCGGGGTGACCCGGCGCTTGGTGGCCTCCTCGGCCACCGCCTTCGCGCCGTTCTCGCAGAACTCCGCGGTGTGCCGGTGGTCCGGCTCCGGCCAGGCGCAGCCCGGGCAGTCGAAGCCGCCCTTCTGGTTCACCCGCAGCAGCGTCAGCGCGGTGCGCCGCACGCCCATCTGCTGCTGGGCGATGCGCAGGGTGTGTTTGATGGCCGGCAGCCCCGCCGCCGCGTGCTCCGGCTCCGCGACCTGCGGCGCGTCCTGCACCGGATCGCCCTTGGGCGGCTTCGTCGCCATCGCAACGCTCCCCTTCGACTGCGTGTGCCGTGTACGCAGGGATCCTCCCACGAGGGGGTGACGGCGGGTACGGCTGCCTCGGCCCTCCTTCCGCCCGGTCGTCCCGCCGTGCCGTGACGCCGGTCACCGCGCGCGGGGCCCGCCCGGCGATGGCGGACGGTCCGGACTGTCGGTGGGGCGTGGCAGGATCGGTGGCGTGGCAGAGAAAGCATCGAAGAAGACCGACCAGACCCCCGGCGGTACCCGTCCCCGGCTGATGCTCATGGACGGGCACTCGCTGGCCTACCGCGCGTTCTTCGCGCTGCCCGCGGAGAACTTCACGACCGCGACGGGCCAGCCGACGAACGCGATCTACGGCTTCGCGTCGATGCTGGCCAACACCCTGCGCGACGAGGCGCCCACCCACTTCGCGGTGGCCTTCGACGTCTCCCGCAAGACCTGGCGCTCGGAGCGCTTCACGGAGTACAAGGCGAACCGCTCCAAGAGCCCCGACGAGTTCAAGGGCCAGGTCGAGCTGATCGGCGAGCTGCTGGACGCGATGAACGCCCCGCGTTTCGCCGTCGAGGGCTTCGAGGCGGACGACGTCATCGCCACCCTCGCCACCCAGGCCGAGGCCGAGGGCTTCGAGGTGCTGATCGTCACCGGCGACCGCGACTCCTTCCAGCTGGTCAGCGAGCACACCACCGTGCTGTACCCGACCAAGGGCGTCTCGGAGCTGACCCGGTTCACCCCGGAGAAGGTCCAGGAGAAGTACGGGCTGACGCCCGCCCAGTACCCGGACTTCGCCGCCCTGCGCGGCGACCCGTCGGACAACCTTCCCGGCATCCCCGGCGTCGGCGAGAAGACCGCCGCCAAGTGGATCAACCAGTTCGGCTCCTTCGCCGAGCTGGTCGAGCGCGTCGACGAGGTCAAGGGCAAGGCGGGCCAGAACCTCCGCGACCACCTGGAGTCGGTCAAGCTCAACCGCGTCCTGACCGAGCTGGAGCGCCAGGTGGAGCTGCCCAAGGCGGTCACCGACCTGGAGCGCCTGCCGTACGACCGCAAGGGCGTCGCGATGATCCTGGACACCCTGGAGATCCGCAACCCGTCGCTGCGCGAGCGCCTGTTCGCGGTGGACCCCGGTGCCGCCGAGTCCGAGACCACGCCGGTCGCCGCCGAGGGCGTGGAGATCGACGGGACCGTGCTGCGCACCGGCGAGCTGGCCCCCTGGCTCGGCGAGCACGGCACGCGGCCCCTGGGCGTCGCCACCGTCGACACCTGGGCGCTGGGCACCGGCTCGGTCGCCGAGGTCGCCCTGGCGGCGGCCGGGGGAGCGGCCGCCTGGTTCGACCCCGCCGAGCTGGACGAGGCCGACGAGAACGCGTTCGCGGCCTGGCTGGCGGACGCGGAGCGCCCCAAGGTGTTCCACGACGCCAAGGGCGCCATGCGGGTCTTCGCCGAGCACGGCTGGCGCGTCGAGGGCGTGCGCATGGACACCGCGCTCGCCGCCTACCTGGTCAAGCCGGGCCGCCGCTCCTTCGACCTGGACGCGCTGTCGCTGGAGTACCTGCACCGCGAGCTGGCGCCGGCCGCCGCGGCCGACGGCCAGCTGGCCTTCGGCACCGACGAGGCCGCCGAGGCCGAGGCCCTGATGATCCAGGCCCGCGCCGTCCTGGACCTGGGCGAGGCCTTCGCGAGCCGCCTGGACGAGGTCGGCGCCGCCGACCTGCTGCGCGACATGGAGCTGCCCACCTCCGCGCTGCTCGCCCGCATGGAGCGGCACGGCATCGCCGCCGACCGCGCCCACCTGGAAGCGATGGAGCAGATGTTCGCCGGCGCGGTGCAGCAGGCCGTGAAGGAGGCGCACGCGGCCGCGGGCCACGAGTTCAACCTGGGCTCGCCCAAGCAGCTTCAGGAGGTCCTCTTCGGCGAGCTGGCCCTGCCCAAGACCAAGAAGACCAAGACCGGCTTCACCACGGACGCCGACGCGCTGGCCTGGCTCGCCACCCAGACCGACAACGAGCTGCCGGTGATCATGCTCCGCCACCGCGAGCAGGCCAAGCTCCGCGTCACCGTCGAGGGCCTGATCAAGACCATCGCGGGCGACGGCCGTATCCACACCACCTTCAACCAGACGGTGGCCGCGACCGGCCGGCTGTCCTCCACGGACCCGAACCTCCAGAACATCCCGGTGCGCACCGACGAGGGCCGGGCCATCCGGCGCGGCTTCGTCGTCGGCGAGGGCTTCGAGTCCCTGATGACCGCCGACTACAGCCAGATCGAGCTGCGGGTGATGGCCCACCTCTCCGAGGACGAGGGCCTGATCAGGGCGTTCACCTCCGGTGAGGACCTGCACACCACCGCCGCCTCCCAGGTCTTCGGCGTCCCGCAGTCCGCCGTGGACGCGGAGATGCGCCGCAAGATCAAGGCGATGTCGTACGGCCTGGCGTACGGCCTGTCCGCCTTCGGCCTCTCCCAGCAGCTGAACATCGAGGCGGCCGAGGCCCGTGCCCTGATGGACGCCTACTTTGAGCGGTTCGGCGGCGTCCGCGACTATCTGCGCCGCGCGGTGGACGAGGCCCGGGCCACGGGCTACACGGCGACCCTCTTCGGCCGCCGCCGCTATCTGCCCGACCTCAACAGCGACAACCGCCAGCGCCGCGAGGCCGCCGAGCGCATGGCCCTCAACGCGCCGATCCAGGGCACGGCCGCCGACATCGTCAAGATCGCCATGCTCAAGGTGGACGACGCGCTGCGGGCCGCGGAGCTGAAGTCCCGGATGCTGCTCCAGGTCCACGACGAAATCGTCCTGGAGATCGCCCCCGGCGAGCGCACCGCCGTCGAGGAGATCGTCCGCCACGAGATGGCCCACGCCGTGGACCTGCGCGCCCCCCTCGACGTCTCGGTCGGTGTGGGCCCGGACTGGGAGTCGGCGGCGCACTAGCCCGCCGCGCACCCGCCCCCGGCGCCGCGGTGCCTCGCGCCGCGGTGCGGGGCGGAGGCGCGGACCGCGTCCGGCGAGAGGGCCGCACTCCGGGGGAGTGCGGCCCTCTCGCCGGTCCCGGGGAACGCGGCGGTGCCCGCCCGCCGCAACCCGGGATCGCCCATTTTGTGCCCGCACCACAAAGACGGCCCAACCCCCGGCGGGACCGTCACTCACGTGGCCCCCGCCAAAACGCCCCCCGGCCCCCGCAGCCGCAAAACTGCGGGCATGGGTATACGCATGCTTCACCGCCGGACGCCCGAGGCAGTCACCCGGGTCTGGGCGGACACCGCCTCGGCGCAGGCACCGACCGCCTCGCCGGTCCCGGCCCTCGCGGCCGACGCAAGCACCGCCCGCATCCCGGCCGACCCGGCCACGACCGTCCGCAGGGCCGCCGAGCACGTCCGGCGCGGACTCGCCGACCGGACCAGGGCGGTCAGGACCGGCCACGCCCCCGACTGGCGCCAGTGGGCCGATCTGGCCCGCGGCTATCTCGCCCTCGCGCTCACCCTGATCCCCCGCACGCGCCCCCGGCCCACCCTCACGGTCTTCGTCGCGTCCCCCGCCGAACGACCGGCCCCCCGCCACCGCGACCCCCGCGATCCCGGCCCGAGCGCCGCCTTCTGAACGACCGGCCCCTCCCGCGCCGTTGTCACCGTCCTGGCGGACCGCCGGGCGCGCCATGGCAACGACAGTTGGCCAACCGGTGAAAATCGGGCATGAACGGGTGCCCGCACAAAGCAAGTTGTCGTAGGGTCGCCTGCGGCGCCGTGCCTGGCGCACGGTCGCACAGCCATCACCACGTGGAAGGCGGCACAGGGGCAACCGGAACACCGGGTCAACCGTCACACCAGGGCGAGACACACAGACGGAAACGGACGCACGACGTCCACGGGAGGGGTTCACTCTATGGCGGCGCATTTCGGCAGGCGGCTCCGCAAGGGAGCGGCGACCACGGCCGTGGCCGCGGCAGCGGTCGCGGCACTCTCCGCTTCCCAGGCTCCGGGAGTGACCGGCGACGACCACGGCAGACAGACGGCGGCCGGTGCCTCCGCCCCGGTACCCGACGCCGCCGGCGGCGACGCCACGGGCAACTCGCCCTACTACACGGACCTGCCGCCGCTGACCAGTCCCAAGCCCAGTCCCTCGCCGACCACCGGCACCCCGGTCGTGCAGGGCGAGGCCGAGGCCGGCATACCGGCCACGGTGCTCGACGCGTACAAGAGGGCCGAGGCCGAACTGCGCACCTCCAAGCCCGGCTGCAACCTGCCCTGGCAACTCCTCGCCGCCATCGGCAAGGTGGAGTCCGGCCAGGCCCGCGGCGGCCAGGTCGGCGCCGACGGCACCACGCTGAGCCCGATCCTCGGCCCGGTGCTCGACGGCAACGGCTTCGCGCTCATCAAGGACACCGACCACGGCGAGTACGACGGCAACAGCCGGTACGACCAGGCCGTCGGGCCCATGCAGTTCATCCCGTCCACCTGGGCCTGGGCCGGCCGCGACGGCAACGGCGACGGCAAGAAGGACCCCAACAACATCTACGACGCCGCCCTCGCCGCCGGCCACTACCTGTGCCGCGGCGACCGGGACCTGTCCCGCGAGGCCGACCTGCACGCCGCGATCCTCGGCTACAACGCCTCGCAGGACTACCTGAACACCGTCCTGTCGTGGATGGAGTACTACCGCAAGGGCACCTACACCGTGCCCGACGGCAGCGGCGGCCTGCCCGGCCACCGCAGCGACGACGGCACCCCGCACGGCAGCACCTCCCCGAAGCCCTCGGACCCGCACACGCCGGGGCGGCAGGACCCGAAGGGCCCCACCGCACCGGCGAGTCCGTCGCCCACGAACCCGGGCGACGGCAAGGACGGCGGCCCGAGCACCGAGCCGCCCACGACGCCCGGCACGCCGCCGACCACGCAGCCGGCCACGCCGCCCACCGCCACCGACACCGTGGACCACCTCCGGAACACGGGCACCACCCGGCTCACCGCGATGGCCGGACACGCCTTCCCGGGGGCGATCGGCGCCCGCGCCGAGACCAAGGCCGGCGCGCCGGTGGCGAAGGTCCGCGTCCGGTTCACCATCACCGGGGACACCGACGCCACCTTCACCGGCGGCGAGAACGTGGCCACGGTCGCCACCGACGCCCAGGGCGTGGCCAAGGCCCCGGCACTCCAAGCGGGCGAGAGGACCGGTGACTTCAAGGTCACCGCCACCGTCGTGGGCCGCTCGCTCAAGGGCGTCGACTACCAGGCGACCGTCACCGAGCGCGCCGCCGACGCCCTCACCGCCACCGCGACCGGCGACACACCGCCCACCTGCACCCCGGGCGGCGAGTTCGCGGACCGGATCCAGGTGAAGGCGACCTACAAGGGCGCCGTCGCGGACAAGGTCGCGGCCACCGCCACCCTGGTCACCTCCGCGACCGACCCCACGGAGAACACCAAGGGCCCCTACTTCAAGGACGCCGACGGCAAGGCCGTACGCACCCTCACCGGCCTGAAGACCGACGCCAAGGGCCTGTTGACGCTGCCGAAGCTGTACGCCGACGACACCACCGGCACCTTCCTGCTCCGCATCACCACCCCCGGCGGCGGCACCCTCACCGTCCAGCTGAAGGTCGCCGCGGACGACACCGCCACGACGAGCCCGTCCCCGTCCCCGAGCCCGTCCGCCTCCTCCTGACGGACCGGCCCCTTCCGGACCGGCACGGCGCCCTCCCCGCTTCCAGCGGGGAGGCGCCGTCGTCCGCGCGCCGCCTTTCGCGCCCGGACCTGACGCACCGCCAGCAGCCGTCCGGGCGCCACCGCCGCCGACGCTCTCCCGGTCAGCGCCTGAGCCGCGCGTTGGTGTGCCGGGTGGGCTCGGCACCCGCCGGATCCTCGGGCCACGGGTGCTTCGGATAACGGCCGCGCAGCTCCGCCCGTACGTTCCGGTAGCCGTCCCGCCAGAACGACGCCAGGTCGGCCGTCACGGCGGCGGGCCGGCCCGCGGGGGAGAGCAGGTGCACCAGCAGCGGGACGCCCGCCACCGACGGCGTCCGCGCCAGCCCGAACATCTCCTGGAGCTTGACCGCGAGCACCGGCCGCTCCGGGTCCCGGTAGTCGATCCGGATCCTGGACCCGCTCGGCACGGTGATCCGCTCGGGCGCCAGCTCGTCCAGCCGGGCCGCCTCCCCGCTCGCCCAGGGCAGCAGCCGCGCCAGCGCCTGCCCGGCGTCGATCCGCGCCAGGTCCGCCCGGCGCCGGGCCCGGCCCAGCTCCGGCTCCAGCCACTGCGCCCAGCCGGCCAGCAGCGCCTCGTCCGACACGTCCGGCCACGGCTCCCCGAGGCGGGCGCGCAGGAACGCCAGCCGCTGCCGCAGCACCTCCGCGTCCGGCGTCCAGCGCAACAGGCCGAGCCCCTCCTGGCGCAGCCCGTCCAGCAGCGCCGCCCGCACCAGCTCCGGCGCCGGGTCCCGCAACGGCCGCACGGCCGACTCCACCGCCCCCAGCCGCTCGACACGCCGCGCCACGACGTCCCCCTCGGCCCAGCGCACCTCGTCCCGCTCCGCCAGCACCGCCCCGGCCGCGGCCCGCGCCACCTCCTCCGGCACGGCGGCCCCCAGCCGCACCCGGGCATGCCCCTTGCCGCCCGGCCGGTCGGCGACCGCCACGACGATCCACGGCGCGCCCCGCAACGCCGAACCCTCCGCCACCTCGGCCCGCGTCCCGGACACCATGAGGTACGACCCGCCGTCCCACTTCGCGATCCGCTCGGGAAAGGCGAGCGCGGCGACCAGCCCGGCGAGGTGCTCGTCACCGGTGCCCGGCCCGGCGCCGAGGGCGCCCTCCGACGGGCCGGCGGACGGCCCGGGCGACTGCGCCGACACCGCCCGCAGCCGCCGCACCTCCGCGGCCCAGCGCCCCGCGTAGGCGTCACCCCCGCGCCGCGCGCGCCGCAACGCGGCGGCGAGATCGTCGCCGTACTCCCGCGGCACCTCCTCCGACAGCAGCGCGACCACCTCGGCCCCCGCGCCCGCCGTGTCGAGCAGGGCCCGCCCCAGCCGGGGATGGACCCCGAGGCGGGACAGCCGCACCCCCCGGTCGACGGCCCGGCCCGCGGAGTCCACCGCGCCCACCGCCGCCAGCGCGGAGCGCGCCGCCGCCATCGCGCCGGGCGGCGGCGGATCCAGCAGCGCGAGCCCCGAGGCGTCCGGATCGCCCCAGCAGGCCGTCTGGAGGGCGAACGCGGTCAGATCGGCCACCTTGATCTCCGGTGCCGGGAACGCCGGCAGACGGCCGTCCTCGGCCTCCGCCCAGCACCGGTACACCGTCCCCGGCGCCTCACGCCCGGCCCGGCCCGCCCGCTGCCGCCCGGCCGCCCGTGAGGCCCGTACCGTCGTCAGACCGCCGATCCCGCGCGCATGGTCCACCCGCGGCTCCCGGGCGAGCCCCGAGTCCACCACCACCCGCACCCCGGGCACCGTCAGCGAGGACTCCGCGACCGACGTCGCCAGCACCACCCGGCGCCGCGCCCCGGGCGCCAGCACCGCCTCCTGCACGGCCGCCGGCGCCCGCCCGTGCACCTGGAGGACGTCCACCGCGCCCAGCTCCCCCAGCTGTCCGGCCACCCGCGCGATCTCGCCGACCCCCGGCAGGAAACACAGCACGTCACCGTCCCGCTCGGCCAGCGCCCGCCGCACCACCGACGCCACGTGCGCCAGCAGCGCGGGGTCCACCCGCATCCCGTGCGGCGGCCGGACCGGGCGCACGGGCGGCGCCCACACCACCTCCACGGGATGGCTCACGCCCGTCGCCTCCACCACCGGCGCCCCGCCCAGCAGCCGCGCCCACCCCTCGGCGTCCGTGGTCGCCGACGCCGCCACCAGCCGCAGCTCCGGCCGCAGGGTCTGCCGCACGTCCCACAGGAAGGCCGCCGCCGTGTCGGCGTCCAGATGCCGCTCATGACACTCGTCGAGCACCACGACGTCGGCCCCGGCCAGTTCCTGGTCGCGCTGGAGCCGCTGCAACAGCACGCCGGTGGTCACGACCTCCACCCGGGTGCCGCGGCCCACGGCCCGCTCGCCGCGCACCGTGAAGCCCACGCTCTCGCCGGGCCGCTCGCCCAGCAGCCACGCCATCCGCCGGGCCGCCGCTCGCGCCGCGATCCGCCGCGGCTCGGCCACCACGACCCGCCGCGCGGGACCGTCCCCGACCAGCCCCGCCAGCACCAGCGGCACCAGAGTCGTCTTGCCGGTGCCGGGCGGCGCCACCAGGACGGCGGTGCCGCCGTCCGCGAGCGCGTCGGTCAGGGCGGGCAGGGCGGAGCGCACGGGCAGCGCGTCCAGGGCGTCGTCACGGATCACGCCCCCAGTGTCGTACGACGTCCGGGAGGCCCCGCACGCCCGGTGCGCTGCCCGGTCCCGTCAGTCCCGCTCGCACACGAAGATGGCCGTGCCCGGGATCAGGCCGCCCCGCAGCGGGGACCAGCCGCCCCACTCGGAGCTGTTCCAGGCCGGCCACTCCGGCTCGACCAGGTCCACCAGGCGCAGACCCGAGGCCACGATGTCCCGCACCCGGTCGCCGAGCGTCCTGTGGTGCTCCACGTAGACCGCCCGGCCCTCCTCGTCCTGCTCCACGTAGGGCGTGCGGTCGAAGTAGGAGGCGGACACCGACAGGCCCTCGGGACCCGGCTCGTCCGGGAACGCCCAGCGGATCGGGTGGGTCACCGAGAAGACGAACCGCCCGCCCGGCCGCAGCACCCGCCGCACCTCGCGCAGCACAAGGCGCGGATCCGCGACGAACGGCAGCGCGCCGTACGCCGAGCACGCCAGGTCGAAGGAGCCGTCCGCGAACGGCAGCGCGCCCGCGTCCGCGCACACCAGCGGAAACGATCCGCCGATGCGCAGCGCGTGCTGGAGCTGGCGGTGCGAGAGGTCCAGGGCCACCGGGCGCGCCCCCTGGGCGGCCAGCCAGCGCGCGCACTGGGCCGCGCCGGCGCCGATCTCCAGGACGTCCTTGCCCTTCAGGTCCTCCGGCGGGCCGAGCAGCTCGGCCTCCACCTCGTCCAGGCCCTCCGGGCCCCACACGAACCGGTCGTCGCCGAGGAACGTGCCGTGCTCGACCTGGTACTCGTCCGCGTTGCGGTCCCACCAGCCGCGGTTGGCCCGGCTGCTCTCCGCGACCCCGGCGTCACGGCGGGTGGCTTCGGGCTCGAACCCCTCGGGCTCGGGCCGTTCCGGCTCTTGGATGATCGGCTCCCTCGTCGTAATCTTCCGTCCGACCCCCGGACGGAGGTATGCCGGAGAAGGGGTCGCACGGCCCCGTCACGCGGTCCTGTGGGACATTCTTGCGCCGGGTATGCGGCCGTCTGTCCCGGGTGTCCGCCTTCGCGCATTGACCCTGTCCGGCTGCCCCCGTATGCTACAAGTTGCGCTGCGGGCCTGCGCACCTCAGACGTAGCAGGCTGCGCTCGCATCTGTATGTATGTCCCCTCGGTTGTCGAGGCGCCACCGGGCACCCAGTGTCCTTATGGTTGGCGCTTCCTTGGCTGTCCGGCTTCTGCAGAGCGAAACGGGCTCCCGGCGTAAGCAGTACCTACGACTTCAATGTCCGTACCGGAGCCCTTTCCCACATGACGAGCAGCACCGAGACCACCGCCACCACCCCGCAGGTAGCGGTCAACGACATCGGTAACGAGGAAGCCTTCCTCGCAGCGATCGACGAGACGATCAAGTACTTCAACGACGGCGACATCGTCGACGGCGTCATCGTGAAGGTCGACCGGGACGAGGTCCTGCTCGACATCGGTTACAAGACCGAAGGTGTCATCCCGAGCCGCGAGCTCTCGATCAAGCACGACGTCGACCCGAACGAGGTCGTCGCCGTCGGCGACGAGATCGAGGCCCTGGTCCTCCAGAAGGAGGACAAGGAAGGCCGCCTGATCCTCTCGAAGAAGCGCGCCCAGTACGAGCGTGCCTGGGGCACCATCGAGAAGATCAAGGAAGAGGACGGCATCGTCACCGGTACCGTCATCGAGGTCGTCAAGGGTGGTCTCATCCTCGACATCGGCCTCCGCGGCTTCCTCCCGGCCTCCCTGGTCGAGATGCGCCGCGTCCGCGACCTCCAGCCGTACGTCGGCAAGGAGCTCGAGGCGAAGATCATCGAGCTGGACAAGAACCGCAACAACGTGGTCCTGTCCCGCCGTGCCTGGCTGGAGCAGACCCAGTCCGAGGTCCGCCAGACGTTCCTCACGACCCTCCAGAAGGGTCAGGTCCGCTCCGGTGTGGTCTCCTCGATCGTCAACTTCGGTGCCTTCGTGGACCTGGGTGGCGTCGACGGTCTGGTCCACGTCTCCGAGCTGTCCTGGAAGCACATCGACCACCCGTCCGAGGTCGTCGAGGTCGGCCAGGAGGTCACCGTCGAGGTCCTCGACGTCGACATGGACCGCGAGCGCGTCTCCCTGTCGCTGAAGGCGACCCAGGAAGACCCGTGGCAGCAGTTCGCCCGCACCCACCAGATCGGCCAGGTCGTGCCCGGCAAGGTCACGAAGCTGGTTCCGTTCGGTGCGTTCGTCCGCGTGGACGAGGGCATCGAGGGTCTGGTCCACATCTCCGAGCTGGCCGAGCGCCACGTGGAGATCCCGGAGCAGGTCGTCCAGGTCAACGACGAGATCTTCGTCAAGGTCATCGACATCGACCTCGAGCGTCGTCGCATCAGCCTGTCGCTGAAGCAGGCCAACGAGTCCTTCGGCGCCGACCCGTCGGCCGTCGAGTTCGACCCGACCCTGTACGGCATGGCCGCGTCCTACGACGACCAGGGCAACTACATCTACCCCGAGGGCTTCGACCCCGAGACCAACGACTGGCTCGAGGGCTACGAGAAGCAGCGCGAGGAGTGGGAGCGCCAGTACGCCGAGGCGCAGTCCCGCTTCGAGCAGCACCAGCAGCAGGTCATCAAGTCCCGCGAGGCCGACGCCGCTGCCGCGGCCGAGGGCGGCGAGGCTGCGGCTCCGGCCGCGACCGGCGGCTCGTACTCCTCCGAGGGCGCGGACAACTCCGGCGCGCTGGCCTCGGACGAGGCGCTGGCCGCGCTGCGCGAGAAGCTCGCCGGCGGCCAGAGCTGATCTCAGGCCGCTGAGGCTTGGCAGTTAGCTGCTGAGGGGCCCCACCTTTCGAGGTGGGGCCCCTCAGGGTTTTCCCGGGCGGTCCGGCCGTGGGCTGCCGCACGGTTCCCCGTGCCCCTCAGCCGGTCACCTGGATGTTGGTCAGGCCCTTGCCGTCCGTCACCGTGTTCGAGCTGTAGACCGTCGTCCGGCAGTCGGCGCCGTAGTTGGTGACGTCGATGGCCAGCCGGGTGGAGCCCGTGGCCCCCGTCAGGTTCGACTTGTTGCCCTTGAAGACCGTGCCGCAGCCCCAGCCGGGCTGCTGGCTGTGGGTCTGGTAGCCGTCGTTGCTGGTGCGGGTGCCGGTGTTGTCCTGGACCAGGACGTCGTTGCCCTTCACGTCGACCCAGGAGTCGTCGTAGTTGGCGCCGGTCAGGCCGCTGCCGTCGAAGGTGTTCCCGATGATCCGGGTGCCGGTCGTGCCCTCCTTGACGTCGACGTTCTCGCCGCCCACGTCCGGGCCGATGGTGTTGTCCAGGATCTGGATGCGGTCGCTGTTGTCGGACAGGGTGCTGGCGGTGCCCACGTACACGCCTTCGCCCATGCCGTCGCCGTCCCTCCCGGTGTCGTAGATCCGCGAGTTCCTGATCACGCCGTCCGTGCTGGAGTTGCGGAAGTGCACCCCCTCCATCGCCAGTCCGTGCACCGTGACGCCGTCGACGGTCACGCCCTTGGAGGCGTCGATCACGATGCCCTTCTGGCCGCCGGCCACCGTGAGCCCGCTGACCGTCCAGTAGGAGGCGCCGTTCAGATGGAGGCCGTAGCCGCCGCCGGCGGTGAGCACGGCCTCGGCGGAGCCGGTGAGGGTGATGCGGGCGGACGCGGTGGCCGGCGTGGTCGCGTTGAAGTTCCCGCTGTAGGTGCCGTCGGCGAGATGGATCGTGTCGCCGGGCCGCGCGTTCGCGAGGGCGGTCTTCAGCTGGGCCGCGGTCGTCACCTCGACGGTGGAGGCGGCGACGGACGGACTCGGCGCGACGAGGAGCAGACCGCCGGTGACGGCGGCCGTGCCGAGCAGGACGGTGAGCGGCGTGCGTGGACGCATGGGGGGCTGCCTTCCTGGCGTACGGGCGCTTGGTCTCATACTTCGGGGCGGCGCGAATCTCATACATGAACCACGGCCGTCATCGTGAACGACGGTCTCCGAGAAGGTACGGACCAGGTGACGGGGCGTCAAGATGCCCGGAGAGGGACCGCCGATCCACGGCGTGTCGCGGGAATGGTCCCGTGCCGGGGCACGTTGTAGGAGTGGAACAGGAGGAGGAGCGGTCATAGTGCTTGATCCGCAGGGTTTGTACGCATGGGAGCCGAAGGGCCTCGCCGTGGTCGACATGGCGCTCGCCCAGGAATCGGCCGGCCTTGTCATGCTCTACCACTTCGACGGATACATCGACGCGGGCGAGACCGGTGACCAGATCGTCGACCGGCTGCTCGACTCGCTGCCCCACCAGGTCGTGGCGCGCTTCGACCACGACCGCCTCGTGGACTACCGGGCCCGCCGGCCCCTGCTCACCTTCAAGCGCGACCGCTGGACCGACTACGAGACCCCGGCCATAGAGGTCCACATCGTCCAGGACGCCACCGGCGCCCCCTTCCTGCTGCTGTCCGGGCCCGAGCCGGACGTGGAGTGGGAGCGTTTCTCGACGGCCGTACGGCAGATCGCCGACCGGCTCGGCGTCCGTCTGGCCGTGAACTTCAGCGGCCTGCCCATGGGCGTGCCCCACACCCGCCCCGTGGGCCTGACCCCGCACGGCAACCGCGCGGACCTCGTCCCCGGCCACCGCAGCCCCTTCGAGGAGGCCCAGGTGCCGGGCAGCGTGGAGCAGCTGGTGGAGTACCGCCTCATGCAGGCGGGGCACGACGTGCTGGGAGTCGCCGCACACGTGCCGCACTACGTCGCGCGCTCCCCGTACCCGGACGCCGCCCTGACCGTCCTGGAGGCGATCACCGCGGCCACCGGACTGGTCCTGCCCGGCATCGCGCACTCCCTGCGCACCGAGGCCCGCCGCACCCAGACCGAGATCGACCGGCAGATCCAGGAGGGCGACGAGGAACTGACCTCGCTCGTCCAGGGACTTGAGCACCAGTACGACGCGGCGGCCGGCGCCGAGACCCGGGGCAACATGCTCGCCGAGCCGGTGGAGATCCCCTCCGCGGACGAGATCGGGCGCGAGTTCGAGCGGTTCCTGGCGGAGCGGGAGGGCGAGGCCTGACCACCGGCCGGCCCTGCCGCCGTCCGTGGCAGGGCCTAAGCTTCCGCTCATGCTGAAAGTTGGCCTGACCGGCGGCATCGGTGCCGGCAAGAGCGAGGTGTCGCGGCTGCTCGTCAAGCACGGTGCCGTGCTGATCGACGCGGACCGCATCGCCCGTGAGGTCGTCGCGCCCGGCACGCCCGGCCTGCGGGCCGTGGTCGAGGCCTTCGGCGCGGACGTCCTGGCCCCGGACGGAAGCCTCGACCGGCCCCGGCTCGGCTCGATCGTCTTCGCCGACCCGGACAAGCTCGCCGTCCTCAACTCGATCGTGCACCCCCTGGTCGGCGCCCGCTCCCGTGAGCTGGAGGAGGCCGCGGCCCCGGACGCCGTGGTGATCCACGACGTGCCCCTGCTGACCGAGAACGGCCTCGCGCCGCTGTACGACCTGGTGGTCGTCGTGGACGCGCGCCCCGAGACCCAGCTCGACCGGCTGACACGGCTGCGGGGGATGACCGAGGAGGACGCCCGCGCCCGGATGGCCGCGCAGGCCACCCGCGAGCAGCGGCGCGCGATCGCCGACATCGTGATCGACAACGACGTGCCGTTGGACGCGCTGCGCGAGCGCGTCGACGCGGTCTGGGACGACCTGGTCCGTCGCGCCCGTGGCACCTTCGCCGCGGACGGGTCCACGGAATAGCGGTCCGCGCGGGGGCGTTGAACTTCCGGAACAAGGGAAGGACTGTGCCGTGCCCGAGACCAGCGGTTCGCCCGGACCCACTCCGGAGACCCATGTCATCGACTTCCGCGCCGCCGAGCAGCTGCTCAACGCGCGGGATCCCCGGGGTGCGGTGAAGCTGCTCGACGGGGTCATCGCCGCGCACCCCGAGAACACCGCGGCCCGCCTGCTGCGCGCGCGTGCCTTCTTCGCCGCCGCGCAACTGCGCCCCGCGGAGCTGGAGTTCACCATCGTGCTGGAACGGGAGCCGGACAACGCGTTCGCGCACTTCGCTCTCGCCCGCACCTATGAACGCCAGGGCCGCCCCGACCAGGCCAAACGCCACTTCCGGCTGGCGGCGGCGCTCGACCCCAACCCCGAGTACCTGAAGGCGGCGCGCTTCGACGGCTGACGGACCGGGGCTCCTGTCAGGGGTGCCCGTGTCCGTGCCGGCGCGGGCGCCAGTGGCGCGTCGGCGGCCGAGGGTACGGCTGCCCGTCGCGCGGCGGCTGGTACGGCGGCACATCGCGGCCCGGCTGGTAGTGCGGGCCCTGCCGGATGTGCCGGACGATCACCGTCATGTCGGCGACGATCACCAGCAGCAGCACTCCGCAGGCCGCCGCCCAGCCGGGTAGCCCGACCAGCGCGAACAACGCCGTGCCGAAGACCGCCCAGACCAGCCCCCACACGCTCAGCCACAGCCGCGCCCGCAGCGCACTGCGCGCGGTCGCCGGTTCACTGCCCGTACGCATGGGAACTCATCACTCCTCCTTGCAACGTACTCTTCGGCGGCAAGGCGCACCAACGGCGTCCGCCGGACGCGGGCCGAGGGCGCCGCGGAGTTCCCGCTCGGCGGCGCTTAGCTCGAACGAGTGAACTACGGTCGAACGGGAACGGGCGGTCGGAAGCGGGCCGTTGTCCGGGCATGACGGTCGACATGCGTGAGGGATACGAGGGCACGGGAAGCGGCGCGATCACCCCGGACGGCTGCGCGGTGGAGGTCTACTCGCGGCTGCCCGCGGGGCCGGAGCCGGACATCATCGCCGCGGCGGTACCGGCCGGGGCGCACATCCTGGAACTGGGCAGCGGGGTGGGCCGGATGACCCATCCGCTGCTGGAGCGGGGGTTCACGGTCACCGCGGTGGACGAGTCCGCGGAGATGCTGGCCCGGATCCACGGGGCGCGCACGATATGCCGCCCCATCGAGGAACTGGACCTCGGGGACGAGAAGTTCGACGTGGTGCTGCTCGCGTCGTTCCTGGTCCACGCCGGTGACGAGGCGGTGCGCCGGGGCCTGCTGCGCACCTGCGCCCGCCATGTGGCCGAGGGGGGCAGCGTCCTCATCCAGCGGGAGGGCGAGAACTACCACACCGATGTGCCCAGAGAGCGGGTCGACCCCGGCGGCTTCACGGTCCGGATCGCCTCGGTGCGGCCCGTGGGGGACGGGGTCAACTCCGTCCACGTCGAGTACACGTTCCCGGACGGCACCTGGACCCAGACCTTCCTCGCCCGGCCCCTGACCCAGGAGCAGTTCGAAGCGGCGCTCGCGGAGGCGGGACTGGAGGTGGACGAGTACCTGACCGCGGACGGGACATGGGTACGGGCCGTGCCGGTGGCGTAGGCGCGCGGTGACGGCGGCCGGCCCTGCGGAGGTCCGTCCGCCGGGGCACCGGCCGGCGTTGCGGCGGCGCCGCCCGTCAGCGTCCCTTGGGCCGCCCGCCAGGACCGGCGAAGCCGGCGGCGGGGCCCGGGGCGGCGAGGCCGCGCAGGCGCTCCATCTCCCGGCGGTCACGCTTGGTGGGGCGGCCGGCGCCCCGGTCGCGCAGGCCGGCGGGGGCGACGGCCTCGCGGGGCGGGGGCGGAGGGGAGTTGTCGATGTAGCACTGCACGGCCACGGGCGCGCCGACCCGCTTGCGGATGAGGCGCTTGACGATCACCACCCGCTCCCGGCCCTCATGCCGCAGCCGCACCTCGTCGCCCACCCGGACGGAGTACGCCGGCTTCACCCGCTCACCGTTCACATGCACATGCCCACCACGACAGGCGGCGGCGCCCAGGGAACGCGTCTTGATCAGCCGTACGGCCCAGATCCAGCTGTCGATCCGGACCGTCTCGCCGTTGCCCGGCCCCGCGGCCTCGGCGGCGGCCACCTTGGGGTCGAGCGGTTGGCCGGCACGGGCACCGGAGTCCTCGGCGGGCCGGTCGGGGCCCGTCCCGGCGGGCCCGACGGTGCCAGGGTTCACGTTCTCGTCCGTGTCCTCGGAAGCCATGTTCCGACCCTAACGCCCCGGGCCGGATGAGCCGGACCTGTTTTCCCGGGGCGGCCCGGGGCCCGGGCGGGAGCCGCCGGGAGAAGAGAGAGAAGGAAGGAGGAGAGGCGTCACCCGAAGATCACGGACATGGGTCGCGGTGCCCTGGGCATACGGTGGCCGTATGGACTACAGCGGTGCTCTCGCCCGGCTGGACCGGCGCCTCACGGGCTGCCGGGCCTGCCCCCGGCTGGTGGAGTGGCGCGAGGAGGTCGCGCGCACCAAACGGGCCGCGTTCGCCGACTGGACGTACTGGGGCCGGCCGGTGCCCGGCTTCGGTCCCGCGGACGCCCGGCTGCTGATCATCGGTCTGGCCCCGGCGGCGCACGGCGGCAACCGCACCGGGCGCATGTTCACCGGCGACCGCTCCGGGGACGTGCTCTACCAGGCGCTGTACGACGTGGGCCTCGCCAACCGCCCCACCTCGGTCAGCGCCGACGACGGACTGGAGCTGCACGGAGTCCGGGTCACCGCTCCCGTGCACTGCGCGCCGCCCGCCAACAAGCCGACCCCCGGCGAGCGCGACACCTGCCGGTCCTGGCTGGTCCAGGAGCTGCATCTGCTGCGCCCGACGGTGCGGGCCGCGGTGGTCCTCGGCGCCTTCGGCTGGCAGGCGGCGCTGCCCGCGTTCGCCGAGGCGGGCTGGACCGTCCCCCGGCCCCGTCCGGCCTTCGCGCACGGCGCCCGGGTCGCCCTCGACGACCTGGACCTCTTCGGCTGTTTCCACGTCAGCCAGCGCAACACCTTCACCGGCCGGCTGACCCCGGAGATGCTGCGCGAGGTCCTGCGCACGGCCGCGGAGACGGCGGGACTGCCGGTGTCCTGACGCCCCGGCCCGGCCGCGGTGCCCGGCGCGGGCAAGCCCCGGAGAGGGGCGTACCCGCCTTTCCGCAAGGCACCTTCAGGGCTGCCACACGTACCGTACGTCCGGCTCCCGCTCCTCGTTGCCGTGGCCGTCCGTGGTCTCGACGGCGACGAAGCCGTGGCGTTCGTAGAAGCGCCGGGCGGGTCCGTTGACCTGGAAGGTCCACAGGCTCAGCCGGTCCGGGCAGCGCTCCTTGGCCACCGCCATGAACCGGTCGCCGAGCCCCCGCCCCCGCCATCGCGGGTCCAGGTACAGCTGGGACAGCAGTTCCCCGTCGAGCACCATCACCCCGACGATCCGCTCCTCGTCCGCCTCCGCCACCCAGGTCTCGCGCAGCGGCACGACCACGTCCCGGAAGTAGTCCTGGACCTCCTCGTCGGTGCGCGGCCGTACGACCGTGGGCAGCGCGGCGCCGAACGACCGCAGCCAGACATCGGCGGCGGCCCGGGCGTCCGCCGCCACGGCCCGCCGCAGGACCACCCCGGTCACCGTTGTTCCCCGGCGTCCGCAGGTCCGTCGGGCACCACCGCGGTCGCCGTGATCTCCACCAGCTGTCCGGTGTACCCGAGGCAGGCGACGCCGAGCAGGGTGGACGAGTGCGGGCCCTTGCTCAGCCCGGAGTCCTCCACGACCCGCCAGACCGCCGACAGGGTCGCGGGCTCATCGCCCACGACGTACACCTCCGTCCGCAGAACGTGCGCCAAGTCGCTGCCCACAGCGTGCAGTTGTGCGCTCAGATTGGCGATCACCTGCTCGGCCTGGCGCACGGGATCGCCGGGTCCGACGAGTTCGCCCCGCTCGTCGAGCGGTACGGTCCCGGCGAGGAACGCCAGTCGGGTGCCCGCCTCGACCACGGAGGCGTGGGAGTAGGTGGGCGGCGGGAAGAGGGTCGGAACGGTGACGCGCTGGATCACGGATCAGCTCCTGGGACGGTCAGCGGACAACCTCCCGATCATCGGCCCCCGTCGGGCGCGCGCGCATCCCAATTTCCCGGCGGGGAGGACACGGGGGTAATCCGCGCGCGGACCCGGCCCTCCATGGCCCAGGCTGGCCCCATGCCTCGTCTCTCCGACCCCGGATTCCTCTCCGCCACCGCCGACCGGCTCGCCGCCCTGCCCACCGTCCGCGCCGTGGCCCTCGGCGGCTCCCGGGCCCAGGGCACCCACCGCCCCGACAGCGACTGGGACCTGGCCGTCTATTACCGGGGCCCCTTCGACCCGGCCGACCTGCGCGCCGTCGGCTGGCAGGGCGAGGTCTGCGGAGTCGGCGACTGGGGCGGCGGCGTCTTCAACGGCGGGGCCTGGCTGACCATCGACGGACGCCGGGTCGATGTGCACTACCGCGACCTGGACGTGGTCGAGCACGAACTGGCCGAGGCGGAGCAGGGCCGGTTCCGGGTGGAGCCGCTGCTGTTCCACCTCGCCGGCATCCCCACCTATCTGATCGTGGCCGAGCTCGCCGTCAACCGGGTGCTGCGCGGCGAACTGCCCCGTCCCGCCGGCTACCCGGACAAGCTGCGCCGGAGCGCCGCCGACCGCTGGCACGGCACCGCCCGCGCCACCCTCGGCTACGCCAAGGCGAACCACGCGCCGCGGGGGCGCCTCACCGAGACCGCGGGCGCCCTCGCCACCGCCGCGACCCAGGCGGCCCACGCCGTCCTCGCCGCCCGCGGGGAGTGGGTGACCAACGAGAAACGGCTGCTGGAACGGGCCGGACTGCGGGAGTTCGACGCGCTGCTGGGTGCGCTGAGCCCCGCTCCCGACGCCCTGGTCACCGCCGTCGTCAGGGCGGAGGAGATCGTCGCGGCGGCACTGCCACCGGCGCCGTGACCGCGGCCGGATGAGAAAACCCCGCGCACGGCGATGAGTTCCGGGCCCGGCGCCGGTCAGCACTCTCGACCGACCGTCGGACAGGAGGGCCCATGTCGCTTCCGGAGATCGTCTCGCGCGAGCAATGGCGCATCGCGCGCGAGGAGTTACGACACAGGGAGGAAGCGGTCAGCCGGGCGCGCCGGGCGCTCGGCGCCGAGCGGCGCCGGCTGCCCATGGTCGAGGTCGACCCCGACTACCTCTTCGAGGGCGGCGACGGCAAGGCGACCCTGCTGGACCTCTTCGAGGGGCGCTCCCAGCTGGTCGTCCACCACTTCATGTTCGCCCCCGAGTGGGAGACCGGCTGTCCCTGCTGCGCCGCCTTCCTGGACCAGGTCGGCCACCTCGCGCATCTGCGCGCCCGGAACACCTCGTTCGCCGCCGTCTCCCGGGCCCCGTTCACCCGCATCCTGCCGTTCAAGGCGCGCATGGGCTGGGCGGTGCCCTGGTACTCCTCGGCGCCCGGCGACTTCAACACCGACTTCGGGGCGACCGTGCGCGACGGCGGCGAGCTGGTCGAGCGGCCGGGCCTGAGCTGCTTCCTGCGCGAGCACGACCGGGTGTTCCACACCTACTCGGTCCACGACGCGGACCTGGCCGAACTGGGCGGCACCACCGCCCTCCTCGACCTGACCGCCCTCGGCCGGCACCCCGCCGGAAGCGAGGGGCTGCGTCTCCACGACGAGTACGACTCCTGACCGGAAGGTACGGTTTCCTTTCACTGTGTGACCGGATCATCGCGATCCGCGCCGAATCCGTGCCGGACACGTCTCAGTCCGGTCACCGGCCGAGGCGTTCACCTCCTGCCGGGCGTTCTCTCTCGCAGAACGACCCAGGACCACGCAGGACGACGCTCTTCCGGAGGTGCGTGATGGTGATGGTGACCGGACGAACGGTGCTCGGACGCTTCCCGGCGGGGGGTCCGCGCGGATCGCGGCCCGCGGAGGAGTTCGCGCACGCGCGACGCCTGGAGGGCCGGCCCGCCGAGGTCGTCATGGACCTGGCGACGGACACCTTCCTGGTGATCGTCCGGGGGAGCGAAGCGGCCGTCAGGCGGTGATCGTGCGCGACCAGTCCGGAGTCGTCCCCGTCGCCCGGCACAGCGCCAGGTAGAGCGGGATCGGCGGGGTGTACGGCACCGTGCCCCGCGGCCGGTGGATCAGCCGCGCGGCGCCCCCGACCAGCGCGCCCGGGGCATACTCGGCGGGCGCCGGCCAGGGCAGCGCGTAGTCGGAGTCGGACGGCACGATCCACCACCAGCGCGCCCCGTCGGCGTACACACACCCCAGTCGCGGCAGCCGTGCCACGACCGGCGGCCCGAGGCGATCGGGCACGGCCACGGCGTCACAGCCCAGCGGCACGGTCATGCCGTCCGGCACCTGCAGCCGGTGGCCCGGATCCGCACCCGGACGCCGGCGTTGCAGCCGCACCAGGGTGTTCATCCCGATCGCCCGTTCCGCACCCGTGGCCTCGGGGCCGGGAGCCGGGCGCCCGCCGGAGCCCCGCCCCGCCGCGCCGTGCCGTCCCGGGCTCGCCGCGCCGGTCACGGCCGCTCCCAGTCGCGGCGCTGCTCCGGCGCCCGGTGCGGAGGCTGCTCCACGCCCCGGTGCCGGTGCGGCTCGGCGGCGCCGTGCGGACGGCGGTCCGGGGTGCCGTGCCGGCGGTGGTGTCCTTCGGGCGCTCGGTGCGGTGGGTGCGGCTGTCCCGGCACCCGGTGCGCGGGCTGCCCGGCACCCGCACCGGAGGCGAGGTCGTGGGCCTCGGCCGGTTCGTCCTCGCCGGAGTCGCCGGGCCGGGCCGGCTTGGGGCGCGAGCCCCAGCCGAGATCCTCGCGCGGCGCGGCGGGCTCGGCGGCCGGCTCCTCCCGGCGGGCCAGCTCCGCCCAGACCAGCAGCCCGGAGCCGTGCTCCTGCGCACCCCAGGCCCGGCACAGCGCGTCGACGAGGAGCAACCCCCTCCCGTGCTCCTCGTCGGGCCGCCGCGCGGCCGGGTGGGGCTCGCCGGGAGCGCACCCCTCGTCGCGCACGGCGATGCGGACCATGTCGTCGTGGTCGTGCAACTCGCACACCACCCGGTCGCTCGCGGTGTGCACGATCGCGTTGGTGACCAGCTCGGATATGACCAGGGCCGCGCTGTCACAGGTGTCCGCGCACACCGACCAGCCGGTCAGCCGGGCGTGCGCCAGGCGCCTCGCCCGGGCGACGGAACCCGGATGCGCGACCAGCTCGAAACGGAACCGGCGCTCGGCGGCGCCGCCCCGCGGGGCAGCCACTGCGGCGCCGAGACCGGGGCGGTCGGCGGCGGCGTCTGTTCCTAAAGGCGCGGACGGAATCACGCCTGCCACTATCGCCCTGCCGCGGACACTTGGCAAGAGTCACTCTGAAAATTGCAGAGTGCGCTGTGACTCGGTCAGGCGCCGTGGCACACTGCTCGCAACAGCACGTCCCGCGGCGCCAATTGGGTCCACCGGAGGTCCGACCCGGTCTTCGAATGAGCCTTCGAACGGCGCCGCAGGGCTGTCAGGGTTCCTTTGAGTGAAGGCTTTCGGTGGAGGTGGGAGCGTGAGCGAGCCGCGGTCCGCGCCGACGGTGGGACAGGTTGTCCTCGGGCGGCGCCTGCTGGACCTGCGGGAACGCGCCGGGCTCAAGCGCGAGGACGCCGCGCGGGTACTGCGCGTCGCCCCCGCCACCGTCCGCCGCATGGAGATGGCCGAGGTCGCCTTCAAGATCCCGTACCTCCAGCTGCTGCTGAAGGCCTACGGTGTGCCCGAGGACGAGGCCGAGGCCTTCGTCCAGCTGGCCGAGGAGGCCAACCGCCCCGGCTGGTGGCAGCGGTTCCACGACATCCTGCCCGGCTGGTTCTCCATGTACGTCAGCCTGGAGGGCGCGGCGAGCCTCATCCGCTCCTACGAACCCCACTTCGTCCCCGGACTCCTCCAGACCGAGGACTACGCCCGCGGAGTACTCAGATCCGGCGCCATCGGCCAGACCAGCCCGGACGACATCGAGCGCCATGTCGCGCTGCGCATGCAGCGCCAGCAGTTGCTCACCCGCTCCGACGCCCCCCGGTTCTGGGCCGTGATGGACGAGACCGCCCTGCGCCGCCCGGTCGGCGGGCCCGAGGTGATGCGCGCCCAGGTCGACAGGCTCCTGGAGGCGGCGAACCTGCCGAACGTGACGCTCCAGGTCGCCCCGTTCGAGAACGGGCCCCACCCGGGGACCTACGGGCCCTTCGTGCTGTTCCGATTTGCCATGTCAGAACTGCCGGACATGGTCTACAGCGAGTACCTGACCGGCGCCGTCTACCTCGACGCGCGCACCGAGGTGGCGACCCACCTGGAGGTCATGGACCGCATGGCGGCGCAGGCCGCCACGGCACAACGCACGAAAGAGATCCTCCGGGATCTCCGCAAGGAGCTCTGAATGGAACGCATCAAGCCGCGCGCACGCGTCTACAACGGCATGCCCGCACGGGAGTTGGGCAGCGAGGGCTGGCACAAGCCCTGGAGCGGCGGCAACGGAGGAAACTGCCTGGAGGCGATGAAACTGGCCGACGGCCGGATCGCCGTACGCCAGTCCACCGACCCGGACGGGCCGGCGCTGATCTACACCATGGACGAGATGACCGCCTTCATAGAAGGCGCCAAGGCGGGGGAGGCCGACTTCCTGCTCACCTGACACGTGTCGCCTGTGTTGATTACTTGCTCGACTTCACGCATTGACAACAGACTTGACAACCCTTCACATTAGACGTTTACGGAGTGCCGCATGGCAGGGCAGGACCCGACGGCCGTCGAGATCGACACCAGCAAGCCGCATCCCGCGCGGATGTACGACTGGTACCTCGGCGGCAAGGACAACTACCCGGTCGACGAGGAGATGGGCCGGCAGATGCTGGCCCTCGAACCCCGCGTGCCGGTGATGGCCCGGGTCAACCGCGCCTTCATGCACCGCGCCACCAGGTGGCTGGCCCAGCAGGGGGTGCGGCAGTTCCTCGACATCGGCACCGGCATACCGACCGAGCCCAACCTGCACCAGGTCGCCCAGCAGGTCGCGCCCGACAGCCGGGTCGTCTACTGCGACAACGACCCGATCGTGCTGGCCCACGCGGCCGCCCTGCTGCGCAGCACCCCGCAGGGCGCCACCGAGTACCTCCAGGCCGACGTGCGCGACCCGGACGCGATCATCGCCGGTGCCCGGGAGGTCCTGGACCTGGGGCAGCCGGTGGCCCTCTCGCTGATCGCGCTGCTGCACTTCGTGCCGGACACGGACGGCGCCCATGAGCTGGTCGCCCGGCTGCTGTCCGAACTGCCGTCCGGCAGCTACCTGGTGATGACCCACGCCACGGCCGACTTCACCCCGAAGGACGCCGCGACCGCCACCGGCAAGCTCAAGGGCGCGGGCATCACCCTCGCCCTGCGCACCCGGGAGGAGTTCACCCGCTTCTTCGACGGCCTCGACCTCGTCGACCCGGGCGTCGAGGTCGTCCACAAGTGGCACCCCGAGCTGGGCGAACCCGTGCCGGGGCAGGAAGACGGAGTGATCCCGGGGTACGGCGCGGTGGCGCGGAAGGCGTAGCGGCGCCCGGCAGGGGCGGTGGTGTGCGCCCGCGCACCACCGCCCCTGACCGGCCTGTCCGCCCGCCCCTCCAACCAGCCTGTCCGCCGGCCCGTCGACCGGCTCGTCCCGGGGGAGTCCGGGGGCTCACACCCGCATCGGCTTGTCCCCCGGGGAGATCGGCGCGTGCAGTCGCGACGTGCCGGTCAGATAGCGGTCGACGGCCGCCGCCACGGCCCGGCCCTCCGCGATGGCCCAGACGATGAGCGACTGCCCGCGCGCCGCGTCCCCGGCGGCGAACACACCGGGCACATTGGTCGCGAACCCGTCGTCGCGGGCGATCGTGCCCCGCTCGTCCAGCGCCAGCCCCAGCTGGTCGATCAGCCCGTCCTCCCGGTCCGGCCCGGAGAAACCGAGCGCGAGCAGCACCAGATCGGCCGGGATCGTCCGCTCGCTGCCGGGCAACGGCCGCCGCCGCTCGTCGACCTCCACCAGCTCCAGCGCCCGCACGTGCCCGTCTCCGTCCCCGGTGAAACGGAGCGTCGACGCCGCGAACATGCGCGCGTCCGCGTCGGCCGCCGGGGCCGTCCGCAGATGCCCCGCCTCCTCGTGTGCCGGCGACAGCCGGTAGACCTTCGGGTACGTCGGCCACGGCTCCGCGTACTCGTCCCGCTCCGCGCCCGGCTGCGCGTAGATGTCCAGCTGGGTCACCGACGCGGCCCCCTCCCGCACCGCCGTCCCCAGACAGTCCGCCCCGGTGTCCCCGCCGCCGACGATCACGACATGCCGCCCGGCCGCCGACAGCGGCGAGACCGCGAGGTCCCCCTCGCACACCCGGTTGGCCAGCGGCAGATAGCGCATCGCCTGGTGCACCCCCGCCAACTCCCGTCCTGGCACCGGCAGTTCCCGCCACGCCGTGGCACCCGTCGCGAGGACGACGGCGTCGTACCGCGCCCGCAGCTCCGCCGCCCCCACGTCCCGTCCGACCGCCGTCGAGGTACGGAACCGCGTGCCCTCCGCCCGCATCTGCCCGAGCCGCCGCTCCAGCTGCCGCTTCTCCATCTTGAACGCCGGGATGCCGTACCGCATCAGCCCGCCGATCCGGTCGTCCTTCTCGTACACCGCGACCGTGTGCCCGGCCCGCGTCAGCTGCTGCGCGGCGGCGAGCCCCGTGGGGCCGGAGCCGATCACCGCGACCGTCCTCCCCGACAGCCGCTCCGGCGGCCGCGGCGCCACGAACCCCTCCTCCCAGGCCCGGTCGGCGATCGCGCACTCGACGTTCTTGATGGTGACCGCAGGCTGGTTGATCGCCAGCACACAGCCCGCCTCACAGGGGGCCGGGCACAACCGCCCGGTGAACTCGGGGAAGTTGTTGGTGGCGTGCAGCCGGTCGCTCGCCGCCCGCCAGTCACCCCGGGCCACCAGGCCGTTCCACTCGGGGATGAGATTGCCCAGCGGGCACGCGTTGTGGCAGAACGGAACCCCGCAGTCCATGCACCGGTCCGCCTGCCCGCCGATGATGGGCAGCAGCGCCCCGGGAACGTACACCTCGTCCCAGTCCCGCACCCGCTCGTCGACGGGGCGCCGCGCCCACTCCTGACGCGGCGTGGTCATGAACCCCTTGGGATCGGCCATGATGATCCTCGTCCTCGCGTACGGGCACCGGGGCGCCGGGTGTACGACGGGCCATACGCCACAAGGCAGCACATACCGCACATACCGCCACTCTTCCGGCCACGATACGTCCGCGCCGACGCCCCCGCAGTACGGACGCCGGCGCCCGTCGCACCGCTCCTGACCAGGCGCGGTGCCGACCGCCCTCAGCGGGGGAGGGACGTTCGCGCGCCCGGGGCCCGGCCGCGGCCGCACCCCCGGTCCTCGCCCTCCCCGGCTCCCCGCCACGCCCGCAGCACGGCCTCCACGGCCGGGGCGATCCGGCGCCGGGCCTCGTACCGCGGCACCCCTTCCATCAGCAGCCGGTCGTACGGCGTGTCCACGTGCCGCACCCCGGCCACGACCGCCGACACCACCGCGGTCTCGGACAGTGCCCGCCCGGCCGCGCTGCGCCCCACCCGCCCGCTGCCCCGTACGGAGGCGTGCGCCGCGATGGCCCGGGCCCGCTCCGCCGGGCAGCCCGGGAACAGGCGGAGGATCTCGGCCGCGAACGCCGCCGTGAACCGCTCGTCCGCCACCCCCCGGCGCCGCGCGTCCCGCGCCCGCCGCCGGCGCCGGGCCTCCGCGTCCGCCAGGCAGCGCTCCTCCGCACGGGCCAGCGCCGCCTCCTCCACGAGGACGCCCTGCCGCTCGTAACGGCTCTTGCGCCGGTTGAACCGCACCACCACGACCGACAGCGCGCTCTCCTCCCGCGACCTGCGGGTCAGCGCCGTGTCACCGCGCGGCAGGAACACCAGATGCCCGAGATCGGCGCAGTCCAGGCAGCGCGGCGCACCGTCCTCCAGCACCAGCAGCGACAGCGGGCCACGCCGGCAGGCGGCACAACGCTTGTGCCGCAGTGGCTGGACGGCGACAAGTCGGCCCGGAGAGTGCGGAGTTACGGGCTGGCCCATATGCCTTTCCTTCCCCGTCCGGCAGGGCTCCGCACCGCCGCCGCACCGCACCCGGCATCATGGGCCCGTGCGACTCGAAGCGATCACCTGGGAACGGCTCGCCGAGCGGCTCGCCGACCGGCTGGCCGGGCTGGAGACGGCCGACGGCGGAGCCTGGGCCCGCGTCGGCTTCGACGGTGCCCCGGCCGCCCGCCCGGGAGACCTGGCCGAGCTGGTCGGTCAGGCGCTGCGGGTGCGCGGCCGGCCGTCGCTGGTCGTCGGCACCGAGGGTTTTCTGCGCCCCGCCTCACTGCGACTGGAGCACGGCCGGCGCGACGCGGAGTCGTACTACGGCGGCTGGTTCGACACCGGTGCCCTGTGGCGCGAGGTGTTCGGCCCGCTCGACCCCGGCGGCGACGGGCGCGTCCTGCCCGACCTGTGGGACCCGGCCACCGACCGCGCCACCCGCAGCCCCTATGTCCAACTCCCGCCCGGCGGCGTCCTGTTGATGCACGGCCCCCTTCTGCTGCGGCACTGGTTCCCCTTCGATCTGACCGTCCACGTCCTCCTCTCCCCGGGCGCCCTGCGCCGCCGTACTCCGGAATCCGACCACTGGACGCTCCCCGCCTTCGAGCGCTACGAGGCGGAGACCGACCCGGCCGGCACGGCGGATGTGGTGGTGCGCGCCGACGACCCGCGCCATCCCGCCTGGAACGGCTGACCCGCACGGACCGCAGGGGGCCGTCGCGCCGCCTCGGCGGGCTCGGCGGTCAGAACCAGCCGTTGCGTCTGAAGCCCCGGTACAGCGCCAGGCACGCCAGCGCCATCGCCCCCATGGCCAGCGGATACCCGAACCGCCAGTGCAGCTCCGGCATGTGGTCGAAGTTCATGCCGTACACACCGCACACCATGGTCGGAACGGCGATCACGGCAGCCCACGCCGTGATCTTCCGCATGTCCTCGTTCTGCGCGACCGTCACCTGCGCGAGGTGCGCCTGGAGGATGGAGTTGAGCAACTCGTCGAAGGCGGCTATCTGCTCCGTGGCCCGGATCAGATGGTCGAGCACGTCCCGGAAGTAGGCCTGTATCTCGGGGGCGACGACCCGTATGGGCCGGGTGGCCAGGTCCTCCACGGGGCGGGCCAGCGGCATCACCGCTCGCTTCAGCTCAAGCAGTTCGCGCTTCATCTGGTAGATGCGCCCGGGATCGAGCCGCGCGCCCTCTTCCGAGAACACCTCGCTCTCGACCTGGTCGATGTCGGCCTGCACCGCGTCCGTCACACCGAGGTAGTCGTCCACCACATGGTCGGCGATGGCGTGGAGCACCGCCGCGGGGCCCTTCGAGAGCTGGTGCGGGTGGGCCTCCAGCTCTTCGCGCAGCGGGCCCAGCGAGCCGTGTCTGCCGTGCCGGACCGTGATGACGAAGTCCTCGCCGACGAAGACCATGATCTCGCCGGTGTTCACCACCTCGCTGGTCGCCGTCAGCCGTTCGTGCTCGACGTAGCAGACCGTCTTGAACACCGCGAACAGCGTGTTGCCGTAGTGCTCCAGCTTCGGCCGCTGATGGGCCTCGACCGCGTCCTCCACCGCCAGCGGGTGCAGGTCGAACAGCTCCGCGACGCCCGCGAACTCGTGGTCCGTCGGTTCGTGCAGCCCCAGCCAGACGAAGCCCTCGCCGGTCTTGCGGACCATCCGCACCGATTCCAGCAGATCGGTGCACTGCGGCACGCGCACGCCGTCCTGGTACGTCACGCAGTTGACCACCGAGGAGCCGAGGGGGGAGCGGGCCGGATGACTCAGGTCCACGCGCGGCCGCCGCCGGGCCAGCCGCGCGACCTTGCGCAGGCCGTCCACCGGGCTCAGCCCCGTGACCTTCCGCAGATTTCCTGCCATGGACATCTGGATCTCCTCGGGTGGATCTCCTCGTGCGACGCTTCCGCGCCGTGATCCGAGAGTGTGCCAGGCCAGGGCAAAGCGCGGGTAAGCCTGTGGGAACGCGGCGTTCCGCTTGGTTCCCGCCTGTGGACGACACGCGGGGCGGCCCCGTGCGCGAGGAGGAGCCGACCGGCCGTACAGGCCGTCCAACCGGGATGATCGCCGTATGACACCATCCGACGGGTACCTTCTGGACAACCGGCAGCGCGAGGCGGGGGAGCGCTTCGACGCCTTCGCCGTCCTCTTCGACCCCACGACCTTCCGGCACATCGAGGCGCTCGGCATCGAGCCCGGCTGGCGCTGCTGGGAGGTGGGGGCCGGCGGTACCTCCGTGGTGTCCTGGCTCGCGGAGAAGGCGGGCCCGGCCGGTCGGGTCGTCGCCACCGACATCGACACCTCGCGGCTCGCCCCCGCGGGCCGGCCGCCGGTGGAGATCCGTGTCCACGACGTGGGCGCGCAGGAGCCGCCGGGGGAGGGCTTCGACCTGGTCCACGCCCGGCTGGTGCTCGTGCACGTCCCGGACCGGGACCGGGCGCTGCGGTCCATGATCCAGGCGCTGCGGCCCGGCGGATGGCTGCTGGTCGAGGACGCCGACCCCGCCCTCCAGCCGCTGACCTGCCCCGACGAGTCCGGCCCCGAGCAGCGGCTCGCCAACCGGCTGCGCCAGGGTTTCAGGAAGCTGCTCGCCGAGCGCGGCGCCGACCTCGCCTACGGGCGCCGGCTGCCGCGGCTGCTCCGGGAGGCCGGTCTCCACGAGGTCGAGGCCGACGGTTTCTTCCCCATGACCTCGCCCGCCTGCACCGCCCTGGAGACCGCGACGGTCCGCCAGATCCGGGGCCGGCTCATCGACGCGGGCCTGGCCACCGCCGAGGAGATCGAACAGCACCTGGCCAACGTCGAGGCCGGCGGCATGGACCTGACCACCGCACCGATGATCTCGGCGTGGGGACGCAAGGCGTGACACCGGTCCGCGATGCGTGACACCGGCTCGCGTGCGCGCCGCGATGCGTGATACCGGCTCAACGTGCACGCCGCGATGCGTGATCCGGTGCGTGAAACCGGCTCGCGTGCGCGCCACCGGTCCGCACCCATGCCGCGATGCGCGCCACCGGCCCTGCGCCGCAATGTGTGCCACCAGCCGTGCCGCAAGGCGTGACACCCGCCCCCGCCCGGCCGCACCGTCTCGCACGTGACGCGTCTCCAGGCCGGCCGACCCCTTGCGGGGTCCGTGGTCGGCCGGCGGGCCGAGGATGTGGTGGTCAGTCCGCGGGCTCCGGTTGCGATGGCCGCGATGGCCTGTCGGCGGGCCCCGAGGGCGGCGGTCCGCCGACAGGCCCTGGATGCGGTGGTCTGGCGCCGACCAGGCCCACCGCCTCCGCGCCCGCCCGGCACCCGCGCACCGCCGCTTCCTCCGGGTCCATGCCCGCCAGGAGGGCGGCGAGGAAGGCACCGGTGAAGGCGTCGCCGGCGCCCGTGGTGTCCCGAGGGGTCGCCGGTACGGCGGGGACCCGGACGGGTGCGCCGCCCGCCCCGGCCACCAGCGCCCCCTCCGCCCCCGCCTTGACCACCACCAGCGGGACGATCTCGCTCAATCTGGCCGCCGCGTCCGCCGGTTCCGGCAGCCCTGTCAGCAGGCACGCCTCGTCCCGGCTGGGCAGCAGGGCGTCCAGCCCCCGCGCGAAGGCGAGGAAACGCTCGGTCCCCAGCCTCGCCAGAAAGCCCGCCGAAGCCGGGTCCATGCTGACCGGGACGCCCCGTGCGCGTGCCGCCGCCAGCGCGGTCCGCGCGAGCGCCCGGCTCGACTCGGTGAACAGCAGATAGCCCGACAGATGCAACCGGCCCACCCCGTCGAGCAACGCGTCCGACCAGTCGGCGGGCTCCAGCCGCAGTGAGGCACCGCTGTCCGTGAGGAACGTACGCTCGGCCGCCGCCCCGGCGTCGACCAGGCAGACCACCGTCCCCGTCGCCGCCCGCGGATCGGTCACCAGCAGGGGACGGACCCCGGCCGCGAGCAGCTCGCGTTCGTGCCACACCGCCGAGTCCGCGCCCACCCGGCCCAGCAGCCGAACGTCCGGACAGCCCGAACGAGACGCCCAGCAGGCCACGTTGGCGCCCGCGCCGCCCGGCAGCGTGCGGATCACCGCCGCGGTGTCGGTGCCGGCCGCGAGCGGGCCCCGGTGCCGGGCCACCACATCCGTGACCACGTCCCCGACGACCAGCAACGCTCCCGCGCGCCCCGAGTTCACCCCCGCGCCCACGCGACGGCGATCCGCGCCCCCAGCCGCACATTGCCCCGCACCGCCGCCAGGTTGGCGTTCAGCGACGCGCCGTCCGTGTGCCGGACCAGGTGGTCCAGGAGGAACGGCGTCACCGCCTGACCCGTGACACCTCGTTCCGCGCAGGCGGCGAGCGCCTCGTCGAGCACGCGCGCGTGCAGCTCCGGGTCGAGCTGGTCCGCCTCCGGCACCGGATTGGCCACGATCAGCGCCGACCCCGCGGCGTCCAGCGCGTCCTGCGCCCGCATCACCGCGGCGACCTCTTCCGGACTGCGCAGCGTCCAGTCCACCGGATGCCCCGAGTCGGACAGATAGAAGCCGGGGAACCGGTCGGTGCCGTACCCGGCGACGGCCACACCCAGCGTCTCCAGTCGTTGCAGGGTCGCGGGCACGTCCAGGATCGACTTCACGCCCGCGCACACCACGGTGATCCCGGTCCGCGCCAGCAACCCCAGGTCGGCCGACTCGTCCTGGGTCACCGTCCACTCCCGGTGCACCCCGCCCAGCCCGCCCGTGGCGAAGACCCTGATGCCCGCCAGCGCGGCCAGCCGCGCGGTCGCCGACACCGTGGTCGCCCCACTGGCCCGCGCCGCCACGGCGAGCGGCAGGTCGCGGTGGCCCAGCTTGCGGATGCCGTCCTCGTTGGCGACCCGCTCCAGCTGCGCCTTGTCCAGGCCGATCAGCGGCCGCCCGTCGAGCACGGCGACCGTCGCCGGTACCGCGCCCTCGCCGCGCACCGCCTCCTCCAGCTCCAGGGCCACCCGCAGGTTGCGCGGGCGGGGCAGGCCATGGGCGATGATCGTGGACTCCAGGGCCACCACCGGCCGCCCCGAACCGAGCGCTTCCCGGACCTCTTCCGACACCACCAGCACCATGTGCCCGCCTCCTGTCCGTCGGTCCCTGCCCGTCCTCCCTCATCCCTGGCGGGCGCCGGCCACGGCTAAACGCCGGGCGGCCCGGCCGGTCCGCGCGGTGGCCGAAGACGGCCGAACGAGGCGGCGACCCCGGCCGGATCCGCGCGCCGACCGGTCAGAACAGCGGTTCCGGGAGCACCCCTTCGAGCGCGAGCAGCTTCCGCTTGGTCTCCAGACCGCCCCCGAAGCCCCCGATCCCGCCGTCGCTTTCGACCACCCGGTGACACGGCACGACCACCGGCAGCGGATTGGCGCCCATCGCCGCGCCGACCGCCTGCGCCCCGCCGGGCTGCCCGACGCGCCCGGCGAGGTCGCCGTACCCCACCACGCTGCCGTACGGCACACCGGAGGCCAGCTCCCGCAGCACCTGCCGGTTGAACCCGGAGATCAGCGACCAGTCCAGCGGCAGCTCGAAGTCCTGCCGCTCACCCGCGAAGTACGCCCGCAGCTGACGTATCGCCTCGGCCAGCGGCGGAGCGTCCGGATCCGCGACGGGCGCACCGCCGAACCGGGCCGCCAGCCGCTCCAGCGCCCGCCCGCGCACGGCTTCGGTGGCGTGGAAGACGACGTTGACCAGCCCGTTCGCGGTCGCCGCCAGCATCAGCGGGCCGATGTCCGTCTCCACGACGGTCCACACGACCCGCTGCCCGTCCTGCCCATGGCTGTCCATGCGCCCACGGTACGACCCACCACTGACAACGCCCGCCCGACCGGCTCACCGCCCGCGCAGCGCCGCCCGGACCACGTCGGCCTTGCTGCTGATGATCCCGTCGACGCCGTACCCCGCCACCTTCAGCGCGGTCGCCTTGTCGTCCACCGTCCACGCGTACACCCCGAGCGGCCGGCCGTGCGCCCCGCGGACGCCGTGCACCGCCGAGACGTAGGCCTTCGACAGCGATCCGTGGGACGGATTGATCAGATCGGCGAAACGCGCGTACTGCTTCAGCTGCGACACCGGGGGCGCGCCGAGGTAGGCCGTGGTCAGCGCGGGCTTCAGCTCGTGGACGGTCCGTACGCTGCCCGCGCTGAAGCTCTGCACGACCAGCCGCTTGAGGTGCGGGCGGTCCAGCCAGCCGTCGTTGCCGAGGGTCTTCAGGATCTGCCGCTCGATGCCGGGGTACAGCTCGGGGTTCTTGACCTCCAGGAGCAGGCTCTGGTGGTTGTGCTCGACCCGGCGCATGTACTGGTCCAGTGTCGGTACGCGCGTGCCCTTGTAGGCGGGCGAGAACCAGCTCCCCGCGTCCAGGCGGGCGATCTCCGCGGCGGTGAAGTCCTTCACCTTCCAGGGCGCCCGGCCGGGGAAGACCTTCTGCACGTCCGTGGTGCGTTGCAGGCTGTCGTCGTGCACGACCACCAGCTCGCCGTCCTTGGTGCGCTGGACGTCGTTCTCCACCCAGGCGGAGCCCACCCGGGCCGCCTCGTCGATCGAGGGCAGCGTGTTCTCCGGGGCGTAGGCGGGGGCACCCCGGTGGCCGATCACCAGGGGCGTGCGCACTTCGCCCGCCCGGGCGTCGGAGGTGGGGTTCACCAGGACCACCGCCGCCAGGACGGCGACGGCCGAAGCGGCGACCACGCGCGCGTGCATGCGTACTCCTCACGTCGAGCGAAAACCGACAGCACCAGACTGACAGCACCGTGGCCACGGCACGCGGACGCGCGAAGGCCACACCTCACGTGAAGACGTCCCCGCGTGCTCACCGGTGCCTCACAACTGGGGCAAGGGCGTGTTTCTTTGTCGGAAAGTCGTTCGACCATTCCGGTGCGGGTCATACTCTCTGCGACACCCCGGCCGCCGGAGCGGTCCCGGGACGGCGCGCATTTCCCGGAATTCCGGGACAGACGAGGGCGAAGGGCAGCCGCGGATGCAGGGCACGGTCGACGGTTTCGGCTACGGGGCCGTCACCCCGTTGGTGGCCTTTCTGATGGCCTGCCTCGGCGGCGCCCTGGGACTGCGCTGCATCACCCGGTCCCTGCTGCTCCCGCACTCCCGGCGGGCCGTCTGGCTGGCCCTGGGCGCCGCCGCGCTCGGCTGCGGCATCTGGACCATGCACTTCATCGCCATGCTGGGTTTCAGCATCGAGCGGACACCGGTCCACTACGACCAGCCGGTCACCTACGCGAGCCTCGGGCTCGCCGTCGTCATGGTCGGCATCGGCGTCTTCATCGTCGGCTACCGGGGCCCCAGCGGGGGGCCGCTGTTCACCGGCGGCACGATCACCGGTCTGGGCGTCGCCTCGATGCACTACCTCGGCATGGCCGGAATGCGCTTCCACGGTCAGTTCGTCTACAGCATCCCCACGGTCGTCGTCTCCGTCGTCATAGGGGTCGCCGCCGCCGTGGCCGCCCTGTGGGCCGCCGGCCGCGCCCGCGGGCTGCTGCCGACCGTCGGCGCCAGCCTCCTGATGGGGGCGGCCGTCAGCGGCATGCACTACACGGCGATGGCCGCCCTCAGCGTCCACCTCGACGGCACCGCCGAGACCACCGCCGACGCCCAGACGACCTCCGCGCTCGTGCCCATGCTGATCGGCCCGCTCGTCATGCTCGTCCTCGTGGGCGTCGTCGTGGTCCTCGACCCGATGCTCGTGGTGCGCCGCCCCGCACCGGTGCCCGTCGAGCGCCGGCCGGGCGTCCCGGCCGCCGCCCGGATCCCGCGCACCGCCCCCCACCAGGGAGACCACCCGGTCCGCCGCCCCGTGCGGCAGGGCGCCCGCACCCCGCAGAACCGCTGACCGGGACCCGTTGTCAGTGCGGGGTCGTACGGTTGATGACATGCGGCCCGTTTCCCACATCGAACGCACGGTGGCGCCCATCGAGGTCGTCAGCCCCTACCAGCCCAGCGGCGACCAGCCGGCGGCCATCGCCGACCTGGCCAAGCGCATCAAGGCCGGTGAGAAGGACGTCGTCCTGCTGGGCGCGACCGGCACCGGCAAGTCCGCCACCACCGCGTGGATGATCGAGAAGCTCCAGCGCCCCACCCTGGTGATGGCGCCGAACAAGACCCTGGCCGCGCAGCTGGCCAACGAGTTCCGCGAGCTCCTGCCGAACAACGCGGTCGAATACTTCGTCTCGTACTACGACTACTACCAGCCCGAGGCGTACGTCCCGCAGTCGGACACCTACATCGAGAAGGACTCCTCGATCAACGAGGAGGTCGAGCGGCTGCGCCACTCGGCGACGAACTCGCTGCTCACCCGCCGTGACGTCGTCGTGGTGGCCTCGGTGTCCTGCATCTACGGCCTCGGCACTCCCCAGGAGTACGTGGACCGGATGGTCCCCCTCCGCGTCGGCGACGAGATCGACCGGGACGAGCTGCTGCGCCGCTTCGTCGACATCCAGTACACGCGCAACGACCTGGCCTTCACCCGCGGCACCTTCCGCGTACGCGGCGACACCATCGAGATCTTCCCGGTCTACGAGGAGCTGGCCGTCCGCATCGAGATGTTCGGTGACGAGATCGAGGCGCTGTCCACGCTGCACCCGCTCACCGGCGAGATCATCAGCGACGACCAGCAGCTGTACGTCTTTCCCGCCTCCCACTACGTCGCCGGCCCCGAACGCATGGAGCGGGCCGTCAACGACATCGAGAAGGAGCTGGGCGAGCGCCTGGCCGAGCTGGAGAAGCAGGGCAAGCTGCTGGAGGCCCAGCGGCTGCGCATGCGCACCACCTACGACATCGAGATGCTCCGCCAGATCGGCACCTGCTCCGGCGTGGAGAACTACTCGATGCACTTCGACGGCCGCTCGCCCGGCTCCCCGCCCAACACCCTGCTCGACTACTTCCCGGACGACTTCCTGCTCGTCATCGACGAGTCGCACGTCACCGTTCCGCAGATCGGCGCGATGTACGAGGGCGACGCCTCCCGCAAGCGCACCCTCGTCGAGCACGGCTTCCGTCTGCCCTCCGCCCTGGACAACCGGCCCCTGAAGTGGGAGGAGTTCCAGGAGCGCATCGGGCAGACCGTCTATCTGTCGGCCACCCCGGGCGCCTACGAGCTGTCGCGCTCCGACGGCGTGGTGGAGCAGATCATCCGCCCGACCGGCCTGGTCGACCCGGAGGTCGTGGTCAAGCCCACCGAGGGCCAGATCGACGACCTGGTGCACGAGATCCGCAAGCGCACCGAGAAGGACGAGCGCGTCCTGGTCACCACGCTCACCAAGAAGATGGCCGAGGACCTCACCGACTACTTCCTGGAACTCGGCATCCAGGTGCGCTACCTGCACAGCGACGTCGACACCCTGCGCCGGGTGGAGCTGCTGCGCGAACTGCGCTCCGGCGAATACGACGTGCTGGTCGGCATCAACCTGCTGCGTGAGGGCCTCGACCTGCCCGAGGTGTCCCTGGTGGCCATTCTCGACGCGGACAAGGAGGGCTTCCTGCGCTCCGGCACCTCGCTGATCCAGACCATCGGCCGCGCGGCGCGCAACGTCTCCGGCCAGGTCCATATGTACGCTGACAAGATCACCCCGGCGATGGAGAAGGCCATCGAGGAGACCAACCGCCGCCGGGAGAAGCAGATCGCCTACAACAAGGCCAAGGGCATCGACCCGCAGCCGCTGCGCAAGAAGATCAACGACATCGTCGCGCAGATCGCCCGCGAGGAGGTCGACACCGAGCAGCTCCTCGGCAGCGGCTACCGCAAGTCGAAGGACGGCAAGGGCGCCAAGACGCCCGTTCCGACGGCGGACAAGCCCGGCAAGGGCAAGGCGGCCAAGGGCGCGAAGGGCAAGGCCGCGGCCACGGTGCCCACCGACCGTCCGGCGGCCGAGCTGGCCGAGCAGATCGAGGAGATGACCGAGCGGATGCGCGCCGCCGCCGCGGAGCTCCAGTTCGAGATCGCGGCCCGGCTGCGCGACGAGGTCTCCGAGATGAAGAAGGAGCTGCGGCAGATGCGGGAGGCGGGCCTCGCCTGACCCGGGCTGCCGCCGGACCCCGGCGTACGCGCAGTGTTGCAACACCGACACAAAGCGCGGGCCGGGGCTCGGCGCCCTCGGCGCCCCTGCGTAGGGTTTTGATCAGCCGCGCGGTACGGCGGCCAACAGGGGACCTTCGAGAGGGGATTCAGCCGTGTCCGTCAACTTGAGCAAGGGTCAGGCCATCAGCCTGGAGAAGAACGACGGGGGCACCCTCTCCGCGGTCCGCATGGGCCTGGGCTGGCAGGCGGCGAAGCGGCGCGGCCTGTTCGGCTCGCGCACCAAGGAGATCGACCTGGACGCCTCGGCGGTGCTCTTCGCCGAGAAGCAGCCGGTCGACGTCGTCTTCTTCCGGCACCTGGTGAGCGACGACGGCTCGGTGCGCCACACCGGCGACAACCTGGTGGGCGGCGCCGGCCAGGGCGGCGACGACGAGGCGATCCTCGTGGACCTGGAGCGCGTCCCGGTCCACATCGACCAGATCGTCTTCACCGTGAACTCCTTCACCGGCCAGACCTTCCAGGAGGTGCAGAACGCTTTCTGCCGTCTGGTGGACGAGAGCAACGGCCAGGAACTCGCCCGCTACACGCTCGCCGGAGGCGGCGAGTACACCGCCCAGATCATGGCCAAGGTGCACCGGGCCGGCTCGGGGTGGACGATGACCGCCCTCGGCACCTCCGCCAACGGGCGCACCTTCCAGGACCTGATGCCGGCGATCCTGCCGCACCTGTAACCCCGGTACGCCGGGGCGGGGCACGGACGACAGCACGACACGGGGGGCGACGGGGATGACGGCCGAGCTGGTGCGGGGACAGAACCACCCGCTGGCCCACCTCCGGCTGGAGATCCAGATCTCGGCCGGGACGCCGGTCCTGGCCGGGGCCACCCTGGGCGACGAGCACGGCACGGTGCACGGCTCCCAGTGGGTCGCCCACCCCGGCGCGCCCGCGCCCCCCGGCATCCAGGTCTCCCGGCGGGCCGCCGACGGACACCGTCTGGCCGTCGACCTGTCCGCCGTGCCCGAGGCCGTGCACCGGGTCGACGTCTTCCTCGCGCTGCCCACCGCGACCGCGGGTCCGGACACCTTCGGCGCCGCCGCCGCACCGCACACCGTGGTGCACGGCCCCGACGGCACCGCACTCGCCTCCTACACCCTCACCGGGCTGGACACGGAGACGGCCGTGGTCGCCCTTGAGCTGTACCGCAGACGGGGTGCCTGGAAGATACGCGCGAGGGGCCAGGGGTACGCCGACGGGCTTGTGGCCCTCTTCGCGGACCAGGGCCTGCGCGAGGCGGCCGCCCTCGCCGCCATCGCCCAGGAGACGGCGGCCGCCCACGAACGCCTGCGGCCCTCCCCGGAGGGCGAGGCCCTGGGGGACGCACCCGGCGGCTCGCTCGACACCCGCCCCGGCCGCCCGATCGACTACACCCATCCCGCCCGCCCACGGCACACGACGCCGCGGGAACCGGCCGCCGTCGGCCCGGCCCACGACGGGACGCCCGCCGGGCCGGTCGCGGGCGACGCCGTCGGATGGTCGCCGGAGGAGCGGCTGTACAACCAGGTCCAGGGCATGTTCGAGGACCTGGCACGGGCCACGGCCGCCTACCGCGGCGCCGTCGACTTCGCCGACGCACGCCTGGAGAAGGAACTCGACCAGGTCCTCGCCGACCCGCGCACCCGCCTCGGTGGCACGGGAGAGGCCGCCCGGGAGGCCGCCCGCGCCCGCCGGGACCAGCTGGCCGCCCAGGCGCGTGCCGCCCTCGATCGTGAGCTCGCCCAGCTCACCGCCGAGTCCCAGGTGGTCGAACCCGCGCTCCCGCCCGCCTGCGCCCGCTGGGACCATCCCGTCTGGCACGGCTACCGAGTGCCCGCCGAACCGCCGATGGCCCTGCGGCTCGGCGACCTGCACCTGCCCGAGAGCCTGCCGCTGCGCATCCCCATGCTGGTCAGACTGCCGCTGGAGCAGGGCCTGTGGATCGACAGCGGAACGATGGGCAGGCCCGGCGCGCTCGGCGCGGACCCGGCCTCGACGCGGCAGGCCGCCATGGAGGCGGCGGTGGCGCTCGCGGCCCGGCTGCTCGCCGTGCACCCGGCGGGGGAGTTCGCCGTGCGGGTCATCGACCCGGCAGGCGCGGGCGCCCGCGCGCTGCTGCCGCTGACCGGTGCCGGACTGCCGGCGGAGCCGCCCGCGCGCGGGGCGGCGGGCGTCACCGCGATGCTGGAGCGGCTCACCCGGCGGGTGGACCTGGTGCAGATGGCGGTGCGGGGCGGCGCCGCCGAGTCGCTGCCGGACGACGTGGACCTGGCGCGGCAGCTGCTGATCGTCAACGACTTCCCGCACGGTTTCGACGACCGTTCCCTCGCCCGGCTGCGCTATCTGGCGGACGAGGGCCCGGCCGTCGGCGTCCACCTCCTGTTGGTCGCCGACCGCGCGGACGCCGCCTGCCACGGCCCCGTGCTGAACCCGCTGTGGCGCTCGCTCACGCGGCTCACCCCGGTTCCCGACGACCACGGCGCCGATCCCTGGGTGGGCCATGCCCGGACCTACGAGCCCGCGCTGCTCCCGGCGGGCAGCCGGATCCTCGGCCGCGTGCTCGGCGAGGTGGCCACCGCTCGGACCAAGAAAAAGTAAAGCCATCATGATCAGGTATTTTGAACTCTCCTTTGCCTTTCTCTTTACCATTGCTTGGTGATTGGGGTACTGTCTTCCGTACGGAGGGGAGTACTCCCTGACTGCGGCGCACCCGTCAGTACGGACCGTTTCCGGTCCCGGGGCGCCGGCCCCGCGCGGGTGGAAGAGACCTCCGGCAGTGACAACGCATATGTGCTTGCCATCTCGACATGCCGGAGGTTGCCGTGGAAGTCTCCACGACCCTGTGGGTCCTGACCGTCCTGGGTCTGGCCGCCCTGATCGGAATCGACTTCCTCGTCGGGCGAAAGCCCCATGAGGTGTCGATCAAAGAAGCCGGGGTCTGGACCGTCGTCTGGATCGTCCTGGCCGCACTCTTCGGTGCCGGCCTCCTCGTCTTCGGCGGCGGGCGCCCGGCCGGCGAGTTCTTCGCGGGCTATATCACCGAGAAGTCGCTCAGCGTCGACAACCTCTTCGTCTTCGTCCTGATCATGACGAAGTTCGCGGTGCCCGCCCTGTACCAGCGGCGCGTGCTGCTCATCGGCGTCCTCATAGCCCTGGTGCTGCGCGCCGTGTTCATCGCGGCCGGAGCCGCCATCGTCACCAGCTTCTCCTGGGTGTTCTTCCTCTTCGGCGCCTTCCTGATGTGGACCGCCTGGAAGCTCGTCCAGGAGGCCCGCGCCGACGACGCGGACGAGGAGGAGTTCGAGGAGAACAGGCTGCTGAAGGCCGCGGAGCGCAGGTTCGGCGTGGCCGACCGCTACCACGGCACCAAGCTGTGGGTCCGGCGGAACGGCAAGCGGATCATGACCCCGATGCTGGTCGTGATGCTCGCCATCGGCACCACGGACGTCCTGTTCGCCCTGGACTCGATCCCCGCGATCTTCGGCCTGACCCAGGACCCGTACATCGTCTTCACCGCCAACGCCTTCGCGTTGATGGGCCTGCGCCAGCTGTACTTCCTCCTCGGCGGCCTGCTGAAGAAGCTGGTCCACCTCTCCTACGGCCTGTCGGTCATCCTCGGCTTCATCGGCGTGAAGCTGGTGCTCCACGCGCTGCACGAGTCGGGTGTCCCGGTTCCCCAGATCAGCATCCCGGTGTCGCTCGGGGTGATCTGCGCCGTCCTGGCCGTCACCACGTTCACCAGCCTCATGGCCTCCCGGAAGCAGACCGCCGCGGCGGCCGGCGCGGACGCCGAGGGCGAGCGGAAGGAGGCCGTGGACGCCTGACCGCGGCGCCGCGCACGAGATCCGGAACGAACACGCGGGGGCCGGCCGAAACGACGCCGGGCCCCGCAGGGAAAGGTACGGAAGCATCCAGAAGGAACGGAATGCGAATCATGTAGCCGTCTGCGACGATCGCGACATGATCAGTTGGCTGAGATCACTCGCCCGGCGATGGACCATCCCCGTGCCGGTGATCGCGATCGTCCTGCTGGTCCTCACGTGGCACCGGGCCATGCCCGCCCCGGTCATCGCCCTGGTGACGGTCGTGCTCGCCGGGGCCGTCCTCGCGGCGGTGCACCACGCGGAGGTGGTCGCCCACCGGATCGGCGAACCCTTCGGCTCCCTGGTGCTGGCCATCGCCGTCACCGTCATCGAAGTGGCCCTCATCGTCACACTGATGGCCGACGGCGGCGACAAGAGTTCCACCCTGGCCCGGGACACCGTCTTCGCCGCGGTGATGATCACCTGCAACGGCATCGTCGGCATCTGCCTGCTCGTCGGCTCGCTGCGGCACGGCACGGCGGTCTTCAATCCCGAGGGCACCGGCGCCGCCCTGGCGACGGTGGCGACCCTGGCCACGCTGAGCCTGGTGCTGCCCACCTTCACCACCAGCAAGCCCGGACCTCAGTTCTCCTCCCTGCAACTGACGTTCGCCGCGCTGTCCTCGCTGATCCTCTACGGCCTGTTCGTGACCACCCAGACGGTGCGCCACCGGGACTACTTCCTGCCCATCACCCGGCAGGGCGAGGTCATCAGCACCGAGGACCACGCGAGCCCCCCGTCCAGACGCACCGCCCTGATCAGCCTCGGCCTGCTCGGCCTGGCGCTGATCGGCGTCGTCGGCCTGGCCAAGGGCGTGTCGCCCGCGATCGAGGCGGGGGTGGCGGCGGTGGGCCTGCGTCAGGCCGTCGTCGGCGTGATCATCGCCCTGCTCGTGCTGCTCCCCGAGACGATCGCCGCACTGCGCGCCGCCCGCCGCGACCGTGTGCAGACCAGCATGAACCTCGCGCTGGGATCGTCGATGGCCAGCATCGGCCTGACCATACCGGCGGTGGCGCTCGCCTCGCTGTGGCTGCCGGGACCGCTCATCCTCGGCCTCGAACCCGTCCACATGCTGCTGCTCGCGCTGACGGTGGTGGTCGCCTCCCTCACCGTCGTACCGGGGCGGGCCACCCCCTTGCAGGGCGGCGTCCACCTCGTGCTCTTCGCGGCCTATCTGGAACTGGCGATCAATCCTTAGGGGCACGGCTCCGGCCGGTCCGGGACGCCCTCGGCCGCGACGGCGGGCAGACCCGGCCCGGCGACGCCGCACGCGCCCCGGCTCAGCCCGTGGTGGCCGGCTCCACCGCGGGCACGCGCGAGGGGCGGGTCTCCGGCAGCAGCGCGAAACACCCCAGGCTGAACAGGGCCATGGCGGTCAGATACACGCCCACGCCCCAGGGGACGCGCCCGCTGCCCTGGGCCAGCGCGGTGGCCACGACCGGGGTGAGCGCGCCGCCGATGATCCCGCCCAGGTTGTAGCCCACCGAGGCGCCCGTGCAGCGCACCCGTGCCTCGAACAGCTCTGGCAGATAGGCGGAGATCACCGCGAACACGGTGACGAAGGCGAGCAGCGCGCCCAGGATGCCGAAGAACATCAGCAGCGGCTCGCCGGTCGCCAGCAGCGCCACCATGGGCAGCATCCACAGCGCGCAGAGCGCGCACCCGGTCAGGCACATCGGCCGGCGTCCGCAGCGGTCGCCGAGCAGCGCCGCCGCCGGAACGAGGGGGGCCTGCACGACGACCGCGGCCATGACACAGGTCAGCATGACCGTGCGGCTCACTCCGAGCCGCTCCGTGGCGTACGACAGCGACCAGGTCGTCACCGTGTAGAACACCGCGTACCCGACGGCCATCGCCCCGGCCGCCAGCAGCACCAGCCGCCCATGGCGCCGTACGACCTCCACGAGCGGCATGCGCACGGGGTCGTCGATCTCCAGGAACCGGGGGCTCTCGGCCAGCGACGAGCGCAGCCACAGCCCCGCCAGCGCGGGCACGGCGGCCACCCAGAACGGCACCCGCCAGCCCCACTGCGCGAACTGCGCGTCCGACAGCCCGGCCGACAGCGCCACCATGACGCCGTTGGCGAGCAGAAAGCCGATCGCCGGGCCCGCCTGCGGAAGGCTCGCCCACAGGGTGCGCCGCTCGGCCGGCGCGTGCTCCACGGTCAGCAGCACGGCCCCCAACTCGCCGCCGAGCCCCAGCCCCTGCAGGAACCGCAGCAGGAGCAGCAGCACGGGCGCGGCCACGCCGATCGACGCGTACGAGGGCACGCAGCCCACCGCGACCGTGGAACCGCCGGTGAGCAGCAGCGAGGCGACGAGCACCGGCCGTCGGCCGCGCCGGTCGCCCAGGTGCCCGAACAGCACCGAGCCCAGCGGTCTGGCCACGAAGCCCACACCGAAGGTGGCGAACGCCGCGAGCGTCCCGGCGAGCGGCGAGAAGGACGGGAAGAACAGCCGCCCCAGGACCAGCGCCGCCGCGGTCCCGTAGGCGAAGAAGTCGTAGAACTCGACCGCGGCCCCGGCGAGGGAGGCGGCGGCGAGGCGGGGCAGGGAGGCGGAGGTGACAGGACGTACATCGTGCATGGTGCGTCAACTACCCACCGTGATCACGGGTTACGGGGGCGTGTGGGGGTGACCGAGTGACCGCAGCGCGCGCCCGGGGCGAGGGGGCACAGGGCCGGGGTGCGCGCCGGGGCCGTGATAGACCGGGGGCGAGCGGCGGTCGCCGTCGTACCGCCTCGAACGACCGGAGGAACCGTGCCCCGCACCCTGGCCAACGCCCCGATCATGATCCTCAACGGGCCCAACCTGAACCTGCTCGGCCAGCGCCAGCCCGAGATCTACGGCAGGGAGACCCTCGCGGACGTCGAGGCGCTGTGCGCCAAGGCGGCGGCCGCGCACGGCGGTTCGGTCGATCTGAGGCAGTCCAACCACGAGGGCGAACTGGTCGACTGGATCCACGAGGCACGCCTGGACCACTGCGGGATCGTCATCAACCCCGGCGCCTACTCCCACACCTCGGTCGCGATCCTGGACGCGCTCAACACCTGCGACGGGATGCCCGTCATCGAGGTGCACATCTCCAACATCCACCAGCGCGAGACCTTCCGGCACCACTCGTACGTCTCCCTGCGCGCGGACGGCGTGATCGCCGGGTGCGGCGTGCAGGGCTACGCGTTCGGCGTCGAGCGCGTCGCGGCGCTGCTGGCCACCGCGTAGCCCGCGCGCCGCCTACAGGCGGCCCGCCTCGACGATCCGCCGCAGAAAGCGCCGGGTGCGCTCCTGGCGCGGCTCCCCGAACACCTGCTCGGCGGTGCCGCGCTCCAGCACCACCCCGCCGTCCAGGAAGCAGACCTGGTCCGCGACATCGCGCGCGAAGCCCATCTCGTGGGTGGCCAGCACCATGGTCATGCCCTCGTCCTTCAGGCCCCGGACCACCTCCAGCACCTCGCCCACCAGTTCGGGGTCGAGGGCGGCCGTGATCTCGTCCAGCAGCAACAGCCGGGGCCGCACGGCGAGCGCCCTGACGATCGCCACCCGCTGCTGCTGGCCGCCGCTGAGCCGGTCCGGGTAGGCGTCCGCCTTGCCGGCGAGCCCCAGACGCTCCAGCAGTTCCCTGGCCCGCTCCTCGGCCGCCGCGCGGGAGACGCCGTGCACCCGGCGCGGGGCGAGCGTGATGTTGTCCAGCACGCTCATGTGCGGAAAGAGGTTGTACGCCTGGAAGACCACACCGATCCGGCGCCGGACCGCGTCCTGGTCGGTGCGGGGATCGGTGATCTCCTCGCCGTCCAGCCAGATCGCGCCGTCGTCGATCTCCTCCAGGAGGTTGGCGCACCGCAGCAGCGTGGACTTGCCGGACCCGGAGGCGCCGATCAGCGCGGTCACCGTGTGCGGGGCCACCTCCAGGTCGACGTCCCGCAGTACCACCGAACCGCCGAACGTCTTGCGCACCGACTCCATGCGCAGCACGGGCGCGTCGCTCACAGGGTTCCTCCCTGGTCCCGCCGCCGGTCCAGCCGGGCGGTCACCCAGTCCGTGAAGCGCGTCATCGGAATGGTCAGCGCCACGAACACCAGTCCCGCCACGATGTACGGCGTGTAGTTCAGACTGCGGCCCACGATGATGTCGGCCGCCCGTACGGCGTCCACCGCACCGCCGATCGACACCAGGCCGGTGTCCTTCTGCAACGACACCAGGTCGTTGAGCAGCGGCGGCACCTGCCGGCGCACCGCCTGGGGCAGCACGACGTACCGCAGCGCCTGGCGGTTGGTCAGGCCCAGCGAGCGTGCCGCCGCGCGCTGCGAGGGGTGGACCGACTCGATGCCGGCCCGGAACACCTCCGCGACGTACGCGGAGTACGTCAGCGTCAGCGCCGTGCCCCCGAGCAGCACCGGGTCGACCGTCACCCCCTGAAGCCGCAGCGCGGGCACGCCGAGGACAACGATCATCAGGTTGATGATCAGCGGCAGTCCGCGGAAGAAGTCGGTATACGCCGCGGCCAGCACCCGCAGCGGGAAGAACACCGGGCCGCGCAGGGTGCGCGCGATCGCGATCAGCATGCCGAGGACCAGCACGGCGACGCCGCAGACCACCAGCAGCCGGACGTTCAGCCACAGCCCTTCGAGCACCTTGGGCAGCGCCTCGCGCGCGTAACCGGCGCTGAAGAACGTCTCCTTGGTGCGCGGCCAGCCCGGCGCGTGGACCACGACCAGGTAGAGCACGGCGGCCGTGACGAGGGTCGACAGCGCGGCCACGGCCGTCGCGCGACGGGCCCGCGCCCGCTTGTGGCGCTCGCGCTCCAGGCGCCGCTCGGAGGGTACGTAGCCGTCGCCGGGCACGGCCGCGGCGCCGTCCGCTCCCTCCGGGACCGACTCGCCCTTGGTGACGGTCACTTGAGCACCGGGGCGCCGACGGCGTCGGACAGCCACCGCTGGTCGAGCCGCGCCAGCGTGCCGTCCTCGCGCAGCGCGTCGACGGCACGGCTCACGCAGGGGGTCAGCGCGCTGCCCTTGTCGAGCACCAGCCCGAACTGCTCGGGAGCGCGGCCCCGGTTCTCGAACTGGCCGACGATCTTCGCGTTCGTCACCTCGGCCGACGTGATGTAGAACGCGGTCGGCAGGTCGGTGACGACGGCGTCGACCTGGCCGTTGCGCAGCGCCGACTTGGCCTGGTCGTTCTTGGCGTAGACGGCGGGCTGCCGGTCGGGCTTCACCACGTCGGTGATGTAGTCGAGGCTCGTGCTGCCCACCTGGGCGCCCAGGCGCAGGCCGCGCAGGTCCGCGATGCCGGTCGCCTCGGCGGCCCTGCCGCCCTTGAGCGCGATGACGGCCTGGCGCACGTCGTAGTAACCGGAGGAGAAGTCGACGGCCTTCTTGCGCTCGGCGCTGACGGAGACCTGGTTGATGTCGAAGTCGAAGGTCTTCGCGCCGGGCGCGAACGCCTTGTTGAAGGGCACCCGCTGCCAGACCACCGCGTCCTTGCCGTACCCGAGTCGCTTCGCCACGGCGTACGCGACCGCCGATTCGAAGCCCTTGCCGTTCGCGGGATCGTCGTTCTGGAACCAGGGCTCGTAGGCGGGTTGGTCCGTCGCGATGGTCAGCTTCCCGGGCGTCCTGGTGGCCGCCTTGCCCTTGGCGCAGACGGCGCCGGCCGACCCGGTCCTGGCGGCCGACGGCTGCACCTCGGGCTGCGGGGCACAGCCGACGGCGGTGGTGAGCAGGGCGAGGGTGACGGCCGCTGCCGCGCGGCGCACTGTGCGAGGGGCGAGATGCATGGCGGGAGAGTGGCAGTGAACCCGGCTTTTGTCGAGGTCACGACCACGTGTGTCCGCATGGTGGGAGCGGGTGTTGCCGCCGTGTGAACGGGGACCACGGGGCCCGTGGGCGCCCTGGCCCGGGCCGCCGGCCGAGGGCGGGATGGGAAGACCGGCGGCCCTTCCGCTCAGGAGCCGTCATCCTGTGCGGCTGCCACCAGTTGACCGCGCGGGACCGCCCCGGGGGAGCGCGCGCGTGCGCCGGGCGCGCGCGAAACGTTCACACGGGGCGCGCGCAACGGCATTCACGCCGAGCGTGTGTGCCGGTCGTACGCCGGGCGTGCGGTACGCACCGTGTCGTCGCGCTCCCTCGGTATGCCAGGGCGGGGGAGGCCGCCCCGGCAAGCGCCGGGCCGGACACCGCACGGACCGGCGAGGACGCCCCGCCGGTACCGGCACCGTCCTGGACCCAGCCGGTCAGTCGCCGTGGGCGACCGGCTCGGGGGCGACGTCGAGCGCGTCGAGCACCGCCTCGCCGTTCTCCCTCGCCCACTCGGTCAGCGTGTGGATCGGAGCGATCAGCGTCTCACCGAGCGGGGTCAGCTCGTACTCGACGCGGCGCGGCGCCTCGGCGTGGACGTGGCGGCGGACGAGTCCGTGCGCCGCGAGCCGCCGGAGCGTCTGGGTGAGCATCTTGCGGGAGATGCCGCCGATCAGCTCGATCAGTTCGCCATGGCGCACCGGGCCCTTGCTGAGGCCGTAGAGCACGACCACCGTCCACTTGTCGGCGATCAGATCGACCGCCAGACGCGCGGGGCAGTCGGCGAGAAAGGAATCACCGGGACGGAAACCGCTCATGCGCCCAAGGTACCCGCGCCGGAGTTACCTGCTGGTTCCCAGCGGATCCATAGCCTGGCTTCTCCCCCTGCGCCACAAACGAGGAGAGTCATGCGCGTCATCACCCAGTACACGCTCGGCGGTCCCGAGGTCCTCACCATCGTGGACGCGCCCGAACCCCGCCCCCTCCCGACCGAGGTCCTCGTCCGCGTCAAGGCGATCGGGCTGAACCCGCTGGAGGCGCGCCTGCGCGCCGGCGAGTTCCCGCTGCTCGGCCGGCCGTCGTTCGTTCTGGGCTGGGACATCAGCGGTGTGGTCGAGGAGGCACCGGCGACGGGGCGGTGGAGGCCGGGTGACGAGGTGTTCGGAATGCCGCTGTTCCCGCGGGCGGCGAGGGCGTACGCCGAGGTCGTGTCGGCGCCGGCCCTGCACCTGGCACGCAAGCCGGCATCGCTCTCGCACGTCGAGGCGTCGGCGCTGCCGGTCGTCGGGCTGACGGCGTGGCAGGGCCTCGTCGACCTCGGCGGTGTGACCGAGGGCGATCGCGTCCTGGTGCACGGCGGTGGCGGCGGGGTCGGCCATGTGGCGATCCAGATCGCGAAGGCGCTGGGCGCGCACGTGACCGCGACCGCCGGCGGGCGGAAGCGCGAGTTCGTCGAGGAGTTGGGCGCCGACGAGGTCATCGACCACACCGCGGTCGACTTCGCCGAGGCGGTCCGCGACATCGACGTCGTGCTCGACACGGTCGGCGGCGACACGGTCGAACGGTCGCTCCACGTGCTCCGCCCGGGCGGTCACCTGGTGACGGCGGTCGCCGAGGAGGACGCCGCGCTCGCCGCCAGGTACGAGGCGGCCGGCATGCGCTTCAGCGGCATCGCGGTCGACCCCGATCCGGTGGCCCTGCGGGGTCTCGTCGATCTCGTCGAACAAGGCCGGCTCCGGGTCCATGTGCAGGAGACGTTCCCGTTCGAGCGCGTCGCCGACGCACACCGGCGGCTCGACGCCGGTCACCTCCAGGGCAAGCTCGTCCTCACTGTCTGATCCCGTCGGCGGGCCGCGCACGAGCGGGGACCAGCGCGGCGCCTGCCGCGCCTGCCGCTTTCCCGGTTCTCGCCGTGCCGGTGCGATGGGTGCGTTCGATGGCCTGGCCCCAGTAGGTTCCGGCGACCATGAGCACGGCGCCCAGAGCGGCCCAGAGGGTGAGCCGTTCGCCGCCGACGCCGATCCCGATGGCGGCGGCCCAGACCGGTTCGGTGCCCAGCAGCAGGCTGGCCCGGCTGGCGGAGGTCCCTTGCACGGCCCAGGTCTGGGCGAGGAAGGCGAACACGCTGCAGAACAGGGCGAGATGGATCAGCTGCGCCCAGGTGGTGGCACCGCTGTGCGCCAGGCCGGGCAGGCCGGTGACGGCGGGCGGCAGGAACAGCGCCGAGCCGACGACGGTCTGGGCGGTCGTCAGGTGCAGCGGGTCCATGGGGCGGCCCGCGGTGAGCCGTCCGACGAGGGCGAGATGCCCGGCCCGGACGACCGCGGCGGCGAGCACCAGCACGTCTCCGAGCCGTGGGGCGTGCAGCCCGGTGCCGGAGGCGAGCAGGCCGACGGCCACCGCGCAGACTCCGGCGGCGACGAAGAACGTCCACGGCAGCCGGCGGTTTCCGGTGCGGTCCAGCAGCGGGGTCAGCACGATGGTCAGGCTGATGATCAGCCCGGCGTTCGCGGCACTGGTGTGCGCCACCCCGTAGGTCTCCAGCACGAGCACGGCCGCCTGGGTCACTCCGAGCAGCGAGCCGGAGCGGATCTCCGCACGGGTCCAGCGGTGCCTTCGGCGGCGGAACGCGGCCAGGGCCCCGCACCCGAGCGCGGAGATCGCATAACGGGCGAACAGGACCGTCAGGACCGGGAGCGCGCCGGTGGCGGTCTTGGCCGCGAGGTAGCTGGAGCCCCAGACCAGCGCGACCAGGAGGAGTACCGCATCCGTGCGGCGGGCGATGTGCATACCCACACGCTGCCCGAGCACCACATTGAAGGCCAGAACGAACTTCTAAAGCAAAGGTGTAGCCGCCCTACACTGTCGGCGTGGACGAACGGCAGCTGCGCATCCTGCGCGAACTGGGAGACCTGGGCAGCGTCAGCGCGGTCGCCGAGGCGTTGCACGTGACGCCTTCCGCGATCTCGCAGCAGTTGCGGCTGCTGCAGCGTTCGAGTCCCGTCCCGCTCACCGAACGCGCCGGACGCCGCGTGGTCCTGACCGACGCCGGGCAGGCCCTGGCCGCGGCGGCCGTCAAGGTCGAGACCGCCCTGGCCCAGGCCCGGAACACGATCGCTGACTTCGCCGGGCAGCCCGACGGCGAGGTGTCGGTGGCCGCGTTCCACAGCGCGGCGTCCGCGTTCTTCCCGGTCCTGCTGCGGGGCCTCGCCGGCCCCGGCCTGCCACGCCTGGCGCTCGGGGACGAGGACGTCGCCCAGGACCGCTTCCCGGCCCTCACCCGCCACTACGACCTCGTCATCGCCCACCGCCTCGACCACGGTCCGCCGTGGCCGCGCGGCGTGACCTCCACGACGTTGCTGCGCGAGCCCCTCGACGTCGCCCTGCCGGCCGGCCACCCGCTGGCGTCCAAGGCGCTGCTGACGCCGCGGGACGTGGCGGACCAGCCGTGGATCACGGTGCACGACGGCTTCCCGCTGATGTCCACCATCGAGGCCATCGCGAGCGTCGCCAACCGCCGACCCGAGATCGTCCATCGCATCAACGACTTCGCCGTGGCCGCCGAGGTCGTCGCCGCCGGCGGCGGCCTCGCGCTGATGCCCCGGTGGACCGCCCGGCCGCACCCCGACGTCGTCCTCAGACCGCTCGGCGGAGTACATGCCCGACGTCACATCGACGTCCTGCACCGGCCCGAACGCACCGCCCGAAGGGCCGTCCGGACGGTCCTCGCCGAGTTGCACCGCGCCGCCGCACGGATCCAGGTCCGGGACCACTGAACCACCCGCCACCGGTGCGCACGCCCGCCTCTCGCCGGCAAGGGCCCCCGGCTCCGGCCGCGGGCCCTCTCGAAAGCGGTTCGGTGCCGCCGCCGGACGTCACCAGCCTCGCGCGCGCCACTCCGCGAGGTGCGGCCGCTCGTCGCCGAGCGTGGTGTCGTTGCCGTGCCCGGGGTAGACCCAGGTCTCGTCCGGCAGGATGTCGAAGATCTTCGTCTGCACGTCGTGGATCAGGCTGGCGAACGCCTCCGGGTCCTTGAACGTGTTGCCGACGCCGCCGGGGAAGAGGCAGTCGCCGGTGAAGACGTGCGGGTGGCCGTGCGGGTCGTCGTAGACCAGGGCGATGGAACCCGGCGTGTGCCCCACGAGGTGGCGCGCGGTGAGTTCCACCCGGCCCACCCGGATCACGTCCCCGTCGTCCACGAGCACATCGGTGGGGACGGGGATGCCGGGCGCGTCCTCGCGGCCGGCGTGGGTGCGCGCGCCGGTCGCGGCGACGACCTCGGCGAGCGCCTGCCAGTGGTCGCCGTGCCGGTGCGTGGTGACGACGGACGCGATGCCGTCGTCACCGATCATGCCCAGGAGCGTGTGCGCCTCGTTCGCGGCGTCGATCAGGAGCTGCTCGTCGGTGGCCCGGCAGCGCAGCAGATAGGCGTTGTTGTCCATCGGGCCGACCGCGATCTTGGTGATCATCAGGTCCTTGAGCTCGTGAACGTCAGCCGGTCCGCCGACCCTGACCTCTCCCGTGTACGTCATGTCGATCAGCCTATAGCGGGGCGGCGCCCGGCGGGCCGTCCATGTCGCGCGGGACGGGTCCTACAGCGGCGGCAGCTTCGGCAGCGCGCCGCCCTCCGCGGTCAGACCCGAGCCGTCGCGCCGTCCGGCGAGCCAGCCGACCAGCTCCGCCGCCGGGCCCGAGACGGTCACCTCGGGCTCGTCCGCGGCCCTGCCGGTGTCCCAGGTGTGCGTGCCGTCCGTGATCCGGGTGGCGGGGACGTCCGGGTTCCCCGAGAACCGCTGGGCGAGGAAGCCGGTCTCCCGCTCCAGGAACTCGGCGGGGACGTCCGCCAGCTCGTACCCGACCCCGAGGTCCACGTGGTGCAGCTCCACCTCGCCCCACCGCCGGAACGGCAGCCGGGCCGCGGCGTCGGTGACCCCGTTGCGCAGCTCCACCGTGCGCGTCCAGTCCGCGGGCGCGTCCCCCGCCGCCCGGAACCGCTCCGCGCTTTCCCGCAGGTCGGCGAGCTGGACGTCCAGGGGACGCGTCGCGCCCTCCTCGATGTCGGCGTCCCGCCCCGCGGCGCTCGCGTACATGGGACGGCCCTCCAGGGCGTTCACGAGCGCGTCCGCGTTGCGGGCGAGGTGGGCGAGGACGTGTCCGCGGGTCCAGCCGGGAAGCCGTGACGGCTCGGCGAGCGAGGCGTTGTCCAGTCGGGCGACCGCGCGCAGCAGCCGGTCGGTCGCGTCACGTACACATGCCAGGTCATGAGCGTGATCAATCATGGGCCCGACCCTAGCGGTGCCACACGTTCGGGTGAAGCTCGTGAAGCTCGTCCGCAAATCGAATGCACGTGCTATATCGTCGAGGGCGGCGTCGGGCATGCTGGAAGGCCGGGGATTGTTATGCAACCGGGCAATCCGACCGGCGTTGTCAGTGGCTCCCCCTAGTCTGGAGAAGACGGGGGCCCGCCCCTGTCACTTCTCCCAAGAAAGGTGCGGACCGGCGTGGCCGACCGTCTCATCGTCCGTGGCGCGCGCGAGCACAACCTGAAGAATGTCTCGCTCGACCTGCCTCGCGACTCGCTCATCGTCTTCACGGGCCTGTCCGGGTCGGGCAAGTCCTCCCTGGCCTTCGACACGATCTTCGCCGAGGGCCAGCGGCGCTACGTGGAATCCCTCTCCTCGTACGCACGGCAGTTCCTCGGCCAGATGGACAAGCCGGACGTCGACTTCATCGAGGGCCTGTCCCCGGCGGTCTCCATCGACCAGAAGTCGACCTCGCGCAACCCCCGCTCGACCGTCGGCACCATCACCGAGGTCTACGACTACCTCCGGCTGCTCTTCGCGCGCATCGGCAAGCCGCACTGCCCCGAGTGCGGCCGCCCGATCTCGCGCCAGTCGCCGCAGGCCATCGTGGACAAGGTGCTGGAGCTGCCGGAGGGGAGCCGCTTCCAGGTGCTGTCGCCGCTGGTGCGCGAGCGCAAGGGCGAGTTCGTGGACCTCTTCGCCGACCTCCAGACGAAGGGCTACTCCCGCGCGCGCGTGGACGGCACGACCGTCCAGCTGTCCGAGCCGCCGGCGCTGAAGAAGCAGGAGAAGCACACCATCGAGGTGGTCGTGGACCGCCTCACGGTGAAGGACTCCGCCAAGCGCCGCCTCACCGACTCCGTGGAGACCGCCCTCGGCCTGTCCGGCGGCATGGTCGTGCTCGACTTCGTGGACCTCCCCGAGGACGACCCCGAGCGCGAGCGCATGTACTCGGAGCACCTGTACTGCCCGTACGACGACCTGTCCTTCGAGGAGCTGGAGCCGCGCTCCTTCTCCTTCAACTCGCCCTTCGGCGCCTGCCCCGAGTGCACCGGCATCGGCACCCGCATGGAGGTCGACCCCGAGCTGATCGTCCCGGACCCCGACAAGTCCCTGGACGAAGGCGCCATCCACCCCTGGTCGCACGGACACACCAAGGACTACTTCGGCCGCCTGATCGGCGCCCTCGCGGACGCGCTCGGCTTCCGCACGGACATCCCCTTCGCGGGCCTGCCGCAGCGCGCGAGGAAGGCCCTGCTGTACGGCCACAAGACCCAGATCGAGGTGCGCTACCGCAACCGGTACGGCCGCGAGCGCGTGTACACCACGCCGTTCGAGGGCGCGGTGCCCTTCGTCAAGCGCCGGCACAGCGAGGCCGAGAGCGACGCCAGCCGGGAGCGCTTCGAGGGCTATATGCGCGAGGTGCCCTGCCCCTCCTGCCAGGGCACCCGCCTCAAGCCGATCGTGCTCGCCGTGACCATCATGGAGAAGTCGATCGCCGAGGTCTCCGCCATGTCGATCAGCGACTGCGCGGAGTTCCTGGGCCAGCTGAGGCTGAGCGCGCGGGACAAGAAGATCGCCGAGCGGGTGCTCAAGGAGGTCAACGAGCGGCTGCGCTTCCTGGTCGACGTCGGCCTGGACTACCTCTCGCTCAACCGCGCCGCCGGCACCCTCTCCGGCGGCGAGGCCCAGCGCATCCGCCTGGCCACCCAGATCGGCTCCGGCCTGGTCGGCGTGCTGTACGTGCTGGACGAGCCCTCCATCGGTCTGCACCAGCGCGACAACCACCGGCTGATCGAGACCCTGGTGCGGCTGCGCGACATGGGCAACACGCTCATCGTGGTGGAGCACGACGAGGACACCATCAAGGTCGCCGACTGGGTGGTGGACATCGGCCCCGGCGCCGGTGAGCACGGCGGCAAGGTGGTGCACAGCGGTTCGCTGAAGGAACTGCTCGCCAACACCGAGTCGGAGACCGGCGCCTACCTCTCCGGCCGCAAGGCGATCCCGCTCCCGGACGTCCGGCGCCCGCGCGACCCCTCCCGCCAGCTCACCGTGCACGGCGCCCGCGAGAACAACCTCCGGGACATCGACGTGTCCTTCCCCCTCGGTGTCTTCACGGCGGTCACGGGCGTGTCGGGATCCGGCAAGTCCACCCTGGTCAACGACATCCTCTACACCCACCTGGCGCGCGAGCTGAACGGCGCCCGGACCGTCCCCGGCCGCCACACCCGCGTCGCGGGCGACGACCTGGTGGACAAGGTCGTGCACGTCGACCAGTCGCCCATCGGCCGCACCCCGCGGTCCAACCCGGCGACCTACACCGGCGTCTTCGACCACATCCGCAGGCTGTTCGCCGAGACCACCGAGGCGAAGGTCCGCGGCTACCAGCCGGGCCGCTTCTCCTTCAACGTCAAGGGCGGCCGCTGCGAGAACTGCGCCGGCGACGGCACCATCAAGATCGAGATGAACTTCCTCCCGGACGTCTACGTCCCGTGCGAGGTCTGCCACGGCGCCCGGTACAACCGGGAGACCCTGGAGGTCCACTACAAGGGCAAGTCCATCGCCGAGGTGCTGAACATGCCGATCGAGGAGGCCATGCACTTCTTCGAGGCGGTCCCGGCGATCTCCCGCCACCTGAAGACGCTGAACGACGTCGGCCTCGGCTACGTCCGCCTCGGCCAGTCCGCCACCACCCTCTCCGGTGGCGAGGCCCAGCGCGTCAAGCTCGCCAGCGAGCTCCAGAAGCGCTCCACCGGACGCACGGTCTACGTCCTGGACGAGCCGACCACCGGTCTGCACTTCGAGGACATCAGCAAGCTGCTGACCGTCCTCGGCGGCCTGGTCGACAAGGGCAACACGGTCATCGTCATCGAGCACAACCTCGACGTGATCAAGACCGCCGACTGGCTCGTGGACATGGGCCCGGAGGGCGGCGCCGGCGGTGGCCTGGTGGTCGCCGAGGGCACGCCCGAGGAGGTCGCCGCGGTCCCGGCCAGCCACACCGGCAAGTTCCTGCGCGAGATCCTCGGCGCCGAGCGCATCAGCGACGCGGAACCCGTCAAGGCGCCGCGCGCCACCCGGAAGACGGCCGCGGCCAAGTCGGCGGCGAAGAAGACGGTGACGGTCAAGGCCGACAGCACGGCGACCAAGAAGGCCGCCGCGACCACCAAGAAGACGGCCGCGAAGAAGGCGACACCGGCGAAGAAGACGACGCGCGCCCGCAAGGACTGACGCCGGATCAGACCCCGGCGGCTCGACCGGGACGAGACCTGACACCGAATCAGGAAAACGGCGCCCCGCGGGAACTCCCCGCGGGGCGCCGCTCGTTCCCTCGTCCGTCGCACCGGCCGGCGGCCGCTCCTCGACAAGAGCAGAGAGGAACCAGACGGTTCACAGATCACCCAGCTCGGCCGCGTACGGCGGCTCCGCGCCCGCCCGCGAGCAGGTGACCGCCGCCGCGCGCGCCGCGAAGCGCAGCAGCCGGGTCCAGCCCTCCCCGCCGAGGGCGGCCAGCGCCCCCGGCGACAGCGCGTCCTGGGCGGCCAGACCGTGCAGCAGGGCGGCGTTCACCGTGTCCCCGGCACCGATGGTGTCCACGACGTCCACCTTCTCGCCGGGCACGGAGTACTCGCCGCCCTCGGTGAACACGGTCAGACCGTCGCCGCCCCGGGTCACCACCACCGCCGACGGCCCCTCGGCCAGCCACTCGCGCGGCGTGCCGCCCAGCCACGCCGCGTCCTCCTCGGACACCTTCAGCAGCGCCACCGACGGCAGCCAGCTCGCGAAGCGCGCCCGGTAGGCGTCCGCGTCCGGGATCAGTCCCGTCCGGATGTTCGGGTCGAGCGCGGTGAAGAGACCCTGCCCGGCCGCCCGCCGCAGCAGCTCCTCATAGGCGCTCGCCCCCGGTTCCAGGACGAGCGAAAGAGTGCCGAAGGACACCGCCCGCGTGCCCGCCGGGAGCGAGGGGGGAGCGGTGAAGAGACGGTCGGCGGTGCCGTCGACGTAGAAGGAGTACGCGGCCGAGCCGCCGTCGTCGATCGTGGCCACCGCGAGGGTCGTCGGCTCCGGCCCGCGCTGCACGCCGGACACCTCGACGCCCGACCGCCGCAGCCCGTCGAGCAGCGCCTCGCCGAAGGCGTCGCAGGACGTCCGGGAGCAGAAGGCGGTGGGCGAGCCGAGCCGGCCGAGGGCGACCGCGGTGTTGTAGGGGCCGCCGCCGGGCGCCGGCTTCAGGGCCGCCAGGGCGCCGGGGCCCTGCGGTACCAGGTCGATCAGTGCCTCACCGGCGACGACGATCACGAGGAGGTTCCCTTCTCGGACGGGGACTCGGGCAGCGGTTCGGGCAGGGCGGACGACGCGGTGCGCGACGCCGCTTCGGGAAGCTCGGGTCCCTCCGGGCAGCCGCAGGAGCCGCGGTGCACGAACGTGCAGGGCAGGCGGACCGTGCGGGGCGGCCGGTCCGGCTCGGCGAGGCGTTCCAGGAGCAGCCGCACGGCCTCGGCGCCCAGTTCCCTGCTCGGCTGGGCGACGGCGGTGAGCCGGGGCGAGAACAGGTCGGCCCAGGGGAAGTCGTCGAAGCAGCACAGGGCGATGTCGCCGGGCACGGACAGGCCGCGCCCGGCGAGGGCGCGCAGGGTGCCGAGCGTCATCGCGTTGTTGGCGGTGACGAGCGCGGTGGGCGGATCGGGCAGGGCGAGCAGGGCGGCCGCGGCCCGTTCCGCACCGGCCGACTCGGAGTCGCCGGACACCAGGAGGCGGTCGTCGACGGCCAGGCCCGCGGCGGCGAGGCCGTCCCGGTAGCCGGCGACGCGCTCACGGGTCGTGCTGAGCCCCGGCAGGCCCGCGACCAGGCCGATCCGGCGGTGTCCCAGCCCGGCGAGATGGGCCACGAGCCGGGCCGTCGGACCGGCACTCTCGGCGCAGACCTGGTCGAAGTGCGGGGAACCCGCGCCGGGAGCCGCGTCCACGTCGTCGACCAGCCGGTCCAGGAACACGGTCGGTACGGCGTGCCGGCGCAGATAGCCGACCAGCTCGCCCGGCTGTGCGGACGGAGCGACGATCATGCCGTCCACCCGCCGCTCGTGGAGGAGCCGCGCGACCTTCTGCTCGTGTGCGGGATCGTCGTGCGGGTCCGCCAGGAGCAGGCCGTACCCGGCCTCCAGGGCGGCGGCCTCGACGCCCTGGAGGATCTCGGTGAAGTACGGGTTGCTGATCGCCGACACCGCGAGCCCGATGGACCGGGTGCGGGCGGTCACCAGGGAGCGGGCCAGGGTGTTGGGCGTGTACCCGAGGGCGTCCACGGCGTCCAGGACGGCCTGCCGGGTGCCCGGCAGCACCGGGCGTGTGCCGTTGAGCACGTGGGAGACGGTCGCCACGGAGACCCCGGCGCTCCGCGCGACGTCCGCCATGGTGGGCATCGCGTTCCCCTCCCCGCCCGTCCGCCGACCGTTCCCGCCCGGCCCCCACCAGGCGGTCCCCGGCGGGTGCGGTCTTCAGGCCGGGAAGGTATCCCATCGACCGGCCCCGCGTAAACGCTTGCGCAAGCGTTTACGCGCTCCCGTTCGCCCTGCCGCACACCTCCCCGGCTCCCGTCGCACGCACCGCACCCCGCCCCCGGAGCGGCCCTTCTGCCCCGGTATCGTCGCCCCGTACACCCCTTGACCAGTGGAGTTCGAGATGCCCACGCGACCGTCCGCGAGCCGTCGTACCGTCCTTCGAGGGGCCGCCGTGGTCCCGGTCGCCGGGCTCGGCCTGGCAGCGTGCTCCGCACCGGGAGGCAACGGCGCCTCCGCGTCCACCCCGACCGCTCCGGTGGACCTGGGCGCCGAGAACGAGGTCGCCAAGGGCGGCGCCAAGCTCTACCGGGACCACAACGTGGTGGTCAGCAGGGACGACAGCGGGGCGCTCAAGGCGTACAGCACGATCTGCACGCACGCCGGTTGCGCCATCAACAAGCTCCAGGGGACGACCCTGATCTGCCCCTGCCACGGCAGCCAGTTCGACGCCCTGACCGGCAAGGTGGTCCAGTCGCCGGCCACCGTGCCCCTGACCGAGCTGTCGGTGAACACCAAGGACGGCAAGATCGTCGCGGGCCCGGCGGCCTGACCCCGGCGGCGACCCGGCCGGTCCCGGGCCGACCGGCGGGCGCCGCGCTCCCGTTCACCGTTGCCAGTCCCATGCGATGCCTACGATGCCCGGCCGGATGCGCGGCTCGACCACATGGACGCAGTGGTGCGGAGCGGTCACGGGCAGTTCGTGCCGCCCGCCGCGCGGGGCCGCCGGGGAGTGCTGGGTGAAACGGTGGCAGCGAACCGGCAGCGCCGCCGCGTCGAAGCGCACCTGGAGCGCGTACTGACCGCCGGGCGCGTCGAAACCGCGCAGGTACTCGCGGGCCGTCTCGGCCGTGCCGTCCTCGACGGCGTACCGGAAGAGGAACGTGTCCCCGGCGCGCAGCCGGGTGCCGAAGAGCAGCTCGGCCACCAGCACGCCGGTCTCCTGGTCGAAGCGGACACGCCCGGTGCGGCAGTTCTCCAGGGCCCGCACCCGCATGTCGCGCGGCGCGCAGCCCGGGTCGCCCTGGTGCACCACGAGGAAGCCGTCGACGCCGTCGCGGTGGGCGCGCACGATGTGATGGGCCTCGCGGGCCGCCAGCTCGCGCCGGGCGCCGATCCGGACGCACTCGTGGTGGCCCAGGGTGTGCAGCCCGCCGTCCGCCGGGCGGCCCAGCTCGGCCCGGAGCCGGCCCAGCACGGCCGACGCCTCGACCAGGGAGCGGTACGAGCGGGCCGACCGGCGGCCGGACCCCGGATGCCGGTCGGGCTCGGCGAGCAGCCGGATCAGGGACTCGTCCGGCAGCTGGAGGATCTCCTCCAGGGCGCGTACCGCGCGCAGCGACTCCGGGCGCTGCGGGCGGCGGGCGCCCTGCTGCCAGTAACTCAGGCTGGTCACCCCTACCTTGACCCCGTGGCGCGAGAGATGGTGCTGCACGCGCTGGAGCGGCAGGCCGCGCGCGGCGATCGCGGCCCGCAGCGCCACGTGGAAGGGGCCGCCCCGCAGGGCCGAGTCCAGTTCCCCGCCGGGAAGGTCCGCGTGCTGTGTGGCGTGCAGCATGCCGAGGGGCCTTTCTGTGAAGTGTCGCGACGGCTGGTCGGACCGTCTGCGCGGGTGTGCGGGGCCACCCCCGTGGCGTCATGGACGCCCATGGCTGCGCACGCCGCGCCCCTTCGCACGTGCCGGCCCCGAGTTCCCCCGCATTGAAGCGTGTTGATCAGCACCCGACAACACCTGGGGACCGGTCGCACCGTACGACTGGCCGGAGCCCGCCCCTCGTCGGCCGGCGGGCGCCGACGGGCGGCCCTTTCGCGCCCCGGAGCCGAACGGACCGGTCCGCGCGCCGCGGCGCCGGCGTCGTCCACAGGCCGGACGCGGTGTCGGCGCTCGCCAGTAGGGTGTGAGACATGGCCGATCCCTCCAGCTACCGCCCCAGGCCGGGAGACATCCCGGACACCCCCGGGGTGTACAGGTTCCGTGACGAGCACCGCCGGGTGATCTACGTCGGAAAGGCGAAAAGCCTGCGCCAGCGCCTGGCGAACTATTTCCAGGACCTGGCGAACCTGCACCCGCGCACCCGGACCATGGTGACCACCGCCGCGTCCGTGGAGTGGACCGTGGTGTCCACCGAGGTCGAGGCGCTGCAGCTGGAGTACTCCTGGATCAAGGAGTTCGACCCCCGGTTCAACGTCAAGTACCGCGACGACAAGAGCTACCCGTACCTCGCGGTGACGATGAACGAGGAGTTCCCGCGCGTCCAGGTGATGCGGGGTCACAAGAAGAAGGGCGTGCGGTACTTCGGGCCGTACGGACACGCCTGGGCCATCCGGGACACCGTCGACCTGCTGCTGCGGGTCTTCCCGGTGCGCACGTGCTCGGCGGGCGTGTTCAAGAACGCCGCCCGCACCGGCCGGCCCTGCCTGCTCGGCTACATCGGCAAGTGCTCCGCCCCCTGCGTCGGCCGCATCAGCCCCGAGGACCACCGGGACCTGGCCGACGAGTTCTGCGACTTCATGGCAGGCCGCACCGGCACCTACCTCCGCCGTCTGGAGAAGCAGATGATGGAGGCGGCGGAGGAGATGGAGTACGAGCGCGCCGCCCGGCTGCGCGACGACATCGGGGCCCTGAGGAAGGCCATGGAGAAGAGCGCGGTCGTGCTCGCGGACGCGACCGACGCGGACCTCATCGCCGTCGCCGAGGACGAGCTGGAGGCGGCCGTGCAGATCTTCCACGTGCGCGGTGGCCGGGTGCGCGGTCAGCGCGGCTGGGTGACCGACAAGGTCGAGGAGGTCACCACCGGCGCCCTGGTCGAGCACGCCCTGCAGCAGCTGTACGGCGAGGAGACCGGGGACGCCGTGCCCAAGGAGGTCCTGGTCCCGGCGCTGCCCGAGCCGGTCGAGCCCGTCCAGGAGTGGCTGACCGGCCGCCGCGGTTCACATGTGTCGCTGCGCATACCGCAGCGCGGCGACAAGAAGGCGCTCATGGAGACCGTGCAGCGCAACGCCCAGCAGGCGCTCGCCCTGCACAAGACCAGGCGCGCCTCCGACCTCACCACCCGCTCCCGCGCCCTGGAGGAGATCGCCGACGCCCTCGACCTGGACAGCGCCCCGCTGCGCATCGAGTGCTACGACATCTCGCACCTCCAGGGGGACGACGTGGTCGCGTCCATGGTGGTGTTCGAGGACGGCCTGCAGCGCAAGAGCGAGTACCGCCGCTTCCAGATCAAGGGCTTCGCCGGCCAGGACGACGTCCGCTCCATGCACGAGGTGATCACCCGCCGCTTCAAGCGGTACCTCGCCGAGAAGGAGCGGACGGGGGAGTGGGCCGACGGCGAGGACACCGACGGCGCCGCCACCCCCGTCGGCACGGCCCCCGTCGACACCCTGGCCACGCCCTCCGCCGCCGTCCCCCCGCACACCGGCACCGACGCGGACACGCGCCCCGAAGCCGGTGCGATCACCGGTACGCGACCCGCCCCGGCCGAGCCGGCCCCGACCGCCCCCGAACCCGGCGTCGGCCCGGTGGACGGCGCCCTCAAGGACGACGACGGCCGCCCGCGGAAGTTCGCCTACCCGCCCCAGCTCGTCGTGGTCGACGGCGGTCAGCCGCAGGTCGCGGCGGCCCAGCGGGCGCTGGACGAGCTGGGCATCGACGACATCGCGGTGTGCGGCCTCGCCAAGCGGCTGGAGGAGGTCTGGCTGCCCGGTGAGGACGACCCCGTCGTGCTGCCCCGCACCAGCGAGGGCCTGTACCTGCTCCAGCGCGTCCGGGACGAGGCCCACCGGTTCGCGATCACCTACCAGCGCACCAAGCGCGCCAAGCGCTTCCGCGCCGGCCCCCTGGACGACGTCCCCGGCCTCGGCGACACCAGGAAACAGGCGCTCATCAAGCATTTCGGCTCGGTGAAGCGGCTGCGGTCCGCCACAATCGAACAGATCCAGGAAGTGCCCGGGATAGGCCGCAAGACGGCCGAGACCATCGCCGCGGCCCTCGCCCAGGCGGCCCCGGCCGCACCCGCCGTGAACACGGCGACCGGAGAGATCATGGAAGACGAGGAACCCGAGACGACGGCGGGTTCCTCGGGGGCGCCCGTGACCACGGGTCCCCCGGACGAACGACGGGGGCAGGAGACATGACCGAGCACGACGCAGACCCCACGCCGCGCCGAGATCAGGCGCGCGGCGGCCCGGGCGACGACACGGCCCGGCAGCACACGGGCCGGTCCGACGCCCGGCGGCACACGGGCCAGGACACGGCCGACGACAACGGAGCACAGGTGAGTACGGGCAGCGAGACACCCGGGGTACCCGAAGCGGCCATCCCCGAGCTGGTGATCATCTCCGGCATGTCCGGAGCGGGCCGTTCGACGGCCGCGAAGTGTCTGGAGGACCTCGGCTGGTTCGTCGTGGACAACCTCCCGCCCGCCCTCATCCCCACCATGGTGGAGCTGGGCGCCCGCTCCCAGGGCAACGTGGCGCGGATCGCGGTGGTCGTGGACGTCCGCGGCCGCCGCTTCTTCGACAACCTGCGCGAGTCCCTGGCGGACCTGGAGGCCAAGCACGTCACCCGGCGGATCGTCTTCCTGGAGTCCTCCGACGAGGCCCTGGTGCGCCGCTTCGAGTCGGTGCGCCGCCCGCACCCCCTCCAGGGCGACGGCCGCATCGTGGACGGCATCGCCGCCGAGCGGGAGCTGCTGCGCGAACTGCGCGGCGACGCCGACCTGGTGATCGACACCTCCAGCCTCAACGTGCACGAGCTGCGCGCCAAGATGGACGCCCAGTTCGCCGGCGAGGAGGAGCCCGAACTGCGGGCCACCGTGATGTCCTTCGGGTTCAAGTACGGCCTGCCGGTCGACGCCGATCTCGTCGCGGACATGCGGTTCCTGCCGAACCCGCACTGGGTCCCGGAGCTGCGCCCGTTCACCGGCCTCAACGAGGAGGTCGCCGCCTACGTCTTCAACCAGCCCGGCGCCAAGGAGTTCCTGGACCGCTACGCCGAGCTGCTCCGGCTCATCGCGGCAGGGTACCGGCGCGAGGGCAAGCGCTACGTGACCATCGCCATCGGCTGCACCGGGGGCAAGCACCGCTCGGTCGCGATGTCGGAGAAGCTCGCCGCGCGCCTCGCGGCCGAGGGGGTCGAGACGGTGGTCGTGCACCGGGACATGGGACGGGAATGACGGAACGTACACCGCGGCTGGGCCGGCTGCGCCGGATGGTGCCGGACGCGCGCTCCGGCCGCACCGCCGGCACCGGGGCCGGCCGCCCCGCCGAGGCCCGCGGGGGCCGGCCCCGCCGCCGGGGCGCCCAGCCCAAGGTGGTCGCGCTCGGCGGCGGCATGGGCCTGTCGGCCTCGCTCGCCGCACTGCGCCGGATCACCGGCGACCTCACCGCCGTGGTCACCGTGGCCGACGACGGCGGCTCCAGCGGCCGGCTGCGCGACGAGCTGGGCGTGCTGCCGCCCGGCGACCTGCGCAAGGCGCTGGCCGCGCTCTGCGGCGACGACGACTGGGGCCAGACGTGGGCCCGGGTCATCCAGCACCGCTTCACCTCCCAGGGCGACCTGCACGACCACGCGGTGGGCAACCTGCTGATCGTCGCCCTGTGGGAGCAGCTCGGCGACCACGTCCAGGCCCTTGACCTGGTGGGCAAACTGCTCGGCGCACACGGGCGTGTGCTGCCCATGTCCGCCGTGCCGCTGGAACTCCAGGCCCTGGTCAAGGGGCACGACCCGGAGCGCCCGGAGGACGTGGACACGGTGCGCGGGCAGGCCACGGTCGCGCTGACCCCCGGTGAGGTGCAGTCCGTGCACCTGGTGCCGAACGACCCGCCGGCCGTCCCCGAGGCCCTGGCGGCGGTCCTGGACGCGGACTGGGTGGTGCTCGGCCCCGGCTCCTGGTTCTCCTCGGTGATCCCGCACCTGCTCGTGCCCGAGCTGCTGGACGCACTGACCGAGACCAAGGCGCGCAAGGTCCTGTCCCTGAACCTCGCCCCGCAGCCGGGAGAAACCGACGGCTTCTCCCCGCAGCGTCATTTGGAGGTTTTGGGGCGACACGCCCCTAAACTCGCCCTGGACGTGGTGCTGGCCGACGAGGCCGCCGTGCCCGACCGCGACTCGCTCACCGAGGCCGCCAAGCGGCTGGGCGCCGCGGTCGAGCTGGCCACGGTGGCCCGGACCGACGGAACACCCCGGCACGACCCGGAGCTGTTGGCCGCCGCGTACGACCGTATTTTTCGGATGCATGGAAGGATCGGCCCATGGCGATGACGGCAGCGGTGAAGGACGAGATCTCCCGGCTCCCCGTCACCCGGACCTGCTGCAGGAAGGCGGAGGTCTCCGCCATTCTGCGGTTCGCCGGCGGCCTGCATCTGGTGAGCGGGCGCATCGTGATCGAGGCGGAGCTGGACACGGCGATGGCGGCGCGCCGCCTCAAGCGGGACATCCTGGAGATCTTCGGGCACAGTTCCGAACTGATCGTGATGGCTCCCGGCGGGCTGCGGCGCGGCTCGCGCTACGTCGTCAGAGTCGTCGCGGGCGGCGACCAGCTCGCCCGGCAGACGGGCCTGGTCGACGGCCGGGGCCGGCCGATCCGCGGGCTGCCCCCGCAGGTGGTCTCGGGGGCCACCTGCGACGCGGAGGCGGCCTGGCGCGGGGCCTTCCTCGCGCACGGCTCGCTGACCGAGCCCGGCCGCTCCTCCTCCCTGGAGGTGACCTGCCCGGGCCCGGAGGCCGCGCTGGCGCTGGTCGGCGCCGCCCGCCGGCTGTCGATCGCCGCGAAGGCCCGCGAGGTGCGCGGGGTGGACCGGGTGGTCGTCCGTGACGGCGACGCGATCGGCGCGCTGCTGACCCGGCTGGGCGCGCACGAGTCGGTGCTGGCCTGGGAGGAGCGCCGGATGCGCCGCGAGGTGCGGGCCACGGCCAACCGGCTCGCCAACTTCGACGACGCCAACCTGCGGCGCTCGGCGCGCGCGGCGGTGGCCGCCGGGGCCCGGGTGCAGCGCGCGCTGGAGATCCTCGGGGACGAGGTGCCCGAGCACCTCGCCGCGGCCGGGCGGCTGCGCATGGAGCACAAGCAGGCCTCGCTGGAGGAGCTGGGCGCGCTCGCCGACCCGCCGCTGACCAAGGACGCGGTCGCGGGCCGCATCCGCCGGCTGCTGGCCATGGCCGACAAGCGGGCGGCCGATCTCGGCATCCCGGGCACCGAGGCCAACCTGACCGAGGAACTGGCGGACAACCTGGCCGGCTGACCGCCCCGCGCGCCGACACGCCGGTGCCGCATCCCCGTCCGAGGGATTCGGCACCGGCTTTTCGTGTGCCCTCGCCCGTCGAACTCCCCGGCTCCATACCACAGGTGAGCGGAGCCCTCATCAAGGGTGCGGAAACGGGGTACTCAACAGGTGAGCCGACCCGCTCACGAACGAGTGACAACGTCGTCAGCAAGGGGGGACATCGGATAGCAAATCCGGGTGAATCGACCGCCGATCCAGGGGGGTCCGTACCCCTACTGACGTGTACGGAAGACCTGCCCATGTATGCGCCATCTCGATGTCACCGAGGGCCCCTCGGAGAGGTAGGGTCGGTGGTGGTCGGGGACATCCCAAACAGAGCTCGCCGGCTCGCATGGCCGGCGTACCAACGAGGAGATCGGTTCGTGACGATCCGCGTAGGCATCAACGGCTTCGGCCGCATCGGCCGTAACTACTTCCGCGCGCTGCTGGAGCAGGGTGCGGACATCGAGGTTGTGGCTGTCAACGACCTGGGTGACACGGCCACCACGGCCCACCTGCTCAAGTACGACACGATCCTGGGTCGCCTCAAGCAGGAGGTCTCCCACACCGCCGACACGATCACCGTCGACGGCCACACCATCAAGGTGCTCTCCGAGCGCAACCCGGCGGACATCCCCTGGGGCGAGCTGGGCGTCGACATCGTCATCGAGTCGACCGGCATCTTCACCAAGCGCGAGGACGCCGCCAAGCACCTGGCCGGCGGCGCCAAGAAGGTCCTCATCTCGGCTCCGGCCAAGGAAGAGGACATCACCATCGTGATGGGCGTCAACCAGGACAAGTACGACCCGGCGAACCACCACGTCATCTCCAACGCGTCGTGCACCACCAACTGTGTGGCCCCGATGGCGAAGGTCCTGGACGAGAACTTCGGCATCGTCAAGGGTCTGATGACCACGGTGCACGCGTACACCAACGACCAGCGCATCCTGGACTTCCCGCACAAGGACCTGCGCCGCGCCCGCGCCGCCGCCGAGAACATCATCCCGACCACGACCGGTGCCGCCAAGGCCACCGCCCTGGTCCTGCCGCAGCTCAAGGGCAAGCTGGACGGCCTGGCCATGCGCGTCCCGGTCCCGACCGGCTCCGTCACCGACCTCGTCGTCGAACTCAGCCGCGAGGTCACCAAGGAAGAGGTCAACGCCGCCTTCCAGAAGGCCGCCGAGGGCGAGCTGAAGGGCCTCCTCGACTACACCGAGGACCCGATCGTCTCCTCGGACATCGTCAACGCCCCGGCGTCCTGCACCTTCGACTCCTCCCTGACCATGGTCCAGGAGGGCAAGAACGTGAAGGTCATCGGCTGGTACGACAACGAGTGGGGCTACTCCAACCGTCTCGTGGACCTCACGGTCTTCGTCGGCAACCAGCTCTGATCGCCGAAGACCACAGCAGCACGATCGTGACATGAGAGCAGGGCTCGGCAGGCGCAGCGCGGCGCCCGCCGGGCCCTGTCTCGCGCACGGACCACGTCCTCATACGATCAGGTGCACCACGAGCCCTCCTCAGGAGTCCACTCAATGAAGACGATCGACGAACTTCTCGCCGACGGCGTAAGCGGCAAGCGGGTCTTCGTCCGCGCCGACCTCAACGTGCCGCTGGCCGACGGGACGATCACCGACGACGGCCGCATCCGCGCCGTGCTGCCCACCGTCAAGGCCCTCGCCGACGCGGGCGCCAAGGTGATCGTCGCCTCGCACCTGGGCCGCCCCAAGGGCGCCCCGGACCCCGCCTTCTCGCTGCTGCCCGCCGCCGAGCGCCTCGGTGAACTGCTCGGCGCCCCGGTCGCCTTCGCCCAGGACACGGTCGGCCCCGCCGCCCACGACGCCGTCGACGGCCTTGAGCCCGGCCAGGTCGCGGTCATCGAGAACCTGCGCTTCAACCCGGGCGAGACGGCCAAGGACGACACCGAGCGCGGCGAGTTCGCCGACCGGCTCGCCGCCCTCGCCGACGTGTACGTGGGCGACGGCTTCGGCGCCGTGCACCGCAAGCACGCCTCCGTGTACGACCTCCCGGCCCGGCTGCCGCACTACGCCGGCCACCTCATCGCCACCGAGGTCGGCGTCCTGAAGAAGCTCACCGAGGACGTCAAGCGCCCCTACGTCGTCGCGCTCGGCGGCGCCAAGGTCTCCGACAAGCTCGCCGTCATCGACCAGCTGCTCGGCAAGGCCGACCGGCTGCTCATCGGCGGCGGCATGGCCTACACCTTCCTCAAGGCCAAGGGCTACGAGGTCGGCATCTCCCTCCTCCAGGAGGACCAGATCCCGGCCGTCACCGAGTACATGCAGCGCGCCGAGAAGCAGGGCGTGGAACTGGTCCTGCCCGTCGACGTCCTCGTGGCCCGGGACTTCCCGGACCTCAAGACCAAGGCGCCGAGCCAGTTCACCACCGTCGACGCGGACAAGATCCCCGCCGACCAGGAGGGCCTGGACATCGGCCCCAAGACCCGAGAGCTGTACGCCTCGAAGCTCGCCGACGCCGAGACCGTCTTCTGGAACGGTCCCATGGGCGTCTTCGAGCACCCCGACTACGCCGAGGGCACCAAGGCGGTCGCCCAGGCCCTCGTCGACTCGGACGGGTTCACCGTCGTCGGCGGCGGTGACTCCGCCGCGGCCGTGCGCACGCTCGGCTTCGACGAGAACGCATTCGGCCACATCTCGACCGGTGGCGGCGCCTCCCTCGAATACCTCGAGGGCAAGACGCTCCCCGGCCTCGCCGCACTGGAGGACTGACCCCGTATGACCACCCGCACGCCGCTGATGGCGGGCAACTGGAAGATGAACCTCAACCACCTTGAGGCCATCGCCCACGTCCAGAAGCTCGCCTTCGCCCTGGCCGACAAGGACTACGAGGCCGTCGAGGTCGCCGTCCTGCCGCCCTTCACCGACCTGCGCTCCGTGCAGACCCTGGTCGACGGCGACAAGCTGAAGATCAAGTACGGCGCCCAGGACATCTCGCAGCACGACTCCGGCGCCTACACCGGCGAGATCTCCGGCCCGATGCTGGCCAAGCTGAAGTGCACGTACGTGGTCATCGGCCACTCCGAGCGCCGCCAGTACCACCACGAGACCGACGACATCGTCAACGCCAAGGTCAAGGCCGCCTACAAGCACGGCCTGACCCCGATCCTGTGCGTCGGCGAGGAGCTGGACGTCCGCGAGGCGGGCAACCACGTCACCCACACCCTCGCCCAGGTCGAGGGCGGCCTGAAGGACCTCCCGGCCGAGCAGGCCGAGACGATCGTGATCGCGTACGAGCCGGTGTGGGCCATCGGCACCGGCAAGGTCTGCGGCTCCGACGACGCCCAGGAGGTCTGCGCCGCCATCCGCGCCAAGATCGCCGAGCTGTACTCGCAGGACGTCGCCGACAAGGTCCGCATCCAGTACGGCGGCTCCGTGAAGTCCGGCAACGTCGCCGAGATCATGGCCAAGGCCGACATCGACGGCGCCCTGGTCGGCGGCGCGTCGCTGGACACCGACGAGTTCGTCAAGATCGTGCGTTTCCGCGATCAGTGACGGTGCGGTGACGCCGCTCATGAGTAGGCGGTAGCCGCGATACGTCGTACTCTTGCGGGGGCACGGCCCAGGTGCTGTGCCCCCGTCGTCCATCCGATTCCGAGGAAGTTGGTCCAGCCGTGGTTTTGGGGTTCTCGATCGCCCTGATCGTCTTCAGCCTGCTGCTGATGCTGCTGGTGCTGATGCACAAGGGAAAGGGCGGCGGCCTCTCCGACATGTTCGGTGGCGGCATGCAGTCCTCCGTCGGCGGCTCCTCGGTCGCCGAGCGCAACCTCGACCGGATCACCGTCGTGATCGGCGTGCTGTGGCTCGCGTGCATCGTGGTCCTCGGCATCCTGATGAAGACGAACAGCTGATCCCGGGCCGCACGGCCCACACATTCCGTACGTTGAGCCCCATGTTCGGTACGCGCTCCCATGCGCGGCCTATCATGGGGCTTGCGTCTGGATGTGGGGGGCGGTAACTCCAATCACTGGACGCGCGTTGGGCCTTACGTAGACTGAGGCGCTCGCGGCGAAGCGGAACGCCGACTCGCTTCGCGGCACCATCACGCAGGGAGTTACGACCGTGGCAAGTGGCAACGCGATCCGAGGAAGCCGGGTCGGGGCGGGGCCGATGGGCGAGGCCGAGCGCGGCGAGTCCGCACCGCGGCTGCGCATCTCCTTCTGGTGCTCCAACGGGCACGAGACGCAGCCGAGCTTCGCCAGCGACGCGCAGGTTCCCGACACCTGGGACTGCCCGCGCTGCGGCTTTCCGGCCGGCCAGGACCGGGACAACCCCCCGGACCCGCCGCGCACCGAGCCGTACAAGACCCACCTCGCCTATGTGCGGGAGCGGCGCAGCGACGCGGACGGCGAGGCGATCCTCGCCGAGGCGCTCGCCAAACTCCGCGGCGAGATCTAGGAACTGACGACCGGCCGGGCCCCTCGGGTGCCTGGCCGGAGCGGTATCCACCCGCTCGCCCGCGGCCCGTTGTCAGTGGCACCCCCTACGGTTCTCGTGAAGACGACGACCGCGAGGGGGAGTTGTGGCGACGGCGACGGGGCGGGTGCGCGCGCCCGCAGGGCGCGGTGGCTTGCGGCGGACGTGGAGCGCCGCCGTGCCGTCCCGCTCCGACGCCGCGCCGCGTACCCTCGCGCCGCGCCGCGCACCGTCGCGACCGACCACCGCCCTGACCGCCTGCGGCCATCGCCACGACGCCTCCGCCGCCCTGCTGCCCGCCCTGTCGCCCCTCGGCCGCCTTGTCCGTGCCGTCCGTCAGCCTGCCGCGGCCGGCCCGCGCCCCCGGCCGGCCCCTTGTCCCGCCCGAGGACGGCGCGACCGCGGCCCGTACCCGGCAGTGATCAATTAGGTTGGAACCCACTGGGACAGGCACGAAAGAAGGCGGAAGTCGGAAATGAACGCAGACGGCCGTACCAGGCTCGACCAGTCGCCCGAGTGGACCGCTCTCGCCAAGCACCGGGAGGAGCTGGCCGACACTCATCTGAGGGACCTGTTCGCCGCCGACCCCGAGCGCGGCGCCGGGTACACGCTGCGGGTCGGCGACCTCTCCATCGACTACAGCAAGCACCTGATCACGGACGAGACCCTGCGGCTGCTGCGCGAGCTGGCCGCGGCGCGGGACGTGTCCGGGCTGCGGGACGCCATGTTCCGGGGCGAGAAGATCAACATCACCGAGGGCCGGGCGGTGCTGCACACCGCGCTGCGCGCCCCGCGGGACGCGGTGATCGAGGTCGACGGCGAGAACGTGGTGCCCAAGGTGCACGCGGTGCTCGACAAGATGGCCGACTTCGCCGAGCGGGTCCGCTCCGGCGCCTGGACCGGGCACACCGGCAGGCGCATCAGGAACGTGGTCAACATCGGCATCGGCGGCTCCGACCTCGGCCCCGCCATGGCCTACGAGGCGCTGCGCCCGTACACCGCGCGGGAGTTGACGTTCCGGTTCGTGTCCAACGTGGACGGCGCCGACCTGCACGAGGCGACCCGCGACCTGGACCCGGCGGAGACCCTGTTCATCGTCGCGTCCAAGACCTTCACCACGATCGAGACGATCACCAACGCCACCTCGGCCCGCTCCTGGCTGCTGAGGGCCTTCGACGGCGACCAGAAGGCGGTCGCGAAGCACTTCGTGGCGCTGTCCACCAACGCGGGCAAGGTCACCGAGTTCGGCATCGACCCGGACAACATGTTCGAGTTCTGGGACTGGGTCGGCGGCCGCTACTCGTACGACTCCGCGATCGGCCTCTCCCTGATGATCGCCATCGGACCGGACCGGTTCCGGGAGATGCTGGACGGCTTCCACCTGGTCGACGAGCACTTCCGCACCGCGCCCCCGGAGGCCAACGCCCCGCTGCTGCTCGGCCTGCTGGGCATCTGGTACGGCAACTTCCACGACGCCCAGTCGCACGCGGTGCTGCCGTACAGCCACTACCTGTCCAAGTTCACCGCCTACCTCCAGCAGCTGGACATGGAGTCCAACGGCAAGTCGGTGCAGCGCGACGGCAACCCGGTGGAGTGGCAGACCGGGCCGGTGGTGTGGGGCACTCCCGGCACCAACGGGCAGCACGCGTACTACCAGTTGATCCACCAGGGCACCAAGCTGATCCCGGCCGACTTCATCGGCTTCGCCCGCCCCGTCGGCGACCTGAGCGGCGAACTGGAGGCGCAGCACGACCTGTTGATGGCCAACTTCTTCGCCCAGACGCAGGCGCTCGCCTTCGGCAAGAGCGCCGAGGAGGTCCGCGCGGAGGGCGTGCCCGAGGAACTGGTGCCCCACAAGACCTTCCCGGGCAACCGGCCCACGACCACCATCCTGGCGAGGGAACTCAGCCCCTCCGTGCTCGGCCAGCTGATCGCCCTCTACGAGCACAAGGTGTTCGTGCAGGGCGCGGTGTGGGACATCGACTCCTTCGACCAGTGGGGCGTGGAGCTGGGCAAGGTCCTCGCCAAGCGCGTCGAACCCGCCCTCACCGAGGGCGCCGAGGTCCCCGGCCTCGATGCCTCGACCAAGGCGCTGGTCGCCCGCTACCGGGAACTGCGCGGCCGGAGCTGAGGCCGTGCGCCGAGGCCGGCGCGAAGGCCCCCTCCGGGCCGGGCTGCGGCCCGGCCCGGAGGCGTCCCCCGTGTCCCGTAAACTCCCGATGATCATGAACAACGCGACTCGGGGGAGTGTGCCGTGGCACGGGGGATCCGCAGGCCGGGAGAACAGCACGAGCGGAACTGGCTGAAGGCCCATCACGCGGCACGGGCGGTGTTCCACCCGGCCTGGATACCCGAGCCGCTCGACCCGTCCGTGGAGCAGCTGAAGCGGATCCGGGTGGCCGGGGGCACGGTCGCCGCCATCGGCGTCTACACCTTCGTGCAGGGCGGCTTCGCCGTCACGGAGATGCTGGAGAACCTGCTCGTCGCCTGCGGGGTGCTGCTGGTGATCGCCCCGCTGACGGTCGGGGTGATGCTGTGGATCTGGCGGCGCACCGGCAGCCTGCGCGCCCTTCGCCCGGCGCTGCTGAGGGCACTGGGACTGCTGCTCACCTTCATCGCCTCGGCGGTGGTGGCCCTGCTGCTGCTCCAGCACAACAGCGAGCTGGGCGCGGGGCTGCTGATCCTCCCGGTGAGCCTGGTGACGCTGTGGCTGATCTGGTTCGTCGGTGCCGGGGCCCTGCGCGTCACCGGGAACTTCTTCGGCACGGCGGCCGTGCACCGCGCCCTGCCACCCCTGCTCGCCATCGTCACCAGCTGGCTGATGGCCCTGCCGGACCTGTTCACCGGCGATCTGCACGGCCTCGGACTCACCCTCGGCATCGTGTTCGTCCTCGGCGCCCCGGTGACGGTCACCGGCATCGCCCTGTACGAGCTGGCCCTCCTGAAGCGGCGCTACGGCATCCGGCTGGCCGACCATCCGGCGCTGCACGACCGCCGGGCACCGGCCGGCGCGCCGTACTCCTACGGCCGTTGATCCCGGACACGCGAGACGGCGGGGATGGTGGCCATCCCCGCCGTCTCGTCGTTCCGGGTGTCGCGCGTCAGGGGGACGCCGGCGGATACAGCGACCGGGGCAGCTGGGAGGCCGCCGCCGCGTCCAGCAGCCACAGGGTGCGGCTGCGGCCGCGGGCACCCGCCGCCGGTGCCTGGATCTCGCCCGCGCCGGACAGGGCGATGGCCGCGGCCTCCGCCTTGTCCTCACCGGCCGCGAGCAGCCAGACCTCGCGGGCCGAGCGGATCGCGGGCAGGGTGAGCGAGATCCGGGTGGGCGGCGGCTTGGGCGCGCCGTGCACGCCCACCACCGTGCGCTCGGTCTCCCGTACGGCCGGCAGCTCCGGGAAGAGCGAGGCCACATGGGTGTCCGGGCCGACGCCCAGCATCAGCACGTCGAAGGTGGGCACCGAGCCGCGGTTCTCCGGACCGGCCGCCTTCGCCAGCTCCGCCGCGTAGGCCTCGGCCGCCGCCTCGACGTCCGTGCCGTACGGCCCGTCGGAGGCGGGCATGGCGTGCACGCGCTCCGGGTCCAGCGGGACGGAGTCCAGCAGGGCCTCGCGGGCCTGGGTGACATTGCGCTCGGGGTCGCCCTCGGGCAGATAGCGCTCGTCGCCCCACCACAGGTCGAGCCGGGTCCAGTCGACGGCGTCCCGGGCCGGTGCGGCCGCCAGCGCGGCCAGCAGGCCGTTGCCGTTGCGGCCGCCGGTGAGGACCACGGACGCGGTGCCCCGGGAGGCCTGCGCGTCCACGATCTTCGTGATCAGCCGGGCCGCGGCGGCCTGGGCCATCAGTTCCTTGTCGCGGTGGACGACCAGCTGCGGGGTGTTCACTTCGCCGTCGCCTTCCTCGCGGGGGCCTTCTTCGCGGTCCTGGCCGCCGCCTTCTTCGCGGGCGCCTTGGCCGCCTGCTCGACGGGCTCCGGCTCGGCGACCGCCGCCCCCTCCGCGGTGGCCTCGGCCTCCGCCGGCCCCTCGGAGGCCTCGGCGTCCGGGGTTTCCTTACCGGAGGCGTCGGAGGCGTCGCCGGCCGTCTGCCGCGGAACCGTCACCAGCCGGTCCACCCCGTAGCGCAGCGCCGACGCATAGGTGTCGTCCGGGTCCAGCCGGCGCAGCTCCTCCGCGATCAGCTCGGCGGTGTCCCGCCGCTTCAGCGCCACCGCACGGGCCGGCTGGCCCTCGATGGTCAGCGTGGCGAGCGAGCCGTCCGCCCGGTCCAGGGTGATCGGGCCGCAGGTGGTGTCCATGCGGACGGCCGTCAGGCCCGGCCCCGCGGACGGGGACAGGCGCACCGGCACGTCCAGCCGGTCCGCGAGCCACATCGCCAGCAGCTCGCAGCTCGGGTTGAACTCCTCGCCCTCCACCTCGACCGCCTGCACCGTGCAGGTGACCTGGTCCAGGGCGGCCGCCAGCATCGAGCGCCAGGGCGTGATCCGGGTCCAGGACAGATCGGTGTCGCCGGGGGTGTAGGCCGCGGCGCGGGCGGTCAGCTCGCGCACCGGCTCCTCGGCGGCGTAGGTGTCGGTGACCCGGCGCTGGGCGAGCGCGCCCAGCGGGTCCTTGGCGGGGTCCAGCGGCGCGTTCACCGGCCACCACACGACCACCGGGGCGTCCGGCAGCAGCAGCGGCAGCACGACGGAGTCGGCTTGGCCGACGACCTCGCCGTACAGCCGCAGCACGACCGTCTCGCCGGTGCCCGCGTCCGCGCCCACCCGTACTTCGGCGTCCAGACGCGAGGAGGTGCGGTCGCGCGGGGTGCGCGAGACCCGCTTGACGACCACGAGCGTGCGCGAGGGGTGCTCGCGCGAGGCGTCGTTGGCGGCCTTCAGCGCGTCGTAGGCGTTCTCCTCGTCGGTGACGATGACGAGGGTGAGGACCATGCCGACGGCGGGGGTGCCGATGGCCCGGCGGCCCTGTACGAGCGCCTTGTTGATCTCGCCGGCGGTGGTGTCGGTCAGGTCTATCTTCATGGCCGGCGCCAGCTCCGTCCGTCTCGTGCGAGCATCTCGTCCGCCTCGGCGGGGCCCCAGGTGCCCGACTTGTACTGCGCGGGCCTGCCGTGCTTGTCCCAGTACTCCTCGATCGGGTCGAGGATCTTCCAGGACAGCTCGACCTCCTCCGTGCGCGGGAAGAGGTTGGCGTCGCCGAGCAGCACGTCCAGGATCAGCCGCTCGTACGCCTCCGGGCTGGACTCGGTGAACGACTCGCCGTAGGCGAAGTCCATCGACACGTCCCGGATCTCCATCGAGGTGCCGGGCACCTTGGAGCCGAAGCGGACCGTGATGCCCTCGTCCGGCTGGACGCGGATCACGATCGCGTTCTGGCCCAGCTCCTCCGTCGCCGTGTGGTCGAAGGGGGAGTGCGGGGCCCGCTGGAAGACGACGGCGATCTCCGTCACCCGGCGGCCCAGGCGCTTGCCGGTGCGCAGGTAGAAGGGGACGCCCGCCCAGCGGCGGTTGTCGATGCCCACCTTGATCGCGGCGAAGGTGTCGGTCTTCGACTTCGGGTCGATGCCGTCCTCTTCGAGGTAGCCGATGACCTTCTCGCCGCCCTGCCAGCCCGCCGCGTACTGACCGCGCACGGTGCTCTTGCCCAGGTCCTTCGGCAGCCGCACGGCGCCGAGCACCTTGGTCTTCTCCGCGGCCAGCGCCTGCGCGTCGAAGGAGGCGGGCTCCTCCATCGCGGTCAGTGCCAGCAGCTGGAGCAGGTGGTTCTGGATGACGTCACGGGCGGCGCCGATGCCGTCGTAGTAGCCGGCCCGGCCGCCGATGCCGATGTCCTCGGCCATGGTGATCTGCACGTGGTCCACGAAGGACCGGTTCCAGATCGGCTCGAACATCGTGTTGGCGAAGCGCAGCGCCAGGATGTTCTGGACGGTCTCCTTGCCGAGGTAGTGGTCGATCCGGAACACCTGGTCCGGCTCGAACACCTCGTGCACGACCTTGTTCAGTTCCTCGGCCGACTTCAGGTCGTGCCCGAACGGCTTCTCGATGACCGCGCGCCGCCAGGAACCGCCGGACTGGTCGGCGAGACCGTGCTTCTTCAGCTGCTGGATGACCACCGGGAAGGAACGCGGCGGCACCGACAGGTAGAAGGCGAAGTTGCCGCCCGTGCCCTGCGCCTTGTCCAGCTCCTCGATGGTGGAGCGCAGCCGCTCGAACGCCTCGTCGTCGTCGAAGGTGCCCTGCACGAAGCGCATCCCCTGGATGAGCTGCTGCCAGACCTCCTCGCGGAACGGCGTACGGGAGTGCGCCTTGACGGCGTCGTGGACCTCCTGGGCGAAGTCCTCGTTCGCCCACTCGCGGCGGGCGAAGCCCACCAGCGAGAAGCCCGGCGGCAGCAGACCCCGGTTGGCGAGGTCGTACACCGCGGGCATCAGTTTCTTGCGCGACAGATCGCCCGTGACCCCGAAGATGACCAGACCCGACGGCCCCGCGATACGCGGGAGCCGTCGGTCGGCCGGGTCACGGAGCGGGTTCGCCCCGGAACCGGAAACGGATGACAACTCAGTCCTCCGAGGGGGCGAGGCGTTCCAGCTCCGCCTGAGTGGACTTCAGCAGGTCGTTCCAGGACGTCTCGAACTTCTCGACGCCCTCGTCCTCCAGCACCTGGACGACCTCGTCGTACGAGATGCCGAGGCGCTCCAGCGCGTCCAGGTCGGCGCGGGCCTGCTCGTAGGTGCCGGTCACCGCGTCGCCACGGATCTCGCCGTGGTCGTCGGTGGCCTCCAGGGTGGCCTCCGGCATGGTGTTGACCGTGTTCGGCGCCACCAGCTCCTCGACGTACATGGTGTCCTTGTACGCCGGGTCCTTCACACCGGTGGAGGCCCACAGCGGACGCTGCTTGTGGGCGCCCGCCTTCTCCAGGGCGTTCCAGCGGTCCGAGGAGAAGACCTCCTCGTACGCCTGGTAGGCGAGGCGCGCGTTGGCGACGCCGGCCTTGCCGCGCAGCGCCTTGGCCTCGTCGGTGCCCAGCTTCTCGATGCGGCGGTCGATCTCGGTGTCCACCCGGGACACGAAGAAGGACGCCACCGAGCGGATCTTGGACAGGTCCAGGCCGCGCTCCTTGGCCTTCTCCAGGCCGGAGAGGTACGCGTCCATGACCAGGCGGTAGCGCTCCAGCGAGAAGATCAGCGTGACGTTGACGCTGATGCCCAGGCCGATGACCTCGGCGATCGCCGGCAGACCCGCCTGGGTGGCCGGGATCTTGATCAGGGTGTTGGGGCGGTCCACCAGCCAGGCCAGCTGCTTGGCCTCGGCGACGGTCGCCTTGGTGTCGTGCGCGAGGCGCGGGTCGACCTCGATGGAGACCCGGCCGTCCTGGCCGTCGGTGGCGTCGAAGACCGGGCGCAGGATGTCGGCGGCGTCCCGGACGTCCGCCGTGGTGATCATGCGGATGGCCTCTTCGACGGTGACCTTGCGGGCGGCGAGGTCCGAGACCTGGAGGTCGTAGCCGTCGCCCTGCGAGATCGCCTTCTGGAAGATCGTCGGGTTGGTGGTGACGCCCACGACGTGCTGCTGGTCGATCAGCTCGGCGAGGTTGCCGGACGTGATCCGCTTGCGCGACAGGTCGTCCAGCCAGATCGCGACGCCTTCGTCGGAGAGGCGCTTGAGTGCGTCTGTCATGGAATTACATCTCCTACGTGTCGTATATGAGCGTCAGCGCTGGGCGGCGGCGATGGATTCCCGGGCCTTGGCGGCCACGTTCTCCGCGGTGAAACCGAACTCCTTGAAGAGCACCTTGGCGTCCGCGGACGCGCCGAAGTGCTCCAGGGAGACGATGCGGCCGGCGTCCCCGACGTACTTGTGCCACGTCAGGCCCACGCCCGCCTCCACGGCGACCCGGGCCTTCACGGACGGCGGCAGCACGGAGTCCCGGTACCCCTGGTCCTGCTGCTCGAACCACTCGACCGACGGCATCGACACGACGCGGGTCGCGACCCCCTCGGCCTGGAGCTGCTCACGTGCCTCCACGGCCACGTGCACCTCGGAGCCGGTGGCGATCAGGATCACCTGCGGCTCGCCGCCCTCGGCCTCGAACAGGACGTAACCGCCCTTGGCCGCGTCCTCGTTGGGCTCGTACGTCGGCACGCCCTGGCGGGTCAGCGCGAAGCCGTGCGGCTGGCCCTTGCCGAACTCCTTGGTGTAGCGCTTCAGGACCTCGCGCCAGGCGATGGCGGTCTCGTTGGCGTCGGCCGGGCGGACGATGTTCAGGCCCGGGATCGCGCGCAGCGAGGCCAGGTGCTCGACCGGCTGGTGGGTCGGGCCGTCCTCGCCGAGGCCGATGGAGTCGTGCGTCCACACGTACGTCACGGGCAGGTGCATCAGGGCCGACAGGCGCACGGCGTTGCGCATGTAGTCGGAGAAGACGAGGAACGTGCCGCCGTAGACACGGGTGTTGCCGTGCAGCGTGATGCCGTTCAGCTCCGCGCCCATGGAGTGCTCGCGGATGCCGAAGTGGATCGTGCGGCCGTACGGGTCGGCCTCCGGCAGCGGGTTGCCCGCGGGCAGGAACGAGCTGCTCTTGTCGATCGTGGTGTTGTTGGAGCCGGCGAGGTCGGCGGAGCCGCCCCACAGCTCGGGGATCACCGGGCCGAGCGCCTGGAGGACCTTGCCGGAGGCGGCCCGGGTGGCGACGGCCTTGCCGGGCTCGAAGACCGGGATCTTCTCCTCCCAGCCGGTGGGCAGCTCGCCCCGCGCGATGCGGTCGAACTCGGCGGCGCGCTCGGGGTTCTCGTCCCGCCACACCTGGAGCGACTTCTCCCACTCGGCCTTCGCGCGGGCGCCGCGCTCCAGGGCCTTGCGGGTGTGGCCGATCACTTCATCGTCGACGGCGAAGGAACGCTCCGGGTCGAAGCCGAGGACGCGCTTGGTGGCCGCGACCTCGTCCTCGCCCAGCGCCGAGCCGTGCGCGGCCTCGGTGTTCTGCGCGTTCGGGGCCGGCCAGGCGATGATCGAGCGCATCGCGATGAAGGAGGGCCGGTCGGTGACCGCCTTGGCCTCCTGGATCGCGGCGTAGATCGCCGCCGGGTCCAGGTCGCCGTCCGCCTTGGGCTCCACGCGCTGCACGTGCCAGCCGTAGGCCTCGTACCGCTTGACGGTGTCCTCGGAGACCGCGGTCTCGGTGTCGCCCTCGATCGAGATGTGGTTGTCGTCCCACAGCAGGATCAGGTTGCCCAGCTTCTGGTGCCCGGCCAGCGAGGACGCCTCGGCGGAGATGCCCTCCTGGAGGCAGCCGTCACCGGCGATGCAGTAGATGAAGTGGTCGAACGGCGACTCGCCCTGCGGCGCCTCGGGGTCGAACAGGCCGCGCTCGTAGCGGGCGGCCATCGCCATGCCCACCGCGTTGGCCACGCCCTGGCCCAGCGGGCCGGTGGTGGTCTCCACACCCTTGGTGTGTCCGTACTCCGGGTGGCCCGGGGTCTTCGAACCCCAGGTGCGGAAGGACTCCAGGTCCTCCAGCTCCAGGCCGAAACCGGCCAGGTAGAGCTGCGTGTAGAGGGTCAGGGACGAGTGGCCGGCGGACAGCACGAAACGGTCGCGCCCCACCCACTCCGGGTCGGCCGGGTCGTGCCGCATCACCTTCTGGAAGAGGGTGTAGGCGGCCGGGGCCAGGCTCATGGCCGTACCGGGATGGCCGTTGCCGACCTTCTGTACGGCGTCGGCGGCCAGGACTCGGGCGGTGTCCACGGCCCGCTGGTCCAGGTCGGTCCACTCAAGGTCTGTGGTGGTCGGCTTGGTGCTCACCCTGGGTCAGGGCTCCTCTCCACATGTCGGTCGCCGGTCTTCGGGGCATGCGCCCACCCGGCCGCCGGCGTGCTTCTGCCCGCCGGCCGCTGACGAGCCTACCCTCGTAAGGACGTGCGTTTTCGCGGGTGATTCCAGACTGCCGGGCATCCGCGGGATCCGCCTCCCGACTGGCCGATACGGCATTCGGCACATGAATAAGGAGGCGCTCATCTGACCGCTCAAAAGAGTGGTGGGGCCCCTCTTATGGGGCCTTTGACACGGGGGTGCCGGAAGAGGACCGCAAAGCGTCGTCCGGGCCGTCCGCCAACACGACCCCACCCCCGCGAATGCCGGGGTATGGGCAACGTCTAAAGTGGCGTGGTACGCGCGAGCCCCAATCAAGACCTCATCCGGGGGAGGCTCGCTGGGATGTCTCTGTCAGGGGTGTGCGTGACGGCCGTCGAATCCCGTCCAGCGGGGGTGCTCGGTGGTACGAGCCCGAGCCCGGTTCACCGGCCGTTCGGGGCCCGTGCCAAGGCGTTCGTGGCACTGACCAAGCCGCGGATCATCGAGCTGCTGCTCATCACCACGGTGCCGGTGATGTTCCTGGCCCAGCAGGGTGTGCCCTCCCTCAAGCTGGTGCTGCTCACCTGCCTGGGCGGGTATCTGTCCGCGGGCGGCGCGAACGCGCTGAACATGTACATCGACCGGGACATCGACGCCCTGATGGACCGCACCTCGCAGCGGCCGCTGGTGACCGGCATGGTCAGCCCGCGCGAGTGCCTGGCCTTCGGCATCGGCCTCGGGGTCGTCTCCACCCTGCTGTTCGGGCTGACGGTCAACTGGCTCAGCGCCTGGCTGTCGCTCGGCGCGCTGCTCTTCTACGTCGTCGTCTACACGATGATCCTGAAGCGGCGCACCGCGCAGAACATCGTGTGGGGCGGCATCGCCGGCTGTCTGCCGGTGCTGATCGGCTGGTCCTCGGTGACGAACTCGATGTCCTGGGCGCCGGTCATCCTCTTCCTGGTGATGTTCTTCTGGACGCCGCCGCACTACTGGCCGCTGTCCATGAAGGTCAAGGACGACTACGCGCGCGCGGGCGTGCCGATGCTGCCGGTGATCGCCTCCAACAAGGTCGTCGCCCGGCAGATCGTCATCTACAGCTGGGTGATGGTCGTCGTCTCGCTGCTGCTCACCCCGCTGGGCTACACCGGCTGGTTCTACACGGTGGTCGCCCTCGCCGCCGGCGGCTTCTGGCTGTGGGAGGCGCACGGGCTGCAGAACCGGGCGAAGGCGGAGGTCACCGGCGCCAAGCTCAAGGAGATGCGCCTGTTCCACTGGTCGATCACCTATGTGTCGATCCTGTTCGTCGCCGTCGCGGTGGACCCGTTCCTGCGCTGACGCACTCTCTTCCCCGGCGGGAGGGGCGCGTGGTCAAGGCCACGCGCCCCTCCCGTCGCCGTTTCATCTACTCGTCGGTAGCATCCTGGCCATGGCAGATACGCAGCAGGTTGACGCGAAGGCCGAGCGCACGGCGGCCCGGCTCGCCCACAGGATCAGCGCCTTCTCCAAGGCCCACGGCGGCGCCGAGGGGCAGGTGGCCTACATCGGCCGGCGCGGCGCCCGGATCGTGCTCGTCGGCGCGGACGGCGGCTGGGGCGACGTGGTGGCCCCCACGTACGCCATCGCGGAGCAGGCGGTGGCGAAGGCCGGGATCACCGTGCACGAGTCCTTCGACGGGGAGTTCGCGGCGAAGGTGCGGACCGGGCCGTACGAGTGGAAGCGGATGGCGGGCATCCAGCTCGGGGGCTGACCCGCCCCCGGCGGCTCGTCCGCGCCGGGGCGGGAGCGACGGGCGTCCGCACGGTTCCCCGCGCACCGTCGGTGCGCCAGGCTGACGGCATGCAGACGGATGCCCTGCTCGAACGTTTCCTGGACGCGCTCACCCCGTTGCGCCCCCGCGCCGTCTGGGCGCACGGCTCGCTGGCCGGGGGCGACTACCAGGAGGGCCGCAGCGACCTCGACCTGATCGCGGTGCTGCCCGCGCGCCCCGGCCCCACGGCGGTACGGCGTATCGTGACGCTGCACCGGCGGCTGCGCGAGGCGCCGCTCGCCGCGAAACTGCACTGCGGCTATCTCGCCCCGGCCACCCTCGCGGACCCCGGCCGGGCACATCTCACCTGGGCGCACGGTCATGTGCTGCGGCGCCCGGTCACCCCCGTCACCCGGCGCGAGCTGCACGCCTTCGGCCGGGTGCTGCACGGGGAGCCGCCCGCCGGCCTGGTGCCGCCGGTACCGGAGCGGGAGCTGCGCGCGTTCGTCGTGCGCGACCAGCGGGACTTCTGGCGCCCGGCCGTCGGCAAGGCCCGCCTGTGGCGGCAGGACGTCTGGGTGGACCTCGGGCTGCTGACCTTCGCCAGGGCCACCGTGACGCTGCGCGAGGGGCGGCTGATCAGCAAGCGGGACGCCCTGGCGGAACTCCCTGGGCTGGGCGCGCCGGCCGAGGTGGTCGAGGACGTCACCCGCCGACGGTACGCGGGCCCCGCCCCGGCGGACGGCACCTGGCTCGCCCGCCGCGCGGAGCTGACCCGGGCCTACCTGGGCCCGGCGATCGACGCACTGGTCACCGCGTACGGGTGAGTCAGGCGTTCGTGGGCACCGTGACCTCGGCCGCGGGACCGGGCACGCCCAGTTCCGCTTCCGGGCGTTCGCGCAGCGACAGCAGGACCCGCAGCACGCCGATCCACACCAGGCAGGAGCCGAGCATGTGCAGGCCGACCAGCAGCTCGGGCAGGTGGGTGAAGTACTGGACGTAGCCGATGACGCCCTGGGCCAGCAGGATCAGGAACAGCTCGCGGGTGCGGGCCAGCGGCCCGCGCGGGGCGTCGACGGCCTTGAGGATGAACCACAGCGCGAACGTCAGGGTCACCACGATCCAGGCGAGCACCGCGTGCAGCTTGGCCACGGCCTCCCAGTCGATCGGGATGCGCTGCACGTCGCTGGAGTCGCCCGCGTGCGGCCCGGCGCCGGTGACCACCGTGCCCACCGCGAGGAGGAGTACGGACGCGAGCACCAGGAACCACACCAGCTGGACCACGGCCTTGCCGACCAGCGGCCGGGGCGCGGCGTCGCCCTCGCGGGTGCGCTGCCACATCACCACCGCCACCGCGGTCAGCGCCGTCGCCAGCAGGAAGTGCGCCGCGACGGTGTACGGGTTCAGGCCGACCAGCACCACGATGCCGCCGAGCACCGCGTTGCCCATCACCAGCCAGAACTGGGCCCAGCCGAGCCGCGTCAGGCTGCGCCGGCGGGGCTTCTCGGAACGGGCGGCGACGATCGCCCAGCCGACCGCGGCGCACAGCACGTAGGTCAGCAGACGATTGCCGAACTCGATGGCGCTGTGGTAGGTCAGCGCCTGCGTCGGCGTCAGCGAGCCGTCGGTGCACTCGGGCCAGGTCGGGCAGCCGAGGCCCGAAGCGGTCAGTCGGACGGCGCCGCCGGTGACGACGATCACCACCGACATCACGAGCGCGGCGAGCGCCGCCCGCCGCACGGTCCGGGGCTCCGGCGTCCAGCGGTCGGCGATGAAGGCGAGCGGATTGCGCAGGGCCGCAACGGCATCGGCGCGGGTCAGCTTTGGCACGCCCACCATGGTAGGCGCCCGCTTGTGCACGCTTTCACGAGGGTCCCGTCCCGGCGCCGTGTCGCCGCTCACTGCGACGGGGGACGGCTCACTCCCAGCGGAAGAACTTCCCGGCCGCGGCGAGCCCCACGACCGCCCACACCGCGAGGACGCCCAGGTCGCCCCAGGGCATGCCGGCGCCGTGCTGGAGGACGTCCCGCAGGCCGTCGGAGAGGGCGGAGATGGGCAGCAGCCCGAGGACGTGCTGCCCGGCCGAGCCGAACTTGTCCAGCGGCACGATGACGCCGCCGCCGACGAGCAGCAGCAGGAACACGAGGTTGGCGGCGGCCAGCGTCGCCTCGGCCTTCAGGGTGCCGGCCATCAGCAGGCCGAGCCCGGAGAAGGCGGCGGTGCCGAGCACCAGCAGCAGGAGCACGGCGGCCGGGTCGCCGTGCGGGGACCAGCCGAGGGCGAGGGCGATCACCGTCAGCAGGATCACCTGGAGCACCTCGGTGACCAGCACCGACGCCGTCTTCGCGGTCATCAGGGCCCAGCGGGGCAGCGGCGAGGCGGCGAGCCGCTTGAGCACGCCGTAGCGGCGCTCGAAGCCGGTGGCGATGGCCTGCCCGGTGAAGGCGGTCGACATCACGGCGAGGGCGAGGATGCCCGGCGCGAGGAAGTCGACGGCCTTGCCCTTGCCGGTGTCCACGATGTCCACGGAGCTGAACAGCACCAGCAGCAGGGTCGGGATGACCACCGTCAGCAGCAGCTGCTCGCCGTTGCGCAGCAGCATCTTCGTCTCCAGGGCCGCCTGCGCCGCGATCATGCGGGGCAGGGGCGCGGCCCCCGGCTTTGGCGCGTACGTACCCGACGCGGTGGTCATGAGCGCAGCTCCTTGCCGGTCAGCTCCAGAAAGACGTCTTCGAGGGTGTGCCGTTCGACCGAGATGCGGTCCGGCATCACGCCGTGCTGGGCGCACCAGGAGGTCACGGTGGCCAGCAGTTGCGGGTCGACCTTGCCGACGACGCGGTAGGCGCCCGGGGTCAGCTCGGCTGCCGTGCAGCCGTCCGGGAGCGCCTTGAGCAGGGAGCCGACGTCGAGGCCGGGGCGGCCGGTGAAGCGCAGGGTGTTCTCCGCGCCGCCCTTGCACAGCTCCTCGGGGGAGCCCTGGGCGATGACCTTGCCGCCGTCGATGATCGCGACGTCGTCGGCGAGCTGCTCGGCCTCGTCCATGTGGTGGGTGGTGAGGATCACCGAGACGCCGTCGGCGCGCAGGTCCTTCACCAGGTCCCAGGTGGCCCGGCGGGCCTGCGGGTCGAGGCCCGCGGTCGGCTCGTCCAGGAACACCAGCTCCGGGCGGCCGACGACGGCCATGGCGAGCGCCAGGCGCTGCTGCTGGCCGCCGGAGAGCCGGCGGTAGGAGGTGCGGCCGCACGCGCCGAGCCCGAGCCGCTCGATCAGGGCGTCCACGTCCAGGGGGTGGGCGTGCAGCTTGGCGACATGGCGCAGCATCTCGTCCGCGCGGGCGCCGGAGTAGACGCCGCCGGACTGGAGCATCACACCGATCCTGGGCCGCAGCTCGGCCGACTGGCGCACCGGGTCGAGGCCCAGGACGCGAACCGTGCCGGAATCCGGCTTCCGGTACCCCTCGCAGGTCTCGACCGTCGTCGTCTTGCCGGCGCCGTTGGGTCCGAGGACGGCGGTCACGCCCGCCTGGGCCACCAGGTCGAGGCCGTTGACCGCGGTCTTCGTGCCGTACCGCTTCACCAGGGCCGCGACCTGGACGACGGGCTCACTATGCATGGGTCCAGAGTCTAGGGAGACCGCTCGCCGATCAGGCGGCCGGGTCGGGGAAGTCCCGGTACGCGGCCAGCCGGCGCTCGGCGTGGGCCACCGCGTCCGCGACCGGGAACAGCCGGGCGTCGGCGGCGCCCACCTTGCCGCGCACGACGGGCCGCTCCCGCTCGAAGTCGCGCCCCAGCTCTTCGAACCCCTCGGAGCTGATCGCCACCTCCGGCACGGTCAGCCAGCCGCCGGGCGCGGGCCGGCCGACCGGGACGAGCGGCGCGGGCAGGCGGTACTCGGCCAGGTGGAAGCTGGTGCAGGAGCCGTATCCGGCGCCCAGCAGCAGCACCCGGGCGCCCAGCCGCTCCAGCCGGGCCAGCGGGCTGTGCTCGCCCAGCCGGCAATCCGCGGCGTGTCCCTCGGTGATCTCCGGGGCGCGGGGGCCGACGGCCGCGAAGGAGGTCTGCGGGTGCGCGCTGCGCAGGGCGCCGGGCCAGGTGCGCACGGTCTCGGGGACGACGCCGACCCCGCGCGTGGGCGTGACCAGCGGGTCGTACACGGGCATGGTGGCCCGGACGCGCTCCCACCACTCCTTCGGCACCGGCGGGTTCTCCCAGCAGGCGGGGTCGGAGAGGTCGGAGGTGTGGGCCGGGACGACCAGCGTGCCGCAGGGCCCGAGGGCGTCGAGGAGTCCCTGGACGACGGCCACCGCCCCGCCGTTGACCCAGCCGAGGGAACTCAGCGAGGTATGCGCGAGCAGGATCTCGCCGGGTGTCACACCGAGCCGGCGCAGCCCGTCGGCGATGTCGTCCCGGGTGACAAGAGGGCCGGTGGGAGGGGGTATGGCCATGGCCGGGGAGTCTCGCGTACGGGTGCGCGCGGCGCCACGGAATTTCCCGCGCGGCCCACCCGGATGATCGATCGGTGATCGTTTCCGCAGGTCAGATTAGGTATGCCTAAGTGATGCAGGGCACCGGGCGGTGATCCGGACGGCGCTTGTCAGGCCCCGAGGAATTACGCAACAATGGCGTTGTGAAAAACGTCGGCGAGGCTCGGGAGGCCCTCACGGGGACCCCCCAGGAGGAGTTCGCGACCGGGGAGCGCTCCACGCGCAACCGGGTCGCGCGGTCCATCCTGGACCACGGCCCGTCGACCGTCGCCGAACTCGCCGGCCGGCTGGGACTCACCCAGGCGGCCGTCCGTCGTCACCTTGACGCGCTTGTCGCGGACGACGTGGTGGAGGCGCGCGAACAGCGCGTGTACGGCACGCGCACGCGCGGGCGCCCCGCCAAGGTCTTCGCGCTCACCGACTGCGGACGCGACGCCTTCGACCAGTCGTACGACAAGCTGGCCGCGGACGCGCTGCGCTGGATCGCCGAGCACGAGGGCGGCCCCGGCGCGGTCTCCGCCTTCGCCCGCGCGCGGATCGCCGCCCAGGCGCGCGCGTACCGCGAGGCGATCGAGCGGGTGACCCCGGACAAACGCGCGGAAGCGCTGGCCAAGGCCCTGAGCGCGGACGGGTACGCTGCTACGGCGCGCAGCGCACCGGTCGGCGAGCAGCTGTGCCAGCACCACTGCCCGGTCGCCCATGTGGCGGAGCAGTACCCGCAGCTGTGCGAGGCGGAGACCGAGATCTTCGCCGAGCTGCTGGGTACCCACGTCCAGCGGCTGGCGACCATCGCGCACGGCGACGGCGTCTGCACGACGTTCATTCCCAAGATTTCCACTGACGCACCTGCAAGCACGGCCGGGAGGAACCCCGCATGACTCTCCCCACGGAGACTGCCCACCCTGAGCTGGAGGGCCTGGGCAAGTACGAATACGGCTGGGCCGACTCCGACGTGGCCGGTGCCTCCGCCCGGCGCGGCCTGAACGAGGACGTCGTCCGCGACATCTCCGGCAAGAAGTCGGAGCCGGAGTGGATGACCAAGCTGCGCCTGAAGGGCCTCAAGCTCTTCGAGAAGAAGCCCATGCCGAACTGGGGCTCGGATCTGTCGGGCATCGACTTCGACAACATCAAGTACTTCGTGCGCTCCACGGAGAAGCAGGCGGAGTCCTGGGAGGACCTGCCCGAGGACATCAAGAACACCTACGACAAGCTGGGCATCCCCGAGGCCGAGAAGCAGCGCCTGGTCGCCGGCGTCGCCGCCCAGTACGAGTCGGAGGTCGTCTACCACCAGATCCGCGAGGACCTGGAGCAGCAGGGCGTCATCTTCCTGGACACCGACACCGCCCTGAAGGAGCACCCGGAGCTCTTCAAGGAGTACTTCGGCACCGTCATCCCGGCCGGTGACAACAAGTTCGCCGCGCTGAACACGGCCGTGTGGTCCGGCGGCTCCTTCATCTACGTGCCGAAGGGCGTGCACGTGGAGATCCCGCTCCAGGCCTACTTCCGTATCAACACGGAGAACATGGGCCAGTTCGAGCGGACCCTGATCATCGTCGACGAGGGTGCCTACGTGCACTACGTCGAGGGCTGCACCGCGCCGATCTACAAGTCGGACTCGCTGCACAGCGCCGTGGTCGAGATCATCGTCAAGAAGAACGCCCGCTGCCGCTACACGACCATCCAGAACTGGTCGAACAACGTCTACAACCTGGTCACCAAGCGCGCCGTGGCGTACGAGGGCGCGACCATGGAGTGGATCGACGGCAACATCGGCTCCAAGGTGACGATGAAGTACCCGGCCGTCTACCTGATGGGCGAGCACGCCAAGGGCGAGACCCTGTCCATCGCCTTCGCGGGCGAGGGCCAGCACCAGGACGCCGGCGCCAAGATGGTCCACATGGCGCCGAACACCTCGTCGAACATCGTCTCCAAGTCGGTGGCCCGCGGTGGCGGCCGGACGTCCTACCGCGGTCTGATCGAGATCGGCGAGGGCGCCGCCGGCTCCAAGTCGAACGTGCTGTGCGACGCGCTGCTGGTGGACACCATCTCCCGTTCGGACACCTACCCGTACGTGGACGTCCGCGAGGACGACGTGTCCATGGGCCACGAGGCCACCGTCTCCAAGGTCTCCGAGGACCAGCTCTTCTACCTGATGAGCCGTGGTCTGTCCGAGGACGAGGCGATGGCGATGATCGTGCGCGGCTTCGTCGAGCCGATCGCCAAGGAGCTGCCCATGGAGTACGCGCTGGAACTCAACCGGCTGATCGAGCTGCAGATGGAGGGCGCGGTCGGCTGATCACCGCCGCCTTCCCCATCAAGCCACTGACCTGAGAAAGCGAGCAATACGACAGCCATGGCTGAGGCCCAGAACATCCCCGTGGGGTCGACCACCGCGGGCTCGATCGCGGTCGCCGCGGAGTCGACCGTCGTCTCGCGCATGAGCGCGCCCCCCTCCTACGACGTGGCGGACTTCCCCGTCCCGCACGGCCGCGAGGAGGAATGGCGGTTCACCCCGCTGGAGCGCCTGCGCGGGCTGCACGACGGCACCGCCGTCGCCTCCGGCGACGGCGTGAAGGTCGACGTCCGGGCGCCCGAGGGCGTCGTCGTCGAGCACGTCGGGCGGGACGACGCGCGGCTGCGCAAGGCGGGCGTCCCCGTGGACCGGGTCGCCGCGCAGGCGTACTCCGCCTTCGAGCAGGCCTCGGTCGTGTCCGTCCCCAAGGAGACGGTCCTCACCGAGCCGATCCGCATCGCCGTGCACGGTCAGGGCGGCACCGCCTTCGGCCACCAGGTGATCGAGCTGGGCGCCTTCGCCGAGGCCGTGGTCGTCATCGACCACACCGGTGACGCGGTGCTCGCCGCCAACGTCGACTACCTGCTCGGCGACGGCGCCAAGCTCACCGTCGTCTCCGTCCAGGACTGGGACGACAAGGCCGTCCACATCGCCCAGCACAATGCGCTGGTCGGCCGGGACGCCTCCTTCAAGTCGGTCGTCGTCACCTTCGGCGGCGACGTCGTACGCCTGCACCCGCGCGTCACCTACGCGGGCCCCGGCGGCGAGGCCGAGCTGTACGGCCTGTACTTCACCGACGCGGGCCAGCACCAGGAGCACCGCCTCCTGGTCACCCACAACGCCCCGCACTGCAAGTCGAACGTCGTCTACAAGGGCGCGCTCCAGGGCGACGACGCGCACGCGGTCTGGATCGGTGACGTGCTCATCGAGGCCAAGGCCGAGGGCACCGACACCTACGAGATGAACCGCAACCTGGTCCTCACCGACGGCGCCCGCGTCGACTCGGTGCCGAACCTGGAGATCGAGACCGGTGAGATCGTCGGCGCCGGCCACGCCTCCGCCACCGGCCGGTTCGACGACGAGCAGCTGTTCTACCTGATGGCCCGCGGCATCCCCGAGCACGAGGCCCGCCGCCTGGTGGTCCGCGGCTTCTTCGCCGAACTGGTCCAGCAGATCGGTGTCACCGACATCGAGGAGCGACTGCTCGCCAAGATCGAGCAGGAGCTGGAGGCCTCGGTCGCATGAGCTTCCAACGCGCCTGTGGGCTGAGCGAGCTGTCGGAGGGCACCCCCAAGCGGGTGGAACTCGACGGCACGCCGGTCTCGGTCGTCCGGACCGAGGGCGAGGTGTACGCGATCTACGACATCTGCTCGCACGCGAACGTCTCGCTCTCCGAGGGCGAGGTGGAGGACTGCCAGATCGAGTGCTGGCTGCACGGCTCCGCCTTCGACCTCCGCACCGGCAAGCCGTCCGGGCTGCCCGCGACGCGCCCCGTCCCCGTATACCCCGTAAAGATCGAAGGGGACGACGTTCTCGTCTCCCTCACCCAGGAGTCCTGAGGCATCCATGGCAACGCTTGAAATCCGAGACCTGCACGTCACCGTCGAGGCCGACAACGCCACGAAGGAGATCCTCAAGGGCGTCGACCTCACCGTGAAGCAGGGCGAGACGCACGCCATCATGGGCCCCAACGGCTCCGGCAAGTCCACCCTCGCCTACTCGCTCGCGGGTCACCCGAAGTACACGATCACCGAGGGCACCGTGCTGCTCGACGGCGAGGACGTCCTGGCGATGTCCGTCGACGAGCGCGCCCGCGCCGGCCTGTTCCTGGCGATGCAGTACCCGGTCGAGGTCCCCGGCGTCTCGGTCTCCAACTTCCTGCGCACCTCCGCCACCGCCGTCCGCGGCGAGGCCCCCAAGCTGCGCACCTGGGTGAAGGAGGTCAAGGAGGCCATGGAGCGTCTCCACATGGACCCCGCCTTCGCCGAGCGCAACGTCAACGAGGGCTTCTCCGGCGGTGAGAAGAAGCGCCACGAGATCCTCCAGCTCGAACTGCTCAAGCCCAAGATGGCGATCCTGGACGAGACCGACTCCGGCCTCGACGTCGACGCCCTGCGCATCGTCTCCGAGGGCGTCAACCGCGTCCGCGAGACCGGTGAGGTCGGCACCCTGCTGATCACGCACTACACGCGCATCCTGCGCTACATCAAGCCCGACTACGTCCACGTCTTCGCGGCCGGCCGCATCGTCGAGTCCGGTGGCCCCGAGCTCGCGGACAAGCTGGAGAACGAGGGCTACGAGGCATACGTGAAGGGTGGCGCATCCGCGTGACACAGCTGTCGGGCCTCCTCGACACCGAGGCGATCCGCAAGGACTTCCCCGTTCTGGACCGCGTCGTCCACGACGGCCGGAAGCTCGTGTACCTGGACAACGCGGCGACGAGCCAGAAGCCGCGCCAGGTGCTGGACGCCCTCAACGAGTACTACGAGCGTTACAACGCCAACGTCCACCGCGGCGTGCACGTCCTCGCCGAGGAGGCCACGGCACTCTACGAGGGCGCGCGCGACAAGGTGGCCGAGTTCATCAACGCGCCGAGCCGCGACGAGGTGATCTTCACCAAGAACGCCTCCGAGTCGCTCAACCTCGTGGCCAACATGCTGGGCTGGGCCGACGAGCCCTACCGGGTCGACCACGAGACCGAGATCGTCATCACGGAGATGGAGCACCACTCCAACATCGTGCCGTGGCAGCTGCTGGCGCAGCGCACGGGCGCGAAGCTGAAGTGGTTCGGCCTCACCGAGGACGGCCGGCTCGACTTGTCCAACATCGACGAGATCATCACCGAGAAGACGAAGATCGTCTCCTTCGTGCTGGTCTCCAACATCCTGGGCACGGTCAACCCGGTCGAGGCGATAGTGCGCCGCGCCCAGGAGGTCGGCGCGCTGGTGTGCGTCGACGCCTCCCAGGCCGCGCCGCACATGCCGCTGGACGTGCAGGCCCTCCAGGCCGACTTCGTGGCCTTCACCGGCCACAAGATGTGCGGCCCGACCGGCATCGGCGTGCTGTGGGGCCGCCAGGAACTGCTGGAGGACCTGCCCCCGTTCCTGGGCGGCGGCGAGATGATCGAGACCGTCTCGATGCACTCCTCGACGTACGCCCCGGCACCGCACAAGTTCGAGGCGGGCACGCCCCCGATCGCGCAGGCGGTCGGCCTGGGCGCGGCGATCGACTACCTCCAGGCCATCGGCATGGAGAAGATCCTCGCCCATGAGCACGCGCTGACCCAGTACGCGGTGGAGCGCCTGGCCCAGGTCCCGGACCTCAAGATCATCGGCCCGACCACGGCCGAGGACCGGGGCGCCGCGATCTCCTTCACGCTGGGCGACATCCACCCGCACGACGTGGGCCAGGTCCTGGACGAGCAGGGCATCGCGGTCCGCGTCGGCCACCACTGCGCCCGTCCCGTCTGCCTGCGTTACGGAATTCCCGCGACCACGCGAGCGTCGTTCTATCTGTACTCCACGCCGGCCGAGATCGATGCTCTGGTCGACGGCCTGGAGCACGTACGGAACTTCTTCGGCTGAGAGGCGTGTGCTGAGACCGTGAAGCTGGATTCGATGTACCAGGAAGTCATCCTGGACCACTACAAGAACCCCCACGGGCGTGGTCTTCGGGATGGCGACGCCGAGGTGCACCATGTGAACCCGACGTGCGGCGACGAGATCACCCTCCGCGTGAAGTACGACGGCACCAAGATCGCGGATGTCTCGTACGAGGGCCAGGGCTGCTCCATCAGCCAGGCCTCGGCGTCCGTGCTGAACGAACTCCTCGTCGGCAAGGACCTGCCCGAGGCGCAGAAGATCCAGGAGACCTTCCTGGAGCTGATGCAGTCCAAGGGCAAGATCGAGCCGGACGACGCGATGGAGGAGGTGCTGGAGGACGCCGTGGCGTTCGCCGGTGTCTCCAAGTACCCCGCGCGGGTCAAGTGCGCCCTCCTGAGCTGGATGGCGTGGAAGGACGCGACGGCCCAGGCGCTGGATGGCGCCGACGCCGAAAGGAAGACCGCATGAGCGACACCGTCGAGATGAAGCCGGCCTCCGAGGAGGAACTCCGCGAGGCCCTGATGGACGTGGTCGACCCCGAGCTGGGCATCGATGTCGTCAACCTCGGCCTGATCTACGGCATCCACGTGGACGACTCCAACGTGGCGACCGTGGACATGACCCTGACCTCGGCGGCCTGCCCGCTGACCGACGTCATCGAGGACCAGGCCAAGTCCGCCACGGACGGCATCGTCAACGAGCTCCGGATCAACTGGGTCTGGATGCCGCCGTGGGGCCCGGACAAGATCACCGACGAGGGCCGCGAGCAGCTGCGCGCCCTGGGCTTCAACGTCTGACAGCGCTTCGGTGAGAGGGGCCACGGCTTGCCGTGGCCCCTTTTCCGTACGCTCGATGTGTACGCCCGTACATATGATGTGTACGCTCGTACACATGGGATACCTGACGCTCGCCGGTGCCATAGCCGCCGAGGTGTGCGCGACGACGGCGATGAAGTACAGCCACGGTTTCAGCAGGCCGTGGCCCTCGCTGGTGACGGCGCTGGGGTATCTGGTCTCCTTCGTGCTGCTCGCGCAGACCCTGAAGTCCGTGCAGATCGGCACGGCGTACGCGATCTGGTCCGGGGTGGGCACCGCGGCCATCGCCGTGCTCGGGCTGCTGCTGTTCGGAGAGGGGCTGGGCATGGCCAAGATCGCCGGGATCGTGCTGATCATCGGGGGAGTGGTGGTGCTGAACCTCGGCGGGGCGAGCCACTGATGGCCCGGCGCCACGACCCCGGCCGGCGGCAGCGGATCATCGACGCGGCGATCCGCGTAGCCGCCCGGGACGGGCTCGCCGGGCTGAGCCACCGCACGGTCGCCGCGGAGGCCGACGTTCCGCTCGGCTCCACCACGTATCACTTCGCCACCCTGGACGAGCTGCTGGTGGCGGCCCTGTGCCAGGCCAACGAGGGCTTCGCCGGGGTGCTGGACGACAGCGGCGTCGCGGCCGCCCCCGGCACCGACCTCGCGGCCGGGCTCGCCCGCGTCCTCGGGCGGTGGCTGGGCGGCGACCGCCCGGGCGCCGAGCTGGAGTACGAGCTGTACCTCGCCGCCCTGCGCCGCCCGGCCCTGCGCCCCGTCGCCGCCCAGTGGACCGAGGAGACGGTCGCCCGCCTGTCCGCCCGTGTCGACCCCGTGACGGCCCGCACCCTGGTCGCCCTGATGGACGGCATCTGCCTCCAGGTGCTGCTGACCGGGGGTTCCTACGACGAGGAGTACGCGCGCGAGGCCCTGGGCCGGGTGATCGGCCGGGGCCGTGACCGCCGCACGGACGGCGCGCGGGCAGACGCGCCCGGCACATGAGACACGGTTCGCTCCCGCACCCCGCCCCACGTTAGGTTTTCCCCATGACCGACACTGCTTCCCGTACCACCGGCGCCGTCGCCGCCGGTCTTGCCACCATCGCCTCCGACGGCACCGTTCTCGACACCTGGTACCCCGCGCCCGAACTGGTCGCGGAGCCGGGCCCGGCCGGCACCGAGCGGCTGTCCGCCGAGCGCGCGGCGGAGCTGCTGGGCGGCGGCGCGACCGCGGCGACCGGCCCGGACGCCCGCCGGGGCGTCGAGGTGGTCGCGGTCCGCACGGTCATCGCCTCGCTGGACGAGAAGCCGCTGGACGCGCACGACGTCTACCTGCGGCTGCACCTGCTCTCGCACCGCCTGGTCAAGCCGCACGGCCAGAGCCTGGATGGCATCTTCGGCCACCTCGCCAACGTCGCCTGGACCTCGCTCGGTCCGGTCGCCGTGGACGACGTCGAGAAGGTGCGGCTGAACGCGCGCGCCGAGGGCCTGCACCTCCAGGTCACCTCGATCGACAAGTTCCCGCGCATGACGGACTACGTCGCCCCCAAGGGCGTCCGGATCGCCGACGCCGACCGGGTCCGCCTGGGCGCGCACCTGGCCGAGGGCACCACCGTGATGCACGAGGGCTTCGTCAACTTCAACGCCGGCACGCTCGGCACGTCGATGGTCGAGGGCCGGATCTCCGCCGGTGTCGTCATCGGCGACGGTTCGGACATCGGCGGCGGCGCCTCCACCATGGGCACCCTCTCCGGCGGCGGCAACGTCATCATCTCGATCGGCGAGCGCTGCCTGATCGGCGCCGAGGCGGGCGTGGGCATCGCCCTGGGCGACGAGTGCGTGGTGGAGGCCGGTCTCTACGTCACCGCGGGCACCCGGATCACCATGCCCGACGGCCAGATCGTCAAGGCCCGCGAGCTCAACGGCGCCTCCAACATCCTCTTCCGCCGCAACTCGGTCACCGGCACGGTCGAGGCCCGCCCGAACAACGCTGTCTGGGGCGGCCTGAACGACATCCTGCACAGCCACAACTGACGCTTCCCGCACGCCCCGAGCGCCCCTCGCCGATGTGGTGAGGGGCGCTCGTCATGCCGGGGACAGTCCGGCCGCGAACTTTGCCAGGGCCCCGAAGTCGCCCTCGCGCAGGCCGATGCGCGGGTCCACGTGGTGCAGCAGGGCGGGGCCGGGGTGGTGACCGGTCACGAACGCGGTGTCCGCGGGGCTCTGTTCGTCGTCCACCCAGGCGAACGGCCGGCCGCCCGCGTACGCCACGATCGCCTCCGTCTTCCAGTGCACCCCGTCGGGGCGGTGCGCGAACAGGCCCGTGCCGAAGTCGACGTAGGGCAGCTCGGGCAGGCCGAGGACCGGGGCGATCCAGCGGTTGGCCTCGGCCATCCAGGTCGTCGCCCAGCACAGCTCGTAACCGAGGGCCAGCAGCGCGGGGCCGTGGGCCGGATTCAGCCAGACCCGCAGCGGGCTACGGGAGTCCAGGGGGACACGGATCGTCGTGTAACCCTCCGGCCGGCGCTCCGGCCGGGCCGCGTACGGGTTCAGGGGGCCGTCGACGTCCAGGAACAGCAGGGGTCGGCTCACCCGGACACCGTACGGCAGAGCGGGGGTGCGAGGTCAGTCTCGCGTCAACTCCTCGTGGAGAGCGACGAGTTCGGCGGTCGCGGCGGGGGAGGCCGGCAGCAGCGGGGCGCGGACCGGGCCCGCGGGGAGGCCGAGACGGGCGAGGAGGGCCTTGGCGGTGACCGTGCCGGGCAGGCCCGCGGCCGTCATGGCCTCGATCAACGGGGTGGCGCGCAGCTGGAGCCGCGCGGCCAGGGCGGTGTCGCCCGCGTCGAAGGCGTCGAGGACCGCGGCGATGTGCCGGGGGGCCGCGTTGGCGGCGGTGCTGACGCAGCCCGCCGCGCCGAGGGCGTAGAGGGCGAGGTTCTGTTCGTCGCAGCCCGCGTAGTAGGCCAGGTCCGTGCGGGCCAGCACCTTCTGGGTGCCGAGGAGGTCGTAGGAGCAGTCCTTGACGCCGACGATCCGGGGGTGTTCGCAGAGGCGGAGCATCGTCTCCGGCTCGATCCGGGTGCCGGTGCGGCCGGGGATGTCGTAGAGCAGCACCGGGAGTTCGCTCGCGTCGGCGACGGCGCGGAAGTGGGCGGCCACCGCCTCCTGGGGCGGCCTGCTGTAGTACGGCGCCACCACCAGGGCGGCGTCGGCGCCCGCCTTCTCGGCGGCGCGGGCGAGTTCCACGGTGTGCCGGGTGTCGGCGGTGCCGATGCCCGCGATCAGCGGGACCCGTGCGCCGACCGCCTCCCGTACGGCCGCGATCAGCTCCGCCTTCTCGGTGTCCGTCGTGGTCGGGGACTCGCCCGTGGTGCCGTTGAGGACCAGGCCGTCGCAGCCCCGGGCCACCAGGTGGGCGGCCAGTTCCCCGGCTCCGGCCCGGTCCAGCGCGCCCTCCTCGGTGAAGGGGGTGATCATCGCGCAGAGGGTGCGGCCGAAGGGGGACCGCCGGTGTGTGCTCGTCATGGGAGTAGTGTCGGCGGCACATCGGTGAAGCTCTACTTAATTCTTCTTCACGATATCTGTAAGTTCGCTTACCGGTTCCGGGTGTGGCGCAAGGTCGTGTGTCCAAGTCGGCCCGTCATGGGTCACTATGGCCAAAGGGTCGTCACCGACGTCAGCCATGGGAGGCACCATGAAGCTCGGCAAGGCACTGGCCACCGGAGTCGCCGAGGAGCGGCCGCTGGTGCAGGAGGAAGAGACCCGGCAGCCCGTCGAGGCGGAGCGCGCCGCACCGGCCGAGCCGGCCCGCGAAGAGGTCCCGGCCGTCCGATGAGGCTGCGGCTCCCGGCGGAACGCCCCACGGAGCCGCCGACCGGCTACAAGATCGCCCACCCGGTGCTGTCCCAGGACGGCACCCGGGTGGGGTTCACCGGCGTGTCGCTCGGCGGCGCGCTTCCGTACGGGGTTCTCGACGAGGCGTCCTGCGTCTACGGGCGCAGGCACCGCCCACCCGCGCGCCTGTGCGACTGCGGCTTCCACTGCGTCCACGACCGCGCCGCCGCCGAGGCCCTGCGCTGCACCGCCGAGCACCGCACGGCGCTGCTGCTCGACGTCACCGTGCTCGGCGCCTACATCCGTTTCGAGCGCGGTTTCCGTTACGCCCGCCAGCGGGTGCGCACCGCCACCGCGGGGCCTTGCGCCTGCGGTGCCACCGCGGCCGTGCTCGCCGACGCCGGCTGGGGCAGACCCGGCTGGCGCGTGCTGGCCCCCTGTTGCGCGGGCTGTGCGCGCGGCCGTACGTCCGTCACCCTCGCGCGGTTCGCCCGGCTGGCCGGGCAGGGGCTGCGGGTGCGGGCGGACGGCGGCGTCCGTGCCGAGGCCGCCGTCGGGCCGGACCCGGGCACCGAGCCGAGCGTGCCCGAACTGGTCGCGGAGGCGGCGCTGTTGCAGGCGCGGCTCGACTGGTTCCAGTCCCAGCTCGCGCGCCTCGGCGAGCGCGGGGCCGGGGGCGAGGGCGAGGGCTGACGTTCCCCGGCCCGGGTACCCGGATGTCCCGTACAGAGAGGAGGCGGGACACCGTGACCGTGACCTCGCACACGCGACCCGCAATCGACACCCGACCCCGACGACTCGACGGACACCACCCGTCCACGGGTGAACTCGTCAACCGGGCCACCGAACAGATGTCCCGACTGCTCCGGCAGGAGGTCGCCCTCGCCAAGGCGGAGCTGACCGAGAAGGGCAAGCGCGCCGGACGCGGCGGCGGACTGCTGGGCGCCGCGGGCGCCCTCGCCTACGTGGGACTGATCGTGCTGGCCGGCGCGGCCACCGCCGCCCTGCGGCTGGTGCTGCCCCTGTGGGCGGCGGCGCTGGTCGTCGCGGTGGCGCTGTTCCTAGTGGCCGCCGCGCTGGCCGTCACCGGGCGGGCCCAGCTGCGCCGCGCGGGCTCGCCGGTGCCCGAGAGGACGATCGGCAGCGTCAAGGCCGATGTCGACGTGATCAAGGAAAGGGCGCATCGATGACCGACAGGACCCCCCACCGCCCGGGCGCCAAGGGCCCCGACGAGCTGCGGCGGCAGATCGAGCAGACCAGAAGCCAACTGGGCGACACCGTCTCCCAGTTGGTGGACCGGGTCGATGTGAAGGGCCGGGCGCGGGCGCGGGCCGCCGACCTGCGGGACAAGGCGGGCGCCATGACCGTGCAGCTGCGCTCCACCGCCGCCCACGCCGGGCACGGCGCCCAGGACCGGGCCGCGAGCGCGGCGCAGGCGGTGCGGGGCCGTGCCGCGCAGGCCGGGCACGCCGTGCAGGGGACCGGGCACGCCCTCCAGTCCCGGGTCACCGGACACGGCGGTCCGGGGGCGGACGGACAGCCCCTGAGCGACCGTGCCGTCGAGGCCGGACGCCATGTGCAGGACAGGGCGCTGGACGCCGGGCACCGGGTCCAGGACAAGGCCGCCCAGGCGGGCACCCGCGCCCAGGACAAGGCCGCCCGGGCCGGTGCCCGGGTCGCCGCACCCGCGCGCAAGGTCTCCGAGGGCCTGCGGGAGCTGCCGATGCCGGTGCTGATCGTGGGCGCCGCCGGCGCGTTCGCCCTGATCGCCGGGGTACTGCGCCGGGGGCGCGCCCGCCGCTCCTGCTGAGACCCCGGGGTCCCTGCCCGGACATCGCGACACCCTCTCACCGAAAACTCCGTCCGTCTGGACAAGAAAAGTTTTCGGTGAGAGGGTGAGCGCATGCTGGATGTGACCGTGATCGAGGACCCCGAGGCCGCGGCCGTGTCGCTGGACCCCGTACGGGCCCGGCTGCTCGCCGAACTGACCGCCGGACCGGCGTCCGCGGCCATGCTGGCCGCCAAGGTCGGACTGCCCCGGCAGAAGGTGAACTACCACCTCAGGGCGCTGGAGCGGCATGGACTGGTCGAGCTGGCCGGGGAGCGCCGCAAGGGCAATGTCACCGAGCGGCTGATGCGCGCGAGCGCCGCGTCGTACGTCATCTCGCCGGCCGCCCTGTCCGCCGTGCAGCCGGACCCGGACCGCTTCCGGGACCAGCTGTCCGCGCGCTGGCTGCTGGCGCTCGGCGCCCGCCTGGTGCGCGACGTCGGCGCGCTGCTCACCGGCGCCGCCAAGGCCCGCAGGCAGCTCGCGACCTACGCGCTGGACGGCGAGGTCCGCTTCGCCTCCGCCGCCGACCGTGCCGCCTTCGTGCAGGAGCTGACGGCGGGCGTGAGCGCCCTGGTGCGCAAGTACGACGCCCCGGACGCCGAGGGTGGCCGGGACCACCGGATCGTCGTCGCCCTCCACCCCACGGTCAAGGACCACCCCGCCCCGGAAGGCCGAGCAGGAGCCCTGTCATGAGCAAGGAATTCGAGATCGCCCGCGAGTTCGAGGTCGACGTCCCGCCCGAGCGGGTGTGGGAAGCGGTCACCACCGGCACCGCGGGCTATCTGTGGCCGATGGACGCGCCCGAGCCGCGCGAGGGCGGCCGGGGGCCGTTCGGCTCGACCGTCGTCGCCTGGGACCCGCCGCACCGCTACGCGAGCCGCAGCGAGGACGTGGGCATGCCCACGCAGTCGCTCAACCAGCTCGACCACACCATCGAACCCCGCGACGGGGGCCGCCGCGCCTGGGTGCGCTACGTCCACAGCGGCATCTTCACCGACGACTGGGACAACCAGTACGACGGCGCGAACCGGCACACCGACTTCTATCTGCACACCCTGCGCGAGTACCTGACGCACTTCGCGCCGCGCCCCGTCGCCTTCGCCCAGGTGACCGGGCCCGCGGCCACCGCCACGCCGGGCGCGCTCGCCGCCGCGGGCCGCGCGCTCGGGGTGCCCGACGACGCGGTGGCGGGTGCCGAGGTGAGCGTCCGGGGACCCGGCGGGCGGGCCCTGGACGCCGTACTGGACTACCGCGACGCCTGCTTCGTCGGGCTGCGCACCGGCAGCGCCCTCGTCCGCCTCTTCGGCCGCGGCCGCTGGGGCGCGCCGCTCGGCATCAGCGTGCACGACTTCGCGCCGGACGCCGACGCCAAGGCGAACGAGGCCGCCTGGCAGGACTGGCTGAACGGAGCGTTCGCCCGGTCCTGAACGCACCGGACCGGTCCTGCCCCCTCAGGACCGGTCCCCGCCGCCTTTGATCAGGGGCGGAAGCGCAGCACCTGCGGGTCGTGGTCGCTGATCTGGTCGTGGAACTCCGAGTTGATGTGCACGCTGTCGTACGCGAAGTCGTCGCGACGGACCGCCGGGCTGATCAGGATCTGGTCCAGCACCTGTGCGTTGCCCTGGTAGTCGTAGGTGTAACGCTCGCTCGCGGGCAGCGACTTGATCGCCGACCACAGCTCGCCGTCGCCCTCCAGGATCTGCGCGGTGCCGGAGAACTCGAAGTCGTTCATGTCGCCGACCGCGAGGACGTTCGCGTTCTTCTGGACCTTCAGGATGTCCTTCACGAACGCGTTGACCTCGACCGCCTGGGCGTGGCGCTGGTTCTCCGAGCTGCGCGTGACCGGCTGGTACTGGCTGGTCAGCGGCTGGTCGCCGCCCTTGGAGACCAGGTGGTTGGCGATCACGAAGACGGTCTTGCCGCGGAAGACGAACTGGCCGACCAGCGGCTTGCGGCTGTTCTGCCAGGCCGCACTGGCCGGGTCGATCCGGCCCGGGGAGGCGGTCAGTTCGGCCTTGCCGTGCACCTTGGTGACGCCGACCGCGGTGGTGGAGTCGCCGCCCGCGCGGTCCACGAAGGACACCCGCTCGGGGTTGAACAGGAACACCTGGCGGATGTTGCCGCCCGGCTCGCCGCCGTCCTGGTCGTTGACCGGGTCGATGGCGCGCCAGTCGTAGCGGGGGCCGCCCGCCGCGACGATCGCGTCGATCAGCTTGTTCACGGTGACGCTCGCGTCGACCGTGCCGTCGTCCGTCGCGCCGTTGTCGTCCTGGATCTCCTCCAGGGACACGATGTCGGGCGACTGGAGGTTGTGCACGATCGCCGCGGCGTGCTCGTCGAAGGTGTTGTCCGACGGGTCGAGGTTCTCGACGTTGTACGTCGCCACCGCGAGCTGCTTGTCGGACTGCTTCTCGGTGGTCTCGCGCTGCAGCCCGCCGCTCTCCAGCGTGCCGAGCCGCCCGGCGACCAGGGTGTAGCCGCCGTACTGGTTGAAGTCCAGCGGGCCGGTGGTGGTGCCGGTGAGGGTGTCGCCGACGTCGGCCGTCGGGAAGTCGGCGGTGGCGCCCAGCGACTGGATCTGGAGCCGGCCCGTGTTCTGGGAGTCGTAGGAGCCGTAGACCGTGCCGCCGCGGGCGGCGCGGTGCTCGTCCGGCTTCACCGTGACCCACAGCTCGGCGTAGGGGTCGGTGGCGGTGACCACTCGGACGTCCTTGACCTGGACGTTCATGCCCTCCAGGGACTCGTAGTAGTCCAGGGCGTACGTGTCGGGCCGCAGCGGCAGGTTGTTGATCGAACCGCCGTCGGCGCTGTCCCCCTGCGGGGCGTACCGGTCCGGCACCGAGTCCGCGTCGATGACGACCGGCGCCGGAACGGCGTTGCCCTTGGAGACGGTGGTGACCGTCGGCTTGCTGATCTCCGTCAGGGACTGGTTGCCGGTGGCGGCACCGCCCGGGACGTACTCGGAGACCGTGCCGGTCACCGTCACCGCGTCGCCGACGGCGACCTTGGGCGTGGAGCTGGTGAAGACGAATATGCCCTCGCTGGTCGCCGGGTTGTCGTCCGGCGTCGGGTCCTGGAGCCAGAAGCCCTTGGAGGAGCCGTAGGTGCGCGTGGCCGTGACGATGCCGGGCACGTCCGTCACCTTCTGCCCGGCGTACGGCGACAGCCGGGTGGTGCCCTGGATGTCGTGGATGCGCACCGAGTCGGCGTGCGCGGGGGAGGTGAGGACGATGGCCGACGCGGCGGAACAGACGGCGGCGACGGTGAGCGCGGCGAGGCGCGCGGTGGACCTGCTCGGCAAGGGATCCCTCCGGGGCGTGACTGGGTGCCGGGACGAGGCGGCATGGGAGCGTGTGGGGGTCGTTGCCCTCCGTGACGCGCGTAGAGCCGGGTGAACGGCCGTTCCCCCCGATTTCTACGCGCGTCAATCTCCAGCCTGGGCCGGGGAGTTGTCAAGGTTTCGGCCATGTACGGGAGGCGGCCGGGAGATGAACCGGGCGGCATGGGTGGAAATCCGTCTAGGCTGAGGGGCTGAGCCCGTTCACGCTCCGAGGAGATCCAGCCGATGTCAGACAGCTCCCCCCTGCCGCCCGTACGGCTGCACTCCGAAGCGGAGCTGGCGCGCGCCGCGCTGTCCACGCCCTTGCTCTCCCGGGCCGCCCGCCTCGCCCGCTGGGCCGGCCCCGGCACCCGGGTGGACGCGGGCGGCAGCCTGATCGAGGAACAGCTTCCGGCCGCCGCCGAAGAGCTGGGCCTCACCGGCGACGACGCGGCCGCCTACGCCGCCGAGGCCTGGCGGGTCGCGCTGGACTCCGGCCTGGTCGAGATCGCCGACGAGGAGGCCGGGACGGTCCGCGCGGGCGAGGCGCTGGGGCTGCTCACCGGCTCCCCGCACGAGGTGCTCACCGTGTGGCTGGCCGCCCTGGAGACCGTGCTCGCCGACGCGAGCGTGCCCGACCTGGACGATCTGGTGGACGCGTTGGACGAGGGCGGCGAGATCGATTTCTCGTCACTCGACTGGGACCCCGAGGCGGAGGCGGAGATCCTCGACGCCGTCCTCGGCAACCTCTATCTGCTGACCGTGAGTGAGGACGGCGCCGGGAACGGGCCCGTGCCGCTGCCCGCCCTCGCCGCGTCCGTGATCGTGCCCGACGACATGGGCGAACCCACCGACGACGTGCTGGAGCAGGTCTCCGACGCGATGATGCGCCTGGACGACCAGTTCCGGACGCTGGAGCCGGTCGGCCTGGTCGAGTACGAGCCGGTGGACGAGGCGCTGATGGCCGACGCCGACGAGGAGCCCGGGGCCCCGCTGGACGAGACCGACGTCTCCCGGTACGGCATGGTCCGCCTCACCCCGCTCGGCGCGTACGGGCTGCGCGCCCGGCTGCTGGAGGCGGGCTTCGACGCGCCGGCCGTCGGCGACCTCGCCGACAAGGGCGCGGACGCGCTGCTGGACGGCACCGCCGGCTTCGGGCCGGCCGCCGCCCGCGCCGAGACCGAGCAGTGGCTGGCCCGCCACGAACCGCTCGCCGCCGCACGGGAGTTGCTGGCCGCGGCGCGCGGCGCGGACGCCGGGGCGCCGCTGCGGCGGCTGCGCTGCCAGCAGGCGCTGTCCCTGGTCGGCGCGGAGGCCGAGCCCGCGCTGCGGGAGGTGCTGGACGATCCCGAACTGGGCGGCCTGGCCCGGGTCTGGCTCAGCGAGCGGGGCGCCGGTGAGGTGCCGGCGCCGTCCCAGGAACTGGTCTTCTGGCTGACCATCGACACCGTCGCCGCGCAGCTCGCCGCCGAGGGCAACTCCGAGGAACTCCAGGCCCTGGTGGAGGGACTGGCCGAGCAGCACAGCGGGTTCTTCGCGGCGGCGTGGCGGGTGGAGCATCCGGCGACCGCCGACGTACTGGAGGCGATGGGCCGGCTGCACCCGGACAAGAAGGTGGCGAAGGAGGCCCGCAAGGCCGCGTTCAAGGCGAGGTCGCAGCAAGCGGGCTGAGCACCCGGGGCGGTCCGGGCTTGGGACGGCCATGGGGTCGGGTATACGGATTCTTGAACAAGGGACCTCGATGCGGCCTCCTGTTCAACTCCCGTTCAGGCACCGGCGGGAGCGTGTGCGCCGAACGAGGTCCGCCGCCCTCCACGGCCCACCCATCCGTCACAGGAGACACCATGTCGCTCACCCGCAGGGACTTCGCCAGGACATCCGCGCTCACCGGGGCCGGGATCGCCCTGGCGGGCAGCGTCGGCGCCCTGGCGACCGCGCCGAACGCCCTCGCGTCCACGGAGACCGACACCGCGCGCGCGGGCCGCGGCGACGCCGCGGAACACGGGCACCCCGGCCCTGGCTACGGCCCGCTGCTGTCCGACCCCGAGGGCATCCTCGCCCTGCCCGCGGGCTTCTCGTACGAGATCGTCACCTACAGCGGCAGGACCCGTCTGGAGTCCGGGGAGTTCACCCCGTCCAACCACGACGGCACCTCCACCTTCGAGGGCCCCCGGGGCACCACCCTGCTGGTCAACAACCACGAACTGGCGGGCCCGCGCGCCAAGTGGACCTACCCGGTGCCGCTCACCGAGGGCCTGGTGTACGACCCGGCCGCGGCCGGTGGCTGCACCGTGGTCGAGGTCCGCCGGGGCCATGTCGCCGAGTGGGTCGGCATCGCCGGCACCTCGACCAACTGCGCGGGCGGCAACACCCCGTGGGGCACCTGGCTGACCTGCGAGGAGACCGAGGACAAGGCCGGCCACAACGGCATGACCAAGGACCACGGCTACGTCTTCGAGGTGGACCCGGCCGACCGCCGGGCCAACCGCGACCCCAAGCCGGTCAAGGCGCTGGGCCGGTACGCCCACGAGGCGGTCGTGGTCGACCCCAAGCGCGGCCACCTCTACCTCACCGAGGACGCCTCCGGCCCCAACGGACTGCTCTACCGCTGGACCCCGCCGGCCGGTTTCCGGCACGGCCACGGCCGGCTGCGCACCCTCGCCGACGACGCGGGCGCCCTCCAGGCGTTCAAGTGCTTCGACTCCGGCGGCCGGTTCGTGGACGACCTCTCCCGCGCCACGAGGACCGGCACGGTGTACGGCGTCGACTGGGTCGACGTGCCCGACCGCGACGCCCGCACGGTGTCCACGCGCAAGCAGTTCGGCGACGGCCAGGTCACCCGCGCCCGCAAGCTGGAGGGCATGTGGTGGGGCGACGGCGGCGTCTACGTCGTCTCCTCCTACGCCCGTGCGGAGAGCCCGGTCCAGCACGACGGCCAGGTCTGGTTCTACGACCCCCGGCGCCGGACCCTCACCCTCAAGGTGCTGATCGGCGTGAACCCGGACCCGGGCCGGGACGGCGCGTTCGACGGCCCGGACAACATCACGGTCTCGCCGTACGGCGGTCTCGTGATCGCCGAGGACGGCGAGGGCGTCCAGCACCTGTTCGGCGCCACCGACAGCGGCCGCACGTACCCGATCGCCCGCAACGAGCTGAACATCGGCACCGAACAGGAGCCGGAGTACAGCGAGTTCACCGGCGTCACCTTCTCGCCCGACGGGCGGACCCTGTACGCCAACATCCAGACCCCGGGCATCATGGTCGCCATCACCGGGCCCTGGAAGCGCCAGCCCAAGTAGTCGATTCGCCCGCCCGCCCGGAGTGACGCGCGTTCGGCCCACCTGATCTCGGGAGGCGCGCCACACGGTGGGTGCCCGGCCCGTCCCGGCCCCCTCCTCCATCCCCGCGCACGGTCGCGCTGCCGGAGGAGGGGCGGGACGCGCGCCGGCCCCGGCAGTCGTGAGACCCCCGGGGGCGTGGGAGCCGCCCCGGCCGGCTCCCCACGCCGCCCCGGCGAACCCCTCGTCAAAGGGCCTTCGCCGCGGGTTCCACCATGTTCCGGACCGTCCGCGCCTTCACAAAGTCGCCCAGCGCCGTCATCTCCCATTCGCCGGAGAACTGGCGGATCAGCTTGGCCATCATGACGCCCGTCTCGGGTTCGGCGTGGGTGAGGTCGAAGCGGACGAGTTCCTCCTCCGTGGCGGCGTCGACCAGGCGGCAGTACGCCTTGGCGACGTCCGTGAACTTCTGGCCGGAGAACGAGTTGACCGTGAAGACGAGACCGGTGACCTCCTGCGGGATGCGGCCGAGGTCGACGACGATCACCTCGTCGTCGCCCGCCCCCTCGCCCGTGAGGTTGTCGCCGGAGTGCTTGACCGCGCCCTTGAGGATCGTCAGCTTGCCGAAGTAGCAGCTGTCGACGTGGTTGCGCTCGGGGCCGTACGCGATGACCGAGGCGTCCAGGTCGATGTCGCCGCCCCCGAACGCCGGCTCCCAGCCGAGCCCCATCCGCACCTGGGACAGCAGCGGGCGACCGCCCTTGACCAGGGACACCGTCTGGTTCTTCTGGAGGCTCACCCGCCCCTTGTCCAGGTTGATCTTCCCGGTGCCGGGCGCGGGGGCGGGCGGGGCGGCCGGCACCGGGGGAGCGGCCGGAACCGGCGGCGCCACCGGCTGCGGGGGTGCCACCGGCCGCGGCGGGGCCGCCGTCGCCGGTTCCTCCACCGTCACACCGAAGTCGGTGGCGATGCCCGCCAGGCCGTCGGCGTACCCCTGGCCGACCGCGCGGGCCTTCCACTGGCCGCCCCGGCGGTAGATCTCCACGACGACCAGCGCGGTCTCGGCGCCCAGCTGCGGCGGCGTGAAGGTGGCCAGCGGCGCGCCGCCGTCCGCGTCACGGATGGTGGCCGTCGGCTCGATGCCCTGGAAGGTCTGGCCGGCCGCGTCGGGGCTGGCGGTGACCACGATCTTCTCGATCTCCGGCGGCACGGCGGTGGTGTCCACCGTGATCGCGTCGGGAGCGGCACCGCCACCGGACCGGTAGGTCACGCCCGGTCCGGACGGCTGGTTGTAGAAGATGAAGTCGTCGTCCGAGCGCACCTTGCCGTCGCCCGCGAGCAGCAGGCCGGAGACGTCCAGCCGCACGGGGGCGGCCACGTCCACCGTGACGCGCGCGGCGGCCAGCGGGATGTTCGAGCCGGGGGTCATAGCTGTCATGTGGGGGGTAACGAACGAATCCGGTTTACCGTTCCCTTACCACGCGCATCGACCGCGCCGGCGGCCTCGGGCGCGTCACCGCTGGGGCATGACCACGATCTTGCGCCCCACGCCCGCCGCGAACTGCTCCAGGGCCTGCGGGTAGCGGTCCAGCGGGAGGCGGTCGCTGATGAAGACCTCGGGGTCGAGGACGCCGTTCGCGAACAGCTCCGCCGCCCGTTCGTAGCTGTGCAGCACCGCCATGGAGCCGGTGATGGTGATCTCCTGGTTGTAGATGCGGTACGGGTCGATCGTCACCCGGGTCGCGTAGTCCGCCACCCCGAACTGGAGGAAGGTGCCCGCCTTCGCCACGCGTCCCAGGCCGTCCTGGATGGCCGCCGCGTTGCCCGTCGCGTCCACCACCACGTCCCAGCCCTGCGGCCGGTCCAGTTCGTCCGCGCCGCCCGCCGCGGCCGAGACGCCGAGCAGCCGGGCGGTCTCCAGCCGGGCCGGGTTGACGTCCACCATGTCCACGCTCGCCGCGCCCGTGCGCTTGGCCAGCTCCAGCATCATCAGGCCCATGGTGCCGGAGCCGTAGATCAGGACGTGCGCGCCGAGCCGGGACTGGAGGACGTCGTAGCCGCGCACCGCGCAGGACAGCGGCTCCACCAGGGCCGCGTCCTCGGTGCGGACGTGTTCCGGGAGCTTGACGCAGTTGGCGACGGGCGCGACGGCGTACTGCGCGGCGCCGCCCGCCGTCGTCACCCCGATCGCGGCCCAGCGCTCGCACATGTTGTTGTGGCCGGTGCGGCAGTAGCGGCACTCGTGGCAGTACAGGGACGGGTCCACCGCCACCCGGTCGCCGGCCGCGACCTCGGTGACCTGGGTGCCGGTCGCGACCACCGTGCCGGCGAACTCGTGGCCCGGCACGATCGGCAGCTTGGGCGCGAACTCGCCCTGGAGGATGTGCAGATCGGTGCCGCACAGCCCGCACGCGGCGACCTCCACGACGACCTCGCGGGGGCCCGGCGTCGGGTCGGGGACCTCGGTGACGACGGCACGGCCCACGGACTCGATGACGGCGGCCTTCATTTGACGGCTCCCAACGACAGGCCCTGGACCAGCTTGTCCTGGGCGGCGAACCCCGCGGCGAGCACCGGCAGGGAGATGACGAGCGACGCGGCGCACACCTTGGCCAGGAACAGCCCCTGGCTGGTGATGAAGCCGGTCAGGAAGACGGGCGCGGTCTCGGCGACCACACCGGTGAGCACCCGGGCGAACAGCAGCTCGTTCCAGCTGAAGATGAAGCAGATCAGTGCCGTCGCCGCCATGCCGGGCAGGGCGATGGGGGCGACCACGCGGGCCAGGATCGTGGGCAGCCGGGCCCCGTCCACCCGGGCCGCCTCGATGACCGCGACCGGCACCTCGGCGAGGAAGGACTGCATCATCCACACCGCGATCGGCAGGTTCATCGCGGTGTAGAGGATGACCAGCAGCCAGATGTTGTCGAGCATCCCGGCGTTCTTCGCGAAGAGATAGATCGGCAGCAGGCCCGCCACGGCGGGCAGCATCTTGGTGGACAGGAAGAAGAACAGCACGTCCGTCCACTTGCGCACCGGGCGGATCGACAGCGCGTAGGCCGCCGGGAGGGCCAGCAGCAGCACGCACAGCGTCGAGGCGACCGACGCCACCGCGGAGTTGGCCAGCGCCGGCCAGGGGCTCGCGCCGCCGCCGGTGCCGAAGAACTCGCGGTAGCCGTCCAGGGTGAGGGAGGCGGCGAAGGACGGCGGGTTGGTCGCCGCGTCCTGTTCCGAGTGGAAGGACGTCAGCGCCATCCAGGCGATGGGCAGGAAGAAGACGATGCCGGCCAGCCAGGCGACGAGCCCGAGACCGTGACGGCGTACCGCGGTCATGAGCGGCCCACCTCCTCGCGGAACAGGGACGACACCACGCGCAGGGCGAAGGTCGCGATGACGATCGAGCCGATGACGACCAGGACGCCCGCGGCGGAGGCGAGACCGTTCTCGTGGGCCTGGTAGAAGCTCTGGTAGACGGTGTACGGCAGGTTCGCCGTGCCGAGGCCGCCGGACGTGAGGGTGAACACCGCGTCGAAGTTCTGCACGATGTAGATCGAGCCGAGCAGGGCGCCGAGTTCGAGGTAGCGGCGCAGATGGGGCAGCGTGAGGTGGCGGAAGATCTGCCAGTCGCTCGCGCCGTCGACCCGGGCCGCCTCGATCTGCTGCTGGTCCCGGCTCTGCAGCCCGGCCAGCAGGATCAGCATCATGAACGGCGTCCACTGCCACACCAGGGAGGCCTCCACCGCGAGCAGCGGGGTGCGGGAGATCCAGTCCGGCTGGGGGCCGCCGACGTAGTGCAACAGGCCGTTGAGCAGGCCGTACTCGGGGTTGTAGAGCACGTGCTTCCAGAGCAGCGCCGCGGCCACCGGTACCACCAGGAAGGGCGCGATCAGCAGGGTGCGCACGACGCCCCGGCCGCGGAAACGCCGGTCGAGCAGCAGGGCGAGGAGCAGCCCCAGCACCAGGCTGGCCAGCACCACCGCCACCGTCAGCAGCACCGTCGTCCACACCGAGTGGCGCAGGTCCGTGTCGGTGAGCACCTGGCGGTAGTTGTCGAGGCCGGTGAAGCGGCGGGCCTTGGGATAGAGGGCGTTCCAGTCGAAGAAGGAGATCACCAGCGTGGCCACGAACGGCAGCTGGGTGACCACGATCATGAAGACGAGGGCGGGCAGCAGCGGGGCCCGGGTGGCCCAGGCGCGCAGCCGGGCGGGGGGCCGTTTCAGCGTTCTCGGGGGAGCGGCCGCGAGCGGGGCCGTGGTGGTGGCGGTCATCGTCCCTCGTACTCCTTGGAGATCTTCTCGGCGAGCTGCTGGGACTTCCTCAGGGCCGTGCCGACGGACTGGCGTCCGGCGACGGCCGCGCTGATCTCCTGGGAGACCTTGGTGCCGAGATCGGTGAACTCGGGGATGTCGACGAACTGGATGCCGGGCGCGGGCCGCGGCTGCACCCCGGGGTCGTTCGGCCGGCTGCTCTCGATGGCCTGCCGGGTCATCTCCTGGAAGGCCGCCGCCGACCTGCGGTAGTCGGCGTTCTCGTACGTGGACGCCCGTTTGCCCGCGGGCACGTTCGACCAGCCGCTGGTCTCGCCGACCAGTCGCTCGTACTCCTTGCCGGACGCCCAGGAGACGAACTTCCAGGCCTTGTCGGGGTTGCGGGAGGACTGCTGGATGCCCCAGGCCCAGGTGTAGAGCCAGCCGGAGGACTCGGTCTTCTCGACCGGGGCGGGCGCGTAGCCGAGCCTGCCCTTGACCGGGGAGCCCTTGGCCTCCAGGGAGCCGGCCGCGGAGGTGGCGTCGTACCACATGGCGACCTTGCCCTGCGTCAAGTCGTTCAGGCACTCGGCGAACCCGGACTGCGCGGCACCCGACTCGCCGTGGCTGCGCACCAGGTCGACATAGAACTTCGTCGCCTTCTCGAACTCGGGGGAGTCCAGGTGCGCCTTCCACTTCGTGTCGAACCAGGTGCCGCCGAAGGTGTTCACCACCGTGGTCAGCGGCGCCATCAGCTCGCCCCAGCCGGGCAGTCCGCGCAGGCAGATGCCGCGCATGCCGGGCCGGGCGCCGTCCACCTCGGCGGCGAGGTCGGCCACCTGCTGCCAGGTGGGGTGGGCGGGCATGGTCAGGCCCTTCGCCGCGAACACGTCCTTGCGGTACATCAGGAAGGACGACTCGCCGTAGAAGGGCTGGCCGTAGAGCTTGCCGTCGTCGCCGGTGAGGGACTGGCGCATCGGGGCGAGCACGTCCTGCTCGTCGTACGACGGGTCCTTGGCGACGTACGCGTTCATCGGGCGCAGCCAGCCGTTGCGGGCGTAGATCGGTATCTCGTAGTTGGACAGGGTGGCGACGTCGTACTGGCCGGCCTGGTTGGCGAAGTCCTGGCTGATCTTGTCGCGGACGTCGTTCTCCGGCAGCACGGTGAAGTTCACCTTGATGCCGGTCTCCTTGGTGAAGTGCGTCGCGGTCAGCTTCTGCAACTCCACCATCTGCGGATTGTTGACCATCAGCACGTTGATCGAGTCGCCGCCGGATCCGGCCCCGCCCGCCCCGACCCAGCAGCCGGACAGCAGGGGGGTGAGCAGCGTCCCTGCGGCGGCCAGGACGAGCGTGGCTCGCGGCCTCCGTCGGCTCGGGGTGCGCATGGATCACTCCTGGGATGTATGGGGACGTAAGGGGCATCCCGCGGACAGGGACGCACCTGTGGGGGTGGGGGTTGGACCGTCAGACCCGGATGACCTGCGGGCCCAGCAGGGCGTAACGGTGGGCCTCGGCCGCCGGGAGCAGGGTGCTCGTCACGATCGCCTCCAACGAGCCGACCTCCGCGAACCGGCAGAAGCTCACCGCGCCGAACTTGGTGTGCACACCCGCGAACACGGTGCGCCGCGCCGCCCGCATCGCCTGCGCCTTGACCTCGCCGACCGCCGGATCGGGCGTGGTCAGGCCGTGTTCGCGGGAGATGCCGTTGGCACCGATGTAGGCGAGGTCGAGGACGAATCCGGAGAGCATCCTCGTCGTCCAGTGGTCGACGGTGGCCAGCGTGCCGGACCGCACCCGGCCGCCGAGCAGCAGCACCTGGACGTGGTCTGCCCCGGCGAGCGCGCCCGCGACCGGCAGGGACGCGGTGACCACGGTCAGCGGCCGGTCCGCGGGCAGCGCCTCGGCGATGAGCTGGGGGGTGAAGCCCTCGTCGACGAAGACCGTCTCGGCGTCGCCGAGCAACTCGGCCGCCGCCGCGGCGATCCGGCGCTTCTCGGGCACCTGGCTGGTGGACCGGAAGGCCAGCGTGGTCTCGAAGCCGGCGCTCTCCACCGGGTAGGCCCCGCCATGGGTGCGGCGGACCAGCCCGTGGTCCTCCAGGGAGCGCAGATCGCGCCGGATGGTCTCCTTGGCCACGCCCAGCTCGGCGGCGAGCGCGGTGACGTCGACCGAGCCGGTGGCGCGCGCCGCCCGCACGATCTCGTGCCGGCGTTCCTCCGCCGTCCTGGTCATCCGGTCACCCACCTCCCCGAAAGCTGCCCGTTCGGGCCCATGGGGGAAGTTGTACTCCCGGTCCGCCGCCCTGACCAGGCCTGTTGCCCGCCCGATGCTGCCCGGTTGGGCCCGTTTGCCGAGCGGTGTGCCCGCCGCGGACCTGCGCGGGCGCGAGGGCCCGTGTGGAAACGGGCGTCCCCGGTGCCCGAATCCGCCCGCCGACCGGCCCGTTCGCTGCCCGCCCGGGCACCACGACCCCTCCGGGGCTCAGTACGGCCAGACCGGCGGGTCGGTGACGAAGGGGCCGCCCAGGCGGTTCCGGGCCGGGTCCGTGAGGTCCGGTTCGCCCTGCTCGGCGAGGAGCCGCGCGGCGTACGGCTCGGAGTCGTCCCGCGGTGTGTAGCCGAGGGCCCGGGCGCTGCTCAGGTCCCACCACAGACGGGTGTTGGCGGAGGAGCCGTAGACCACCGTGTGGCCGACGTGCTCGGCGGTCAGGGCCGCGTGGAAGAGCCGGGCGCAGTCGGCCGGGCTCAGCCAGGTGGACAGGGCGCGCACGCTGTCCGGCTCGGGGAAGCAGGAGCCGATGCGTACCGAGACGGTCTCCAGCCCGTGCTTGTCCCAGTAGTACTGGGCCAGGTCCTCGCCGAAGCACTTGGACAGGCCGTAGAGGGTGTCCGGGCGGTGCGGGGTGCCGACGGGGACCGGCGCCTCGCCGGGGCGCGGCACGGGGGCGAAGCCGACGGCGTGGTTGGAGGAGGCGAACACGATCCGGCGCACGCCCGCCTCCCGCGCGGCCTCGTACAGGCGGTAGGTGCCCTCGATGTTGGTTTTCAGGATCTTCTCGAACGGCGCCTCCAGGGAGATGCCGGCGAGATGGAGCACCGCGTCCACGCCCCGCACCGCCTCGCGCAGCGCCACCGGGTCCGCGAGGTCGGCGGTGACGGCGTCCGGCACGCCCTCGACGGGCCGGACGTCGAACAGCCGCAGGGTGTGTCCGTACTCCGGCAGCAGGGGCCGCATCAGGGTGCCGATCCGGCCGGCGGCGCCGGTGAGCAGAACGGTGCGGGCAGCGGACATCCTCGGCCTCCTCGGGTCAACGGTCCTGCGCAGGGCCCTGGTTCGCCTTCCTTGACCGGCTCTCCCCGGGCCCTTTAGCGTGAGGCCGTTCACGAATATGGACATCGGTCAGAAGAATGTACCCACGCCGGTCCGGCTCCGGCACCGATCGGATGGGAGCACGCGTGAAGGCCTCGGCGTTCGTCTACCCCTGGGACGTCAACGGGGACCCCGACGCCCCGGCCCGGATCGCCTCCCTCGGCGTCGAACAGGTGACCCTCGCCGCCGCCTACCACTCCACCCGCGCCCTGACCCCGCGCCACCCCCGGCACCGCGTCGTCACCGCCGAGCACGCGGCCGTCCTCTACCCGCCGGGCGCGCGCTGGGCCGGCCGCGCCCTGCGCCCGTACCCCGCGGGCCGCTGGGCCCCCGGCGACGCGTACGGCGAGGCGGCGCGGGCGCTGGCCGCCGCCGGTCTCGCGGTGCACAGCTGGGTGGTGCTCGCGCACAACTCCCGGCTGGGCGCGGAGCACCCGGACACCTCGGTCGTCAACGCCTACGGCGACCCCTACCCCTGGGCGCCCTGCATCGCCGGACCCGCCGTCCGCGCCTACCTCACCGACCTGGCCGCCGAGGCCGCGGTACGCCCGGGCACGCAGGGCACCGAGCTGGAGTCCCTCGGCTGGTACGGGCTGCGGCATCTGCACGCCCACGACAAGATCTCCGGCGTCGCCCTGGGGGAGGCCGGGGAGTACCTGATGTCCCTGTGCTTCTGCCCGCACTGCCGCACGGGCTACGGCGAACAGGGGCTGGACCCCGGGGAGCTGGCGCGGGCCGTCCGGGCCGCCCTCGATCCGCTGTGGCGGGGCGCGGTGGCCGACCGGGGCCTGCCGACCCTCGCGGAACTGCTCGGCGCGCGGACGGCCGCCGCCACGCTGGCCTGGCGGGAGCGGACCGCCCGCACGCTCCAGGAGGAGGCCGTGGCCGCCGTGCGCGCCGCCGCGCCCGACGGCTTCCAGGTGCTGCTGCACGCCGACCCCCACACCCACCGCTGCGGTGCCAACGCGGGGGCCGATCCCGCGCACGTCCTCTCCGTGGCCGACGGCGTCGTCGTCCCCTGCACCGGTGGCACGGATCTGCTGGCGCCCTTCGCCGCGCACGCCCGCGAAGGGACGGTGCTGGCCGCCAACTTCACCGTGGTCACCGGGATGGGCGGCAGTCCGGCCGCCCTCGCGGTGGACGCGGCCCGGGCCCGCGCGGCCGGCGCGGCCGAACTGCGGCTGTATCACGCCGGGTTGGCGTCGGACGGGGACCTCGCCGCGGTGCGCGAGGCGCTGGCGGCGCGCTGAACGAGCGGGACGGCGGTGAGGAGCAGCGCGATGCCGTAACAGGGCAACAGCAGTACGGGATCGGCCAGTTCGACCAGTGCGGCGCCGAGCGCGAGGCCCAGGACGTTCGGCGTGAACATCAGGGTGTTCGCGGTGGCCGTGACCCGGCCGAGCAGCGGGCCGGGAGTCTCCCGCTGGACGGCGGTGAGCGCGGCGATCAGCACACACGGCAGGCCCAGACCGGCCGCCAGGGAGGCCGCGAGGGCCGCCGCGTCCCACGGCAGGGCCCGCGCCGACACGGCGAGCCCGGTCAGCGCGATGCCCGCCGCCGCGAACCCCCGGCCGCCGAGCCTGCGCAGCGCGGGGCCGGTGAGCAGCCCGACCGCGACCGAGCCCGCGCCCTGGACGGCGTAGAGCACGCCGGTGTAGGCGGGGGCGTGGCCGAGGCGGTCGACCACGGCGTACAGCGTCGGGGCGCACAGGGAGCTGATCAGCATCGTCGTACCGCCCGCCAGGACCAGGGGGCGCAGTCCGGCATGGCCCCACAGATAGCGCACGCCCTCGGCGGTGCGGCCGCGCCGGGCGCCGCCGTCCGCGGGCGCCGGGCCGCTCTCCCGCACGCGCAGCAGGGCGCACAGCACCGCGGTGACGACGAAGGTGCCCGCGTCCAGACAGGCGACGGCCGGACCGCCGAAGGCCGCGTACAGGCCCGCCCCGGTGAGCGGGGCGACGAGCTTCATGCCCTCCGTGACGGTCATCCGCAGTCCGTTGAAGTCGCCGAGCAGGTCGGCGGGGACGACGTCGGTGATCAGGGCCGCCTCCGCCGCGTCGGTGATCACCCCGGCGGTGCCGTACAGAACCAGCACCGCGAAGAGCAGCCACAGCCGGGCGGGGGAGTCGACGGTGAAGAGGGTGAGGAGCAGGGCGGCCACGATCAGGTTCACGGTGATGATCAGGGGCTTGCGGCGCACGCGGTCGGCGAGGGTGCCCAGGACCGGGCCGGCCAGCGTGGGGGCCCACAGCGCGAGCATGCACAGACCGGCCAGCCCGTTGGACCCGGTGAGCTCCTTCACCCAGACGCCGGAGGCCAGCCACAGCGCGGAGGTGCCGAACGCGTTCACCACCAGGCCCGTCAGGTACCGGCCCGCGTTCCCGTCGCGCAGCACCCGGAGCACGGTCGAAGAGGTCGTCATGCCAAGCCATCGTGGATCTGAGGAGGGGCCGGACGGATCGGGGAGATGCCCTATTCGCCGACGGGTTCCGGGGCGGCTGGCCGGTCGCCGCCTAGGTACGACCACTCCTCGCGTCCCGGAATGTCCCGAACGCCCCACCGCGGCCGGGGGTTTTGTGGTGGCGGGCCGGCATGGCTGGAAAAAGACGTCCGTATCGATCGGGTAACAGGCCTCGCCCAACCGCTTGTTATGCGCGTAGACAATCCGTGACCTGGTACATCACTCCATCCACCAGATCCGGAGAACCCATGCGGAAGTCCCTCAGAGCGGCTGCCGTCGGTGCCGCCTGCGTCGTCGCCGGTGCCGCGCTGTACGGCGCGGGCGCGGCCACCGCCGGCCAGTCCACCGCCAACTCCACGCACGAGCCCTACAACATCGGGCTCCTGACGAAGGACATCGACACCTACTACGGCACCACCGCCGACGGGAACGGCGTCTACCAGGCGTCCCCGGACAGCCCGTACGCCAAGGACCTCGCGCGCATCGACGCGGACGCCAGGAAGCACATCGACCAGGCCGCCCACACCGCGCGCAAGCACCACCAGAAGCCGGCCGTCATGTTCGACATCGACGACACCGTGCTGCTGAGCCTCGACTACGAGAAGCGCAACAACTACGGCTACAACTCGGCCACCTGGAACGACTACGTCAACCGGGCCGACCGCCCCGCCGTCTTCGGCAGCCCCGAGCTGATCCGCTACGCCCAGTCCAAGGGCGTCGAGGTCTTCTACAACTCCGGCCTCACCGAGGCCCAGCGCGCTGCCGCGGTCGCCAACCTGAAGAAGGTCGGCGCCGACGTGAACCTGGACGCCGGGCACATGTTCCTCAAGAACTCGGCCAACCCGCCAGCCTACCTGAAGGACTGCGCCACGCCGGGCACCTGGACCTGCACGACCGTCCAGTACAAGGCGGGCACCCGCAAGCACATCGAGGACGACCTCGGCTACACCTTCATCGCCGACTTCGGCGACCAGTACTCGGACCTGGACGGCGGCCACACGGGCCGCACGTACAAGCTGCCGAACCCGACGTACTTCGTCGGCTGAGGCCGCCCGGACGTCTTCGGAGCCGGCCGCGAGGCCCCCGGGACCTCCTGACGGCCACCGCCCCCGCCCGCGCGCACGGCGCCGCGGCGGGGGCGCGGTCGTCGTCAGCCCTTGAGCGCCGCCGCCATCATCGCCCTGGCCACCGGCGCCGCCAGCCCGTTGCCGCTGACCTCCGAGCGCGCCGCGTCCGACTGCTCGACCATCACCGCGACGGCCACCTCCTTGCCGGTGCTGTCGGACTTGCCGAACGCGGTGAACCAGGCGTACGGCGTCTTGCTGTTGTTCTCGCCGTGCTGCGCGGTGCCCGTCTTGCCGCCGACGGTCACCCCGTCGATCAGCGCGTTGGTGCCGGTGCCTTCCTTCACCACGGTCTCCATGGCCGACTGGAGCTGGGCGGCGGTCCGGGCGCTGACGATCCGCTTGGTCGCGGTGTGGCCGTCGTAGTCCTGCACCACGTCGCCGCCGCTGTCGACGGTGCGGGACACCATGTGCGGGGAGACGAGTTCGCCGCCGTTGGCGAGCGCCGCGGAGACCATGGCCATCTGCAGCGGGGTCGCGGTGACGTCGTACTGGCCGATGCCCGTCAGACCGGTCGAGGACTTGTCCATGCCGGTGGGGTAGACGCTGGTGTACGCGCGCACCGGCACGTCCTGGTGGTCGTCGTTGAAGCCGAACTTCTCGGCCATGGCCCGCACCTTGTCCTGCCCCAGGTCGACGGCCATCTTGGCGAACACGTTGTTGCAGGAGTACTGGAGGGCGACCCGGATGGAGGCGTTCGCGCAGGGCGCCGAGGGGTTCTCGTTGTCCATGTCGCGCACGGTGCCCGGCAGCCGGTACGGGTTGGGGCTGTCGGTGCGCTGGTCCACGTCCTTGTACAGCCCGCTCTCCAGCGCGGCCGAGGCCACCACCAGCTTGAACGTGGAGCCCGGCGGCAGCGGCTGGCGCAGCGCGCGGTTGGTCAGCGGCTTGTCCGGGTCCGCGTTGAGCCGCTGCCAGGACGGCCCGGCCGTGTTGGCGTCGGTGAGCGCCGAGGGGTCGTACGACGGCGTGGAGACCGCCGCGAGGATGCGGCCGGTTCTGGGGTCGATCGCGACGGCGCCGCCCTTCTTGCCGCCGAGGGCGCGGTAGCCCGCCTTCTGCACGGCCGGGTCGATGGTGGTGACCACGTCCCCGGGGGAGGCCCGCTCGCCGGTCAGGGTGTCCATCACCGTCTTGAGCCGGGGGTCGGTGCCGTTGAGCAGGTCCGTGTAGATGCCCTCCAGCTGCGTGGGCGCGTAGGCCTGCGACGCGTAGCCGGTCACCGCCGCGTACAGCGCGCCGTCCGTGTAGGTCCGCTTGTACGCGAGGTCGCCTCCCTTCGTCCTGGCGGAGCCGGTGATCGCGTTCCCGGCCACGATGATGTTCCCCAGCGGCCGCGAGTACGTCTCGATCGCGCCTCGCCGGTTGAGAGTGTCGTCCGCGAGGGCCTTGCCGTCGTAGAACTGCACCCAGGTCGCCCGCACCAGCAGGGCGAGCACGAGCAGCAGCGCGAAGACGGACGCCCGTCTGATCGTCTTGTTCATCCCGACCGAGAGACGAGCCGAACGGGCGGAACGTTCCCGTCCGGCCGATTTCTCATCGCCCGCTCATCTTGCGCTCAGGTGTCCGTCTCGTCCCGCGCGCCGGCCGCCAGGACGAGCACCACCTCGTCGATCTCCCGGCCCCGGCCGTTGGCGAAGCCCCGGGCACGGGCGGTCTCGCGAAAGCCGCACTTGGCCAGGACCCGCAGCGAGGCGGCGTTGTCCGCCGCCGCCCGCGCGTACAGCGGCCGCTCCGGGACCTCGGCGAGCAGCGCCCGCAGCGCGGCCGTCGCCACACCCCGGCCCCAGTACCCGCGGTCGATCCAGTACGTCACCTCGCGCTCGCCGGGTTCGCCGTAGACCGCCGCGCTGCCGGCCACCCGTCCGTCGGCCAGCACGGTGCGCAGCACGTCGCCGGAGGCCCGCACACGTTTGAGGCGTGCCTCGAAGGCGTCCCGGTCGGTCGGGTCCTTCGGGCCGAACGCGGCCATCCGGAGCGACTCCGGGTCCGTCATCTGCCGGAAGAAGACCGGCAGATCCTCGTCCTCCACCGTCCGCAGTGCGATCTCCATGGGGCCCGAGACTACGACGGCCGGACCGCGTGCGGCGCTCGCCGCGCTCACAGCCTCCGTGTCGCCAGCGCCAGCCGTTCGCGCGCGTCGGACAGCGCGTCCCTGATCGTCCGCTCATGGGCGGGAGTCAGCCGGGCCACCGGCACCGAGCAGCTGACGGCGTCGCGCGCCGGGGTGCGGTACGGGATGGCCACGCCGAAGCAGCGCAGCCCCACCGTGTTCTCCTCGCGGTCGACCGCGAAGCCCCGCTCCCGCACCTGGCGCAGCTCCTCGATCAGCTCCTCCCGATCGGTGAGGGTGTGCTCGGTGAGCGACGGCAGGGTCGCGGGCAGCATCTTGCGCACCTCCTCGTCGTCGTACGTGGCGAGGATCGCCTTGCCCAGGGAGGTGCTGTGGGCCGGGAGCCGGCGTCCGACCCGGGTGAAGGGGCGCAGGTAGTGCTGGGACTGGCGGGTGGCCAGGTAGACGACGCTGGTGCCGTCGAGGCGGGCCAGGTGGATGGTCTCCGTGGTGTCCTCGGAGAGCCGGTCCAGGGCCGGGCGGGCGGCGGCCACCACCTCGTCGCCGTCGATGTAGGAGGTGCCGACGAGCAGCGCCCGCACCCCGATGCCGTACCGCGTGCCCGTCGCGTCCGTCTCCACCCAGCCCAGCTCGACCAGGGTGCGCAGCAGCATGTACAGGCTGGACTTGGGGTAGCCCACGGCCTCCTGGACGGCCGCGAGGGAGTGCATCCCGGGGTGGCCGGCGAAGTACTCCAGCAGTTCGACCGTCCGTACCGCGGACTTGACCTGCGCCCCGCCCCCCGCGTCGCCTGCCGTCATCGCCCTTGACCCCTTCGATTCGACGAGGACCTGAGATATACAGTCTCCGAGCAGCATGTTCAGCATCAGAAACGCCGTTCAGCATAGCGAACGGCGTGCTCGGGCTGACCCGGTCAAGTGCGGCCTTTTGGGAGGGACCCGCGGTGGCAGCAGCACCAGTCTGGAGTGTCGACCCGCGTACCGGGAAGCGGCGGGAACAGGTCGCGGTCGAGGCCACCGCCCAGGAGGTGGACGCGGTCGTCCGGGCGGCGCACGCCGCGCGCGGCGCCCTCGCCCGGCGCGCCGTCCGCTCCGCCTTCCTGCGCTCGGCCGCCGCGGGCCTGGAGGCGGCCCGGGAGGGCCTGGTGGAGACCGCCGACGCCGAGACCGCGCTGGGCCCGGTCCGGCTGACCGGCGAACTCGCCCGCACCGCCTATCAGTTGCGGGCCTTCGCGGACATCGTCGAGGAGGGCGCCTTCCTGGACGTCGTCATCGACCACCCGGACCCCGCCGCCACCCCGCCCGTCCCGGACCTGCGCCGCTGGAAGGTCCCGCTCGGCGTCGTGGCCGTCTACGGCGCGTCCAACTTCCCCTTCGCCTTCTCCGTCGCGGGCGGCGACACCGCGAGCGCGCTGGCCGCGGGCTGCCCGGTCGTCGTCAAGGCCCACCCGGACCACCCGGCCCTGTCCGAACTGGTCGCCAAGGTGCTGCGCCGGGCCGCCGCCGAACACGGCATCCCCGAGGGCGTCCTCGGCCTGGTGCACGGCTTCGACGCGGGCGTCGAACTGATCGGGCACCCGCTGGTCGCCGCCGCGGGCTTCACCGGTTCGCCGCGCGGCGGACGCGCCCTGTACGACGCCGCCGCCGCGCGCCCGGTGCCGATCCCCTTCCACGGCGAACTCGGCTCGCTCAACCCGGTCCTGATCACCGAGGCCGCGGCGGCCGAGCGTGCCGAGGAGCTGGGCACCGGCCTGGCGGCCTCGGCCACCCTCGGCGTCGGCCAGTTCTGTGTGAAGCCCGGCCTGGTCCTGGTGCCCTCCGGGGCGGCCGGCGACGGCGTGCTGAAGCATCTGACCGACGCGGTGAGCGCCACCGAGGCCGGGGTGCCGCTCGACCACCGCATCCGCGACGCCTTCGTCGCCGGGGTCCGCGAGCGCGCCGCCCTGCCCGACGTGGCGTCCCCGGTGACCCCGGGCGCCTGCGGCGAGCACCTGGTCAGCGCGGGCTTCCTCACCGTGCCGGCGAGCAGGCTGACCGCGCCGGGAACCCACGACCTGCTCCTGGAGGAGTGCTTCGGCCCGGTCACGGTGGTGGCCCGCTACACGGACGAGGCGCAGGCCACGGCCGTCCTGTCCCGGCTGCCCGGCACCCTCTCGGCCACGGTCCACCTCTCCGCCGGGGAGGCCGGCGGCGCGGGCACGGCCGGCGAACTCCTCGCCCTGCTCACCACTCTGGCCGGCCGCGTGGTCGTCGACGCCTGGCCGACCGGCGTCGCCGTGGCCCCCGCCCAGCACCACGGCGGCCCCTACCCGGCCAGCACCTCGACGTCGACGTCGGTGGGCGGTACCGCGATCGAGCGCTGGCTGCGCCCGGTCGCCTACCAGAACACCCCGCCGGCCCTGCTGCCGCCCGAGCTGCGGGACGACAACCCGCTCGGCGTCCCCCGGCGGTTCAAGGGCGTCCTGGAGCGGTAGGAACCGCGGGGGCCCCGGCGGACGTCCCCTGCCGCATGACCGCGATACGAGACGACCGGGGCAGCCTGCGGATCCGCGCCGCGCTGCCCGCCGAGGCCGAGGCCATCGCCGGGCTGCACCTGCGGGCCCGCTCGACCTACTACCCGGACGGGGTGCCGCGGGCGGACTTCGACTGGGTGGAGGCGTGGCGGCGGTCCATCGAGCGCCCGGACGGACGGGTGCTGTGCGCCGTGGAGGCGGGGCGGCTGGTCGGGATCGCCTCCTTCCGCACCCCGGACGGGGCCGGCGCGGACACCGTCAAGCTGTTCCAGTTCCATGTCGACCCCGACCGCTGGCGGGCCGGCATCGGCACCGCCCTGCACGCGGCCTGCGTCGGGGAATGGCGGGCCGGAGGGCGGCGCACCGCCGTGCTCGACGTCCACGTGGACAACCTGCGGGCCCAGGGCTTCTACGCCCGGCGGGGCTGGGTCCCCGACCCGGAGACCCCGCCGGCCGAGGGCGACCACCACCTCTTCCTGCGGTACGCCGTGCCGCCGGCGGAATGACCAGCGGCACTTGAACGTTCACGTACCGGGCGGAGAGCGGCTCCGCACCCGTACGACCTGGAGAGAACGAAGACATGCGCGTCGAGATCTGGAGCGACATCGCCTGCCCCTGGTGCTACGTGGGCAAGGCCCGCTTCGAGAAGGCGCTCGCCGCCTTCCCGCACCGCGACGAGGTCGAGGTGGTGCACCGCTCCTTCGAGCTGGACCCGGGCCGTGCCAAGGGTGACGTGGAGTCCGTGCTCACCATGCTGACCAGGAAGTACGGCATGAGCGAGGCGCAGGCCGAGGCCGGCGAGGACAACCTGGGCGCCCAGGCCGCCGCCGAGGGCCTGGACTACCGCACCCGGGGCCGCGACCACGGCAACACCTTCGACATGCACCGCCTGCTGCACCTCGCCAAGGAGCAGGGCAGGCAGGACGAGCTGATCCAGATCCTGTACCGGGCCAACTTCGCCGAGGAGCGGTCGGTCTTCGCCGAGGGCGACGAACGGCTGGTGGAGCTGGCCGTGGAGGCCGGGCTCGACGCCGACCGGGCGCGCGCGGTGCTCGCCGACCCGGAGGCCTACGCCGACGCGGTCCGCGCCGACGAGCGCGAGGCCGCCCGGCTCGGGGCGAACGGTGTGCCCTTCTTCGTCCTCGACCGCACCTACGGCGTCTCCGGCGCCCAGCCCGCCGAGGTGTTCACCCAGGCGCTCACCCAGGCCTGGGGCGAGCGGACCCCGCTGAAGCCGGTCGACCGGCAGGACGCCGAGGCGTGCGGCCCGGACGGGTGCGCGGTGCCGCGGCAGGACTGAAAACCGCAGGCCGCGGCGGTGGTATAAGCACAGCTTGGCCGTTCGCCAGGGAAAGGCGCGATGGACGGGGCCCGTCCCGGCCCGCACAGTGGGCTCATGGAGACCTTCGAGAGCCTCGTCCGCGCCGAGTTCCGCCCGAAGAACACCTATCTGAACACCGCGACCAGCGGCCTGCTCCCGGCCCGTACCGTCACCGCCCTGCGGGAGGCGGCGGAGCTGCGGGCCGAGGGGCGGCCGCTGGACCCGTTGTTCGAGAACGTCGAGCACGCCCGGGCCGCCTTCGCCCGCCTCGCAGGGGTCCCGGTCACCCGGGTGGCGGCCGGTCCGTCCGTCGCCGCGCAGACCGGTCTGATCGCGGCCGCGCTGCCCGCGGGCGCCGAAGTCCTCACCGCCGAGGACGACTTCACCTCGGTGGTGAACCCCTTCCATGTGCGCGGCGACCTCAAGGTGCGCGCCGTGCCGCTGGACCGGCTCGCGGAGTCCGTGCGGCCCGGCACCGCGCTGGTCGCGGTGAGCGCCGCCCAGTCCGCCGACGGCCGGATCGCCGATCTCGCCGCGCTGCGCGAGGCGGCCCGCACCCATGGCGCGCGCACCTACGTCGACTTCTCCCAGGCCGCCGGCTGGCTGCCCGTCGACGCGGACGGCTACGACTACACGGTGGCGACCACCTTCAAGTGGCTGCTCGGCCCGCACGGGGCGGCCTTCCTCGTGGTCCCCGAGGACTTCGGCGAGCTGACCCCGCTGCTCGCGGGCTGGGTCGCGGCCGAGCAGCCGTGGGACAGCTGCTACGGACCGGTCGCCGAACTCGCCCACTCCGCCCGCCGGTTCGACGTCAGCCCCGGCCTGTTCACCTACACCGGGGTGTACAGCTCGCTCACGCTGTTCGAGGAGCTGGGCGTGGCCGCCGTGCACGAGCACGACCTGGCACTCGCCGACCGCTTCCGGCGCGGGCTCGCCGGGCTCGGGCACGAACCGCTGCCCGCGCCCGGCTCGGCGATCGTCTCCGTGCCCGGACTCGGCGGCAGGCAGGCGGAGCTGAGCCGGGCCGGCGTCGAGGTCTCCAACCGGGCGGGCAACCTGCGTGCGTCCTTCCACCTGTACAACACGGCGGCGGACGTGGACCGGCTGCTCGACGTGCTGGCCGGCTGAGACATGACCGGGCTGGGGCCGCCCGTCCCACACGCGGCGGCCCCGGCCCGGTGATCGAAGGCGCCTACCGCACCGGGGTGAAGTCGCGCGCGCCGATGAACTCCGGCCGGCGCACCGGCGCCGCGAACGGCTCCACCGCCGTGTTCTCCACGCTGTTGAACACGATGAAGACGTTGCTGCGCGGGTACGGCGTGATGTTGTCGCCGGAGCCGTGCATGCAGTTGCAGTCGAACCAGGTCGCCGAGCCCGGCCTGCCGGTGAACAGCCGGATGCCGTACTCGCCCGCCAGCTTGGTCAGCGCCTCGTCGGACGGGGTGCCCGCGTCCTGCATCTGGAGCGACTTCTTGTAGTTGTCCTTGGGCGTCTCACCGGCACAGCCCAGGAACGTCCGGTGCGAGCCCGGCATGATCATCAGGCCGCCGTTGGTGTCGAAGTTCTCGGTCAGCGCGATCGAGACGGACACCGTGCGCATGTTCGGCAGCCCGTCCTCGGCGTGCCAGGTCTCGAAGTCCGAGTGCCAGTAGAAGCCGCTCGCCCCGAAGCCCGGCTTCACGTTGATCCGGGACTGGTGGACGTACACGTCGGAGCCGAGGATCTGCCGGGCCCGGCCGACCACCCGCTCGTCGCGCACCAGGTTCGCGAACACCTCGCTGATCCGGTGCACCTCGAAGACCGAGCGGATCTCCTGGGACTTCGGCTCCACGATGGAGCGCTCGTCGAAGCGGATCGCCGGGTCGGCGACCAGCCGCTCCAGCTCGCGGCGGTAGACCTCGACCTCGTCCGGGCCGATCAGCTGGTCGACGGCGAGGAAGCCGTCACGCTCGTACGACTGGAGCTCGGCCGTCGCGATCGGTCCCGGAGTGTCGGGGGAGCCCCAGACGACCGGGTCCTGGCGCGGGACGGTCACCTCGGCGCTGCCACGGGTCGGGTAGAGGTCCTTCACAGTGGCGGTGGTCATGGGTCCTCACACCTCCTCGGGCTCGGTGAGCAGCGGGTACACCCCGTTCTCGTCGTGGTCCTCCCGTCCGGTCACGGGCGGGTTGAACACGCAGATGCAGTGGAAGTCCTCCTTGACGCGCAGCGTGTGCCGCTCGTGCCCGTCCAGGAGGTACATGGTGCCGGGCGTGATGGTGTAGGTCTTCCCGGTCTCGCGGTCGGTCAGCTCGGCCTCGCCCTTGGTGCAGACGACGGCCTCGATGTGGTTGGCGTACCACATCTGCGTCTCGGTGCCCGCGTACAGGATGGTCTCGTGCACGGAGAAGCCGACCCGCTCCTTGGCCAGGACGATGCGCTTGCTCTCCCAGGTGCCCGACTTGGACTTGATGTGCCGGTCGGTGCCTTCGATGTCCTTGAACGATCGGACGATCACGGTGGTGCTTCCTCCTGGTAGGCGTTTGCGGTTCAGGCGGTTTCCCGGACGGCGCGGGCGAGGACGCTGAGCCCCTCGTCCAGCTCGTCCGGGGTGATGGTCAGGGCAGGCAGCAGCTTGACGACCTCGCTCTCCGGCCCTGAGGTCTCGATGAGCAGGCCCAGTTCGAAGGCCCGCCGGGCGACGCGCGCGGCACGGTCCTTGGCGTGGAACTCCAGGCCCCACACCAGTCCGCGCCCGCGGTACTCCTTCACATCGGCGAGGTTCTCCTCGGTGATGGAGATCAGCGCCTGCTCGACCTGCTCGCCGCGGGTGCGGGTCTGCTTCTCCATGGCCGAGCCGTCGGTCCAGTAGGTCTCCAGGGCCGCGGTGGCGGTGACGAACGCGGGGTTGTTGCCGCGGAAGGTGCCGTTGTGCTCGCCGGGCTCCCAGACGTCCAGCTCGGGCCGGAACAGGCACAGCGACATCGGCAGTCCGTAGCCGCTGATCGACTTGGAGACGGTGACGATGTCCGGGGTGATGCCGGACTCCTCGAAGGAGAAGAAGGCGCCGGTGCGGCCGCAGCCCATCTGGATGTCGTCGACGATCAGCAGCATGTCCTGCCGTTCGCACAGCTCCTTGAGGGCGCGCAGCCACTCCGGGCGGGCCACGTTGATGCCGCCCTCGCCCTGCACGGTCTCCACGATCACCGCGGCGGGCTTGTTCAGGCCGGAGCCCTGGTCCTCCAGGAGCCGCTCGAACCACAGGAAGTCGGGGACGGTGCCGTCGAAGTAGTTGTCGAACGGCATGGGGGTGCCGTGCACCAGCGGGATGCCGGCGCCGGCCCGCTTGAAGGCGTTGCCGGTCACGGCGAGCGAGCCCAGGGACATGCCGTGGAAGGCGTTGGTGAAGGACACGATGGCCTCGCGGCCCTTGACCTTGCGGGCCAGCTTCAGCGCCGACTCGACGGCGTTGGTGCCGGTCGGGCCCGGGAACATGACCTTGTACGGCAGATCGCGCGGGCGCAGCACCAGGTCCTGGAAGGTCTGGAGGAACGAGCGCTTGGCCGTGGTCGACATGTCCAGGCCGTGGGTGATCCCGTCCCGGGACAAGTAGTCGATCAACGCCCGTTTCAGTACGGGGTTGTTGTGGCCGTAGTTGAGTGATCCGGCACCGGCGAAGAAGTCGAGGTACGCATGGCCGTCCTCGTCGTACAACCGGCTGCCCTGCGCGCGGTCGAACACGGTGGGCCAGCCACGGCAGTAGCTGCGCACCTCGGACTCGAGGGTCTCGAAGACGCTGAGGTCGGGCTGGGTGATGGTCACGGTGATTCGCTCCTCAGTGGGCGGGGGTCTCGGTCAACGGGCCGATCCGGTAGAGGACTTCGGGGTCGTGCGGGCCGTCCGGGAACAGCTCGGCCGGGAACAGCACCTCGCGGACGAGGGGCGCCCCGTGCCGCTCGGCGAACGAGGTGAAGAGCCGTTCGGAGGCGGTGTTGCCGGGGGTGATGGTGGTCTCGACGTCGGTGACGCCTCGCTCGGCGGCGAGGCGCGCGGTCAGTCCGTCCAGCAGCGCGGCGGCGATGCCGTGGCCGCGGTAGGCGGAGTCCACGGCGACCTGCCAGACGAGCAGGGTGCGGGGGCGGTCGGGGCGTATGTAGCCGGTGAGGAAACCGACGGGTGTGCCGTCCGCACCGCGCGCCACCGCCGAGGTGCCGGCGAAGTCCCGGCACCACAGCAGATAGCTGTAGGACGAGTTGAGATCGAGGGTTTTCGAGTCCTTGGCGAGGCGCCAGAGCGCGGCTCCGTCCGCCGTCGCCGGTCGGTCGATGAGCAGGTCTGCGGGTGCGGCAGTCATGCGGCACGAATTTAGCGAGGCGAATTAAGAAATGCACGACCGCGTCTCCGGTGTCGCCGGGACGCCTGTGCAAAATGCCCGAGTTATCCCACGTCAAAGTGGGACAAAGTTACTTCGTTGTGGAGTGTGTCACACACCGGAAACCCCCGGAAACGTTCCGGAAAACTGCCCCGTTTAGCTTCACGGAAAGCGGGCAGAAGAAGATGGGAAGCTGCCGTCCGGTAAATTGGCGAGAATTGTGAAATTAAATTGAATTCAGGCTTCGGTGGTTTCGTCTATTTGTTCACGAGGGATATTCGCGTGCCCACGGGACACGACGACGGCCCGCGCCGTGCGGCGCGGGCCGTCGTCTGCCGGAACCGCTGGCTACCGCCAGGCCTGCTCCGCGGCCCGGCGCGCGTCGTCCGTGCGCACGGCGGCGCCCCGCTCGGCGAGGGCCGCGCCCAGGGCGGCCAGGCAGGCGTCCACCGCCTCCGGGGTGGCGTCGGGGCCGTAGTGGTTGACCCTGATCATCTCCTTGGCCAGGGCGCCGCCGCCAGCGGCCAGCGGCAGCGCGGGATCGGCGGCCAGGGCGTGGGCCACCAGCTCGGAGGCGGCCATGGAGGGCGGCACGCGCAGGGTCGTCGCCACCGGGGCCGCGTCCGCCGCCTCGTGGACGTACGGCTCCAGGCCGCCGCCGAGGGCCAGCGCACCCGCCCGGGTGGCGCGCGCCGCGCCGCGGTGGCGGCCCATCACCGTCTCCAGGCCGTCCGCCTCGATCCGCTCCAGGCACGCGTCCAGCGCCAGCATCTCCAGCTGCGCCGGGGCGTGCGGCAGCGCCGTGCGGCCGGCGTCCAGCCAGCGCTCCTTCCAGTCCAGCAGGGAGAGGTAGGAGCGGCGCGGCGCGTTCGGGTTCGCCGCCATCCGGGCCCAGGCCCGCTCGCTCACCGAGATCGCCGAGACGCCCGCCGGTCCGCCCATCGCCTTCTGCGCGCCGATCACGCACAGGTCCACGCCCCAGGCGTCCGGCAGCACCGGCTCGGCGCCCACGGAGGCGACCGCGTCCAGGTAGAAGAGGGCGCCCTGACGGCGCACCGCCTCGCCGATCTCCGCGACCGGGTTGGTGTTGCCGGTCGCCGCCTCCGCGTGCACCAGGGAGACGAAGTCGATCTCCGGGTGCTCGGCGAACGCGGCGCTGATCTGCTCCGCCCGCACCGCCGTGTGGAAGGGGACCGAGATGTCGTACACCGTGGCGCCGGCGTCGCGCAGCCAGTTGCCGAAGGTCTGGCCGTAGGGGCCGGTGATCACGTTCAGCGCCACCGTGCCCGGACCGGCCGCCGCGCGGATCGCGCCCTCCAGCGGCAGCAGCGCCTCGCCCTGCGTGATCAGTACGTCCTGCCGGGTGTCCAGCATCCGGGCCACCCGGTCCTCGATGGCGGCGAAGCGCTGCGCGGTCAGCGGGGGCAGATCGAGGAAGGGGTGGGTCACGTCGGTGCTCTCTTCGCTCACAGGAGTCCACGGGGGCCGACCGGGAGGTGGCCGAGACGAGCGTAACTCCAGGCCCGAACCGCCCACCGACCAGTTGGTTCTCAGGTCCGGCGGCCTTCTGGCCATGGGTTTGTTTTGAGCACCCCAAACATCTCCTTATAATCGGAACCTCTCATTCCCCCCACAGGAGACTCCCCATGAAAACCCTCCTCGGACGCCGGACCCGCCTGCTGGCCGCGGTCACCGCGACCACCGGCCTCGTCCTCGTCGCGGCGGGCTGTTCCTCCGGTGACTCGGGGAGCGGCAAGACCACGGCCGGCGGCGTCCACCTCGCCAACGCCGGGAAGCTGACCACCTGCACCCACCTGCCCTACCCGCCGTTCCAGTCGGTGGTCGACGGCAAGGTGCAGGGCTTCGACGTCTCGCTGATCGACCTGGTCGCCAAGGACCTCGGCGTCAAGCAGCAGATCGTGGACACGCCGTTCGAGAACTTCAAGACGGGCGCCTTCCTGAACTCCGGCCAGTGCGACCTGGCCGCCGCCGGCATGACGATCACCGCCGAGCGCGCGAAGAACGTCGACTTCTCCGACCCGTACTTCGAGGCCACCCAGGCCGTCCTGGTCGCCAAGGACAGCGGGATCACCTCGCTGGCGGGCGCCAAGGGCAGGAAGCTCGGCGCGCAGGCGCAGACCACCGGCGAGGACTTCGCCAGGAAGAAGGGCCTCGACCCGGTCTCCTTCGCCTCTTCCGACGCGGTCCTCAACGGCCTGCGCACCGGCCAGGTCCAGGCCGTCGTCATCGACTACCCGGTGGTGCAGGGCTGGCTGAAGGACAAGGCCAACGCGGACAAGTTCAAGATCGTCGACAATCTGAAGACCGGCGAGCAGTACGGCTTCACGGTCAAGAAGGGCAACAAGCCCCTGCTGAACGCCATCAACAAGGCGCTCAAGGACGCCAAGGCCGACGGCACCTACAAGAAGATCTACGAGAAGTGGATCGGTCCGTACGACTCCTCCGTCGCCTCCCCGGCCGGTTCCTGACCCCATGGCCGACACGGACACCGGTATCCAGCCCAAGCGCACCGGGCTGACCCGCACCCAGAAGCGCCGGATCTCCCGCGGCGCCCAGTACGCCGTCCTCGTCGCCGCGGTGATCGCCTTCGTGGTCTGCGCGGACTGGGGGCGGCTGCAGAACCAGTTCGCGCAGCCCGCCATCGCGAAGCAGCTGTTCCCCGAGCTGATCACGGTGGCCCTGAAGAACACCGTGCTGTACACGCTCTCCGGGTTCGTCGTCGGCCTGGCCCTCGGCATGGTCATCGCCCTGATGCGGCTGTCCTCCGTGGGGCCCTACCGCTGGCTCGCCGGCATCTACGTCGAGATCTTCCGCGGCCTGCCCGCGCTGCTGATCTTCATCTTCGTCGGCGTCGGCGTGCCCCTGGCCTTCCCGGACGTGCAGTACCCGGGCGGGACGTACGGCAAGGTCGCCGTGGCGCTCGGCCTGGTCTCCGCCGCCTACATGGCGGAGACGATCCGCGCGGGCATCCAGGCGGTGCCCAAGGGGCAGCTGGAAGCGGCCCGCTCGCTCGGCTTCTCGCCCGCGCGCGCCATGGTCTCCATCGTGCTGCCGCAGGCCTTCCGGATCATCCTGCCGCCGCTGACCAACGAACTCGTGCTGCTCTTCAAGGACTCCTCGCTGGTGCTGTTCCTCGGCGTCACCCTGGAACAGCGCGAACTGTCCAAGTTCGGCAACGACCTGGCCAGCCAGACCGCCAACTCCACGCCCATCCTGGTGGCGGGCCTGTGCTATCTGCTGATCACGATCCCGCTGAGCCTCGTCGTGCGCCGTATGGAAGCCAAGTCCCTCAGGGAGATCAGGTGAGCCGCCCCGAGATCAGCGTCCGGGACCTGCACAAGTCCTTCGGCGACAACCACGTGCTGCGCGGCATCGACCTGGAGATCGGCCAGGGCGAGGTCGTCTGCGTCATCGGCCCCTCCGGCTCCGGCAAGTCCACGCTGCTGCGCTGTGTGAACCTGCTGGAGGAGCCCACCAAGGGCCAGGTCTTCGTGGGCGGCACCGAGGTGACCGACCCGGACGTCGACATCGACGCCGTGCGCCGCCGCATCGGCATGGTCTTCCAGCAGTTCAACCTGTTCCCGCACCTCAGCGTCACCGAGAACCTCACGCTGCCCCAGCGCCGGGTGCTGAAGCGGGACAAGGCGCAGGCCGCGCGGGTCGCCGCGGAGAACCTGGCCCGTGTCGGCCTCGCGGAGAAGGCGGACGCCTACCCCGCGTCCCTCTCCGGCGGCCAGCAGCAGCGCGTGGCCATCGCCCGCGCCCTCGCCATGGGTCCCGAGGTGATGCTCTTCGACGAGCCGACCTCCGCGCTCGACCCGGAGCTGGTCGGCGACGTCCTCGCCGTGATGCGCGGGCTCGCCCGCGAGGGCATGACGATGATGGTCGTCACCCACGAGATGACCTTCGCCCGGGAGGTCGCCGACCGGGTCGTCTTCATGGACGGCGGGGTGATCGTCGAGGACGGCCGCCCTGACCAGGTCATCGGCGCGCCCCGGCACGAGCGCACCCGCCACTTCCTCTCCCGCCTCCTCGACCCGGCGATGGCCGAGGTCGAGGAGGATGTCCCGGACCAGGGGGGAACCGGCGGGGTGTAGCGCTCTAAGGTGCCGGTATGAGCGATCAGCCGGTGCTGCAGGTGAAGGGCAGGGTCCTCGTCGGACCGGAGGACGTGCGCGACGAGTTGTGGGTGGTCGGCGGCCGGGTGTCGTTCGACCGCCCGGCCGGGGCCCGGGACGTCCGGACCGTCGAGGGCTGGGCGCTGCCCGGCCTGGTCGACGCGCACTGCCACGTGGGTCTCGGCGCGGAGGGCCCGGTCGACGCGGAGACCGCGGAGAAGCAGGCGCTGACCGACCGGGAGGCGGGCACCCTGCTGCTGCGGGACGCCGGCTCGCCCTCCGACACCCGCTGGATCGACGACCGCGAGGACCTGCCGAAGATCATCCGGGCCGGCCGGCACATCGCCCGCACCCGCCGCTACATCCGCAACTACGCCTGGGAGATCGAGCCGGAGGACCTCGTCGCCTACGTCGCCCGGGAGGCCCGGCGCGGCGACGGCTGGGTCAAGCTGGTCGGCGACTGGATCGACCGCGACCTCGGCGACCTCGCCCCCTGCTGGCCCCGCGAGGCGGCCCGGGCCGCGATCGAGGAGGCCCACCGGCTCGGCGCCCGGGTCACCGCGCACTGCTTCGCCGAGAACTCCCTGCGCGATCTGGTCGAGGCGGGCATCGACTGCATCGAGCACGCCACCGGACTGACCGAGGACCTGATCCCGCTGTTCGCCGAGCGGGGCGTGGCCATCGTCCCCACGCTCGTCAACATCGCCACGTTCCCGCGGCTCGCTGCGGGCGGCGACACCAAGTACCCGCGCTGGTCCGCCCATATGCGACGGCTGCACGAGCGGCGCTACGACACGGTGCGCGGCGCCTACGACGCCGGCATCCCGGTGTTCGTCGGCACGGACGCCGGCGGTTCGCTGCCCCACGGCCTGGTCGCGGCGGAGGTCGCCGAGCTGGTCCGGGCGGGCATCCCCCGCGTCGACGCGCTGGCGGCGACCAGCTGGACCGCCCGGGAGTGGCTGGGCCGGCCCGGTCTGGAGGAGGGGGCGCCGGCCGACCTCGTGGTGTACGACGAGGACCCCCGGGCGGACGTCGGTGTGCTGGCATCGCCGCGCCGGGTGGTCGTCGACGGGAACGTGTATTCCTGAGGTCTCGAAGGTGTGTGCGGAATTTCCACTTTGGAGTGAAGTGGCCCGGGAACGCTGACCGTTCACCCACACGGCGTACAAGGTTGACGGGTCCCAAGCTTGTTCCCTCTGGGGGGTCCCACACCGTGAACAGCAATACCTTCCGCATGCCCGGACGCCGTCTCGCCGCGGCGGCGACCGTCACCGCCCTGGCCGCCGCGCCCGCGCTCCTCGGCGCGGGCGCGGCGCACGCCACCGGCGACACCGGTCACGCCTCCGCCACCGTGCTGCGCACCGGCCTCGACGTGTCCCTGCTCAACAAGTCCGTCGACGTCCCGCTGGCGGTCTCGCTCAACGAGGTCCAGGCGCCGCGCAGCGCCGACCGCACGGCCCTCTCCGCCCGTCTGGACGGGGTGGCCGGCGGCGAGCCCTTCACCGTCCTCGGCGCGGACGTCGCCCAGGCGAAGGCCACGGTGACCGACCGGCGGGCCGAGGGCTCGGTCCGGGTCGTCAACGCCCGGCTGCACGTGCCCGGTCTGCCCGCGCTCGCCCTGATCGAGGTCGGCACGGTCACCGCCCGGGCCACCTGCGAGGCGGGCACGGCGCCGACCGCCGCCGCGGACGTCCTCGGCGCGGTCACCGTCCTCGGCCGGCGCGTCACGCTCACCGCGGGCGGCACGACCGAGGTCAAGGTGCCCGGCGTGGGCGAGGTCCGCCTCGACCTCGCCCAGCGCGCCACCACGACGCGTACGGCCGCCGCGACCGCCCTGCAACTCAAGGTCTCCGTCAACCCGTTGAAGCTCAACGTCGCCGACGTCGAGGGCACGGTCACGCTCGCCAGGGCCACCTGCGACGCCCCGAAGGCGCCCGCCACGAGCCACCCGGCCCCGAGCCGTCACCCCGCCCCCGGCACCAAGTCCGACGCGGCCCCCGTCTCCGACACGAAACCCGAGGGCGGCACCACCGGGACCGATCTGGCCGAGACCGGCGGCAGCCCGGCGACACCGTACATCGCGGGCGGCGCGGTGGCCTTGCTGGCGGCGGGCGGGGGAGCGGTGCTGGCGGCGCGGCGAAGGAAGCACTGAGCGCGAGGGCCCGCCGGCCAGGGCTCCGGGGGCCGGGGTGCCCGGAGTGACCGGGAGCGGTGGCGGGGGTGCGACGTCTCGCTCCGGGGAGCGGAGCCGGTGGCCGCCCGGCCGCCGGCGTGGGCTGTGGCGCCGCTGCGGTCCCTGCGCCCCGATGAGGGGTGCCTGTGGCCCCGCAGGTGGAGCCCCCTCGGGGCGCCCGGAGTGCCGCGGCGCGGCGGGCTCCGGTCCGCCGGCCGGGACGGTGGGCGAACCCGGTCTCCCTCCCCACCGGTTGCGGTGCGCGGACCGCGATCCGGGTGCCGCCGCCCTCGCCGGTCGGGCCGTCGGCGGGGCGGTACGCGCGTCGTCTCCTCCCCGGCGGCCGGCGAACCCCGCCGGTGCCCGCGGTGCCGGGGGCGGGTCCGGGCACCGCGGGCACGCCGTCCCGTCAGGGGAGGGCGGCCGACAGGGCGGTCAGGAAGGCGTCCGTCGTGGAGCGGTCCCGGACGGCCAGCCGTACCCAGTCCTCGCCCAGGCCGGGGAACGTGTCCCCGCGGCGCACGGCGTAGCCGAGATCGCGCAGCCGGCGTCGTACCGCCGCCGCCCCCGGCATGCGGACCAGTACGAAGGGGGCCTCGGCCGGGCCGGTGACCGAGACGCCCCGGTCGGCGAGCGCGGCCAGGCCCGCCACCAGGTGGGCGCGGTCCGCCGCGACGCGGTGCGCCGCGTGCCCCGCCTCGGCCAGGGCCGGGGGCGTCATGCACGCCTCGGCGGCGGTCAGCGCCGGGGTCGACACCGGCCACAGCGGCTGGGCCCGCTCCAGGGCCGTGATGATCTCCGGGGCGGCCAGGACGTAGCCGATGCGCAGTCCGGCCAGCCCCCAGGTCTTGGTCAGGCTGCGGAGCACGATCAGACCGGGCAGGTCCGTCCGCCCGGCCAGCGCCTCCCGCTCGCCGGGCACCGCGTCCATGAATGCCTCGTCGACCACCAGGTACCGGCCGGGCCGGGCGAGCCGGCCGATCACCCCGGCCGGGTGGAGCACCGACGTCGGGTTGGTCGGATTGCCGATCACCACCAGGTCGGCGTCCCCGGGCACCGCCTCGGGGTCCAGCCGGAAGCCGTCCCGCGGCCGCAGCAGCACCCGTTCCACCGTGTGCCCGGCATCCCGCAGCGCCGCCTCCGGCTCGGTGAACTGCGGATGCACCACGACCGGCCGGCGCACCCCGAGGGCCCGGGCGAGCAGCACGAACGCCTCGGCCGCGCCCGCCGTCAGCAGCACGTGCCCGTCGGGCAGTCCGTGCCGCGCCGCCACCGCCGCCCGCGCGGCCCGCCCGTCCGGGTAGGCCGCGAGCGACGACAGCGACCCGGCGATCCGGGCGCGCAGCCACTCCGGAGGGGTGTCGGTGCGCACGTTGACCGCGAGGTCGACCAGTGCCGCGCCGTCGTCCCGCACCTCGGCGTCCCCGTGGTGGCGCAGGTCCGGCCCGCGATCGTCAGTGCGCATGGCTGTGCGTGTGCCCGCCGTGGTGGTGCCCGTGCCCGTGCCCGTCGTCGTCCGGGTGGAAGTGCGGCTGCTGGGGCAGCCCCACCTTGTCCTCGAAGCCCGGCAGCGCGATCCGGTACACGCACGAGTCGCAGTTCATCCGCAGATCGCCCGCGACGGCCTCCTCGTACCGTTCGAGCACCAGGTCGAGCAGCTCCGGCTCGGGCCCGATCACGTCGGCCGAGCGCACCTCGACGTCGGGGTGCGCGGCCGCCCACTCCTCGGTCTGCCGCCGCACCCGGTCCGGCAGGACGCCGGTGAACAGGAAGTAGGGCAGCACGACGACCTTCCGTGCCCCCAGCCGCGCGCACCGGTCCAGGCCGCTCGGCACGTCCGGCGCCGCCAGCGACACGAACGCCGTCTCCACGCCCGCGTACCCGCGGCCCTCCCACAGCAGCCGCGCCGCCTTGAACACCTCCGCGTTGGCGTCCGGGTCCGTGGAGCCGCGGCCCACCAGCAGCACGGTCACCTCCGCCCGGTCCCGGCCGCCGGCCGCCTCGTCGAGGCGCCGCTCCAGGACCTTCAGCAGCGCCGGGTGCGGGCCCAGCGGACGGCCGTAGGTGTACGAGATCCCCGGGTGCCGCTCCTTCTCCCGGGCCAGCGCGGCCGGGATGTCGCCCTTGGCGTGCCCGGCGGACACCAGCATCAGCGGGACGGCGGCGAACCGGCGCACGCCCCGCTCCACCAGCTCGGCCACGGCGTCGCCCAGCGGCGGCGGGGACAGCTCGATGAAGCCGCCCGCGACGGGCAGGTCCGGACGGCGGCGGCCCAGCTCCTCGACGAAGGCGCGGAACGCCTCGGCTCCGGCGTCGTCACGGGTGCCGTGGCCGGCGATCAGCAGGGCGGGCGGGGTGGTCACAGGGTCTCCTCGGACGGTATCGGGTGGTACAGCAGGGCGTTGAGCGCGGCGGCGGCGACCGCCGAGCCGCCCTTCTCGGACACGTTGCTCACGGCGGGCAGCCCGCTCGCGCGCAGCGCCGCCTTGGACTCGGCCGCGCCGACGAAGCCGACGGGCAGGCCGATGACGAGCGCGGGCGCGGCGTCCAGGGTGAGCAGTTCCTCCAGGGCGGTCGGCGCGCAGCCGATCACCCACAGGGCGCCGGGGCCCACCTCCTCGTAGGCGAGCCGCACGGCGTGCGCGGAGCGGGTGAGCCCCGGTCCCGACCTGGCGTCCTTCAGCCGGCACACGGTCCGGCGCCGGGTGATGCCGGCCGCGACCATCTCCACGTCCACGACGACCGGCGCCCCGGCGTGCAGCGCGGCGTGCGCCGGGACCAGGTCCGCCTCCGCCAGGACGAGGTCGCTCGCGTACTCCAGGTCGGCGGCGGAGTGGATGACCCGCTCCACCACCGCGCGGGTCAGCGGCGGGAAGTGCGAGGTGTCCAGACGGGCCCGCAGCCGCCGGAAGGACTCCTCCTCGATGGGGTGCACGATCCGGTTCACCGGGCCTCCTCCCGCGCCGGGCCGCTCTGCCAGCGGTAGCCGCGCGGGGTCACCATCCGCCCGGCGACCGTGCGGGACGCGGTGTTGCCCACGGTGACGACCGTCATCATGTCGACCGTCGCCGGGTCGAGCCCGGCCAGCGTGGTGACCCGGCTCGACTCGTCCGGCCGGGAGGCGTTGCGCACGACGCCGACGGGTGTCGTCGGCTCCCGGTGCCCGGCGAGGATCGCGAGCGCCTTCGGCAACTGCCAGTCGCGGCCCCGGGAACGGGGGTTGTAGAAGGTGACCACGAGGTCCGCCTCGGCCGCCGCCCGCACCCGCCGCTCGATGACCTCCCACGGCGTGTGCAGGTCGGAGAGGCTGATCGACACATGGTCGTGGCCCAGCGGCGCGCCCAGGATCGCGGCGGCGGCCAGCGCGGCCGTCACCCCGGGCACCCCGACCACGTCGATGTCGTCCGAGGCCTCGGCGAGCGCGGGCGAGGCCATGGCGTACACGCCCGCGTCCCCGCTGCCGATCAGCGCCACCGCGTGTCCCCGCCGGGCCTGCGCGACCGCCGTGCGCGCCCGCTCCTCCTCGGCGCCGAGCCCCGACTCCAGCACCCGGGTGCCGGGCCGCAGCAGATCGCGGACCTGGTCCACGTACTGGTCGAGCCCGACCAGCACCGAGGCCCGCCGCAGCTCGGCCGCCGCGCGCGGGGTGAGCAGGTCCCGGGCACCCGGCCCGAGCCCGACCACCGCGAGCCGCCCGCGGCCCGGACGCCGCGCCACGGCACAGGTCGCCATCGCCGGGGAGGCGTCCGACTTCCGCTTGGGGACCAGGAGTTCGCCGCCGCGCACCAGGGCCGCAGCCTCGGCGACCGACGGGGTGCCGACGGCCGCGAGCGGGGCGTCGGAGGGGTTGGGCACCTCGACCGCCGCCAGTTCCGCGGCGGAGTACGTCACCACGGGCACGCCCAGCCGTTCGGCGGCGCCCAGGATGCCGGGCTCGGCCGACTTGGCGTCCACGGTGGCGAGTTCGGCGACCGACTTCGCGGACAGCCCCGCCTCCCGGAGCGCGCCCTCGACCAGCGCCAGGACCTCCTCGACCGGCGCCCCCCTGGACGCGCCGACGCCGACCACCAGGGACGGCGGCCGCAACAGCACCTCGCGCTCGCCCGGCGGGACGTCCCGGTCGGTGAGGCGGACGGTGTACGACCCGTGCGCCGAGCAGGGCAGCGGGGGCAGCGGCCAGGCCAACTCCTGCTCCAGCACCACCGGTTCCCCGTCCAGCAGCGCCCGGGAGACGGCGGCGACCGCGCCCTCGCAGGGCAGGCCGAGGGTGTCCAGACCGGCCAGCCCCGCCGCGTCCGTCGCGGTGGTCACCACCGGTTCGGCGCCCAGCAGCCCGGCCACCTCGCGGGCGAGTTCATTGGCGCCGCCGCCGTGCCCGCCGACCAGGGACACCGCGAACCGGCCGCCCTCGTCCACGCAGACCACGCCCGGGTCGGTCGCCTTGTCGCCGAGCAGCGGCGCGAGCAGCCGTACCGTCGCGCCCGTGGCCAGGAAGCACACCAGCTGCTCGCACTCGGCGAACGCGGCCCGCACCGCCGGTCCCACGGCACCCTCGTACACCCGCGTACGGTCCGGCCAGGCCGCGGCCAGCCGGTCCCGTGCCGCCGCCCCCGCCGCGGTGGCGGAAATCAGGCCGATCACTGGTCAACTCCTCGATTGGATACGGGGCTTCTGACGCCCCACAGCAGAAACACCGGGTTGGTGGCCGCGAGCCGGGTCACCTCGCCCGGCAGCGGGGCCAGCCGCGAGGACTGGAGCAGCACCCCGTCGCAGCGCAGCCCGGCGCCGGTCAGCGCCTCGCGGGCCGCCGGCACCCGGTCCAGGGCGGCCATGGCCACGACCACGGCCCGCCGCGCGCGCGGCGCGCACGCCCGGATGACGGCGGGCAGTTCACGCCCCCCACCGCCGATGAACACGGCGTCCGGGTCCTGCGCGAGCCCGTCCAGCGCGTCCGGCGCGGTGCCGTGCACCACGTCCACCTCGACACCGTGGGCGCGGGCGTTCTCCCGGATCCGGGCCACCCCGTCCGCGCTCTTCTCCACGGCGACGACGGCCGCGCCGAGCCGGGCGCACTCCACCGCCACCGACCCCGACCCGGCACCCACGTCCCACACCAGGTCGCCGAGGCGCGGTCCGAGCCGGGCCAGGGCGAGCGCGCGCACCTCGAACTTGGTGATCATCGAGTCGCGGTGGGCGAACTCCGACTCCTCCAGCGCCCAGCGCGAAGGCCCGGGCGCCGCTCCGGCGAGGGCGCCCGGCACCCTCGGCACCAGTGACGCATCCGGCACCGACGGCACATCCGGTACATGCGGCACCGGCGGCACCGGCGGCTCGTCGGGCACCGACGGCGCACCGGCCGCATCCGGCCCCCGCCGCGTCGCCAGGCACAGCACCACGCTCACCGCGGTGCCCCAGTCACGGGCCGCCGCCTCGGCCGGGGTCACCCGCTCGACCCGCTCGCGCACCGGATCGCCCAGCGCGCTCGCCACGACGAGCACCCGGTCGCGGCCGGCGAGCGCCGCGCCCAGTTCGGCGGGGCCCGCGCCCGGACCGGTGAGCACGGCCACCTTGGGACGGGCCCGGCAGACGTGCACCGCGGTGCGCAACGCCCTGCCGTGCGCGCTGACCACCACCGCGTCGTCCCAGGGCAGCCCGAGCCGGGCGAACGCCGTGGCCACCGAGGAGACCCCCGGGCGCACCGACAGCCGCTCGGCGCCGAAGCGCTCGGCCAGCACCCGCACGATCCCGAAGAACCCCGGGTCGCCGGAGGCCAGCACCAGCACCGGCAGCTCCTTCTCGACATACCCGGCGACGGTGTCCAGGGCGGGCGCCAGCGGGCCCAGCACGACCCGCTCGGCCCCGGCGGGCAACCGGACCGCGTCCAGGTGCCGCCGCCCGCCGACGACGAGCGCGGCGCCCGCCGCGACGTCCTGCGGCAGCGGCGCCCCCGTCCCCGTGCCGACGACCGTGATCACCTGCCCGCCCCTCGCTCCCGCAGCTCCCGCCGGGCCGCCGGGTCCGCCTTGCGGAAGCCGTGGAAGTGGCCCGGGTGGTAGAGGTGCGAGCGGGTGCCGTGCGCGTCCAGCGCCGGACCCACCAGGAACAGCGTGTGCTTCCAGAGCTTGTGCTCCTTGACCGTCTCCTCCAGCGTGCCGATCGTGCACCGCACGACCAGTTCCTCCGGCCACGTCGCCTGATGGGCGACGATCACCGGGGTCGTCGTCGGATAGCCGCCCTCCAGCAGCTCCCGCACCAGCTGCCCGCTGCGCGCCGCGGACAGGAAGACCGCCATCGTGGTGCCGTGCCGGGCGAACTCGCGCACCTCCTCGCCGGGCGGCATGGGCGTCTTGCCGCCGCCGAGCCGGGTGAGGACGACGGACTGCGCGACCTCGGGGATGGTCAGCTCGCGCCCCGCGAGGGCCGCCACCGCCGAGAACGACGAGACACCGGGGACGATCTCCGTCGCGATCCCCAGCTCCGCGCACCGGTCCAGCTGCTCCTGCGTGCCGCCCCACAGCGCCGGGTCGCCGGAGTGGATCCGCGCCACCTTCAGGCCCTCGGCGTGCGCCCGCCGGTAGACGGCCACGACCTCCTCCAGGGACATCGCCGCCGAGTCCAGGATCTCCGCGTCCGCGCGCGCGTGCTCCAGCACCTCGGCCTGGACCAGGCTGGCCGCCCAGATCACCACGTCCGCCGCCGCGATCGCGCGCGCGGCCCGGAACGTCAGCAGGTCGGCGGCGCCGGGTCCGGCACCGACGAAGGTCACCTTGCCGAGGGGTGTCCCGGCGGGCGTGTCTGTGGGGGCGTCGGCCATCGGAAAGGTCCTCTCGTACGGAAAGCACACGGCAGTAGCGGGGTGAAATGTCAGGATGCGAGGCGGTATGCGAGGTGCTCGATGTGCGCGAAGGCGCCTCCATCGGATAGCAAGTGCCTATGGCGGTCTTCGTCGCGCTCGGCGCGTTCCTGATGACGCTGGCCGGCGGCTGGACGGCACAGCGGGTGACCGACCGTCGGCATCTCGTCCTCGGACTCGCCGGCGGTCTCATGCTGGGCGTGGTCGGCCTCGACCTGCTGCCGGAGGCACTGCGCGCCGCCGACCGCGAGATCTTCGGGGTACCCGCCGCCCTGCTGCTGTTCGTGACCGGTTTCCTGCTGGCCCACCTCGTGGAACGCACCCTCGCCGCCCGCCAGGCCGCCCACGGCGGGGACGAGCACGACCATCACCGGGCGCCCGAGGTCGGCCTCACCGCGGCCGGCGCCATGGTGGGCCACAGCGCCATGGACGGCGTGGCGATCGGCGCGGCCTTCCAGGTCGGCGGCGGCATGGGCACCGCCGTCGCGCTCGCCGTGATCGCCCACGACTTCGCCGACGGCTTCAACACCTTCACCATCACCAGCCTGTACGGCAACGCCCGCCGCCGAGCCCTCGGCATGCTGCTCGCCGACGCCTGCGCCCCCCTGGCCGGCGCGCTGTCCACCGTCTTCTTCCACATCCCCGAAACGGTGCTCGGCGGCTATCTCGGCCTCTTCGGCGGCGTGCTGCTCTACCTCGCCGCCGCCGAGATCCTGCCCGAGGCCCACCACGAGCACCCGGCCCGCTCCACCCTGCTGTGCACGGTCGCCGGCGCGGCGTTCATCTGGCTGGTGGTCGGCATCTCCGGCTGAGGGCACCGGTCCGCCCGCGCGCCTCACAGCTTGCCGCCCCGCCCGCCGTCCCGCCGCGGCGGCGCGATCAGCGTCGACAGATACGGCAACGGCGCGCCGTCCAGCTCGGCGGCCGGCCGCACCGACTCCTCGGGCAGTCCCAGCGCCGACCCCCACACCGCGTCCTGGAGCCGCCCGGAGCGGGTCAGCGCCCCGGCGACCTCGGCGGCCTGCCGCCCGAACTTGTACGCCACGACCGTCCCCGGCCCGGCCAGCGCCTCCTCCAGCACCGCGGAACCCGCCGTGACCGGCACCAGCGTCAGCGGCTCGGTGCCCTCGGTCAGCACGGCACCGGAGCGCGCCGCCAGGTCCTGCATCGCGGTGATCCCGGGCACGGTCTCCACGACGAGCCCCGGCACCAGCTCCGCGACGGTCTGCGCGAGATACGTGAACGTCGAGTACACGTTCGGATCGCCGATGGTGGCGAAGGCGACCGACCCGTGCCGCCCCAGCAGCGCGGCGACCCGCTCGCCCGCCGCGTCCCAGGCGGCCTCCCGGCGCGTCCGGTCGGTCCGCTCGTTCAGCGCGAACACCACGCGGACGACCTTCTCCTCGGCCACGTAGTGCAGCACGGTCGCCTCGGCGCGCCCCGGCTCACCCCCGTCCCGCCCGTCGGCCGCGCCCATCACCGGCACGACGACGGCATCGGCCGCCCGCAGCGCGTTGACCCCCTTCACCGTCACCAGCTCCGGGTCGCCCGGACCGACCCCGACACCGATCAGCCTGCTGCTCATGACGTCCGGCACCTCTCCACGAACCGACGGGCCACACCGGGCTCGGACGCCCAGTGCGTGTGCAGGTAACTCGCGTGCACGCCCCGCTGAACAAAACCCTCCACCCGCCGGTCCCGGCCCCGGACGCCCCACGCGGGGGCGGGACCGGCGCCCGGCTCGACCGCGGTGCGATGGAACTCGTGCCCCCGCATCCGCGTCCCGGCCGCGGCCAGCGCGCTGTCCCCGACGGCCACGGCGTCCCGGTACCCGAGGGTGAGCCGCTCCGTCATCCGCGCGGTGGCGTCCAGCACCCCGCACATGGGACGGCCGTCCAACTCCCGGCACAGATACAGCAGCCCGGCGCACTCGGCGGCGATCGGCGCCCCGGACGCGGCGAGTTCGGCGACGGCCGCGCGCAGCGGTTCGTTGGCGGACAGCTCGGCGGCGTACACCTCGGGGAAACCACCGCCGACGACCAGCCCGGCCGTGCCGTCCGGCAGCCGCTCCGCCCGCAGCGGATCGAAGGGGACGACCTCGGCGCCTGCGGCGGTGAGCAGTTCGGTGTGCTCGGCGTAGGAGAAGGTGAAGGCCGGGCCGCCGGCCACCGCGATGCGCGGCCCCGGCCCGCCGGCCGGCCGGACCGGGCCGTCGGGGCCGGGCGGCACGGGGCTCCACGGGTCCCCCGGCACCGGCCCGGCGGTACGCGCCAGCGCCTCCAGCGCGGCCAGATCGCACCCCTCGGAGACCAGTGCCGCCATCGCCGCCACGGAGCCGGTCGCCGCCGACTGCCGCTCGGCGACCGGCACCAGGCCCAGGTGCCGGGACGGCGTCTCGACCGGACGGGCCCGCCGCAGCACGCCCAGCACCGGCACCCCCGCAGAGTCCAGCGCCTCGCGCAGCAGCTCCTCGTGGCGGTCGGACCCCACCTTGTTCAGGATCACGCCGCCGATCCGCACCCCCGGGTCCCACGACGCGAACCCGTGCACCAGCGCCGCCACCGACCGTGACTGCGCCGAGGCGTCCACCACCAGCACCACCGGCGCCCGCAGCAGCTTGGCGACCTGCGCCGTGGACGCCAGTTCGCCCTCCCCGGCGGCGCCGTCGTACAGCCCCATCACGCCCTCGACCACGGCGAGGTCGCACCCCCGCGCCCCGTGCAGGAACAGGGGGGCGATCAGCTCCGGCCCGCACAGGTACGCGTCCAGGTTCCGCCCCGTCCGCCCGGTCGCGAGCGCGTGGTACCCGGGGTCGATGTAGTCCGGCCCGACCTTGTGCGGGGACACGGCGAGCCCCCGCGCGGCGAACGCGGCCATCAGCCCCGTGGCCACGGTGGTCTTGCCGCTGCCCGAGGAGGGCGCGGCGACGACCAGCCGGGGCACCGGCGAACTCACCACTCGATGCCCTTCTGGCCCTTCTGCCCCACGTCCATGGGGTGCTTCACCTTCGACATGTCCGTCACCAGGTCGGCGAAGTCCACCAGCTCCGGCGGCGCGTTCCGCCCGGTGACGACCACGTGCTGGGTGCCGGGCCGCGTGCGCAGCACCTCGATCACCTCGTCGGTGTCCACCCAGCCCCAGTGCATGGGGTACGCGAACTCGTCCAGCACGTACAGCCGGTACGTCTGCGCCGCCAGGTCCCGCTTGACCTGCTCCCAGCCCTCCCGGGCCTTCTCCTCGTTGTCCATCTGCGCGTCCCGCTGGACCCAGGACCAGCCCTCGCCCATCTTGTGCCAGGCGACGGTGCCGCCCTCGCCGGAGGCACCCAGCACGCGCAGCGCGTTCTCCTCGCCGACCTTCCACTTCGCCGACTTGACGAACTGGAACACCCCGATGGGCCACCCCTGGTTCCAGGCCCGCAGCGCGAGCCCGAACGCGGCGGTGGACTTGCCCTTGCCGACCCCGGTGTGCACGACGACCAGCGGGCGGTTGCGCCGCTGACGGGTCGTCAGACCGTCGTCGGGTACGACACTCGGCTGCCCCTGAGGCATTACGCGGCCCTCCTGCTGCCGTTCCCCTGCACATCCCTGACGAGACCGGCGATCGAGTCGGCCCGCAGCTCGTCCAGCGTGACGGCCGTACCGCCCAGCTCGCCCGCGAGCCGCCCGGCGAGCCCGAGCCGCACCGGACCCGACTCGCAGTCCACGACCACCGACGCCACCGCCTCGGCCGCGAACAGCCGCGCCGCGCGACCGGCGAGCGCCACCGGGTCGGGGCCACCCGTGGCCCGCCCGTCGGTCACCACGACCAGCAGCGCCCGGCGCGCCGGATCCCGCAGCCGCTCCACCCGCAGCACCTCGTGTGCCTTGAGCAGCCCGGCGGCCAGCGGCGTACGGCCCCCGGTCGGCAGTGACTCCAGCCGTACGGCGGCCGCGTCCACGGAGGACGTCGGCGGCAGCGCGACCTCCGCGGCCGACCCCCGGAACGTCACCAGACCGACCTTGTCCCGCCGCTGGTAGGCGTCGAGCAGCAGCGACAGCACGGCGCCCTTGACGGCGCTCATCCGCTGCCGGGCCGCCATCGACCCGGAGGCGTCGACGACGAACAGCACGAGGTTGCCCTCGCGCCCCTCCCTGACCGCCTGCCGCAGATCGTCCCGGCGGACCACCAGCCCCGGCCCGGACCGCCCCCGCGCCCGCTGGTGCGGGGCCGCGGCCCGCACGGTCGCCGCCAGGTGCAGCTTGGTCAGGGCGCCCCGCGGCCGCCGGGCCCCGGTCGTCCGCCCGTGCTCGGTCCGCGCCCGCGAGCGCCGCCCGGCAACGCCCTCCCCGATCCCGGGCACGCTCAGCGCCTTGGTCCGGAACGGCTCGGCGGCCCGCACGGCCGACTGCTCCCGCGGGCCCGCTGCCCGCGGCTCCCCGCCCTCGCCGGCCTCGGGCCGCGCGGCGGTGTCCCCGCCGCCCTGCGGCCCGTCCTCGGGCTCGGGCCGTCCACCGCCACCGGGACCGCCGGGGCCGGGATCGTCGTCCCCGTCCCCGTCGCCGTCCTGCCCGGCGGACTGCTCCAGCGTCTCGTCCAGCTTGTCCTCGTCCAGGCCCGGCGCGTCGAAGGGGTTGCGGCGCCTGCGGTGCGGCAGCGCCAGCAGCGCGGCCTGCCGCACGTCCTCCGCCAGCACGTCCGTCCGCCCGGCCCACGCGGCCAGCGCGGTCGCCGTGCGCGCCATCACGATGTCGGCGCGCATGCCGTCCACCTCGAAGGCCGCGCAGGTCGCCGCGATCTGCCGCAGCGCGCCATCGCCCAGCCGCACCCGCGGCAGCAACTCCCGCGCCGCCGCGATCCGTTGGCGCACGGCGGCCTCCTCGGCGGCCCACCGCGCGGCGAAGCCGTCCGGATCGTCGTCGTACGCCAGCCGGCGCCTGACGACCTCCACCCGCTGGTCCGGCTCCCGCGAGGCCGCGACCTCCACGGTCAGCCCGAACCGGTCGAGCAGCTGCGGCCGCAGCTCGCCCTCCTCCGGGTTCATCGTCCCGACGAGCAGGAAACGCGCCGCGTGCCGCACGGACACGCCCTCGCGCTCCACGTACGAGGAGCCCATCGCCGCCGCGTCCAGCAGCAGGTCGACCAGGTGGTCGTGGAGCAGGTTGACCTCGTCCACGTACAGGATGCCCCGGTGCGCGTCGGCGAGCAGGCCCGGCTCGAACGCCTTCACGCCCTCCGCGAGCGCCCGCTCGATGTCCAGCGCGCCGACCAGCCGGTCCTCCGAGGCGCCGACCGGCAGCTCGACCATCCGCGCGGCCCGCCGCGCACCCGGCCCCGGCTCGTGCGGCCCGTCCGGGCAGGCCGGGTCCGGGGCGGCCGGATCGCAGGAGAACCGGCACCCGGGCACCACGGCCACCTCGGGCAGCAGCGCCGAGAGCGCCCGCACCGCCGTCGACTTGGCGGTGCCCTTCTCGCCGCGCACCAGCACACCGCCGACCGCCGGGGAGACGGCGTTCAGCAGCAGCGCCAGCCGCAGGTCGTCCTGGCCGACCACGGCCGTGAAAGGAAAGGGGGTGGTCACTGGTCGTCGCCCTCCAAGTCGCCTTCCAGCTCCAGATAGGTGGCTCGCAGCCGCTCCAGCGTGTCCGCGTCCGGCTCGGCCCACAGGCCCCGGTCCGCCGCCTCCAGCAGCCGCTCGGTGATGCCGCGCAGCGCCCAGGGGTTGGACTTCTTCATGAAGTCCCGGTTCTCCGGGTCGAAGACGTACTCGGCGCTGAGCTTCTCGTACATCCAGTCGTCCACCACGCCCGCCGTGGCGTCGTAGCCGAACAGGTAGTCCACGGTCGCCGCCATCTCGAAGGCGCCCTTGTAGCCGTGCCGCCGCATCGCCGCCATCCAGCGCGGGTTGACCACCCGCGCCCGGAACACGCGGTGCGTCTCCTCGCCCAGCGTCCGCGTCCGCACCTGGTCCGGAACGGCCGAATCGCCCACGTACGCCTCGGGATTGGCGCCGGTCAGATGCCGGACCATGGCGACCATGCCGCCGTGGTACTGGAAGTAGTCGTCGGCGTCGACCAGGTCGTGCTCACGGGTGTCGACGTTCTTCGCCGCCACCGCGATCCGCTTGAACGCCGTCTCCATGTCGCCGCGCGCCGCCCGCCCGTCGAGCCCGCGCCCGTACGCGTAACCGCCCCAGACGGCGTACACCTCGGCGAGGTCGGCGTCGGAGCGCCAGTTGCGGGCGTCGATCAGCGGCAGCAGGCCCGCGCCGTACGCACCCGGCTTGGAACCGAAGATCCGGGCGGTCGCGCGGCGCCGGTCACCGTGTTCGGCGGTGTCCTGCGCCACGTGCGCCCGCACATAGTTGCTCTCCGCCGGCTCCTCCAGCTCGGCCACCGCCCGCACCGCGTCGTCGATCAGCCCCACGACGTGCGGGAACGCGTCCCGGAAGAAGCCGGAGATGCGGACCGTGACGTCGATGCGCGGGCGCCCCAGCTCGGCCGGCGGGATGATCTCGAAGCCGGTCACCCGGCGCGAGGCGTCGTCCCAGACCGGACGGCAGCCCAGCAGGGCCAGGATCTCGGCGATGTCGTCGCCCTGGGTGCGCATCGCGGAGGTGCCCCAGACCGTCAGGCCGACGGACTTCGGGTACTCGCCGGTGTCGGCCAGATACCGCCGCACCAGCGAGTCGGCGAGCGACTGCCCGACCTCCCAGCTCAGCCGGGACGGGATCGCCTTCGGGTCGACCGAGTAGAAGTTGCGGCCCGTCGGCAGCACGTTGACCAGACCGCGCGTCGGTGATCCCGAGGGGCCCGCCGGGACGTAACCGCCGTCCAGCGCGCGCAGGATGTGCCCGATCTCGTCCGAGGTGCGCGCCAGCCGGGGCACCACCTCGTCGCAGGCGAACTCCAGCACCGCCACCGCCTCCGGCGGCACGGCACCGCCCAGGGCCTCCCGTACGACGTCCCCGACGGCCGCGCGCGCCCAGTCCCGCGCCTCCATGCCCTCCGCGACCCGGCGGCACAGCTGCTCCAGCAGGTCGATCGCGTCGGCCGCCGTGCGCGCCGGGCCCTGCGCCAGGTCGGTCAGCTCCACCGGCACCTTCACCGCGGCACCCGGCTCGGCCAGCAACTCCTTCTCCACCAGCCCGAAGTGGGCGGCGAGACAGGCCCGCAGACCCGGCAGGGCGTTCGCCCGGCCGCCCCACACCTGGGAGGCGCGCAGCACGGCGAGGACGAGGTTCACCCGCGGTTCGCCTACCGGGCCGCCGCCCAGGACGTGCAGGCCGTCGCGGATCTGCACGTCCTTGATCTCGCACAGATAGCCGTCGATGTGCATGACGAACTCGTCGAACTCCGCGTCGTCCGGCTGCTCGTCCACATGCAGGTCGTGGTGGAGCTCGGCCGCCTTGACCAGGGTCCAGATCTGGGCGCGCACCGCCGGGGCCTTGGCCGGGTCCAGGTCGGAGACGAGCGCGTACTCGTCCAGCAGCTGCTCCAGCTTGGCCAGGTCGCCGTAGGTGTCGGCGCGGGCCATCGGCGGCACCAGGTGGTCCACCACCGTGGCGTGCCCGCGCCGCTTGGCCTGGGTGCCCTCGCCGGGGTCGTTGACGATGAACGGGTAGATCAGCGGGAGTTCGCCGAGGACCGCGTCCGGCGCGCAGCCGCGGGAGAGGCCGAGGCCCTTGCCCGGCAGCCACTCCATGGTGCCGTGCTTGCCCATGTGCACGACCGCGTCGGCGCCGAAGCCGTGCTCCAGCCAGCGGTAGGCCGCCATGTAGTGGTGCGAGGGCGGCATGTCGGGGTCGTGGTAGATCGCGATCGGGTTCTCCCCGAAGCCGCGCGGCGGCTGGATCATGACCACGACGTTCCCGAACCGCAGGGACGCCAGCACGATGTCGTCGCCGTCCACGTACAGGCTGCCCGGCGGCTCGCCCCACGCCTCGGTCATCGCCTCGCGCAGCCCCGGGTCCAGCGTCTCGAACCACGCCCGGTAGTCGGCCAGCGGCACCCGCGCCGGCGCGGCGGCCAGCTGCTCCTCGGTCAGCCACTCCACGTCGTGGCCGCCGGCCTCGATCAGCCGGTGGATCAACTCGTCGCCGCCGGACGGGTATCCGCTGACCCCGTACCCGGCGTCCCGCAGCGCGTCCAGCACCCGCACCGCCGACGCCGGGGTGTCCAGGCCGACCGCGTTGCCGACCCGGGAGTGCTTGGTCGGGTACGCGGTGAAGACGAGCGCGATCTTCTTCTCGGCGTTCGGCTTGTGCCGCAGCCGGGCGTGCCGTACGGCGATCCCGGCCACCCGCGCGGCCCGCTCGGGGTCGGCGACGTAGACCGGGACCTCGTCGGGGCCCTGCTCCTTGAAGGAGAAGGGCACGGTGATCAGCCGGCCGTCGAACTCCGGGATGGCGACCTGCATCGCCGCGTCCATGGGGGACAGCGCCGCGTCCGACTCCTCCCAGGCGGCCCGCGAGGAGGTGAGGCACAGACCCTGCAGCACCGGGACGTCGAGGTCCGCCAGCGCGCCGATGTCCCAGGACTCCTCGTCCCCGCCGGCCGACGCCCCGGAGGCGTGCGTGCCGCCGGCCGCGAGCACGGTGGCCACCAGCGCGTCGGCCCGCCCCAGCAGCTCGTACAGCCCGGCGTCCGCGCCGCGCAGCGAACCGCAGTACACCGGGAGGGCGTTGGCGCCCCGCGCCTCGACGGCCGCGCACAGGGTGTCCACGAAGGCCGTGTTGCCGCTGAGTTCGTGGGCCCGGTAGAAGAGCACGCCCACGGTCGGGCGGTCCGCGCGGATCTCGGGGGCGCCGTGGACGCCGTACTCCGGCATCCGGTGCGGCTCCTCGAAGCCCTCGCCGGTCAGCAGCACGGTGTCGGACAGGAAGCGGGCCAGCTCCCGCAGGTTCGCGGGGCCGCCCTCGACCAGGTAGCGCAGCGCCTCCGCGACCACGCCCGCGGGCACCGTGGACTCGGCCATCAGCTCCGCGTCCGGGACCGCCTCGCCGCCCAGCAGCACCGCCGGGACACCGGACGCCTTCAGCGCGGCCAGCCCCTCCTCCCAGGCGCGCTTGCCGCCGAGGAGCCGCACGACGGCGAGGTCGGCGCCGTCCAGCAGCCGCGGCAGTTCCCCGGCGACGTCGACCCGGGTGGGGTTGCCGATGCGGTAGTCCGCGCCGGAGGCCCGGGCCGCCAGCAGATCCGTGTCGGCGGTCGACAACAACAACACAGTGCTCATGCGGGCGCTCCCGGTGGAATGAAGGGCAGTCCTTGCGGCGCGCCGGACTCGATGAGCCGCCACAGCGCGTCCGTGTCCGCGTGCTGTTCGATCAGATCGCCGAGCCGGTCCAGCTGCTCCTCGCGCAGCGCGGCGAAGGAGGTGTCCGGCGCCGGGACGAAGCGGCGCCCCGCGGCGGCGGCCACCTCGCGCAGGAAGGCCCGGCGGAAGCGGTCCGACTCCAGCGAGCCGTGCCAGTGGGTGCCCCAGGTCTGGCCCGACCGGCAGCCGTCCAGGAAGGGTTCGCCGCCCTCGACGGACGCCACCCCGTGGTGGATCTCGTACCCCTCCACCGGCTCGCCGAGGGCGCGGCCGGCGGGGCGGGCCAGGGTCTTCTCACGGGCGAAGCGCACCCGTACGGGCAGCAGGCCGAGCCCGGGGACCGCGCCGGCGCGCGACTCGACCTCGTCCTCGATGTGCTCGCCGAGGATCTGGAAGCCGCCGCAGATGCCGAGCACGGGCCGCTGCGACGCGACCCGCCGGACCAGGGCGTCCGCGAGCCCCCGGGCGCGCAGCCACTCCAGCGCCCGGACCGTTCCCCGGGTGCCGGGCACGATCACGAGGTCCGCGTCGGCCAGTTCCTCCGGCCGGTCCACGAACCGCACCACGACGCCCGGTTCGGCGGCCAGCGCGTCCACGTCGGTGAAGTTGGACATCAGCGGGATCGCGCACACGGCGACGCGCAGCACGTCCTCGCCGACGGGGGGAGCGACGGCCGACTCCCGCACGGCGCCCCGGAGGGACACCCGCAGTCCGTCCTCCTCGTCGATCCCCAGTCCGTGCCGGAACGGCAGCACGCCGTACGTCCGCCGCCCGGTGAGGTCCCGGAGCATGTCCAGCCCGGGCTCCAGCAGCGAGACGTCGCCCCGGAACTTGTTCACCAGGAACCCGGCGACCAGCTCCTGGTCCTCGGGCGCGAGCAGGGCGAGGGTGCCGAAGAAGGAGGCGAAGACGCCCCCGCGGTCGATGTCCCCGACGACCAGCACGGGCAGCCGGGCACCGCGCGCGATCCCCATGTTGACGATGTCGGTGCGCCGCAGGTTGATCTCGGCCGGGCTGCCCGCCCCCTCGCAGATCACCGCGTCGTACGTGCGCCGCAGCTCGGCCAGGCAGTCCAGCACCGTGCCCAGCAGCCGCCGCTGCCGCCCGCCGTGGTAGCCGCGCGCGCTCATCTCGCCCACCGGCCTGCCCAGCAGCACCACCTGGCTGCTCTGCTCACCGCCCGGCTTGAGCAGCACGGGGTTCATCAGCGCGGTCGGCTCGATCCGGCAGGCCTGGGCCTGCATGGCCTGGGCGCGGCCGATCTCGGCGCCCTCGCGGGTGACGAAGGAGTTCAGGGACATGTTCTGCGCCTTGAACGGCGCGACCTTCACGCCCTGGCGTGCCAGCCAGCGGCAGATCCCGGCCGTCACGACGCTCTTGCCGGCGTCCGACGTGGTGCCGGCGACGAGCAGACCACCGCTCATTTCCCGTGTCCCTTCAGACCCTTGACTCCGGTGACCAGGAGGCGCGCGGCGACCGTGGTGCCGAGCGCGAGCAGACCGACGCGGCGGGAGAGCCGTACCGCCCGGTCGATGTCGCCGGCCCGGACGGCCCGTCCGGTGGCGCCGTTGAGGACGGGGCGGTGCTCCACGCGGCCGCCGTAGGAGAGGGTGCCGCCCAGCCGGACGCCGAGGGCGCCCGCGAAGGAGGCCTCCACCGGACCGGCGTTCGGGCTCGGGTGCCGGCGGGCGTCCGCGCGCCAGGCGCGTACGGCGCCGCGCGGGTCGCCTCCGGCCGCGGCGGCGAGCACGGCGGTCAGCCGGGCCCCCGGCCAGCCGGCCACGTCGTCGAGGCGGGCGGCGGCCCAGCCGAAGCGGCGGTGGCGCGGGGACTTGTGACCCACCATCGCGTCCAGGGTGTTGACCGCGCGGAAGCCGAGCAGTCCCGGCACCCCGGCGACCGCGCCCCACACCAGGGCGCCCACGACCGCGTCGGAGGTGTTCTCGGCGACCGACTCGACCACGGCCCGCGCGATGCCGTCGGCGTCCAGCGCCTGCGGGTCCCGGCCGCACAGATGGGGCAGCCGGGCGCGGGCCGCCTCGACGTCCCCGGCGGCCAGGGCGCGGCCGATGGTCCGGGCCTCCCGGGCGAGCGAGGTGCCGCCGACCACGGACCAGGCGGCCGTGGCGGTCAGCGCGACGGAGGCGGCGGGGGAGGGGCGTACGACGCGTGCGGTCAGCGCCCCGAGCGCGACGGCGCCACCGGCGCACACGGTGGTGTGCAGAGCGCCCCAGCCGCGGTGGTCGTGCCACAACGCGCTCTCCACCGCGGCGGCCGCACGCCCGAACGCGGCGACCGGATGCCCGCGGCGGGGATCGCCGAGGAGCAGGTCGCCGAGAAGCCCGGCGGCGGCGCCGTACGCATACCTGCGATCGGCACCCATCGGCTCAGCCGGCCGTGGGCACCGCGACAGTGGTCCTGGTACTGGTCCTTCGGCTGCCGAGCATGGCGATACAGGTCCTCACTCAGGGTGTCCGCGCCCTGGTACGAAGAAAACGGGCGGCGAGAGTTCCTGGCTCCCGGGGTGTTCACCCCGGTGACAGTGGCGGGACCGCGCCGGATTCGCACCGGCTTCCTCTTCTGCCGCCCTACATGGCCTGGGCAGTCCACCACGTGCCCGGAACGGCCGTCAACTTGCCGTTGACCTGCGGGAGTGTGCGGATGCCCACATCACGCCACGGTACGGGCACGCCGAAGGCCCCGGCGCGCGACGGGCGCGCGGGGGCCTTCGGGGTGTGCGGCCGAGTGGGGCCGCGCGGTCAGGACTTGGAGACGATCAGGACGATGCCGTACGCCACCGCCGCCGCGCACGCCGCGAAGCAGACGTAGGCACCGGTGACGGCGAGCGCCGCGGACTCGCCCTGGGCGGCGGCCTTCTCGCGCCGGGCCAGGCCGTTGACCCCGAGGGTGAACAGGGCCACCAGGCCCACCGTGAACACGAGGCTGACGCCGAAGACGGAGCCGATGGCCGCCCAGTCGATCTTCATGGGGATGCTTCCTTGGTGAACGGGGGCGCGGGGATCAGACGGTGGCGGCCGGCGGCACGGCCGGGGCGGTGGCCGCCGGTTCGGCGGCCGGGGCCGGGATGGTGGCGGTCAGGCCGTCGGCGACGGTGCCCGCCGGGGGCGGGGTCACCGCGGCGATGGCGGCGGTGACCACGCCGGAGGGCTCCGCCGGCGGGTCGGCGACCACGTTGGTGTGGTCGATGACCTCGCGGCGGGACAGCTTGTAGATCCAGGCGCTCGCGGCGACCAGGAAGACGGCGACCACGGCGGTGCCCCAGTCGCCCAGCTCGGTGACGGCCTCGGCGCCCGCGCCGACCAGGGCGGCGGCCGGCAGGGTGAGCACCCAGGCGACGGCCATGCGGGTGGCGGTGGACCAGCGGACCACGCCGCCCTTGCGGCCCAGGCCCGCGCCCATCACGGCGCCGGAGACGACGTGGGTGGTGGAGAGGGAGAAGCCGAGGTGGGAGGAGGCCAGGATGGCCGTCGCGGCGCTGGTCTGGGCGGCGAAGCCCTGACGGGGCTCCAGGTCGGTCAGGCCGGTGCCCATGGTGCGGATGATGCGCCAGCCGCCGATGTAGGTGCCGGCCGCGATGGCCAGGCCCGCGGAGAGGATCACCCAGGTGGGAGGGTTGGAGCCGGGGGAGATGGCGCCGCCCGCGATCAGCGCGAGGGTGATGATGCCCATCGTCTTCTGCGCGTCGTTGGTGCCGTGCGCGAGGGAGACCAGGGCGGCGGAGGCGACCTGGCCGGTGCGGTAGCCCTTGCGGGTGGCCTCGCCCTCGGTCTTGCCGCCGATGCCGTAGGAGGAGCGGGTGGCGACCATCGAGGCGATGCCCGCGACGACCGGTGCCGCGACCGCGGGCAGCAGCACCTTGGTCACCAGGACGCCGCCGTGCACGGCGCCGAATCCGGCGGAGGCGACGGCGGCGCCGATCAGACCGCCCATCAGGGCGTGGGAGGAACTGGAGGGCAGGCCCACCAGCCAGGTCACCAGATTCCAGAGGATCGCGCCGACCAGGGCGGCGAAGATGACCTCGGGACGGATGCCGCTCTCGTCGACGAGACCCTTGGAGATCGTGTTGGCGACCTCCACGGAGAGGAAGGCGCCCACCAGGTTGAGGGAGGCGGACATGGCCACCGCGAGCTTCGGCTTCATGGCGCCTGTGGAGATGGTGGTGGCCATCGCGTTCGCGGTGTCGTGGAAACCGTTCGTGAAATCAAACGCGAGTGCGGTCACCACCACAATCGCGAGGATCAGCGAGAAGCTTTCCATTTACCCAGGCAATCGTTCGAGGTCGTTGGCTGGATGAACGTAGGCAACCTGGGTGAACGGAAGATGAACTGGGGCGGGCACGAGGGTGTCCGTAACGGGGGGTGTGGACCTCCGCTTTCGCCGCCCGTCCCGGGCGCGCCCAGGCGTCCCTTGGGTTACCAGCCCAGCGCGAAGGTCCGCAGCCGGCCGGCGGTGCCGTTGAAGAGATCCTGGTCACCCGGCAGCCGGCCGGCGGTGTCGTACTGCCAGAAGGTCCAGTACCGCCAGCCGCCCGGCAGCCGGCCCGGCCCGGAGGTGCCGTGGCGGGCGATCCACAGGGGGTGGGTGGCGGCGAAGGCGCGGCTGTCGCCGGTGCAGAGCTTCCACCACTGCGAGGTGGTGTAGATCACAGGCCTGCGGCCGGTCTCGCGCCGGATCTCGTCGCTGAAGGACCAGATCCACTTCGTCATCTTCTTCTTGCTCAGCCCGTAGCACTTGTGCCTCGCGCTGTACGGGTTGTACTCGATGTCCAGCGCGGGCGGCAGCGTCCAGCCGTCGGCCCGCCAGTCCCCGCCGTGCGCCACGAAGTACGCGGCCTGCCGGGCGCCGGAGGAGCGGTCCGGCAGCGCGAAGTGGTAGGCGCCCCGGATCAGGCCGGCCTCGCGCGCCCCGTCGTACTGCTGGTCGAAGTAGGGGTTGCGGTAGCCCGTGGCCTCGGTCGCCTTGACGTAGACGAAGCGGGCGCCGTCGTCCTGCGCGGACTGCCAGTCCACGCGCTTCTGGTGGGAGGACACGTCGTGCCCCCGGGGCTGGTTCGCGGCCCGGCCCGGGGGACCGGCCGAGGCGGTCGGGGCGCAGGTGAGGACGAGTGCCGCCGCGGCCGCGGCGAGGGCACCGGCGCGGCGACGGAGGAGGGTGCGGGCCATGTGCGGTCTCCCCGGGGTGACGGACGACCAGGTCGTGGCGGACGAGCGGGTCGCCGGGCGGGCAAGGAGGGCTCATTCAAGGGCGGTTGATCATCGAATCGGCGTAGATTGCTGGTGTTTTGCCGTGATATGCACCCTTTCGGGGTGCGGGATCTCGGACAGAAGTACGCCGAACGGCCGCCCGCCGCGGGGGTGGCTGGAAGGATCACGGCGAGACCGTGGAACCGCGGGACGGGCGAGGAAGGGCGGGCGGGGTGCGCGCAGAGGTGAACGAGGAAACGGCGGGCCGGTGGGCGGCGTTGGTCGCGACGGCGCGGCGGAGCGTGGCCGACGGACTGGTCGTCGGTACCTCGGGCAACGTCTCCGCGCGAGTCGGGGACGTGGTGCTGGTCACTCCCTCGGGCGTGCCCTACGACCGGCTGGGCCCGGACGACATCACCGGTGTGGACCTCACCGGCCGTCAGGTGCTCGGCACGCTGGTGCCGACCAGCGAGCTGCCCATGCACCTCGCCGTCTACCGCAGCACCGAGGCCCGCGCGATCGTGCACACCCACGCCGTGCACGCGACGGCCGTCTCCACGCTGGTGACCGAGCTGCCGCTGGTCCACTACATGGCCGCGGCCCTCGGCGGACCGGTCCGGGTCGCGCCCTACGCCACGTACGGCACCGACGAACTGGCCGAGAACATGCTCCGCGCCCTGGCCGGCCGCTCCGGCTGCCTGCTGCGCAACCACGGCACCGTCACCTACGGCGCCACCCTGGACCAGGCCTACGACCGCACCGCCCAGCTGGAGTGGATGTGCCGCCTGTGGCTGACGGCCTCTTCCGTGCCGGGTCTGACCCCCTCTTTGCTGACGGAGGCACAACTCGCCGAGGTCGGGGAACGCCTGAAGGGATACGGCCAACGGAGGTGACCGCCCCTTGTTCCCCGTCCCTGCTGCCCCCGACCGCCCCACACCGGGCACGCCCGGTGGACCCCGCAGCCCGTCCCCGGCCACCGGCGCGGCCCGGGACCGGGTGACCCGGGCCTTCTCGCCCCGCCGCCGCGACACGAGCGCGTCGGCGCATGCCCGCCGCCGTCTCGCGGCCCGGCTCGCCTCGCTGTGGCACCGGGCCCCGGCGAGCCGGCCCTCCTCGCCCCCGCGTCAGGGCGCCGCCCCCCGGCGGGTCCCCGTCCCGCGCGCGGGCACAGGGGACCGGCCCGCGCCCGGCCGCCGGGGCCGCGCGCACGGCCCCGCCGCACCGGGCCGCCCCGGCGCCGCCCCGTCCGCGAAGGCCCCCCGCCGGCTCCCGGACCGGCTCTTCCGCGTCCTGCGCCAGTGTCTCCCGGGCCCGCTCGCCCCGGTCTCCCCGCGGGGGCTCGCGGCCTGGTTCGCCGTGCCGCGCGGCCGGCGCCTCGTGGGCCCGCCCGCCGCACTCCGCCAGGCAGGCTCCCGGCGCCGGACGGACCCGTTCCCCGCCGCCCGGGCGCCCCGCGCCGTTCCGGTGCCGCCCGGACCGCCCGCGGCCGCGCGCCCGTCACCCTCCTCCCCGGCTCCGCTGGCCGGGCTCCGGGGCCGCCGGGACACTGAGGGGGTGCGCACCGTCAAAGCGGCCGCCGCCGCAGTCACCGCCGTACTCGCCGCCGGCATGGCGTCCGTGGCCGCCGGGCGGCTCGCCAGCGACGCCGCGCTGAAGACCACCGGCAGCCGCCCGCTGCCCACCGAACCCCGGCTCACCGTGCACGGCACCGCCGCCGGCCAGATCACCCTCACCCGGGACCTGGCCTCCCTGCGCCCCGGCTCCTACGGCCTGGCGGGCGACGGCTCCCACGCGGTCGTCGGCCCCGTCCTCGCGGGCACCGGGCACACCGCCGACACCGTCGTACGCCGCCTCGACCGCGTCACCCACGGCACCCTCGCCCCCGGCGACTCCGTGTGGCTCACCCCGAACCTCCACGTCGGCAACCCGCGCACCGCCCTCGGCCTCGACCACGCCGACGTCGACGTGCCCGGCGAACTCGGCACCCTGCCCGCCTGGTTCCTGCCCGGCAACCGGGACGTCTGGGTGATCGCGGTGCACGGCCTGGGCACCACCCGCGAACACGCCATGAACCTCATGGGGTTCCTGAACGGCCGCCACCTGCCGGTCCTCGCCCTCGCCTACCGCGGCGACCCCGGCGCCCCCCGCCCCGCCGACGGCCTGAACCACTTCGGCGAGACCGAGTGGCGGGACGTGGACGCGGCGATCCGCCACGCCGTCCGCCACGGCGCCCGCCGCGTCGTCCTGCTCGGCTGGTCCACCGGCGCCACCATGGCCCTGCGCGCCGCCGAGCACTCGACGATGCGCGACCACATCGCCGGCCTCGTCCTCGACTCCCCGGTGCTCAGCTGGGAGGCCACGCTGCGCGCCCTCGCCCGCGCCCGGCACACCCCGCCCCCGCTGCTGCCGCTCGCGGTGCGCGCCGCACAGGGCCGCGCCGGGCTGCACGCCGACCGGGTCGCCGAGATCACCGACCCCGAGCGGCTCGACGTACCCACCCTGATCATCCACGGCCCCGGCGACCGCGTGGCCCCCTGGGAGTTCTCCCGGATGCTCGCCGAGCGCCGCCCCGACCGCGTCGCCCTGCACACCGTCCCGGGCGCCCCGCACGCGGCGATGTGGAACCCCGACCCGGAGGAGTACGAGGAGCGTCTGCGGCGCTTCCTCACCCCGCTGATGTGACGGCGCACGCAGGGGCGTGCCAGGCGCGCGCCCCTGCGGTCCGGCCGTTCCGGTTAGGGCCCTGGGAATGGCCGAAACGCGCCCGCCCGGCCCCCGCGGAACCCGGTGCCTTGGCCAGCCCCGTCGCCCGCCGTGACATTCCGTTTGGGTTTTCGGACCGTCAACCGGAAGACTGCCCCTGTGACGTCCCGTATCCCGCGCGACTCCAGGCTCCGACTCGTCCGACCTCGACCCCTGGCCGCCGCCCCCAGAGCTGTGAACCAGCGGCACCCGCGCCGCCCCGCACCCCGGCCGCCCGAGGGCACCCCCGCCCGGGCCGAGCTGGCCAAAATGGCCCGCAGCGGGCTCGCGGGCGCGGTCCGCGTCGCCCGCTGGGCGGACAACGCCCTGGGCCCCGGCCAGGGCGGTGCCACCGCCGACGGCAAGGCCACCCTCTCCACCGCGACCGCCGAACGCGCCGCCGCCGACCTCGGCCTCACCGCCGACCAGGTCCGCGCCGACTGGGACACCGCCCGCCTCGCCGGGCTGGTCGAGGTGCACGGCGGCAGCGCCCGCCCCGGCTGGCGGCTGCGCGCCTGGGACCGCGACGACAGCGCCGTGCTGCGCGGCTGGGTCGCCCTCTTCGACGCCTGGTCGCTCGCCCTGCCCGAACCCGCGGGGCACGAGCCGGCCGCCGTCGCCGAGGTCGTCTCGGCCATGCCCCAGGTGCTCTCCTTCCTCCAGCTGTCCGCCGGGCCGGTCCCGGTCGAACAGCTCCTCGACCTGCTCCAGCAGCGGGTCACCGAACTGCGCACCGAACGCTGCGAGGTCACGTACGAGCCCGGCAGCGAGCCGCCCGCCGCGCCGGCCGAGGCCACGGACGTCCCGCCCGCCTCCCTCGCCCCGCTCCTCGACTGGGCGCTGGGCGCGCTCGCCTCCGTCGGCGCCCTCACCTACGGCGCGGGCCAGGCCACCCTCACCCCGCTGGGCAGCTGGGCGGTGTGGGTCAAGCTGGAGCAGATCTGCGTGGCCGCGCAGAGCCCGGCCGGCAACATCGAGCAGTCCGCCGAGGACATGCTGCGCGGCTGCGCCCAGCTGCGCCCCAACGCGGCCCGCGCCGAGTACCGCGCCTGGCTGGCCGCCCGCACCGTCGGCAGCGCCGTCACCGAGCTGATCGACGCGGCGCGCGGCGAGGACGCCCTGCTGCGCGGGCTCGCCTTCGAGGCGCTGCGCGTGGTCGGTGCGCCCGCCGAGCCCGAGGTGCGGGCCGTGGTGGACGAGCCTGCGCTGCGGCCGTACGCGCTGCTCTGGCTCGCCGAGCACGACGGCCTCGACCCGGAGGACGCCCACGAGGTCCTCACCCGCGAGGAGGCCACCTGGCTGTGGGTGGACACCGCCGCGGCCGTCGCCGACCACGGCGAGGCGCCGATGCTGGTCCGGCACCTGGAGTCCGCGGTGCAGCCCACCGTGCCCCAGCTGCTCGACGAGGTCCGCGCCGTCGGCCACCCGCGCACCGTGCAGGTCCTGGTCGCCCTCGCCGCCGCCCACCCCGACCCGGCCCTCGCCAAGGCCGTGCGCCGGGCCGCGTTCCAGGTGCACACCGGCGGCTGAGCCCGGCGGGGCGGCTCAGACGCCGATCTCCGGCGCGTACGTCCCGAAGCTCCAGATGTTGCCCTCGACGTCCCGGGCGAGGTAGTCCCGGGAGCCGTAGTCCTGGTCCGTCGGGGGCAGCAGGATCTCCACGCCGTGCGCCACGGCCCGCCGGTGGTGGGCGTCCACGTCGTCCACCACGACGTACACCCCCGCGGGCCCCGCGTGCCGCAGCGCCGCGTCGAACGGTCCGCCGCGGCCCTTGGAGCCGATCATCACCGCGCCGTTGCCCTGCACCAGCTCGGCGTGCAGCACCTTGCCGTCCGCGGCCTCGTACACCGTCAGCTCGGTGAACCCCAGCCCCTCCGTGAGCTGCCGGATCGCCGCCTTCGCGTCCGCGTACAGCAGCGTGGGACAGATGCCAGGCCGTCCGCCGCCCATACCCGCCATACAGATCACTCCTCCCGCAGAGTTCTCCCCGGCCCGCCCGGCGGGGATGCGGACGCGGGAAAACGGCTTGCACCGCCCCGTTAGACTTCTTCCCATGGCCATTCTCCTCGCGCATTAGACGGCGGGAACGCCCTCAGCCGCCCACCCGCCAATCCCTGTACGCCCAGGAGTCTGTCCGTGATCTCCGCCTCCGGAATCGAGCTGCGCGCCGGCGCCCGTGTCCTCGTCGAGAACGCCACCTTCCGCGTCGCCAAGGGCGACCGCATCGGCCTCGTCGGCCGCAACGGCGCCGGCAAGACCACTCTCACCAAGTGCCTGGCCGGCGAGGGCATCCCGGCCGCCGGCACCATCACCCGCTCCGGCGAGGTCGGCTACCTCCCGCAGGACCCCCGCACCGGCGACCTGGACGTGCTCGCCCGCGACCGCGTCCTGTCCGCCCGCGGCCTCGACGTACTGATCCGCAAGATGCGCGAGAACGAGCAGCGCATCGCCAACGGCACGGGCGCCACCCGCGAGAAGGCGCTCAGGCAGTACGAGCGCCAGGAGACCGAGTTCCTCACCAAGGGCGGGTACGCCGCCGAGGCCGAGGCCGCCACCATCGCCGCCGCGCTGAACCTGCCCGACCGGGTGCTCGGCCAGCCGCTGCACACCCTCTCCGGCGGTCAGCGCCGCCGTATCGAGCTGGCCCGGATCCTGTTCTCCGACGCGGACACCCTGCTGCTGGACGAGCCGACCAACCACCTCGACGCCGACTCGATCGTGTGGCTGCGGGACTACCTGAAGACCTACCGCGGCGGCTTCATCGTGATCTCCCACGACGTCGACCTGGTCGAGACGGTCGTCAACAAGGTGTTCTACCTGGACGCCAACCGCTCCGTGATCGACATCTACAACATGGGCTGGAAGCTCTACCAGCAGCAGCGCGAGGCCGACGAGAAGCGCCGCAAGCGGGAGCGGGCCAACGCCGAGAAGAAGGCCGCCGCGCTCAACGCCCAGGCCGACAAGATGCGCGCCAAGGCCACCAAGACGGTCGCCGCGCAGAACATGGCCCGCCGCGCCGAGAAGCTGCTCTCCGGACTGGAAGAGGTCCGGATGTCCGACAAGGTCGCCAAGCTCCGCTTCCCGGAGCCCGCGCCCTGCGGCCGGACCCCGCTGACCGCCGAGGGCCTGTCGAAGTCGTACGGCTCGCTGGAGATCTTCACCGACGTCGACCTGGCCATCGACAAGGGCTCCCGGGTCGTCATCCTCGGACTCAACGGCGCCGGCAAGACCACCCTGCTGCGGCTGCTCGCGGGCGTGGAGCGGCCGGACACCGGCCAGGTCGTCCCCGGCCACGGCCTCAAGCTCGGCTACTACGCCCAGGAGCACGAGACCCTGGACCCGGACCGCACGGTCCTGGAGAACATGCGCTCGGCCGCCCCGGACATGGACCTGGTCGAGGTCCGCAAGGTGCTCGGCTCGTTCCTGTTCTCCGGCGACGACGTCGACAAGCCCGCCGGTGTCCTCTCCGGCGGCGAGAAGACCCGTCTGGCGCTCGCGACCCTGGTGGTCTCCTCCGCCAACGTGCTGCTGCTGGACGAGCCGACCAACAACCTCGACCCGGCCAGCCGCGAGGAGATCCTCGGCGCGCTGCGCACCTACAAGGGCGCGGTCGTCCTGGTCACCCACGACGAGGGCGCCGTGGAGGCGCTCCAGCCGGAGCGGATCATCCTGCTGCCCGACGGCATCGAGGACCTGTGGGGCGCCGACTACGCGGATCTCGTCGCCCTGGCGTGATCGAAAGTCTGATCCACTGAGTATGGATCATTCGGCCGAGCCGTGATCCGTCATCTGTGTGAGATCTCCTCATATCAGGGTGTGTCGTACACCGATTTCGCGGCCGATTCCTTGTCCAGCAAGGGGTCGGCCGTGGCGCGTCTCTGACCTGGTACTTCGCGAATCCACCCGTTCGGCCGTGTCGCCACCACCGCTTGGAATCCGGCCTTCCGCTTGTGGGGATCCGCTCCTGTCGTCACAACGATGTCTCACGGACCTTGCCGAATGGGTGGCCATCACGCCCCGGAGGGGTGATCATGAGGAGACCAGAGCGCACTTCCCATGAGGAGGCACGGGTGGCCGAGACTCTGAAGAAGGGCAGCCGGGTGACCGGCGCCGCGCGCGACAAGCTCGCGGCAGACCTGAAGAAGAAGTACGACTCCGGTGCGAGCATCCGGGCGCTGGCCGAGGAGACCGGCCGCTCGTATGGCTTCGTACACCGGATGCTCAGCGAGTCGGGCGTCACGCTGCGTGGGCGTGGCGGAGCGACCCGGGGCAAGAAGGCCGCATCGTCCTGACTCCGGGCGGCCCACCGGCTTCGATGGTGGCCACCCGGTCGTCCAACCGACCGGCCGGGTGGTTACTGTGCAGTCACTTAGCTCCGCTTCGCTGACCGCACCCATCGGAGGCGCCCCATGGCCACGCCCGCCCAGGACCTCGCACCTGTACTCGACAAGGACGGCGTACGGCTCACCGTCGACGACGCGCTCGCCACGGTGACGCTGACCAACCCGGCCAAGCGCAATGCGCAGAGCCCCGCCCTGTGGCGGGCACTCATCGAGGCCGGTCGGCTGCTGCCGGGCTCCGTCCGCGTCGTGGTGCTGCGCGGCGAGGGCAAGTCCTTCTCCGCCGGGCTGGACCGGCAGATGTTCACCCCGGAGGGGATCCCGGGCGAGCCGAACTTCATCGATCTCGCGCGCCGTGACGACGCCGAGATCGACGCGACCATCGCCGAATACCAGGAGGCGTTCACCTGGTGGCGGCGCAACGACATCGTCTCCGTCGCCGCCGTTCAAGGACATGCCATCGGTGCCGGGTTCCAGCTGGCGCTCGCCTGCGACCTGCGGGTCGTCGCGGACGACGTGCAGTTCGCCATGCGCGAGACCAGCCTCGGCCTCGTCCCCGACCTGACCGGCACGCACCCGCTGGTCGGTCTGGTCGGGTATGCCCGCGCGCTGGAGATCTGCGCCACCGGCCGCTTCGTCGACGCGCGGGAGTCCGTCGCGTCGGGACTCGCGAACCTCGCGGTGCCGGCGGCGGAACTCGACGCCGCGGCGCGGGACCTGGCGGCGGCGCTGCTGGCGGCCCCGCGGGACGCGGTCGTGGAGACCAAGGCGCTGCTCAAGGGCGCGGTGGACCGCACGTACGACGAGCAGCGCGCGGCCGAACGCGCCGCCCAGGCCCGGCGGCTGCGGGACCTCGCCGGGCTCGGCGAGTAATCACACGGAGATCACGCGGGCCCCGCCGGGGCCTGCTCATCGACCGCCGTCACCAGCACCGCCACCGTCGGCCGGTCCGCCAGCGCGTCCCGGACCGCGGCGCGGACCCGCCGGGCCACGTCGGCGGTCCGGTGGGCCGCGGTGGCGGCCAGGTCCACGCGCACATGGCGGTGCGTGAGGGTGGCCGTACCGCCCGCGCGGGTCTCGACGCGCAGGCCGGTCAGCCGGGCGACGCCCGGCACGGACCGGGCCGCCGCGGCGGCGGGGTCCCCGGCCGGGGGCGTCACCTCCTGGGCGGGCGGCGGCTGCGGGGGCGGTGCCTGCCGCGCCGCTCCGGCCGTCTCCAGCAGGTCGGTGACGCGCAGGTCCACCTCCGTCACCGCGAGGCCGAGGCGCTCGTCCGCCGCCGTGGCGAGCGCGCGCCGCAGCCGCGCCGCGGCCGCCTGCAGCGGCTCGGCGAAGGCCGCCGCGAAGTCCGCCGTCAGCCGCAGGGCGCCCGGCGGCAGCGCGCTCGGCGGGGCCGGTACGGCGGGCTCGGCAACCGTCGCCGGATGGGCGAGGCCGATCCGCAGCGCGCCCAGCCGCACCCCGGGCACCTCGTCCGCCGCGCGGCGCAGCACCGCCACGGCCGCGGCCTCCGCGATCCACGCTCCGTCACCCGGTCCGCCCAGCGGCAGCAGCCTGCCGAGCCCCACGTGGTGCCGTACGACCTGGGTCCATCCGTCCGCCGTCATTCCTCCAGCCTGCCGCATTCCCGGCGCGCGGTCGCGCAACCTTGCTTACGGTGGTCGCAGGACGACGACCGAAAGGGACGTACGGCTATGACCGACATGACGACGAGCCCGGAAGGCGGCGGCGAGCCGCAGGTGTCGCCCCGTAAGGCAGTCCGGCGCGGCGGCGGCGATGCGGCCACCCGCGGCCGGACCACCATCGCGGACGGCGTGGTGGAGAAGATCGCCGGGATGGCGGCACGGGACGTACTCGGCGTGCATGCGATGGGCGGCGGTTTCTCCCGCACCCTCGGCGCGATGCGCGAACGGGTGCCCGGCGGCTCCAAATCGGTGACCCGCGGGGTGAAGGCGGAGGTCGGCGAGGTGCAGACCGCGCTGGACCTGGAGATCGTGGTGGACTACGGCGTCTCCATCAGCGATGTGGCCGGCGCGGTGCGGGAGAACGTGATCGCCGCCGTGGAACGCATGACCGGCCTGGAGGTCGTCGAGGTCAACATCGCGGTCGGCGACGTCCATCTGCCCGAGGAGGAGGACGAGGAAGAGCCGGAACCCCGGATCCACTGACCGTGCGTGCCCCGGCACCCGGGCCCCGTACACCTGACGAACTGAGGAGCGCTGCATGAGCATGGCCGTGGTCGGCATGATCGCCGGGATGGCGCTGGGCTTTGCCGGGTACTTCGGCGGGTTCGGCGCGTTCCTGCTGGTGGCGGCCCTGGGGGCCGTCGGGTTCGTGGTCGGCCGGTTCGCGGACGGGGACCTGGACGCGGGCGACTTCTTCCGCGCCCGCGACGAGCGACGCGTCCGGCGGCGGTGACCGGCGTGAGCACCGGGACCGGCACGACGGAGCAGCCGCAGAGCCGGGTGCCGCCGGCCGAGCGGGGCGCCACCCGGGTGGCCGACCGGGTCGTGGAGAAGATCGCCGCGCAGGCCGCCCGAGAGGCGGTGGGCCCACCGCCCGCCGACGGCGACGCGCCGCACGCGACGGTCGCGGTCCGCCACGGCACGGCACGCGTCCACATCGAGCTGGACCTCGGCTACCCCTGCGACATCGGGGCCCGCTGCGCCGCCGTGCGCCGCCGGGTGACCGAGCGGGTGGGCGCGCTGGCGAACCTGACGGTGTCCGAGGTCGCCGTCTGGGTCGAGCGCCTGTATCCGTCGCCGAAGGGAGCGGAGAGGACACGATGAGCCAGGCAGGCGCCACCACGGCCCTCGACAAGACCACCGACACCCCGGTGTCCGCCGGCGGCAGCGGCCGCTTCTGGTCACCGCGCCGGGTCCCCGCGGGCATCGTCGCCGTCCTGCTGCTGGCCGGGGCGGGCCTGCTGCTCTACGACGTGGCCTCGGTGCGCGCCCACCGCCCCGCGATGAGCTGGCGCCGCGCACTGGCCCGGCAACTGGCCGAACGGCAGCTGGACGACACCTGGGTGCTGGCCGGCGCGGCCCTCGCCGCCGCCCTCGGCCTGTGGCTGATCGCCCTCGCGCTCACCCCGGGCCAGCGCTCCCTGCTGCCGATGCGCCGGCCGCACCCCGACGTCCGGGCGGCACTGCGGCGGGACGCGGCGGCCCAGGTGCTGCGCGACCGGGCCGTGGAGGTGTCCGGCGTCCAGGCCGTACGGGTACGGGTGCGCCGCCGCAAGGCCGACGTCCGCGCCGCCTCGCACTTCCGCGAGCTGGCCGACGTCCGGGCCGACCTGGACACCACCCTCACCGAGGCGATCCGGGGCCTCGGCCTGACCCACCCGCCCCGGCTCGCGCTGCGGGTCAACCGGGCCCCACGGAAGGGATGACGGCGATGCGCTCCGGCGGACTCAACCGCGCCCTGCTGGGCCTGATCGGCCTGCTCCTGCTCGCCCTCGGCGGCGCGGTCCTGGCCGTCGGCCTCGGCGCGCCGCCGCCCTCCTGGTGGATCCACGGCGGCCCGCACGACGTCCTGCTCACGCGCGCCGAGCGCACCCACTACCGCGGCGCCCGCTGGTGGTGGCCCGCCCTGATCGCGGCGCTGGCCGTCATCGTCGTGCTGGCCCTGTGGTGGCTGACCAGGCTCCCGCGCCGGCACCGCCTCGGCGAGCTGCGGGTGGACACCGGCGACGGCGGGGCCGCCCTGCTGCGGGCCGGGGCCCTGGAGACCGCCCTGGCCGAGGAGGGCGCCGCCGGGGACGGCGTGGCCCACGCCCGGATCCACCTGCACGGACGCCGGGCCCGGCCGCGGGCGCGTGCCGTGCTCCAGCTGACCCCGGACACCGACCCGTCGACGGCCCTGAGCGAGTTCACGGCCGGGCCGCTGGCCCGCGCCCGCGAGTCGGCGGGGCTGGCCGCCCTCCCCGCCGAGGTCCGCCTGCGGGCGGTCGGACACCGGGCGGAGAGGGTGAGCTGACGGGGGCCGACGGCTCAGAAGCCGTGCCGCATCCCTCCGTCCACCGGCACCATGAGCCCCGTCAGATAGGAGGCCGCCGGGGACAGCAGGAAGGCGGCCACCTTGCCGAACTCCTCCGGGGTGCCGTAGCGGCGCAGCGGGATGCGGGACTCGTTGGCGGCGCGGGTGGCCTCCGGATCCGCGGACAGGGCGTCCAGCTCGCGGACGCGGTCGGTGTCGATGCGGGCCGGCAGCAGGCCGAGCACGCGGATGCCGCGGGGGCCGAGTTCGTCCGCGAGGGACTTGGCGAAGCCCGCGAGGCCCGGACGCAAGCCGTTGGAGACGGTCAGCCCGGGGATGGGCTCGTGCACCGAACCGGAGAGCACGAAGCCGATGACGCCGCCCTCGTCCAGCTCGGCCGCCGCCGCGCGGGCGAGCCGCACCGCGCCGAGGAAGACGGACTCGAACGCGGCACGCCACTGCTCGTCGGTGTTGTCGGCGACGAAGCCGGGCGGCGGGCCGCCCACGCTCACCAGCACCCCGTGAAAGCCGCCGAAGTGCTCGCGGGCGGCCGAGATCAGCCGGTCGGGGGCCTGCGCATCCGCGTTGTCCATGGCCACGCCCACCGCGTTCGGGCCCAGTTCGGCGGCGGCGTCGGCGGCCCGCTGCTCGTCGCGGCCGGTGATCACCACCTTCGCGCCGTCCGCGACGAGCTGCCGCGCGGCGGCGTTGCCCAGTCCGCGGGTGGCTCCGGTGACGATGTACACCCGGTCCTTCAGTCCAAGATCCATGCCCCCTATCCTGCCTCGTCCGCCCCGAACAGCGTGAGGGCGGAGTTCACCAGGCCGAGATGGCTGAAGGCCTGCGGGAAGTTGCCGAGCTGGCGGCCGTCGACGGGGTCGTACTCCTCGGCCAGCAGCCCCACGTCGTTGCACACCCCCACCAGCCGCTCGAACAGCTCGCGGGCCTCCTCCGGGCGCCCGGTCATGTGCAGCGCGTCCGCCAGCCAGAACGAGCAGGCCAGGAAGGCGCCCTCACCGCCGGGCAGCCCGTCGACCGGCGATCCGCCGTCGTCCCCGGAGTCGTAGCGGCGCAGGAAACCGCCGTGGCCGAGGCCGGCGCGGACGGCGTCGACCGTGCCGGCCACCCGCGGGTCGTCCGGCGGCAGGAAGCCGACCCGCGGGATGAGCAGCAGGGCGGCGTCCAGCGCGCGCGAGCCGTAGTACTGCGTGAAGGTGTTGCGCTCGGGGTCGTACCCCTTCTCGCACACCTCCCGGTGCGCCTCCTCGCGCAGCCGCCGCCAGCCCTCCAGGTCGCCGTGCAGCTCCGGGTGCCGTTCGAGCGTCCTGACCGCCCGGTCGGCTGCCACCCACACCATCACCTTGGAGTGCACGAAGTGGCGCCGCCCGCCGCGCACCTCCCACAGGCTCTGGTCGGGCCGGCGCCACGCCGACTCCAGGAACTCCATCAGCGACCGCTGGATGGACCACATGTGCGGCCGGGTGGGCAGGCCCGCCCTGCGTGCCAGCGACAGCGAGTCCATCACCTCGCCGTAGACGTCGAGCTGGAGTTGTTCGACGGCGCCGTTGCCGATGCGCACCGGCGCGGAGCCGGCGAAGCCGGGCAGCCACGGCAGCTCGCTCTCCGGCAGCCGCCGCTCGCCCGCGACGCCGTACATGACCTGGAGGTCGGCCGGGTCGCCGGCGACCGCGCGCAGCAGCCAGTTGCGCCAGGCCTCGGCCTCCTCCTGGTAGCCCGCGGTGAGCAGCGCGCCGAGGGTGAGGGTGGAGTCGCGCAGCCAGCAGTACCGGTAGTCCCAGTTGCGCACCCCGCCCGGTTCCTCGGGCAGCGAGGTGGTGGCCGCGGCGATGATTCCGCCGGTCGGTGCGTAGGTGAGCGCCTTGAGGGTGATCAGGGAACGGACGACCGCGTCCCGGTAGGGGCCGTCGTAGCGGCACCGCCCGGCCCAGCTGCGCCAGTCGGTGACGCTGCTCTCCAGCGCCTCGTAGGGATCGACGAGCCGTGGGCGCGGCTCGTGGGAGGGGTGCCAGGTGAGCACGAACGCGACCCGCTCGCCCTCGTTGACGGTGAACTCGGAGTGGGTGCAGTAGTCCTCGCCCCAGGTGCGCACGGGCGGCTCGGAGCGCAGCCACACCGAGTCGGGTCCGGCCACCGCCACCCGGTGGCCGTCGGAGCGGCGCATCCACGGCGTGATCGAGCCGTAGTCGAAGCGCAGCCGCAGCGTGCCGCGGAGGGTCACCCGGCCGCTGACGCCCTCCACGATGCGGACGACGTCGGGGGCGTGCTCGCGCTGCGGCATCAGATCGGTGACGCGGACCGTGCCCTGCGCGGTCTCCCACTCGGTGTCGAGGACGAGGGTGTCGGGCCGGTAGGCCCGGCGGGTGCAGGTGCCCGCGCTCGCGGAGCCCCCCGGCGGTTCGGGGGCGATCCGCCAGTGGCCGTGGTTCTCGTCGCCGAGCAGCCGCGCGAAACAGGCTCCGGAGTCGAAACGGGGCAGGCACAGCCAGTCGATCGAGCCGTCCCTGCCGACCAGCGCCGCGGTCTGCTCGTCGCCGATCAGGGCGTAGTCCTCGATACGAGCGCTCACGGAATGCGGTTTCCCGGCCGCCCGAGGGGCCAATCAGGTGGTGCGCCCAGGGAGTGAAACCGGCGCGCGGCGGTCAGACCGCGGCCGGTTCGTTCTCCTTCGGCTGGGGCGCGGCCGCGGCCTCCTCCTGGTCCCGGATCTCCCGCCGGAGCAGGAACCACCAGCCGACCGGCACGGCCGCCGCGAACAGCCACCACTGGATCATGTACGCGTAGTTCAGCGGGGCGTCCTCGGTGCCGGGGTCGGAGATCTGCTCCGGGGAGCCCCCCTTGGACGCGGGCGCGGTCTGCTCCATGTAGCCGCCCAGCACCTGCGCGCCGAGCCGGCGCGCCTCCGCGGTGCTGTCGATCAGCATGACCATCCGGTCGGGCAGGCCCTTGATGTTCTTGATGCCGCTCGCCGCGGTGGTCTCGTCGGCCATCAGCCGCCCGCTGATGGTGGTGCGGCCGGCCGGCGGGGCGGGGATCTTCGGGAAGGCGGTCTGCGTGCCGTCGGCGGGCACCCAGCCGCGGTTGACCAGCAGCACCTTGCCGTCGGTCAGCACGAAGGGGGTGAGGACGTGGTAGCCGACGTCGCCGTCGGCGTTGGTCCGGCGCCGGACCACCTCGGTCTTGTCGGTGTCGAAGGTGCCGGTCGCGGTGACCGTGCGGTACTTCTCCGCGCGGGTCACGGCGTGCCCGGGGGAGGACAGCTGTTCGACGGGGACCGGCTTGGCGTGCAGCGCGGCGGAGACCAGGTTGTTGCGCGCGGTGCGCTCCTCGTAGCGGTGCTGCTGCCAGAAACCCAGCTTGATCATCGTCGGGATCAACGCGATCGCGACGATGGTGAGGATGACCCACTGGAGGGACAACAGGAAGCGGTAGCGATGCACCCCACGACGGTACATCCGGGCCGTGGGGTGCATTCAGGCGGGTACCGGGTCACCCCGGGTGTCGTACGGCCATCGGGTCACACCCGGTCGACGACGCCCGTGCGCCCCTCCGCGCGGGCGCAGTGCGCGCCGCAGAACCAGTGGCCGTCCACCTCCACGCCCTGCCCGATGATCTGCACCCGGCAGTGCTCGCAGATCGGGGCCATGCGGTGGATCGCGCAGGAGAAGCAGTCGAAGACGTGGACCGCGCCCTGGGCGTGGACCTCGAAGGTCATTCCGTAGTCATTGCCGCAAACTTCGCATCTCGCCATGCGCCACAGGGTGGGCCGCAGCGGGTGCGCGGGCGAGCCGGTGCCGGGTGAGTCGTGCGTCAACCACTCGTCCGGACGATCACCCGTCCGTGAGGCCGGTGCCTTCCGCTTCCGGGTCCGGTGTCACTCGTCCGCGGGCTCGACGTCCCTCAGCAGCTGCCCGAACGCGGCCTCGTCCACGATCGGGGTGCCGAACTGCCGCGCCTTCACCGTCTTGGAGGTGCCCGAGTCCGGGTCGTTGGTCACCAGCAGGCTGGTCAGCCGGGAGACGCTGGACGCCACGTGCAGTCCGCACTCGGTCGCCCGGTCCTCCAGCAGCTCCCGCTCGACCGAGGTGTCACCCGAGAACGCCACCCGCATGCCCTGTTTGAGGCGTTTGCCGTCTTCGTAGCGGCCCGGGTTGGGATAGGGGCATGCGGGCCTTTTGCGGGCGGGGCGCCAACTGCCGGGCCGGTAGCCGCCGTAGCCCCCGGCCGCCTGCCGGGGCACCGGCTGGTCCGACCACTCCGTCAGCGGGCGGCACTCCAGCAGCGGCAGCCGTACGCCGCCCGCCGCCGCGGCCAGCAGGCTGGGCCGGAACGCCTCCGCCAGCACCCGCGCGTCGTCCAGCGCGTGGTGCGCCCGCTGCTGCACCACGCCGAAGTGCGCCGCGAGGGACTCCAGCTTGTGGTTGGGCAGCGGCAGACCCAGCTCCTTCGAGAGCGCGATGGTGCACAGCCGCTGACGCACCGGCGCCCGGCGTTCGGCGCGCGCGTACTCGCGCGCGATCATCTGCCAGTCGAAGACGGCGTTGTGCGCGACGAGCACCCGGCCGTCCAGCCGGGCCGCGAACTCCTCGGCGATGTCCGCGAAGACGGGCGCGCCCTCCAGTACGTCGCTCGTCAGGCCGTGTATCCACACGGGCCCCGGATCGCGCTCCGGGTTGACCAGCGTGTACCAGTGGTCCTCGACCTCGCCGCGCGCGTCCAGCCGGTAGACGGCGGCGGAGATGATCCGGTCGTGCCGGGCCAGGCCGGTGGTCTCCACGTCAACGACCGCGTATCCCTGGGGATACGCGGCCGGCCACCGGGTGGGGGAGGACACTGCGGTCGCACGGTCTTCGAGCATGGTCACTGAGGATACGGGCCATGACTGACAATCCGGCCCCGCAGGGCCGCCCGGGTACCGCCCCCGGCGCCCGACCGGTCCGTGTACCTGCCGAATGTCCCTTTTTCGTGGGGCCTGTTGTCGCTCCCGAGGCGCTGGTGCGACACGGACGCCCCGGAGAGTGCGATGCTCGCTGCTGTGACGGAACCGACCCATGACGAGAGCCACGGCGGCGCGCTCGGCTCGCGGCTGAACTGGCTGCGCGCCGCCGTGCTCGGCGCGAACGACGGCATCGTCTCCACCGCGGGACTCGTCGTCGGCGTGGCCGGGGCGACCCAGAGCCGCTCCGCCCTGCTCACCGCCGGACTGGCCGGACTGCTCGCCGGATCGATGTCCATGGCGGCCGGCGAGTACGTCTCCGTCTCCACCCAGCGCGACTCCGAGCTGGCCGCGCTGGCCGTGGAGAGACGGGAGCTGCGCGAGCAGCCCGAGGCCGAACTGCGGGAGCTGACCGAGCTGCTCCAGGAGCGCGGCCTGTCCCGCGAGGTGGCCCGGGAGGCCGCCGAGCAGCTCACCGAGCGGGACGCGCTGCGGGCGCACGCCAGCGTGGAGCTGGGCATCAACCCCGACGAGCTGACCAACCCCTGGCACGCGGCCTGGGCGAGCTTCCTGGCCTTCACCGTGGGCGCCCTGCTCCCCCTGCTGGCCATCGTGCTGCCACCGGCCGGCTGGCGGCTGCCGGTGACCGTGGTCTCCGTGCTGGCCGCGCTGGTGCTGACCGGCTGGACCAGCGCCCGCCTCGGCGCCGCCGCCCCCCGGCGGGCGGTGGTGCGCAACGTGGTCGGCGGCGCGCTGGCGATGGCGGTCACCTACGCGGCGGGCAGCGCGCTGGGCGCGGTCGGCGTCTGACCGGCCGCCCCCCCCCGGTCTTACGCCCAGACGGGCCGCTGCGTGCCCCACGGCACCGGGGGACGGCCCCAAGTGGCCGGTCCGCCGGTGAAGTTCACCGCGGGCAGGGCGTACCGCAGCCGCCCGAGGGGGCTGTCCGCCTCGGCGAGCCAGGGGTCCGGCGTGTCGTACGGCGTGCCGTCCGTCCCCCGGTCCGGCTCGATCCCGTCCGTGAGCCAGAGCGCCGTGCGGGCCAGCGCGAGCCGCACCGAGCGGCTGCCGCCGTCGTACGACTGCTCGGTCAGCGCCCGCAGCACGGCCCCCGCCAGCAGATAGCCGGTGCCGTGGTCCAGGGCCTGCGCGGGCAGCGCGCCGGGCTGTTCGGGCGAGCCCTCGGTCGTCGCGATGCCCGTCGCCACCTGCACCAGACTGTCGAAGCCGCGCCGCCCGGCCCAGGGACCGTACGCGCCCCACGCCGACACCTGCGCCACCACCAGGCCGGGCCGCCGCTCCGCCAGGGCCTCGGGGGAGAGGCCGAAGCGGTCGAGCGCGCCGGGGCGGTAGCCGGTGACCACGACGTCCGCCGCGGCCAGCAGCTCCTCGAAGGCGTCCCGGTCGACGGCCAGGTCGAGGGTCGCGGACCGCTTGCCGAAGCCCGTGTCGGCGTGCTGGTCGGGGAGTTCGGGCAGCCAGGGCGCGTCCAGGCGCAGCACGTCGGCGCCCAGCAGGCCGAGGGTGCGGGTGGCGACCGGGCCCGCCAGGACCCGGGTCAGGTCCAGGACCCGCAGCCCGGCGGCGGGCAGCAGGGGAGCGGCCGCGGGGTCCAGGGGCGGGAGCACGCGCGCGGGAGCGCTGTCGAGCCGGACCCGCTCCACCAGGGGCCGGGCGGCGACCTCCGCGGCCTGCTCGGTCGCCCGCCACCGGCCGGGATCCCGCAGGGCCACCGCGAGGCCGCCGGCGTCGCTGACGGCCGCCTCGGTCTCCAGGGCGCGGCGGTCGGCGAGCCGGGCGGCCACGTCCTCGGGTGAGGCGTCCGGCGAGAGGGACAGCGCGTGGAGCAACCGGGCCCGGTGGTGCGGGTAGTTGGCGTGGGTGCGCACCCAGCCGTCGGCCGTGCGCCAGAACCGCGACAGCGGAGCGAAGGAGACCGGTGCCCGCCCGTCCACCCGGACCAGCCGCTCGCTGTGGAACGCGGCCGCCACCGCGCCGTCGTCCACCCGGACGCCGGGCACCTCGGCGCGCCCGGTCCGGTGGGTCCCCAGCTCGGCGGCGGCCAGGGCGCAGGCGCCGACGCACGCGCGCGCCAGCTTCCGTACCGGGAGCCGGGCCGGCAGTGCGCCGGGCCGCTCGACCGTGGTCACCCCGGAGACGAGGGCGGGATCGCCGCCCAGTGCAGTCCACGCGAACGCGATATCTGTCATGACTGCACTATGCATTATTGATTCAATCAATCTGCAGCGGGATGCCGTTGCCATGCGGGCGGGCGGCCGGGGTGTGCCGCCGTGGAGCGCGGCCCCGGCCCGCCCGCCCGCACCCGGGCGCTACCTGGTCACCGCGTCCAGCGCGTCGGCCATGCCGCGGCCGTAGAAGCCGTTGCGGTTCTTCGGGCCCTCGCAGACCGCGTCGACCTTGCCGTCACCGTTGATGTCGTACGGGTTCGTGCACGGCGTGGCGTCGGCCTCCGCGTACAGCAGGGCCTTGACCAGCGCGGGGGAGGCGTGCGGATGGGTTGACTTGATCAATGCGGCAACACCGGCCACGTGCGGGGTCGCCATGGAGGTGCCGGCCATGTAGCCCCACTTGCCGCCCGGCAGCGTGCCCAGGATGAGACCGCTGGCCGCCGGGGGCGCGGGCTGCTGGTACGCCGTCGAGTCACCGCCGGGCGCCGCGATGTCGACCACGCCGAGACCGTAGTTGGAGTACGACGACTTCAGCCCCTTGGCACCGGTCGCCGCGACGGTCACGACGCCCGGCAGCTCGGTCGGGATGTCGAAGCACCGGCGCTTGTCGACCACACGGGACGACGGGGTGCCGTCGTTCGGCGAGGCGGGGTCGGTGATCGAGCCGGCGGCCAGGTCGTACTTCTCGTTGCCCGCCGCCGCTATGTTGACCGCGCCCCGCTTCTCCGCGTACCGCGAGGCCCGTTCGACGGCGTCCACGAGCGCCTTCTGGTCCGGGTCGGTGACGCAGTTGAAGTACCAGGGGTCGGTGTAATAGCTGTTGTTGGTCACGTCCACGTGGTGCTCGGCGGCCCACACGAAGCCGCAGACCACGGACTCGGCGTAGAAGTACCCGTCGGGGTTGGCCACCTTGATGCCGGCCACCTTCACGCCCGGCGCCACGCCCGTCATGCCCACGCCGTTCTTCGCGGCCGCTATCTCGCCCGCGACGTGGGTGCCGTGCGGGCTCTCCGCGGCGCCGGGCCGCCAGGCGCCGTCGGCCGTGTCCGGCTTGCCCGAGACGCAGTTGACGGAGGCGGCCCGGTCGAAGTTGGGCGCGATGTCGGGGTGGGTGTCGTCCACACCGGTGTCGATGACCCCGACCGTGACATCAGGGCTGCCCAGGGTCTTCTCGTGCGCCTTGTCCGCCTTGATGGCCGGCAGGTCCCACTGGAGCGGCTCCAGCGGGTCCTCGTCCCCGGTCGCCGCCGCGCCCGCCGCGGCCATCTGAGCGCCGCTCAGCGCCTTGGGCGTGCCCAGGTCCATGGTGGAGGAGGCGGCGAGCGGGGCGGTGCGCGTGGCACCGGCCGAGTCCACCCCGGGCACCGCGCGCATCAGCCGGGCGAAGTCCGGGTCGGCGGAGTGCGCGACCAGGACGCCGATCCGGTCGTAACCGGCCACCAGGGTGCCGCCGTTGCGCGTGATCTCCCGGCGCACCGACTCCAGCGTACGGCGGTCCGTGCGGGTGTTGACCACGTACGACAGGTTGGGGCCGTCCGCCGCCTTCGCCTTCGCGGGTGCCGCCGCGACGGGTGCGGCCGTGGCGGCCGAGGGCAGGAAGCCGAGCGAGGCGGTCAGCGACAGCACGACCGGCACCGCGAGCGCGAGTCGGCGTCTGGGGCGCAGCTGGGCCATGGGTCCTCCACAACATCCGGATACGGAACGACGGAACCCGCCCGGGACACGATCGGTGCCCGGGCAGGTGCATGACGAGTGGCGTGCAGCCGGAACCTAACCCGTTCTCTCAGCGATCAGCAATGAGTTGGCAATGACTCAATCAGATCGGTTGCGGGCAAATTCAGGGGCACTTGGGTCGGCTCGCGCGTGGCGCCGTGGATCTGGGCGCGGCGCGCCAGCACCATCGAGCGGCCGGCCTGCACGCCCCACCTCATCCGCATCCGCGAGGAGACACCGTGGCCACCGAGACACCGCCCCCCGCGACACCGGGGACCCCCCGTCCCGCCACCGAGGAGTTCACCGAGGTCCAGCAGAGCGCGGACTTCCGCGAACTGCGCCGTGCGCACCGCTCGTTCGCCTTCCCGCTGACCGCCGCCTTCATCGCCTGGTACCTGCTGTACGTGCTGCTGTCCAACTACGCGGGCGAGTTCATGGCCACCAAGGTCGCCGGGAACGTCAACGTCGCCCTGGTCCTCGGCCTCGCCCAGTTCCTCACCACCTTCCTCATCGCCTGGTGGTACGCCCGCCACGCCGCCGCCCGGCTCGACCCGCGCGCGGCCGCCATCAAGTCCCGCATGGAGGACGCCGAATGAGCCCCGCGACCCACCCCGCGCTGCTGGCCGCCGGCGAGGCGAGCGAGCACCGCACGCTGATCGTCACCCTGTTCGCCGTGTTCGTCGTCGCCACCCTCGTCATCACCGTGTGGGCCGGCCGGCAGACCAGGGACGCCGCCGACTTCTACGCGGGCGGCCGGCAGTTCACCGGCTTCCAGAACGGCCTCGCCGTCTCCGGCGACTACATGTCCGCCGCGTCCTTCCTCGGCATCGCCGGCGCCATCGCCCTCTTCGGCTACGACGGCTTCCTCTACTCCATCGGCTTCCTGGTCGCCTGGCTCGTCGCCCTCCTCCTGGTCGCCGAGCCGCTGCGCAACTCCGGCCGCTACACCATGGGCGACGTGCTCGCCTACCGGATGCGCCAGCGCCCGGTCCGCACGGCCGCCGGCGCCTCCACCATCGTCGTGTCGATCTTCTACCTGCTCGCCCAGATGGCCGGCGCGGGCGTGCTCGTCTCCCTGCTGCTCGGCATCACCGGCGACCTGGGCAAGATCGGCGTCGTCGCCCTGGTCGGCGTCCTGATGATCTTCTACGTCACCATCGGCGGCATGAAGGGCACCACCTGGGTGCAGATGGTCAAGGCGGTGCTGCTGATGATCGGCGCCCTGCTGCTGACCTTCCTGGTGCTGCTGAAGTTCCACTTCGACGTCTCCGATCTGCTCGGCCGGGCCGCCGGCAACAGCGGCAAGGGCGGCGCGTTCCTGGAGCCCGGCCTGAAGTACGGCGCCACCGGCACCACCAAGCTGGACTTCCTCTCCCTCGGCCTCGCCCTGGTCCTGGGCACCGCGGGACTGCCGCACATCCTGATCCGCTTCTACACCGTGCCCACCGCCAAGGCCGCCCGGAAGTCGGTCATCTGGGCCATCGGCCTGATCGGCGTCTTCTACCTGATGACCCTCGCCCTCGGCTTCGGCGCCGCCGCGCTGATCAAGCCGGACGAGATCATCGCCTCCAACAAGGCGGGCAACACCGCGGCCCCGCTCCTCGCCCTGCACCTCGGCGGGGTCGACTCCGACGCGGGAGCCGTCCTGCTCGCCACCATCTCCGCCGTCGCCTTCGCCACCATCCTCGCCGTCGTCGCCGGCCTCACCCTCGCCTCGTCCTCCTCCTTCGCCCACGACATCTACGCCAACGTCATCAAGAAGGGGCAGGCCACCGAGCGGCAGGAACTGGGCGCGGCCCGCTGGGCGACCGTCGGCATCGGTGCCGTCTCCATCGTCCTCGGCGCCCTCGCCCGCGACCTCAACGTCGCCGGCCTGGTGGCCCTCGCCTTCGCCGTCGCCGCCTCCGCGAACCTCCCGACGATCCTCTACAGCCTGTTCTGGAAGCGGTTCACCACCTCGGGCGCCCTGTGGTCGATCTACGGCGGCCTGGTCACCGCCGTCGGCCTGGTGCTGTTCTCCCCGGTCGTCTCCGGCGGCCCCGCCTCGATGTTCCCCGGCGTCGACTTCCACTGGTTCCCGCTGGAGAACCCCGGGATCGTCTCCATCCCCGTCGGGTTCCTGCTGGGCGCCCTGGGCACCCTGTTCTCCAAGGAGGCGCCGGACTCCGCCAAGTACGCGGAACTGGAGGTGCGCTCCCTGACCGGCACCGGCGCGCACTGAGACTCGTACGACCGGCCGCGCCGTCAGGGCTGTACGGTCCTACGACGCGGCCGCGGGTCAACTCGTCGGATCGGGCCGGTGTCGATGTCGGTGGCGTCACGTAGGCTCGCAGATGACACGGAAAAACGCCGATGCCGAGGGAGGGGGCCCTGGTGCTCATCGACACGTACGGCCGCGTGGCCACCGACCTGCGGGTCTCGCTGACCGACCGGTGCAATCTGCGCTGCACCTACTGCATGCCCGAGGAGGGCCTGCAGTGGCTGGCCAAGCCCGATCTGCTCACGGACGACGAGATCGTGCGCCTGATCGACATAGCGGTACGCACGCTCGGTATCGAGGAGGTCCGCTTCACGGGCGGTGAGCCGCTGCTGCGCCCCGGTCTGGTGGGCATCGTCGAGCGCGTCGCGGCCCTCGACCCACGGCCCCGGACGTCCCTCACCACCAACGGCATCGGCCTGGGCCGTACCGCCGCCGCACTGAAGGCGGCCGGCCTGGACCGGGTCAACGTCTCCCTGGACACCCTGCGCCCCGAGGTCTTCAAGGCCCTCACCCGCCGCGACCGGCACAAGGACGTCCTCGAAGGACTGCGCGCCGCCCACCAGGCGGGACTCACCCCGGTCAAGGTCAACACCGTACTGATGCCGGGGCTGAACGAGGACGAGGCCCCCGACCTGCTGGCCTGGGCGATCGAGCACGACTACGAACTGCGGTTCATCGAGCAGATGCCCCTGGACGCCCAGCACGGCTGGAAGCGCGAGGGCATGGTCACCGCCGGCGACATCCTCGCCGCCCTGCGCACCCGCTTCCGGCTCACCCCCGAGGGCGCCGAGGAACGCGGCTCGGCACCGGCGGAGCGCTGGCTGGTGGACGGCGGACCGCACCGGGTCGGCGTGATCGCCTCGGTCACCCGGCCGTTCTGCGCGGCCTGCGACCGCACCCGGCTGACCGCCGACGGCCAGATACGCACCTGTCTGTTCGCCACCGAGGAGACCGACCTGCGCGGCGCCCTGCGCTCCGGCGCCCCCGACGAGGAGATCGCGCGCATCTGGCGGCTGGCGATGTGGGGCAAGAAGGCCGGCGCGGGACTGGACGACCCGTCCTTCATCCAGCCGGACCGCCCCATGTCGGCGATCGGCGGCTGACGGCCGGCCCCGGCCCGCCGCTGTGCCGCCCGGCGTTCAGTCGGCGTGCTCCCACTCGCTCAGCAGGACGACGTCCTTCAGGAACCCCCGTACACCGAGGAACTGCGACAGATGCTCGCGGTGCTCCTCGCACGCGAGCCACGTCTTGCGCCGCTCCGGCGTGTGGACCTTCGGGTTGTTCCAGGCCAGCACCCACACGGCGGCGGCACGGCAGCCCTTGGCGGAGCAGATGGGGGTCTCGTCACTCACGGATCTCTCGCGTCTCACGCAACGGAAAACTCAATGAACAGGGGCGCGGAAAAAGGACAACGGCGCGGAAAACAGGCGCGGAACGAGGCGACGCCGAGCAGCCACGGGGGGAGCTGCCCGGCGTCGGTCCGTCGCTCCGACGGGGGATGCGGAGCGCACTCGCAGTATGTCACGGCGGACCCGTCGCCCGGCACTGGAACTGCATGATTGATTCTGAGGTTTTTCTGAGCTTCGCCCGCCGTCGCCGACCGCTTCCCCCACGTCCACACAGGTCACGCGGGGCCGGACCGTTCGCCGCGCACCCCGGCCTTCGGGCCGTTCTGCCCGTCCCCGGCGTTCTCGTCCGCGTCGGGCGGCGCCCCGATCATCGGGCGCAGGGGCGCGGTGACGAACGTCGAGGGCAGTCCGGGCGGTCGCTCGCGGCCCGCGTTGGCGACCACCACGGCGATATAGGGCAGGATCGCCCCGGCCACCAACGCCACGATGGCCAACGGCCGTTCGACGTTCCACAGGGTGGCCGCGAGGATCACCGACACCGTGCGGATCGACATCGAGATGACGTACCTCCGCTGCCGGCCGCGCACATCCTCGGCGAGCCCGGTCCGGGCCCCGGTGATCCGGAACACCTGGCCGCCGTCGCCGTGCTGTTTCCGCATCACTTCCACCATCCGCCCGTCTCGGACTCTCCCGGTCCGCGCCCTCGTCCACGCCCGGCGAAGCAGGGGGGCGCCGGGACACGTCCAACGGTACGCCGCGCTCGCGCGGCCGACGAGACCGGGTCACCCCCCTGCCTGCGGCGATGATCCAGCCGGGCACGCGCGGGTGCCGACATGCGACCGGGCGGGGACCGGCCGACACTGGCGTAAAGCTCACTTCGACCGCGACGAGGAGGCAGCCATGGGCTGGTTGTGGGCGATCATCGTGGGACTCGTGCTGGGTGTGATCGCCAAGGCGATCATCCCGGGCAAGCAGCACAGCCCTCTCTGGCTGACCACCATCTGCGGCATCCTCGGCGCCGTCGCGGGCAACGCGATCGCCCGCGCCCTCCACGTCGCCGAGACCCGGGGCATCGACTGGAGCCGGCACATCTTCCAGCTCGTGGCCGCGATCATCATCGTGGCCGTGGTGGACTCCTTCTACGCGGCGACCCTGGGCAAGCGAAAGCGCCGCAGGATGGAGAGGGTCTGAGACCGCCCCGAGGGGCGGCGTCCCGGAGGGACGCGGGAAGCCGCGCGCACCGCGGCTCCCTCGCCCCGACGGAACTACTCTCCTGCGACGACCTCCACCGCCGCCAGGTTCCGCTTGCCGCGCCGCAGCACCAGCCACCGCCCGTCCAGCAGCTCGTCGGCCGACGGCACCGCGTCCTCGGCGGCGACCTTCACGTTGTTCACGTAGGCACCGCCCTCCTTCACCGTGCGCCGCGCCGCGGACTTGCTGGCGACGAGCCCCACCTCGGCGAAGAGGTCGACCACGGGAGCGAGCTCGGTGACCTGGATGTGCGGCACCTCGGACAGCGCCGCGGCCAGCGTCCGGCCGTCCAGCTCCGCCAGCTCGCCCTGCCCGAACAGCGCCTTGGACGCGGCGATTACCGCGGCCGTCTGCTCGGCGCCGTGCACCAGCGTGGTCAGCTCCTCGGCGAGCGCCCGCTGCGCCGCCCGGGCCTGCGGCCGCTCCTGCGTCTGCCGCTCCAGCTCCTCGATCTCCTCACGGGACCGGAAGCTGAAGATGCGCAGGAACTTCGCCACGTCCCGGTCGTCCGCGTTGACCCAGAACTGGTAGAACGCGTACGGCGTGGTCATCTCGGGGTCGAGCCAGATGGTGCCGGACTCGGTCTTGCCGAACTTGGTGCCGTCCGCCTTGGTGATCAGCGGGGTGCCCAGCGCGTGGACCACGGCGTCCGGCTCGACCCGGTGGATCAGATCGGTGCCCGAGGTCAGGTTGCCCCACTGGTCGCTGCCGCCGGTCTGCAGGGTGCAGCCGTAGCGCCGGTACAGCTCCAGGAAGTCCATGCCCTGGAGGATCTGGTAGCTGAACTCGGTGTAGCTGATGCCCGCGTCGGAGTTGAGCCGCCGCGAGACGGCCTCCTTCGCGATCATCTTGTTGACCCGGAAGTGCTTGCCGATGTCCCGCAGGAACTCGATGGCCGACAGGCCCTGGGTCCAGTCCAGGTTGTTGACCATCACCGCGGCGTTCGGGCCCTCGAAGTCCAGCAGCGGCTGGATCTGCCCGCGCAGCCGCTCCACCCACTGGGCGACGGTCTCCGGGGCGTTCAGCGTGCGCTCCGCGGTCGGCTTGGGGTCGCCGATCAGTCCGGTGGCACCTCCGACCAGGCCCAGCGGACGGTGACCCGCCTGCTGGATGCGGCGCATCGTCAGGATCTGCACGAGGTTGCCGAGGTGCAGACTGGGCGCGGTCGGGTCGAAGCCGCAATAGAACGTGACGGGACCGTCCGCGAACGCCTTGCGCAATGCGTCCTCGTCCGTGGAGAGGGCGATGAGCCCACGCCACTTCAGTTCGTCGACGATGTCCGTCACGGTTCTCGCGTCTCCTCAATGATCTTCGGGCCGCCGGATGCCGGCCGACTACGAGGTTATACGCCCTGGCTGACAGAACTCATGTTGAATTCGGGGACCCGCAGCGGGGGCATCGCGGCCCTGGTGAACCAGTCGCCCCACTCGCGCGGCAGCGTCTTCTCCGTACGCCCCGCCTCGGTGGCCCGGCGCAGCACGTCCACCGGCGACTCGTTGAACCGGAAATTGTTCACCTGGCCGGTCACCTCCCCGTTCTCCACGAGGTAGACGCCGTCCCGGGTCAGACCGGTGAGCAGCAGCGTCGCCGGGTCGACCTCGCGGATGTACCACAGGCAGGTCAGCAGCAGCCCGCGTTCGGTGGCTGCGACCATCTCGTCCAGCGAGCGGTCGTTGCCGCCGTCCAGGATGAGGTTGCCCGGCGCCGGCGCGACCGGCAGCCCGGTCAGGGCGGCGCTGTGCCGGGTGGTCGTCAGCCGCCGCAGGACGCCCTCGCGGATCCAGTCGGTGGCCGGGGCCGGCAACCCGTTGTCGAACACCGACCGGTCGCCGCCGGAGGAGTGGGCCACCACGAAGGGCGCGCACTCCAGGCCGGGCTCGTGCGGGTCGCCGCGCAGCGTGAGCGGCAGCTCGGCGAACCGCTCGCCGATCCGGGTGCCGCCGCCGGGCCTGGAGAACACCGTGCGGCCCTCGGTCGCGTCCCGGCCCGACGCCGACCACATCTCGTAGATCAGCAGGTCCGCCACCGCGGTCGGCGGCAGCAGCGTCTCGTAGCGGCCCGCGGGCAGCTCCACGCGCCGCTCGGCCCAGCCCAGCCGCACCGCCAGCTCGGCGTCGAGCGCCGCCGGGTCGACGTCCTTGAAGTCCCGGGTGGACCGCCCGGCCCAGGCCGAGCGGGTGCGGTCGGGCGACTTGGCGTTCAGCTCCAGGGTGCCGGCCGGCTGGTCGTGCCGCAGCCGCAGCCCGGTGGAGGTGCCCAGGTACGTCGAGACCAGCTCGTGGTTGGCGAAGCCGTACAGCTCCCGGCCGCCGGCCCGGGCGCGGGCGAAGGCCTCGCCGAGCGCCGGGGCGAAGTCGGCGAACACGGCGGAGGAGGTCTCGGCCGGCGGGTCCGTGAAGTCGGGCGCCGCCGGCACGCCGGTGACCAGCGGGCGGGCGTCCTCGGCGGGCCCGGCCCCGCGCGCGGCCGCCTCGGCGGCCCGCACCAGCGGCTCCAGCTCCTCGGCGGTCACCGCGGAGCGCGAGACGACACCGGAGGCGGTGCCCTCCTTGCCGTCCACGGTGGCGATCACGGTGAGCGTACGGCCGCGGGTCACCCCGTTCGTGGTGAGCGCGTTGCCCGCCCAGCGCAGGTTGGCGGTGGAGTGCTCGTCGGCGATGACGACGCACCCGTCAGCCCGGGACAGCGCAAGGGCCCGCTCGACGGTCTCGTGCGGCTTGTCGGTACGGGGGCTCATCGGCCGGCCTCCTGAGTGGTGTTGAGGATGTTGACGCCCCGGAACAGGGCGGAGGGGCACCCGTGCGACACGGCGGCCACCTGCCCCGGCTGGGCCTTGCCGCAGTTGAAGGCGCCGCCCAGGACGTAGGTCCCCGGGCCGCCGACCGCCGCCATCGACCCCCAGAAGTCGGTGGTCGTGGCCTGGTAGGCGACGTCCTTCAGCTGCCCGGTGAGCCGCCCGTTCTCGATCCGGAAGAACCGCTGACCGGTGAACTGGAAGTTGTACCGCTGCATGTCGATCGACCACGACCGGTCCCCGACCACGTAGATGCCCCGGTCGACGCCCCCGATCAGGTCCTCGGTGGACAGCCCGGCCGGATCGGGCCGCAGCGACACGTTGGCCATGCGCTGCACCGGCACATGGGCGGGGGAGTCGGCGTACGCGCACCCGTTGGACCGCTCGAACCCGGTCAGCCGGGCGATCCTGCGGTCCAGCTGGTAGCCGACCAGCGTGCCGTCCTTCACCAGGTCCCAGGACTGCGCCTCGACGCCCTCGTCGTCGTACCCGATGGTCGCCAGGCCGTGTTCCGCGGTGCGGTCGCCGGTGACGTTCATCAGCTCGGAGCCGTACCGCAGCTTGCCCAGCTGGTCGAAGGTGGCGAAGGAGGTGCCGGCGTAGGCGGCCTCGTAGCCCAGCGCCCGGTCCAGCTCGGTGGCATGCCCGATGGACTCGTGGATGGTCAGCCACAGGTTGGAGGGGTCGATCACCAGGTCGTACAGGCCCGGCTCCACGCTCGGCGCGCGCATCTTCTCGGCGAGCAGCTCCGGGATCCGCGCCAGCTCGTCGTCCCAGTCCCAGCCGGTGCCGGTCAGGTATTCCCAGCCGCGCCCGGCCGGCGGCGCGAGGGTGCGCATCGAGTCGAACTCGCCGCTGGAGCCGTCCACCGACACGGCGGTCAGCTCCGGATGCAGCCGCACCCGCTGCTGGGTCGTCACGGTCCCGGCCGTGTCGGCGTAGAACTTGTTCTCGTGCACGGTGTGCAGGCTCGCGTCCACGTGGTCGACGCCGTCGGCCGCGAGCAGCCGGGCGCTCCACTCGGCCAGCAGCGCCGCCTTCTCCTCGGCCGGCACCGAGAAGGGATCGATCTCGTACGACGACACCCAGGTCCGGTCCGCGTGCACCGGCTCGTCGGCCAGCTCCACCCGCTCCTTTGCCCCGGCGGCCTTGATGACCTGCGCGGACAGCTTGGCCATGGCCACCGCCTGGGAGGCGACCCGGGCCGCCGCGTCCATGGTCAGATCGACCCCGGAGGCGAACCCCCACGTGCCGCCGTGCACGACCCGGACCGCGTACCCGAGGTCGGTGGTGTCCGAGGACCCCGCGAGCCGGGCGTCCCGCAGCCGCAGGGTCGCGTCGCGCACCCGCTCGAACCGGAAGTCCGCGTGCTCGGCCCCGAGCGCCCGCGCGCGGGCGAGCGCGGCGTCGGCGAGGGACCTGAGCGGAAGCGCCGTGAAGGCTTCGTCGATGGAATGGGGCACGGAGGTCTCCCTGCTGTCGTGGCCTGTCGGCTCCGATCATGGCGCGCGGGCGGGGCGACGGACCACACCCTTTCGGGTCGGGAGCGGTCCGATCTGTAGGGACCCGACAGTGACGGTCCCGCGCCACTGTCGGTGCCCGATTGCCCGCGGGCGCGCCCGGACCGATAGGTTTCCGATGAAGCCGCCTGTCATCCAGGTGTTCGGGCGGGTTGTCGGATCTCTGCAGACCGCTATCGAAAGGGTGATCCGTTGAGCCGCTCGGTTCTCGTCACCGGAGGCAACCGGGGCATCGGCCTCGCCATCGCCCGCGCTTTCGCCGACGCCGGCGACAAGGTCGCCATCACGTACCGCTCGGGTGAGCCGCCGGCCGGCTTCCTCGCCGTCAAGTGCGACATCACCGACGCCGAGCAGGTGGAGCAGGCCTACAAGGAGATCGAGGACCAGCACGGTCCCGTCGAGGTGCTGGTCGCCAACGCCGGCATCACCAAGGACCAGCTCCTGATGCGCATGTCCGAGGAGGACTTCACCTCGGTCGTCGACACCAACCTCACCGGCACCTTCCGCGTCGTCAAGCGCGCCAACCGCGGCATGCTGCGCGCCAAGAAGGGCCGCGTGGTCCTGATCTCCTCCGTGGTCGGGCTGCTCGGCTCGGCGGGCCAGGCCAACTACGCCGCCTCCAAGGCCGCGATGGTCGGCTTCGCGCGCTCCCTCGCCCGTGAGCTGGGCTCGCGCAACATCACCTTCAACGTCGTCGCCCCCGGCTTCGTCGACACCGACATGACCAAGGTGCTCAGCGACGAGCAGCGCCAGGGCATCGTGTCCCAGGTGCCGCTCGGCCGGTACGCGCAGCCGGAGGAGATCGCCGCGGCGGTGCGGTTCCTCGCGTCGGACGACGCCTCGTACATCACTGGAGCCGTCATCCCCGTTGACGGCGGACTGGGAATGGGTCACTGATCACCATGAGCGGAATTCTCGAGGGCAAGCGCGTCCTGATCACCGGTGTGCTGATGGAGTCCTCCATCGCCTTCCACGCCGCCAAGCAGGCCCAGGAGCAGGGCGCCGAGATCATCCTGACCGCCTTCCCGCGGCCCACGCTGACCGAGCGCATCGCCAAGAAGCTGCCGAAGCCCACCAAGGTCATCGAGCTGGACGTGACCAACGAGGAGCACCTCGGGCGGCTGGCCGACCTGGTCGGCGAGGAGCTGGGCGGTCTCGACGGCGTCGTGCACTCCATCGGCTTCGCCCCGCAGGACGCGCTCGGCGGCAACTTCCTCAACACGCCGTTCGAGTCGGTGGCCACCGCCATGCACGTCTCGGCGTTCTCCCTGAAGTCGCTGACCATGGCCTGCCTGCCGCTGATGCAGAACGGCGGCTCGGTCGTCGGCCTCACCTTCGACGCCCAGTACGCCTGGCCGCAGTACGACTGGATGGGCCCGGCCAAGGCCGCCCTGGAGGCCACCAACCGCTACATGGCGCGCGACCTCGGCAAGCAGAACATCCGCTGCAACCTGATCTCGGCGGGCCCGATCGGCTCGATGGCCGCCAAGTCCATCCCCGGTTTCGGCGAGCTGGCCTCCGTGTGGGACAGCCGCTCCCCGCTGGAGTGGGACCTGAAGGACCCGGAGCCGGCCGGCAAGGGCATCGTCGCCCTGCTGAGCGACTGGTTCCCGAAGACCACGGGCGAGATCATCCACGTGGACGGCGGTCTGCACGCGATCGGCGCCTGAGCCCTCCGCTCGCACCAAGAGGCCCGCACCCCCGCCCGGGGTGCGGGCCTCGCCGTCTTCGGGCCCGGACGCGGGCCTCGCCGGTTTCCGTGCCCGGGGTGCGGGCCTCGCCCGTCTGCGCGTCCGTCACCCGTTCGGCGCACCGGCCGGGCGGGCCGGCGTCCGCGCGGCGCACCCTGGAAGCGCGTCCAGTCCGCGCGTTCCTCCGAGCCCGGCCGAGGAGGTCCCCTTGTGCGCCTGTCCCGGAGCCTGGCACCGCTGACCGTGGCCGTCGCCCTGGTGCTGTCCCTGCCGTACGACGCGGCGCCGCACGCCCCCGCGAGCGGTGGCGGGGCCGGCGCGCCGCAGCCCTTCGGGGCCGCCTGCCGTACGGCGGTCACCGGTTCCCACGTGGTGGCGTACTGCCACAACCCCTATCCCGACACCGACCGGGTACGGCTGCACATCGAGTGCGCCCGCTGGTGGGACATCGACACCGACAGCGCCCCGGTGGACGCCGCGCCGGCGCTGACCGTCCGGCTGACCGGGCGGTGCTGGAAGGAGGTCGGCTCGGCCTGGATCAGCCACCAGAAGGTGCGCTGAGTCGGCCGGTACGGCACTGGAAGGGGTAGCCGGCGGCCTCGCTCGCCGCCGTCTCGGCGTCGCCCGCGCGGATCGCGTCCACCAGGCGGGTGTGGTCCATGTGCGCCTCGGGCGTCAGCTCGGCGCCGACGTCCGCGCGCAGCGCGGCCCGCAGCAGCTCGCCGAGGTCCGCGTACATCGCCGTCATGACCTCGTTGTGGGAGGCGGCGACGACGGCCAGGTGGAAGGTGGCGTCCGCGGTCACGAAGGCCTCCGTCTCGCCGCTCCGCCACGCCTCGTCGCGCCGTGCCAGCAGCGCGTCCAGTTGCTTGAGGTCCTTCTCGGAGCGCCGGGTGGCGGCCAGCTTGGCCGCGGCGGACTCCAGCGTGGAGCGCAGTTCGGCGATGTGCCGCGGGTCCGCGTCGGCGAACCGCAGGTGCATCACACCGGCCAGTTCGCTGGTGGCCACCACATAGGTGCCCGAACCCTGGCGGATGTCCAGCAGTCCGTTGTGGGCGAGCGCGCGCACGGCCTCGCGGACCGTGTTGCGGGCGACGCCCAGCTGCTCGACGAGTTCCGGCTCGGTCGGGATGCGGGAGCCGACCGGCCACTCGCCGGTGGCGATCTGGTTGCGCAGTTCGGCGATCACCTGCTCGGACAGGGCCGAACGGCGCGGGTGGCTCAGGGGCATGGCACACCTTTGCACGAAAGGCCGGGGCGCGCACGCTCCGGGGGTTGCGGAAGGGGACGACGACCCATCATGGACAGCCGTTCATGGACAACCAATCATCCTATGATTCTATGATGGGTCTCATGGCTAGTGAGGAAATCCGCGCAGTGGACACCCGTACGGCGATGTCACCGACCGAACGCGGCACGTCCGCCACGCCGAGCGCCCAGAAGACGCCCCAGAAGCCGGGCGCCCCGCGTCCCTGGGTGATCCGCCTGGTCACGGCGGGCATCGTGCTGTCCGCGCTCAACCTGCGCCCGGCCATCACCAGCCTCGGCGCCCTCCTGGAGGAGGTCCGCGACGGGCTGGGCATGAGCGGCAGCGTGGCCGGGCTGCTCACCTCCGTGCCCCCGCTCTGCTTCGCCGTCTTCGGGGTGACCGCGCCCCGCCTGGCCCGCCGCTTCGGCCCGGCCGCCGTGGTGTGCGCCGGTATGGCCGCCATCTGCGCGGGCCTGCTGATCCGGCCGTACGCCGGGGGCACCGCCGGGTTCCTGGCACTCAGCGCGCTCGCCCTGATGGGCATCGCGGTCAGCAACGTGCTGATGCCGGTCATCGTCAAGCGGTGGTTCCCCGACCGGGTCGGCTCCATGACCGGCCTGTACTCGATGGTCCTCGCCCTCGGCACCTCGGTCCCCGCCGCGGCGACCGTCCCGCTGACCCACGCCATGGGCGGCCGCTGGCAGCTGGGTCTCGCCGTCTGGGCGGCGATCGCCGCGGTGGCCGTGCTGCCGTGGCTGCCGCTGGTACGGCAGGGCCGGGACGGCGCCGAGCAGGCAGGACCCGGGCAGGGGGCCGTTCCGCGGGCGGCCGCCGCGCCGGGGGCGGAGCCGGCGCAGGCCCCGCTGCGGATCACCCGCAGCCGCACCGCCTGGGCGCTCGCCGTCTTCTTCGGTCTCCAGGCCACCGCGGCCTACATCACCATGGGCTGGATGGCGCAGATCTTCCGCGACGCGGGTGTGTCGGCCGGCACCGCGGGCCTGCTGCTCGCCGTCACCATGGTGATGGGCGTGCCGCTGGCCTTCGTCATCCCGCGGGTCGCCACCCGGCTGCCCCACCAGGGCCCGATCGTGCTGGTCCTGGGCGTGTGCGGGCTCGCCGGATATGCCGGCCTGTACCTCGCCCCGGCCGGCGGGGCCTGGGCCTGGGCGCTGCTGCTCGGCATCGCCAACTGCGCCTTCCCGCTCGCGCTGACGATGGTCGGCATGCGCGCCCGCAGCGGTGCGGGGGTGGCCCAGCTGTCCGCGTTCGCGCAGAGCACCGGCTATCTGATCTCCATCCCCGGGCCGCTGCTGGTCGGCGTGCTCTACCAGCACAGCGGCGGCTGGGGACTGCCGATCGCCCTCATGGCGGCGCTGATGGTGCCCCAGATGGTGGTGGGCTTCCTCGCCGGACGCGACCGCACCGTGGAGGAGGAGGCCGCCGCGCGCTGACCCCCGCGCACGGAGACCGGGGGAGAGGTGCGAGACTGGGCGCATGCAGCCTGTGCTCGACCCGAACCCCCGCAACGGTCAGAAGAAGATGCTGCTCGTCTTCGGCTCCTTCTTCGCGATCTTCGTCCTCATCGCCATCGTCGCGACCGTCGCGTCCCCGTGACGCCGATCGCCCCGTGACGCCGCCCGCCCCGGGCCCTTCCACCACGGCTTTCCCGGCGGATGGTGGGGCTGGCCCCCCTGTCCCCTAGGGGGCAGGGCTCAGGGGTAACTGGGTGGAAAACCTGATGGGTTGGCGGCCATGGATTCCGTACCTTCGAGTGGTGACCGCACCGCGCGGTCACCGAACCGCTCGAAGGACCTCGGAGGCGATCATGTCCGCCCGCACCCACCACCGGACCCACCCGGCGACCACGGGCGGCGCCGACATACGGCTGCCCTGGTGGGCCCTCGCGCTGCCTGCGCTCGCCTTCGTCTTCCTGTTCCTGCTGATACTCAGCCCGTCCGACGCGCGCGCGGCCGGCTCCGACCCGGCCATACCCCGGCTCGTCGAGCACGCGCAGCAGCTGCTCGGACACTGACCGAGACCTGCCGTGCGCGGCTGGTTCGCGTGTCAACTCCCTGCGCCCCGTGGCCTGTTTCATGCGAAGCTGGGACGCATGAGCGTCGCAGAACCCCGCAGGATCGCCCTTTTCCGGCATGCGAAAGCCGACTGGCCCCAGGTGTCCGACCATGAGCGCCCGCTCGCCGAGCGGGGCCGCAAGGACGCGGCGGTCGCCGGACGCAAGCTGACCGACTCCGGCCTCACCTTCGACCTTGCCCTGTGCTCCACCGCGACCCGGACCCGCGAGACCTGGAAGCTCGCCGTCCACGAGCTGGCGCACCGGCCGAAGACCGTCTACGAGGAGCGGATCTACGAGGCCTCGCCCGGCGAGCTGATCGCCCTGCTCAACGAGGTCCCGGACGAGGTGGCGACGGTGATCCTGATCGGCCACAACCCGGGAGTGCACGGCCTCGCCGAGATCCTGTCCGGCTCGGCCGACGACGAGGCCCGCGAGCGGATGAACCGGCGGGGCTTCCCCGCCGCCGCCTTCGCCCTGCTGTCCTTCGAGGGTCCCTGGAAGAGCCTGGAGCCGGGGGCGGCCAGGCTGACCGGCTACTGGGCGCCCTCGGAGTGACCCGGAACCGGCGGCAGGGGCCCGGCACCGGCCGGACCCCTGACGTACGGCGGTGGGGCGGCGGGGCTCAGTCCTCGGCGTGGGTGTCGGCCGCCTCGACCTCTTCCCGGGTGATGCCGAGGAGGTAGAGAACCGTGTCGAGGAAGGGGAAGTTCACCGCGGTGTGCGCCGCCTGGCGGACCACGGGCTTGGCGTTGAAGGCGACCCCCAGTCCGGCCGCGTTCAGCATGTCCAGGTCGTTGGCGCCGTCGCCGATCGCCACCGTCTGCGCCAGCGGCACCCCCGCCTCCGCGGCGAACCGGCGCAGCAGCCGCGCCTTGCCCGCGCGGTCCACGATCTCCCCGGTGACCCGGCCGGTCAGCTTGCCGTCCACGATCTCCAGCGTGTTCGCCTGGGCGAAGTCGAGGCCGAGCCGCTCCCGCAGATCGTCGGTGACCTGGGTGAAGCCGCCGGAGACCACCCCGACCTGGTAGCCCAGCCGCTTCAGGGTGCGGATCAGGGTGCGGGCGCCCGGGGTCAGCCGGACCTCGTTGCGCACCTTCTCCACCACCGAGGCGTCGAGACCCGCCAGCAGCGCGACGCGCGCGTGCAGGGACTGCTCGAAGTCCAGCTCACCGCGCATCGCCGCCGCGGTCACCTCGGCGACCTTGTCCTCGCAGCCCGCGTGTGCGGCGAAGAGCTCGATGACCTCGTCCTGGATCAGGGTGGAGTCCACGTCCATCACGACCAGGCGCTGCGCGCGTCGGTGCAGGCCCGCCGCGACCACGGCGATGTCCACACCCAGGGCCGCGGCGTCCTGCGCCAGCGCGGTGCGCAGCGGCTCGGTCTCCACGCCGGAGACCGCGAACTCCACGGCGGTCACGGGGTACTTGGCGAGCCGGAAGATGCGGTCGATGTTGCCGCCGACCTTGGCGATGCGGGCGGCGATGGCCGCGGTCGACTCGGCGGTGAGCGGATGGCCGAGAACGGTCACCAGGGAGCGACCGAGGCCGCGCGGGCGGTTGTCGCCGTGTCCCGAGATGATCTCCGCCTGCATCTTCATCGACTCGGCCCAGCTGTGCACGGTGGCCCGCAGATCGCCCTCGATCCCGGCCGGCGGCTGGCTCACCAGCGCGCACAGGACCAGGCGTCCCCGCGTGACGACCTGCTCGATGTCGACCACGTCGACGGAGTACGCGGCAAGGGTGTCGAAGAGCCCGGCCGTGATGCCCGGCCGGTCCTTGCCGAAGATCTTGACGAGGAGAGTGGGGACCTCGGGGGTCTGCGCAGCATCCATGGTCCTCCCACCGTATCCGGCGCCCCGTGCCGCCCGCCCGCGAGGTCCGCCTGACGGACACGGAACAATAGGTGGCGAGGGGGCGTCCGGGACGTTGCGGACGGGAGGCCGCGAACCCCCAACTCCGCGCCGCCGTCCCCGGCGAGAGGCGGAGCGGACGTGGGCGCTCCGGGCAAGCCCGGGTTTCGGTCAGGGGGGCGGGCCTGAAATAGTTCCCCACGATGTTCGACATCCCTAGACTCCCCGCGATGGGGGCAATTCGGGGGACAACTCAGTGGGGCATGGAGTGCCGGAACTCGTACTGGAAACAAACGGACGTACCTGGACGCTCGATCCGTCCAGGCATTACACCCTGGGCAGGGATCCGCAGGGTGACATCGTCTTCGAAGACGCCAGGGTCTCCTGGCGGCACGCCACGGTCAGCTTCGACGGCCGCAGTTGGGTCGTCGAGGACCACGGCAGCACCAACGGCACGTATCTGCGGGGGCAGCGGATCCAGCGGTCCGAGATAGGCCCGGGCGTCTCGCTGCACCTCGGCAACGCGACCGACGGGCCGCGGCTGGATCTCGCCGGTGCCGCGATCGCCGCCGGCCTGCCGCAGCAGCCGCAGGCGCAGCAGGCGCCGTACGCCCAGGGCGCGGGCGCCGCGGCCTGGGCCCAGCAGCCCGCCGCGCCCGCCCACCAGGCGCCCGCCCAGGCCGTGCCCCACCAGGCACCCGCCCAGGCCGTGCCCCACCAGGCGCCCGCCCAGGCCGTGCCCCACCAGGCACCCGCCCAGGCCGTGCCCCACCAGGCGCCCGCCGCCCAGGTCCCGGGCCCCGGCTGGCAGCAGGCACCGCAGGCCGGCCCCTTCCCGCAGCAGCAGGCCGGACCCGGTGCCGCCCACACGAGGCCGGCGTCCGGGCCGGTGCACGGGGACCGCAGCCCGACCACGTTCCACCAGTTCTCGCTCGGCCGCGTGATGCGCATCGGCCGTGCCCTGGAGAACGAGCTGGTCGTCTCGGACCTCCAGGTGTCCCGGCACCACGCGGAGTTCCACTCGACGCCCGACGGCCGCTTCGAGATCCGCGACCTCGGCTCGCACAACGGCACGTACGTCAACGGTCACCCGGTGCCCAAGGGCGGCTCGGTACAGCTCGGCCCGGCCGACATCGTCGGCGTGGGCCACTCCACCTTCCGGATCGTCGGCGACCGCCTTGAGGAGTTCGTCGACACCGGTGAGGTCTCCTTCTCCGCGCGCCACCTGACCGTGACGGTCGACGGCGGCAAGCAGATCCTGAAGGACGTCTCCTTCGGTGTCCCGGAGAAGTCCCTGGTCGCGGTCATCGGACCGTCCGGCTCCGGCAAGTCCACGCTGCTCAAGGCGCTCACCGGCTACCGGCCCGCCAACCAGGGCGAGGTGCTGTACGACAACCGGAACCTGTACAAGCAGTTCGCCGAGCTGCGCCAGCGCATCGGCCTGGTCCCGCAGGACGACATCCTGCACAAGGAGCTGAGCGTCCGGAAGGCCCTGAAGTACGCGGCCAAGCTGCGCTTCCCGGCCGACACCACCGCGCAGGAGCGCGACGCGCGCATCGACGAGGTGCTGCGCGAGCTGAAGCTCGACATCCACAAGGACAAGAAGGTCACCTCCCTGTCCGGCGGTCAGCGCAAGCGCGTCTCGGTCGCCCTGGAGCTGCTGACCAAGCCGTCGCTGATCTTCCTGGACGAGCCGACCTCGGGCCTGGACCCGGGCATGGACCGCGATGTCATGCAGCTGCTGCGCGGTCTCGCCGACGACGGCCGGACCGTGCTCGTCGTCACCCACTCGGTGGCCGAGCTGGCGTTGTGCGACAAGCTGCTGGTGATGGCGCCGGGCGGCGCGGTGGCGTACTTCGGGCCGCCGGAGGAGGCGCTGAACTTCTTCGGCTACGACAGCTGGGCCGATGTGTTCTCCGCCTTCGAGAACTACCGCGACTACGACTGGGCGGGCCGCTGGAAGGGCTCGCAGCACTACACGATGTACGCGGCGGACATCGACGCCGTGGCCCCGCAGGCCGCGCACACGCCGCCGCAGGTCATCAAGCCGCCGAAGCCGCAGGCCTGGGGCTCGCAGCTGCTCACCCTCATCCGGCGCTATGTGTCGGTCATCGTCTCCGACAAGGGCTTCCTGGCGCTGACGGTGATCCTGCCCGCGGTGCTCGGCTCGGTCAGCCTGCTGATCAACCACGACCACGGGCTGCTGGTCAACCCGAAGATCGACCCGCGCACCGGCTTGCACGCCCCCAACGGCACCGCCACCACCGTGCTGCTGATCCTCGCGGTCGGCGCGTGCTTCGCGGGCGCCGCGAACTCCGTGCGTGAGCTGATCAAGGAACGGGTGATCTACGAGCGGGAGCGGGCGACCGGCCTGTCCCGGTCGGCCTACCTGATGTCCAAGGTGGTCGTGCTCGGCGCCGTCACCGTGCTCCAGGGCCTGATGGTCGGCCTGATCGGCTTCTCGTCCCGCGAGATCCCGGACCAGGGCGTCGTCCTCGGCGGCTCGACCCTGTTCGAGCTGTGCCTGCCGATCATGGCGCTCGGCTTCACCTCGATGATGGTCGGCCTGGTGATCTCCTCGCTGGTGAAGACCGCCGAGAAGACCATGCCGCTGCTGGTGATGTTCGCGATCATCCAGGTCGTCTTCACCGGCTGCCTGTTCACCCTGCACGGCACGCTCGGCGTCAACGAGTTCTCGTACCTGATGCCCTCGCGCTGGGCGGTGGCCGCGGCCGGCGCCACGCTCGACTTCAACGACATCGCCCCGAACAGCGACGACCCGGGCAGCACCGACCCGCTGTGGAACCACACCGCCTCGGCCTGGGGCCTGGACATGATCGTGCTGGTCGCGCTCGGTGTGATCTGCGGCTTCTTCGTCTCCCGCTTCCTGCGCCGCCACGAACCCGAGGTCATGCGCAAGTAGCCCCCGGTACGTCGAGAAGGGCGGCACCCCGCAACGGGGTGCCGCCCTTCGGCGTTCGTCAGAGGTCCGCGCCGACCTCAGTACGCGCTGTTGACGTTGTCCATGGAGCCGTAGCGGTGGGCCGCGTAGTTGCAGGCGGCGGTGATGTTGGCGACCGGGTCGTAGATGTTCCACGAGGTGCCGGGCACGTGGTACGTGTTGAAGGTGGGCTGGATCACCTGGAGCAGGCCCTTGGACGGGATGCCGTTGCGGGCGTTGATGTCCCAGTTGTTGATGGCCATCGGGTTGCCCGAGGACTCCCGCATGATGTTGCGGTGCAGGCCGCTGTAGCTGCCCGGGATGCCCTTGGCGCGCATGATGTCCAGGGACTGGCGGATCCAGCCGTCGAGGTTGTTCGCGTAGGTCTTCGCGGCGACGGTCTGCATCTGCGGGCGCTGCGCGGAACGGCCCGCGGCCTGCTTGGCGGAGCGCTCCTGGGCGGCCTTCTTGGCGGCGGCGTCGGCGGCGGCCTTCTTCGCGGCGGCCTCGGCGCGCTGCTTGGCGACGAGCTGGTCGGCGGCCTTCTTCTGCGCGGCGATCGCGTCGAGCTTGATGTTCTGCGTGCCGGCCCGGTCGGTGATCGGACCCTTGACGCTCGTCAGCGGGGCGTCCTGGGTGGCGACCTTGGCGACCTGGGCGGCGGTGGCGGGGGAACCGGTGGTGACGGTGTCCGCGTTGCCGGGGACGGCCGACAGGGCGATGGCGGCGGTGCCGAGAGCGGCGACACCGGCGACGGCGATCTTGTGCTGCTTGGTCAGGTTCCGACTATGAGCACGACTGAGGATGTTCTTGGGCATAGCTGTGGACCTCTTCGATAGCGCGGAGGTCGCTCCTGCGTCCGCCGGGGGAATCGGTTCCTCCCGCACAAAAGCCGCGGGCTGGACCCACGGCGCTGAGCGACGGAAGCAATTCTTAGCGGGCGCAAAATGCCCTGGCAAAGGTGTGACGTACGATCCTGGGTAGTGGATCAGGGAAGGGCAAAACGGGACAGATTGGACCATCTGTCCCGTTCGTGCGGGGGTGTTTATCTCCTATGCGCTTTCGTACGTGATGTGGGCCCTATGTGCGGGCTCACAGCGGGGGCAGAGCGTTCTCACCGTTAGTTGCCATCGCAACGCGTGCTGTGAGTGTCCTCCTCCGGAAGGAGGAGATGGAGGTCCCCGAACTCGTGCCACAGGTAGGGCCCTCGCAGCGCCTCCTCGTAGGCCCGGTCCACCGCGGCCCGACCGGCGATCGCCCGCAGCATCAGCAGGTGCGAGGCCTCCGGCTCGTGCAGCCCGGTCAGCAACCCGTCCACCACCCGCACCCCGCGCTCGGGCGTGACCACGAGATCCGTCCACCCCCCGGCCGCCCGTACCACCCCGTCCGGCCCCGCGGCCGACTCCAGCGCCCGCACGGCCGTCGTCCCCACCGCGAGCACCCGGCCCTCCCCGGCCGCCACCGCGTTCACCAGCCGCGCCGACGACTCCGGCACCGAGAAACGCTCCGGGTACGGCGGCTCGTGCGCCTCCGCCGACGCCACCCCCGTGTGCAGCGTGACCCGCGCGAACCCCACCCCCCTGCGCACCAGCTCCGCCACCAGCCGCGCGGTGAAGGGCCGCGCCGCGCTCGGCATCTCCGCGCTGCCCGCACCGTCCGGCGACGGCAGCGCGAACAGCGTCTGGTACGCCGACAACGGCTGGTCCCGCTCCGTGTAGGAGTAACGGATGGGCCGCCCGTGCTCCCGCAGCAGCTCCAGCACCCGGCCACCCACGGCCCGCGCCCACCACAGCCGATCCCCGCGCGCGCTCACCGGCTCCTCGACCACCAGCCGCGCTCCGTCCGCCAGCGCCACCTCCATCCCCGCACGCGTGCCCGTACGCGCGCGCGTGGTTCCCCTTCCATCCGGCTCCCGCAGTTCCACCGCCCAGCGCCCGTCGTCCCCGCGGGTGGAGAAGTGCACCACCACCCGGCCCGGCCCGAGCCGCCCGTCCACCGCCGCGGCCAGCGTCGGGGAGGTGTTCACCACCAGCAGGTCCCCGGCCCGCAACAGCGACGGCAGCTCCCGGAACGCGTGGTGCGCGACCCGTGTCCCCCGCGACACCAGCAGCCGTACGTCGTCCCGGTCCAGCCCCGGCCCCCGCTGCTCGGCCGGCACCTCCGCCGAGCGCTCCCGCGGGACCCGTACGACCGTGCTCATCGGCCCGCCACCAGCGCCTGCGCCGCGTACCGCCCGCTGGCCGGCCGCTCCGCCAGCAGCCGCAGGAACCCGGGCACGACGGCGGCGGGCGCCACACCCAGGTCCTCCTCGCCCGGCACGGCCGCCGCGTGCAGCTCGGTCGCCATGTCCCCGGGGTCCACCGCCCACACCCGCAGGCCCGGCTCCTCCACGGCCAGCACCGCCGCCAGCTGTTCCAGGGCCGCCTTGGAGGCGCCGTAACCGCCCCAGGTCTCGTACGCCTCCGTCGCCGCGTCCGAGCCCACCGCGATCACCGTGCCGGCCGCCGACGCCCGCAGCAGCGGCAGCGCCTCCTGGACCAGGCCCAGCGCGGCGGTCACATTGACCTCCAGTGCCCGTCGCAGCCCCGTCAGCGGCAGCTCCGCCAGCCGCACCAGCGGCTCGGCGCCGAGCGCGCTCGCGTTGTTCACCAGCAGATCGACCCCGCCCAGCTCCCGGGCGGCGGCCACCAGCGCGGCCCGGTGCCCGGCGTCCGTCACGTCCCCGGGCAGCGCCACCACCCGGGTGCCGTGCCCGCCGACGGCCGCCTCGGCCTTCCGCAGCGCCGCCGCGCCGCGCGCGTCCAGCACCAGGTCCCAGCCGAGCCCCGCCAGCGCCTCGGCGAGCGCCCGCCCCAGCCCCTTCGAGGCCCCCGTGATGATCCCTACCGGCATGACTACCGTCTCCCCTCGTCGCGGTCCGCCCCCTCGGGCGGCAGGGATCAACCTAGGAACGCACCCCGCGGCACCACCTCGGCCGCGAGCCGCAGAGCCGGCGGTCCCTTCGGCGTACATCACCGGTCCGGGGCCCCGGAGCGCCGGGGCCTGGGCCGTCCGTCCTAGGTCCAGCGGACGGGGCCGGTGCCGCGGTGGGCCGATCCGCCCCGACCGGCCCCGCCGGTACCGTGAGGACATGAGTCACGGCCCCCGGTCCGGCCTCGCCGCGGTGAGTTCCGCGCTGCTGGCCATGAGCAGGCACCTGGAGACGCGCGACGTCCTCAAGACGATCGTCGCCTCCGCCCGCGAGCTGCTCGACGCGCAGTACGCCGCCCTCGGCGTCCCCGACGACCACGGCGGTTTCGCCCAGTTCGTGGTGGACGGCGTCAGCGACGCCCAGTGGAAGGCGATCGGCCCGCTGCCCCGCCAGCACGGCATCCTCGCCGCGATGCTGCACGAGGCCCGCCCCCAGCGCCTCGCCGACGTGCGCCGGGACCCCCGCTTCGAGGGCTGGCCCCAGGCCCACCCCGACCTCGTCGACTTCCTCGGCCTGCCCATCCGCGCCGACGACGAGGTCATCGGCGCGCTGTTCCTCGCCAACAAGAACTGTCCCAAGCCGGACGGCGGCTGCGGCTTCACCGAGCAGGACGAGGAACTGCTCGCCCTGCTCGCCCAGCACGCCGCGATCGCCCTCACCAACGCCCGCCTCTACGAACGCAGCCGCGAACTCACCATCGCCGAGGAACGCTCCCGGCTCGCCCACGAACTGCACGACGCGGTCAGCCAGAAGCTCTTCTCGCTGCGCCTGACCGCCCAGGCGGCCGCCGCCCTCGTCGACCGCGACCCCGCGCGCGCCAAGGGCGAACTCCATCAGGTCGCCGCGCTCGCCGCCGAGGCCGCCGACGAACTGCGCGCCGCCGTCGTGGAGTTGCGGCCCGCGGCTCTGGACGAGGACGGCCTGATCGCCACCCTGCGCACCCAGATCCAGGTCCTCGACCGCGCCCACAGCGCCCGCGTCACGTTCACCGGTGCCGGCTACCGGGCGCTGCCCGCCGCCCAGGAGGAGGCCGTGCTGCGGGTGGCCCAGGAGGCCCTGCACAACGCGCTGCGCCACGCCCACGCCGAGCACGTCGACGTCAGCGTGGAGCGGCGCGGGGGCGGCGCGGTGCTGCGCGTCGCCGACGACGGCGACGGCTTCGACCCGGCCGCGGTGGGCCGCGCCGGACGGCACCTCGGGCTGGTCTCGATGCGCGACCGGGCGAGCGGGGTCGGCGGCACGCTGACCGTGGAATCGGCGCCCGGCAAGGGCACCACGATCGAGATGGAGGTCCCCGGTGGCTGAGCCCATCAAGGTGCTGATCGTCGACGACCACCAGGTCGTCCGCCGGGGTCTGCGCACCTTTCTGGAGGTGCAGGAGGACATAGTCGTCGTCGGCGAGGCGGCCGACGGCGCCGAGGGGGTCGAGCGCGCCGGGGAACTGCGGCCCGACGTCGTCCTCATGGACGTCCGGATGCCGGGCACGGACGGCATCGACGCCCTGCGCCGGCTGCGCGAACTTGCCAACCCCGCACGGGTGTTGATCGTCACCAGCTTCACCGAGCAGCGCACCGTGGTGCCCGCCCTGCGCGCGGGCGCCGCGGGGTACGTCTACAAGGACGTCGATCCCGACGCCCTGGCCGGCGCCATCCGCTCCGTGCACGCCGGGCACATCCTGCTCCAGCCCGAGGTCGCGGGCGCGCTGCTGTCCCAGGAGGAGGCCAACTCCGGTCAGGGCAGGGGCGGCTCGCTCACCGAGCGGGAGCGGGAGGTGCTGGGCCTGATCGCGGACGGCCGTTCCAACCGCGAGATCGCCCGTGCGCTGGTGCTGTCCGAGAAGACCGTCAAGACGCACGTCTCCAACATCCTGATGAAGCTCGACCTCGCCGACCGCACCCAGGCCGCGCTGTGGGCCGTGCGGCACGGGGTGAGCAGCTGAGGCGACCACGGCGCGTCAACCTGACGCCGCGCCGACACTCCCGTCCGGGCTGAGATTCATACCGTCGTGGGAATGTCACCCGGATGGCGCATCCCCCGGCGGTCTCCGCCGTTCTCCAGTGCGTGCCACGGAGAACCGCCGTGGCGAAGCTCAAGAGGGGTTGGAAAGTGAAGAACCTGAAGAAGGCAGCGGCCGTGACGATGGTGGCGGGTGGCCTGGTGGCCGCCGGTGCCGGCCTGGCCTCCGCCAACAGCCAGGCGGCCGGTGCGGCGCAGGGCTCCCCGGGCGTGATCTCGGGCAACACCGTTCAGGCCCCGGTGCACGTCCCGGTGAACGCGGTCGGCGACAGCGTCAGCGTCATCGGCGTGCTGAACCCGGCCTTCGGCAACCTCGGCCTCAACCACTGAGGAACCACCGCGTCGCCGTCGTCTGAGGCACAGGCCCCCCGGTCCAGCGGGGGGCCTTGTCACATCACCGGCCCGTACGAGCCCCGCTCACCCCGGCCCGGCGACACCCAGGGTGCCGGTGCCGCACCGGGCCGGCGGCTCCGCGCAGGACCAGTCGCCCCGGCGCCGCTCGTCGGCCCCCGGCCTCGCCCGGCCCGCCCGGCGGCACGCGGTAGCGGCGTCGGGCCTCCCGCCAGGGGCGGTGGGTTCGCCGCCGGCCCACTTGCGGCGGGCGGGTGCGGGGATGGTTCCGGGGTCGGTGCTTCCGTCCGGCCGGGGTCCCGGGGTTTCGTGCGGCCGACGGCCCAGGGGTGCCGGTGCCGTACCGGGCCGGTGGCTCCGCGCAGGATCAGTCGCCCCGGCGCCGCTCGTCGGCCCCCGGCCTCGCCCGGCCCGCGCCGCCGATCCACCACCTCGGCCCCACGCGGCCGGTCGGCGCACACGACCCCGCCGGCCCCGCACCCCGCGGCTCCGAGTCCGGTCGGACGATCCCCAGCGCGCTGCGTCCCCATTCGCCCCGGCGGGCCGGCCGCTGCCACCCGCGATCCCACACGCCGCGGCAACGCCCCAGAACCTCCCCGTCGGCCCGGCAGCCCCCGGACCCGGTCGGTCGCCGTACGCCGGGTTCGGGCCTCCCGCTGGTCCACATGCGGAGGCACCTCGGCCGCCCCGAACCCGCCCGCTCGTCGCCAACGCAGCCTCCGGCCGCCGCACCCCGGGCGAGTGCCGCCCCTGAGCCCCGGCCGCAGCGCCCCGCGCCGCCCCCGCCAGGTGTTTACGCCGTGCTCCCGGCCCTCCGCCCCCTGCGTGGGTACCGCCGGTTCCCGGGCCCCGGTCGCCGCGCCCCGTGAGCGCCGCTCCCGAGCCCGGCCGCCCGACGTCCACCGTCCCCCCGGCCTCCCCGGGCCCCCTACACCCGGCACTCCCGGCCAAAGCCCCGCAGGGTCACCGCACGCCCCGCTCCCGTTCCTCCACGATCGAGTTGTACGCCGCCACCTGCGCCCGGCGGGCCGTGCGCTCCACCGGGCGCAGGGCCTCGGTGCGGGCGGCGATCTCGGCGGCGGTGACCGCGGCGCCGTGGCCGTTGTCCTCGGCCAGGGAGATCAGGAAGGCGACCCGTTGGGCCAGCTCCAGGACGCGCACCGCGCGCGGCGGATAGCCGGGGGCCAGGACCTCGCGGCCGCGCTCCGCCCGGGCCCGGTACGCGTCGATCGCCGCCTCCGCCACCGGCCCCGACGCGGCGACGTCCAGCCGGGCGAGCACCGCCGTCGCGTCCCGCAGCGCCTCCGCCAGCTCGCGCTCCGCCTCGCCGAGGGAGGGCACGTCCGCGGGCGGGGCCTCCCGCACCGGCAGCACATGCCAGACCACCTCGGCATGGACGTCACCGGCCGGCCCCACCTCGTACGGCTCGGGCACCAGGCCGAACGCCGCGCCGAAGCAGACCACCGCCTCCTCCGCCTCCAGCGCCCGCGCGTTGAACTCCGGCGGCCCGCTGAGCCCCAGCGGATGCCCCGGCGCCGGCAGCGCCACCCGCAGCCCCGTCGTCCCCAGCGCCCGCAGCCGCCCCAGCGCGAGCGTGAGCCCGACCGGAGCGGCCTCCCCGGGCAGCCCCGCCACCCGGTGCACCGTGTCGTCGCCCACAATGGCGAGCGCTGCGTCATCCGGAGAGACAAGTCCGGCCAAAAGGGCATTTCCCCAAGCGGCGAGGCGCCCTGAACGTGGTTCCGTGAGCATGCCCCCACCCTAAGGACCGGACCGATGGAATGGACCGGTGCACTCGTGGCGTAGATTTCATATGGGCTGCGCCCACCGGCGCGGCGGACCGAGCCACAGGCGTACGCGACAGCCGGAACCGGCCACACTGCAAGGGGAGACAACGCGCTCATGAGCGATGTTCTGGAGCTTCAGGACGTATCCGTGGTCCGCGAGGGCCGGGCTCTGGTGGACCAGGTCTCCTGGTCGGTGAAGGAGGGCGAGCGCTGGGTCATCCTCGGCCCCAACGGCGCCGGCAAGACCACCCTCCTGAACGTCGCCTCCAGCTATCTCTACCCCACCAAGGGTTCCGTCACCATCCTCGGTGAAACCCTGGGCAAGCCCGGCACCGACGTCTTCGAGCTGCGCCCCCGCGTCGGCGTGGCCGGCATCGCCCTCGCCGAGAAGCTCCCCAAGCGCCAGACGGTCTTCCAGACGGTCCTCACCGCCGCCTACGGCATGACCGCCGGCTGGCACGAGGAGTACGAGGACGTGGACGAGCAGCGCGCCCGCGCCTTCCTCGACCGCCTCGGCATGAGCGACTACCTCGACCGCCGCTTCGGCACCCTCTCCGAGGGCGAGCGCAAGCGGACCCTCATCGCCCGCGCCCTGATGAGCGATCCCGAGCTGCTGCTCCTGGACGAGCCCGCCGCCGGCCTCGACCTCGGCGGCCGCGAGGACCTCGTGCGCCGCCTGGGCCGGCTCGCCCGCGACCCCATCGCACCCTCGATGATCATGGTGACGCACCACGTCGAGGAGATCGCCCCCGGCTTCACCCACGTCCTGATGATCCGTCAGGGCAAGGTGCTCACCGCCGGCCCGATCGAGCTGGAACTGACCTCCCGCAACCTCTCGCGCTGCTTCGGCCTGCCGCTCGTCGTCGAGCAGGTCGGCGACCGCTGGACCGCCCACGGCCTGCCCCTGTCCTGACCCCGCGCAAACCGGCCCCGCCCCTCAACGCGCCCTGTCCGCGGCCCGAACGGGGCCCTACGATGACCACGTGAACGACATCGACGCATGGGTGTGGTGGCTCGTCGGCGCGGCGGCGCTCGGAATCCCGCTCGTCGTCACCGCCATGCCCGAGTTCGGCATGTTCGCGGTGGGGGCCGTCGCGGCCGCCGTCGCCGCCGGTCTCGGCCTCGGCGTGGTCGGCCAGGTGCTCACGTTCCTCGTCGTCTCCGTCGCCCTCATCGCCGTCGTACGGCCCATCGCGGCCCGGCACGGCCGGCAGAGCCCGCAACTCGCCACCGGTGTGGAGGCGTTGAAGGGCAGACAGGCCGTCGTCCTGGAGCGGGTCGACGGCTCCGGCGGCCGCATCAAGCTCGCCGGGGAGGTCTGGTCGGCGCGCGCCCTGGACTCCGGCCGGGCTTACGAGGCGGGCCAGGAGGTGGACGTCGTGGACATCGAAGGAGCCACCGCGATCGTCATCTGAGCGATCCTGCCCACGAGTTGGGCCGGGGTCTGTCAGACTCGACGGGCAAGATCCTTTGAACTGCACGAGCAGCACGCACGAGATCGTCCGAAGGCGCCCAGGCGGAGAGGGGTACGGGGAACACGATGGAACCGGTCATCATCGTCCTGATCATTCTGGTGGTGTTGGTCTTCATCGCCCTGATCAAGACCATCCAGGTCATCCCACAGGCCAGCGCGGCCATCGTCGAACGCTTCGGCCGCTACACGCGGACCCTGAACGCGGGCCTGAACATCGTGGTCCCGTTCATCGACACCATCCGCAACCGGATCGACCTGCGTGAACAGGTCGTGCCGTTCCCGCCCCAGCCGGTGATCACCCAGGACAACCTGGTCGTCAACATCGACACCGTCATCTACTACCAGGTGACGGACGCCCGCGCGGCCACCTACGAGGTCGCCAGCTACATCCAGGCGATCGAGCAGCTCACCGTCACCACGCTGCGCAACATCATCGGCGGCATGGACCTGGAGCGCACCCTGACCTCCCGCGAGGAGATCAACGCCGCCCTGCGCGGCGTCCTGGACGAGGCCACCGGCAAGTGGGGCATCCGCGTCAACCGCGTCGAGCTGAAGGCCATCGAGCCCCCGACCTCCATCCAGGACTCGATGGAGAAGCAGATGCGCGCCGACCGTGACAAGCGCGCCGCGATCCTCACCGCCGAGGGCACCCGCCAGGCCGCGATCCTCACGGCCGAGGGCGAGAAGCAGTCCCAGATCCTGCGCGCCGAGGGCGAGGCCAAGGCCGCCGCCCTGCGCGCCGAGGGCGAGGCCCAGGCCGTGCGCACGGTCTTCGAGGCCATCCACGCCGGCGACCCCGACCAGAAGCTCCTGTCGTACCAGTACCTCCAGATGCTCCCGAAGATCGCCGAGGGCGACGCCAACAAGCTCTGGATCGTCCCCAGCGAGATCGGCGACGCCCTCAAGGGCCTGTCCGGCGCCATGGGCAACTTCGGCCCCCTCGGCGGCGGAGGCAACGGCGGCAACGGCAACGGCGGCGCCACCCTCCCGGCCCAGAACAACGGCCCGGCGACGGAACGCCGCGAGAAGCCCAGCATCGACTGAGGACCACCGCACGAACGCCGGCACCCTGCCCGCGCCCCTCACGGACGCGGGCAGGGTGATCGATCAAGCAGGAACGGACGACGGCCGGCCGGGCGGAACCCGCGGCCGCCGGGGAACGTCACGAGACGTCACTGCGCTCGGTCAGGCGGCGTCCTGGGCCAGCCAGTCGGGCAGTGCCGCCAAGTCCTCGGCGCCCAGCGCGAGCAGCATCGCGTCCGCCGGCGTCGGCTCGAACGGAGCCCTCAGCAACGTCATCCCGGCCTCCTCCGGAGTCCGGTCCGCCTTGCGGTGGTTGTCCTCCGCGCACGCGGCCACGGTGTTCAGCCACGTGTCCTGCCCGCCCTGCGCCCTCGGCACCACGTGATCCACCGTCGTCGCCCTGCGCCCGCAGTACACGCACCGGTGCCGGTCCCGCACCAGCACCCCCCGCCGCGACCACGGCGCTTGTCTTCGGAACGGCACCCGCACGTACCGGCACAGCCTGATCACCCGGGGTGCGGGTATGTCCACCGCGGCCCCGCGCATGCGCAGTTCGGGATGGGCCTGCTCGACCACCGCCTTGTCCTGGAGCACCAGGACGACGGCTCGGTTCAGAGTCACCGTAGACAGCGGCTCGAAGCTCGCGTTCAGCACCAACGTGTCACGCATCCGGCCCACCTCCCGTGTGGCAGCCGCCCACCCCCCGGCGGGCTTGGCTCAACTCTGGACGGGCGCGCCGAGATGGACAACGCAATAAAAAATGCCCGCCTCCGGTCGCTTCCAAGACCGGAGACGGGCGAACGTTCCATGAACGCCCGGCTGACTCGACGTGCCGCGCTCAGCCCTGCGCGGGGTTCTCGTACTCGCCGATGAGCTGCGCCCGCGCGAGGGTGTGGAACCGCAGGTTGAAGCCGACGACGGCCGGCGACGCGTCCGCGTCCGGGCCCAGCTTCTCCTGGTCCACCGCGTACACGGTGAAGACGTAGCGGTGCGGGCCGTCCCCGGGCGGCGGCGCGGCACCGCCGAAGTCCTTCGTGCCGTAGTCGTTGCGCGCGTGCACGGCGCCCTCGGGCAGCCCCTCGAACGTGCCGCTCCCCGCGCCCGCGGGCAGCTCCGTCACCGAGGCCGGGATGTCGAACAGCACCCAGTGCCAGAACCCGCTGCCGGTCGGCGCGTCCGGGTCGTAGCAGGTCACGGCGAAGCTCTTGGTCTCGGGCGGGAAGCCCTCCCACCGCAGCTGCGGCGAGGTGTTGCCCTCCGCGTGCACCTGAGCGCTCTTCAGCGTCGCGCCCTCCTCGACGTCCGCGCTCGTCACCGTGAACGACGGCACGGGCGGATGGAAGTCATGGGGGAGCGGCCGCCGCTTGAGCTCGGTCACCTCGGTACCTCCTGATCGATGATCTGGAATCAGCAGTTCCCGAGCCTAGAACCAGTTGCGCCTGCTGCCGACCTCGGACAGCCACTGGTTGAGGTACGCCGCCCAGTCGGTCCCCTGCCAGTCGTGCAGTCCCACCTGGAACGAGCGGTAGGTGTCCGAGCCCTCGCTGAACAGGCCCGGCTTCTTGTCCATCTCCAGCACGACGTCCATGGCGTGCCCGTCGGCGACGAAGCTCAGCTCCACCTGGTTCAGCCCCCGGTACTGCTGCGGCGGGTGGAACTCGATCTCCTGGTAGAACGGCAGCGTCTGCCGGGTGCCCCGGATGTGACCGCGTTCCATGTCGGCGCTCTTGAAACGGAAGCCCAGCTGGATGAACGCGTCCAGGATCGCCTGCTGCGCCGGCAGCGGGTGCACGTTGATCGGGTCGAGGTCGCCGGAGTCCACGGCACGGGCGATCGCCAGCTCGGTCGTCACCCCGATGTGCATCCCGCGCAGCGCCTGCCCGTCGATCATCGTGACCGGCGTCTCCCAGGGGATCTCCAGCCCGAACGGCACCGCGTGCAGCGCACCGGCCTGGAGCTCGAAGGCACCGCCGAGCCGCACCTTGGTGAACTCGACGTCCTGCTTGTACTCCTGGTCGCCGCTCTCGACCTCGACCCGCGCCTGAAGCCCGACGGAGAGACCCTCGATCGCCTGGTTCACGGAACCGCCCTGGATCCGCACCTCTCCCTGGACCACGCCGCCCGGTACGACGTTGACCTCGGTCAGCACCGTCTCGACCGAGGCCCCGCCGGCCCCGAGGCTCGCGAGCAGCTTCTTGAACGCCATTGACTCTCCCTTTACGAACGGACCTCGCCCCTACATACGCGCGCCGCCCCCTGGCCGGTTCCGCCCTGGTCGTGACCCGTCGGGATCACCCCCGTGGACTACCCTCGGAGGGCATGATCGCGCCCCCGGACCGTATGCCACTGCCCCGTGCCTTCTTCGACCGCCCGGTTCTCGAGGTCGCACCCGACCTCCTCGGCCGCGTCCTGGTCCGTACGACGCCCGACGGCCCGATCGCGGTACGCCTCACCGAGGTCGAGGCGTACGACGGCCAGAACGATCCCGGCTCCCACGCCTACCGGGGCCGCACCGCCCGCAACGCGGTGATGTTCGGCGAACCGGGCCACGTGTACGTCTACTTCACCTACGGCATGTGGCACTGCATGAACCTCGTCTGCGGGCCCGAGGGCACCGCGAGCGCCGTGCTGCTGCGCGCCGGCGAGATCGTCGAGGGCGCGGAACTCGCCCGCAAGCGCCGTCCCTCGGCCCGCAACGACAAGGAACTGGCCAAAGGCCCGGCCCGCCTCGCCACCGCGCTGGAGGTCGACCGCGCCCTGGACGGCACGGACGCCTGCGCCGTCGGTGAGACGCCGATGCGGATACTGACCGGCACCCCGGTCCCCGCCGCGCAGGTACGGAAGGGGCCGCGCACGGGGGTCGCCGGTGAGGGCGGGAGGGGCGACATCCACCCCTGGCGCTACTGGGTCGCGGACGACCCGACGGTGAGCCCCTACCGGGCCCACGTCCCGAGGCGCAGGCGAAGTTGACTCGCACCCGGAAGATGCGTAACGTATCCCGAGCCGCTGAACCGGGTACGGCGATCGCCTGCAGCCGGAGCGGCAAACCCACTACCAAGCTCCAACCCCTTCACCGGGGTCGTTTTCGACGTGTCCGCATGTGCGAATTCGAAGCCGAGGGACTCGATTATGAGCCTCCTTGGAAATGGGCTAACGTAGTGAATGTCGAAAGGGCGGCGGCGAAAGCCAAAAGCCCCGAGACAATCCCGCCGACCGGGAATCGGACGCCGAAAGGATCTGATAGAGTCGGAACCGTCGGAAAGGGAAACGCGGAAGCGGGAACCTGGAAAGCACCGAGGAAATCGGATCGAGAAAAGATCTGATAGAGTCGGAAACACCGAAGGGAAGCGCCCGGAGGAAAGCCCGAGAGGGTGAGTACAAAGGAAGCGACCGTTCCTTGAGAACTCAACAGCGTGCCAAAAGTCAACGCCAGATATGTTGATACCCCGTCCATCGGATCACCGATGGTCGAGGTTCCTTTGAAAAAACACAGCGAGGACGCTGAGGACCGAGGGGACTATTCCTCCTCTTGGTTCCGCTCCCGTGTGTGTCACCGGATCACCGGTAAACATTCACGGAGAGTTTGATCCTGGCTCAGGACGAACGCTGGCGGCGTGCTTAACACATGCAAGTCGAACGATGAAGCCCTTCGGGGTGGATTAGTGGCGAACGGGTGAGTAACACGTGGGCAATCTGCCCTGCACTCTGGGACAAGCCCTGGAAACGGGGTCTAATACCGGATATGACCATCTTGGGCATCCTTGATGGTGTAAAGCTCCGGCGGTGCAGGATGAGCCCGCGGCCTATCAGCTTGTTGGTGAGGTAATGGCTCACCAAGGCGACGACGGGTAGCCGGCCTGAGAGGGCGACCGGCCACACTGGGACTGAGACACGGCCCAGACTCCTACGGGAGGCAGCAGTGGGGAATATTGCACAATGGGCGAAAGCCTGATGCAGCGACGCCGCGTGAGGGATGACGGCCTTCGGGTTGTAAACCTCTTTCAGCAGGGAAGAAGCGAAAGTGACGGTACCTGCAGAAGAAGCGCCGGCTAACTACGTGCCAGCAGCCGCGGTAATACGTAGGGCGCAAGCGTTGTCCGGAATTATTGGGCGTAAAGAGCTCGTAGGCGGCTTGTCACGTCGGTTGTGAAAGCCCGGGGCTTAACCCCGGGTCTGCAGTCGATACGGGCAGGCTAGAGTTCGGTAGGGGAGATCGGAATTCCTGGTGTAGCGGTGAAATGCGCAGATATCAGGAGGAACACCGGTGGCGAAGGCGGATCTCTGGGCCGATACTGACGCTGAGGAGCGAAAGCGTGGGGAGCGAACAGGATTAGATACCCTGGTAGTCCACGCCGTAAACGGTGGGCACTAGGTGTGGGCAACATTCCACGTTGTCCGTGCCGCAGCTAACGCATTAAGTGCCCCGCCTGGGGAGTACGGCCGCAAGGCTAAAACTCAAAGGAATTGACGGGGGCCCGCACAAGCGGCGGAGCATGTGGCTTAATTCGACGCAACGCGAAGAACCTTACCAAGGCTTGACATACACCGGAAAGCATTAGAGATAGTGCCCCCCTTGTGGTCGGTGTACAGGTGGTGCATGGCTGTCGTCAGCTCGTGTCGTGAGATGTTGGGTTAAGTCCCGCAACGAGCGCAACCCTTGTCCCGTGTTGCCAGCAGGCCCTTGTGGTGCTGGGGACTCACGGGAGACCGCCGGGGTCAACTCGGAGGAAGGTGGGGACGACGTCAAGTCATCATGCCCCTTATGTCTTGGGCTGCACACGTGCTACAATGGCCGGTACAATGAGCTGCGATACCGTGAGGTGGAGCGAATCTCAAAAAGCCGGTCTCAGTTCGGATTGGGGTCTGCAACTCGACCCCATGAAGTCGGAGTCGCTAGTAATCGCAGATCAGCATTGCTGCGGTGAATACGTTCCCGGGCCTTGTACACACCGCCCGTCACGTCACGAAAGTCGGTAACACCCGAAGCCGGTGGCCCAACCCCTTGTGGGAGGGAGCTGTCGAAGGTGGGACTGGCGATTGGGACGAAGTCGTAACAAGGTAGCCGTACCGGAAGGTGCGGCTGGATCACCTCCTTTCTAAGGAGCACTTCTTACCGGGCTTGCCTGGTCAGAGGCCAGTACATCAGCGAATGTCTGATGCTGGTTGCTCATGGGTGGAACGTTGACTACTCGGCACGGTTCAGGATGGACCAGGCGCTAGTACTGCTCTTCGGAGCGTGGAACGCTGATCTGGTTGGCTGATCGTGTCGGGCACGCTGTTGGGTGTCTGAGGGAATGAACTTCTCCTCAGTCGCCGGCCCCGGTAAAGGTCCGCTTCGGCGGGTTGTGACGGGTGGCTGGTCGTTGTTTGAGAACTGCACAGTGGACGCGAGCATCTGTGGCCAAGTTTTTAAGGGCGCACGGTGGATGCCTTGGCACCAGGAACCGATGAAGGACGTGGGAGGCCGCGATAGTCCCCGGGGAGTCGTCAACCAGGCTTTGATCCGGGGGTTTCCGAATGGGGAAACCCGGCAGTCGTCATGGGCTGTCACCCGCTGCTGAACACATAGGCAGTGTGGAGGGAACGAGGGGAAGTGAAACATCTCAGTACCCTCAGGAAGAGAAAACAACCGTGATTCCGGGAGTAGTGGCGAGCGAAACCGGATGAGGCCAAACCGTATGCGTGTGAGACCCGGCAGGGGTTGCGTGTGCGGGGTTGTGGGATCTCTCTTCTGCGGTCTGCCGGCCGTAGGGCGAGTTAGAAACCGTTGATGTAGGCGAAGGACATGCGAAAGGTCCGGCGTAGAGGGTAAGACCCCCGTAGTCGAAATGTCAGCGGCTTGCTTGAGAGACACCCAAGTAGCACGGGGCCCGAGAAATCCCGTGTGAATCTGGCGGGACCACCCGCTAAGCCTAAATATTCCCTGGTGACCGATAGCGGATAGTACCGTGAGGGAATGGTGAAAAGTACCCCGGGAGGGGAGTGAAATAGTACCTGAAACCGTGTGCCTACAAGCCGTGGGAGCGTCGGAATGTGCTTGCACATTCTCGTGACTGCGTGCCTTTTGAAGAATGAGCCTGCGAGTTTGCGGTGTGTTGCGAGGTTAACCCGGGTGGGGAAGCCGTAGCGAAAGCGAGTCCGAATAGGGCGATTTAGTAGCACGCTCAAGACCCGAAGCGGAGTGATCTAGCCATGGGCAGGTTGAAGCGGAGGTAAGACTTCGTGGAGGACCGAACCCACCAGGGTTGAAAACCTGGGGGATGACCTGTGGTTAGGGGTGAAAGGCCAATCAAACTCCGTGATAGCTGGTTCTCCCCGAAATGCATTTAGGTGCAGCGTCGTGTGTTTCTTGCCGGAGGTAGAGCACTGGATAGGCGATGGGCCCTACCGGGTTACTGACCTTAGCCAAACTCCGAATGCCGGTAAGTGAGAGCGCGGCAGTGAGACTGTGGGGGATAAGCTCCATGGTCGAGAGGGAAACAGCCCAGAGCATCGACTAAGGCCCCTAAGCGTACGCTAAGTGGGAAAGGATGTGGAGTCGCACAGACAACCAGGAGGTTGGCTTAGAAGCAGCCACCCTTGAAAGAGTGCGTAATAGCTCACTGGTCTAGTGATTCCGCGCCGACAATGTAGCGGGGCTCAAGCGTACCGCCGAAGTCGTGTCATTGCAGCATATAGCCCTAACGGGTGTTGTGATGGGTAGGGGAGCGTCGTCTGCCGGGTGAAGCAGCACCGGAAGGTAGTTGTGGACGGTTGACGAGTGAGAATGCAGGCATGAGTAGCGATTCACACGTGAGAAACGTGTGCGCCGATTGACTAAGGGTTCCTGGGTCAAGCTGATCTGCCCAGGGTAAGTCGGGACCTAAGGCGAGGCCGACAGGCGTAGTCGATGGATAACCGGTTGATATTCCGGTACCCGCTGTGAAGCGTCAAACATCGAGCATCGTGATGCTAAGGCCGTGAAGCCGCCCTGGATCCTTCGGGTGAAGGGGAGTGGTGGAGCCGCTGAACCAAGCGGTTAGTAGGTGAGTGATGGGGTGACGCAGGAAGGTAGTCCATCCCGGGCGGTGGTTGTCCCGGGGTAAGGGTGTAGGCCGCAAGGTAGGCAAATCCGCCTTGCATACGGCTGAGACCTGATGCCGAGCCGATTGTGGTGAAGTGGATGATCCTATGCTGTCGAGAAAAGCCTCTAGCGAGTTTCATGGCGGCCCGTACCCTAAACCGACTCAGGTGGTCAGGTAGAGAATACCGAGGCGTTCGGGTGAACTATGGTTAAGGAACTCGGCAAAATGCCCCCGTAACTTCGGGAGAAGGGGGGCCACACCTGGTGAGAACACTTGCTGTTCGAGCTGGGGGTGGCCGCAGAGACCAGCGAGAAGCGACTGTTTACTAAAAACACAGGTCCGTGCGAAGCCGTAAGGCGATGTATACGGACTGACGCCTGCCCGGTGCTGGAACGTTAAGGGGACCGGTTAGCTTCACTTCGGTGGGGCGAAGCTGAGAACTTAAGCGCCAGTAAACGGCGGTGGTAACTATAACCATCCTAAGGTAGCGAAATTCCTTGTCGGGTAAGTTCCGACCTGCACGAATGGCGTAACGACTTCTCGACTGTCTCAACCATAGGCCCGGTGAAATTGCACTACGAGTAAAGATGCTCGTTTCGCGCAGCAGGACGGAAAGACCCCGGGACCTTTACTACAGTTTGATATTGGTGTTCGGTTCGGCTTGTGTAGGATAGCTGGGAGACTTTGAAGCGGCCACGCCAGTGGTTGTGGAGTCGTCGTTGAAATACCAGTCTGGTCGTGCTGGATGTCTAACCTGGGTCCGTGATCCGGATCAGGGACAGTGTCTGATGGGTAGTTTAACTGGGGCGGTTGCCTCCTAAAGGGTAACGGAGGCGCCCAAAGGTTCCCTCAGCCTGGTTGGCAATCAGGTGTTGAGTGTAAGTGCACAAGGGAGCTTGACTGTGAGACCGACGGGTCGAGCAGGGACGAAAGTCGGGACTAGTGATCCGGCGGTGGCTTGTGGAAGCGCCGTCGCTCAACGGATAAAAGGTACCCCGGGGATAACAGGCTGATCTTCCCCAAGAGTCCATATCGACGGGATGGTTTGGCACCTCGATGTCGGCTCGTCGCATCCTGGGGCTGGAGTCGGTCCCAAGGGTTGGGCTGTTCGCCCATTAAAGCGGTACGCGAGCTGGGTTTAGAACGTCGTGAGACAGTTCGGTCCCTATCCGCTGTGCGCGTAGGAGTCTTGAGAAGGGCTGTCCCTAGTACGAGAGGACCGGGACGGACGAACCTCTGGTGTGCCAGTTGTTCTGCCAAGGGCATGGCTGGTTGGCTACGTTCGGGAGGGATAACCGCTGAAAGCATCTAAGCGGGAAGCCTGCTTCGAGATGAGGACTCCCACCCACTTGATGGGGTAAGGCTCCCAGTAGACGACTGGGTTGATAGGCCGGATCTGGAAGCCAGGTAACTGGTGGAGGTGACCGGTACTAATAGGCCGAGGGCTTGTCCTCAGTTGCTCGCGTCCACTGTGTAAGTTCTGAGGCAACGAACGGTTGCCGGCTCAGAGCAGAACGCATAACTACAAAGTGTGCTTGTTCGCTCGAAACCATTAGGGTTTCGGTGGTTATAGCGTGAGGGAAACGCCCGGTTACATTCCGAACCCGGAAGCTAAGCCTCACAGCGCCGATGGTACTGCAGGGGGGACCCTGTGGGAGAGTAGGACGCCGCCGAACAATCTTTGGAGGACCCCTGGTCCCAGCGTTCAGCTGGGACCAGGGGTCCTTTCGTTTTTACAATGCTTGCGGTACCGAAGACAGGAGTCACCATGTCCACCAACTCTCCCGACGACCGACCGGAGCGCGACCAGCGGCGACGGGACAGTGGTGACCGGGGCGACCGCGGCGGCTACCGCGGCGACCGTGGTGACCGCGGTGGCTTCCGTCGCGACGACCGTCGCGATGACAACCGTGGTGGCGGCTACGGCCGTCGCGACGACAACCGCGGCGGCTTCCGTCGCGACGACGACCGTGGTGACCGCGGTGGCTTCCGGCGTGACGACCGCCGTGACGACAACCGTGGTGGCGGCTACGGCCGTCGCGACGACCGTGACCGTGGTCCGCGCCGTGACGACCGGGGCGACCGTGGCTTCCGCCGCGACGACGACCGCGGCGGCTTCCGCCGTGACGACCGCCGCGACGACCGCCGTGACGACCGTCCGTCGTACCGTCGTGACGACTCCCGTCCGTCCTACCGGCGCGACGACGACCGCGGTGACCGCGGCGGCTTCCGTCGTGACGACCGCCGCGATGACAACCGTGGTGGCGGCTACGGCCGGCGCGACGACAACCGCGGCGGCTTCCGCCGTGACGACCGCCGTGGCGACGACCGCGGTGAGCGCGGTGGCTTCCGGCGTGACGACCGGCGTGACGACCGCCGCGAGGGCGAACGTTCCTCGCGTCCGGCGTTCCAGCGGGACGACCGCGACCGCGGTCCGCGCCGTGACGACCGGGGCGACCGTGGCTTCCGCCGCGACGACGACCGCGGCGGCTTCCGCCGTGACGACCGCCGCGACGACCGTCCGGCGTACCGCCGCGACGACTCCCGTCCCTCCTACCGGCGCGACGACGACCGCGGCGGCTACGGCCGGCGGGACGAACGCCGTGATGACCGCCGTGACGACCGTCGGGACGAGCGTCCGGCGTACCGTCGTGACGACTCCCGTCCGTCCTACCGGCGCGACGACGACCGCGGTGACCGCGGTGGCTTCCGCCGTGACGACCGCCGTGGCGACGACCGGGGTGACCGCGGTGGCTTCCGCGGCCGGGACGACCGAGGCGGCCGTGGCCCCCGTCGTGACGACCGCGGCGGCCGCCCGGGTGGCTTCCGCGGCCGGGACGACCGAGGCGGACGCGACGACCGTCGTGGCGACGACCGCCGTGGCGGTGGCCGCTTCCGCGACGAGCGGGACCGCGACCGCGAGCCGATCAAGCGGCTGCCGATCCCGGAGGACGTCACCGGCGACGAGATCGACAAGGACGTCAAGCAGGAGCTGCAGAGCCTGCCCAAGACGCTCGCCGAGGACGTCGCCCGCAACCTGGTGATGGTCGCCCGGCTGATCGACGAGGACCCCGAGGGTGCCTACGGCTACTCCAGGGTCGCGCTGCGCCTGGCCTCCCGAGTGGCCGCCGTGCGCGAGGCCGCCGGCTTCGCCGCGTACGCGAACCAGAAGTACAGCGAGGCACTCGCCGAGTTCCGGGCCGCCCGGCGGATGACCGGCACCGTGGAGCTGTGGCCGGTGATGGCCGACTGCGAGCGCGGGCTCGGCCGCCCGGAGAAGGCGCTGGACATGGCCGGCGCCCCGGAGGTGCACAAGCTGGACAAGGCCGGCCAGGTCGAGATGCGGCTGGTCGCGGCCGGCGCCCGGCGTGACATGGGCCAGCTGGACGCGGCCATCGTCACCCTCCAGAGCTCCGAGCTCGCCTCGAACTCCATCCAGCCGTGGACCGCGCGCCTGCGCTACGCCTACGCCGACGCCCTGCTGGCGGTCGACCGGCGGGACGAGGCGCGGGAGTGGTTCGCCAAGGCCGTCGAGGCCGACCGGGACGGCAGCACCGACGCCTCCGACCGGCTCGCCGAGCTGGACGGCGTGGAGTTCGTGGACGCCCTGGACGAGCACGAGGACGAGCACGAGGACGAAGGCGAAGGCGAGAACGGCACCGGCGGCGAGTCCGCCGACGCCGCCCCGCAGCAGGACGGCGACAAGGACTGACGCGCGTCCGTGAAACGAGAGAAGGGGGCGGGTTCCCGAATGGAACCCGCCCCCTTCCGCATGTCCGGGAAGGCTCAGATCTCCAGCGCCCGCAGCACCAGTCCCGTCGCCGGCTTCGGCCCGAACGACGTCGACTTGCGGGGCACCGTCACGCCCTGGCGGGCCAGCTCGCGCACGACCTCCTCGCGCACCGGGTGCATCAGCACGGCCGTACCGCCGTCGTGCTCGGCCTTCGCGACGGTCGCGGCCGTGTCGTGGATGTAGGCGATATGGGCGGGGGAGTCCTCGGGGATGTGCCAGACGTGTTCCAGCAGGGTCGCGTGCAGCACCGTCGCGTCCATCGAGCGCCAGGCGGCCGGGCGGTCGGCCGGCACCGTGCGGGCCAGCAGGCCGGGGTCCGGGCGGTCCAGCAGGTGGAAGGCGCCGTCGCCGGCCAGCAGGAAGGCGTTGCTCGCGCAGGACGCGTCGGCCAGCGCCGCCAGCGCCTCGGGCAGCGGCACCCGGAGGTGCCGTACCCGGAACAGGCCCTCCACGGCGGCCAGCGCGTCCGCCACCGGCAGGCCGTGCAGCAGGCGGTGGATGGCGCGGACGCGCAACGGGTAGCGGGCCGTGTCGACCAGCAGGACCAGGCCGTAGTCCCAGGGGCCCGGCGTCTGCTGCTCGGCGCGCAGCCGCAGATAGGTGGCCCAGCGGTGGTGGCCGTCGGCGATCAGCGCCTGGTGGTGGGACAGGTCGTCCTGGACGCGGGCCACGTCGGCGGCGTCGGTGACGGCCCACAGCCGGTGCCGGACACCGTCCTCGGTGGTGGTGGCCAGCAGCGGAGGCTTCTCCACGGTGCGCTCCACGACCTCGGCGGCGGTGCCGTCGCCGCGGTAGCTCAGCAGCAGCGGCTCCAGGTTGGCGCGGGTGGCGCGCAGCAGGGCGGCGCGTTCGGCGACCACGGGGGGCATGACGTCCTCGTGCGGCAGCACCACGCCCTCGGCGGGTTCGCAGACCCGCAGGGCGCCGATGACGCCGCGCTGGAGCATGCCGTCGCCGTCCTGCTGCTCGTACACGTACAGGGCGGGTTCCGGGTCCGCGGCGAGGACGCCCTCGTCCAGCCAGCGGCGCAGCGTGTCGGCGGCCTGCTCGGTGCGGGCGCTCGGGGTGCCCGCCTCGGGGAGGATCAGCCGGACGATGTTGTACGGGTCCGCCGACTGGAGGTGGTGCACCCCGTCGGGCCGCACGACGACGTCGTACGGAGGGGAGGTGACGGAGGCCAGGCTGCCGACCCGGTCGGGGTCGTAACGAAGGCCGCGGAACGGGGTGAGTTCCAGGCCCCGGCGCGCCATTGCTTCCGAGTGACCTGCAGTGTCCATCCCGGCATCGTACGTGTGCCGGCGGCATGCGGGATGATCGGGGGAAAGGCGAGTGAACGAGGAGAGACACGGATATGAGCCAGGGCGTCGGTACCGGTCCGCGGGGCAGTGAGCGGCCCCTGAACGAGGCGTACGACACGGCACTGCTCGACCTGGACGGGGTGGTGTACGCGGGCGGGCGGGCGATCGCGCACGCGGTCTCCTCGCTGGAGCGGGCCCGCGCGGGCGGTATGCAGCTGGCGTACGTCACCAACAACGCGCTGCGGACGCCGCAGGCGGTCGCGGAGCATCTGACCGAGCTGGGGATACCGGCGGGCGCCGACGACGTCATCACCTCGGCGCAGGCGGTGGCGCGGCTGATCGCCGAGCAGGTGCCGGCCGGGTCGCGGGTGCTGGTGATCGGCGGCGAGGGGCTGCGGGTGGCGCTGCGCGAGCGGGGCCTGGTGCCGGTGGAGTCGGCGGACGACGATCCGGCGGCGGTCGTGCAGGGGTACGGCGGGATGGAGCTGCCCTGGGGGCGGTTCGCGGAGGCCTCGTACGCGGTGCGGCGCGGGGTGCCGTGGTTCGCGTCGAACACCGATCTGACGATCCCCAGCGGACGCGGGATCGCGCCGGGCAACGGCGCGGCGGTGGAGGTCGTGCGGATCGCGACGGGCAAGGAGCCGCAGGTGGCGGGCAAGCCGCTGCCGCCCATGCACCGGGAGACGATCCTGCGGACCGGTGCGCGGCGCCCGCTGGTGGTCGGGGACCGGCTGGACACCGACATCGAGGGCGCGTTCAACGGCGGGGTGGACTCGCTGCTGGTGCTGACCGGGGTCACCGACGGGGCCCGGCTGCTGGCCGCGTCCCCGGAGCACCGGCCGACGTACGTGGACGCGGACTTGCGGGGGCTGCTCACCGGCCAGCCGGAAATCACCCGAGAGGGTGAGGGTTTCCGGTGCGGTGGATGGACGGCGACGGCCGGGGCGGACCGGCTGGAGCTGTCCGGCGACGGCGAATCCCTGGACGGGCTGCGGGCCTTGTGCGCGGCGGCCTGGACGGCGGCCGGGGAGGGCTCCTGCGAGCTGGACGGGGGGAAGGCGCTGGCGCGGCTCGGACTCTGAGGCCCCCTCAGTTCGACGGCGGGGGCTTTCCGCACCCGGGGATCTCGACCTGAAGCGAGGATAGGCTAACCTAACCTCGTGTTGGTCGACAGTCCTCCGGAACAGCGCGCGGAGACCTCCCCCGCGTCCCCGACTCGCCGGGCGGTACGGCCCCTTGGGCTGGTGCTCGCCGTCGCGGTCCTGGTGCTCGTCGCCCTGGCGAGCATCGCGATCGGGGCGAAGGCGCTCTCCCTGGACCAGGTCTGGCACGGCCTGTTCCACGACACGGGGACGTACGGCGACGTCGTGGTGGACGAGCGGCTCGCGCGCACCGTCCTCGGGCTGCTCGCCGGTGCCGCGCTCGGGCTGTCGGGCGCGGTGCTCCAGGCCCTCACCCGCAATCCGCTGGCCGACCCCGGGCTGCTCGGCATCAACGCCGGCGCCTCGGCGGCCGTCGTCACCGCCATCACCTTCTTCGGCGTCACCAGCCTCTCCGGCTATGTGTGGTTCGCCTTCCTCGGCGCGGCGGCGGTGGGCGCGCTGGTGTGGTTCCTCGGCGGCAGCCGGGGTGCCACCCCGGTCCGGCTCGCGCTCGCCGGCACGGCGATCAGCGCGGCCCTGTACGGCTACCTCCAGGCCGTGATGATCATGGACGACGCGGCGCTGGGCCGGATGCGCTTCTGGACGGTCGGCTCGCTGGCCTCGGCCACGAACACGACGATCGCGCAGGTGCTGCCGTTCCTCGCGGCGGGCACCCTGCTCGCGCTCGCGCTGGCCCGGCCGCTGAACGCCATGACGATGGGCGACGACACCGCCCGCGCCCTCGGCGCCCGTCCGCACCGCACCCGGGCCCTGGCCATGCTGGCCGCCACCGTGCTGTGCGGCGCCGCGACCGCCGCCTGCGGCCCCATCGTCTTCGTCGGCCTCATGGTCCCGCACGCGGTGCGCTCCTTCACCGGCCCCGACCTCCGCTGGATCCTGCCGTACGCGGCCGTCCTGTCGCCGGTGCTGCTGCTCGGCGCCGACGTCGTCGGCCGGGTGGTGGCCCGCCCGGCCGAGCTGCAGGTCGGCATCGTCACCGCGGTCATCGGCGGCCCGGTCTTCATCTTTCTGGTACGACGACGGAGGACGGCCCAGCTGTGAGGACACACCCCAGGAGCCGTGCCGTACGCGTCCCCGGCGGCCTCTCGCTGCGCCTGGACCCGCGGGCGCTGATCGTCGTCGTCCTGCTGCTGGCCGCCGCGCTCGCGGCCGGAGTGGCGCTGATCGGCACGGGTGACGCGAAGATCCCGGCGGCCGACGTGCTGCGCACCCTCGCCGGGGACGGCACCGCCTACCAGGACTTCATCGTCCGCGAGCTGCGCCTGCCCCGTGTCCTGGTCGGGCTGCTGGTCGGCGCCTCGCTCGGGCTCGGGGGCGCGCTGTTCCAGTCCGTCTCGCGCAATCCGCTGGGCAGTCCGGACGTCCTCGGTCTGTCCCAGGGGGCGACGGCGGGCGCGCTGGTGGTGATCGTGCTCATGTCCGGCAGCGCCGCCGCGGTCACCGCCGGAGCGCTGGCCGGGGGACTGGTGACCGGGCTCGCCATCTACCTGCTGGCCTGGAGGCAGGGCGTGCACGGCTACCGCCTCGTCCTGGTCGGCATCGGCGTCGGCGCGATGCTCACCGCCGTCAACGGCTATCTGCTCACCAAGGCCGACATGGTCGACGCGGCCCGCGCCGTCGTGTGGATGACCGGCTCCCTCAACGGCCGCGACTGGGACCAGGTCTGGCCGCTGCTCGCGCTGTGCGCCGTCCTCGTCCCGCTGGTCCTCGCCCACGCCCGGGGCCTGCGGATGCTGGAGATGGGCGACGACACCGCCGGCGCCCTCGGCGTGCCGGTGCAGCGCGTGCGGCTGGTGGTGATGACCGGCGCCGTGCTGCTGACCGCGGCCGCCACCGCCGCCGCCGGCCCCGTCGGCTTCGTCGCCCTCACCGCGCCCCAGCTCGCCCGTCGGCTGACCCGCTCGCCGGGCCCCAACCTGGTGCCCTCCCTCTGCATGGGCGCCGCCCTGCTGGTCACCGCCGACTGGGCCGCGCAACGCGCCTTCGGCGCCGACCAGCTGCCCGTCGGGGTGGTCACCGGCGTCCTCGGCGGCGGCTATCTGCTGTGGCTGCTGGTCACCGAGCGCCGGGCGGGCCGGATATGACCGTCCCGCGCACGAACACCCCTAGGGCCTCTCGTCTGGATCATGCCGGGCTCGCGGGCTCTGGCACGCACATCTGCGGCGTTGTCGTCGGTCGCCAACTCCCCCACGCTCGGCTTCGCTCGCGCGGGGGCACCCCCATCGCGTTGACTCCCTCCTCCGCCTTGCATCTGCACGCACCAGACCCCGCTCCCTGATCCGGCCTGATCCAAACGAAAGACCCTAGGAGCACCGTGAACCGCCTGTCCGCCGAGCACGTCACCCTCGCCTACGACCAGCGCGTCATCGCCGAAGAGCTGTCGGTGGAGATCCCCGACCGTTCCTTCACCGTGATCGTCGGCCCCAACGCGTGCGGCAAGTCGACGCTGCTGCGGGCACTGTCCCGGATGCTCAAGCCGGACCGGGGCCGGGTCCTGCTGGACGGGCAGGCCATCCAGTCGCTGCCCGCCAAGCAGGTCGCCCGCACCCTCGGCCTGCTCCCGCAGTCGGCCGTGGCACCGGACGGCATCACCGTCGCCGATCTGGTCGGCCGGGGCCGCTACCCGCACCAGGGCCTGCTGCGCCAGTGGTCGGCAGAGGACGAGCGGGTCGTGGAGGAGTCCATGCGGCAGACCGGCGTGGACGGGCTCGCCGACCGGTACGTGGACGAACTCTCCGGCGGGCAGCGGCAGCGGGTGTGGATCGCCATGGCGCTCGCCCAGCAGACCCCGCTGCTGCTCCTGGACGAGCCCACCACCTACCTCGACATCCAGCACCAGATCGACGTCCTCGACCTGTGCGCCGAACTCCACGAGACGCAGGGCCGCACCCTGGTCGCCGTGCTGCACGACCTCAACCACGCGGCCCGCTACGCCACCCACCTGATCGCCCTGCGCGGCGGCGAGGTGATCGCCGAGGGCGCCCCCCACGACATCGTCACGGCCGACCTGGTCGAGCGGGTCTTCGGGCTGAAGTGCCAGGTCATCGAGGACCCGGAGACGGGCACCCCGCTGATCGTGCCGGCGGCGCGCAAGGCCCGTGGTCAGCGGGTCACAGCAGCTTCCTGAGCCGGAACAGGTCCAGCAGGCCCGCCTCCAGCCGCACCCGGCCCTGTCCCCAGGCGGTCGCGAAATGCAGCGTGCCGTCCACCAGTGCCAGCAGATCGTCGCCGGCCATCGCCAGCCGGATCTGCGCCCGCTCGCGCGGGGGCCCGGACAGGGTCTCGTCCACCACCAGGCGGCCCCCGGTCATCCGCCCGGCGAAGGTGATGCCGAGGTCGGTGATGTGGCAGCTCACCGAGCGCTCCAGGGCGGCCGCGGCGCCCACGTCGCCCTCGGCGCCCCGCATGTTGTCCGAAAGCTTCTCCAGTGCGGCACGGCACTCATCGATCGTGGCCATCGCCACCGACGGTACCGCAGCGGTTCGCGGTAGCGTCTGGGCATGAGCGAGTCCGCGTCCGAGGCCGAAGCCGGCGAGAACACCGCCCCGGCCGTTCCCGGGGGCGCACCCCCGAGCGAGCCCGAACCCGAGTACGAGCCCGCGGCCCCGGCCCCCCTGAACCTCCCGCGCCCCCCGACCGGCGACGCCGGGATCGACGCCCGGCTGGCGCGGCTGGCCGATGCCGACCACCTGCCCACCGACGGACATGTCGAGGTGTACGAGGATGTACACCAGGGGCTGCGCGACGCGCTCACCGCGCTCGACGCCCGCCCGGGACCACCGGCGCCCCCACCGTCGCACCAACACAGGAGCTGAACCGAACGTGGCAGGAGTCGCACGCCGTCGTCTGGACGCGGAGCTGGTCCGCCGGAAGCTCGCGCGCTCGCGCGAGCACGCCAGCCAGCTGATCGCCGCGGGACGGGTCACCGTCGGCAAGACCGTCGCGACCAAGCCGGCCACGCAGGTGGAGACCGCCGCCGCGATCGTGGTCCAGGCCGACGACAGCGATCCCGACTACGTCTCCCGGGGCGGCCACAAGCTCGCGGGCGCGCTGGCGGCCTTCGTTCCCCGGGGACTGGTGGTGGAGGGCCGGCGCGCGCTCGACGCCGGCGCGTCCACCGGCGGGTTCACCGACGTCCTGCTGCGCGCGGGCGCCGCCCATGTGGTCGCCGTGGACGTCGGCTACGGGCAGCTCGCCTGGTCCCTCCAGCAGGATGCCCGGGTCACCGTCAAGGACCGCACCAACGTACGGGAGTTGACGCTCGACGCGATCGACGGGGAACCTGTTGATCTGGTGGTGGGCGACCTGTCCTTCATCCCGCTCGGGCTGGTGCTGCCCGCCCTCAAGCGGTGTGTGAAGCCGGACGCCGACCTGGTGATGATGGTCAAACCGCAGTTCGAGGTGGGCAGGGAACGGCTCGGCAGCGGGGGTGTCGTACGGAGTCCGCAGCTGCGGGCGGAGGCCGTGCGAGGGGTGGCCGAGAAGGCATGGGAGCTGGGGCTCGGGGCGCGCGGCGTCACCGCGAGCCCGCTGCCGGGCCCCTCGGGCAACGTCGAGTACTTCCTGTGGCTGCGGTCCGGCGCCCCCCGCCTGGACCCGGCCGACGTCGATCGCGCAGTGGCGGAGGGGCCGCGTTGACACAGAATCTGGCGCGTACTGTTTTCCTGCTCGCCCACACCGGGCGGCCGGCGGCGATCCGCAGCGCGGAACTCGTCGTCAAGGGCCTGCTGCGGCACGGCATCGGTGTGCGCGTGCTGGAGGAGGAGGCGCGTGACCTGCCGCTCCCGGACGAGGTGGAGCTGGTGGGGGAGGCGACCCCGCGGTGCCTCGACGACTGCGAGCTGCTGATCGTGCTCGGCGGCGACGGCACGCTGTTGCGGGGCGCGGAGTTCGCCCGCGCCTCCGGGGTGCCCATGCTCGGCGTCAACCTGGGGCGCGTCGGGTTCCTCGCGGAGGCGGAACGCGATGACCTCGATCGGGTGGTCGACCGGGTGGTGGAGCGGTCGTACGAGGTCGAGGAGCGGATGACCGTCGACGTGGTGGTGCACCGCAACGGTGACGTGGTGCACACCGACTGGGCGCTGAACGAGGCGGCCGTGCAGAAGGCCGGCGCCGAGAAGCTGCTCGAAGTGGTCCTGGAGATCGACGGGCGGCCGGTGACGGGGTTCGGCTGCGACGGGGTGGTGCTGTCCACGCCGACCGGCTCCACGGCGTACGCGTTCTCCGCCGGCGGGCCGGTGGTGTGGCCCGAGGTGGAGGCGCTGCTGATGGTGCCGATCAGCGCGCACGCCCTGTTCGCCAAGCCGCTGGTGACCTCGCCGGACTCGGTGCTCGCCGTCGAGGTGCTGCCGCACATCCCGCCGGGGGTGCTGTGGTGCGACGGGCGGCGGACGATCGAGCTGCCGCCGGGGGCGCGGGTGGAGGTGCGGCGGGGCGCGGTGCCGGTGCGGCTGGCCCGGCTGCACCACTCGTCGTTCACCGACCGGCTGGTCGCGAAGTTCGCGCTGCCCACCACCGGGTGGCGCGGCGCCCCGCACTAGGTGTGTTGTCCCGGGACGTTGGTGACACGCGGGCTGGGTGCTTGAACAGGTGAGGGCCTTCTGGGTTCGGTGTGGATTGCGAAGTCTGCACCGACGTCCAGGAGGCCCTCGTGTCCCACCGTAATGCCCCGCTGACCCCGACCGGCAGGCTGCGGCTGGCCCGGTGTGTCGTGGACGACGGCTGGCCGCTGCGCAGGGCCGCGGAACGCTTCCAGGTCAGCCACACCACCGCCGCCCGCTGGGCAGGCCGCTACCGGCAGCTGGGCGCCGAAGGCATGCACGACCGCTCCAGCCGCCCGCACCGTCAACCCCACCGGACCCCGGCCGCCATCGAGGCACAGGTCGTGCGGCTGCGGCGCGAACACCGCATCGGCCCGCTGCGACTCGCGGCCCGAACCGGTATCGCCACCTCTACCGCCCACCGCATCCTGGTCCGGCACGGCCTGCCGGCTCTGGCCGCCTGCGACCGGTCCACCGGCGAGCCCGTGCGCCGCTACGAACGGGCCCGGCCCGGCGAACTGGTCCACATCGACGTCAAGAAACTCGGCCGCATCCCCGACGGCGGCGGCCACAAATTCCTCGGCCGCGCGGCCGGCCGGGCCAACCAGGACCGCCGCAGCGGCACCGGATACGCCTACCTGCACACCGCCCTGGACGACCACACCCGCCTGGCCTACACCGAAGACCTGCCCGACGAAAAGGCCGCGACCTGCGCCGCCTTCCTCACCCGGGCAACGGCCTGGTTCGCCCAGCGGGGCGTCACCGTCGAACGCGTCCTGACGGACAACGCCTGGGCCTACACGAAGAACACCTGGCGCGACACCTGCCGCGAGCTGGGCATCAGGCCCCGCTGGACCAGGCCCTGGCGACCGCAGACCAACGGCAAGGTCGAACGCTTCCACCGCACCCTGCTCGACGAGTGGGCCTACATCCGGCCCTACACCTCAGACGCCGAACGGCAGGCCGCGTTTCCCGACTGGCTGGACTGGTACAACTACCACCGACCCCACACCGGCATCAGCGGTTACCCACCAGCCAGCCGCGTCACCAACCTGTCCGAACAGCACAACTAGGGCCTCTCGTCTGGATCATGCCGGGCTCGCGGGGTCTGGCACGCACATCTGCGGCGTTGTCGTCGGTCGCCAACTCCCCCACGCTCGGCTTCGCTCGCGCGGGGGCACCCCCATCGCGTTGACTCCCTCCTCCGCCTTGCATCTGCACGCACCAGACCCCGCTCCCTGATCCGGCCTGATCCAAACGAAAGACCCTAGAGGCCCCGGGCAGGGCCCCGGCGCCGGGCCCGTCCGCCGCGGCCGCTCACCGGAAAGAGCGGCCTGTGTGCGCGCGACGCCCGAGACCTCGTATGGTCTGTTCCGTGTTGGAGGAGATGCGGATACGGTCGCTCGGAGTCATCGACGATGCCGTCGTCGAGCTGTCGCCGGGGTTCACCGCGGTCACCGGTGAGACGGGCGCGGGCAAGACCATGGTGGTCACCAGCCTGGGACTGCTGCTCGGTGGCCGGGCCGACCCGGCGCTCGTGCGGATCGGGGCCGGGAAGGCGGTCGTGGAGGGGCGGATCGCCGTGCCCGCCGACGCCGCTGCCGTGGTACGGGCCGAGGAGGCCGGTGCCGAGCTGGACGACGGCGCCCTGCTGATCAGCCGCACCATCTCCGCCGAGGGCCGCTCCCGGGCGCACCTGGGCGGGCGCAGTGTGCCCGTGGGACTGCTCGCCGAGCTGGCCGACGACCTGGTGGCCGTGCACGGCCAGACCGACCAGCAGGGGCTGCTGAAGCTGTCCCGGCAGCGCCAGGCGCTGGACCGGTACGCGGGCGACGCGGTCGCCGTGCCGCTTGCCAAGTACACCGGGGCCTACCGGCGGCTGCGCGCCGTCTCCGCCGAGCTGGAGGAGATCACCACCCGGGCGCGGGAGCGGGCACAGGAAGCCGACATGCTCCGCTACGGCCTCGACGAGATCGCCGCCGTGGAGCCGCGCGCCGGGGAGGACGCGGAGCTGGCCGAGGAGGCGGACCGGCTGGGGCACGCGGAGGCCCTGTCGTCCGCCGCGACCGCCGCGCACGCCGCGCTCGCGGGCAACCCCGAGGACCCCGAGGGCATCGACGCCCAGGCCCTCGTGGCGGGCGCCCACCGGGCCCTGGAGGCCGTGCGCTCCCACGATCCGGCGCTGGCCTCGCTCGCCGAGCGGATCGGGGAGATCGGCATCCTGCTCGGCGATGTGGCCGGCGAGCTGGCCGGGTACGCGGACGACCTGGACGCCGACCCGCTGCGGCTGTCCGCGGTCGAGGAGCGCCGGGCCGCCCTGAACGCGCTGACCCGCAAGTACGGCGAGGACGTGAACGCGGTCCTCGCCTGGGCCGAGCAGAGCGCCGCCCGGCTGACCGAGCTGGACGGCGACGACGAGCGGATCGCGGAGCTGACCGCCGAGCGGGACGCGCTCCGCGCCGAACTGGGCGGTCTCGCGCAGGCGCTGACCGACGCCCGCACCGAGGCCGCCGAGCGGTTCGCCGCCGCGGTGACCGCCGAGCTGGCCTCGCTGGCCATGCCGCACGCGCGCGTCTCCTTCGACATCCGGCAGACCGAGGACCCGGAGGGCGTCGAGGTCGGCGGGCGACCGGTCGCCTACGGCCCCGCGGGCGTGGACGAGGTCGAGCTGCTGCTCGCCCCGCACCCGGGCGCCCCGCCGCGGCCCATCGCCAAGGGCGCGTCCGGCGGCGAGCTGTCCCGGGTGATGCTCGCGGTGGAGGTCGTCTTCGCGGGCACGGACCCGGTGCCGACCTACCTGTTCGACGAGGTCGACGCGGGCGTCGGCGGCAAGGCCGCGGTCGAGATCGGCCGCCGGCTGGCCAAGCTCGCCAAGAGCGCCCAGGTCGTGGTGGTCACCCATCTGCCCCAGGTCGCCGCCTTCGCCGACCGGCAGCTGCTGGTGGAGAAGACCAGCGACGGCTCCGTCACCCGCTCCGGCGTCAAGGTCCTGGAGGGCGAGGAACGCATCCGGGAACTCTCCCGCATGCTGGCCGGCCAGGAGGACTCGGAGACGGCCCGCGCCCACGCGGAGGAACTGCTGGCGACCGCGCGGGCGGACCGGTAGCGGGAGCCGGCACACCGGGAGCGGGACTTAGGGTGACGGGATGACCGGCACCCGAAAGACCCGCTCCTTCCTGCTGTCCGCCGCCCTCACCCGGGCCGGCTACGCCCTGCTGCGCGCCAACCGGCCCGGCGCTCCCGGGCGTTGGCAGCGGACGAACCACGCCGGACGGGACGTCGAGCTGTACGCCGGGCCCGCCACGGCGCTGGGCACGGCGGTCGCCGCCGCCCGGGTGCACCCCGGGGCCGGGCTCGCCGTCCTGGCGGCGGGCTGCTGCGGGGCGTACGACGACGCGGCCGGCGACCACCGGCGCGGCTTCCGGGCCCACCTCGGCGCGCTGCGCGAGGGCGAGGTCACCAGCGGTGCCGTGAAGCTGTTCGGGATATCGGCGGCCGGACTGGTCGCGGGCGCGCTGCTCAAGGAGCGCCCGCTGGACAAACTGCTCGCCGGGGTCGTCATCGCGGGCGCCGCCCACTTCGTGAACCTGGTCGACGTACGGCCGGGCCGGGCGCTCGGCGCGGTGCTCGCGCTCGGGGCGCCCGGACTGCTGCGCGGCGGGCCCGGCGGGGAGCTGGCCGCCGTCGCCACGGGCGGTGCGGCGGCCGCGCTGCGCGAGGACGTCGGCGAGCGGACGATGCTCGGGGACACGGGGGCGCACGCGCTCGGCGCCACGCTGGGGGCGGCCGTGGTGGCGGGCAACGGGCGCGTGGGACTGCTCGCGCACGCCGTCGCCGTCGTGACCGCCGCCGTGTACGGGGACCGGGTCACCGCCTGGGCGAAGGCACTGTGAGCGCCTGACCTCGGGGGACGCGGAGGAGCGGCGTCAGCGGACACCGGGCCCTCTTCACCCGTGTGGGTGATGTGCTCCGGCGCATTGCCCCGGCCCGCCGTCCTGTGCGCCCATCCGCAATTCCCCAGCGGACACCGCCTGCTGGCATGCTGGACGGGGACACCGCCCGCGCGGGAGGCGCGCGAGGTGCGTTCCTCCGCCCCCGTGCGCCCGCTACTTTCTGTACGTTGCCTCGTGACCGCCCCACGCCGAACCAGGAGCCCGGCCCTGTGAGCCCCCTGAGCAGCAACGCACCGCACGGCCGGCCGCCGCTGCGCACCGTGCAGGTGCTGGGCGGGGGCAACGCCGGCAGTGGCGCGCACGTGCGCTCCCTGGCCGCCGGGCTGGTCGCCCGGGGCGTGCGGGTCACGGTGTGCGCCCCCACCGAGGCCGACCGTACCTACGACTTCACCGGCGCCGGCGCCAGTCACATCCACGTGCCGCGCAGCAGCGACCCCTCCTCGGTGACCGCGCTCCGGGCGGCCTGCGCCGACGCCGACCTGGTGCACGCGCACGGCCTGCACGCCTCCTTCCGGACCGCCCTCGCCCTCGGCGGCCGCACCACCCCGCTGGTCGTCACCTGGCACAACCGGTCGTACGCCGAGGGCGCGCGGGCTCAGCTGCTGCGCATGCTGGAGCGCCGCGTGGCCCGCTCCGCGACCGTGGTCCTCGGTGCCAGCCCCGATCTGGTCGACCGCGCCCGCCGCACCGGCGCCCGGGACGCCCGGCTCGCCGCCGTCACCCTGCCGGGCCGCCCCCGCCCCGCGGCCGTACCCGACGAGCGGGACCCGCGGCGGCCCAAGGCGCGCGCCGAACTGGGCGCCACCGGACGCCCGTTACTCCTCGCCGCCGGCGCCCTCGACAGGCACCGCGGGCACGAGACCCTGCTGGAGGCGGCGCGCGCCTGGCGGGACCTGGACCCGGTGCCCCTGGTCGTCGTCGTGGGGGAGGGCCCGCTGCGGCCGGCGCTCCAGCAGCGGATCGAGGCCGAGGAACTGCCGGTGCGGCTCCTCGGCGACCGCGACGACCTGCCCGCACTGCTCGGCGCCGCCGACCTGGCGCTGCTGACCGGCCGGTGGGAGTCCCGCCCGGTGCTCGCCCAGGAGGCGCTGTACGCGGGCGTCCCGCTGGTCGCCACCCGCGTCGGCGGCGTCCCCGACCTCGTGGGCGACGCGGCCGAACTCGTGCCGTACGGCGACCCGTCGGCGCTCGCCACCGCCGTCCGGCGCCTGCTCGCCGACCCGGCACGCCGGGAACTGCTGCGGGAGCGGGGCGGACGGCAGGCCGCGGGCTGGCCGACCGACGAGGAGACGGTGGCCCATGTGCTCAGCGTGTACGACGAGTTGACCCAGCCGCTGATCCTGTGAGCGGTCAGGGCACGTGGCGGCGGGCCCGCAGGGCGAGGCTCAGGGCCAGCACCGTCTGCGGGTCGTCGAGGTCGGTGCCCAGCAACTCGCCGATGCGGGCGAGCCGGTTGTAGAGGGTCTGCCGGTTCAGATGGAGTTCGCGGGCCGTCTCCGCCTTGCGGCCCGCGTGCGCGAGATAGGTCTCCAGGGTGGGCAGCAGCGGCGGCTTGGAGCGGCGGTCGTGGTCGCGCAGCGGACCGATCGCCCGGTCCACGAAGGCCGCGAGGTCCGGATGGTCGCGCAGCCGCCACAGCAGCAGATCGATGTCGAGGCGGCGGGCGTCGTACCAGGGGCGGTCGACGAGGCCCTGCGCCGCCGCCGCCGTCTCCGCCGCGTGCCGCAGCCCCGCCGAGGCCGCCGCCCAGCCGCCCGCCACCCCGACCACCACCACCGGCGGCGGACTGCCGGCCCGCCGCATCCCGGCACGCTCCACGCCCGCCCGCAGCGCCGCCGCCACCCGGTCCGCGACCGCCGATCGCTCCGGCTCCGCGCGCAGCCCGAGCAGCACCAGCACCCGGCCCTCCACCGGCCGCACCCCCAGCAGCACCGGCACGCCCACCGCGGCCAGCTCCTCGGAGACGGCCCGCGCGAGGACCGCCCAGCCGCCCCCGGCGGGGGACAGGGGGTCGCCGACCCGCATCACCACCGGCAGCAGCGGGCTGCCACCCGGTTTGAAGCCGAGCACCCGGGCCTGGGCGGGAGCGTCCTCCGCCGAGATCCGGCCCTCGGCCAGATCGGTGAGGAAGTCGCCGCGCCCGCGCGCCGCCAGCTCCTCCTCCTGCCGGGCCTGCATCAGCACCACGGCCAGGATGCCCGCGGCCCGCTCCGCGGCCATCCGGTGCACCGGCGCCAGCGGGGAACGCACCGGCAGCAGCACCAGCCGGGCCCGCACCGCGCCCGTGGTGCCGGGGCCGCCGCCGGGCACGTCCACCAGCACCGAACCGGCGGGCGGCGGGGCGTTCTTGTGCGGGCCGCGCAGCCCCTCCCACACCTGCAACGGGTCCGCGCCCTCGGGCCCCTCCCCGGCCGCGTACAGCAGCCGCCCGTCGGGGGTCTCCAGGAACACCGGGTTGCCGCCGAAGCCGGCCAGGATGCCCAGCACCTGCGGCACCCCGCCGCCGCCCAGCAGCGCCTCGGTACAGCGCCGGTGCACCTCCTCGGCCCGCTGGAGCAGCGCGTAGTGACCGTTGACGATCTCGGTGTGGATCTCCTCGGTGACCGCCACGAACGGCACCTCGCGGTGCAGCTGGACCAGCGGCAGCCCGGCCGCGCGCGCGGTGTCCACCAGCGCCGCCGGCAGCCGGCTGAAGCGCGGGCCCAGCTCCACCACCAGGGCGGCGATCCCGCGCTCGGCCAGCGTGCGCACGAACGCCCGCTGCTCGGCCGGGCGGGTGCCGAGCCCGTACCCGGTGGTGAGCAGCAGCTCGCCGCCCTTGAGCAGCGAGGCGATGTTGGGCACCTCGCCCGCGTGCACCCAGCGCACGGTGCGGCCGAGCCGGTCCGCGCCCGCCAGGATCTCCGGCAGCCCACTGCGCAGCCCGGGCAGCTCCAGGGCCCGCTGAACGGTGATCCCCGCGCCCTGCGCCTCGGGCCTGCTGTCCGTACCGCTGTCCATGCTGCGGACGCTACCTGCGAAAACGCAGGAATTGAATCTTCTGGCTAGACCGGCCTGATGTTGTGGTTGAAGCGGAAGACGTTGTCGGGGTCGTACCGCCGCTTCACCTTCTCCAGCCGCAGCGTGTTCCCCGCGCCGAGGCCCGCCCGGGCCCGCTCGGGGCCCTCGTCGCCGATCAGGTTCTGGCAGACGGCCCCGGTGCTCCACGGCCCCGCGGCGGTGCGCACCCGCCGCACCCAGCCGGTGCACCGCTCGTCGTCGGCCGGGTCCGTCCAGACGGCGAGCGGGTGCACCAGCCAGGGCGCGTCCCGGTACGCCACCGGGTAGGCGTGCGCGCCGGCCGCGACCGCCCCGCCCAGCGGGAACAGCGCCAGCCGGGTACCGGGCAGGGCCGGCATGTCCTCACCGAGGGCGCAGAAGACGTCGACCGCCGCGTCCGGCAGCGCGCCGAGGCACTCCGCCGAGCCGTGGCCGCGCAGCCCCGGCGGGATGTCGAGCAGGCGCTGCGCGTCGGCGTACGGCACCTCGCCCAGCAGGTGTGCCCCGTGCGGCAGCGCGAGCAACGGCGCGGCCAGGGCGCGCAGTTCCTCCGTGGCGCCCGCGCAGGTCAGCAGTGCCGCGCACAGCCGCCTGCCCGCCAGGCCGGGCGGCACCGACTCCGGTGGCGGGCCGGTGAGATACAGCACCGCTCCGCCCACCGCGTCCGGGGCGGCCCCCAGGACCTCCCGGAAGGCGCGCACCACCCGGGGCCCCGACTCCGCCGGACACAGCGTCAACGCCAGGCAGAAACGCGGAAGTTCGTGCAGTTCCAGGGTGAGTGCGGTGGCGACGCCGAAGTTGCCGCCCCCGCCGTGCAGCGCCCAGAACAGCTCCGGGTCGTCGTCGGGGCTCGCCCGCAGCCGCTCCGCGTCCGCGCTCACCAGCTCCACGGCGGCGAGGTTGTCCACGGCCGTCCCGAAGACGCGCTCCAGCCACCCGGAGCCGCCGCCGAGCACGAATCCGCCGACCCCGGCGCCGGAGGCCCTGGACCCCGTCGTCGCGAGGCCGTACGGCCGGACCGCCCGGTCCAGATCGCCCGTCGTGGCCCCGCCCCCGACCCGGACCGCCTCCGCGGCCGGATCGACCGTGACCTCCCGCATCCGCGACAGGTCCACCACGAGCGCGTTGTCACCGAGCGCGCGGCCGCCGAGGTCGTGACCGCCGCCGCGGACCGCCACCGGCAGATCCAGATCGCGTGCGAAACGCACCGCGCGGACCACGTCGGCCGTGTGCGCGCACCGCGCGATCACGGCCGGTCGCCGGTCGATCACCGCGTTGAAGACGGCCCGGGCTCCGTCGTAGCCGGTGTCTTCGGGCGCGAGGACGTCGCCGAGCAGGTCCTCGCGGAGTGCGGCGAGGGCCGTGCGCGCCTTCGAGCGGGGTGCCACGGTTTCCAGCGTGGCACCCCGGAGCGCGTCGGGGCACGGCCGTCAGCCGCCGTACGCCCCCGAGGCCGTCAGCCGCAGCGCCGTGTCGATCAGCGGCACGTGGCTGAACGCCTGCGGGAAGTTGCCCACCTGGCGCTTGAGGCGGGGGTCCCATTCCTCCGCGAGCAGACCGAGGTCGTTGCGCAGGGCGAGCAGCTTCTCGAAGAGCCTGCGGGCCTCGTCCACGCGGCCGATCATCGCCAGGTCGTCGGCCATCCAGAACGAGCACGCCAGGAAGGCGCCCTCGTCGCCGGGGAGGCCGTCGACGCCCTCGTCCTGGCCCTCGGTCGGGTAGCGCAGGATGAAGCCGTCGGAGGTGGACAGCTCGCGCTGGATCGCCTCGATGGTGCCGATGACGCGCTTGTCGTCCGGGGGCAGGAAGCCCATCTGCGGGATCAGCAGCAGGGAGGCGTCCAGCTCCTTGGAGCCGTAGGACTGGGTGAAGGTGTTGCGCTCCTTGTCGTAGCCCTTCTCGCACACGTCCCGGTGGATGTCGTCGCGCAGTTCGCGCCAGCGCTCCAGCGGGCCGTCCGCGTCACCGGACTCGATCAGCTTGATGGTGCGGTCCACCGCGACCCAGGCCATCACCTTGGAGTGCACGAAGTGCCGGCGCGGGCCGCGCACCTCCCAGATGCCCTCGTCCGGCTCCTGCCAGTGGTCCTCCAGGTAGCGGATCAGCTTCAGCTGGAGCAGGGACGCGTAGTCGTTGCGGGCCAGGCCCGTCATGTGGGCCAGGTGCAGGGCCTCGGTGACCTCGCCGTACACGTCCAGCTGGAGCTGGTGGGCCGCGCCGTTGCCGACCCGGACCGGGGCCGAGCCCTCGTAGCCAGGCAGCCAGTCCAGCTCGGCCTCGCCCAGCTCGCGCTCGCCCGCGATGCCGTACATGATCTGCAGGTTCTCCGGGTCGCCCGCGACCGCCCGCAGCAGCCACTCGCGCCAGGCGCGGGCCTCCTCGCGGTAGCCGGTGCGCAGCAGCGAGGACAGGGTGATCGCCGCGTCGCGCAGCCACGTGTAGCGGTAGTCCCAGTTGCGCACGCCGCCGATGTCCTCGGGCAGCGAGGTGGTGGGGGCGGCGACGATGCCGCCGGTGGGCGCGTAGGTCAGTGCCTTCAGCGTGATCAGGGAGCGGATCACCGCCTCGCGGTACGGGCCGTGGTACGTGCACTGCTCCACCCACTCGCGCCAGAAGTGCTCGGTCGCCTCCAGCGACTGCTCCGGCTCCGGCAGGGCGGGCGGCTCCTTGTGCGAGGGCTCCCAGGAGATCGTGAACGCGATCCGGTCACCGGGGGCGACCGTGAAGTCCGCGTAGGTGGTCAGCGACTTCCCGTAGGTCTCGACGTCGGTGTCGAACCACACGGAGTCGGGCCCGGCGACGGCGACCGTGCGGCCCTCGTGCTTGTGCACCCAGGGCACGACCCGGCCGTAGGAGAAGCGCATCCGCAGCACCGAGCGCATCGGCACCCGGCCGGTGACGCCCTCCACGATCCGGATCAGCTGGGGGGCGCCGTCGCGCGGGGGCATGAAATCGGTCACGCGGACGGTGCCGCGCGGGGTGTCCCACTCCGATTCCAGGATCAGCGAGTCGCCCCGGTAGCCGCGGCGGGCCGCCGTGGGCGGCTGGGAGTCGGCCGCGTGCGCCGGGCCGAGCCGCCAGAAGCCGTGCTCCTCGGTGCCCAGCAGGCCGGCGAAGATGGCATGCGAGTCGAAGCGGGGCAGGCACAGCCAGTCCACCGTGCCGTCCCGGCAGACCAGTGCGGCGGTCTGCATGTCTCCGATGAGTGCGTAGTCTTCGATGCGCCCGGCCACGTGCAACTCCAGTCGAACGGCCACGTCACCCCCGCGCAAGGGGGGCTGTCGCTAGTGCGGTCAAGGGGTCGTTGTTGTGCGTCGTTGAGCGGTGAAGCAAAGCAGCCCGCCGAGCCCTGAGGCAAAACGACAGTCTTTGCTCAACGAACTGCCGCGCTCTCGTTGTTCCGGGTGATTCGGGCGGGGGTGTGCCGTCGTCCGGCCGGGCCCGGCAGTGAATGTCCGAGCAGGATACGACGCACCCGGGTGATCCGCGTGCCGCTCCGGGCAACCTGTGTGCGCCGAACGAGTGAGCCCTTGGTGATGATCGTGTGGGGCGCACGGGACTGTGCTTACCCCTGGGGCGCAGGGGGCCGACGGGTCCTCCGCACCCCCGGTTCCGGTGCCACTGGGTGCGCGTCCGTACGCACAAGGTGGCCGAAAGTCGACGTATCCGTGCACGGAGCGTGGCCGGAAGCCATTGCCTCCGGGCGCTGATACCCTGGTAGCCCGTGGACCGGTGGGCCGAAACCCCCGAACCGCAGCGACGGCACCCTCGGAGCGATCCGGGGCGGACAGCCGCACCGCACGACAGCCAGCGACCACGGGAGCCCCCTCTTGGCCATGCCGCCGAAATCTACGACGACCAAGCACATCTTCGTCACCGGGGGTGTCGCCTCCTCGCTCGGCAAGGGCCTCACCGCCTCCAGCCTGGGCATGCTGCTCAAGGCCCGTGGCCTGCGCGTCGTGATGCAGAAGCTCGACCCCTACCTGAACGTCGACCCGGGCACGATGAACCCCTTCCAGCACGGTGAGGTGTTCGTCACCAACGACGGCGCCGAGACCGACCTGGACATCGGCCACTACGAGCGCTTCCTCGACCGCGACCTGGACGGCTCGGCCAACGTGACCACCGGCCAGGTGTACTCGACGGTGATCGCCAAGGAGCGCCGCGGCGAGTACCTGGGCGACACCGTGCAGGTCATCCCGCACATCACCAACGAGATCAAGCACCGCATCCGCCGCATGGCGACCGACGCGGTGGACGTCGTCATCACCGAGGTCGGCGGCACCGTCGGCGACATCGAGTCGCTGCCGTTCCTGGAGACCGTCCGCCAGGTCCGCCACGAGGTGGGCCGGGACAACGTCTTCGTGGTGCACATCTCCCTGCTGCCCTACATCGGCCCCTCCGGCGAGCTGAAGACCAAGCCGACCCAGCACTCCGTCGCCGCGCTGCGCAACATCGGCATCCAGCCGGACGCCATCGTGCTGCGCTGCGACCGCGAGGTCCCCACCGCCATCAAGCGCAAGATCTCGCTGATGTGCGACGTGGACGAGGCCGCCGTGGTGGCCTGCCCGGACGCCCGCTCGATCTACGACATCCCGAAGGTCGTGCACACCGAGGGCCTGGACGCCTATGTGGTGCGCAAGCTCGACCTGCCCTTCCGGGACGTGGACTGGACGACCTGGGACGACCTGCTGGACCGGGTCCACAACCCGGAGCACGAGGTCACCCTCGCCCTGGTCGGCAAGTACATCGACCTGCCCGACGCCTACCTCTCGGTCACCGAGGCGATGCGCGCCGGCGGCTTCGCCAACCGCGCCCGCGTGAAGATCAAGTGGGTCACCTCCGACGACTGCAAGACCCCGGCCGGCGCCAAGGCGCAGCTCGCCGACGTCGACGGCATCTGCATCCCGGGCGGCTTCGGCGACCGCGGTGTGCTCGGCAAGGTCGGCGCCATCCGCTACGCCCGCGAGAACAAGATCCCGCTGCTCGGCCTCTGCCTCGGCCTCCAGTGCATCGTCATCGAGGCCGCGCGCAACCTGGCCGGCATCCCGGACGCCAACTCCACCGAGTTCGACCCGGCCACCGCCCACCCGGTGATCTCCACCATGGCCGAGCAGCTGGACATCGTGGCCGGCGAGGGCGACATGGGCGGCACGATGCGCCTGGGCATGTACCCGGCCAAGCTGGCCGAGGGCTCCCTCGTGCGCGAGGCGTACGACGGCAAGGAGTACGTCGAGGAACGGCACCGTCACCGCTACGAGGTGAACAACGCCTACCGCGCGGAGCTGGAGAAGAAGGCGGGCATCCAGTTCTCCGGCACCTCCCCGGACGGCAAGCTCGTGGAGTACGTCGAGTACCCGCGTGAGACGCATCCCTACCTGGTCGCCACCCAGGCGCACCCGGAGCTGCGCTCGCGGCCGACCCGCCCGCACCCGCTCTTCGCCGGTCTGGTGAAGGCCGCGGTCGAGCGGAAGATCGCGGAGTAACGAGGGAGTTGTACGGTGGCCGGGGCGCGCGTGTCCGCGAGGACCGCGTCCCGGCCGTTCGTGCACATGGGGAAGGACAGGGCATGACGACGATCAAGGACACCCGCGAGGAGTGGGAGATCCGGGCGACGGAGACCCCCTTCGTCGGCAACAAGACCTCGGTGCGCACCGACGAGGTGGTCATGCCGGACGGCTCGGTGGTCCGCCGCGACTACCAGGTCCACCCGGGCTCGGTCGCCGTCCTCGCCCTCGACGAGGAGGACCGGGTGCTGCTGATCAACCAGTACCGCCACCCGGTGCGCCACAAGCTGTGGGAGATCCCGGCCGGGCTGCTCGACGTGCCGGGCGAGAACCCGCTGCACGCCGCCCAGCGCGAGCTGTACGAGGAGGCCCACGTCAAGGCCGAGGACTGGCGGGTGCTCACCGACGTGTACACCACCCCCGGCGGCTGCGACGAGGCCGTGCGGATCTTCCTCGCGCGCGATCTGTCCGAGGCCGAGGGGGAGCGCTTCGCGGCGGAGCACGAGGAGACCGACATGCAGCACGCGCGGGTGCCGGTCGACGAGCTGGTGCGCCTCGTGCTCGCCGGTGACGTGCACAACAACTGCCTGGTCGTCGGGGTGCTCTCCCTGGTGGCCGCGCGCGGCGGGGACGGGCTGGACGCGCTGCGCCCGGCGGACGCGCCCTGGCCGGCCCGCCCGTTCTCCTCCTGAGACCGCGCTGAACCCTATTGGTGTGACCATCGCCTGATCCGATCGGGCGATGTCCCCGTCGTCCTCGCCGTGCTCCGAGCGGAACGTCGCAGAGCGTGAACTAGGCTCTTCAACGCCCGTACCGGAAGATCCGGCGGGCTTGCGCGTGCGGTGTGGGACGGGAGTGTGGCCCGTGACGGATCAGGCGGTGGACACAGGCGGTGCGCGGCTGTCCGCGCCCTCGGCCGACGGGGACCATTTCCTGGGCCGCGCACGGGAGTTGAAGGAGCTGCGCGCCGACATCGAGCGCGCGGGCCTGGACACCATCTCCGGCCGGAAGGCGCCCCGCGCGCGGGTCCTGCTGATCGCCGGGCGCCCCGGTTCCGGCCGCACCACCCTCGCCGCCGAACTGGTCCGCCAGGTCGCGCACCGTTACCCCGACGGGGTGCTGCGCGCCCGGCTCGGCGAGGCCGACGGCACCCCGGTCCCGGTGGAGCGCGTCGCCCGCGAGCTGCTGGCCGCGCTGCGGGTGCCCGCGCCGGCCGGCGCCGCCGAGGACGATCTTGCCGAGGCCCTGCGCACCGCCCTCGCCGGCCGCCGGGCACTGCTGTTCCTGGACGACGCGGCCGGCGCCGAACAGGTCGACGCGCTGCTCCCGGACGCCCCGGACTGTTTGGTGGTGGCCGTCTCCAAGGGCCCGCTCACCGGCATCGCGGACGTCCGCCCCTGCACCCTGGGCGGCCTCGACACCAAGTCCGCCGTCGAGCTGCTCACCCGCTACACCGGCTCGGTCCGCGTCACCGTCGACCCCCGCTCCGCCGAGAGTCTGGCGGAGGCCTGCCAGGGCCACCCGGCCACCCTGGTGCTGGCCGGCGGCTGGCTCGCCGCCCGCCCCAAGGCCGCCGTCTCCGACCTCGCCAAGCGGATGCACACCTATGGGCAGGACGGCGCGGACGACGCCGACGCCACCCCACTGGCCCGCGTCTTCCGGCTGGTGCACGAGGAGCTGCCCGGCCCCGCCGCCCGGATACTGCGACTGCTCAGCCTGGCCCCGGCCGGCCCGGTCGACGACCAGACCGCCTCCGCGCTGGCCGGCTGCTCGGTGGAGGCCGCCCGTGCCACCCTGGACGACTTCGTCGCCCTCGGCCTGCTGCGGCGGGTGGACTCGCCGCTCGCCGAGTACGAGGTGCCGGGCTGGCTGCACCCGCTGCTGCGCGCCCTGGCCGAGGCACAGGAGCGGCCGGGGGAGCTCCAGCTGGCCCGGGCCCGGATGCTGGAGCGCACGGTACGGCTGCTGCACTCCTGCCGGGCCGTCACCGAGACCGACAGCCCGCAGTCCCGCGAGAAGATCCAGGCCCTGCCCCCGGCGGTGCGCTTCGCCGACCCCCGCGCGGCCGCCGAGTGGCTGCGCGTGCGCAGGCCCGCGCTGCTGGCCTCCGCCCGGCTCGCGGTGGCCGACGGAGAACTGGACACCCTGGCCAGGCGGCTGCTGTCGCAGCTGGTCAGGGCCTTCGCGGCGCATGTCGGCACCCAGGCCGCGGCCGCCGACCTGTACGGCGTGCACGGACTGGTGCTGGATGTCGCGCAGCGGCGCGGGCTGCCCCGGGAGCGGGCCGCGGCGCTGCTGAACCTGGGCGACCTGGACGCCCAGACCGGCCGCACCCGGGACGCGCTGGCCCGCTACCGGGACGCGCTGGACGCCGGACGCGAGGCGAACGACCCGTACGCGACCGGCCGCGCGATGGAATCCGTAGGCGGTGCCCACCAGGAGCTGGGGGACTACGACCGGGCCGCCGACTGGTTCGGGCGGGCGCTGGCGGACCGGCTGGCCCGCGGCGAGCGCACCGAGGCCGCCCGGCTGTACGGCCGGATCGCCACCGCCCACACCTACGCGGGCCGCTACGGCGAGGCGCTGCGGAACTGGCGGGCGGCCTGCGCGGCCTACCGCAAGAGCGGTGAAGTCGCGGCCCACGCAAGGGCGTTGAGCGAGATGGCCCGGGTGCAGGAGTACGCGGGACGGCCGCAGGAATCGCTGCGCACCTGCCAGGAGGCGGTGGAGTGGGCGCGGCGCGCGGACGACGTCCGCCTCCAGGCCGCGTTGCAGCTGCGCCTGGCCGACACCCTGGAGCGCCTCGGCGACCCGACGGCGGCCCGCTTGCACCGGGCCGCGGCCGGGCGTCTGCTGGGTGAGGAGGGCCCGGAACGGCCGTCACAGCAGGACACAAGCCTGGAACAGGACGCGAACGCCTACGAAATCCGAGGTGCATCGTCAGAAGATTGATGCAATGAAAGGCTAGACAGGCGGAACACCTTCATTAAACTGGCTCTGCCGCATGTTCCTGCGGTGTCTCCCGGTATGCCAAGGCATGTCTGGGTACGTCTGTAATGCACCCCCATACCCCTGAGCCAAGGACCGTGATCGACGTGAAGGTCGGCATCCCCCGCGAGGTCAAGAACAACGAGTTCCGGGTGGCCATCACCCCCGCCGGCGTGCACGAGCTGGTGCGCAACGGCCACCAGGTCGTCATCGAGCGGGGCGCCGGCATCGGCTCCTCGATCACGGACGCCGAGTACGTGGCCGCCGGTGGCCAGATCCTGGACACCGCCGACGAGGTGTGGGCCGCCGCCGACCTGCTGCTGAAGGTCAAGGAGCCCATCGCGGAGGAGTACCACCGCCTTCGCAAGGACCAGATCCTCTTCACCTACCTGCACCTGGCCGCCTCCAAGGAGTGCACGGACGCGCTGATCGAGTCCGGCACCACGGCCATCGCCTACGAGACGGTCGAGCTGCCCAACCGCTCGCTGCCGCTGCTCGCCCCGATGTCCGAGGTCGCGGGCCGGCTGGCCCCGCAGGTCGGCGCCTACCACCTGATGCGCGCCAACGGCGGCCGTGGTGTGCTGCCCGGCGGTGTCCCGGGCGTGACCCCGGCCAAGGCCGTGGTCATCGGCGGCGGCGTCTCCGGCTGGAACGCCACCCAGGTCGCCGTCGGCATGGGCTTCGACGTGACCCTGCTCGACCGCGACATCAACAAGCTGCGCGAGGCCGACAAGATCTTCGGCACGAAGGTCAAGGCGATCATGTCCAACGCCTTCGAGCTGGAGAAGGCCGTCCTGGACGCCGACCTGGTCATCGGCGCGGTGCTGATCCCGGGCGCCAAGGCCCCGAAGCTCGTCACCAACGAGCTGGTCGCCCGCATGAAGCCCGGAAGTGTCCTTGTCGACATCGCGATCGACCAGGGTGGCTGCTTCGAGGACTCCCGTCCCACCACGCACGCCGAGCCGACCTTCGAGGTCCACAACTCGGTCTTCTACTGCGTCGCCAACATGCCGGGCGGTGTGCCGAACACCTCCACCAACGCCCTCACCAACGCGACGCTGCCGTACATCGTCTCCCTCGCCAACAACGGCTGGGTCGAGGCGCTGCGCCGCGACGCCGCGCTCGCCAAGGGTCTCAACACCCACGACGGCAAGGTGGTTTACAAGGAGGTCGCCGAGGCCCACGGCCTGGAGCACGTCGAGCTGGCCTCGCTGCTCGGCTGACCTCCGCGACCAGGTGGGTCGCCAAGTCGCTCACCGGCAAAAGGCGATTCGTCAACACGTCTCGTCAACCGCCCACGCCCGGCCGGACCTTGCCCGACAAGGTCCGGCCGGATGTGTGTATGGTCACTTTGCGACTCTCGGTCAACTCGCCTCGAACGTAACCGTTCAACCGATTCGCACCCCGGTGAAACCTGCTGTGCGACGGCCGTACGCCCTTGACAGCGACATGTTTCATTGCCGACACATCCTGCCGGGTCCGGCGGATTGTGTTGCTGCGGACCGCCGACACGCCATAGAGTCGCCAACCGTCGGCATGGTGCCACGCTGACCTTGTCTAGAAGTTTCCTGGTCACCAAGGAGGTAAGACGACTTGTGAATGAGTCGACATTTTCTCCCGGGGGTGGTCAACCAGGAATGCCCGCAGGGGGCCAGGGGCCCGCGGGATTCGAGGCTGTCGGCTCCGTAGCTGTGCGCACCTTCGCAGCCCACCAGAGTCCGGGAGCGCCCAGGCCCCGGACAGCACACCAGAGCATGGATGGCCATCACGTGAACGCCATGGCCGGCGACGGAAGTGGCGCGCCCCACAACCACTTCGCCGACTACGACGAACTGCCCGAGGGGCACTTCTACGACCCCGACGCCGAGTACGAGCCCGATCCGGAGTACGCGGCCACGCTCGCGCCCGACGCGGCCCGCCAGCGCCGTGAGCGCATCGGTCCCACCGGACGCCCGCTGCCGTACTTCCCGATCCCGGGCCCGCTGACCGACCACGGCCCCGCGAAGATCATCGCGATGTGCAACCAGAAGGGCGGCGTCGGCAAGACGACGTCGACCATCAACCTGGGTGCCGCGCTCGCGGAGTACGGCCGGCGCGTGCTGCTCGTGGACTTCGACCCGCAGGGCGCGCTGTCGGTGGGTCTCGGCGTCAACCCCATGGAACTCGACCTCACGGTCTACAACCTGCTCATGGAGCGGGGCATGTCCGCGGACGAGGTCCTGCTGAAGACCGCGGTCCCCAACATGGACCTGCTGCCCTCCAACATCGACCTGTCGGCCGCCGAGGTCCAGCTGGTCTCCGAGGTCGCGCGCGAGTCCACGCTCCAGCGGGCGCTCAAGCCGCTGCTGCCCGACTACGACTACATCGTGATCGACTGCCAGCCCTCGCTCGGCCTGCTCACGGTGAACGCGCTGACCGCCGCGCACAAGGTGATCGTGCCGCTGGAGTGCGAGTTCTTCGCGCTGCGCGGTGTCGCGCTGCTGACCGAGACCATCGAGAAGGTCCAGGAACGGCTCAACCCCGAGCTGGAGCTGGACGGCATCCTCGCCACCATGTACGACTCGCGCACGGTGCACAGCCGCGAGGTCCTCGCCCGGGTGGTCGAGGCGTTCGACGACCACGTCTACCACACGGTCATCGGGCGCACGGTCCGTTTCCCGGAGACCACGGTCGCCGGTGAGCCGATCACCACGTACGCCTCCAACTCCGTCGGTGCCGCCGCCTACCGCCAGCTCGCCAGGGAGGTGCTCGCCCGGTGTCACGCCGAGTGAGTCTGCCGGGGGCCGACGAACTCTTCCGTACGACAGGGGGGACGGCGTTGCAGCCGTCGACTCCCCGGCGCGCGGCGGGCGGTGAGGCCCGGGTGCCGGCTCCCGCGCAGGAGAGCGACGACGTGGCCGCCGCCGAGGACGCGCCGCAGGCCGTGCCCGTGCAGAGCGGCGACGGCGAGGGCGTGGAGCACGTGGCGGCGGAGGCGGAGCCCGCCGACGCCGAGTCCCGCGGCCGGCGCCGGCAGTCCGCGGCGGACGGCCCCGCGGCCGCCGCCCAGCCGCGCAAGCGGGGACGGGCGGCGAGCCGCCGGCCCAGCGGGCGCGAGCGGCACGACGAGAAGATCACCGTGTACGTGTCCGCCGAGGAACTGATGGACCTGGAGCACGCGCGGCTGGTGCTCCGGGGCGAGCACGGACTCGCGGTGGACCGCGGGCGCATCGTGCGCGAGGCGGTGGCCGTGGTGCTGGCCGACCTGGAGTCCCGGGGGGACGCGAGCATCCTCGTGCGACGGCTGCGGGGACGTTAGCGGTAGCCTGCGGGGGCCATGACCTCGTTCGACCTCCCCGACCCCGGTACCGCCGGCCGTCGGCGTGCGCTGGGTCGGGGACCGGGCGCCGCGGCGCTCGAAGAGGCCCACGGGACGGTCGTACCGGAGGAAGGTCCTGCCGCCGGACCGGAACCCGAACCCGGGCCCGGACCGGAGCCGGCGCCCGAACCAGGGCCGCAACCCGCGCCCGACGAGGCACCCGACGACGCACCCGACGGCGTCTTCAAGGTCCGCCTCTCCAACTTCGAGGGCCCCTTCGACCTGCTGCTCCAGCTGATCTCCAAGCACAAGCTGGACGTCACCGAGGTCGCCCTGTCGAAGGTGACCGACGAGTTCATGGCGCACATCAGGGCGATGGGCCCGGACTGGGACCTGGACCAGACGACGGAGTTCCTGGTCGTGGCCGCCACCCTGCTCGATCTGAAGGCGGCCCGGCTGCTGCCCGCCGCCGAGGTGGAGGACGAGGCCGACCTCGCGCTGCTGGAGGCGCGGGACCTGCTGTTCGCGCGGCTGCTCCAGTACCGGGCGTACAAGCGGATCGCCGACATTTTCAACGCGCGCGTCGAGGAGGAGGCCCGGCGCCACCCCCGTACCGTCGGTCTGGAGCCCGAGCACGCCGAGCTGCTGCCCGAGGTCGTGATCAGCATCGGCCCCGAGGGGTTCGCCAGGCTCGCGGTCAAGGCGATGCAGCCCAGGCCCAAGCCGCAGGTCTACGTCGACCACATCCACGCCCCGCTGGTCAGCGTGCAGGAGCAGGCGCGGATCGTGGTGGCGCGGCTGCGGGAGCTGGGCGAGGCCGGCTTCGGGGCGCTGGTCGAGGACGCCGACGACACCCTGACCGTCGTCGCCCGCTTCCTGGCCCTCCTGGAGCTGTACCGGGAGAAGGCCGTCGCCCTGGAGCAGGAGACGGCCCTCGGCGAGCTGCTGGTGCGCTGGACCGGCGGGGACGGGGACGCGGCCCCGGTGGTCACCGACGAGTTCGACCGGCCACCCCGGCAGACCGAGGAGGAGAAGCAGCCGTGAGCGAGACGACCGAGGCCGCCGCGGGGGACGGCACCGTCGCCGGGCTGGAGCTCAAGCCCGCCCTGGAGGCCGTCCTCATGGTCGTGGACGAGCCCGCGACCGAGGACCACCTCTCCAGGATCCTGGAGCGGCCCCGGCGGCAGATCGCCGACGCGCTGCGCGCACTGGCCGACGAGTACACCGTGCAGGGCCGCGGCTTCGAGCTGCGCCACGTCGCGGGCGGCTGGCGCTTCTACACCCGCGCCGCCTACGCGCCCGCCGTGGAGCGGCTGGTCCTGGACGGCCAGACCGCCCGGCTCACCCAGGCCGCGCTGGAGACGCTCGCGGTCGTCGCCTACCGCCAGCCGGTCAGCCGCAGCCGGGTCTCCGCCGTGCGCGGGGTCAACTGCGACGGCGTGATGCGGACCCTGCTCCAACGGGGTCTGGTCGAGGAGGCGGGCGCGGAACCCGAAACAGGTGCGATCCTGTACAGGACGACGAACTACTTCCTGGAGCGGATGGGCCTGCGTGGCCTGGACGAGCTTCCGGAGCTCGCGCCCTTCCTCCCGGAGGCGGAGGCGATCGAGGCCGAGACCGAGGAAGGGGTCCCGTCGTTCGACCCGGACGCGCCCGACGCGCCGGGCGTAGAGGACGCAGACGACTAAGACGGAACTTTGATGCGAAGCAGCGGCAGCGGCAAGAGTGGCGGGCGCGGTAACTACCGCGGCGCCGGCAACAACCGGGACGAGCGGCAGGGGCAGGGCCGTCCCCGCAAGCCCCGCCCCGAGGAGCGCCGCTACGACGTGGGCCCCGGCGCGACCCAGGACGGCCCCAAGTCCGGGCGCGGCGGTTCGGCGCGCGGCGGCGCCAAGGGCGGCCCCAAGCAGCGGCCCCAGCAGGGCGGTCGTACGGCGCCCGCGCGCTCGCGTGAGTACGAGACGCGGGTCGAGGAGCGCAACCGGGAGCGGTACGCGGGCAAGAAGGACGTCAAGCTGCCCAAGACCTTCCCGGGCGCCGAGCAGGAGGGCGAGCGGCTCCAGAAGGTGCTCGCGCGCGCGGGCTACGGCTCCCGGCGCGCCTGCGAGGAGCTGATCGAGCAGGCCCGCGTCGAGGTCAACGGCGAGATCGTCCTGGAGCAGGGCAAGCGGGTCGACCCGGAGAAGGACGAGGTCAAGGTCGACGGCCTGACCGTGGCGACCCAGTCGTACCAGTTCTTCTCGCTGAACAAGCCGGCCGGCGTCGTCTCCACCATGGAGGACCCGGAGGGCCGCCAGTGCCTCGGCGACTACGTCACCAACCGGGAGACCCGGCTCTTCCACGTCGGCCGGCTGGACACCGAGACCGAGGGCGTCATCCTGCTCACCAACCACGGTGAGCTGGCCCACCGTCTCACCCACCCCAAGTACGGCGTGCGCAAGACCTACCTCGCGCACATCGTCGGGCCGATCCCGCGCGACCTCGGCAAGCGCCTGAAGGACGGCATCCAGCTGGAGGACGGCTACGCGCGCGCCGACCACTTCCGGGTGGTCGAGCAGACCGGCAAGAACTACCTGGTCGAGGTGACGCTGCACGAGGGCCGCAAGCACATCGTGCGCCGGATGCTCGCGGAGGCCGGTTTCCCGGTGGACAAGCTGGTGCGCACCGCCTTCGGCCCGATCACCCTGGGCGACCAGAAGTCGGGCTGGCTGCGCCGGCTGTCCAACACCGAGGTCGGCATGCTGATGAAGGAAGTCGATCTGTAGGCGGCACGCCTTGCGTCCGTCCGCCGTCCCCCTTTATTGTCACCATGACGATAAAGGGGGATGGTTTTTCATGTCCAAGCGGCCGGCCACCGGAGCGCTCCTCGGCCTCGCCCTCGGGGACGCCCTGGGCTTCCCGACCGAGTTCAACAAGGTGCCCGAGATCATCGCCAAGTGCGGGCCCTGGCGCGGGATGGAGTTGCCGCGGCGCGCCTTCGTCTCCGACGACACCCAGATGACGCTCGCCCTCGGCCGCGGCCTGCGCCGGGCGATGGCGCACGGCCCCCTCACGCCCGCGAGTCTGGAACCCCCGCTGCGCGAGGAGTTCGTGGACTGGTACGAGTCGCCGGACAACAACCGCGCGCCGGGCAACACCTGCCTGACCGCCTGCCGCCTGCTGATGGACGAGGGGCGCGGCTGGCAGGACGCCAGCCAGGTCGGCTCCAAGGGCTGCGGCGCCAACATGCGCGTCGCCCCGATCGGGCTCGCCCCCGGTCTGAGCGCCGAACAGCGGTCCGGCGCGGCCCAGTTGCAGTCCGGGCTCACCCATGGCCACCCCACCGCGCTGGCGGCCTCCGACCTCACCGCCCACGCGGTCCACCTGCTCGCGCGGGGCACCGAACCGGCCGCGCTGGTCGGGCGGCTGCGTGCCCACGCCCTCGACCGGCGCACCCGCTACGACCACCTCTGGCTCGGCGAGCTGTGGACCCGCTCCCAGGACCCCGGCCCCGAGCACTTCATCGCGCGCGGCTGGGACGAGTGTCTGGCGATCCTGGACCGGATCGAGGCGGCCGTCGCCGCCCACTCGCCGGAGACCGACCCGTGCGAGGCCACCGGCGAGGGCTGGATCGCCGAGGAGGCCTTCGCCACCGGGCTGCTGTGCTTCCTGCTCTTTCCCGACGAGCCCCTCACCGCGCTGCGCCGGGCCGCCTGCACCGCCGGCGACTCCGACTCCATCGCCTGCCTCACCGGCGCCTTCGCGGGCGCCTGGCTCGGCGCGGACGCCTGGCCCGCCGACTGGGCCGAGCGGATCGAGTACCGGGAGGACCTGTTGGCATTGGGCACGCTCTGGGACGCTTAGGCCCATGATCGACAACCTCGACATGGATCTCGCGCCCGTCGTCGCCGAACAGCCCGACCCTCTGCTGTTCGCCACCGTCTCCGGGGCCCATCTGTACGGCTTCCCCTCGCAGGACTCGGACGTGGACCTGCGGGGCGTCCACCTGCTGCCCACCGCCGACCTCGTCGGCCTGCGCGAGCCGGAGGAGACCCGGTCGAAGGCATGGGTGCGCTACGGGGTCGAACTGGACCTCGTCACCCACGACCTGCGCAAGTTCGTACGGCTGATGCTGCGCCGCAACGGCTATGTGCTGGAGCAGCTGCTCTCGCCGCTCGTCGTGCACACCGGCGAGGCCCACCGGGAACTGGCCGCCCTCGCGCCGGCCGTGCTCACCAGCCACCACGCCCATCACTACCGGGGGTTCGCGGTCACCCAGTGGCGGCTGTTCGAGAAGACCGGCGAACTCAAGCCGCTGCTGTACACGTTCCGTGTGCTGCTCACCGGCATCCACCTCATGCGCACCGGCGGCGTACAGGCCCACCTGCCCACCCTGGCGGCCGAGTGGGACGCGCCCGCGTACGTGCCCGAGCTGATCGCCGCGAAGGCGGAGCGGGAGCACGGGGTGTTCCCCGGGCTCGACCAGGCGCGGGTGGCCCAGGACGTGGAGCGGTTGCACCAGGCCCTCGACGAGGCACAGGCCGCGTCGGTGCTGCCGGACGCGGCGGGCGGTCACGAGGCGTTGCACGACTTCGTGGTGCGGATACGGCTGGCCGGCTGAGGGCCGGACGGGCGGGGCGCGGGTGCGGCCGGTGGCCGGCGGGTCAGGGGCGCGCCGGTGACGCCAGGGCGGAGGCGCGGCGGACGCGGAAGAGGAAGTCCGCCACCCGGGCCTGGTCCGGTTCCGGCGGCAGCGGGGTGCGGCCCAGCGCCGCCTCCGCCTCGGCCCCGAGCCGCGCCATCCGCGCCTCGACCTCGGCCCAGGGCACCTCGCCCCGCTTCACGGCCAGCAGCGGCTCGCGGGCGTCGCCCACGTCGATGCGCAGCTCGCCGGTGCGCAGCAGATCGCGGCAGCTGATCAGCAGCCGCAGCAGGTGCATGGCGTGCTTCCAGCGCGGGGCGCCCGTCGTGCGCACGTCGGCGTCGAGCTTCCTGCGCTGGCCGAGGGCGTAGCGGGTGAAGGTGCCGTACGCCCTGCGGGAGAGGAACGCGCCGCGCAGGGACAGCAGTTCACGGCCGGTGTCGTCCACCCGCTCCACCAGCGGGGAGTGCAGGCACTCCAGGATGTTCGGGTTGCCCCGCAGCGCCAGCTCGCAGAACCGCTCCAGCTCCCAGGAGAACCGCTCCTCTTCCGGCCCCTCCACATGTGTCGGCGGCTTCTCGAAGCGCCAGAACAGGGCGGTGGGCGCGAGGAACACGCCCCGCCGGTCGGTGTCGCTCGCCTCCGTGGCCAGGCCGAAGGCCCGGGAGCCCATGACACAGGAGTAGACGGTGTGGTCGCGTACCAGGTCCTCGGGCTGCATGCCCGGAGCCTACGCGGCGGTTCAGCCCAGCTGGATCGAGTTTCCCTCGACCTTGATCCGCTTCTCCTCCAGCGGCTTGGTCGCCGGGCCCTCGGCCACCGAACCGTCAGCGATCTTGAACTTGCTGCCGTGGCAGGGGCAGTCGATGGTGCCGTTCCGCACCCGGCTCACCGTGCACCCCATGTGCGTGCACACGGCCGAGAACGCCTTGAACTCGCCCTTCGACGGCTGCGTCACCACGATCTTCTGCCCGTCGAAGACCTTGCCGCCGCCCTCCGGGATGTCGCCGGTGCTCGCCAGCTTCTTCGCGTCGGCCGCCGGGGAGGTGGAGGCGGCCGGGGACGCCGGCCGCGTCGGGGAGGGGCTGTCCGTGCCGTTGCGGGTGTTGTCGGCGGCGGCGCTGGTGCCGCCGCCGTTGTTGCCGCCGCAGCCGGTCGCGAGCGCTGCCGCGCCCGTCGCGATCACCGTGCGCCGCGTCGCGCCCTGGGTCATCTCACCACTCCGTACACATGTCGGGATGCGGATACCGACGCTCCGATGAAAGCGTCGAAACCGGAAGAAACCGGTATACGCATCGTCTCAGCGATCGGGCGCCCAACGCTCCGCTGACGCGGGCTGACTACGCTGGACGGGCGAGCACGACAACACCTGTCAGCGAGGAGCGACGCCGTGGCGGTACGAGCGGTCCGGGGGGCCGTCCAGCTGGAGCGGGACGAGGCCGGTCACATGGACGAGCGGGTCGGCGCCCTGCTCACCGCCGTCCTGGAGCGCAACGGACTGGTCCCGGACGACCTGATCAGCATCTGGTTCACCGCCACCCCCGATCTGCACAGCGACTTCCCGGCCGCCGCCGCCCGCAAGCTGGGCATCGTCGACGTGCCCCTGATCTGCGCCCAGGAGCTGGACATCGAGGGCGCCATGCCCCGGGTCGTCCGGATCCTCGCCCATGTCGAGTCGGACCGGCCCCGCGCCGACATCGCCCACGTCTACCTCGGCGCCGCGGCCGCCCTGCGCAAGGACATCGCCCAGTGAGAACCGCACTCGTCATCGGCACCGGTCTGATCGGCACCTCCGCCGCCCTGGCCCTGACCCAGCGCGGGGTCACCGTGCACCTCGCCGACCACGACCCGGAGCACGCCCGGACCGCCGCCGCGCTCGGCGCCGGCACCGACGCGCCCCCCGAGGGCCCCGTCGACCTGGCGATCGTCGCCGCCCCGCCCGCGCACGTGGCCACGGTCCTCGCCGACGCCATGCGCCACGGACTCGCCCGCGGCTACCTGGACGTGGCCAGCGTCAAGGGCGGCCCCCGCCGGGAGCTGGAGGCGCTCGGCCTGGACCTCACCGCCTACCTCGGCACGCACCCGATGTCCGGCCGGGAGAAGTCCGGGCCGCTGGCCGCCACCGGCGACCTCTTCGAGGGCCGCCCCTGGGTGCTCACCCCCACCCGGGACACCGACACCGAGGTGCTCAACCTCGCCCTGGAACTGGTCTCGCACTGCCGGGCCGTCCCGGTCGTCATGGACGCCGACGCCCACGACCGCGCCGTGGCCCTCGTCTCCCACATGCCCCACCTGGTCTCCAGCATGGTCGCCGCGCGCCTCGAACACGCCGACGAGGCCGCCGTACGGCTGTGCGGGCAGGGCATCCGGGACGTGACCCGGATCGCCGCCTCCGACCCGCGCATGTGGATCGACATCCTCTCCGCCAACCCGGGCCCGGTCGCCGACCTGCTCGCCGACGTCGCCACCGACCTGGACGAGACCGTGACGGCCCTGCGCGCCCTGCAGTCCTGCGACGAGGACAAGCGGCGCGCGGGCAGCGCCGGGGTGGAGAAGCTGCTGCGCCGCGGCAACGCGGGCCAGGTGCGGGTGCCCGGCAAGCACGGCAGCGCGCCGCGGGTCTACGAGACCGTCGTCGTGCTCATCGACGACCAGCCGGGCCAGCTGGCGCGGATCTTCGCCGACGCGGGCCGCGCCGGGGTCAACATCGAGGACGTGCGCATCGAGCACGCCACCGGGCAGCAGGCGGGTCTGATGCAGCTCATGGTCGAACCGCACGCGGCCCCGGTGCTCAGCAGCGCGCTGCGCGAGCGGGGCTGGGCGCTGCGGCAGTAGGACGGCGAAGGCGGGCGGTGATGTGCGTCCGGACGAGTGACCCACACCCAGTAACCTTGTGCGGGGCGCTCTCGCACCCCGACCCCCGCTCACCCCGCACACCCAGGAAGGTGCCCTCGTGGAAAACGGCGCCGCCCCGACCGCCAAGCCCGTGATCGTCGCGATCGACGGTCCCTCCGGCACGGGCAAGTCGAGCACGTCGAAGGCCGTGGCCGCGCAGCTCGGCCTCAGCTACCTGGACACCGGGGCCCAGTACCGGGCGATCACCTGGTGGATGGTGAACAACGGCATCGACCTGGCGGACCCCACCGCCGTCGCGGCCGTCGCGGGCAAGGCCGACATCGTCTCCGGCACCGACCCGGCCGCCCCCACCATCACGGTCGACGGGGTGGACGTGGCCGCGGCGATCCGCACCCAGGAGGTCACCTCCAAGGTCAGCGCGGTCAGCGCGGTGCCCGAGGTGCGCGCCCGGATCACCGAGCTCCAGCGCTCGCTGGCGGCCGGCGCCGAGCGGGGCATCGTGGTCGAGGGCCGGGACATCGGTACGACGGTGCTGCCGGACGCCGACCTCAAGATCTTCCTCACCGCCTCCCCGGAGGCCCGCGCCGCCCGCCGCAGCGGCGAGCTGAAGGGCGCGGACCTGCACGCCACCCGCGAGGCGCTGATCAAGCGGGACACCGCCGACTCCAGCCGCAAGACCTCCCCGCTCGCCAAGGCCGACGACGCGGTCGAGGTGGACACCACCGAGCTCACCCTCGCCCAGGTCATCGAGTGCGTCGTCACCCTGGTCGAGGAGAAGCGGACCGGGAAGTGAGCCTGCCCTCCGAAAGAGGCGCCGAGGTAGGGCGGCGCATCGGCGTCGGCCTGATGTACGGCCTGTGGAAGCCGCGGGTGCTCGGCGCCTGGAAGGTGCCCGCCACCGGCCCGGTGATCCTCGCGGTGAACCACTCGCACAACATCGACGGCCCGATGGTCATGGGCGTGGCGCCCCGGCCGACGCACTTCCTGATCAAGAAGGAGGCGTTCGTCGGCCCGCTGGGCGACTTCCTGACCGGCATCGGCCAGCTGAAGGTGGACCGCGCCGCCGCCGACCGCACCGCCATCACCGACGCCCTCGGCGTCCTGGCGGCCGGGGGAGTGCTGGGCATCTTCCCGGAGGGCACCCGGGGCGAGGGCGACTTCGCCTCGCTGCGCGCGGGCCTCGCCTACTTCGCGGTCCGCAGCGGGGCGCCGATCGTGCCGGTGGCCGTCATGGGAAGCTCGGACCGGCCGGGACGGTTGATAAAGGCGCTGCCCCCGCTGCGCTCCCGGGTCGACGTCGTCTTCGGCGACCCGTTCGACGCGGGCGACGGATCGGGGCGGCGCACGCGCCGGGCGCTGGACGAGGCGACCGAGCGCATCCAGAAGCAGCTCACCGGCCACCTGGAAAACGCCAGGCGCCTGACCGGGCGCCAGGCGACACTTGAGTAGTGGCTCAGCCCACCCGGGACCAGCCCGGGGGCCTGTTCCACCGATCACCACGATGAACGACGAGGTACGGACTTCATGAACGACGACATCCAGCCCGACGGCTCGGCCGCGCACGAGTACGAGCACGGGGCTCTCGGCGACGCCGAGTACGCGGAGTTCATGGAGCTCGCCGCGGAAGAGGGCTTCGACATCGAGGACGTCGAGGGCGCCATCGAGGCGGCGGGCCACGGCCCGCTGCCCGTGCTCGCCGTCGTCGGCCGTCCCAATGTCGGCAAGTCGACCCTGGTCAACCGGATCATCGGCCGCCGCGAGGCGGTCGTCGAGGACAAGCCGGGCGTGACCCGCGACCGCGTCACGTACGAGGCCGAGTGGGCGGGCCGCCGCTTCAAGGTGGTCGACACCGGCGGCTGGGAGCAGGACGTCCTCGGCATCGACGCCTCCGTGGCGGCCCAGGCCGAGTACGCGATCGAGGCCGCCGACGCGGTGGTCTTCGTGGTCGACGCCAAGGTCGGCGCGACCGACACCGACGAGGCCGTCGTCCGGCTGCTGCGCAAGGCCGGCAAGCCGGTGGTGCTGTGCGCCAACAAGGTCGACGGCCCGAGCGGCGAGGCCGACGCCGCCTATCTGTGGAACCTGGGCCTCGGCGAGCCCCACCCCGTCTCCGCCCTGCACGGCCGCGGCACCGGCGACATGCTGGACGCCGTCCTGGAGGCGCTGCCCGAGGCGCCCGAGCAGACCTTCGGCACCGCGCTCGGCGGCCCCCGCCGGATCGCGCTCATCGGCCGCCCGAACGTCGGCAAGTCCTCCCTGCTGAACAAGGTGGCCGGCGAGGAGCGCGTCGTCGTCAACGAGCTGGCGGGCACCACCCGCGACCCGGTGGACGAGATCATCGAGCTGGGCGGCGTCACCTGGAAGTTCGTGGACACCGCCGGCATCCGCAAGCGGGTCCACCTCCAGCAGGGCGCCGACTACTACGCCTCGCTGCGCACCGCCGCCGCCGTGGAGAAGGCCGAGGTCGCGGTCGTCCTGATCGACGCCTCCGAGAACATCTCCGTGCAGGACCAGCGGATCGTCACCATGGCCGTCGAGGCGGGCCGCGCGCTGGTCATCGCCTACAACAAGTGGGACACCCTGGACGAGGAGCGCCGCTACTACCTGGAGCGGGAGATCGAGACCGAGCTGGGCCAGGTCGCCTGGGCGCCCCGGGTGAACGTGTCCGCGCGCACCGGCCGCCACATGGAGAAGCTGGTCCCGGCCATCGAGACCGCGCTCGCCGGCTGGGAGACCCGTGTGCCCACCGGCCGGCTCAACGCCTTCCTCGGTGAGCTGGTCGCGGCCCACCCGCACCCGGTCCGGGGCGGCAAGCAGCCGCGCATCCTCTTCGGTACCCAGGCCGGCACCAAGCCGCCGCGCTTCGTGCTCTTCGCCTCGGGCTTCATCGAGGCGGGCTACCGGCGCTTCATCGAGCGCCGGCTGCGCGAGGAGTTCGGCTTCGAGGGCACCCCGATCCACATCTCGGTGCGGGTGCGCGAGAAGCGCGGCACGAAGAAGAAGTAGCACCGCCGGTACGACGTGAAGGGCGGCCCCCGTTCCCGGGGGCCGCCCTTCTTCGTGGGTCCGGCACTCTCATGCGCCCCGGCGCGGTCCCGGCGGCAGCGCGGCGGGCACATGGTGCATCCCGTTGTCCTGCTCGGGCCGTCCGATGGTGCCGACCCGCTGCCACTGCGACTGCTGGCGGGCGTTGTAGGCCCCCGCGCTGTAGGCGCTGTAGGAACTGCTGAACGAACCCGCCCGATGGCCGCCGTACGACCATCCCGTCCGGTCCGGCAGACCGAAGGGGACGAACCTCAGCCCCTCCTCCCCACTGCGGTCGCCCGGCAGCGTGCGAAAGGCCTTGACCCACTCCGCGGAGAGCATGTCGAAGATCGGCGTGGCCGAGGCACCACCCACCCCTTCCTGCCCGGTCCGGGCGGACGGGACGGAGGAGAACGAGGACCGGCGGGGCGAAGTGTCGTATGCGTGCACGTATGTCCAAACGACGGCGCCCCCGAAGAGATGCGGTTTCGTGACCTGCCTTCGGGAGCGCGGTTGGTCAGGTACCGGCGAGCGGCAGCGCCGCCGCCACCAGCCTGCCCTGCGCCGCGGCCCGGTCGAGGGAGTCGCGCAGCAGGTCCTCGCGGGGCTGGCGGCCGATCGAGCCCACCGGGGCGGCGAACATCAGCACCTGCTGGTGCTTGTTGGCCGAGGCCCGCCAGCCGTCGGTGACCTGGAGCGGCTGGTGCGCCTGCCACCAGGCCACCGGCTGGCCGCCGTGCGGGCCCGGCTGGAGGACCGCGTGCAGCTGGCCCACCGCCAGCAGCACCGACCAGCCGTGCAGCACCGGCGGTACGGCGGCGATCTCGGTGACCGGCATGAAGCCCTGCTCGATCAGCAGCGGCAGGAAGTCGTCCCCGGCCCCGGTGGTGCCCGGGCGCACGATGGGCGAGGTGGGCTCGACGACCAGCGCGGGGTGCAACTCGCCCTCGATGAGGACGAGTCCGCTGGTCACGCCGAGCACCGCCTGCTCGGGCGCGGACCGCTGCGGCCCGTCGTCGGCGGCCTGTGCGCCGATGGAGCGGACGGCGCCCTGCAACTGCTCCTCGGTGACCTGGACGACCTGCGAGGGCAGGCAGCTGGCGTGGGCGAAGGCGAGGACAGCGGTCTCCTCGCCGACGAACAGGACGGTGCTGGTGCGCTCCTGCTCGGAGTCGCCCGGGGTGCGGCAGGACGTGCAGTCGTAACTGCCCGGGGCGTTCTCTCCGGCGAGCAGCCGGTCGGCTTCTTCGTCGCCGATCTCGGCGCGTACGGCGTCGCTGACGTCGAGCATGCGCGGCACGGGTGGCTCCCTTGGGATGCGTGCTGGACCGGTCGGGTGGCCCCCGGCCGATGAGCCCCAGGGTTCCGGGCTCATGAAGAAGACAACGGGCGTCCTGTGGTGGGAGTCACGCATGGCGGGGCACCGGTTCGAACCAACCCTCGCGCGCGGTCACCCATGGTGCGGAATCCGCCACTCACGGTCAACTCCGCGCCTGAGCAGGCGACTTGAAGGGGTGAAGTGGGTCACAGGAGACTGCCGGGCATGGTCGAAAAATCGGTAAATCGGTGTATGTAGTGGGTGGCCGAAAATCGCCGATACCCCGGGTAACGGTCAACTGGCCTGGAAGGACGGCCATTTGGTTGAAGTCCGGCGCCGACTCTCCCTACATTCCTCCGCCGTGTGCAACGAGCACCGCTCGGGTACGTCCGCCACCCGGCACCGGCAGCGCAGCAGCGCCGGCACCGGGGGCGCGGTCGGGGCGGGCGCGCGTCACCGCGGTCCTGCGCGGCGAGGCGCGTGCCGCCTGGGGGAGCCCGGGTCGCTGGAAAGGGAATTACATGTCCGAGTGTGCCGATACCACCCGCACCACCGCCCGTGACGACAGCACGCGCCGGGGCCGCACGACGGCCGTACTCGCCGGTGCCGCGCTGCTGGCCCCGCTGGGGCTGCTGGCCGCGACCGGCAACGCCGCCGCCGCGGACAACGGGGTGTGGGACCGCATCGCCCAGTGCGAGAGCGGCGGCAACTGGCACATCAACACCGGCAACGGCTACTACGGCGGGCTCCAGTTCTCGGCCCACACCTGGCGCGCGTACGGCGGCTCCGCGTACGCCTCCACGGCCGACCGGGCCTCCCGGAGCGCGCAGATCGCCGTCGCGACGCGGGTCCAGCAGGCCCAGGGCTGGGGCGCCTGGCCGGTCTGCTCGGGACGCGCGGGAGCGATGGGCTCCGCCCCCTCGCAGGTGAGCGTCGACAAGGGCCCGGCGAAGAAGCCGGCCCCGGCCAGGACGAGGAAGCCGGCCCCGGCCACCACGCCGAAGACCTCGCGGCACCCGTCCCCGTCCCGGGGCACGGGCGGCTACACGGTGCGCGCGGGCGACACGCTGTCCAGGATCGCCGAGCGGCACGGCACGACGTGGCAGCGCCTCTACGCCGCGAACAGGTCCCTGATCGGCGCCGACCCGGACGTGATCGTGCCCGGACAGCGGCTGACCCTCTGAGCCGTACGGTGCCGGGACCAGCCCGGTGCCAGGCCCCCGGCCCGACGGCCCCCCGGTTCCCGCCGGGGGGCCGCGCCGCGTAGCGCCCGCGCGGCATGTGCGGAATCCGTGAAAATCCCCATGCGGTGTCAGCTCGGGTGCCACGGAGCGGGATTCCCCGGAATCACGCTCCCGGCGTCTCCAGGTCTTCGCCGCCGAAGTTTCCGGCGGGTAATTGAAAGGGCTGCGGCGACACGAGGGAATTCAGTTCGAATGCCCCGGTGAGCGGTACGGAAACCCCCGGACGTGTGAGGGAGTTCGGCCGGAAGAGACTCCGGAAGCTGTGACAGAAGTGTGACCCTGGTCGGAGGCCGCTCTTACCCGGACGTGCCCGGCTTCCGTCACCGCGCGTCGCGGCCTAGCGTGGCCGCATGGCACCGATTCCCACTCCGCCAGCGGAGCCCCAGGACAGTCCGGACGGGTACGTCGGCCTCGACGCGGCGAGCGCCGAGCGGCTGGCCCGGCAGCGCGGCTGGTCGACCGTGCGGTCGCTGCCGCCGGGCGCGATCATCACCATGGAGTACCGGGCGGGCCGGCTCAACTTCGAGGTGCGCGACGGCCGGGTGGCCCGCGCCTGGAAGGGCTGACGCCCGCGCCCGCGCACGGCGAAGGCCCCGTTCCCTTGAGGGAGCGGGGCCTTCGCCGTGGGGCGGGGACGTGGTGCGTACCGGACCCGCCGCCGTCCCGGCCGTCAGCCGCCTGTCAGGGGACGGGCCGCCGGCTGGGAGGTGCCGCGGGGTACCCGGTCGCCGCCCGGCGGCCGGCGGCTGCCCGCCGGGGTGACCGGGCTGCGCTCGGAGCGGGCCGTGTGCGGTCCGGGTGCCAGGTGCACCAGGCCCCGGGAGGCGCGGGTGGAGGAGACCGGCTCGCGGGCCGGCGCGGACTGCTCGGCCTCCGCGCCGCGCGGCGCCTTGAGCAGCACCGGCGCCAGCGGGGCGGCCGGCTCGGGAACGGGCCGGCTGCGCCGTACACGCCAGCGGTCGCGCAGGTCGAACAGCCAGGTCTCGGTCTTGGCGATCAGCGGCTCGAACCACGGCAGGGCGAGCAGGATCAGCAGGCCGGCGGCCCAGCCGAGGAGCACGTCGCTGAGCCAGTGCGTACCGAGGTAGACGGTGGTGAGACCGACACCCAGCGAGGTGATCGCGGACCCCGCGGACAGCCAGCGCCGTGCGCGCGGGGTCGAGGCCAGATAGGCCAGGATGCCCCAGGTCACCACCGCGTTGGCGGTGTGTCCGCTGGGAAATATATCGCCGCCCAGACCCATCTCGTTCGAGCCGATCACGGTCGCGTAGTGCGGACCGAGCCGCCCCATGCCGTACTTGGCGGCGCCCACCGTGGCGTTCAGCAGCAGCAGCGAGGTGGCCAGGGTGAGCAGCGGGCGCAGGGTGTGCTGGCGCCAGGAGCGCCAGCCGAGCCAGGCCGCGACCATCACCGCGGTGGGGCCGCGCTGGCCGAGCACCACGTAGTAGTCGAGGAAGGCGTGGATCTGCGGCCACTGCTGGTACGGCCGGAAGAACATGACCTGCCAGTCGAGCCGGACGAGCCAGGAGGTGGTCACCACGGCCCACACGATCGCCAGGTAGAAGGCGAGGGTCGCGGAGAACAGCACGACCCGGTGCCGGCTCATCACCGGCACGTCGATATGGGCCGGCCGTTCCGGCTCCCGGTCCAGCCTGGCGAACACCCGGTCCAGACGCCGGGTGAGGTTCCGTTCGGTACGCACCCAATCGACGTTACAGCGAGTGAGCTGTGTTCCCGGTCGTAACAGCGGCTTTGTGATGACGATGTGATGTGGGAAACCTCTCAAGGGCGGTCGAATTCCGCCGGATTCCGCAATCACGCGAGGCCGCGCTCTGTAATTCCTTTGATCGTGCCGGGTGTTGTTTATATGGCGCTTATAAATGCGTTAACCCGGTCCTGGGCCGCAATTCCCCGGAGCTTCACCGGCCGGTACGCGTCGATCACGGGGGGCCGGAGCCGTTCAGCCAGAACGCCCCGTAGACCGCGGAGATGATCGCCAGCGCCGCCGTGACCAGGGCGGACCGGGAGACGCGCGTCCGGGCGAGGGCCTCGGCGAGCGGGAGGAGCACCGGGAAGGCGGGCAGCAGCAGCCGTGGCTTGGAGCCGAAGTAGCTCGACGCGCACAGGGCCAGCGCCAGCACGACCCCCGTGTACACCAGCAGTTCGACCGGCTGGCCCCGGCGCACTCCGCTGACGTACAGCCAGAGCAGCAGGACGACACCGGCGATCAGCCCGACGCCCGCGAGCGCGGACGAGAACGACGTGAACCTGTCGGCCACGAAACACGCGAAGGCGTATCCGCCGTCGAAGCCGTTGCGCCATCCGGCCTGTACGTCCAGATAGCCGAACGGGCCCTTGCCGGTGCGCCCACCGACCCAGAGCACGTAGCCGGCCGCGCCGAGCGGAGCGATCAGCATCCCGAGGAGACGACGGAGGGTGAAAGGGGAGGGGACGCGTGTTGACGGTCCCGCGGCGACGGAAGGGGCGTGCGCCGTCCGCCGCGCGCCGTCCGCGCGCGCCGCGCTTCGCTCCCGCACGAAGGAGATCACGGCCGCGGTCCACACCGCGGCCACCACCGCGCCGCCCACCGGCCGGGTCAGCCCCGCCAGCGCCGCGAGCAGCCCCGCGCTCACCCACCGCCCGGTCAGCAGCGCGTACAGCGCCCACGCCGCCAGCGCCGTGAACAGCGACTCGCTGTACGCCATCGACTGGACCACCGCGACCGGCAGCACCGCCCACAGCAGTACGGCGCAGACGCCCACCCGCCGCCCGTACACGTGCTCGGCGACCGCGTAGATCCCCGCCGCCGCGGCGAGCGAGGCGAGCAGCGACACCACGAGACCCGCGTGCGCGTACGACAGCGGGGTGAGCGCGTGCAGGCCCCGCTCCAGCCACGGCAGCAGCGGGAAGAACGCCAGGTCGGAGTGGACGTCGCCGTCGGGCAGCCGCACCTGGTAGCCGTAGCCCAGCTCGGCGACCCGCGTGTACCAGAGGGAGTCCCAGCGCGCGGTCAGCAGGGTGAGGGCGCTCTTGCCGCGCGCGGAGCTCCACACCGCCAGCACCACCAGGCCCAGGACGCGGACCGCCGCGTAGCCCACGAGGGCCGGGACCGCCCGGCGCGGCAGCGGTGCGGGCGGCGGCGGGGCGTGGGGGGCGGCCACGCGCGTCTCGAGTTCGGTCACGGGCTCGATTATCGACCGGACGGGGGAACGGACCGGCCGCCGGGGCGCGGTCGAGCGGGCGGGGCGTGGTGCACGACACAGGGGTAGCCTCCCGGGGGTGAGAGGTCCGCCACGTGTGGGCGCGGCGGACTCGCGTAGGCTGACGAGCCATCCCCGTGGACAGCGCGGGCCGGGGACACCACTCCTTCCCGGCCGTACGACAGGCGGTCCCCGTCGCCCCGCTCCACGCGAGGGAACATCTGGGAGGTACGTACATGTCCGGGACGCCCACGGCCGCCCTGCGGCCGCGCCGCCGGACGGCCGGGCCCGGTGCCAACCGCTGGGTCGTCCTCGTCGTCCTCTGCGTCAGCCTGCTGCTCGTCGCCCTCGACGCCACCGTGCTGCACGTGGCGGTCCCCGCGGTCACCGAGGACCTGCGGCCCGGCGCCACGGAACTGCTCTGGATCGTCGACGTCTACCCGCTGGTCTGCGCCTCGCTGCTGATCCTCTTCGGCACCCTCGGCGACCGCGTGGGGCGCAGACGCGTCCTGCTGCTCGGCTACGGCCTGTTCGGCGTGGCCTCCGCCGTCGCCGCGTCCGCGCACACGGCCGAGGTGCTGATTTTCGCCCGCGCCCTGCTCGGCGTCGGCGGCGCCATGATCATGCCCGCGACCCTGTCGATCCTCCGCCAGGTCTTCCCCGACCGGCGCGAGCGCGCCCTCGCCATCGGCGTGTGGAGCGCGGTCGCCGCCGTCGGCGCGGCGGTCGGCCCGCTGCTCGGCGGCTTTCTGCTGGAGCACTTCTGGTGGGGCTCGGTCTTCCTGATCAACATCCCGCTGATGCTGATCAGCCTCCCGGTCGGGCGGATGCTGCTGCCCGAGTCCCGGGGCGCGGCGGACGGCCCCTGGGACGTGACCGGCGCGCTGATGGCGGCGGCCGGCCTGTTCGGCGTCGTCCTCGGCGTCAAGCAGCTCGGCGGCGGCCACGCCCCGGCGAGCCCCTTGACCCTGCTGCCGCTGCCGGCCGGCGCGGCCCTGCTCGTCCTCTTCGTACGGCGCCAGCGGCGGCTGCCGCACCCGCTGGTGGACCTGCGCCTGTTCCGCAGGTCCGCGTTCAGCACCGCGGTCGGCTGCATCGTGCTGGCGATGCTCGCGCTGGTCGGCCTGGAGCTGATCGCCGCGCAGTACCTGCAACTGGTCCTCGGCCTGTCGCCGCTCGCCACCGGCCTGCGGCTGCTGCCGCTGACCGTGGCGGCGATGGCGGCGGGCCTGCTGGGCGCGCGGGTGCTGCGCCGGTTCGGACCGCGCCGGATGGTGTGCACCGGCTTCTGCGTGACGGCGGCCGCGGTGCTGACCCTGACCGCGATGGGCCGCGCAGACAACCCGGCGCTGCTGCTGTCCGGCTTCGTGCTGCTCGGCCTCGGCCTGGAGACCACGCTCTTCGGCGCCTACGAGTCGATGCTCAGCGAGGCACCGGCGGACCGGGCGGGCGGCGCGGCGGCGATCGGCGAGACCTCCTACCAGCTGGGCGCCGGCCTCGGCATCGCGCTCCTCGGCAGCGTGATGAACGCGGCGTACACCCCCCGGCTGCGCACGGTGCCCGGCGTCTCCGCCGCGGACGCGACCGCCGCCGGGCACTCGCTGGGGGAGGCCTACGACGTCGCGCACCGGCTCGGCGGCGCGGCCGGGGCCGCGCTGCGCCGGGCGGCCCGGGACTCCTTCGTGCACGGGCTGCACGTGACCCTGCTGGTCAGCGCGGGGCTGTTGCTGCTGGGCGCGGTGATGGCGCTGCGGCTGCCGCGGGTCATGCAGTGCGGGGCGGAGGCGGGGCCGGAGCCGGACGACGCCGGGCTGGAGCTGCCCGCCCCGCGCGCCTCGGAGAAGCCGCGGGTCTCCGCCTGACCCCTCTGGACGTACGGGACACTGCGCCGTAACGTCGGCTGCGCCACCATAACTAGCGCTGCTAGTTTTCAGGTGTCGCCGTGTACCGCAGTGTGCCTGACTGTCCCGGAGGGTGTTCCATGTCCGCGTCCGCGAAGCTGCCCCCGTTCGACGCTGCCGATCCGCTCGGGATCGACGACCTGCTGGACCCGGAGGACCTGGCGATCCGGGACACCGTCCGCGGCTGGGCGGCCGACCGCGTGCTGCCGTACGTCGCCGACTGGTACGAGAAGGGCGAGCTGCCGCAGATCCGGGAACTCGCCCGGGAACTCGGCGGCCTCGGCGCCCTCGGCATGTCCCTGACCGGGTACGGCTGCGCGGGCGCCACGGCCGTGCAGTACGGTCTCGCCTGCCTGGAGCTGGAGGCGGCCGACTCGGGTATCCGCTCGCTGGTCTCCGTGCAGGGTTCCCTCGCCATGTACGCGATCCACCGCTTCGGCAGCGAGGAGCAGAAGCGCGAATGGCTGCCGCGGATGGCCGCCGGCGAGGTGATCGGCTGCTTCGGCCTGACCGAGCCGGACCACGGTTCCGACCCCGCCTCCATGCGCACCCACGCCAAGCGCGACGGCGCCGACTGGGTGCTCAACGGCCGCAAGATGTGGATCACCAACGGCTCGGTCGCCGGGGTGGCCGTCGTCTGGGCGGGGACCGAGGAGGGCATCCGGGGCTTCGTCGTACCGACCGACACACCCGGTTTCTCCGCGCCGGAGATCAAGCACAAGTGGTCCCTGCGCGCCTCCGTCACCAGTGAACTCGTCCTGGACGACGTGCGGTTGCCCGCCTCCGCGGCGCTGCCGGAGGTGGTCGGGCTGCGCGGCCCGCTGAGCTGTCTGTCGCACGCCCGCTACGGCATCGTCTGGGGCGCGATGGGCGCCGCGCGCAGCAGCTTCGAGGCGGCCGTGGAGTACGCGAAGACCCGCGAGCAGTTCGGGCGGCCCATCGGCGGGTTCCAGCTGACCCAGGCCAAGCTGGCCGACATGGCGGTGGAACTGCACAAGGGAATCCTGCTCGCCCACCATCTGGGGCGGCGGATGGACGCCGGCCGCCTGCGGCCCGAGCAGGTCAGCTTCGGCAAGCTGAACAACGTCCGCGAGGCCATCGAGATCTGCCGTACGGCGCGCACGATCCTCGGTGCCAACGGGATCTCGCTCGAATACCCGGTGATGCGGCACGCGACCAACCTGGAGTCGGTGCTCACCTACGAGGGCACCGTCGAGATGCACCAGCTGGTGCTGGGCAAGGCGCTCACCGGGATCGACGCGTTCCGGTGAGCCCCCGGGCGGGGCGGGGCCGGTGAGGGCCCCGCCTCAGCTCTGGTTGAAGAAGCCGTCCGAGCGGTGCGCGGACGCGTCCCCGCTGATGATCTCCGTGTCGGCCGGGGTCAGCAGGAACACCCGGTTGGAGACCCGGTCGATGGAGCCGCGCAGGCCGAAGATCAGCCCCGCCGCGAAGTCCACGACCCGCTTGGCGTCGCCGGGCTCCATGCCGGTCAGGTTCACGATGACCGGGACCCCCTCCCGGAACAGCTCGCCGATGGCACGGGCGTCCCGGAAGCTGTCCGGCGTGACCGTGGCGATCCGGCGCCCCTTCTCCTGGGCCGTGTCCGTGGCCACCTGCACCCGAGGGTCGGTCACCCAGGCGTCCCTGGACGCGGTGCCCTCGGAGTAGTCGTCGTCGTAATAGCGCTCGTCATCGTTGTCGTCGACGAGGCCGAGCCACGCACTCGCCTTGCGTACCGATCCCATGGACGCCTCCTCTCACAGCGGTCTCTCGTGCTTCCGCACCTTCCCCTATGGTCATCCATGATGCTGACAGCGCGCCAAGTGGATAGTCGCCGCGCGGGGGGTTTGTGACGGTACTGGTGCACAGCCGATCCGTCGAGACACCTTGTCCCCCAAGGGTTGTGACACGTACGGCTGCTGACTGTGAGTGAAATATGATGGTCGGCGGCGGATGGGTGACACGCGGTGCGTCCGGGTGAGACGGCCGCCAAGGTCAACACTCGGGGGGATCGCGGTGTTCGGAATAGTCAGGCCCTGCGCGCACCGGCTCGGGGAGCGCTTCAAGAACGAGTGGATGGCGCACCTGTGCGGGCTCTGCCTCGCGCTGCGCGGCGACCACGGACAGCTGGCGCGGATCGTCACCAACTACGACGGCCTGCTGATATCGGTGTTGACGGAGGCTCAGCTCGGCCGTGCCGAGGGCGGCCGGCGCACCGCCGGGCCCTGCGCCCTGCGCGGGATGCGGACGGCGTCCGTCGCCCAGGGCGAGGGCGCGCGGCTCGCCGCCGCCGTCTCCCTGGTGCTGGCCGCGGCGAAGGTCCGCGACCACGTCGCCGACCGGGACGGGCTGCTGGCCCGCAGGCCCGTGGCCGCCGCCGCCCGCAAGGTCGCGGCGGGCTGGGGGCGGGCCGGAGCGCACAGCGGGGCGGCGGTCGGCTTCGACACCGGCGTCCTGGTGGCCGCCGTCGACCGGCAGCTCGGCATCGAGACCCTGGCCGGGCCCGGCACCCCGATCCTGACGGTCACCGAGCCCACCGAGACGGCCACCGCCGCCGCCTTCGCCCACACCGCGCACCTGGCCGGCCGGCCCGGCAACGCGGTGCCGCTCGCGGAGGCCGGGCGGCTGTTCGGGCGGCTCGCCCACCTGCTGGACGCGGTGGAGGACCAGGCGGCCGACGCCCGCACCGGCGCCTGGAACCCGCTCACCGCCACCGGCACCTCCCGCGAGGAGGCCCGGCGGCTCGCCGACGACGCCGTGCACGGCATCCGACTCGCCCTGCGCGACGCCGAGTTCAGCGACGGGAAGCTGGCCCACCTGCTGCTGGTGCACGAGCTGCCGCGATCGGTCGACCGGGCGTTCGGCACGACGTCCTGTGGTCACGCCGCACCCGAGGCCGCCTTCGGCCCGCCGCCCGCGGGCCCCTACGCGCCGGGGAAACCTGGCCCACAGGGGAACCCGTACGGGAACCCCCAGGGCAGGCCCCCGGGCCCGGACGGCGGGCCGCCGCAGGGCCCGGACAAGCGGGGCTTCTGGCTCGGCTGCGCCGCCGCCCTCGGGCTGTGCTGCACCTGCAAGGCGTGCTGCGCCGACGAGTTCGAGGGCCCCTGGTCGCGCAAGCGGCGCGAGGGCTGCTGCTCCGTCTGCTCGGACGTGGACTGCGGCGACTGCAAGGACTGCTGTGACGTCTGCGAGTGCTGCGGCAACTGCTGCAGTTGCTGCGACGGCGACTGCGGGTGCGACTGCTGACCCGCACTCAGTTCTTGATTTCCGGCGGGGAGATCCGCGACCGGTCGATCGCCGAGCCGGTCGTGCCCCACTTCTTCAGGATCCTGTCGTAGGTGCCGTCGGCGATCAGCCGGTTCACCGCCGCCTGGAAGGCGGGCGCCAGCTCGGTGCCCTTCTTGAAGGCGAAGCCGACGTCCAGGCGGTGGAACTCGTTGAGGAACTTCAGGCCCGGCTGCCGGGCGACGGCATAGCGCAGGCCGTTGATCGTGGACATCACGATGTCGCTGCGGCCCTGCTGCACCGAGGACCAGATCGCGCTCGGCTCGGCGTACGTCTGCACCTGGTACGGCTTCCGGCCCGCGTCCGTGCACAGGTGCTTGTTCTCCTCCAGGGTCGCCTCGAACGTGGTCCCCGCGCCGGTCGCCACGTTCAGCCCGCACAGCTGCCGCAGATCGGTGATCTTCGACAGCTTGCTGTCCTTGCGGGTGGCGAAGCCCTGGCCGTCGTTGATGTAGGTGACGAAGTCGATGGTCCTGCGGCGCTCGTCGGTGACCCCGAAGTTGCTCGCGCCGACGTCGTACTTGCCGCTGTCCAGGGCGGGCAGGATCGCCTCGAAACTCGCCTGGTCCACCGTCAGGTCGATGCCGAGGACCTTGGCGACCGCCTTGGTGAAGTCGACGTCCTGGCCGGTCAGCGTCTTGCCGTCGGACAGATAGGTGGTGCCGGGCGGGGTGCCGCCGACGCTGATCGCGACGGTGAGGCGGGTGGTGCCCGCGGGCAGCAGCCTCGCCGCCGCCGGGTCCTTCCTCTCGGCCGACACCACGTCGGTGGTCGGCACCGCGTCCGACTTGGCCGCCACCCCGGAGGCGTCCGCCCCGCCCGTGGTGGCGGAGCCGGCACCGCAGGCGGTGAGGAACAGGGCGGCCGAGGTGATGGCGGCGAAGGGCATGACATAGCGATAAATCGGCGTACGCATCGACTGCGGTCTCCTGAGACGGAAAAGGGCGTGCGAGAGCGCGAGGGGAGGGGAGGAACGCGTGTGAAGGCGAGCTACCGCGGAAGAAAGCGCGTGTGGAGGCGAGCTGCCGCGGGAGAAGAGCGCGGGGAAAGCGGAGAGCGCGAAGGACGCCCGCCGGACGCGGGCGCACGCAGGGGGTCAGCTCAACAGGAGGAGGACCACACGCGACCGAAGTCGATGTGGGAGCGGGTGACCAGCCACTGCTGTGGATGCATGGGGCAAGTGGAACAGGCATCCGGTTCCGCGTCAACCGGCTTGAGACGTAGCGCTCACAGTGTGGACGCCCTTGACAGCGCGGGCGACCGCTTGCGTACTCTCGGTGCACGGCCCTGCTGAGGGGCTCGGCCGTATCCGCGCCGCCCGGCGGCGCGCCTCCGTGTGAAGGCATCACCCGTTCCGACGTCCGACCATCGCGTCACGGAGCCTTCGCATGTCATCCGACACCCTCGCCCAAGCCCCCGCCGCCCCGGAGATACCCGGGCCCGCGGACGTCCCCCGGATCGTGCCCCAGCGCCGCTACGGCCAGTGGACCGCCGCCGTCGTCGTCCTCGTCCTGCTCGCCCTCGCCGTCACCTCCGTCGTCCGCAACCAGGCGTTCCAGTGGGACGTCGTCGCCGCGTACTTCACCACCGGCTCGGTACTGCGCGGGCTGTGGCTCACGCTGTGGCTGACCGCCGTGGTGATGGTCCTCGGCTTCGCCCTCGGCACCCTGCTCGCCGCCTTCCGGCTGTCCGCCAACCCCGTGCTGCGCGCGGTCGGCTGGGGCTACGTGTGGTTGTTCCGGTCCATCCCGGTGCTGGTGCAGCTGCTGCTGTGGTTCAACATCGGGGCGCTGTACCCGCAGGTGCTCGGCGTGAAGACGGTCAACCTGCTCAGCCCGGTCGCGGTCGCCATCATCGGGCTCACCCTGCACGAGGCCGCCTACGCCGCCGAGGTCGTCCGCGGCGGCATCCTCTCCGTCGGCCGGGACCAGATCGAGGCCGCCCAGGCGCTCGGCCTGAGCCGGTGGCGCCGCGGGTGGCGGATCGTGCTGCCCCAGGCGATGCGGTCCATCGTGCCGCCCGCCGGCAACATGCTGATCGGCACCCTCAAGGGCACCTCGATCGTCAGCGTCATCGCGGTCAACGACCTGCTGTTCTCGGCCCAGTTGATCTACCACCGCACCTACCAGGTGATCCCGCTGCTGATGGTCGCCACCCTCTGGTACGCGGTCGTCACCACCCTGCTCGGCATCGGCCAGCACTACGTCGAGAAGCACTACGCCCGCGGCACGGAGCAGGCCCGATGAGGCCCCAGCTGGTGATCGTGGGCGCCGGTCCGCGGGGGACCGGCCTCCTCGAACGCATCGCCGCCAACGCCCCCGAGCTGTACGCCGGTTCGGGCCTCGACATCCATCTGGTGGACCCCCACCCGCCGGGCGGCGGGCGCATCTGGCGGCAGGAGCAGTCGCCGCTGCTGTGGATGAACTCGCACGCCGAGGACGTCACCATGTTCACCGACGACACGGTGCGCATGGACGGCCCGGTGCGCGAGGGCCCCACCCTGCACGAGTGGGCCGCCCTGGACGGCCGCACCTTCGCCGACCGCCGGATCCAGGGCCGCTATCTGCGCTGGGTGTACGAGCGGGCCCGGGCCGCGCTGCCCCCGGACATCACCGTCCACCACCACCCCACCCGCGCCCTGCGCGTCGGCGGCCCCCGCGACGGACGCCAGCAGGTCTGGCTGGCGGGCCGGCCCCGCCCGCTCCAGGCCGATCTGGTGATCCTCGCCCTCGGCCACCTCGACGCCGAACTCGACCCGGAGCAGGCCCGGTTGGCCGCCCACGCCCGCACCCACGGCCTGACGCACCTGCCGCCCGACTTCACCGCCGACACCGACCTGTCCGCGCTGCGGCCCGGCGAACCGGTGCTCGTCCGGGGCTTCGGGCTGGCCTTCGTGGACCTCATGGTGCTGCTCACCGAGGGCCGCGGCGGCCGGTACGACGGCGACACCTATCTCCCCTCGGGCCGCGAGCCGGTGCTGTACGTCGGCTCGCGGCGCGGAGTGCCGTACCACTCGAAGATCGGCTACGACTGGACCGGCGACCGGCCCCCGCTGCCCCGCTTCCTCGGCCCCGCCGAGACCGACGCCCTGCTGGCCCGGCCGGACGGCTTCGACTTCCGGCGCGATGTGTGGCCGCTGGTGGAGAAGGAACTGGGCTTCGCCCACTACCACCGGCTGTTCACCGCCCACCCGGAGCGCACGGCCACCGCCTGGGCCGACTTCGAGAGGAGGTACACGGCCGCCGGCGACCCCGCCGAGCTGGCCGCGCTCGTCGCCACCGCCGTCCCCGACCCGGCCGACCGGCTCGACCTCGCCGCACTCGACCATCCGCTGGCCGGGGTGCGGTACGCCTCGCCGGAGGAGTTCCAGGACGGCCTGCGCGCCCGTGTCGAGGCGGACCTCAGACGGCGTCACGACCCCGCGCACAGCGCGGACCTGGGCGTCTTCCTCGGGCTGCTGTCCGTCTACGGGCAGCTGGTGCGGCTCGGGGACATCGGGCCCTGGTGGCACGGGTTCTTCAGCTTCCTGGCGTCCGGACCGCCCGGCCCCCGGCTGCGGCAGATGCTCGCACTCTCCCGGGCGGGCCTGCTGCGCTTCCTCGGCGCCGACATGACCGTCACCGCCGAGGACGGGGCGTTCCGGGCGGCCAGTCCCACCGTGCCGGGACACTCCGTCACGGCCCGCGCCCTGGTCGAGGCCCGGCTGCCCGCGCCCACCGTGGGCCGCGCCCGCGACCCCCTGCTGCGCGCCCTGCACGCCGACGGTGCCGCCGAGACCCCCGAGGGGCTGCTCCGGGTCGACCCGCGCGACGGCCGCGTCCTCGACGGCGCCGGACGCCCGCACCCCCGGCGCTTCGCACTCGGCCCCTACACCGACGCCCGCACCCCCGGCGCCTTCACCCGGCCGCGCACCGGCGGACCCGCCTTCCGGCAGAACGACGCCACCGCCCGGACGGCACTGTCCTTCCTGCGGGCCCGGGCCGGCCGCGCCGCCGCCTGAACGCCGCTCACGAACAAAGGATTTGGTCCATGACCGTCATGGTCGACATCAGGTCGGTGCACAAGAGCTTCGGCTCGCTCGACGTGCTCAAGGGCATCGACCTCCAGGTCCGCACCGGCGAGGTGACCGTCGTGCTCGGGCCCTCCGGCTCCGGCAAGTCCACGCTGCTGCGCACCATCAACCACCTGGAGAAGGCGGACCGGGGGGAGATCACGGTGGACGGCGCGCCGGTCGGTTACCGGCGCACCGGCGACCGGCTGTACGAGCTGCCCGAGCGCGAGGTGCTGCGCCGGCGCACCAAGATCGGCTTCGTCTTCCAGAACTTCCGGCTCTTCCCCCATCTCACCGTGCTGGACAACGTGGTCGAGGCGCCGGTGTCCGCGCTGAAGCGGCCCCGCGCGGAGGCGGTGGCGCGGGCGCACCGGCTGCTCGCCCGGGTGGGGCTGGCGGACAAGGCCGACGCGTACCCCGCGCAGTTGTCCGGCGGACAGCAGCAACGCGTCGCCATCGCACGGGCGCTGGCGCTGGAGCCCCGGCTGCTGCTCTTCGACGAGCCGACCTCGGCGCTCGATCCCGAGCTGGTCGGCGAGGTGCTGGACGTCATCCGCGACCTCGCCGCCCAGGGCACCACGATGATCGTCGTCACCCATGAGATCGCGTTCGCGCGGGAGGTCGCCGACACGGTGGTGTTCATGGCCGACGGGCGGATCGTCGAACAGGGGCCGCCCGAGGCGGTGCTGGCCGCACCGCGCGAGGAGCGCACGCGGGCGTTCCTGGCGAAGGTGCTGTGAGGACGGGACCGGCCGGGCGGACGAGCGGGCGGTACCGGCGGGGGATGCTGCATCTGGCCGCCGCCGTCGAGCCGCCCGAGGGCCCCGGCGCCGGGCCGTACGCGGAGCTGGCACGGCTCGCCGAGCACGGCCGGCTGGACTTCGTGACCCTGGGCGACCCGGCCGGGCGGCCCGGGCCCGAGGCGCTGGACCTGCTGGGCCGGGTGGTGCCGGCGACCCGGCGGATCGGGCTGGTGCCCGCCCTCGCCGAACCCTGGCCGGCGCCGGCCGCCCTGGCCGGAGCGGACTGGATCGGCCGGGGCCGGGCCGGCTGGCGGATCGTGGTGCCGCGGGCCGGGGCCCGGCCGCCCGCCCGCCGGGTCGCCGGGCAGGTGTCCCGGCCCCCGCACGGTCACCCCGTCCGCGTGGTCGACGCGGACACGAAGGAGGGCCGGACGACCGCCGCCCGGTACGCGGACGTGGCCCTGGTGCCCGCCGAGACCCCGGCGCAGGCCGCCGCCGTCTGCGATGAACTGCGGTCGACGGCGATCGCGTCGGGCCGCGATCCGGCCGCGCTGCGGGTCCTGGTGAGCCTGCGGGTCGACCTCGGCGGCGGTGAGCAGGCGGCCGAACCGGGGCACGGCGGAGGCGGGCCCCGGCCCAGCCCGATGGGTCCGCTGTACCGGGGCGGGCCGGTCGACCTCGCGGAACTGGTCGCCGCCTGGCACACCGAGGGGGCCGCCGACGGCTTCCACCTGGTCCCCGTCGAGCCGCGCCGCGATCTGGAACGCCTGGTCAACGGCACGGTGGCGCTGCTCCAGCACCGCGGCCTGTTCCGCACCTTCTATCCCGGCGCCACCCTGCGCGAGCACCTGGACCTGGCCCGGGGGGAGAGCGCCCCCCCGCCGAACCGGCGGACAGATGGAGGAGATGGTGTGACCACCGGCGCGGCCGACGAGTGGAAGCAGCGGTGCCAGAAGCGGGAGGAGTCGGTCACGGCCCCCTGCGGGCCGCTCGCCCTGACCGCCACCCCTTGGCCGGAAGACCATCCGGAGGGGCGACTTCCGGACATTCCGGGGAACTAGGTGGCGGACGGTCAGGGTGTTGTGCCGGAGGCCGCCGGGGCCGACGGGCCGCGGGGGGACCGCCGGCCCTTCCACGGGGAGATCCGGCTGGTCGCCGGCGGTGATCCGCAGGCCGTCTGGCGTCTCGGGCTCGGCGGGGGCGGCCGGTGGTGCTGGTCCGCGAGGACGTCCGGGGAGTGCGGGTCCGCGGCCCCGGAGCCGGGGCCCGCCGGGCCTTTCGGGGCTTCGAGGCCACCGCGTACGACCCCGGCCGGGCGGTGCCGGGCGGCTTCACGGCGTACGACGCGCAGCGCACCGCCCGGGTCGGCGACGCGGACGGCCGCGCCCGTGGGCCGGTCCTCGCCGGGGCACTCCCCTTCGCCCTGGGCGGCCTCGGGCGGACGCTGAAGGCGGCGCGCCGGGGGAGGGCCGCCGTGAGCGGTCCTCGCCGACGCCACCAGCGAAGACGGCGGCCTCCGGTTCCGCTTCCCGTACGTGCGCGCGCCGGGCTGCGAGGGCCGTACGACCGTCGGCTCCCACCGCGCCCGACTCCCGCCCCGCGCCCGCGCCGAGCACTCGCCGTGCCCCTTCCCGCCGCCCGGCGACACGCCGGACGTGGCCGTTCGGGCGGGGGAGCGGACGCCGCTCGGGCACCGGAATGCCACGGCGCGGCGACCTTTGGGCAAAGGAGGCCTAAAGTCCGACGGCCGAAAGGCACCCTTGTGCCTACCGGGCGTTCGGCCGAATACTCCCGTTCAGCGGTTGTCAGGGACATGCACATCGCAATCCGGTGGCACCCCTGGCTGCGCCTCACCGGGCCCCGACCCCACGCGGGCCCCCTACTTCCCTTGGAGGGAACGAGAAGTGAGGATCAAGCGCACCACTCCCCGCGGCGGTACGGCGAGACGGACCCGGCTGGTCGCCGTGGCCGCGGGCTTCCTGGCCGCGGCCGCGTTCGCCGCCCCCACCGCGAACGCGAGCGAGGCCCACCCGTTCAGCGCCGCGCAGCTCACCCAGGCGAGCGACTCGGTGATGAAGGCGGACGTCCCCGGCACCGCCTGGGCCGTCGACCCCGCGACCAACCGTGTCGTCGTCACCGTCGACAGCACGGTCTCCCAGGCCGAGATCGCCAAGATCAAGAAGCAGGCCGGCACCGACGCGGGCGCGCTCACCATCAAGCACACGGCCGGCACGTTCAAGCCGCTGATCAGCGGCGGCGACGCCATCTACGGCGGCCAGTACCGCTGTTCGCTCGGCTTCAACGTGCACAGCGGCAGCACGTACTACTTCCTGACCGCCGGACACTGCGGCCAGGTCGCCTCCACCTGGTACAGCAACTCCGGGCACACCACCACGCTGGGCACCAACGTGGGCTACAGCTTCCCGGGCAACGACTTCGCTCTGGTCAAGTACACCAACTCCTCGATCGCGCACCCGAGCGCGGTCGGCAGCCAGACCATCTCCAGCGCGGCCACCCCGAGTGTGGGCCAGACCGTCTACCGGCGCGGCTCCACCACCGGTACGCACAGCGGCAAGGTCACCGCGCTCAACGCCACCGTCAACTACGGCAGCGACGGCATCGTCTCCGGCCTGATCCAGACCACGGTCTGCGCCGAGGGCGGCGACAGCGGCGGCCCGCTGTACAACGGCTCCACGGCCTACGGTCTGACCTCCGGCGGCAGCGGCGACTGCACCTCCGGCGGCACGACCTTCTTCCAGCCGGTCACCGAGGCCCTGAGCTACTACGGCGTCACGCTTCCCTGACGTCCCCGCTCCGGCCGCGGCCGTGGCGAGCCCCCGCACACATCCGTGTGTGCGGGGGCTTCCTCGTGCCCGGGGCGTGAAGGAAGGGGAAAGGAACAAGCCATGCGAGCCGATCACGTTGGGGTGAGTGTTACTCGCTCGTAGTGTTTGCGGGGCGAAATTGCCTGGGCGGTGACGGACGGTCAGGCGGGAACAGGTGTGCGCAAGCCGTTGCCACGCGCGTCCGGAAGTCGGTCTTGTGTGTCCCCTGTGGGGTTCGGAAGAGTGGGCGCCCGTCAACCAGCCTTCAGGTCGTCGGGTCCCCACAACCCGGACGGCCATCCCCCCACAGGAGGACGTGAGTTGAAGCACCGACGCATACCCGGGCGGCGGCTCGTCATGACCGGCGCGGGCATCGCCGCGCTGGCTCTGGCAGGGGTCACCTTGCAGAATGCGAACGCCAGCGAGCCCGCGAAGTCCGTGGCGCAGCCCCGGCCGCTGTCCGCTCCGGCGGCCGCGAACCTCGCCTCCACGCTGAGTTCGCGCCTCGGTGGCGGCGCCGCGGGCAGCTACTACGACGCCAAGGCCAAGAGCCTCGTCGTGAACGTGCTCGACAGGGCCGCCGCGAAGACCGTCGAGGCCTCGGGCGCCAAGGCCAGAATCGTCGCCCACTCGCTCGCCGAACTCGACGGCGCCCGCGCGACGCTGAAGAAGGACGCGACCATCCCGGGCACGTCCTGGGCCACCGACCCGGTGTCGAACAAGGTGGTCGTCACGGCCGACAAGTCGGTCACCGGCGCGCGCTGGGCCAAGCTGAGCAAGGTGGTCCAGGGGCTCGGCGGCAAGGTCGAACTGAAGCGCTCCCGGACGGAGTTCAAGCCCTTCATCGCCGGCGGCGACGCCATCAACGGCTCCGGTGGCCGCTGCTCGCTCGGCTTCAACGTGGTCAAGGGCGGACAGCCGTACTTCCTGACCGCCGGGCACTGCACCGCCTCCATCTCCAGCTGGTCGGACGCCGACGGCAACGAGATCGGGCAGAACGCGGAGTCCCACTTCCCGGGCACCGACTACGGTCTGGTCAAGTACACCTCGGACACCGACCACCCGAGCGAGGTCGACCTGTACAACGGCTCGACCCAGAAGATCACCGGGGCGGCCGAGGCCACGGTGGGCATGAAGGTCACGCGCAGCGGGTCCACGACCCATGTGCACGAGGGCACGGTCACCGGCCTGAACGCCACCGTGAACTACCAGGAGGGCACGGTCGGCGGGCTGATCCAGACCGACGTCTGCGCCGAGCCCGGCGACAGCGGCGGCTCCCTGTTCTCCGGCGGCGAGGCGATCGGTCTGACCTCCGGCGGCAGCGGCGACTGCACCTCCGGCGGCGAGACCTTCTTCCAGCCGGTCACCGCGGCCCTGACGGCCACGGGCACCGAGATCGGCTGACCGCCACCCGGTTCTCCTTCCGACGCCCCGCCCCGGTCTCCCCGGGGCGGGGCGTCGTCGTCTCCGCCCCTGGTCCTGGCACCGTTCCGTTCCGGCCATCGCTCACTCCGCGCGATCGACCGCCTACTTGTTCGAATGAAGTCGCTGACCGGCGGTGATGGGGTTACAGTATTCGAACGAGCGTACGATGAACGTATCGGATGGAATGGCTGAAAAGGGGTGGGTGTGAGGGAGGTGCGGCATGGCGGGCTTCGCTCATCTGCATGTCGCGTCCGGTTACTCCGCCCGCTATGGCGCCGCGCACCCGGAGCAACTGGCGCGCAGGGCGGCCGAGCGGGGGGCGGAGGCCCTCGCGCTCACCGACCGGGACACGGTCACCGGCGTTGTTCGATTCGTGCGGGCGTGTGCGAAGGAAGGGGTGCGGCCGGTCCTCGGCGTCGATCTCGCGGTGGAGGGGATCGCCCCGCCGCCGCCCGTCCAGCGCCGGCGCACCCCGGCGCGCGGTGGCGCCCACGTGGTCGAGCCGCCGCTGCGGGTCGTGCTGCTCGCCCGGGACCGGGAGGGGTGGGCGCGGCTGTGCCGCATCACCTCGGCCGCCCATGCCGACGCGCTCGGCGGCACGGCCCCCGTGGTGCCGTGGGCCGCGCTGCGGGAGCACGGCGGCCCCGGCCTGATCGTCCTGCTCGGCCCGCTCTCGGAGCCGGTGCGGGCGCTTGCGGTGGGCCGGGAGGACGTCGCGGTGCGGCTGCTGGCGCCCTGGCGGGAGATCTTCGGGCGGGGGGTCCGGCTGGAAGCCGTTGCGCAGAAACGTTCGGGCATCGGTCCGGGGTCCCTGCGGCTCGCCGCCCGCACCCTCGCGCTCGCCGACCGCACCGGCACCACCGCCGTCCTGTCCAACGCCGTCCGCTACGCCGACCCCGGCCAGCACCGCCTCGCCGACGTCCTGGACGCCGCCCGGCTGCTGCGGCCCATCGACCGGCGCCGCCTGGACAGCGGGCAGCGCTGGCTCAAGGGCGAGCGGGAGATGACGGTCCTCGCCCGGATGGTCGCCGAGTGCGCCGGAGCCGACGAGCGACGGGCCCGCCGACTGCTCGCGGACACCGCCGCCACGGCCGCCGAATGCACCCTCGACCCCGGCCCCGACCTGGGGCTGGGCACCCCGCACTTCCCGGAGCCCGCCCTCTTCGGCGCCGAACCCGGGGCCGACGGCGCCGCCCGGCTGCTGCGCCGGCGCAGCGAGGAGGGCCTGGCCCGGCGGGGCCTCGACCGGGACCCGGCGGCGCTCGCCCGCCTCGACGAGGAACTCGCCGTGATCTCCCGGCTGCGCTACGACTCGTACTTCCTCGCCGTCGGCCAGGTCGTCGCCGACATCCGGGCCAAGGGCATCCGGGTCGCGGCCCGCGGCTCGGGCGCCGGTTCCCTGGTCTGCCACGCGCTGGGCATCGCCACCGCCAACCCGCTCGACCACCACCTGCTGTTCGAACGCTTCCTCAGCGTGCGCCGGGCCTCGCTGCCCGACATCGACATCGACGTGGAGTCCGCGCGCCGCCTGGAGTGCTACGACGCGATCTTCGAACGGTTCGGCAAGGAGCGGGTGGCGGTCACCGCCATGCCCGAGACCTACCGCGCCCGCCGGGCCCTGCGGGACACCGGACTCGCCCTCGGCATCGCGCCCGCGGAGGTGGACCGGATCGCCAAGAGCTTCCCGCACCTGCGCGCCGCCGACATCACCGGCGCCCTCGCCGAACTGCCCGAACTGCGCGCGCTGGCGGCCGAGGCGCCCCGGTTCGGGCCCCTGTGGGAACTGGCCGAGGGGCTCGACTCGCTGGTGCACGGCATGGCCATGCACCCCTGCGGTGTGGTCATCAGCGACGCCACCCTGCTGGACCGGCTGCCGGTGCAGCCCACCCCGCAGGGCGACTACCCCATGGCCATGGCCGCGAAGGAGGAGATCGAGGCGCTCGGCAACATCAAGCTCGACGTCCTGGGCGTGCGGATGCAGTCCGCGATGGCCCATGCCGTCGCCGAGATCGAACGGACCACCGGCGAACGCGTCGACCTGGACGATCCCGCACAGGTGCCGCTCGACGACGTCTTCGCGTTCAAGCTGATCCAGGAGAGCCAGACCCTCGGCCTGTTCCAGCTGGAGTCGCCCGGCCAGCAGGACCTGCTGTCCCGGTTGCAGCCGCGCAACCAGCAGGACGTCATCGCCGACATCAGCCTCTTCCGCCCCGGCCCGGTCGCGGGCGGCATGCCCGAGCGGTACATCGCGGCCCGCCACGGCGGCGCGCCGGCGTACGCCCACCCGGACCTGGAGCCGGTGCTCGCCGACACCTACGGCGTGACCATCTGGCACGAGCAGATCATCGAGACGCTGCGGGTGCTGACCGGGTGCGACCGGGCCTTCGCGGAGGTCACCCGGCGGGCGCTCGGCGAGAAGGAACGGCTGCCCGAGATCAGGGAGTGGTTCCACGGGCGGGCCCGCGCGCGCGGCTACGACGCGGCCGTGCGGGACGAGGTGTGGAAGACCGTCGAGGCCTTCGGGGCGTACGGCTTCTGCCGGGCGCACGCCGTCGCCTTCGCCGTACCGGCCCTGCAGAGCGCCTGGCTCAAGGCGCACCATCCGGCGTTCCTGCTGGCCGGACTGCTCGAACACGACCCCGGGATGTGGCCCAAGCGGGTCCTGGTCTCCGACGCGCGCCGGCGCGGGGTGCCGGTGCTGCCCGTCGACGTCAACCGTTCCCGGGCGCGGCACACCGTGGAGAAGGCCGACGGGGGGCAGTGGGGCGTACGGCTCGCGCTGTCCGCCGTGCACGGGATCGGCGAGCAGGAGTGCGCGCGGATCGAGGAGGGGCAGCCGTACGGCTCGCTGTCGGACTTCTGGCAGCGGGCCCGGCCCAGCCGGCCGGTCGCCGAGCGCCTCGCGGAGATCGGCGCGCTGGGCTGTCTGCACGACGGCCGGCTCACCCGCCGCGATCTGCTGCTCCAGATCGCCGAGCTCCACCGGGCCGCCCGCGGCCGGTCCGCGGGCACCGGCCAGCTCCCCCTGATCGCGGGCGCGGTCGGCGGGTCGGAGCCGAGCGGGCTGCCGGAGATGACCGGGCGCGAGGCGCTCGGCGCCGAGCTGAACAGCCTCGGCATCGACGTCTCCCGGCACCTGATGGAGCACCACCACCGGTTGCTGCGGGAGATCGGCGCGACCGACGCGGCGCACCTGGCCGGGCTGCGGGCCGGGCAGCAGGTGCTCGTGGCGGGGGTGCGGGCCTCGACCCAGACCCCGCCGATCGCCAGCGGCAGACGGATCATCTTCGTCACCCTGGAGGACGGCTCCGGCCTGGTCGACCTGGCGTTCTTCGAGGACTCCCACCCGGCCTGCGCGTACACCGTCTTCCACAGCGGGCTGCTGCTGGTGCGGGGCACGGTCCAGGTGCGCGGCACCCGCCGTACCGTCGTCGGCACCATGGCCTGGGACCTCGACCGGATCGCCGCCGCCCGCCGGGACCACGGCCCCGAGGCCGCGCTCGCCCTCCTCGGCGAGCGCCGCCCGCACCCGACGCCCGCCCAGCCGCGGCGCACCCTGGCCAACGGCACCACCGGCGCCCGGCTGCATCCGTACGCCGATCTGCTGCCCGCCGGCAGCCGGTCGGCCGACCTGAAGAAGTTCGGTTACACCAGTCCGGGGAGCGCGGGATGAGCATCCGTCAGCGGCATATCGCCCATCTTCATCTGCACGCCGCGCTGAGCGAGGAGCAGTACGGCGATGTAATCGAACTGGTGTCTGGTATCACACCCCATGTGCAGGCCGTGCCGCCCGACGCCGTCCAGCTGGACCTGACCTCGGCGCTGCGGTACTTCGACCTGTCGCCCTACGACCTGGTCCAGACGACGATGATGCGACTGAAGGCCCTCTACGGCATCGACAGCAGCGCCGGGCTCGCGGGCAACCGGATGCTCGCGGCCATGGCGGCCGACGCGTCGGCGCCGGGGGAGACCACCTGGGTGCCCGCCGACCGGGCCGCCGAGTGGCTCCACCCGCGCCCGGTCACCGCGCTGCCCGGGGTCGGCCGCACCACGGCGGCGACCCTCGGCCGGTACGGCCTGCACCACATCGGCCAGATCGCCGACCTGCCCCCGGCGACCCTGCAACGCCTCCTCGGCACCGCTCAGGCCCGGCTGCTGGCCGAGCGGGCCCGCGGTCACGACCCGCGCCCGGTCACGTCCCGGGAGCCGGCGGCGCACCTGACCGCCGACCTCGTGCTGGAGCGGGACTGCCTCGACCCGGCGGAGCAGCACCGGTCCGTCCTCGGGCTCGCCGACCGGATCGGCCAACTCCTGCGCGGCGAGCGGCAGGTGACCGGTCGGCTCACCCTCGCCGTGCGCTACGCCGACCGCAGCTCCAGCACCCGTACGCGCACCCTGCCGGAACCCACCGACCACTCGCCGGCCCTCGCCGCGGCGGCCCTGGGGCTGCTGGGCTCCCTGGGACTGCAACGGGCCAGGGTCCGCGCGTTCACCCTGCGCGCCGACGGCCTGCGCCCGGCCGCCGAGGCCTGCCGCCAGCTCTCCCTCGACCCCACCGACCAGCGCGCCCGCGCCGCCGAGGCCGCCGCGGATCGGGCCCGCCGCCGCTTCGGCCCCGACGCGGTCCGCCCGGCCGCCGTGACCCCGGGCCCGGTGCTCCGCCTGGCCCGCGGCGCACGCCCGCGCACGGTCGGCCGGCCGACGGCGGTGTGAACCCTCCCGCGGAGCGGCTCAGTTGGCCCACGGCGGCGCGATCCGGCTGCCGTCGGCCAGCCGTGCGGTGAGACCGATGACGCAGGTGACCCAGGAGAGCGCCGTGTGGCCGGTCGGGTTCTCCACGGCGAAGGCGGACCCGGCACGCACGGTGCCTCCGTGCAGAACTCCGAAGCCATGGCCCTGTCCGCCGCCTTGCTCGCCGTGGCGGGCGAACTCACCCAACGCATCCACGAGGGCGTCGTGGCGCGCGGTTTCGCCGAGCTGCGGCCCGCGCACGGGTTCGCCTTCGCCCGGCTGGTCCCCGACGGCGCAACCGTCTCCGACCTCGCCGCGCACCTGGCTCCGACCGCGTCGGCGGCGGCCGCTTCCGCCGCCCGGGTGCACTCCAGGCCCCTCGGGGTGACCAAGCAGGCGGCGAGTCAGCTGGTGGACAAGATTCGTGCGCAAGGGGTATGCCGAGCGGCGGCCGCATCCGGGGGACGCGCGGGCGCGGCTGATCGTGCTGACCGGGCGGTGACGGGCGGTCAGCCGGCCATGGCCGCCGGAAGTTTTACCCGCGCGTAACTTCACAGTCCGGCTACCCGCTCGTAACTTGACGGATGAACAGCATCCTCGTGATCCGGATCACCGGGACAGGCCGCCGCCGTACCCCTTGACCCGCAAGGAGATCACCCGATGCTGCCCTGGAAGCGCGTGCTCAGACCCCTCGCCGCCCTGTTCCTGTCCGCCGCCGCCGTCACCCTCCCCGCCACGGCCGCGCACGCCGACACCGCCGTCCACACCGGCTGGAACGACTACTCCTGCAAGCCCTCCGCCGCTCACCCCCGCCCCGTCGTCCTGGTGCACGGCACCCTCGGCAACTCGGTCGACAACTGGCTCGGCCTCGCCCCCTATCTGGAGGCCCGCGGATACTGCGTCTTCTCCCTCGACTACGGTCAGCTCCCCGGCGTCCCCGTCTTCCACGGCCTCGGTCCCATCGACCAGTCGGCCGCCCAGCTCTCGGCCTTCGTGGACCAGGTGCGGTCCGCGACCGGCGCCGCCAAGGTCGATCTCGTCGGGCACTCGCAGGGCGGCATGATGCCCCGCTACTACCTGAAGTTCCTCGGCGGCGCGGCCAAGGTCGGCTCGCTCGTCGGCATCGCCCCCGACAACCACGGTGCCACCCTCAGCGGCCTCACCAACCTGCTGCCCTACTTCCCCGGCGCCGAGGACCTGGTCAGGGCCACCACCCCCGGCCTCGCCGACCAGATACCCGGCTCCGCCTTCCTCACCAGGCTCAACGCGGACGGCGACACCGTGCCCGGCGTGCACTACACGGTCATCGCGACCCAGTACGACGAGGTGGCCACGCCCTGGCGCAGCCAGTACCTCAGCGGCTCCGACGTCCGCAACGTGCTGCTCCAGGACCTGTGCCCGCTCGACCTCTCCGAGCACCTGGCGATCGCCCTGACCGACCGGATCGCGTTCCACGAGGTCGCGAACGCCCTCGACCCGGCCCACGCGAGCCCCACCACCTGCGCCTCCGCCATCGGCTGACGCGGGCGCTCACCGGGATCAGCCGTCGGGCCACCAGGTGCGTGCGACGTCCTTGCGCACCTCCGGCCGCCCCGCGGGGCGCTCCTCCGCCTCCTCGCGGATGCGGCGGCTGTCCGTCCTCTTCAGGGGCTTGTGCAGGGTCGTACGGCGCATCGGTGCCTCCTTCGGCGACCACCGGGTTCCGTGTCGCCGTTCCGTGGTGTCACGGGGGCGGTCGCTGCTGGTGAGAGTCCCTCATCGATCCGGCACTGTCAGTGGCGTGTGTCACTCTCCGGCCATGACCGATGAGCACGAGCACACAGTGACGACTGCCCCGTCCGTGGACTGGGATGCACAGGCCGCCGGGTTCGACGCCGAACCCGACCACGGCCTGCGCGACCCCGAGGTGCGGGCCGCCTGGGCGGCCAGACTCCGGTCCTGGCTGCCCGGCCCCCCCGCCGACGTGCTCGACCTCGGCTGCGGCACCGGCAGCCTGTCGCTCCTCGCGGCCGGGCAGGGACACCGGGTGACGGCCGTCGACCTCTCCCCGGCGATGGTCGAGCGGGCCCGCGCCAAACTCACCGGCCACCGCGCGCGGGTGCTGTGCGGACCCGCCGAGGCCCCGCCGGTGGGACGGCTCCGGTTCGACGTCGTCCTCGTACGGCACGTGCTGTGGGCGCTGCCCGACCCGGCCCGGGCGCTGCGCCACTGGCGGGAGCTGCTGCGCCCGCACGGCCGGTTCGTGCTGGTCGAGGGCGTCTGGGGCACCCTGCACCCCGTCGGCATACCCGCCGGCCGGCTCACCGCCCTGCTCGCGCCGCTGACGGCCGACGTGCGCGTGGAGCGGCTGTCCGGCGACCCGGTGCTCTGGGGCAAGGAGGTGACCGATGAGCGGTACGCGGTGGTGGCGGCCGTATGAGGCGCACGGGAGAGCCTCAGGCCAGCAGCCGCGCGAAGCCGCCCTCGCGGGCCAGGCGCTCCAGTTCGTCGAGGGCGGCCACGGCCGCCCGCGCCGCCCGCGGGTCCGCCTCGGCCAGCCCGCTCGCCGCGAACTCGTCCTCGTCCAGCCGCCGTACGTCCCCGCCGTCCGCCGAGCGCCACAGGTCCAGGTCCAGGTCCTCCACCACCAGCTCCGCGCCGGTGCGCACCGCGGGCCGGGTGATGTCGCAGTACCAGCCCTTGACGGAGCCGTCCTCGGCGCGCACCTCCTTCACCGCGTACCACCGGTCGCGCCAGTAGTACTCGGTGAACACATCGCCCGGCTCGAAGCGGACGAAGCCGAAGTCGCGGACGCCGGAGCCCGCCCAGGGCGCCCGGACCACGATCCGGGTGCCGTCGTCCCCGAGCAGCCCGGCCGGATAACGGATCTTCGTGCGGCCGCCCTTGACCAGGGCGATCGTCAACTCGGCGGCGCTGTCAGGAGAGTTCGCGAACATAGTGGACCTCCGTGGCGCGGATCCGGTAACCGAGCCACTTGTTGATGGCGATCATGGGGTCGTTGCCGGCGTCGTTGCCCGTGAAGGCCTCGGTGACGCCGGCGGCGCGGGCGCGGTGCAAGGAGTGCAGCTTGGCGAGCTTGGCCAGGCCCCGGCCGCGGTGGGCGCGGGCGGTGCCGGTCATCGCGCTGGAGCAGCGGCCGTCGCCGTCGGTGAACACCAGGCTGAAGGCGACCGGACGGCCGTCGACGCACGCCGTCATGCTCAGCTCGCGGTCCAGCAGGGGGTGCTGCCAGGTCCGGGCGAGCCAGTCCTCGTAGTCCCGGTACTCGTAGGCGATCTCGCCCGGCTCGTCCCGCAGCGTCTCCGCGTCCAGTTCGAACAGCGGGCGCGGATCGTCCGCGAACTCCGCCGCCGCGCGCAGCGCGACGCCCGGCGGCGCGGCCGGGAGCGGCGGGAGCGCGGTGCCCGCCAGGTCCAGGCCCAGGAAGTGCGCGGACCGGCCGGCGCGGTAGCCGTGCCGCTCGGCGAAGGCGCGGTTGCCCGGCTCGTCGAGGACCCAGCTGTACACCTTGGTCGCGCCGATCGAGGCGAGGTACTCCTCGGCCGTGCGCAGCAGCAGCCCGCCCGCGCCGCGGCCCGCGCGGTCCGGGCGGACGTAGACGTTCAGCAGGCCCTGGCCCGGCTCGTCGCTGTCGTACGCCAGCAGCACCTGGGCCGTGCCGGTCACCTCGCCGTCCTCCTCCGCGACCAGCGGGCGGTAGCGGGCGCCGGGATGGGTGTGCAGCGCGTTGTGCCGGACCGAGTCCGGGGTGAAGAGGATGTAGGGCAGGGCCAGTCGGCGCACCCGGGCGAAGCCCTCGGTGTCGCCGGGAGCCTCGGGACGCAGGTCACGCACGATCACTGTCATGGGCAGGGACCGTACGGGCGGACGTGCGCGCGTGCCTCTCATTTTTCCGCCGGTGCGGGAGAATCGGGGCCGTGAGCCTGAAGATCCGCATCGATGACAGCGCGCCTCCGTACGAGCAGGTGCGGGCGCAGATTTCCGAGCAGGCCCGGTCGGGGGTGCTGCCGGTGGGGTACCGGCTGCCGACCGTGCGGGGACTGGCCGAGTCCCTGGGGCTCGCGGTGAACACGGTGGCGAAGGCGTACCGGGCGCTGGAGGGCGACGGGGTGATCGAGACGCGGGGGCGCCGCGGCACGTACGTGGCCGCCGCCGGGTCGGCCGCGCAGCGCGAGGCGTCCCTGGCCGCGCAGGCCTACGCCGACCGGGCCCGCCGGCTGGGGCTCGGTGAGGACGAGGCGCTGGCGGCGGTGCGGGACGCGCTGCGGGCGGCGTACGGGGGCTGAAGGCCCCGGCTGCCCACGACGAAGCCGTCGGCTGCCCCACGACGAGGACGCCGGCGGAGGGACGAGGCGTCCTGGTCGCAGGCGTCCTAGTCGTCCTCCTCGCCGTCGCGGCGCACGTCCCGCGCCATCGACCACATGCCCATGGACAGCACTCCGAGGACGGCGACCGAGAGCGTCGCGGCGAGCAGCAACTGGACGCGTTCGGTGATGTTCCGCGCCTTCAAGTGGACGACCCCGAAGTCGAGTTCGAAGCTGCCGCCCGGGGTGGCGGACGCGCCGTCGGCGCTCGTGCTTTCAGACATGGGGGCAGCAGACAGGATCGCGGACAACACGTCAAATCCACGGGTACCGGGCCCGCTTGACGGCCGGGGAACGAGGTGCGCGCTACCGGTGTGCCGCCGGCTCCGGTGTCCGTGTCGTCGGCAGGCCCGCCTTTCTCGCCGTCCGTCCGAAGGCCACCGCGTCCGCCACCGCCGCGCCGCCGGGGTCGTTGTTGAAGTAGGCGTACACGTCCTCGCCGTCGGGCCAGGCCGTGGCGATGCGGTCGGCCCAGGTCTCCAGCGAGCGCCGGCCGTAGCGGGGCCAGGGGCGGGCGCGGCCCTGGTGGAAGCGGACGTAGCCCCAGTCGGCGGTGCGCCACAGCGGGGTGACCGGGCGGGCCAGGACGTCCGCCCAGCACAGGGCCGCGCCCCGGGCGGCCAGCACCTCGCGCACCCGCGGTGTCCACCAGGAGTCGTGGCGGGGCTCCACCGCGATCCTCGTACCGGCCGGGAAGCGGGCCAGACAGGCGTCCAGCAGGTCCGGGTCGGCCCGCAGGGTCGGCGGTAGCTGGAGCAGGACCGGGCCGAGGCGGTCACCGAGGCCCGCCGCGTGGGTCATCAGCCGGTGCACCGGCTCCTCCGGGTCCTTCAGCCGCTTGATGTGGGTGAGGAACCGGCTGGCCTTGACCGCGACCACGAAGTCCGGCGGCACCCGCGCCCGCCAGGCGGCGAAGGTGTCGTACGACGGCAGCCGGTAGAACGCGTTGTTGATCTCCACCGTCGCGAAGAGGCGGGTGTACTCCTCCAGCCACAGGCGCGCCGGCACCCCGGCCGGATAGACGAGGTCCCGCCAGTCCTTGTACTGCCACCCCGAGGTGCCGACGAACAGGGTCACGCCTTCATCAAAGCACTACAGGTACAGACCCGCGTCCGCGCCGCTGCGGGCGCCCGGCACCGAGGTCGGTGCGGTGCCCCGGCGCAGCGCGTACAGCTCCGCCAGGGTGGCGCCCTCCCGGCCGACGCCCTCCTCGGTGCCGAGCCAGTTCACCGCCTCGTCGCGGGTGAGCGGGCCGACCTCGATACGGGCCAGGCAGCGGCCCGGCCGTACCACGGCGGGGTGCAGCCGCTCCAGGTCCTCGTTGGTGGTGACGCCCACCAGGACGTTGCGGCCCTGGCCGAGCAGGCCGTCGGTGAGGTTCAGCAGCCGGGACAGTGCCTGGCCCGCGGTGTGCCGGGCCTCGCCGCGGATCAGCTCGTCGCAGTCCTCCAGGAGCAGCAGCCGCCAGCGGCCCTTGCCGGTGCCGTCCTCCTCGCCGATCGCGATGTCCATCAGATAGCCGACGTCGGAGAAGAGCCGCTCGGGGTCGAGCACGCAGTCGACCTGGCACCAGTCGCGCCAGGAGCGGGCCAGGGTGCGCAGGGCCGAGGTCTTGCCGGTGCCGGGCGGGCCGTGCAGCAGCAGGAGGCGGCCCGCGATGTCCTCGGGGGTCGTCTTCATCAGCCGGTCCATCGCCTCGGCCACCGGCGCGGTGTAGTTGGGCCGGATCTCCGGCCACGTCCCCGCGGAGATCTGCCGGGTGGTGCGGTGCGGGCCGCGGCGCGGGGAGACGTACCAGAACCCCATGGCCACGTTCTCCGGCTGGGGTTCGGGTTCGTCCGCCGCGCCGTCCGTGGCCTGGTCGAGGATGCGCTGGGCCAGTTCGGGGCTGGTCGCGGTCACGGTGACGTCGGCGCCCCGGTTCCAGCGGGAGACCAGCAGGGTCCAGCCGTCGCCCTCGGCGAGGGTGGCGCTGCGGTCGTCGTCCCGGGCGACCCGCAGCACCTGGGCGCCCTCGGGCAGCAGGGTCGCGCCGGAGCGCACGCGGTCGATGTTCACCGCGTGCGAGTACGGCTGCTCGCCCGTCGCGAAACGGCCGAGGAACAGCGCGTCGACGACGTCGGACGGCGAGTCGGAATCGTCGACGTGGAGCCGGATCGGCAGAGCGTCGTGGGGGTTGGCAGGCATGTCGCCATGATCCGTCACCGATGCCCCGCGCGCACGGCATTTCCACCGCTTGTCCCGGGTGTCCCGAGGATGCGCCGGTCCCCGGAAACCCTTTCCGGCAGGGACGGCTGACGCCTTGTCAACACACTTGGCATGTACGCGCAATAGGTGAGCGGTAAACCTTTGGCGACGGTCTTATGGAGAGTCAAAAATTCTTGGCATGAACACTTCCAGTCAACGCGCGTAGTTGCTACTCAAGTTGTCGCAGAGTTCCTGCTACTCGGGAGGTTCCATGAGACGTTCCAGACTTGCCGGATTCGTTGCCCCGCTTCTCCTCGCCCTCGGCCTCGGCTTCACGCAGGCGGCGTCGGCGCAGGCGGCCAGCAACAGCGGTGGCTACGTGGCGCTGGGTGACTCCTACGCCTCCGGCGTCGGCGCCGGCAGCTACATCAGCTCCAGCGGTGACTGCGACCGCAGCACCAACGCCGCCGCGTACCTGTGGAACGCCGCGCACAAGCCCGCCTCGTTCGCCTTCAACGCCTGCTCGGGCGCGACGACCGACGACGTGATGGCCAACCAGCTCGGTTCCCTCAACTCGTCGACCTCGCTGGTGTCCATCAGCATCGGCGGCAACGACGCCGGCTTCGCGGACGTCATGCAGACCTGCGTGCTGAGCTCCGACAGCACCTGTCTGTCCCGGATCTCCACCGCGACCTCGTACATCACCAACACGCTGCCCGGGAAGCTGGACACCGTCTACAACGCCATCCACTCCAAGGCGCCCAACGCCCGCGTGGTCGTGGTCGGTTACCCGCGCTTCTACCTGCTCGGCCAGACCTGCCTCGGCCTGTCCGACACCAAGCGTTCGGCCATCAACAATGCCGCCGACACCCTGGACAGCACCATCCTGACCCGCGTCCAGGCCCACGGCTTCGTCTTCGGCGACGTCCGCTCCGCCTTCGCCAGCCACGAGATCTGCTCCGGCGACTCCTGGCTGCACAGCCTCAACGTCCTCGACGTCACCGAGTCCTACCACCCCACCGCCGCCGGCCAGTCGGGCGGCTACCTGCCGGCGCTCACCAACGCGGCCGGCTGACCCGAACGGGTGAGCCCCGCACGGGGCTGCACCGGGCCCGCCCTTCAGGGTGAACCCGCGGCCGGGCCCACGGCACCGATGTGAACTTCCGGAACTTCCCAGGCTCGTCCGCCGCGGCACGGCGCAGCGGCGGACGAGCCCGTGTGCGGTGGCGGGGGCCCCGCCGCCGCGCGGTCCGGGGGCGTGAGATGGCCCACGTTCCGCGCTCCCGGCCGGCGCCTGCCGCGGCCGGCCCGCCGCCGGGTCCATGGAGTGATCGCTTCCGCATCATCGGGGGCCGTTCGGCGCCCCCGGGCCCCCGCCGGGGCGCCGCGACCCCGGCCGGCGCGGGGCGGGCGCCCGACGGGCGTCACGCGCCGTGACCGTCGGGCCCGACGGCCGACCGGGCGCGAGCCGTCGGCCAGCCGGTTGTCCAACTCGCCCTGAAACCGGCCGCATTCGGAGAGTAGTCACCGAGGGTTGATCAACCCCCTTACGGGGAAGGTGAATCCCGTGGGCGAGATACACGTGTGCCCCAGTGGGGAGATAGGGTTACTCTGCCCGGGCCGGGTGGACTCGTACGGGTGGGGAGTGACATGGAACAGATAACAGTGCGCAGCAGGGCCAGGGTCCCTGCGATCACGTGCGGGAGCAGCGCGACCAGTTCGCGCCTCGACCGTCACCTGGCGGTGCTGGGCGGTCCCGCGATACCGCAGCAGAAGACCGTCGAGGCGACCTCGCTGATGCGGGAGCTGACGGCGCGCGACCCCAGGCGGGGGCACAGCGACCGGCGTGCGCGGGTCGGCCGCGTCTCGCTCTTCGCGCCGCTGCGCCGGCTGCGCCGTTCGCTGTTCGGCGGCCACCGAAGCGGCCACTGAGGCCGCCGCGAGGCGGTCGCGGAGCGACCCCCGCCCCGCCACCGACCGGCCCACGACAGTCGATCTGCCCTTGGCCGGTCACTGAACGGCCCCTTTGAGCGCCCACCCGGCGCTCACCGGGCGAACCGGCGGTCCTGGACCCCGTCCAGGGCCCGCGCTCAGGCCGCCACACCGTCCCGGCGCAACGCTGCGATCTCGTCGTCCGTCATCCCCACGGCACGCAGCAGCGCCCCGGTGTGCTGTCCGAGCGCGGGCACGTCGCCCATCCGAGCCTCCTTCCCGCCCGGCAGCGTGACCGGAGGCAGCAGCGCCCGCAACGGCCCCACCGGCGAACCCACCTGACGCCACCGCTCACGGGCCGCCAGCTGCGGATGCTCCGCCAGCTCGCGCAGATCCCGCAGCCGCGCACAGGCGATGCCCGCCTTCTCCAGCCGCGCGACGGCCTCGTCCGCGCCCAGCGCGCCCAGCGCCCGCGCCACCACGCCGTCCGTCTCCGTCCGGTGCGCGACCCGCGCGGCGTTCGTCGCGAACCTCGGATCGGTGCCCAACTCGGGCCGCTCCACCACCTGTTCGGCCAGCCGGCGCCACTCCCGGTCGTTCTGCACCGACAGCAGCACCCGGCCGCCGTCCGCCGTGGCATAGGCGTCGTACGGGGCGATCACCGCGTGCGCGAGCCCGGTGCGCGCCGGGGGCTCGCCGCCGTGCATCGTGTGGTGCAGCGGATGCCCCAGCCACTCGGCCAGCGCCTCCAGCATGGACACCTCCACCGGCCCGCCGCGCCCGGTCACACCTCGCCGCACCAGCGCCGCCAGCACCCCGGAGAACGCGTACATGCCCGCCGCGATGTCCGCCGCCGGGATCCCCGCCTTCACCGGCCGCTCCGGCGTCCCGGTCACCGACACCAGACCCGCCTCGCACTGCACCAGCATGTCGTAGGCCCGCTTGTCCGCGTACGGCCCCGAGGGGCCGTAGCCCGAGATGTCCACGGCGACCAGCCGCGGGTGGGCGGCGCACAGCGTGGCCGCGTCCAGCCCCAGCCGGGCCGCCGCGCCGTGCGCCAGGTTCTGCACGAACACGTCCGCGTCCGCGACCAGCCGCCGTACCACCGCGAGGCCGCGCGGGTCCTTCAGGTCGAGGGCGAGGGACTCCTTGCCCCGGTTGCACCACACGAAGTGCGAGGCGAGCCCGCGCGCCGCCGTGTCGTAGCCCCGCGCGAAGTCGCCCCCGTCCACCCGCTCCACCTTGATGACCCGCGCCCCCAGGTCGGCGAGCTGCCGGGTCGCGAAGGGCGCGGCCACGGCCTGTTCCACGGTGACGACGGTGATGCCCTCCAAGGGCAGCGGCTGCTGGTCCATGGGGTGGATGATCTCCCCTGCCCCGCGCCTTTGTCAGTACGTCCTCGGTCACTCGCCGCGGCCGTACCGGCGCACCGCGGCCGGCAGGAACACCGCGATCAGCAGGAGGCTCCAGGCGAGCGACCCGGCGACCGGGTGGGTCACCGGCCAGGCGGCGCCGGGCGGCACGGGCGCGTTGCCGAACAGGTCCCGCAGGGCGGTGGTCACCGCGCTGATCGGGTTCCACTCGGCGAGCGTCCGCAGCCAGCCCGGCAGGTGGTCCGTCGGGATGTACGCGTCGGACAGCAGCGGCAGCACGAAGGAGGAGGCGCCGAGCTGTCCGGCCGCGTCCTCGCTGCGGCTGAGCAGTCCCAGGAAGATCCCGGCGCAGGTGCAGGCGAACCGGAAGAGCAGCAGCAGCCCGACCGCGCCGGCCGCCGCGAGCGCCGACCCCTCGATCCGCCAGCCCACGGCGAGCCCCACCAGCAGCAGCGGCACCGTTCCGACGGCCGTCACCACGAGGTCCGCGACCGCCTGTCCGAGCGGTACCGCGGCCCGGCTCACCGGCAGCGACCGGAACCGGTCCGTCACGCCCCGGTGGGTGTCCGCGGCGGCCTGGAACATGCCGGTCATCAAGCCGCCCGCCGCGGTCGCGACCAGCAGCCCCGGCACCAGGAAGGCGCGGTACTCGCGGCCGGGCATGGCGATCGCGCTGCCGAAGACGTAGCCGAAGAACAGCAGCATGTTGACCGGCATCAGCTGGGTCAGCACGGCGAGGCCCGGGCTGTTGCGCACCCGGCGCAGCTGCCGTCCCGCCATGGCCAGTCCGTCGTACGCCAACGCGCTCACGCGGCACGCTCCTCGGTCTTGGCGGCCGCTCCGGTCAGCCGCAGGAACACGTCGTCCAGGGTGGGCGGGCGCAGACTCGCGTCGAGCAGCGGCACGCCCGCCGCGTCGAGTTCGCGCACCAGGCGGGGCAGGGTGAGCGTCGGGTCGGTGGTGAGGGCGCCCACGGAGCCGCGCGTGTGGTCGAACACCGGCTCGCGGCCGGTGAGCCGGTCCAGCACGGCGGCCGCCCGGTCCAGGACGGCCCGGTCGGTGACCACGGCCTCGGCGAACGAGCCGATCCGCGCCTTGAGTTCGGCGGGCGAACCGGTGTGCGCGATCCTTCCCCGGTCCATCAGGGCGATGTCGTCGGCGAGCTGGTCGGCCTCCTCCAGGTACTGGGTGGTCAGCAGCACCGTCGTGCCCCGCGCCGCGAGTTCGCGCACCGCCTGCCAGATGCCGGCGCGGCCGGCCGGGTCGAGGCCGGTGGTCGGCTCGTCCAGGAAGAGCACCTCGGGGCGGCCGATCAGGCTCGCGGCGAGGTCGAGGCGGCGGCGCATGCCGCCCGAGTAGGTGGCGGACCTGCGGTTCGCGGCCTCGGTGAGTCCGAAGCGCTCCAGCAGTTCGTCGGCGCGCGCGGCCGGACCGCGCACCCGGTGCAGCCGGGCGAACAGGCGCAGGTTCTCCCGGCCGGTCAGATCGCCGTCGACCGAGGCGTACTGCCCGGTGACCGCGATCCGGCGACGCACCTCGGCGGCCTCGCGGACCAGGTCGTGTCCCGCGATCCGCGCCGAGCCGGCGTCCGGTCGCAGCAGCGTGGTCAGCAGGCGCACCGCGGTGGTCTTCCCGGCGCCGTTCGGGCCCAGCAGCCCGCAGACGGTGCCGCGGGCCACCGCCAGATCGAGGCCGCGCAGGGCGGTCACCGCGCCGAAGCGCTTCTCCAGACCTTCACTAAGTACAGCGTACGTAGTTGGCATGTGTCGACCATAGCGCACTCCGTACGGTGTACGTAACTACGATGGTGGCCGAGGTGATGACCGATGGCAGTCCGAGGGGCCGTTCCCGAGGTGATCTGGGCGCGCCCCGAGCGCACCGGGCGGGGGCCGAAGCCGGCGTACACCCGCGACGACATCGCGGCGGCGGCCGTCCGCATCGCCGACGCGCGCGGGCTCGACGCGGTGTCCATGCGGCACGTCGCGGCCGAGCTGGGATGCGGCACGATGTCGCTGTACAACTACGTCCCCCGCAAGGAGGACCTGTACGAGCTGATGGCCGACGCGGCTGCCGCCGAACACGTCCTGTGGGAGCCGTGCGGCGACTGGCGAGCGGATCTGATGCGGGTGGCGCGCCAGACGCGGGAGCTGATGCACCGGCACCCGTGGCTGCCGCGCCTGATGTCACCGGTCTACGGGTTCAGCCCGCACACCCTGCGGTACCTGGAGCACTGCCTGGCCTGTCTGGAACCCCTGGCGGCCTCCTACGGGACCAAGCTGGAGCTCATCGCCATGGTCAACGGCGTGGTGACGACGTACGTGCGCAACGAGCTGGACAGCGCGCAGCGGGCGCGGGCGCTGCCGTGGTCGGAGGCGGAGGAGGCCGCGGTGCGGGGGGCCTACCTGGCCCGGCAGGTCGCGTCCGGGGCGTACCCGAGGATGGCGGCGGCGTTCGCGGAGGCCTCGGGGCCGGTGGATCTGGAGGCGGTCTTCGAGCGGGCGCTCGCACGGATCCTGGACGCGTACGAGCCGCGTTAGACCCTTTCCGCTGCCCCGGGATCCCGCCCGCGGCCGCTACAGCAGGGCGAACTGCCCTTCCGGGCCCTCCTCGGGGAGGTCCAGTACCGAGGCGGGCAGGCGGGCGGCCCGCGGCGGCGGCAGGACGCCCGCCCGGCGCAGGTCCGCCGCCGTGATCGCGGACGGCCCCGACCCGACTCCGCGCGGACGCAGTTCGGCCAGCAGTGCCAGGACCGTGATCAGCTCCAGCAGCTCCGAGGTCCACGGCTGGGGCCATGTCGCCGGGCCGATCGCCGCCAGTGTGCCGGGGGCGGCCGAAGCCGTGCGCGCGGCGAACCACGCTTCCAGGACGCGGCTGCCGTTCAGCTCGTACTCCCAGGCCGCCGCGGGGACGGGGGAGACGCGGCCCTCGTCCAGGTGGAGGGTCTCCTCCTCGGGGTCGTAGCGCAGGGTGCGGGGGCGCGGCGGCAGGGGCGCGCGGACGTAGGGGCGGCGGCCGCCGGGCAGCTTGGGGCGCTCGCCGTCGCGGCGCATCAGCCAGAGCGTGCGCCGGCCCAGCTCCACACCGGACGACCAGAGCCGGGGATCGTCGGTCAGGGGGACCGTGTGCCCGGGGCGCACGGCGGCGAGGACCCAGGCCAGGAGGTCGAGCGGGGCGACCCGCAGGCCCAGGCGGTCCGAGAGGAGGTCCAGCAGACCGGGGGCCAGGTTGGGTTCCGAGCCCCCGGGGCGGCGGTACAGGGGGTGGACGCGGCCGGTGCGCAGGAGGGGCAGGAGGGAGGCCGCCAGGACCGGGTGCCGCTCGTCGGGGGTCGTCACGGCGAAGACCTGGTGGGCGTCCGCCACGCGCCACAGCTCCGGGCGGGCCGCGTCCAGCAGCCGGTGGTCCGGGATCAGCCACTGCTCGTCGAAGGGGCCCGCGAGGACGCGTACCGGCTCCGCGCAGGGGCCCTCCGCGCGGGCCAGGCGCCGGGTGCCGGCGGCCCGGCCGGGCAACTGGGGCACGGCCGAGTGCAGGGTGCGGGCCCTGGTCGGCTCGAACAGCGCCTCGCGGTCCGGGAGTCCGGCCTTCAGCAGCGCGTCCCAGCGGGCCTTCAGGGAGGCGGGGTCGGGCGCCGTCGGCCAGGCGCGGCCCGGCCGCAGCGGTGCGACGGACCACGGCATGAGGTCCGCCAGCAGCGGAGCGTCGTCGTCGTACGGCACGCTGGGCATCGTACGGTCCCAGGGCACCGGCCGGGTCAGGTGGCGTCCAGGGTCACCGTGAAGGAGAAGCGGTCGCCCCGGTAGTGGATCACCGCCACGTCCAGCACCTGGCCGGCGGTGTCGTAGGTGACGCCCGTGTAGTGCAGGATCGGGCTGAGCAGCGGGACCTGGAGGAGGCGGGCGGTCTCCGGGTCGGCGAGCCGGGCCTCCACGGTGTCCGTGATCCGGGAGATGTCCGCCTTGACGACGTCCCGCAGCACCTTCGTCATCGGCCAGCGCAGCAGATCGTCCGGGTCGATCCGCGCGGCCAGTTCGGGGCGTACGTGGTTCACCGCGTGGTTGGTCGGCTCGCCGGTCTTCTCGTCGCTGCGCAGCCGGTGGTACGCGGCCACCTCCGTGAGCCCCGGGAAGCAGTCGACGAGCCCGCCCGGCACCGGCGCCGGACCGTGGCTCAGCAGCTTCGTGGTCATCCCGGACTGCTGGGCCACGATGGCGTCCACCGAGCCCAGCAGCCGCACCGGGGCGCCGCGCCGGGCATCGGGTTCGATGAACGTGCCGCGCCGCCGGTGCCGGCTGATCAGCCCCTCGTCCTCCAGTTCCTTCAGCGCCTGCCGCATGGTCAGCACGCTCACCCCGTAGTGCTCCGCCAGCCGTTCCTCGGTGGGCAGGCGCAGCGGGTCGGCGGGCGAGCGGCCCAGTATCGAGGCGCGCAGCGACTGCGACACCTGATACCAGAGCGGGAGCTTGCGGTTCAGGACGATCGAGTCCGGGGCGAAGGAGGTCACGCTGATATCCGTACCGTTCGGGAGCAACGGGCGCAACACGCGTGTCACACGCGGAAGTTGCGCTCCAGGCCGTGCCACACGTCGTCGTAGCGCCGCTGGAGGTGGTCGGCGCGGGCCGCGTGCGGGGTGAGCGTCACCGGCCAGCGGGTCTCGAACATGAAGGCGAGGCCGTCGTCGATCTTCTGCGGTTTCAGCTCGGCCGCGCTGGCCTTGTCGAACGTCTCCCGGTCCGGGCCGTGGGCCGACATCATGTTGTGCAGCGAGCCGCCGCCCGGCACGAAGCCCTCCGCCTTCGCGTCGTAGGCGCCCTCGATCAGGCCCATGTACTCGCTCATCACGTTCCGGTGGAAGTACGGCGGCCGGAAGGTGTCCTCGCCCACCAGCCAGCGCGGCGCGAAGACGACGAAGTCGACGCCGGCCAGGCCGGGGGTGTCCGAGGGGGAGGTCAGGACCGTGAAGATGGAGGGGTCCGGGTGGTCGTAGGAGATGGTGCCGATCACATTGAAGCGGCGCAGGTCGTAGACGTACGGCACATGGTTGCCGTGCCACGCCACCACGTCGAGCGGCGAGTGGTCGTACGTCGCCGTCCAGAGGTTGCCGCAGAACTTGTTCACCACCTCCACCGGGCCCTCGGTCTCCTCGTACGCGGCGACCGGCGCGCGGAAGTCCCGTGCGTTGGCGAGGCCGTTGGCGCCGATCGGGCCGAGGTCGGGCAGCCGGAACGGGGCGCCGTAGTTCTCGCAGACGTACCCGCGCGCGGAGTCGTCCAGCAGTTCCACCCGAAAGCGCACCCCGCGCGGGATCAGCGCCACGTGCGCGGGCTCCACGTGCAGCCGCCCGAACTCCGTGTGCAGCAGCAGCCCGCCGTGCTCGGGCACGATCAGCAACTCCCCGTCGGCGTCGGAGAAGACGCGCTCCATGGAGGTGTCGGCGTGGTACAGGTGCACGGCCATGCCCGTGCGCTGGGTCGCGTCGCCGTTGCCGCCGAGCGTCCACAGGCCCGCGACGAAGTCGGTCCCGGCGGCGGGCGCCGGCAGCGGGTTCCAGCGCAGCCGGTTGGGGTCGGGCACGGTCTCGGTGAACGGCGCCGTGCGGATCGACCCGTTGGCGGTCCGGGTGAACGCCGGGTGCGCGGCCGACGGGCGGATCCGGTACAGCCACGAGCGGCGGTTGTGGGCGCGCGGCTCGGTGAACGCCGATCCGCTGAGCTGCTCCGCGTACAGGCCGAGCGGTGCGCGCTGCGGCGCGTTGCGGCCCTCGGGCAGCGCGCCCGGCACCGCCTCCGAGGCGTGCTCGTTGCCGAACCCGGTCAGGTACGACAGTCCCTCGGCCGTCTTCCGCGCGTCCCCGCTCATGGTCGCCCCCACGCTCCTTCGCGCCACTGAGTACACCCATTCATTCCTATGCCACACCGTAGGATTACGCGGGGTGCCGCGCAAGGGGGCGGGCCGTCTTCGCGTCCGATCCCTGCCCTCGTCCCTCCGTGGTGCGCGGGGAACCAGACCTCGGACGGATTCCCGGCCGGGCCCCGGTGTTCTACGCTCCGGGCATGTCGTGGACGAAGGGGACCCGGAGACGGCTCGCCGCGCTCGCGGTGGGCCTCGTGTTCGCAACGGCGGGCTGCGCGGGGGGCGGCACGGCGCACGCGGGCGGGGCGAGCGGGGAGGCGGTGTCGCCCTCGCCGGTCGGCAAGGTGCTGCCCGGCACCGACGACGCGGGCCGCCACCTGCGCGAGGCCGGCGGCAGGGACGCACCCAAGGTCGCCGTGGAGGTCACCCCGGACTCCGCCGACGGCTGGGACGTACGCCTGACCTTCCGCCACTTCCGGGTCTCCACCCCCGGCGCGCGGCCCACCGCGGTGACCGGGCGCGGGCTCGCCTGCCTCTTCGTGGACGGCCGGCGCGTCGCCCGGCTGCGCGGCCCCCGCTACCGCCTGCCCGCCCGGCTCGTCCCGCACGGCACGCACCACGTCACCGCCCGGCTGTACGCCGACGACGGCACGGTGTGGGCCGTGCACGGCAAGCCGGTCCAGAGCACCGCCGACATAACGGTGTCGGACACCCGGCCGCCTGCCTCGCCCCGGCCGTCCACCGCGAACACGGCCCCGGTGACCGGCGGCTGAGCGCCCGGGGACGCGGCCGAGTGGCATGCGCGCCTCTCCGTACCCTGGGACGAGGTTCACCGGACCCCGGCGGAAAGGCATCATGAAGCCCGTGCCCCACGCGACCTCGCTCCGCCGCGCCCCCGTCCAGCGGCGCAGCGCCGAACGGCTGGCCAGGATCCTCGACGCCTGCGCCGAACTCCTCGACGAAGTGGGCTACGACGGCCTGAGCACCCGGGCCGTCGCGGTGCGCGCCGGCGTGCCCATCGGCTCCGTCTACCGGTTCTTCGGCAACAAGCGGCAGATGGCCGACGCCCTGGCCCAGCGCAACTTGGAACTGTTCGTCGAGCACGTCACGGGGCGGCTGGAGCGGGCCGGCGCGGGGGACTGGCGCGTGGCGATGGACGCCGTCCTGGACGAGTACCTGGCGATGAAGCGCACCGCGCCCGGCTTCTCCCTGGTCGACTTCGGCAACCAGATCCCGGTCGGCGCTCGCCAGACCGAGCCCAACAGCCGGGTCGCGGACCGGCTTTCGGACCTGCTGGCCGGTTATCTCGACCGCACCCCCGACGACGAACTGCGCCGGGCCTTCCTGGTCGCCGTGGAGAGCGCGGACAGCCTCGTCCAACTGGCCTTCCGGCTCGACCCGGAGGGCGACGAGGCGATCATCCACGAGACGCGCGAGCTGCTGCGGGCGTATCTCGGGCGGTTGCTCGACTGAGCGGCAGGCACGGGAGCGGTGGGGTCGGGCCACGGCGCCCGTGCCGTCCCGCGGCCGCTCAAGCCCGCGCCCGGGAGGCGGAGTTGCCGCCCGGTCCTCGTTGGCGCGAGGAGGCGCCCGCGTCGTGGTCGCGCGCGGTGCGGAGGGCGGCGGCCGGCGCCGCGGCCGTCCCGGCATCCGCTGGCGCGCGCCGTCACCGCCCCGGCGCCGGCACCGGGCGACCGCGCGACGGCGGTCTCCTCGACCCGCCGTCGGGGAGGCGCGGTCCTCGACGGCGTTCCCCGTCGGGCCGCCGTCGGCCTCCCGGCGAGGGCGCCGACGGGCGCGTTGCGCCGCCAGGGGGATATCTCACGGCGCGCCGGGCGCCGCTGCCGTCGGCCGCCGAGTGCATTGGGCAGAGTCCAGACGAGATCGATTTGTATGAAAATCGTCTGACTCGGAGGAAATGCGCATGCCCACCCGTACGTTCCCACGCACCGCCGGCACCCGCGCCGGTGCCACCGTCGTCCTGACCGCACTCGCCGCGGCGGGCGCGTCGTGGGTGGCGGCACCGACCGCCATGGCCCAGGGGGAGAACGGCGACATCAGAGTCCACCGAGTCGGCACACCCTTCGGCGTCTCGAAGGACGACCCGACGGTGTGCAGGTTCTACCTCGACGCGGTCAACTTCGACGTGCTCCCCGTCATCGCCTACACCATCACCCCCCAGCCCCCGCTGCCCACGGCCGCCACCGTCACCGGCACCATCCAGCTCGCCGGCGGCGCCGGGCACACCGACCCGCTGGGCCTCGCCGACGGCCAGTACCGGATCACCTGGGCGGTGGCCGGCGCGCTCAAGGAGAAGGTGTTCCGGGTCAACTGCCACGAGAACGGCGCCCCGGGCGCGCCCGGCCAGATCGAGGACCACCCGCAGCAACAGCAGCACAACGACGCCTCCTGGGGCCAGGGCGGCGGCGACCACAGCGGCCCGCAGGGCGGGGTGCACGCCGGTGGCGGCGGTCTCATCGACACCGCGGCCGCGTTCTCCCCGGTCGGCGCCGCCGCCGCGGTCGGCCTGGTCGCGGTGGGCTCCGTCGTGTACTTCCGGCTGAACCGCCGGCGGCCCCATGGCGCGGCGTAGGCGCCGACGCAGGCCCTGGTACCGGACCCGTGCCTACCGCCTCACCAGGACGGTCGTGCTCACGGCCGTCCTGGTGACGCTGATCGGCCGGTGCGGGGACGACGGCGCCCCGGACCGCACGGGCGTCGCGGCCGCGGGGGCGCGACCGGCCGGCGCCGACGGACGGGGCGCGCCGGACACCGCCCGCCCGCTGCCCCGGTCCCGGCCCACCTCCGTGCGCATCCCCTCCCTCGGGATCGACGCCCCGGTCACCGGGGTGCGGCTCGACCGCGACCGGCAGCTGGAGACACCGCCCTTCGACCGGCCGAAGGCCGTCGGCTGGTACGAGGGCGGCGCGACCCCGGGCGAGGCGGGCACCGCGATCGCCGTGGGCCACCGCGACACCCCGACCGGGCCGGCGGTGTTCGCCTCCCTTCCGCACATCAGGCCCGGCAAGCAGATCGAGGCCCGGCGCGCGGACGGCCGCACCGCCGTCTACACCGTCGACCGGGTGCAGGTCTTCGACAAGTCCGGCTTCCCCGACAAGGAGGTGTACGGCCGCTCCCGCCGCCCCGAGCTGCGCGTGCTCACCTGCGGGGGCCTGTACAGCAGGCGTACCGGCTACACGAGCAACGTGGTGGTGTTCGCCCACCTCACCGCGACCCGGTGAGGCCCGCCCCCGGTGCGTGTCTGGCGCCGGAAAACTATCGCCGCTAGTTTGGGCGGGGTCCAGTGGGACGAACGCCGGGAGGAAGCGGTATGCAGGCACACGACGGTCTCTACATCGACGGAGCATGGCGCCCCGCCGGGCACCCGGACGACGTGATCGAGGTCGTGAATCCCGCCGACGAGCAGGTCATCGCCCGGGTCCCGGCCGCCGGTGTCGCGGATGTGGACACCACCGTGCGCGCGGCCCGCGCCGCCCTGCCCGGCTGGGCCGCCACCCCGCCCGCCGTGCGCGCGGCCCGGCTGTCCGCCCTGCGGGACGTCCTGGCGGCCCGCAAGGACGAGATCGCCGAGACGGTCACCGCCGAACTGGGCGCGCCGCTCGCCTTCTCGCAGGCGGTGCACGCGGGCGTGCCCATCGCGGTCGCCGGGTCCTACGCCGAACTGGCCGCGAGTCGCCCCTTCGAGGAGAGGGTCGGCAACTCCACCGTCCTGCACGAGCCCGTCGGCGTGGTGGGCGCGATCACCCCCTGGAACTACCCGCTCCACCAGATCGTCGCCAAGGTCGCCCCGGCGCTCGCCGCGGGCTGCACCGTGGTCCTCAAGCCCGCCGAGGACACCCCGCTCACCGCCCAGCTGTTCGCCGAGGCGGTGCACGAAGCGGGCGTGCCCGCGGGCGTGTTCAACCTGGTCACCGGCCTCGGGCCGGTCGCCGGGCAGGCGCTCGCCGAGCACCCGGACGTGGACCTTGTCTCCTTCACCGGCTCCACCGCGGTCGGCCGCCGGATCGGCGCGCTGGCCGGCGGGGCGGTGAAGCGGGTCGCCCTCGAACTCGGCGGCAAGTCCGCCAACGTGATCCTGCCGAGCGCCGACCTCGCCAGGGCGGTGAACGTCGGCGTCGCCAACGTCATGAACAACTCCGGCCAGACGTGCAGCGCCTGGACCCGGATGCTGGTCCACCGCGACCGGTACGCGCAGGCCGTCGAGCTGGCCGGGGCCGCCGCCGCCAAGTACGGCGACCGCATCGGGCCGGTGGTCAGCGCCAGGCAGCGCGACCGGGTGCGCGGTTACATCGAGAAGGGCGTCGCCGAGGGTGCCCGGCTGGTCGTCGGCGGCCCCGAGTCCCCCCGTGACAAGGGCTACTTCGTCAGCCCGACCGTCTTCGCCGACGTCACACCGGAGATGACGATCGCACAGGAGGAGATCTTCGGCCCGGTGCTGTGCGTCCTGCCCTACACCGACGAGGAGGACGCCCTGCGCATCGCCAACGGCACGGTGTACGGTCTGGCCGGTGCCGTCTGGGCGGGTGACGAGGCCGAGGCCGTGGCCTTCGCCCGGCGGATGGAGACCGGGCAGGTCGACATCAACGGCGGCCGGTTCAACCCGCTGGCCCCGTTCGGCGGTTACAAGCAGTCCGGGGTCGGCCGGGAACTCGGCAGCCACGGCCTCGACGAGTACCTCCAGACCAAGTCCTTCCAGTTCTGAGGGAGTCCACCCGACATGGCCGTACGAGCCGCTGTCCTGCCCGCCGTCGGCGCGCCCCTGGAGATAACCGGCATCGAGCTGCCCGACCCGGGCCCCGGCCAGGTCCGGGTCCGCCTCGCGGCCGCCGGGGTGTGCCACTCCGACCTGTCCCTGGCCGACGGCGTGATGCGCGTGCCGGTCCCCGCGGTCCTCGGGCACGAGGGCGCGGGCACGGTGGTCGCCGTGGGCGAGGGCGTCACCCATGTCTCGCCCGGCGCGCCCGTCGTCCTCAACTGGGCGCCCTCCTGCGGCGACTGCCACGCCTGCGGGCTCGGCGAGGTCTGGCTGTGCGCCAACGCCCTCAACGGCTCCGCCGAGGTGTACGCCCGCACCGCCGACGGCACCGAGCTGCATCCCGGCCTGACCGTGGCCGCGTTCGCCGAGGAGACCGTCGTCCCGGCGGGGGCCGTGCTGCCGCTGCCCGAGGGCGTGCCGCTGACGGACGCCGCGCTCCTCGGCTGCGCCGTGCTCACCGGGTACGGCGCCGTCCACCACAGCGCCCGGGTCCGCCCCGGTGAGACCGTCGCCGTGTTCGGCGCGGGCGGGGTGGGGCTCGCCACCCTCCAGTCGGCGCGGATCGCGGGCGCGGCCCGGATCGTCGCCGTCGACGTCACCCCCGAGAAGGAAGCCCTGGCCCGCGCGGCCGGCGCCACCGACTACGTCCTCGCCTCGGCCGCCACCCCGCGCGAGATCCGCGCGCTCACCGGCGACCAGGGCGTGGACGTCGCCATCGAGTGCGCCGGGCGCGCGGTCAGCATCCGCGCGGCCTGGGAGTCCACCCGGCGGGGCGGCCGCACGACGGTCGTCGGCATCGGCGGCAAGGACCAGCAGGTCACCTTCAACGCCCTGGAACTCTTCCACTGGGGCCGCACGCTCTCCGGCTGCGTCTACGGCAACAGCGATCCGGCCCGTGACCTCCCGGTCCTCGCGGACCACGTCCGTACGGGCCGGCTGGACCTGTCGGCCCTGGTCACCGAGCGGATCGGCCTGGAGGACATCCCGCGGGCCTTCGAGAACATGCGGGTGGGGAAGGGCGGCCGGGCGCTGGTCGTGTTCTGACCGGCGCGGGCGGCGCGCGGGAGTCAGCGCAGCGCGTCCGCCGGGACGCCGAGCAGCGCGGACAGCTCGCGCTCGCCCGTCCCCGTCACCCGGACCGCCCGCTCGCTCCCGATCCGCTCGCACCATCCCGCCTCCAGCGCGTGCCGGCACAGCGCCGCCCCCGCCACCCCGGCCAGGTGGGGCCGGCGCTCGGTCCAGTCGAGGCAGGCCCGGGCCAGCGGGCGGCGCCCGCCGCCGTCCAGCTCGATGCCCGCGGCGGCGAACCACGCCAGCCCCGCCTCCGTCAGCGCGAAACCCGTGTCCTGCCGCAGCAGTCCCCGCGTGGTCAGCGCGTCCGTGAGCGTGATGCCGAGCCGCCCGGCGAGATGGTCGTAACAGGTACGGCCCCGCGCCATCGCCGACCCGGCGCTCGCCTCGCGCAGGGTGCGCACGGGCCGCCCCCGCGCCGGGGGCAGCTGCGCCGCGAGGTCCTCGACCAGCGTCGCCACCCGTGCGTCGGCCAGCCGTACGTACCGGTGCCGGCCCTGCCGCTCCTGCGCGAGCAGCCCGCCCGCGACGAGCTTGCCCAGATGCTCGCTCAGCGTGGACGCGGCGACCCCGGCATGCCGGGCCAGCTCGCCCGCCGTCCAGGCCCGGCCGTCCAGCAGCGCCAGCAGACACGCGGCCCGTGTCTCGTCCGCGATCAGAGCGGCCAGTGCCGCGAGCCCGGCCGCCTGGGGATCCTTCGTCCTGCCCATGCCGTCAAGGATGCGCCGGGCACCCTTCGGCCGGCACCGAAGGGTCCGGGCTACGAGCCACGCCGGATCAGCTCGTACTGCTGCGCCAGCCCGTCGAGCAGCGCGGTCAGCCCCGTCTCGAACGCCCGCTCGTCGATCTTCTCCTGCTGTTCGGCGAGCAGATGGGCCTGCCCGAGGTGCGGGTAGTCGGCCGGGTCGTACGCGCTGGCATCGTCCACGAAGCCGCCGGCGAAGGAGCCGAGCGCCGAGCCCATGATGAAGTACCGCATCAGCGCGCCGATGGACGTGGCCTGCGCCGGCGGCCAGCCCGCGTCGACCATCGCGCCGTACGCCGCGTCGGCCACCCGCAGCGCGGCCGGCCGGCGCCCGGGGCCGCGGGCGAGCACCGGGACGATGTTGGGGTGGGCGCGCAGGGCGGCCCGGTAGGAGACGGCCCAGTCGTGCAGCGCGGTCCGCCACGCGCGGCCGTCCTCGAACATCGACAGGTCGACCAGCGCGCTCACCGAGTCGGCGACCGCCTCCAGGATCTCGTCCTTGGTGCGGAAGTGGTTGTACAGCGAGGGCCCGCTCACCCCGAGTTCGGCGGCGAGCCGGCGGGTGGAGACGGCGGCCAGGCCCTCCCGGTCCACGAGTTCCCGGGCCGTCTGGACGATCCGGTCGGTGCTGAGCAGGGGCTTGCGCGGTCGGGCCATGGCGCACATAGTAGGGCTGCGGCTGTAAACTAGCACTGCTAATTTAAATGTGTGGGGTGATCGCGTGGTGAACCTGGAGCTGAGCGAGGAGCAGGCCGCCGTACGGCGGCTCGCGCGGGACTTCGTGGCGCGTGAGATCGCCCCGCACGTGGTCGCCTGGGACCGCGCCGAGGAGGTCGACCGGGGCATCGTGAAGAAGCTCGGCGACGTCGGCTTCCTGGGGCTGACCGTCCCCGAGGAGTACGGCGGCTCCGGCGGCGACCATCTCGCCTACTGCCTGGTCACCGAGGAGCTGGGCCGCGGTGACTCCTCGGTGCGCGGCATCGTGTCCGTCTCCCTCGGTCTCGTCGCCAAGACGATCGCCGCCTGGGGGGACGAGGAGCAGAAGCGGCGCTGGCTGCCGGGGCTCACCGCGGGCGAGTACGTCGGCTGCTTCGGTCTCACCGAGCCCGGCACCGGCTCCGACGCGGGCAACCTCACCACCCGGGCGGTGCGCGACGGGGACGAGTACGTCGTCAACGGCACCAAGATGTTCATCACCAACGGGACGTGGGCGGACGTGGTCCTGCTCTTCGCCCGCTCCACCGACGCCCCCGGCCACAAGGGTGTGAGCGCCTTCCTGGTGCCCACCGACACGCCCGGCCTGAGCCGCCGCGCCATCCACGGCAAGCTCGGCCTGCGCGGCCAGGCCACCGCCGAACTCGTCCTGGAGGACGTGCGCGTGCCCGCCTCCGCGATGCTGGGCCCGGAGGGCAAGGGCTTCTCGGTGGCCATGTCCGCGCTCGCCAAGGGGCGCATGTCGGTCGCGGCGGGCTGCGTCGGCATAGCCCAGGCCGCGCTGGACGCGGCCGTCGCCTACGCGGGGGAGCGCGAGCAGTTCGGCGGCCCGATCGCCCGGCACCAGCTGGTGCAGGAGCTGATCAGCGACATCGCCGTGGACGTGGACGCGGCCCGGCTGCTGACCTGGCGGGTCGCCGATCTGATCGACCGGGGCGAGCCGTTCGCCGTGGAGTCCTCCAAGGCCAAGCTGTTCGCCTCCGAGGCCGCCGTCCGCGCCGCCAACAACGCGCTCCAGGTCTTCGGCGGCTACGGCTACATCGACGAGTACCCGGCCGGCAAACTCCTGCGCGACGCCCGGGTGATGACCCTCTACGAGGGCACCAGCCAGATCCAGAAGCTCCTCATCGGCCGTTCCCTGACCGGGATCTCGGCGTTCTGAGTATCCGGCCTGAGTAGCCGAGCGGATGTGGCGCGGGCCACGTCCGCCGATGCTGTCGGTCATGAGTGACACACCGGTCAAGCAGCAGAGCACGGCCGCCTTCTACGGTCAGGCCGTCGCGTCCTTCGCGATCGCCATGGTGGCCACCTCCATCGGCATCTTCCGGCTGAACGCCGACGCCTGGGTGCGGGCCTTCCTGGCCATCGCCGTCCTGTACCTCGTCACCTCCGCCTTCACCCTCGCCAAGGTGATCCGGGACCGGCAGGAGGCCGGGCAGATCGTCAGCCGGGTCGACCAGGCCCGGCTGGACCGGCTGCTCGCGGAGCACGACCCCTTCGCCGAGAAGCTCTGACCCGCCACGGCCCCTGGGCTGCTGCACTAAGCGCTCGCTCACCGTCGGCGGTATGGTGGTGCTCCTGTCACCGAGAGGGGCTTGTGAAGCGATGAGTACGGCGGAGGAGACGACCGGCGGCGAGGCCGAGCCGTGGGAAGAGGTCACCCCTGACGCGGCCCGGCGGCTGCTGGTCGCCGCCGTGGAGGCCTTCGCCGAGCGCGGCTACCACGCGACGACGACCCGGGACATCGCGGGCCGCGCCGGCATGAGCCCGGCCGCGCTCTACATCCACTACAAGACCAAGGAAGAGCTGCTCCACCGGATCAGCCGCATCGGCCACGACAAGGCGCTGGACATCCTGCGCACGGCGGCCGGCCGCGAGGGCAGCGCCAAGGAGCGGCTGGCCGACGCGGTCAGCTCCTTCGTCCGCTGGCACGCGGGGCGGCGCACCACCGCCCGGGTGGTGCAGTACGAGCTGGACGCCCTCGGTCCCGAGGCCCGCGCGGAGATCCTGGCGCTGCGCCGACAGGTCGACGCCGAGGTGCGCGGGATCATCGAGGACGGTGTCGCCGCGGGCGAGTTCGACGTGCTCGACGTCCAGGGCACCACGCTCGCCGTGCTGTCGCTCTGCATCGACGTGGCCCGCTGGTTCAACATCGACGGGCCACGGACGCCCGAGCAGGTCGGCGAGCTGTACGCCGACCTGGTGCTGCGGATGGTCGGGGCGAAATAGACCCCGGACGCTACAGGTAGTACCGGGACACCGACTCCGCGACGCACACCGGCTTGTCCCCGCCCTCGCGCTCCACGGTGAAGGCGACGGTCACCTGGACGCCGCCGGTGACGTCCTCGACCCCGGTGATCGTCGCGGTGGCGCGCAGCCGGGAGCCGACGGGCACGGGGGCGGGGAAGCGGACCTTGTTCGTCCCGTAGTTGACGCCCATCTTCACGCCCTCGACCGCCATCAGCTGCGGCCCGAAGAGGGGCAGCAGGGAGAGGGTGAGGTAGCCGTGCGCGATGGTCGTGCCGAACGGCCCGGCGGCGGCCTTCTCCGGGTCCACATGGATCCACTGGTGGTCCCCGGTGGCCTCGGCGAACAGATCGATCCGCTTCTGGTCCACCTCCACCCAGTCGGTGTGTCCCAGCTGCTCGCCCACGGCCGCCTTCAGCTCGGCGGGGGAGGTGAAGATCCTCGGTTCTGCCATGTTCCCGGCCTCTCGCTCGCATTCCTAAGCAACTGCTTAGCATGGTCGGGGGCGGAGACGATGTCAACGGGACCGTTCACTAGGCTGTGCGGGGTGCCCCAGATTCCCGAGAAGATCCATGAGCTGACCGTCGGCCAGTTGTCCGCGCGCAGCGGCGCCGCCGTCTCCGCGCTGCACTTCTACGAGGCCAAGGGCCTGATCAGCAGCCGCCGCACCAGCGGCAACCAACGGCGCTTCAGCCGTGACACCCTGCGCCGGGTGGCCTTCATCCGCGCGGCCCAGCGGGTCGGCATCCCGCTCGCCACCATCCGCTCGGCGCTCGCCGAACTGCCGGAGGAGCGGACGCCGACGCGGGAGGACTGGGCGCGGCTGTCGCAGGCGTGGCGCTCCGAACTCGACGAGCGCATCACCCAGCTCAACCGCCTCCGCGACCACCTGACCGACTGCATCGGCTGCGGCTGCCTGTCCCTGGACACCTGTGTGCTGTCCAACCCGGACGACGCCTTCGGGGAGCGGCGCGCGGGCTCGCGGCTGATGACGGAGCGCCCGCGGGGGAAGTGACGGGGGCCCGCGCGAAGGGGGCGGGCCCCGCGCCCGGCCGGCTCACTCGTACTCCGTGCCGCCCTTGCGGGTCAGGTACGCCGCGCTCACCGCCTTGGCGATCGCCCGGCCCCCGGTCACCGCGCTGTACCGCTCGGTCCGGGGCCGTATCACCACACCCTCGCGCAGATGCAGCTCCCGCCCGGACACCGTCTCCCGGCCGCTCGCGACCGACAGCACCCGCTCGATGTCGTACGGCCCCTCGTACAGCCGGGGCACCACCGGCAGCTCGCCCTCCAGCAGCGCGGCCGCGTCCAGCCAGCGCACGGCGCCGTCGATCTCGGCGCAGACGTCGAACGCCGCGTAGCCCAGGGTGTCGCGCCGGCCGTCCGCGCCGTACGTCAGGTCCTGCACCCCCGCGCCGTACACCTCGCCGAAGACGCCGACGCGCCGCGCCCCGAGCCGCTCGGCCAGCCGGGCGGCGGCCGCCGCGACGCCGTGTCCGCGCACCGCCCGCCAGTACAGGTTGCGCGGGTCCTCCTTCAGGGCGAGGGACCTGGCGCCGAAACCCTTGGACGAGACGTACACCCGGTCCTGGTCGGCCACGTACGTCAGCAGGCACGCCGAGCCGTGCAGCTTCTCCGTCAGCACCACGGGCTCGCCCGGCGCGAAGACGTCCGGGTAGCGCTGGATGTTCTCGATGTCGACCCAGGGCAGCAGCTCGGGCGCCGGCTCCACCTCGCCGTTCATCGTGGGCGGGATCGGCGGTACCCATTTGGTGATGCCCAGCCGCTCCGCGAAGTCCGTGCCCGCGGCCGCCGCGGCGGCCAGGTCCACCCCGGCGAGCGCCTTGGGCCGGCACACGATCCCCTGCGACAGCTCGCCCCGCAGCCGCACCGCCCTGACCCGGTTCGCGGCACCGCCCGCCAGCCGCCCGGTCAGCCCCAGCTCCTCGATCAGCCCGTCCGGCAGCACGGCCTGCTCGGGGATGTAGACGGCCGCCTCCCCGGTCCGGAACACACCCTTGGCGACCACGGCCCGGTACAGCCCCACCTGGGCCAGCTCCAGCGCGTCCGCGTTCGGATGCTCATGGACGGTCAGCACCTCGGCGGTCACCCGCAGCGTGGACATGAAAAGCCCCCCGTTCGTCGGTCTCCGGCTCCAACGCCCCTCAGGCTCGCGGACGCTAAACGCGTGGAGCCACCGGATTCCGCGCTGCTACGGTCGCGGGCGCAGCACGTGGGCCACCAACTCCGCGTTGGACGCGGCCCGTTCGCCGTCCGGCAGGCACAGCGTGTCCTCCAGGCCGATGCGGGTGGCCAGTCCCAGGCGGCCGGCCAGCCGGACGAGCGGCCAGGTGCCGCCCTCCTCGCCGTGCAGGAGGACCGGACGGCCGTGGCGGTCGCCCAGTTCCGCCAGCAGCGAGCAGGCCGAGTCCCGTGCCGTGGCCGGGTCCGGGTCCGTCACCTCGGCCAGGACGCGCAGCACCCGCGGGGCGAGCGGGGAGGCGGTGAAGCGGGCCGCGGCACCGGTGCCGGACCAGATGCCCGCCTCGACGGCCACGCCCCGGTCCAGCAGCAGCCGCGCGAGGTCCTCGGCACCCGGCTCGTGCCAGTTGACCGAGGCGAAGTCGGGCAGGAGCGTCCAGGAGCGGACGCGGTCCAGGCGGCGGGCCGGGTCGGGTTCGGCCCAGGCGCCGGTCGTCACGCCGATCGGGACCGGGACGCGGGCGCGCAGCGCTTCGAGGGTCGGGGCGAGGACGCGGGGGGAGAGACTGTCGTGACCGCACGGCGACTTGGGGTGGACATGGATCTCCGTCGCCCCGGCCGCGACGGCGTCCGCGGCGGAACGCGCCATGTCCTCGGGGGACATCGGGACGGCCGTGCCGTCCTCGGGCGTCCGCCGCCCGTTGAGACATACCTGCACCATGACCCGATGGTGCCAGGGCCCACCGACGACCACCCCACCGACAAGGGCCCGACGGCCTCCGCGGCGGCGGAGCGCGGGGGTGCGGCATCCCCTGCGCGACCCCCTGATCGAATCCCGTACCGTCAGGCGGAGATCAGCAGCCGGCCCCGCCGGGCGTGGTCCAGGGCCCGCGGGGAGAGCACCGGAAGCGGCACGAGTATCCCGCAGTCCGTGCAGACCGGGCCGGAGGACGGCTCGTGGTCAAGGCCGTACTTCCACACGAGGCGGTCCGCGCCGCACACCGGGCAGCACGACCCCGGCTCCCGCTCCAGCGCGGCGATCAGCCGGCGCAGCACCTCGGCCAGGGGAGCGGAGGGGTGGACCCGCGGGTCGTCGCACCACGCGACGCCGAAGCCGCCCCAGGTCAGCCGGTGCCAGTCGTCCACGCTGCCCGGCCGGCGCAGCCCGTCGTGCTTCTCCCGGCGGCGCCGCTCGGTGAAGCCGGTCTCGTAGGCGAGCCAGACGGACCGGGCCTCCTCCAGTTCCTCCAGTGCGGCCACGAGCCGCGCCGGATCGGGGGAGCGGTCCTCGGGTCCGAACCCGGCCCGCGCGCACAGATGGTCCCATGTCGCCCGATGCCCGTAAGGGGCGAACTTCTCCAGGCACTTGCGCAGCGAGTAGCGCCGCAGCGCCAGATCACAGCCCGGATCGCGTACCTGTCTCGCCAGACTCCGGAAACCGGCCATCGCCCTGCACCTCCGTCACACCTGCACCTGTTCTCCGGTCAGTTCGGCGTCGTCGTACGGACGTCGCCTGATAGACGTATCGACAGGCGCTTCGGCTCCATCTCTTCGCGTGGTTCCTCCCGGGGACTTCCACTGCCCCCGAAAAAGTGACGCGTGTTCATCTTCAACTTGGGGGATACCGGCGGTAACGTTCGCGCACCCCACTCGCTAGGAGCCGCCATGCCACGGCGAACCCCACGTATCGCCCTTGACGGAGTGAGAACGTCCCGCCGACTCCCCGGGTTCCTGAAGTCCGCGTCGGTATGCGTACTGATAGCCGGACTTCTCTCCCCGCTCACCCAGACCGCGGCCACAGCCGCCACCGCGGCCGCGTCCAACGACTACTGCGGCGGCCAGTGTTCGGACATCCTGCCGCCGGGCGAGAACGGCAACGCCACCCTCGCGCAGATCCTGCTCAACCAGGCCTTCGGCACCCAGCCCTCGCACGCCGAGGACCAGCTCGGGCCGTACGCCGACCTGGCCACGGGCTACAAGGGACTGTCCGACTCGACCATCAACAGCTTCTTCAACGACGCCTCCTTCGGCGTCCCGTCCGACCAGGTCGCCTCGACCGAGAAGCCGAACGGGCGCGGCGACGTGACGATCGTGCGCGACAAGAAGACCGGTGTGCCGCACATCACCGGCACCACCCGCTACGGCACCGAGTTCGGTGCCGGGTACGCGGCGGCCGAGGACCGGCTGTGGCTGATGGACGTCTTCCGGCACGTCGGCCGGGGCCAGCTGACCTCCTTCGCGGGCGGTGCCGCCGCCAACCAGGGCCTTGAGCAGGAGTTCTACCGCAACGCCCCCTACACGGAGGCCGACCTCCAGGCGCAGATCGACCGGGCGGTGGCCGGCAACGGGGCCCGCGGCCAGCAGGCCCTCGCCGACGCGAACGCCTACCTGGACGGCATCAACTCCTACATCGACGCCTCCGACAGCGGGCGTTACTTCCCCGGCGAGTACGACCTGACCGGCCACAAGGACGCCGTCACCAACGCCGGCACCATCGACCACTTCAAGATCACCGACCTGGTGGCGCTGGCCTCCGTCATCGGCACCCTCTTCGGCTCGGGCGGCGGCGGCGAGGTCGGCAACGCCCTCTCCCTGATGGCCGCCCAGAACAAGTACGGCGTCGAGGAGGGCACCAAGGTCTGGGAGTCCTTCCGCGAGCGCAACGACCCCGAGGCCGTGCTCACCGTCCACGACGGCCAGAGCTTCCCGTACGGCACCAAGCCCGCCACCGCCAAGGGCGAGGCGCTGCCCGACGCCGGCTCGGTGACCCAGGAGCCGCTGGTCTACGACCGCACCGGCAGCGCGGGCACCTCCGCCGCCCGGACCATGTCCGAGACGGCCGCCAAGTCCACGCTCGGCTCCGCCCACCGGGGCATGTCCAACGCCCTCGTGGTGAGCGGCAAGCACACCGCGAGCGGCCATCCGATCGCCGTCTTCGGCCCGCAGACCGGTTACTTCGCCCCGCAGCTGCTGATGCTCCAGGAGATCCAGGGCCCCGGCATCAGCGCCCGCGGCGCCTCCTTCGCGGGCCTGAGCATGTACGTCGAACTCGGCCGCGGCCAGGACTACTCCTGGAGCGCGACCACCTCCGGGCAGGACATCATCGACACCTACGCCGTCGAGCTGTGCCAGGACGACTACCACTACCTGTACCACGGCACCTGCACCGCGATGGACAAGGTCGAGCAGAAGAACTCCTGGTCGCCCACGCTGGCCGACGGCACCGCCGCGGGCTCGTACACCATGCGGGTGTGGCGCACCAAGTACGGACCGGTGGAGTACCGGGCGACGGTCGGCGGCAAGAAGGTCGCCTACACCACCCTGCGCTCCTCCTACCTGCACGAGGTCGACTCCATCATCGGCTTCCAGATGCTGAACGACCCCGGCTACGTCAAGGGCCCCCAGGACTTCCAGAGCGCGGCACAGCACATCAACTTCACCTTCAACTGGTTCTACGCCGACTCCCAGCACACCGCCTACTACAACAGCGGTGACAACCCGGTCCGCGCGGACGGCGTCGACCCCGAGTTCCCGGTGTGGGCACAGCCCGCGTACGAGTGGCGCGGCTGGAGCCCGGACACCAACACGGCGGACTACACCGCGCCCTCCGCCCACCCCAACTCGATCGACCAGGACTACTACATCTCCTGGAACAACAAGCAGGCCAAGGACTACACCAACGCCTCCTGGGGCGACGGTTCCGTGCACCGCGGCAATCTGCTGGACGACCGGGTCAAGAAGCTGGTCGCGGCCGGCGGGGTGACCCGCACCCAGCTGGTGCAGGCCATGGCGTCCGCGGGCGTGAGCGATCTGCGCGCCGAGGACGTGCTTCCCGAACTGCTCCAGGTGATCAACTCCTCGCCGGTGACCGACTCCACCGCCGCCGGCGCGGTGAGCAGGCTCCAGGCATGGGTGACCGCGGGCGCCCGGCGCACCGAGACCTCCGCCGGCTCCAAGACCTACGCCGACGCCGACGCGATCCGCATCCTGGACGCCTGGTGGCCGCTGCTGGTCAAGGCGGAGTTCCAGCCCGGTCTCGGCAGCGATCTGTACAACGCGTTCACCGGCAACCTGTCCGTCGACGAGGCGCCGTCCGCCGGGCACGGCCCGACCGGCTCGCACGCCGGCAGCGCCTTCCAGTACGGCTGGTGGAGCTATGTCGACAAGGACATCCGGTCGGTGCTGGGCAAGAACGTGCAGGGTCCGCTCGCCGAGAAGTACTGCGGCGGCGGGGACCTCGGCGCCTGCCGGGACACACTGATCAGCACCCTGAAGCAGGCCGCCGGGATGACCGCCGCCCAGGTCTACCCGGGCGACAGCCTCTGCTCGGCGGGTGACCAGTGGTGTGCCGACTCGATCGTCCAGCGCACGCTGGGCGGCATCAAGCACGGCAACATCAGCTGGCAGAACCGGCCGACCTACCAGCAGGTCGTGGAGTACACCGCGCACCGCTGACCCCCGGCCGTCGAACCGGTGCCGGCGGCGGGTCAGGAGACCCGGCCCGCCGCCAGCACCACCCGGGCCAGTTCGGGGTGGAGGATGTCGCTGTGCACCCCGGCCGGTGGTCCGCCGCGGCGGACCACCGAGGCCGCGTCGATGTTCACGCACCCCGTCGCGGGCAGCCCGCCCGCGAGGGCACGGGCCAGATCGAGCGTGACCGTGCCGGGCACCGACTGCACCCCGTCGTGGCCCAGCGCGCCCCAGCGGGGGCCGAGGACGGCCGCGATCTCGTTGCCCAGACAGGACCGGTCGTCCCCGGCCATCCGCGAGGCCAGCGGATAGAAGGTGCCGAGGGCCGCGTCGAAGCGGGAGTAGCAGCACACCAGCGGGCCGTCGACGCGCCGCTGCTGGTCCTTCAGCGCCCCCGACCGGTGCGGGTCGTCGGGCAGCCGCTCGGCGAACGCGTAGTGCGAGAAGGCGCCTTCGAGCAGCGTCACGGACTTCACCGTGCGCACCGCGGAGGGCAGCCCGCGCAGCGCGAACGACACCAGACGGCCGCCGAAGCTGTGCCCGACCAGATGCACCCGCACCCCGGGCGCGACCGCCGCCAGCCTGCCCAGCAGCGGCCCGAGCCCATGCTCGCCGATGGTTCCGGCGCGCCCCTTCATCGTGTAGTACGCCGCCTGCCGCAGCAGTTCCTTGGCGCCTTCCCACGGGTTCGGCAGGCCGAACCCCTCGGCGCCGCCCGGCGCCGCGACCGCGGCCAGCGCGTCGGCGAACTCCGCGCAGGCGGTGGCCGGTTCCTCGGTGAACACGCTCGGCAGCCCCGGCTCGTCGGTGTCGGCGGCGGGCCGCTGCGCGCCGTCGAGCAGCAGTCGCACCAGCCGCCCGAACTCCGTCAGTCCGGCGTCGCCCTCCGGCCGTTCGTCCAGCAGCCGGGCCAGCCGGTCGAGGACGGACGCCCGGCCGGGGAAGACCGCGAGCAGTGCCCGCCGGGTGTCCTTGTCCAGCGCCGGACCGGGCGCCGCCTCCGCCTCCGTCGCCGTCACCGACTTCGGGAAGTCGGGGATCGGCTCGTCGCTGAACCGCATCGAGGGCCAGACCACCCCGACGTACCCGAGGCGCGCGTGCGGCGCGAGACCCGGGAACGGGGCGAAGAAGCCGCGGTAGAGGGCGGTCGCGGCCGAGCGGTCCTCGTTCCAGCCGTGGGCGAAGACGACCAGGTCACGGACGCCGCGTTCCGTGACCTGGGCCAGCAGGTGATCGCGTTCGGAGGGGTCCACGTCCCCGTTCGTGTCGAAGGTCAGCTCCCAGTAGGGAGACACGCTCATCCCAGGATCCGCCATGTCAGGCTCCCTCGCCCCGCGGAAACGTCACGTGCTGTAATTGTCCCGCAACGCAGAGGAGTTGACCAGGGGGCGTGGTTCACCCGTACAGGAGATATTCCTCGCGCATCCGCCGGAACGCGGCCAGTTCCCCCCGCCAGGCGCCCACCACCTCGTCGGTGCCGGCCCCCGCGTCGATCATCGTGCGCACCCGGTCCGATCCGGTGAGCTTGTCGATCCAGTCGTCCGGCCGCCAGGCGAACTTCTCCCACACCTTCCGCGCGGTCACCAGCAACGCGATCCCGGTGCGCACCGGGTCGTAGGCGGCCCGGTCGGTCACATGGACCTGCACCCCGCCGACCGTGGTGCCCGCGAACTTGGAGAAGGTGGGCGCGAAGTACGCCTCCCGGAACCGCACCCCGGGCAGCCCCAGCTCGTTCACGGCCGCCGCCCAGCGGCCGTCGACGCCCTCGGCGCCGAGCAGTTCGAACGGCCGGGTGGTGCCCCGCCCCTCGGACAGGTTGGTGCCCTCGAACATGCACGTGCCGGAGTACACCAACGCCGTGTCGGGCGTCGGCATGTTGGGGCTCGGCGGCACCCAGGGAAGCCCCGAGGCGTCGTAGAAGTCCGAGCGCCGCCAGCCCGTCATCCGGACGGTCTCCAGGGAGACCGGCGCGGCGAGGAACTCCTTGTCGAACAGCCGCGCCAGCTCCGCGACGGTCATCCCGTGCGCCTGCGCGATCGGCTGCCGGCCCACGAACGTGGCGAACTCCTTGTGCAGCACCGGGCCCCGGGCCTCGCGGCCGGTGACCGGGTTCGGCCGGTCCAGCACCACGAAGCGCTTGCCCGCGAGCGCGGCCGCCTCCATGCAGTCGTACAGCGTCCAGATGTAGGTGTAGAACCGCGCGCCCACGTCCTGGATGTCGAAGACGATCGTGTCCACCCCGGAGGCGGTGAAGACGTCGGCGAGGGCCTGCCCGCTCTTGAGGTACGTGTCGTAGACCGGCAGCCCCGTCTCCGGGTCGTCGTAACGGCCCTCGGAGCCGCCGGCCTGGGCGGTGCCGCGGAAGCCGTGCTCGGGGCCGAAGACCGCGGTCAGCCGGACGCGCGGGTCCTCGTGCATGACGTCGACGATGTGGCGGGCGTCCCTGGTGATGCCCGTCGGATTGGTGACGATGCCCGTCTTCCGGCCGTCGAGGAGCCGGTAGCCGTCGGCCGCGAGGACCTCGAAGCCGGTGCGGAAGGCCGCGCGGCCGTGCGGGGGTGGGGCCGGTACGGCCGCCAGGGTGGCTGTGGCCAGGAGGTTTCTTCGGGAGAGGTGCAAGGGGTGCCTCCGTCCGTGCGGAAGGTGCGGGCCGTGTGGCGCGGGTGGCGCGGTTGCCCGCACCCCTTTGAGGTTGGTGCGGCAGCCCTTCCTTCACACATACCGACCGGTTAGTCTGGCCGCGCTGAGCCGAGTCGCGTCGTGTCGTGAGGAGACCGATGGTGCATGCCATGCAGGATGCGGGAGTGGTCGTCACCGGGGCCGGCGGGGGCATCGGGGCCGCCCTCGCCAGACGGTTCGCCGCGGCGGGGGCACGGGTCGTGGTGAACGACCTGGACGCGGCCAAGGCGGCGGCGGTGGCCGGGGAGATCGGCGCCACCGCCGTGCCCGGGGACGCCTCCGCCGTCGTCGAGCAGGCGCGGGACGCGCTCGGCGGGACCGTCGACGTCTACTGCGCCAACGCCGGGGTCGCCTTCGCGGACGGCGACATCCACGCGTCCCTGGATGAGAAGGCATGGGCGCTGACCTGGGACGTCAACGTGATGGCGCACGTCCGCGCGGCCCACGCGCTGCTGCCGCACTGGCTGGAGCGGGGCAGCGGCCGGTTCGTCGCGACGGTGTCCGCCGCCGGGCTGCTCAGCATGGTCGGCGCCCCCTCCTACAGCGTCACCAAGCACGGCGCCTACGCCTTCGCCGAGTGGCTGTCCCTGACGTACCGCCACCGCGGCCTGAAGGTGCACGCGATCTGCCCGGAGGGCGTGCGCACCGACATGCTCGCGGCCAGCGGCAGCGCCGGCGAGGTGATGCTGGCGCCCACCGCGATCGAACCGGAGGACGTGGCGGACGCGCTGTTCCAGGGCATCGAGGAGGACCGCTTCCTGATCCTGCCGCACGCGCAGACCGCCGAACGCTACCGGGGGCGCGGCGCGGACCCCGAGCGCTGGCTGGCCGGCATGAACCAGATCCAGCAGAAGGTGGAGGAGGTGTCGTGAGCGAGTCCCGCTACGCGTCCAAGCCCTGGCTGGCCCTGCTCGACGAGGCCCAGCGCGCCCCCGTCGACCCCGCCGACTCGCTGGTGCACGCCCTGCGCGCCGCGGTCGCCGAGGCGCCCGAGCGCACCTTCCTGAGCTACTTCGACGGCCGGCTGAGCTATCGCGAGGTGGACCGGCTCACCGACTCCGTCGCCGCCGGGCTCGCCGCGCGCGGACTGGAGCGCGGCGACCGGGTGGCCGTACTGCTCCAGAACTCCCCGCACTTCGTGCTGGCCCTGCTCGGCGCCTGGAAGGCGGGCGCCGTCGTGGTGCCGGTCAACCCGATGTACAAGTCGGCCGAGGTCTCCCACGTGCTGCGGGACGCCGAGGTGGCCGCGCTGGTCTGCTCGCAGCGGGCATGGGAGTCGTACCTCAGGCAGACGGCCGCCGACTCGCCGGTGCGGATCGTGCTCACCGCGTGCGAGCGGGACTTCCAGACGCACGACGACGCCCGGGTGCTGTCCTTCGAGCGGCTGCCGCAGGCGCCCGACGCCGAGGACCTGACGGCCGTGGCCCGGCGGGGCGGACCGGCGCCCGAAAGCCGGGACCCGGCACCCGACGACATCGCGCTGATCAGCTACACCTCCGGCACCAGCGGCACCCCCAAGGGCGCCACCAACACCCACCGCAACATCATGTACAACGCGGAACGGCAGCGCACCGGGCTCCAGCTCCCGCCGGGACCCGTCTACTTCGCGCTCGCGCCGCTGTTCCACATCACCGGCATGGTCTGCGAGCTGGGCGCCTGTCTGAGCAGCGCGGGCACCCTCGTGCTCGCCTACCGGTTCGATCCCGGCGTCGTCCTGGAGGCGTTCGCCGAGCACCGCCCGCACTTCACGGTCGGCCCCTCCACCGCCTACATGGCCCTGGCCGCCCACCCCGACGCGTCCCCGGAGCACTTCTCCTCCTTCGCGCACCTCGGCTCCGGCGGCGCCCCGCTGCCGCCCGCGCTGGTCGAACGGTTCCGGGAGCGGTTCGGGGCGTACATCCACAACGGCTACGGCCTCACCGAGTGCACCGCCCCCTGCGCCTCCGTGCCGACCACTCTGGAGGCGCCGGTCGACCCCGTCTCCGGGACCCTCGCGGTCGGGCTGCCCGGCCCGGACACGGTGGTGCGGATCGTGGACGACCGGGGCGCGGAGGTGCCGTTCGGGGAACAGGGCGAGATCGCGGTGCGCGGCCCCCAGGTGATCCCCGGGTACTGGCGGCGACCGGACGCCACCGCCGAGACCTTCCCGGACGGCGAGCTGCGCACCGGCGACATCGGGTTCATGGACCCGCAGGGCTGGCTCTACGTCGTGGACCGCAAGAAGGACATGATCAACGCGGCCGGGTTCAAGGTGTGGCCGCGCGAGGTCGAGGACGTCCTCTACACCCATCCGGCGGTGCGCGAGGCGGCCGTCGTGGGCGTGCCCGACGGCTACCGCGGGGAGACCGTCAAGGCGTACATCAGCCTCCGTCCGGGGGCCGGAGCGGACCCGGATGAACTCGCCGTGTACTGCAAGGAGAGACTGGCGGCCTACAAGTATCCGCGCCAGGTGGAGATCCTGCCCGAGTTGCCCAAGACGGCGAGTGGGAAGATCCTCCGTCGGGAACTGCGTTCCCGCGGCGGTGGCGGACAGCACGGGACCAAGTGACATCACGGAAGGCAGGTGGCGGCAGTGCCCAGGACGACGGACGGCGACGGAGCCCCTGTTCCGCAGCGGCTCCTGGCCGCCGCCACCCGGCTCTTCGCGGAGCAGGGCTACGACCGCACCTCCGTGCAGGAGATCGTGGAGGCGGCCGGCGTCACCAAGGGGGCGCTGTACCACTACTTCGGCTCCAAGGACGACCTGCTGCACGAGATCTACGCGCGGATGCTGCGCGTCCAGCAGGAGCGGCTCGACCACTTCGCCGGCATGGACGCGCCCGTGGAGACGCGGCTGCGGGGGGCCGCGGCGGACGTCGTGGTGTCCACCATCGAGAACCTGGACGACGCCTCGATCTTCTTCCGCTCCATGCACCAGCTGAGCCCGGAGAAGTACAAGCAGGTACGGGCCGAGCGGCGGCGCTACCACGAACGCTTCCGCGCGCTCATCGAGGAGGGCCAGCAGGCGGGCGTCTTCTCCACCGCGACCCCGGCCGACCTGGTCGTGGACTACCACTTCGGCTCGGTCCACCACCTGTCCACCTGGTACCGCCCGGACGGTCCCCTCACCCCCCAGCAGGTCGCCGACCACCTGGCGGACCTGCTGCTGCGGGCGCTGCGCCCGTGAGGTGACGGACGAGGGCCCGGGCCGCCGGGTTCCCCGGCGTCGCCCCGCGCCCGGCCAGGACGACGGTACGGCCGGGCTCCGGCTGCCGTATGCGCACACACGGCAGCCCCGCCCGCTCCCCGATGGCGCGGGGCACGAACGCCACCCCGATCCCGGCCCGGACCAGCTCGACGAGCAGCCCGATCTGGGTGACGTCGCAGGTGATGCGGCGGTCCAGGCCGCAGTGGGCGGCCAGCCGGCGCACGGCCGTCTCCAGGCCGGTGCCCGCCCGGAAGTCGACGAACGGCTCGTCGGTCAGGTCCCGCAGGAGTGTCCGCCCCGCGCGGGCCAGCGGATGCCCGGGGGCGGTGATCAGCACCAGTTCCTCCTGCCAGGCGGCGTGCGCGTGCAGCCCCGCGGGCAACTCCCGGGCGTCCGGCGCGAGATACGCCAGATCCAGCTCACCCGCGCGCAGCGCCTCGGTCAGCTCGGCGACGGTGGCGTCCCGCACGGAGACCTGGATGCCGGGGAACTCCCGGTGGAACGCGGCGAGTTCGGCGGGCAGATCGACACAGGTGAGCGTCTGGATCGTGCCCACGGCCACCCGCCCGGCCGCCAGCCCCGCCACCGCGGCGACCGCGTCCCGCGCCTCGGCGGCGCCGGCGAGCAGCGCACGGGCCCTGGGCACGAGGGCCCGCCCGGCCTCGGTGAGCACCACCGTGCGGCCCGTGCGGTCGAACAGGTCGGCGCCCAGCTCGCGTTCGAGGTTGCGGACCGACACGCTCAGCGCCGACTGCACGATCAGCTCGGCGCGCGCGGCCGCGGTGAAGCTGCCCTCGGTCACCACGGCCATGAAGTGCCTGAGCTGGCGGATCTCCATCCGCCCATCGTAGAGAACCATTCATAAAAGCGATGGCTCCCAGCGAATCCATCTGTTGGACCGGTGGACGGCCCGCGCGCCACGCTGGACGCATGACACGCAGACCCTCGCCCCTGTCCCGCCTCCGCTCCTTCCTCGGCGCCCTGCTGCGCGCCGACCACACCTACTTCGGCGGTTACTAGGGCCTCTCGTCTGGATCATGCCGGGCTCGCGGGGTCTGGCACGCACATCTGCGGCGTTGTCGTCGGTCGCCAACGCTCCGCGTTGACTCCCTCCTCCGCCTTGCATCTGCACGCACCAGACCCCGCTCCCTGATCCGGCCTGATCCAAACGAAAGACCCTAGTCCTGGCGGCTGCTACAGGTACTTCTTCAGCTCCCGCCGGGCCAGTGACCGCTGGTGGACCTCGTCGGGGCCGTCGGCCAGCATCAGGGTGCGGGCGGCGGCGTAGATCTCGGCCAGCGGGAAGTCCTGGCTCACCCCGCCCGCGCCGTGCAGCTGGATGGCGCGGTCCAGGATGGCGACCACCGCGCGCGGCGTGGCGATCTTGATGGCCTGGATCTCGGTGTGCGCGCCCCGGTTGCCGACGGTGTCCATCAGCCAGGCCGTCTTCAGCACCAGCAGCCGCAGCTGCTCGACCGTCACCCGGGCGTCGGCGATCCAGTTCTGCACCACGCCCTGCCGGGCCAGCGGCTTGCCGAACGCCGTGCGGGAGACCGCCCGGCGGCACATCAGCTCGATGGCCCGCTCGGCCATGCCGATCAGCCGCATGCAGTGGTGGATCCGGCCGGGGCCGAGCCGGGCCTGCGCGATGGCGAAGCCGCCGCCCTCCTCGCCGATCAGGTTGGTCACCGGCACCCGCGCCCGGTCGAAGACCACCTCGGCGTGGCCGCCGTGGAAGTGGTCCTCGTAGCCGAACACCCGCATCGCCCGCCGGACGGTCACACCGGGCGTGTCGCGCGGCACCAGGACCATGGACTGCTGGCGGCGGATGTCCGCGCCGTCCGGGTCGGTCTTGCCCATCACGATGAAGATCCGGCAGTCCGGGTTCATCGCCCCGGAGATGTACCACTTGCGGCCGGTGACGACGTACTCGTCGCCGTCCCGCTCGATCCGGGTGGTGATGTTGGTGGCGTCCGAGGAGGCCACCTCCGGCTCGGTCATCGCGAACGCCGAGCGGATCTCACCGGCCAGCAGCGGCTCAAGCCACTGCTTCTTCTGCTGCTCGTTGCCGAACTGCGCCAGCACCTCCATGTTCCCGGTGTCGGGCGCGGCGCAGTTCGTCGCGGTGGGCGCCAGCTGCGGGGAGCGCCCGGTGATCTCGGCGAGCGGCGCGTACTGGAGGTTGGTGAGCCCCGCGCCGTACTCGGCGTCGGGCAGGAACAGGTTCCACAGGCCCTGCCGCCGGGCCTCGGCCTTGAGCTCCTCGACGACCGGCGGGGTCTGCCAGGGCGAGTCCAGCGCGGCCCGCTGCTCCTCGGCGACCGCCTCGGCCGGGTACACGTGCTCGTCCATGAACGCGAGCAGCCTGGCCCGCAGCTCCTCGGTGCGCGCGTCGAACGCGAAGTCCATGACGGTCAGCCTTCCTGAAGAGTGGTCAGTCCGTGGTCGATGAGGACGGGCACGAGAGCGCCCATGCGGTCGAAACCGCGGCCGACCGTCTGGCCGAGGGTGTAGCGGTAGTGGATGCCCTCGACGATCACGGCGAGCTTGAAGAAGGCGAACGCCTCGTACCAGGAGACGGCCGAGACGTCCCGCCCGGAGCGGGCCGCGTACCGCTCGATCAGTTCCGCGGGGGCCGGGTGCCCCGGTGCCTCGGCGGTGGTGGCCACGGGCGAGTCGGGCACGTCGAGGCTGCGGCTGTACATCACCAGCAGACCGAGGTCGGTCAGCGGATCGCCGAGGGTGGACATCTCCCAGTCGAGGATCGCGGTGATCCGGTCGTCGGCCCCGATCAGCACGTTGTCCAGGCGGTAGTCGCCGTGCACGACGGCGGGCGCGGGGGAGGCGGGCAGCCGGCGGCCCAGGGTGGCGTGCAGCTCGTCGATGCCGGGCAGGTCGCGATTGCGGGAGGCGTCCAGCTGCTTGCCCCAGCGGCGCAGCTGCCGGTCCAGATAGCCCTCGGGCCGGCCGAAGTCGCCGAGGCCCACCCCGGCGGGGTCCACGGCGTGCAGCTCGACCAGCGTGTCCACCAGGGACAGCACCGCGCTGCGCACCCGCTCCTCGCCCAGCGCGGCCAGCTGCCCGGAGGTGCGGTACGGGGTGCCCTCCACGAACTCCATCACGTAGAACGGCGCGCCCAGCACCTCCTCGTCCTCGCACAGCAGCACAGGGGCGGGGACCGGTACGGAGGTGGGGTGCAGCGCGCTGATCACGCGGTGCTCGCGCCTCATGTCGTGCGCGGTGGCCAGCACATGGCCGAGCGGCGGCCGGCGGACGACCCACCGCGAGGCGCCGTCGGTGAGCGCGTACGTGAGGTTCGACCGGCCGCCCTCGATCAGCCGTCCGCCGAGGGGGCCCCGCACCAGACCGGGACGCTCGCGCTCCAGCAGGAGGCGCAGCCGGTCCAGGTCGAGTCCGGGCGGGTGGTCGGCGCTCATATTCACTCCAACGAACGGTCGTACAGGACGCGATTCATGATGCCGACCGGTCGGTATGTCGTCCAGTGCGTACGGCGAACATGGCGGGAAACGTGACCGGGGCCACGGCACGCCCGGCGGCCCGCCGGGCGGCGCGGGATCAGTTGCCGGCGGCCCGGAACTCCGCCAGCCGCCGGTACGCCGCCAGCCCGTCCGGCACCCACTCCCACTCGCCGAGCCGCCGTTCGACCTCCTCGTCGGTGAGGAAGCCGTACCACTGCACCTCTTCCCTCTGCGGGTCGACCGGCAGCTCGCAGCGCACCTCGTACACCGCCGACCACCAGGAACGGCCGGCCCCGTCGTCGTAGAGGAACGTGAACAGGTGCGTGGGCCGGGGCAGTCCGGAAACCCCCAGCTCCTCCTCGGCCTCCCGCAGCGCCGCCTCGTCGTACGACTCGCCCGCGCCGACCACCCCGCCGACGAACGGGTCGTACAGCGAGGGGAAGACCAGCTTGGTGGCAGTGCGCCGGTGGACGAACAGCCGCCCGGCCGCGTCCCTGGCCTGGATGAAGACGCAGCGGTGGCGCAGCCCCCGGGCGTACACCTCGCCGCGCGGCAACTGCCCGACGACCCGGTCGTGTTCGTCGACGATGTCGAGGATCTCGTCAGCAGGGTTCATGACCTCATCCAAACACGGGCGCGCACGGGCGGCGGTTCGGCGGCGCTGGAGGTGACGGCGGCCGGTCGTGGTGCGGAAGGTCAGGGCGGCCGGTCGTGGTGCGGAAGGTCAGGGCGGCCGGTCGTGGCGCCGGAGGTCAGGGCGGCCGGTCAGCGGCGCTGGAGGTCGCGGGCCGGCGGCTCCGCCTCCGTCGCGCCGCACGGCATCGCCGGGTGCATCCCGAGCAGGACGATGCCCGCGACCACGGCCGCGAGCCCGGCCGCCTGCCAGGCCAGCGCCCCGGTGTCGGTACGCAGCCGGTCGCCGAGGAAGCCCACCCCGCACAGGATTCCGGCCAGCGGCTCGGCGGCGGTGAGCGCGGGCAGCGACATCCGCAGCGGCGCCGTCTCGAACGCGCTCTGCACCAGCACCAGTCCGGTGACCCCGCACGCGAACACCCCGTACGGCTGCCAGCTGGTGAACAGTTCACCGAAGCCGCCGTCGGAGAAGAGGGTGCCGCTCACCCGGGTCAGCGCGTCCTGCACCCCGTAGAGCAGCCCGGCCGCCAGGGCCAGCAGCACCGGGCCCCAGCTGAGCCGGGAGCGCTTGGCGTACGTGGTGAGCGCGAGCGCCGCCCCCACCACCAGGCCGATGATCAGCCAGTGCCGCAGCGGATCGGCGATGGCGGTGCCGGCGCGAGGTTCACCCGCCATGATGAACGCGCTGACCCCGCCCGCGAGCAGCAGCAGCCCCGCCCACCCCTGGCGGCCCAGCGGCTGCTTGGTCTGGTGGCGCGACAGCGCGAGCGCGAACAGCAGGTTGGTGGCCAGCAGCGGTTCCACCAGGGAGATCTCGCCCTTGCCGAGGGCGACCGCGCCCAGCACCATGCCGGCCACCATCAGCCCGAGCCCGCCCAGCCAGCGCGGCACCCGCATCAGGTCCAGCAGCAGCCGGAACGACAGGAAGTCGCTCAGCGGCGCCTGCTGCGCGGCGTTCTGCTGGAGCACGAAGCCGAGGCCCAGACAGCAGGCCGCGCTCACGGCGAGGAGGAGAACCAGAACGGACACGCTGCGTACCTCGATCATCCGGCCGGACCACGGACGCGTAGGGGCCGACTGTAGCGCTCCCGGGGCGGCATTGCCCCGGAAGGACCCGGAAACGGGCGGTTGCCCCGCCATGGTCGGCGCCCCGGACGCGGGGCGCCATGGCGTACGCCACAGCCGCACGCCCGGAACTCGTCCGGAGTGTGGCCGCCCCACGGCACCCTCCCCGGGCATATACCCCAATTTCCTTGGCCCGCACGGTAGTTGAACCCATCAACAGGCGCGTTCCGCTTGACGCAAACCTTGGCCTGCGGGTTTGCTGTCCGTGATCGGCCGATGGCAGCCCGAGAAACAGGAAGTCCCGCGGTGTCACCACTCCCGCCCCTGCTCGTCGCCCGCCGGGTCCGCACGGACGGGCCGGGACCCACCGCCCCGGCCGCCCCCGGCGCCTACGACGACGCCCTCGACGACCCCGAACTACGCACCGCCCGCGCCGCGTTGGGCCAGGGCCGCAGACAGGCCGCCCGCTCCCTGCTGCTGCGCACCGGCGACGACTGGGACCGCCGTGGCCACCGGCTGGCCGTGCTCGCCCGCGAGCCGTGCGCCGCCGCCTGGGCCCGGGACTGGCTGAAGGCCGAACCCGCCTCCGCCGACGCCGCCGCCCTGCTCGCCCTCGCCCGGGTACGGCGCGCCCTGCGCGGCCGGGAGGACCCCGGCCGGGCCCGCGCGGCCTGCGCGCGGGCCGCCGCGCTCGCCCCCGGCGACCCCACCCCCTGGCTCGGCCTGCTCCGGCTGGCCCGCACCCAGGGCGCCGACACCGAGGTGCTGGACGCCTTCACCGAGGTGCGCCGCCGCCACCCCGAGCACCACCACGCCCACCACCTGCTCGTCGCCCGCCTCGCCGAACGCCCCTCGGGCGGCCGGGCCGAGTCCCACGAGGTGTACGACTTCGCCGAGGCGGCCGCCGCCGCGGCCCCCGCCGACTCCCCGCTGGCCGTCCTGCCGGTCGTCGCCCTCGCCGAGCGCCACCGGGTGCTCGCCGCCACCGGGCTCGCCCCGGCCGACCCCAACGTCTCGGCGCACTGGAGCGGGCCGCGTGCCCGGCGGATCCTGCGGGCCGGCTTCGACTGGTGGCTGGAGTGGGAGCACGACGAGCACCCCCGCCGGCACATCGACCTCAACCACCTCGCGTTCGCGCTGTCCGCCGCGGGCCGCCCGGCGGAGGCCGCCGTCCTGTTCCGGCGCATCGGCCCGCACGCCACCCGCGTCCCCTGGTGCTACCCGCACCGCGACCCCTGGCTCGCCTTCCGCACCGCCCGCGCCCGTGCCCTGCGGGCACCGGCCTGAGCGCCGCGCCGCGGACGCGAGTCCTTACGAAACCCTGACCAGCGCCCGGAAGCCCTGGTCAGGCGCCGCCCCCGGTGCTCGAATGAAGGGGTGAACCCCGAATCCCCCGAGGAACGCGGCGGTACCCCCGTCGGCCGCCGCGTCTTCCTCGGCACCCTCGGCCTGGGCGCCCTCGGCGTGCTCACCGCGCCCGCCCTGCAACGCGGCCTGGAGTCCCTCGCCGGCAAGGACCCCACGGGCCTGAGCGGCCTGCTCCCCAACGGCGGCGGCTTCCGCTACTACTCCGTCGCCGCGTCGGTGCCGGACAAGAACGCCGCCGACTACCGCCTCACCATCGGCGGCCTGGTCGACCACCCCCGCACCTACACCCTCGCCGACCTGCGCGCCCTGCCGCAGACCCGGCTGGTCAGGGACGTCCAGTGCGTCACCGGCTGGCGGGTGCCCGGTACCCCCTTCGAGGGCGTGCGCCTCTCGGACCTGCTGGACGCCGCGGGGGTCCGCCCGACCGCGAGGGCCCTGCGCTTCACCTGCTTCGACGGCACCTACACCGAGAGCCTCACCCTCGCCCAGGCCCGCCGCCCGGACGTCCTGGTCGCCCTGCGCATGCAGGACAAGGACATCGGCCACGACCACGGCGGCCCCGTCCGCCTCTACGTCGCCCCCATGTACTTCTACAAGTCGGCCAAGTGGCTCTCCGGCATCACCGTCACCGACCGGGTGCGGCCCGGCTACTGGGAGAAGCTGGGCTACGACGTGGACGCCTGGGTCGGCCGCTCGAACGGACGCACCGATGAACCCACCGGCTGACGCCCCGGCCCGCCCGGCCACCCGGCTGCGCCGCTTCAGCCGGGCCGAACGCTGGGTGCACCGCACCACGGCCGCGCTGATGGGGGTGTGCGTGCTGACCGCGGCCGTCCTCTACATCCCCCAGCTCGCCGTGCTGGTCGGCCGCCGGGAACTGGTGGTCCGCGTCCACGAGTGCGCCGGGATCGCGCTGCCGGTTCCCGTCCTGGTGGGCCTGGCCTTCCGCGCCTTCCGCGCCGACCTGCGGCTGCTGAACCGGTTCGGTCCGCACGACCGGCTCTGGCTGTGGGCGGCCGCGCGCCGCGACCGGCGGCACGGCGCCCGCCCGGCGGGCAAGTTCAACGCCGGGCAGAAGATCTACGCCGCCTGGATCGCCGGCGCCGCCCTCGTGATGCTCGGCACCGGCCTGGCGATGTGGTTCACCCATCTCGCCCCGCTGGTCTGGCGCACCGCCGCCACCTTCGTCCACGACTGGCTGGCCCTCGCCATCGCCGTCGTCCTCGCGGGCCACATCGGCATGGCACTGGGCGACCCGGAGGCCCGGCGGGGCCTGCGCACGGGGACGGTGAGCGGGGAGTGGGCGCGACGGGAGCACCCGCTGTGGCGTCCGTGAACGACGCGCGCGCCCCCCGACCGCACCCGGGAACGCGTCCGCCCCCTCGCCGGCCGCGCGGGCCGTCGAGGGGGCGGATCGTCACCGTCGTGTGCGGGGGGGGGCTAGACGACCAGTGACAGCAGCAGGATCAGCGCGCCGCCGACCACCGACAGGATCGTCTCCATGATCGACCAGGTCTTGACGGTCTGTCCGACGCTGAGCCCGAAGTACTCCTTCACCAGCCAGAAGCCGGCGTCGTTGACGAAGCTGAAGAAGAGCGAACCCGCACCGATCGCCAGCACCAGCAGGGCCGTGTGCGCGGTCGACATGTCGGCCGCGAGCGGCGCGACCAGACCGGCCGCCGAAACCGTCGCCACCGTCGCCGAGCCCGTCGCCAGCCGGATCACCACGGCGATCAGCCAGGCCAGCAGCACCGCCGGGATCGACCAGTTCTTCGAGACGTCCAGGATCATCTGGCCGACACCGCAGTCGATCAGCGTCTGCTTGAAGCCGCCGCCCGCGCCGACGATCAGCAGGATGCCCGCGATCGGCATCAGGCCCTTCTCCACCGTCGCCTGGAGCCGCTCCTTGCTGAACCCGGCGGGCCGGCCCAGCGTGAAGAAGCCGACGATCACGGCGGCGAGCAGCGCGATCAGCGGGGCGCCGATCACGTCGAAGGCACGCTGGGTGGTGTTGGCGGGGTCGTCGATGATGATGTCCACCAGCGCCTTGACCAGCATCAGCGCCACCGGCAGCAGGATGGTGACCAGCGTGGCGACGAAGCTCGGACGACGCTTCAGCTCATCGGAGGGGCGCTGCGGCAGCATCCGGTCCGGCGGCGGGACGTCCACCCAGCGGGCCGCGACCTTCGAGAACAGCGGACCGCCGACGATCACCGTCGGGATGGCCACCAGGATGCCGAACGCCAGCGTCACGCCCAGATTGGCGTGCAGCGAGGAGATCGCGACCAGCGGGCCGGGGTGCGGCGGGATCAGGCCGTGCATCACGGACAGACCGGCGAGCGCCGGGATGCCGATGCGCATCAGGGAGTAGTTGCCGCGCTTGGCGACCATCAGCACCACGGGGATCAGCAGCACGATGCCGACCTCGAAGAAGATCGGCAGGCCGATCACGGAGGCGATGAGCACCATCGCCCACGGCATCGCCCGGCCGCCGGCCTTGGCGAGGATCGTGTCCACGACCTGGTCCGCGCCGCCCGAGTCGGTGAGCAGCTTGCCGAGCGTCGCGCCCAGCGCGATCAGCACGCCCGTGCTCGCGACCGTGGAGCCGAGCCCGGTGGTGAAACTGGTGAGCACCTTGTCGAGCGGCGCTCCGGCGGCCGCTCCGAGCGCCAGCGACCCGATGGTCAGCGCCAGGAAGGCATGCAGCTTGAACTTGGTGATGAGCAGGACGATCACCACGATGCCCACCAGGGCGGCTATGCCCAACTGGGCGTGCCCGGCGGAGGTGATCGGCGGAGGGGCGTCCGCTGCCAGCATCTCGACGCTGAGTCTGGTCACGGGAGTTCCTTGCGGTTACGGGGTTGGGGAGGGTGTTACGCGGATGCGGTGGACAGCCCGGCCAGCGCCTGGACGGCGCGCTCGGTGATCTCCTGGGGATCTCCGCTGACGTCCACGGCGACACCCGCCTCGTCCGGCCCCAGGGGTTCCAGCGTGGCGAACTGGGAGTCCAGCAGCGCGGTCGGCATGAAGTGCCCCTGACGCTGCCTCATCCGGTCCTCGATCAGCTTCCGGTCGCCCGAGAGGTGCACGAACACCACACCGGGCGCCACGGCCCGCAGCCGGTCGCGGTACGACCGCTTCAGCGCCGAGCTGCTGACCACCCCGCCGAGCCCGGCCCGTCCGTGCGCCCAGTGGCCGATGGCGTCCAGCCAGGGCCAGCGGTCGGCGTCATCGAGCGGGATCCCGGCCGACATCTTGTCGATGTTGGCCTTCGGGTGGAAGTCGTCGCCCTCGGCGTACGGCACGCCCAGTCGCGCGGCGAGCAGAGGACCGATCGTGGTCTTGCCCGTCCCCGCGACGCCCATCACGACGACGACCTGGGGGGTTCGCATTACTGCCTCGCTGTCTTCCTCGACATCCGACGCCACGGCGGCGTCGCCACACTGAAACCCATTAGGTACGACGAATTCAAGAGACTGTGACATTTAAGTCTGACTTTTTGTTCCCGTGACCTACGCCGTACGCTGAGTGCATGAGCACACCGGGCCGGGGGCTGCACGGCCGCGTACTGGACACCCTCGGCCCCGCGATCACCGCGGGCGAGTACCCGCCGGGCAGCATCCTGCGCACCGATGAACTCGCCCAGCACTTCGAGGTGTCACGCTCCGTGATGCGCGAGGCGGTGCGGGTGCTGGAGTCCATGCACCTCGTCGAATCCCGCCGCCGGGTGGGCGTCACCGTCCGGCCGCGCTGCGAGTGGAACGTCTACGACCCGCAGGTCATCCGCTGGCGACTGGCCGGCGCCGACCGCCCCCACCAGCTGCGCTCGCTCACCGTGCTGCGCTCCGCGATCGAACCGGTCGCGGCCGGGCTCACGGCCAGGCTCGCCACCGCCGAACAGTGCGCCGAACTCACCGAGTGCGCGCTCGGCATGGTCGCCCACTCACGCGGCCACCGGCTGCGCGAGTACCTGTTCCACGACGTCGCCTTCCACCGCGTCATCCTCAGCGCCTCGGGCAACGAGATGTTCGCCCGCCTCGGCGACGTCGTCGCGGAGGTGCTCAGCGGCCGCACCCGGCACGAGGTCATGTTCGAGGACCCCGACCCCGCGGCCGTCACCCTGCACGTCCAGGTGGCCGAGGCGGTCCGCGCCCGCGACGCGGTCCGTGCCGAGGAACTCACCCGGCAGATCACCGTGGGCGCCCTCCAGGAACTGGACATCCTGGCGCCCTGACCGGCGTGCTCGGGCCCACAGCCGAGTGACGGGCCCTCAGTCGAGGAAGTCGCCGTCCACGTACACCCACGCCCCGTCCACCCGCTCGAAGCGGCTGCGCTCGTGCAGCGAGCCGCCCCGGTAGGAGGCGCGGAAGGTCACCGTGCCGGTGGTGTGGAACGCGGACCCGCTGCCGGCGTCCAGGATCTCCAGGCCGGTCCACCGCAGCCGCGGATCGAGGTCCAGCCGTTCCGGCCGGGTCCGCGGATGCCAGGTGCGCAGCAGGTACCCCGCGTCCCCCTTGACGAACGCGCAGTACCGCGACCGCATCAGCAGCTCGGCGGTCGGCGCGCTCGCGGCCCCCGAGTGGAAACGGCCGCAACAGGCGTCGTACGGCTGCGGAAGCCCGCAGGGGCAGGTGCGCGTGCTCATGCGTCCCATTGTGCCGGGGGCCGGGGAGGCGCCCGCCGCCGGGCGGGTGCAGAGTGGAAATGCCGGCCCCATGCGCCCCGGGACCGGCCGCGAGGAGGAGGGACGGACGATGACCCGACCCGTGACGAGCCACCATCCTCCGGCCGTCAAGGAGTGGCGGCTGAGCCTGTACCTGTCCGAGCACGATCCGGACACCACGGCCCGGATCGTCCTCGACACCGGGGACAACGTCCTGGAGAGCCACGCCGAGGCCCGTCGCAGCCCCGACGACCACGACGTCCCCGAGATCGGCGACGAACTGGCCGCCGGACGCGCCCTGATCGCCATGGGCCGTCTGCTGGTGCGCGCCGCCAACGGCGACATGCGGGCGCTGGGCGCGGCCGAGGAGGAGAGTCCCGTGCCGCTCTGGCTGCCCCGGGAGTGACGGAGCCCGCCGTGCGGTTCGCCGACCGGCTGGAGGCGGGGCGGCGGCTCGGCCGCCGCCTGGAGTACCTGCGCGGCCAGGACGTGGTGGTGCTCGGGCTGCCGCGCGGGGGAGTGCCGGTCGCCGCCGCCGTCGCCGAGGCCCTGGACGCGCCGCTCGACGTCTGTCTCGTACGCAAACTCGGCGTGCCCTACCAGCCGGAGCTGGCCATGGGCGCGATCGGCGAGGACGGCGTACGCGTGCTCAACCCGGACGTGCTGCGCGGCACCGGAGTGAGCGACGAGGAACTCGCCCGCGTCGAGGAGCGCGAGCGCCGGGTGCTCGCCGAGCGGGCCGGACGCTACCGGGGCGAAGGCCCCTCCGCGTCCGTCGCCGGCCGGACCGCCGTGGTGGTGGACGACGGGGTGGCCACCGGCTCCACCGCCCGCGTCGCCTGCCGGGTCGCCCGCGCCCGCGGCGCCGCCCGCATCGTGCTCGCGGTCCCCGTCGCCCCCGGAGACTTCGCCCGCCGCCTCGGCGGGGACGCCGACGAACTGGTCTGCCTGGAGACACCCTGGGACTTCGCCGCCGTCGGCCAGTTCTACGACGACTTCGCCCAGACCGAGGACGACGAGGTCACCGCTTGCCTGCGCCGCCGTCGGCACACCGCGGCAGCGGGCCGCGAGGTGACGGTGCCGGCCGGAGCCGTCCGGCTGGCCGGCCGGCTCACCGTGCCCGGCGACGCCACCGGCGTCGTGGCCTTCGCGCACGGCAGCGGCAGCAGCCGGCACAGCCCGCGCAACCGGTACGTCGCCGAGGGCCTGCACCGCGCGGGGCTCGCCACCCTGCTGTTCGACCTGCTCACCGACGCCGAGGAGGGGGACCGGGACAACGTCTTCGACATCCCCCTGCTGGCCGCCCGGCTCCTGGCCGCCACCCGCTGGCTGCGCGCCGAACCCGCCGTGCGGGACCTCGCCGTCGGCTACTTCGGCGCCAGCACCGGCGCGGCCGCCGCCCTGTGGGCCGCCGCCGAGGGGCGCCCCGCCGCCGTCGTCTCCCGGGGCGGCCGGCCCGACCTCGCCGGGCCCCGGCTCACCGAGGTCACCGCACCGACCCTGCTGATCGTCGGCGGCGCCGACCCGCTGGTCCTCGACCTCAACCGGGACGCGCAGACCCGGCTGCGGTGCGAGAACCGGCTGGCGACCGTGCCCGGCGCCACCCACCTCTTCGAGGAGCCCGGAACGCTGGACCGGGTGACCGAACTGGCCCGCGACTGGTTCACCGACCACATGGCACCCGCACACGTCTGACCCGCGCCCGGGACGACCCATGCCCGAGGGAACCGTCACCTTCGCCCTCACCGGTGACGTCATGCTCGGCCGGGGAGTCGACCAGATCCTCCCGCACCCCGGCGACCCGGCCCTGCGCGAGGACTTCGTCCGCGACGCCCGCGACTACGTCGCCCTCGCCGAGGCCGCCAACGGCCCCATCCCCCGTCCGGTGGACGCCTGCTGGCCCTGGGGCGAGGCGCTGCCCGCGCTGGAGCGGGCCGCGCCGGACGTGCGCGTGCTCAACCTGGAGACCGCCGTCACCGCGGACGGCGACTTCGCCCCCGGCAAGGCCGTCCACTACCGGATGCACCCCGCCAACCTGCCCTGCCTCACCGCCGCCCGCCCCGACGTCTGCGCCCTCGCCAACAACCACGTCCTCGACTTCGGCCCGCGCGGTCTGACCCGGACGCTGGCCGCCCTGACGGCGGCGGGCCTGCGCACGGCCGGCGCGGGCCGCGACACCGACACGGCCCGCCGCCCGGCGGCCGTCCCGCTGCCGGCAGGCGGCCGGGCCCTGGTCTTCTCCTACGGCCTGCCCTCCAGCGGCATCCCCCACGACTGGGCCGCCACCGCCGGCCGGCCGGGAGTCGCCCTGCTCACCGAGGACGCACTGCGGGACCTCGCCGACCGCCTGCGCCGCCCCGGCGACCTCGTCGTCGTCTCCGTCCACTGGGGCCCCAACTGGGGCTACGCCGTCTCCCACGCCGAGACCCGTCTCGCCCACGCGCTCGTCGACGCGGGCGCCGACATCGTCCACGGACACTCCTCGCACCACCCCCGCCCCCTGGAGATCCACCGCGGCCGACTCGTCCTGTACGGCTGCGGCGACTTCGTGGACGACTACGAGGGCATCGGCGGCCAGGAGCGCTACCGCGACGACCTCCGGCTGCTCCACCTGGCCTCGCTCGACCCGGCCACCGGCCGCCTGACCGGCCTGCGGCTCGTGCCCTTCCAGGCCCGCCGGATGCGCCTGGAACCCGCCTCCCGGCAGGACACCGCCTGGCTGCGCACCACCCTCGCCCCCCGCGCCCGGGGCGCCCGCATCGAAGAATCGACCGACGGCACCCTGACCGTACGGGTCCTCTAGCCCACTCGGTCGTCGTAGCTCTTGAGGGTCTTCGCGGCACCGGTGGCCGACTTCAGGTAGTCGTTCTCCGACTTCAGGCTCTCGTTCTCCGCTGTCGCCTCCGCCAACTGCACGACGAGTCCCGCCGCCATGGACAGGAGGCCGTCGCGCTCTTCCTGGAGTCCCTTGCACTTCCAGGCGAGGGCCCCGATGGTGGTGGCGGCCAGAACACCGGCGCCGGCCTTGACCACGACCCCGGCCTTGCCGAACCGGCCTCCGGCCGGCCCGGCATCGTCCTTGCCGGTGCAGACGTGGCCCGTCTGTTGTGAGTGCTGTTGGGCATCACCCAGATGGTGGCTCCGGTACGAGCACGATCCGCATCGGTAACGGGTCATCAGTCGTTCCTCTCCCGTAGGGAGAAGAGCGTGGCACAGGTCTCGTGCCCCCGGCGACCACTTGGTCGACTCCCGTACGACCACCAGCCGGTCGAGCCACCCGCTCAGTGCAGATCTAGCGCCCGCCCTTGCGCAGGAACCGGCGCAGCCGGGTCAGCGGCCAGGTGTTGATCACGTCGTCCGGGGTCAGCCAGCCCCGCTGGGCGGTGCCGATGCCGTACCGCAGCTGTGCCAGGTGCGGCACCGAGTGCGCGTCGGTGTTCACCGCGAACCGCACCCCGTGCGCCCGCGCCCGCAGGATGTCCTCGTCGCACAGGTCGAGCCGGTCCGGCTGTGCGTTGACCTCCAGCGCCGTGCCCGTGCGCGCGCAGACCGCGAAGACCTCGTCCCAGTCCGCGTCCACGCCCGGCCGCCGGCCGATCAGCCGGGTGGTGGGATGCCCCAGGACATTGACGTACGGGTTCTCGCAGGCCTGCACCAGCCGCCGGGTCATCGCCGCGCGGCCCAGGTCGAAGTGCGAGTGCAGCGAGGCCACGCACAGATCGAAACCGGCCAGGAACTCGTCGGGCCAGTCCACCTCGCCCTCCGGCCCGATGTTCAGCTCCGTGCCGTGCAGCAGCCGCATCCGGCGGTGCTTCCCGTCCAGCTCCCGCAGCCGCGCCCGCTGGCCGAGGATCTTCTCGTCGGTCATCCGCTGCATGTGCAGGTTCGGCGCGTGGTCGGTCACCGCGTAGTACGCATACCCGCGCGCCGCGGCCGCCTCCACCATCGCCTCCAGCGACGCCAGCCCGTCGGTCAGATCGGTGTGGGTGTGCAGATCACCGCGGACGTCCCGCTCGGTCACCACCTCGGGCAGTTCCCCGCGCAGGGCCGCCTCGATCTCCCCGCGGTCCTCGCGCAGCGCCGGCTCGATCCACGGCAGGCCCAGCCGCGCGTACACCTCCTCCTCGGTGCGCGAGGCCACGGACTCCTCGCTCCGCGCGTCGAACACGCCGTACTCCGACAGCTTGAGCCCCCGGCGCACCGCGATGGTCCGGGTCCGGATGTTGTGCGCCTTGGACCCGGTGAAGTACTGCAACCCAGCGCCCCACGACTCCGGCGGCAGCACCCGCAGATCCACCTGGAGCCCCTTGCCGGTGCGCACCGACGTCTTCTTCGCGCCCCGCGCGATCACCTCGGCGGTGCCCGGCAGTTCGCACAGCGCTTCCATGAACGGCCCCGACTTCCGCGCCGCCACCAGCACGTCCAGATCCCCGACCGTCTCCCGCATCCGCCGCAACGACCCCGCGTAGGCACACCGCCGGCAGCCGGTCACCCCGGACAGCGCGGCGACGATCTCCTCGGCGGTGTCCAGCGCGAGCGGCAGCGGCACCCGCGCCCCCGCCCGCCGCAGCAACTCGATGCCGTGCCGGATGTTGTCCTGCGTCTTCTCCCCGAACCCCTTGAGATCGGCCAGCGCGTCCGACTCGATCGCGGCGGCCAGCTCGTTCACCGACGAGATGTGCAGGTCCTCGTACAGTCGCAGGGCCTTCTTCGGACCGAGGGTCGGGATGGTGATCAACTCCCGCACCCCGGCCGGAATCCTGGCCCGCCGCTCCTCGACCACGGCCATCGTCCCGGTGCGCAGGTACTCGGCCACCTTGTCGGCGATCGACCGCCCCACGTTCGGGATCTCCCGCAGCCCGTCCTCGTCCAGCTTGGCGACGTCGGCCGGATACCCGCCGATGGCCCGCGCCGCCTTCTCGTAGGCGCGCGCCTTGAACGCGTCGCCTCCGGTGATCGCGATGAGGTCCGCGTACTCCCGCAGCAACGCCTCGACCTCGTCATTGGCCCGGGGCACGGGACCAAGTCTAGGAACCCACCCGCCCCCCGGCACACGAAAGGGCCCCCGCCGAAGCAGGGGCCCTCACTGGTGTCCGAGGGGGGACTTGAACCCCCACGCCCGATAAAGGGCACTAGCACCTCAAGCTAGCGCGTCTGCCATTCCGCCACCCGGACAAGGTGTCTGTCGTGCGCGGGCTTCCCTCGGTGGGGTCTCCCTCGCGGCGACGAAGGAAACATTACCAGGCTTTCGGAGGTGGCTGATCACCCCCCGCTCCGGGCCGGGCCGGCGTGAACGGCGTGTGACGGGCCGGGACCGGTCTTGGGCCCGGGGCGGGGGCGGAGGGAGGATGAGGGGGACCACCAGCAGGGAAGTCGGGAGGAAGCAGCGTGAGCGAGACGGACACGGCCCAGGGCGTCACCGGCGAGGACGAGGTCGTGGACCTCTGCCGCGAGCTGATCCGGTTCGACACCAGCAACTACGGCGACCACTCCGGCCCCGGTGAGCGCAAGGCCGCCGAGTGGGTCGCCGAGAAGCTCGCCGAGGTCGGCCTGGAGCCCAGGATCTACGAGTCGCACCCGGGCCGCGCCTCCACCGTGGCCCGCATCGCGGGGGAGGACCCGTCCCGGCCCGCCCTGCTGATCCACGGCCACCTGGACGTGGTGCCGGCCAACGCCGACGACTGGACCCACCACCCCTTCTCCGGCGAGATCGCCGACGGGTGCGTGTGGGGCCGCGGGGCGGTCGACATGAAGGACATGGACGCCATGACCCTCGCGGTCGTGCGCGACCGGCTGCGCAGCGGGCGGAGGCCCCCGCGGGACGTCGTGGTCGCCTTCCTCGCCGACGAGGAGGCGGGCGGCACCTTCGGCGCCCGGTACCTGGTCGATCACCACCCCGAGCTGTTCGAGGGCGTCACCGAGGCGATCAGCGAGGTCGGCGGCTTCTCCTTCACCGTGAACGAGCAGCGGCGGCTCTATCTGATCCAGACGGCCGAGAAGGGCATGCACTGGATGAAGCTCACCGTGGCCGGCACCGCCGGGCACGGCTCCATGATCCACCGGGACAACGCCATCACCGAGCTGTCCGAGGCCGTCGCCCGGGTCGGCCGGCACAAGTTCCCGGTGCGGGTCACCAAGACCACCCGGGCCTTCCTCGACGAGCTGGGCGACGCGCTCGGCACCGAGCTGGACCCGGAGGACATGGAGGCCACGATCGCCAAGCTCGGCGGTATCGCCAAGCTGATCGGCGCGACCCTGAGCAACACCGCCAACCCCACCCAGCTGAACGCCGGTTACAAGGTCAACGTCATCCCCGGCGAGGCCACCGCGCACATCGACGGCCGCTTCCTGCCCGGCTACGAGGAGGAGTTCCTCGGCGACCTCGACCGGCTGCTCGGGCCGCACGTCCGCCGCGAGGACGTGCACGCCGACAAGGCCGTCGAGACGACCTTCGACGGCGCCCTGGTGGAGGCCATGCAGGCGGCCCTGCTCGCCGAGGACCCCGCCGCCAAGGCGATCCCGTACATGCTGTCCGGCGGCACCGACGCCAAGTCCTTCGACGACCTCGGCATCCGCGGCTTCGGCTTCGCGCCGCTGAAGCTGCCGCCGGAGCTGGACTTCGCGGGCATGTTCCACGGCGTGGACGAGCGGGTGCCGGTGGACGGGCTCCAGTTCGGCGTCCGCGTCCTCGACCGCTTCATCGACGCCTCCTGAGGCGCCCGGACATTCGGGTACGCGTTCGAGATCGACTGAGAAGGGTGAATGCGACCATAAGCTCGTAGCTCCAATACTCCCTCCTCGTTACAGGTGATGCGGTCCCCGCACCTTGGGGCCGCCTTGCCAACGAGGAGGAACAATGATCAAGAAGGTCGTCGCCGCTGCGGCTGCCACCGGTGGGCTGGTTCTCGCGGGCGCGGGCCTGGCCGTCGCCGACTCCGGTGCCCAGGGTGCCGCGGTGCACTCCCCGGGTGTCGTCTCCGGCAACGTCGTTCAGGTGCCCGTGCACGTCCCGGTGAACGTGTGCGGCAACACGATCAACGTGATCGGGCTCCTGAACCCCGCCTTCGGCAACACCTGCGTCAACAGCTGATGCCGGCTCCCCGAGGGGCCATCCACCCCGAGGGGACGTCTTTTGCGAGCCGTCGGCCTCGGCGCGCGCGATGCGCTCCGAGGCCGATCGGCCTTTTCCAGACAGCGAAGGCAAAGCGAAGGCAGGGGGGTACGTACCAATGCGACAAAGCACCCGTAAGGGTCTGATGACCATGGCGGCGGCAACCGGGGTGATCGCGGCCGCGGCCGGCGTGGCCCACGCGGACGCGGGCGCGTCCGGCGCCGCGGCCGGCTCGCCCGGCGTTCTGTCCGGCAACACCGTGCAGGTGCCGGTGCACGCGCCGGTGAACGTCTGCGGCAACACCGTCAACGTCGTCGGGCTCCTCAACCCGGCGATGGGCAACGCCTGCGTCAACTCCGGTGGCGGCCAGGGAGGTCAGGGGCACGGCGGCTCCGGAGGCCCGGGGGGCGCACACGCGGGCGGGCACACCACGGGCTCGCCGGGCGTCGGATCGGGCAACACCGTCCAGGTGCCGATCGACGTCCCGGTGAACGTCTGCGGCAACAGTGTCGATGTCGTCGGGGTGGGCAACCCCGCCCTGGGCAACGAATGCGCCAACGGCGGCGGAACACACGGCGGGGGCCACACCAACCCGCCGGGCCACCCTGGTCACCCGGGCCACCCCGGTCACCCGGGCCACCCGAGTCACCCCGGCCAGCCGGGTCGGCCGACTCAGCCGGGCCACCCGGGAACGCCGCACCAGCCGGGCACCCCGCACCACCCGGGCACCCCGGCCACCCCGCCCGCCGCGAACGCGCACACCCCCCAGGGCTCCTCCGCGTCCCTGGCCACGGGTCAGCTCGCGCACACCGGTAGCGAGCTGCCGCTGGGCGTCGCGCTGTCGGCCGGCGCGGGCGCGCTGCTCGCGGGCGCGGTGATGTACCGCAAGGCGCGAGCCAGGGCCTAGCGAAGCGGTCGGGCACGCCCTGGCGGACGGCGGGGACGGAGCGGGCCGGTCACATACCGGCGGGCCCGCTTCGTTTCCATGTCCCCGCCCGGTTCAGCGTCTTCGTCTCACCACGTGGCCCGCACCTGGCGGATGATCCGCCGGCGCAGCCGCACCCTGCGGCTGCCGTCGCGCAGCAGGCTCAGTCGGTCCAACTCCCAGTGTCCGTACTCGGCATGGTCCGTCAGCAGGCGTGTGGCGTCCTTGCGGGAGACCCCGCGAGGCACGTACACGTCGACAAATTCGTATTCCGGCATCGCATCTATTGTGCGGGCTGGTGCCCGGTACGGATAGCGTCTGCACTATGTCTGATGCTGCGCAGCCCACCGCTGCCGAGGTACGCGCCGCCGCCGAGGCGGTCAAGACCGCGCTCGACCGTCACCTGGCGGCGGTCGAACGCAGGTCCGGAGACGACGACCCGGCCGTCTTCGAGGCGTTCAACCAGCTGGCCGCGGCCGCCGAGGCGTACGACGAGCTGCTGTACGACCGCTACGACGAAGTCACCCCCTTCGAGATCCCCGGTGCCGACGAGACGCTGCCGCCGTACGCCGGCCCCGAGGAGCCCCATGCGATCAGCGTCCTGATCCGCCGCGACTACACCGTCGCGGAGCCCCAGCGGCTGCTGGCCCAGGCCGAGCGGGTCGAGGCCGCGGACTACGAGGACGTCACCGGCGTGGACGAGGACGCGGCCGGCACCGTCCCCGGGGCGCTGGGCCTGCTCTTCGGCGAGTTCGAACCGGACGAGATCGCCTCCCGGCACAAGGAGTTCGGCCTGGAGGAGGGCGACTCCACGCTCTGGGTCACCGCCGCCGAGGAGGCGCCGGAGGCCGGGGAGTGGCTGGAGGCCCCGTTCGAGCACATCGACGCGCAGGCGGTGGTGTGCCGGTTCGACGTCAGCGCGGTCTTCGACGACGAGGAGGACGACGTCGACACCGCCGACGAGGACGAGGACGACGATCTCGAGTTCGTCGAGGACGAGGACGAGGAAGAGGACGAGGACGAGGACGGCGCGGGGACCGGGGCCGGGGCCGGGGGCCGGGCCCGGGGCGCCGGGAGGTGAGCGGGGCGGTGGTGCCGTAGCGGCCCGGCCGCCACGGCACCACCGGCCCCCGTCCCTCGGTCAGGCGGCCGGCGCCTGGGGGCGCAGCAGGGTGCCCAGCCGGGTCGTACGGGGCTTGGCCGGGACCTCCGCGACCGCTCGCGGCAGGGCCTGCTCCACGCCGTGCACCACGGACAGGTGCCGCTCGCCCCGCCCGAACGCCGTGTAGACCCACGGCCTGCTCAGCGCCTTCACGGCATCGCCGGGCAGCACCACGACGGCCGCGGGCCAGCGGCCGCCCACCGCCTGGTGCGCGGTCAGCGCCCAGCCGTGCCGCACCTCGCCCTCCACCCGCTCCCGCGGTACGACCACGGGGGCGCCCGCGCACGACAGGTGCAGCCCCTGCGTGTCGGCCTTCACCACGGTGCCCGGCACGGTCCGGCCCGGGGCGGGGGAGTGGACGATCCGGTCGCCGGGGTCGAAGCCGCCGAACCGGCCGGGGCCGGGGTTGAGGCGTTCCTTCAGGGCGGCGTTGAGGGCACGGGTCCCGGCCGCGCCGCCGTGGCCCGGAGTGATCACCACCATCTGGTCCGCCGGGACGCCGAACGCGCGCGGCACCGAGTCCGCGACCAGCTGCACCGTGCGGTGCACGGCCTCGCCCGCGTCCCGCACCGGCACGATCACGACCTCCTTGCCGGGCGCCTCCACCTGGTTCAGCTCGCCGACACCGATGCCGGAGACCAGCTCGCCGACCGGGCCGGGATCGGGCAGCCGGGAGGCGAGCTGGGGGCAGACGCGGGCCGCGAGCAGATCGGCGAAGACCCGCCCGGGGCCTGCCGACCACAGCAGCGCCGGGTCCCCGCTGAGCACCAGCCGGGCCCCGTCGGGCAGCGACTCCACCAGCATCGCGGCGCTCTCCACGTCCAGCTGGGGCGCGTCCAGCACGAGCAGCAGATCGAGCTCCAGCGCCCCGTCCGCGTCTCGCGCGGGGCCCTCGTCCCCGGCCAGCAGCCCGGCGACGGTGCCGACGCCCGCCCGCGCCTCCGCTCCCGGGACCAGCGCGGCGAGCCGGTCCCGGCCGCCGGGCGTGTGGCAGACCGCGAAGGCCCGCAGGCCCGCGTCCCGGGCGGCGCCGAGCAGCGCCGCCGGTTCCGCGCGGGCCGCCTCCCCGCCGGTGTGCAGCACCAGGCCGTGCCCGGCGACCGCGCGGGCCAGCTCCGCCGCGCCGCCCGACAGCGCGGCGACGGCCGCGGCCCAGGACTGCGCCGCCTCCCGGGACGGCGCGTCGACCAGCCGGGCCAGGCCGTCGGCGAGGCTCTCCTCGGCCAGCGCGTACCGCTCCAGGGCGACGAGGACCCGTACCGGGCGCTCCGCCTCCTCGTCCTCCTCCTGCGGGGCCGCCGGAGCGCCCGGCTCGTCCAGCGGGTCCTCGAAGACCAGGGCGTCGCCTTCGGCGAGGGCGCTCTGCACCGCCCCGTCCGGGTCCGGCACGCCCTGCCGGGCCAGTGCCGCGGTGAGCGCGGGCAGGTCCAGGGCGGTGTGCCCGGCGAGGGCCGCCTGCTCCAGCAGCCAGACCGTCACCGCGCGGCCCCGCCGCTCGTCGTCCGGGCCGCAGCCGGGGCCGAGCAGGGCCCGCGCGAAGCCGTCCGCCTGCTCGGGCCGCACCCCGGGAACGCGCAGCAGCTGCCAGGGGTCCTCCCGCAGGGCCGGCCCGGCGCCCTCGCCGAGCGCGGTGGCCGTCTGGAGCGCGAGGGCCTCCGGGGCGCCGCCCTCGGCCAGCACCCGGCGGACGGCCTCGACCGTCTCCTGCGCGGGCCCGCTGAGGGCGGGCGCGGGCCGCGCGTGGCGCACCGGCTCCGCGGCGGGGGACGGACGGGCCGGGGCGGCCGCGGGGCCCGCCCCGGTCTGCCGCTCGGACCCGGAGCCGGGCTCGGGCACCGGTTCGGGCGTGGGCACCGGTTCGGGCGTGGGCGCGGTGAACACCGTGCCCGCCGGCTTTCGGCCGCCCTCCACGGCCCGGACGGCGGCCAGCAGGTCCGCCGCCTTCCCGCTCAGCTTGGCGCCGCTCTCGATGGGGCCGTTCTTCTCCGCCTTGCGCCGCTCGATCCGCTCCCGTTCGATCCGCTGCGCGGCCAGCTCGGCCTCGGCCTCGGACAACTCGGACGAAGCGGCACCCTCGCCGGACGCCGCTCCCGCGTCGCCGTCCGCCCGCTGCGCGGTCTCCGGCGCGTCGGTCCCGGCGCCGCCGTCGGCCTCCGCCTCGGCGGTACCGGGGGCGCCCTCGGCGTCCTGCGGCGCCGGCACCCCCGATGTGTCCGGCGTCCCCGGCCCGGCTTCCTCCGTGGTCTCCGGCTCCGTGCTCACAGCGTGCTCCAGTCGTGATCGGGATAGCGGTGCAGGGGCGCCGACACGTCGTCCAGCGCCCGGCAGATCTCGTCAGGAAGACTAAGCGCCTCCACTGACAACGCTGCCGTGAGCTGCCGCGCGGTGCGTGCGCCGACGATCGGCGCGGTGACTCCCGGACGGTCCCGGACCCAGGCGAGCGCCACCTGGAGCGGGGTCACCGCGAGGCCGTCGGCGGCCGTGGTCACCGCGTCCACGATGCGGGTCGCCGTGTCGTCCAGATACGGCTCCACGAACGGCGCCAGGTGCTCGGACGCGCCACGCGAGTCGTCCGGCACTCCGTGCCGGTACTTTCCGGTCAGCACGCCCCGGCCGAGCGGGGAGGAGGGCAGCAGGCCCACGCCCAGGTCCAGCGCGGCGGGCAGCACCTCGCGCTCCACGCCCCGCTGGAGCAGCGAGTACTCCATCTGCGTGCTGGCCAGCCGGGTGCGGGTGCCCGGCGCGGCGAGCTGCCAGGTGGCCGCCTTGGCCAGTTGCCAGCCGCAGAAATTGGACACCCCCGCGTACCGCGCGCGGCCGCTGGACACCGCTATGTCGAGCGCCTGGAGCGTCTCCTCCAGCGGGGTGCCCGCGTCGTAGGCGTGGATGTGCCAGAGGTCGACGTGGTCCGTGCCCAGGCGGGCCAGCGAGGCGTCCAGCGCGGCCAGCAGATGGCCGCGGGAGCCGTCGAAGCGGCGCTCGGGGTCGGGGACGCTGCCCGCCTTGGTGGACAGGACCAGGTCACGGCGCGGGACCAGCCGTTCCATCAGCCGCCCGAGCAGGTACTCCGCCTCTCCGTCGCCGTAGACGTCGGCGGTGTCGACGAGGGTGCCGCCGGCCTCCCAGAACGCCTTCAGCATGTCCGCGGCGTCGTGCTCCTCGGTGTCCCGGCCCCAGGTCAGGGTGCCGAGTCCGATCCGGGACACGCGCAGGCCGGTACGGCCGAGATGCCTCTGCTCCATGTCCGCGAGATTACTGGCCAGAACCGATGCGGTGGGTTGCCTGTGGACAACTCGTACGGGCCCGCACGGAGCGCCGCCCGCGCCCCCGCGCTAAGGTCGGCGCCACAGCGACGTTACTCACGGGTAAGGGGATTCGGCCATGCAGCTCGGCATCAACCTCGGCTACTGGGGCGCGGGAATGGACGGGGACAATCTGGCCGTGGCCAAGGAGGCCGACCGGCTGGGCTACGCCGTGTGCTGGGCCGCCGAGGCCTACGGCTCCGACGCGGCCACCGTGCTCAGCTGGGTCGCCGCCCAGACCGAGCGCATCGACGTGGGCTCCGCCATCTTCCAGATCCCGGCCCGCCAGCCCGCGATGACCGCGATGACGGCGGCCACCCTGGACACCCTCTCCGGCGGCCGGTTCCGGCTCGGCCTCGGCGTCTCCGGACCGCAGGTCTCCGAGGGCTGGTACGGCGTGAAGTTCGACAAGCCGCTGGCCCGCACCCGCGAGTACGTGGAGATCGTCCGCAGGGCGATGTCCCGGGAGCGGCTGTCGTACGAGGGCGAGCACTGGACGCTCCCGCTGCCCGGCGGCCCGGGCAAGCCGCTCAAGCTGACCGTGCACCCCCAGCGCGAGCACATCCCGCTCTACATCGCGGCGATCGGCCCGAAGAACCTGGAGCAGACCGGCGAGATCGCCGACGGCGCCCTGCTGATCTTCCCCGCCGCCGAGCACCTGGAGGAGACCACCCTCACGCATCTGCGGGCCGGCCGGGAGAAGGCGGGCAAGACCCTCGACGGGTTCGACGTGTGCCCGACCCTGCCGCTCGCCGTCGGCGCCGACCGGGACCTGGCCGCCCTCGCCGACACCTTCCGCCCCTACACCGCGCTGTACGTCGGCGGCATGGGCAGCGCCAAGCAGAACTTCTACAACCGGCTCGCGCGGCGCATGGGGTACGAGAAGGAGGCCGCCGAGATCCAGGAGAAGTACCTCGCCGGCGACAAGCAGGGCGCGGCCGCCGCGATCCCGCAGGACCTCATCGACAAGACGACGCTGCTGGGCTCCGTCGAGCGCATCGCCGACCGGATGAAGGCCTACGCCGACGCCGGGGTCACCACCCTCAGCCTCGCCCCCGCCGGCTTCACGCTGGAGGAGCGGCTCGCCTCCCTGCGCGCCGGCACCGAGGCCCTGGAGCACGCCGGGCTCGCCTGACGCGGAAGTCTTCGCGGCCGTGGTGGGGGCTCGGGGGGTCTTCCCCGCCACGGCCGTCACCCGGAACAACGCGCCGGGCGACGAGCGGTTACGAACCTCCGTGTCCTTCTTTCGGCCGAGCCGGGCGGCACCCCCTGTTGCGGCACCGTTCCGTCCGCATTTGAGTCGTTCTGCACCGGATGGCGGCTGGGAGAACGGCCGGATCGCCGCGCTGGTCCCGCCGGCCCAGCGCGCACTCACCCCCAAGATCGCCCGGCACGGCGCCGACGAGGACAAACACGGCCGCAACTTCACCGCCCTGCTGCGCAGGCGCGGCCTCACCCCGGCGCCCGTCCCGCCCGAGACCGACTACACGATGCTCCTCGAACGGCGCGGCATCGGCCTCGCGCACGACCGGCTCAGGCGCGACGAGCCGCTGACCGAACGGGACATCGTCGTCTACCTCGCCCACAACCGGGTCACCGAACAGCGCGCCGCCGAGCAGACGGCCCTGCTCCTCAGGCACTCCGCCGGCCACCCCGAGATCGGCAGGGCCCTGCGGATGATCTCCGCCGACGAGGACGACCACCTCGCCTACACCCACGAGGAACCGGCCCCGCGCCCGCCGCGCGCTGCTCACGGCCGCCGTCCACGCCGTGTACGCCTACGAACGCCTCGTCGGCCGGCGTCGCATGGTCACCCTCGGCATGCCCGAACGCCTCGACGCCCTCGGCGGCCCCAGCCCCCGCCCACGAGTACGCCTGATCCGAGCACGCGTGCCCCTCACAGCCACTCGCGCCGCTTGAACAGCCGGTACAGCAGCACCTCCAGGAACGCCATCACCAGGATCACCGCCGGGTACGACCACAGCCAGTGCAGCTCGGGCATGTGGTCGAAGTTCATGCCGTAGATCCCGGCGATCATCGTGGGCACCGCCGCCATCGCCGCCCAGGCGGAGATCTTCCGCATGTCGTCGTTCTGCCGCACGCTCATCTGCGCCAGATGCGCCGACAGCACGTCGGACACCAGCCGGTCCAGCCCCTCCACCGACTCGTTCACCCGCGCCAGGTGGTCGCCCACGTCCCGGAAGAAGGGCCGCGCCTTGTCGTGGACGAACGGCAGTGCGCCGCCGCTGCCCAGGGGGCCGCCGCCCGCCAGCCGGCTCAGCGGCAGCGCCAGCGGCCCGGTGGCCCGCCGGAACTCCAGGACCTGCCGCTTGAAGCCGTAGATCCGCGAGGCCGTGTTGCGGGCGCCCCCGGCCTCCGGCCGGAACACCTCCGTCTCCAGTTCCTCCAGATCCGTCTGCAGCTCCGTCGCCACCTCCAGGTAGCGGTCCACGATGGCGTCGGCGATCGCGTAGAGCACCGAGGTGGGGCCCTTGTCCAGCATGTCCGGCTCCTCCTCCAGCCGGTGCCGCACCGCCGCCAGCGGCGAACCCTCGCCGTGCCGCACGGTCACCGCGAAGGAGTCGCCCACGAAGACCATCACCTCGCCCGCCGAGACCGTGTCGCTCTCCGGCTCGTACACCACCGGCTTGAGCACCACGAACAGCGAGTCCTCGTACACCTCCAGCTTGGGCCGCTGATGCGCCTTGAGGGCGTCCTCCACCGCCAGCGGGTGCAGCCCGAACTCCCGGGTGACGAGGTCGAACTCCCGCTCGGACGGCTCGTACAGCCCGATCCACACGAACCCGCCCGCGGCCCGCGCCTCGGCGAGCGCGTCGGACAGGTCCTCCGGACCCTCGGTCCGCTGTCCGTGCCGGTAGATGGCACAGTCGACGATCACGGAGCGCATTCTCCCTTCGTGAGGTCACCGGCGCATCGCCTGATGCGCCTACCCTGGTCCGCATGCCCACGCTGATCCTCGTAAGGCACGGACGTTCCACCGCCAACACCTCCGGCGTGCTCGCCGGCTGGACCCCGGGGGTGTCCCTGGACGAGCGGGGCGCCGCGCAGGCCGCCGCACTGCCCGGGCGCCTCGCCGCGCTGCCGGTCTCCGAGGTCGTCACCAGCCCGCTCCAGCGCTGCCAGGAGACCGTGGCGCCGCTGCTCGCCGCCCGCCCCGGGCTGCGCGTCCACACCGACGAGCGGATCGGGGAGTGCCACTACGGCGACTGGTCCGGCCGCAAGCTCGCCGAACTCAAGGACGAGCCGCTGATGGAGGTCGTCCAGGCCCACCCGTCGGCCGCCGCCTTCCCCGGCGGCGAGTCCATGCGGGCCATGCAGACCCGCGCCGCCGAGGCCGTGCGCGAGTGGAACGACCGGGTGGAACGCGACCACGGCGCGGACGCGGTCTACCTCATGTGCTCGCACGGTGACATCATCAAAGCCCTGGTCGCCGACGCCCTCGGCCTCCATCTCGACCTCTTCCAGCGGATCTCCGTGGAGCCGTGTTCCGTCACCGCGATCCGCTACACCCGGCTGCGCCCCTTCCTGGTCCGCCTCGGCGACACCGGTGACCTCGCCTCCCTCGCCCCGCGCGAGGAGCACCCGGACGGCGACGCACCGGTCGGTGGCGGTGCGGGCGCACCGTGATCGTCGGCCGCAGTAGGGTGAAGCGATCCGCGCCGTCGCTCATCCGCAGTGGCCCGCACCCCCGAAACTCTCGACTCAATGGAGACAGGACGTGTCCCGTCAGGTGTTCCTCTACGACCCGCCGGACCGCTTCGTGGCCGGCACGGTCGGACTGCCCGGACGCCGTACGTTCTTCCTCCAGGCCACCGCAGGCCCCCGGGTGACCAGCGTGGTCCTGGAGAAGACCCAGGTCGCCGCGCTCGCCGAGCGCATGGACGAACTCCTGGACGAGGTCGTGCGCCGCAGCGGCGGCAGCGCCTCCGTCCCGGCCATGGCACCCGCCGAGGTCGCCGACACCGCGCCGCTGGAGACCCCCGTCGAGGAGGAGTTCCGCGTCGGCACCATGGCCCTGGCCTGGGACGCCGAGGAGCAGCGCATGGTCGTGGAGGCCCAGGCCCTGGTGGAGCTGGACGCCGACACCGACGAGGACCTCGCGGAGGCCGAGGAGCGGCTGCTCCAGGACGAGGAGAACGGGCCCCCGATGCTGCGGGTCCGGCTGACCGGCGCGCAGGCCCGGGCCTTCGCCAAGCGCGCCCTCGACGTCGTCAACGCCGGGCGGCCGCCGTGCCCGCTGTGCAGCCTCCCGCTCGATCCGGAAGGACACGTATGCCCGCGCCAGAACGGATACCGCCGCGGGGCGTGACGGCCGCCGACCCCGGCGCCGCCGACCTGCTCGCCCGCGGCGAGCTGACCGTACGCGGCCGGATTCGCGACGCCTCCAACGCCGCGCTGTTCTGCACGGTCGCGTACGACGGCCGGGAAGCCTCCTGCGTGTACAAGCCGGTGGCCGGCGAGCGCCCCCTGTGGGATTTCCCGGACGGCACCCTCGCGGCCCGCGAGGTGGCCGCCTACGAGGTCTCCGAGGCCACCGGCTGGGGGCTGGTCCCGCCGACCGTGCTGCGCGAGGGCCCCTACGGCGAGGGCATGTGCCAGCTGTGGATCGACGTGCACGCCGAGGCGGAACTGCTCGCCCTGGTCGACGCCGAGGAGCCGGAGCCCGGCTGGAAGGCGATCGGGTTCGCGGAGGTCGGCGAGGGCCGCACCGCGCTGCTGGTGCACGCCGACGACGAGCGGCTGCGCCGGCTCGCCGTCCTCGACGCCGTGATCAACAACGCCGACCGCAAGGGCGGCCATCTGCTGCCCACCGCGGACGGCCGGCTCTACGGCATCGACCACGGCGTCACCTTCAACGTCGAGGACAAGCTGCGCACCCTGCTGTGGGGCTGGGCCGGCGAACCCCTCACCGCGGACGCCACCGAGGTGCTCAAGCGGCTGCGCGACGCCCTGGACGGCGACCTCGGCGAACGGCTGACCCCGCTGATCACGGCCGCGGAACTCGACGCCACCCGGGCCCGCGTCGCCGCCCTGCTCACCTCCGGAGTGCATCCGGAGCCCGGCGGGGAGTGGCCGGCGATCCCCTGGCCACCCGTGTGAGCGCCCCCGTGAGCACACGGGGGCCGAAGATACAAGAGCGCCCAACCGGCCATCCGGCGCGATCCCGGTCGTAACCGCGACCGGCGGCCGGTTAGGCTCATGTACATGCATGCCTGGCCCGCTTCCGAGGTCCCCGCCCTGCCTGGTCAGGGCCGCGACCTGAGGATCCACGACACCGCGACCGGCGGCCTGGTCACCCTCCAGCCCGGTCCCGTCGCCCGTATCTACGTCTGCGGCATCACCCCGTACGACGCGACCCACATGGGTCACGCGGCGACCTACAACGCGTTCGACCTCGTTCAGCGCGTGTGGCTCGACACCAAGCGGCAGGTTCACTACGTCCAGAACGTCACCGACGTCGACGACCCGCTGCTGGAGCGCGCGGAGCGCGACGGACTCGACTGGGCCGCCCTCGCCGAGAAGGAGACGGCCCTCTTCCGCGAGGACATGACCGCCCTGCGGATGCTCCCGCCGCGGCACTACATAGGCGCGGTCGAGGCCATACCCGGCATCGTCCCGCTGGTGGAGCGGCTGCGTGACCTCGGCGCGGCCTACGAACTGGACGGCGACGTCTACTTCTCCGTCGAGTCCGACCCGAACTTCGGCTCGGTCTCGCGCCTCGACGCGGCCGCCATGCGGCTGCTGTCCGCCGAGCGCGGCGGCGACCCGGACCGCCCGGGCAAGAAGAACCCGCTGGACCCGATGCTGTGGATGGCCGCCCGCGAGGGCGAGCCCAGCTGGGACGGCGCCTCCCTCGGCCCCGGCCGGCCCGGCTGGCACATCGAGTGCGTGGCCATCGCCCTCGACCACCTCGGAATGGGCTTCGACGTCCAGGGCGGCGGCTCCGACCTCGCCTTCCCGCACCACGAGATGGGCGCCTCGCACGCCCAGGTGCTCACCGGCGAGTTCCCGATGGCCAAGGCGTACGTCCACGCCGGCATGGTCGCCCTGCACGGCGAGAAGATGTCGAAGTCCAAGGGCAACCTGGTCTTCGTCTCCCGGCTGCGCCGCGACGGCGTCGACCCGGCCGCGATCCGTCTCGCGCTGCTCGCCCACCACTACCGGGCCGACTGGGAGTGGACCGACCAGGTCCTCCAGGACGCCGTGGACCGCCTCGGCCGCTGGCGGGCGGCCGTCTCCCGCCCCGACGGCCCCTCGGCCGACGCGCTGGTCGAGGAGATCCGCGAGGCCCTGTCGAACGACCTGGACGCCCCCGCAGCCCTCGCCGCGGTGGACCGCTGGGCGGCCCGGCAGGAGGCGGAGGGCGGCACGGACACCGGCGCCCCGGGCCTGGTCACGCGGGCGGCCGACGCCCTGCTGGGCGTGGCCCTGTAGCACCGACGTGGCCCTTTTGGGAGCCGCGGGAACGCAGGAGGGGCGGTACGCGCGCTGCGTACCGCCCCTTTCTCAGTCCTCCGGGTCCTGCTCGTCGTCCTCGTCGGCCGGACCGCCCGGGGTGTCCGGTGGCGACGGCCGGGGCTTGCCTCCCGGCGGGCTCACGTCCCGCCGCCGCAGATACCGCTCGAACTCGCGGGCGATCGCCTCGCCCGACGCCTCCGGCAGCTCCGCGGTGTCCCGCGCCTCCTCCAGCGTCTGGACGTACTCCGCGACCTCGCTGTCCTCCGCGGCCAGCTGGTCCACGCCCACCTGCCAGGCCCGCGCGTCCTCCGGCAGCTCGCCCTGGGGGATGCGCAGGTCCAGCAGGTCCTCCAGCCGGTTCAGCAGCGCCAGGGTCGCCTTGGGGTTGGGCGGCTGGGAGACGTAGTGCGGCACCGCCGCCCACAGCGACACCGCCGGGACCCCGGCGTGCGTGCACGCCTCCTGGAGGACGCCGACGATGCCCGTGGGCCCCTCGTACTTGGTCTCCTCCAGATCCATCCGGCGGGCCAGGTCCGTGTCGGACGTGACCCCGCTGACCGGCACCGGACGCGTGTGCGGGGTGTCACCGAGCAGGGCGCCCAGGATGACCACCAGCTCGACCCCCAGCTCATGGGCGAAGCCCAGCAGTTCGTTGCAGAACGAGCGCCACCGCATGGACGGTTCGATGCCCCGCACCAGGACCAGGTCGCGCGGCTTGTCACCGCCGACGCGGACCACCGACAGCCGGGTCGTCGGCCAAGTGATCTTGCGCACTCCGCCGTCCATGAACACCGTGGGCCGGTTCACCTGGAAGTCGTAGTAGTCCTCGGCGTCCAGCGCCGCGAACACCTCGCCCTTCCATTCGCGTTCCAGATGCGCGACCGCCGTGGAGGCGGCGTCACCGGCATCGTTCCAGCCCTCGAACGCGGCCACCATGACTGGGTCGATCAGCTCGGGAACCCCCTCCAGCTCGATCACCCAGTGCCTCCTTCCGACGTGCCCTCGCTTGACTCACCAACCTTACGGCGTCCCGCGGGGGCGTCCGCAGCCCCCGTGTACGGGGCAGTGAACGGATCACTGCCCCGCGCCCCGCGCTCGAACACCCTTCGAGCCACGGACAAAACCCGCACCGTACGGGCGCGCCGGAAGGGGCGGCCCGTGCGTACGGCGCCGCCCCTCCTCCCGTGCGGTACGGGACTACTTCCCGTCGAGCATGCCCTGCACCTTGGCACGGATCTCGTCCGTGGCCAGGCCGCGGATGGTCAGCGTGGTGCGGCGGCGCAGCACGTCGTCCGGGGTCTCGGCCCACTCGTGGTCACGGGCCCAGACGACCTGCGCCCAGATCTCCGGCGCGTCCGGGTGGACCCGCTCGGCCAGCTCCGGGTTCTCGTTCGCCAGCCGGGCGATGTCGAAGGCCAGCGAGCCGTAGTGGGTGGCCAGGTGCCTGGCGGTGTCGGCGGCCATCCGCGGGCCGGGCGCCGGGTGGTCCACCAGCAGCCGGTGCGCGACGGCACGCGGGTTGGCGACGCCGGGCAGCGGGAGCTTCTTCGGCAGCGAGGAGATCGGCTCGAAGTCGTCGCCCAGCGGGTGGCCCGGCAGCGCCTCCAGCTTCTTCATGATCGTGCGGCCGATGTGGCGGAACGTGGTCCACTTGCCGCCCGCCACGGACAGCATGCCGCCCTTGCCCTCGGTCACCACGGTCTCGCGCTTGGCCTTGGCGGTGTCGCCGGGGCCGCCCGGCAGCACCCGCAGACCGGCGAACGCGTAGGTGATCAGGTCACGCTGGAGCTGCTGGTCCCGGACGGAGAACGCGGCCTCGTCCAGGATCTGGGCTATGTCCTTCTCGTTGACCGCGACGTCCGCCGGGTCGCCCTCGTACTCCTCGTCGGTGGTGCCGAGCAGCAGCATGTCCTCCCAGGGGAGGGCGAAGGTGATCCGGTACTTGTCGATCGGGGTGGCCAGCGCCGCCTTCCACGGCGAGGTCCGCTTCAGGACCAGGTGCGCGCCCTTGGACAGCCGGATGGACGGCGCCGCGTTCGGGTCCTCCATCTTGCGCAGGTGGTCCACCCACGGGCCGGTCGCGTTCAGCACCAGCCGGGCGTCGACGCCGAACTCGTCACCGGACAGCCGGTCCTTCAGCTCGGCACCGGTGACCCGGCCCCGGGTGAAGCGCAGGCCGGTGACCTCGGCGTGGTTGAGGACGACCGCGCCCGCCTCGACGGCCGCGCGGACCGTCATCAGCGCCATCCGCGCGTCGTTCATCTGGTCGTCGCCGTACACGGCCACGGCCTTGAGGTTCTCGGTGCGCAGCTCGGGCACGTCCTGCGCCGCCTTGGCGGGGGAGAGCAGGTGGCCGACGCCGTCGCCGAACGCCGACAGCGCGGAGTAGGCGAAGACGCCCGCGCCGAGCTTCGCCGCGCCGTGCGGCCCGCCCTTGTACACGGGGAGGTAGAAGGTGAGCGGGTTCGCCAGGTGGGGGGCCACCTGGCGGGAGACCGCACGGCGTTCGAAGTGGTTCTCCGCCACCAGCTTCACCGCGCCGGTCTGCAGGTAGCGCAGACCGCCGTGGAGCAGCTTGGAGGAGGCGGAGGAGGTGGCACCGGCGAAGTCGCCGGCATCGACCAGCGCCACCCTGAGCCCGGACTGCGCGGCGTGCCAGGCGGTCGAGATGCCCAGGATGCCGCCGCCGATCACAAGAAGGTCGTACGACGCCTTGGCGAGCTGCTCCCTGGTCTCGGCGCGGCTCGGGTTGGAGCCGGAGGCCGGGCGCGTCCCCAGGGCAGGTACGGACTGCAAGGTGGACTGACTGGTCATGTGGGGTACTTACTCCTCGTCAGAGCGGTGTGAGCCGAAAAGCCCGCTCAGCTCTCGTCCTCGATCCAGCCCATGGTCCGGTCGACGGCCTTGAGCCAGTTCTTGTACTCACGGTCGCGGGTCTCCGCGTCCATCCGGGGGGTCCATTCGGCGGCCCGGCGCCAGTTGGCGCGCAGCTCGTCGGTGCTGGACCAGAAGCCGACGGCGAGGCCGGCGGCGTAGGCGGCGCCGAGGCAGGTGGTCTCGGCGACCATCGGGCGCACCACCGGTGCGTCGAGGACGTCGGAGAGCGTCTGCATCAGCAGGTTGTTGGCGGTCATGCCGCCGTCCACCTTGAGGGTGGACAGCTCGACGCCCGAGTCCTTGGTCATGGCGTCGGCGATCTCCCGGGTCTGCCAGGCGGTGGCCTCCAGGACGGCGCGCGCGAGGTGCGCCTTGGTGACGTACCGGGTCAGGCCGGCGATCACACCGCGGGCGTCGGAGCGCCAGTGCGGGGCGAACAGGCCGGAGAAGGCCGGCACGAAGTAGGCGCCGCCGTTGTCCTCGACCGAGAGCGCGAGGGTCTCGATCTCGGCGGCGGTGGAGATCAGGCCCATCTGGTCGCGCATCCACTGCACCAGCGAGCCGGTGACGGCGATCGAGCCCTCCAGGGCGAAGACCGTCGGCTGCTCGCCGATCTTGTAGCCGACGGTGGTCAGCAGACCGGCGTAGGAGTTGATGATCTTGTCGCCGGTGTTCATCACCATGAAGGTGCCGGTGCCGTAGGTCGACTTGGTCTCGCCCTCGGAGAAACAGGTCTGGCCGAACAGGGCCGCCTGCTGGTCGCCGAGCGCGGAGGCGACCGGGATGCCGCCCAGCAGGTCGCCGAGCTTGCCGCCCTTGATCTCGCCGTAGACCTCGGCGGAGGAGCGGATCTCGGGCAGGATCTGCGGCGGCACGCCGATGGACTCGCAGATCCGCTGGTCCCACGCCATGGTGTGGAGGTTCATCAGCAGGGTGCGCGAGGCGTTGGTGACGTCGGTGACGTGCTTGCCGCCGTCGACACCGCCGGTCAGGTTCCAGATGACCCAGGTGTCCATGGTGCCGAAGAGGATGTCCCCGGCCTCGGCGCGCTCCTTGAGGCCCTCGACGTTGTCGAGCAGCCAGCGGGCCTTGGGGCCGGCGAAGTAGGAGGCCAGCGGCAGGCCGGTCTCGCGGCGGAAGCGGTCCTGGCCGACGTTGCGGCCCAGCTCCCGGCACAGGGCGTCGGTGCGGGTGTCCTGCCAGACGATGGCGTTGTGGACGGGCTCACCGGTGTTCTTGTCCCACAGCACGGTGGTCTCGCGCTGGTTGGTGATGCCGATGGCCTTGATGTCGTCACGGGTGATGCCGGCCTTGGCGACGGCTCCGGCGACGACCTCCTGGACGTTGGTCCAGATCTCGTTGGCGTTGTGCTCGACCCAGCCCGGCTTGGGGAAGATCTGCTCGTGCTCCTTCTGGTCGACGGAGACGATGCGGCCGTCCCGGTCGAAGATGATGCAGCGCGAGGAGGTGGTGCCCTGGTCGATCGCCGCGATGAAGGGGCCTGCGGTGTGGGCGTCGGTCACTGTGTGCTCCTGAAAGGTCCGTGGTGAGGGGGGCTGAACGTACGGCGCGTGCGCCGGAACCCGGGGGTTCCTAGAAGGCGGCGTTGTAGATGCCGGCCGCGATGGCGGCGCCGATCAGCGGACCGACCACCGGGATCCAGGCGTAGCTCCAGTCGGAGCCGCCCTTGTTGGGCAGCGGGAGCAGGGCGTGCACGATGCGGGGGCCGAGGTCACGGGCCGGGTTGATCGCGTAGCCGGTCGGGCCGCCGAGGGAGAGACCGACGGCCACCACGACGAACGCGGTGATCAGGCCGCCGAGCGGGCCGAGGCCGTTGCCCTGGTTGTTCAGGCCCTGCGTGAGGACCGCGAGGATCAGCACGATGGTGCCGATGATCTCCGTCGCGAGGTTCTGCGCGATGTTCCGGATCTCCGGGCCGGTGGAGAAGACGCCGAGCACCGGGCCGGCGCCCTGCTCCTGGGCCTCGACGGCCTTGGCCGAGGTGGCCTGGGCGCCCGGGCCGCCGACGATCTCCTTGTCGGTCAGGTGCGCGTGGAACTGGCCGTAGTAGGCGAGCCACACCAGGACCGCGCCGATCATGGCGCCGAGGAGCTGACCGCCGAGGTAGTACGGAACGTCGCTCCAGTCGCTGTTCTTGATGGCCAGGGCGACGGTGACGGCCGGGTTGAGGTGCGCGCCGGAGAGCGGCGTGGATATGTACACGGCCGTCATGACGGCGAAGCCCCACCCGAAGGCGATGGCGATCCAACCGGCGTTACGGGCCTTGGAGGCCTTCAGCGTGACGGCGGCGCAGACGCCGCCGCCGAGCAGGATGAGTACGGCGGTACCGATGGTCTCGCCGATGAAGATGTCGGAGCTGGACACCCGCGACTCCTTTGTCCTTCGTCCAGGGGTAAGCCGAACCCCGGAATCCCACCGGGAGTTCTGGCGCCCTCGGGGGTGAGAGCGATGCCGGCCCTTGGCTTGTCACACTCTAACGCGTATTGCCGGTAGGTGTTCGACAATGCCGACCGATGGACGGGAGTCTTGCTTCGGCGTTACGTATGCGTCAAGAGTTCTGTTATCGAAAACCGGATCGTTATTGATCGCCGCCGGTTATCACTCTTCGCTCGCTGATGTAGTTTTAGCCCCGCTTTGTCCGTTTCAGGGTAGGCCGAGAACCGGAACGCCGCCCGGCGTCCCGGTCCTACCCACAACGAAGCGTGAACTCTCAGAAGCGTCCGGCGCCGAGGTCCCTGGAAACCGCGCGGGCGCAGTCGCGCACCGCGGCGATCAGCTCGGGGCGCAGCTCGCCCTCCCGGCACAGCCGTTCCACCGCGCCCGTGATGCCGACCGCGCCCACCGGCATCCGGCGCCGGTCGTGCACCGGCGCGGCGATCGACGCCACGCCCTCCCAGGTCTCCTCCACGTCGGCCGCGTAGCCCCGCGCCCGCGTGATGTCGAGGATGTGCTCGAACTCGCCGGCGTCGCACACCGTGCGGTCCGTGAACGCCTTGCGCTCGGCCTCCAGGGCCTCGCTGTGCGCCACCGGGTCGTACGCGGCCAGCACCTTGCCCAGCGCGGTGCAGTGCAGCGGCTGCATGGCGCCGATCTCCAGCACCTGCCGGCTGTCGTCGGGCCGGAAGACGTGGTGCACGATCAGCACGCCCTGCTGGTGCAGCACCCCCAGGTGCACGCTCTCCCCGCTGGAGCGGGCCAGATCGTCCGTCCACACCAGGGCGCGCGCCCGCAGCTCGTGCACGTCCAGATAGGTGGTGCCCAGACGCAGCAGCTCGGCACCCAGCTGATAGCGGCCCGAGGCGTCGTCCTGCTCCACGAACCCCTCCTGCTGGAGGGTGCGCAGGATGCCGTGCGCGGTGCCCTTGGCGAGGCCGAGCGAGGAGGCGATGTCCGACAGGCCGAGCCGTCGCTCGCCGCCCGCGAGCAGCCGCAGCATCGCGGCCGCGCGTTCGAGCGACTGGATGTTCCGTGCCATCGCCGTCCTGCCTCCGTCCCCTTCGACTGCCGATACATGCCGATGGGTGAGTGCCGTTCGCCACCGCACTCACTACCACCGTTCGGCAATGTCGAACACTACCGGTCCATGTCGACCTCCCGCTAATGGTCGGTCGACTCCTGTTACATCCCGTGTGGTCCGCGCGTGGCACCGGGGCCATTCGCGTCCGTCACGTGGACGCCTGTGCCCATCCAAGCCCACACCCGGTTAGTCTGGCGCCGTGCGGACCCCCCGCCTGCCCTGGGGTCCCGCATAGCCGACAGCCGTCGCACCTTCAGGGAGCCCTTACATGGCCTCGTTGCCAACGTCCCCTACCGCCGACAGCCGGACCCGTGCGTCCGCGCTCCGAGAGGCGCTCGCCACCCGCGTGGTGGTCGCCGACGGAGCCATGGGCACCATGCTCCAGGCCCAGGAACCCACCCTGGACGACTTCCAGCAGCTCGAAGGCTGCAACGAGATCCTCAACCTGACCCGCCCGGACATCGTCCGCTCCGTCCACGAGGCCTACTTCGCCGTGGGCGTCGACTGCGTCGAGACCAACACCTTCGGGGCCAACCACTCCGCCCTCGGTGAGTACGACATCCCCGAACGGGTCCACGAACTGTCCGAGGCCGGTGCCCGCGTCGCCCGCGAGGTCGCCGACGAGTTCACCGCCCGCGACGGCCGCCCCCGCTGGGTGCTGGGCTCCATGGGCCCCGGCACCAAGCTGCCCACCCTCGGTCACGCCCCGTACACCACCCTGCGCGACGCCTACCAGCGCAACGCCGAGGGCCTGGTCACCGGCGGCGCGGACGCGCTGCTCGTGGAGACCACCCAGGACCTGCTCCAGACCAAGGCCGCCGTGCTCGGCGCCCGGCGCGCCCTGGACGCCCTCGGCCTCGACCTCCCGGTGATCGTCTCGGTGACCGTCGAGACCACCGGCACCATGCTGCTGGGCTCCGAGATCGGCGCGGCCCTCACCGCCCTGGAGCCGCTGGGCATCGACCTGATCGGCCTGAACTGCGCCACCGGCCCCGCGGAGATGAGCGAGCACCTGCGCTACCTCGCCCGCAACGCCCGCATCCCGCTGTCCTGCATGCCCAACGCGGGCCTGCCCGTCCTCGGCAAGGACGGCGCCCACTACCCGCTGACCGCCCCCGAGCTGGCGGACGCGCAGGAGACGTTCGTGCGTGAGTACGGTCTGTCGCTGGTGGGCGGGTGCTGCGGTACGACGCCGGAGCATCTGCGGCAGGTGGTGGAGCGGGTGCGGGATCTGGCGCCGTCGGTGCGTGAGCCGCGGCCGGAGCCCGGTGCGGCGTCGCTGTACCAGTCGGTGCCGTTCCGGCAGGACACGTCGTATCTGGCGATCGGTGAGCGGACGAACGCGAACGGGTCGAAGAAGTTCCGTGAGGCGATGCTGGAGGGCCGCTGGGACGACTGTGTGGAGATCGCCCGTGAGCAGATCCGCGAGGGCGCGCACATGCTCGATGTGTGTGTGGACTACGTCGGCCGGGACGGTGTGGCGGACATGGAGGAGCTGGCGGGCAGGCTGGCGACCGCGTCGACGCTGCCGATCGTGCTGGACTCCACCGAGGTGGAGGTGATCCGGGCCGGTCTGGAGAAGCTGGGCGGGCGTGCGGTGATCAACTCGGTGAACTACGAGGACGGGGACGGGCCCGGGTCGCGGTTCGCGCGGGTGACGGCGCTGGCGCGTGAGCACGGTGCGGCGCTGATCGCGCTGACCATCGACGAGGAGGGCCAGGCCCGTACTCCGCGGAAGAAGGTGGAGATCGCCGAGCGGCTGATCGCGGATCTGACGGGGAACTGGGGGATCCGTGAGGAGGACGTCCTCATCGACACCCTGACGTTCACGATCTGCACGGGCCAGGAGGAGTCCCGCAAGGACGGGGTGGCGACGATCGAGGCGATCCGGGAGCTGAAGCGGCGGCATCCCGCGGTGCAGACCACGCTGGGGCTGTCGAACATCTCCTTCGGGCTGAACCCGGCCGCGCGGATCCTGCTCAACAGCGTCTTCCTGGACGAGTGCGTCAAGGCCGGCCTGGACTCGGCGATCGTGCACGCCTCGAAGATCCTCCCGATCGCCCGTTTCAGCGAGGAGGAGGTACGGACCGCGCTCGATCTGATCTACGACCGCCGCGCGCCGGGGTATGACCCGCTGCAGAAGCTGATGCGGCTGTTCGAGGGGGCGACGGCGAAGTCGCTGAAGGCGGGCAAGGCCGAGGAGCTGGCCGCGCTGCCCCTGGAGGAGCGGCTCAAGCGGCGGATCATCGACGGTGAGCGCAACGGTCTGGAAGCGGATCTGGATGCGGCGCTGGCCGGGCGGCCGGCGCTGGACATCGTCAACGAGACGCTGCTGGACGGCATGAAGGTCGTCGGTGAGCTGTTCGGTTCGGGGCAGATGCAGCTGCCGTTCGTGCTGCAGTCCGCCGAGGTGATGAAGGCCGCGGTCGCCTATCTGGAACCGCACATGGAGAAGTCGGACGCCGAGGGCAAGGGCACCATCGTGCTGGCCACGGTCCGCGGTGACGTGCACGACATCGGCAAGAACCTGGTCGACATCATCTTGTCGAACAACGGCTACAACGTGGTCAACCTGGGGATCAAGCAGCCCGTCTCCGCGATCCTGGAGGCCGCCGAGGAACACCGCGCCGACGTGATCGGCATGTCCGGGCTGCTGGTCAAGTCCACCGTGATCATGAAGGAGAACCTGGAGGAGCTGAACCAGCGCGCCCTGGCGTCGAAGTACCCGGTGATCCTCGGCGGTGCCGCCCTCACCCGCGCCTACGTCGAACAGGACCTCCACGAGATCTACCAGGGCGAGGTCCGCTACGCCCGCGACGCCTTCGAGGGCCTGCGCCTGATGGACGCCCTCATCGGCGTCAAACGCGGCGTGCCCGGCGCGAAACTCCCCGAACTGCGCCCGCGCAGGGTCCGGGCCACGGCCGCGGCGGAGGTGACCGAGCGCCCCGAGGAAGGCCACGTGCGCTCCGACGTCGCCACCGACAACCCCGTGCCCACCCCGCCGTTCTGGGGCACCCGCGTCAGCAAGGGCATCCAGCTCAAGGAGTACGCCTCCTGGCTCGACGAGGGCGCCCTCTTCAAGGGCCAGTGGGGCCTCAAGCAGGCCCGCACCGGGGAAGGACCCTCCTACGAGGAACTGGTCGAGACCGAGGGCCGGCCCCGGCTGCGCGGCCTGCTGGACCGCCTCCAGACGGAGAACCTGCTGGAAGCGGCCGTCGTCCACGGCTACTTCCCCTGCGTGTCCAAGGACGACGACCTGATCGTCCTCGACGAACAGGGCAACGAGCGCACCCGGTTCACCTTCCCCCGCCAGCGCCGCGGCCGCAGGCTGTGCCTGGCCGACTTCTTCCGCCCCGAGGAATCGGGCGAGACCGACGTGGTCGGCTTCCAGGTCGTCACCGTCGGCTCCCGCATCGGCGAGGAGACCGCGAAGCTCTTCGCGGCCAACGCCTACCGCGACTACCTCGAACTGCACGGCCTGTCCGTCCAGTTGGCCGAAGCCCTCGCCGAGTACTGGCACGCCCGCGTGCGCGCCGAACTCGGCTTCGGTGGCGAGGACCCGGCCGGCATCGAGGACATGTTCGCCCTGAAGTACCGCGGCGCCCGCTTCTCCCTCGGCTACGGCGCCTGCCCCGACCTGGAGGACCGCGCCAAGATCGCCACCCTGCTGGAACCCGAGCGGATCGGGGTCCGGCTGTCCGAGGAGTTCCAGCTCCACCCCGAGCAGTCCACGGACGCGATCGTGATCCACCACCCCGAGGCGAAGTACTTCAACGCCCGGTGACGCACCGACCGAGGGCTATGACCGACCCGTCCCCGGCCCGCGCCGGGGGTGACAAGCGGGGTACCCCCGGCGCTCCGTGATAAACGAGGCGCTTCGGGCGGCCAAGTCGTACACTGGTCGGTCCACCGCAGGCCGGTTCCCCGAGTGGGAACCGGCCTGAACGTCCCTCAAGGAGGTGCGCCCGGATGACCAGCACGGTCCCCGCGCTCGGAACCCGTTCGGCCGAAGGGTCCGCCCTGCAAGCGGTCCTCCTCGACATGGACGGCACCCTGGTGGACACCGAGGGCTTCTGGTGGGACGTCGAGGTGGAGGTCTTCGCCGCCCTCGGCCACACCCTGGACGAATCCTGGAAGCACGTCGTGGTCGGCGGCCCCATGACCCGCAGCGCCGGCTTCCTCATCGAGGCCACCGGCGCCGACATCGCCCTCGCCGAACTCAGCCTCCTGCTCAACGAGGGCTTCGAGGCCCGCATCAGCACCGGCCTGCCACTCAAGCCCGGCGCCGCCCGGCTGCTCGCCGAACTGCACCAGCACGGCATCCCCACCGCCCTGGTCTCCGCCTCCCACCGCCGCATCATCGACCGCGTGCTCACCGTCCTCGGCCCGCACCACTTCGCCCTGTCCATCGCGGGCGACGAGGTCACCCGTACCAAACCCTTCCCCGACCCCTACCTGCTCGCCGCCACCGGACTCGGCGCCCACCCCAGCAGATGCGCCGTCGTCGAGGACACCGCCACCGGCGTCGCCGCCGCCGAGGCCGCCGGCTGCCGCGTCGTCGCCGTACCCTCCCTCGCCCCCATCGGCCCCGCCGCACGCCGCACCGTCGTCTCCTCCCTCGAACACGTCGACCTGGCATTTCTGCGCGGCCTGATGACGGAAATGCGCTAGCCGTTCACCCAGCGTGCGAACACCATTGACCGGGCCCGCCGAATAACCGCGGAAGTACGCCCGGGGTGGAATTCATCGCGGGCCACCCCGGCCGAATTCCGGCACCTCCCCGGACCGTCGCGGATGTGACGTTCGCCACCCCGCCGGGCCTCGACAACGCCGGACGAGTATGCAGAACGCCCCCACCCGGCCGGGATCCACGGCTCCATGTGTCCCGATTGATGAGAAGCTGCACTAATCCTGCCGCTGTCGGGTTTTCGGTGTGTCCGCACCCGGTTTCACAGCGTGATGGACAGTCAACTCACGCGACTGTGAACGCCCCAGCCGGTCCGGACTAATCTCGTCGCGAGAACATCGCCGAAAACCCCCCGTGCTCCGCCGCGCCACCCATGCATGCCGGAAACACGGACCCGAACAGCTCTGGAGAAACCCCCGCATGAACCGCAAGACTTTGGTGCTGCCGGCGGTGGCCGGCCTGCTCACCCCGGTCCTCGCCGCGTGCGGCGGATCGGGCAGCGGGAGCAAGGGCGGCGACGCCATCGTCGTCGGCACCACGGACCGGTTCACCGTCACCAAGGACGTTCCCGCGCCCCTCGACCCGGCCTACGCCTACGACGTCGGCCCCTGGAACCTCCTGCGCCAGACCGTGCAGACCCTCATGGCCGAGCCCAAGGGCGAGGGCAACCCCGTCCCGGACGCCGCCGAAAGCTGCGGCTTCACCGACAGCGGCAGCGAGCGCTACGCCTGCAAGCTGCGCGACGGCCTCACCTTCGCCAACGGCGACCCGGTCACCGCACAGGACGTCAAGTACTCCATCGAGCGCGCCCTTCGGCTCAAGGCCGACACCGGTGTCTCCTCCCTGCTCAACACCATCGACACCATCGAGACCCAGGGCGACCGCGAGGTGATCTTCCACCTCAACACGGCCGACGCCACCTTCCCGTACAAGCTGTCCACCCCGGTCGCCGGCATCGTCAACCCCAAGGACTACCCCAAGGACTCGCTGCGCGACGGCTTCCACCTGGACGGCTCCGGCCCCTACACCTTCCAGGCCGACGTCAAGGACAACACGGTCGTCAGCGTCACCTTCACCAAGAACCCCCACTACAAGGGGGCCGTGACGGTCAACAACGACAAGGTCGTGGTCCGCTCCTTCGCCGACGCCGACGCCATGGGCGCCGCGATCGACAAGGGTGACATCGACGTCATGTCCCGCACCATGTCGCCCGCCCAGGTCCAGAAGCTGGACGCCGGCAACGACCAGAACGTCGACCTGGTCGAGATGCCCGGCCTCGAAACCCGCTACCTGGCCTTCAACACCAACGCGCCGACCGTGAAGTCCAAGGCCGTGCGCCAGGCGATGGCCCAGATCGTCAACCGCGGCGAACTCGTCGCCAAGGTCTACGGCACCCAGGCCGAGCCCCTGTACTCCCTGGTCCCCGCCACCATCACCGGGCACTCCAACTCGTTCTTCAACACGTACGGCAACCCCAGCGCCGCCAAGGCCAAGGAGCTGCTCACCAAGGCCGGCATCACCACCCCGGTGAAGCTGACCATGCACTACACCACCGACCACTACGGCTCGGCCACCAAGCAGGAGTTCGAGATCCTGCAGAAGCAGCTGAACGACAGCGGCCTGTTCGACGTCACCATCCAGGGCCACCCCTGGTCGCGCTTCCGCCCCGCCGAGCAGAAGGGCGAGTACGACGTCTACGGCATGGGCTGGTTCCCCGACTTCCCGGACCCGGACAACTTCCTCGCGCCGTTCCTCGACAAGGGCAACTTCCTCGGCTCGCCGTACTCCAACAGCACCATCCAGCGCACCCTGATCCCGCAGTCCCGCCGCGACGCCAACCGCCTCTCGGCCGCCGACAGCCTCACCGAGATCCAGAACACCGTCGCCGACGACGTCCCGTTCCTCCCGCTGTGGCAGGGCAAGCAGTACATCGCCGCACGCGACGACATCACGGGCGTCTCCTACGCCGTCAACTCCTCCTCGACGCTCCAGCTCTGGGAGCTCGGCCGGGGCGTCAACGGCTGACGAACCGTCAACGACACAGGGCGCCTTCCCCGCTGGGGGGAGGCGCCCTGCGTCGTCTCGACCGGACCGCCGCGCGGGCGACGGGACCCCGCGAACTACTGCGCGCCGGGACGCACCAGACCGCTCTCGTACGCGTACACCGCCGCCTGCACCCGGTCCCGCAGACCCAGCTTGGTCAGCACGTGCCCCACATGCGTCTTCACGGTGGTCTCGCTGACGAACAGATCGGCCGCGATCTCCGCGTTGGACAACCCGCGCGCCACCAGCTTCAGCACCTCCACCTCACGGTCGGTCAAGGTGTGCAGGGTGTCCGGCACCGGCTCCTCACCGGAGGGCAGATGCGTGGCGTACTTGTCCAGCAGCCGCCGCGTGATGCTCGGCGCCAGCATCGCCTCACCGGCCGCCACCACCCGGATCGCCTGCACCAGCTCGTCCGCGGGCGCGTCCTTCAGCAGGAAACCACTGGCCCCCGCGCGCAGCGCCTCCACCACGTACTCGTCCAGATCGAACGTGGTCAGCACCAGCACCTTCGCCGGGCCGTTCCGCTCCGGGCCGGTGATCTGCCGGGTCGCCTCGACGCCGTCCATCCGCGGCATACGGATGTCCATCAGCACGACGTCCGGCTGCAGGGCCCGCACCTGATCAAGGGCCTGCAGACCGTCACCGGCCTCGCCGACGACCGCGAGATCCTGCTCGGCCTCCAGGATCATCCGGAAACCCGTACGCAGCAGGGGCTGGTCGTCGACCAGTAGGACGCGGATGGCCACGTGACACTCCTTCGCTAGTCCGCGCCCATTCTGCCCTGCTGCACCACACCGGCTTCGCCCGCCCTCAGCGGCAGCGGATACGGCGGGGGAGTGCCCCCGAACTCCGGGCAGAGCGCCTGGTGATCGCACCAGCCGCACAGCTTGGTCGGCCGGGGCCGCCAGTCACCGGTCTCGGTGGCCCGCCGGATCGCCTCCCACAGCGCGCGCAGCCGGCGCTCGACCCGCTCCAGATCCGCGGGCGCCGGGTCGTACGTCAGCACATCGCCGCTGCCGAGGTACACCAGCTGCAACCGGCGCGGCACCACGCCCTTCAGCCGCCAGACCACCAGGGCGTAGAACTTCATCTGGAACAGCGCGCTCTCCGCGTACTCCGGCCGCGGCGCCTTGCCCGTCTTGTAGTCGACGATGCGCACCTCACCGGTCGGCGCCACGTCCACCCGGTCGATGATGCCGCGCAGCCGGAGCCCCGACTCCAGCTCGGCCTCCACGAACAGCTCCCGCTCGGCCGGCTCCAGGCGCGTCGGATCCTCCAGGGTGAACCAGCGCTCCACCAGCCGCTCCGCCTCACCCAGCCACTGCGCGAGGCGCTGCCCGTCCGGATCGTCCGCGAACAGCTCCGCCAGCTCCGGGCGGCTCTCGCGCAGCCGGTCCCACTGGCCCGGCACCAGCGCCTTGGCCCGCGGCGCGGTCCGCTCACCGGCCGGGGCGTCGAACAACCGCTCAAGCACCGCGTGCACCAGCGTGCCCCGCGTCGCCGCCTCGCTCGGCTTCTCCGGCAGCCGGTCGATCACCCGGAACCGGTACAACAACGGACACTGCATGAAGTCACCGGCCCGCGAGGGGGACAGCGAGGCCGGCGCCACGGCCACGCGCCCGGCGGCGGCACCGCCGCCCGCCCCACCCGTGGCGCCCTCGGTGTCGCCGGTGGTCGCTTCCGCCGCGGGCGGTTCCGTCGTCGGCCCGGGAGCGCTCGGCGCGGCTCCGGCCTCCTCGAAGCTGGTGTCCATGTCCACAGACCATACGGCCCACCACTGACAGTGACCCAGCCGCGGGCCGTGGCCACCGGGCGAACTCGAGGGGTGCCGGGGCGGAACGCGCCACCACGGCCGCATACCATCGATCAGAGACCCTTCCGTCCCGGCAGGCGCGGAAGACGCTTCGAACGAGGGGACACCGTGGACGTGAGCGGCGCGAGCGGGCAGCCGCGGTCCGGCGACGACAAGCCGACCGAGCACCCCGCAAGTCCAACGCCCCCGCCGACCGCCCCCGAGGCCCCGGCGCCGCCGGACGACGCCCGCCCCGCGCCCACGGGCGCCCCCGAGGCCCCCGACCCGGCCGCCGGCGCCCGCCCGGCGGACGGCCCCGGCGGTGACACTCCCGCCCCCGAAACCCGGCCCGCCCCGGACGCTTCCCCCGACAGGCCCGGCCCGGCCGCCGGCGCCCGCCCGGCGGACGGCCCCGGCGGTGACACTCCCGCTTCCGAAACCCGGCCCGCTTCCGAAACCCGGCCCGTCCCGGACGCTTCCCCCGCCGCCCCCGACCCGGACGCCGACACCCCCGGCGGCAACGCCCGCCCCGCGAGCGGCTCCGGCGACGAGACCCCGGCCCACGGAGCCCGGCCCGCCGCCCCCACCCCGGACGCGCCCCCCGCCGCCCCCCGAGCCGAGCACGACACGAGCCACGGCCAGGAGAACCCGGCGCCGGACGGCCGCGGCGGCCAGGAGGGCCGACCTGCCCCGGCAGCCGACGGCGAGCCCGGAGCCGCCCCCGCCCACGGCGAGGGCGAGCCCGGCACCGCCCCGGACCGCACCACCGCGCACCCCGACCCCTCCGGCCACCGCACCCTCGCCCACACCGAGCACCCCGCCGGACCCGGCATGGCCAAGGGCGAGCCCCCGCGACGGCCGAAGGAACCCGGCGGCGGCATCCTCATGGGACGCCCCTTCGGCGTGCCCGTGTACGTGGCACCGAGCTGGTTCCTCGTGGCCGCACTGATCACCTGGGTGTTCGGCGGCCAGCTCGACCGCGTCCTGCCCCAGCTCGGCGCCGCCCGCTACCTCGTCTCCCTCTTCTTCGCCGTCGCCTTCTACGCCTCCGTCCTCGTCCACGAACTCGCCCACACCGTCGCCGCGATCCGCTTCAAACTCCCCGTCCGCCGCATCCAGCTCCAGTTCTTCGGCGGCGTCTCCGAGATCGAGAAGGAAGCCGAGACCCCCGGCCGCGAGTTCGTCCTCGCCTTCGTCGGCCCGCTGCTCTCCCTCGTCCTCGCCGGGGTCTTCTACCTCGCGATGAAACCCGTCCAGCCCGGCACCGTCCCCGGCATCCTCCTCGCCGGCCTGATGGTCTCCAACCTCATCGTGGCGATCTTCAACCTCCTCCCCGGCCTCCCCCTCGACGGCGGCCGCATGCTCCGCGCCGTCGTCTGGAAGATCACCGGCAAACCCATGAGCGGTACCGTCGCCGCCGCCTGGGTCGGCCGCGCCCTCGCCGTCGCCGTCCTCATCGGACTGCCCCTGGTCAACTCCTCCGGCGCCCTCGGCGGCGGCAACCAGGACACCGGCGGCATGAACACCGTCACCGACGCCCTGCTCGCCGCCATCCTCGCCGCCATCATCTGGACCGGCGCCGGCAACAGCCTGCGCATGGCGAGGTTGCGCGAACACCTGCCCGAACTACGCGCCCGCACCCTCACCCGGCGAGCCGTCCCCGTCGAGACCGACACCCCCCTGTCCGAAGCCCTGCGCCGCGCCAACGCCGCCGGCGCCCGCGCCCTGGTCGTCGTCGACGCCGACGGCCACCCCCTCTCCCTGGTCCGCGAATCCGCCATCGTCGGCGTACCCGAACACCGCCGCCCCTGGGTCGCCGTCAGCAGCCTCGCCCAGGACCTCACCGAAGGCATGCGCGTCTCCGCCGAACTGGCCGGCGAGGAACTCCTCGACGCCCTGCGCGCCGCCCCCGCCACCGAATACCTGGTCGTCGAGGAGACCGGCGAGATCTACGGCGTACTGTCCGCCGCGGACGTCGAACGCGCCTTCGTCCGCGCCATGGCCAGGCCCGCCTGACCACCCGCACCCCGCCCCCGCCCGCCACACCGGTCAAGCCCCCCGCGGGGACCCGGTAGGCTGGTCACATGTCCGAACCGACCGGTGCCGCCCGCAGGCGCGGGCCCTTCAAGGTCGGGGACCAGGTTCAGCTGACCGACCCCAAGGGCCGCCACTACACGTTCACGCTCGAAGCCGGAAAGAACTTCCACACCCACAAGGGTTCCTTCCCGCACGACGAACTGATCGGCGCTCCCGAGGGCAGCGTTGTCCGCACCACCGGCAACGTCGCCTACCTCGCGCTGCGCCCCCTGCTCCCCGACTACGTCCTGTCCATGCCCCGCGGGGCAGCCGTCGTCTACCCGAAGGACGCGGGACAGATCCTCGCCTTCGCCGACATCTTCCCCGGCGCCCGCGTCGTGGAGGCCGGCGTCGGCTCCGGCTCGCTGAGCAGCTTCCTGCTGCGCGCCATCGGCGACCAGGGCATGCTGCACTCCTACGAGCGCCGCGAAGACTTCGCCGAGATCGCCCGGCAGAACGTGGAGCGCTACTTCGGCGGCCCCCACCCCGCCTGGCAGCTCACCGTCGGCGACCTCCAGGACAACCTGTCCGACACCGACGTCGACCGTGTCATCCTCGACATGCTCGCCCCCTGGGAATGCCTGGAGGCCGTCTCCAAGGCCCTCGTCCCCGGCGGCATCCTGTGCTGCTACGTGGCCACCACCACCCAGCTCGCCCGGACCGTGGAATCCATCCGCGAGATCGGCTGCTTCAACGAGCCGACCGCCTGGGAGACCATGATCCGCAACTGGCACATCGAGGGCCTCGCCGTCCGCCCCGACCACCGGATGATCGGCCACACCGGCTTCCTGCTCACCGCCCGCCGCCTCGCCGACGGCGTCGAGCCCCCCATGCGCCGCCGCCGCCCCGCCAAGGGCGCCTACGGCGAGGACTACGCCGGACCCAACGCCGACGGCGGCAACGGCCGCTGACCCGGCCCGCACCGGCACAACACAAGGGCGCCGTCGCCGAGTTCCCACCCAACCGGGAACTCGGCAACGGCGCCCGTCCGTTGACACGGCACACCCCGGCACCCGGCGGCCCGACCCCGCGGCCGGCCGCCACCGGGAAACCCGACCCCGCCGTTCCCCCGCACTGTGACGTGTGGCACCATGCTGGCCACACCCCCCGGCACAGCCCTCACAGGAGACACTCCTCGTGCAGCAATCCGCCGTTCCGGAGCTTGCCCACACCCACACCCGCCCCATCCACTGGCTCGCGACGGCCACCGCCCTCGCCGGCGTCGTCGCCCTCTCCTCGCTCGTCCAGCCCGGCTCCGCCACCGCCGCCCAGCCCACCGCCACCCGCGGCACGGCCCCCGCCCCCGCGGCCATCCCGCCCGGCACCGCCGGCGTGACCTTCCCGCTGTCCTGCGGAACCGGAACCGAGAAGACCGTCGTCGCCAGAAAGGCCACCGGCGACCTCGACGGCGACGGCCGCCCCGAAACCGCCGCCGTCGTCCACTGCGACTCCGCCATGGGCACCCCGCCCGACGGCGTCTACGTCCTCACCCGCGCCGCCGACGGCCACACCCCCCGCGTCGTCGCCACCCTCGTCGCCCCCAAGGAACGACTCACCGTCACCGACCTCGCCATCCACGCCGGAACCGTCACCGCAACCCTGCTCGGCTACTCCTCCGACGCCGTACCGAGCTGCTGCCCCGACGTGAAAACCCCGGCCGCATGGCACTGGAACGGCAAGGCCTTCCTGCGCACCACCCCGGCCGGGGTCCACAGCGTCTGACGACGCCACGTCCGAAAAACGCGGGTCACTCCGCGTCCGGACCGTACACCTCCACCCTGTCCGAAACCCTGCGCACATGAATGCACTCACCAGGACACTCCTTGGCCGAGTCCACCACATCGGTGAGCAACGGCAGCGGCACCGGCACCGTCGCCCCCGCCTCCTGGAGCAGCTCGTCGTCCGCGCCCTTCACATAGGCCAGACCGTCGATGTCCAGTTCGAACACCTCCGGGGCGTACTGGGCACAGATCCCGTCGCCGGTACACAGGTCCTGGTCGATCCACACCTCCAGCGCCTCACCGGCCGGGGCCTCCTGCTGCACGGTCACCTCTCCTGACATCGGTTCGCCGGACACCCCGGCGGACACCCGGCCCACCGGGACCACCCGGCGGGGCAGTCGAACACGCCCGACCCTACCCCCGCCCCCCGGACCCGCCACCTCCGGCCGCCCCCGGGTTTCCACCCCCGCCCCGTCGGGTACGAGCGCTCGACCAGGGACAGGACGCCCCACACCCGGGGCGAACACTTCCAGCCAAGCCCGCGGTGACACCGACAGGCCCCACCGTCGCTCTGCGTGAGAACCGCACGAGCGCCCTGCGGCCTGCCCGCAGACGGGCCCGACCCGGCCGGAGCCGACAACTCCGGCCACCCACGAAGGGTTTCGACCACGCCAACCATGGAACAAGCTGCTTCCCCATCACGTTGAGTGGGTATCCCCTCCGTGCGAGGGAGTGTGCGCCGGGTGACCGACGACACACCTTGACAGTCTTTGTGATCTAGGGGTTTCAATCGACACCCACCCAGGTAGGGTCTGGAAGCGTCCAGCTCCCCTTGGAGGAGGTGAGGACCGTGGCAGCCCACGACGACGACATGAACCGCGGCATCCGCCCGGGACGCGGGTCCGAAGACCCGTCCGGGCAGATCGCCTACCTTGAGCAGGAGATCGCCGTCCTGCGACGCAAGCTCGCCGACTCTCCGCGACACACGAGGATTCTCGAAGAGCGGATCGTCGAGCTGCAGACCAACCTGGCCGGCGTGTCCGCCCAGAACGAACGGCTGGCCAACACTCTGCGCGAGGCCCGCGACCAGATCGTGGCCCTCAAGGAGGAAGTCGACCGGCTCGCCCAGCCGCCGGCCGGCTTCGGAGTCTTCCTGCAAGCCAACGAGGACGGCACCGCCGACATCTTCACCGGCGGCCGCAAACTCCGCGTCAACGTCAGCCCCAGCGTCGAGCTCGACGAACTGCGCCGCGGCCAGGAAGTCATGCTCAACGAAGCGCTCAACGTGGTCGACGCCATGGAGTTCGAGCGCGTCGGCGACATCGTCACCCTCAAGGAACTCCTGGAGGACGGCGAACGCGCCCTCGTCCTCGGACACACCGACGAAGAACGAGTGGTCCGGCTCGCCGAACCCCTCCTCGACGTCACCATCCGACCCGGCGACGCACTCCTGCTCGAACCCCGCTCCGGATACGTCTACGAAGTCGTCCCCAAGAGCGAGGTCGAGGAACTCGTCCTCGAAGAAGTCCCCGACATCGGCTACGAAGCCATCGGCGGCCTCGGCAACCAGATCGAAGCGATCCGCGACGCCGTCGAACTGCCGTACCTCTACCCCGACCTCTTCAAGGAGCACGAGCTGCGCCCGCCCAAGGGCGTCCTGCTCTACGGCCCCCCCGGTTGCGGCAAGACCCTCATCGCCAAGGCCGTCGCCAACAGCCTGGCCAAGAAGGTCGCCGAAGTCACCGGCCAAGCCGCCGGCAAGAGCTTCTTCCTCAACATCAAGGGCCCCGAGCTCCTCAACAAGTACGTCGGCGAAACCGAACGCCAGATCCGCCTCGTCTTCCAGCGAGCCCGCGAGAAGGCCAGCGACGGCACCCCCGTCATCGTCTTCTTCGACGAGATGGAATCGCTCTTCCGCACCCGCGGCTCCGGCGTCAGCTCCGACGTCGAGAACACCATCGTCCCCCAGCTGCTCGCCGAGATCGACGGAGTCGAAGGCCTGCAGAACGTGGTCGTCATCGGCGCCTCCAACCGCGAGGACATGATCGACCCCGCCATCCTGCGCCCCGGCCGCCTCGACGTGAAGATCAAGATCGAGCGCCCCGACGCCGAAGCCGCCAAGGACATCTTCGGCAAATACCTCACCGAACGCCTTCCGCTCCACACCGACGACCTCGACGAACACAGCGGCGACAAGAACGCCACGGTCCAGGCCATGATCCAGACCGCCGTCGAGCAGATGTACGCGGAATCCGAGGAAAACCGCTTCCTGGAAGTCACCTACGCCAACGGCGACAAGGAAGTCCTCTACTTCAAGGACTTCAACTCCGGCGCCATGATCGAGAACATCGTGGGCCGCGCCAAGAAAATGGCGATCAAGGACTTCCTCGAAAAGAACCAGAAGGGCCTCCGCGTCTCCCACCTCCTCCAGGCCTGCGTGGACGAGTTCAAGGAGAACGAGGACCTGCCCAACACCACCAACCCCGACGACTGGGCCCGCATCTCCGGAAAGAAGGGCGAACGGATCGTCTACATCCGCACCCTCATCACCGGAAAGCAGGGCGCGGACACCGGACGCTCGATCGACACGGTGGCGAACACCGGTCAGTACCTGTAAAAGCGGGGCGGCTGCGGGTGCCCACGGCGGGTACCCGCAGCCGACTGCTTTTCTGGCCACGACCGGAGCAGGCAATGACGCAAATGATCTCCCCACCAGCGCAAAGGCGTTCTAGGCTCTTTCCTACCGCCGAGTCGCGCAGTGCGGGCACGGGCACCGCACACGCACCGGAGCGCCAGCGGTACGTGAGCGGAGCCCATCACCGAGGGCGCCGCCGGGCAAGGAGGGCCGCATGACCGTACGGCGAGTAATGGGCATCGAGACGGAGTACGGGATCTCCGTCCCCGGCCACCCCAACGCGAACGCCATGCTCACCTCGTCCCAGATCGTCAACGCCTACGCGGCGGCGATGCACCGGGCCCGCCGGGCCCGCTGGGACTTCGAGGAGGAGAACCCGCTACGCGACGCGCGAGGCTTCGACCTCGCCCGGGATGCCGCCGACGCCAGCCAGCTCACCGACGAGGACATCGGCCTCGCCAACGTGATCCTCACCAACGGCGCCCGGCTCTACGTCGACCACGCCCACCCCGAATACAGCGCCCCCGAGGTCACCAACCCCCGCGACGCAGTCCTGTGGGACAAGGCCGGCGAACGCATCATGGCCGAGGCCGCCGAACGGGCCGCACAGCTCCCCGGCGCCCAGCCCATCCACCTCTACAAGAACAACACCGACAACAAGGGCGCCTCCTACGGCACCCACGAGAACTACCTCATGCGGCGCGAGACCCCGTTCTCGGACATCGTGCGCCACCTGACGCCGTTCTTCGTCTCCCGCCAGGTCTTCGCCGGCGCCGGCCGCGTCGGCATCGGCCAGGACGGCCACGAACACGGCTTCCAGCTCAGCCAGCGCGCCGACTACTTCGAGGTCGAGGTCGGACTCGAGACCACCCTCAAGCGCCCCATCATCAACACCCGCGACGAACCCCACGCGGACGCCGAGAAGTACCGCCGACTCCACGTGATCATCGGCGACGCCAACCTCTCGGAGATCTCCACCTACCTCAAACTCGGCACCACCTCCCTGGTCCTCGCCATGATCGAGGACGGCTTCATCGCCGTCGACCTGGCCGTCGACCAGCCCGTCCGCACCCTGCACCAGGTCTCCCACGACCCGTCCCTCAAGCGCCTGGTCACCCTCCGCAGCGGCCGCACCCTCACCGCCGTCCAGCTCCAGATGGAGTACTACGAGCTGGCCCGCAAATACGTCGAGGAACGCCACGGAGCCGACGCCGACGAGCAGACCAAGGACATCCTCAGCCGCTGGGAGGACACCCTCACCCGGCTGGAGAACGACCCCATGAGCCTCGCCGGCGAACTCGACTGGGTCGCCAAGCGCGAGCTGATGGAGGGCTACCGCCGCCGCGACGGCCTCGACTGGGACGCCGCCCGGCTGCACCTGGTCGACCTCCAGTACGCCGACGTACGCCCCGAGAAGGGCCTCTACAACCGCCTGGTGGCCCGCGGCCGGATGAAGCGCCTGCTGGACGAGTCCGAGGTCGACAGGGCCCGTACCAAGCCGCCCGAGGACACCCGGGCCTACTTCCGCGGCCGCTGCCTGGAGCAGTACGCGGACGACGTCGCCGCGGCCAGCTGGGACTCGGTCATCTTCGACCTCCCCGGCCGCGACTCCCTCCAGCGCGTTCCAACCCTGGAACCGCTACGCGGAACGCGAAATCACGTCAAGGAGCTACTGGACCGCTGCCGTACCGCGGAAGACCTGGTCAGGGTCCTCTCGGGCGGATGAGCGGGCCAGGGGGGTACTCGGTGCGGCCCCGGGCGGCGGGTGGAAATCCCGCCGCCCGGGAATCATCGAAGTGGCCCCCGCACGTTGGAGAAACTGCGGGGCCGATGTCGGACCCGGCTTGTAGGGTCTGATCATCACCGATCGGCAGGCTAACTGAGCGGGGTGAGGGTTATGGCAACCAAGGACACCGGCGGCGGCCAGCAGAAGGCCACACGTTCCACCGAGGAAGTCGAGGAGCAGGCGCAGGACGCCCAGTCCTCGGAAGAACTCAAGGAACGCCACGAGAAGCTGAGCGACGACGTGGACTCCGTCCTGGACGAAATCGATGATGTGCTCGAGGAGAACGCAGAGGACTTCGTTCGAAGCTTCGTTCAAAAGGGTGGAGAGTAGATTTCACCTTCGAAATGAAGGTCACCCGGGGGTCGTGGTTGGGAAGCGAAGATGAGGCGAAGCGTTGCTCGCGGTGCAAGCAGTACCGGCCGCGGGCAGCGTTCGCGCGGAACAAGTCGATGCGTGACGGGCTCCAGGCCTATTGCCGCGAGTGCGCGGCCCGCTATCACCAGGACCGTCAGCTGGCCAGGGGGAAGAACGTCCGGCCACGGGTGGGGGCGCCCGAAGGCCACAAGTTCTGCCGTACCTGCGGAGCGATCAAGCCGCACAGCGAATGGCCCCGCAACAGCAGCGCCTCGGACGGTCTCGGGACCTTGTGCAAGGCGTGTAAGGCGGTGAAGGGGCGACAGCGCCATCTCAAGCGCAGCTACGGACTCACCGAAGCGGAGCGCGATGCGATGGTCGGTTCCCAGCGGGGTCTGTGCGTGATCTGCCTGAAGGCTCCGGCCGCGCATGTGGATCACTGCCACAAGACGGGTAAGGTCCGTGGCGTACTGTGCTTCAACTGCAATTCGGCCATCGGCAAGTTGGGGGACGACCCCGACGCCGTACGCCGGGCCGCCGCCTATCTGGAAGGAAACTCGTGGAAGCCAATACTCGTGGCACCGGGCGTCTACCAGCTGCCTTCCTGACGCCAGGATCTTCCTCTTTCATGGACTTCGTCGCCGAGCACCAGCCGGAGCTGCTGCCGGGCAACCGGCAGTTGCCGCCGACCCAGGGGGTGATCGAGGCCCCGCACGGCACCACCATCGTGGCGGTGACGTTCCCCGGGGGCGTGGTGCTCGCCGGTGACCGCCGGGCGACGATGGGCAACGTGATCGCCCAGCGGGACATCGAGAAGGTGTTCCCGGCGGACGAGTACTCCGCGGTGGGTGTCGCCGGTACCGCCGGTCTCGCCGTGGAGATGGTCAAGCTCTTCCAGCTGGAGCTGGAGCACTTCGAGAAGGTCGAGGGCGCCCAGCTGTCCCTGGAGGGCAAGGCCAACCGGTTGTCGACCATGATCCGTTCCAACCTGGGCATGGCCATGCAGGGCCTGGCCGTGGTGCCGCTCTTCGCGGGGTACGACGTGGACCGGGGGAAGGGCCGCATCTTCTCCTACGACGTCACGGGCGGCCGCTCGGAGGAGCACCACTTCGCGGCGACGGGTTCGGGCTCGGTCTTCGCCCGTGGTGCGATGAAGAAGCTGTTCCGTGACGACCTGGCCGAGGAACAGGCCACGACGCTGGTGGTCCAAGCCCTCTACGACGCGGCCGACGACGACTCGGCGACCGGTGGTCCCGATGTCGCCCGCCGGATCTACCCGATCATCACCGTGATCACCGAGGACGGTTTCCGCCGGCTCAGTGAGGACGAGGCCTCGGAGCTGTCGCGTGCGGTGCTCCAGCGGCGCCTGGAGGAGCCGGACGGTCCCAGGGCGGCCCTGCTGTAGGCGCGGGTCCGGTTGTTTTCGAAGGTGATCACAGTGACGCTGACAGAAAGGGACGGATAACCGGTGTCGACGCCGTTCTATGTCTCACCCCAGCAGGCGATGGCGGACCGGGCGGAGTACGCCCGCAAGGGCATCGCGCGTGGCCGCAGTCTGGTGGTCATGCAGTATGCCGACGGCATTGTGTTCGTCGGCGAGAACCCGTCCCGTGCGCTGCACAAGTTCAGCGAGATCTACGACCGGATCGGCTTCGCCGCGGCCGGTAAGTACAACGAGTACGAGAATCTGCGCATCGGTGGTGTCCGTTACGCCGATCTGCGTGGCTACACCTATGACCGGGACGATGTGACGGCGCGGGGTCTGGCGAACGTGTACGCGCAGACGCTGGGCACCATCTTCTCGTCGGCGGCGGAGAAGCCGTACGAGGTGGAGCTGGTGGTGGCCGAGGTGGGGGAGACCCCCGAGGGCGATCAGATCTACCGGTTGCCGCACGACGGATCGATCGTGGACGAGCACGGTTCGGTCGCGGTGGGTGGTAACGCTGAGCAGATCAGTGGCTTCCTGGACCAGCGGCACCGGGACGGGATGAGTCTGGCGGAGGCGCTGAAGCTGGCGGTGCAGGCGCTGTCCCGGGACACCAACGGCAGCGAGCGGGAGATTCCCGCGGAGCGGCTGGAGGTGGCGGTGCTGGATCGTACGCGTCCGCAGAAGCGGAAGTTCAAGCGGATCGTGGGCGGTCAGCTGGCGCGTCTGCTGGAGGCGGGTGGTGCCGCCGCGGGTGCGGAGGGTGCCGAGGAGTCGGAGGCGGAGTAGTCCGTCGTTCGTCAGTTTCGTGGGTGCGTGCCCCGGCCGTGGTCGCGGTCGGGGCACGCGGCTGTTCTAGGGGGTCTGCGGGGGCGCTGTGGAGCCTCGTACGGCGAGGTGGACGGGGATGTCGTCGGCGTCGGGCCGGCGGCCGTCCAGGACGGCCAGGAGGGCGTGCATGCCTTGTTCGCCGAAGCGTTCGGCGTCGAGGCGGACGGTGGTGAGTTCGGGGTCGAGGGCGGTGGCGAGGGCGAGGTCGTCGATGCCGGTGACGGAGATGTCGTCGGGGATGCGCAGGCCGAGGCGGCGGGCGGCCTTGTAGGCGCCGGCGGCGAGTTTGTCGTCGTCGCAGACGATCGCGGTGGGCCGGGGGCCGGGGGCGGTGAGGGCGGTCTCGGTGGCGGCTCGTGCGCCTTCGATGGAGATGGGGGCCCGGGCCGTGCGCAGTTCGGTGTCGGGTGCGGCGGCGAGGCGGGTGGTGAGTTCGCGGGCGCGGACGTCGAAGGTCCAGGAGGGTACGTCGGCGGCGAGGTGCAGGAAGCGGCGGTGGCCGAGGGTCAGCAGGTGGTCGGTGAGCTGGCGGACGCCGTCGGCGATGTCGAGGTTGACGGTGGCGGCGCCGAGGCTGCCTTCGGGGTCGCTGTCGAGCATGACGAGGGGGAGTCGGTCGCCGCGGATGGCGGTGAGGGCGTCGGCGGCCATGGAGGAGGCGAGGACGCCGTCGAGGGCCGCCTGGGCGGAGGCGAAGGGGTCGCGGGCGGGGCCGATGCCTTCGGGGGAGGGGTAGAGGACGACGCCGAAGCCGTGCTCGGCGGCGACGCGGGCGGCGCCGGTGTAGACGCCGGCGAAGAACTCGGTGGTGAGGGCGGGGACGACGAGCAGGACGGTGCGGGTGCGGCCGAGGCGGAGGTTGCGGGCGGCGAGGTTGGGCCGGTAGTCGAGTTCGCGGGCGGCCTGGCGGACGCGTTCGGCGGTGGCCGCGGAGACGCGGCCGCGCCATTTGTCGCCGAGGACGAGGGAGACGGCGGCCTGGGAGACGCCCGCGGCCTGGGCCACGTCGCGGCTGGTCGGGCGCGTGCTGCTGCGTGCCACTGGGGGCCTGCTCCTTCACCTGGACGCGTGAACTGCGCACATGGTACGTATGAGAGGGGAAGTTATACGTAACACTTGAGGGCGTCGAGGCGCCTGGGGCGAGCCACGGGAGGCGCCGCGACAATGGCCACGGGTTATCTGGAGATACTCCGGGCGCGGCATGCGCTGCGGCTGCTCACCGGGACGCTGGTGGGCCGGCTGCCCAATGCGACGGCGGCGATCGCGCTGGTGCTGTTCGTGCGCGCCGCGGGGGGCACGTACAGCCTGGCGGGCGCTCTGGCGGCCGTCTACGGCGTCGCCAACGCGGTGGGCCAGCCGGTGCTGGGGCGGCTGGTGGATCTGTACGGGCAGCCGCGGGTGCAGTTGCCGGCGGCGGTGCTGGCGGCGGTGGCGATGACGGTGTTCGCGTTCTCGGGTACCGATCCGCTGCCGTTGGCGTACGTGGCGGTGGGGGCGTCCGGGCTGTGCGCGCCGCCGTTGGAGGGCGGGCTGCGGGCGCTGTGGCCGTCGGTGCTGCGCCGTGAGGAGCAGGTGCACACGGCGTACGCGATGGACGCGGTGGCCCAGGAGGTGATGTTCACGCTGGGCCCGTTGCTGGTGACGGTGTGCGCGGCGGTGTGGGACGCGCGGGCGGCGCTGCTGGTGCTGAATGTGCTGGGGGTGCTGGGGGCGCTGTCGGTGGTGGTGTCGCCGCCGTCGCGGGCGTGGCGGTCGGCGCCGCGGGAGGCGCACTGGCTGGGGGCGTTGCGTTCGCCGGGTCTGCTGGCGTTGCTGGGTGCGTTCCTGTTCGTGGGGATCGCGCTGGGTTCCATCACGGTGGCGGCGGTGTCGTACGCGGACGGTCATGGCGGGGACGCGGTGTACGGCTGGTTGATGGCGGGGCTGGGGCTCGGTGCGCTGGTGGGTGGTTCGGTGTACGGGGCGCGGCAGTGGCCGGGAGTGCCGGAGCGGCGACTGCGGGTGCTGGTGGCGCTTCTGGCGGTGTGTTATCTGCCGTTGATGCTGGTGCCGGGTGCGGTGGCGATGGTGTTGCTGTCGGTGGTGTCGGGGGTGTTCCTGGCGCCGTGCATCGCGTGTGCGTTCATCCTGGTGGACCGGCATGCGCCGCGGGGGACGGTGACGGAGGCGTTCTCGTGGCTGGTGACGACGTTCACGGTGGGTGCGTCGGTGGGGACGGGTCTGACGGGGCCGGTGGTCCAGGCGGGTGGCACGGTGTGGGGTTTCGCGGTGCCGGGGGTCGCGGGGGCGGTGTCGTTGCTGGTGTTGCTCGGCACGGGGCGGGTGCTGGCAGCTCCTGTGCGGGGTGCGGTGGTTGCGGCTTCATCGGAAAATGATCCAAATCGTGCTGTCGAACCCCGTTTCAGCTCCACGGATCGGGCGTAATGTTCCCTCATGGACCGCCGCATTTTCGGGCTGGAGAACGAGTACGGCGTCACGTGCACGTTCAGGGGACAGCGCCGCCTGTCGCCTGACGAGGTGGCGCGGTACCTCTTCCGCCGTGTCGTGTCATGGGGCCGCAGCAGCAATGTCTTTCTGCGAAACGGCGCCCGGCTCTATCTCGACGTGGGGTCACATCCGGAATACGCGACACCCGAGTGTGACAATGTGATCGAACTGGTCACCCACGACAAGGCCGGGGAGCGCATTCTCGAGGGACTCCTGGTGGACGCGGAACGACGCCTGCACGAGGAGGGAATCGCGGGCGACGTCTACCTCTTCAAGAACAACACCGATTCGGCGGGCAACTCCTACGGGTGCCACGAGAACTATCTGGTGGCGCGGCACGGGGAGTTCTCCCGGCTCGCGGACATTCTGATCCCGTTCCTGGTCACGCGGCAGTTGCTGTGCGGCGCGGGGAAGGTGCTGCAGACGCCGCGGGGTGCCGTCTACTGCGTGAGTCAGCGTGCCGAGCACATCTGGGAGGGTGTGTCGTCGGCGACGACCCGTTCCCGGCCGATCATCAACACGCGGGACGAGCCGCACGCGGACGCGGAGCGTTACCGCAGGCTGCATGTCATCGTGGGCGACTCGAACATGTCGGAGACCACGATGCTGCTGAAGGTCGGCGCCACCGACCTGGTGCTGCGGATGATCGAGGCGGGCACGGTGATGCGGGATCTGACGCTGGAGAACCCGATCCGGGCGATCCGGGAGGTCAGCCACGACATCACCGGGCGGCGCAAGGTGCGGCTGGCCAGTGGCCGGGAGGCGTCGGCGCTGGAGGTGCAGCGCGAGTACTTCGACAAGGCCGTGGACTTCTGCGACCGCCGTGGCATCCGTACCGGGACGGTCGCGCGGGTGCTGGAGCTGTGGGGCCGGGCGCTGGAGGCGATCGAGACGGAGGAGCTGGACCGGATCGCCACCGAGATCGACTGGGTGATGAAGTACAAGCTCATCGAGCGGTACCGGGCCAAGCACAACATGACGATGTCGCATCCGCGGGTCGCGCAGATAGACCTCGCGTACCACGACATCCACCGCCGGCGTGGGCTGTACTACCTGCTGGAGAAGAAGGGGCAGGCGGCGCGGGTCTGCAATGACGTGCGGATCTTCGAGGGCAAGTCGGTTCCGCCGCAGACGACTCGGGCGCGGCTGCGCGGTGACTTCATCCGGCGGGCGCAGGAGCAGCGCCGGGACTTCACGGTGGACTGGGTGCATCTGAAGCTCAATGACCAGGCGCAGCGCACGGTGTTGTGCAAGGACCCGTTCCGTTCGGTGGACGACCGGGTGGAGAAGCTGATCGCCGGAATGTAGGCGGACATCGGGTGAGGTGGTGTGTCCGGTGGTGTGTGCCGGAACGCCACACGGGCGCCGTACCTTTCGGGTGCGGCGCCCTTCTCGGTCGTAGAGTTGCGCGCACGTCATCCGCAAGTCCGACCGATTACGAGGCTCTTCCGTGCGCCGACGTTCACTTCTTCTCGCCGCCGTTCCCGCAGGTCTGGTCACGCTCGCCGGGTGTGGCGGCTCGTCCGGTCACAGTGACGCGGGGGTGTCGCCGTCGCCGTCGGCGCCGAGCGCGCCTCCGCCGCCGAAGATCGTGGACGGGCCGCTGCCGCCGATCACGGCGGGCAAGCGGTTCGGTGAGAAGCCGACCGTGGCGAAGGGGACGGGCGATCCGTCGAAGAACCTCGCGGTGCGCACGGTGGTTCCGGGCCGGGGTCGCGCGGTCGCGGAGAACGACTTCATCCAGGCGAACTATCTGGGGCAGATCTGGGACACCGGCAAGGTGTTCGACAATTCGTACGACCGGCATGCCCCGCTGGTGATGCAGCTGGCGCAGGGGAGCCTGATCGACGGCTGGCGGTATGGGCTGACCGGGAAGAGGACGGGTAGCCGGGTGCAGATCGCGGTGCCGCCGACCTGGGGTTACGGCAAGTCGGGGGATCCGCAGGCGGGGATCAAGGGTACCGACACGCTGGTCTTCGTGGTCGATCTGATCGATTCGTTCAACTCGAAGAGTTCGGCGCGCGGCAGGGCCGTGCCGCAGAACGATCACGCGCTGCCGAGGGTGGGCACCAACACCGATGGGGCGGTGCCCACGGTCGTGGTGCCGCACACCGCCGCGCCGGACAAGCTGGTGTCGGCCTATGTGCTGGAGGGCGACGGCCCGGAGCTGAAGGCGGACCAGACGGTGCTGTGCCAGTTCCAGGGGCTGGTGTGGGACGGCGGCAAGACGTTCCAGCGGACCTACGGCTCGGGCCGGCTCAGCCAGTTCTCGCTGTCGCAGATGCAGCAGACGGTGAAGGGGCTGGCGCAGGGGCTGACCGGGAAGAAGGTGGGCAGCCGGGTGCTCGTCGTGGTGCCGCCGCAGCTGGGCTACGGGGACAACCCGCCGAGCGGGGGCCCGATCGGCAAGGGCGCGACGCTGGTGTTCACGGTGGACATCCTGGCCGCCATGTAGCGGGGGTGTCCGTGGCGGGCGGTGGTCCCGTGGGGATGAAAGACTGGCGGGGTTTCGTGTCGTACCTACGCAGGAGCTTTTGACGTGAACATCGAGAAGCCCGAGATCGACTTTCCCGAGGGCCAGGCCCCGGCGGACCTTGAGATCAAGGACATCTGGGAGGGCGACGGAGAGGTCGCGAAGGCGGGCCAGACCGTCACCGTGCACTACGTCGGTGTCGCCTTCAGCACCGGCGAGGAGTTCGACGCCAGCTGGAACCGCGGCACCCCGTTCCGCTTCCCGCTGGGCGGCGGCCGGGTCATCGCGGGCTGGGACCGGGGCGTGCAGGGCATGAAGGTCGGCGGCCGTCGCCAGCTGACCATTCCGGCCCACCTCGCCTACGGCGACCAGAGCCCGACCCCGGCGATCAAGCCGGGCGAGACGCTGATCTTCGTGGTGGACCTGCTCGCCGTCTGAGCCACCCCGAGCCATCGGCCGTGTCCGACCGGATCCGACCGTCTGGGGCCCATGCCTGTCCGGGCATGGGCCCTCGGCTTTTGCCACCGCGCCCGGGAGCGGTACGGTCAACGACCGGAAGCACAACAGGGAAGGCGAAGGGCGTCGATGGCCATTGCCAAGGCCGAGCGGCTGATGAACCTCGCGCTGTGTCTGCTCGGCGCACGGCGTCCGCTCAGCAAGCGTGAGCTGCGCGATTCCATCGAGGCATACGTCGAGGCCGCGCGCCCGGACCGGGCCGGGGTGAGCAGCGACGACTCCTTCAACCGGATGTTCGAGCGCGACAAGGACGATCTGCGCGAGCTGGGCCTGGTGATCGAGACCGTCGAGAACATCGACGGCGAGGTCGGGTATCTCGCCCGCCGGGACAGCAACCGGCTGCCGCCCATCACCCTGGACGCCGAGGAGGCCGCCGCCCTGGGCCTGGCCGCCAAGGTGTGGCAGCAGGCCCGGCTCGCGGGTGCCGCCAGCGGCGCCCTGCAGAAGCTGCGTGCCGCCGGGCTGCCCGAGGAGGTCGATCCGTACGAGGCGCACGGCGCGCTGGAGCCGCGCATCCCGGTGCACGAGGCCGCGTTCGAACCGCTGATGCTGGCCTGCCGCGACCGCCGGCCGGTGGTGTTCGACTACCGCAAGGCCACCGCCGCCCGCCCCGAGCCCCGGCATGTCGAGCCGTGGGCGCTGGAGTGCTGGCGCGGCCACTGGTACCTGGCCGGTTTCGACCGCGACCGGGGCGCCGAGCGGGTCTTCCGGCTGTCCCGGATCACCGGCAAGGTGCGCTCGCGCGGTACGGGCTTCACCGCGCCCGTGCCCGACGTGGTCACCGTGCGGGAGACGGTGGCGGGCTGGGCCGGCGAGACCGCCGACCGCTCGGCGCTGATCCGGCTGCGCTCCGGAGCCGGCTACCCGCTGCGGGCGAAGGCCGTCAAGGTGCGGGAGCTGGGCGACGGCTGGGACGAGCTGGAGATCCCCTACGGGCACGGCCTGGACGCCTGGCTGGTGGAGTTCGGCCCGGACGTGGTGGTCGTGGAGCCCGCCGAGCTGCGGGCCGATGTGGTGGACCGGCTGCGTGCCGTGGCCAAGGGCTGAGGGGGAGCAGGACGTGGCAGGCAAACCGGCCAGGGCCGTGAACGCCATCGACCAGACCCGGCGGATGCTCTCCTTGGTGACGTATCTGCGGGAGCGCCCCGGTGCCCGGATCGCCGATGTGGCCCGGGCCTTCGGGATCACGGAGGACGAGCTGGTCGCCGACCTGGATCTGCTGCCCATGTGCGGGACCAGTTTCCGCGGCGGCGACCTCCTGGACATCGACACCGACGGCGAGCGCATCTGGTGGCACAACCCGGCCGCGCTCGGCGAGGACGCCGCCGAGCCGCTGCGGCTGGCCGCCGACGAGGCCACCGCCCTGCTGGTGGCGGCCCGCGCGGTCGCCACGCTGCCCGGGCTGCGGGAGGGCGACCGGCAGGCCCTGCTGCGCGCCACCGCCAAGGTGGAGACGGCGGCGGGCGAGGCGGCGGGCGCCAGCTCCCGGCTGTCGGTGACCTTCGAGTCCGAGGGCGGTGTCTTCGCGGACGTCGACCGGGCCATCTCCGACCGCCGCCGGCTGTGGATCCGCTACTACTCGCCGGCCCGTGACGAGGTCACCGAGCGCGAGATCGACCCGATCCGGCTGGTCAGCGTCGGGCACACCTATGTGGAGGCCTGGTGCCGCCGCTCGGAGGCCCGGCGCACCTTCCGCCTCGACCGGGTCGCCGAGATCCGCGTCCTGGACGAGCCCGCCGCCCCGCCCGAGGTGGAGCTGCGGGACCTGTCCGAGGGGCTGGTCCAGCCGGCCGCCGAGGACCCCGAGGTGGTGGTCGAGGTCGGCCCGGGCGGCCGCTGGGTCGCCGAGTACTACCCGCACGACAGCGCCGAGGAGCTGCCCGACGGCGGGCTGCGCATCACGCTGCGCACCCCCGACCCGGCCTCCCTGCGCCGGCTCGCGCTGCGGCTGGGCGGCGACGGCCGGATCGTCTCCCCGCCCGAGCTGGCCGAGAGCGCCCGCCGCGCGGCCCGCGAGGCGCTGGCGGCGTACGACGGCACGCCGGACGCGGCGGGGGACACCGTCGAGGGGCGGCGGTGAGGCGCCGGGCGACGGGCCCCGCCCGCCCGTTATGCCGGGATCGGCGCGGGCCCCGGGGCAGCCGGGCGGCCGTGCGGCGGGCGCGGTGAGCGGGGGCGGAGTGACCGGCGGCGGAGCGACCGGCGGGCCGGCCGGCGGCACGACCGGGACGACGACCGGCGGAGAAGGAGTGGTGGGTGTGAGCGAGTCTGCGGTGTCCGGTGCGAGCGAGATGACGGTGGCCACCGCCTTCGCGGGGATGCGGAGAGTGAGCCCCGTGGTGTTCCGGGCGGGCTGCCCGGACTGCCGGGGCCGGTTCGAGCTGGCCGCGAGCGCGCTGCGCCTCGCCATCGGGGCGAGCCACCGCACCACGTTCTACTCCTTCACCTGCCCCGAGTGCGGCGCCGCGGTCCGCAAGCCGGCCGGCGAGCGCATCGTCGAACTGCTCACCGGCGGCGGAGTGCGGACCCTGCGCCTCCACTCCACGGTGTAGCCGGCTGCGCTCCGGGCCGCCGGACGGTCTAGGCTCGACCCCATGTTCTGGCCGATGTTCGCGGTAGCCCTGGGATTCCTGGGCCTCGCCGTCCTGGGAGTGCTCGCCGTCCGGGTGTTCGTGGAGGCGCGGCGCCTCGGGCGGCAGGTCACCGACTCCGCGCGGCGGATCAACCGGGCAGCCGAGGACCTGGAACGGTCGGCGATGAGCGCGGCACGGGCCGCGGACGCCCTGTGATGTCGTCCTGTGATGCACTTTGGGTCACTTCGCCCTGTCACCTAGCCGCTTCGGGCAGGTACGCTGCTGGTCGCGGCCCGGAGATCGAGGCGCGGTCCGCAGAGTGGGAGTACGCACGGGGAGTGTCCCACGTTCACCCCCGGGCGATACGATCGCTGCCGGCACGATGGTCGGACAACTGTCCGATCAGTCGGACAAGCCCCGTCGCCCCGCCTCAGTGAGAAGGTGAAGACTTATGTTCCGCAACGCACTTGAGCCGTGGCACCTGGTGCTCCTGGTTCTGGTCATCGTCCTCGTGTTCGGTTCCAAGAAGCTTCCGGACATGGCCCGGTCCCTCGGCAAGTCCGCGCGCATCCTGAAGAGCGAGGCCAAGGCGATGAAGGACGACGGCGGCAACAAGCAGTCGGCCACCACCGCCCAGTCGACCGCCGACGAGCCGGCCCCCGCTCGTACCATCCAGGCGGCGCCCGGCGACGTGACCAGCTCCCGCCCGGTCAACGAGCCGACCGACTCCGCCCAGCGCTGACGCGAGGACCGGGGCCCGGTCCGCTGCACGAGATGAGGATGTGGGTTGCCCAAGTCCGCCCGCAAGAAGGAGAGGGATCCCGAGGGGCGCATGCCACTCGCGGATCACTTGCGTGAGCTGCGCAACCGGCTCACGAAGGCCGTCCTGGCGATCGTCGTCGTCACGATCGTGTCCGCCTTCTTCTACAAGGACATCATCGACCTGATCACCGCGCCGTTGCTGCGCTCGGTGGGTTGTCACCAGTCCTTCGGCGAGCTGGCGAAGGCGAACGACAACACCCACTGCGCGCACATCACGATCGGTGATCTGCTGGGGCCGTTCACGCTGGCACTGAAGGCCTCGCTGACCGCGGGTGTCGTGCTGGCGTCCCCGGTCTGGCTCTACCAGCTGTGGGCGTTCGTCGCGCCGGGCCTGCACCGGCACGAGAAGAAGTACGCGTACGCGTTCGTCGGCTTCGGCGTGCCGCTGTTCCTCGGCGGCGGCTTCCTCGCCTACCACGTGCTGCCCATCACGGCGCGGGTGATGATCGACCTCACCCCCAGCGGGGTGGAGAACCTGCTGTCGCTGGACAAGCTGCTCGACCTGGTCACCCGCATGGTGGTGGTCTTCGGCCTCGCCTTCGAGATGCCGTTGCTGCTGGTCATGCTGAACCTGACGGGCATCCTGACCGGACGGCGGATGCTCGGCTGGTGGCGCGGCATGGTCGTCGGCATCGCCGCCTTCGCGGCGGTGGCCACGCCCGGTGCCGACCCGATGTCGATGCTGGCGCTGGCGGCGCCGATCTGGGCCCTGTTCTTCATCGCGGTGGCCTTCTCGCTGATCAACGACCGGCGCCGGGCCCGCCGCGCGGACGACGGGCTGTCGGACGACGAGGCGTCGGTGCTGGACCTGACGCCCGAGGAGATCGGCGAGGTGGAGTCCGTGAGCGCGAGCGGCGCTCCCGAGCCGCCGGCGTCCGACCGGGTCAACGGCTACGACGACGTGACCTGACCCACACACAGGGGCGAGACGCGCTGCCCCCGGCCCGGGAGACCCTCCCGGGCCGGGGGCAGCCGTCCGTCCGGGCCCGGTGTCCGGCCCGCTGTCCGGTCCGGTGCCGAGCGGGTGTGCTGATCAGCGCACGTTCCGGATAATGATCGTCCTGTTGTCGGTGGGGCCCGGTACGCTCGAAAGCACGATGACAGAGGACCTCTCACCGGCCGAGCGGTACGCGGCAGCCCGCAGGCGGGCAGCCGAGCAGGCCACCGCGCTCGCGTCCTTCCGCGAGATGTACGACTTCGGCCTCGACCCCTTCCAGATCGAGGCCTGCCAGGCACTCGAAGCCGGCAAGGGCGTACTGGTGGCCGCCCCCACCGGCTCGGGCAAGACGATCGTGGGCGAGTTCGCCGTCCACCTCGCCCTGCTCCAGGGCAAGAAGTGCTTCTACACGACGCCCATCAAGGCGCTGTCGAACCAGAAGTACGCCGATCTGAGCCGCCGCTACGGCGCCGACAAGGTGGGCCTGCTCACCGGCGACAACAGCGTCAACTCCGACGCCCCGGTGGTCGTGATGACCACCGAGGTGCTCAGGAACATGCTGTACGCGGGCTCGCAGACGCTCCTGGGCCTCGGGTACGTGGTCATGGACGAGGTGCACTACCTCTCCGACCGCTTCCGCGGCGCCGTCTGGGAGGAGGTGATCATCCATCTGCCCGCCTCGGTGACCCTGGTGTCCCTGTCGGCGACCGTGTCCAACGCGGAGGAGTTCGGCGACTGGCTGGACACCGTCCGCGGCGACACCGAGGTGATCGTCTCCGAGCACCGGCCCGTGCCGCTGTTCCAGCACGTGCTCGCCGGACGCCGGATATACGACCTGTTCGAGGAGGGCGAGGGCCACAAGAAGGCCGTCAACCCCGATCTGGTGCGCCTCGCCCGGATGGAGGCGACCCGGCCGTCGTACCAGGACCGGCGCCGGGGCCGGGCCATGCGGGAGGCCGACCGGGAGCGCGAGCGCAGGCAGCGCTCGCGGGTGTGGACGCCGGGCCGGCCCGAGGTCATCGAGCGGCTGGACGCCGAGGGCCTGCTGCCCGCGATCACCTTCATCTTCAGCCGCGCCGGCTGCGAGGCCGCCGTCCAGCAGTGCCTGTACGCGGGCCTGCGGCTCAACGACGAGGAGGCGCGCGAACAGGTCCGCGCCCTGGTCGAGGAGCGCACCGCCCACATCGCCCAGGAGGACCTGCACGTCCTCGGCTACTACGAGTGGCTGGAGGGCCTGGAGCGGGGCATCGCCGCCCACCACGCGGGCATGCTGCCGACCTTCAAGGAGGTCGTGGAGGAACTGTTCGTGCGCGGCCTGGTCAAGGCCGTGTTCGCGACCGAGACCCTCGCGCTCGGCATCAACATGCCCGCCCGCTCGGTGGTCCTGGAGAAGCTCGTCAAGTGGAACGGCGAGCAGCACGCCGACATCACGCCGGGCGAGTACACCCAGCTGACCGGGCGGGCCGGCCGCCGGGGCATCGACGTCGAGGGCCACGCCGTCGTGCTGTGGCAGCGCGCCATGAGCCCCGAGCACCTGGCCGGGCTCGCGGGCACCCGTACCTACCCGCTGCGCTCCAGCTTCCGGCCGTCGTACAACATGGCGGTCAACCTGGTCGAGCAGTTCGGCCGGCACCGCTCCCGGGAACTGCTGGAGACGTCCTTCGCGCAGTTCCAGGCGGACCGTTCGGTGGTCGGGATCTCCCGGCAGGTGCAGCGCAACGAGGAGGGGCTGGCCGGCTACAAGGCCTCCATGACCTGCCACCTCGGCGACTTCGAGGAGTACGCGCGGCTGCGCCGGGAGCTGAAGGACCGGGAGACCGAACTGGCCCGGCAGGGCGCCCACCAGCGCCGCGCCGAGGCCGCCGTCGCCCTGGAGAAGCTGCGGCCGGGCGACGTCATCCACGTGCCGACGGGTAAGTACGCGGGCCTCGCGCTGGTGCTGGACCCGGGGCTGCCGGCCGGCCGTTCCAACGGGCACCGCGGGTTCGACCACCAGGACGGGCCGCGCCCGCTGGTGCTGACCGCCGAACGGCAGGTCAAGCGGCTGGCGTCGATGGACTTCCCGGTGCCGGTCGAGCCGCTGGACCGGATGCGGATCCCGAAGTCCTTCAACCCGCGCTCGCCGCAGTCGCGCCGGGACCTCGCCTCCGCGCTGCGCACCAAGGCCGGGCACATCCCGCCGGAGCGGGCCCGCAAGAAGCGCTCGCAGGCCGCCGACGACCGGGAGATCGCCCGGCTGCGCACCGCGATCCGCGCCCACCCCTGCCACGGCTGCAACGAGCGGGAGGACCACGCCCGCTGGGCCGAGCGCTACCACCGGCTGCTCCGGGACACCTCGCAGCTGGAGCGCCGGATCGAGGGCCGCACGAACACCATCGCGCGGACCTTCGACCGGATCGTCGCCCTGCTGACCGAGCTGGACTACCTGCGCGGCAGCGAGGTCACCGAGCACGGCCGGCGGCTGGCGCGGCTGTACGGCGAACTTGACCTGCTGGCCAGCGAGTGCCTGCGCGAAGGCGTCTGGGAGGGGCTGGCGCCCGCCGAACTGGCCGCCTGCGTCTCGGCGCTGGTGTACGAGGCCCGGGTGGGCGACGACGCGCTGGCGCCCAAGCTGCCCTCCGGCAAGGCGAAGGCCGCGCTGGGGGAGATGGTGCGGATCTGGGGCCGGCTGGACGGTCTGGAGGAGGAGTTCCGGATCAACCAGACCGAGGGTGTCGGCCAGCGCGAGCCGGACCTGGGCTTCGCCTGGGCCGCCTACATGTGGGCGTCGGGCAAGGGCCTGGACGAGGTGCTGCGCGAGGCGGAGATGCCGGCGGGCGACTTCGTGCGCTGGTGCAAGCAGGTCATCGATGTGCTGGGGCAGATCTCCGCGGCGGCGCCCGCGGACGGCTCGACCGTGGCCAAGGCCGCGCGGAAGGCCGTCGACCAGCTGCTGCGGGGCGTGGTGGCCTACTCGTCGGTGGGCTGACCGGCACCTCGCCCGACGACACGAAAACCGGCTCATCCCTCGGGGTGAGCCGGTTTTCGTATACCCGTACGCCATGACCCAACGTGTTCGAACGGATGCCGAACGTACGAATGGGGCCGAGCGTACTCCTGGTGCCGGGGTGGTGTCAGGCGGTCGCCGAATATGACACGGGCGTTGAGCCGGTCGGGCTAGGCTCGCCCGCGGCGCACCGAGTTGAGGTAAATCGCGCGCCTGTTCCCATTTACGGAGAAGATCCCGTCCTTTCCATGAATCTTCCCCCCGACGACTCTCCCGACACCCAGCCGATCCATCCCCAGCCGATCCGTCCCAGAAGGCATCCATGGTGAGTGTTCAGAAGCCGCCCGGTCGCCGTGAACGTCCGTACGCCCGGGTCCTGTTGCCGCCGGCCATGGTGATGGCCGCGGCAGGCGCGGGCGCCGTCGCCCTGGTGCCCGGCGAGGCCCGGGCCGCCGTCGGCCTGTGCGCCGCCCTGGCCCTGCTGCTGGTGCTCGTCACCGGGGCCGAGGCCGCCCGGCGCGGCCGCCTGCTGCGCGCGGAACAGGCCGCGCACGCCCGCGACACCGTGCACCTGCAGGAGCGGCTCGCCGACCACGACGTCCTGATCCACCGCTTCGCCACCGACGTCCTGCCCTGGGCGTTCGCCCGGCTGTCCCGCGGCGAGATGCTCCGCGACGTGCTCACGAACGTCTATGACGCCGACCCCGAGCTGCGCGTCCTGCCCGACGCCTACCGGGAGATGGTGCGCGTCGCGCTGCGCGGCGCCGACCACGAGATCACCATGCGGATCGCCACCGAGCGCTCCTTCGTCAGCATCGCCCGCCGCGTGCAGGCCATCGTGCACCAACAGGCCGTGGAACTGAGGGAGATGGAGGAGGACCACGGCCGCAACCCCGAGGTCTTCGACGACCTGCTGCGCCTGGACCACGGCAGCTCGCTGATCGGCCGGCTCGCCGACACCATCGGCGTCCTCGGCGGCGGCCGCCCCGGCCGCCAGTGGCCGCTGCCGGTCTCCCTCTACAGCACCCTGCGCGGCGCCATGTCCAGGATCCTGGACTACCACCGCATCCACCTGGCGTCCATCTGCAACATCAACATCAAGGGCACCGCCGTCGAACCGGTCATCCACGCCGCGGCCGAGCTCTTCGACAACGCCACCCGCTACTCGCCGCCGACCACCAAGGTGCACGTCACCGCCGTCGAGGTGCAGACCGGCATCGTCATCGAGATCGAGGACGCCGGGGTCAGCCTCAACGAGGAGTCCCGGATCCGCATCGAGAAGATGATCGAGGACGCCAAGAACGGCGACGACGCGCACAACCTCGGCGACAACCCGCGCCTCGGCCTCGCCGTCGTCGGCCGGCTCTGCAAGCAGTTCGACATGGAGGTCTCGCTGCGCACCTCCGCCTACGGCGGTCTGCGCGCGATCCTCATCGTGCCGCGCGTGATGACCACCACCGAGCCCGGTGTCGGCGTCGCCCACGGCATCGGCGCGACCGGCATCCCGATGCCCGAACTCGGCGCCGTCGAGGGCCCCAGGCGCCGCCCCAAGAAGCGCCGCCCCACCAGCCCCAAGATCCCCGCCGGGATCTCCATGGAGGACGACGTCCCCGAGGTCACCGAGTGGACCGCGGGCGGCCTGCCGCAGCGCCGCAGCCGGGTGAAGGTCCCGCTGAGCCGGCGCTGGGCCGAGGAGGCGGCCATCGAGCGGGCCGAGCGCGAGGGCCGCCCCACCATCTGGTCGCAGACCAGGCAGGAGCCCGACCCGGAGCCGGAGCCGGACCCCGAGCGCAAGAAGCTGATCGACCGCCCGCCGGGCATGTGGATCGACGACTTCTTCGACGGACTGCGCAAGGGCATGCCCGAGGGCGCCACCGCGCCGGAGCTGACCGACTTCACGCTCCACCCGACCAAGTACCTGCACCTGATCGATGACGCGGCCGCCCCCACCGAGGCCGACGACGAGGGGACCACCCGGTGATCCAGCAGCGAGGCAACTTCGACTGGATGCTCAAGCAGCTCAACGACGGAGTACCCGGCATCCAGATGATCGTGGTGCTCTCCTCCGACGGCCTGCGCATCGCCCGCTACGGCGGCGAGCCCGACGCCGCCGACCGGGTCGCCGCCGCCTGCGCGGGTCTGCAGAGCCTGGCCGGCGCCATCATCCAGGAGATCCCCGGCGCCGGTGAGATGAAGGTCGTCGTCGTGGAGATCGAGGGCGGCTACTTCTACCTGATGAACGCCGGCGCCAACGCCTACCTCGCCGTGCTCGCCGACGTCACCTGCGAACCGGGCCGGATGAGCGGCATGATGCGCGACCTCGTCGTCCGGATCGGCGCCCACCTCACCAGTCCGCCCCGGCGGGACGGGCAGACCGTATGACCCCTCCACGACGCACCCGGCGTCGGCCGGGCCCGCCGCCCCCACCCACCCCGTCACCCGCGCCGCCGTCCGAGATCCCGGACGGCCCGCTCCCGCACGGCACCCCGGGCGGCCAGCCCCCGCCCGGGAACCCCGAGCGGCTCTACGCCGTCACCGGGACCGCGGACGGCGGCCGCGCCGAACTCGACCTGGTGACCCTGATCGTCGCCCGCGGCACACCCCCGCCCGGCGCGTCCCCCGAGCACACGGCGGTGCTCGAACTGTGCGCGGCCCCGCTGTCGCTGGCCGAGCTGTCGGCCTATCTCTCCCTGCCGTTCAGCGCGATGACGGTACTGATCACGGAGATGATCACGGCCGAACTGGTGCAGGCGCGCGCCCCGGTCGTCCGCCGGGCGGCCCCCGATCGTTCCCTCCTCGAAGCGGTGATGCATGGACTTCAAAGGCTCTGACACGATCCCCGGCCCGCGCACCGAGGACCAGCTGCCGCACACCACCCAGACCGCGGTGAAGATCGTCATCGTGGGCGGCTTCGGCGTCGGCAAGACCACCATGGTCGGCTCCGTCAGCGAGATCAGACCGCTGACCACCGAGGAGACCATGACGCAGGCCGGCATCGGGATCGACGACGACTACGGCTCCGAGACCAAGACGGCCACCACCGTCGCCATGGACTTCGGCCGGATCGGCATCACCGGCAAACTCGTGCTCTACCTGTTCGGCACCCCCGGCCAGGAGCGCTTCTGGTTCCTGTGGAACGGCCTGTTCGAGGGTGCGCTCGGCGCGGTCGTCCTCGTCGACACCCGGCGCCTGGAGGTCAGCTTCGACGTCATGGGGCGGCTGGAGGAACGCGGCGTGCCCTTCGTCGTCGCCGTCAACTCCTTCCCGGACGCCCCTCGTTACCCCATCGAGGAGCTGCGCGCCGCGCTCGACCTCACCCCCGAGATCCCGATCGTCGAGTGCGATGTGCGCCGCCGGGCCTCCAGCAAGGACGTGCTGCTCACCCTGATGCGCTTCCTGCACTCGCTCGCCCTCTCCGGCGCCCTCGTCTGACCCGCCCTTTTCCCGTTCCGGAGCGAACACCGTGACGTCTGAACCCCAGTTGCCGACCGGCACGCCCGACACCCTCCCCGGCCCGCCCCCCGGCTGCCCCGCGCACGGCCCGGGCCCCGGCGGAGCACACCGGCTCTACGGCCCCGGCGCCGAGGACCTGGACGACCTCTACGAGCGGCTGCGCGAGCAGTACGGCCCGGTCGCCCCCGTGCTGCTCCACGACGACGTGCCGATGTGGGTGGTGCTCGGGCACGCCGAGAACCTCCAGGTGGTGCGCAGCCCCTCGCAGTACACCCGCGACAGCCGGATCTGGACGCCGCTGCTGGACGGCCGGGTCAAACCCGACCACCCGCTGATGCCGCACATCGCCTGGCAGCCCATCTGCTCCCATGTCGAGGGCGACGAGCACCTGCGGCTGCGCAACGCGGTCACCTCCGCCATGGGCACCATCGACCACCGCAGCGTCCGCCGGCACATCGGCGGCCACACCCAGCGCCTGGTCAACGGCTTCTGCGAGCGGGGCCGGGCCGATCTGGTCGCGCAGTTCGCCGAACACCTGCCGATGGCGGTGCTGTGCGAGATCCTCGGCATGCCCGAGGAGTACAACGACCGGATGGTGCAGGCCGCGCGGGACGCCCTGAAGGGCACCGAGACCGCCAACCAGAGCCACGCCTACGTCATGGACGCGCTGAACCGGCTCACCATGCGCCGCCGCGCCCGGCCCGAGGACGACTTCACCAGCCACCTCGTCACCCACGGGGCCGGGCTCAGCGACGACGAGGTCCGCGAACACCTGCGGCTCGTCCTGTTCGCGTCCTACGAGGCCACCGCCAACCTGCTCGCCAACGCGCTGCGCATGGTCCTGACGGAGCCCGGGTTCCGCGCCCGGCTGAGCGGCGGGCAGATGACCGTGCCCGAGGCGATCGAGCAGTCGCTGTGGGACGAGCCGCCGTTCAGCACCGTTTTCGGCTACTACGCCAAGCAGGACACCGAGCTGGGCGGGCAGCGCATCAGCAAGGGCGACGGACTGCTGTTCGCGCCCGCGCCGGGCAACATCGACCCGCGGGTGCGGCCCGACCTGTCCGCGAGCATGCAGGGCAACCGCTCGCACCTCGCCTTCGGCGGCGGCCCGCACGAGTGCCCGGGGCAGGACATCGGGCGGGCCATCGCCGACGTCGGCGTCGACGCCCTGCTCACCCGGCTGCCCGACGTCCAACTCGACTGCGCGGAAAGCGACTTGCGCTGGCGGTCCTCGATCGCCTCCCGGCACCTGGTGGCACTGCCGGTGCGCTTCGAGCCCAAGCCGCAGGCGGACACCGACCTGCCGCCCCGGGCCTACACCCCCGGCCTGCCCGCCGACCTCATGCCGCCCGCCCCGCGGCCCCGGCCGGCCGCGGCACTGCCCGCCGCCGTGCCGCCCGCCCGGCCGGTGACACCGGCCCCCGTGCCGCCGCCGAAGGGACCCTGGCAGCGGCTGCTGCGCTGGTGGCGCGGCGAGTGAGCCGGCCGGTCACGCCCAGCCGGTGCCGGACCAGGCCGCCAGGGCGCGCCCGCTGGTGAAGGCGTGCTCCACGCCGGTGACCGGATCGGTGAACTCAAGCGCCCGCGCGAGCAGTTGCAGCGGGCGCCGGAAGTCGCCGGCCGGCACCGGGCCGGCCACCACCGGGTAGAGCGGGTCGCCGAGGATGGGCACTCCGAGCGCGTTCAGATGCACCCGCAGCTGATGGGTCTGGCCGGTGCGCGGCAGGAGGCGGTAGCGGCCGAGCCCCTCCCGCCGCTCCAGCAGCTCCACCCTGGTCTCCGCGTTGGGCTCGCCCTCGACCTCCCGGGCGGCAAGCGCCCCGCGCTCCTTCACGATCCGGCTGCGCACCGTCCGGGGCAGCGCGAGCGAGGCGTCGTACGGGGCGACGGCCTCGTACTCCTTGCGCACCCGCCGGTCCCGGAACAGCGTCTGGTACGCGCCGCGTTCCTCGGGCCGTACCGTGAACAGCACCAGACCGGCGGTGAGCCGGTCCAGCCGGTGCGCGGCCGTCAGCGTCGGGATGCCCAGCTCGTGGCGGAGCCGGGCCAGGGCCGTCTGGGTGACATGGCTGCCGCGCGGGGTGGTGGCCAGGAAGTGCGGTTTGTCGGCGACGACGATGTGCGCGTCCCGGTACACCACGGTGACCGGGAACGGCACCGGGGTCTCGGCGGGCAGGTCGCGGTGGAACCACACGAACATCCCCGGCCGGTACGGCGCGTCCGGCGGCACCGCCCGTCCGTCGGCGCCGACGATCCGCCCGGCGTGGAACATCGCCTCCACCATGCCGGGCGCCGCGCCCGTGAGCCGCTCCACCAGGTGCTCCCGCACGGTGGGCCACGTTCCGTCCGCGGGCAGCCGCACCCGCACGGGGTCCACGCCGTCGCGCTGGGGGAGCGGGGCGGGCGGGGGCGGCGTACGGCGTCTCACCCGGTCAAGGGTACGAGGCGGGGGCGGGGCGAAACCGCTGGGTGACGGGCGCCGCACGGCGGCAGTATGGGGCCATGCCCTTTCTCACCAGCCCAGTGCTGCCCGCCGGCGCTCTCGCCCGTGCCCCCCAGCCCGCCATCGCCGGCGACGGCCTCGTCCTGCGCCCCTGGCGGGCCGAGGACGCGCCCGCCGTGTACGCGGCGTTCCAGGATCCGCTGATGCACCGCTTCCACGGCAAGTCCTGTGAGTCCGAGGCGGAGGCGGCCGGCTGGATCACCGAGTGGCAGGAGCTGTGGGAGGGGGAGAACCAGGCGCAGTGGGCGGTCGCGGAGGCGGACGGCGACGCGCTGCTGGGCAGGGTCGCGCTGCGGCAGATCGAACTGGGCGACGGGACGGCGGAGATCGCCTACTGGACGGTGGCGCGGGCCCGTGGCCGGGGCGTGGCCGCGCGGGCGGCCACGGCCCTGACCCGCTGGGCGTTCGAGGAGATCGGCTTCCACCGGCTGGAGCTGATGCACTCCACCGCCAACGAGGCCTCCTGCCGCGTCGCCCGCAAGGCCGGTTACGCCCCCGAGGGCATCCGGCGCAGCGCCTTCCTCCACCCCGACGGCTGGCACGACATGCATCTGCACGCGCGGGTGCGGGGGGACTGACCGTCCGCCGGGGCCCCGGCCACGGTTCCGCGAATCCCGGCGAGGCGGCGGGGACGGGTGCGGCCCGCCCACGCTCCGCCGCCCGGGCAGGGCGCCGGGATTGTTACCGTCGTCCCCTGGGCTGGACGTGCTCGTGGACGGGTTACCGCCCCTCGTAGGCTCCGGCAGGGAGAACGAAGGAGTGGCCGGTGTCCGGGGAGCCGTTCGGAGTCGTCCTGCGCGGTCAGCGGCAGCGACGCCGTCTGACCATCGAGGAGTTGGCCGAGGCGTCGGGGGTGAGCGTCCGGGCGATCGGTGACATGGAGCGGGGGCGCAGCCGCGTCCCGCAGCGGCGCACCGCGATGGCGCTGGCGGAGGGGCTGGGGCTCGGCGAAGCGGAGCGGGAGGCGCTGCTGGCGGCCGCGCGGGCGGCACGGACGGCGCGTGCGACCCGCCCGGCGGCGGGGACGGGGACGGCCGTACCGCCGCGGTCGGTGGGGGACTTCACCGGACGCGACCGCGAACTGGCGCGGCTGCGGGACGCCGCGGCGCGGGCGGGCACCGGCGAGGGCACGTCGGTGTCGGTCATCTCGGGCCCGCCGGGGTGCGGGAAGACGACGCTGGCCCTCAAAGCCGCAGCGGACCTGGCCCAGGAGTTCCCCGGCGGCTGTTTCGTGGTGGACCTGCACGGCGTGGAGGGCCCCATGGACACGGGCGAGGCGCTGCTGAAGCTGTTGAAGGCACTGGGGGTGTCGGACCGCAGGCTGACGCAGGAGGACACGGCCGGGCGCGCGGGTCTGCTGCGCGCCCTGCTGGGCGAGCGCCGGTGTCTGGTGGTGCTGGACAACGCCCGGGACGAGGGACAGGTGCGCCCGCTGCTGCCCGCCGGCGGGCGGAGCCTGGTGCTGGTCACCAGCCGGCGGCCGCTGAGCGGTCTGGAGAACGTCGACCGGCTGGCGCTGTCCGAGATGGCGCGGGCCGAGGCGGTCGAGCTGCTGCGGCGGATCCTGGGCGAGCGGCGGGCGGACGCGGAGATCGACGCCGTGGGACGGGTGGCGGAGCTGTGCGGGCACCTTCCGCTGGCGCTGCGGGTGGCCGGGAACTGGCTGACGGTGCGGTCGGCGTGGAGCGTGGCCCACCTGGTCCGGCGGCTGGCCGACGAGGAACGCCGCCTGGGCGCGCTCGCGGCCGGGGACGTGCGGGTGGAGGCGGCGTTCGAGCTGTCGTACCGGCAGTTGACCGGGGAGGCCGCCCGGATGCTGCGGCTGCTGAGCCTGGTCCCGGCGCCGGACATGACCGCGGCCTACGGCGCCGCCCTGACCGCCACCGGCGTCTTCGAAGCCGAGGACGTCATGGAGGAACTGGTCGAGGCCGGGCTGCTCCAGGCCACCTTCACCGGCCGCTACCAACTGCACGACCTGCTGCGGCTGTTCGCCCGTACCCGGCCCGCAGGCCCGGAGGGGCCCGGTGAGCGGGAAGCGGCCGAGGACCGGCTGCGCACCTGGCTGCTGGAGACGGCCGTGGTGGCCGGCCGCTGGTACAAACCCGGGTACGGGGCACCGCCGTCCTCCTGGCAGGGCCTGGTCCCGCTGGAGAGTGCCGAGCAGGCCCGCGCCTGGCTCCAGGACGAGGCCCCGGCCTGGCTCGCCGCGCTGCACGGCGCCGCCCGCCGGGGCGAGCACGGCCGGGTCGTGGAGACCGCAGGCGCCATGGAGTGGTTCTGCGACCTGTGGCTCTTCTGGGGGCACTGGCCCGAGGTGTTCCGGCTGTCGAGCGAGGCCGCCGCCGCGCTCGACGACCCGTATCTGCGGGCCTTCCACCTCAACTGCCACGCCTGGGCCCTGAACACCTGCGAGCACCGCCACCGCGAGGCCCTCGAACGGGCGGGGGAGGCACTGGACTGCGCCCGCCGCGCCGAGGACGTCACCCAGCAGGCCTCGGCGCTGGCGCACGCGGCGAACGCGCACCGCAAGCTCGGCGAGGCCGAGGAGGCCGCCGAGAAGTCCCTCGCCGCCATCCACCTGGCGGACGGGGCCGGCGATCCCGAGGTCTGGCTGAACGCCGTGGCGAGCTACGCGGTCTCCCTGCGCTCCGCAGGCCGCGCCGAGGAAGCCCTGCACCAGGACCGGCGCGTCATCGCCTTCCTCGACGCGCCCGACTGCCCGGTGAGCGAGTTCATCGCCGACGTCATCCGCGCCAACACGATCTACGCGATCGGTCTCGACTACGCGGCGCTGGGCCGCTGGCGGGAGGCCGCGGGCCACTACCGCGATGCCGTGGACGAGGCCCACCGCATCGGTCTGACCAACGGAGCGGGGTACGCGCTGGTGTCGCTGGGGCAGGCCCTGATCGAGCTGGGGGAGGCGGCGGAGGCCCGCTCCCGCCTGCTGGAGGCCCTCGCGCTCGGCGACGAGGCCGACGGCAAGGAGCTGAGGACGGCGCGGACACTCCTGGACGCGCTCCCCGCCGAGTGACGGCGGCGCGGTCGCTCGGGTGAAGGGCCGTGCCGGGGGCCGGTAGCGGCGCGCCCCGGGCGCCGCGGCACCCGCCCGCGCCGGCCGGGTCGGCGGTGATCCGGGCCCCCGCCGCCTCAGCCGCGCGCGGATGCCGCCGGGCGCGCCGCCCAGGACGCACGGCAGTCGGCGACTGACGCCGCGAGAGGGCGACCGGCGCCGTACGGACGAACCGGCCGCCGCGGGCGGGGCCGCCCAGCAGCCGCCCGGGGCGGCGGTGGCGGCCGGCCGGGGCGGCGGCTGCGCTCAGGCCGCCGCCGCGCCGCCGTCCTCCTGCTCGGCCTCGATCCGGGCGTTCCACTCCCGCTTGGAGGCCTGCCAGCCGTCCTCGTTGTGGCCGAGCCGCCAGTAGCCGGAGATCGACAGGTCCTGGCGCGGGATCTGCCGCTCCACCCGCAGCATCCGGCGCAGCTCCTTCACGAAGCCGGCCTCGCCGTGCACGAACGCGTGCAGCCGGCCCTCGGGGAACTCCAGTTCCCGTACGGCCTCCAGCAGGGCCGCGCCGACCGGGCGATCCCCGCGGTGCAGCCAGACGATCTCGGCCGGGGAGTCGATCTTCTGCTCCTCCTCGGGCCCGGACACCTCAACGAAGGCGTGTGCCAGGGCCCCGGGGGGCAGGGACTCCAACGCACGGGCGATCGCGGGCAGCGCGCTCTCGTCACCGGCGAGCAGATGCCAGTCGGCGTCCGTGTCGGGCGCGTAGGCGCCGCCGGGGCCCATGAAGCGCAGGGTGTCGCCGGGGCGTGCCCGCAGCGCCCAGGGGCCGGCCAGGCCCTCGTCGCCGTGGATCACGAAGTCCAGGGTCAGCTCGCGGTGTCCCGCGTCCCAGCCGCGCACGGTGTAGGTCCGGGTCACCGGCCACTGCTCGCGCGGGAACTCGGCGCGGATCCGCTCCAGGTCGAAGGGCTCCGGGTAGACCACTCCGGCCGGACCGAACAGCAGCTTCACATAGTGGTCGGTGCAGGTGTCCGCCGCGAACCCGGCCAGACCCTCGCCGCCCAGCACCACGCGCTGCATGTGCGGGGTGAGCCGCTCGGTGCGTACCACCCGGGCGGTGTGGACCTTGCGCGGCTTTCGTTCCGGACGCTCTGCCATCACGGCCTCCTGCGGATTGGTTAGGTATACCTAAGCTAACATTTCCTCCCTCGGCCCGGATCTTCCTTCGTTGTTCAACGTCCGCCCTTTGCTGGAATATTGCCGATCCCGTGGGCCCCGGCTCACCCGCCCAGCGTGTCCAGCAGCCGTTGCAGCGAGCCGCCCAGACCCCACCGGGCCGCCAGCTCCTGCAGGCCCGCCGGATCGCGCGGGGCGCGCGGCAGCGCGGTGTCCACCTCGGGCAGCGGCACGTCACCGGCCACCCGCACCACCTTCGGCGCCACCGCGACGTACGGCCGGGCCTCGGTGAGCCGCCGCCGCTGCGACGGCGTGAGCCGGGCCCTGGGGTCGTCCACCGCGGCCATGATCCCGGCCAGGTCGCCGAACTCGGCGAGCAGCCTGGCGGCCGTCTTCTCGCCGATCCCGGCCACGCCCGGCAGGCCGTCGCTCGGGTCGCCGCGCAGCAGCGCCAGATCCGCGTACCCCCGTCCGTCCACCCCGTACTTCTCGCGCAGCACCGATTCGTCGGTGATCTGGAGGGTGCCCACACCCTTGATCGGGTACAGCACGCGCACCCCGCGGGCGTCGTCCACCAGCTGGTAGAGGTCGCGGTCGCCGGTGACGATGTCGACCGGGCCGGTGGCGCGCCCGGTGAATGTGCCGATCACGTCGTCCGCCTCGTAGTCCGGGACGCCGACCCGGGCGATGCCGATGGCGTCCAGTACGGCCTCGATGACGGGCACCTGCGGGGCGAGGGTGTCCGGGACCTCCTCCGCGTCCGGCGCGCCGGTGTGCTCCTCGGCGACCCGGTGCGCCTTGTAGGTGGGGATCAGCTCGACCCGCCACTTCGGCCGCCAGTCGGCGTCCATGCAGGCCACCAGGTGGTCCGGCCGGTGGTCCCGGACCAGCCGGTCGATGAAGTCCAGCAGTCCGCGCACCGCGTTCACCGGGGTGCCGTCCGGTGCCTTCACGGAGTCGGGGACGCCGAAGTAGGCGCGGAAGTAGAGCGAGGCGGTGTCGAGCAGCATCAGTCGTCCGGTCACGCTCGCATCATGCCGCACGCCACCGACAGTCACCTTCGCCCGCCTTTCGTCCGGGAACGCGTTGCGCGTTGCGCAATGCGGTGAGCCCGGCCACTTGTGAGTTTGCTTCCGTTTGACCTGGGAAGCAGCGCCGCCATGGAGCGGAGTGGTTGCTCATTTCAACTGTCGGCTGGTTTTCGACGGTCGGCGGCCCGCCGCTCCCCTGTCCCTGTTCCCGAGACAAGAGGTACGCGTGCAAGCCAGGCTTGAGGCGGAACACCTGTTCAAGGTGTTCGGCAGACGACCGGACGACGCAGTGGAGCGCCTGCGGAAGGGCGCCGACCGGGAGGAGCTGCGCGCCGACGGCACCACGGCCGCCGTGATCGACGCCTCCTTCCGTGTCGAGGCGGGTGAGATCTTCGTCGTCATGGGTCTGTCGGGCTCCGGCAAGTCCACCCTGCTGCGGATGCTCAACGGTCTGCTGGAGCCGACCGCCGGCAGCGTGCGCTTCGACGGCGAGGAACTGACCGCGCTGAGCGACCGCGGACTGCGCGAGCTGCGCTCCAGGAAGATCAGCATGGTCTTCCAGCACTTCGCGCTGTTCCCGCACCGCAGCGTCCGCGACAACGCCGCCTACGGCCTGGAAGTGCAGGGCGTGCCCCGCGCCGAGCGCGAGCGCCGCGCCGACGAGGCGCTCGCCCTGTGCGGCCTGGCCGGCTGGGAGAAGTCCTGGCCCGACGAGCTGTCCGGCGGCATGCAGCAGCGCGTCGGCCTCGCCCGCGCCCTCGCCACCGACGCCGACCTGCTGCTCATGGACGAGTCGTTCAGCGCCCTGGACCCGCTGATCCGCCGCGACATGCAGGACCAGCTGCTCCAGCTCCAGAAGACCCTGAAGAAGACCATCGTCTTCATCACCCACGACCTCAACGAGGCCATGCGCCTGGGCGACCGCATCGCCGTCATGCGCGACGGCCGGATCGTGCAGACCGGCACCGCCGAGGACATCCTGCTGCGCCCGGCCAACGACTACGTGGCCTCCTTCATCCAGGACGTCGACCGCTCCCGGGTGCTCACCGCGGTGGCCGTGATGGACACCGACGTGCGCGGCGACGAGGCCGACTGCGACTGCGAGACGGCGACGCCCGAGACGCCGTTCACCGAGCTGTGCGCGATCAGCGCCCGGGTGGGCCACCCGGTCGCCGTGCTCGGCGCCGGCCGTTCCCTCGTCGGGGTCGTGCCCCGGCAGCGCCTGGTGGGCTTCCTCGGCGACGAACAGGGTGAACCGGCCGCCTGCGGCGGCCACGGCAAGGACGGGAAGAAGGTGACCGCCCGTGCCTAGGCTCCCCCTCGGCGACTGGGTCGACTCCGGTGTGAACTGGCTGGTCGACCACCTCTCCTGGCTCTTCGACGCCGTCAAGGCCGTCATGGAGGGCATGTACGACGGCATCGACGCGGTGCTCGCCGCCCCCGCGCCGCTGCTGATGGCAGGCATCCTCGCCGTCATCGCCTGGTGGCTGCGCGGCCTGAGCGCCGGCGTCCTCGCGTTCGCCGGCTTCGCCCTGGTGGACTCGCTCCAGCTCTGGGACCAGGCGATGTCCACGCTCGCCCTGGTCCTCGTCGCCACCGTGATCGCCCTGGTGATCTCGATCCCGCTGGGCATCTGGGCGGCCCGCTCCAAGGCGGTCGGCGCCGCCGTACGGCCCGTCCTGGACCTGCTCCAGACGATGCCGTCGATGGTCCTGCTGATCCCGGCCATGCTCTTCTTCGGGCTGGGCACCGCGGCCGGCGTCGTCGCCACCCTGATCTTCGCGCTCGCCCCCGGCGTCCGCATGACCGAACTCGGCATCCGCCAGGTCGACGCGGAACTGGTCGAGGCCGCCGAGGCGTTCGGCACCACCCCGCGCGACATCCTGTGGCGCGTCCAGCTGCCGCTCGCCCTGCCGACCATCATGGCCGGCGTCAACCAGGTGATCATGCTGGGCCTGTCCATGGTCGTCATCGCCGGCATGGTCGGCACCGGCGGCCTCGGCGGCGCCGTCAACGAGGCCATCGGCCAGCTCGACATCGGCTACGGCTTCGAGGCGGGCGTCGGCATCGTCGTCCTCGCCATCTACCTGGACCGCATCACCGGCGCCCTGGGCACCCAGCTGTCCCCGCTGGGCCGCCGGGCCGCCGCCAAGGCGCCCCGCCGCGCCTGGTCCTACCGCCCGCACCCGGCCGTCGCGGTCGCCGGTGTCGTCGTCCTCGCGCTCGTCGCCGGCGGGCTCGGGGTCTTCGGCTCCACCGGCGGCAGCTCCGAGGCCTCCGGCACCGACATCGGCAAGGGCAAGGAAATCAAGATCGGCTACATCCCCTGGGACGAGGGGATCGCCTCCACCTTCCTGTGGAAGGAGATCCTCCAGGAACGCGGCTTCAAGGTGACCACCACGCAGTACGCGGCCGGCCCCCTCTACACCGGGCTCGCCACCGGGCAGATCGACTTCGAGACCGACTCCTGGCTGCCCACCACCCACGCCGAGTACTGGAAGAAGTACGGCAAGCAGCTGGACGACCTCGGCAGCTGGTACGGACCCACGTCCCTGGAGCTGACCGTCCCCTCCTACGTGAAGGACGTCGACTCGCTCGCGGACCTCAAGGCACACGCCTCCGAGTTCGGCGGGAAGATCGTCGGCATCGAGCCGAGCGCCGGCGAGATGAGCCTGCTCAAGAGCAAGGTCCTCAAGGAGTACGGCCTCGACGGCACCTACCAGGTGATCGACGGCTCCACCCCGGCCATGCTCGCCGAGCTCAAGCGCGCCTACGCCAGGAAGGAGCCGGTCCTGGTCACCCTGTGGTCCCCGCACTGGGCCTACAGCGGCTACGACCTGAAGAAGCTCAAGGACCCCAAGGGCGCCTGGGGCAAGGGCGACGGGGTGCACGCCCTGTCCCGCAAGGGATTCGCCGACGACAACCCGCAGGTCGAGCGCTGGCTGAAGGACTTCTCCATGACCGAGAAGCAGCTCACCGGCCTGGAGGCGCGGATCCAGCAGGCCGGCAAGGGCAAGGAGCAGGACGCCGTCCGCGCCTGGCTGCGCGACAACCCCGGCCTGGTGGACAAGTGGGCGCCGGTCACCGGCGACCACGCCCAGAGCCAGGCGGCCGGGTGACCTGACCGCACCGGACCGCCACCCGAGGGGCGGCCGGCACCGTACGACGACGGGAGTACGGAGCCGGCCGCCCCTCGCGGCGCTTTCCGTAGGGGAAAGCACCCGTTTCCCCTACGGCAAGAATCCGGCCAATCACCCAGCGTGATGACTCTGGCTGCTGGACATGTTCATCCCCAGGGAGGAAGCATCGGGGGACCCCCGCGGAGCCCCCGACACTGGCGTGAACCGGGAGGGTAAGGGGTCCATGGCGAGCAGGGGATGTGACACGCGCATGAAACCGTTTGCCGAACATGCGTAGGGTGCAGTGAAGCCATCGGGAGCCCCGCAGCGGGCACCCGGTACCCGAGGCAGGACGAACGGACGACGAGCGAGGGAGGGAGCCGGAGCGATGGGCGACCACAAAGAGCAGCAGCCCGTACGGGTGGGCGCGGCGGTCCGGCGGCGGCGCCGTGCGCTGGAGCTGACCCTCGCGGTCGTGGCCGAGCGCACCGGCCTGTCCGTGCCCTTCCTCAGCCAGGTGGAGAACGACCGGGCCCGCCCCAGCCGCACCTCCCTGGAGAAACTGGCCGACGCGCTGCGCACCACGGCCGTCGAACTCCTCGCCGCGGCGGACCCCGCGGCCACCGTGGACGTGGTGCGCGCCGAGCCCGTGGCCGAGGGCGACTTCGCGCCCCGCACCCGCTCCCTGGTCCGCGGCCACCACCAGCTGCACGCCTCCGAGTTCCTCGGCGACCACGACGCCGGCCGCGAGTTCCAGCACCGCAACGACGAGTTGATGTACATCGTCGAGGGCGCGGTCGAGATCGAGGCCGAGGGCCGGGCCTACCGCCTCGGCCGCGGTGACACCCTGTACCTCACCGGCGGCGTCCGGCACCGCTGGCGGGCGACCGTGCCGGACACCCGGGTCGTCGTGGTGGCGGTGGCCGAACACATCGAGGCCGTGCAGGACCGGTCCCGGTGAAGCGCGTCGTCTCCCTCGTCCCGTCCCTCACCGAGGCCGTCGCCGAGACGCTGCCCGGCGCGCTCGTCGGGGCCACCGACTGGTGCAGCCATCCGGCGGACCTGGACGTCGTACGGATCGGCGGGACCAAGAACCCCAAGGTCGAGCGGATCGTCGAGCTGGCACCCGACCTGGTCGTGGCCAACGAGGAGGAGAACCGCGTCCCCGACCTCGACGCGCTGCGCGCGGCGGGTCTCGATGTGCTGGTCACCGAGGTGCGCACGGTCCCGGACGCCTTCACGGAGCTGGCCCGGGTCCTGGCGGCCTGCGGTGCCCCCGAGCGCCCCGGCTGGCTGCGCGAGGCCGAGGCGGAGTGGACCGCGCTGCCCGAGCCCGCGGAGCGCAGGACCGCCGTCGTACCGGTGTGGCGCCGCCCCTGGATGGTGGTCGGCCGGGACACCTTCGCGGGGGACGTACTGGCCCGCCTCGGCGTGCACCACCTGTACGCGGGGCACGCCGAGCGCTACCCCCGCGTCCCCCTGGACGAGCTGCGGGCCGCCGCCCCGGACGTGGTGGTGCTCCCCGACGAGCCCTACCGCTTCACCGCGGACGACGGCCCCGATGCCTTTCCCGGTCTGGCCTGCGCCCTGGTCAGCGGGCGGCACCTGACGTGGTACGGGCCGTCTCTGGCGCGGGCGCCGCGGGTGCTGGCCGAGGCCCTGCGAGCAGCTCGCCGCTGAGCAGCCCGCGCACGGTGCCGGTACCCGCCGCCAGCCACGCCACGACCAGCAGCACGTACAGCGCGACGGACAGCGCCTGGTAGCCGGTCAGGCCGGTGTGCCGGGCGAGGGCCGCCGCGCCGGTGACACAAGTGCCCACCGGGAAGGTGCAGGCCCACCAGGTCATCGCGAAGCCCATGCCCTGGCGCCGGGCCCGCACCAGGTGTGCGACGGCCAGCGCCAGCCACATCAGCGCGAAGCCCGTCACGGGCACCCCGTACAGCACGGAGAACACGTCGAGGCCGCGCGCGTACGAGGCCGGTACGACACCCGGCGCGGCGTTCGCGATCGAGCCGACGGCGGTGGTGGACTGCCCGAGCGGGCCGAGGACCAGGAACAGGGTCGGCGTGAGCGCGAGCGGCAGCGGGCCGGCGGTGATCAGCCGGAAGAGGACCAGCGGCAGCATCACCAGGGTGGCGAACAGACTCAGCCCGAACATCGCGAGACAGGCCAGCAGCAGGGTCGCGCGGGGCTGGCCGGGCGGCAGGTGCGGGACGAGCTGCGGGCCGAGCGCGGCCGACACCATCGGCGCGACCAGCGGCAGCAGCCACACCGGGGAGGCCTGGGAGGGCTCGATGCGGTGCCGCACGGACATCAGGTACGGCACCGCCACGGCCGCCCACAGTCCGACCGCCGTACCGGCGGTGTACAGCACGGTGTCCAGGGCGACGGCGGTGCCGGTGCCGAGCCAGTCGCGCCCGGCGGTCGGCGCGCCGCCGCCCACCGCGAGCATGGCCATGGACAGACAGCCGTAGAACGGGGCCATGGCCGGGTCGAGGAGATGGGCGCGGGCCTGGTCGCGGTGGTGGACCCAGTGCAGGGTGCGGGCCACCAGCAGGGTCACCAGCATCAGCAGGGACAGCGCCCAGACGGCCGCGAGGACCGTGTGCAGGCCGGCCGGCAGCGCCACCGGCAGCGCGGTGCCGGCCGTGCCGACGGCGGCGGTGCCCATGACGGAGGCGTACCAGTTGGGACCGAGGTGGCGGACCCGGACGGCGCGGGGCGCGCGGGCGGCGGGAAGGGGCGGGGCAGCGGTGACCATGGCATTTACCGTGCCGTCGGGATTCTCCCCTGACCAGGGAGTTTGCTTCTATGGGGACATAAACTGGTCTTATGAGCAAGGCGGAGGGACAGGACGGGCGGCAGGAGGGCACCGGGTCGTTGGCGCACCGGGTGCCCGATCTGGCGGCGCTGGAACTGCTGCTGGCGGTGGCGCGGCTGGGCAGTCTCGGCGCGGCGGCCCGGGAGGTCGGTGTCACCCAGCCGGCCGCGAGCAGCCGGATCCGGTCGATGGAGCGGCAGCTGGGGGTGGCCCTGGTGGACCGCTCGCCCCGGGGGTCGCGGCTCACGGACGCCGGGGTGCTGGTGACGGACTGGGCGCGGCGGGTGGTGGAGGCGGCGGCCGCGTTCGACGCGGGGGCGCGGGCGCTGCGGGACCGGCGGGACTCGCGGCTGCGGGTGGCGGCGAGCATGACCATCGCCGAGTACCTGCTGCCGGGCTGGCTGCTCGCGCTGCACGCCGAGCGGCCCGACACGGCGGTGTCGCTGCTGGCCGGCAACTCGGCGCGGGTGGCGGAACTGCTGCTGGGCGGGGAGGCGGACCTCGGCTTCGTGGAGGGGCTGTCCGTCCCCGCGGGACTGGACGCGGCGGTGATCGGGCACGACCGGCTGATCGTCGTGACGGCACCGGGGCACCCGTGGGCCCGTCGGCGGCGGCCGCTGGCGGCCGAGGAACTGGCGGCGACCCCGCTGATCCTGCGCGAGCGGGGTTCGGGGACGCGGCAGGTGCTGGACGCCGCGCTCGGGGGGCTCGCGCGTCCGCTCATCGAGCTGTCCTCGACGACGGCGGTGAAGGCGTCGGCGGTGAGCGGGGCGGGACCGTCGGTGCTGAGCGAACTGGCGGTGCGGGAGGAACTGGCGCTGCGCCGGCTGGTGGCCATCCCGGTGGACGGCGTCTCCCTCTCCCGCGACCTGCGCGCCGTCTGGCCCACGGGCCATCGTCCCGCGGGCCCGGCCAGGGACCTGCTGTCCCTGACGCGCGCCTGAGCGCGAAGAGCGCGGCGATTCCCTGAGGGGCGCGGCGCGCTCGGCCATGGCGAGCCGGCACGTGTGGCGGCGCGTCGGCCCGCTGACGGTGACGGCGTTATGCAGCCGACGGCGAGAGCGGTTCCCTGAGGGGCGCGGCGCGCTCGGCCATGACAAGCCGGCACGTGCGGCGGCGCGTCGGCCCGCTGGTGGCGACGGCCCCATGCAGCCGACGGCAACGGCGGTTCCCGGAGGGGCGCGGGGAACCGCGCGCCCAGCCGCGACGAGCCCGCGCGTGCGACGGCACGTCGCCCGGTCGGCGGTGACGGCACCGTGCAACCGGCGTGCAGGGCGGTTCTGTGTGGGGGGGCGGGGAACTTGCGCGCCCGGCCACGACGGACCCGCACCGTCACGCCGTCTCAGCCCGCTTCGGCCCCCCGCTCAGCCCGCTGCGGTCCCCCGCTCAGCCCGCGGCAGCACCCCGCGGCCGTGACCAACGCCCGCATCACCCGCGTGTCCTCGCCCATCTCCGGATGCCACTGCACGCCCAGGGCCCAGCCCCGGTCCGTCGGCAGTTCGACCGCTTCCACCGTGCCGTCCTCCGCGTGGGCCGAGGGCACGAGGCCCCGGCCGAGACGGGAGACGCACTGGTGGTGGTAGGTGGGGACGGTCGTCGCGGCCGGGGCGATCTCGGCGTAGCGCGTGCCCGGCACGGGTGTGACCGTGTGGCTGCCGAAGACGCCCACCGCCTCCGCGTGCCCCTCCACGTGCTGCACCAGCGTCCCGCCGAGCGCCACGTTCAGCAGCTGCATGCCCCGGCAGATCCCCAGCAGCGGCGTGCCGGAGGCCAGCGCGGCGTCGATCAGGGCGAGTTCCCACGCGTCCCGGGCCGTGGCCGGCGGGCCCGTACGGGGGTCGCGGGCGGCGCCGTAGCGGGCCGGGTCCACGTCCGGGCCGCCCGCGACGACCAGCCCGTCCAGCCGGGCCACCGCCGCCGGGGCCAGCTCGGGCGAGTCCGGCGGCAGCATGCACGCCAGGCCCCCGGCCCGCTGCACCAGCCGCGGATACCCGGCCGGCAGCAGCGCCGCCTCCAGCTCCCAGACCCCCCACCGGGTCCCGGTCTCCAGATACGTGCTCACACCGATCAACGGAACAGAAAGGTTCACAGCCGTACCTTTGCAGAAGCGGGTCAGGTCAGGAAACCCCGCAGCAGCGCCGCCGTGCCCGCGCAGTGCTCCCGCATCATCTCCCGCGCTCCGTCCGCGTCCCCGTCCAGCACCGCCTCCACCAGCGCGGTGTGCTGCCGCTGGGAGTGCTCCAGGTTGCGCACCAGCAGCGGGATGCAGTCCAGCAGCTCGTTGACCGTGGCCCGCACCGCCGCGTACTGCGCGGTCAGCGAGGGGGACCCGCACAGCTCGGCCAGGGTCAGGTGGAGCAGGGTGTCCCGGCGCCGGTAGTCGGCCAGCGGCGCGTCGTGCGTGCCCGCCAGCGCCTCCCGCAGCCGTGCCGCCCGCTCGTCCGTCAGCCCGTGCGCCGCGCACAGCCCGGCCGCCCCCACCTCCAGCACCTCGCGGAAGCGCAGCACGTCCTCGACGTCCACCGCGGCGATCCGCCGCCGCAGTTCGTCCTCGCCGCCCGCGTCCGCGCGCGGCAGCACGAACGTTCCGCCGTACCGGCCGCGCCGCGCCTCGACCAGCCCCTGGTCCTGGAGCACCTTCAGCACCTCGCGCAGCGTCACCCGGCTGATCCCGAGGCGCTCCGCCAGCTCCCGTTCGGCCGGCAGCCGCCCGCCGCCCGGCACCAGTCCGAGCCGTACCACCTGGAGGATCTGCTCCAGCGCCTCCTCGAAGCCGTTGCCCGCCCGCACCGGCCGCAGCACCGCGGCGAGCCGGTCGCCCGCCCCCTGCCGCTCCGTCCCCGGCGACATCCGCCCGCGCCCCCTTCCCAAGCAATGGTTCCGGGCAATACCTTATGGCTCCCCGGCCCGGCCGAAGAAGCGCGTAGGCGCCGAAGGAGGCTCTCCGTGGCAGACCGCACCGCCCCGCTCTCCGTCGAGGAGCTGCACGCCCTGGTGGCGAGCGGTGAGATCGACACCGTCGTCCTGGCCTTCCCCGACATGCAAGGGCGCCTGCAGGGCAAGCGGTTCGCCGCCCGCTTCTTCCTGGACGAGGTCCTGGAGCACGGCTCCGAGGGCTGCAACTACCTCCTCGCCGTCGACACCGAGATGAACACCGTCGACGGCTATGCCATGTCGTCCTGGGAGCGCGGCTACGGCGACTTCGCCATGCGCCCCGACCCCGCCACCCTGCGCCGCATCCCCTGGCACCCCGGCACCGCCCTGCTCGTCGCCGACCTCGCCTGGCACGACGGCACCCCGGTCGCCGCCGCCCCACGCCAGATCCTGCGCCGCCAGCTCGACCGGCTCGCCGCCCTCGGCTACACCGCGCAGGTCGGCACCGAGCTGGAGTTCATCGTCTTCAAGGACAGCTACGAGGAGGCGTGGGACGCCGGTTACCGGGGTCTGACACCCGCCAACCAGTACAACGTCGACTACTCCATCCTCGGCACCGGCCGCGTCGAACCCCTGCTGCGCCGGCTGCGCAACGACATGGCGGGCGCGGGCCTCACCGTCGAGTCCGCCAAGGGCGAGTGCAACCCCGGCCAGCACGAGATCGCCTTCCGCTACGACGAGGCCCTCACCACCTGCGACCAGCACGCGCTGTACAAGACCGGCGCCAAGGAGATCGCGGCCCAGGAGGGCGTCTCGATCACCTTCATGGCCAAGTACAACGAGCGCGAGGGCAACTCCTGCCACATCCACCTCTCGCTCACCGACGCCGACGGCACCAACGCCCTGGCCGGGCCCGAGGGGATGTCCGAGCTGATGCGGCACTTCCTCGCCGGACAGCTGGCCGCGCTGAGCGACTTCTCCCTGCTCTACGCCCCCAACATCAACTCCTACAAACGGTTCCAGCCGGGCTCCTTCGCCCCCACCGCCGTCGCCTGGGGCCACGACAACCGCACCTGTGCCCTGCGCGTGGTCGGCCACGGCCGCTCCCTGCGCTTCGAGAACCGCCTCCCCGGCGGCGACGTCAACCCCTATCTCGCGGTCGCCGGACTGGTCGCCGCGGGGCTGCACGGCGTGGAGCACAAGCTCGAACTCCCCGAGCCCTGCGCCGGCAACGCCTACGCCGCGGACTTCGACCACGTCCCGGCCACCCTGCGCGAGGCCGCCGAACGGTGGGAGCGCAGCGCCATCGCCGAGGCCGCCTTCGGCGAGGAGGTCGTGGCCCACTACCGCAACATGGCCCGCGTCGAACTGGCGGCCTTCGACGCCGCGGTCACCGACTGGGAGCTGCGCCGCTCCTTCGAACGCCTGTGAGCCAGCCCGTGAAAGGTCGAGCCGTGTCCGACGCAGACGAGTTGCAGATCCTCAACCCCGCCACCGAGGAGGTCGTCGCCACCGTCGCGGCCGCGAGCGAGCACGACGTGGCCGCCGCCGTCGCACGGGCCGTCCGCGCCCAGACCGGCTGGGCCGCGCTCGCCCCCGCCGACCGGGCGCGGCTGCTGCGCCGCTTCGCCGACACCGTCGACGCGCACACCGAGGAACTGGCCCGCCTGGAGGTCCGCGAGGCCGGCCACACCCTCGGCAACGCCCGCTGGGAGGCCGGCAACGCCCGCGACCTGCTGCACTACGCGGCCGGCGGCGCCGAACGCCTGCTCGGCAAGCAGATCCCGGTACCCGGCGGCTGGGACGTCACCTTCCAGGAGCCCCTGGGCGTGGTCGGCGTGATCGCCCCCTGGAACTTCCCCATGCCGATCGCCGCCTGGGGATCCTTCCCGGCGCTCGCCGCGGGCAACGCCGTCGTCCTCAAGCCCGCCGAGACCACCCCGCTCACCGCCCTGCGGCTGGCCGCGCTCGCCCTGGAGGCGGGGCTGCCCGAGCACCTCTTCCAGGTGCTGCCGGGCCACGGGCACATCGCCGGACGCGCACTGGTGGACCACCCGGACGTGGCCAAGATCGTCTTCACCGGGTCCACCCGCACCGGTCGCGAGGTCATGGAGCGCTGCGCGCGGCTCGTCAAGCCGGTCACCCTGGAACTCGGTGGCAAGAGCCCCAACGTCGTCTTCGCCGACGCCGACCTGAAGACCGCCCTCGACCCGTTCTCCTTCCTGGACAACTCCGGACAGGACTGCTGCGCCCGCACCCGGATCCTCGTCCAGGAGACGGTGCTCGACGAGGCCCGCGCGTTCCTCGCCGACGCGCTCGCCGCCGTCGTCGTCGGTGACCCGGCCGACGAGAAGACCCAGATGGGCCCGCTGATCTCCGCCGCGCAGCGCGACCGCGTACGGTCGTACGTCCCCGACGGCGCCCCCGCCCTGCGCGGCGGGGCCCCCGACGGACCCGGCTTCTGGTTCCCGCCGACCGTCCTGACGGGGGAGCGGCACGACAGCCCGGCCGCCCGCGAGGAGATCTTCGGACCCGTCGCCGTGCTGCTCCCCTTCACCGACGAACAGGACGCGGTCCGCCTCGCCAACGACACCCCCTACGGGCTGTCCGGTTCCGTGTGGACGCGCGACCTCGGCCGCGCGCTGCGCGTCTCGCAGGCCGTGCGCGCGGGCAACCTGTCCGTCAACTCCCATTCCAGCGTCCGCTACTGGACCCCGTTCGGCGGCTACCGGCAGTCCGGCGTCGGCCGCGAACTCGGCCCCGACGCCCTGACCGCCTTCACCGAGACCAAGAACGTCTTCATCAGCACGGAGGGCCCCGCACAGTGACCGACAACAGTGTCTGCCGCCGACTGGTCGGCCGTACCGCCGTCGTGACCGGAGCCGGCAGCGGCATCGGCCTCGCCACCGCCCGCCGGCTCGCCGCCGAGGGCGCCCACGTCGTCTGCGCGGACGTGGACGAACCCCGGGGCAAGGCCGCCGCCGAGGAGGTCGGCGGGCTCTTCGTCAGGACCGACGTCACCGACCCCGAGCAGGTCGAGGCGCTGTTCGAGACCGCCTACGACACCTACGGCAGCGTCGACGTGGCCTTCAACAACGCGGGCATCTCGCCGCCCGACGACGACTCCATCCTGGAGACCGGCCTGGAGGCCTGGAAGCGCGTCCAGGAGGTCAACCTCACCTCCGTCTACCTGTGCTGCAAGGCCGCCATCCCGTACATGCGCCGCCAGGGCAAGGGCTCCATCATCAACACCGCGTCCTTCGTGGCCCGGATGGGCGCGGCCACCTCCCAGATCTCCTACACCGCCTCCAAGGGCGGCGTGCTCGCCATGTCCCGCGAACTGGGCGTGCAGTTCGCGCGGGAGGGCATCCGGGTCAACGCCCTGTGCCCCGGGCCCGTCAACACCCCGCTGCTGCGGGAGCTGTTCGCCAAGGACCCGGAGCGGGCCGCCCGCCGGCTCGTGCACATCCCGGTGGGCCGGTTCGCCGAGGCCGAGGAGATCGCCGCCGCCGTCGCCTTCCTGGCCAGCGACGACTCCTCCTTCGTCAACGCCACCGACTTCCTGGTGGACGGCGGGATCGCGGGCGCCTACGTCACGCCCCTGTAGGCCCGGCTCACAGGAACGTGCGCCCCTCGCCCCGGTAGGTCGGCACGGTCGCCGTCACCTCGTCGCCCGTCACCAGGTGCAGCGCCTCGAACCGCTCGCACAGCTCGCCCGCCTTGGCGTGCCGGAACCACACCCGGTCGCCGATCAGCAGATCGTCGGCGGGCGAGCCGAGCAGCGGCGTCTGCACCTCGCCGGCCCCCTCCTGCGGGTCGTACCTCAGGCCCTGCGGCAGATACGGCACCGGCAGCCGGTCGGCCCCCGGGGCGCCCGAGGCCGGATAGCCGCCGCCGAGCACGGTGACGGCGCCCACGCCCGGCCGCCGTACCACCGGCAGCGCGAACAGCGCCGCCGGACGGCCCGTGAAGGAACGGTAGTTGTCGAACAGGCGCGGCACGTACAGCCCGGACCCGGCCGCTATCTCGGTGACGGCGGCCTCGGCGGCGGTGTGCTGCACACTGCCGGTGCCACCGCCGTTGACGAACTCCAGACCGGGCGCGACGGCCCGCACCGCCCGTACCGCCGCGGCCCGCCGCTCGGCCAGCTCCCGCCGGGCCGCGCTCTGCATCAGCCGGACCGCCCGCGACCGCAGCGGCCGGCCGGCGACCGAGTCGCCGACCCCCGCTATGTGCCCCTCGTACGCCATCAGTCCGACGAGCCGGAAACCGGGCCGCTCGGCCACCGCCCGTGCCACGGCGGCCAGTTGAGCGGGGGAGTGCAGCGGGGAACGGCGCGCGCCCACCCGTATCCGACCGCCGAGCAGCTTCAGCGACGTGTCCAGCTCCAGGCAGATCCTGACCACTTCGCCGCCACCGTCACGGGCGGCGTCGACGAGATCGAGCTGCGCGGGGTCGTCCACCATCACCGTGACGGCACCCGCGAGTTTGTGGTCGGCGGTCAGCTCCGCGAAACCGGCACGGTCGGCGGACGGGTAGGCCAGCAGGATGTCGTCGAACCCGGAACGGGCCAGCCACAGCGACTCGGCCAGCGTGAACGACATGATGCCCTGGAAGCCGTCCCTGGCCAGGACGCGCTCCAGCAGGGCGCGGCAGCGCACGGACTTGCTGGCGACGCGGACCGGCTTGCCGCCGGAGCGGCGGACCAGGTCGGCCGCGTTGGCGTCGAAGGCCTCCAGGTCCACGATCGCGAACGGGGCGTCGAGATGGGCGGTGGCCCGGTCGTACCGGGCCCGGTCGGCGGCACGCGCAGTCATGCCGGAAGCCTGCCAGACGCGATTACCGCAGGGTAGGGGGACGTTCCCGGGCAAGTACCCCGGCCTCGCGCACTGGTTCCGCCTCCGCCCCCGGCAACCCGTAGAGTGACGCGCACGTACGACGGACCCGCCCGGCCGCGTCCGGCCGCCGGCCCGTTCGTACCGGCACGCCTGCCCGGGAGTTCCGGGCACGGCCGAGGGAGCGCGACGGCCCGCGCACGAGGAGACGGCCCGGGCACGAGGAAACGGGGGGCGCATGAGCACGGACGCACGCCGCGCCTCCGTACCCCCGCGCCCCGCGTCCCCGCCCGGCCGCACGGGCAACGGCACCGCGGGCGCCGGACGGGTCGTCATGCGCGGCACCGGGGCGGCGCCGGGGGAGGACCCCGACGAGGAGCCGTCCGTCTTCGCACCGCGCGGCGGCCGGCCGGCGGCGCCGGACAGCGGCCCGGTACCCGAAGCCGCCGGACTCACCAGCCCCCCGCCGCCCCCGGCCTCGGCCCGCTTCCCCGACGCCCCGCCCCGCGCGGGCCGCGCCGCACACCCCGCCGCCACCGGACCGGCCGGTCCTGCGGGGCCCGAGCGTGCCGGTACGCCGGGCCCGGACCGCACGGCCCGGGGAGGGGCCCGGCCGCCCCGGCGCCCGGACGCGCCCGAGGAGACCCCCACCGAGACGACGGCCCGCCTGCGCCCCGTCCCGCCGGCACCCGCCGCGCAGCGCTCCGACTCCGGGCCGGCCGACGCCGGTTCCGCCCCCGGCCGCCCGCCGAAACGTCCCGGTTCCGCGCCCGGCCGTCCCGGGCCCGCCATCCCGCCGGCCTCCGCACCGGCCCAGGACGCCGCCGCGCCCCGGCCCGGCAGGCACCCGCACGCCACCCGCCCCGCCACCACCTGGCACCCGCGGCCCGCCCGCCAGGACGCCCGGCCCGTCGTGACGTTCGGCGAGCCCGAGGTGTTCCGGGAGCGGGCTCGCGCGCGGACCGCGGTGGCCGGGGTCTGTCTCGTGCTCGGGCTCGGACTGATCGGCGGTGCGGTGACCGGGAGTTGGCTCGCCCGGGACGGCGGGGACGGGCCGCACGGGTTCGCCGCCGCCGCGTCCGTCTGGCACAGCGTGCCCGTCGACCGGCTGTTCCCGCCCGTGGTGCGGGGGCCCGGCGCCGGGCCCGGCGGAGCCGACCGCACCTGGACGCGGATCGCCGTCGCCCCGGACAGCGGCTGCGCCGACGCCTTCGACCCGCTGCTGCGCGAGGCCCTCGCCCCCGTCGGCTGCGGACGCCTGCTGCGGGCCACCTACACCGACGCCACCCAGAGCCATGTCACCACCGTGGGGCTGCTGTTCACCACGGCCGACCCCGCCGCGATGTCCGCGCTCGCCGCCCGGTTCCGCACCGAGCACCTGACCGAGCGCGCCGATCTGGTGCCCCGCGCGTACGGCCCGAAGGGCACCCCGGCCGCCGGGTTCGGCGACGCCCAGCGCGCGTCCTGGACCATCTCGGTGCGCACCGACGCCCCCGTCGTCGTGTACGCCGTCTCCGGCTGGGCCGACGGCCGCACCGTGGACACCCCGCAGCCCGCCGCCGACGCCGTACGGTCCGGCGCCACCACCCCGCAGGCCCAGTCCGGCCTCGGCAACGAGGCGAAGGGCCTCGCCGGGCAGATCGAACGGCTGCTGCGGCAGACCGTCGACACCTCCGCCACGAAGAGATCCTCATGAAGCGTGCCTTTGGGGCCGCCGTGAGCGCCCTGCTCGCCGGCGCCCTCACCCTGCTGCCGTGCGCCGCCGCCCACGCCGACGGCATCCGCGCCCAGCAGTGGGGCCTGACCGCCCTCCACCTCGACCAGGCCTGGCGGACCACCAAGGGGCGGGGCGTCACCGTCGCCGTCCTGGACACCGGCGTCCAGGCCGACCACCCCGACCTCGTCGGCAACGTGCTGCCCGCCCACGACATGATCGGCTTCGGCGCCCGGCCCGGCGACCGCACCTGGGGCCGGCACGGCACCGCCATGGCCGGCATCATCGCCGGTCACGGCCACGGGCCCGGCCGCGCCGACGGCGTCATGGGTGTCGCCCCCGAGGCGAGGATCCTGCCCGTGCGGGTGATCCTGGAGGACAGCGACCCCGCCCGCGCCAAGGCCCGCACCACCCGCGGCGGCGCCCTCGCGGAGGGCATCCGCTGGGCCGCCGACCACGGCGCCGACGTCATCAACCTCTCCCTCGGCGACGACTCCGCCTCCGCCCACCCCGAACCCGGCGAGGACGAGGCCGTGCAGTACGCGCTGAAGAAGGGCGTGGTCGTCGTCGCCTCCGCGGGCAACGGCGGCGACAAGGGCGACCACGTCTCCTACCCGGCCGCCTACCCCGGCGTGATCGCCGCCACCGCCGTCGACCGCTACGGCACCCGCGCCGCCTTCTCCACCCGCCGCTGGTACGCCGCCGTCAGCGCGCCCGGCGTCGACGTCGTCATCGCCGACCCCGACCACAAGTACTACGCGGGCTGGGGCACCTCGGCCGCCTCCGCCTACGTCTCCGGCGTGGCCGCCCTGATCGAGTCCGCCCGCCCCGGCCTGAGCCCGGCCCAGGTCAAGACGCTCCTGGAGGACACCGCCGAGGACCCGCCGGCCGGCGGCCGCGACGACTCCCGCGGCTTCGGCACGATCGACCCGGTGGCGGCCCTGCGCGCGGCCGACCGGCTCCACCCCGAGCAGCTGCGCCCGGCGGCGTACGGGAAGAAGTACTTCGGCCCGGGGCCCGCCGCCCCCAAGGCCACCGGCTCCACCACCGACTGGGCGGCCCCCCTCGCGGGCAGCGTCGGCGGGGTGCTGCTGGTCGTGGGCGTGATCCTGTGGCGGGGCCGCAGGCGGCCCTTCTGAGACGGGGCCCGGCCCGCGGCTCCGGCGGGACGTGCGCCCCGATAGGGTCGGTGACCGTGGCGAACAAGAACATCCCCGACTCCGGCTACTCCGACGACGACGGCTCCGCCGACCCCCGGCTCGGTGCCGCGCTCGCCGCGTGGGCGCAGGACCGCACCGCCGTCGGCCCGGTCCTGGAGGCGCTGAAGGGCGCCCGGCTGCTGGTGCCCGTGGTGGCGGTGCTCGGTGAGGTGGAGGAGGACGAGAAGGGGCTGCGTCGCGAGAAGACCAGCGACATGGCCGTGCCCACCCTGAAGGCCGGGAACCGGACCGCGCTGCCCGCCTTCACCTCCACGGACTCCCTCGCCCGCTGGGACCCGGCGGCCCGCCCGGTCGCCGTCCCCCTGCACCAGGCGCTTGAGGCCGCCGCGCACGAGAAGGCCGACACGGTCGTGCTGGACCTGGCCGGACCGGTGCCGTTCGAGCTGACCGGGCCCGCGCTGCTCGCCCTCGCCGAGGGCCGCACCAGCACCGACCCGCTCGGCGACCCGGCCGTCGTCGAGGCCGTGCGCGCGGCGGTGGCGGCGGAACCCGGCGTGCTGCGCGCCCACCTCGGTCCCGGGCAGGCCGACGGCGTCCTCGCCCTCGTCCTCGACGCGTCCGCGCCGCCCGCGGAGACCGCGCGTTCTCTCGCCGGCCGGCTCGCGGCCGACGAGACACTGAGGGCCCGCCTGGTGCGCGGCCTCGACCTGGCACTGCTGCCGGCCGGGACGACGCCTCCGGGCGAGCCCCTGTACGTGAAGGAAGAGGAATAGGTCAGCGGTAGACCGGGCCGGTGTACTTCTCGCCCGGCCCCTGGCCCGGCTCGTCCGGGACGATCGACGCCTCGCGGAAGGCCAGCTGGAGCGACTTCAGGCCGTCGCGCAGCGGGGCCGCGTGGAAGGAGCTGATCTCGGTGGCGCCGCCGTCCAGCAGGCCGGCGAGCGCGGTGATCAGCTTGCGGGCCTCGTCCAGGTCCTTGTACTTGTCGCCCTCCTCGCTGAGCCCGAGCTTCACTGCGGCGGCGCTCATCAGGTTGACGGCGACCGTCACGATCACCTCGACGGCGGGGACCTCGGCGATGTCCCGCGTCATCGCGTCGAAGTCGGGGTTCTCAGGAGGGGTCTCACTCATGCCCACACCCTAAGGCGGATGACGGCTTTCCCCTTACGCGATCCGGATTCGTGCTTGTAAAGCGATCCTGCTAACCTGGTTGACGACCGGTCGGACGCCCTCAGTGTGTTCGGCCCACAAGTGGAGGCTCCGAACTCCCACCCGACCGCCCTCCGGGACGGCGGGTCATCCGGTCAGGCGGCCGCCATCGTTCCGTACGGACGATGGAGTCGCCCGATTGTGCGCCCCGCGTTCACCGCGTCGGTGCTCCGGTGACAAGGAGCCCCGCCTGTGATCGTCCGGGGCATTTTTTCTGCTTCGGCGCGGTTGGTCTGACGTAAACAGACGTTACGCGGCAGTCAAGCCAGGCCGTCGCGTGGTGCTACCGAGGAGGATCCATCAGCGCCGAGCCCCGCATCAACGACCGGATTCGCGTTCCCGAGGTGCGACTTGTCGGTCCCAGTGGCGAGCAGGTCGGCATCGTGCCGCTCGCGAAGGCACTGGAGCTTGCGCAGGAGTACGACCTGGACCTGGTCGAGGTCGCGGCGAACGCCCGTCCGCCCGTGTGCAAGCTCATGGACTACGGGAAGTTCAAGTACGAGTCGGCCATGAAGGCCCGTGAGGCGCGCAAGAACCAGGCGCACACGGTCATCAAGGAGATGAAGCTCCGGCCGAAGATCGACCCGCACGACTATGACACCAAGAAGGGTCACGTCGTCCGGTTCCTCAAGCAGGGCGACAAGGTCAAGATCACGATCATGTTCCGTGGTCGCGAGCAGTCCCGGCCCGAGCTGGGCTACCGACTGCTGCAGCGCCTCGCGGAGGACGTCCAGGACCTCGGCTTCGTGGAGTCGAACCCGAAGCAGGACGGCCGCAACATGATCATGGTCCTCGGTCCGCACAAGAAGAAGACCGAGGCGATGGCCGAGGCCCGCCAGGCGCAGGAGGCCCGCAAGGCCGACGCGAAGGCGAACCCCGGCAAGTCGCAGAACCCTGCCGAGGCTGAGGCGCCGTCCGAGGAGCCTGCCGAGGCGTGATCCCGGGGAGCCCCACGGCTCCCGAGGATGTAACCGAAACAAGAGCGACGCTCCACCGTGCCCGGTTTTCGTGACCGGGCACCGGAGCGCCACCGACGAGGAGAGAACGGCGCTATGCCGAAGAACAAGTCGCACAGCGGTGCCAGCAAGCGCTTCAAGGTCACCGGCTCCGGCAAGGTGCTCCGCGAGCGCGCCGGCAAGCGCCACCTGCTTGAGCACAAGTCGTCCCGTGTGACGCGTCGCCTCACCGGCAACGCCGAGATGGCCCCGGGCGACGCCGCGAAGATCAAGAAGCTTCTCGGCAAGTGACGCCCCGGCGCCCTTCGAGCGCCGCGCGTCTGGACCGGGACCCAATCGTTTCCGGGTCGTGTGAGGACCCCCACGACCCCGCTACAAGGAGTTAACAAGTGGCACGCGTCAAGCGGGCAGTCAACGCCCACAAGAAGCGCCGGGCGATCCTGGAGCAGGCCTCCGGCTACCGCGGTCAGCGTTCGCGCCTGTACCGCAAGGCCAAGGAGCAGGTCACCCACTCGCTGGTCTACAACTACAACGACCGCAAGAAGCGCAAGGGCGACTTCCGTCAGCTGTGGATCCAGCGCATCAACGCCGCTGCCCGCGCCAACGGCATGACCTACAACCGCTTCATTCAGGGTCTGAAGGCCGCGAACGTCGAGGTCGACCGCAAGATCCTGGCCGAGCTGGCCGTCAACGACGCGAACGCGTTCGCCGCGCTCGTCGAGGTCGCGCAGAAGGCGCTGCCGTCGGACGTCAACGCGCCGAAGGCCGCGTGACGCCGCGCCGGCTTCAGCCGAAGTAACACGGGACCCGCAGGCTGTACGGCTTGCGGGTCCTGTCGTTGAGGTCCCCCGGTGGTCGTCCGGCCGCGGGTGCGTCGTGGCTGCTCGCGCAGTTCCCCGTGCCCCTTCGGGGCGCACCCCGACGGCATGACACGGAAGACTCCCCGAAGGTGAAGAACAGGATGCCCCCCGCAACCCCCGAGCTGATCTCCCCCCGCTCCGCCCGTGTCGTCGCCGCACGGCGGCTGGCCAAGCGGAATTTCCGGGGGAAGGACCGGCTGTTCCTCGCGGAGGGGCCGCAGGCCGTGCGGGAGGCGGCGGCGCACCGGCAGGACGGGCAGGCCACCCTGGTCGAGCTGTTCGCCACCGTCGAGGCCGCGGAGCGCTACGCCGACATCGTGGGCGAGGCCCGCGACGCGGGGGCACGGGTGCACCTGGCGTCCGAGGACGTCATCGCCGACATCTCCACCACCGTCACCCCGCAGGGGCTCGTCGGCGTCTGCCGCTTCCTGGACACCCCCTTCGAGGAGATCCTCGCCGCCCGCCCCCGGCTGGTGGCCGTGCTCGCCCACGTCCGCGACCCCGGCAACGCCGGCACCGTGCTGCGCTGCGCCGACGCCGCGGGCGCCGAGGCCGTCGTCCTCACCGACGCCTCCGTGGACCTGTACAACCCCAAGGCGGTGCGCGCATCGGTGGGCTCGCTGTTCCATCTGCCGGTCGCCGTCGGCGTGCCCGTGGAACAAGCCATCGAGCGGCTCAAGGGCGCCGGGGTGCGCATCCTCGCGGCCGACGGCGCGGGCGACCGCGACCTGGACGACGAACTCGACAAGGGCACCATGGGCGGCCCCACCGCCTGGGTGTTCGGCAACGAGGCATGGGGGCTGCCGGAGGAGACCCGCGCCCTCGCCGACGCCGTCGTGCGCGTTCCCATCCACGGCAAGGCGGAGAGCCTGAACCTCGCCACGGCCGCCGCGGTCTGCCTGTACGCCTCGGCCCGTGCGCAGCGCGCCCGCGGAGGGTGCCGCTGCGTCACCCGGAGCTAGTAGGGTGGCCAGCTCGGGGCCCTGCGCCGTATGAGAGGTGGGGTACGGGGATGAGTGTGGCCGGCACGAGCACCGGGCCGGAGCGACGGGACGCGCGGGGCGCGCCCCCGTCCGCGTGCGGTCCGGGCGGACTCGACCCCGACCAGCTGCCCGACGGACTGGTGGTCGCCGACGAGCGCGGGCGCGTCGTCGGGTTCAACGCGGCCGCGGAGCGCATCACCGCCGTACCCGCCGCCGACGCCCTCGGGCAGCCGCTGGAGAAGGCGCTGCCGTTAGAGGACCTGGAGGGGCGCCGCTGGTGGCAGCTCACCGACCCCTACGGCGGCCTCTCCACCCGGACCCGGCAGCCCGAGCGTAATCTGCTGTTGCCCGGCGGCCGGGAGGTGCTCGTCACCGCCCGCTACGTCCGCGCCGAACCCCTCGGCCCCGTCCGGCGCCTGGTCGTCTGCCTGCGGGACACCGAGGCCCGCCGCCGCACCGAACGCAGCCACGCCGAACTGATCGCCACCGTCGCCCATGAGCTGCGCTCCCCGCTGACCTCCGTCAAGGGCTTCACCGCCACCCTCCTCGCCAAGTGGGAGCGGTTCACCGACGACCAGAAGCGGCTGATGCTGGAGACCGTCGACGCGGACGCCGACCGGGTCACCCGGCTCATCGCCGAACTGCTGGACATCTCCCGGATCGACTCGGGGCGGCTGGAGGTGCGCCGCCAGCCCGTCGACATAGGGGCCGCCGTCTCCCGGCACATCCAGGCGTACGTCGCCGCAGGCCAGCCCGCCGAACGCTTCCTGCTGCGCATCGAGCAGCCGCTGCCCGACCTGTGGGCCGACCCCGACAAGATCGACCAGGTGCTCAGCAACCTGCTGGAAAATGCCGTGCGGCACGGCGCGGGAACCGTCACCATCGACGTCACGCCCACGGCGTCCCCCCGCGAGGGCGAGGACACCGGCACGTCGGTCACGGTGAGCGACGAGGGGCCCGGCATCCCGGAGGAGTCCATGAACCGCGTCTTCACCCGCTTCTGGCGGGGCAGCAAGCGCGGTGGCACCGGACTCGGTCTGTACATCGTCAAGGGAATCGTCGAGGCCCACGGCGGCACCATCACGGTCGGCCGCGCCCGCGGCGGCGGCGCCGAGTTCCGATTTACGCTGCCCGTGAGCGCCCCCGCGTATCTCGCGTAGCGGGCCCACGGGCTCTTCGAGCACCTCCGCCCCGTTAGACTCGGCCTTTGGCACCTTTGTGTCCTTCACGCGGCCCTCGCGAGTCGGTGACGGGGACCATCCGCAGGGGCACCGCCCAGCGACAGCTGGGGGACAAGGACAACCGGAAGCACGGGAAGAGATGTCGGCACCCAATAAGTCGTACGACCCTGTCGAGGTCGAGGCGTTGAAACCGGAAGAGATCGAGCGCATGCGGGACGAGGCGCTCGCCGCCTTCGCCGCCGCGGACTCCCTCGACGCGCTCCACGAGGCCAAGGTCGCCCACACCGGCCCGGCGTCCCCGCTGTCCCTCGCCAACCGCGAGATCGGCGCCCTGCCCCCGCACGCCAAGGCCGAGGCCGGCAAGCGCGTCGGCATGGCCCGCGGCGCGGTGAACAAGGCCCTCGCCGCCCGCCAGGCCGAGCTGGAGGCCGAGCGCGACGCCCGGGTGCTGGTCGAGGAGGACGTCGACGTCACGCTGCCCCACGACCGCGTCCAGGCCGGTGCCCGCCACCCGCTGACCACGCTGTCGGAGCGCATCGAGGACATCTTCGTGGCCATGGGCTACGAGGTCGCCGAGGGCCCCCAGGCCGAGGCCGAGTGGTTCAACTTCGACGCCCTGAACATCGGCCCCGACCACCCGGCCCGCGGCGAGGCCGACACCTTCTTCGTGCAGGCCCCCGACGGCGGCGCCGAGTCCGGGGTGGTGATGCGCACCCACACCTCGCCCGTGCAGATCCGCTCGCTGCTCGACCGTGAGCTGCCGGTCTACGTGATCTGCCCCGGCCGCGTCTACCGCACCGACGAGCTGGACGCCACCCACACACCCGTCTTCCACCAGGTCGAGCTGCTCGCCGTGGACGAGGGCCTGACCATGGCGGACCTCAAGGGCACCCTGGACCACATGGTGCAGTCGCTGTTCGGCGAGGGCATGAAGACCCGGCTGCGGCCGAACTTCTTCCCCTTCACCGAGCCGAGCGCCGAGATGGACATGCTCTGCTACGTCTGCAAGGGCGAGTCCGTCGGCAACCCCGACCGGCCCTGCCGCACCTGCTCCAGCGAGGGCTGGATCGAGCTGGGCGGCTGCGGCATGGTCAACCCGCGGGTGCTCACCGCCTGCGGCGTCGACCCGGAGAAGTACAGCGGATTCGCCTTCGGGTTCGGCATCGAGCGGATGCTGATGTTCCGCCACAACGTCGAAGACATGCGAGACATGGTCGAGGGTGACATCCGGTTCACCCGGCCCTTCGGGATGGAGATCTGATGCGGGTCCCGCTTTCTTGGCTGCGGGAGTACGTCGACCTGCCGGCCACCGAGACCGGCCGTGACGTCCAGGCCAAGCTCATTTCGGCCGGCCTGGAGGTCGAGACGGTCGAGCAGCTCGGCGCCGACCTCAAGGGCCCCCTGGTCGTCGGCCAGGTGCTGACCATCGAGGAGCTGGAGGGCTTCAAGAAGCCGATCCGCTTCTGCACCGTCGACGTCGGCCAGGCCAACGGCACCGGCGAGCCCCAGGAGATCGTCTGCGGCGCCCGCAACTTCGCGGTCGGCGACAAGGTCGTCGTGGTGCTGCCCGGCGCCACCCTGCCCGGCGGCTTCTCGATCTCCGCCCGCAAGACCTACGGCAAGGTCTCGCACGGCATGATCTGCTCCACCGACGAGCTGGGCATGGGCGACGACGGCACCCACGGCATCATCGTGCTGCCGCCGGAGACCGAGGTCGGCAAGGACGCCATCGAGCTGCTCGAACTGGTCGACGAGGTCCTGGACATCGCCGTCACCGCCAACCGCGGCGACTGCCTGTCCATCCGCGGTGTGGCCCGCGAGACCGCCATCGCCTACGGCCTGCCGCTGCGCGACCCCGCCCTGATCGACGTGCCCGCGCCCAACGCGTACGGCTACCCGGTCCAGGTCGCCGACCCGTTCGGCTGCGACCGCTTCACCGCCCGCACCGTCACCGGGCTGCGCCCCGAGGCCCGCTCCCCGATCTGGCTCCAGCGCCGGCTCCAGAAGGTCGGCATGCGCCCGATCTCGCTCGCCGTCGACGTCACGAACTACGTGATGATGGAGCTGGGCCAGCCGCTGCACGCCTACGACCGCAGGCTGGTCCAGGGCACCATCGGCGTGCGCCGCGCGCAGGAGGGCGAGAAGCTCGTCACCCTCGACGGCGTCGAGCGCAAGCTGCACGCCGAGGACCTGGTCATCACCGACGAGCGCGGCCCCATCGGTCTCGCGGGCGTGATGGGCGGCGCCAACACGGAGATCGCCGACCACACCGAGGACGTGGCGAACGCGACCACCGACGTGGTGATCGAGGCGGCCCACTTCAACGCCGTCTCCATCGCGCGCACGGCCCGCCGCCACAAGCTGCTGTCGGAGGCATCCCGCCGCTTCGAGCGGGGCGTCGACCCGCAGGCCGCGGCCGCCGCCGCGCAGCGCACCGTGGACCTGCTGGTGCTGCTCGCGGGCGGCACCGCCGAGGCCGGTGTCACCGAGGTCATCGCGCCGTCCGCGCCGCGCACCATCACCGTCCCGGCCGACCACCCGGACAAGGTCGCGGGCGTCGCCTACGGCCGCGAGACCGTCGTACGCCGCCTCCAGCAGGTCGGCTGCGACGTCTACGGGCAGGACGAGCTGATCGTCACCGTGCCGTCCTGGCGGCCCGACCTGACGGACCCGAACGACCTCGCGGAGGAGGTCATCCGCCTGGAGGGCTACGAGAACCTGCCCTCCACGCTGCCCAAGCCCCCCGCGGGCCGCGGCCTGACCGAGCGCCAGCGGCTGCACCGCCGCATCGGCCGGGCGCTGGCCGGCGCCGGCTACGTCGAGGCGCTGAACTACCCGTTCGTCGGCGAGCAGGTCTTCGACCAGCTCGGCCTGGCCGCCGAGGACCCGGCCCGCCGGGTCGTCAAGCTGGTCAACCCGCTCAGCGACGAGGAGCCCGCGCTGCGCACGACGCTGCTGCCGGGCCTGCTCGGCGCGCTGCGGCGCAACGACGGCCGGGGCTCGCACGACCTGGCCCTGTTCGAGACCGGACTGGTCTTCCACCCGCGCGAGGAGCGCCGCACCGCCGTGCACCTGCCGGTGGACCGGCGTCCCACCGACGAGGAGATCGCGGCGCTGAACGCCGCGCTGCCCGAGCAGCCCCGGCACGCCGCGGTCGTCCTCGCCGGCGCCCGTGAGCAGGCCGGCTGGTGGGGCAAGGGCCGTCCGGCCGACTGGGCCGACGCGATCGAGGCCGCGCGCATCATCGCCCGTGAGGCCGGTGCCGAACTCGCCGTGCGCAAGGGCCAGTACGGTCCCTGGCACCCGGGCCGCTGCGCCGAGCTGGTCGTGGTGGCCGACGGTGCGGAGCGGGTCGTGGGCCACGCGGGCGAGCTGCACCCGCGCGTCCTGAAGGCCCTGGGCCTGCCCGAGCGCACCTGCGCGATGGAGCTGGACGTGGACGCCCTGGAGGAGGCCGGCGACGGCATCCCCATGGCGCCGGGCATCTCCACCTTCCCGGTGGCCACGCAGGACGTCGCCCTGGTGGTCGACAAGCCGGTGCCGGCGGCCGAGGTCGAGGCCGCGCTGCGCGCCGGCGCGGGTGAACTCCTGGAGTCCATCCGCCTGTTCGACGTCTACGAGAACGCCGAGCAGCTGGGCGAGGGCCGCAAGTCGCTCGCCTACGCGCTGCGCTTCCGCGCCCCCGACCGGACGCTGACGGTGGACGAGGCGTCGGCGGCCCGGGACGCGGCGGTCGCCCTGGCGGGCGAGCGCACCGGAGCCGTACTGCGCGGCTGACCCACCCGGTCCCCACGAGCGGCCGGCCACGGACCTCCGTGGCCGGCCGCTCTCTCATGCCGGGGGCGCCCCTCGCCGTACCGGCGCGAGCGGCACGCCGGCCCCGGACGATCGGCTGCTGACGGCCCGTCACGTCCTGCATAAATGCATCCTCACCTGCGCTTTCTCACTCGTTCGGGTGGTCATCGGGGGTGAGCCGGGCCGTCCGGGCCGAGCCGTCGACAGAATCGGACCGGCCTTTCGGGGTCGGTCCGTCTGCTCTGTCAGGGACTCTCCATGGGGGACCAGAGGCATGATCCGCATCAAGGCGCGGGCGCCCACCGCGCGAGGAGCCGTACTTCCCACGATCTGGGGAGCGTCGGCGGTCGGTTACAAGTTCGGCTGCCCGCTCGCGGAGCAGGAGGGGCTCGGCGCCCGCATCGTCACCAGCGCCGTGTTCTTCGCCGTGGGCGCCGGCCTGATACTCCATGTCCGCCGCGCCCTGCTGCGCGAGCTGCGGCTCGCCCGGCGGGCGGCCCGCATCGCGCAGAGCGTCGTGCTGCGGCCCCCGCCGCCGCGTCTCGACGGGCTGAACGTGGCCGCCGTGCAGCTGTCCGCGGACCGGGGCGCGAGCGTCGGCGGCGATCTGTACGAGGCCGTCGCCACCGAGCACGGGGTGCGGGTGGTGATGGGCGACGTGCGCGGGCACGGGCTGGCCGCGCTCGGTACCGTCGCCGCCCTCCTCGGCAGCTTCCGCGAGGCCGCCCACGACGAGCCCACGCTGACCGGTGTGCTGCGCAGGCTGGAGCGCGCCCTCGCCCGGCACCTGCGGGACCGGGCCCGCGCCGAACACCCCGCGACCGGCGCCCCGGACCCCGACCACCCGGTGGCCGAGGAGTTCGTCACCGTGCTGCTCCTGGAGATCGGCACGGGCGGCGAGCTGACCGCCCTCAACTGCGGCCACCCCTGGCCCTACCGGCTCAGCGGCACCACCGTCGAACCCCTGACCCGCGCCGAACCGCTGCCCCCGCTGGGCCCCTTCCCGCTCCCCGCGGACCTGGCGCCGCGCCCCTGCGGCGAGCTGGGGCCCGCACAGTCCCTGGTCCTGTACACCGACGGCGCGGAGGACGCCCGGGACGCCCGGGGCCGGTTCTTCGCCCTGCCAGACGTGCTGCGCACCGCCGTACGGGACCAACCGGCGTCGCCCCAAAGGGTGTTGCGCACCCTCCTGGCCGCCCTGCTGCGCCACACCGGCGGCACGCCCACCGACGACGTGGCACTCCTGGTACTGCGCAACGAGCGGGGGCCGACCGCCATGGCGTGCGGGACCGTACGACCGGTCACCAGCACGCACCACTGATGTTCCCGCCAGACCACCGCTGTTCGAGGGGGATCCGGTGGCCTGGCGGGCCTCCGGAGAGGAATCCCAGTCAACCGAGCCGGGCCCGCGCCGCGACAGCGCGCGCATCCCCCGGGCACGGGCACTCGGTTCACACCCCGTGTGAATGCGGGGCGACTAGGCTGGCGGCACCAGGCACTCGGGGGTCACCCATGCAGCCCAACACTCTGCTCGACGCCATCCTGGACGAGGCGGGCATCTCGCACGCCGGTCTCGCCGCCCACGTCAACCAGGCCGGCCGCGCGCGGGGCCTCGCGCTCCGCTACGAACACACCGCCGTGTCCCGCTGGTTGAAGGGCCAGCGGCCACGCGGCCAGGTGCCCGACCTGATCTGCGAGGTGCTCGCCGCCCGGCTGCACCGGCCCGTGACCCTGGACGACATCGGCCTCGGCGTGCCCGGCCGCCCCGGCACCGCGGCCACCGGCTCGCTGTCCGGGTTCGTGGAACGGGCCACCGCCCTGTGGCGCTCCGACGAACAGCAGCGCCCGCATGTCCTCGGCGCCCCCGCCGTCACCGGCACCCCCGCCGTGATGCCGGTGTGGGAGTGGGAGAACCCGCCCGAGGACACCGACGTCTCCCGCGGCGGTCCGCACCGGGTCACGGCCGCCGACATCGAGACGCTGCGCGCGGCCCGTACGCACTACGAGCAGATGTACCGCAAGGCCGGGGGCGTCGCGACCCGCACCCGTATCGTCGGCTTCCTCAACGCCGAGGCGGCACCGCTGCTGCGCGGCGGCTACACCGACGCCACCGGGCGCCAGCTGCACCGCGCCACCGGCGGACTGGTCGCCATCGCCGGCATCTGCGCCTACGACTCCGACGCCCACGGACTCGCCCAGCGCTACTTCCACCAGGCGCTGCGCCTGGCCAAGGCCAGCGGGGACCGGGGCCTCGGCGCGTACGTGATAGCGCTGCTGGTCAACCAGTCGCTGTTCATGCGGGAGTACCGGCAGGCGGTGGCCTTCGCGGAGGCCGCGCTGCGCACCGCCGGACGGCACATCACCCCCGCGCTCGCCTCCGACCTGTACGCGATGCAGGCCAAGGCGTACGCGCACCTGGGGGACGCGGGCAGTGCCCTCGGCTGCATCCGGCGCGCGGAGACCGCCGCCGGACGCATCCGGCGCGGACACGAACCCGACGAGACCGGCTATGTGCAGCCCGGCCTGGTCAACGTCCAGGTGGCCGAGGCGCTGTTGAGCCTCGGGGAACTCGGCGCCGCCCGGGAGCACGCGGCGGCCGCCGTGGACAACCCCGCCCACGACCGGGGAAGAGTGCACCGGCTCGCCATGCTCAGCACCATCGAGCTGCGCCAGGGCAACACGGAGGAGGCCGTGGCCACCGCCGTACAAATGGCCGAACAGGCGCGGGGGATGGAGTCCCAGCGGCTGCGCGACCGGCTGCGCGCGGTGCGCGAACACCTGGCACGTTGCGGTTCGCCGGGCACCACGGAGGCCGCCGAAGTCATCGACGGGGCGCTGCGCGTGCCACTGTAGGGCCCCTGTGGGCGCACCGTCCCTGCTGCGATATTGCCACCTAATCGGCGAAAGGTGGCAGAACCGTGCAGTGGACGAAACAGAACGAACAAACGGTGTATGAGAACCGCTGGTTCAGCGTCAATCTCGCAGATGTCGAGCTGCCGGACGGCCGGCACCTCGACCACTTCCTCATCCGGCTGCGCCCGGTGGCCGTCGCCACGGTGGTCAACGAGGCCAACGAGGTGCTGCTGCTGTGGCGGCACCGCTTCATCACCGACAGCTGGGGCTGGGAACTCGCCGCGGGCGTCGTCGAGGACGGCGAGGACATCAGGGCCGCGGCCGCCCGGGAACTGGAGGAGGAGACCGGCTGGCGGCCGGGTCCCCTGCACCACCTGATGACGGTGGAGCCGTCCAACGGCCTCACCGACGCCCGGCACCACATCTACTGGTCCGACGAGGGCGAGTACACCGGGCATCCCGTGGACGACTTCGAGTCGGACCGCAGGGAGTGGGTCCCGCTCAAACTCGTCCCCGACCTGATCGCCCGTGGGGAGGTCCCGGCCGCCAACATGGCGGCCGCCCTACTGCTGTTGCACCATCTCCGGCCGGCCGAGGGCTAGTGGGCTAATGGGCGCGCAGCGCCTGCCAGACGGTCACCACGAGCGCGCCGAGCGCGGTCAGCGCGGCGAGCGAGGGCAGCGGCCAGCGCGCGTGTTCCAGCGAGACCATCCGGGAGTTCAGCTCGTCCAGCTCCTTGGCGGTCTCCTCGGTGCGGTGACCGAGCAGCGCGAGCCCGCCCTCGACTCTGGCGTAGGCCACGTCCAGTCGGCGCCGTAACTCTGCGAGTTCTCCATGGACCACGGGATGCTCCGGATCGGTGGTCACGGGTCCACTCCTTTCCGTAGTCGAAGGGGACGTTCCGCGCCCCCTTGCATGCGCATGAAGAGTGAACTCGCCTGGTGGACGCGAGGGGAGCGTGTGCGCCGGGTGGGTGTGAGCCCGGCGCGCACACGGTGTGTGAAACGCGCGTGCCCGGCACCGCCTCCGGTGCCGGGCACGTCGGCTGTCGCTGTGCGTGATCGGGCGTGGGCGCGTAAGCCCGTCAGGGCCGCGGCGCCTGCGCGCCGGTGGTGGCGAAGCGCTTGCGGTACTCGGTGGGGGTGGTGCCCAGGTGACGGGCGAAGGCGCGGCGCAGGGTCTCGTCGCTGCCGAGGCCGCTGTACCGGGCGGCGGCGGTGATGCCGTGCCCGTCGAGGAGGAGTTGCCGGGCCCGGTCGAGACGCACGCGCTCGACCCAGCGGGCCGGGGTGGTGTGCAGTTCGGTCCGGAACAGCCGGGTCAGCTGCCGGGTGCTGACGGCGGCGGACGCGGCCATGGCGGCCAGGCTGTGGTCGGCGGCGGGGTCGGCGAGCACGGCGGCGGTCAGTGTGCGCAGCGGGCCGCCGCGCGCGGTGGGCGTGGCCAGCGCGGTGGAGAACTGTGACTGACCGCCGGGGCGCTGCATGAAGACGACCAGTTCGCGGGCGACGGCACGGGCGGCGTCGGGGCCGTGGTCGTCCTCCACCAGCGCGAGGGTCAGGTCGATGCCCGCGCTGATGCCCGCCGAGGTGAGGTAGCGGCCGTCGTGGACGTGCAGGGCGTCCGGTTCGACGCGCACGCGAGGGTGGCGGCGGGCGAGGGTGCGGGCGTGGCGCCAGTGGGTGGTGGCCCGACGGTCGTCGAGCAGGCCGAGCCCGGCCAGGACGAAGGCGCCGGTGCACACGGAGGCGACCCGTGCCGCCCGCTGGGCGAGGGTGCCGGCCGCGGCCAGCAGTTCCGGCCGGGGGCCCGCTTCGGCGAGGTGGTCGGCCCCCGCGATCACCAGGGTGTCGAAGGGCCCGGCATCGGCCGCGGCCGTGGTAGCCGCGAGCACCGGGCCGCTGGAGGTGGTGACGTCGCCGCCGTCGGCCGAGACCAGGGTGCAGTCGTAGGGGTGCCCGAGCCGGGCCGCCTGGTGCAGCACCTCCAGCGGACCGCTGACGTCGAGCAGGGTCACGTCGTCGAACACGAGGAAGGCGATCCGGTGCGTCATGTCTGGATCCGTGGTTCATATGGCCGGACGGACATGGCGGCAGCCTACGGCACGGACGAGGGTGGAGGGAGCCCACGGATACAGGTGCCGAGCCAAGGAGACCCTGATGAGCGAGACGATCGCAGGCGTGCGCATCCCGGACAGCGCCCTGGCGCGGGAGGCGACCGAGCTGGTGCGCGAGGCCGCCTCACCACTGCTGTTCGACCACTCGCGCCGGGTGTTCCTGTTCGGGTCGCTGCGCGGCGCCGAGCAGAAGCTGGACTTCGACCCCGAACTGCTTTACGTCGGGGCCATGTTCCACGACCTGGGACTGACGGAACGCTTCCGCCGCACCGACCAGCGTTTCGAGATCGACGGCGCCGACGAGGCCCGCCGCTTCCTGCACGCCCACGGCATCAGCGGGGAGCCGGCCGAGCGGGTGTGGACGGCCATCGCCCTGCACACCACCGTGGAGATCCCGCTGCACATGGCGCCCGAGATCGCCCTGGTCACCCGTGGTGTGGAACTGGACGTCCTGGGCATCGGCTACCACGCGGTCCCGGACGAGCAGCGTGCCGCGGTGGTCGCCGCCCATCCCCGTCCCGACTTCAAGAACCGGATCCTCGCCGCGTTCACCGAGGGCGTCAAGGACCGCCCGGACACCACGTTCGGCAACGTCAAGGCCGACGTCCTCGCCCACTTCGTGCCCGGCTTCCGCCGCGGCGACTTCGTCGAGGTCGTCAAGGGCTCCGACTGGGCCGAATGACACGCTCCGCCCCGCACCCGGTGCGAAAGCGTTCCTTGATGAGAACACACACCGGAACGACGCCCCCCGAGGAGCCCTTGTGCGAGCCATCACCGTCCGGGACCGCGAGGCCGGTCCCGCCGGGCTGTCCCTGACGGACCTGCCCCGCCCGCACGCGGCCGAGAACGACGTCGTCGTGCGGGTGCACGCCGCCGGGTTCACCCCCGGGGAACTGGACTGGCCGGCCACGTGGACCGATCGCGCCGGCCGCGACCGGACGCCGAGTGTGCCCGGGCACGAGCTGTCCGGGGTCGTCGCGGAACTGGGATACGGCACGACGGGACTGAGCGTCGGGCAGCGGGTGTTCGGCCTGGCCGACTGGGCCCGTGACGGCGCGCTCGCCGAGTACGTCGCGGTGGAGGCCCGCAACCTCGCGCCGCTGCCGGCGGACATCGACCACACCGTGGCCGCCGCGCTGCCGATCTCCGGGCTGACCGCCTGGCAGGGCCTGTTCGACCACGGGCGCCTGGCCGCAGGTCAGACCGTCCTGATCCACGGTGTCGCGGGTGCGGTCGGCTCGATCGCGGCGCAGCTCGCCCGCGAGGCCGGCGCCCGTGTCGTCGGCACCGGCCGGTCCGCACACCGGGAGCGGGCGCTCGCCCTGGGCGCCGACAGGTTCCTGGACCTGGAGACCGAGCGGCTGGAGGAGGCCGGGGAGGCAGACGTCGTCTTCGACGTGCTCGGCGGCGACGTCCTCGACCGCTCTGCCGCCCTGGTCCGGGCCGGTGGCACGCTCGTCACCATCGCCATGCCGCCCAAGGTCCGGCCCAAGGACGGGCGGGCGGTCTTCTTCGTCGTCGAACCCGACCGGGCCCGGCTCGCCGATCTCGCCGCGCGGGTGCGGGACGGCCGCCTCAAGCCGGTCGTCGGCGCCGTGCGGCCGCTCGCCGAGGCACCGGCCGCGCTGGCCCCGGCCACCCGCGCCCGGGGCAGGACGATCATCCGCGTCACGGAGGACTGAGCAGCCGGCCGTCCTCGTTCCGGTCCCCGGCGGAGGCGTCACGGCCGTACCGCCCGGTCCGGCCGGAAAGGCCACGGGCCCCGAGCCGGACTCCCGGCTCGGGGCCCGTGGCCGGGCGGTCAGCCGTAGGTGTAGAACCCCGAGCCGGTCTTGCGGCCCAGGCGGCCCGCCTCGACCATGCGCTGAAGCAGCGGGGGAGCGGCGTACAGCGGCTCCTTGTACTCGGCGTACATCGAGTTGGCGATGGAGACGATGGTGTCCAGGCCGATCAGGTCGGACAGCTTCAGCGGGCCCATCGGGTGGGCGCAGCCCATCTCCATGCCGTTGTCGATGTCCTCGCGGCTCGCGATGCCCGACTCGAACATCCGGATCGCGGAGAGCAGATAGGGCACCAGCAGCGCGTTCACCACGAACCCGGAGCGGTCCTGGGCGCGGATGGCGTGCTTGCCGAGCACCTTCTCGGCGAACATCTGGGCGCGGCTGAGGGTGCCCTCGGAGGTGGTGAGCGCGGGGATCAGCTCGACCAGCTTCTGCACCGGGGCCGGGTTGAAGAAGTGGATGCCGACCACGTGGTCCGGGCGCGAGGTGGCGACCGCGAGCTTCACCAGCGGGATGGAGGAGGTGTTGGAGGCCAGGATCGCGTCCGGGCGGGTCACCACCTGGTCGAGCACCTGGAAGATCTCCGTCTTCACCGGCTCGCTCTCCACGACCGCCTCGATCACCAGGTCGCGGTCGGCGAACTCGCCGAGGTCCGTGGTGAAGCCGAGCCGGGCCTGGGTGGCGTCCCGCTCCTCCTCGGAGATCTTGCCGCGCTCGGCCGCCTTGGAGAGGGAGTTGTACAGCCGGGTCCGGCCGATCTCCAGGGCCTCGCCGGTGGTCTCGGCGACCTTCACGTTCAGGCCGGCCCGGGCGCACACCTCGGCGATGCCGGCGCCCATCTGGCCGCAGCCCACGACTCCGACGCGCTCGATATCTCCCGATGGGAAGGTCACATCGTCCCCTTCGCTGGTTCTCCGGCTCGCTCGCAGACCTCCGGGTTTCGGCGCCTGCTCCGATCGTGCACGTTACCGCGAAGTATCGATGATCGATCGCGTGGGTGCGGGCATTCTTCGCCAGGAGGACGATCCGTGATCATGCGGATCCCGAGCGTAAGGGAATGTGCGGATGGGACCCATGTCACGCCGGGCCTTCACCCTGGCGACGGTGTCGGCGCTGACGACGGGCGGCTGCGTGGCGGCGACCACCGGGGCCGACCGGGCGGTGCCGACCACCCGGGGCGCCCGGGGGGCCACCGGCGCGCCCGGCGCCCGCGCCGCCACCGAGATGCGGGGCGTGTGGATGGCGACGGTCGAGAACCGCGACTGGCCCTCCCGCCCGGGCCTCGGCGCCGCCGCCCAGCGCGCCGAGCTGATCGCCTACCTCGACCGGGCGGTGCGCAACCGGCTGAACACGGTGATCCTCCAGGTGCGGCCGACCGCCGACGCCCTGTGGCCCTCGCCGTACGAGCCCTGGTCGCAGTTCCTCACCGGCACCCAGGGCCGTGACCCCGGCTGGGACCCGCTGGGCACCGCCGTGCGCGAGGCCCACGCGCGGGGGCTCCAGCTGCACGCCTGGTTCAACCCGTACCGCATCGCCAACCACACCGACCCGGGCCTGCTCGCCGCCTCGCACCCGGCCCGGACGCACCCCGACTGGGCGGTGCCGTACGGCGGGAAGCTCTACTACAACCCCGGCCTGCCCGCCGTCCGCGCCTTCGTCCAGCGGGCCATGCTGGACGCGGTCGCCCGCTACCCCGTCGACGCGGTCCACTTCGACGACTACTTCTACCCCTATCCCGAGGACGGGCAGACCTTCGAGGACGACGACGCCTACGACCGCTACGGCGGCGCCTTCTCGACCCGGGCGGACTGGCGGCGGGACAACATCGACCGGCTGGTCGCGGAGATGGCGGCCGGGATCAGGCGGGTCCGGCCCGGCACCCGCTTCGGGATCAGTCCCTTCGGGGTGTGGCGCAACGCCACGACCGACCCGCGCGGCTCCGCCACGGACGCGGGCGCGCAGACGTACGACGACCTGTACGCGGACACCCGCCGCTGGGTCCGCGAGCACTGGATCGACTACGTCGCGCCCCAGCTCTACTGGGAGATCGGCGCCACCGGCGCGGACTACACGACGCTGCTCGACTGGTGGGCCGGGGTCGCCGACGGCACCGGGACCCGGCTCTACATCGGCGAGGCCCTGTACCGGGCCGGGGCCGCGGGGGCCGACGGGCGGCCGGCGGCCTGGCAGGACCCGGCGGAGCTGTCCCGGCACCTCGCACTCGCCGCCCGGCGTCCGCAGGTCGGCGGGCACCTGTTCTTCGCCGCCCAGGACATGGCGGCCGACCCCATCGGGGCGATGCGCCGCGTGGTCGCGGACCACTACACGCGGCCGGCGAGCCCGCCCCGCTGAGCTACCGCTGCGGCTCTTCCTTGTGCTTGACCTGGCAGTCGGGTCCGGGCGACATGATCGCCTCGTGTCCGTCCGGGAAGCGGACCCGGTAGGGCGGGTTGCCCTCCTGTCCCATCACTTCGACGACTTCGGACTCCTGGTCGTGTTGGCCGACCACCCTGCCGTGCTGGACAAGGTGGTCGCCTTTGGACGCACGCATCTCCCGGCCCTCCTCACGATCACGACCGCTGGGTGACGGCGATGCACACGAGCACGGCGACGGCGGTCAGGGGAGCGGCCGCCGTGAAGTGCTCGCCCAGCAGCAGCGCCGACCACACCAGTGTGAGCAGGGGCTGAGCCAACTGCAACTGGCTCGCCCGGGGCACCCCGATGGCCGCCATCCCCCGGTACCAGACCACCAGACCGAGGAACTGGGAGCCCAGCGCCACCCACAGCACCCCGGCGACGCCGTGCGCGGTGAGGTGGACCGGCTCGTACGACAGGGCCAGCGCGGCGGCCGGCAGCGTGAGCGGCAGGCAGAGCACCAGCGCCCAGCCGATCACCTGCCAGCCCGGCATGACCCGGGCCAGCAGCCCGCCCTCGGTGTACCCGGCGGCGCACACCAGCAGGGCGGCGAACAGATAGCCGTCGGCGGCGGTGAGCGCGCCCCCGCTCTGCACCACGGTGAACGCCAGCACCGCCACCGCGCCCGCCACCGCCGCGAGCCAGAACCGGCGGGAGGGGCGGTGTCCGGTGCGCAGCGCCGAGCAGACGGCCGTGGTCAGCGGCAGCAGCCCCACCACGACGGCCGCGTGCGCGGTGGTGGAGGTGCGCAGGGCGAGCGTGGTCAGCGTCGGGAAGCCGAGCACCACACCGAGCGCGACGACGGCGAGGGAGCCGAGCCGGCGCCGCTCGGGGAGCCGTACCCGCAGGGCCAGCAGGGCGCCGCCCGCCACCAGCGCGGCCAGCACGCTGCGCACGGTCACCAGCGACCAGGGGCCGAAGCCCTCCAGGCCCCAGGCGGTGGCCGGGAAGGTGAGGGAGAAGGAGGCGACGCCGAGAGCGGCGAGCACGGTGCCGAGCACCCGGTGTTCCGGGGGAGCGGTGACTGCTATCGGGGCCGCATCGATAGCGCTACTCTGTATCTTCATGCAAGAGCGTAGCAGTGTGGGTGAACTGGCGGAAAGGCTGCGAAGAGAGCTGGTCCGCTACTCGGCGGGTGAAAAGCTGCCGTCGAGCAGGGCTCTGGTCGAGCGGTTCCGGGTGAGCCCGGTGACCGTCTCGCGGGCCCTCGCCCAGCTGGCCGCCGAGGGCCTGGTCGTCACCCGGCCCGGCGCCGGCGCCTTCCGGGCCCGACCGCGCGCCGAGCGGGAGCCGGCCGGGGACACCTCCTGGCAGGAGGTCGCGCTGAGCGCCGACGGCAGCGCCGATCTCGTACCGCGCACCGTGGACGCCTCCGGGGTCACCGTCTCGCTGGCCGCGCCGCCGCCCGGGGTGCTGGAGTTCAACGGCGGCTACCTCCATCCCTCGCTCCAGCCGGAGCGGGCCATGGCGGCGGCGCTCGCCCGCGCGGGCCGGCGCCCCGGCGCCTGGGCGCGGCCGCCGCTGGAGGGGCTGCCGGAGCTGCGGGAGTGGTTCGCGCGCGAGATCGGCGGCGCGGTCGGCGCCGCCGACGTGCTGATCGCGGCGGGCGGCCAGGCGGCACTGGCCACCGCCCTGCGCGCGCTCGCCCCGCCCGGTGCCCCGGTGCTGGTCGAGTCGCCCACCTACCCGGGCATGCTGGCCCTCGCCCGCGCGGGCGGACTGCGCCCCGTCCCGGTGCCGGTGGATCGCGACGGCGTCCGCCCCGACCTGCTCGCGGACGCCTTCCGGGCCACCGGCGCCCGGGTGTTCGTCTGCCAGCCCCTGTTCCAGAACCCGACCGGCGCGGTCCTGGCCCCCGACCGGCGCCCCGAGGTGCTGCGCATCGCCCGCGCGGCCGGCGCCTTCGTCGTCGAGGACGACTTCGTACGGCGCCTCGTGCACGCCGACGCGGGCCCGCTGCCGCGCCCGCTGGCCGCCGACGACCCCGACGGCGTGGTGGTGCACGTCGGCTCGCTGACCAAGGCGACCTCGCCCAGCTTCCGGGTGAGCGCGCTCGCCGCGCACGGACCGGTGCTGGAGCGGCTGCGCGCCATCCAGGTGGTGGACACCTTCTTCGTCCCCCGCCCGCTCCAGGAGGCCGCGCTGGAACTGGTCGGCTCCCCGGCCTGGACCCGCCATCTGCGCACGCTGGCGGAGGAGTTGCGGCTGCGCCGCGAGGCGATGACCCGCGCGCTCGCCCTGCACCTGCCCGAACTCGCCCTGCCGCACGTCCCGTCCGGCGGCTACCACCTCTGGCCGCGCCTGCCCGAGGGCACCGACGACGCGGCACTGTCCGCCGCCGCCCTGCGCGCCGGCGTGGCCCTCACCCCGGGGCGCCCCTACTTCAGCGCCGAACCCCCCGGCCCGTACGTGCGGCTCAGCTTCGCGGCGGTGGCCGGCACCGGGGAGATCACGGACGGGGTGCGGCGGCTGCGGACGGCCTGGGACGAGGCGCGGTAGGGCCTGACGGCGGAACCCGATCGGGTGGCCCCGGACGGCCCGCGCCTGCGATCATCGCGCGATGAGCGAGACACCCCGACTCCCCGATGGCTACGAGTTCTCCGACGACACCGCCCGCGTCGACGTCGCCCTGGTCCACCGCTGGCTGTCGACCGACGCCTACTGGGCGATGGACCGCCCCCGCGAGACGCACGAGCAGGCCATGGCGTCCTCGCTCAACTTCGGGGTGTACGAGACGGATACGGGCGCGCAGGTGGCGTACGCCCGGGTGGTGACCGACCGGGCGCTGTTCGCGTGGCTCGCCGATGTCTACGTCGACCGCTCGGTGCGCGGCAAGGGCGTGGGCACCGCGTTCGTCGCGGGCATCCGCGACCACCTGCGACCCTACGGCCTGCGTCGCATCCTGCTCGCCACCGAGGACGCGCACGGGGTCTACGGGAAGCTGGGCTTCCGCCCGCTGGACCGCCCCGAGATGTGGATGATCCACACGCCTCGGTGAGCGGCCGGGCCCCAGGGCCCGGGCGCGGGCGTCTCCGCGTACGCCGCCCCGTCCGGCGCGGCGTACGCGGCCCGCAAAAGGCACTTCACCTTGAAAACACCTCCGAATAACGTGCCGGAAAGCTTGGGTTTCCCAGGCGGACATGAAATCGATGATTTTCGGCCCGGGGTCGTAGAAAAACGCATCAATGTGCGATGCGGATACAACCGAAGAGAAAGCGGCCCCGTCTAACCCGACGAAATCCAAAGGCGAATTCGTGGGGAGCTGCCGAGAATGGTTCGTCGGAGCGAGCGGGGCGCGGGGCGCCCGGCCGCCGCGTCGCTGGCCGCCCTCGTCGCCTGCGTGGCGCTGTGCGCCGCGGACGCGCTGGCCGGCGGCTACCCGTTCGGCCCGCGCACCCGCAGCGTCAACGACCTGGGCAACCAGTACGTACCGCTGCACGCCCACCTCTGGGACCTGCTGCACGGCAGGGCCGACGGCGGACTGCTGGTCAACTGGCAGTCCGGGTACGGCTCCAGCTTCCTGCCCGACTTCGGTACCTACCTCGCCAGCCCGTTCGCGCCGCTCGTCGCGTTCTTCCCCCGGGACGAGATCGACCTGGCGGTGTACGTGATCACCGTCTTGAAGATCGCCTGCGCGGCGGCCGTCATGGCCTGCCTGCTGCTCGCGCTGCGGCCCGGCCGCTGGTGGGCGGCCGGGCCGCTCGGGGCGTCGTACGCGCTGTGCGGCTGGACGCTGGCGGACGCCGACTACAACCCGATGTGGCTCGACGGGCTGATCGCACTGCCGCTGCTGTGCCTCGTCGGCGAATGGGCCCTGGCCGGGCGGCGCCGCGTCCTCGGGGTGCTGCTCGTCGCCCTCGTGTGGAGCGCCAACTTCTACACCGCCTACATGGCCACCCTCGGGGCCGCGCTGGTGCTGCTGGTACGCCTGTCGCTCGCCGGGCCGACCCGCCGGCAGGCCCTCGCCGCCGCCGGCCGCGCCGTCCTCACCGTCGTCCTCGGCACGGGACTCGCCGCCCCCCTGGTGGCCGTCGTCTACCTCGGCACCAAGCACGCCTACCCGGGCCGGGTACGGCCGTTCAGCCCGGTGCCGACCGAGGACCTGGTCGCCCGGCTGCTGCCGGGGACGTACGGCTGGGGCTCCCCGGCGCTCTACGTCGGCACCACCGCCCTGCTGCTCGCCCTCGCCCTGCCCTTTCACCGGGCCGTCCCGGGCCGCGTCCGGGCGGCCTGGACCGCGCTGGTGCTCGCGGTGGCCCTCTCCCTGCAATGGGCACCCACCAGCCTCGCCTGGCACGCCTTCGCCACCCCGCAGGGCAGCTCCTACCGGCAGACCTTCGTGCTGGCCGGGCTGCTCGTCATCGCCGCCTGGCACGCCCTGTCGTACGGCCCGCCCCGACCGGCCGCGCTCGGCGCCGCCACCGCGCTGCTCGCCCTGGGCGCCGTCGCCGCCCGCCGCAGCGACGTGATCCACGCGCACACCTGGCCCCTCCTGCTGCTCGCCGCCGGCGGGACGCTCACCGGGCTCCTCCTCCTGCGCGGCGCCGGGCGGCACGGCGGACTCGCCGCCCTCGCCGTCCTCGTCCTCCTCGGCGCGCAGCTGGGCGAGAGCGCCGCCACCTCCGCCGTCGCGAGCGGGCTGCGCCTCAAGCACCTGGACGACTACGCCCCCTTCGGCCAGCGGCAGCAGCGGCAGGCGGCGGCGATCGCCGGGGCCGACGACTGGCCCCGCCGCCGCACCGAGCCAGGCCGCGAACAGACCGTCGCCAACGACCCGATGCTGGTGGGCGGTCAGGGCGCCGCCTACTACAGCAGCCTGACCTCCGACGTCCTCTCCCGCACCCTCACCGCGCTGGGCGGCGGCTGGACCTCGCGCGGCCGGGGCGTGCAGAGCCTCGACAACGCCGTCACCGACGTGCTCTTCTCCGTCGGCGCCCGGGTGCACAGCCCGCCCGACCCGCACCAGACCCACCGGTCCCGGGACACCGCCCCGCCCACCGTCACCCGGCGGGACGTGCCGCCCCTGGTCACCGTGCGGCCCGGCCCCGGCACCACGCCCTTCGGCGCGTCCCCGTACCGCAACCAGGAACTGCTGCTCGGCAGCCGTGTCTACACCGTGCCCGCCCTCACCGTGCACGACGACGCCGGGGCCCCACTGCCCGCCCGCCGGGTCGGCTCCGGCACCGCGCGGACCCGGCCCGCGATCACCGCGAGCTGCCCGCCCGGCACCCAGGTGAACCTGTGGGCACCGCACTTCTCCGGCACCGCCCGGCTCGCCACCGGCACGGACACCGCCGTGTTCCGGTCGGTGAGCGGCCGCAGCCTCGCCGCGATGGAGCCGCTGGGCCGGACCCCGGCCTCCGGGCGGGTGCGGATCGAGCTGGTCCCCGACCGGCCCGGCCGCATCCCGCCGGGCGCCGTCGGCTGCCTGGACACCGCCCGGCTGGACACCGCCGCCGCCCGCCTCACGGCCACCGGAGCCACGGCGGTCACCGTCTCGGACGGCACCCTGCACGCCCAGTTGCCGCCCGGCAGCAGGGGACTCGCCGTCGTCGCCGCGCCCCGCATCGCCGGCTGGCGGTGCGCCGCGGGCGACGGCCCGGCTCGGCCCGCCGACCAGTACCACGGTCTGATCGCCGTCCCCCTGGACGGCAGCCGGACCAGCCTGACCTGCACCTTCCACCCGCCCGGCCTACGGCTGGGCACGACCGTCGGGCTCGCCTCGCTCACGGTCCTGCTCCTGCTCACCGCGGGCACCGCCGTCCGCCGCCGACGCACCTCGGCGCCCGCCCCGACCGCACCACCGGCACCGCGCGAGCGCGCGACGGCCGCGCACTGACCGCGACCCTGGGGGAACCACCATGCTGATATCGATCGTCGCGCCCTGCTACAACGAGGAAGACGTCCTGGACCGCTTCCACGAAGCGGTGCAGCGGGTCGCCGACGAACTCCTGCCGCTCGGCCACGACATGGAGTTCGTGTACGTGGACGACGGCAGCCGCGACCGCACCCTCGCCCTCCTCGAAGGGCTCGCCGCCCGCGACGCGCGCGTGCGCTACGTCTCCTTCAGCCGCAACTTCGGCAAGGAGGCGGCCCTGCTCGCCGGGCTGCGGCACGCCTCCGGGGACTCGGTCGTCGTCATGGACGCCGACCTCCAGCACCCGCCGGAGCTGATCGCCCGCATGGTGCGGCTGCGCGAGCAGGGCCACGACCAGGTCATCGCCCGCCGCACACGCACCGGCGACCGCTTCACCCGCACCCTGACCGCGCGCCTGTACTACCGCCTCGTCAACCGGCTGATCGACGTCGAACTCCGCGACGGGGTAGGGGACTTCAGGCTGCTGTCGCGCCGGGTGGTGGACGCGGTGCTGGCCCTGACCGAGTACAACCGCTTCTCCAAGGGCCTGTTCGCCTGGGTGGGCTTCCCCAGCACCACCTTCGAGTACGAGAACGCCGCGCGCGAGGCGGGACGCAGCTCCTGGAACCTGCGCGGACTGCTCAACTACGGCCTGGACGGCGTGCTCTCCTTCAACAACCGGCCGCTGCGCGCCGCCCTCTGGCTCGGCATGGGCCTGCTGCTGTGCGCCGGCCTCTACACGGCGTGGATCGTGGGCGCCGCGCTGGTGCACGGGGTGCAGACGCCCGGCTATGTGACCATCATCACCGCCGTCACCGCCCTCGCAGGGGTGCAGATGGTCATGCTGGGAGTGATCGGGGAGTACACCGGACGCATCTACTACGAGGTGAAGGGCCGCCCGCACTTCCTGGTGAAGGCGACCAACGTGGAACGGACGAAAGACCTCATCCCTTGATAGCTCGGCAGATCGTCACCTTCGCCGTGGTCGGCGTGCTCAACACGGCCGTCTACTACGGTCTTTACCTGCTCTTCCTCACCTGGCTGCCCTATCTCGCCGCGCACGTCCTGGCATTCGCGCTGAGCATGGTCGGCTCCTTTTTCCTCAACGCGCGCTTCACCTACCGCATTCGCCCGACCTGGCGGAAATTCCTGCTGTTCCCGCTGACGAACGCCGCCAATTTCGTCATCACCACGGTGGGCGTGTACGTGATCGTGGACGTCCTGCACGCGGGCAGCCGGTTCGCCCCGCTGCTGGCCTCGGCGGCGGCGATCCCGGTCACCTTCGTGGTGTCGCGGTGGATCATGCTGCCGGGCGCGAAGTTCCGTACGGCCGACGGCTGACCGGGTCAGCGGGGCGGCTCGATGCCCCAGGCCGCTGCCCGGGCCGCGGCGGCCGCCCGGTTGGGCAGGCCGAGCTTGGCCAGGATGTGCTCGATGTGCGTGCCCACCGTGCGGGGCGTGACGTACAGCCGTTCGGCTATCTCCCGGTTGGTGCGCCCGGCCGTGAGCTCCGCCAGCACCTGGAGTTCCCGGGGCGAGAGACCGCCGGGCGGCCCGGCCCCCGGGCCCGGGTCGACGGCCGCCGCCAGCGACTCGGTGAGCAGGGTGACCGCGGCCCGCGCCGGATCGGGCGCCCCGCGCGGCCTCCGGGTGCTGACGTTGAGCATGCCGACGTAGCGGCCGTCGGCGGCGAACAGGCACTGGGCGACACCGTCGCGGATGCCGAGGGGACGCAGCACGTCCCGGAAGCCCGGGGACGCGTCGAGGAGGTCCCGGGGGACGTCCGGGAGCCAGAGACCGCCGCCGCCCGGCCCGCGCAGCACCTGGAACACCGGGTCGTTGTGGAGCCGGGTCTCGATGTACGCGGTGGCGTCGGCCGGATAGGTGCCGGCGAGGGTGGTGTGGCGCCGGCGCACCGGGTCCCAGCGGGCCAGCGAGGCGTGGTCGTACTCCACGACCTCGGACAGCGCCGCCAGGACCGCGTCCGCGCCGCGCGCGCCGTCCGAGGCGCCGCGGGCGGCCGCGCGGACCCGGACGGCCGCGTCCAGGATGTCCGCCGTGCTCCGTCGTGCCGCCATCCCCTCAGCATGATCACGTGGCCGGAACGGGTCAAACGCGCCGGGCGTCGTGCACGATCCGCCCGTCCAGCACGGTGAGCACGACGGGCATGCCGGGGATGTCGTGGGGGTCGGCGGCGAGCAGGTCCCCGTCGAGCACGCAGAGGTCGGCGACCTTGCCCGGCTCCAGGGAGCCCTTCCAGCCGTCGGCGAAGTCCTGCCAGGCCGCGTCGATCGTGTAGGTGCGCAGCGCCTCGGCCAGGGTGATGCGCTGCCCGGGGCCGCTGACCCGGCCGGCGGCCTTGGACTCGCGCAGCATCATGGTGGAGACGCCCTGGCGCCAGTCCGGGTGGGTGACCGGGGCGTCGGAGCCGCTCGCGACCCGCACCCCGGCGTCGAGGGCGTCGCGGTACGGCCACGCGTAGGCGGCCCGGTCGGCGCCGACGAACTCCTCCTCCATGTCGGCGACGGTCCACTTGATGGTGGGGTTCATGTTGACGCCGAGGCCGTGCGCGGCCAGCACCTTCATGCTGTGCGGGGTGAGGAAGTCGCCGTGGATGACGTAGTGGCGGGCGTCGGGGCGCGGATGGGCGGCGAGGGCGGCGGCGAAGGCGTCCGCGACGGTGTCGATGGCGCGGTCACCGGTGACGTGGACGCCGATCTGGTGCCCGGCGGCGTGCGCGTGCCGGATCATGGCGTCGATCCCGGCGGCCCGCTCGGCGTCGTCCGCGCCGCCCACGCACAGGGAGCCGCAGCCGCCGCCGGTGTACGGCTCGTGCATCCAGGCCGTCTTGTTGGGGACGATGCCGTCGGCGAAGATCTTCACCCCGAGGACGGCGAGGCGGCGTGGATCGGCGCCGCCCGGCTCGGCGATTTTGCCGGGGCCGCCGAGTCCGCCGGGGCCGCCGAGTCCGTCGACGGCGCGGGCGAACTCCTCGGCGGTGCTCGCCATCCCGGTGGGCAGCAGCAGCACACCGACGCGGGCGGTCAGTTCGCCGTCGGCCAGCAGCTGCCGGTAGACCTCCAGGGTCTGCGTGCCGAGGGCGCCCCGCATGATGCCCTCGCCGCTGGGTCCGAGCCCGGGCTCGGTGTAGCTGGTGACGCCGAGCCGGGCGAGGGCGGCGAGGGCCGACCGGACCGCCTGCGCGCGCTCCTGCCGGCTCAGCGGCGGCAGCGCCCGCTGCACCAGGTCCTGGGCGCCCTCGTGCAGCAGCCCGGTGGGTTCCCCGGCCGCGTCCGTCACGACGGCCCCGCCGGGCGGCGCGACGGTGTGCCGGTCGATCCCGATCAGCTCCAGCGCCCGGGAGTTGACCCAGGTGGCGTGCCCGGAGAAGGAGTACAGGACGACCGGGTGGTCCTGGCTCACGGCGTCGATGTCCCGCCGCGAGGGCAGCCGCGCCGGATCGGCCAGGCACTCCGCCAGATACCCGGTGTCCCACCCGTGCCCCGTGATCCACTGCCCGTCCGGGGTCCGCCCCACGGCCTCCCGCACCGCCGCGGCCACGTCCGCGAGCGAGGACACCGCCGGGTGCCCGACGTCCAGGGAGACCGGGGGCGTCGCCATGCCGAAGGCGCAGCCGTGCAGGTGCGAGTCGTTGATCCCGGGCAGCAGCGTCGCCCCGCCCAGCTCCACGACGCGGGTGCGGGGCCCGATCAGCGCGGCGACCTCCTCCCGGTCGCCGACGGCGCTGATCAGCCCGTCGCTCACCGCCAGCGCCTCGGCCACGGAGAACTCCGCGTCGACCGTGACCACCCGGCCACCGACGAACACCAGATCCGCATACCTGTCCACAGAAGGTCCTTCCGTACACGGGCGCCCCACGGCCGCCCGAAACGATCTCCCGAGGACTATGCCGACGCGCCGGCCCGCCGCACATCGGTCATCTCACCGATACCGGCGGCCGGGGGGGAGAGAGACCGCGGTGCCTCGGGGGCGTACCGTGTGCCGCTCGCCCGCCGCTTCCCGCCCGCGGGACCGGTCTGACTGGATGTCAGCACACGGCTCAACAAGCCGTACTTCAGCCTTTAGGATGCTCATCCGACGAGCGCAACGGGGGCTTGATGACAACGCAATCGTCTTCCGGGAACACCATGGCCGATGAGCGCGAACGGGTGCTGGACGCCGTGTTGGGGCCGGCCAGCGAGGCGTACTACGCCGAGCGCGTCCGGTCGGGCAGCGGGGCACGGGCCAGGGCACAGGCGGCCCAGTCCACCGTGACGCTGTTCGCGGGCGGCATCGTGGCGGCGTTGACCTTCACCCAGCTCGCCGACCGGCCGCTGACCACCCAGGCGACCGGTGTCGCCGCGGTGGCCCTGTGGCTGCTGGCCGCCGTCCTCTATCTGCGGGCGGTGGCGCAGCCGGTCGGAGCACTGGCCGGCCCGAGCCACGCGCGCGATCGCCTGGACCTGCTCAACGCCGTGCTGAAGAGGGCCGACGACGAAGCAGCACAGGTCGACAAGCGGCAGAAGCAGGCGAACTGGGTGGTCATGGGAGCCCTGGCGGTCAGTGTGCTCACGGTCGGGCTCGCGGCCATCGGGGGTGCCAAGGAGGAGAAGGCCGCCGGCTCGATCGCCGTCGCGCCGGCGTACGCCGAGAGCGTCCGCATGGTGTGCGCCGTCCAGGACGGGCGCGTGACCGGGCAGATCGACAAGACCTCCCTCGACAAGCCCTTCGTGAGCATCACGGTCGCTGCGAAGCAGTGCGGCGGCGGGACGGGCAAGGAGACCGAGTTGGCGATACCCAGGGCAGCCGTCCGGGCCATCGCGTTGGAAGGGGAGTGACCACCGGCATGGGCGCGGTCTTTCATCTGTTGTGCTTCACGCCGCTCGTCCAGCGCGAATCCGCGCTGGAGACCGTGCGGTCGGTGCACGCCGAGGGCGAGCGGATCGACGGCATCCTCGTACTGGGCTGCGGCGCCGGAGAGCCGCGACGGGTCACGCCCGACGAAACCGGTGACTTCCTCGAGACGGTGCTGCTGGAGTGCCTGGAGGCCGACAACGCGCTGCCCCCGGTGACGATCGTGCCGGGACGGCACGACGTCGGGCGGCTCGGACCCGGCCACGGCATGCTCGCCAAGGCGCTGACCCGCTACTGGGGCGACACCGAGCGGGGGCTGTGGCGGGGGGACGAGCAGGACATCGTGGAGGCCGTCCGCGACATCCCGTTCGCGGAGTTCGGCACGTGGTCCGGCGCGCACGCCAACTTCCCCGGGTGGCACCAGGGCGTCCTGCCGGGGGAGGGGTCCGTGCGGCTGGGCACGGACGCGGGGACGCTCGGCGTCGTCGCCGTGAACACCGTCTTCCGCACGGCGGTGCCCGACGCCACCGCCGAACTGGCCACCTGCTCCCCGGGGCAGTGGGACAGCGCGGTCGGCGGCGACTACCTCCAGTGGGCCGGTGCCAACGACCTCACCCTCGTGGTCGCGGGACACTCCGCCGCCGTCCCGCCGTCCCTCGCCCCGGTGCTGCCGAAGACCGTGCTGCTCGCTCCCGAGGGGGACTCCGCCCCGTCCGGCTCGGCCGCGCGGTGGCTGGTCACCTCCCGCGGCACGACGCGCCAGCACCGGCTCCTGCGCGTGCAGACCACGGGCCCCGGCGCCCCGAAGGTCCGTGACCTCGCGGCACCCCCCGCCGAGCAGCCGGTACCCCTGCCGAGCCCCCGGCGCGCGGCGCTCCCCGCCCAGACGGCCGGCCGGGCCGCACCGGTGGCCTACGACGAGCGGGCCGTTATGGAGGAGTTCTACCAGCAGATCGGCACCGGCCGCATGGTCCTGGTGGCCGTCTCGGGCGTGCACGGCGAGAACGACCCGGTCGACACCGACAGGCTCACCCGGCAGCTGACGGAGGCGGTCTACAGCGGCGTGGTACCCGACCCGGCACCCACCACCGCCGAGATCTGGAACACCGCGCTCGCCGAACTGGGCTCCCGGGTGGTCGGCGAGTTCGTCGCCGAACTGCGCGGTGCCGACGCGGAGTCCACGACGGCCGCCCGCCGCATCCTGGGAGCACCCTGGTGGCGCGTCTACGACTTCACGGCCACCGACGTCTTCTCGTCGCTCCCCGACATCGACCCGCGGATCGCCGAGACCAACACCTTCGTCGACGCCCTGGCGCGCAAGCCCGCGGCCGGCAACGCCACGATCGAGGCGGTGGCCATGCACGGCAACCCCACCGGCCCGGAAGCCCTCGACTTCACCGTTCCCGCCGACGACGACCTCTCGCCGCGCGCCCTGTGGTTCCGCAGGCTGAAAGCGGAGCTGCTGACCCATCCCACGGTCTTCATGGCGGCCTCCCCAAGCAGCCGGTCGCTCTGGAACGCGCTCGCCCTGGCCCAGCCGCAGACCGAGGCGGAGCACTTCCCCCGCTTCCTCATCACGGGACCGGGGACCGCCGCGGACCGTGCCCGGATACGCCAGGCCGGTCTGACCCACATCCAGGTCTCCCCGCACGTGTTCGCGGTACGGCAGCTGCGACCGGGACTGGAGATACTCCAGCAGGGCAAGAGGCGGCTGGCCGACATCCGGGTCGGCGCCCGGCGGGGCTCCGGGATCAAGCTGGTCTCGTCGCTCGTCGACAGCGCGCCGGCGGGCAGCGTGGAGTTCCTGAAGGGGCAGGACCCGACGTGGGGTGACATCAAGGACGGCTTCGCCGTGAAGCTGTCGATCACCGACCGCATCCGTGCCAGCGCGCGGCCCGCGGAGGACGGCCGGCGCAGGGTCGTCCTGGTGGAGGGCCGGGCCGGCTCCGGCAAGACCACGGCCCTGATGCAGTACGCGTACGAACTCCATCAGGCGGGCCGTTCCGTCGCGTGGATCGACCGCGAGGCGACCGATCCGCTGCCGAACCTGAAGGCTCAGGCCCTCAGCATGTCGGCGGACGCGATCTTCGTGGACGACGTCGACATCTTCGGCAGCCTGGGTGCCTCCCTGCTCAGGGAGCTGAGCAACGGTGGCCGGGCGCTGGTGGTCGCGGCGATCCGCACCACCCGTTCCGACGAGCTGGACGTCACCTTCCAGTCGCGGCGGGTCTCGGCGGACGAGCCGCTGAAGGACGAGGACCTGGGGCAGATCGTCGACGTGCTGCACGAGCACGGACTGCCGGGCATACTCAAGCGGCAGAAACTGCGGCCCGAGAAGATCGACAAACTGCGGGAGCTGTGCGACCGCAGCCTTCTCGTGGCCATGATCCAGGTGGTCACGGGCAAGCGCTTCGAGGACAAGGTCGCCAGCGAGTACCACGAACTCGATCCCGAGCAGGTCTCGGTCTACGCGACGGTGTGCGTCTTCGAATCCGCCATCGTCTTCAAGAAGCGCGGCATCGAACAGGAGGACCTGCTCCAGATAGTCTCCGGGCGCGGTGCCCCCAAGCCGTCGCTGAACCGGGCGATCAACCGGCTCGTGGACAGGCGCTTCCTCACCCTGGCCCCGGACGGGACCGTACGGAGCCGGCAGCGCACCATCGCGGACACCGTGGTCGACACGGTCCTCAAGAAGAACCCGGACCAGCTGGCCGGCGTCATCGAGTACCTGCTGCGGTTCTACGCGCAGTACGCGGCCGACATCCGCGACAACGACGACCCCTACCGCCGGATCCTGATCCGGCTGCTCAACCACTCCCTCATGGTGTCGCTCCGGCTCAGGCCCACCCAGGTCCGGGACATCTACAGCACCGTGCACGAGCTGCTCCAGGACAACTTCCACTACTGGCTGCAACGCGGCGAGTACGAGCTGGAGCGCGGTGACCTCGGCATCGCCGAGAACCACCTGGAGACCGCCCAGGGGTGCGAGGGGGGAGCGACCGACCACTTCGTCCTCACCGCGTGGAGCGCGATCCGGCTGCGCCGGTCCACGGAGAGCCCCGCCGACGGCAGCCTGCGGGACCGCGCGTTCGAGGCCATAGGCGTGCTGGAGGAGGTCACGCGGCGCCACGGCGGTGCCTCTCCGCACTCCTTCTCGGTGGTCGCGCGCCGGGGGACCGAGTGGGTGGAGGCCTGCGAGGTGTCGCTGTCCGTGGGGCAGGTCGACGACACCCTCCGCCGGATCCTCGCGGTCGTCGAGGCCGGCCGGCGGTTCTGCAAGGACAACCACGAGTTCATGCGCATCGCCGACGAGTTCGAGCCCAAGGTGAACCGCCTGCTGGAACGGAGCAAGGGCATACCGCTGTAGCGGTCCGCGCCGCGTCCGCGGCAAGGACCGGCAGGCGCCGGTGGCCCCGTCGGGAACGGGGAAGCGGCGGCCTGTGTGACCGAGATTCCTAGGTCGTTTTCTTCGGACAGGTGATCCGAAGAAAACGACCTAGGTCACATACCCTCTCAGCTCCGGGCCGGGAGCCAAGGCAGGCCCGCACGCGGGTGCGGCGCCCAGGAGAACAGGTAGCCACAGATTCCGCTTAGGGCCGTACGCGGAGTCGCAGAGCCGTGTCGGCCTCCCGCGCGGTGGCCGCCGGCCCGGCGGCTGACGCGACGACGTTCTCGTCCATGTGACGAACGCCACATCACCTCCGGCGCGTCCGAAGCGGCTGCTGGGCGTCGTGCGGGGCATCCCGATGTGCAACCGTGCACCCCTCCTCACCAGGGCTCCGGCTGCTTTGCCCTGCCCGTGACTCTGGCGGAGCCTTGCCGGAGCGCCCTCCGTTGGGCGACGAGCGGCTGGCACGGATCGCCAGGGAAGGCTCCTCCCGCGCTGAGCTCCTGCCGGGTGGGCAGCCGACACTCTCCGGCATCTGCTCACGGCCCCAGGCGTCAGGAGAGCACCGAGCAGAGTCCCTCCGAATGCCCTCGCCACGGGGCCTTGGGCTGTGCCTGCCCAGTGGGACACTCCACCGCGTTACAGGTCAGCCGCACCTGGCATCGATCTCGTTGGGAATTCCGACGCCCAACTCTGCGCGTTCGTGTCTCGCCGTGTCGGCCCGCGCAACCGCGCGTTCCTGTGCGGTGTTTCGAGGGCACGGCCGTCGACTTCGGGGGCGTCCCCGTTCGTTTCGGAGACGCGGCCGTCGACTTCGGGGGCGTCCCCGTTCGCTTCGGGAGCACGCTGCCGGGCTTCGAGGCCAGCCAGTCTCGCGGACGCAGGTCTACGACACAGGTCTCGTCTTCATCGCGGCAAGATCGGCGTTCAGCGACGCGAGGCCTGTGTTCAACGGCTGCTGTCGCGACACTACGGCGATGACCGTTCTGACGGCGACGTCTTGTCCGCGGACATCCGCGCGGGCGGTGTCCGCTCGGATACTGCGGGTGCCCGAACGGTTGTCCGCTCTCCGCTGTGACGCGGGCCCGCCGTCACGGCGGGCCGAGGACGGACCGCAACGCGGACCGGGACGGTCCCCGGCGGACCGGAGTGGGGACCATGGGGAACGGACCGGGGACGTTGGTCCGGGACGGACCGGGGACGGACCGGGCTGGGGACCGGGGACGGCGGACCGAGATGATCCCCGACGGACCGGGACGGACCGGAGTAGGGAAACCGGGCTGGGGACCGGGGACGAATTGGGGGACCACGCCGGGGACGGAGCGGGGACCATCCCCACCCGACTCACCGAGCGGGACCACGCTCGGTGAGCGTGAACGCCGTGAATCAGTGAGCGTGAACCGGTGCGGTGAGCGTGAACCGAGCTCACCGCACCGGTTCACGCTCACCCAAAAACCGGTAATCGGGAAGCGTAGTCCGTACGGTACGGGTGCTCGTAAGGCGCCTGTACGTGCACCGCGGCGTACGACCGGTACGGCCGTACCGTACGGCGCACGTACAGCCGTACGGGATGCAGTGGCGCGGGAACTGCGAAGTGCTTCCCGCCCAGGCGGGAACTGGGTTCTCCGCAGTTCGTCCGGCCCTTCGCCGGGGCCGTACGGCGCCGTACAGGCGCCGTACGTACGCCTCGGCAATGCACCCGTACGTGCACTGTCCGCGTGCCGTAGTACGGGTGGCGATGCCGCCCGTACGGTGACTGGGACTACCGGTTCTTGGGCGGGCGTGAACCGGTGCGTTGAGCTCGGTTCACGGTCCCAGTTCATCCGTTCCCGCTCATTGGTTCACGGCGTTCACGCTCACCGAGCGTGAACGCGCTCAGGAACTGGGCGACCGAGCGGCGACAGTCCCCTGTTCCCCAGCCCGGTTTCCCTACTCCGGTCCGTCCCGGTCCGTCGGGGATCATCTCGGTCCGCCGTCCCCGGTCCCCAGCCCGGTCCGTCCCCGGTCCGTCCCCGGTCCGTCCCGGATCAACGTCCCCGGTCCGTTCCCCATGGTCCCCACTCCGGTCCGCCGGGGACCGTCCCGGTCCGCGTTGCGGTCCGTCCTCGGCCCGCCGTGACGGCGGGCCCGCGTCACAGCGGAGAGCGGACAACCGTTCGGGCACCCGCAGTATCCGAGCGGACACGCGAATCCGTCCGCGCCGCCGTCAGACACGGACGTCGCCGTCGTGTCGCGACAGCAGCCGTTGAACACAGGCCTCGTGTCGCTGAACGCCGATCTTGCCGCGATGAAGACGAGACCTGTGTCGTAGACCTGCGTCCGCGAGACTGGCTGGCCTCGAAGCCCGGCAGCGTGCTCCCGAAGCGAACGGGGACGCCCCCGAAGTCGACGGCCGCGTCTCCGAAACGAACGGGGACGCCCCCGAAGCCGATGGCCGTGCCCTCGAAACACCACACAGGATGAAAAGAAGTCATACGGCAGGGGTGAATCGAGAGGATCAAATGCCAAAATTCGCGAGAATTGGAAGGACCCGAGATTCGACAGTTTCCCGATTCGGGATCGGGATCCGGAATTCATTGGGTTTCGCAAATAGGAAAAGGGATGTATGCTGGCAGCTGATCGCCAGTTCCGGGAAGCCGGACAGATCACTCGGTCCGCAAATGAGTCGGGCCCCACGCCTCTGTTGCACGAGATCGTGGGGCCCCCGGTTCCGGACCTGGGATGGGCTCGGCCGTGGCATCGGCCGGGCCCATCGTTGCTGCTAGTTCAGCTGCCAGAGCTTGTACACCCAGTACGCGGCCTGGCTGGCACGCGCGATCAGGATGCATATCTGGATGGCTGACTGCCGCTTGGTCCGGTCCGGCTTGGTTCCCTCGTCGGGGTTCCTGCCGGACACCGAATCACCTCCTCCCGGTAGACCAGCTGAAATCCACCGGAATTCTTGGAGGGGTGTCTCGACAGTAGCAGAATCACGCCTACGGAAAAGCGGCTCCCTGAATGCGGCACCCATGCGACGCGGCTAATGGCGAGAGCTGTCCGGCGGCGCCGAGGCGTGGGTAATAGCTGGCTCGCGCTCCGGGCAAGTCTCGGCGTGGTTCCGGTTACGGTCTCGGCGCCGAGCCAGTGATCTTGGTTAGATTCCGAGCGAGGAGGGCCGGGCGGGCCGGGCGCTCCAATCGGCCACGGTGTTGGTCATGGGTTGCTGTCGATCCAGCCCGTACGGCGCTCGGTGTTGAACTGCGGTCGCCGGTGGTCATCTCGATCTGCTGGCGAACGAGCTGCTCACCCCGGTGGACGCTGCAAGCTAGATCGCCCTTGGGCCGGTTGTGGCGCTCGGGGTGCGCGTGGCCGGGGCCGGTACGGTCCGCATTACGAGCCGGGAAGATCCGCTCGCGCGTCTCGGCTCGGCCCTGTTCGCCGCCCAGAACGTCGCAGTGATCTCGTTCAGGCCGCTGACCACTAGCATCTGGCCCTCCGGTCGCCAGCTCAGTGATGTGTGGGCTCTGGTCCCACTCGGCCGCAGCCCATCTTGAGGCACTGTCGGTCGGCGCCGTGCCGACGCCGCGGACACAACGCGCACCTTAAAGCTGCCGGCCTCCGTGGGCGGCCGGGAGTGGAGCCGTGGTGGCCCGGGGTGGACCATGAGCCCGGCTCCATGCATCGGTGGCCTGGGATGTACTGCCGATCGTCCCAAGTTCCGTACGACTTCGTCCCGCGTCACCGCGTACGACTTCCTCGCGCAAGGTTCTTCGGCTGCACAGCTGCTCTGGCTGCACAGCGCTACGTGACCAAGGTGAGCCTGGCGGCGGGTCCGCCGCATGACCATTGCATAAACGTGCATTGCTGCGTATAGTCATGCCATCCAGAGGAGGACGGACATGGCGGTACGTGCGGCGGTTGCCGGGGCGAGCGGGTACGCGGGTGGCGAGGTTCTGCGGCTGCTGCTCGCGCACCCCGAGGTCGAGGTCGGGGCGCTGACCGGGAACTCCAACGCGGGACAGCGGCTCGGAGGGCTCCAGCCCCACCTGTGGCCGCTGGCCGACCGGGTGCTGGGCGAGACCACGGCCGACGCGCTCGCCGGGCACGACGTGGTGTTCCTCGCGCTGCCGCACGGGCAGTCCGCCGCCGTCGCCGAGCAGCTCGGCCCGGATGTGCTCGTCATCGACATGGGCGCCGACTTCCGGCTGCGGGACGCGGGTGACTGGGAGAAGTTCTACGGCTCCCCGCACGCCGGCACCTGGCCCTACGGCCTCCCCGAGCTGCCCGGCGCCCGCGCCGCGCTCACGGGCTCCAAGCGCATCGCCGTGCCCGGCTGCTACCCCACCGCGGCGACCCTCGCCCTCTACCCCGCCTACGCGGCGCGGCTCGCCGAGCCCGAGGCCGTGATCGTCGCCGCCTCCGGCACCTCCGGCGCGGGCAAGGCGCCCAAGCCGCATCTGCTGGGCAGCGAGGTCATGGGCTCCATGTCGCCGTACGGTGTCGGCGGCGGCCACCGGCACACCCCCGAGATGATCCAGAACCTCAGCGCGGTCGCGGGGGAGCGGATCACCGTCTCCTTCACCCCGACCCTCGCCCCGATGCCCCGCGGCATCCTCGCCACGTGCAGCGCCAAGGCCGCGCCCGGGGTGACCGCGGAGTCGGTGCGCGCCGCCTACGAGAAGGCCTACGCCGACGAGCCCTTCGTGCAGCTGCTGCCCCCGGGCCAGTGGCCCGCGACGGGCGCCGTGCACGGTTCCAACGCCGTTCAGGTGCAGGTCGCCCACGACGAGGCCGCGGGCCGCATCATCGCGATCAGCGCCATCGACAACCTGACCAAGGGCACCGCGGGCGGTGCCGTCCAGAGCATGAACCTCGCCCTGGGTCTCGACGAGACCACCGGGCTTTCCACGATCGGAGTCGCACCGTGAGCGTCACGGCAGCCAAGGGATTCCGGGCGGCGGGCATCGCCGCCGGGATCAAGCAGAACGGCAACCCCGACCTGGCCCTCGTGGTCAACGACGGGCCCCGCCGTGCCGCCGCGGCCGTCTTCACCGCCAACCGCGTCAAGGCCGCGCCGGTGCTGTGGTCCGAGCAGGTCATGAAGAGCGGCCAGGTCTCCGCCGTGGTCCTCAACTCCGGTGGCGCCAACGCCTGTACCGGCCCCAAGGGCTTCCAGGACACCCACGCCACCGCCGAGAAGGCTGGCGAGGTGCTGGGCCGCGGCGCCATCGAGGTCGCCGTCTGCTCCACCGGCCTGATCGGCACCCTGCTGCCCATGGACAAGGTGCTCCCGGGCATCGAGACCGCCGCCGCCCAGCTGTCCGAGCACGGCGGCGAGAAGGCCGCCATCGCCATCAAGACCACCGACACCGTGCACAAGACGTCGGTCGTCTCCAGGGGAGACTGGACGGTCGGCGGGATGGCCAAGGGCGCGGGCATGCTCGCCCCCGGCCTCGCCACCATGCTGGTCGTGATCACCACCGACGCCGACGTGGACGAGGCCACCCTGGACAAGGCCCTGCGCGCCGCCACCCGGGTCACCTTCGACCGCGTCGACTCCGACGGCTGCATGTCCACCAACGACACCGTGCTGCTGCTGTCCTCCGGCGCCTCGGGCGCCACCCCCGACTACGACGCCTTCGCGGACGCCGTGCGGGAGGTCTGCGCCGACCTCGGCCGCCAGCTCATCGGCGACGCCGAGGGCGCCAGCAAGGACATCAAGGTCGAGGTGGTGGGCGCGGCGAGCGAGGCGGACGCCGTCGAGGTGGGCCGCTCCATCGCCCGCAACAACCTCCTCAAGTGCGCCATCCACGGCGAGGACCCCAACTGGGGCCGCGTCCTGTCCGCGATCGGCACCACCGGCGCCGTCTTCGAGCCGGACCGGCTGGGCGTCGCCATCAACGGCGTCTGGGTGTGCAAGAACGGCTCGGTCGGCGAGGACCGCGACCTGGTCGACATGCGCTACCGCGAGGTGCACATCGTCGCCGATCTCGCGGCCGGCGCCGAGACCGCGACGATCTGGACCAACGACCTGACCGCCGACTACGTCCACGAGAACAGCGCCTACTCCTCATGACCGCGACGCGCAAGCACACGGCACTGCCCAAGGCCAAGATCCTCATCGAGGCGCTGCCCTGGCTGACCCGGCACCACGGCAAGGTCGTCGTCATCAAGTTCGGCGGCAACGCCATGGTGGACGAGGAGCTGAAGGCCGCCTTCGCCCAGGACGTCGTCTTCCTGCGGCACGCCGGACTCAAGCCGGTCGTGGTGCACGGCGGCGGCCCCCAGATCAGCGCCGCCCTCGACCGGCACGGCATCGTCAGCGAGTTCAAGGCCGGCCTGCGGGTCACCACCGAGGAGGCCATGGACGTCGTACGGATGGTGCTCGCCGGACAGGTGCAGCGCGAGCTGGTCGGCCTGCTCAACCAGCACGGCCCGCTCGCCGTCGGCCTCACCGGCGAGGACGCCCACACCATCACCGCCGTCAAGCATCTCCCGGAGATCGACGGTGAGTTCGTCGACATCGGCCGCGTCGGCGAGATCACCGCGATCGACACCGGCGCCATCGAGGCCCTGCTCGCCGACGGCCGTATCCCGGTCGTCTCCTCCATCGCCCGCAGTCAGGACGACGGTCATGTCTACAACGTCAATGCTGATACGGCGGCTGCGGCACTCGCTGCGGCACTGGACGCCGAAACCCTCATGGTCCTCACCGACGTCGAGGGCCTCTACGAGGACTGGCCGCACTCCGACGAGGTGATCAGCCGCCTCACCGCAAGCCAACTGGAGAAGCTGCTCCCGGAGTTGAGCTCCGGCATGGTGCCCAAGATGCAGGGCTGCCTGTACGCCGTCCGCAACGGCGTGCACACCGCCCGCGTCATCGACGGCCGGGTCCAGCACTCCATCCTGCTGGAGATCTTCACCGACGAGGGCATCGGCACCATGGTCGTGCCCGACGAGCCCGAAAAGGACACGCCGTGACGGGCAACCAGGAACTGACCCAGCGCTGGCAGAGCGCGCTCATGAACAACTACGGCACCCCGCGCCTGCCCCTCGTGCGCGGCGCGGGCGCCACCGTGTGGGACGCCGAGGGCCGCGCGTACACCGACTTCGTCGGCGGCATCGCCACCAACGCCCTCGGCCACGCCCACCCGGCGATCGTCGAGGCGGTCACCCGGCAGATCGGCTCCCTCGGCCACGTCTCCAACCTCTTCCTGGCCGAGCCGACCGTCGCCCTCGCCGAGCGGCTGCTCCAGCTCTTCGGCCGCGACGGCCGGGTCTTCTTCTGCAACTCCGGCGCCGAGGCCAACGAGGCCGCCTTCAAGATCGGCCGGCTCACCGGGCGGACGCACGTCGTCGCCACCGAGGGCGGCTTCCACGGCCGTACGATGGGCGCCCTCGCGCTCACCGGGCAGCCCGCCAAGCAGGACCCGTTCCGCCCGCTGCCCGGCGACGTCACCCACGTCCCCTACGGCGACGCCCAGGCGCTGGCCGCCGCCGTCACCGAGGAGACGGCCCTGGTGATCATCGAGCCCATCCAGGGCGAGAACGGCGTCGTCGTACCGCCGACCGGCTACCTCAAGGCGGCCCGCGCCATCACCGCCGCCACCGGCGCCCTGCTGGTCCTGGACGAGGTGCAGACCGGCATCGGCCGCACCGGCACCTGGTTCGCCTACCAGGCCCACGAGGGCGTGCTGCCGGACGTGGTCACCCTCGCCAAGCAGCTCGGCGGCGGCCTGCCGCTCGGCGCCACCGTCGCGTTCGGCCGCGCCGCCGAACTGCTGCGGCCCGGCCAGCACGGCACCACCTTCGGCGGCAACCCGGTCGCCTGCGCCGCCGGACTCGCCGTCCTCGACACCATCGAGGGCGAGGAACTGCTGGAGAACGTCAAGCGGCAGAGCGAGCGGCTGCGCACCGGGATCGAGGCCCTGGACCACCCGCTGGTCGACCATGTCCGGGGCGCGGGCCTGCTCCTGGGTATCGTGCTCACCGGGCCGCGCGCGCCACAGGTGCAGCAGGCGGCCCAGGAGGCCGGGTTCCTGGTGAACGCCCCCGCCCCCGACGTCGTGCGGCTCATGCCCCCGCTGAACCTGCGCGACGACGAGGCGGGTGCCTTGCTCCAGGCGCTGCCCGGCATCCTCGACGCAGGCGGGGACGGACGATCCGGAGAATGAGACGACGATGAGCCAGGCGCAGGAGCACGAGCAGCAGACAGGTGCCGGGCCCGCCGTGCCGCAGACGCGCACCGCACGCCACCGCCGGATCGTGGACATCCTCAACCGGGAGCCGGTGCGTTCGCAGAGCCAGCTGGCCAAGCTGCTCGCCGACGACGGGCTCAGCGTCACCCAGGCGACGCTGAGCCGGGACCTCGACGAGCTGAACGCCGTCAAGATCCGCAACAACGAGGGCGACCTGATCTACGCGGTGCCCAGCGAGGGCGGCTTCCGCACCCCGCGCGCCCCGCTCGGCGAGTCCGCCAAGGAGGAGCGGATGCGGCGCCTGTCCCAGGAGCTGCTGATCTCCGCCGAGGCCTCGGCCAACCTGGTCGTGCTGCGCACCCCGCCCGGGGCCGCCCAGTTCCTCGCCTCGGCCATCGACCAGGCGGAACTGCACGACATCCTCGGCACCATCGCGGGCGACGACACCCTGCTGCTGATCAGCCGGGACCCCACCGGCGGCCAGGCCCTGGCGGACCACCTGCTCAAGCTCGCCCAGAACGGGCACTGACCGGCATGCGCGGCGCTGCCCCCCGGCGGAGAATGGGCATGTGATCCTCCGCGACGGCGGACCGGGGGCGGGCAATCCCCCGGCGGCCGTCGGCCGTATACAAGGGTGTGTCGGGTTTGCGGTTCCCCCTGGGGCGCCTCCCGGACGAGGCTCTGCTGTCCGGGCTGGCCACCGGAGACCAGGAGCTGGCGATCGTCTTCGTGCGGCGTTTCCAGCACCGGGTCTTCGGCGTGGCCATGGCGGTCACCGGGGACCAGCAGCTCGCCGAGGACGTCGCCCAGCAGACGTTCGAACGCGCGTGGCGGCACGCGCAGATCTACGATTCGCGCCGTGGTTCGGTCACCACCTGGCTGACCACCATCGCGCACAACCTCGCCATCGACGCCGTACGCGCCCGGCGCACGGAGCCGGTGGCACCCGAGGACCTCGACGCCCTTCTCGGCACGGTCACCGAGACCCCCGAACGATGGGTGCTGGCCGACGAGGCCTCCGCCCGGCTGCGGGCCGCCGTGGGCCGGCTGCCCCGGGAACAGGCGCGGGCCCTGATGATGGCGGGTGTCTACGGGATGACGGCCCAGCAGGTCGCCGACGCGGAACAGATCCCGCTCGGCACCGCCAAGACCCGGATCAGGGCGGCGATGGGCAAACTGCGCACCACACTGTCGGCTCCGGAGCGGGGCGACCATGTCCAGTGACGCGAACTGCGAGAAGCTGCGCGAGCTCGGGGCCGAGCTGGCGCTGGGCGTGCTGCCCGGCCGGGAGCGCGCCGAGGCCCTCGCCCATCTGGACGGGTGCGCGGACTGCCGGGACTTCGTCCGCCAGCTGACCCTGGTCGGCGACCGGCTGATCGGCCTGCTGCCCTGCCAGGAGCCGCCCCTCGGCTTCGAGACCCGGGTGGCGCGCAGCCTGGCGCGGCAGGCGACGGCGCAGCGGCACGCCTCCGGGCGGGGCGCGGGGGTCGCGTTCGCTGCGCTGCGCGAGCGGGCGCGCCGGACCCGGGTGCGGCTCGGGGCGGCCGCGGCCGCCCTCGCGGTGGTCGCCGGGTTCGCCGGCTGGGGCATCGGCACCGCGGTCGAGCAGGTCACCGCCACACCCCCGCGCACCATGCAGTCCGAGCCCATGCTGGTCGGCGACATGACCTCCGCCGCGGCCCGCGGCCGGCCGGTCGGCGAGGTGTACGCCAGCCCCGGCAACCCCGGCTGGGTCTTCATGACCGTCGAACTCGACGGCCACGGCGGCGCGTACACCGGCCGGGTCTCCTGTGTGCTGGAGCGCTCGAACGGCACCACCGTGCACGTCGGCGACTTCACCGTGCGCGACGGGCACGGATACTGGGGAGCCACGGCGCCCGTCGACGCGGACTCCGTCTCCGGCGCCCGGCTGACCGCGGCGGACGGCACCGTCCTCGCCCACGCCAAGCTGCAGACAGCGCACGTGCTGTCCCGGGAGACATGAGCCGTCAGGACGCCATCCGGCCGGTGTTCAGCCGGTGCAGCCGGGCGTACGTGCCGTCGTGGTCCAGCAGCTCGGCGTGCGCGCCGTCCTCGACGACCCGGCCCCCGTCGAGCACCACGATCCGGGTGGCGTCCCGGACGGTGAGCAGGTTGTGCGAGATGACGACGGTGGTCCGTCCGGCCATCAGCCGGCGCAGCGGTTCCATGATCCGCCGGCCCGAGGCCGCGTCGAGCCCGGTGGTCGGCTCGTCCAGCAGCAGCACGGGTGCATCCCTGATCATCGCGCGGGCGATGGCCAGCCGCTGGCACTGGCCGCCGGACAGGGTGCGCCCGCGCTGGCCGACGAGCGTGTCGTACCCGTCCGGGAGCCGCTCGACGAACTCGTGCGCGTCCGCCGCGCGCGCCGCCGCCACGATCTCGGCCTCGGAAGCGCCGGGGCGGCCGTAGGCGATGTTCTCCCGCACGGTGCCGTGGAAGACCAGGGTCTCCTGGAGCACCACCGCGACGCTCTCGCGCACGTCGGCCAGGCGCAGCTCGCGCAGATCGGTGCCGTCGAGCCGGACCGCGCCCCGCTCGGGGTCGTAGAAGCGCAGCTGGAGCCGGGCCACGGTGGACTTGCCGGCGCCGCTCGCCCCGACCAGCGCCAGCGTCTCGCCGGGCGCCACCCGGAAGGAGACGTCCGCGAGGGCCCAGGGGGTGGTGCCGGGGTAGCGGAACCAGACGCCGTCGAACTCCACCGAGCCGTGTGCCCGGCCGGTCGGGCGGGCGTCCGCCCGCTCGGTGACCTGGGGGCGCTGGTCCAGCAGCTCGATGATCCGCTCGGCGGAGGCGGCGGCCGTGTAGAAGGTGGTGGCGAGCCCGGACATCCCGCGCACCGGGCCGTACATCTTGCCGATCAGGGCGAGGAAGACCAGCAGCCCGCCCAGGGTGAGCCGCCCCTGGGCCAGCTGCCAGGTACCGAGGCCGAGGACCGCGAGTACCCCGGCCACCTCGATGACCTCGACGATCGGGGCGTAGACCGCCCGGATACGGGTCGAGGCGAGCACCGCCCGCAGCCGGCCCGAGCCTTCCCGCTCGAAGCGGCGCGCCTCCCAGCCCTGCCGGTTGTACGCCTGCACCAGCGCCACGTTGCCGAGCACCTCCTCGGCGATCGCGCTGAGCGAACCGCCGCGCCGCCTGGTCTCCCGGGACGCCTCCTTGCTCAGCCGCGCGAAGTGCCGCGCGGCGGACCAGAAGAGCGGCACGATGACCAGCGCGAGCAGCGTGAGGTCCCAGCTCAGGTAGAACAACAGGCCGAGGAAGACGGCCAGTTGGAGCACGTAGTACAGGGCGTCCGCCACGCCCGACAGCAGGAACGTCTCGACCGCGTCGACGTCGTCGGTGACGCGGGACAGCACGTCGCCGAGCCGGCGGCGCTCGAAGAAGCCGAGGGAGAGCCCCTGGAGATGGCGGAAGACCGCGCACCGCAAGGACAGCAGAAAGCGTTCGCCGACCCAGGCGGAGGTCATCCGGTCGGCGAATCCGAGGACGCCCGAGCACACGATCAGCCCCAGGTAGGCCGGGGCGATCCACAGGAAGGGTCCCAGGTCGCGGGGGACCAGCACCTCGTCCACGACGGTCTTGAACAGCCACAGCTCCCCGGCGTCGACGGCCGGACCGACCATGCTGAACAGCAGGAGGGGCAGGAGCCAGCGGCGACCGCCCCGGGTGTAGGGCCAGAACCGCCGGAACACCTCGCGCGGGGGGATCGCGGGCGCGGCCGCCACGACCGCTTCGGAGGTCTCGCCCACCGACAGCAGACGCCGCAGCACATGCGCCATGGGATGCGTTTCCTCGGAGTGCGGACGGGCGGGCCGGGGTCTTCGTCCCCCGGTCCGCCCGGCCTGTGTGGAGGTGGTCGGTCAGTAGCGTCCGAAGCGGTCGTCGTGCCGGTCGCCGTGGTCGTGCCGGTCGAAGTCGTCGCGGTCGCGGTCGCGGTCGCGGTCGTGGTCGCGCCCGTGGTCCCGGCCGTGACCGCCGTGGTCGCCGTGCCCGCCGCCGTGACCGCCGTGGTCACGCAGCGGCAGGAGGCTGCTGAAGATTGCCATGGGTTCCTCCCGGAGAATTCGCTTCACACGGGATACGTCGCAGGACGCGAGAGGGATGGCTTCTTCGGGAAGAAATTTCCCTTTCAACCCAGATACCGGTCCAGGCCCCCGGTGCGGAGCACCTCGTCCCGCGCCGTGAACAGCAGCGCCTCCACCCCGGGCAGCGACTCCAGCCAGGCGAGGCCCGCGCGCGAGCCCCGCGCGAACGCGGCCGTGGCCCAGCAGTCCGCCCAGGTCAGCCGGGGTGCCACCACGGTCGCCGACACCAGGTCGGTGTCCGCGGGCCGGCCCGTGCGCGGGTCCACGATGTGCGCGCCCCGCTCGGCCGTGCCCGACGTGGCGACGGACAGCTCGGCCGCCCCCGCCGACGACACCACCGCGGCGAGCCACCCGGCCCGCAGCGGATCCGCCACACCCACCCGCCAGGGCCGCCCCGCCTCCGGCTCGCCCAGCAGCTGGACGTCCCCGCCGCCGTTGACGGCGACCCCGCGCACCCCCGGCACCCGGGCCAGCAGCCGCGCGGCCCGTTCGGCCGCCCAGCCCTTGACGATCCCGGTGGGATCCGGCACGCCCCGGTGGCGGGTGCCGAACCACCCCTCGCTCACCCGCTCCGCCTCCGCCGCCAGTGCCAGCACCTCGGCCACCTCGGGCGCACACTCCGCCACGGTCAGCTCGCCCCGCGCCAGCCGGGACACCTCGCTGTCCGCGCGGTACGTGCTGAACACCGCGTCCGCCCGGTGGAGCCCGTCCACCGCCGCGCCGAGCGCCGCCCGCACCGCGCTCGGCTCACCCCCGCGCACGTCGAAGGAGAAGACGGTCCCCATGACCTCCTCCGCGTGCCGCACCCCGTCACCCATGGGCCTGGTCCAGCGCGGACTGGAGGGACTGCCGGTAGCCGGTGCTCGTGTACGTGGCCCCCGAGACCATGTCGATCCGCGCGCTCTGCGCCGCCAGCGCCTCGCGCCGCAGCTGGGGAAGCGCATAGCTGTTGATCTCCTGGTCGCGCGGGTTGTCCGTGGGGTACTGGACGGCCGTCACGTCGGTGAGCCTGCCGTCCTCGATGGTGGCCCGCACCTGGACCGGGCCCCAGCGGGTCTGCACGGTGCTGCCGGTGACGGTCTTCGAGACGCCCTCGGGGGCGGCGGGCGCGCTCGCGCCGGCCCGCGGGGCCGCGGTCGACGCGCCCACGACGAGACCGGAACCGGCGTGCGGCTTCAGGGACAGCAGCAGCACCACGCCGGAGACCGTGGCGGCGCTCGCCAGGACGATGCGGCGCAGCGGCCGGTTCTTCCTCAACGCGTGCATGGCGTCCGCCTCACAGTTCGAAGGACTCGTGGTGGATGCGGCGGTCCCGCAGACCGGCCGCGCGCAGGGCCTCGTAGACGTCCCGCGCGAACCCGTGCGGCCCGCAGATGTAGACGTCGTGGCCGCGCAGCCCGGGGACGGCCGCCCGCAGCGACTCCGCCGTGATGGCGGGCCGCTCACCGTGCGGACCGTTCAGCGCGTACAGCACCCTGGCACCGCGCCACCGGGCGATCGCCTCCAGCTCGCCGCCCAGCGCGAGATCCTCCGCCGAGCGCGCCCGGTACAGCAGGGTGACCTCGCCGGGCAGCGTCTCGAACAGGGCCCGCAGCGGAGTGACGCCGACCCCGGCCGCGATCAGCAGGGAGCGCCGGGCCGTGGTCCGGTCGGCGGTGAGCGCGCCGTAGGGGCCCTCCGCCCACACCCGGGTGCCGGGCCTGAGCAGCGAGACGGCCGTGCTGTGGTCGCCGAGCGCCTTCACCGTGATGCGCAGCAGGTCGGGGCGCGGCGGCGCCGACAGGGAGTACGGCGTGGAGGTCCAGGCCATGCCCGCGGCGAGGAACCGCCAGCGGAAGAACTGGCCCGGCCGCGCGCCCAGCCGGTCGAGGTGCCGGCCGCGCATCACGACCGAGTACACGCCGGGCGCCTCCGGCTGCACCGACTCCACCCGCAGCCGGTGCCTCCGGTTCAGCCGCACCGGGGTGAGGACCCGGAACCACACCACGAGCCCGGCGACCCCGAGGTAGAGCGCGTACCAGGCGGCGCCGGCCACCGGCCGGCCGTTGAACTGCTCGCCCAGCGACACCTGGTGGAAGAAGGTCAGGAACACGGCGGCGTACGTGAGCAGGTGGACGTAGTACCAGAACTCGTGCCGGACCCGGCGGCGCACGGCCCGCACGGAGGTGAGACCGACCGCGAACAGGATCACGGTGCCCGCGCCGGCCTTCAGCATGTCCGGGTAGTCCAGCACCACGGTGACCGTCTCGTGCCACAGCGACGCCCGGTCCTGCGCCGCGTACCCGGCGAGGATCAGCACGATGTGCGCCACCAGCAGGGACACCGTGTACCGGCCGGCCATCGCGTGCCAGCGCGCCACCCGGTCCGAGCCCACCCGGTTCTCCAGCAGCGGCACCCGCGCCATCAGGCCGACGAGCACCGCGCAGGCGTACCCGCACAGCAGACCGGCGATCCGCCCGGCGCCGGTGAGCCAGCCGGCCGCTCCGACCACCGAGGCGGTGTCCGTCCACCAGAGCGCGACCACGGCCGCCGCCCCCGCCCACAGCAGGGCGAGCAGCGGCCCCGCGGGGGAGCGGCGCCGCGCGGCCCCCCGCAGGGGCGGTGCCGCCCGCCTCGTCTCCACTGCTGTCATCAGGCCGTCCCTTCGTCCGTCGGCCCGCCCACTGTGCGTGCCCAAGCTCTGAGGGGCCTCTGAGAAAGGGCCCGGGGACGCTGTCTTCAGGGCTTTCTCACAGACGTCTCAGAGATCTCTCAGCAAGCCCCTGACCAGGCACTGCGACGGCCCACCGACGCTTTTCAGAGCAAACTCACAGCCCGCGCGGCCCACCGCCGCCCCGCGCACGCGCGATGCTGGGAGGCGCGATGAACACGACCCGTTCCGGCCGCCCGGCCCTCACCCGTCCCGACGGCACCCCGCTGCGCGTCCTCGTCGTCGACGACGACCCCGACCTCGCCGAGGTGCTCACCGGCGCCCTGCGCTACGAGGGCTGGGAGGTGCGCGCCGCCGCCGACGGCACCGCCGCCCTCGCCGCCGCGCGCGAGCTGCGGCCCGACGCCGTCGTCCTGGACGTGATGCTGCCCGACATGGACGGCCTCGCCGTGCTGCGCGGGCTGCACGAGTCCCAGCCCGATGTGTGCGTGCTCTTCCTCACCGCGCGCGACGCCGTCGAGGACCGGATAGCCGGGCTCACGGCGGGCGGCGACGACTACGTCACCAAGCCCTTCAGCCTGGAGGAGGTCGTGGCCCGGCTGCGCGGACTGCTGCGCCGCGCCGGGATGGCCCGCCGCCCGGAGGAGGAGGCCGGGCTGGTCGTGGGCGACCTGGTGATGGACGAGGACGCCCGTGAGGTGACCCGGTCCGGCGAGCTGATCGAACTCTCGCCGACCGAGTTCGAGCTGCTGCGCTTCCTGATGCGCAACCCACGCCGCGTGCTCAGCAAGGCGCAGATCCTCGACCGGGTCTGGTCCTACGACTTCGGCGGCCGGGCCCACGTGGTCGAGCTGTACATCTCCTACCTGCGCAAGAAGATCGACGCGGGCCGGGCACCCATGATCCACACGGTGCGCGGGGCGGGCTACGTGATCAAACCGGTGACCGTGTGACGACCGGCGACCGCCCGGGCCTGCTCGCCCGCCTGCCCCGCTTCCGCACCCTGCGCGCCCGCCTGACCTTCGGCCTCGTGGTCCTGCTCGCGGTGAGCTGCGCCGCCGTCGGGGTGGCCGCGGTGGTCGAGCTGAACGGCTTTCTCACCCAGCGCCTGGACGAACAGCTCGCCCAGGTCGGCACCCGCTTCCCGGAGAGCCTGGAGCACCGCGGCAGGCTGCCCGACGACCACGACGGCGACGAGCAGGCCGACACCCGGCGGATGGCCACCGGCACCTTCGGCGCCCGCCTGCTGGACGGCACCGTCACCAACAAGGGCCTCATCCGCTCCGGCGACCTCTCCGCCGACCTGAACGTCGCCCTGTCCGCGGCGGACGCCGAACGGCTGGCCCGGACACCGGCCGACGGCCGCCCGCACACCGTCGAACTCTCGGCCCTCGGCCACTACCGGGTCGTCGCCACCCCCGGACGCGACGGCGACGTGCTGATGGCCGGCCTCCCGCTGGAGTCCGTCGAGGCCACCGTCCACCGGCTGGAGCTGGTCTCCGCGGTGGTCTTCGGCCTCGCCCTGGTCACGGCCGGGGTGGCCGGCGCCCTCTGGGTCCGCTGGTCCCTGCGCCCCCTCGGCCGGGTCGCCGCCACCGCCACCCGGGTCAGCGAACTCCCGCTCGCCAGCGGCGAGGTCGCCCTGCCGCCGCGCGCCCCCGACGCCGACCCGCACAGCGAGGTGGGCCGGGTCGCCGCCGCCCTCAACCGCATGCTCGGCCATGTCGAGGACGCGCTCACCGAGCGGCACGCGAGCCAGGAGCGGCTGCGCCGGTTCGCCGCCGACGCCAGCCACGAGCTGCGCACCCCGGTCGCCTCGGTGCGCGGCCACGCCGAACTGGGCCTGCTGCACCCCGGCCCGGTGCCGCCCGAGGTCACCCGGGCGCTGGAGCGGATCGCCGCGGAGTCCTCCCGGATGGGCCTGATGGTGGACGACCTGCTGCTGCTCGCCCGCCTCGACGCGGGCCGCCCGCTGGAGCGCGGCCCGGTCGACCTGACCCGGCTGGTCCTGGACGCGGTCACCGACGCCCGCGCCGCGGGCCCCGGCCACCGCTGGACCCTGGACCTCCCCGAGGACCCGGTCACGGTCACCGGAGACGCGCACCGCCTCCACCAGGTGGTCGCCAACCTGCTGGCCAACGCGCGTCTGCACACGCCCCCGGGCACCGAGGTCACGGTCGCCCTGGAGCCCCGCCCCGGCGCCGTCCGCCTCCGCGTCCACGACGACGGCCCCGGCATCCCCGAGGAGCTGCGCCCCGCGGTCTTCGAACGCTTCACCCGCGCCGACCACCGCCGCCACGCGGACGCGTCCGCGCCGGGGGCGGGCCTCGGCCTGTCGATCGTGGCGGCGGTGGTGGAGGCGCACGGCGGGACGGTGGAGGCGGACAGCGAACCGGGCGCCACGACCTTCCGCGTCACCCTGCCGGTCTGACGTCAGTACCGGCTGACGCCGGTGGCGCCGCCGGACGTGCCCAGGACGATGTGCGGCGCCCGCCGCGGCACCACCCACCGCAGGATCCGCCGCATGTCCGCCTCCGGGACGGAGACACAACCGGCGGTCGCCCCGCGCCCGTCGACGTGCAGGAAGATCCCGGCTCCCCGCCCCCGCACCGGCCGGTGGTAGTTGAACCCCACCACCAGCGCGTACGCGTACTGGCCGGCGTACGCGCTCAGGTGCTCCGACTCCGCGGCCCGGCAGTCGCGCGGCAGCGGATCCGTCCAGCGGTTGTACGACGACGACGCGTTGTCCTGGCACCACCAGGAGCTCGCGCGGACGGCCCGGTAGGGGACCCGCGTGCCGCCCGGCGCCGCCTTGGTGCCGAAGCCGAACGGGAGGTCGTACAACCCGGTCGGCGTCGTGTCCGTGCCCTGCGTCCGGGCAGCCCCCTCGACCAGCCCCTTCGCCCCGAACCGCGCCGGTGCGGACCCGGCCCGCGCCCATGTCCCGCCCCGCCGGTCCCACCAGGTGACCGTGCCCGTCGTGGAACCGGTGTCGGGCGCCTGCGCGATGATCAGCTGGGTGCCGCCGCCGGTGTCGGCCAGCCGCTCGGGCAGCGGGGCCGCCCCGCGGGGCGGGGCGGCGCCGAGCAGACCGAGAAGGGAGGCGGAGACGAGGCGGGCGACGGCACCGGGGCGCATGCTCAGACGCTAGCCGGGGGCAGCGGCAGCGGCAGTCCGGGAAGGCCGTCCAGGCTCGTGGCGATGTACTCCTTCTTGGTGAAGTACTCGTTGAGGGAGGCGTCGTCCTCCCGCGCGAAGCGCCTCTCGTGCAGGTCGCGCTCCTCCTCGTACGCCATGAAGGGGACGGCGTACCCGCAGGTGTCCCGCACCAGCTCGGCGTGGACGACGATGATCGCGCGCAGTCCGTGCGGCTCCGGGTCGATGCCGGGGAAGCGGGCGAGCAGCTCCGGGAAGCGCGGGTCGTCGCGGAAGACCGGCTCGCCCCGGCCGTGCACCCGCACGATGTTCGGCGGGCCCTGGAAGGCGCACCACATCAGGGTGATCCGCCCGTTCTCCCGCAGGTGCGCGATGGTCTCGGCGTTGGAACCGGCGAAGTCCAGGTAGCCCACGGTGAGTTCGTCCAGCACGGCGAACGAGCCCCGGAGGCCCTTGGGGGAGAGGTTGACCCGGCCGTCGCCGGACAGCGGCGCGGTCGCGGTGAAGAAGAGGGGTTGCTCCTCGATGAACGTGCGGAGCCTGCCGTCGATGCGCTCGTAGGTCTTTCCCATGTCCAGGATTATCCCCGGAACTCTTTCGACTGTCTAAGGATTCTCGGGCTCACTCGAAAGGGCGATTGACGAATCATGCAGAGTTCTGCATACTCATGCATGTCAGCAATTGCACGTGAGGAGAAACCCGTGACCGAGCGCGTCGTACTCGCCTACTCAGGCGGTCTGGACACCTCCGTCGCCATCGGCTGGATCGCCGAGGAGACGGGCGCCGAGGTCATCGCCGTTGCGGTCGACGTCGGCCAGGGCGGCGAGGACCTGGACGTCATCCGCAAGCGCGCCCTCGCGTGCGGTGCCGTCGAGGCCGAGGTCGCCGACGCGAAGGACGAGTTCGCCGACGAGTACTGCCTCCCGGCGATCAAGGCCAACGCCCTGTACATGGACCGCTACCCGCTGGTCTCCGCCCTCTCCCGGCCGACGATCGTCAAGCACCTGGTCGCCGCCGCCAAGAAGCACGGCGCCACCACGGTCGCCCACGGCTGCACCGGCAAGGGCAACGACCAGGTCCGCTTCGAGGCCGGCATCGTCGCCCTCGCCCCCGACCTCAAGTGCATCGCCCCGGTCCGCGACTACGCGATGACCCGGGACAAGGCGATCGCCTTCTGCGAGGCCAAGCAGCTCCCGATCGCCACCACCAAGAAGTCCCCGTACTCCATCGACCAGAACGTCTTCGGTCGCGCCGTCGAGACGGGCTTCCTGGAGGACATCTGGAACGCCCCGATCGAGGACATCTACGAGTACACCTCCAACCCCGCCACCCCGCGCGAGGCCGACGAGGTCGTCATCACCTTCAAGGAGGGCGTCCCGGTCGCCCTCGACGGCAAGCCCGTCACCGTCCTCCAGGCCATCCAGCAGCTCAACGAGCGCGCCGGCGCCCAGGGCATCGGCCGGATCGACATGGTCGAGGACCGCCTCGTCGGCATCAAGTCCCGCGAGGTCTACGAGGCCCCCGGCGCGATCGCGCTGATCACCGCCCACCAGGAGCTGGAGAACGTCACCGTCGAGCGCGAACTCGCCCGCTACAAGCGGCAGGTCGAGCAGCGCTGGGGCGAACTGGTCTACGACGGCCAGTGGTTCTCCCCGCTCAAGCGCGCCCTGGACGGCTTCATCAACGAGGCCAACCAGCACGTGTCCGGCGACATCCGCCTGACCCTGCACGGCGGCCGCGCGGTCGTCACCGGCCGGCGCTCGGAGTCGTCCCTGTACGACTTCAACCTCGCCACCTACGACACCGGCGACACCTTCGACCAGGCGGCGGCCAAGGGCTTCATCGACATCTACAGCCTGTCGTCGAAGATCGCCGCGCGCCGTGATCTCGCGGGCGAAGCCTGACGCAGACCTGGCGCGACCCGCACGGGTCCCTCGCACGCATCAGAACTGACAGCCGCCTCCTCACCTGCAAGGGTGGGGAGGCGGTCGCACAGAGACACTCCCGAGGAGCACGCAAGTGAGCAGCAACAGCGGTGACGTACGGCTCTGGGGCGGCCGTTTCGCCGACGGTCCCGCCGAGGCCCTGGCGAAGCTGTCCGCGTCCGTCCACTTCGACTGGCGGCTCGCGCCCTACGACATCGCCGGTTCCCGTGCCCACGCGCGCGTGCTGCACAAGGCCGGGCTCCTCAGCGCGGACGAGCTGGAGCGCATGATCGCCGGGCTCGACCAGCTGGAGGCGGACGTCGCCGACGGCTCCTTCACCGGCACCATCGCCGACGAGGACGTGCACACCGCCCTGGAGCGGGGCCTGCTGGAGCGCCTCGGCCCCGACCTGGGCGGCAAGCTCCGCGCCGGCCGCTCCCGCAACGACCAGGTGGCCACCCTGTTCCGGATGTACCTCAGGGACCACGCCCGGATCATCGGCGGGTTGATCGCCGACCTCCAGGACGCCCTGATCGGCCTCGCCGAGGCCCACCCCGACGTGGCGATGCCCGGCCGCACCCACCTCCAGCACGCCCAGCCGGTGCTCTTCGCCCACCACGTCCTCGCCCACGTCCAGTCCCTGTCCCGGGACGCGGAGCGGCTGCGCCAGTGGGACGAGCGCACGGCGGTCTCGCCGTACGGCTCGGGCGCCCTGGCCGGCTCCTCCCTGGGCCTGGACCCCGAGGCGGTGGCCAAGGACCTCGGGTTCGAACACGGCAGCGCCGGAAACTCCATCGACGGCACGGCCTCCCGGGACTTCGTCGCGGAGTTCGCCTTCATCACCGCGATGATCGGCGTGAACCTCTCCCGGATCGCCGAGGAGATCATCATCTGGAACACGAAGGAGTTCTCCTTCGTAACCCTGCACGACGCGTTCTCCACCGGCTCGTCGATCATGCCGCAGAAGAAGAACCCGGACATCGCGGAGCTGGCCCGGGGCAAGTCCGGCCGCCTCATCGGCAACCTGACCGGGCTCCTCGCCACCCTCAAGGCCCTGCCCCTCGCCTACAACCGCGACCTCCAGGAGGACAAGGAGCCGGTCTTCGACTCCTGCGACCAGCTGGAGGTGCTGCTGCCCGCCTTCACCGGCATGATGGCCACCCTCACGGTCCACCGCGAGCGCATGGCGGAACTGGCCCCGGCCGGCTTCTCCCTCGCCACCGACATCGCCGAGTGGCTGGTCCGCCAGGGCGTCCCCTTCCGGGTGGCGCACGAGGTCGCGGGAGAGTGCGTCAAGGCCGCCGAGGCCGAGGGCAAGGAGCTGGACGAGCTGACGGACGAGCAGTTCGCCAAGATCTCCGCCCACCTCACCCCCGAGGTCCGCACCGTCCTCAACGTCCCCGGCGCCCTCGCCTCCCGCAACGGCCGCGGCGGCACCGCCCCGAGCGCGGTGGCCGTCCAACTGGCCGAGGTCAAGGCGGACGTGGCGGTCCAGCACGAGTGGGCGCGGGCGAAGACGGCCCGCTAGGGTCCTTCGTCCGGATCAGGCCCGGCGAGCCCGGCGCGATCCGGACGAAAGACCCTCGGCTCCGTCCGACGGCACCGGGGCGTGCAGGGGCCGCTCGCCCCGGCACGCCCCTGGCCGCCGGCTGCCCGACCGGCGCGTCCGGCCCGGATCAGCCCGCGGCGAGGAACTCCAGGGTGTCGATCACGCGGTTCGAGAAGCCCCACTCGTTGTCGTACCACGCGACCACCTTGACGTGGCGGCCGTCGACGCGGGTGAGGGCCGAGTCGAAGATCGACGAGGCGGGGTTGCCGGTGATGTCGGACGACACGAGCGGGTCGTCCGAGTACTCGAGGACACCGGCGAGCGGTCCCTCCGCCGCGGTGCGGTACGCCGCCAGCACCTCGTCGCGTGTCACGTCGCGCGCGACGGTCGTGTTGAGTTCGACGATCGAGCCCACCGGCACCGGCACGCGGATCGAGTCGCCCGACAGCTTGCCGTCGAGGTTCGGCAGCACCAGGCCGATCGCCTTGGCGGCGCCGGTCGTGGTCGGCACGATGTTCACGCCTGCGGCACGGGCGCGGCGGGCGTCGCGGTGCGGACCGTCCTGGAGGTTCTGCTCCTGCGTGTAGGCGTGCACCGTCGTCATGAAGCCGTGCTCGATACCGGCGAGTTCGTCGAGGACCGCGGCCAGCGGGGCGAGCGCGTTGGTGGTGCAGGAGGCGTTCGAGACGATCGTGTGCGCGGCCGGGTCGTAGGCGTCGGTGTTGACCCCGTAGGCGAGCGTGACGTCCGCGCCGTCCGACGGCGCGCTGACGAGCACCTTCTTCGCGCCCGCGACGAGGTGGGCGCGGGCGGCCGCGGCCGAGGTGAAGCGGCCGGTGGCCTCCAGGACGATGTCGACGCCGAGTTCGCCCCAGGGCAGCCGCGCCGGCTCCCGCTCGGCCAGCACCGTGATCCGGCGGCCGTCGACGTCGAGGGCGTCCCCCTCGACGGTCACCGGGCGCCCGAGCCGGCCGGCCGTGCTGTCGTAGGCGAGCAGCCGGGCGAGCGTGGCGGGCTCCGTCAGGTCGTTGACGGCGACGATCTCCAGGGCGCTGTCGCGCTCCAGCAGCGCGCGCAGCACATTGCGTCCGATGCGGCCGAAACCGTTGATGGCGATGCGAGTCATGAGCGATGTCCCTTCCGTTCGCCATCAGGCTCGCGCGCGGCCCCGGCCGCTGACAGTGGCGGGACCGCCACGGTTCACAAGGATCCCGCCACGCTCGCCCGGCGCCTCACTCGCCCCGGGTGAAGGTGCGCCGGTACTCGCTCGGCGTGGTGCCGAGGATGCGCTGGAAGTGCAGCCGCAGATTCGCGCCGGTGCCGAGCCCGACGTCGGCGGCGATCTGCTCGACGCTGCGCTGCGAGCGTTCGAGCAGTTCCCGGGCCAGGTCGACGCGGGCACGCATCACCCACTGCATCGGCGTGTAGCCGGTCTCCTCGACGAAGCGCCGGGAGAACGTGCGCGCCGAGACCCCGGCCTGCCGGGCCAGTACGTCGAGGGTGAGGGGCTCGTCGAGCCGGTGCAGCGCCCACTCGCGGGTGGCGGCGAACCGCTCGCCGAGCGGCTCGGGCACGCTGCGCGGCACGTACTGGGCCTGGCCGCCGCTGCGGTAGGGGGCGGCGACCAGACGCCGGGCCGCGTGGTTGGACGCGGCAACTCCGAGGTCGCCGCGCAGGATGTGCAGGCACAGGTCGATGCCGGAGGCGGCGCCGGCCGAGGTGAGCAGGCTGCCCTCGTCCACGAACAGCACGTTCTCGTCGACCCGGACCAGCGGATGCCTGGTCCGCAGGGCCCGCGTGTAGTGCCAGTGCGTGGTGGCCCGCCTGCCGTCGAGCAGGCCCGTGGCGGCGAGCGCGAAGGCACCCGTCGAGATGGCGGCGAGCCGGGCCCCCCGGGCGTGGGCGGCGATCAGCGCGTCGACGACGGCCCGCGGCGGGTCGTCGCGGTCCGGGAACCGGTAGCCGGGGACGAAGACGACGTCGGCCCACTCCAGCGCGTCGAGACCGTGGGCGACGTGGTACGCGAGGCCGTCGCCACCGGTCACGAGACCGGGTGCGGCCCCGCACACCCGCACCTCGTACGGCATGCTCGCGCGGGTCGTGAACACCTGCGCGGGAATGCCGACGTCGAGCGGTTTCGCGCCTTCGAGCACGAGGACGGCGACGCGATGCAGACGGGGGGCTGGCACGGGGAAGAGGCTACGCCGGGCGGGCCCCGGGGCCGGCGCCCGCCCCGGGGCGGGCGCCGCACGCGCCGGGCTCCGGGGCGGAGCCGGACGCGGGTTACGTTGGTCGAAGCCGAACCGGAGCCGACCCAACGGAGCCCGCGATGCCCTTCGCCCGTCTCGCGACCGCCACCACCGCCACCTGTCACATCGGCCTGGGGCTGGCCGCCGTCGGCCGCCCGGGCTACATCAACCTGGGCCGGGACGAGGACCTCGGCGCGGACCGGAGCGTGGCGGCCCTGCGCGCCCGCACCCATGAACTCCTCGACGCCGCCTACGCCCAGGGCGTGCGCTACTTCGACGCGGCCCGCTCCTACGGCCGTTCGGAGGAGTTCCTCGCCGACTGGCTGAAGGCCCGCCCCGACGTCCAGGATGTCGTCGTCGGCAGCAAATGGGGCTACACCTACACCGCCGGCTGGTCCACCGAGGCCGAGCGGCACGAGGTCAAGGACCACGGCCTGGCGACGTACGAACGCCAGCGCGCCGAGACCGACGCCCTGCTCGGCGACCGGCTCGACCTCTACCAGATCCACTCGGTCACCCCGGACAGCCCGGCCCTCACCGACAAGGAACTCCACGCCAGGCTCGCTCAGGCCGCCGCCGGCGGCCTGACCGTCGGCTTCTCCACCAGCGGCCCCGCCCAGGCCGACGCGATCCGCGCCGCCCTCGCGGTGACGGTCGACGGCGAGCCCCTCTTCCGTACCGTCCAGTCCACGTACAACGTCCTGGAGCACTCGGCGGGCTCCGCCCTCGCCGAGGCCCACGACGCCGGACTGACCGTGATCGTCAAGGAGGGCATGGCCAACGGCCGGCTCGCCGGTCCGAACGCACCCGAGGCGTTGCGGGCGGTCGCCGCCGAGACGGGACTCGGCTGCGACGCCGTCGCCCTCGCCTGGATCCTGAGCCGGCCCTGGGTGGGCGTGGTCCTCTCCGGCGCCGCGACGGTTGCCCAGCTCGCCTCCAATCTGCACGCCCCGGCCGTCGACCTGGACGCGGAGCAGATGACCCGCCTCGCCACGCTCACCGAGGACCCCGGCACCTACTGGCAGCGGCGCGGGGAACTGCCCTGGCACTGACGCTCGCGCGTGAGCCCTGGCATCTGGCCCGCCCGCGTGCCCCGGCCCTGAGCCACACCCGCGCTGACCAGCGACGATGAGTCGCACATGCCCAGTGTGAGACATGACTGTCTCATCTGGTCTATCCTTGTCTCATGGATCGTGACCATGTGCTGCGCAGCGCCGCCGCTCTGCTGACCCGCAAGTCCACCGCGACCATGGACGAGGTCGCCAAGGCGGCCGGGATCAGCCGGGCCACGCTGCACCGCCACTTCGCCGGGCGCGACGCGCTCGTACGGGCGCTGGAGGCGCTCGGCATCGCGGAGTGCGAGGCGGCGCTGGACCGGGCCCGCCCGGAGGAGGGGGCGGCGGCCGACGCCGTGCGCAGACTGGTCCGCGAGATCCAGCCGGCCGCGGGACTGCTCGCCTTCCTGTACGGCGAGAGCCAGCTGTGGGAGGGCGACCGGCAGAACGACGGCTGGCAGCGGCTCGACGGCCGGATCGCCGCCCTGTTCCAGCGCGGGCAGCACAGCGGCGAGTTCCGCATCGACCTCACGCCCGCCTGGCTCACCGAGGCGCTGTACGGCCTGACGGCCTCCTGCGCCTGGGCCAGCCTGGACGGCCGTGTGGCCGCCCGCGACTTCCCGACCATGGTCGCCGAGCTGCTGCTCGGCGGCGCCCTGCGAAGAGAGGAACCATGACCAGCACCCTGCGGCCGGCCGATGTGGCGGGGGCGGAGCGGCGTCCGGGCCGGTGGCTCGCGCTCTGCGTCCTCGTCCTGGCCGTGCTGCTGGTGGCCGTCGACGCCACCGTCCTCGGCCTGGCCACCCCCTACATCAGCGAGGACCTCCACCCCTCCGGCACCCAGCTGCTGTGGATCGGTGACGTCTACTCCTTCGTCATCGCCGGTCTGCTGGTCTCCATGGGCAGCCTCGGCGACCGCATCGGCCGCAAGCGGATCCTGCTCTGCGGCGCCACCGCGTTCGGCGCGATCTCCGTGCTCAACGCCTATGCCACGACACCCGAGTCGATGATCCTGGCGCGGGCCCTGCTCGGTGTCGCGGGCGCGACCCTGATGCCGGCCACCCTCGCCCTGATCCGCAACCTCTTCCACGATCCGCGCGAGCGCAGCCTCGCCGTCGGCATCTGGGGCGCGACCGCATCCGCCGGTACGGCCGTCGGCCCGATCGTGGGCGGCTTCCTGCTGGAGCACTTCTGGTGGGGCTCGGTCTTCCTGATCAACCTGCCGGTGATGGCCGTCCTCGTGCTGGTCGGTCTGCGCACCCTGCCCGAGTCCCGCAACCCGCACCCGGGCCCCTGGGACCTGCCCAGTGTCCTGCTGTCGCTCGTCGGCATGATCGGCGTCGTCTACGCCGTCAAGGAGGCCGCGACGCACGGCTTCTCCTGGCCGGCCCTCGCCGTCGGCCTGCTGGGCGCGGGCGCCCTCGGCGGCTTCGTCCGCCGTCAGCTGACCATGCCGGTCCCGCTGCTGGACATGCGGCTGTTCCGGCACCGCGGCTTCAGCGGCGCGGTGCTCGCCGACCTGCTGACCGTACTCGGCATGTCCGGGCTGGTGTTCTTCCTCTCCCAGTACCTGCAACTCGTCCAGGGCAGGCACCCGTTCGAGGCGGGCCTCGCCGAACTGCCCGCCGCCGTCGGCGCGGTGGCGGCCGGACTGGTCGCGGGCAGCGCGGCCCGGCGCTTCTCGGTCCGCTCGGTGGTCTCGGGCGGCCTCGCCGCGGTCGGCCTGGCCCTGGCCGCTCTGACCTGCCTCGGCCAGTCCACCGGCTACCCGGTCCTCGGCGCCGCCCTGCTGATCGTCGGCATCGGCGCGGGCCTGTCCTTCACGGTCACCGCCGACGTGATCCTCTCCAGTGTCCCCAAGGAACAGGCCGGCGCCGCCTCGGCGGTCTCCGAAACCGCCTACGAACTGGGCGCCGCCCTCGGCATCGCCCTCCTCGGCTCCATCGTGACCGCCGTCTACCGCGGCTTCACGGGCCCGGCCGGCACTCCGCCCGGCGCCCATGAGTCCCTGGGCGCGGCGGTCGAGGCCGCGGCCCGCATGCCCGCCGGTGCGGCCCGTTCGCTCCTGGACTCGGCCCGCGACGCCTTCGTGCACGGCCTCCACCTGGCGTCCGGCGCCGGCGCGGCGGTCCTGCTGGGCACGGCGGCGGTGGCGTGGTTCCTGCTGAAGGGGCAGCGGCTGGAGAACACGGAGCAGAGCGGGTACCCGGAGCACGCGGAGTAGGGAGTCCCGGCCGGGGTTCGCGCCCCGGCCGGTCGCTCAGCGCTTGTAGCCGAGCACCGTCATCATCCCGCTCTCCGAGTGGTACTGGTTGTGGCAGTGCAGCATCCACAGCCCCGGGTTGTCCGCGTCGAACTCCACCACCAGCTTGCGGTGCGGCAGCACCAGCGCGGTGTCCTTGCGCGCCCCCACCGCGTCCAGCCCGGTCATCGCGAACGTGTGCCCGTGCAGATGCATCGGGTGCCACATGTCCGTCGCGTTGATGAGGGTGAGCCGCACCCGCTCCCCGGCATGGATCTCGTGCCGCTGCCGCACGTCGTACGGCTTGTGGTCGAAGCCCCAGTCGAAGTTGTGCATGTTGCCGGTGATCCTGATGCGCATCTGGCGGTCGGGGTGCCGCTCCGGCAGGGCCACCGACTCGGCCGGCTCCAGCCGCCGCGCCGGCACGCACTCGCCGTCCAGCTCGTCCGGCCTGACATTCGGTGCGGGAAGGTTCTTCCCCTTGTCGGTGCGGAGCACGGCGAGCCCGCTGCCCTTCTTGCCCTCGGCGAGCGCGACCAGCGGGAAGCAGCCGTCCTTGGCGGTCACCAGCACGTCGTACCGCTCGGACATGCCGATGAGCAGCGCGTCGGTCTCCCTGTGCCGCACGGGGTAGCCGTCGGTGTGGGTGACGGTCATGGCGTGGCCGCCGAGGCAGACCCGGAACGCCGTCTCCGAGCCCGCGTTGACGAAGCGGATGCGGATGCGGTCGCCGGGGCGGCAGCGGAACACCGAGGGATTGTGCGGCAGCCGCCCGTTGGCGAGGTAGTACGGGTAGTCGACGCTGCCGCCGTCGCCGTCGAGCATGCGGCTGTGGGAGTCGTGCAGCACCCGGTTGGGGCCCGTGGACTTGGCGGGCGGCGCCGCCTTCGTCCCGGCCGACTTGCTCGGGTGGGGGCTCGGGCTGCCGCTCGCGTGCGGGTGCTCGGGGCCCATGCCCATGCCGCCCATCGCGGAGCCGCCCGGCTTGAGCTGTTCGAGCACCCCGTCGGGGGTGGAGCCGTCCACGCCGTCCAGCCAGTCGTCCAGGACGACGATCCACTCCTTGTCGTAGGCGAGCGTCTCCTTGGGGTCGTCCACGACGAGCGGCGCGTACAGGGCGCGGTCGGGCTGCATCCCGACATGGGAGTGGAGCAGATAGGTGCCCGGGTGCTTCACGGTGAACCGGTAGCGGAAGTCGCGCCCCGAGGGGATGGCACGCTGCGTCAGATCCGGTACGCCGTCCATGTCGCAGCGCAGCCGTACCCCGTGCGAGTGCAGGGTGGTGCTGACGGGCAGCCGGTTGGCGAGCGTCAGATCGAGCACGTCGCCGGCGCTGACCCGGACCAGCGGACCCGGCACCGTGTCGTTGTAGGCCCAGGTCCGCACGGACCGCCCGCCCAGGTCGAGTTTCGCCTCGGCCGCCGTGAACCGGAGGCTGTGGACACGGCCCGCCCCGCGCTTGCGCTCGGTGGCGAGGACCTCCGGGTCCGACGGGTTGACGTACCCCTTGGGTCCCGCCGGTACGAAGTTCCCCTCGATGCCCGCCCCGAGGGGGCCGGTGTCCGCGCGGTGGGGGCCGGAGCGGGTCTCGGAGCCGGAGCCGCAGGACGCCAGGAAGCTCGCACCGACGGCTGCGATCGGGACACGGAGGAGGGTTCGCCGCGAAGGTGTATCCATGCCTGAATCAGACATGTTCTCCGTGGGGTACGCGCGGGAGCGTAGGCCGAATGCCCCTGCGCCGGGGGAGATTCACACCGGCAGACGGACGAACGGCCGCCGTGTCCGTCCGTCCGGGGGTCTCAGGCGGCCTTCGCCTTGGTGGCGTACATGTCCACGTACTCCTGCCCGGACAGCCGCATGACCTCGGCCATCACGGAGTCCGTCACGGCACGCAGCACATAGCGGTCGCGGTCCATGCCGTCGTAGCGGGAGAACTCCATCGGCGCGCCGAAGCGCACGGTCACCTTGCCGGGGCGCGGGATGCCGTTGCCGCCCGGCTGGAGCTTGTCGGTGCCGATCATGGCGAACGGCACCACGGGGGCGCCGGTCATCAGGGTGAGGCGGGCGATGCCCGTGCGTCCCCGGTAGAGGCGGCCGTCGGGGGAGCGGGTGCCCTCGGGGTAGATGCCGAAGATCTTCCCCTCCTCAAGGATCCGCCGTCCGGTCATCAGCGCGGCCACACCGCCGTTCGCGCCGTCGCGGTCCACCGGGATCATGCCGACGCCGGTGAAGAACCAGGCCATCAGCCGGCCCTTGACGCCCTTGCCGGTGACGTACTCGTCCTTGCCGATGAAGAACACCTGACGCTTGGTGACCAGCGGCAGCACGATCGAGTCGATGAAGGTGAGGTGATTTCCGGCCAGAATCACCGGGCCGTCCCCCGGAATGTGCTCCACGCCCTCCACCTGGGGGCGGAACATCAGGCGCATGATCGGTCCGAGCACTGCCTTGATGAGGCGGAAGCGGGACAACGGGTCCTCCGATGCCGAGGGAGCGATATGAGTCTGTGCAGGTGAGGACATTACTCGCGGGTCCGGCGCGAACGCACATCGGGTACCGCCGGTTCACCGAGGTCTTACGAAGAGTTGACGCGGGTTTACCTGCGGTGACGCGCGGCAGACGGCGGGTAACGCCCTTGTGCCGATGTGACGGACATCGCTCGGCCGGACGCGCCGCGCGACGGACCGTCACCCCGGGCCGCCCACGGTCCACCCGCCGGCACCCCCGTGTTCGACCCGAAGCCGCCCTCCTGTCATGTTCCCGCCCCTACGATCGCTCGGACCGACGAGCGACACGACAGCGGGCGCAGCAGGCGCAGCAGACGGCAGGAGGCCGCCGATGGGGATCGACCGGACGAACGAGCAGCCGCGGCACGAGGGCACGGGGCGGCGGGCGCTGCTCGGCGCCGCGGTGCTGGGCGCGAGCGGGGCGGTCCTCGGACTGCCCGGGGCCGCGCGGGCGGCCGAGGTGCGGGCGGCGAAGCCCGCCGGGCGCGGACTGAAGGGCCTGCCGGTGCCGACGATCATCGGGCACCGGGGCGCCAGCGGCTACCGCCCCGAGCACACCTTCGGCTCCTACGAACTCGCCCTCGATTTCGGCGCCGACATCGTGGAGGCCGGCGACCTCTGTCCCACCAAGGACGGCCACCTCGTCTGCCGGCACGAGCCGGAGATCGGCGGCACCACCGATGTCGCGGACCACCCCGAGTTCGCCGGCCGCAAGACCACCAAGGTGCTCGACGGCGTGCCCACCACCGGCTGGTTCACCGAGGACTTCACCCTCGCCGAGCTGAAGACGCTCCGCGCGGTCGAGCGCATCCCGGCCAACCGGCCGCACAACACCCTCTACAACGGGCGCTGGGAGATCCCCACCTTCGAGGAGGTCCTCGCCTGGCAGGACGAGCAGACCCGCAAGCGCGGCAAGCAGGTGTGGATCTACCCCGAGACCAAGCACCCCACCTACTTCCGCAAGCTGGGCCTCGGCCTGGAGGAGCGGGTGGCCAAGCTGCTGCGCAAGCACGGCAAGGACGGCCGCAACTCCCCGGTGATCCTCCAGTCGTTCGAGCCCACCAGCATCGAGCGGCTCAACCGGCTGGTCGACAACCCGCTCGTGGTGCTGCTGTCCACGGCCGACAGCCGCCCCTGGGACTTCGTGGAGACGGGCGACCCGCGCACCGTCGCCGACCTGATCACCCCCAAGGGCCTGCGGGAGATAGCCGGTTACGCCCAGGGCATCGGCCCCACCCTCGACCTGGTGATCCCCAGGAAGGCGGACGGCACCCTCGCCGAGCCCTCCAGCCTGGTCGCCGACGCCCACCGCGTCGGGCTGATCCTGCACCCCTACACCATGCGCAACGAGAACCCCTTCCTGCCGGCCGAGTTCCGCAAGGGCGGCGCGGCCGACGGCTACGGCGACGCCTTCGGCGCCTTCAAGGCGTACTTCGAGACCGGCATCGACGGTGTCTTCACCGACAACGCCGACACCGGGATCCTCGCCCGCGCCGACTTCCTGAGCTGACCGGACGCCGGCCCCCCGCCGCCGACGGCGGGGGAGTTGGCTATCTCACAGGGCGACCGCGCACGACGGAGATTGCCTCGCGCCGAGGGCGGGGATAGGAGTGTGGGGGACGACCGGTGATCAGGTGAGCGGGAGGCATGCGCACATGGGCATGAGCGTGACCATCTCGGTGGCGACCGAACAGGACGCGGAGCAGATCTTCCGCCTCCAGTACCTCTGCTTCCAGAGCGAAGCGGCGCTCTACGGCAACTACCGCATCGACCCGCTCGTCGAGACCCTCGACGCCGTCCGCGAGGAGATCGCCTCGGACTGCGTCTTCGTCGCCCGGCTCGGCGACGAGGTGGTCGGCGCCGTACGCGGCAAGGTGACCGAGGACGGCGCCGCCGCCATCGCCCGGCTCTGCGTCCACCCGCGCCTCCAGGGGCACGGCATCGGCGCCCGGCTGCTGCGCGCCGCCGAGTCCGCCCTCGCCGGGGAGCGCGGCGCCACCCTCTTCCGGCTCCAGACCGGCCACCGCAGCGAGGGCAACCTCCGCCTCTACCGCCGGGTCGGCTACGAGGCGGTGGGCCGCGCCAAGGGCACGGACGGAGTGGACCTGATCATCCTGGAGAAGCCCGCGGCCACCTACGCGACCACGGCGTGAGCCGGCGTGAGCCGCGCTCCGGCGCGGCTCAGGCGGTGGCCCCGGGCCGCGCCTTGCGCAGCCAGTACATCGCGGACAGCGGAAGCAGCACGGGGATGAAGACGTACCCCATCCCGTAGTCGGACCAGACCGTGGCGTCGGGGAACGCCGAGCCGTCGACCACGGTCCACGTGCCCACCAGGAGCACGCCCGCCAGTTCCACGCCGCAGCACACCAGCGCCGCCCGCCGGGCGACCTCCCCGCCGCGCACGAGCGTGTACGTGATGAACGCGTACACCAGCCCGGCCACCGCGGACAACGAGTACGCCAGCGGCGCCCGTTGGAAGTCCGTCGAGATCTGGTAGACGGAACGCGACAGCGCGCCGACCACCATCACGCCGTAGAACCACACGAGCAGCATCCCCGGCCCGCTGATCAGCCGGGCCGGCTTCTCCTCGACGGTCGTCATCTCAGCTTCCCCAGATGTCATAGAGGCGGACCTGCAGTACGGCGAGCACCACACCGCCCGCCGCGGCCGTCACCGAACCCCAGCGGGTCCGCTCGGCCAGCGACATGAACCCCGCGGCCGGGACGCACGCGAACGCACCCAGCAGATACGCCACGAAGATCGCGGTGCCCTGCTCCGGCTTCTCGCCCCGCGCCAGCTGCACGATCCCGATCACCAGCTGCACCGCGGCCAGCACCGACACCGCGGCCATGCCGATGAGGTGCCAGTCCTTGGTGGGCTGGTCACGGTAGGCGGCCCAGCCGCACCAGGCGGCGAGCAGCAGCGCGGCGACCCCGGTCACCAGCGTCAGGACAGTGAGCATGCGGTTGACCTTATTACGGCGGAAACGGGCGATCGCCGCCGACCCCGCCGTACGCCGTAGGGTCGAGCGCATGACGATCCACGCACACGCCCTCCTGTTCGACAACGACGGCACCCTCGTCTCCTCGTACGACTCCGTCGTGCGCTGCTGGACCAGGTGGGCCGGCGAGTACGGGGTCACCGCCGAGCGGTTGCGGGGCGTGGAGCTGCACGGCCGTACCGCCGCGGAGATCATCGCCGACCTGCTCCCGGCCGACCTGGTGCCCGAGGCCGTCGCCCGGGTCGAGCAGCTGGAGGTGGAGGACGTGGCCGGGGTGCGGCCGCTGCCCGGCACCCTGGAGTTCCTGGACTCCCTGCCCGCCGACCGCTGGGCCGTGGTCACCTCCGCCACCCGCCGGCTCGCCGAGGCCCGGCTCCAGGCCGCGGGCATCACCCCGAAGTCGCTGGTCAGCGCCGAGGACGTCACCCGCGGCAAGCCCGATCCCGAGCCCTATCTGCTGGCCGCGCGCCAGCTCGGCGTGGACCCCGCCCACTGTGTCGTCTTCGAGGACGCCCCCGCCGGGCTGCGGGCGGCCCGCGCGGCCGGCATGGCCACCGTGGCGTTGGCCACAACCCACCGGGCCGGGGAACTCGACGCCGACCTGGTGGTGGACGACCTCGCGGCCTTGTCCGCACTGGTCCGCGACGCCCGGGTGGAGATATCCGTACGCGGCTGAGCCCGCCCCGCGCTGTCCGCCGCTGTCCAGCATCCGGACAGCGGCGGCCGGCCGACGGCCCACGTCTGCTTTACTGGGCCGCATGACCACGACGAACAGCCGCATCCCTGCGACCGAGGCGACCATGACGCCCGGTGCTGTTTGTACGTGCCCGTGTCGAATGTGCGCCTTCTAGAGGGCCCCCGCACCATCCGAGCCTCGCGCCCCGAAGCGAGAGCCGCGGCCCGTCCCGCGCCCGCACCCGGGCGCGTGTGACCCGAGGCCGCCCGCGCACACGGCGTTCTCCCCGGTCCACCGCCACCCGAGAACCGTGCCGCGTCCCCGACCGAACGCACGCAACGCACCCGTGCCCGGGCACACCCGCGCCCGCGCACTCGACAGTGACGGAAATCCAGTGATCACCACATCGGGCCTGACCAAGGTCTACCGCTCCCGCGGCCGCGAGGTCACCGCCCTCGACGGCGTCGATCTCCACGTCCGCGAAGGCGAGGTCTACGGCGTCATCGGGCAGTCCGGCGCCGGCAAGTCCTCCCTCATCCGCTGCGTCAACCTGCTGGAGCGCCCCACCTCCGGCACCGTGACCGTCGCCGGGCAGGACCTCACCGCCCTGGCCGGCCGCGGACCGCGCGCCGGCAAGGAGCTGCGTCAGGCGCGCAGCCGGATCGGCATGGTCTTCCAGCACTTCAACCTGCTGTCCTCGCGGACCGTGCAGGACAACGTCGAGCTGCCGCTGGAGATCCTGGGCAAGTCCGGGAAGGAACGTTCCACCAAGGCGCTCGAACTGCTCGACCTGGTGGGCCTCGCCGACAAGGCCAAGGCCTACCCCGCCCAGCTCTCCGGCGGCCAGAAGCAGCGCGTCGGCATCGCCCGCGCCCTGGCCGGCGACCCCAAGGTGCTGCTGTCCGACGAGGCCACCAGCGCCCTCGACCCGGAGACCACCCGCTCCATCCTCCAGCTGCTGCGCGACCTCAACCGGCAGCTCGGCCTCACCGTCCTGCTCATCACCCACGAGATGGACGTGGTCAAGGCCGTCTGCGACTCCGCCGCCCTGATGCAGAAGGGCCGGATCGTGGAGTCCGGCACGGTCAGCGAGCTGCTGGCCACCCCCGGCTCCGAACTGGCCGCCGCGCTGTTCCCGGTCAGCGGCGAGCGCACCGGCGCCGACCGCACGGTCCTCGACGTCACCTTCCACGGCGAGGCCGCCACCCAGCCGGTCATCTCCCAGCTGTCGCGCACCTACAACATCGACATCTCGATCCTCGGCGCCGCCATCGACACCGTCGGCGGCCTCCAGATCGGCCGGATGCGCCTCGAACTGCCCGGTCGCTACGAGGACAACGTGGTGCCCATCGGGTTCCTGCGCGAACAGGGACTCCAGATCGACGTCGTGGGCCAGGAGGCCGTACTGGTGAAGGAAGGTGCCAAGTGACCTGGTCCGAGATGCAGCCCCTGCTGTCGCAGGCCTGTTCCGAGACGTTCGACATGGTGCTCTGGTCCACCCTGATCGCCGTCGTCGCCGGCCTCCCGCTCGGCCTGCTGCTCGTCCTCACGGACCGCGGGGGCCTGCTCCAGAACATCGTCGCCAACAAGGTGATCGGCCAGATCGTGAACATCGGCCGCTCGCTGCCGTTCATCATCCTGATGGTCGCCCTGATGAGCTTCACCCGCTGGGTCACCGGCACCACGATCGGCACGGCCGCCGCGGTCGTACCGCTCGCCATCGGCGGCATCCCGTTCTTCGCCCGCCTGGTCGAGACGGCCGTCCGCGAGGTCGACCAGGGGCTCGTGGAGGCCGTTCAGTCCATGGGCGGCAACACCTGGACCATCGTCCGCAAGGTGCTCGTCCCCGAGTCCCTGCCCTCCCTGATCGCCAGCACCACCACCACGGTCATCGCCCTCATCGGCTACTCCGCGATGGCCGGCACGGTCGGCGGCGGCGGCCTCGGCGACCTCGCCGTCCGCTACGGCTACCAGCGGTTCGAGACCCAGCTGATGTGGATCACCGTCGCGATCCTCGCCGTCGCCATCTCCGTCATCCAGTTCGCCGGCGACTTCGCCGCCCGCGCCCTGCACAGCCGCGGCGGCCGCTCGGGACCCGCGCCCAAGCTGCGGCTGCTGAAGGCCAAGGAGCCGGACGCGGCCGGGGTCGGCAAGGCCGCGTAGGACCGCCCCGCCGCGCCGCACACAGACTCCCCGTCACCCTCACGGGGTCGCACCACCATAAGGAAAGGCACTTTTCGTGCGTAACACCGCCAAGTTCACCACCGCCGTCCTCGCCGCCGGAGCCCTCACCCTGGGGCTGACCGCCTGCGGCTCCGGCAAGTCCTCCGCCTCCCACGACTACAGCGGCCCGCTGGTCGTCGCCGCCACCCCGGTCCCGCACGCCGAAGTCCTCGACTTCGTCGAGAAGAACCTGGCGAAGAAGGCCGGACTCGACCTCCAGGTCAAGGAGTTCACCGACTACATCACGCCGAACACGGCGACCGAGGACGGCTCGGTGGGTGCCAACTACTTCCAGACCAAGCCGTACCTGGACGACTTCAACAAGAAGCGCGGCACCGACCTCGTCTCCGTCGTCGGCGTGCACCTGGAACCGCTCGGCCTCTACTCCCACAAGGCCAAGAAGGCGGCCGACCTCAAGAACGGCGCGACCGTCGCCGTCCCCAACGACGCCGACAACGAGTCCCGCGCCCTGAAGCTGCTCGCCACCGGCGGGCTCATCACCCTCAAGTCCGGCGTCTCCCAGGCCACCCCCCAGGACATCGCCGACAACCCCAAGCACCTCCAGTTCAAGGAGGTCGAGGCGGCCCAGACCCCGCGCTCCCTGGACGACGTGGACGCGGCGGTCGTCAACGGCAACTACGCCATCTCCGCGGGCCTCAAGCCCGCCAAGGACGCCATCATCCTGGAGTCCGCGAAGAACAACCCGTACGTCAACCTCCTCGTCGTGAAGAAGGGCAACGAGAACGACCCGCGGGTCAAGAAGCTCGCCAAGCTCCTCACCTCGCCCGAGGTCAAGAAGTTCATCGAGGACAAGTACCAGGGCTCGGTCATCCCGTCCTTCTGATCCGGCCCGGCAGGACGCACACCGCTTCGCGACCCACGGGGTCCACTCCCTCACCGGGTGTGGACCCCGTCGTGCGGTTCAGTGGTTTCATGCTGCATGCTGGGCAGTTCAGCAGGCCCGTGTGTGACGGCCCTGACGGTCTTACGAGTTTCCGAAGGTTACGGAGCGGCGCATGACGAGCACCTTCCCCAACATCTCCATCAGCACGGAGCGGTTGGTGCTGCGCCCCTTCGAGGAGACCGACGCCGAGGCCTTCGCCGAGATGATGAACGACGAACTGGTCACCGCCTGGACCTCCGTGCCCCAGCCCTACACCGCGGCCGACGCCCACGCCTGGATCACCCGGCGCGCCCCGGCCGAACGCGCCGAGGGCCGTGGCATCGTCTTCGCCGTCGACGAGTTCCTCACCCAGCGTCTGGTCGGCACCGTCCGGCTCAGCCACACCGACTGGCGGGTGCGCTCCGCCGAGATGTCGTACATCGTCGCCCCCTGGGCCCGCGGCGAGGGCTACGCCTCGGAGGCCGCCCTCGCCACCGCCCAGTGGTTCTTCCGCGACCAGGACTTCGAACGCCTGGAACTGCGCACCGCCGCCGACAACACCGCCTCCCAGCAGGTCGCCCAGAAGATCGGCTGCATCAGCGAGGGAGTGCTGCGCGGCGCCTGGATAGCCCGCGCCCGCGACGACCGGGGCGAGTGGCGGGACGTGCGCACCGACCTCATCGTCTGGAGCCTGCTGCCCGAGGACCTCGACGGCGTGGCCGAGCAACTCGCCGACACCGGCGGCTTCACCGCCTTCCCCGACTGGAACTGATCCGCACGCGCCCTCGCGCCACGGTTTCACCGGGTACCCTCACGGAGCCCGCCCATGGGCCCTGTACCCCTGACGACCTGCGAAAACCTGGAGATGGACGACGATGGCCGACCGGGTCACGGTGATCGGCTGGGACGGCTCGCCGCTGACCGAGGCGGCACGTTCCGCCCTCGGCGCCGCCACCCTCGTGGCGGGCGCGGCCCACCACCTGGCACTGCCCGAGACCCCGCCCGCCGCCGAACGCATCCGCCTCGGCAGCGTCGCGCTCGCCGCCCGCCGCATCGCCGCCCACCGCGGCACCGCCGTCGTGCTCGCCGACGGCGACCCCGGCTTCTTCGGCGTGGTACGCACCCTGCGCGCCCCCGAGTTCGGCCTGGAGGTGGAGGTCGTCCCCGCCGTCTCCTCCGTCGCCGCCGCCTTCGCCCGGGCCGGCATGCCCTGGGACGACGCCCAGGTGGTCGTCGCCCACCCGCGCACCCTGCGCCGGGCCGTGAACGTCTGCCGCGCGCACACCAAGGTGGCCGTCCTCACCTCGCCGGGCGCCGGCCCCGCCGAACTCGGCCTCCTCCTGGAGGGCGTCCACCGCACCTTCGTCATCTGCGAGGAACTGGGCACCGAACGCGAACAGGTCTCCGTCGTCACCTCCGACAAGGCCGCCGACCACACCTGGCGCGACCCCAACGTGGTCATCGTCATCGGCGGTCCGGCGGGCGCCGCGGAGGGCGGCGGCTGGATCGCCGGCCGCGACCCGGGCACCGGCCCGCGCGGCTGGGTCCAGCCCGACGAGGCGTACGGCGACGGCACACCGCTCGGCGAGGGCGAGACCGAACTGCTGCGCGCCGCCCAACTCGCCCGCCTCGGGCCCCGCGTCGGCGACCTCGTCTGGGACATCGGCTGCGGCTCCGGCGCGTTCGCCACCGAGGCCGCGCGGGCCGGCGCCGCCGTCATCGCCGTCGACCACGACCCGGCCGCCTGCGCCCGCACGGCCGGCGCCGCGCGCCGCTACGGCGTCCAGCTCCAGGTGGTGCCGGGCAGCGCGCCCCACATCCTGGAGAACCTGCCGGAACCGGACGTCGTCCGGGTCGGCGGCGGGGGAGCGGCCGTGGTCTCCGCGGTCGCCGACCGGCGCCCGCAGCGCATCGTCACCCACGCGGCCACCCGCGACGCCGCCGAACTCGTCGGCCGCGACCTCACCGAGCACGGCTACCGCGTCGAGTGCGCCCTGCTCCAGTCCGTCGAACTCGACACGCGGGCCTGGCGGGAGACCGAGCGGAACGTGGTCTTCCTGCTCACCGGCACATTGCCGGCGCGCGAAGCGCCTCGCTGAGGGACGGCGGCCGGGCCTGCCCGACCGCAACCCGTGATCGGGTTGTCGTACCGCGCGCGGTAGGCTGGCCGATCGTTGTACCGCACCGGCGTACCGGAACTTCGTTCCCCAATGTCCGGAACGCACGCCCGTTTTGGGGTGGGTGTGGTATGGCGAACCCGTGGACGCGCAACGTGGCGCAGTCCACAGCGGCCTGTCGCGGATCATGCTGTCGCGACGGCGTCACGACCGGGACAATGCCACTGAATGGCTTTGTCGCCTTTTCCGGCGGGTCGTTCGTGCCGCTGGGCACGGACGCTCGTTCTTCACTACGGGGCGGTCGGTGTGCCGTTCCGGGTGAGCTGGTCGTAGGAGCACTAACCGATTGGGCGAGGGGTACGCATGACCGACACCGGCCAGGTCCCGGGCGAGGGACAGCCGGAGAGCGCAGGCATGGTGGAGCAGCCGGGCGTCACCGCGCACGGCGCGTACACCTATCTCTCCGAGGCACCCGCCGAGGACGAAGACCTGCTGCTGCCGGGAGCCCAGGGCGCGTGGGGCAACGAAGTGCCGCCGCCCGCCCCGGAGCCGGTGGTCGAGGCCCTCCACGAGCCGGACCCGCACGAGGCCGCCGGCCGCGACACCGGCTCCGTCGACCTGAGCGGCGTCCGCCTGCCGTCGGCCCAGGACGCCTCGGGGCCGCGCCGCCCGCTGCACCTCGGCCCGCCCATCCCCAACAACTCCGCCGGACCGGTCCGCTCCCTGGCCGACCGGGGCCCGGAGTACCTCGACGCCCAGCCCCTGCGCGAGATGGGCCCGCAGAGCGCGGCGCCCTGGGGCGCCGGGACCGGCCAGATGCCGGGCGCCCAGACGCCCGGCCAGGCACCGGCCGCGGCGGCTCCCGGCCCGGTGGCGGCCGCTGCGGAGGCGGTCGGCGCGGCGCCGGGCGAGGACGCCCCGGTGGCCGCGCCGGGTACGGCCGAGGCCGCGCCGGTCGCCGAGGCGCCTGGTGCGCCGGCCGCCGGTGCCGAAACGGTTGACCCGGCGGCCGTGCCGGCGCAGGTCGAGCCCGCCGCCCAGGTGGTGCAGGGCCACGACGGTCCGCAGCCGGCCGACGGCCACGACGGTGTGTACGCGACCCCGGCTCCCCAGGCCGGAGAGGCCCCGCTCCCGGAGGCGACCGCGCAGGACCCGTCCGTGCCCCCCGAGGCCGCGCACGAGCCGGAGGCCCAGGCCGTCGCGGCTCCCGTCGGCGGCATCCCCGGCCCGGCCGACGCGCAGGCCCCCGGTGCCGTGGCGGCCCAGCCCGTCGCCGCGCCGTCGGACACCGCGCCCCCCACCGGGGCCGCGCAGCCTGCCGCCGGTGAGCCCGTCGCCGCGGAGACCGCGCAGCCCGTCGCCGTCGAGGCCGCCGCCCAGCCCGTCGCCGTGGAGCCCGTTGCCGCCGAGGCCGTGGAGCCTGCCGAGCCCGTCGCCCCCGTGGCCGAGCAGGCCGCCCCGCAGGCCCCCGAGGCGGTGGCCGCCCAGCCCGGCGCCGGCCCGGCCGCCGCCGTGCCCGCCGCCGAGCCCGCGGAGGCCGTCGTCGAGCCTGTTCCGGCCCCCGTCGAGGCCGCCCAGGCGGCGGAGGCCGTCGCCGAGCCCGCTCCCGCCGAGCCCGCGCAGGCCCCCGCCGAGGCGGGCCGGCCGGCGGAAGCCCTCGCCGAGCCGGTCCCCGCCGAGGCCCTGGCCGCGGAGCCCGTTCAGGCCCCGGCGGAGGCCGCCGCCCAGCCGACCGAGCCCCCCGCACCGCAGGTCCCCGCCGCCGCGACCCCCGAGTCGGTCGCCGTCACCGAGGCCGTGGAGTCTGTCGAGCCCTCCGCCCCCGTGGCCGAGCAGGCCGCCCCGCAGGCCCCCGCCGCCGCGACCCCCGAGTCGGTCGCCGTCACCGAGGCCGCCCAGGCCGTTCAGGCCCCCGAGCCCGTCGCGGAGCCCGCCGAGGCCGTGGCCGCCGAGCCCGCGGCCGTCCAGGCCGTCCAAGTCCCCGAGCCCGCGGCTGTCCAAGCTCCCCAGCCCGTCGCCGAGGTGCCGGGAGAAGCCCAGCCGGCCGAGCAGCCCGCCGCGGCGATCGCGCCGGACCCGCACCAGGTGCAGGGCCCGCAGACGGTCGCACCCGTGGCCGGGCCCGCCGAGGTCGAGGCACAGCCCCAGCCGGTACCGCCGCAGCCCCAGTCGGCCGCCCAGGACCCCGCCGGCCAGGCCGCTCACGCCGCCGACCCCGCCCGGGCGGGCGACCCGGCCGCCGCCGCGATCCCGGCCGAGGCCCCGGCACCGGTCGCCGCCGGGGACCCGCAGACCCCCGTGGCCGCCGCGGTCCCGGCCGCCCCCGCGCCCGCGGACCCGCGGACCGTCCAAGCCGCCGAGCTCCAGACCGCCGAACCGCAGGCCGCCGTACCCGAGGACGTCCCGGCGCCCGCCCCGCAGCCGGACGCCGTTCCCGAGCACCCCGAGCCGCCGCTCGGGCAGTTCGTGCCCGTGGACGGGCAGGTGCCCAGCGCCCCGCACCTCGCGCCGACCCCGCCGGCCCCCCTCGTCGTGCCCGCCCAGGGCGCCCCCGCGCCGCAGGCCACCGTGCCCGCGCCCCGCGAGGCCGAGGCCGTGCCGCAGGAAGGACCGGAGACCGGCGCCGCCGACCCGGCACCGGCACCCCGGTCCACCGGCCCGGCCGCCCCCGGCTACGACGACGCCGAGCGCGAGGCCGTCCTGAAGGTGATGCGCGAACGCCGCGACATCCGCAACGGCTTCCGCGACGACCCCATCCCGCACGAGGTGCTGCTGCGCGTCCTGGAGGCCGCCCACACGGCGCCCTCCGTGGGCCACTCCCAGCCCTGGGACTTCGTCGTCATCCGGTCCGCCGAGACCCGCCGCACCATGCACGAACTGGCGATGCGCCAGCGCGAGGCGTACGCCAAGTCGCTGCCCAAGGGCCGGGCCAAGCAGTTCAAGGAACTGAAGATCGAGGCCATCCTTGACACCCCGGTGAACATCGTCGTCACCGCCGACCCGACCCGCGGCGGCCGGCACACGCTCGGCCGTCACACCCAGCCCCAGATGGCGCCGTACTCCGCCGCCCTCGCCGTCGAGAACCTCTGGCTCGCCGCCCGCGCCGAAGGTCTCGGCGTCGGCTGGGTCAGCTTCTTCGACGAGCGCGAGATGGTGCGCGCCCTCGGCCTGCCCGAGCACCTGGAGGTCATCGCCTACCTGTGCGTCGGGTACGTCGACGAATTCCCGGACGAGCCCGAGCTGATGCAGGCCGGCTGGTCCAAGCGACGCCCCCTGTCCTGGGTGGTGCACGAAGAGACATACGGCCGCCGCGCCCTCCCCGGAGAGGAACCCCACGACCTGCTTGCCGAGACCGTCGCACAGATCCGCCCGCTCGACGCCAAGGCGCTGGGCGAGGCATGGGAGCGCCAGAAGCGCATGACCAAGCCGGCCGGCGCGCTCGGCATGCTGGAGATCATCTCCGCGCAGCTGTCGGGGCTGTCCCGGCAGTGCCCGCCGCCGATCCCGGAGCCCGCCGCCGTCGCCATCTTCGCGGGCGACCACGGTGTGCACGCCCAGGGCGTCACCCCCTGGCCCCAGGAGGTCACCGGCCAGATGGTGGCCAACTTCCTGGGCGGGGGAGCCGTCTGCAACGCCTTCGCCGCCCAGGTCGGCGCCGAGGTGTGTGTCGTGGACGTCGGCGTCGCCGCCGACCTGCCCGCCACCCCCGGCCTGCTGCCCCGCAAGATCCGCGGCGGCACCTCCGACATGACCGCCGGGCCCGCCATGACCCGCGAGGAGGCCAAGGCCGCCATCGAGGTCGGCATCGAGACCGCCCGCGACCTGGTCGCGGCCGGCAACAAGGGCCTCCTCACCGGCGAGATGGGCATCGCCAACACCACCGCCTCCGCCGCGCTGATCTCCGTCTTCACCGGCGCCGACCCGGCCGAGGTCACCGGCCGCGGCACCGGCATCAACGACGAGACGCTGGTCCGCAAGACCGAGGTGGTCCGCCGCGCCCTGGAACTCCACCAGCCCGACCCGGCCGACCCGATCGGCGTCCTCGCGGCCGTCGGCGGCTTCGAGCACGCGGCGATGGTGGGCCTGCTGCTCGGCGGCGCGTCCCTGCGGACGCCGGTCATCCTGGACGGCGTCAGCGCGGGCGCCGCGGCCCTGGTGGCCCGCGCCATCGCCCCGGAGGTCCTCGCGGCCTGCATCGCCGGCCACCGCAGCGCCGAACCCGGCCACGTGGCCGCCCTCAACAAGCTCGGCCTGCGCCCCCTGGTGGACCTCGACCTTCGCCTCGGCGAGGGCACGGGCGCCCTGCTCGCCCTCCCGCTGGTGCAGAGCGCGGCCAGGGCGATGCACGAGGTGGCCACGTTCGACTCGGCGGGCGTCACGGAGAAGTAGCCGACGAGGGGGCCCGGCTCCCCGGCCATGGGCGCGGTGCCGGCACCGCGCCCGTGGCCGCCCCGTCCCAATACCCGGGCACCCGCTCCGTCCCCCGCCGACGCCACCGTAAAATCCGCACGTCAGGGCCACTACAACGCCCCCGGAGGAGCCCGCCATGGCCGAACACCCCGCCTACCCCGTAGGCCTTCGCCTCTCCGGCCGCCGCGTGGTCGTCCTCGGCGGCGGCCAGGTCGCCCAGCGCCGCCTGCCCGCCCTGATCGCGGCCGGCGCGGACATCGTCCTCGTGTCCCCCGAGGCCACCCCCTCGGTCGAGGCGATGGCGGACGCGGGCGAGATCACCTGGCGCCGGCGCCGGTACCAGGACGGCGACCTCGCCGACGCCTGGTACGCCCTCATCGCCACCGGCGACCACGAGGCCAACGCCGCCGCCTCCGCCGAGGCGGAACGCCGGCGCGTGTGGTGCGTCCGCTCCGACGACGCCGACCAGGCCACCGCCTGGACCCCCGCCACCGGCACCAGCGCCGGCGTCACGGTCGCCGTCCTCACCACGGACGCCCGCGGCCGCGACCCCCGGCACACCGCCGCCATCCGGGACGCGGTCGTCGAGGGCCTGCGCGACGGCACTCTCGTCGCCCCCCACCACCGCACCCGCACCGCCGGTGTCGCCCTGGTCGGCGGCGGCCCCGGCGACCCCGACCTGATCACGGTCCGCGGCCGCCGGCTGCTCGCCGAGGCCGACGTCGTCATCGCCGACCGGCTCGGCCCGCGCGATCTGCTCGCCGAACTCCCGCCGCACGTCGAGGTGATCGACGCGGCGAAGATCCCGTACGGCCGCTACATGGCCCAGGAGGCCATCAACAACGCGCTGATAGAGCACGCCAAGCAGGGCAAGTCGGTGGTACGGCTCAAGGGCGGCGACCCGTTCGTCTTCGGCCGGGGCATGGAGGAGGTCCAGGCGCTCGCCGAGGCGGGCATCCCCTGCACCGTCGTGCCCGGCATCTCCAGCTCCATCTCCGTGCCGGGCGCGGCCGGCATCCCGGTCACCCACCGGGGCGTCGCCCACGAGTTCACGGTCGTCAGCGGCCATGTCGCCCCCGACGACGAGCGTTCCCTGGTCGACTGGCCCTCGCTCGCCCGGCTCACCGGCACCCTGGTGGTCCTCATGGGCGTCGACAAGATCGGGAAGATCGCCGAGACGCTGATCGCGCACGGCAGGCCGCCGAAGACCCCGGTGGCCCTGGTCCAGGAGGGCACGACCGCCGCGCAGCGCCGCGTCGACGCCACCCTCGCCACGGTCGCCGAGACCGTGCGCACCGAGGACGTGAAGCCCCCGGCGGTCATCGTCATCGGCGAGGTCGTCACGGTCGGCCCGGAGCCCACCCCCTGACCGAAACCCGCCCGCTCACGTGTTACCTCGGGTAACGCGCCCGTATCCAGCCGTTGGCACCACTCCAGGACAAGGCAGTATCACCCTGTGGCCGATCTCATCACCATCGAGGATCCCGACGACCCACGCCTGTCCGACTACACGGGCCTGACCGACGTCGAGCTGCGCCGCAGGCGCGAGCCCGCCGAGGGCCTGTTCATCGCCGAGGGCGAGAAGGTCATCCGCAGGGCCAAGGAGGCCGGCTACGAGATGCGCTCCATGCTGCTCTCGGCCAAGTGGATCGACGTCATGCGCGACGTCATCGACGAACTCCCGGCCCCCGTCTACGCGGTGAGCCCCGAACTCGCCGAGCGGGTCACCGGCTACCACGTGCACCGCGGCGCCCTCGCCTCCATGCAGCGCAAGCCGCTTCCGACGGCCGCCGGACTGCTGCGCACCGCCCGCCGCGTGGCGGTCATGGAGTCGGTCAACGACCACACCAACATCGGCGCCATCTTCCGCTCGGCCGCCGCCCTCGGCATGGACGCGGTCCTGCTCTCGCCCGACTGCGCCGACCCGCTGTACCGGCGCAGCGTCAAGGTCTCGATGGGCGCCGTGTTCTCGGTGCCGTACGCCCGTCTCGAACACTGGCCGAAGGGCCTGGAGCAGGTCCGCGAGTCCGGCTTCACCCTGCTCGCCCTCACCCCGGACGAGAAGGCCCGCAGCCTGGACGAGGCCGCTCCGCACCGGATGGACAGGGTGGCGCTGATGCTGGGCGCCGAGGGCGACGGACTGTCCGCCCGGGCGCTGGCCGCCGCCGACGAACGGGTCCGCATCCCGATGTCCCACGGCGTCGACTCGCTCAACGTGGGCGCGGCGGCCGCGGTCGCCTTCTACGCCGTGGCGACGGGCCGTCCGCAGTCCTGAAGCCCCCTCGGCCGCGGGCCGGTCACCCGGCGGCGCCGGGTCCCGCCACGTAGCCGCGCCCGGAGGCCGGCGCCTCCCCGGCCGCCCGCGGCGGCTCGACGCGTGCGTGCCGTACGGGCTTGCCGCCCAGCGTGCCCCCGAACCCGCCGCCCAGGCCGCGGGCCGGTCCCTGGCAGCCCTGCGCCAGCGCGATGCCCAGCGCCACCAGCAGGGTCACCACCACGAACACGAACAGTCGCTGACGCAGCAGCCGCGGGTTGGCGGGCCGCAGCCTGGTCTTCGTGGTGCGCGGGGCCGGCCGGCGCGCGCCGTTGCGGGTGCCGGGGCGGCTCCCCCCGCCGGAGCGCGGGCCGCCGCGCTGTTCCGGGGCGGGTCGCGCCCCACCCGGGCGCGAGGGCGCGGCCCCGCCGCGCGGGCCGCTCCCGCCCCGCGAGGGCACGTTGCCCCGGGGTGCGGCACCGCGCGGCGGCGGAGTGCCGGGAGCGGCACGGCGCTGGGCGCGCTGCGGGTCGGGATAGGTGTCGACGAGCCGCCCGGTGGGCCGGTCCGCCTCCGCCGCGCGCGGGGAGGGCGGCCGCACCTCGCCCAGCCCCTGCGCCTCGCGGGCCGCGATCTCCTTGAGCCGCAGCGACAGTTGCAGGGTGCTGGGCCGGTCCTCCGGATCCTTCGCGAGGCAGGCGCGGATCAGCGGGGCGAGCGCGTCCGGCACGCCGTGCAGCTGCGGTTCCTCGTGCACCACCCGGTACAGCATCACCTCGGAACTGCCGTGCCCGAAGGGCGAGTCGCCGGTCGAGGAGTAGGCGAGGGTGGCGCCCAGCGAGAAGACGTCCGTGGCCGGGGTGACCGCGGCGCCGCGCACCTGCTCGGGCGCGAGGAAGCCGGGGGAGCCCACGGCGGTGCCCACATGGGTGAGCGTGGAGGCGCCGGTGGACCAGGCGATGCCGAAGTCGATGATCCGCGGCCCCTTGGGGGACAGCAGGATGTTGGAGGGCTTCAGGTCCCGGTGGACGACCCCCGCCTCGTGCACCGCCACCAGCCCCTCGGACAGGGCCGCGCCGATCGCCGCCGCGTCCGCAGCGCTGAGCGGGCCCTCGTCGGCGACCTTGTCGTGCAGTGAGGGGCCGGGCACGTACTGGGTGGCGAACCAGGGCCGCTCGGCCTCCAGGTCGGCGGCCACCAGACGGGCCGTGCAACCGCCCCGGATGCGACGGGCCGCCGAGACCTCGCGCGCGAAACGCGAGCGGAACTCCTGGTCCTCGGCGAGATCGGGCCGGATCACCTTCAGGGCGACCCGCTGCCCCTTCTTGTCGGAGCCGAGGTAGACCACGCCCATCCCGCCCGCGCCGAGCCGTCGGTGAAGCCTGAACGAGCCGACGACGCGCGGGTCCTCGCGCCTCAGGCGCATCATCGCCATGTTCATCCCCGCTGCCCGGTCCCTCTGACGTGGCACAGCTTACGTTTCCCGGGCCGCCCGCGCGCAGAGGCCGCGCCCTCTCGCCCCGACGGATTGTGCGTGACGCCCGGACCAGGTGAGACACGGTCAGGAAGCCCCGCACGACGGGCACTTTGGGCCGACGGCACCGTCAACCCGATTGCCCCGCAGGGTGGTTGACCCCGCCCCGACCAGGCGTCCCCGCGCTCGGGCCCCGCCGCCGGACCCGCCGCGCACCCCCCGCCGCACCCGTCGCGGACGGGTTCCCCAAGCGCGCCCGACGCCCGCGCCGACACCGGTCCGAGTGATCGAACTCACTCATTCCGGGCCGCCGGACGCGTCCGACATGCCCGACACGGTGGACGACCCCTCAGGGAAGACCCCGAGACCCGGGACCCGCTCTCCACCCACGGGAGTACGCCCCGGCCGGGGCCTCATCCTCCCGGAGGCCCGGCAATCGGTACGAGGGCATGACGCCCGCCGCGTCCCCCGCGCCTAGATTTGAGGTCAAGCGGCGGGTGCAGCGCTCGTCCCCCGAGGTCGGACACCCGCCGCTGTTCGGACAACCGAGACGGTCAGGAGAGGGACCATGGCCCACACGGCACCGCGGCGCGCCACGTACGCGGCCCGCCGCACAGGCCGTCGCCACCCGCTGGTGGCGACGCTCATGGCCCTTCCCCTGGCGGCCCTGCTCCTGCTGGTCTTCGACGGCTGGGAGACGGTGGCCACACAGGCGTCGTCCGTGGGTGCGATGCTGGGGCGCTGAGCGGCGACCCCAGGCCCGGAAGAGCGGTCCGGGCGGGGACATCCATCCATGAAACCCCGTGGGGACGGGGGTGCGGCGGACGGCACACATGCCGGCGCAGCTGGGGAGCTGCGCCGGCATCGCCGTTTCCGGGCCCGGCGGCCCGGCACCGGGGAGCGCCGTGGCCCGCCCGGCCCCGCCGTCGTACCGTCACCCCACCCGAGCAGCGAGGTTCCGTGAACATCCTGTCCGCGCTCACGGCGCACGTCGGCGCCGACGGCACCCCCGTCACCCTCGCCGACCGCGCCGACGCCACCGTCGTCCGCGTGGCCGGCACCGTCGCCAAGGCCCACGCCCCGGGCACCGACCCCGGCCACCTCGCCCGGCGCCTGGAAACGGCGGCACGGCTCCCCGGCATCCTGCTGCCCCCGCTCGCCCCCGCACCAGCCCGTCTGCACGACCGCCTCGTCACCCGCTGGCCCTACGGCACCCCCGTGGACCCGGACGATCCCGGCGCCGCCCCCTGGGAGGCCACCGCCACCCTCCTCGCCCGCCTGCACGGCACCGCCCCGCCCCCGCTCCCGCCGATGCGCGGCCCCGCCAAGGCCGCCCGGGCCGTCGCCCGGCTGCGCGCCGCCCTGCGCACCGGGTCCCACGACGCCGCCCGCCCGGTCCTCGCCGCCTGGGGCACCCTCCCCGCGTGGGCCCGCGACGAGGCCCCGATGCCCGGCCCGCCCGCCCTGTGCCACGGCGATCTCCACCTCGGCCAGCTGGTCCGGCATCCCGGCCCCGACGGACCGTGGCGGCTGATCGACGTGGACGATCTGGGGCTCGGCGTCCCCGCCTGGGACCTGGCCCGCCCCGCCGCCTGGTACGCCTGCGGGCTCCTGCCGCCCGGCGCCTGGACCCGCTTCCTGGCCGCCTACCGGGCGGCCCGCGGCCCGGCCGTGCCCGCCGACGGCGACCCCTGGCCCGCCCTGGAGGTCCCGGCCCGCGCCCTCACCGTGCAGACGGCCGCCCTGGCGATCACCAAGGCGCTGGCGGCACACCGCCCGCTGGACGAGGCCGAGCGGGCCCTCGTCGACGCCTGCGCGCGCATGACGGCCGTGCCGTACACCACGTGACCCGCGGACTTCGGCGCCAGGTGCAACCACGCGCCGGGAAACGGAGTCTGTCCTGGGGAAACACCAAGCAGGACCGACCGGCGAGGAGTTGAGCCGACGATGCATTGTCCGAAGTGCCACGCACCCATGCAGACGTACAACCGCAGCGGCGTCCAGATCGAGCAGTGCAGCGGGTGCCGCGGCATCTTCCTCGACTACGGCGAGCTGGAGGCCCTGACCCAGCTGGAGTCCCAGTGGTCCAAGCCGATGCCGCCGGCCCCGCCCGCCGCCCAGCCGTACCCGGCCCCGTCCGCCCCCGCCTGGGGCGCCCCGTACGGCGGCCACCACCACGAGCACCACGAGCACCACGGGCACCACGAACACCACCGCCGGAGCTTCACCCACATGCTGTTCTCCAGCTAGGCGGAACGCGGAAGCCCCCGGCCACGAGGTGGCCGGGGGCTTCTGGGCGTGTGGACGATACTGGGATTGAACCAGTGACCTCTTCCGTGTCAGGGAAGCGCTCTCCCGCTGAGCTAATCGTCCGCGGACCGTGATCCTCGGATCACCGTCGGTGCGCGATACTGGGATTGAACCAGTGACCTCTTCCGTGTCAGGGAAGCGCTCTCCCGCTGAGCTAATCGCGCGGGGTCCGGACCCATCGGATCCGCGGATCTTACGAACGAGTCGAAGATCCAGTGGACGATACTGGGATTGAACCAGTGACCTCTTCCGTGTCAGGGAAGCGCTCTCCCGCTGAGCTAATCGTCCTTGGAGGTGGAGACGGGATTTGAACCCGTGTAGACGGCTTTGCAGGCCGTTGCCTCGCCTCTCGGCCACTCCACCAGGAGTGTAGGGGGTCGGGAAGACCCCTACTTCCTTCGAGCGGACGACGAGGCTCGAACTCGCGACCTCAACCTTGGCAAGGTTGCGCTCTACCAACTGAGCTACGTCCGCCTGTCGTTTCGGTCCGCTTCCGCGTCCCGGCGACGTGTTGAACTCTAGCGGATTCCCGGGCCAGTACAAAAACGCGTTTGCGCAGCGTGCTGCGGTGCACCCGGCGGAGGCGGCGGTCGGGGCCCCCTCCGGGACATCCCCGGGCCACCCGTCGGACACCCGACCTAGACTCGGCCACGTGCTCCACCACCCTTCCGGACTGCCACCGCTGGCCCGCTTCGGCGACCGACTCGCCACCGGCCTCCTCGACGTCACCAGCGATCCCGCCGCCTTGGACTCCAGCGGTTTCTGGGCCGTGTGCGCGGACTTCGAGGGCCGCCTGACCTGCGCACGCTTCGCGGACGTGCGCCGGGCGCCGGTGCCCGCCCCCGTGCCCGGCGGCTGGCGGGGTCCCGCGGTGGGGGACTGGGTCTCCTCCCTGGACCGCGCCGCGTACACCGCGGGCGTGCGCACCATCCGCGCGTACATAGCGGCCGGCGAGGTCTACCAGGCCAACCTCTGCCGGGTGCTCAGCGCGCCCGTCCCCCCGGACGCCGACGTGGACGCCCTGACCGCCCTGCTGGCCCGGGGCAACCCGGCGCCGTACGCCGGCACCATCCGGCTGCCCGGGCACGGCGTGGAGATCGCCACCGCGTCCCCCGAGCTGTTCCTGCGCCGGGAGGGGCGGACCGTGGAGTCCGGCCCCATCAAGGGCACCGGCCGCACCGAGGCGGACCTCCTGGAGAAGGACTACGCCGAGAACGTGATGATCGTGGACCTGGTCCGCAACGACATCGGGCGCGTCTGCGCCACCGGCAGCGTCACCGTCCCCGACCTGTGCGCGGTGGAGAAGCACCCCGGACTCGTCCACCTCGTCTCCACCGTCCGCGGCGAGCTGCGCCCCGGTGCCGGCTGGCCCGAGCTGTTCGCCGCCGCCTTCCCGCCCGGCTCCGTGACCGGTGCGCCCAAGTCCAGCGCGCTGCGGATCATCGAGGAGCTGGAACCGGTCCCGCGCGGCCCCTACTGCGGCGGCATCGGCTGGGTGGACGCCGACCGGGGCACCGGCGAGCTGGCCGTCGGCATCCGCACCTTCTGGCTCGACCGGGCCGAGGGCGTGCTGCGCTTCGGCGCCGGCGCCGGCATCACCTGGGGGTCGGACCCCGAGGGGGAGTGGCGGGAGACCGAGCTGAAGGCGTCCCGGCTGCTCACGGTAGCGTCGGGGGCGTACGAGGAGAGTGGAGAGGCGTGCGCATGAAGATCTGGCTGGACGGCGGGCTGCGGGACACGGAATCCGCCCGGGTCTCCGTCTTCGACCACGGGCTGACGGTCGGCGACGGCATCTTCGAGACCGTGAAGGCGGCCCACGGCCGGACGTTCGCCCTCACCCGGCACCTCGACCGGCTGACCCGCTCGGCCCGGGGCCTCGGCCTGCCCGACCCCGACCACGACGAGATCCGCGAGGCCTGCGCCGCCGTCCTGGCCGCCAACCCGATGCCGCTCGGCCGGCTGCGGATCACCTACACCGGCGGCCACGGCCCGCTCGGCTCCGACCGCGGCGCACACGGCCCGACCCTCGTGGTGGCCCTCGGCGAGACCAGCCGCCGCCCCGACACCACCGCCGTGATCACCGTCCCCTGGACCCGCAACGAGCGCGGCGCGCTCACCGGTCTGAAGACCACCTCCTACGCCGAGAACGTCGTCGCCCTCGCCCGCGCCCACGAACACGGCGCCTCCGAGGCACTGTTCGGCAACACCGTGGGCAGGCTCTGCGAGGGCACCGGGTCCAACGTCTTCGTCGTCCTCGACGGCGAGATCCACACCCCGCCGATCGCCTCCGGTTGCCTGCCCGGCATCACCCGCGCCCTGGCCGTCGAGTGGACCGGCGCCAAGGAGACCGACCTCCCGCTGGACGTCCTGACCCGCGCCGACGAGATCTTCCTGACCTCGACCCTGCGCGACATCCAGGCCGTGCACCGCGTCGACGACCGCGAACTCCCGGGCGCCCCGGGCCCGGTGACCGCCAAGGCGATGCGCGTCTTCGACGAGCGGTCCGGGGACGACCTCGACCCGTGAGCCCCGCGATCCGGCGGTACGGCCGACTCGGCCGTCCGCCGTGGGTAGAACACCTGTGATGACCACGACCCTGCGGCCGGCCGAGCCGCTCCAGCAGCACCCCGACGGCACCCGCTCACGCCGCTACCAGGTGTGCGTGAACAGCCGTCCCGTCGGCGAGATCCGTCTCGGCACCTCGCCCTCCCTCGGGGCCTCGACGGCCCGCATCGAGGACCTGACGATCGCCGAGCCCGACCGGCGCCGCGGCCGGGGCACGGTCGCCGCGCTCGCCGCGGAGGAGGTGGCGCGCGGTTGGGGCTGCCGGCAGATCGAGACCGTCGTCCCGGCCCCGGGGGACGTCGCCCTGCGCCTGTTCGCCGCCCTCGGCTACACGCTGCGCAACCGCGGCATGGAGAAACGCCTGGGTGCCCCGCCCGCGCTGCCGCCGGGCAGTCGCCCGCGGCCCATGACCGAGGCCGAGTTCGCGTCCTGGCGGGCCCGCGAGAGCGAGCGCTACACCCGTATGTGGACCGAGCGGGGCGTCCCCGAGGAGACCGCCCGCGCCAAGGCCCGCGACGACCACGCCCGGCTGCTGCCGCACGGCCTCGCGACCGAGGGCATGCTCTTCAGCGTCCTGGAGCACGAGGGCACCAGGGCCGGCACCCTGTGGCTCGCCCTGGGGGAGGCCAGGGCGTACGTGTACGACGTCGAGGCCGACGCCGCCCTGCGGGGCCGGGGGCACGGCCGCACCCTCATGCTCCTCGCGGAGCGCCAGGCCCTGGAGTCCGGGCACCGGCTGCTCGGCCTCAACGTCTTCGCGGGCAACACCCCGGCCGAGCGGCTGTACGAGTCCCTCGGCTACGAGACGACCAGCCGCTCCCTGTCGAAGCCGCTGGTGTAGCCCGGCCGTACCCGGCGGGGCCCGGTACCCGGCCGGGCCCAGGCGTTCCGGGCCCCGCCGGGACTCAGGCGTCCTCTCCGGCGAGGAGCCCGTCCGCGATCTCCTCGATCCGTTCGCGCAGCCCCTCCTGGCTCTTGCCGCCGTCCAGCCGGTGACCGCCGATGACGTAGGTGGGGGTGCCGGTCACGCCGATCGCCTTGCCCTCCGCCTGGTCGGCGTCCACGATCAGGATGTGCCGGCCGTCGATCAGCGCGGTGTCCAACTCCTCGGCGTCCAGACCGAGTTCACGGGCCACCTGGACCAGGAAGGGCTCTCCCTCGCGGTCCAGCCTCTCGACCCGCTCCAGTACGGCCTCCACATACGGCCAGCCCTTGCCCTGCGCCTGCGCCTCCTCGGCGGCCTGGGCGGCGGCGAAGGCGTGCTTGTGCCGCTCCAGCGGGAAGTGCCGCAGCCGTACGTCGAGCCGGTCGCCGTAGCGGGCGCGCAGGGCGCGCACGTCGTCCAGGGCGGTGCGGCAGTCCGGGCACTGGAGTTCGCACCAGACGTCGAGGACGACGGGACCGGTGCGCACGGGGGAGGAGTCGCTCATGCGCCCAGTCTCCCAGGCCGCCCGCGACCGCCCCAATCCGACCATGGGACCGCAGGAGGAGACGACCCGGAGATCTCCCTGATCTCCGGCCGGAGCATGGCCCCGCGCGGGCCGGGCGGTGCAGGATGGAAGGGACGAAGCGCCGCACCTCGGTCGGGCCGGGGCGCCCCGCGCGTGCCCTTTCCCTCGACCGAGCCCGCCAGGAGGACCGGATGATTGCCGAGACCGTCTGTTCCGCCGTGTCCGCGGCCGGCCTGGGCATAGCGGTGGTCACCGCGTACCGCAGGCGCTTCCTGTCGGCGGCCCGCATCGCGGCCTACTCGCTGGTGCCGGTCGGCCTGGTGATGACGGGCGTCGTCGGCTGGCTCGCCGACACCGCCTTCAGCCCCACCGCGTGGGCGGGCTTCGGGGTGCTGGGCGCGGCCTGGCTGCTGTTCACCGGCACCCGCGCGGTGGAGCGCCGCAGGGCCGGCGCCACCGGCGGGGAGCGCCGGGCGGCACCCGAGGCCCGGCCGGGCGCGGTGGCGCCCACGTCCTCCGCACCGGCCCTGCGCGGCGACCGGCGCCCGGCCGCCGCCCCCCGCTCCTCGTCCGCCGGTGACGACTTCAGCGACATCGAGGCCATCCTCAAGAAGCACGGCATATGACAGTCACATGACTGACCGGTGCGACACAGTGGGTCCCCGGACGTGCGGAAACGTTCACCAGCCGAAGCGAGCCGGACGAGAGATCACGGTATTCGGCGAACTCCCGCAAGATCGCGAGTGTTGATCGCCGAGGGGCTCCCCGGTGCGCCATCATCGGCCGCGAGATGGTGGATACGACACAGAGCGAGGCCGCGCCGCCGAAGGACGAGCCGCGCGGGTGCCTCTTCGCCCTTTCCCAGCCACCGCTGATGATCTTCCTAGCGGTGATCGGGTGTCTGATCCTCATGGCTGCGCTGCACGATCTGCTGTTGCTGTGAGCCGTACACGTCCGTCCCGGCGCCACCCGCCGGGACCGACGTCGCCCGCCCGGCCTCCCGGCAGGCAGACCGCCACTCTCCGGGACGCGTCACGACCCACCCGCGAACCGCTCCAGACCTGGCCGCCCCGGCGGCAGAGCGAGCCGCGACGTATCCGGCGAGGGCCCGGAGCGACACGTCGACGGGCCGACGGGCGGCGTCGGCGGCCCTGGCCGCCGAAAGTCGGGGACGGCCTCCTGATCGGTGCCTGCTCGCCCGCGGAAGGTGGCCGGGGCGGACGACAGCCGGCACCGCACTCCTGCGTGCCGGGTGCGGCGCCCGGCCGTGCCCCGGTCCCGCGCGTGGCTCGGCCAGCGACGGCTGCCACCGCCCTGTCCGAACACACGGCTGCACGTCTCCGGCCCCACCGGACCGCTTCGGCCGCCCCGCCGCTCCTTCCCGCCGGAGCGGACCGGCCCCCGGCCCCCGGAGGCCCGAGCCGCCCGTGGACGCCTCGTCCCGGCCTCCGCACGACCATCGCGGCTCACTCGCCGCCCGGCCTTCCGCCGCCACGCTCTGCGCCGCACAGCGGCGGCCCGGCGGCCCCTCCGCGCTCGCGGGAGGCGGCATGTGTCCGTACACGCCAGTACCCTCCGCACCGACGGCTGCCCTCCGGCCGGTGCCCCGGCCGGCACTCCCGCCGTGATCGCTGACGGGCGGACGACTCGCGCGGCGCCCCGGCGCCGTCGCGGTTCAGCCCGTCGCTTCCGTCGCCTCCTTCCGGCGGGCCCGGTACGCCGCCACGTGGAGGCGGTTGCCGCAGGTGCGGCTGTCGCAGTAGCGGCGGGAGCGGTTGCGGGAGAGGTCCACGAAGGCACGCCGGCAGTCCGGGGCCTCACAGCGCCGCAGCCGCTCCTCCTCCCCGGCGACCACGAAGAAGGCCAGCGCCATCCCGCAGTCGGCGGCGAGGTGGTCGGCCACGGAGGCACCCGGGGCGAAGTAGTGCACATGCCAGTCGTAGCCGTCGTGGTCGGTCAGCCGCGGGGTGGTGCCCGCCGCCGCCACCAGCTCGTTGATCAGCCCGGCGGCGGACCGCGCGTCCGCCGCCTCGAAGATCGCCGCGAACCGCGCCCGGATCTCCCGCACGCCCGACAGATCGGCCTGCGACAGCACCCCGACGTCGCTGATCTCGTGCTTCCGGATGAAGTCCGCGAGGGCCGGCACATCCGGCAGCGCGTCCGCCGCCGTCTCGTCCTCCGGCGCGGTGTTCACCAGATCCACCACGGTGTCGAGCGCGCACCGGGTGTCATGGGTGATCAGCACGTTTCGCTCCCTGGCCTGGGGGTCGGGCGGGCGCCCGCCGATGCTGGCCGATGGTAGCGACAGCGCGCCCGGCGCACCGGCGCTCTCCGGCCCCGACGCCCCGTAAGAACGGCTTCGGGGGCCGACGGGTTCCCGGACCGGGGCGAGCGCCTGCGACACGCGCCGGCGGACCGACGCCGCTTCCGTGAGCGCTCACGGTGACGGCGCCGGCCCGTGCCGTATGCGGTTGTGTGGCCCGAGCCGTCTCCCCGAGTGGACGGCGCCGGGCTGCTCGGAAGGGCCGCGGGCTAGCTTTCCGCCAGGATGTGCGAGAGCTCCTGATCCAGATCGAAGTGCCGGTGCTCCGTGCCGGGCGGCACGGCGGCGTCGGTCCGCTTCAGGAAGGACTCCAGGGCCCGCGCCGGGGCCTCCAGCAGCGCCTCCCCCTCCGGGGAGCTCAGGGCGATGCAGACAACGCCCTGACCATGGCTGCGGGACGGCCAGACGCGGACGTCGCCGGTACCGGTGGGCCGGTGCAGCCCTTCGGCGAGGAGGTCGCGGGCGAACACCCACTCGACGGTCTCCTCGGCTCCGGTGTGGAAGGTGGCGTGCACGGCGTAGGGGTCGGCCGTGTCGTACCGCAGGCCTGCGGGGACAGGCAGGGAGGACTCGCTCGACACAACGAGGCGCAGGTGCAGCTCGCAGCTGACCGTGGTGTTCATAAGCGCCAGGGCCTTTCGCTCAGTGTGCGCTCGGGGATTCGCACGTCGGCGAAATCGACATGCCACCTACGGTGCCGTTGTAAACCCCTCTGAGGGTTTTGCGTGTGTTTACGACACTCTTCCGGCCGAGAACTCGTACCGGATCTACGCCCATTCCGGTGATCTGAATCACTCGGGTAGCTTTGTCCGTATGAATACGGGGAGTGACGAGTCGGGGCTGGGTTCCCGTGCGCCGGAATTCGTGCGGTCCCGCCGGATCCTGCACCGCGGCTGGCAGGTGGGCGTCTTCGTCGTCGGCCTCGCCGTGGTGGCCGCCGGTGTGCTCATGCTGGCCCTGCCCGGGCCCGGCTGGGTGGTGATCTTCGCGGGCATGGCGATCTGGGCCACCGAGTTCGTCTGGGCCCAGCTCGTGCTGCGCTGGACCAAACGCAAGGTCACCGAGGCGGCCCAGCGTGCCCTGCAGCCCGAGGTGCGCCGCCGCAACATCACGCTGACCGTGATCGCCGTGGTGATCGCCGGGGTGCTGGGCGCGATCTACCTGTGGCGCTACGGCCCCGTCCTGCCCTGGAAGATCGAGCGCCGGTGAGCCGCGCCCCCGCCCGTCCGCGCACCGCCGCGGACCGTGGTCGGGGGCACCCCCTGACATGGGGTAATGTTCTTCCTGCGCCCGGGCGATTAGCTCAGTGGGAGAGCGCTTCGTTCACACCGAAGAGGTCACTGGTTCGAACCCAGTATCGCCCACCCGGACCGACGGCCCATCCGCGAACAGCGGATGGGCCGTCGGCGTATCGAAGAGCAACCGGCGGAAAACGCGCGGCTTTTCCGGAAAAACCGCCCGGCTTTCCCGTCCGGCGCGGCGAGCCCGGAGAATTTCCCGGCCCCGCAACCGCCCGCATTCGAACAGAAACTGAGCCTGAATCAGCACCCCCGGCGTCGGGACGGGCAGACTCCGCGCATGGACTGGAACCACTACCGCTTTCACAGCCTGTGGCCCCTGCCCGCGCCGCCGGCCGCCGTCTACGCCGCGCTGGAGCGGCCCGAGGACTACCCCCGCTGGTGGCCCCAGGTGCGCTCGGTGACCCGGCTGGACGACTCCACCGGCATCCTCACCATCCGCTCGGCACTGCCGTACGCCATGACCTTCACCGCCCGCGCGACCCGGCGCGACCCGGCCGCCGGGATCCTGGAGATCGCCATGAGCGGCGACATCGAGGGCTGGGCGCGCTGGACCGTCACCGCCGCGGGCCCCGGCACGCTCGCCCGCTACGACCAGGAGGTCGAGGTGCGCAAGCCCCTGCTGCGGCGGCTCGCCGTGCCCGGCCGCGCCGTCTTCCGCGTCAACCACCGCCTGATGATGCGGGCCGGACACCGCGGACTGCTGCGCCGTCTGCGGGCGGTTTGAAGGATCGCCGTCCGGACCTGTATTGTTCAGTGCGTTCCCGGGCGATTAGCTCAGTGGGAGAGCGCTTCGTTCACACCGAAGAGGTCACTGGTTCGAACCCAGTATCGCCCACCGGGAGAGAGCCGGTCCGCAGCAGCGGACCGGCTCTTCCGCTGTCCGGACACCCGGGGCGACCGGCCTAGGCGGCCGCGGGCAGCCCCGGCCGTACCGGCCACTCCGTGCTGACCGTCTCCTCCGAGCCGCTGCGGGCGAACCAGGCCTGAAGGCCCCGGGCCTGCGCCGCGTGCCAGTCGGCCTGGAGGGCGTGCAGCTCGGCGGGGGAGAGTCGTTCGAGCCGGGTCGCGAAACGGCGGCCCAGTGCCCGGACGACCTCCAGCGCCGCCAGCGCGTCCGCCGCCGCGTCGTGCGCGCCCTCCAATGTCACGCCGTAGTGCTCGCACAGATCGGTCAGCGTGCGCCGCCCCTTGCGGTAGCGGTCCAGGTGCTTGTCGAGCACGCGCGGGTCCAGCACCCGCAGCGGTACCGACGGGAACCACTGCTCCAGCGAGGACGCCCGGTGCCGGCGCAACTCCCGGTCCAGCAGCGTCAGGTCGAACGGCGCGTTCATCACCACCAGCGGGCGGCCCCGCGCCGCGTGCTCCGCCAGCAGCTCGGCTATCTCCAGCATCACCGGGGCCGGCCAGCGGCCGTTGCGCTGGAGGTGCTCCTGCGTCAGCCCGTGCACCGCCGTCGCCTCGGCCGGCACCGGCACCCCCGGATCGACCAGCCAGCGCGACACCCGCGGCACGGTCCCCGGGGCGTCCTGGACCAGGACGGCGGCCGACACGATCCGGTCGGTCTCGACGTCCACACCCGTTGTCTCCGTGTCGAAGGCGGCCAGCGGCCCCTCGTACCAGTACGTCATCCCAGCCCAACTCCTCGTCCAGCCGCGGCAGCTGACCTCCCGTCTTCTGCCCATTTGGTGATACCCGGGCCGTTTGCGCCGTACGCCGCGAGGAGACAACAGCAGTACGGGTCTTTGCAGTTCAGCGGCCCGCACCGGGAAAAGCCTTGGCTTGGAAGGCTGTTGGTACATGGCCACTCTGCAGCCCGAGCGGGGCGGGCTGCTGCCCGAACGCACGCACCCCCACCGCGGCACGCTCGCCACCACCGCCTGCATGGAGACACTGCAGGTCGGCTATCTGCACGCGGTCGCCGCCGCGGCCGGCTGCTCGCTGTCCCAGCCCTTCCCGGACAACGGCATCGACTGGCACGTCAGCCACAGCGCGCCCGGCCACACCGTCGACGACGAGGTCACCATCAAGGTGCAGCTGAAGGCGACGTACCAGATCGCCCCCCACCCGCCGGGCCGCACCTTCTCCTTCACCCTCGACAACGACCACCTGCGCAAGCTCGCCCGCACCCCCGTCTCGGTGCACAAGATCCTCGTCGTGATGCTGGTCCCGCGCTCCCAGGACGACTGGCTGCGCGCCGGCCACGACCGGCTCGACCTCAGGCACTGCTGCTACTGGGTCAACCTGGCCGGCCACCCCATCACCGGCCGGCACCGGACCACCGTGCGCATACCGACCACACGCATCTTCGACGACCGGGCGCTGTGCGAGATCATGACCCGTGTCGGGACGGGAGGCAGACCATGAGGAACCGTCCCCCCGAGGAACCGGTGCCGCCGCGACCGCACCCCGACGTCTGCCCCGGCGACGGCCCGCCGCGCCCCGCCGACGTCGACCCCGCGGTGCTCGGCGCCCTCCTGCGGCGGCACGGCTGGCAGCGGCGCGGCGGGGCCGCCGGACGCTACGGCCGCTGGACCCCGCCCGGCCCGGGCGCCGCCACCAGCCTGCTGGTCCCCGAGAGCCGCGCCTTCCCCGACAGCGACGACCTGCTCGGCGAGGCCCTGGACGCCCTCGCCCGCAGCGACACCCCCGCCGCCCGCGAGGTGCTGATCTCCCTCGCCCGGCCCAGCGACGAGATCCGCTGGTGGCGCGACGTACCGAACGGACCGGCCGGCGCCGCGCCGTGGGGCCGCGACGAGCAACTGCGCGGCGCCGCACGGCAGATGCTGCTCGCCGCCGCGCTCGCCACCCGCGCCCGGGCCGGGTACCACGGCGCCCGGCACCGCCGCGCGGCCGCGGAACTCCTCCAGGACGTCCTCGTCGGCCCCGCCGCCGAGGGCCGCCCGCTGACCGCCTTCGTGCCGGTGCCCGCGGGCCGTCCCCTCGCCGTCCGCCTCCACCAGGCCCTGTACGCCGCCCGCGAGGCCATCGACTACCGCCGCGCCACCGGCGGCATGGACGCCTTCGACGGCGCCGTCGAGGCCGGCGTCAGCCGCGAGCTGACCGAGGCGCTCACCGCGCTGGTGCGCGGCACCGAGGGGGCCAGGATCGCCGTCGCCTGGGCACCCGCCGCCGGCGTCCCCGAGGGCTGCGCCCCGGCCGCCGAACCCGTCGAGTTCTCCCCCGGCGACCTGCCCGTACTGCGCGAGGCCGCCGCCCGCTACCTGCGCGAGGAGACCTCCGTACCCGCGCGGATCACCGGAGCCGTCGTGCGCATGCGCCGCTCGGGCCCCGGCGGCGAGGGCACCGTACGGCTACGCGTCCTCGCCGGCGCCGAGGTGACGCACGTGCGGGTCACCCTCGACGAGGAGGACTACCGCATCGCCGGCCACGCCCATCTCGTCGGCCTCCCGGTGCGGGTGCACGGCCGGCTGGAGCGGCGCGGCGGCTTCCGCAGGCTCACCGGCGTCTCCGGCGTCGTCCCCGTCCAGGTCGACGAGGCCGAACGCGACCGGCTGCTGAAATCCCTCCAGGGGAACCTGGACTTCTTCGAGGAGGCCTGCGGGGAGGCGTGAGCGGACGGCGACCGAAGGTGACCGTTTCGCGGTCGGTGCCCTCGGGTCGGTACGATCGCCTGTGCGCGCGCTCCTGGTATGGCGCCGCACCCACCTTCAGTCAGGAGAGACCGGTGTCAGACGTCCGTGTGATCATCCAACGCGATTCCGAGCGGGAAGAACGCGTGGTGACGACGGGCACTACGGCCGCCGACCTCTTCGCGGGCGAGCGCTCGATCATCGCCGCGCGCGTGGGCGGCGAGCTGAAGGACCTCGCGTACGCGCTCGTCGACGGCGACGAGGTCGAGGGCGTGGAGATCACGTCCGAGGACGGCCTCAACATCCTGCGCCACTCCACCGCGCACGTCATGGCGCAGGCCGTGCAGGAGCTGTTCCCGGAGGCCAAGCTGGGCATCGGCCCGCCGGTCAAGGACGGCTTCTACTACGACTTCGACGTCGAGAAGCCGTTCACGCCCGAGGATCTCAAGGCCATCGAGAAGAAGATGCAGGAGATCCAGAAGCGCGGGCAGAAGTTCGCCCGCCGCGTGGTCACCGACGAGGCCGCCCGCGAGGAACTGGCCGACGAGCCGTACAAGCTGGAGCTGATCGGCCTCAAGGGCTCCGCGTCGCACGACGACGGCGCGGACGTCGAGGTCGGCGCCGGCGAGCTGACGATCTACGACAACCTGGACGCCAAGACCGGCGAGCTGTGCTGGAAGGACCTCTGCCGCGGCCCCCACCTGCCCTCCACCCGGCTCATCCCGGCGTTCAAGCTGATGCGCAACGCGGCTGCCTACTGGCGCGGCAGCGAGAAGAACCCGATGCTCCAGCGCATCTACGGCACCGCCTGGCCGTCCAAGGACGAGCTGAAGGCGTACCTGGAGTTCCTCGCCGAGGCCGAGAAGCGCGACCACCGCAAGCTCGGTGCCGAGCTGGACCTCTTCTCCATCCCCGAGCAGATCGGCTCCGGCCTCGCCGTCTTCCACCCCAAGGGCGGCATCATCCGCCGGGTCATGGAGGACTACTCGCGCCGCCGCCACGAGGAGGAGGGCTACGAGTTCGTCTACACCCCGCACGCGACGAAGGGGAAGCTCTTCGAGACCTCGGGCCACCTGGACTGGTACGCCGACGGCATGTACCCGCCCATGCAGCTCGACGAGGGCGTGGACTACTACCTCAAGCCCATGAACTGCCCGATGCACAACCTGATCTTCGACGCGCGCGGCCGCTCGTACCGCGAACTGCCGCTGCGTCTGTTCGAGTTCGGGACCGTGTACCGGTACGAGAAGTCGGGCGTCGTGCACGGCCTGACCCGCGCCCGCGGCTTCACGCAGGACGACGCGCACATCTACTGCACCCGCGAGCAGATGTCCGAGGAACTGGACAAGACGCTCACCTTCGTCCTGGGCCTGCTGCGGGACTACGGCCTGACCGACTTCTACCTGGAGCTGTCCACCAAGGACCCGGAGAAGTTCGTCGGCTCCGACGAGGTCTGGGAGGAGGCGACCGAGACCCTGCGCCAGGTCGCCGAGAAGCAGGGGCTGCCCCTCGTCCCCGACCCGGGCGGCGCGGCCTTCTACGGACCGAAGATCTCGGTGCAGGCCAAGGACGCCATCGGCCGTACCTGGCAGATGTCGACCATCCAGCTCGACTTCAACCTGCCCGAGCGGTTCAACCTGGAGTTCACCGGCCCCGACGGCTCCAAGCAGCGTCCGGTCATGATCCACCGCGCGCTGTTCGGTTCCATCGAGCGCTTCTTCGCGGTCCTCCTGGAGCACTACGCGGGCGCCTTCCCGGCGTGGCTGGCGCCGGTGCAGGCGCTCGGCATCCCGATCGGCGACGCCCACGTCGAGTACCTGGAGAAGTTCGCCGCGGCCGCCCGCAAGCAGGGGCTGCGCGTCGAGGTGGACGCCTCCTCGGACCGCATGCAGAAGAAGATCAGGAACGCGCAGAAGCAGAAGGTGCCGTTCATGGTCATCGCGGGCGACGAGGACATGTCGAACGGCTCGGTCTCCTTCCGCTACCGCGACGGCTCGCAGGAGAACGGCATCCCGGTCGACGAGGCCATCGCCAAGATCGCCAAGGTCGTGGCGGAGCGCGCCCAGGTCTGACCCCCGGCCGGCACGGGCCCCCGGGCGGACTTCGGTCGCCGGGGGTCCTGGCCTGTACCGGGGCAGCACGCCATATGCTGCCTAGCATGACGAGTGAGCCGGAGCAGCAGATCGGGGTCGGCACGCAGGACGCGTTCCAGCGGCTGTGGACGCCCCATCGGATGGCGTACATCCAGGGTGAGAACAAGCCGAGCGGCCCGGGAGCCGACGACGGCTGTCCCTTCTGCTCGATACCGGCGAAGTCCGACGAGGACGGGCTGATCGTCCGCCGTGGCGAACACGTCTACGCGGTCCTCAACCTCTACCCGTACAACGGCGGCCATCTGATGACCGTGCCCTACCGGCACGTGGCCGACTACACGGAGCTGACCGGGCCGGAGACCGCCGAGCTGGCCGAGCTGACCAAGCAGGCGATGACCGCGCTGCGCACCGCCTCCGGCGCGCACGGCTTCAACATCGGCATGAACCAGGGCACGGTGGCGGGCGCCGGCATCGCCGCCCACCTGCACCAGCACATCGTGCCCCGCTGGGGCGGCGACACCAACTTCATGCCGGTGGTGGGGCACACCAAGGTGCTCCCGCAGCTGCTGGCCGACACCCGCGCGATGCTGGCGCGGGCCTGGCCGTCGGCGTAGACCGGGCCGCGCGCCGACGCGCCGAGGGCGCCCCCTCGCCGAAGGGGGCGCCCTCGCCGTGTCCGGGGGTGCGCGTCACGCGTCGTACAGGTCCGCCTTCTTCGGCGTGGGGTCCTGGATCGCGCCGCTGAGCGCCGACGACCGGCTGCCGAACTTCTCCGTGTTCACGCCGTGCTCCGCGAGGACCTTGATCGCGGCCGAGTGCACCACCCGCAGCACCGGGGTGGCCGCGCGCAGCGCGTCGTCGGCCATGAAGCGGTGCCGCCACGGCTGGTCGGCCCACGCGTGCCGCAGACCGAACGGCTCCGGCAGGCCCAGGGAGCCGCCCAGCCAGTTGAGCAGCGGCGGGTACCAGGTCAGCGGGGCGCGCACGGCGAGACGTACGACCTCGTCGGTGGTCATCAGGGGCAGGCTGACCTTGCGGGTCTCCCACGGCTTGAAGGTCTTGCTGACCTCCTTGGTGGGCGCCTCCGGCTTGCTCCAGAACAGTCCGTTGACCGGGCCGAGCGCGTGTCCGGTGACCTCGATGCGCAGCGTCTCGTGCAGCACGGTGACCGTGATCATCATGGTGATCACCAGCTGGCCGTCCCAGAGCGTCCACTGCACGCCCAGGTAGTGCCGGTCGCCCTTGCCGAACTGCTGCTTGTTGCAGATCTCCTGTATCGCGTGCGGCTTGACCTGGAAGGCCTCCACATCGGTGCCCTCGGGCCGGGACACCGCCCCGGCCTTCTCGGCGATCGGGGTGACGATCCAGTGCTTGACCGAGGGCTTGGGGAAGCCTCCGGTGTTCAGCGGGCCGCGCTCCAGCAGGGTCAGCTGGTCGTGGATCGCGCGGATGACGTCCCAGCTGCGGAAGGGGTGGATCTCGCGGCCGGGGTCGGCGGGCACCAGGTCCTCGGCGAGCTGCCAGGAGCCCCAGCGGGTGCCCATGCCGAGTATGCCCTTGGGGCCGGCGTAGAAGACCGAGTTGGACTGCTGCTCGGCGGTGAGCCGGGCCAGGGACTCGCGCAGGGTGTCGGCCGCGGTCTGGTTGGGGCCGCGCGGCACGGCCTCGGGGACCTTGATGCCGACGCTGCTGCCCGACAGCAGGCCGTCCCAGCGGGCCCGCAGGTCCTTGGCGGTGCGCTCGCAGATCTGCTTGGCCACGTACCAGCCGATCACCGGGAGCACCACGGCCGCCCGCGCGTACCACGCCCAGAAGCCGCTGAACGGCGTCCGGATCAGGAACAGCACGGCCAGCACGGCCACGCCGAGCAGCAGCACGGTGGCCAGGGTGCCGGCCCGCTTGTCGTCCCGCTTGGCGACGAACGCCCGCAGCTGGAAGACGAGCAGCCAGGCGATCAGCCCCGGCAGGAAGAGCAGGCCGCACAGCACCGTCACGGCGGTCAGCCGGTTGTCGCGCTCGCGGCGGATGTTGTTGGCCGCGAGACAGTGCTCCACCACGAACTGGGGCTCGGACCCGAAGGACTGGATGAGCGGTTTACGGCCCGGACCGAGCATGCGGTCCACGACGGCCCGCGAGAACGCCTCGCCCAGGTTCGGTTCGAACAGCCGTATCCTGCCCGGCTTCACGGTGGACTGGTGCCACTCGTTGTCCGCTTCCTTGATCTTCACGACCTTGTCGTCCCGGTAGGCCGCGGAGGCCAGGGCGGCCGTCGCCGCCTGCTGGCCGTCGCCCGAGACGGGCACCTGGGGCCCGTCCCACTCCGTTCCAAACGACATTCCCGCCCCCATCGCCGCCGGTGTCGCTCTGCGGCCTTCCCGACTTCCCTGCCCCGCACACCTGTTGGGCCCGCACACGTGCCGAAAACCGGTCGGCCCGCGCACGAGGTGCCCAGGTGGCCAGGGTATCCGCCACCACCGGCGAGCGAGGGGCGGACGACCGAAGCCGTCCGCCCGGAGAAGGGACCTAACCGTCGTCCCCGCCCTGCTCGCGAATGCGTTCGGCGATCTGCGGCGGCATCGGCTCGTGCCGTGCGTACGCCCGGTCGAAGCGGGCCGTGCCGTGCGAGAGCGAGCGCAGGTCGACGGCGTACCGGCCGATCTCGAACTCGGGGACCTCGGCGCGGATCAGGGTGCGTCCGGAACCCACCTGCTCGGTGCCGAGGAGCCGGCCGCGCCGGCCCGACAGATCGCTCATCACGGCGCCCACGTAGTCGTCGCCGACCAGCACGCTCACCTCGGCGACCGGCTCCAGCAGATGGATCCTCGCGTCGGCGGCGGCCTCGCGCAGGGCGAGCGCGCCCGCCGTCTGGAACGCGGCGTCGGAGGAGTCCACCGAGTGCGCCTTGCCGTCGAGCAGCGTGACCCGCACGTCCACGAGCGGATGCCCGGCGACGACGCCCTTGGCGGCCTGGGCCCGCACGCCCTTCTCCACGGACGGGATGAACTGGCGCGGCACCGCGCCGCCGACCACCTTGTCCACGAACTCGATGCCCGAGCCACCCGGCAGCGGCTCCACCTCGATCTCGCAGATGGCGTACTGGCCGTGCCCACCGGACTGCTTGACGTGCCGGCCGCGCCCGGCCGCCTTGGTCGCGAACGTCTCCCGCAGCGAGACCTTGTGCGGGACGACGTCGACCTGGACGCCGTAGCGGCTGCGCAGCCGTTCCAGCGCGACGTCCGCGTGCGCCTCGCCCAGGCACCACAGCACCACCTGGTGGGTGTCCTGGTTCTGCTCCAGACGCATCGTGGGGTCCTCGGCGACCAGCCGGGACAGGCCCTGCGACAGCTTGTCCTCGTCGGCCTTGCTGTGCGCCCGGATGGCGACCGGGAGCAGCGGGTCGGGCATCTGCCAGGGCTCCATCAGGAGCGGGTCGTCCTTCGCGGAGAGCGTGTCGCCGGTCTCGGCGCGGGTGAGCTTGGCCACGCACACCAGGTCGCCGGCGACCGCGTGGGTGACCGGCCGCTGCTGTTTGCCGAAGGGCATGGACAGGGCGCCGATCTTCTCGTCCACGTCGTGGTCCTCGTGGCCCCGGTCGGTCAGACCGTGCCCCGAGACGTGCACCGTCTGGTCGGGTCGCAGCGTGCCGGAGAACACGCGGACCAGGGAGATACGGCCGACGTAGGGGTCGGAGGCGGTCTTGACGACCTCGGCGGCCAGCGGCCCCTCGGTGTCGCAGGGCACGAGTTCGCGCGGGGCGCCGTCGGGGGTGGTCACGCCGGGCACCGCGTGCTCGAAGGGGGTGGGGAAGCCGCCGGTGATCAGGTCCAGCAGTTCCACCGTGCCCAGGCCCTGGCGGGCGCCCTCTGCGGCGGGGGCGGCGGCCAGCACCGGGAAGAAGCTGCCGCGCGCCACGGCCCGTTCCAGGTCCTGGACCAGGGTCTTGACCTCGACCTGCTCGCCGCCGAGGTAGCGGTCCATCAGGGTCTCGTCCTCGCTCTCGGCGATGATCCCCTCGATGAGCCGGTTGCGGGCCTCGTCCAGGTCCGGCAGCTGGTCCGGGCCGGGTTCGGACTCCTTGCGCTCGCCGGACGAGTAGTCGAACAGCTTGCGGGAGAGCAGCCCCACCAGCCCGGTCACAGGGGCGTGCCCGTCGGGGCCCTCGGGGCCGCGCAGCGGCAGGTACAGCGGCAGCACGGCGTCGGGATCGTCGCCGCCGAAGGCCTCCGCGCAGATCCGGGTCATCTCCTCGAAGTCGGCGCGGGCCGCCTCCAGGTGCGTGACCACGATGGCGCGGGGCATGCCGACGGCCGCGCACTCCTCCCACACCATGCGGGTCGAGCCGTCCACCCCGTCCGAGGCCGAGACGACGAAGAGGGCCGCGTCCGCGGCGCGCAGACCGGCCCGCAGCTCCCCGACGAAGTCCGCGTAGCCGGGGGTGTCGAGGAGGTTGATCTTGATGCCGTCCCATTCGACCGGCACCAGGGACAGCTGCACCGAGCGCTGCTGCCGGTGCTCTATCTCGTCGTAGTCGGAGACGGTGCCGCCGTCCTCCACGCGGCCCGCCCGGTTCACCGCCCCCGCGGTCAGCGCGAGGGCCTCCACCAGCGTGGTCTTGCCCGCTCCGGAGTGGCCGACCAGCACCACATTCCGTACGGACGCGGGTTGGTCGGCCGCCAGAGCCCTGCCGGCGGCCCCGGGGTGTGTCTGAGTCTTGTCGCCCATGATCCTGCCTCCCGTACACGGTGAGGTCATCGGGGCGCGGACACGCGAACCGCGTGCTGTGGCGGCTTCGGCGACGCCCGCGGTTATTCGAGCTTTCCACTCCCGTCACCTCGCGTCCATACGACGGACCCGATCCCGCCGCGGGCGGCCGCGCGCACCGCTCGCGCGCACGGGCTGCGGGTGCCCGCCCGCCACCCGCACGCGCGCGTGGCTACGATGGGCCAGCCGGCGGCCATCACGGGCCGCGGCGCGACACCGACCGTCGGGAAGGCCATGCTGAACAAGTACGCGCGTGCATTCTTCACGCGTGTCCTCACACCGTTCGCCGCGTTTCTCATCCGGCGGGGGGTGAGCCCCGACACGGTCACGCTGATCGGCACCGCGGGTGTGGTGGCGGGCGCGCTGGTCTTCTACCCCCGGGGCGAGTTCTTCTGGGGCACGGTCGTGATCACCCTGTTCGTCTTCTCCGACCTGGTCGACGGCAACATGGCCCGGCAGCTGGGACGCTCCAGCCGCTGGGGGGCCTTCCTCGACTCCACCCTGGACCGGGTCGCCGACGGCGCGATCTTCGGTGGCTTCGCGCTCTGGTACGCGGGCCACGGCGACAACGACGCGCTGTGCGCCGTGGCGATCTTCTGCCTGGCCAGCGGCCAGGTGGTGTCGTACACCAAGGCGCGCGGCGAGTCGATCGGGCTCCCCGTCGCCGTCAACGGTCTGGTCGAGCGGGCCGAGCGCCTGGTGATCTCCCTGGTGGCGGCCGGTTTCGCGGGTCTGCACAAGTTCGGTGTGCCGGGCATCCAGTGGCTGCTGCCGATCGCCCTGTGGATCGTCGCCGCGGGCAGCCTGGTCACCCTGGTCCAGCGCGTCGTCACCGTGCGCCGCGAGTCCGCCGAGGCGGAGGCGGCGGCCCGGCAGGACAGCGGGGCGGCCCGGTGAGCACCGCGGACCGGCTGACGGACGCGCTGTACGGCGCCGGCTGGAGCACGGTCAAGAAGCTCCCCGAGCCGGTCGCGGCCCGCCTCGGGCGGACCATCGCCGACATCGCCTGGAAGCGGCGCGGCAAGGGCGTGCAGCGACTGGAGGCGAACTACGCGCGGGTGGTGCCCGGCGCCGGTCCCGAGCGGCTGGCCGAGCTGTCCCGCGCGGGCATGCGCTCCTACCTGCGCTACTGGATGGAGTCCTTCCGGCTGCCCGCCTGGAGCGCCGAGCGGATCCGCACGGGCTTCGACCCCAAGGACGTCCACCACCTGACCGAGGGCCTCGACGCCGGCAAGGGCGTGATCCTCGCCCTGCCGCACCTGGCCAACTGGGACCTGGCCGGCGCCTGGGTCACCACGGCGCTGCGCACCCCGTTCACCACGGTCGCCGAGCGCCTCAAGCCCGAGACGCTCTACGACCGCTTCGTCGCCTACCGCGAGGGCCTCGGCATGGAGGTGCTGCCGCACAGCGGCGGCTCCGCCTTCGGCACCCTGGCCCGGCGGCTGCGCGACGGCGGCCTGGTCTGCCTGGTCGCCGACCGCGACCTGTCCGCCTCCGGCGTGGAGGTGGGCTTCTTCGGCGAGCGGGCCCGGATGCCCGCGGGCCCCGCCCTGCTCGCCCAGCACACCGGCGCCCTGCTGCTGCCGGTGACCCTCTGGTACGACGACTCGCCCGTCATGCGCGGCCGGGTCCATCCGGCGATCGAGGTGCCGCGGTCAGGCACCCGGGCCGAGAAGACGTCTGTCATGACACAGGCCCTGGCCGACGCCTTCGCCACCGGGATCGCCGAGCACCCGGAGGACTGGCACATGCTCCAACGGCTGTGGCTCGCCGACCTCGACCCCGCGAAGGGACCCTCGTGAGAATCGGGATCGTCTGCCCGTACTCCTGGGACGTGCCCGGAGGCGTCCAGTTCCACGTCCGCGACCTCGCCGAGTACTTCCTCCGCCTCGGCCACGAGGTCTCCGTGCTCGCCCCGGCCGACGACGACACCCCGCTGCCGCCGTACGTCGTCTCCGCCGGGCGTGCGGTCCCGGTGCCGTACAACGGCTCGGTGGCCCGGCTGAACTTCGGCTTCCTGTCGGCCGCGCGGGTGCGGCGCTGGCTGCACGAGGGCGCCTTCGACGTGGTCCACATCCACGAGCCGACCTCGCCCTCGCTGGGCCTGCTCACCTGCTGGGCCGCGCAGGGCCCGATCGTGGCCACGTTCCACACCTCCAACCCGCGCTCCCGGGCGATGATCGCCGCCTACTCGATCCTCCAGGCCGCGCTGGAGAAGATCAGCGCGCGGATCGCGGTCAGCGAGTACGCCCGCCGCACCCTGGTCGAGCACCTGGGCGGCGACGCGGTGGTCATCCCCAACGGCGTCGACGTCGACTTCTTCGCCAAGGCCGAGCCCAGGCCGCAGTGGCAGGGGGAGACGATCGGCTTCATCGGCCGCATCGACGAGCCCCGCAAGGGCCTGCCCGTCCTGATGAAGGCCCTGCCGAAGATCCTCGCCGCCCGGCCCGGCGCACGGCTGCTGGTCGCCGGCCGGGGCGACGAGGAGGCCGCCGTCGAGGGCCTGCCGCGGGAACTCCGCTCCCACGTGGAGTTCCTCGGCATGATCAGCGACGAGGACAAGGCCCGTCTGCTGCGCAGCGTCGACCTGTACCTCGCGCCCAACACCGGTGGCGAGAGCTTCGGCATCATCCTGGTCGAGGCCATGTCCGCGGGCGCCCCCGTGCTCGCCTCGGACCTCGACGCCTTCGTGCAGGTCCTCGACCAGGGCCGGGCGGGCGAGGTGTTCGCCAACGAGGACGCGGACGCGCTCGCGGACGCCGCCGTCCGGCTGCTGGCCGACCCGGACCGCCGGGCCGCGCTGCGCGCCCGCGGCAGCGCGCACGTCCGCCGCTTCGACTGGTCCACGGTCGGCGCGGACATCCTGTCCGTCTACGAGACGGTCACCGACGGCACGACCGCGGTCGCCGCGGACGAACGCACGACGGGCCTGCGAGCCCGCTTCGGCCTCGCCCGCGACTGACCCGGCGCCCGCGGGGGCGGCTCCCGGCGGGGGCCGTGACCGTCCGCGGGGGCCGGCGCGGCACATGCCGACGGAGCCCGGTCGGCGGGCGGGGCGGCCGGGGGCACGACGGCCTCCGGGTCCCGGCGCGGGGACCGATAGCCTTCCGGCGTGACCGCAACCCTCATCTGGATCCTCGTCGCCCTGCTCGCGATCGGCGTCTACCTGAGCTGGACCGCCGGACGGCTGGACCGGCTGCACGTACGGATGGACGCCGCCCGGGCCGCGCTCGACGCCCAGTTGCTGCGCCGGGCCTCGGTGGCCCAGGAACTCGCCACCTCGGGCGTGCTGGACCCGGCCGCCTCGATCGTGCTGTACGAAGCCGCGCACGCCGCCCGGCAGGCCGAGGAGGAACAGCGGGAGGTCGCCGAGAGCGAGCTGAGCCAGGCCCTGCGCGCGGTCTTCGCGGAGCCGGCCCAGGTGGAGGCGCTGCGCGAGGCCCCCGGCGGCGAGGAGGCCGCCCGTGAGCTGGCCGAGGCCGTGCGCCGGGTGCCGATGGCCCGCCGCTTCCACAACGACGCGGTGGGCGCCGCCCGCCGGCTGCGCGAACACCGCAAGGTCCGCTGGTTCCGGCTGGCCGGCCACGCGCCCTTCCCGTTGGCCTTCGAAATGGACGACGAACCCCCCGCGGCCCTGGTGGAAAGGGTCGCCTGACGGCCGTCCGCCTGTCATTCACAGCGAAAAGGAGCCACCGGCTTTTCATTGGCCCTTGCTGTGGCCTGGTCCCCTCGCGTTTCCTCGGGTCAGCAGAAACCCTCTTCACATCAGCGAGGTCATCCGTGTCCACCACCGAGAACCAGGCTCCCGAGACCGGCACCGCCCGCGTGAAGCGCGGCATGGCCGAGCAGCTCAAGGGGGGCGTCATCATGGACGTCGTCACCCCGGAGCAGGCGAAGATCGCCGAGGACGCGGGCGCCGTCGCCGTCATGGCCCTGGAGCGGGTCCCCGCCGACATCCGCAAGGACGGCGGCGTGGCGCGCATGTCCGACCCGGACATGATCGAGGGCATCATCGACGCCGTCTCGATCCCGGTCATGGCCAAGTCCCGCATCGGCCACTTCGTAGAGGCCCAGGTGCTCCAGTCCCTCGGCGTGGACTACATCGACGAGTCCGAGGTGCTCACCCCGGCCGACGAGGTCAACCACTCCGACAAGTGGGCCTTCACCACCCCGTTCGTGTGCGGCGCCACCAACCTGGGCGAGGCCCTGCGCCGCATCGCCGAGGGCGCCGCGATGATCCGCTCCAAGGGCGAGGCCGGCACCGGCAACGTCGTGGAGGCCGTGCGCCACCTGCGCCAGATCAAGGGCGAGATCGCCAAGCTGCGCGGCTGCGACAACAACGAGCTGTACGCCGCCGCCAAGGAGCTGCGCGCCCCCTACGAGCTGGTCAAGGAGGTCGCCGAGCTGGGCAAGCTCCCCGTGGTGCTGTTCTCCGCCGGCGGTGTGGCCACCCCGGCCGACGCCGCGCTGATGCGCCAGCTCGGTGCCGAGGGCGTGTTCGTCGGCTCCGGCATCTTCAAGTCCGGCGACCCGGCCAAGCGCGCCGCCGCCATCGTCAAGGCGACCACCTTCTACGACGACCCGAAGATCATCGCGGACGCGTCCCGCAACCTCGGCGAGGCCATGGTCGGCATCAACTGCGACACCCTCCCCGAGACCGAGCGCTACGCGAACCGCGGTTGGTGAGCGACACCCCATGAACACTCCTGTCATCGGCGTCCTGGCCCTCCAGGGCGACGTACGGGAGCACCTCATCGCCCTGGCCGCGGCGGACGCCGTGGCCAGGCCGGTGCGGCGCCCCGAGGAACTCGCCGAGGTCGACGGCCTCGTGCTGCCCGGCGGCGAGTCCACCACCATCTCCAAGCTGGCCGTCCTCTTCGGTGTGATGGAGCCGCTGCGCGCCCGGGTGCGCGACGGCATGCCCGTCTACGGCACCTGCGCCGGCATGATCATGCTGGCCGACAAGATCCTCGACCCGCGCTCGGGCCAGGAGACCGTCGGCGGCATCGACATGATCGTGCGCCGCAACGCCTTCGGGCGGCAGAACGAGTCCTTCGAGGCCGCGGTCGACGTGCGGGGCGTCGCGGGCGATCCTGTGGAGGGCGTCTTCATCCGCGCCCCCTGGGTGGAGTCCGTGGGTGCCGGCGCCGAGGTGCTCGCCGAGCACGACGGCCACATCGTCGCCGTCCGCCAGGGCAACGCGCTCGCCACGTCGTTCCACCCGGAACTGACCGGTGACCACCGGGTGCACGCCCTGTTCGTGGACATGGTGCGCGCCAATGCCGCCCCGGAGTCCTTGTAGGATCTCTGGCGTTCGTTCATAGATGGGTAACGCGAAGGAGACAGGCAGATGTCCGGCCACTCTAAATGGGCTACGACGAAGCACAAGAAGGCCGTGATCGACGCCAAGCGCGGCAAGCTCTTCGCGAAGCTGATCAAGAACATCGAGGTGGCGGCGCGGATGGGCGGCGTCGACCTCGACGGCAACCCGACGCTCTACGACGCCGTCCAGAAGGCCAAGAAGCAGTCGGTCCCGAACAAGAACATCGACTCCGCGATCAAGCGCGGCGGCGGTCTCGAGGCCGGCGGTGCCGACTACGAGACGATCATGTACGAGGGCTACGGCCCCAACGGTGTCGCGGTGCTCATCGAGTGCCTCACCGACAACCGCAACCGCGCCGCCTCCGACGTGCGTGTCGCCATGACCCGCAACGGCGGCTCCATGGCCGACCCCGGCTCGGTGTCGTACCTGTTCAACCGCAAGGGCGTCGTGATCGTCCCCAAGGGCGAGCTGACCGAGGACGACGTGCTCGGTGCCGTCCTGGACGCCGGTGCCGAGGAGGTCAACGACCTCGGCGAGTCCTTCGAGGTGCTCAGCGAGGCCACCGACCTGGTCGCGGTCCGCACCGCCCTCCAGGAGGCCGGCATCGACTACGACTCCGCCGAGGCCAACTTCGTCCCGACCATGCAGGTCGAGCTGGACGAGGAGGGCGCGAAGAAGATCTTCAAGCTGATCGACGCGCTGGAGGACAGCGACGACGTGCAGAACGTCTTCGCCAACTTCGACGTGAGCGACGAGATCATGGAGAAGGTCGACGCGTAACGCGCGCGGCTGTCCGACCGGGCCGACGGGACACCCCGTCGGCCCGTCGCGTTGCCGGGCGTCGGTGCGCGGCGTTGTCAGTGCCACCCGATAGCCTGCACAAACAGGTGATCGAGCGGTCGGAGGGAGGCGCCCCGTGCGGGTGCTGGGGGTGGACCCGGGGCTGACCCGGTGCGGTGTCGGCGTGGTCGAGGGGGTCGCGGGCCGCCCGCTGACCATGGTCGGCGTCGGCGTCGTACGCACTCCGGCGGACGCCGAGCTGAGCCACCGGCTGCTCGCCGTCGAGCAGGGCATCGAGCAGTGGCTGGACGAACACCGGCCCGAGTTCGTCGCCGTGGAGCGCGTCTTCAGCCAGCACAACGTGCGCACCGTGATGGGCACCGCCCAGGCCAGCGCCGTCGCCATGCTGTGCGCCGCCCGCCGCGGCATCCCCGTCGCGCTGCACACCCCCAGCGAGGTCAAGGCCGCCGTCACCGGCTCGGGACGCGCCGACAAGGCGCAGGTCGGCGCCATGGTCACCCGGCTGCTGCGGCTCGCCGCGCCCCCCAAGCCGGCCGACGCCGCCGACGCCCTCGCCCTCGCCATCTGCCACATCTGGCGCGCCCCCGCCCAGAACCGGCTCCAGCGGGCCGTCGCCCTGCACACCGCCCACCCGACGAAAGGCCGTACGGCATGATCGCCTTCCTCAGCGGCACGGTCGCCGCGCTCGCCCCCGACTCCGCGGTGGTGGAGGTCGGCGGCGTCGGCATGGCCGTCCAGTGCACCCCGGACACACTGGCCGCGCTCCGCGTGGGACAGCCCGCCAAGCTGCACACCTCCCTGGTGGTGCGCGAGGACTCGCTGACCCTGTACGGCTTCGCCGACGACGACGCGCGCCAGGTCTTCGAACTGCTCCAGACCGCCAGCGGCGTCGGCCCCCGCCTCGCCCAGGCCATGCTCGCCGTGCACACCCCCGACGCGCTGCGCCGCGCCGTCGCCACCGGCGACGAGAAGGCCCTCACCGCGGTCCCCGGCATCGGCAAGAAGGGCGCCCAGAAGCTGCTCCTGGAACTCAAGGACCGCCTCGGCGCGCCCGTCGGCACCGCACCGGCCGTCGGCGCCCCCGTCACCGAGGGCTGGCGCGACCAGCTGCACGCGGCCCTCATCGGCCTCGGCTACGCCACCCGCGAGGCCGACGAGGCCGTGGCCGCCGTGGCGCCCCAGGCCGAGGCGGCGGGCGGCACCCCGCAGGTCGGCCGGCTGCTGAAGGCCGCCCTGCAGACCCTGAACCGCGCCCGCTGACCCCCATCCCTTTGAGGCACACCACATGAACTGGGACGACACGGCCGACACCCCCGCCGAGCGGCTGGTGGACTCCGCCGCCGACCGCGAGGACCAGGCCGTCGAGGCCGCCCTGCGCCCCAAGGACCTCGGCGAGTTCATCGGCCAGGAGAAGGTCCGCGAACAGCTCGACCTGGTGCTGCGGGCGGCCCGCGCGCGCGGCGCCACCGCCGACCACGTACTGCTCTCCGGCGCCCCCGGCCTCGGCAAGACCACCCTGTCGATGATCATCGCCGCCGAGATGGGCGCCCCCATCCGCATCACCTCGGGCCCCGCCATCCAGCACGCCGGCGACCTCGCCGCGATCCTCTCCTCCCTCCAGGAGGGCGAGGTGCTCTTCCTGGACGAGATCCACCGCATGTCCCGGCCCGCCGAGGAGATGCTGTACATGGCGATGGAGGACTTCCGCGTCGACGTCATCGTCGGCAAGGGCCCCGGCGCCACCGCCATCCCGCTGGAGCTGCCCCCGTTCACCCTGGTCGGCGCCACCACCCGGGCCGGTCTGCTGCCGCCCCCGCTGCGCGACCGCTTCGGCTTCACCGCGCACATGGAGTTCTACGAGCCCCGCGAACTGGAGCGGGTCGTGCACCGCTCGGCGCAACTGCTGGACGTCGGGATAGAGCCCGACGGCGCCGCCGAGATCGCCGGCCGCTCCCGCGGCACGCCCCGCATCGCCAACCGCCTGCTGCGCCGCGTCCGCGACTACGCGCAGGTCAAGGCGGACGGCGTGATCACCCGTGAGATCGCCGCGGCCGCCCTCGCCGTCTACGAGGTCGACGGACGCGGCCTGGACCGGCTGGACCGCGCCGTCCTGGAGGCCCTGCTGAAGCTGTTCGGCGGCGGCCCGGTGGGCCTGTCCACTCTCGCCGTCGCGGTGGGGGAGGAACGTGAGACCGTGGAAGAGGTGGCCGAACCGTTCCTGGTCCGCGAGGGCCTGCTGGCCCGCACTCCGCGCGGCCGGGTGGCCACCCCCGCCGCCTGGGCGCACCTCGGGCTCACCCCGCCCCGTTCGGCCACGCCGGGAAACGGACAAGGGGACCTGTTCGGGGCGTGACGCCTCCGGCAGCGGGCCCCCGGCGGGCCGGGCATTGGCACGGGCAGGAACCCAGGTGCCATGCTGAGCGTTGTTCCATGTGCGCGGACTCGCTTAGACTCCGCCGATGCCGCCTGTACGGGTGGCGCCGACCACACCCCCATCCCGATAAAAGGCCGCTCTCCGTCGCGGTCGCGCGAAGGAAATCCGTCCCGTGAATCCGTATACCCTTCTCCCGTTCATCGTGCTCATCGCGGCCATGTTCCTGATGACGCGCTCTGCCAAGAAGAAGCAGCAGCAGGCCGCGCAGATGCGCAACGAAATGCAGCCCGGCTCCGGTGTCCGCACGATCGGGGGAATGTACGCGACGGTCAAGGAGATCAACGAGGACACCGTCCTCCTCGACGCCGGCCCCGGTGTCGACCTCCTCTTCGCGAAGAACGCGATCGGCGCCGTCCTCAGCGACGACGAGTACAACCGCATCGTGCACGGCATCGAGCACGACCTGAAGTCCGACGCCGACATCGTCCCGGACGACGCCTCCTCCCTCACCGAGACCGACGAGACCGACGGATCTGCCGCCGCTGCCGCCGCCTCCGACGACAAGATCGACCTCGGTAAGAAGGACGCCGACGAGGGCGCCGCCGACGCGTCCGAGGCCGCCGAGGCCCGGACGGATGACCAGCCGAAGAAGACCGACGGCGACTCCGACGTGAAGTAGTCACGCCCCGGTGGTGCGCGAGGGTGCATAATCACGCCCCGCGCACCACCGGGCGCGTCTGTTTCCCGTACGGGGAGCCCGACACCATGTCATGGCCGCCGAGCGCCGACCCGACGCCGAGCGGCTCGAGAGGGAGTACGAGAAGGTGGCAGCACCTAAGAAGGGCCGGAGCGCGAGCGCCCAGAGCAAACCAGGGCGCTCGCTGGCCCTCATCCTGATCGCCATCGTGGCGCTCACCGGAGGGATGTTCGCCTCCGGGCACACCACTCCGCGTCTCGGCATCGACCTCGCCGGCGGTACGAGCATCACGCTCAAGGCGAAGGCCGACCAGGGGTCCGCGATCAACAAGGCCAACATGGACACCGCGGTCGACATCATGAACCGCCGTGTCAACGGTCTCGGCGTCTCCGAGGCGGAGGTGCAGACCCAGGGAAACGACAACATCATCGTCAACATCCCGCGGGGCACCAACTCCAAGGAGGCCCAGCAGCAGGTCGGCACCACCGCCAAGCTCTACTTCCGCCCCGTCCTGGCGAGTGAGCCCAGCGGTGCCGCGGCCAGCCCCTCGCCGAGCGGCTCCCCGAGCGGCTCCCCGACCACGGGCTCCTCGCCCAAGCCGGGCTCCAGCCCCTCCGCGAGCGCTTCCACCGGGCAGAAGGCCTCCTCGTCCTCCTCCTCGTCCCCGACGGCCTCCGCGACCACCCAGGGCCGTGCCGTCACCGACGCGCTGAAGGCCGGCTCCACCCCGTCGCCGAGCGCCACCCCCACCGGCGGCTCCTCGTCCAAGGCCAAGGCCACCCCGTCGCCCTCGGCCTCGGCCGGTGGCGGGGACACCGCCAAGCTCCAGGCCCAGTACGCCGCCCTGGACTGCACCAAGCCGGACGACCGCGCCAAGGCCGGCAACAACGCCAAGCCCGGCGAACCCACCATCGCCTGCGGCAAGGTCGGCAAGAACTACTACAAGTACGTGCTCGGCCCCGCCGCCGTGGACGGCACCGAGGTCAAGAAGGCCCAGGCGGTCTTCGACACCCAGGGCGCCTCCGGCTGGCAGGTCCAGATGACCTTCAACTCCACGGGCGCCAAGAAGTTCGCCGACATCACCGGCGAGCTGGCCAAGAACCAGGCCCCGCAGAACGAGTTCGGCATCGTCCTCGACGGTGAGGTCGTCTCCAGCCCGTACGTCAGCCAGGCCATCACCGGCGGCCAGGCCGAGATCTCCGGCAGCTTCACGCAGCAGGACGCGCAGAGCCTCGCCAACATGCTGTCCTACGGCGCCCTGCCCCTGTCCTTCCAGGAGCAGTCCGTCACCACCGTGACCGCCGCGCTCGGCGGCCAGCAGCTGCACGCCGGTCTGCTCGCCGGCGCCATCGGCCTCGCGCTGGTCGTGCTCTACCTGGTGATCTACTACCGCGGTCTGTCGCTGGTCGCCATGGCGTCCCTGGTGGTCTCCGCGATCCTCACCTACGTGATCATGTCGCTGCTCGGCCCGACCATCGGCTTCGCGCTGAACCTGCCGGCCGTCTGCGGTGCCATCGTCGCCATCGGCATCACCGCCGACTCGTTCATCGTGTACTTCGAACGCATCCGGGACGAGATCCGCGAGGGCCGCTCGCTGCGCCCCGCCGTCGAGCGGGCCTGGCCGCGCGCCCGGCGCACCGTCCTGGTCTCCGACTTCGTGTCGTTCCTCGCCGCCGCCGTCCTGTTCATCGTGACCGTCGGCAAGGTCCAGGGCTTCGCGTTCACGCTGGGTCTGACCACCCTGCTCGACGTGGTCGTGGTCTTCCTGTTCACCAAGCCGCTGATGACGCTGCTCGCGCGCCGCCCGTTCTTCGCGAACGGCCACAAGTGGTCCGGCCTCGACCCGAAGAGCCTCGGCGTCAAGCCGCCGCTGCGCCGCACCCGCCGTACCGCCGGTCCCGCAGCCGGCCCTGTCGACCCGAAGGAGGCGTGAGCGATGTCGAAACTCGGCAACATCGGCGCCAAGCTGCACCGCGGCGAGATCAGCTACGACTTCATCGGCAAGCGCAAGATCTGGTACGGCGTCTCCATCCTGATCACCATCACGGCCATCCTCGGCCTGGCGGTGCGCGGGCTGAACATGAGCATCGACTTCCAGGGCGGCGCGGTCTTCACCACGCCGACCAGCATGAGCACGACGGTGGCCCAGGCGGAGGAGTACGCCAAGGACGCCTCCGGCCACGAGGCCGTCGTGCAGAAGCTCGGCAACGGCAGCCTGCGCATCCAGGTCGCCGGCCTCGACACGGCCAAGTCGGACGAGGTCAAGCAGACCCTGGCCAAGGACCTGAAGATCAACCCCGAGAAGCTCGCCGCCGACCTGGTCGGCCCGAGCTGGGGCCAGCAGATCGCCAACAAGGCCTGGGAGGGCCTGGCGATCTTCATGGTCCTCGTGGTGATCTACCTGGCCATCGCCTTCGAGTGGCGCATGGCCGTCGCGGCCCTGATCGCGCTGATCCACGACATCACGATCACGACCGGTATCTACGCCCTGGTCGGCTTCGAGGTCTCACCCGGCACGATCATCGGTCTGCTGACCATCCTCGGTTACTCGCTCTACGACACGGTCGTCGTCTTCGACAGCCTCAAGGAGCAGACCAAGGACATCACCAAGCAGACCCGCTTCACCTACAGCGAGATCGCCAACCGGTCGATCAACGGCACCCTGGTCCGTTCCATCAACACCACGGTCGTCGCCCTGCTGCCGGTCGCCGGTCTGCTCTTCATCGGCGGCGGCTTCCTCGGCGCCGGCGACCTCAACGACATCTCGCTGTCGCTGTTCGTCGGCCTGGCGGCCGGTGCGTACTCCTCGATCTTCATCGCGACCCCGCTGGTCGCCGACCTCAAGGAGCGCGAGCCCGCGCTGCGGACGCTCACCAAGCGGGTCATGGCCAAGCGGGCCCAGGCCGCCGCGGAGGAAGGATTCCCGGGCACGGCGGACGCCGACCCCGAGGACGCCGCGCCCGCCGTGGTCGGCCCGCGCAACCAGCCCACCCGCGGCCGCGGCCGTGGCCGACAGGCGGGGAAGCGCCGATGACCGACATCCAGGAGCTGCTGCTCAGCCGCATCCGTGACGTGGCCGACTACCCGGAGCCGGGCGTGATGTTCAAGGACATCACCCCGCTCCTGGCGGACCCGGCCGCCTTCACCGCCCTCACCGACGCGCTCGCGGGCATCGCCGAGAGCACCGGCGCCACCAAGGTCGTCGGACTGGAGGCCCGGGGCTTCATCCTCGGCGCCCCCGTCTCGGTGCGCGCGGGCCTGGGCTTCATCCCGGTCCGCAAGGCCGGCAAGCTGCCCGGCGCCACCCTGCGCCAGGCGTACGACCTGGAGTACGGCTCGGCCGAGATCGAGGTGCACGCCGAGGACCTGACCTCCGGCGACCGCGTCCTGATCGTGGACGACGTGCTGGCCACCGGCGGCACCGCCGAGGCGGCGATCCACCTCATCCAGCGCGCCGGGGCCGAGGTCTGCGGCCTCGCCGTCCTGATGGAGCTGGGCTTCCTCGGTGCCCGCGCCCGCCTGGAACCGACCCTCGCCGGAGCGCCCCTGGAGGCACTCCTCCAGGTCTGACCGGGCCCCGCCCACCCGTCGTACGGCCGCCCCGGCACCCCGCCGGGGCGGCCGTCGCGCGTTCGCCCCGGCATCCCGCTGAAGACCGCGCGGACACCTCCTGTCCACCTGCCGGAATGGCACGTGCACCCCAGGCGTTGCAAGGGTAGACGGTCCTCCACCGGTCGCCGCAGGCGATGTGCGGGCGCGGGATCGCTACCATGGGGTCTCCGGAGCCTGACCGGGGGACCCGGAACGTGCACGAGGAGCCCTCTTGCCAGACGAGGCCCAGCCACTGACCGCCGCCAAGCCCGAGCCCGCCTCGGCGGCCGCGGCGAAACCCGCGCCCAACGTGTCGACCGCCAAGAACGACACCCGCGGGGCGGTCGAGCACGCCCCGTCCGCCCCCGTCGAGAAGTCCGCCGAGGCCGCGCGCCCCAAACCGGCCCCCACCGAGCGTCCGGCCCAGCCCCCCGTGGTGCGCCCGCCCTCCGTGCAGCCCGGCCGCACCGGCTCGTCCAACCGCGTCCGCGCCCGGCTGGCCCGCCTCGGCGTCCAGCGCGCCAACCCGTACAATCCGGTCCTGGAGCCCCTGCTGCGGATAGTGCGCAGCAACGATCCCAAGATCGAGAACTCCACCCTGCGCCAGATCGAGCGCGCCTACCAGGTCGCCGAGCGCTGGCACCGCGGCCAGAAGCGCAAGAGCGGCGACCCGTACATCACCCACCCGCTCGCGGTCACCACCATCCTCGCCGAGCTGGGCATGGACCCGGCCACGCTGATGGCCGGACTGCTGCACGACACCGTCGAGGACACCGAGTACGGCCTGGAGGACCTGCGCCGTGACTTCGGCGACGTGGTCGCCCTGCTCGTCGACGGCGTCACCAAGCTGGACAAGGTCAAGTTCGGCGAGGCCGCGCAGGCCGAGACGGTGCGCAAGATGGTCGTCGCCATGGCCAAGGACCCCCGCGTCCTGGTCATCAAGCTCGCCGACCGCCTGCACAACATGCGCACCATGCGCTACCTCAAGCGGGAGAAGCAGGAGAAGAAGGCGCGCGAGACCCTGGAGATCTACGCGCCGCTCGCCCACCGCCTGGGCATGAACACCATCAAGTGGGAGCTGGAGGACCTCGCCTTCGCGATCCTCTACCCCAAGATGTACGACGAGATCGTCCGGCTGGTGGCCGAACGGGCGCCCAAGCGCGACGAGTACCTGGCCATAGTGACCGACGAGGTCCAGTCCGACCTGCGCGCCGCCCGTATCAAGGCGACCGTCACAGGCCGCCCGAAGCACTACTACAGCGTCTACCAGAAGATGATCGTCCGCGGCCGTGACTTCGCGGAGATCTACGACCTGGTGGGCATCCGCGTCCTGGTCGACACCGTCCGCGACTGCTACGCCGCCCTCGGCACGGTGCACGCGCGCTGGAACCCGGTCCCCGGCCGGTTCAAGGACTACATCGCGATGCCCAAGTTCAACATGTACCAGTCGCTGCACACCACGGTGATCGGTCCCAACGGCAAGCCCGTCGAACTCCAGATCCGGACCTTCGACATGCACCGCCGCGCCGAGTACGGCATCGCCGCGCACTGGAAGTACAAGCAGGAGGCCGTCGCCGGTGCCTCCAAGGTCCGCACCGACGCGCCCAAGACGTCCGCGAAGGACAAGGACGCCATCAACGACATGGCGTGGCTGCGGCAGTTGCTCGACTGGCAGAAGGAGACCGAGGACCCGGGCGAGTTCCTGGAGTCCCTGCGCTTCGACCTGTCCCGCAACGAGGTCTTCGTCTTCACGCCCAAGGGCGACGTCATAGCGCTCCCGGCCGGCGCCACCCCCGTCGACTTCGCCTACGCCGTGCACACCGAGGTCGGCCACCGCACCATAGGGGCGCGGGTCAACGGCAGGCTCGTACCGCTCGAATCCACCCTGGACAACGGCGACTTGGTGGAAGTGTTCACCTCCAAGGCGGCCGGCGCCGGGCCGTCGCGCGACTGGCTCGGCTTCGTCAAGTCGCCGCGCGCCCGCAACAAGATCCGCGCCTGGTTCTCCAAGGAGCGCCGGGACGAGGCGATCGAGCAGGGCAAGGACGCCATCGTGCGGGCCATGCGCAAGCAGAACCTGCCGATCCAGCGCATCCTCAACGGCGACTCCCTGATCACCCTCGCCCACGAGATGCGTTACTCGGACATCTCCGCGCTCTACGCGGCGATAGGCGAGGGCCATGTCTCCGCGCAGAACATCGTGCAGAAGCTGGTGCAGGCCCTCGGCGGCGAGGAGGCGGCCACCGAGGAGATCGACGAGTCGGTCCCGCCGTCCCGCGGCCGCGGCCGCAAGCGCCGCTCCAGCGCCGACCCCGGCGTCGTGGTCAAGGGCGTCGAGGACGTGTGGGTGAAGCTGGCCCGCTGCTGCACCCCCGTGCCCGGCGACCCGGTCATCGGCTTCGTCACCCGCGGCAGCGGCGTCTCCGTGCACCGCAACGACTGCGTCAACGTGGACTCGCTGTCCCGGGAGCCGGAGCGCATCCTCGACGTCGAGTGGGCGCCCACCCAGTCCTCGGTCTTCCTGGTCGCCATCCAGGTCGAGGCGCTGGACCGCTCCCGGCTGCTGTCGGACGTCACCCGTGTCCTGTCCGACCAGCACGTCAACATCCTGTCGGCCGCCGTGCAGACCTCCCGCGACCGGGTGGCCACCTCGCGCTTCACCTTCGAGATGGGCGACCCCAAGCACCTCGGCCACGTCCTGAAGGCCGTCCGGGGCGTGGAGGGCGTGTACGACGTCTACCGCGTGACCTCGGGCCGCAGCCGCTCGTAACCACCGCCCCCGGACAGGGAGAAGGGCCCCGTACGCGCGTACGGGGCCCTTTCACACCGGCAACGAGGGAACTAGCCGCCGAACTCCTGGAGGCCCTTCAGGGCCTGGTCCAGGAGTGCCTGGCGGCCCTCCAGCTCCCTCTCCAGCTTGTCGGCCTTGGCGTTGTTGCCCTGGGCGCGGGCCTGCTCGATCTGCGCCCGCAGCTTGTCCACGGCGGCCTGGAGCTGACCGGTCAGACCCTCGGCGCGCGCCCGCGCCTCCGGGTTGGTCCGGCGCCACTCGGCCTCCTCGGCCTCCTGGAGCGCCCGCTCGACCGCGTGCATCCGGCCCTCGACCTTCGGCCGCGCGTCACGCGGGACGTGGCCGATGGCCTCCCAGCGCTCGTTGATCGAACGGAAGGCGGCCCGGGCAGCCTTGAGGTCGCCGATCGGCAGGAGCTTCTCGGCCTCCTCGGCCAGCTCCTCCTTCAGCTTGAGGTTCTCCGCCTGCTCCGCGTCCCGCTCGGCGAACACCGAGCTGCGCGCGGCGAAGAAGACGTCCTGCGCGCCACGGAAGCGGTTCCACAGGTCGTCCTCGTGCTCGCGCTGGGCGCGGCCGGCGGCCTTCCACTCCGCCATCAGCTCGCGGTAACGGGCCGCCGTCGGACCCCAGTCCGTGGAACCGGACAGCGCCTCGGCCTCGGCGACCAGCCGCTCCTTGACCCGGCGGGCCTCCTCACGCTGCGCGTCCAGCTGCGCGAAGTGCGCCTTGCGCCGCTTGGAGAACGCCGACCGGGCGTGCGAGAAGCGGTGCCACAGCTCGTCGTCGGACTTGCGGTCCAGCCGCGGCAGCCCCTTCCAGGTGTCCACCAGCGCCCGCAGCCGCTCGCCCGCGGCCCGCCACTGGTCGGACTGCGCCAGCTGCTCGGCCTCGGCGACCAAGTCCTCCTTGGCCTTGCGGGCCTCGTCGGACTGCTTGGCCCGCTGGGCCTTGCGCTCCTCACGGCGGGCCTCGACCGTCTCCACGAGCTTGTCCAGCCGGCCCCGCAGCGCGTCCAGGTCGCCCACCGCGTGGTGCGCGTCCACCTGCTCGCGCAGATGACCGATGGCGGCCTGGGCGTCCTTCGCCGACAGGTCGGTGGTGCGCACTCGCTTCTCGAGGAGGCCGATCTCGACAACCAGGCCCTCGTACTTGCGCTCGAAGTAGGCCAGCGCCTCCTCAGGGGAGCCGGCCGCCCAGGATCCGACGACCTGCTCGCCGTCGGCCGTACGCACGTACACGGTCCCCGTCTCGTCGACGCGGCCCCACGGGTCGCTGCTCACAGCGCCTCCTCCACATGATGCCTGCGGGGTGCCTCAGCGCCCCCGGGCATCGACCACAGTTTCGTCACCGCCAACATAGGCGACCAGCGGGTTCCCTGTCCGCATCCAGCGCGACCGAAATTCCGCCGGTAGCCCCCGCCGGCCTCAGGACTTGGTGACGGTCGCCTTGTCGATCACCACGGTCGCGTTCGGGGCACCGTCGCCCTGGCCGGTGCTCTCGCCCGCGCCGGCGATCTTGTTCAGCACCTTCATGCCGGCCGCGTCGATCGTGCCGAACGGCGTGTACTGGGGCGGCAGCGGGCTGTCCTTGTACACCAGGAAGAACTGGCTGCCGCCGGTGTGCTTCTGACCGGTGTTGGCCATCGCCACCGTGCCCGCCGGGTAGGTGTTCTTCTTCAGGCTGGCGTCCTTCAGGTTCTCGTCCGGCAGCGTGTACCCGGGACCGCCCATGCCGGTGCCCTGCGGGTCGCCGCACTGGAGCACGTAGATGCCCTGCGTGGTCAGCCGGTGGCACTTGGTGTGGTCGAAGTAGCCCTTGCCCGCGAGGAAGTCGAAGGAGTTGACCGTGTGCGGGGCCGCCGACGCCTTCAGCGCGATCGGGATGTCACCGCACGTCGTCGCCAGGTCCAGCGTGTACTTCGCCGACGTGTCGATCGACATCGCCGGCTCCTTCTTCCAGCTGAGCTTCTTCACCGAGCCGGCCGCCGGCTTCCGGCACGGGTCCGGCGCCTTGCTGGGCGAGGCGGACGCGCTCGGCGTGGTCTTGGCGCTCGCGTCGGTCTTCTTGTCACCGTCCCCCAGAACATGGGTCGTGTACAGCGCCACCGCGCCGATCACGATCACGCCCAGTACCGACGCGATCGCGGAGTTGCGCACGCGGGCCTTGCGCCGCGCCTCGGTGCGCCGCTGCTGCTGCCGCAAGAACTTCTCCCGGGCGAGCTGACGCCGCCGCTGCTCCTGGCTGACCACCGGGTTCTCTCCTCATGCGTGTCGTGTGTCGAGCGGTACGCGTGCGTCCTCGTGGGCCGACCACTGCGTGTAGCCCCGTACCGTATATGGGTTCGCTGAGGAAACGGCAGCGCCGGTAGGCTCTGAGTGCGGCCGAAGCCGCCCAGTCGCCGACTGTCACCGACACAACGAAGGACGATCGTGCTCATTGCCGGGTTCCCCGCCGGGGCCTGGGGGACGAACTGCTACCTCGTCGCCCCCGCCGCCGGTGAGGAGTGCGTGATCATCGACCCGGGCCACCAGGCCACCGAAGGAGTCGAGGACGCACTGAAGAAGCATCGGCTCAAGCCCGTCGCCGTCGTCCTCACTCATGGCCACATCGACCACGTGGCCTCGGTCGTCCCGGTGTGCGGCGCCCATGACGTGCCCGCCTGGATCCACCCCTCGGACCGGTACATGATGAGCGACCCCGAGAAGGCGCTCGGCCGCTCCATCGGGATGCCGCTGATGGGGGAGCTGACCGTGGGCGAGCCGGACGACGTCAGGGAGCTGGCCGACGGCGCGAAACTGGAGCTGGCCGGGCTGGAGTTCTCCGTCGCGCACGCGCCGGGCCATACCAAGGGGTCGGTGACCTTCCGGATGCCCGAGAGCGCCGACGTGCCGTCGGTGTTCTTCTCCGGGGATCTGCTGTTCGCCGGCTCCATCGGACGCACCGACCTGCCGGGCGGGTCCATGACGGACATGCTGGAGTCGCTGGGGCGTGTGTGCCTGCCGCTCGACGACTCCACCGTGGTCCTGTCCGGCCACGGCCCCCAGACGACCATCGGCCGCGAGCGCGCCACCAACCCCTATCTGCGGGAAGTGGCCGCCGGCCAGGGAGCCTCCCCGGCTCCCCGACGAGGAATGTGACGAGAGAGCTTCCGTGAGCACGTTCAAGGCCCCCAAGGGCACCTACGACCTGATCCCCCCGGACTCGGCCACGTACCTGGCGGTCCGGGAGGCGATCGCCGCCCCGCTGCGCAACTCCGGCTACGGCTACATCGAGACCCCCGGTTTCGAGAGCGTCGAACTGTTCGCGCGCGGCGTCGGCGAGTCCACCGACATCGTGACCAAGGAGATGTACGCCTTCGAGACCAAGGGCGGCGACAAGCTCGCCCTGCGCCCCGAGGGCACGGCCTCCGTGCTGCGCGCGGCCCTGGAGGCCAACCTGCACAAGTCGGGCAACCTGCCCGTGAAGCTCTGGTATTCGGGCTCGTACTACCGCTACGAGCGCCCCCAGAAGGGCCGTTACCGCCACTTCTCCCAGGTCGGCGCCGAGGCGATCGGCGCGGAGGACCCGGCGCTCGACGCCGAGCTGATCATCCTGGCCGACCAGGCGTACCGCTCGCTGGGGCTGCGCGACTTCCGCATCCTGCTCAACAGCCTGGGCGACAAGGAGTGCCGGCCGGTGTACCGGGCCGCGCTCCAGGACTTCCTGCGCGGCCTGGACCTGGACGAGGACACGCGCCGGCGTGCCGAGATCAACCCGCTGCGCGTGCTGGACGACAAGCGCGAGTCGGTCCAGGCCCAGCTGACCGGCGCTCCGCTGCTGCGCGACTACCTGTGCGACGCCTGCAAGGCGTACCACGAGGAGGTGCGCGACCTGATCACGGCGGCGGGCGTCGCCTTCGAGGACGACCCGAAGCTGGTGCGCGGCCTGGACTACTACACCCGCACCACCTTCGAGTTCGTGCACGACGGCCTCGGCTCGCAGTCCGCGGTGGGCGGCGGCGGCCGGTACGACGGCCTGTCCGAGATGATCGGCGGCCCCGCGCTGCCCTCGGTCGGCTGGGCCCTCGGCGTGGACCGCACGGTCCTCGCGCTGGAGGCGGAGGGCATCCGGCTGGACCTGCCCGCCACCACCTCCGTCTACGCCGTCCCGCTCGGCGAGGAGGCCCGCCGGGTCCTGTTCGCCAAGGTCACCGAGCTGCGCAAGGTCGGCATCGCGGCGGACTTCTCGTACGGCGGCAAGGGCCTCAAGGGCGCGATGAAGAACGCGAACCGTTCCGGCGCGCGGTACGCGCTGGTCGCCGGTGAGCGCGACCTCGCCGAGGGGGTCGTCCAGCTCAAGGACATGGAGTCCGGCGAGCAGAGTGCGATCGGCGTCAACGAGATCGTGGCCGAACTGGAGTCCCGGCTCGGCTAGCCGGCGAAGCGGAGAAGGGCGCCGGGGATTCCCCGGCGCCCTTCTCGCCGCTTCGGGCCCGCCGTCCGGCCCGCTCGCCGGTGAACGGAACCGGCCAGATGCGTCAACCCGGCGGGTGCCGATTCGTCCTGTCAGGCGTTTCCGGTACGGGGTCTTCGTGTGTGGTTGCCCGTCGCCGGGCCCGCGCCGGGGACCGTGGCCCCACCGCCGCCGGCAGGCGCGGCCCGCGGAAGCCGTGCCGCGGTCCGCTCGCCCGCGCCATCGGGTCCGAGCAGGCCGGACGCGCGCCGCGCCGGATGCCGGTACCGGGGCCGCCGGCCCGGGTCGCGTCCCCGCGCGTCCGGTGCGGACCTCCCCGGCGTGTGCCGTGCCGGCCCCGGACCCGCGGCCAGAACCGTACGGTCCGTGATCTCCGGGCTGGGTCGCATGTCCCCGTCGGCCGGTGGACACACAGCGGGGTGCGGCACAATGGCCGGTGCCCGAAGATGGTCCAACTCTCAAGTGACGGAATCGGCGTGATGAGCAAGACGACAGTCAACGACGTCTCCGCGGTGTCCGGTCCCGACCGCCCCGCCGACGCGCCCCGCACGGTGGGCGGCAGCCGGGCCTTCGCCCTGCTGCTGGTGATCACCGGCGCGGCCGGGCTGCTGGCCGCCTGGGTGATCACGCTCGACAAGTTCAAGATCCTCGAAGCCAAGGTCGCGGGCAAGACGTTCACCCCCGGGTGCAGCGTCAACCCGGTGGTCTCCTGCGGCAGCGTGATGGAGAGCAAGCAGGCCGCCGTCTTCGGCTTCCCGAACCCGATGCTGGGCCTCGTCTGCTACGGCATCGTGATCTGCGTCGGCATGAGCCTGCTGACCCGGGTCCGCTTCCCGCGCTGGTACTGGCTGACGTTCAACTTCGGCACCCTCTTCGGCGTCTGCTTCGTCACCTGGCTCCAGTTCGAGTCCCTGTACCGGATCAACGCCCTGTGCCTGTGGTGCTCCCTGGCCTGGGTCGCCACGATCACCATGTTCTGGTACGTCACCTCGTCCAACGTCCGCAACGGTTTCCTGCCCGCCCCGCGCTGGCTGCGCTCCTTCCTCGGCGAGTTCACCTGGGTGCTGCCGGTCACCCACTGCGGCATCATCGCCATGCTGATCCTCACCCGCTGGGGCAGCCAGCTCTGGGCCTGAGCCCCCGCACACCGCCTGCCCGCCGCCCGCCCCCGGACCGGGGCCGGGCGGCGTTGTCGGTGGTGTGTCTTAGGGTTTCAGGGTGGAACCCGACCTCTTCACCGCCGCAGCAGAAGAACGCCAGGAGAAGGATCCGTCGGCCAGTCCCCTGGCGGTGCGCATGCGCCCGCGCACGCTCGACGAGGTCGTGGGCCAGCAGCACCTGCTCAAGCCCGGCTCGCCCCTGCGCCGCCTGGTCGGCGAGGGCTCCGGCGGCCCCGCCGGCGTCTCCTCGGTGATCCTGTGGGGCCCGCCCGGCACCGGCAAGACCACCCTCGCCTACGTCGTCTCCAAGGCCACCAACAAGCGCTTCGTGGAACTGTCCGCGATCACCGCGGGCGTCAAGGAGGTGCGCGCGGTCATCGATGGTGCCCGCCGCGCCGCCGGCGGCTTCGGCACCGAGACCGTCCTCTTCCTGGACGAGATCCACCGCTTCAGCAAGGCCCAACAGGACTCCCTGCTGCCCGCGGTCGAGAACCGCTGGGTGACCCTGATCGCGGCCACCACCGAGAACCCCTACTTCTCGGTGATCTCCCCGCTGCTGTCCCGCTCCCTGCTGCTCACCCTCGAACCCCTCACCGACGACGACATCCGCGGCCTGCTGCGCCGCGCCCTCGACGACGAACGCGGCCTCAAGGGCGCGGTCGCCCTTCCCGAGGACACCGAGGAACACCTGCTGCGCATCGCCGGGGGCGACGCCCGCCGCGCCCTGACCGCCCTGGAGGCCGCCGCCGGCGCCGCCCTCGACCAGGGCGAGGGCGAGATCTCGCTCGCGACCCTGGAGCAGACCGTCGACCGGGCGGCGGTGAAGTACGACCGCGACGGCGACCAGCACTACGACGTCGCCAGCGCCCTGATCAAGTCCATCCGCGGCTCCGACGTGGACGCCGCCCTGCACTACCTGGCCCGCATGATCGAGGCCGGCGAGGACCCCCGCTTCATCGCCCGCCGGCTGATGATCTCCGCCAGCGAGGACATCGGCCTGGCCGATCCCAACGCGCTGCCCATCGCGGTCGCCGCCGCCCAGGCCGTCGCCATGATCGGCTTCCCCGAGGCGGCCCTGACCCTCAGCCACGCCACCATCGCCCTCGCCCTCGCCCCCAAGTCCAACTCCGCGACGACCGCGATAGGCGCCGCCCTGGAGGACGTGCGCAAGGGCCTGGCCGGAGCGGTGCCGCCGCATCTGCGCGACGGCCACTACAAGGGCGCCGCCAAGCTGGGCCACGCCCAGGGGTACGTGTACCCGCACGACCTGCCCGAGGGCATCGCCCGGCAGCAGTACGCGCCGGACGCCCTGAAGGACCGCGAGTACTACACACCGGGCAGGCACGGCGCCGAGGCGCGGTACGCGGACGCGGTCGAGTGGACCCGCAAGCACCTCGGTCGCAGGCGGAGCTGAGCAGCCTGTAGAATGCTGCGAAGCGCCTAGTCCTGTGCCGTCAGAGCGGGACAGCAGGCCGGAGATCCCGTCCCTCGCGGACGGACTCCAGGAGCGTCGCGCACCGTCGATCGGTGTCGCGGGCAGCCCACCACCACCCGGAGCCCGGGACGGTCGGTGGGCCACTCGCGTGCTGCACGTATGTGCCCAGACCAGGGAAGCGGCTGCCCGGCAGGTCCCTCGTGGACCGGCGGGTTTTCCCGGCTGCGGATGCGACCTCCCGAAACCCTGGCAAGCCGAACACTACGAAACGAGATAGAGACAGTGGCGAACCAGTCCCGCCCCAAGGTCAAGAAGTCGCGTGCCCTCGGCATCGCGCTGACCCCGAAGGCCGTCAAGTACTTCGAGGCCCGCCCCTACCCGCCGGGTGAGCACGGCCGCGGCCGCAAGCAGAACTCGGACTACAAGGTCCGTCTGCTGGAGAAGCAGCGCCTGCGCGCTCAGTACGACGTCTCCGAGCGCCAGCTGGTGCGCGCCTACGAGCGTGCCTCCAAGGTCCAGGGCAAGACCGGTGAGGCCCTGATCGTGGAGCTGGAGCGCCGCCTCGACGCGCTGGTCCTGCGCTCGGGTCTCGCCCGCACGATCTACCAGGCCCGCCAGATGGTCGTCCACGGCCACATCCAGGTCAACGGCCAGAAGGTCGACAAGCCGTCCTTCCGTGTCCGTCCGGACGACGTCGTGCAGGTCCGCGACCGCTCCAAGGACAAGACGCTCTTCCAGATCGCCCGCGAGGGTGGCTTCGCCGCGGACGGCGAGACCCCGCGCTACCTCCAGGTGAACCTCAAGGCCCTGGCGTTCCGCCTGGACCGCGAGCCGAACCGCAAGGAGATCCCGGTGATCTGCGACGAGCAGCTCGTCGTCGAGTACTACGCCCGCTGATCCCGGCGCGCGCGTAGCACCACACCCGGACCCGCCGTCTCCCCGCCCCTCCGGGCGGGCGAGCCGGCGGGTCTCGCGTTTTCCGGACCGGTCGCCCGCGCCCTACCGGCCGCCCTCCCGGCGCCTCGCGCCGACCGCGCTCCGCTCCGGCGCGCGCCCCCCGTCGGCGCCCGCACCGTCCCGTCCGCCCGTGCCGCGCGGCGGCGGCAGCGCGGCCGACGGCGCCGCGCTGCGGTGGCCGAGGGCCCGGGCCACGGCCGTCGCGCGGTCCAGGCGGGCCCCGCGGCGCACGCACTCCTCGTAACGAGTGTCGCCCAGCGCCCGGCGGGCGCTCTTCTCGCACTGGGCGTGCGGGGCGTTGTAGTGGTCCGAGCCGAAGAGCGGCAGGCCCACCGAGGGCCAGAGCCCGTTGGCCGCGCCCTGGAGGAGAGCGGCCTCGGCGGCGTCGCCCTCGGTCGCCGTCACCAGCGCGAGGAGCTCGATCGCGAGGACCGTGCCGAGCAGGTCGTCGAAGGCGTGGGCGTGGCGCAGGCACTCGGTCAGCAGCTCGCGGGCACGCTGCGGGGCGCCGTCCCGGCAGGCCGCGTACGCCAGCACGTACAGCGCGTACGACCGCGCCCAGCGCTCCCCGTGCTCCTCGCAGACCCGGCGCACCTCCTCGCACAACCGCACCGCGTCCGGCAGATCGCCCTGGAAGGCGCGTGCCATCGCCAGCTCGACTTGTCCCATGAGCACGTTGCTGTTGAGTTCGCCGATCTCGCGGTAGCGGGAGAGCGCCGACCGCAGCAGCGTTTCTGCACGCGGCAGATCGTCCGTGACCAGCGCCAGACAGCCGGTGCGGTGCTCCGCGTACGCCACCGCCGCGGGATCGCCCGCCCGCTCGGCCCGCTCCCGGCAGGCACCGAGCGCCTCCAGCGCCGCCGCGGCGTCGCCCTGGAGCACCGCCACGTAGCCGAGCACCCACAGCGCCTTCAGCCGCGACCGCTCGTAGCCCGACTCCAGCGCCACGCTCCGCTCCAGCCAGCGCCGCCCCTCCGCCAGCCGCCCGCAGCCCACCCAGCAGAACCAGAGGGACCCCGCCAGGCACTGGCCCAGATGCGCCTCCGACGGCTCGGTCAGGCAGAACTCCAGCGCGGTGCGCAGATTGGGCAGCTCCACCGCGACCCGCGCGGCCACCTCACCCTGCCGGGGCGAGAACCACTCCAGCTCGCACCAGGCGGCCAGACCCAGGTACCAGTCCCGGTGCCGCCGCCGCAGCCGGGCCGCGTCCCCGGCCGCCTCCAGCCAGCCCGCGCCATAGGCCCGAACGGTGTCCAGCATCCGGTAGCGCGGGCCCGCCGGACCGTCCTCGCGGGCGATCACCGACTGGGCCAGCAGCTCCGACAGCACGTCCAGGACGTCGTCGGCGGCCAGCCCGTCCCCGCTGCACACGTATTCGACCGCCTCCAGGTCGAAGGTCCCCGCGAACACCGAGAGCCGCGCCCACAGCAGCCGCTCGGCGGGCGTGCACAGCTCGTGGCTCCAGCCGATCGCCGTGCGCAGCGCCTGGTGCCGGGGCAGCGCGTCCCGGCCGCCGCCGGTCAGCAGTCCGAACCGGTCGCCGAGGCGCTCCAGCAGCTGTGCCGGGGACAGCGCCCGCAGCCGGCCGGCCGCCAGCTCCAGTGCCAGCGGGATGCCGTCCAGCCGCCGGCACAGCTCCCGCACCTCGGGGCCGTCGGCCACCGTGAGCCCCTGCTCCCGGGCCCGCCGCGTGAACAGCTCCACCGCCTCGTCCGGACCGAGCGGCGCCAGCGGGAACAGCCGCTCGCCCGCCAGCCCCAGCGGACGCCGGCCCACCGCGAGCACCCGCAGCCCGGGCAGCCTGCGCAACAGCTCCGCCACCAGCTCGGCCGTGGCCCCGGCCAGGTGCTCGAACCCGTCGACGACCAGCAGCGGCGGCAGCGCGGCCGAGTGCTCCAGCAGCGCCTCGCGGGGCGACCTGGTGGTGTGGTCGGTCAGTCCCAGCGCCTCCGCCACCGCGTACTCCACGAACTGCGCGTCGCGCACCGGCGCCAGCTCCACCCAGCCGTGCGCGCCCTCGTGGTCCGCCACGAGCCGGGCGGCCAGCCGGGACTTGCCCACCCCGCCGGTTCCGGTCACCGTCACCAGGCGGGCCGAGCGCAGCGCCGCGGCCAGGGAGTCCAGCTCCGCCGCCCGTCCGACGAATCCGGTCAGTTCGAGGGGTGGCTCGCCATCGGCGAAAGGTTCTGGGCACTGAGGACCTCGCATGGGACACGGAGCGTACTGAACCGTGTTCGTTCCGTACAATCGCTTCCCGTAACTCCACCGTTCCCGCCGGTAATCCGGTACGGAGCCGCCGCCCCGGCGCGATAGGCTCGGTGCACGACTTTTCCGATGCTCAGGCACGTTTCAGGGAGCGGGTGCGCACAGTGTCCGGTGGCGAGGTGGCCGGGATCCTGGTGGCCGTCTTCTGGGCGATCCTGGTCTCCTTCCTCGCGGTGGCCCTCGCGAGGCTGGCCCAGACGCTCAAGGCGACCACCAAGCTCGTGGCGGACGTGACCGACCAGGCCGTCCCGCTGCTCGCGGACGCCTCCCAGGCGGTGCGCTCCGCGCAGACCCAGATCGACCGGGTCGACGCGATCGCCTCGGACGTCCAGGAGGTCACCTCGAACGCGTCCGCGCTGTCCACCACCGTCGCCTCCACCTTCGGCGGCCCGCTGGTCAAGGTCGCGGCCTTCGGCTACGGCGTCCGCAGGGCGCTCGGCGGCCGCAAGGGGGACGTGCCCGAGAAGTCGCCCCGGCGTACCGTGATCGTGGGCCGCACGGTCCCTGCCGCACGACGCAAGCGCAACCCCCGCGGGAAGAGGGACTGACCGAGCGATGTTCCGTCGTACGTTCTGGTTCACGACCGGCGTCGCCGCCGGCGTCTGGGCCACCACCAAGGTCAACCGCAAGATCCGGCAGCTGACCCCGGAGAGCCTGGCCGCCACCGCGGCCAACAAGGCCCTGGAGACCGGGCAGCGCCTGAAGGACCGCGCGGTCGGCTTCGCCTCCGACGTCCGCGACAACATGGCCCAGCGGGAGGCGGAGCTCCAGGAGGCCCTCGGCATCGAGGAGGCCCCCGAGCTCCCCGCGCCCCGGCGGTTCGCCGCCATCGAGAACAACCGCAGCAACCCGAAGTACATCGAAGCCCCGATGCACTCGTACAACCGGAATGAGGACCACTGATGGAGTCGGCCGAGATTCGCCGCCGCTGGCTGAGCTTCTTCGAGGAGCGCGGGCACACCGTCGTCCCTTCGGCGTCGCTCATCGCGGACGACCCGACTCTGCTCCTCGTCCCCGCCGGCATGGTGCCCTTCAAGCCCTACTTCCTGGGTGAGGTCAAGCCGCCGTTCGACCGTGCCACCAGCGTGCAGAAGTGCGTGCGCACGCCCGACATCGAAGAGGTCGGCAAGACCACGCGCCACGGCACGTTCTTCCAGATGTGCGGCAACTTCTCCTTCGGCGACTACTTCAAGGAAGGCGCCATCAAGTACGCCTGGGAGCTGCTCACCAGCTCCCTGGACAAGGGCGGTTACGGCCTCGACCCCGAGCGCCTGTGGATCACCGTCTACCAGGACGACGACGAGGCCGAGCAGATCTGGCACGAGGTCGTCGGCGTACCCAAGGAGCGCATCCAGCGCCTGGGCAAGAAGGACAACTTCTGGTCCATGGGCGTCCCCGGCCCCTGCGGCCCTTGCTCCGAGATCAACTACGACCGCGGCCCCGAGTTCGGCGTCGAGGGCGGCCCGGCCGTCAACGACGAGCGGTACGTGGAGATCTGGAACCTCGTCTTCATGCAGTACGAGCGGGGCGAGGGCACCGGCAAGGACGACTTCGAGATCCTCGGCGACCTGCCCAGCAAGAACATCGACACCGGCCTCGGCCTGGAGCGCCTCGCCATGATTCTGCAGGGCGTGCAGAACATGTACGAGATCGACACCTCCATGGCCGTCATCAACAAGGCCACCGAGCTGACCGGCGTCCGCTACGGCGACTCCCACGACTCGGACGTCTCCCTGCGCGTGGTCACCGACCACATGCGCACCTCCGTCATGCTCATCGGCGACGGCGTCACCCCGGGCAACGAGGGCCGCGGCTACGTGCTGCGCCGCATCATGCGCCGCGCCATCCGCAACATGCGGCTGCTGGGTGCCACCGGTCCGGTCGTCAAGGACCTGATCGACACCGTGATCGGCATGATGGGCCAGCAGTACCCGGAGCTGATCACCGACCGCGAGCGCATCGAGAAGGTCGCCCTCGCCGAGGAGAACGCCTTCCTGAAGACGCTGAAGGCCGGCACCAACATCCTGGACACCGCCGTCACCGAGACCAAGCAGTCCGGCGGCACCGTCCTCTCCGGCGAGAAGGCCTTCCTGCTCCACGACACCTGGGGCTTCCCGATCGACCTCACCCTGGAGATGGCCGCCGAGCAGGGGCTGTCCGTGGACGAGGACGGCTTCCGGCGGCTGATGAAGGAGCAGCGCGAGCGCGCCAAGGCCGACGCCCAGGCCAAGAAGACCGGCCACGCCGACCTCGGTGCCTACCGCGAGATCGCCGACAGCGCCGGCGCCACCGACTTCATCGGCTACTCCGACACCGAGGGCGAGTCCACCGTCGTCGGCCTCCTGGTCGACGGCGTCTCCTCGCCGGCCGCCACCGAGGGCGACGAGGTCGAGGTCGTCCTCGACCGCACCCCCTTCTACGCCGAGGGCGGCGGTCAGATCGGTGACACCGGCCGGATCAAGGTCGACTCCGGTGCGGTGATCGAGATCCGCGACTGCCAGAAGCCGGTGCCGGGCGTCTACGTCCACAAGGGCGTGGTCCAGGTCGGCGAGGTCACCGTCGGCGCCAAGGCCCACGCCTCCATCGACGTGCGCCGCCGCAAGGCCATCGCCCGCGCCCACTCGGCCACCCACCTCACCCACCAGGCCCTGCGCGACGCCCTCGGCCCGACGGCCGCCCAGGCCGGTTCCGAGAACCAGCCCGGCCGCTTCCGCTTCGACTTCGGCTCGCCGTCCGCCGTGCCGACGGCCGTGATGACCGACGTCGAGCAGAAGATCAACGAGGTGCTGGCCCGCGACCTCGACGTGCACGCCGAGGTCATGGGCATCGACGAGGCCAAGAAGCAGGGCGCCATCGCCGAGTTCGGCGAGAAGTACGGCGAGCGGGTCCGCGTGGTGACCATCGGCGACTTCTCCAAGGAGCTGTGCGGCGGCACCCATGTGCACAACACCGCCCAGCTGGGCCTGGTCAAGCTGCTCGGCGAGTCCTCCATCGGCTCGGGTGTACGCCGTATCGAGGCCCTGGTCGGCGTGGACGCCTACAACTTCCTCGCCCGCGAGCACACGGTCGTCAACCAGCTGACCGAGCTGCTCAAGGGCCGCTCCGAGGAGCTGCCGGAGAAGGTCGCCGCCATGCTCGGCAAGCTGAAGGACGCCGAGAAGGAGATCGAGAAGTTCCGCGCCGAGAAGGTGCTCCAGGCCGCCGGCGGGCTCGCCGACTCGGCCAAGGACGTGCGGGGCGTCGCCCTGGTCACGGGGCAGGTGCCGGACGGCACCACGCCGGACGACCTGCGCAAGCTGGTGCTCGACGTACGCGGCCGCATCCAGGGCGGCCGGGCCGCCGTGGTCGCCCTGTTCACGGTCAACAACGGCAAGCCGCTGACCGTGATCGCCACCAACGAGGCCGCCCGCGAGCGCGGTCTGAAGGCCGGCGACCTGGTGCGCACCGCCGCCAAGACCCTCGGCGGCGGCGGTGGCGGCAAGCCGGACGTCGCCCAGGGCGGCGGCCAGAACCCGGCCGCCGTCGGCGAGGCCGCCGAGGCCGTCGAGCGCCTCGTCGCCGAGACCGCCAAGTGATAGCTCAGTAAGGAAACGGTCGGAAATGCGCAAAGGACGTCGGCTTTCGATCGACGTCGGGGACGCCCGGATCGGGGTCGCCTCGTGCGACCCCGACGGGATCCTCGCCACCCCGGTGGAGACGGTCCCCGGCCGTGACATCCCCGCCGCCCACCGCCGGTTGCGTCAACTGGTGGCGGAGTATGAGCCGATCGAGGTCGTCGTCGGTCTCCCTCGTTCCCTCAAGGGGGGCGAGGGCCCGGCCGCGGTCAAGGTCCGCGCCTTCGCCCAGGAACTGGCCAAGGGCATCAACCCGGTGCCGGTGCGCCTGGTGGACGAGCGGATGACGACGGTGACGGCCAACCAGGGGCTGCGGGCGTCGGGCGTGAAGTCCAAGAAGGGCCGCGCCTTCATCGACCAGGCCGCCGCCGTGGTCATCCTCCAGCAGGCCCTGGAATCCGAACGGGTGTCAGGTAAAGCACCCGGTGAGGGCGTCGAAGTGGTCATCTGATCGCGATACGGTAACGTTCCGCGCGATGCGGCGGTGTTCGAACAGCCGCCGCACAGCAAGAGGCGGAGCGGAAGCCGGTCCACTGGCCGCGTGACCGTCGGCCTCGCGGCTCTAGGGGATCGATGACTGAGTATGGCCGGGGCCCAGGCTCCGAACCGTGGCATCCGCAGGACCCGTTGTACGGGGACGGCGGATGGGAAGGGCAGCAGGCTTACGCCGGCCATCAGGCTGCCCACGGCGGCCGGTCGCAGCAGCAGTACCCTCAGCAGCCGCAGCACGGCGACTGGCAGCAGATGCCCCAGCCCGGCTACGACGGCCAGCAGTACCCGTACTACGCCGACCAGGGCCAGACCCCGTACGACCCCCAGTACCCCGGCCAGCACCAGCAGCCCGGCCACCAGGGCGGCTGGGACGCGACCGGCACCCACGGCCAGGTGCCCTACGCGGCCGACCCCGGCGACCCCTACGGGCAGCAGCCGGTGGCCTACGGCGCCGAGCAGCCCGACTTCTACGCCGCCGAGGACGCGTACCCGCCGCCGGAGCCGCCCGGCCGCAGGCGCCCCGAGGCCGAACCCGAGCCGGACCCCGCCGTGGACGAAGAGGAGGAGCACGCCTTCTTCGCGGGCGGCGGCGACGACGAGGACGACGAGCCGCACGAGCGGGCCGGCCGCGCCGAGCGGCGCGCAGGCAAGGGCAGAAAGCCCGTCAAGAGCAAGAAGCGCCGCACCGGCTGCGCCTGCATGGTCGTCGTCCTGGTCTTCGGCGGCGGCCTCGGCGGGGTCGGCTACTACGGCTACAAGTTCTACCAGAACCGTTTCGCTCCGGCCCCGGACTACGCGGGCGACGGCACCGGCGAGACGGTGACCGTGGAGATCCCCAAGGGCGCAGGCGGCTGGGACATCGGGCGGCGCCTCAAGGAGGCCGGGGTCGTCAAGAGCGCCGAGGCCTTCGTACACGCGCAGGGGACCACACCGGGCGGCGACTCGATCCAGGCCGGCGCCTATCTCCTGAAAAAGGAGATGTCCGCCGCCAGTGCCGTGCGGATGATGCTCGACCCGAAGAGCCAGAACAATGTGATGGTGCGGCCGGGCGAGCGAAATGCCGGTGTGTACCAGGACATCGACAAGAAACTCCAATTGGCCGCCGGAACGACCCGGAAGATCGCCGCGAAGGAGTACCGGACCTTCGGTCTGCCGTCCTGGGTCTCCAGCGACAGCAATATCAAGGACCCGCTGGAGGGCTTCCTCTTCCCGGGCAGCTACGCGGCCGCCAAGGGCATGAAACCCGACGCGATCCTCAAGCAGATGGTGGCCCAGGCCAAGGAGAGGTACGCCGCCTACGGCCTGGACGCCAAGGCGAGGTCGCTGGGCCTGCACAACGCGTTCGAGCTGGTCACGGTCGCGAGCCTGGTCCAGGCGGAGGGCAAGACCCACGACGACTTCCGCAAGATGGCGGAAGTGGTCTACAACCGCCTGAAGCCCACCAACACCGAGACGAACCAGCTGCTCCAGTTCGACTCGACGTACAACTACCTCAAGGGCACCAGCAACATCCACATCTCCGAGAAGGACATCAACAGCAACCAGAGCCCGTACAACACGTACACCCACAAGGGCCTGCCGCCCGGTCCCATCGGAAACCCCGGCGAGGACGCGCTCAAGGCGACGCTGAACCCGACTCACGACGGCTGGATCTATTTCGTGGCGACCGACGGTACGACCAATACCGAATTCGCCAAGACCTACGACGAATTCAAGCAGCTCAAGGACAAGTTCAATGCCACCTCGGGCAACTGACGCCCGCCGGGCCGCCGTGCTCGGACAGCCCATCGCCCACTCGCTCTCCCCGGTGCTGCACCGGGCGGCCTACGCCGAGCTGGGGCTCACCGGCTGGTCGTACGACCGCTTCGAGGTCGACGAGGCCGCGCTGCCCGGCTTCCTCGAGAAGCTCGGGCCCGAGTGGGCCGGGCTGTCGCTGACCATGCCGCTGAAGCGGGCGGTCATCCCGCTGCTCGACGAGATCAGCGAGACGGCCGCCTCGGTGGACGCCGTCAACACGGTCGTGTTCACCGAGGACGGCCGCGCCCGCGGCGACAACACCGACATCCCGGGGATGGTGGCCGCGCTGCGCGAGCACGGCGTCGAGGAGGTGGACTCCGCCGCGATCCTCGGCGCGGGCGCCACCGCCTCCTCCGCGCTCGCCGCCCTGTCCCGGATCTGCACCGGCGAGGTCGTCGCCTATGTGCGCAGCGAGGCCCGGGCCGCCGAGATGCGCGAGTGGGGCCGCCGCCTCGACGTGGACGTGCGCACGGCGCACTGGTCGGAGGCGGCGCGGGCGCTGCGCGCCCCGCTGGTGATCGCCACCACCCCGGCCGGCACCACCGACGCCCTCGCCGCCGCCGTGCCCGAACGCCCCGCCACCCTGTTCGACGTGCTCTACGAGCCCTGGCCCACCGAGCTGGCGGCTCGCTGGTCCATGTACGGCGGCGCCGTGGTCGGCGGCCTCGACCTGCTGGTCCACCAGGCCGTCCTCCAGGTCGAGCGGATGACCGGCCGCGCCCCGGCCCCGCTGGAGGCCATGCGCCGGGCCGGGGAACAGGCGCTCGCCGCCCGCTGACCGGGCAGGACCCGTCCGCCTGCTGGACCGGAAGCCGGACAGCCGCCCCGGACGTGGGAGGATCGGTGGTGGCGGACCGGCGTCGCGCATCCGGTCACGCCGTCACCGCACGCGAGGACACGCGTACGCAGGGCAGTACCGGGCGCGAACACTGAGGAGCACCGTTGAGCAGGCTGCGTTGGCTGACCGCGGGGGAGTCCCACGGTCCCGCACTTGTCGCGACGCTGGAGGGCCTTCCCGCCGGCGTGCCGATCACCACGGAGATGGTGGCGGACCACTTGGCGCGGCGGCGGCTCGGCTATGGCCGCGGTGCGCGGATGAAGTTCGAGCGGGACGAGGTCACCTTCCTGGGGGGCGTCCGGCACGGGCTGACCCTCGGCTCACCGGTCGCGATCATGGTGGGCAACACCGAGTGGCCGAAGTGGGAGCAGGTCATGTCGGCCGACCCGGTGGACGCCGAGGTCCTCGACGGACTCGCCCGCAACGCGCCGCTGACCCGGCCCCGGCCCGGTCACGCCGACCTGGCGGGCATGCAGAAGTACGGCTTCGACGAGGCCCGGCCGATCCTGGAGCGCGCCTCGGCCCGGGAGACCGCGGCCCGGGTGGCGCTCGGCGCGGTCGCCCGCTCCTACGTGAAGGAGACGGCCGGCATCGAGATCGTCTCCCACGTGGTCGAGCTGTGCTCCGTGAAGGCCCCGCAGGGGGTGTACCCGACGCCGGCCGACGTGGCGAAGCTGGACGAGGACCCGCTGCGCTGCCTGGACGCGGACGCGTCCAAGGCGATGGTCGCGGAGGTCGACCAGGCCCACAAGGACGGCGACACCCTCGGTGGCGTGGTCGAGGTGCTGGCCTACGGCGTTCCGGTGGGCCTGGGCTCGCACGTGCACTGGGACCGCAAGCTGGACGCGCGCCTGGCCGGTGCCCTGATGGGCATCCAGGCGATCAAGGGCGTGGAGATCGGCGACGGCTTCGAGCTGGCCCGGGTGCCCGGTTCGAAGGCGCACGACGAGATCGTCGCCACCCCCGAGGGCATCCGGCGCGTCTCCGGCCGCGCGGGTGGCACCGAGGGCGGCCTGTCCACCGGTGAGCTGCTGCGGGTGCGGGCGGCGATGAAGCCGATCGCGACGGTGCCGCGCGCCCTGCGGACCGTGGACGTGGCCACCGGCGAGGCCGCCCAGGCCCACCACCAGCGCTCCGACGTCTCGGCGGTGCCGGCCGCGGGCATCGTCGCCGAGGCCATGGTGGCCCTCGTGCTCGCGGACGCGGTCGCCGAGAAGTTCGGCGGTGACTCGGTGGCCGAGACCCGGCGCAACGTCCGCTCGTACCTCGACAACCTCGCGATCCGATGACCGCCCCGCAGGTCGTCCTGGTCGGCCCGATGGGCGTGGGCAAGTCCACCGTCGGCCGGTTGCTCGCCGAGCGGCTGGGCACCGGTTACCGGGACACCGACGACGACATCGTGGCCGCCGAGGGCCGGACCATCTCCGAGATCTTCGTGGACGAGGGCGAGGAGTTCTTCCGGGCGCTGGAGAAGGCGGCCGTGGCCGCCGCGCTCGCCGGGCACGAGGGCGTCCTCGCGCTCGGCGGCGGCGCGATCCTGGACGCCGACACGCGCGCGCTGCTGGCCGGGCAGCGGGTGGTCTACCTCTCCATGGGGGTGGAGGAGGCGGTGCGGCGCACCGGTCTGAACGTGGCCCGTCCGCTGCTCGCGGTCAATCCGCGCAAGCAGTGGCGAGAGCTGATGGAGGCCCGGCGCCATCTGTACGAGGAGGTCGCCACCGCCGTCGTGGAGACGGACGGGCGCACCCCCGAAGAGGTCGCGCAAGCGGCGCTGGACGCACTGGAGTTGAAGAAGGCATGAGCGAGGCAGTCACCCGGATCCAGATCGCGGGCACCGCGGGCACCGACCCCTACGAGGTGCTGGTCGGCCGCCGGCTCCTGGGCGAACTGGCCGGGTTGATCGGTCCCAAGGCCAAGCGGGTCGCCGTGATCCACCCCGAGGCGCTGGCCGAGACCGGCGACGCGCTCCGCGCCGACCTGGCCGAGCAGGGTTACGAGGCCATCGCCATCCAGGTGCCCAACGCCGAGGAGGCCAAGACCGCCGAGGTGTCCGCCTACTGCTGGAAGGCGCTCGGCCAGTCCAACTTCACCCGCACCGACGTCATCGTCGGCGTGGGCGGCGGCGCGACCACGGACCTCGCCGGTTTCGTGGCCGCGACCTGGCTGCGCGGGGTGCGCTGGATCGCCGTACCGACCACCGTGCTCGCCATGGTGGACGCGGCGGTCGGCGGGAAGACCGGCATCAACACCGCCGAGGGCAAGAACCTGGTGGGCGCCTTCCACCCGCCGGCCGGTGTGCTGTGCGACCTGGCGGCGCTGGACTCCCTCCCGGTCAACGACTACGTCTCCGGGCTCGCCGAGATCATCAAGGCCGGCTTCATCGCCGACCCGGTGATCCTCGACCTGATCGAGGCCGACCCCGAGGCCGCCCGCACCCCGGCCGGCCCGCACACGGCCGAGCTGATCGAGCGTTCGATCCGGGTGAAGGCCGAGGTCGTCTCCTCGGACCTGAAGGAGTCCGGGCGCCGGGAGATCCTCAACTACGGCCACACCCTCGGCCACGCCATCGAGAAGAACGAGCGCTACAAGTGGCGGCACGGCGCCGCGGTCGCGGTCGGCATGCACTTCGCCGCCGAACTCGGCCGTCTCGCGGGCCGGTTGGACGACGCGACCGCCGACCGCCACCGCGCGATCCTGGAGTCCGTCGGTCTCCCGCTGCACTACCGCTACGACCAGTGGCCCAAGCTGGTGGAGAACATGAAGGTCGACAAGAAGTCCCGCGGCGACCTGTTGCGCTTCATCGTCCTGGACGGCCTGGCCAAGCCGACCGTCCTGGAGGGCCCCGACCCGGCCGTGCTGCTGGCCGCCTACGGAGAAGTCGGCGAGTAGCCCCCCCCCGACGCGGCCGGTCCCGGGTGTGGCCGGCCCCCTCCGCGCGGCCCGTTCCCGGCGGGCCGCGCCGTTTTCCGTGCCCCGTCGGGCACTTCGGGCCCTTCCCGGCCGTTTCACCGAACGACGGCCGGGGACGGTACCGTTCGGGAAGGAGCGGGGCCTCGCCCCCGCAGCCAACTGCCTGTACGAGACGGAGTGGCAACGGATGCAGCACGCAGTGGGTTCTCCGCTGCCGCCGCCCCACCAGCCGGGGCACCGGCCGCACACCAGCTGGCCGCCGGCCGCACACCATCCCGGCCCGCCCCAGGGACCGTCGTCCCCGCCCCCGCCGCCCCCGGGCTTCCCCGGCCCGTCCGTGCCGCCCCCGCCGGGGCAGCCGCGCCCGCAGGCCCCCTCCGGCCCGTTCCCGCCCCCGGGACAGCCGCGGCCGCCCGCGCCCGCCGGTCCGCCGCCCGCCCCGGCACGCTCGGGCCCGATGCCGCCCGCGCCCCCGCGCCAAGTGCCCGCGCCCCCGGCCCCCTCCGACGTCACCGGCCATGTGCATCTGCCGCCCGGCGGACCGGTCGGCGTGCCCACGGCGGCCCCGACCGCGACCGCGGTGCCCGATCCGACGACCACCACCCTGGCCGTGCTGCTGATCGGCCCGGCCGGCGCGGGCAAGACCAGCGTGGCCCGCTACTGGGCGGACCGCCGTCGCGTCCCCACGGCCCACATCAGCCTGGACGACGTCCGCGAATGGGTGCGCTCCGGCTTCGCCGACCCCCAGTCCGGCTGGAACGACCATTCCGAGGCCCAGTACCGGCTGGCCCGCCGCACCTGCGGTTTCGCCGCGCGCAACTTCCTGGCCAACGGCATCTCCTGCATCCTGGACGACGCCGTCTTCCCGGACCGCCCGGTCGTCGGCCTCGGCGGCTGGAAGCGCCATGTGGGTCCCGGCCTGCTGCCGGTCGTCCTGCTGCCCGGCCTGGACGTGGTCCTGGAGCGCAACGCCGAACGCACCGGCAACCGCCGCCTCACCGACGAGGAGGTGGCCCGCATCCACGGCCGCATGGCCGGCTGGTACGGCTCGGGCCTGCCGATCATCGACAACTCGCAGCTGGACGTCCCGGGAACCGCACGCGTGCTGGACGAGGTCCTGGCGAGGGCGATAGCCAGCCCCCCGAGCTGGTGACCGCCGGGCCGGTGCCTCCGCCCGTGGGGCACCGTCCCCGAGCCCCACTCGGCCCCCAAAAACGGCACAAACCGCATAAAACTCCTACGCTCATCTCATGTCAGAGGTGTACGCGAACCGCCGATCCCGACTGCGGGACCACTTCAACGCGGCCGGCACCGCGGCAGCGCTCGTCACCCGCCCCGCCAACGTGCGCTACCTCGCGGCCGCCGCCCCGCACGGCGCCGTCCTGCTCCTCGGCAGCCAAGAGGACCTCCTGGTCTGCTCGGGACCGCCCGAGGACCGCCCCTTCGAGGGCCGCCCCGACGACGCCCTGCGGGTGCACGTGCTGCCCGCCCACGGCGGCGCCGACCCCGCCGTGACCGCCGCGGGCCTCGCCCAGGGCCAGGGCGCCGACTCGCTCGCCGTCGAGGAGCACCATCTGACGGTCAGCAGGCACAGGGAAATCGCCGCCGTCGCCCCCGCCCTGCGCCTCGGCGACGTGGGCGGCGCCGTGGAACAGCTGCGGATCGTCAAGGACGAGGAGGAGATCTCCTGCCTGCGGATCGGCGCCGAGATCGCCGACCAGGCCCTCGGCGAGCTGCTGGAGTCCATCCTGGTGGGCCGCACCGAACGGCATCTCGCCCTGGAGCTGGAGCGCCGCCTGGTCGACCACGGCGCCGACGGGCCGGCCTTCCCCACCTCCGTGGCCACCGGCCCGCACTCCGGCCGACGCGGCCACCGGCCCACCGACCGGCGGGTGGAGGAGGGAGACTTCCTCTCCGTCTGCCTGGGTGCGACCTACCGGGGCTACCGCTGTGAGATCGGCCGTACCTTCGTCATCGGCACCTCCCCGGCGGACTGGCAGATCCAGCTGTACGACCTGGTCTTCTCCGCCCAGCGGGCCGGCCGCGAGGCCCTCGCGCCCGGCGCCGCCTACCGTGATGTGGACCGCGCGGCACGCCATGTGCTGGACTCCGCGGGCTATGCGGAGGCCCTGCCACCGCTGACCGGTCACGGTGTCGGACTCGAAATCGACGAGGACCCGCAGTTGGCGCCCGCGGCCATGGGTAAACTGGACGCTTGCGTGCCGGTCACCGTCGAACCGGGGGTCCACCTCCCGGGCCGGGGCGGTGTCCGGATCGATGACACGCTCGTCGTGCGCCCCGAGGCGGACGGCGGACCCGAGCTACTCACCATCACGACCAAGGAGCTGCTCGCGCTGTAGCGCGTGACCCGGGGTCGTACGTCAGTCCAGGAGATTCCGCAACCGTGGCTTCCACGAACGACCTCAAGAACGGCATGGTGCTCAAGCTCGAAGGCGGCCAGCTCTGGTCCGTCGTCGAGTTCCAGCACGTCAAGCCCGGCAAGGGCCCGGCCTTCGTGCGCACCAAGCTCAAGAACGTGCTGTCCGGCAAGGTCGTCGACAAGACCTTCAACGCCGGCGTCAAGGTCGAGACGGCCACTGTCGACAAGCGCGACATGCAGTTCTCGTACATGGACGGCGACTACTTCGTCTTCATGGACATGGAGACCTACGACCAGCTGATGGTCGACCGCAAGGCCGTCGGCGACGCCGCCAACTTCCTGATCGAGGGCTTCACCGCCACCGTGGCGCAGCACGAGGGCGAGGTGCTCTTCGTGGAGCTGCCGGCCGCCGTCGAGCTGACCGTCCAGGAGACCGAGCCGGGTGTCCAGGGCGACCGCTCCACCGGTGGCACCAAGCCCGCCACCCTGGAGACCGGCCACCAGATCCAGGTCCCGCTCTTCATCACCACCGGTGAGAAGATCAAGGTCGACACCCGTACGAGCGACTACCTCGGCCGGGTGAACAGCTAACCGTGGCTGCCCGCAACACGGCCCGCAAGCGCGCCTTCCAGATCCTCTTCGAGGGCGACCAGCGCGGCGCCGACGTCCTGACGGTCCTCGCCGACTGGGTCCGGCTGTCCCGGTCCGACACCCGGCAGCCGCCGGTCAGCGAGTACACGATGCAGCTGGTCGAGGGCTACGCCGAGCACGCGCGGCGCATCGACGAGCTGATCGCCCAGTACGCGGTCGGGTGGACGCTCGACCGGATGCCGGTCGTGGACCGCAACATCCTGCGGCTGGGCGCGTACGAGCTGATCTGGGTCGACGAGACCCCGGACGCCGTCGTCCTGGACGAGATGGTGCAGCTGGCGAAGGAGTTCTCGACCGACGAGTCGCCCTCGTTCGTCAACGGTCTGCTGGGCCGGCTCAAGGAGCTGAAGCCTTCGCTGCGCCGGGCCTAGCCACCGGCTGCGCCCGCTCGGCCGAAGAGGCCACGACAGGGGCGTGGGCGACCGTGAGACGGCGCCGCGGGTTCTCCGCGGCCTGCCGCGCGGTCGTCCGCGCCCCTGAGTCGTTCACGCGCCCGAGGGGCCGGGAGACGGCCGGAACCGTCGTGAGAAAAAGCCGCCGGGGTGGCCGGAACCATAGAGTTCCGGCCACCCCGGCGACACGTTTCTGCTGGCAGGTCTACGCCGTCACGCCTCTTCGTGCGTGGCGACCGCGCGGCGGGCGTCCGCGTCCAGCACGCCCCAGCTGATCAGCTGCTCGGTGAGGACCGAGGGGGACTGGTCGTAGATGACGGCGAGTGTGCGCAAGTCGTCCTGGCGGATGGAGAGGACCTTGCCGTTGTAGTCTCCGCGCTGGGACTGGATCGTCGCCGCGTAGCGCTGGAGGGGCCCCGCCTTCTCGGCCGGCACCGTGGCCAGCCGCTCCAGGTCGAGGACCAGCTTCGGCGGCGGCTCGGCGGCGCCGCCCGGCGTGGTGCCCGGCAGGAGCTCCTGCACCGGAACGCCATAGAAATCGGCCAGCTCGGCGAGGCGCTGCACGGTCACGGCACGGTCGCCGCGCTCGTACGAGCCCACCACCACGGCCTTCCAGCGACCCTGGGACTTCTCCTCGACACCGTGGAGGGAAAGGCCCTGCTGGGTGCGGATGGCCCGGAGCTTGGCCCCGAGCTGTTTGGCGTATTCGCTGGACATATAGCTCCCCGGACACTGTGTCGACGCGGCCGGCTGTCTTCCCGCCGCGCGTTTGGTAACTCACTGTGAGGTTACGCAGCGTGACTCTTCTGCGTCAAGCCGAATGGGCCACCCCGACGCTTCCGTGGTAGTGATGTCCGATTAGGCCAAGAGGGTGACAAGACCCCGGCCGATGACCTGGTACCGTGGATGGCGCAATTCCGACGTCCTTTAAGGTCCGTCCCGTGAGGCGGAGAAGGAGGTCCGTTTTTTATGGACACGCACGCCCATGAGCATGCGACCGATGCCCGGCCCGTTCTCGAGGGTCCGGACATCGCGCGGGTCATCACCCGCATCGCCCACGAGATCGTGGAGCGCGCCAAGGGCGCCGACGACGTGGTGCTCCTCGGCATTCCCACCCGCGGCGTCTTCCTCGCCCAGCGGCTGGCCGCCAAGCTCGCGCAGATCACCGACCGCACGATCCCGGTCGGCTCCCTCGACATCACCATGTACCGCGACGACCTGCGCATGCACCCGCCGCGTGCGCTGGCCCGCACCGAGATCCCCGGTGACGGCATCGACGGCAAGCTGGTCGTCCTCGTCGACGACGTGCTCTTCTCCGGCCGCACCATCCGCGCCGCCCTCGACGCCCTGAACGACATCGGGCGCCCGCGCGCGGTGCAGCTCGCGGTCCTGGTCGACCGCGGCCACCGGGAACTGCCGATCCGTGCCGACTACGTCGGCAAGAACCTCCCCACGTCGCTGCGGGAGACGGTCAAGGTCCAGCTCGCCGAGGAGGACGGTCGCGACACCGTGCTGCTCGGTGTGAAGCCGGCCGACCAGTAGCAAATCAGGCGCACAAGGGTCGCTTCGGCGTACCCGCGGACGCCCCGGTTTGCCCCAATCCTCCTGAACTGCCTTACGGAGCCTGACAGATGCAGCGTCATCTCATCTCGGCCGCCGACCTCACCCGCGACGACGCCGTCCTGATCCTCGACACCGCCGAGGAGATGGCCCGGGTCGCCGACCGGCCGATCAAGAAGCTGCCGACCCTGCGCGGCCGCACCGTCGTCAACCTCTTCTTCGAGGACTCCACGCGCACCCGGATCTCCTTCGAGGCCGCCGAGAAGCGCCTGTCCGCGGACGTCATCAACTTCTCCGCCAAGGGGTCGAGCGTGTCCAAGGGCGAGTCCCTGAAGGACACCGCCCAGACCCTGGAGGCGATGGGCGTCGACGCCGTCGTCATCCGGCACGGCGCCTCCGGCGCGCCCTACCGCCTCGCCACCTCCGGCTGGATCGACGCCGCCGTGATCAACGCGGGCGACGGCACCCACCAGCACCCCACCCAGGCCCTGCTGGACGCCTTCACCATGCGCCGCCGCCTGGTCGGCCGGGACACCGGGCTCGGCCAGGACCTGGCCGGCAAGCGCGTCACCCTCGTCGGCGACGTCCTGCACAGCCGGGTCGCCCGCTCCAACGTCGACTTGCTGCACACCCTCGGCGCCGAGGTCACCCTGGTCGCCCCGCCCACCCTGCTCCCGGTCGGCGTCGAGTCCTGGCCCTGCGCGGTCTCCTACGACCTCGACAGCACGCTGCCCAAGTGCGACGCGGTGATGATGCTCCGGGTCCAGCGCGAGCGGATGAACGCCGCGTTCTTCCCCACCGAGCGCGAGTACTCGCGGCGCTACGGCCTCGACGGCGACCGCATGGCCAAGCTGCCCGAGCACGCCATCGTGATGCACCCCGGCCCGATGGTGCGCGGCATGGAGATCACCGCCGAGGTCGCCGACTCCGACCGCTGCACCGCCGTGGAGCAGGTCGCCAACGGCGTGTCCATCCGGATGGCCGTCCTGTACCTGCTGCTCGGCGGCAACGAGCCCGCCGCCGCCAACCACCGCACTGAGGAGAAGTAAGAACATGAGCAAGACCCTGATCCGCGGTGCGAAGGTGCTCGGCGGCGAGCCGCAGGACGTGCTGATCGACGGCGAGACCATCGCGGAGACCGGCACCGGCCTCGACGCCGAGGGCGCCGAGGTGATCGAGGCCGGCGGCAAGGTACTGCTGCCGGGCCTGGTCGACCTGCACACCCATCTGCGCGAGCCCGGCCGCGAGGACTCCGAGACCGTGCTCACCGGCACCCGCGCGGCCGCGAGCGGCGGTTACACCGCCGTGTTCGCCATGGCCAACACCTTCCCCGTCGCCGACACCGCCGGCGTGGTCGAGCAGGTGTGGCGGCTCGGCAAGGAGCACGGCTACTGCGACGTCCGGCCCATCGGCGCCGTCACCGTCGGCCTGGAGGGCAAGAAGCTCGCCGAGCTGGGCGCCATGCACGAGTCGGCCGCCGGGGTGACCGTCTTCTCCGACGACGGCAAGTGCGTGGACGACGCGGTGATCATGCGCCGTGCCCTGGAGTACGTGAAGGCGTTCGACGGCGTCGTCGCCCAGCACGCCCAGGAGCCGCGGCTGACCGAGGGCGCCCAGATGAACGAGGGCGTCGTCTCCGCCGAACTGGGCCTCGGCGGGTGGCCGGCCGTCGCCGAGGAGTCGATCATCGCCCGCGACGTCCTGCTCGCCGAGCACGTCGGCTCCCGCGTCCACATCTGCCACCTGTCGACCGCCGGCTCCGTCGAGATCGTCCGCTGGGCCAAGTCCCGCGGCATCCAGGTCACCGCCGAGGTCACCCCGCACCACCTGCTGCTCACCGACGAACTGGTGCGCACCTACAACCCCGTCTACAAGGTCAACCCGCCGCTGCGCACCGAGCGCGACGTGCTGGCCCTGCGCGAGGCGCTCGCCGACGGCACGATCGACATCGTCGCCACCGACCACGCCCCGCACCCGCACGAGGACAAGGACTGCGAGTGGGCCGCCGCCGCCATGGGCATGGTCGGCCTGGAGACCGCGCTGTCGGTGGTCCAGGAGACCATGATCGACACGGGCCTGCTGGACTGGGCCGGCGTCGCCGACCGGATGTCCTTCCAGCCCGCGCGGATCGGACGGGCCCTCGGGCACGGCCGTCCCGTCTCGGCCGGTGAGCCTGCCAACCTCACCCTGGTCGACACCGCATACCGTGGCCAGGTGGACCCCGCGGGCTTCGCCTCGCGCAGCCGCAACACCCCCTACCAGGGACGCGAGCTGCCGGGCCGTGTGACGCACACGTGGCTGCGGGGCAAGGCCACGCTCGTCGACGGGAAGCTCACGTGACACCTGTAAACCTCCTGGCCGAGGCCCAGAGATCCGCCTCGGTCACCGACTGGCCGGCCCGCATCGGCTGGCTCGTCGGGCTCCTGCTCTTCATCGCGCTCGTCTACTGGCTGATGCGCGAGGGCTGGAAATGGCGCGGCACCCTCCAGAGCGACATCCCGGAGCTGCCCGCCGTGCCCGAGGAGTCCGGCCCGGTGAAACTGAGCATGAGCGGCCGCTACCACGGCTCCACCACCGCCGGGCAGTGGCTGGACCGCATCGTGGCCCACGGCCTGGGCACCCGCAGCCTGGCCCGGCTCACCCTCACCGACGCGGGCCTGGAGGTCGAGCGCCCCGGCGCGAACGACTTCTTCATCCCCGCCGCCGCCCTGCGCGAGGCCCGGCTCGACAAGGGCATCGCCGGCAAGGTCCTCACCGAGGGCGGACTGCTGGTGGTGACCTGGTCGCACGGCGGCAAACTGATCGACTCCGGCTTCCGCTCCGACCACGCGGCCGAGCACCCCGAATGGGTCGACACCTTGAACCACATGATCAACGACACGGAAGGCGCACGATGACGACCTCCACCAGGGGAGCCGCGAAGACTCCCGCCGTACTCGTCCTGGAGGACGGCCGCACGTTCCGCGGCCGCGCCTACGGGGCCGTGGGGGAGACCTTCGGCGAGGCCGTGTTCTCCACCGGCATGACCGGCTACCAGGAGACGCTGACCGATCCGTCGTACGACCGCCAGATCGTCGTCGCCACCGCCCCGCAGATCGGCAACACCGGCTGGAACGACGAGGACGACGAGTCGGCCCGCATCTGGGTCTCCGGCTACGTGGTCCGCGACCCCGCGCGCGTCCCGTCCAACTGGCGCTCCCGGCGTTCCCTGGACGACGAGCTGGAGCGCCAGGGCGTGGTCGGCATCTCCGGCATCGACACCCGCGCCCTCACCCGCCACCTGCGCGAACGCGGTTCCATGCGGGCCGGCATCTTCTCCGGCGAGTCGATCGCCACCGACGCCGAGCTGCTGGCGCGGGTGCAGGCCCAGCCCCAGATGAAGGGCGCGAGCCTCTACGAGGAGGTCGCCACCAAGGAGGCGTACGTCGTCCCCGCGGTCGGCGACAAGAAGTTCACCGTCGCCGCGATCGACCTCGGCATCAAGGGCATGACCCCGCAGCGCATGGCCGAGCGCGGCATCGAGGTGCACGTGCTGCCCGCCACCGCCACCGCCGACGAGGTCTACGCCGTCAACCCGGACGGCGTGTTCTTCTCCAACGGCCCCGGCGACCCCGCCACCGCCGACGGCCCGGTCGCCCTGATGACCGCCGTCCTGGAGCGCGGGACGCCGCTGTTCGGCATCTGCTTCGGCAACCAGATCCTCGGCCGCGCCCTCGGCTTCGGCACCTACAAGCTGAAGTACGGCCACCGGGGCATCAACCAGCCGGTCCAGGACCGCACCACCGGCAAGGTCGAGGTCACCGCGCACAACCACGGCTTCGCCGTCGACGCGCCCCTCGACAAGGTCAGCGAGACCAAGTTCGGCCGCGCCGAGGTCTCGCACGTCTGCCTGAACGACAACGTCGTGGAGGGGCTCCAGCTGCTCGACCAGCCCGCCTTCTCCGTCCAGTACCACCCCGAAGCGGCGGCCGGTCCGCACGACGCCGCCTACCTGTTCGACCGCTTCGTTTCCCTGATGGAGGGCCAGCGTGCCTAAGCGCACCGATATCCAGTCCGTCCTGGTCATCGGCTCCGGCCCGATCGTCATCGGCCAGGCCGCCGAGTTCGACTACTCCGGCACCCAGGCGTGCCGCGTGCTCAAGGCCGAAGGCCTGCGCGTCATCCTCGTCAACTCCAACCCGGCGACGATCATGACCGACCCGGAGATCGCCGACGCCACCTACGTCGAGCCGATCACCCCGGAGTTCGTCGAGAAGATCATCGCCAAGGAGCGCCCCGACGCCCTGCTGCCCACCCTGGGCGGCCAGACGGCCCTGAACACCGCCATCTCGCTGCACGAGAACGGCGTTCTGACCAAGTACGGCGTCGAGCTGATCGGCGCCAAGCCCGAGGCCATCCACAAGGGCGAGGACCGCGACCTGTTCAAGGAGGTCGTGGAGGAGGTCCGGCGCAAGATCGGGTACGGCGAGTCCGCCCGCTCGGTGATCTGCCACTCCATGGACGACGTCATGAAGGGCGTGGAGACGCTCGGCGGCTACCCGGTCGTCGTGCGCCCCTCCTTCACCATGGGCGGCGCGGGCTCCGGCTTCGCCCACAACGAGGAGGAACTGCGCCGCATCGCCGGGCAGGGCCTCACCCTCTCGCCGACCACCGAGGTGCTCCTGGAGGAGTCCATCCTCGGCTGGAAGGAGTACGAGCTGGAGCTGATGCGCGACAAGAACGACAACGTCGTGGTCGTCTGCTCCATCGAGAACTTCGACCCCATGGGCGTGCACACCGGTGACTCCATCACCGTGGCGCCCGCGATGACGCTCACCGACCGCGAGTACCAGATCCTGCGCGACATCGGCATCGCCGTGATCCGCGAGGTCGGCGTCGACACGGGCGGCTGCAACATCCAGTTCGCGGTCGACCCCGCGGACGGCCGGGTGATCGTCATCGAGATGAACCCGCGCGTGTCGCGTTCCTCGGCCCTCGCCTCCAAGGCGACCGGCTTCCCGATCGCGAAGATCGCCGCCAAGCTGGCCGTCGGTTACACCCTGGACGAGATCCCGAACGACATCACCCAGGAGACCCCGGCCTCCTTCGAGCCCACGCTCGACTACGTGGTCGTCAAGGCGCCGCGCTTCGCCTTCGAGAAGTTCCCGCAGGCCGACTCCACGCTGACCACCACCATGAAGTCGGTCGGCGAGGCCATGGCCATCGGCCGCAACTTCCCCGAGGCATTCCAGAAGGCGCTGCGCTCGCTGGAGAAGAAGGGCAGCCAGTTCACCTTCGTCGGCGACCCCGGCGACAAGGAGACCCTGCTGCGCGAGGCCGTACGGCCCACCGACGGCCGGATCAACACCGTCATGCAGGCCATCCGGGCCGGCGCCACCCCGGAGGAGGTCTTCGAGTACACGAAGATCGACCCCTGGTTCGTGGACCAGCTCTTCCTCATCAAGGAGATCGCGGACGAGCTGGCCGAGGCCGCCGAACTGACCGGCGACCTGCTCGGCGAGGCCAAGCGGCACGGCTTCTCCGACCAGCAGATCGCCGAGATCCGCGGTCTGCGCGAGGACGTCGTCCGCGAGGTCCGGCACGCCTTCGGCATCCGCCCGGTCTACAAGACGGTCGACACCTGCGCCGCCGAGTTCGCCGCGAAGACGCCGTACTTCTACTCCGCCTACGACGAGGAGTCGGAGGTCGCCCCGCGCGAGAAGCCGGCCGTCATCATCCTGGGCTCCGGCCCCAACCGCATCGGCCAGGGCATCGAGTTCGACTACTCCTGCGTCCACGCCTCCTTCGCGCTGTCCGACGCCGGGTACGAGACCGTGATGGTCAACTGCAACCCGGAGACCGTCTCCACCGACTACGACACCTCCGACCGGCTCTACTTCGAGCCGCTCACCCTGGAGGACGTGCTGGAGGTCGTCCACGCCGAGCAGCAGGCCGGCCCGGTGGCGGGCGTGGTCGTCCAGCTCGGCGGCCAGACCCCGCTGGGCCTCGCGCAGGCCCTGAAGGACAACGGCGTGCCGATCGTCGGCACCTCCCCGGAGGCCATCCACGCCGCCGAGGACCGCGGCGCCTTCGGCCGGGTCCTCGCCGAGGCGGGGCTGCCGGCCCCGAAGCACGGCACCGCCACCACCTTCGAGGGCGCCAAGGCCATCGCCGACGAGATCGGCTACCCGGTCCTGGTCCGTCCGTCGTACGTGCTCGGCGGGCGCGGCATGGAGATCGTCTACGACGAGACCCGCCTCGCCTCCTACATCGCCGAGTCCACCGAGATCAGCCCGTCCCGGCCGGTCCTGGTCGACCGCTTCCTCGACGACGCCATCGAGATCGACGTCGACGCGCTCTACGACGGCGAGGAGCTGTACCTCGGCGGCGTCATGGAGCACATCGAGGAGGCCGGCATCCACTCCGGCGACTCGGCGTGCGCGCTGCCCCCGATCACCCTCGGCGGCTTCGACATCAAGCGGCTGCGCGCCTCCACCGAGGCCATCGCCAAGGGCGTCGGCGTGCGCGGCCTGATCAACATCCAGTTCGCGATGGCCGGCGACATCCTCTACGTCCTGGAGGCCAACCCGCGCGCCTCCCGTACGGTCCCCTTCACCTCGAAGGCGACCGCGGTGCCGCTCGCCAAGGCCGCCGCCCGGATCTCGCTGGGCGCGACCATCGCCGAGCTGCGCGCCGAGGGGCTGCTGCCGAAGCGGGGCGACGGCGGCGAGATGCCGCTGGACGCGCCGATCTCCGTCAAGGAGGCCGTGATGCCGTGGTCGCGCTTCCGCGACATCCAGGGCCGCGGCGTGGACACCGTCCTCGGCCCGGAGATGCGCTCCACGGGCGAGGTCATGGGCATCGACTCCGTCTTCGGCACGGCGTACGCCAAGTCGCAGGCGGGCGCCTACGGCCCGCTGCCCACCAAGGGCCGCGCGTTCATCTCGGTCGCCAACCGCGACAAGCGCTCGATGATCTTCCCGGCCCGGGAGCTGGTCGCCCACGGCTTCGAGCTGCTGGCCACCTCCGGCACCGCCGAGGTCCTCAAGCGCAACGGCATCAACGCCACCGTGGTGCGCAAGCAGTCCGAGGGCACCGGCCCGAACGGCGAGAAGACCATCGTCCAGCTCATCCACGACGGCGAGGTCGACCTCATCGTCAACACCCCGTACGGCACCGGCGGCCGCCTCGACGGCTACGACATCCGCACGGCCGCCGTCGCCCGCTCCGTGCCGTGCCTGACGACCGTCCAGGCGCTCGCCGCGGCCGTCCAGGGCATCGACGCCCTCAACCACGGCGACGTGGGCGTCCGCTCGCTCCAGGAACACGCGGAACACCTGACCGCGGCCCGCGACTAGCAGCCCCGAGGGGGACACCGGAAACGGTGTCCCCCTCTTCATGAGGACCCCCGGTCCCCATGAGAACCCAGAGGACTCTCCCAGATGTACAACCTGTTCTTCCGTCTGGTCTTCACACGGATGGACCCCGAGAAGGCCCACCACCTCGCCTTCCGCTGGATCCGGCTCGCCGCGCGCGTCCCGGTGCTGCGCACGTTCGTCGCGGCGGCCCTCGCGCCGCGCCACAAGGAGCTGCGCACCGAGGCCCTCGGCCTGCGGATGCACGGCCCCTTCGGGCTCGCGGCCGGCTTCGACAAGAACGCCGTGGCGATCGACGGGATGGCGATGCTGGGCTTCGACCACGTCGAGATCGGCACGGTCACCGGCGAGCCGCAGCCCGGCAACCCCAGGAAGCGGCTGTTCCGGCTCGTGCCGGACCGCGCGCTGATCAACCGCATGGGCTTCAACAACGACGGCTCGCTGGCCGTGGCGGCCCGCCTGGCCACCCGCGAGCCGGTCTTCCGGACGGTCGTCGGCGTCAACATCGGCAAGACCAAAGTCGTCCCGGAGGCGGAGGCCGTCGCCGACTACGTGAAGTCCGCCGAGCGCCTGGCGCCGTACGCCGACTACCTGGTCGTCAACGTGTCCTCGCCGAACACCCCCGGCCTGCGCGACCTCCAGGCCGTCGACCACCTGCGCCCGCTGCTCACCGCGGTGCGCGAGGCCGCCGACCGCGCGGTCCCCGGCCGCCGCGTCCCGCTCCTGGTGAAGATCGCCCCGGACCTCGCCGACGAGGACGTCGACGCGGTCGCCGACCTGGCCGTGGAGCTGGGCCTGGACGGCATCATCGCCACCAACACCACCATCGCCCGCGAGGGCCTCGGCCTGACCTCCCCGGCCGCCCTGGTCAAGGAGACGGGCGGGCTGTCCGGCGCGCCGCTCAAGGCCCGCTCCCTGGAGGTCCTGCGCCGCCTGTACGCCCGTGTGGGCGACCGGATCACCCTGGTGGGCGTCGGCGGCGTCGAGACCGCCGAGGACGCCTGGGAGCGCATCCTGGCCGGCGCCACGCTGGTCCAGGGCTACAGCGCCTTCATCTACCAGGGCCCCTTCTGGTGCCGCGCGATCCACAAGGGCCTCGCCGCCCGCCTGCGCACCAGCCCGTACGCCACCCTCGCCGACGCGGTCGGCGCCGACGTGAGGAAGTCCGCATGACCGCTCCGGAGCCCTTCGGCACCCGTCTGCGCCGCGCCATGGACGAGCGCGGCCCGCTGTGCGTCGGCATCGACCCGCACGCCTCCCTGCTCGCCGAGTGGGGCCTCGCCGACGACGTGGCCGGACTGGAGCGGTTCAGCCGCACGGTCGTGGAGGCCATGGCCGACCGGGTGGCCGTGCTGAAGCCGCAGAGCGCGTTCTTCGAGCGGTTCGGCTCGCGGGGGCTGGCCGTCCTGGAGAAGTCGGTCCAGGAGGCGCGCGCGGCCGGCGCCCTGGTGGTGATGGACGCCAAGCGCGGCGACATCGGCTCGACCATGGCCGCCTACGCCGAGGCCTTCCTCCACCCGGACGCCCCGCTGTTCTCCGACGCGCTGACCGTCTCGCCGTACCTGGGCTACGGCTCGCTGGACCCGGCCGTGGCGCTGGCCCGCGAGAGCGGCGCCGGGCTGTTCGTGCTGGCGCTGACCTCGAACCCGGAGGGCGGCGAGGTGCAGCACGCGCTGCGCGCGGACGGCCGCAGCGTCGCGGCGACCGTGCTGGCCCACCTGGCGGCCGAGAACGCCGGCCAGGAGCCGCTGGGCTCCTTCGGCGCGGTGGTCGGTGCCACGCTCGGCGACCTCTCCGGGTACGACCTGGACATCAACGGCCCGCTGCTCGCGCCCGGCATCGGCGCCCAGGGCGCGACCCCGGCCGACCTCCCGGCGGTCTTCGGGACGGCGGTGCGCAACGTCGTGCCGAACGTCAGCCGGGGTGTGCTGCGTCACGGTCCCGACGTCGGGGCCCTGCGCGCGGCGGCCGGACGCTTCGCGGAGGAGATCCGGGCGGCCGTCGCCGGCGGCTGACACCCTCGGACAGGTGCTCGGGTGAGCGGACCAGCGGCGACTTGAGTGTGAAGACATCCTCAAAACCAGGGCAATATGTCTGAAATGTCCGGCCTGACGGAGGCTGACCAGGACTTTTCCGCTGTTCTCGCTGACTCTGGCGGACTTGCCCGCTAGTCTCCGAGCAGTGGGGGCGCCTCCCACGCCCCTCATGGCAGTGGGGGAGAGCGGGCAAGCGTGTTGCTCGTGGCTCCCCAGGTGTGGGGCGACTAGGTTCCTCACCGGTCCGTATCCGACAGTTCGACATCCGAGGTGACGTAGGCGTGGCTCTTCCGCCCCTTACCCCTGAACAGCGCGCAGCCGCGCTCGAAAAGGCCGCCGCGGCTCGCCGGGAGCGGGCCGAGGTCAAGAATCGACTCAAGCACTCCGGCGCCTCCCTGCACGAGGTCATCAAGCAGGGCCAGGAGAACGACGTCATCGGCAAGATGAAGGTCTCCGCGCTGCTCGAGTCCATGCCGGGCGTGGGCAAGGTCCGCGCCAAGCAGATCATGGAGCGTCTGGGCATCTCCGAGAGCCGCCGTGTGCGGGGTCTCGGTTCCAACCAGATCGCCTCCCTGGAGCGTGAGTTCGGCAGCACCGGCGCCTGAGTCCGGGCCCGCGCCGGACCGGGAGTCCCGGGCACCCCGGGATTGCTGGAATAATCGCTGCATGAGTGAACGTCCGCGGCTGACCGTGCTCTCCGGCCCCTCGGGGGTCGGCAAGAGCACGGTCGTCGCCCATATGCGCAAGGAACACCCCGAGGTCTGGCTCTCGGTGTCGGCGACCACCCGCAAGCCGCGCCCCGGTGAGCAGCACGGAGTCCACTACTTCTTCGTCACCGACGACGAGATGGACAAGCTGATCGCCAACGGCGAGCTGCTGGAGTGGGCCGAGTTCGCCGGCAACCGCTACGGCACGCCCCGCGCGGCGGTGCTGGAGCGGCTGGAGAAGGGCGAGCCCGTGCTGCTGGAGATCGACCTCCAGGGCGCCCGCCAGGTCCGTGCCTCCATGACGGAGGCCCGGCTGGTGTTCCTGGCTCCGCCCTCCTGGGAGGAGCTGGTGCGCAGGCTCACCGGCCGGGGCACCGAGCCGCCCGAGGTCATCGAGCGCCGTCTCGAAGCGGCCAGGACCGAGCTGGCGGCCGAACCGGAGTTCGACGAGACCCTGGTCAACACCTCCGTCGAGGACGTGGCGCGTGAGCTGCTAGCCTTGATGGACGTTGTGTAATCGTGACGCTGATCACGATCTTTGATTCTTACCCATCCATCGGAAGGTAGAGCGTGTCCTCTTCCATCACCGCGCCCGAGGGCATCATCAACCCGCCGATCGACGAGCTTCTTGAGGCCACCGACTCGAAGTACAGCCTCGTGATCTACGCGGCCAAGCGTGCCCGCCAGATCAACGCGTACTACTCGCAGCTCGGCGAGGGTCTCCTTGAGTACGTCGGTCCGCTCGTCGACACCCATGTCCACGAGAAGCCGCTCTCGATCGCCCTGCGCGAGATCAACGCCGGTCTGCTGACCTCCGAGGCCATCGAGGGCCCCGCGCAGTAGTACGTTCAGACCGCAAATGCTTTGTCCACAGGCCCGGCAGTCATGCTGCCGGGCCTGTGGTGTGTCATGGGTGTTGCAGGTTTTCCGGACCGAGGAGACATGGTGGACAAGCCGAGGGTGGTACTGGGCGTCAGCGGTGGCATCGCCGCCTACAAGGCCTGTGAGCTGCTGAGGAGGTTCACGGAGTCGGGCCACGACGTGCGCGTCGTACCCACCGCCTCCGCGCTGCGCTTCGTCGGCGCCGCCACCTTCTCCGCCCTGTCCGGCAACCCGGTCGCCACCGAGGTCTGGGACGACGTGCACCAGGTCCCGCACGTGCGCATCGGCCAGCACGCCGACCTGGTCGTGGTCGCCCCCGCCACCGCCGACATGCTCGCCAAGGCCGCCCACGGCCTGGCCGACGACCTGCTGACCAACACCCTGCTGACGGCCCGCTGCCCCGTCGTCTTCGCGCCCGCGATGCACACCGAGATGTGGGAGCACCCCGCCACCCAGGAGAACGTGGCCACGCTGCGCCGCCGCGGCGCCGTCGTCATCGAGCCCGCCGTCGGCCGCCTCACCGGCGTCGACACCGGCAAGGGCCGGCTGCCCGACCCGGGGGAGATCTTCGAGGTCTGCCGCCGGGTGCTCGCCCGCGGCGTCCAGGAGCCCGACCTGCGCGGCCGCCATGTGGTGGTCTCCGCGGGCGGCACCCGCGAGCCCCTGGACCCGGTGCGCTTCCTCGGCAACCGATCCTCCGGCAAGCAGGGCTACGCCCTCGCCCGCACCGCCGCCGCCCGCGGCGCCCGGGTGACGCTGGTCTCGGCCAACACCGGTCTGGCCGACCCGGCGGGGGTGGACGTCGTCCGGGTCGGCACCGCCGTCCAGCTGCGCGAGGCCGTGCTCAAGGCGGCGGCCGACGCGGACGCCGTCGTCATGGCCGCGGCCGTCGCCGACTTCCGCCCCGCGGCCTACGCCACCGGCAAGATCAAGAAAAAGGACGACAAGGAGCCGGACCCCGTCGTCCTGGTCCGCAACCCCGACGTCCTCGCCGAGGTCTCCGCCGAACGGGCCAGGGCCGGACAGGTGATCGTGGGCTTCGCCGCCGAGACCGACGACGTGCTCGCCAACGGCCGCGCCAAGCTCGCCCGCAAGGGCTGTGACCTGCTGGTCGTCAACGAGGTGGGGGAGCGCAAGACCTTCGGCTCCGAGGAGAACGAGGCCGTCGTCCTGGGCGCCGACGGCAGCGAGACGCCCGTGCCGTACGGCCCCAAGGAGGCCCTCGCCGACACCGTCTGGGACCTGGTCGTGGCCCGCCTGGGCTGACGGCGGCGCGGCCGGCCGGGCGAATCCACCGGCGAATTCAGGTCATGCTCAAGTCGGGGGCGGTTACCCTGGCCAAGGTCGCCGGGCATTGTGCAGAATGCCCGTGCCGCAGGTCACAGCGCTCCCGAGAGGCGAGACGGTGGCCCACAGGCCGAGCGCGACCGATAAACTGTTCAAGGTCGGAGCCGGGCGCAGCCCCGCGTCGACTGCAAATGATCAGCCAGCAGCCGCTGCAACCACAGGGAGCGTTGTGTCCCGTCGCCTGTTCACCTCGGAGTCCGTGACCGAGGGTCACCCCGACAAGATCGCTGACCAGATCAGCGACACCATTCTCGACGCGCTTCTGCGCGAGGACCCGTCGTCTCGGGTCGCCGTCGAGACGCTCATCACCACCGGTCTGGTGCACGTGGCCGGCGAGGTGACCACCAAGGCCTACGCGGACATCGCGACCCTGGTGCGCGGCAAGATCCTGGAGATCGGCTACGACTCCTCGAAGAAGGGCTTCGACGGCGCCTCCTGCGGCGTGTCGGTGTCCATCGGCGCGCAGTCCCCGGACATCGCGCAGGGCGTCGACACCGCGTACGAGTCCCGGGTCGAGGGCGACGAGGACGAGCTGGACAAGCAGGGCGCGGGCGACCAGGGCCTGATGTTCGGCTACGCCTCCGACGAGACGCCGACCCTGATGCCGCTGCCCGTCTTCCTGGCGCACCGCCTGTCCAAGCGCCTGTCGGACGTGCGCAAGAACGGCACCATCCCCTACCTGCGCCCCGACGGCAAGACGCAGGTCACCATCGAGTACGACGGCGACAAGGCCGTCCGCCTCGACACCGTGGTCGTCTCCTCGCAGCACGCCTCCGACATCGACCTGGAGTCGCTGCTGGCCCCCGACATCCGCGAGTTCGTCGTGGAGCCGGAGCTGAAGGCGCTCCTGGAGGACGGCATCAAGCTGGACACCGAGAACTACCGCCTCCTGGTCAACCCCACCGGCCGCTTCGAGATCGGTGGCCCGATGGGCGACGCCGGCCTGACCGGCCGCAAGATCATCATCGACACCTACGGCGGCATGGCCCGCCACGGTGGCGGCGCCTTCTCGGGCAAGGACCCGTCCAAGGTGGACCGCTCGGCCGCCTACGCCATGCGCTGGGTCGCCAAGAACGTCGTGGCGGCGGGCCTGGCCTCCCGCTGCGAGGTCCAGGTCGCCTACGCGATCGGCAAGGCCGAGCCCGTCGGTCTGTTCGTGGAGACCTTCGGCACCAACAAGGTCGAGACCGAGAAGATCGAGAAGGCCATCGACGAGGTCTTCGACCTCCGCCCGGCCGCGATCATCCGCGACCTCGACCTGCTCCGCCCGATCTACGCCCAGACCGCCGCCTACGGCCACTTCGGCCGGGAGCTGCCCGACTTCACCTGGGAGCGCACCGACCGCGTGGACGCCCTGCGCAAGGCCGCGGGCATCTGATCCGTTCCGTGCCACGAGGCCCGGCTTCCCCACGGGGGCCGGGCCTCGGCACGTTCCGGCTCAGCCCGCGAGCCCCAGCCGGACCCGGCGCCGCGCACGGTCGACCTCCAGCACCCGGACCCGCAGCTCCTGCCCCTCCTCCACGGCCCGGCCGGCGAGGAGATCGGCGTGCACGAGACCTTCCGCGAACTCGTCGACGCGGACGAAGACCCCGATGGGAACGATCTTGGTCACCGGGCCGGCCAGGACGTCCCCGACGCCCACGCCCAGCGTGTCCCAGGGGTCGTCCTGGAGGGCCTTGAGGGACAGCGCGACCTGGCCCCGGCGGGTGTCCGAGGCCAGCACCTGCGCGCGGATGCGCTGCCCGGGCGTCACCACGTCCGCCGGGTCGTCGAACCGGGCCCAGGTCAGCTGCGCGGCGTTGACGAAGCCGGTTCCCGCGTGGACGGGATGCGCGGGCTCCCCGTCGATCCGCGCGAAGACCCCGAAGCGGTGCACCGAGGACACCGACCCCGTGACGACGTCCCCGCGCGCCAGGCCCAGCAGGAAGCGGTGCAGCGCCTCGTCCTCGCAGGCCCGCGCGGACAGCAGGACCTCGCCGCCGCGCCTGCCGCGCATCGTCACCTCCGCCCGGATCGGCTGTCCCACCGCGAACAGCTCCGCCGGGTGCCCGATCCGGCGCCAGGTCAGCTCGCCGCCGGGGACGCGCCCCGACGGGCGCCCCGGATCGCCGTCCAGCAGCACGAGCACATCGTCCCCGTCGAACCCGGCCACGGTGCCGGTCACCACCTCCCCGGGGGCGACGAGACGTTCTCTCAGGCAGTCCAACGGGTCCGGCGTCGAATCGGTCATGGTGGCGAGCCTAGGCGCGACAACCCCGGGACGGCCCCGCCGGACGGTGATCGGCCGGGGCCTTGTCGGTCGGGTTTGGTAAGAATGCAAGCGTGAGCAGCGAGAACGGGGAGCCCCGCAAGAGCGGGGGAGGCGGGCCCGAGGGGGCGCCGCCGGAGCAGCTCGCGCTCATCCGGGAGAGCGTGCGCAAGGCCAAGGCGCCCCGGGCCAAGCCGCGGACCTGGCGGGGCGCCGCGCTCGCCGAGCGGCTGCCGGTGGCGCGGGTGCTGGTCGACAAGGGCGTGCTGCACCTCGACCGGTACTTCGACTACGCGGTCCCCGCCGAGCTGGACGACGAGGCGCAGCCCGGCGTCCGGGTCCGGGTGCGGTTCGGGGCCGGACGGCACCGGGTGCGCGAGGGCCGCCGGGAGGGCGGCGGCCTCATCGACGGCTTCCTCGTCGAACGGCGGGCCGAGTCCGACTACTCCGGTCCCCTTGCCGCGCTCGCCCAGGTGGTGTCCCCCGAGCCCGTCCTCGGCGAGGAGCTGCTCGGCCTCGCCCGCGCCGTCGCCGACCGGTACGCGGGCAGCCTCGCCGACGTGCTCCAGCTGGCCGTACCGCCGCGCAACGCCCGCGCCGAGCAGCGCCCCTCACCCGACCCCCTGCCGCCCCCCGAGGCCCCGGACACCGGCTCCTGGGCGCGGTACGAGCACGGGAGCGCCTTCCTCCAGGCCCTGGCCGCCGGCGGCGCCCCCCGCGCGGTGTGGCACGCGCTGCCCGGGCCCCTGTGGAGCGAGGAGCTGGCCCGGGCCGTCGCCGCCACGCTCGCCTCGGGCCGCGGCGCCCTCGTCGTCGTACCCGACGGCCGCGCCGCCGCCCGCGTCGACGCCGCGCTGACCGCACTGCTCGGGCCGGGAAGGCACGCCCTGCTCACCGCCGACGCCGGGCCCGAGAAGCGGTACGCGCAGTGGCTCGCGGTACGGCGCGGGTCGGTACGGGCCGTCGTCGGAACCCGGGCGGCCATGTTCGCGCCCGTGCGCGACCTCGGGCTCGTCGCGATCTGGGACGACGGCGATGACAGCCACAGCGAGCAGCACGCCCCGCAGCCGCACGCCCGCGACGTCCTGCTGCTGCGCGCCACCCTCGACAAGTGCGCCTTTCTGCTCGGCGGCTTCTCCACCACGGTGGAGGCGGCCCAGCTGGTCGAGAGCGGCTGGGCGCGGCCCCTGGTCGCCGGGCGGGAGCAGGTACGGCGGTCCGCGCCGCTGGTGCGCACCGTCGGGGACGAGGACCTCGCCCGCGACGAGGCCGCCCGCGCCGCCCGGCTGCCGACCCTCGCCTGGCAGGCCGCCCGGGAGGGGCTGCGGCACGGGCCCGTCCTGGTCCAGGTGCCCCGCCGCGGGTACGCGCCGCGGATGGCCTGTGCCCAGTGCCGGGCCCCGGCCCGCTGCCGGCACTGCTCCGGACCGCTCCAGGGCCAGGACGCGGGCGTGCTGCGCTGCGGCTGGTGCGGCCGGGAGGAAGGGGCCTGGCACTGTCCCGAGTGCGGCGGCTTCCGGCTGCGCGCCCAGGTGGTCGGCGCCCGGCGCACCGCCGAGGAACTGGGCCGGGCCTTTCCCGCCGTGCCGGTGCGCACCTCGGGGCGGGAACATGTACTGGACACCGTGCCGGGCACGCCCGCGCTGGTGGTGAGCACCCCGGGCGCCGAGCCGGTGGCCGAGGGCGGCTACGCGGCGGCGCTGCTGCTCGACGGCTGGGCCATGCTCGTACGACCCGATCTGCGGGCCGGCGAGGACGCGCTGCGCCGGTGGATCGCGGCGGGGGCGCTGGTCCGGCCGCAGGGCGAGGGCGGCACCGTGGTCGTGGTGGCCGAGCCGACCCTGCGGCCCGTGCAGGCGCTGGTGCGCTGGGACCCCGTGGGGCACGCGCTGCGGGAGCTGGCCGAGCGGGCCGAACTCGGTTTTCCGCCGGTGTCCCGGATGGCGGCCGTGTCCGGCCCGCCCGAGGCGGTCGCGGAGTTCCTGGCGGCGGTCGAACTGCCGCCCGACGCCGAGGTGTTGGGGCCGGTGCCGTTGCCGCCCGCGCCGCCCGGCGGTGCGCGCAGGCCCGGCGCGGTGCCTCCCGGCGAACACTGGGAGCGGGCTCTGGTGCGTGTGCCCCCGGGCAGCGGCGCGGCGCTGGCCTCCGCCCTGAAGACCGCGCAGGCGGCGCGGATGGCCCGGGGGAGCGGGGAGACGGCGCGGGTGCGGGTGCGGATCGATCCGCCGGACATCGGGTGAGGGGCGCGGGTGCGCGGGCCGCCGCCCGTCGTGGGCTCTCCGCCCTCCGGGGCGTCCTTCCGGCCCTCCCAAAGGACCCGTGGGTCTCCTGGGAGGGCGACGCCGGGCGGGTCAGCCGTTGCGCGGTCCGGGGAAGGCCGTCGGGCGGGCGTCCTCGCGCAAGGCCGTCGGGCGGGCGTCCTCACGCAAGGCCGTCGGGCGGGCGTCCTCACGCAAGGCCGTCGGGCGGGCGTCCTCACGCAGGGTCGGGCTGCCCGCGGTCGGCTGGGTGGGCATGGAACGGGCGGCCGGCACCGTCGGCACCGTGGGCAGGCCGGCGTTCACGTTGAGCGTGCGGGTGCCGGACGGCTCCGGCGTCCGCTCGGCCTCGGCGGCCGTCTGCGCGGCGGCGCGGCGGGCGCCGTAACGGCGGTGCACCGCCTGCTTGGTGACGCCGAGCGCCGAGCCCACCGCGTCCCAGGAGAAGCCGAGCGAGCGGTCGAAGTCCACGGCGGCCGTGACCAGTGTCTCGACGCTGTCCCGCAGTTCCTGGGCGAGACGGACCGTGGGGGCGGGGGCGCGTCCGTAGACGACGAAGCCCGTGGACGGGCCGGTGCGGCGCGGGCGGTAGACGTTGCCCAACTGGGCGGTGAGCGTGCGCAGCGCGTCCACCTGCCGGCGGACCCGCTCGATGTCCCGCACCAGCAGGTGCAGGCTGGCCCGGGCCTGGGCGTCGTGGGTTGCGTGGTCGGCCATGAACAAGCCTCTCGAACCGGCGTTGAAAGGAATCGGGCGGCGAAGCGGCCCTATGTGGTCAACTCTTTCTTGACCAACGCCTGTGCGCTCCGCTGGTCACGGGGTGGGGGCGTGCAGGCATATGCGTACGCCGTTCGTCCGCCCGCGCGCCGCCCGGCGCTCAGCTGGCCCGGCGGCCGGGCCAGTTGCGCGCCGTCGTGCTCCGCGGAGTGCCGGTTCCCGGGCGGTCATAGACTGGTGCGCTGCCCGTACGATCCCCGCCCGAGAGGCCCGATCCCGCCCATGAAGCTCGTCTTCGCCGGTACCCCCGAGGTCGCCGTTCCCGCCCTGGACGCCCTGCTCGCCTCCGGGCGGCACGAGGTGGCCGCCGTCGTCACCAGGCCCGACGCACCCGCGGGGCGGGGCCGCAGGCTGGTCGCGTCGCCCGTGGCCGAGCGGGCGGAGGAGGCCGGCATCGAGGTGCTGAAGCCGGCCAGGCCGCGGGACCCCGAGTTCCTCGCCCGGCTGACGGAGATCGCCCCGGACTGCTGCCCGGTCGTCGCCTACGGCGCGCTGCTGCCCCGCGTCGCCCTGGACATCCCCGCGCACGGCTGGGTCAACCTGCACTTCTCGCTGCTGCCCGCCTGGCGCGGGGCCGCGCCCGTGCAGCACTCGATCATGGCGGGCGACGAGATCACCGGTGCGTCCACCTTCCTCATCGAGGAGGGCCTGGACTCCGGGCCGGTGTACGGCACGGTGACGGAGGAGATCCGGCCCACCGACACCAGCGGCGACCTGCTCACCCGGCTGGCCTTCGCCGGGGCCGGGCTGCTCGCGGCCACCATGGACGGCATCGAGGACGGCACTCTGAAGGCCGTGCCTCAGCCGGCCGATGGCATCACCCTCGCGCCGAAGATCACCGTCGAGGACGCCCAGGTGGACTGGGCGACGCCGGCGCTGCGCGTGGACCGGGTGGTGCGCGGCTGCACCCCGGCGCCCGGCGCCTGGACCACCTTCCGCGGCGAGCGGCTCAAGCTCATCCAGGTCACCCCGGTGCCCGCCCGGACGGACCTCGCGCCCGGACGGCTCGCGGCCGGCAAGAACAGCGTGCACGTGGGCACCGGCTCCCACGCCGTCGAGCTCCTGTGGGTCCAGGCCCAGGGCAAGAAGCCGATGCGCGCGGCCGACTGGGCCCGGGGGGCGCGGATCACGGAGGGCGAGTCCCTGGGCGGCTGACCGGGGCGCTGCGGCGGCGGGCAGCGCCCGCCGCCTTCCACGGCGGCACCCGGACCCCTGGCACACGGGCCCTCGACCTGGCGCCCGGGCCCTCGACGCGGCCCCGGGCCCGAGCGCCCCGGCACCCGCGCACCCCCGCTCACCTCCGCCGACGTAGGCTGGGCGGCACACCCCCTTTCACCTCCGGAGCACCTTTTTCGTGAGCGAGCAGCCGCGGCGGGGCCGTAAGCCCGCCAAGCCCTATCGGCGTCCCAAGAAGGACCCCGTCCGCATCCTGGCCTTCGACGCGCTGCGGGCGGTGGACGAGCGGGACGCCTATGCCAATCTCGTGCTGCCGCCGTTGCTGCGGAAGGCGCGGGAGAAGGGCGACTTCGACGCGCGGGACGCCGCGCTCGCCACCGAGCTGGTGTACGGGACGCTGCGCCGGCAGGGCACGTACGACGCGGTGATCGCCGCGTGCGTGGACCGGCCGCTGCGCGAGGTGGACCCGCCGGTGCTCGACGTGCTCAGCCTGGGCGCGCACCAGCTGCTGGGGACGCGGATCCCGAGTCACGCCGCCGTGTCCGCCACCGTGGAACTCGCCCGGGTCGTGCTCGGCGACGGGCGGGCCAAGTTCGTCAACGCGGTGCTGCGCAAGGTGGCGCAGGACGACCTCGACGGATGGATCGAGAAGGTCGCGCCGCCGTACGACGAGGACCCCGAGGACCACCTCGCCGTCGTGCACTCGCACCCCCGCTGGGTCGTCTCCGCGCTGTGGGACTCGCTGGGCGGCGGGCGCGCCGGCATCGAGGAGCTGCTCGCGGCCGACAACGAGCGGCCGCGGGTGACTCTCGTGGCGCGGCCGGGCCGGGCCACCACCGAGGAGCTGCTGCGCGAGGAGGCCGCCGAGCCCGGGCGCTGGTCGCCGTACGCCGTGCGGCTGGCCGAGGGCGGCGAGCCGGGCGCGGTCGAGGCGGTGCGCGAGGGGCGCGCCGGGGTGCAGGACGAGGGCAGCCAGCTGGTGGCGCTCGCGCTGGCCAACGCGCCCCTGGAGGGGCCGGACGCCAGGTGGCTCGACGGCTGTGCCGGACCCGGCGGGAAGGCCGCGCTGCTGGGGGCGCTCGCCGCCGAACGCGGTGCCGCGCTGCTCGCCTCGGAGAAGCAGCCGCACCGGGCCGGGCTGGTCGCCAAGGCGCTGGCCGGCAACCCGGGGCCGTACCAGGTGATCGCCGCGGACGGCACCCGGCCGCCGTGGCGGCCGGGCAGCTTCGACCGGGTGCTGGTGGACGTGCCGTGCACCGGGCTGGGCGCGCTGCGGCGGCGGCCCGAGGCCCGCTGGCGCAGGCGCCCCGAGGACCTGGACAATTTCGCTCCCCTCCAGCGGGCGCTGCTGCGCACCGCGCTCGACTCGGTGCGCGTCGGCGGCGTGGTCGGCTATGCCACCTGCTCCCCGCACCTCGCCGAGACCCGGGCGGTCGTCGCCGACGTGCTCAAGCAGTACCCGGACGCCGAGCTGATCGACGCCCGGCCGCTGCTGCCGGGCGTCGATCAGCTCGGCGAGGGCCCCGACATCCAGTTGTGGCCGCATCTGCACGGCACCGACGCGATGTATCTGGCGCTGATCCGCAAGACCGCCGACTGACGGTCGGGAGGCGGTCGCGCGGGGCACCATTTCACCGCGTGCGCCGGGTTCGTCGCCCTCGGTTATCCACAGGGGCGTCCGGAACATCAGACAAACGGCAGATCAGTGTGATGAACGGTCTCACCTGTGGACCGGCGCGAACATCAGTGCCCCGGACATGGCAGTCTTGGGGCATGGCCGTGCAGATCAACCCCAGCATCCTGTCCGCCGACTTCGCCCGCCTGGCGGAGGAGGCCAAGGCTGTCCAGGGCGCCGACTGGCTTCACGTCGACGTCATGGACAACCACTTCGTCCCCAACCTCACGCTCGGCGTGCCGGTGGTGGAGTCCCTGGCCCGTGCGACGGACACCCCGCTGGACTGCCACCTGATGATCGAGGACCCCGACCGCTGGGCCCCGCAGTACGTGGAGGCGGGCGCCTCGTCCGTCACCTTCCACGTGGAGGCGGCCGCCGCCCCGGTGCGTCTCGCCCGCGAGATCCGCGCCAAGGGCGCGCGCGCCTCCATGGCACTCAAGCCCGCGACGCCCATCGAGCCGTACGAGGACCTGCTGCCGGAACTCGACATGCTGCTCATCATGACCGTCGAGCCGGGCTTCGGCGGCCAGGCCTTCCTCGACATCATGCTGCCGAAGATCCGTCGCACCCGTGAGCTGATCGGCAAGCACGGCCTCCAGCTCTGGTTGCAGGTCGACGGCGGTGTCTCGGCCACCACGATCGAGCGGTGCGCGGAGGCGGGCGCGGACGTGTTCGTCGCCGGCTCGGCGGTCTACGGGGCGAAGGACCCGGCGGACGCGGTGCGTGCCCTGCGCACCCAGGCGGAGACGGCCACCGCCGGGGCGTCCTGGGCATGCGACCACTGAGCCACGGCTGCGTGAACGGTTGAGAGAACGCCGCCCATCAGGGCGGATCAGTTGCGCCGAATCTGCAAGGATGAACGGCGAATCCAGAGTGTGAACAGCAGTGAGGAGATCGCCGTGTCGGGTATGTCGGCGGGCCGGTCAGCCATGCGGATGGGACCCGCTGAGCTGGTCCAGGCGGCGGCCATGGCCCGCCGCTTCTACCTTGAGGGCAAGTCCAAGATCCAGATCGCGGAGGAGTTCGGCGTCAGCCGCTTCAAGGTGGCCCGGGTCCTGGAGACCGCTCTCGAACGGGATCTCGTACGCATCGAGATCCGTGTGCCGGCCGAGCTGGACGCCGAGCGCTCCGACGCGCTCCGCGCCCGCTACGGCCTCAGGCACGCCGTCGTGGTCGAGTCCCCGGCGGAGGCCGAGGAGACCCCCGACCCGGAGAACCTCGGCGAGGTCGCGGCCGACCTGCTCGGCGAGCTGGTCGACGAGGGGGACGTACTGGGGCTGGCCTGGGGCCGGTCCACCATCCACATGGCGGCCGCGCTCGACCGGCTGCCGCCGTGCACGGTGGTGCAGCTGACGGGTGTGTACGACGCGGGCACCTCGGAGCGCGGCTCGGTCGAGGCCGTGCGCCGTGCCGCCCAGGTCTCGGGCGGCGACGCCCACCCGATCTACGCGCCGATGCTGCTGCCGGACGCGGCCACCGCGGCGGCCCTGCGCAACCAGACCGGGATCGCCCGCGCCTACGAGTACTTCGACAAGGTCACGGTCGCCTGCGTCTCCATCGGTTCCTGGGAACCGGGCATCTCGACGGTGCACGACATGCTCAGCGACGAGGAGCGGGCGCACTACGCCTCGCTCGGCGTCGCCGCCGAGATGGCCGCGCACCTCTTCGACGCCGAGGGGCGCCGGATCGGGCGGGACCTGGGGGAGCGGTGCATCACCGTCAAGGCCGACCAGCTGCGCCGCATCCCGGAGGTCGTGGCGATCGCCGGCGGTCAGCGAAAGGCGGCGGCGATCGACGCGGTGCTGCGCTCCGGGCTGGTCACCAGCCTGGTCACGGACACCTCGGCCGCGGACTACCTGATGACCGCGGGCCCGACGCCGAAGGCGGCGCTCAGCCGGCAGGACCCCGACGGGCAGTGAGCGGCGGTGAGCGGGGACGGAGGCGGACGAGACGGCCGCCGGCCGCCCTCGCCTCCGCCGCCTTCCGCGGGGCACGGGTCGTCCGGACCGGCCCGCCGTGAAAGCATCGTCCGCATGTCGTCGCGGTACGTTCCCCTGAAGTTCCGATGGTCCCGGGCGCCCGGCCGGGCCCCGTCCCGTGTGCTCGCGGGGCTGCTGGTCGTCCTCGCCGTGCTGCTCGCCGGCTGTGCCGGAGGCACGGGCACGAGCACGGGCAGCGGTGCGGGGGCGGGCGGGGGCCCGTCGTCCGCCGCCGTGGCCACTCCCGGGTGGGCCAGGGGCATGGCCACCGTGCCCGAGTCCCGGCTGCCCGCCGAGGCCCGGCGGACCCTGGCCCTGATCGACCGGGGCGGCCCCTACCCGTACTCCCGCGACGGGATCGTCTTCGGCAACTACGAGAGACACCTGCCGAAGCACCAGCGCGGCTACTACCACGAGTACACGGTGCCGACGCCCGGCTCGCACGACCGCGGGGCGCGCCGCATCATCACCGGACAGGGCGGGGAGTTCTACTACACCGGTGATCACTACAACTCGTTCCGGGCGGTGCTGAGATGACCCGGCAACTCACCGACCGCGCGGTCGTCGCCCTCGACCTCTCCCGGGTCACGGACAAGGCCGCCCTGATGGACGCGGTGGCGGCGGCCCTGGCCCTGCCCGACTGGTTCGGCCGCAACTGGGACGCGCTCCTGGACAGCCTCTGCGACCCCTCCGTCTGGCCGACCGCGGCGGCCGACCGCGGACTGCTCCTCGTCGTCACGGGCTGGACACCGTACGCGGACGCCCGCCCCGACGAGTGGCGGGTGGCCCACGAGATCTTCACCGAGGCGAGCGAGGGCCCGGAGCCGGTGACGGTGGCGCTGGCGTTGGGGTGAGGGTGTGTCGGGCCTCGTCCAACGGAACGTCAACGCTTAGTCGGCGGAGCCTGGTTGCGTCACACCGCTGTCGCCGCCTCCGCCGCCGTGGCCCGGGCCGTCCGGACCTCCACCGTGCGGCGGCCCACCGCACACACCAGCCGCAGGTCCGTGCGCTCCTCGCCGTCGAGGAGCGCGGCGTGCACCGCCGACAGAACGGGTACCGGGTCGACCGCCGATGACCGTCGCTCCGCTCCCTGCGGCGCGATGCGCAGGGACAGCAGGGGGCCCGATCGCGGGCGCAGCAGGCAGCGGGTGGCGGAGACGACGACCGCGGCGCTGCGGCGGCCGCCGGGGTGGTCCGCCAGGATCCGCAGCGTCCACTCGTCCGCCGGTTCCGTCGGCGCGCCGGGGTGGTCGCCCGCGCGGCGGTGCAGCAGCCCGGCGCTGTCGGTGAACCGCCGGTGCGCGGCGCCCACTTCGGCGGCCAGATGGTGAGCCGGCGCGGGCGGCACGAGAGGGGCGGGATGGCGCAGCACCCGGAGCGTGCCGCCGCCGTCGTCCTCGACGCGGACGGCGAAGGCGGCGGGCGCGAGCGGTGCGGGGGCCGGGTCGGGCAGCAGCCGGGGCAGCACGGGATGGGCGGGCGGGGCGAGGCCGAGCAGGCCGTACACGGTCTCCCGCAGCCGGTCGAGCGCCCGACCCTGCTCGGCGAACGCCGGTTCCGCGAGGGCGCGGCTGCTGCCGGGGCGGTGGTCGCGCAGTGCCGCCGCCACCAGGCTCGCCGCCTCCGCGCCGGGAAGGTGCGGGGCGAGGCGGGGGACGCCCGCGAGGAGGCCGGCCATCGGGCTGCCGGGCAGCAGTTCCCTGCCGCCGTCGTAGGCGCCGAGCAGAGGACGGTCCAGCGCCGCCGGGTACAGGGCCGCCGAGCCGTGGTCGGTGATCAGCACGTCCGCCGCGACGGCGACCGACGCCCACTCCTCGTGCGCCGCGGGCAGGATCAGCCCGGCCCGGCGGGCGGGTTCCAGGTACTCGGCCAGGTCGAGCGTGCCGCGGCGGGCGCGTTCGTTGGGGTGGAGCACCAGGGCGAGCTGGTACTCGTCGTGGGGGAGCGCGGCGGCCAGTTCGGCGGGCAGCCCGGGGCGGCGGTTGATCAGGGCCTCCGGGCCCCAGGTCGAGAACAGGACGACGAGGGTGCGGTCGCCCGTGCCGAGCGCGGCGCGGTAACGGTCGCGGCGCTCCCGCGACTCCAGGAACCTTTCCAGGAGCGGATCGCCGACGACCGTCGCCCGGGCGGTCACCGCGGGGCCGGCCGGTGCCAGCCGTGCGATCTGCCCGGGGTGGGCGAACAGATAGCGGGCGGCGAGCGGGGTGCCGTCGGGCAGCAGCAGATGGGCGGGGTCGAGTCCGGATGCGGTGTCCTCGGTGCCCTCGCCGGGCACCGACTTGTTGAAGCCGGCGCCGTGCGGGAGCAGGACGCGCGGGCCGTGCAGGGTCTGGAGATCGCCTTTGGGGCCGGCGGCGAGGATCAGCGCGAAGGTCCGGCCGACCGCCTCGGCCCAGGGCAGGACGCGCCCGCCCGCCCGCTCCAGGGCGCGCAGGGCGTCCGCGGAGAACTCGGAGCCGGGGACCAGGGTGAAACAGCGGCGGACACGGTCGTCACCCGCGAAGACGGGGAGCGTGTCGAGCAGTCGGTGCAACGCGTTCTGCGATCGCGCGGCGAACAGCACGGCGCGCCTGTCGTCGCCCATCGGCCCGCCCCCCGACTCTCCCCTTTGCCTGCCACGCCCTCGCCGCGCGCACGGACGGTGGAGCAGGTCCGCCGAGACTCACCGGAGCAGTCGGATGATCGTACCGGCCCGGTTTCGGTGGATCCTCCTAAGGGCGGTGGGGGAGCCTGGAGGTTTTGACCGGGGGTGGTCGGGGGGACGGCATGGGAGAATGAAGTACGTGCTCTTTTCCCCTCGGCGCACCCGTCGGGGGGTCGCCTCTGAACGACTGGGATGTGCAGCACGTGCGTTTCCTCAATGACATCCGGCCCACGTACGACCTGACGTACGACGACGTGTTCATGGTGCCGAGCCGCTCCGCGGTGGGCTCGCGGCAGGGTGTGGACCTCAGCTCGCCGGACGGCACGGGAACCACCATCCCGCTCGTCGTCGCCAACATGACCGCCATCGCCGGGCGGCGCATGGCCGAGACGGTGGCCCGCCGCGGTGGTCTGGTGGTCATCCCGCAGGACATCCCGATCGACGTGGTCACCGAGGTCGTCTCCTGGGTCAAGGGCCGTCATCTGGTGCTGGACACCCCGATCGTGCTGGCCCCGCACCAGACCGTGGCGGACGCCCTCGCGCTGCTGCCCAAGCGGGCGCACAACGCCGGTGTGGTCGTGGACGAGAACCAGCGCCCCATCGGCGTCGTCACCGACGAGGACCTCTCCGGTGTGGACCGCTTCACCCAGCTCGAAGTGGTCATGTCCAAGGACCTGCTCCTGCTGGACGCGGACATCGACCCGCGCGAGGCCTTCACCACCCTCGACACGCACAACCGGCGCTACGCCCCGGCCGTCGACAAGGACGGCAGGCTGGCCGGCATCCTCACCCGCAAGGGCGCCCTGCGCGCCACGCTGTACACCCCGGCCGTGGACGCGAACGGCAGGCTGCGCATCGCCGCCGCCGTCGGCATCAACGGCGACGTGGCGGGCAAGGCCAAGCAGCTGCTCGACGCGGGCGTGGACACCCTCGTCATCGACACCGCGCACGGCCACCAGGAGTCGATGATCAGCGCGATCAAGGTGGTGCGGGCGCTCGACCCGCAGGTGCCCATCGCCGCGGGCAACATCGTCTCCGCCGAGGGCGTCAGGGACCTGATCGAGGCGGGCGCGGACATCATCAAGGTCGGTGTGGGCCCCGGCGCCATGTGCACCACCCGCATGATGACCGGCGTGGGCCGCCCGCAGTTCTCCGCGGTGCTGGAGTGCGCCGCCGAGGCGCGCAAGTACGGCAAGCACGTGTGGGCCGACGGCGGCGTCCGGCACCCGCGCGACGTGGCCATGGCCCTGGCCGCCGGTGCCTCCAACGTGATGGTGGGCTCCTGGTTCGCCGGTACCTACGAGTCCCCGGGCGACCTCCAGCACGACGCGAACGGCCGCCCCTACAAGGAGTCGTTCGGCATGGCCTCGGCGCGCGCGGTGCGCAACCGCACGTCGGAGGAGTCGTCGTACGACCGCGCCCGCAAGGCGCTGTTCGAGGAGGGCATCTCCACCTCGCGGATGTTCCTCGACCCGGCCCGCCCGGGCGTCGAGGACCTGATCGACTCGATCATCGCGGGCGTCCGCTCCTCCTGCACCTACGCGGGCGCGGGCACCCTGGAGGAGTTCGCCGAGCGGGCCGTCGTCGGCATCCAGAGCGCGGCCGGCTACGCCGAGGGCAAGCCGCTGCACGCCAGCTGGAGCTGATCCCCTCCGTACCCGACGGCCCCCGTCGTTCCCCCTGGTGGGAGCGGCGGGGGCCGTCGGCGTATCCCCTCTCGCCGCTCCTGTCCGGCCCGGCCCGATGTGCGGCGGTTGAGCAACGTTTGGCATCCGGAGCGCAACGTTCCGCTGTGACGTACGGTGGAACGCAACGATCGTGCGGGTGTACGCAAGGTTGCTGCATTACCTCCGCGAAGGCCCGCCTCGTAGTGTGCTGCGCTGTACCCGGCGTCAGCAGCTGTCTTCGGCGCCACCACGGCATCGGCGGCGGCAAGCGCGTCGACCGCATCGAACGAGGAGCCAGCGCGTGCTCGATCACGGCGCCCCGCCGCAGAACCAGACATCGGCAGCCCCCGCCGCCCCGGGCCTCGGCGCCCGCCTGATGCGCCGCAAGCCCGTGGAACTCCTGGTCGCCGAGGGTGGCAAGGGCGAGGGCGGGTCGCTGCGGCGCTCCCTCGGGCTGTGGCAGCTGACCATGATCAGCATCGGGGCCACGCTCGGCACCGGCATCTTCGTGGTGCTCGGCGAGGCCGTCCCGAAGGCCGGGCCGGCCGTCACCCTGTCCTTCGTGATCGCCGGCCTCACCGCGCTGTTCTCGGCCCTGTCCTACGCCGAGCTGGCCGGCACCATTCCGGTCTCCGGCTCCTCCTACTCGTACGCATACGCAACGATGGGCGAGCTGATCGCCTGGGTCTGCGGCTGGTGCCTGCTCCTGGAGTACGGCGTCTCGGTCGCCGCCGTGGCCGTCGGCTGGGGCCAGTATCTGAACGAGCTGCTGCACGGCACCATCGGCGTCACCGTCCCGGCCGCCCTGTCCGCCCCGCCCGGCCACGGCGGCGTCTTCAACCTGCCCGCGCTGATCGTCGTCCTGCTCGCCATGGTCTTCCTGCTCGGCGGCGCCAAGGAGTCCGCGCGGGCCAACACCGTCATGGTGTGCGTGAAGATCGCCGCGCTGGTCCTCTTCTGCGCCATCGGCTTCATGGGCTTCAAGGCGCACAACTACACGCCCTTCATGCCGCTCGGGATGACGGGCGTCAGCATGGCCGGGGCCACGCTGTTCTTCTCGTACATCGGCTTCGACGCCGCCTCCACCGCCGGCGAGGAGGCGAAGAACGCCCAGCGCGACCTGCCCCGCGCGATCATGTTGTCGCTGGTCATCGTGACCGGCCTGTACGTCCTGGTCGCCGCCGTCGCGGTCGGCGCGCGGCCCTGGCGGTCGTTCAACGACTCGGAGGCCGCGCTCGCGCAGATCATGAAGGACGTCACCGGGCAGAGCTTCTGGGCCACCCTGCTGGCCTTCTGCGCCGTCATCGCCATCGCCAGCGTGGTGCTGACCGTGCTCTACGGGCAGACCCGCATCCTGTTCGCCATGTCCCGCGACGGTCTGATGCCCAAGGTCTTCGCCCGGGTCCACCCGAAGAGCGGCGCTCCCCGGGCGAACACGGTCATCGTCTCCCTGTTCTGCGGCATCCTGGCGGCCGCGATCCCGCTGGGACAGCTGGCCGACGCCACCAGCATCGGCACGCTGTTCGCCTTCGCCCTCGTCAACGTGGCGGTCGTGGTGCTGCGCTTCAGCCGGCCGGACATGCGGCGCGGCTTCCGGGTGCCGCTGTCGCCGCTGCTGCCCGCGCTGGGCTTCGTCTTCTGCGTGTGGATGATGGGCAGCCTGTCCGTCGTGACCTGGACGGTGTTCGGTGTCTGGCTGGTGGTCGGGCTCGTGTTCTACTTCGTATACGGCTTCCGCCGTTCCCGCCTCGCGACCGGTGCGGACCTCGCGGTGGCGGCAGAGAAGTGAACCCACCGAAGAAGTAAGTGAACCACCCCCTGTGCTGAACGATCTCGACGAACGCATCGTGCACGCCCTCGCCGAGGACGCCCGCCGCTCCTACGCGGACATCGGGCAACTGGTCGGACTGTCCGCGCCCGCGGTCAAACGCCGAGTGGACCGGCTGCGGGCCACCGGAGCCATCACCGGATTCACCGTACGGGTGGATCCGGCGGCGCTCGGCTGGGAGACCGAGGGGTACATCGAGATCTACTGCCGGCGGAACACCTCGCCGGAGACGATCCAGCGGGGGCTTGAGCGGTACCAGGAGGTGGTGGCCGCGTCGACGGTCACCGGGGACGCCGACGCCATCGCCCAGGTGTTCGCGTCGGACATGCGGCACTTCGAGCGGGTGCTGGAGCGGATCGCCGGGGAGCCGTTCGTGGAGCGGACCAAGTCCGTGCTGGTGCTGTCGCCGCTGCTGCGCCGGTTCTCCTCGGGGGCGCCCGGATAGGGCCTGACGCGGGTTACCCGGCCGCCTTCCGGGACAGCGCGTTGTTCCCGATGGAGTTGTGCACGCTGAACGCCACCGCGTCCGGCCGGTACCGGTCGTCCGACCACTCCACCGGGCGCCCCTCGCGGGTCGTCGTCACACGGCGGACCCGCAGGAGGGGGCTGGTGCGGCGGACGCCCAGCAGCTCGGCGTCGCGCGCGCCGCAGGCGACCGCGTCGATGAGGTGCTCGCCGTAGGCCAGGACGAGGCCCGTGTCGTCGTGGAGGCGCTGGGTGACCGATGGGCAGTCGGGCTCGATGGCCTCGACCGCGGGGGCGATCCAGTCGGCGTACACCGTGCGTTCGAGCAGCACCGGTTCGCCGTCCAGACCGCGCACCCGCAGGACGTGCAACACAGAAGTACCCAGAGGGAGTCGGAGGCGGGCGGCGTCCTCGCGGGCGGCCGGGCGGTAGCCCTGGGAGACCACCCGGCCGGTGGCCTCGCGGCCCATCGCGCGGGCCCACCGGGCGAAGCTGCGCAGCTCCTCGAAGCTCTGGCCGCGCCGGCTGGCGAGGACCACGCGCCGGGCGCCCTGGCGGGAGCCGATCAGGCCCTCGGCGGTGAGGGCGGCGACGGCCTGGCGGACGGTGCCGCGCGAGACGCCGTAGTGCGCGGCCAGCTCCGACTCCGAGGGCAGACGGCTGCCGACCCTGTACTCCTCGCGACCGATCGCGCGCCGCAGCTCGCCGGCGATCTCCTCGTGTCGCGCCGTCATGCTTCCCCTCCGCGTAGGCGGCTGTGCGCAGCGTGACCAGCCTAAGCGACGGTCAACCATGGTCGGGGCGAACCGCAACCGTGCGGGGAACCGGCGGCCGATGTTCCTCGCGCGTTCACCACCGGGACATGGAAGGCGGGCGTGTCGAGGCCGACTTGTTCGGACGAGTTCGGGTCCGACCGAGTACTCGGAAGTCTTCGCGGCACCTCGCCCCCGTGCCTGCGCGGAGAGACCGTGGAGCCGCCCCATCGGCTGCGACGCCAAGCGTGCCAAGGGGTGCCCGGGACGACATTCCGCACCGGGGACCGACCGTCCGGGACTCCCGGACCATGGTCACCGGGGAGCCGCGCCCCTGGCCGGACGTGGCCGGAAAGCGACGGGCACTCCGGCCGTGGGCGGTGCTCGCAACCTTTACGTTTCCTCTGAGCTGACCTGGGACGACGGGGGTTCGCCATTGCGGTTCGGGGTGACCGTCCCGTAGGTTGTGCGGGCTCTCTACTGACTGGTAATACCGGTAGGTCTCCATGCGCTGGCCCCTCGGCCGTCCCACCACCGTCCGCACCCGGATCGTGGCGCTCGCGCTCGCCCCGGCCGTCGCCCTGATGGCCCTGTGGGGCTTCGCCATGGTGTCCGTCACCGCCGAACTGCGCGCCCTGATCCGGGTCCAGGGGGTCTACGACGACTTCGGCACCCCCGTCGACACCGCGGTCGGACAGATCCAGATCGAACGCCGGATGTCCGCCGCCTACCTGGGCGGCGGCACCGACGCCGCCAGTGCGGGCGAGTTGCTCGGCCAGCAGCGCCGCACCGACCGCGTGGTGGACGCCATGCGGCTGGCCATCCGCGACGGCGACCGGGATCGGCTCACCGCGCGCCAGCGGCAGGCGCTGGACGCCATGGTCACCGCCACCGGCAGGCTGGACGGGCTGCGCCGGCGCGTGCTCACCAGGCGGATCGGCTGGGACCAGGCCGTCCAGCAGTACAGCGCGCTCGTGACACCCGCCTTCGACGTGCAGTCCACGCTCACCGCGCTCCAGGCCGGACAGCTCGCCCGCGAGACCCAGACCGTCTTCGAGCTGGTCCGGGTGCGCGAGTTCGTCTCCCGGGAGGACGCGCTGGTCACCGGTGCACGGGCGGCGGGCACCACCCTGACCGCCCGGCAGTACGGCGCGCTCACCCAGGCCGTGGAGGACCGGCGCGTCTTCCAGGAGACCTATGTGCCCGACCTGCCGTCCGACTCCCGGGCCCTGTTCGAGGACTTCCAGCGCGGCGACCTGTACCGCTCGCTGACCCGGGGCGAGGACGCGCTGCTGCGGGCCGGGGCGGGCGGGGCGTCCCGGGCGGTCGCGGCCGGTGACTGGCGATCCACCATCGACCGGATCGTCAAGCGGTACCGGGACCTGTGCACCGAGGCGGGCGACAACTCCGCGGCGCGCGGGAGGGCGTTCGCCTACCACGAGCTGACCAAGGCGGCCGTCGCCGGCGGTGCCGGACTGATCGCCGTGGCGCTGTCCCTGGGGCTCGCGGTGCGCGGCGCCCGGCGGATCTCGCGCCGCCTGGAGGCCCTGCGCGACGCCGCCGACGTCCTGACCACCCGCCAACTGCCGGACGTCATGCGCAGACTGGGGGCCGGCGAAGAGGTCGACGCGGCCGCCGAGGCGCCGCCGCTCCCCGCCGGCGCCGTCCGCGACGACGAGATCGGGCAGGTCGCCCGGTCCTTCAACACCGCGCGGCTGGCCGCCGTCGAGGCCGCGGTCAAGCAGGCCACCCTGCGCCGGGGGCTGTTCGCGGTGCTGCTCAACATCGCGCGCCGCAACCAGGCCCTGGTACACCGGCAGTTGAAGCTCGTGGACACGCTGGAGCGGCGCACCGAGGACCCCGACATCCTGCGCGAGCTGTTCCGCATCGACCACCTGACCACCCGCATGCGGCGGCACGCGGAGAGCCTGATCATCCTCTCCGGCGCCGCGCCCGGCCGCCGCTGGCGCCGGCCCGTGCCCGTCGCGCAGGTCGTCGCCTCCGCCGTCGGCGAGATCGAGGACTACACGCGGGTGGTCGTGCCGCCGATGCCCAAGGCCGCGATCGCGGCCGACGCGGTCGCCGACGTCGTCCACCTGATCGCCGAACTCCTGGAGAACGCCACGGTGTTCTCGCCGCCGCACACCCAGGTCACGCTGCGCACCGGGCATGCCGAGGGCGGCTTCGTGCTGGAGATCGACGACCGCGGGCTCGGCCTCGACGCCGACGCGCGCGCCGAGGCCAGGCGCACCCTCACCGACCCCGACGCCTTCGACCCCACCCGCCACGACCGCCTCGGCCTCTACGTCGTCGGCCGTCTCGCCGCCCGCCACGGCATCGACGTCAGCCTCCGCGACTCGCCGTACGGCGGGACGACCGCGGTGGTGCTGCTGCCGGAGCCGGTCCTGGCGGACGCCGAGCCGCCGGCGCGGGCGGAGCGGCACGGGCGACGGCGCGACACCGTACCGGCCCCGCCCGAGGAGAGGGCAGAGGCACGGCCGCTGCCGGCCAGGAAACGGACCGCGCCCGCACCGGACGACACCCCGCCCGCGCTCCCGGCACGGACGCGCGGCACCCGCCCGGCCGCTCCCGCCGCCCCCGCCCCCGCCCCCGCGCTGCCCACCCGCACCCGCCAGGCCTCGATCGCGCCGCGGTTGCGCGACGAGCCGCGTCCCCCGGGGGACACGCCGCGACGGGAGATCGACGCCGACGAGATGCGGGCGATCTTCGGGGCCTTCCAGCGCGGGCTCGACCAGGGCCGCAAGGGGCTGCCCACGCGGCCCGACGCGCCGGACGAAACCGTGACGACCACCCACGCCGACGAAGGGACGGACACCGACGATGCACGGTGACGACCAGACCCCCCGACAGTCCGCCGTGTCCGCCGGGGCGCCCGGCACGGACCTCGGCTGGCTGCTGGACGACCTCGTGGCCCGCACCGACCACGTCCGGCAGGCCGTGCTGCTCACCGCCGACGGCCTCCCGCTGAGCAGCTCGGAGGGCATGCCCCCGCAGGACATCGAGCACCTGGCCGCCGTCTGCTCCGGCTTCCACGGCCTGGCGCGGTCGGCGGGGGAGCGGGTCTCGGCCGGCCGGGTACGGCAGACCATGGTCATGCTTGACGACGCCTATCTGTTCATCACCCCGGCCGGCAGCGGCAGCCGGCTCGCCGTGCTCAGCGAGGCCGGCACCGACGTCGGCCAGCTCGCCCACGAGATGGCCCTGCTGGTCCGCCGTCTCGGCAGTCACCTGGACGCGGCCGCCCGTGCCACCCCATGATCCCGACGTGAGCGACGAGCACTGGTACGAGGACGAGACCGGGTCGATGGTGCGCCCCTACACGGTGACCCGGGGCCGCACCCGTCCCTCGGACCGGCACGCCATCGACCTGATGTCCCGGGTCACCGCCCTGGACACGGACGCCGCCGAGGCCGGCGTCGACCACGCGGGCGCCGCCCTGCTGGAACTGGTCCGGCGCGGCCCGCGCCCGGTCGCGGAGCTGGCCGCGGACGCCGATCTGCCCCTGACCGTGGTCAGGGTGCTGCTCGGCGACCTCGCCGAGGCGGGCCTCGTCCGCATCGAAGCGCCCCACCGCACCCCGGCCGGCGGTGCGGCGGCCGACCCCGGGCTGCTGCGGGAGATCGTGGACCGGCTGCGCGAGCTCTAGTGTTTGTAACAGCCGTGTAGGGGACCGGTGAGGGCCGGAACCCGGCACCGGTCGCGCGTGTCTCAAGGAGCAGCACGTCGCCCGTACCGCTTAAGGGGAATCATGCGCGTCCACAAGTTCTCGTTGCTCGCCGTCGCCGTCGCCGCCGGCCTGTCCCTCACCGCGTGCGGCGGCAGCGACAGCGGCTCCTCGGGCGGCAGCGACTCCTCCGCGTCGAGCGCCGCCTCGGGCGCCTCCGACACCCAGGGCTCCGGGACCCAGGGCTCCGGGACGCAGGGCTCCCCCTCCCAGGGCTCGGACGGCAACGGCGGTTCCACCGGCACCGGCGGGAACGGCGGCCGCGCGAGCGGCGGCCAGACGGGCGGCGGCCACCCCGCCACGGGCACCGGCCGCGCGTCCGGCGCCGGCTGCACCACCGCCCACCTGGCGTTCAGCACCTCCGGCGCGATGGCCGAGGGAGAACTGATCGTCAACATGAAGAACACCGGCTCGGCCAACTGCACCCTGCACGGCTTCCCGGGCGTCGACCTGAAGGGCAAGGACGGCACCGTCAGCGCCTCCCGCAGCAAGCTCACCGCCCCGGTGGTCACCCTTCAGCCGGGCGCGGAGACCCGCTTCACCCTGCACTACCCGCCGAACAACTCCGGCGGCTCCGGCGTGACCTTCACCCAGCTCGTCGTCACCCCGCCGAACGAGACCCACTCCACCGTCCTCAAGGCCGGCGTCAACGTGCCCGTCACCGAGGGCGGCCCCGGCATCACCGTCGACCCGGTCGGCACCGGCAAGTAACCCCGGTCCGCCCGCGCGGGGCGCCCGCCGGTGCCCCGCGCGGCCCGCCGGCGGGCCGAAGATGTCCGATCCGTCCCCGGACCGGCCACCGGTCCGCCGGGGCGCGCAACGAATCGCCGCCCCACCCTCCCCGCACGCAACGAACCGCGCACCCGCGCGCAACGGCTGCTCCTTGTCCGGCCGAGCGCGCCGACCGTACCGTCTACCTGACCCCGAACCCCCTCCGTGACCGGTGAGGTAGACGCATGCGCACCGCCCTGCTCCAGAGCTCCGGCCGCCCCGGCTCCGTCGCCGGGAACCTCGCGGTCCTGGACGAGGCCGCGGGCCGGGCCGCCGCCTCGGGCGCCGCGCTGCTGACCACCCCCGAGATGTTCCTCACCGGCTACGCGATCGGCGACGCCATCGGGCGTCTCGCCGAGGTCGCCGACGGCGAGTCCGCCGACGCCGTCGCGGAGATCGCCGCGCGGCACGGTGTCGCGATCGCCTACGGCTACCCGGAGCGCGCCGGCGACGCCGTCCACAACTCCGTCCAGCTGATCTCCGCCGACGGCTCCCGGCTCGCCAACTACCGCAAGACGCACCTGTTCGGCTGCTTCGAGCGCGAGCACTTCACCCCGGGCGAGCGGCAGCTCGTCCAGGCCGAGCTGAACGGCCTCACCGTCGGCCTGCTGATCTGCTACGACGTCGAGTTCCCGGAGAACGTCCGCGCTCACGCGCTGGCCGGCACCGACCTGCTGCTGGTGCCGACCGCGCAGATGCACCCCTACCAGTTCGTCGCCGAGTCGATGATCCCGGTGCGCGCCTTCGAGAACCAGATGTACGTCGCCTACGTCAACCGGGTCGGCCTGGAAGGGGAGTTCGAGTTCGTCGGGTTGTCCGTCCTCGCCGGGCCCGACGGCGTCGCCCGCACCCGCGCGGGGCGTGCCGAGCAGCTGGTGTGCGCCGACGCCGACCCCGCCTTCCTGGCCGCCTCCCGCGCGGCCAACCCCTATCTGACGGACCGCCGCCCCGGCCTGTACGGGTCCCTCGTCTGACGTCCGCCAACCCCCCTCGGCTTTCCCAGAGTTCTTCGTGCAAGGAGTCCGTACCCCATGACGTCCACGGTGCCCAACGCGGTCGAGCACACCGACGCGCAGCAGCCGCCGATCACCATGTTCGGCCCGGACTTCCCCTACGCCTACGACGACTTCCTCGCCCACCCGGCGGGCCTCGGGCAGGTCCCCGCGACCGAGCACGGCACCGAGGTGGCAATCATCGGCGGCGGCCTGTCCGGCATCGTCGCCGCCTACGAGCTGATGAAGATGGGCCTGCGGCCCGTCGTCTACGAGGCCGACCAGCTCGGCGGCCGGCTGCGCACGGTGGGCTTCGACGGCTGCGACGCGGACCTCAACTGCGAGCTGGGCGCGATGCGCTTCCCGCCGTCCTCCACGGCCCTTCAGCACTACATCGACCTGGTCGGCCTGACGACCCGGCCGTTCCCCAACCCGCTGGCCGAGGCGACCCCGTCGACCGTCGTGGACCTCAAGGGCGAGACGCACTACGCCAGGACCATCGACGACCTGCCCCAGGTGTACCGGGACGTCGCCGACGCCTGGAACAAGTGCCTGGACGAGGGCGCCGACTTCTCCGACATGAACCGCGCCATGCGCGAGCGGGACGTCCCGCGCATCCGCGAGATCTGGGCGAAGCTGGTCGAGAAGCTGGACAACCAGACCTTCTACGGCTTCCTCTGCGACTCGGAGGCGTTCAAGTCCTTCCGGCACCGGGAGATCTTCGGCCAGGTCGGCTTCGGCACCGGCGGCTGGGACACCGACTTCCCCAACTCCATCCTGGAGATCCTGCGCGTCGTCTACACCGAGGCCGACGACCACCACCGGGGCATCGTCGGCGGCTCCCAGCAACTGCCGCTGCGGCTGTGGGAGCGCGAGCCGGAGAAGATCGTCCACTGGCCGTACGGCACCTCGCTGAAGTCCCTGCACCCGGGCGGCGAGCCGCGTCCGGCCGTGACCCGGCTGCACCGCACCGCGGGCAACCGGATCACCGTGACCGACGCGGGCGGTGACATCCGCACCTACCGGGCGGCGATCTTCACCGCGCAGTCCTGGATGCTGCTGTCCAAGATCGACTGCGACGACTCGCTGTTCCCGATCGACCACTGGACCGCGATCGAGCGCACCCACTACATGGAGTCCAGCAAGCTCTTCGTCCCGGTCGACCGGCCGTTCTGGCTGGACAAGGACGAGGAGACGGGCCGGGACGTCATGTCGATGACGCTCACCGACCGCATGACGCGCGGGACGTACCTGCTTGACGACGGTCCCGACAAGCCCGCCGTGATCTGCCTGTCGTACACCTGGTGCGACGACAGCCTGAAGTGGCTGCCGCTGTCCGCGAACGAGCGGATGGAGGTCATGCTGAAGTCGCTCGGCGAGATCTACCCGAACGTCGACATCAGGAAGCACATCATCGGCAACCCGGTGACCGTCTCCTGGGAGAACGAGCCCTACTTCATGGGCGCGTTCAAGGCCAATCTGCCGGGCCACTACCGCTATCAGCGGCGCCTGTTCACGCACTTCATGCAGGACCGGCTGCCCGCGGACAAGCGGGGCATCTTCCTGGCCGGCGACGACATCTCGTGGACGGCCGGCTGGGCCGAGGGGGCCGTGCAGACCGCGCTGAACGCGGTCTGGGGCGTCATGCACCACCTCGGCGGCGCGACCGACGCGACCAACCCCGGCCCGGGCGACGTCTACGACGAGATCGCCCCGGTCGAACTCCCGGAGGACTGACCGGGAGACACGGCGAAGGCGCGGGCGGCCGGCCTCAGACTCCGGCCGCCCGCGCCTTCTCGAAGACCTCGGCGGCGACGTCCGTCAGCTCCGCCGCGTCCCGCGCGGTGCCCTGGAGATCGATCAGGATCTCGTCCAGGCCGATCGCCGCGTGCTCCACCAGGTCTTGCACGATCTGGTCGACGCTGCCCTGGAACGGCCGCCGGTCGGCGCCCTCGTAGGGCTTCGGCAGGCGCGTGGTGTTCACCCGCAGCACCGTGCGGATCGGCTCCGTACGTCCCCGCTCCTCGGCCAGCTCCCGCAGCCGCCGCCAGTCGGCCGCGACCCGCTCGGCCCCGGTGCTCACCGGCAGCCAGCCGTCGGCCCGGTCCACCAGCCGGCGCCGGGCCCGCCCGTTGCCCGCGGCCAGCAGGATGGGGATCGGCCGCGCGGGCTTGGGGCCCACCACGGCCGGGGCGATCTTCGTCAGGGGGCCGTCGTGGGCCACCGGGTCCGGGCCCCACACCGCGCGGCACACGTCGATGATCTCGTCCAGCACGGCGCCGCGCTCCTCGAACGGCCTTACGCCCGCAGCGGCGTACTCGTCCAGGGACCAGCCGGTGCCGAGGCCCGCCAGCACCCGGCCGCCGCTCGCCGCGTCCAGCGAGGCCAGCGCCTTCGCCAGCTGGAAGGGCAGGTGCAGCGGCGCGATCAGCACACTGGTGCCCAGTTCGGCCCGCCGGGTGGCCGCCGCGGCCAGGGTGAGGGTGACCAGCGGTTCCGCCACCGAGCGGTACTGGTCGGGCCAGGGCAGGCCGTCGATGCCGTACAGCCCCTGGGTGGCGGGCTCGGGGAACAGGGCCCGTTCGAAGACCCACAGGCTGTCGTAGCCGATGTCCTCGGCGGCGCGCGCCACCTCGGGGACGTCCTTGCCGATCGAGTACTGCCGCATCTGGGGAAGACCGAGACCGAGCCGGGTCGCCATGCCGTTGCTCCTCCGCGTTCGGGTACGTCACGGCCAACGTGCCATGGCGGGGACGGTGTTCCGGGGAGGGCGCGCCAGGGACGATTTCGGGCCACCGCGGAGGGACGGGCCGGGGGAATCGGCGGGGGCCGTGGGGTGCGCCGGGCGCGGGTCAGCGTGGCCGCGGTGTGCGGTGGCCGAGCGGGGTCAGCAGCATCCGGCCGGCGAGTCCGACCACCGCGTCCAGCCGTTCGGTGAACTCCCCGGCGATGTCCGGGCGGTGGCGCAGCGCCCACAGCGCGCGGGCCGCCGCCCAGGCGGCCTCCCGGGCCCGCTCCAGGCTCCAGGACCCCACGAGATGGGTGAGCGGATCGGCGAGCTGGAGCAGATCGGGGCCCGGCATCAGCGCTTCGCGGACCCGTTCCTCCAGCACCACCAGGATCTCGCCCACGTGCTCGAACTCGTCCTCCAGATCCACCGGTTCGCAGCCGACGGCCCGGCAGGCGTCCACCACGGCCAGCGGGAGGTCGTGCCCGACGTGTGCGTTGACCCCGGCCAGCGCGAACTGGAGCGGCCGTACCCCGGGATGGCGGCGCAGCTGGAACAGCGGCCGCCAGCAGGCGGGCGGCCTCAGGTCCGCCGCGTCGGCGTCCACCGCGGTCAGGTACCGCTCGGCGAACCGCACGTCCAGCGCGGTGGCCGCGTCGGGATCGGGGAACTCCCCGCCGCGCAGGCGCCGGCCGATCTCCTCGGTGACCGCCAGGTAGACGCGGTTGAACACGGCGACGCCGTCCCGCTCGGGCAGGGCGGCGTCGAGGGCACGCATCCGGGCGACGACCGCGTCGACGGTCGTGCCGGCCCGTGCCGCGGGGAAGGTGACCTGTTCCGGCTGCGCCATGGACGCAGCCTCCCAGCTCCGTCGCGCGGGCCGGGCCGACCGGCCCGCGCGGTCGCCGGAACGGGGGAACGCGGCCGGCTACGACTCGGTGCGGGGGGTCCCCGGGTCGTAGGTGGAGGTGCCCTCGTCCAGGAGGGGTTCCTGCTTCTTCAGATGGGCCGGGGCGAAGGCGCGCAGGGCGTGGTAGCCGGTGATGACGACCACGGTGCCGAGGGCGATGCCGCTGAGCGAGAAGTTGCTGGTGAACTTCATGCTGACGTTGCCGACGCCGATGATGATGCCCGCGGCGGCCGGCACCAGGTTCAGCGGGTTGCGCAGGTCCACCTTGGCGTTGAGCCAGATCTGCGCGCCGAGCAGGCCGATCATGCCGTAGAGGATGACGGTGATGCCGCCGAGGACACCGCCCGGGATGGCGGCCACGATGGCGCCGAACTTCGGGCAGAGGCCGAAGAGCAGGGCGAAACCGGCGGCGGCCCAGTAGGCGGCGGTGGAGTAGACGCGGGTCGCGGCCATCACGCCGATGTTCTCGGAGTACGTGGTGTTGGGCGGGCCGCCGACGGCCGTGGACAGCATGGAGGCGACGCCGTCGGCGGAGATCGCCGTGCCCAGCTTGTCGTCCAGCGGGTCGCCGGTCATCTCGCCGACCGCCTTGACGTGGCCCGCGTTCTCCGCGACCAGCGCGATCACCACCGGCAGCGCGACCAGGATCGCCGACCACTGGAAGGACGGCCCGTGGAAGTGCGGCAGCCCGATCCAGTCCGCCTTGGACACGCCCGAGAGGTCCAGGCGCCAGTGGTCGGTGAGCTTGCCGCCGCCGTCCACGGAGTGGATCTTGCCGAAGACCCGGTCGAAGACCCAGGAGATGCCGTAGCCGAAGATCAGTCCGAGGAAGATCGCGATCCGGGACCAGAACCCGCGCAGGCACACCACGGCGAGTCCGGTGAAGAGCATCACGAGGATCGCCGTCCACTGGTCCTGCGGCCAGTAGGTGGACGCGGTCACCGGTGCCAGGTTGAAGCCGATCAGCATGACGACCGCGCCGGTGACGATCGGCGGCATGGCGGCGTGGATGATCCGCGCCCCGAACCGCTGCACCGCGAGCCCCACCAGGAACAGCACGACGCCGACGGCGAGGGTGGCGCCGGTCACCGTCGCGCTCGTCCCGCCCTGGGCGCGGATGACGGCGGCCACACCGACGAACGACAGGGAGCAGCCGAGGTAGCTGGGCACCCGGCCCCGGGTGGCCAGCAGGAAGATCACCGTGGCGATGCCGGACATCATGATCGCCAGGTTGGGGTCCAGGCCCATCAGCACGGGCGCCACGAAGGAGGCGCCGAACATCGCGACCACGTGCTGGGCGCCGAGGCCGACCGTCCGCGGCCAGGACAGCCGTTCGTCGGGCCGCACCACCGCTCCGGGCGCGGGCGTGCGCCCGTCACCGTGCAGTTTCCAGCGCACGCCGAGGTCCATGGTGGGGTTTCGCTTTCTTGCCGGGGGGAGTGTGTGACCGGGGGGTAGTCGCAGGGCTATCCGCACCATTGTCCCTGGTCGCCGACGCACCCCGAGCACACGGGCGCCGTCCGGGCCCCGTCGGGGGGTTGCTGAGCGGTCGCTTAGTATGTCCGCCGTGCCCCAGGGGTGCCACCCCGTCCGCCTCGCTCAGGAGCTCCACCCGTGACCGTCGAAGCCACCCCCGCCCCCGCCGTCTCCTACGGCCGGCTGGTCCCCGTCACCGTCCATTTCGACGACCTCGACGCGCTCGGACTGCTGCACAACGCCCGCTACCCGCTGCTGGTCGAGCGCGCCTGGACCGAGCTGTGGCACGAGCACGGCATCCGTTTCGACGGCGACTGGGTGGCGGCCGGGGACGCCTGCAACGCGGTGCGCGAGCTGCGCATCGGCTATGAGGCGCCGGTCACGCGCCCCGGCCGCTACGCGGTGCACCTGTGGCTGGACCGGCTCGGCACCACCGGGCTGACCTACGGCTTCCGCTTCTGCTCGGCCGACGGCGCCGAGACCTACGCCCGGGGTGCCCGGGTGCTGGTCCGGCTGGACGCGGCGACCCTGCGCCCGGCGCCCTGGAGCGAGGGCTTCAGGGCCGTTGCCCGGGAGCTGCTGCGGCCCGCGGACTGACCTCCCGCGCGGGCCCGCGCTCGGCGGTGCGCAGCACTCCCGCGCACAGCGCGAGCCCGCACGCCAGCGCCGTCACCACGCCGAACGAGACCACCAGGCTGGTCGCCTGGGCCACCCCGCCGATCAGGCTTGGCGCGACGAGCCCCGAGGTGTAGGTGATGGTCGCCACACCCGCGATGGCCTGGCTGGGGTTGGGTCCCGCGTGTCCGGCGGCGGCGAAGCACAGCGGCACGACCACCGCGATGCCGAGCCCCATCAGGGCGAAGCCGCCCATCGCCACCGCCGGCTGCCCGGCGACCACCACCAGCAGCCCGCCGAGCACCGCGAGGACGCCGCCGGCGCGGACCGTACGCACCGCGCCGAACCGGTTCACCACCGCGTCGCCGGCGATCCTGGCCACGGCCATCGTGAGCATGAACCCGGTGGTGGACGCCGCCGCCAGCGCGGCCGAGCTGTCCAGCCGGTCGCGCAGGAACACCGCCGACCAGTCCAGGCTCGCCCCCTCCGCGAACACCGCGCAGAAGCCGACCATGCCGATCAGCAGCGCGGAGCGGGGCGGCAGCGCGAACCGCGGCGGCGGCTCCTCGTCCTCGGCGGGCTGGATGTCCAGCACCCAGGAGCAGGCGAGCAGGCCGAGCACCGTGAGGACGGCCGAGGCCAGCAGGAAGTGGGTGCGCGCGTCCGCACCGAGGTGGGCGGCGAGCGTGCCGGCCGCCGAGCCGGTGAGCGCGCCCGCGCTCCACATGCCGTGCAGCCCCGACATGATCGACTTGCCGAGCCGCCGTTCGACCTCGACCCCGAGCGCGTTCATCGCCACGTCCGCCATGCCCGCGCAGGCGCCGTAGGTGAACATCGCCAGGCACAGGGTGGGCAGGTTCGGCGCCAGGGACGGCAGGATCAGCGAGAGCGTCCACAGCGCGAGCAGCCCGCGCAGGGCCGTACGGCTGCCGAAGCGGTGGGTGATCCGGCCCGCCACCGGCATCGCGCACGAGGCGCCGAGCGCGGTGAAGGCCAGCGCGAAGCCCAGCCGGCCCGCGCTGAGCGAGGCGTGGTCCTGGACCCAGGGCACGCGGGTCGCGAAGGAGCCGGTCACGGCGCCGTGCACGGCGAACACGGCCGCCACGGCGTACCGGGCGCGCCGCACCTCGCCCTTGTCACTCATGTCTGTGCTCCTCCCCGGATGTCGTCGGGCGTAAATTATCAGGGACCCTGCCTGATAGATAGTTCTTATCGCGCCGCGCCCCGGCGTCCGGCCCGTGGAACCGATCTGGAACCGATCTGGGAGGATTCCCGCCATGCCCGCATCACCCAGCACCGCGAGGGCCATCAACGACCGGCTGGCCCTGGGGCTCTTGCAGGAGCGAGGCCCGCTGACGGCGGGGCAGCTGAAACAGCTGACGGGGCTGTCCCGGCCGACGGTCGCGGACCTCGTCGAGCGGCTCACCGCCGCCGGACTGATCAGGGTCGTCGGCGAGTCCGGCGCGGCCCGCCGGGGGCCCAACGCCCGGCTCTACGGCATCGCCGCCGACGGCGCCTTCCTGGCCGCGCTCGACGTGCGCACCGACGGGGTCGTCGTGCTGGTCGCCGACCTGGTGGGGCGGGTGCTCGCGGAGGCGTCCGTGCCGGTCGACCGGGGCGCGGGGACCGGGCCCGCCGTGGAACTGGTGGTGGCCGCGGTGGAGCGGGCGGCCAAGGAGGCGGGGGCGGAGCGGCTGCACACCGTCGGCATCGGCGCGCCGGGCCTCATCGACCCGGCCACCGGCGACCTCCGCGACTCCGCGGGCCTGCCGGCCTGGCACCGCAGCCTGGCCGCCGCCCTCAAGGAACGGCTGCCCGGGGCCCGGATCACGGTGGAGAACGAGACCAACCTCGCCGCGCTGGCCGAGCAGCGCGAGGGCGCCGCCCGCGACCGGGACACCTTCGTCCTGCTCTGGCTCGGACACGGCACCGGCGCGGCGGTCGTCCTCGACGGCGTCCTGCGCCGCGGCGCCTCCGGGGGCGCCGGCGAGATCGGCTTCCTCCCGGTCCCCGGCACGTCCGGCCTGCCCTCCGCCACCGACTGCGCGGGCGGCTTCCACGCCCTGGCGGGCGCCGCGGCCGTCCTGTCCCTGGCGGCCGCCCACGGACTGCCGACACCGGCCGTGGGCGACGGCCCGGGCGCGGCGTGGGTGGTGCGCGGGGCGGTGGAGAGCGCGTCGGCGGCGGAAGCGCCGGCCGTGGACGAGGCGGGCGCGGCGAAGTGGCCGGGGGAGGCGTCGGCGGGGCGGGGGGCGCCGGTTCCGGGCGGGGGCCAGGTGCCGGGGCCGGGGACGGGCTCCCCGGCGGCGGAGGACGGGCCCGTGCCGGGGGAGGGCGTGGCCGGTCGGGCCTCCGGCGGGGCGGGAGGCCGGGGCCTGGCGTCCGGCGGGGCGGGAGGCCGGGGCCTGGCGTCCGGCGGCACGAAGCCGGAGGGCGCCCCCTCGGTGTCGCCGGACCGGCGGCCGGCGAGGGCCGGTGGTGCCGGTGCGCGCTTCCTGGCCGCCCTGGCCGACGGCGTCGCCGTGGGTGCCGCCTCCGTCGTCGCCGTGCTGGATCCCGGCTGCGTGGTGCTCGGCGGGGAGGTCGGGCGGGCCGGGGGAGAGGTGCTCGCCGGGCTCGTGGCCGAGCGGCTCGCCCGGTTGTCGCCCCTGTCCACCGAGGTCCGCGCCGGCGGGCTCGGCGGCTCCGCCGTACTGCGCGGCGCGCTGCTGACGGCCCGCGACCGGGCCCAGGACGAACTGTGGAGCGGGGCGCCGTCCCGCCCGTGACGGCGCCCCGCACCCGGACCGCCGCGCCAGGTACGCCTCGAACGCCCCCTTGTCGACGGCCCGTTCCGGCACCGGACGACAGGCCCGGTACGTCCCGCCGGTGCCGCGAGCGCCGACGCGGCCGGCCGGTCCGCCGCTTCGGCCACCTCCAGCGGCCGGTCGGTGGCCCCGGCGGGCAGCGGCGGCACCGGTGACGTGGCATGCCCGTTCGTCCCTCCGGACCGGGCGCCCCGGGTCGGGGCGCCGTGCGGGGGAGACGGGGCGGCGGACGGGAGTGACGCGCTCCGCGCCCTGACGGCCCGGCGGCGGGCAAGGGCCGTCGTCACCGCCGCCGGGCCCGCCCGCACCCTAAAAGGACTAGACCATTACGGTCAATGGGGAAGGCGTCGTCAACCCGGGCGGCGAGCAGGGGACTTGAGGGAGCGTGCCGTCCCGCGCAAGTCCGGGAGCACGCACTGTGAGCGAGCCCACACGCTCCCCCTGTCGGGGCGGGCGCCGGGCGTGGCACACTGGCCGTGTACCAGAAGCAGCGCACTCCGGGGTCGGTGAAAGTCCGAACCGGCGGTTACAGTCCGCGACCCGGTCGCCTCCAGCGACCGGTTGACCAGGTGAAATTCCTGGACCGACGGTTAAAGTCCGGATGGGAGGCAGTGCGCGGCGGGCGGGCACGCGTCACGTGTGCGCGCCGCCGTCTCAGGTCTCGTCCGCATGCGGGCGGGTCTTTTTCGGCGACGCCCCGATGTGTGCTCACCCGTAGATTCTGTCGTCTTCGACAGGCCCCGGAGTCCGTGCCAAGAGGCAGGAGGACCCGGGAAGTGTTCACCGGAATCGTCGAAGAGCTGGGTGAAGTCACCGCCGTCGAGAATCTCGGCGACGCCTCCCGTTTCCGGCTCCGCGGCCCCGTCGTCACCGAGGGCGCCCGGCACGGCGACTCCATCGCCGTGAACGGAGTCTGCCTCACCGTCGTCGACCACGAGGGCGACGAGTTCACCGCCGACGTCATGGCCGAGACGCTGAACCGCTCCAGCCTGGGCGCGCTCGCCGTCGGCTCCCGCGTCAACCTCGAACGCCCCACCGCCGTCGGCGCCCGCCTCGGCGGCCACATCGTCCAGGGCCATGTCGACGGCACCGGTGAGGTGCTGGAGCGCAAGGTCTCCGAGAACTGGGAGATCGTCAAGATCTCGCTCCCCGCGGACCTCGCCCGCTACGTGGTCGAGAAGGGCTCCATCACCGTCGACGGCATCAGCCTCACCGTGGTGGACGCGGGCCCCGACCACTTCACCGTCAGCCTCATCCCCACCACCCTCGCCCTGACCACCCTCGGTGTGAAGCAGCCCGGCGACCCGGTCAACCTCGAGGTGGACGTCATCGCCAAGTACGTCGAGCGGCTGCTCGCGGCCGGACGGGAGGCCGGCCGGTGAACTCGCTCAACTCCGAGGCGTTCACCCTGTTCGGACAGCACATCCTGTGGTCCGACATGATCGGCAACATCCTCGGCCTGATCGGCCTCGCCTTCGGCTGGCGCCGCTCCCTGTGGAGCTGGCCGGTGCAGTTCGTCTCCGGCCTCGTCCTCTTCGCCGCGTTCTACGGCCACCTGACCGGCAGCGCCGGCAAGCAGGCCGTCGTCATGGCGGTCGCCCTCTACGGCTTCTGGCAGTGGAACCGCGGCCGGGGCGGCGCCGGCGACGGCCACATCTCCCCCCGGTTCGCCACCTGGCGCGAGCGGGCCGCCCTCGTCGGCGCCGCCGCCGTCGGCACCGTCGCCGTCGCCCTGCTGTTCACCGCGTTCCCGGAGCTGTCCTGGGACCCCTGGCCGGACGCCTACATCTTCGTCGGCACCGTCGTCGCGATGTACGCCCAGGCCAAGGGCATGGTCGAGTTCTGGTTCGCCTGGCTGCTCGTCGACCTCGTCGGCGTCCCCCTCAACTTCGCCAACGGCTACGCCTTCTCCGGCTTCGTCTACGTCATCTACGGCGCGCTCGTCCTGTGGGGCATGCGCGACTGGTGGCTGCGCTCGCGCAAGAGCACGCGGCCCGTTCTGGAAGGAGCACCGGCATGAGCCCGGCCACCCCCCTCTACGACCCCTTCCCGGCGGAGGACTTCGCGCTCGACCCGGTCGAACAGGCCATCGCCGACATCGCCGCCGGCCGGCCCGTGGTCGTCGTGGACGACGAGGACCGGGAGAACGAGGGCGACCTCGTCATGGCCGCCGAGAAGGTGACCCCCGAGATCGTCGCCTTCATGATGAGCGAGTGCCGGGGGCTGATCTGCGCCCCCATGGAGAGCGCCGAACTCGACCGGCTGCGGCTGCCGCAGATGGTCGAGGACAACACCGAGTCCATGCGGACCGCCTTCACCGTCTCCGTGGACGCCTCCGCCGCGCACGGCGTGACCACCGGCATCTCCGCCGCCGACCGCGCCACCACGCTGAGGCTGCTCGCGGGCGGCACCGCCGAGCCCGTCGACTTCGTCCGCCCCGGCCACGTCTTCCCGCTGCGCGCCCGCTCCGGCGGGGTCCTGGAGCGCAACGGTCACACCGAGGCCGCCGTCGACCTCGCCCGGCTCGCCGGGCTGCGCCCGGCCGGCGCCATCGTGGAGATCGCGGGCGAGGACGGCCGGATGCTGCGGCTGCCCGAGCTGATCCCGTTCGCCCGCAAGCACGGCCTGACGATCATCTCCATCGAGGACCTGATCGCCCACCGCCGGGGCACCGAACCCACCGTCCGCCACGAGGCCGAGACCCGGCTGCCCACCCGGCACGGCACCTTCACGGCCCACGGCTACCGCTCCACCCTCGACGGCGTCGAACACGTCGCCCTCGTCCACGGCGACATCGGCACCGGCGAGGACGTCCTCGTCCGCGTCCACTCCGAATGCCTCACCGGGGACGTCTTCGGCTCCCTGCGCTGCGACTGCGGCCCCCAGCTGGACGCCTCCCTCGCGCGCATCCAGGAAGAGGGCCGGGGCGTGGTCGTCTACCTGCGCGGACACGAGGGCCGCGGCATCGGCCTGCTGTCCAAGCTGCGCGCCTACGAACTCCAGGAACAGGGCCGCGACACCCTCGACGCCAACCTGGAACTCGGCCTGCCCGCCGACGCCCGCGACTACGGGGCGGGCGCCCAAATCCTCGCCGACCTCGGCGTGCGCAGCGTCCGGCTGATGACCAACAACCCCGACAAGTCCGAGGCGCTGGAGCGCCACGGCCTGAAGGTCACCGGCCGCGAGCCGATGCCCGTCCAGGCGGGCGAGCACAACCTGCGCTACCTGCGCACCAAGCGCGACCGCATGGGCCACGACCTGCCCTGGCTGGACGCCCCGGCCGTGCCGGCGCCCGCCCAGGCAGCCCCCGCGGCCACCTGCCCCAACCAGTAACAGGCCGGCGAGCCGGCGAGCAAGAACGCAACGAGGAGAGACGTGAGCGGCAAGGGTGCACCGGAACTGTCCGTACGCAACGTGAGCGACCTCCGGGTCGCCGTCATCGCGGCGCAGTGGCACGAGAAGGTGATGGACGGCCTGGTGAACGGCGCCCTGCGCGCCCTGGGCGACCTGGGGATCGACGAGCCGACCCTGATCCGGGTGCCCGGCAGCTTCGAGCTGCCGGTGGCCGCCAAGGTGCTCGCCGGACGGGGCTACGACGCGGTGGTCGCCCTCGGCGTCGTCATCCGCGGCGGCACCCCGCACTTCGACTACGTGTGCCAGGGCGTCACCGCGGGCCTCACCCAGGTCTCCGTCGAGACCGGCGTCCCCGTCGGCTTCGGCGTGCTCACCTGTGACACCGAGGAGCAGGCCCTGGACCGGGCCGGCATCGAGGGGTCCACCGAGGACAAGGGCCACGAGGCGGTGATCGCGGCGGTGTCCACCGCGGCCACGCTGCGTTCGGTATCCGAACCCTGGCACTGAGGCACCGGCCGGAGCGCGTAGGGTAAGGACCACCATGTCCAAGAAGACGTTCGAGGAGCTCTTCGCCGAGCTCCAGCACAAGGCCGCCCAAGGCGATCCCGCCACCTCCCGCACCGCAGAGCTGGTCGGCAAGGGGGTCCATGCCATCGGCAAGAAGGTCGTCGAAGAGGCCGCCGAGGTCTGGATGGCCGCCGAGTACGAGGGCAAGGAGGCGGCCGCCGAGGAGATCTCGCAGCTGCTGTACCACGTCCAGGTGATGATGGTCGCCCGCGGGATCTCCCTGGACGACGTCTACGCCCACCTCTGACCGACCCGCCGTACCCCGCCGCGGAGCCCCGCGGCGCCCCCCGGAAACCCCTTCACGCAAAGGAAGCCGACCTCATGCTGCGCATCGCCGTCCCCAACAAGGGTTCCCTGTCCGGCCCTGCGGCGGACATGCTGCATGAGGCCGGCTACCGGCAGCGCCGCGAGTCCAAGGAACTGCGGATCGTCGACCCGGGCAACGAGGTCGAGTTCTTCTACCTCCGCCCCCGCGACATCGCGATCTACGTCTCCTCCGGCCGCCTGGACATCGGCATCACCGGCCGTGACCTGCTGGTCGACTCCGGCGCCGACGCCGAGGAGATCCTGCCGCTGGGCTTCGCCCGCTCCACCTTCCGCTTCGCCGGCAAGCCCGGCACCGCGAGCGGCGTCGAGGACCTCAAGGGCCGCACCGTCGCCACCTCCTACGAGGGGATCGTCGCCCGGCACCTCGCCGACAGCGGCGTCGACGCCTCCGTGGTGCACCTCGACGGCGCCGTGGAGACCGCGATCGAGCTGGGCGTCGCCGAGGTCATCGCCGACGTCGTGGAGACCGGCACCAGCCTGCGCAACGCGGGCCTGGAGGTCTTCGGCGAGCCGATCATGAAGTCCGAGGCGATCGTGATCCGCCGTACCGGCGCGGACACCGAGGAACCCAAGGTGCAGCAGTTCCTGCGCCGCCTCCAGGGCGTCCTCGTGGCCCGCACGTACGTGATGATGGACTACGACTGCCGGGTCGAGCAGCTGGAGAAGGCGGTCGCCCTCACCCCCGGCCTGGAGTCCCCGACCGTCTCCCCGCTGCACAACGAGGGCTGGGTCGCGGTCCGCGCCATGGTCCCCGCCAAGGACGCGCAGCGGATCATGGACGACCTCTACGCCATCGGCGCCCGCGCCATCCTGACCACGGCCATCCACGCCTGCCGCCTTTGATGAGTACACCGATGTCCGAGCTGCCCACCCTCCCCGTCACCTTCCGGCCGGGCCACACCCGGGCCATCCTGCTCACCGCCGGCGTGGTGATCTTCCTGACCATATCGGGGATCGCCGTGCTGCTGGAGGGGCTCGGCCCGGGGGAGCGGCTGAGCTTCGTGGTCACCGGGGCGCTGATCTTCTGGGTGCTGGCCAAGCTGGCCCGGGTGAAGGTCGTCGCCGACGAGCAGGGCGTCACCGTCGTCAACATCGCCGGCACGCGCCGTCTGGACTGGGCGGAGATCCTTCAGGTGAACCTCCGTCCGGGCGATCCCTGGGTGTTCCTCAACCTCAGCGACGGCACCAGCCTGCCCGCGCTCGGCATCCAGCCGGGCCTCGCCAAGCAGCGCGCGATCGCCGACGCCAGGGCGCTGCGGGCGCTCGCCGAGGCCCGCTCCGCCGCCCGCCTCGGGGAAGATCAGGGCTGACTCGGGGCCGCCCACCCTGCCCGCCCGGCCCCCGTCTTGATTAATCTGGTGGGCGGAGGCCGCGCCGAAGCGCCTCCGCCCCTGTGCGCCGCCCGGTGCCGGGGGTTCCTGCTACCCGAGGAGTGAATCCCTCCGGCGATGGACGGATCGTCCTGTAGTACCTGCGCCGCCCCCACCCGACATACCGGGAAGGCGGCGGCATCGTGACCACCCCCCTGCTGCTCCTCGCAGCCGCGTTCCTGCTGATTCTCGCCAACGGATTCTTCGTGGCGGCCGAGTTCGGCCTGGTGACCGTGGAACGCCCCGAGGCCGAGAAGGCCGCGGCCGACGGCGACAAGCGCGCGCGTACCGTCGTGGAGTCGCTGAGGCACCTGTCCTTCCAGCTCTCCGGCACCCAGCTCGGCATCACCATCACCTCCCTGGTCGTCGGCATGCTCGCCGAACCGGCCCTGGGACGGCTGCTGCGCGGCCCGTTCGCCGCCCTCGGCCTGCCCGGCGGCGCCGCCTCCGGCACCGCCGTGGTCGTCGGCATGCTGCTGGCCTCCGCGATCCAGATGGTGATCGGCGAACTCGTGCCCAAGAACTGGGCGGTGTCCCGCCCGCTCCAGGTCGCCCGCTTCGTCGCGGGCCCCCAGCACCGCTTCTCCCGGCTGTTCCGGCCGGTGATCGCCGCGCTCAACACGGTCGCCAACCGGCTGGTCCGCGCCCTCGGCGTCGAACCCGCCGAGGAGCTGGCCTCCGCGCGCACCCCGGGCGAACTGGTCTCGCTCGCCCGGCACTCCGCACAGGCCGGCGCCCTGGAGCAGGACACGGCCGACCTGTTCGTGCGCACCCTGTCGCTGGGCGAACTGACCGCACAGCACGTGATGACCCCCCGGGTGAAGGTCAGCGCGCTCCAGGACTCGGCCACCGCCGAGGACGTGGTCAACCTCACCCGGGCCACCGGACTGTCCCGCTTCCCCGTCTACCGGGAGAAGATCGACGAGGTCGTCGGCATGGCCCACCTCAAGGACGCGCTCGCCGTCCCGGCGCACGACCGGCTGCGCACCCCCGTCGGCCGGATCGCCCGTCCGGCGCTGCTGGTCCCCGAAACCCTGCCGGTGCAGCCCCTGCTGGCCCGGCTGCGCAGCGAGCAGCCCATCGCGGTCGTGGTGGACGAGTACGGCGGCACCGCGGGCGTGGTCACCCTGGAGGACATCGTCGAGGAACTGGTCGGCGAGGTCCGCGACGAGCACGACGCCAAGGACGTGCCCGAACTGGCCGTCGCCCCGCCCGAGGACGGCAGGCCCGCCTGGGACGTGGCCGGCAGCTGCCGGGTCGACATCCTCAAGCGGATAGGCCTCGACGTGCCCGAGGGGCCCTACGAGACCGTCGCCGGGCTGGTCGCCGACCTGCTCGGCCGGATCCCGGCCCCCGGCGACCGGGCCGAGCTGCCCGGCTGGCGGCTCGCGGTCCGCCAGGTCGGCCACTACCGCGCCGAGCGGGTCCGCCTGGTCAGGACGGCCCCGGCGGCGAACATCGCGGAGGCCGTCCGATGAGCGTGTTCCAGCTGTTCTTCGCCGCGCTGCTCGTGCTCGCCAACGGCTTCTTCGTCGGCGCCGAGTTCGCGCTCGTCTCCGTGCGCCGCAGCCAGATCGAACCGCTCGGCACCGCGCGGGCCCGCCAGGTGCTGTACGGCCTTCAGCGGCTGCCCCAGATGATGGCCGCCGCGCAGTTCGGCATCACCGTCTGCTCGCTGACCCTCGGCGCGGTCGCCGAACCGACCGTGGCGCACCTGCTGGAGCCGCTGTTCGAGGCGGTCCACCTCCCCGACGGCGTGATCCATCCGCTGGGCTATGTCATCGCCCTGGCCGGGGTGGTCTTCTTCCACCTGGTCATCGGCGAGATGGTGCCGAAGAACCTCGCCATGGCGGCGCCCGAGAAGGCGGCGCTGTGGCTCAGCCCCGGACTGGTCTGGTTCGCCCGTGTGTGCAAGCCGATCACCGTGTCCCTGGGCGCCGTCGCCCAGGCCGTGCTGCGGCTGTTCCGGGTGGAGCCCAAGGACGAGGTCGAGGCGGTCGTCACCAGCGAGCAGCTCAACCGGCTCCTGGAGGACTCCGGCGAGGCCGGCCTCCTCGACCCGGAGGAGCGCGAACGCCTGGAGGACGCGCTGGAACTGGGCTCCCGCCCGGTGACGGACGTCCTGCTGCCCCGCGAGTCCCTGGTCACGGTGACCCCGGCGGTCACCCCCGGCGAGATCGTCCGGCTGACCGCGCGCACCGGCTACTCCCGCTTCCCGGTCGCGGCGACCGAGAAGGGCGCGTTCATGGGGTACGTCCACGTGAAGGACGTCCTCGACCTGGAGGACTCCGAGCGCGCGGTGCCCCAGAACGTCTGGATCCCCATGACCACCCTGCGGGCCGAACTCCCCCTGGACGACGCCCTCACGGTCATGCGCCGCGCCGCCACGCACCTGGCCCAGGTGGCCGACGCGTCCGGCAAGGTCCTGGGGCTGGTGGCCCTGGAGGACGTCCTGGAGATGCTGGTGGGCGAGGTCCGCGACCCGGCTCACCGGGAGATCGCCGACATGCGGCTGACCGAGCCGAGGGTGAGCGGGGAGCCGGAGCAGGCGCTCGCCACCTAGGGTCTCTCCTTCGGACCGGACCCCGGCGGAGGCGGCGCGGGGAGCCGGGCGGACCGCCCGGCTCCCCGCGCCCCACCCGGGTGCGGGCCGTACCTACCCCGCCGACGGATCCTGCGGCCCCCGGCCCGACAGCACCTCCCCGTACGCCTGCATCAGATCGGCCAGCCGCAGTGTCGCGAGGTCCTCGCGCGACAGCGCCCCCGCGTACGTCGACAACCGCAGATCCCGGTAGGCGCAGCTCTTCTCGTACAGGGTGCGCAGGAACCGTCCGTTCCCCAGCTCGTCGATCCACCCCTGCTCCACCACGTGCCCGGCGATCGACCGCAGCTCCTCCAGCGCCTCCTCGTCCCACAGGTCGCCGTTCTCCCCGGCCAGCACCTTCCCGATCTCGGTGAGTTCCGCCGGCCGGTAGGAGGGGAAGTCGACACGGGTGGTGAACCGGGACGACAACCCCGGGTTCGCGGCGAGCAGCCGGTCCATCCCCTCGGGGTACCCGGCGAGGATCACCACCAGGTGGTCCCGGTTGTCCTCGGCCCGCTTCAGCAGCACCTGCAGGGCCTCGTCCCCGTACGCGTCCCCCTTGCCGTACCCGGAGTTGGAGAGCGAGTACGCCTCGTCCACGAACAGCACCCCGCCGATCGCGGAGTCGATCAGCTCATTGGCCTTCACGGCGGTCTGTCCGAGGTACTCGCCGACCAGATCGGCCCGCTGCGCCTCCACCAGGTGGTCCCCGCCGAGCAGGCCGAGGGCGTAGAAGACCCGGCCGAGGATGCGCGCCACCGTGGTCTTGCCGGTCCCGGACGGACCGGAGAAGACGAAGTGCCGTTTCGGCGGCTGCACCGGCAGCCCCTGCCCGGCCCGCAGCCGCGCCATGTTCAACTGCGCGGACAGCGCCTTCACCTGGCGCTTGACCGGTTCGAGCCCCACCATCCGCTCCAGCTCGGCGAGCGCCTGTTCGAGCAGGGCGGGGTCGGTCGGTCCGGTGGGTATCGGCGAGCCGGTGCCCCCGGTCCGGTCGCGGACCACGGGGCCGGCCACCGACGGCAGCGGCCCGGTCGGCAGCTCCGGCTCGGGCAGCCGCAGATCCCGCCCCTCGGTGCCGAACAGCGGGTCGAAGCCGTCCGGCCCGTCCACGGTGTCCGTGCCGGTCAGCGTGATCGCGGCGAGGTCGGCCGCGTCGTCGTACCCGTCCCCCTCGGCGATCGCCGCGAGCCGCGCGGAGGTGTCCATGAAGGCGGGGTCCACCCGGTGCACCGCGCGGTACAGGGGGAGCGCGGCGGCGGAGCGGCCGGTGCCCTCGTGCGCCCGCGCCAGCCAGTAGCGCAGCTCCTTGCGCTGCGGCTGTTCGCTGCGGCAGCGCATCAGCGCCGCCGACAGCAGCGGCTCGGCCTGGCCGTACATCTCCAGCCGGACCCGGGCCATGCCGCCGAACAGCCCGGCCTCGATGCCGAGCAGCGCGTCGTCCAGCAGCGGATCGGTGTGGCGGACCAGCTGCTCCCAGTCCTTGACCAGATAGGCGCGGCAGGCGTGCAGGAAGCGGACCTGCGGGTCGGTGTCGACCGGCGGCAGCCCGGCCAGCGCCCGGTCCAGCTCGGGCACGTGCCGGCCGTCCAGCCAGTGCGAGGCGTGGGCGAGCAGCAGATCACGCGGGTTCTCCAGCACCGGCTGCACCCACCAGCCCAGCCAGTACCAGGAGTTGAGCGATCTGCGATGGCGGGCGCGCTGTTCCCCGAAGCGCTCGCGGTGCCGGAACATCCGCAGCAGCGCGGTGGTGGTGTCGACCCGGAGCGCGTGCAGCCCGAGCCAGCCGTCCGCCATGCCCGGGTCCATCCGCACCGCGGCCCGGAACTCCTCCTCCGCCTGCGGATAGGCACCCATCGTGTAGGCGTCGACCCCGCGCAGCCAGGCGAGGTCGGCCGGGGCCTCGGGGCCCTGCGTGCCGAAGTCCATCACGTCCCCCACAGACCGTGCCCCCGTGGTTCACCGCCGGACGGTCGTCCGGCGGCCGCCGCGGCCGAACCGCCGTGCCGCGGACCGGAGTTGCAGGTGCGCGAGGCAGCCGCCGAGGTCGCACCAAGGGCATCGTACCCGCGGTGTGTCCGCGGGCCGTAGGGTGCCGCAGGGGCCGTTCGGCGAGGTGGGAGCGGACGGGGCGGGGCAAGGCGGTGACCGAGGGTGACGGAATCGGTGCGCGAGGGCCCCGGAAATTGGTCCGCGGGCAGAACGAAGCCCCCGATCACGGGGGAACAACCGGGGGCTTCGCGTCTTCGGGCGGCTCCGAAAGGCCGCACATTGAGAACGTAAGTCCTGTACGGGCCCCGGGTCAAGCGAAGTTGGGGCACTTGGGCAAGTTGGCCGACAAGACTCTTCACGACTTCACCACACAGCCGACGGCCCATCACTGAGGGTCACATCCTGGCCTGACCCCGGCTGTCGCCCGGGCCCCGGTGACACCTCGTACCCCTCGGCCGTCTGCCGCACCAGAAGACCGGCGTGGGGGCGCGAGGGGTCCGCGGCGAAGTGTGCGCGCTCCGCCGCGACCCAGCCGTCCCAGAACTCGCGCTGCTCCGCCCCGTCCCGCCGCCGCCCGCGCGCCCAGGACTCCTCGCGGGGCAGCTCCATCCACAGCAGTTCGGCCAGGTACGGCCGCAGCGCGCGGCGGCCGGCGCCGACACCCTCCAGCAGGACCACCGGCGCGGGCGGCAACGGGCGCGGCGGACCGAAGGCGCGCGCACGCCAGTCGTAGGGGGTGTAGGCCGCGGGCTCGCCCTGGGAGAGCGGGCGGATCACCTGGGCCAGCAGCCGGTCGGTCCACTCGAAGAGCTGCTCGTGGCTGGCGATGTCGTCGAGGTGGAGCACCGGTGCGCCGCCCAGCGCGGCGGCCAGCCGCCCGGCGAAGGTCGACTTGCCGGAGCCGGCGTGCCCGTCGACGCCGACCAGCCGGACCGGTCCGAGGGACGGGGGGAGCCCGCGCAGCCGGGCGGCGAGGAGCTGAATGACGATTCCCGAGGTGTGGTGCGGTGTGGGAGGTTTTCCGGAAAGAGTGTAGTGGCGGCGCATGGCGACGGGTCCCGCGAGGCCGCCGGACCCAAAGAAGGTTACGGTTTGAACCATCGCTCGGGAGTCCTCACGGTCTTCGATAAACATTCTCGAATCCCCTGACCGATATGTCGAATTCGGCGTTCCGGGGGTCCCCCGCGCTGAGTAAGGTGCCTCCTGCGCAACCGCGAGAAGCGGTGAACGCGGACAGGGCAAGGGGACAAGGCAGGGGACATGGCCGCGGAGTTATTCGAAGGGCAGTATGTATGGCACCCGGCGGCCGACGACCGAGTCCTCGCCGGGGTTTGCGTCGATGTCCGCGCCGGGCGTTATCGGCACGCGTACGAGGCGCTCGCCGAGACCCGTTCCGACTTCGCCCTGCGTGCCCACCGCTCGCTGGTCCTCGCCTCCGAGGCGGCCGGCACCGACCTGGTGGAACGCTGGCTGGACGAGGAACCCTCGCCCGAGGCGGCCCTGATGTGGGCCCGCGTCGCCGTCCAGCGCGCCCTGCGCGCGGCCGACGCCCACGACGACCGTGCCGAGGCATTGGAGCGCATAGCGCTCACCGCCTGCGACCGGGCCGCCGCCCTGGACCCGAACGACCCCACGCCCTGGGTGGCCAAGCTGGCCATGGCCCGGCTGCACCGGTTGCGCGACCCCGCCCCGCAGGGCCTGCTCACCTCGCCGCCCGGCCCCTGGCGGCTGTTCGCGCACATCCTCTCCCTGGACCCGTGGCACCGCGAGGCCCACCACCGCTTCCTCTCCTTCTTCTTCACCCGCCACGGCGGCTCGGTCAACGCCGCCTGGGACGTGGCCGCCTTCCTCAGTCAGCGGGCACCCGCCGACTCCGCGCTGCGGCTGCTGCCCCTGGTCGCCCTGGTGGAGAGCTACAACCCGACCCAGCTGCTCGCCGACCGCGTCTGGGAGCAGCCCCAGTGGCGCGCCACCGCGCTCGCGATCTACCACAACTGGCTGCCCGCGGCGACCGGTTACCGCTTCACCCCGGTGCTCGACCTGGCTTACCTCGCACACGCACTGGTCATGGGCCAGCGCGAGTTCGAGGCCCGGGCGGTCTTCACGGCGATGGGCCCGTACGCCTCGCGCATGCCCTGGAGTGCCTTCGGTGATCCCGCCGAGCAGCTCTCCCGGGCGCGCCGCGCCTGCGGTCTGCCCGTCCCGGGTCCCGCCTGACCTTTGCTCGTCCCCGTCCCCCCTCGTCGAGCGCCCGTCCGCGGTGGTCGAGAGGCATCGAGAGAAAGGCCGATCTGTGTCGGAACGGATGTCGACCCCACGGGCCGCGGCCCGCGCGGGAAAGGACGCGGTCGTGCTCGACGACGACGCGACCCTGCACGCGATGGGCTATCCGCGGAAACTCACGCGCCGTTTCAAGGCGTTCGACAATTTCGCGATCTCCTTCACCATCATCAATATCCTTTCGGGTATCTTCTCGTCCTTCGGATTCGGTATGAACGCGGGCGGGCCCCGCATTCTCGTATTCGGCTGGATCGGTGTCTCGCTCATGGTGCTGCTCATCGGCGCGGCCATGGGCGAGGTCGCCTCGGCCTATCCGACGAGCGGCGCCCTCTATTTCTCCGCCGGTAAACTCGCCAAGCGGCACAAGGGCGCCTGGTCCTGGTACACGGGCTGGCTGAATTTCGTGGGACAGATCGGTGGCACGGCCGCGACCGGTTATGCGGCGGCCACCTTCATCCAGGCCTTCGTGCAGTTGCAGTGGCCCTCCTACCAGCCGACCGTCCACCAGACGGTGCTGATCACGGCCGTGATCATCGTGGTGCAGGGGCTTGCCAACACCTTCACGGTCCAGCTCGTCGCCGTCCTCAACCGCATTTCCGTGTGGTGGCTGCTGATCGGACTCGTCGTGATCGTGGGCGCACTCATAGTGATACCGGATCACCATCAGTCGGCGTCCTTCGTGACGCATTTCGAGAACAACACCGGCTTCACGAGCGGGCTTTACGGCGGCATGCTGGGCCTGCTGGTCACCAGCTGGACCTTCACCGGGTTCGACGGCAGCTTCCACATGTCCGAGGAAACGGTGCAAGCCACGGTCAACGCGCCCAAGGGGATCACCCGCGCCATCGGCTATTCGGCGATCACCGGCCTGGTCCTGATGCTGGCATTGGTCTACAGCATTAAGGACTACGCCAAGGAGGCCGCGACGGACGCGCCGCCCGTCCAGATCCTCATCGACGGCCTCGGCCTCGGCACCGCCAAGGTCATGCTGCTCATCGTCATCGGCGCCATGCTCTTCTGCGGCCTGGCCAACCTCACCAGCAACACCCGGCAGATCTTCGCCTTCTCCCGGGACGGCGCCATGCCCGGCTCCCGCTGGTGGCACTCGGTCTCGACGCGCACCCGGACGCCCGTCAAGGCCGTCTGGCTCGCGGTGGGCTGCTCGCTGGCCCTCGTGGTGCCCGGCTGGTGGTCGCACACCGCCTTCACCGCGATCGTCAGCGTGAACGTGGTCGGCCTCTTCCTCGCCTACGCCGTGCCGATCTTCCTGCGGCTGCGCCTGGGCGACGCCTTCCAGCCCGGCCCGTGGCACCTGGGCCGCTGGGGCAAGCCGATCGGCTGGCTGGCCGTGGTCTGGATCGCGCTCAGCAGCGTCCTGTTCATGCTGCCCCAGGCCTCACCGATCACCGCGTCCTCCTTCAACTACGCGCCGATCGCGCTCGCGGTCGTCCTGCTCGTGGCCACCGTCTGGTGGTTCGCGACCGCCCGCCGCCGCTTCCAGGGGCCCATCAGCTACGGCCGCCCCGACGAGATCGCGGCCATGGACCTCATCTGACCCACCGCCACGAGGCCCCGGCCCCGCACCGCCACGGTGCCAGGGCCGGGGCCTCGGCGCTCCCATCACCGGTCCAGACCAATAATCATGGCGCGGCATCCGCCCAAGTGCTGGCAGGGGCCCTGCGGCTGTTCCATAGTTGGCGCACGACGTGCACATGATCCAGTCAGCACTCCGGACACCTGGGGGTAGTCGCGCCCATGAGCAGAGCCCAACAGCCGTCCCGCAGAACCGTTCTCGCCGCCGCGGTCGCCGCGGCGGTGGCCGGTGGCACCGCGCCCGCCGCGGCGGCCGGCCGGCCCGACCCGGTCGCCGACGCCGACGACCCCGGCCGGGCGGGGGACCGCCCGATCGACTACCACGCCTGGACCACGTACGGCGAGTGGCGCGGCGGCACCTCCCAGGGCACCCGGGCGGTCTCCGGGCGCCGCCCCGGCGTGGTGCTCGCCGCCCCCGCGGGCAGCACCGACTACACCGACCCGCACACCGGCACCACCGCCACGTGGGAGTACGCCACCTGGACCTCCCCCCGCCACCACCTCGCGGTGCCGGCCACCGAGGTCGTCTCCTCCTGGAACGCGCACACCCCCGAGGGCACCTGGATCCAGATCGAGCTGTGCGGCACCTACTCGGACGGCTCCGACACCCCCTGGTACGTGATGGGCCGTTGGGCGGCCGGCGACCAGGACATCAAGCGGACCTCGGTGGACGGGCAGAGCGACGGCAAGAGCAGCATCTGGACCGACACGTTCGCCATCGACGACGCCTCGACCGGTCTGCGACTGGTCTCGTACCGGCTGCGCCTGACGCTGTACCGCAGGCCGGGCACCCGGCTCACCCCGACCGTCTGGCGGCTCGGCGCGATGGGCTCCGACATCCCCGACCGCTTCACGGTCCCGGCCTCCACGCCCGGCCTCGCCCAGGAACTGGTCGTACCGCGCTACTCGCAGGAGATCCACAAGGGGCAGTACCCGCAGTACGACAACGGCGGCGAGGCCTGGTGCAGCCCCACCTCGTCACAGATGATCGTCGAGTACTGGGGCGGCCGGCTCGCCCCCGAGCAGCTGTCCTGGGTCGACCCGTCCTACGCCGACCCGCAGGTGGACGCGGCCGCCCGCTACACGTACGACTACCAGTACCAGGGCTGCGGCAACTGGCCGTTCAACGCCGCCTACGCGGCCACCTTCGCGGACCTCCAGGGCGTGATCACCCGGCTCGCCTCGCTCACCGACCTGGAGACGCTGGTCGCGGCCGGCATCCCGGCCATAACGTCCCAGTCGTTCCTGAAGACCGAGCTGACCGGGGCGGGTTACGGCACCTCCGGCCACCTGATGACCGTGATCGGCTTCACCGCGGACGGTGACGTGATCGCCAACGACCCGGCCTCGCCGAGCGACGACGCCGTACGACGGGTCTACAAGCGACGCGAATTCGAGAACATCTGGCTCAGGACCAAGCGCTACAACGCCTCCGGCGCCGTGGCGTCCGGCACCGGAGGCGTCTGCTACCTCTACTTCCCGGCCCATGTATCCCCAGCTCAGAGGCGTGCACTGGCTTCAGTCGGAGTTCGCTGACACGCGAATGCCGGGCCTTCCCGATGATGGGAAGGCCCGGCATTTCCCGTGCCGATCTTGTTCTGGGGAGCGTCTGGGGAGATCCACTTCTAGGTGGTCTCGAACCAGTTCTGCATCGCTGAGCGGCCCCGGCCATCTGCCTCGGGCATCATGTGCGCGTAGATCCGGAGTGTGATCGACGGATCCGCGTGGCCAAGCCACCTTGAGACTGCCACGATCGGTTCCCTGGCGTCCAGCTGTACTGAAGCGAACGTATGCCGCAGTGCATGGAAGCCGTCCTCCCGGCTTTCCGTATACGTCAGGACGGTCCGGTTGACTCCGGGCCGGTGCCGGATCGGCTGCTTGGTCACCACCGGGGGAGGAATCACTCCGGCTGCCGCCAGCGCCGGCTTCCAGATCCGCGTATCGAAGGCGTCGCGCCTCATGGCGCCGCCACGCGCTCCTGTGAAGATCAGCGCGTGAGTCTGCGGCTTGCGCTCCTTCTGCTCGCGTTCGGTCGTCGGCGGCCGAGGATCCTTCCAGGGCAAAGTGATCTCCCGGGCTGGTCGGCGCGACAGGGAGTCCTCGATGCGCTTCAGCAGATAGTCCGGGACGGGCACCTCGCGGGTCTTCTCGCCCTTCGGGAGCGCGAAGGCCAGCTGCGCCCCTACCTTCTTGACCTGGCGACGCACGAGGATCCGCTGACCGTCGAAGTCGACGTCCTCAACGGCCAGGCCGAACACCTCGCCCGAGCGGAGGCCGGCGCCGACGCCAAGGTCCACGCACAGCCGGAAGCGTTCGTCCATTGCCTCCTGTACAGCAAGCACCCGCTCTTTGCTCCAGGCCCGCGGCTTCACCGGGGGCTTCGACGGAACATTCAGCGTGGTCTGCTTGCGGCACGGGTTCCTGGTGAGCCGTTCGTCGTCGATCGCGGACTGGAAGATCGACGAGAGGTAGCCCCAGGCTTCGTTCGCCGTTCCCGGTCCAACCGTGGCCTTCAGCGTGTTCAGCCAGTCGGCGAGCTGCGCCGTCTTGATGCCGTTGAGCTGATGGTCGCCAAGGTGCGGGATGATGTGGTTCCAGACCCGCCCCTTGACTGTGCGCTCGGTGGAGGGGTTCTCGTAGCCGCGCCGCGGCCACCACTCTTCGGTGATGTAGTCCTTCAGGAGCATGTGGCCGCGGCGCGGGTCAACGAACTCGCCTGAGACCGACTCGTGTTGGGCCTTGGCCAGCCATGCGTTCGCTCCGTCAGGGCCGTGGAGCTTCGTGAAGGAACGGTCCTTGACTCCGGGGATGCCCGCGACTCGGTACCGCTTCCCCTTGCCCCATCGCTCAGTTTTTCGCTTCTCACCGGTGGCCGGGTCGGGCTTCTTGGTCATCCACCGGTCTTCGATGTACCCGGGCATGCGGTCCCCTTGCGTCTGCGCGTCAGACGGTCACCGTTTCCGGTGAGTCCATTGTGACGATCTCACCCTGCCAGAGCTGGAACCACTGGCCGCCGGCAAGGAACTTGGCGATGGCAGGGTTGAGCACGCGAACAAGGAGCTCTGCGGGGACGCGGGGATAGATGTGCAGCCGAACGGCTCCGCAGTCCTCGCGGATCTGCACGCATGAACGGAGGTCCACCTCGGGGTCGAGGACGTATTGCACGGTGAGCGGGCTGTCGGGCGAGTCGGCAGAGAGGTACTGGCCTCGCCATATCTGGAACCAGCCGCACTCGCCGACGAAGGCGGCGAGTGCTTCGTTGAGCGCCGGGACAAACTCGCTGGCATACGTCCCGGCGCTGATCTTGATGGTGACCCGGCCGCGGGCCTCGGTGATGTCGACGAGTTGGCGGGGATCGATGTCGTGGGTGGCTTCATACACAACGCGCAACATGCGCCCTCCCGTGGTTGCGAGTGCTCTTGTGCGACATGAGTCGGAAGTGCACGTCGTGGAAGGGTACGTGCCGTGACTGGATCACGACAATCCGTTGTGGTGAATGTCTACTTAGGGACTTTCCTAGTGGTCCTGGGTGTGCTGGGCGCGTCAGGACTACTCGTTGTCCCGGCGGGCGCGCTCGTCGGCCTCGATCATTGCTCGCCACCGGCGCAGCTCGGACTCGGGCATGCCTGCCAGGTGTCCCACGATGATGCGCACTTCGTCGTTGTAGCCGGCCAGCTCTGTTGCCTCGTATTCGAGCCACTGGGCTGCCGCTGCCGCTTTGATCCGCCGCTCGCTCACGCCCAGCGCGTTCGACAGGGCCTTGAGCTGCTTCGGGCTGGGGGAGTTGGCCGGCGGATTGGTGACGAGGCGCTGAAGGTAGGGCTTTGACAGCTTGGTGCCTGAGTCGTGGTCGACTGCCCGCTCGGACATCTTGGAGTAGGAGAGGCCTCGCTCGTTGGCGTCCTGGATGAGCCGTGAGAGCGCACCCCTGGTCGGCGCTGCCGTCCCGGGTTCCGGGTCGGTAGCCGCTGCCGTCATGTCCTCTTCCTCTCGGGTCACGTCAGTACCAGCTGTCTCTATAGGGGGCGGCGGGCGTCGAGAAAATACCAGCTCAGCCACTACAACCATTCAGGATCGGAGACGATCCGTCTACGGATGAATGCTATCGAGCCATGCCGCGTGCCGATAGTCGCATCCAAGTCGTCTCGGATCTGTAGACGGCTCGTCTCGACTGTGCTTAGCTATGTCAGGCAAACAGCTCCGCACGACACGGGGGACTCGTGAGCCCGAGACGCTACGCCCTGCTCAACACCCAGATACTCAGGCACTGCATGCAGCACCCAGGTCGTGGAGAGTCCTTCTCGGTCCGCTCCCTGGCCGACGCCTCCGGTGTCGGGCAGGGGGTCATAGAGAAGCTCCTCACTGGCCGACAGCGCACGGCGGACGTCCTGGATGCCACAGCCCTCGCGGAGGCCCTTGGGGTCGCGATCCTGGTCCTTTTCGCGCCCCCTGCGTCTCCGGTCTCGAACCGTTCGTCTCGACAACACGACCCTACGAGCGAGGAATAGAACAATGCCGATCAACCAGCCCAAGACGCCCCCGAAGGGGTGGCTCTGGAGCGAAGACGCCGCCGACTACCTCGGCGTTTCCGTCACCACCCTCTACCGGTGGCGACGTGACGGATACGGGCCCAAGAGCAGCATCCACGGCCGCCGCCGGTACCGGTACAAGGTCTCCGACCTCGACGCCTGGATGGAGATCGACTCCGAGCCGGCCGATCTGGCCCGCGTCGCCGCCTGACGCGGCACGCAATGAGGCCGCCCCGGTCGCACCCGAGACGGCCAGACCCACCCACACCATCCGTGAACAGAAGGGCAGATCAATGCCATCATCCCAGACTCCAGCTCTCATGAAGGCGCGCGCCTCAGCCGCCGAGATCCTCAAGCAGGACACGGGAACCGACTACCCGAAGTGGCGACTGATCGCCACCGACAGCGAGTCCCTCACCGGTCTCGCTCCCGTCTGCAACGGCGAGCGCACCGACGCGCTGCACGAGATCCCCGACTACCCGGGCGGTCCGGCCCGCGACGAACACGGCGTCTACGACTGCTGCCCGTGGCCGCAGATCGAGACGTACTCGACGGCGATCGCCGCGTATCTGGTGGAACTGCTGAACGCGGACGCCGAGCAGGTCGACGGCGGTGCCCAATGAGCGACCTGACCGCGTTCGAGCTGCTGCTCCGCGACAACAACCTGGTTGGCCCGTCGCCGTTCGAGGTCGCCTTCGACCAGGTCGAGTCGCAGATCGAGGTCGGCACCCCGGTAGCGGTGGACGTCCTCGACATCGCCCGCGCCGCCTGGGACTGCCTGCCCGACGAGGCCGCCCGCGAGGAGGCCCTGGACACGCTCTTCTACGGCTGGTGGGAAGCCCGCCAGGCCCGCACCGAGCAGGCCGGGGGTGCGCTGTGAGCGACTACCCCGAGATCGCCGCCCGCTTTGCCCGCGAGACCGCCGGCCACGAGATGCACGTCCTGCACCAGGACGGTCTCTACCGGCACCTCGTCTTCACCGACCCGGCCGGCAGCTTCTACCGCTTCGACCTGATCACGTGGCCGCACAACCTGTTCCTTCGCGGCGACGGCTTCAGCTTCGGCTTCTCGATCTACCCGGCCGACGACATCTTCAACATGTTCCGAGGGTCGCGCCACGACGGCATCAACCCCGGCTACTGGCAGGAGAAGGTCACCGCCGGGAAGGTCCGGGACTGGTCGGAGAGCCTGTTCCGTGCCTGGGTCCTCAGCGAGGCCACGGCGGCGGAGGCCCGCTATCCGGGCGCCATCGAAGCCGTAACCAAGCAGATCCTCCACTCCGACGAACACAGCACCGAGTACCAGGGCACCGCCGAGTACGCGCTCGCCTCCTTCAGCCACGGCGACTTCCGGCTGCGCTTCCCCCACGACTGGGAGAAGGACTTCGAGGACTACTCGTGGGAGTACCTCTTCGCCTGCCACGCCGTCCTGTTCGGGATCGACAAGTGGGATGCGGCCCGGAAGCAGGTGGCGGCATGAACGCGGAGCAGTGGAACGAGCGCTACCCGATCGGCACCCCGGTCATCGCCTACCCCCTCACGCGGCCCGAGGACCACAACCCCGACTTCTTCATGCAGCTGAACACGGTCACCCGAACTCCGGCGTGGACGCTGGGCAACGGCGAGCCTTTGGTCTCCGTCGTCGGCTACGCGGGCGGCATCTGCCTTACCCACATCGACGTGCGAACCGCGGCCACGCCGGGTGAGCTCGCCGAAATGCGGCACCTGCTCTACGACGCCGACGAGGACGCCACCACCCCCGCCTTCCCGTACCCGGCACCGGAGGTGGCAGCCCGATGAGCGAGCAGCCGCACCCCGCATCGACGGACCCGCGGGTGGGCCTGAACCCGACCGGCCGCCCACGCCGGTCATCCGCGGCCAGCCGCCGCAAGCACGACCGCCGCGCCAAGGAGGCGAAGTGAGCGCCAGCACCCAAGCGTGGCCGTTCGGCTCCGACGCCATCCAGGACGACCCGCTGACCGCACTCCGCATCCCGGTGGTGGGCAGCTTCCGCCCGATGTGGCGGTACGTCGCCGCCTACCTGAACACGGCCACGCCCGACACCCCGGACTACCTCACCGTCCCGCCGTTCGCCAGCATGGAGCGGCCGACGGAAGCCGAAGCGCAGATGCTCGCCTCGTTCATCCGCGAGTACATCACCCACTGGTTCCACGAGGGCTACCAGGGCAGGCTCGCCCGGCGCCCCTTGGACGTCGACTCCGGATGCAACACGATCATCTTCGTCAAGTACGGTCCGGATGACTGGGGGTACGGCCGCGTCTCGTGGGAGTACGGCCCGACGTTCATCCCCGGTCCTCCCCGGGCACGCGGCACCGAGTTCGACCATCCGAAGCACCCCGGCCCGCTGTCCCTGGTCCAGGTCATGGATCTGGCGCACACGATCTGCGACGAGCCGATGGAGCGCTGGACGCGCTGGAAGGCCGACCACCCGGAGATCTTCGGAGCGGAGGCCGCCCGGTGACCGCCCCGGCCGATGAACTGGCCCGGCTTCGCGCCCGCGAGCAGGAACTCCTCGACCAGATCGCCCAGCTCACCAACGAGAACCACGAGCTGCGGTTGGCCGCCAACGCCTCCCGCAACTTCAAGGCCAGCCACGCCGCCGGCTACATCGACCTCGACCTCGACCGCATCTGAGCCGCCGGTCTGGCGGTGACAGCCCCCGCCAGACCGGTGACCCACCTTCGCGCCTTCCCTGGAGAACGCCTTGGACACCGTCCCGTACACCTTCCACAGTCACCGGGAGACCGGCACCGTCGACGCGGTACAGCCCGTACCGGGCCTGTTCGTCTACCAGCTTCCCGAGCACCTGCGGCACCCCTACTACCCGTGGCTGCTCGGCCACACCAGCGGTAAGTGCATCGCCGCGTTCGAGCGGTACGGCCACGCCATGGAGGCCGCCGACATCATCGCCGACTTCACCGACTGGACGCGCACCGCCGACGAGCTGATCGCCGACGTCGACGCCTACACCCTGTGCGACCGCATCGAGAGCTTCACGGCCGGTCTGTTCGTCAGCGCCAAGCCGCTCGACGTCGAACAGGCCGCCTAACCCACAACCCCACAGCCGCCGCGTGACGCGCTCCCCTCGCGCTCCGCGGCCCCCGAGGCGGCTCGCCCCGGACATCCCCCGCCGGGGTGAGCCGCCGCCCATCAGCACACCCTCAGGAGCCCCAGATGAGCGTCACTGACCACCCGTATCCGGCACCAGACGGCATCCTGATCGGCCACCTCACCCCCGGCACCGCCGCCTGGGAGGAAGCCCGCACCGGCCTCACCATCACCGCCACCGAGATCGCCGCAGTCGTCGGCCTGTCGCCCTGGCAGTCGAAGTTCAGCCTCTGGCACAAGAAGGCCGGCCTGCCCACCCCGCCGTTCGAGATGAGTCCTGCCGTCGAATGGGGCAACCGACTTGAGGACGTGGTCGCCCAGAAGTGGGAGGACGAGCACCCCGGGAAGCTGGCCGCCCCGGCCGGCACGTGGCGGCACCGGCAGCGGAAGTGGCAGCGCGCCACCCCGGACCGGCTCATCTACCCGCAGCCCGCAGGCGAGTTCGAGATCCCCGACAAGGCGGAGTCGCTTCTGGAGGTGAAGACCAGCCCGTTCGGCGACGAGTGGGGGCCGACCGGCAGCGACATCATCCCCATCCACTACCGCTGCCAGGTCATGTGGCAGATGGACACGCTGGGCCTGCACCGCACCCACTTCGCTGTCCTCATCTCCGGCCACGACTACCGCGAATACACCGTCGACTACGACGCCGACGAGGCCCGCATCCTCCGCGACGCCGCCGAGCGCTTCCTCGACGACGTCCGTCGCGGCATCCGCCCGGACATCGACGGCGACACCGCCACCTACCAGACCATCCGCGTCCAGGCCGACGGGCTCGAAGACCGCGACGTTGAGATCCCGTTCGGGCTCGTCTGCCGCTGGGACGACGCCTACCGGGCCCTGGCCAAGGCGTCCGCCGACCTCACCCAGGTCCGCGGCGAGGTCCTCGACCTCATCGGCGACGGCAAGCGGGCCGTCTGCGAAGGCCGGCGCATCGCCTACCGCACCGTCCGCGACGGCGCGACCCACTCCCTCAACCCGTACCCGATCCGCGAGGACGCCGCATGAGCCAGATCAGCAACGCCATCGCCAAGCGGGACAACGGGCCCGCCGCACGGCTGGAGCAGTACCGCGACGAGTACGCCGCCCTCGTCCCTTCCCACGTCAACGCCGACCAGTGGATCCGCCTCGCCGTCGGCGCCATCCGCGGCGACGAAGACCTCATGCAGGCCGCCCAGAACGACATCGGCGTGTTCCTGCGGGAGATGAAGACCGCCGCCCGCCTCGGCCTGGAGCCCGGCACCGAGCAGTTCTACCTGACCGCCCGCAAGAGCAAGGCCCACAACTACGCCCTGATCATCAAGGGGATCGTCGGTTACCAGGGCATCGTTGAACTCATCTACCGGGCCGGCGCCGTCTCCACCGTCATCGTCGAAGCCGTCCGCCAGCGCGACACCTTCCGCTACGTGCCCGGCCGCGACGACCGGCCCATCCACGAGATCGACTGGTTCGGCGGCGACCGCGGCCCCCTCGTCGGTGTGTACGCCTACGCAGTCATGAAGGACGGCGCCGTCTCCAAGGTCGTCGTCCTCAACCAGCAGCGCATCGCCGAGATCCGCGCCAAGTCCGACAGCAAGGACTCCAAGTACAGCCCGTGGCAGACCAACGAGGAAGCCATGTGGCTCAAGTCGGCGGTCCGGCAGCTGGCCAAGTGGGTGCCCACGTCGGCCGAGTACATGCGGGAGCAGCTTCGCGCTCAGGCCGAAGTCGCCGGAGAACTCGCCACCCCCTCCATCGCCGGCGCACCGCCGATGCCGCAGCCGTCCGTCCTGGACGACACCGACCCCACCTACGACGAGCCCGTCGAGGGCGAACTCGTCGACTGACCAACCGCCTTCGGGGTCCCGCCCGCCGGAAACAGGCGGGACACCGCTTGCTCTAGGAGACCACGTGATGACACAGCTCCAGTTCCCCGAGCCGACACACAGCACCGTGTCCGCGGCGGTCGGCGAGGCCGCGAAGGCCGACGGGATGGCCCGCGCTGAGGCCAGCACCCCCATCGACTGGGCGACCGCCTGCCAGAACGGCATACGGGAAATGGCCCGCCGCGGCGTCCCCTTCCAGGCCGCCGACCTGATCCGCGAAGGACTGGTCGACGAGCCCGAGCACCCGGCGATGTGGGGCCCCCAGTTCGGGATCGCCGCCCGCGCCGGAGTCATCGAGCACGCCGGAGTCGTCCCGTCCACCCGCTCGACCGTCCACCGCTCGCTGTGCCGCCAGTGGACCGGAACCGCCGCCTACCGGCAGACGGCCGCCTGATGGCCACCCACCCCAACATCCGCGCCCGCCGCAGCCGGAAGGAGAAGCCATGAGTTCCAACCCCTCCAAGGGCCCTCTCATCGACGCCGAGCCCGTCCGCCGCCACGTCCGCAACCTCATGGCCGTCGGCGTTTCCGTCGTCCGCATCGCCGAACACGCCGGGGTCAGCTTCGCCGTCGTCAGCGGCCTCCTCTACACCCGTGGCCCCGGCCGGGGACGCGCCGAGAAGATCCGCCTCCTCAACGCCCGTGCCATCTTCAGCGTCCGCGCCGAGAACATCGTCACCCACTACGTCGACCCCACCGGCACTCGCCGCCGACTCCAGGCACTCATGGCCAACGGCTGGCCGCAGCTCCGCCTCGGACCCCACATCGGACGGCACCCGATGTACGTCAACCAGCTCCTCGCTCAGCCGCGCATCTACGGCGTCACCGCCGTGGCTGTGGCCGCCGCCTACGACCGGCTGTGGAACCAGGACCCTCGCCAGCACGGCGTGCGGATCGGCACCTACAAGAAGGTCCGCGGCGTAGCCCGCGCACACGGCTGGGCGCCGCCCGGAGCCTGGGACGACGACACCATCGACGACCCGGCCGCCCACCCGGAGTGGACTGGCTACTGCGGAACCGACCGCGGCTGGTGGGCCCATCGCCTCGAGGAGATTCCCGTCTGCGAGCGGTGCGAGGCCGCACATGAGCAGTGGAAGGCAGACCGCGCCCACCTGACCGCCAAGCAGCGGTGGGCCGAACTCGGGCAGGCCCGAAACACGGCCCGCGCCCGCGAGGCAGACCTGGCCGAGGACGCCCGCGAACTCCTCCAGCTCGGCACCGACATCCACCAGGCCGCCGAACGCCTCGGCGTCAGCCGCAACCACCTGCAGCAGGCCATGCTCCGCCACCCCGACACCGAGAGGACCGCCGCCTGATGTACCGCAACGACGACGAACTGACCGTCATGGACTGGTTCTGCGGCGCCGGCGGCAGCTCTCAGGGCATGCACTCCATCCCCGGCGTCCGCATGGCCCGCGCCGCGAACCATTGGGAGCGGGCGATCGAGTCGCACTCCGCGAACTTCCCCAACGTCGACCACTACCGCGGCGACATCCGCGAAGCCCCCGTCGAGAAGTGGCCCGTCACCGACATCTTCTGGGCCTCCCCGGAGTGCCCGCAGTGGTCCAACGCCCGCGGCAAGCGCCGCGACTTCGACGCCTCCCTCCAGGGCGACCTGTTCGACGGCTTCGGCCCGAGCGAGGAGGTCGAGCGGTCCCGGGCACTGATGGAGGAGGTGCCCATGTACCTGCGCGGTGTGCAGGAGCGCGGCGGGCTGGTGAAGGCGGGCGTGGTCGAGAACGTCGTGGACGTCCGGGCCTGGGACCAGTGGGACCGCTGGATCGGCGAGATCCGCAAGCTCGGCTACAAGACCCGCGTCATCGCCCTGAACAGCATGCATGCCGACCCGCGGACCGTGCACAAGGCGCCGCAGTCCCGCGACCGGCTGTACGTCGCCTACTGGCACGAGTCCCTCGGCCGGACGCCGGACTGGGACAAGTGGCTGAGGCCGCGTGCCTGGTGCACCGGCTGTGAGATGTGGGTTCAAGCGGTGCAGCGGTTCAAGGACCCCGGCCGCGACATGGGCCGCTACCGCCAGCAGTACGTCTACCGTTGCCCGAACGCGAAGTGCCGCAACCAGGTCGTCGAGCCGGAGACGCTCCCCGCTGCCGTCGCCATCGACTGGTCGCTTCCCGGGCAGCGCATCGGCGACCGGGCCAAGCCGCTCGCCGAGAAGACCCTCGCACGCATCCGCGCCGGCCTGGACAAGTTCGCCCGGCCCGCCATGGTCCCCGCGGGCGGCACCTGGCGCACCGACGCGGTACCGGTCACCGAGGCACTGCCGACCAGGACAACCTGCGAGAACGACGGGCTTGCCATCCCGCCGCTGCTCATCCCGGTCGAGGGCCGCGACGGCAAGGAACCGAACTCGGCGAACCTGCCGCTTCGCACCCAGACCGCCCGCAACGAGACTGGCCTCGCCTGGCTCCCGTTCATCGCCGAACTCCGCGGCGGCGGCAGCGTCGCCCGGCCGGCCACCGAGTCGCTGGCCACCGTGACGGCGTCCGGCAACCACCACGGCCTCGTCACCCCGGACCTCCCTGCGTTCGTGATGCGGAACAACACGGCTCGCGGCAACCCGGCGCAGATGTGCACGGCGGTCAATGAGCCCGCCCGCACTCTCACCGCCGCCGGCCACCAGTCCCTCGTCACCTGGGAGTCGCTGCTCGTCCCGTACTACGGCAACGGCACGGCGCGCACCGTCCGCGAGCCCGTCGGCACCCTCTCCACTCGGGACCGGTACGCGCTCGTGCAGGGCGAGGTCGATCTCAACGACGTCCGGTTCAGGATGCTCGAACCCCACGAGATCGGCCGCGCGATGAGCTTCGCCGACGCGTACATCGTGCTCGGCAGCAAACGGGAGCGGGTCCGCCAGTACGGCAACGCCGTCACCCCGAACTGCGCCGAGGTCATCGTCGCCGCCCTGGTCGAGGCCATCAGCGGCGAGGACATCGACCGGTACGCCCAGCCCGAGACGGCACTCGCCGCGTGACCGCGGGCCGCCGGCCGCGCGACCGGCCCTAGCCAGCAGCACACCCCACCCCCGTCCACCACCCACGGCATCCGAAAGAAGAACCCCATGGCACGTGGCCACGGCCGGATCCTCACCAGCATCTGGGAGGACTCCGACTTCCTGAAGCTCGACGAAAGGGAACAGCGCTTCTACCTGTTCCTGATCTCGCAGCCCAACCTCAACCACGCCGGGCTGCTGCCGCTCACTCTCCGACGCTGGTCCCGCAAGGCGCACGGCCTCACCTCCGCCGACGTCGAGAAGCGCCTGCAGTCCCTGGACGACGCCCGGTTCATCGTCATGGACGACGACACCGAGGAGTTGCTCATCCGTTCGTTCGTCCGCAACGACGGCGTGTGGAAGCAGCCCAAGGTGATGGGCGCCATGGTGTCCGGTGCGATGGAGATCTCCTCACGCCGACTCCGGCGGGCACTCCTCGCCGAAGTCGAGCGGATCCCGCTCAGCGAACTCAGCAACGAGCCGGGGTCCCGCGGAGTGTCGATCCGGCAGCAGGTGTCGGAGCACATCGAAACCCTCCGCAAAGCCTTCCGCGAACCCGACCCGACCCCTTCCGGAAGGGGATCGGAAACCCCCTCCGCCACCCCTTCGGGAACCCCCTCCGATACCCCTACCGACGGGGGTCCGAAAGCCTCTACGCGCGCGCACGCGCCCGCATCACGCGCGCATTCCCCTGCCCCTGCCCCTGCCCCTGTCCCCAGCCCCACACCCCAGGGGTCGGCTGAGGCAGACGGTCAAGCCGAACTCGTCGTCGTCCTGGATGCCGACTTCGTCGGAGCGGCAGAAGCCGCCCCCGAGGAAGCCGAGACGGTCAGCAGCCAGACGATCGTCGGCGAGTGGCTGGAGCGCGTGAACAAGCGCCCGCCGCAGAGCGTCATCGGCCAGACCGCCAAACAGATCAAAAAGCTCATCGACGAAGGCATCGCCCCAGACGACATCCGCGCCGGGCTTGCCCGCTGGATGCGCAAGGGCTCCGCCCCGTCCGCCATCCCCAGCTTCGTCAACGAAGCCATGAACGCCACCGCGCAGCCCGGCGGCAACGTCGTGGCCCTGAACCCCGGCCAACCCCTCGTCGGCACCGACGCCAAGGTCGCCGGCTGGGCTGCCGTCGCCGCCCAACTCGCAGAGCGAGGAGACTCCGCATGAACCCGACCGAGGCTGCCGAACTCCTCGGTCACGCCGCTGCCTTCGACAACCGCAACCCCTCCGCTGCTGCCGCCATGGCTTGGGCCTCCGCCCTCCACGACGTACCGCTCGACGACGACGCCAAGGCCGCGGTCGCGATGTACTACACGACCGCGCCGCAGGACCCGCGTGAGCGGCTGTGGATCCTGCCGCACCACGTCCGCACCCTCCGCACGAAGATCCGCAACGCCCGGCTGGAGAACTTCCAGTACGAGCCCGTGCCCGACGAGACCGTGCCCGAGTACCTGGCCCGGCTCCGCGGGCAGACCGCGGCCATCGCCTCCGGCCGCATCGCCGCCCCCTCTGGCCCGCTGGCACTCGAAGGCGGCCCGACCCGCGAGTTCATGGCCGAGCTGGAGGCCCTCGGCTGGCAGGGCAACCGCACCGTCAACGAGGACGAGCCCGGAGCCGAAGGCATCGACAGCGTCCGCCGGGGCGGCCCGCTCGGCGTCGAATGCCCCGCCTGCCACGCGGCCATAGGCAAGCCCTGCAAGACGCCGGGCGGCACCGACAAGCAGCCGCTCGGCAAGCCCCGATCCAAGCCGCACAGCGCCCGCCTGCGGGCCGCCAACGGCCAGCCCGAGCAGACCCCCGAGGAGCGAGCCGCGCAGGAGCAGCGCATCCGGGAGGCCTCCGCCCGGCACCTCGCCCGCAAGGCCGCCGAGGAAGAGATCCCGGACGCCGAGATCGTCGACGAGGAGGTCTCGTCATGAGCGGCAACTGGGAGCCCGAGGTTGACGACATCAAGGCGATGCGCGCCGAGGGTGGGGGAGCGGACCTGCGGGCGTTCATGCGGCAGCAGATCGCCACTGGCAAACAGCGGCGCGACAGCAAGCCCAAGCCCGCCATTCCGAAGCCGCCCGGACACCGGCCCGGCGCCTGGCCCGCCGGCACCCAGTCACCCGGTCCGCCGCCCGAATGGGACATCCCAGCCGCCATCTGGCAGCAGGCCACCCGCCACCACAGCAACGAGATCAACCGACCCGACCAGCCCTGCGACTGCGGCAACTGCCCGCCCAAGGAGATCCGATGAACCGCCCGCCCGCCGCCCCGATGCCCGACTCCATCCGCCACCACCTCCGGGCCAAGCAGGACCCGGCCCGCGCTGTCGACTGCCCGCACTGCGGGGCCCTTCCGCACCGGCCCTGCACCACTCCGTCGAAGCGCCGCATCCTCACCCAGCCGCACCCGCAGCGCCGCTCGAACTGGGCGCAGACCGTGGCCTGCTGCCCTCAGTGCCAGGTCGAGCCGGCCGTGCCGTGCCACGAGGACGGCCGCGCCCGTGCCACCGTCCACGCCCGCCGCGAGCAGGAAGCCGAGGCCACCGCCGCATGAGCCCCTACGACCGCCTCATGGCCGAGGCCATCCCGATCCGGCCGGTCGACCCCAACCGGCGCCCCTGGACACAGCAGGAGCAAGACGCCCACTGGGCCGCCCTCTGCACGGTCGTCGGCACACCCGGCGCCCAACGGCCCAACCACACCGAGAACACGGCACAGAACGCCGCCTGAACCCGAAGGAGACAGCCATGAACACCCCGGACCCGATCGCTTACGGCCCCAACGGTTACCGCTGCGGTTGCGGCAAGGCCGCCCACAGCAACCTCGTTCCCTGCCAGCCGGACAACCAGCTCTGCACCGCCGAGTTTCCCGGCGACGACACCTTCGCTGGACAACTCTGCGAACTCCCGGAGGGCCACGACGGCAACCACAAGCACCTCGCCTCGATCGCAGGCACCCGCCACACCCGCCGCCTCACCTGGACCGACACCCAGCCCACCGCGTGACCGAAGCACCGCTGCCACAGCACCTACTTACTCAGGAGTCAGCAATGACCGACCAGCTCGACCTCGACGCCATCCAGGCCCGCGCCAACGCCGCCACCCCCGGCCCGTGGTTCCCCCACGAGGACTGGCCGGGCCGAGTCTTCGCCGAGTCGGAGTTCAACGCCCACGTCGCCCGCGTCACCGGCTCGAACCCGGAAGCGAACGAGCAGTTCATCGCCCACGCCCGCGAGGACGTGCCCGCGCTCGTCGCCGAAGTCCGCCGCCTCCGCGCCCGCACCCTCACAGAGTCCGAGCACAACCGGGCCTGGCACGCCATCGAGGGCGCCGCCGGACAGGAGGGCGCCGATCCCGGGACTGTCCTGAACGCCGTCCTCCGCGCGCTCGGCATCAACCCGCCCGCCGAGGAGACGCACATCGTCTCCGACGACAGCGACGACCCCGAGCACACCGACGACTGCCCCGGCTGCGAAGCCGCCCCCGCCGTCCGGTCCGACGCCGTCTAGGAGACACACGTGACCGCCCACCCCCTTGGCGTCGAGGTCTCCTGCGACGGACCCGACGAGCAGACCGACTGCCCCGACAGCGCAGCCATCCGCGCGCGCTTCGGCTCCCTGACCACCCAGCAGGTTCGAGCCGACGGCCGCACCGATGGCTGGACCACTCGCCGGGCCCCCGGCCACCTTCGGGACGTCTGCCCCGCCTGCCGAACCCAGCCGTCCGCGTGACCGCCAATGCCACGGCCGGCGGTGCAGCTATCACCGCCGGCCGGGCACCCCGAACCCTACCGAGGAACCCCGTGACGACGACCTACCGAGTACGCCCCAACCGGCACAGTCGCGCTTTCCCGTGGCGGTGGGAGTGCCTGCACACCCGCCGGGTCGGTGCTGATCCGCGTCCGGTGCGCTGCCCGGCTCGTGGGCTGGCTGTGTCGGAGGCGGACGCCGAGACGCAGGCCGCTGAACACGCCGCTACCCACTGACTGGAGACCACCGTGAACCAGACCTTGCAGCTTCCGCCCCCGGAAGGCCCGGAGTACCGGCCGTGTGCGTGCGGCCACATCGAGCCCGAGCACGACATCAACGGCCGCTGGTGCGCGATGGATGACTGCCCGTGCCATCTGTACCGGCCTGACGCCGCCACCTCTGCCGTGGTGTCCCCGCCGCCGAGCCGGGCCGCACTCCGCGACCGCATCCGTCATGCCGTCTGCGAGGCGGACGGCTTCGGCTTCGCGTGGGACACGGACATGCTGGAGCCGGACGAGTACGGCGAGGTGGCCGACGCGGTGCTGGCCGTGCTCCCCGAGCCCGCCGACCGGGCCGCCGTGCCGGTCTGCATCTGCGGGCATCCGGAGCAGCGGCACTTCGAGGACGTCTGTCAGACCTGTGGGTGTGGTGACTACCTGGAGCCCCGAGACGCGGCCGAGGTGATTGCCCGCTGGCGGCAGACCGCTCTCGCAGCACGGGACGAGCTGCGCCGTCTGGCTGTCGAGGCGCGCTTCGGGGCGCAGCAGGAGACCACCGGGCACTCCTGCGGCTCCTGCGAGGGCATCGACCCGGACAGCTGCCTCATGAACCCGGACCGTGCCGGGGCGCAGCAGCAGCCCGACACCGAGGCGCGCACTGAGGAGCAGCTCGTCCGCGCCCACGTCACGACGCTGCACCTGATCGGCAACCAACTGGCAGAGATCGAGGGCTGGATGTGGCAACGCCTCGCCGACGTGCGCGAGGCCGCCACCCAGGCCGCCCCTGTGGCGCGGCAGCCGTGGCACCGCACCGCCGGGTTCGACCAGCACGACGACTACCGCGACGACGCACCCGCTCCTGCGGCGCAGCAGCCCGCAGCAGACGGCAGGGAGGAGACGGTCGAGGCGCGCTGCACGTGTGCTGACGCTGGCGACTGCTTTGCCCCGGCCGGGCACTACGCCGACTGCCCGCTTGCCGACGCTACTCCGCGCCCCTGAACCCGCCCCCGCCCCGGCTGCCCTTGCGTGGCCGGGGCCCACGGCGGGGCCTGGACGGGCTCAGGAACGCCGCACGGGCCCGCGCGCGACTCCAGCAGCGCCGAGCCCTCCCACAGCGCCCCACGCGGGCGCTCAGAGCCTCAGGAGAACCCCGATGCCCAACAGCCCCTACGGACGCGGCACATGCCCCGTCTGCCACCGCGACATGAACCTCCTCAAGAACGGCACCCTCCGCCACCACGGCGGCCCCGACGGCAGCGGCTACCTGCGACCCCGCACCTACCGCTGCAAGGGCGCCGGACAGAAGCCCGCCAGCCGCGCCGCCTGAGCCGCCGCACAGCCCCCAACGCCCACACAGGCGCACGACAGACAGGACACCCGTGACACCCGCAGAGGAACTCCAGACCGCCGCCGACAAGTTGCGTGCGCTCGCCACCGCGGCAGCCGACGACAGCGGCAACAGCAACTGGCACACCACCCGGCACTTCCCCGAGCAGCCCAACTCCACATTCACCGCCCTATGGGCGACCGGAAGCCGACCGTTCCTTCGAGGCGGCGGCGGACGAGGCCGACCGCCCGCCTACGTATCAGCCCCAGTCGGCGACTACATCGCTGCCATGGATCCCACCGTCGGGCTCGCACTCGCCACCCTGCTCGAAGGAGTCCTCTCCAGCGCTCGCGAAGCCAGCCCCGCCCATGAGGAATGCGACAGCTGGTGCAGCCCGGAGACCTGCGACCTATCCGCCGCCCTCGCCGTGGCCCGCGCCATCAACGCCTGACCGCCCTGGGGCCGCCAGCACGCGGCCCCCAACCAGCAAGGACCACCGTGACCCACCGCATCGAACCCGGCCAGACCTACCGCAGCGTCGGTGATCCCTACCCGTACAGCGAGCCGCGCCGCATCAAGGTCGTGGGCGAGCCGATTAGACGCTTCGGCCGCTACGGCGGCTACAGCAAGGTCGAGGTCGTCACCCTCACCAAGGACGGCCGCGAGATCCGACGCCGCGCCATCGAGTCGACCCAGCTCCACGACAGCGCCACCACCCGCAACGGGCAGCCCCGCCGCACCGGATACGCGCTGGAGCAGCAGTGACCACGACACCCCGCAAGAAGGAGAACAGCGTGATCGAGCAGACCAATACCCACGACCACTACGAGGATTGCCCGCAGTACAGCGACCCCACCGCACCGCACTGCCACTGCGACGGGATCAACCAGGCCAACGAGAACTACTGGGCCGAACCGCCGAACTTCAACGGCTGACCTGATCGAAGGAGAACCGTCATCACCACCGACCGAGACGCAGACCTGAAAGCCCGCGCGGCCATCGCCAACTGGACCACCAGCACCATGACCATCCGATACGCCGTCGGCGCCACCGAACACACCGTCGAAGCCCTCACCTGCGGCTACTCCATCGCCGAGCACGCCGAGCGGGTCGCCTATCTCGCCACCCTGGACAAATTCGCTGATTTCTCCCTCGCAGGCGGTGGAGTCATCGAGATTCGGCCAGCATCCATCGTCTCCATCGAGCACCGGGCCAGCGGTGACGGGGACGACGAACAGCCGTGACCGCCGGCCAGCTCACCCTCGGCGGCTGGGACCCCGCGTGGGACCTGGCCGCCGAGGCGGACGACGACCCTGGGGACTCCATCGACCCGCGCTGGCGAGACCTCCGCGGCCAGGGCCTCACCGCCGCACAGCTCGAACGCATCCACACCCTCGACCTGCACGGGAGCTACCTGTGACCCGTCAACGCCCCACCGCCCGCGAACTCCTCACCCCCACCTCCGAGAAGCTCCTCGCCACCGTGTACGCCGGCCAGGTCCGCGCCGTCGTCATCGAACGCACCCTCCGTCGCATGGCCCAGGCCGACCAGCGCATGCTGCAGGGCAGTCAGCGGAGGCACACCTGATGCCCCGGAACCTCGCCCACCCGCTCACCGGTAGCGAACTCGACGCGCTCCGCCTCGCCGCCTCGGGCTACACCAGTCGGCAGATCGCCACCCGGCTCGGCACCACCGAGACGGGCATCCACCTCCGGCTGAAGTCCGCGGCCACCAAACTCGGCGCCCGCTCCCGCACTCACGCCGTCGTCACCGCACTCCGCCTCGCCCTCATTCGCTTCGACGACCTCGACCTCCCCGACCAGCACGCCGCCTGACCGCACCAGCAAGGAGCACGCCCATGGACGCATCCGCCGCATGCATCGTCTGCGCCCGCGAGTTGTACGACACCGAGGTGCAGACCTGCCGACTCTGCGCCGAGAGGGTCGCCAGCGACCTCCGCGCCCTCGCCGGACCCGACGGCCTGTACGCCCGCCTCGCGGACTCGCTGGCCCCCGGCAGCGGCTCCGGCGGGCCCGCGGTGTCCGGGAGTCGCACAGCGCCGCTCCCGGTCCGTCTCGGCCCCCTGAGCCTCGCGGCCCGCGGCGGCATCGTCACCGTCCTCCAGACTTGGCTCATCGACTGGCATGACCTCCTCGCCTACACGCATCCCCGCTGGGACGGTGACCTCCAGCAGCAACTCGACCAAGTCGTTGGTCGGCTCCTCAACCTGCTCCCGTGGGCCGCCGAGAACCACGGTGCCTTCGACGAGTTCGTCGGCGAGGTGGCCGGCCTTGTGCACCAGAGCCGTGCCGCGACCGGCGAAGAGAAGCCGCCCCGCCGTATAGGCGTCCAGTGCGCCTGCGGGACCACCCTCAAGGTCACCCTCGACACCGCCGGCATTCGCTGTCCCGGCTGCTCGACGCAGTACGGGCACTCCGAGGCACTCCGGCTGCCGCTCTCCGAGAGGCGGGCGGCGTGACAAAGGCCCCACCCCGGTGCGGGCTGGGCGCCGCCGCCAGCCCTGTAAAGCAGCTCGGAACGGTCATCCAAGGCCCCTGGCATATGCCATGTGTGTGACATGGGAGCGTTCCTAGGTGGTACCACCACCCCGGCCTAGGCCGTGCGATACGGTGAAATCACGCTCGATGAATTGCTCTGGGAGGGCGCGATGAGTGATCAAAATTGGACTATTGAGTCCATTCGTGACGCACTCGGCAACCCGGCTCTCGCCCAGCGCTTCCTAGGAGAGATCAACCGGGCGCCGGCCCACGAGCTGCTCACCGTCTTCGCGAAGTGGGAACGCATCGCGAAGAACCTCGACACGGCCTTCGACGAGGACGTCGTGGAGGCGGTACGGCGAGGCGAAGAGCCCCCCGGCCAGTGGATCGACGGCAGCGACCGGATCCAGCGGGCAAATGAACGATTCCACTCACATGGAGCAGCCTGACCTGGCAGTCTCTACCGTGTGTACAAGCTTCGCTACGAAGAGGCAGTCGAATCCGTCTGGGACTCCCTCCCTGACGCGGCCAGAGCCGAACTCGACGACGTCCTTCCCGTCGTCTGCAAAGACCCCTGGGGCCGCACCGAGCCGCGCAGCGAAGACGACCCCCGCGACGTCCGCCGCACCCTCACCCTGAAGCACACCACTCTCGCGCTGCTGATCATGGACGGGCCGCCCGTGCAGAGGGTCTACATTAGGCACATCGACTACCTCGGCTGAACGACAGAAGGCCCCCGCCGCGACCGCGGCGGGGGCCTTCGTGTGTCCTGCTACACCTCGGTCACCCGGTACGGCTCCGGAGGCGGCGGCAGCGGCACTCCGAGCGCTCGGCCGAGCATCGAGCGGGCCACGATCTCCCACTCCGCGTCCGGCCGGCCCGCCGGGCGCACGAACAGCATGCCGCCGTCCGCCTGGATACACGCCCAGCCGGTGAAGCCCGGCTCGGTCTCCAGCACGGACACCCGGACGCCGAACTCCGCCAGCAGCTGCACGAGCGGAGTGTTCAGCAGATAGTCCGGCGTCGGTTGAGGTTGTGGCGACTGCGTTACGCTCCCCATGGAGCCCCCATTTGCTTGGTCGGGTTTCGGAAAGGTCAGCGAGGTGCGAACTCGCTGGTCAAACAGCGGCCGGGTGGGTGCGAACCACCCGGCCGCTCATGTCTTCGAGGGAGACGAGCTAGAACCTAGCCCGCCGTAGGGCGCCCGCGCGATCTGGCCATGAAGTGATCACACAAATCCGGATCCCTTGTCGAGCACCGCTATGTCATCGCAGTTACGCGTTCTTGAAGGCGATGACCTGCAATTCCGTACAGTACGGATGGCGAGGTGACCTGCAACCATGCGCGCAAGCAAGGCGTGAACCACTTCCTTCTAATGCGTAGTTGCGCGGACTTCTGCGCAGCACATCGGGCAACCACGATGACCGAAAACGGTTGCTGCAGGCCCCCGGTTCCTCAGAGAGACGGCGAAACAGCCCGTGATCCGCACCGGGCCACCCCATTCTTGCCACTCCTCGCCCAGCCTGCGGAACAGCGCTGGCCAGAAGACCAATTGCCACAACTGTCTCCCGTCACCAGCCACTTCGTGCCCGAGTGACTCGTGAACTGCGCGACTGAACCGCCTCGCGGCGGACGCGGTTCAGTCGCAGAGCCCGCCCAGGATGTCCGAAAGAGGCCACCAGGAAACGCGGCGAGGCCCCCGCCGCGCACCGCGGCAGGGGCCTCCGTGTGCGCCCTCAGAACGTGCCCGTGCAGGCGAGGCACACCCGCGACGACTCCCAGTCCGCCAGCTGCACCGCAGCCCCCGCCGCCCGCTGGTGCACCAGCACACCCCAGCCGACGCCGGCCGCCGCAACCAGCAGCCCGAGCAGCGACCCCGACACCAGCAGCACGACGCCCGCGACCACTGCGGCCAGAGCCAGCCAGTAGCTGGCGTCAGCGGCGTCAGGCGGCGCGTACCGGGCCTTCAGCGGCGACTCCGCCGGCAGGGAGTGCCAGTAGTGCGGCAAGTCCGCGACGTTCGGGGAACCGCACTTCGGTGACGGACAGGTGATCACGCCAACCTCCAGACAAACGAGCCCAGTTGGGGAGGCGAGGCTACGGGAGAAGGGGGCGGCAGTCACCGGCGCACGGGAGCGCCCGGCGAAGGCCGAGCCGCGAGGGCGCGAAGCGGGCGCACGGAAAGGCCCCCGACCTCCAGGTCGGGGGCAGTGAGGCTGGTGGGTCAGAGTTCGGTCGTGACGAACGGTGCGGGCAGCTTCGGCAGGTCGACGTCGAAGGCCTGGGCCAGCAGGTAGCGGGCCACGGTGTCGTACTCCAGCTCACTGCGGCCGACCGGCATCTCCAGCCGCACCTGGCCGCTCTTGCGCACTGCAACCGCGCCGAAGAAACCGGCATCGGTGATCGTGCTGTCGACGACCTCGACACCGGTCTCGGCGAGCAGAGTGTCGAGCGGGGCATCGAGCAGGTGGTCGGGGGAGACCGTAGGCGCTACGCTCATGGGCAGACCTTCTCTCTGGCGAGTGATGGTTGGAGATCAGCGGCTGGCACCGCTGGTCGAACAGGCCGGGCGTCGCAAGCGCCCGGCCGTTCGCGTTACTGCGGGACAATCGGCGTGCGGTACAGGCGGAGGCAGAGGTTGCCGGGCTCTACGAGGGTCTGGACGTTCAGCACTCCACCGTGCTCGTCGAGCGTCCGGCGGAGGGTGACCATAACGGGCACCTCTTGGGAGATCTGCAAGGCCAGCACCTCGGTGCTTGTCGGCGGCCGTACCGTCACCTGATCGACGACCTCCACTGGGGATTCCACCTCGCCGGCGAGGCGTCGGTACGTGGTCACGATCCGCACGGGGCGGTCGTCAACGCGAAGCACCTGTTCCTGCCGTCGGACCACCTCGCGGTCCGACGCTCCGAGGGCTCGCGCCACACTGCGCGGGGGGAACCGCTCGTCGTTCGAGATCTGCTCAAAAATCTCGTGCTCGGGATCGCCAAGGTGCTCTGGTGCCGGAGAGGTGACGTAGACGGCCGACCCATTGCGCCCGACGGCGAACCCCTCCTCCTTGAGGATGCGCAGGCCGCGCTGCACCGTGACGTTGGAGGTCTGGTACTGGGCGCACAAGTCGCGTGTGGAGGGTAGCCGGGTCCCGGCTGGCATGTCGCCAGACATGATCAGTGGTCGAATGTCAGCTGCCATACGCTGAGCGACGCTGCGACCGTCCTTCGCCACGGGGGTGAACTGGGGACGGAGCGGCTCTGTACGGGCTGCAGGCAGTAATGCCAGTACTGCTGAGGTGTTGTGAGCGTGGTTGTGGAGTGGCTGCTCGTTGCGGATGGCTTCGATCTCAGCCTCAGCAGCCTCCTGCCTGCTGTCGAACCACTCGAAATCCCGGGTTGCAACGTCTCCCCACCAGGACTTCTCGGCAGCATGATCCCTCATTCGGGCTTTCGGCTCGCTGCTGATGCCGACATAGAGCAGGCGGTCGTCGGTGTCGAACAAGCGGTAGAGCGCAGTGCGCTCCGGATTGGCGGGCATGCGATCCCTTCGGTGTGCTGACTGTCACACATCGACTACGGAGAACCGTAGCGCTCTAGAGCAATCAGGGCTAGTCCCCGATACAAAAGTCGGCAAGGCGTGCGTTGACCAGTGCCGATGTAGAGCGGGTAGCGTTGCTCTAGATGAATCCGTCCCGAAGGAGAGCCCGTGTCACCCAAGTCCGGCGAGCCGCACAAGTATCGGGGGGTCGCCGATGACCTGCGTAAGCGGATCAATGCCGGCGAGTTCGAGGAACAGCGCAAGCTGCCGGGCGAGAGGGAGCTGCGCGCCCGCTACGACGTCTCACTGATGACAGTCCGGCAGGCGCTCGGTGTGTTGCGCGATGAAGGGCTCATCGAGGCCCGTCAGGGGTCGGGATGGTTCCTGGCCGAGTGGCGCCCCATTGTCCGCAACGCCCTCAAGCGGCTCTACCCCGAACAGTGGGGCGCAGCCCGCTCGATGTGGGACGTGGACGTCGAAGGGCGCAAGTGGAAGGTTGTCGAGCCGCAGGTGGACTTCCCATCCATCCCTGACGATGTTGCGCGCGTACTCGGTCTGGAACCGGGGACTAAAGCGTGGCGCCGCGACCGGAAGTACGTTGTCGATGCCGTGCCCGTCATGAGGGCGACGTCGTACATCCCTGACGAGTTCGCACGCGATACGCGGATCACCGAGGTGGACACGGGGGAGGGTGGGATTTATGCCCGCCTGGAGGAAGCTGGCCACAAGCCTGTGCAGTTCCGCGAGCAGATCCGCTGCCGTTTGGCGACCCCCGCAGAAGTGGATGACCTGCACCTGTCGGCTGGCGCCCCGGTGGTTGAGCAGCACCGCATCGCGATGCGGGAGGACGGACGCGTAGTTGAGTTCAACCGAATGGTTCTGGACGCGTCTCGATTCCTTCTGGTGTACGACTTCTCTGGCTGACCTGCGGGTTTAGCCCTCGCCCTTACTGGGCGGGGGCTTTTTGTGTGCCTCAAAATAGCTACATGCGCTCTAGAGTACTTGTGTCGCTCTAGAGCGTGTGCTTTTCTCTTGGTGTCCGCCCCAGTCGACCGCAGGGGAGCACCCAGTGACATCCGCTTCTGTCGCCCCTCCGGGCGACTTCCTGACCACCGGCCAGGTCGCACGCCGCATCGGCAGTACGCCGCAGCACGTGCGCCGGCTCATCACTTCCGGCCGATTGGCCGCCATCGACATCGCCACCGGCACGGAGCGCCCGCGCTTCCGCGTCGCCGAGACCGCTGTTGCCGCCTACCTGCGCGCCGCCGAGGTCAAGCCCGGAGACGGCGCGACCGGCGCCCTCCGAGTTCCCGAGTCCGTCCTGAAATCGACGGCACCCACCCAGGAGGCGGCATGACCAGCCAGACCCTTTTCCCCACCGTCCCGCTTCCGCAGCTGGCCGTCGAAGCGATGCGCCGCCTGGAGCTGGCGCTCGCCGACCAGGCCGTCGCGAACTTCGACAACCATGGCAGCCTCTGGGGCTTCGACACGGTCGAGGACGCCGAAAGGGCGATCGACTGGGAGCGGGTGACCGGTACCGCCATCGACGAGTGGGAGACCGTCGACCGCGACGGCCAGCCGCTCCGCGTCGTCCGCCTCGCCGACCCGACGTTCCTCGACACGATCTGCGTCTTCTCGGCCTGGCGCCGGGACCAGTGGGGCCCGCGGTGACCGCCCCCGCCCGTCCCGCCGCGACGCAGCCGGGCCTGTCTGAGGCCGACCGCCTGGCCCACGACCTCTCGACCTTCGTCCGCGCCTCCGAGCACGAGAAGACGAAGGACCCGCTGCCGACCCGCCCGCGCGGCGGTCACCCGCAGGCCGCCCGATGACCCCCGCTGAAGTCGGGCTCGCGCACCGGGCCCTGGCGGAGCAGACCCGCCAGCGCATCGCCGCCGCGAAGGACGCCGCCAAGGCCACCGACGCCGCCGCCCGTCAGATCGCTGCCCAGCAGCACTGACCGCCTAGTCCGGCCGCGGGCAGCACCACCCCCCGCCAGCTGCCCGCGGCCACCCACCCCATCTCAGTCCCACCTGACCAGTGAGGAACACCGTCATGCCCAAGTTCACCCTGATCACCTGCGCCCGTTCCGACCGCGAGACCGCCGATGCGACCGCCCGGGCCCGTCTGATCGCCGACTGGCTGGCAGCCTCCGGCAAGGGCGACGTGATCGCAGCCGCCCGCATCGAGTGGGAGGCCGGCGAGTACGACCCGGCCCTCGCTGACGAGATCGCCGCCCTCCACAGCACCCCCGCCGCCGCCTGATGGCCAAGGTCGAGATCGTCAGCTTCGGCTTCCTGCACGGGGATGCACCGGAGGCGGACATCACCCTCGACTTGCGCCGGGCGTTCCGTGACCCGCACGTCGATCCGCGGCTGCGGGAACTGGCCGGCCGGGACCGGCTGGTGCAGCGGGCCGTGCTCCGCACCGCGGGGATCCGTCGGCTGCTGCAGGCGACGACCCGGCAGGTGCAGGCCTACGCGGCTGGCCCGTCCGGCGACCGGATCGTCATCGGTTCCGGCTGCGCGGGCGGCAGGCACCGCTCGGTCGTGGTCGCCGACCGGCTCGCCCGACGGCTTCGACGCCGCGGCCACACCGTCACCGTCACCCACCGCGACATCAGTCGCCCCGTCGTGCAGCGCTAACCCAGCCCAGCCGAAACGCCCAGCCCCGGCCCGGCCGTGAGGGTGCCGGATCGAATCCGGCCCGGGGCGCCGGCCGCTTCCCTGCGGCCCGCTCACCGCACCAACCACAGACAGGAGTCCAGCTATGACGAACATCGGTGACCCGGGTTACGAGCGCGAGCTGAAGTCGGCGCTTGAGGTGGCTGACGCGCTGCGCGAGGCCACCCAGCCCAACTGCCCCCAGTCCGGCAGTAGCGGCCCGGCCACGACGCACGACGCCGCCACCAACTCCACCACCACGGTCCACGGCGACCACCACGGCGTCACCGGCGGCACGCACCACGGCGACCAGTACTTCCACTACAAGCGCTGACACGGATCGGGGCGGCCGACTCACTGCCAGGCGACCGGCCGCCCCTCTCCACCCCAGACCCGCTACGAGACCAGGGAGCTTCCATCATGACCGATGCCGCCGCCACCTTCGCCGCCGTGTTCGTCGCCCTGTACGTCGCTCACAGCGTGGGTGACCACTGGGTGCAGACCTCGCACCAGTCTCTGACGAAGGGGCGCCCTGGCTGGGTCGGCCGGCTCGCGGACGCCCGGCACGTCGCCACCCTGACCCTCACCAAGCTCACCGTCTTACTGGTGGCCGCCTGGGTGCTGGGGCTGCGGCTGTCGGTGCTCGGTGTTGTCGCCGGGCTCACCCTTGACGCGATCACGCACTGGTGGGCCGACCGGCGCACCACGCTGGCCCGGCTCGCCGAGGTGCTGGGGCTGGGCGGCTTCTACCGGCTCGGTGCCCCGCGCGCCGGCCACGACGACAACCCCAACCTCGGCACCGGCGCCTACGCGCTCGACCAGTCCTTCCACCACCTGTGGCTGCTGATCGCCGCGCTCGTCATCACCACTGTCTGAACCTGCCCACCCATCACTTATGAAGAGGTCTTCTGTGAACCACATCATCGCTGTGAAGCCGTGGGACTCCCGCCGCCCTGAGCAGTTCGACTGGTCCTGCTCCTGCGGGCGCCGGGCCTCCATGCCGTCGGACTCCCGCGCATTGGCCGAGGCTGACGCGCTGCGGCACACCCCGTCGCAGAACACGGTCACGCGCTACGACCACCGCTGACCGGCTGCCCGCGGCGTCCGGCCCGCCCGGGCGCCAAGGAGAACTGGCGCAGCAACCCCCACCAACTACCTGACCTGTGAGGTCGTCATGCTCCGCATCATCGCCGTCGCCCTGCTGGGCCTGTACCTGATCGCGATCGGTCTGTGGCCGCCGGCCGCGGCCCCGATCGCCGCCGCACTCACCGGCGCGGCTGTGCTCGTCGGCCTCGTCCCGGGCCCGATCTGGCTCGGGCTCGGAGCCATCGCCTGGCACCGCAACCGGAAGGCGGTCGCCTGATGGCTCGGGACGAGGCGCACGGCGCCCGTACCGACGACAGCCGGCGACCCCAGGGCACCGCGCCCGCCGGCACCAGCACCCCCGGCGACCGCCTCGTTCAGGGCCGCACCCCGAGCACCACCAACGACCACATCCGCCGGCGCCCCCGCGTCAAGGCGAGCTGAACCCGAGAGGACACCGATCACCGTGAGCAGCTGGTTCGAGGAGCGTCGCGCCGACAAGGCCGCCGACGCCGAACAGCAGCGCCTGAACGAGGAGCACCGGGCCAAGCTGCGCCGCGACGAGCGCCGCAAGGACCGCGACGAGAAGCGCGCCGACGACGCCCAGAAGCGCCGCGACCGCGCCCAGCGTCGAGCCGCGCGCACCGCCCGCCGCGAAAAGGCGCTGACGCCAGGCAACGTGTACCGCAAGGGCACGCTGGGCCTGGTCACCATGTCGGCCCTGGCCTCCTTGCCCGCTCAGATCATCCACTTCGTTTCGATCTACTGGATGCTGTTCCCGATCGGCCCCGCCGTCGAGGGCGCAGCCTGGGTCATGGCCGCCGGTGTCGCCTACGCCGACGAGCGCAAGCTCCCCGTCTGGGTGCGCTGGTTGCTGCGCGTCCTGTCGCTGGCCGCGGCCGGGTTCGCCGCCCACATCAACTACCAGTACGGCCTCAGCCTCACCGAGCACGGCGTCAGCGCAGACAACGCCCGCGTCGCCGGTCTCGGCCTCGCCGCAGTCACCCTCGGCGGGCCGCTGTTCTTCGAGGTTCGTCAGTGGGTGCTGACCCTGTCCGCCGCGGTCACCGACCCGAAGAGGCGGGCCGAGGAGAAGGCGCGGGCCAAGCACGAGAAGGGCCGCCGCCGGAAGTTCAAGGCCGTCGCCGACCGACAGAAGCAGCTGCTCCTCGCCGCCCCGTTCAACACCCTTAAGCCGGAGGACGCGTGGGCCCGTGCATGGTGGGACGTCGAGGGTGCGCCGCTGGGCATGACCGCCAGTGTCATCGCCGACCGGCTCGACGCCGAGGCCGACGTTTCCGCCGTCCTCGCCCACGCCGAGCAGTCCCCGGAGCGGGTCGCCGTCGAGCTTCTCCTCGCCGACTTGTTCGGCCCCAACGGCGGCGACGGAGGCTCCTCCGGAACCTCTACCGGCAAGCCCGGCGACGGGCCGCGTGGAGGCACCCCCAAAGCCCGCACAGCCCTTGGGGGTAAAGGGAAAGGCCCGGTTTCGGATACGGCCGAGACGGAGCCGGAGAAGCCACTTGCTGAGGCCGATCTGGAAGCGGTGAGGAAGCTCGCCGAAGCCCTCGGTGGAGCCCACCGCCTGTCCGCCCGCAACGTCCGGGAGACCGTCGGCTGCCGCAACGACTATGCCATCCGACTGCGCGACGCCATCCGCGCTGAGGAGAACGACTGACCCGTCACGGCCACCCACACCTACAACCCGCCCGCGCGCCGCGGGGTGCGCACCAAGGGCGACGTGAAGTACTCCGCCGGCGCCCGCCGCCAGGCCTCCGTCGCAGCCAAGACCAACCGCCCGAACGCCGACTAATCCCGCCCACCCGAGGAGCTCACACCATGTCCAGCCAGATGCTCGAACCCAACATCACCTACAAGGTCACGATGCGAGTCGGGGACCGGTCCCGCCGCATCGAGCAGGACCACTACCTCGCCTACCGCTCGCCCGACGGCCGCCCCCACAGCGTCGACGACGTGCTGCTCGAACTGCGCCGTGCATGCGCCCAGGCGATGGGCGTCCACGTCAGCGACACCTACGTCGTCAATTGCCGCTTCAGCCGCACCTGACCAATCCGAGACGCCGAGAGGAGGACCCGCCATGGCCATGCCGCTCCCCGACGAACACGCGACACTGACGCTCGTCCCGCCGATCGAGTCGGCCCCCGTCTTCAAGGACGAGCCGACGGTCCGGAAGCCGATCGAGTCGGTGCGCAAGGTCGCCGAGACCACCAACCGCGTCGCCCAGCTGGCGCTGCTGCCGCACACCTTCCGCGGCTACCGAGAGCTTGGCCGGCGGTGGCTCGACCGGTACCACAACCACTACCCGCAGTTGATCGCCTCCGCCGACCGGGCCGTCCGCGAGGCCGCCGGGGACGTCCACGGAGAAGCACAGGCGAAGAAGCTCGCCGACGGCTACCGGGCCGATTATCGGCAGCACCGGAAGACCTTCCTGACTCGGACCGCGGGCGTCGCCGGCGCGGTCGGTGGGGGACTCGGTATCGGCGTCGCCACCGGCAGCCTGTGGCTCGACTTGCTCGCCGGGCTGGGCGCCTTCGGCCTCGGCGCGTTCCACGGCCGGGACCGCAGCGCCAGCGTCGAGGGAACCGGTGATCTGCTGGCGCCCTACGGGCTGCAGGACTCCGACTTGGTTCTAAGGGACCACGGTCAGATCCTCGGCGAAGCTGACCTCGTCACGGCCCTGATCAAGGCCGGCATCGTCACCGAAGCGCAGCGTAGCGAGACCCGCCTCGTCGGCATCATCCAGTCCGCCGGACCCGGATGGACCGCCACCGTCGAACTGCCCGGCGGCATGAAGGCCTCCACCGCCATCTCCCGTGCCGAGGAACTCGCCTCCGCCCTGCGGGTGAAGAAGTCGCAGGTCGAGATGCGTGCGGACCTCTCGGAGGACGGCCACGAGGGACGCTTCGTGCTGTGGGTGGCGAACGAAGCCAACCCCTACGGCACCAACAAGGTGCCGTCGCCCCTGCTCACTCATCAGGTGTGGAACTTCTGGAGGGACGGCGTCCCGCTGGGCACCGACGCCCGCGGAGGCCGTCATGCCCTGGAGCTGGTCTGGTGCTCGATCCTGCTGGGAGGCCTGCCCGACTACGGCAAAAGCTTCCTGGCCCGTCTCGTGGCGGCCGCCGCCGCGCTCGACCCGCACATGACCGTCCACGTCGCGACCGGGAAGGCCGGGCCCGACTGGGTCGGCACGAAGCAGTTCGCCCACTCCTACGTCGCCGGCAACACCCCCGAGAAGATCCTCGCCTTCTTCGACCTGCTCAACGAGCTGATCGCCGACATGCAAGAGATCGGTCAGCGTCTGGAGGACCTCTCCGAGGAGCACCCGGAGCGCTGCCCCGAGGGCAAGCTCACCCCGGAGCTGGCGAAGGAGTGGAAGCGCGGCCTGACGCTGCTGATCGTGGACGAGCTGCAGGAGCTGCTGGATGCCGCCGCCATGATGAAGATCAAGACCGACGATGATCCCGAAGGCAAGGACAAGGGACGCAACGGCAAGGAAGTCCTCGTCGAGACCATGGCCCGCTTCGTGCGCGTCAGCCGGTACGTGGGCGGCATGGGCCTGTTCATCACCCAGCGTCCCGACGCCACCAGCGTGCCGACCCTGCTGCGCGAGGTGTGCCGCAAGCGCGCATGCTTCCGGGTCAAGGGCGCCGAGAGCTCCCGGATGGTCCTCGGTAACGACGCGGTCGCCGCCGGCGCCGCCCCGCACATGCTGCTCGACGCGCAGAAGGGCGTCGTCGTCCTCGACCAAGGCGGCGAGGAAGGCCACGTCACCCTCAAGACCGACTTCATGACGATCCCCGAGTTCCGGGAGATCTGCCTGCGCGGCCGTCAGCTGCGCATCGATGCCGGCACCCTCACCGGCTTCGCTGCCGAGCACGGCAAGACGGATACGACGGCCGCCGCGCGCAAGGTGCTGCTCGACGACTGCCTGGCCGTCCTCGAAGCGGACGGGGTCGACCGAGCCCGCACCAAGCGGCTCCTGGAGCTGCTGACCGCCTACCGGCCGGACCGGTACCAGGCGATGAGCGAGACCGATCTGCAGGCCCGACTCCGGGAGGCCGGCGCGGGCGGGACCCGCAAGCTCGGCCCGCTCGACGGCATGGCCAACCCGAACGGCTACACCCGCGAGCAGTTCACCGAAGCCCTCGACAAGTAGGGCATTCGACCCGGTCGGCCGCCGGTCGGGCCCCGGTCGATGGTCATTATGACCCGGTATGTCGCCCGGTCGGTTCGAGCGTCACCCCAGTCGTGCGACCGGGTGGCCCGTACCTCGACCACCCCACAAACCACCGCAAAAGCCGCGTCGACCGGGTCCCGACCACCCGACAGACCACCCAAAACACCTAAAAACGCACCCACTCATCGACAGGAGATCCACCATGGCCAAGACCTGGAACCCCGGCGACTCCAAGCGGTTCGCCCGCGAAGCAAAGCTCAGCACGCCCTACTACTTCGTGAACGACCTGTCCGAGCGCGCCGGCGCCTTCGAGGACCGGAAGACGTACAGCACGATCGTCTTCGACAGCCGCCAGGCGTTCACCGGCATCCCGACCGCGGGCGGCTACGGCGCCGAGACGCTCTGCCGCCGCTTCGGGCCCATCTACGACCAGCCGCCCGCCGGCATGCGCAACGCCGCCGACCCGGCCCCGCAGGTCGCCGGACCGCTCGGCAAGTTCCGCAAGGACAACGAGACGGGCCGCGTGGACGAGGCCGAGGTCAAGGCGCTGGAGGCTCTCCTTCGCGTCAGGAACAACCCCAGGTTCAGCCACCTCTTCAAGTAACCCCGCCGACCGAAGGAGACCACCATGGCCGACTACAGCAACCCGAACACCAAGCTCACCGCCCGCAGTTACGCGTGGAGCGCCACCCTCACGCGCGGCCCCCTGAAGCACGGAAAGAACGCGGCCCAGGACCGCACTGGGAGCTACACCCCGCCGGCCGGCGCCACCGTCGGCACCCTCCTCGACGGGATCCGCACCATGCACGCACGGGAGTGCGGCATCCCCGTCGCAGAAGTCGTCCTCGTGCGCTACTCGCTGCACGAGAAGTGACCCAGCCGGGGCGCCCCTCGAATGCCTGCAAGCGACCAGGGGCGCCCCGCCACCAACCACACGTCACCGCGCAGAAGGCGACCCCAACATGACCACGACCATCGCCCCGGCCGCAACCCGGCCAGCCACGCTCACACTCGACGACCGGCTCGCCCTCGCCTCCCTCGACATGGACGACCGGCTCAACAAGGCCGGCGTAGCCGTCGACATCAACACCGCCCACATCGACATCGACGCCGGGCTCCCCGCCGCGCCGCCGCCGCAGACCGTCGAGCCCAACCCGCACAGCACGCCGATCGCCCAGCTCCTGCACCGGGCCCGCGTCCGCCTCCAGGCCGACGGCTGGTGCCGCGGGGCGCTCCGCGAAGACGGTCGGCGATGCGCCATCGGCGCCATCCGCATCGAAGCCGCCACTCGCAGCCAGGCCGACGACGCCAGCGCGCTCCTCCTCGAAGTCGTGCGGCGGGACTTCGGCGGCGACACCGTCCCCAGCTGGAACGACAGCCAAAACAGTCCGCGGCCCGTACTCCTCGCACTCGACCGCACCGCCCAGCTCGCCCACAACCGCAACCTCTGAAGGAGACAGCCATGACCGACTACAGCAACCCGAACACCCGCCTCACCGCTCCCGCCTACGCATGGAGCGTCACACTCACCCGCGGTCCCCTGAAGAACGGGATCAACCCATCGCGGGACTGCACCGGCAGCTACGCCGCGCAGCCCGGCGACACCGTCGGCACGCTCCTCGATGGGATCAAGACCTGGTACTCGCGGCAGTACAACGTCCCGCTCCAGGACGTCGTCCTCGTGCGCTACTCGCTGCGCGAGAAGTGAGGGCAGCAATGGGCACAGCCGGGGCGCCTTCTACTCCAACTTCGCCACCCTGGACGAGCTGTTCTTCGCCAGCATCAGTGGCATGCCGTCCACCCGGTCCGCGCTCACCATCAGCAACCTCGGCCAGCACCTCGCCCACACCCTCGGTGGCAGCGAATGGCGCGAGCTGGCCCCGCTGTTCGGCGGCGCCTTCGCCGACGTCGCCAGCATCCCGCCCCGCGAAGCCGGCCGCATCGGTGACCTGCTGCACAAGGCCGCCGGCCACCGCCTCATGCCCCGCGAGTGGGCCGGTCTCGCCACCGAGATCGGCAACGCCGCACACCAGGCGGCCCGCGCTCGCAAGACCTGGGAGTGGAGCTGATGCGTGTGAGGTAGTTGAGGACTTGACAGGAGGGAGCCACCGAAGCCATCGTGTGCTCAGATAGCCTTCGTGCGCTTTGAGGCCCGCCGTCTTGATGGGCCTCTCGCCATTTCTCCGGGAGGTGAGCGATGCCTCCCGGCTACGTCTCCGCCGCGGATGCCGCCTACTACGCAGGCGTGCCCGTCGGCACCATCTGGCGTTGGGCATCCGAAGGCCGCATCGGGAAGACAGGCCGCGGCAAAGCCGCTGGCTACTGCGTGTGGGACCTGCCCAAGGGGCGACGAGACGAGCACACACGGGAGCTTCTGGAGCCCGGTGCGGCACCGCCACTGCCGAGTGGAGCCAAGGCCGCCTGATCATCCCGCCACCTATCCCCGTTTCGGGCGGCGGGACTTGAACATCACGACCCTGCTACAGCCGTAGCCTGCCCCCTGGTTCAGGCGCATGATGCTCACCCAGCATCAGACGCCCGAGGGGGACACGTGTTCAGACGAGACCCGGACAAGGCCGCCCAGCGCAAGGCCGAGAGAGACGACCTGAAAGCCTGGCGGAACGCGCACCCAGCCGAGAAGACAATGAACACCGCCGCACTCATGCGACCATGGCCGTCCTCCAAGCAAGGGCAGACCAGCCTCGGCCCGATCGCAGGAGCCCACGCCGAGTTCGTCTACGCAGGCGCGAGGAAGGCGTGGACGGCAACCCGCCTCGCCGGTGGCGTCCTCAGCGGGGGCATGACGCTTGCCGCCGGCCGGAAGAACAAGGGCGCCGCCGTAATCAACCTCACCTTCGCCAACGGCGCCGCGCAGACGTACAACGTGACCGGAGAGAGTGCCACGCTGCGGGCCGCGAACCAGTACGTGACCGCGTTCAATGCGCTCGCCGAGCAGCTAGCCGCCGAGGCCGAACAGGAGTAGTCGGACGCCGTCGTGGTCCTCGGCTCATCCACTATGCCCTCACCCACATGCGCGCCGAAGCCGCACGCGACGACGACTGACACACGGAAGGCGTGCGCCCATGGAGTTGGTCAGCGAGAAGTTTGAAGCAACGCTGAGGGCTCGGTACGGCATCGGCGAACCCGAGCCGCCCATCGGATATGCGGTGATCGCTATCACTGAGGGCGGGCACGTCATCGAACTCGGGGTAGCCACACACGTCGAGCGCAGCGAGGACGGGATGGTGATCACCTGCGTCCGCTGGCCTGACGAGCCGTGAGCGGCGGCTGGCAGGGCTCGGACCGCAAGGCCCGGCTCCCGAAGGGCTGGCAGCAGATCCGCGCGCGCGTTCTCGCCCGAGACCCGATCTGCAAGCTGTGCGGCGTCCGACCCAGCACCCACTGCGACCACGTCCAGGCGAAGACCGATGAGCACGCCGAGGATCGGCTGCAAGGTGTCTGCGCTACCTGCCACGGGCTCAAGTCCAGCCGGGAAGGAAACGCTGCACCGCGGCCGGCTGACGGGCGTAGGCGCCCGCCCGAGCAACACCCCGGACTGCTGGGGTAGACGTACACCAGCCCGCGCCACGGCAGCCACCGCAAGGAGGCGACACGTCATGGCACGAGGACGACAGGGCAACGGCGGACGCAAAGGCGGAGGCAACGCCCAGACCCTGCGCGACTACTGGACCCACGGAGCTGGCGCGGCCAAGATCCGATGGGGCAGTCCGGGAGACTTCAACCGGTGCGTGCGCCAGGTGTCCAAGTACATGGGCCCGCGGGCCAAGGGCTACTGCGCGCTCAGGCACAAGGCGGCGACCGGCATGTGGACCAGCCAGCACGCCAAGGCCCTGCGAGGCGGACGGTCCAAGGGGCGGTAGCCGGCCAGCCACCCGAGGGTGCCGAGGGAGGCGAGCATGGACGTCTCCCAGGTGCGGCAGCGCGTGCAGGCCATAGCGGACTCGGTCGACGACCCTGAAGCCGCTCACACGCTCGAAGATGATCTCTTGGTTGAGGCACTGAAGATCATCGAGCGAGAGTACAGGTGATCATTCCAGGGTCCTGGCCGGCGCTGCCCTGGAGGCCAGGAAGATCAAGTTCGAGCGCTGGCACTCATGATCACCCTGGGGGCCTAGCCCCCTCCCCCCGGTCTCCAGGGATCGGGGCCGTATAGCACCTGACTGTCTGTACGGGTTTCCATGGGCCCCGGCCCGTTAGATCACACACCGTGACTGCGCTCGTCCTGGAGGCGGCGCGGCTGGCGCAACGCATCTGCCCCGCGCGCCCTGGCGGCGTGCCTGACCCTGGAGGTCGTCATGGGCACTCGTGGACCCATACCGGAGCGCTCCGAAGCGCGCCGCCGACGCAACAAGGACGACGGGCCGAAGCTGGCCAAGGCCCCGTCAGGGCCGCCGGCTGATCTGCCGGACCTACCAGAGCCCGATCCGCTCTGGCATCCGATCGCCACTGACTGGTACCTGTCTCTGCAGGAGTCGGGGCAGGCGGTCTTCTACCAGCCGTCGGACTGGGCGATGGCCCGGTACGCGGCGGAGCTGATGTCCCGGGGCTTGTCGTCGGACCGGCCACCGAACGGGCAGTATGTCTCGGCGCTCGACAGCGTGATGGCCCGTCTGCTGACGACGGAGGGCGACCGGCGCCGTGCGCGGATCGAGCTGGAGCGGAAGCCTGCTGGCCCTCAGCTGGCCGCGGTGAAGCCGCTGGACGCGTACCGTGACCTCGCCGGCGGCTGACGAGCAAGTCCCCGAGGTCGTCGAGCCGTTCACGATCGGGTTCACGTGGAAGCGTGGCCCGGATGGGCGATTCGTCCTGCCGGAGTACACGCTGGGCTGGCACTGTCTGGCCTGGACGGCGACCTACCTGCAGCACTACGCCGGGGCGCCGTGGCGATACACGGCGGAGCAGGCCCGGCTGACGCTGTGGTGGTACGCGATGGACCCGGTGACGAACCGGTTCCTGTGGCGCGACGGCGTGATCCAGCGGCTGAAGGGCTGGGGCAAGGACCCGCTCATCGCTACCTGGAGCGCGTTCGAGTTCGTCGGCCCCTGTCGGTTCGGGGAGGTCGCCGACGAGGGCAACGAGTGGGGAGTGCCGGCCGGGCAGCCACTCGGGGTGCAGCATCCGGCAGCATGGGTGCAGATCGCCGCGGTGTCGCAGGATCAGACGCGGAACACGATGACGTTGTTCCCGTCGATCCTGTCGAAGCGGGCGATCGAGGAGTTCCGGATCGACCTCGGCAAGGAGATCATCTACGCCGACAAGGGCCGGGCCCGGATCGAGGCTGTGACCTCGTCGCCACGCGCCTTGGAGGGTGGCCGGCCGACGTTCGTGTCGCTGGGGGAGACGCACCACTGGGTGGAGTCAAACCAGGGCCATGAGATGGCGGCCGTGATCGAGCGCAACGCCACCAAGTCAGCGGACGGGCAAGCGCGGACGCTGGCGAACACCAACGCCTACGAGCCCGGCGAGGACAGCGTCGCCGAGCGCACGCGTGAGGCGTTCGAGTCGGCGGAGTCCGGGCGCTCGGTGGATACGGGCCTGTTCTACGACTCGCTGGAGGCTCCGGCCGAGGCGAAGCTGACCGAGGCGTGGATCGTTCCGACGCTGCGCGCGGTGCGCGGGGATTCGGTGTGGCTGGACGTGGACCGGTTGAAGGCGTCGATCCTGGACGTCCGCAACCCGCCCAGCCGTAGCCGCCGGTTCTGGTTCAACCAGATCGTGGCCGCCGAGGATGCGTTCCTAGCCCGCTACGAGTGGGATGCGAACCCGCATGAGGGCCTGGACCTGGAGGCGAGCGACGAGATCGTCTGCTTCTTCGACGGCTCCAAGAGCGACGACGCCACTGGCCTGGTCGGCTGCCGAATGTCGGACGGGCTCGTGAAGACGCTCGGCGTGTGGCAGCGGCCGGCGAACTGGCCGGAGGGCCAGCCGTGGCGGGTGCCGCGTGAAGAGGTCGACGGCGTGGTGGACCGGGTGTTCGCCGAGTACCGGCCGTTGGCGTTCTTCGCGGACCCGGGCGCCGGATTCGATGAGTCGGATGGCGAGCGCTACTGGGACGGCTACGTCGACGCGTGGGCGCAGCGGTACGGGAAGAGGCTGAAGCTGAAGGCGGTGCCCTCCGGTCATGGCCAGCATGCGGTGATGTGGGACATGCGGGACCGGCGCCGACAGCAGGCGTTCACGGAGGCCGTGGACCGCTTCTACCGCGATGTGCTGGAGCGGCAGGTGCCGCATGACGGCCACAAGGTGCTCCGGCAGCACATCTCGAATGCGCGGCGCCGCACGAACGCGTGGGGCTACACGATCGGCAAGGAACACCGCGAGTCCGCGCGGAAGATCGACCTCGCGGTGTGTGCGATCGGCGCGCGGATGCTGCGCCGCATGGTCTTGAACTCTCCGATGTGGGCGAAGCGCTCGCGGGTGCGCGGTAAGGGACGGGTGGTGGTGCTGCGGTGACGACCACGATTCCTGAGCTGCCGCTGACGATGCTGTCGGAGGACGAGCGGGATCTGCTGGAGCATCTGCGAGGCCAACTGCTGGCGGCCCGCTGGCATTACGACCTGCACGACGCGTATTTCAATGGCGAGCAGGTCGTGCGGGACCTCGGGATCTCCATTCCGCCGCAGCTGCGCGGCCTGCACACGGTGCTGGGCTGGCCCCGGATCGGTGTGACGGCACTGGAGGAGCGCCTCGACCTGGAGGCGCTGCGCTGGGCTGACGGCTCGGACAGCACCGATCTGGAGGCGGTCGCCACGGCGAACGACCTCTACGACGAGGCGAGCCTGGCGCACACGGACGCGCTGGTGTACGGCCGGGCGTATCTGACGGTGGGTTCGGGTGACTGCGGCTCGTCGGACTGCCCGCCGCTGATCTGCGTGGAGTCGCCCCGGGACATGGCGGTGCTGTGGGACGCTCGGAGCAGGGCGGTCCTCGCCGCGTTGAAGGAGGTCGAGCCGGAGGCGCTCGGTCTTCCTGCCGGCCAGCCGTCGTATGTGCTGTATCTGCCGGATCAGACGATCCAGGTGGCGCCGGACCCGACCGTCGGCTGGATCGTCTTGGAACGGGACGAGCATCAGCTCGGAATGCCGCCGGTGCTGAGGATGGCGAACCGGCAGCGAACAGCGGACCGCCTGGGACGTTCGGAGATCACGCCCGAGGTCATGTCGATCACGGATGCGGCGTGCCGGACGCTGATGGGCATGGAGGTGGCGCGGGAGTTCTTCGCGGCGCCGCAGCGGTACATCCTCGGTGCGTCCGAGAGCGCGTTCCAGGACGCGGAGGGCAACGCCAAGAGCGCCTGGGACACGTACATCGGCCGGGTGCTGGCGTTGGAGCGGGACGAGGACGGTCAGATCCCGCAGGTCGGCCAGTTCGCCGCGCACGATCCGTCCGCCTACACGAAGGTCATCGACCTGTACGCGCGGATCATGGCGACGCAGCTCGGGCTGCCACCGCACTACCTCGGGTACACCAGTGACAACCCGGCGTCGGCGGATGCGATCCGGTCGACGGAGGCTCAGCTGGTGAAGCGGGCCGAGCGCCGGCAACGCCGCTTCGGGCACGTCTGGTCGGAGGCGCTGCGGCTGGCCTTGTGGGTGCAGACGGGCGAGCCGCCAGCCAAGGATCGGGTCATCGAGCCGGTGTGGCGGAACGCCGCGACGCCGACGGTGGCCGCGTCGACGGACGCCGCGGTGAAGCTGGTGACGGCCGGCATCCTGGCGCCGGACAGCCCGGTGACGCTGCAGATGGTCGGGCTGACCGCGATGCAGCAGCAGCAGGTGCTGGCGGACAAGCAGCGTGCTGCGGGCCAGCAGGCCATGCAGAGCGTCTTGGCCCGCCTCGGTCAGATACAGGCGATCGGACAGCCGGATGCCGCAGCGAATCAGTGACCAGGCGGCGTCAGCCGCGCGGTGGAGGCTCGCGCAGCAGGGCCTGTCCCGGCTGCTCACGCAAGACATGCAGAGGCTGCGCCGGTTGATCCTGCCGTCGCAGCTGCGGTCGTCGGTGCCGGACTGGATCGCCGCGGTGAACGCGGTGGTGGACCAGTACAGCCGGGCGTCAGCGACGCTGGCCGCCGACTACTACGAGGCAGAGCGCGCGGCGGCCCGGATCGGGCAGTCGTTCACGGCGCCACTCGCTGATCCTCCGCCGCCCGATCAGGTGTCGGAGACGATGCGCTGGGCGACGGCCGATCTGTGGCCGCGCGACCCGGAGGATCCGGCGACGACGCCGGCCCAGAAGGAACCGCTGGCGGTCCGCTTGGAGCAGGCCGAGGTGAAGGCGGAGCGGGCGGCGCAGAAGCTGGCGGCCGATACGGGCCGGCAGACGGTGACGGGTGCAGCCCGGCAGGACCGGCTGGCGATCGGCTGGGCTCGTACTGCCTCGCTGGGCGCATGCGCGTTCTGCAAGATGCTCGCGACCCGCGGCATGGTCTACAAGCAGAGCACTGTGGATTTCCGGGCACACGACGGCTGCCACTGCGGCGCCATCCCGGTATTCAAGGGGCAGCGCTTCGAGCTGTCCGACCAGGCCAAGGAGTGGGAGCGGCTGTACCGGGAGTACGCCGCGCCGCACTCCGGAGACCAGCTCAGGCGATTCCGTCTGGCGCTGGCCGAGCACGGGCATCTGCCCGCCACTCACTGACCGCCAGGTGCGGTCGCGTTCTCGACGCCCCAGGAGGGCTCATCCATGTCCGAAGAGACCACCATTCAGCCCGAGACACCTGCCGGCGGGCAGCCGGAGCAGCCCGTCGAGCTGGCCGAGACCGGGCCGGAGACGCCCACCGATCCGTGGGCCGACCCGGAGCGGGCCCGCCGCGAGATCGAGAAGCTGCGGCGGGAAGCGGCCGGGCACCGGACGAAGGTCCGGGAGCTGGAGCCGCTGGCCAAGCGCGCCAAGGAGCTGGAAGACGCGCAGAAGACCGCCGAACAGCGGGCTGTCGAGGCTCAGCAGGCAGCTGAGAAGCGAGCGGCGGCTGCGGCAACCCGGGCGGTGCGCGCCGAGGTGCGTGCCCTCGCCGCTGACGGTTTCGCCGACCCGGACGACGCGGCCGGTGCTCTCGATCTGGGCTCCTACGTGGACGACTCCGGCGACATCGACATCGAGCGCATCCGGGGTGACCTGGACGACTTGCTCAAGCGCAAGCCCCACTGGGCCAAGGCTCCGGCCGGTCCGCGCCGGCCCGCACCCGATCCCGCGCAGGGTTCCTCCGGGAACCGGCGCTCCCAGACGACTCCCGCCGACGCGTTCGCCGGGTTCCTGAGCGATGCCCTGAAGGGGCGTCACTGAAAGAGGTAGATCATGGCCACCACGGCACCGGTTACTCTTCCCGGGCTTCCGTCCACGCTGCTGCCGCCGCAGATCACGGAGCCGATCTTCGCGCAGACGCTGGAGACCAGCGTCGTCATGCGGCTCGCGCGCCGCGTGCCGCTGGCGATGACGGCCACGACGGCGATCCCGGTCCCGCTCGACCTCCCGACCGCGGACTGGGTCAACGAGGGCGGCGTCAAGCCGCTGTCCAGCGGCGGCATCTCCGTGAAGGAGATGACGGGCAAGAAGGTCGCCACGCTCGTGCCGGTGTCGATGGAGGTCGCCACCAGCAACGCGGCGGGCCTGTACGCGCAGCTGCAGGCGGACCTGCCGCGGGCGATCGGTCGCGCCTTCGACGTGGCGGCGATCCATGGTCGGACGATGAAGGGCGGCACCGGCCCGTTCGGCGACTACCTGGCGATGACCGACAAGAGCGTCACACTGGGAACGGCCGCACAGAACAAGGGCGGCATCTACGCCGACCTCGTCAACGGCATGGCCGCCGTCACGGAGGACGACTTCGACTTCAACGGCTTCGCCGCCGACAAGCGCCTCAAGCCGCAGCTCCTGCTGGCCACGGACACGATGGGCCGCCCCATCTTCGTCGACACGACCACGGGCGGCACCGACGCGGCCGGCAACGGCACGCTGGTCGGCGAGCCGCTGGCCTACGGCTCTGGCGTCTCCGGTAAGTACCGCCGCCAGTCCACCTCCACCGACTCGGGCCTGCGTGCGATCGGCGGCGACTGGACGCAGTGCGCCTACGGCGTCGGCATGGACATCAACGTCAAGGTCAGCACCGAGGCCACCTACGTCGACGAGGCGGGCACCGTCCACTCCGCCTTCCAGGAGAACCTCGTCCTCCTCCTCGTCGAGGCGTACTTCGGCTTCGTCATGGGCGATGAGAAGGCGTTCGTCAAGTACGTCTCCAGCGGCGCCACTTCGTGAGTCCGCGACGCCCCGCCGCCAAGGGTGGCACGCAGACGGCCAGCCGGCTGCGGATCGTGGCCCGGCTGCATGGCTACCCGCCGGGCCACAATGCCGGGGCGGAGTGGATGGCGCACGGCATGCTGCGCGCGCTGGCCGCCCGCGGGCACGACGTGTCGGTGTGGGTATCCCGGTACGGCGCCGAGCGCGAGGTGTACGACCTCGACGGTGTGCGCGTGGTGCCGCTGCAGGCCCGCCAGGACTGGGGCACGGCGCTGCGTGACGCCCACGTGGTGGTCTCCCATCTGGAGAACGTGCCGGCAACTGCGGCCATGGCCCGCGGTTACAGCAAGCCCTTCGTGGCCATCTGCCACAACGGCCACCGGCAGACGTTCCGGGATGCGATGGCCGGCGAGACGGCCCTCGCGGTCTACAACAGCCAGTGGATGCGGCGGGAGGCCGAGTTGGTCCTCGCCGAGTATCCGCGGTCCGTCCGGCCGTCGCGCGAGCTGGTTGTGCGTCCGCCGGTGTTCGCTGAGGAGTACCGCACGGAGCCCGGAGACCGGATCACTCTGATCAACTGCTCGGCGGAGAAGGGCGGCCTGGTGCTGCAGAAGTTGGCCCGGCGCCTGCCGGACACCCGCTTCCTCGCGGTGCAGGGCGCCCACGGCGACCAGGTCGACATGGGCGGCCTCGACAACGTCGAGGTGCTGCCGTGCCGGCCGGGCGGTTCCGGGATGCGGGAGGTGTACGCCCGCACGCGGGTGCTGCTGATGCCGTCCTCTTACGAGTCGTGGGGCCGGGTCGGCGTCGAGGCGATGGCATCCGGGATCCCGGTCGTCGCACACCCGACACCCGGGCTCGCCGAGTCGCTGGGTGGCGCTGGCCTGTTTGCGGAGCGGTGGGACCTGGACGCCTGGGTCGCTCATCTGCAGCGGCTTTCCGACCCGGAGGAGTGGGAGCTGGCCTCCAAGCGGGCCTTGGCCAGGTCTGCCGAGCTGGATCCGACGGACGACCTGACCGCCTGGTGCGAGGCGGTGGAGGCCCTGGCCTAGGAGGCGGCGATGGCGTTCGTAGCACCGACTGCTGAGGAACTGGCCCTCTACCTGGACCTGACGGAGATCAACGGTGACCGTGCCGATCTGCTGATCAGCAAGGCTCAGTCGCTGTGCGAGACGGTGGTCAAGCCGCTCCCCGACGGGGCGGACGCGGTCGTGCTCAGCGTGGCCGGCCGCGCCTACATCAACCCGCAGCAGGTCTCCTACGAGACGATCGGCCCGATGTCGGTGCAGCGCCCCCAGGGATCCGGGGGCTTGTATCTGACGAAGGCCGACCGAACGGCGCTCAAGTCCTTGGCTGGCCTCGGCGGCGCCTTCACGATCGATCCCACCCCTGCGGATGCCACACCGTGGCCGTCCTGGCCGACGGACGGCGAGATCGGCCCTGGCATGGAGTACGAACCCGGCTGGGGGTACACCTGATGCCCGGCCCGTACCCCTTCGGGGAGACGGTGCGGATCCTGCGCACCGGCCTCTCGCCCGGCCGGGATCCGCGCGGTCAGCCGCTGCCCGGCCAGGACGAGTCGTTCGACGTGCCCGGCTGCGTCGTCACGCCCAGGGCCGAGACGCCTCAGGTCGGCGGCCCCGAGCAGCAGGGCCGGGACACTGTCATCGTCGGCTGGACCGTGTACGCGCCGGCCGGAACGGCTCTGCGTACCACGGACAAGGCGGTTGTCCGCGGCGTCACCTGTGAGATCACTGGCGAGCCCGGCGACTGGGGACGCTCCCCCTTCACCGGGACGCGCGGGCCTGTGCAGTTCGCGGCGGACCGGGTCACCGGCTAGTGGCGGGCCTGCTCGATGGCAGCGATGAGCTTCTCGGCTGCGTCGTTGCTCTTGCGGGGGATGGACAGGCTGTGCGGGTCCGAAGGGGCCGGTCTCCCTCCACGCGTCAGGCCGCCCTTCTCGCCTGCGGCGTCGCTGCCGGGCAGGAGGAATTGCACGTAGCCGTGGAACAGCCGGTTGCCGGGCTTGAACCGGGTGCCGGTGATGTCGGCGGCACGCAGCCGTGCGGGCGCCGGCCGGGATCCGGCACGTGTCTTCGTTATGGTGACCCATTCCCCGTCGAACGAGATGGTGCCGAGCACGCCCTTCACTTCCATGTCCGCCCCCTGGTGCGCGAGTTGCTGGAGGAGCTATGGCAGCACGGTTCAAGATGTCCCGTAAAGGCGTTGGTCAGCTCCTGAAGTCGGAGATGATCCGCGCGGATCTCGTGCGCCGTGCACATGAGATCGAGGGCGCAGCCGTGGCCATGTCCCCGGTCGGCGGGTCTGGCGATCCGCATCCGGGCCGGTACAAGAGCAGCTGGTCTGTGGACAGCACAGCCCGCGGCGGCCGACGCCGTGACCGGGCCGCGGCTTACGTCCGCAACGGCTCCTACTACGCCCGCTGGGTGGAGTACGGAACCGAGCGGGTGCCAGCGCGCCATGTGCTGCTGCGTGCCGCTCAGCAGGGCGGCCGGTGATGGCGTCCGTCGGCTCGGTCGATGTGGAGCTGGAGCTGATCGGCTGGCTGCAGACCCGTCTCGGCGCCGATGTGGTGGTCCGCGACGAACTCGACAATGCCCTGCTGGAGGAACTGCCGACCGTGCAGGTGCAGGTTGTGGCCGGTGACGACGACGGTTTTCGGCTCGACCGGCCCCTCGTCGACGTGGACGTCTACCACTCCACGCGTGCTGACGCCATCGCGTTGGCGGGGCAGGTGCACGCCCTGCTGCTGTCTCAACTGCGCGGCTCTGTCACCGCGCGGGCGGTCTTCGGGCTGGTTGCCACCGTCTCCCGGCCCGTCGCCCGCCCCTACGAGAACACCGCCCTCCGACGGGTGGGCGGCACCTACGAGATCTACTGCCATCCGGTCTCCTGACCGGCTGGGCCCGCGCCGGACCCCGTAATCCCGACCCCGCCTGACGCGGGGTCTTCGCACGTTGGGAGACCCTTCATGGTTCAGATCACCCGCGCGGCGGACCTCACCATCGTCGGCGCCAACGGCGGCGGCTGGGTGGCGGCTGTCGGTGCCACCGCCCCGGACTCGCCGCTGACACAGCCCGCCGCGCCGTGGGAGCCGCTCGGCGCGATCTCCGACGACGGCCTCGTCTACGGATTCGACGAGGACAGCCAGGAGTTCACCCCGTGGGGCCTCACCAGCCCGTTCCGTACCCAGATCACCAAGTCGGTGCGGACGTTCAAGGTGACGCTGTGGGAGACCGCGCGCGTCGCCGTCCAGTCGGTGATGTACCGCATCCCTGCCGCCAACCTCACCCCGGACGGTGACAGCGGCATCACCGCGTTCGCCGAGACCGCCTCCCCGACCCCGGACCGCCGCGCTTGGTGGTTCGTCGTCCTCGACGGCTCGAACGCGCGCGGCTTCTACGTCCCCAGCGGCGAGATCAGCGACCGCTCCGACGTCACGTTCAAGCAAGACGAGATGTCGGGCTACGAGATCACTGTGACCGCCTACCCCGACGAGGCCGGCAACACCGTCTACCACAGCGACATCGTCCCGGCGACGCCCGCAACCACGGGGTCCTGAGCCGGTGGGCGGGCCGCCATCCCTGGCGCGGGCCCGGCCCGCCCACCTCAATCACCTTGCCCGCGCCCTGACCGAAGGAGGCCCGCGCCGTGGCCAACAGCAACAGCAGGAAGCCGCGCACTGCGGCACGATCGGCATCTCGACCCTCCGGCCCGCGAGGGGCGTCCGAGCGGTACGTCGAGGAGCCGGAGATCAGCGAGGCGGAGGCCCAGGAAGCCGAGGCCGGCGACCAGTACGTCACCGCAGAGCTGTGCGGCGAGCAGGTGCAGATCGTCCCGCCGGCGGTCTGGCGGACGTCGTGGAGCCGCATGCTGAATCAGGGTGACCTCGACGGGTTCGCGCAGGCGGTGCTGCACCCCGACGACTACGAGCTCTACCTCGACCTCGACCCGACCATCACCGAGTTCCTGGCGTTCACGGAGGACGCGGGCCGACGGTCCGGTGAGAGCCTGGGGAAATCGCGTGGACCCGCTCCGTCGTCGAGGCGCATGCGGAGGCGGTAGAGGCGGACCTGTTCCGCTACTACAGCGGCGTCGACCTCCTCGACGTGTACCGGGGCAGTCTGTCGTGGCGGCGGCTGCGGGTCCTGATCCAGCATCTGCCGCCCGAGTCGGCGACGTGGACCGCGCTTCGCAACGCCACGCCAGACGAGGTGCTGGCCGAACAGGCAGACAGCGGCGAGCCCGAGAAGGACCGTTGGTCCAAGGTCGAGCAGTTGCTTGCGGCGGCCGTGGACCGTATCGCCCGCGTTGAGTACGTCCTCGTCTGCGCCAACACCGACAAGAAGGCGCGGCGGCCCGATCCGCCCGAGCCGATCCGCCGGCCGGGCGCCCGACCCCCGCGCCCCAAGGCGACGCTGACTGACGAGGGCGCCGACTTCCTGTTCAACCTGATCAACGGAGGCGCCGCGTAGCGCCGCGGAGGGAGGCTCCGTGGCCATCAGCGTCGGATCCGTCGAAGTCGACGTCATCCCGAACACGCAGGGCATCTACAACCGGCTACGTGACGGCATCGTCCCCGCTGCAACGCGGGCCGGGGACGAGGCAGGGCAGGCAGCCGGGCGGGCGTTCGGGCCCGCGATGCAGGGAGCCGTCGGTGACGCCGTCGGCTCCCGCATCGGCCAGCAGATCGGGCGGCAGATCGCAGCCCGGATCTCGGCGTCGGTCCGGGACTCCCTGCGCGACGGCGTCACCCAGGGCGGTCGCGTTGCCCGGCCGGCAGCCACCCGGCAAGGCGACGACGCCGGCGGCGCGTTCTCCCGGGCGATGAAGGCCCGGCTGGAAGCCGCGTTCAGGTCCCTCCCGAAGGCTGATGTCCGCCTGTCCGACACCGGCTTCGACGCTGACATGGCTCGCCTCAGGGCCCGCCTGGAGACCCTCTCCGGGAAACGCATCGGCATCGACGTCGATGCGGGTGTCGCCCTGGCAGAGATCACCGACATCGAGGAGCGGCTGAAGCGGCTCGGTGCCCAGCACCCGAACGTCCAGGTACGCGCCGACACTGCTGCCGCACTCGCGCAGCTGGCCGCGCTGCGCGCCGAGGTCGACGCCGTGGACGGCAAGAACGTCGACATCGACGCCAGTGCCGCCCAGGCCAGCCTCGGCGGCCTGACGGCGGCGGCGATCGCACTCGGTCCTGCGATCCTCCCGGTCCTTCCGGTGATCGCAGCGGGTCTCGGCTCGATCGCCGCTGCGGCAGCAGCCGCGGGCGCCGGCATCGGCGGTATCGCCCTCGTCGCCGTTCCGGCGGTCAAGCAGATCGCCGGGGTGCTGCAGGCGCAGAAGGCAGCTCAGGACGCGGCGACCAACGCCACCTACCAGGCTGGTCAGGCGTCGTCTCAGGCGGCATCGAGGGCCCTGCAGATGGCGTCCGCGCAGCAGCAGTTGGCCACGGCCGAGCGCAACGGTGCCCGGCAGATCGCGCAAGCGCAGCAGCAGGTCGCGCAGGCCAAGCAGTCTCTCGCTGATGCAATCCAGCAGGCTGCGCAGCGCACCAAGCAGGCCGAGCAGCAGGTCGAGGACGCCGAGCGGTCTCTCGCCCAGGCGCAGAAGGATGAGAAGCAGGCCCAGCTGGACCTGACCGCGGCCCGGAAGGAAGCCGCCCGCCAGCTGGAGGACATGAACAACCAGCTGGCCGACTCCCAGCTCAGTCTGCGGGACGCGCAGTTGCAGGTCCAGGAGGCGAAGCAGAACCTCGACGCCACGCTGATGGATCCGAAGGCGTCACAGCTTCAGCGGCAGGAGGCTCAGCTCACCTACGACCAGGCCACCCAGCACCTCAAGGAGCAGCAGGTTGAGGTCAAGCGCCTGCAGTCCGACACGGCTGATGCCAACAAGGCCGGCGTCGACGGCTCGAAGACCGTCCAGGCGGCGCAAGACCAGCTGGCGCAGGCGCAGCAGAACGTCGCCGACCGCACCCGGGCGCTGAAGGACGCCCAGGACGCGCAGGCACAGACGGCGCAGCAGAACTCCCAGCAGATCGCGCAGGCGCAGCAGCGTCTCGCGGATGCTCAGGCGAACGTGGCGGTCACGCAGCAGACTGCTGCTGACTCGATCGCCTCAGCGCAGCGTCAGATCCAGCAGGCGTCGCTGGCCGCGGCCGGGGGCGTGGATCAGGCCGCGACCGCGCAGGCCAAGTACCGTGCTGAGTTGGCCAAGCTGTCTCCGGCAGCGCGTGCCACGCTCACCGCGTTCACGGGACTGCGGACCGCGTTCGATGCCTGGTCGCGTTCGCTGCAGCCGGCCGTGATGCCCATCTTCACCCGCGCGCTGGTGGGCCTGAGGAACGCTCTGCCGACGCTGACGCCGTTCGTCCTCGCCGCGGCGAGCGCCATCAAGCAGCTGCAGGACCGGGCATCGGCGCAGCTGAAGACGCCGTTCTGGCAGGGCTTCCGGCAGGATCTGCAGACCAGCGTGGGCCCGGCTATCACAGGCTTTGGTGTTGCGTTCGGCAACGTCATCAAGGGCATGGCTGGGGTGGTCGACGCCTTCCTGCCGCACATGGAGGGCATCTCCGCCGCCATGCAGCGGATCACCGGAAGGTTCGCCGCCTGGGGTGCGGGACTGAAGGGATCGCCCGCCTTCGAGAACTTCCTCAGCTTCGCCGCCCAGAAAGCCCCGTTGATCGCCCGCACCCTCGGTCAGATCGCCGGGGCCTTCCTGGCGATCGGCCAGGCCCTGACTCCGATCTCCGGGCCCCTGCTTCAGGTGATCGGCGCCGTGGCGGCCGGGATCGGATCCATTGCCAGCACGCTTCCGTGGCTGATCCAGCTGATCTATGCCGTGTGGGTGGCGACGAAGGTCTGGACGATAGCCCAGGCCGCCTTCAACCTCGTGATGGAGGCCAACCCGATCGTCCTGCTCATCACGGCCGTGATCGCCCTGGTCGCTGCCGTCATCTACGCGTACAAGAAGTGGGGCTGGTTCCACGACGCGGTCAACGCAATCTGGGCCGGAATCAAGGCTGCCGCGAGCGCTGTCGTGGACTGGTTCAAGGGACCGTTCGCCAACTTCTTCACGAAGACCATCCCGAGCGTCTTCCACACGGTGATCGACTGGGTCAAGAAAAACTGGCCCTGGATCTTGGGCGCCCTGACGGGGCCGATCGGGCTCGCCGTCGTCGCCATCATCAAGTACTGGGGCGACATCAAGGCCGGCATGAACGCCGCCTGGACCTGGATCAAGAAGTGGGTTGTCTACCCGATCCGGGACTTCTTCACGCAGACGATCCCCGGCTGGGGCAACACCCTGAAGGACAAGCTGGTCGGCGCATTCGACGCCGCGCGAGCCGGTATCAAGCTGGCCTGGGACAAGGTCAAGGGGATCGCCAAGACACCCGTCCAGTACGTCGTCGACGTCGTCTACAACAACGGCCTGCGCAAGGTCTGGAACCTTGTCACCGACGCGTTCGGCGGCAAGCACCTCGACCCGATGAAGTTCGCCACCGGCGGCATCATGCCCGGCTACACCCCGGGCCGCGACGTCCACCTGGTGCCCTCCGTGGCCGGCCCGGTCGCTCTCAGCGGCGGCGAGGCCATCATGCGGCCCGAGTGGACCCGCGCGGTCGGCCCCGGCTACGTGCACGCCATGAACGCCGCGGCCCGCGCCGGCGGCGTCTCCGGAGTGCGGGGCCTGCTCGGCTACGCGGGAGGCGGCATCTTCGAGGGCATCGGCAACGTCCTGAGCAGCGGCTGGGACAAGGTGAAGAAGGGCGCCAGCTGGCTGAAGGACACGTTCAGCAGCGCCATTCAGGCCGGTGTCACGCACGTCGTCAACCCGCTCATCAACAAGATCCCCGGCGGAAGCATCGGCTTCGTCGGCCTGCTGAAGAGCCTGATGAAGGGCGCAGTCGCCAAGCTGGTGGGCGCCGGCAAGAAGGGAGACGCCGCTGCTGCGCCGAACGTGAAGTACAGCCCGACCAAGGGTGTGGAGCAGTGGCGCGGCGTGGTCAAGCAGGCGCTCAGCCAGGTCGGCCAGCCACTCTCCTACGCGGACATCACGCTGCGCCGCATGCAGCAGGAGTCAGGCGGCAACCCGACGATCGTCAACAAGTGGGACTCCAACTGGAAGGCCGGCCATCCGTCGGTCGGCCTTATGCAGGTCATCCGCGGCACCTTCCAGTCCTTCGCGGGCAAGTACCGGAACACCGGCCCGTTCCTGTACGGGGTGTCGGTCAATCCGCTCGCGAACGTCTACTCCTCGATGAAGTACGCGCTCAATGCCTACGGCAGCTTGCCCGAAGCATACAACCGGGCCGGCGGCTACGACTCCGGCGGCTGGATGCCCCCCGGAATGAACCTGATGTACAACGGCCTCGGCCAGCCCGAGGCCGTACTGACGCCCACCCAGTGGCGGGCGATCCAGGGCGCCGCCGTCCGAGGCGATGACGGGGCCTCCTCGCCGGCGCACTTCGAGGGCAACCTGTACCTGGACTCTGGCGAGTTCCTCGGCCGGGTACGTGGCGAGGCACAGCACATCGTCAGCCAGAACAACACACAGGTCCTGACCGCACTGAAAGCGCGTCCGAGGGGGTGATGATGGCTATCCCCGGGAACTTCCTGTCGGCGACGACGGAGTCCATCGACCCGAACACCTCGGGCTGGGCCGCGAAGCTGAACTGCTCGCTCGGCCTGGGGTCGGGCGGTCGGAACGGCGACGGCGTCGCCAAGCTGACGGCCACAGCGGCCGGGGAGATGCAGGCCCGCACCTACTCCTCCTACCCAGTGACCGCTGGCGATACCTACTGGACGTTCGCGGACGCCAGCTCCACCACGATTCCCGAGCGGATCGGGCTCCGCTGGCTCAGCTCCAGCGGAGCAGAGATCTCCATCACCTGGTCGCTGACGACAACTTCTGCGTCGTCGGCGTGGCACCGAATCTCAGTCGGGGGACAGGCTCCGGCGGGGGCGGCGCAAGTGCAGGTTCTGATCTCTGCAACCGCGACCGCGGCGGGGCAGATCACGTTCTTCGAGAACGTGTATCTGGGGTATCCCATGCGGATTCCCGGGAACTTGCTCAGCTTCGATGCCGAGCAGTTCGAGATCAGCGGTTCCTCGTGGGCTGCGGAAACGAATGGGACTCTGTCCCGTACCGTCCCTGCTGTGCCGTGGGCCGTCAACTGGTACTACGCCGGCGGCGAGATGCTGACGCTGACGGCCACCGCGGCCGGCAACGCATCAGCAGCATGTGTAGAGCGCCCCGCAGTGACCCCCGGCATCGAATACGTCGGCCAGGCCTACCTCAACCCGCCGGCCAGCAGCTCCTCGTGCTGGGTGGAGCTCCGTTTCTACGATGTGAGCGGCGTCAAGCTGTCTTCCGCCCGCTCCACTCTGGCCGCGCCCGGCACGAGTTACTACCGGCAGGTGGTATCCGCTGTGGCGCCCGCAGGAGCGGCTACGGCATCGCTCGCCGCCGGTATCAACTCGGCAACCGCCGGTCAGGCCATGCGCGTCGAGTGCGCCTTTCTCAAGGCACGGGCCGCCTCAACCTACAGCGACCTCCCCAACGCGAACGTCGTCCCATATGCCGACTCCAGCTTCGAGCAGGGCATCGGCCAGTGGACCGTGCCTGCGGGCGTCGCGACGATCGGCCAGTCCACGCCGTGGGGCGCACAGGCGAGCGTCGACTACTACAGCCTGACCGTATCCAGTGCCACGGCGTCAGGGAGCACCATCAGATCCGGCATCTACGCCGTGTCGCCGGGCGTGAACTGGCGCCTGAAGGTGTCGATGAAGCAGGTGGCCGGCGCATGGAACGCGGTGCTCACTGTCCGCTGGCTGGACGCGTCTGGATCGCTCATCAGCACCGACCCGTCGACGAGCTGGGCGATTCCCAGCACCGGCCCCTGGTACCTCCTGCAGCATGATGCGCTGGCGCCGGCCAACGCGGTCTCTGCTCAGATCGATCTTGTTGTCACGGCGACGTCGGCGCCGAGCACACTGCAGATCGACAACGTTCAGCTAGTCCAGGTACTGCCGCAGACCGAGGTCACCGTGGACAACGGATCCGCGTCAGCGACGCTGGTCACGCGCGAGATCAACACCGCGTTGCTGATGACGGTCTACCGGGTGCTCGCCAACGGGTCGCGCACATTGCTGCGTGACGCGACAGGGCTTACCGATCACCTGACCAACACCGATGACACCTACGTGGTCACCGACTACGAAGCACCCCTCGGTGTGCCGTTCAGCTACCGGATCGAGTTCTACTCGGCGACCACTGGACTCCTGGCTGCCTACCGCACCACGAACACCTACACCATAGATCCCGGTGACCCCAACTACGCCTGGCTGAAGGACCCGTCGCGGCCGATCCTCAACCGGCGAGTGCTGGTCAAACAGGCACCGGAGTGGAAGCAGCCAATCGACCAGAACGTGATGCGACCCCGCGGCCGGCAGAACGCGGTCGTCCTATCCGGCGTCCGGTCCGGGCGCGAAGGCGACCTCATCGTGTGGACGCAGAGCGATGACGAGCGGGAGGCGCTTCGCTTCCTGCTCGCCACGGGAAACGTCCTGCTGTGGCAGACGGCTCCAGGCATGGGGGAGTCCGACGTGTACGTGTCTGTAGGTGAGACTGCGCTTCCTCGCGTGAGCACCTACGCGCACGAGCCGTGGCGGGAGTGGACCTTGCCGCTCACCGAGGTCGACCAGCCGACGGGAGGCATGGCCGGCTCGGCAAGCTGGACCGTCAGAGATGTCGCCCTGGAGAACGCCAGCGCACTGACTGTCGTCTCCCGGTACGCGACCGTCCTCGACCTGGCACTGGACCAACGGAGCGGAAGCTGAAGGGGGGGGACATCAGCATGTATCCACCTCCTTCAGCCCGCTTCCTGCCTGCCCTGAGACAGTCCCACGTTCCGTACACGCAGGTGCAGCTGATGCGCACCGACGGTGTCGTCCTCGACCTGGCGCACACCGATGGGAGCGTCACCGTCGACCGCGGCAACTCTGTGCGCCGCACCTGCACCGTCACCGTCCCGGACGTCAGCCTCCTGCCCATGTCGCCGACGGACCAGCTGGCCGTGTACGGGGCAAAGCTGCGAATAATGCGCGGCATCACCTACGGCGACGGCTCAGTGGAGGCCGTCCCCCTGGGCTTGTTCCGGATCAACTCGATCAGCGGTGACCCGGCATTCGGCCCAGTCACCATCGACGGCAGCGGCCTCGAAGCCGTGGTCGCCGACGACAAGTTCACCGCCCCGTACACCACGCGCGGAGCCACGAACGCCACCGCCGCGATCAGCAACTTGATTCAGGCGAGCATCCCGGGCGCCGTCATCGCGAACAGAGCCACCGATGCGACGATCGGCACGATGACCTGGGACGCCCAGTCAGACCGGTGGGCCGCCGTTCAGGAGTGCGCGACCGCGATCGGCGCCGAGGTGTACGCGGATGCCGACGGGCAGTTCGTCATCGCTGAACTCCCCGACCTGCTCACCGCACCCGTCGCCTGGGACGTCGACGCAGGCGAGACGGGTGTCCTCATCTCCGCCAACCGCAGCTTCTCCCGCGACGGCATGTACAACATGGTCGTCGCGAGCGGAGAGAACACGGAGGACAACGTGCCGCCCGTTTCGGCGACCCCGCGCTCGACTCCGGGCGGCTCGGCATCGCCGCCTGCGCCGTCGGCGTCGCCCAGGCCGCGCTGGACGAGGCGGTCGCCTACGCCACCGAGCGCCGGCAGTTCGGCCGGCCCATCGCCGACTTCCAGGGCCTGCGCTTCATGATCGCCGACATGGCCACCCAGATCGAGGCCGGGCGCGCCCTGTACCTCGCGGCGGCCCGCCTGCGCGACGCCGGCAAGCCGTTCGCCAAGCAGGCCGCCATGGCCAAGCTGCACTGCACCGACACCGCCATGAAGGTCACCACGGACGCCGTGCAGATCCTCGGCGGGTACGGCTACACGGCCGACTTCCCGGCCGAGCGGCTGATGCGCGAGGCGAAGGTGCTCCAGATCGTCGAGGGCACCAACCAGATCCAGCGGATGGTCATCGCCCGCCATGTGGCGGGACCCGAGGCCCGCTGAACCGGCTCCCGCGCCCCCGCCGGGCCGTCGGTCCGTACCGTCGCGGGCTCCGGCGGTCCGGCAGTCCGGCGGGGTGCGGCCCCGGCCGGTCCCGGCACGCGGGGGCGCGCCAGGGGCGGCACCGTCGGGCGCGGGAGGAAGAAGCGGCGCGGACGCCCGGTGACCGGGTGGGGTGCCACACCGGTGGAACGTGCCGACGGGCACGCGGGTCACCGCCCGACTCGGGCGTCGGTCCGGGAAGGCCGGGAAGGCTGCGGTGCGCGGGACTCAGGCGGCCCGGCGGCGCATCTCCGGGACCCGCATCGGGCGCGAGCCCGGGCCCCCGACGTGCGAGAAGGGCTGCGTCCGCCAGTCCAGCCCCTGGGGGAGCGTCAGCAGCAGGGCGGTGTCCTGCTCCTGCGGCGTGACGGACTCGTCCGCGGGGCGGGCGTCGGCGGCCGAACGGCCCGTGCCCGCACACACCGTGAGCCCGAACGGGTTCCACGGCGAGGCGCACAGCGCGTGCTCCGGCAGGACCTCCTCGTCCGCCAGCAGCGCGATCGGCTGCGCGCAGTCCGGGCAGATCACCCGGAACATCTCCAAGGTGTCGTAGGCGTCCAGCTCCTCGTCGAAGGCGTCGGGTTCGACGCCCTCCGGCTCGGGCTCGACCACCGGCTGCTGCCGCTTGGACGCGGATCGACCAGGGCGCTTGACACTCTGCATGGGATTCTCCCCCTAAGGCTGGGCCGTGAAAGGCGCGGCGGCCTCGACCACAGCAAGCACTTCCCGTCCGGTCTCGGCGGTAATCACGAGAACATCACGGAGCCTGTTCGAACCGTGTGTCCTTCGTCACATGCCGCCCGCGCATGCCCGCGGGGGCCCGTCGGCTGTCCGTGGAGATCGGCCGCCCTGTAGGTTTTGGCGCCATGGAGGAGCTGGACCGTCAGATCGTGCAGCTGCTCGTCAAGGACGGGCGGATGAGCTACACAGACCTGGGCAAGGCCACGGGCCTGTCCACGTCGGCCGTGCACCAGCGGGTGCGCCGGCTCGAACAGCGTGGCGTCATCCGCGGTTACGCCGCGGTGGTCGACCCGGAAGCGGTCGGGCTGTCGCTCACCGCGTTCATCTCGGTGAAACCGTTCGACCCCAGCGCCCCCGACGACATCGCGGACCGCCTGGCCGGCGTCCCCGAGATCGAGGCCTGCCACAGCGTCGCCGGCGACGAGAACTACATCCTGAAGGTCCGGGTGGCGACCCCGCACGAACTGGAGGAACTGCTGGCCCGCGTGCGGAGCCTGGCGGGGGTGTCCACGCGTACGACGGTGGTCCTCTCGACGCCGTACGAGGCACGGCCGCCGCAGCTCTGAGACCGGCGGCCGGCCCGCCGCCGGCACCGCCGCGCCGGACGCGCCCCGAACGGGCCCCAGGTGCGACGGCGCCCGGCGCAGGAGGGAAACTGTCGCTTATGAGTGACCGTACCCTCCTCCTCCGCCGCGGCGAGGTGCACAGTCCCGCCGACCCCTTCGCGACCGCCATGGTCGTGGAGGCGGGCCACGTCGCCTGGGTCGGCTCCGAGGGCGCCGCGGACGCCTTCGCCGACGGCGTGGACGAGGTCATCGACCTCGACGGCGCCCTGGTCACCCCGGCCTTCACCGACGCCCATGTGCACACCACCGCCACCGGCCTCGCCCTGACCGGCCTGGACCTGAGCGCCGCCCCCTCGCTGGACGCCGCGCTCGCCCTGGTCCGCGAGTTCGCCGCCGCCCGCCCCGCCGACCGTGTGCTGCTCGGCCACGGCTGGGACGCCGCCCGCTGGCCCGGCGGCCGCCCGCCGACCCGCGCGGAGCTGGACGAGGCCACCGGCGGCCGCCCCCTGTACCTCTCCCGCATCGACGTGCACTCGGCCGTCGTCACCACCGCCCTGCTCGACCTGGTCGGCGGCGAGCTGCCCCGCGAGGACGCCCCGCTCACCCGGGACGCCCACCACGCCGTACGCAAGGCCGCCTTCGCCGCCATCACCCCCGCCCAGCGGGCGGAGGCCCAGCGCACCGCCCTGGCGCACGCCGCCTCCCTCGGCATCGGCTCGGTGCACGAGTGCGGCGGCCCGCACATCTCCTCCGAGGACGACTTCACCGGCCTGCTGGAGCTCGCCCGCGAGCTGCCCGGCCCCCGGGTCATCGGCTACTGGGCCGAGCAGGACGTGGACAAGGCCCGTGAGCTGGGCGCGATCGGCGCCGCGGGCGACCTCTTCGCCGACGGCGCCCTGGGCTCGCACACCGCCTGCCTGCACGAGCCGTACGCCGACGCCGGGCACAGCGGCACCGCCTACCTGGACGCCGACGCCATCGCCGCCCATGTGGTCGCCTGCACCGAGGCGGGCCTCCAGGCGGGCTTCCACGCCATCGGCGACGCCGCCGTCTCGTCCGTGGTCGAGGGCGTGCGCGCCGCCGCCGAGAAGGTCGGCCTGGCCCGCGTCAGGGCCGCCCGGCACCGCGTCGAGCACGCCGAGATGCTCACCCCCGAGACCGTGGCCGGCTTCGCCGAGCTGGGCCTGATCGCCTCCGTGCAGCCCGCCTTCGACGCGCTCTGGGGCGGCGAGGACGGCATGTACGCCCGTCGGCTCGGCGCGGAGCGGGCCCGCACCCTGAACCCGTACGCGGCCCTGCTGCGCTCCGGCGTCCCGCTGGCGTTCGGCTCCGACAGCCCCGTCACCCCGCTCGACCCGTGGGGCACGGTCCGGGCCGCCGCCTTCCACCACACCCCCGAGCACCGGGTCTCCGTGCGCGCCGCCTTCACCGCGCACACCCGCGGCGGCTGGCGGGCGATCGGCCGGGACGACGCGGGCACCCTGGTCCCGGGCGCGCCCGCCGACTTCGCCGTCTGGCGCACCGGGGAACTGGTCGTGCAGGCCCCCGACGACCGGGTGGCCCGCTGGTCGACCGACCCGCGTTCCGGCACCCCCGGCCTGCCCGACCTCACCCCCGGCGGTGAACTGCCGCGCTGCCTGCGCACCGTGGTGGGCGGCCGGACGGTCTTCGTACGGCCGGGCGAGTGATCTCCGGGAGCGGCGCGGCGGCCCCCGGCCGCCGCCGCTTCCGGGCGCGACCTGCGCATCCTCCGCACCGCTCCCGAACGCCTCGGCGTCCGCGCAGCTCAGCGGGCTGTTGACAGTCGGCAGCGAGGGGCCGGTAGGTTCGTCCGAGTCCACCACCGGACGCCCGACCGGGGAGCGTTCGCGCAACTCCTCGCCGCGCCGCTGGGTCAGGGACGGCGCCCCGCACCGGGGCACCGCCACTGGCAGCCAGGCTCAGCGCCCGCGCCGGCAGGAAGCGTTCCAACCGGTCGGCCAGGTGTGACCCGGGTGGGGCCCGGGCTCAGTAGACAACGGCTCTCGGTCGATCCGCAGCCAGCGGGTCCCAGGTCGGCCCGAAGGGCGCCGGGCCCCCACCCGCAGCACGACAGAGGGAACCCGTCCGCGTCAGGAACCATCCGAACAGTCGGAACAGGAAAAGAACGTGGCCAGAACCCGGCGCGAAGATGCCGAAAAACGCGTTCTTACCCCACTCTTGTGCAATCGACACCACCATAAGTACGAGCTGTCACGTCTTCCCAGGCGGCGGCCACTATGGTGGACGCCTGCGTACGACCAGAAGGGGCAGCAGTGAACGACGGCGACGGGACCCTCGAGGCCAAGGCCCAGGGGAGGCAGTTCGGTCCGCTCGGCACGGCCTTGGTGATCATCCCGACCTACAACGAGGCGGAGAACATCAAGAAGATCGTCGGTCGGGTGCGGAAGGCCGTCCCCGAGGCGCACGTGCTGATCGCGGACGACAACAGCCCGGACGGCACCGGAAAGCTCGCCGACGAGCTGGCCGCCGAGGACGAGAACGTCCAGGTGATGCACCGCAAGGGCAAGGAGGGCCTGGGCGCCGCCTACCTCGCGGGCTTCCGCTGGGGCCTGGAGCACGGCTACGGCGTCCTGGTCGAGATGGACGCCGACGGCTCCCACCAGCCCGAGGAGCTGCCCAGGCTGCTCACCGCCCTCAAGAGCGCCGACCTGGTGCTCGGCTCCCGCTGGGTGCCCGGCGGCCGGGTGGTCAACTGGCCCAAGTCCCGCGAGTTCATCTCCCGCGGCGGCAGCCTCTACTCGCGCCTCGCCCTCGATCTGCCGCTGCGCGACATCACCGGCGGCTACCGCGCCTTCCGCGCCGAGACCCTCAAGGGCCTGGGCCTGGAGGAGGTCGCCTCGCAGGGCTACTGCTTCCAGGTCGACCTCGCCCGGCGCGCGGTCAAGGCCGGCTACCACGTGATCGAGGTGCCGATCACCTTCGTGGAGCGCGAGCTGGGCGACTCCAAGATGAGCAAGGACATCCTGGTCGAGGCGCTGTGGCGGGTCACCGCCTGGGGTGCCGGGGACCGGGTCGCCAAGTTCAAGGGCAAGGACAAGGACAAGGACAGGTAGCCTCCCGCCCCGGCCCGCCGGTCAACCCCTTATCCGGCGCTGAGCCGCGTCCAGGCACACTGGGGGTATGACGACAGGCGCTCCGACCTCCCCGTACACCGCCCGGCCCCGGCGCTCCCGGCTGCGCAGGTATCTGCCCCTGGCGATCGCCGCGTGGCTGGTGCTGGAGATCTGGCTGTTGACCCTGGTCGCGGACGCGGCGGGCGGTCTGGCCGTGTTCCTGCTGCTGGTCGCGGGTGTCGTGGGCGGCTCCGTGGTGATCAAACGCGCGGGCCGCCGCGCCTTCCGGAACCTCAACGAGGCGCTGCAGCGCGGTGGTTCGCCCCAGCGCGGCGGTGGCAATGGGCTGACCATGCTCGCCGGCCTGCTGCTGATCATCCCGGGGCTGGTCTCCGACGCGGCCGGCCTGCTCCTGCTGCTCCCGCCGGTCCAGAAGGCCGTGAGCCGCTTCACGGAGGACACCCTGGAGAAGCGGCTGCGCGCCGCCGCCCCGGGCAGCCTGGGCGACGTCTTCCAGCAGGCCCGTATGCACCGGCCCGACGGCAAGGTGGTGCCGGGCGAGGTCATCCGCCAGGACGAGCACCGCGGGCCGGACGAGCAGCGTCCCCCGCTGACCCGGTAGGCGCTTGTCCTGCCCTTTGGAGGCCGGGCCCCGCTCCGGCGAGCCGACAGTGACATGGGAGCCGCGATGAAGGACGACGAGATGGCCCATCTGCGCCGCTGCGTGGAGCTGGCCGCGGAGGCGCTGGAAGCCGGTGACGAGCCGTTCGGGTCCGTGCTGGTCGGGGCGGACGGCACCGCCCTGTTCGAGGACCGCAACCGGGTCGGCGGCGGCGATCACACGCGTCACCCCGAGTTCACCATCGCCCGGTGGGCCGCCGAGCACCTGTCGCCCGGCCAGCGCGCGGCGGCCACCGTGTACACCTCGGGCGAGCACTGCCCGATGTGCTCGGCCGCCCACGGCTGGGTCGGCCTGGGCCGGATCGTCTTCGTCTGCTCCACGCGACAGTTGCAGGGATGGCTCACGGAGCTGGGCGTTCCGCCCGCGCCGGTACGCCTCCTGCCGATCCGGGACGTCCTCCCCGGCGTGCAGGTCGAAGGACCGGTCCCCGAACTGGTCGACGAGGTGCGCGCACTGCACCGGCGCTTCCGCGCGGGCGCGCACGACCGGCGGTGACGCCCGGCCGCGCCGGGGCGCCCCGCGATGCCCGGGGCGCCCCGGCCCCGGCCCGGACACAGCAGACAGCGGGCGCCGTACGAGAACGTACGGCGCCCGCTGTCGCGTAGTGCGCTTGCGGCTTGCCCGCTATGCCGACTTGCGGCTGTCCCGGGGGTGCACGGCGATGTTCATCGCCCCCGAACGCAGCACGGCCAGACGCTCCTCAAGGACCTCTTCGAGCTCCTCACGGGTGCGCCGCTCCATCAGCATGTCCCAATGGGTGCGCGCGGGCTTGGCCTTCTTCTCCTCCGGGCCGTCGCCGTCCACCAGAAGTGCCTGGGCCCCGCAGACCTTGCACTCCCACTCCGGCGGGATCTCCGCCTCGACCGAGAAGGGCATCTCGAAGCGGTGCCCCTTCTCACATGCGTACTCCACGGCCTGGCGCGGGGCCAGGTCGATGCCGCGGTCCGTCTCGTAGCTGGTCACCACGAGGCGCGTACCGCGAAGAGCTCGCTCACTCATGAATCGTGCCTCCCGGGCTTGTCGCCCACAGGACAGGTGTCGCTGTCGTCGTCATCCGGTCAACGTCCGGTCGGCGGTAAAGATTCCCGTTCCGGGTCATGCGTCGCCGTCGTAGCCGCCCCTTGTTCTACCCACAGGCGCCCGGTTTGTCACATCTGCTAGCAGATGTCACCCAGCGTTTCGGCATCTTTGACGCGCAGTAACGGTACGCCTGGCAGGCCAAACGCGTACACTACCGCCCTTTCGTGCCGAGCGCTAAATCAGCGCTAGATCTTCTCCGGCACCGGGTTGCCGGCCGCGGCGATCGCCCGCCGTACCGGTACCCGGGCCAGCAGCACGAAACCGATGACGAAGAACGCCACCAGGGAGATGATCGCCGAGCGGTAGCTGCCGGTGAGCTGGTAGGTCACACCGAACAGCAGCGGGCCCAGCCAGCTCATTCCCCGGTCGCTCAGCTCGTACGCCGAGAAGTACTCGGCCTCCTTGCCCGGTGGCACCAGATGGGAGAACAGCGACCGGGACAGCGCCTGGCTGCCGCCCAGCACCAGACCGATCCCGGCGGCCAGCACGAAGAAGAAGACCGGCGCCCTCGCGGGCAGGAAGTAACCGGCGGCCAGGGTGATCGTCCACGCCACCAGCGAGCCGAGGATCGTGCGCTGGGCGCCGTACGTCCGTGCCAGCCGTCCCATCGTCAGCGCCCCCGCCACCGCCAGCACCTGCACCAGCAGCACCGCGACGATCAGCGTGGACTGCCCGAGCCCCAGCTCCTGGGAGCCGTAGACCGACGCCTGGGAGATCACCGTCTGGATGCCGTCGTTGTAGACCAGGTACGCCAGCAGGAAGGACAGCGTCAGCGGATGCCGACGCATGTCCCGCACCGTCGAGGCGAGCTGCCGCAGCCCCGTCGAGGGCGCGTCCGCCGCCCCCGCGCGCCGGTCGCGCAGCCTGCGCAGCGGCACCAGGGTGAAGGCGCCCCACCACAGGCCGGCCGAGGCCAGGCAGATGCGCACCGCCTGGGTCTGGGTCAGGCCGAAGGAGTCGTGCGCCGAGTACAGCACCAGGTTGGCGACGAGGACCGTGGAGCCCGCGCCGTAGCCGAAGGCCCAGCCCCGGGAGGAGACCGCGTCGCGCTCCTCGGGCGCGGCGATCTGCGGCAGATAGGAGTTGTAGAGCATCGCGCCGACGGCCGCCGCCGCGTTGGCCACGACCAGCAGCACCCCGCCCAGCAGGTACCGGTCGCCGTCCAGGAAGAACATCCCCGTGGTGGCCGCCGCCCCGGTGTACGCCGCCGCAGCGAGCAGCGGCTTCTTGCGGCCCGTGCGGTCCGCCGCGCCGCCCACCAGCGGCATCGCCACCACGGCCAGGATCACCGACAGGGACACCGAGTAGGCGAAGAACGACCCGGCCCGCACCGGTATGCCCAACGGGTGCACATAGCCGTCGGCGTCCGCGGCGTGTTCGGCGACCGACGTCAGATAGGGGCCGATGAAAACGGTCAGGACGCTCGTCGAATAGACCGAGCACGCCCAGTCGTAGAAGTACCACCCTCGTTGCTGGCGCCGGAGGTCGGCGGTCTCGTCCGCCGCCTCCGCGCGCACGGTGTCCGTGCCCACCCGTGCCCTCGCTTCCGCTCCCTGCGAAGGCTCGGCCGGCCGCGTCCGGTCGGTCAGACCCAGACGCCGCGCTCTTCCATGACCTTGCGCAACGTGTCGATGTGATCGGTCATGATGCCATCCACACCCAGGTCCAGCAGCCGGTGCATGGACTCCGGATCGTTGATCGTCCAGACGTGGACCTGCAGGCCGAGCGCATGGGCGGTGCGCAGGAAGCGGTGGTCCACCACCGGCACGCCCGACTGGGCCACGGGCACCTGCGCGGCCACGGCGGAGCGCCGCACCGCGGCCGGCAGCCCCCAGGAGCGCAACCGCAGGTTCAGCACCCCGCGGGTGCCGAAGGAGGTCGCCAGACGCGGCCCGGCCAGCCGCTGGGCGCGCATCACCCGCGCCTCCGAGAAGGAGCCCACGCAGACCCGGTCCCAGGCGTTGGTCCGCTCGATCAGCTCCAGCAGCGGCCGCAGCGCGGGCTCCGCCTTGACGTCGACGTTCCAGCGGGCCTCGGGGAAGGCGTCCAGCAACTCCTCGAACAGCGGCACCGGTTCACGGCCGTCCACGCGCGCCTGCCGCACCCGCGCCCACGGCAGGTCGGCGATCCGGCCCGCGCCGTCGGTGACCCGGTCCAGGGTCGCGTCGTGGAACGCGACGAGCCGGCCGTCCGCCGTGGCGTGCACATCGGTCTCGAGGTACCGGTAGCCCGACTCCACCGCGCGGCGGAACTGTGCCTCGGTGTTCTCCACCCCGTCGGCGGCCCCGCCGCGGTGGGCGAAGGCGAGGGGACCGGGGTGGTCGAGGTAGGGGTGGCGTATCGCGGTGGTCACGGACGCAGTATCGCTCGTTCGGGTGTACTCGCGGCAACGACCGTGCTGCCGCCCGCCGCCACCGGCAGGGCGAACAGCCGCAGGAACAGCTGGGCCAGCGGGCCGATGGACACGGCGTACAGCACGGTGCCCACGCCGATGGTGCCGCCGAGCACGAACCCGGTGGCCACCACCGTCACTTCGACGGCCGTGCGCATCAGCCGGATCGAGCGTCCGGTGCGCTGGTGCAGCCCCGTCATCAGTCCGTCGCGCGGTCCCGCGCCGAAGCGGGCCGCGATGTACAGGCCGGTCGCCGCGCCGTTGAGCACGATGCCGGCGAGCAGGAACAGGCCGCGCACCACGAGGGAGCGGGGGTCCGGCAGCAGCGCGAGAGTGCCGTCCAGGGCGAGGCCGACGGCGAAGACGTTGGAGACGGTGCCGAGGCCGGGGCGCTGGCGCAGCGGGATCCACAGCAGCAGCACGGCCGCCCCCACGGCGATCGAGATCTCGCCGATGCTCAGCCCGGTCAGCTTGGCGAGCCCCTGGTGCAGCACGTTCCAGGGTTCCAGGCCGAGGCCCGAGGCGACGAGCAGCGCGGAACTCGCGCCGTAGAGCGCGAGCCCCGCGTAGAGCTGGAGCAAGCGACGGCCTATATGCCCGTGAGCGGACACGACGTACCCCCCTGGATGGTGGCTGTGGACTGATGCATGTCACTCTGTGGCTTGAGGGGAAACGTCATCCATGGCCAATTCGGGGAAGGTGGACTGATCTTCATGGCGCAGTGGACCTCGGCGGTGGGTGCCGCGCAGCTCGCCCGGCTGCTCAATTCCCAGCAGGAGCGGCCGGCCGGCCCCGGCACGCGCCGCCCGCCCGCCTACCGGGCGCTGGCCGACGGCGTCCGGCTGCTGGTGCTCGAAGGCCGGGTCCCGGTCGCCGCCCGGCTGCCCGCCGAGCGTGAACTGGCCCTCGCCCTCTCCGTCAGCCGCACCACGGTCGCCGCCGCCTACGAGGCGCTGCGCGGCGAGGGCTTCCTGGAGTCCCGGCGCGGCGCGGGCAGCTGGACCGCCGTACCGGCGGGCAACCCGGTGCCCGCGCGCGGCCTGGAGCCGCTGCCCCCGGAGGCCCTGGGCTCGATGATCGACCTGGGCTGCGCCTCCCTGCCCGCGCCCGAACCCTGGCTCACCCGCGCGGTGCAGGGCGCCCTGGAGGAACTGCCGCCGTACGCGCACACGCACGGCGACTATCCCGCCGGGCTGCCCGCCCTGCGCGCGATGATCGCCGAGCGCTACACCGCGCGCGGCATCCCCACGATGCCGGAGCAGATCATGGTGACGACCGGCGCGATGGGCGCCATCGACGCGATCTGCCATCTCTTCGGGGGCCGCGGCGAGCGCATCGCCGTGGAGTCGCCCTCCTACGCCAACATCCTCCAGCTGATGCGGGAGGCGGGCGCCCGGCTGGTGCCGGTGGCGATGGGGGAGGGGCTGTCCGGCTGGGACATGGACCGCTGGCGGCAGGTGTTGCGGGAGGCCGCGCCGCGGCTCGCCTATGTGGTCGCCGACTTCCACAACCCCACCGGGGCGCTGGCCGACGAGGACCAGCGGCGCCGGCTGGTGGACGCGGCGCGCGCGGCGGGCACGGTGCTGGTCGCCGACGAGACGATGAGCGAGCTGTGGCTGGAGGAGGAACTGGGGGACGGGCGGATGCCGCGCCGGGTGTGCGCGTTCGACCCGGCCGGCTCCACGGTGATCACAGTCGGTTCGGCCAGCAAGGCGTTCTGGGCGGGGATGCGGATCGGGTGGGTGCGGGCGGCGCCGGACATCGTCCGCAGCCTGGTCGCCGCGCGGGCGTACGCCGACCTCGGGACCCCGGTGCTGGAGCAGCTGGCCGTCAACTGGCTCTTCAGCACCGGAGGTTGGGAGCAGGCGGTCGCCCTGCGGCGGGCGCAGGCCCGGGAGAACCGGGACGCGCTGGTGGCCGCGCTCCGGCGTGAGCTGCCGGACTGGGAGTTCTCCGTCCCCCGGGGCGGCCTGACCCTCTGGGTCCGCGCCGGCGGCCTCTCCGGCTCCCGCATCGCCGAGGCGGGCGAACGCACCGGGGTCCGGGTGCCCTCCGGCCCCCGCTTCGGCGTCGACGGCGCGTTCGAGGGCTATGTGCGGCTGCCGTTCACCGTCGGGGGAGCGGTGGCGCAGGAGGCGGCGGTACGGCTCGCCGCGGCGGCCCGTGCGGTGCGGACGGGGGGCGGCGGGGGCGCGGAGGCGCCGCGGACGTTCGTGGCGTAGCGCTGCCGGGCCGGGCGGCTCCCCGGGCGTGCGGGGGACCGGCCGGCCCGCGGCTCACTCCGCCGCCACCGGCTGCTCCGCCGTCGCCGGTTTGGTCAGGTCGATCGGTTCGCAGGCCCGTACGGCTTCCCGGCGGGGCGGGAGGAGGTCCAGTACGGCTCCACGGTCCGCGTCGCTCGTCGCGTCGTCGTACGGGTCCGGCGTCCGCGGGACCTGGAGCCGGTGGACGGGGCCCTGCCCCAGCCGGGCGTATCCGCGCCCCGGCGGTACCAGGGCCGGTGGCGTCGTCGGGGGCGCGGCGCCGAGGACCGACTCCACCTGCCGCGCCGCCGTCGGTCCGAGGACGACCCGGGCCCGCGTGTGCTGCCGTACCGCGTCGCTCAGCGCGTCGGCGCCGTCGAAGTGCTCGGCGACCACGACGGTCACGTTCGCCGCGCGCCCGTGCCGCAGCGGCACCCGGAGCAGGGCCTGCGGGTCCTCGCGGCCGTCCACCTCCGCGAGGTGCGCGAAGACGCTCGGCCGGTCCAGCAGCACCCACAGCGGACGCCGGGTGTCGGCCGGCGGCGGGTCGCCCGCCTGCCGGGCCAGGTTGATCGCGACGAGCCGCCGCTCGGTCTCCTGCGCGGCCCACTCCAGGCTCGCCAGCGCACCGGGCAGCGCGCACTCCACGGCCAGCACCCCGTCCCGGCCGGTCAGGCACGCGTACTCGCCGGTGCCGCCGCCGTCCACGATCAGGACGTCGCCGCAGCGCAGGGCCTGGAGGGCCAGGGAGCGCAGCAGGGTGGAGGTGCCGCTGCCGGGCTGGCCGACCGCCAGCAGATGCGGCTCGGTGGAGCGGGTGCCGGTGCGCCAGACGACCGGCGGCACGTCGAGCTGTTCCTCCCCGTAGGAGAGGGGCAGGGTGCGCTGCACCTCGCTCGGGTCGGTGAAGCCGAGCACCGTCTCGCCCGGCGCGGTCACGAAGCGCTGGGCCACGATGTCGGGCGGCAGCGGGGCGAGTGCGGTGACGGTCAGCCGGTTGCCCTCCTCGTCCCACCCGAAGCGGTACTCGCGCCCACGCCCCGCCTTCGCGGTGAGCACCCGCTCGATCCGCGCGCGGGCCTCGGGCTCGCCGTCCGGGAAGCAGGCGGGGTAGCGCAGCACCAGGTGCGCGACGCGTCCGGCGTCGTCGAACTCGTGCGTGGGGACGGCCTTGTGCCACTCGCCGCCGTGCGCGTACAGCGGTGCGGGGTCCTCGGGGACGGAGAAGTAGGGGACCAGGGCCTCGTAGAGCGCCTGGAGCCGTTCGGTCTGGGACTCGTCGGGCCCTTCGGGGACGCGCGGGGTGCGGTCGCGGCCCTGCCAGCCCGCCGCCGCCATCACCGTGATGACGGCCAGCAGCGGCCCGTAGGGGGCCAGCACCACGACCAGGACCAGGCAGGCCACCAGGAACAGCAGGGGTCCGCGCCGGTCCTTCGGGGTGTCGGCCCATCTGCGCCGGCCGGCCGAGGCCAGCCGGCGCAGTCCGCGCGAGAGGGTGATCAGCGGATGGAGGACGTCGGTGGCGCTGTCGGCCGCCGTCCGGGCCAGCTCCCGGCTCCGGGCGAGCTGCGTCCGGGCGAGTTGCGCGCCGTCTTTGCTCAGAATGCGGGGGAGAGGGCGCCGGGCCACTGCTGTCTCCTGGTGGTGGGGAGGGGGCTTCGGATGCGGGGGGTCAGAACTTGATGCCGCCCAGGAGGCCGGCCAGGCTCTCCCCGCCGGCCTTGATGCTGGGCGCGATGGCGGTGCTCGACAGGTAGAACCCGAAGAGGGCGGAGACACACGCGTGCGAGCCCTTGAGGCCGTCCTTGCGGAAGAAGAGGAACACGATGGTGCCGAGCAGGACGACGCCTGACATGGAGAGGATCATTGGGGGCCTCCTGGTGTCGAGGGGGACAGTCACCATCAGTACTTCCAGGATCACAGCATGTATCTATACGATAAAGGGCGCAACCGGGTGAATATCGTGACTATTCGCCCGACCGGTCGAACCGAGGGGAGGCCGGTTGAGCAGGGCGCTTGCGTCCGGGCTCACCGGTAGTGATCTTTACTTCGGTCACAACGGCTCGTACGAGGCACGAGCCAGTACCCTTGCGGTTCACCTGAACGGTTGTAATGAGAGGCGGTCCGGCGATGAGTGAAGCCCCCGACCCCGAGGTCGTGGAGCTGGCGACCAAGATCTTCGATCTGGCCCGGCAGGGGCGGACCGAGGCGCTCGTGGCGTACGTCGACGCGGGCGTTCCGGCCAACCTCACCAACGACCGCGGTGACTCCCTGGTCATGCTCGCCGCCTACCACGGCCACGCCGACGCGGTCCGTGCGCTGCTGGCCCGTGGCGCGGAGGCGAACCGGGTCAACGACCGGGGCCAGACCCCGCTCGCGGGCGCGGTCTTCAAGGGCGAGACGGAGGTCGTCAAGGCGCTGCTGGAAGGCGGAGCCGACCCTTCCGCGGGCACCCCCTCGGCGGTCGACACCGCCCGCATGTTCAACCGGGCGGACGTCCTCGAACTCTTCGGCGTCAACTGACGCCGGGCTTCTGACCAGCTACGACACGGAAAACGGGGGAGGCGGTACAGGGCCGCCGGAAATACGGTCGCGGCAGCACACACCGCGGGTCATCATGACGTCGTGATTCACGGACGCGATGGCTGGGCAGGTGTTGCCGCACCGCGCGGACCGTGATGCGGTCCGCATGGGCCACCGACGAGAGGCAGAGAGAAATGGTCTACAGCAAGCAAGAGACGGCGGGCGCTCCGACGTTGTGTCACGCGGCCAGGTAATGCATGCTCCCCGGTTGCGTCGACGCTTGATGTGAGGCTGTTTCCCATGTTCGATCCGGTCATAGCGCCCAGCGGCACGCTGCTCGGCCTGCTCCAGCGGGGCCGCGGCGACGGCACGCTGCACGCGCTCACCGCCCCCCGGGCGGAGGCGCTCGCGGCCCTGAACCACTGTGTCCTGCGCGATCCCCGCCACGACTGGCAGGTGGAGAACCGCTCCCTCTACTACGCCCGGCTCTTCCTCGACCTCAACGGCGAACTGGACGCGGTCGAGGCACATCTCTTCGACCCCGAGGACCACCTGGACACCGAGGAGTCCCGCACCGGCCTCGCGCTGGCCGTGCTCGGGCACCTCGCCTCCTACGGCCGCCGGGACGCGCTCGACCTGCTGCGCCGCTACGCCGCCCAGGGCGCCAACTGGGCCTGGGCGCTGGACGAGCTGGCGCTGCGCGACGACGACGCGGGCCTGCGCGCCCTCGCCGCCCCCGTGCTCGCCCGCTTCCCCGCCGGCCCCGAGGGCGAGGCCGAGCTGGCCGCCGCCGTGCGCGACGCGTTCGAGCCCCGGCCCTGGCGGCTGTGGGCGGAGGACTCGCGCGACTGGATCGGCGCGCGGGTGCGGGCCGCCCACGAGGCCGGCTGTTTCGACCGCTGGCAGCGGCAGATGCGGCCGACCGGGCCCCGCCCCGGCTGGAGCGTGCGCGCCGTCTTCGAGTGGGCCCAGCAGGGCATGGAGCGCGGCGCCGCCCTCCATGTGCCCGCCGCCCGCTGTCTGACCGCGGTGGCCGGCCCCGAGGACCGGCCGGAGATCGTCGAGGCGGCCCGCACCGGCACCGACGGCGCCCGCTGCACCGCCCTGCGCTATCTCGCCGACGGCAACGATCCCGAGGTGCTCGGCCTGATCGAGGGCGCGGTGGCCGACGGGTCCGCGGTCGTCGTGGAAGCCGCCGTCGCCGCCTTCGAACGGATGCGCGACGTCGCCGCCGTGGACCGGGCACGCGGCTGGGTCCAGCGGCCCGACGCGCTCGGCGCCGCCGCCGGGCGCGTGCTCGCCTGCCGGGGCGGCGCCCAGGACGGCCCGCTCGTCCTCGACGCCCTGCGCGAGGCCGTGCGCGGCGAGGGCCCCGACGCGCCCACCCTGTGGACCCTGGTCGACGGCGCCGGACGCCTCGCCATCGCCTGCGCGGCACCGGTGCTGCGCCACGTCTACCGCGAGACCGCCTCCTCCCACCTGCGGGGCCGGGCCGCCCGCGCGCTCGCCGCCACCGACCCCTCCTTCGCCACCGGCTTCGCCGTCGAATGCCTCTGGGACTGCGAGGAGACCACCCGCGAACTCGCCGCCCGGCACGCCGAGACCGGCGACAACCGGGTCGTGGAGCGCCTGCGCCGCCTCGCCGCCGACCCGGCCGAGGAGGACGAGGTGCAGACGGCGGTGCGCAGCCGCTTCGGGCCCGACCTCGCCGCGGGCTGAGGGGCACCCGCCGGAGCGGGGCGCCGGCGCGCCCGGCGAGTCCCCCGTGCCCGGCCGGCCGGGCACCGGACCGCCCGCCGTGTGAACGCCGGACGACCCGCGGGCCAGGTGGTCATGGACGCCGTCTGGCCCGTACGGGCGCGGAGCACAACGCTCACGGGACGTTCCCCGCGCGGAAAGATCGACGTTGACGTGGCCACGTCCGGCGCGGCGACAACACCCGTATGCGTGTCGTCATCGTGACCGAATCCTTTCCCCCCGATGTGAACGGCGTGGCCCACTGCGCGCTCCAGACCGCCCGGCACCTCGTAGATCGCGGTCACCACCCGCTCGTCGTCGCCCCCGCCCCCGCCCCGGGCAGCGGCCCCGACACGGACGCCCCGTGTCCCGTCGTCCGGATTCCCTCCCTCCCGCTCCCCGGCTACCCCCAGGTGCGCGTCGCTCTGCCCAGCCGGCGCCTGGCCGCGGCCCTCGTCACCCACCGCCCCGACGTGGTCCACCTCGCCAGCCCCTTCGTCCTCGGCGTGCGGGGCATGGCCGCCGCCGCCCGGCTCGGCCTGCCCGCCGTCGCCGTCTACCAGACCGACCTGGCCGGGTACGCCCGCACCTACATGGGCGCCGGAGAGGCCGCCGCCTGGCGCCGCATCCGCTCCGTGCACGCCGCCGCCGACCGCACCCTGGCCCCCTCCAGCGCCGCCCTGCGCGACCTGGAGGAGCACGGCGTGCCCCGGGTGCGGCTGTGGCCGCGGGGCGTGGACACCGTACGTTTTCGGCCAGATCGCCGGGACGAGGCGCTGCGCCGTGAACTCGCCCCGAACGGCGAGCTGCTCGTCGGCTACGTCGGCCGGCTCGCCCCCGAGAAGCACGTCGAACTGCTCGCCGGCGTCTGCGGCCTGGACGGCGTCCGGCTCGTCGTCGTCGGCGACGGCCCCAGCCACGACCAGCTGGCCGAGGCCCTGCCCGGCGCGGTCTTCCTCGGCAGGCGCACCGGTGACGACCTCGCCCGGATCTTCGCCTCGCTGGACCTGTTCGCGCACACCGGCCCCTTCGAGACCTTCTGCCAGACCGTGCAGGAGGCCATGGCCAGCGGCGTCCCGGTGGTCGCGCCGGCCACCGGCGGCCCCCTCGACCTGGTCGACCACGGCCGGACCGGACTGCTCGTGCCGCCCCGCGACGCCGACGCCGTCCGGGGCGCCGTCCGCGCCCTGGCCGCCGACCCCGCGCGCCGCGCCGCGTTCGGCGCCGCCGCCCGCGCCCTGGTCGAGGGCCGCACCTGGGCCGCCGTCGGGGACCGGCTGATCGGCCACTACGGCGACGTGCTCGCCGCGCGCCGGACGGCGGTGGCCGCATGACCGCCCGGCCGCTGCGCATCGTCCGGCTCGCCAACTTCGTCGCGCCCGCCTCCGGGGGCCTGCGCACTGCCCTGCGCGAGCTGGGCAAGGGCTTCCGGGCGGCGGGCCACGAACCCGTGCTGATCGTGCCCGGCGCCCGGCACACCGACACCGACACCGAGCAGGGCCGGGTCATCACCCTGCCCGGCCCGCTGCTCCCCGGCACCGGCGGCTACCGCGTGCTGACCGATCGGCGGCGGGTGGCCGCCCTCCTGGAGGACCTGGCGCCGGACCGCCTGGAGGTCTCCGACCGGACCACCCTGCGCTGGACCGGCCGCTGGGCCCGCCGGGCGCGGGTGCCCGCCGTGATGGTCTCCCACGAGACCACCGACGGGGTGCTGCGCACCTGGGGCCTGTCCGAGAACCTCTCCCGGCGGGCCGCGGACGCCCTCAACACCCGTACCGCGCACGTCTATTCGCGGGTGGTGTGCACCACCGAGTACGCCGAGCGCGAGTTCGTCCGCATCGGCGCGCGCAACGTCGTACGCGCCCCCCTGGGCGTCGACCTGGTGGAACGCCACCCCGCGCTGCGCGACCCCGGACTGCGCACCCGGCACGCGCGCGACGGCGAGGCACTGCTGGTGCTGTGCTCCCGGCTGTCGGTGGAGAAGCGCCCCGGCACCGCCCTGGACGCCCTGGAGACGCTGGTACGGCGCGGCCGCCCGGCGGTGCTGGTGGTCGCGGGGGACGGGCCGCTGCGGCCCCGGCTGGAGCAGCGCGCCCGGGAACGGGGGCTGCCGGTGACCTTCCTCGGGCACCTCTCCGACCGGTTCGCGCTCGCCGCCCTCCAGGCCACCGCCGACCTCGCCCTCGCGCCGGGCCCCGCCGAGACCTTCGGGCTCGCCGCCCTGGAGGCCATGGCCTGCGGCACGCCCGTGGTGGCCAGCACCTCCTCCGCGCTGCCCGAGGTCATCGGGTCGGCCGGGGCGAGCGCCGCCGACCGCGGCGAGGCGTTCGCCGACGCCGTCGAGCTGCTCCTGGAGCGCCCCGAGTCCGAGCGGCGCGAGGCGGCCCGGACGCGGGCGGAGTGCTTCGGCTGGGACACGGCCGTGCGGGCGTTCCTCGCCGCCCACGACGCGCGGGCGCCGCACCCGGCGGGCCCCCGGCGCGCGGTGCCGGAGGGCGTGGCATGAGGCCCGTCCGCTTCGTCGCCCTCGGGGACTCGCTCACCGAGGGCGTGGGCGACCCCGTCGGCGCGGGCCGGCGGGGCTGGGCCGCGCTGCTCGCGGCCTCGCTCGGCCCGGACACCGAGTTCATCAACCTCGCGACCGGCGGGGCGCAGACCCGGGACGTGCTGGAACGGCAGACCCCGGCCGCGCTCGCCCTCCGCCCGGACCTGGTCTCGGTGGTCGTCGGCGTCAACGACACCCTGCGCCACACCTACGACATCCACGCGGTGACCGTCCGCCTCGACCGGGTCTACGCGGCCTGCGCCGGCCAGGGCGCCACCCTGCTCACCGCGTGCCTGCCCGACCCCGGCGCGATGCTCGGCCTGCCCGGTGCCCTGGCCCGTCCGCTGGCCCGCCGGCAGCGCGCGGTCAACGCGGTCGTGCACGCCCTGTCCGAGCGGTACGGCGCCGTCCACCTGCACGCGGCGGACCGTGCCTGGATCACCGACCGGGCCCTGTGGAGCGCCGACCGGCTGCACCCCGGGGAGCGCGGGCACCGGCAGCTCGCCGTCCGCTTCCACGCCCTGCTCGCCGAGGCGGGCCGGGCGACCGGCCGACCCCCTTCCCCCGAACCGGAGTTCCCCGCGCCGACCCGGGGCGCGAGCCTGCGCTGGCTCGCCACCGCGGGTACCGCCTGGGTGGCCCGGCGCTGCCGCGATCTGCTGCCCCAGCTGCTGCGCCTGGCCGCCGGGGAACTGCGCCACCGCGCCCGGGGCACCACGGCCCGCCTCGACCTGGAGTCGACGGCCGCGGTGTCCGCGGCGCTGGCGGCCTTGCCGGGCCGGGAGCGGGGGACGGCCCGTGCCGGGGCGGGTGCGGGGTGAGCGGAGCGGGGGTTCGGGCCGGGCGGGTCGAGGGAGGCGGGGCCGGGCGTTACGCGGGCGGGCGCCGGCCGGCGTGCGGGGCCGGCCGATCGCTCACCACCGTCGCACCGGCACGAACCGCACCGGCGTCCCCGGCACCGCCTGGGCCGCTGCCGCGAGGTCGGTCGGCCGGACCACCGCGATCACCGGGTAGCCGCCGGTGGTCGGGTGGTCGGCCAGGAAGACCACCGGGCGGCCGTCCGGCGGTACCTGCACGGCGCCCAGCACCATGCCCTCGCTGGGGAGTTCGGCGTCCCGGGCCCGCTGAAGGGCCGGGCCCTCGGTGCGCAGGCCGATGCGGTTGCTCGCCGGGGAGACCCGGTAGGCGCGCGTGGCCAGATCGCGCACCGCCCGCGCGGTGAACCAGTCCGCGCGCGGCCCCGGCGTCACCCGAAGCACCAGCTCGGCCGGCGGCCCCGGCTGCGGCGCCCCGTCCAGCCGCGCGGGCGGCCCGGCCGGCCGGCCCAGCGGCAGCACCGTGCCCTCGGCGAGCGGGGCCGGACCCAGTCCGGACAGCAGATCGGTGGCGCGGCTGCCGAGCACCGGCTCCACGGCGATGCCGCCGCGCACGGCGACGTAGCAGCGCACCCCGGCCACCGCCGCGCCCACCTCCAGGAGTGCGCCGGCCGGGACCACGACGGGCGCGCCCCAGGGCGCCGGCCGGCCGCCCACCGTCACCGGGCAGGGCGCCCCGCCGACCGCCACGGTCACCGTGGAACGGGCGCGCAGGGCACAGCCGTCGACCGTCGTCTCCAGCACGGCCGCGTCCGGCGGGTTCCCGGTCAGCCGGTTGACGAGCGCCGCCGCCCCGGGGTCCAGCGCCCCGGAGCGGGGCACCCCGAGATGCGCGTACCCCGGCCGCCCGAGGTCCTGCACGGTGGTGAGCGCCCCGGGTCGTACGACGACGAGAGCACGGTCGGTCATGACTCCTCCACCGGTCCGGCGCCCGGCCCGCCGCTCACCGGTCCGCCACCGGGACGAACCGCACGCGGGTGCCCGGGGAGAGCAGTGCGGCGGGGTCGCGGGTGTGGTCCCACAGGAGGGCGTCGGTGGTGCCGATCAGTTGCCAGCCGCCGGGCGAGGTGCGCGGGTACACCCCGGTGTACGGTCCCGCGAGCGCGACCGCGCCGGCCGGGACCGCCGTGCGCGGTGTGGCCCGGCGCGGGACGTCGTAGCGGGCCGGGAGCCCGGTGAGATAGCCGAAGCCGGGTGCGAACCCGCAGAAGGCGACCGTGAACTCGGTGCCCGCGTGGATGCGGGCCACCTCCCGCTCGGACACCTGCCAGTGCGCGGCGACGGCCGCGAGGTCGGGGCCGTCGTAGCGCACCGGCAGTTCCACCGGCGGCAGCGCCCGCTCCGGGGGCGGCGCCTCGGTGGGCGAGGTCAGTTCGGACACCCAGCGCTCCGGCTCGGGCAGCCCGTCGAGCAGGACCGTGCGCGCGGCCGGCACGATCTCCCGGACGGCCAGCGTGCCGTCCGCGCGGCGCCGCAGCAGTGCCGCGTGCAGCGACCGCACCTCCTCGGCCGAATCCACCTCCAGCAGCAGCGCGTCCTCCCCGACGGGCAGCGCCCTCATGCGAAGGCCTCCACCCGCACGCCCGCCGCCACCAGGCGCGCCCGCACCCGCCGGGCCAGCTCGACCGCGCCGGGGGTGTCGCCGTGCAGGCACAGTGAGCGGGCGTGCACCTGGATGCGCGCGCCGGAGTGCGAGGTGACCACACCGGAGCGCGCGAGCCCGACCGAGCGCTCGACGACCGCGTCCGCGTCGCTCACCACCGCGCCGTCCCGGCCGCGCGGCACCAGCGTGCCCTCGTCGGTGTACGCGCGGTCCGCGAACGCCTCCGGCACCGCCGCGAGGCCCGCCTTCCGGGCCAGTTCCAGCAGCCGGGAGCCGGGCAGGCCGAGCACCGGCAGCGTGGCGTCCGCGAGCAGCACGCCGTCGATCACCGCGCCGGCCTGCTCCTCGTCGTGCACCACCCGGTTGTAGAGCGCGCCGTGCGGCTTGACGTACGCCACCCGGGCCCCGGCCGCCCGGGCGAACACCTCCAACGCCCCTATCTGGTAGGCCACTTCGGCCGCCAGTTCGGCGGGCGGCACCTCCATCGCGCGCCGCCCGAACCCGGCGAGGTCCCGGTAGGAGACCTGGGCGCCGATCGTCACCCCGCGTTCGGCGGCCAGGTCGCAGACGCGGCGCATGGTGGCCGCGTCCCCGGCGTGGAAGCCGCAGGCCACGTTGGCGCTGGTGACGACGGACAGCAGCTGTTCGTCCTCGGTGAGCCGCCAGCGGCCGAAGCCCTCGCCGAGGTCGGCGTTCAGATCGATCGCGGTCATGGTCGTTCCCGTGTCCTTCGGTTCGTCGGGTCGTTTTTCGGCGCGCCGCGGTCAGTCGATGCCGACCAGCCGGTACTGCTCGTCGCGCGCGTCGGTCAGGAACATCTGGCCCGGCGCGTGCGTGATGGCGAACGGTGGCCGGGAGGCCATCACGGCCGCCTGGGGGGTCACCCCGCAGGCCCAGAACACCGGGATCTCGTCCTCCTCGACGGTCACCGGGTCGCCGAAGTCCGGCCGGCCGAGGTCGGCGATGCCGAGGCCCGCCGGGTCCCCGCAGTGCACCGGACCGCCGTGCACGGCCGGCAGCAGGCTGCTCTCCTTGATCGCGGCGCCCAGCCGGCCCGGCGGCACCGGGCGCATGGACACCACCATCGGTCCGCTCAGCCGGCCCGCCGGGCGGCACGGCCGGTCGGTGATGTACATCGGCACGTTGCGGCCCTGCTCGACATGGCGGACCGGCACGCCCGCCCGGACCAGCCCCCACTCGAAGGTGAAGCTGCACCCGATCAGGAACGCCACCAGGTCGTCCCGCCAGTACGCGCGCACGTCGGTGGGCTCGTCGACCAGTTCGCCGTCCTGCCACACCCGGTAGCGCGGCAGATCGGTGCGCAGGTCCGCGCCCTCGGCGAGCACCGTCACCGGGGAACCGGCGTCGGTGACGTCCAGCACCGGACAGGGCTTGGGGTTGCGCTGGCAGAACAGCAGCATGTCGTAGGCCCAGTCGGCGGGTACCGCGATCAGGTTGGCCTGGGTGTGGCCGGCCGCGACCCCGGCCGTGGGGCCGGCGAGGCCCGCGCGGAACCGGGCGCGCGCGGTGCGCGGGCTCCAGTCGGGCGACCTTCGTTCGGTCGTGGTGACGGGACGGTCCTCGGTGCTCTGCACCCGTGTCATGCCAGTTCCTTCCCGCGCGTCTCGGGCAGTCCGAGCAGCGCCAGTGCCGCGAGCCCGTAGCCGACCGCGCCGAAGACCAGCGCGCCGCCCACGCCCCAGCCGTCGGCCAGGAAGCCCACCAGGGTCGGGAAGACCGCGCCCACCGCGCGGCCCGTGTTGTACGTGAAGCCCTGTCCGGTGCCGCGCACCGCCGTCGGGTACAGCTCGCTCAGGTAGGAGCCGAAGCCGCTGAAGATGGCCGACATGCAGAAGCCGAGCGGGAAACCGAGCACCAGGAGCAGCGTGCCGGCGCCCGGCGGGATGTGCGCGTACGCCAGCACGCACACCGCCGACAGCAGCGCGAACAGCCAGATGGTGGCGCGCCGGCCGAGCCGGTCGGTGAGGTGACCACCGGTCAGGTAGCCGAGGAACGCGCCGGAGATCAGCAGGGCGAGGTAGCCGCCGGTGCCGACCACGGACAGGCCGCGTTCCGTCTTGAGGTACGTCGGCACCCAGGTGGCCAGCGTGTAGTAGCCGCCCTGGACGCCCGTGGAGAGCAGGCAGGCCAGGAGCGTGGTGCGCAGCAGGCCGGGGGCGCCGTTCCGGCCCGGCCGGAAGATCGCGGTGAACGAGCCGCGCCGCGGGTCCTGTTCACGGGCCGCCAGCGCCACCGGCGCGTCGCGCACGCTGCGCCGCAGCCACAGCACCAGCAGCGCGGGCAGCGCGCCGGTCCAGAACATCACCCGCCAGGCCAGGTCGTCGCCCGCGAGGGAGAAGACCAGCGTGTAGGCGACGGCGGCCAGCGCCCAGCCGACGGCCCAGGAGCTCTGGACCACGCCGAGCGTACGGCCCCGGTGGCGGGCGGAGGCGTACTCGGCCACCAGGATGGCCCCGACCGCCCATTCGCCGCCGAAGCCGAGGCCCTGGAGCGCCCGGAAGACCAGCAGCGTCTCGTAGCTGGGCGCGAAGCCGCAGGCCACCGTGAACACGGCGTAGGTGAGCACCGTGAGCACCAGGGCCCGGACCCGGCCCACCCGGTCGGCGAGCACGCCCGCCAGGGCCCCGCCGACGGCCGAGACCACCAGGGTGACGGTGGTGAACAGACCGGTCTGGCCGCTGTCCAGGCCGAAGTAGGCGGAGAGCGCCACCATGCTGAGCGGCAGCGTGAAGTAGTCGTAGGAATCCAGGGCATAGCCGCCGAACGCGCCGGCGAACGCGCGTCGCCCGTGCGGGCCGAGGTCGCGGTACCAGCCGAACGCGCCGGCCTGCTCGGCGCGTTGGGCCGGAGGAGCGGTGGCCGGTGGCGGTGGGGTCGTGCTCATGGGCACCTCGCAGAAGGGGACGGAGGGTGCGGAAAGCGAGCCGTGCCGAGCACCGTAGAGGATCGTTCAACGATCCTTCAATACCTATGTTGTCTCGTTCCGTCGGCTGCGGTTGAATTCCGGGCATGGCAGAGCAGCTTGCGGGACTGGCCGACGACCGTGCCCTCCTGGGCCGCACCAGCACGGCGGAGAGGGTTTCGGACATCCTCAGGAGCCGTGTCGCGGACGGGTACTTCCCGCCCGGCACCCGGCTGTCCGAGGACAGCATCGGCGGGGCGCTCGGCGTCTCCCGCAACACCCTGCGCGAGGCGTTCCGGCTGCTCACCCACGAACGCCTGCTGGTGCACGAGCTCAACCGGGGCGTGTTCGTACGGGTGCTGACCGTCGAGGACGTCGAGGACATCTACCGCACCCGCTCCCTCGTGGAATGCGCCGTGGTGCGCGGTCTCGGCGAGCCGCCGTACCCCCTGCGGGGGATGGCCGACGCGGTCGCCGAGGGAGAGAAGGCGGCCGCCGAGGATGACTGGAAAACGGTGGGTACGGCCAACATCCACTTCCATCAGGAACTGGTCGCCCTCGCCCGCAGCGAACGCACCGCCGAGCTGATGCGCAGTGTCTTCGCCGAGCTGCGCCTCGCCTTCCACCTGGTGGACGAGCCGCGGCGGCTGCACGAGCCCTACCTGTCCCGGAACCGCCAGATCCTGCGCGCGCTCCAGGCCGGGGACCGGCGCGCGGCGGAGACCCTGCTGGAGACGTACCTGGCCGACTCCCTGGAGCGGGTGGTGGAGGTCTACCGCCGCCGGGTCGGGGAGGAAGGCACCCCCTGAGGAACGCCGGGCACACCTCGGCAGACGGCTCGGCGGGCTCCCGTTTCGGTGGATGTCAGACAGAGGACCTAGTCTGTGCACCGTGACTTCCCCCGCACCGACGGAACCCGCTCCGCCCCAGCTCAGCGCCGCCCCGCGCCCCGCGCCGGGCCCGGCCGCCGACGAGGGGCTGGCGCGTCGGCTGCGCGCGCTCGCCTGCACCGCGCCGCTGCACGACCTCGACGCGCGCAAGGGGAGCCTCGCCGGCGAGTACTCGGTGTACGGCATGGCCGAGGTGGCGCTCGCCGCCATCGACCTGGTCACGCTCAACATGGACTTCGACACCGGCGCCGACCACGAGCAGATCGTCGCCCGGCTGATCCCGCGCATCGCCGCCCAGGCCCCCCGGCGGCCCGCCGCCGAGCACGAGCGGGTGGCCCGCTGGGTGCTGGAGAACCTGATCAACGTCGGCAGCGTGGACCGCGGCTTCCGCGCCGTCTACGGCACCTTCGCCGCGGACGGCACCTACGTCCGCCGCGACTACGACTTCAAGCTGATCGAGGAGGTACCCGGCCCCGGTGGCACGGTGTACCTGCGCACCACCGACGAGGCGGTCAACGTCCTGGTCGGCGCCCTCGACACCGACGTCACCAGCGCCCAGATCGCCGCCGAGGTCAAGCTGGAGGTGCTGATCAACCGGGGCAGGCTCGCCGACGCCCAGCTCGCCGCCGAACAGGCCCGCTACCGCACGGTGCAGTACTCCGAGACCCTGCGCCGCGCCCTGGAGGCCACCCGGCGCAACGTCCGCGCGGTCGACTGGCTCAACGCGGTGCCCGACATGATCGCCGAGGCCCTGGACCACGTGGCCGACCGCTACCGCCACGAGAACGCGATCCTCACCAACATCCGCAAGGCCCGCGACGAGACCGAGGAGCCCGAGCACAAGCGGCGCGCCGCCGAACTGGTCGACATCGTCAAGGACTGCATCCGCCGGCACACCCAGCTCCAGTCGCGCCTGCTGGAGGCGGGCCCGCTGTTCCGCGCCGAGCAGGACCGGCAGGCCTTCGCCGCCCCCGCGACCACCTCCGGGATCGACCTGTACGGCCATCTCGTCGCCCCCGTGCTGCCGCTGCCCGTCGCGGAGGCGACCCGGGTCACGGACGCCTTCTTCGCGCACGGCACCGGCCTGCGCACCCCGGTGGCGGTGCGCGTCGCCGACCTCGTGGACATACTCCTGACGCCGCCCGTGGAGCGCGAGCACCTGGGCGCGGAGATGCCCGAGCCCGACCTGATCGCGACCCCGGACGACAGCCGGTTCAGCGAGGAGCAACTGGCCGCCGCCATGGAGCTGCTGGACCTGCCCGCCGACGCCCCGCGCCGGCTGTCCGGACTGCTGGCCGAGGCCCGGCGCACCGGGGACCCCGAGCTGGCCTACCTGGTCGCCCTGCTGGCGGTCCACGCGGCCAGTCCCGCCGTCGGCACCGCCTACCGGCAGGGCGAGGAGAAGCTGCTGTTCGCCGTGGACGACGGCACCGAACTGGACGACCCCGAGTTCGGCGGCGCCGACCTGATCGTCGGCACGGCGCTGCTGGACGCGGCGGGCATGGCGGCGGACCGGGCAGCATGAGCAAGTCAGAAAGCGACAAGGAGTCAAAGCCGTGAGCGAGCACGTCGAGTGGAGTGACACCGAGGCCCCGGCCCCGCCGGCCACCTCCGCCGTCACCCCCGCCGACGCCGCCGACGCGGCGCGGCTCGTGGCCTACGGGCTCCAGCCCAAGCTGCAGCCCGCCCGCGACCAGGACTACACCGAGCTGCTGCGCCGCTACCGCGAGGACCCGGCGTTCGCCCGGCTCGCCGACGCCGTCGCCACCGGCCTGGGCCTGGTCGTCCTGGAGGTGTCCCCGCGCGCGGGCATGGCCGTGACCGCCGCCGAGGACTCCGTGTTCGCCGTCCGCATGGGCGACTACGCGCGTCGCACCACCGCCGACTCCGGCGACCGCTTCCTGCACGGACTCGCCCATCTCGCCGTCGCCGCCCTCGCCTTCCCGCGCCCCGAGGACCTCGCCGACGACGGCTACATCGGCCGGGTCACGGTCAACGGCGTGGACGCGTTCGTCCGCCAGGCCTGCCGCCGCATCGAGGAGCGCGCCGAGGAGCAGGGCGAGAACACCGACCCCGCGACCGACGCGCCCGGCCTGGAGGCCGCCTGGCGGATCTGGGCCAGGCGCAGCGCCACCGGCGCCACCAAGGACGCCCGCCGGCCCGCCTCCTCCACCACCGGCATCGTCGCCAAGGCCCTCGCCTTCCTCACGGACTCCGGTTTCCTCCAGCGCACCGGCGACGACAGCGGCGGCACCTACCGCACCACCGCCCGCTACCAGCTCCAGGTCCGCGACATGGCCGGCACCGCCGCCATGGCCGAACTGCTGGAACTGGGCGTGGTCCCGGTGACCGACGGCAGCGCCAGCCTGCTGCCCGCCGAGGACACCGACGACCTGGAACTGGTGGCCGACGCGGGCCTGCCGTTCCACTCCTGACGCGCGAAGCGCCCTCGAACGACCGCACCTGAACCAGACTTACGAGAGTCCGCCATGTACGAGCTGTCCCGGGTCCGCCTCTATTCCATCGGACCCGCCGGTGCGCGCTACGCCGACACCGTGCTTGACCTGCGGGGCGTCGGCGAGCCCGTGCCCGATCCGGCGCCCACCCAGGCGGAGTTCTTCGAGGAGGAGCCGTCCGGGCCGCCGCGCCGGCCCGCGCCCGCGGGCGTGCTCTTCCTGGAGAACGGCGGCGGCAAGTCCGTGCTGCTCAAGCTGATCTTCTCGGTGATGCTGCCCGGCCACCGCAACACCCTCGGCGGCGCCAGCTCCGGCGTGCTGCGCAAGTTCCTGCTCGCCGACGACTGCGGCCACGTGGCGCTGGAGTGGCAGCACGTGCTGACCGGCGAGTGCGTCGTGGTCGGCAAGGTCAGCGAGTGGCGCGGCCGCCAGGTCTCCAACGACCCGCGCAAGTTCGCCGAGGCCTGGTACTCCTTCCGGCCCGGTCCCGGACTCAGCCTGGACAACCTCCCGGTCGCCGAGTCCACCGCGGTACGGCCGCCCGTGGAGGGCGCCTCGGGTGCCCAGGGCCGCCGCCGCACCATGAAGGGCTTCCGCGACGCCCTGATGGAGGCGGGCAAGGCATACCCGCACCTGGAGGTGCACTGGGAGGAGATCCACGAGCGCTGGACCGACCACCTCGGTGAACTCGGTCTCGACCCCGAACTCTTCCGCTACCAGCGGGAGATGAACGCCGACGAGGGCGAGGCGGCCGGCCTCTTCGCGGTCAAGAAGGACTCCGACTTCACGGACCTGCTGCTGCGCGCGGTCACCGACACCCGGGACACCGACGGCCTCGCCGACCTCGTCAGCGGCTTCGGCAACAAGCTCGGCCGGCGCGCCGAACTGATCGCCGAACGGGACTTCACGGCCGGCTCCGTCGACCTGCTCGGCCGGATCGTGGAGGCCGCCGACGCCCGCGCCCGCGCCCGCGACATCCACGCCGGAGCCGAGCGCCGCACCCGCACCCTGGCCCGGCGGCTGTCCGCGCGCGCCGTCCAGGAACGGATCCGGGCCACCGACCTCGCCCAGCGGGTCACCGCCGCCGCGTACGCCGTCACGCACTCCGAGGGCGCCCGCGAGCGCAGCTCCCTGATCGCCGCCGAACTCGCCTACCGGCACGCCTCGCTGGCCCTCGCCGCCGCCGAGAAGGCCGCCGCCGCGCAGAAGCGCGAGCTGGCCGACGCGCGCACCCTGCACTCCGCCTGGCAGGCCGCCGAGGCCGTGCTGCGCCACCGCGCCGCCGCCGACCGCGTCGCCCGCGTCTCCGCCGCCATCCAGGAGGCCGAACGGGACGCGGCCCCCGCCCTGGCCGCCCGCGCCAAGGCCGCCGTGGACCTCGTACGCGCCCTGCACGCGGCCGCCGAGAACGCCGAGAACCTGGCCAACGAGGGGGAGGAGCGCTCCGCCGCCCTCCAGGAGGCAGGCGACTCGGCCTACCGCGACTCCACCGCCGCCGCCACCGAGGCCCAGCGCGCCCGCAGCGAGGCCGGGCACCTGCGCCAGCGGCTCGCCGAGGTCGAGCAGGAGACCGCCGAGGCGGTCCGGGCCGGCTGGCTGGACGACAGCGCCCCGGACGCCGACCCGGCCCGCGCCGCGCTCGCCGCCGCCGACGCCGAGAAGAGCGCCGTCGCCGCCTGGGACACCGCCCGCGAGGCCGCCCGCAAGGCCGCCGAGCAGGCCCGTGAGACCGCCGCCGCGGAATCCCGCGCCGAGCTGACCGCGGCCCGCGCCGCCGACGCCGCGACCGCCGCCGAGCGCGCCCACGAGGCCGAGCGGCGCCTCGCCGACTCCCTGGCCGCGGAGGAACGCCTCGCCGAACTGCTGGGCCTGCCCGGCACGGCGGCCCGCGCGGGCCTGCCCGCCCAGCGCACCGAGGAGGCCGACGCCGGCCCCCGCGCGGACCGGGACGACACCCCCGGCGGCCCGCTGTCCGCCACCGAACTCGACCGCTACGCCGACGAACTGAGCGAACTGCTGGCCGACGCCGTCGGCACCGCCGAACGCCAGCTCTTCGAGCTGCGCACGGCCGCCGCCGACGACGCCCGCATCCTCGGCGCCCTGGGCGACGGCGGACTGCTGCCGCCCGGACCCGATGTGCTGGCCACCGTCGAGTTCCTCGGCGAGCACGGCATCCCCGCGCTGCCCGGCTGGCGCTATCTCGCGCAGGCCGTGGACCCCGCCGACCACGCGCGGGTGCTCGCCGCCCGCCCGGAACTGGTCGACGGCGTGATCATCACCGACCCGGACACCCACGCCCGGGCCCGCGAGGCACTGAGCGACGCCGCCCTGCTGCCCCGCTCCGCCGTGGCCGTCGGCACCGCCGCCGCACTGCTCGCCCCGACCCCCGCCGAGGGCACCAAGCCCGCCGGCGTGTTCCTGGTGCCGCCGAACCCGGCCATGCACGACGAGCACGCCGCCGACGAGGAACGCCAGGCCCTGCGCGCCCGCGCCACCGCGCGCGACGAGGAGATCCGGGTGCTCGCCGCCCGGCTCGGCAAGGACCGCGAACTCGCCGCCCGGCTCGCCTCCTGGCGCACCGGCTGCCCCGCGGGCCGCCTCGCCGAACTGGCCCGCGCCGCCGAGGAGGCCCGCGCCTTCGCCGAGGAGTCCGAGGCCGAGCTGGCCGAGGCCCGCACCGCGCGCGCCGAGGCCGAGGAGGCCGCCGCCGAGGCCGCCCGGCTCCGCGACGAACGGCAGGAGGCCGCCCAGAAGGCCCGCCGTGCCGCGGACGCCCTCGCCGGACTCGCCTTCCGGCTGCGCGAACGCGCCGGCTGGCAGGCCCGGCTCCGCGAACTCGCCGACGAGGCCGCCGAGTCCGAGGCCCGCGCCCAGACCTGTCTGGAACGCGCCCGCGCCGCCGACGAGGACCGGCGCGCCGCCCAGCGCGCCGCCGACGACGCCCGCCGCACCGCCCGCGCCCTGCGCGCCGAGCGCTCCGAGATCGCCGGCGCCCCCGACGACGTACCGGCCCTGGACGAGGACGCCCCCAAGGCCTCCCTGCCCGCCCTGCGCGAGGCCTACCGCGCCGCCTCCCAGGTGTACGAGAAGGTCGGTGTCGGCGCCGACCTGCGCGCCGAGCAGGCCCGCGCGGAGAGCGACGAGAGTGCCGCCCGCGCCGAACTGGACCGGCTCAGCAACAAGGTCCGCACCCGTGCCGAGCAGCTGCTCGAATCGCCCGACGGCTCCGACGGGCCGTCCCGGCAGGCCGCCGCCGCCCGCGCCGAGGAGCTGGTGCAGCTCCTGGAGACCCGCATGTCCACGGCCAGCGAGCAGCTCGGCCGGCTGCGCGGCGAGGCCGAACGGCACGCACCCGAGGACGGCGAGGCGCACACCCGGCTGCCCGAGGACCAGGAGCCGCGCGACGCCGAGCACGCCCAGGCGCTGCTGCGCACCGCCACCGGCGAACTGGCCGCCCGCACCGCCGCGTTGGCCGAGGCGCGGGACGCCCACGCCGAACTGCTGGCGGCCCACCGCGCCGCCGAGGACGCGGCCGGCGGCTTCGACGAGATCGCCGCGATGCTCCGCGACCTGCTGCGCGAGCAGGCCGGCGACGAGGAGCAGGACGCCCCGGAGCCGTACCCGGGCAGCCTGGAGGAGGCCCGGCAGTCCGCCGCCGAGGCCCGCCGCTCGCTGCGCGGCTGCGCCGCCGACCTGTCCGCCGCCGAGGCCGCCGTGCGCGAGGCGAGCGACGTACTGGTCCGGCACGCCAACTCCACCCGCTACGAGCAGGTCCGCACCCCCGCCCGGCAGCAGATCCGCGAACTGCCCGCCGCCGCGCTGCCCGAGCACGCGCAGAAGTGGGCGGACGCCTTCGCGCCCCGGCTGCGCGTGCTCACCGACGAACTGGCCCAGCTGGAACGCAACCGCGACTCGATCGTGGACCGGCTGCGCGGCCTCGTGGAGTCGGCGCTGGCCACCCTGCGCTCCGCCCAGCGCCTGTCCCGGCTGCCCGAGGGCCTCGGCGAGTGGTCGGGGCAGGAGTTCCTGCGCATCCGCTTCGAGGAACCCGACCAGGCCACGCTGACCGAGCGGCTCGGCGAGGTCATCGACGACGCCACCCGCGCGGCCGTCAAGAAGAACTCCGATCTGCGCCGCGACGGCATGTCCCTGCTGCTGCGCGGAGTCGCGGCGGCGCTCCAGCCCAAGGGCGTGGCCGTCGAGATCCTCAAGCCGGACGCGGTGCTGCGCGCCGAGCGGGTCCCCGTCGGCCAGATGGGCGACGTCTTCTCCGGCGGCCAGCTGCTCACCGCGGCCATCGCCCTGTACTGCACGATGGCCGCGCTGCGCTCCAACGACCGGGGCCGCGACAAGCACCGGCACGCGGGCACGCTGTTCCTGGACAACCCGATCGGCCGCGCCAACGCGACCTACCTGCTGGAACTCCAGCGCGCCGTCTCCGACGCCCTCGGCGTCCAGCTCCTGTACACCACGGGCCTGTTCGACACCACGGCGCTTGCCGAGTTCCCCCTGGTCATCCGGCTGCGCAACGACGCGGACCTCAGGGCGGGCCTGAAGTACATCAGCGTGGAGGAACACCTGCGCCCCGGCCTGCCGCAGCAGCCGCAGGCGGGCGAGACGGTGCACAGCGAGATCACGGCGACCCGGATGTACAAGAAGCCGGCGTGAGCACCGGGCGCCCGGGGGAACGGCCCGGGCGCCCGCTGTCGCGCGGGGCACGAGGGACCGCGCGAAGGGGAACAGCGCCGGTGGGACCGCGCCGCGGGGCCGGCGAGGGAGCGCGCGGGCCCGCGACCCGCGGACCGTCAGAAGCCGTATCCCATACGGCGGGACAGCTCGGTGCCCGCCGCCACGGTCCGCTCGGCCACCTCGGTCAGCCGGTCCGGGCCGAGCCGGTACACCGGTCCCGAGACGCTGATCGCCGCGATCACCTCGCCGTCGTGCGAACGGACCGGCGCGGCCACCGCGGCCAGGCCCAGCTCCAGCTCCTCCAGCGTCACCCCGTAGCCCTGCTCCACCACGGCCTGCAACTCGGCCCGCAGCGCCGAGGCACCGGTGACGGTGCGCTCGGTGAACCGGTGCAACGGCCGCGCCAGCAGACCCTCGCGCAGGGTGGGCGGCATGTGCGCGAGCAGCACCTTGCCGCTGGAGGTGGCGTGCAGCGGGGTGCGCCGGCCCAGCCAGTTCTGCGCGGTCACCGCCGCGGTGCCGCGGGCCTGCATGATGTTGACGGCCGCGTCGTCGTCCAGCACCGCGATGTTCACCGTCTCGCCCAGCTCGTCGGCGACCTCCCGGCAGACCGGGACGCCCTCCTGGGAGATGTCCAGCCGCACCGCCGCCGCCCCCGCGAGACGCAGGACGCCGGCCCCCAGGTAGTACTTGCCGCGGTCCTTCGCCTGCGCCACCAGGCCACGGTTCTCCAGGACGCCCAGCAGCCGGAAGGCCGTGGACTTGTGCACGTCCAGCTCCTCGGCGATCTCGGTGACACCCGCCTCGCCGTGCCGGGCGAGGATCTCCAGGACGCTCACGGCGCGGTCCACCGACTGCACCGCGCCGGCCGCTCCCCGGCCGCCCGTCCTCTCCCGGGCCCCCGAGCGCGCCGTGCTCTGGTCGCCGGGGCCGGACTCTTCACGTGTACGGGGCATGGCCGAGCTGTCACCACCTGCCGGCCCGCTTCGGGCCGCATCTGCGGGAAGCCCTGACGCGACGGTCGTGCCGCCCGGATTCTGTTGCGCATGGCGCTCATGGATGCGTCATACGAAACATCATGCTACCGAAGCGCGCCTCCCGCGGTGTCGGCGGCAACCCGGTCGCCTGCGCCGCCGGACTCAGGCCGCGCTCACCGGGTCCGTGCGGGACGCTCAGGAATGCGACAGCCGCTCCCTGCCACCCCGCCGCCGTATCCGCTCCTGCTCCCGCAGCGCCGCCCGCTCCTGACGTCGGCGGGCACGCCGCTCCCGGCGCAGTGCCCGGGCGGTGCTGCTCGGCTCGGAGATCACGCCGTACCGCTGGTTCCACACCTGGCGGGTCACCCACACGTCGACCACGGCCCAGGTGGCCACCACGGTGCTCGCCACGCTGCTGATCACCATGGGGAACGCCAGCCAGGACCCGGCCATGGTGCTCAGGAAGGCCACCATCGCCTGTATCAGCGTCAGCGAGATGACGAGCAGCGCCCGCACCGCCGCCGTACGCACCGGGTCGGGCAGCGGATGCCGCCGCGCGGGCTCCTCCACCCACAACGGCCGGTACTCCCGCTGCGCCTCGCCCCGCTCCGCAGTGCCCTTCACGCTGTCACTCCCCACCGCCGGCAGACCGCTCGCCCCGAAGTCCGAAGACCCGACTCCCCACTAGCTGCCCGGCTTGCGCTGAATTACGCCGCACGAGGTGCGGGACAGGGCCTTCCCGGCCCATTCCGCCCCCAACTCCCGTAGAGAAGGACGAACAAGACCGACCGAAGATTCCCGGCTGGGAAAAATTCCGGCCAACGCCTTTCCCGCCCCGGTGCCCGGCCCCGGCGCACCCCGGCCGGATCGTGGTGGCAATCTCCCGCAATGCCCGGACAACTCGCCCTCCGCCGCCGCGGGGACGGAAGTTCACCTTCCAGACAAGCCTTCGAGCCCGCTGTGTGTCGGTAGTAGGCTCGCGCCGTTTGTTGACGCACATGCGCACCCCCGGCCGGGGGTCGAGCTGGGGGAGGCCATGCGCTTTCGCGGGAAGTCGATCCGCCGGAAGATCGTGGCGCTGCTTCTCGTGCCGCTGCTGTCCCTGACCGCCGTCTGGGGCTTCGCCACCGTGGTCACGGGCCGGGACGTGGCCCAGCTCTTCCGGGTCTCCGATGTCATGCAGAACATCGGCTACCCCACCGAGGACGCCGTCCGCGTCCTGCAGCAGGAACGCCGGCAGACCCTCGTCTATCTCGCCGACCCGCGCGCCTCCGACTCCCTGTCGGCGCTCCAGCGCACCCGCACCGCCACCGACGGCGCGATCGCGAAGATCCGCGAGAACGCGAGGAAACGGCACCTCCGCCACGGTCTCGGCACCCAGGGCGGCGAACACCTCACCGCCGTACTGGACGCCTTCACCGGGCTGGACTCGCTGCGCCACAGCGTCGAGGACGGCACCACCAGCCGCGCCCAGGCCTACGAGCTGTACAACCGGCTGATCGACCCCTGCTACGCGCTGCTCGGCGGCCTCGACGGCATCGACGACGTCGACATGGACAAGCAGGCGCACGCCCTGGTCAACGTGACCCGAGCCCGCGAACTGCTCTCCCGAGAGGACGCCCTGCTCGGCTCCTCCCTCGTCGTCGGCCGCCTCACCCGCGCGGAGACCCGCGAGATCTCCGACCTCGTCGCCCAGCGCACCCTGCTGTACGACATCAGCCTGCCGCTGCTGCCCGCCGCCGAACGCGAGCGCTACGAACAGTTCTGGACGAACGCCGGCACCGCCCCGCTGCGGGTGGCCGAACAGACCGTCATCGACAACGGTTCCGGCACCCCCGGCGAGGTCACCGCCCAGAGCTGGGACGCCGCCGCGGGCAGCGTCCTGGACGACCTCGGCAGCCTGGACGACCAGGCGGGCGACCGCTTCCAGGACCGTGTGCACCCCGTCGCGATGCGGGTCATCGCCCAGGCCGCGATCGCGGGCCTGCTCGGCCTGCTCGCCCTCCTGTTCTCCCTCTTCCTGTCCGTGCGGATCGGCCGCGGCCTCATCCGGGACCTGCGCCGGCTGCGCCTGGAGGCGCACGAGGCGTCCGGCGTCCGGCTGCCCGGCGTGATGCGCCGCCTGTCGGCGGGCGAACGGATCGACGTCGAGACCGAGGTGCCGCGCCTGGAGTACGACAAGAACGAGATAGGCGAGGTGGGCCAGGCCCTCAACACCCTCCAGCGCGCCGCCGTCGAGGCCGCCGTCAAACAGTCCGAACTGCGCGCCGGCGTCTCCGAGGTCTTCGTCAACCTCGCCCGCCGCAGCCAGGTGCTGCTGCACAAGCAGCTCACCCTCCTCGACACCATGGAGCGCCGGACCGAGGACACCGACGAACTCGCCGACCTCTTCCGCCTGGACCACCTCACCACCCGTATGCGCCGGCACGCCGAGGGCCTGGTGATCCTCTCCGGTGCCGCGCCCTCCCGGCAGTGGCGCCGCCCCGTGCAGCTGATGGACGTGGTCCGCGCCGCCGTCGCCGAGGTCGAGGACTACGAGCGCGTCGAGGTCCGCAGGCTGCCCAGGGTCGCCGTGACCGGCCCGGCCGTCGCCGACCTCACCCACCTCGTGGCCGAACTGCTGGAGAACGCCACGGTGTTCTCGCCCCCGCACACCGCCGTGCAGGTCATCGGCGAACGGGTCGCCAACGGCTTCACCCTGGAGATCCACGACCGGGGACTCGGCATGACGGCCGAGGCACTGCTCGACGCCAACCTCCGCCTCGCCGAGACCCCCGAGTTCGAACTCTCCGACACCGACCGGCTCGGCCTGTTCGTGGTCAGCCGGCTCGCCCAGCGGCAGAACGTCCGCGTCTCGCTGCAACCCTCGCCCTACGGCGGCACCACCGCCATCGTCTTCATCCCCGACGCGCTGCTCAGCGACGAGGTACCGGACACCAACGGCATCGGCTTCCGCCTCGACCGGGCCGCGAAGAACCCCGGGCGCCCGGCCGGGGGTTCCCGGACCGCGGCACAGCTGCCCGGCCTGCCCACCACGGTGCTCGACGGCCCCGTGGAACTGGAGTCGCCCGTCGACCTCGACGACCTGGACGACTTCCCCGGCGCCCTGCCCGACGAGGACAGCGAGCGCGGCGGACTGTTCCGCCCCCGCCGCGCCATCGGCCGGGGCGACGACCCCGCCGAGGACCGGTCGGCCGACCGGCCGGCGGGGGAGGGGGACGGCGCGCCGGGCCCGCGCCCGCTGCCCCGGCGCCAGCCGCCCAAGCTGGTCAGCTCGCACGGCAAGCCGGTCGTCGGCCAGCGCCCCCGCCGCCCCGAGCCGGGCCGCCGGGGCCCCGAGGACCCGGAGCGGACCGCCCCGGACCCGGACCACACGGACGAGAACCCGCCCCGGCCCGAGCGCGGCGGGCCGGCGCCGCTGCCCCGCCGCACCACGGCCGCCCGGCGCCGGACCGAACCCGAAGACCTCCCGGGCGCCGGGGAGGCCGCCCCGACCAGCGGCTCCGCCGAGGCCCCAGGTGCCCCGGCGCTGCCCCGGCGGACCGGGACCGCCCCCGGCGGACCGGCCCGCGCCGCCCTCCCCGGCGGTACGGACACGGGCGAGGGAGCACTGCCCCGGCGCGTCCGGCAGGCCAGCCTCGCCCACCAGCTCAGGCAGGACCCCGAACGGCGCTCCGGGCGCGCACAGGCGCCCGCCGACCGCGACGCCGACGAGGTCCGCAGCCGTATGGCCTCGCTCCAGCGCGGCTGGCAGCGCGGCCGCGAGGAGAACGCCACGGGCGACACCGCCCGCGATGGCACAGCACAAGGAACCACTAAGGGGGACGGTCGATGACCGCACCGAAGGCGACCGACCACACGGCGACGGGCAACAGGGAGCTGAACTGGCTCCTGGACGACCTCGTCGACCGCGTCGCCAGCATCCGCAAGGCCGTCATCCTCTCCGGGGACGGACTGCCCACCGGCGTGTCCAAGGACCTGACCAGGGAGGACGGCGAGCATCTGGCCGCCGTGGCATCCGGCTTCCACAGCCTCGCCAAGGGCGTGGGCCGCCACTTCGACGCGGGCGGCGTCCGGCAGACCGTGGTCGAACTGGACGACGCCTTCCTGTTCGTCACCGCCGCCGGGGACGGCAGCTGCCTCGCGGTCCTGTCCGACGCCGACTCCGACGTCGGACAGGTCGCCTACGAGATGACGCTCCTGGTCAAGCGGGTCGGCGATCATCTGGGCACCGCCCCGCGCACGGACCTGCCCGCGGGCGGGTAGTGGGATGACATGAGCGGAGACGGTCAGGTGACAAGCCACTGGTTCGACGACGAAGCCGGACCGGTCGTCCGTCCGTACGCCATGACGCGCGGCCGTACCACCAGTGCGGCCCAGCACCGCCTCGACCTGATCGCGGTGGTCGTCACGGAGCCCGGCGCGGGCGACGCGGACACGGACCCGACGCTCTCTCCCGAGCACGTGGACATCGTGGAGCTGTGCCGCACCGCCCCGCAGTCGGTCGCCGAGCTGGCCGCGGAACTCGACCTGCCCATCGGCGTGGTCCGGGTCCTCGTCGGCGACCTCGTGCACGCGGAACTCGTCCATGTCACCCGGCCGGTGCCCCCGGCCGAGCTGCCGGACGAGAGTATCCTGCGCGACGTGATCAACGGCCTGCGGGCGCTGTGACCGGCGCGGAAGCGGAGAACTGACGTGACAGGCTGGCAGTTCTGGGTCGACCGGGGCGGCACCTTCACCGACATCGTCGCGCGTCGCCCGGACGGCCGGCTGCTCACCCACAAGGTGCTCTCCGACCTCCCCGGCCGCCCGCACGCCGGGCCCGGCCCGGGCGGCCCCCGCCCCGCCACCGACGCGGCCGTCGCCGGCATCCGCGCCCTCCTCGGCGACTCCCGGGAACCCGTCGAGGTCGTGCGGATGGGCACCACGGTCGCCACCAACGCCCTCCTGGAACGCACCGGCGAACCCACCCTCCTGGTCATCACCCGGGGCTTCGGCGACGCCCTGCGCATCGCCTACCAGAACCGGCCGGCCATCTTCGCCCGCCGCATCGACCTGCCCGAACTGCTCTACGAACGGGTGATCGAGGCCGACGAACGCATCGCCGCCGACGGCACGGTGCTGCGCGCCCCCGACCTGGACGCGCTCGCCCCGCAGCTGCGCGCGGCCTACGACGACGGCATCCGCGCCGTCGCCGTCGTCTGCCTGCACAGCCATCTCCACCCCGCACACGAACGCGCCATCGGCGAACTCGCCGCCCGCACCGGCTTCCCGCAGATCTCGCTGTCCAGCGAGGTCAGCCCGCTGATGAAGCTCGTCCCACGCGGCGACACCGCGGTGGCCGACGCCTACCTCTCGCCCGTGCTGCACCGCTACGTCCGCCACGTGGCCGGCGAACTCCACGGCGTGCGGCTGATGTTCATGCAGTCCAACGGCGGGCTCACCGAGGCGGGACAGTTCCGCGGCAAGGACGCGGTGCTGTCCGGACCGGCCGGCGGCATCGTCGGCATGGCCCGGATGTCCCAGCGGGCGGGCTTCGACCGGGTCATCGGCTTCGACATGGGCGGCACCTCCACCGACGTCTCGCACTTCGCCGGCGCCTACGAACGGGTCTTCGACACCCGCGTCGCGGGCGTCAGGCTGCGCGCGCCCATGCTGGACATCCACACCGTGGCCGCGGGCGGCGGCTCCGTGCTCCACTTCGACGGCTCCCGCTACCGCGTCGGCCCCGACTCGGCCGGCGCCGACCCCGGCCCCGCCTGCTACCGGGCGGGCGGCCCGCTCACCGTCACCGACGCCAACGTGATGCTCGGACGCATCCAACCCGCCCATTTCCCGGCCGTGTTCGGGCCCGGCGGCGACCAGCCGCTGGACGTGGCACTCGTCCGCGACCGGTTCGGCGCGCTCGCCCACGAGATCCACGAGGCCACCGGCGACCGGCGGACCCCGGAACAGGTGGCGGAGGGCTATCTGCGGATCGCCGTCGCCAACATCGCCAACGCCGTCAAGCGGATCTCCGTCCAGAAGGGCCACGACATCACCCGGTACGCCCTGACCACCTTCGGTGGCGCGGGCGGCCAGCACGCGTGCCGGGTCGCCGAGGCGCTCGGCATCCGCACCGTCCTCGTACCCCCCATGGCCGGGGTCCTCTCCGCGCTCGGCATCGGCCTCGCCGACACCACCGCCATGCGCGAACAGTCCGTCGAGGCCCCGCTGGAGCCCGCCGCCATGCCCGGCATCCGCGCGACTGCCGCCGACCTGGAGGCGGCCGCCCGCGCCGAACTCGTCGCCGAGGACGTCCCCGAGGACCGTGTCCGGGTCACCCACCGCGCCCAGCTCCGCTACGACGGCACCGACACCACCCTCACCGTCGAACTGGCCGAGCCCGACGCCATGCGGCACGCCTTCGAGGACCGGCATCGTGCCACCTACTCCTTCACCCTCGACCGCCCGATCGTCGTGGAAGCCCTCTCCGTCGAGGCCACCGGCATCACCGCACCCCCCGATCTGTCCGCCCTCGCCCCGTACGAGGGACGGCCCGCCGCACCCGGGACCGTCCGCCTGCACACCGGCGGCTCCTGGCGCGACGTACCCCTGCACCGCCGCGAGGCCCTCCCTCCCGGCGAGCGGATCACCGGCCCGGCGGTCGTCACCGAGGCCGGCGCGACGACCGTCGTGGACGACGGCTGGCGGGCCGTGGTGCGCGACGACGGGCATCTGGTCCTGGAACGCACGGCGCTCACGCACGGTTCCCGCGCCGACACGGAAACCGACCCGGTGCTCCTGGAGGTCTTCAACAACCTCTTCATGTCGATCGCCGAACAGATGGGCGCCCGCCTGGAGTCCACCGCCCAGTCCGTCAACATCAAGGAACGCCTGGACTTCTCCTGCGCCCTGTTCGACCCGGACGGCAACCTGGTGGCCAACGCCCCGCACATCCCCGTCCACCTGGGCTCCATGGGCACCAGCGTCAAGGAGGTCATCCGCCGTCGCGGCACCGCGATGCGACCGGGCGACACCTACGCCGTCAACGACCCGTACCACGGCGGCACACACCTGCCGGACGTCACCGTGATCACCCCGGTCTTCGACACCGACTCCCCCCAGGGCCCGGGGCACCGGCCGCGCCTCCTCTTCCACGTCGCCTCCCGCGGCCACCACGCGGAGATCGGCGGCATCGCCCCCGGCTCCATGCCCGCCCACAGCCGCACCATCGAGGAGGAGGGCGTCCTCTTCGACAACTGGCTGCTCGCCGAGGGCGGCCGCTTCCGCGAGGAGGAGACCCGCCGCCTGCTCACCGAGGCCCCCCACCCCTCCCGCAACCCCCGCACCAACCTCGCCGACCTGCGGGCGCAGATCGCCGCCAACCAGAAGGGTGTCGACGAGGTCCGCCGCATGATCGGCGAGTTCGGCCTCGACGTCGTCCAGGCCTATATGCGGCACGTCCAGGACAACGCCGAGGAGGCCGTCCGCCGCGTCGTCGACGCCCTGGACGACGGGGCGTACGCCTACGAGACCGACTCCGGAGCCGTCATCCGCGTCCGGGTGCGCGTCGACCGGGCCGAGCGCCGCGCCACCATCGACTTCACCGGCACCTCGGCACAGCTCGCCACCAACTTCAACGCCCCCTCCGCCGTCGTCAACGCGGCCGTCCTGTACGTGTTCCGCACCCTGGTCGCCGACGACATCCCGCTCAACGACGGCTGTCTGCGCCCGCTGGACATCATCGTGCCGCCCGGCTCCCTGCTCGCGCCCGAGCCGCCGGCGGCCGTCGTCGCCGGGAACGTGGAGACCTCCCAGGCCATCACGGGCGCCCTGTACGCCGCGCTCGGCGTCCAGGCCGAGGGCTCCGGCACGATGAACAACGTCACCTTCGGCAACGAACGCCACCAGTACTACGAGACCGTCGCCTCCGGCTCGGGCGCGGGCGACGGCTTCCCCGGCGCCGACGTCGTCCAGACCCACATGACCAACTCCCGGCTCACCGACCCCGAGATCCTGGAGTGGCGGCTGCCCGTCCGCCTCGAAGAGTTCGCCGTCCGGCACGGCAGCGGCGGTGCCGGAACCTGGCGCGGCGGGGACGGCGCCGTACGCCGCATCCGGTTCCTGGAGCCCATGACCGTCTCCACCCTCTCCCAGCACCGTCGCGTGCCCCCGTACGGCATGGCGGGCGGCGCACCCGGGGCGCTCGGCGCCAACCGGGTGGAGCGGGCCGACGGCACGGTCACCGACCTCGGCGGCAGCGGCTCCACGGACGTCCGCCCCGGCGACGTACTCGTCATCGAAACCCCCGGTGGCGGCGGCTACGGCCGGCCGTCGCCCGATCCCCAGCAAGCAGGAGAAGCGAACGATGGTGTTCGGCCGTTCTGAGCACGGCAAGCCCCCGGTGGAGCCGGTCACGCTCAAGATCCTCGTGGCCGGCGGCTTCGGCGTCGGCAAGACCACCCTGGTCGGCGCGATCAGCGAGATCAGGCCGCTGCGCACCGAGGAGACGCTCACCGAGGCCGGGCGCCCGGTCGACGACGTCAGCGGGGTGGAGGGCAAGCACACCACCACCGTCGCCATGGACTTCGGCCGCATCACCCTGCGCGAGGGCCTGGTGCTCTACCTCTTCGGCACGCCCGGGCAGGAGCGGTTCTGGTTCATGTGGGACGAGCTGTCCGAGGGCGCGCTGGGCGCCGTTGTCCTCGCCGACACCCGCCGGCTGGAGGACTGCTTCGCCGCCGTCGACTACTTCGAACGGCGCTCCATCCCCTTCCTGGTCGCCGTCAACTGCTTCGACGGCGCCGCCCGTTACCCCGCCGACGCGGTCCGCCAGGCGCTCGACCTGGACCCCCAGGTGCCGGTGCTGCTCTGCGACGCCCGCGAACGGGAGTCGGCCAAGGAGGTCATCATCGGCCTCGTCGAACACGCCATGCGCCGCCCCTCCGCCCACCAACTGACCACGTGACGACCCGGCCGCCCGTTCGTGAGGACGACCCGGGCGGGACGGACTGTCGGCAGGCCGACGGGCGGGTGCGGCTGGGCGGTCGGCGGGCCGTCCGGGGTCGACCGGGGCGGGCGGGGCGCCGGGCTCGCGGCGTCGCTCGGCCGTGCCCCGGGCGATCTCGGCGGGGCGGCCTCCGACGGCTGAGCCCCCGGCCGGGCGCGGCGGCTCCCGGCGCAGGGGTGCCCACCAGGGCTGGAGGGCCGTGCCGTGCGGCCGCGGGCTCGCCCCGCGGGGCGGCTTCGCCCGGGGCGCCCGGCCCCCGGCCTGTCGGCGGCCGGCCGGCGTCCTGGTCACCAGCCCCGCGCGCGGCCCGTGCGTGTCCTGCTTTCCAGCCGGCCAACCGACCGCAGCGCCACCCGAGTTCACCACCGCTGCTCGGCCGCCGTCCGTTCGCCCGGCGGCGCAGTCGTCGGCCCGCCGCCCCGACGGACCTCGTGGCCCGGTGTCTCCGCGCGCCCCAGCACCCAGCTCGCCCCGTCCAGCGCCTTGGCCGCCCGCTTCAGCGGTGCCAGACGTGCCGCGGCCTCGCGGTGGTCGCGCACGCCGCCCGGCCCGCAGACCACGGTCGCCAGCGACAGCGTGACCGGCCGCCCGCCCGCGGACCAGGGCGCGTCCAGCACGGCCGCGGCCAGCGGGGCGAGCGCCTCCTCGTCCGCCAGCACCAGGAAGTCGTCCCCGCCGATGTGACCCACCCGCGCCTGTCCGGCGACGGCCTGCGTCAGCGCCCGCCCCACCGACCGGATCAGCTCGTCGCCCGCGGCGAACCCGGCGCCGTCGTTGACCCGCTTGAAGTGGTCGATGTCCAGCCAGCTCAGCGCGAACGGCCGGCCCTGTGCGATGCGCCGGTCCACCTCGCCCGTGATCGCGTCCGAACCGGGCAGCCGGGTCAGCGGATTGAGCCCGGCCGCCTCCTCCACCCGGCTCTCCGCCAGCGCCCGCACCAGGTCCGCGAGCCGCACGACGCCCACGCACCGCTCGTGCGCGTCGACCACCGCCACATCGTCGCTGGTCCGGTCCCGGCCGCCGATCGCCACCACGTCCAGCACCTCCCAGGCGGTGGCGTCCGCCCCCACCGTGCGCGGCACGTCCGCCAGCCGGGCGGCCGGCCGGTCGGCGTACAGGGCGTGCCCGTAGCGCCCGGACATCGACAGCAGGAAGCGCGAGCGGTGCAACGAGCGGACGGGCCTGCCCGCCTGGTCCACCAGCAGCACCCCGGAGACGTCCGGGGAACCGGTGAGCAGGGCCCGTACCTGCCCGGCCGACGCCGTCACCGGCAGCACGGCGGCCGGGCGCACGAACTCCCGTACCGACGGCCCGGTCCGGGGCACGGCCGGGGCGCCGGGGGAGCGGGGCGGCACGTACACGTCCGCCGCGGGGATCCGGGCCGGCGGCGCGAACAGCTCGCCCTGCGCCAGCTGGGCCCCCGCCGACACCGCCACCGCGTACTGCGCCTCGGTCTCCACCCCCTCCACGGCGACCAGTGCGCCCAGTTCCTCGCACAGGGTCCGCATCGCCCGCACCGCGGCCGGCCGGGCCGGCAGCGAGGCGTCGAGCTTGACCAGGTCGGGGTCGAGGTCGGTGAGCAGCCGCAGCGGCACATCACCGTCCCCGACGCCGTCCGCGCTGATCCGGAACCCCTGCCCCCGCAGCGCGTCCACCGCCTCCAGCAACGCCCGCTGCGGCACGTGCGTGTACGGCGGTACGACGTCCAGCGTCACCTCCCAGGGCAGCCGCCCGGCCGCCCGCACGGCGTCGTGCAGCGGGGTGAGGCCGCCGAGGTCGGCGAGCGTGGCCGCGAACACGTTGACGTGCAGCGGCAGCAGCGTCTCCCTGCGCAGGGCCGCACGGAGCGCCAACACCGCGAGGGCGCCGTCCAGTTCGGGATCGCGGCGGGCCTCGGCCAGGACGTCGCCGGTCTCCGGGCGGGCGAGCGTCTCCAGTGCGGCGACCGCGCCCGTCCTCAGGTTGACCACCGGCTGGAAGGCGAAGCGGAGAGTGTCCGTCCAGGAGTGCACGGGAGCATGATGGCGCCGCCCGCGCACGCCCAGGGGGAGTTCATCGGACGTTCACACAGAATTTCCGGCCGATCACACAGAGTGGCGATCCCGGGCCCGCCGTCCGCCGTGTCCGCGCGACCGGAAAAGGGCGGGACCGTACCGCACGGCTTCCGGAAGACGTCCCTCCCGTGATCGGATACAGTCCGCGCGTGTCCGAAAAGAAGCAACCAACTGTCAACTCCGCGCTTGGCTCGCACTGTTCGGCCTGCGGAGTGCCCTATGGAGAGGGCGTCACCGGCTGGCCGCGCACCTGCCCGTCCTGCGGCACCGTCGCCTACCGCAACCCGCTGCCCGTGGCCATCGCGCTCCAGCCCGTCTACGACACCCAGGGCACCGCCCTGGTCGTCATCACCCGCGCCATCGCCCCGGCCCGCGGCGGCCTGGCCCTGCCCGGCGGCTACGTCGACGACCGCGAGGACTGGAAACAGGCCGTCGTCCGCGAACTCAAGGAGGAGACCGGTATCGACGCGGCCGCCCGTGACGTGCGGCTCGTGGACGCCATGAGCTCGCCTGACGGACATCTGCTGCTGTTCGGCCTGCTGCCCGAGCGCCCGGCCGACGTCCTGCCGCCCTCCGCCCCCACCGCCGAGACGACGGGCCGGCAACTGCTGCGCCGGCCCGAGGAACTGGCCTTCCCCCTGCACAGCGCCGCGGTGCGAGCCTTCTTCGAAGGCCGCTACATCTGACACCCACGGCCCGGCCGGGCCTCGCGCCCACCCGGCCCGGCGAGGCTCGCGCACCTGTCGGGCCCTGTCGGCCGGTACCGGTGTGTGGGCAGGCCGAGCCTTGGCGCCCGCTTGTCCTGGGCGGCCTTGCCCCGGCTCCGCGCCCCGCCGACCTCGCCTGCTTCCTCGCGCCCGCCTGGGGGGGGGAGGCTCGTCCGAGTCGCCCGTGTCCGCTGGGCTTGGCCGGATTCGGCGCCCGCAGGGCCGCCCGGCCGACGTCCGCCGCCGGCTTGTCCGGGCGATGCCGAACCTCGGCACCTGCTTGGTCTGGGCGGGCTTGGCCCCGGCTCCGTGCCCCGCTGACCTCGCCTGCTTCCTGGCGCCCGCCTGGTTGGGGGAGGCTCGTCCGAGTCGCCCGTGTCCGTTGGGCTCGGCCGGATTCGGCGCCCGCAGGCCCGTCCGGCCGACGTCCGCCGCCGGCTTGTCCGGGCGGGCCGAGTCCCGGCGCCTGCTTGGTCTGGGCGGGCTTGGCCCCGGGGCCGCTCCCCGCTGACCTCGCCTGCTTCCTGGCGCCCGCCTGGTTGGGGGAGGCTCGTCCGAGTCGCCCGCGTTCGTTGGGCTCGGCCGGACTCGGCGCCCGCAGGGCCGTCCGGCCGACGTCCGCCGCCGGCTTGCCCGGCCAAGCCGAGCCCCGGCACCTGCTTGGTCTGGGCGGGCTCGCCCTGGGGCCGCGCTCCGCCGGCCGCACCTGCGTTCCCGCGCCCGCCCGGCCCGGCGAGGCTCGCGAACCTGTCGGGTCCGGTCGGCCGGTGCCGGCGTCCGGCCAAGCCGGACCCCGGCGCCCGCTCGGCCTGGGCGGCCTTGGCCCCGGCTCCGCGCCCCGCCGACCCCGCCTGCTTTCCCGCGCCCGCCCGGCTGCACGAGCCCGTCAAGACGCCCGTGGTCGGTCGGCTCGGCCGGACCGCGCCCGCAGGCCCGTCCGGCCGACGTCCGCCGCCGGCCGAGCCGAGACCGCATGCCTGCCCGGGTTGGTCGGTTGCGTCGGTGCGTGCACTCGCCTGAGCGATCAGCTGGCCTCGGATCCCGATGCCTGCCCGGGTCGGTGGGTTTCGCCGGTGCCCGTGCACTCGCCTGAGCGATCAGCTGGCCTCGGATCCCGATGCCTGCCCGGGTCGGTGGGTTTCGCCGGTGCCCGTGCACTCGCCTGAGCGATCAGCTGGCCTCGGATCCCGATGCCTGCCCGGGTCGGTGGGTTTCGCCGGTGCCCGTGCACTCGCCTGAGCGATCAGCTGGCCTCGGATCCCGATGCCTGCCCGGGTCGGTGGGTTTCGCCGGAGCCCGTGCATCCGCCTGAACGACCAGCCGCCCTCCGATCCCGACGCCCGTCCCGGTCGGCCGGCCTCACCCGCGCCCCCACATCGCCTCACCGGACTCCCGGCCCCGCCCGTCTCACCCGAGCCCCCGCACCCGCACCGGCCAGGGCGGAGTGCTCGACCCGTCCTCTCCCTCCCGAGTGACCAGCACGCTCCCGCCCTGCCTGCGGGCGACGTACCGTTCGAGATCCGGCTCCTCCCAGCCGTCGCCCGCGTCTGGCACCACCAGTCCGCCCCCGGTGCGGCCGGGTGCCGGTGCCCATGCCTCCAGTTCCGGTCCCTCGTCACCGCGCACGGGCAGCACCGCGCCCGCCCGCGCGAACACCGGTATCCGCTCCGGCGATGCCGCCACGACCACCTGTGCCGGACCCTCGTAGGCCCGCTCCGTCGCCGTGTCGTACCAGCGACCCCGCGGCAACCGCACCGTCCGCCGGTCGGCGCCGGGCTCGAGGACGGGCGCCACCAGCAGGCCGTCGCCCAGCAGGAAGGCGTCCTCGCAGTCCCGCAGCGCCCGGTCCTCCGGCGCCCCCCACCACACCGGCCGCACATAGGGCGCGCCGGTCCGCCGGGCCAGATGGGCCAGCGTCACGAAGTACGGCAGCAGCCGCCGGCGCTCCCGCAGCGCCGCCCGCGCGTGCTCCAGCACCTCGGGCCCGAACTCCCACGGCTCCCGGCGCCCCGCGCGCGGCCCGGCGTGGGTGCGGAACAGCGGCAGGTACGCGCCGAGCTGGAACCAGCGCAGATACAGCTCCGGCGAGGGGCTGCCGTCGAACCCGCCGACGCCGGGACCCGAGTACGGCACCCCGCACAGACCGAGCCCCAGCACCAGCGACAGCGACGCCCGCAGCCCCGGCCAGCCCGTCGCCACCGCACCGGACCACGTGCCGCCGTAGCGTTGCATCCCCGCCCAGCCGGACCGCGAGAGCAGGAACGGCCGCTCCTCGGGCGCCAGTTCGCGCAATCCCTCGTAGCCCGCCCGCGCCATGCACAACCCGTACACGTTGTGCGCCTCGCGGTGGTCCCCACCGCGCCCCTCCAGGGCGTGCCGGGCCGAACGCGGCAGCGTCGGCTCCCCGAAGGCGTTGAAGGACACCGGCTCGTTCATGTCGTGCCAGAACCCGGCGAACCCCTGCGCCAGCCGCTCCGCGTACAGCCCGCCCCACCACGCGCGCACCCGCGGGTCCGTGAAGTCCGGGTACACCGACTCGCCGGCCCACACCACGCCCCGCACCGGCCGCCCCGACGCGTCCCGCACGAACGCGTCCACCGCCGCCCCGCTGTCGTGCACCGCGTTCCCCGCGACCGCCTTCACCGCCGGGTCGACGATCGACACCAGCCGGATCCCGTCCCGGCGCAGTTCCTCGGCGAGCACCGGCAGCTTCGGGAACCGCTCCCGGTCGACGGTGAACACCTGGTGGTCGTCGTAGTGGTCGATGTCCAGATGGACGGCGTCCAGCGGCAGGTCCCGCTCCTGGTAGCCCGCCACGATCCGGCGCAACTCCTGCTCGCCGCCGAACCCCCACCGCGCGTGGTGGTGGCCGAGTGCCCAGGACGGCGGCAGCGCGGGCGCCCCCGTCAGCGCGGCCCAGGTGTGCAGAACGCGCGACGGCGCCCCCACCATCACCCAGCAGCGCAGCGGACCGCCGTCCATCCGCAGTTCGCAGTGGCCCGCCCGGTCGTGCCCGGACCCCGCGCCCTCCTCGCCCTCGCGCAGCACCACCGTGCCGTCCCAGGTGGTGTCGTGGAAGATCAGGTGCGTCCCGGCGTCCGCCACCACCAGCTGCACCGGCATCGTCAGGTACAACGGATCGTCGCCGGGGCCGAACGCGTCCCCGGGATCGGTGTTCCACAGCCGGTACGAGCCGTCCCGCAGCCGCGGTCCCGACGCACGCCCGCCGAGCCCGAAGAACCGGGCGTCCGCCGCCACCTCCGACCGCTGCAGCCACCGCCCCGGACCGCCGCCGACCGGCTCCCACCAGCGCGGCGGCAGCTCCCGCCGCAACACCACCCCGCCCGGCGTGCACACGTCCACCGCGCCGTGCCGGGAGACCACGACGGTCACCCGCTCGGCCACCACCCGCCAGCCGCCGTCCGTGTCCGGTTCCAGCACCGCCCGCGGATCCGGCTCGGGACAACTCCCCGCCAGCGCGTACGACGGCTGCGGTTCCGCTCCGTCCCAGCCCCAGAACACCGCCCCGTTCACCGCCACCGTGATCCGCAGCTCGGAGCGGCTGAACCGGATCACCCCGCCACCGGGGCCCGGCCGCGCATCCTCCACCCGCCCCGGGACCCGCGCTCGCTCCGCCCCCCGCCGGGGCAGCCCGGCGGCGTCGATCCGCCGTCTGCGCCACGCCGCCCGCACCCCCCGCGCCGCCCGCCCCGAACCGATCACACGCACCGAACGCACCAGGTCACGACCGTCCATGCTGCTCACCCTGCCACCGAGCGCCCCGGCCGCGCGTGCCGTTCAATTTCCGTTCACCTGCGCCGGGGTGCCTTTCACCACTCGGATGATATGAAGCACCCCTGGTGCGGAAGTCGATCACATGGCATCGTCCCTGTCAGCCGCGTCACGCGCACACCCCAGCCGTGCGCGGACCGACGCACACGACGCGCACAGCCCGGGAGCCGCCCCAATGTCGACCGCGAACCCCCAGCCGCTCTGGCAGCCCGATCCCGAGCGGATCGCCGAGGCACGCATCACCACCTTCCAGGCCTGGGCCGCAGCCCGGCACGGGGCGCCGGCCGACGGCGGCTACGCCGCCCTGCACCGATGGTCCGTGGACCACCTGGACACCTTCTGGAAAGCCGTCACCGACTTCTTCGACGTGCGCTTCTCGACCCCGTACACGCAGGTCCTCGGCGACCGCGCCATGCCAGGCGCCCAGTGGTTCCCCGGCGCCACCCTCAACTACGCCGAACACGCCCTGCGCGCCGCCGCCGACCGCGCCGACCAGCCCGCCCTGGTGCACGTGGACGAGACCCACGAACCACGGCCCGTCACCTGGTCCGAACTGCGCCGCCAGGTCGGCTCCCTCGCCGCCGAACTGCGCGCCCTCGGCGTGCGCCCCGGCGACCGGGTCAGCGGCTACCTCCCCAACATCCCCCAGGCCGTCGTCGCCCTCCTCGCGACCGCCGCCGTCGGCGCCGTCTGGACCTCATGCGCCCCCGACTTCGGCGCGCGCAGCGTCCTCGACCGCTTCCAGCAGGTCGAACCCGTCGTCCTGTTCACCGTCGACGGCTACCGCTACGGCGGCAAGGAGCACGACCGCCGCGAGACCGTCGCCGAACTCCGCCGCGAACTGCCCACCCTGCGGGCCGTCGTGCACATCCCGCTGCTCGGCACCGAGGCCCCCGACGGCACCCTCGAATGGTCCGCCCTGACCGCGGGCGACACCGAACCCGTCTTCGAGCAGGTTCCCTTCGACCACCCGCTGTGGGTGCTCTACTCCTCCGGCACGACCGGACTGCCCAAGGCCATCGTCCAGTCCCAGGGCGGCATCCTGGTCGAACACCTCAAGCAACTGGGCCTGCACTGCGACCTCGGCCCGGAGGACCGCTTCTTCTGGTACACCTCGACCGGCTGGATGATGTGGAACTTCCTCGTCTCCGGCCTGCTCACCGGAACGACGATCGTCCTGTACGACGGCAGCCCCGGCCACCCCGACACCGGCGCCCAGTGGAAGGTCGCCGAACGCACCGGCGCCACCCTCTACGGCACCTCCGCCGCCTACGTCATGGCCTGCCGCAAGGCCGGCGTCCACCCGGCCCGCGACTACGACCTCTCCCGCGTCAAGTGCGTCGCCACCACCGGCTCCCCGCTCCCGCCGGACGGCTTCCGCTGGCTGCACGACGAGGTCCGCGACGACCTCTGGATCGCCTCCGTCAGCGGCGGCACCGACGTCTGCTCCTGCTTCGCGGGCGCCGTACCGACGCTGCCCGTGTACACCGGCGAACTCCAGGCCCCGGGTCTCGGCACCGACCTCCAGGCCTGGGACCCCAGCGGCCACCCCGTCGTGGACGAGGTGGGCGAACTCGTCGTCACCCAGCCCATGCCGTCCATGCCGGTCCGCTTCTGGAACGACCCCGACGGCAGCCGCTACCACGACAGCTACTTCGACACCTACCCCGGCGTCTGGCGTCACGGCGACTGGATCACCCTCACCTCCCGCGGCACCGTGATCATCCACGGCCGCTCCGACTCCACCCTCAACCGGCAGGGCGTCCGCATGGGCTCCGCCGACATCTACGAGGTCGTCGAGCGCCTGCCCGAGATCAAGGAATCCCTCGTCATCGGCATCGAACAGCCCGACGGCGGCTACTGGATGCCCCTGTTCGTCCACCTCGCCCCGGGCGCCGCCCTGGACGACGCCCTCGTCGACCGGATCAAGCGGGCCATCCGCGAACACCTCTCGCCCCGCCACATCCCCGACGAGATCATCGAGGTCCCCGGCGTCCCGCACACCCTCACCGGCAAGCGCATCGAGGTCCCCGTCAAGCGCCTCCTCCAGGGCACCCCGCTGGAGAAGGCGGTCAACCCCGGCTCCATCGACGACCTCGCCCTGCTCGCCTTCTACGAGGAACTGGCCCGCAAGCGCGCCTGACCCGCCGACCCCCGTGCGCGCGGCGCGGCACCGTCCGCGCCGCCCGCACGAACCGCGAAAACACCAGATCAGCGCCGTGCACCCCTCATTGTCAGTGCCGCCGATTACGGTGAGTGAGCACTGATACGACCGCGCGCAATGGGGGAAACATGGCGCACACCGACCACGAGAGCACACGCAGCGTCCTGCACCGCGAGATCGCGGGCACCATCGGCCTGCTCGCCGACGAACACGACTTCCGCGCCATGCGGCGCTATCGCAGCTTCACCTTCGACGACCACGCGACCTACCTCCGGCAGCTGGAAGCCGTCCTCCGAGACCGTGCCGCGGGCGGCGGCCACACCACACTCGCCCTGTTCGACCCCGAGGACTACGCCGCCTACTGCGCCGAGACCGGCCTGGACCCCGACCTCCCCGCCACCCGCACCCGCTTCACCGCCGAACTCGCCGCCACCGGCCCCACCATCCCCTACGACGGCAGCCCGCTCGCCACCCTCGTCCCCGCCCTCGTGGACGAAGCCGTCCGCCGGGCCACCTGGGAGTACGCCACCACTCTGCTCACCCGCCTCGGCCCCTGCCCCACCTGCGGCGAGGACATCGGCCGCGCGGCCTTCACCCGAGCCTCCGACCTCCTGGTCCGCATCCTCGACACCGCGCCGCCCGGGGACCGGCACCTCGTCTGCACCGTCACCGGACCCCCGGACACCCTGGTCTCGGTCCTCCACGGCGACCCGGACATCCACGGCGCCACCCGGCTCGACGAGGCCGAGGCGCTGGAGTTCACCAGCGTCCTCGCCCTGGGCCTCGCCACCCGCAGCCCCGGCGGACTGGTGCTGCGCACCAGCGCCCCGGGCACCCCCGACCGCGTCCACGGCTGGCGGCTGCGCGCCGGCGCCCTCGAACCACTCACCGCGGCCGAGGTGTTCGACGCCTACTGCACCGACGCCGAGACCGGCGACCTCATCGCCCCGGAACCCGGCGTCGACTACTGCGCACCGCCCGACCTCGGCGAGGAGCGCGGAGCCGACGACCACCGCCACTGACCCGGCACCGCACACGCCAGGGGCGCCCCACCCGAAGGCGGGACGCCCCTGACACCCGGCACCCGGCGCACCCGCCGGTACCGGTACCACCACCGGTCGGCTACTCGCCGGACAGCACACCCCGAGCCGCGCCGCGCGCCTCCTCGGCACTGTCCGCCGCACGCGCCGCCGCCGCGGCCCGCTCGCACTGCGCCAGCGTGTACTTCGCCAGCGCAGCACGGACGTACGGAATCGACGCCGCGCCCATGGACAAGGAGGTGACACCCAGCCCGGTCAGCACACAGGCCAGCAGCGGATCGGACGCCGCCTCACCGCACACACCGCAGCTCTTGCCCTCGGCACGGGCCGCCTCCGCGGACAGCGCCACCAGGTCCAGCAGCGCCGGCTGCCACGGATCCTGCAACCGCGACACCGCGCCCACCTGCCGGTCCGCCGCGAACGTGTACTGCGCGAGGTCATTGGTCCCCAACGACAGGAACTCGACCTCCTGGAGGATCGAACGCGCCCGCAGCGCGGCCGACGGGATCTCCACCATGGCCCCGAACTTCGCCGTCAGCCCCGCCTCCCGGCAGGCGTCCGCGAACGCCTTCGCGTCGGCGCGGTCCGCCACCATCGGCGCCATCACCTCAAGGTGGACGGGCAGCCCCCGCGCGGCCTTCGCCAGCGCGGTCAGCTGGGTGCGCAGCACCTCGGGGTGGTCCAGCAGCGTCCGCAGGCCCCGCACGCCCAGGGCAGGGTTCGGCTCGTCCGCCGGGGTCAGGAACGCCAGGGGCTTGTCCGCGCCCGCGTCCAGCACGCGCACGACGACCCGGCCCTCGGGGAACGCCTCCAGCACCTGCCGGTAGGCCGCGATCTGCTTCTCCTCGGACGGAGCGCGCTCACTGTCGTCCAGGAACAGGAACTCGGTACGGAACAGACCGACGCCCTCGGCCCCGGCCGCCACGGCCGCCGGCACGTCCGCGGGGCCGCCCACATTGGCCAGCAGCGGCACCTGGTGACCGTCCGCCGTCGCACCCGGCCCCGTCGAGGCGGCCAGCGCCGCCCTGCGCTCCGCGGCCTCCGCCGCCAGCCGCTCCCGGCTCTCCTCGCTCGGGTTCACGAAGACGTCACCGGTGCTGCCGTCCACCGCGACCACCGTGCCCTCGGCCAGCTCCACCGCACCGGGCAGCGCCACCACGGCCGGCACGCCGAGCGCCCGGGCCAGGATCGCGCTGTGACTGGTCGGCCCGCCCTCCTCGGTCACGAAGCCGAGCACCAGGGAAGGGTCGAGCAGCGCCGTGTCGGCGGGCGCCAGGTCCCGCGCCACCAGGACATAGGGGTGGTCGCTGTCCGGCACACCCGGCATGGGAACGCCCAGCAGCCGGGCGACGATACGGTTCCGCACGTCGTCGAGGTCCGCCACCCGCCCGGCGAGGTACTCGCCCGCCCCGGCCAGCAGCTCCCGGTAGGCCGCGAACGCGTCGTACACCGCGCGCTCGGCGGTGCTGCCGACGGCGATCCGCCGCTCCACATCCGCCATCAGCTCGGGGTCCTGGGCCATCATGGCCTGTGCTTCGAGCACGGCCTGGGCCTCGCCACCCGCCAGGTTGCCGCGCGCCGTCAGGTCGGCGGCCACCGCGTCCACCGCCTGTCGGGCGCGTCCCTGCTCCCGGCCCGCCTCCTGCGCGGGGATCTGCTTGGCCGGCGGCTCCAGCACCGCCGTGCCCATGTGCCGGACCTCGCCGATCGCCACGCCATGGCTCACACCGACGCCTCGCAGCGTTGTCTCCATCTCACCCGTCTCCGGATAGTGCGGCGGCCCCCCGCCGCGGTGGTCGTCCTGTTCCGCCGTCCTTCTGACGGCGACTGCCGTCAGTTCCAGGAGAAGAGGCAGTCGCCGGCCTTCACATCACCGCTGTCGCGGAGGTCGGAGAGGGCGTCGGCCGTGGCCTCCAGCGCGACGACGGGGCAGACCGGGGACTTGCCGGCCTCCTCGACGGCCGCGGGGTTCCAGCGCACGACGGCCTGGCCGCGGGTCACGGTGTCGCCCTTGCCGACGAGCAGCTCGAAGCCCTCGCCGTTGAGCTGCACCGTGTCGATACCGAGGTGGGTGAGCACCCCGTGCCCCTGCTCGTCGACGACGACGAAGGCGTGCGGGTGCAGGGAGACGATCACACCCGTCACGGGCGACACGGCCTCCGAGGGCTCCCGCGCGGGATCGATCGCGGTACCGGGCCCGACCATCGCCCCGGCGAAGACCGGGTCCGGCACGGCGGCCAGCCCGATGGCGCGTCCGGCGAGAGGGGACGTCACGGTGGTCATGGGAGCCTCCCAGAAGTGGAGCTGCTCGCGAGCCTGAGCAGCAGGGTATGTCATGTGAAGTGGCGGTTCCGGATGAAAGCTACCAGCTAGTGGTCTAGACCACCAACCTACTGGATTTGCACCCTCTTCGGAGCCGCGTGTACAGTCGTACTCCTGCTCGGGACGGAGCGGCGCGAGAGTGCCGTCGCCTGACAGAAACCAAACTCGTCGGATCCTAACTCTGGATCTCCTTCCGCATGCCTGCGGGAGGGTGGTCAGAGAGACGGAAAAAGCCTGATAGAGTTTGAAACACCGAAAGGGAAGCGCCCGGAGGAAAGCCCGAGAGGGTGAGTACAAAGGAAGCGACCGTTCCTTGAGAACTCAACAGCGTGCCAAAAGTCAACGCCAGATATGTTGATACCCCGTCCATCGGATCACCGATGGTCGAGGTTCCTTTGAAAAAACACAGCGAGGACGCTGAGGACCGAGGGGACTATTCCTCCTCTTGGTTCCGCTCCCGTGTGTGTCACTGGATTACCGGTAAACATTCACGGAGAGTTTGATCCTGGCTCAGGACGAACGCTGGCGGCGTGCTTAACACATGCAAGTCGAACGATGAAGCCCTTCGGGGTGGATTAGTGGCGAACGGGTGAGTAACACGTGGGCAATCTGCCCTGCACTCTGGGACAAGCCCTGGAAACGGGGTCTAATACCGGATATGACCATCTTGGGCATCCTTGATGGTGTAAAGCTCCGGCGGTGCAGGATGAGCCCGCGGCCTATCAGCTTGTTGGTGAGGTAATGGCTCACCAAGGCGACGACGGGTAGCCGGCCTGAGAGGGCGACCGGCCACACTGGGACTGAGACACGGCCCAGACTCCTACGGGAGGCAGCAGTGGGGAATATTGCACAATGGGCGAAAGCCTGATGCAGCGACGCCGCGTGAGGGATGACGGCCTTCGGGTTGTAAACCTCTTTCAGCAGGGAAGAAGCGAAAGTGACGGTACCTGCAGAAGAAGCGCCGGCTAACTACGTGCCAGCAGCCGCGGTAATACGTAGGGCGCAAGCGTTGTCCGGAATTATTGGGCGTAAAGAGCTCGTAGGCGGCTTGTCACGTCGGTTGTGAAAGCCCGGGGCTTAACCCCGGGTCTGCAGTCGATACGGGCAGGCTAGAGTTCGGTAGGGGAGATCGGAATTCCTGGTGTAGCGGTGAAATGCGCAGATATCAGGAGGAACACCGGTGGCGAAGGCGGATCTCTGGGCCGATACTGACGCTGAGGAGCGAAAGCGTGGGGAGCGAACAGGATTAGATACCCTGGTAGTCCACGCCGTAAACGGTGGGCACTAGGTGTGGGCAACATTCCACGTTGTCCGTGCCGCAGCTAACGCATTAAGTGCCCCGCCTGGGGAGTACGGCCGCAAGGCTAAAACTCAAAGGAATTGACGGGGGCCCGCACAAGCGGCGGAGCATGTGGCTTAATTCGACGCAACGCGAAGAACCTTACCAAGGCTTGACATACACCGGAAAGCATTAGAGATAGTGCCCCCCTTGTGGTCGGTGTACAGGTGGTGCATGGCTGTCGTCAGCTCGTGTCGTGAGATGTTGGGTTAAGTCCCGCAACGAGCGCAACCCTTGTCCCGTGTTGCCAGCAGGCCCTTGTGGTGCTGGGGACTCACGGGAGACCGCCGGGGTCAACTCGGAGGAAGGTGGGGACGACGTCAAGTCATCATGCCCCTTATGTCTTGGGCTGCACACGTGCTACAATGGCCGGTACAATGAGCTGCGATACCGTGAGGTGGAGCGAATCTCAAAAAGCCGGTCTCAGTTCGGATTGGGGTCTGCAACTCGACCCCATGAAGTCGGAGTCGCTAGTAATCGCAGATCAGCATTGCTGCGGTGAATACGTTCCCGGGCCTTGTACACACCGCCCGTCACGTCACGAAAGTCGGTAACACCCGAAGCCGGTGGCCCAACCCCTTGTGGGAGGGAGCTGTCGAAGGTGGGACTGGCGATTGGGACGAAGTCGTAACAAGGTAGCCGTACCGGAAGGTGCGGCTGGATCACCTCCTTTCTAAGGAGCACTTCTTACCGGGCTTGCCTGGTCAGAGGCCAGTACATCAGCGAATGTCTGATGCTGGTTGCTCATGGGTGGAACGTTGACTACTCGGCACTCTTCGGATGGCTCTTCTTCCTAGTACTGCTTCGGCGTGGAACGGATGAGAGGGCGGCGGGGGTGTCGGGCACGCTGTTGGGTGTCTGAGGGAATGAACTTCTCCTCAGTCGCCGGCCCCAGTGCACTCGGATCCTTTGGGTTCGGGGTGATGGGTGGCTGGTCGTTGTTTGAGAACTGCACAGTGGACGCGAGCATCTGTGGCCAAGTTTTTAAGGGCGCACGGTGGATGCCTTGGCACCAGGAACCGATGAAGGACGTGGGAGGCCGCGATAGTCCCCGGGGAGTCGTCAACCAGGCTTTGATCCGGGGGTTTCCGAATGGGGAAACCCGGCAGTCGTCATGGGCTGTCACCCGCTGCTGAACACATAGGCAGTGTGGAGGGAACGAGGGGAAGTGAAACATCTCAGTACCCTCAGGAAGAGAAAACAACCGTGATTCCGGGAGTAGTGGCGAGCGAAACCGGATGAGGCCAAACCGTATGCGTGTGAGACCCGGCAGGGGTTGCGTGTGCGGGGTTGTGGGATCTCTCTTCTACGGTCTGCCGGCCGTAGGGCGAGTTAGAAACCGTTGATGTAGGCGAAGGACATGCGAAAGGTCCGGCGTAGAGGGTAAGACCCCCGTAGTCGAAATGTCAGCGGCTTGCTTGAGAGACACCCAAGTAGCACGGGGCCCGAGAAATCCCGTGTGAATCTGGCGGGACCACCCGCTAAGCCTAAATATTCCCTGGTGACCGATAGCGGATAGTACCGTGAGGGAATGGTGAAAAGTACCCCGGGAGGGGAGTGAAATAGTACCTGAAACCGTGTGCCTACAAGCCGTGGGAGCGTCGGAAGCACTTCGGTGCTTCTCGTGACTGCGTGCCTTTTGAAGAATGAGCCTGCGAGTTTGCGGTGTGTTGCGAGGTTAACCCGGGTGGGGAAGCCGTAGCGAAAGCGAGTCCGAATAGGGCGTTTTAGTAGCACGCTCAAGACCCGAAGCGGAGTGATCTAGCCATGGGCAGGTTGAAGCGGAGGTAAGACTTCGTGGAGGACCGAACCCACCAGGGTTGAAAACCTGGGGGATGACCTGTGGTTAGGGGTGAAAGGCTAATCAAACTCCGTGATAGCTGGTTCTCCCCGAAATGCATTTAGGTGCAGCGTCGTGTGTTTCTTGCCGGAGGTAGAGCACTGGATAGGCGATGGGCCCTACCGGGTTACTGACCTTAGCCAAACTCCGAATGCCGGTAAGTGAGAGCGCGGCAGTGAGACTGTGGGGGATAAGCTCCATGGTCGAGAGGGAAACAGCCCAGAGCATCGACTAAGGCCCCCAAGCGTACGCTAAGTGGGAAAGGATGTGGAGTCGCACAGACAACCAGGAGGTTGGCTTAGAAGCAGCCACCCTTGAAAGAGTGCGTAATAGCTCACTGGTCTAGTGATTCCGCGCCGACAATGTAGCGGGGCTCAAGCGTACCGCCGAAGTCGTGTCATTGCAGCATATAGCCCTAACGGGTGTTGTGATGGGTAGGGGAGCGTCGTCTGCCGGGTGAAGCAGCACCGGAAGGTAGTTGTGGACGGTTGACGAGTGAGAATGCAGGCATGAGTAGCGATTCACACGTGAGAAACGTGTGCGCCGATTGACTAAGGGTTCCTGGGTCAAGCTGATCTGCCCAGGGTAAGTCGGGACCTAAGGCGAGGCCGACAGGCGTAGTCGATGGATAACCGGTTGATATTCCGGTACCCGCTGTGAAGCGTCAAACATCGAGCATCGTGATGCTAAGGCCGTGAAGCCGCCCTGGATCCTTCGGGTGAAGGGGAGTGGTGGAGCCGCTGAACCAAGCGGTTAGTAGGTGAGTGATGGGGTGACGCAGGAAGGTAGTCCATCCCGGGCGGTGGTTGTCCCGGGGTAAGGGTGTAGCCCGAGTGGTAGGTAAATCCGCCGCTCATGCAGGGTGAGACCTGATGCCGAGCCGATTGTGGTGAAGTGGATGATCCTATGCTGTCGAGAAAAGCCTCTAGCGAGTTTCATGGCGGCCCGTACCCTAAACCGACTCAGGTGGTCAGGTAGAGAATACCGAGGCGTTCGGGTGAACTATGGTTAAGGAACTCGGCAAAATGCCCCCGTAACTTCGGGAGAAGGGGGGCCACACCTGGTGACGATCTTTACGGTCTGAGCTGGGGGTGGCCGCAGAGACCAGCGAGAAGCGACTGTTTACTAAAAACACAGGTCCGTGCGAAGCCGTAAGGCGATGTATACGGACTGACGCCTGCCCGGTGCTGGAACGTTAAGGGGACCGGTTAGCTTCACTTCGGTGGGGCGAAGCTGAGAACTTAAGCGCCAGTAAACGGCGGTGGTAACTATAACCATCCTAAGGTAGCGAAATTCCTTGTCGGGTAAGTTCCGACCTGCACGAATGGCGTAACGACTTCTCGACTGTCTCAACCATAGGCCCGGTGAAATTGCACTACGAGTAAAGATGCTCGTTTCGCGCAGCAGGACGGAAAGACCCCGGGACCTTTACTACAGTTTGATATTGGTGTTCGGTTCGGCTTGTGTAGGATAGCTGGGAGACTTTGAAGCGGCCACGCCAGTGGTTGTGGAGTCGTCGTTGAAATACCAGTCTGGTCGTGCTGGATGTCTAACCTGGGTCCGTGATCCGGATCAGGGACAGTGTCTGATGGGTAGTTTAACTGGGGCGGTTGCCTCCTAAAGGGTAACGGAGGCGCCCAAAGGTTCCCTCAGCCTGGTTGGCAATCAGGTGTTGAGTGTAAGTGCACAAGGGAGCTTGACTGTGAGACCGACGGGTCGAGCAGGGACGAAAGTCGGGACTAGTGATCCGGCGGTGGCTTGTGGAAGCGCCGTCGCTCAACGGATAAAAGGTACCCCGGGGATAACAGGCTGATCTTCCCCAAGAGTCCATATCGACGGGATGGTTTGGCACCTCGATGTCGGCTCGTCGCATCCTGGGGCTGGAGTCGGTCCCAAGGGTTGGGCTGTTCGCCCATTAAAGCGGTACGCGAGCTGGGTTTAGAACGTCGTGAGACAGTTCGGTCCCTATCCGCTGTGCGCGTAGGAGTCTTGAGAAGGGCTGTCCCTAGTACGAGAGGACCGGGACGGACGAACCTCTGGTGTGCCAGTTGTTCTGCCAAGGGCATGGCTGGTTGGCTACGTTCGGGAGGGATAACCGCTGAAAGCATCTAAGCGGGAAGCCTGCTTCGAGATGAGGACTCCCACCCACTTGATGGGGTAAGGCTCCCAGTAGACGACTGGGTTGATAGGCCGGATCTGGAAGCCAGGTAACTGGTGGAGGTGACCGGTACTAATAGGCCGAGGGCTTGTCCTCAGTTGCTCGCGTCCACTGTGTTGGTTCTGAAACCACGAACAACCATTGTGCTGGTTGTCAGTTTCATAGTGTTTCGGTGGTTATAGCGTGAGGGAAACGCCCGGTTACATTCCGAACCCGGAAGCTAAGCCTCACAGCGCCGATGGTACTGCAGGGGGGACCCTGTGGGAGAGTAGGACGCCGCCGAACTCCTTTTGTAGCTCCGGCTCTTGGGCACCAGCCCGAGAGCCGGAGCTTTTTTGCGTTGGGGTAAAGTCAGGGAGCATCGTTGGCTCGTATCCCACAGGAGGCCCCCGGGTGGAGGTCCAGGAGACCCGTGTCCAGACAGACCGGGTCCTCACCATCCCCAACATCCTCAGCATGGCGCGGCTCGTCGGCGTACCCCTGTTCCTGTGGTTGATCCTCAGGCCGGAGTTCGGCGGCCCCAACAGCGATGGATGGGCCCTCCTGGTGCTGGCGCTCAGCGGAGTCAGCGACTACCTGGACGGCAAACTCGCCCGGCGCTGGAACCAGATCAGCAGCCTGGGCCGGCTCCTCGACCCGGCCGCCGACCGGCTCTACGTGCTGTCCACGCTGGCCGGCCTCACCTGGCGGGAAATCCTCCCGCTCTGGCTGACCGCGCTGCTGCTGGCCCGCGAACTGATGCTCCTGGTGATGGTGGGGATCCTCCGCCGGCACGGGTATCCGCCGCCGCAGGTCAACTTCCTCGGGAAGGCCGCCACGTTCAACCTCATGTACGCCTTCCCGCTCCTGCTCCTCAGTGACGGAAGTGGTTGGATCGCGTCACTGGCCGCTGTTTTCGGATGGGCGTTCGCCGGATGGGGTACAACCCTGTATTGGTGGGCAGGAGTGCTCTATGTGGTCCAAGTCCGCCGATTGGTACGTGCGGACACCGTGGCCGATTGAGCTCGGCGATTGTCCTGACGTAACGCCTCGATGGCCCGCTGTGGAAAAGTGCGGGACAATCTGGACGGGTGAAGTCGGCTAGACCGTCGTCTCTTCAAGGAGGACGCTTCCGACATGAAGGCCGTCGTGATGGCCGGGGGCGAAGGCACACGCCTGCGCCCCATGACCTCAAGCATGCCCAAGCCGCTCCTGCCCGTGGCGAACCGCCCGATCATGGAGCACGTGCTACGGCTGCTCAAAAGGCACGGGCTCACCGAGACCGTGGTCACCGTGCAGTTCCTTGCCTCGCTCGTCAAGAACTACTTCGGTGACGGCGAAGAGCTCGGGATGGAGCTCACCTACGCCAATGAGGAGAAGCCACTCGGTACCGCCGGAAGCGTCAAGAACGCCGAAGAGGCATTGAAGGACGATGCCTTCCTCGTCATCTCCGGTGACGCCCTGACCGACTTCGACCTCACCGAACTGATCAATTTCCACAAGGAGAAGGGCGCGCTCGTCACGGTCTGCCTGACCCGGGTGCCCAACCCCCTCGAATTCGGCATCACCATCGTCGACGAGGAGGGCAAGGTCGAACGCTTCCTGGAGAAGCCGACCTGGGGCCAGGTCTTCTCCGACACGGTCAACACGGGCATCTACGTGATGGAGCCCGAAGTCTTCAACTACGTAGAACCCGATGTTCCGGTCGACTGGTCCGGCGACGTCTTCCCTCAACTGATGAAGGAGGGCAAGCCGATCTACGGCTACGTCGCCGAGGGCTACTGGGAGGACGTCGGCACGCACGAGAGCTACGTCAAGGCCCAGGCCGACGTGCTCGAAGGCAAGGTCAACGTCGACATCGACGGCTTCGAGATCTCCCCGGGCGTATGGGTGGCCGAGGGCGCCGAGGTGCACCCCGACGCCGTACTGCGCGGTCCGCTGTACATCGGCGACTACGCGAAGGTCGAGTCCGGTGCCGAGATCCGCGAGCACACCGTGGTCGGCTCGAACGTCGTCGTCAAGAGCGGAGCCTTCCTGCACAAGGCGGTCGTGCACGACAACGTGTACGTCGGCCAGCACAGCAACCTCCGCGGCTGTGTCGTCGGCAAGAACACCGACATCATGCGGGCCGCCCGGATCGAGGACGGCGCCGTCATCGGGGACGAGTGCCTGATCGGCGAAGAATCGATCGTGCAGGGCAACGTCCGCGTCTACCCGTTCAAGACCATCGAGGCCGGCGCCTTCGTCAACACCTCGGTGATCTGGGAGTCCCGGGGCCAGGCACACCTCTTCGGCGCCCGCGGGGTGTCCGGCATCCTGAACGTGGAGATCACGCCCGAGCTGGCCGTACGCCTCGCCGGCGCCTACGCCACCACGCTCAAGAAGGGCTCCACGGTCACCACCGCCCGAGACCACTCCCGAGGCGCCCGGGCGCTCAAGCGGGCGGTCATCTCCGCGCTCCAGGCCAGCGCCATCGACGTACGCGACCTGGAGAACGTGCCGCTGCCGGTGGCCCGGCAGCAGACCGCGCGGGGCAGCGCCGGCGGCATCATGATCCGCACCACGCCCGGTGTCCCGGACTCCGTCGACATCATGTTCTTCGACGGACAGGGCGCCGACCTGTCCCAGGCCGGGCAGCGGAAGCTGGACCGGGTGTTCGCGCGCCAGGAGTACCGGCGGGCGTTCCCCGGCGAGATCGGCGACCTGTACTTCCCGTCCAGCGTCTTCGACTCGTACACCGGCTCCCTGCTGCGCAACGTCGACACCACCGGGATCGCCGAGTCCGGACTGAAGGTCGTCGTGGACGCCTCCAACGGCAGCGCGGGCCTGGTGCTGCCCAGCCTGCTGGGCAAGCTCGGAGTGGACTCCCTGACCATCAACCCGGGTCTCGACGAGTCCAGGCCCACCGAGACGGCCGAGATGCGGCGCAGCGGCCTGGTGCGGCTCGGTGAGATCGTCGCCTCCTCGGGCGCCGCGTTCGGTGTGCGCTTCGACCCCGTCGGCGAGCGGCTGTCCCTCGTGGACGAGAAGGGCCGGATCATCGAGGACGACCGGGCGCTGCTGGTGATGCTGGACCTGGTGGCCGCGGAGCGGCGCAGCGGCCGGGTGGCACTGCCCGTCACCACGACCCGGATCGCCGAGCAGGTGGCCGCGTACCACGGCACCCAGGTCGAGTGGACGACCACGTCGCCGGACGACCTCACGCGCGTCGGCGGCGAGGAGGGCACGATCTTCGGCGGCGACGGCAAGGGCGGGTTCATCGTCCCCGAGTTCGGCAGCGTGTTCGACGGCACGGCGGCCTTCGTACGGCTGATCGGGCTCGTGGCGCGCACCCAGCTCACCCTGAGCCAGATCGACGCGCGGATCCCGCGGGCGCACGTCCTCAAGCGGGACCTGGCCACCCCGTGGGCCGTCAAGGGTCTGGTGATGCGCCGGGTGGTCGAGGCGGCCGGAGACCGGTCGGTGGACACCACCGACGGGGTGCGGGTCGTGGAGACGGACGGGCGCTGGGTGATGGTGCTGCCCGACCCGGCCGAGGCCGTCACCCATCTGTGGGCCGAGGGCCCCGACGACGCCTCCGCGCAGGCCCTCCTGGACGAGTGGTCGGCCGTCGTGGACAGCGCCGGGCGGTGACGCCCGCAAGGGCCTGAGAAGGCTCTGACCTGGCCCTGACGGCGTGCCGTGCGGCGGACGGGGCCGCAAAGGGTGCCGCACGCGTGCGTGCCGGACATGTGTCCCCAAGGGGGCCTGTCCGGCACGCCGGTGGGGCCATTCGGAGGTATCGCGCGCGACGTGCGACGATGTGCGGCATGCCGCAGCAACCCCCCGTTCGGAGCAGCCCCGCGCGGCCGCGCCGCCCGGACGCCTCCATGTCGTTGATCACCAACGTCATGGACCACAGCCTCGACGACGGGTACGCCGAGGCCGCCGCCCGGAAGAAGTCCCAGGGCGAGGGCGGCCTGCCGAAGACCCTGAGGGCGAAGCTGGGCCTCGCGGGCGGTCTGGTGCTCGCGGCCCTGGTCGTGACCGTAGGGGCGGCCCAGGCGCGCGTGGCGGCGCCCGTGGTGGCCAAGGAGCGCCAGGAGCTGATCGACCGCGTCGACAAGGAGACCGCGGACGCGGACAGGCTCCAGGGCAGTGTCGACAAACTCCGTGACGACGTCAGCGCGCGCCAGCGGGCGGCGCTGAAAGCGAGCGGGGGCAGCGCCGAGGCGGACCTGGTGGGCATGCTGTCCGGCGCCACCGAGGTGCACGGTCCGGGCGTCAAGCTGGTCGTGAACGACGCCAAGGAGGCCAGCTCCGGTGGCGACGGCTCCAACCCCAGGGAGACGGCGGGGTTCTCCGACACCGGCCGGGTGCGCGACCGTGATCTCCAGCGCGTCGTCAACGGGCTGTGGCAGTCCGGCGCCGAGGCCGTGTCCATCAACGGGCAGCGGCTGACCGCCCTGTCGGCGATCCGGGCCGCCGGAGACGCGATACTGGTCGACAACCGGCCGCTGGTGCCGCCGTACACCGTGCTCGCGGTGGGGGACGGGCCCAGGCTGAGCAGTGACTTCCAGAACGGTGCGGACGGCCTGTACCTGCATGCCCTGGAGCAGAACTACGGCATCCGCGCCACCATCGCCACCCAGCGCGACGTCCGGTTGCCCGCGGCGCCGAGCGTGATCGTCCGCACGGCGAGGCCGGACACCGCGGACAGCGGCAAGACCGAGAACACCGAGAAGACGAAGAAGGGCACATCGTGATCGCCGTACTGGGCCTCGTCGTGGGAGTCGTGGCCGGCCTGTTGGTCCGGCCCGAGGTTCCGGCGGTCGTGGAGCCTTATCTGCCGATCGCCGTCGTCGCGGCACTGGACGCCGTCTTCGGCGGTCTGCGGGCCATGCTGGACGGCATCTTCGACGACAAGGTCTTCGTGGTGTCCTTCCTTTCGAACGTGGTCGTGGCGGCCCTGATCGTGTTCCTCGGCGACAAGTTGGGCGTGGGTGCGCAGTTGTCCACGGGTGTCGTGGTCGTCCTCGGCATCCGGATCTTCTCCAACGCCGCGGCGATCCGGCGGCATGTCTTCCGGGCGTGAGGCGATGAGCGACCAGTACGACCGCGAGGACGAGAACGGCCGCGAGCGGCACGGCGGCCACGAGGAACCCGACCGCCCCGGCGGGCAGGGCGAGCGGCCGGAGAACCGGCTGCGCAAGGAACTGCCGGCCGAGGTGCCCGCCCCGCCGCCCGGCGCCGGACGGCAGCCGGGCCCGCGCCCGCAGGAGCCGCTGACCGGACGTCAGCGGCTGGTCAAGGGACTGTGGCCGCCGCGCCTCACCCGGCCCCAACTCATAGTGGCGCTCCTGCTGTTCGGTCTCGGCTTCGGCCTGGCCGTCCAGGTGGCGTCGAACAGCGACACCGACAGTGCGCTGCGCGGCGCACGTCAAGAAGATCTTGTTCGCATCCTGGATGAACTGGATTCGCGTACTCAGCGTCTTGAAGACGAGAGGCAGGGACTCGAGAAGCAGCGTCAGGAGCTCCAGAGCAGCTCCGACCAGGCCGCGGAGGCGCGCCGGCAGACCGCCGAGAAGGAGAGGCAACTCGGCATCCTGGCGGGCACCGTGGCGGCTCAGGGTCCCGGCATCACCATGACGATCGAGGACACGAAGGGGACGGTCCAGTCCGACATGCTGCTCGACACCATCCAGGAGCTGCGCGCGGCCGGTGCGGAGGCGATCCAGGTCAACGGTGTCCGCGTGGTGGCGAACACCTACTTCGCGGACGCGGGCAAGAGCGTGAGCGTGGACGGGAACAAGATCAACGCCCCTTATCGTTTCAAGGTCATCGGCAAGCCGCAGGACCTCGAGCCGGCGCTGAACATCCCGGGAGGCGTGGTGCAGACTCTGGAGAAGGAGCAGGCCACGGTCTCCGTCGCACAGTCGGGCAAGATCGTCGTGGACGCCTTGCGACAGGCGAAGCAGCCTGACTACGCTCGGTCGTCCTCCCAGTGAACCGCTGGTGCATGGGGGCCTTCCGGCAGGGGCATGAGGTTGCGGGGGGTCGGCGCCCCGACGAGGTGGCGCGTGGTGGAAACTGTCTGGTGGGCACGGACGTTGTGAGGGTGTCCGGGTCGGCCGGTGTCGGCAATCAGGGTTCGTCCTGCCCCACGGGCGGGTCTGTTTCGGTCAAGGGGAATCGCCCGTGAAGTTGTTTGCGAAGTGGTTCGGCAAGAGCGCGCGAGAGGGCGGCGACAACGCGACCGCTCGTCATCGCGCACAGCCTGACGCACAGGGTCAGCGGCCGCTGTTCCGGGACCAGGTGGCTGGTCCGGGCGGTGACATTTCGGGAGGCCAGGGCGCGCCGTCAGTTGACCCTGGCCAGTCCGGCGGCATAGGTTTCGGGCAACCGTCAACCTCAAGTACGGGTGGAGACTTTGGTCCCGGCCCGTACGCGTCCAACGCCTCGGCGGGACAGCCGCGGCAGGAGGATCCGTCCATGTCGGCCCTGGTGTGTACGAGGTGCGGTAACCGCAACGCGGAGAACGCCCGCTTCTGTTCCAACTGCGGTGCGCCGCTGCGTCCCGGAGCCGTGCCCGAGCGCGCCTCCGAGACGACGTCAACGATCTCGATCTCCGGCCTTGAGGCGTACGACGCGGAGACGACCGGACAGATTCCGATGCTGTCGCCGGAGGCGCAGGCCGCGGTGGAGGCGCTCCCGGCGGGCTCGGCCCTGCTGGTGGTGCGCCGCGGCCCGAACTCGGGCAGCCGCTTCCTGCTGGACGGCGACCTGACGACGGCCGGCCGTCACCCGCAGAGCGACATCTTCCTGGACGACGTGACGGTCTCGCGTCGCCATGTGGAGTTCCGCCGCTCCCCGGACGGCTCGTTCACCGTCGCCGACGTGGGCAGCCTCAACGGCACCTACGTCAACCGCGAGCCGATCGACCAGGTCGCCCTGCAGAGCGGTGACGAGGTGCAGATCGGCAAGTACCGGCTGGTGTTCTACGCGAGCCGGCAGGGCATCTGACCCGCCCCCGGACACGCTCCGGGGGTAACCCAGGGAAGGTCCATGCTTCAAACACCGAGCGGCGGTGCCGGAAGCGGTACCGCCGCCAGGGACAGTGGGCTGATGAGCATCGGCACGGTGCTGAACGTGCTGCGCGAGGAGTTCCCCGAAGTCACCATCTCCAAGATTCGTTTCCTGGAGGCGGAGGGGCTCATCGAGCCGCAGCGGACCCCTTCGGGGTACCGCAAGTTCAGCGCCGGTGACGTCGAGCGCCTCGGACACGTCCTGAGAATGCAGCGGGACCACTATCTGCCGCTCAAGGTGATCCGTGAGCACCTGGACGCCATGGAGCGGGGCGAGGCCGTCCCGCTGCCCGTGGTCGGGCGCCAGCGCGGCGGGGAGGACGCCCTGGAGGTGCTGGAGGGGCCCACGGTGGCCAGGGTCGGCCGGGCGGAGTTGCTGGCGGCCGCGGACATCGGCGAGGCCGAGCTGGCGGAGTGGGAGTCGTACGGGCTCCTGGTGCCGCTCGCGGACGGGTCGTACGACGCGGAGGCCGTCACCGTGGCCACCCTCGTCGCGGAGCTGGGGCGCTTCGGGATCGAGCCCCGCCATCTGCGGGTGATGAAGGCGGCCGCCGACCGGGAGGCCGGGCTGGTCGACCAGGTGGTGGCCCCGCTCAAGCGCCACCGCAATCCGCAGACCAGAGCGCTCGCCGAGGCCCGCACGAAGGAGCTGGCGGCGCTCACCATGAAGCTGCACGCGTCCCTGGTGAAGACCGCCCTCGGGGTGCGTCTGCCCTGATCCGGGGACGTCGGAGGGGGCCGGATCGGGCTGCTGTGCCCGGCCCGACTACCCAAACGTCCCGGGCACGGCCTAGGGTTGCTGTGTGAACGAGCTCGATGTCGTAGGTGTCCGGGTCGAAATGCCCTCCAACCAACCGATCGTGCTCCTGCGCGAAGTGGGGGGCGACCGTTACCTCCCCATCTGGATCGGGCCGGGGGAGGCGACGGCGATCGCCTTCGCCCAGCAGGGCATGGCCCCGGCCAGGCCGCTGACCCATGACCTGTTCAAGGACGTGCTGGAGGCCCTCGGTCAGGAGCTGACCGAGGTACGCATCACCGACCTGCGGGAAGGTGTCTTCTACGCGGAGCTGGTCTTCGCCAGTGGAGTCGAGGTCAGCGCCCGGCCCTCCGATGCCATAGCGCTGGCCCTGCGCACCGGGACGCCGATCTACGGCAGTGACACGGTGCTGGACGACGCGGGCATCGCCATTCCGGACGAGCAGGAGGACGAGGTGGAGAAGTTCCGCGAGTTCCTCGACCAGATCTCGCCCGAGGACTTCGGAACCAGCAACCAGTGAGGGCTCCCGGAGCCGGGCGTCCGGGTCATCCGGCGGCCGGCCCGGGGCCCGGCGCGGCCCGCTGCCGGGCAATTGCCACCGGCGATTGAGAGCGTCCTACGGGTTCCCGCGAGGGCATTCGGCTAGCCTTTCCCCGCGGTGGGACACGGGAAACCACTCCTTGGGTGATTATCACTCGGCGTGCCGAGTGTGGCGATCGTTGACGCACCCCTGGTGACTGCCTACCGTCGAGAAGGCAGGTCAAGGACGGAGGTCGGCGTGAGAACCAGCGGCGACGGTACGGCTGGGGGTGCTCCCGTGCGCGGTTTCGGGGAGAGCGGTCCGTACCCGGTTCACAGCAGCGCGGTGGATCACGCTCCGCAGCGGCCGACGGCGGTGCCGGACGGCGGAGGGGCGGCGTCCATGACGTCCGAAGAGATCGGCTACCGGGGGCCCACGGCCTGTGCGGCGGCCGGCATCACCTATCGACAGCTCGACTACTGGGCGCGCACCGGCCTGGTCGAGCCGAGTGTGCGGCCCGCGTACGGCTCGGGCACCCAGCGTCTGTACAGCTTCCGGGACGTCGTGGTCCTGAAGATCGTCAAGCGGTTCCTGGACACCGGGGTCTCGCTGCAGAACATCCGCTCGGCGGTGCGGCACCTCAGGGAGCGCGGTTTCCGGGACCTGGAGCGGATGACGCTGATGAGCGACGGCGCCACCGTCTACGAGTGCGGTTCGCCGGACGAGGTCCACGCCCTGCTCCAGGGCGGCCAGGGCATCTTCGGGATCGCGGTCGGCGTGGTGTGGCGGGACGTGGAGAGCGCCCTGTCCCAGCTGCACGGCGAGCGGATCGACACCGGCGAGACCCTCGTCGGGCACAACCCGGCGGACGAGCTGGCGCGGCGCCGCAACCGGGCGGTCTGACCGGCCCCTTGCAGCACATGGGCATTGTCAGTGCCGTGGTGCAGCATCGGAGGTGTGAGAAACGCGCCCACGATCCTGCATCTCGACATGGATGCCTTCTACGCCTCGGTGGAGCAGGCGTCCAAGCCGAGCCTGCGCGGGAAGGCGGTCGTGGTGGGCGGGCTCGGGCCGCGCGGAGTGGTCGCCACCGCCTCCTACGAGGCACGGGTCTTCGGGGTGCACTCGGCGATGCCGATGGCGCAGGCGCGCCGGCTGGCGCCCAACGCCGCGTATCTGGTGCCGCGTTTCTCGCTCTACCGCGCGGTCAGCGACCAGGTGATGGCGCTGCTGCGGGAGCTGTCGCCGCTGGTGGAACCGCTGAGCCTGGACGAGGCGTTCGTGGACCTGGCGGCCGGGGGGACGGCGTGGGACGCGGAGTCGGCGCGGCGAACCGGCGTCCGACTGCGCGAGGACATCCGCGCGGCCACCGGGCTGGCCGGGTCGGTGGGGCTCGCCGCCTCCAAGATGCTCGCGAAGATCGCGTCCGAGGAGGCCAAGCCGGACGGGCTGGTGCTGATCGAGCCGGGCACCGAGCGGGCCCTGCTGGGACCTATGCCGGTGCGCACCCTGCCGGGGGTGGGGCCGGCCACCGGTGACCATCTGCGGCGGGCCGGCATCACCACGGTGGAGGAGCTGGCCGAGGCGGGCGAGGCCGAGCTCGTACGGCTGCTCGGCAAGGCACACGGACAGGCGCTGTACGCCATGGCCCTGGCCCGGGACGAGCGGCCGGTGGTGGCCGAGCGGGAGGCCAAGTCGGTGTCGGTCGAGGACACGTACGACGTGGACATCCACGACCGGCCGCGGATCGGGTTCGAGGTGCGGCGACTCGCCGACCGCTGTGTGGGGCGGCTGCGCGAGGCGGGGCTGTCCGGGCGGACGATCGTCCTGAAGGTGCGGCGGTACGACTTCTCGACGCTGACCCGCTCCGAGACGCTGCGGGGTCCCACGGACGACCCGGAGGTCGTCCGGGAGGCCGCCGGGCGGCTGCTGGACTCCGTGGACACCACGGGCGGGGTGCGACTGCTCGGGGTGGGCGTCACCGGGCTCGCCGACTACACCCAGGAGGACCTGTTCGCCCAGGCCGCGAAGCCGTCGCGGGAGGTGTCGCCCGAGGCGCCGGTGGCCGAGTCGGCGGCGGCGCCCGAGCCCGCCGCCCCGCACTGGCGGGCCGGCCAGGACGTACGGCACGACGAGTTCGGCCACGGGTGGGTGCAGGGCAGCGGCGTGGGCCGGGTGACGGTGCGGTTCGAGACCCCCCAGTCGGATCCGGGGCGGGTGCGGACGTTCCTCGTCACCGACCCCGCGCTGCGGCCGGCCGACCCCTTGCCCCTGGTGCCGGTGCCCGCCGGGCGGGGGCAGCCGTAGTCACGTCTCCTCTGAACCCGCCAGTTTGCCGAAGTCGTGGTCCGGGGCCGCCGCCGGCGGGGGCACGTCCAGGCCGTAGTGGTGGTAGAGCTGGAGTTCCTGTTCGGGGGAGAGGTGGCGGCCCACGCCGAAGTCGGGGGCGTCCTTGATCAGGGAACGGTCGAAGGGGACGTGCAGGGTGCCGTCGACGAGTTCACTGGGTTCCAGGGGGACGAAGGCGTCCCGGGAGAAGAGGCCGGTGCGTATGGCCGCCCACTCGGGCACGCCGGTCGCATCGTCCAGATACACCTCGTCGATCGTGCCGATCTTCGTGCCGGTGCGGTCGAAGGCCTTGCGGCCGATCAGGTTGCGCGGATCGATGTCGGTCTGCACGGTCCCTCTCCCTCCACGTGGTCGCAACTCATCCGTAAGCACTACGAAAGAGCACTTTCACCGCGGCGGCCACTTGAGGAACCGGCCGTTGACCTCGCTGGTAGGCTGATTGCGGCTGCTGACCCCGTGCGGGAGAGTCCTCCGACCACCTCGGAGGCGCCGAAGGAGCAAATCCTCCCCGGAATCTCTCAGGCTCACGTACCGCACGGACGAGGTCACTCTGGAAAGCAGGGCGGGTGTCGACGGCTTCCGCTCTCACCGACGGTGAAAGCCGGCGTCGCGAGGCGTCCGGTGAAGCTCTCAGGTTGAGATGACAGAGGGGGAGGCCGTCGGGGCACCCGCGCCGTGGTGCCCTTCGAAGGTCGCGTCAGACCAGGAGGCCTCCGCAATGACCGCCCAACGCATTCCGCTCTCCGAGCTCGAAGCGGGCATCCCCTTCGAACAGCGCCACATCGGCCCCGACCAGGAGGCGCGGGCCAAGATGCTCGCGCAGGTGGGCTACGGCTCCCTGGACGAGCTGACCGCCGCCGCGGTCCCGGATGTGATCAAGAACGCCGACGCGCTCGACCTGCCGGGCGCCCGCACCGAGGCCGAGGTGCTGGCCGAGCTGCGCTCGCTCGCCGACCGCAACCAGGTCCTCGGCTCCATGATCGGCCTGGGGTACCACGGCACCTTCACCCCGCCGGTCATCCTGCGCAACGTCATGGAGAACCCGTCCTGGTACACGGCCTACACGCCCTACCAGCCGGAGATCTCCCAGGGCCGTCTGGAGGCCCTGCTGAACTTCCAGACCATGGTCGCCGACCTGACCGGCCTGCCCACCTCGGGCGCCTCCCTGCTGGACGAGGGCACGGCCGCCGCCGAGGCCATGGCGCTGTCCCGGCGCATGGGCAAGAACAAGAAGGGCCTGTTCCTGGTCGACGCGGACGCACTGCCGCAGACCGTCGCCGTGATCCAGACCCGCGCCGAGCCGACCGGTGTCGAGGTCGTCGTCGCCGACCTCAGCGAGGGCATCCCGGCCGACATCGCCGCCCGGGACATCAACGGCGTGCTGGTCCAGTACCCGGGCGCCTCCGGTGCCGTACGCGACATCAAGCCGCTGATCGAGCAGGCCCACGAGCTGGGTGCCCTGGTCACCGTCGCCGCCGATCTGCTCGCCCTGACCCTGCTGACCTCTCCGGGTGAGCTGGGCGCGGACATCGCCGTCGGCACCACCCAGCGCTTCGGCGTCCCGATGGGCTTCGGCGGGCCGCACGCGGGCTACATGGCGGTGCACGAGAAGTTCGCCCGCAGCCTGCCCGGCCGCCTGGTCGGCGTGTCCGTCGACGCCGACGGCAACAAGGCCTACCGGCTGGCCCTGCAGACCCGCGAGCAGCACATCCGCCGCGAGAAGGCCACCAGCAACATCTGTACCGCGCAGGTGCTGCTCGCCGTCATGGCCGGCATGTACGCCGTCTACCACGGTCCCGAGGGCCTGCGGACGATCGCCCGGCGCACCCACCGGTACGCCGCGATCCTCGCCGAGGGCCTGCGGGCCGGCGGCGTGGACCTGGTGCACGGCGCGTTCTTCGACACCGTCACCGCGCGGGTGCCCGGCAAGGCCGCCGAGATCGTCGCCGCCGCCCGGGACAACGGCGTCAACCTGCGTCTGGTCGACGCCGACCACGTCTCCATGGCCTGCGACGAGACCACCACGCGGGCGCACCTGGCCACCGTCTGGTCCGCCTTCGGCGTCGAGGCCGACATCGAGGCGCTGGACGCGAGCGCCCCCGACGCGCTGCCCGAGGCCCTGCTGCGCGGCGACGACTACCTCACCCACCCGGTCTTCCACCAGCACCGCTCCGAGACCGCGATGCTGCGCTACCTGCGCAAGCTGGCCGACCGCGACTACGCGCTCGACCGCGGCATGATCCCGCTGGGCTCCTGCACCATGAAGCTCAACGCGACCACCGAGATGGAGCCGGTCACCTGGCCGGAGTTCGGCGCGCTGCACCCCTTCGCGCCCGCCGAGCAGGCCGAGGGCTACCTCACGCTCATCCGCGAGCTGGAGGACCGCCTGGCCGAGGTCACCGGCTACGACAAGGTCTCCCTCCAGCCGAACGCCGGCTCCCAGGGCGAGCTGGCCGGTCTGCTGGCGGTCCGCGGCTACCACCGCGCCAACGGCGACGAGGGCCGCACGGTCTGCCTCATCCCGTCCTCCGCGCACGGCACGAACGCCGCCAGCGCCGCGATGGCCGGCATGAAGGTCGTCGTCGTCAAGACCGCCGAGGACGGCGAGATCGACGTCGAGGACCTGCGGGCCAAGATCGAGCGGTACCGCGACGAGCTGGCGGTGCTGATGATCACCTACCCGTCCACGCACGGTGTGTTCGAGGAGCACGTCGCCGACATCTGCGCCCGGGTGCACGAGGCCGGCGGCCAGGTGTACGTCGACGGCGCCAACCTCAACGCGCTGGTCGGCCTCGCCAAGCCGGGCCACTTCGGCGGCGACGTCTCGCACCTCAACCTGCACAAGACCTTCTGCATCCCGCACGGCGGCGGCGGTCCCGGCGTCGGCCCGGTGGCGGTCCGCTCGCACCTGGCGCCGTACCTGCCCAACCACCCGCTGCAGCCGGCGGCGGGCCCGGAGACGGGCGTCGGTCCCATTTCGGCGGCGCCGTGGGGCTCGGCGGGCATCCTGCCGATCTCCTGGGCGTACGTCCGCCTGATGGGCGGCGAGGGCCTCAAGCGGGCCACCCAGGTGGCCGTGCTGTCCGCCAACTACATCGCCAAGCGCCTGGAGCCGCACTACCCGGTGCTCTACACCGGCCCCGGCGGCCTGGTCGCGCACGAGTGCATCATCGACCTGCGCCCGCTGACCAAGGCGACCGGCGTGAGCGTGGACGACGTGGCCAAGCGCCTGATCGACTACGGCTTCCACGCGCCGACCATGTCGTTCCCGGTGGCCGGCACGCTGATGATCGAGCCCACCGAGTCCGAGGACATCACCGAGCTGGACCGGTTCTGCGACGCGATGATCGCGATTCGCGCGGAGATCGACAAGGTCGGCTCCGGCGTCTGGCCGGCGGAGGACAACCCGCTGCACAACGCGCCGCACACCGCGGCCGCGCTCGGCGGCGAGTGGACGCACGCCTACAGCCGCGAGGAGGCCGTCTTCCCGGCCGGTGTGTCGGTGGCCGACAAGTACTGGCCGCCGGTGCGCCGCATCGACCAGGCCTTCGGCGACCGCAACCTGGTCTGCTCCTGCCCGCCGCTGGACGCGTACGAGGACTGACCGGCCCGCGCTGAACCGCGCTCCCCGAGGGCCCCGTCCGGATGTCCGGGCGGGGCCCTCGCCCTACGCGGTCGCCAGTGCCACTTCGGTCGCCTTGACCAGTGCCACCACGTCGGAGCCCACGAACAGGCCGAGATCGGCGGCCGCCTCCTTGGTGACGGCCGCGGTCAGCTCGCCGCCGGGGACGGCGACGCGCACGGTGGCCATGACGGCGCCGGTGGTCAGACGGGTGATGGCGCCGGGGAGCTGGTTGCGGATCGACAGGCCCGCCACGCGGTGCGTGGCGAGGGACACCTCGGTCGACTTCACCAGGGCGCGCACCGGCGTACCGGGCGCGAGGGCCAGGTCCTCGGCGGCGTCCCGGGTGATCGCCGCGGTCAGGTCCTGCCCGCCGTCCAGGCGGACCTCGACGATGGCCATCGCCTCGCCGGGGTGGACCGCCGTGACGGTGCCGGGGAGCTGGTTGCGGATGCTCAGGGTCATGGTCACCCACCGTAGGCGCCCGAGGGATCAGGCCGGGTACACGTGGGTCTGCGTCGCTTCGACTGTCGCCCAGACCGGTGCACCGGGACGCAGCTCCAGCTCCGCGGCGGCCATCGCGGTGAGGTCGGCGGCGAGGGCGAGTTCGCCGGTGAGGTCGGCGCGGATCCGGTCGCCGTGGGTCTCCAGGCCGGCCACCTCGCAGCGCCACGGATGACGGGCGCCGGTGGGCCGCTGCTTGTGGAGGGTCACGGCGGACGGTGGGAAGGCGACGAAGGCCGGGCCGGACAGTTCCTCGGCGGTGGCGATCTCCGGCCCGGCGTCCAGACGTACGGTGTGGCCCCCGGCCTCGCCCCGGTAGAGGTTCAGGCCGACGAGCCGGGCGATGTAGTCCGTGCGCGGGCGGCGGGCGATGTCGGCGGGGGCGCCCTCCTGGACGACCCGGCCGTGCTCCACGACCACCAGCCGGTCGGCGAGCACCATGGCGTCCAGCGGGTCGTGCGTGACGAGGACGGCGACCGCCTCGAACTCGGCCAGATGCTGTCGCAGCCGGGCCCTGACCTCCAGCCGGGTGCGGGCGTCGAGGGCGGCCAGCGGCTCGTCCAGCAGGAGCAGCCGGGGCCGGGTGGCGAGCGCGCGGGCGAGGGCCACGCGCTGGGCCTGGCCGCCGGAGAGCCGGCGCGGCTTGGCACCCGCGTGGTCGGCGAGCCCCATGCGCTCCAGCCAGGCCGCGGCCACCGCGCGCGCCTCCGCCTTGCCCAGGCCCTGGCAGCGCGGCCCGAACGCCACGTTGTCCAGCGCGGACAGGTGCGGGAAGAGCAGGTAGTCCTGGAAGACCACGCCGACCGGGCGGGACTCCGGCGGGACCCGTTCCAACGGGGCGCCGTCGAGCCGCAGATGGCCCTCGGTCAGGGGCACCAGACCGGCCAGCACGCGCAGCGCCGTGGTCTTGCCCGCGCCGTTGGGCCCGAGCAGCGCGACCACGTCCCCGGGCGCCGCCGTCAGCGCCATGTCGAGGCGGAAGGAGCCGCGGTCCACAACGAGCCGCGCGTCGAGCCCCTGCCGGTCCGTCCGCGGCAGCCGCGGGGCGGCGACGTCGGTCATCGGTTCGCGACCCTTCGCTGCGGGGCTCGTGGGCGTCGTCCGCCGTCCTGCCGGCATGGTCACACCCCTGTCAGCCATCGGTCGCGCAGTCCCGCCAGCACCGCGATGGAGACGGCCAGCAGCACCAGGCTCAGCGCGATCGCGGCCTCGGGGTCGTTCTGCAGGGCGAGGTAGACCGAGAGGGGCATGGTCTGGGTGCGGCCGGGGAAGTTGCCCGCGAAGGTGATCGTGGCGCCGAACTCGCCGAGGGCGCGCGCCCAGGCCAGCACCGCGCCCGCCGCGATGCCGGGCGCGATCAGCGGCAGCGTGACCCGGCGGAACGCGGTGAAGCGGGAGGCGCCCAGGGTGGTCGCGGCCTCCTCGAAGCGCGGGTCCGCGGCGCGCAGGGTGCCCTCGACGCTGATGACGAGGAACGGCATGGCGACGAACGCCTCCGCGATGACGACGCCCGTGGTGGTGAACGGCAGCGTGATACCGAACCAGGAGTCCAGCCACTGGCCGACGACGCCGTTGCGGCCCAGGGCGAGCAGCAGGGCCACACCGCCGACGACCGGCGGCAGCACCAGCGGCAGGGTCACCAGGGCCCGCACGAGGCCGCGCCCCGGGAAGTCGGTGCGGGCCAGCAGCCAGGCCAGCGGCACGCCGAGGACCAGGCTGACGGCGGTCGCCGCGGTGGCGCTGACCAGCGACAGCTGGAGCGCCTGCCACACCTCGGCACTGGTCAGCCGGTCCGGCAGGCTGCGCCAGGGCGCGCGCACCAGGAGCGCGAGCAGCGGCACCAGCAGGAACGCCAGGGCCAGCACGCCGGGGAGCAGCAGGGGCAGCGGCGCGCCGCGGCGGCCCGCGGCGGTGCGCCGGGCGCTCGTGCCCCCGGTGGCGGTACGGCGGCGCCGCGGCCGGTCCGTGCGGGGGCCGGTCGCGGCGCCGGGTTCGAGGGGAGGAGTCACGGCTTGAGGAACCCGGCCCCGCCCAGCACCCTCTGGCCCTCGGCGGAGCGCACGAGGGCGATGAACGCCTTGGCGGCCCCGGCGTTCTCGGAGTTCTTCAGCAGGGCGATCGGGTAGTCGTTGACGGCCTTGGCGGACTCGGGGAACCGCACGCCCTCCACCTTGTCACCCGCCGTGTGCACATCGGTCTTGTACACCACCGCCGCGTCGGCCTCCTTGAGTTCCACCTTGTTCAGGGCGCTCTTGACGTCCTGCTCGTAGGAGACCGGGGTGAGCGTGAGGTGGGCGGCGTCCAGGGCCTTCTGCGCGGCGGCGCCGCACGGCACCGTCTTGTCGCACAGGACGACCTTGAGGCCGGGCCTGGCGAGGTCCTTGAGGGAGGCGACCCTGCCGGGGTTGCCGGGCAGGGTGGCGATCTCCAGCTGGTTGCGGACGAAGGTGACCGGGGTGCCGGCCGCGTCCCCGGCGTCGGTGACGGTCGCCATGGTCTTGGGGCTGGCGGCGGCGAAGACGTCGGCGGGGGCGCCGCTGGTGATGCTCGCGGCGAGGGTGTCGCTGCCGCCGAAGTTGAACCTGACCTTGGTGCCGGGATGCCGCCGCTCGAATTCCTTGCCCAGGGTGGTGAAGCTCTCCTGGAGCGAGGCGGCGGCGAACACGGTGATCGTGCCGGACGGCTTCGAGGAGGCCGCACCGGACGGGTCCGAGGCGGCGCCCGACGAGTGGGAGGAAGGGGAGCAGGCGCTGAGGGCCAGCAGGGCGGCGGCTCCCGTGCCGGCCGGCCGCAGCACTCGCCGGGTCCGGCGCACGGAACGGGTCATCACGGATCTACTCCCTGGATCGACGGAAAGACGGTCGCGCCCTGGCACGGCCGTGGTGTTCCGGCCGTGCCGTGATGATACTGCCGCATCTGCCAGGTGTAAGTCCCTTGTTGCTTCGCATGAGCCATGATCCTTCTCGGAGTGGCTTGCATGTGCGTTTGTATGGCACCCGGCGGCGGGTACCGTCCAGCCGGAGGTGGTCGCAGGTGACCCTCGCCCGGCTCGCCCTGACCGGTGATCTCGTGAGACCCGCCCGGCTGACCGTGCCGGACCTTTTGTCCTGGCCGCAGCACCGGGTGGCCGTCGGCTTCGAATGCGCGACCAGCGGCATGCGGCACCACCGGTTCACCGGGCCGCGGCTGTACGACGTCCTGGCCGACGCGGGGCCCGGTTTCGACCCGGGGCGCCGCAAGGACCGGCTGCGCTTCCTGATCGCCGTCACCGGCACCGACGGCCACCAGGCGCTGCTCTCCTGGGCCGAGATCGACCCGGACTTCGCCGACGCCCCGGTCCTGCTCGGGGTGAGCATCGACGACACCCCGCTGGACGCCGCCGGCCCCCAGCTGGTGCTGCCCCAGGACCGCTGCGGCGCCCGGCACATCAGCGGGATCACGGCGATCCGGGTGGACGGGGGGTACGGAAGCGCCGGGCCGGTCCCGGCCGCCGCCGCGCGGGCCCCGGCACGGTGAGGAACGGCGGGGTCAGGCGCGGTCGATGTGCACGTTGGTCGACTTCACCCGGGCCGTGGCCTCCATGCCGACCTCCAGGCCGAGTTCCTCGACGGCCTCGCGGGTGAGCAGGGACACCAGCCGGTGCGGGCCCGCCTGGATCTCCACCTGGGCGGCCACGTCACCGAGCTTGATCGCGGTGACGATGCCGGGGAAGGCGTTGCGCACGGAGGTGGAGGAGGGCTCCTCCTCGCCGCCGCTCTTGGCCAGTTCGACGGAGAACGCGGCCAGGTCCCTGCCGTCGATGAGCCGCCTTCCCGCCTCGTCGCGATGGGTGGCCACCCGGCCCGCGTCGGCCCAGCGGCGGGCGGTGTCCGGGCTGACGCCGAGCAGCCGCGCCGCCTGGCCGATGGTGTAGTCCTGCATGGCGATCACCATAGGGCCGGGCTCAGCCCGTGTGCACACGCGGCCGGCGGGCCCGGTCCGGCTCCGCCTCGCGCAGCACCTCGCGGGTGACCGGGGCGACCTCTCCCTGCCCGAAGAGGAAGAAGCGCAGGAAGTTGGCGAACGGGCTGCCCTCGGTCCACTCGAAGTAGATGTGCGGGGTGCAGCCGGTGACGTCGCGGACGTGCAGCAGCAGCGCCGCCAGGGCGTTGGGGATGGAGGCCGACTCCAGGGTCAGCACCCGGTACCGCTCGTGCAGCACCTCGCCGCGCACGGTCAGGCTCGCCTCGAATTCGGACGGGTCGGTGACCGTGACCTCGACGAAGACGAAGTCCTCCTGCTCCGGCATGTCGTTGTCGGCGCGGATCTGCTCGACCTTGTCCCGGTACTCGGCCTTGTCGCGATGGCCCGGCTCATTGGCGATGAACCGCATCTTCCGGCTGGCCATGTCCCGGATGAAACGTTCCGCCAGCGGATCGAGCGTCACGCTGGTCACCCGCAGCTCGAAGGCGCGGGCCAGCCGGGACAGCAGCGAGACCAGGATGATGCCCACGATGAAGCAGGCACCGATCTTCACACCGTCCGGCCGCTCGATCACGTTGACCACCGTGGTGTACAGGAACACCACAGAGATCACCGCGAAGCCGATCGTCCACCGGCGCTGCCGCGCCTTGCGGGCGGCGATGGTCACCGCGATCGCCGCGGAGCTGATCAGCACCAGCACACCGGTGGCGTAGGCACCGCCCTGCTTGTCGACATTGGCGTCGAAGATCCAGGTCACCAGGAACGCGATCAGCGTGAAGACGATGACCATCGGGCGCACCGCCCGCGCCCAGTGCGGGGCCATGCCGTACCGGGGCAGATAGCGCGGCATCAGGTTGAGCAGCCCCGCCATGGCGGACGCGCCGGCGAACCACAGGATGGCGATGGTCGAGACGTCGTAGACCGTGCCGAAGGCGCCGCCGAGGTACTGGTGCGCGAGGTAGGCGAGGGCACGGCCGTTGGCCTGGCCGCCCGGCTTGAACTCCTTCTCCGGGATCAGCAGGGTGGTGATGAAGCTACTGGTGATCAGGAACGCGCTCATGATGACGGCGGCGGTGGTCAGCAGCTTCTTGGCGTCCCGGATCCGGCCGGTCGGGTGTTCCTCGGTGTCGCCCGGGTCGCCCTTGACGTGCGGCATGACGGCCACACCGGTCTCGAAGCCGGACAGGCCGAGGGCGAGTTTCGGGAAGACGATCAGCGCGACGCCGATCATCACGAAGACATTGCCGTGTTGTGTGGTCAGGGCGTTGGTCCAGTCGGTGACCACGTGCTCGGCGGTGAGGACGTGCCACAGGCCCACGATCACGACGACCAGGTTGAGCGCGAGGTAGACGCCCACCAGGGTGACCGCGACGCCGATCGCCTCCAGGAAGCCCTTGAGGAACACCGCGCCGAGCAGGGCCACCAGCAGCAGGGTGATCAGCATCTGCCGGCCGTGCAGGGCGTTGGTCAGATGCGGGTTCTCCACCAGGTGGGTGGAGGCGTCGGCGGCGGACAGCGTGATGGTGATCAGGAAGTCCGTGGCCGCGAACCCCAGCAGGGTGAGCACGAACAGCTTGCCCTTCCAGAAGGACAGCAGCCGCTCCAGCATGGCGATGGAGCCCTCGCCGTGCGGGCTCTCCTCCGCCACCCGGCGGTAGACCGGCAGGGCGCCGGCCAGGGTGACCAGCACCAGCACGATGGTCGCCAGCGGCGAGACCAGACCGGCCGCCAGGGCCGCGATGCCCGGCTGGTAGCCGAGGGTGGAGAAGTAGTCGACACCGGTCAGGCACATCACCCGCCACCAGCGCTGGCCCTTGTGCGGGGGCTCGGGCTGGGCGTGCGGTCCGGTGTGGCCACCGCTCTTGCCCATGTCGGACAGGCCCTCCAGCATCCAGGCGCGCAGGCGGCCGGTACTGGGAGGGCGCTCGGTCGTGGCCATTCGGTGTGCTCCTGAGGTGGGGCTCAGCTCTTTTCGGCCATCCCACGGACGGCGGCACCAGCGTAAGCGGAGAGTGACGCCATGGCCCCCGGATCCAGGGCCGGTGGGCGTCAATCTTGCGTTAAGAATGGCCCGGTGACGTCGCAGGCGCATCAAGAAGGAGCGGAGCCGGGGAGGGGCGAGGGGCACCTCCGGGGTGGGGGGAGCGGACACCGAGTGTCATCGCGGGGGGAGAGGGACCGGGCGTCCGGGAACGCTCGTCCGGCGGCTCATTCCAGACCCGACGCCTTGAACACGGCCAGCGCGGTCTCCCGGTCCACGCGGCGGGCGAGCCGGTGCAGGGCGGTGGTGCCGCAGCGCAGGGTGCCGGAGGCCTCGGCCTGCCGGGCGCCCTCGGCGAGCCGGTACCACAGGCCGGGGTTGCGGATCAGCACCTCGGGATCGATCTCCATCCGGTTCCCCAGGGCGTCGCGCAGCATCAGACGCTGGGTGACGCCGTCCACCGGGTGCACCACCGTGAGCAGATCGGTGCGGATCCGGCGGGTGCGCAGCAGGCGCCTGCCGGCCAGCCAGCCGTCACCGGCGGTGATCCTCGCCGGGTGGAGGACGAGGCCCAGCAGCGCGGCCAGCGCGCCCCACAGCAGACCGCGCCACCAGGTGAGGGAGCCGGCGGCGGCGTCGATGCAGAGCAGCAGCACGAACAGGGCGAGGGCACAGCGCACCGCGGTGCGTACCTCACCGGCCCAGCCGCGGTCGTACGCGATCGGTCCGGCGGGCGGGGTGGGGCTCGTCACCCGGGGCCGGGTGTCGTCGCTGTGCTTCATGACTCAGACGGTAGACAGCCTCGGGCCGGACGGCACAACGCGTTGACGGCGTCCTGACGGACGGACCGGGTTTCTTGACGGGACGCGAACGGGGAGGGCGCGGGCCGGGCGGGTCGTGTACCACGAGGGCCTGCACCGGCACCCCGGGTCCCGTGTCGCCGGAGATCTCTCCGGTACCGCGGCCGGGCGGGCATGCGTCGGGGCCGGTCGCACCGGGTGGGTGCGGCCGGCCCCTGCCGTCCTCGGAGCGATGCTCCGTTCAGGCGGCCGTCATCACCTCGCCCGCGCCGAGCGGGCGGTGTGGGGCGATGACGCGGCCGTCGGGCAGCAGCTCACCGGTGTCCTCGAAGAGCAGGACGCCGTTGCACAGCAGACTCCAGCCCTGTTCCGGGTGGTGCGCCACGAGGCGGGCGGACTCCCGGTCGGCGGACTCGGCCGGCGGGCACGGTGGCTGGTGCTTGCACATGGGTGGGATCTCTCGCTCTGTGGTGGTCATGGCCGTCCCCCCGTAAGTAGTCGGTCGGTACCCAGTGTTGCCCTCGGGGCGTGGTTCCGCAGGGATTTCGAGGCAGCGCTTCCCACAGGTTGAGGACGCATCACCCGGGCGGGCGGTTCAACCCAACTGCACTGTCAATTCGGGTGGTTCGCCGTGGCCGAAGCGGACTAGTCCGTCGGTGGGGCCGGGCGGGGCCGGGTGGGAACGCCACCGTACCCCGCCGCCTCGGGGCCGCGGGGTACGGGTGGGACGGGGTTCAGGCGGCGGGCGAGCCGAGCAGCGGGAGGCGGCTGGCGCGCAGGGCCAGTACCGGGAGCAGATCGGCGACCCGGTGCGGCAGATGGGCCGCTATGCCGGGCGGTGCCGGGGCGAGCGGCACCAGCAGATCGGTGTCGGCGGGACGCCCTTCCGTGCCGTCGCCGGTGATGTCGCCGTGCAGCCACAGGGTGAGCATGTAGAGGCCGGGAATCGACAGCAGCCTTGGCTGGTAAGGGAGTTGAAGTGTTCCAGCCTGCTGGAGCGCGAGTTCGGTGGAGGCGACGTAGGGGCCCTCGAAGAAGTGCGAGAAGGCCCAGCCGTCGGGGGTGAGCATGGTCTCGGCCGCGGCCACCGCACGGTCGCCGCAGCGGATCAGGAAGCGCCAGCCGGTCAGCCGGGTGGTGGCCGGCCCCGGAGCGGTGAGTCCCTCCAACACGTGGACGGGCAAAGGGAGTTCGGGTTCCGTCGGACCCTGCGCGGCACGCAGGGAGGGAGTACGTGCCTCACGGACCGCGGTGGGCGAACCGAGGGCGGCGAGGACGGAACGCAGGGCGGGCGCGGGGGCAGGAGGAACGTGCAGCGGCATGGTGGGTCGCCTCTCATTCGACAGGCGCGGCGGCGCGAGGGAGGTGGGGCGGACGGCGCTGTCTGCTCACGGAAGGCCGGAGAGGTGGGGGCCGGATCGGTGAAGAACGAGGGTGCGGCTCGCCCTGCCGTCCGTCAACCGGCGCGGCAGGAATGCGGCAGGACCAGGACCGAGGGCGCCACCCTCCCGCCTTGTGGACGAAGTTTATACGACGTGTGTTCAACCGGAGTTTCAGCTATCGGATTCCGGCGGAGCCCGCAAGGCGAAATCAGGCCGTCGATATGCGGAATTCCTCCCGATTTCCGGACCGGTCACGCGCCGTTGACCTCGGTGTACGCTCCGGTAGCGGACGGCTGAATGGCATCGGCGTTTTTCACCAGGCCGTCCGGGGCACCCGGAGGTGCAGCTGCGGCATGCCCCGTGAATGTGCCGCGGGGAACATGACGACAGCGTAGCGGGGGTCCGGGCGGCGTGTGACGTTATCGATCGCTTTCACTGGGCATTACTCCACCTGACCCGCCAGCCCCGGCGGCCGGAACGCCGGCCCGCCCATCCGAGGAGGAAAATTCGATGGGGGAGAAGGTCGTGGCAGGGCAGTTCGACCTGTCCGATCGCCAGCGCTACCGCGAAAAGCTCCAGAAGTGCCTGACGGGGCTGGAGCGGCTGCTGGTCGAGAAGCGATTCGACCGCCCGAAGAACCTCATGGGCGTGGAGATCGAATTGAATCTCGCCGGTCCCGACGGCATGCCCAAAATGTTGAACGGCCAAGTGCTCGAACGGATCGCGAGCCGTGACTTCCAAACGGAACTCGCGATGTTCAATCTGGAGGTGAACATCGCGCCGCACCGGCTGGGCGGCCGGGTCTTCGACCGGCTCGCCGAGGAGCTGCGCACCTCGCTCGCCTATGCCGACCGCAAGGCCACGGAGGTCGACGCGGGCATCGTGATGATCGGCATCCTGCCCACCCTGGACCGGGACGACTTGGTCTCCTCCAACCTCTCCGAGGTGGACCGCTACACCCTGCTCAACGACCAGATCGTGGCCGCCCGAGGGGAGGACTTCCGGCTCGACATCGAGGGGGTGGAGCATCTGCGCTGCACCTCCAAGTCCATCGTCCCGGAGGCCGCCTGCACCTCCGTGCAGCTGCACCTCCAGGTCACCCCGGACCGGTTCGCCGACGTGTGGAACGCGGCGCAGGCGGCGAGCGCCGCGCAGATCGCCGTGGGCGCGAACTCGCCGTTCCTGTTCGGGCACGAGCTGTGGCGCGAGTCCCGGCCCCCGCTCTTCCTCCAGTCCACCGACACCCGGCCGCCCGAACTCCAGGCGCAGGGCGTACGGCCGCGCACCTGGTTCGGCGAGCGGTGGATCTCCTCGGCGTACGACCTGTTCGAGGAGAACCTGCGCTACTTCCCGGCGCTGCTGCCGATCCGCGACGACGAGGAACCGCTGGAGGTCATCGAGGCCGGGGGCACACCGAAGCTGGCGGAGCTGGTCCTGCACAACGGCACCATCTACCGGTGGAACCGGCCGGTGTACGGCGTCGCGGACGGCGTGCCGCACCTGCGGGTGGAGAACCGGGTGCTGCCGGCCGGGCCGACCATCACCGACGTGATCGCCAACGCGGCGTTCTACTACGGCCTGGTGCGTGCCCTCGCCGAGGAGTCCCGGCCGGTGTGGACGCGGCTGCCGTTCGCCGCGGCCGAGGCCAACTTCGACGCGGCGTGCCGGTACGGCATCGACGCGCGCTTCGTCTGGCCGCGCCGGGGCCGGTACGGCGGCACGGGCGAGGTCGACGCGGTCACCCTGGTCCGCGACGAGCTGCTGCCGCTGGCCGCCGCGGGGCTGGACGCGTGGGGCGTCGAGCCCGCCGACCGCGACCTCTACCTCGGTGCCATCGAGGAACGCTGCCGGCGCCGGGTCAACGGCGCGTCCTGGCAGGCGGCCACCTTCCACCGCGCGCTGGAGCAGGGCATGTCCCGCGACGCCGCCCTCGCCGCGACGACGCGCCGCTACGCCGAGCTGATGCATGTGGGGGAGCCGGTGCACATGTGGCCGGTCGGGCTGCCGGAGCCGGTGCCGCTGGGGTGAGGGGGCCGAAGGCGGGGGCGGCGGCCCGGCCGGTGGCCCGGTGACGTGTTCTCCCGGGTGCTTCTGCGATCCTTGCGGGCAGGTCGCGAGGTCGGGAGGCAGGGGTGCAGGTGGAGGCTGAGCCGGGAGTCGACCGCGGGGTGCCGCAGCGCGGGGCCGGGCGGATCCTGCGGGACGAGACGATCCTCGTGCTCGCGCTGTCGCTCGGCGCGAGCGGGGTCTCCGCGCTGATCAGCTTCATCGGCTCGGTCACCAAACCGGGCGGCCTGAAGGACCAGGCCGCCACCCTCAACGCCTCGGCCGCGCCGGGCCGCCCCTGGCTCGACCTCGCCTGGCAGCTGTTCGGCATCGCCACCGCCCTGGTCCCGGTGGCCCTGGTCGCCCACCTCCTGATCCGCGAGGGCAGGAGCCTGCGCACCCTGGGCTTCGACCGCGCCCGTCCCGGCCCCGACCTCCTGCGCGGCGCCGCGGTCGCGGCCGTGATCGGCAGCACCGGCATCGCCTTCTACCTGGCCGCCCGCGGCCTCGGCTTCAATCTCACCGTCGTGCCCGAGGCCCTGCCGTCCGTGTGGTGGAAGTACCCGGTGCTGGTCCTGTCCGCGGTGCAGAACGCCGTACTCGAAGAGGTCATCGTCGTCGGCTATCTGCTGCGCCGGCTCGGCCAGTTGGGCTGGACCACCGGGGCCGCGCTGGTGGCCAGCGCCGTCCTGCGCGGCTCGTACCACCTCTACCAGGGCATCGGCGGCTTCCTCGGCAACCTGGTCATGGGCGTGGTGTTCGTCTGGCTGTACCGCCGCTGGGGCCGGGTCGGCCCGCTGGTCGTCGCCCACTCGCTGCTCGACATCGGCGCGTTCGTCGGCTACGCCCTGCTCGCGGGCAGGGTGGGCTGGCTGCCGACGGCCTGAGGCTGCGGCCGGTCAGGCGTGCAGGTCGCCCTCGATGACGGTGACCGCGCGGCCGGTGAGCATGGTCCGGTCGCCGCGCAGCCCGGTGCGCACCAGTCCGGTGCGGCGGGAGGCCTGGAGGCCGGTGAGGTCGTCGCGGCCGAGGCGGGCGGACCAGTGCGGGGCGAGCGCGGTGTGCGCGCTGCCGGTGACCGGGTCCTCGTCGATGCCGACGTTCGGGAAGAAGCAGCGGGAGACGAAGTCGTAGCCCAGTGACGGGTCTTCGGCCCGCGCGGTGGCGATGATGCCGCGGGTGGAGTAGCCGCCGAGCGCCTTGTGGTCGGGGGCGAGACCGAGGACCGTCTTCTCGTCGGCCAGCTCCACCAGCAGGTCGCCGACGTTCGCGCCGGTGTCGAACGCGGCGACCGGCTCCGCGCCCAGCGCCCCGGCGACCCCTTGCGGCACCTCGACCGGGGTGAGCGGGGCGGTGGGGAAGTCGAGGGTGATCGAACCGTCCCCGGCCGGGGTGGCGATCAGCACGCCGCTGCGGGTGGCGAACCGCACCGGACCCTCGTGGGCCCCGGTGGTGTGCAGGACGTGCGCCGTGGCCAGCGTGGCGTGCCCGCACATCGCGACTTCGGCGACGGGCGTGAACCAGCGCAGCGCCCAGTCCGCCTCGCCGCCCGCGGGGAGCCGGTGGGTGAACGCCGTCTCGGCGTGATTGACCTCCATGGCGACGTTCTGGAGCCAGTCGTCGGCCGGGAAGACGTCGTCCAGGAGCAGTACGCCCGCGGGGTTGCCCGCGAAGGGCCGGTCGGTGAAGGCGTCCACGATTCGAATGCGCATGTCACGAAGCTAGCGGCGGTGACGACCCGCTGCCCAAGGCCAATTCGCGGGTCCTGGCCTGCTTCCGGACCGGCGGGCCGGTCAGCGGAGGTAGTGCGCGCGGCCCTCGTCGTCGAGTTCGAAGGGGCCGTCGGGGATGATGCAGAACTCGTTGCCCTCGGGATCCGCCATCACCAGGAACCCGCCGTCGTCGTACCCCTCGAGCCGGCGTCCGCCGAGCGCCTCGACGCGCCGCTGCTCCGCGGCCGGGTCGGGTGAGGTGACGTCGAAGTGCATGCGGTTCTTCGCGGACTTGGGCTCGCCGGTTCGCTGGAAGCCCAGGCCCAGGCCGTTCTCGCGCCGCAGCCACACGTAGGGACCCGTGCGGCCCACGACCGGCCGGCCGAGCAACTCGGACCAGAACGCGGCAAGCCGCTCGGGGTCGGCGGCGTCGACGATGAGGGCGTTGATCTGCAGAGGTGAGTCCGTCATGCCCCTGATGCTCTCAGGGGTACGGGACCGCTCGGCCCGCGTCGGCTCTTTTCCGCTTCCGTGAAGGCCTTGGCAGGCGATCGGTTCCGATATATCGTTGAGACATCGCGAACGATAAGCGATGCAGACGTGACAGATCAGAGATGGAATGGAGTGATCGCGATGCGTACGCATGGACACGAGCACGGCGGCCACCGGCACAAGGGCTTCGGCCGGCGCGGCGGCCCGGGAATGGGCGCCTTCGAGGCCCGGCGTGCCGCCTTCGGGCCGTTCGGTCCCGGGGGGCCGGGCGGCCCCGGGGGGCCTGGTGGTCCGGGGTTCGGTGGGCCCGGTTTCGGGCCGGGTTTCGGGCCCTGGGGCCATCGGGGGCGTGGCGGGCCGAGGGGGCGGGCGCGGCGCGGTGACGTGCGGGCCTCGCTCCTGGCCCTGCTGAAGGAACGGCCCATGCACGGCTACGAGATGATCCAGGAGATCGCCGAGCGCACCGGCGGCGCCTGGAAGCCCAGCCCCGGGTCGGTCTACCCCACCCTCCAGATGCTGGAGGACGAGGACCTGATCGTCAGTGAGAGCGAGGGCGGCAAGAAGCTGTTCTCCCTGACCGACAGCGGGCGCGCCGCCGCCGAGGAGGGGGCGGACGCGCCGTGGGAGGCGGCCTCGCGCGGGGTCGACTGGGAGGCGCTCGGCGAGATCCGGCAGGCCGGGTCCGGACTGATGGAGGCCTTCGGGCAGGTCTGGAGGACCGGCACCAAGGAACAGCGCGAGAAGGCGCTCGCCGTCATCAACGACGCCCGCAAGAAGCTGTACCTCATCCTCGCCGACGAGGACTGAGGGCAGCCGATCACGGCGGACGGGCGCCCCGCGGAGTGACGGCCGCGGGGCGCCGTCACGTGTCACCGCACCTCCCGCCCCGCTCGTCCCGGCCGGCCGGTCCGCCGAGGCCGCGCGGCGACACGTACGGGGCCGGTCGTCGCCGGCCGGTCTTCCCTGGGCACTGGCAAACCGGCGCGCGCCTCCGGGGCGCGATGGCGGAAATCTCCTCCCCAAGGATGAGATTCCGGCCGGTGATGTCCACTCTGTGTGGGACGCCCAAATGGTTCCCGTCGTGGATGACTCGGCCCGTTGTGACTGATGGGGTGGGGTTGTGCACTTCCGTACCGCCCGTCCGACCGCCCCTGGAACCGAGGGGGCGCACTCCCATCCGGACGCCGCGGGGCTCGGCGCCGAGCTCGCGGCGGTGGTCGCCGGTGCCCGCCGCAGGGCCGTCCGGGACGGCGACCGGCACGTCGACACCGCCCATCTGCTGCACTCGCTCCTCGAACAGGACCCCGAGGTGCGCTCCGCCGTGGGCGGTCCCCCGCAACTCGCCCGGCTTTTCGGCTACCTGGTGCAGCGCAGCATCGGTTACGGACTGCGCTGGCAGGGCAGCGTCGAGGACTCGGGCGCGCTGCCCGTCGTCCCGCGTCCCGCCACCGGCGAGGCGGCCGGGGACTGGTCGCCGGCCGCGGCCGCCGCGCTGGCCCATGCCCGGGAGCGGGCGCGGAGCCGCGGTGAGCGCGGGGCCACCGGGTCCGATCTGCTCGCCGGGCTCGTCGCCGACCCCGCCTCCCGGGCCGTCGAGGTGCTCGGACGCGCCGGTGTCCACGCCCATGAACTGACCGCCCGCATCACGGCCCGCGCGGGGGAGTTCGTCCAGGACGCGAGCTGCTGAGGACCGTCCCGCCGTCCATCCCGTGAGACAGGTGTCAACGGGGGTGACGCTCCTGACGCCGCCTGTCATCATGTGCCGGTGCGTACGACGGAGAGCAGGAAGAACGGTCGGGCGGGCGGCGGCAGAGGAGTGGGCCTCGGCCTCGCGCTCGTCTCCGCGCTGGCCTTCGGCGGGTCCGGGGTGGCCGCCAAACCGCTGATCGAGGCGGGCCTCGACCCGCTGCACGTGGTGTGGCTGCGGGTGGCCGGCGCCGCCGTGGTCATGCTGCCGGTCGCCGTACGGCACCGTGCGCTGCCGCGCCGCCGCCCCGCGCTGCTCGCCGGGTTCGGACTGCTCGCCGTGGCCGGTGTCCAGGCCTGCTACTTCGCCGCCCTGTCCCGCATCCCGGTGGGCGTGGCCCTGCTCATCGAGTATCTGGCGCCCGCGCTGGTGCTCGGCTGGGTGCGGTTCGTGCAGCGACGGCCCGTCACCCGCGCCGCCGCCCTCGGCGTGGTCCTCGCGGCGGGCGGCCTCGCCTGTGTGGTGGAGGTCTGGTCGGGGCTGAGCTTCGACGCGCTCGGCCTGCTGCTCGCGCTCGGCGCCGCCTGCTGCCAGGTCGGCTACTTCGTCCTCTCCGACCAGGGTGCCGACGCGGGCGAACGGGCGCCGGACCCGCTCGGTGTGATCGCCTACGGCCTGCTGGTGGGCGCCCTGGTGCTGACCGCCGTCGCCCGCCCCTGGCAGCTGGACTGGTCCGTCCTCACCGGCTCCGCGCGGATGAACGGCACCGCCGTACCCGCCCTCGCCCTGCTGGTCTGGATCGTGCTCGTCGCCACGGTGCTCGCCTACGTCACCGGGGTGCTGTCGGTGCGACGGCTCTCCCCGCAGGTCGCCGGGGTGGTCGCGTGTCTGGAAGCGGTGATAGCGACGGTGCTGGCCTGGGTGCTGCTCGGCGAGCACCTGTCCGCGCCCCAGGTCGTCGGCGGAGCCGTCGTCCTGGTCGGCGCCTTCACCGCCCAGTCCGCCGCGCCCGCCGAGGCGCCCGCGCGACCGGTGGCGGCGGGCGGCCCCGACCGGGAGTTGTCCGGGCACCGCACGTCCGCTTAAGGTGCTGATCATGCCGTCCACGCTCGTTCTTCCGCCCCCCGCCGCCTGAGGCGGGCCTCCGGGACATCCGCCCGGCGCGATGAGCGCCGGGCCGGACGGTGCTGCCCGCAGACGAAGTCCGCGCGCCCCGCTCCAGCGGGTCGCCCCGAACTTCCGCACCCCCGTGGTGCGTTTCTGCGGAGAAACTCTCTTGTCGAACGTATCGAACGTGTCGAACGCCGCCTCCGGCCTGCCGGTCGGACGTGGCCTCCTCTATCTGATCGTCACCGGGGCCGCCTGGGGCACCGCGGGCGCCGCCGCCTCCCTGGTCTACCGGACCAGCGACATGGGCGCCCTCGGCCTCTCCTTCTGGCGCTGCGCGCTGGGACTCCTGCTGCTGCTCGCCGGCCGGGGCCTGCGCCCGAGGACCCGCCCGGCCGCGGCCGGACCGCTGTCGCACCGGGTGCTGCGGGCCCTCGCCACCGGCCTCGGCCTCGCGGTCTTCCAGACCGCCTACTTCGCCGCCGTGGCGGCCACCGGACTCGCCGTGGCCACCGTCGTCACCCTCGGCGCGGGCCCCGTGCTCATCGCGCTGGGCGCCCGGCTGCTGCTCGGCGAACGGCTCGGCGCGGGCGGTGTCCTGTCGGTCGCCGGAGCCCTCGCCGGGCTCGCCGTGCTGACCTTCGGCGACTCGGCCGCGACGGTCCGCCCGGCCGGCGTGCTGCTCGCGCTGCTGTCGGCCGCGGGCTACGGCGCCATGACCCTGCTGACCCGCTGGTGGGGCCGGGGCGGCGGCGCGGACGCCTCCGACACCACCGTGTGGACGTTCGCGGTGACCACCCTGTGCCTGCTGCCGTTCGCCCTGCACGAGGGGCTGCTCCCGCACACCGCCCACCCGGCCCGGCTGCTGTGGCTGCTGTGCTACATCGCCGCCGTGCCCACGGCGCTCGCGTACGCCCTGTACTTCGCGGGCGCGGCCGTCGTACGGTCCGCCACCGTCTCCGTGATCATGCTCCTGGAGCCGGTGACCGCGGCCGTGCTCGCCGTGCTCCTGCTCGGCGAGCGGCTCACCGCCAGCACCGCGGCCGGCACCCTGCTGATGCTCACGGCGGTCGGTGGCCTCACCGTGAGCGAGGCGACCCTGCGCAGGGCGGGCCGCGCGAGCGGCGCGGACGAGGGGAGCGTGTCCGGCCTCAGCACCCGGTGAGGTAGTCCGGCACCTCGATCCCGGACGTCAGGTCGGCGTTCGGGACCGGGGCCTCGTAGCCCTTGCGGAGCGGGACGACACCGGCCCAGTGGGGCAGGGCGAGGTCCTCGGGCTCGTCGTTGGCGCCGCCGCTGCGGACCTTCGCCGAGACCTCCTGGAGGTCCAGCCGGATCACCGCGGTGGCGGCCAGTTCCTTCTTGTTCGCCGGCCGGGAGTCGGCGGCGCGCCCCGGCACCACGTGGTCCACCAGCGCGTCCAGGGCCAGCCGCCGCTCCTCGGGGTCGGTGACCTCGTACGCGGTGCCGTGCACCACCACCGAGCGGTAGTTGATCGAGTGGTGGAAGGCGGAGCGGGCCAGCACCAGGCCGTCGACATGGGTCACGGTCACGCACACCGCGAGGCCCGGGTCGGGCGCGCCGGCCATCCGCAGCGGGCGCGAGCCCGTCGAGCCGTGGAGGTAGAGCCGCTCGCCGACCCGGCCGTAGAGCGTCGGCAGCACCACGGGCGCGCCGTCACGGACGAAGCCCAGGTGGCAGACGTAACCCTCGTCCAATATCGCGTGCACCAGCTCCTTGTCGTACGAGGCGCGTTCCGCGGAGCGCGTGGGCACGGTGCGGTCGGTGGGGGTGTAGACGGCGGACTGTGTGTCGGCGGTGGTGCCCGGCATGGCGGTCCCTCCAGGGCGAAGCTGCATCCAGCATTGCACTAGTGCATAATTGGTTTTGTGCTAGGAGAGTATCGGATCGAAGGGCGCGGCGCAGTGGAGATCGCGGCCGATGTGGAGCGCGCGGTCGGCGCGGGACAGCTGCGGCCGGGCCAAGCCCTGCCGCCCATGCGGGAGTTGGCGACCCGGCTGGGGGTGAATCCGAATACCGTCGCGGCCGCCTACCGCACCCTGCGCGAGCGCGGGGTGATCGAGACCGCGGGGCGGCGCGGCAGCCGGGTGCGGTCCAAGCCCGTCACCACCGGACGCGACCAGCTGCGGGTGGAGGTGCCCCCGGGCGCCCGTGACCTGTCCACCGGCAACCCCGACCCGGCCCTGCTGCCCCGCCTCGCCCCGGCGCTCGCCGCGGCGGCCGGGGCGGGGGACCGGCGGCCCGTCCTCTACGGCGACGACCCCGTCGACCCTGAGCTGGCCCGCATCGCCCGCGCCGAACTCGACGCCGACGGCGTTCCCGAGGCGCCGCTCACCGTCACCTCCGGCTCCCTGGACGCCATCGAACGCGTCCTCGCCGCCCACCTCAGGCCGGGCGACGCGGTCGCCGTCGAGGACCCCGGGTGGGGCAGCGTCCTCGATCTGATGCCGGCGCTGAACCTGCGCACGGTCCCGGTGACGGTGGACGACGACGGGCCGTCGCCCGAGGGTCTCGCCCGCGCCCTGGATGACGGCGCCCGCGCGCTGATCCTCACCACCCGGGCCCAGAACCCGACCGGCGCCGCGGTGACCGCCGAGCGCGCCGCCGCCCTGCGCGCGGTGCTGCGCGAGCACCCGGGGACCCTGCTGATCGAGGACGACCACGGTCACGGCATCGTGGACGTGCCGCTCCACCCCCTCGCGGGCATCACCCGGCACTGGGCCTTCCTGCGCTCGGCCGCCAAGGCCTACGGCCCCGACCTGCGCCTCGCGGTCCTCGCCGGGGATCCCGTGACCGTCGACCGGGTGCGCGGGCGCCAGCGCCTCGGCCCGGGCTGGGTCAGCCTGCTGCTCCAGCGCGCGGTGGTCCATCTGTGGGCCGGGGGCGCGGTGGACCGGACGGCGGTGGCCGGGGCGTACCGGGCCCGGCGCGAGCCGCTGATCGACGCACTCGCCCGGCGCGGCATCGAGGCCCACGGGCGCAGCGGCATGAACGTCTGGATCCCGGTACCCGACGAGACCACCGCGGTGGCCCGCCTCCTCCAGTCGGGGTGGGGCGTCGCCCCCGGCGCCCGCTTCCGCCTCGCCGGGCCCCAGGCCGTCCGCGTCACGGTCTCCCCGCTCACGGCGGCGGACATCGAGCCGCTGGCGGACGCGGTCGAGGCGGCGGTGCGCCCCTCGCCGGCCCGCGTCTACGGCTGACGGCGGGCCCGCGAAGGGCGCTGGGCTCCGGAGTCCTGGATCTACGCGCCCTTCCTCGGCCGCACCTGCGTCAGGGCCGCTCCGGCCAGCACGATCACCGCTCCCACCGGAGTGTTCCAGCGCAGCGACTCGCCGAGGATCGCCACCCCGGCAGCCGTGGCGATGACCGGGATGAAGTACGTCACCATCTGGGCGGTGGTGGGCCCGACCTCGGCGACGAGCCCGTACTGGATGAGCACGGCGAGCCCGGTGCCCAGCGCGCCCAGCGCGGCGATCGCCAGCAGCGGCACCACCGCGAAATGCCGGGGCATGCCCGTGAACAGGGGCGTGACCACGGCGAGTTGCACCGTCGCCAGCAGCAGCTGCCCGCCGGTCATCGACAGGTGCGAGTTCCCCGTGCCGGCCAGCGTCCGCCGGACGTAGATCCAGCCCACCGGGTAGCTCAGCGAGGCGAGCAGGGCCATCGCCGTGCCGGTGGCGTCGAGGCCGTGGAAGCCCTGCCATGCGCCGAGAACCGTCAGCACTCCGAGGAAGCCGAGGCCGAGCCCGGCCACGCGGACCCGGGTGGGGCGGTCCTCGGAGAGGGCGACCACGGACAGCAGCATGCCCCACAGGGGCGAGGTCGCGTTGCAGATGCCGGCCAGAGTGGAGGGGATGGTCAGCTCGGAGTAGGCGAAGAGGGAGAACGGCAGGGCGTTCAGGAAGAACGCGGCGACCGCCATGTGCGCCCACAGCCGGCCCCCGCGCGGCAGCCGCTCCCGCTTGACCGCCATCGCCGCCACCAGCACCGCCGTGCCGAACACCAGCCGGCCGAGGGTGACCTGGAACGGCGCGTACCCGCTCGTGCCCACCTTGATCAGCAGGAAGCTGAAGCCCCAGATCAGGGAGAGGGCGCCGAAGCGGAGCCGCCAGTCGAGGCGGGGGCGGGCCGGGGCGGGTGCGGCGGTGGGGGACTGTGTCCGGGTTGCGGTGACCGTGCTCATGACGACAACAATGCTGGAGCAAACCTCGTAGCACAATCGAGAAATCCCACCGGGTACCTCTTAGGATTGCTTATATGTTGAATCTGGAGCGCCTGCGCACCCTCGACGCCTTGGCCCGCCACGGCTCGGTCAGCGCCGCCGCCGACGCGCTGCACGTCACCACGTCCGCGGTCTCCCAGCAGCTCGGCAAGCTGGAACGCGAGGTCGGGCAGCAGCTGCTGGCCAAGAACGGCCGGGGTGTCCGGCTCACGGACGCGGGCCGGCTGCTCTCCGAGCACGCGGCGCGCATCCTGTCACAGGTGGAGCTGGCCGAGTCGGATCTGGAGGCGCAGCGCGGGCAGGTCGTCGGCGAGCTGCGGCTGTCCGCGTTCCCCACCGCCGCCCGGGGTCTGTTCCCCGTGGCGCTGCCGGCGCTGCGCGCCCAGCACCCGGGGCTGCGGGTGCGCTCCAGCGAGCTGGAGCCGGAGCAGGGCATCGCCGGGGTGGTGCGCGGCGACCTCGATCTGGCGGTGGTCCTGGACTGGTACAACAAGCCGATGCCGGTGCCCGACGGGCTGGTCAAGGCGCCGCTGCTGGACGATCCGGCCGAGGTCGCCATGCCGGTCGGACACCGGCTCGCCCACCGCGACGAGGTGGATCTCGCCGAGTTCGCCGACGACGAGTGGATCACGTGGGGCCAGGGCGAGTTCTGCCACGAGTGGCTGATCTTCACGCTGCGCTCCAAGGGCGTCGAGCCGATCGTCGGCCACCGCGCCGGTGAGACCCACACCCAGCTCCAGCTGGTCGCCTCCGGGTTGGGGGTGTGCATCGCGCCACTGCTGGGCCGCCACCCGGTGCCGGACGGTGTGGTCCTCGTGCCGCTGACCCAGCGCGTGCGGCGGCACGTCTACGTCGTCTGGCGTGCGGACGCCGACCGCCGGCCCTCCATCCGCGCGGCGGTGGAGGCCCTGCGCACCGCGTCCGAGAAGCTCAACTGAGTCCCAGTTTGCGGAAGTCCCAGGAGACGACCCGCTCCGGCACGAGCCGGGCCCAGGCGTGCCGGCCGTCGTGCGGCAGCTCGTCGGTACTTGCGGGCGAACAGCGGTTCCACACCGTCCAGTTCCGGGCACGGCAGCCCGCTGCGGGGCGCCTCGCCGACGAACTCCACCCGGCCGGACAGCTCGGCCCCGCGCAGCCGGGCCTACTCCTCGCCCGCGTCGACCACCACCGCCACCCGGGGGTCGCGGCGCAGCCGGCTCCAACGGCGGGTGCGCACCAGCGAGTACAGCCACAGCGCGCCGCCGTCCCAGACGAACCACAACGCGCTGAGATGCGGGGCGCCGTCGGCGGCGACGGTGGCGAGACGGCGAGTGCGCCGAGCGGCCAGGAACTCGTCCAGCTCGCCGGGCGTCATCATGATCCTCCGGCCCCGGCGCTGCGGCGTGACGGACATGCGGCCCCCTCGTCATGGCGTTTCCCGGCCTGGGGGGGGGTGGCTCATGTCTGATGCGACGGTCTGGGAGACGGCGGTGCTCGAAGGAGGCCCGGGGGACGGCTGGCGGGTGAGGGTCTCCGACCGGCCGCGCGTGCTCCAGGTGACCTGCCCGTGCCCGGTCGGGGCGGCGCCGCCGGGCGCCCGGGCGGAAGGTGTCTGCGTCTACCGCCGGGACTACGGGGTGACGGGTGAGCCCCTGCGTTACGGCTTCGACGTCGCCAGCCCCTGATCCGCGGGCGTCCGGCGGCTGCCGGCCGCACGAGCCCTCGACGGGGCGGCTCCCCGGTGATCACCCTCGGTTACTATGCTCACTTCGTGCCCGAGGCCGGAAGCGAGGGGCCGAACGGCCATCGGCGGACCCCTGGGGAGACGGGGGAGCCGCGTGCCGGTCGGAACATCCCCCTTCCTCCCCGAGACCCGTCGGCGGGTGCTCGCTGCTGCCGTGGCCCCCATGGCTGATCTTGTATTGCGAGGCTGAAGAGATGGATGGCCTGGGAACATGTTGAAAGAGGTTGTCGCGACCCGCTACATCACGCCCCTGCGTGAGGGCGGCTCGCTGCCGGGGCTCGTCGAGGGGGACGACTTCGGCACCTACGTCATGAAGTTCACCGGCGCCGGGCAGGGCCGCAAGACGCTGGTCGCCGAGGTGGTGTGCGGGGAACTCGCCCGGCGCCTCGGCTTCCGGACGCCGCGGCTGGTCACCCTGGAGCTGGACTCCGTGCTGGGGCTCGGCGAACCCGAGCAGCAGGTGCAGGAACTGCTGCGGGGCAGCGGCGGCACCAACCTCGGCATGGACTTCCTCTCCGGCGCGCTCGGCTACGACCCGCTCGCCTTCGAGGTGAGCCCCGAGGAGGCCGGGCGGATCATCTGGTTCGACGCGCTGATCAACAACGTGGACCGCTCCTGGCGCAACCCCAACCTCCTGCTGCACCGCGGCGAGGTGTGGCTCATCGACCACGGGGCCACCATGATCTGGCACCACAACTGGCCCTCCGCCGAGGCCTCCGCCGCCCGCGCCTACGACGCATCCGACCACGCCCTCGCCCGGTTCGCGCCCGACATCGAGGCGGCGGCCGCCGATCTGGCGCCCCGCGTCACCGAGGACCTGCTCGCCGAGGTCACCGCCGAGGTCCCGGACGCCTGGCTGGCCGGCGAACCCGGCTTCGACACCCCGGACGACCTGCGCCGGGCCTACGCCCGGCCGCTGCTCGCCCGCGCGGCCGTCATCGCCGGCCGCATCACCGGTCTCGGCCGACAGGAGGAGGGCAAGTGAGCGAGACGCACATTCATATGGCCGGTCATGTGACCGAGCGCCACATCACCCGGGCCGGACAGGGCGGCGACCGGGACGTGTTCGAGTACGCGCTGCTCAAGGTCGTGCCCCGGGTGGAGCGCGGCGAGTGCATCAACGCCGGCGTGGTCGTCTACAGCCGGGCCAAGGGGTACGTCGGCGCCCGCACCCACCTGGACGAGGCGCGGCTGCTGGCCCTGGACCCGGCGGCCGACGCGGCCGGCATCCGGGCGGCGCTCGGCGCGATCGAACGCCACTGCGCGGGCGGCGAGGAGGCCGGTCAGGCGGCCCGGGACGACGCCGGGCGTCGCTTCCGCTGGCTGATCGCGCCCCGCTCCACCGTGGTCCAGCCCGGTCCGGTGCACACCGGACTGACCACCGACCCGGCCGCCGAGACGGAGCGATTGCTGGACCTCCTGGTGAGGTAATGGATCACAACGGCCGGATGCGGCGTTGACACCGGGTGCCAGGGCTTCTAGCGTCGTGTGGGCCGAAGATACTAAGCGGTCGCTCACCGCACCAGCGGCCCTCCCGAGGGGCCGTACGGGTTCTCTCAAGGGCGAGGAGAAACAACAATGTCCACCACTGAACAGCGGGTCGCGGTCGTCACCGGGGCCGCGCGCGGCATCGGCGCCGCCACCGCCGTACGCCTGGCGGCCGAGGGCCGCGCGGTCGCCGTGATCGACCTGGACGAGGCCGCCTGCAAGGACACCGTCGAGAAGATCACCGCGGCCGGCGGCAAGGCCATCGCGGTCGGCGCCGACGTCTCCGACGAGGCCCAGGTCGCCGCGGCCGTCGCGCGGGTCACCGAGGAACTGGGCGCCCCGACGATCCTGGTCAACAACGCCGGCGTGCTCCGCGACAACCTGCTGTTCAAGATGAGCGCCGCCGACTGGGACACCGTCATGAACGTGCACCTGCGCGGCTCGTTCCTGATGACCCGGGCCGTGCAGAAGCACATGGTGGACGCCGGCTTCGGACGGGTCGTCAACCTGTCCTCCTCCTCGGCGCTCGGCAACCGCGGCCAGGCCAACTACTCCGCCGCCAAGGCCGGCCTCCAGGGCTTCACCAAGACCCTCGCCATCGAGCTGGGCAAGTTCGGCATCACCGCCAACGCCGTCGCCCCCGGCTTCATCGCCACCGAGATGACCAAGGCCACCGCCGACCGCGTCGGCATGGGCTTCGAGGACTTCAAGAAGGCCGCCGCCACCCAGATCCCGGTGCAGCGCGTCGGCGAGCCGGAGGACATCGCCAACGCCATCGCCTTCTTCACCGGCGAGGCGGCCGGGTTCGTCTCCGGCCAGGTGCTGTACGTCGCCGGCGGACCGCTCGACTAGGGGAACCCGTAATGACTTCCGCACAACTCCCGCCCCTGTCCGGCAAGGTCGCGCTCGTCACCGGCGCGAGCCGCGGCATCGGCTACGGTGTCGCCGAGGCCTTCGTCGCGCGCGGCGACCGGGTCTGCATCACCGGCCGCAACGAGGAGGCCCTGAAGGAGGCCGTCGAGAAGCTCGGCTCCGAGCGGGTCATCGGCGTCGCCGGCAAGGCGCACGACCTCGACCACCAGAGCGAGGCCGTCGAGCGCACCATGGAGGCCTTCGGCCGCCTGGACCACCTGGTGAACAACGCGGGTACCAACCCGGTCTTCGGCCCCATCGCGGACCTGGACCTGAACGTCGCCCGCAAGGTCTTCGAGACCAACGTCGTCTCCGCGCTCGGCCTGGCCCAGAAGGCCTGGCACGCCTGGCAGAAGGAGAACGGCGGCACGATCGTCAACATCGCCTCGATCGCGGGCCTCGCGCCCTCGCCGTTCATCGGCGCCTACGGCGTCAGCAAGGCCGCGATGATCAACCTGACCCAGCAGCTGGCGTACGAGTTCGCGCCGAAGGTGCGGGTCAACGCGATCGCCCCGGCCGTGGTCAAGACCAAGTTCGCGCAGGCCCTGTACGAGGGCCGCGAGGAGGAGGCGGCCGCCGGCTACCCGCTGGGACGGCTCGGCGTGCCGTCCGACATCGGCGGCGCCGCCGCGTTCCTCACCTCCGAGCAGTCCGACTGGGTCACCGGTCAGACGCTCGTGGTGGACGGCGGTCTGTTCCTCAAGGCCGGCGTCTGAGTCTCTTCCCGGGCGCCGGATTCCGGACGGACCGGCGCCCGGGGAACCGCACAGCGGACACCTGGGGGCCTGACAACGAAGTCATCCAGAAGTCGATCAACTCGCCTTGTTTCAGGGGAGGTTGATGGTGTCAACGCTGCGGTAGGGTCTGCCGACCTTGGTAGGGCGGATCGAGGAGCGTGCGCGTGTTCAACCGGAACCGGTTCCTGCGGAGAGTCGCGGCGATCGCGTCCGTGTCGTCCGTATCGCTGACGGCCGGCTGCGGCCTGCTGTCCGAAGGGGACGCCGGCGGCGGCGCCCCGATCGTGGTGGGCACCACCAGCGCCCCCAGCACGCTGGACCCGGCCGGTGCCTGGGACGGCTCCTGGGAGCTGTACCGGAACATCTACCAGACCCTCCTCGCCTACCCCAACGGCGCCACCACCCCGCAGCCGGACGCCGCGGAGAGCTGCTCCTTCAGCGACGCCTCCAGCCGCACCTACCACTGCACCCTGCGCGAGGGCCTGAAGTTCGCCGACGGCGACCCGCTGACGGCGCGGGCCGTGAAGTACTCGGTCGACCGCATCCGCGCCATCGACGCCCCCGGCGGCCCCGCCGGACTGCTGGGCAGCCTCGACCGGGTGGACACCTCCGGCGACCGCGACATCGTCTTCCACCTCGGCAAACCCGACGCCACCTTCCCCTTCGTGCTCGCCACGCCGGCGCTGTCGATCGTCGACCCCGAGGACTACCCGGCCCGCGCCCTGCGCAAGGACGGGGGCGCGGACGGCTCCGGACCGTACCGGCTCGGCTCGTACCAGGAGGGGCGGCAGGCCGTCCTCACCCGCAACGACGGCTACCAGGGCTTCGCCAAGCGGCAGAACGACGCGGTGACCATCCGCTACTTCCAGGACTCCGCCGGCATGGTCGCGGCGCTGCGCGCCAAGAAGATCGACGTCACCTACCGGGGGCTCGCCGCCGACGACATCCTCGCCCTCCAGCAGGACAACGACTCCGGCCTCCAGCTGGTGGACGGAGCCGGCACCGACATCAGCTACCTGGTGTTCGACCCCAAGGACCCCTGGGCCGGGCGGCCCGCCGTGCGCAAGGCCGTCGCCCAGCTCGTCGACCGGGGCGCGATCGCCCACAAGGTCTACAAGGACACCGTCGACCCGCTGTACTCGATGGTGCCCAAGGGCCTCACCGGCCACACCACCGCCTTCTTCGACGACTACGGCGACCCGAGCACCGCCAAGGCCAGGGCGATCCTCCAGGGCGCGGGGATCCAGCAGAAGGTGCCGCTCACCCTCTGGTACACCTCCGACCGCTACGGGTCCGAGACCGCCCTGATGTTCAAGGAGCTGAAGCGGCAGCTGGACGGCTCCGGGCTGTTCACCGTCACCCTCCGCAGCCGCCCCTGGAAGACCTACGTGGTCGGCTACCAGAAGGGCGAGTACCCGGTGTTCGGCCGCGGCTGGTCCCCGGACTTCCCCGACGCGGACAACTTCATCGCGCCCTTCACCGGCGAGCACAACGCGCTCGGCACGCCCTACCCGGCCAAGGAGATCACCGGGACGCTGCTGCCGCGCTCGCGGGCGCGCAGCGACCGCGCGGAGACGGTCAAGGACATGGCGCAGGCCCAGCGGATCCTGGCGACCGACGCCCGGCTGCTCCCGCTGTGGCAGGGCCGGCAGTACGTGGCGGCCAGCGACGACATCGCCGGCGGCGAACAGGCCCTCGACCCCTCCACGATCATGATGATGTGGACCCTGCACCGGAAGACCAGCTGGTGAGAGCCCCGGCTACGCTGGGGCGGGGGCCCTCGGGACGTTCGTTGTCAGTGGCCGCCGGTAGGTTCTGAAGCCTGCAAGTGACCGCACATCGTGAGGACGTTGACGTGACCGACACCGCCATGCTGCCCGAGTCCTGGCGCGGGGTTCTGGGTGACGAGCTGCAGCAGCCCTACTTCAAGGAGCTGACGGAGTTCGTCGAGGAGGAGCGGGCGAAGGGCCCCGTCTACCCGCCGCGCGAGGAGGTCTTCGCCGCGCTGGACGCCACGCCGTACGACAAGGTCAAGGTCCTCGTCCTCGGCCAGGACCCGTACCACGGCCCGGGCCAGGGCCACGGCCTGTGCTTCTCGGTCCGCCCGGGGGTGAAGACCCCGCCCTCCCTGCGCAACATCTACAAGGAGATGCACGCCGAGCTGGACCTGCCGATCCCGGACAACGGCTATCTGATGCCGTGGGCCCGCCAGGGCGTGCTGCTGCTCAACGCGGTCCTGACGGTGCGGGAGGGCGAGGCCAACTCGCACAAGGGCAAGGGCTGGGAGAAGTTCACCGACGCCGTGATCCGCGCGGTGGACGCCCGCCCCGACCCGGCCGTGTTCGTGCTCTGGGGCAACTACGCGCAGAAGAAGCTGCCGCTGATCGACGAGAGCCGGCACGCGGTGGTCAAGGGCGCGCACCCCTCCCCGCTGTCCGCGAAGAAGTTCTTCGGCTCCCGCCCCTTCACCCAGATCAACGAGGCGATCGCCGCCCAGGGCCACGAGCCCATCGACTGGCGCATCCCCGACCTGGGCTGAGGCCGGCCCGCAGCGTGACGGCGCCGCCTGACGGGCAATGGCGGCGGCGCCGGTTAGCGTCGAGGGCACGACAGCCGACGATCGCCGGAGGACGCGGTGGCGGAGCGACGGGAACAGACGGCCCTGGACGAGATGCTGACGCGGATCGGGCAGGTCGTGATGCTGCACCACGGCGGCGACCGCGAGGAGGCCCGCAGCCGCTTCCTCGACCTGTGGGCGGAGATCGGCGAGGACGGCGACGCACTGCACCGCTGCACCCTCGCCCACTACCTCGCCGACACCCAGGACGACCCGGCGGACGAACTCGCCTGGGACCTCAGAGCGTTGTCGGCGGCGCGGGAACTGCCGGCCGGCGGCCCCCGGGGCGTGCCGGGCTTCCTCCCGTCCCTGCACCTCAACCTGGCCGCCGACTATGTGAAGCTGGGCCGCCCCGAGGCCGCCCGCACCCATCTCGGGCACGCCCGCACCGCCGCCGGCGCCCTCGCGGACGACGGCTACGGCGAGGGCGTGCGGGCCGCGATCGCGCGCCTGGAGACGAGCCTGCGGCGGAGCGGCCCGGCGGACGACGGTCCCTGGGGACCACCACGGCAGCGGCCCAGCTGACCGGGCGGCGCCGGGGCGGGTCAGTGACGGCCGTACGTGCGTTCGCAGATTTCCGATTCCGGGCTGTTGCCGCGCCAGCCGCCGTACTCGCGGCCCAGGTCGCAGACGTCCGCGGGCACCTGCTGGGAGGTGCGGGGCGGCGCCTGCGCGGTGCGGTGCGGCTGCGGCCGGGAGCGCGGGGGAGTGCCCGCGGGGGTGGGCGGCGGGGCGGCCGGGCTGCCGTGCGGGGCGGACTCGCGGGCCCTCCCCGGCTTCCCGGACGGGCCGACCATCTCCAGTGCCTCCCGGGCCGGCGCCTGTACCTCCCGCGGTGACGCGCTGCCGTCCGTGCGGGGCGCCGTCTGCCGCGAGGGCAGGGCGCCCGGAGGCGGTCCCGGAGCCGCCGTGTGCCGTACCGTCACACAGCCGGAGAGGGCCGAGACGGCGACGGTGACCAGAAGCGCTGCGGTGGTCGTCGTTCGATGCACCCCCGCAACGATGCTGGCTCCGCGCCGACTTGGCAGCAAGGAGTCGAGCCCGATGCCCCCGCCCGGGTGAACTCCCGCACCGAACGGGGGGCTTTGCGGTGCCCCGGGTGACGCCTCAGTCGCCGGTCGCGCCGTCGATCCGCTCCCTCAGCAGGTCGGCGTGGCCGTTGTGCCGGGCGTACTCCTCGATCATGTGGGTGTAGATCCAGCGGAGGCTGAAGGGCTCCTCGGTGAACCGGCTCCTGCCCCGGGAGAGTTCGTCCAGCCCGAGGCCGGCCGTGATCCGCCGGGCCGTCTCGATCTCCGCCTGCCAGGTGGTGTACGCCTCCTGCCAGGTGTCGGCGTCGGTGACGTGGAAGTCGCCGTCCTCGTCCGCCTCGGAGCAGTAGACGGGGCCCGGGTCGTCGCCCGTCAGCACCTTGCGGAACCAGGCCCGCTCCACCTCTGCCATGTGCCGGACCAGGCCCATCAGGGTCAGCTCGGACGGCGGGACGGAGGCGGTGCGCAGCTGTTCGTCGGTCAGGCCCTCGCACTTGAGGGCCAGCGTCCGGCGGTGGTACTCCAGCCAGCCCTCCAGCATCTCGCGTTCGGGGGCGTTCAGCGCGGGCTCGTGGCGTTCACTCGTCATGTCCGCATCCTCACCCGGCGGACCCACCGGCCACCATGGGTTTTCCGCGGCCGGGGGCGGCACCGCCCGGATGCGGCCCCCGTATGCTGCCGGGGACGTCACGACGGGCGAGCACCAGGGGAGAATCGCGTGAAGGTCGGCTGCATCGGACTCGGGGACATCGCGCAGAAGGCGTATCTGCCGGTGCTGGGCGCCCTGCCCGGGGTCGACCTCCATCTGCACACCCGCACCCCGGCCACCCTCGCCCGCGTCGCCGACGGCCTGCACCTGCCGCCCGGACAGCGGCACGAGGAACTCGGCTCCCTGCTGGCCGCCGGGCTCGACGCGGCCTTCGTGCACGCGCCCACCGCCGTCCACCCCGAGATCGTCACCCGGCTCCTGGAGGCGGGCGTCCCGACGTACGTCGACAAGCCGCTCGCCTACCGGCTCGCCGACTCCGAGCGGCTGGTGGAACTCGCCGAGCGGCGCGGCGTCTCCCTCGGCGTCGGCTTCAACCGGCGGCACGCGCCCGGCTACGCCCAGTGCCTGGAACACCCGCGCGAGCTGATCCTCATGCAGAAGAACCGGGTCGGGCTGCCCGAAGAGCCCCGCTCGATGATCCTGGACGACTTCATCCACGTCGTCGACACCCTGCGCTTCCTGGCGCCGGGACCGGTCGACGAGGTGACGGTCCGCGCCCGCGTCCGGGACGGTCTGCTGCACCACGTGGTGCTCCAGCTCGGCGGCGACGGCTTCACCGCGCTCGGCGTGATGAACCGCCTCAGCGGCTCCACGGAGGAGGTCCTGGAGGTATCCGGGCAGGACATGAAGCGTCAGGTGCGCAACCTCGCCGAGGTGATCGACCACAGGGGCGAGCCGACCCTGCGCCGGCGCGGCGACTGGGTGCCGGTGGCCCGCCAGCGCGGCATCGAGCAGGCGGTGCTCGCCTTCCTGGACGCGGTGCGCGCCGGGCAGCTGTTCAGCGCCCGGGACGCGCTGGCGACCCATGAACTGTGCGAGCGGGTGGTACGAGCGGTTCAGGACCGCCCCGACGCGGCCTGAGCACGCGCACCCCCTCGCCTGCGCACAGCGCGGCCAGCACCAGCAGCGCCCCGCGCACCGGCCAGTCGCCGTGGCGGACGTACGGCGTGACGCCGTGCGCGAGCGGCACGTCGTACACCCGCGTGGTGCTCGCCCCGGTCCCCAGCCACGGGCCGAGCCGCCGCCCGTCCGGCCCGAACGCGGCGGAGACGCCGGTGAGGGTCGCGTGCACCATCGGGCGGCCGGTCTCGGCGGCGCGCAGCGCGGCCAGCGAGGCGTGCTGCTCCGGCGCCCAGCTGTCCTGGAAGGTGGAGGTGGAGGACTGGCCGAGCAGCACGTCCGCGCCGTCGTCGGCCAGCTGCCGGCCCATGTCGGGGAACGCGGTCTCGAAGCAGATCAGCGGCCCGATCCGCAGCCCGTGCCCGACGTTCATCACGACCTGTTCGGTGCCGCGCCTGCGGTCCTCGCCGGCCGCCTTGCCCACCGAGGTGGCCCAGCCGAGCAGGGAACGGGCGGGGACGTACTCGCCGAAGGGGACCAGCCGCATCTTGTCGTAGCGGTCGCCGGTCGGGCCGTCCGGGCCGACCAGCACCGAACTCTTGTAGATCCCGGGCCGGTCCGAGCGGCGCGCGTCCACGTTCACCAGCACGTCGGCGCCCGTCTCGCGGGACAGCGCGGCGATCCGCCGGGCCAGGTCGGGCCGCTCGGCGAGGTCGTAGCCGACGCTGGACTCGCCCCACACCACGAGGTCGACGTCCTGCCCGACGAGCCGCCGGGTCAGCCGCTCCTCCCGGTCGAAGCGCCGCGCGGCGCTGTCCGGCCCGTCCACCGGGCCCGGCTGCACCACGGCGATCCGCGTACTGCCGTCGATCTGCGGGCGCGGCGCCCACGCCCAGGCGGCGCAGGTGGCGGCGGCGGTGGCGGCCACCGCGGCCACCGCCGGCACGCGGGCCGCGCGCACCGAGACCAGCACGGCCACCGCCACGTTCACGGCCACCACCAGGAAGCTCAGCAGCCACACCCCGCCCACCGAGGCCAGCCGCAGCGCGGGCTCCACCTGCCACTGGGAGGCGCCGAGGAGGCCCCAGGGGCCGCCGAGCCCCTGCCAGGAGCGGACCAGCTCGGGTATCAGCCAGCCGGAGGGCAGCACCAGCAGCGCGACGGCGCACCGGCCGGGGGAGGGCGAGCCGCCCAGGTACCGGTGCACCAGCCAGCCCCAGGGCGCCCAGAGCAGGCCCAGCAGCGCGCCTATCAGGAAGATGAAGACGTGCAGGCTGGGCAGCAGCCAGTGGTGCACGGCCACCAGGTAGCCGAAGCCGCCGCACCAGCCGTCGTACGCCGCCCGCCGGCCGGTCGGCGCCGAGCGGGCCAGCAGCAGCCATGGGACGAGGGCGACGTAGGCGAACCACCACAGCGACGGCGCCGGGAACGCGAGGACGGGCAGAGCGCCCGCGAGCGCGACGACGGCCGAGCGCCGCCAACGGGAGGCCGGCCGGCGGTCGATCGTCGTCATACGGAGCCTCCCTTACCCCAGGGCTCCAGTGTGCGCGCCGGAAGCGATCTACGACAGGGGGCCTCCGGTCCGGCCGGGCGTCGTCACGCCGGGGCCGTCCGCCGCCACTTCTCGGTGACGACGACCTCGCCGAGCCGCCAGCCCTCGGGCGTGCGCAGCAGCCCGAAGTCGTAGCGGCCGCCGCACTCCACGTCCGGCGCCCCCGAACCGCCGCCGGCGAAGCGCATCGGGGTCAGGTAGTCGGCCCGCACCCGGGCCGTGTCCCCGGTGTCGTGGTCCAGGGTCCCGAACCGCACCCGGCGGTTGACGATCAGGTGCTGGCGCACGGCGAACCGCGCCAGCTGCCCGGCGAGCCAGTCGGCGACCTGCCCGGCCTCGCCCTCGATCCCGCCGACCGACCGGTAGTCGGCCCGCCCGCCCCTTGTGAACAGCTCCCGGTACGCCGCCCAGTCGCCGTCGTCCACGGCCACCGCGTACGCGGTGACCAGCTCGTCCACGGCCAGCCGGTCCAGCAGGGCCGATAGTTCCGCACGCTGCGTCATCGGCACAGTGTTGGCCACGGCGCGGGCGGAGCCAAGAGACAGGGCGGGACATTCGGCGGGACGGGTGCGCGGGCGCGCCGGATCACTCGACCTCGATGCCGAAGTCCCGGACCAGTTCCGCGAGGCCGCCCGGATACCCCTTGCCGCCCAGGACGAAGTCCCAGTCGCCGGTCGGCCTGCGCCGGAACGAGCCGAGGACCAGGGCGGTCTCGCCCGGGCGCCCGTCGGAGACCTCCAGCCGGCCCAGCTCGGCCCGCGAGCGGTCGAGCAGACGGATGCGGGCGTCGCTGAAGCCGGAGAGGTCGGCGTGCGGGCCGGCCCCGGGGTCGACGGCGGCCACGAGGACGAGCCGGTCCGCCTCGGCCGGCAGCGCGTCGAAGCGGACGCGCATCGCGGCCTTGTCGGGTGCGGTGGCGGGCAGGGCGCGGACCGAGCCGTCCGGGGTGCCCGGGTTGTTGTAGAAGACGAAGTGGTCGTCGCCGAGGACGCGGTCGCCGCGGCAGACGAGGGCGCACACGTCCACGGCGACGCCGCCGGACCAGGACATGCCCAGGATGTTGTGGTCGTCGGGCAGACCGGTGTCCGGGGCGCCCGTCGCCCGCGGCGTCGGGGTGCGGGCCGCGCCGTCCCCCAGGCGCCCGCGCAGCCCGTGGCGGTGCAGCAGGTCGACGAGTTCGGTGCCCCCGATCAGCTCCAGCGGCTTGCCGTCGGCGAAGGTGTGCGAGCCGGGGCCGAACTTCGACGTGGTCACGAGGACGCCCTTGTTGGCGCCGGTGTCCTGCACGGTGCCGTACAGGTCGCGCACCGCCGTGGGCGGCACCGTGTTGCGGTAGCGCTTCACCTGCACGACGATCTTGCCGCCGCGGATCGGCGTCGGATCGAGCGCGTCCACGTCCACCCCGCCGTCGTTCGAGCGCTGGGTTGTGACGGCCTCCATCCCCATGGCGCGGAAGAGGTCGGCGACGAGTTCCTCGAAGGCCAGGGGGTCCATCTCGTACAGGTCGGGTTCGGCTTCCCCGTCACCGTCGTCGCCGTGCGCGACGACACGGCTCCCGACCTCCTGCGGCCGACGGCTCGGCCGCACCGGCGCGAGCTGGTCGGGCCGCGCCGAGAGCTGCCCGCGCAGCGCGTCGGCCAGGCAGCTGACGGCGTCCACCTGGGCCAGGTGCAGTGCGCGGAACGCCGGGCTCGGGGCCATGACGGTGGCCAGGTACATCCGGCCCGGCCGGCCCGTCGAGGGATCGTGCCCGTTGACGAACCCGTTCACGGTGACCGATTCCAGCGTGTCCGTCTCGTCGGCGGCGAAGAGTTCGTGCAGGACGAGCAGCACGCACTGCGCCAGGACCTCCCGGTACAGGGCCCTGCGCTGAGTCGCCGGCCGGGAGGTCTCCTTGAACTGGTCCGCGCCGGACAGGTAGCGGACGGCCTTGGTATCGGGCACCACGTCGTAGGCGGGCAGCTGCCAGTCCAGCACCAGCTGGCCGGCCGCCGCGTCGTACGCCGCCACCACCTGCCGGGGGAAGCCCTCCGGCCAGGCCGTCGAGGAGTAGAGGACCGCGGAGAAGTACTCGACGACGAAGGCGGGGTCGCGCCGTGCGACGCCTTCCGTCAGTTCGGCGACCGAGGCGTTGTGCCGCCGCAGCTCGGCCAGCCGGGCGTCGGCCCACTCCTGGTACTGCCGCTGGTACGACGCCAGCTGCCGCTGCCGCTGAGCCTCCGCCGCCTGGGCAGCGTGCCAGTCCCGCTCGAAGCGGGCCCGGGCCTACGCCTGCGCCTGGGCGCGGCGGCCGGCGGTCCACCCGCCCTGCGTCCGGTAGTGATCGAACTCCGGCAGGGGAACGGGCTGGGCGAGCGCGCCCGGCGCGAACGGCTCGACCGTCTCGGGACGCAGGAGCGCGGACGCCCGGAACGCCGGGGCCCGGCAGCCCGAGGCGAGGAGGCCCTGCAACTCGGCGACCCTGGCGTCCAGTTCAGCGGTGCGGCGCAGTGCCTCCGCCTGCCGCTGCTCGCGGTGGCTCTGGGCGGCCTGCCGCTGGTACGCGCGCTCGCGCCGCGCCTCCTCCCGCTGCCGTCGGGCCTCGGCCTCCCGCGCGCGCTGCTGCTGCCTCTGTATCTCGGCCCAGACGCCGACCACGCCGTTGGAACGACTCATGTGCTGCAGGCCCTCCCCGAACACCGGTTGTCCCCACAACCGGGTGTGACGGGACGACTCTATCCAGCGGTGACGGGTGCGCACATCCGGCGGGCGGGAGCGACGCGCCCGACCGGGAGCGGGCGTCCGGGGCGTGGCATGGCGTGACGCGGGGCGGGCCGCGCTGGTCAGGCCGCCTGGATGATCTCCTCGCGGATGGCCTCGGCCCACTCCACGACCAGCAGTTCGTACTCCGCGCGTTCCTGGGCCGACAGGGAGCCGCCCGCACGCAGCCACAGTGCCCGGATCTGCTCGTTCACCTCGGCGGCAGACCGTGCGGAACCAGGGGGCAGGGAATCGGGGGACATGTCGAACAGCCTAGGGGCAGGGTCTGACACTGCGCTACCGCGCGGCTACGCAGAACGTATGCGGTTGGTCACCGCGGGCGTCGGCCGTGCCCCGCGGTCGGCCCAGTTCAAGCGGCATATGCCGCGCCGAGTTGACGCCGAGGGGCGGCCGGGAGTTGGCCGAAACGGGGGCGCGGTGCCCTGTGGAGCGGGTCGAACACCGGTCGACCGGCCCATTTCGCGGGCCGGTTCGGGGGGCCGGGCCCTGGAGCATCCGGTTCAGGGTTGTACCGGTCCCCGGAGCGTCCAGCCGGGCGCCTGCGGGTGCGCGGTCAGGTCCTCGTGGTGCACCGGGTCGCCGCAGGCGCGGCAGGTGACCACCGGGACCAGTTCGTGGCCGCAGTTGTGCTCCACGACCATGGGCAGACCGGTGTTGCCGTGGAGGTGGCGGTCGCCCCACTCCTTGAGGTGCATCAGGACCGGTTCCAGGTCCAGGCCCGCCGGCGTCGGCCGGTACTCGAAGCGCCGGGGGCGCTCGCTGTAGGCGTGCTTGGTGAGGATCCCGGCGTCCACGAGCCTGCGCAGCCGGGTGGACAGGACGTCCCGCGGGGCGCCGATGTTGCGCACCAGCTGGTCGAAGCGGCCGTTGCCCAGACACACCTCCCGCAGCACGAGCAGGGAGTACTTCTCGCCGACCAGCGCGAGGGTGTCGGCGATGGAACAGGGACGCGGGTCCTTGATGGCGGCCATGCGCACCAGTCTAAGCAAGGGTTTGAATTTCCAACCCAAGTGGGTTTGCTTTCCCAAGCCGCCTCGCTATGGTGGGTTCGGATTTCCTACTCACTGGTAGCCCGCCAAGGAGGCCGCACCATGCGCGACGCAGTGATCGTCGAAGCCGTACGCACCCCGATCGGCAAGGGCAAGTCCGACGGCGCCCTCGCGCACGTCCACCCCGTACAACTGCTCGCCCATACCCTCGGCGCCCTGGTCGAGCGCTCCGGGGTCGACCCGGCGCTGATCGACGACGTGATCGGCGGCACCGTCGACCAGGTCGGCGAACAGGCCATGAACACCACGCGGTACGCGGTACTCGCCGCCGGCTTCCCCGAGTCGGTCCCGGCCACCACGGTGGACCGCCAGTGCGGTTCCTCCCAGCAGGCCGTGCACTTCGCTGCGCAGGGCGTCGTCTCCGGCGCCTACGACATGGTCGTCGCCTGCGGCGTGGAGTCGATGAGCCGGGTGCCGATGTGGTCCAACGTGCCCGCGGGCAAGGACCCGTTCGGGCCCGGCGTCGCCGCGCGCTATCCGGAGGGCCTGGTGCCGCAGGGCATCAGCGCCGAACTCATCGCCGCCAAGTGGTCCCTGAGCCGGACGCGGATGGACGAGTTCGCCCTCTCCTCCCACCGCAAGGCGGCCGCGGCGTGGCAGGCGGGGCTGTTCGACGCCGAGACCGCGCCCCTGGAGGGCCTCGCCCGCGACGAGAGCATCCGCCCCGCCGGCACCCCCGAGATCCTCGCCGGCCTCCGGCCCGCCTATCACGACCCGGTCTTCGCCGAACGCTTCCCGCAGATCGAGTGGAACATCACCGCGGGCAACGCCAGCCCGGTCAACGACGGCGCCTCCGCCGTCCTGATCACCTCCGGCGAGACGGCCGCCCGCCTCGGACTGCGCCCGCTGGCCCGGCTGCACAGCTTCGCGGTCACCGGCTCCGACCCGCTGCTGATGCTCACCGGAGTCGTCCCGGCCACCGAGAAGGTGCTGCGCCGGGCGGGCCTCACCCTCGGCGACATCGACCTGTTCGAGGTCAACGAGGCCTTCGCCGCCGTCGTCCTCGCCTGGCAGCAGGAGACCGGCGCCGACCTCGACCGGGTCAATGTGCACGGCGGCGCCATCGCCCTCGGTCACCCCCTCGGCGCCAGCGGCACCCGCCTGACCACCACCCTCGTCCACGCGATGCGGCAACGCGGCGCCCGCTACGGCCTCCAGACCATGTGCGAGGCCGGCGGACTCGCCAACGCCATGATCCTGGAGGCCGTCTGACCCCTCATCGGCCCCGCAGCCGGTGCCGCTGCCGCCAGGCCACCACCGTGCCCACCAGCGCCGGTACGGCGATACAGGCCATCGCCAGCAGGAACGCGGGGGACGTCGGCGCCGAGGCACGGGCGCCGGCCACCGCGTAGGCGGCGGTGTTCGGTACCGAACCGAGCGCCGTGGCCAGCAGGAAGGGGAGCCACCCCATCCGGGAGACGGCCGCGCAGTAGTTCGCCGCCCAGAACGGCACCCCCGGGAACAGCCGCGCCGCCAGCATCGACCGGAACCCGTGCCGGCTCAGCTGCCCGTCCGCCGCTCTGAGCAGCCGCCCGCGCAGCAACGGGCGCAACGCGTCCTGCCCGAGCAGCCGCCCGAGCCCGAAGGCCACTCCCGCGCCCAGCACCGTGCCCGCCAGCGCGGTCGCGAGACCCAGCTGCGAGCCGAACAGCGCGCCCGCCGCCAGGTTCAGCAGCGGCCGCGGCACGAACGCCACCGTGCACAGCCCGTAACCGACCCCGAACACCAGCGCCGCCGCGATCCCGCCCGCCTGCGGCGGCCAGCCGTGCGCCAGCAGGCGCTGCGGGTCGAAGAGCAGCACGGCCGTGCCCGCGCCCGCCAACAGGGCGAGCAGCAGCGAAAGCCGCGCCCACGGGGAGAGCAGCGCGCGGGCACAGCGCGCGGCGAGACCCCCGCGGTGCAGGGGCGTTGCCGGGACGGCGAGTTCGGCGGTGCCCCTGGAGCGGTTGCTGGCGTCGAGCACGTGACCCCCTAGAAGACACCGATGGCCCGCCGCCGATGATAGAGGGCGCCCGGGGCGCTCTCGCCGCGGCCGGAGACGATGCGGCTGACCGGGTAGTGGACCGCGACCTGGCGGCTTGTCACCCGGTGCTTACCGTACGTGACTGCTACGTATGCTGCGCATGAAGCGAAAACAACGCTCATCGCCACTCGGCGGACCCGCCCGGACCTCCCGGCTCGCCGCGGCGGCTCTGACCCTCGCCTTCGGTGTGGGCGGCTCCCTTGCCCTGGACACCGGTGCCGGCGCGCACGCCCACGCGCTGCCACGCCAGGGCGGGACCACCCTGCTCGACGAGACGTTCACGGGCGCGTCGGCCCCGGAGTTCATCGGGGTCGGCTCCGCGTGTCTCACCGGCGCGCCCCAGGTCGGCGCCCTGCCGGGGCCGGGCGACCATCCGCTCGGCGGCTGCACGGAAGGCGTCGGCCCCGAGCCGCCCAACAACGCCGCACCGCACGGCTACCTGAGGCTGACGGACTCCTCCACCGACCAGTCCGGTGCCGTTCTCTACAACCACGCGCTGCCCGCGGGCGAAGGTCTCGACGTCACCTTCGACCAGTGGCAGTACGGCACCACCACGGGCCAGATCGCCCCGGCCGACGGCATCTCGTTCTTCCTGGTCGACGGCGAGACCCAGCTGACCCGTCCCGGCGCCTTCGGCGGCAGCCTCGGCTACGCGCAGAAGCTGCCCGACGACGACCCGACGGCGGAGTTCCAGCCCGGCGTGGACAACGGCTACCTGGGCGTCGGGCTCGACGTCCTCGGGAACTACTTCGGCGACTGGGAGCACCGCGGCAACGGCTGCCCGCCCGGTGAGCGCTCGCCCGCGGGAACCGCGTTCCACGTGCCCGCACCCGGACCCAACATGGTCACCCTGCGCGGTCCCGGCAACGGCATCGAGGGCTACTGCTTCCTCACCGCCACCACCAGCAACTTCTCCACCACCGGGCCCTGGCCCTCGACCCTTCCCGGAAGCCTCCAGGGGCCGACCACCTCGGTGTCGAGCGACCCGGTCCAGGCCGAGGCGGACCTGGAGCCGTCGCGCCGCCGGGTGCACGTGGTGATCACGCCGGCGCCCGCCCCGGTGGTCACCGTGTCCATCGACTTCAACGACGGCACGGGCTTCCACCAGGTGCTCAGCGCGCCGGCGCCGACCCCGGTGCCGCCCACCTACAAGTTCGGATTCGCGGCTTCCACCGGCCTGTTCACGGACACCCACCTGATCCGCAACGTGGTCGTCCGCACCGAACGGCCGCTGCCCCGGCTGAACCTCGTCAAGCAGGTCAGGCAACCGCTGCCCGGCGATCTGACGGCCGGTTCGCAGGTGCCGTACGACTTCGTGGTCACCAACGCGGGTGGGACGACCATCGAGAACCTGGCCGTCGACGACCCGAAGATCGGCCCGGTGTCGTGCCCCGTGACCAGCCTGGCGCCCGACGAGACGGTCACTTGCACGGCCACCTACACGGTCACCGCGGCCGACGTCTCCCACGGTTCGATCGACAACACCGCGGTCGCCACGGGCACCTCCAACGGCCAGACGGTCACCTCGCCGCCCTCCTCGGAGAGCGTGCCGATCGAGCGGGCACCGGGCATCGAGGTCGAGAAGCAGGTGGAGACGCCCGGCCCCTACTCCGTCGGGCAGACGGTCACCTACCGCTACACCGTGCGCAACACCGGCGGTGCGGAGCTGACCGACGTGACGGTGCACGACGACCGCGTCACGGACATCACCTGCGAGTCGACCACGCTCGCTCCCGCGCAGGAGCCCGGTGACAGCACCACCTGCACCGGCACCTACACGATCACCGCGGCCGACGGCACGGCCGGTTCGGTGACCAACACAGCCACCGCGACCGGTACGGCCGAGGGCGAGACCATCACCTCGCCGGAGACCTACCAGACCCTCCCCGTCGGGCAGCCCCACCTCACGCTGCGCAAGCGGGTGGTCTCCGGCGGTCCCTACCAGGTCGGGTCCACGGTCCGGTACGCGTACGACGTCACCAACACCGGCAGCACCACGCTGCACGACGTGCACGTCGCGGACGACCGGGTCGCCACCGTGACCTGTGACGCCACCACGCTCGCCCCCGGGCAGAGCACCACCTGCCACGGCTCGTACCAGATCACCCAGGCCGACATCGACGTCTGCACGGGCAACGGCTCCGGGGACGGGAAGTACGGGTACGGCAGGCCCGGTTACGGCGGGGACGGCGGCACCGTCGAGTGCCGCATCACCAACATCGCCCAGGCCGCCGGCACCGACCCGCAGGGCAACACGATCGCCAGTGCACCCGCCTCGGCCACCGTCACGGTCGAGGCCAGGCCGCAGTGCCCGCCCGAGCCGGGCTACGGCAAGCCGGGCGACAAGGGCTGCGACCGGCGCACCCGGCACGGCGGCCACTGAGCCGCACCCCCACCGGACCGGCGCCGCCCCCGCCAGGGGCGGCGCCGGTCGTTCGTGCGCCCTCACCCGGACGGAAAACCATTCGACGCCGCACTCCCGGTCGGCAAGGATCGGCCCATGTTCCGGTACGCCTTCCACCTCACGGCATCCGCGGTCGCGGATGTGCCGAAGGCTGCCGTTCCCACGCTCGCGGCCGCTGTCGACGGCGCCCGAAGCTGACCCTCCCCGGATCGTCCGGCGGACCCCGCAGGGGGAGGGTGGGCCGTCTTCCGGGGTCCCGTCTCCCGCACGACAGCGAAGGCTTCGAGGTACCGCCATGTCCAAAACGGCCTACGTGCGCACCAAGCCGCACCTCAACATCGGCACCATGGGTCATGTCGACCACGGCAAGACCACACTGACCGCCGCCATCACCAAGGTCCTCGCCGGGCGCGGCACCGGCACTTTCGTGCCGTTCAACCGCATCGACCGCGCCCCCGAGGAGGCCGCGCGCGGCATCACCATCAACATCGCGCACGTCGAGTACGAGACCGACACCCGCCACTACGCCCACGTCGACATGCCCGGCCACGCCGACTACGTCAAGAACATGGTGACCGGCGCGGCGCAGCTCGACGGGGCGATCCTCGTCGTCTCCGCGCTCGACGGGATCATGCCGCAGACCGCCGAGCACGTGCTGCTGGCCCGGCAGGTGGGCGTCGACCACATCGTCGTCGCCCTCAACAAGGCCGACGGCGCGGGCGACGAGGAACTCGTGGACCTGGTCGAGCTGGAGGTCCGCGACCTGCTCACCGCGCAGGGCTACGCGGGCGACGCGGTGCCCGTCGTCCGTGTCTCCGGGCTGCGGGCGCTGGAGGGCGACCCGCGCTGGACGGCGTCCATCGAGGCGCTGCTCGACGCGGTGGACACCTATGTGCCGATGCCCGAGCGGTATCTGGACGCGCCGTTCCTGATGCCGGTGGAGAACGTGCTGACCATCACCGGGCGGGGCACGGTCGTCACCGGCGCCGTGGAGCGCGGCACGCTGCGCCTCGGGGACCGGGTGGCGGTGCTCGGCGCCGACGGCGTCGAGACCGTCGTCACCGGCCTGGAGACCTTCGGCAAGCCGATGGAGCAGGCCCAGGCCGGGGACAACGTGGCCGTGCTGCTGCGCGGCGTGCCCCGGGACGCGGTGCGGCGCGGGCACGTCGTGGCGGCGCCGGGCAGTGTCACGCCCGAGCGGCGGTTCACGGCACGGGTGTACGTGCTGGCGGGGCGTGAGGGGGGCCGTACGACCCCGATCACCACGGGGTACCGGCCGCAGTTCTACATCCGCACCGCCGATGTGCCGGGGGAGATCGACCTCGGCGCGGCCGGCGTCGTCCGGCCCGGTCGGACGGCGGAGTTGAGCGTGGAGCTGGGGAGGGAGGTACCGCTGGAGCCGGGCCTCGGGTTCGCCATCCGCGAGGGCGGCCGGACGGTCGGCGCGGGGACGGTCGTGTCCGTCGGCCCCCAGGGCCCGGGACGCGGTCCCGGTGCCGTCCGGGGCGCGTCACAATGAGGTGGTGACCGAGCAGATACCCGTGTTCCGCACCACCGATCACGGCGCCGCCAAGCTGATGCCCGACGTCGACCGGGAGCGGGCCTGGCTGCTGACGGTGGACGGGGCGCCGCAGTCGTACGTGGACCTGGACGAGCCGACGTACCTGGAGTTCGAGTACGCGCGGCGCCTCGGACACGCGCTGGACACGGTGGCACCGCGGGGCCGGGCGCTGGACGTGGTGCACCTGGGCGGGGGCGCGCTCACCCTGCCCCGGTACGTCGCGGCGACCCGGCCGGGCTCCCGGCAGGACGTCGTGGAGGCCGACCGGGGGCTGCTGGAACTGGTCGGCGAGTACCTCCCGCTGCCCGAGGGCTCGGGCGTCGCGGTGCACGCCGCGGACGCCCGGGCCTGGCTGGAGGCGGCGCCGGACGACTCGGCCGACGTGCTGATCGCGGACGTCTTCGGCGGCTCCCGGGTCCCGGCCCACCTGACCACCCTCCCCTACGCCCGCGAGGCCGAGCGGGTCCTCAGGCGCGGCGGGACCTATCTGGCCAATCTCGCGGACGCGGCGCCGTTCGCCTTCCTCCGCTCCCAACTGGCCACGTTCGCGGAGGTGTTCGAGGAGCTGGCGCTGGTCGCCGAGCCGGGGGTGCTGCGCGGCCGGCGGTTCGGCAACGCGGTGCTCGTCGCCTCGCACCGGCCGCCGGACGTCGCCACGCTGGCCCGCCGGGTGGCCGCGGACGCCTTTCCCGCCCGGGTCGAACACGGCGCCGCGCTCACGGAGTTCATCGGCTCCGCGCGGCCGGTCGAGGAGGCGGACGCGGTGCCGTCGCCCGTGCCGCCTGGCGGGGCGTTCGGCATCGGCTGATCCCGGCGCGGGTCAGGAATCGGGGCGCCGGCCGCTGAGGACGAGCTGCTTGGCGCGGGCGAACTCCTCCTCGGTGATGCTGCCGTGGGCGCGCATCTCTGAGAGTCTGACCAGTTCGTCGGTGGCGCTGGGGCGTTCGGGTCCCGCCGTGCGGCGGATGTACTCGTCGAACTCGCGCTTGCGCGACTGTGCCTGCTCGACCTCCCGCCGGCCCATGCCCCTGCCGCGGGCGACGAGGTAGACCAGCACGCCCAGGTACGGCAGGACGACCACGAAGGCCAGCCAGCCGGCCTTGGCCCAGCCGCCGAGGCCGTCGTCCCGGAAGATGTCGAAGACGACCCGGAAGAGCAGGAACAGCCACAGGATCCACAGCGCGAACCAGAGCATGGTGAAGAAGGCGCTGGCCAGTGGATAGTCGTACGCCAGATGGGTCTGCGCGCTCATGGTCGTCGTCCCTCCGTCCTGTGCGCCCCGGGCGCCGGGCCCCTGTGCGTTCAGCTTGGGCACGGCGGGACCCGGGGCGCCTCACCCGGTGCGGGTGAGGCGGCGGGGGCGCGCGCGGTGGGCGGGGCGGCAGAGGGCGCGCGCCCGGCGCCGGTCAGTCGGACGTCGGGGTGCCGTGCAGCCGGACCGTGCCGAGGATCTTCAGGACCGTGGCGTCCGGGACCTCGTCCGGCACGCCCTTGGCGCCGTAGAAGTTGAACGACACGTAGTCGTGGGCCGAGTTCTGGAAGCCGAAGGTGAGCGCCTTGCCGTCGCTCGCGCACTTGCCCTTCTGCGGGGTGCCGGCCGAGCGTGCCCAGCCGTAGCTGCCCTTGATGCCGGAGGCGGTGGTGAAGGGGGTGGCCTTCTTGTCGAAGGTGACGCTCTTCTTGTCCGGCTGGGTGTAGCCGCCGTAGACCCACCAGGCCGGGGTGTTGATCGCTATCTGGTCGGTGCTCTTGGCGCCGCTGGCACCCTTGGTGCCCACGACGGCGAGCGGGGTGTCGTCGGTGCGGCCGTCCTTGTTGTCGTCCGAGGTGCACCACCGGGGCTGGTCCTCGGCGGTGCCCGACATCACGATCAGCGGCTTCCCGCTGGTGGACTTGTGGTCCTCGAAGCCGACCTCCAGATCGGGCGCCTGGGCCTGCCAGTCGGCGGGCACGTCGAAGGCGATGCCCCACTTGGGGTTCACCACGACCTTCCAGCCCGGCACGGTCGGCTTCTCGCTCTCCGTGGCCCGCGGGTTGTCGCCGGAGGACGGGGTGGACGGCGCGGCGCTCGGTGACCGGCTCGTCTTGTCGTCCGCCTTGTCGTTCTTCGAACCGCCGCCGAGGACGAGGTACCCGGTCACACAGGCGGCGACCACCACCGCGGCGGCCGCGACGATCGCGATCAGCTTCGTACGGCCGCCGCCGTCGCCGCCGCCCTGCGGGGGGCCCTGGATGGGCACCGTGGGCGGCTGCTGCCCCCACTGCGGCTGCTGCCCGTACGGGCCGGCCTGCGGGTACTGCCCCGGCTGCGGCTGCTGCCCGGCCTGCGGGTACTGCCCCGCCTGGGGGTTCTGTCCGGCCTGCGGGTACTGCTGGTACCCGGGCTGCTGGTACGGATTCGGCTGCTGATACGGGTTCTGCTGCGGGTTCTGCGCGCCCCCGGGCGGCTGCTGATCTGGCCACATGGCCGACCACACTAGTGCGGCGGCGGCACGGTTCGGTCACGGGATCTCGTCAGGGCGGTCGCGAGGGGGGCGCGGACCTGGTCAGCGGGTCCTACTCGTGAGTAACATGTCGGCCATGAGCGCAGACCAGATGTCGATCGGCGAGATGCTCGCCGCCACCGTGCCGATGGCCCGGACGCTGAACCTCCAGTTCGAGGAGACCACCGCCGAGCGGGCCGTGCTGTCCCTGCCGGACCAGGGGGAGTACCACAACCACGTGGGCGGGCCGCACGCCGGCGCGATGTTCACGCTCGGGGAGTCGGCGAGCGGCGCGATCGTGCTGGCCGCCTTCGGGGACCAGCTCTCGCGCGCGGTGCCGCTCGCGGTGCGCGCCGAGATCGCCTACAAGAAGCTGGCGATGGGCGCCGTCACCGCGACCGCGACCCTGGGCCGGCCGGCCGCCGAGGTCGTGGCCGAACTCGACGCGGGACGGCGCCCCGAGTTCCCGGTGGCGATCGAGATCCGGCGTGCGGACGGCGCGGTGACCGGCGAGATGACGGTCGTGTGGACGCTGCGTCCCAACGGCTGAGACGTCCCGCACCCACGCAAGGGCCTCCGACGGCGTCGGAGGCCCTTCGGCGTTCCTGGGGTCGGCTGATGCACCGCCGTGACCGAGAGGTTCGAAAGTTTCGACCACTCTCACCCCATCGAAGTCGTCGTCGAGAAGGTGGTGCAGGCCCATTGACTCGGTGAGATCGCGAGGTCTAGCTTGCAGCTCCGATCGAACAACGGCCCGAAACTTTCGAGGCCCATTGACTCCCGGGGAGCCCGTCGTGAAGCAACTTCGGCGCAGATCCACGCTCGTCGCCACTGGTGTCGCCGCCCTGCTGATCGTTCCCGCCGCCGTCGCGGTCGCGGGCGGCAACAGCGGACCGGCCGACACCTCCCTGCGGGCGCTGGCGTCGAAGCAGGGCCTGCGGATCGGCACCGCGGTCGACGCGGCCCAGCTGGGCACCGACAAGGCCTACACCGACATCGTCGCCGACCAGTTCTCCACGGTCACGCCCGAGAACGCCATGAAGTGGGAGAGCGTGGAGCCCAGCGAGGGCGTCCACGACTGGAAGCAGGCGGACCAGCTGGTGCGGTTCGCCCAGCAGCACGGCCAGGCCGTCCGCGGGCACACCCTCATGTGGCACAACCAGCTGCCCGGCTGGCTGACCACCGGGGTCGCGAACGGCTCCATCAGCGACGCCCGGCTGCGCGACATCCTCCACCAGCACGTCACCGACGAGGTCACCCACTTCAAGGGCAAGGTGTGGCAGTGGGACGTCGCCAACGAGGTCTTCGCCAACTCCTGGGACACCCCGCAGGCCGACGGTCTGAACGCCGACGACTTCTGGATCCAGCACCTCGGTTCGGGCATCGTGGCGGACGTGTTCCGCTGGGCGCACAAGGCCGACCCGAAGGCCCTGCTGATGTACAACGACTACAACATCACCGGCGAGGACGGGACCAACGCCAAGTTCCAGGCCGTCTACGACTTCGTCAAGAAGCTGCGGGCGCAGGGCGTTCCGATCGACGGCATCGGCGAGCAGGCCCACCTCGACACCCAGTACGGCTTCGACGCCCGGCAGTACCAGGCCGACCTCCAGGCGTTCGGCGACCTGGGGCTGAAGGTCGCCGTCACCGAGGCCGACGTGCGCACCTTCGTCGACAACGCGACCGACCAGGTGCCCACGGACGCGCTCGCCCAGTACGCCCAGCCCTACGAGTTCTCCGAACTGCTCAAGGGCTGCGAACTGGTCCGCCAGTGCATCTCCTTCACCGCCTGGGGCGTCCACGACGGCGACTCCTGGATCCCGGGCACGTTCAGCGGCGAGGGGTACGGCCTGCTCTACGACGTGAACCTGAAGCCGAAGCCGGCCTACTCCACGCTCCAGCAGGACCTCAAGCTGGCGGCGGGCACCGTCCGCCACGCGGGCGACTGAGCCGCGTCCGCGAGCGGAGGGGCCCCTCGCGAGGGGCCCCTCTCGTCTGCCGGGGCCACGGGTGTGCGGGGGCGTCAGAGCGCCTTGGCCCGGACGAGTGCCGACAGGACGAGTGCTCCGGGGAGTATCGGCAGCCAGTCGGTGACCAGCCGGTAGCCGATGACGGTGGCGGTCGCGGCGGCGGGTGCGGCGCCGAACGCGGCCAGGGTCCAGACGAGCACCGCGTCCACCGCGATCCCGCCGGGCGCGGGCACGGCGCCCACGGCGGTGCCCGCCGCGAGGAACGCCAGCACCACCTGGTGCCAGGGCAGCCCGAGCCCGAGCGAGACGCCGACACAGGCCAGCGTCCCCGCCTGCACCAGCGGCATCGCCAGCGCGCCGCCCCACAGGGCCAGCACCCGGCCGGGCCGCGCGTGCACCGCCCGGACGTCGGCGAGCGCGGTGCGCACCAGTCCGGTCACCGGTCGCCGCAACGGCCTTACGACCGTCAGCAGCACCCCCGCCCCGGTCACGACGCCACCCGCCACCGCCGCGACCGGCACCAGCTCGGGCCCGTCCGGCACCAGCTCGGCAAGGCGCCGCCAGGCCGGCGAGACCGCCAGGAAGACGAGCAGCAACAGCGTCCTGGCGGCCGACCTGGCCACGGAGTAGAGGCCGATCGACGCCGTCGCCCGGTCCAGCGGCACGCCCCGCGCCCGCAGGAAGCGCAGGGTGACGGCGTGCGCGCCGAGCCCGCCGGGCAGCACATGGTTCGCGGCCCCCGCGGCGCACTGCGACGCCAGCAGCAATCCGGCCGGCACCCGGTCGGGCAGGGCGCCCTGCCGGACACAGGAGGCCGCCACCCAGGACAGACACGTGCACCCGGCCCCGGCCAGCAGCCACCCGGGGTCGGCCGCGACCAGCCGCCGCACCCCCTCGGACACCACGGGCCGGTTGGCGGCCGCCCAGCACCCCGCGACCAGCAGCGGGGCCAGGCAAAGGGCCAGCCGCACCGGCCGGGCGGACATCGGCGCCGGCGGCCGGGCGGGGGCCGCGGGCCCGGCACCGCAGGGCGCGGCGACGGAGGAGGTCGGGGACGGTGAGGACACGGGCACGCCGTCCTTCCGCGGGGCCGGGAGGGAACCACCGGGAACCTTCCCCCGTTGTATGACGCGAGGGTGTCCTGGAACCCAATGGCCGGGGGCGGGGCGGTGCCGTCGGGCGCACGCGCGCCATCGGCTGTTCACCACCTACCGGGTAGCCTTCTTTGGGGAGCGCTTTACACACCGCGCTCCGGGCAAGGTCAGCGACAGGGGAGGACCCGGCGGTGCACGTCCAGGAATGGCTCGACTCGGTGCCGGCGGTCGCCGTCTACGCCGTGGTGGCCCTGGTGATCGGCGTCGAAAGCCTCGGCATCCCGCTGCCCGGCGAGATCGTGCTGGTCTCCGCCGCGCTCATGTCCTCCCAGCACTCCCACATCAACCCGCTGATCCTCGGCGCCTGCGCGACCGCGGGCGCGGTGATCGGCGACTCCATCGGCTACGCCATCGGGCGCAAGGGCGGCCGGCCGCTGCTGGCCTGGCTGGGCAAGAAGTTCCCGAGGCACTTCGGCGAGGGGCATGTGGCCACCGCCGAGCGCTCGTTCCAGAAGTGGGGCATGTGGGCCGTCTTCTTCGGCCGCTTCGTCGCCCTGCTGCGCATCTTCGCCGGCCCCCTCGCCGGCGTCCTGCACATGCCCTACTGGAAGTTCCTGATCGCCAACATCCTCGGCGGCATCTGCTGGGCCGGCGGCACCACGGCCGCCGTCTACTACGTGGGCGTGGTCGCCGAGGGCTGGCTCAAGAAGTTCTCCTACGTGGGCCTCGCCGCCGCGGTGGTGCTGGGCCTGGCCACCATGCTGGTCGTCAAGCGCAGGGCGAAGAAGGCCCAGCAGGAGCCCGCGCACAAGGAGCCGGAACCCGTCAGCGCCGGGGACTGAGGCCGCCGGGCCCGGCTACTCGTGCACCTCGCGATGCGCCTGGGCCAGCCCGGCGTACAGCGTGCCGTTCAGGGTCAGCCCCTCCCGCTCCTCGGCGGACAGCTCGCGCCGCACCTTCGCGGGCACCCCCGCCACCAGTGACCCGGCCGGCACCACCATCCCCTGGGGCACCAGCGCCTGCGCGGCCACCAGCGAACCCGCCCCGATCACCGCCCCGTTGAGCACCGTCGCCCCCATCCCGATCAGGCAGTCGTCCTCCACGGTCGCCCCGTGCACCACCGCGTTGTGCCCGATGGACACCCGCTCCCCGATGCGCACCGGGAACCCGGGGTCGGCGTGCAGCGTGACGTTGTCCTGCACGTTCGCCTGCGCCCCCACCGAGATCCGCTCGACGTCCCCGCGCACCACCGCGCCGTACCAGACGCTCGCCCCCGCGCCCACGGTCACGTCCCCGATCAGCGAGGCGTTCGGCGCCACGAACGCCTCCGCGTCCACCCGCGGTTCCTTGCCGCCGATTGCCACGATCAGTGCCCGCCGCGTCATCATCGTCTCCTCGTGTCCGTAGGTATCCCGCACGGTACGACAGCGGGTGGGGCAAAGATCACAGCGGTCCGGCCTCCGCGCCGAGGCGACCCGTGAGTAACGTGACCCCGTGCCGAAGCGCAAGAACACGTTCTCATCCTGGCGCCGTGGCCTCGCCCAGCGTGCCGTCCACCAGGCATGGGCCTGGGTCCAGCGCACCGGCTCCGTCACGGCGGAGCACCCGGGCGGCCTCCGCTTCGGTGCCATCGGCGAGGCCACCCGGCTCGCCTTCCCGCTCGGCACGGTCTTCGGCGAGCCCTGGATCCGGCTCGGCTCCCACTGCATCATCGCCGAGCAGGTCACCCTGACCGCGGGGCTCATGCCGGACCTGGACCTCGGCCCGGAGCCCATCCTGCGCATCGGCGACGGCGTCGTGCTCGGCCGCGGCAGCCACGTCATCGCCGACACCACGGTGACCATCGGCCGGGACTGCTACTTCGGGCCGTACGTCTACGTCACCTCCACCAACCACTCCTACGACGATCCGCACGAGCCGATCGGCCGCCAGTGGCCCCGCATGGAGCCGGTGGAGATCGGACCCGGCTGCTGGATCGGCACCGGCGCGGTGATCCTGCCGGGCGCGCGGATCGGCCGGAACGTCGTGGTGGCCGCCGGGGCCGTGGTGCGCGGCACGGTGCCCGACCACGCCGTGGTGGCCGGCGCCCCCGCCAGGGTCGTACGGCGCTGGACGGCCGAGGACGGCTGGCAGCCGCCGCTGCGCACCCCCGCCCCGGTCCCGATCCCGGACGGGACCACACCGGAGCAGTTGCGGGCGCTGGCCCGGCTGGACGAGTCCGCGGTGGCGCGGCTGGCGGAGCTGGACAGCGAGGGCTGAGCCTCAGCCGGTCGCCAGCAGCACCGTGCCCAGCAGGGCGAGGCCCGCGCCCGCCGCCTGGACCGCGCGCAGCCGCTCGCTGAGGAAGCCGCGGGCGGCCAGCGCGGTCACCACCGGGTAGAGCGAGGCGAGCACGGCGGCCACGGTGATCGGGCCGTGCTGGGCGGCGATCGCGTAGGTGCCGTTGGCCGCGACATCGGCCAGGCCGACGAAGGCCAGCGCGGGCAGCGAGCGGTAAGGGAAGCCGCTGCGCGGCACGGCGGTTCCGCCGCGCCGCAGGGAGGCGGCGAGCGCGGCCCCGCCCACCGCGACATTGGTCAGCCGCTGCACGAACAGCGCGAGGAAGAGGCCGGTGACCGTGGTGGAGGCCTCGGCGATCAGGGCGAACACCGTGCCGAAGCCGAGCGCCGAGACCAGGGCGAGCAGGACGGTGCGCCGCTCCACGGGCGCGCCGCGCAGCTGCGGGCCGCCCGCGAGGACGACCCCGAGGACGGCGACCATGATGCCCGCGAGCTGGAGCAGCCCCGGGCGCTCGCCCAGGAACAGGCCCACGCCGACGGGGACCACGACGCTGAGGGTGGCGAGCGGCGAGACGACGCCCATGGGGCCGAGGGCGAGGGCCTTGTAGAAGGAGAGGAGCGCCACCGGGCCGACCAGGCCCGCCGCGAACGCGAACCAGAGCCGGGGCCCGGCCTCGCTCCAGGCACCCGTGGCCACGACGACGGCGCCGAGCACGGCCGCCGCGATGCCCTGGGAGACGACCACCACCGTCAACGCGGGCGTACGTCGTGTCAGCAGCCCGCCGCCGAAGTCGGCCAGCCCCCACAACAGGCTGGTGATCAGGGCGAAGAGGGCGGTCACGGTGCCTCGCAGTACAGTTCGTCGGACGGGGGCGCGCTTCACCGTAGTTCAACGCTTTGGACTGCGCCATCCAAAAAAGTGAACTATCTCGGATATTGGACGGGACGTGTCTGACCTCGAACTGCTGACCCAGTCACTGGCGCGCAACGTCAGGCACTGGCGTTCGGTGCGCGGCTTCACCCTGGACGTGCTCGCCGCGCGGTCCGGCGTCAGCCGGGGGATGCTCATCCAGATCGAGCAGGCCCGCACCAACCCGAGCATCGGCACCATCGTCAAGATCGGCGACGCGCTCGGCATCAGCGTCACCACCCTGCTCGACTACGCGCGGGGCCCCAAGGTCCGCATCGTTCCCGCCGAGCGGGCCGTTCGGCTGTGGCGGTCCGAGTCGGGCAGCCACAACCGGCTCCTCGCGGGCACCGAGGCCCCTGGCCCGCTGGAGTTGTGGGACTGGGTGCTGATGCCGGGCGACCAGAGCGTGGCGGAGCCGCACCCGCCGGGCACCGTCGAACTCGTCCATGTGATCGACGGAGAACTCACCCTCACCGTCGAGGGCGAGGACCACCGCGTGCCGACCGGCGCCAGCGCCACCTTCGAGGCCAACGTCCCGCACGTCTACGCCAACCGCGGCGACGTCCCGATGAAGATGATGATGGCGGTCTCCGTGCCGCCCGTGCAGTGAGACGCTCCCGCGTCCGCCCCCGGAGCCTTGTTAGCGTGCGGGCATGCGCGCACCCATCGGAAACTTCGAGACCGCGACCCCGGTGCCGGACTGCCTGGACGAACTGACCGCCCCGGTGGCCGACGCCGTGCGGAACTGGCGGGCGGGCATCCCCGCCGACCGCGTCCTCTACGTCGACACCGACCCGCGCTGGGCCGACACCGCCGTCTTCCTTGAGCACTACGGCAGCGATCTGACCGAGCGGTCGGCGAACTGCGTGGTGGTCGCGGGCAAGCGGGGCGGCGAAACCACGCTCGCCGCGTGCCTGGTGCCGTCCACCACCCGGGTCGACGTCAACGGCGCGGTCCGCCGCCAACTGGGCTCCCGCAAGGCTTCGTTCGCCCCGATGGAGACGGCGACCGGCGAGACCGGCATGGAGTACGGCGGCATCACCCCCATCGGGCTGCCCGCCGGCTGGCCCCTCCTGGTGGACGCGGCCGTCGTCGACCTGCCCTACGTCCTGGTCGGCAGCGGCCGGCGGCGCGGCAAACTGCTGGTGCCGGGCAAGGTGTTCGCCGAGCTGCCCGGGGCGGTCGTGCTGGAGGGGCTCGGCGTGCGAACTACGGCGTGAGGTGATGGGCGAGGGCGAGATGCGGGTCCCGCTCGCCCGGCACCGGCGCCGGATCGGCGTGCACCAGGGCGGCGGTCAGCCGTGGCAGGGCGTGCAGCAGGGCGTGTTCGGCCGCGACGGCGATCGCGTGTGCCTGCCGCAGCGTCGCCTCGCCGTCCACCACCACCGCGAGTTCGGCCCGCAGCCGGTGCCCGATCCAGCGCAGCCGCAGCTCGCCCACCGAGCGCACCCCCGGCACCGCCAGCGCCGCCCGCTCGGCCCGGTCCACCAAAGCCGGGTCCACGGCGTCCAGCATCCGCCGCAGCACCTCCCGCGCCGCGTCCCGCAGCACCAGCACGATCGCGGCCGTGATCGCCAACCCGACGACCGGGTCCGCGAGATGGAGGCCGAGGGCGGACCCGGCGGCGCCCAGCAGCACGGCGAGCGAGGTGAAGCCGTCGGTACGGGCGTGCAGCCCGTCGGCGACGAGTGCGGCCGAGCCGATGCGCCGGCCGACCCGGATGCGGTACCGGGCCACCCACTCGTTGCCCGCGAAGCCGACCAGCGCGGCCGCCGCCACGACGGGCAGGTCGGTGACCGGACGGGGGTCGAGCAGCCGGCCGACGGCCGCCCACGTGGCGAAGGCCGCCGAGGCCGCGATCGTCAGCACGATCACCAGCCCCGCGAGGTCCTCGGCACGGCCGTAGCCGTAGGTGAAACGCCGGTTCGCGGCCCGCCGCCCCAGCACGAAGGCGATGCCGAGCGGTACGGCGGTCAGCGCGTCGGCGGCGTTGTGCACGGTGTCGCCGAGCAGTGCGACGGACCCCGAGACGGCCACCACGGCCGCCTGCGCCAGCGCGGTCGCGCCGAGCACGGCCAGCGACACCCACAGCGCGCGCATCCCCTGCGCCGAGGACTCCAGCGCCGCGTCCAGCTTGTCGGCGCTCTCGTGCGAGTGCGGGGTGAGCAGGTGGGCCAGGCGGTGGCGGAGCGAGGAGGTGCCGTGTTCGTGCGGGCCGTGCTCGTGGTGATCGCTCACGGGAGTCCCCTTCCGGGTGGGCGGCGGTGGACGCGGAACGCCCACGGGGACATTATGTGCGTATGAGCGCACGCATGCACCTGTCACCTGCGCACCCTGCGCAGCAGCGCACACCGGGCGACGAACAGTTCGCGCTCGCCGCCGAACTCCTGGCCCTCCTCGGCGACCGCACCCGCCTCGCCCTGCTGCACGCCCTGGCCTCGGGAGAGGCCGACGTCACCACCCTCACCGAGACCTGCGCCGCCGCCCGTCCCGCCGTCAGCCAGCACCTGGCCCGCCTGCGCCTCGCCGGCCTGGTCGACACCCGCAAGGAGGGCCGCCGGGTGATCTACTCCCTGCGCCACGGCCATCTGCGCCGCCTGGTGGACGAAGCCCTGAAGATAGCCGACCACCGGCTCGCGGAGACGGAACGCGAGCAAGGGTGAGGGCGTGACGCGGGGGCGGGTGCGGGCGGTGCCCGGAAGACGGCGGTGCCCCGCCGACCGCGGGCGGTCGGCGGGGCACCGGGCGGGGGTGCTGCTCAGTGGGTCGGCGCGTCCGTGACGACGACCTCGTCGATGCTGCGTTCGATCGCCTCCGTCGGGGACGCGGTGGCCTTCGCCCAGTAGTAGACGACGAGCGAGAACGCCGCGACGACCAGCATGTCCCAGTACAGCGGTATGTTGCCCTGGCTGCCCTCGCCGAAGCCGCCCTGCCAGGAGATCACGCCGATGCCCAGCAGATACGCGGGCAGCCACTGCGCGGCCTTGAAGTCCATCCGGGGCGCGTCCGGCCTGCCCTTGGCGTTGGCCCACCAGGCGTAGGAGCCCAGCAGGACGTAGCCGAGCAGGATGGCGAAGCCCAGCCGCCACAGGGTGTCCCAGCCGCTCCAGTAGATGATCAGGTTGGCGATCACGAAGGACGCCGGCGCGACGACCTTGCCGGCGGGCAGCCGGTAGGGGCGGTCGAAGTGCGGCAGGCGGTCGGCGAAGACGCCGTAGGCCAGCGGCGCACCCGCGTACATCAGCACGCTCGCCGAGGTGATGAAGCCGACCAGCTTCTGCCAGCTCGGGAACGGCAGGAAGCAGAGGATGCCGGTGACGAAGGTGACGATGAGACCGATCCACGGCACACCGCGCTTGTCCGTCCGGGTGAGCCCCTTGGGCGCGTAGCCGTTCTTGGCCAGGCCGTAGGAGACGCGCGAGGTGGCGGTGGTGTAGATCAGGCCGGTGCCGGCGGGGGAGATGATCGCGTCGACGTAGAGCACCCAGCCCAGCCAGCCGAGGCCCACCACGGTCGCGAGGCCCGCCCAGGGGCCGCTGATGCCGGCGTAGGCCAGCTTCGCCCAGCCGTGCGCGAACGAGGCGTGCGGCAGCGCGGCGATGAAGACGATCTGGAGCAGGATGTAGATGCCGGCGCCGATGGCGACCGAGCCGAGGGTGGCGCGGGGCAGGTCCCGCTTGGGGTTGCGGCTCTCACCGGCCAGCTGGATCGCCTGCTCAAAGCCGAGCAGCGCGAAGATGATGCCGCTGGAGCTGATCGCGCCCAGCATGCCCTTGGCGCCGAAGGGGGCGAAGCCCTGCGAGGTGAAGTTGGAGACGTGGAAGTTGCCCACGGCGATGATGAAGATCGCCGCGAGCGGGATGGCGATCTTCCACCAGGTCGCGGCGCTGTTGGTGTGCGCCAGGGCGCGGACGCCGAAGAAGTTGACGCCGACGAAGACGGCCATGAGGACGATGGCCGTCACCACACCGCTCGTGGTCAGCGTGCCGTCGGCGTCCTGGAGGCCCTGGGCGAACTTCCAGTGACCGGCGTAGCCGATCATGGCCTCGACCTCGATGGGGGCCACCGTGGCGGCCTGGAGCCACGAGAACCAGCCGAAGGACATGCCGGCCAGCCCGCCGAAGGCGTAGTGCGGGTAGCGGGCGGTGCCGCCCGCCACCGGGAACATGCCGCCCAGTTCGGCGTGCACCAGCGCCAGCAGGACGATGGCCACCGTGCCGATCACCCACGAGATGATCGCCGCGGGGCCGGCCACGACGACGGCCTTCTCGGCGCCGTACAGCCACCCGGAGCCGATGATGGAGCCCACGGAGGCCCACATCAGGCCGATGAGTCCGACGTCGCGGCGCAGACCCCCGGTGTCACTGACGGCTACCGGTGCAGCCTGGTCGACTTTCGCCATGTCAAGTGGCCTCTCAGATCGTAAACGCAGGTTTAACGAGGAAGGAGGCCACAGGCTAGGAACGCTTTCCCTGTCGGCAAAAGACCGCTTACCAAAACTTGACCCAGGATCTTGCCGGTCTTGAGGACAGGGTTTTCACAGCTCATCCGCTGTGTGCGAATGTCAATATTCAGTGCAGAATTGTGATGAAGAAGTTCTGACACTAGGTCAAGCGGGGAATTTCGATTGCCGGGCAGCGGTCCATCACCATGTCCAGACCGGCCTCGCGGGTGCGCGCGTACGCGGCCTCGTCGACGACACCGAGCTGGAACCAGACCGCCCGGGCGCCCTTCGCCACGGCCTCGTCGGCCACCGCGCCCGCCAGCGAGCTGTTGACGAAGACGTCCACCACGTCGACGTCGAAGGGGATGTCCGCCAGGCAGGCGTACCCCCGCTCGCCGTGCACGGTCTCCGCCTTCGGGTGCACCGGCACGATCCGCTTGCCGAACCGCTGGAGCACCTGCGCCACACGGTGGGCCGGCCGGGCGGAATTGCCGGACAGGCCGACCACCGCCCAGGTATCGCCCAGTTCGGTCAGAATCCTGCGAACTGTCGCCTCATCGCCGTACACGTCCGCCTCCTTTGTGGTGTGGGATGGATGTTCTCCGCTGCCGTCAACCGGCCCCGCGGGACACGGATTCCCCGTTCCCGCCCCGCCACGGTGTCCGGAATCGGCGCGCGGTACCCGCGCACGGCCGTCCGCGCGCCTACGCTCGCCCCGTGCTGCGCATCCTCGACGCCCGAACCGGTGCACCCGTCCCCGCCGCGCCCGCCCGGCGCGGCGGCCTGACCCGCATCGAGGCCCGTGCCCCGGGGCCCGGCCTCACCTCGCTGCGGGTGCTCCTCACCGCCGACCTCCTCGCCCGGGCCCTGGAACTGAACGGCACCCAGGCCTGGCCGACCCTCGCCACCGCGCTGCCCGGGGAACTCCGCGCCGCCGCCGACGCCCTCGCCGTCCGCCCCTTCGAGGAGGCCCGCGGGCTCGCTCCCGGCGCGGGCGGACCGAGCGCGGTGCTGGTGGTGGCGGAGGACGAGGGCGCCGCGTGGCCCGGGGACGGGCCGGTGGTCCTCGTCGCACCGGCGGTCTGGGGCGGGCGCCCGCCCGGGGCGGGCGAGGCCGCCTGCGGGCCGGCCCCGCTGCCCGCGCTCCTCGCCGAGCCCACCGCCCTCCGGCTGGCCCTGCTCCGCGTCCCCCGCGGGGAGACCGCCCGGCTGGACGAGGCCGCGCTCGGTGCCGCCGCCGAGCGGCTGGCGGGGTGGCGCGGGGCCGTGGCCGGGTGGGCCCGCTCCCCCTCGCGGCCGGTGCCGGAGGCGGCGCGGGCACGGCTCGCGCGGGCATGGGAGGACGACCTGGACATGCTGGAGTTCCTGGACGTGCTCGGGGACGTGGAGGCCGACCCCGAGGTGCCCGACGGTGCCCGGTTCGAGACCTTCGCCTACGCCGACCGGCTGCTCGCCCTCGACCTCGCCCGCGATCTCGGGGCCCCGGCGTGAGTTCCGGTCCGCTGCGCCGGCTCGTGGTGCTCCGGCACGCCAAGTCCGCCCGGCCCGAGGGCGTGCCCGACCACGGCAGACCGCTGGCGCCGCGCGGCCTGCGGGACGCCCCCGCCGCCGGCCGCGCCCTCGCCGAGGCCGACCTCCTGCCCGACCTCGCCCTGTGCTCCACCGCCGTACGCGCCCGGGAGACCTGGCGGCTGGCCTCCGCGGAATGGGGGACGCCGCCCCCGGTGCGCCATGAGCCCCGGCTGTACGCGGCCGACGTGCCCACCCTGCTGGCGGTCGTGCGCGAGACACCGCCCGAGGTGGAGACGCTGCTCCTCGTCGGGCACAACCCGGGCCTCGCGGACCTGGTCCGCACACTGGCCGGGGACGGCCTCGACGACACCCTGGACCGGCTGCGCGCCAAGTTCCCCACCTCCGCGATCGCCGTCCTCGCCTGGCACGCCCCCGGCTGGCCGGCCCTCGCCCCCGGCGCCGCCCTGCTGACCTGGTTCCGGGTGCCCCGGGGCGGGAGCCGTACCTAGGGCGGGGGCGCCCGCCGCCTGCGCATAGGGTGGGCGGATGCAGGACGAGTACCGCACAGTCGCCCACGCGGGCGTGCACGAGACCGAGATCAACCGTTCCCGCTTCCTGTGCGCCCTCGCCCCGGCCGCCACCGAGCAGGAGGCCCAGGACTTCATCGCGGCCGTCCGCAAGGAGCACGCCGACGCCACCCACAACTGCTGGGCCTACGTCATCGGCGCCGATGCCGGCGTGCAGAAGGCCAGCGACGACGGGGAACCGGGCGGCACCGCCGGCGTCCCCATGCTCCAGATGCTGCTGCGCCGCGACATGCGGTACGTCGTCGCCGTCGTCACCCGCTACTACGGCGGCGTCAAGCTCGGCGCCGGCGGACTCATCCGCGCCTACGGCGGCGCCGTCGGCGAGGCCCTGGACGCGCTCGGCACCCGCACCCGGCGCCGCTTCCGGCTGGCCACCGTCACCGTCGACCACCAGCGCGCGGGCAAGCTCCAGAACGATCTGCGCGCCACCGGCCGCGAGGTCCGCGACGTGCGCTACGGAGAGGCCGTCACCATCGAGATCGGCCTGCCGGACGCCGACGTGGACGCCTTCCGAGGCTGGCTCGCCGACGCGACCGCGGGCACGGCCGCCCTCGAACTGGGCGGCGAGGCCTACGGAGATGCCTGACCCGAGGTGACAAAAAGGGCATAACGCATTTGCGGCGTGCCGGGTATGACGGATGGTGCGCGAGCGGCCGGCCGGGTTGTCGTACCCGGCCGTTAGTCTCGGTGGTCATGAGACTCCTGCACACGTCCGACTGGCACCTCGGCCGGGCCTTCCACCGGGTGAGCATGCTCGGCGCCCAGGCCGAGTTCATCGGTCACCTCGTCGCCACCGTGCGCGAGCGCGAGGTGGACGCGGTGCTCGTGGCGGGAGACGTGTACGACCGGGCGGTGCCCCCGCTCGCCGCCGTCGAACTCTTCGACGACGCCCTGCACCGCCTCGCCGCACTGGGCGTGCCCACGGTGATGATCTCCGGCAACCACGACTCGGCCCGCCGCCTCGGCGTCGGCGCCGGGCTCATCGACCGCGCCGGCATCCACCTGCGCACCGAACCGTCCGCCGTCGCCACCCCCGTGGTGCTCGCCGACGCCCACGGCGACGTCGCGCTCTACGGTCTGCCCTATCTCGAACCCGCCCTGGTGAAGGACGAGTTCGGCGTCGAGAAGGCAGGACACGAGGCCGTCCTCGCGGCCGCCATGGACCGGGTCCGCGCCGACCTCGCCACCCGCCCGGACGGCACCCGCTGCGTCGTCCTCGCCCACGCCTTCGTCACCGGCGGCGAGGCCAGCGACAGCGAACGCGACATCACCGTAGGCGGCGTCGCCGCCGTACCCGCCGGGGTCTTCGACGGCGCCCACTACGTGGCCCTCGGCCACCTGCACGGCTGCCAGACCCTCACCGAGCGCGTGCGCTACTCCGGCTCCCCGCTCGCCTACTCCTTCTCCGAGGCCGACCACCGCAAGAGCATGTGGCTGGTCGACCTCGCAGCCGACGGCACCGTCCGCGCCGAACGCCTCGACTGCCCGGTACCGCGCCCGCTGGCCCGCGTCCGCGGCACCCTGGCGGAACTACTCGCCGACCCGGACCTCGCCCGCCACGAGGACTCCTGGATCGAGGCCACCCTCACCGACAGCGTCCGCCCGGCCGACCCGATGGCCCGGCTCACCGAGCGCTTCCCGCACACCCTGAGCCTCGTCTTCGACCCCGAGCGCGCCCCCGACGACCCCCGGGTCTCCTACGCCCGGCGCCTCGCGGGCCGCAGCGACCAGCAGATCGCCCGGGACTTCGTCGCCCACGTCCGCGGCGCCGGGCCGGACGAACGGGAGAGCGCGATACTGCGCGAGACCTTCGACGCCGTCCGCGCCGACGCGGCCGTTCGGGAGGTGGCCCGGTGAGGCTGCACCGGCTCGACATCACCGCCTTCGGCCCCTTCGGCGCCACCCAGCACGTCGACTTCGACGCGCTGTCCGCCGCCGGCCTCTTCCTGCTGCACGGCCCCACCGGCGCCGGCAAGACCTCCGTCCTGGACGCCGTCTGTTACGCCCTGTACGGCTCCGTCCCCGGCGCCCGCCAGAGCGGCACGGGCCAGGGCATGAACCTGCGCAGCGACCACGCCGAGCCCGGCACCCGCACCGAGGTCCGCCTCGAACTCACCGTCGCCGGACGCCGGTTCCAGGTCACCCGGCAGCCGCCCTGGGAGCGCCCCAAGCTGCGCGGCAAGGGCACCACCGTCGACAAGGCCCAGACCTGGCTGCGCGAGTACGACGCCACGGCGGGCGCCTGGAAGGACCTCAGCCGCTCCCACCAGGAGATCGGGGCCGAGTTCGAGCAACTCCTCGGCATGAGCCGGGAGCAGTTCTGCCAGGTCGTGCTGTTGCCCCAGGGCGATTTCGCCCGCTTCCTGCGTGCCGACGCCGAGGCCCGCGGCCGGCTGCTGGGCCGCCTGTTCGACACCCAGCGCTTCGCCGACGTCGAGAAGCGCCTCGCCGAACGCCGCCGCGCCGCCGAGGCCCGGGTGCGCGAGGGCGACGCCGCCCTGCTCGCCGACGCGCACCGCATGCAGCAGGCCGCGGGCGACGCCATGGAGCTGCCCGAGCTGGCGCCCGGCGACCCGGGGCTCGCCGAGGCCGTGCTCGGCGCCGCCGCCGTCGCCCGCACCACCGCCCGGGAACGCCTCGCCGTCGCCCACAGCCGCCTGGCCGCCGCCGAGTCCGCCCACGCCGACGCCCGTCGCGCCCTGGACGAGGAACGTGAACTCGCCCGTCTGCAGGGCCGCTTCGCCGAGGCGCGGCGGCGCGCCGAACGGCTCCGGGAGCGGGCCGGCGACCATCGCGAGGACCAGGAGCGCATGGCGCGTTCCCGCAAGGCCGAGCAGGTCGCGCCCGCGCTCCAGCTGCGTGAGGAGGCCGAGCGGGAGCACCGCGGGGCGGACGCCGCCGAGGCCCGCGTCCGGAGCATGCTGCCCGGCCCGCTCGCCGACGCCGACGCGAGCGCGCTGGCCGCCGCCGCCCGCCGCGCCGCCGAGGAACTGGGCGGCCTGGACGCCGCCCGGCGGGCCGAGCGGCGCCTCGCCGAGGTGACCGCCGAACGCGCCGGGCTCGACCGCCAGGAGCGCGCCGACGACGACGTGCTGCGCGAGGCCGACGCCTGGCTGGCGGGCTGGGACACCGCACGCGCGGACCTCCAGACCCGCATCGACACCGCCCAGGAGGCCGCCACCCGCGCCGAACAGCTCGGCGTCCGCCGCGATCCGATGCGGCGGCGCCTCGCGGCGGCCCGCACCCGGGACGCCCTCACCGAGGAGCTGGAGACGGCCCGGCGGCGGGCCCAGGACGCCGGACAGCGGGCCCTGGACGCCCGCGCGCACTGGCTCGACCTCAAGGAACAGCGCCTGACCGGCATCGCCGCCGAACTGGCCGCCCGCCTCGCCGACGGCGAGCCGTGCGCGGTCTGCGGCGCCACCGAACACCCGGCGCCCGCCCGCAAGGTCGCCGGGCACGTGGACCGCGCCGCCGAGGAACAGGCGCAGGCCGCCTCGCAGGAGGCCGACCGCCGGCACACCGAGGCCGAGCGGAGCGTCGCCGCTGTACGCGAGTCCCTGGCCGCCGCCACCGCCGAGGCCGGCGAGACACCCGTAGGTGAACTCGCCGCCGAAGCGGACGAGTTGGAGCAGGAGTATGCCCGCGCCCGGCAGGCCGCCTCCGGGCTGCACGCCGCCCACGAGGAGCTGCGGCGCGCCGAGCAGGAGCGTGAGCGGCGCCTCGCCGAGCGGCAGCAGGCCGCCGTACGGGCCGCCTCCCGGCTCACCCGGCGCGAGGCGCTGGACCGCGAACAGTCCCAACTGGAAGCGGAGTTGGCCCAGGCCCGCGGCACCGCGGACAGTGTGGCCGCGCGCGCCGCCCAGCTGGAGCGGCAGGCGGCGCTGCTCACCGAGGCCGCGGAGGCCGTACGCGCCGCCGAGGACACCGCCCAGCGCCTGAAGAGCGCCGACGCCCGGCTGGCCGACGCCGCCTACCGGGCCGGGTTCGCCACACCCGAGGCCGCGGCCGCCGCCCTGCTCACCGACGACGGGCACCGTGAACTGCAACACCGCCTGGACGCCTGGCAGTCGGAGGAGGCGGCCGTGCGCGCCGTGCTCGCCGAGGCGGACACCGCGGCCGCCGCCCAGCGCCCGCCCGCCGATCCGGCCGGCGCCGAACGGACGGCCGCCGAGGCCGAGCGCCGGCTGCGGGAGGCCGTCTCGGCCCGCGACGCCGCCGACCGCTGCCGCGCCGAACTGGACCGGCTGTCCGCCCGTGCCGCCGAGGCCGTGCGCCGGCTCGGACCGCTGCGCGAGGAGTACGACCGGGTCGCCCGGCTCGCCGCCCTCACCGCGGGCACCGCCGCCGACAACGAGCGCAGGATGCGCCTGGAGTCGTACGTGCTCGCCGCCCGTCTGGAACAGGTCGCCGCCGCCGCGACCGTCCGCCTGCAGCGCATGTCCTCCGGCCGTTACACCCTCGTCCACTCCGACGACCGCAGCGGCCGCGGCCGCAGCGGCCTCGGTCTGCACGTGGTGGACGCCTGGACCGGCCGCGAACGGGACACCGCCACCCTCTCCGGCGGCGAGACCTTCTTCGCCTCCCTGGCCCTCGCCCTCGGCCTCGCCGACGTCGTCACCGACGAGACCGGCGGCGTCCGCCTGGACACCCTCTTCATCGACGAGGGCTTCGGCAGCCTCGACGACCAGACCCTGGACGAGGTCCTCGACGTCCTCGACGGCCTGCGCGAACGCGACCGCAGCGTGGGCATCGTCAGCCACGTCCCCGACCTGCGCCGCCGCATCCACGCCCAACTGGAGGTCGTGAAGGGCAGAACGGGGTCGACGCTGCGGCAGCGGGGCGTCTGACCGGCGTCGGGCACCGTGAGACCCGGGTCGGCTGTGCCGCGCACGGTGCTGGAGCGAACGGACGCGCTGGGCACGGCCGGCCTGAGCGTCCTGCGGGGCAGCGCCGGTGTCGGCTCCACGAGCGTCCCGGACCCGTCGGCGCGAAGGACCGGCCCGCGACGCCGCGGCCCCGGTGCGGTGCGGGGGCGGCGGTGCGCCGGACCGCGTCAACGGCCCCTGGAGGCAGGCGGGTTCGGCCGCCCGCAGGGGTGCGTGTAGGTTCTTCGCCCATGGCTCGGATTGAAGATCATGGAGTGCTGGAGTGGGTGGAGTCGGGCGGTGGGCCCCTGATCGCCGTTCCGGAGGTGGTCCTGCCGTTCTGGGCGGGGGCCGACAGCGAGGAACTGGACACGGACTACGACCGGGCCTGCGAGGTCGCCGGGTACGCCGGGCTGCTGCCCGTCGGTGACAGCGCGGCGCTCGTGCTCGGTGACGAGCCCGCCGCCACCTCCTACCTGCCCGAACACGGCACCTTCGTCCGGTGGTCCGCGGCCGGCTCCGAGCGCGAGCTGCTCGCCGGGGTGCCCGCCGCGCTGGAGGGTGCCGTGTGGGAGCAGGAGCTGCGCTGGGACGTGCCCGGGCCCGTCGTGCTGTTCGACTCGGCCTGGCCGGGCGGCGAGGCGGACCGGCAGGAGCATCTGAAGGTGCCGCTCGCCGCCGGGTCGTACACCGTGCGCACCGCCTACGCCCAGCCGGGCCCCGAGACCTGGGTCGGGCTTGTCCAGCTCACGCCGCTGGCGCGCTGAGACGGGCTCAGGGGCGCAGTCCGTCGAAGTCGATCTCCAGGTGCCGCGGCCCGCGCAGCACCGCGTTCTCCCGGTACGGCGGCGGGTCCTGCACCAGGCGCGGGTTCTCCAGCCGCCGGGCCAGCTCGGTCAGCGCGATCTGGGTCTCCAGCCGGGCCAGCGGCGCGCCGAAGCAGATGTGGATGCCGCTGCCGAAGCCGAGGTGCTGGACGTCCTCGCGGTCCGGGTCGAACCGGTCGGGGTCCGCGAACCGCTCCGGGTCCCGGTTGCCCGCGGCCAGCATCAGCCAGATCCGCGACCCCTTGGGGATCGTCACCCCGCGCACCTCGATGTCCGTGATGCAGGTGCGCTGAGGCACCAGCTGGACCGGCGGCTCGTAGCGCAGCAGCTCCTCCACCAGCCGCGGCGCGAGGTCCGGTTCGTGGCGCAGCCGCTCCAGGATCTCCGGGTGGCGCAGCAGTGTGAGCATGCCGTTGGTGATCAGGTTGACGGTCGTCTCATGGCCGGCGATGAGCAGCAGCACGGCCGTGCTGAGCACTTCCATCATCGTCATCGCGCCGTCCGGCCCCCGGCTGTTGACCAGGTCGGACAGCAGATCGTCGCGCGGCTCCTTCGCCCGCTCCTCGACCAGCCCGGCCAGATACATGCCGAGCTGCATCCGGGCCTCGCGGGCCGTCCGCGCGAACTCCCCGTCCCCGCCCTGCCGCGCACCCGGGTCGAGATTCGCCACCAGCGGGTCGACCCAGGTGCGGAAGCGGGGCTCGTCCTCCCGGGGCACGCCGAGCAGCCGGCAGATCACGGTCACCGGGAAGGGATAGGCGAACCGGTCCACCAGATCGATCCGCCGGGCGTCCCCGAAGTCGTCGATCAGCGCGGTGACGATCTCCCGCAGTTCACCGCGCATGCCGTCGATCCGGCGCGGGCGGTGCGGCGGTCCGAAGCCGCTGTTGGCGATGCGCCGCAGCCGGTCGTGCTCGGGCGGGTCGAGCCGCAGGAACGACGGCGGCAGCCCGCCCGTCTCCTCGGAGCCGGCCAGCGGATCGTCCCCGGCGGCGGCCAGGTTCGCCGCGTCCGAGCTGATCCGCGGGTCGTGCAGCAGCGCCTCGATGTCCCAGTAGGAGCTGATGACGTAGGGGCCGCCCTCCTCCTCGTGCAGCACCGGTGTGCGGCGGAGCTCCCGGTACAGCGGGTACGGGTCGGCGCGGCTGGCGAAGTCGGTGATCCGGCGCACGAGCGAGTCTTGCGTCATGAGGAGTCCTCGGAGCGTGGGAGGGGGGCCGGGCGGATGTCGGTGGGGGACCGGCCGAAAGCCGGGGTGCGGGGCCGGGGAAGCCGTGGCGGGCCGGGCCCTCAGTGGTGGGCCGGGTGGAAGACGAGCCGGGTGTCGGCGGGCGAGTAGCCGCTGAGGGTCACCATGGCCGCGTGGGTCGGCAGCGACGGGTCCGGGAAGTCGGCCGGCACCGGCCGCCGTTCCTCGGGACGCCGGTCCAGCGTCGGGTGCTCCACCGGGAACGGCGCGCCCCGCTCGATCTGCCGCTGGTAGAACTCCAGCCACCGGGTGTTGTCGAAGCTCACCGCGGCCACCACCCTGCCCTTGTGGCCGTAGACCCCGACGAACCGGCGCTCGGCCGTCGAGCCCTGCGTGATCATCAGTTCCTCGCCCATCGGGGGCACCCCGACCGACTTGATGTTCACCCCGAACTGCGAGGACCAGAACGCCGGCATCCACAGGTGCGGGCGCCGGTCGGTGCCGTCGCAGATCATGTTGTGCGCGGCCGTCTCCGCCTGCGCCACGGCGTTGCCCCAGTGTTCGAGCGAGAGGAACTGGTACTCGAACAGCGCGTGCGGGGAGCGGGCCACGTCGCCCGCCACGAACACGTCGTCGGTGACGATGCCCCGGAAGTCGAAGGCGCGGCACCCCGCGTCACAGGCGATGCCCCGGGGGCCCGCGCCGAGCCCGGACCCGGCCAGCCACTCGGTGTTGCGCTGCGAGCCCAGCGAGACGACCACCACGTCCGCCTCGACCACGCTCTCGTCGGACAGGTGCACCGCCCGTACCCGGCCGGCCGGATCGCCCTCCAGCGCCGTCACCGTCACCCGGGTGCGCAGATCCACGCCGTGCTCGCGCATCAGCTCCGCGGCGACCGAGCCGATCACCCCGCCGAGGGCGCCCACCAGCGGCGCGCCCGCCCGCTCCGCCACCGTGACGGGGATGCCCCGCTCCCGGCACGCGGAGGCGACCTCGCAGCCGGCGAACCCGGCGCCGATCACGAAGACCCGGCGCGGCCCCGCCCGCAGCCGCCCGGACAGCCTGGCCGCGTCGTCACGGGTGCGCAGCAGGAAGACGCCGTCCAGCCGGGCCTCCGGCTCCTTCGGCCAGGGCCGGGCGCGCACCCCGGTGGCGATCAGCAGCCGGTCGTACTCCACCTCGTCCCCGTCGGCCAGCCGGACCCGTCTGGCCCTCAGGTCCAGCCCGGTGGCCGCCACGCCGAGGCGCCACTTGGCGTCGATCTCGCGGCGCCGGGGTAGCTCGGTGCGGTGCGGGCCGGCCTTGCCGAGCAGCACCGCCTTGGACAGCGGCGGCCGGTCGTAGGGCTCGTACGGCTCGTCGCCGATCAGGGTCAGCTCCCCGGTGAAGCCCTCCGCGCGCAGCGTCTCCGCCGCCCGCAGCCCGGCCAGCGAGGCACCCACGATCACGATCCGGCCCTCGCGCCGCAGCCGGTCCGTTCCGTCAGCGGCCATCGGCGGCCTCCGGACCACGCCGCGACCCGTCCACCCCGTCGGCGGTGATCGCCTGCACGGGGCAGGCGGCCACCGCCCGGGCCAGCCGCTCACGCTGCTCGGGATCGGGTTGCGGGTCGTACACCAGCGACTCCTCGCCGTGCATGGCGAAGACGTCGGGCGCGAGGAACGCGCACTGCGCGTACCCCTGGCACTTGTTGAGATCGACGACGAGCCTCATCGACGCTCCGCCCTTCCGATGGCCAGGGTCCGGTGCACGCGCCCATCGGCCGGCGCGGCGTACCCGGACGGCGGTCTCCCCCCGCTCGCCAGCATGGGCGTGAAGCGGGAGGAGCCGCGCGCCGGGCACGCCGATCGAGTGAGCGGAGCCGGTCCCGGCTCAGAGCGCGGACAGCTCGTCCACCAGGTCGTCCAGGCCGAGGGAGCCCTGGGAGAGGGCCGCCATGTGCCAGGCCTTCAGGTCGAACGCCGCTCCGTGCCGCTGCCGCGCCCGCTCCCGGCCCAGCAGCCAGGCCCGCTCGCCGAGCTTGTAGCCGATCGCCTGGCCCGGGATCGTCAGGTACCGGGTCAGCTCGCTCTCCACGAAGTCCGCGGGGCGGCTGCTGTGCCTGCCGAAGAACTCCTGCGCCAGCTCCGGCGTCCAGCGCTCGCCGGGGTGGAACGGCGAGTCGGCGGGGATCTCCAGCTCCAGGTGCATGCCGATGTCCACGATCACCCGGGCCGCCCGCATCATCTGCGCGTCCAGGTAGCCGAGGCGCTGCTCCGGGTCGGTGAGGTAGCCCAGCTCGTCCATCAGCCGCTCCGCGTACAGCGCCCAGCCCTCGGCGTTGGCGCTGACGATGCCGACCGTCGCCTGGTAGCGGGAGAGGTTCTCGGCCACGTGGGCCCACTGCGCGAGCTGGAGGTGGTGGCCGGGAACACCCTCGTGGTACCAGGTCGAGACGAGGTCGTAGACCGGGAAGCGGGTCTGCCCCATGGTGGGCAGCCAGGTGCGGCCGGGCCGGGAGAAGTCCTCCGACGGGCCCGTGTAATAGGGGGCCGCCGCGCCGCCGGGCGGGGCGATGCGCGACTCCACCTTCCGCACCCGCTCGGCGAGTTCGAAGTGCGTGCCGTCCAGGTCCGCGATGGCCCGGTCCATCAGGCCCTGCAACCAGTCGCGGACCTCGTCCACGCCCTCGATGTGCCGGCCGTGCTCGTCCAGGTGGGCCAGCGCCACCCACGGCGTCTCGGCGCCGGGCAGGATCTTCTCCGCCTCCCGCTCCATCTCGCCGAGGATGCGGTGGAACTCCGACCAGCCGTACGCGTACGCCTCGTCCAGGTCCAGGTCGGTGCCGTTGAAGTAGCGCGACCAGCGGGCGTACCGCTCCCGGCCGACGACGTTCGGGGCACCCTCGATGGCCGGGGCGTACACGTCCCGCAGCCAGTCGCGCAGTTCCACCAGGGCCGCGGTGGCCGAGCGGGCCGCCCCGTCCAGCTCGGTGCGCAGCGCGTCGGGTCCGGCGGCGGCGAACTCCTCGTACCAGCCGCGGCCCTTGCCGTCCGCGTCGATCCACTCGGTGAGCTGGCCGATGAACGTCTCGGTCGGCCGGGGCGCCGCGAACAGCTTCCGGTCCAGGCCCAGTCGCAGGGACTCGCGGTAGCCCGCGAGCGCGCCCGGCACCGCGCGCAGCCGCTCGGCGATGGCCGCCCAGTCCTCCTCGGTGGCGGCCGGCATCACCGTGAAGATGTCGCGCACCGAGTGGCCGGGGGTGTGCATGTTGCCGACCGCGCGCAGGTGTTCGTGCGCCTCGTGCACGGCGAGTTCGGCGGTCAGCCGCTCCCGCAGCAGCCGCCCGCAGCGCCGCTCCACGTCGCTGTCCGCGCCCGGCCGGCGCTCCGCCTCGGCCAGCTTGGCGAGCGTGGTCCGGGCCAGCTCCGCGAGCGCCTCCTGACCGGCCGGGGAGTAGTCGGGCAGCCGGCCCGAACTCTCCGGTACTCCCAGGTAGGTACCGGTGACGGGGTCGAGGGCGATGAGGTCGTCGACGTAGGCGTCGGCGACCTGGCGGGGCAGCGGGCTGTTGGTCTCAGACATGCCGCCCATCCTCGTACGGCGCATGTCCCCGCGTCACCCGCGTGACGGACGATTCAGCTGTCGGCGTTGCCGGGCGGCAGCAGCGGGCCGCACTCCCACTGCTGGAAGATCAACCGGGTCTCCACCCGGGCCACTTCGCGCCGTGCGGTGAACTCGTCCAGCACCAGCCGCTGGAGATCGGCCATGTCCGCGACGGCCACGTGCACCAGGTAGTCGTCCGGGCCGGTGAGGTGGAACACCGTGCGGGCCTCCGGCAGCGCGCGCACCCGCTCCACGAACGGCCCCACCAGTTCCCTGCGGTGCGGGCGGACCTGGACCGACAGCAGCGCCTGCAACCCGCGGCCGATCTTGGCCGGATCCAAGCGCAGCCGGTGGCCGAGGATCACGCCCGAGCGGCGCAGCCGGGTCACCCGGTCCAGACAGGTCGACGGCGCGACACCCACCTGGGCGGCGAGGTCGCGGTAGGTGATCCGGGCGTCGTTCTGCAGCAGCCGCAGCAGCTGGAGGTCCACCGGGTCCAGTACGACGGAATCGGCCATCGGCCGAACATAGCACGGTGTTTCACCCCACAGAACCGCTCGATGTTCACCCTTCCGGCCATGGACACAGCGAGCACGGGTGCCTACGACGACGTACGCCCCGCACCGAGAGCCCTGGCCACCGAGGCCGTGCACGCCGGCCGCGACGATCTCGCCCGGCAGGGGCTGCACGCCCCGCCGATCGACCTGTCCACCACCTACCCCTCCTACGACAGCCGGGGCGAGGCCGCCCGCATCGACGCCTTCGCCGCCGACGGCGCGGACCCGGTGGGACCGCCGGTCTACGGCCGGCTCGGCAATCCGACGGTCGCCCGCTTCGAGACCGCGCTGGCCCGGCTTGAGGGCACCGAGTCCGCGGTCGCCTTCGCCAGCGGCATGGCCGCCCTCAGCGCGGTGCTGCTCGCCAGGTCGGCGACCGGGCTGCGCCATGTCGTCGCGGTCCGGCCCCTGTACGGCTGCTCCGACCACCTGCTCACCGCCGGGCTGCTCGGCACCGAGGTGACCTGGACCGACCCGGCCGGCATCACGGACGCGCTGCGCCCGGACACCGGCCTGGTGATGGTCGAGTCCCCGGCCAACCCGACTCTCGCCGAGCTGGACCTGCGGGCCGTCGCGCACGCCTGCGGCTCGGTGCCGCTGCTCGCCGACAACACCTTCGCCACCCCCGTGCTGCAACGGCCGGCCGAGCAGGGCGCGCGGCTGGTGCTGCACAGCGCGACGAAGTACCTCGGCGGGCACGGCGACGTGCTGGCCGGGGTCGTGGCCTGCGACGAGGAGATGGCGGGCCGGCTGCGGCAGATCCGCTTCGCCACGGGCGGCGTCCTGCACCCGCTCGCCGGCTACCTGCTGCTGCGCGGCCTGTCCACGCTTCCGGTCCGGGTCCGGGCCGCCTCCGCCAACGCCGCGGAACTGGCCCGCCGGCTCTCCGCCGACCCGCGGGTGGCCCGGGTCCGCTATCCGCGCCTCGGCGGCGCCATGATCGCCTTCGAGGTGCACGGCGATCCGCACGAGGTCATCTCCCGGGTGCGCCTCGTCACCCCGGCGGTGAGCCTCGGCAGCGTCGACACCCTCATCCAGCACCCCGCGTCCATCAGCCACCGCATCGTCGCCGCGAACGACCGCCAGGACGCCGGGGTGAGCGACAAGTTGCTCCGGCTGTCGGTCGGGCTGGAGGACGTCGAGGACCTCTGGGCCGACCTGGACGGGGCGCTGGGGCAGCGGGTGCGGACGCCGGTGCCGCTGGGCGAGGCGGTGCGCTGACGGCCGGCGCGGCGTCCGTCCCGGGGCCGGACGCCGCGGGCCGGTTCAGTCCCGGTGGGCCCGGTCGAACGCGGGCCGGGCGGAGGGTTCCGCGGTCAGTCGCGCAGTGATCACCAGCGTGCCCTCCTCCACCTGGTAGTCCAGCGGCAGGCCGAGGCCGCGCATCGCGGCGACCATTCCGGTGTTGGAGGCCTGCGTCACCGCGTACACGCTGTCGCAGTGGGCCTCGCGGGCCATCCCCACCAGCCGGCGCAGCAGCTCCGCGCCGACGCCCCGGCGCTGCCAGTCGTCCTCGACCAGCAGCGCGACCTCCGTCTCGTCGCCGTCCCAGAGCAGATGCCCGAGGCCGACGACGCGCCCGGAGGACGTCTGCGCGGCCAGTGTCCGGCCGAAGCGCGGGCTGAGCAGGTGGTTGAGGTAGCGGTCCGCGTCGCGGACCGGCCCGTGGTAGCGCAGCGACAGCGTGCGGGCCGAGCACCGCTCGTGCATCGCCTTGGCCGCGGCCAGGTCGCCGGTGTCGATCCGCCGTACCGCGATGTCGTTGCCCTCGGGCAGCGTCAGCACGTCCTGCCCGTCCGGGATCCGCGGGCCCAGCCGCGCGTCCAGTTCCACCAGCGCCCGGGCCCGCGCGAACTCGGCCGGGGTGAACGGCAGATACGGCCGCTCCACGGTGAGCACCCCGCCCTCCGGCGACCGCAGCCGGATGACGGTGTCCTCCAGGACACCCTCGGCCGGCACCCGGTGCGTGCCGTCGGCCGCGCGGCCGGGCAGCGAGCGGATCGTGCAGCGGCCGAGCAACTGCCGCAGCGCCAGCGGCAGTTCCGCGGCGTCGACGGCGGTGCGCGCGGCCAGGCCCAGCACCCGCGTCGGCGCGTCCACCAGATCGTGGGCGTCGGCCCGCTCGATGTACGTGGAGGTGCCCCCGGCCGCCGCCACCGCCCGGGTGAGCTCCGTGGCCGACAGCGTTCCGGGCGCGCGCAGCAGGAACTCGTCCACGGTGCCGTCGGCCAGCGGGTGCGTCTGGAGGCTCAGGATGTCCACCCGGTGCCCGGCCAGCGCCCCGCACAGCTCGGCCAGCGAACCCGGCTCGTCCCTGACCGTCGTCCGCATCCGCCACAGGACGCCGGGCCCGGCCGGCCGCGTCTCGGCGGCCGGCCGGGCGCCGGTATCACGGGCGGGCGGGGCATGCCCGTGGCGCCGTGCCCACCAGGTGTGGAAGCCAGCCGTGGCGGCCAGCGCGAGCGCCGAGATGCCCAGCAGGGCCGGGCCGTCGGGACCGTGCCCGACGAGGTTGGCCACCGCGTCGGCCACGGCGACGGCGGTGAAGACCGCGGCGAGCTCCACGAGGTCCCGCCGCCAGTGGTGGACGGGCCGGCCGTGCCGGGCCCGGGTCACATCAGACATATCCGGAGTCATACAGCCACTGTGAAGGAAACGTGTTGCGTGATCACGAACTGTTTGTGACCGTCAGGTAAAGCATGCTCCGCCCGATTTGTTTGACTTTCTACGGTCGCTGCCCGCGCCCCCGCGGGGGCCGGCGCGCCCGGCGGAGCGGGAAAGCGGCGACCGGCTCGACGGTGCCGCGCGCCGGGGGATGACGCCGGCGCGCGACATGGCTCGAAGCGTACGGGAAGCGGGGGAGCGGGGGTCGATTACTGGCCGACCCGGCCCGGTTGCAGGGTCCGGGTGAACAGCACGGTGCCGTCGTACTCCCGCAGCCGTACCGTCAGTTCGCCGCTCGCGCCGTCGATGTCGACCTCGCCGAAGAACTGGTAGCCCTCGGCCGGCGACACGTTGGAGACGGCGGGCGCCTTGACGAACACCCGGTCCGGGCCGAACGTGCCGTCCAGAGCGCTGGCCGGGAACGCCCCGGCGTTGAGCGGCCCGGAGACGAACTCCCAGAACGGCTCGAAGTCCTTGAACGCGGCCCGCGACGGGTCGTAGTGCTGCGCCGAGGTGTGGTGCACGTCGGCGGTCAGCCACACCGTGCCGGTGATCCGCCGGTGCTTGATGAACCGCAGCAGTTCGGCGATCTGGAGTTCCCGCCCGAGCGGCGCGCCCGGGTCGCCCTGCGCGACCGCCTCGAAGTTCGGCCTGCCCTCCACCGGGTCCGGCACCACCAGGCCCAGCGGCATGTCGTTCGCGATCACCTTCCACACCGCGCGGGAGGCGGCCAGCTCCCGCTTGAGCCACTCCAGTTGCTCGCGGCCGAGGATGCCGACGGGGTCGGTGGTCTGGTCGTCGGGGGAGTTGGCGCTGCGGTAGGTGCGCATGTCCAGCACGAAGACGTCGAGCAGCGGGCCGTGGTGCAGGGTGCGGTAGATCCGGCCGTCGGCGCGGGCGCCCAGCGTGGAGACGGGGAAGTACTCGGCGAAGGCCCGGCGGGAGTTGCGCGCCAGGTCGTCCAGGCGGGTGCCGGCCGGGTAGGGGGTGCCGCCGCCGATCACCTCGCCCGGGTACCAGTTGTTGCGGACCTCGTGGTCGTCCCACTGGATGATGCCGGGCACCTGGGCGTTGAACCGGCGCAGCGCGCCGTCCAGCAGGTTGTAGCGGAAGTTGCCCCGGTAGTCGTCCAGGGTGATCGCCACGTGCGACTTCGCCTCGGTGGTGAGGTTGCGGTAGACGCTCCCGTCGGGCAGGGCGGCGGTCGCGGAGATCGGCCCGTCGGCGTAGATGTTGTCACCGCTGCACAGGAAGAAGTCCGGATCGGTCCTCGCCATGGCGTCGAAGATGCGGTAGCCGCCGATCGACTCGTTGATGCCCCAGCCCTGCCCGGCCAGGTCCCCGGACCAGACGAACCGCACCCCCTGGCGCCGCTTGGCGGGCGCGGTGCGGAAGGTGCCGGTCACCGGCTCGCCGGTACGGCGCGGGTCGTCGGGGTCGGCGAGCAGCACCCGGTAGTGGATCTGCTCCCCGGAGGGCAGGCCGTGCAGCCGGGTGGTGCCGGTGAAGTCGCTGCCCGCGCCGAGCAGCGGGCCCGTGAAGCGGCGCGGGTTGCGGAACGACTCGGTCGCCGCGGTCTCCACGACCATCCGGGCCGGCCGGTCCGCCCGCACCCACACCAGGCCCGAGTCGGTGGTGACGTCACCGGCCTGGACGCCCCAGTCGGCCCGGGGCCGTCCGGACCGGGCGAACGCCGGGGCCGCGCCGAGCCCCGCGGGCAGGGCGAGCGCCGCCGACGCGGCGAGGGAGCCGCGCAGAACGCCGCGGCGACCGGGGAGCGGACGGTGGGACATGGCTGAGCCTCCAGTGGCGGGATCCGGCCGGTGTGCACAGCCACACCTACTGCCGCCGCGAGGCGCGCACGCGAACCCCGGGTGAACAACCGTCCGCCCGCTGCGGGGACCTCAGTCCCGGCTGCCGTCCAGCAGCACCCGCGCCACCAGCGCCGGATCGTCGTTCATCGGGCAGTGTCCGCAGCCGGGCAGGCGGATCAGCCGGGCGTGCGGGATGGTCTGCTTGGCCCGGATGCCCTGGCGGCGGATCAGGATGCGGTCCCTGGTGCCCCACGCCACCGTCACCGGCAGGCCGGGGACGTCGTCGGTGAAGCGGACGGCGGCGCCGGCCCGCAAGGTCGCCTCGAACCCGGTCGCCTCGACCAACGCCCGGGTCTCCGCGACCACCGCCTCGGGGCGCCGGCGGGCGGGGCGGGCGTAGATGGTGCTGGTCAGCGCGGTGCGGCCGGCGGCGCTGCGGCTCAGCCGGGTCACCAGGGGCAGCGGGAGCCGCTGGGCTATGCCGCGCATCGCGAGCAGTGTCGCGAAGGCGTACCGCCGCTCGCCCTGGGTCCAGAACCCGGCCGGGGAGAGGGCGGTGACGGACCGTACGAGCTTCTCGCGGCCCAGCTCCAGGGCGAGCAGTCCGCCCAGCGAGTTGCCGGCCACGTGCGGGCGGTCCAGGTCCAGCGCCCCGAACAGGGCGGCCAGCACGGTGTTGGTGGTGGGCAGGTCGTAGGCCAGGCCGTCCGGCAGGGCGGGGGAGGCGCCGAAGCCCGGCAGGTCGACGGCGATCACCTCGCGCTCGGTGGCGAGGATGTCCACGACCGGGTCCCACGCCTGCCGGTGATGGCCGATGCCGTGCAGCAGCACCAGCGGCTCGCCGCGCCCCACGCGTGTGTAGGAGACGGTCACGTCCTCGGGGCCGCGCGGGGTCGGGACGGAAAAGGAGACGGTGGCGGACATGGGGTGCTCCTCGGCTGGACTGCTCACGAACGGACGCCGTGCACAGCTTGGCAGCGATTGCTACCGACGGGTAGCCCCCGGAGGCGCACCGATCCGCCCGTCAACCGGCGCGCCGCACCTCGATGTTGAAGTCCTCGTGCCCGAACGCCCGCGCCATCTGGAGCCGGAGCGGCACATACATCTCCAACGCCCGTGCCGCCGCGATGCCGCCCAGGTCGAGCACCCGCGCGGCCGGCCACCCCAAGTCCCCGAGCAGCGCCCGCGTCCGCTCCTTGGCGGTCGCACTCTCCCCGCACACGAACAGATGGTGCTCGCCCGGCACCCGCCCCGGGTCCGTCATCACCCTGAAGTCGACCGTGTTCAGGGCCTTCACCACACGCGCCCCGGGGAAGGCCCGCTGGATCCGCTCGCCCAGGCTGTCCGAGTCCACCGGGTCCAGCCGCGGCAGCCCGCCCTCGAACGACAGCGGATTGCACACGTCGACCAGCACCTTGCCGTTCAGGTGCGCGGCGCCCGCCGCCCGCAGCGCGTCCAGCGCCACCTGTCCGCTCACCGCGTTGATCACCAGCTCGGCCGCCTCCGCCGCGTCCGCGAACGTCCCGGCGCGCGCCCGGCTCGCCGACGCGGTGGCCCACTCCCGCGCCACCGGGTTGTCCGCGGTGCGCGAGCCCAGCGTCACCTCGTGCCCCAGCTCCACCAGCCGTCCGGCCAGCGTCCGGCCCACCTCGCCCGTGCCCAGCACCCCGTACCGCAAGGGCCACCTCCCGTCACCCGGCCGCCGGCCCCGGCGGCCCGCGCGGTCATTGTGGTCCGGGGTGAGCGCGCGGGGTCCGATTCCGGCTGGACAGGCCATGCGCGTGTCGGATGGGATGAGGACATGACCGCCGACCCCGCGACCGACGTCTTCGAGGAGCACCGGCCCCTGCTCACCGGGGTCGCCTACCGCATGCTCGGCCGTGTCGCCGACGCCGAGGACGTGGTCCAGGACGCCTGGCTGCGCTGGTCCCGCGCCGACCACGCGGAGATCCGAGAGCCGCGCGCCTACCTGGTGCGCATCACCACCCGGCTGGCCATCGACCGGCTCCGCCTCGCACAGTCGCGCGCCGAGTCGTACGTCGGGCCGTGGCTGCCGGAACCCTGTCTCACCGAGTACGGCGACACCGCCCCCGACGCCGCCGACCGCGCCGTCCTCGCCGACAGCGTCTCCCTGGCCGTACTGGTCGTCCTGGAGTCGCTGTCCCCGCTGGAGCGGGCCGTGTTCGTGCTGCGGGAGGCATTCGGCTTCCCGTACGCGGACATCGCGGAGCTGCTCGACCGGGGCGAACCGGCGGTCCGGCAGCTCGCCGGGCGGGCGCGCCGGCACGTGGAGGAGCGGCGCCCGCGCTACGACGTCGACCCGGCCCAGCGGCGCGAGCTGACGGAGCGTTTCCTGATCGCCGCGTCCGGGGGCGACCTGGACGGGCTGATGTCGGTGCTCGACCCGGACGTCCGCCTGGTCGCCGACGGCGGCGGCAAGGTCAGGTCGGCCCTGCGCATCCTGCACAGCGCCGACAAGGTGGCCCGTTTCCTGGCCGCCGTCACGCCCGAGGCCGGCCCGGATCTGACCGTGCGGGCGCTGGAGGTCAACGGCGGCCCCGCCGCGCTGGTCCTGTCCGACGGCAAGCCGGACACCCTCTTCCAGCTCGACGTCGTGGACGGCCGGGTGACGTCCGTGTACATCCAGCGCAACCCCGACAAGCTGCGCCGTCTGGCCGGCCGCTGAGCCGTCCGCACGGCACCGGGCCCCCGTCGCGCGACGGGGGCTTTGCCGCGATGTCACCCGCATCACCTCGTGCGAACGCCTCGTGAACGCTCCGCGGCGCCGTGCCCCGGCGTTCCCGCGGCGATGAAGGATTGGTCTTGACCAAGGGTGTCGGCCGTCCTATGGTCGCAGAGAAGTGCAACAACCTTTAATAAACAAGGGCGCTAAAAACCGCCGGATGACGGCTCTTGCGGAGGACAGGGTGGGGACCACGCAGCTGGATTCGGTGCAGGAACCGAAGTACTGGCATCTCAAGACCGTGCTCAGCGAGGCACTGGACTCGGAGTTCTCGGTCGGCGAGATCCTGCCCAACGAGCGCGACCTGGCGGCCCGCTTCGGCGTGGCCCGGGCGACGCTCCGTCAGGCCCTCGAACAGCTGGAGCTGGAAGGCCGGTTGCAGCGCCGCCGCGGCGTCGGCACCACCGTCGCGCCGCCGCGCGTGGGCGTGGCCGTCGGCGGCGAGCAGCACGCCTGGCCGGGCGGGTCCGGGGACGCCTGGCAGGCCTCCGACTGCGTCCAGCAGGTGCCGCCCGCGGCCGTCGCCGCGGCCCTCGGAACCGCTGCGGACGAGCCCGTGCACACCGTGCGCCGCTCCCGTACCTCGGGCGGCCAGCGGGTCGCCACCGAACTGCTGTACATCCCGGCCGCCTCGGTGCCCGGCCTCACCGCGATCGACGCGCCCTCCGGCCCGGCCCGCGCCCGCACCGTGCTGCGGGAGCTGCACCGCCTGGAGCCGGAGGGCCAGGACCGCGCCGTCGAACTGGGCTCGGCCCGTGCGGACGACGCCCGCGAACTCGACCGGCTGCCCGGCTCCCCGGTGCTCGTCGTCACCACCCGCTTCACCGCCGAGGGCCGCACCGCCGCCCTCTCCGTGGCGACCTACCGCGCCGACACCTGCCGGCTGACGTTCGGCGACACGGCCGGCGTGGAGATCCACCACGACCCGGAGCGGCGGGCCTCCTGACCGGCCGCCGGTGGCGCTCCCGGCGCGCCGGCGACCACGCACCGCGAAGAGGCGGGCCCGGGCCGCCCTGCCGGCCCCCGACCCGCGCGGCCGGGCTCACCGCCGAGGGCTGCCCGGCCCCTACGGCATCGCCGCGCACGCCGACGACACGACCGCCGTCGTCGGGGAACCGGTACGGGCCCCCGTGCTGCCGGCCGGCCGCTCCATGGGCGCCTTCACCGCCGCCCTGACCACCGCGCGCCGTCCAAACCTGCCCTGGCGCTGCTCCTGCCCGCCCGGCCGCGGCAGCCGGCGGTCCCGCTCGCCAGGCCGAACCACCCACCCGTACAGGGGATTTCACGCATCCCTGCCGTGGCACCACAAGGGGGCCCCGACCGGTCAGCGGCGCGCCGTGACCGTGCCCGCCACCGCGAACAGCTGCTCCTCCACATGGTCCAGGGCCAGCCGCAGCGCGCCCGTCGGCACGGCCGCCTCACCCAGCGCCGACAGCGCAACCCGGGGAGGCCGCAGGCAGTAGCGGGCGAGTTCACGGCGCAGCGGCTCCAGCACACCGTCCAGGCCGGCCGCCCAGCCGCCGATCACGACCAGCTCCGGATCGAGCGCCAGCACCAGCGCGGCCACATCGTGCACCAGCCGCTGGACGAACCGCTCCTCGGCCGCCCGTGCCCGCAGATCGCCCTGGCGGGCCAGCGCGAACACCTCGGCCACCGCCTGCTCGTCCAGCGGGTGCAACGGCTCGTCGGTGGTGGACAGCAGCGTCTCCGGGGTGGCCTCCCGGCCCAGCAGGTGCAACGCGCCGATCTCCCCGGCCGCCCCGCCGAAGCCCCGGTGCAGCCGCCCCCCGATCAGCGCGCCCGCCCCCGGGCTCAGCCCGGCCAGCACGAACACCACGTCGTCGGTGCCGTCCGCCGCGCCCTTCCAGTGCTCGGCGACGGCCGCCGCGTTGGCGTCGTTCTCCACCAGCACCGGGCACTTGAACGAACGGCTCAGCCGCTCACCGAGGTTGAGCCCCGTCCACTGCGGCAGCGCGGTCCCCAGCCGCACCGTGCCGTCGGCCGCCACGATGCCCGGCGTGCCCACACCCACCGCGCGCAGCGAGTCACGGGGGACCCCGCAGCGCCGCAGCAGCTCGGCGACCGCGCCGCGCAGCCGGTCCAGACGCTCGTCCGCCGAAGCGGTCTCCCCGACCTTCTTGGACTGTCCGCCCAGCACCCGGCCGTCCAGGTCGGACAGGAGCGCGGCGACCCGGTGCGCCCCGACCTCCAGGCCCAGCAGATGCCCGGCCTCCGCCCGGAACCGGAACCGGCGGGCCGGGCGCCCCTGCCGGCGCGCGATGCCCTCGTCGGCGGCCCGCTCCACCACGAGCCCCGCCTCCATCAGCCCCTCGACCACACCCTCGACGGTGGGCCGGGACAGCCCGGTGACCCGGGCGACCTCGGTGAGCGTCGCGCAGTCCGCGGCACGCAGCGCGTGCAGCACCACCGCCGAGTTGATCCTCCGCAGCAGCGAGGGATCGCCGCCGGTCAGCTGCCCCACCGTCCGTCCTCCCAGCTCGCGGGCGTATTGGCCGGATCGTACTCGTCCGGCCCCATCCCGGGCGAGCGCCGGACGGAGCCGGGAGGGGAACACCGGGACGGCCGGTGCGACCCCCGGGGCCCGCCAGGGCCCTTCTTCCGCGTCGGGCCGGAGCGGCACGCGCCGCGGGTCCGGCGGGTCATGGGCTCGCGCATCGAGGGCCTGCGCCCCGCCTGGCGGCCGGGGTGCGGGGCAACTCCCTGCATACTGGAGGGCGTTGGAAGCGCGAAGTGCGGGCCGGTGCCCCGCGGGACGGCGGGAACCGGGTTCAGGGGGCCGGCATGGACTTGTCCGCGGAAGCCGCCGAGGCGGCACGACGCGCCCACGCGTGGGCGGTGCACGTGGACGGGCAGACGACGGGCTCGGGCCGCGACGTGGCGCGGGCGCGGGCCCGTCTGTGGGCACTGGTGGCACAGGCGTGCACGGCCGTTGCCGCGGCCCCGTCCCCCCGTGCCGTCCAGGCGGCGGGCCGGGCGCTCGACGCGGCGCGGCGGCAGGAACGGGCCGGGGACTTCGCGGATCTGCAGGACCAGGCCTGGACGTGGGCCGAGGTGGCCCTGGCCTGCGCTGCCACCGGCGCCGAGTAGCCGCCCCGGACCGGCCGGCGAGGGCCTAGTGCGCGGCCACCCGCAACCTCGCGAACTCCTCCGCCATCGTCGCCGCCGTCCAATGGGCGTTCAGCCCGCTGGGGTTGGGCAGGACCCAGATGCGGGTGCCGCCGATGGTCCGTTCCTGGGGGCCCACTCGCGCGGTGCGGTCGGCGAAGGCGGCGCGGTAGGCGGTGACGCCGACCACCGCCAGCCAGCCCGGCTCCAGGCGTCGTACCTTCTCGGTCAGCAGCCGGCCGCCCTCGGCGTACTCCGCGGCGGTCAGCTCGTCCGCGCGGGCGGTGGCGCGGGCCACGACATTGGTGATGCCGAGGCCGTACGACAGCAGCTCCTCCTGCTCGGCCGGCTTCAGCTGCCTCGGGGTGAAGCCGGACAGGTGCAGCACCGGCCAGAACCGGTTGCCGGGGCGGGCGAAGTGGTGGCCGGTGGCCGCCGTCAGCAGGCCGGGATTGATGCCGCAGAAGAGCACCCGCAGGCCGCCCGCGACCACGTCCGGAACGAGACGGTCGCGGGCGGCCTCCAGGTCCGCCTTGGTGAAACGCGGGGTCAGAGGATCGCTCCCGGGGTGTAGCCGGCGGCCTGCGGGTGCTGCTTGACGATCTCCTCGATCCGGTCGGCGACCTGGGCGACCTGGTCGGCCGCCGCGCCCGTGAAGGACAGCTTGTCGGCCATCAGCGCCGCCAGCTGCTCGCGGTCCAGCGGCAGCCGCTCGTCGGCGGCGAGCTTGTCGAGCAGGTCGTTGCGCTCGGCGCCCTGCTCCCGCATGGCGAGCGCGGTGGCGACGGCGTTCTCCTTGATCGCCTCGTGCGCCACCTCGCGGCCGACCCCGGCGCGCACCGCGCCCATCAGGACCTTGGTGGTGGCGAGGAACGGCAGGTAGCGGTCCAGCTCGCGGGCGACGACCGCCGGGAAGGCACCGAACTCGTCGAGGACGGTGAGGAAGGTCTCCAGCAGGCCGTCCAGCGCGAAGAACGCGTCCGGCAGCGCGACACGGCGCACCACCGAGCAGGAGACGTCGCCCTCGTTCCACTGGTCGCCCGCCAGCTCGCCGGTCATCGAGGCGTAGCCGCGCAGGATCACCATCAGGCCGTTGACGCGCTCGCAGGAGCGGGTGTTCATCTTGTGCGGCATCGCCGAGGAGCCGACCTGGCCGGGCTTGAAGCCCTCGGTGACCAGCTCGTGGCCGGCCATCAGCCGGATCGTCTTGGCCAGCGAGGACGGCGCCGCCGCCAGCTGCACCAGCGCGGTGACCACCTCGTAGTCCAGCGAGCGCGGGTAGACCTGCCCGACCGAGGTGAACGCCTGCGAGAAGCCCAGGTGGGCGGCGATCCGTTGCTCCAGCTCGGCCAGCTTCGCCGCGTCGCCGCCCAGCAGGTCCAGCATGTCCTGCGCGGTGCCGACCGGGCCCTTGATGCCGCGCAGCGGGTAGCGGGTGAGCAGTTCCTCGACCCGGCCGTACGCCACGAGCAGCTCGTCGGCGGCGGTCGCGAAGCGCTTGCCGAGGGTGGTGGCCTGCGCGGCCACGTTGTGCGAGCGGCCGGCCATGACCAGCTCGGCGTACTCGCCGGCCAGCTTGCCCAGACGGGCGAGGACGGCCACCGTGCGGTCGCGCATCAGCTCCAGGGAGAGCCGGATCTGGAGCTGCTCGACGTTCTCCGTGAGGTCACGGGAGGTCATGCCCTTGTGCACGTGCTCGTGGCCGGCGAGGGCGTTGAACTCCTCGATCCGCGCCTTCACGTCGTGCCGGGTGACCTTCTCGCGCTCCGCGATGGAGGCCAGGTCGACGGTGTCGAGGACACGCTCGTAGTCGGCGATCGCCTCGTCGGGCACCTCGATGCCGAGGTCCTTCTGGGCCCGCAGCACGGCGAGCCAGAGCTGCCGCTCCAGCTTCACCTTCTGCTCGGGCGACCAGAGCGTGGCGAGCTCGGTGGAGGCGTAGCGTCCGGCGAGGACGTTCGGGATGCGGGGCTTGGCGGGCGCTGAAGTCACGTAACCGGAGTTTACCTGCCGTCCAGGGGCCCTCCGGACTGTCCATGCGGTCCACGAAGCCCAGGTGAGACCGCACGGTACCGGCGCTTCTCGGCAGGTCTGTGAGACGAGTGTGAGACAGCGCCCGCTCGGCGACTCGACTGCCTGGCCCCCTGCTTCGGCCGCCCGCCCTGGCGAGCGCGGCGCTCGGCGCGTTCCTGCTCGGCCTTCCGCCGCCCTGATCGCCGCGTTCGCCGCCGGCGCCCGGTGACGAACCCGAACGACACGGCCCGCACCGCGCTGGCCGTCCCCCCGGCTGGCACCTCGTCGCGGCCGGCGCTACCGCCCCAGGGCCGGCATCCGCGTCGCCCAGGCTTCGACCTCGCTGGACCTCGTCACGAAGGGCACGAGGGCGGGCCGGCCGCCTCTCCGGCCTCGGCGGCAACTGATCGACGGCGTACGGTTCCGGGTCCCGACTGGTGTGCCGTCGGCTCCCGCGGCGGCCGACCTCCGCGTTTCGCCCCGGCCGACTACCGCGAGCGCCATGCTGTGAGTGCGGGATCAACCGTCTCAAGCGACGTCGCGCCGTCGCCACGAGACACGACAGGCTTGCCGTCCGCCATGAGGCCGTCGTGCCGGCCGCGGCCATCGGAGAGTGGCTGCGACCAGCGCCCTCCCGTCCCTTGACCGCTCGGGCTTGCCGACTCAGGCGAGGTGCTTGCCGAAGAACTCGACCAGCTTGGCGACGGCAGGAGCCACGTACTGGTCGCGGTCGTACAGGTCGACGTGGGTGGCGCCCTCGACGAGGAACAGCTCGGCGTTGCCGGGGCTGTCGGCGACGGCCTTCTCGGAGAAGCCGCGGGTCACCGCCTCGGTGCCGGCGATCATGAGCAGCGGACGGGGCGCGATCTTGGCGACGTCGGCGAAGGAGTCGAACTGGTCGAGGAGGTCCGCGCTGCGTACGACCAGGTCGCCGGTGGAGCGCGGGTGGTGGCCGCGGGGCGTCTTGTAGTAGTCGACGAACTCGGCGGTCGGGGCCGGGGTGTCGGCGGTGATCCGCTCGGGCAGCACCGGGAAGGTGGCGGCGGGCTCGCCGGCGGCTTCGGCACTGCGCAGGTTGCCGGAGGCCGCGACCATCTGATGCCAGCCCTCGGGGTCGGCGCCGCGGAAGAAGCTGGGGACATCGGTCCCGGACACCCCTGCCACGGCCTTCATGCGGTGGTCGGTCTGGGCGGCGTAGGGCGCATAGGCGCCGGAGCCGCACACGCCCATCACGCCGATGCGCTCGGAGTCGATCTCGGGGCGGGTGGTGAGGTAGGAGACCGCCGCGCGGAAGTCCTCGGCGCGCTGGAAGGGGTCCTCCAGGCCGCGGGGCATGCCCTCGGACTCACCCTGGAAGGCGGCGTCGAAGGTCAGCACCGCGAAGCCCGCCTCGACCAGCCGCGTTGCGTACACCGCCGGCGCCTGCTCCTTGACTCCGGTCGTGGGGTGGCCGACGACGATCGCGGCGAGCGGTCCGTCGGCGCCGTCGGGGAGGTAGAGGTGGCCGGCGAGCTGCAGGCCGTTGGTCGGGAAGCGGACGTCAGTCCTCATTTTTCTGCTCCTGGTGGGATCGTGGGTGGCCGGCCGTCTGCGGGCCTGCATCCACTGTCCGACCGGCAGCCGGGCGCAGGAAGGTCGCGTCGCTTCCTAGGAAGGATCTTTCCCAGGCAGAACCTTTCTCTCGGCGCCATGCTGGAGGAATGACTGGTTCCGCGCATCTTCGTGAACTCGGCGAGTTCCTCAGGCACCGCCGTGGCGAACTCACACCGGCGCAGGTGGGACTCCCCGAGCGCGCGCGCACCCAGCGTCGAGTGCGGGGGCTGCGCCGCGAGGAGGTGGCTGAGCTCGCCGCGATCAGCACCGACTACTACGTACGCATCGAGCAGGGCCGGCTGACACCGTCACCGCCGGTGCTCGAATCGCTCGCGCGCGAACTGCGGCTGGACCACGACCAGAGAGCGTACGTGGAGGGTCTGGTCACCCAGGCCGCTCGGGCCAGCCACCGCAAGACGCCGCGTCGGCCCCGTCGCCCCCAAGTGCACCCGCACCTCACTCGGCTACTCGGCCAGCTCACCGGCACGCCCGCGATCGTCTTCGGCCCACGGCTCGACGTCCTCGCGTGGAACCCCCTGGCAGCGGAACTGCTGTGCGACTTCGCAGCCGTGCCTGAGTCCGAGCGCAACTACATCCGCATGGTCTTCACCGACCCGGTGATGCGCGACATCTACCCGGAATGGGAGGATGTGGCCCGCACGTGTGTCGAGGTCCTGCGGATGGAAGCCGGAACCAATCCGACCGACCCGGCCCTCACGGCCCTCGTGGGCGAGCTGGCCGTTGCCGACCCGCAGTTCCGGGCCTGGTGGGCCGAACACCGCGTCGCGCACCAGGACTTCGGCAGCAAACGCATCGCTCACTCCGCCGTCGGCGAACTCACACTCGACTGGGACACCTTCCGCTACGCCGGTGCCCCGGAACAGCAACTGGTGCTCTGGTCGGCCGAACCCGGCACCGCGGACGCGGAACGACTGGCCGCTCTGGCCCGCGGCACGGCCCAGAGTCCGTGACTACGAGCAGATCGCCCTCCGACCGACCGGCCACGCCCGCACCGCCGCCGATGTCCGGCGCCGGGCGCCGCCCCGCCGAAGAACCGCCCAGGCGGAACTGTGCTTCCCGGCCTGCGCGGTGGTGGTCGGCTATGGCTACGGAGATGGGGTGGGCTTCGGCTGCCATTCGATCAGCAGGATGGTGGCGTCGTCGGTCAGCTTGCCGTTGTGGTGGTCGAGGATGTCGTGGATGAGCAGCCGCAGGGTCTCCGCGGGCCGCTGGCCTCCGGCGGCGGAACGGATGATGAAGTCGGTGAACCGGTCGAGGCCGAACTCGTCGCCGCCCCGCCGGGCCTCGACGACACCGTCCGTGTACAGCAGCACCCGGTCGCCGGGCTGCAGGGCCGTCTCGTGCACCGCGCGGGAGATACCGGGCCCGAGCAGGCCGTCCAGGCCCATGGGCGGCTCCGGCGGGCTGTCCAGTGCCCTCTCGAGCACGCGCTGACCGCGGATCAGCAGAGGAGCGGGATGGCCGCAGTTGCTCCAGCGCAGCACACCGGTGTCGGCGTCCAGCTGGCACACGACGCCGGTGCAGAACTGGTCGGGGAGCCACTGGGCGAGGGCCTGGTCGACGGTCTCGACCATCTCGGGCAGGTCGGCGCGGGAGCGGCGTGCGTTGCGGCAGCACGCCAACGCCACCGCCGTCGTCAGGCCGGACGCCAGGTTGTGGCCCATGGAGTCGAAGATGCCCGCGTGCAGGACGTTGCGGGTCAACGAGTGGTCGAAGGCGTCGCCGCCGAGATCGTAGGCCGGTTCCAGGACGCCGGTGGAGATCACCGCCGTGGTGCCGATACTGCGGGGCGGCAGGAAGGCGCGCAGCATCTCGGTGCGCGCGTGCATGGTGCGGGTGCGGGTGCGGGCCACGAACCAGTCGCTGTAGGTCCGCTTGGTGGTGACCACCATCGAAAGCGTGTGGGCCAGCAGCCGGCAGCGACGCAGCCGCACGGCGTCCATCGACCCCGACCGCAGGCCCAGCACGCCGAGGCGTTCCACGCCGTCGACGAGGGGCACCCAGACGACCAGATCGCCCTGGTCCTCCTCGATCCGCGCCGAGACCGTGCGGTAGGCCCATCCGGCCATGCTGTCGTCCACCGGCAGCTGGGCGTCCTGCTCGTCGAGCGGGACCAGGATGCGCTGCTGCAGATCGACGAGGTAGATGGCCGCGCCGGTCAGCCCCATCGCCCGGGCGCAGCGGTTCACCAGTCCGGGCAGCTGGTAGGGGGCGATCGCGTGGACGTCGGCGAGCATCCTCTCCAGCAACTGCTCGTCCATGCCGGGGGTCGCCGCGTGGTCGGGTCCGTCCGTCACGACATCACCTCGCTCCGTCGCCTCCACTCTCACACCGTTCCGGGACGGGACCCACCTGTACCGCCGCAGACGGTGCAACCGGTGGCACAGGGGGTGGCACAGGGGCGCCGCTCATCTCTGCCGTCCTCCGGAACCGGTAGCCCGCGGCGCCCACTCCCTGCCGTGTCCGAGCGGCTGAACGTAGGGGATGTCGCAGCTGCTGATGGGATACGCGCCGGCCGGTAGGGCCGGGGTCCACCTCGCCGTGCTCGGTCCAGGAGCCGGGTGCGGGCGGTGTCAGCGGTAGCGGGCGAGGTCGTCGTAGTGCTGCTGGAGCGCCGGGGAGAGAGCGACGCGGCCCTCCTGCAGGAGGTTGCGTGCCATGGCGCTCGCCGCGGGTTCTCCCTTGCCGAATGCCTGTGCGATGTGCTGGGCGTGGGTGGGTTGCAGGCTTTCGCCGAAGGGTGCTTCGTTCGGGTCGGTGACGGCCTCGACCAGGCACGGTCCGTCGTGGGCCATGGCCCGGGCGAACACGTCGGCGGCGTCCGAGGGATCTTCGATGCGGAAGGCCGTCAGGCCACAGGCGCGGGCGACGGCGGCGAAGTCGATGGGGTGCAGTTCACAACCCATCTGGGGATTGCCCAGCAGGGCGGTCTGCTCCCACACCTCCAGCGCGAGGGAGTTGTTGCGCAGCACGACGACCTTGACGGGCAACTGGTACTGGGCGAGGGTGGCCAGTTCGCCCATGCCCATGCTCATCGAGCCGTCTCCGGTGAAGGCGATGACCGGGCGTCCTGGGTGGGCAAGCTGGGCGCCGATGGCGTAGGGGAGCGCGGAGCCCATGGTGCACAGCGTGCCGGAGAAGGAGTACTGCATGCCCCGGCGCAGCCGGAGCCTGCCACCCCAGGCGGTGACCGTGCCGGCGTCTCCTGTCACGATCGCGCGGTCGGGAAGGGCTCTGGACAGCTCCCAGGTCACCACCTGCGGCCGCATCGGTGTGCCGGAGCTCGCGGCCTGCTCGCCGATCAGGTTCCACCACCGCCGGTAGGTGTCCTGCGCCTGTTCCAGGAAGGAGCGGTCGTCCTTGCGCTCCAAAAGTGGCAGCAGGCGGGTGAGCACGGCGTCGGCGTGCCCGACCAGCCCGACTTCGACGGGGTAGCGCATGCCGATGCGGTCGGCGTTGACGTCGATCTGCACGCCCCGTGCCTGCCCGGGCTCGGGCCAGAATTCGTAGTAGGGGGTGGAGGAGCCGACGATGAGGAGCCCGTCGCAGTTCTCGAACGCCTCGTGGGAGGCGCGGGTGCCGATCAGGCCCATGCCGCCGGTGGTGTAGGGGCTGTCGTCGGGCACGCAATCCTTCCCCAAGCCCGCCTTGACGATGGGCGCGCCGAGAACCTCGGCGACCTGTTCCAGCAGGTCACCCGAACCGCGGGCGCCGGCTCCGGCGCAGATGGCCACCCGCCGGCAGGCGTTCAGAACCTCCGCGGCCCGGCGCACCTGTTCCTCGGGCGGGATGACCGTGAAGGGCTGCGGGACCACCGACAGATGCCCGGGGACGTTCTTGGGCGAGGCGGTGTCCTGCTCCAGAGTGAAGGACTGGACGTCAATGGGGATGGCCAGGTGCGAGGGGGTGCGGTTCATCAGGGCGCTGCGCACCGCGAGGTCGGTGGCGGCGAGCGCGTGGGTGGGGCCCATGACACGCTCGGAGAACATGCAGGCGTGCTCGAACAGCCGGTCGGAAGGCAGATCCTGCAGGAAGTGCGCGCCGACGGTGTCGTGATACGACAGGCCGGTGATGGCGATCACCGGGGCGCCGTCGATCCGGGCGTCGTACAGGCCGTTGAGCAGGTGGACCGCTCCGGGGCCCGCGGTGGCCACGCACGCCGCCGGGCGGCCGGTGAACTTGGCGTAGCCCACGCAGGCCAGCGCGGCGTTCTCCTCATGGCGCACGTGCACGAACCGCATCTTCGGGTGGGTGCGCAGCGCCTCGAAGAAGCCGTTCACCTGATCGCCGCAGATACCGAAGCAGGTGTCGATGCCCCACTCCAGCAGCCGCTCCACCACCAGGTCCGACGTGGTCTTCGTTTCCGGCCCGCTGGCCGCCCCGGACCGGTCAGTCATGTGCAGATCCTTCTCTCACGGCTGTCGCGACGCACGGGACCGGGCCCGCCGCCCTCCCATTGCCGGTTCCCGCTTACCACTGCGCGGCATGTCACCCGTCACCGGTTCCACCCGGACGGCGCCGCACCCGGCGGGCTCAGCCCACGTTGTCCGTGGTGGCCGTGCATACGTGGCTTTCCAGCAGGCCCAGTACCGCGTCGGACGACCGAGCTTTGAGCTTGTCGGGACGCCCAGGGAGCAGCCCCGCCTCCACGTGTGCGAAGCCCGTCTCGCCGCCGTGCTGGTGGGAGAGGCAGACCGCTGTCGCCTCCCGGAGCTGTGTCGTGCACGTACCTGCAGAACTAATGGACCGGCCCGTCACCACCCTCGGCCTGCGGCCGACCAGGCCGGAGGCCGGGGCCCGGGGGCGGGGTCAGGGACCCACCTTCCGCCAGCCCGTCACCGGGCCCGGGTCCGTGTCGTCCGCGGGGCTGACCCAGAAGGGTTTGCCCAGCTCGGCGCTGAAGTGGGCGCCCGTCCGGCCGTCCCCGGAGGAGCGTCCGGTCAGGCGGCGGCCTATCCAGGGCAGCAGATGCTGCCGGGCGAAGTGGACGTCCGCCACCCGCCGGGTCAGCCACGCGGGCGGCGCCGCGGCCGGCAGCGGTGCGTGCCACTGTGCGTCCAGCGGTTCGTAGCCGAGCGTCTGCCCCACCGCCTCGGCGACGCGGCGGTGCCCCTCGGCCGTCAGGTGCAGCCGGTCCACGTCCCACAGCCGCGGGTCGCCCAGCGCCGGGGCGCCGTACAGGTCGACCACGAGGGCGCCGTGCTTCGCGGCCAGCTCGTCCACGCAGGCGAACAGCTCTTCCATGCGCGGCCGGAACCGCTCCAGGACCGGGCCACGGCGGCCGGGGCTGCGCATCAGCACCAGCTGTCCGCAGGAGGGGGCGAGCCGCTCCACCGCCTCCGTCAGCAGTCCGCGCACCCGGCCCATGTCGCACTTGGGCCGCAGGGCGTCGTTGAGCCCGCCGACCAGGGTGACGACGTCGGCGTTCATCGCCGCCGCCACGTCCACCTGCTCGTCGACGATCTGCCCGATCAGCTTGCCGCGCACCGCGAGGTTGGCGTAGCGGAAGCCCGGGGCGTCCGCCGCCATCCGGGCGGCGAGCAGATCCGCCCAGCCCCGGTAGGAGCCGTCGGGCAGCAGGTCCGACATGCCCTCGGTGAAGGAGTCGCCGACCGCGACCAGGCTGGCGTACGGGGGAGGAACGGTATTCGTCTGCATGGCGACAGCGATGGTAACCCGGTCGCATACCCAGCGGTCGGTCAGGTCCGGGACGCCCGGTTCACACGGGCTGCCCGAACAGCTCCCGCAGTACGTCCTCCATGGTCACCAGGCCCGCCAGCCGCCCGTCGTCGCCCAGCACGGCGGCCACGTGGGTGCGGCTGCCCCGCATCGCGGTGAGCACGTCGTCCAGCGGGGTGCCCGCCTTCACCCGGGCGATGGGCCGCATGTCCCGCAGCCGGAACGGCACGTCCCGCGGCGCGGCGTCCAGCGCGTCCTTGACGTGCAGATAGCCCACGATCCGGCGGCCGGAGTCGACCACCGGGAACCGGGAGAACCCCGACTCGGCCGACAGCCCCTCCAACTGCTCGGGGGTGACGCCCACCTGCGCGTACACCACCCGCTCCAGCGGCACCACCACGTCCCGCACCGGGCGGCTGCCCAGCTCCAGGGCGTCGTGCAGCCGTTCCTGCGCGCGGTCGTCGATCAGCCCCGCCTCGCTCGCGTCCTTGACGATCTCGGCGAGTTCGGTGTCCGTGAAGGTCGCCGAGACCTCGTCCCTGGCCTCCACCCTGAGCAGCTTCAGCAGCCCGCTGGCGAACGCGTTCACCGTGAAGATCACCGGACGCAGCGCCCGGGACAGCGCGACCAGCGGCGGCCCGAGCAGCAGTGCCGCGCGCACCGGCTCCGCGAGCGAGATGTTCTTGGGCACCATCTCGCCCAGCAGCATGTGCAGATAGGTCGCCAGGGTCAGCGCGATCACGAACGACACCACGTGGCCCACGCCCACCGGTACGCCCACCGCGTGGAACACGGGCTCCAGCAGATGCGCGATGGCCGGTTCGGCGACCACGCCCAGCACCAGGGTGCACAGCGTGATGCCGAGCTGGGCGGCGGCCAGCAGCGCGGACACGTGCTCCAGTCCCCACACCACGCTCTTCGCCCGCCGGTCGCCCTCCTGCGCCAGGGGCTCGACCTGGGAGCGGCGCACCGAGATCAGCGCGAACTCGCCGGCCACGAAGAAGGCGTTGACGACGAGGGTCGCCAGGCCGATCAGCAGTTGTACGGCGATCATCGCGCCCCCTCCGTCGTCTCGTCGCCGCTCTCGTCGTCCAGGGGCGCGCGCAGCAGCAGCCGGGCGGCGCGGCGCCCGGAGGCGTCCACCACGTCCAGCCGCCAGCCCGCGATCTCGACCCGGTCGCCCGTCTCCGGTATCCGGCCCAGCTCGGTGGCGACCAGACCGGCCAGGGTCTCGTACGGCCCGTCGGGCACCCGCAGTCCCACCCGCCTGAGCTGGTCGGTGCGGGCGGCGCCGTCGGCCGAGTACAGGGCGCGGCCGCTCTCGTCGGCGCCGGCCGGGGCGAGGTCGGGCGTCTCGTGCGGGTCGTGTTCGTCGCGCACCTCGCCGACGACCTCCTCGACGATGTCCTCCAGGGTCGCCACGCCCGCCGTGCCGCCGTACTCGTCGATGACGACGGCCATGGTGCGGCGGCCGGAGAGCCGGTCGAGGAGCCGGTCGACGGTGAGGGACTCGGGCACCAGCAGCGGTTCGCGCATCAGGTGCCAGACCCGGCGGTGCCGGCGGTGCTCGGCCGGTATGGCCAGGACGTCCTTGATGTGCACGGTGCCCACGACGGAGTCCAGGCTGCCCCGGTACACCGGGAACCGGGACAGGCCCGTCGCCCGGGTCGCGTTCGCCACGTCCTCGCAGGTCGCCTGCTCGTCCAGGGCGATGACCTGGACCCGCGGGGTCATCACATTCTCCGCCGTCAGGTCGGCCAGATTGAGCGTGCGCACGAACAGCTCGGCGGTGTCCGCCTCCAGGGCGCCCGCCTTGGCGGAGTGCCGGGCGAGGGCGGCCAGCTCCTGCGGGCCGCGCGCGGAGGCCAGCTCCTCGGCGGGCTCGAAGCCGAGCCGGCGCACGAAGTGGTTGGCCGTGTTGTTCAGCTGGGCGATGAACGGCCGGAAGGCGGCACTGAACCAGCGCTGCGGGGTGCCCACCCGTTTGGCCACGGCCAGGGGCGAGGAGATCGCCCAGTTCTTGGGCACCAGCTCGCCGACGACCATCAGGAACACCGTGGACAGCGCGGTGCCGACCACCAGCGCCACCGACTGAGCCGCACCGCCCGACAGCCCCAGCGCCCGGAACGGGCCGGCGAGCAGCTTGGCGATCGAGGGCTCGGCGAGCATGCCGACGACCAGGTTGGTGACCGTGATGCCGAGCTGGGCGCCGGAGAGCTGGAACGTCAGGTTCCGTACGGCCTTCAGGGCGCCCGGGGCGCCGCGCTCGCCGCGCTCGGCGGCCCGCTCCAGCGCGCCGCGCTCGACGGTGGTCAGCGAGAACTCCGCCGCCACGAACGCGCCACAGGCCAGTGACAGCAGGATCGCCACCAGGAGGAGCAGCACTTCGGTCATCGGGTCACCCCCGTCCCATGATCGGACAGGGGTCGGTGGGGCGCGCGGTGTCGCGGGCCGGGAGGCTCGCCCATGGGCGGACGCTCACTACCTTTCATAGAGGGTCGAGTGCTCCCTCCAGAGTAAAGGATGGGCAAAGCAATCCCGGGGGCCTGTGGACGACGCCGCGCACGGCTCAGCCGGTGAGGGGTTTCACCCAGCGCCGCCACCACTCCTCGGGCCCGTACCCGGCCGCCCGCCAGGCGTGCTGCGCCCGCTCGTTGCGGACCAGCACCATGGCGTCGGCTCGCCGCCCGCCCAGCCGGACGAAGCGCTCCTCGGCGGCGGCCAGCAGGGCCGTGGCGACGCCCCGGCGCCGCCGGTCGGGCCGGACCGCGAGCCGGTACAGATGGCAGCGCCAGCCGTCGAAGCCCGCGATCACCGTCCCGACCAGCTCACCGCCCAGCTCGGCCAGGAGCAGCGCCTGCGGGTCGCGCGCCACCAGGCGCTCCACCCCGGCGCGGTCGTCGCTGATGCTGGTGCCCTCGGCGGCCGTGCGCCAGAAGGCGAGCACGGCGTCGAGGTCGTCGGGGCCGGCGGAACGTACGCGCAACTCGGTCATGCGATCACCCTGATCGCGACCGGGCCCCGCGCGCCGGGGTTTCCATCATGCGGACCGTGCGCGCAGTCGCTCGATCACCGGCGCGAACGCCTCCATGTGGGGCTCCAGGACGGTCAGGTTCGTGAATCCGTACCGCTCGCGCTGCGCCTCGACCCGCGCCACGACGTCCTCCAGCGGGCCCGCCAGGACGACGGGCAGCGCCAGCGCGGACTCCAGGGTCAGCTCAGGCCGCCGCTCCAGCAGCGGCCTGAGCGCCTGCTCCGGGTCGTCGGTGACCACGGCCTGCTGGAGCAGCAGGCTCAGCTCGGCCGGCTCCGCGCGCCCGGCCGCCAGCTCCCGGTAGCGCCCCACCCGCTCGTCCAGCTCGTCGGCCGTGAGCGGTTCCAGCGACCGCGTGCTCCCCGTCCGGGCACCGGCGAAGGCGGCGATGTCGGCGTGCTCGGCGGTCAGCTCCAGCATCCGGTCGCCGTTGCCGCCGATCAGCAGCGGCACCCGGGCCTGCTCCGGACGGGGCTGGTGGTCCTCGGCGCCGAGCAGCCGGACCAACTCCTCGACGGTGCGCCGCAGATGGTCCACCCGCTCGCCCGGCGAGCCGAACGGCAGCCCGGCCGCCTCGTGTTCCTCGCGCACATAGCCGGTGCCGAGACCGAGTTCGAGGCGTCCGCCGGTGAGCGCGTCCGTGGTCGCCACCTCGCGGGCGAGCAACGCCGGGTTGTAGAAACCAGCGTTGAGCACCAGCGTGCCGACCCGGACCCGCTCGGTCGCCTGCGCCGCCGCGACCAGCGCGGGGAACGGCGCCACCCAGCCGAGATGGTCGGGGACGAGGATCACGTCGTACCCCAGTTCCTCGGCGCGACGGCACTTCGCACGCCACTCGGACCCGGACGCGGGCGTGAGCATGTTGACCCCGAAACGGAACGGGCGTGGCATGAAGTCTCCTCCACCGTCAGCGAATCGACCCTCGACCGACATCCCATCACGTCCGCCGCCGGACCATGGGCCATACCGTCACTCGTGGGCGATCGCCGCCAGCACGTTCAGCCGGGAGGCCCGCAGCGCGGGCAGCACCGCGGCCACGATCCCCACCACCGCGGAGCCGACCACCACCGCCACGATCGTCCCCCAGGGGATCGCGAACGCCGTCAACCCGCGCAGCGCCAGAACCTGTTGCATGCACACGCCCCACACCAGGCCCAGCGCCAGCCCGAGTACCGCGCCGAACACCGCGATCACCACCGACTCCAGCCGGATCATCCGCCGCAGCTGCCGCCGCCCCAGCCCGATCGCGCGCAGCAGCCCGATCTCCCGGGTGCGTTCCACCACCGACAGCGTGAGCGTGTTGACCACGCCGAGCACCGCGATGACGATCGCCAGCCCCAGCAGCGCGTACACCAGGTACAGCAGCACGCCGATCTGGTCGTGGACCAGCTTCTTGTAGTCGGTCTGGTCGCGCACCTGGACCTGCGGGAACGGCGCGAGCGTCCGCTCCAGCCGGGGCCGCAGGTCCGCCGGCCGCGTGCCCGGCGCGGCGTCGACGTAGAGCGCGGAGTCCTGGCCGCCGGGCGCGTACCGCTCCAGTGTGCCGAGGCCGAAGAAGACACCGCCCTGGTTCCCGAAGCCCTCGGTGGAGGCCTGTTCGGTGAGCGCGCCGACCGTCAGCCGCGCCCGGCGCCCGCCCGGGAAGTCCACCGGGAGCACACTGCCCGGCCGCACCCCGTGGTCCCGGGCGAACGTCGCGTCCATGGCGAGGTGCCCGTCGGCGAGCGCCGCCGCCGAGCCGCCGCGCGCGTAGTCGATGTGCACGACGTCGTCGAGCCCGGCGCCGTACGCGGCCGCGCCCGTCTCCACCCGCCCGCCGTCGGGCAGCCGCAGCGCGATCCGGGTGAGCCGCTGCGGCACGACCAGCCCGGTGCCCTCGGTCGCGGCCACCCGGGCGGCGATCTGCCGGGTGAACGGGGTGAAGTTGGCGTTCTGGACGGTGAAATCGGCGCCGAGGGTCTTGTCGATCCGCCGGTCGAACGACGCCGACATGGACGCGCTCGCCACCGACATGCCGCTCACCAGGGCCAGGCCCACCATCAGCGCGGCCGCGGTCGCACCGGTGCGGCGGGGGTTGCGCAGGGCGTTGCGCTGACTCATCCGGCCCACCGGCCCGAACAGCGCGGGGAAGGCCCCGCCGAGCACCCGGATCACCGGCCGCACCAGCAGCGGCCCGGCGACCACGGTCGCGACCAGCGTCAGCGCCACGCCCACGCCCAGCAGAGCGGCGGCGGGCGCGGTCCGCGTCGCCGCCGCGCACCCGGCCAGCGCCGCCGCGCCCGCCGTCCCGACCACCGCGCCGACGACCCCCCGGGCCCGCAACGGCTTGCCCACCGCGGCGACCTCGGCGTCCGCGAGCGCGGCCATGGGAGAGACGGCCGCCGCGCGCCGGGCGGGCAGATAGGCGGCCACGAAGGTCACGCCGAGCCCCACGACATAGGCGGCGACGGGCGTGCCCCAGCCGATCACCATCCGCGCGGCGGCCAGGTTCGTCCCGAACACGCCCATCAGCCGGATCAGCCCGAACGCGAGGCCGATCCCGGTCGCGAGCCCGAGCGTGGAGCCGACCAGACCGAGCAGCAGCGCCTCCGTCAGCACCGACCGCCGCACCTGCCGCCGGTCGGCGCCCAGCGCCCGCAGCAGGCCCAGCTCCCGGGTGCGCTGGGCGATCAGCATGGAGAAGGTGTTGACGATCAGGAACACCCCGACGAGCAGCGCCACCCCGGCGAAACCCAGCATCACGTACTTCACCACGTCCAGGAACGTGCCGAGGCTCGCCGCCGCCGACCTGGCCTGCTCCCGCGCGGTCTGCACGTCGTACGCCCCGGCGTCCGCGCCGAGCGCCGCGACGACCCGCTGCCTGAGCCGGTCGGCGGGGACCCCCTCGGCCGCGTCCACCGAGATGCCGGTCGCCCGCGCGGGGGAGCCGAGCAGTTGCCGTCCGGCCACCGCCGGGTCCAGATAGAGCAGCGCCGCGCCGGAGTTGGTCGTGGTGAACGCCGCGATCCCGGCGACCCGCACCCGGAAGGTGCCGGGCTGCGCCTGCACCGTCAGGGTGTCGCCGATCCGGACGTGCCCGCGGCCGGCCGTGTCGGCGTCGAGCAGGGCCTCGCCCGGACCGCGCGGAGCGTGCCCGGAGGTCAGCTCCACCGGACTGTGCCGGGTCGGGTACCAGGCGCCGGCGAGGGTGGGCGCCCCGTTGGTCGGCCCGACGGACCGGTTGTGCCGGTCGACCACCACGACGTTCTGCACCTGTACGTCGGCGCGGGCCGCCGCCACCCCGGGAACCAGGGCCACCCGGTCGCGCAGCGCGGCCGGCAGGGTCTGCACCGCGCCACTCGCCCGCGCGGACACCAGATCCCGCTTCGGCTGCACGGACACGTCGGCGGCGGTGGAGGCGAACAGCCGGTCGAACGTGCGGGAGACGGTGTCGGAGAAGATCAGGCTGCCCGCGACGAACGCCACGGACAGGATCACGGCCAGTGCGGACAGCGCGAGCCGTCCCTTGTGCGCGAGGAAGCTCCTCAGGGTCGCCTTGAGCACCGGCTCAGTCCTCCCGCGCGTCCGGCAGGGCACGCGCTCCGTCGAAGCGTTTCATCCGCTCCAGCACCCGCTCCGCCGTCGGCCGGGCCAGCTCGTCCACGAGCCGCCCGTCGGCCAGGAAGAGCACCAGGTCCGCGTGGGCGGCGGCGTTCGGGTCGTGCGTGACCATGACGACCGTCTGCCCCAGGTCGTCCACCGCGTCGCGCAGGAAGCGCAGCACCTCCAGGCCCGCCCGCGAGTCCAGATTGCCCGTCGGCTCGTCCGCGAAGATCAGCTCCGGCCGGGAGGCCAGCGCCCGCGCGCACGCGACCCGCTGCTGCTGGCCGCCGGAGAGCTGGCCGGGCCGGTGCGTCAGCCGGTCGCGCAGCCCGAGCCTGTCGACGACCTGGTCCAGCCACTCCTTGTCGGGGCCGCGGCCCGCGATGTCCATCGGCAGGGTGATGTTCTCCGCCGCGGTCAGCGTCGGGATCAGGTTGAACGACTGGAACACGAACCCGACCCGGTCCCGCCGCAGCCGGGTCAGTTCCCGCTCCCGCAGGCCGGTGAGTTCGGTGTCGCCCAGCCACACCTGCCCGGCCGACACCGTGTCGAGCCCGGCCAGACAGTGCATGAGCGTGGACTTGCCGGACCCCGAGGGCCCCATCACGGCGGTGAACCGGCCCCGCGCGATGTCCACGTCCACCGAGTCCAGCGCGAGGACGGCGGTCTCGCCGGTGCCGTACGCCTTGGTCAGCGCGCGGGCGCGGGCCGCGGTCCCCTCGCCCGGCGTACGGCCCGGGGCGTGCTGCGCGGCAGGGGTTGTGGACAAGACCGCCTCCCGGTCACCGGTACTACCCGTCCCGGGTGAGCCTAATGTGACCGGGCGCACAGCGGGAATCCACGACGGGCCGGGCGGCCGGACGGGCTCCGGGGGACCTGCGGGAACGGTGCGCCGAGCCCCCGGCGAAAGCTCCCGTGCGCCCCCGCCGTGCCCCCGCGCCCGTTTGCCTGTGCTAGCGGCATGGCGCTAGCGTCGAGACATGGCGAAGACCCAGTTGAACGTGCGCGTGGACGAGGGCACCGCCCGCGCGGCCCGGGAGCGCGCGCTGGCCCGGGGGATGAGCGTGAACCGCTACATCGAGGAACTGGTCAGACAGGACACCGGCGAGGTCGGCCGGACGTTCGTGGAGGCCGCGGCCGACTTCATGAAGCAGTACGAGTCCGTGTTCGCCGAGGAGTTCTCCGACGCGCGCGGCACCGGTCCGGCCGAAGGACGCAGCTGATCCCTTGAGCGATTCCCCCAACGGGCTGAGCATCGACCTCGCCTGGCTGCTCATGCTCGCCGAACAGAAGACGCCCGGGGACCCGCAGGTCGCCGACTGGGGCGCGCTGATCGCCGCCGTCGCCCGGCACCGGGCGGAGATATTCGGCGTGCCGGTGTACGAGACCCCGTACGCCCGGGCCGCCGCCCTCCTCCAGCTGCTCATCCACGTGCCGGCGCTGGAGCGCTCCAACGCGCTGTTCGCCTCCGCGGTCGCCTACGCCTACCTGGTCGCCAGCGGCGTCAAGGTGATCACCACGCCGGAACAGGTGCGCGACCTCGCCCGGCTGGTGAAGGACGGCTCGGCGAGCGTGGACGAGATCGCCCGTGAGCTGCGCCGCTGGAGCCTGTGATCAGCGCTCGCCCGCCTCGTCCGGACGCCAGGCGGTGCCCAGCACGCAGTACGAGGCCGGCAGCCTCGGCCCCCGCTCGGGCACCAGCAGGCTCCGGTGCGGCCCGAGTTCGAACCCGGCGGCTCGCAGTGCGGCCAGCGGGTCCCGGGACAGGTGGCAGCCGCCGGCGAGCGCGGGCCACACCGTCAGGTCCAGGGCGCGCTGTGCGAGCCGCATCGGCCGGCCGCCGCCCCGCCCGTGCTCGAAGAACCGCACCTGCCCGCCCGGCCGGAGCACCCGCCGCACCTCGCCCAGCGTCCGCGCCACGTCCCGCACACTGCACAGCACCAAGGACAGCACGACCGCGTCGAACGCCTCGCTCTTGACGGGCAGCGCCTCGGCCGCGCCGGGCGCGACATCGACCGGCACCTGCGCGCGCAGCGCCGACTCCAGCGCCAACCGCCGCAGCAGCGGCTCCGGTTCGATGGCGACGACCTCGCTGACGGTGCCGGGGTAGTGCGCGAAGTTCAGTCCGTTGCCCGCGCCGACCTCGAGCACCCGGCCGCTCAGCCCCGCCAGCAGCCGTCCCCGCACCCGGGCGAACCCCAGCCGCGTCTCGGCCCCGGCACTGGCCCGCGCGTAGTACCGGGCGAACACCGGATGCGCACCGGGCTCCCGCCGCCCGCCGACAGCCTTCGACCCCAGCCGCATACCGACCTCCAGGACACCGTGCCCAGGAGGAATGTCCCCCGCGGGACCGCGTGCCACTCTCGGGCGGACGTGCGCGGCGGACACGGGTGTTCGAGGGGCCGGGGGAGGGGAGCCGCCGCCGGTCGGGGGCCGGGCGAGATTTCGACGGCTTCGAGGGTCGCGGGAGGCTTCGACGGCCGGGGATGAGGAGTCCTCGCCGGCCCCCTCCCCGGCCCTCCTAGGCCGAACCCCCGGGCTCCGGCCGGGCCCCCTCCCTGGCCCGGAAGGCCGCCGCGTCCCAGGTGCCGTCCAGGCGTGGCGCCAGCCAGGCCGGGGCCTGGGCGCGGAAGTCCGCCGGGGGCAGGGCGCCCGCTCCCGCGGGGAGGGCGCCCAGGAGGGGGGCGCCGGCGACCTCCGGGAGGTCGGCGACGTTGCAGCGGGTGGCCAGGTCGGGGACGGCGGGCCAGCTGCCGATGACGACACCGGCAGGCTCCAGGTCACGGCGGCGCAGCTCGCGCGCCGTCAGTTCCGTGGTGTTCAGCGTGCCGAGCCCCGCCGTGGCCACGATCAGCACCGGCGCCCCCAGCAGCCGCGCCGCGTCGGCCAGCGTGCCGCCCTCCGCGTCGAACCGGACGAGCAGCCCGCCCGCCCCCTCGACCAGCACCAGATCGTGCTCCGTTGCCAGCTTGGCGGCCCGCTCGGCCACCTCCCGCGGGTGCACGGGCGCCATGCCCGCCCGCCGCGCCGCCGTCCCCGGCGCCAACGGCTCCGGATACCGCGCCAGTTCGTCCGCCGTGACGGCCCCCGCGAGCCGCGCCACCTCGTCGGCGTCACCGCGCTCGTCCGGCCGTACCCCGGTCTGCGCGGCCTTCAGCACGGCCACCGAGCGCCCGGCCGCGACCGCCGCCGCGGCGAGGGCGGCCGTGGTGACGGTCTTGCCGACCTCCGTGCCCGTTCCCGTGATCACCAGTACCGGCATGTCATCCCTCCCGCGCCGCGGCACACACCGCGCGCGCGATCCTCGCCACGTCCTCGTCGGAGGTGACGTACGGCGGCATCGTGTACACCAGGTCCCGGAACGGACGCAGCCACACGCCCTCCCGTACGGCCGCGCGCGTGGCCGCGGCCATGTCGACCTCGTGGTCCAGCTGGACGACCCCGATCGCGCCCAGCACCCGGACGTCCCGCACCCCGGGCACCTCGGCCGCCGGGGCCAGCCCGGCCCGCAGGCCCGCCTCGATCCGCTTCACCTCGGCCCGCCAGTCCTGGCTCAGCAGCAGCTCCAGGGAGGCGCAGGCCACGGCCGCGGCCAGCGGATTGCCCATGAACGTCGGCCCGTGCGCCAGCACCGGAACCTCGCCGCGCGAGATCCCGTCGGCCACCCGCGCGGTGCACAGGGTGGCCGCCATCGTCAGGTAACCGCCGGTCAGTGCCTTGCCCACACACATCACGTCCGGCGTGACGGCCGCGTGGTCCGCCGCGAACAGCGCCCCCGTGCGCCCGAACCCGGTGGCGATCTCGTCGAACACCAGCAGCACGTCGTGGGCGTCGCAGGCCTCGCGCAGCACCCGCAGGTACCCGGGGGAGTGGAAGCGCATCCCGCCGGCGCCCTGCACCACCGGCTCCACGATCACCCCGGCCAGTTCGTCCGCGTGCCGGGCGATCAGCTCGCGCAGCGTCCGCGCGTACGACTCGTCGTACTCCGCCGGGGGCGCGTCCGCGAAGACCTGGCGCGGCAGCACCCCGGACCACAGCTCGTGCATCCCGCCCTCGGGGTCGCACACCGACATCGGATGCCAGGTGTCCCCGTGGTAGCCGCCCCGCCAGGTCAGCATCCGCTGCTTGCCGGGCCGGCCGAGCGAACGCCAGTACTGGAGGCACATCTTCACCGCGACCTCGACCGACACCGAGCCGGAGTCGGCCAGGAAGACGTGTTCCAGACCGTCCGGCGACATGTCGACAAGGAGCTTCGCGAGCCGGACCGCGGGCTCGTGGGTGAGCCCGCCGAACATCACGTGGCTCATCCGCGAAAGCTGCCGGGTCACGGCCTCGTCGAGCACGGGGTGGCTGTAGCCGTGGATGGCCGACCACCACGACGACATGCCGTCCACCAGCTCGCCCGAACCGTCCGCGAGCCGCAGCCGGACCCCGCTCGCCGACTCCACGACGAGCGGTTCGACACGCCCGGGCATCGGACCGTACGGATGCCACACGTGCCGGCGGTCCAGCTCCAGCAGCCCGGCGACGTCCGGCGGGAACGCGTCAGGCATTGGGCGCGAGGTCCGTTCCGGCGCCCCGGCGGCGGACGGCCACCAGATCGGTCCGGGGCTCGCCCGCGACCGGCTGCGCGTCCGCGGGCGCCGAGCCGCAGGCCCCGGCCCCCTCGTGGCAGCCGCCGGCCGCCCGGTGCTCCGGCAGGGTCACCTGGTCGGCGCCCTCCACCTCGAAGCCGGCGTCGGCGATCATCTCCAGGTCGGCCTTGCCCGCCTGGCCCTCGCTGGTCAGGTAGTCGCCGAGGAAGATCGAGTTGGCCAGGTGCAGCGCCAGCGGCTGCATGGTGCGCAGGTGGACCTCGCGGCCGCCCGCGATGCGCACCTCCACGTCCGGGCAGACGAAGCGGACCATCGCCAGGATCCGCAGGCAGCGCTGGGGGGTGAGGTTCCACTCCTTGGCCAGCGGGGTGCCCTCGAACGGGATCAGGAAGTTCACCGGAACGGAGTCGGGGTCCAGCTCGCGCAGCGAGAAGACGACGTCCACCAGGTCCTCGTCGCTCTCGCCCATGCCGGCGATCAGACCGGAGCAGGGCGACAGTCCGGCCGCGTGCGCCTTCCGCACCGTGTCCACCCGATCGGCGTACGTGTGGGTGGTGGTGATGTCCCCGTAGGTGGACTCCGAGGTGTTCAGGTTGTGGTTGTACGCGTCCGCGCCCGCCTCGCGCAGCCGCTCGGCCTGGCCGTCGGAGAGCAGCCCGAGGCACGCGCACACCTCGACGCCCTCGTTCTCGTCCTTGATCGCCTTGATGGTCTGCGAGACCCGGTCCACGTCCCGGTCGGTCGGGCCGCGCCCGCTGGCCACCAGGCAGACCCGCTTGGCGCCACCCGCCAGCCCCGCGGCCGCCGCCTTGGACGCCTCGTCGGGCTTGAGCCAGGTGTACTTGAGGATGCCCGCCTCGGAGCCGAGCCGCTGGGAGCAGTAGGAGCAGTCCTCGGGGCACAGGCCGGACTTGAGGTTGACCAGGTAGTTGAGTTTCACGCGGCGGCCGAACCAGTGCCGGCGCACCTTGCCGGCCGCGGCCACCACATCGAGCAGGTCGTCGTCGGAGGTGGCCAGTACGGCGAGTGCTTCCTCGCGGGTCGGCAGCTCGCGCCGAAGCCCCTTGTCCACCAGCGTGTTCAGCAGGTCCATGAGGTCCGATCCTGTCCTACGAGACTGCCCCGGGCCAAGGAGAGTTTGCACAACGAAGACGCTTCACCGTGTGGGTATCGCCACACGGTGGACGACGGCCCGGGCCGCTAGGGTCTGTCCGCTACCTACAAAACGACCGGAGGACTCATGGCGTTCGGCTGGATCGAGGAGCAGGCGCGGGCGCGCCGCGACGCCGGACTCGTACGGCGCCTCAGCCCGCGCCCCGCCGAGTCACCGCTGCTCGATCTGGCGAGCAACGACTACCTGGGCCTGGCCCGCCACCCCGAGGTCACCGAGGGCGCGGCCCGGGCCGCCCGTACCTGGGGCGGCGGCGCCACCGGCTCCCGGCTGGTCACGGGCACCACCGCGCTCCACGCCGAGCTGGAGCGCGAACTGGCCGCCTTCTGCGGCTTCGAGGCCGCCCTGGTCTTCTCCTCCGGCTACGCCGCCAACCTGGCCGCGGTCACCGCGCTCGGCCCGCACGGCTCCCTCGTCGTCTCCGACGCGGGCAACCACGCCTCGCTGATCGACGGCTGCCGGCTCGCCCGGGGCGAGGTCCAGGTCGTCGGGCACGCCGACCCGCAGGCGGTGCGCAAGGCCCTGGCCACGCACGGGGGAGCGGCCATCGTCGTCTCCGACACCGTGTTCTCGGTCGACGGGGACCGGGCGCCGCTGGCCGAGCTGGCCGAGGCGTGCCGGGAACGCGGCGCGGGACTCGTCGTGGACGACGCCCACGGTCTCGGTGTCCTGGGCGAGGGCGGGCGCGGCTCGGCGCACGCGGCCGGGCTCGCGGGCGCCCCGGACGTGGTGGTCACGGCCACCCTGTCCAAGTCGCTGGGCAGCCAGGGCGGCGTGGTGCTGGGTCCCGCGCGGGTGATCGACCATCTGGTCAACGCGGCCCGGACGTTCATCTTCGACACCGGACTGGCCCCGGCGGCGGCCGGTGCGGCCCTCGCGGCCCTGCGGCTGCTCGCCCGCGAGCCCGAACGGGCGGCGCGGGCCCGCGCGGTGGCGGGTGAGCTGTACACGAGGCTGACCACCGCGGGCCTGGAGGCGGTGCGTCCGGACGCCGCGGTGGTCTCCGTGCGGGCTCCGTCCCCGGAGCAGGCGGTGCGCTGGGCGGCCGACTGCCGTACGGCCGGCCTGGCCGTGGGCTGTTTCCGACCTCCCTCCGTGCCCGACGGCATCTCACGGCTGAGGCTGACCGCGCGTGCGGATCTCTCCGGCGCGCAGATCGCGCATGCGGTCGGGGTCGTCGGCGAAACGCGACCATGAGTCGGCGGAGCACGGCCGTGCCTCGCACCTGACCGGGTCTCAGCGCAGCGCGGCCACGAAACCGGCCCAGCTGGGGGCGGAGAAGAGCAGCGCGGGACCCGCGGGGTCCTTCGAGTCGCGCACGGCGAGCAGTCCGGACCAGGGGCCGGAGCGCGGCCGGGCCGTCTCCACGCAGTTGTTGGCTCCGGTGCTGTAGCTGCTGCGCAGCCAGCGCACGTCGTACAGGTCGGTACTGGCAGGGACGTTCCGAGGCAATGCTGACAATGGTGCCTCCTTACGCGCCGTCACCTATCCCGGCGATGTAGGCGAGCGAATCGTGGGGGGAAAGAGCGTGTTCCTGGAGGGTCTGGAAGGCCTCCGAGTACGCCCGGAGGTCTTCTTTCCGTTCCAGGTAGAGGCTACTCGTCAATTGGTCTAGAACAACCACATCGAGATCAGAAGTGCTCGGAAATGAGAAAATAACGAAAGGGCCGGTGAGGCCGACATGCGCTCCCGCCCCGAACGGAAGTACCTGTAGCCGTACTTGCGGCAGCAGCGCGGCCTCCATCAGCCGCTCCAGCTGCCGCGCCATCACCTCGGGGCCGCCCACCTCGCGCCGCAGCACCGCCTCGTCCAGGACCGCGCACAGCTCCAGCGGGGGGTTCGAGCGCAGCACGTCCTGCCGGGCCAGCCGCACCTCCACCAGCGCGTCCAGGCGCTCCTCGTCCAGGTCCTTGACGGCTGCCCGGGTCACCGCGCGGGCGTACTCGGCCGTCTGGAGCAGGCCGGGCACCACCGTGGTCTCCAGCGTGCGCATCGCGCGGGCCTGCGACTCCAGGCTGATGAAGTCCCGGTAGGTGGGCGGCAGCACCCCGCGGTAGGCGTGCCACCAGCGGTCGCGGTCGCCGTCGTTCTCGGAGCCCGCCAGCATCAGCAGCAGCTCGCGCAGCTGGGCGTCCCGCACGGCGTAGGCGTCCAGCAGCAAGCGCAGATCGGCCGGTTTCACGCCACTGGAACCCGTCTCGATACGGCTCACCTTCGACTGGTGCCAGCCGACCAGCCGGGCGGCCTCCCCACTGGTGAGCCCCGCGCCCGTGCGCAGCGTGCGCAGTTCGGCACCCAATTTGCGACGGCGCACTGCCGGCCCGTTCTGCATGGGCTCCTCCTTACTCCTTCCGGGCCGCCCGAATACGGTCTCCCGTCGCAGAGTTCACCGCATCGAGCGACAGATATATGCATATCTTGGTGGATCGCTCCCCGTGACCGGCCCGGTGGTGGCAGTCTGGCGAGGAAGCACCAGTCCGGGACCGTACTCGAACCATCCGCTCCATGTCGGACTTCGGTCCCGTGGGAAAGGGACGACGTCGCCATGGCAGACCATCTGGAAGCATCCGTCATTCTGCCGAGCGAACCCGCCTCGGTCGCCGCCGCCCGCTCCTACGTGGTCGGCACGCTGGCGGAGTGGGGCCTGCCGTCGGACACCGAGGCGGCCGACACCGTGCGGCTCATCGTCTCCGAGCTCGCCACCAACGCCGTGCAGCACACCTTCGGGCAGTCCCCCACCTTCACCGTCGACATCGCGCTGGACCGCGACGAACGGCTCCGCATCGGTGTCACGGACAGTCACCCGCGCTTCCCCAAGCGGCTGCCCGCGGCCGTGCAGCAGGACAACGGCCGGGGCATGGTGATCATCCGCTGGCTCACCGCGGAGTGCGGCGGCAGGCTCCGGGTCCGGCCCACCCGGGAGGGCGGCAAGACGGTCTCCATCGAACTGCCCTGGACCGTCCCCGTCGCGCCGGTGCCGACGGCGGGTCGGCCGGACCCGCGGCCAAGGTCGTGAAACGTTCATCCAACGGGCGAGGGGCCCGTCCCGGTCCACCCGGGGGCTGGAGGCGGTGCCGGAGGAGAACACGGGGAGCGGCCCGGTGGCTGGAGACGCTCCCGTGGGCGCACGGGGGTCAGTTGACCCGGCCGTACCAGACGCTCTTGGACCAGATCTTCTCCAGCCGCACCACCGCACCGGTCTTCGGCGCATGCCAGATCTTGCCGTGACCGGCGTAGATGCCGACGTGGTAGACGTTCCGGCCGGAATGGAAGAACACCAGGTCACCGGCCCGGCGGCTGGAGGCGGAGATGTGGTGGGTCTTGTTGTACTGCTGGGCGGCGGTCCGCGGCAGCTTCTTGCCGGCCTTCTTGAACGAGTAGAGCGTCAGCCCCGAGCAGTCGAACCGGCGCGGTCCCGTGGCGCCCCACTGGTACGGGGCGCCCTTCTTGGACGCCGCGATCTGCAGCGCCTTCGTCGCCATGGTCGCGGCCGAGGCGTCGGAGGACATCCCCGGTACCGCGATCGAGCCGCCCACGGCGGCCAGGGTGAGGGCCGAGGCCGTACCGGCCCGGGCCATCAGCGACGGGACACGATTGAGCGCAGTCATGCGCAACCCTTCGTCAGCCGCCTGTGAAGGATGACCTGTCGGATTCGGGCTGGCGAAGTAGCCCGGCCGCGTTGCCGCGGCTTCACCCCAAGGGTCGGCCCGGAGCGTGTGCCCGTCCGTTCTCACGGACGGCCAGCCGCTACGGCGACCCGCCTTGCCTGGGTCCTCCACTCCTGCCGATCCACTCCTGTCGACCGGTCATCCGGGCGGCGGCAGGACTCGGCGTCCGCCCGGATCGCCCCGCCGCGGTGGCGGGGTCTTGTCGTCAGACAGGGATCTTCACCCACAGCTGTCCGAAAATCCCAACGGAACCGGGGATTTGTGGCGTTACTCACCACTCGCCCGTTCGGGTGGAAGCTGCTCTGTTCGATAGCTCGTCAGTTCCCGTACGTAGCCCCGGACCTGGGAAAAGATGATCGTGCAGCACGGCACGGCAGGGTCGTGGCGCAACTCGGAAGCGCCGGAAACGGTCCCGGATATACACCGGTCGGCGGTACATCGTTCGGGCCGTTTCGCGCGGGGGCCCGGCCGGGCGCGCAGACGCGCGGCACCGGCCGGGCCCGATGGCCGTCCGGATCAGTTCGAGGCCTGTGGCGGGAGCGCGACGCGCGCGGCCCGGCGCTCGCCGTCCAGCACCCGGAGGGCTCGTGCCAGCGTGCCGCCGTGCAGCTCCCGCTCGCCCCGCCGGTGCATCAGATCCAGCGCGTCGCGCAGTTCCTCCGCCTTGCGCACCAGCGCCTGCGCGGCGCGCAGCCCGCGATACGTGTCCCCGTCGCGCGCCGGGTTGATCCTGCCCAGCTGGTCGACCACGTCCAGGTAGCGGTCCACCAGCTCGCCTTCCGCACGCGTCAGCGCGGGCAGCGGCGGCAACTCCTCGGGCAGCACGGCCCGTTCACCGCTCGCCGGGGAGGTCGCGGCGACTCGGGACCACCCCGTCCACCAGGCCGTACGACAGTGCGCCCGGCGCGTCCAGCATGAGGTCACGCTCCAGGTCCTGATGGACCTGCTCCTCGCTGCGGCCGGTGTGGCGGACCAGGATCCCCTCCATGAGGGCGCGCATCCGGGACAGCTCCTCCGCCTGGATCACCAGGTCGCTCGGCTGGCCCTGCGCCGGCTCGGGGAGCGCGGGCTGTGAGAGGACCACGCGGGCGCCCGGCAGGGTGAACCGCTTGCCCGGGGTTCCCCCGGCGAGCAGTAGGGCACCGACCGAGGCGGCCTGGCCCAGGCAGTAGGTCTGCACCTCGCAGGTGACGTACTGCATCGTGTCGTAGACCGCCGTCATCGCGTGGAACGAGCCGCCCGGGCAGTTCAGGTAGAGCGTGATGTCCCGCTCCGGGGCCAGGTGTTCGAGGTGCATGAACTGGGTGATCACATCGCTCGCCGCCGCCTCGTCCAGGGGCGTCCCGATGAAGACGACCCGGCTCTCGAACAGCTTCGAGTACGGATCGAGCCTGCGCTCCCCGAAACCGGTGGTGCGTTCGGTGAACTCGGGCAGGACATAACGGGCAGACGGTCGGAACATCTGGGCACACCCCTCCTCGCGGCAGAGCCGGGCTCCCGGCTTCTGTACAGAATGTACATTACGTACGCGTGGGTATCATGGGGGCATGGCCTACGAGATTCCGGTGACCCAAGCCAGGGCTGAGCTCGCCGACCTGATCAACCGGGTGGTCTACGGCGGCGAGCGCGTCGTCGTCACCCGGCACGGCAAGCCGCTGGTCGCGCTGGTCTCGGCCGCCGACCTGGAGCGCCTTGACGCTCTCGACGGCGCGGAGGAGCCGGGCGAGGAAGAGGTGACCAGCACGGTGTCCCGCGTCCGTGACGTCCCGTCCGCCCCGCGCGAACAACAGCGTTTTGGTATCGCGGCCGAATACCGGGGCCCGGGCGTGTCCTGAGCGCCACCCGCGCCGCGCGCGACGGGCGGGCCCGGCGTCCTCGCGGTGTCAGCCGAGGGGGCCCGGGGGAACCTGCGCTCCCTCTCGCCCCGTTCCCCGGCCTGCCGGCTCTTGACGATCGCCGCGTACTGGTCGACGTACTCCTGCTCGGACAGGGTCAGGATGGCGTACATGATCTCGTCGGTGACGGCCCGCAGCACGGCCTTCTGGTCCTCCATCCCGGCGAACCGGGAGAACTCCAGCGGCTTGCCGAAGCGGATCGTGACGGGCCGGATCCGCGGGATCAGCCTGCCGGGCGGCTGCGCCTCGAAGGTGCCGATCATCGCGCAGGGCACCACCGGGACGCCCGCCGTCAGCGCCATCACGGCGACCCCGACCTTGCCCTTGTACAGCCGTCCGTCGTGCGAGCGCGTGCCCTCCGGGTAGATGCCGAGCAGTTCCCCCTTGCGCAGCACCCCGAGGCCCTCGCGGACCGCGGCCTGCCCCGCCTCCCTGCTCGAACGGTCCACCGGGATCTGCCCGGCGCTGCGGAAGAAGAACGCGGTGAGCCGGCCCTTGATCCCCGGCCCGGTGAAGTACTCCGCCTTGGCGAGGAAGGTGATGCGTCTCTTCAGGATCGCCGGCATCAGGAAGTGGTCGGAGAACGAGAGGTGGTTGCCGGCGACGATCGCCGCTCCCGTCGCCGGCACGTTCTCCAGGCCCTCGATCCGGGGCCGGAAGAGCAGTCTGAGCAGGGGACCCAGCAGCACGTACTTCAGGAGGCAGTAGAACAAGGTGCCGCTCCTCACTCCGGCGGCCCGGTTCGGCCGCGAGGACAGCGTGCTGCCACCGGTCCCGGGCGGCAACCGCACCGGGGAGCTTGGCGCGATCGTTGCCCCGCTACGGCCGGCCGCCGTCGGCGCCGTCCGGGTACGTCCGGACGGCGGGACGTATACCCGGCAGGAGCGCCGGCACGCGCAGCCGATAGGCGTCGTAGGCGGCCCCGAACTCGCGCGCCATCATCGCGTCCTCGACCCGGACCCGGCGCAGCAGCCAGGGGACCGCCACGATCAGACAGGCGATCCACACGCCGAAGCCGCAGGCCAGCATCCCGCCGGTGATCAGGCCGAGCATGCCGGTGTAGATGGGGTGGCGGACCAGCCGGTACGGGCCGTCCGTGCGCAGTTCGTGGTGGTGCCGGACGGTGGGGACGCTCGCCCACATCGTGCCCAGCACCCAGCGGGCCCAGAGCAGCAGGGCCGTGGAGACGACGACCAGCAGCGCGCCGGGCAGGGCCAGTTCGGGCCGCCAGAAGCGGAGGCCGTCCCAGAACCTCCCCGTGAGCCGTATCAGCCCGGCGAACACCACCACGCCCGCGGTCAGCGCCGTCCGGCGCCGCAGGGCCGGCCGCCACGCGCGCAGCGGGCCGCGGAAGCCGGCGCGGCTCCGGATGCCGAAGTAGGCGGCACCGAGGAGCCACGCCGCGAGGAAGACCAGGACGCAGACACCGGTGAGGGCGGCGAGTGCCGGACGCAGCGCATTCATGTCTCACAGGCTGCGCCCCGCACCCCACCCGTCACCAGCACCCACGGGTCGATGGAGACCTCTCCACCCGGAGAGGGAGAAGCCCCGATCGAACCCCGAGGGGAGCGTTCCCGGCCGCGGGACGGAACCCGGCCCGGTCAGCCGAGCACCCGCTCCAGTGTCGCCAGTGCCGAGCCCAGTTCGTCGGCGGTGATGGTCAGCGGGGGTGCCAGGCGGATGGTGGAGCCGTGGGTGTCCTTGACCAGGATGCCCTCCCGCATCAGGCGTTCGCTGATCTCCCGCCCCGTGCCGATCGCCGGGTCGATGTCGACGCCCGCCCACAGGCCGCGGGAGCGGAAGCCGAGCACGCCCTTGCCCACCAGCTCGGTCAGCCCGTCCCGCAGGACCGCGCCCAGCTCGGCGGCGCGCCGCTGGAACTCGCCGGTCTCCAGCAGTTCGACCACCGCCGTGCCGACCGCCGCCGCGAGCGGGTTGCCGCCGAAGGTCGAGCCGTGCTCGCCCGGGCGCAGCACCCCCATCACCTCGCGCCGGGCCACCACCGCGGACACCGGCACGATGCCGCCGCCGAGCGCCTTGCCGAGCAGCAGCACGTCCGGCACCACGTCCTCGTGCTCGACGGCGAGGGTGCGGCCCGTGCGGCCGAGGCCGGACTGGATCTCGTCCGCGACGAACAGGCACCCCTCGCGCCGGGTCAGCTCGCGCACGCCCGCGAGGTAACCGTCGTCCGGGACGATCACCCCGGCCTCGCCCTGCACGGGCTCGATCAGCACCGCCGCCGTCGTGTCGTCGACCGCCGCCTCCAGTGCCGCCAGGTCGTTGTACGGCACGACCTTGAAGCCCGGAGTGAACGGCCCGAAGCCCGAGCGGGCCGTCTCGTCGGTGGAGAAGCTGACGATCGTGGTCGTACGGCCGTGGAAGTTGTCCGCCGCGACCACGATTGTCGCCCGGTCGGCCGGCACGCCCTTGACGTCGTAGGCCCACTTGCGGGCCAGCTTGATGCCGCTCTCCACGGCCTCCGCGCCGGTGTTCATCGGCAGCACCATGTCCAGGCCGGTCAGCGCCGCGAGCCGTTCGGCGAACTCCGCGAGCCGGTCGTTGTGGAACGCGCGGGAGGTGAGCGTGAGCAGGTCGAGCTGGCGGTGGGCGGCCTCGATCAGCGCCGGGTGCCGGTGGCCGAAGTTGAGCGCCGAGTACCCGGCCAGCATGTCCAGGTAGCGGCGGCCCTCGACGTCCTCCACCCAACTGCCCTCGGCCCGGGCCACGACCACCGGCAGCGGGTGGTAGTTGTGCGCCAGGACCGGCTCCTCCGCACGGATCAGGTCGTCGGACGTACGGGTGCGCGCGGGTGCGGTCATCAGCGGATCTCCTGGGTGCAGCACTTGATGCCACCGCCGGCCTTGTGGAACTCCGACAGGTCGACGGGGACGGGAACGTAACCACGGTCGGCGAGGCGCTCGCACAGCACCTCGGCCTGGGGGGCGATGAACACGTGCCGGCCGTCGGACACCGAGTTCAGGCCCCAGGCGAGCGCGTCCTCGCGGGTGGCCAACACCGCGTCCGGGAACAGGCGCCGCAGCACCTCGCGGCTGCCCGGCGAGAACGCCTCGGGGTAGTAGCAGACATTGGCGTCGTCCAGCACGAACAGCGCCGTGTCCAGATGGTAGAAGTACGGGTCCACCAGAGTCAGGCCGATCACCGGGTGCCCCAGGAACTCCTGGGCCTCACGGTGCGCCTCGCGGGTGGTGCGGAACCCGGTCCCGGCCAGGATGTACCGGCCCGTCCACACCAGGTCGCCCTCGCCCTCGGACACCGCCTCGGGGCGGTACACGTCGTAGCCCGCCGCCTTGAACCAGGTGTCGTAGTGCACCGACTCGGGGCGTCGCTGCGGCGCGTGGAACAGCGAGCCGAAGACCCGGCCCTCGACCACGCACGCCGCGTTGGCCGAGAACACCATGTCCGGCAGGCCCGGCACCGGCTCCAGGGAGTCGACGGTGTGGCCGTGGGCGCGGTAGGTGCGGATCAGCTCCTGCCACTGGCCCTGCGCGAGGTCGACGTCAACCGGCCGGTCGGGGTTCATCCAGGGGTTGATCGTGTACTGCACCGCGAAGTGCCTGGGTTCACAGACAAGGAAGCGCCGAGGGCGCGATTCACGGCTTTCGGACACAGAGGGTTCCCTCCGGTTTCCGTCTGTCACTGATGGGTGACACCAAGGTAGGAACGAAGCCGGACGCGCGACAAGCGAAGAAAGCTGCGCGGATGTGCAGCGTTCCTGCGTAGTGCGCGTCCTTCACGCAGGCTTTTTGCGCATACTTCTGATCATCCGCCGACGGCCGTCCGTATCCCGTTTCCGGGTCCTTTCCCGGGGCCTCCGTGCGCCCTCCGCACGCCCCTTTCCGGGCCGTCGGCGAGCCGTCCGCAGGTCATTCAGGGGCCGCCTGGGTGGCCCCCGCCTCCGGGCTGTCGGGGAGCAGATGGGAGAGCACCATCACGCTGATCGTCTTCCGGATGAACGGCTCGGTGCGGATCCGCTCCAGCACCTCCTCGAAGTGCTCCACGTCTCGCGCCCGCACGTGCAGCAGCGCGTCGGCGCCGCCGGTCACCGTCATGGCCGCCGTGATCTCCGGATGGTTGCGGACGACCTCCGCGAGGCGCCGGGGCGGGGCCGCGCCCTCGCAGTAGACCTCGACGTACGCCTCGGTGCGCCAGCCGAGCGCCGAGGGCCGCACCGTTGCCGTGAACCCGGTGATCACCCCGGTCTCGCGCAGCCGGTCCACGCGCCGCTTGACCGCCGTCGCGGAGAGCCCGATCGCCGCGCCGATCTCGGCGAAGCTGGTCCTCGCGTTCGCCATCAGGGCGGTGGTGATCTTGCGGTCGAGATCGTCGAAGGACGGCGTCCTGCTGTTCATGCGGGCACTGTAACCAGCCGGGACTCGCGACACGGCTACGGCTGGGTGACGGCCATGGCGAGGGTCAGCAACCCCAGCACCACCCAGCCGAACCAGAGCCAGCCGTCGCCGCCGAGCGCGACCGTGTACGCGGTCACGGCGACGAGCGCGCCGGCCGTGAGCGCGCCCATCGTCTTGGTGGAACCGGGCATCGCGGCACCCCCCTCATGGTCCGTCCCGACCATGGTGCCCCGGCCGCCGCCCGTAGGGGATACCCCCGACCAGGTCCCCGGGTTTCCCCGGAACCCGGTCCCGGGGGAACCCGGAACTCAGCCCTGGCGTGTGCTCAGCGAGGCCAGGTAGGCGTTGTACGCCTCCAGCTCCTTGTCGCCGTCCCGGTCCGCCTGCCGGTCCTTGCGCTTGGCCTGCCGCTGCTCGGAGCCGTACCACTGGAACAGCAGCGCGATCAGCACCAGCACGGAGGGGACCTCGCTGAAGGCCCAGGCGATGCCGCCGGCCGAGCTCTGGTCGGAGAGGGCGTCGATGCCGAGCGAGGCGGGCGGGTGCAGGAACGTCGTCACCATCGGGGTCGACGCCATCATCAGCGCGATGCCGAAGAACGCGTGGAACGGCATGCCCGCGAACAGCTCCAGCATCCGCATCAGGTGGCCCGGCCGGTGCGGACCCGGGTCCACGCCGATGATCGGCCAGAAGAAGACGACACCGACCGCGAGGAAGTGCACCATCATCGCGATGTGCCCGGTCCTCGACCCCATCAGGAAGTCGAACAGCGGGGTGAAGTAGAGCACGTACAGGCTCGCGATGAACATCGGGATGGTGAACAGCGGGTGGGTGATGATCCGCATGTACCGGCTGTGCAGCAGCATCAGCAGCAGCTCGCGCGGGCCCGTGCGGCCCCGGCCCGCGGTCGGCAGCGCGCGCAGCGCCAGCGTGACCGGGGCGCCGAGCAGGATCAGGATCGGCGACAGCATGCTGATGACCATGTGCTGCACCATGTGCACGCTGAACATGACCATCCCGTAGTCGTTCAGCCTGGTGCACATCACCAGCATGATCGTCAGCACACCGGTGACGAACGAGACCGTCCGGGCCATGGACCACGTGTCGCCGCGCCGGCGCAGCCGTACGACCCCCCACCCGTACAGGGCCAGCCCGAGCAGGCAGGTCACCAGGAAGAACGGTTCGGCCGACCACTGGAGCCCCCGCCCGAGCGTGAACGGTGGCATGTCCATCATCATGCCGTGTCCGCTGTGATCCATGTGACCCATGTGATCCATGCGGCGGCTCCTGATTCGTGGGAGTTGTGCGATTCTGTCCGCTCACAAGAGTAGAGCCGCCCCCGGTCATGCCGATGACCGGGGGCGGGTAGTTCACGGCCGGACCAACGGCCGGGCGCACGGGTGTCACGCGGCCGGGCTAGGGCCTCTCGTCTGGATCATGCCGGGCTCGCGGGGTCTGGCACGCACATCTGCGGCGTTGTCGTCGGTCGCCAACGCTCCGCGTTGACTCCCTCCTCCGCCTTGCATCTGCACGCACCAGACCCCGCTCCCTGATCCGGCCTGATCCAAACGAAAGACCCTAGAGGACGCACTCCGCCTCGTCGTACCGCTCCGCCGGAACCGTCTTCAGGGTCTCCACGGCCTCCGCCAGCGACACCATCACGATCTCCGTGCCGCGCAGGGCCGTCATCATCCCGAACTCGCCCCGGTGCACCGCCTCCACCGCGTGCCAGCCGAAGCGGGTGGCCAGCACCCGGTCGTAGGCGGTCGGGGTGCCGCCGCGCTGCACATGCCCGAGGATGACCGGCCGCGCCTCCTTGCCGAGCCGCTGTTCCAGCTCGACGGAGAGCTGGCGGGCGATGCCGGCGAAGCGCTCGTGGCCGTAGACGTCCTTGCCGCCCTCGTCGAAGTCCATGGAGCCGGCGCGGGGCTTGGCGCCCTCGGCGGCGACCACGATGGCGAAGCGCTTGCCCGCCGCGAACCGGTCGCCGACCTTCCGGGTCAACTCGTCGATGTCGAAGGGCCGTTCCGGTACGACGACGGCGTGGGCGCCGGCCGCCATGCCGGAGTGCAGGGCGATCCAGCCGGTGTGCCGGCCCATGACCTCCACGATCAGGACCCGCTGGTGGGACTCGGCGGTGGTCTTCAGCCGGTCCAGCGCCTCGGTCGCCACGGTCACGGCGGTGTCGAAGCCGAAGGTGACATCGGTGACAGCGATGTCATTGTCGATCGTCTTCGGTACGCCCACGATGGGCAGCCCGCTGTCCGAGAGCAGCCGGGCCGCTTTCAGGGTGCCCTCGCCGCCGATCGGGATGATCGCGTCGAGACCGAGATCCGCCACGTGTCCCTTGGCCCGCTCGACCCCGTCGCGCAGGTGCTCCGGGCGGACCCGGGAGGAGCCGAGGATGGTGCCGCCGCGCGCCAGGATGCCACCCACGGCGTCCAGGTCGAGCTTCACGGAGTCGCACTCCAGCAGGCCCTTCCAGCCGTCCCGGAAACCGATGACCTCGTCGCCGTGGTCGGCGACGGCACGGTGCACGACGGACCGGATGACGGCGTTCAGGCCGGGGCAGTCGCCGCCGGACGTGAGGACACCAATGCGCATAGCCCGAATTACCTTCTCGAACGTGGGCCGGGAGACCGGACCACGTTGTCCGGCGGATTCCCGATCACCCTACCGGCGTGAGGGGGTGGCTCCGTAGCGGGCGTCCGCCTGCTGGACGCGCCCGCCCAGATGAGCGGACGAGCCGTCAGTCGGGCCCGTCACAAGCCTGCCGGAAACCGCTGAGAAGGTCCTGACGCGCGGCTCTTGGGAGCCACGCGCCGGTGCCTACGCGGGCTGCTGCGCGGCCGCGATGCGCTCCTCGCGCAGCGCGTCGTACCAGCGGTCGTCGATCGGCGGCAGCGCGTTGACGTCGAGCGCCAGCTTCAGCAGGAGATCGGCGATCAGCGGGTTGCGGGCGAGGACCGGCCCGTGCATGTACGTGCCGAAGACGGTCCCGTTGTAGGCGCCCTCCGTGCCGTCCCCGGTGCCGTTGCCCCGGCCGATCTTGGTCCGGGCGAACGGGCGGGCCGTGGGGCCGAGATGGGTGACGCCCTGGTGGTTCTCGAAGCCGGTCAGCGGGGGCAGTCCGAGCTGCGGGTCGATGTCCGCGAGCACGTCGCCGACGCACCGCTCGCCCTCGCCGCGCACCGAGACCACGTCGAGCAGCCCGAGGCCCGGCTCGCGCTGGCCGAGGTCGTTGATGAACTCGTGGCCGAGGATCTGGTAGCCGGCGCACACCGAGAAGACGATGGCACCGTTCTGCACCGCCCGCTGGAGGTGCCCGTCGCGGCGCAGCCGCTCGGCCGCGAGCCGCTGCGGACGGTCCTCGCCGCCGCCGATCAGGTAGATGTCGCCGGAGGTCGGGATCGGCTGGTCGCTGCGCACGTCCAGCCGGGCCACGTCCAGGCCGCGCTGCCGGGCCCGGCGTTCCACGACGAGGGCGTTGCCCTGGTCGCCGTAGGTGCTCAGCAGGTCCGGGTAGATCCACACCAGCCGCAGTTGGTTGTCGCTCATGAGGTGATCGCCCTTCGAAGATCAGTTGCCGACGCGGCGGCGCAGGTCCTGGAACGCGGTGTAGTTCGCGATGACCTCGATCCGGCCCGGCGGGCACAGCTGGACGGCCTGGTCGAGGTTCTCGCAGACCTGGAAGTGCTGGTTGGCCACTTCCAGACGGACCGCGAGGTCCAGCTTGCGGTCACCGAGCACGAAGATCGGGTGGCCGGTCAGCCGGGTGTAGTCGACGTCCCACAGCCAGGAGGTGTCGGTGCCGTCGGCCCCGCGCGCGTTCACGGACAGGATCACCGGGGCGGGCGGCGGGTCGATCAGGGAGAAGGTCTCCAGCCAGCCGGCCGGGTTCTTGGCGAGCAGCAGCCGCAGGTCCCGGTTCTGGAACTGCACGACGTCATAGCGTCCGGCGACCGCCTGCACCTGGTACATCCGCTCCAGGGCGACCTGCGGCGGCACCCCGAAGACGGCGGCGACGGCCGCGGAGCTGGCCGCGTTGGCCTTGTTGGCGCGGCCCGGCAGCTGGAGGTGGATCGGCCAGGCCGAGCCGTGCGGGTCGAGGACGTGGTCCCCGGACAGCGCCCAGGAGGGCGTGGGCCGGCGGAAGCCGCACTCGCCGCAGAACCAGTCGTCGCCGGGGCGCTGCATCACGCCACCGCAGGACGGGCAGGACCAGGCGTCGTCCTTCCACATCTGCCCGGCCGCGACCCAGATCACGTTCGGGGAGGAGGAGGCGGCCCACACCACCAGCGGGTCGTCGCAGTTGGCGACGACGACCGCCTTGGAGCCGGCCAGGCCCTCGCGCCAGTTCTCGGCGAGCATCCGGGTCTCGGCGGCGCGGTCGAGCTGGTCGCGCGAGAGGTTGAGCAGGGCGATGCACTTGGGGTCGGTGTCCCGGGCCACTCCGGCCAGGTACTTCTCATCGACCTCTATGACGCCGAACTTGGCGTCCGAGCCGCCCGCGAGCGCCGAGGTGATGCCGGCCGGCATGTTGGCGCCGAGCGCGTTCGAGACGACCGGTCCCGCGGCGCGCAGCGCTTCCGCGATCAGCCGGGTGGTGGTGGTCTTGCCGTTGGTGGCGGACACCAGCACGACGTCCAGGTTCTGGGCCAGCCGCGCCAGGAGGTCGGGGTCGAGCCGCAGCGCGACCTTGCCCCCGATCACCGACCCGCTGCCCCGCCCGGCGGCCCGCGATGCCGCAGCGACCGCCTTGCCCGCGGTCACGGCCAGCTTGGCCCGCGGCGTGAGCGGGTCCGAGTTGCCTGCCATCAGTTCTCGATCCTCCTTGCGTACGCGCCGCGCCTGGGGCCATCCGGCAACGTGGTGTGAACCCTCAGCCTATCGAGATCCATTCCCACACCCGAATCCCGGTCGCACCCATGGCGGCGGGCATGAGCTGAACGAACCGTACCCTTGCCGCCATGCGACACGGTTCCATTGCGGGCGCCCACGGGCGCGTCCGGCCTCTCACCCTGCTCGGCGACGGCGGCTTGCGCGAACGATGCGCGGAGGTCACCGACTTCGGCCCCGCGCTCGCGGCGCTCGTGGAGGACCTGTTCGCCACGATGTACGCGGCGCGGGGAGTGGGGCTGGCCGCGAATCAGATCGGGGTGCCGCTGCGGGTGTTCGTCTACGACTGCCCGGACGACGAGGACGTCCGGCACCTCGGCCATGTGGTGAACCCGCGGCTGGTGACGGTGGACGGGATCGTGCTGCGGGGGCCCGAGGGCTGTCTGTCGCTGCCGGGCCTGGAGGCGGGCACGGAGCGGTACGACCACGCGGTGGTCGAGGGTTTCACGGTGACGGGGGAGCCGGTCACCGTCCACGGCACGGGTTTCTTCGCCCGGTGCCTGCAGCACGAGTGCGACCATCTGGAGGGCCGGGTCTACGCGGACCGTGTGACGGGGTGGCGGCGGCGCCTGCTGGAACGGCGGATCCGGCGGGCCTCCTGGAGCCGCTGACTCAGAAGCCGGGTCCTCCCACCCTGTCCCCGGCGGCCGCCAGCCGGCCCCACAGCAGGTCGGCGAGGGAGCGCACCAACTCCGCGCGCGAGCAGGGGCGTTCGCCCAGCCACCAGTCGCCGGCGGCGTGCATCATGCCGACGATGCCGTGCCCCCACACCCGGGCGAGCTGCTGGCTGCCGGGGCCGAGGTCCACCCGCTCCTCGATGACCTGGGCCAGGTCCTCGCCCATCCGCCGCAGCAGCGGGGCGCTGTGCTTGCCCACGTCGAAGCCCTGGTCGGTGCCGGTGCTGCCCTCGGCCGGGTGCATCAGGAACCGGTAGACCTGGGGGCGGGCCTCGATGGCGGCGAGATAGGTGTCCAGCGTGGACTCCACGCGCTCCCGCCGGTCCGCCGGGGCGTCCAGCGCCGCGCGCAGGGAGGACAGCAGCGCGTCGGTGTGCCGCTTGGCGAGGGCGGCGTAGAGCCCGCCCTTGTCGCCGAAGTGGCGGTAGAGGATCGGCTTGGTGATCCCCGCCTCGGCGGCGATCGCGTTCATCGACGCCTGCGGGCCGTCGCGGAGCACCACCCGGTCGGCGGCCTCCAGCAGCTCGCGCCGTCGGCGGTCGGCGGACCGCTGCTGATCGGTCCGCTGCGTGGTGTCCATGTACTCTCCCCACCCGTGCTGAATCGGTGACGCCTGCGCAAACTAACACTGCCCGTGGCCCTGACATCGAACGGGCTGCCGAGAGGCCATCGCAGGTTGACTTTTCCTACCCGTCGGTAACAGACTCGCGTTACCGCTAGTAACACCGTACGCCGCTGGAGGGGACATGGCCGAGTTCACCATGGAGCTGAACGACGAGCAAAAGGAAGTCCGGGACTGGCTCCATGGCTTCGCCGCCGAGGTGATCCGGCCGGCCGCCGCCGAGTGGGACGAGCGCGAGGAGACCCCCTGGCCGGTCATCCAGGAGGCCGCGAAGGTCGGCATCTACTCCCTCGACTTCTACGCGCAGCAGTACTTCGACCCCACCGGCCTCGGCATCCCGATGGCCATGGAGGAGCTGTTCTGGGGCGACGCGGGCATCGCGCTGTCCATCGTCGGCACCGGTCTGGCCGCGGTCGGCGTCCTCGCCAACGGCACCGAGGAGCAGATCGGCACCTGGATCCCGCAGATGTACGGCGACGCCACCGACGTCAAGGTCGCCGCGTTCTGCTCCTCCGAGCCCGACGCCGGCTCCGACGTGGCCTCCATGCGCACCCGCGCGGTCTACGACGAGGCCAAGGACGAGTGGGTGCTCAACGGCACGAAGACCTGGGCGACCAACGGCGGCATAGCCAACGTCCACGTCGTGGTGGCCAGCGTCGACCCGGAGCTGGGTTCCAAGGGCCACGCCTCCTTCATCGTCCCGCCGGGCACGCCGGGCCTCACGCAGGGCCAGAAGTTCAAGAAGCACGGCATCCGCGCCTCGCACACCGCCGAGGTCGTCCTCGACAACGTCCGCGTCCCCGGGTCGTGCCTGCTCGGCGGCAAGGAGAAGCTGGACGAGCGCCTCGCGCGCGCCCGCGAGAAGGCGAAGGCCCAGGGCGGCGAGCGGGTGAAGAACGCGGCGATGGCCACGTTCGAGGCGTCGCGTCCGGCGGTCGGGGCGATGGCCGTGGGCACCGCGCGGGCGGCCTACGAGGTCGCCCTCGACTACGCCAGGACCCGGGAGCAGTTCGGGCGGCCGATCATCGACAACCAGGGCGTCGCCTTCCAGCTCGCGGACATGCGCACGCAGATCGACGCCGCGCGGCTGCTGGTGTGGCGGGCTTCGTGGATGGCGATCAACGGGAAGCCGTTCACCGCGGCCGAGGGGTCGATGTCCAAGCTCTTCGCCAGCGAGACCGCGAAGAAGGTGACCGCGCAGGCGATCCAGATCCTCGGCGGGAACGGGTACACCCGCGAGTACCCGGTGGAGCGCATGCACCGGGACGCGGCCATTTACACCATCTTCGAGGGGACCAGCGAGATCCAGCGGCTGGTCATCGCGCGGACGCTGTCCGGGATGTCCATTCGCTGACGCCACCGTCGAACCGGGCGGCCGGCCGCGATCCGTCGATCGCGGCCGGCCGCCCGGTTCCCCCGCTCCTCGGGGTGACCGTGGTCACCGGTGCCGGAGCGGCGTGAGCTGCTCGATGTCGTACTTCAGCCGCAGCGCCTCGATCGCCTCCTGGTCGGGCGGTCCGCCGTCGCTCAGGATCTCCAGGAGCTCCTCGAAGTAGCGCTCGTGGTCGGGGGGCGGGCTCGCCTGGAAGAACATCTTGGCGGGGGTGTCCGTCGGGTTGGCGAACGCGTGCGGGCAGCCGGGGGGTACGACGATGACGGTGCCCGGCGTCGCCCGGACCACCCTGTTGCCCGAACTCGACTCCCACTTCTTCCAGTTGTCCGGGGTACGGATGCGGGGCTCGAAGGCGAGCACGTCCAGCTCGCCCTCCAGGACGTAGAACAACTCCTCGCTGCGGGTGTGCACATGGGCACCGACGTCGAAGCCCGGCGGGACCTCCACCTCGAAGGTGGAGGCCATCCGCGAGTGCACGCCGGTGACCTTGAACGTGACCCGCTGGGCGGGCGTCTCCACCACCCGGCCGTGGCCCGGCGGGACGAGCAGCCCCTCGACCGATGCCGATGTCAGCCCTTCGATCGTCGTCATCGCGGCCTCACCACATCACGGGCAGGGCCTCGGGGCCACGGATCAGCGCGCCCTTTTTGAAGGGCACCTCATCGGGCGGCACGGCCAGCTTCAGGCCCGGTATCCGGTCCAGCAGGGCGTCGACGATCAGCTCGGACTCCAGCCGGGCGAGCTGACCGCCCGGGCAGTAGTGCGGCCCGAAGCCGAAGGAGACATGCGGGTTGGGGCTGCGGGTGACGTCGATCGTCTCCGGATCGGGGAAGACCTCCGGGTCGCGGTTGGCGGCCAGGTAGGAGACGTAGACCGCGTCGCCCGCGCGGATCCGCACACCCCTGATCTCGACGTCCTCCAGGGCGATCCGGGACAGGCCGACCGCGTTGCGGTGCGGGATGTACCGCAGCAGCTCGTCGATGGCCCGGGGGCGGATCGCCGGCTCGTAGCGCAGCCGTTCGGCCAGCTCGGGGCGGGTCAGCAGCAGATAGACCATCTGCCCGCTGTTGTTGGTGACCGCCTCGCCGCCGATCTGGAGCAGCACGGCGAGCCCGACGGCCTCCTCCAGGGTGACCTCGCCCAGGCCCACGGCGGCGCCCAGCAGCGAGGCGACGTCCTCGTCCGTGCTGTCCACGCGCCGCCCGACGAGGTCGCGGAAGTACGCGCTCATCTCGCGCTTGGCCCGCTCGCTGACCTCCTTGCCGTGCGCGGACGACAGGATCAGCTGGGTCCACTCGTGCATGTCGTGCCGGTCGGCGGCCGGAACGCCCATCAGCTCGCAGATCACCGCGATGGGGAACGGGCTGAGGACCGCCGCCGTCAGATCGGCGGGCGGGCCGTCGGCCAGGAGCCGGTCGACCATCTCGTCCAGCGTGGCGCGGGCCTTGTCGCGCACCCGCTCCACGCCCTTGGCGGTGAACGCCGCGGTGACCGAACGGCGCAGCCGGGTGTGGTCGGGCGGGTCCAGGAAACCGACCGCGCCCCGGTCGGGTATGAAGTGCGGGGCCAGCCGGGTGACCGGCTTGTCCATGACCGCCTCACGGCCGAAGCGGGGGTCGTTGGTCACCATCCGCACATCGTCGTAGCGGGTGACCAGCCACGCCCAGCCCTCGCCGTTGGGCAGCTGGATGCGGGTGACCGGGCCCTCGGCCATCAGCTCCCTGAGCACCGGGTCGAAGTCCGTCCCGGTCAGGTCGAGCGCCGGCCAGTACCGGACCGGCGGCACGGCCTCGCTGAGCGTCGCCTCCTCGGTCTCGGTCATCGCCCGCCCCCGTCCCCGTCGCTCCAGCGGCCCACCGTCATCTCGGCGGTGATGCCGGGGCCGAAGCCGGCGAGCAGTCCGCGCGCCCCCTCCTCGGCGCCGCCCTCGTCGAACAGCCGGCGCAGCGCGTCCAGGACGACGGCGCTGGCGATGTTGCCGTACTCGGTGAGCGTGGACCGGCTGAACCGGAACGCGTGCGGCTCGACCTCCAGGAACTTGCTGAGGTCGTCGAGGATGCGGGGGCCGCCGGCGTGGATGATGTAGAAGTCCAGGTCGGTGGCGTCCCAGCCGTGGTTGCCCGCCAGGTCCTTGAGCGCCGGGGCGAGCGGTTCCATGGTGGTGGGCACCCGCTTGTCCAGCAGGAAGTGGAAGCCGGTGGCCCGCACGTCGTAGGCGATCCAGTCCTCGGTCTTCGGGATCAGGTAGGAGCCGTTGCGCTCCAGCCGGACGCCCCTGCCGCCGCGTCCGCGCACCACGGCGGCGGCGATGCCGTCACCGAACAGGCCGTTGGACAGCAGCGAGCCGACGCCGAGGTCGGTGGGCTGGTAGCACAGCGAGCAGAACTCGCAGGCCACGATCAGCGCGTTGGCGTTGGGGTACGCCGTGCAGAAGTCGTGGGCCCGGTTGATCGCGGCGCCGCCGGCCGCGCAGCCCAGCTGGGCGATGGGGAGTTGGCGGGTGGTGCTGTCGAAGTCCATCTCGTTGATCAGCCAGGCCGTGAGCGAGGGCATCATGAAGCCCGTGCACGACACGTAGATGATCACGTCGATGTCGGTGGTGAGCAGCTCGGCGTCGTCCAGCGCCCGCTGGATCACCGCGGGGACCCGGGCCTTCGCCTCGGCCTCGTAGAGCTTGTTGCGGTCCTCGAAGCCGGGGTGCTTGAGGGTCTCCTCGATGGGCTGCACGATGTGCCGGGTCTTCACGCCGGTGTTCTCGATGAGCCGCAGTGCCAGCGCCAGTTGAGGGTGGTCGGCGTGGCGCGAGCGCGCCAGCTCCAGCGTCTCCTCCATCGTGATCACGTGCTCCGGGACCGACACCGATGGTCTGCACAAAGTCGCCATGAACCGTCCCTGCTTTCCGCGTGTCCGGTGGGCCTTCACCCACCGGTCAGAAGGTGGTTCACCTCAGGAGGTGCTTCACCCACCGTCACCCGGGGGGACGAGTATCTCGCGTTGGGTTACTCCGAATCGGGGACGCCGTGTCGGTCCCGAAGGAGGACTTCCGAGGCCGGACGAGCGAAAAAACCACGCCGGCCGTTAGCGCGAAAGACCTGCTGGGGAGCGCCGTCGGGGCCCTCGATCCGGTGCCCTCGGCCGCCCCGTCGTACCGCTCGCCGAACGCGGCGCGCGCCGGCACCGGCTCCGCGGCCTTCTTCACCACGCCCGCGGACGGGGGGAGGGGCGGTCGCCCGGCACCCGCCGGCTCCGCCGCGGCCTGCGCGGTCTCGCCCGCGGGCACGCCCCCGCGCCCGCTGCCGGCCTCTCCGGCCTACGCGGCCTGGCTCGCCCTCGACGCGTTCCCGGCCGACGCGGTCGTGGCGCCCACCGCCAACTTCGCCGCCTGGAGCGGCCGTTGCAGCCGGATCGCCCAGGGGCCCGCGCGCCCGCTACGGCTTCCCGGACACCGCCTGCGCCTGCTTCGGCCTCTCCACCGAGCCGTCGCCCGAGCCGGAGCGGCGGGCGACGGCGGCGGTCCGGGCGGCCCTCGGCGCCGGGACGCTCGACGGGGAGCGGGCCGGTGCGTACGGGGGGCCGCTGCGGACGTACGAGGCGAGGTTCCGGGGAGGGCCGGCGGGGCGGGCTCCTACGGCGGGCCGCTGCTGTGCGCGATGCACGCCACGTCGATCCGGTCCGCCAGCTTCGCCAGCTCGATCGTCAGCGCGGCGACGGTGTCCTCGTCCAGCCCCCGCTCCCCGGCCTCGACCAACCGCAGCCAGCGCCCGCCCACGGTTCGCAACAACTTGCTCACATCGGCCGCAGCCACCTGCAAGGTCCCGCGGTCGTCGACGATCAGAGGCAGAGTCACTTCGCGGTTCACAAAAGGGGATGGTAGACCCGCAGCCGTCACGCACTCTGCCAAACCGTCGTGATGTTGCAGAACTCCCGGATTCCGTGCCCGGACAGCTCACGGCCGTACCCCGACCGCTTCACGCCGCCGAAGGGGAACGCCGGGTGGGAGGCGGTCATCCCGTTGACGTACACCGCCCCGGCCTCCAGGTCCCGCGCGAACCGCTCGATCTCGCTCTCCTCTCGCGTCCAGACGTTCGAACTCAGTCCGAACGGCGAGTCGTTGGCGATGAGCAGCGCCTCTTCCAGGTCGTCGGCCCGGTACAGCGTGGCCACCGGTCCGAAGGCCTCCTCGCGGTGGATGCGCATCTCCCGGGTGATGCCGGCGAGCACGGTCGGCGGGTAGTACCAGCCCGGTCCGTCCGGCCGCTCGCCGCCGCACAGCACCCGCGCCCCGCTGCGCCTGGCGTCGTCGACCAGCTCCTCCAGGTCCTTGCGCCCCTGCTCGCTGGCGAGCGGCCCGACCTCGGTGTCCTCCTCCAGCGGGTCGCCGACCTTGAGCGCCTTCATGCCCGCGACGAACCGCTCGGCGAAGGCGTCGTAGACGTCGGTGTGCACGATGAACCGCTTGGCGGCGATGCAGGACTGCCCGTTGTTCTGCACGCGCGCGGTCACCGCGACCTGGGCCGCGCGGTCGATGTCGGCGGAGGGCAGTACGACGAAGGGGTCGCTGCCGCCCAGCTCCAGCACCGTCTTCTTGATCATCTCCCCGGCGGTGGAGGCGACCGCGCGCCCGGCGGGCTCGCTGCCCGTGAGGGTGGCCGCCCTGACCCGCTCGTCGCGCAGGATGTCGTCCACCGCGGCGGAGCCGATCAGCAGTGTCTGGAAACAGCCCTCGGGGAAGCCCGCCCGGTGGAACAGGTCCTCCAGGTAGAGGGCGGTCTGGGGGACGTTGGAGGCGTGCTTGAGCAGTCCCACGTTGCCCGCCATCAGCGCGGGCGCGGCGAACCGGACCACCTGCCACAGCGGGAAGTTCCACGGCATCACCGCGAGCACGGGGCCCAGCGGGCGGTAGCGGACCCGCACCCGGCTCGCCCCGGAGTCCTCGACGTCGGCCGCGGCGGGCTCCTCGTCGGCGAGCAGGGCCTCGGCGTGCTCGGCGTACCAGCGCATGGCCTTGGCGCACTTCGCGGCCTCCGCGCGGGCCTGCTGCACGGGCTTGCCCATCTCCGTGGTCATGACCCTGCCGATTTCCTGCCGGTCCTCGTCCAGCAGGTCGGCGGCCTTGTTCAGCAGCCGGGCGCGCTCGGCGAACGTGGTCGTCCGGTACGTGCGGAACGTGGCCTCGGCGAGCTGGAGCCGGCGTTCCAGCTCCTCCTCGCCCATGGGCTCGTACGTCTTGAGCGTCTCGCCGTTCGCCGGGTTCACCGTCGCGATGGGCATGGCTGACCTCCCTGGGAGCGGGCTGTGCTTAGACCTTCGCGCGCGGCCCGTCCGAGCGCAACGCCAGGTCGCTGTTTCAGGCCGAGTACTCCGCCAGCCGGTCGAGAAACTCCGCCTGCGCCGTGATGATCACCTCACGGGCCCGCTCCAGCCCGAGCCAGGCCACCCGGTCCAGCTCGGGGAACTCCTGGCGCCGGCCCGAGCGCGGGGGCCACTCCATGGTGAAGGTACCGGGGGTGAATCCGGTCAGGTCCGGGTCGCCCGCCACCGCCCAGGCGGTGACGACCTTGCCGTTCTTCTGCACGACCTCGCCCAGCGGCACCGCCTCCCCGGCGGGCGGCGTGAGGCCCAGCTCCTCCCGGAACTCGCGCCGGGCGGCCTCCCAGGCGGGCTCGTCGCCCTCGTACTCGCCCTTGGGCACGGTCCAGGCGCCGACCTCCTTCTTCGCCCACAGCGGTCCGCCCATATGGCCGAGCAGCACCTCGATCCCCCCGGGCGCGGGCCGGAACACCAGCAGCCCCGCACTGCGCTTCGTCCTTCGCACCGTCACGGTGTGACCTCCGGGTGGGCCGCGAGCAGGGCCTCCACCGTATCGGCCTCCTCGGGCCTCTTGTCCTCGCGGTAGCGCAGCACGCGCGCGAAGCGCAGGGTGACGCCGGCCGGGTAGCGGGAGGAGCGCTGGAGGCCGTCGTAGGCGATCTCCACGACGAGTTCGGGGCGGACCCGGACCGTCCAGCCGTCGTCCTCGACCGCCAGTCCCCCGAGCCGCTCGGTCTGCCAGTCGAGCATGGCGTCCGTCATGCCCTTGAAGGTCTTGCCGAGCATCGCGAAGCCGCCGTCGGCGGTGCGCGCGCCGAGATGGAGGTTGGAGAGTTTCCCGGTGCGCCTGCCGTGGCCCCGTTCGGCGGCCAGGACCACCAGGTCGAGGGTGTGCACGGGCTTGACCTTGAGCCAGGCGGCGCCGCGCCGGCCGGCGCTGTACGGTGCGTCCAGCGACTTGACCACGACGCCCTCGTGGCCCCGGGCCAGCGTCTCGGCGAGGAACCGTTCCGCCGCGGGGATGTCCTGCGGCCCCCCGGCCACCGTGCGCCGCACCCGCATCGGCTCGGGCACCAGCCGGGCCAGCTCCGCGTGCCGCTCGGCGAACGGCAGGTCGAGCAGATCACGGCCGTCGACGGCGAGCACGTCGAAGAAGACGGGGGAGACCGGGACCTGTCCGGCGGCCCGCGCCACGTCGGTGCGGGAGCCGACCCGGCCCGCCGTCTCCTGGAAGGAGCGGGGTCGCCCGGCCGCGTCGAAGGAGATCACCTCGCCGTCCAGGATGAACCGCTCACCCCCCAACTCCAGCGCGGCGGCGGTCACTTCGGGCAGCCGTGCGGTGATGTCGTCCAGTGTGCGGGTGTGCACGCGCACCGAGTCGCCGTCCCGGTGCACCTGCACCCGGATGCCGTCCAGCTTCTCCTCCACCGCGCAGGCGCCCAGTTTGCGCACCGCCTCGGCGACGGAGGAGGCGCTGTGCGCCAGCATCGGCAGCACCGGACGGCCCACGGTGAGCCGGAACCGGTCGAGCGCGGCGGGTCCCTCGCCCAGCAGGGCCCGCGCGACCGTCTGGAGCGAGCCCGACAGCATCACCGCCCGCCGTACGTCGTGCGGGTCCGCGCCGGTCGCCCGTGCCAGGCCCTCCACGGCGACGGCGTCCAGCGCCCCCTGGCGGACCTCGCCGGTGAGCAGGCCGCGCAGGAAGCGCTGCTCCGGCTCGGTGGCCGCGCCCAGCAGCGCGCCGACCAGCCGGGCGCGCTCCGCCTGGGAGCCGGGTCCGGAGAGCTTGCCCAGGTCGGTGAGGAGCGCGTCCACCTCGCGGACGGTGAGCACCGGTTCGGCGGCGGGCGGCACCGGGCGGCCCAGCACCTTCCAGCCGACGCCGAGCCGGCCCTGCGGCAGCCGTCCCGCCAGATAGGGGATGACGACCGGCACGTCCTCCGCGTCCGCCTCGCGGAACAGCTCCGCGAGCAGCCCGATCTTCCGCGATCGCGCCGCCGTGGCGGCGACCTCACCCGACACCTGCGCGAGCCGACTCAGCAACATGCCCTCAGAGTGCACCGCGCGGGCGGCCCCGACACCTGCGCCCGGCCCCCGGGGGCGGCGCTATCCCAGCGCCGCGTCCAGGTCGGCGAACAGCAGCTCCCCGTTGATCGCCGCGCCCGCCCGGTACCCCCGGCTCGCCGCGTTGACCACCTGCTCGGCGAAGCCGCTCGCGTTGCCCGCCGCCCACAGTCCGGGCACGCTCGTCAGGCCCCGCTCGTCGATCACCGGGTAGGCGCCGAAGGGCGTCTCGCGCAGTTCGGCGCCCAGCCGGACGAACAGTTCGTTGCGCGGCACGGGCCGCGGCGCGGCGTACAGCACCTCGCGGTCGTGCACCGTGCCGTCGGCGAGGCGTACGCCGGTGAGCCGGTCGCCCGCGACGACGAGCCCCGCGACCTCCCCGGGCACCACCTCGACCCCGGCGGCGGCGAGCCGCCGCAGGTCCTCGTCCGCCAGCTCCGCCTCCGGCACGAGGTGCAGGAACAACCGGACGTCCTTCGACCACTGCGTGACCATCAGCGCCTGGTGGACGCCGAGCGCGGACGCCGCGAGCACTCCGGTCGGCAGGTCGCGGGCCTCCCAGCCGTGGCAGTACGGGCAGTGCAGCACGTCCCGGCCGAACCGCTCGGCCAGCCCCGGCAGCGGCGGCAGCTCGTCGCGCAGCCCGGTGGCGACCACCAGCTGCCGGGCCCGCGCGGTGTCCCCGCCCGCGAGGACGACGGTGAAGCCGTCCTCGTCACGGCTCGCGTCCACGACCCGGTCGCGGACCAGTTCCACCCCGTACCGGGCGATCTCCTCCCGGCCCGCGGCCAGGAAGTCCGCCGGGGACATGCCGTCCCGGGTCAGATAGCCCTGCATGTGGGGGGACGGCGTGTTGCGCGGCTCACCCGCGTCCACGACCAGCGTCCGGCGCCGGGCCCGGCCCAGCACCAGCGCGGCGGACAGCCCGGCCGCCCCGCCGCCGACGACGATCACCTCGTGGCGCGCGGCCCTGTTCTCGGTCATGTGACCACCTCCGCCCCCGACGTTCACCCTAGGTCTGCGGGATTGACAAACATCTTTGCCGAAACTGCAATGGGCTCATGGGTACCGAAGACGTTCTGGCGGAGGTGGGTCCCCGGCTGCGGCGGATCCGCAAGGAACGGGAGGTGACGCTGGCCGCGCTGTCCGAGGCCACCGGCATCTCCGTGAGCACGCTGTCCCGGCTGGAGTCCGGGCTGCGCAGGCCCAGCCTGGAGTTGCTGCTGCCGATCGCCCAGGCCCACCAGGTCCCGCTGGACGAACTGGTCGGCGCGCCCCCGGTCGGCGATCCCCGGGTGCGGGCGGAGCCCGTGCGGCGGTACGGCCGCACGTTCTGGCCGCTGACCCGCCAGCCCGGCGGCCTCCAGGCCTTCAAGGTGCTCGAACCCAGACGCCGGGAGGAGCCCGACCCGCGCACGCACGAGGGGTACGAGTGGCTGTACGTGCTCTCCGGACGGCTGCGGCTGGTGCTCGGCGAGCACGACGTGGTGCTGTCGGCGGGGGAGGCGGCCGAGTTCGACACCCGGGTGCCGCACTGGTTCGGGTCGACGGGGGAGGGGCCGGCGGAGTTCCTGAGCCTGTTCGGGCCGCAGGGGGAGCGGATGCATGTGCGGGCGCGACCGGCGGCGCGGAGGTGAGCCCTCCACGTGGGGTGTTCCCTCACGGGCAAGCGACCGCTTAGTATGCGGGCGGAACCCGGTCGGACGATGCGGTCGCGTGGAGGCCCCGTATGCAGGCATGGCAGGTGCACGAGAACGGCGAGCCCGACGAGGTGATGCGTCTCGCCGAGACCGCGCGGCCCACCCCGGGCGACGGGCAGGTGCTGCTGCGGGTGCGGGCGGCGAACGTCAACTTCCCGGACGCGCTGCTGTGCCGGGGGCAGTACCAGGTGCGCCCGCCGCTGCCGTTCACCCCGGGCGTGGAGATCTGCGGCGAGACGGAGGACGGCCGCCGGGTGATCGCCACCCCGGCGCTGCCGTACGGCGGCTTCGCCGAGTACACCGTCGCGGACGAGGCGGCCGTGCTGCCCGCGCCCGAGGCGCTGGACGACGCGGAGGCCGCCGCCCTGCACATCGGCTACCAGACCGGCTGGTTCGGGCTGCACCGGCGGGCGCGGCTGGAGGCGGGCGAGACCCTGCTGGTGCACGCCGCGGCCGGTGGGGTGGGCAGCGCCGCCGTGCAGCTCGGCAAGGCGGCCGGCGCCACGGTCATCGGCGTGGTCGGCGGGGCCGAGAAGGCCGCCGTCGCCCGTGAGCTGGGCTGTGACGTGGTGGTGGACCGGCGCACCGAGGACGTCGTCGCCGCCGTCAAGGAGGCCACCGGCGGGCGCGGTGCCGATGTGATCTACGACCCGGTCGGCGGCGAGGCCTACGCCCAGTCCGCCAAGCTGGCCGCCTTCGAGGGCCGCATCCTGGTCGTCGGCTTCGCCGGCGGCACCATCCCCACCCCGGCGCTCAACCACGCCCTGGTGAAGAACTACTCGATCGTCGGCCTGCACTGGGGCCTGTACAACACCAAGAACCCCAAGCTGGTCCTGCGCTGCCACGAGCAGCTGACCGAACTGGCCGCGCGCGGCGCGATCAAGCCGCTGGTGAGCGAGCGGGTGCCGCTGGCCGGGGCCGCGGCCGCCGTGCAGAAGGTGGCGGCGGGCCGCACCACCGGCCGGGTCGCCGTGGTCCTGGAGGGAGCGTCGTGAGCCGCCCCGACGAACTGGTCGACCGCACGCGGGAGTTCCTCGCCGCGTACCCGCCGGAGCACACCGAACGGCTGGACTTCCTGCGCGCCCGCTTCGACGCCGGGCTCGCCTGGGTGCACTACCCGCAGGGGCTGGGCGGCCTCGGCGCGCCGCGCTCGCTCCAGGCGGCCGTGGACGCAAAGCTGGCGGCGGCGGGCGCCCCGGACAACGACCCGCGGCGGATCGGCATCGGACTCGGGATGGCCGCGCCGACGATCCTCAAGTACGGCACCGAGGAGCAGAAGCGGCGCTTCCTGCGGCCCCTGTGGACCGGCGAGGAGGTCTGGTGCCAGCTGTTCAGCGAGCCGGGCGCCGGCTCCGACCTGGCCGCGCTCGGCACCCGGGCGGTCCGGGACGGCGACGAGTGGGTGGTCGACGGGCAGAAGGTGTGGACCTCCAGCGCCCACCTGGCCCGCTGGGCCATCCTGATCGCCCGCACCGACCCGGACCTGCCCAAGCACCAGGGCATCACCTACTTCGTCTGCGACATGACCGACCCCGGTGTCGAGGTGCGGCCGCTGCGGCAGATCACCGGTGAGGCCGAGTTCAACGAGGTCTTCCTCACCGGCGTCCGCATCCCCGACAGCCGCCGCCTCGGCGAGGTCGGCGAGGGCTGGCGGGTGGCCCAGACCACGCTGATGAACGAGCGCGTCTCCATCGGCGGCATGCGGCTGCCCCGCGAGGGCGGCATGATCGGCCCGGTCGCCCGGACCTGGCGCGAGAGGCCCGAGGCGCGCACCCACGACCTGCACCAGCGGCTGCTGAAGCTCTGGGTGGAGGCCGAGGTCGCCCGGTTCACCGGCGAGCGGCTGCGCCAGCAGCTGGTCGCGGGCCAACCCGGCCCCGAGGGCTCCGGCATGAAGCTCGCGTTCGCCCGCCTCAACCAGGAGATCAGCGGCCTGGAGGTGGAACTCCGCGGCGAGGAAGGCCTGTTGTACGACGACTGGACCATGCGCCGCCCCGAACTGGTGGACTTCACCGGCCGCGACGCCGGCTACCGCTATCTGCGGGCCAAGGGCAACAGCATCGAGGGCGGGACCAGCGAGGTCCTGCTGAACATCGTCGCCGAGCGCGTCCTCGGGCTGCCCGCCGAGCCGCGCACCGACAAGGACGTCGCCTGGAAGGACCTGGCCCGATGACCGACCTGTTGTACTCGGAGGAGGAAGAGGCGCTGCGGGCCGCCGTGCGGGACCTGCTCACGGACCACTGCGCCGCGGCCGACGTCATCGCCCGTATCGAGTCCGGCACCCCGCACGACCTCGATCTATGGAAGTCCCTCGCCGGGAGCATGGGCCTCGCCGGACTCCTGATCCCCGAGGAACAGGGCGGGCAGGGCGCCTCCCACCGGGAAGTCGCCGTCGTCCTGGAGGAGTTGGGGCGGGCCGTCGCTCCGGTGCCGTATCTCGCGAGTGCGGTCGTGGCCACCGAGGCCCTGCTCGCCTGTGGCGACGCGGAGCTGCTCGGCCGACTGGCCACCGGGCGCACCATCGGCGTACTGGCGGTCGGGCTGCACGTGGCCCCGGGCGCCGAGGTGCGCACCGTCCGGGCAGAAGACGGCCTGCTGCACGGCGAGTTGACCGGTATCGCGGACGCCACCGCCGCGGACGTGCTGCTGGTCCCGGCCGACGACGGCGGACTGTACGCCGTGGCCGCCGACGCGGTGACCCGCACCCCGGTGCCCTCCCTCGACCTCACCCGGCCGCTCGCCACCGTCACCCTCGACGGCGCGCCCGGCCGCCGGGTCGGTGACGCCGCACCCGCCGTGCGGCGCGCGCTGCGGGCCGCCGCCGGACTTCTCGCCTCCGAACAACTGGGCGTGGCCGACTGGGCGTTGACGGAGACGGTGCGCTACCTCAAGGAGCGCAAGCAGTTCAACCGGCCGGTCGGCGGTTTCCAGGCGCTCAAGCACCGGCTCGCCCAGCTCTGGCTGGAGGTGGTCAGTCTGCGGGCCGCCGCCCGCGCCGCCGCCGACGCGCTGGCCACGGGGGAGGACACCGACATCACGGTGGCCGTCGCCCAGGCCTACGCCGCCCCGGTCGCCGTCCACGCCGCCGAGGAGGCGCTCCAGCTGCACGGCGGGATCGGCATGACCTGGGAGCATCCCGTGCACCTGTATCTCAAGCGGGCCAAGGCCGGCTCCCTCGCCTACGGCACCGCGGGCGCCCATCGTGAGGCGCTGGCCGAACTGGTCGACCTGCGGGCGCCCTGAGCCGCACCGCCGAGACACCACACGTTCGGCGGACACGCCAGCCGCCCGACGGAACCCTCCGCTACGCCACACTTGCGATCGAATGCCCCATTTGGGCGTGGCGGAGGAGGTTCCGATGGCGATTTCCATCTCAGTGGTGCTGCTGCTCCTGATCCTGGCCGTGATCTTCATGCGCAACGGCTCGCTGAAGGTCTCCCACGGCCTGGTCTGCATGCTGCTCGGCTTCTATCTGGCGTGCACGAGCATGGCGCCCACCATCCACAGCGGGCTCGACGCGACGGCCGACCTGGTCAGCAGCCTGCGGCCCTGAGGTCCACGGCCGGATCAGCCGGTCTCGAAGACACCGACCCCGTTGGCCACGGGGCGTTCGGCGCCGCCGCTCGGATGGTTGCGGACGGTCACCGAGGCCGCGCCCGGGTCCCGGGTGACCATCTCGGAGGAGCCGCCGCCGTCCAGGTTGAACGCGTAGGACGCCCCCAACGACCGCATGGTGGCGGCCTCTTCGGCGACCGTGAGGCCGGAGCGGTAGGCGACGGCCCCGTCCAGCGCGAGGATCAGCAGCTGCCGGCCGCCGCCGTTGAACCCCACCACCGTGCGCACCGCCGAGGCGGTGTCGTCCAGCCCGGCGAGCGGCTTGCCGTCGCGCAGCACCGGGAAGCCGCCGACCGCGAAGGCGTAGGGGACCGTGGAGTCGGCCGCGGTCAGGGAGTGCGTGACGGTCACCGCGTCCCCGACGGCGAGCGCGCGCAGCTGCCGGGCGCCCTCCTCGCGCCCCACCAGGACCGTGGTGTCCGGCGGGATCGCGCCGCCGCCCGGGGCGGTCGCGGCAGAGACCACCCGGCCGCCGCGCACGGTCACCTCGTAGGTGTCCGTGGTGCAGCCCGCGCCACGGTTGGTGTCGGTGCCGCACACGGCCCGCTCCCGGGAGGCGGCGCCCCACCGGGTGGTGTAGGCGCCGATCGAGTTCTGCGGCAGCGCGTACTGGTTGAGCCCCTTCAGGGGGAGCGTGCCCGCCGGGGTGCGCACCGAGCCGGTCAGGGAGAGGCGGTCCAGACGGGCCCGGTGGTCGGTGCCCACGCCGACGACGTCCTCGGTGGTGGTGCCCGGTGGCAGCGCGGGCCCGAACCGCTGGCCGCCGGGCACCGCGGCCTTGAGCACCTGGCCGTCCGCGACGGCCGGGCCGACGCTCGCGCCGGTGGCCTCGACGCCCGGGTGCTGGGTCTCGGTGATGTCGAAGAAGTCCCCGTTGACGCCCGCGAGCGCCTTGGCCGCGTCCGCCATCGCGGAGACCGTGGCCCGGGCGGCCACCGCCCCGGGGTGCAGCAGGCCGACGCGCACGTGCGGATTGCCGAGGTCGACCGTGAGCAGATGGGCGTGCGCCGTCCCCGCGGCCGCGGGCACGTCGAACTCCCGGTAGCTGACGCCCGGTGCGATGCCCTTCCCCTCCGCAACGGCACCGGCCGGCGCCGCCCCCGCGAGGGCCGCGCCGGCCAGTACACCGAACGCCGTGACAACCGTGAGAACCGCTCTGCCCGCTGCCGAACGCCCGCGACGTCTGGTCACCGTGCCCCCTGATGTCTCGTCAACCGTCCCTGTGTCCAGGGACAGTGGACCAGAAGGGCACGGACGGCGGGAGGACTACGGATGTCCGGCCGATGATGTGACTGTCGGCCAATCGGATCGTTGTTCGCGTCAAGGGACGGGGCGAACGCGGTGGTCCGCCGGGCGCGCAGGGGGCGGCTGCGGCCCTTCCTGCCTGTGGCCGACGGTCGGTGCTGGCGGTGGTGTGATAGCAGGCAAGTGAGCGACACGATGCTTCACCGGATCGGGGGACCGGGGCGCGTGGCGCGATCCGCCGGTTCCCCGGCCGTGGGCAGCCTTTCTTCCGCCACGCCGAGCGCGGCGGAAAGCCGCGTGCCCGGGTCCCCCGGGGAGATCGCCGGCCTGGGCGCCCCATGGGCCACGGTGCGTTCAGGAGGGTGGGCGCAGGGCGTCGGGGTTGAGGTGCGTGACCAGGCGATGCAGGAGCAGGTGGGCGGTGGCCTGTTCGGAGGGTGTCAGGACGCCGAGCGCCTCGGCGTTGACGTCCTCGATCACCGCCTGGGCGCGGGCGGCGAGCAGGGCGCCGGCCTGAGTGGGGTGCAGGCCGAGCATGCGCCGGTTGGTGGGGTGTGGGCGGCGTTCGAGGAGTCCCCGCTCGGTCAGGTCGGCGACCGCGCTGCCCATGGACTGCGCGGTCACGCCTGTGCGGCGGGCTGATTCGGCGCTGGTGACGCCGGGGCGTTGGACGGCGTGCTGGAGGGCGTTGTGCTGGGCGAGCGTGAGGTCCAGGTCACGCAGCGCCCGTTCGAGGCGGGCGCCCAGGGCGTGCCCGAGCTGCCAGACGAGGTAGCCGGTGGACGGTTTGAACGCCGCCGCGCCGACTCCGTCGGAGGGCGAGGAAGAGGAGTTGTCGGGCAGGTTCATGAGCGCACCACTTGTCAGTCAACTTATAAAGCGCATAACTTATAAGCCACCTTACAAGTTTGGTGGTTCTTCCGGTGCCCTCTCCCGTGATCTCCCGCCGTCAGGGTCCGCCCATCGTGCTGCTCGGTCTGCTGTGCGCCATGGCTCCCATGGCGATCGATCTGTACGTTCCGGCTCTGCCGGTCATCGCGACCTCGCTGGAGACCAGTCCGGCGGCGGTGGGCGTCACCCTGTCCGCGAACGTCGCCGGGCTGGCAGTGGGGCAATTGCTCATGGGCTCGCTGTCCGACGTCCTGGGGCGCCGACAGCCCCTGCTCGCCGGCCTGCTCGTCTTCGCGCTGGCCTCCCTGGGCTGTGCTCTGGCGCCCTCTCTGGCGGTGCTGACCGCCCTGCGGTTCCTGCAGGGCCTCGCGGGTGCGGCCGGACCGGTGCTGGGCCGGGCCATCGCCCGCGACCTGTACTCCGGCAGCAGACTCGCCCAGCTCTTCGGAACACTCTCCCTGGTCATGGGCATCGCCCCGGTCTGCGCCCCCGTTCTGGGCGGCGGGCTGCTGCGCGTCTCCTCCTGGCACGGCCTGTTCGTCGCTCTTGCGGCTGTCGGCGCCGTACTGGCCTTGTGGTCGGTGCGCTCGATGCCGGAGACCCTGCCGCCCGGACAGCGGACCAGCGCCGGCCTCTGCGACGTCTTCCGCGCCTACGGCCGACTGCTGGGCAACCGCACCTTCCGGGCGTACGCGCTGACCCTCGGCGCGCTCTTCGCCGTTCTCTTCGCCTACATCGCCGGGGCGGCCTTCGTCCTCCAGAGCGGCTACGGCCTCACACCCACCGCCGCCGGCGCCGTCTTCGCCCTGGTCGCGGCGTGCATGGTGGCAGGCGGTGCGGCCACCGGCCGCCTGGCCCGCCGCACCACCCCCCAGCGCATCCTCACCAGGGCGACCGCCGTCCTCGTCGTGGCCGGCACGGGGGTGCTGACAGCGTCCTGGGCCGGGGCACCACTCCCGGTCTTCCTGATACCCCTGGTGGTGCAGATCGCCGCCTTCGGCCTCGCGGCGCCCTGCTGCACCACGCTGGCCATGTCCGGCCAGTCCGGTGCCAGCGGCTCGGCATCGGCACTGCTGGGTGCCACCCAGTTCGCCACCGGCGCCCTGGTCACCCCGCTGGTCGGCCTCGGAGACGCCGACCAGGGCCGGACGATGGCCTGCGTCATGACCGGCGCGGCTGTCGTCGCCGCGATCGGCGCCGGCATCGCCCGGCGTGCGGCGCACCGCAGCTCCCTCACCCCCGGCCAGGCCCGCTGAACCACCTCGCCGCCATCCCCCGTTTCACTGCCTCTGACATCGAGGAGCCCGTCATGGCCATCGTGACCGAAACCTTCCGCCTGCTCGGCCACGAGCAGCCCCTGCGCACGATCCGGCGCGACGAAGAGCTGCTGCTCACCGAGCCCGCCCCCGGGCCGATGAAGTTGTGGACCGACCAGCCCCTGCTGGAAGCGGTGCACTTCCCACAGCGGTACGCGTCCCAGCCGTTCGCGCCGCCGCGGGGTCTCTACGAGAACGACCAACTGCGCGTCGAGTGGCAGACCATGGACAACCGGCAGCCCTTCTACCACCGCAACTGCGATGTGGACGAGATCTCTTATCAGATCGCGGGCGAGCGCACCCTCATGACGGAGCTGGGCACGGTCGAGCTGCAGCCCGGCGACTTCTCCCGCATCCCCCGCGGCGTCGCCCACGACAACTACGGCCGCAAGGAGAGCCATCTGCTCTTCTACACCCCCGCGCCCGTCACCGAGGAACACGCCGCCCACCACGTCTCCCGCCCCCTCTTCCCGCCCTTCGACGGCTGGGAGGCCGGCACCGTCACCGAAGTCACCACCCAGTGCCTGGGCGCCCCCGGCCACGACGTGGCCGCCCACTGCGGCGACGAACGCCTGTTGCTGGAACAAGCCCACGACGAGACCGGTCGGCTGACCGTGCTGCGCCCGGACCCCGCCCCCGCCACGACCTCCTGGCTCTACCGGGCCGACAGCTTCCGGCTCGGCATCGCCCGCCTGTCCGGCGCGCCGGGCAGGCGGGCCTACACCCGAACCCTGGACGCCGACGAGATCCAGTACCAGATCAGCGGGCGGCGCATGCTGCTCACCCAGCGCGGTGCCCTCGAACTGGCTCCGGGGGATTTCGTCCGCATCCCTCTGGGGGTTGCCCACACCAGCATCACCGAGGAACCGGCCTGTCACCTCACCCTGCTCTCCCACCGCCCGGCTCCCCGCGTCGCACCCGCCGGCCGCGCCGCCGAACCCCTCACCTCTCGCCTGGTGCGCGAACTCATCGCGCACTGAACTACGACCACCCACCCGGGAATGACGGACGCCGCCCCACGCGCCAGCCGCTTCGCCGCGCCATCACACCGACCATCGAGAAACCGGGAGACAGACTCCGTGCCCACCATGCAGGCCGTCACCGCCCACGCCGGCTCCGCCCGGATCCATCTGGACACCGTTCCCGTCCCCGAACCCGGACCACAGGACGTCCTGGTCCGCGTCGCCGCCGCCGGACTCGCCCCCGGCATGCTGACCCTCCTGTCCCGTGGCGCCTTCCGTCACCTGCCCACCGTCCTGGGCCACGAGGCCGCAGGCGCCATCACCACCGCCGGTCCGGAGGCACAGGCCCACGGCTGGGCACCAGGACAGCGGATCCGCGTCCATCCCCAGCTCAACTGCCGTACCTGCGCGGCCTGCACCACCGACCGCGACATGCTGTGCGCTCAGCAGGCCATGATCGGCCACGCCGCCTTCGGCCCCGCCCCCATGCCTCTGTACGCGCGCTACCATGACGGCGGCCTGGCCGAATACATCCGCGTGCCCTATTGGCTGCTCGACCCACTGCCGGACAACGTCTCCTTCGACCTCGGCGCGAAGGTCCACGACCTCGCCAACGCCCTGCGCGCACTGAAACTCGCCGCACTGCGCCCCGGCTCCGTCATGGTCGTCACCGCCGCCACGGGCACCATGGGCACCGCCACCATCAAGCTCGCCCCCTACTTCGGCATAGCGCGGCTGATCCTCGTCGCCCGCTCCCGCGCACGCTTGGACGCCGTGACCCGGCTCGCCGGCGCCCTCCCCACCGACACCGTCGCCCTGGAAGAGCTGGACACCGACTGGACGACCAACTCCGGCCTCACCGCCCGGCTACGCCACCTGCTGCCACAGGGCGCCGACGCCGTTCTCGACTACACACCCGACGGCCCCACCACCTGGCAGGCCACCGCCGCCCTCGCCACCGGCGCGACCATGGTCCACATGGGCGGAAATCCCACCCCCTGCCCGTTCCCCGCCCTCACCTTGATGACCAACTGCTGGCGCCTCATCGGCACTCGCTCCTGCACCCGCTCCGACGCCCACGAGATCCTGCGCCTGATGGGAAGCGGCCTTCTCCAGGCGGAAGACCTGATCACCCACCGCTACCCGCTCGCCAACGTCCGGACCGCCCTGCACGCGCTGCAGACCCGTACCGAGCCCATGTGGATGGCTGTCGTCAATCCCTGAAGCGCGACCCTCCGACGCGAAGTGGGCCGCCGTCGCACGTGACGTGATGTCGGCGGTCAGCGCGCAGGGACCGGATGCCAACGGTGCCAGGACGAGCTGCGCGTGAACAACGCTTCAGGTCAATACATCTAGGCCTCGACCACACGGGAACGGGTGAGGAAACGCACCCCCTCGGGTGCCTCCAGGGAGAATCCGCTGCCGCGGCCCGGCACGACGTCCACGATGAGCCGGGTGTGGCGCCAGGCCTCGTACTGGCTGCGGGACATCCAGAAGGTGACCGGCTCGGCCACCCCCGACACGTCCAGCTCCGCCAGCAGTACGTCCGAGTCGCCGGTGCGGAACTCGCCGTCCGGGTAGCACATGGGCGCGCTGCCGTCGCAGCAGCCACCGGACTGGTGGAACATCAGCGGTCCGTGCGCGGCGCGCAGCCGGCGCACCAGTTCCTCGGCGCGCGGGGTGAGTTCGACGCGGGGGACTTCCTCTACTTCCATGTCACCGTCCTGGAGGCCGGGGCGTCCGTCCCGGCCCAGTCTCACGGATGGCCGGGGGACCGTCCAGAGCGCGGCGCGACTCGGACGCCCGTGCGCACCGGGCCGCGCATCAGCAGGGCGTAGGCGGCGGCGGAGACCAGGAGGCCCGCGGGCAGGGCGAGGTCCACATGGCCGAGGGCCGCGGCCGCCGGGCCGGTGTAGACCGTGTCGACGCACAGCGCGGAGGCGGCGACGCCCGCCGAAAGGGCGAGCGCTCCACGCCAGTTGACGCCACCGGTGTACCAGAAGCGGCCGGTGGGGGACTCGTCGGTGAGGGCGGGGCCGTCGTAGCGGCCCCGGCGCAGCAGGATGTCCACGGCGTACACGGCGGTGCTGGGGCCGAGCAGGACCACGGTCAGCTGGAGCACATCGCCGACGGTGTCCAGGAAGTCGGAGACGAGCAGCGCGCACAGGGTGAGCGAGACGGAGACCGTGCCGTCGACCAGGACGCTGAGCGAGCGGCGGATGCGGATGCCGACGGCCTGCAGGGCGAGACCGGCGCTGTAGGCGGTCAGCGCGTTCAGGGCAACGGTGCCGAGGACCAGCGCGAGCAGGAACAGCGGCCGGAACCAGGCGGGGAGCAGCGGTCGCAGCGCCGACTGCGGGTCGTTCATGTCGACGGCGGTGGCCGCGCATGCGCCGAGCCCGCAGACCACCACGCCGGGCAGGAAGCCGCCGAGCGCCGTCCAGCCGGCCACCGCCCAGGGTGAGGTGGTGCGCGGCAGATAGCGGGAGAAGTCGGCGCTGGTGGTGTAGGAGAGGGGGCCGGAGGCGATCAGGGCGACGCCGGCCAGGACGGTCGCCCACAGCGCGTCGCCGCTCAGGGGCCGGTGCGGGGCGTAGGAGAAGTCCGTGTGCCGCAGCACGGCGACCGCGAGGACGGCGAACACGGCCGTCAGCACCAGGGTGATCGGCATGTAGAGACGCACGATCGCGGAGTGGCCGTAGACGCTGATGGCCAGGGTGACCGTGGCGATGAGCACCACGACGACCGCCTTGACCGCGGAGTTCACCGGCAGGCCGGTCCCGGCCACCAGGGAGAAGGCCGCGGTGGCGGCGGCGGCCAGGTTGAGCGCGAAGTAGCAGACGGAGATCAGCCAGCCGGTCACCGCGTTGTTGACCCGGTTGCCGCGCACCCCGTACAGCGCCCGCGTGATGACCTCGCTGGGCGCGCCCGCGGCCGGGCCCGGGACCGCGAGCAGCCCGGTGAGCAGCCAGAAGAGATTGCCGACGACCGTCACCGCGAGCGCCTGCCACAGGCTCAGGCCCATCAGCACCAGCGCGCCGCCGACCACCAGGCTCAGGTAGTTGACGTTGGCGGCGGCCCACACGGAGAACAACTCCCGCGGTCTGCCCCGGCGTTCGGAGTCGGGGATGTGGTCGATGCCGTGCGTCTCCACGCCGCCGGAGTCCCGGGGGGAGGGGGCGGGCCCCTCGGCGGGCGCGGTCTGCGCGTCGGGACAGGGATCGGGGAGCGTGGACGCCATGGGGCCCTCCGGAAGCGGCGGGGAAGGGAGGCCGGGCGCTTGTCGGGCACGCGACCAGTTGCTTATTGGTCGCACACTCAATAGCATCGCTGTCATGTCGTCAAGCGTTCAGCGCAAGCGGATCCGCAAGGATCCGGCGGCCCGGCGGGCGGAGATCGTGACCACGGCCGCCGCGGTCGCCCTGGCGGAGGGCCTGGAGTGCGTCACCCTGCGCCGGATCGGTGAGGAACTGGCCGTGCGCCCGGGGTTGATCAGCCACTACTTCCCGTCGGCCGAGGAACTGGTCGCCGAGGCCTTCGGCCACGCGGCGACCGCGGAACTGGACCGCCTGCTGCCGGGCGCGGGGGGCGGTGCCGGCGAACCGGAGCCGGGTACCGCGGCCGACCGGGCCGAGCCTTCCGGCGCCGAGCCTTCCGGCGCCGGGGCCGTGGAGGCCGGGCCGCTCGCCCGGCTGAGGCGGTTCCTGGGGCGGACGACGGGGGAGGAGTACGACGCCATCAGCCGGCTGTGGATCAACGCCCGGCACCTGAGCCGCTACCGGCCGCTGCTGCGCGAGCGGGTGGCCCGGCAGGAGGCCGCCTGGCGCGGGCGCCTCGAAGGGCTGATCCGGGACGGCGTGGCCGCGGACGAGTTCCGAACCGCCGATCCCCTCGGCGCCGCCGTCCAGATCCTCGTCGTCCTCGACGGCCTCGGCGTCCACGTCAACACCGTCACCCCCGCCCGGCCCGCCGCGGTGCTGCGCATGGCGCACAGCACCGCCGAGCGCGAACTCGGCCTGCCCGCAGGCGCGTTGGACCAGCCCGAGCCCGCCGAACAGTCCCCCTCCTGAAGGAGCCCCGTGCCCGCCGATCTCGTCCTGCTCTCCGCCCGGCTGCTCGACCCCGGCACCGGCGCCCTCCTGCCGCACACCGCGCTCGCCGCGCGGGACGGCCGTATCGTGCTGCTCGGGGACGACCGGGAGGCCCGTGCCCTGGCCGGGCCGCGCAGCACCGTGCTGGACCTGCGCGGCGCGGTGGTCCTGCCGGGCCTGACCGACGGGCACCTGCACCCCGTCTCCGGTGCCGAACGCACCATGGGCGTGGACCTCTCCGCCTGCCGCGACCTCGACGCCGTACGGGCCGCCCTCGCCGACGCCGTGCGCGCGCTGCCGCCGGGCGGCTGGCTGCGCGGCTGGGGCCTGGACCCCAACGCCTTCGGCGGCGCGCCCGTCGGTCATGCGGCCCTCGGGCCCGTCCTCGACGGCGTCCCCGCCTTCATCGAACTCTTCGACGCCCACTCCGCCCTGGCCGGCGCACGTGCCCTGGAACTGGCGGGCATCGACGGGCCGCGCGCCTTCGAGCAGGGCTCGGAGATCGTCTGCGACGCCGACGGACGGCCCACCGGACTCCTGCTGGAGGACGCCGCCTGCGCGCTCGTGGAGGCCGTCGCGCCCCGGCCGACCGAGGCCGAGGTCCGCGCCCGGGCCACCGAGGTGCTGCACGCGATGGCCGCCGCGGGCCTCACCGGCGGGCACGCCATGGACGCCAACGGCGACACCCTCGCCGTCTACGCCGCGCTGGAGGCCGAGGACGCCCTTCCGCTGCGGCTGCGGGTGCACCCCTGGTGCCCGCCGGAGGCCGACGACGACGCCGTGGCCGAGCTGATCCGGCTGCAGGGCACCGGCGGGGCGCTGTGGCGGGTGGCCGGTGTGAAGCTCTTCATGGACGGCACCATCGACAACGGCACCGCCTGGCTGGAGGCGCCCGACCGGCACGGGGAGTCCACCCGCGCCTTCTGGCCCGACCCGCGGCGCTACACCCGGGTGATCGCCGCCCTGCACCGGGCCGGGGTGCCCACCGCCACCCACGCCATCGGGGACGCGGCCGTACGGCATGTGCTCGACTCGGTGGCCCGGGCGCAGTCGGACGGCCCCGGCGCCGTACGGCACCGCGTCGAGCACATCGAGACCGTGCCGGACGACACCGTGCGGCGGTTCGCGCCGCTCGGGGTGGCCGCGTCCATGCAGCCCACCCACTGCTGCGAGTTCACCCGCGCCGACCACACCGACAACTGGTCGCGGCGGCTCGGCGAGGAGCGGGCCGGGCACGCCTTCCGCTGCCGTGACCTGTGGGACGCCGGGGCCCGGGTGGTGCTCGGCTCCGACTGGCCCGTGGCGCCGTACCCGCCGCTGGAGGTCATGGCGGGCGCCCGGCACCGCCGTCCCGCCGATCTCTCCCTGCCGCCGCACGGCCCCGACCAGGCGCTCACCCCGCTGCGGGCCCTGCGCGCGATGACCGTGAACCCGGCCTGGGTCGCGGGGGAGGAGGAGGCCGCCGGGCGGCTCGCCGTCGGCTGCCGCGCCGACCTCACGGTGCTCGCCGAGGACCCGCTGGCCGTCGCGGACACGGAGCTGGCGCAGGTGCCGGTGGTGGCGACCGTGCTGGCGGGACGCGTGACACACCGGGGAGCCGCGCTGTAACCGCCCCGGCGGCGCGGGACCGGATCAGGGATGGCGCCGGTCCTGCCGTTCCCGGCTGTCCCGCCGGTCCTGCCGGTCCTGTGTGTCCCGCCGTTCGCGGCGGGTCCGGGCGGCCTCCAGCAGCAGCGGCAGCAGCGACAGCACGACGACCGCCACGACCAGCAGCAGCAGATAGTCGTTCACCTGGGGCACGGAGGCGCCGAGGGTGAAGCCCGCCAGCACCAGGACCTGCGACCAGAGCACCCCGCCCACGCTCTGCCAGATGGTGAAGGGCCGCAGCGGCACCTCCAGCGCCCCCGCCACCGGATGCAGCACCGTGCGCAGCAGCGGCACGAACCGGCCGAGCACCAGCGCCTTGCCGTAGCCGTACCGGGCGAGCAACTCCTCGGCGCGGGACGCCGCGCCCTTCACCCGCCGGCTGGAGGTGCGCGCGAGCAGCGCCCGGCCGCCGTGCCGCCCGATCAGATAGCCGACCTGGCCCCCGGCCACCGCGCCGACCGCCGCGCACAGCAGCACCTGCCACAGCGCCAGCCGCGGCGGCTGCTGGGCGGTGCCCGCGCACAGCACACCGGCCGGGAACAGCAGCGTGTCCCCGGGCAGGAAGAAGCCGACGACCAGCAGACCGGACTCCGCGAAGATCACCGTCAGCACCCCGAGCGCGCCGAAGGCCGCCAGCACCGAGGCGCTGTCCATCGGGTTGACGGCGATCACCGGCCGCGCCTCCTGGCCTCCTCGCGGGTCTCCACCCTCACCAGGATCGCGTGCCCGGCACGCCGGCGCCCATGCCCGCACGGACCGCGCGGAGCGGAACGGACCGGACATCCCCCGGCCACCCCTCGTACACCCGGCCGTACACCCCGCCGAGGCAGCGTGGCCCCATGACGCACCACCCGATCCGCCCCGTCCCGTCCGTCGACGCGCTGATGGACCTGCTGGCCGGCTGCGCCGGCGTCTGGGACACCCCGGACCGCTCCGGCGACCCGGTGGACATCCTCGACCACGGCCTCCAGGTCGCCGCCCTGCTCGCCGCGAGCCACCCGGACGACGAGGAGGTGCAGGTCGCCGGGCTCGTGCACGACCTCGGCCACCGCCTCGTGCCGGGCGACGAGGCGGGACACGGCGCGCATGCCGCGGCGGCGGTCGAGGGCCTCCTCGGCCCCCGGGTCGCCCGCCTGGTCGCCCTGCACGTTCCGGCCAAGCGCTATCTCGCGGCGACCGACCCGCACCTCGCGCTGTCCCCGGAGAGCGCCCGCACGCTGGGCCGGCAGGGCGGCCCCATGACCCCCGACGAGGCCGCCGCCTTCGCGGCCGGCCCCGACTTCGCGGCGGCCCTCGCGCTGCGCCGCGCCGACGACGCGGGCAAGGTGGTCGGCGCCCGCGTGGCGGCGCCGGAGACCTGGCGGCCCGTCCTGGAGCGGGTCGCCGCCCGCCGGGCGGGGACCCGTGCGTGCTGATGTGGTCATGGCGGGACGGTGCGGGGATCCCCCTCTAAGGTGAGTGCTGTGGTGGATTGGTTTCACCCGTTCCGTCAGCCGACGGTGGACGCCGTCGGGCCCGGATACGGCAGACCCGCCCGGGAGGAGACCCGCGTCCCGGCGGGCCCGGCCGAGCTGCGCGCGGTGGCGGCCGGGATCGGCACCACCCTGGACGAGGACACCACCTGCGCCGAGCTGACCCGCACCGCCGCGGCCCGGCTGGGCGGCGCCGCGGCCGTGCTCAGCTGGGGCCGCGAGACCGCGGTGGGCTACGCGGCCGTCGGCGGCGACCCGGAGCTGCTGCCCGAGGCGCGGCGGGTCGCGGCGGCGGTCCCGCCGGGCGCCGACCCGGACGAGGACCGGTGGATCGCGGCCGGGCCCGGCGACGAACGCGCCGCGCTCTGTGTGCCGCTGACGGCGGGCGGCCACTGCTACGGCGTGCTCGTCTGCGCCCGCGGGAACGAGCCGTACCCGGGGCCGGAGACCGAGTTCCTGCGGTTCCTCGCCGAGCGCGCCGCCTCCCACATCCGGCACGCCCGCGAGCACCACGCGGTCAGCGGCATCATCGGCAAGCTCCAGCGCGCCCTGCTGGCCGAACCGGGCCGGCCGCACCCCAATCTGGACGTCGCCATCCGCTATCTGCCGGTCGGGAACAGCACGCTGGTCGGCGGAGACTGGTGCGAGACCGTACGACTGCACTTCGGCCGCACCCTGCTGGTCGTCGGCGACGTCATGGGGCACGGCCTGGAGGCCGCCGTCGACATGACCGCCTACCGCTCCGCCCTGCGCTACGTCGCCTCCGCCGACCTGCCCCCGCACCGCGTGCTGCGCCAGCTCGACGGCATGGCCGCCGAGGAACCCGACCGCAGGCCCGCCACCTGCCTGCTGGCGCAGGTCGACCCCAACCGGGGCATGGTGACGCTGGCCGGTGCCGGACACCTGCCGCCGTTCGTGATCGACCGGGACGGGCGGGCCACCCGGCTGCCGGTGCCGGTCGGCCCGCCCCTGGGCACCGGCTTCGGCGGCTACGAACCGGCCACCTGCCGGCTGGCGCCCGGGCAGACCCTCGTGCTGTTCACGGACGGTCTGGTCGAGCGGCGCGGCGAGGACATCGACCGCTCCCTGGACCGGCTGGCCGGCATCCGCTTCGGGACCGGCGCCGGACCCGAGGAGATCCTCGACACCGTCGTCACCCGCCTCGACGTCCGCGACACGGAGGACGACGTCGCCGTCCTGGCCGCCCGGCTGCGCCCGCGATCCTCCCCGGCCGGGTAGCCCGGACGACGGCGCGCCGGCCGGGCCGGCCGGACGCTCAGCTCCGCTGGAAGAACTCGACCTCCGCGAGCGCGACGTGACGGCCCGCCGTCAGCCCCGTGACCGAACGCAGCACCAGTCGCACGCCCACCACGTCGTCGATCCCGGTCGTGACGGTCTGCGGGCCCGCCTTGTCGCCGAGGGACACCGACGTGCGGTGCACGGTGCCGTCGGAGGACGTGACCTCCATGTCCATCTGCAAGGCGCGGGCCTCGGCCGCGTACTGCTGCGGCGAGTCGGAGGCGCCGTTGGTGATGATGAGATCCACCAGCCGGAACGGCTTGCCGAAGGTGTACGTCACCGACGCCCCCGGCCCCGGCGCGCCCCAGTAGCGGTTGCTCAGGCCGTCCGTGGTGTTCGAGGCCGGATGCCCGCTCACCGAGGCGCTCGCCGTGACGTGCACCGGCGTGACCGCCTTGGTGCCGCCCAGTTTGTCCCGGGTGTCCTCGACCAGGGAGCGTCCGGCGGGCAGCAGCAGGAACCCGCCCACGCACAGCGCGGCGACCACCACCAGGATCACCAGCAACCGCACCCAGCGTCCGGAGCCCGCCCGCACCCGGCGCCGGAACGGCCACACGGTCCGCCACCACGGCAGCGCCTCCGCAGCCGCCCGCGGGTCCAGCGGGGTGGCGCAGCGGCGGCAGAACCGGCGCCCCGGCGGGTTCGGCGTCCCGCACGCGGGGCACGGCGGCCCCACCACCTCCTCGCGCTCGGGCACCGGCCGCACGACGGGCCGCGGCGCGACCGCCTTGGCGGGCTGCACCGGGGCGGGCTGCCGCGGATCGGGTTCGGCGGGCTCGGGTGCGCGGGGCGCCGGGGGTGCCGGGCGCGCCGGGGGCGCGGCCGGGGTCGGTGCGGAAGAGACCGGCGGTGTCGGTGGTGTCGGTGTCGGCGGGTTCGGCGGTGCATGTGGTGCCGCTGATGCCGGAGGTGCGGAGGGTGCCGCGGGCGTACTCGGGGCGTCGGCGCTCCCGGGAGGGGTACCGGCCGTCGCGGTGGTCGTACCGGCCGCCGAGCGGATCGTACCGGGGGCAGGCGCGGTCGGGGCGCTCGGCGGGTCGTCGTCGATGCCGGGGGTACGGTCGTCCCCCTCACGGCGGGCCGAACGGGGTTCCCGAGAGGGCAGGGGGGCGTCGGTAGCCGGGTCCGGCTCCTCCGCGGAGCGGCCGGCCTCCGCCGACCACCCCAGGTACGCCCCGCAGTTGCCGCAGAAATCGTCGTCGGGGCCGTTGGACGCCCCGCACGCGGGACAGGCGCGCATGGCGTCACCTCCCTTCGTCGGCGGGCGGGCCGGACAGGATCTCCACCCGGCAGGGGACATGGACAGGACAGTGGGCGCGGACGACCTCCCGGACGCGGACCGCGTCCACCTCCGGCTCCCGGCCCGGCCACACCCGGACCAGCACCTCGCCGGACGGCGCGGGCGGCAGGGGCGTGCCCGCGGTGCGGGACCACACCGCGCCGCCGTCGCCGACGACCTCGGCGTGCACCCCGAGCGTCAGCCGCAGCCGCTCCACCAGACCGCGCCGGGTGCCGCGCCAGCGGTGCAGTTCGACCGCGCGCACCACCGCCTCGCGGCGCAGCTCCGCGGGCCGTTCGGGGTCGTCGGCGGCGCCCACCCAGGACGCCAGCCAGGCCACGAAGTCCGCCGGGGCGACCCGCGGATCGAGATACGCGGGGAGGTTGTCGAGGGTGGAGAACACCGGGGCGAGGACGGTGTCCAGGCCCGCCGTGAACCGCTGGGCGAAGTCGTCGTCGGCGTAGAGCGCGGGCAGCAGCCCGCCGATGGGGTGCCGGCTCGGCAGTCCGGGTACGGCGGCACGGCTCATGGGCGGGCCTCCGGCTCCATCGGCTGCACGACGACCTGGTGCTGGTAGGAGAAGACCAGCGCGCCCGGACCCACGTCGATGCGGTCCACCGGCGCGCCCCGCCGCCCGGTGATCGGGTCGGCGGCGAACAACCGGATCTCCTCCACCAGCGCGTTGCCCGTGGCGCGTTGCAGCACGCCGAACACCTCCCCGTACTGCACCGGCCGCCCGAACGGCCACCCGGTGCCGTCCGGACCGCCGCGCAGCGGGTTGAGGTACCGGAACAGCGCGGCGAGCGCCGCGTCCCGCACCCGGTCGGTGTCGCCGGGCGCGGTCGCGAGCCGGGCCACCACGGTGACGCCCTGGTAGACCGGCGGCTCCACCACCAACCGGGTCCCGATCAGCCGCCGTTCGTCCAGACTCCCGGTGATCGCGGCCAGCACCTGGTCCGAGGGGATGAGCTGCTCGAAGCGGAGCCGGTCGCCGTCGTCCGCCACCGCGTCCGGCACCACCAGCACCCGCACCGCGCCCGCCCCGTCCCCGGCGGGCAGACAGCGCACCCGGCGCACCGAGGGGGCCGCCTGCCGGGCGATGATCTCGTGGTCCTCCGCGGTGACCGCCCGCTCCTGCATGCGCAGCGCGTCCGGGGCCCGCAGCTTGGCGTTCTCCACCGTCTCGCCGTCCACCCCGCCGCGTGCCGCCTCCCGGTTGACGACCCGCGCGATGTACGGCACCGAGCTGCGCAGCACGGAGATCGCGCCGCGGGCGACGTTGCCGGCCGGGCCGCCACCGGTGCGGTAGCGGGTCACCCGGATGTGGGCGCCCTTCTCCGGCACCGCGCCGCACAGCCGCAGCGTGCCGTCCGGCTCGCGCAGCGCGGGCGGGAAGAGGAACTCGCCGGTGGTGGCGTCCACCCGGACGTGCCGGTCGCCGGGCCCCGAGCGGCCGAAGTGCTCGACGACCTCCCAGCGCTGCCAGCCGTCGGCCGAGGAGACCTCCACCAGCGGGGGCTCGCCGTCCAGCAGCACGGGCGGTCGGCCCAGCCGGAAGCTCTGGCCCGCGACCCCCTCCGAGGTGCCGAGCGGCACATCGGTGACGGTCTCGGCGTGCTCGACCGGGGTGGTGCCGCCGACGGTGAACACCGTCGCCTCCCGCACCGTCGGCGACTCCGAGTAGAACGGCTGGCCCGGCTCCGCCTCGGTGACCCGGCAGCGCAGCCAGCCCGCCCGGGTGCCGCCGATCACGGACGCCGTGTGCCCGGCCGGCACGTACACGATCACCTCGCCGGGCCGGTTCAGACCGCCCGTGCTGTCCGAGCCGGTCTCGCACTCCTGCCAGCGGCCCCCGTCCCACGCCTCCCACGCCAGCGGCGGCTGGCGCGGGTCCACGCCGACACCCTCCACCCGGCTGTCCAGGCGCACCGCCACGATGCACCGGGGCACCGCGGCGGGCAGACCGAACAGCAGCGCGTCGCCCGGCTGCGGGGCCGCCTGGAAGCACCGCACGTCCCGGCCCTCGGCCAGCTCACCGGTCCGGTCGGTCTGCTCACCGGACCGGGGCGCGGTCACCAGCCGCACCAACTCGCTGGGCACGATGCGCAGTTCGCCGGTGGTCGCGAACACCACCGGTTCCTCGGCCTCACCGTCCGCGGTGGTCACCTCGGTGCCCGCGGGCAGCGTCACCGCCTCGGGCTGCGGCGCCGACAGCCAGAAGTCGACCTCGGCGCCGGCCGCCGCGGGCGGGAACAGCCGGATGCCCAACAGGTCCAGGAACGCGGTGTAGTTCTTGTCCGGCACCCGGTTCAGCCGGTACAGCAGCTGGTCCACGAGGTAGGCGAACGTCTCGATCAGGGTGACGCCCGGGTCGGACACGTTGTGGTCGGTCCACTCGGGCGCGCGCTGCTGCACATAGCGCTTCGCCTCGTCGACGAGTTGCTGGAAGCGCCGGTCGTCCAGATTGGGGGAGGGCAGGGCCATCAGTCCGCGACCGCTTCCTCGGCCCCCTCCTCGGAGGGGATCGTGTAGAAGGGAAACACCAGGTTGCGCCGGTCGTTGGTGGAGCGGATGGTGTAGCGCACGTCGATGTAGAGGGTGCCGGCGTCGACCTCGTCGAAGGCGACCACCACCTCGTCCACCGCGATCCGCGGCTCCCAGCGCTCCAGCGCCTCGCGCACCTGCTGGGCGATCCGGCCCGCCGTGGCGCCGTCGCCCGGCGCGAAGACGTAGTCGTGGATGCCGCAGCCGAACTCCGGCCGCATCGGCCGCTCGCCGGGGGCGGTGCCCAGGACCAGCCGGATGGCCTCCTCGATCTCCCGCTCCCGCTCCACCAGCGCGATCCCGCCGGTCGGCCCGACCCGCAGCGGGAACGCCCAGCCCCGCCCGATGAACCGCTCGCTCATCACACCCCTCCGATCTGCACGTTCAGGGCGCCGAGCAGCACCGTCGCGCCGCACGCGGCGGTGTCGCCCGCCCGCGCGGCCGGCAGCCCGCCGATCAGGACCATGCCCGAGGTCAGCGAGGCCGGACTGGGCAGGATCACATTGGCCGGGCCGAGCAACGCGTGCGGCGGCATCGGACAGGTGTGCAGACTGCCCACGACGGCGGCGGGACGGCCGCCGATCAGCACCCGGGCCACCGTCGCGGCGGCGCCGGGCGGCGGGGTGGCGATCACACCGCCGTGACTGGTGGAATCGCCGGTACGGGCTGCGCCGGACATGGCGGGCTCCTCCTCGAAGTACGTGCGTACACAAAGTGCGGTCGGTCAGTTGATGCGTACGAGGTCCGCCTTCAGCACCCCCAGCAGGCCGCCGTCCAGCGTGAGGTCGGTCTGCCCGTTGACGGACGCCGAACGTCCGTGCGCCCTCACCGAGTTGGTGCCTTCGATCTCCACATCGGCGCCCTTCACGGTGACCTTGCCGGTGCCCGCGTCGAGCGTGATGCCGCGCTCGTCCAGCCGCACCGAGGACAGCGCCCGCCGGCCGCCGGCCGCGTACACGGTCAGCTCGATCCGGTCGTTGCGGTCGTCGAGCAGCACCTCCATGCGCTCGTCCGCCGTCCGCAGCCGCACCCCGGACGGACCCGGCGCCCGCGCGTCCAGCAGTTCCACCCGGTGCCCCGAACGGGACACCACGGAGCGGCGGTTGACCTTGCCGCTGGTGCCGTCGACCAGCGGCACGTCGTGCGGGGAAGGACCGTCCACGCCGTTGTAGAGGCCGCCGATGACGTACGGGCAGTCCAGCAGGCCCTGTTCGAAGCCGACCAGCACCTCGTCGTTGACCTCCGGGCTGACCACACCCCCGCCGCCCTTGCCGCCCCACTGCACCGTACGCACCCAGTCGGTCACGTAGGTGTCGTCCAGCCAGGGGAACTTGAGCCGTACCGCGCCGTTCTGCGCGCCGCCCGGCTCCCGTACGTCCGTCACCACGCCGATCGCCAGACCCGGGATGCGCGGCCCGCGGCCGGGCGCGTTGGCGCCGGTCACCAGGCCCGCCAGGGACCGGTCCGGGCTGGCGCTGACCCACACCGTGGTCCGGTAGCCCTCGCCGGGGTCCAGACTGTGCTGCACGGCCGTCGCCGTGTACCGGCCGGAGAACGCCGGCCCGACGTTGCCGAGCGCCACCGGCAGCCCCGCCCGCAGCCGCGGACTGCCCTCCGCCACGACCTCCAGCTCGGCGAACCCGTCGGCCACCTGCGCGGAGATCGCCGCCGCGGCCGCGGCCGTCTCGGCCTGCGTGCGGTACGGGGTGTCCGTCACCGTCAGCTTTGCCGACGCCCCGAACGTGGCGGCGAGCGCCGGGGAGAGGCCGGGCAGCACCGTCTTGCTGGCCACCGACGGCTGCCGGGCCACCAACGGGGTCCTGGTGGAGACGTCCCAGCCGCGCACCTCCACCGAGGACGCGCCGTCCGCGCCCGACAGCGCCGCCCGCAACGCCAGCAGATTGCGCCCGTACTCCAGCACCATGGGGTTCTGCGTGGCCGGGGTCGACGGCGCGGGCGCCCCCGACGCCGGCTCGGGCCGGGTGAACTGGAGCACGCCCTTGGTGTCCACCCGCACCTGCGCGCCGCTCTCGCCCGCCAGGTACTGCAGGAAGTCCCAGTCGGAGACGTTGGCCTGCGACAACTGCTTGTAGGTGACCGGCGCGGCCTCCACCTTCCCGCAGGCGAGACCCGCGCCCGCGGCCACCTTGCGCACGATGGCCTCGGCCGTCATGTTCCGGTACGCCACCACCTTGCGGCCCCGCTGGAGCCGGTGAGCCTTGGAGTAGCCGCGCACCACCGTGAACGACCCGGTGCCGTCCCGGTCGATCTCCACCGCGGTGACCTCGCCGTCGAACAGCGTCTCGCGCGACTGCCCGGAGACCGTCATCACCGACACCCGCAGCGGCGTGCCGAGGGTGATGCCGCTCGCCCCCAGGAACTCGTTGTCGGGATCGCGGTAGGTGAGCACCGCGGTGTCCGGCAGGCCCACGTTCTCGTCCACCACACAGCTGACCAGCTGGGCCGCCCAGACCTGCGGCAGCTCGCCGGGCGCCTCCACGATCGGGTCCGCCGCGAAGGACCGGCCGCCCCGCGCCTCCGGTGTGCTCACCGCTCCTCCTCACCGCCCGCGTCCCCGAGCGCCGGCACCACCAGTTCGGTGCCGGGCGGCAGGTCCATCGGGTCGTCGATCCCGTTCGCCTCCGCGATGACCCGCCAGGCCGTCGCGTTGCCGTACTCCCGCCAGGCGAGCAGCGCGAGGCTGTCCCCGGCCACCACCGTGTGGGTGCTGCGGGCCGTGCGCGATCCCGAGGTGGGGTTCTGCCCCGCCGGGTCGACGCTCGCCTCCTCCACCGACAGCGCGCAGGTCGCCCGCAGCGGCTTGCCGTCGACGTCGAACAGCGTGTACGTCACCGACAGGCTGGACAGCACCCCGTCGAACGACGTGGTGCGCGCGGTGCCCCACTCGAACCGCACCCAGGGGCTCGCCGGTTTCTTGCGCGCCAGACTCGCCGGCGTCGGCACGCAGCCCTTCATCAGCTTCTCCACCGCCTGCTCGACCGAGTCGTCGTGCGTCGAGGTCGCGTCGAGGAACACCTCCAGGCTCAGCTCCCGCGGCCCGCTGCCCACGAACTCCGGCAGCGCCGACTGCCCGGCCATCCGCGAGGGGGTGCGCCGCCACGAGGTGGTCTTGCGCAACTGCAGGGTGGACGGGTTGAACTGGAGGTTCAGCCGCGCGATGGTTCCGCCGGGCTTCGCGCCGACCACCGAAGGGGGTTCCTTCAGGGTCAGCTGGGCCCGGGCACGGCTGGTGCGGGCCGCAGGGGACATACCGGGAACTCCTTTCGAACGGATCGGGGCGTCGGGGGCGGGGGCGGGATCAGGAGGGCCGCAGCCCCTCGTGGGCGATCTCCAGCGTCTCCACCGCCGCCTGCGAGGACGCCGGATCGAACGACGGGCCCTGCCAGCGCACCGGCACGATGCCGAGCACCTGCCAGCTGATGATCCGGGACAGATCCGGCTTCAGCGCCACGATCTCCCCGTCCTTGGGCTCCACCCGGCGCAGCGTCTGGTCGAGCCACCGGCCGATCTTGACGGTGTCCGCGGTGACCGGCCGGGTGAGCGTGATGTTCGACCAGGTGACCCGGCCCGGCAGCTGCCAGGTGAAGCCGTTGTTGCCGCCCTCGGCGTAACTCTCCAGCTCCACCTGCGCGCCCATCCCGGAGCAGGTGTGAAAGGCCCCCAGGTCGTTGCCGCCGATCGAGAGCCGGAAGAACACGCTCGTCGCGAAGATGTTGTCCGTCATCCGTGGGCCATCCGTTCCATGTCCTCAGCGCGTCCTTCGGTGTGTCCTCTAGCGGCGTGCGTCGTAGGGCCGCCCGGCGCGTTCCCGGCCGCGCCGCAGATCGGCGCGGAGCAGCCGGGACAGCGGGTCCAGCAGGCGGCGCGCCAGGTCCTCCAGGTCGATCGCGGGCGCCTCCTGCGGCGCCGCTTCCTCCTGGACGTCCGGGGTGGTGGCCGCCGCCGGGAAGGAGGGCGGCGCGGAGACCGACCGCGGCCGGCCGGCGCGCGCGGCCTTCGTCGCGTCCCGCTGGACGACCTGCATCGGAACGGCCCCCAGGGGAACGGGAGCCGACTGTTCCGGCCGGGCCGCGCGGACCACCGGCACGGGCAGACCGGGCGCGCTCTGCGGGGCCGGGGCGCCCTGGAGCGGCGGTGCCTGCGCCTCGGCCAGGGGCAGCACGGGCGCGCGCGTCCCCGGGGCGGCGCCGGACGCCGCCCGCTGCACGGGGGCCGGGCGGACGACGGGGACCTCGGTCCGGGCCGTCGTGGCGGACGGTCCGGCAGCGGAGGACGCCCGCCGCACGGGGTCGTGCGGGGCCGGGGGCGGCGGTTCGCGCCGCCAGGACGCGGCGACCACGGGCGGCCTGGCGGGCGCGTCCTGACGGGGGCGCGGCGTGCCGTCCGGGATCCGGGTGCCGAGGGCGAGCGGGCGGGCGGCGAGCAGGGAGAGGGCAGGGGCGGGCGCGGGCACGGCGGGCCGGGTCCCGGCCAGGGCGCGGGCCACGACGACGGGACCGGTCAGCGCGGTGGGGCTGGTTCGCGCGGTGGGGTTGGTCCGCGCGGCGGGGCGCGCGGCGGCCGTGCGGCCCGGGCCGGTCGCGCCGGTCGCGTCGCCGGTCGGGGGCGGTGCGAGCCGGGGCACCAGTGGTGGGGCCGGGGGCCGCGCGGCACCCGCACCGGACGGTGAGACGCCCGGCGGGGCGGGGGAGTCGGCCCCGGCCCGCGCGCCCAGGAGCGGAGCGGCCGCGGGCCGGCCGTCCGGCCGGGCAGGGGCCGGGCCGCGCGGCGAGGCGGTCGGCGGCAGCGCGGGGAGCGGAGCGCCCAGACCACTACGGGCACGGGCCCCGGAGGGAGCGGCGCTCCTGGCGCGGTGCGGTGAGCCGTCCTTCTCCCCGGCGGCCGCCGGACCGGCCGGGCTGCCGCCCCCGGGAAGGGCACCGGTCGCACCGGGAGCCGCCGACTGGCGCTGCACGACCGGGAGTTCCGGCGCGGTGGCCGGCCGGGTGCCGGGGGCGACCGGGGACTTTGCGGACCCGGGAGCCTTCACCCGGTGCTCGACACCGGGCAGCAACGGCCCGGACGCCGACCGGTTCTCGGCCGGGGTGGCGCCGTCCGCCGGGCGCCGCACCGGCCCGGCATCGGTGGGGGCGGATGCGTCCGCTCGGGTTCCTGGCGGCACGGGGCCGGACGCCGGCCCGGCTTCGGCTGGGGTGGGGTCGGTCGTCTGGCGTTGTACGACGGGGAGCCGGGGGGCGGTCGCCGTCCGGACGTCGGGTTCGGTGGGGCGGGTGGTCGCGGGCGCGGGTTCGTTTCCGGCCGGGGCGGAAGCGTCCGCTCGGGTTCCTGGCGGCACGGGGCCGGACGCCGGCCCGGCTACGGCCGGGGTGGTGCCGGTCACGCGGCCTTGCACGACGGGAAGTCGGTGATTGGTCGTCGTCCGGGCGTCATCGGGTGCGGGTGCGTCACCGGCCGGACCGGAAGCGTCGGGCCGGGGCCGCGCTCCCGGCAGCACCGGCCTGGACGCCGCTCCGGCACCGGCCGCGGCGGTGTCGTCCGCCCGGCGCTGTACGGCGGGCAGCGGGGCGCCTGCCGCCGCCTGGGCGTCGGCTGCCGCGGGGCCGGTGGCGTCCGTCCGGGGCCCGACGACGGGTGCCGTCGTACCGGCGGCCCGTCCGCTGCCGGGCGCGGCGGGGCGCGGCCCGGAGTCGGCCGCTGCGGCCGGGGTGCCGGAGGCGTCCGTCCGGCGCCGGACGACCGGAGGGGCGGAGCCGGCACCGTCGGTGTCGGACCCCCGTGTCGGGCGCGGTCCGGCGGCCGGCGTGACCGTCGTCGCGGGTTCCGAAGCCGCCGCCTGGCGCTGCACCACCGGGAGCGACGGATCGTTCCCCGGCCGATCGCCGGCGGTGGCCGGGCCGGGCGCGTGGGAGGCCGCCGGGACGGCGGTGGGAGGGAGTTCCCCCAGCGGAGCGCCGAGCGCGGCACCCAGCGGGGACCGGCTTCCGGGGCGCGCGGGAGCGGCGGCACGCTGCACCACGGGCTCCACCCGCGCGGGCGTCGCGCCGGGCAGCGGTTCCGGCCGCAGCGCGGTGACCCGGCGCACCGGCCGGGCCGCCCGGCGGGCGACGGTCAACGAGGGCCCGACCGGGCGGGGGCGCACGGTCGGTGCCGCGGCCTTCGGCGCCGTACGGGACGCGGCCTCGGGCCGTACCGGTCCGGCGTTCCCGACACCGGGCGCGGGCACGGCGTTCGCGGCGTGGGGTACGACGGCGACGCGCCGTACCACCGGCAGTTGCGGACCGGTCACCGGCGGCCCGCTCACCGGTCCCGTGCCGTCGGCCACCGCCCGTTGGACGGGCGCCTGCGCGACGGGCCGTGCCCCGGCCGGTGAGCCGGGAGCGGCGGTTCCCGCGGGACGCGGCGCCCGGGGGCCGGACGGCCGCGCCGCCGACGGCACCCGGGCCTCAAGACCGGCGCCCTCGTCGGCCTCGTCGGTGTCCCGCCGCAACGCACGCAGCGGCAACGGCCCGCCCTCGGCGGGCGCCGACCGACGCACGGCGGGCCGGGTCACGCCATGGACGAGACCGGCCGGGGCCGAGGGAAGCAGACCGTGGCCGAGACCCCGGTCGAAGGACGGGTTCTGCCAGGAGGCGAGGCCCGAGCGGAAGGTGAGGCCGTCGCTGACGCCGAGCGGGGCGCGGGAGACGGTCGGCACGACCGGCGCGACCCGGCGCCAGCCGCCGTCCCAGTCACCCGGCACGGACGCGGCCGGGCTCTCCGGGCCCGTAGCCGCCCCCGGGGCGGCTCCGACGGCAGCCGGACCCGCCGGGGCGCCGGCCGTGCCCGTGCCGACCCGGCGCCGGACCCCCTTCCACCAGCCCATGACTCAACCACCCTCGTTCATGCGGGCGTTGATGCGCGCGATCTCGCCCACCCACTGACGGCGCTCCGCGTGGGTGAGGTCGAGGATGTCCGCGCGCTGCCAGTGGAAGTGGTAGGCGATGTACGCGACTTCCTCCCGGAGCCGGGGAAGCGCGTACGTCACGATTCCCCCAGGCGCCCACCCGAGATGTCGACCTCGAAGGCGCCCTCGCAGTGCGGGCAGGTCACCGCGGCGCGGGTGTGGCCCTCGCTGTTGACCCGGCGGTAGAAGTCCTGGAGGAAGGCGACGTCGGTGGCGTACATCCGCTCCACGACGCCCGCGTGCACATCGGTGATGGTGCCGAGCCGGGTGATCACCTGGCTCAGCAGCACCACACTGAGGTACGCGGGATTCTCCTTGACCCGCAGGTCGATCTGCGGGCGCAGCTCGTCTCGGGCCGTGGCCAGCCGCATCGAGCCGCTGCGGTGCAGGGTGCCCGACTCGTCCACGTACCCGCGCGGCAGCTCGAACTCGAACTCGGTGCGCAGCCCGTGCTCACGCGTGGCCGCGGGGCCGGACGGTGGCGCCGGGGCCTGCGCCTGCTCGGGGGCCGGGGCGGGCGCCGTCGCGTCGAGGATCTCCTCCAGGCTGCCCGCCGTCACCGTACGGCGCCTCATTCGACGACGATCTCCTCGAAGACGATGGTCACGGTCTCGGTGGCCGCCGCGGACTCGCCCGCCTTGAGCGAGGGACCCTCCCACCGGGAGGCCCAGCCCTGCATCAGCTGGATGCGGCGGACGGTGTCGCCCTTGGAGTCCTTGATCTCGATGGTCAGGTTCTGCCGGGCGGTGTCGACGGCACCGTTGTTCAGGGTCTCCTTGATCCACTTGGTGAACTCGCTGGACTTGTCGAGCCCCCGGGTGATCGTGATCTCGCCGGCCTGCCGGGCGCCCGGCTGCTTGCGGATGATCTGCTTGCCCTCCGAGGTGACCTGCCGTACCTCGACGACCTCCTCCTCGACGGTCAGGCCGCTGATCTCCTGGATGGACTCCACCATGTAGCCGCCGAGCTGCACGCCGAAGACATGGGTGGAAAGAGCATCGCCCTCTGCCATGACTGTTCGTCACCTTTCCTTGACCGACCCGCGGGTCACTGGTCTCACTCGTCGATGAGGCTGGTGCTGTCCGAGAACTGGGCCAGCCGGAAGACCACGAACTCGGCGGGCTTGACCGGCGCGACACCGATCTCGCAGACGACCCGGCCCTGGTCGATGGACTCCTGCGGGTTGTTGTCGCGGTCGCACTTGACGTAGAACGCCTCCTCGGCGGTGCGCCCGAAGAGCGCGCCCCGCCGCCATTCCTCGGTGAGGAACGCGGTGACGTTGCGCCGGATGCTCGACCACAGCCGGTCGTCGTTCGGCTCGAAGACCACCCACTGGGTGCCCAGCAGGATGGACTCCTCCAGGTAGTTGAACAGGCGGCGCACGTTCAGGTAGCGCCAGGCCGGGTCGGAGGACAGGGTGCGGGCACCCCAGATCCGGATGCCCCGGCCGGGGAAGGCCCGCACGCAGTTCACGCCGATCGGGTTCAGCAGGTCCTGCTCGCCCTTGCTGAGCCGCAGTTCGAGGTCCACCGCGCCGCGGATCACCTCGTTGGCGGGCGCCTTGTGCACACCGCGCTCGGCGTCGCTGCGCGCCCACACGCCCGCGATGTGACCGCTCGGCGGGACCGTGGTGTTGCGGCCGGACGCCGGGTCGAAGACCCGCACCCAGGGGTAGTAGAGGGTGGCGTACCGGGAGTCGTAACCGGCCTCGTCGTTGCGCCAGGTGCGCACCTGCTGGGCGGTGAGTCCGGGCGGGGCGTCCAGTACGGCCACCCGGTCGCCCATCTGCTCGCAGTGCGAGATCACCGCGAGCTGCACGGTGCGCACGCCCTCGGCGTCGATGTCGCCGCGCTGGTAGGCGCCCATCAGGTCGGGGACCGCGACCATGGTGATCTCGTCGATGGCCTCCAGGCCGCCGAAGCCGGTGCGGGCGCCGGCGTCGCCGACGTACTCGGCGGGGTCGAGCCGGGACACCTCGCCGGACGCGGGCGCCGCGGGCGCGGCCGGGGCGTCCGGCACGGCGACGGTCTGGGCGGCGGGCCGGGTCTGGGCGGCGTCGCGCTGCTCCGTGACCTCGATCAGCTTGGACGCCCGGACCTGGCCGACCACATAGCCCTTGACGTTCTTGCGGGTGGAGACGTCGTACGTCTCGGCCACCTGGTCGCCGCGGCGGACCAGCAGCCGGAAGCGGTCCTCCGGCGGGTTCTCGCCCTCCGGGTCGGCGACCTCCACCGACACCCCGGTGACACCGGGGCGGGCCGCGATCAGGAAACCGCCGAGCGCGACCGGCTCGGGCGCCTGGCCCTGCCGGGGCACGCCCGCGGCCGGCGCCGAGGAGTCCCGGCCGGAGCCGCCGACGCGCACCACGTAGGCGGCGCCACCGCCGTTGGCGAAGTAGCCGTACACCGCGTGCGGCAGATAGGCGCCCTCGGCGAAGCCGCCGAACAGCTGGGTGTACTGGTCCCAGTTGGTGACGAGCGTCGGTTCGTGGAAGGGTCCGGTCTGGGCGAAGCCGACGAACGCGGCAACGGCGGTGCCGACCCCCTCGATCGGTCGGGCACCGGACTGCACCTCCTCCACGTACACGCCCGGGGTGAGGTACGTCGGCATGCTCGCTCCTTCATGTCCCATCGGTGTCACCTGCGTCGACGTCGAGTCTCCGAGGCGGGTGCGGCACGGCGACAGGGGCGCACGGACCTCCGCGAGGGCAACCCCACTGCCCCCCGGGGCGCCCGCGCCCGGCCGGGCCTTCCCTTTCGGGCAACGGGGTCACCGGGGACGCCCGCCCGCGGCGGGCGGCCGGTTCAGAGGTCCGCGAGCACGTCCCGCGTCCACGGCCCGAACTCGCTCTCCAGCACCAGCCTGCCCAGCTTGCGGTACTCCTGGGCCACCGCCGTCATCAACTGCCCCATGGCGAGCGGCCGTCCGGACTCCGCGGCCAGATACGCGGCGGTCACCGCGCACGCCCGGATGGAGCCCCCGGCCAGCTCGAAGCGGTCGGCGCAGAACCGGAGATCGAGGTCGGCGGCGCGCGGCAGGCGCCCGCCCAGACACCGTTCCCACAGGGCGAGCCGCTGCTGCGCGTCGGGCACCGGGAAGTCCGCGATCACATCGAGCCTGCGGGTGAACGCCTCGTCCAGATTGGCCCGCAGATTGGTGGTCAGCACGGCGATCCCGTCGAACGACTCCATGCGCTGGAGCAGGTACGCCGACTCGATGTTGGCGTGCCGGTCGTGCGCGTCCTTGACCTGCGAGCGCTTGCCGAAGATCGCGTCGGCCTCGTCGAACAGCAGCACGGCGTTGACCGCGGAGGCCTCGGTGAAGATCCGCTCCAGGTTCTTCTCGGTCTCCCCGACGTATTTGTCGACCACCGTGGACAGGTCGACCACGTACAGGTCCATGCCGAGGTCGGCCGCGACCACCTCGGCCGACATGGTCTTGCCGGTGCCCGACTCCCCGGCGAACAGCGCGATCACACCCCGTCCGCGTCCGCCGCCCGGCCGCATCCGCCACTGTCCGAGCACCTGCTCGCGATGGCGGGCGCGCACCGCCAGCTCGCGCAGCCGCCGGTGGGTCGGTGCGGGCAGCACCAGGTCGTCCCAGCCGACGGCGGGCTCCACCCGGCGGGCCAGCCGGGCGAGCCCCGCGCCGTTCTGCGCGCGGACGGCGGCCCGCAGGTCGTCGGCCAGCACGGGGCGGCCCGCCAGCGCCGCCGTGCGCACCGCACCGGCGGCGGCCCGGCGGAGCTGACCGCCGTCCAGGCGGTGCGCGGCCACCGCCAGCGCGAGCTCCTCCGCCTCGGCCGGCGCGACGGCGTCGGCGCCGGCCTGGGCGAGCGCGTGCCGCCAGCGCGTGGTCATGCGTTCGGGCGAGGGCGGGGCGACGGTGAGGACCACCGGGGTGTCGGCCGCCCAGGCCGGGTCCCAGCCCTGCGTGCCGTAGGTGAACAGGGGCAGGCCGCGCAGCGCGGCGCACACGTCCCTGACGACGCCCGCGCGTCCGGCGGGCTCCGGGGGCAGGGCCTCCAGCGGGCCGAGGACGACGCCCGCGCCGGACAGCCTGGCCTCCAGCGCCGCCACCCGGGCGAGCGCGGGCACCTCGGCGGAGCGCCGGGCGAGCGCCGCCGCGTCCAGGACCAGCGGGCGCAGCCCGGCCGCGCGCAGGGCCGCGGCGGCGAGGCCGGGCGCGTCGCCGCCGCGGCCCAGCAGATGCACCAGGCCCGGCGCGGAGCGGACCGCCCCGGCCGCCCGGTCCACGTCGGCCGGCTCGGCCGTGGGGTCGGCGGCGGCCTCGCCGAGCAGTCCGGCCAGGCGCGCGTCCGGCTCGGTGCCGCCCAGCAGCTGTGCGGTGACCCGGTCCGGGACCGTCAGCACCCGGGACAGCGGCGGCCGGTCCGGCTCGGTCACCTCCACCAGCCCGCCCGCGATCAGCGGCGCCCCGGGAGACAGCCGGAAACGGGCCGCCGACGCAGCCGGCAGTCCGCACAGCTCCAGGGCGAGCGCGACCGTCGGCCGACGGCGTGTCAGGTCGTCGTTGAGGTAGCCGTACAGCCGCTCGAACCGGGGGTCGAGGTCCGGCGCCAGGGCCACCAGCAGCAGATCGGCGTCCAGCGGCGACAGCCCGAACCGCGCGGCCAGCGTGCCCAGCGCGGAGGCGGGCGGCAGCGGCGGCGGCTCGTGCCCGGGCAGCCCGAGCCCGCCCTGTCCGGCCAGGATCCGCTCGACCGCCTCGGGGGTCAGGTACTGGCCCCGGTAGGGGTCGTCGGGGTCCGGGTCGACGGCGCGGCGCGCGGCCACCGCGTGCCGCACCCGTTCCTCGACCAGACGCAGCCGCGCCCACAGGACGTCCGCCTCGGTCTCGACCGCGTACATCAGGGCTGCCGCCTTCCCCGCCGGCGCCGGGCCGGGGCCGGGGGCCGCTCACGCGGTCCGGCGAAGCCCTCCGGGCCGGGGTCGCCGACCTCCGCGTACCGCAGCCGGCGGCCCGGTGCCGGTTCCCCGCCGGGCACCGGCCCGGCGGTACGCACCACGAGCCCCTCGGTCACCGGAGGTCCGGCCGGGCGTTCCACCCCGGCGAGCGGCGCCCGCACCCGCACCCCGAGCGACGCCTTCAGCTCCCCGCCGAGCGCCGACCACACGTCGGACGCGGACGGCGCGTCGAGCCCGGCCCCGGCGGTGTCCAGGGACACGGTCAGGCCGAGGTCCGCGAGCGAACCGGTGAGCAGCGGCGCGGGCAGCACGTCCGTGTGCACCAGGGTGCCCAGCACCTGGGAGAGCAGCCGGTGTTCGTCCTGCGGGCGGCTCGCCCACGCCGTGACGAGATAGGTCAGCTCGAACCAGCGGGGCGGGGAGCGCCGGGCGACCACATGGCCGTCGGCGTCGTGCACCTCACCGGCGCCGCTGCCGCGCCGGGTGGGGTCCTCCTGGATGTGGTACAGGAAGACGCACACCGTGGGCGCGTTGCGGCGGGCCGCCCACTCGCGGGTCGGGGCGTCGAAGACCACCTCGACCCCGGACGCCTCCAGCCCGGACCCGGCGAGCAGCGCGCGCAGCGCCTCGTCGACCTCGTGGATCACCGGCGGTTCACCTCGTCCGGCGGCTGCACACTGCCCGTCACCACCAGGAAGTCCGTCTTCACCGCGGAGAAGCCGGGGCCCCGCGCGGTGATGGTGCGCGGTCCCGTCTGGTCCTTGGCGAGGATCAGCAGCTGGCCGATGAAGGTGCCGTCCGGTCCTGGCCTGGTCGGCGCGGCGGCCGCAGTGATCCCCGGCTTCCAGGTGAAGCGCACCGGCACCCCCGGCGGGAAGTCCTTGCCGCGCACCGAGGTGACGAACCCGGGCTTGCCGATCGGCGGCACGGCGACGATCCTCGGCTGGAGGATCCGCAGCGTCGTGGCGGCCCTGTTGTCCCCGGGGTCGGCGTCGGTGCCGGTGGTGGTCAGCACGCCGGTGACCCGTCCGGTCAGCGCGTGGTCGGGGGCGAGCACCACCCGCACCACGGTGCCGTCGCCCGGCGTCAGATCCGGCAGCGCGCACAGCCACGAGCGGTCGCAGCCCGGCGGCGGTCCGCCGCTCGGGATGCCGGCCGGCAGCCCGATGCGCAGCCGGAGCCCGGTGGCCAGCGCGTTGCGGCCGTTGCGCACGGTGTACGTCACCACGACCCGGCCGCCGACATAGCCCGGGTCGGGCTGGGCGGTCACCGTCACACCGGGGCCCGCCTTCGGCGCGGGCGGCGGGGGAGGTGCCGGTGTGGGGGTGGGCGTCGGAGTGGGGGTCGGCGTCGGCGGGGCCGGCGGGCGCACCGGCACCACGGTGCGCGCCGCGTTGTCGCCCGGCTCCGGGTCGACCACGCTGCCGGTGACCGACCAGCCCAGCGGCTGGTCCCCGGTGATCTCGCCCCGCACGGTCACGGTGACCGGAACCGTCGTGCCCGGCGGCACCACCCCGAGCCCGCACTGGAGCGAAGCCGCGTCGCAGACGCCGCCCGGGAAACTGATCCTGGTGACGGTCACCCCGGTCGGCGGTGCCACGGTCAGCAGGGTGCCGGGGGAGGCGGCCGGGCCGTTGTCGACGACGTCCACCCGCACGTCCGTCGAGCTGCCGACGGGCACCGGGGAAGCCGTGTCCGGCGCGTGCACCGCGAGGTCCACCGACTGCTGCACACCGGGCTCCTTCTGACGGCCCGGCAGCTGCGCGGTGAGGTTGGTGACCCGGCCGGTGGCCACGGTCAGCACATACAGGTGTTCCGGGCAGTAGACCGGCGCGTCGTCGCGCGCGCTGAACACGATCCGGCTGCCGTCCGCCGTCCAGGCCGCGTCCCGCGGCTGGTGCGGCCCGGTCAGGGTGGTGTCGGGCAGCTCCCGGTGGCAGGCGTCGGCGGTGTTCCGGGCCGACTGGGGCAGCAGCACCCGGCAGTCGGAGCCGGACACCGAGGTCAGCACCAGGCCGTTGCGCTCGTCGACGAGGCCGCCGCCGTTCTTGCGGTTGAAGGCGATCGAGCGGCCGTCGGGGGAGAAGGCGGGACTGTCGTCGATGACCGAGCAGTCGCCCGGGCAGATCGACGCGCTCAGGTCCCGCTGCCGGCCCAGGTCGTTCACCGGCACGGTCCAGATGTGCTTGTTGCCGCCGTTGCCGCCGATCACCTCGTTGCGGGTGAAGGCGAGCACGGTGCCGTCCGGGGACCAGGTGGGCTGGGCGTCGCCCCCGGCCTGCCGGCCGGCCGGCGGGACGATCTCGTGCACGATCGCGCCCGTGGTGGCGTCGGCGATCAGGATGCGCCCGGGATGGGTGGCGGAGCCGACCCCGCCCGGCGAGACCCGGGTGAAGGCCAGGTACCGGCCGTCGGGCGAGAACGTCGGATCGGTGTCCCAGTCGTCCGGACCCCGCCCGGCCAGCGGCATGGCCACCGCCTTGGTCCCGTCGGCCTCCGTCGTCCAGATCCGCTCGATCCGCCCCTGGCCGCCGTTCTCGAACCGGGTCACCACGATGCGCCGCCCGTCCGGCGTGTAGTTCTGCCGCTCGGTCCACGGATCGTATCCGGGCGCCGGCTCGAACAAGGGGTCCTTCGCCGGATCGGTGTTGGTGCCGGCCGCCGGGTCCTCCTGAAGCACCGGCACCCCGAGATCACGCGGGTCCGAGCCGTCCATCCGCACGTCCTGCAAGGTCGCCACGCGCTGGTCGGGCGTCGCGTCCACGCCCTTCACCGCGGGCGCGGGCTCCGAGAGCCGGTCCACCACCGGGTAGCCGCCGTCCGGCGGGCCGACCCAGGTCACCGACGAGACGTCGCGGTTCTCGCTGAGCACCAGCGTCGGGTCCGGGCTCTGGTCCGGGTCGGCCGTGGACCGCCACACATGGTTCCAGTCGCCCTCGCAGGAGCAGGTGTGGTCGACGCTGAGGAACAGCACGCCGGTCCCGTCGGGCATCCAGGCTGCCCCGTGGGTCCGCCACCCGGCCGCCGTGCCCGCGAGCAGCGGCTGGTCCCCGCCCGGGCCGCCGAGCTGCCGCAGCCGGGGGCCGGTGCGGGAATCGGCGGTGTACGTGTACGCGAGCAGGTCCCGGTGCGTCGCGTCGTCGACCGGGTTGAACACCGGCTCGGTCGCCTTGCCGCCCAGCGCTCCGGTGAGCGCGGTCGGGTAGCCGCCGTCCAGCGGGCGCGCGTAGATCTGCGGGCCGGCCGCCGCGTCCGGGTCCGCGCTGTAGGCCAGCCGCCCGTCCGTCGACACGGTCGGGCTCTGCTCGTCGTACGGGGTGTCGGTCAGCCGTTTCAGTCCGCCGCCGTCGGTGTGCACCAGCCACAGGTCGCGCTGCTTCTTGCCGTCGGGGCCGCCCGGCTCCGCCGAGTCGAACACCACCGAGCCGCCGTCCGGGGTCAGCCGCGGGTGCGCCGCGTCCCGGCCGCTGGTCAGCTTGCGCACCGAACCGCCCGGGGTCCGCAGATAGATCTGCGGGCGCTTCTCGTCGCGGCGGCTCGCGAACACCACCGTGTTCCCGAGCGCCGTCGCCTGGACGTCGTAGTGCGCCGGGCCCGAGCCGAACAGCGGATCGCTCTTGTCGGTGCCGGTGACCCGGCCCAGGCTGCGATGACCGGTGCCCGCGTACGTCACCCGGGCGGGGGCGGTCCGGGCGGCCGCCGGTGTGGCGGTGTCCGCGCCGCTCGGTCCCGAGGCCGCGGTCACCGCGATCAGCGGGACCACCAGCAGCAACGAGGCGCCGAATCTCCCCAGCCGGCGCTGCCCGCCGGGGCCAGCGGTGCCGTTCACGGTCCACCTCGCAGTCTCGGAACACATGGGTGTGCCCGGCCACTGTGCGCCGCGGGCGCGCGGCGCGGCAGGGCGGCGGGGACCGTCCCGGGGGAAGCCCGGCTTGCGCTTTCGGGCAGCGGCGGGGTGCCCGGGCGGTCCTCAGATCAGTCCGTTGCGCAGCGCGTAGCCGACCGCGTGTGCCCGGTTGCGCAACTGGAGCCGCGTGGTGACCTCGTGCAGCACGTTCTTGACGGTCCGTTCGGAGTACGAGGTCTTCGCGGCGATCTCCGCGGTGTCCAGCCCCTCCGCCACCAGGCGCAGCATGTCCGCCTCGCGCGCGGTCAGCGTGGACAGGGACAGCCCCCGCGGATCGAGCGCCGAACGCTGGAGGCTGCCGACGTGGGTGAGCAGCTTGCCGAGCAGATCGCCGGGCAGCACCCCCTCTCCCTTGGCCAGCGCCAGCACCAGGTGCAGCAGCCGGTCCTGGTCGGCCTCGGCCCGCCGCAGCACCGCCCCGACCCCGCACTCGATCACCCGTTGCAGCGCCGCCGACTCGAACGTGCCCACGACCAGCCCGATACGGGTGCCCGTGTTGCGCTGTAACCGTTGCAGCAGCGCCGTCACCTCGTCGTCCACGCTGTCGACGACCACGAGCGAGATCTGTGCGCCGTCCGCCTCGCCGTCCGAGACCAGCTCCAATTCGGGCCGCTGACGAAGCTGTTGGACGATTCCGATGTGCAGGACCAGGTCTTGGGCGTAGACGGCGACGGTCACCCGGTCCGGGCGGCCGACGGTGGCGGGGACGGTCCCGCCGGGCATCTGGACGATCATGAGCGGTTCTTCTTTCGCAAGGCCGGAATGGCGGCGTTCCGAAATTCAGGACGCGACCCGGGCGACGGCGGTGGCGCCCAGGACTGGTGGGTTCGAGCACACGTCGACTGTCGGCCGGAGCACAAGGCGGCGCCCCGGGATCAGCCTCCGTGCCGTGGATGGGAGATGACCTTGGCCGCTGCGGGCACGTCGACTGCCCGGATGTTGCCCCCGCATCTCTCGTGGTACGCCGCGAGCGGTCCTACCGTCGTGGCGTGACGCCTTCTGCAGCCTCTTCCGGTCCCGGCGCCCCCGGTCTCGACATGCCGGCCGTGACGGTGACCCCGGGCGGCACCGCCGCCACCAGCCTGACCGTCCGCAACGACAGTGACATCGTCGAGGCGTACACCCTGGAGGTCGTGGGCGACTGCGCGCCCTGGGCCGTCGTGGAACCCGAGCGCGTCTCGCTCTACCCCGGCACCTCCGAGACGGTCACCGTCCGGCTGGCCCCACCGCGCTCCCCGGAGGTGCGCGCGGGCGATGTGCCGCTGGGCGTACGGGTGTTGCCGGCCGAGCACCCCGAGTCGGTCACCGTGCCCGAGACCACGGTGCACGTCGAGGAGTTCCACGAGCTGCGGACGGAGATCCTCCCGCGGCGCCGGCGCGGCTGGCTGCGGGGCCGCTACCGGGTGGCGGTGCGCAACGAGGGCAACACCCCGACGCAGGTCGCCTTCCGGCCCGAACAGGCCGGTGAGGAACTGCGGTTCGGGTTCACGCCGGGCACCCTCGACCTGGCGCCGGGGGAGTCGGCGGAGACCCGGCTGCGGGTACGCATCGGCAAACCGGTGTGGTTCGGCAAGCCCGCCGTCTGGCCGTTCACCGTGCACGCCACCGACCGCGCGGCCGAGGAGGACCCGGAGGCGGGCGCCCGCGCGGGCACACTCGTACGACCGCCGCTGGAGGCGGAGTTCGTCCAGATCCCGATCTTCCCGAAGTGGCTGCTGGCGCTGCTCGCCGCCCTGCTCGCGCTGCTGCTGGCGTGGTTCGCGCTGGTGCGGCCCGCGGTGCGCAGCGCGGCCCGGCAGGCCGCCGACGAGGTGGTCCAGCCCCGGCCCACCCCCGGCGGCAAGAACGGACAGTCGCCCGGCACGGGCGGTGGCGGCGCCGGCACCGGCAAGGAGCAGGGCGACAGCGGGGCCGGCGCGCCTGTGGGCTCCGGCACCGGCACCGGTACCGGCACCGGCACCGGCCCCGGTACCGCGTCGGGCGGCGGCGGGCAGAGCTCGACCACCATCGACGTGCAGACGTCCGGCGGGCAGACCAAGACCGGCAGTTACACGGTGCCGACGGGCAAGACGTTCCGGATCACGGACATCGTGGTCGCCAACTTCCAGGGCGACGAGGGGGTCATGACCATCACCTTCGGCGATCGGAAGATCACCACGATCGCGCTGGAGACCTTCCGCAACCAGGACTACCACTGGGTCACCCCCATCGAGATCCCCGCGAACGCCACCGTCACCGCGAACGTCACCTGTGCGAAGCCGGGCACCCCCGCCACGGGACAGCAGGCGCGGCAGTGCCATGAGGTGCTGAACGTGAGCGGCGTGCTCGCCGACATCGCAGGCTGAGGCGGCTTTTCCGAAAATAGTTCGCCTGGTGTGGCCTGTGAGGGAAGGGGAGACTTTCAGTCCGTCCGAAAACCGATTCCACGGCGAGTTGTGCAGAAGATGTGCAGCTCAGCGCCGATGGCCTGGGAATGCGTGGCCTGCCGTCCGCGGTCGTCGGACCGCCTGTGCGTGCGGCCCGGGACGGAATGGCCTATTCCCCACCCGTGGTGTGGGTGACCGGTGCACGAGCGGGCGCACGGAGGCACGCGCGCCCCTCGAATGCGCCGTGAAGGGCGCCTTCCCGGGCAACGGCCCTGGACAGACGCCCTTCCACGGACGGAGCGCGCCGCTACGGTCGGCGCCTGCGCTCCGATGTCCGGGTCACGGGCTCGGCCTCCTCGGCGACGGAGCCCGCCCCCTCGTCGTCCAGGACGTGATCGCCGTACAGGTCCTGGAGCCAGTTGGTCTGGTAGACGGTGTCGAGGTAGCGCTCGCCGAGATCCGGTGCGATGGCCACCGCGGTGAGGTCCTCGGCGTCATGCCGGGCCAGCCAGTCCGTGGCCCCGCTGACCACCGTCCCGGTGGAGCCGCCGAACAGGAACCCGCGCCGCGCCATGCGATGGCACATGCGGATGGTGTCCGCCTCCTCCACCCGGATCACCTCGTCCACGAAGGACTCGTCCAGGAGCGGCGGGCGCATGCTCATGCCCAGGCCGGGGATCATCCGGCGGCCCGGTTCGCCGCCGAAGGCCACCGAGCCCACGCTGTCCACGGCGACGATCCGCACCGGCCGGTGCCACTGGCGGAACCAGCGCGCGCAGCCCATCAGGGTGCCGGTGGTGCCGGCCCCGATGAACAGCACGTCGAGACCCGGGAACTGGCCCGCGATCTCCGGGGCCGTGGTGCGGTAGTGCGCCCGCCAGTTGCCGGCGTTCGTGTACTGGCTGAGCCACACGTACCGGTCGTCGGAGGCGCACAGCTGGCGGACGTACTCGATGCGCGTCCCCAGGAAACCGCCGTTGGAGTCCTGGTCGGCGATCACGTGCACCTCGCTGCCGAGCGCCTCCATCAGCAGTCTGGTCGAGAGGTTGCAACGGGAGTCCGTCACGCACAGGAACTGGTAGCCCTTGCTGGCGGCGATCATGCTGAGCGCCACGCCGAGGTTCCCGGAGGAGGACTCGACGAGGATGGACTCCGGCGTCAGGAGTCCGTCCCGCTCGGCGCTCTCCACCATCTCGTTCGCGGCCTTCAGCTTGATGGACCCGGCGAAGTTGAAGCCCTCGCACTTCAGATGGAGGGGTCGTCCGCAGATCGACTCCAGGTCGACGAAGAGCTGGCCCTCGTTGAAGGCATAGGGAGCGGTAATGACAGGCACGGCGGACCTCCTGGTGCCGGGCCGAGGACGGGTCCTCAGCCGTACCGGCGCAGGTCGTGGAAGAAGTCGTCGATGAGGCGGAGACTGCCCGCCCGGGATACTTCGTCGTAGACGTACTTGCCGACGGCGAGATCGAGGACACCGAGTCCGAAGGGCGAGAAGATCACCGGCCGGTCGGTCGGCGGCGCGGCCCGGCCCAGCAGCACGTCGTACAGCGTGCCGTTGAGGAAGTCGCGGTCGCCGGTGAGCTGTTCGACCAGATGCGGTGAGGTGTCGGCCTTCAGGCAGTGGTCGACGTCGTCCACGAAGTTGGCGGCGCCGAGCAGCACTTCGGGTGCCAGGTCCCGCAGGGAGACGTGCAGGACCAGCGGGTTGTGGTCGAACCACGCGGGATCGCTGACGTGGGGCGTGCCGGCGACGGTGGCGAAGACCACGAGATCGCTGGCCCGGACCAGGTCCTCGGCACTCTCGTGCACGGTGACCCGCCCGGCGGCGCCGGACTGGCGCAGATAGCCCCGGAATCCCTCGGCGCTGTCGGCGGACAGGTCGTGCACGCCGATCGCGTCGAACTCCCAGCCGGTGCCGGCCAGGAAGGTGTGGATGTACCGGGCGATCAGCCCGGTGCCGAAGAAGCCGACCCGTGTCGGGCGGGACCGGCCGCGGCTGAGCCAGTCGGTGGCGAGCGCCGCGGACGCGGCGGTCCGGGTGGCGCTGATGATGGAGCTCTCCAGACAGGCGAACGGATAGCCGGTCCGCGGATCGTTGAGGATCAGCACCGCGGAGGCCCGCGGCAGCCCGGAGCGTACGTTGTCCGGGAAGCTGGAGATCCACTTCAGGCCGTCCACGGCGACCGAGCCGCCGATCGAGGCCGGCAGCGCGATGATCCGCGAGGACGGGCGGTCCGGGAAGCGCAGGAAGTACGACGGGGGGTTCACCGACTCCCCGGCTCCGTGCAGCCGGTAGGTGGCCTCCACCAGTGCCACCAGCTCGTTCTCCCGGCCCTCCAGCGCCTGTTGCACCTGTTGCCCGGAGATCACGGAGAACGTCGGCACCGGGGGCCGGCCGTCGTCGGCCCGTTCGGCGGGCGTCGTCAGCAGATCGGTCATCGCGCGCTCGCCTCCGGGGTCGGGCGGCCGTCGGCGAGCCGCAGCGGCTCGGCCATGCCCACCAGCACCTGCCGCTCGCCGGTGAACGGCTCCCGGCTGTGCGCGGTGCCGATGTTGTCCACGAGCAGCAGATCCCCGGCCTGCCAGGGCTCTCGCCGGGTGTGCGCCTCGTAGGTGGAGTTGAGCAGCTCGACCACCTCCTCGCCGATCGGACTTCCGTCGCCGTAACGGGTGTTGAACGGCAGCCCGTCCGCGCCGTACACGTCCACCAGGTACTCGCGCACCTCGGGGGCCAGCGTCCACTCGTTGAGGAACGCGATCTGGTTGAACCAGCAGCGCCGGCCCGTGACCGGATGCCGTACGACGGCGCTGCGGCGCTGCGTGGTGTGCAGCGAGCCGTCCGCCCGCCAGGTGAACTCGATGTCGTTCTCCCGGCAGTAGCGCTCGATCTCGGCCCGGTCCTCGGTGCCGAACGACTCGGCCAGGGACGCCCCGATCTCGTCGTTGTAGCTGCGGGTCAGCAGCCAGCCCTCGCGCTCGAACCGCTCGGTGAGCGAGGCGGGCAGCGCCTCCAGCACCCGCGCGGCGTCGGCCACCGCCGTCGCCCCGCCCTCCTCGGCCGCGGTCGGGCAGGCGAACATCATCAGGCCGGGCACGTCCAGGGTGTAACTCAGCTCGTGGTGCATGCACATCGGCTGGTTGGCCGGCCAGGGAGTGGCGGAGTACAGGCCCCCGCCGAAGTCCTCGCGGGGCGCGAACGCCTCGCGCTCCGGCATGAGTTCACCGGCGATCCGCCGGAAGACGGCTGCGGTGCGGTCCGCGTCGCGCAGTCCGAGACCGCGCACGAGCAGCGCCCCGTGCTCGGTGACCATGGCGCGCAGCGCCTCGCGGTGCTCGGCGGCCCAGCCCGGGGCGTCCGGCGGGGAGTCGACGCGCAGCAGCGCGGGTCTGTCCGGCCGCAGCTCCACATCGAGCGGCGCTGCCAGGGAAGAGAACGGCATCTCGGTTTCCTTTCGGTTGCCCGTCTGGAGGTTCCGGCTGGCTCAGGACGTGGCCAGGGGCACGGCGGCCCGCAGCACGGCCCGCGCCGCCTCGGCCGGCCGGGTGCGTGGGAAGTAGTGGCCCCCGTCGGCGAGTTCGTGCAGCTCCACCTGTTCGGCCAGGCGCAGCCAGTCCCGGTGGAGCGCCGCGGAGCCGGCGGTGTGCGGGTCGTCGGCCGCGACGACCACCGTGACCGGCGCGGACAGCCTGGGCGGCTCGGGGGTGTCCAGGGCCGCGCGGAAGTAGTGGTGCGCGGCCACGCAGTCGTGCCGGTAGGCGGCGCCGATGTGCTCTGCGTGCGCCTCGTTCAGCTCGGCGAGTTCGGTGTAGCCGCCGTCCGCGGTGAGCCGGGCCGCGATCTCGGCGTCACCGAGTCCGCCGAGTTCCGCGACGGCCGCCGCTCGCTGCTCGGCGGTGCCGAGGAGCTGGGCGCCGATGAACACCCGGGTGACGCGCACGCCCCGGTCCGCGAGGCGCCGGGCGGTCTCGATCGCGGGCGCGGCACCCGAGGAGTGGCCCCACAGCATCACCCGGGTCAGCCCGCGCGCGACGATCTCCGCGGTGACCTGCTCGGCCACCTGGGCGATCGAGGCGAACGGCTCCCGGTGCGCGGCCACGTCGTGGCCCGGCAGGTCCACCGCGAGGACGGTCAGCCCGCTGTCCGCGAGCGCGCTCGCCAGCGGCCGGAAGTTGACCGCGTTGCCGCCCGCGTGGGGGAAGCACACCAGTGCGCCCTCCGCACCGTCCCCCTCGGTGAGCGGTTGCAGCAGCTCCCCGTGCCGGCGGGCCGTGTCGTCCAGCAGCGCGGCCAGATCGGCGAGGACCGGGGTGCGGGTGATGTCCTTGAGGGACACCGCCCGCTCCAGCTCGATGCTGAGCTTGACCGCGGTCAGCGAGGTGCCGCCGGACTCGAAGAAGTGGTCGGTGCGGCCGACCTGTTCGGCGGGTACGCCCAGCACCTTCGCCCAGGCCGCCGCGAGCCGCCGCTCGGCCGCGCCGAGCGGAGCCTTTCCGGCCTCGGCCACGGCAGGCGCGGCCCGCTGGGCCAGGGCGGTCAGTGCCTTGCGGTCGATCTTGCCGTTGGCGGTCAGCGGCAGGGCGTCCCGCCAGTGGTAGCCCGAGGGGACCATATAGGCGGGGAGCACCGCGCCGAGCGCCTCGCGCAGCTCCTCGTCCGGCCGGGGCGCACCCGCGCAGAAGGCGATCAGGTGCCTGCTCCCGCCGGCCCGCTCGGTGACCACCACCGCCGCGTCCCGCACCCCGGCCACGCGCAGCAGCGCGTTCTCGATCTCCCCGATCTCGATGCGGAAGCCGCGGATCTTCACCTGGTTGTCCCGGCGGCCCAGGAACTCCAGCTTGCCGTCCGGGTGCCAGCGCCCCCAGTCACCGCCCAGGTAGAGCCGCTCACCGGGCCGGTACGGGTCCGCGCGGTACGCCTCCCTGGTCCGCTCGGGGTCGTTGACGTACCCGCGGCCCACGCAGACACCGGAGAACGCGATCAGGCCCGGAGCGCCCAGCGGCACCAGCCGCAGCCGCTCGTCCACGACGAGGACGCGTACGTTGTTCACCGCGCGCCCCAGCAGCACCCGCTCCGGCACCCGGTCCAGGACCTCGTGGTTGGTGTCGTCCGACGTCTCGGTCAGGCCGTAGGCGTTGAGCAGCCGGATGCCCGGCTGGATCGCGAACCAGCGCTGCACCAGCTCCCGTTTGAGCGCCTCGCCGGTCACCGACACACAGCGCAGCCGCGGCAGTTCGCGCGGGTGCTGCTCCAGGTAGGAGACCACGACCTCCAGATAGGAGGGCACGAGCTGGGCCACCGCGACCCGCCCGTCGGCCAGCGTGTCCACGAAGCGCTCCACGTCCGTGATCACGTCCTGCGGGACCAGCAGGGTCCGCCCGCCGACCAGCAGTGCGGACACCAGCTGCCACAGGGAGATGTCGAAGCACTGGGGCGCGGTCTGTGCCACCACCGAGCCCTCGCCGATCCCCAGGTCGTCGATCTTGGCGAAGAGATGGTTGAGCAGGCCCGCGTGCTCGCACATCGCCCCCTTCGGCTCGCCGGTGGAGCCGGAGGTGAAGTAGATGTACGCCAACTGGCCGGCGTCCACCGGCACCCGCGGGTCGTCCTCGGCGTGCGGCTCCGCGTACGCCTCCGTCACCAGCAGCCGCCGTGCGCCCGGGACCGAGGCCAGCGCCTCGTCCAGGGTGCCGGTGCTGCCGGACTCGGTGAGCACCAGCCGGCAGTCCGCGCGCGACAGCGTCGCCGCGATGCGGCCGGCCGGGAAGTGCGGCTCGATCGGCAGGTAGGCGCCGCCCGCCTTGAACACCGCGAGCGTCGCCGCCAGCCAGTCGAGGTCGCGCTCCATGACGACGGCGACCACGTCCTCGCGGCCCAGCCCCCGGTCGAGCAGGGCCCGCGCCAGCCGGTTGGCGCGCCGGTTCAACTCGTCGTACGTCCACTCCCGCTCGCCCTGTACGGCCGCCACGGCCCCGGGGTGCGCCCGGACCCGCTGCTCGAACAGCTCGTGCGCCCGGGCGTCGGGCAGCGGCCGGTGCGGTCCGGCCAGCCCCTCCAGCTGCTCGCGCACCTCGTCGGCCGACAGCAGGCTGCCCGCGTCGTGGTCGGCGTCCGGGTCGGTGGCCAGCAGGCCGAGCGCCGTCAGGTGGTAGCCGCCGACCCGGGCGGCGGCCGCCGCGTCCAGGACGTCGGTGCGGTGGGCCAGCCGCAGCACCAGCCGGCCGCCCCGCTCCGACCAGCGCACGTGCAGCACACCGTCGTCGGCGTGGTTCTCGTCGGCGCCGATCGGCCCGAACACCACCTCGTACGGCGGCTCGGCCAGCCCGAGTTCGCGGCGCAGCTTCTCCACCGGGAACTCCCGGTGCGCGAGCACCTCCGCCTCGGCGTGCTCGGCCGCCGCCGCCAGCTCCCGCCACGACCCCGGGCGGACGGCGAGCCGGCAGGGCAGCGGCTCGCCCCGCACCCCGGTGGTGTAGCCGGTCACCACCTCCGGCTCGCCGGACAGCGCGGCCAGCACCTTGGCGTGCGCGGCCAGCAGCAGCGCGCTGACCGGCACCCCCTGGCGGCGCACCAGCTCGCGCACCGCCGTCGCCACCTCGTCCGGCACCGGCAGCTCCTGCTCGGCCGTCCCGGGGGCCGGGCGCGCCGCCCAGCGCGGCACCGTGGTGGCACCCCCGGCGGTCAGGACCCGCTGCCAGAACTCCCGGTCCGCTTCCACGCGCGTTCCCATCGAAAGGCCTTCCTCAACTCACGGTCGCCGCAGCGGCGTTGACGTCTGACGTGGCGGGGACGGGGGCGCCGGGCGGGCCGTCGGCCACCGGCATCTCCACCGCCGGGTTGCCGCCCCACCGCGCGTGCGCGGGGACCTCCTCGCCCTTCATGAGGAAGGAGTCGGCGGCCAGCACCGCGCCCTCGCCCATCGTCACGCCGTAGTGGACGTGGGCGGAGACGCCGAGCGTGCAGCCCGCGCCGAGCCTGATGTAGTCGGACTTGAAGGTGCCGTCCTCCTGCGAGTGGCACTGGACCTTGCTGCCGGCGTTGAGGGTGCAGTGGTCACCGATGACCGCGAGGGTCCGGTCGGTCACGTAGCAGCCGTCGTCGAACACCATGCGGCCCACGCGCACGCCCATCAGCCGCCACACCAGGCTCTTGAAGGGCGTTCCGTTGAAGATGTTCAGCCACTGCGAGGGGACCTTCCAGAGCCGCTCGATCTGCCAGAAGGTCCGGTCGTAGATGGAGCACAACTCGGGCCGCAGGCCCCGAAACTTCGTCAGGCAGCGCTCCAGCACGATGTAGTACACGGTGGAGAAGGTGAGCGTCAGCGCCAGGTAACCCGCTATCACCACGTTCCCGATCGTGCCGTACAGATCCACCGAGGCGAGTGCGAGCAGGGTGAGCCCGAAGACGTGCAGCCAGCGCGCGAACAGCATCCAGGCCATCGAGCGCAGGTTGTAGCGGTTCTTCGACCCGAGCCGGCGGCGCAGTTCGTCGCCCTCGCGCAGATGGTCGAAGCGGGCGTCGCGGTCGACCGAGCGCGGGATCTCGAAGCACGGCGAACCGAGCAGCCCCACGCCCTGCCGGACCTCGCCGTCCAGCGGGATCATCACCTTGGTCGCCAGCAGGCAGTTCTCGCCGATCCTGGCGCCGGCCGGATAGGCGATGTTGTTGCCCAGGAAGCTGCGCGCGCCGATCGACACCCGCGACAGCTTGAACGACGTCGCGGAGTACTCCGCGTTCATGATCGACAGCCCGTCGGCCACCATGGTGCCCCTGCCGACCGAGACCAGCAGCGGGGTCTCGTGCTGCACCTCGGTGCCGAAGTTCGAGCCGGTCTGCTCCACGCGGGACAGGTCGTATCCGAGGCCGCGCAGGTAGTGCACGATGTACGAGCTGTCGCCGAACAGCCACGCGAAGAACTTGATGTTGGTCATGTGGACCGTCACCCGGTGCAGCGCGTAGTGGAAGCCGTAGAGCGGATAGACCCGGTCGGGCCGGATGAACAGCCCCAGCAGCCGCGGCACGGTGTACAGGGCGGCCAGCCCCAGCACCAGGAAGCCGACGAACATCACGAGGGAGACCACCGCCGCGTCCGACAGCAGATCCAGCGGGGTCAGCGAGTCCGTGTCCGGGTCGATCCGCTTGTCGAACAGCGGCACCTCGATGCACAGCATGTAGATGCCGCCGACACCCAACGGCACGTACAGAAGAAGGAGTTGGGCCAGGGTGCCGAAGCCGAACCAGATCCGCCGGAAGGTGCCGCACCGGGCGGGAGCGACCCGCGCGTAGTCGGTCCGGGTCGGCTCCGCGGGGGAGCCGTGCCAGCGCTCGCCGGCCGGGACCGACTGGCCCCGGTGCAGCGCCGAGGCGTGCCCGAGCTGCGCCCCGTCACCGATCGAGGTGTCGATGTCCAGGGTGGTCTTCTCCCCGACGAACACGTCCCGGCCGATGGTGACCGGGCCCGTCTGGATGCGTCCCGCGTGGGCCCGGTAGGCGAGCAGGAAGCAGTCCTTGCGGATCACCGTCCCGGCCCCGATGGTCACCAGGTCGGTGCAGACGGGGAGGGTGCGGGAGAGGATCGTGACCCCTTTGCCGATCCGCGCGCCCAGGGCCCGCAGGTACAGCACGTACAGCGGGGTGCCGGCGAGGAAGATCATCGGATTCGCGTGCAGCAGCACCTTGACCAGCCAGAAGCGCATGTACGCGAGCCCCCAGACGGGGAACTCGCCCGCCTTCCAGCGGCCGACCAGCACCCATTTCGCGAGGACGGGGAACGCGCACAGGGCGACGAACCCGGTGCCGCCGAACACCAGCGACCGCAGGTAGACGTCGGCTACGCCCGAACCGTCGGAGACCCATTCGTAGCCGGTGGCGGTGACCAGTCCGGAGACGAGGGAGTAGCCGAGGAAGACCAGCAACTGGAAGGTGCCGCACAGGAAATGGGTCAGCCTGCCGGCGCGGGTGACCGGCTCGGGCGCTACGGCGGGTGCCGCCGGTGCCGGCCGGGACGGGGCCGTCGGCGCGGCCGGCGCGGCCGGTGTGGTCGGCGGGGGAGCGGCCGGCGCGAGGGCCTGGGCCAGGCTGCGGATGGTCGGATACCGGTAGATGTCCCGCATGGACGGGGACGGCAGATCCGGCCGCTTGCGGACCCGGGCGCAGAACTGGGCCATGACCAGGGAGTTGGCGCCGAGGTCGGTGAAGAAGTGGCTGTCCAAGGGGACGTGTTCGGCTTCGACGAGCTCGGCCAGCGCATCCGCGAGTCTGCTCTCGGTCTCTGTTCCGTCCGGGCCGGCGCCGTTCACGGTGAGGGCTGGTGCGTCCGGCCCGCTTATATCGATCTCGGAGGACTGCTCCACCATTCGATCTCCTGGAGAACGTTGTGGATCGCTGATGCACATACCTGATCAACAACCGCCAATTCAGTGTGGACAGGGCACCGTAAGCCTGTCATTTCGAGCCAATCGCCCGACTCGCCGGAAATGCCCGATGGAACCGTGTTCCTTGGCTGTTCGGGGCCTGGCGGGCGCCGCGGATCACCCGAATGGGCGTTCACTCGTGCGGCAGGGGGATGTCAGTACCGCAGGGTCGTGCCGACGGCCGCCCGTACTGCGCCGTGCAGCCGGTGGTTGCCGCGTGCGGTGCCCTGGCCGGTGGAGCGGGGGGCGACGTTCCCGATCAACACCACGGCCACGTCCAGCAGATTGCCGGCGCGGTCGGTGAAGTCGACCTGGACGGCGAAGGACTTGGCGGAGCCCGCGGTGTTGCGGGCGACGACCCTGGTCGCGGCCCGGCCGTCGCCACCGAGGGTGACGGCGCCGAGCCGCACCTCGTTCCTGGCGTCCACCCCGGCCCCGGCCGCGGCGATGCCGCGCTCGGCCTCGGCCCCGGCCCCGGCGAAAGCGTCGCCGGCGTCCCGGGCGGCGCGGGACGCCGCGGCGGAGGCCGGGCCCGCCGGTCCGGCGGAGCCCGGGAGCCCCGGGGCGCATCCCGTCACGACCGTGGCCAGGACCAGCGCCGCCCCGGCCGCACCCCGCCCGCCGTGCCCTGCCATGCGTGACTCCCGTGCCCTCGAAGCGATGCGTTCCGCCCAGTGAAGGGCGGGCGGCCGGGCCCCGCACACCGGGTGCGACACCCGGCCGAAACCGGCACCCGAAAGGACCCTCGAACGCCTCTGAACAGGCGATCCGCCAGGCGCGGGCGTCCTCACCGGGCGGGCCGGGGCGGTCTGTCGGATAGTGGGGAGGGGACCAGGTCCCAGGCAGCAGCCCGTCCCGGCACAGGAGGCCCGGATGCCCTCTTCACGGTCGCTGGCCGCGCTCACCGGCATCGCACTGCTCGGCGTCGCGCTCACCGCCTGCCAGGACCAGGCGTCCGGCCAGATCGTGGCCCGGCGCGACGGACGTATCGTGCAGAGCCTCACGAACCCGCCGAGCCATGGATGCCACCGCTTCCCCGAGGCCGTCACCCAGGTCACCAACCAGACCCAGAACCGGCTCCTGCTGTACACGACGCCCGACTGCACCGCCCCCGCGGGCGGCCAGAGCGTGTACCTGGACATCGGGGCGACGGACCAGGTCGCGAGGTCGGCCGGTCAGTGGAACAGCTTCTCCTTCGCGTCGGACTGACCGGAGTTCGCACCGGAGCGACCCGGAAGCCGTACCCCGCGGCTCCGGTCGGCCCGCGGGGCGTGCGCGGTCCCGGCGTGGCCACGCGGAAGAACCGCTGGGTCCCGGCGCGCGGCCACGCCGAAAAACCGCTGGACCCGGGCCCGTTCGCGCTGTTGGCTTGTGACCGACCGTGTGACGGCAGAAGGAGGTGAGACCCATGACCGAGGTATCCGCGTGGGTGCTCCCCTCTCCGGCACGGTCGGGCGGCTGACACAGCTGCCGCCGGGAGCGCCTCGACCACAAGGCACTCCCGAAAGGCAACACCTCATGCATTCCGTGCACTTCACCACGGAGTCGTCGTCGGACGGCATCGTCGAGCGCGACTTCACCGTAGGTGACATCCCCGGCGTCCTCTGGTCGCCCGAAGCCGGCTCCCGCCGCGCGCCCCTGGTCCTGATGGGACACGGCGGCGGCACCCACAAGAAGTGGCCCGGCATGGTGGGCCGCGCCCACCGTCTCGTGACCGCGGGCGGATTCCACGTCGCCGTCATCGACGCGCCCGGTCACGGCGAGCGGCCCCGCACCCCCACCGACGAGCGGGAGGTCGCGGCCCTGCGGCGGGCCCAGGAGACCGGCGAGCCGGTCGGCCCGGTCGTCGTCCGCTACAACGCCCACCTCGCCGAACGCGCCGTACCGGAGTGGCGGGCCACCCTGGACGCCCTCCGGCGGCTGCCCGAGATCGGCGCCCGGGGCCCGGTCGGCTACTTCGGGCTGAACATGGCCACCGCCATCGGCGTCCCGCTGGTGGCCGCGGAACCCCGGATCACCGCCGCCGTCTTCGGGCTCCACTGGCCCGACGCCCTGGCCGAGGCCGCCGGGCGGATCACCGTGCCGGTGCAGTACGCGCTCCAGTGGGACGACGAGCACATCCCGCGCGCGTCCGGACTCGCCCTGTTCGACGCCTTCGCCTCACCGGAGAAGACGCTGCACGCCAACAGCGGCCGGCACAAGGACCTGCCCAGGTTCGAGGCCGACAGCGCGGTCCGCTTCTTCGCCCGGCACCTCGGCGCGCGAGTGTGACATGAGGGGATTTCGGCGCCCGGCCCGCCGGCCGGGCGCCGAAACCCGTACGCCGAAGGGGCGGACAGGATCCGGCCACCTCCGGTAAAGCTTCACCCGACGGGCGCAGACGGAGGGAGCACCGGTGGCCGAGACGTTCAAGCGCCGCGCGCCGAGCCAGTGGGGCGAGGGCGCGGCCCTGAAGGAGGAGATCCTGGCGGCCGCCGCGCGGCTGCTGGCCGAGTCGGGCCGGGAGGAGGCGCTGTCGCTGCGCGCTGTGGCCCGGGAGGCCGGCATCTCCGCGCCCAGCGTCTATCTGCACTTCGAGGACCGCTCGGAACTGGTCGCGACCGTCACGCGCCGGGCCTGCGAGAAACTCGTCGCGGAACTGCGCGAGACCCGGGCGCGCGCGGCGGACCACGGACCCCGCGAGGCCCTGCGGGCGATGGGCCGGCGGTATTGCGCCTTTGCGCTGGAGAACCCCCGGCGCTACCGGCTGATGTTCGGCGTTGAGCGGATCGCCGGGCCCCGCGAACAGGGGGCCGGGCATCCGGTGACGCTGGTGCTCGGGGCCTGGCGGGAGGCGCTGGACGCGCTCCCGCCGCCGCGCCGGGACCAGGTGGACGGCGGACAGGACGCTTTGCTGCTGTGGTCCGCGCTGCACGGCATCGTCACGATCGCCATGGCCCTGCCCTTCGAGGCCGACCCGGACGGGCTCGCGCGGCGCGCCGACGAACTGCTCGCCCGCATCGTGGCCGGATAGCGACGGCGAACCCTTCGGCACCGTTGACGCGTCCACCACGCTCCCTAAAGTTGCCTGAAGCACCTAACGCTGTTAGGAGTGTTGGGTGGTCCCTCTGCCGAGGAGGCAGGTATGACCGAGACAGCCGAGCACGCGCCCGCCGGGCTCCCCGAGCACCCCATGCCCCGCGCGGCCGGATGCCCCTTCGACCCTCCCCCCGCCCTGCGCGACCTCCAGGCCCGGCGGCCGGTCTCCCGGGTGCGGATCTGGGACGGCAGCAGCCCCTGGATGATCACCCGCCACGAGGACGTGCGCGCCCTGCTCGGCGATCCGCGCATCAGCGCCGACCCCAGGCGCCCGGGCTACCCCCATCGCACCGCCGCCACCAGGGCACGGGACGGAATCCGCGCCACCTTCCTCACCCTCGACGACCCCGAGCACGCCCGACTGCGCCGCATGGTGACGTCGCCCTTCACGATCAAGAAGATGGAGGCCCTGCGGCCGTCCGTCCAGCGCATCGTGGACGACCTGATCGACCGGATGCTCGCCGGTCCCAATCCCACCGACCTGGTCGAGGCGTTCGCGCTGCCCGTGCCCAGTCTGGTGATCTGCGCCCTGCTCGGCGTGCCCTACGAGGATCACGACTTCTTCCAGCGCAACACCCAGGTCCTGGTGCGCCGCACCTCGGCCGAGGACGACGTGCGCGCGGCGTCCGAGGCGCTCACCGCCTACCTGGACGACCTGCTGGCCGCCAAGCAGGCCAAGCCCGAGGACGACCTGCTGTCCATGCTCGCCGCGCAGCGCGTGGCCACCGGCGAGCTGACGCGCCGTCAAGCCGCCGAGACCGGCGTGCTGTTGCTCGCGGCCGGACACGAGACGACCGCCAACATGATCGCGCTGGGCACCCTCGCGCTGCTGGAGAATCCGGACCAGCTCGCGCTGCTGCGCGACGGCGCGGACCCCAAGCAGGTCGCCGCGGCCGTCGAGGAACTGCTGCGCTACCTCAACATCACCCACTCCGGGCGGCGCCGCGTCGCGCTGGAGGACATCGAGATCGGCGGCGAGCTGATCCGCGCGGGCGACGGCGTCATCCTCGCCAACGACATCGCCAACCGGGACCCGGACGCCTTCCCCGACCCCGACCGGCTCGACCTCGGCCGCGACGCCCGCCGGCACGTCGCCTTCGGCTACGGCGTCCACCAGTGCCTCGGCCAGCCGCTGGCCCGCGTCGAGCTCCAGGTCGTCTACAGCACCCTCTACTCCCGCGTCCCCACCCTGGCGCTGGCGACCGGCATCGACCAACTGGAGTTCAAGCACGACGGGTTCGTCTACGGCGTCTACGAACTCCCCGTCACCTGGTAGCACTCGCACTCCGAGCGAAACGAGGAAAACAGACCATGCGTGTGGAAGTCGATCAGCCCAAGTGCGTCGCGTCCGGGCAGTGCGTCCTGGTGGCTCCCGAGGTCTTCGACCAGGACGACGACGGCATCGTGCTGCTGCTGGACACCGAACCCGGTGCCGAACACGAGGAGGCCGTACGGGAGTCGGCGGCCATCTGCCCGGCCGCCGCGATCCGGCTGGTCCGGGAGTGACGGCCGCGCCCCCGCGCCGCATCGTCGTCGTGGGCGCCTCGGCGGCCGGTCTGTCGGCCGCCGAGACCCTGCGCCGCCAGGGCTACGAGGGCTCGCTGGTCCTCGTCGGCCGCGAACCCCACCCGCCCTACGACCGCCCGCCGCTGTCCAAGCAGATCCTTGACGGCAGCTGGGAGCCCGAGCGGGTGCGGCTGCGCCGCCCGGACGACCTGGAGGCCCTCGGTCTGGAGCTGCGGCTCGGCGTCCCCGCCGCCGCCCTCGACCCGGCCGCGCGCACGGTCACGCTCGCCGACGGCACGGAACTCGGCTACGACGGCCTGATCATCGCCACCGGGGTCCGGCCGCGCCGGCTGCCCGGATGCGGCACCCCGGGCGTGCACGTCCTGCGCGACCTGGAGGACGCCCTCGCCCTGCGCGAGCGGCTGGCGGCCGGCGGCCGGCTGGTCGTGCTGGGTGCCGGGTTCCTCGGCGCCGAGGTCGCCTCCGCCGCCCGGTCCCTCGGTGCGGCCGTCACCCTCGTCGAGCCGTCCCCCGTCCCGCTGGCCCACGCCGTCGGCCGACAGGCCGGCGTGCATCTGGCCCGGCTCCACCGCGACCAGGGCGTGGACCTGCGCACCGGCACCAAGGCCACCGGGATCACCACCGAGGCGGGCCGGGCCACCGGGGTCCGGCTCGACGACGGCACCTCGGTCGAGGCCGACGACGTGCTGGTCGCCATCGGCTCCGAACCCAACACCGACTGGCTGCGCGGCAGCGGCCTGGCGGTGGGCGACGGCGTGGAGTGCGACCGGTACAGCGCCGCGGCGCCCGGCGTCTACGCCGCGGGGGACGTGGCCCGCTGGTACAACCCGCTGTTCGGCACCACGATGCGCGTCGAGCACCGGACGAACGCCGCCGAGCAGGGCATGGCCGCCGCCCGCAACCTCCTCGACCCGGAGCGGGCCAGGCCGTTCGCCCCGGTCCCCTACTTCTGGTCCGACCAGTACGGCCTCAGGATCCAGGCCTTCGGGCACCTCCGGGGCCACGACGAGGCCCGGGTGGTCGAGGGCACCTCGGCCGAGGGCCGCTTCCTCGTCGCCTACCGCAAGGGGGACCGGCTCGCCGGAGCGCTCGCCGTGGACATGCCCCCGCGCGCCCTGCGCCCGTGGCGCGCCGCGATCGCGGCCGCGGCCGACTGGCGGACGGCGATGGCCGGTTCCCCGGACGGCGCGGCGGAACCGGCGCGGACTTGACAGCAGGCGACTCAAGTTTTATTCAGGCTCTATAGGCAAGGAGGTTCGGGGAACACGGTGGGGGAGCGACGAGACAAGGAGGTCCGCCATGGCGCGTTCGGTCGGTATCGACCTGGGGACGACCAACTCGGTGGTCTCGGTCCTGGAGGGCGGCGAACCCACCGTCATCACCAACACGGAGGGCGCCAGGACCACGCCGTCCGTCGTGGCGTTCGCCAAGAACGGCGACGTCCTGGTCGGCGAGGTGGCCAAGCGGCAGGCCGTGACCAACGTGGAGCGCACCGCGCGCTCCGTCAAGCGGTACATGGGCGACCACTCCTGGCGCTTCCCCGACCAGGGTGACATCGACGGCAAGCGGTACACCGCCCAGGAGATCTCCGCCCGGGTGCTCCAGAAGCTGAAGCGGGACGCGGAGGCGTACCTCGGCGAGGACGTCACGGACGCGGTGATCACCGTACCGGCCTACTTCGACGACGCGCAGCGGCAGGCGACGAAGGAGGCCGGGGAGATCGCCGGCCTGAACGTCATGCGGATCATCAACGAGCCGACCGCCGCCGCGCTCGCGTACGGACTGGACAAGGAGAACGACCAGACGGTCCTCGTCTTCGACCTGGGCGGCGGCACCTTCGACGTGTCGCTGCTGGAGATGGGCGACGGCGTCATCGAGGTCAAGGCCACCAACGGCGACACCCATCTGGGCGGCGACGACTGGGACCAGCGGGTGGTCGACCACCTGGTGCAGCAGTTCAAGAACAACTACGGCGTCGACCTCGCCAAGGACAAGATGGCCGTGCAGCGGCTGCGGGAGGCGGCGGAGAAGGCGAAGATCGAGCTGTCCTCCTCCACGGAGACCACGATCAACCTGCCCTACATCACGGCGTCCGCCGAAGGCCCGCTGCACCTGGACGAGAAGCTGACCCGCGCCCAGTTCGAGCAGCTGACGGCGGATCTGCTGGACCGCTGCAAGGGGCCGTTCCACAACGCGATCAAGGACGCCGGGATCCAGGTGTCCGGCATCGACCACGTGGTGCTGGTGGGCGGCTCCACGCGGATGCCCGCCGTCTCCGCGCTGGTGCGGGAACTCACCGGCAAGGAACCGCACAAGGGTGTCAACCCGGACGAGGTCGTCGCCATCGGCGCCTCGCTCCAGGCCGGTGTCCTCAAGGGCGAGGTCAAGGACGTCCTGCTGCTCGACGTCACCCCGCTGTCCCTCGGCATCGAGACCAAGGGCGGCATCATGACCAAGCTGATCGAGCGCAACACCACGATCCCCACCCGCCGTTCGGAGATCTTCACCACCGCCGAGGACAACCAGCCGTCGGTGTCCATCCAGGTCTTCCAGGGCGAGCGCGAGATCGCGGCCTACAACAAGAAGCTCGGCATGTTCGAGCTGACCGGCCTGCCGCCGGCCCCGCGCGGCGTCCCGCAGATCGAGGTGGCCTTCGACATCGACGCCAACGGGATCATGCACGTCTCCGCCAAGGACCTCGGCACCGGCAGGGAACAGAAGATGACCGTCACCGGCGGCTCCGCCCTGCCGAAGAACGACATCGACCGGATGGTGCGCGAGGCCGAGCAGCACGCCGAGGAGGACCGGCGGCGCCGCGAGGCCGCCGAGACCCGCAACCAGGCCGAACAGCTCGTCTACTCCACCGAGAAGCTCATCCGGGAGAACCCCGAGCGGATCTCCGCCGAGGCGAGGCAGGAGACCGAGGCGGCGCTGACCGAACTGAAGGCGAAGCTCAAGGACGAGAACGCGGACACCGCCGCGATCCGCCAGGCCACGGACCGGGTGGCGCAGTCCGCCCAGAAGATCGGCACGGCGCTGTACGAGCAGTCGCGCGCCGAGGGCCAGACGGCGACGGGCACCTCCGGGCCCGGCGACTCGGGCGGCTCCGCCTCCGGTGGCCCCGCCGACGACGACGTGGTGGACGCCGAGATCGTGGACGACGACAAGCCGGAGGCGGGCTGACGATGGACGAGGGCCGGCTGGACACGGAGCCCGCGCGACTGCGCGATCTGCTCCGGGAGCGCACGGCCGACCTGCAACGGGTGAAGGCCGAGTACGACAACTACCGCAAGCGGGTGCAGCGGGACCGGATGGCCGTACGGGAGATCGCGGCGGCCAACGTCCTGCGCACCCTGCTGCCCGTGCTGGACGCCGTGGACCGCGCCCGCGAGCACGAGCCGCCGACGCCGGGTCTGAAGGACATCACCGAGACCCTGTGCACCCGGCTCGGCGCCCTGGGCCTGGAGGCCTTCGGCGAGGAGGGCGACCCCTTCGACCCGGCCTGCCACGAGGCCCTCGTCCACCATGTCCGCGCGGACGCCACCCGGCTGACCTGCACCAAGATCCTCCGCCCCGGCTACCGCACCGGCCCCCACCTGCTGCGTCCGGCCACGGTGGAGGTCACGGGACCGCCCCCGGTCTGAGCCCGCCCGGCCCCCGCCCCCACCCTCGCGAAAAAATGACCACGGCCCGCCGGGCACCCGGGGCTATCCTCAACCCCGGTCTCCGGGCGGGGCGTTGACGGCGATCGGCGCCGAGCCGCCGAGTCTCCTCGCCCAGCGGTGACCGCGTCCGCGCTCACTCGCCCCACTGGAGACACATGCTCGCCCCGTACCGCAGGCTGTTCGCCGCCAAGGGAGCCCTCGGCTTCACCGCGACCGGCTTCCTGGCCCGGCTCGCCCTGTCCATGTCCGGGGTCGGCACCGTGGTGATGATCGCCGCCGTGCGCCACTCCTACGCGCTGGCCGGCGCGGTGAGCGGCGCCGCCCTCGCGGCCACCCTGGTGACGATCCCGCTGCTCGGCAGGCTGGTCGACCGCTACGGACAGGCCCGCACGGCCGTCCCGGCGGCTCTGTGGTCCTCGCTCATGTCGGCGGCGCTGGTCGTCTGCCTCGCCACCGACGCACCCACCTGGACCCTGTTCGTCACCAACGTACTGTCCGCCACCGCGCCGAACGTCGGCGGCATGGCACGGGCGCGCTGGGCCGAACTGTACGGCGACGACGACCGCATGCACGTGGCCAACTCGTTCGAGCAGGTCCTGGACGAGCTGTGCTTCGTCCTCGGGCCCGTCGTCGTGGTCGCGCTCGCCACCGGCGTCGCCCCCGAAGCCGGCCGGGTGGCGCCGCTGGTACTGACCCTGGCCGGCACCGTGCTGTTCTGCCTGCAACGCGGCACCGAGCCCCCGGTCCGGCCCGCCGACCCGTCGGCCGGACGCTCCCCGCTCGCCAACCGGGGCCTCCAGGTGATGATCGCCGTCTTCCTCTTCACCGGTTCGCTCTTCGGCTCCCTCGAAGTGGTCACCATCGCCTTCACCGACTCCCTGGGCCACAAGTCCTCGGCCGGTGTGGTGCTGGCCCTGCAAGCGGTCGGCTCCGCGCTGTCCGGGCTGCTCTTCGGGCTGCTCACCCTGCGCGGCTCTGGCCCGACCCGGTTCCTGCTGGGCGTCGGGGGCATGGCGCTGCTGATGCTCCCGCTGACGCTCGCCACCGGCATGGCCTCGCTGGTCCCCCTGATGTTCATCGCCGGCATGGCCACCTCACCGACCATGATCACCGGCATGGGCCTGGTCCAGGAACTGATCCCGCGGGCCCGGATCAACGAGGGCATGACCCTGGCGGTGACCGGCCTCCTCGGCGGGTCCTCCCTCGGCAGCACGCTGGCGGGCTGGGCGGTGGAACGCTTCGGCGCCGCCTCCGGCTACTGGCTGCCCGTCGGCGCCGCGGCACTGGCCCTCCTGACCGCCGTCACCGGCCTCGGCCGCCTCCGTGCCACCCTCGCCCCAGCCGCCGCCGCACCCTTGGCGCACGACAACGCGGTCGCGCGGCAACGGAGTTGACCGCGCCCTGTTAGCGTGCGCGCATGGAAGACCTGGGATCCGTGCCATGGCCGCCCGCACCGATCAGGACCGACAGGCTCGTGCTCCGCGCCTCCGAGGCACGGGACCGTCCCGCGTTCGTCGAACTGCTCTCCTCACCCGAGGTGCACACCTACCTCGGCGGCCCCCGGCCGCGTGCCGAGCTGGAGCGCGCATTGCCCGAGGTGCCCGAGCGGTGGCCCGGGAGCTTCGTCGTCGATCTCGGCGGGGCGATGATCGGCCAGGTCCTGCTCCGGAGGGCGACGGGACACCGGCGCCCGGCAGCCGCGGGAAAGGCCGACCTCGGCTATGTGTTCCTGCCGCGGGCGTGGGGGTCCGGGTACGCCACCGAGGCGTGCGCGGCGGCACTGGGCTGGCTCGCCGACGCGCTGCCCGGCGAGCCGGTGGTGCTCACCACGCAGAGCGCCAACGCCGGTTCGATGCGCCTCGCGGCGAGGCTGGGGTTCACCGAGGTGGAGCGGTTCGAGGCGTGGGGCGCCGAGCAGTGGCTGGGCATGCGGCCCGCGCGCACGCCGTCCGGTTGAGCGCCCCGACCGCCGGGAGGCATCCGCTCCTCCAGGCGTGAGCCCCCTGCCGGGTGTCAGCCGCGGCCCGGTGTGCCGCGGCCGGTGAGCAGGTCGCCGACGGCGGCGATGCCCGCGGTGACGGCGCGCTCGCCCACGTTGCCGAAGCCCAGGACGAGCCGGGGCGGGGCGGGTGTCCGCGCGGCGCGGCAGGCGCCCATGCCGTAGAGGCCGACGGAGCGGGCGCGGGCGGCGGCGACGACCGCGTCCTCGTCGGTCCCCTCGGGCAGCCGGGCCACGGCGTGGAAGCCGGCGGCGAGGCCGGTGACGGCCACCCCGGGGGCATGCTCCGCGACGGCGGCCAGCAGAGCGGCGCGCCGTGCCCCGTAGGCCGTCCGCATCCGCCGCAGATGCCGGTCGAAGCGGCCCGACTCGATCATCCGGGCGAGCGCCAGCTGGTCGAGGACCGGTGATCCGCGGTCGCTGACGTGCTTGAGCGACACCAGCGTGTCCGTGAGCGCGGGCGGACACAGCAGCCAGCCGATCCGCAGCGCCGGCGCCAGGGACTTGCTGACGGTGCCGATGGAGACGACCCGGTCCGCCGCGAGCCCCTGTAGGGCCCCGACCGGTTCCCGGTCGTAGCGGAACTCGGCGTCGTAGTCGTCCTCGACGACCACGCCGTCCCGCGCCGCCGCCCAGGCGATCAGGGCCCGTCGCCGCTCGGGCCCCAGCACCACGCCGGTCGGCCACTGGTGCGCCGGAGTGACGACGACCGCACGCGCGCCGGTGGCCGCCAACGCCCCCACGTCGAGGCCCTGTTCGTCCACCGGCACCGGGACCGCGTCGAGTCCCGCGGCGGCCGCGGCCGCCCGGACGGTGGCGGGGGAGCCGGGGTCCTCGTAGGCCACCAGGCGCACCCCGTCGCGCGCGAGGGCCCGCAGCGTCAGCGACAGACCCTGGGCGTATCCCGAGCAGACGACGGTGTGTTCCGGGTCGGCCGCCGCCGCGCGTACCCGGCGCGCGTACCCGGCGACCACCTCCCGCAGCACCACGTTGCCCCGCGGATCGCCGTAGTCCCACTCCGCCACCGGCATCCGCCGGGCCGCCTCCCGCAGCGCCCACATCCAGTCGGACAGCGGAAAGGCACCGAGATCCGGTACGCCCCAACGGAAGTCGGCCAGCAGCGACGGCCGTTCGGCGGGCGGCGACGACGGCACGGGCGGCGGACAGGCACCGGCGGCCACCCGGGTGCCGGAGCCCACCCGTGCCACCAGATAGCCCTCGGCCCGCAGTTGGGCGTACGCCTCCTGCACCAATCCCCTCGACAGCCCGAGCGCGACGGCGAGTTCACGCGACGGCGGCAGCCGCTCGCCCACCCGCAGCCGGCCGGTGCGCACCGCCTCGCGCACCTGGCGCTCCACCTGCGTCCGCAGCGGTTCTCCGCTGTCACGGTCGAGCACGACGAGCAGTTCCGACGGCGCATTGGACCACTCGGGAGACATGGAATTGGAGCTTACCGGTGAGCTGGTCCGTTCCTAGAGTCCGACCATGACCACCACCCAGCCGCGGCGCCCGGCCTCGCCGAAGGGCCGCTCCAACCACCAACCCCCGCTGATCACACGCCCGTTGCTGCTCCGATTCGTGAGCCTGATCGGGGGCTCGGCGAGCTACTACCTCCTGCTGTCGGTCGTCCCCCTCTACGCGACGCGCTCCGGGTCCGGCGGCAACGGTGCCGGGACGACCACGGGCGCCTTGATGCTGGCCACGGTCGTCGGCGAGTTCGCGGCGCCGTGGTTCATCGGACGCCTCGGCCACCGAGTCACACTCGGCGCGGGCCTGTCGCTGCTCGGTGCGCCCGCTCTGGCCCTGACCCTGTACTCCGGCATCGGCTGGATCACGGCGGTCTGTCTGCTGCGCGGCGCGGGCTTCGCCCTGACGGTCGTGGCGGGCGGAGCGCTGACCGCCTCGCTGATCCCCGACGCCCGTCGGGGCGAAGGGCTGGCACTGGTCGGCGTCGTGTCGAGCGTGCCCTCGCTGCTGGGGCTGCCCCTGGGTGTCTGGCTGGTCTCCCGGGTGGGGTACGGACCGGTGGGCGTGGCCGCCGGCGCGTGTGCCCTGCTGGCGATCCTGTCGGTGCCGGGGCTGCCCGAGCGGGAGGTGACGGCCGGACCGCGGATCGGCATCCGCGACGGCCTGCGCGACCCCGCCCTGGTGCGGCCCGCCGCCCTGTTCGCGGTCACGGCGCTGGCCGCCGGGATCGTGGTGACCTTCCTGCCGCTCGCCGTGCCCTCCGGGTCGGCCGCGGTGGTGGCCGTAGCCCTGTTCGTGCAGCCCGCCGGGGCGACCGTGGCCCGCTGGGTGGCCGGTCGGCAGGGCGACCGCAAGGGGCCGTCCCGGCTGGTCGTGCCGGGGCTCGCCGCCTCGGCGGCGGGGATGCTCGTCACGGCGTACACCCACAGCGCCGTCGCGGTCGTCGCCGGCGTCGCCCTCTTCGGCATCGGCTTCGGCGTCACCCAGAACGCCACGCTGACCCTGATGTACAAGCGGGTCCCCCGGTCCGGGTACGGCACCGTGAGCGCCCTGTGGAACATCGCCTACGACGCGGGCATGGGCGTCGGTGCCGTGGGCTTCGGCCTCCTCGCCCAACGGGCCGGGTACTCCTGGGGCTTCGTCTGCACCGGCGCGCTGATCGCCCTCACCCTGCCGTCCGCGTGGCGCGACCGTGCCGCCGACCGGGGCACGGCCCTCACCCCCTGAGGTGATCCCGGCGTGTCCCGCGCAGGTGACCGCGCGCGGCGAGAGCCGGGCGTTCGAGCCGGGGGGCCGTCTGGACGTGGTCACCGGCAACGCGGTCGTCGCGGTCAAGCCGGGCCCGCGCACGGTACGCCTCCACCTGGCCGACGGCACGACGGTGACCGCCGGCCGCGCCGTACTGGCCGCGCCCGCGCCCGTGGCGCTCGCGTTGCACGCCGACCTCCCCGACGACGAGCGCCCGTTCCTGACGGCGGCGATCGCGGCGCGGCGCGTGCTCGCGGCACAGGGGGACTGACCACCGGAAAGGCCACGTCGCGAGGTGCCGTCGGCCGCTCCGGCACGCGCCCTCGCCCGGCCCCGCACGGCGGAGATGGTGCGGCGCCCGACGATGCCCGATCCTGATCCGTGTAGCGAACGTGACCCGGGAACGTCCGTACGCTATACCGAACGGAGATGGAAGGGCAGGGGTGAGATGGTGAGCGTCTCCGAGGGGTCGGTCCGGCGCATGCTGGCGGTCAACCTGCGGCGGGCCAGGACCCGGCGGGGGCTGTCGCTCTCCGAGCTGTCCAGGCGGTCCAAGATCGGCAAGGCGACGCTGTCGCAGCTGGAGTCCGGGACGGGAAATCCCACGATCGAGACGGTGTTCAGCCTGTCCCGGGTGCTTCAGGTGCCGATCTCCGACCTGCTGGACGCCCGGCCGGCCGGCGAGCTGACCGTCGTGCGGGCGGCCGAGACGGAGGTGCTCAGCGGTGAGGGCGTCGATCTGCGCCCGCTCCAGCGGATCGAGTCGGGCGACGCCGTGATCGAGGTGTTCGACCAGCGGGTGCGGTCCGGGTGCACCCAGGAGTCGCTCGGCCACGTGGGCACCGAGCACACCATCGTGCAGGCCGGCCGGCTCGGCGTGCGGGTGGAACGGGAGACGGTGGAGCTGGGCCCCGGCGACTACGTGCGCTTCGACGCCTCGCGGCCGCACGACTACACGGCGCTGGACGGCGAGGTCCGCTCGGTCCTGCTGCTCCAGTACCGGGCGGAGCAGCGGCTCCACCTGTCCGACCCGGGACTCGGCGGCACCCACCCGGCGGCGGAGTGACCCGCCGCGCGGCGGCCGGGGGAAGAGCCCCCGGCGCGACCGTTGACAGACCCCGTGCCCGGTCTTACGTTTCCGTCGTTCGCTATGACGAACGGAGACGGTTCGATGTACGGAACACGGGCTGTGGTGCTGGGCGCAGGGATCGTCGGCTGTGCCTGCGCCCGCGAGCTGGCGCTGGCCGGGTTCGACGTCACCGTCGTCGAACGCGGCGCCCCCGCCTCGGCGACCACGGCGCACGGCGAGGGCAACGTCCTCGTCTCCGACAAGGGGCCGGGCCCCGAGCTCGAACTCGCCCAGCTGTCCCGGGCGTTGTGGCCGCGGGTGCTGGCGGCCGCCGCCGAGCGGAACGCGCACGCAGCGCGGGCGGTGGAGTGGGAACCCAAGGGCGGCATCGTCGTGGCGACGACCGACGCCGGCGCCCGCGAGCTGACCCGCTTCGCCGCCGCCCAGCGCACCGCGGGCGTGCACACCGAGGACCTCGACGCCGACGCGCTCGCCGCAGCCGAGCCGTACCTCACCCGCGAAGCCGCCGCCGCGGTGCGCTACCCGCAGGACGCCCAGGTGCAGCCGGCCGCCGCGGCCGCCGCGCTGCTCACCGAGGCCCTCGCGGCGGGCGCCGTCCTGCGCACGGACTGCGAGGTGCTCGGCGCGGCCACCCGCGGCGGCCGGCTCACCGCGGTCCGCACCTCGGCCGGCCCCCTGGAGGCGGACTGCTTCGTCAACGCCGCGGGCCCCTGGTCCGGCCGACTGGCCACGCGGCTGGGCGCCCCTGTGGACATCCGGCCCCGGCGCGGTGACGTCCTGGTGACCACGCCGCTGCCGCCGACGGTCTTCCACAAGGTCTACGACGCGGACTACGTGGCCGCGGTCGGCAGCGGCGCGGCCGACCTGCGGACCTCGGCGGTGGTGGAGTCCACCCGCGCCGGCACCGTGCTCATCGGCTCCTCCCGCCGCCGCGTCGGGTTCGACGACCGGCTGCGCCCCGAGGTCCTGTCGGCCGTCGCCGCCAAGGCGCTGCGCCTGTTCCCGGCGCTGGCCGGCGTCCCGGTGATGCGCGCCTACGGCGGCTTCCGCCCCTACGTCCCCGACCACCTGCCGGTCATCGGCGCAGACCCGCGCATGGCCGGACTGTGGCACGTCGGCGGCCACGAGGGCGCCGGCATCGGCCTGTCGGTGGGCAGCGCACGGCTGCTGCGCCAACTGCTGCTCGGTGAGCCGACGGACATGGACACGACCCCGTTCCGGGTGGACCGCCCGGCCGTGCTCGGCGAGCACACCCGCCCCACCAGGGAGGAGACGGCATGAGCCCCAGACGCGTCCGCGCCGCGTGCGACGGCGTCGGACGGCAGGACCGGCCGCTGCGGTTCACCGTGGACGGCGAACCCGTCGACGGCATCGAGGGCCAGACCATCGCGGGCGCCCTGCTCGCCGCCGGCCGCCTGGCCTGGCGGCGGGGCCGCTCCGGTGCCCCGCGGGGCGTCTTCTGCGGCATCGGCGTCTGCTTCGACTGCCTGGTGACCGTGGGGGAGGAGCGCGACGTCCGCGCCTGCCGCCGCAGGGTCCGCGACGGCGACGTGGTCACCACCCAGAGCCGGTGCCCCGAGCCCGGCGACGCGCAGCGGCGGCACCCGGCCCCGCCGGCCGAGGAGGGCGGATGAGCACGCGCCACGTGGCCGTGGTCGGCGCGGGACCCGCGGGCCTCGCCGCGGCGCAGGCCGCGCTCACCGCCGGCGCCCGGGTCACCCTGCTCGACTCGGCCGACCAGCCCGGCGGGCAGTACCACCGCATGCTGCCCGAGCCCTACCGGGCCACCCGCCCGGAACGCCTCCAGCACGGCTGGCGGGCCTTCGACCGGCGGCGCCGCCGGGTGCTCGGCCACCCGCGCTGCGCCTGGTGGCCCGAGACCTCGGTCTGGGCCCTGGAACGCCCGGACGAGCCCGGGGTGCCACGGGTGCACCTGCTGCGCGGCCCGGCCGACGGCGGCGCCCGCGGCCGTCTGATCCTCGACCCGGACGCGCTGGTCCTCGCCGTGGGCGCCCACGACCGCGTACTTCCCTTCCCCGGCTGGGAGTTGCCCGGCGTGTTCACCGCGGGCGCCGCGCAGGCGCTCGCCAAGGGCGAACGGGTCGTCGTCGGGGACCGGGTGGTCATCGCCGGCACCGGCCCCTTCCTGCTGCCGGTCGCCGCCTCCCTGCTGGAGGCGGGCTCCCGCGTGCTGGAACTGCTGGAGGCCAACCCGGCGGGCACCGTGGCCCGCGGCTGGGCCCGGCGCCCCTGGCAGCTGGCGGCCCACGGCGGCAAGGCCGGTGAACTCGCCGGGTACACCGCCTTGTTGCTGCGGCACCGGGTGCCCTGCCGTATCGGCCGCACCGTCGTGGCGGCGCGCGGTGACGGCCGGGTGGAGGAGGTCGTCACCGCACGGCTGCGCCCCGACTGGTCGGTGGTGCCGGGCACCGAGCGCACGGTCGCGGTCGACGCGCTCTGCGTCGGCCACGGCTTCAGCCCGCAGCTCGAACTGCCGGTGGCCGCCGGATGCGCGCTGCGCGGCACGCCGGGCGCCGAGTTCGTGGCCGTCGACGACGACCAGCGCACCAGCTGCCCCGGCGTCTACGCGGCCGGTGAGATCACCGGTGTCGCGGGCGCGCCGGCCGCGCGGGCCGAGGGCGCGCTCGCCGGATGGCTGGCGGCAGGCGGCGCGGCGGACGCCCCCGCGCTGCGCCCGCTGCGACGCGCCCGGGACCAGGGCCGCGCCTTCGCCGCCCGGCTGGCCGAGGCACACCCCGTCGGCGCCGCGTGGCCCGGGTGGCTGCGCCCCGACACGGTCGTCTGCCGCTGCGAGGAGACCGACTACGCCTCGCTGTGCCGGGCCGCCGGGAACGCGGTCGGCCGCGGCTCACACGTCGGGAAGCTGGAGTCGCGGGCCGGCCTCGGCCCCTGCCAGGGCCGGATCTGCGGCCCCACGGTCGCCCAGCTCACCGCCCGGCAGGCCGGCCGCCCCGCCGAGGGCGCACCCGCGACCGGACCCCAGCACCCGACGTCCGGCGGCCCGCACCACCGGCCGGTCGCCCAGCCCATCCGGCTCGGCGAACTGGCCGCCGCCCCCCTGCCCATCCCCGACCGGTCCATCTCCCGCACCCGACACCCGAAGACGGAGCAGAGTCGATGAGCGACACCCAGAAGCAGCGGCACGCGAACCTCGGCGGCGTCGTGGTGGCCACCGCGCTGCCCTACCGGGAGGACGCCTCCGCCCCGGCCGGCCTGGCCGTCGACTACGACCGCTACGCCGAGCACTGCCGCTGGCTGATCGCGGGCGGCTGCCACGGCGTCGGCCCGAACGGCTCCCTGGGCGAGTACTCCTCGCTGACCGACGAGGAGCGCCGCAGGGTGGCCCGTACGGCGATCGAGGCGGTGGGCGACTCGGGGACCGTGATCGTCGGGGTGCACGGCGCCGGCTCCCACCAGGCCCGGCAGTGGGCCGAGGCGGCGGCCGAGGACGGCGCCGACGGCGTGCTGTGCCTGCCGCCGACCATGTACCGCGCCAACCGCGGCGAGGTCCTCGCCCACTTCGAGGCCGTCGCCTCCGTCGGCCTGCCGGTGATGGTCTACAACAACCCCGTCGACACCAAGGTCGACCTGACGCCGGACCTGCTCGCCGAGATCTCCCGAATCGACAACGTCGTCGCCGTGAAGGAGTTCTCCGGTGACGTCCGGCGCGTCCTGGAGATCCGCGAGCGGGCCCCCGGCCTGGAGGTGATCAGCGGCGCCGACGACGTCGTGCTGGAGAGTCTGTTGATGGGCGCCACCGGCTGGTTCGCGGGCTTCCCGAACGTCTTCCCCGCGGAGTCGGTCCGCCTGTACGAGCTGGCGCTGGCCGGCAGGGTGGAGGAGGCCCGCGCCCTCTACGAGCCGCTGATCGCGGCCTTCCGCTGGGACTCGCGCACCGAGTTCGTCCAGGCCGTCAAGCTCGGCATGGAACAGGTAGGCCGGTTCGGCGGCCCCTGCCGCCCGCCGCGCGGCGCGCTGACCGAGCGGATGCGCGAGCAGGTGAGGGCCGACATGGCCCGCGCCGTCGACGCCCTCGGCAAGCGGGCCGGCTGATGCGGTCCGTCCGTACGATCAGCGCCGTCGACTCGCACACCGAGGGCATGCCCACCCGCGTCGTCACCGGCGGCGTGGGACCGGTTCCGGGCGACACCATGGCCGAGCGGCGCCGCCACGCCGTGGAGCACCTGGACGAGCTGCGCCGCTTCCTGGTCGACGAGCCGCGCGGCCACGCCGCGATGAGCGGCGCCGTCCTCCAGCCGCCGACCCGCCCCGACGCCGACTGGGGCGTGCTGTACATCGAGGTCAGCGGCTTCCTGCCGATGTGCGGACACGGCACCATCGGAGTGGCCACCGTCCTGGTGGAGACCGGGATGGTGCCGGTCACGGAACCGGAGACCGTCGTACGCCTGGACACGCCCGCCGGGCTGGTCGAGGCCCGGGTCGCGGTCCGCGACGGCCGCGCCGAGCGGGTCACCCTGCGCAATGTGGAGTCGTTCGCGCTCGAACTCGACGCCACGGTGAGGGTGCCGGGCATCGGGGACGTGCGCTACGACATGGCCTACGGCGGCAACTTCTACGCCATCGTCGAACTCGACCGGCTGGGGCTGCCGTTCGACCGGTCGTACAAGGAGGAGATCCTCGCCGCCGGCCTCGCCGTCATGCGGGCGGTGAACGAGCGGAACCGGCCGGTGCACCCGGTGGACCCGCGCATCTCCGGCTGCAAGCACGTGCAGTTCCTGGCCCCGGACTCCACCGCCCGGCACTCCCGCAACGCCATGGCCATCCACCCGGGCTGGTTCGACCGCTCGCCGTGCGGCACGGGCACCTCGGCCCGGATGGCCCAGCTGCACGCGCGGGGCCGACTGCCCCTGCACACCGAGTTCGTGAACGAGTCGTTCATCGGCACCCGGTTCACCGGCCGGCTGGTCGGCCCCGCGGAGGTGGGCGGACTGCCCGCCGTCGTACCGGAGTTCTCCGGCCGGGCGTGGATCACCGGCACGGCGAACTACCTGCTCGACCCGAGCGATCCGTTCCCGCACGGATTCGTGCTCTAGGCGCTCCCCGCACGGATCCGCACTGCGGACCTCCCCGCACGGCGCGGCCAACGGGCTGCTGGGACAGGTGGTGCGCCTGATCGACCACCGCGGCCTGTACGAGCTGCCGCGCCGCAGTACCGCATCGTCGAGGTCCTCCAGGACGAGGGCGGCGTCACGGTGGAGGCCGAGGGTCCGGGCAGCGGCCTGCGGCTGCGCGCCCGCTTCGTGGCCGGCGCGGACGGCGCGCACAGCGTGATCCGCGAACTGTCCGGGATCGGCTTCCCCGGCGTCAGCTACGACCGGCGCACCAACCGCTCCGCCCGCGCCACCGTGCCCGCCGACTGGATCGACCCGGCGAGCGGCGCGCTCACCGTTCGGCCACGGACCGGTGCTGCCCTTCCTGCCGCACCGCACCGACCGAGGAGGCTTCTCGTACGCGCCGTTCCCCGGCCTGCCCCGCTCGTCGGCACCACCGAGTGGGATCAGCCCGCCGGCGGCGAGCCGATGACCCTGGCGGAGCTGCGGGCGCGTGTCCACCGAGTGCTCGGCGCCGACGTGCCGCTCGGCCCCCCGGCCGGGCCCGGCCCGCATGTGCTGCGGCGGCTGGACGGCGGCAACACCCGGGTCGCCGAACGGTTCCGCGGCCGTCGGATCTTCCTGGTCGGCGACGCCGCGCACGTGTACGCCTCCAGGACGCCGTCGACCTCGGCTGGAAACTCGCGGCCGCGCTGCACCGGACCGCCCCGCCCGGCCTGCTCGACACCTACGACACCGAACGCCGCCAGGCCGCCCGCCGCATGGTGCTCAACGCGCAGGCGCAGTCGGCGCTCGACGCGCCCGGCGGCGACACCACCGCCCTGCGCGAACTGTTCCTCGCCCCTCCCCGACCGCACCGAACTCGCCGACCTGCGTGCGGCCGTCCGGCGCTGGTTCCGGCCCTGAGCGCCGGCACCCCGGGCGCCGCCGCGTTCCGGTCAGCGGGGGCCGTCGTCCAGCGCGAAGCGCAGGTAGCGCTCCGCGGAGCGGCGGACGGCCTCCGACCCGCCGCCCGTGACCACACGCCCCCAGAACGCCCCGTAGACACGCGCGAACTCGAAGGGCTCGACCAGGGCGAGCGCGCGGCGGATGGTGCGCGGCCGCTCCGGGACGAAGTTCGGGATGCTGTACATGAAGCTCACCCACCGGCGGTCCGCCACCACCATGAAGATGTCGCCGCTGAACAGCGCACCCTGCCCGTCCGGGTCGTCGGCCCAGTGCAGCACGGTGCCCCCGGCGAAGTGCGTGCCCGCGTTGATCAGCGTCAGTCCGTCCGCGATCCGGTGGGTGTCACCGGACCAGTACTCGACGACCCCGTCGGGCCGGGGAACCCACTCGCGGTCCGCGGCGTGGACGTAGACCGGGGCGTGGAAGGCGCGGCCCCACTCGGTCATGGCGCCGTAGAAGTGCGGATGGCTGACGGCGACCGCGCTGATCCCGCCCAACCGCTCGATCCCGGTGGCGAGTTCGTCGTCGAGATAGCCCAGGCAGTCCCACAGCACGTTGCCGCCCGGCGAGCGGATCAGCAGGGCGCGCTGGCCGATCCCCACGGACGGCGTCGTACCGATGCCGACCACCCCGGGACCCTCCTCCTCCACCCGGCCGCGGTGACCTGCGTCGCGCAGTTCGGCGAGGGTGGTCCACTGCTGGCCGTCCCAGCCGACGTACTGGCGTTCGTCCAGGCAGATCGGGCAGTCCTCGCGCGGTTCCGGGTACTGCACCGCGCAGGTGCGGCAGATCGGCAGGTGCCGCCCGCGCACCGGCGAGAGTGGTTTCGACGACGGCATGGGAACCTCCGGTGGTGGTCGATGACGTCCCTCACCCCGGAGCCTAGGAACAGGGGCGCCCCGGACGCGTCGGTCCGGGGCCGTGTCCGCGTTCGGTTCCTGGACCTGGGCCGGCCGGGGAAGGGGCCGCGCGGTGGCGGATCACCGGATCAGCGAGTCCAGGAGTCCACGGCCGTACGGCCACGCGCCCAGACCACTCGCGGAGTTCAGCTGCCCGTACGCGCCCGCGAGGCCGGCGGCGGTCTCGGGGGTGCAGTACGGGTCGTCGCCGCTGCCCACCACCAGGGCCGGGCAGAGCAGCGGTCGAACCGGCACCGTCGGAAAGGTCCCGGCCGCGCTGGGGAACGCCGGCCCGTGCGGGTCGGGCGGCGCGACCGGGAAAGCTCCGGCGACCGGACGCGAAGGGTTCCCCTCCCGCCAGGCGGCGGCCGCCCAGCAGCCCAGGCCGCGGGCCCCCAGCACCACCCGGTCGTCGTGCCGGACCGCCTCGCGGTACGCCCTGCCGACGGCCTCCACCCAGTCCCCGGGGTCCGGCTCGGACCACGAGGCGGGCGCGATCCGCACCCCGAGGCCCCCACCGCCGCTCCCACAGGCTCTGCCAGCGCCGCTCGTCCGAGCCGTCGATCCCGGGCATGATCACGTACGCGACCACGATCCGCCTGACGCAGATTGTGCGGGAAGCGCCGGGACGACGGGGTGACGAGCACGACACCGGCGGGTCCTCCGAGACGGGTGGCTCCTTCGACGCCGCTCCCGATGACACCGGAGTTCACCCGGGCACCGCGGCGCACCAGTACGACCTGGTCCACGGCCATGGCGACTACGACCTGGAGTGCGACACCGGCACGGCGAGTCCGCGCGCGTGCGCACAGCGGATCAAGGATTTCCTCCCGCACCGCCCCACCCCCACCGCCTTCACCCGCCTCCGCCGACGCCACGGCCTCGGGTAGACGGTCCCTCTGTTAGTGTTGCGGGTTTGCAGCGTCGCTGTGCCGGTGCCCCGGTCGGCGGCCGTGTCCCTGCCGCGCCTTCCTCGGTACGGTCCCTTCGGAGGAAGGCTCTCCTCGTGAGCGAATCAGCACGTGCGCGTACCCGTCGGCCGGACGACGGGTCGGGCGCCACCACCCCGGCAGTGCCCAAGGCGGCGTCCTTCGACGGGCTGGGACTGCCGGCCGAGATCCTGCGGGTGCTCCGCGAGCAGGGTGTGACGGTGCCCTTCCCCATCCAGGCGGCGGCGCTGCCGCACGCGCTCGCGGGACGGGACGTCCTCGGCCGGGGCCGCACCGGATCGGGCAAGACGCTCGCCTTCGGCCTCGGGATGCTCGCCCGCACGGCTGGGCGGCGCGCCCAGCCGAAAGAGCCGCTCGCGCTCGTCCTGGTGCCCACCAGGGAGCTGGCGCAGCAGGTCGGCGAGGCGCTCACCCCGTACGCCGAGGCGCTGCGGCTGCGGCTCGCGACCGTGGTGGGCGGAGTGTCCGTCGGACGGCAGGCCGCCGTGCTGCGGGACGGCGCGGAGATCGTCGTCGCCACGCCCGGCCGGCTGCACGACCTCGTCGAGCGCGGGAGCTGCCGACTGGGACGGGTGCGGATCGTGGTCCTGGACGAGGCCGACCAGATGTGCGACATGGGGTTCCTGCCGCAGGTCACCGAGATCCTGGACCAGGTGCGTGCCGACGGGCAGCGGATGCTGTTCTCCGCCACCCTCGACCGCGACGTCGACCAGCTGGTCCGGGACTACCTGCGTGACCCCGCCGTCCACTCCGTGGACCCCTCGTCCGGCGCGCTCTCCGCCGTCGACCACCACGTCCTCGTCGTGCACGGCCCGGACCGGTACGCCGTGACCACGGAGATCGCCGCCCGGGACGGCCGCGTCCTGCTGTTCCTGGACACCAAGCACGGCGTCGACCAGCTCACCCGGCACCTGCGGGCCGGCGGGGTGGCCGCCGCCGCGCTGCACAGCGGCAAGTCCCAGCCGCAGCGCACCCGCACCCTGGCCCAGTTCAAGGAGGGGCAGGTCACCGCGCTGGTGGCGACGAACGTCGCCGCCCGCGGTCTGCACGTCGACGACCTCGACCTCGTGGTCAACGTCGACCCGGCCACCGATCCGAAGGACTATCTGCACCGCGCGGGCCGCACGGCCCGGGCCGGCCGCTCCGGCACCGTCGTGACCCTCGTCCTGTCGGGACAGCGCCGTGAGACGAGCCAGGTCCTGGCGGACGCCGGCGTCGCCGCACAGGTCACCAAAGTGCGCTCCGGCGAGGCGGAACTGAGCCGGATCACCGGCGCCAAGGCGCCCTCCGGCGTACCCCTCGACGGCGGGCCGGCCGCGCCGCGCCCCAAGAACCACAACGCCCCCTTCCGCGGCCTCGGCAGCACCAAGGCCGCGAACGGCGGCTCCGGCGGCAGGCCGTCCCGCAGGACCAGCGAGGCCCGCAAACTCGCGGAGGCACAGAGGGCGGCGAGGGTGCGCCGCGGCGGCTGAGACCGGATTCCCCCTCCTCGCGCCCGCGGCGATCCGCGCCCCCGGAGCCGAGTCCGCCGGGATCGACGGCACGGCGAAGCCCGCGCCTCGGACCGTGCGGTACTACCGCGAGGTGGGCGGATCGGGGGAGCGGAGGACGAGCAGGGTGATCTCGCTGGGGGCGAAGACGCGGAACGGCGGGCCCCAGAAGCCGGTGCCGCGGCTGGTGTAGAGGAGGGTGCGGGCGCCGTGCCGACTGAGGCCGGCGAGGGCGGGCTGGTCGATGCGGACCAGGTGGTGGAAGGGCCAGATCTGGCCGCCGTGGGTGTGGCCGGAGAGCTGGAGGTCGACGCCCGCGGCCGCCGCCCGGTCGACGAACTTCGGCTGGTGCGCCAGAAGAAGGACGGGCAGGTCGGGATCGGCGCCGTTCAGGGCTTCGGCGAGGTGGGCGCGGTGGCCCGGCAGACCGGAGGACTCGGCGGTGACGTCGTCCACACCGGCCACCACGAGGGTGTCGCCGCCGCGTTCGAGCAGCAGATGGCGGTTGCGCAGCGGCTCCCAGCCCAGTTCGTCCATCAGGTCGACCCAGCCCTGGGCCTCGCTGTAGTACTCGTGATTGCCGGTGACGTACACCCGGGCCCGGGTCGCCCGTACGGTGGCGAGCGGGGCGGCCTGGGCGCGGCGGCGTTCGGCCGTGCCGTCCGCGATGTCGCCGGTGTGGCAGACCAGGTCGGCTTCCAGAGCGTTCACCGTCTCGCACACCCGTGCCGACCAGCGGGCGCGGTCGAGCGGGCCGTAGTGGGTGTCGGTGACGAGGGCGACGCGGGTGCCGTCCAGCCCGGCACCCAGGCGCGGGAGTCGCACGTCGAGCCGGCGCACGCGTGGCACGCGGCGCGCCTCGGCGTACCCCCAGCCGAGCAGTACGGCGGATATGCCGAGGACGGCCCAGGTGACGATGCGGGCACGGTCCTGGCCCTCGCCGACGCCGGCCAGGGCCAGGGCGGGCCGCAGCAGGACGCCGAGCAGAACGGACCAGGTGAACAGGACCCAGCTGGTGCCCAGCAGGGCGTCGCCGACGATCGCCGCCCGGTCCTGCTGGCGCCGGCCGTGGCCGCGCGCCATCGCGAGCGGCATGCCGACGAGACCGAGGACGAACAGGGCGGTGCCCACCGGCGTGACGGGCAGCGGCCAGTGCTGGCCGGTGTACAGGAGCACCCCGCAGGGCACGGCCCACAGCAGGACGGGGGCGATCATGGGGATGTACCGCAGCAGGCGGCGCCGCCGCGGCGCCTGCGCTTCGCCCTCCGCGGGCCGGGTGCTGCTGGTGTCGGTCACGCTTACCCTCCCTGACCGGGCTGCCGTCTCGCGCAGCGTATCCGGTCGCCGGGGCCGGCCGGACCGGAGTGTGGGCACGCATCCGCGCCACGGCCTTCGGCCCGACCGGCCGCGCCACTTCGGGGAGCGGGGGCGGGCATCCGCCACAACGGCTCCGGGCGGCTGACGGCACCCGCGGGCCACCCGCGCCGACCGTGCCCCCGCACCGCCCTCCCCCGGTCGGCGGCGGCTCGCCGGCACAGCCGCCGCCGTGAGCCCCGCCGCCCCTGCGGCCGTCCCGCCCCGCCGGCCCGGCTCCCCGGAAGCCCGCGGCTCAGGCCGACGGCGACACGGGCCAGCGCAGCAACCCGAGCAACTGCTCCCGCAGTTCGCCCTCGTCGGCGTGGCGCAGCGCGTCGTCCCGGCGGCGACGGGCCACCGGGTCCTCCAGCTGCTCCATCTCGCTGACCGACCGGGAGGCCGCCACCACCCCGCGGACCCGTTCGCGCCGCAGATCCTCGTAGCGGCGGAACGCGGCGGCCGGGTCGTCGCGGGAAGCGCCGAGGCAGCCGGCCAGGACGACCGCGTCCTCGATCGCCATCGCCGAACCCTGCCCGAGGCTCGTCAGCATCGGGTGCGCGGCGTCTCCGAGGAGGGTGACCGGGCCCTCGCCCCAGCGCTCCAGGAACGGCCGGTCGTGCGAGGGCACCGCGAGCACCGACTCCATCGGGGTCGCGCGGACGATGTCGCACACCTCGTCGGCCCAGCCCGCGTACGTGTCCAGGATCTCCGCCTTGTCGCCGTCCCAGTGGCGGGACCGCTCGGCGGGCATGTTCTTCGTACCCCACCAGTAGTAGCGGCCGTGACCGACGTCGATCAGGCCGAACCTGCGGCCGGCACCCCAGTAGTGGCCCACGTAGCCCGCCGGGAGGTGCGGCCGCGCGAACGGGGTGACGGCCAGCCAGCAGACGTAGCCGCTGTCCCGGGTCTCCTCGGGGCCGACGAGGCCGCGGCGGACGGCCGAGTGCAGCCCGTCCGCGCCGATCAGCGCGCTGCCCCGCACCGACGCGCCGTTCTCGAAGCGCACGGTGACCCCGTCGGGCCCCGGCTCGTACCCGGCCACCGTGTGCCCCAGGGCCAGCGGGATCCCGGCGGCCTCGGCCAGCAGGGCGTCCTGGAGGTCGGCGCGGGTCACGCACACCGACGGCACGCCGAGCGCCTCCGTGACCGCCTTCAGCGGTTGCTCCCGGATCAGGTCGCCGGTCTCGTCGAGGATCCGGAACGTCTCGATGTTCCGGCCGCGCTTGGACAGGTGCAGATCGATGCCCAGCGACGCCAGCGCGGCGACGGCGTTGCTCATCACGGACAGCCCCGAGCCCGCCGCGCGCAGCCGGGAGGCCCGCTCGTAGACGCGGACGGGGACCCCGGCACGGCGCAGGGCGATGGCGGCGGTCAGTCCGCCGATACCGGCTCCGGCGACGATGACCGGCAGGCGGGGGGACGACGTCTCGTGCGCGTTGGATGTCATGCTCCGACTCCTGCGGGGGAGGGGACGGCCGAGCCGTCGAGGATGCGGCCGATGACGTCGGCCGTGTGCTTCACATGGGGGTCTTCGACGATGGACAGGTGGTCGCCGGGCACGTGCACGGTGTGCAGCCGGCCGCGGGTCATCTGCCGCCAGCCGTTCAGCGGGTCCTCGTGCCGGCTGCCGCCCGCGGTGTGCATGGCCAGCAGCACCTCGGGCAGCGGGTCGGTGGCCAGCACCAGGGTGAGGTCCTGGTCCGGCACCTCGGGCCGGTACTCCAGCGCGGCGTTCCAGTTGGCCTCGTAGACCCGGAACAGCCGGCGGACCACGGCGCCCGAACTTCCCGGCGGCAGCACCCCGGTCCGCGCCGCGAAGTCCGCGATGAAGTCGAACTTCTGTGCCAGCGTGGTCAGTTCGGCCGGGATAGCCTCCAGCGGCGACGCCCCGCCACGGCCGAGCCACAGCAACTCCCAGAAGAACCAGCCGAGGAGGGCGTTCTCGTCGCTGCGGACCCGGTGCCCGGGAGCCAAGACCGTGGTGTCGAGCAGCACCAGATCGGCGACCTCCTCGCCGGCCCGGGCGAGCTGGAGGGCCATCTCGAAGGCCACGAAGCCGCCGAAGGACCAGCCACCGATCGTGTAGGGGCCGTGCGGCTGCACCCGCCGCAGCGCGGCGATGTAGTCGGCGGCCAGCTCGGGCACCGAGCGGCGGGGTTCGGAGCCGGGGTCGGCGCCCGCCGCCTGGAGCCCGTACAGCGGCAGACCGTCGGGCAGATGGCGGGCGAGCTGGACGTAGCACAGGACGTTGCCGCCCATGGGGTGCACCATGAACAGCGGGCGGCGGTCCCCTTCGGGGCGGATCGGCACCAGCGGATCGAAGGTGACCGAGGCGTTGCCGCGCCGCAGCCGCCGCGCGAGCCCGGCGACGGTGGGCGCGGCGATGAACTCGGACAGCGGGACGACGACCCCGTAGCGCTGCTCGATGGTCACCATCAGCCGCATCGCGGTCAGCGAGGTACCGCCCAGGTCGAAGAGGTCGTCGTCGACGCCGATCGCGTCGGCGGGCAGCTCCAGCAGGTCGGCCAGGGTCTCCGCCAGAACCGCCTCGTGACTGCCCGGGGCCGGCCGGGCACCGCGTGGCCGTGCCTCCCGCGCGGGGGCGGTGGCCGCCAGCGCCCGGTCGTCGCGCTTCCCGGACGGGGTCAGGGGCATCGCCGCCGTCCAGGTCACGGACGAGGGCACCAGGTACGACGGCAGCACCGTGCGCAGATGGCGGAGCAGTTCCCCGGTGTCCGCCCGGTCCTGGTCGCCGACGAGGAACGCGGCGAGCGTGGTCTCGCCGTCGGCCCGCCGGCGCGGCACGACCGCCACCTCCCGGATGCCGGGCCGGTCCGAGGCGAAGCCGAGCACCGCGGCCTCCACCTCGGCCGGCTCCACCCGGTAGCCGCGTATCTTGACCTGCCCGTCCGCCCTGCCGGTGCACACGATGTCCCCGCCGGGCAGCACGATCGCCAGGTCGCCCGTGCGGTACAGGACGTCGCCCGGGTCGCCGTACGGATGGGCGACGAACCGTTCGGCGGTCAGGTCGTCGCGGCCCTCGTACCCCTGGGCCAGGCAGACTCCGCCCAGGTAGATCTCACCCTGGACCCCGGGCGGCACCGGCCGCATCCGCGCGTCGAGCACCAGCACCTGCGCGCCGTCCACGGGGCGGCCCACGGGCGGCAGTTCCGGGAACGCGGCCGGGTCGCCGGTCATGCTGTGGCGGGTGACCACGTGCGACTCGGTCGGGCCGTACTGGTTCTCCAGCAGGACGCCGGGCAGGGCGGCGAGGAACCGGCGCAGCGCGCCCGTCACCCGCAGCTGTTCACCGGAGGAGACCACCACCCGCAGCCGCCGCGGCACCAGGCCGAGCGCGTCGGCCGCCTCGGCCATCTGCTGCAACGCCACGAACGGCAGGAACACCCGCTCCACGGCCGTCTCGTCCAGCAGCCGCAGCAGCGCCGGCATGTCGCGGCGCTGGTCCTCGTCCGCGAGTACCAGGGTGCCGCCGCCGCAGAGGGTGGAGAAGATCTCCTGGAAGGAGACGTCGAAGCTCAGCGGCGCGAAGTGCAGGGTGCGGCCGCCGACGGCTCCGCTGGGCACCCGGTTCTGCCACCCGATCAGGTTCGCCAGCGCCCGGTGCGGCATCGCCACGCCCTTGGGGACCCCGGTCGAGCCGGAGGTGAACAGCACGTACGCGGTGTCCAGCGGGCCGGGCCCCGCGAAGTCGTCCGTACCCGGGCCGGGGTCCCCGGGCGCGGTCAGGGACTCCGCGGACAGCAGCGGCGCGCGGTCCGCCACCAGGTGGGCGTGGCGAGCGGTGGTGACGATGCGGCGGGGGCGGGCGGTGGCGGCCATCGCGGCCAGCCGGGACGGCGGATACGCCGGGTCCAGCGGGACGACGGCGGCCCCGGCCAGCAGGACACCGAGGACCACGGCGACCGTCCGCGGGCCCCGGTCCATGGCGACGCCGATCCGGTCGCCGCGGCACACCCCGTCGGCCCGCAACCGGTGCGCCACGGTCCGCGCGGCACCGGCCAGCCCGGCATAGCTCCACGCTCCGGTGCCATGGACCAGGGCGGTGGCCTCCGGGGTGCGGGCGGCCTGCGCGAGGAAGGCGTCCGTGACGCACTGCGGGCTCGCCGGGGCGGGCCGGGGACGATCCGGCTCCGGCGCGAGGAAGCCGAACCCGGCCTGCTCCAGCGGGTGCTCGACCATCCGCCGCACCACCGCGACCAGGGTGTCGGCCAGCAGTTCGGCCTGGTCCCGGTCGAACACCTGCCCGTCGCAGTCGACACGCAGGACGATCCGCCCGTCCACCGGGTCGTGCAGGACGTTGACCAGCAGGGCGAAGTTGGTCTCCTCCCAGGTCCGGAAGTCCAGCAGCCGGACGTCCGGCAGCGTCAGCACCTCGGCGAGCTGCCGGAAGTGGACGTAGTTGAACGCCGTCTCCAGCTCACTGCCGGGGTTCTCCTCCTGGATGGCGCTGAGCGGATAGCGACGGTGCGGGAAGGACGCGCGCTCCCGGCGCAGCGCCTCCCGCGCGAGGTCGAACCACCCGGCGCCGGAGGTGGGCAGCCGCAGCGGCACGGTGTTCAGGAAGAGACCGAGGGCGTCCTCGCCGCCCTCGCCGGTCCGCCCGTGCGTGATCAGCCCGGTGAGCACCTCGGGGGCGCCCGTGAACAGGCCCAGGGTCAGGCAGTGCGCCGCCAGCAGCACCGACTTGACCGGCGTGCCGTGCGTGCGGGCGGCGGCGCGCAGCGCGTCGGCGAGGCCGGCCGGCAGGTCCCGGTGGCACACGATCTGCTCCCCGCCGGCCGGCGGGCGGTGGGCGCGTGTCCCGGTGATCCGCGGCGCGTCGGCACCGCGGACGACGTCCCGCCAGTAGGCGCGGCTCTCCGCGGAGCCCAAGGCGGCCCGTTCGGCGGCCACGTGCGCCGCGGGGGAGGGCAGCGGGCGGCCGGGCACCGGGCCGGTACCGAGCCCGAGGGCGTGCGCGTAGTCCCGCAGCAGGTCCCGCAGCAGGTTGGCGACGCTGGCACCGTCCAGCAGCGCGTGATGGAAGCTCAGCACCAGCTCCACCGTGTCGGGGCGGACGTACGCGCGCAGGAAGAGGAGCGGCCCGTGCTCGAAGTCGTAGTCGTGCGTGCGGCGTTCCTCGACGTGCCGCAGGATCTCCGCCTCCGCCCGCGCCGCGGGGCGATCACGCAGGTCCACACTGTCCGCGATGTCCCGCGCACGCGGGTGGATCACCTGCAACGGCTCGGACACGCGGGCGAGTGCGAACGTGGAGCGCAGCACGGGGTGCCGGGCGGTCAGCCGCGCGGTGGCGGCGCGGAACGCCGCCTCGTTCCACGGCATCCGCAGCACGTAGCGGAAGACGTCCTTGTACACGGCGGAGCCGGGCCGGCGGCGGGAGTGGAAGATCAGGCCGAGCTGAAGCCGGGAGAGCGGGTGGGCGTCCTCGGCGTCGCCGAGCGCCGCCCGGTCGACGCGGGACACCAGCTCGAAGGGGCGCGGCCCGGCCGGCGCGGTGTCACCGGCCGGGGGGTCGGTGACGGTGACGGCGGCGAGCGCCGCGACGGTCGGCGCGGCCACGAGGTCGCCGAGCCGGAAGCGCAGCCCCTGCCGCTCGGCCCTGGACCGGACGGTGAGCAACCGGATCGAGTCGCCGCCGAGGGCGTAGAAGTCGTCGTGGACGCCGACCCGCGGCACCTCCAGCACCTCCGCCCAGATCCGGGCGAGCGCGGCCTGCACCGGGTCCGCCGCCTCGCCGTCGCCGGCCGGGCCCGCGAGGTCCCGCGGGTCGGGCAGGGCCCGCAGGTCGGTCTTGCCGCTCGGGGTGAGCGGCACCCGTTCGATCCGGCACAGCAGGGACGGCACCATGAACGCCGGGAGCCGGGCGAGGAGCGCGGCGCGGAGCCGGTCCGGCCCCGGATCGCCGTCGACGGCCACGTAGTAGGCGGTCAGCCTGCCGCCGCCCCCGGAGCCGGTGACGGTGACCACCGCGTCCCGCACCCCGGGCAGTTCGCGCAGCGCGGCGGCGACCTCGCCGGTCTCCACCCGGTTGCCCCGGATCTTCACCTGGCCGTCCGAGCGGCCGAGGTACTCCAGGGTGCCGTCGGCGAGCCAGCGGGCGATGTCCCCGGTGCGGTAGATCCGGCCGCCGGGGACGAACGGGTCGGCGCTGAACCGCTCCTCGGTGAGCCGGGGCAGCCCCAGGTAGCCGCGGGCGACCTGCACGCCCCCGATGTACAGCTCCCCGGGGACGCCCGCGGGCTGTGGCCGGCCGTGCTCGTCCAGGACGTACAGCGAGGTGTTGTCCACCGGCCGGCCGATGGGCACCCGGCGCACGGCGGCCGCCGGATCGGCGGGGCAGTCGTACGCCGTCACGTCCACCGCGGCCTCGGTGGGCCCGTACAGGTTCACCAGGCGCGGCGGCCCGGCGGGACCCGGCCGGAAGGTGCGCGCGAAGCGTTCCACGTGTCCGGGCGGCAGGGCCTCGCCGCTGCAGAAGACGTACCGCAGCGAGGACAGCCCCTGCGCGCCCAGATCGAGGAAGGGGCCGAGCATGGAGGGAACGAAGTGCAGGACGGTGACGCCGTGGTCGCGCACCGCGCGGGCCACCTCCCGGGGGTCCTTCTCGGCCCCGGGCGGCAGCAGCACCAGCCGGGCGCCCTCGGCGGCCCACCAGAACAGCTCCCACACCGACACGTCGAAGGACACCGGGGTCTTCTGGAGCAGCACGTCACCCGCGCCCACCGGGTACAGCCGCTGCATCCAGGCGAGACGGTTGACCGCGGACCGGTGCTCGATCATCACGCCCTTGGGCCGGCCGGTCGACCCGGAGGTGTAGATCACATAGGCGAGGGAGTCCGGGCCGGCGCCGGTGACGGGAGGGGTGTCGTCCTGCCCCGCCTCCAGCTCGGCCACCCGGTACGCGTGCGGCCGCCCGGCCGCCCACGGCTCCCCGGCGCCCACGTCGTCCAGCAGCACCGCGGCGGCCCGGCTGTCGTCGAGCATGTGCGTGATCCGCCCGGCCGGGTAGTCCGGATCCACCGGCACGTACGCGGCCCCGGCCTTGAGCACGCCGAACAGGGCCGCCATCAGGTCCGGCCCGCGGCGCAGCGCCACCGCCACCCGGTCCCCGTCGCCGACACCGGCCGCGCGCAGGCCCCGGGCGACACGGTTGGCGCGGCGCTCCAGCTCCCCGTACGTCAGCGAGCGGCCGGTGGCGGCGTCCATGACCGCGAGGGCCCCCGGCTGCCGGGCGCACCGCCGCTCGAAGAGTCCGTGCAGGGTACCGGGCTCGCGTTCCGGAGCGGCGGGGCCCCGGCCCAGGGCGAGCAGGGCGTCCCGTTCCTCCGCGCTGGTCACCGGCACCGTGGACAGCGGCGCCGCCGGATCGTCCAGGCAGCCCGCGAGCAGCCGCCGCAGCTGCCGGGCCACCGCCTCGATCGGCAGGTCCTCGTCGAACACGTCCAGCGCGTACACCAGGTCGATCTCCATGCCCGGGACGTCGTCGAAGTCCCGCACGAAGACGTTGAGCGCGGACTGGTCGTACCCCGGCGTCCGCATGCCGGTCTCGCGCCGCACCCCGCCGCCGACGGCGGGCCGCTCGTAGCGCAGATAGGAGAGCGTCACGTCGAACAGCTGCCGGGAACCGCCCGCGCCGTCCGCGGCCAGACCGGTCAGCAGGTCGCCGAGGGCGAGCCGTTCGTGCCGCTGCAGCTCCCGGATCGCCGTGCGGGTCTCGCGCACCAGGTCGCCGACCGGGCGGGCCCCGGGGCGGAGCAGCGGCAACGGCAGGGTGTTGGCGAGCTGGCCGAGCGGCGCCGCCTGCCAGCGGGCGCGGTTGAGCAGCGGGATGCCGAGAACGACGTCGTCGCTGCCGTGCAGCCGGGTGAGCAGCCCGCCGAGGACGGCCGCGACGTACGCGAAGGGGGAGTGACCGGCGGCCCGGACGCGCCGCACCAGCGCGCCGTCGACCGGCACCGTCACGACGCCCCGGCGCCGCTCGCCGCTCGGCGCCCGGCGTGTGAACAGCGCGGTGCCGGCGTCGGCGAGCGCGGCGCGGTGGTACGCCAGGTCGCCGGCGAAGTCCTCGCCGGCCCGGTAGCGGGCTTCCTCGGCGAGGAAACCGGCGACCGGGACGGACTCCGCGGCGGGCGCCGGGGTCCCGGCGCGGCGGCGCCCGTACTCCTCGAAGATCTCCTGGCTCACCCGGTTGCAGGTCCAGCCGTCCGCGACCAGATGGTGCATCTTCAGCCGCAGGACGACCGTGTCGGGTCCCTCCACCAGCAGGGTCGCCCGGACCGGCGGCCCGTCCCGCAGCGGCAGCGCGCGCAGCAGGTCGGCCTCCAGCCACGCGGAGCAGGCCGCTGCCGGGTCCTCCTCGTGCGACAGATCGAGCTGCCGCACCGTGGGTGCCTCGGCGCCGACCCACTGTACGGGCGTCCCGTCCTGCTCCTCGAAGCACAGCCGCAGCGCGTCGTGCCGGGCGAGCACCGCGTCGGCGCTCGCCACCAGCACCCGCCGGTCCACGGGCCCGGTGAGACGTTCGGTCAGACAGCAGTTGAACTGCGGGTCGTCCGGGTGGAGTTCGGCCGCGACCCACACGTCCCGCTGGTAGGCGGTCAGCGGGAGCAACCCGGGGCCGGGCGAGGCACCGGGCCCCGGCGCCGGTGCGGCGGCCGCGGGGGAGGGGGAACCGATTCGGTCTTCTAAGTTCATGATCACACCAAGGGATGCGGAGGCGGGGCCGGGGCGTCCGCCCGCGTTACGCGGACAGTCGGGGAGTCGGGGATGTGTGCACGGCGCGCAGCATCCGGACGAAGTGCGGCGCGATCTCGGCGGCGTGCTCCTCGGGGAAGAAGTGGCCGCCCGGGAGCCAGGTGTGGCCGAGGTAGTGGGAGGTGCGGTCGGCCCAGTGCGTCATCGCGTCGGGCTCCACCATCAGCGGGTCGGCGTCGCCGCCGTAGGAGACCAGCGGGCAGGTGACCTCGGCGCCGTCGTCGGCGAAGGTCGCGGCCACCCGCAGATCCGCCCGCAGCGCGGGCAGCACCCGGGCCAGCAGCGCCGGATCGCGCTGGATCTCCTCCGGGAACGAGCCGAGGCGCCGGACATGGGCGAGCAGATCGGCCTCCGGCATCTCGCTGTCCGCCAGGGTCGCCCGGAAGAAGCCGCGCGGCGCCCAGCCGGACACCCCGAGCAGCACCGGCGCCGGCCGGCCCTCGGCCACGAGGCGGCCGGCGAGACGGAACGCGAGGTGCGCCCCCAGGCAGTGCCCGAAGACGGCGTACGGCCGCCCGTCCAACTCGCCGACGACCGCGTCGTGCACGGCGCCGTACAGGGCGTCCCAGTCCCGCAACGGCGGCTCGGCCAGCCGCGCGTCCCGGCCGGGCGCGGTGAGGGCACGCGGCGCGACGTCGGACGGCAGCAGCGGCAGCCAGTCACGGAACATCGCCGCGCCACCGCCCGCGTGCGGCAGCAGGAACAGCAGGACGGAGGCGTCCCGGTCCGCCTCCGGCGGGTGGAACCAGCGCCCGGGAGCGGACATGTCGGTGGGCAGGGGCATGGAGGTCATGGCGGAATCTCCCTGACACGGATGACGACGGAGCCGGCCGGCATGTACACCACGCCCGGCCCGGTGCCGACGGCACGTCGCCCGCGTCGTGGCGCCCACTGCTCGACGCCGGTTCCACCAGCCGGCCGGAGCGGCGAGCGTCGGTGCACACCCCTCGCCACCGGTGGCCGACGGCACACGGGGCACGGGCCGGGCGGCGCACGGTTCGACGTCCTCACGGACGCAGTCGTCCGACAGGCGCAGGCCGAGGAGGACGACGGGCGGTGCGGAGGCCATGACCTGAGCTCATCCCATTTCCGAACCGGGTGCGGGCATACCGACGTGCTGTTCCGAGCCGAGCGACCACTCACGGGGCGTGCGGGCCTGTTGCGGCCCATGCTGGCAAGCCCCGCTGATCTTCGAATGACACGGGGCTGACATGACCGGGGGCGCGGCGGGGTGGGATTCCTCAGAGGACGACCGCGGAGCGAGCGTCGACGGCCCCGCTCAAGAAGGCGACTCGGAGCGGTGTGCGGGGTACGGTCTCCAGGCATGACCCCCTCTCCCGATCACGTCGCGAGCCGAGAAGACCTTGCGGCCTTCGTCCGTTCCTTGCGCCGCAGCCACGCGGAGGACGGCAGCTTCTGGGAGAACCAGGACCTGCCAAGCTTCCTGGAGGCCCTGGCCGCGTGGATCGACGACGCGGACGGGTGGTACGGCAACACCGGTCGGGAGTTGCCGCCCGGCGGTGACTGGACGTTCTTCGCCCGAGCCCTGCGAGCGGCGGCCGTGTACGAGTAGTCGCCTGTGCCCACCGCGCGGACTCGGGCACACGGGAGGGGCACTGCGCGCGGAATCCACGCGTCACCGTCGCCGGGTCGGCCGGTGCATCACCGAGGCGACCGGCGTGGACGCGGAGCGAGACGCGCCGGCACCGCGCCCGAACCCGGCACACCGGAGCACGGAGAACCGAGCGGTACGCGGAGGCCATCCGTTCCCCCCAGGGGTGTGCGGGCAGCCGGCGTCACGAACAAGGCCGAAGTGCCGGAAACGAGGCATGCCGCATCCCCCCGCCGCATCACCGCGCGGCGACGAGGTACCGTCAAAAGGCATGCCCGGCCGTCGGCGCCCATGTTCCGCGGCCCGGCTGACCAGGGCCTTCTCTTCTAGCCGGGGCGGTGACGCGGTGGACTCGCTGGTGTTCGACAGCCAGGACCTGGCCGAGACGGAGGACTTCCTCTGCCAGGCCTACGCCCGTATGAGCATCGGCACCAGCACGCCGGAGAACAGCAGGGCGCGCATCCGCCGCGACGCCATGCCCTCGGTCAGCGTCGACGAGCTCGACCTCGGTTTCGACATGAGCTACGCCGTGACCCCGCTCGGCAGGATCTGCCTGTGCATGGTTTACGAGGGCACCGTCCAAGACCACGCCTTCCAGGGCGTGCGGGACAACTTCGGCCCCGGCGACATGGTGCTCTTCGCGCCGCCCGACCTGCCCTACGCCGGCCGTATCTGCACCGCCCGCTACAACATCACGATGCTGGACAGCGCCCTGCTGGACCAGGTCGCCGCGACCGGCCCCGCGCCGGTGACGGAGCCGGTCCGGCTGATCGGCCACCGGCCGCACTCCCCGGCCGCGGCCCGCCAGCTCAAGAGCACGATCGTCTACCTGCGCGACCACGTCCTCGCCGACCCGGCCGTCGCCGCGCAGCCACTGATCACCTCCACCAGCGGCCAGTTGCTGGCAGCCAGCGTCCTCGCCGCCTTCCCGAACACCGCCCACACCGATCCGACCGCACAGGACCGCACCGACGCCCACTCCACGACGCTGCGGCGGGCCGTCGCCCACATCGAGGACCACGCCCACGAGCCCCTGACCGTCGCCGACGTCGCCGCCGCCGCGCATGTCACTGTCCGGGCCCTCCAGTACGCCTTCCGCCGTCACCTCGACACCACCCCGCTCGCCTACCTGCGCCGCGTGCGGCTCGCGCAGGCCCACCGGGAACTGCGGGCCGCCGACCCCGCCGGCACGACCGTCGCCGACATCGCCGCGCGCTGGGGGTTCGCGCACCCCGGAAGGTTCGCCGCCCTGTACCGCGACGCCTACGGCACCAGCCCGTCCAGCACCCTGCGCGGCTGAGCCGCGGCGCCCGCCGGCGCCGCGGACGTTCACGGTACGGACCCGCACCGGGCGGGCTGCGTGTGCCGCTCCAGCGAGCCGAGCAGAGCCTGGCCGATCTCCGGCGGCAGCCAGCCGCGGTACGGCCACCGCACGAGGTGTTCCGCGACCTCCCGCAGTTTGGTGTTCGTGCGCTGGGAGACGTCCTTCAGGACGGTCCAGCCCGTCTCGGGCGGCACTCTGCCATGGGCGATGACGACCCCGATGGCCTGGTCGACGACGGCATGCGAGACGACCGCCTGCTTCAGCTGCTCGATCTCTTCCTGGAGGGCGGAGATCGTACGGTTCACATCCTCGTGCTCGGGCAAGGCGGTGCTGCTTTCTGACGCGACGGTTCGGTTCACACCGCGCTAGTGCCCCGCCCGAACGCCACACGGAGCGCCACAAAACGAAGACCTGCCGCGACGGCGGTCCAGAAAACGAAGGATCGGTGCGGAGGGACGGCGGCGGTCGCACCCGCCGAACGGGCTGTGCACAGCCTCCAGGCGAGCCGAGGACTCGCTGTGGACGGCACCGTCGGGGACCACACGTGGTCGCGTCTCCGTTCGATCCAGGGCTGACGCATCCACGCCCGCGCCAGGCCGTTTCATTTGGATCGGTAAGGACGGCGGCTGAGGACGAACGCGTGGGCGCCTGGGCGGCTTCGGCCGATGCGCCGGGAGGATCTGGCGACGGGTTCCGGCTGCTGCTCCGAAGGTGCCGGCGACGCCCCGTGCCGCCCGGGGCGTGGCGCTCGCACCTGACTGAGCGTGGTCAGTGTCCGCCGTCCGTCGCCCGGCCGCCACGTTCCCTTCCCGCCCCGGCGACCACGACGGCGCGACCTGGCATCACCTCGACCTTCGCGACCCTCTCAGCCTGGACGAAGCCCTCGACACGGTGGCCCCGGCCGTGGTGATCAACACGACGAGCGGCCGAGCGGACTGGGCAGTCACCGGCCTCGACATACGACTCGACAGCCGCACCACCCGAAAGAAGCTGCGCATCCGGTTCCGCGGCGCCCTGGAGTTCCTGAGTAAACAGCCCAGAGTTGACCCAGCCGACGTGGTAGCCCAGCCGGCCGGCCTTGCGCCGCAGGCTCTGCCGCCACTCTGGCACGCGGCGTGACCGAATTAATCCTTCTCCGGCTTTCCATTCCCCCGTACGGTCATGCACTGGAAAGGAGCCTGAATGCTCACGAAAACTCCTTCTTCTTCACGGAAAGTTTCCGCGGTCAGGGCAGGCCTCACTGTTCTCGCGATCCTCGCCGCTACCTTCACCGTCCAGACGGCACCCGCAGCGGCCGACGAATCGTATTGCGGTTACAAGGTCGGCGGCGACATCCTCACCAAGTACATCAGCCTCAACCGGACCGAAGGTGTTCTCGGCTGCCCGGTATCCGGTGAGCTGCCCAATCCGGACGGTGTCGGTAGACGGCAGCAGTTCACGGGCGGAACCATTTACTGGAAGGCCTCGACAGGTGCGCACCCCGTATGGGGAGCGATCGGCGACAAGTGGCGCGAACTCAACTGGGAGACCGGGCCCCTGGGGTATCCCGTCGACGACGAGTCGGCCAACCTTGACGGGGTGGGTAAGGCGCAGCAGTTCGAGGGCGGCGTCATGGCCTGGCATCCCTCCTACGGGGCGCACCCCGTGTGGGGGCAGATTGCGAGGCTGTGGAACCGTTACGGCAAGTTCGCCAGCAGGTTCGGATACCCCGTCACCGACGAGCGGCGTGACGACGTCCTGAACGGATACCGGCAGACCTTCTCCGTCCGCAACACGGACCTGTTCTGGAGTGCCGGAATGGGAGATGGCGCGGAAGTGTGCACCGGGGAGTGCGTTGGCTACGTCCTGGGCGCGGGGGAGCGGTGGGTTGATTCGGTCTCCGTCAAATTCGCGCTGCCCAACGGGGATGCGAATCATATCGAGGTGAGCGTCAAACCGACGCAGACCGGATACGATCAGGCGTCGACCGACTACGACTCGCTGTGGCAGCAGGTGTGGAACATGGTCCCCAGCCCCTTGCCGCTTGACGGGACACAACTGAGCCAGACGCAGCTCGCGTCGATGAAGGATCAGCTCGCCTGCCACGCGAAATGGGACTTCGAGCTGTTCGGCAAGCACCTTTCCCATGACACTTGGGATCTGGAGTCCTGGCGTTCACACAAGGGCGAGGATTACGCGACGAGCACGCTCGCACTACTCCAAACCTGCAACTGGGGCTGATCGCTTCGATGCACTGAGCTGTTTCCGTGTGGCCACTGATCGGGTGACCGGCCGGCGTCCCGCGACAAACGAGGCTCCTGTGCCGTTGAGAGAGGTGTCCGACGTCTCAACTCATCAGCACAGGAGCCTCGCCCGTTCCCTGGCAGGCATGCCGACGGCGGTACGCCGCATATGCGGCCTCAGCACACCACCGTCTTACGGTACGTTCCGACCTTCAGGACGAGTTCACGGCTCGCACGGTTCGCGAGCCGCAGGCAGCTGCTGTCGTACCAGCCGTCCACGATGACCTTGACGTGCATCGTCTTGCCGCAGTTGTTCTCCAGCCACACATGCTGGCCGTCCGGCATCTCGTCCACAACCCGGGTGATACATGCCGGGGCGGTGCCGGCTGCGGCGTACGCGGCGGGCGCGGTGGCAAGGGCGGCCCCGAGGAGAGTCAGGGCAGCGGTGGCCACGGTTGCGTGCTTACGGAAGAGCATCGATTACCCCTTTCCACGACACGGATTCGGACGTACTTGCTGGTGAACCGTGCCGCTTCGAGCATCAGGCTCGTCACCGAGCACAGTCAATCACTCACAGTGATTAAGGGGGCGCTCGCTGCACTCGATCGGGGTCGTCGTTCGGCGCGTGACACCGGCCTGCGCCCTCGCGCCGAGCGCGCAGGCCGTCGCCATGGTCGAGTTCAGCCCGGACGGCATCCGTCGCCGACCGGTGCCGGGGGCCTCGGCGGCGTGCTGATGGGGGCTGGTGGCCGGCGTCCCCCAACACGCAGCGGCCAGCGACAGCGGCACCGTCAGCTTGAGGACGTCACGTTCCCCGGGTCCTGGTTTCCGGTAGGCCATCGGTGCGTTCGCGCGGCGAGTTGGTGGACCTCTGGCACCCGTCAGCCGCGCGGGACGACCATCGACTGGACCTCCGGCAGGGCCTTCCAGTCATTGGACGCCACCGTGGCGTGTGCCTTGGCCAGTTGAGTGACCCGGGCCTGCGCGTCGGCCGTCGAGGGGTTGACGTCGTCCAGCGCCGGCGGCACGTTCTGCGCGTCGGTCATGAACAGCAGGTAGTGGTGGGTGTCATACCATCCGGTGTCGATGCTGCCGTTGAGGTATGTCGCCGCGTCACCGTCGAAGGCCACGAACCAAGGGCGCAGCGACGTGTCGGAGTAGCGCGAACGGGGATCGCCTGCCTGGGCGTTGTGCACCGAAGGAAAGACGTTCGCCTGTGACGTCCTGCCCTGGGTGTGCAAATCGCGCAGGTAGCCCGCGTACTCCTGGTCGGTCCACAGAGAGTCGGTCGGGTTGCTCTCCTCGACCGTGCCGGGAATGACCTCGATGATGACCTTGCCGGCCAGTTGCTGCCGAGTGGGCCAGTTTCCGGCGGAAGCGGCCGCGTCGAGCGTGGCGTACTGCCCGCCGCCTGGCTTGTCGAGCAGGTCGGACGGCTTGAACACCAGCCCACCGAGATGCGCGCTGATGGACTGGTCGAGCTTGGCCGGGCCCATGCCGTACGTGGCCTGGAAGCCCGCCTTCATCTCCAGCTTGATATAGAGCGGGCCGTGCCCGGGGTGCGCCCCGAGCCACAGCCGGACGTCGTCCAGGCAGCTCTCCAGGTCCTTGTTCGCCCCGCCGGTGTAGAGCTGGGAGGCCGAGGACGCGTTGACGCAGTTGTTCGAGTTGCCCGTCGGGTTGGAGTGGCTCACCTTCCACTCCTGGGTGAAGAAGTCGTCCCAGACGTCGAGTTCGATCATCGAGGTGCCTGTGTCGAGAGCCTGGGCCAGATACGTGAAGGCGGCGGGGTCGTAGCTGTTGTGCAGGCCTGACGTCGTGGCGCCGGACAGTGGTAGGGCGTTCGTGTCGGCGGCGGAGGCGGTGACGCCGCCCGGGCCGGCCATGGTGAATGCCAGGCACGCGGTGAGTGCCCCGAGCAGCGCGGCGCGCACGACGGCGCGTGGTCGGAACAGAGCTCGACGGGTGAACGGTCCGGTCACGTGCCCTCCTGTGGGTGTGGCTCTCCGTCAAGGACGGTGACAGCCACGTGTGAATCGACGGGGGCATGACACGTAACACGACGTGGATTCCCCCTGTCAGCTCCACTTCGAGCCGAACTCCACCACGTGATGCGGAGGTTCATGCTGTGGATCAGGTCCATATGGCTGAACGTCTGCGGGAACGTTCTGGCTCTACTCCGGAGTGGGCCCGGTTGAGCATGCAAGCCGGACCCGGCCGAGAACGAGTTGCACGAAGGGCGCCTGACGGGTGAAAACCCAGGGCAGGCGCCCTTTCGCAGGTCTCTAGAAGAAGCCCAGCCTCTTAGGCGAGTACGAGACCAGAAGATTCTTCGTCTGCTGGTAGTGCTCCAGCATCATCTTGTGGGTCTCGCGCCCGATGCCGGACTGCTTGTACCCGCCGAACGCGGCGTGCGCCGGGTACGCGTGGTAGCAGTTGGTCCACACCCGGCCCGCCTGGATCGCGCGGCCCGCGCGGTAGGCGGTGTTGATGTCACGGGTCCACACGCCCGCGCCGAGGCCGTACAGCGTGTCGTTGGCGATCTTGATGGCGTCGTCGAAGTCGTCGAAGGAAGCCACCGAGACGACCGGGCCGAAGATCTCCTCCTGGAAGATCCGCATCCGGTTGTCGCCCTCGAAGATGGTCGGCTGGACGTAGTAACCGCCCTTCAACTCACCGTCATACTCGATTCGTTCCCCGCCCGTGAGGACCTTCGCGCCCTCCTGCCGGCCGATGTCCAGGTAGGAGAGGATCTTCTCCAGCTGGTCGTTGGAGGCCTGGGCGCCGATCATCGTGTCCGTGTCGAGCGGGTGCCCGTGCTTGATCTGCCGGGTGCGCTCGACCGCCGCCTCCAGGAACTCCGCGTAGTTGCCGCGCTGGACGAGCGCCCGGGACGGGCAGGTGCACACCTCGCCCTGGTTGAGCGCAAACATGGTGAAGCCCTCGAGCGCCTTGTCGCGGAAGTCGTCGTCGTGCGCCCAGACGTCGTCGAAGAAGATGTTCGGCGACTTGCCGCCGAGTTCGAGCGTGACCGGCTTGATGTTCTCGGAGGCGTACTGCATGATCAGCCGCCCGGTCGTGGTCTCCCCGGTGAACGCCACCTTCGCCACCCGCGGGCTCGACGCCAGCGGTTTGCCCGCCTCGACCCCGAAGCCGTTGACGATGTTCAGCACGCCCGGCGGCAGCAGATCGGCGATCAGGCTCACCCAGTAGTGGATGGAGGCCGGGGTCTGCTCGGCGGGCTTGAGCACCACCGCGTTGCCCGCGGCGAGCGCCGGCGCCAGCTTCCACGTGGCCATCAGGATCGGGAAGTTCCACGGGATGATCTGCGCGACGACCCCGAGCGGCTCGTGGAAGTGGTACGCCACCGTGTCGTCGTCGATCTCGCCCAGCGACCCCTCCTGCGCCCGGATCGCCCCGGCGAAGTACCTGAAGTGGTCGATCGCCAGCGGGATGTCGGCCGCTAGCGTCTCCCGCACCGGCTTGCCGTTCTCCCAGCTCTCCGCCACCGCCAGGGCTTCGAGGTTGGCCTCCATCCGGTCGGCGATCCTGCGCAGGATGTCGGAGCGCTCCGTCACCGACGTACGGCCCCACCCGGGAGCGGCCTCGTGCGCCGCGTCCAGCGCCCGCTCCACGTCCTCCGCGGTGCCGCGCGCGACCTCGGTGAACGGCAGCCCGTTGACCGGCGACGGGTTCTCGAAGTACTGCCCGCGCGCCGGCGGCACGTACTCCCCGCCGATGAAGTGGTCGTAACGCGCCTGGTAGGAGACGATCGCGCCCTCGGTGCCCGGCGCCGCGTAACGAGTCATCCTGAAGTGCCTCCCGGTGCAGCGCTGCCCGCCCTTGGGCAGCTCTCGGCGCGAGGCTAGGCGGGCGGACGTTGCAAGTACGTTGCGCCGCCGCCTCGCGCTCGCGCCCGGACGACGGGCGCCGCCAACTCGGCCTCCAGGGCCGCCAGCCGCACCCGCACCGAAGCCGACGGACGCACCGCGGCCAGCGCCCGCCACACCTCGACGTCGTCCTCGCCCCACGGCGCGTGCGCCCAGTCCGCCAGCAGGTCGGGATCGCGGTGCGCGATCAGTGCCGCCCGCAGCTCCCGGGCCAGACGCTCCCGCAGCCGTACGATCGCCGGGGCCTGCGAACCGGGCAGCAGCGGCCCGGCATACACCTCCATCGCCGCGGTGAGCGCCCCCGAACCCAGCCGCCGCTCCACCACGGTCGCGTCGGCGTCCACCACCGCGGTCAGCCGGTACGGCCGCGAGGCCAGCAACCCCGGCCCCAACAGCCGGCGCAGACGGGCCAGCTCCGCCCGCAGGGTCACCGGCGTCACCGACTCGTCCGCGTACAACGCGCAGAGCAGCTCGTCGCCCGTCAGCCCCTCGGGGTGCCGGGACAGCAGCAGCACGATCTCGCTGTGCCGGCGGCTCAGCCTGATCCGCCGGCCGCCCAGGGCGAGTTCGGCCTCGTCCCGGCCCAGCGCGCCCAGCGTCGGCGTGTCCGCGGCGGGCCGCACCGGGGCGAGCAGCGCCAACTGGGCCTCCGCGGCCCGCGCCACCGCCTGCACGAAGCCCAGGCTGTGCGGATGCGCCAGCCCGTCCCCGCCGGTGACGTCCACCGCGCCCAGGACCCGCCCGGTGCGCGGATCGTGCACCGGAGCGGCGACGCAGGTCCAGGGCTGCACCCGCCGCGTGAAGTGCTCCGCCGCGAACACCTGCACCGGCCGGCCCAGGGCGACGGCCGTCCCCGGCGCGTTGGTCCCCACCGCGGCCTCCGACCAGCGCGCCCCCGGCACGAAGTTCATCCCGTCCGCCCGCCGCCGGGCCGCCGGGTGCCCCTCTACCCACAGCAGCCTGCCCTGGGCGTCGCACACCGCGAGCAACTGCTCGTCGTCCGCGGCGAACGTGCCCATCAGCTCCCGGAACAGCGGCATCACCTGGGCCAGCGGATGCTCCGCCCGGTAGGCACCCAGGTCGCCGTCGGACAGCTCCACACTCGCGGTGCCGTCCGGTACGACGCCGGCCCGCGCGCTGCGCCGCCACGACTCCGCGACCACAGACCGCACCGGCCGCGGCACCGCCCCGACCGTGGTGAACGTCTCGTGCGCCCGCCGTAGCACCCGGACGCGCTCGGCGGGATCGGCCCCCGGCTCCAGGGCCACCCACGGATCGGTCAACTCGGCCTCCCCGGACGGTGATACGGCGATGATCCGGCCAGACCCATCGTCACGTGCCGTGTCCGCTCAGACAACCGGTGTGACGTCGGCCGGGGAATCGTGTCAGGCGAAGTTGACCAGTCTGATGTAGCGCACCCAGTCCCAGTTGGGTCCGGGATCGGTGTGGTCGGTGCCGGGTACCTCGTAGTGGCCGAGGATGTGGTCCCTGTTCTTGGGGATGCCGTACTTGTCGCAGATCGCCGCCGTGAGCTTCGCCGACTGCTCGTAGAGGGCGTTGGTGAAATAGGAGGGCTGGTCCACCCATCCTTCGTGCTCGATGCCGATGCTTCGGGTGTTGTAGTCCCAGTTGCCCGCGTGCCAGGCGATGTCGCTCTCGCGGACGCACTGCGCGATGTGCCCGTCCGCCGACCGGACCAGATAGTGGGCGGACACCTGCTTCTGCGGGTTCTGGAAGATGGACAGGGTGTTGGCATACGTCTCCTGGGTGACGTGGATGATGACGCAGTCGATGGGGTAGCTGCCGGGCCGGCTGGAAGCCGTGTAGTTGGAGGTGCTGGCGGGCTGCCACTCTGCGGCCGGGTAGTCGACGGAACCGGTCTGCGCTCCGGCGCTCGGCTCGGGGAGCAGCGCGTACGGAACGGCGGCGAGCGCCGCGCCCTTCAGGAGCCACCGTCTGCTCAGACGCGGTCTTTCCCGGTCCATGTCCATCATCGATGCCTTTCTGCGGTGGGGAGTTGGCGGTTACGGAAGTACGGGAGGGGGTGACGGTAGGGGTGTTGCCCTTCTGTTCATGAGGGGAGGCGGACGGGTTTGCCCGGTGCGTGCCGGCGGCCGGGGCCGGGTGTCAGCCGCGCAGGGACCGTGCGGTCTCCCGCAGCCGTGCGTGCATACCGCGGTAGGTGTCCCGCGCGGGCAGCCACTCCTTGCGGAGCCTGGCCACGCACGTGTAGTTGGTGTCGCACACGTTCGCCAGCGGAGACTCGACCGTCTGCGTGGCGAACTGGTACGCGTCCAGCTCGCTGAACCCGTAGTCGCGCACCAGCCACTGCACCAGGTCCAGCTGCGATATCCGGAACGCGTCCTCCAGCGGGCGCGCCGATCCGGTCGAGACGATGTGGGTGTCCGACTCCAGCCGGGGCCACGGGGTCGCGACGCCCTTGAGGAGGTCCACGATCACCACGGTGTTCATGGCGCACTCCACCGCCACGCCGCAGGTCTCGCCCTCGCCCTGCCGTGCGTGCCCGTCACCGAGGCTGAGCAGGGCACCTTCCACGTTGACACCGAGGTAGCAGGTGACCCCGGCACGCATCTCGGGGGTGTCCATGTTGCCGCCGTGCGCGTCCGGGACCAGTGCCGAGCGGACCTCCAGGTTGGCGGGCGCCACGCCCACCGTGCCGTGCATGGGCGCCAGCGGGAGTTCCGCCTCGAAGTCACTGTCCCGGGCCCGGAACAGGGCGGTGCGCCGGGTGCGGTCCAGCTGCCAGATCCAGACCCGCTCCGGCAGCGGCGGCTGGAGCGAGGCGGTGGTGTGGGTGGAGGTGAGCGCCCCGAAGAGGGGCACGGTGGTCGATGCCGCCCAGTCGCGGGCCGGTTCCACCGACACGAAGTGCACGGCCACCGTGTCGCCGGGCTCGGCGCCCTCGATGTGGAAGGGCCCCGTCTGGGGATTGAGGAAGGGGAACTCGCAGACCTCGGACACGAGGTCCTTCTCCGAGCGGACCCGGCCGGCGAAGCAGTCCTCCGTGAACAGGTCGAGCACCGTACCGGGCGCGACGCGTGCCACGGGTGCCGCACCGCCGAAGGTCCAGGCGTACTCGTCCGGTCGCGGGCGCACGGTGAGGATCCGGGGGTCGGTCATCGTGACGGGGGTCCCTTCTGGTGGGGTGGTCGTGCGCAAGGGAGAGAGGAGGGGGGACGGGCGGGGGCACGGGGTGCGGTCGCCCGCGCCCGGTCGGCCCGGTGCGGGCGCCGGTCAGCCGGGCACGGTGCCGTCCCGGCGGGGGACGGCCGGTTCGCGCTCCTCCATGTGGACCCGCGCGGTCTCGGCTATGCGATCGGGGTGGCGCCGGAGCAGCACCAGCAGCACCACCACGCCCGCTGCCAGCCAGACTCCGACCACGGGACCCGCGTAGGACACCGGAGCCCTCAGCTTGGCCACGAAGGTGAACACTGGAAGACCGGCGGCCGTCAGCAGCGCGGGCACGAAGGCGGCGATGCCCAGCACCGGGAACAGCAGGTGCCGCACCGGCTTGAGGGCGCCGCCACCGACCCGTACGAAGTGGCCCGCGCAGGCGAGGTTCACCACGATGTAGACGCCGATGACGACCGTCACGATCACCGTGGCGAGCAGCAGGAACGCCGTTTCGGGGCCGTAGCCGAGGCCCAGCCCCAGCACGGCGGCGACGGCCACGACGGTCTGTACCGCGATGCCCGCCACGGGGGAGCGGTGCCGGGGATGGAGCGTGGCGAGCAGATGGGGCAGGACGCGGATCCGGGCCAGGGCGAAGGCCGTACGCGTCGACACGTTGGCGCACGCGTTGGCGTTGGCGATCGTGGAGTTGACCACCGCGAGGAACAGCAGCACCCAGAAGAGGCCGAACGAGGCCCGGGCGACCCCCTCCCAGGAAGCACTGCCGGACGCACCGAACCCGGCGAACCGGTCCGGCCCGAAGTAGACGGTCATCGCATAGGTCGTGACGACGTAGAACAGGCCGATGCCCAGGGCGGCGCCCAGCACCGCGCGGTGCATCGTCCGCCGGGGCTCGCGCGTCTCCTCGGCGAGCGGTGCCGCCGCCTCGAATCCGGCGAACGCCAGCACGGTGTACACGGACCCCGCGAAGACGCCGCCGACACCGCTGTGTCCCCCGGCGGTGTGCGAAGTACCGAAGACCGACAGGGTGTTGCTGCTGCCCGCCCTGCCGATCAGCAGCACCGCGAACACCAGGAAGACAAGGACTTCGAAGGCGCCGAGGACGGTGCCGAAGCGGGCCGAGGCCCGGACGCCGAAGTACCCCGCGACGGCGATCACGGCGGCGCCCACCAGGGGGTAAGGCCACCACAGATTCGCCGGGTACGAGGGCCACTCGTCATGCAGTGTGCCCGCCACCGTGAAGCCCAGTTGCAGGAGCAGCAGCGGAGGGACCAGCATCTCCACGAAGACGTACCCCCAGCCGACGAGGAAGCCGACCGCCGGATGCAGTCCACGCGCCGCGTAGGTGGCGACCGAGCCGGCCGCGGGTAACTCCCGCGCCAGCTCCGCGACGCAGGAGGCGGTGAACAGGCAGGCCACCAGGGCGATGAGCACCGCCAGCGGCAGGCTGCCGCCCGCGAAGGCGGCGCCGGCCGGGATCGACGCGGCCACCGCGGCGGCCGGCGCCATCGCCGTGACGCTCTGGAACAGGACTTCGCGCAGCCCGATGGCGTCACGCCGCAAGGTCCCGCTGGTCTGCCCGCGCATGTGTCCCCCGATGTCCGTCCGTCCGCTGCCGCCCGATCTGTGCGAATGCTCCGAAGTCACGAGGCTGACGCGGGACCTGACGACCAGGCAGCGCGCACCTCGCGTGATTCACGGTACGGCGCGGCCGGGTCCGGCAGAAGGGTGCGCCACGGTTCCGTGGACAAGCCGAAGCTTGTGGACAACTCGGCCACTCGTTCGGGTGAGTGCCGTGCACAGACGGGCCGGTGGATGCACCGGAGCCGCCTGCCGAAGCGTTTCCGATCAGGGGGGAAAGCGGGCGTCAGGAACGCTGCGCCACGGCGGCCGGATCGTCCAGCACGGCCCGGACGACGGAGTGCGCCGCGCCCAGCAAGGGGCCCTCGGGGCCGAGCGGCGACACCGCCACCGGACAGGTCGGGCCCGCGGAACGGCCCGCCAGTTCCGCCTTCAGCGAGGGCAGCAGCCAGGGCGAGAGGCCGGCCAGGGCACCGCCCAGGACCACCGTCTCCGGGTCGAGCAGGTTCACCGCCCCGGTCAGGGCGATGCCGAGCGCGGTGCCGGCGTCCCGCAGGGCCGCGCGCACCCCCTCCTCGCCCTGCTCCGCGCGCTCCGCGAGCAGTCCGACGAGATCCTGACGCGGTTCGAGTCCCGCGGCGCGCAGCACCGCCTCCTGGCCCGCGTACTGTTCGAGACAGCCACGTCCGCCACACGCGCACGCGGGCCCGTCCGGCCGCACCGGCACATGTCCCAACTCGCCCGCGAAACCCCGTGTGCCGCGCAGCAGTTGCCCGTCCACGACGACCGCGGCACCGATGCCGATCTCCGCCGACACGTGCAGGAACTCACGGGGGGTTCCGGCGCCCAGCCACAGCTCGGCCAGCGCGCCGAAGTTGGCCTCGTTGTCCACGATGAGCGGCCAGTCGTCGCCCAGCAGGGCGCCGAGGTCCGTGTCGCGCCAGTCGAGATTGGGGGCGCGGACGACCGTCCGTCCGTCACGCGCCACCAGTCCCGGTACGGCGACCGCGAGTCCCGCCGGCCACAGCTCCTCGCGCCCGGCCTCGGCGACGACCTGGCGGACCAGCGACATCAGCTCCGCGGTCACGGCCTCGGGCGCCCGGCCGCGGTTGGCGCCCCGGCGCGCTGCCCGCGCGCGGACCGTACCGCGCAGATCGACCGCGCACACCGCCAGGTGGTCGACGCCGATCTCCGCGCCGATCCCGGCCGGACCGCGGCCGCTCACCGCCAGCGCCGACCCGGGCCTGCCCACCCGGCCCGGCCGCTCGGGGCCCAGTTCCTCCAGCAGCCCGGTGCGGATCAGCTCGTCCACCAGGGTCGACACGGCGGCCCGCGTCAGGCCGATGCGCGAGGCCACCGCGGCCCGGGACAGCGAGCCTTCGGCGCTGACCGCGTGCATCACCCGTGCGAGGTTGCGCCGGCGCATGCCCTGCTGGGTGTCCGGCAGGGCTGGGCCGACCCCCTGGGGGAGGGACTGGTTCAGCGGTGCGGTCATGCCGGCGTCATTCCTCGGTCCGTGGGGTGGCGGGGCTCAGTGGTCCTCCGTCGCCCGTTCCAGCAGCGGAGCCGCGTCGGAGAGTACCCCGCTGATCCGGGCCAGCGTCTCCTCGTCCCGGGGCACGGCCTCCAGGACCGGGCCCGCGGTCGTGTTCCAGCGGCGCGCCACGGCCGCCGGATCCTCGCCGGTCAGCAGCCCTGCCGCCTGGGCCGCCGCGCCCAGGGCGACCAGCTCCCTCGCCTCCGGGATCCGCACGGGCCGTCCCGACAGCCGGCGCACGGTCTGCTGCCAGGCCCGGCCCCGCGCCCCGCCGCCGATCAGCAGCAGCGGGCTGTCACGGTCCGCGTCCTCGTCGAGGACCAGGTCGAGCGCGCCGAGCAGGGCGTGCACGGCCCCGTCGTAGGCCGCCTGGAGCAACTGGCCCGGGGTCGTGTCGTGGCGCAGCCCGTGCAGCAGTCCGGAGGCGTTCGGCAGGTTCGGGGTCCGCTCGCCGTCCAGGTACGGCAGGAGCGTCACGGAGCCGCCGGGGGCCACGGCCTCGCGGTCCAGGCCGAGCAGGGCCGCGACGCGGTCGACGGCGAGCGTGCAGTTCAGGGTGCAGGCCAGCGGCAGCCAGTCGCCGTGCGCGTCGGCGAAACCCGCCACCGTGCCGGTCGGGTCGGCCGGGCGGCGCCGGGAGACGGCGTACACCGTGCCGGACGTCCCCAGGCTCAGCACCGGGGTGCCCGGCCGCAGCCCGAGCCCCAGGGCCGCCGCCGCGTTGTCACCGGTTCCGGCCGCCACCAGAGTGCCTCTGGAGAACGGCAGGTCATGGCCGTCGCGGACGGTCCCTGCCACCTCGCCCGGCCGCACCACCCGGGGCAGCAGCGCCGGGTCGAGCCCGATGTGCGCCAGGGTCTCCTCGTCGTACCGCTCCGTGCCGGACGCCCACCAGCCGGTGCCGGAGGCGTCACCGCGGTCGGTGACGGCCTGCCCGGTCAGACGCTCGGTGAGGTAGTCGTGGGGGAGCCGTACGCCCTTGGTCGCGCGGACCGCCTCCGGCTCGTGCTCGGCCAGCCAGGCCCACTTCGTCGCCGTGAACGACGCGCCGGGCACGCTGCCGGTGCGCTCCGCCCAGGCCTTGGGGCCGCCCAGTTCCGCCACCAGCCGACGGGCCTGCGGCGCCGAACGGACGTCGTTCCAGAGCAGGGCCGGGCGCACCGGATCGCCGTGCTCGTCCAGGGTGACCAGGCCGTGCTGCTGGCCGCCGACCGACACCGCGGCGGCCTCGTGCGCCGGTTCACCGCACTGGCGCAATGCCTCGCACAGGGCGTCCCACCACTGGCGCGGATCACTCTCCCGGCCCGGGCCGGAGGAGACGGTGTGCGAGGCCTGGCCGCTCGCCACCACCCGCCCGGTGGACACGTCGACGACCAGGGCCTTCGTGGACTGGGTGGACGTGTCCACACCGACGACGAGCGGACCCTCGGCTGCTGACATGGCGCTCTCCCTACTTCCGCGGCTCGCGGGGTGTGCTGTGGCGCGCTCCCCGGGGCACCCCTTGGCTGGGCGCTGGTGGGAGACACCGGTCGAAGACACCCTGTGGTCGAAGACACGTTGTCTTTTCCCGGGGGTGCGTCCGCATACTAATTTGTAAACGGCCATGACGAAATAGCCGCAAGAGCAAGGAGCCGCGCGATGAGCTACCAGCCCACCCCCGAGGACAGGTTCACCTTCGGCCTGTGGACCGTCGGCTGGCAGGGGAGGGACCCGTTCGGCGACGCCACCCGCCGCGCCCTCGACCCGGTCGAGACGGTGCAGCGCCTGGCCGAGCTCGGCGCCCACGGTGTGACCTTCCACGACGACGACCTGATCCCCTTCGGGTCCTCCGACGCCGAGCGCGAGACGCACATCAAGCGCTTCCGCGAGGCCCTGGACGCCACCGGCATGAAGGTGCCCATGGCCACCACGAACCTCTTCACCCACCCCGTCTTCAAGGACGGCGCGTTCACCGCCAACGACCGCGACGTGCGCCGGTACGCGCTGCGGAAGACGATCCGCAACATCGACCTTGCCGCCGAACTGGGCGCCGAGGTCTACGTCGCCTGGGGCGGCCGCGAGGGCGCCGAGTCCGGCGCCGCCAAGGACGTGCGCGCGGCCCTGGACCGCATGAAGGAGGCGTTCGACATCCTGGGCGAGTACGTCACCGCCCAGGGGTACAACCTCCGCTTCGCCATCGAGCCCAAGCCGAACGAGCCGCGCGGTGACATCCTGCTGCCCACCGTCGGCCACGCCCTGGCCTTCATCGAGCGCCTGGAGCGACCCGAGCTGTACGGCGTCAACCCGGAGGTCGGCCACGAGCAGATGGCGGGCCTGAACTTCCCGCACGGCATCGCGCAGGCCCTGTGGGCGGGCAAGCTCTTCCACATCGACCTCAACGGCCAGTCCGGCATCAAGTACGACCAGGACCTGCGGTTCGGCGCCGGCGACCTGCGGGCGGCGTTCTGGCTGGTCGACCTGCTGGAGAGCGCCGGTTACGAGGGCCCGCGGCACTTCGACTTCAAGCCGCCGCGGACCGAGGACCTCGACGGCGTGTGGGCGTCGGCCGCCGGCTGCATGCGCAACTACCTGATCCTCAAGGAGCGCTCGGCCGCCTTCCGCGCCGACCCCGAGGTGCAGGAGGCGCTGCGTGCCGCCCGCCTGGACCAGCTCGCCGAGCCGACCGCGGCCGACGGCCTGCAGGCCCTGCTCGCCGACCGCGCCGCGTTCGAGGACTTCGACGTCGATGCGGCCGCCGCCCGCGGCATGGCGTTCGAGCGGCTCGACCAGCTGGCGATGGACCACCTGCTGGGCGCGCGCGGCTGACATCAGGGGCCGGGGAGCGCCGAGCCCACCGGCGCCGCGCTCTCCGGCCCTCCTTCCCGTACGCCGGCGTCGTGACCCAGGTCAGGGCGCCGGCTCCGCGCGTGCCGCCCGGCCGACGGGTCCGACCGACGGACTCGGCCGGTGGTCCCCGGCGGCTCCACTAGGGGCGCATCTCAGGGAAGTCTCAGGGGCGAGGCCCGGAACCGCGGGGCGCGGGATGCCGTTCTCACAGCAGAGAACGGCAGCGGCCGGGAAGGAGGCGACGTTCATGTCCAAGAACGCGAAGATCGCCGCAGGAGGTGTGGCGGTCGGTCTGATCCTGCTGATATGGCTGCCATGGTGGGTGGCGTTCCTGATCATCGTGGGCGTCCCGGCGGCCGCCTACCTGGCGCTGGACCCCTCCCAGCGGCGCAGGCTCCGCAGGGTCACGCGCAAGGAACTCGGCCGCTGAGCCAGGCGGACAGGACCCTGTCCGCCGTACCGGCTCACAAGGGCCGTACGGCCAGTTTGTCGAGTGCTTCGAGCAGCCCGGGCAGTTCCGGGCCTCGGCCGACCGGCAGCACCTCGCCCGGCTCGTCGTCGAGGAGGACGAAGGCGATGTCGTCGGTGCGGGCCACCATCGACCAGCCGGGGCCGTCGGCACGCAGGGTGCGGGCGTCCCCGGAGGCGAACGAGGAGCGCACGCGGCCCAGTGGGGGCGGCGAGTCGACGTAGGCGCGCGCCTCCGCGAGCACCCGCCGGACCCCTGGGTGGCCGCCCTTCGACGGGCCCGTCGCTCCCTCGCCGCTCTCCTCGGCCCGTGTCGAAGGCGCGGTGGCGGGGGCCCGGCCGGTCGGCGCGGCGAACTCGTCGTCGTTGATCTGCTGCCGCCACGCCGCCCACTGCGACGCGATCTCGTCGGCGCCCAGACGTCGCTGAGCCGGGCCCCACACACTCGTGTCCGGCGGGCTCAGCGGAGGGCGGTCGGCCGTGTCGGGCCCGGGATCGTGCGGCGCGGGGACGCCGGGGGCCGCCACGGCGACCGCCAGCGGCCAGCCGGGCAGGGCGGTCACGATGGCGTGCTCGTCCGGCGACAGCTCGTACTCCAGGCCGCAGTCCCAGGACGCGATCGCCACGGCGACCAGGGAGACATCGTCGATGACGACCGTCCAGCGGGCGCCGTCCCCGTCCTGCCCCAGAACCAGGCCGTACCCGTCGGCGCGGGGTGCGAGCCCCAATGTGGCGCACGCCTCCGGATAGTCGTCGCCCAGCACGCTCGGAAACTGCGCCGGCGTCAGCAGTACCGCCGTCAGCACATACAGCGCATCGTCCGCGGCGGCGACGGTCCCATCGTCCGTCCCGGCCATGCCTGCCTCCCCAATGGCTCGTCCAACCGCGCGCACCCTAAACCGGACGGAAGGACCTTGTCACGACTCCTCACACCACCCGGACCTGCAGCTTTCCGCCTGGACGGGGGCGAAACGGCCACGGTCTCCACGGGACTTCCCCAGACCGTGCCCACCCTGGAAAGGCCCCGGGCGCGAAACCTGTCGAACGCGCGCCCCGATCACCCTCCGAAACGGGGTGGGGGCGGCCGTGGTCCATGTCCGCAAGCACACCGTAGAGTTGGACCCCGGCAGCAGAAGGGGGACGACGCGGTGAAACGCTTCGAGAGGCTGGAGCGGATCCGCCGGCTGGACCCGGTGGCGGATGCGCTGGAGATCTACCGGCTCAGCGCTGCCTACGAATTCCCCTGGGACTACACACGCGCCCTGGAACTGGCCCTCTACCGCACTTATGCCGTGCCGAGCATCGGCCGGCTCCTCGCGCGGACGGCCGAGCTGACCGAGCGCACCCAGAAGCGCTACGACGACACCGCGCTGCTCCTCGACACCGTCATGGAGCACGGCTTCGCCGCCGAGCAGGGACGTACCGCGATCCGGCGCATCAACCAGATGCACCGCAGCTACGACATCAGCGACGACGACATGCGCTATGTGCTCAGCACCTTCGTCGTGGTGCCCCGGCGCTGGATCGACGCCTACGGCTGGCGCCGGCTGTCGCGACACGAGATCGTCGCCACGGTGGAGTACTACCGGACCCTCGGCCGGCACATGGGCATCCCCGACCTCCCCAGGACGTACGAGGAGTTCGAGACCCTTCTCGACACCTACGAGGAGGCCAACTTCGGCTGGGACGAGGGAAGCCGGCAGGTGTCCGACGCCACCCTCCGCCTGATGGCGTCCTGGTACCCGCGCCCGCTGGCACCCCTGCTGCGCACCGGGGTGCTCGCCCTGCTCGACGAGCCGCTGCTGCGCGCGTTCCGCTATCAGAGGCCCGGTGCGGGCACCGTCGCGCTGGTGCGGCGTGCCGTCAGGGCGCGCGGCCGGGTGGTACGGTTGCTGCCGCCGCGCCGCGCGCCGCACTTCGCGCGTCAGAACCGGGAGATCAAGGGGTACCCGAACGGCTACCGCGTGGCCGACCTCGGTACTCGCCCGGTCCCGGGACTGCGCGGCTGCCCGGTGCGGCACCTGGACACCTCAGCGGCCGACGTCGGCGAGTGACGCCAGGGTGTCGCGCAGCCAGGCGAGTTCGGCCCGGCTCGTGGCACGCGCGATGGTGAGGATGCCCTGCCGGAAGGGATCGTCCACCTCCTCGGCGCCGATCGGCCGGTCACCGTCGTAGAAGAAGCTCGTCGGCTCCTCCAGGAAGGCGAGCCGCCGGCGCAGCACCGCGGCCTGGGCGGCCGGGTCCTCCAGATGCCGCAGGAAGGCGAGCAGCACGAACCACTGGTTCTCGTCGGTGATCTCGCGCTGCGCGGGTTCGGCGAGCCGGCGCAGCAGCTCCCGCCGCCCTTCCTCGGTCGGGCGCAGCACATGGCGCGGCGCGGCCACGGCCCCCGGCTCGGTGGCCCGCACCAGCAGGCCCGCCTTCTCCAGCCGCTTGATCGCCGGATACAGCGTGCTTTCCGCGACGGGCCTGACATGGCCGGTGAGCGCCGCGATGTGCCGGCGCAGGACGTATCCGTGCAGCGGGGCCTCGTACAGGAAGCCCAGGATGGCGAGTTCGAGCATGCCCGCATTCTTCCGTACGGCGACGCGGTACAGCGACGTCTAGATACTCCATGGACGCGATACCTCGGTATCGATGTATAGTCCCCGATGGTGATCAGGAGAGATGGGAGGACGCGATGCGGCAGGCCGCATTCGACGATGAGGGAAGCCGGATCCGCTGGACGGAGGCGTCCGGAGAAGAGCCCGCCCGGGTCTATCTCCACGGACTGGGATCGATGTCCACGGCGTACCACGCGCACATCGCCGCCCGCCCGGAACTCGCCGGCCGGCGCAGCCTGTTCGTGGACCTGCCCGGCCACGGCCTCAGCGACCGGCCCCGGCACTTCGGCTACACGCTGGAGGAGCACGCCGACGCGGTCGCGGCCGCGCTGGACGCGGCAGGGGTCGCCGGCGCCGAGCTGATCGCGCACAGCATGGGCGGTGCCGTCGCGATCGTGCTGGCGCACCGACGGCCGGAACTCGTCTCCCGGCTGGTGCTCACCGAGGCCAACCTGGACGCCTTCCCGCCCCTGACGGCGGGCAGCAGCGCGATCGCCACCTACGGGGAGCAGGAATTCGTCGAGGAGGCGTTCCCGCGCGTGCTGGATGCCGTAGGCCCGCAGTGGGCGGCCACCATGCGGCTGGCGGACCCGCGCGCCCTGCACCGCAGCGCGGTCGGGCTGCGGCGCGGCTCCGACCCCGTGATGCGCACCATCCTCGCGGCCCTGGACATCGACCGGGTCTATCTGCAAGGGGAGAAGAGCGGTGAACTCGCGGACCGCGAGCGGCTGGAAGCCACCGGGGTGCGGGTGCTGACGGTGCAGGGCGCCGGGCACAACGTCATGTTCGACAACCCCGACGCCTTCGCCGCCGCCGTCACCGGAACGATCTGACCCGTCAGCCCTCGCGTACGGCGAGGGCGAGGAAGCGGGCGTCCTGGTCGGTGTACGACGTCATGCGCCATCCCGAACCGGCGAGCAGCGGGCGGAGGTTGGGCTCCGCCCGCAGGTCGTCGGGCGTGAGCCGGCGGCCCTGGCGCGCCGCCAGGGCCGCCCGGCCGATGGGGTGGAACAGGGCCAGCGTCCCGCCGGGCCGCACCACCCGGGCGAGCTCCCGCAGGTTCTCCTCGGGGCGCGGCAGATGCGCGATCAGGCCCGCGGCGAACACCGCGTCCAGGGACCGCGAGCGCAGCGGCAGGACCGTCACGTCCGCGAGCAGCAGCAGCCCCGCCCGGTCCCGGCCCGCCCGTGCGGCCTCCGTGAGCATCGCCGGGGTCAGATCGGCACCGAGCACCACCCCGGTGGGGCCCACGGCGGCCCGCAGCGGGGGCAGCGCGCGCCCCGTTCCACAGCCCGCGTCCAGCACCCGGTCGCCCGCCCGCAGCCCCAGCTCGGCCACGGCGGCCGTATACGCGGGCCCGTCGTCGGGGAACTTGCGGTCCCAGCCGGCGGCGCGGGAGGTGAAGAACTCCTGGACGTGCGTGTGATCGTCGCTCATGTCCCGCATGATGCCCCGCTCCGGCGCCGGTGCGCGGCCCGGGTCGGGTATCCGGCGGCTCCGCCGGGCGGGGCACCGGGGCCGGCGGGGCTTTGCGTGGCGGTCGGCCGGGACCCGCTCAGGCCGCCAGGTCCCGCACCGCCACCGCCTGGTCGACGGCGACACGGACCAGCAGCTCGCCCGGCACGCCGTTGCGGGCACCGAACTCCTCGGCCCGGTCCTCGCCCATGTACCGGGCGGCGACCTTCGCGGCCCAACGGCGCAGTTCCGCCGGGTCCTCCGACAAGCGGGCGCGGCCGCTCAGCATGACGAAGTGGAACGGCGGCCGGTCGTCGTCCACACACAGGGCGATCCGCCCGTCACGGGCGAGATTGCGCCCTTTTACCGTGTCCCGGCCGGTCAGGAAGACCACTTCGTCCCCGTCCAGCAGAAACCACACCGGGGCCACATGAGGGCTCCCATCGGCGCGAACGGTGGACAGCTTGCCGGTGCGGGTGCCCTCCGAGACGAACGCCCGCCACTCCTCGTCGGTCATCTTCTGTGCCATGCGCCCATCCTGCTTGCCCGGACGCCGCACGTGGGGAAGGCTGGCTGAGGGTTCCTCCAGCCAGGGGGAGACATCACACGGGGAGACGGAAATGGCGCAGAACCAGGGACTCGGCTGGCTCCTGGACGATCTGACGGAGCGTGTGGACGACGTCCGGCACGCACTCGTCCTGTCGAACGACGGACTGGTCACCGGAGCGAGCACGGGCCTACGCCGTGAGGACGCGGAACACCTGGCGGCCGTGGCATCCGGACTGCACAGCCTCGCCAAGGGCTCGGGACGCCACTTCGGCGCGGGCGCGGTACGCCAGACGATGATCGAGTACGACGACGCCGTGCTGTTCGTGACCGCGGCCGGTGCCGGGAGCTGTCTGTGCGTGCTCAGCGGGGCGGCGGCCGACATCGGACAGATCGCCTACGAGATGACGCTGCTCGTCAACCGGGTCGGCGAACATCTCGGCGTCGATGCGAGAAAGCCGGAGCGAGCACCCGGCACAGACCTCTGACCTGCGAGTTCGCAAGGATCCATGGAGTTATCCACAGGCTCGCCACGAGAAAGGTGAATCCGGCTACGGTGTGTGCACGGCGAACGCACAAGGCGTGAGCCACCCACTCCACGGGGGAGTACGACCATGTCGGCGAACACCTTCGACCCCACCCGTTCCGACACCTGCACACCGAGCCGGGCCGCTCGTGAACTGGGGCTACCGCGCGGCGAGTTCGACCTGGCGATCCAGCTCGGCCATGTGCGGACCCTGCCCGACGAGGGCGGGGGAGGCGGCCGGCTGGTGGAGCGCGCGGAGCTCGACCGGCTTCGGGCGCAGGACGGGTTTCCGGACACGTTCAGCGATCGGGTACGAACCGTGGGCACGGCGGACGGCGCCGCCCTCATGGACGTCCCGGCCGGTCGTTTCACCCGGCTCGCGCGGCTGGGCCTGCTCGTGCCCGTCGGGTTCTACGTCAACCGGTACCGGACCGTGGTCTGGTTGTATCTCGCGCAGGAACTGAAGCAGTTCGCGGCTGCCGCCGAAAACGCGCACCTGCTCAAGGGGCGTACACCCGAGACGCTGCGCAGCCAGCTCACGGACGGAGTGGACCTGCGGGCCCGCAACTGGCGTACGCGCCGGCTCGGATGTCTGCTCCGGCAGGCCGACAACGCGTGGGCGCGGGCCGGAGCAGTGGCCGCCTTGCTCCCACCGGTCGAGGTCGCCGACGTCGTGAAGGACCCGTACGAGCGGGCCCGGGTGAACCGGTGCCGGCCCGCGCTGCCCGAACCGGCCCTTCCCGGCGCCTCGTCCGGCCACCTCGCAGAGCGGATCACGACCGCGCAGGACGCGGACGAGATCGAGTGGCTGCGCAGCGAACTCGCCACCTACGTCGCGGAGGCACGCGGCCTTTCACCCGCCACACGTGCGGCCCTCCGCCGTCCCCGGCCGTCGAGGCGACCGACGGCCCGCCCCATCCCGCCCATGGCGCGCACGATCACGGGTGCTGTGCGGACGCCGGGCGGAGCGGCCGGGCCGCCGGACTGGGGCGCCGAACTGCGCCGGGCGGCCGCGGCGCACGTGTCGGAGTGGCCCCGTACGTCGCCGGCGCTGCCCGCCCTGCCCCCGACGCTGCGCAACCACGGAACCGGACCTACTCTGCCACGCTCCACGCGGCGCCTGCGCGCCTGGCTGCGGCGCGCAAATCCCCGGCCCGCCGAGGTGTGAGCCTCGCGGCCGAGCACTCGGCCGACGGCCCGCTTACAGGGGCCTGAACAGGCCCTCCTGGACGACCGACACGAGCAGCCGCCCCTCCAGGTCGTAGATCCGTCCGCGGGCCAGTCCGCGCCCGCCGGTGGCGATCGGCGATTCCTGGTCGTACAGGAACCACTCGTCTGTGCGGAACGGCCGGTGGAACCACATGGCGTGGTCCAGCGAGGCCATGTCGAAGCTGCGGCGGCCCCACAACGGCTCGACGGGGATGCGCACCGCGTCCAAGAGCGTCATGTCACTGGCGTAGGTCAGCGCGCAGGTGTGGACCAGCGGATCGTCGCCCAGCGGTCCCACCGCGCGCATCCACACGGCGCTGCGCGGCTCGGCACCCTCGACCTCCTCGGCGGTCCAGCGCAGCGGGTCCGCGTAACGGATGTCGAAGGGCTGGCGGCGCACCATCCGCTCCAACTGCTCCGGCAGTGAACCCAGGTGCTTGCGTATCTCCTCGGCCACCGTCGGCAGCGACTCGGGGTGCGGCAGCTCCCGAGCCGGCGGCAGCTGGTGCTCGAACGGTCCTTCCTCAGGCTTGTGAAAGGAGGCGGTCAGATTGAAGATCGTGCGTCCCTGCTGTACGGCGGTGACCCGGCGCGTGGTGAACGAGCGCCCGTCGCGGACCCGCTCCACCTGGTACACGATCGGCACGCCCGGCCGGCCCGGGCGCAGGAAGTACGCGTGCAGCGAGTGCACCGGGCGGTCCCCGTCCGTGGTGCGGCCGGCGGCGACCAGGGCCTGGCCCGCCACCTGGCCGCCGAAGACCCGCTGCAGGGACTCCTGCGGGCTTCGGCCACGGAAGATGTTGACCTCGATCTGCTCCAGGTCGAGCAGATCGACCAGTCTTTCGGCCGGGTTCGTCGTCATGGGTGGGATTCTCCTGTGGTCACAGCTGGCCGACATCGGTGACGCGTACGACCGCACGGCCCTCGGCGTCGGAGGCCGCGAGGTCGACCTCCGCGCTGATGCCCCAGTCGTGGTCGCCGTTGGGGTCGTCGAAGATCTGGCGGACCCGCCAGAGGCCGTTCTCCGGCTCCTCCTTGATGACCAGCAGCTTGGGGCCGCGGGCGTCGGGTCCGGTGCCGAGGTCCTCGTACTCGTCCCAGTACTTGTCCATCGCCTCGCCCCACGCGTCGGCGTCCCAGCCGGCCTCGGCGTCCATCTCGCCCAGTTCCTCCACCTGGTCCAGCGCGGCCAGCTCCACGCGGCGGAAGAGCGCGTTGCGCACCAGCACCCGGAAGGCACGCGCGTTGGTGGTGACGGGCTTGACCTCGTCGGCCTTCTCCTGGGCCTGCTCGGCGGTCATCTCCTCGGGGTTCGCCAGCTGCTCCCACTCGTCCAGCAGGCTGGAGTCCACCTGGCGCACCATCTCGCCGAGCCACTCGATCAGGTCCTGCAGGTCCTCGGACTTCAGGTCGTCCGGGATGGTGTGGTCGAGCGTCTTGTAGGCGCTGGCGAGGTAGCGCAGCACGATCCCCTCGGTGCGCGCCAGCTCGTAGAAGGACACCAACTCGGTGAAGGACAGCGCCCGTTCGTACATGTCGCGGACGACCGACTTCGGCGACAGCGGGTGGTCACCGACCCACGGGTGGCTCTTGCGGTAGGTGTTGTAGGCGTGGAAGAGCAGCTCTTCCAGGGGCTTCGGGTAGGTGACGTCCTGGAGGCGCTCCATGCGCTCCTCGTACTCGACGCCGTCGGCCTTCATCGCGGCCACGGCCTCGCCGCGCGCCTTGTTCTGCTGGGCGACGAGGATCTGCCGCGGATCGTCCAGGGTGGACTCGACCACGGACACCATGTCGAGGGCGTACGACGGCGACTCGGGGTCGAGGAGTTCGAACGCGGCGAGCGCGAAGGTCGACAGCGGCTGGTTGAGCGCGAAGTCCTGCTGGAGGTCGACCGTGAGCCGGACGATGCGGCCCTCGGCGTCGGGCTTGTCGAGCTTCTCCACGATGCCGCCGTCGAGCAGCGAACGGTAGATCGCGATCGCCCGGCGGATGTGCCGCAGCTGCTGCTTGCGCGGCTCGTGGTTGTCCTCCAGGAGATGGCGCATCGCCTCGAACGCGTTGCCCGGACGGGCGATCACCGACAGCAGCATGGTGTGCGTGACCCGGAAACGGGACGTCAGCGGCTCCGGTTCCGAGTCGATCAGCTTCTGGAAGGTGTTCTCCGTCCAGGCGACAAAGCCCTCCGGCGCCTTCTTGCGCACCACCTTGCGCCGCTTCTTCGGGTCGTCGCCCGCCTTCGCCAGCGCCTTCTCGTTCTCGATGACGTGCTCCGGCGCCTGCGCGACCACCAGGCCGGCCGTGTCGAAGCCCGCCCGGCCCGCGCGGCCCGCGATCTGGTGGAACTCGCGCGCCCGCAGGGTGCGTACACGGCTGCCGTCGTACTTGGTCAGCGCGGTGAACAGCACGGTGCGGATGGGCACGTTGACGCCGACACCGAGCGTGTCCGTACCGCAGATGACCTTCAGCAGACCGGCCTGGGCGAGCTTCTCCACCAGGCGCCGGTACTTGGGCAGCATGCCGGCGTGGTGCACACCGATGCCGTGCCGCACGTAGCGGGAGAGGTTGCGGCCGAACTTCGTGGTGAAGCGGAAGTTGCCGATCAGCTCGGCGATCTGGTCCTTCTCCTCCCGGGAGCACATGTTGATGCTCATGAGCGCCTGGGCCCGCTCCACGGCCTGCGCCTGCGTGAAGTGGACGATGTATACCGGAGCCTGCTTGGTCTCCAGCAGCTCGGTGAGCGTCTCGGTGAGCGGGGTCAGCTTGTACTCGTAGGAGAGGGGCACCGGGCGGGTCGCCGAACGGACCACCGAGGTGGGCCGCCCGGTGCGGCGGGTGAGGTCCTTCTCGAAGAAGGAGACATCACCCAAAGTGGCCGACATCAGGATGAACTGCGCCTGGGGCAGCTCCAGCAGCGGGATCTGCCAGGCCCAGCCGCGGTCGCCCTCCGCGTAGAAGTGGAACTCGTCCATGACGACCTGGCCCACATCCGCGTCCTTGCCGTCGCGCAGCGCGATCGAGGCCAGCACCTCCGCGGTGCAGCAGATCACGGGGGCGTCGGCGTTCACGGAGGCGTCGCCGGTGAGCATGCCGACGTTCTCGGTGCCGAAGAGCTTGCACAGCTCGAAGAACTTCTCCGACACCAGTGCCTTGATCGGCGCCGTGTAGAAGGTGACCTCGTCCCGGGCCAGCGCGGCGAAGTGCGCACCCGCGGCGATCATGCTCTTGCCGGAGCCCGTGGGGGTGGAGACGATCACGTTCGCCCCGGACACCGCTTCGATCAGCGCCTCTTCCTGGTGGGGATAGAGGGTGAGGCCGCGCTCCTGGGCCCAGGACTCGAAGGCTTCGTACAGGGCATCGGGGTCGGCGGTCGGCGGCAGCTGATCGATGAGGGTCACGCTCCCATCTTGCCTGGCCTCCTCCCCGATCGGGGAATCGGCTGTGGCCGGCAAGATCACGACGGCTACGCTGTGTCGCCGACGAAGCGTCACGGCACCAGGTCAACTGGACAGCGGTACATGAGGAATGGGGCGGGAAGCGGCCATGATGGGACCAGCACACTCACTGTCGGGGGCCGCGGCCTGGCTCGGGGTCGGAGCGGCCGCCGCCGCGGCCGATCACCCGATGCCCTGGCCGGTTCTCCTGGTCGGCGCCCTGATCTGCGCGGGCGCCGCGCTCGCCCCGGACCTCGACCACAAGGCGGCCACCATCTCGCGGGCCTTCGGGCCGATCTCGCACTGGCTCTGCGAGATCGTCGACAAGCTGTCCTACGCCGTGTACAAGGCGACCAGGAAGAAGGGCGACCCGCGCCGCTCCGGCGGCCATCGCACGCTGACCCACACCTGGGTGTGGGCGGTCCTGATCGGCGCCGGCTGCTCCGCGGTGGCGTACACCGGGGGACGCTGGGGCGTGCTGGCGATCCTGTTCGTGCACATGGTGCTGGCGATCGAGGGTCTGCTGTGGCGGGCAGCCAGGGGCTCCAGCAGCGACATACTGGTGTGGCTGCTCGCGGCCGCCACTGCGTGGATCCTGGCGGGCATCCTCGACCAGCCCGGAAACGGCTCGGACTGGCTGTTCGGCGAGCCCGGGCAGCAGTACCTGTGGCTGGGGCTGCCGATCGTGCTGGGCGCGCTGGTGCACGACATCGGGGACGCGCTGACGGTGTCGGGCTGCCCGATCCTCTGGCCCATCCCGCTGGGCCGCAAGCGCTGGTACCCGGTGGGTCCGCCGAAGGCGATCCGGTTCCGGGCGGGCAGCTGGGTCGAGCTGAAGGTACTGATGCCCCTGTTCATGGTGCTCGGCGGAGTGGGCTGCGCGGCGGCGCTCAATGTGATCTGAGCCCGCCCTCCGCGTCAGGTGGCGTCGCCCGCGTCCGGGCCGCCGTAGCGGCGCTCGAAGCGGGCGATGCGGCCCTCGGTGTCGACCGTGCGGGCCTTGCCGGTGTAGAAGGGGTGGCTCTCCGAGGAGATCTCCACGTCGACCACCGGGTAGCTCTGGCCGTCGTCCCAGTCGATGGTCTGCTCGCTCTGTGCGGTGGACCGGGTCAGGAAGGCGTATCCGGCGGCGCGGTCGCGGAAGACCACGGGGTGGTAGTCGGGGTGCTTGTCCTGCTGCATGGCGGCTCCTCGTGCGGGGCGGTCGGGCGGGGCCTGGACGGACCGGCGGGGGCCCGCGGATCAACCGGAGAGGGAGTCCTCGTCCACGATGTGCATCGCGGCCTCCTCGGCGGACGCGGCGGCGCCGTCGATGCCGACGTCGCTGGCCACGAGGGCGGCCTCCTCGTCCTCGTGCACCCCCTCGTCGGGGGCCACCAGCCGGCCGGAGCGAAGGTCGCCGACCTCGTTGTCGAGGAGTTCCCCGTCGGTGCCCTCGCAGTCACCGATGCCGTCGCCGCCCGGGACGTCGCGGTCGGGTGTCTCCTCGGCGAGCCGCTGGTCGAGGGTCTCGCCCGCGTGGCGCTCCGCCGCGGTCACACCGTTGTGCTCCACCGCCCACGGCCGCTCCGGGGGCGACCAGCCGCGGTCGAGGGGGTCGTCGACACCGTCGAAGTCCAGAGTGTCCTCGACGTCGAGCACCCCCGAGTCCTCCCGGATCTCCGAGGGGTCGGGCTGGTAGACGTCGTCCCCCCAGCTGTCGGCGCTGTCCACGACTACCTCCAGGTGGTGAGGACGGCCGGGTGCCGCCGAAACGGGCGGCGGGCCGTCGGCACGCACGGCATGGATATCACCCGGTGCCCACCAGGTGGTTTTCGGGTGGAACCCGATGCTGTGCCCTTCTCCAGACTTCCACTGCTGCTCACCACCGCGCAACGGCACGAGTCCCGGGCGGCTGTCTTGGAGTCCGCCCGGGCCGGATGCTCAGCCGTGCCAGGAGCGCCACAGGGCCGCGTACGCACCGTCCGCCGCGACAAGGTCGTCATGGCTGCCCAGCTCGGTGATGCGGCCGCCTTCCACGACGGCTATCGCGTCGGCGTCGTGGGCCGTGTGCAGGCGGTGGGCGATGGCGACGACCGTGCGCCCGTCGAGGACGCGGGCCAGGGAGCGCTCCAGATGGCGGGCCGCGCGTGGGTCGAGGAGCGAGGTCGCCTCGTCCAGGACCAGCGTGTGCGGATCGGCCAGCACCAGTCGGGCCAGCGCGACCTGCTGGGCCTGTGCCGGAGTCAGGGCCAGCGCGCCGGACCCGACCTCGGTGTCCAGACCCTCGTCCAGCGCCCGGGCCCAGCCGTCGGCGTCCACGGCGCCCAGGGCCGCCCACAGCTCGGCGTCGGTGGCACCGGTGCGGGCCAGCAGGAGGTTGTCGCGCAGGGAGCCGACGAAGACATGGTGCTCCTGGTTCACCAGTGCCACGTGCGAGCGCACGCGTTCGGCCGGCATCCGGGACAGTTCGGCACCGCCGAGAGTGATCCGGCCGTCCCGGGGCGCGTAGATCCCGGCGAGCAGCCGGCCCAGGGTGGACTTGCCCGCCCCCGAGGGGCCGACCAGGGCGAGCCGGGTGCCCGGAGCGACCCGCAGGGAGACCTCGCGCAGCACGTCGACGCCCTCGCGGTAGCCGAAGCGCACCCGCTGGGCGTGCACCTCCCGCCCGTCGGGAGCCACCGAGGCGTCCCCCGCGTCCGGTTCGATCTCCCGGACACCGACCAGGCGGGCGAGCGACACCTGGGCCACCTGCACCTCGTCGTACCAGCGCAGGATCAGGTTCACCGGGTCGACGAGCATCTGCGCGATCAGCGCACCCGTGGTCAGCTGGCCCACCCCGAGCCAGCCGTGCAGGACGAAGACTCCGCCGACCATCAGGACCGAACCGAGGACGAGGACGTGGACCGTGTTGATCACCGGGAAGAGCACGGACCGCAGCCACAGCGTGTAGCGCTCCCATCCGGTCCACGCCTTGATCCGCTGCTCCGACAGGGCGACGCGGCGGGCGCCCAGACGGTGTGCCTCGATGGTGTGTCCCGCGTCCACGGTCTCGGCGAGCGCGGCGGCGACGGCGGCGTATCCGGCGGCCTCCGAGCGGTAGGCGGAGGGTGCCCGCTTGAAGTACCAGCGGCAGCCGACCACCAGCACCGGCGCGGCGATGAGCACCGCCGCCGCGAGCGGCGGGGCCGTCACCACGAGCCCGCCGAGCAGCAGCAGTGCCCAGACGACACCGATCGCGAGTTGCGGCACGGCCTCCCGCATGGCGTTGGCCAGCCGGTCGACGTCGGTGGTGATGCGGGAGAGCAGGTCACCCGTGCCCGCCCGCTCCAGCACGCCGGGCGGCAGCCCGACCGAGCGGACGAGGAAGTCCTCGCGCAGATCGGCGAGCATTTGTTCGCCGAGCATGGCACCCCGCAGCCGTACCTGCCGGACGAACCCCGCCTGCACGGCGAGCGCCAGCAGGAACAGGGCGACGGTCAGGCCCAGACGCAGCTCCCGTGCCCCGTCCGACACCCGCTGGACCAGGTCGCCGAGCAGGTAGGGGCCCACCATGGACGCGATCACGGCCACCGTGTTCACGCCGATCAGCAGCAGGAAGGCCCGGCGGTGCCGGCGGAACAGCTCGGCGACATAGGCGCGCACGGTCGAGGCCGCGCCCACGGGCAGGGTGGTGGCGGTGGTCGGGGCCGCCGGGTCGTATGCCGGTGGCGCGACGCCGATCATGCGCTCTCCTCGATCTCTTCCAGTTCCTGGAGGGTGTCCCGCAGCACACCCTCGTCGTCCGTCTCCCGGGTCACCACGGCCCGGTACCGGGGCTCGCCGTCGAACAGTTCGCGGTGCGTGCCGCTCGCCACGGCCTCGCCCTCGTGGACCAGGACGACCCGGTCCGCGCGGTCGAGCAGCAGCGGCGAGGAGGTGAACACCACCGTGGTGCGCCCCGAGCGCAGCCGGCGCAGTCCGTCGGCGACCCGGGCCTCGGTGTGCGAATCGACCGCCGAGGTCGGCTCGTCCAGCACCAGCACCTCCGGATCGGTGATCAGGGACCGGGCCAGCGCGAGCCGCTGGCGCTGGCCGCCGGAGAGGGACCGGCCGCGCTCGGTGATGCGGGCGTCCATCGGGTCGGCGACGTCCACGGACCCCTCCACCAGCGCGTCCAGGACGTCCTCGCACCGCGCGGCCGCGAGGGCCTCGTCGGCCGAGACGGCGCCGGACGCCGGGACATCGAACAGTTCCCGCAGGGTGCCGGAGAGCAGCACCGGGTCCTTGTCCTGGACGAGGACGGCCGTCCGGGCGACGTCCAGCGGGAGCCGGTCCAGGGGCGTGCCGCCGAGCAGGACCGAACGGCCCGGTTCCGTGGGATGGCCGCCGAGCCGCTCCGCGAGACGCCCGGCCGCGTCGGGGTCGCCGCACACGACGGCGGTGAGCCGGCCGGCCGGGGCGACCAGCCCGGTGGCGGGGTCGTGCAGTTCACCCCTGGGCGCTTCCGCGAGACCGTCCGCCGCGGTGGTGGTGCCGCCGGTGTCGGCCGTGGCCGGTCGGCGCAGCGACAGCACCCGTGCGGTGCGGGTGGCCGAGGGGCGGGAGAAGGAGTAGGACATGGCGATCTCTTCGAAGTGCTGCAGCGGGTAACTGAGCACCATCACCGCGCTGTAGACGGTGACCAGTTCGCCGACGGCGATACGGCCCTGGCGGGCCAGCTGGACGCCGTACCAGACGACCGCGATCAGCAGCAGGCCCGGCAGCAGCACCTGGACGGCGGAGATCAGCGACCACATCCGGGCGCTGCGCACCGCCGCGTGCCGCACCTCCTGGGAGGCGCGGCGGTAGCGGTCGAGGAACAGTTCCTCGCCGCCGATGCCGCGCAGCACGCGCAGTCCGGCGACGGTGTCCGAGGCCAGCTCGGTGGCCCGGCCGGCCTTCTCGCGCTGCACGTCGGCGCGGCGTGTCGCGCGCGGCAGCAGGGGCAGTGCCGCGAGGGCCACCACGGGCAGCCCGGCGGCGACGACCACGCCGAGCGAGGGCTGGTAGACGAGGAGGCCGACGCAGACAAGGACCACGGTCAGCGCGGCGGCGGTGAAGCGGGACACCGCCTCCACGAACCAGCCGATCTTCTCCACGTCTCCCGTGGACACGGCGACCACTTCTCCGGCCGCCACCCGGCGGGTCAGCGTCGAGCCCAGCTCGGCCGCCTTGCGGGCGAGCAGCTGCTGGACGCGGGCGGCGGCGGTGATCCAGTTGGTGACGGCGGCCCGGTGCAGAAAGGTGTCGCCCACGGCCACGGCCGCCCCGCACAACAGCATCAGGGCACCCGCCAGCGCCAGCCGCCCGCCGGACCGGTCGACGACCGCCTGTACGGCGAGGCCCACGCAGAACGGCAGCGCGGAGACGGCGACGAAGTGGAGCAGCCCCCAGGCCAGCGCCTTCAGCTGGCCGCCCAGCTGGTTACGGAAGAGCCACCACAGAAGTCGGGGACCCGAGTGTGCGTCGGGCACGCCCGGGTCGGGATAGGGAAGGTCTTGAATCTGCATGACGTCCAGACGGCTCGTGACAGCGTGTCGGCAAACGACGGCAGCCGGCGGGGGCTGCCCGGGACAAGCCGTGAAAGGTTCGCGTCACAGAGTCGTGAATTTCAAACGGTTTTCCCGCCAACCGGGCGCCATGTCGCCAAGCGCGCCGCGGGCGCGGATCGACGCCGACCGGCGGGACCGGGGCCTGATCGAGGCGCGGGCGCCCTCGGCGGCTCCCGTCGGAAGGCCCGCCGTGGACGGCCCGCTCCCCGGCCCTGGAGCGGGCCGGGGAGGGCGGTGGAGAACGGCTTACGATCCCGTGGCCTCACTGGTCCGATGAGCGGTCCTGGGTTTCCGTCGACGTCTCCACCGATGTTTCCGCCGACGGGCCCGCGGTCACGGGCGCGCCGACCACGTCCACGTCGCTGGAGCGAACGTAGGCGATCCGGTTGTCGAACTGGATCTGGTAGTACGTCTCGTTGCCCCTGACCACCGGCTCGGGCGTGTCGACGAAGGACGACCTGGGGACGAACGAGCTGTCGATGGTGCCCTGGGCGACATAGCGCTGACCGGCGCGGAAGTGGTAGGGCAGCGGCGCCTCGGGTTCCTCCTCCACTCCCTCGGGATAGGCCTCCTCCTCCGGCAGGGCCCGGCCGAACACCGGGATCTCGTCCACGCCCTGCTTGGGCGTCACCATCTTGCCGACCGCGCCGACCGCCGTCGGGTCCTTCTTCGGGTTCTCCAGCCAGGCCTTGCGCCCCTGGTACCAGATCGCCGTCCAGTCGCCGCGGCGTTCGGCGACCGCGAAGGTCTGACCGGCCGAGGCGCGCGCGCCCAGGTCGTCGACGTCCATCGTGGAGGGTCCGCCGTCGGGGTGGCGGCCCGGGTCCTGGATCAGTGGCGCCTTCTCGTCCGGACGGGTGTACAGGCGGACGGCGCTGGAGCCGTGCTTCGCGCACGGCGCCCCGGCGCTGCGGCACCCCGTGAACGCGGGCGTGTGGGTGGCGTAGTCCGGCAGGATGGTCACGATGTCGCTGCCCGGCCCGGCCGTGGGCTTCAGCGGCGCCCCGAGAAGGTCGAAGTAGTGCCGCCAGTCCCAGAAGGGGCCCGGGTCGTCGTGCATGTCGGGGATGGAGTCGCCGGTGGGCGAGGGCACGTTGTCATGGCCGAAGATGTGCTGCCGGTCGAGCGGAATCTCGTACTTCTTGGCGAGGTAGCGCACCAGACGGGCCGAGGAGCGGTACATCTGTTCCGTGAACCACGTGCCCGGCTGCCTGAGGAATCCCTCGTGCTCGATGCCGATGGAGCGGGCGTTCACATACTGGTTGCCGGAGTGCCAGGCCTCGTCCTTGGTCTGTACGTGCTGGGTGATGTGGCCGTCGCTGGAACGGATCGAGTAGTGCCAGGACGCCTCGGTGGGGTCCTGCACCGTCTGGAACATGCTCGACAGCTTCGCCTCGGTGTCGTGGATGACGATGTACTGGATCTTCTGGTCCCGCGGCCGGTCGGCGAGGTCGTGGTTGCCGTAGTTGCCCTCGTCGTCGATCTCCTCGTACGGCGCCGCCAGCCAGTCGCAGGACACCTCGGCCGGGCACTCCGTCCCCTTGGCGTGCCGGGGCTTCTCGGTGCGCACGGTGTGGGCGCGCACGCCGGGGCTCGCGGGCAGGGAGACGTCCTGGCCCTCGGCGGTGGTGCGGTGGGCGCCCTTGCGGATGACGGCGAAGACGTCGTTGGCGTAGGTGGCCGCCGAGGTGACGTCGGGCGTGCCGGGGAAACGTTCCACCGCCTCCCACCAGTCGGCAGGGTTGTCGCTGAGCGGCTTGCCCAGCTGCCGCTGGGTGGCGGCCAGGAGGGCCGCGCCGCCGCGCACATTGGCCTCGGCGTCGGTGCGCAGGCGCCCGGCCGGGGCGCCGGTCAGCTTCGCGGCGCGCTGCAGGTCGGCGGGCTTCACGGAACGACCGGCCAGGACGCCCTCGGGCGCCGCGGCGGGCGCTCCCGCCGCCCCCGCGCTCGGCCGCAGCGCGCCGCCGCCCTGGGCGCTCGGGGAGGGCGCCGTGGCCGGGAACTGGCTGGTGTCCACCAGGTGCATCGGTCCGTAGCCGCCCGCGACGCTGGGCGAGCCGGGGTGGGCGTCCCAGCGGGTCTGCACGTAGGACACGCCCATGAGCACGCTGCGCGGCACATGGAAATCGTGGGCGGCGTCGGAGAAGGCGTACTGGAGGCGCTGCTCGGGTGCCTCGTCGTCGGTCATCGGGGTGAGCAGCAGCGGCGCCAGCAGGGCGGCCGCTCCGATGGCACACGCCGTCCTGCGGCACACGCGGATGCCGTTGGGGACACGTGGGGCGGTGGGTCTTTTCATGGCACGGGTCTCCAAACATGTTCATCGCGCTCTATGCAGCCAGGACAAAGGAGTTGCCCCTGACAACCACCCCTCGTACGTTTCCGTGCCCGGCGTGTCCCGTCGCGCCAACCGTCACCGGGGTGGACCAGCGGCCCGGCAGAGGCCACCCGGTCGGCGGCAGCGGCTCGGCCCCGACGGCCCGTCAGCGCCGGGGCGCGCGCGGGGCAGTGACGGCGGGCCATCCGGGTCAGTCCTGGACCGGGTCGACCCGCCAGTCGGGGTGGCCGGGCATGGGCGGGGTGTGCGGCCCGTGGAGCCAGTCGGTCAGAAAGGGCTTCAGGTCCTGTCGGGCGATCCGGGAGGCGAGGCCGATGAAGTCCCCGGTGCCGGCCACCCGGCCCCGGTAGGTGCTCACCCAGGACCGTTCGATCCGCTCGAAGGTCTCGGTGCCGACCTTCTCCCGCAGGGCGTACAGCACCAGGGCCGAGCCGTCGTAGCGCATCACTTTGAAGAGCGTGTCGGCGGTGGGTTCGGCGGGCGCCCCGTCGTCGTGCCGCCACTGGTCGTGCTGCGCGTAGGCGTCGCGCATCGCGTCCTCCAGGGCGACGCCGCCGTGCGAGGCGGAGTACAGCCGTTCGTAGAAGCGGGCGTGACCCTCGCTCAGCCACAGGTCGGACCAGCGCCGGATGGCGACGCTGTCCCCGGTCCAATGGTGTGTCAGCTCGTGCACGAGGTTGCGCTCGGCGTCGACCCGGTCGCCGAGCAGGTCGTCCTTGGGCAGCACGGACAGCGACTGCGTCTCCAGCGCCACCGGCAGCTCGGTGTCGCCGACCAGCACGCCGTAGCGGGGGAACGGGTACGGGCCGAGCCGCTGTTCGAGCCAGGCGATGTGCTCGGGGGTGAGCGAGCGGTACTCCTCGGTGTCGCCGACCAGGCCGTCCGGGACCACGTCGCGGACCGGCAGCCCGCGCGGGCCGCTGCTGCTGACGATGCGGAACTTGCCGATCGCCAGCTGGACCAGCTGCGCGGCGATCGGCTGTTCGGAGTCGTACGTCCACTGGACGCGTCCGCCGGGCCGTTGGTCGGTACCGACGAGGCGCCCGTTGGCGACCGCGCTGATGCCCGCGGGCGTGGTGACGCGGAAGGTGATCGGAGCGCGCAGGCTCGGGTGGTCGTCCGCCGGGAAGATCATGCGGGCGCCGTCGGGCTGGGCACACACCACGGTGCCGTCGGGCGTGGGCACCCAGCCGTAGTCCCGGATCGCGTCGTCGCGGTGGCGCTGCTGGGTGGGGTCGGCGGTGTAGGCGACGTTGACGGTGAACGCGCGGCCGCGGGGGATCGGGCGGGCGGGTGTGACGACGAGTTCGTCGCCGTCGCGCACGGCTCTCGCGGGCGAGCCGTCGACCGTGACCCGGTGCAGCGTGTTGCCCGCGAAGTCGAGGTCGAAGCGGGACAGGGTTTGGGTGGCGGCGGCGCTGATGGTGGCGCCGGCCTCGAAGGGTGTGCCGGGCGCCTGCCAGTCGAAGTCGAGCGTGTAACGCCGGACCGTGTAACCGCCGTTACCGGCGTCGGGCATCAGCGGGTCGCCGATGCCCCGCGCGCCGGGGGACGGCGGCGCCGCCGAGCCACCCGCGGGGCCGCCCGCCGGGCCGGACGCGGCGGCGCGCCCGGGTGCGGGGGCCGGACCGGGCGCGGACGGGCCGCGCCCTCCGCGGGGGAACAGACCGGTGCAGACGGCGGCGCCGGTGAGGGCGAGCGCGCCGACGACGAGGGCCGTGCGGCGGGGGCGACGCCCCGCTGCGGAACCGCCTGCCGGGTCGCTCGCCGGGTCCCCTTCAGGACCTCCGGCCGGCCCCCTTTCCAGGCCCTCTTCGGGCATCCCCTCCGGCCCTCTCGTCGCTCCCCGCTCGGGACCTTCCCCGGGGTTCCGTCCGGCTCCCTTCCGGTATCCCTTCCCGGACCCCTCGCGCGGGGTCCCCGACGGGCTGCCTGCGGGCGTGATTTCCATGAGCGCACTATGTCAGTTTGATCCGGTTATAGCACTAAATGTTCGTCAGGGTGACGGAGCGCCAGATGCGCCGCCCGGGGCGGCCGCCCGGCGACGGCTCATTGCGGCCGCGTCCAACTGGCCGTAGAAATCCGCCCATGAGACAACGGATAGTCATGTCCATGCTGGCGAGCACGGTCCTCCTGGTGGGCGCGCTTCTCGGTGCCGGGGCCGGGGCCGGGACCGCCCGGGCCGCCGACGTCCCCGCCGAGTTCGGTGCCGACTGGCACGACCCGGTGACCGCCGCCCCGCCCGTCGCACGGCCGCACGGCAAGTCCTGCCAGGTCACGCTGGCGGACGCCCGGTTCCGCGACTTCACCCCCTACCGGGGCACGTACACCCCGCCCACGGGCTGCGGCGACCGCTGGAGCAAGGTCGTGCTGCGCCTGGACGGCACGGTGAAGGGCCGTCAGTACGACCGGCTCGGCTATCTGCACGTCGGCGGGGTGGAGATCCTGCGCACCTCCACCCCGGAGCCCTCACCCGACGGCATCGCCTGGCACGTCGAGAAGGACGTCACCCGCTACAGCGACACCTTCCGCAGCCGGCGGGACGTGGAGATGCTGATCGGCAACGTGGTCGACGACACCTACACCGGCGTCATCGACGTCCATGTCACCCTGACCTTCTACGCGGGCCGCCCCGCCGAGCGGACCCCGGACCGCGTGCTCACCCTCGCCGACACACCCGACGGCACGACGCTCACGACCCCGCGCAACAGCGAACGGATCCTCGCCGAGGTCTACGCCACCGGATCGGGCGGCGGCTGCGAGGAGTTCTGGTACCTGACGGTGGCCGACCCGGCGTCGTACTCCTGCAAGGCCGACCACGGCCCCTACCGCGAGGTGCAGATCAAGGTCGACGGCCGGCCGGCGGGCATCGCCGCGCCGTACCCGAACGTGTGGACCGGCGGCTGGTCCGACCCCTTCCTCTGGTACGTGATCCCGGCGCCGGGCGCCTTCGACGTCCGGCCGATCGAGTACGACCTCACACCGTTCGCCGGGCTGCTGGACGACGGCCGGCCGCACCGGGTGGAGGTCTCCGTCGTCGGCGTGCCCTCGGGACAGGCCGGCTGGAGCACCCCGGTGAACGTGCTGGTCTGGCAGGACGCCCACCGCGACCACCTCACCGGCGGACTCGTCGAGGACAAGGCGGGCGACATCGCCAATTCCTCGGTGTACACGCCGGGTTCGGAGAACCGGGTGGACACCCGGGCGGGGCACCGGCTCACCGTCAGCGGCTACCTCGACACCTCCCACGGCCGGGTGACCACCACCGTCACCCGCACCCTCGCCAACACCTCCGTCCACCGCTGGACCGACGGTGAGAACACCGACGGCCTGGACGCCACCTGGACCGACGACCAGACCGTCGCCACCGTCGGGGCCGGGCCCGCGCGCTCGACGCGCACGCTGCGGACGTACACCATGAACGGCGCCACCACCATCGGCTCCGACAGCCGGTTGCGCACCCAGCTGACCCTCGGCGACCGCGCCTCGGTGAGCGAACGGCGGGACGGCCGGCGCACCGCGTGGTCGCGGCTGGACGACACCTACTGCGGCGACGCGTCGTACCTCCTCGACGCCCCGCGCGACCAGCGGCACGCGGTCGGCACCTCCTCGGAGCGCTATCGGTCGTACGGCTCGGCCGGCTGCTACGACCACGTGCTGGCCACCGCCCAGGGAGTCCTGACGCAGGACCGCAGCGGCTGCTGACCCGCCGCGGGCACGGTCCGGGTGGTGCGGGGGAGGACCCGCGCCGCCCGGACCGGCCGGGCGGGCCTGCGCGGCCGCGGGTCAGCAAGACTTCGCCGCGTCCCCGTCGATCAGGGCGTCCAGCAGGACGCCGAACACCTGGCGCTCCTTCTCCGTCAGCGGGGCGAGTATCTCCTCGGCCGCCGAGCGGCGCGCGCGGTGCAGTTCGCGCAAGATCGCGCGCCCGTCGTCGGTCAGCTCGATCCGGGTCACGCGCCGGTTGGACGGATCCGGTGCCCGGCGCACCATGCCGCTCGCCTCCAGCCCGTCGACCAGCGTCGTCACCGCGCGCGGCACCACCTCCAGGCGCTCGGCGAGGTCCGCCATACGTGGCGGCGAGCCGTAGTGCGCGAGGGTGCGCAGCAGCCGGGACTGGGCAGGGGTGACGCCCAGGTCGCGCCCTTCCAGATGGCGTTTCTGGATGCGGTGCACCCGGCGGGTGAGCCGTAGCAACTGCTCGGCGAGCAGTCCGTCGGGATCGGGGGTGGTCATGGCGGAACAATATCAGGATGCAGTTCATTGTGAGTATAGGTAACAATGAGCTACGATCCGTTCCGTCATCGTCGGCCGACCCCGGCCGGCGCCCGTTCACCTCCGTAGGAGCCCATGCATCCCGACCGTGAACTCTCCTCCTGGACCCCGCCCGCCGACGCCGGGGAACGGCCCCGGCAGTGGCGGCGGATCCTGAAGCTGTTCCGCCCCTACCGCGGGCGGCTCGCGATCGTCGGCCTGCTGGTCGGCGCCGCCTCGCTGGTCTCGGTGGCCACGCCGTTCCTGCTCAGGGAGACCCTGGACGTCGCGATCCCGCGGGGCCGCACCGGTCTGCTGAGCCTGCTCGCGCTCGGCATGATCCTCAGCGCGGTGCTCTCCAGCGTCTTCGGCGTGCTGCAGACGCTGATCTCGACCACCGTCGGCCAGCGCGTCATGCACGACCTGCGCACCGCCGTCTACGGCAGGCTGCAACGCATGTCGCTGGCCTTCTTCACCCGCACCCGCACCGGCGAGGTGCAGTCCCGCATCGCCAACGACATCGGCGGCATGCAGGCGACCGTCACGTCCACGGCCACCTCGCTGGTCTCCAACGTCACCAGTGTGGTCGCCACCGTCGTCGCCATGGTCGCCCTCGACTGGCGGCTCACCATCGTCTCCCTGCTCCTGCTGCCGGCCTTCGTCTGGATCAGCCGCCGTGTGGGCAACGAGCGCAAGAGGATCACCACCGAACGGCAGAAGCAGATGGCCGCGATGGCGGCAACGGTCACCGAGTCCCTCTCGGTCAGCGGCATCCTGCTCGGCCGCACCATGGGTCGCACCGACTCGCTGACCGGCTCCTTCGCGGGCGAGTCCGAGCGGCTGGTCGACCTGGAGGTGCGGTCGAACATGGCCGGGCGCTGGCGCATGGCCGTCATCACCATCGTCATGGCCGCCATGCCCGCCGTCATCTACTGGACGGCCGGACTGGCCCTCCAATTCGGCGGCCCCGAGGCCTCGCTCGGCACCATCGTCGCCTTCGTCTCGCTCCAGCAGGGCCTGTTCCGCCCGGCCGTGAGCCTGCTCGCCACCGGTGTCCAGATCCAGACCTCCCTCGCGCTCTTCCAGCGCATCTTCGAGTACCTGGACCTGCCGATCGACATCACCGAGCGCCCGCACCCGGTCCACCTCGACCGGATCAAGGGCGAAGTCCGCTTCGAGGACGTCGAGTTCCGCTACGACGACAAGGGCGGCCCCGTCCTCGACGGCGTCGACGTCACGGTCCCCGCCGGCGGCAGCCTGGCGGTCGTCGGCCCCACCGGCGCGGGCAAGTCCACGCTGGGCTATCTGGTGCCCCGGCTCTACGACGTCACCGGCGGCCGGGTCACCCTCGACGGGGTCGACGTCCGCGACCTCGACTTCGACACCCTGGCCCGCGCGGTCGGCGTGGTCTCCCAGGAGACGTACCTCTTCCACGCGTCCGTCGCCGACAACCTGCGCTTCGCCAAGCCGGACGCCACCGACGAGGAGTTGCACGCGGCCGCCCGCGCGGCGCAGATCCACGACCACATAGCGGCACTGCCCGACGGCTACGACACGGTCGTCGGCGAGCGCGGCCACCGGTTCTCCGGCGGCGAGAAGCAGCGCCTCGCCATAGCCCGCACCATTCTGCGCGACCCGCCGGTCCTCATACTCGACGAGGCGACCAGTGCCCTGGACACCCGGACCGAGGCCGCGGTACAGCAGGCCATCGACGCCCTCTCGGCGAACCGCACGACGATCACCATCGCGCACCGGCTGTCCACCGTCCGCGGCGCCGACCAGATCGTGGTGCTGGACTCCGGGCGCGTCGCCGAACGGGGCACGCACGAGGAACTGCTGGAGCGCGACGGGCGGTACGCGGCCCTGGTGCGCCGGGACGCGCAACTGGAGCCGGCGGGCCAAGGCGCGTGATGGAGCCGACAAGCTGACTATATGTCGTGATTGTGGTGGTATGCGTATTACGGTTCCCGCATGCAGACGCTCATTCCGCCGCGGAGCAGCAGGACCCGACTGACACGCCGGGGCAGGCTCGTCCTTGTCGTGGCCGGCGCCGTCATGGCCGGCACCGCCGTGGCGGTGCCGCTGCTGACGATGGCCGGCGACCATGCGGGGTCCCGGCCGGCCGCGCTGGTCATCCCGGAGGGCTGGCGCGCGAGTCAGGTCTACGACGCGATCGACAAGGCGCTCGAACTGCCCCCCGGCAGTACCCGAAAGTCGCTCGGCAAGGCCGGGCTGAAGCTGCCCAAGGACGCGGCGGGCAACCCGGAGGGCTATCTGTTCCCCGCGTCCTATCCGCTGCGGGAGGGAACGACCCCCGAGTCCCTGCTGCGGTCCATGGTGGACACCGCCCACCAGAAGTTCGACGGGGCACCCGTCGCGGCCGGGGCGCAGCGCAACTCGGTCAACGTCTACCAGGCCGTCACCATCGCCAGCATCGTCCAGGCCGAGGGAGTCGAGAAGGAGGACATGGGCAAGGCCGCCCGGGTCATCCTCAACCGGCTGGAGCGGGGCATGCCCCTGCAACTGGACGCCACCCTCACCTATGCCCTCGGCCGCGCGACCCCGCCCACCACCGAGGAGGACACCCGGGTCGAAAGCCCCTACAACACCTATCAGCGCACGGGGCTGCCGCCGACACCCATCGGCAACCCCGGCGAGGACGCGATGCGCGCCGCGATCAACCCGACGCCCGGGGAATGGCTGTACTTCGTGACGGTCAAGCCCGGGGACACCCGCTTCACCGCCGACTACGCGACCCATATGCGCAATGTGGACGAGTACAACTCCCTGCACCAGAAGGGCGGACAGCGGTCCCCGTCCGCCGCACCGTCCGGCGGGGCCGGCTGAACGGCGGGCCCCCATGGGCGGCGAGGCCGCCGGTGGCCGGCGGTCCGTCACGCGGCGACCGGGCGGTCCTCCGCCAGCAGCCGCCTGATGTCCCGTACCGCCGCGCGGCCGGCCCGGTTGGCGCCGACGGTGCTGGCCGAGGGGCCGTACCCGACGAGGTGGATCCTCGGGTCGGCCACCGCGCGGGTTCCCTCCACCCGGATCCCGCCGCCCGGCTCGCGCAGCCGCAGCGGCGCGAGATGGCCGAGCGCCGCCCGGAACCCGGTCGCCCAAAGGATCACATCGGCCGTGACATGCCTGCCGTCGCGCCACTCCACGCCGTCCGGGGTGATCCGGTCGAACATCGGCAGCCGGTCCAGCACGCCGTCCGCGAGCCCCTTGCGGATCGCGTCGTTGAGGGGCAGCCCGGTGGCCGAGACCACACTGCGCGGCGGCAGGCCCTGGCGGACCCGCTCCTCCACCAGCGCGACGGCGGCCCGGCCCGCGTCCGCGTCGAACGGGCCCTCGCGGAAGACGGGAGGACGCCGGGTGACCCAGGTGGTCGCGGCCGCGTAGGGGGCGATCTCCAGCAGATGCTGGGTGCCCGAGGCGCCGCCGCCCACGACCACCACCCGCTGCCCGGCGAACTCCTCGGGCCCGGCGTACCGCGCGGTGTGCAGCTGACGCCCCCGGAAACTCTCCTGGCCCGGGTAGCGCGGCAGGAACGGCTGGTCCCAGGTGCCGGTCGCGTTGATCAGCGCCCGGGTGGACCAGGTGCCCGCGGACGTCTCCACGAGCAGCCGTCCGCCGTCCCCCTCACGCACCGCCCGCACCGCCACCGGTCGCCGTACCCGCAGGTCGAAGGCGCGCTCGTACCGGTCGAAGTACTCCCCGATCACCTCGGCCGACGGCCGGGCCGGATCGGCGTCGGCCAGCTCCATCCCGGGCAGCGAGTGCATCCCGTGCACCTTGCCGTACGTCAGGGAGGGCCAGCGGTACTGCCAGGCGCCGCCCGGGGCGGGGGAGCGGTCGAGAACCACGAAGTCGCGCTCCGGCTCGAAGCCGGAGCGGCGCAAGTGGTAGGCGCTGGACAGCCCGGCCTGACCGGCGCCCGTGACGACCACCTCGACCTCACGCATTTCGTTCACGCTTCTACCAACAGCGTGCCGTGCCCCCCTCTTCCCGTCCGTCGGGGAAGGGATGCGTCAGGATGGAGAGCATGTCAGATGCCTTCACCACCCGAATCCTGAACGTCTCCACCGGCTCCCGGGAACGCGTGGTCGATCTCACCGGGGACTGCGAGGACTTCCTGCGGGAGGCGGCGGGCGACCGCGACGGCCTGCTCAACATCTTCGTCCCGCACGCCACCGCCGGGATCGCCGTCATCGAGACCGGCGCCGGCAGCGACGACGACCTCCTCACCACCCTGCACACCCTGCTCCCCGCCGACGACCGCTGGCAGCACCGCCACGGCAGCCCCGGCCACGGCCGCGACCACGTCCTCCCCGCCATCGTCCCGCCGCACGCCACCCTGCCGGTGATCGGCGGCCGCCTGGAACTCGGCACGTGGCAGTCGGTGTGCCTGGTGGACACCAACCGTGACAACCCGGAGCGGAAGGTGCGGCTGAGTTTCCTGGCCTGACGCGGAACCGCGGGGAGCGTGGACACCGGGCTCGCCGGGCCGCCCGATCGCCTACTCTGCCGACGTGACCGAAACCCAGGATTCCCGCGCCGTCGTCGCGGTGACGGACGTCGCCGTGCACCGCCGTACCACCGGACAGGAGATCGTCCTCGACGGAATCAACTGGACCGTACGGCCGGGCGAGCACTGGGCGTTGCTGGGGGCCAACGGAGCCGGCAAGACCACCCTGCTCCGACTCGTCGGGGCCGTCATGCACCCCACCGTCGGCACGGTCGAAGTTCTCGGTGACCGGCTCGGCCGCGTCGACATGCGCGAGCTGCGGGCCCGCGTCGGTCTGGTGTCCGCCGCCCAGAAGGTCCCGCTGGACGCCACCGCCCACACCGTCGTCCTCACGGGCGCGACCGGCACCGTGCAGCCGTTGTGGCGGGAGTACGACATCACGGTCCGCGAACGCGCCCACGGCCTGCTCGCCGAACTCGGGTGCAAGGAGTTCGCCGACCGCCGGTTCGCGGACTGCTCGGGCGGGCAGCGCGCCCGGATCCTCATCTGCCGTGCCCTGATGGCTGATCCGTCGCTGCTCCTGCTCGACGAGCCGTTCAACGCCCTCGACCTCCCGTCCCGCGAGGACCTCGTGGACGCACTGCACCGGCTGGCGGCCGACCGGCCCGGCCTCGCCACGATCACGGTCACCCACCACCTGGAGGAGCTGCCGCCCAGCACCACCCATGCCTTCCTGCTGAAGGAAGGCCGCGAGCTGGCCTCCGGACCGGCCGACGGGGTGCTCACCCCGGACAACCTCACGGCTTGCTTCGGGCGCCCCATTCACGTGGCCCGTCACGACGGCCGGTGGTACGCGCGCTCGGGCCGCTGACGCGGTGACTCCGTGCGCCGGGCGCAGCGCCACTGCCCTCGGCCAAGGTCTCGGACGGGGCCCGGCGCCCGGACCCTCGGGCGACTGGGTCCCGTGCCGCGTCGCGCGTCGGCCGCGGAACGCGTGATCAGCTGCCGGTACCGCCTGGGCGGGGGGCGGGCGGAGGCAGGGCGGAGATCGGGCGGGGGGTTCCGTGGTGGGGCGTGGGCCCGTTCACTGGAGGCGTGCGGTGAACCGGGGGTGAGCGCGGTGGACGTCGGTGGTGCGGGTGCGCCGGTCGTGGCGGTCGTCGGGGTGGTCGGCACCCTGTTGTCGGCGCTGCTCACCCAGCGTGCCGCGGAGCGGAGCAGGCGGCACGAGCAGGAGCGGGCCGAGCGGGCGCGGGCCAGGGAACGGCAGGCCGCCCAGCGGCTGGCCTGTTACGTCGCGCTGAACACCGCCGCCAGGCAGTATCTGGCCGCCCTCACCGATCAGTTGCACGCCCTGCGCGGTACGGGGGACTCCCGCGCGGTGCGGCAGCGGCTCACCGAGGCCCGGGACGTGTACCGGGACGTGTACGCGGAGGCCCAGATGCGGCTGCCCGACCCCGTGCTCGCCCTGGCCGGGGAGGTCACCCACGCGCTCGGCACCCTCTACGGCCGGCTCCGGCGCCTTGACGACGGGGTGCCCCGCCCGGGCGATTCGCCCGACACGGTACAGGCGGAGATCGACGCGCTGTGGGAGCGACTGCGGGAGCTGCGGCGCGGGATGCGGGCGGACCTCGGTGCGTCGGAGGCGGCCCGGCCGGACCCGCTCGCCCCCGGCCCGCCGGGCTCCCGGTCCGATCCGGGCGCAAACGGGGCGAGCCCTGGTCGCTGACCGGGCAGGCGCCGGTGAATCACGGCGATCCGGTGTCATGGCGGACGACGGACCGTCACCATGGGGAAACACAACGGCAGTTGGGTCGGAGGAGTGCGCGTGGGGGAAGAAGAGGAGACCGGCGGAGTCCAGGCGCTGCGGGCCTGGGCCGCTGCGGCCGTCGAGCGGGCGAAGGCCCTCCAGCCGACGCCGGACACCGTCGCCCGGCACACCCGCGCCCACGACGAGTCGGTCACCGAACTGGAAGCGCTCTCCCGTCTGTTGGACCACGATCCGGCGCTCCGCAGCTCGGTGACCGTATGGCTCGGCGGGGTCCTCACCCTGCGCCATGTCGTCGGCGGCGGAACGCCCGAGGACCGGGAGCGTGCGTACCGCCTGCTGCGGGACGCACGGGATCCGGCGACGCGGGCCGGGGCCGACGCCTCCGCCGAGGACCGCAGGTGGGCCGCGCTGTTCCTGCTGACCCACAAGATGCCGTTGCAGGAGATGGCGGGCGGGCTCGCGCCGGAGCCGGACGCGACCGCCGTCTTCGACATGATCAGGGAGAAGGGGTTCGCCGGGATGGCCGCCGAGGCGGCCGAGATGCGGGAGCTGCTGACCGAGGCGGTCGAGCTGCCCCTGCACCCTGAGTTCCTGCGACACCTGCGCAAGGCGCTGGAGCTCCAGACCAGTCCCAGCGCCGACGGGCTGTTCGACCTCTACGCGGACCTGATACCCGAGGACGCCCCGGGTGCCGGGTACATGCGGCAGCGGCTGGCGGACATGCTGGCGGCGATGACCGGTGGCGCCGGCCCCGGCCCGTACCCCGGTTCGGGGACGGGCACCGGCACCGGTGCGAAGACCGGCTACGAGGCCGTTACGTGGTCCGGCGCGGACGACGGTCGCGGAAGCGGCCCGAAGAGCAACGGCGCGACCGCGCGCCCGAAGAGCGGTCCCGATACCGGCGCGACGAGCGGAGCGCGGTCCGGCCCCGAAGCCAGCCCGCAGTCCGGCCCGGGGAGCGGCCCCGAGGCCGCCCCGCGAACCGGTCCGGACTCCTCGCCCGGCACCGGATCCCCCGCGGAGGACGGCCGTTCCAGCACCGCCGGCACCGGCGCCGGTGGCCGGTTCATGCCCCGGACAGCCGACGAGTTCCGGCGGCTCCTCGTCGCGTTGCAGGCCGCCAACACCACGTCCCTGGACTTCACGAACCATGTCGGCGGCGGCGATCCGGCCGCCCTCGACGAACAGCTGCGGCGGCTGCACGACGCGCTGGACGGGTTGCCGGAGGGTGTCCCGGACACCGATGCCCTCGAAGCGCTGATGGCCCTGCTGCTCAGCGCGAGCGACGGCGCGGGCGGGACCCTCCAGGACCTGTCGGTCGGATTGGCGAACCTGAAATCGGGCGTCGACTACCTGCGGCGGAAGTCGCAGACCTCCATCCCCATGGCCGAGAACATCGCGGTCGGGGCGGAGGTGCTGAGCCTGATGGGTGATTTCCGCACCGCCGGGCAGGACGACGTGCAGCGGCTGCGTGAACTCCTCGGCAAGGCAGAGGACTTCGCCGCCACTGTTCCCGAGGGGCACGACCTGCACTACATCGGCCTCGTCGCCCGGTCCATGGGCCGTCTCATGCTCGGCCGGGCCACCATGGACAAGGAACTGCTCCTGAGCGGCCTCGCCGACTTCGAGGCCGGCAGGGCGGCCGCGGGGGAGAGCAACCTCCCGTTGGGAGTGGAGTGGCTGGAGTCCGTCGTCCCCGACGCCGACGCCTTCCGGGCCTACCTCACCGACGACCCGGCGAACCTCCCCGACCGGGAGCCACCCCCGGCGGACGCCACCGCCGCCCAGTTGCACACGGCGGTGAGCCGCCTCGGCATCCGCTACTCCTTCACCAAGGACCCGGAGGACCTCGAAGCCGTCATCACCACGCTGGAACGGCTCCGCGAGCACATCCGGCAGGGCCGGGCCCCACGGGTCGCCGGCGACTCCCTGTGGCAGCTCGCCGAGGCCTACCGCGCCCGCTGGCAGCAGGGCCGCGACGACTCCGACGCGCGGGCCGCCACCGACACGGCCAACGAGGCCCTCGCCACCATCGCCGCCGACGTCCTCCTCCAGCACGGCGCCGAGGACCGTCTGACGACCGCCCGCAACGGCGCCTCCCTCGGCATCCGGGCCGCCTTGTGGGCCGCCGCGCACAACAGGGTGGAGGACGCGGTCGCCGCCCTGGAACTCGGGCGGGCGCTGGTACTGAAGGCGGCGGCCACCTCGCGGGCCGTACCGGAGCTGCTGGAGGACCGCGGACATCACGACCTGGCCGCCGCCTGGCGCGAGTCCGGCGCCGACGACGGCACCGAGCTGCCCGCCGAGCTGCCCAGCACCCTGCGCCGGCGTGCCCTTGAGGCCCTCGGCTACCGGCAGCACGGTGGCCTGCTCGGCACCCCCACCCTGCGCGAACTGGCCGACGGGGTGGGCGAGGCCGGGGCCGACGCGCTGATCTACCTCGTCCCCGGCGACGGCGGAGAGGCCCCGGGCATGCTGCTGGTCGTCGGTCCCGAGGTCGGCATCGGCGTGGGCCCGCTGCCCGTTCTCTCCGAGGAGAGCAGTGCCCCGTTGGAGCGGTACATCGACGCGGCCGACGCCCGCGCCAGGGCGCACGGGGACGAACGGGCGGAAGCCGCCTGGGAGGAGGCCCTGTCCGAGCTGTGCCACTGGGCGCACCTGGTGTTCGTCCACGTCCTCGCCGGACTGGACGAGTACCTGCCGGGCGACCCGGCCGACCGCCGTACGCCCCGGGTCGTGCTGGTCCCCTGCGGCCGGCTCGGGATCGTGCCCTGGCACGCCGCGCGCTTCCCCGAACGCGCCCCGTTCGACTACCTGTGCCAGGCCCTGGTGATCAGCTACGCGGCGTCCGGCGGCGAGTTCCTGCGCACGGCCCGCCGCGCACCGCGCCACCCGGTCTCCGCCCCGGCCCTGGTGGCCGACCCGACCATCACGCTCACGTACGCCGAGCTGGAGGTCCTGGAGCTGCGCAACGCCTTCTATCCGGGGGCACGGCTCTACGGCGACTTCGCGGCCTTCCCGCGCGACTCGGTGCCGGCCGGCACCCCCGAGCAGCTGTTGTCCCTGCTCGCCCAGGACCACTCGATGGTCCATCTGGCCACGCACGGCATGGCGGGGACGCGACCGACGGAGTCGGCCCTGCACCTCGCCCCCGCCGGCTCCGGCGAGGAGAGCGGCCGGCTCACCGTGACCCGGCTGCTCGACCGGCCGCAGCCCGACGAACAGGCGGCAAAGGACGGGCCGTTGATCGTCATGAGCGCCTGCGAGACCGATCTCAGCAACCGTGACCACGACGAGGCGCTGACCCTCACCACGGCGTTCGTCTCGGGCGGCGCGCGCGATGTCGTGGGAAGCCGGTGGCGGGTCGAGGACAGCGCGTCGAGCCTGCTGATGGCGGTCTTCCACCACCACCTGCGGGCCGGCCTCAGCCCCGTCGACGCGCTGCGGGCCGCGCAGTTGTGGATGCTCGACCCGGGCCGCGAGGATCCGGGCTGCCTGAGCGAACAGTTCCGGGGCGACGTCCGCCGCCCCGATCTCCGCCGGCCCGCGCTGTGGGCCGCGTTCATCCACCAGGGCCACCCCGGCCAGGGGAAGGAGACCGTATGAACCCGGGTGAGGACAGCGGGACACGGGTGCTCGCCCTCATCGAAGAGCACCACGACAGCATCCGCGCCCAACTGACCGAGCAGCAGTACGAGTTGCTGCTCACCCGGTTGCGCGCGCTCGCCGACACCGCGCCCGACGACGACCGGGCCGTGCGCCGGGCCCTGCAAGCCGTGCGCCACTGCCTGGTGCCGCTGCCGTTCGGGCACCCGGTCCGCAAGGCGCTGGACTCCGTGCGGCTCGTCGCCACGGCGCCCGTCGGCGGCCCGGTCGTGTCGCGGTCACGGGATCTGCTGGCCCGGCTCACCCTCGGCCCGCCACCGCCTCCCGACACGGCGGCCATCATCGCCGCCGTCGAGCGCCGGCTGCTCCAGGCGCCCGCCCTCTCGGACACCGAGGTCCGCACCCGGTGCGACGGAGCCGTGCCACCGCCCGAGCTGATCCGGCTCGGCGACCGCTACCCGGAGTTCCAGTTCCGGCCCGGGGACGGAACGCCGTACGAGGTCGTCCTGGAGGTCAACCGGGTGCTGCTCGCCGACGCGGACCCGTGGGGAGCCGCCGACTGGTGGCTGAGCGCCAACGCGTGGCTGGACGGCGGATCGCCCGCCGCCCTCCTCGGCGTCCGGCCCGACCGCGAACTGGTCGGCGCGGCCGTCGCGTTGGTGGAGGGGGACTGATGCTCACCGTCTCGCCCTCCGTGTACCGCTTCCGGCCGCACTGGGAGGTGCTGCCCGCCGGCACCCACCTGTGGCGGATGCACTCGTCCCGGTTCGCGGCCGAGGAGTTCAAGCCCTTCGACCCGGACGACCCCGCGCCCGGCCGCTTCCACGGCACCCCCGAGGACCCGTACCCCTGTCTCTACGCGGCGACGGAGCCGGAGACCGCGCTCGCCGAGACCCTGCTGCGCTCGGTCCGCTTCGACCCGCGGACCAGCATGCGGCTGGTGCCCTGGGCGGCGGTGCGGGGCAAGTCGCTGAACGCCGTGCGCACCCGGTGCGAGCTGAAACTGGTCTCGCTGCGCTCCGGAGCGGCGCTCGCCGCCGTCTGCCAGGACCACCTGCTGCTGGAGAACGAGGGACCCGAGCACTACCGGGACACGCGCCGCTGGGCCCGGGAGATCCGCGCCCAGGCGCCCGAGGCCATGGGGATGATCTGGGACTCGAAGCGCAACCCGCCACAGCGGTCCCTGGTCCTCTTCGGGGACCGTCTCGCGGACCACCCGGACGGACCGCTCGAAGCACTGCCGTACCGCAGCATCACGGACCTCGGTTCACCGGAGGGCGTCAAGGAGGTCAACCAGCTGCTGGAACCGCTGCGTTCGGCGGTCAGGGAGCCGCTGCGCCGCTGAGTCGGGGTCCCGCCCGCCGCTCGCTTGTCCCGGTGAGACAAGTGATGCCATCGTTGGCGCATGGCACCGCCGTCCATCGACCATGCGTCGGTTCTCGGGGAATTACAGGTGGTTCGGCGGGCGGGACTGCTGCGGCTGCGCGGCAGCGAACTGCCCGCCCTGGAAACGGCCGCGGCCTCCTCGGTGACCGCGCGCACCCGCGAGAGCGCCGTGGAGGCGCTGCTGCGCCGCGCGGTGGGGCAGCTCGACGCGGGCACCCTGCGCACCGCCGCCGAGTACACGCTGGGCCTGGCCCAGGGCACCCGGGACTGGCCGGCCGCCTCCCGCCGGGCCCGCGCGGCGCAGGTGTACCGGGTGAGCGAGGAGCGCTTCCGCAAGCACCACGAGGTGATGGTGCTGGGGCAGGTGGCCGAGCACATCGTGGCCCTGGCGCAGGGCGGAGCCGACGCCCCGGAGGAGGACGAGCAGGAGGGCGGCACCCACCGGTTCGTGGACGTGCCGGCCGGCGGGCGGACCGTACGGCTCACCCTCCATGTGCACCCCGTCGACCTGCTGCGGGACGTGGACGTGGTGGTCTCCCCGGCCAACACCTACCTCGCGCTGCCCGAGCCGTACAAGTCCTCGGTCTCCGCCTCGTTGCGCCGGGCCGCCTCCGTGCGCGGGGTGACCGGCGACCTGCTGGACGACCCGGTCCACGACGAACTGCGCAAGTGGCTGTTCCGGCACGGCACTTCGGGACGCCCGGTGCTCCCGGGCACGGTCGCGGCCACCGGTTCCGGTGCCCTCGCGCGATACGGCGTACGGCGCATCTACCACGCGGCGGTGGCCGTGCCCCGGGCCGGCACCAACGACTACGACGTGCTGCCCGCCGACATCACCCGCGCCACCTCCCGCGCACTCGCGCTGCTCGCCGAGGAGCACGACCGGTACGACCCGCCGCTGCGCTCGGTCTGCTTCCCGCTGCTCGGATCCGGGCGCGGCGGACTTCCGCACCGGGTGAGCGCGGCCGCCGTGTGGAGTGCCGTCGAGGCGGAACTGGCGCGCGGCGCGCGCTGGGACGTGCACTTCGTGGTGCACACCCCGGAGGCCGCCCGCGCGGTGGAGCGGATACCGGCCAGGACGCGCCCGGTGCGCGACCAGTCGGCGCCCGGCCGGTCCGGTTGACTGGAAGGGCGGGTCGCTCAGGGGGCGCCGCGGGGGAGCAGTCCCCCGGGCGGCCCGCGCCCCGCCGCAGCGGCGGCACCGATGCGGTGCCAATTCACGCAAGGGACGGGAACGTGATGTGTGCGTCACCTACGGTGGCCGTATGACCAGGGGGATGGCTGAATGGGCGCACGGTCGCACGGGTCGCACGGTGACCTGGCCCGCCCCGGACGCGTACGTGCTCATCGACGGAGTCCTGCTGCGCATGGTGCCCGAGCCGCCCGGTCTGCCGCCGGGCACGCCCGTCACCGTGCGCCATGACCGGGCCCGGCGGCTGCCGGTGGCCCAGGAGGAAACCGGGGCGGCGACCGGATGAGCGTCCACGGCATCGAGTTCGGGTCCGGGTACGACGAACGGCAGCCCGTCGTCCTCCTCCTGGACACCTCCGCCTCCATGGGCCGGCCGGTCCGGCAGCCGCGGATCGACGAGCTCAACGACGCGCTGTCCCGCTGGTTCGACGGGGTCCGCGCGCACGACCGGCTGCGCACCCGGGTGGAGGTCTGCCTCATCACCTTCGACTCGGCGGTGCGCGTCTACGACCCCGGCGCGGGCCGGCTGGTCCCGGTCGAACAGGCCGACCCCGACCGGCTGTTCGTGCCGGCGGACGGCATGCACCCGCCCGTGCTGCGCGCCGGCGGCCTGACCCGGCTGACGCAGGCCGTGGACACCGCCCTGGAACTGGCCCGCACGCGCTACCGCACCCTCCAGCGGCAACGGGTACCGGTCCGGCGGCCCTTCCTGTGGGTCCTGACGGACGGTGCGCCGAGCGACGACCAGGGCCGCCCGCTGGACGAGACGGCCCTCGCCGGCACGGCGGACCGGGTGCGCGACGGCGAGGCGAAGGGCGAGTGGGTCTTCCAGGTGATCGGGGTGCGCGGCGCCGACCTGCCCATGCTGCGGGTGCTCGCCCCGAAGGCCACCTCCGCCCTGGAGCACCTGGACTTCGGCCGCATCCTCGAACTGCTCTTCCAGAGCACCGACGACAGCAGCCCGGACCAGGACGCCGACCTCATCCACCGGCAGGTCGACGACCGGGCCGCCCGGCTCGCCCGCATGGAGGAGATAGAGAGGGGCCTGCTGTGATCATCGCGGGCGCCTCCGTCCAGGGCACCGCCCATCTGGCCGCCGCGCAGGGCTGCCAGGACGCCTTCAAGGCGGTCGACCTCGGCGGTGCGGCGGTGCTGGCCGTCTCCGACGGGGCCGGCAGCCGGGACCGCAGCGCCCTGGGCGCCCACATAGCGGTCGACGCGGCGTGCCGGCTGCTGACCGAGGACTTACCGGACACCCGGGAGACACCGGAGACATGGACCCGGTGGATCGCGGGGCGGGGGCGCAGGGTGGTCGAGGAGTACCTGCGCGCGGTCTCGGGAGTGCTGGACGCGGACGCCGGCCCGGCGGACCCCGGGCTGCTGGGCGCCACCCTCACCGCGACGGCCGTCGCCCCGCCCTGGCTGGCCTTCGTCTCCCTCGGCGACGGCTTCGCCACCCTGGTGACCCGCGACGACCGCTGCCACCTGGTCCTCGCGCCGCCCACCGGCCCGCCCGGCTTCCTCTCCTCCCCGGGCGCGGCCCTGCGCGTGCGCACCTTCGTCGTCTGGGAACCGGAACTCGCCGCGGTGGTCCTGGCCACCGACGGCTGCGCGCCCCTCGCCCTCGACCACCCCTCGGTGCGCGGACTGCCCGCCGAGACGGGCCCGTTGCCGGCCGAACGCTTCTTCCTCGGCCTCACCGCCACGCTCCGCGGCAACGGCGGGGACGCCGAGCCCCTGCGCCGCAGCCTCTCCGGGCCGGAGGCCGGCCGGACCGGCGACGACCTGACCGTCCTGTGCGCTCTGGCCGAAGGGCGGTGACCGTGGGACTCACGGTGGTGTCCGGGACCGGACACACATGGCGGCTCACCGAGCAGATCGGCAGTGGTTCCGAGGGATTCGTGTACGGCGTCGACGACGCCCGCCCCCTCGTCGCGAAACTCGTCCCCGACCCGCCCGACCCCGAGGCGTTTCGGCGCCGCGTGGCCCGCCTGGTGCGCCGCCGCCGCGAGCCCGGCACCGTCGGCCTGCTCTCCGGCACCCCCGTCCGGCTGGCCTGGCCGCTGGTCCCGGTGCACACGGCCGCCGGCCGGACCGCGGACCGCGTCGACGGTTACGTGATGACCGACATGCGCCACGCCTACCAGCCGTTCAGTCACCTCCTCACCGCCGCCGGCCGCCGTGTCCTGCTGCCCCGGGCGACCTGGGCGACCGGCCTGCGCGCCGCCCTCGCCCTGTCCCGGCTGCTGGCCGAGGTGCACGCCGAGGACTACGTGGTGGGCGATCTCAAGCCCGACAACCTCTGGATCGACGAGACCGGCCGGGTCGGCCTGGCGGACATCGACTCCTGGCAGTTCAGCGACGGCCGCGAGCTGTTCCGGGGCCGGATGCGCACCCCCGGGTACACCGCCCCCGAGCGGATCGGCGCGCCCGCCGGCACACCGCCGGACACCGCGTCCGACGACTTCGCCCTGGCCGTCCTGGTCCATCAGCTCCTCATGTCCGGACTGCACCCCTTCGCCGGGCACCCCGCGGACGGCGGCGACTACCTGTCGTACGACGACAACGTGCGCCACGGCCGCTGCCGGCTCGTGGACCGCACGTCGGTGCTGCTGCCGCGCCACGTGCCGCCCGCCGACCTGCTGCCCAGACGGCTCGCCGGGCTGTTCCGGGCGGCGTTCACCGGCCCGCTCCGGCGCCCGTCGGCGGCCGACTGGGCCGAGGCCCTCGCGGCCGAGCAGGCCCCCGGCCGACTGCGGGCGTGCGCGGTGAACGCCCGCCACGTCCACACCGTGGAACGGCCGTGGTGCCCGTGGTGCGACCAGGCCGAGCGCGGCGGCGACAGCTACCCGGCCCCCACGCGGGAGAAGACGTGAACACAGAACGGGAAGACGCCGGTGCGGGGCGAGGGGTGAGGGCGACGAGCGCAGGGGGAGAGGGCGTGGGTACGCGTCTGTCCGTCGCCCGGACGCTGGACCGCTGCACGGTCCTCGGACCCGGCAGCCGGGCGGTGATCTGGGTGCAGGGCTGCCCGCTGCGCTGCGCGGGCTGCGTGGCCGCGGAGACCCTGCCCTTCGAGGGCGGGAGCAGCCGGCCGGTCACCGAACTCGCCGACTGGCTCTGCGCGTTGGACGGCATCGAAGGCGTCACGTTCTCCGGCGGGGAGCCGTTCAGCCAGGCCCGCGCGCTCGCCGAACTGCTCGACGCGGTACGGAAGCGGCGCCCGGACTTCGGTGCGATGGCCTACTCCGGCTTCCGCCACGAGGCGCTGCGGCGCGGGGGCCCGGACCGGCGCGCCCTGCTGGACCGGCTGGACCTGCTGGTCGACGGTCCCTATCTGGCGGCACGGCACGGAAGTCTGCGCTGGCGCGGCTCGGACAACCAGCGGCTGATCCCGCTCACCGACCGCTACCGGCAGGCCCTGGACGAGGCGGACACGACCGCCGGGATCGAACTGTCCGTGGACGCCGACGGATCGCTCTCCTGGGCCGGGGTGCCGCCGGCCCCCGGGTTCCGGGAACGGTTCGAGGAACAGCTCGCGGCGCGGGGGTTCGTGCTGCACACCGAGGCACGGAGGGAACGATGAGCGGATCACCGAAGTACAGCAGCGTCCGCGTCGGCGCTCGGTACGCCGAGCGGGAGGCGGCGGAGCGCAGGCGGCGGGCCGAGGAGCGCCGGGCCAGGGAACGCCGGCGGGCCGCCGAGCGGGCCCGGGCCGCCCAGGCCGCCGCCGCCCGCCGGGAGCGGGCCCGCGCCGAGGCGGAGCGGCGCCGCAACGAAGTCGCCCGCAAGGAGGCCGAGTTGGCGGCCCGGCGCCGCGCCGACCAGGAGGCCCGGCTGGCCCGGGCCCGGGCGAACCAGCTCGGGGCGGACGAGCGGGGTCTCGACGAGGTGCGGGAGCTGATCGCGCGGGCCCAGCGCTCCGGTGCCCGCGCCGAAATCGGCGCCCTGGAGCGCCGGTTTGCCGAGCTGCGGGAGCGGGCCGCCCGCGGGGAGCCGCTCGGGGACGCGGTGGAGGAACTGCGGGGCCGGGTCGTCGGCCTGCGCCCGGCGGCGGCCGGAAGCCGCACGGACGACCCCGCCGTGGTCCTCGCCGAACTGGAACACCGGCTGTCCGTCGTCGGCGGCCCGGACGGCGCCGCCCTCGACGCGGAGGGGTACCACCGCTGCACCGAACTGCTCGACCGGCTGCGTGCGGCCGCCGACGGCCAGGACGGTCGGGTCCGCTTCGAAGCCCTGCTCGGCAGCGTCGAGCACGCACTCGCCCGGCACGCGGCCACGGTCGGGGAGGCGCGGGAGGCCGCCGAGCGGGAGACCCGGGCGGCACGGGAGCGGGAGGCGGCCACGGCGCGGGAGCGCGAGCGCGCGGAGGCGGCGCGGGCGGCCCTGGAGTCGGCCCTCGCCGAGGCCGCCGAGCGACTCGACGTCGTGCGCCCGGCGGCCGAGGGCGTGGCCGACACCGCCGCGGAACTCGGCGACCGGGACCTCGCCCAGGAGATCGGGGACGCCGTGCGGGCCGTCGTCGAGGCACTGACCGCGCGCTCGGCGGACGAGGCCCTCGACGCGGTCGCCGTCCTGGAGGGCAGGCTGCCCGACGCCGAGCGCCGGCTCGACGAGCTGGAGCTGGCCTACCAGCGGCGCCGGGACCTGGTGGCCGCCCTCCAGGACGCCATGACCGACGAGGGCTTCGCCTTCGACGGCGGCGAGGACCAGGGCGGCAGCTTCCGGCTGCACTTCACCCGGCCGACCGGGGCGACGTACGAGACCACGGTCGCCACCGACGACGACGGCACCCCCGTCCTCGTCTACCACGTGGCCGGCGAGCCCGACGTGACCCTGTACGCGCCCCGGGACGAGGCGGTGTGCGACACCACCGAGGCGCTGCTGGAGCGGGTGCACGAGGCGCTGGGCGGCGACGACGGCTTCATCCCGGGCGAGCTGACCTGGGACGGCAAACCGCCGGGCCGGCGTGCCAAGCCGCTGCCCCGCGAGACCTACCGGACGTGGACGAACCCATGAGCACGACCGATTTCACCAAGGGCGACGACGGCACCGGGCCCGTCACCGCCGACGGCATGATGCCCCTGTGGGCGGTGTCGCTCGGCTGGGAGCTGCGGCGCGGCCGGCAGGTGATCCTCAACGGGCAGATCCGGGACCGCTGGTGGTTCGAGGACCGGCCCGCGTCCTTCCAGCGGCTGGTCGCCGGGGTGCTGGAGACGCGCGGCGCCGACGTGGTGGGCTGGTGGGACCCGGTGGCCGGGCTCACCTTCCCGCTGCCGGACCACGCCGAGCGCTTCGCCCGGCTGGCGGCGAACCCGTCCCGCCCGGCCGCCGGGGGCGGCGGGGGCGCGTCCGCGGACGGCGGGCGACGCGCCTCGCACGACGGCGGCGACGCGCCCGCGGGCGACCGGACGGAGCCCGGCGCACCCCTCCGGCCCGACGGCGGGGACGCGCCCGCGGACGACCGGCGGCCCGCCGACGCCCGGGCCCGCCGTGGCGTCGAACGCGGGCGGGACCGGTCGAGTCTCCTCTCCCCGCGCCCCGCCGGACCCCCGCGCACCTTCGAGGACGTGCTCGCCCTCGTGCACCGGATCGCCGCCTCGCCCGAGGCGGCCACGGCCTTCGTCTTCCAGGACGTCGACCACCATCTGCCGCCCGGGCAGCCCGAGTCGAACCTCGGCTACCTCCGGCTGCGCGCCGCGATGACGGACGCCGTCACCCCGCGCGCGAGCCTGGCTGGCCGCCGTCCGCACGCCCGCAACGCCGTCCTGTGCGCGGTGGGCGACGTGGGACGGCTGCCCGGCTGGTTCCACCAGGAGGACCCCCGGATCGCCACCCTGCACATCGGCCCCCCGGACCCGAGCGAGCGCCGGCTGTGGCTGACCTGGCTGCGCGACGACTTCAACGGCGCCCCGGACGCCACCCGCCAGGACATCGAGGCCCTGGTCGGCGCGAGCGACGGCATGTCGGGCTGGGAGATCGAGGCCCTGGCCCGCACCTCGTGGCTGCGCGGCGCGCCCCTGCAACGGCCGGACAAGCTCCTCGAACTGCACCGGCTCAACGTGAGCGTCGACCCGTGGACCCAGCTCGACCGGGAGACCGTGGCCCGCGCGGCCGATGTGCTGGGGGCCCGCGTGGTCGGCCAGGCCAAGGCCGTCGAGGCCGTGGCCGGCGCGCTCCAGGCCGCCTTCGTGGGCGTCGACTTCGGCAATCTGGGCGGCGCCCGCCCCCGGGGCGCGTTCTTCTTCGTCGGCCCGACCGGCGTCGGCAAGACCGAACTCGCCAAGACCGTCGCCGAGTTGATGTTCGGCGACCAGAGCGCGTACGCCCGCTTCGACATGAGCGAGTACCAGCAGGAACACGCGGCCGAGCGGCTCGCGGGCGCGCCGCCCGGCTACGTCGGCCACGAGCAGGGCGGCGAGTTGACCCGCCGCGTCCAGGAACGGCCGTTCAGTGTCCTGCTGTTCGACGAGATCGAGAAGGCGCACCCCCGGGTGCTGGACAAGTTCCTCCAGATCCTTGAGGACGGCCGCCTCACCGACGGCCGCGGGCAGACCGCCTACTTCTCCCAGTGCCTGATCATCTTCACCTCCAACACGGGCGCGGAGGCCGTCCAGGACCTGCTGGCCCGAAGCGGCGACGAAGTGCCGTACGCCGAGCTGGAGGAGCACTTCACGCACGCCGTGGAGGAGAAGTTCCGCACGATCGGCCGGCCGGAGATCTACGGCCGGCTCAAGCCGGGGGTGGTCGTCTTCGACATGCTGCGCCGCGAGCACGTCGTGAAGATCACCGACCGGCTGCTGGGCCAGCTCACCGAGTCCGTCCGCGAACGGCACCAGGTCGAGCTGGTCCCCGACGAGCAGAGCCTCCACCCGTGGATCACCGCACGGATGAGCGACCCGGAGCGCCAGGCGTACGGCGGCCGCCAGATCCGCAACGAACTGGAGCCGCTGCGCACGGCCGTCGTCGCCCACTTCCTGGCGCGCCGCCCGGACCCGGGAAGCCGGCTCCGGCTCGGCGTCGGCGCCGACGGCACCCCATGGGTCAGGACCGAGGAAGGGAACGGCTGAACATGCTCGCCATCGCCGGCGGCCACGGCGTCACCCGCGTCGGCCGCACGGGCCCGGACGGCCGGCCCACCATGACCGTGACGGACCACACCGACGCGGACGCGGTCGCCGACCCCGCCACCGCACTGGCCGCGCTCGTCGCCGACGCCGCCGGCGCGGACGTGGTGCTCGGCCTGCCCGCGTCCGCCGGCCGAGAGGAGGAGGACCGCCTGCGCGACGCCGTCGAGGACGCGGGGCTCCACGTCCGCGCGCTCCTCCCGGCACCGATCGCGGTGGCCCTGCACTACGGCGCGATCGACGAGGGCGTGAACCGCACGCTCCTGGTGGTGGACCAGACCGCGGCCACGGTGGAGCTGACGGTCCTCGACATCGCCCCGGACCTGACGGCCGGCATCGTCACCACCCGGACGGAACCGGTCGGCGACCCCGCCCTCGCGGCGACGGCCCGGGAACTGGCCGAGGCGTCCCCGGACGCCGTGCTCCTGTCCGGCGAGCTGTACACGGCGCCCGCCCGCCGCACGGAGATCGAGGAGCTGCCCGAGGCGCGGGGGCTGACGGTCCGCTGCGCCGACCCCGAACTGGCTGTGGTGCGCGGTCTGTTGCTCCGGGAGGACTTCGGCCTGCTCCGTGTGATCAACGGCCCGGCCCCGGCGCGGTCCCGGTTCCCGCAGCCCCCGGCGGACCCGGATCCGCAGCCCTGGCAGCCCCTCCCACAGGACCCGGACCCGCGGGGCGAGCCGGACGGGAAGGACGCGTGGGTGACCGGCTCCGCCGCGTCCGGGACACCGGGCGAGCGGGACGAGCCCGCCCGGGCCGACCGGACCGTCCCCGACGTCCACGAACCCGAACCCGGACCCTCGTCCACGTCCGCACCGGCACCGGAACGGCCACCGGCGGCCGTACCGGAACCGGACCTGGACCCGGGACCGGACCTGGGACCGGAACCCGGACCGGCCGACTCCCCCTCGTCCGGCCTCGCCTCCGCTCCCGCCCTGCGCGCCGTCCCGGTGACCCAGCTCCAGTACCTCCGCCGGGACGACCACCTCCTCGTCCTGTGGGCCTGGCCCGACACCGCCCTCACCGCGCGCGTCCGCTGGCGCCGGGAGGACGCGACCGCGACGGGCGACGGCCCCCGCGAGGGCGACATCACCTGCCGGCGCCGTACCTACGAACACGACGGCGGCCTGGACCTCGCCCTCGGCCGTGGCGCGATCACGCTCACCGTCGAGGCGCTCGTCGCCGACCCCGCCGTCGACACCGAGGGCGCCGCCTCGCTGCGGATTCCCGCCGAGCCCCCCGTCGTCGAGTACGAACCCGCCCTGCGCCGCCGGCTCACCGGCGCCCGCGTCGCGACCGTCACCCTCACCGCCCGGACCGGCTGCGACCTGCCGGCCCTCAGGATCGTCCACGGGCTCGGCCGCTACCGGCCCACCAGCACCGCCGACGGCACGGTCGTGCACGAGATCCCCGCGCAGCGGCTGCCCGCCGGGACACCGCTCACCGTGGAGTTCCCCTTCCCCGGCGCCAAAGGCCCCTCCTGGCTCGTCTGCTTCCCGGCGGGCGGCCCCGACACCGACCACGACCGCGACATCGACCTGCGCCCCACGGCGCTGCACCGGCTGCGAGTGACCTGAATGGCCAGACGACTCACCTGCCCCTACTGCTACGAGACCTTCGCCGCGCGCGAGATCCGCTTCCGCTGCAACAGCCGGCTCAGCCGCACCCGCAAGCAGTGCCAGCGCCGGCGCGACCCGGTCCTCGACGAACGCTTCGGGCGGCGCCCCAGCCACGACGTGGGCCCCGACTTCGCCGCCGACGGCCGCAGGTCCACGGCGGTGTGCCCGGACTGCGACAGCGAGACGACGTACCGGATCTGCCCGGTCTGCCACGTCGAACTGCCCCTCCAGTTCGGCATGGTGGACAACCGGCTGATCGCGATGGTGGGCGCGCGGTCCTCCGGCAAGACCATCTACATGACCGTGCTGCTGCACGAGATGCGCAACCAGGTCGGCGAGGCCTACGGCGCCTCGCTGATGGGCCTGGACGACACCACCATGCGCCGCTACAGCTCGGAGTACGAGGAACGGCTCTACCGCGACCGGCAGATGTTCCCGCCCACCCAGACCGCCACCACCAACGCCAACCGGGTGGAACCGCTGGTGTTCCGGTTCGGACTGCGCCGCAGGAAGATGTTCGTGGAACGGCCGCAGCACAGCGTGCTGTCCTTCTTCGACACCGCGGGCGAGGACTTCAACAGCCGCGAGAGCGTGGAGCTGAACACCCGCTACCTGACCAACGCGGACGGCATCATCCTGCTGCTCGACCCGTTGCAGATGCCGGGCGCCCGGGACAACGCGGCGCCCGGCACGGCCCTGCCCAACGCGGACGGCATCGACCCGCCGATCAACGTATTGAGCCGGGTGAGCGGCATGCTGCTGGCCGCGCGCGGCGGCAAGGCGGCGAAGATCGACACCCCGATCGCGGTGGTCTTCTCCAAGATGGACGCCTTCTGGCACCTGATGGAGAACGGCAGCCCGCTGCGGTCGCACGCCCCCGCGCGCGGCCGCTTCGACGTGGGCGACAGCCTCGACGTCCACGAGGAGGTGCGCCAGCTGCTCAAGAAGTGGGACGGCGTGCCCATCGACCAGGCCCTGGAGAACACCTTCGCCCGCTACCGCTACTTCGGGGTCTCCGCACTGGGCCGCAGCGCCACGCCCGAGGCCCGGGTCGCCGACACCGGAATCCAGCCCTACCGGGTCGCGGACCCGCTGCTGTGGCTGCTCAGCGAGTTCGGCGCGGTGCCCAAGGCGGGCCGCGGATGAGCGGTTTCCAGCAGCTGTACTACACCTCGTGCGAACACGGCCTCAGCGGATCCTCCGGGTTCCAGTTCAACGCGGTCAGCGAGCAGGTCTCGGCCGAGACCCGGCACCGGGTGGAGAGCCTGGCCGGATACGAACCGCCGCGCTCCCTCGTCGAGTCGGACACCCCCGAACAACTGGCCCGCTGCCCGGTGAACCTCTGCCACACCCCGGGCGGCGACGGCGGCGACACCACGCTCTGCGTGCGCTACGCCGGCCGGGATTCGGCACGCCGCTTCGGCAACTACTTCGCCCACGCCCTGTACACCGAGGGCGCGTTCACACCGGACAGCGGCGGACTGCTCGCGATCGAACTGTGGGACTCCCCGGCGTGGACCGCGCGCGTGGCCGACACGACCGAGATCCCGGAGCTGCCCGCGCCGCTGCCGCGCGGCCCGCTGACCCCCCGCTCCACGCAGGCCTTCCTCCGCGCGCACCCGCACGCCGGCCAACTGCCCGCCCTGCTGTCGGCGGTGTTCACGGCGCTCGCGGAGGACGGCTCGGTCGTGGTGATCGACGACACCACCGACCGGATCGCCCACTGGTTCGCGGCCGTCTCCTACCTCCTGCCGCCCCCGCTCGCCCGCACCCTCTCCTTCGCCACCTACCTCCTGCGCCCCACCCGCAGCAGGCTGCACCTGATCGGCACGGTGCCCGAGGCGCACCCCGCCTTCGGCCCCGACGACGAGGAGTCGTACACCGTCTTCGACTTCTCCGCCGGCCGCTTCCCCGAGGTGGTGCCCACCCACCACCTGATCCGGCTCCTGATCCGGATCGGTGTGGGCTCCGTCCGCTCGGTGTGGTCCTGGACCGCCGACTACACCCACGGCCGGGAACGGACACCCGGCGACTGGCACGCCCCCGTCGCGGCGGCCACGGCCGCGGGCGGCATCGACCTGACCGACGCCGACGTCCGCGCGGTGCTCGACTGGCTGCCCGGCGCCGATCACCTCGGGCCGCGCCGCGCCGCGGTGGCGGCGGACATCCACCACAAGCACCGCGACCTGGACGACGATCAGCTCGCGACGCTGAGCGCGGCGGCCGAGGCGGGCGGCGACACCGCGCTGCACCGCGAACTGGAGGGAAAGCTCCACCAGTCCCGGATCCGCGCCTACATGACCTGCGTGCCGAGCGCGCCGGGCCCCGTGCCGCTCACCCGGCCCGCCGAGCGCGAGCGGGCAACGGCCCTGTGGCAGCGGCTGCTCGGCGAGGCCGCGGGCAGCCGTCAGCGGGTACGGCTGCTGCTGTGGGCGGTGGGCGCGCGGCTCACCCCGCCGCCGGAGCTGCTCGCCGCCCAGAGCCTGGAGCTGGCCCGCGCCCTGCTCGGCACCCCCGGCGCGAGCACCGGTCTGCGCGAGGAGGCCGGCCGGCTCGCCCGCACCCTGCCGGAGTTCCGGGCCGGTCTGGCCACGGCGGTGCACGAGGTACTGACCGAACGGGGCGGCCAGGAACAGCTGTTCTCCCAGTTCCCGGCCGTGCTGCTCGGCGAAGGCGACCTCGGCGGGCAGCCTCGGCTGCTTGAGCACTACTGGCGGGCGCAGGCCGAGCGGGAGCCCGCCCGCACCGTCGACCTGCTGTTCCGCATCCTGGAGGTACGCGGCCAGGACTCACCGGACGCGGAGCTGCTGCGGGGACTGTGGCGGCGGCCGTCGCCGGCCTGGACGTACCAGGAGGCGACCGAGATCGCCCGTCGGCTGCCCGCGGACGGGCCGGTGGACGAGGCGGTGGGGGAGTGGTTCGACCGCGCGGTGAAACAGGAGGTCGACGACGAACGGGCCCTGCGCGACTGCCTGGTGCTGTGCGACACCCTCACCGCGCCCGGCCGCTACGCCCGACTGCGGGCGGTCACCCGGGAGTGCGTCGACGTCACCCTCCGGCTGGACGCGGCCCTGCGCGAGGCCACCGAGGCCACCGAACTCGCCCGCGCCTTCCGGATCCCCCAGATCGACGCCTGGTCGGCACCCCGCGCCCTGAAACACCACCGGCTGCTCCCGGCCATGCTCCGGCTGCCCGCCGACCCGGCCCGGCTGCGCACGGAGATCGAACAGTTCGGCTTCTCCCTCACCGACGGCTATCTGCGCGCCGTGCAGCGGGCCGCGACAACCTCCGGCCGCATCGACGAGGTGTTGTTCAGCCACGTCACCGGGACGATCGCGGTCAACACCCAACGCGCCGCGCTGCCGCAGGCCCACCTGGACCTCGTCCGCACCCTGCGCCTGCACATCGCCCAGCACTGGCGGTCCGAAGACCTCGGCCGGCTCGCCCGGTGGCTGCGCCCCTACGACACCCGGCTCGCCGACCACTACCTGGAGTGCGCCGAGAACCGCCTGGGCCGCGTGAAGAAATGGGGTCGCAAGCTCACCCAGCGGCGGCCCCCGGACGGCCCCCGACCGGAACCGAGGTGAGCCCGAGGTGGCGGAAGTCCTGATCTTCGTCCTCGTTCCCCTGGCCTACCTGGCCCTGCTGCTGCTCTACCTGGCCCTCGTTCCGGCGATCGCGCTCCTGCGCGGGATCGCCCTGGTCAGCGAAGTGCTGTGGCGCTACGGCCGACTGCTCGACGGCGTGCTGCGCAGGCGCACCCCCGAGTTCGTGACCGTCCCGCCGTACCGCGCCGCCGACGAACTGGCCCACCGCAACTACTTCTTCGGCCCCGCCACCCGCGACCTGCGCCAACTCCACACCCTGGGCAGGCGGCTGTACGTCCGCACGCTCACCGACGCCTACCGCCAGGTGACCGCCCGCCAGTTCACGGCCCCCACCGTGCACCGGGCCTTCTCGGTCCCGTACGGCCTGACCCTCTATCTGGGCCTCACCCTCGGCGCCGGTGCCGCCGCGCCGCTGCTGGGCGCGCTGTTCGGCGCCCAGGCGCTCGGCGTGGCCCTGCTGATGGGCGGCGCCCGGCTGATCGCGCTCACCCTGCGCGCCGTCGACCGTACCGGAATGCTGATGCGCGGGCTGCCGCGCGGGATGCTGTGCCCGAGCTGCTTCGAACGCGTCCCCTATCCGGCGTACGACTGCCCCCGCCCGACCTGCCGCCGCCGGCACGCCGACATCCGCCCGGGCACCTTCGGCCTCTTCCGGCGACGGTGCGCCTGCGGCGAGCGGATACCGACCCTGCTCATGCTGATGAGCAGGGACGCCCGGCTCAGCGGTCACTGCGTGCACGAACACTGCGGCAGGCCGATGAACCCGGACGCCGGGCACATGCCCGAGCTGATCCTGCCGCTGATCGGCGGCCGGGCCGCGGGCAAGACCCAGCTCATGGCGGCGATGGTCAAGTCCCTGGAGAGCGCGGCGGAGGACGGCGGGCCGGCGATCCGGCTCGCCGACCCCGAGTCGAGCGCCAACCAGCGCGTGCTCAACGAGGTGCTGGAGATCCAGGGGCACACCCGCCCCACCCAGAAGACACTGCCGCGCGCCCACTCGTTCGTGCGCGGCACCGGCCGCGCCGAGCGGCTGGTGCACGTCTTCGACACGGCCGGTGAACGGTTCGTCAGCCGGGAGGAGACCGACGCGCTGCGCTACATCCGCGAGGCCCGCACCTTCGTCTTCGTCCTGGACCCGATGGCCGTCGACGCGTTCTGGACCCGACTCGACGCGACGGGCCCCGAGGTGGACCGCACCCTGGCCTCGACGGTCGACCCGGAGGACGTGTTCTCCCGCTCGGTGCAGACCGTGCGCACCATGGGCACCCGTCTCGACAGGGCCCGGCTCGCCGTCGCCATCAGCAAGCGGGACCTGCTGGCCGGGCAGCCCACCCTGCTGCCCGACCGCCCGGACGACAGCGACTCGGCCCGTGCGTGGCTGTGCGAGGGGCTGGGGCTGCGGAACCTGGTGGAGACGATGGACCTGGAGTTCGGCGAGGTCCGGTACTTCTGCACGGCGGCGGTGGCGGACGGCGCGGGACGGGTGGACCCCAGCGTCGCGGCGTTCACCGAGTGGTGTCTGCGCGAGTGAGCGGTCCGCGGCCCGCACCGCCGGGCACGGTCAGCCGGACCAGGCCGCCGCGCACAGCGCCCGGTCCAGTTCCCCGGTGTAGTGGGCCGCGGCCAGCCAGGCGCGGGCGAACCGGGCGGGATCGGTGGGGTTGAGGCGGCCGAAGACGTCATGGGTGCGGTCCGCGGCGGCGGACTGCAGGTGGGTGAGGAGGTCGGCGGCCGTGGGGAGCCCGTGGTTGCGGAGCCGGCGGGCGTCGGCGCGGGTGTCGCCGGGGAGGGCCAGCAGCGGGCGGCCGCCCGAGACCGCCTGGTGGACGCGGCGGCGCAGAAGATGGACCGGGGCCTCGTCCGGGACCGGGGCCGCGCCGGGCGGGGCGGGCGGCGCGGTGGGCAGATCGGCCCGTTGCAGGCGGTCCAGGCCGATGTCGACGCGGATGCCGGGCTGCGCCGGGTGCTCGGTGGCGAGGAGCCGGGCGCGGGGGTGCGGGGCCGGGGTGAGGCGGGCGATGATCCGCAGACGGGTGCCCCGGGCGGCGGCCAGCAGACGCAGGTTCTCCCGGTGGGGGAGCGCGGGGTGGTCGTGGGCGGCCGTCAGGCGCAGGGGGAGACCGGCACAGTCGGCGAGCAGGCAGTCGCCCCCCGCCTCCGCCGCCGTACCGGTGACGGTGATGTCCAGGAACAGCAGGTCGTGACCGCCCTCCAAAGCGCGGGCGAGCTGTTCGGGCACCGGCTGCGCCCACAGCCGGGCGACCGGCTCCGCGTGCCAGTCGGCACCGGGCGCCCGGACCGCACGTACCCCGGCGCCCGCGCCGAGCCGGCCCGTGGGGGAGACGGTGGCACCCGACACCGCGAGGCCGGCGCGGGCCAGTTCACGGTGGGTCAGGGCGGTGTCGCCGATCCGCACGGCCCGGTCGGCCGCGCCCAGCGCACGCCCGGCGCCGCCCGGAGCCACGTCGGACACCTGGTACAGACGGCCCTCCGCGTCCGCGGTCCAGGTGACCGCGCCCGCGTGGCCGCTCGCGGTCAGCACCGGCTCGGAGAAGAGGCCGTACAGCCGCAGCGAGCCGTCCGGGCGGTACGGCTGCCGCGCGGTGCCGCGCAGCGCGGCCAGCTCCGCGCCGTGCGCGTGCGGGAGACGATGGGTGACGGACAGGACCTCGCGCAGGGCGGCGACGAGACCGGGCAGCCGGTAGGACGGGTCGGCCGCGCGGGCCGCGCGCACTGCGGTGACCACGGACACGGCCGTGGCCGCGGCCCGGTGCAGGCCCGCGAGCCGGGCCGTGTGCGCGGCCCGCAGCAGTTCCGCCTGGAGCACCGCGCCCGCCCCGTCGGTGCCCGCTTCCAGCGCGGCCGACGCGGCGGCGTGCACCGCGCGGGCGGCGGCGCACTGCTCCGGCGTGGCCGCCTCGGAGGTCCCGGCCCGCTCCGCCGCGGCCGGATCGGCGGCCGCGTCAGCGGCCGGGCCCTCCTGCCCGGCCTCGGGCTCGGTGTCCTGCGCGACCGGGGCCAGGGAGGCGGCCGCCGCGCGGTGGAGGCAGTCCGGCGCCAGCAGACAGCCGCAGCGGACGGCGTCCGGGTGCCGCACCGCGCCGTCGGGGGCGTGCAGTTCGACGTCCGTGCCGTCGTCCACCGCGATCCGCACCGTGTCGCCGTCGCGGGACACGGGCCGGTCCGCCAGCTTGGCGATGCCCGCGTCGAGGCGCTTGCGCAGCCGGGGCGAGAGCGCCGCGACCAGCTCGGCGGTCACCGCCGGGACGACGGGCGGCAGTTGCGGGTTCATGCGATCTTCTCCCCTACCCAGCGGGCGAGTTCGAGCGGACTGAGGGCGGCCACCGGCATGCCCGCGGCGACCAGCCGGCCCGCGACACCGGTCGAATAGCGCGGACGGCCGGAGTCGTCGAGGCTCGCGCAGCCCAGCACATGGCAGCCGGCCCCGACCAGGGCGCGGACCTCGGCGAGCAGCCCGCCGAGCGGATAGCCCTCCTCGAAGTCGCTGACGACCACGACGAGGGTGCGCGAGGGCACCGTGACCAGTTCGCGCGCGTGGCGCAGACCCGCGGCGATATGGGTGCCGCCGCCGACCCGGACCTCCAGCAGCAGCGACAGCGGGTCCTCGACGTGGTCGGTCAGGTCCATCACCTCGGTGGAGAAGGCCAGGAAGTGCGTGGACAGCGTGGGCACCCCGGCCAGCACCGAGGCCGTGAGCGCCGCCCAGACGGTGGACGCCTCCATGGAGCCCGACACGTCCGTGACCAGGATCAGCCGCCAGTCGGCCGCGCGCCGGGCACGGCTGCGGAAGACGGGGCGCTCGGGCACGACCAGGACCGTGCCGTCCGGCCTCCGGCGGGCGGTGGCCAGGTTCGCGCGCAGGGTGCGGGACAGATCCAGGCCGCCGCCCGGGCGCCGGCCGGGCCGGGGCACGGCGGTGCCGTGCAGCGCGGGGCGCAGCCGGGTCGCGAGCTGCCGGGTCAGCGCCTCGACCAGGCGCCGGACCAGCGGACGCAGCGCGGCCAGCCGGGCCTCCGGCAGCCCGCCCGCGTGCCGCAGCACCGAGCGCAGCAGGTCCACCGAGGGCCGCACGGCGTCCGGGTCCAGCTCCGCGAGCACGTCCGGCCGGCCCGCGGCGGCCGCGGCCGCCAGCACCTCCTCCCGGATGCCGGGCCCGAACAGGGCCGCCAGTTCCTCGGACCACTCCCGCACCCCGGGGTACGACGCCTCGCGCCCGCCGGGACCCTGCCGGACCATGTCCCCGCGGCTGCCCTCGCCGTGCCCGGTGCCGTACAGCTCGTCCAGCGCGGTCGCCAACGGCCGTGCCGACGGCGGGAGCCGCTCGCTGCGCCGGCCCAGCAGCAGGCGCCAGCGGTCGGCCGGGGCGAGGCGGTGGTCCCGGCCGGGGGCGCCGGGCGCGGCCGGTTCCCCGCCCTCGGCGGTGTCCCGCGCGGCGGGCGGCGGCAGGAGGTCCAGGGCGGCCAGCGACGCGCGGGCCGCGAGGTCGGCCCGGGCCCAGCGGGCCAGGGCCACCGGGTCGACACCGCCCGTGTCGGTGGGGCGCTCGCCGTCCAGGCGCTCCTCGACGGCGGACAGCAGCCGTTCGCGCCCGGCCGGGCTCAGGGTGTCGAAGCCGCCGCGCAGGGCCGGGAGCCGGTCCAGGAAGTCGCGGTCGGACAGCTCCGACACCCGGTCGAGCAGCGGCCCCAGTGCGGGCGCCGCCGATTCGAGCAGGGGTCCCGCGGCGGTCAGCAGCCCGGTCAGCCGGGCGGTGAGCGCCGACCGGGACTCCGGGTCGGCGGCACCGTCCACCCAGGAGGCGACACGGTCGCCGAAGGCCCGCGCCTCCTCCTGCCCCAGCAGCACCCGTACGGCCCCGGCGGCGCCGCGCATCAGCGGGGAGCCGTCGGCCGCCAGCCGGGCCAGCGCGCTCCCGAGCCGGATGCCGCCCAACCGGTCGGCACGCTGGGCGAGTTCGAGCAGGGCGCGGGCGTCGGCCGGGTCCTCGGAGCCGGTGAGCCCGTCGATCTGGCGCACCGCGGCGGCGGTCAGCACCCCGGCGACGGCCGCCGCCCGCGCCGTACGCTCCTCGTCCGCGCCCAGCCCGGCGACGTGCCCCGCCCCGAGCCGGTCCGACAGGGCCAGCCCGGCGAGGAGTTCGGACAGGGTCGCGGAGCCGGGCAGCACCTCGGCGGTCTCGGCCAGCCGCTCGTCCGCGAGTTGCGGCAGACCGCACTCCGCGGCCTCTTCCAGGCCCCGCAGGGCCTGCGCGGCCGTGGGCCCGCCCCCGTCCCGCTCCTGACGCCGCCGCTCCCGCAGCACGCCCTCGGCGGCCTGGGCCAAGGTCACCCCGCGGATGCCGGCCACGGTCAGCATGGCCGCCGTGGCCGGGGTCCAGCGCACCTCCCAGCGCGAGGTCAGCGCCTGCGCGCCGCCCGTCCCGGTCACCGCCCGCGGCTCGGCGTACGGCACCGAGCACACCGCCAGGCGGCGCAGCAGGAGTTCGCGGCGCCGGTCCAGCTCGGAGCGCAGCGGGTCCAGACGCAGCTGCCGGACGGTGCCGGGGTTCGCGTCCGCCGGTCCGGGCAGGCCCAGCTCGGCCAGTTCCGCCTCCACCGCCGGGGCCAGCCCGCTGCGCGGCGCGTTCGGCGCGGGACGGCCGGTCCGGTCGCCGACGAGCACCCTCTCCATCGCCCGTGCCACGGCCCGGCCGCGCCCGTGCGGCTCGCCCTGGGCCAGCACCGTCTGCACCGCCTCGACCAGTTCGCCCCGGCCCGCCGCGGGCAGCCCCCGCAGCCGGGCCAGATCACCGGCGAGCCGTGCGATCTCCCGCGCGTCGGCGGGCCCGGAGGGGTGCCCGGACGCCCGCAGCTCGGCGCAGATCCGCACGGCGGCCCGGGTCAGCGACTCCTCCAGGGCCACCGGATCACCGGCCGCGTCCAGCACCATGTGCTGCCACTCCGGGTCGCGGATCCCGGCCGGGTAGCCGGAACGGGCGTCCAGGAGGGCGTAGGTGTAGGGGATGAGGGACGTCGTCCACGACGAGGGCTTCCCGGTGACGGCGCCGGCGTCGGTGCCGGGCAGGGATGCGCCGGTGCCGGTGGAGCCTTCCGTGCTTGTGGCGTCTGCGCCGGCCGGACCGGTCCCGTCGCCGTCCGTGTGCGCCTCCGCCGGTGCCAGCAGCGCCGGGGCGTGGAAGGCGCCCACCACGATCGCGGCACGCTCCCCCCGTGCCGTGGCCCCCGCGACACACGACCGCATCCACCGCTCGCGCCGCAGGTCCAGCTCGGGCACACCACCGCGGGACTCCGCCTCCCGGCGCAGCGCCCAGCCCGTCAGCAGCGCGGCCCGCCGCAGCGCCTCCGGAGAGGAGCCGGGCGCGGCCGCCTCGACCAGCCGGTCCCACAGATCGTCCCCGGGCCGCCCGGTGAGACGGGAGCGAAGCGCCGAGGCGATCCCGGCGGCGCCCGGTCCGTCCGACGCCGGGCCGGGGCTCGGCTCCGCGGCGACGGCGGTCCCGGGAGCCGCACCATCGACGCCCGCGTCCGCCCCGCCGGGCCCGCCCTCCGCGCTCTGCGCCGTGCGCTCCGCCAGCGGGAGGTCGCACGCGCGTACCGGTATCCCGCGCCGCACCGCCCAGCGCACGGCGGCCAGTTCGGGTGAGAAGTCGGCGAAGGGGTAGAACGCCGGGCCGCCCGCCCCGGTGTCCGGCGCGGCGGCGAGGGCGACCGGGGCCCGGGTCTCCTCGTGCGCCAGCCAGGGCAGCCACTCCTCCAGCTCGGCGGGGAGCTCCACCAGCACCACGTCCGGCCCGGCCGCGTCCAGCAGCGCGGGCACGGCCGCCGCCAGGGAGGGCGCGTGATGGCGCACGCCGATGAGGTAGGGCGCCGCCGGATCGGTCAGGGCGGCGACGGCCCCCTCGGGGGAGCCGCCCGGGATGTCGTCGTACGGCACGCTCCTCAGCCCTCCAGGACGGTGCGCAGGTCCCACAGGGTGCGCCAGGTGGCGGAACCCTGCTCGGCACGGCGCCGGACCGGGCCGTCCCAGTAACCGCGCAGCCGGGCCGCGTCCGCCGGGTCGTCCTTGCGTACGACGCCGAGGAGGTGACCGGGCAGCAGCCCGAGGACGTCACGGTCGCCGGGGAAGTAGGCGGCCGCCAGCCCCAGCGCGCCCGCCACGGAGACCGCCTCGGCGGTGCTCATCACCGTGGACGGCCGCTCCACCTCCCAGCCCTCCGCCGAGCGACCCTCCCTGAGGTCCCGGAAGACGGTGACCAGGGCCTCCAGGACCGCGTCGTCGACCTGGAACGGAGCGCCCGACCGGACCACCGACGCCCGGGCCTGTCCGCGCACCAGCGCGGTCTCCGCGTCGAGGTCCGTGATGGGCCCGACCGTCTCGAAGTTGAAGCGGCGCTTGAGCGCGGCCGACATCTCCGAGACGCCCTTGTCCCGCAGGTTGGCGGTGGCGATGAGGTTGAAGCCGGGCGCGGCGTGCGCCAACCCCTCCTCGGCACCCGCCAGTTCCGGGATGGCGATGCGCCGCTCCGACAGCAGTGACACCAGCGCGTCCTGCACCTCGGGCAGACACCGGGTGACCTCCTCGACGCGGGCGATCGCGCCCCGGGACATCGCGGTGAGCACCGGGGAGGGCACGAGCGCGGTGCGGCTCGGGCCCTGCGCCAGCAACAGGGCGTAGTTCCAGCCGTACTTCAGCTGGTCCTCCGTCGTACCCGCCGTGCCCTGCACGACCAGTCCGCTGGTCCCGCACACGGCCGCCGACAGCAGCTCCGACAGCATGGACTTGGCGGTGCCGGGCTCGCCCACCAGCAGCAGGCCCCGCTCCCCGGCGAGCGTGACGACACACCGCTCCACCAGCGCGCGGTCGCCGACGAACTTGCCCGTGATCTCCAGCCGCCGGGGCACCCCGTCCGGCACCTCGGCGTCCTCGGGCAGGCGCAGCGACTGCCCGCCGCTGCCCATCACGAAGGTGACCACAGCGCGGGGCGTCAGCCGCCAGGCGGGCGGCCGCGGACCGGAGTCGTGGGCCGCCAGGAAGGCCAGCTCGGTGGCGTACCGGTCCTCGGGCGGAACGATCTGGCGGGCTGTGTCGGGGGCGAGGGCGGTCGTCATCGGGGGCAGTCCTTCGGGGATTTCGGAGCGGAACGCTCGGGGGCTGAGGCTCGGAGGGAGGAAGCTCGGGTGGGCGAAGCGTGGGTGAAGCGTGGGCCAAGCGCGGCCGGAGAGGGGCCGGGCGGCGGTGGGTCGGGAGAAGCACGGACGGCAGAGGCTCGGGCGGACCAAGGCTCGGGCGGCGGCGACTTTGCGGGCGGCGGACGGCGGATGGCGGATGGCGGATGGCGGGCGGCGGGCGCTGGTCAGCGGATGCGGGGCGGCCGGGCCAGGCACCGCCCCATCACCGCGCCGCGCACCGCGCCGCCCCCATCACCGGGCCGCTCACCCGCGCAGGTCCTCCGCGGCGTCCGTCACCCGTGCCGTCCCCGCCGCGTCGCCCGGGTCCGCAGTTCCTCGTACGCCGGGGAGTCGCCCGCGCGGACGCGGTCCCAGGCGCGGGCGAACAGCTCCGGCACCGGCAGCAGCGGCACCGCGCGCTGGTACCAGGGCACGGGGTAGAGGCCCTCCTTCCAGATCTCCACCGGCAGCGCGGGCGACTTCAGGTCCCGCCAGCCGCACGGCAGGAACAACGTCCGCCCGGCGCGCGGCCGTTTGGCCTCCACCACCAGGTCCGTCGCGGCCAGTTCGGCGCGCGCCTTCTTCAGCCGGGCCGGCCGCCAGCCGGTCCAGCGGGCGGTGTTGCGGTCCGTCGGGTCGGGCAGGGCGAGCAGCTGGAGGTAGAGCGCGGCCGCGTCCTCGCCCAGTCCGTGCGTCCTGGCGACCTCGGCGACCAGCTCGGGCACGCTGAGGGCCGGGTTCTGCGCGTACCCCGAGGGGCCCTCGGCGCCGACCGCGACGGCGCGGCCCAGCTCCTCGCCGAGCAGCGTGCGCACCGCTCGCAGGGCGTTCCCGCGGTGGGGGCCGACCAGCCCGTCCAGCAGTCCGAACACGGCGTCGTCGGGCCCGTCGAGCCCGGCCGGCCGGACCATGACCGCCTCCACGTCCTGGTACCAGGGGCGCAGCACGATCGCCTCGCCCACCCGGGTCAGCCCGTGCGCGTCGGCGCCGCCGGTCTCCGGCAGCCCGTACGCCTTGCGCAGTTCGGGCGCGGCCGGGGTGCCCTTCTCGGTCCGCTCGACGTCGAGGCCGAGTATCAGCTCGGGGTCGGACAGCCGGCGGCGCAGGGCGGCGAGCCCGGCGGGCAGCGCCGAGCGCAGCGGGTGACCGTAGGGCAGGCCGTAGGCGAGGGCGGCGAGTCCGTCGACGGCGGCCACCAGGTCGTGGCGGGACGGGACCGCCTGCGGGTCCTGCGGGGCGAGGTTGCCGTCCTTGTCCGGGCGCAGGACGGTGGTGCGGCTCAGCCACGGGGTGTGGGCGGGGTTGAGCACCGCCTCGCTGTCCGCCATCGGGAGTCCGGCCAGCTCGGTCCTGATGTCCTCGGGCACCCGGACCAGCGAGCCGAACCGCTCGGTCCACATCCGGCCCGCCGCATCCGTGTCCGGGCCGGTCGTCCACAGGGCGGCCGGGTCCGCGGGCAGCAGCGCGCCCAGCAGCGCGGTGCGCGCCTGTGCGCCGAGACCGCGCAGCAGGGAGTCGCCGAACTCCCGCTGCCGGGGCTTGAGCCCCAGCACGGCCAGGCCCTCGGCACCGGGCTCCTGCGGTTGCCCGCCGAGCAGCACGGCGGCCTGCGCGGGGCCGAGCCCGCCCCCGGTCGCCGCGATCAGCGCCTCCGGGGCCTCGGGCGCCCACGGCGCGGCGCCCTTCTCCCGGATCAGGCGGGTCACGGCGGCCAGCTCGCCGGCGGCGATCGTCGTCCCGTACCGGACCTCACGGTCCAGCGTGAAGTGGGCGACCGCGCCGAACGCGCGGCTCGGATCGTGGTCCAGCGCCAGCCAGTTGACGCGGCCCCGCTGGGTGTCGATGTTCTGGCAACCCAGGATCACCACCGTGCGGTCGCCCCGGCGCAGCACCTGCCCGGTGCGTTCCTGCCTGTCGTACGCCTCGCTGAGGACCACCTGCCGCAGGGCGCCGTCCGGGGAGCCGAGGGGTCCCTCGGTGAGCGCCTCGAACAGCAGGAGCAGCGGCTCCCGTTGCACATCGGACAGGGCGGGCGAGGCGGCTCGGTAGGCCAGCGCGCGCACCCGGCCCAGCAGGAACGGCCACACCATGCCGATGCCGGGGACGGTGAACTCCTCGCCGGCCCAGCCGTCCGGCAGGGCGTCCCGGCGGTGCCGGCCGGGCAGCGGCTTGCCGTCGGCGGGCCGGCCGGAGAGCACGTGGTTCACCGCGCGGATCTGGCGCAGCGCGTTCCATTCCTGCCCGCGCCACCAGCCGTGCAGTTCGCCCAGCCCCGAGGCGGCCTCGTACAGGCTGCGGTCGTCGCCGTGCTCGGGACGGTAGTCGGCGAACATGCCCTCGGTCCGCCGGCGCGGCTGCCGCGGGCCGTCCTGCGGGGGACGGGCGAAGGCGGTCGCCGAGTCCGCGATGCGCAGCGCCGAGCGGACCAGCGCGGCCACACCGGTGAGCAGCCGCCTGTCGGTCACCCCGGGCAGCGCGCGGGCCACCGTCCGCCGGACCACCTCGTCCGCGCCCGGCACGGCCGCCCTGGCCGTCTCCTCGTCCCCGGCGCGCACCAGCTCCTCCTGCCGGGCGGCCAGCGCCTCGGCGGCCTGCCGCAGCATGGCGCCGGTCTGTTCGTCGGTCAGCGCGCGCAGCACGGCCGAACCCTGCGGATCGCGCGGGCGCAGCGCGTGCCAGAAGGGCAGCGGCGGCACGAACCGGGTGCCCGCGGCGAACTCGCCGCCGGGCCCGTTGGGCGTCACCCGCCCCAGCTCGCCGGGGCCGAGGCCGCTCGTGTCGCGCGCGTCCGGCGTGCCGGTGCCGTCGCCCGCCGACACCAGTCCGATCGCCCGGTACATCTCCACGACCACCGGCTCGGCCCCGCCCGGCAGCCGTAGCGCGCCCACCGGCCAGGCGTCCGTACGCGCGGCGGTCACCGGCAGCGACACGGTCCGCCCGTCCGGCGTGCCCGCGGTCCGCCGCCGAGGGTCGCCCTCGGTGCGCACCCAGTGCCCGAGCACGGTGCCGTCGGTCCCGAACGGGCTCTGCTCCAGGCCCGGTTGGAGCGGCAGCACCGCGCAGCGGCCGGGCGCCAGCTCGGCGTCCTCGCGGATGCCCGCGCGCAGCAGGGCAGGCAGGGAGGCGCGGCCGTGCGTCCCGGTGGCCGGGTCGTACTCCAGCCACACCGTCCGGGTGCCTTCCCGGCCTTGGCGCCAGTAGGTGGTGCCGTCCCCGAGGAGGGGCCGGGTCGGCGGCAGCACGGTGTCACCGGCGTGCAGGGACTTGCCGCCGCTCGCGCGGCCGCCACCGGGCAGCGGAAGGGAGGGGACGAGTGCCTCGTTCGTGTGCCACCAGGCAGGCAGCTGCTCACCGCCGAGCTCGAACACCTGGGCGGGCCGCGCGGACCAGTAGCCGCACTGCCGGGCGCCCTCCCGCCACATCACCAGCAACTCCCCTTCCGCGTACCGGAAACGGGGCCGCTGCCGGCGGTCCGATGTCTCCGGCAGCCGCAGATCGTGGTCCAGCAGGATTCCCTCCGGGCCGACCACGAGGGCCTTGTGGCCGCGGGAGACGATCAGCGCGGGCCATGCCTCGAACACCGCGACGGCATCGTCGCCCGGCCTGGCCCGCGGGTCGCGGGTCTGGGCGTCGAGCAGGGCCATCGCCTCGTCCAGGGCGGGCCAGCCCAGTTCGTCCAAGACACCGGCGCGCAGGGTGCGGGTGAGCAGCGGGGCCGTCGGGTGCCCGGCGATCCGGGCCACGGCCGCCGCGTTGGCCTCGGCGGCGATCTCCCGGAAGGGCCGCAGCCGGTCCAGCGCGTGGCGCGCGCCGGGCAGCCCCACCGCGCCCGCGAAGTCGTCGGCGGCCTTGTCCAGCCACTCGTGCAGCACCCCGGACAGGACCGGGTGGGCGGCGACGGCCCGCAGCATCTCCCGCGAGCGGGCGTGACCGCCGACCGGGCCCAGGGCCGTGTGCAGCAGCCGCCGCAGCCACGGGTCGGCCGCCACCGCCGCCAGGTCCCGCGCGCCCTCCCGGGTGTCCGCCAGCCAGCCGGCCAGCGGCAGGAACGTCCGCTCGCCGTCGCCGGGCATCGTCAGCGCGATCCCCTCCGCCAGGCACAGGTCCAGCAGGTCCAGGTCGGCGCCCGCGTGCCAGCCGCCCGCGAACAGGGCGACGGGCCGCCCGGCGGTGACGAGCCCCTGGGCCATCCGCAGGGCCAGCGCCAGGGTGGCCGGCGAGCGCAGGGAGGACGAGCCGCCGTGCTTGCGGAAGGACGCCCAGCGGCTCAGCCAGTCCGCCGGGTCCACGCCGTGCTCGGCGGCCGCCGCGGGATTGGTCAGCAGCCGCTCGGCCCCCGTCTCCGCGAGCAGCGCCAGCCAGAACTCGTCGTCCTCGACGTCCCGGCCGAGACCGGCCGGCATGATCTCCAGCAGCCGCGCCCGGACCTCGGGCCTGCGCTCGGCGAGGACCGGCAGCACCGAGCGGTAGGCGGTCCAGAAGGAGCGGGGCGCGCGGACCGCGGCGGGCGACGCGATCAACTCGGCGACCAGCGCGCACTCCTCCTCGATCCGGTCCAGACCCGCCGCCTTGATCAACCCGCGCGCGTCCTGCGGCAACGATGCGTACGGCGGCATGCCGGCCGCGCACCGCTCCACCGTCAGTTGCCGGAACTGCGCCCAGGCCACGGCCGGTTCGAGCCGCGTGGCCAGATCCTTGACGTACTCCTTGAGCGCCTTGACGGTCAGCGCTCCGGCGAAGGCGAACTCCAGGAAGACCGCGCGCCGCCGCTCCTCGTCCACCGCCAGCGCGTGCACCCGCTCGGCCTCACGGGCCTTGCCGAAGAACGCCGCCGCGTACGTGGTGTTCTCGTGCGCGAGGAAGGCGCGTGCGGCCTGCTCGTAGAAGGTCGGCAGGAAGTGCGGCACCGCCCGCCCCAGCCGTTCGCCCAGCGCCTCGAAGCCGTCCTTGGCCGCGCCGGGGCGGGACTTGGCCTGCCGGGCCAGCCGCTCGACGTCCTTCACCAGGGCGAGCGCGTGGTGTCCGTTCGCCGGGTCGTGCACCAGCGCCCAGGCCGGGAAGCCCAGCGTCTCCCGGCGCACCTGCCCGACCTGCGGCGTCTCGGGCTCCCGGGCCAGGCCCAGGAACTCCAGCGCCAGGTCCTCCGCCTCGCCGAGGGTGGCGGGCACCAGCCGGACCACCCGGCGTTCGCCCAGCGCGGGGTGGGTGTACGTGCGCACCGTGAGGCCGTCGGCGTCCTCGCGGGCGGTGCTGCCCGGCGGCAGTACGGCTCCGGCGTCCAGCAGCGAGGTCAGGGTGTTCTCGTCGTACGTCATGCCGCCCGCTCCTCGTCCTCGATGTCACGCCCCGCGTACAGTGCGGCCGCCATGCGCATGCCCTCCGACCAGGCCACCGGCCCGACCTGAGCGGGCTTCAGCGCCCGGCCGCCCGCTTCGGCCCAGGCCAGCGGGCCGGTCTCGGTCTGCGCGTAGCCGTCGTAGTCACCGATCCACACCCGGGCCTCGACGGTGCGGCCGTCCTCCACCACGGAGCACACCGCGTAACCGCCGCGCACCCGGTAGCCGAGCTGGGCGGCCCGGCCGTGCAGGAAGCGCAGCTCCTTGAAGACGCCGCCCGCGTAGTCCTCGACCTGGGTCGCCTTGGGGTCGAGGACGGCAGGGCGGTGCCATACCTCGCGGAACAGCTGCGAGGCGCGCTGCTCGACGCCCAGCTCCACGGCGAACTCCCGCAGCTCCTCCAGGTCTTCGAGCAGCACGGGGTGGGGGATGCGCACCAGGTCGGGGGAGATGCGGACGGTGTCGCCGTCGAGGTCGACCAGGCCGAGACCGCGCTCGGGGTCGGCGTCCCGCAGGAAGCCGGCCACCTCTCCGTCGGCTCCGGTGACCACGAGGTCGCGCAGCGCGGCCTGCCAGGCGGGGTCCGGCCACACGCCGGTGACGACGGCAGACGGCACCGGCAGCGAGCGCACCATCCACCGCTCGGCGTCGGCCAGGCACTGGCGTTCGTGCCGCTCCAGCCACTCGACGAGCTGCTTGAGGCCGACGACCGCCGGATCGTCCGCGATCTTCGGCGGGACCGACTTCAGCAGCCGCCCGGCGGCGTTGCGGCACACCACCTTCCCGCCGTCCAGGGCGACCTCGTAGTCGCCCGCCGACACCCACCCCATACGTGCCTCCCGCACCGCAGTGATCAAGTGACGGGAACTCTAGGGGCGACCACTGACAACGCCCTCCGGCGGGCGGAGGGCGCTGTGGAAAAGCCGGAAAAGCCGTGGGTGGGGGGAGGGGTCAGCCCTGGGCCGACTCCTGCTCCTGCTTGCGGGCCTTGAGGCGCGCGGCCTCCTTGCGGACCTCGGCCTGGGTGGCCCGCTCCTTCTCCAGCCACTCGGGCCGCTCCTGCTTGAGCGCCTCGATCTGCTCCGTGGTGAGCGGCTCGGTCACGCCGCCGCGCGCCAGACCGGCGATGGACACACCGAGCTTCGCGGCGACCACCGGACGCGGGTGGGGGCCGTTGCGCCGCAGCTCGCTCAGCCACTCCGGCGGGTCGGCCTGGAGCTGGTTCAGCTCGGCACGCGAGACCACGCCCTCCTGGAAGGAGGCGGGGGTGGCGGGGAGGTACACACCCAGCTTCTTCGCCGCGGTCGCGGGCTTCATCGTCTGGGTGCTCTGCTGCGACTTCATGCCACAAGGGTATCGGCCACGGATGCGGGGACCGACCACAGCAGGTGACCATCGGACCCCGCGGCCCCGGCCGGTGACTCCGCGCTCGCGTCCCCGGCGGTCGACCACCGCACTCGTGGCCCTGGCCGGCGGCCCCGCGCCTGCCGCCTCTACCGGTGACCATCGCCCTCGCGTCCCCGACCGCCGCGCCCGCGCCCGCGCCCACCGGCCGTCGATCACCGTCCCGCTGTGCCCGCCGGTGGACCCGCGCCCGCCGCCCCGCCCCCTGTCCACCGTGCCCCCGCCCCCGGCCGGTGGCCGCCCGTCCTGCCGCGGCCGGTAACCTGGCCTGGTGACAGGCTCGGAGGAATCACCGTCGTTCCGGCTCGCGTACGTCCCCGGAGTGACCCCCGCCAAGTGGGTGAAGGTCTGGCACGAACGCCTGCCGGACGTCCCGCTCACCCTCGTCCAGGCCCCCGCCGCCGAAGCGCCGGAGCTGCTGCGCGCGGGCGGGGCCGACGCGGGACTCGTACGGCTGCCCGTGGACCGCGACTTCTTCAGCGCGATCCCCCTCTACACCGAGACCAGCGTGGTCGTCGTCCCCAAGGACCACCTGATCACGGCCGCCGACGAGGTCACCCTGGCCGACCTCGCCGACGAGGTGCTCTTCCACCCCCTCGACGACGTCTTCGACTGGGCCGCCCCGCCCGGCGAGCCCGCGTTCGAACGCCCCGCGACGACCCCGGACGCCATCGAGCTGGTCGCCGCGAACGTCGGTCTCCTGGTCGTCCCGCAGTCCCTGGCCCGCCTCTACCACCGCCGCGACCTCACCTACCGCCCGGTGGTGGACGCACCCCAGTCCAGCGTCGCCCTCTCCTGGCCGCAGGAGGCCACCACCGACCTGGTGGAGGACTTCATCGGCATCGTCCGGGGGCGCACGGTCAACAGCACACGCGGGCGTACGACATCGACGCGCGCTGGGGACGGGCGCTCCGCGGGCGGTCGTACGGCGGCCTCGGCGGGCACATCGCAGTCCGACAAGAAGCCCCGGCGGGCCGAGCAGCAGGGCGGCCGGCAGCAGCCCGCCGCCAAGTCGTCGGGCCGCGGCCGCCAGGCCCGCGCGGGCGGGGCCGGGCCGGCCGCCAGGCGGGGCAGGCCACGGCGCCGTTCGTAGGAAGCCCGAAGCGCCTTTTGGCCGGACGTGCTCACGCCGCCGGGTCGGGTTCCTCCGGCCGGACCGCGCTCGGCACCGGGCTCAGCGGCTCGGCCTGCCGTTCCCGCAGGTCGGCCACCGCGAGGGCCAAGGCGACGACGATGATGCCGACGGCCGTCAGCAGCCCCAGCTGAAGGGCGGTCGCCGGGCTGCCGTGGTTGGCGAGGTGGGCGAAGTACACGGCGCCGACGGCGGCGATCCCGGCGGCGGAGCCGATGCGCTGGGCCGTCACCAGGACCCCGCCCGCCGCGCCCGCGCGCCGCACGGGAACGCTCGCCAGGGTGAGCGTGGTGTTGGGGGAGATGGTGACGCCCGAGCCGAGGCCCGCGACCAGCAGGGGCAGGGCCGCCGCCCAGGCCACGCCCCGCCCCGGCACCAGCTGCACCGCCGCGATCACCGTGAGCAGGCCCAGCGCGACCACGCCGAGACCGGCGATCACCAGCTTGCGCCCGTGGCGCACGACCAGCCGGCCGCTCACGGCGGCGCCGATCGCCGAACCGCAGGCGAACGGCAGGGAGGAGAAGCCGGCCGCGAGCGCGGTGTAGCCGACGCCGTTCTGGAGGAACAGGGTGTAGACGAAGAACAGCGTGGTGAAGCCCGCGAAGTAGACCAGGTTCAGCAGCACGCCGAGCGAGAAGGACCGCTGGGCGAACAGCCGCAGGTCCAGCAGCGGCGCCTGCCCCCACCAGCCCTGCCAGCGCTCCCACGCCCAGAAACCCGCCAGCAGCAGCGCGGCCACCGGCAGCAGCGCCCACTTCAGCCGGCCCGTCCACTGCTGTTCCTGCACCAGGGGCAGCATCAGCGCGAGCACGCCCGCACCGAGGAGCAGCACCCCGGGCAGGTCCATGCCCTCGCGCCGGCCCGGCGCGGGCGGGGTGCGCGGCAGCAGCCGCAGCGCCGCGCAGAAGGCGGCGACCCCGATCGGCAGATTGACGTAGAACACCCAGCGCCAGCCGTCGTCGGTGCCGAAGAGGTGGATCAGCAGCCCGCCGGCGGGCGGACCGATGGCCGTGGACAGCCCGACGACGCTGCCCAGCATGCCGAACGCGCGGGCCCGCTCGGTGCCCCGGAACATCTGCTGGATCAGCCCGGTGGTCTGCGGCGCCAGGATGCCCGAGGCCACGCCCTGCGACAGCCGGAAGAACACCAGCCAGCCCGCGTCGGAGGCCAGCCCGCAGGCCGCCGAGGCCAGCGTGAACAGGGCCAGCCCGAACAGGAACACCGTCCGCCGCCCGCGCAGGTCACCGAGCCGTCCGGCGGGCACGAGGGCGAGCCCGAAGGTGAGCGCGTACCCCGAGACGACCCAGGACAGATCGGCCGTGTCGGCACCCAGGCCGCGTTCCATCGAGGGAAGGGCGACGTTCACGATCGAGCTGTCGAGCAGCGTCATGAAGCCCGCCGTCAGACAGACCCAGAGCGCCTGCCAGCGCCGCTTGTCGGCGGCCGGCCCGGCCTTGTCCATGGTCATGGGGGCCACGCTAAGCAGCGACGGGGCGCTGAGCACGCAACAGAGGAACGCCCGGCGCGTCGGTGTCCGTCCGGATACGAGATCGTATGTACGACTATGTTCTCCGCGCCGCCTTCTGCAACCAGGCGTACGCCGACCGCGCCCTGAACTCCGACCGGCCGCCGCGCGGCAGCAGGCCCGCGGTGGCGAAGCCGGGAGCGCCGGCCTGGGCGGCGACGCAGGGGATCGCGAGGCAGCGCATGCCGGCCGCGTGCGCGGCGACGGCACCCGGGGCCGCGTCCTTCAGGCGCGGGCGGCGCGGCCCACCGACTCCACCAGGGGGCCCAGCCGGTAGGGGACGCGCTCGCGCAGCGCCACCTCGGTGCGGGTGCGCACCACGCCCGGCAGGCTGATCAGCTTCTGGATGACGTCCTCCAGATGGGCGTTGTCCCGGCCCACCACCCGGGCGAGCAGATCGCCGCCGCCCGTGATGGAGAAGGCCTCCACGATCTCCGGTACGGCCGCCAGCGCGTCCCCGACGTCGTCGAGGTGGCCCTGGGTGACCTCGATGTGCACGAACGCCAGTACCGGGTGGTCCAGGGCGGCGGGGGAGAGGGAGGGACCGGTGCCCGTGATCACGCCGTCCCGCTCCATGCGGTCCAGGCGGGCCTGGAGCGTGCCGCGGGCGATGCCGAGGATGCGCGCGTACTCGCGCACGCTGGTGCGCGGCTGCTCCAGGAGCAGCCGCAGGATGCGGGTGTCGAGTTCGTCCACGGCCATGATGTACGACTGTACCAATGGCTCAGTGCGCCAGGAGCCGCGCGCACCGCCCGACCTGGGCCGTTGGCCATCCCTCGTGTCGACGACAAGCGTCCTAGATGGGCCATTGGCCCAGTGAATCGGGCCTGGCTTGAGCCACTGCGGTCCTGGATGCTGTCATAGAGACGTCGATGGCGCTGCGGACCCTCCGCGGCGCCTTTTGCGTTCCGGATTTCCTACGTGTTCCTCGGGGAGGGCAGCAGTGCTGAAGAAGGTGTTCGTGGCTCCGGACCCGGGCCGGGCGCGCTTGCGCTGGGCGTCGCGGGCCGTCCTCGGCATCGGGGTCGCCGTGGTGGTCTGTCTGCTGGCCGGGCAGTCCGTCGCCGGCGCGATCACCGGCGGTCTCGCCGCGCTGCTGGCCCTGTTCACCGTCGCCGACGCCACCGTGCGCGGCCAGGCGCTCACCACCGCGCTGCTGCCCGTCGTGGGCCTGCCGGTGCTCGCCGGGGCGGCCGTGCTGCACCCGTACCCCCTCGCGCGGGACCTCGCCTTCCTCGCCGTCGTCGGTGCCGGCGTGTACGCGCGCCGCTGGGGGCCGCGCGGCCACAGCCTGGGCGTGTTCGCGTTCATGATGTTCTTCGCCGCGCAGTTCCTGCACGCCACCCCCGATCGGCTGCCGGAGCTGTCCGCCGCCGTACTGCTCTCCCTGCTCGGCGCGGCCGTGGTCCGCTTCGGGCTGTGGTGCTACGAGCGCGGGCTGCCCCCGGCCCCCGCCGCGCCCGCCCCGCCCGCCGGGACCGGGCTCGCCCGGGTGACCACACGCCAGGCGGTCCAGGCGACCGCGGGCGCGGGCTTCGCCCTGATCGTGGGCGAACTGGTGTCCGGGCAGCGCTGGTACTGGGCCGTCGGCGCCACCTGGTGGGTCTTCGTGGCCACCGCCTCGCGCGGCGAGACCCTGGTACGCGGCTTCCGCCGGGTCCTCGGCACGCTGCTCGGCATCTGCCTGGGCTTCCTCCTCGCCGTACCCGTGCACGGCGCGCCGGTGCCGACGGCGGTCCTGCTCGCCGTCGCCGTCTTCGGGATCTTCTACTCGGCTCCCGTCTCCTACACCTGGATGATGCTCTGGGTGACCGTCCTCGCCGAGCTGCTCTACGGCCTCCTCGGCGTCCTCACCCCCGGCCTGCTGGCGCTGCGCCTCGGCGAGACCGCGGTGGGGGCGGTCGGCGCGGCGCTCGCGGTGCTGTTCGTACTGCCGGTCACCACGCACGCCACCACGGACGCCTGGATCCAGCGCGCCCTGCGCTGCGTCCACGCCTGCACGGCCGAGGCCGCCGCCCGGCTCGCCGGCTCCCCGACGGCCGACCCGGCGCCCCGCGTGGCCGAACTGGAGCAGCTGCTCGGCCGCGTCCGGCTGTCGGTGGCCCCGCTGGTGCACCCGCTGAACCCGCTGCCGGCCCGCAAGCGGCGCGCCCGCCAGGTGCTCGCGCTGCTCGACGACTGCGCCCGGGAGATCCGCGGCCTGGTCGCGGTCGCCGCCGACCCCGAGGCCTCCCACGACGCCCGGCTGTCGACGGCCTGCGGCCGCGTGGAGGCGGCGGTGGAGGCGCTGACCGGGGGCGACGCTACGGCGACGCTCGCCCCGGCGGAGCCGCCGGCGTCCCCCGCGCTCGCACACGTGCACGGCCTGGAGCGAGCTCTGGCCGCCCTCGCGGAGCCGCTGCGGGCGCCGGCGTACGGGGTCTGACGGTTGCGCGGGCCCAGCCGACCGGGGCGGGCGACGCGGTCGCTCCGGTGGACGCCACCGCATCAGGGCCCGTTGGGCGCCGCCGGACCAGAACCGTCTCCGACGGGTCTTGCCGGCAGGCCGGGCGCGGGGCGGTCGGACGGCGTTGGGCGGCTGCGGCCGACCTTCGCCGTCCTGGGCCGTCTTCAGTAGCGGCGCCGGGGAGGATGAGGGCGGCGAGGGCGTGCGGTAATCGTCCACGACAGCCGCGTAGCCAGAGCTGCCGCGCCGGCCGGTGACGGTCGTGGCGACGGTGACCAATGCGGGCCGGGTCTTCGGCCTGATCACCGTCACCGCCGAGCCCAACGAATCCCCCGACTACCTGCGACCTCTTCTCGAGACCGCACTGGCGGGCTGCGCGCCCCCGGCCCTGGGCTCCGGAAGAACTCCCGCCCCACGCCGCCCTCTTGGTCTAGACCGGCGCACGGGGGCTGCTACCGTCGGCGCGGGACAGGCCCGACCGAAAGGGGACAGCGGTGGTACAGGGCGGCGACAGGGCGGGCGGACGGCAGGCGTTCATCGGCTCGTTCACGGCGGCAGGCGGACCGGGACTGGTGACGGCCGAGGTCGCGCCGGGAGGCGGCGCCCTCACCCTCGTCTCCGCCGTGAACGACGTACCGGACCCCTCCTACCTGGCCCTCTCCCCGGACGGGGACATGCTCTACGCGGTCAGCGAGACGGCCGAGGGCGCCGTCGCCGCCTTCCGGGTGAACGGCGGCCGGCCGGAACTCGCCGGGCCGCCCGTGCCGGTGGACGGCAGCGGCCCCACCCACCTCGGCCTGTACGCCGGGCACCTGCTCACCGCCAACTACGGCTGCGGCAGCGTCACCGCCGTACCCCTGCGCCCCGACGGCACCCTGGCCGCGAAACCGTCCGGCCGGCTCCAGCACACCGGCTCCGGCCCGCACGACCGGCGCCAGCGGGGCCCGCACGCCCATCAGGTGCAGCCCGACCCGAGCGGCCGCTGGGCCGTCAGCGTCGACCTCGGCACCGACTCGGTGCGGGTGTGCACCCTGGAGGCGGGCACCCCCACCCTGCACCGCGAGTGCGCGCTGCGGCCCGGCTCCGGGCCCCGCCACCTGGCCTTCCACCCCGACGGCGAACACGCCTACGTCGTCAACGAACTGACCCCCACGGTGACGGTGTGCCGCTGGGACGCCGCGAACGGCTCGCTGAAGCCGCTCAGCGAGGTCCCGCTGCTGCCGGGCGCCCCGGCCGGCGACGCCTACCCCTCGGGGATCGTCGCGTCGCCCGACGGTCGCTTCGTGTGGGCCGCGACGCGCGGCGAGGACGTCCTGTCGGTGCTCGCCGTCGAACCGGACGGTCTGCGCCCGCTCGCCACCGTGCCCTGCGGCGGACACTGGCCCCGCGCCCTGGCCGAGCACGACGGCTTCCTGTACGTGGCCAACGAACGCTCCGGCGACGTCAGCTGGTTCACCGTGGACCAGGCGACCGGACTGCCCCGGTACGACGGCTCGGTGCAGGTGGCCGCCGCCTCCTGCGTCGTCTTCAGGTAAGCGCCCGGGACAGGCGAAAGGGCCCGCTCCCCGAAGGGAGCGGGCCCCGCTCGTCGGGCCGGGCGCGGTCAGCGCACCGGGGTGCCCTGGGGCTGCTGGGGGGCGATGCCCAGGGCCGTCGTGTACTTGGCCAGGGCCAGCTTGCCGATCGCGGGGTACGCGCCCAGCGGCTCGGCCGTGGCACAGCCCGCCTCCTCGGCGGCGGCCGTGAGCAGCGCCGCGTCGATCTCCGGGCCGACCAGGTACGGCGCGAGCGCCAGCTGCTGCGAACCGGCGGCGCGCAGCTGCTCGGCCACGGAGGAGATGGAGCCCTCCTGGTCCAGGGCCGCCGCCATCACCGGCACGGCCAGCCGTGCGGCGAGCAGCATGCCGGTGATCCCGGCCGCCTGCACGGCCTCCTCGCCGCCCACGGAGGCCAGGACGATGCCGTCGGCGGCCGTGGCCACGGTGAACAGCCGGGCGCGGTCGGCGCGGGCCAGACCCGCCTCCGACAGCCGTACGTGCAGCGCCTCGGCGAGCAGCGGGTGCGGGCCGAGGGCATCGGTCAGCTCGGCGGCGACCCGGCTGTCCATCACCGACTGCCGGATCTGCCGCAGCAGCGCGTTGTCCGGACCGGCCAGCAGCGGGACGACCACCGCGACCGGGCCGTCGGGCTCGCTGACGCCCTCGACCCCGGCGGCGACGGCCTGCTCGTAACGGGCCGTGCGCTCCTCGGCGGCGCGTGCCAGCACCGACCGCAGCGCGGGGAACTCGTTGTCGTCACCGTCCAGGTAACCGATCCGGGCGTCGAGGCCCGGCAGCTCGGAACGGGCGATGCTCACGACCTCCTCGGCGAGGCCGCGAGTGGCGGCGCTGGGCACACCGGGCACCGCGAGGACGAGCGCGGGCGCACCCTCGGGAGCCACCAGCGGTTCCGGCCGGCGGTGCCGTCCGGGCTGGCGGGGTCGCGGCATTCGAACAGGCAGGCCGGACGCGGGTCCAGTGGAGGAGCTCATGGCGCCGCATGTTACTGGCTCATCGGACCCTCCCGTTCGGGGAGGGGGCAGGTGAGCGGTATCCGTCCGGTTTTGTCTGATCGCGTACGGGTGGCGGCGACGACGTGCAGCATCGTCGGTTCACCCGGCAGCGTGAGCCGCCCGGCCGCCAGCTCGGTCGCGATCCGTACCGCGCCGTGCAGCGGGTCGCCCTCGGGGAGCACCTGCCGGGCATGCGGCAGCCGGCGCGCCAGCTCCTCGCGCAGCGGGACCAGCAGGGGATCGCCCATCTTGGACAGGCCGCCGGTGAGCGCCACTTCCGGCCGGCCGTCGGGCGGGCAGACGGCCGCGGCGGAATCGGCCATGTGCCGGGCGGCCGCGCGCAGGATGTCCGCCGCGACCGGGTCGTGCGCGGCGCACTCGGCCACCAGGGGCGCGAACGAGGCGAGTACGGCGGGCCGGTCGGGCCGCGGATAGAGCCTGCCCGGCAGTTCGCGCACCGGCCCGAACAGTTTCTCGGCGGACCGTAGCAGCGGGCCGGAGCCGCCGTCGCGGCCGTCGTGGGCGCGCAGTGCCGCCTCCAGACCGGCCCGGCCGATCCAGGCGCCGCCCCCGCAGTCGCCCAGCAGATGCCCCCAGCCATCGGCCCGCCGCCAGGCGGTGAGGTCGGTGCCGACGGCGATCAGTCCGGTGCCCCCGGCGAGCACCGCGCCCGGCCGGGTGCCGAGCGCGCCGGCATAGGCGGTGACGGCGTCGGCGGCCAGCGCCGCCCGCGCCACCCCCAGCTCGCGGGCGAGGGCGCCCGGCAGTTCGGCGCGCAACGCGTCGCCCAGGGTGGCGAACCCGGCGGCGCCGATGACGGCCGTACCCAGCTCGGTCACGCCCGCCCGCGCCGCCAGGTCCCGGGCCAGGGGCGCCAGTTGGGTCATCAGATGGCCGGGGTCGATGCCCCGCGCGCCGGTGCGGACCGGCTCCCGGGTCTCCCGCTGTGCCGACGGCGCCCGGCCCGGAACGCCGACGGCGACCCGGAGGCCGGAACCGCCGGAGTCCACGGCGAGATACCCGGCGGCCGTCATGGCAGACGCCAGTCCACGGGCTGTCCGCCCTGCTGGATCAGCAGGTCGTTGGCCCGGCTGAAGGGCCGTGAGCCGAAGAAACCGCGGTCGGCCGACATGGGCGAGGGATGCGCGGACTCCACCGCCGGCAGGTTCCCCAGCAGCGGGCGCAGATTGCGGGCGTCACGGCCCCACAGGATGGACACCAGCGGCTTGCCGCGGGCCGCCAGTGCCCGGATCGCCTGCTCGGTGACCTCCTCCCAGCCCTTGCCGCGATGGGCGCCCGGGCTGCGCGGCGCGGTGGTCAGCGCCCGGTTCAGCAGCAGGACGCCCTGCTGGGTCCAGGGGGTGAGGTCGCCGTTGGACGGCTGCGGCAGACCCAGGTCCTGGTGCAGCTCGCGGTAGATGTTGATCAGGCTCGGCGGCAGCGGCCGTACCTCGGGGGCGACCGAGAACGACAGGCCCACCGCGTGCCCGGGGGTGGGGTAGGGGTCCTGACCGACGATCAGGACCCTTACCTCGTCGAAGGATTGCTGGAAGGCCCGCAGGACGTTGGCCCCGGCCGGGAGGTAGGTGCGTCCCGCGGCGATCTCCGCGCGCAGGAAGTCGCCCATCTGGGCGATCCGTCCGGCCACGGGTTCCAGGGCCTTCGCCCAGCCCGGTTCGACGATTTCATGCAAGGGTCGTGGTGCCACGGGCGTCACCCTACTGCCGTGAACCGGTCGGTGATCAACCGATGACCGGAACACGGCCGGACACCCGGCCCTCGCCGCATCCGTGAGCGCGGCACGTTTCCCCCGTTCCGCGACGGCCCGCCGTCCGCTGCGCGTCCGCCGTCAGCCGACCACCGCGGCGCGCACGCACAGCACGTCCGGCAGGTGCGCGGCCACCTGCTGCCAGCTGTCGCCGTCGTCGGCCGAGGCGAACACCTCGCCGTTGCGATTGCCGAAGTACACGCCCGCCGGGTCGGCGTCGTCGGTGCACAGGGCGTCCCGCAGCACCGTGCCGTAGTGGTCCCCGGCCGGCAGGCCCCGGGTCAGGGGCTCCCAGGAGTCGCCGCCGTCGGCCGTGCGGAAGACCCGGCAGCGCCGGCCGGCCGGGACGCGGTCGCTGTCCGCGTGGATCGGGAAGACGTACGCCGTGCCGCCGCGGCGCGGGTGCGCGGCCGCCGCGAAGCCGAACGTGGACGGCAGGCCCGCGCCGATGTCGGTCCAGTGCGCGCCCGCGTCGTCGCTGCGGTACACCCCCCAGTGGTTCTGGAGGTACAGCCGGTCCGGGTCGGCCGCGTCCCGCGCGACCTTGTGCACGCACTGGCCGAACTCGGGGTCCGGGTCCGGCAGGAACACCGCGGACACCCCCGAGTTGGACGGTGTCCAGCTCGCCCCGCCGTCGGTGGTGCGGAACACGCCGGCGGCGGAGACGGCCACCGTCAGCGCGGCCTTGTCGCGCGCGTCCGTGAGCACCGTGTGCAGCCCCTCGCCGCCGCCGCCCGGCACCCAGCGGGAGCGGGTGGGGTGCTCCCACAGCGGCCGGACCAGTTCGAAGCTCTCGCCGCGGTCCGCCGAGCGGTACAGCGCGGCCGGTTCCGTGCCCGCGTACACGACGTCGGGTTCGGCGGCGGCCGGGTGCAACTGCCAGACGCGCTCCAGGGAGGCGCCGGTGTCCTTGGGGAACCTGACGGCCGGCCTCGGCGGCTCGGTCCAGGTGCGGCCCAGGTCGTCGGAGTGGAACACCGACGGCCCCCAGTGGGCGCTGTCACCGCCCGCGAGCAGCCGCGGGGTGCCGGACCGGGTGTCGATCGCGACCGAATAGACGGCCTGCGCGTTGAAGTACGGGCTTTCGTCGAACTCCCAGGGGCCCTGGCCCCGCCGCCGTCCGATGAACAGGCCTTTGCGGGTGCCCACCGCCAGCAGTACCTCGGTCATGCCGATCACCTCCGGGACGCCTTTGTCCCAGTTGTCGTCAGTTGTCGGCCAGTGTGCACCCCGCCACTGACAGTCTCCTCCGGAGCGGACGTCGCCCCAGCTCACAGGGGTGTCGGCGGCCCCGGAGGGGGAGGTACCGGTTCCGTTCCCGCATGTGCCTGCGGGGAGCGGGTGCCTCGTGCGACCGTCGGGGTGACGGTTTGTCACGGGCGGGCGGTCCGGCCGGCCGCGAGTTCGTGGGGAGGACGGCGTTGCGCGGTCCGAGGGTGTGGCTCTGGCGCTGGCGGCGCAACCCGCTCAGACGTCGGGCGGACGTCGTGGAGGGCTGGGTGGTGCTGGGCGTCTGGCTGCTCACCGTGCTGGCCGGGTCGCTCGCCGGGGTCGCGGTGGCCCGCTCCGTGTCGGACGGACTGGCCCACCAGCGCGCGGGCCGGCACCCGGCCGTCGCCCACCTGGTCGCGAGGGCCCCTCGGGCGTCCGCGAGGCGCCGGAACCCGTTGCCCGGTGAACGGGTCTGGGCCGAGGTGCGCTGGACGGCGGCCGACGGCTCCGCCCGCGCCGGCCGGGTCCGGGTGGCGCCGGGCAGCGCGGCCGGCACCCGGGTCACCGTCTGGACCGATCGCCGGGGCCACCTCGTCGACAGCCCCGTCACGCCCGGCCAGGCCGCCCTGCGAGCCGCCTTCCTCGGCGGCCTGGCGGGCGCCGCCACCGCGCTCGTCCCCTTCGGCGGCGGCCTGCTCCTCCGCGTCCGCCTGGAACGCCGCCGGCTGACCGCCTGGGACACGGAATGGGCCCGGCTGGGCCCGCAGTGGGGGCGCATGGTGTGACCCGGGGGGGGGCGCTTCGGGAGACGATTCCCACTCCGGCAGGCGAGTACGGGGCCTGCGCGCCTGCACCGGCCCCAGGACGCCGTCTCCCGCCACCGCGCCGTCGCACCGCCGTGGGCTGAGCATCTGCTGTCTGCTGTCTCCCGTCATCGCGCCGTCGCACCGCAAGCTGCCGCCTGCCGTGTCCCGACACCGCACCGCCGTGCGCCGCCGCGCGCCCCACGATCAGCCGCCTGCCGCCTGCCGCCTGCCGCCTGCCGACGCGGCGCCGCACCCTCGGCCGCCCCGCCCGCTCCGCACCCGTCCTCCGACGCCCGTTCCGCCGCCCGCCCCCGGCGCCCGTCTGCCCCCCGTTCCCGGCGCCCCAGGACGTACGCCCTGCCGCCCGACGCGCGGCAGGGCGTACGTCGGCAGTATCGCGGACGGGGCGGCGTGCGGGACCCGCGGTCTTCGCTCGCCCGGCGCCCCGCCGGCCCCGTCCCCGGTCCGCGGGGCGGGCCGTCGAGCAGCCGCGGGTCTCCCCGACTCCGTCAGGCGAGGCCGGGCAGTGCGCGGTTCAGGATCGTGTCGACGTCGGTGCCGGCCGGGAGGGTGCCGAAGGCATGGCCCCAGTCGCCGCCCAGGCGGGACGCGCAGAAGGCGTCCGCGACCGCGTGCGGGGCGTGGCGGACCAGCAGGGCGGCCTGGAGGGCGAGCGCCGTCCGCTCGACCAGCCGGCGGGCGCCGAACTGGTCCGCCCCGGCCAGCTCGGTCTTCAGGGAGGCCACGGCGGCGTCGAGGCGGGCGTCCGCACCGCGCGCGAGCGCCAGCTCGGCGAACAGCGCCTCCGCGCTGACCGGTTCCCGGCCGAGGGCGCGCAGCACGTCCAGCGCGTTGACGTTGCCCGAGCCCTCCCAGATCGACAGCAGCGGGGCCTCCCGGTAGTGCCGGGGCATGCCGGAGTCCTCCACGTACCCGTTGCCGCCCAGGCACTCCAGGGCCTCCGCGGTGAAGGCCGGCCCCCGCTTCGTCACCCAGTACTTGCCGACGGCCGTGGCGATCCGCCGGAAGGCGCGTTCACCGTCGTCCCCCCGCACCGCCCGGTCCGCCGCCCCGGCCAGCCGCAGCGTGAGCGTGGTCGCCGCCTCCGACTCCAGCGCGAGATCGGCCAGTACATGGCGCATCAGCGGCTGTTCGAGCAGCCGGGCGCCGAACGCGGTGCGGTGCCCGGCGTGGTGACCGGCCTCCACCAGCGTCCTTCGCATCAGCGTCGCCGTGGCCATCACGCAGTCCAGACGGGTGCAGTTGACCATCTCGATGATGGTCTTCACCCCCCGCCCCTCGGGGCCCACCAGCCAGGCCACGGTCCGGTCGAACTCCGGCTCCGAGGAAGCGTTGGACCGGTTGCCCAGCTTGTCCTTGAGGCGCTGGATGCGGAAGGCGTTGCGGCTGCCGTCGGGCAGCACCCGGGGCACCAGGAAGCAGGACAGCCCGCCGGGGGCCTGCGCCAGCACCAGGAAGACGTCGCACATCGGCGCCGACGTGAACCACTTGTGCCCGCGCAGCGTGTACACGCCGGGCTCGCCGGTGGGCGTGGCCGTCGTGGTGTTGGTACGGACGTCCGAGCCGCCCTGCTTCTCGGTCATCCCCATCCCGGCGAGCAGCCCGCGCTTCCCGGTCGGCACCCGCAGCCCGGGCTCGTACTCCCGGCTGGTGAGCAGCGGCTCGTAGATCTCGGCCAGCTCAGGCTGCGCGCGCAGCGTGGGCACGGCGGCGTACGTCATCGAGGTCGGGCAGCCGTGCCCCGTGTCCGTGTGCCCCCACACCAGCCCGCCCGCCGTACGGGCCACATGGGCGCCGGGCCGTTCGTCCGCCCAGGCCGAACCGGCGAGGCCCGCCCCCACCGCCGTGCGCAGCAGGTGGTGCCAGCCGGGGTGGAACTCCACCTCGTCGACGCGGTGGCCGTAGCGGTCGTGGGTGCGCAGCACCGGCTCGTGGCGGTTGGCCTGTTCGCCCCACTCCTGGGCCTCGGCGCTGCCGGCCCGGACACCGAGGCGGCGGACGTCCTCCTCGGCCCACCCGGCGCCCTCCCGGCGCAGCCCCTCCAGGAGGGCGGCGTCGTCGGAGGCGTCGTAGGGGACCAGCGGCGGGGGCTGGTTGGTGACGTCGTGCGTGGCGGACCCTGCGGGCCTCTGTGCGTCTGCGGCGACCATACGGCCATGTTGCGCTTTGCCTGCGACTGTAGCAACAGTGCAATATGGCCGCGGACGTAAGGTACGTGCCCATGCGCGTGAACGAGTCGGCCGGGCCCCGGGCGGCCGGCCTGCGGTCCCTGTCCGCACGGTCGGCCGTGCTGAGCATGCTGCTCGCCGTGCACCCGCCGCAGTTGCCGGTGAAGGACCTCCTGCGGCTGGTCGAACCCTTCGGCGTCGGCGGCTCCACGCTGCGGGCCGCCCTGAGCCGGATGGTGGCCGCGGGCGACCTGTGGCGCACCGACGCCGTCTACGGGCTCAGCGACCGGCTGCTCGCCCGTCAGCGCCGGCAGGACGACGCGATCCACCCCGGCACCCGCGCGTGGCACGGCGACTGGGAGATGGTGGTGATCACGGCGACGGGACGCGGTCCCGCCGAACGCGCCGAGCTGCGCGCCCGGCTGGCCGCTCTGCGCCTGGCCGAACTGCGCGAGGGCGTCTGGCTGCGCCCGGCCAACCTCGAACGGCGCCTGCCCGACGGACTGCGCGAGGTGGCGGGGTCGTACACCGCCCGTCCCGACGAGCCGGCGCAGGACCTGGTCGCCCGTCTGTGGCCGCTGGACGGCTGGGCGGCCACCGCCCGCGCCCTGCTCGCCCACGCGGCCGCGGCGCCCGGCCCCGCCGAACGCCTCACCGCCTTCGCGGCGATCGTGCGCCATCTCCTGGGCGACCCCGTCCTCCCGCCCGCCCTCCTGCCCCCCGACTGGCCGGGCCCCGCGCTGCGCACGGCCTATGCCGAGTACCGGCGGGAGGTGGCCGCCGCGGCGGGCTGGCGGGACCGGGGCGAGGCGTGACGGCCCGCGGACCGCGGCGGCCGCCGGCTGCCCGGACCCCTGCCGTACGGGTGGCGCGGGCGGCGCGCAGGGCGTTTGCTGGAGTCGGCGGGAGGCAGCGGGAATCAGGAGGATGACCAGGCCGGTCGCGGGCACTCGGTGGGGCGAGGAGGACGATCTCACCCGAGGAGAGTCATGGCTGAGCGGAACGACTCGTCGGTCCTCACGGCGCCCCTGCGCGGTGCCGCGTCGGTGCTGCGCAAGGTGCCCGGCGCCCCGGCGGTGGGCAGGGCCGCGGAGGAAACCCTGGACAAGGTGGGCGCGGTCTCCCCGCGCGGACGGCGCATCGCGGTGTACGCCGGCGCGGGGGTGCTCGGCGCCGCGGGCGTGGTGGAGTGGCCGGTGGCCCTGACCGGCGCCGCGGTGGCCTGGCTCACCCAGCCCCGGCCCGCCCAGCGGGAGGCGGCGGCACCACTGGAGGAGACGGCACAGCGCCCGCACGATCTCGGCACCGCCGCACTGCGGTCCGGCCCCGAGACCCACGAACACGGGCCCGAACACGGACACGGGCACCGGCAGGAACACGGACACGGGAAGAAGCACGGGCACGGGCACACCGGCGAGGACGAGGCACCGGGCGCCGACGCCCCCAAGAAGATGACCGGGCCCCTCGGTCCCACCGCACGCCCCGACCGCACCACCCGCTGAGGAGGGCCCCTTGCCCGGTCTGTTCACCGTGCCGCGAGCCACCCTCCGGCTGCTGCCCGCGGCACCGCGGCTGCTCGCCCGTGCCTCCGCGCCCGCCGTGGGGGTCGCCGCCGGGGCGGCCGCGGGGACGGCGCGCGCGGGCGTGCGCGGCATGGACGCCGCCGTGTGGGTCGCCCGCGTCGCCCGCAACACCCTGCCCGGCGGCGACGACCACTGGCGCTCCGGCACCCGCACCCACCTCGCGCTGCGCCCCCTGCCGCCCGAGCCCGGCGACTGCGCGGAGCCGCCCCCGGCACACGAACGCGTCGGCGGCACGGCACCCTCCGCGCCGGGCACGGGCACGGCACCCACCGGGCCGGAAGGCACGGCCGGCACGACGCCCCCCGCCGGGCGGCCCGAGCCCCCCTCGGCCCACGAGCACCCGGCGGACCCCACGCCTCCGAGCCCCGGGCCCCTCGGGGACACGGAACCCCCGCCCGCCGCACCCCCTCCGGGCACGGAACCCCCGCCCGCCGCACCCCACGGCCGCGCCCGCACCGCCCACCTGGCCCGCCGTGTCGCCGCCGCCCTCGCCGAGCGGCCCGACGTCCTGTTCGCCTACTGGGACGAGGGGCTGGGCCGGCTGGTCGTGAGCGCCACCGAGGAGGAGGCCGGTGACGAGGTCCTCGCACGCGCCGCGGAACTGGCCGCCCACCACGGGCTCGAACTGGCCGCAGCGGACGTGGAGGAGACCACCCACCCGGCCGACCCCGCCGGGGTGCGCACCGCCGTGGCCACCCTGTCGGCCGACGCGCTGGGCATCGCCCTCGCACTCGCCGGGTACGCGCTGCGGCTGCCGCCCTCGCCCCGGATGGTGACCGCCGTGGTGACGCTGCTGCGGGAGAACCCGCGCTTCCGCGCCTGGCTGCGCACCCGTCTCGGCCCCGCCCGGATGGACCTCGTCCTGGCCGCCGCCAACGCCGCCGTGCACGGCGCGGGGCAGACCCCGGCCTCGCTCCTGCTCGACGGCGCCCTGCGCACCTGCCAGGTCGCCGAGACCGTCGCTCGCGCGGCCGCCTTCGACGCCGTGCACGACGACCTGTGCGCCCCCGGCCGCGTCAGCCTCGCGCCCGGTGCCGAGCCCCGCCCGCCACTGCGGGAGTCGCCCGCCCAGGAGTACGCGGCACACGCCTCCGCGGGCAGCGTGCTGGGCGCCGCCGCGACACTGCTGGTCAAGCACGACGTGGCGGAGGCCGCCGAGGCGGTGCTCGCCGGCTCGCCCAAGGCCGCCCGCTACGGCCCCGCCGCCTTCCACGCCGTGCTCAGCGCCGCCCTCTCCCGGGCCGGGGTGCTGGTGCGCGACCCGGACCGGCTGCGCCAGCTGGAGATGGCGGGCACCGTCGTGCTGCACTGCGGTGCGCTGCGCGGCCCGGACGGGGAGGCCGACCCGTGGGCCGAACCGGTGCTGGACGCGGCCCGCCGCGCCGGGCTCAGGGTGGTCCTCGTGGACGACCCCGCCCTGGAGGACTTCACCGGCCTCGCCGACCAGGTCGTGGACGCCCGCCGCCCGCTGGACGACGTGGTCTACGAGGCGCGCCGCGAGGCGGACGCCGTCCTCACGGTGGCCCGCGTGCGCTCGGCCGACGAGAGCGACGTCCTGGCCGCGCTGCGTGGCAGCGATGTCGCCGTCGCCCTCACCGACCGGGACGGCGCCGTGGTGTGGGGCGCCGACATCCTGGCCCTGCACGGGCTGCCCGACGTGTGGCGGGTGCTGACCGCGATACCCGCGGCCCGCGCGGTCGGCCGCCGCGCCCAGACCATGGCCCGCTCCGGCGCCGCGCTGTCCGGACTGCTCGTGGCCGTCGGCGAGGCCAAGGGCGGCCGGGGGCGCCTCGCCATGCTGCCGGGGCTGCGGCACGCGCCCGTCGACGCCGGCGCCGCCACCGCCCTGTTCTCCGGCGTCCGCGCCGCGCTCGGCGTGGCACTGGCCCGCGCCCCGCACCCGCGGCCCCGGGTGCACTGGCACGAACTCGACCCGGACCAGGCCCGGGACCGCCTCGAACACCAACCCGCCGAGGAAAGCACCCCGTTGGGCGCCCTCACCGCTCGGGTGCGCACCGCGGCCGAAGGGGTGTACCGGCATCCGCTGGTGGCCCCGGCCCGCTGGACCTACGAGCTGGGCAGCGCCGTCCGCGGCGAGCTGCACGATCCGCTCACCCCGGTCCTCGCGGTCGGCTCGGCCGCCTCCGCGATCCTCGGCTCGGTCGTGGACGCCCTGCTCGTCGTCGGTGCCCTCGACCTGAACGCCCTCGTCGGCGGCGTCCAACGGCTGCGCGCCGAACGGGCGTTGTCGGGTCTGGTCGCGGACCAGAAGCGCAAGGCCCGGGTGGTGCCGCCCGAGGAGGAGGCCCCGGCCGGCGGTACCCGCACCGTGGAGGCGGGCAAGCTCGCGCCCGGCGACGTGATCCAGCTGAAGGGCGACGACGTGGTGCCCGCCGACGCCCGGCTGCTGTGGCAGGACGGCCTGGAGGTGGACGAGTCGGCGCTGACCGGCGAGTCCCTGCCGGTGGAGAAGGACACCGATCCCACCCCGCACGCGCCCGTCGCCGACCGCAGCTGCATGGTCTTCGAGGGCACGACCGTGGTGGCGGGCGAGGCGCGGGCCGTCGTGGTCGACACCGGCGAGCACACCGAGGCCGCCCGCGCCGTCCACCTCGCCGCGCGCACGCCCCCGGCGGCCGGGGTCCAGGCCCGCCTCCAGGAACTCACCCGCAAGGCACTGCCGTTGACGCTGGCGGGCGGCGCCGCCGTGACCGGCCTGGCGCTGCTGCGCGGCACCCCGATCCGCGAGGCGGTCAGCGGGGGAGTGGCGGTCGCCGTGGCCGCGGTCCCCGAGGGGCTGCCCCTGGTGGCGACGGTCGCCCAGCTGGCGGCCGCCCGGCGGCTCAGCCGCGACGGCGTCCTGGTGCGCACCCCGCGCACCCTGGAGGCGCTCGGCCGGATGGACACCATCTGCTTCGACAAGACCGGCACCCTCACCGAGAACCGGCTGCGCCTGGTGCGGGTCTCGGACGCGGAGGGAACCGTGCGCGCCGCCGCCGACACCGGCTCCGCGGACACCGTACGGGCCGCCGCGCGGGCCTGTCCCCGCACCAACGGCGGCTCCGACCGGCCGGTGCACGCCACCGACGAGGCCGTCCTGGACGCCGCCGGGCCCGACCGGGCGTGGACCCAGCTCGCGGGCCTGCCCTTCGAGGCAGCCCGCGGCTACGCGGCCGCCGTCGGACAGAGCGGTGACGGACCGCGCCTCCTCGTGGTCAAGGGCGCCCCGGAGACCGTGCTGCCCGCCTGCGCCGGACTCCCGGCCGGGGCCGCCAACGCGGCCCAGGAACTGGCCGGTTCGGGACTGCGCGTCCTCGCCGTGGCCGAACGCCGGCTCGACCCCGGCGACGACCCGTCCGATGTACTCGAACAACCGCTCCAGGAACTGGAGTTCACCGGCGTGCTGGCGCTGTCCGACGTGCCCCGCGACACCTCGACGGCGCTGGTGAAGGGGCTGCACGAGGCGGGCGTACGGCCCGTCGTGCTCACCGGCGACCACCCGCAGACCGCGCGCGCCATCGCCGCCGAACTGGGCTGGCCGGAGGAGACCGTGGTGGTCACCGGCGACGAACTGGCCGCGGCCGACCGGGCGTCCAGGGCCCGGATGCTGCGTGACGCGGGCGTGGTGGCCCGGGTGGCGCCCGAGCAGAAGCTCCAGGTCGTCGAGGCGCTGCGGGACGCGGGCCGGGTGGTCGGCATGGTCGGCGACGGCGCCAACGACGCCGCGGCCATCCGCGCCGCCGACATCGGCGTCGGCATCAGCGCCCGGGGCTCGGCCGCCGCCCGCAACGCCGCCGACATCGTGCTGACCGACGACGACCTGACGGTGCTGATCGACGCCATCGGCGAGGGCCGCGCCCTGTGGCACAGCGTCGCCGACGCCATCGCCATCCTCATCGGCGGCAACGCGGGCGAGGTGGCCTTCGGCCTCATCGGCACCCTGCTGTCCGGCCGGGCGCCGCTGTCCACCCGGCAGATGCTCATGGTCAACCTGTTCACCGACCTGTTCCCGTCGATGGCGGTGGCCGTCACCGAGAAGGAGGGCGAAGCGGACCTCGCCCATGTCGAGGAGGCGGCCGGGGTGCTGGGCGACCCGCTGCTGCGGCAGATCCGGCACCGTGCCACGACCACCTGTCTGGGCGCGCTCACGGCCTGGCTGATCGGCCGTTTCACCCCGGGCACCGCCCGCCGCTCCAGCACCATGGCGCTGTGCGGGGTGGTCGGCACCCAGCTGGTGCAGACCCTCCTCGACCGGCGCGACAGCCGGCTGGTGCAGCTCACCTCGCTGGGCTCCGCCGCGGCCCTCGTCGCCGTCGTCCAGACCCCCGTCCTCAGCCGCGCCTTCGGCTGCACCCCGCTCGGCCCCGTCGCCTGGGGCGGCGTGGTCGCCGCCATCGGGCTGGCGCTGGCGGGACAGCGGGCGCTGCCCCGGCTGGAGGAGACGGTGGTACGGCTGCTGCCGACCTGAGATCCGCCGCCGGGCCGGAGAGTCACGAGGACCTGGCCACCGCCAGCAGCGTCTCCCAGTCGGCCAGCTTCACCACACCCCGGCCCAGCCGCGCGCCCAGCTCGGTCTCCGCCCGCTCGATCGCCAGCCAGCCGTCCCAGGGCACCGGCTCGATCCCGGCCGCCCGCAGCGCCGCGACCGGGTCGGCCGGCACGTCGGCGCGTGCCAGCGCGGGCGCGTCCAGGAGCAGGGAGGCCACCGTCTCCTTGGCACACGGCCGGTTGGTGCCGATCACCCCCGAGGGGCCCCGCTTGATCCAGCCGGCGACGTACTCCCCGGGGGACGCGGCACCGTCGCGCACCACCCGCCCCGCCGTGTGCGGCACCGTGCCGCTCGCCTCGTCGAACGGCAGCCCCTCCAGCGGCACCCCGCGATACCCCACCGAGCGCAGCACCAGCTGCGCCGGCAGTTCCTCGTACCGTCCCGTGCCCGTCACCCCGCCCCGGCCGTCCGGTGCCGTGCGCTCGAAGCGGACCGCGCCCACCCGGCCGCCGTCCGCCAGCAGCTCCACGGGACGCAGGAAGAACCGCAGCCCGACGTGCCGCCCGGCGCCGGGTGACGGCCGCTCCGCCCAGCCGCGCAGCACCTCCAGATTGCGCCGCTGCACCGCGGGCAGCGCCTCGGGGCCGATCGGGTCGAGCGCCAAGTCGTCCTTTTCCACGACGATTTCGGTGCCCGGCAGGGTGCCCAGCTCGCGCAGCTCCTTGGTGGTGAACCGGGCCTGCGCGGGACCGCGCCGCGCCACCATGTGCACCTCGGCGACCCCGCTGGCCGCCAGCGCGTCCAGCGCCGCCTGCGGCATGTCCGTCGGCCGCAGCTCGGCCGCCTCGCGCACCAGCATCCGGGTGACGTCCACCGCCACGTTGCCCGCGCCGATCACCACCACCGAGCGCACCCCGCGCAGGTAGTCGGCGGCGGCCGCGTCCGGGTGCGCGCTGTACCAGGCCACGAACTCGGTCGCCGACCAGCTGCCCGGCAGCTCCTCGCCGGGGATGCCGAGACGGCGGTCGGTGGCGGCGCCCACGCAGTACACCACCGCGTGGTACAGCCCGCGGAGCACCTTCACCGGCAGCCCGCCGGGCCCGCCCACCCGGACCCCGCCGAGGAAGCGCACCCGCTCGTGCTCCAGCACCGTGCGCAGGCTCGCCTGGAGGGACTTGATCTTCTCGTGGTCCGGGGCGACGCCGTACCGGACCAGGCCGTACGGGCACGGCAGCCGGTCCAGCACGTCCACGAACACCTCGGCGTCCTGCTGGACGAGGTGCTGGGCGGTGTAGCACCCGCTCGGTCCGGATCCGACGACGGCGACTCGCAGCACGGCGGTGCTCCTGACGCGAAAGGAGAGTGCGCGGACGGCTCCAGCATGGCACCCGGCGGACCCCCGGCGGCAGGGCCCGCCGGGTGACGCGGACGCGTGTCCCACCGGATGGCGGGCGAGCGCCCGGTTACGTTGCGTGGGTGCTTGAAGCATCCTTTCTTGATCTTTCCGATCGGAACGCGGAGGACGGCGCGGTGTCCGTGTGGCCCGCGTGGGAGGTGCGGGAGCACGACGGCGCCCTGTCCTGGCTGCATGTACGGCTGGACTTCCCGGACGGCGCCGGAGTGGACGCGCTGGCCGTGGTGAGCGGCACCGGGTGCGTCTCCGTGGAGGAGGTCCGGGCCCGCCCCGCCCTCTCCCTGGACGACCTCGCGCTGCTCGCGGACTGGATCGAGGAACCGCTGCTGGAGGCGTTCCGCGCGGTGGACCGGGCCGGGGACGACCGGGCCGGGGACGACGGTCGGCCGCCCGGCGCCCCGCGCCGGGGAGCCCGCCGTGCCCGCCGCGCCTGGCCCCGCGGCACCGAGGGCCGGCTGCTGCTCGCCCGCGCGTACCGCGCGGCCCAGGAGTCCGGCGCCGACCCGGTGCTCGCCCTGATGCAGGCGACCGGCCACAGCCGCCGCCGCACCCTCGGCCTGATCGCCCGGGCCAGGGACGCGGGCCTGCTGACGCCGAGGCACGCCCGCCGGTAGGGGCGCCGGGAACGCGACCGGCGCGCGGGACGGCGTGGGGACGCTCGTACCGGGGGCCCGGCTAGGAGGCCCCCGGCGCGCGCTCCCCCGTGGCGAAGAAGCGTGACAGGTCGCGTTCCGGGGTTTCGGCGCCTCCCGTGCGCTCCGGTGGCACACCCAGCTCCCAGTCCAGCCCGTACCGCTTGAACAGTTCGGCGCGCAGGGCCGGGACGGGCATCGGTACGCCCGGGACCAGGGCCGCGTACACCGCGCCCATCAGCACGGCGCGCAGCATCGGGTAGTCGGCCGTCACGTCCTCGGAGCCGTACCGGGAGACGGTGTCGCCGAGCAGTTCCGACAGCCGCCGCTGCTCCGGGCACTCCACGAAGCCCTCGGCCTGGAGCAGCCCCGCCATGTGCTGGCGCATCAGCACCGGCCGGTCGCGGGCCAGCCCGAGGATCGCGTCGATGGCCCGGGCCAGCCGCTCCCGGCCGTCCTCGGTGCGCGGCTGCCGCTCCAGCGCCTCCTCCAGCGTGCGGTGCATCAGCCGGTGCACGGCGGACTGCACCAGCTGGCGCTTGCCGGGGAAGTAGTACGACACCAGCCCGCGGGCCGAACCGGCCCGGTCCGCGATGGCGCCCAGGGTGGTCGCCTCGAAGCCGCGCTCGTCCACCAGCTCCACGGCCGCCTGGAGCAACCGCTCCCGGGAACGCCTTCGCAATTCTTCATTGACCGAGGCGCTGCGCGGGGACATGCTGGACTCCTGCGTTGACTGGCTGCCAGCCAACTATACTCAACGCGCCGGACCCCAGGTCCGGGTCCGAGCCGCCGACCGCTCGGGGTGACGCGGGGGATCACCTCGGGCGGCCGGTGCGCGTCCGCCCGCGCGCCCGCGCGGATCACACCAGGCCGGGAACGGGAGCAGCGCGTCCGGACGGAGCGCGACGGGCAGGTGCGCCACGAAGCGCACCCGACAGCCGAGGGCCGCGGCGCCGCCGTCCGCCTCCTTGCTGTCGCCGACCATCAGCGTCTCGTGCGGATCGGCGCCCAGCGCCCGGCAGGCGACCGAGAACAGCCGCGGGTCCGGCTTTTGCACCTCGTGCTCGTATGACAGCGCGTACGCGTCCAGACCGTGAGCGCGGAAGACCGGCCGGAGGTCCCAGCCGATGTCGCTGACCGCGCCCACGCCGACGCCGCGCTCGCGCAGGGTGCGCAGCACCTGGTGGGCGTCCGAGTAGGGGGACCAGGCGGCGGGGGACATGTGCCGCTCGTACAGCGCGTCGTACAGTCCGGGCGCGGGCAGCGGCACCTGCCGGGACAGTCCCGTGTACGCCGTCCGGTGCAGCCGCGCGCTCTCGTCCCGGCGCGCCCACGCCGGCCGACTCCGGAGGCACCCGTTTCGGTCGCGCGCCGCCCGGCAGCGCCCCGGCGTCCTGCAACGCCGCGGCCGCCGCCCGCAGTTCGGCATCGGACAGGGCCGATCCGGTCCCGTCCGGCGTCGCGCGCAGCCAGGACTCGGCGGTCTCGACGCGGAACAGCCTCCCGGAGAAGTCGAACAGCACGGCGTTCACGGCATCCATGTGCCGGACGCAACAGGTGAGTCGACGGATCTCAGCCCAGCGCCCGCAGTCCCGGCACCAGGGTCAGCAGCACCGGGAGCGCCGGCACCAGCGCGGCCGTCGCGGTCAGCCGCAGCCGGTGCAGGGCCGGGAGGCGGTCGGTCGGGGTCAGCAGCCGGTGCACCCGCTGCGGAACATGCGCCTCGGGGGTGGGGCACGGCCCGAACACGCCGCGTTCCACGTTGAGTTCGACCAGCGCCAGCGCCGTCGTCAGCCGGCCGAAGCGCCGGGAGGCCATGTCGTCGGCGGCCAGCTCCACCAGCCGGTGCATCTCGTCCCGGAACGCCGCGAACACCGGTACCTGGGGGAACCCGTCCGCGAGCGCCGACGAGCAGTGCAGCAGCCAGTCGTGCCGGGCCCGCGCGTGCCCCTTCTCGTGCGCCAGCAGGGCGTCCAGCTGCCGCCCCTTCAGGCGCCGCAGCGCGGCCGTGGTGACGACCAGCCGGGGTGCCGTACCGGGCAGCCACCAGGCGTCCGGGCGCTCGCCCTCCAGCACCACCAGCCGGCCGCCCCTCGGCTCCTCGCCCGGCAACAGCGGGGCGCGCACCAGGAGTTCGGCCCGTCGCGCGCGCCGCCCCGCCCGGGACCGTACGACCTCCCGCACCAGCATGGCCGCGCTCCACAGGCCCGCGCCGGCCAGCAGCACGGCGGTGGCCGCCGCCCAGGGGCTCGCCGTGCCGAGGGCGTAGGCGTCCACGACCGCGTGCGGGGCCCGCGCGAACACCTGTCCGCGCACCGGCCGCCAGGCCGCGGCCGCGCTCAGGGTCATCGACAGCGCACAGCACAGCAGGACGGCCGCCACCACGCACTGCCACGCCCAGAGGGCGACGACCGGTTCACGGTCCGGCCAGTCGGCGCGGGCGAGCAGACGCGGGGCCACGACGGCGGTCAGGACGCCGAGCAGCAGCAGGGCCACGGGGACCATCATGGGCAGCACCCTATGAGCGCGGGGCCGCCCGGCGGTACGGTCCTTCACGCCGAAGTGACGCAGTCAACGCGCCACGCACACACGTCACATCGTCAGCAGCATCGCGATCATGCCGATCCCCATCGACAGCCGGCAGGCGCGGGCCAGTTCCGGACGGTCGCCCCAGCGCGCGGGTGCGGGACCGCCCACGGTGACGGCGGCAGGCACCAGACGGGCGCCGGTCACCAGTACGTAGCCCGTGAAGTAGACCAGCAGGGCGCCGGTCACCAGGGGCACCCCGGCACCACCGGACATGCCGGCCACCTCCATGCCGCCCATGCCGTCCATCTGGTGCACGGCCGACGGGGCCACGGCCATCGCCGCCGCCATGTAGACCATCGCCGCCGCGCCCACCAGGTGGTGCAGGTGGTGCCGGTCGCGGCGGACCGCCCACAGCGCGCGCAGCGCCGCGAGGCCGAAGACGGCCGCGTACACCGGCCAGGCCCACCGCGGCGGTGTGAACACCGCCGCCGGCACGGCCATCGCCGCCATGCCGAAACCCATCAGGGCCTCGCCGCCCGCGGAGCGCCGCTGCTCCTCGAAGGCGCTGCGCAGCCGCAGCAGGCAGTAGGCCCCGGTCGCCGCGCACAGCGCGACCAGCAGCCAGGCAGCCGACACCGGTGCGTGCACGCCCACCTCCACGGCTCGACGTTCGGTCGAGGATGCGATGCCCAGGCCGGGCCGGGGCGCATACGAGCGCAAGGGTGTACACGGGGAGCGCTGACGGGGGCGCGGCCGGTGAGCGGGCGGGAGCCGGACGGGAACGGCGGCCCTGGCGTGCATATGTTTTACAGATAAAACACATGCTAAATTTGATGCATGAGCAGTGCGACCTCCTTCCGTCTTCCCCTCGCCGGGGTGCTCCGCCTCGGCCGGCCCTCGGACATCTGGTTCAAGCCAGCGCTGAGCGTGGTCGCCTCGGTCGCCCCGCCCAACCTGATCCTGCTGGCGCTCGGGCGACTCGACCTCGCGATGTACACGATGGCCGGATCGCTGTGCGCCCTCTACGCCCACAACCGCCCCTACGCGGCCCGCGCCCGCACCCTGGTCTGGGTGGTGCTGGGCATGCTCGCCGGCGTCGCGACGGCCCTGGTCACGGCGTCCCTCACCTCCGACGCCGTCATCCTCGTGACCGTCGGCGCGCTGCTGGCGGCCGTGCAGAAGACCGTGTGCGACGCCACCCGGGTCGGCCCGCCGGGCAACGTGGTCCTCACCTTCATCAGTTCCGCCTCCCTGTTCGCCCCGCAGACCCTCGGCCAGGTGCCGGGCCACGTCGGACTGGCCCTCGCCACCGGCGCCTGGTCCTGGCTGGTCGGCATGGCGCCCGGACTGCTGCGCCCGCACGGTCCCGAGCGCCGCGCCACCGCCCAGGCCCTGAACGCCACCGCCGCCTACGCCGACACCCACGGCACCGGCGACGGCCATGCCCGGGCCCGTGCCGCGAGCGCCGCCGCCATCCACGCCGCCTGGCAGTCCCTGCTGGCCGCGGGCGCCCGCCAGGACCCCACCCGGCGCGCCCTGGAACGCCTCCTCGTGCGCGCCGAGGTCGCCCTCGCCGCCCCCGCCGACGCCGACCCCGCACGGCTGCGCGCCTGGGCCGGCGAGCTGCGCGGCGGCCGCCGCACCCTCCGCCTCGACCTCCCCGGCGAGGACGCCGGGGAACTCCTCGGCGTGGACACCGAGCGGGCCCAGCCGCGCCCCTCGCTGCGCCACCGCCTCGCGCCGCTCGCCCCCATCGCCGCGCGCACCGCGATCGGCTGCGCCCTCGCCGGCTACGCCTCCCTCGCCCTCGGCGTGGGCCGCCCCTACTGGGCCCTGGTCACCGCGGCCTCCCTCTACCAGGCCAACGTCACCCTCACCTGGCACCGGGGCGTCCAGCGCGTCGTCGGCAACCTCGTCGGCGTCCTCGCCTTCGCCGTCCTCGCCCCGCTCGCCCACCTCAACGCCATGGCGCTCGTCCTGTGCTGCGTCGCCCTCAACTTCGGCGCGGAGGCGCTGATCGGCCGCAACTACTGGCTGGGCAGCGTCTGCGTCACCCCCATGGCACTGCTCATCACCGAGTTCGCCCGCTTCCAGGACCCGGCCACGCTGGCCACCGACCGGGTCGTGGACACCCTCATCGGCGCGCTGGTCGGCTTCGTCGCGGCGATCGCCGTCACCAACCGGCGCGCGGGCGACCGCCTGGAACACGCGCTGACCGCGGCGGAACGCGCCCGCGAGAACGCCGCCCGGCTGCTCGCCGAACCGCACCCGGCGCCCCGCGCCCTGGACGACGCCCGCCGCGCCCTCGCCGCCGCCCTCGTCGACCTGCGCGCCACCGCGGACGCCGCGGCCGGCGAGTGGTGGCAGCGCGCCCTGCCCGAGGACCGGGTCGTGCTCGCCGAACAGGCCGGACACCGTACGCTCGCGGCGACGGTGCGACGCCAGGGGCTCGCGCCGCGGCAGCGGGACTCGGGCACGACGACGGAGGACATACGGCCATGACGGCGACGAACGGCACACCACCGCGGGACGAGGCGTCCACGGCCGACACGGTCGCCGCCGTCGTACGGCAGTGGCGGGCCGTCCACCCCGACCTGGACACCGGGCCGATGGAGGTCATCGGGCGGATCAACCGGTGTGCCGCGCTGCTCCAGCAGTCCGAGGACGCGCCGCTGCGCCGGGCCGGGCTCAGCCGCGCCGAGTTCGACCTGCTGGGGGCGCTGCGACGCACCGGCCACGAGCTGACGCCGGGGGAGCTGGCCCGGGAGACGTTCTCCTCCGGGGCCGCCGTCACCAAGCGGATCAAGCAGCTGACCGAGCGGGGCCTGGTCGAGCGGCGCGGCGACACCCGCGACCGCCGGGTCGCCCACGTCCGCCTCACCGACGCGGGCCGCGACCTGGTCGACGGCATCCTGCCCGAACAGCTCGCCTACGAGACCGCGGTCCTCTCGGTCCTGGCCCCGACGGGCCGGGACGACCTCGCCGCCCTGCTGGGCGAGTTGCTGACCCGCCTGGAGGGCCGGATGGGCGCGCTGCGCGCCGGGAGCTGAACGCGAACCGGGGACGCGCGACGACGCCGTCCCCAGGGGCGCGGCCCGGCCCCTTCACCCGCCGCCGCTCTGCGCCCCGGCCGATCGGCACCACCGCTCTTCGGTGCCGGGCGCCCGCGGACCGGCCCTCAGATCCCCGCCCGGTACCGCAGCGGATGGTCCGCGGGCACCTCCACCAGGACGATCCGGGTGCCGTCCGGATCGGCGAGCCACATCTCGACCAGCCCCCACGGCTCCCGCACCGGCGGGCGCGTGATCTCGACACCCCTCGCCCGCAGCTCCTCGTGCGCCGCCCCGACGTCCTCGACCTGCAACCAGAGCGCCACGTCCGGCGACGGTGGCGCCGTCCCGCGGCCGGACACCTCCAGGAAGCCGCCGCCGAGGAAGTAGACCGTGCCGCGGTCCGGGCCGGTGCCGAACTCGCGGTAGACGGGCAGCCCCAGCAGCTCGCCGTAGAAGACGCGGGAGCGCTCGGGGTCGGTGGGTCGCAGGAGTGTCCGGCTGCTGAGCACATGCACCATGCACGCGGAGCCTAGTGGCACAGTTACCCTCGTCCCTGGCTCAGCCACGCCCGAGATGGGAGAACAGCCCTCATGCACAGCGCCGCCGCCCCCGGCCTGACCTTCCGAGACGCCACCGACGCCGACGTGGACGCGCTGGTCGCGCTGATCCAGTCGGCGTACCGCGGGGACGACAGCCGGGCCGGGTGGACCACCGAGGCGGACATCCTGGAGGGGCAGCGCACCGACCCGGAGGGCGTCGTCGAGGTGATCAAGTCGCCCGGCAGCCGGTTGCTCACGGTCGAGCGGGACGGCCGCATCGTGGCCTGCTGCCAGCTCGAACACCGCGGCGAGCACGCCTACTTCGGCATGTTCGCGGTCAGCCCCACCCAACAGGGCGCCGGGCTCGGCAAAGCCGTCATCGCCGAGGCCGAGCGGCAGGCCCGCGAGAACTGGGGCGTCAGCGAGATGCACATGACCGTGATCTCCGTACGCGAGGACCTGATCGCCTGGTACGAGCGCCGCGGGTACCGCCGCACGGGACGGATGTCCCCGTTCCCGTACGGCGACGAGCGCTTCGGCATCCCGCGGCGTGACGACCTCCAGTTCGAGCTGCTGGTCAAGAAGCTCGGCTGAGTCCCGCCGCGGCCCCTACGCGGTGAACCGGCCCGTGCGCTTGATCTCGGGGAAGTCGGTGGTCGCCCCGTCCAGTTCGAGCGCGCGGACCAGCCGCAGCTGCTCCTGCGTGTTGACCACCCAGCCGATGATCCTCAGCCCGGCCGCGCGCGCGTGCTCGACGGTCTCCAGGGTGAGCCGGCGGATGTTCAGGCAGACCGTCGGCGCGCCCACGGCGACGGCGCGCTCCACCACCTCCGGACCGTAACGCCCGGCGATGAGCGCCGTGCGCACGCCGGGCACCAGCCGCGCGATCTCGGCGACCGCCTCGTCGTGGAAGGAGGACACCTCCACCCGCCCGACCAGGTCCCGCTCCAGCATCACCTTGGCCAGCGCCCGCGCCGCCGCCACGTCCTTGATCTCGGCCTGCAACGGCGTCGGCACCGCGTCCAGCACCTCCTCGAACACCGGCACCCGTTCCCCGCGCCCCGCGTCCAGCGCGCGCAGCTCGGCGAGGGTCTTCTCGGCGATCGGTCCCGAGCCGTCGGTCGTGCGGTCCACCTCGGCGTCGTGCATGACGACCAGGGCGCCGTCCTTGCTCAGGTGCAGATCGAGTTCGATCAGGTCGAGGCCGGCCCGCTGCGCGGCGGCGAAGGAACGGAGGGTGTTCTCGGGCTCCACACCCATGACCCCGCGGTGACCGATGGTAAGGAAGTTCAAGGTTCGACTCGCTTCCGTCGACGGCGGCTCGGCACGCGCGCGGCGACGGGCGGACGCCGTCGTCCGCGCGGGCAGGCTCGCAGCCTAACGGCCCCGACCCGCGATGAACCCGCGTGTGCGCGGGCGTTCGGGGGCACGCCCCGGGCGGCGACTGGCCGGTACCCCTCCATGACATCACCCGCGCGTGGGCGAGTCCCCGCGTCCTTGACAGGCCGGATCGTGCCCCTGACAGCCGGACCGGCAACACGCTCGAAGTGAGCGCCGTCACGGTTTACAGCAGGAAAAATGTCGGCGACAGGGTCACTGAACAGAAAAATCTCCTGCGCCTCCTCTTGATGGGGGAATCGGGGTATGCATACGGTGTCCGTACGCGAGGTTCTCCCGTGGAGGATGGAAAATGACGGAAATTCTTGTGCAGTCGGGTGCGGAGGGTCGTATTCCTTCGCAGACCAGGGTGGTTGAGCACCCCGCATGGCCCGTGCTCAAGGATGCCGTGGAACAGATCCGGCCATGGCAGTCGAAGGACGGCTCGATCGACTTCGCCGCCGAGGGCGCGCCCACCAGGGTGGACGCCGAGGCCGCCGTCCGCCGGGTCGCCGACGCGGTCGAGCAGCTGTCGCCGCTGGTGCCGCACGACTCCGCCTACCACGAGGCCCTCGTCAAGGACCTTCGCCGCTGGGCCGAGGGCGGCTTCCAGGTGCCGGACTTCCTGGACTCGCTGCTGGCCTTCAACCCCGCGGCGAGCCGCGCGGACGGCCTCCAGCACCTGGTCGTCTTCCCGATGTACACGCAGAACGGCAACCCGGACCGCAACTTCGAGGCGCTGGTGCTGCGCATGGTCTGGCCCGACTGGCTGGCCGAGCTGGAGCGCACCCGCTACGACAACCCGCTGTACTGCGGTATCGCGTTCGAGGACTTCACCTCGGGCTACGACACCAACTCCGCCGTCCTCTTCCCGGAGACCATCGCCGTCCGTGAGGCGCCGGAACGATTCTCCTGGGGTGGCATCTTCTGCGACCGCGAGGCCGCGCGCTTCCGCCGGGTCACCGAGGCCGCCGTCGAGATCCTGGGCCTTGAGCTGCCCGAGGACATCGCCGCGATGGTGCACGACCAGAAGCGCTGCGAAGAGGCCTTCGTGCTCTGGGACATGGTGCACGACCGCACCCACAGCCACGGTGACCTGCCGTTCGACCCGTTCATGATCAAGCAGCGCCAGCCGTTCTGGATGTACGGCCTGGAGGAGCTGCGCTGCGACCTCACCGCCTTCAAGGAGGCCGTCAAGCTCCAGGCGGACGGCCTTCCGCAGGCCCGTGACGTGCAGTACGCCGTGCTCTTCGACCGCATGTTCCGCTTCCCCGTCACCGGCGACCGCGTGCGCAACTACGACGGCGTCGGCGGCCAGCTGCTCTTCGCCTACCTGCACAAGCACGACGTCGTGCGCTGGACCGACAACAAGCTCTCGATCGACTGGGAGCGCGCCCCGCAGGTCACCAACCAGCTGTGCGCCGAGATCGAGAAGCTGTACCGGGACGGCATCGACCGCCCCAAGCTCGTGCACTGGTTCGCCGGCTACGAGCTGGTCTCCACCTACCTCGCCCCGCACCCCGGTTCCAAGTGGGCCAAGGGCCCCGAGGCACTCGACCTCTCGCTCCCGCCGCGCAAGCTGGTGGACGACGTGCTTCCGGACGAGTTTCCGCTGAGCATGTTCTTTGAGGCCCTGTCCAAGAAACTGAAGAACGTGATCGCCTCCACCAAGGGCATCACCGCGGACAGCGCCGAGCGGATCGCCGCGTGAGCGACGGCGTACCACCACACGACACGGCTGCAGAGGGGAAGATCATGGGGAACGGGTCGAACGGGGCGCTCAGTGGTGCGGTGATCGCGGTGGCCGGCGCGGGCGGACCCGCCGGCCGGGCGGCACTGCTGCGCCTGGCCGAGGCCGGGGCGACCGTCGTGGGGGCGGACAACGACCCGCAGCGGCTGTCGGAGGCCGTGGACGCGGCGCGCTACGCCTCCGGGGGTGCCTCGGTCACGGGCGACACGGTCGATCTGCTCGACCTCCAGTCCACCCGGGACTGGGCCGACCACATCGAGAAGGACTTCGGCCGCGTCGACGGCCTGGTCCACCTGGTCGGCGGCTGGCGCGGCAGCGAGACCTTCACCAAGACCAGCCTGGACGACTGGGACTTCCTGGAGCTGCTGCTGGTGCGCACCGTGCAGCACACCTCGCTGGCCTTCCACGAGGCGCTGCAGCGCAGCGACCGGGGCCGCTACGTGCTGATCAGCGCGGCCGGCGCGTCCAAGCCCACCGCGGGCAACGCCGCCTACTCGGCCGCCAAGGCCGCCGCCGAGGCGTGGACGCTGGCCATGGCCGACTACTTCCGCAAGGCGGGCAGGGCCGAGGGCGCCGAGGGTCCGACGTCGGCGGCTACGATCCTGGTGGTCAAGGCGCTGGTGCACGACGCGATGCGCGCCGAACGCCCCAACGCGAAGTTCGCGGGCTTCACGGACGTCAAGGACCTGGCCGAGGCCATCGAGGGCGTCTGGAGCAAGTCCGCCGCCGAAGTGAACGGAAACCGTCTGTGGCTGACCGAGAAGCCGTGAACCCTCCCAGGACCGACGCGCGTCGCCATCACGACCCGGAGGTCCGCGGTTTCGCCAGTGACAACTACGCCGGAGCGCACCCCGAGGTGCTGGCCGCCCTGGCCCTGGCCAACGGCGGCCACCAGGTGGCGTACGGCGAGGACCAGTACACCGAGAACCTCCAGCGGATCATCCGCAGCCACTTCGGTGCCACCGCCGAGGCCTTCCCGGTCTTCAACGGCACCGGCGCCAACGTGGTCGCGCTCCAGGCGGTCACCGACCGCTGGGGCGCGGTGATCTGCGCCGAGAGCGCGCACATCAACGTGGACGAGGGCGGGGCACCCGAGCGGATGGGCGGGCTGAAACTGCTCACCGTGCCCACGCCGGACGGCAAGCTCACGCCCGAGTTGATCGACCGGCAGGCCTGGGGCTGGGAGGACGAGCACCGCGCGATGCCGCAGGTCGTCTCGATCACCCAGTCCACGGAGCTGGGCACGCTCTACACGCCCGGGGAGATCCGCGCGATCTGCGAGCACGCCCACGCCCACGGGATGCGGGTGCACCTCGACGGCTCCCGGATAGCCAACGCCGCCGCCTCCCTGGACATGCCGATGCGCACGTTCACCGACGCGGCCGGCGTCGACATCCTCTCGCTGGGCGGGACGAAGAACGGCGCCGTGTTCGGCGAGGCGGTCGTGGTCCTCAACCAGGACGCCGTGCGGCAGATGAAGCACCTGCGCAAGCTGTCCATGCAGCTCGCCTCCAAGATGCGCTTCGTCTCCGTGCAGTTGGAGGCCCTGCTGGCCAAGGACCTGTGGCTGCGCAACGCCCGGCACGCCAACGAGATGGCCCAGCGGCTCGCCGAGGGCGTGCGCGCGGTGCACGGGGTGGAGATCCTCTACCCGGTGCAGGCCAACGGCGTCTTCGCCCGGCTCCCGCACGACGTCAGCGAGCGGCTGCAGAAGCGGTTCCGCTTCTACTTCTGGGACGAGGCGGCCGGCACCGTGCGCTGGATGTGCTCCTTCGACACCACGGAGGAGGACGTCGACACCTTCGTGGCGGCCGTCAAGGAGGAGATGGCGCGCTAGTCCACGAAAATGCATAGGTATGCGGTCACCTGAAAAGTCATTGACTGTCGGGTGATCGCATTCCTATGCTCTGCGGGCATGCAGCTGATCCAGGAAACCGCCGACCTCTCCGCATATCTGGCCGCCGACGAGGCCATCGATCACCAGCACCCGGTGGTGCGGGAGACGGCCGCCCGGCTGGCCGCCGATGCCGCCGACTCGTATGCCTATGCGCGCCTCGCCTATGAGTTCGTGCGCGACACCGTCCCGCACTCCGCCGACACCGGCGATCCGCGCGTCACCTGGCGCGCCTCCGACGTCCTGGCCCGGCGCACCGGCATCTGCCACGCCAAGGCGCACGCGCTCGCGGCCCTGCTGCGCGCCGAGGACATCCCCACCGCCCTGTGCTACCAGCGCCTGCGCGACGACGACGGCGACGGCCTCGTCGTCCACGGCCTGGTCGCCGTCCGCTTCCACGGCGCCTGGCACCGCCAGGACCCGCGCGGCAACAAACCCGGCGTCGACGCCCGGTTCTCCCTCGGCGAGGAGCGGCTCGCCTGGGTTCCCGACGCGGCCCGCGGCGAGCTGGACCACCCGGTCCTGTACGCCGCCCCCCACCCGGCCGTCCTCGACGCCCTGCGCACCGCCCCCGACCGTGAAGCCCTCGGCAGCGCGCTGCCGAGCACCCTGTGACCTCCCCGGCATGACCGACGGGGGAGCGGCGAGAAAAGAGCGCGGCGGCGTTTCGCCCGCCGCCGGGGCGGCCCGGACGGCGGGGCGGTTCTCCCGGGCGCGCACGGCGGTCTCGCCGGAGCAACGGGCGGTCGCCGTCAGGGGCACGCGCCGTCCCTGGTCGGTGACCAGGCGGTTGCTCCAGACGCCGTACCAGGCGGCCACGGACGGCTCCGTCACCGAGGCGCCGCTCGACCGGGTCAGATCACAACGGCCGCCGGGCGAACCGTCGTTCGGCAGCGGGTGGGCCCGCCACCGGGCGCCCTGGGGAAGCCGCGTGTGGGCGGCCCAGCCGCTGGCGGGCCCGACGGCCTCGGACACCGGTACCGGCGGCGGCGCGCGGTCGGAGTCCGGGAGCCCGCCGCCGTCCTTCGGGACCACGAGCGGTTCGGCACCGCAACCCGGGTGCCGTCCAGCCGAGTCGACCAGCGGGACGCTGGTCTCGTACACGGCGCGGGAGTGCCGGGCGGTGGCCTGAGGGGGCATGGCGACCGCCGGCATCGTGCGGCTGCCGGCCCGCGTCGTCCCTGCCGAGGGCCGGGCAGCGCACCAGCAGCCGCACGTCGCCGCCCCGTGTCGTCGGCCGACCCGGGCAGGTCGCCCGGCAGCGGCCGGACGAAGGAGAGTCCCCGAGCTCGTCGTGCTCAGTCGTCCGCGCCTCGGTGAAGTGGCCGCCCCCGGCCGCGAGTTCCCGTACCGCCCCGGCCGGCAGCGTGCCGTCGCAGCCGGTGCGCAGCAGCCACCAGTCCTTCACATGCGGCGCGCACGGCCACCCGGCCGGCGCGAGCACGGCCGCCGCCGCGCACCCCGCCTTTCGCCAACGCCGCATCGCCCGGCCGCCGTACCGCGGTCGGTCCCCGGAAGCCGGCCGGCCCCGGACCGTGACCGCGCACCCTGCCGGGCGGTGCGGGGTGTCAGTGGACCTCGGCGGCCCGCAGCGCGTCGGCCGTCGGCGCCGTGCCGCCGAGGTGCGCGGGGAGCCACCAGGAGTCCTCGGCGCCCTTCGGGCGGCCCGGATAGGCGCGTTGGGCGGCGTCCAGGAGTTCCTGGACGCGCTCGCGCAGCCGGCGGGTGATCGCCCCGGCGTACTGGTCGCGGGGCGCTTCCAGGGCCTCGCCCACCCGGATGGTGACGGGCAGGTGGCTGCGTCTGAAGTTGCGCGCCTGGCCCTTGGTCCACAGCCGCTGCGTGCCCCACACCGCCATCGGGACCAGCGGCACCCCGGCCTCCTGGGCGAGCCGGGCCGCGCCCGACTTGAAGCTCTTCAGGGTGAAGGACTGGGAGATGGTGGCCTCCGGGAAGACTCCGATGACCTCCCCGGAGCGCAGCGAGTCCAGCGCGTGCGCGTAGGCGGCCTCGCCCTGCCCGCGGTCCACCGGGATGTGCTTCATGCCGCGCATCAGCGGCCCGGAGATCTTGTGCCGGAACACGGACTCCTTCGCCATGAACCGCACCAGGCGCTTCTGCGGCAGGGCGGCCAGCCCGTTGAAGATGAAGTCCAGATAGCTGATGTGATTGCTCACCAGCACGGCACCGCCGGAGCGCGGGATGTTCGAGGACCCCTGGCAGTCGATCTTCAGGTCCCAGACCTTGAACAGCGTCTTGGCGAATCCGATGACGGGACGGTAGACCAGTTCTGCCATGGGTGGGACGAACCCTTTCTGCTCTGCTCGGGAAAGGGGGGCTCCCGGCGGGAAAGCTACGCAGCCGTAGGTTTACGGCGTATCGCAGATCGTGCCCCAAGAACGTGCGGGTAGCCAGTTCTGGTGCCCCGCCACGGCGAGATCCTCGTCACGTCGGCTCGCGGCTCTCTTCCGGGCAACCGCCGGCGGGCCGGGAATCCCCGCGGCCCGCCGATCGTTGACGCCTGGTGGCGTCGGCGTCGGCCGGCGTCCGTCGGATGCCGCACGGGCGGCGGAGCGGGAGGGCAAGGGTGAGCGGGCGCGACGACGCCGGGCGGCTGAGCGCCGCCGAACTCGGCACGGGTCTCGGCGAACGGGCCACGCTCGTCCAGTTCTCCACCGCCTTCTGCGCACCCTGCCGGGCCACCCGGCGCGTGCTCGGCGAGGTCGCGGCCATGGTGCCCGGCGTCGCCCACGTGGAGATCGACGCCGAGGCCCGGCTGGAACTCGTACGCGTCCTCGGCATCGTGAAGACGCCCACCGTGCTGGTCCTCGACGCGCGGGGGACGGTCGTGCGCCGCGCCGCGGGTCTGCCCCGCAAGGCCGACGTCATCGCGGCGCTGGGGGAAGCGATTTGATGGGGTTTCGGCAGCAGGTGAGGGGCGTCCCAGTTCCCGGGCCGCACTTGACTGCGCCCACCACCTATCGTCAGCCTGACCGTATGCCGATCGAACTCCTTCTCCACGGGCGGCCCCACGTCGACCTGGCGCGTACCGCGAGCGCCTGCTGTCCGGGTCACTGAGCAGCCACGGACCCGCTCGTCCCCCCGAACAGAAGGACAACTCCATGACGGCCCTGCCCGGACTCGGCACCCACCAGCTCGCCTCTCCCGATCTGCTGCGCTCCACCTTCCGCCGGCACGCCGCCGGTGTCGCGGTGATCACCGCGCTCGGCGCCGCCGGGCCGGTCGGCTTCACCGCCACCTCCCTCACCTCGGTCTCCGCCGAGCCGCCGATGATCTCCTTCGGTGTGGGCACCGGCGCCTCCAGCTGGCCCGCGATAGCCGAGGCGGACCACGTCGGCGTCCACATACTCGGCGAGCACCAGCACGAGCTGGCCGCCACCTTCGCCCGCAGCGGCGCCGACCGGTTCGGCGCGGCCACCGCCTGGCGGGAGGGTCCCGAGGGGGTGCCGGTGCTGGACGACGTGCTCGCCTGGCTGGTGTGCCGGATCGTCACCCGGGTCCCGGCGGGCGACCACCGGATCGTGCTCGCCGAGGTCCTCCTCGGCGATCCGACGGGCGCCGGGCGCCCCCTGCTCTACCACCAGGGCCGCTTCACGGCGCTGCGCGACTGATGCGGCATTGATCACGTCCTGTTCCCCTGCGGAGCCGTCGGGTTCCGGTTACGCTGCGTTGCGAACGTCACAGTTCAAAGCGCTTGCTTAGCGGGGACGAACTGGGTGTACTGACGAGTAATATCTCGGTCGGAGCGCGTTGCGGCCCCGACCGGGAACGGCCGCTTCAGGCGCCTATGCTGCCTGCAAGAGGCAGCCAGGAAATCACGATGCAGTAGGAGAGCCGGCGTGAGCTTGAGGATCGTTGTCACTGTGAAGTACGTGCCCGACGCCACTGGCGACCGGCACTTCGCCGATGACCTGACCGTCGACCGCGACGACGTGGACGGTCTGCTCTCCGAGCTGGACGAGTACGCGGTCGAGCAGGCGCTGCAGATCGCGGAGGACGCGGACGACGCCGAGGTCACCGTGCTGACGGTCGGCCCCGAGGACGCCAAGGACGCGCTCCGCAAGGCCCTGTCCATGGGCGCCGACAAGGCCATTCACGTCGAGGACGACGACCTGCACGGCACCGACGCCATCGGCACCTCCCTCGTCCTGGCGAAGGCGATCGAGAAGGCCGGCTTCGACCTGGTCGTCTCCGGCATGGCCTCCACCGACGGCACCATGGGCGTCGTGCCCGCGCTGGTCGCCGAGCGCCTGGGCGTTCCGCAGGTCACCCTGCTGTCCGAGGTCTCGGTCGAGGACGGCACCGTCAAGGGCCGCCGCGACGGCGACGCCGCCTCCGAGCAGCTGGAGGCCCAGCTGCCGGCCCTGGTCTCCGTGACCGACCAGTCCGGCGAGGCCCGCTACCCGTCCTTCAAGGGCATCATGGCGGCCAAGAAGAAGCCGGTGGAGTCCTGGGACCTGTCCGACCTCGACATCGAGGCGGAAGAGGTCGGCCTGGACGGCGCGTTCACCAAGGTCGAGGCCGTGACCGAGCGTCCGGCCCGCACGGCCGGCACCATCGTCAAGGACGAGGGCGAGGGCGGCAAGCAGCTCGCTGAGTTCCTCGCGAGCCAGAAGTTCATCTAAGGGCTCGCCCCCGCTGACCGCCCCCTCAACTTCGTTACGCAGGAGTGCAATCCCATGGCTGAAGTCCTCGTCTACGTCGACCACGTGGACGGTGCCGTCCGCAAGCCCACCCTGGAGCTGCTGACCCTGGCGCGCCGCCTCGGTGAGCCCGTCGCCGTGGCGCTCGGCAACGGCGCCGCCGACACCGCCGCCACCCTCGCCGAGCACGGCGCGGTGAAGGTCCTCACCCACGACGCGTCCGAGTACGCCGAGTACCTGGTCGTGCCGAAGGTGGACGCCCTCCAGGCCGCCTACGAGGCCGTCTCCCCGGCCGCCGTGCTGGTCCCGTCCTCCGCCGAGGGCAAGGAGATCGCCGCCCGTCTGGCGCTGCGCATCGGTTCCGGCATCATCACCGACGCCGTCGACCTGGAGGCCGGCGACGAGGGCCCGGTGGCCACCCAGTCGGTGTTCGCCGCGTCCTTCACCACCAAGTCCCGTGTCGTCAAGGGCACCCCGGTCATCACGGTCAAGCCGAACTCGGCCGCCGTGGAGGCCGCCCCGGCCGCGGGCGCCGTCGAGGCCCTGTCCGTGACCTTCTCCGACAAGGCCACCGGCACCAAGGTCACCGCGCGCACCCCGCGCGAGTCCACGGGCCGCCCCGAGCTGACCGAGGCCGCGATCGTGGTCTCCGGCGGCCGTGGCGTGAACGGCGCGGAGAACTTCGCGATCATCGAGGCCCTCGCCGACCAGCTCGGCGCGGCCGTCGGTGCCTCGCGCGCCGCCGTCGACGCCGGCTGGTACCCGCACACCAACCAGGTCGGCCAGACCGGCAAGTCGGTCTCGCCGCAGCTCTACATCGCCAACGGCATCTCCGGCGCGATCCAGCACCGCGCCGGCATGCAGACCTCGAAGACCATCGTGGCCGTCAACAAGGACGCCGAGGCCCCGATCTTCGAGCTGGTCGACTACGGCGTGGTCGGCGACCTGTTCGACGTCGTCCCGCAGCTGACCGAGGAGATCAAGACCCGCAAGGGCTGATCCCCGCAAGGGCGTACGAGGCCCCCGTGACCCGCGCGGTCACGGGGGCCTCGGTGCATCCTGGAGACGCCGCGGGGGTGTTGACCAGCGGGAACCACGCCGGATAACTTCATTCTACGGATTGTTGATTCCGTGAAGCGGAAATCGGAGGGTGTGGGATGGGTCAGCAGGAGAAGGTGGCGACAAGCCTCACCGGCGCCGTCGGCGAGGAGATCAGCGCCTTGCTCGCACCGGTCGACGCGGAGCTGGCGCGCCGCTACCCGGGGGACCCCGGCACCCGGCAGCCGGTCCACACCGTCTACGTGCCCGGCGACGTCTTCGCCGCCGACACCGTCCGCTCCTGGGGCGACCGGGCGCTGGCCGCGCTGGACGAACACGCCCCGGACGCCGCCTCGTTCGCGGCCGTCCTCGGCCTCGGCGACGACCTCGCCGAGCCGGTCTACTCCCGTGTCCGCGCCAAGCTGGAGCGCGAACCGATCGAGGACCTGCGGGTCGACTTCGAGGACGGCTACGGCCCCCGCCCCGACGCCGAGGAGGACGCGGACGCGGCCCGTGCCGCCCGGCTGATCGCCGAGGCCGCGGGCAGCGGCACGGCGGCGCCGTACACGGGCATCCGCATGAAGTGCATGGAGGCCGCGGTGCGCGAGCGGGGCATCCGCACCCTCGACGTCTTCCTCACCGGCCTGATGGCGGCGGGCGGCCTCCCCGACGGCCTGGTGCTCACCCTGCCGAAGGTCACCTATCCCGAACAGGTGAGCGCCTTCGTGAGGATCCTGGAGGCCTTCGAGAAGACGCACGGCCTCGACGCCGGGCGGCTCGGCTTCGAGATCCAGATCGAGACCAGCCAGGCCATCCTCGCCACCGACGGCACCGCCACCGTCGCCCGGATGATCCAGGCCGCCGAGGGCCGCGCCACCGGACTGCACTACGGCACCTTCGACTACAGCGCCTGCCTGGGCGTCTCCGCCGCCTACCAGGCCAGCGACCACCCGGCCGCCGACCACGCCAAGGCGGTCATGCAGGTCGCCGCCGCGGGCACCGGCGTACGGGTCTCGGACGGCTCCACCAACGTCCTCCCGGTGGGACCCACCGACCGGGTGCACGACGCCTGGCGGCTGCACTACGGCCTCACCCGCCGCGCCCTCGCCCGCGCCTACTACCAGGGCTGGGACATGCACCCCGGCCACATCCCGACCCGCTACGCGGCCGTCTTCGCCTTCTACCGCGAGGGCTTCGAGCAGGCGGCGGACCGCCTCGCCCGCTACGCGAACCGGGCCGGCGGCGACGTCATGGACGAGCCCGCCACCGCCAAGGCCCTCGGCGGCTATCTGCTGCGCGGCCTGGACTGCGGTGCCCTCGACCCCGCCGAGGTCCAGGAGCGCACCGGGCTGACCCGCGCCGCCCTGGAGGGCTTCGCGGCGCCCCGGCGCGGCGATCTCACCGCCTCCGCGCGGTAGCGGAAGCGGACCGGTCACAGATGGCGTTCGAGCCCGGACGCCATCACCCAGTCCCGCTCGGCGAACAGCCGGGTGCCCCGCGCGCACAGCCCGGCGTCCCCGCGCGCCCGCGCGCTGAACTCCTCCGGGGTGGCCCCGAACAGCTCCCGCAACTCGGCGCAGGCACCGAGGAGTTCGGTGAGCAGCGGGCGCTGCCCCGGATGGGCGCGGGGCGCTCCGGTGCCGTCGCGCAGCACCCCGCGCCGGTTGACGTACGCGTGGACGCCCGGCAGCGCGACCCCGTCGGCCAGTTCCACCCGTACGTCCGGCGCGGGCAGCCAGGCCCGCCGGAAGTTGCCGGCCGGCAGCGGCGCCCCCTCGCCGGCGTCGATCACGTCCAGCTGCCGCCGGTCCAGCCAGAGGACGAACAGCCCCACCGCCTCGCCGGGCGACTCGACCGGTGAGGCCGAGACGTAGCCCATGCGGCTGACGTGCGCGGAGACCCCCACGCGGACGCCGGTCACGGTGGCCCGCACCATCGGCACGGTGGAGGAGCCCAGCCCGAACTCGGCCAGCTTGTGCCGCAGTTGGCCGGGGCAGGCGTTGGAGCCGACCGCGAGCAGCGGCGACCGGTCCGCGTACACCAGCCGATCGGGCGGCAGCCACCGGTCGCCGTGCAGCACCCCGGAGGCGGCGGGCCACGCGCCCGGGTACGTCAGCGGGTCCTCGCGCGGCACCCCCGCGAGCCCCAGCTCCTCCAGCGTGGCCATGGGCGCCTCAGCGGGCCGGGGGCAGCTCGCCCGAGCCGCGCTCGACCAGCCGGGTGGGCAGCTCGATCCGCTCCGGCGCGACGAACCCGCCGTCCAGCTGCCGGAAGAGCCGCTCGGCCGCCGTACGGCCGAGGGCCGCCGCGTCCTGCGCGACCACCGTGACGCCCGGCCGCAGCAGATCCGCCAGCTCGAAGTCGTCGAACCCGACCAGCGCCACCTGCCGGGACTGCTCGGCGAGGACCCGGACCACGGTGACCGTCACCCGGTTGTTGCCCGTGAAGACCGCGGTGACCGGATCGGGCCCGGACAGCATCTCCAGCGCCGCCCGGCGTACCCGCTCCGGGACCGTCACCCCGAGGGACATCCAGCGGTCCTCGACCGGTATCCCGGCGTCCTCCATGGCCGCCCGGTAGCCGCGCAGCCGCTCCGCCGCCGTGTGGATGCGGGGCATGTCGCCGATGAACCCGATCCGGCGGTGGCCGTGCGCGATCAGATGCGCCACGCCGTCACGGGCCCCGCCGAAGTTGTCCGACAGCACCACGTCGGCGTCGATCCGCCCGGCCGGACGGTCCACGAACACCGTCGCCACGCCCGCCCGGATCTCAGGCTCCAGATAGCGGTGGTCGTCCCCGGCCGGGATCACCACCAGACCGTCCACCCGCCGCGCGCACAGCGCCAGCGCCAACTCCCGCTCACGCTCCGGGTCCTCGGCGCTGGAGCCGTTGATCAGCAGCGCGCCGTGCGAGCGGGCGACCTCCTCCACCGCACGGCTCAGCGGGCCGTAGAAGGGGTCCGCCAGGTCCTCCAGGACGAGTCCTATGCTCGCCGTGCGGCCCTTGCGCAGCACCCGCGCGCTGTCGTTGCGGCGGAAGCCCAGGGCGTCGATGGCCTCCTGCACCCGGCGCTCGGTGTCCGGGGTGACCCCGGGCTCGCCGTTGACCACCCGCGACACCGTCTTCAGCCCCACCCCGGCGCGCGCCGCCACGTCCTTCATCGTCGGGCGGTTGCCGTACCGGTTCCCGGGGAAGCGTTCTGCGCGGCGGGTCGTCTCGGGCACGATGCGCTGTCCTGTCCTGTCGTCCGTGTTCCCCATGGGGGTGATGCGACGGCCCATGGGCTGATATGAGGATGTGGCGTCGAGCATAGAGCCTGGACAACGTTGTCAGGTGCGCGAGAGACTGACCACCGCTTTCCGCGGGCCCGCCCCCCCACCGCCACGGCCGGCCCGCCCGTCCACAGCTCTTTCGATCGTTCAACGGGGAGATCCGACTCTGATGCGCACCGACCTCGTGGCAGCCCTGGACATCGGCGGCACCAAGATCGCCGGCGGACTGGTGGACGGCCGCGGACTGATCCTGGAGCGGGCGCAGCGCGCCACGCCCGCCCGGCAAGACGGCGAGACGGTGATGCGGGCCGTCGAGGAGGTGCTCGCCGACCTCGCCGCGTCGTCCGCGTGGGGGAACGTCCGCTCGGTCGGCATCGGCAGCGCGGGCCCGGTGGACGCCGTCGCGGGCACCGTCAGCCCCGTGAACGTGCCGGGCTGGCGGGGCTTCCCGCTGGTCGAGCGGGTGCGCACGGCCACCGGCGGGCTGCCGGTCGAGCTGATCGGCGACGGGGTGGCGATCACCGCGGCCGAGCACTGGCAGGGCGCCGCCCGCGGCCACGACAACGCGCTGTGCATGGTGGTCTCCACGGGCGTGGGCGGCGGCCTCGTGCTCGGCGGACGGCTGCACCCCGGGCCGACCGGCAACGCCGGCCACATCGGCCACATCAGCGTCGACCTCGACGGCGATCCCTGCCCGTGCGGCTCGCGCGGCTGCGTGGAGCGCATCGCCAGCGGGCCCAACATCGCCCGCCGCGCCCTGGAGCAGGGCTGGCTCCCGGGCCCGGACGGCGACGCCTCGGCCGCCGCGGTGGCCGCCGCCGCCCGGTCGGGCGACCCGGTCGCGACGGCCTCCTTCGAGCGGGCCGCGCGGGCCCTGGCCGCCGGTATCGCCGCCACCGCGACTCTGGTCGAGATCGACATCGCGGTGATCGGCGGCGGCGTCGGCAACGCGGGCGACGTCCTCTTCACCCCGCTGCGTAAGGCGCTCACCGACTACGCCACCCTGTCCTTCGTACGGCGGCTGACGGTCGTACCCGCGCAGATGGGCACCGACGCGGGCTTGGTCGGCGCCGCCGCGGCCGCGCTGCTGCGGGGGCCGGGGGTGGCGCGGCTCTAGGCGCTCCCCGGGGCCGCGCCCGCGCGCTCAGGCGTCGGCCGAGACGCGCGGCGGCACCGTGCCGTCGGCCGCGGCGAGCCTGCCGCAGGCTCAGCCCGGGTCCTCCGGTGCCCCGGCTTCGTTCGGTTCACCGGTCGTCGTCCCCGTCGCCGACCCGGCCCCACCCGGGCAGCGGGGGCTGCGGCCAGGCGGGCGGGGCGGGCAAGGCAAGCGCGGGCCCGTCGGTCCGCGGTGCGTCGGCGGGGAGCCGGCCGCTGAGCCAGCCGAGGAGGCGGTGGCCCTCGCCGCTGACCACAGGGCCCTCGGCCGACACCGTCCAGCGCCGGCCGAGGTCGACGGCCGTCACGGAGGCGAGCGGGAAGCGCCGCGCGCGAAGGGTGCCGAGGGTGTCGTCCAGGGCCCAGGAGACGTACCGGTCCGGCCACCGCCCGGTGCCGTACCCGGTGCCGAGGTCGAGGTGGTGGGTCTCCAGCTCGCGCAGACAGCGCAGCAGCAGGTACCAGGCCGGATGGCGCCAGCCGGCCAGTGCCGGGACCAGCCGGTCCCAGGCGGCCGCGGGCAACTCCCGCGCGTCCGCCGTGAACCGGGCGAGACTCGCCCGCAGCCGGGCGGCGAGCCGCCCGGCGGGCAGCACGGCCTCCCGCGCGACCTGCGCCGCCCCCGCGGCCGCGGTCGCCCGGGGACCGGGCGCCCGGCCGGTGCGTGCGAGGCCCAGCAGCCATGAGTAGGCGTCGGCGCCGTAGGCGACGTGAGCGAGCACGTGCCCGCGGGTCCAGCCGGGCAGGGCCGAGGGCGCCCGCAGCGCCGGGCCGGACAGTGCGGCCGCCGTCGCGGTCAGCCGGTCGGCCGACCGGGCGACGTCCTCGATCACCTCGCCGAGGGCGGCGCCGGCCGCGCCGGACGGGAACGTGGGGCTCACGCGTGCTCCTTGTGACGAATGTCCGGCCGCGCCCGCCCCGGTGGCTCACCGGAACTCGCGCACGGCCTTGATCGGCCCCACGATATGCCGGTCGGACTCCGCCAACTCGTCGGCCGGCCACCGCAGTTCGGGGGTGGTCTCGCCGCCGGCCCGGGACTTCGGACGGTACCGGCGCGCCCGGCGCCACGGGCAGGAGAATTCGGTGTTCCGGCGGTATCCGCGTGACCCCCGGGCGGTCCGCGCAGTTGATCGGCGTATGAAGAAGCGCAGCATCCTCGCCCTCGCCTCCCTCGCCACCGGTTTCGTCGTGGCCGCCGTCACCCCGTCGCACGCGGCGGACCGGGGCCCGCTCGACGACCTCAACGTCTCCGGCACCCTGCACTCGGCCGGCGATCTGGTCGGCCACGAGAGTTTCGCGCCCGCCGACGCTCCGGCCGCCGACCAGGAGTAGCGGGGCCGCCGTACCCCGGCGGGAGCGCGTGCCGGTGTCCTGTCACGGGGCCCCGGCACGCGCTTTACCGTGCCCTCACCGGGACGGGGTTTCCGGGGCAGGGTGGAACGGGCAAGCCTCTGGGGGTCAACAGAAGAGGGGGAGTCCGTGACCGTCGTCTGGATCAACGGCGCGTTCGGTGCGGGAAAGACCACGACCGCACGGGAACTGATCGAACTGATCCCGCACAGCACGCTCTTCGACCCCGAGGTCATCGGCGGGTCGCTCACGCACCTGCTGCCGCCCAAACACCTCGCCGAGGTCGGCGACTACCAGGACCTGCCGATCTGGCGCCGGCTCGTGGTCGACACGGCGGCCGCGATGCTCGCCGAGCTGGGCGGCACCCTCGTGGTGCCGATGACCCTGCTGCGCCAGGAGTACCGCGACGAGATCTTCGGCGGCCTCGCCGCCCGCCGCATCCCCGTACGGCACGTGCTCCTCGCCCCGGCCGAAACGATCCTGCGTGAACGGATAGCCGGGCGGGAGGTGCCGCCCGACCCGCCCGACGGAGAGATACGGGTCCGCCAGTGGTCCTATGACCACATCGAGCCCTACCACGCCGCTCTCGCCTCCTGGCTCACTGCCGACGCCCATCTCGTGGACACCAGCGCGCTGACCCCCTACGAGACCGCCGTACGGATCGCGGCCGCCCTGGGCGGCGGGGAGTTCGCCCCCTGCGACATCGTGCAGACCCCCGAGCCCACCGCCGAGACCCTCGCCGCCGGGGTGCTGCTCTTCGACGAGCGGGACCGGGTGCTGCTCGTCGACCCCACCTACAAACCCGGCTGGGAGTTCCCCGGCGGTGTGGTGGAACGGGGCGAGGCCCCGGCCCGCGCGGGCATGCGGGAGGTCGCCGAGGAGACCGGGATACGGATGGGGGAGGTCCCCCGGCTGCTCGTGGTGGACTGGGAACGGCCCGTGCCGCCCGGCTACGGCGGGCTCCGGCTGCTGTTCGACGGCGGCCGGCTGACCTCCGACGAGGCCTCCGGGGTGCTGCTGCCGGGACCGGAGCTACGGGCCTGGCGTTTCGCCACCGAGCAGGAGGCCGCGAACATGCTGCCGCCGGTGCGCTACGAGCGCCTGCGCTGGGCCCTGCGCGCCCGCGAGCGCGGCACCGCGCTGTACCTGGAGGCAGGGGTGCCGGTCGGCTGACGTCACGGGGCGGCCGTCGCACCGCGCAGCGTCGCGGCGGCGCCCCGCAGCACCGGGTCGCCATGGCCGAAGCACGCCACCTCGGCACCGAGCCCCGCCAAGTGCCGTACGGAATCGAGGAGCCGGGGCCCGTCGAGGTTGAACACGCCCGGGATCACCGGGGGGTTCACCGAGTCCGCGGTCACCGTGCCGCCGGCGGACAGGACGCCCTCGGGGGGCAGCGAGGCCACGGTGTCGCCGGTGAACAGCACGCCCTCGGCGGGCAGGAAGAGCGCGATGCTGCCGTCCGTGTGCCCGGGGACGTGCACCACCCGGGCGCCGCCGCCGAAGTCGAGCACCTCGCCGTCCGTCACCTCCCGGACCGAGGGCGGCGGCAGCGGTGTGCCCTCGGGCAGGCGCCCGACGACCTCGGCCCGGATCGGCCGCTCCCACTCCTCCAGGCGCGGGGGCGGGCCGGGGAGTTCGCCCCGCACGAACGGCGCGTCGAGCCGGTGGGCCAGCACCTGCGCGCCGCTCAGCCCGGCGAACTCGCCCGCGCCGCCCGCGTGGTCCTCGTGGAAGTGGGTCAGCACGACGCGCCGTACGTCCTCGGGCGCGCGCCCGAGCGCCCTGATCGCCTCGGCGATCACCGCCCCCGAGCCGATCGGGCCCGCGTCGACGAGTGTCAACTCCTCGCCGTCACGCCAGAGATAGGCCTGACCGACCGGGAAGCGCAGCAGATGCAACCGTGGAAGAAGCCGGATCACGTCCATGCCCCGACCGTAGGCGCGGGCACGCACGGGAGCGAGCCGTCTCCGCCCTGAGCGGAAGGTGTCCGCCCAGGGCGGAAGCGGTGTCGTGCCGGGGCCGGGTGTCACCGGGCGCGCGATCCCCGTCCCTCGCCCGGCGGTCCCGTCGCCCCCGTGTCCTGCGTCCGCCTCAGCCCGCGTAGTTGCGCAGGAACAGCGCCTCTGCCACCGACAGGCGTTCCAGCTCCTGCGGCGAGACGCTCTCGTTCACCGCGTGGATCTGGGCCTCCGGCTCGCTCAGGCCGATCAGCAGGATCTCCGCCTGCGGGTAGAGGCCGGCGAGGGTGTTGCACAGTGGGATGGAGCCGCCCTGGCCCGCGTACTGCATGGTCTCGCCCGGGTAGGCGACGGCCATCGCCTCGGCCATCGCCCGGTAGGCCGGGCTGGTCGGGTCGGCGCGGAACGGCTGGCCCTGGCCGATCTGCTCCACCTTGACGCGGGCGCCCCACGGGGTGTGCGCCTCGATGTGCGCCGTCAGCAGCTTCGTCGCCTCCGTCGCGTCCACGCCCGGCGGCACCCGCAGGCTGATCAGCGCGCGGGCGGCGGCCTGCACCGAGGGGGTGGCGCCGACGACCGGCGGGCAGTCGATGCCCATGACGGTCACGGCCGGGCGGGCCCACAGCCGGTCGGCGACCGAGCCGGAGCCGGTGAGTTCCACGCCCTGGAGCACCTTGGCGTCCGCGCGGAACTGCTCCTCGGTGTACTCCAGGCCGTCCCAGGTGGCCGACGCGTCGAGCCCGTCGACGGTGGTGGAACCGTCCTCGGCGCGCAGCGAGTCCAGCACCCGGATCAGCGCGGCCAGCGCGTCCGGGGCGGCACCGCCGAACTGGCCCGAGTGCAGGTTGCCCGCGAGGGTGTCCACGCTCACCCGCACCAGGGTCATGCCGCGCAGGATCGTGGTGACCGTCGGCAGGCCCACCCGGAAGTTGCCCGCGTCACCGATCACGATGGTGTCGGCCGCCAGCAGGTCCGGGTGCTGCTCGGCGTAGCGCTCCAGACCGCCCGTGCCCTGCTCCTCCGAGCCCTCCACGATCACCTTGACGTTCACCGGGACGCCGCCGTTCGCCTTGAGCGCGCGCAGCGCGAGCAGGTGCATGATCACACCGCCCTTGCAGTCCGCGGTCCCCCGGCCGTACCAACGGCCGTCGCGCTCGGTCAGCTCGAACGGCGGAGTGGCCCAGCCCGTCTCGTCCAACGGCGGCTGGACGTCGTAGTGCGCATAGAGGAGAACCGTTTTGGCGCCCTCGGGGCCCGGCAGGTAGCCGTACACCGACTGGGTGCCGTCGGGGGTGTCGAGCAGGGCGACGTCGACGAACCCCTCGGCGCGCAACGCGTCGGCGACCCAGCTCGCGGCGGCCTCGCTCTCGCTCTTCGGGAACTGCTCGAAGTCCGCCACGGACCGGAAGGCGACCAGCTCGGTCAGCTCCGCCTTGGCCCGGGGCAGCAGCGAGGCGACGGTCTCGGCGACCGGATTCGACGACATGGGCACGCTCCTCGTAGGTGCGACGTTGTCCTGCTGAGTGCAACGATCCTCCCACAGCGGCGCTCGCCGGCGACGGCCGTAGGATGCGGGATACATCGGGTTACCCCCCGCTCGCGGGATGTCGTGGGCGTGGGGGAGCGGCAGCGGCTTGATCGGAGCAGTAGACCATCGTGAGCGGCGAGAACTCTTCGGCGGACGACGTGCAGCATGTGTGGGACGTCGTCGTGGTGGGCGCGGGACCCGCGGGGGCCTCGGCCGCCTACGCGGCGGCGGTCGCGGGGCGGCGCGTCCTGCTGCTGGAGAAAGCCGAGTTGCCCCGTTACAAAACCTGCGGCGGCGGCATCATCGGCCCCTCGCGGGACGCCCTGCCGCCCGGCTTCGAGCTGCCCCTGCGGGACCGGGTGCACGCGGTCACCTTCTCCAACAACGGGCGCTTCACCCGCACCCGCCGCTCCAAGCAGATGCTGTTCGGGCTGATCAACCGGCCCGAGTTCGACCAGCAGCTGGTCGAGCACGCCCAGAAGGCGGGCGCCGAACTGCGCACGGGCGTCACGGTGCAGCGCGTCGAGCAGCACGGCTCGGCGGTGCCCGACCGGCGTACGGTCGCCGTCGTGCTCCAGGGCGGGGAGACCGTGCTGGCCCACGCGGTCGTCGGCGCGGACGGCAGCGCCAGCCGGATAGGCGCCCACGTGGGCGTGAAGCTGGACCAGGTGGACCTCGGCCTGGAGGCGGAGATCCCGGTCCCGGAGCCGGTCGCCGAGGACTGGAAGGGCCGGGTGCTCATCGACTGGGGCCCCATGCCCGGCAGTTACGGCTGGGTGTTCCCCAAGGGCGACACCCTGACGGTCGGGGTGATCTCCGCCCGTGGCCAGGGCGCGGCGACCAAGCGCTACCTGGAGGACTTCATCGCCCGGCTGGGCCTGGCCGGCTTCGAACCGGCCGTCTCCTCGGGGCACTTGACCCGCTGCCGCGCCGACGACTCGCCGCTCTCCCGCGGCCGGGTCCTGGTCTGCGGCGACGCGGCCGGTCTGCTCGAACCGTGGACCCGCGAGGGCATCTCCTTCGCGCTGCGCTCGGGCCGGCTGGCCGGCGAGTGGGCGGTGCGCATCGCCGAGGCGCACGACGCGGTCGACACCCGCCGCCAGGCCCTGAACTACGCCTTCGCCATCAAGGCCGGGCTCGGCGTCGAGATGAGCGTCGGCAAGCGCCTGCTCGCGGCGTTCGAGCGGCGGCCCGGCCTCTTCCACGCGGCCCTCACCGGCTTCCGCCCGGCCTGGAACGCGTTCCGGAACATCACCCGGGGCGCCACCACCCTCGGCGAGCTGGTCCGTTCCCACCCGCTCGCCCAGCGGGCCCTGACCGCGCTGGACCCGGGCCCGGCCCGGTCGGCGCAGGCCGCGGAACCGGCCAAGGCCGAGGAGGAGTCCGTCACTCCGTGACGGTGATGCGGAAGACGGGGTGGTCGGGGGCGCAGGCGACGAGCTCCTCGTCCGACGACTTGGCGGTCACCCCGTCGAAGTACTGGTTGACCTCCCAGCCCCACTTCTCCAGGTAGGTCCGCAGGACCGGGAGCTTCTCGGCGTCGGGAAGCTCCACCGCGGTGAACGCGCGCACCTTGCGGCCGACGCGCAGTTCACCGCCGCCCGCCGCGCGCATGTTGCGCACCCACTGCGAGTGGCCGCGCGCCGAGACCAGGTACTGCCCGCCGTCGTAGGTGTGCGGGTTGACCGGGATGCGCTGCATCCGGCCGCTCTTTCGGCCCCGCACGGACATCTCGGCGGTGCCCGCGAGACTGAGCCCGTGCCGGGCGAGCCAGCCGATCACGCCGTTCAGACGGACGTTCATCGGGCTGCCCTTGAGGTAGTACGGCGAAGACGAAGACGACATGGTGACCCCCACGGCCGGTTTCCGGAGCAGTGCTCTTGGTTCGCCCTCAGTCTGGGGCAGATCGGTGCTCCATGGCAAGAGCAGTGCTCTCTTTTCGGTTCGCTGCTCTTTTTTGTGTGCACCGATCTCGGGCGTGGCAGACTGCGGGGTATGACCACTGCACAGGGCGCCCGTGCGCGGGCCAGGAACGAGGTGACCGCGGCCATCAAGGAGGAGGCTCGCAGGCAGCTGGCGGCCGAGGGCGCCGCCAAGCTCTCCCTGCGGGCCGTCGCCCGCGAGCTGGGCATGGTGTCCAGCGCGCTCTACCGGTACTTCCCGAGCCGCGACGACCTGCTGACCGCTCTGATCATCGACGCGTACGACGCCCTCGGCGCCGCCGCGGAGAAGGCACGGGACGCCGCCGCCGACGCGGCTCCCGCGGCCCGCTTCACGGCCGTCTGCGAGGCGGTGCGGCGCTGGGCGCTCGACCATCCGCACGAGTACGCGCTGATCTACGGCTCGCCGGTGCCCGGTTACGCCGCCCCCGAGACCACCATCCCGTCCGCCGCCCGCACCGGTCTGGTGCTCATCGGCATCGTCCGCGACGCCCACCAGGGCCCCGGCCTCGCCGGCCTCCGGCTGCCCGACGCGTTGCGCCCCGAGGCCGAGCGCATGGCCGCCGACCTCGCCCCCGATCTGCCCCCCGAGGCGGCCGCCGCCCTCATCGCCGCCTGGGCCCAGCTGTTCGGCCTGGTGAGCTTCGAACTGTTCGGCCAGTTCCACAAGGTGGTCGAGGACCGGGAGCGGTTCTTCCGGCACGCGGCGACGGAGCTGGCGCGGGGAGTGGGGCTGCGCTAGGGGCCACCAGACCGCCGAGACGAGATGCGGTTGCGTTCCGGCGGCGACGGGTGCCGGCGGGCTTCGGCGAGCGGACGGTGGCGCCCGGCCGCGCCGCGGCAGGTGCGCGATCGGCGGCCGGACCGTGTGGAAAGCGCCGCGATCGGCGGTTCTGCCGGCCGGTCGCGGGAGCCGATCGTTGTGGCCCGGCGTGACGGTGCCGCACACCGCGGTCGCGCACGCGGCGGTCACCGCACGCAACGCCTGGGTGGCGCGCATACTGGAGCCCTGAGCGGGCCGCACCCCGTGGGCGGGCCTGAAGACTTCCGCGAGCGCGACGAGAGAACGCACATGCACCACCTGCTCGGTCGACTGAGCGCGAGCGACCCGGAGACCGGCGACATCCTCCGGGTCGTCTCGTACTTCGACGTCCTCCTCGCCCGGGGCTCCGGGGTCGACGGACTGCTGCGCGGCGCCGCGGTCCTGGCAGGCTGTACCGCCGGTGCCGAGATCTCCGGACGGGTCCGGCGCCGCGCCCCCGACGGCAAGCAGCCGGGCGAGCGACCCGACGCCCCGCGCGTCCCGCAGCGATCCGGCACCGACTGGGCCGTCTGGCTGGAGCGTGACGGACAGGGTTCGGCTCTGGACGAGATGATCGTGGAACGCCTCGCCTTCGGCGTCGAACTCCTCGAAACCCACCGCGCTCCGACGGGCTTCGACGCCGTCATCGACGACGCGCGTCCGCTCGCCGAACGCACCAAGCGGCTCACCCGATTCCACCTGGACCCGTCCACGCCCGTGCGCATCCTCGCGACCGCGTCGAACGAGCCGGAGTTCGGCGCACCGTCGGCGGTCATACCGACCCGGTACGGGCTCCTGCGCGCCACCCTCGACGTCTCCGGACGTCTCGAAGCACCGGGCGCGACCGGCATCGGTCCCTGGGTGCGCGCCGATCACGCCCCGGAGTCCTGGGAAGGAGCGTGCATCGCGTTCCGGCTGACGGACGCGAACGACCCGGTGGTCGACGCGTCGGACCTCGGCGCCATGCTCATGCTGCTGCGCGCACACGACCCGCAGGCTCCGCACAAGGACGTCCGGGCCCTGGACCGCCTCGACGACCGTTCGGCGCACGTGCTCCGCACACTCGTGGAGGCCGACAGCATCCGGTCCGCGGCGGCGACGCTCGGCATGCACCACTCAAGCGTGCAGGCGCGCCATGAGGCACTCGTCGAGGCTCTGGGTTACGACCCGCGCACGAACATCGGAAAGATGCGCTACATCGCCGCCGCGCTGCTGCAGCGGCTCACCGACACCCCGGCTGAGAGCTGAGGACGTCTCCGGTCCGACGGTTCGGTGGGCGGGTCCGCGGTTCCGTCGTCGCGGCAAGGCGCCGAGCGGGGTGCGCCTTCGTGCGCAGAGCACCGTTCTCCGCGGCCGGAGGACGCCGGAGCGCGGTCGAAAACCGTGCGGAACTAGTCGTCTGCCGCCGGCCGCTCCGCCCGGCCCGGAGCCAGGACCCTGGACGTGAACTCCGCCAGCTGGGCCCGCAGTCTCTCGCGGGGCACGCGTTCCCTGCCCGCCAGGTGTTCGACGAGGTCGGCGCGGGTGGCGGCGAGCAGGGCGTGGGCGGTGAAGTCGCCGTCGGGCAGCCCGGGGATCCGCTCCAGCACGGCCCGCAGCATGCGGTGCCACCGTTCGTAGTGCTCCGCCCGGTACGGGCTGTCGCCGCCCTCCTCCAGGGCGAGCGCGAGGCGCCGGTTGTCGAGTTTGAAGCACAGGACGGCGTCGAGCAGCGCGGGCACGCGCTCCAGCGGCGGGGTCGCGGGCCCCAGCGGCGGCGGGCCGGACTCGACGGCCTCCCTGACCGGTTCGAGCCGTGCCTCGTACAGCGCGCGCAGCAGCCCGGCGCGATCGCCGAAGGCCCGGAAGAGGGTGCCCTTGCCGACCCCGGCCGCCGCCGCGACCTCGGCCATGGTGACGTCCTCGGGACTCTCGCGGTGCGCGAACAGCGCGTCGGCCGCGGCGAGCACGGCCTCCCGGTTGCGCGCGGCGTCCTTGCGGGACCTCGGCTCGGGCATGCTGCTCCTCCGTTTGCAAAGCGGACCGTCGGTCCGTATCGTCAAAGCGGACCCAGGGTCCGTATTCTATGGACTGGAGGATACCCGTGTCCGCACCGACTTCCCCGGCGGAGCTGTACCGCCACGGCCTGCGACTCCTGCTCGACAAGGACATCCCCGCGTGGGTCGACCTGTGGGCCGAGGACGGCCTGATGGAGTTCCCCTTCGCCCCCGAGGGATGGCCCCGGCGCCTGGCGGGCAAGGAGGCCGTCGCCGCCTATATGCGCCACTACCCCGACCACATCGATCTGCGGGACTTCCCCGACCTGCGGATCCACGAGACCACCGACCCGGAGACCATCGTGGCCGAGATGCGCGGCGTCGGCCGCCTGGTGGAGACCGGCGCCCCCTACGACATGACGTACATCGCCGTCGTGACCGTCCGGGACGGGCGCATCACCGGCTACCGCGACTACTGGAACCCGCTCGCCGTCCTCGAACCCGGCGTCGGCTTCACCGGGAGCGACCGATGACCACCACCGGCACCACACTGGTCATCGGCGCCACCGGCACCACCGGCAACCGCACCGTGGCGCGGCTGACGGCGGAGGGCCACCGCGTCAGGGCGGCCGCGCGCCGCGCCGCCGCGGTCGCCGGAGCCGAACCGGTCGTCTTCGACTGGTACGACTCCGCCACCCACACCGCCGCCCTCGACGGAGCCGACCGCGTCTACCTGGTGCCGCCCGTGGGCGATCCCGACCCCGCGGCGGTCATGCTGCCGTTCCTGCGGCGCGCCCGCGCCGCCGGAGTGCGCCGGGCGGTGCTGCTCAGCTCCTCGGCCGTCCCCGAGGGCGGCCCCGCCGTGGGACAGGTGCACCAGGCCCTGCCCGAACTGTTCGACGAGTGGGCGGTGTTGCGGCCCTCCTGGTTCATGCAGAACTTCATCGGCACCCACCCGCACGCGGTGAGCATCCGCGAGGAGGGCGTCATCCGCACCGCCACCGGCGGCGGCCGGGTCGGGTTCGTCGACGCCGAGGACATCGCGGCCGTCGCCGTCCGCGCCCTGACCGACGAGCGGGCGCCCGGCACCGATCTCGTCCTCACCGGACCCGAGGCCCTCGGCCACGACGACATCGCCGCGATCCTCACCGAGGTCACCGGCCGGCGCGTGGTCCACCAGCGGCTGACCTGCGAGCAGTTGCGCGATCGGCTCGCGGACCACCTCCCGGCGGAGTTCGCCGCCATCCTGGCCGGCCTGGACCGTGCCATCGCGGAGGGCGCGGAGGACCGCGTCACCGACACCGTCCGGCGCGTCACCGGCCGGCCGCCGGGCTCCTTCCGGGCCCTCCTGGAGCGGGAGGCGCCGGTGACCGGCTGACGGGCCGGTGCTCCGCGCGGTCCGGTGCCACCGTTTTTTACCCAACCATGGTGCTGCTACGGTGCGTTGATGGCGCCGAAGACGGACGAGCAGGCACTCGTGGAACGGTGGCGGGACATTCGTGCCCTGCATGCCAGGACCCAGTGCGAACTGGACCGGACGCTGCAGGCCCACGGCCTGTGCGCCAGCGACTTCGAGGTCCTCGACCTCCTGGCCCAGAGCGGGGGAGCGGCCCGCCGGGCCCACCGCATCCAGAAGATCTCCGAGCGCGTGCACCTCACCCAGAGCGCGCTGTCCCGGCTCATCGGCCGCCTGGAGAAAGAGGGGCTGGTGGAGCGGGCCATGTGCGCGGAGGACCGCAGGGGCGTACGGGTGGCCCTCACCGCGAAGGGCCGCGCGCTGCACGCGGAGATACGGCCGGTGCAGCGCGCGGTACTGGCCAGGATGCTGGCCGACGGCGACTGACGGGACGTCAGATCCCGGACGTCTCCCGCCACAAGGTGGCGAGCGAGCGGTCCCCGGTGACCCGCGGCACCGGTTCGCGGTTCCACAGTGCGAGGTACAACCGGTCGGCGGGGCCGGAGAGTTCGGCGTCCGCGTCGCCGGCCGCCCCGCGGGTCGCCACCGGTGCGGCGTGCGCGGTGAGCCGTACGGTCCACACCGCGTCCCGCGTTCCGTCCGCCGCGTCGGTGGCGCGGACTCGCAGCGCCTTCGGCTCCGGCGTCCGCACCCGGCTCCGGGACCGGGCGTGGAAGCCGAGCAGCAACTCGTCGATGCCGTCGACCGCGAAGTCCGCGTCGATCGGGGAGGGCGCCCCGCCCCGGGCCGCCTCGGCGTCGTACCGGTGCACGGTCGTCTCGTGCGCCTGCCGCCTCGCCCAGAACGCCAGGGGCGGGAGGTCCGGCAGCGGCAGGAAGGTCCAGCACTCCAGGTCGGCGGGGGCGGCGGCCAGGGTGTCCACCAACTGCCGGTGGCTGTCGGCGTACCAGGCCACCAGCTCGGCCCCGTCGAGGTCCGGCGCCTCGCCCATGGGCCGGGGCTCGCCCCGCCCCTCGGCGACGAAGCCCGCGGCCCACCGGTGGACGGCGCCCGTGTGCCGCAGCAGATCGCGCACCTGCCAGTCGGGGCAGGTCGGCACCTTGGCGTCGGTACCGGCCCGCGCGGCGGCCGAGGCGAGCGACAGGCCCTCGCGTTCGAGGGTTTCGAGGAAGTCGGCAGTCTCCATGGGGCGAGTGTGCCCGAGTGTCCCTCGCCGGACCATGGTGTCAGTAGTCGCTGTTCATCGCGGCACGCACTTCGGCGAGGGTGGCGTCGGCCACGGCGTTGGCCCGCTCGTTGCCCTCGCGCAGGATGCGGCGGATCTGGGCACGGTCCCGGGCGTACTCGGCCCGGCGTGCGCGGATCGGCGCCAGGTACTCGTTGACCGCCTCCGTCACGGTCTTCTTCAGCGCCGCCGCGCCCGCGGAACCGATGTCGCCGGCCACCTCCTCGGGCGTCCGGTCCTGGCACAGCGCCGCGAGCAGCAGCAGCGAGGCGACCTCGGGGCGGCCCGCCGGGTCGTAGGTGATGTGCCGTTCGGAGTCGGTCTTGGCGCCCTTGAGCAGCCGCGCGGTCTCGTCGGCGTCGGCGGCCAGGGTGATGGCGTTGCCCCGGCTCTTGCTCATCTTGGTGCCGTCCGTGCCGAGCAGCAGCGGGGCGCTGGACAGCAGGGCCTCGGGCCGGGGGAAGACCGGACCGCCCTGCCCGTAGCGGTCGTTGAAGCGGCGGGCGATGGTGCGGGTGATCTCCAGGTGGGGGAGCTGGTCCTGGCCGACGGGCACCAGGTTCGCCTTGCAGAAGAGGATGTCGGCCGCCTGGTGCACGGGATAGGTGAACATCAGCCCGCTGACGGCGGACTGGCGGGAGTGCGCGATCTCGTCCTTGACGGTGGGGTTGCGGTTCAGCTCGGCGACGGAGACGAGGCTGAGGAACGGCAGCATCAGCTGGTTGAGCGCGGGGACGGCGCTGTGCGTGAAGATCGTGCTGCGCTCCGGGTCCACGCCGATGGCGAGGTGGTCGAGGACCAGCTCCTCGACGTGCCCCTTGAGGTCGTCCGCGACGTCCCGGTCGGTCAGCACCTGGTAGTCGGCGACGATCACGAACAGTTCCACGCCGAGGTCCTGCAGCCGGACCCGGTTGTGCAGGGTGCCGAAGTAGTGGCCGAGGTGCAGTCTGCCGGTGGGCCGGTCGCCGGTCAGCACCCGGAACCGCCCCGGCTCCTCGGCGATCAGCTTCTCCAGCTCCGCGCTGCGGGTCTGCGCGGCGGACGTTCCGAGCGCGTCGGGCGCCGCGGGTCCCTCGCCGGTCTCGGGGACCGCGGCGGTCTCGGGGTGCGCGGCCGGTGCGGTCTGCGGGTGGGTGGTCATGCGGTCTCCTGGTGGTGGGTCGGCAGGGCCGTCGGGACGGCCGGACCCCTGGCTTCCAGGGACACGGAAAAGGGCCGTCCATGACGAACGGCCCCGGTTCATGCCTGCGTGGCGGCCGCTCCTACGAGGAGCGCCACCAGCACAGACACGACGAAAGATGCATGCGGGCAGTGTACCGGGGCAGGCCGCGCCCGGCCAGCGCGGTCCTGCCCGAAGGCTCAGCCGTTCATCACGCGGCGCGTCGCGACCCCGATGGCGGCGGCCACGGCGGCCAGCGCGGCCACGCTGGTCAGCGCGGTGGGCAGGGAGAACCAGTCGGCCATGAAGCCGATCGTGGGAGGCCCCAGCAGCATGCCGCCGTATCCCAGGGTGGAGGCGACGGCGACCCCGGAGGGCCCGGCCAGGGCGCCGGCCCGCTCCACGGCGACCGGGAAGAGGTTGGCGAGTCCCAGCCCGGTCACGGCGAAGCCGGCCAGCGCCGCCCAGAGCGACGGCGCGAGTGAGCCGAGCAGCATGCCCGCGGCCGCCACGGAGCCCCCGGCGATCACCGTACGGGCCCGGCCGAGGCGCGCCAGCAGCGCCGACCCCGTGAGCCGGCCGATGGTCATGGCCAGCGTGAAGCAGGCGTACCCGGCCGCCGCCGTGCCCGCGGACGCGGTCAGGTCCTGCTTGAGGTGGAGGGCGCCCCAGTCGGCCATGGCCCCCTCGCCGTACGCGGTGCACAGCGCGACCAGCCCGAAGACGACGACGAGTCCCCGCCGGCCGCCGCGCGGCGCCGGGTCCTCCCCGGCCTCCGGCGGCCTCGCGCGGTCCGCCTCCGGAGGTTCGTACCGCAGCAGAGCGCGCCCGGCGACGGCCGTGACCAGCAGTCCGACCACGGTGATCCCGAGCAGGTGCCGGGTGGGGGAGAGGTGTCCGGCGACCAGCCCGCCGACCCCCGCGCCGACCATCCCGCCGAGGCTGAACGCGGCGTGGAAGCTGGGCATGATGGGCCGGCGCACGGCGGCGACGAGGTCGACGGCCGCGCTGTTGAACGCGACGTTCACGCCCCCGTAGGCCGCGCCGAAGAGCAGCAGGACGGCACCGAGCGCGGCCACGGAACGGGTCAGCGGGGGCAGGGCGACGCTGAGCGCCAGGACGGTCATGCAGACCACGGTCACCGGATGGCTGCCGTAGCGCCGGCACAGGCGGCCGGTCATGGTCATGGTGAGCACGGCCCCCGCGGACACCCCGAGCAGGGCGAGTCCGAGGGCTCCGGCGGAGGCGTGGGTCTGGTGCTTGATGTCCGGGATGCGCACCACCCAGCCCGAGAAGATGAACCCGTCCAAGGCGAAGAACGCGGTGATCGCGACCCGCAGCCCGACGAGTTCCCGGCCCGGCACGACGCTGTGCGTTCGGGTTTTGTTTATTAGCGGCACAAAGTCAGCGTAGGGTGGGCCGGGAAGTGGGGCAAGGGGTGAGGGCCGGGTCGCGCGGCCGGCGGCCGGTGATCGGGCGGTCATGACTCGCTTCTCGCTTCCCGGTGTGCGGTGGACCGGGGGTCGTACCCTCGCGTGTCATGAGCGCAGCCGCGGGCACGTCCGCAGTCACGAACCTGATCGCCAGATACGCGGAGTTGGTCGACGACGGTGACTTCGCCGGGGTCGGCGCGCTGTTCGCCGACGCCGTGTTCATCGGGAGCGGTGGTCCGGTGCGGGGGAGCGAGGGCGTCGAGAGGATGCTTCGGGACACCGTGATCCTGTACGAGGACGGCACACCGCGTACCCACCACGCCACGACGAATGTCGCCGTGGAGGTGGACGCGGCCGCGGGCACCGCCGCCGCGCGCTCCTACGTTACCGTCTTCCAGGCCCTGCCCGAGCTGCCCTTGCGGCCCATCGCCGCCGGCCGGTACGCCGACCGCTTCCAACTCCGGGACGGGACATGGCGGTTCGCGGAGCGGCGCGTGCGCATCCACCTGGTGGGGGACGTGAGCGGGCACTTGCGCGGTTGGACCCGGCGGTGAGCTGCCTGCCGCCTGACCCCGAAGTCGCTGCCCGTCACCTGACCTTGAAGTCGGGTCCGGCGGCGGGGATTTCGACGGACGACGGTCAAGTTCCGGACGCGGTGGCCGGTTTACGCTCGTACGTGTGTATGGGTGGATGAATCCGGCGCGGATACAGGTCGGTTAATGCTTGCTCACGCGCTGGTTGCAACGGGGTGAGCGCGTCATGATGGGCCCATGACGTTGGCCTCGCGCGCGCTCGCGCAATTGGCGACCTGGCCGGACCTGAGACAGGCCGTGCCGAGCTGCGGTCAGGGACAGGCGGTGAGCTCCGCCAAGGGTGAGATCGTCCACTTCCACTCCGAGCGCGATGTCGATCTGCGGCTGACCGACCGGGCGATCCGCCGGTTCGCGAAAGACCTCAGACACACGGGTGCGATCAGGATCGTGCCCGGCTCGCAGTGGGTGACCCTGCGCCTCGACGCCGCGAGCGACGTGGATCTGCTGCTGACCCTGGTCAGCGTGGCGCTCCAGGCGCAGCAGGTCCCGTCCGACCCGGTCGAACGGCCACTGGTCGGGTGCAACGACCAGCGCGGCGCCGGGTTCGTGAAGGCGGATCTCGGGGCGTTCTGAGGACGGCCGGGCACCGCGCGGTGTCAGACGGTGACGACCCGGATCCCGGCCTCCTCGAAGCGGCGGACCGTCTCCGGGTCCGCCGTCGCGTCCGTCACCAGCGTGTCCACCAGGTGCGCGGGGCAGATCCGGGCGAACGCCCGCCGGCCCAGCTTGCTGGAGTCCGCGGCGACCACCACGCGTTCGGCGCGCTCGCACAGCAGCCGGTTGATCGCCGCCTCCGCCTCGTCGTGCGCCGCCGCGCCGTGCGTCACGTCGAAGGCGACCACTCCGAGCACCGCCACGTCCAGCCTGATCTGCCCGAGCACCCCGTCCGCGAGCGGGCCGATCAGCTCGTACGACTGCGGCCGGGCCACCCCTCCGGTGACCACGATCTTGAACTGGGGCCGCACGGCCAGCTCGTTGGCGATGTTGAGCGCGTTGGTGACCACGGTCAGCGCCGGGGAGCCGGAAGCCAGATCGCCGCGCACGGCCAGGGCGCGGGCCACCTCCGTGGTGGTCGTGCCACCGGTCAGCCCCACCGCCTCGCCCGGTGCGACCAGTTCGGCCACCGCCCGGGCGATGCGCTGCTTCTCGGAGGCGCGGCGGGCCGTCTTGTAGCGCAGCGGCAGCTCGTAGGACACCCCGTGCACCACCGCGCCGCCCCGGGTGCGGACCAGCATCTGCTGCTCGGCCAGCTGGTCGAAGTCCCGGCGGATCGTCGCCGCCGACACCGCCAGCTCCGCCGCCGCCTCCTCGACGTCCAGCCGGCCGCGCTCCACGAGCAGCTCCAGCAGCGCCTTCCAGCGGGCGTCCCGGGACATCCGCGGCCTCCGTTCTCCGGTCGTTCTTCGAGCCGTGACCCTAGCGCACCCCCGTGGTGCGCCCCCGCGCCCACCGAAATGCTTGATTGTGCTTGAAAGCTCGCTATATCTTGCAGGAACAATCATCCAGGCCAGGGGAGGATGTGGGCAGATGACCCATGTCGAGGACGAGCTGACCAGTCAGCCCACGTGCTGGACACGAGCGGCCGAGGAGGCGGGGCGGCACCGGGACGCGCTGCCGGCGCCGGGCGAACGGGTCGCCGTCGTGGGCTGCGGGACCTCCTACTTCATGGCGCAGTCGGTGGCCGCACTGCGCGAGGGCGCGGGACAGGGCGAGACCGACGCGTTCGCCGCCTCCGAGTTCCCGCACGGACGGTCGTACGACCGGGTGGTCGCCCTGACCCGCTCCGGCACCACCACCGAGGTGCTCGATCTGCTCGGCCGGCTGAAGGGGACGGGGACCCGGACCACGGCCGTCACCGCCGACCCCGCGACGCCCGTGATGACCGCCGCCGACGATCTCGTCGTCCTGGACTTCGCGGACGAGCGCTCCGTCGTCCAGACCCGGTTCGCCACCACCGCCCTTACCCTCCTGCGCGCCCATCTCGGCCTGCACACGGACTCCGTCGTCGCCGACGCCCGCACCGCGCTCACCACCGACCTTCCCCGCGAGCTGGTCGCGTGCACCCAGTTCACCTTCCTGGGGCGCGGCTGGACGGTCGGGCTCGCCAACGAGGCCGGGCTGAAGATGCGCGAGGCCTCCCTCTCCTGGACCGAGGCCTACCCGGCGATGGAGTACCGGCACGGCCCGATCAGCATCACCACGGCGGGCAGGGCCGCGTGGATGTTCGGCGAGGCACCCGAGGGGCTCGCCGAACAGGTCCGCGAGACCGGCGGGTTGTGGATCGGCGGCGGCCTCGACCCGCTCGCCGAACTCGTCCGCGCCCAGCGGCTCGCGGTCGCCGTCGCCGCCGCGCGGGGACTCGACCCCGACCGGCCCCGCCACCTCACCCGCTCGGTGATCCTGACCTCGGACGCCGCCGAGACCGCCTGACCCGTCCCCGCCGTACCGCGCCCCGGAAGGACACCCGAAGTGCCCCTCGCGTCCACCGGCGAGCTGGTGACCCGTGCCGCCGAAGCCCGCAGTGCCGTCGCCGCGTTCAACGTCATCACACTGGAACACGTCGAAGCCGTCATCGCCGGTGCCGAGGCGGCCGGCGCCCCCGTCGTCCTCCAGGTCAGCGAGAACGCGGTCAAGTTCCGGTACGGGCGGCTGCTGCCGCTGGCCCGTGCCGCCACTGCCGCCGCCGAACGCGCCGCGATTCCGGTGGCGTTGCACCTGGACCATGTGCAGAGCGACGACCTGCTGCGGCAGGCGCCGGACGCCGGCTTCAGCTCGGTGATGTACGACGCGGCCCGGCTGCCCTACGCCGACAACCTCGCCGCGACCCGGGCCGCGGCGGACTGGGCCCACTCCCAAGGGCTCCACATCGAGGCCGAGTTGGGAGAGGTCGGCGGCAAGGACGGACGGCCGCCGCTGGACGCCCATGCGCCCGGTGCCCGTACCGACCCCGCCCAGGCACGGGACTTCGTCGCCGGGACCGGGGTCGACGCCCTCGCCGTCGCCGTCGGCAGCAGCCACGCCATGACGACCCGTACCGCCGCCCTCGACCACGCCCTGCTCAAACAGCTGTCCGCCGCGCTGTCCGTGCCACTGGTGCTGCACGGGTCCTCCGGGGTGCCGGACGACGGCCTGGTGGCGGCGGTCGCGGGCGGCATCGCCAAGGTCAACGTGGGTACGGCGCTCAACATCGCCATGACCGGGGCGATCCGGGAGTTCCTCGCCGCGCATCCGGAGGCGGTCGACTCCCGCAAATACCTCAGCGTGGGGCGGGAGGCGATGGCCGAGGAGGTGCGGCGGATCATCGGGGTGCTCGGGGAGGGTCGGGACTGACGTGGCGCTTCGCCCCTTCGGGACGGGCGTTGGCGGTGCTCGCTCCGTGCATCGCCACGAACTGGTGGCCGGTGGCGCAAGCCGGGGCGGAGCTGCTGGAGGGCTGGGGCCGGGCGGCGGAGGCGATCGCGCCGGCCCGCCCGTACGCGCAGGCCGGTGACCGGCCGGCGCTGGTCTTCTTCGCGCGCCTGCCGGCCCGCCACGGCGGCAGCGGCGAGGCGTTCGGACTGCTGCGCTCCGGGGTCCGCCTCGGCCGCGTCGAAGACGCCGTACGAGTCCTCCAGCAGCCGAGGACCAGACCGGCCCCACCCACCCGGGGCGGTGCCCACTCCACCGAACCACCGTGCTGACCACGGGGCTGGCGCCCCCACGGCGCCTCGCGGGCCGGCCCGTCGCCGCATGGTGCTCACCGACACGGTGACCGGGGCTGAGCCGTGCCCGGTCCGCAGGCCGGGAAACGGGCCGGGGACCGGCCTTGCGTGAGGGATGCACCCGCGGCTGACCCGCCGCAGCGGGGCGGCCGTCCTGGAGGCGAAGGCACGGCCGGCGCGCACCGCCGTGTACGTCGCAGTGGTCAGCTGCTTCGCCGGCGGAAGTCCAGCATGTGGAAGACCTTGTCGTAGCGGCGTTCGCCGACGGCGACGAAGTCGGGGAGACGGCCGTATTCGGTGAAGCCCAGCGACCGGTAGAGGCGCAGGGCCGCGGTGTTGTCGCCACGGGCGTCCAGGGTGAGGACCTCGATCCCCGCCTCCCGCGCGTCGGCGATCAAGGCGGCGGTCAGTGCGCGGCCGACGCCACGACCATGGGCAGCGGCATCCACCGCGATCTTCTCCAGATCGGCGTGTGGCCGATGGGTCGGCCGGGTGTAGCGCAGCCAGTAGCCCAACCCGACAAGCCGACGGTCGAGGTAAGCGGCACGCAGGGCCGCGTCCCCGGCCCGCACCGCGGAGACGACGTGGCCGAGAAGCTCCACCACGTCATCCCGCGAGGGTGGTTCAATCCAGCCCAGCGCGGCACCTCCGCCGACCAGGTCCGCCAGGATCCGGTGGGCCGACTCCGCGAACCGGGCCTCCAGTGCCGGATCGGAAGTCAGCTCCTCGGCGTCGAGGATGACGGGCTCAGTGGTCATACCGGTGGTCATGGCCGGCAGCCTAGCCAGCCCGAGGCCGAGCCAGTGCGGTCAGCTCCTCTTCACCGCCCTCAGCAGCACGAACTTCGGGTCGCTGGCGACCAGTTCGCAGTTGCCGAAGATCCGCTTCAGTGTCACGTGATAGCCCAGGTGCCGATTGCCGATCACCCACAACTCGCCCCCGGCCCGCAGCACCCGCCGTGCTCCGGTGAACATGCGGCGGGCCGTCGCGTCGGTGGTCGCCTGATGGGAGTGGAACGGGGGGTTGTTCAGCACGAGGTCCACGCTGTCGGGGGCCACCCCGGTGAGTCCGTCGCCGACGCGGAATTCGGCGTGTCCGGGCACACCGTTGGCCTTGTAGGTGGCCTCCGCCGAGGCCACCGCCTGGAACGACTCGTCCACGAAGAGCACTTCGGCGGCCGGGTCGGCGAGCGCCAGCGCCGTACCGACCACCCCGTTGCCGCAGCCCAGGTCCACCACGCGGGCCGGACCCGGGCCGGGGAGGTGCCGGAGGAGGAAGCGGGTGCCGATGTCCAGCCGTTCGGCGCAGAAGACGCCCGCGTGGTTGACGACCGGGCGACCCGAGATCGCGCCGACGCCGTCCGGGAGGTCGTAGACGTACGGCCACGGATTGGCGGGCCGGCGCAGCGCCGGGTCGGGCGTGCAGAAGATCAGCCGGGCCTTCTGGCGGGCCAGCGACGTCCGGGTGGGACCGAGAATCCGCTCGAAGAGCTGAAGCGTGGAGGTGTGGATCTCCTTCACCATGCCGGTGCCGATCACCACCGTGCCCGCGTGCACGGCCGGCGCCAGCCGCAGCAGCTGGTCCTCCAGCAGCGCGAGGCTCTTCGGCACCCGCACCAGCAGCACGTCCACCCGCTCGGGCGGCCGGTCCTGGGTGGTCAGCAGCGGCACGGCGCCGGGTTCGACACCCGCCCGCGCCAGATTGGCGCGGGTCGCCTCCTGGCCCAGGAACGAGTCGGTGATCTGGCTCGGCCGGTGCTCCGCCAGCGCCGTGGCCAGCGCGCCCCAGCGGTCCCCGAGCACCACCACCTGCCCGGTGAGCGGCACCTGCTCCTCGGCCAGGTGCCGCAGCAGATAGGCGTCGGAGGCGTCCCAGGCACGCAGCCGGTCGCGGGGATCCTCGGGGAAGCGGGACAGCTCGACCTCGCCCCACGGTGTCGTCATACGGTCGCTCATCGCGCTCCAGGCTAGCGGAACCGCAGCTCAGGCCCCTTGGCACGGGAGGGGCCCCGGGGTGGGCCGGTGGGGCAGGATGGGGAGGTGGACGCGGAACTGTTCCCCCGTGGGCGCGCGGACCTCGCGCCCGGCGCCGTGCACCTGCCGGACTGGCTGCCCGCCGAGCGGCAGCGCGAGCTGCTCGCCGCCTGCCGGGACTGGGCGCGGCCCCCCGCCGGACTGCGCACCGTGCGCACCCCGGGCGGCGGCACCATGACCGCCCGCCAGGTCTGCCTCGGCCTGCACTGGGGCGTCGTACGCGCCTGCCCCGAGTGCGGGCGGGCCGTACGGGACAACCCCGAGTGCCCCGGACCGCACTCGTATCCGTACGCCTACACCCGCACGGCCCTCGACGGCGACGGCGCCCCCGTCAAGCCCTTCCCGGACCGGCTCGGCGAGCTGGCCCGGCGCGCGGTGGCCGAGACACTCGGCCCGGACGCCGTACCCGGCGCCCCGTACGACATCGCGCTGATCAACTTCTACGACGGTGCCGCGCACATGGGCATGCACCGCGACAGCGACGAACGCGCGGACGCGCCCGTGGTCTCGCTGAGCCTCGGCGACGCCTGTGTCTTCCGCTTCGGCAACACCGCGACCCGGACCCGGCCCTACACCGACGTGCAGCTGCGCAGCGGCGACCTGTTCGTCTTCGGCGGACCGGCCCGCACCGCCTACCACGGCGTGCCCCGCGTCCACCCGGGCACGGCACCGCCCTGGCTGGGCCTGGCCGGGCGGCTGAACATCACCCTGCGGGTGAGCGGGCTGTGACGGCGGCGCGGGCCACCGGGGATGCGGATCATGGGAGACTCGCCCTCATGAGCGGCAAGGCGGAACCCCGGGCGGCGGGGGAGAGGACCACCAGGGCGCGGCTGGACCGGGGGCGGGGCGCGCTCGGCCCCGCGCTGGAGCTGGTGCACACCGGGCGGGCGCCGACCCGGGCGGTGCTCACCGCGGAACTCGGCGTCACCCGGGCCACGGCCGGGGCGGTCGCCGCCGAGCTGGAGGCCCTCGGTCTGATCCGGGTGGACGTCCGGCCGGCCGCCGCGGCCGGCTCCCAGGGCCGCCCCTCGCACCGGCTGGACGTCGCCGAGGACGGCCCGGTGGCGCTGGCCGCGCAGGTGCACGCCGACGGCTTCCGGGCCGCGCTGGTCGGCCTCGGCGGGCGGATCGTGGCCACCGCGCCCGGCTGCCAGACCGTGGAGGCCGACCCGGCGAAGGTGCTCGGCTCGGTCGTCGAGGCGGGCGCGGAACTGCTGCGCGACACCGGCCGCCGCTGTGTCGGCGCCGGACTCGCCGTGCCGTCCGCCGTCGCCGAGCCCGACGGCCTCGCCCTCAACCCGCTTCACCTGGCCTGGGCCGTCGGCGCCCCCGTCCGCCGCATCTTCGCCGAGTGCGTGCGCGCGGCGGGCATCACCGGGCCCGCCTTCGCGGGCAACGACGTCAACCTCGCCGCGCTCGCCGAACACCGGCACGGCGCCGGCCGGGGCGCCCGCGACCTGCTGTGCGTGGCCACCGGGCACCGGGGCGTCGGCGGCGCCCTGGTCCTCGACGGCCGGCTGCACACCGGCAGTTCGGGGCTCGCCCTGGAGGTCGGCCACCTGACCGTCAACCCCGAGGGCCGCCCCTGTCACTGCGGCGGCCGGGGCTGCCTGGATGTGGAGGCGGACCCGCTGGCGCTGCTCGTGGAGGCGGGCCGCGATCCGGGTCCCGAGGTGTCCCTGCTCCAGCAGGCCAACGACCTGCTGCTCAACCAGTACGACGACCCCGCCGTGCGCAGGGCCGCCGAGGCCCTGATCGACCGGCTCGGGCTCGGTCTCGCCGGTCTCGTCAACATCCTGAACCCCGACCGCATCATCCTCGGCGGGCTGCATCGCACCCTGCTGGGCGCCGACCCGAGCCGGCTGCGCGCGGTCGTCGCCGACCGCAGCCTGTGGGGGCAGAGCGGCGGCGTGCCGATCCTGCCCTGCACCCTCGACCACAACAGCCTGGTCGGGGCGGCCGAACTGGCCTGGCAGCCGGTGCTGGACGACCCGTTGGGCGCGCTGCGCTGAACTCCCGGGCGGTGCGGCCTACTTCCAGTCGACCGCGAACGCCCGCGACGGGTGCTCGGTGAGGATCCGGTCCACCAGGTCCTGCCCGAACTCCTCCGCCAGCCGCGGCCGTACCCGCCGCAGCAGGTACGGCATCCCGGGCCCGCCGTCGACCGAGCGGGCCCCGGCGGTCACCGTGTCGCCGCCGAGCAGCAGCCGGTCGCCGTACCCGGCCTCGGCGAGGGACCGCACGGCGGCCGGCATCCGCCAGTCGGTCGGGTGGTGGGCGCGGGACGGACCGTCGAAGGCGAGCCAGCAGCCGGACGCGGCGGCCTGCCGGTGCACCACCGGATCGGGGAAGCGGTTCAGATGGCCGAGGATCACCCGCTCCCCGGGAACCCCCAACTCGCCGCAGAGCAGGTCCAGTACGTCGAGCGCACCGGTGCCCAGCTCCAGATGGACGGCGATGGGCGCGCCGGTGGCGTGGTGTGCCTCGGCCGCCGCCGTCATCGTCCAGCGGGCGTGTTCGTCGAGGGCGTGGAAACCGCCCGCCACCTTGATCAGCCCGGCGCGTACGCCGGTCGTGCCGATGCCCTCGGTCAGTTCGGCGACGAACACCTCCGCCAGCCGGCCCCGCAGCCGCGCCACCCGTTCCGGTGCCGTGTGCGGTGCCTGGTGCAGCCCGGTCGCGCAGACCAGGTGCACCCCCGTCGCCCGGGACAGGCCGGCGAGGTCGGCCGCCCGGCGCCCCATGCCGTGCGGCGTCCACTGCACGACGGCCGCGCCGCCCGCCGCCCGGAAGGCCTCCAGCTCGGCCCGTGCGGCGTCGGCGTCGTCCAGCTCCTGACCCGGCAACTGCCTGCTGCGCAGGAAGAGATGGTCGTGCGCGTCGCAGACGCCCAGCCGCTCGGGAGCGAGGTCGCCGAGGACCGTGCGGACCCGGCTCACCACTGCCGGCCGCGGGGGAGCAGGTCGCGCCCGGGGGCGGGCGGACGCGGGACCCGGAAGCGGCCGCCCTCGGCCTCGGGGACGTCGTGCTCCCAGGGGGAGAAGCGGACCGGCTCCCGGTGGTGCGGGCCGACGGCCGCCCTCGGCGCCGCCAAGTCGGCTCCCGACGGGACCGGTTGCCGCCGCCGTACGGCGAACCCCGCGCGGGTGCCGGCGCCCTCGGCGTGGCCGGGGTCGTCGTCCCGGTCGTCCAGCGGATGCCCGAGCCGGTCGGCGCGGGCGCGGCGGACGTCGGTGTCGTGGTCCGCCGGGGGCGTCACGTACCGCGGCGCGTGCATCGAGTCGCCCCTCCTCAGACGGTGCGCGGTGCGAGCAGGGCGAGGAGGCCGTCGACGGCCGTGTCGAAGGCGGCCGGGGAACCGGCGGCGCGGGCGAGCACATAGCCGCCCTGCACGGTCGCGAGGACGGCCGCGCCGATCTGCCCGCCGTCCAGCTCCGGCGCGAACTGCCCCTGCGCCTTGCCCTCTTCGACGATTCCCGCGATCCGTTCCCGGATCCAGGTGAGCGTCTCGTCCACCGGGGCGCGCAGTTCGTCGCTCGCCATCACGTCCGGGTCCATGGTCAGCCGGCCGATCGGACAGCCGCGCAGCACCGCGCGCTCGCGCCGCAGATACGCCACGATGCGCTCGTAGGGCGTGCCCGGTCCGCCCAGGGCGCGCTCGGCCGCGGCCCGCAGCTCCTCGGCGGTCCGCCGGATCGCCGTCAGGGCGAGGTCCGGCTTGCCCTTGAAGTGGTGGTACATGCTGCCCTGGCCGGCGCCCGCGCGCTCCAGGATCGCCTTGGGGCTGGTGCCCACGTACCCGCGCTCCCACAGCAGCTCGCGGGTGGACTCGATCAGTCGTTCGGAGGTGCTCATGCCAGCAGTGTACATACTGGTAGATACAGTGATCGGCGTGGTGCACGGGCCCGGCGGGCGGGGTGTGCCGCCCGCCCGCCGGGCGCCCGGAGACCGGTCAGCGGGGCCCGCCGCCACCGCCCGCGCCGCTCGCGGCCGAGGCCGCCGCGGGGACCGGTGCCCGCGGCGCGGTGGCGGTCCCCGCCGAAGCGGCGGCGACCGTCGTGGCGACGGCCCCGGCGGTCGCGACGGCACCCGCCGTGACGCTCGCCCGCACCGTGGCGACGGTCTCGGCCGGTACCGGCACCGGCTGGTGGTCCGGTGCGGGGCAGGGTGTATGGGCCGGCCGGCCGGAGGACGCCGGCAGGGTGAACCAGACGACCTTCCCGTTGTCGCCGTCCGGTCGCGCGCCCCAGCTCTCGCTCACCGCGGCCACCATCGCCAGGCCCCGCCCGCAGGTCGCGAGCGGTGTGGCGTCGGCCGGGTCGGCGTCGTCGGCCGGTACCGGCAGGCGCGGGTCGTGGTCGCGCACCGACACCGTGAGCCGGTCCGGCGCGAACTCCAGCTCCACGGTGCACGACTTGTCGGGTCTGGCGTGCCGGTGGACGTTGCTGAGCAGCTCCGTCACGCCGAGCGCGGCACGGTCTATCAACGGGTCGAGACGCCAGTAGCGCAATTGCGCAGATACGATTCTGCGGACCTGGCCGATCCGCGACGGCAGGGCTTGGAGCTCCACCGTGCAGTGCCTGCTTGGGTAACTGATCACGGCTGCGACTCCCCGATGTGAGGTCCGGAAGGGAACCGGCAAAACACGGAGAACAACGGATCCAGCAGGCCCCCCGGGAAAGCGGCCGCCTGCTGTCGAGGCCGGCGGGCTGGTTCGCAGCGTTATCGCCGGTAAACCCAGAGTGACGTGAGACCAGCGTGGCGCAGGGGGCACCCGTGCGCAACTCGCCGCGTCCGTACGGACGGGCGGGGATCACGCGGGCGTCGCGGCGCCGGACGCGCCCGTCCCGGCCGGGGCGGGGTGCGCCCGGCGCCCGGCCGCTCAGCCGCCGCGTCCCGCGGCGCGGCGGACCGCTTCGATGAACCGGCGGGCCGCCGGCGGTCCCGGCTCGCCGGGAGCCGGGTCCTGCTCGCCCAGGGTCAGCAGGTACCGCTCGCCGTTCAGGTCGGCCAGTGCCTTGTCGTCCGGGGCGAACCACGGTTTGGAGGCGCGCACCGCCTGCACCGGTGCGCTGTCGATCTCGCTGCCGTAGCTGTTGAGCAACTCCACCCTGCCGTCGCTGATCCGGACCTGTCCGGCCCGGGTGAGCGAACGCATCCGTTTGCCGATCCGCACGCCCTTGGCAGTGAACTCCGGCTCCGCCATCCCTCGCCGCCCCCTTGTGCGCGTGTTCCCGTGTTCCGGTGTGCGCCCCCGTTCGCGTGCGGGACCATCGTCCCGCACGCGTGCAGTCTGCCGCGCCGCGGCACGGAGCACCAGTGCGCGCGGGGGCGCGCGGAACAGCGGCCCGGAGCACGCGCCCGGCCGCGCCTGCCCTCTCGTACGCCTGTGCCCCAGGGTCGCTTTGGGCCCTCCAAAGATGCGTTTATGCAGGTGGGAAGCGGTCTGAAAGATGCCTATGCTCAAGGTGCCGGCCGCCATGGGCGCCGTCGGCGCAGAGCGTAAGGAGCCCCGCCGTGAGCATCACCCCACAGATCCGGACCGGCGCCACCCTCGACGTCGACCGCAGCGACCCCGCCTACCGCGGCTGGCTGAAGGAGGCCGTGCGCAAGGTGCAGGCCGACGCCAACCGCTCGGCGGACACGCACCTGCTGCGTTTCCCGCTGCCCGAACGCTGGGGCATCGACCTCTATCTGAAGGACGAGTCGACGCACCCCACCGGCAGCCTCAAGCACCGTCTCGCCCGCTCCCTGTTCCTCTACGGCCTCTGCAATGGCTGGATCCGCCCCGGGCGCCCGGTGATCGAGGCATCCAGCGGCTCCACCGCCGTCTCCGAGGCGTACTTCGCCAAGCTGATCGGGGTGCCCTTCATCGCGGTCATGCCCCGCACGACCAGCGCCGAGAAGTGCCGTCTGATCGAGTTCCACGGCGGGCGGTGCCACTTCGTGGACGACTCCCGGAAGATGTACGAGGAGTCGGCCCGCCTCGCGGTGGAGACCGGCGGCCACTACATGGACCAGTTCACCTACGCCGAGCGGGCCACCGACTGGCGCGGCAACAACAACATCGCCGAATCCATCTTCCGCCAGCTGGAGTTGGAGCGGTTCCCGGAGCCGGCGTGGATCGTGGCCACGGCGGGCACCGGAGGCACCTCGGCGACGCTCGCGCGCTATGTGCACTACATGCAGTACGACACCCGCATCTGCGTCGCCGACCCCGACAACTCCTGTTTCTTCGAGGGCTGGACCACCGGCGACCCGGACGTCACCTGCGACTGCGGCTCCCGGATCGAGGGCATCGGCCGGCCGCGCATGGAACCGAGCTTCGTGCCCGGCGCGATCGACCGGATGATGAAGGTCCCGGACGCGGCCAGCGTCGCCGCCGTACGGGCCCTGGAGCGGGCGATCGGCCGCAAGGCGGGCGGCTCCACCGGGACCGGACTGTGGAGCGCGCTGAAGATCGTCTCGGAGATGGTGGCCGAGGGCCGCACCGGCAGCGTCGTCACCCTGCTGTGCGATCCGGGCGACCGGTACCTCGACAAGTACTACTCGGACGCCTGGCTCGCCCGGCAGGGCCTGGACATCGCACCGTACGCGGCGGCGATCGACTCCCTGCTGGCCACGGGTGTGTGGCCGGACTGAGAGGTGCGCGCCCGGAAGGGTCCGGGGCGTGCGGCTACGATCGGACGGTGATCCAGAGCGCAGAGCTGGCCGGTGTCTTCGACGAGCTGGCCGACAGCTACGACCACGCGCACCACGAGGAGATCGCCCGGGCCCTGATCGACCGGGTGGCCCCGGGCGCGGACGACGCGGTCGCCGACGTGGCGTGCGGAGCGGGCGCCGTCGCCCTCCAGCTGGCCCGCGAACGGCCCGCCTCGGCGAAGCCCGTCCTGGCCGTCGACCTCTCCCCGGGCATGGTCGCGGTCGGCCGGGCCCGCGCCGTCGGTACGGCGAGCGCCCGGGCGATCGACTGGCGGGTGGGCGACGCCGTACCGCTGCCGGTCCCCGATCACTCGCTCGACGTCGTGTTCTGCGCGTCCTCGCTGCACTTCCTGGGCGCCGGGGCCCTGGCCGACTGGCGGCGCGCGCTGCGGCCGGGCGGCCGGGTGGGGTTCTCGCTGCCCCTGGCCACGCACTTCCGCCCCTCGCCGCGCTTCGCCGAACTCCTCGCCGGCGACGTGCCGTTGCCCGCCGACGCGCGGGAGGCGAGCGAGTGGACCGAGGCCCGCGGATTCACCGGCGCCGCGTCCCGGGTACTGGTCCTGGGCACGCGCCGCGTGGTGCTGGTCTCGGCGACCCGCCCCGACCGCGGATGACCCCCCGGCCGGACCCGTCCCGCGTGCCGGTGCGCCCGCCGGCCGCGGGCCGCCCGGCCGGACACCGGACGCGGCGTCAGCCGTCCGTGCGTCTTCGGGGCGCCCGTGCGGGCGGCCGGATGCCGGCCGGGGGCTCCAGGTAGCTCGCCCGGTCGGGGTCCCAGGCGCGCCGCAGCGGGTCGCGCACCGCCCGGACGCACAGCCCCGCCGGGGTGATCACCGCGAAGTACAGGGCGGCGAGGCCCAGTCGGAGCAGCCGTTCAGTCCCTCGGGATCGTGGCACGCCAGTCGCCCTCCTCCCGCCACGCGGGCTGGTCGCGCTTGTCCAGGAGACGGTCGCCGAGGACCAGGAGATCGATCCGGGTGCGCATGAAGCAGGCGTACGCCTCCGCCGGGTCGCGCACGATCGGCTCCCCGCGCACGTTGAAGGAGGTGTTCACCAGCACCGGGCAGCCCGTGCGCTCCCGGAAGGCGGTGAGCAGCGCGTGGAAACGCGGATTGTGCCCGGCCGTCACCGTCTGCACCCGGGCCGAGCCGTCGACATGGGTGACCGCCGGGACCGTCGAGCGCGGCACGCGCAGCAGGTCCAGACCCCGGACGCCGTCGGCCTCGGCCCCGCACTCCCGTCGCCGGGCCGCGGCCACCTGCGCCGTCAGCAGCATGTAGGGACTCTCCCGCGGCAGATCGAACCAGTCCTTGGCGTCCTCGGCCGGCACGGCGGGGGCGAAGGGGCGGAAGGACTCGCGGAACTTGGTCTTGAGGTTGAGGGTGGACTGCATGGCCGGATCGCGCGGGTCGGCGAGGATCGACCGGTTGCCCAGCGCCCGCGGGCCGAACTCCATCCGCCCCTGGAACCAGCCCACCACCCGGCCCCGCGCCAGCTCCGCCGCCACCCGCTCGACCAGTTCCCGCTCCGGCAGCCGTACGGCGGGGTAGCCGCCGCGCGCCAGGAACTCCTCGATCTCGCGGTCGTCATGGCCGGGGCCGAGCAGTGCGCCCGCCATCGCGTCCGCGCCCTTGCGCACATGGGCCCGGGGCGCGCCCCGGCGGTGCGACTCGGCCAGGGCCGCGCCGAGCGCCCCGCCCGCGTCACCGGCCGCCGGTTGCACCCAGAGTTCGTCGCACACCCCCTCGGCGAGCAGCCGGCCGTTGGCCACGCAGTTGAGCGCGACTCCGCCGGCCAGGCACAGCCGCCGTTCCCCGGTGCGGCGCAGGGCGGTGCGGGCCAGCCGCAGCAGCACCTCCTCGGTGACCTGCTGCACGGACGCCGCCAGGTCGAACTCCCTTTGCGTGAGGGGCCCTTCCGGTGTCCGGCGGGGCCCGTCGAACAGTTCCTCGAAGGCCCGGCCGACCATGGTCAGCCCGTACTGGAAGGTGAAGTGGCGCAGGTCCAGGCGGAACGAGCCGTCGTCCTTCACATCGATCAGCCGCTGCCGGATCAGGGGCGCGTAGCGGGGGGTGCCGTAGGGGGCGAGGCCCATCAGCTTGTACTCGCCCGAGTCGACCTTGAAGCCGCAGAAGTAGGTGAACGCGGAGTACAGCATGCCGAGCGAGTGCGGGAAGCGCAGCTCCGCGAGCGGGACGAGCCGGGTGTCCCGGCCGTGCCACAGGGTCGTCGTCGCCCACTCGCCCACCCCGTCGACGCAGAGCACCGCGGCAGAGGGATAGGGGCTCGGGTAGAAGGCCGACGCGGCGTGCGAGGCGTGGTGCCGGTAGGCCACCAGCGGCGGGAGCGGCCGGCCCCGCGCCAGCTCGCGCAGGCGGGCCCGCACGTCCTCCAGCGCCCGCCGCTTCCAGCCGGCCCACTGCGGGAACGAGCGCCGGAACACGGGGTAGCCGTGCGGGGCGGTCGCCAGCCAGGTGGCCAGGACCCGGCGGAACTTCAGCGCCGGGTCCTCGTAGAACGCCACGGCCGCCAGCTCGTCGAGGCGCAGTCCGCCCAGGTCCAGGCAGGAGCGGACGGCGTGGGCGGGGAAGCCGGGGTCGTGCCGGCGCCGGGTGAACCGCTCCTCCTGGGCCGCCGCGACCGGGACGCCGTCCGCCACCAGGGCCGCCGCGCTGTCGTGGTAGTAGGCGGAGATGCCCAGGACCGGGCCGCCGCCGCTGCCGGTGCCCATGTCAGAACAGGGGGTAGACGGAGGCGTCGTCCTCGGGCTGCGGGCGCAGCCGGGACGGCGGCGGTGGCGCGGGCGGGTCCGCGGGCCCCTCCGGCGGGCCGGCGGGAGCGGACGGCCGGGTGCGGCCGCGGCGGCGCAGCCAGGCGGAGAGGCGGTGGACCGCCGGGGCGGGCGGCGCCCCGCTGTCCTCGCTCATCGGGTCGCGCATCGAGGGGCTCCTCATGCCAGGTCGAGGTGGTGGGCGAGCTGCCGGGCCACCAGGTCGTAGCCGAGATCGGTGCCGTGCACACGGTCGATGAACAGCCAGTCCCCGGGCGCGGCGGCCTCGCCGAGCGCCACGTTCATGTCCAGGAAGGGCACACCGAGCCGGGCGCATCCCGCGGACAGCCGTTCGGCGTAGGCGCGGCCGACCGCCATGGTGGAGATGTCGTTGTGGAACCGGCGGAAGTTGGAGACCTCGTCCAGCTCGTCGAAGAGCAGCTTCTCCCGGGGCAGCGGTTCCTCGCGCACCCAGGGGGCGAGCGGCTGGAGCACGAAGGTCAGCCGGGCTCCGAGGCCGTCCGCGAGCGTCTTCCAGCCCGCGAGGTGACGGAGTGTCAACTCGGTGCTGTGCGCGACGCGTCGCTCGGGCGGCGGGACGACCTCGGGGGCGGGTCCGCAGTCGAAGAAGGCGCCGTGTCGGCCCTGCTTCTCCTCGGGCAGCCTGCTCAGCACCAGGTTGTTGACGCCGGACAGCAGCACGATGTCCTCGATGGGCGGCAGTTCGTGCTGGAAGAGGGTGAACAGCAGCAGTTCCTGGGCCGAGTTGTGGCTCTGGCCCGACAGGTTGAGCCAGGGCAGGCGGGGCGCGTGGGCGTTCCACAGGCGGGCGGTGATGGTGGCCGCGTCCCCGGTGGCGCCCACGCCGAAGACCGCGGAGCTGCCCGCGAGGACCCGTGCCGGGCCGTCCGGGCGGTCGTCGCCGACCGTGGCCCGCTGCCCGTCGGGGCCCGGGGTGACCCGGAAGCCGTGCCGGTCGGTGGTGTAGACGGGCGTCTTCTCGTTGCCGTACTGGAAGTAGCCCAGATACGGCTGGTCCTCCAGGACGAAGGTGTAGTGCTCCATGTGCGGGGCGAACTCGGCACGGGGTGAGGTCATCGCGAAGGGGCTCCCTGGCTTGGGTGGGGTGGGCGGGTGCTCAGCGGGCCGGGGCCGGGGGCGGCGGCTCGGGCAGGGAGCCGGGGCGGTCCTCGCGGATCAGGTCGGCGTTGATGGCCATGGCGGCCAGTCCGCCGCTGGCCGCGGCCATGGCGGCCTGCTGCATGTTCCGGCCGAGGTCCCCGGCGACGTACAGGCGGGGCAGGCTGGTGCGGCCCCGTTCGTCGGTCTGCACGGACTCCAGGTCCGGGGCCTGGAGCCAGGGGCGCAGCGGGGCCACCCGGGGCTCGATGTCGAGGTGCAGGAACATCGCCCCGTAGGAGGCGGTCCGGCCGTCGGCGAAGACGACCTCCAGGCCCTCCGGGTGCGGCCGCAGCTCGCGGACCCCCTCGGTGAGGACGGGCACCTTGGCGGCGGTGAGCCGGTCCTGTTCGTCCTCAGGCAGCGCGCGCCCGTCGGCGAGGTAGGTGATGTCGTCGGACCACACGGTCAGGGTCGAGGCCAGGCATTCGCTGGGCACCCCGCCGCCGTAGACGGCGAAGCGGCGCTCGCGCACCTCCCAGGCGTGGCAGTACGGGCACTCGAAGACCGCCTTGCCCCACAGCGGGGCGAGTCCCGGGACCGGGGGCAGTACCGAGCGGACCCCGGCGGCGTACAGCAGGGTGCGGGCGCGGACGGTGCCGGACTCCTTGGCGGTGACCACCACGTGGTCGCCGCCGGACTCGGCGGACACCACCTCGTCGTCGCGGAACGTGACGTCGTAGGCGGCGAGTTGGGCGAGGGCGCGGGCCCGGAAGTCGGCGATGGCCGCGCCGTCGTTGGTGAGGACGTTGTGCATGACGCCCGCGGCCATGTTGCGGGCGTCGCCGGAGTCGACGAGCAGTACCCGGCGGCGTGACCGGCCGAGATAAAGCGCGCCGTTCAGACCGGCGGGCCCGCCGCCGACGATCACCGTGTCATAGAGCTGCGTGTCCAATGGTCATCCCTCGTCATCGAGTCGGCCGGACGGAAGTGGTGCGGTGGGCGCCGCGGGCGCGGGGGGTTCGTCGTGCAGACGGGCGAGCAGCAGCAGGGCGCCGAGGACCAGGACGCCGCCGCACACCACGAACACCGCGGGCACGCTCAGCGCGGCGGCGAGCAGGCCGCCCAGGGTGGCGCCGACGGGCATGCTGCCCCACGAGCACAGCCGGGACACGCTCATCACCCGGCCCTGGAGGTCCTCCGGGGTGAGCCGCTGGCGCAGGGACATCACGGGGATGTTCCAGCCCATCATGAAGACGCCGTTGACGGCGAGGGCGAGCGCGGTCAGTTCGGGCCGGCGGACCAGGCCGAGGATCACGTAGGCGGCCCCGGAGCCGGCCAGGGACCAGCGGGCCAGCCGTACGGTGGGCAGCCGGTCGGCGGCGCGGGGTGCCAGCCAGCTGCCGGCGACGGCGCCGACCGACCCCGCGGCGAGCAGCAGCCCGTAGCCGGTCTCACCCAGCCGCAGGGTGCGCTCGCTCAGCAGCACCAGCATCGAGAACGTCGCGGAGAACACCAGGCCGTACAGGGCGCTCGCGGCGAGCGTGCGGCGCAGGGTGCGGTGCCCGAGGACGAAACGCAGGCCCTGTCGGATGTCGCGCAGCACGCCGTCACGCGCGCCGGGCGGTGCCGGTGCCGGCCGGTTGCCGGCGAGCGGGGCGAGGCCCAGGAGCAGCAGCGCGGCCAGGGCGTACAGGGAGCCGCCGGTGGCGAGGGCGGCCGCGGCGGTCAGCCCGGCGAGCAGGCCCGCGACGGGCGGTCCCACCATCTCGTTGAGCACGATCTGGGCCGCCGACAGCCGCCCGTTGGCGCGTTCCAGGTGCCGCGCCTCGACCAGCCGCGGCAGCATCGCGGGCGCCGCGGTGTCGGCGAGGGTCTCGGCGACGCCGAGGAGGAACGCCAGCGCGTACAGCAGCGGCAGCGGACGGTCGGTGGCGAGCACCAGGGCCGCGCCGAGCAGGGCCGCGCCGCGGACCACGTTGCTGACGAGGACGATGCGCCGCCGGTCCACGCGGTCGGCGAGTACCCCGGCCGGGAGGGCGAACAGCAGCCACGGCAGCATGTTGACGGTGGTCAGCCCGGCCACCGCCGCGGGGTCCGGGTGATGGGCGACGACCAGCAGCGGCAGCAGCGTACGGGTGATGCCGTCGCCCGCGTTGGAGGCGGCCGTGGACGCCCACAGCCAGCGGAACGGACGGCCCAGGTCCGCGCTCGCGCGGTGCGGGGCGAGGGGCCGGGTGGTGCTAGCCAACAACCCTCCCCTCGGCCCAGGTCCGCAGACCCAGGAGGCGCTCGCCGAGTTCCGTCAGCGCCGCCGGGCCGTACAGATCGGCCTCGGCCTTGCGGATGCCGCCCTCGGGCGGATGCGGCGGGACGCGGTCGCGCCAGAACCGCACCCGGGCCTGTCGCAGGTCGGCGTGGTCCTCCCAGGCGGGCGCCATGGTCAGGTACTGGGCCATGCGCACCCGGCCGGCGGAGACGTTGGGGTGCACGCCGTGCGGCAGCAGGCTGTTGAAGATGATGAGGTCGCCGGGCGCGACCTCCGGGGTGGTGATCGTGTATCCGGTGATGTCCGGGGTGAACGGGTCGCGGTCGGCGGGCTGGCCGCTCACCCACTTCTCCCACTCCGCGAAGATCTCCGGCACGCACTGGAAGCCGCCGATCTCCTCGTCGCCGTGGGTCAGCGAGAGCACCGCCTGGCAGCTCACGGGCAGCGGGTCGGTGGAGGTGTCCACGTCCCAGTGGATGAACCCGTCGAAGGCGCGCGGCCCCCGGTTGGGGGGATTGACGTTGGCGAAGTCGATGGTGACCCACAGGTCGGCGCGGTCCCAGATGTCGGCGAAGGCCTCGTACACCCGCGGGGTCTGCCGCGCGTCCCACTGCGCCTGGTGGTTGTACATCTCGACCAGTCCGCTGTGGCCCGGCAGCCGGTCGTTGCCGGTGTGCGGGGAGGTCCAGGTGGCGGGGTCGTCGAGGCGCATGTCGAGGAAGGAGCACAGGCCCTCGGCGAGGGCGGCGACGGTGTCCGGCGCCACCGCCTGACGCACGATCACATAGCCGTTGGTCGTCCAGTGGTCCCAGTCGGCGGGGGACAGGACGCGTAGGGGCCGGGTCTTCCGGATGTCTCGGAGTTGGGTGGCTGCCACGGACACTCTCCAGGGTGCGGTGCGGGTGCGGGGGTCACTCGGCGATCAGGCGGCGTTCGGGCAGCGCCACGGCGTCCAGCTCGGTCTCGGTGAGCAACTCCAGGGCCTCGTCGACGTGGTTGAGGATGGGGCGGCCGCCGCCGTTGGCGCTGGTGTTGATGAGCACGGGCAGCCCGGTCCGGGCGGCGACGGCGTGGCACAGCCGGTGCAGCAGGGGCTGGGTGTCGGGCCGTACGGTCTGCAGGCGTGCCGTGCCGTCGATGTGCCGTGCCTCGGCGAGCAGTTCGGCGCGGTCGGGCCGTACCCGTACGGCGAACAGCATGGTCTCCGCGTGGTCCAGCGGGCCGGTGAAGTACTGGTCGGCGACCTCCTCCGGGCAGATCGGGGCCACCGGCCGGAACCACTCCCGCTGTTTGATGGTCTCGGAGACGTACCTGCGGGCGCCGGGCCAGTGGGCGGAGACCAGCAGGGAGCGGTGGCCGAGGGCCCGCGGGCCGGTCTCCAGACCGCCCTCCAGCCAGGCCACGCAGCGCCGTTCGGCCAGCAGGTCGGCGAGGTCCTCCACGAACTCCTCGTCGTCGGCCGCGCCGCGCACGGACAGCCCGAGGCCGCGCACGCGGGCCACGAGGTCGTCGGCCGGGGGAGCGGCGCCCTGGTCGAGCGCGTCCAGGCCGCCGAGCGACGGCCCGGCGTAGGCCAGCGACGTCCAGCCCGAGCGGCCGATCAGGGCGGGCCGGTCGGCCGGGTCGGCGACGGCGAGCGCCGCGCCGAGCGCGATCCCGGAGTCGTCGCAGCAGGTCGGCACGGACACCCGGGTGAACTGGCCGCACTCGGCGAGCCGGCTGTTGGCGGTGATGTTGAGCGCGCAGCCGCCCGCGTAGCAGAGCGTGGCGTAGCTGGGGAAGCGCCGGCTGAGGCCGGTGACCAGCCGGGTGAGGTCCTGCTCCACGGCGGCCTGGAGGGTCGCCGCCAGGTCCCGGCAGACACGGTCGTCCGGCGAGGTGCCGATCAGGGTGGTGGCGCCGTCGGCGGTGCGGATCTCGTCGGGGAAGACCGAGCCGAAGGAGTGCACGACGTCGTCGTCGCTGGAGTCGGCCAGGCCCGCGTCCAGGTAGCCGCCGCTGTCCGGGTCGTACTCCCACCAGCTGTCGGCGTAGCGCAACGCGGTGCCGGTCAGCAGGTCCTCGTCCAGCGGCTCGTACAGGTCGGGGGAGGCGCGCCGGGTGGACTGCGGCAGGAGCATGGCGCGCAGCACGGGCAGCAGGGCGGCGTCGGTCTCGCCGGTGGCCGTCAGCCCGAGCAGTTTGCCGGTGTCGAACTGGCTGCCGTGGATCCGCCGGGCGAGCGCCTCGTAGACCAGGCCGAAGCGGGGGCCGGTGCGGTTGGTGAAGGACAGCACGGGGGTGAGCTGGTCGCCGTCGCCGAGGCACACCATGCCGCACTCGGCGTAGTTGCCCGTGCCGTCCAGCGCCAGCACCAGCGCCTTGCGGGCGCCGGAGGTGTAGTAGGCGAGGGCGGCGTGGGCGTAGTGGTGGCGCACCGCGGTCAGGGTGATGTCGCCGAAGCCCTTGGCGAGGGGCCAGTCGAGGGGTTTGAGCACGCGGGTCACGGCGTCCGCGAGGCCGGTGCCTCCGGTGGCCGTCCAGCGGGCGTCCTCGCCGACGAGTTCGACCAGCGCCGGGGGCAGCACCTGGCAGCGGGGGGTGTACCAGTCGGCCACCGCGATACGGGTGACCGGGCTCGCCGCCCGTGCGCGCAGTTCGGCCAGCCACTCGGCGGCGGCCCGCGGGAAGTCGCCGTTGCCGCCGCACACATGGCGCAGGCCCAGGCGGCGTTCGGCCTCGATGACGCGGTAGCCGCCGGCGTCGGTGAGCGCGGCGCCCGCGTCGTGGCCGAAGTGCATGCCGATCGTTGCCATGGAACCAGTCACCCTTCCTGGGCCCGGACCTGGGTCGCGGGGCCGGATCGTGGATCGGCGGCCCGCCGCGCGTGCGGGCGGGCCGTTGCGGGGAGGGCCGGGGCCCGGGTCAGGACAGGGTGGCGAGGCTCTGGGTGTGGTGGCGCTCCAGGAGGCCCTGGACCACCTCGCGCATATAGGCGCAGTAGCCGGGCGACATCACCTGGATCGAACCGTTCTCCTCCTCCAGCGCGCCGGCGGAGCCGCCCGAGCAGGTGCCCTGCAACTCGCAGCCCTGGCAGCCGGGGCCGTTGGTGTAGGCCCGCATGCCGTAGTCCTGGTAGGCGGGTGAGGTGAAGATGCCGCGCCAGTCGTCGATGGTGCCCAGCTTGCGGGCGGTGGCCTTGCAGGCGAAGACGCTGCCGTTCGGCTCGATGGACAGCTGGCGGCCCACCGCGGGGCAGGTCTTGTAGTCGGCCTGCTCGGCCCACTTGGCGTCGTCGATGATCATCTGGAAGGTCTGGTACCAGTAGCCGCTGAGCTGGACGCCGCGCTCGCGCCCGTAGTCGACGGCGGCCAGCAGCCGCTGTGCCACGTCGTGCGGGCTGTGCTGCTGGAAGAACTCCTTGGCCTGGAAGGAGACGATGACGTCCAGGGTGTCCAGACCGGCCTCGGCGACGAAGTCGATGAGCGGGGTGCCCCACTTGTCCCAGGTGTACTGGGAGAGCACGGAGGTGATGCTCACCGGGACGCCGGCGGCCTTCATGTCGAGGATCGCCTTGCGGACCACGGCCCAGGGGGTGCGCTGCTGCTGGCCGCCGCGGAACTCGCCGGTCTCCGGGACCAGGTAGTCGATGGAGACGGTGGTGTCGACGCGGTGTTCGGCGAGGGCGGCGAGCAGTTCGTCGTCGATCCGGGAGCCGTTGCTGGTCAGGTCGTAGGAGAGGGAGACCCCGTCGTAGCGGTCGCCGAAGGTGCGCAGGACGTGCAGGATGGTGCCCCTGGCCAGGGTGGGTTCGCCGCCGAAGAACGACACCGTCAGATGGCCGCCGCCGTTGGCCTTGCGCAGCGCGATGGCCTCCTTGACGGTCTTCTCGGCCACCTCCCGCGACATGTGCATCGAGGGGTTGCGGCCCTCGTCGGTGCCGTGGTTCCAGTCGCCCCGGGCGAGCGTCGGGCCCGAGTCCTGGCGGGCGGCGGGGCCGCCGTCCTCGCGCGAGCGGCGCAGCTCGACCAGGACCGGTCCGGGTTTGACCGACTCCCCCGAGGTGTTGCGCTCCTCGACGCCGCCGTCGAAGTTGTAGGCGAAACAGCCCTGACAGGAGAAGTTGCACGCGTTGGTGAGCACGAGCTGGATGGAGGAGTGGAACACGCCGCTGCCGAGGGCGCTTCGCCGGCTCTCCAGCAGGGAGTCGATCTCCGTGGCCTCGTCGTGCCCCGCCTCCACCAGGAACCGGGCCGCCACCAGGTCGCGCAGGGAGTCCTCGTCCACCCGCTCCCGCAGCCGGTCCCAGCTGACGCCCCCGGCGGCCTCTTTGAGGATCTCCACGATGTCCCGGTCGATCAAGCGCGCATTTCCGAAGAGTGAATGAAAGGCCATGGTTCGCTCGTCGTCCCCGTAGGAATCGAGCCGGCCGCCGAAAGACGTGAAATCCTGGTCGCCTGCGGTGCGAAGAGTGCGGACGTAGCGCGAGGACTGGTACATCGAATTCTGCATGGCTGAGCCTTCTCCCTGCGTCTCACGACTTCCGAGGGGTCGTGCGGTGTGCGGCACGGAGCCGTTGGGGGCGAACCGGCCGGGTCCGGGGCCCGGTTCGCGCGAGACCGGGGCCCGGCCCGTGGACCGGGGCCCCGGAAGACGTCAGCCGTCAGGCCGACGCACACTCTTTCCGCTGCTCAGCGGGGGCAGAGACGGGCTCGGCCTCCTTGCGGACCGGAGTGATGGTCGGGGCGTTGCCCTTGTCCGGCGAGACGAACGCGCAGGGTCGGGACGACGCGGTGATCGCGGGGCGGACTACCTTCTTGACTTCGGCCATGCGGCCTCCTCGGTAGGTGCGACACAACGCGTTCCAATGAAGCAGAAGAGGAGACCGCCAATAAGTCGTCATCCGGCCATGGTTGGAAAATAGCGTCTGTTGTGCGGGCGCACAGGTGTATTGATCTTCCGGTCTGTTGGATTTCGTTTCCTGTGCACGCCCCGCGCACACCAATACACCCACGCGTGCCAGCCGAATACATCGGATATCGCGTCAGCGGTGGTCCGGTTCCCGGACCCGACGGCGGACGGCCGCGGCGGCCGGCTCAGGCCAGCCGCCGGCCCAGGGCCGCGATCGCCCGCCGGACGGCGCCGCCCACACCCGGCGCGGCCAGCCGGCAGCCCAGCCGGAAGGCGGCCGTGCCGTCGAGCGCGAAGGTCAGCCGGACCCGGGTGCCGGTACCGGCCGGAGTCAGCCGCCACTCCTCCACCCAGGCACGGGCACCCGGCGCGTTGGTGACGTCGACGCGGTAGGCGTACACCCCGGGCTCCTCGGCCACCAGGACCGTCTCCCGGAAGCGGAGGCCGCCGCGCAGCCGCACCTCGCGCCCGCCCTCCGTCGACCGGGCGGCGGTCACGGCCGAGAACCACTGCGGCAGGCCGGCCACGTCCTCGGCGAGGGCCTGGTACACCGACTCCGGTGCGGCGGCGATGTCCCGGCCGAACACCAGCCGTACCGGCGCTCGGCCGACGAAGTCCGGTCCGACCGGACGCAGACGCTGGGGCATGACGAAGCCTCCTCGGTCGCGAACACCCGTGCGCAGGCGGGGAACCGCTCGTCTCAGGCGTGCGTGTGCCGTGCCGCGCAGCGTAGTTGCCGAAACGTCAGTTGTCGTCGGTGCCGTCGGTGTTCTCGGCGTCGTCGGCGCCGTCCTCCGGGCCCTCGTCGTCCACGCCCGCGTCCTCGGCGTCCTGCTCCCCGGCCACGATCAGCCGCCGCAGGTGCTCCGAGACCTCGGCGCGCGCCTCCTGCGGCAGGCCCGAGTCGGTCACCAGGGTGTCCACCTGCCCCAGCGTGGCGAACGAACTGAGGCCCACCGTGCCCCACTTGGTGTGGTCGGCGACGACCACCACCCGCCGCGCCGAGTGCACCAGACGGCGGTTGGTCTCGGCCTCCGCCAGGTTCGGCGTGGACAGTCCCGCCTCGACCGATATGCCGTGCACCCCGAGGAAGAGCAGATCGAAGTGGAGGGCGGCGATCGCCTGGTCGGCCACCGGCCCCACCAGCGAGTCCGAGGGGGTGCGCACTCCGCCGGTCAGCACCACCGTGGCCGCGCCCTGCCGCTGCCCGGACAGGCGCTGCGCCGCGTGGAAGACGTCCGCGACCCGCACCGAGTTCGTCACCACGGTCAGCTCGGGCACCTCCAGCAGGTGCTGCGCGAGCGCGTAGGTCGTCGTGCCGCCGGACAGGGCGATCGCGGTGCCGGGGCTGACCAGCCGGGCGGCGGCCCGCGCGATGTCCTCCTTGGCCGACAGCTCCAGACCCGACTTCGCCTCGAAGCCCGGCTCGTGCGTGCTCGCCTCGACCACCGGGACCGCGCCGCCGTGCACCTTCTCCAGCACGCCCTGCCGGGCCAGCGCGTCCAGGTCACGCCGTACGGTCATGTCCGACACGCCGAGCCTGCGGGTCAGCTCGTTGACCCGGGCGCCGCCACGGCGCCGGACCTCGTCCAGGATCAGGGCGCGGCGCTGCTCCGCGAGCAGGTGGTGATTCTCGCTCACGTACGCTCCGGTCCTTTCGCCGCCAGCCGTTCGACACGCCCGGCGCACCCGTCCTCGACCAGTGCTTTCGCCGGTCCGAGGGGTGCGCGGGCGTCCCATCTTTTCACGGGCGGGCGGCAGGTGCGCCACCGCCCGCCCGCCGCTCGCGGCGCCGTCGCCCGCACACGCCGTCGCACGGATCGGGGAGATTCGGTGACGAGGGGTGCGCGGCGCACAGGAACGGGACATCCTGGTCGGCGCACGGACACAGGCGTTCACGGCATCACGGGGGAACAGTGGAACGTGCTCAGGAACGGCCCGTCGGCCGGGAACCGGTCACGGACGGCCCCGGCCGCACGGCCGAGTCGGTGGCCGGTCTGGAACTGCTGGTGCACGGCGTCGGCGGCACCACACCGGAGAAGATGCTCGGCGACGCGCGCACCGTCCGGATCACCGGCGACGACACGGCCGCCGTCTTCCGCCGCGCCGAGGACGCGGCACCCGCCACCGGCCCGGACCGCGGGAGGCCCGCCGCGTCCCGCGACGAACCGGTGCAGGAGGCGTACGTCTGGTGCAACCTCACCTCCGGTGACTCCGGGCGCGCGCTGTGGCTGCTGTTGCTGCCGTTCATGGTGGTCAACCTCGCCCACTGGATGCGCCCCGCCGCCCCCGACCGGCCCCGCACCGTGCGGCTCTACGGCCTCCTGGTGAGGCTGACCGCGTTCACCCTCACCGTGCTGCTGGTCGCCGCCGCCTGCGAGGTGGCCCTCGACCTCGCCGCCTGGCAGTGCGCCGGCGTCCCCGCCTGTGCGAGCCGCCACTTCTGGCTGGCCTTCCTCACCCCCGACGCGGCCGAGGGGTCCGGGGTGCGGCGGTGGGCCGAGCTGCTCGGCGCCTCCGGCGGCTGGTGGGCCCAGCCGGGACGGCGCCTCGCGCTCGCCGTGCTGGTGCCGGGCGCGCTGGTCGGTCTGCTCTGGTACCTCGCGCACCGCACCTGGAGCGCGTACGAGTCCCACCGCCCCCTGATCCAGGTCCCGGAAGCGGAACCCGAGCCGGGCGGCAGCGCCCTGGCCCGGCCCGGCTTCTGGTACGGGCGCCGGCTGGTCGCCCGGCTGCGTGCCGCGCACACCGCGGCCGGCCTGCTCACGATCGCCGCCGCCCTCGTGACACCGGCGGCCCGCTTCGACCACCGGCCCGGCGGGCCCGCGGCGCTGGACGCCCTGAGCTGGGTGCTGACCGCGCTGCTCCTCGCGGCAGCGCTGGCGGCGGTGGCGGTGGTGTGCCGCCGGGGCCGCGACGAGGACCAGCTCGACCAGCGGCTCGACCGGCACCTGGTACGCCTCCTCCCCCTCGCCGCCCTGCTCCTCCTCGCGTTCACCGTCCTCTATGCCGGCTGGTCCCGCCCCGAGTGGCGGTCGGCGGGACGGTTACCGGGCGACGCGGCGTTCGGCGCCCTGATGCTGGCACAGGTGGTGCTGGTGGTGGCCCTGGGGACGGTGGCGCGCGGGCTGTACCGCAGGACGGCCGACGGCCGCCGCCACCTCGGCCCCAAAGACCCGCGCCGCCCCGACGCCGCCCGCACCTGCATGCGCGGCCTGGGCGGTCCCGCCACCGCGCTGCTCGCCTGCGCGCTGGGCGGGGTGATGTCCGGCGGGGTCGCCCAGCGGGTGGCCGACTGGCTGGACGGCGACGGGGGCTCGCTCGCGGGCCCGCCGGTGTTGCTGACCTGGCAGGCGTCGGTGATCCCACCGGTCATCCTGGTGCTGCTGGCGCTCGCCGGGCGGCTCCTCGCCGGCGCCGGGCGCACGGCCCGCGCCGAGCGGGCCCGGGTGAGCCGGGAGTACGCCGGCGAGCCCGAGGACCCGGCGCGCACCCGGGCCATCGCCCACACCCGGGCCATGGCGGCCCTCACCGATCGCGCACCGCTCGTCCTCGGGGTGCTGGCCGTCACCACCCTGGTCCTGGGCGGTGGCGCGCTGGCCGGCGCCCTGCTCACCGGGCAGAGCCCGGACGGCGCGGCCCGCAGCACCGCCGACGCCGTACAGGTCGCCGCAGCGGTCTGCCAGGGCGTGGGCTCCTGGCTGGTCGGGCTCGGCTTCCTGCTGTTCGTCACCTGGGGCCGGCGCGCCTACAAGGACGCCGGGGCGCGGCGCACCGTCGGCATCCTGTGGGACGTCGGCACCTTCTGGCCGCGCGCCGCGCACCCCTTCGCCCCGCCGTGCTACGCCGAGCGCGCGGTGCCCGATCTGACGTGGCGGATGGCGACCTGGACCCGGGCCACCGGGGGCCGGCTGGTGCTGTCCGGGCACTCGCAGGGCACCGTGCTCGCCGCCGCGGCGGCCTGGCAGCTGTCCCCTGCCACCCGTGGACGGATCGCGCTGCTGACGTACGGGTCGCCGCTGGAACGCCTGTACGGCCGCTGGTTCCCGGCCCACTTCGGGCCCGATGCGCTCGCCGGGCTGCACCGCGACATCGCCTGCTGGAGCAATCTGTACCGCCGTACCGACCCCATCGGCGGCCCGGTGCGGCTCGCCGACGACGGCCGCCCGCCCGTGGACCACGAACCGCTGCGGGACCCCCTCGCCTACGGCCGCACGCCCGAGCACCCGCTGCCGGGCCCGATCCTCGGCCACTCCGACTACCAGGCCGACCCGGTCTTCGCCCGCGTCCGGGCCGAGCTGCTGGCCCGTCTGTCCCCGGACCTGCCCGCCCCCCGCCCGGAACCGGGGTCCCGGTCCGACGACCGCGGCGGTCAGGGAAGTTCCGGCAGGTCCTCGGGGTAGAGCAGGGTCAGGTCGTCCGTGCTGGGGTCCGGCAGCTGCGCCACCCGGCCCGCGTGGCGCTCGACCATGGCCTCGAAGGTCTGACGGGCGGTGCGGCCGTTGCCGAAGGCGGGGCCCTTCGGCAGGTCCGCGAAGTACTTCAGCAGGGCCTCGGCCGTGTCGGCGCCCAGGCGGTACTCGTGCTCGTCGGCCTGCTGCTCCACGATCCGCAGCAGTTCCTCCGGACCGTAGTCGCCGAAGGTGATGGTGCGGGAGAAACGGGAGGCCACACCGGGGTTGACGGACAGGAAGTGCTCCATCTCCGCCGTGTAGCCCGCGACGATCACCACCACCGCGTCCCGCTGGTCCTCCATCAGCTTCACCAGCGTGTCGATGGCCTCCTTGCCGAAGTCGCGCCCGGCGTCCTGCGGTGACAGCGCGTACGCCTCGTCGATGAACAGCACACCGCCGCGCGCCCGTTCGAAAGCCTCCTGGGTGCGGATCGCGGTCGAGCCGATGTGCTCGCCGACCAGGTCCACCCGGGACACCTCGACCAGATGGCCCTTCTCCAGCACACCGAGGGAGGCGAGGATCTCGCCGTAGAGCCGGGCGACGGTCGTCTTGCCGGTGCCGGGGGAGCCCGTGAAGACCAGGTGCCGCTTGACGGAGGCCGCCTTGAGGCCCGCCCGCTGCCGGCGCCGGCCCACCTCGATCATGTCGGTCAGCGCCCGCACCTCGCGCTTGACGCTCTCCAGGCCGACCAGCGCGTCGAGTTCACCGAGCACGTCCTTGGACGTCCGCGAGGGCCGCTGCGGCTCCGGCTCCGGCGCGGGGGCGGGTGCCTCCGGCTCCGTACTGCGCTGCCCGGGGATCGAACCGAGCAGTCCGGGCGAGGACGGCACCGTCTGCACGGCGGTCTCCCGCGCCGCGGGGGGCCGCAGGCCGCCGCTCTCGTCGCTGGTGCAGTCCTCCACGACCGGACCCGACCCGGACCCGGCGTCCGGGCCGCCGTCCGCGAACTCGTAACCGCCGCGCGCGCACCGTTCGGTGCGGCACCGGCGCAGGGTGGTGCGGCAGCCGTCGATCACATGGAAGCCGTACCCGCCGCTGCCGCTGACCCGGCAGTTCAGGAAGCTGCCCCGGCCGCCCGCGGAGACGTAGAAGCCGGCCTCGGCGGGGGAGTCGACGGTACAGCGCTCGATGGTCGGATCGGCGCCCTTGGTGACGATCACACCGGTCTGGGTGCCGTCCACGGTGCAGTTGTTCAGGGTGCCGCCGCTGCCGTGGTCCCGGAACCAGGCTCCGGTCGCCGCCTCGCGGATCCGGCAGTCGTCCAGCTGCGCGGTCGCCCCGTCGCTCACCGACACCGCCGTGTTGCGCACCTGCGACAGATCGCTGTCCACCACGTCCGCGCGCGAGCCGCGGTCCAGCACGAACAGCGCGTCCGGCACGTCGTGCACCCGGCAGGAGTCGAGCACCGCGGTGGCGCCGTCGCTCACCCACACCGCCGGGTAGTCGCCGGTGCTGTCGAAGATCTCGCACTGGTTGGCGTCCACCCGGGTCCCCGGGTCCCACACCGACAGCCCGTTGCGGCCGAACCGGCGGACCGTGGTCCGGGTCAGCGTGAGCACCGAGCGCGAGCGCAGGTCGACCGCGTTCTCCGGGATGTCGTGGATGCGGCAGTCGGCCAGGGTGAGCACCGCGTCCGTGTCCAGCGTGACGCCGTCGGCGGTGGTGCGGTGCACATCGCAGTCGGTCAGGTGCGCGGTGGCCCGCTGGGTGACCTGCACCCCGGAGCCACGCACCTCGTAGATCTCACAACCCACCGCCTCCAGCGCGGAGTTCTCGCCGGTCACGGTGAACCCGGTGCCCGAGGCGTGGTGCACCCGGCAGCGGTCCAGGCGCGGATGGCCGCCGCCGTGGACCGCCACGCCGGCCTGTCCGGCGGCGACGACCTCGCACTCCTCGAACACCCCGCTGCCGCCGTCGAGTACGGCGATGCCGATGCCGGCCGGGTTGTCCACGGTGCAGCGGCGCACGGTCGGCCGGGCCGCGCCGCGCACCTCGATCCCGGTGGCGGAGCGGGTGACGATCCGCATGTCCGTCAGCTCGGGTGTGCCCTCCTCGACCAGCAGCGCGGGCGCGGCCGAGTCCTGGCCCTCCACATGCAGGTCGTGCACCACCGCCGAGGCCCGCACGGTCAGCGGCACCCCGTCCACCGGCGCGATCCGCACCGAGCCGGGCGAGCCCTCCGGCCCGCGCAGGGTCACCGCGCGCTGCACGACGAGGTTCTCCCGGTAGGTGCCGGGGGCGATGGTGAGGACGTCACCGTCGGCGGCGGCCTCCAGGGCGGCGGCGAGCGAAGCGTACTCACCCGTGCGGCGCCGCCACCGCGACGTACCGGTGTGCGTCACCTGGACCGTGCCCTGTGCCATGGCGTTGCTGTGCCCCCACCTCGTCGTACTGATGGCCGACGCCCCGTGGGGGCGGCGGTGCCGGGACCGCGAGCGCGCTCGGCCCGGGGGCCTGCCCGTTCGTGCTCCCGCGTCCCTGCGCGCCCCTGCGGTGTGCCCGCCCGCGGGTTGTCGCCGAAAGCGCTTCGGCCGGTCCACCGTAGCGTGTGCGCCCGGGGTGGTTGACCACAGCCGGCGGCCGGTCAGCTGCCGGTGCCCGCCTTGCCCCAGTCCGGGCCCACCCGGTCCCAGTCCTGGTCCCAGCGTGCGTACCGACGGCGCACCATGCGCCAGACGGCGATCTGCCGGACGGTCTCCACCAGGGCCGCGGTCAGCAGCGCCGCGCCGAATCCGGCCAGGACGGCGTGTGTCGTCGCCGTGGCCGAGTCCAGCGGGCGGGTCGTTATTCGGCCGTGCCGGTCCGTCCACAGTCCGAAGTGGTCCCCGGGGTGCGGGGACTTGAGTTCCGCGAGGGCCGCGCCGTGGTGCGGTGTGCCGTCCGGCGCGGTCCAGTCGGCGACGACGCGGGTGCGGGTCTCGCGCGCGCCGGAGGTCTCCGGGTCGGTCTCCAGCGGGGAGTCGCGCAACTCGCGCACCACGGTGGCCGTGACGAGGCGGCGGGCGTGCTGCTGTTCCCGCGCGGCCCGGTGCAGCGCGCCCTCGGCGGCGGTGCCGACCAGGGCGCCGGTCACCGGCGCCACCACGGCGATCAGCACCAGCGCCACGAGCGCCACCCAGGCCTCGGCCAGATCGGTCGCGCGGCACAGCGGATTGCGCCTCCAGCGCCACAGACCGGTGACCGCCCGCATCGTCCCACCCCCATGTCCGCCGCGGCCGGTCGGGGCCGTGGCGTCTCATGCCTTTCTCATGTCACCTCAACGACGGGCACGGGCCGGAGGGTTCCCGGATCGGCGAACCGGTTTCGGACACCTCGCCGCACCGGACGCGCCCCGTGCCCCGCGGCTCGCCGACCGCCGGCTACCGGCCCGACCGCCGTTCCAGCACGCGCACCGGGTCGCCGGTGCGTATGGTGCCGCCGGAGACGGGCACGAGGTACTGGCCGAAGACCAGGCTGCTCCCGAACTTGCGGTGGCGGGCCAGCGTCCGCAGCGGCTCCCGGCCGCGCTCGGTGGTGTCCTGGTCGGTGGTGGTCACCACACAGCGTCCGCAGGTCCGCGCGACGCGGAAGACCACCTCGCCGACCGAGACGCGGGCCCAGTCGTCCTCGGCCCACGCCTCGGTCCCGGCCACCACGACGCTGGGCCGGAAGCGGTTCATCGGCAGCGGCCCCTCGTGGGCGTGACTCCCCTCGGCTATCAGGGAGTTGAGGGCGTCCAGGGAGGCCGTCGTGGCGACGAGCAGCGGATAGCCGTCGGCGAAACCGACCGTCTCGCCCGGTAGCGCGTACTCCGGGTCGATCGGGCGGCGGGTGGCCGGGTCGTCCAGGTGGACCAGGCGTACGTCCTCGTCGAGATAGGCGCTGCTCCAGGCGTGCGCCTCGGGGGCGGCCGGCACCGCCTCCACCTTCGTCCCGAATACGCTCACCGGCACGGTGGCCACCGGCTCCGGCACCTCGACCGTCAGCGGCTCCCGCCCGGGCGCGGACAGACGCACACCGCCGCCGGCCAGTGGCTCGGCGGCGGCGAGTGCGAGGCGCGGCTGCTCCCGCTGGGTGACGACCTTCCCCTCGGCGTCGACCAGTGTCCAGCGCCGGTCTCCGGCCAGGCCCCAGGGCTCCACCACGGCGGACGCGGGCGCGAGGCCCTGGAAGGCTTTGACCGGGTAGAGGTGGATCGACTGCACTTCGGCGATATCCATGTCGCCATCGTGCCAGGTGTCACCGACAGCGGGTGGTGCCTGTCAGTAACCGCGCTGCTGCGGGTGGTTGTACGGGTCCTGGTAGGGAGCCTGCACGGGTCGTGGCGCGGCCGGACGCATGGCCTCGTAGCCGGTGCCCGGTGCCATCGGGCGCTGCTGCGGGGCCTGCGGGCCGGGATAGCCGCGCGGGGCACTCGCCTGCTGCGGGATGTACGCCGTGGGCGCCTGCTGCATGGGCATGGGGGCCTGCTGCTGCGGGTAGCCGTAGGCCGGCGCCTGGGGCTGCGGGGAGGGTGCCGCCGGGAGGGCGGGCAGGGCCGACGGCAGGGCGGGCAGGCCGGCGCCGGTGTCGTAGGCGGCGGGGACCCGGATCGGGGCGATCTGCGGGGTTCCCCGCTCGGCCACCAGTGAGTCGTAGATGGGAGTGTCCCGGAAGGAGGCGGAGTAATAGCCGCCACCATAAGTGGAGCGGGGGGAGGTCATGGCACATAAGTTAAGCCCACGATGTGCTGGTTGGGGAGACCGATAAGAGGGTTGTTTTCCGTGTCGGTGGTGACCGGCGACCCTCAATTCGGGCGAACTGGCTGAAAAGGTGTAGCGATCAACGTATGGATCGTGTAAGTGCCGGACTTTTCGGCGGGGTTACCGGCGGTTGACCGGCGATCTTCCGGTGTCTTCCCCCGCCCCGCCCCTGTGAGTCCGGCATGGCCGGGAACGGGCTGGGCAGGAAGGGATGATCCGGACGTCCGCGGACAGCGCGGGCCGCAGGCGAGGGGGTCCCCATGTCCATGCCGAAGGGATCGAACACACCGGTTCCGGCCACCGCGCTGCGCGTCGAACTCGGCCGGCGCCACGGGCCCGGAGTACCCGGCGCCCGCGCCTCGGCGCTGCTGCTCGCCGCGGGACGGGTGCGCTCCGCCGCCGACCTCGTCCACCGCGACCGGCCCGCGCACCCCTCCGGCGCGGTGCGCCACGAGGGGGAGCGGACGCGGGGCCCGCTCGCCGTGGACACCCTGTCCGTCGACCTCCCGCGCGTCGAGAGCGCGATCGAACGGATCGTCTTCGCCGTGTCGGCCGACGGCGGCACGCTCGGACAGGTCCCCGACCTGTACATCGAGGTGAGCGACCCCGCGACCGGCCGGGTCGCCGCCCGCTTCGACAACGTGGGCGCGAGCGTGGAGACCGCCCTGCTGCTCGGCGAGTTCTACCGCCGCCAGGGCGGCTGGAAGTTCCGCGCCGTCGGGCAGGGGTACGACAACGGCCCGGACGGCCTGGCCGCGGCCTTCGGCATCACCGCGGAACGGTCCCCCGCGGCCCGCCCCGCGCCCCCGTCCCGCCCCTCCAGGGTCACCCTCACCAAGAGCGCGCCCTCCGTCTCGCTCGCCAAGCAGGGCGGCACCTGCGGCGTCATGCGAGTGAACCTCAACTGGCAGGCGCGGCAGGGCTTTCCGGGGTGGGGAACGCGCCGGGGCGGCGGGCCGGGCGGCCTCGACCTCGACCTGTGCGCCCTGTACGAACTCGCGGACGGCCGCAAGGGCGTCGTGCAGGCGCTCGGCAACGCCTTCGGCTCGCTGCACCGGCCGCCGTACATCCACCTCGACGGCGACGACCGCACCGGAGCCGCCGAGAGCGGCGAGAACCTCACCCTCAACCTCGACCACCGGCGCGAACTGAGGCGCGTCCTGGTCTTCGTCACCATCTACGAGGGCGCGACCTCCTTCGCCGGGCTGCACGCCACCGTCACCCTCCGGCCGCAGCACGGCGCCCCCGTCGACTTCGCCCTGGACGAGTGCACCGCCCCGTCCACGGTCTGCGCCCTCGCCCTGCTCACCAACGACGGCGGCGACCTCGTCGTGCGGCGCGAGGCCCGCTACCTCGTGCCCGAGCGCGGGGTGAGCCCGCAGCGGACCGTGGACCGCGCCTACGGCTGGGGCATGAACTGGACGCCCGGCCGCAAGTGAGACCGGTTCAGCCCTCGTCCGGCACGGCACCGGGCCGGGTGTACGTACGGCCCTTCCAGGCGGCCCCGCGCCCCCGGTAGTGCTGCACCGCCGAGTCCACCGTCATCAGCAGGTACAGGAACGCGGTGTACGGCAGCAGCGGGGCGAGCCACAGGGGCTGCCGGTAGTAGCGCAGCATCGGCGCGTACGTGCCCGCCATCACCGCCCACGCCAGCGCACCGGCGACCGCCGTCGCCGCGCCGCCGGCCGCCGCGCCCCAGACGACCGCCACCGGCGGCACCAGGTACACCAGCGCCAGACCGGCCACCGTACCGAGCAACACCAATGGATTGTGCCGCAGTTGGGCGTAGGCGCTGCGCGAGACCATCCGCCACAGGTCGTGCAGCCGCGGATAGGGCCGCACGCTGTCCACCCGGTCGGCGAGGCCCAGCCAGACCCGCCCGCCCGCGCCCTTCACCGCGCGGGCGAGGGAGACGTCGTCGATGACCGCGTGCCGGATGGCGTCCGGGATCCGGGCCCGCTCCGCCATGGCGGTCCGCAGCAGCACACAGCCGCCCGCCGCGGCCGCCGTGCGCGAACCCTCACGGCCGATCCACCGGAAGGGATACAGCTGCGCGAAGAAGTAGACGAACGCCGGCACCACCAGCCGCTCCCACCGGCTCTCCACCCGCAGTCGCGCCATCTGCGACACCACGTCGAAGCCGCCGGTGCCGGCCGCCGCCACCAGCTCGCGCAGGCTGTCCGGGGCGTGCGCGATGTCGGCATCCGTCAGCAGCAGGTACTCGGGTTCGCGGGCCCGCGCCAGCGTGATGCCGTGCCGCACCGCCCACAGCTTGCCGGTCCAGCCCGCGGGGGGCTCGCCCGGCGACGTCACCGTCAGCGGCAGCCCGCCGTGCCGCCCGGCCAGCTCGCGGGCCAGCTCCCCGGTGCCGTCCGTGCTGCCGTCGTCCACCAGGAAGACCTCCGCCCGCCCCGGATAGTCCTGCGCCAGCAGCGACGGCAGGCTCGCGGGCAGTACGCCCGCCTCGTCCCGGGCCGGTACGACCACACAGACGGAGGGCCACGACACGGGCTCCCGGCGCGCCGGAAGCCGCACGTCCGTGCGCCAGAAGAACCCCTGGCCCAGCAGCAGCCAGCACCAGGCGGCCAGCGAGACGACGGTGATCCACAGGAAGGCACTCACGGCCGCAGTCTGCCCCACCCGAGCCGTTCACATGAACGGATCGTCTATCGTGGCCGGGTGAAGATCGCGCTCATGGACTCCGGAATCGGCTTGCTCGCGGCCACCGCCGCGGTACGGCGCCTGCGGCCCGACGCGGATCTCGTCCTCTCCCTGGACCCCGACGGCATGCCCTGGGGCCCGCGCACCCCCGAGGACCTCACCCGGCGCGCGCTGGACGTCGCCGAGGCCGCCGCGGCCCGCCGTCCCGACGCGCTGATCGTCGGCTGCAACACGGCCAGCGTGCACGCGCTGCCCGCGCTGCGCGCCCGGCTGGAGCCCGGCATCCCGGTGATCGGCACCGTGCCGGCGATCAAGCCGGCCGCGGCCGGCGGCGGGCCCTTCGCGATCTGGGCGACCCCCGCCACCACCGGCAGCGCCTACCAGCGCGGACTGATCGAGGACTTCGCCGCCGGGGTGCCGGTGACCGAGGTGCCGTGCTGGGGACTCGCCGAGGCGATCGAACACGCGGACGAGGCGGCGATCGAGGCGGCCGTGACCGCGGCGGCCGCGCTGACCCCCGACGACGTGACGACCGTCGTCCTGGGCTGCACCCACTACGAACTGGTGGCCGAACGCATCCGCGCCGCCGTCCAGCGCCCCGGCGCCGCCCCGCTGGTCCTGCACGGGTCCGCCGGCGCGGTGGCCGCCCAGGCGCTGCGCCGCCTCGGCGAACAGCCGGCCACCGGCGCCCCCGCCGACGGCGGCCTGACGGTGCTGCTCAGCGGCCGCGAGGGCGAGCTGCCGGCGGCCGCGCTGCACTACGCCGAGGGCCGGCTGCTGCCGGCGGTGGGACGGTACGCCGACCGCCGGTGAGCCGGTGACCCGGCCGCGAGGCGGACCGCCGCATGGCGCAGTCACGCTCCGGGACCCGGTACCCACGCGGCGAAACCTGAGTAACCTCATAACCATGAGGGACCAGCCCCACGCCGAGGACACCCCCACCCCCGAAGTCTGGACCGGACGCGCCACCAACCGCGTGCAGTGGCTGCTCGCACTGGTCGGAGCGGCCTGTCTGGCCCTGGGGATCAAGCTGGCAGTGGACTCCGCCTGGACATCCTCCGTGCCCGCGCTCGCCATGTCCGTGGTGGGCTGCATCGCCGCCGGTCTGCTCGTCCTCTTCGGCACGCTCGCCTTCGTCCACGTGGACCTCAGACTGGACCGCGAGTGCGTCGAGGTGCGCTGCGGCCACATCGGGCTGCCGCGCCGGCGCATCCCCCTCTCCCATGTCGCGGGCGCCGACTTCACCGCCGTGGTCACCCCCCGCCAGTGGGGCGGCTGGGGCTACCGGTGGCGTCCCGAGAAGGGCACCGCGGTCGTCGTGCGCCGGGGCGAGGGCATCGTGCTGAACCTGTGGGACGGGCACACCTTCACCATCACCGTGGACAACGCGGAGTCCGCCGTGCGGATCATCAGGGCCCGGCTGCGCTCGATCACGCCGGGCACCGCGGCCTGACGACCCGCTGCGGGCGTCCGGCCCCCGGACCGTGGCTGTCAACGCCGAGGTCAGCCGCCGTACACTCACCCGGGTGACCGTCACCGCTGCTTCCGTGGACCAGCCGGACCGGCTCCGCCCGTCCTCCGCGCCCGGCGCCCTGCGACGCCGGCTGCCGGGTCTGGTCCCGGCCGTCGTCTCCGCGCTCTGCGGACTGCTCCTCTACGCGAGCTTCCCGCCGCGTCCGCTGTGGTGGCTGGCCCTGCCCGCGTTCGCCGGGTTCGGGTGGGTCCTGCGCGGCCGTGGCTGGAAGGCGGCCCTGGGCCTCGGCTACCTCTTCGGCCTCGGCTTCCTGCTGCCCCTGCTGGTGTGGACCGGCGTGGAGGTCGGCCCCGGCCCCTGGCTGGCCCTGGTCGCCGTCGAGGCGGTCTTCGTCGCGCTGGTCGGCGTGGGCGTCGCCGCCGTCGCCGAGCTGCCGGCCTGGCCGGTGTGGGCGGCGGCGGTGTGGATCGCGGGCGAGGCCGTACGGGCACGCGTGCCCTTCCGGGGCTTCCCCTGGGGCAAGGTCGCGTTCGGGCAGGCGGACGGCGTCTTCCTGCCGCTGGCCGCGGTCGGCGGCACGCCCGTGCTGGGCTTCGCGGTCGTCCTGTGCGGGTTCGGGCTCTGCGAGGTGGTCCGCCTCCTCGTGAACCGGCGCCGGTCCCGGACCGTGCGGCGGGCCACGGCCGCGGCGGCGCTGCTGAGCGTGGCCGTACCGGTGGCGGGCGCGGTCGCCGCGCGCGCCCTGGTGAGCGACAAGGCCGAGGACGGCACCCGCACGGTCGCCGTGATCCAGGGGAACGTGCCGCGCTCCGGGCTGGAGTTCAGCGCCCAGCGCCGGGCGGTGCTCGACCACCATGTGCGCGAGACCCTCAAGCTCGCCGCCGACGTCAAAGCGGGCAAGGTCCCCAGGCCCGACCTCGTGCTGTGGCCGGAGAACTCCTCCGACATCGACCCCTACGCCAACCCGGACGCCGCCGCCGTCATCGGCGAGGCGGTCGACGCGATCGGGGTGCCCATCTCCGTCGGCGCCGTCGTCGAGAAGAACGGCAGGCTGCTCAACGAGCAGATCCTCTGGGACCCCGCCAAGGGCCCGACGCAGACGTACGACAAGCGCCAGATCCAGCCGTTCGGCGAGTACCTGCCGCTGCGCGGGCTCGTCGGGGCCGTCAACAAGGACTGGACCGGCATGGTCCGCCAGGACTTCAGCCGGGGCGCGAAGCCCGGCGTGTTCGACATGGACGGCGCCAAGGTCGGCCTCGCCACCTGCTACGAGGCCGCCTTCGACTGGGCCGTGCGGGACACCGTGACACACGGCGCCGAGATGATCTCCGTGCCCAGCAACAACGCGACCTTCGACCGCAGCGAGATGACCTACCAGCAGCTCGCCATGTCCCGCATCCGCGCCGTCGAGCACAGCCGCACCGTGACCGTGCCGGTGACCAGCGGGGTCAGCGCGGTCATCATGCCGGACGGGAAGATCACCCGGAAGACCGGCATGTTCGTGCCCGCCTACCTGGAGCAGAAGGTGCCGCTGCGCACCTCCACCACGCCCGCCACCGAGCTGGGCATCCTGCCGGAAATGGCACTCGTGGCGGTCGCCGTGGGCGGGCTCGGCCTGGCCGCGGGCAGCCGGCTGCGGGCGCGGCGCGCGGGCGGGGCGGCCGGTTAGGGTCGCTCCCATGGCTACTCCTGACTTCATCCGCACGCTGCGGGCCACGGCCGGCCGGCAGCTGCTCTGGCTGCCCGGGGTCACCGCGATCGTCTTCGACGACGAGGGCAGGGTGCTGCTCGGCCGGCGCTCCGACACCCGCAGATGGTCGGTGATCGGCGGCATCCCGGAGCCGGGGGAGCAGCCCGCGGACTGCGCCGTGCGCGAGGTCCACGAGGAGACGGCGGTGCACTGCGTGCCCGAACGGATCGTCCTGGTGCAGGCGCTCCAGCCGGTCACCTACGACAACGGCGACGTCTGCCAGTACATGGACATCACCTTCCGCTGCAAGGCGGTGGGCGGCGAGGCCCGGGTCAACGACGACGAGTCGCTGGAGGTCGGCTGGTTCGCGGTGGACGCGCTGCCCGACCTGCCCGACTTCGCGCTGTTCCGGATCAAGCAGGCCCTGACGGAGGGGCCCGCCTGGTTCGCTCCGGCGACACCCGGCTGAGCCGGCACCGCCCCGACCGCCCCTTTCGCCTAGGGTCTTTCGTTTGGATCAGGCCGGATCAGGGAGCGGGGTCTGGTGCGTGCAGATGCAAGGCGGAGGAGGGAGTCAACGCGATGGGGGTGCCCCCGCGCGAGCGAAGCCGAGCGTGGGGGAGTTGGCGACCGACGACAACGCCGCAGATGTGCGTGCCAGACCCCGCGAGCCCGGCATGATCCAGACGAGAGGCCCTAGGGTCGGCCCATGAGCACCAGCACCCAGCCCCTCGCCCTCGATCTCGTCGGCCGGACGGCCCTGGTCACCGGTGCCGCGAGCGGTATCGGCCGCGCCTGCGCGCTGCGCCTGGCCGCCGCGGGCGCCCAGGTCAGAGCCGTCGACCGGGACGAGGAGGGGCCGGCCCGGCTGGCCGAGGAGGCCAGGGGCGGCGCGGACCTCGCGGGCGACGTGCTCCCGCACGTCCTCGACCTGACCGACCTCGACGCCGCCGAGGCGGCCGCCGCCGGGACCGATGTGCTGATCAACAACGCGGGACTGCAACTGGTGCGGCCCATCGAGGAGTTTCCGCCGGACGTCTTCCACACGGTGCTGACCGTGATGCTGGAGGCACCCTTCCGGCTCGTCCGCGGCGCCCTGCCGCACATGTACGCGCGGGGCTGGGGCCGGATCGTCAACATCTCCTCGGTGCACGGCCTGCGCGCCTCGGCGTTCAAGTCCGCCTACGTGGCCGCCAAGCACGGTCTGGAGGGGCTGTCCAAGACGGCGGCGCTGGAGGGCGCCGCGCACGGCGTCACCTCCAACTGCGTGAACCCGGCCTACGTCCGCACGCCACTGGTGGAGAAGCAGATCGCCGACCAGGCGCGGGCGCACGGCATCCCGCCCGAGCGCGTGCTGTCCGAGGTGCTGCTGAAGGACAGCGCGGTGCGCCGGCTGATCGAACCCGAGGAGGTCGCCGAGGCGGTGGCCTACCTGTGCGGCCCGCAGGCGTCCTTCGTCACCGGCACGTCCCTGGTCCTCGACGGCGGCTGGACGGCCCACTGACCGCGGGCGGCCCGCCGACCGGGGCGGACGGGTTCACGCACCCCTGAGTTCCCGGCCCGTGACCACCTCGGAGTCGATCCGGACGAGCACGTCGTCGCGGACCGGCATCCAGGAGTCCGGCCCGTCGGCGGGGCACAGCGCGTGGGCGTCCGCGTCGGTCAGCAGGGAGGCGCGGCCGGTGACGACCACGCTCCAGCCGGAGCGGGTCGCGGCGTCGAACTCGTCCGCCTCGAAGGCGACCACGGCGCCGTCGATGGCGCGGACCAGGTCCGAGCCGGCCGAGGTGCGCAGCAGCACGGAGGAGTCCGCGTCGAGGCAGAAGTTGACCGGGAGGACCGCGGGAAGCGCCTGCTTGGTGTACACGACCCGGCCGACCGGCACCCTGGCCAGCAGGCGCAGGCACAGCTGCCTGTCGAGCGCGCGAAAGCCGTCGTTCTGGAGCACCGGTCCATCGTCCCCGCGGGGACGACGGACCGCATAGGGCCGGTCGGCCCTTGTCCGCCCGCTCACACCTTCAGGGTGAACCAGGTCGTCTTCCCCTCGTCCGTCGGGCGCACGCCCCAGCTGTCGGCGAGGGTGCGGACCAGGAACAGGCCCCGGCCGGACTCGTCGTCCCCGGTGGCGTGCCGGGGCCGGGGGAGCTGCGGGCTGTGGTCGCCGACCTCCACGGTGAGCTCCGTGGCGGTACGGCACAGCCGCAGTCCCACCGGGCCCTCGGCGTGCCGCACCGCGTTGGTGAGGATCTCCGACAGCAGCAGGAGCGCGTCGTCGGCCGGTTCGGGGCACTCCCAGGAGATCAGTGTCCGGCGCAGGAAGGCCCGGCCCTCCGGGACGGCGGCGGCGGTCGCCGGCAGCTGTGTGGTGACGGCGGCCAGCGGCGCCGCCGGGAGCTGGGCGAACAGCAGGGTCACGTCGTCGTCATGACCGTCGGCGTCCGGCAGCAGCTGGGCCAGCACATGGTCGGCGGCCGCCTCCAGATCGGTGGAGCGCGGGAAGAAGGCGTCCAGCACGGCGGTGAGTTCACCGACCCGGGCCTCGATGTCACTGCCCGGCGTCTCGATCAGCCCGTCCGTGTAGAGCACGAGCGTGGCGCCGGGAGCGATGTGCGAGCACGACTGCTCGTACAGCACCCCGCCGACCCCGAGCGGGGCGTTGACCGGGGCGGGCAGCGCGCGCACGCCCTCCCAGGGGCCGACGACCAGGGTCGGCAGGTGCCCGGCCGAACAGACCGTGACGGTGCCGTCGTCCGGCGCGACGACCAGGTAGCAGCAGGTGACCAGCTGGTCCGGCACGTCCAGGTCGGCGACCACCGAGTCCAGGGACTGCATCAGCTGGCGCGGCGGCATGCCCGTCTTGGCCAGCGCGTGCGCCGCCGAGCGTAACTGGCCCATCACGGCGGCGGCTTCGAGACCGCGGCCCATCACATCGCCGATGAGGACGCCGACCCGCCCGGCACCCAGCGGTATCAGGTCGAACCAGTCGCCGCCGACACCGGCGCCCTGGGTGGCCGGCCGGTAGCGGCTCGCGGTGTCCAGGCCGGGCAGCGCGGGCGGCGTCCCCATCAGGCTGCGCTGCAGGGTCAGGGCGATGTGCCGCTGCTGCTCCAGCAGGGCCGTCAGCTCCGCCTCCACCTGCTTGCGGTCGCTGATGTCGCGGACGATGGCGCACGCCCCGACGACCTTGCCGCCGGCGTCCCGGGTCGGCCACAGCGTGACGTCGACGTCCAGCAGCGAGCCGCCCTTGGTGACGCGCAGCGTCTCGAAGTGCTCGACCTTCTCGCCCTTGCGCAGCCGTTCGAGCAACGCCCAGATGTCGTCCTGGAGTTCGGTGGGCGCGAGCATGGACACATGGCGGCCCACGGCCTCCTCGGCGGAGTAGCCGTACAGCCGGGCGGCCGCGGCGTTCCAGTACGTGATCTCCCCGTCCAGCGTCTTGGCGAGGATGGCGTCCTGGGAGGACTCGACCAGGGCGGCGAGTTCGTTGATCCGGGCCTCGGCCGCCTTGCGGTCGCTGACGTCGCGCACGGCGGCGGAGACCAGCAGGCCGTCCGCCGTCTCCAGCGGGCTCAGGCTGATCTCCACGGGGAACTCGCTGCCGTCCTTGCGCAGTCCGTGCAGTTCGAGGCCCGCGCCCATGGGCCGCACCTGCCGGTTGGCGGCGTAGCCGTCGCGGTGCCGGGTGTGGTGATCGCGGAAGCGGTGCGGTACCAGCAACTCCACCGGGCGGCCCAGCAGTTCCTCGCGACGGTAGCCGAACAGCGCCTCGGTCTGGGCGTTGACCAGCCGGATCACCCCGGTGTCGTCCACGATCACCATGGCGTCGGGCGCCGCCTCCAGCAGCCCGCGGAACCGCTCCTCGGCCGTCGACGGGCCGCCCTGCGGCGGCCGGGCTCCGCAGCCGCACCGCCGGGGGGCCGCCGCGGGGCCCGCCGCACAGGCCCGCTCGTCCGCGCAAGCATTCATGTCTACCCCGCCAAGTCGCTCGTGCCGCTGTGGACATCCCAGCGCAATCGGCCCACCACCGTCGTGCGTTGTCGCGTCCTGGCCGGAACACGCGGTGGCGGCGGACGAACCTGTGCAGGACCGGTCGCCGGCCGAGCACAAGCGGTCGCGACCGTCATTGTGCCCGCCTTGGGGCCGGTCGGCCCCGTACCGGGACCCTCGGGTCCCTGCCCACCGGGCGCCGCCGGAGCGAGGCTGGGTGCGATCCCGCAGGGGACGTCCCGACAACAGGAGGTGGACGCCATGTCCCGCACCGTCACCGTGGGCCTCGACGGCTCCCCCGAGAGCCGCACCGCCGCCGAGTGGGCGGCGGGCGAGGCGAGGCTGCGCGGCCTGCCGCTGCGGCTGGTGCACGTGTGGGAGCCGGTGCCGCAGTCCATGGCGCAGGACCCGCTGATCGGGACGGCCGCCCAGAGGCACTGGAGCGAGCGGATCCCGCGGGAGACGGCCGAGGAACTGCGGCTGCGCCACCCCGGCCTCAAGGTGCTCTCCGAGCACCGGGACGGCTTCCCGGGGGAGGTGCTGGCGGCGGTCGCCGAGGAGTCCGAGCCGCTCGTCCTCGGCTCGCGGGGCCTGGGCCGCGTCGGTGGCCACCTGGTCGGCTCCGTCGGGTTCTCCGTGGTCTCGCGCGCCGGCCGGCCGGTCGTGCTGGTGCGTTCGGGGTGGCGGCCCGGCGCCGAGGGCGCCGAGGGGCCGGTCGTCGTCGGCGTGGACACCACGGCGCCCGACGACGCGGTGTTCGCGTTCGCCTTCGAGGAGGCCGAGCGGCGCGGCACGGCGGTGCGGGCCGTGCGCACCTGGAGCATGCCGCCGTACTACGTCTACGGGTTCGCCGCCGACCCCACCTTCGACCGGGAGTGGTCCGAGCAGGAGGCGGCCGTGCTCACCGAGGTGCTCGATCCGTGGCGGCGCAAGCACCCCGACGTCCGGGTCACCGAGGAGTGCGGCTACGGCAGCGCGTCCCAGCAACTGGTCGCGGCCTCGCACGGCGCGAGCCTGGTGGTCGTCGGCCGGCGCCGGCGCCCGGCGTCCTTCGGCACCCGCATCGGCCCGGTCACCCACGCCGTGCTGCACCACGCCACCGCCCCGGTCGCCGTCGTGCCGCACGACTGAACGCGGCGGAAGCGGGCCGTGCACGACGGCGTCGGCGGCGCGCGGGCTGCCCTCGTGAGCCCTGTACGCGCCCCCGCCCGCGCGAGCAGACTGCGGGACCTGAAGGAAGGCAGGTGGGTCACCGTGCTGTTGCGTCTGCCCGAGTCCGTGTCCGAAGCGCGGGAGAGCCTGGCCGAGGGGGCCGTCCCGGTGGGCGGGGCGACCCTGGCGTGGGCCGTCTGGCAGCGCGACGGGTTCCCCGAACTCGCCGTGTCCTTGAGGCGGTTGCCGGAGGCCAACGTCATCGGACCCGAGACGCTCGGCGCCGCCGTGCTGCTCGGGGAGATCGACGGCCGGGTGCCCGACGTGCTGCGCCTCGCGGCCGCCGGGGTGGGCACCGGGGCCGTCCGCCGCACCGCGACGGTCGGCGGCAACCTCGTCGGCAGCACCCTGCGCTGTCTGCTGCCCGCCGCACTGGTCCTGGACGCCCGGGCCACGGTGCTGGAACCGGACGGCCGCCATGAGACGGACCTGGCCGAAGTGGTCGCCAAGCGACCGCTGTTGCTCGCCCTGCGCTGGCGCACGCCGCTCGCCTGCGCGTACCGCAAGCTCCCCGCCGCGGCGGGCGGCCCGCCGCCCCTGGTCGTGGCCTCGGCCCTGCACCCCGGCGACGGCGCCGCGGCGCGCGTCCGGGTCGCCGTACGCGACGGCTACGACGTGCTCGACGCCGAGGTCGCCGCCGCCGGCGACCCGCGGGAGACCCTCCGCTCCCTGCGCACCACCGCGCTCGACGGCCTGCCCGCGGCCGCGTGGGCCGTCGTCCGGCCCCAGGTGCTCGGTCTGCTCGCGGGCCGTCAGGGCCTTGCGTTCGGATCAGGCCCCGCGAGCCCGGCATGAGCCGAACGAGAGGCCCTAGGTGTGTTGTCCCGGGACGTTGGTGACACGCGGGCTGGGTGCTTGAACAGGTGAGGGCCTTCTGGGTTCGGTGTGGATTGCGAAGTCTGCACCGACGTCCAGGAGGCCCTCGTGTCCCACCGTAATGCCCCGCTGACCCCGACCGGCAGGCTGCGGCTGGCCCGGTGTGTCGTGGACGACGGCTGGCCGCTGCGCAGGGCCGCGGAACGCTTCCAGGTCAGCCACACCACCGCCGCCCGCTGGGCAGGCCGCTACCGGCAGCTGGGCGCCGAAGGCATGCACGACCGCTCCAGCCGCCCGCACCGTCAACCCCACCGGACCCCGGCCGCCATCGAGGCACAGGTCGTGCGGCTGCGGCGCGAACACCGCATCGGCCCGCTGCGACTCGCGGCCCGAACCGGTATCGCCACCTCTACCGCCCACCGCATCCTGGTCCGGCACGGCCTGCCGGCTCTGGCCGCCTGCGACCGGTCCACCGGCGAGCCCGTGCGCCGCTACGAACGGGCCCGGCCCGGCGAACTGGTCCACATCGACGTCAAGAAACTCGGCCGCATCCCCGACGGCGGCGGCCACAAATTCCTCGGCCGCGCGGCCGGCCGGGCCAACCAGGACCGCCGCAGCGGCACCGGATACGCCTACCTGCACACCGCCCTGGACGACCACACCCGCCTGGCCTACACCGAAGACCTGCCCGACGAAAAGGCCGCGACCTGCGCCGCCTTCCTCACCCGGGCAACGGCCTGGTTCGCCCAGCGGGGCGTCACCGTCGAACGCGTCCTGACGGACAACGCCTGGGCCTACACGAAGAACACCTGGCGCGACACCTGCCGCGAGCTGGGCATCAGGCCCCGCTGGACCAGGCCCTGGCGACCGCAGACCAACGGCAAGGTCGAACGCTTCCACCGCACCCTGCTCGACGAGTGGGCCTACATCCGGCCCTACACCTCAGACGCCGAACGGCAGGCCGCGTTTCCCGACTGGCTGGACTGGTACAACTACCACCGACCCCACACCGGCATCAGCGGTTACCCACCAGCCAGCCGCGTCACCAACCTGTCCGAACAGCACACCTAGGTCGGGCTCGGCGGGATCTGCCGGGGGGCGCCTCAGCGCTCCAGCGGCAGCACGGACGCGATGAGCAGGGCGACGTCGTCGTGGCCCGCCGGGTGCCGCAACTCGCGCAGCAGCCGGTCGCAGGTGTCCTCCACGGAGTGGTACGGCGGCGCCAGCAGCCGCAGCAGCTCCCCGAGCCGGGTGTCGATCGGGTCGTCGCGCGTCTCCACCAACCCGTCGGTGTACAGCACCAGTTGGTCGCCGGGGCGCAGGTCGTGCGAGGTGGACTCGAAGGGCACGCCGCCGACGCCCAGCGGGGTGCCGGTGGGCAGGTCCAGCAGCCGCGGCGGCCCGCCGGAGGGGATCAGGACGGGCGGCAGATGACCCGCCGAGGCCACGTCCAGGCGGTACCGGCGGGGATCGTGCACCGCGTACACGCACGTGGCGATGTAAGGGTCCAGGCCGAGGGTGATCCGGTCGAGGTGGGTGAGGATCCGCGCCGGATCGAGATCGAGGTCGGCCAGGGTGGACGTGGCGGTGCGCAGCCGGCCCATGGTGGTCGCGGCCGGTATGCCGCTGCCCATGACGTCACCCACCGCGAGCGCGGTGCGGTCGCCGTCCAGCGGGATGACGTCGTACCAGTCGCCGCCGACCTCGCTCAGCGCCTGCGCGGGCCGGTACCGGGCGGCCACCTCCAGGCCCGGATGGCAGGGCGAAAGCCGCGGCAGCAGGCTGCGTTGCAGGGCCTCGGCGGTGCGGCGCGTGTGGTGGTGCAGCACGGCGTTGTCGATGCTCAGCGCGGCGCGCGAGGCGAGTTCGCAGGCCAGGGCGAGGTCGTCCTCGTCGAAGGGCGCGGGGTTGCGGGCGCGGGCCAGGCTCATGACGCCGATGCACTGGCCGCGGGCGATCAGCGGCACGGTGATGTCGGTGTGCACCCCGGCCTGGGCCAGCAGCCGGGCGGCGTCGGGATCGGCGGCGACGCGACCCACCTCGCGGCTCTCCAGGTGGGTGATCAGCAGCGGGCGGCCGTTGCGGATGCACTGGGCCGCCGGATGGTCCGCGTGGTAGACGGTGAGCCTGCCGGGCGGCACGAACGCCCCGACCGCATCGGTCGAGTAGGCGGTCTTCACCGCGAGCGCCCGGAACAGCGGCGGCCCGTCGCCCGGGTCCGTGCGGGCGGTGCGCAGCATGCTGTCCAGCAGATCCACCGCGACGATGTCGGCCAGCTCGGGCACCAGGACGTCGGCCAGCTCGCGCGCCGTCCGCTCCACCTCCAGGGTGGTGCCGATGCGCGCCGAGCCGGTGGCCATCAGCCGCAGCCGCCGCTGGGCCCGCTCGACCTCCCGGGCGGCCCGGTACCGGTCCGTGTCGTCCACCGCCACCGCGGCGATGCCCAGGGTCTGCCCCTGGTGGTCCTCCAGCCGGTACAGCGACATCGTCCACGCGCGATCGTTGTCCGGGTCGGCGGCGGTGCGGCCCACCACCTGCCGGTTCACCACCGGCACACCGGTCTGCAGTACCTCGCGCATCGAGGCCTCGACCGCGCGGAACGCCGGTCCGGAGAGCACCTCGTCGAAGCGCTTGCCGACGTGGTCGGCCTCGGGGACGCCGTGCATGGCCGCCAGGGCCGGGTTGACGACGACGTAGCGCAGCGCGGGGTCGAGGACGGACAGCCCGATCGGGGCCTGCGTGAACAGCCGGGCGGACAGGGCCGTGTCGCGCTCCACCCGGCGCAGGGTGGACCGGTCGGTGGCCAGCCCGAGCGCGTAGTGGTCGCCGAGGTGGTCCGTGAGCCGCATGTTGCGGAACTCGACCGTTCTGGTGCTGCCGTCCTTGTGCCGGATGGGGAACGCCCCCGCCCAGCCCCGGCCGGTCTGCATCACCTCGCCGAACAGGTGCAGCGCCGCCTTGCGGTGCTCGGGGCGCAGCAGCAGCGGCGCCGCGTACTGCCCGACCGCCTCCGCGCGGGCGTAGCCGAACAGCTCCTCGGCCTGGGGACTCCACATGTCGATCCGGCCGTCCGCCTCCAGCAGCACCGCCGCGACGCCCAGCAGATCCATCAGCCCGGTCGGCTCGGAAGCCCCCTCCGGGCCGGGTTTCTGCCCGTCGGGTCGCCGCGTCCCTTCGCTCATCGCGCTGCCTCCTTCCGCCTGCCGTCTCTTCCCGTCGGCCCTGTCCCGGACCGGAGCCTCACCTACGTCTACCCGCGCGGGAGATCCGCAGCAGCCTGAACGGCGTCGGTGCCCCCGGACCCCGCCGCCCGGTCCCGGGGCGGGGGCGGCGCGGGCGAGCCGGGACAGATCGGCCATGAGGGAGTCCAGCCAGGACACGGCGCGGCCCGCACCGCGGCCGGCTCCTTGTACGCACCCACGGGCGAGGCCCCCGCCCGCAGACACCCGGCGGTCCCGGCCGCGAGCCGGGCCACGGCGGCGAGCACGGCGGCGGCGATGTGGGGCCGGCCCGAGTCCTCGACGAGGGGAACACCGCGGGTGGCCTCCGGCCGGGTGGCGCCGGTGCCGGGTGCGGGTGGCCGTTCGCCCTGGTCCGGCGGGGTGTCGGGTGAGCCGGTCGGTCGTCGGGTGGGGTCGTGCGGGGTGGCCTCGGCCGCGGTGGGCGGGTCGGTTTCGTTCGTGGGGGTGCCGTCGGTGGGGGCGGCGGGTGCGGGTGGCCGTTCGGTGTGGTCCGGCGGGGTGTCGGGTGAGCCGGTCGGTCGTTCGGCGGTGTCGGATGCGGCCGGTGGGTCGGTGGCGTCGTACCCGTCGGGCGTGGTCCGTGGTCGGGTGGGGCCGCTCGGGGCGGGCCGCGGGGGTGCCCCGGGTGCCGTCGGCCACGAGGTGCCGGTCTCCATGGGGGCGTCCGGCGGCGTGGACAGGCGGGGCGGCCTGCTGAGCAGGGTGCGCGCGGCCAGGCCCGTGTGGGCCAGGGTGCCCGGGCGGACCCCGGGGCCCGCCGGCCGGTCGGCCTCCGGCACGCAGAGGGAGCGCAGCCGGTGCCCGGCCTCGCGGGCCGTACGGACGTCGGCGCCGGTCAGGGCGTACGGGGGCGTCCCGAGCAGCCTCGCGCAGTGCGCGGGGACCGACGCGGCGTGGGCGGCCCGCTCCCGGTACGGCGGCGGGTTCGGCTCCGGGAAGAGCAGCGCGTCGGCGACGACGAGCAGCGCCATGCCGGTGGTCGGGCCGAGCAGCCGCTCGCCGAGCGAGCCCGGGTGGTACGGCGGGAACGACGGCAGGATGGTGAGGAGTCGCAGCCCCGGCGCCGCTTCGGCCGGCCGCGGACCGCCCACCGCGGAGAACGCCGACGCGAACCCGATCACCAGCATCCCCGCCACGGCGCTCCAGGTCCGCACCGACAGCCGCGTCCCGACGGTCACCGGCACCCAGCCCACCGGGATCAGCCGCAGCACCACCCCGGCCCGCTGCCGCCCGGTGCCCGGGATTCTGGAGCCCAGTGCCACGGCGGCGAACAGGGCGCAGACCGCCGCGGCGGGGCGGTCGAGGCCGTAGCGGAAGAGATGGGACCCGGCCGCGGCGACCAGCGTCACCTGGACCGCCCGGCGTCCCGGGGCGGCGTACGGCGCCGGGAGCCGGCCGGCTGGAACACCAGACACTCCTCCAGGCTCACGCATCACCGCCCGCCCGGCATCCGCGCGGCTGCCGGGCGGGCGGTGGGCGGGCGGTCAGGACAGGGCGAGGTCGTCGGCGTAGACGTTGCCCTGGCCGTACCAGCCGTGGACGTACACGGTGACGGTCCCGCTGGCGCCGGTGGTGAAGGAGACCTTCAGCTGGTTCCAGCTCGATCCGCTGGACCAGGTGCTTGCGGTGGCGCCGCCGTTGACGCCGAGGTAGGCGTAGGGGCCCTGGACCCAGCCGGTGAGCGTGTAGGTGTGGTTGGGGGAGAGGGTGACGGTCTGGTCGCACTCGCCGGTGCCGGCGGAGTCCGGGGTGATCTGGAGGGCGTGGCTGCCGGAGTGGACCGGGGCGGCGACCAGGGTGCTGCCGCCGGTGCAGGTCCAGGGGCCGAGGCCGCCGGCCTCGAAGCCGGCGTTGGTCAGCGACCCGCCGTCGGTGCCGCCCCCACCGCCGCTGCTCGTCACGGTGAGCGTGTAGGTGGCGCTGTGCCTGCCGCCGGTGCCCGTGCCGGTGACGGTGATCGGGTAGGTGCCCGCGGCCACGGACGAGCCGACGTCCGCCGTCAGGGTCGAGGTGCCTCCGGACGTCACCGAGGCCGGGCTGAAGGAGACCGTGACGCCGGAGGGCGCGCCGGACGCGGCGAGGGCGACGGATTCCGCGCTGCCGGAGGTGGTGGCCGTGGTGACGGTCGCGGTCGCGGTGCCGCCCTGGGCGACGGAGGCGGAACCGGGGGCGAGGGACAGGGAGAAGTCACTGGTTGTACCGCCGCCCCCGCCGCCGCCCGCGCTGCCCTCGTACGGCACGAAGGCGTCCGTGAACGCGAGGCTGCTCTGGCTGATCTCGCTGCACGTGGGCAGCGAGTTGGCGCTGCCGCCGCACGGCTGGTCGCGGTTGACGGACCAGAAGGACAGCCGCCCCACGCCGTTCTGCGCGGCGAAGTTCTCCACGGTCTGGGCGTCGGCCAGGGTGAACGTGGAGCCGTCGTCGTTCTTGCCGATCATCGGGGTGATGCCGAGGTTGGCGTAGCCGTAGCCGGAGTCGACGGACTGCATCTGCGCCAGCGTGGACCTGGCGGCGTCGATCGCGCCCTGGCCCATCTCGGTGCCCGTGCCGGCGTAGTAGTCCATGGCCATGATGTTGACGACGTCGATCCGGACGCCCGCGTTCTTGGCGGCCTTCAGGATGTTGACGCCGTCATTGGTCAGCCCGCTGGTCAGCACCGGCAGGGTGACCGAGAACCGCAGGTCCGGGTTGGCCGCCTTCAGGTCTTTCATGGCCTGCATCTGGCGGGCCGCGGCCGCGGTGTCGGCGACGGCGGCGCCCTCGACGTCGAAGTCCAGCTGGGTGACGCCGTAGTCGTCGATGAGCGCCTGGTAGCCGGCGTCGATGCTGCTCTGGGTGGTGCAGGTCCAGGCGAGGGGCAGTCCGCTGGCGCCGCCGGAGGAGATGATCACGGACGCGCCCTCGGCCTTGGCCCTGGCGATCTCGGGATCGGTGTAGGAGTCGTTGCCGATGGGGAGGGTGTCGCCCCAGACCTGGTTGCAGCCCTCGCCGAGGACGAAGGCGGCGGTGTAGGCCTTGAGGTGGTGGCCGGTGATCGCGGTGTCGAGCAGCCCTTCCTGACCGTTCGACATGTCGACGTAGGGGGCGACCGAGTAGACGCTGCCGGCCGCGGCGGCGGTGGCCGCGTCGCTCGCGGGGGCGGCGGCGACGGCCGCGCCGGTGGCCGCGAGCGCGAGCGCGCAGACGGAGGCCGCCAATCTTGCCAAGTGCATGACAGTGCCCCTTCCGGGGATGTCCCCAGGGCGTGGGGTGGTGGGGTGGTGGGGTGGTGGTCCGTGCACGGCCCGGATGTTGGTACATACCAAACAGCGCGCACCCCACCCCGTCAAGAGGACTAGACCAACTCGAAACCTCTGAACTGGACGTCCATACGCCCGAGTTGACACCCCTTGCGGCATTGCCTCCCGCCGTCGCGAAATCCGCGCCCCGAGAACTGTTATCCGGGGCGCCTCGAACGGTCTCCCAGGTGTCGGGAACAATCGTTCGGCGTCAAGGACGGGAAACATCTGATGAGCACACGGCACACGGACGCGGTGGAGACGGCGGCCCTGGTGACCGCGGCCCGTGAGGGGGACGCGGCGGCCCAGGACGCCCTGGTCAGCGCCTACCTCCCGCTGGTCTACAACATCGTGGGGCGGGCACTGAACGGCTCGGTGGACGTCGACGACGTGGTGCAGGAGACCATGCTTCGCGCCCTCGACGGCCTCGACGGGCTGCGCACGCCCGAGCGCTTCCGCTCCTGGCTGGTCGCGATCGCGATGAACCAGGTCCGCGCGCACTGGCAGGACCGGCAGTCCGCCCCCGCCGCCGTCGAGGAGGCCGAGGACCTGGCCGATCCCGGCGCCGACTTCGTGGACCTGACGGTGGTGCAGCTGCAACTCTCCGGCCAGCGCCAGGAGACCGCCCACGCCACCCGCTGGCTGGAGCCGGACGACCGGGGGCTGCTGTCCCTGTGGTGGCTGGAATGCGCCGGCGAACTGACCCGTGCCGAGGTCGCCGCCGCCCTGGAACTGACGCCCCAGCACACCGCCGTCCGCGTCCAGCGGATGAAGGCCCAGCTGGAGGCGGCGCGGGTGGTGGTACGGGCGCTGGACGCACGGCCGCGCTGCGAGGAGCTGCGGGTGGTGCTCGCCACCTGGGACGGCAAACCCTCCGCGCTGTGGCGCAAACGCGTCGCCCGGCACGCCCGCGGCTGCCCGCGCTGCTCCGGCCTGTGGAGCGGACTGATGCCCGCGGAGGGCCTGCTCGCCGGTCTCGCGCTGGTCGCCGCCTCGCCCGCGCTGCTCGCCGCCCTGCGCTCCGCCCCGGAAGGGCTGGCCCCCGTCGGCGCGGCGACCCCGCTCGGGGCCCCGGCGGGAACCGGCGGCTCGAATGGACGTCCCGGCACCGGCCGCCGCGCCGCTCGTGGCCGCCCGGGTGGCCGCGGCGCGTCCCGCCGCCGCAGGCGGCTGCGGCGCCGGGCCGTCGGCGGCGCCGTCGTCGTCGCCTGCCTCGCGGGCGGCGGCCTGTGGTACTTCGGCACGGACCTTGGATCAGGCGGCGGGGAGCCGACCGCGGACCGCGGCGCACGCGCCTCCCTGGCGGACCTCTCCACGCCCGGCACCGCGCCCGCCCCGCCCTCGCCCTCCCCGTCCGCCTCGACGTCCGAGAAGCCGAAGAAGCCGAAGAAGCCCGGGAAGACGGCCAGTCCGACGCCCACGAAGAAGACCAGCCCGACACCGCACCGCTCCACCCCGCCGCCCCCCGCGCACACCACCGCACCGCGGCCCCCGGCGCCCAGCGGCACCGTCGGACAGGTGATCGCGCTGGTCAACCAGGAGCGGGCCAAGGCCGGTTGCTCACCGCTCGCCGAGGACCCGCAACTGGACCGGGCGGCAAAGGCGCACTCCGACGACATGGCGGCCCGGCACTTCTTCGACCACGTCAACCCCGACGGCGCCGATCCCGGGCAGCGCATCACCGCCGCCGGATACCGGTGGTCCGCGTACGGCGAGAACATAGCCATGGGCCAGCAGAGCCCGGCCTCCGTGATGAACTCCTGGATGAACAGCCCCGGCCACCGCGCCAACATCCTCAACTGCTCCTTCAAGAACATCGGCGTCGGGGTGCACGACGGCACGGGCGGACCCTGGTGGACCCAGGACTTCGGCACGAAGATGTGACCCCGGCCGCCCGCCGCCCCCTGGACGGGGCGACCGCCCGGGGCCGCCACCCCGTTCGCGCGCGGCGGTATTACGCTGGATGACCGTGTCACCGCCACGTCAGCAGGGGTGCGGGGCCAGAGATTCAGGGAGCGACCGATGACAGCGGGAACCGAACGAGCCGTACTGGCGGGCGGTTGTTTCTGGGGCATGCAGGACCTGATCCGCAAGCAGCCGGGCGTGGTCTCCACCCGCGTCGGCTACAGCGGCGGCGACACCCCCAACGCCACCTACCGGGACCACGGCGACCACGCCGAGGCGATCGAGATCCTCTACGACCCCTCGGTCACCAGCTACCGCGACATCCTGGAATTCTTCTTCCAGATCCACGACCCGACCACCCGCGACCGCCAGGGCAACGACATCGGCCGCAGCTACCGCTCCGCGATCTTCTACGACGGCGAGGAGCAGCACCGCATCGCCGTGGACACCATCGCGGACGTCGAGGCGAGCGGACTGTGGCCCGGGAAGGTGGTCACGGAGGTCGAGCCGGTGGGCGACTTCTGGGAGGCCGAGCCCGAGCACCAGGACTACCTGGAGCGCTACCCCAACGGCTACACCTGCCACTTCCCGCGGCCGAACTGGAAGCTGCCGCGCCGCGCGTCGTCCACCACGGACTGAGCGGCCGCCCCGGCGGGCTCGTGTGGCGCGTCGTCGCCCAGAGGAGATCCTGGGAGAGGAACGGTAGTGAGCTGTCCGTGACCTGACGACGATGGTGGTGACCACCATGGGCGTGCCGGACGAGACCGGAGCGGACCCGCGCGGGCCCGCCGATCCTTGTGGGGATCCGTTCCTGCGGACACGGTTCGCGATCCCCGCCCTCCCGGCGACCTACCTGCGCCGCGACCGGCTGCTCGGCCATCTGGACGAGGCCCCGCGCAGACCACTGACCGTGGTCGGCGGGGCCGCGGGCGCCGGCAAGACGCTGCTGGTCGCCGACTGGGCCGCCGCGCACCCCGGACGCGTCGCCTGGCTCACCGCACAGATGGCGGGCAAGGGCCGCGGCACCTTCTGGGCCTACCTCCTGCAGGCCCTGCGCCTGGCCGGGGTGACCCTGTCCGACGACGTGGGCCTGCCCGCCGAGGCCGGCCGCGTGGACGACGCGCTGCTCACCCGGCTCGCCGCGGAACTCAGCGCCCGCGAGGCCCCGGTGACCGCCGTCATCGACGAGTACGACCGGGTCACCGACCCGGAGATCGCCGACCAGCTGGAGTTCGTGCTGCGCCACGCGGGCCCGGGCGTGCGCCTGGTCCTCGTCACCCGCACCGAGCCGCTGCTGCCGCTGCACCGCTACCGGGCGGCCGACGCGGTCACGGAGATCCGCAACGACGAACTGGCCTTCACTCCCGGGGAGGCCGCCGAACTGCTCGCACTGCACGGCCTGCGGCTGCCCGCCGACGAGGTGACCGCGCTGCTGACCCGCACCCGGGGCTGGGCCGCCGGGCTGCGGCTGTGCGCACTCGCCGCCCAGGGGACGCAGGACCCGCGGACGTACCTGAAGGAGTTCGAGGCCGACCGCACCACCATTGGTGACTTCCTGCTCGCCGAGGTGCTCAAGCGGCAGCGGGCCGAGACCCAGGACCTGCTGCTGCGGATCAGCGTCCTCGACCGCTTCTGCCCGGCCCTCGCCGACACCCTCACCGGGCGCGCGGACGCCGAACTCATCCTCACCGGCCTGCACCGCGAGAACGCCTTCGTGGAAGATCTCGGACACTCCTCATTCCGGCTCCATCCGCTGTTCCGGGACATCCTGCGGGCCCATCTGCGGGCCCGCCACCCCGGTCTGGAGACCGAGCTGCACCGCCGGGCCGCGGCCTGGCTCCGGCACGCGGGCCCGCTCGGCGAGACGCTGGAGCACGCCGCCGCAGCGGGCGACTGGGAAGCCGCCGCCGACGCCCTCGTCGGTGACCTCGCCCTCGGCGACCTCCTCGCCGGCCCACGCGCCGAGGCCCTGGCCGAACTCTTCTCCGCCCTGGGCCCCGAGCCGAGGACCCCGGCCACCGACCTCGTCCGCGCCGCCCTCGCCCTCTCCCGCGGCGACCTCGACCGCGGCCTGCCCCCGCTGGAACGGGCCGCGCGGGCACTGACCGCCGAACGGACCGGCGACCCGGCCGCCGCCCGGCTCGGCTGCGCCCTCCTGCACACCCTGGCCGCCCGGCTGACGGGCGCCCCCGCACGGGCCGAGACCGCCGCCCGCCAGGCGGCGGAACTGCGCCGGGAGATCCCCGCCCCGCTGCTCGACCGGCACCCCGAACCGGCCGCCCTGCTGCGCACCCACCTCGGCGCGGCCCGCCTGTGGGCCGGCCGGTACGGCGAGGCACGCGCCGCGCTGACCGCGGTGGCGGACACCGGCCGTACGGCAGCGACGGCGCAGGCACTCGCCCTGCTCGCCCTCCTCGACCACCTGGAGGGCCGCCCCGGGCGGGCCGAGCGCAGGGCACTCGCCGCGCTGTCCGGGGCCGACCGCCCGGGCCCGGCCGTGCCACCCGGCGCCGGACTCGCCACGCTCGTTCTGGCCGCCGTCGCCGCCGACCGCGACGAACCGGACCGCGCGGAGGCGTTCCTCGCCGCCCCGGCCGACGCCCGGGGCGACCCGGTGACCGAGGCCGAGCGCGCCATCGTCACCGGACGGGTCCGGCTGGCCCGGGGCGACACCGAGGGCGCGCTCGAAGCGGCCGACCGGATGGCCCTCACCGAGGAGACGTCCCCGTGGGCCGAGGCGCACACCGCGCTGGTGGCCGCCGGGGCCCACCTCGCCGAGGGACGGCCGGAGCTGGCGGTCAAGCTGCTGACGGACCCGCCCGGCGAGGAGCCGCTGTGCCTGGTGGGCGCGGCCCGGGCGGAACTGGCGGCAGGCCGCCCCGCGAACGCCGCCGAGCTGCTCGACCGGATACCGCCGCACCACGGCCTCGGCCCCCTGGTCACCGTGCCGGCGGCCCTGGCCAGGGCGCAGTGGTACGGCGCCGAGGGCGACCCCGCCGCACGGCGAAGGCTCGTGGCCCAGGCGCTGCGCGAGGCCCGGCGCGAGCGGCTGCGGCGCCCCTTCCGCGAGGCGGGACCGTGGCTGGCGCCGCTGCTCGCCGGCATGCCGCTGCGGGCGCTCGCCGAGGGCTGGCTGCTGCCCGGCGCCCCGCGTCCGGACGGCACCGGCCGCGCGGACGAGCCGCCGCCGGTGGTGGAGGAGCTGAGCGGCCGCGAACGCGACGTGCTGGTGCGGCTGGCCGACATGATGTCCACCGAGGAGATCGCCGCCGACCTCTACGTCTCCGTCAACACGGTCAAGACCCACCTCAAGAGCGCCTACCGGAAGCTCTCCGTGAACCGCCGGCACGACGCCGTGCGCCGCGCCCGCGAACTGGGCCTGTTGTGAGCCCGTCCGCGGCGGCCCCGCGACATCACCTGCGGCGGGTGAGGCCGGGCGGCGCGACCGGGCGCAGGATCGCGGAAAGGGGGCCGGCACGCCCGTCCGCGGCACGCGGGGAAGGCACCTCATGCGCTACGAGATTCGCGTCGACGGAGAGCTGACGGAGACGCTGGCCAAGGCGTTCCCCGAGCTGGACCACGTCGTGGTGTCCGGCCACACCATCCTGTTCGGCCGGATCCTGGACGAGGCGCACCTGTACGGGCTGCTGGCCCGCTGCCAGTCGCTGGGCCTGCGGGTCCTGGAGCTGCGTCAGGCACCCCGGTGAGCCGCGGCCGCTACGGCTCCCGCCCCCGCCGCCGCAGCCCCGCCTCGACCGCCGCCGCGAGCAGCCGCACGGCCAGGCCCACCAGCAGCAGCCCGCCCGCCATCTGGCACATCACCGCCACCCGGCTCGCCTCGGAGCGCGCGGTGATGTCGCCGAACCCCACGGTGGTGAACGTGGTCAGCGCGAAGTACAGGGCGTCCGTCCTGGTCAGCGGCTCGGTGAAGGAGCCCGGTGTGTCGTGTTCCAGCACGTGGTAGACGCTGGCGAAGACGATCAGATAGAGGGCCACCGTGGTGGCCAGCGCCTCCACCGCCTTCAGCCGGGGGTGCGGCGACCGCATGATCATCCAGGCCTCCCAGCCGAAGACCACCAGGACGGCGCCGAGACCGCACACCAGCAGCAGGACCGTCCCCGCGGTGCTGCGCGCGTCCAGCGGCACCAGGTAGTACGCGAGGACCAGGGCGGCCACGATGCCCACCGCCCGCGCGCAGGACGCGGCCGCGGCCCGGTGGTACGGGCCCCCGTACGGCCGGGAGTTCCCGGGGGCCGGATCGGTCATCGGTGCCCCTTCCTGCGCTGCCGCGCCGCCTCCGCGCTTCGGTCACGGACGGGACCGCCGGCGACCGTTACCACCTCATCCCCCCGGCAGGCGGCACGGATCACCCGCCAGGGGTGAGCCGTGCCGACGTCAGCACGGGCGACGCTGGCGTTGCGGTCCCCGCACAAGGCCCCGCCGGCGGACCGGGAGCGGCCTCGACCCCGTGAGGAGGAGCCATGACCACGTCACGCGGTACGAGTCCGCAGGGCCCCGACCGCCCGTTCCCCGGACCGGAACACGATCCCGGCGGGGCCGCCACTCCCCGCGCTTCTGCCACCGGGACGGTCCCCGCCGGGGCCGCTCCCGACCCGGCGAGGGCGCTGGGCCGGCTGGGCGGCTCCTGGCCCTGGATCCTCGGGTCCGCGCTCGTCTCCCTGGTGCCGGGCATCCTGATCCTGGTGTGGCCGCAGGAGACCCTGCACGTCCTCGCGGTGATCCTCGGCCTGTATCTGCTGGCGACCGGCGCGTTCCGCTTCGTGGCCGCCTTCGGCCGGACGGAGAGCGGGGAACGGCTGACCGGCCTGCTGGTCGCGCTGCTGTTCGTGTCGGCCGGAGTCCTGTGCCTGCGCAACCCCCTCCAGACCATCACCGCCCTGTCGCTGATCGTCGGGGTGGTCTGGCTGGTCTCCGGCATTCTGGTGCTCTACGCCGCCCTCGTCGCCGAGGACCTGCCCCACCGGGGCTTCGTCACCGGCGTCGCGGTGATCGCCATCCTCGCCGGCGTCGTGGTGCTCGCGCTGCCCGCGCCCTCGGCCCGGGTGCTGACCCGGCTGCTCGGACTGTGGCTGATCCTGCTCGGCGTGTCCGAGGCCGTCGTGGCCCTCGCCTGGCGTGCCGCGCTGCGCCGGGCGGCCGCCCGCGCCCCCGCCAGCTGACCGCCGTTCACCCGCCCAGGGTGAGGCGCGCCGACCTCCCGCGGCGCAGCCTGGACGCGGACGACCGACCACCGGGCGCGACCCGGGACGGAGGAGGCGACATGAGTGCGCGGACCTACCTCGCCTATGACTACCCGGCGCTGAGCGTCTTCTGGTCCATGCTGGTGTTCTTCCTGTGGATCATGTGGTTCGTGCTGCTCTTCCGGGTGGTCATGGACATCTTCCGTGACGATGCCCTGGGCGGCGGGGGCAAGGCCGCGTGGCTGCTCTGCGTCGTACTGCTGCCGTTCCTCGGTGTCTTCGTCTACCTGATCGCCCGCGGCAAGGGCATGGGCCGCCGCGAGGTCGAACAGACCCGCGCCCAGCAGCGGGCCTTCGACGAGTACGTCCGCCGGACCGCCCGGGGCGGCGGCTCCCGCGCCGACGAACTCGCCCAACTTTCCGAGATGAAGGCGCGCGGGGACATCACCGAGGACGAGTTCCGCCGGGCCAAGGAGATGGTGCTCGCCGACCACGCCCCGTCCGCACCGGAGAAGAACGAGGTGGCACGATGACCGCACCGCGCACCACGCACGAACACGAGCCGACCACCAGGGAACTGTGGGCGACCGGGCTGACCGCCTTCGCCGCGGTGATGCTCCTGCTCACCGGCATACTCGACATCTTCCGCGGCATCATGGGGATCGCCCGCGACGACGTCTTCCTCACCACCCGCAGCTACGTCTTCCAGTTCAGCCTCACCGGCTGGGGCTGGGTCCACCTGGTGCTGGGCGCCGTCGCCGTCGTCATCGGCCTGGGCCTGATGCGGGTGTCCGCCTGGGCGCGGGCCGGCGGCGTGGTCATCGCCGCGCTCATCATCATCGCCAACTTCCTGTCGCTGCCGTACTACCCGGTCTGGTCGATCGTGATGATCGCGCTGGCCGGATTCACCATCTGGGCGCTGTGCGTGGTCCGCAAGGACGGCCGGACCATCTTCGACTGACCGTCCACGGCGGCGCGTACACTCGCCGCCGTGAGGGAGCGACGGGTCACGGAGTGGGACGGCGTCACCCTGCGGTCGTCGCTCAAGCCCCGCTTCGCGCAGGCACGCGACCGGCTCGCCGACGCCGCGCGGGACGGGGACTGGGCGGCCGTGCAGGACGTGCTGGCCGAGCGGCCGGAGTGGGTCAACTGCCCACGCCTGGAAGGCCGTAGCGGATACACCCCGCTGCACCAGGCCGCCTGGCACGGCGCCGGCACCGCGATCGTCGAGGGGCTGCTCGCCCGCGGCGCGCTGCGGACCCTGCGGACGGGCGACGGGGAACGCGCCGCGGACATCGCCGCCCGCCGCGGCCACCACCGACTCGCCGAACTGCTGCGCCCGGCCGTCAGACACCCCGTGCCGCCCGCAGAGATCCCCTTGCTCCAGGAGCACCTGCACCGGCTGATCCGCCACCGGGCGGGCCTGGAGGGCGGGCCGGACCTGGCCACCCGGCACGCGCTGCGGCTGCCCGAGGTGGAGGCGCTGACCGAACTCGCCCACCCCGTCTGCTGGTTCCCCGTCCCGGGCATGTACGGCGGATTCCGGATCACGCTGGACGGCCGCGAACTGACCGTGGACAGCTGGATCCGGATCGTCGGCGGCTCGGAACGCACCGACCGGGTCACGGTGGCCGGCGTGCGCCTCCAGGAGGGCGAGCCGCTGCTCTGAGGGCCGTCGAGGTCCGGGGCCGTCCAGGGCGGCGAGGCCCGGAGGCCATGGCCACGCCAGGACGGCCACGGCCGGGAAGGCGGGCCGCCGCCCCGAGGCCCCGCTCGGGGAGGTCAGGCCGGGGGCAGGTCGCCCGGGGCGGACGGCAGGGCCAGATGGGCCAGGTCGTCCGGGGGCGGTGAGGTCACCGGCCACAGCGGGGCGGCCTGGCCGTCGGCGAGGGCGGCGGGTGCGTCGGTGAGGTTCATGCGCTCGCGCAGCCGTCCGTAGAAGTCCATGGGCCCCAGCCGGACCGCCTTCAGCCGCCGCGGCGCCGCGTACACGCCGATCCAGTCGCCGGGGCCCAGCACTCCCCGCAGCTGGCCGTCGATGCTGACCGCGGCCTGGCCCGAGCGTTCCAGCACCCGCAGGGCCACCGGCTCGTCCGGGGCGGCCACCACCGACCGGTTGAACACCATGTGCGGTGCCACCGGCGTGAAGACCAGCGCCTCTGTGCGGGGCGAGACCACCGGGCCACCGGCGGCGAAGCTGTACGCCGTGGATCCGGTCGGCGTCGCCACCAGCAATGCGTCCGCGGAGTAGCAGGCCAGCAGCCGCCCGGCCAGATAGACCGCCACCGACACCTGCCGGTCGCGGGCCAGCTTCTCCAGCACGATGTCGTTGAGCGCGGTGACGTTCAGCGCGACCCCCCAGTCACCGCCCGCCTCGCACTCCGCGCGCACCCGGGGCGGCGGCAGCATCGGCCCCCGGCCGTACCGCATCAGCGCCTCCATCTGCGCGGGCACCTCCAAGCGGCAGGAGGCCCGCATGGTGAGCATCATCCGGTTCTCGACGGTGATCCGCTCCTCGCGCACCGCGTCCAGCGCGGAGCGCACCGCCGAGGCCGGCACCTCGGTCAGGAAGCCGACCCGCCCGAGGTCCACGCCCAGCAGCAGCGCGTCGTTCTCCGCCGCGAGCCGCGCCCCGCGCAGAAAGGTGCCGTCGCCGCCGAGGGTGACGACGAGGTCGGGGTCGCCCGCCGCGTCCATCTCCTCCCGCGCGCTGTGCCGGGCGCCCTCCTGCCACACGTCGATGTCCGCGCAGGCCACCGCGTGCTCCGCGCACCACTCGCGCACCGTCCGCGCCGCGGCCCGCGCCTCCGCGCGCCCGCCGTGCACGACCAGGCCGACCCGGTCCAGCGTCATAACCGCACCACCCGCCTCCACCCGGCTCCTGCCGAGCGCCATCCTCGCCGCCGTACCCACCGGCCCCGCGCAACGCCACGCCGCCGTACCCGGCCGCCGTACGCCACGCCGTACGACAAGGCGCGCGGGACCGCGGTGGTCCCGCGCGCCGGATCGTGAGGCCCGGTCACTCGTTGCGGAAGACGGCCTTGCTGACCTCCGCCGGGTTCTCGAACGTCCGCTTCCCGAGATGCGAGATGCGGTCCGTTACCTCCTTGGGCGCGTGATTGTGCTCCGCGGCCTGCCGCAACTGCTCGGAATCGGCCGGGTACTCCACGCCGGACAGGGCTTTCTGCAGATCAGGGGGGCTGATACCCGCCATGGCTCCTCCAGGCGGTGAGGGTGTTTCCTGCTCTTTCGGTACCCCGGCGCCGCATGCTGCGCCGGACCGCCCAGGTACCCGTCCCGGGCCCGGGGGATTCACCCGTTCCGCCCGCTCTTCGCACCTGCCCCGGGCGGGTACCCGGGGGAACGACGGAGAGGTACGCACGGAGTCGGGGAGGTCACGATGAGCGAGTACACGACCCCGTCCCAGGCAGAAGGAGAGCGGGAGCCGGACGACATGGGCGGGCAGCAGCCGACGCGCACCACACCCTCGCAAGCGGAGGGCGCGGCCGACGAGACACCCGTCGAGGTACCCGAGGAGGAGCCCGGCGGGGACGGCGCCTGAAGGCGACCGGCGAGGCGCCGGGGTGGTTCCGCGTACGCGCCGGCCCGCCGCGGCGCCGGTGCCGCCTGCGTTGCGGCCCCCGACGTGCCGCCCTAGCGTGAGCTGGACACGTTCAGGACAGGCAGGCCGTGATGACGCATCCGCACGACCCCCTCGGCATCACCCACGACAGAGCCGCCGCCCGCCCGATCCAGTTGGAGACGCACGGGCTCGACGTGATCGGGGACGCGGACCGCAGAGGCACCCCGCGCATGCTGTTCTGGCCCTGGTTCGGCGCCAACGTCTCCGTCCTCGGGCTCAGTTACGGCGCCTTCGCGTTCGGCTTCGGCATCTCCTTCTGGCAGGCGCTCGTCGCCGGCACGATCGGCATCGTCGTCTCCTTCCTGCTGTGCGGCTTCGTCTCGGTCGCAGGCAAACGCGGTTCGGCCCCCACCATGGTGCTCAGCCGCGCCGCCTACGGGGTGCGCGGCAACCGGCTGCCCTCGGTGGTCTCCTGGATGCTCACGGTCGGCTGGGAGACGGCCCTCATCTCGCTCGCCACCCTGGCCACCGCGACCGTCTTCACCAGCCTCGGCTGGGGCGGCGGCACGGAGACCAAGGTGGTCGCCCTGATGGTGGTGGCCGCGCTGACCGTCGTCGCCGGTGTCATGGGCTTCGACCTGATCATGCGGTTGCAGACCGCCATCACGGTGATCACGGGCGTGCTCACCCTCGTCTACGTCGGCCTCGTCGCCCACCACGTCGACTGGAACGCCGTCAAGGCGGTGCCGGGCGGATCGGCGCAGCAGATGATGGGCGCGCTGGTGTTCATGATGGCCGGCTTCGGCCTCGGCTGGATCAACGCTGCCGCCGACTACTCCCGCTACCTGCCCCGCGACTCCTCCAGCCTGGGCGTGATCGGCTGGACCGCTTTCGGCGGCTCGCTGGCCCCCGTGCTGCTGCTGGTGTTCGGCGTGCTGCTGGCCGGCTCCTCGCCGAGGCTGAGCCGCGCCATCGCCGACGACCCGATCGGCGCGCTGACCACCATCCTGCCCACCTGGTTCCTGGTGCCGTTCGCCGTGGTGGCCGTGCTCAGCCTGGTCGGCGGCGCGGTCCTCGACATCTACTCCTCGGGCCTCGCCCTGCTCTCCGCCGGGCTGCGCGTGCCCCGCTATCTGGCCGCGCTGTGGGACGGCTGCCTGATGATCGCCGGCTCCGTCTACATCGTGTTCTTCGCCGGCGGCTTCCTCGGCCAGTTCATGGGCTTCCTGACCACGCTCGGCGTGCCCGTCGCCGCCTGGTCCGGCGTGATGCTCGGGGACCTCGCGCTGCGCCGCCGGGACTACGACGACGGCGATCTCTACCGCCCGCACGGCCGCTACGGCGACATCCCCCTGGTGCCCCCGCTGCTCACCCTCGCCGCCACGGCCGTCGGCTGGGGCCTGGTCACCAACACCGCCGCGCACTGGCTGGGCTGGCAGGGCTACCTGCTCCAGCCGCTCGGCCTCGGCGGCCGTACCGGCGCCTGGGCGTACGCCAACCTGGGCGTCGTGGTCGCCCTCGCGCTCTCCTTCCTCGGCACCCTGCTGCTCGGCCGTCGCCGGGTGCGCGCCCAGGAGGCCCTGGCACCGAGCCCCGCGCCCGGCGAGGAGTTCCTCAACGCGTGAGCCGCCGCCGATTCCCACGCATGCCCGGGGCGCGCACCGGGTACGCGAGGCGGGAGCCCGCCCGGGCAAGTCCGTCCGGGTGGCCCGTACGACCACCGCTACCTGGGGATCTGCCATGGAGACACCCGCACACGACGCCCTGCCGACGCCCGCCCAGCAGGCGCTGGACGCCCTGGTCGCCGATGCCGAGGACCAGAGGGCCCTGGACACCCTCGCCCACAGCGACGTGCTCGTCCCCGTGCCGGACGACGCGATCGACGGGGAGGGCGCCGACGCCACGACGGTGGCCCTGCCCGTCCTGGAACAGCCCGGAGGCGACCCGGTCGTCCCCGTGTTCACCACGGAGGGCGAGATGGCCGAACTGCTGCCCTTTGTCTCGCGTTACCGCCTCATCCCGCTGGGCGCGCTGGCCTCCCAGTGGCCCGACGAGGACCTCTCGCTGGCGATAGACGGCAGTTCCTCGCACGCCCTGACCCTCACCTCCCAGGGAGTGCGCACCCTGCTGGCCCGCTGACCGCGCCGCGCAGGCCCGGCGACCGGCGGCGACGAACCCGCGGCCGCCGGGGCAACGGATCACCCCTCACCACGGGCGACAGAATGTGCCCATGGAATACATCGCCGGCCCGGTAGGTGCCCTGCTCCTCGCCGTCGTGCTGAGCAGCGTCCTGCGCACCCTCGTGGTCCCCCGCGGCCTCTACTCCGGGCTGGTTTTCCGGCTGTGGTGGCTGCTGCGCAGGCTCCTGCGGCTGCCGGCGCTGCGCGGCGGCTACGAGGCCATCGACCGGGCACAGACCTGGCTGGCCCCGCTGATGCTGATCGGCATGCTCGCCAGTTGGCTCGTCGGTGCGCTCTTCGGCTTCGGTCTGCTGCTGTTCGCGGTCTCCTCGCTGCCCTGGACCACCGCGTTCCGGGAGGCCGGCTCCAGCCTGTTCACGCTCGGTTTCGCCAGCGGCGCCCGGCTGAAGCTGTCGCTGCTGGACTTCGTCGCCGCGGCCACCGGGCCCGTCCTGATCGCGCTCCAGATCGCCTACCTGCCCACCCTCTACGCGGCCTACAACCGCCGCGAGGTCGAGGTCACCCTCCTCCAGGCACGGGCGGGGGAGCCCTCCTGGGGCCCGGAGATCCTGGCCCGGCAGTGGCTGGTGGACACCGAGACGGCGCTGCCCGAGCTGTACCGGGCCTGGGAGCGGCTCGCCTCGGACATGGGCGAGAGCCACTCGACCTATCCCGTGCTGCTGACCTTCCGCTCCCCGCGTCCGCACCGCAGCTGGCTGGTGGCGCTGATCGCCGTGATGGACGCGGCGGCGCTCCAGCTCGCCCTGGACCCGAAGACCGCGCCGCCGGAGGCCCGTCTGGTGCTGCGGGCCGGCTTCAGCGCCCTGCGCGACATCGCACGCGCGGTGCGCGTCCCCTTCGACGCCGACCCGTCTCCCGACGCGCCCGTCCGGCTCACCTACGCCGAGTTCGACGCGGCCGTGGAGATGCTGGACGCGGCTGGCTTCCGCGCCGAGCGCACCCCGCGGGAGGCCTGGCCCCACTTCCGCGGCTGGCGGGTCAACTACGAGGCCGTCGCCTACGAACTGTGCCGCCGCTGCGACGCCGTGCCGGCCCTGTGGACGGGCCCCCGCGACTTCCCGACGGCCTCGCTGCCCCCCAGGCGCCCGGTGGACCGGCGTCCGGGATGACCCCGCCGGCCCGGAGGCCTTCCACGGCCCGTACGGTCCGCACGACGCCTACGTCCCGGACGGCGCTCGGTCCTCCCGCTCCGTCAGCATCCGTGCGAGCACTGCCCGTTGCAGCGGCAGCACCTCGGCGTGCAGGGCGCGGCCCTTGGGGGTGAGGGCGACCCACACCCCGCGGCGGTCCTCCGTGCACACCGAGCGTTCCACCAGGCCGTCCTTCTCCAGACGGCCGATCAGCCGGGACAGCGCGCTCTGGCTGAGATGCACCCGGCCGACCAGGTTCTGCACCCGGCAGTGATCGCCCTGGCGGGGCGACTCGGCGGCCAGGATGTCCAGCACCTCGAAGTCGCTGGCCCCCAGACCGTAGGGGGCCAGCGCCCGGTCTATCTCGCACATCGTGCGCGCGTGCACGGCGAGGATGTCCCGCCACCGTTCTTCCAGCCGGGCGTCGGCCGTCTTCACTGCCATACCGGCACCGTAGCACCGATCCAGCCAGTCGTTGAGTGTGCAACTACTTTGCGCCGACCGGGTCCTGGAGGAGTCCGACCATGTTGCCGTCGGCGTCCTTCACCGAGGCGACGAGCCTGCCGTTGCCCACGTCCCGCACGTCCTGGACGATCTCGGCGCCCGTCGCCAGCAGGGCCGCGAGCCGCTCCCGCAGATCGGTCACGTGCCAGAACGGCACCGGACCGGTCAGCCCCTGCGCATGCCCGTTCGGGTCGAGACCGACGTCCTGTCCGGCGGCCTTGAAGCCGACGTAGTAGGGCTCGTCGGCGTACGGCTCGACGCCCAGCAACGCGCTGAACAGGGCCTTGGCCCGCGCCGCGTCCTTGACGGGGTAGACGATCGTCCGCACGCCGCTGGCCGGGGAATCGGTGGTCATGGGATCCACTCCTTGGGGAGGCTCTTGAAGTCTTCCGGATACGAGGCCCGGCGGTCTCCCCGCCGGCGCTCCCACGCTAGGCCGGGGGAGCGCGCCACGGCTTCTTCGATCCTGACCGGTTGCCGCCTCACTTGCCGTGCGGCACCTCCGCGACCGTGCGCCGGGCCGCGAGGACGTCACCCCCGAGCACCTGGCGGCGGCCGTGCGACTGGTCGGCACCGGGGACGCCCTGCCGGCGCCGCAGCTCACCCGGCGCCTGGTGGAGCGGTACGCGGCCGACACCGAGCGGGCGCCGGAGTGGGTCCCCGCCGACCTGGCCGCCCTCACGCCCCGCGCGCGAGGTGCTGGTCCTGCTGGGCCGCGGAATGTCCAGCACCGAACCGGCGGCCGCGCCCTCAGCGAGGCCACCGTCGAGTCCCACGTCGCCCGCATCCTCGCCAAGCTCGGTCTGCGCGACCGCGCCCAGGCGGTGGTCCTCGCGTACGAGTCGAGTCTGGTCAGACCCGGAACGCGCCGAGCGCGGGCCGCTTCGAGGACCGTCCGGGGAAGGGCGGGTGAATGATTGGGCACGCATGGATGAACGATTCCGCGCGGCCTGCGCACGGCCCGCCCGCACAGTCCCCGCCTGGCCGGAACCCGCCCGTCGCGGCGGTACGCTGGTGCCGGCCGTGATCACCCACGGGGTCGGCCGAGCAGGAGACGTACAGCAATGACAACCCCCGAAGCCGACACCCTTCACGCCCGGCCCGCGGCGCGCCGGCGCTCGCGGTGGCGCGCCCAGGCACCCGTCGTCGCGGTGGTCGCGGCCGGCGGCGCCCTCGGCGCGTGCGCCCGCTACGGCCTCGCCCTGGCCCTGCCCACCCCGCCCGGCGGCTTCCCCTGGGCGACCTTCTGGACCAACCTCATCGGCTGCGGCGTGATGGGCGTGTTCATGGTGTTCATCACCGAGGTGTGGGCCGCCCACCGCCTCGTCCGCCCGTTCTTCGGCACCGGCGTCCTCGGCGGCTTCACCACCTTCTCCACCTACACCGTCGACATCCGCAGGCTGGTCGACGCCGACCGCCCCGGGGCCGGGCTCGTCTACCTCGTGGCGACGCCCTGCACGGCCCTCGCGGCGGTATGGCTCGCCTCGGCCGTCGCCCGCAAGGTGCTCATCGGAAGGCAGCAGCCATGACCTCACTCACCGGCCGCGCGCTCCGGCTGACCGTCTACGTCGGCGAGGACGACACCTGGCACCACAAGCCCCTCTACAGCGAGATCGTGCACCGCGCGCACGCCGCCGGACTCGCCGGGGCCAGCGTCTTCCGGGGCATCGAGGGCTTCGGTGCCTCCTCCCGTATCCACACCTCCCGCCTGCTGTCGCTCAGCGAGGACCTGCCGGTCGCGGTGGTCGTGGTGGACGCCGAGGAACGGGTCCGGGCCTTCCTGCCCGAGCTGGACGAGCTGGTCCGCGAGGGCCTGGTGACGCTGGACGAGTGCGAGGTCGTACGGTACGTCGGCCGCGCCGCGGGCCAGGACCCCGCGGGTTCGGGCGGCGGGGGATCGCCGTGAACTGGCTCCTGGTCGTCCTCGGAGCGATGGTCGGCGCCCCTCTGCGCTACCTCACGGACCGCGCCGTACAGGCCCGGCACGACTCGGTCTTCCCCTGGGGCACCTACGTGGTGAACGTCGTCGGCAGCCTGGTCCTCGGTCTGGTCACCGGCCTCGCCGCGACCGGGGCCGCCGGACCCCACCTGCAACTCCTGCTCGGCACCGGCCTGTGCGGGGCGCTGACGACGTACTCGACCTTCTCCTACGAGACCCTGCGACTGACCGAGGCCGGCTCCGGCCTCTACGCTTCGGTCAACGTCGTCGCGAGCGTGGCGGCCGGCCTCGCGGCGGCCTTCGCCGGGGTCTTCCTGGCCCGCGCCCTGTAGGCCCGGGCACCACCCGCACCACCGGACGCACGAAACAACGCGTTAAGTAATGTCCACAGCACTGTCGACCTACTCTCCTCAGAACTGGATCCCATGAGCGCCATCTCTGTCGGCCAGGCCGTCATCCTCGGTGTCGTCGAGGGGGTGACCGAGTTCCTCCCGGTGTCCTCCACCGGTCACCTCAAGATCGCCGAGGGACTCATGGACATCCCCGTCGACGACAAGTCCGTCGTCGGGTTCTCCGCAGTCATCCAGGTCGGCGCCATCGCCGCCGTGCTCGTGTACTTCTTCAAGGACATCAAGCGGATCGTCTCCGCCTGGTTCCGCGGTCTGGCCAACCGCGAGGAGCGTTACCACCACGACTACAAGTTCGCCTGGTGGGTGATCGCCGCCACCATTCCGATCGTCCTGGTGGGCCTCGCCGCCAAGCCGCTGATCGACGGGCCGCTGGCCTCGCTGTGGGTGGTCGCCGGTTCGCTGATCGTCGGCTCCGGAGTGATGTGGTGCGCGGACCAGATGGGCCGCCACAAGCGCGGGGAGGACGACACGTCCTTCAAGGACGCGATGTGGGTGGGCTGCTCGCAGATCCTCGCCCTGCTCTTCCCCGGCTTCTCCCGCTCCGGCGCCACCATGTCCACCGCCCTCGTGCTGGACCTGGACCGCGTCGCCGCCACCCGGCTCTCCTTCTTCCTCGGCATCCCCGCGCTCACCGGCGCCGGCATCTACGAGCTGAAGGACGCCCTCGGCGCGGGCGTCGGCGCCGCTCCGCTGGCCGTCGGCACCACCGTCTCCTTCATCGTCGCCTACGCCTCCATCGCCTGGCTGCTGAAGTTCGTCGCCAAGCACTCCTTCAACGCCTTCGTGATCTACCGCATCGTCATCGGCGTGGCACTGCTGGGCCTGCTCGGCACCGGCGTGCTCAACGCCTGAGCCGTCCCCCCCCGCCCACCCACGGGGCGCGGACGCCCGCAGACGGGCGCCGCGCCCCGTGCGCGTTTCCGGCCCGCCTTGACAGAGCGGCCGGGCAGGCCGGAGTATCGGCCTCGTGAACCTGTCAGACAGCCAGACAGGTGGTCCGGGTCCGCGGCGTGTGAGCGCCATGGAAGCGGTCCTCGGCCACCTCCGCGGCGCCATCGAACGCGGCGACTACGCCATCGGCGACAAGCTGCCCTCCGAGGCCGAGCTGGGACGCACCCTGGAGGTCTCCCGGCCGGTGCTGCGCGAGGCGCTGCGCGCGCTCCAGGCGATGGGCCTGACCGTCTCGCGCACCGGCAAGGGCACCTTCGTCGTCGCCAACGCGGTGGAGGACCCCACCTTCGGCGACTACGCGGCCAGCGATCTGCTGGAGGTGCGCCGGCACATCGAGATCCCGGTGGCCGGCTACGCGGCCCTGCGCCGCACCCCGGACCACCTGGACCGCCTGGCCCACCTGCTGGACCGGATGGAACGGGAGACGGACACCACCGCCTGGGTCGCGATGGACACGCTCTTCCACCTCACCGTGGCCGAGGCGGCCCAGAACCCCGTCTTCCGCCGGGTCATCGAGGAGATCCGCGACGCCCTGGCGCGCCAGTCGGCCTTCCTCAACGAACTCGGCGGCCGCCGCGAGCAGTCCAACCGCGAACACCGCGCGATCGTCGAGGCCCTGGCCGACGGCTGCGAACCGGACGCGGTCGCGGCCATGAGCCACCACCTGGACCGCGTCGAGCGCACCCTCACCGAGATCGTCCGGCCACCGGCACCGGCCGCGAGCGGCGCGGTGGAGGCGTGAACGAGCGGTACTCCCGGCCGCCGTACACCGACGGCTGAACACCGATGACCGGTTCCGTACACCGGCGTTCGCAGACCGATCTCCGTGTGCCGACGACGGCGCCGGGAGCACCACCGTGCCCCGGGCGCCGCCGGCCGGCATCGCGCTGACCGCGAGCGGTACGACCCCGCACAGCGCACCTCCCCACCGGCGCCGCCGCGTGACCCGCGACCCGGCCGCCCCGACCCCCCGATACAGGCAGTGATGTTCAGCACCTCCCTCGCCGACGCACCCGTCGTCCGCGCGCCCCGCCACGCCCCCGTCGCCCAGCTCGTCCGCGGCGGCGTCATCGAGGGCGTCCACCACGGCTCCGTCGTCGTCCTCGGCGCCGACGGCACCGTCAAGCACCGGCTCGGCGACGCCGAGGCCGCGTTCTACCCGCGCTCGGCGGTCAAGCCTCTCCAGGCCGTCGCCATGCTGCGGGCCGGACTGCCGCTGGACGGCGAGCTGCTGTCCCTGGCCGCCGCCAGCCACTCCGGCGAGGAACGCCACCTCGCCGGCACCCGGCGCATCCTCGAACGGGCGGGACTCGCCGAGGACGACCTGCGCAACGTCCCCGACCTGCCCTTCGACCCCGCCGTCCGCGACACCTGGATCCGCGCGGGCCGGGCGCCCTCCCGGCTCGCCCAGAACTGCTCCGGCAAGCACGCGGCCATGCTGTGGACCGCGAAGCTCAACGGCTGGTCCCTGCCGGACTACCTGGACCCGGAGCACCCGTTGCAGCGGGCGATCCGCGAGACCGTCGAGGAGCTGACCGGACAGCGGGTCGCCCGGGTCACCGTGGACGGCTGCGGCGCCCCCCTGTTCGCCATCTCCCTGACCGGCCTCGCCCGCGCCCTGTCCCGCGTCGTCACGGCCGCCCCCGGCACGCCCGAGGCCCGGGTCGCCGACGCGATGCGCGCCCACGCCGAGATGGCCTCCGGCGCCACCCGTGACGTCGCCGCGCTGATGCGGGCCGTGCCGGGGCTGCTGGCCAAGGACGGCTTCGAGGGGGTGCAGGTCGCCGCGCTGCCGGACGGACGGGCGGTGGCCGTGAAGATAGCGGACGGCGCGGACCGGGCGCGGGTGCCGGTCGCGGCGGCCGCGCTGGCGCTGGCCGGGGTGGACTCCGCGCTGCTGGCCGAGTTCTCGGGGGCGCCGTTGCTGGGCGGCGGAGTGCCGGTGGGATCCGTGCGCGTCGTGGACGGCCTTGGCGCCGCCTGACCGGACCCGCCACCGCGCGCCGCCCCCGGCCGGCCGCACCGTACGGCGCCGGCCGCACACCGGCCCCCGCGCCCCTGCGCGGGGGCGCCCTCGCCTCCGTAGCTCAGAAGGAGACCCCTTCCCATGACCGCCACCCGCCGCGAACACGACCTGCTCGGCGACCGGGACGTGCCCGCCGACGCCTACTGGGGTGTGCACACCCTGCGGGCGACCGAGAACTTCCCCATCACCGGGACGCCGATCTCGGCGTACCCGCACCTGATCGACGCCCTGGCCGCCGTCAAGGAGGCCGCCGCCCTCGCGCACGAGGAACTGGGGCTGCTGGAACCGGCCAAGGCCGCGGCGATCGTGGCCGCCTGCCGGGAAATCCGCCAGGGCGCCCTGCACGACCAGTTCGTGGTGGACGTCATCCAGGGCGGCGCCGGCACGTCGACCAACATGAACGCCAACGAGGTCGTCGCGAACCGGGCGCTGGAACTGCTCGGCCACGCCAAGGGCGAGTACATGTACGTACACCCCAACGAGGACGTCAACCTGAGCCAGTCGACCAATGACGTCTACCCGACCGCCGTCAAGATAGCGACGATCTTCGCGGTACGTGGACTGCTCAAGGCGATGGCCGTACTCCAGGACGCGTTCGCCGGCAAGTCCGTGGAGTTCCGTGACGTGCTCAAGATGGGCCGTACACAGTTGCAGGACGCGGTGCCCATGACGCTCGGTCAGGAGTTCTCCGCGTTCGCCGTGATGATCGAGGAGGACCGCAGCCGTCTCGCCGAGGCCGTCGAGCTGATCCATGAGATCAACCTGGGTGCCACCGCCATCGGTACCGGGATCAACGCGCCGTCCGGGTACGCCGAGGCCGCCCGCCGGCACCTGTCCGCGATCACCGGGCTGCCGCTGGTCACCGCCGCCAACCTGGTCGAGGCCACCCAGGACTGCGGGGCCTTCGTCCAGATGTCCGGCGTGCTCAAGCGGATCGCGGTCAAGCTCTCCAAGAGCTGCAACGACCTGCGGCTGCTGTCCTCCGGCCCGCGCGCCGGGCTCGGCGAGATCAACCTGCCGCCGGTGCAGGCCGGTTCGTCGATCATGCCGGGCAAGGTCAACCCGGTCATCCCCGAGGTGGTCAACCAGGTCGCCTTCGAGGTGATCGGCAACGACGTCGCCATCACCATGGCCGCCGAGGCCGGACAGCTCCAGCTCAACGCCTTCGAGCCGATCATCCTGCACTCCCTGTCGGAGTCCGTCACCCATCTGCGGCGGGCCTGCCTGACGCTCGCCGAGCGCTGTGTGAACGGCATCACCGCGAACACGGAGCGGCTGCGCGCGAGCGTGGAGAACTCCATCGGACTGGTCACCGCGCTCAACCCGCACATCGGCTACACGGCCGCCACCGAGATCGCCAAGGAGGCCCTCGTCACCGGCCGCGGGGTGGCCGAACTGGTCCTGGAGAAGGGGCTGTTGCCGGCCGGTACGCTGGCCGGGCTGCTGCGCCCCGAGATCGTCGCCGGCAGCGGGGCACCGGCGGCCTGACCTGCGGCGACGGCCGGTCCCGGGGCACGGGCGAGTAGGCCCGGGGAGCGGCGGGGAGGCACAATGGCGATCATGACAACGACGTCGTCCCGCACCTTCCTGCCGGTCCTGGAGCGCATAGCCGAGGAACTGGAGCACACCCCGGGCCGGGGCCGCGCCGCCGACTACATACCGGCGCTCGCCGCCCGCGACCCCCGCAGCTTCGGCATGGCCGTCGCCGAGCTGGACGGCACGGTGTACGGGGTGGGGGAGTGGCGGCAGCCGTTCTCCGCCCAGTCCATCACCAAGGTGTTCACGCTCGCCCTGGACCTCGCCCGCGAGGGCGACGAACTCTGGGAGCACGTCGGCCGGGAGCCCTCCGGCAACCCGTTCAACTCCCTGGTCCAGCTGGAGTACGAGAACGGCATCCCGCGCAACCCCTTCATCAACGCGGGCGCCCTCGTCGTCACCGACCGCCTCCAGACCCGTACCGGGGACGCGGCCGGCGAACTGCTGGCCTTTCTGCGCGCCGAGAGCGGCAATCCCGGATTGGACTTCGACCGGGAGGTCGCCGCCTCCGAGACCGCGCACGGCGACCGCAACGCCGCCCTGGCCCACTTCATGGCGTCCTACGGCAACGTCGACAACGAGGTGCCGGTCCTGCTCGACCAGTACTTCCGGCAGTGCTCCATCGCCGCCTCCTGCGCCGACCTCGCGCTCGCCACCGGCTTCCTCGCCCGGCACGGCATCCGCGCCGACGGCAGCAGGCTGCTCAGCAAGAGCCAGGCCAAGCAGGTCAACGCGGTCATGCTGACCTGTGGCACCTATGACGCGGCCGGTGACTTCGCCTACCGGGTCGGCCTGCCCGGCAAGAGCGGGGTCGGCGGCGGGATCATCGCCGTCGTACCGGGCCGGTGCACGCTGTGCGTGTGGAGCCCGGGGCTGGACGAGCGCGGCAACTCGGTGGCCGGCGTGGCCGCCCTCGACCGGTTCACGACGCTGACCGGACTGTCGGTGTTCTGACCCGAGCGGACACCGCCCTCCCCGGGGCCCCGCGCCCGAGGACCCGTCGAACGGCCGGGGAACCGGGAGCACACAGCAGCCACCCTCCGGCCCCCGTCCGGAGGGCTCCGTGTCGACTCCCGGCCATCCGGCGTTGACACGCTGAGCCAGTGTTGGCCATGGCATTCCCCTTCGATCTGCGTCGCTGCCGGCTGCTCGGCCTGGCCGGCACCGCCTCCCTCGCGCTGGGCGGGGAGACGGCCGGTGCCCTGCCCGTCGAGGACCTGCCGGCCCCCGCCTCAGCCCAGGCGGCGACGGGCCTGGTGGGGGTCTATTTCGGCGCCGTGCTGCTGATCGCCGCCTGGGTGCTCCTCGGCCGGCTGGTGCGCGGCCCGCGGCCCCCGGGACCACGCGCCCTGCTCCTCGTCCTGGCCGTCTGGGCCGCCCCGCTGCTGCTCGCCCCGCCGCTGTTCAGCCGGGATGTCTACAGCTATCTCGCGCAGGGCGCCATGGCCGACGCCCACCTGGACGTCTACACCCACGGCCCGGCCGCGCTCGGCGGCCCGCTCGCCGACCAGGTGGCCCCCATGTGGCTGCACACGGGGGCGCCGTACGGACCCGCCTTCCTGGGCCCGGCCTCCGTCCTGTCCGGCCTCACCGGGGACCGGTTGCCCGCGGGCCTGCTCGGCATGCGCCTGCTGGCGCTGCTCGGCGTGGCCCTGATGGCGGTGGCGCTGCCCCGGCTCGCCCGGCACAGCGGCGCCGACCCGGCCGCCGCGCTCTGGCTCGGCGCCCTCAACCCGCTGGTGCTGCTGCACCTGGTCGCGGGCGCCCACAACGACGCCCTGATGCTCGGCCTGCTCGGGCTCGGCCTGGTCGCCGCGCGGGGCCCCCGCTTCGCTCCCGGCGCCCTCGGCGCCGTACTGGTCACCCTCGCCGCCCTGGTCAAGGTGCCCGCCGCGCTCGGTCTGCTCGCGGTACCGGTGCTCCAGGTCCGCTCCGGCCGCCGCCCGCTGCCGGCCGCCCTGACCACCGCGGGCGCCGCCGCCGCGACCACGGTCGCGGCCACCGCCCTGGCCGGCACCGGCTACGGCTGGATCGGCGCCCTCGGCACCCCCGTCTCCCCGCACAACTGGGCGCCGACCAGTCTGCTCGGCCGGGCCACCGCGGCGCTGCTCGCCCGCCTCGGCAGCGGCCTGGCCCCGCTGGCCGTACCGGCCTGGCAGCTTTTCGGCCTGGTGGCCACCGCCGCGGCCGTCGTCCTGATCTGGCACCGGCTGCGCCCGCAGCCGGTGTACGCGCTCGGGCTGAGCCTGCTCACCGTCGCCGTGTTCGGCCCGGCGATCCGCCCCTGGTACGTGCTGTGGGGCCTGTTCCTGATCGCCGCCGCCGCGCCCAGCACCCCGGTGCGGCGCCGGGTCGCGGCCCTGGCCGCGGTCCTCGCCCTCGCCGTGCTGCCCAGCGGCGGCCCCGCCGACGCGGGCCGGCTGGCGCTCGCCGGCTGCGGCGCGGTGCTCGGCGTGGTCGTGCTGTGGCAGGCCCACCAGGCGGCGCAAGCCCCCGCGCCCGTCCCGGGGCGCGCCGCATGAGGGGCCCGCGCACCGAGCGGGGCCGGCTGCTGCTGGTCCTCGCGCTCGTCGCCGCCGTCACCGCGTTCACCGCGACCGTGCCGCTGCTGCGGGGCTTCTTCGACCTGCGCGTCTACTACGGCACCGTGCACACCTGGGTGCACCACGGCGGCCTGATCTACGACTACCGGGTGCCGGGCACGCGGTACGGCTTCACCTATCCGCCGTTCGCCGCCGTCCTCATGCTGCCGCTGGCGGTGCTGGGCCGAAGCGCCGCGATCGCGGCGTCCCTGCTGGTCAACACGGCCGCGCTCGCCGTCGTCCTGCGCGTGCTGGCCGGTGAGCGGTGGCGGCGCCACGGCTGGTACGGCTGGGTGCCGGCCCTGTGCGCGCTGGCACTGTTCGAACCGCTGCGGGACACCTTCGGCTTCGGTCAGGTCAACGTCGTCCTGCTGGCCCTCGTCCTCGCCGACGCCTGGCTGCTGACGAACGGCCGGGGCCGCTGGGCGGGCGCCGGGATCGGGCTCGCCGGGGCGATCAAGCTGACGCCGGCCCTGTTCATCGGGATGCTGCTGCTCGCCGGGCGCCGCCGGGCGGCCGGGACCGCCGCTGCCGTGGCCGCCGCCGCGACCGCGCTGGCCGCCTGGGTGGACCCCGCGGCCTCCCGGTTCTACTGGACCGAGGCCCTGTGGGACACCGGCCGGGTGGGCCGCCTGGACTACGTCTCCAACCAGTCGCTCCAGGGCGTGCTGGCCCGGCTCGGCGAGACGGGCCGCCCGCTGTGGGCGACGGCGGTGCTGCTGACCCTGTGCGTCTGGGCGTGGCGGACCCGCCGGGCGGCGGCGGCCCGCGACTGGACGGCGGCCTTCGCCCTCACCGGGGCGGCCGCCTGCCTGGTCAGCCCGATCACCTGGGTGCACCATCTGGTGTGGCTGCTGCCCTCCTTCGCCGTGCTGCTGCGCGCCGGGCGCCGGCGCCTCGCGGGCGTGCTGTACGCGGTGCTGTGCAGCAGCGTGGTGTGGCTGTGGGTCGACGACGCCTCCGGCCTCGGCGGCTTCCTCGGGAGCAACCTCTACACCTGGATCACCCTGGGGCTGCTGCTCGGCCTGCCGGTCGGTCAGCCGCGTGCGGCCCTGCCCCTGGCCCGCAGCGCCAGCGCCACCGCTCCCGCGCCGAGCCCGGCCAGCCCCACCCCGACGGCCGTGCCCGGCCAGCCCGAGTCGTCGCCCGCCGTCCCGGACACGGCGGCCGCCACCGGTGCGGCCGAGGCGGCCGGCCTGGGCTTCGGCCGCAGCCCGTCCAGCGAGCCGACCGGGTCGACCAGCCCGTCGGCGGCGAAACCCCAGTCGAGCAGCGCGCGCGCCTCCTCGTACACCGCGAAGCCGCCCCCGCTCTGAGGGTTCATCACCGTCGCCACGAGGGTGCGACCGCCCCGGCGGGCGGCGGCCACGAGGGTGTTGCCCGCGTTGCTGGTGTAGCCGTTCTTGATGCCGATCAGGCCCGGATAGGGCGCGACGCCGTCCGCTCCGGTCAGCAGCCGGTTGGTGTTCTCGATGGCGTACGGCGAACCGTCACCCGGGAACTCGGCCTGGGCGGTGGAGCAGTACGTGGCGAAGTCGGGATTGCGCAGGCCCTCCCGGCCGAAGACGGCGAGGTCGTAGGCGGAGGAGACCTGGCCGGGGGTGTCGTATCCGTCCGGCGACAGCACATGGGTGTCCAGCGCGCCCATGGCGCGGGCGTTGGCCTGCATCCGGCGGGCGGTGGCCTCCCAGCCGCCGTTCAGGGAGGCGAGGACGTGCACGGCGTCGTTGCCGGAACTGAGGAAGACCCCGCGCCACAGGTCCGCCACCCGGTAGCTGTGCCCCTCCTCGACCCCGACCAGGCTGCTGCCCTCGGCGACGTCGGCCAGTTCCTGGTAGCGCACCGTGTGCTGCATCCCGCTGGGCAGTTTCGGCAGCGCGGTGAGGGCGAACAGGGTCTTCAGGGTGCTGGCGGGCGGCAGTGGGCGGTGCGCCTCGCTCGCCGCCAGCACCTGACCGCTGCCGGCGTCGGCGACCAGCCAGGACAGCGCCGACAGGTCCGGCACCTCGGGGGCGCCCCGGCGAGGGCGGACCTGCACGCCGGAGCGGTAGAGCAGGGACGGGGCGGGGACGGCGGCCCGGGGGGCGGGGGGCGCGGGCTCCCCGCCGCGGGGCCAGGCGGCGCTGTGGGGCCGGCCGGCGAGCGGCGCGGCGGTGGCCGTGGCGGGGGTGAACGCCAGCACGCCCGCCACGCACAGGGAGCAGACCGGCACGACCGCCCGGTATCTGAATCTGGTGATCATATGATCAACGTACGAACGGGAGGGATGTGCGCGCGCCGGCCGCGCCGTCCGGCCCAGTGGAGCAACCCGGATGACGCACCGGCAGGGCGCGGTCAGCCGGTGGGCAGCGTAGGCCGCACCTGCCGCAGGAACGCCGCGTTGTCCGGGGTGGCGCGCAGCCGCGCCAGCAGGGTCTCCAGGGCCGCCGGGCCGCCCTCGCGGGAGCGCAGGGCCCGGCGCAGTCCGTGTGTGGCGCTCAACTCGGCCGGGGTGAGCAGCAGTTCCTCGCGGCGGGTGCCGGAGCCGTCGAGGTCCACGGCGGGGAAGACCCGCCGGCCGGCCAGTTCCCGGTCCAGCCGCAGCTCCATGTTGCCCGTGCTCTTCAGCTCCTCGAAGAAGTAGCCGTCGGCGCGCGAGCCGGTGTCCACCAGGGCGGTGGCCAGGATGGTGAGCGAGCCGCCCTCCTCGGCCTCGCGGGCGGCGCCGAAGAACCGCTTGGGGCCGATCAGCGCGCCCGCGTCCACACCGCCGCTGAGGGTGCGGCCGCCCGCGCCGGAGGCGTTGTTGTGCGCCCGGCACAGCCGGGTCAGCGAGTCCAGCAGGACGACGACGTCCTCGCCCGCCTCGACCAGCCGCTTGGCCCGCTCGACGACGAGTTCGGCGAGGGCGATGTGCTCCTTGGCCGTGCGGTCGAAGGTGGAGGCGTACACCTCGCCGTGCACCGTGCGGCGCATCTCGGTGACCTCCTCGGGGCGCTCGTCCAGCAGCAGCACCATCAGCCGGCACTCGGGGTGGTTGCCGGCCACCGCCGCGGCCAGCTGCCGCAGCAGCACCGTCTTGCCGCTCTTCGGCGGGGCCACGAGCAGTCCGCGCTGGCCCTTGCCGACCGGCGTGAACAGATCGGCGACCCGGCCGGCCAGGCCGGCGTCCGGGTGGTCCAGCCGCAGGCGCCGGCGCGGGTGCAGCGGGGTGAGATCACGGAAGTGCCGGCGCGACGCGTGCCGCGTGGCCGCGCGCCCCTCGACCCGGGCGACCTCGCTCAGTGCGCGCCGCTCGCCGAGGACGCCCTCGACGAGGTCGCCCTTGCGCAGCCCGTACCGGCGGACCAGCGCGGCCGGCACCTGCGGGTCGGCGGGGGTGGGGAGGAGGGCGGCGGACCGCAGGTGCCCCTTCCCGTGCGCGTCGATGTCGAGCACGCCGGAGACGAGCCGGACGACCGGGGCGTGGAGGTCCACCGGGGGGTGTTCGAGTGTGGTGGTCATGGAGTGGGTCCTTTCGCGGACGAAGCGGGGAAGAGCGCGGGGGAGAGGGGAGCGGCCGCGAGGGGAGGCGGTTGCGACGGCCTCCTGCGGCGAGACGACACCTCGGACAGCGCACGGAAGACGCGCATCGGGAGGTGGTGCTCAAGAGAAGCCCGGACCGTTCGGAAGAACTCGGCCGAGGGGCTGGGAGAGAAAACGGCGACATCGGTGCCGATACGAGGGGCACGCACATGCGCTGCTGTACGAATTGTACCCGTGCCACCGGTCAAGTCAAGAGACTCTTGGGGACCTCATCGCGGATCCGCACGGCGTGGGCGCCGCCCCCGTGGTCCGGCGGCGGCCGGTTGCGGCAGGCTGAGGAGCATGTTCGGACCCGAAGGCCCCACGCTGCGCGAACTCGCCGTCCAGGCGCTGTCCTCCGTCGAGCACGGCTACGACCTGCTCGCCCCGAAGTTCGACCGCACCCCCTTCCGCACCCCCGACAGCGTGCTCGACGCCGTGGCGGGGGCGCTCGCCCCGCTGGGCCCGTTCGCCGACGGTCTCGACCTGTGCTGCGGCACCGGCGCGGGGACGGCGGTGCTGACCGGACTGTGCCGACGCACCGTCACCGGCGTCGACTTCAGCACCGGGATGCTCGACGTCGCCCGGCGCGCGGCAACCGGCCGGCCGGCCGGAGGGCCACGGGTCGCCTGGGTGCGCGGTGACGCCCGCGCCCTGCCGTTCACCGCCGCCTTCGATCTCGTCGTCAGCTTCGGCGCGTTCGGCCATTTCCTCCCCCGCGAGCTGCCCGGACTGTTCACCCAGGTCCACTCGGTGCTGCGGCCCGGCGGCAGCTTCGCCTTCCCGGTGCTCGCCCCGCCCCGCCCGACCCGCCCCGGGTTCTGGATGCTGCTCGGCTTCGACGCGGTCATGCGGGTGCGCAACGCCCTGTGGCGGCCGCCGTTCGTCATGTACTACCGGGCCTTCCGGCTCGGCCGGGTGACGGCCGAGCTGACCCGTGCCGGATTCTCCGTCGAGCTGCGCGCGCTGCCCGAGTTCGGGTGGCGCCCGGACGGCGGTCCCAAGGCGCGGCTGGTGGTGGCCCGCAGGGACGGGGGAGCGACCCAGGAGGGTCACAGGGCGCGGTAGACCGCCTCGACCAGCGCCCGCTTGCGGGGGTCGTCGGCGATGCGCGACCCCATGCGGTTCATGACGTAACCCACCGACACCCCCGCCTCCGGGTCCGCGAGCCCGAAGGAGCCGCCGAACCCGTCATGCCCGAAGGCCCGCGGATTGGGCCCGTAGGCGCCCTGGGGGCCGCTGAGCCACAGGCCGAGACCGATCTCGAACTCGCCGCCGAGCCCCGCCCCCAGCACCAGATCGACGCAGCGGCCCTGTCCCTCGCGGACCCGCTCCACCGCCTGCGGCGTCAGCAGCCGCCGCCCGCCGAAGAGACCGCGGCCGGCGAAGACGCCGTACAGGTGCGCGACCGCCCGCGCGGTGCCGTGCCCGTTCGCCGCCGGGACCTCCGCCGCCCGCCACTCGGGCGTGTTCGCCTGCGCGGCCCCGAGCGGAGGGTTGGCCATCGCGGCGATCAGCAGCGGCGTCACGTCGCGGAAGGACGCTTCGCCGATCGCCCCGGCAGGCGCGTGCACCAGCTCGGCCGCCCGCCCGTAGTCCCGCACCGGCAGGCCCACGCTGAAGTCGATCCCGAGCGGACCGGTCACCTCCCGCTGGAGGAAGGCCCCCGGCTTCAGCCCGGAGACCCGCCGGACGACCTCGCCGACCAGGAACCCGTACGTCACCGCGTGATACCCGGACCGGGTGCCCGGCTCCCACCACGGCTCCGTGGCCGCGAGCCGCGCGGTGGTCGTCTCCCAGTCGTACAGGTCCTCCAGCGAGTGCGGCTCGCGCAGCCCGCACACTCCCGAACGGTGCGACAGCAGATGGCGGACGAGTACCTTCTCCTTGCCGGCCGCCGCGAACTCCGGCCAGTACCGGGCCACCGGCGCGTCCAGGTCGAGCAGCCCGCGGTCGGCGAGCAGATGGGCGCAGAGCGCCACCGGGCCCTTGGTGGTCGACCACACGTTCACCAGCGTGTCCCGTTCCCAGGGCCGGGTGCGGGCCGGGTCCGCCCAGCCGCCCCACAGGTCCACCACCGTCTTCCCGGCCACGGTGACCGCCACCGCCGCGCCCAGCTCGCCCCGCTCGCGGAAGTTCTCCTCGAACGCCTCCCGCACGGCCGTGAACCGCGGATCGCAGTGGCCGTCGACCCGTGCCGCCTCCGCTGCCTGCGGGGTCTGCTGGGCGTCGTGCGTGGCTGACATGGGCCCTCCGTGGTCGCGGGAACGGCCCGGGCCGCAGCGCCCGGGCCGGGGTTTTCGAACCTAGCGACGGGTCGGCCCCGGAGGAAGAGGCCGTGCCCGGCACGCGGCCGTCAGACGCGGGAGCGCAGCCAGCGCATCTTCGCCGCCTCCTGGTAGGGGCCGCCGCCCTCGTGGTCGTTGAACTCGTACACCTCGATCGCCTTGTCCTCGTGCGCCCAGGCGTTGAACGCCGCGAACACGGTCGACGGCGGGCAGGTCTCGTCCTCCAGGGCCGTCGAGAACAGGGCTGGCATCCGGCCGCGGGCCGCGAAGTGCGTGCCGTCGAAGTAGGACAGGGTGCGCAGCACCTCGGCCGCGCGACCCCGGTGCGTCTTGAGGAACAGGCCCACCTCGCGGTAGGGGTGGCGGTCCGTCAGCGTCACCGCGCGCGGGAAGTCGCAGAGGAACGGCACGTCCGGCGCCACCGCGACCAGGTCCGGGACCAGGGCGCCGACGGCGAGGGTGATGCCGCCGCCCTGGCTCTCGCCGATCGCCACCGTGCGGGCCGCGTCGGTCAGCGGATGCGCGCGGGCCGCCTCCACGGCCCGTACGGCGTCCGTGAACACCCGCCGGTAGTAGTGGTTCTCGGGCGCGTCGATGCCCCGCGTCAGAAAGCCCGGGTGGGCGGGACCGGAGCCCACCGGGTCGGGGGTGCCGCCCCCGCCGCCCCAGACGCTGCCCTGCCCCCGGGTGTCCATCACGAAGTGCGCCCGGCCCGTCGACGCCCACAGCAGATCCTGGTGCGGCAGCCCGCGCCCGCCGCCGTACCCGATGAACTCCACTATGAGCGGCAGGGGTTCGGTGGCGCCGGCGGGCAGCCGCAGCCAGCCCTTGACGGGGTGCCCGCCGAACCCGGCGAACGTCACGTCGTACACCTCGACGGTGGCCAGCCCCGCCTCCACCGGCTCGAAGCGGACGTCCAGTTCGTGTGCGCGCGCCTCCTTCAGGGTGTTCTCCCAGAAGGCGTCGAAGTCCTCGGGTTCGGCGGACCCGCCCCGGTAGGCGCGGAGTTCCGGCAGGGGAAGGTCGAACAGGGCCATGGGCAACCACCTTGATCAGGGCAGACAGTGAGGAGCTCACCGTACGAGGGCGGTCACCCGGCGGGCCAGTGGGGCGCGGTCCGCTCACGTCCTCGGCTGGGTCCACCTCGGGCCCGTCCGGGCCCATTCCCGTTCCCACTCGGCGAGCCGGTGGCGCAGCGCGATCCGGCGGGACACCGCATGGCCGAGGAACACCACGCCGCCGACGCAGGCCGCCACGCCCGCCCCCACGGCCACCGCGTTCTGGAGGACCGCCGTACCGGCCGGCGGCGCGCCGACGCCGTGGCCCCGGGAGTCCACCCACACCACGACCGAGTCACCCGGCCGGGTCCCGGCCGGCACCCGCGTCCAGGTGGTCCGGACGCCCTTGCCGGGCTCTGTCCAGCGGACCTCGGCGCGGTAGGGGTGCCCGCGCCCGGTGCGCAGGGAGGGCGCCGAGGAGGCCGGATCGCCGGTCACGGTGGCGCGCACCTGATGGCGCGCGGCGCGCTGCGCGGCCGCCCGCGCCGCGCCCTGGTCGTGTGCGTGCAGGCCCGCGGCCGCCCCGGCCAGCGGCGCCACCACGCACAGCAGCACGGCGACCGCCAGCACCGTCCACGCCTCCACGACATCGCAGCGGCGCCGCAGCGTATTGCGCCGCCAGCGCCAACCACGCACCCGGGTCCGCATGTCCGCCTCCTCGCCGAAGCCGACCGCTCACGCCCGGCGCCGCCCGCGCCGAAGCGTCCACACCCGTCTCGTACCCCGTACGACGCACCCGGCCCACCCGTCGAACCGCGAGTTCAGGCCCACTTGGGACAGGGTTCGAGCCAAGTACCCCCCCGGGACGCCGGGAAAGGGCGCCGGGGGTCAGCCGAAGCGCTCGATGCGGATGCGGTCCACCGGCTGGCCGGCCCGCACCAGCAGCCGGGAGGCGTGCTCGGCGAACCCGTTGGAACCGCACACGTACGCCTCCCACCCGCCGGGCGGCCGCTCGGCCATCAGCGGCGCCAGCTGCGCGGCCGTCACCCGGCCCACCGGCACCCCCGCGGGGGCGCTGCGGGTGAACACCGGCGTCGTCTCCGCGCCCAGCTCCCGCGCGTAGATCAACTCCTCCGGGCTGCGCGCGGACACCAGCATCCGCAGCGGCACGTCGAGGCCGCGCGCCCGCCGGTGGCGGATCATCGACATCAGCGGTACGACCCCGGAACCCGCGCCCAGCAGCAGCGCGGGCCGGTCCCCCGGCCAGGCGAAGAAGCCGCTGAGCGGACCGCGCACCTCGAACGTGTCACCGGGCCTGGCCACGGTGTGGAACCAGCCGGAGACCTCGCCGTCCGGCACCCGGTCCAGGGTCAGCTCGATGTGCCCCGAATCGTCCGGCGCGGAGGCGATCGAATAGTGGCGCTGCGCCGTGTAGCCGTCCGGGGCGGTCAGCCGCAGCATCAGGTGCTGGCCGGGCAGGTGCCCCGCCCAGCGCGGCACCGCCAGCCGGAACGTGGCCGCGTACGGCGTCTCCCGGCGGATCTCCGTCAGGGTGGCCGTCTGCCACACGGTCTCGGCCTGCTCGCTCACCGCGATCCGGCCGGGCACCGCGAACCGCGGCGCGCCGCCGGGCATCGTCGTCGTCTCAGTCACCGGAGTACCGCTGCTCCTCCCAGGGGTTGCCGCGCGGGTGGTAGCCGTTGCCCTCCCAGAAGCCCGGCTCGTCGTGGTCGAGGAGCGTGATGCCCGCGATCCACTTGGCGCTCTTCCAGAAGTAGAGGTGCGGCACCACCAGGCGCGCCGGGCCGCCGTGCTCGGCCGGCAGCGGCTCGCCGCCGTACTCCCACACGATCCAGGCCCGGCCGCCGGTCAGATCGGCGAGCGGCAGGTTCGCGGTGTACCCGGTGTGGGAGCGGGCGAGCGCGTGGGTGGCGCGGGCGTCGGGCCGTGCCACGTCGAGGAAGGCGTCCAGGGACACCCCGCCGAACCGCACACCGAACTTCGACCACCCGGTCACACAGTGGATGTCGCCCTCGTACGCCGACGCGGGCAGCGCGTGCGCCGCCTCCCAGTCCCAGGTGTACGGCCGCTCGACCAGTCCGTCGATGCGGAAGGTCCAGTCGGCGGGTGCGAGGTCCGGGGTGACCTCGGCGGACAGGACGGGCCAGTCGTCGCGCGCGTCGTACTGTCCGGGCGGCAGTCCCGGGTTGTGCTCGCGCGCGCGGCCCGTGAAGCCTCGCGTGACGTTCATACTTCAACCGTACGCTGTCGCGGCGGGTGCCCCGTCCCAGGTCACGGGCCCGGTCCTCGCGCGCGGGCCCGATCGTTGCGGCCGTGTGAACTCTGACCGGAGGCGGGAATACCGGCGCGGGCCCGCTCCTTGCCGATCGGTGCCGGCCGTGGTGCGCCGGTACCAGGGCGAACGAAGCGAGGGATGAGGATGCGCGAGGCGTACGGTTCCAGCACGGGGAACGGGGTGGCCGCGTGAGCCGGACCGATGCCCCGCACCCACTCGACAACCCCGCCCTCGCCTCCCTCACCGGTCCGCACGCCCGCTTCGCCGAGCGGCGCGGCCGGGTGCTGCGCTACCCGCTCGACGTCTCCCCGTGGCTGGCGCTGCCCGACGAGCCGGACGCCCGGGACTGGGCGGACCTCGCGGCGCTGGCCGGACCCGGCGCCGAGGTCCCGCTGTCCGGCTACTGCGGTGACGTCCCCGAGGACTGGGAGATCACCTTCCACGTGGGCGGGGTGCAGCTCGTGGACGACGGGGTGGCCGCCGCGCCCGACCCGGAGGCGGTCCGCCTCGGGCCGGCCGACGTGCCCGAGATGCTGGACCTGGTGGCCCGCACCCAGCCCGGGCCGTTCCTGCCGCGCACCGTCGAGCTCGGCACCTACCTCGGTATCCGCCGCGAGGGCGCGCTGGTCGCCATGGCGGGGGAGCGGCTGCACCCGCCGGGCTGGACCGAGATCAGCGCGGTCTGCACCGACGCCGCCGTCCGCGGCCAGGGCCTGGCGACCCGGCTGATCCACGCGGTCGCGCACGGCATCCGGGAACGCGGCGAGACCCCGTTCCTGCACACCAGCGCCAGGAACACCAACGCCATCCGGCTCTACGAGTCCCTCGGCTTCCGGCTGCGCCGGCACACCGCTTTCCTGTCGGCGCGGGCTCCCGAGCGGCTCGGAGAGGAGGAGCGGGCGGCGGTACCGGTGGGGTGAGCCCGGGGCCGCGACGGGCGCCGGGGAAGTCGAGCGGCGGTTCGGGTCGGGTGCCGGTGGGGGCGGCGGCCCGGGGGCCGGCGGGCTGTGGTGCTGTGGTCGCGGTCGGTGCCTCCGCGGTCTGCGCCGTCGGTGGTGAGCCGGGGCCGGCGGGTGCTGGGCCGATCCGGTGCGTGCCCGGCCTCAGCGGTCCGTGGAGTCGTCCGGTGCCGCGTTGTAGCGCTCCAGATAGGCCGCGAACCGCACCAGGTCCTCCTCCGGGAAGTCCACCAGCCGCTCCCGGACGGCCGCCCGGCGGCGCAGGGTGACCTGGCCGAGGATCTCCTGTCCGGCCTCCGTCAGCTGGAGCACCTGGACCCGGTGGTCCTCCGGGTCCAGCCGGCGCTCGATCAGCCCGGCCCGCTCCAAGGCGGCCACCTGGCGGCTCACCGTGGACTTGTCCAGGGCGTAGTGCGCCGCGAGGTCGGTGGCCCGGCAGCCGCCGCTCTCCTCCAGATGACCCAGCAGGGTGTACGACACCAGGGACAGCTCGGGGTGCATCCGCCCGGCCGAGGCGCGGGCCCGGCGGGCGAAGACCGTCATCTCGCGCTGGATCGTCTCCACAGCGGCCTCTGCCCTGCTCACGGGCCTCTCCCTCCTCCGGACCTTCCCGTTGCAGAGTACAACTCGGGTCCGCGGGCCCGGACCGGCGGTGGGCCTTGGGGTATGGTGACCGTCCGGTCGCGGAGGTCCGCGGCCCCGAACGCGAGGAGGTGAGACCCATATCCGCTGTGTCAGCCGGGGTGCTCTCTCCTCGTGACGGCGCGGTACGCCGGAGGCGGTGACCGCGGGGAGCGCCCTGTGGTTCCGCGCTCCCGAAAGGCGTCCATGCCCTCCCGCCCCGCACTCTCCCCTGCCGACGTCGTCTCCGCGTTGCGCGCCGCCGGGTGCGTCTTCGCCGAGGACGAGGCCGAGTTGCTCCTCGCCACCGCCCGTGACCCCGCCGAACTGGCCTCGATGGTGGACCGGCGCGCGGCCGGGCTGCCGCTCGAACACGTCCTGGGCTGGGCCGAGTTCCACGGACTGCGCGTCGCCGTGACGCCCGGGGTGTTCGTCCCCCGCCGCCGTACCGAGTTCCTGGTGGACCGGGCGCTGGCCGAGGCGCCGGACGCGGCCGTCGTCGTGGACCTGTGCTGCGGCTCGGGCGCGCTCGGCGCCGCGCTCGCCGCCGCGCTGGACGGGGCGGAGGTGCACGCCGCCGACATCGACCCGGCCGCGGTGCGCTGCGCCCGGCAGAACCTCGCCCCCTACGGCGGCCGGGCCCACCAGGGCGACCTGTACGCCGCGCTGCCCACCGCGCTGCGCGGCCGGGTCGACCTCCTGACGGCCAACGTCCCCTACGTCCCCACCCCCGAGATACCCCTCCTCCCCGCCGAGGCCCGCGAGCACGAGCCCCCGGCCGCCCTCGACGGCGGCCCCGACGGCCTCGACGTCCTGCGCCGTGTCGCCGGCGAGGCCGCCACTTGGCTGGCCCCCGGCGGCCGCCTCCTCTCGGAGACGAGCGAACACCAGTCCCCGGCCGCGCTGGCCGCCTTCACCGAGGCGGGCCTGACCGCCCGGGTGGCGGTGTCACGGGAGTGGTCGGCGCACGTGGTGATCGGGGCGCGCCCCTAGCCGGGACACGCACCGCGACGGCTCCGTCCTGCCCTACTCGGGCCGCCCGTCGGGTTCCCGGGCCCGTGCGATGAGCAGTGCGACGTCGTCGTGGTTGTCCGGGCGGTGGAGGGTGTCCAGGAGGGCGTCGCAGGTCTCGTCCAGGGGTCGGGCCGGGTCGGTCAGCAGGGAGAGCATCAGGTCGAGGCGTTCGTCGAGGGCGTGATGGCGGGTCTCGACCAGGCCGTCGGTGTAGAGGACCAGTTCGTCGCCGGGGGCGAAGTCGACGGTGACCGTGGAGAACTCGACTCCGCCCACGCCCAGCGGCACCCCGGTGGGCAGGTCCAGGAGTTCCGGCGGCCGGCCGGGGCGCACGCGGGCCGGCGGCAGGTGGCCCGCGTTGGCGATGCGGCACTGGCGCAGCCACGGGTCGTGGACGACGTACACGCACGTCGCGATGGAGTGGTCCAGTGCCGAGGTGGTCCGGTCCAGATGGCCGAGCAGCACCGCCGGGTCCAGGCCGAGCGCGGTCAGGGTGGCCGTCGCGGTGCGCAGCCGGCCCATGGTGGCGGCCGCGTCGATGCCGCTGCCCATGACGTCGCCGACCACCAGCGCGGTCCGGCCGCCCTCCAGCGGGATCACGTCGAACCAGTCGCCGCCCACCTCGCTGGTGACCCCCGCCGGCCGGTAGCGCGAGGCCACCTCCAGACCGGTCGTCACCGGAGGATCGCTCGGCAGCAGACTGCGCTGGAGGGTGAGCGCGGCGTTGTGGGCGTTCTGGTACCAGCGGGCGTTGTCGATCTGCACCGCCGCCCGGGCCGCCAGCTCCCGCGCGAGCAGTACGTCGTCCCGGTCGAAGGGCCGCGGGTTGCGGGTGCGCTTGAGGTCGAGCGCGCCCAGCACCTCGCCGCGCGCGATCAGCGGTACCGCCAGATACGAGTGCAGGCCCGCCCGCGCCAGCAGCGCCGCCGCCCGCGGTGAGCGCGCGATGCGCGGCAGGTCCTCGTCCTTCACCCGCGGCACCAGCACCGCCTCGGCGGTGCGCACGCACTCGGTGACCAGCCGGTCGGGGGCGTACCGCGCGATTCCGCCCGGCGGATCGGCGGCCCGTACCGCGTCCGAGTCGTCCTCCGGGCGCAGCGCGAGGGCCCGGATCACCGCGGGCTCCGCGGGGCCGAGGGTGCTCGGTCGGCCCTCCACCACGGCGTCCAGCAGGTCGACCGCCGCCACATCGGCCAGCTCCGGCACCGCGACATCGGCCAACTCCCGGGCGGTGCGATCCAGTTCGAGCGTCGTACCGATCCGTGCCGAGGCGTCCGCGATCATCGTGAGCCGGCGTCGTGCCGCCTCCGCCGCCACGGAGGCCCGGTGCTGCTCGGTGATGTCCACCATCGAGCAGGCCACGCCGAGCACATGCCCCATGGCGTCGTCCAGCCGGTAGAGCGACACCGCCCAGGTGTGGTCCGTGTCCGGGTCGGCGGGCGTGCGGCCCACCACGACGTGGTCGATCAGCGGGGTGCCCGTCGCCAGCACCCGGTGGGCGGCGTCCGCCACCGGGCCGGTGTCCAGCCCCGGCAGGACGTCGCGGAGCGCGCGGCCCGTGTGCCCGGCGGCCGGCAGCCCGCTGATCCGCTCCAGGGCCGGGTTCGCGGAGACGAACCGCAGCTGCGTGTCGAGCACCGCGAGGCCCATCGGGGACTGCTTCACCATCCGCTCGGACAGCGCCACGTCCTGTTCGAGGCGCCGTACCGTCGAACGGTCGGCGGCGAGCCCGAGGGCGTACACCTCCCCGCGGTCGTCCAGCAGCCGCATGTTGCGGAACTCCACCAGCCGGGTGCTGCCGTCCTTGTGCCGGATCGGGAAGCCGCCGGCCCAGCTCTGCCCGGTGGTCATCACATCGGCGAAGAGCCGGGCGACCAGCTGCATGTGCCGTTCGTGCACCATCAACCGGGCGGCGTACCGGCCGAGGGCCTCCCGCGCGGTGTAGCCGAACAGCTCCTCCGCCTGCGGGCTCCACAGCACGATCCGGCCGGCGGCGTCCAGCACCACCGAGGCCACGCCGAGCATGTCGAGGAGGCCGCCCGGCGGCACCGGTCCGCGCGCGGGCTCACCGCTCTCGGACGCCGGAGCCCCGGCTGCACTCATGCCACGCACCGCCTTCGCCCGTCCGCACGGCGTGCCGTCCCCCGTGCCGGTTCCCCGTGTCGTGTCGCGCTCACATCCGACTCTCCGCAGCCTTCGCCGTCAACCTCCACCATCCCTCAACCCGGCGGCGGGCGTCCGCTGGAAGGCGCGGGGCACCCACGGCCACGACGGCCGGCTTGGTCTGTACATGGCTATCGCGCGCACGCCAGACTGTGCGCCGTCCGAGTGCGCCCCACCGCCCTTCCAGGAGCCCGCCATGCCCGTGCCCGCCCGGTTACGCCGCCCCGGAGTACTCGCCGGACTCGTCACCCTCGCCGCCGCCCTGTCCCTCGCCGTGCCCGCGCCCGCCTCGGCGGCCGGCACCTGGACCGAGACCGGCTCCGACCGCGCCGACCCGCTGACCGAGAGCCAGGGGCTGGCCTCGGTCGAGGTCCCGGCGAACAGTCCCAACCGCTACACCGGCATCGGCACCATCCCGCTCGGCGACTCCGCGCGCGGCTGGAACCACGTCGGCGACCCCGACGCGTCGTACGAGGGTTACTACATCGAGCCCTACCAGCGGGACTCCGGCAACTCGAAGATGTTCCGCGTGCAGGCGCCGGGCGGCGCCTGGTCGGAGTACGTGCACACGCTGAGCCCCGGCGAGGCCATGAACAACTCGTGGGTGGCGATCTCGCCGGACGGCCAGTGGATGCTGTCCGGCGAATGGGGCACGATGGACCGGCTGCTCGTCTTCCCGACGCCGGGCGAGAACCCCTCGACCTCACCCTCGGCGAACCTCCCGCAGGCGGCCACGGTCCGCCTGGACCACGCCGTCAGAGACGTCCAGGGCTGCGACTTCTCCGGTCCGACGACCCTGCTGTGCTCCTCCGACGACCCCGACGGCAGCCTGTTCGGCATGACCAAGCCGCTGCTCCGGATCGACCTGTCGGCACCGCCGAGCGGCTCCGCGGACGTGGACGGGCACGTCACCGCGCTGCGCCAGCTGCCGCTGCGCAGCGCGTGCCAGGGCTCCTTCGAGGCGGAGGGCATCGACTACGACCGGCGCACCGGAACCCTGCGGGTGATCGTGGTCTCGCCGGGCGTCTGCGTGCTCACCGACAGCAAGACGTACCGGTTCTCCCTCGGCTGAGGGGGCGGGTGGCGGGCGCGCGGGCGCGGTGTTTTGCTGGGCGGGGGATGGACGTGGTGCGAACGGGGTACCCCGTGCCTCCGCAGCGCGGCCACGAAAGGAGCGATCAATGGAGAACAGGGACCGGTCGCATCCGGAATCCGTCATGGTGGAGATCAGCGGATGCTCCAAGGAGGACGCACGTCTCGTCTTCGAGGCGCTGAACTCCTGCTTCGCGTCCGACCGGGGCAAGGACGAGGTGCCCCGGCAACTCCACGAAACCCGCCCCATGGTGTGGCTCGGCACGTACGAGGTCGCGGACACCCCCCGCCAGGGCTGCCCGCCGGTCCACCTCCGCTCGTCCGTCCAGGCGGACGTCCAGGGCGGCTACTGGGCCGTCGACCGCTTCCGCCACGCCCTCGACTCCATGTTCACCGTCGAGGAAACCTGCACGGCCTCCGGCGACCAGGAACGCGACCTGCACCTACGCCTGGAAAGCCGCTGACCCGGCGCCCCCCGGCGCCCCGCGACGCCCCGGCCGGTCCCGTACCGGCCGGGGCGTCCTGCGCCGGTCCGGATTCCGGGGCGGCCGGAGCGTTCCGCACGCATCCGTAGGCAGGGGGGTGGTACGGCCCACACGTTTATGCAACTAGTTGCACAAGCGGGTTCGGTTGCTCTACAACAAAAGGCGACCGCACCCGCGCACGGAGGGCCTGAGATGAGCCGTTACCCCCACTTGCTGACCCCGCTCGACCTGGGGTTCACCACGCTGCGAAACCGGGTGCTCATGGGATCGATGCACGTGGGACTGGAGGAGGCCGAGCGCGGGTTCGAGCGGATGGCGGCGTTCTACGCCGCCCGGGCGCGCGGCGGCGTCGGGCTCATCGTCACGGGCGGCATCGCGCCGAACGAGGAGGGGCGGCCGTACGAGGGCGGGGCCAAGCTCACCACCGAGGCGGAGGCCGAGCGGCACCGGGTGGTCACCGGCGCCGTGCACCGCGAGGGCGGCCGGATCGCCCTGCAGATCCTGCACTTCGGGCGGTACGCCTACCACCAGGACCTGGTCGCCCCGAGCCCGCTCCAGGCGCCGATCAGCCCCTTCGTCCCCCGCGAACTCTCCGACGCCGACATCGAGCGCACCATCGGCGACTACGTCCGCGCCGCCCGCCTCGCACGGCACGCCGGGTACGACGGCGTCGAGATCATGGGCTCCGAGGGCTATCTCGTCAACGAGTTCATCGCCGCCCGCACCAACCACCGCACCGACCGCTGGGGCGGCTCGTACGAGAACCGGATGCGGTTCCCGGTCGAGATCGTCCGCCGGGTGCGCGAGGCCGTCGGCGAGGACTTCATCATCGTCTACCGGCTGTCCATGCTGGACCTCGTCCCCGGCGGCTCCTCCCACGCGGAGGTCGTCACCCTCGCCAAGGCCGTCGAGGCGGCCGGCGCGACCATCATCAACACCGGCATCGGCTGGCACGAGGCCCGCATCCCCACCATCGCCACCTCCGTGCCGCGCGGCGCCTACACCTGGGTCACCAAGAAGCTGATGGGCGAGGTGACCGTCCCGCTGGTGACCACCAACCGCATCAACACCCCCGAACTCGCCGAGGAGCTGCTGGCCGGCGGCTACGCCGACATGGTGTCCATGGCCCGGCCGATGCTCGCCGACCCCGACTTCGTCGCCAAGGCCGCCGCCGGCACCCCCGAGGCCATCAACACCTGCATCGGCTGCAACCAGGCCTGCCTGGACCACACCTTCAGCGGCCGGCTCACCTCCTGCCTGGTCAACCCGCGCGCCTGCCACGAGACCGAGCTGGTGCTCGCGCCGACCCGGACCAGGAAGCGCGTCGCCGTCGTCGGCGCCGGACCGGCCGGGCTCGCCTGCGCCGTCAGCGCCGCCGAACGCGGCCACGCCGTCACCCTGTTCGACGCCGGCGGCGAGATCGGCGGGCAGCTCAACGTCGCCCGCAAGGTGCCCGGCAAGCAGGAGTTCGAGGAGACCCTGCGCTACTTCCGCCACCAACTCGCCGCCCACGGCGTGGAGGTACGCCTGAACACCTGGGTGAGCGCCGCGGACGTGGCCGACTACGACGAGGTGGTCGTCGCCACCGGCGTCACCCCGCGCACCCCCGACATCCCGGGTGTCGGCCACCCGCGCGTGCTCGGCTACCTCGATGTGCTGCGCGACGGCGCCGACGTCGGCGACCGCGTGGCCGTCCTGGGCGCCGGCGGCATCGGCTTCGATGTCGCCGAGTACCTCACCGACGGCGGGGACAAGGCGAGCGAGGACCCCGCGGCGTACCTCCGCAACTGGGGCGTCGACATGGAGTACACGGCACCCGGCGGCCTCACCGAGCCGCGCCGTCCGGCCCCGCCCCGCCAGGTCCACCTGCTCCAGCGCAAGACCAGCAAGGTCGGCGCCGGTCTCGGCAAGACCACCGGCTGGATCCACCGCACCGAACTGCGGCACCGCGGGGTCACCATGGTCCCGGGCGTGCGCTACGACCGCATCGACGACGCCGGTCTGCACATCACCGTCGGCGGCGAGAGCACCGTCCTGGAGGTCGACACCGTGGTGCTGTGCACCGGCCAGGAACCGCGCCGCGACCTGTACGAGGAGCTGGTCGCCGCCGGACGCGTCGCGCACCTGATCGGCGGTGCGGACGTCGCCGCGGAGCTGGACGCCAAGCGGGCCATCAAGCAGGGCACCGAACTGGCGGCGGCGCTCTAGGCCGCCGCCGGGGCATCCCTAGGATGAGCCCATGTCACTCCCGCACGCGATCCTCACCGCCCTGCTGGAAAAGCCGTCGTCGGGACTGGAGCTGACCCGCCGGTTCGACAAGTCGATCGGCTACTTCTGGTCCGCGACGCACCAGCAGATCTATCGCGAGCTGGGCAAGCTGGAGGGCGAGGGGCTCATCCGGGCGCTGCCGGCCGAGCAGCCGGCCCGTGGGCAGAAGAAGAGCTACGAGGTGCTGCCCGCGGGCCGCGCCGAACTGGCCCGCTGGACCGCCGCCGCACAGGACCCCAAGCCGCTGCGGGACACGCTCCTGCTGCGGCTGCGCGCGGCGGCGGTGGTCGGCACGGCGGGCCTGGAGGCGGACCTGCGGCGCCATCTGGAGCTGCACCGGCGGCAGTTGGCCGAGTACGAGGAGATCGAACGCCGCGACTTCCCACCGGAGCGGAACGCCCCCGAGGACCGGCTGCGGCACCTGGTGCTGCGGGCGGGCATCGATCTGGAGACCTTCTGGACGCAGTGGCTGTCCCACGCCCTCGCGGAGTTCCCCGGACCGTCCGACGACGGCGAGACGGACTGACCGGCTCCAGGGCGTGCCGGGGCCGGACGGCGGGGCAGGCCCGGCTGGTCGCGGGGGGCGTCGGTTTCGAGCGGTGGCGCGGGCGCCGGCCGTCGTGGTCGTGCGGCGTCGTCGCCCGGCCGGGTCCGGCGCCCTCGGGCGGGTGCCGGACCGGCGGACATCGATCCGGCGGGCTGGGGCGCCTCCGCGCGGGTCGGGGGCCGGGCCGGACCCGGGCGGCGGGGCGGGCGCCGGTCGGTGTCGGCGGGCTCGGCAGGGGGTCAGGGGCGCGTCGGTTTCGAGCGGCGGCGCAGGCACCACACGGCGGTGACGGCGCCCGCGCCCACCAGGGCCGAGCCGACGCCGAGGGTGAGGGGGCCGTAGTCGCGGACGGCGCCGCCGAGGCCGCCGTTGACGCCCCGGGCGGGTGCCGGCTGGACGGGTACCGGGCGGGTGGGCAACGGCCTGGAGGTGGTCGAGAGCGTCGGGGCGGACCCGGCGGAGACGATCACCGCCTGGCTGCCCGCCGTACTGCCGCTGGAGCAGACCACCACCACGGTGTAGGTCCCCGGGCTCACCCCGGACCAGGCCGCGGACTGGCTGACGGTGGTGCCCGACAGCGCCGCCTGGCGGCCCTGGGAGAAGCTGGCCTGACTGCTGGTGAGCAGTGCCGCGGTGCCCCAGCTGCCGTTGATCCGGGTGCACGCGCTGGTGACCACCGAGACGGAGGAGCCGGTGGTGCTGACGGAGATGCCGGAGACCGCGGCGGCCGGCGCCGCGAGCGCGACCGGGAGTGCGGCGGTGGCCGAGAGGGCGAGACCGGAGCGGAGCAGGGATATGGACTTGCGCATGGGCTGGCCTCCGGCGGCACGGCCGGCGGCACGTCCCATGCGCCGCCCAGGGTCGGGAATCATCCGTGCTGCCTGGTCAGCAGCCAACGCGGCCCGGCGGACCGCCGCACCCGGACGGCATCCGGCCGGGTGACACGGACCCGTCCGCGGCGCCCCGGGATGCGGCCCCCGCCGGTCTGTGGTCAGCGCCCCGTGGTCACCGTCCGCTCCGGCGACCAGCCGCCCCAGGTGCCGTCGGGCAACCGGGCCCGCAGCCGGACCCGGTGCTCCTCCCCGGCCGCGCGGCCCAGGTAGAAGCTGTAGTGCGCCCGGCCGCGCGGCGGGGTGCCGCCCCACTCCAGCGAGGTGGCCGAGGTGCCGTCGAGCCGGATCGCGTACTGCGTGATCACCCCGTCCGTGCTCGGCGGATCCCAGGACAGGTCCAGGTAGTAGGCGCCGTCGGCGCGGTGGGTCGCGGCGGTGAAGCCGGTCGGCGCGGTGGCCCGGCCGTCGTCGGTGCCCGGGGTGGTGAGGCGGACCGGGGCGCTCGCGGGGGAGAGGTTGTCCGCCGCGTCCCGGGCCCGCACCGTGAACACGTACCGGGTGCCGGGACGCAGCCCGGTGACGACCGCGGAGGTCAGATTCCCGCCGACGCTGTGGATCCGTGTGCCGCCCTGCTGGATGTCGTACGACACCACGCCCCGGTCGTCGTGGGAGGTGCCCCAGGACAGCCGGACCGCCCGGCTGCCGTCGGCCCGTCCGGTGGGCGCCCCGGGGCGGGTCGGCGCCGAACGGTCGGCCGCGGCCCGGGCGGGCGTCCGCGCCCGCACCGGACGGCTCGGCGGCCCGAGCCGGCCGGCCTTGTCCCGGGCCCGCACGGTGAACGCGTACTCGGTGGACGGCCTGAGCCTGACGACGTCCACCATGCGCTCCGCACCGGGCACCTCGGCCGTCTTGGTGCCGTCCCGGTACACCTCGTAGGAGCGGATGCCGGAGTCGTCCGGCACCGCGTTCCACATCACGTGCACGGAGGTGGCGCTGCCGGCCTGCGCGGTGACCCCGGTCGGGGCGCCCGGCATCCGGCCCTCGTCGCCCGTGTCGGCCCGGCTCCAGCCGCAGGACGTGAGCAGCAGCAGGGTGCCGCAGACCAGCACGAGCGGAAGGGGAACGCGTCGCACGGCTCTGCCTCCACGGTCGGCTCAACGGCGGCCCGGCAATGGTCCGGACCAATATGGCCCGCTCGGCGTGCCCGCGGCAAGGGGCCGGTGCCGAGCACCCCGCGCGGTTACGTATGCTGAAGGTCCCTGCGGCATGAACTCCCCGAGAGGGCTGGGGAGTTCATGCCGTTGGCGCGGAAACGCTGTCGTCGCCGAACCCGCGCCGGCGCGGGCGGCCGGGGGACCTGGATCGGAGGCGGTCCGGGTTCCCGGCCCCTGTTGTCCCCGTGGAGCCGCCCGTTCGGCGGTGAGACCATCACATCCTATGCCCCGAATGCCCGATTTGTTCCCTCATGGGTTGTCAGTACCGTGCTCCATCCAGCCCCTTGGGGGCGCCCCCTGCGGCCGGGCGCCCGGACCGCGGCCCACAGTGGGCTCGACATGTCCCCGAGGAGAGGGTTCCTCATCGTGCGTGTGCGTGTCCCGACGCTGACGCTGGCCGCGGTCGGCGCGGCCCTGATCGCCCCCGCCACGCTGCCCGGCCCCGCCGCGGCGGTCCCGCCCGAGGCACGGGCGACGACCCACGGCAAGGGCGCCACCCCCGGCGCAGGTCCGCGCAAAAACGTTGCCCCTCGGGCGAGCGCCCCCGCCGGCGCGGCCCGCGAGCACCCGGCCACCACCCCGGCCCGGAGCGCACCCCCCGCATCCGCCCGCCGCGAGAACGCCCCCGCCGCCGGGGCCCGGGGCGAGGGCGCCGTCACCGCCGAGGACCTGCTGGCCCGGGTCGGCGCCTGCGACCAGATCTCCAAGGGCCTGTACCGCACCGACGAGGACAGCCCCGAGACCGTGCCCGTCTGCGGCACCCGGGACGCCGTCTTCTGGAAGGCCGACCTGGACATCGACTGCGACGGCCGGCCCTCCGCGCACTGCAACGCCCAGGCCGACCCGCTGTACTCCCCGGAAACCGCCTTCCACCAGTCCGACGGACGGCCGCTCAGCGCCGAGGAACTGCCCTACATCGTCGTCCCGGCCGCCGGACCCCGCTGGGACCCCGGCGCGCACGGCGTGCGGGGCGGCTCGGTCGCCGCCGTCGTCTACCGGGACCGGGTGCAGTACGCGGTCGTCGGCGACACCGGCCCGGGCGACCTCATCGGCGAGGCGTCCTACGCCACCGCCAAGGGCCTCGGCATCAGCCCCGGCCCCAGCGACGGCGGAGCGGCCTCCGGAGTCACCTACATCGTCTTCAAGGACTCGCGGGCCGAGCCCATCGAGGACCACGCGGCGGCGGTGGCGACGGGGGAGCGGCTGGCCAGGCAGTTCGTGTCCGACACGGACGGCTGACCAGCCCCCCGCCACCTCATGGCGGCCCGTCACACCTTGCGGTAGTCGTACGCCTCCTTCGCCGCCGCCTCCACCCCGTCCAGGTCGGCACCCGCGGCGGCCGTCACCACCGCGGCCACCGCACCCTCCAGGAACGGGGCGTCCACCAGTCGCGTGTTCTCCGGCAGTTCGTCGCCCTCGGCCAGCAGCGCCTTCACGGTGAGCACCGCGCTGCCGAGGTCGGTGAGGACCGCCACCCCGGCGCCCCGGTCCGCCGAGGCCGCCGCGGCGGCGATCAGCTCGGCGCTGGTGCCGAGCCCGCCGGCCTCGGTGCCGCCCGCCGGGGCCACCGGCACCGCCTCGGCCCCGCCCGCGAGCCCCTTGGCCAGCGTCGCGACCGAGGCGGCGACCTCGGCGCTGTGCGACACCAGCACGATCCCGACCAGCTTCTCCTCGCTCACGTCAGCCCTCCGCGGTCTCGGCCAGCGCCGCGATCAGCAGCGCCGACGACGTCGCACCCGGATCCTGGTGGCCGATGCTGCGCTCCCCCAGGTAGCTCGCCCGGCCCTTGCGCGCCAGCAGCGGGACGGTGTCCTTCGCCCCCTTCTCGGCGGCCTCCCGGGCGGCGCCGAACCCGTTCCCGAGCGCCTCCACGGCCGGCAGCAGGGCGTCGACCATGGTCTTGTCGCCGGGCGCCGCCCCGCCCAGCTTCATCACACCCTGCACACCCGCCCGCAGCGCCTCGGCCAGCTGTTCCTCGCCGACCCCGGCGGCCTCTCCGAGCGCCTTGCCGGTACGGCGCAGCAACGTGCCGTACAGCGGCCCCGAGGCGCCGCCGACCGTCGAGATGAGCTGGCGTCCGGAGAGCATCAGGACGGCGCCCGGCGTGTCCGGCGCCTCGTTCTCCAGCGTCGTCCGTACGGCCGCGAACCCGCGCTGCATGTTGCTGCCGTGATCGGCGTCCCCGATGGCCGAGTCGAGGGCGGTGAGCCGCTCCGCCTCGCGGTCGACGGACGCGGCGGTCGCCGTCATCCAACGGCGGAAGAAGTCGGCGTCGAGCACTGGACCTCCAAACATAGTAAGGGCGTTGAGCGCTGTGTCCGCCGTATCACATCCCCCAGCGCAGCGCCGGGGTGCGCACCGGCGCGTCCCACAACCGCAGCATTTCCTCGTCGACCTGGCACAGGGTCACCGAGGCGCCCGCCATGTCCAGGGAGGTGACGTAGTTGCCGACCAGGGTGCGCACCACGGCCACCCCGCGCTCGGCCAGCACCCGCTGCACCTCGGCGTTGAACCCGTACAGTTCCAGCAGCGGGGTGGCGCCCATGCCGTTGACCAGGACGAGCACGGGGTTGTGCGGGGACATGTCCTCCAGGATCGCGTTCACCGCGAAGTCGGCTATCTCCCCGGAGGTCATCATCGGCCGCCGCTCCCGGCCCGGCTCGCCGTGGATGCCGATGCCCAACTCCAGCTCGCCCACCGGCAGGTCGAAGGTGGGGGAGCCCTTCGCCGGGGTCGTGACGGCGCTGAGCGCCACCCCGAAGCTGCGGGAGTTCTCGTTCACCCGGCGGGCTATCGACTCCACCTGCTCCAGCGGCCGCCCCTCGGCCGCGGCGGCACCCGCCAGCTTCTCCACGAACAGCGTCGCCCCGGTGCCGCGCCGCCCGGCCGTGAAGAGGCTGTCGGTGACGGCCACGTCGTCGTTCACCAGCACCTTGGCGACCTGGACGCCCTCGTCCTCGGCCAGCTCCGCCGCCATGTCGAAGTTGAGCACGTCGCCCGTGTAGTTCTTCACCACGAACAGCACCCCGGCGCCGCTGTCCACGGCGGCCGCCGCGCGCACCATCTGGTCGGGCACCGGCGAGGTGAACACCTCACCCGGACAGGCGGCGGACAGCATGCCGGGGCCGACGAACCCGCCGTGCAGCGGCTCGTGCCCGGACCCACCGCCGGAGACCAGCGCGACCTGTCCCGCCACCGGGGCGTCCCGGCGGACGATCACCCGGTTCTCCACGTCCACCGCCAGGTCCGGATGCGCGGCCGCCATCCCGCGCAGCGCGTCCGCGACGACGGTCTCCGGCACGTTGATCAACATCTTCATGCCTGTCTCCCAGAAAGCTCGCAGGTGGTCCCTGACCGGTGTTTTCCCTGTTCAGGCCGGGTGGGACCAGGTGGGTGGTCGGAGCCTTGCACCTCAGTATCGGTCTTGTGGCCCCGAAGGTCATGTGCGCTGCCGCATTCCGCGGCGCCGACGCCCTCCCGAACGGGCCCCGGCGGCGCGTGCCGTGGCCGCCGCACCGCCGGGCCCATCAGGCGTCACCGCCGGCCGGTCGGGGCAGCTCGACCACGACGAACGCATGGCGCAGCGCGGCCGCGGGGTCCTCGCCCGCGGTCCCGCCGCCGGGCGGTGCGTTGCCCTCGGAACGGGCGGTGACCTCGATGTCCGCCAGGAGCGTGACGGCCTCCTCGCCGGTCCCCAGCCGCTCCAGATGGACCGCGAGGGCCGAACGGAACAGGTCCGCCACGCCGTCCGCGCGTGCCTGCCCGCGCCGCAGCGCCTCGCCGAAGTGGGGGAGCCCCCCGCGCATGCCGTCCGCGTGGCCGACCACCGTGACCCTCGGCGGCGGGAAGCCCGCACGTACGTTCGCCAGTGACGCCCACGCCACCTCGGCGGCCAGCCGGTGCACCGTCTCCCGCTGCGCCCCCGTCGGCTCGGACGCGCCGTCCGCGAACTCGACGCTGCCGATGGTCAGCCGTTCACTGCGGTACGGCGCCGCCGGAGGGGCGGTGTGCGGGACGACGGGGGCCGTGGCCTCGGGTTGCGTCTGCGTCAGTGTCTGGGCCTGTGTCCGCGTCCGGTTCTCGGTGGGCGTCTGCTGCCGCCGCGGGGCCCGGGGCGCCACCTCGGAGTGGTCCGCGCGGGTGTCGTGCACCGCGACCGTCGTACGGCGGCCCTGCTCCTGGTCGGCGCCCTTCGGCGGGCGCTCGGTGGTGACCGTGACGGGGAAGTCGGCCGCGGTCAGCCGCTGCAGGGGAGAACCGTGCTGGTAGTTGATGAGATACCGGTCCAGCCGGTCCCGCAGTTCCCCGTGCACGGCCTGCGCCCGCTGCCGGGCGGCGTCGGGCAGGGCCCCGCCCAGCGTGGGGCGGCGGGCGTTGCCGCGCCCGGTCACCGTGATCCGGGGCAGCGGCAGACCGTTGTGGTGGTTCCACAGCCCGGTCCGGGTCGCCAGCTCGGCCAGGTAGTTGAGCTTGCGCCCCTCGTCCTTGCCGATCTGCCGGGAGCCCTCACGGAACCCGATGTCGATCTTCGGAAGCCGGTGACCGTGCACGATCACCGCGGTCAGCGGGTTGGCCTCGGCCGAGCGGTCCGAGGTGAGCAGGTCGGCGCTGACCTCGTGCATGGTCTCGCCCGGCCGCTGGGAGAACATCCGGAAGTGCCACAGGTCGCTGCCCTTGGCCAGCTCCGAAGCCTGCTTCATGCGCGCCTCGGCGGCCTTGAGCGCCTTGTCGAACTCCGCGGCGGCGCTCGCGTGCTCGGGGGTGCCCGGAGCCGCCCCGTCGACCTTCCGCCGGGCGTCCGCCGTCCTGGTCAGCGCGTCCACGAGGGCCAGATGCCGCTCCAGCCGCTTGACCCGCGCCTCGTCGGCGCCGGCCGCCCGCGCCCGGTCCAGCTCTTTGTCGATGGCCCGGTGCAGCCTGCGGAAGCCGCCCGGGGTGCCGTGGCGCAGCGTCTCCGAGACGGCCGTCTTCACGATGCCCGCGACGTGCGCGCGGCGGGCGAAGTTCTCCAGGGTGATCTGGTGCCTGCCGTCCTCGCTGGAGAGCACGACGGTGGCGAAGTGGTAGCCGTAGTGGCTGCCCTCCGGCTCGCCGGGCTTCGCGTAGTTGCGCGCCAGGCTCGGCAGGCCGTTCTCGTCCAGCGCGTTGATCGAGTGCACCAGGTAGGCCTCGCCGACCTTCGCCCAGGCGTGCTCGTTGATGCCGATCTGCCGCGCGGCGGCGGACAGCGCGTCGCGCCGCGGATTGACCAGCGGGTCGTAACTCAGCGCGCTGCCGTAGGACTTGCCCGGCGTCGGGCCGTCGCTCTCGGCGATGAGCCGGTCGTCCCGCCGCACCTGGTCGACGGCCCACGACGGGCCCAGCGGCCCGGTCGGCCGCTCGCCGTCCGCCACCAGGGAGAGGGACTCGGCGAGGTGGTGGATGCCGGTGACCTCGGTGCGGCCGAGGGCGTTGATCGGAGCCTTGTCCAGGCTCGAACCGTCGGGGCCGCGGAAGACCACGTGCGAGGCGGCGCCGCCGGACACCATCTGGGCGAAGTCCCGGCAGATCTCCTCCTCCGACTTCCCGGAGCGGGTCAGGAACCGCGGCGTGACACGCACCAGTTCACGATGCCCACCCTGGCCGTCGGCAACCCGCAGCGTGAGGTCGCCGGCCTCCAGCCGTACCAGGGAGCCCGCGAGCGCCAGGCGCCGGTTGGACGCCTCGATCGCCTCGGGAGTGGCGAACACCTGCTGGCCGTAGCCGCCCTCACGGTGCGCCAGCGACAGGTCCTGTGACACATGGAGCGGCGGGTGGTCCCCGACCAGCGTCCGCTGGTGCCCCTGGGAGGGCACCCACAGCGAGGGCACGTCGCCCGAGCGGCCGTAGGCGAAGGTGGCGAAGTTCATGCCGGTGGGCTCTTCGAACAGCACCGTGTGGGGATCGGCCCCGATCACCTCGTAGTCGCTGGTCGTCAGCGGGCGGGCCCTCAGCCGGTCGATCAGGTTCGCCGGTGCCAGGGCCGACTCGTGGCCGCCGGGGTGCGGCAGCAGCTTGCTCGCGTAGTCCGGGCCGGCGGGTTCGTGCTCCGGCGTCGGGGAACCGAAGTCGAACAGGTCCAGCGGGCCGCGCGGGCCGCCCAGATGCAGGGCCCAGCCGCCGCTGCCGCCGGACAGGTCGAGGAGTTCGTCACCGGTGCGCCAGTCGAGCACCGGGTGCACCCGCGAGTCGGTCGACCACACCGCCGTCCCGGCCCGGTCCGCGACCAGCCGCGCCAGCTCCTGGTCCTGCCCGTGCGAGACCACCAGCACGATGTCCTGGTCCGCGCCGCGCAGCGGGTCACGGGCCACCAGCTCGGCGAACTCGGCCTCGGACACATGGACCGTACGGCCGTTCAGCCGCAGCGCCAGCCCGCCCGGGGTCCGGTCGGCGGCCGCCACGTACGGGCTGCGCCACGGTGCCGTGTGCCGCGTCTGCTCCCCGTCGGAGCCGGTCGTCGTGTAGTGCGTGAGGTCCGACGGCACCGTGTGCGAGGCCGTCCAGTCGCGGCCCACGTGCGCCGAGCCGCCGCGCAGCAGGGTGTCGTCGCCCAGCGCCTGGTGCGTGGTGGCGAGGAAGTGCGCGCCGAGCGCGGCGGCGTCCCGCGTCGCCTCGGGACCGGCGAGCGCGGTGAGTTCCAGCAGATCCCGGTAGTCCTGCGCGGTGGGCGCGCCGTCGAGACGGAGCACCTGCCCGGCCAGCACCTCGACGGGGGGCCGCTGCTCCGCGTCCGGCGTGACGTGCGCCAGGTCCATCGACTGGAGGGTCAGCAGGGCGTTGTGGACCCGGTCGTACGCGTCCTGGTCGAGGGTGTCGCCGTAGAGCTGGTCCAGCCAGTCGTACTCGCGCCTGCGTTCATCGGTGTACTCCGCCAGGAACTCCGCGTAGTCGAAGTCCTCCGAGCCCTCCTCCCCGGACCGCTCCTGGACGCCTTGCGGCACGCGCGGGTCCCGGGTCCCCTCCTGCTCCCCGTCGTGCCGTCCGGGATCGGTCACCGGGTCGACCCAGACGTGCCGCCGGGTCACCGGCGGAGCGGTCGCACGGGCCTCCTGCCAGCGCGGGTCCTGCGGGCCGAAGGCGGTGTGCGCCGCGTCGGCGCCGGGACGCACGACGGTCTCGGGTACGTCGCCGACGAGCGCCCCGAGCAGTTGGAGGTGCCGTCCGCGCAGCCCGCCCTGGGCGAGCCCGTCCGGCGCCGGCCGGTGGAAGTCGCCGAGCAGGCTGCCCGTCACCCCGGCCCGGCCCGGACCCTCGCCGTCGTCCTCCCGGTACTCGTCGCGCAGCCCGAGCTGATGACCCAGCTCATGGGCGTACGCGACCGGTTCGGCGTCCGTCCACCACGTGTGCTGGTCCATCGGACGGTCGTGGCCCGCGAGGTCCACCACCAGATGGGGCTGGTCGTCCGCCGCCACGCGCTCCACCGTGACGTGCAGTCGGCTGCCGTCGGGGAGCTGGTGGCCGGGGCTGTTGTAGAACTCCTCGGTCCCCTGGACGAGCCGTTGCCAGGCGGTCTCGGCGTCCTGCTCCGGACCGCCCCGGAAGGCGACCCGGACCGTCAGATCGGTGACGGCGGTGTCACCGGCGCGGAACACCCGCGCGTCGAAGGCGGAGCGCACCACGAAGCGGGGCGCCTGGTCGCGGGGACGGCGCGGAGCGGCGCTGCCGGTGACGGACCCGGATGCCTTCGGCGCCCTGGGGGCGACCTCGTCGTCGGTGACCGTCGTGGTGTGGCGTGCCGGCAGCTGCGCGGCGTCGTAGTGGCTGTGGCCGTCGTAGTGCACGTCGACCGTGCGGCCGGTGTGTCCGGGGCCGGTCGTCTCCATGGCGGTCGTGCCGTCGGGCAGCAGCCGGAAGGTGCGCAGCCGGGTGCCGAGGGTGTGCGCCACCAGGGCGGGGAAGACCTCGCCCTCGTCGGTGTTCCAGGCGTCGTTGCCCGGCACCCAGTTCTCCACGGCCCGGACCAGCGCCTGGTGCTCGGCCGGCGTCAGCGGCTGGTGCAGCGAGGTGTCCACGACGGCGTCGACCAGGGCCTCCTTGCTGTCGATGTGGTCGAGGCTGAGCGGCTCGCCGTGCGCGGTCAGATAGTCGAACTGGGCGTGCGGCGCCAGGGCGTCGTCGTGCAGGACCCAGCGGCCGAGCCTGTTCGTCGTCTCCGGGACCTCGGCCGCGGCGGCCTCGGCGGCGTCCCGCGGGGAGAGGTGGTGCGGCTCGCCCGTCAGCTCGCGGGTGCGGGCCTCGATGTAGAGGGTGCGCAGGGCCCGCGGGTGGAGCCAGTCGGGTGACATGACACGGTCGACGCCGTAGCGCCCCAGCCGTGCGCGCAGTTCCTCGGGGCTTTCGTTACGCAGCTGCCGCTGGAGCCGGTCCACCTGGACGCGCCGGTACACCTCCGCGACCTCGTGCGGCAGTTCGTGCGCGGGGGTCGACCGCAGACCGCCCAGCACCATCCGGTGCAGGTTCCCGGCGGCCCGGCCCAAGGGGCTGTGCGGGTCGACGGCCGTCTGCTGCCGGGTGCCGATCTGCTGGAGGACGGCCTGGTGCAGAGCGCGCGCGTCCCGCGGGGTGCCGCCGTGCAGGGCGGCGGGCCAGTGCTCGGGCGGGGTGCTGGCGAGCACGGAGTACAGCAGGCAGCGGCCGTCGCCGGGGACCTTGAGGCGGGGCGGGGCCGGGGGCGCGGAGGAGATGTCCTCGGACTCGTCGGGCTTCCGGTCCTGCTTCGGCGCCTCGGCGTCCTTGTCCTTGGGCTGCCGCTCGGGCTCGTGGTCCTGCTGTTTCCGCCCGGAGTCCTCGGGGGGCTGCTTCTCGGTCTCCTTCGGGTCCTTGGGGGGCTGCTTCTCGGTCTCCTTCGGGTCCTTGGGGGGCTGCTTCTCGGTCTCCTTCGGGTCCTTGGGGGGCTGCTTCTCGGTCTCCTTCGGGTCCTTGGGGGGCTGCTTCTCGGTCTCCTTCGGGTCCTTGGGGGGCTGCTTCTCGGTCTCCTTCGGGTCCTTCGGGGTCTGTCCCTCGGTCTCCTTCGGGTCCCCTGAGGTCTTCGGGTCCTGCTGCTTCTCCCCGGTGGGCTCGGGGGACTGCTGCGATTCGGTGGGCTTCGAGGTCTGTGCCTGCTGCTCGTTCTCCTCGGGCGCCTTCTCCGGCTCCGTGACCGGGTCGTCGGTCTTCTTGGCCGTCCAGTAGTAGACGTGCCCGTCCGTGTGCGCCGTGTTCCCGTAGGTGCCGTTCTCGTCGTACTTCTGCGTGGACAGCCTGACCGGCTGCCGCATCAGCACCTGGGGTCCCTTGAGCGTGGCCTTCCCCGGCTCTGTGGCCGTCTTGCCGTGCGGCACGACCGGCGGGGGGAGGGTGCGGTTCGGCACACCCGGGCCACGGGTCACCGGGGACTTGCTCTCGAAGGTCTGGTCCCGGTCCAGTTTCATGGCGTTGGTCGGCAACGGGACGATGACGTTCGGGTTCTTGGTGGTCACCGGGAACGCGAGGGGCGTCAGGTTCGCGTTGACGCCGTTGCTCGCGGTCGTGGCCGACTCGTGCTCGGTGGCGACGGTGATCTCGTCGCTGCCGTTGTCCCGGGTGGAGATCTCCTCCGCCTCGCCGGTGGGCTGGAGGCGGATCTCCAGCCCGGTCTTCCCGTCGCTGCCGAGCGGCACCGTGCGATAACCGCCGGCGGGGTCCTTGAGCTGGTGGAACACCGTGGGCAGGGTGCTCGGCCCCAGGGTGCGGCGCAGGGAGACCTGCTGCTCAAGCGGCAGGCGCTGTTCCTTCACCAGAGGGTTGGCGTCGTCCAGCCGGGGGTCGGAGACGAAGGAGGCGATCAGCTTCTGCGCCTCCTTGGGCGTCATGGCCCCCGCCCAGTGACCGAGGGTCGAGGCGGCCGAGCCCAGGCCCCATGAGATGGCCGAGCCCGCCTTGCCCAGCATGCCGTCGCCCCAGGGCCGGGGCGTGGTGAGCACGGTCTGCGCCTGGTCGTACAGCCCGGCGTGGTTGTCGAAGCCCACCAGGTCGTGGGCCGAGTCCAGGGACGCCTGCCAGCGCTCCCGGTCCTCCTTGGAACCGGTGAGGGGCTGCAACTCGACGGTGTCGCCACCGTCGTGCGTGGTGGGCTGCTGCGTCTGCTCCTGCGTCTCTTGCTGTGTCTGCTCCTGCGACTGCTGCGGGGGCTGCTGCTTCTGCTGATGCGCGGCGGCCTGTTCGGCGGTCTCCGTCAGCGACTCGGGCACGTGGACGTGGACCCGCCACGACGGCTTCACCGGGCGGGGCGCGGCGAGGTTCACGAAGCGGCCGTACTCGGTGCGCTGGGTCACCGTGACCTCGAAACGCATCCGGTTGCCGAACTTCACCGTGTCGCCGAACTTCGACGTCTTGTGGTCGACCTTGGTGGTGACGCCGGTCTCGGCGCTCTTGGTCCGGGTGCCCTCGCCGCCTCCGGTCGGCGCCCAGGCCGCGCTGCCGAGCCCGCCCTTGCTCTCCTCCGCCTTGACGGCGGCGGCGTCCTGGCCGGGCTTCGGCTTGACGACCGGGGCGTAGGAGAGGCGGAGGTTGCCGTCGGCGCCCAGCGACCAGTTGTGCCCCGCGCTGCCCTTGACGGTCTGCGCGATGCCGACCTTGCGGGTGGTGTCCCCGGTGGAGTGGTCGCCCTCGTCGGTCCACTTCTCCTCCGGGATGCCGCGGACCAGCACCTCGGTGATCACCCGCTGGGTGCGGGACTCGTGCACGTGGTAGTCGAGGATGCCCCGGCCCACCAGGTCCTCGTAGTTGGCCGACAGGTTCTCCGGGGAGAAGGTGTCCGCGAACGGCAGCGCCGCCTCCGGCACGGGGGCGACCTGGTCCAGCTTGCGGACCTGCCGGTCGATCTCGCCGAGGATCTCGTCCGACTTGGGGATCTCGGCGGTGGCGCCGCCCAGCAGCCCCTTGGCGAGCAGCGGCGCCTGCCGGGTCCCCGTCTGGGTCCCGGTGGCGTCGCCGAGCCTGCGCACGTCGTCGTCGGACAGCAGCACCAGCACCCGGTGCTTGCCGGTCTGCGGCTCCCCGAGGAAGACGTTGCCCTTGGCGTCGGTGACCCTGCCCTGCACGGTGACGTCCGCGTCGGCCTCGTACACGTGCCAGGTGCCCTTGTACGCGGCCTTGCGCGAGGTCGTCATCTTGTGCTTGACGTTCTCGCCGCTGTTCCGGCCGGCGCCGCCCTTGCCCTTGACACCGCCGCGTGCCTGGAAGGAGGCGTCCGCGCTGTCCTTGGACGGGAAGCGGCCGACGTCGAAGCCGAGGCCCGCCTTGAACGCGACCGTGGTCTTGTCCGCGACCTGGGTGGACACGCTGGTCTTGGTCTCGATCTCCAGCTTGCCCTCGCCGGGCAGCGTCTCGCGGAACCGGAAGTTGCTCAGCCCGGTGCGCGTGGACAGCCCGACGGTGTCCCGGTTGCGACCCGAACCCACCTGCTCGTCACCGCTGTTGGCCCAGCCGCCGTGCGAGGCGGAGACCAGGGACCGCAGGTGCTCCGCGTCGGTGAGCCCGTCCAGGGCGTCCTTCAGCTCGGGCACCCGGGTGTTGCCCAAGGGGCCCGCCTTCTTCTGGAAGGCGCTGGTCAGGGACTTCTGCGCCTGGTTCCGGAACTCCTCGGAACCGGTGACGAACCGGACGGAGTGGCGCTGCGGCAGCGCGTCCAGGGTGGCGATGGTCTGCGGCGGCGGGGTGGTGGCGTCGGTCGTCTCCGGCCGGCGCGCGACCTCGACGGTGAGCCGGCCCGCGGGCCGCACCGGCTTGATCCGCTGCATGTGCGCCGAGGGCGCCTCGGTCGACAGGTGCGTGGTCGGCTGCTTGGGGTCCTCGACGCCGACCATCACCTTGAACGTCACCGGGTGCGCGTAGACGTCGGCGTCCGCCTCCAGGGAGAACTGCCGCTTCACCTCGGTCTCGGTGCCCATGGTGAGCCCGTGCGAGGGGTTGTGGGCGGTGATGTCGAGGCTGCCCATGGTGAAACCGCGTGTGACGTCCGGGTGGTCCAGCGAACTGCGCACGTTCCCGGCGAGGTTGACGACGTGCTTGGAGCTGCGGGTGACGGACTTGTCGGCGCCGGTGGTGCGGCTGCTGACCGTCTTCGTCGTCGACTTGCCGGATCCCACGTGTTCGCCGTTGGCCGGTTCGGCCTTGATCAGGATCTCGTGCGTCTTGCCCGAAGCGCCCGGCAAATGGGGGCCCTTGAAAGTGATCCGGTAGGTGCCGTCCAGCAGCTTCGGCGCGGCGCCGCGCAGCCGCGAGGGAGCGAGCTGCCGGCGCAGCTCACGCAGGTTGTCCCAGGCCTCGGGGGTGACGCGCGGGCGGTTCGCGGCCGTGGGGTCCGCGTGGATCGCCCCGGGCGGCGGCAGCACGCCGGGGTGGTTCTGGTGCATTTCGAGCACGATGTGGTCCTCCAGCTCCGTCGAGCCGGGGACGTCGAGGAACGTGGTGCGCGGGGCCGCGACCGGGTCGGTGAGCCGGGTGGGTTCGAGGGACGGCTGCCGGTCGGTCGTGGGCGGGGCGGTCAGGTCGTGCGGGACCGCGCGCAGCACCTCGCCGTGCTGTGCGTCGATGGTGAGGACGACATCGCCGTTCGGCCGGACCGGCGGCTGCTCGGACGGCGGCGGGGAGTGGTCGCCGATCGCCGTGGTGGTGGTGCCGTGCAGCCCGTCGCGGCCCGGCTGGAAGTGGTGCCGGACGAGCTGGACGCGCAGCCGCACCTGGGTGGCCACCAGGTCGGCCTTGCCGGTCTGCTCGTGGCTGAACTCGCTGCCGACGGCGTTCTTGCCCTTGGTGCCGTGGGCGAGGTTGCCGGAGCCGGTGTAGCCGGCGGTGCCGGTCAGCCAGGTGGACCGCGAGCTGTCCTGTGCCTTCCACACCTCTCCGGTGGCGCCGCCGCTGAGCCCCAGCGACCAGGAGCTGTTCTCCGTGCGGTTCTGCCCGTGCTCGCCCGACGACTTCGAGCCCAGGGTGGCCTTGTCGTCCACGGTGTGCAGGGCCTGGGAGCCGTCCGGCTCGACCGTCAGCAGCAGATGGGCCTTGCTGCCGTCGCTCAGCGTCAGAGTCTTCGACAGCAGGCCCTTGCCCGAGGCCTGCTCGAACTCGTTGAGCACGTTGGAGGGCTGGAAGAAGTCCTCGATGTCCTGGTGCGCGGTGCCGTCCGGGCGGGCCTCGCGCGGCAGCGCCTCGTAGACGGCGTCGCGGGCCGAGTTCAGCCCCGTGATCGACACGGGGTGGCCGGAGGCGGGCTTCTTCGCATGCGTGCCGGTGCCGGTTCCCGTATCGGTTCCGGTATCGGTGTCGTTCGTCCGGGCGAGGTCCCAGCCCTGCCAGGTGCGCGGCCGGTCCGTGGCCAGGTCCTCCGGGCGGGGCACGTCGGCGCGGACCTGGCCCTTGATGGCGTCGTCCGTCCCCGGGGCGTGCAGCGTGGTGCCCTCGTGGTCCGTGACCTTCACCGTATAGGTGAATTCGGAGGTGTAGCTGTCGGTCTTGCCGGTGAAGGCGAACTGGTTCGCCGTCTGCGTCGAGGACTTGACCGTGGTCTCGCGGCCATGGGTGGCGCCGCCCAGCTTCACGGAGGGGGTGACCAGGGCGGACAGCTGGGGGTTGACGGGCCGGACGATCGTCGGTCCCAGCTCCAGGCCCGCCTCGGAGGAGGTCATCTCCGTCTTGCGCGGGGTGGACTCGTGCGTCGACTCGACGGGCACGTCGAAGCCCTCGCCGTCGTTGTCCTTGGCCGCGTCGGTCTTCGGGTCCAGCCGCCAGGCGGAGGCGGTCGCCCTCAGCTCGACCTCGTACGGCCTGCCGCCCACGTGCACGGTGAACCGCCAGCCGCCGTTGACCATCCGGCCGTGCTGCTTGCGGAAGTTGGCGGGGTCGAGGGCCGCGTCCAGGCGCTGGGTGACGGAGGTGTCCCCGGCGTGGTCGCGCAGCAGGGCCTCGATCCGGGCGCGGACCGCGTCGGGGCCCGGCTCCTCGGTGATCTTCTTTCCGGCGAGGGTGTCCCGGTGCCGCCCGTCCAGCTCCGGGTCGGGTTCCTTGGCCGGGGGCTCGGCGGGCTTCTGCTCCGGGTCGGGCTCCTTGGCCGGGGGCTCGGGCGGCTTCTGCTCCTGCTCGTCCTTCGGGGTGACGGCGGGATCCTTCCGGTCCTCTTGGCCCTTACGGTCCTCCTGCCCGTCCTCGTCCTTGCGCTCCTCGTGCCGCTCCTGTTCCTCCCGCTCCTTCGGGTCGCCGTGCTCCTCGTGCCCCTCCTGTTTCCGCTCCTTCTGGTCCTGCTGCTCTTCCCGCTCTTCCCGCTTCTCCTGCTTCTGCTCCTGGTGTTCCCCGGACTCCTGCCGGTCCGGGCCGCCGTCGTCTCTGGCCTTGTCCCCGTCGTCCGCCGGGGGCTTGTTCTCCAGGGTCTCGTCCGGGCGCTTGGTCCAGGTGAGTTCGGCGTTGTCGTTCCCGGGGCGGAAGCGCAGCAGAGGTTCGCCGCCGGGGCCGTGGTGCGAGCCGACGATCTTGTCGAAGACCGACTTGCTGAACGGGGAGGGCGGATTCCAGAACATGTGGGCGCCGTGCATCACGGCGATGTCCTTGGCCTGCATCTCCTTGATCAGCGCGTCGTGCCGGGGATGCGGGATGCGGGTGCCGCCCGGGGTGGAGATGTCGAACAGGTCGTGGTCACCGGTGATGGGCCGCTCCTTGCCCTCCCCGTCGATGCCGTAGACCACGCCGTCCTTGACGGTGAACGTGTGGTCCGCCTCGTACGCCCGCATCTTCGCGGCGAGTTCGTTGTACTCGGTGGAGCGCTGGTTGTAGCGGGAGAGGACCTTGTCCCAGTCCGCGTCGGGGACGGTGCTCCGGTCGGGTGTCCGGGGCTTGAAGTAGCCGACCAGGCCGATGTCCTCGGGTTTGGCGCCGAGGTGGACGTCGGCCTCGTTGATGGTCTTCGCCTTGATGGCCTGGGGTTTGGCCATGGCTCCGGCGTCGAGCCACCGGGGGGCGGTGGGGTTGGTGGGGCGTACGTCGATGACCAGGTTCTTCCGCTGGGCGATCTCCCGGAACTCCTTGAAGTTCTTCTCCGGCATGCCGTAGGTGTCCCGCGCCGTCTGCGCGTTCACCTCGCCCTGCTTCGGCGGTTCTGACGTCCGTGTGTCCTCGTGCGGGGGCGCGGTCACCGGTTCGGGCTGCCGGGTGGGGTCGGAGACCGGGTCCACCCAGGTGTGCGTGCGCAGGACCGGCGGGGCCTGGGCGCGCGACTGCTGCCAGGCCGGGTCCCGCGTCGGGTCGTCGTACCGCTGCCGCGTGGACTCCTGCCCGGTGGTGGACTCGGGGAGCTTCGGCGGGACCTCCTCGCCGGTCAGGTCCCGGGGGCGCGGCACCGTCAGGTGGTCGCCGCCGTGGCCCTGCTGAGCGAGCAGGTCGTCGTGGCCGGCCGTGAGGGCGCCCAGCAGCCGGAGGTGGCGGTCGCGCAGCCCACCGGGGGCCAGACCCTCGTGCTCCGGGTCCTGGTGGACGTCGCCCAGCAGACTGCCGAGGACGTGCGGGCGCTGCGGCGCGGTCTCGTCGGCGTACTCGTCGCGCAGCCCCAGCTGGTGGGAGATCTCGTGCGCGTACTCGACCGGCTTGGCACCCGGCGCCCAGTTGCGCTGGTCCATGCCCTGCTCCGGGTCCACCAGCTTGACGGTCAGATGGGGCTTGTCGTCGGCGCCGACGCGTTCGAGGGTGACGTGCAGCCGGTCACCGTTGGGCAGTGTGTACCTGGGGTCGTTGAAGTACTGCTCGACCCCCTCCTGCGCCCGGCGCCAGACGTCGTCGGCGTCGTGCGACCCCGAGCCGTCGTTCAGCGCCACGCGCACCGTCAGCTCGGTGTACGGCGTGTCGCCGACGGTGAAGCGCCGCTGGTCGAAGCCGGAGCGCACCACGTAGCGCGGGGTCCGGTCCAGCCGCATCCGGGGCGGCCCCGAGGGGCCGCCGGTGCCGGCCGCGCGGCGCAGGTCGTCCAGGTCCCTGGTGCCGGGGACGGGGTGGACGGCCGGATGGGCCGGGTCCTCGACCGGGGCGTCCTTGTGGGCGACGAGCTGCTGGTCCTCCTGGACCTGCCCGTGGTTCCCCTGACTCTTTGAGGCGGTCTGCTCCGTGGTCTGCTCGTCGGAGTCGGTGCGGGGGACGTGGGTGTCCTGCGCCGGGGCCCGGAGCGGCTCGCCGCCGCCGGAAGTACCGTGCGCCACGGGCGCGTTGTGCCGCGGGGGCGTGCTGTCCTCGACGGCCGGCGGCTGCTCGTCGGACCCGGTGGTGACGCGGTCGAGGTGGCCGGGGGACTCGGCGGTGGCGGTCGGCCGCGCCAGCTCCTGCCGCAGCCCGCTGGTGCGCTCGTCGTACGTCAGGTGCGAGGACAGCTCGTCGCGGGTGTCCTCGATCCGGCGTGCGGTGTCCTCGGGGTCACCGGAGTGCAGGCCGAGCAACTGCTCGGCATGCCGGTTCCGCAACTCCTCGATACGGTCGGTCAGTTCGCGCACCCGGTCCTGGCGGTCCAGCTCGCGTTGCCGCAGATGCCGTTCGAGCTTGTCGAGGGCGTCCCTGGCCTCCGGCTCGGTGGCCGCGTCCCGGGCGCGGGCGCGCAGCTCGGCGGCGCGCGGATCGTTCTCGCCGTCGTGGAGGGCGTCGAGGCGTTCGCGCAGTTCGCGGTCGGAGGGCCGGTCGCCGTCGTCCGCCTTGAGCCGGTCCAGGCGCTCTTGGAGCCGCTGGTCCGTCCGGTACTCGTGCAGCTCGCGCAGCGCCTGGTCGGCCTCCTCCGGGGAATTCGCCCGGTCCACCCGCTCGCGCAGCTCGCGTTCGTGGTCGTCCACGCCGTCGCCGAGGGCGTCGAGACGCCGGCGCAGGTCCTCCTCGCTGCCGGGCACCGGGCGCCGCTCCGCCGTCGGCTCGTCCGACACGAGCCGGTCGAGGCGCTCCTGGAGCTCCCGCTCCTGGCGGTGCTCCTCCAGGTCCCGCAGGGCGAGGTCCGCCTCCTCGGGCGTCCTGGCGTGGTCGAGGCGCTCGTACAGCGCCGCCGCCTCGGGGTCCGGATCGGTGGAGGTGCGCAACCTGGCCAGTCTGTCGCGCAGTTCGGCGTCCTGGCGCGCCTCGTCCAGCCGGGCGCGCAGCCGGTCGGCGGTGGGCCCGTCGGTGGTCAGCGCGAGCCGCTGCCGCAGGTCCTCCACCTCCCGGTGGAACGGGCGGGGGGCGTCCCGCCCGGTCAGCGCCTCGGCGGGGACATGGCTCTCCACGTACGCCGAGTACTCGTTGAGCCTGCTGTCCAGCAGCTCGGAGTCGCCCGAGCGGCGGGCCTGTTCGACCGCGTCGACCTTGCTCTGCCACTCCTCCTTGGCACCGGTGAGGTTCGTCAGCCGGTCGAAGCCGCCTCGCGCGTGTTCGTGGAACGCCTCGTAACGCTGTTGGACGGTGCGTGTTTCGACATGGTCGCGGAAGGCCGTCAGGTGCTCCCCGGCGCGCTCCCAGTCACCGGACGCGACGGCCTCCCGCACCGCCCGGGCGTACGCGGTGCGGTCGGCATCGGACAGGCCTGCCGTACGTGCGGCCCGGTCGAGGTCCGTCAGACGCTGCCGCACCCCGGCGTCCGGCGACACGGGCCGGGTCGTCGGCGGGGTCGGCGCCTCGTGCAGCGGCCCCGGCGAGCCCGGGTCGTGCGTGGGCACCACGATGCCGTCCAACCGGGTCAGCTGCTCGGTGACATGGGCCGAGGGGCCGTCCTCGACGGTCTCCGGGTGCGGGGTCGTACCGGGCTGGTGCCGGGGGACCTCCGGGAAGGAGGGCAGGTGTTCGCCGTCGGTGGGGTGCGGGGTGGGAGGCGTCGCGGTCCGGTGCTGCTGGGGGGCCGTGGCGTTCTCGGTGACGGGCGCCTGCGAGCGCGGTGCGCGGGGGGCGACCTCGTTCTGCGCGGGGTGGCTGGAGGTGGAGTGGCCGGTGGTGGCCGTCGGGCGCGTCTGGGTGGGCCCCTGGTGCGGGGTGGACTCCGTCTCCGGACGTGGGGTGGACGACGACTGGACGCCGTGGACCGGGTTGGCGGCGCCCGTGGACTCGGTGGACGGACGGTTGCCTCCCGCCACCGGCGTCTGCGACCGGCCCGGCGCCGTGCTCGGCTGCGGAGTGCTGCCGGCGGCGTGGGGGCTCTGCGGGCTCTGGGTGGTGGTGGGTGCCTTGGCCGCGGGCGGCGGCTGGTCGGCGGTGGTCTGGGGCTGGCTGGTCGTGTCCGTGATCTGGGGCGCGGGGCGGTTCGTCGTCTCCGTGGCCTGGTTCGTCGTCTCCGTGACCTGCGGCGCGACGTGGTGGGGCGGGTCCGTGACCTGGTGCTCGCCCGTCGTGATGTCCGTGACCGTGCCGTGGCCGCCGCCGAGCGTGGTCTCGAAGCCGGGCAGCCCGCCGGAGTGCCCCTGCCGGCCGGAGACGGCGGTGTGCGCGGGCGGCGCGGTCTCGGTGGAGACGTGCGCAGTCGTGACGGTCTTCTGACCGCTGCCGGTGATGTGGTCCTCGGACTCGGTGACCGGGAGGTGATTGGTGGAACGCGAGGAGCCGCCGCCCAGGCCGGAGTTCTGGCCGGCGCCGGCGGAAGTCGTCGTGGCCGTACCGCTGCCGCCCGCCCGGCCGTTGTCGGTGCTTCCGGTGCTTCCGGTGCTTCCGGTGCTTCCGGTGCTTCCGGTGCTTCCGGTGCTTCCGGTGTTTCCGGTGCTTCCCGTGCTCGTGTGGTTTGTGACGTCCTCGACCGTGCCGACGGTCCCGATGTCACCGCCCTTGCCGGAGCCGGACCCGGAGCCCGTGCCCTTCTCCAGGTCACCGGTGCTCAGGTTCTCCGTGCTCGGCAGGTCCGGGCCGCCGCCCCCGGAGGGCGACTTGGGCAGGTGGAGGTCGGGCGTGGACGGCAGGTGGAGGTCCGGGGTGTGGACCTCGGTGTGCTCACCGCCGCCGAACCTGCGCCTGCCCCCGCCGCCGCCCATCGCGCCGATGATGCCCGAGGTCAGCGCGGAGCCCATGTCGTTCTCGCCGCCGAAGATCTCGGACATCACCTCGGTGGTGACGAGGCTGGAGGCGCCGCCGATGAGGCCCTTGCCGATCAGCGTGGACGCGAACTTCGGCGCCACCACCGAGCCCGCGCCCGAGAAGAGGCCGCCGATCGCACCGCCGATCGCGCCGCCCTCCAGGGCCTGGAGCGTGGCGTCGGTGTCCCACTTGGTGCGGTCGCCCTTGAGGAACTGGATCCCCTGGATCACCGCGTCCATGCCGACCATGAAGCCGACACCCGTGGCGATCGAGATCAGCAGCCGCTTCAGCAGCATCTTCACGATCGCCCGCACGCCGGTGACCAGGGCCGGGATCGCCTCGGGCGCCCAGAAGGCCAGTTCGGCGATCTCCACCGCCAGCCAGATCAGCTGCGCGATGATCATGTACTTGGCGTACTCGACCTGCAACCCGGTGTTTCTGCCCAGGTCGCCCAACTGCCCGGCCGCCTCGGCCATGTCGGGGATGTTGGACTTCAGCTGCTGGGTGAAGTCGGCGAACTCGTCGGCCACCTCGCCGCCGATGCTGTTCAGCACACCGCTGGTCGCGGGATCGATCTCGCGGCTGATGGCGGTGAGCTGGCGCGCCGCGTCGTCCCACGCCGCGCCCAGGCTGCGCAACTTGTCCTCGTCGCCCTTCGGCCAGTCCTGTCCGACGGCCAGCTTGGCGACCCAACCGAGTTCCGGGGGCAGTTCGATGCTCATGGCTTGGTGTTCTTCACCCGCGTCTCGGGCTTGGCCTCGGTCGAGGCGTGCAGGCGGCGGGTGGCCTCGATGTTCTGGTCCTCCATGCGTTCGAGATTGACGGCCATGGTCCGGATGCCGTCGTGCATGCTGTCGACCAGTTGGCCCATCTGCCCGGTGCTTTCGATGATCTGCGTCCTGGGCGTGGCGTACTGCTCGTAAAACTGCCTGCCGGTGGCGTCGTCGCCCCAGCACTCGCCCAGTTCGCCGAGCCTGCCCTCCAGGCTCTTGCCGATGTCCCGGAACCGCGCCGCCAGTTGCTGCACGTACGGCAGCTGGTTGCGCAGCCCGTCGGTGTCGACGTAGAACTTGCCGTCAGCCATGCGTTCCTCCCGAGATCCCGTGGTGGTGGCGGGGCGCGTCGTCCGGCGTCACCGGGTGTCCCCGCGTCGTACGTCCGGACGCCCCTCGGCGATGTAGTCGCGCACCTCGGCGGGCATGCCCGGCTCCTCGGCCAGCAGCTCCGTGGCGTCGACCCGGCCCTCCAGCAGATCGGTGATCCTGACCCCCGCGGGCAGGCCCTGGGAGCTGACCTCCGCGACCGCCTCCAGCGCGTTGGCGCGGGCCTGGCGGATGGTGGTGAGCAGCGCCTCGGACAGCTCCTTCGGGGCCATGCGGTGGTACGCGCCGGTGGGGAACTCGATCGCGGTGACCTCGCCCTGCGCGTTCACGGTCGCCTTGACGGTCTGCCGGGGCGCGGTCGCCGTGCCGGTCACCTCGTTGATCCGGCGCCGCGCCTCAGCGGCCTCCGCGCGCTGTTTGCGGTACAGCGCCAGCAGGTCCTCTATCTCCTGGTCGTAGGGGCTGCTCACGTGAGTCTCCTTGCGTCGTGCGAGGGTGCGGCGCCCGGGTGGGGGCGCCGCGTGCCGGGACGGAGCCGCGCGGGGCGCGGCTGCCGGGTGGCGGACGGTCGCGGCGGTGTCACAGCACCGCCCCGGAGCCGTCGGACGCCGTCGAGCCCCAGGTGTCGCTGTCCTGGACCAGCAGGTCGGCGATGCCCCGGCTCGGCTGTTCCGCCTCCGCCTCGTCCTCCGGCTCCTCCACCGGTTCCTGCGGGGGGAGTTCGGCGGTCAGCTCCGAGGGGTCGCCGGTGAACGAGCGCAGCGGCACGGCCGGGACGACGGCCTCCCCCGGGGCCGCGGGCGCCGACCGGTTGGGGCGCCACGTGTTCAGCCGGGGACCGTCCGCCTGCTGCGCCGCCTCGGCGGCGGCCCCGCCGGACCAGGTGCTCGCGTCCTCCGTCGCGTAGCCGGGTGCCTGGACCTCCTGCTCGTCCTCGGTCGGCACCGACCACAGCAGCGGCACGAAGGACGCCCCGGCGCTGTCCCAGGCCGCCGTGTCCTCCGCGTCCGGCTCGGATGCGGGCGCCAACGCCACGTGGTCGTCGGGAAGTTCGGCGTCGTAGGAGTCGACGGCGGCGAGGTGCCGCGGTGCCGCCGGTTCCTCGCCGTCCCCGTCCCCCGGGGCCTCGGCGGCGGGCCGCTCCGGGTCCCGGCCGCCGTCCGTGGGCAGCACGACCAGCGCGGCCTCGTCGTCCTCGTCCCGATGCCGGCGCCGGCGCTCGCCGGGCTGCTCCGCGCCCGCGCCGAGCGTCGTCCCGGCCACGGCCGCCGCGGTGGCACCCGCCGCCGCGCCCAGCAGCGAGGCGGGCAACGCGCCCTCACCGAGGCCCTCCCGGGCCCCTACGACCGGACGCTCACCGCCGGTCTGAGCGTCAGGCGTCCACGGCAGCGTGTCGGGGGCCAGCAGGCCCGAGGAGTCGGACCGCTCCTGCTGCGTCCCGGCGGGAGCGGCGCCGGCGCCGGGCATCATGCCGGGCATCCCCGGACCGACCTGGCCCGCCACGGCCCCGCCCGTCACGGCGGCGGCAGGCTGTGCGGCCTCCGCGGCCGCGACCTCCCCGGCGGGCGCGAGGGTCGCCGCCGTCGGCTCCGGTGTGATGGGCAGCCCGTCCGAGCCGATCATCACACCCTGGGGGAGGCCGGGCGTCGCGGCCTGCGCGGGCTCGGGTGCCAGGGGCAGACCGGCGAGGCCCTCGCCGCCCGCGTCGGCACCGCCGAGTACCTCATCGGAGACGCCGGGCGCGCCGGTCCACGACTCGGCGTCGGGCTCCAGCAGCCCGGAGGAGTCGCTTCGGTCGGGGCCCGCCTGGGCGGCCGGGCCGCCCTGGGCCATGCCCGGCATCATCGGCACGCCGCCCGGCCCCAGGGCCGCGCCCTCTCCGTCCCCTTCGGCACCCGGCGCCGCCGCCTCCGCGTCCAGCGGCAGGCCGAGGCCCTCGCCGCCCGCCGAGGCACCGGCACCGCCGATCTCCCGCTCGACGTCGGGGTCGCCGAGCCAGGGTTCGGCTTCGTTGTCGAGGAGGCCGCGGGAGTCGCTCGGGTCAAGGGCGCCGGTCTGGGGCGTGCCGCCCGCGCCGCCCATGCCGGGCATCATGGGCATGCCGCCCGTGCCGAGGCCGGTGGTGCCGATGCCTTCGTCGGTGCCGAGGGTGCCGGGGTAGGCCTGTGCGTGCTGTTCGTCGAGTGGCAGGGCGAGGCCGTCGCCGCCCGCGTCGGCGCCGTGGCCGCCGACTTCGTCGTCCACCGCGGGGTCGCCGAGCCAGGGTTCGGCCTCGTTGTCGAGGAGGCCGCGGGAGTCGCTCGGGTCGGGGGTGCCGGTCTGGGGCATGCCACCCGCGCCGCCCATGCCGGGCATCATGGGCATGCCGCCCGTGCCGAGGCCGGTGGTGCCGATGCCTTCGTCGGTGCCGAGGGTGCCGGGGTAGGCCTGTGCGTGCTGTTCGTCGAGTGGCAGGGCGAGGCCGTCGCCGCCCGCGTCGGCGCCGTGGCCGCCGACTTCGTCGCCTACCGCGGGGTCGCCGAGCCAGGGTTCGGCCTCGTTGTCGAGGAGGCCGCGGGAGTCGCTCGGGTCGGGGGTGCCGGTCTGGGGCATGCCACCCGCGCCGCCCATGCCGGGCATCATCGGCATACCGCCCAGGCCGGCACCCGCGTTGTCCCCTGCCGTGGCCGAACCGGGCGACGACTCCAGCGCGTCGTTCAGCATCGAGGGCGAGTCGAGGCCTTCCGGCAGGCCCGTCTCCAGGCCGCCCGGGTACTGGGCCGGGGAGATGTCGTCGAGCCCCGCGCCCGCGTCCAGACCGCCGGGGGCGCCGACGTCGGTGCTGCCGGGGAACTTCAGCGGGGCGCTGTCGCCGCCCCACGTGGACGGGTCCTCGGCGAGTTTCGAAAAGGACGGGGTCTTCCCGGTGCCGTTGTCCGTGCCCGGGTTCGGGCTGAGGCCGGGGAACGCGGTGGGCGCGAACGTCGGGGCGCCGCCGAGGTCGCTGCCGCCCGGGAACGCGGTCGGGTTGAGCGCCTGGTCCAGGGCGCTCGGGTCGAGGGTGTCGTTGCCGACGGTGTCACCGGGAAGACCGTCCAAGCCGAGTCCGTCACCGCCCAGGCCGAGCCCGTCGCCGTCCACGCCGGTGCCGCCGGAGTACGGCGTCGGCGTGGCGAGCGCGTCCATCGTGTCCATGGCCGGCATCTCGGGCGTCGAGGTGCCCGTGACGTCGGGAGCGGCGAACTGCTGCGGGTCCGGCGCGTTGACGTCGGGCACGTTGCCGGGGTCGGTGAGATCCGGGTTGGACAGGTCCGGGATGTCGTCCGGCACATCGGGGCCGTTGGTCGGGCTGGTCACCGGGGGAGGGGTGTGCACCGAGTCGATGGTCACCTGGTACTCGCCCGCGAGGCTCTTGAGCACCGCCCGCATGTCACTGGTCATCATCTCGACCAGCTCGGGCTTCTCGTGGATCGGGATCAGGCCGTTGCTCATCGGCTTGACGCCCATCTTCACGGCCTGGTTGGCGTACCAGCTGTCGATGTCCGCGATCTTGACCTGCGCGTTGTGCAGGTTGATCGAGTTGTCGGCGAGCTGCTGCGGCACCGAGTTGCCCGCCTCGCCGCCGGAGAGCACGTCCGCGGTCGCCTTCACCTGGCGGGAGAACGTGTTGATCATGTCGAGGAAGGCGTCCGCGGCGGCACCCTTCCAAGGGCCGTTCTCCCCGGCCAGCGCGTTCGCCTGGTCGGCGAGGCTCTTGGCGATCCCGGTGAGCACCACCTGGGCGTTGAGGAAATGTCCGGCCGCGTCCATCAGGGACTGGGGGTCGGAGATGCCCTTGGCCCGCTCCACGTTGGCGTCGGAGGATGTGCCGGCGGCCATGCCGTTGATCGCCGCCATGATCTGTTTCCAGTCCCACGAGTTGTAGTCCTGGATCGAGCCGGGATCGCTTCCGGGATCACCGAAGACGCCGTCGTCGCTGTCCTTGAACCCGCCGGTGTTGTAGTCCGGGCTGCCCATGTGTGCCCCAGTCTCCTGCTCGCGCCGCTGTCAGGTCCCCGCCGTTCCCCGGCCGCCGGTGTACGGCGCCGGGGAACGGCGGTGACCACCCGTCAACTTGCTCCGCCGCCGGACCCGCCGGCGTCGGTCACCAGGCTGGTGAAGTCGCTGGATGTGCTCTGCATGGCGCTCTGCAGATCCGTCGCCTTCATCTTCCCGGCGTCTTCCAAAGTGGTGTAGTGCTGCGCCAACTGCTTGATGCCGTCACGCAGATCACCCAGGCCCTGGGCCAGGTCCTGGAACACCTTGATGTACTGCTCCTTCAGTCCGGAGTCGGCGTTCGGGCCGTTGACCTTCGTCCGGATCTGGTTCGCGTGGTAGAACGCGCCGGGTTCGACCTGCACCTTCTGCAGATCGGTGGCGGCGTCCCGCGCGGGTTTGATCAACTTGTCGATGTTGTCCGCGAACACCACCATCGACGGGGTGTCCACACTGGTGCCGCTGCCCGGCTTGCCCGAGCCGCCCGGCACGTTCGGCGGATCGAAGCTCTTGGCCGAGGGCGGGGTGCCGTGCCCGGCGTCGATCGACGTCTGGCCGTCGTAGTGCTCGGGTTTGTGCGGTGGCGGTGTCTTGTGCGGCTTTATCGGCGGCGGGGGATTGTCGTACACAGGTCACCCCCAGAGTCGAACGCCCTGGCGCTCGCCGCTGACGTAGTACTCGTTGATCTCGCCGAGCATCTGGGTGGCGGAGGCGGCCTTCTGCGTCATGTCCGCGGCGGCCGCGTCCCACTGCGCCTTGACCTGCTGGTAGGTCTGCTGCGCGTCGCTGGTCCACTCGCTCAGGTGCATCTTCGCCGCGTTGTCCAGGTCGGCGAGGGTCTGGTTGATCTTCTGGGTGATGGTGGTCATCTCGCCGACGATGTAGTCGACCTGCTCCATCTGGACGGTGTACGTGGCCATCTGCTGTCCGGCTCCTTGTATGGGTACGGAGGGGGTGTCGGTCGGGGAGGGGTCAGGAAGGGAAGCCGGGCAGACCGACGTGGCCGCTGCCGACCTGCTGTGCGACCTGGTTGGCCCGCTGCTGGGTGTCCTCGTGGGTGTTGGCGTAGACGTTGGTGTTCTCCGCCAGCTTCTCCAGCATGGTGCGCAGCGCCTGGTTGACCTTGTCGAAGTCCTCCAGCCAGGACTGCATGGCGGCGGTGTAGATGTTGGCCGCGTCGCCGGTCCAGCTCGCCTTGAGCCCCTCGATCTGGCCGTCCATCTGCGCGTACGAGCCGGTGGTCTCGTCCAGGGCGGTCTGGAAGCTGCCCTGGGCGGCGGTCATTCCCTGTAGTTCGACTGACGTCAGTGCCATCGTCTGGTCCTCTCTTCTCCTGCGGCGCCCGGCCGGAGCCGTTGACAGCGATGTCACACCGGGTTCGGGTGCGCATCGGCGCCGGATGGTGGGGGGTCACCCGCCGCCGCCGGGGCACGGAAGGCCGTGCCCCGGCGGGGCGGACGTCTGTTAGGTCTGCACCAGCGGCCTCGGCTGCTGCGGAGGTTCCGCCGGGCCCGGACGGCCCTCGGCCGGTGCCGTGCCGTTCGCCGCTGGCGGGGGCGGGGGCGGGGCGGGTACGGCGTTCGCGGCCGTATCCGGAGTCCGTGGTGCGGACGCGGTCGCCGCAGGAGCGGCGGGGGCCTGTGGCCGGGGGAGGTCGGAGGCGGCGACGGTGCGGGTGCGCGCGCTCGCGGCGAGCCGTTCCGCCAGCCGGTGCGCCTCCCAGGCACCCCCGCGCGGCGGCGCGGCCTCGAAGGCGGCGGCCAGCATCCGCACCGCGTCGTCGGCCAGTTGGAAGCCGAACGCCCACAACCGGCGGCGCACCAGCTCGATGGCCTGCTCCACGGTGTACGGGTCGAGCCGCAGGTACTCGGCGAACTCACCCGCGACATCCGCCCGTTCACCGACCAGCGCACGCAGCTCGGCGGGCGAGCCGCACAGCGCCAGCACCGAGTCGCACGGCGTGGCGGCCAGCCGGGCCAGCCCGTCGAGCACCGCCGCGCGCTCGGTGGGCGGACGCCGGCCGAGGGCGTCGTCGAGGTGCAGCACGAGGAGACCGCCCTCGGCCTCCTCCAGCGCGGCCGCCAGCCGGTGGGCGGGCTGCTGCGGGAAACGCGCCGGGAGCGCGGACAGCCGTACCTCGTGCACGGTGCCCGAGGTCAGCAGCCCCGCCTCGGTCAGACATCGCCCGTACGCCCGGGCCAGCGCCCGCCGGCCGCTGCCCAGCGGTCCCTCCAGCACGATGTTGGCCTGCGCCGACACCGGCGCCCCGGGCTGTCGCCCGGCGCCGGCCAGCGCCTCCACCCGGGTGCGCAGCGCGGTGCGGGCCGCGTCGAGCCCGGTCATCGCCGCGAGCCTGCGCAGCCCGGCGGAGGAGGCCGCCGTGCCGGACGGCGTCGTCGCCGCGGGTGCCGTGCCGGTGGGTGCCGTACGGGCGGGCGCCGCGGGCGGCTCGGGTGCGGTGCCCGCGGTGCTGCGCGCCGCGGCCGCGGTGTCGGCCGTGCCACCCGGCACCGTGATGACGTCCGCGCTGGTGAGGCGGGACAACTCGGCGTCATCGCCCGGCGGTTCGGCGGCCAGCCGGGAGGCCTGCCTGCTGATCATCTCCTCGAACACCTGGCGGGCGACACGGCCGTTGCCGAAGGTGGCGCCCTTGGGCACGTCCTGGAAGTACCGGTCCAGCGCCTCCAGCGCGGAGTCCGACAGCTCGTAGTAGTGCTTGCCGCACAGGCCCCGCACGATGGTGACCAGTTCCTCGGCGCTGTAGTTGGGGAACTCCACCGTACGGGCGAACCGGGAGGCCATGCCGGGGTTGGAGGCGAGGAACTGCTCCATCTGCGCGGAGTAGCCGGCCACGATCACCACGACCTCGTCGCGGTGGTCCTCCATCAGCTTCATCAGCGTGTCGACGGCCTCCTGCCCGAAGTCGGGACCGGTGCCGCGCGACTGGGCGGTGAGCGTGTACGCCTCGTCGATGAACAGGACGCCGCCCAGCGCCTTGTTGAAGACCTCCGTGGTCTTGATGGCCGTACCGCCGATGATCTGCGCGACCAGGTCGGCGCGGGCCACCTCCACGATGTGGCCCTGGCTGAGGATGCCCAGCTCCGCGAGGACCGCGCCGTACAGCCGGGCCACCGTCGTCTTGCCGGTGCCGGGCGGCCCCGCGAAGACCAGGTGCCGGCTCATGGGCGGCATCGGCAGGCCCATCTCCTGGCGGCGCTGCGCCATCTTGTTCAGGTTGATCAGCCCGGTGACCTCGCGCTTCACGCTCTCCAGACCGACCAGCGCCTCCAGCTCCGCGAGCGGGCCGGTGCCGGTGTGCGCGGCCTGCGGTGTCCCCGGGCCGCCGTCCGCCGGAGCGGCCCCGTCGCCGCCGCCCGCGCTGTCCGGCGTGCGGCCGGACGGGTCGGTGCCGGTGTCGACGCGCTCCACCGACACCTGTCCCGACTTCAGCTGGCGGACCGGCACGCCGCCGTTGTCACGGACCTCGCAGTCGTGCACCCGCACCGGCTCCTCGGTATTGCAGCGCACGCCGTCGCCGCCGTTGTCGAAGACCGTGCAGTTGGTCAACTCGGCCCGGGACGACGCCTGGACGTTCACGCCGTGGCCGCGCGCGCCGTTGACCCGGCAGCCGACGGCGATGACCGCGCCGCCCGCGCTGACCCGGATGCCGTCGCCATCCGCGCCCGTGAACTCGCTGTCCCGGGCGGTCAGTTCGGCATCGGCCCCGACGACCGTTGAGCAGCCGGAGAACGCCGAGCCGGTCACCTCGGCGCGGGCGCCCGAGGCGAGCGCGAGGCCCGTGCCACCGCCCGAGCGCAGCCGCAGCGCCGACAGCGTCGCCAAGGCGCCGTCCGACAACTCCACGCCGGACGCCCCGCCGACGGTCAACTCGGCTTCACGAACGGTCAGTCGCGCCTTTGCGCCGGTGGCTCGCAGCGCGGTGCCGCCACCGCCCTCGGTCGTCAGCCGCTCCAGCACCACCTCGCCGTCGGCCGCGTGGACGGCCGTGGTCGTGGCGCCCTCGACGGTCAGCCCGGCGCACTCGGCCCGCCCGCCCGCCTCCACCAGCAGACCGGTCGGGGTGCCGGTGATCCGGCAGTCCTCCAGCCGGGGCCGCCCGCCCGGCGCGACATGGACACCCTCGCGCTGCGCGCCGGAGACCACACAGGAGCGCAGCACCGGAGCACTGCCCTCGCCGACCCGCACCGCCTGGCCGCCGGAACCGGTGAACGAGCAACCGGTGAGGACGACTTCGGCGCCACTGGTCAGATACGCGTCCAGCGCCGCGCTGCCGCTCACCTCCACGCCGGTCAGCGTGGCCCGCGCGTGCTGTTCCACGGCGAGCGCGGGCTTGCCGCTGCCGCTGATCCGGGTGGCCTCCACCACCGCCGTCGCCTGGCCGTTGACGCAGACACCGTTGCCGCGGGCCCGGTCCAGACGGCAGTCGCGCAGCGTCAGCCGGCCGTGCTCGGCGACCACGACCGCCGACGAGCCGACCTCCTGGATGTGCGAGCGCTCCACCGCGTTGCCCCCGCCGGAGGTGACCACGATGCCGGCGCCCTGGGCGTTGGTGATCCGGCAGTCGCGCAGCGCGACCACGCCGTCCTGCCAGGCCAGCACGGCCGCCCAGGCCTCGCCGGAGATCCGGCAGCCGTCCAGCGCGGCCTGTCCCCGCCGCACGTCCAGCACCGGGGCCTCGCGGTCGGTGCCGGTCAGCTGGAGGCCGGTGAGCTGCACGGCCTCCGCGTCCAGTACCACGGTGCTGCCCGAGGCCGACGCGATCTCCACGGTGCCGCCCGCGCCTTCGGCGGCCAGGGTCAGCGGACGGTTCAGGTACAGCGTCTCGTCGTAACGGCCGGGGGCGACGGTGATGAGCGCGCCGTCGGTGGCGTCCGCCAGGGCGTCCGCGATGGTCCGGTAGGCCCCGGGGCGGTCCGGGGACACCAGTAGCACGGGCCGGGTCACAGTTTCGCTCCCTCGTCAGGCGCACTCGGGGCGCCGCCGTTGCCGCGGGGGCGCTGCCGCGGCGTTCCACCGATGAGGCCCGGAGGCGTCCCGAAGCGTTCCTTCGCCCGGGCGCCGCCCCGCTGGTCCCGCTCCGCCGCGTCATCGGCACGCAGCGCGCTCGCCGCCCGGTCCAGTCCGTCCAGGGCGATCTCGTCCAACGGCACCCGCTGGACGTCGACCTTGCCGTCGGAGGCGATCTCCGAGGGCGACAACTCCCGCAGCAGCACCGGGCCTTCGCCGTCCGAGGGGCGCAGCACCTTGAAGGTGGTGCCGGGCAGGAACACCACCCGGTCCGGTTCGGCGGGGTCGATCAGATTGGTGCGGCGGGCGGTGATCGACCAGATGAGGAAGTCGGTGCCGCCCGGCGGGCCAGGGTGCGGGGCGCTGTACGCCGTGCAGAACGACCACTCGGACACCAGCCGGCCCTCGCGGAACCACGCGCGCTCGGCCGCCGTGGCGCGGGCCCGCAGCAGGGCCGCGCCCCGGTAGGAGGGCAGCCTGCGCAGCCCGGAGGCCACACAGCGGGCCAACGGTACGTGCGGGCCCACCGCGGCCGTCCGTACGGCCTCGTTGACCTGCGCGTGGTCGCCGGACAGGAAGAGCCGCACGGCCACCAGGTCGGTGAGCGCGTCCCCCTCCCCGCGTGCGCCACCGCGCAGCCCCGGCGACTCCGACATCACCCGCGAGACGGTGCCCGCGACGGCGTTGTACTGCGTGCTCAACGTCCGCCGCACCCAGTCCCGTTCCTTCGCGATGCCCCGCTCCGGTGGCACGGCGCAGGCGGACGCCTTGGGCACGGGCTGAACCCGGACACCGGGTGCCGCGGCCGCGGGGGCGCCGGCTTTCGTCGCGCGGCCCCCGGGAACGGCGGACGGCACCGGCCCCTCGGCCCGGCCCCCGTCGGCGGGCCCCGCGGGCTCGGCGGGAGCGGCGGCCGGTGAGTCGGACTCCAGCCGGATCATCCGCGCGGGCGCCGGTGCGGGACGTACGGCGGGGGCCGGCTCCGGGGACTGGACGCGCGGCGCCCCGGCGTCCGGCGCACCCGGGGCGGACGGCGCCTGAAGGGGACCCTGCGGCCCGGAGCCGGTCGTCGTCGGCGACTGGGGGTGCGGGACGCGGGCGGCGGGCGGGGCGGGTATGCGGGGTGCCGGGGCGCCGGGTGCCGGGCTGGGTGTTCCGGTGCCGGGTCCCTCGGGCGCCCCGGCGGGTGTGCCGGCCGGGGCGGGCCGCGGCCCGGGGCCGGGGGGAGCCGGCGGTGGTGCCTGCGGTCCGTCGGCACCGGGAGCGGGCGGCGCCGGTGGTGCGGGTACGTGGGCTGCCGGGGCGCCGGGAACCGGCGTGGGTGCCCCGGTGGGCACGCCTGCCGGGCCGCGCCCCGTTTCCGGCGCTGCGGGTGCCGGCGGGGCGTCGGCCCGCACCGGTTCGGGGGCGGGCGGCTGCGGCGGCGCGTCGGTTCGCCGTGTGGCCGGAGTGGACGGGTGTGCGGGGGTGTCGGCGTGCCGCGGGGTGTCTCCTTGTGGCATCGGGCCGTCCGGTGCTGCCGTACCCCCCGGCTCCGACACGGCCGGCAGGTTCGGCAGGGGGACCCGCGCGGGCGCGGCGGGACGGGTCGCCTGCGAGCCTGCCGGAGCCGGAGCCGGAGCCGGCGGGACCGGTCCCGGCGGTACGGCACCGGCGGGCCCCTGAGCGGTGGATGCGGGTGCCGGGCCGCCACCCGGTGACGGCGCGGGCGCGGCGACCGGCGCGTCCGGCAGCCGCTGTGGCGCCACGCTCCCGGCCGCCGCCGAGGCGACCGTCCCGGCGTCCCCGGTCGCGGGCTCGCCGTCCGTCTCGACCCTCGGCAACTGCGCCGACGGCACCTCGGACTCGGTCCTGGCCGCGGGCGGCGCCACCACGGGAGGCACCACCGCGGCGGCATCGCCCCGGCCCGCGGCCGCGGCCGGCGGCGCGTCGACGTCCAGGTGTGCCAGGGCGGACGACGAACCCGCCCCCGTCTCCCGTGTCTCCGCCCTGGGCGGCTGCGCCGGGGTCCACGGCGCGGCCCCCGCCGGGCGGACCGGGCCACGCGGTGCGACCGCGGCCGCCGCCTGCGGTCCGGTCGCGGCGGGCGCCTGAGCCGACCACAGATGGACGTCGTCCGTCGTGACGGCCACCTGGCCCGGCTCGTCGGCGGGGGCGACGGTGAAGCCCTCACGGCGCTCCGGGTCGAGCCGCCACAGCATGTCCTCGGCGAGGGAACGCATGCGCTCCTCCGCGCCGGGCGTGCTGCGGTCGTAGAGGATGGCGGCGTACCCGGGCGCCGCCGGTATCCGGCGTACCGCGTCACCGCCCGCGGGCTCGGCCAGCGGCCGCATCCACAGCCCGCTCTGCACGACCTCCAGCACCGCGTCCGCGGCGTACTCGTACACCCCCGTGGTGATCTCCGGCACCCCGAACAGGGGTCCGCGCAGCCCGAAGAGCGCGGGCGGCGCCGGGACCTCCCCGGTGCGCGGGAAGTACATCAGCTCGCTGACGAACGGGCGGTGGCCCAGCGTGCCGTCCGGCCGCACCGCCGCCACCTCGGGGGAGTCCAGACCGACGCGCGCCTCGACGGGCACGCCCGCGTACAACACCACCTGCTGGCCGAGCGCGTCGGCGAGTTCCTGCCCCAGCGCCTGCGCGCCCTCGGGCAGCGCGACCGGGCCGAGGTGCAGGAACCGCACCCAGGATCGCGCGGAGGGCAGCACCGTCTCCCACAGCCGGGTCACATCGGCCAGGGTCACCGGCGGCCCGCCCGGACTGCCGAGCACCACGGTGAGGATGTCCGGGTGGCTCGGCAGCCGGTCCACCAGCCGCCGGCCGCTCTCGGCGGCGGCGTGGTCGTGCGGGCTGCGCACCCACACCCCGCTGGGCACCGGCTCGGCGACCCCGTGTCCGCTGGTCGGCCAGGGGCGGTCGAAGGTGGAGAACTCCCAGCGCGGCTTGGGGAAGCGCCGCGAGTCCCGTTCCGCCGCCCGGCCCGGCCGGAACCGCAGCCAGCCCGCGCCGTGGTCGCTCGGGATGAACAGGCCGCCGCCGGAGGTCGGCAGCAGCTCGCCGTCCGGCGCGAGCACCAGCCGGTCCAGCCGGTCGGCGATGCGCTGGGCGACGGCCCGCGCCTCCTGGGGTGTACTGCGGCCGAAGACCAGGCGCAGGCTGTCGCCCCGGCCCGCCAGCAGGCGTGCCACCGCGTCCGCCGAGCCCTCCAGCGCACCGTGCGGGAGGTCCACCACGGCCAGGGTGTGCTGGGGATCCGGCGCGAGCCCCGCGGCGAACGCGGCGGCGTGCGGGTCGGGTTCGCCCTTGGGGTGCACGAGCAGTGCCCGGCCCTCGGCCCGGCACTGCAACGCGGTCCCGCCCAGCCGGGCGGCGCCCAGTCCTCTGCGCATCCGCTCACCCCACCCGGGCCGCGGAGCCGGTCGGGGACGGTTCGCCGGAGACCGAGGGGACGGGCGCGCGGCCCGAGGTGCGTCCGGCGGCCGGGGCACCGGAGCCGGATGAGGCGGCCGAAGTGCCGTCCCCCTGACCGGACTTCACGGTCAGCGCCGCCACCGTACGGTCCAGCGTCGGGCCGTGCGGCAGCGCCGCCAGCAGGCTCCCCGGCAGCGCGGTCGGGGTGCCGCCGATGCCGAGGGACGGCGCGGCGGAGCTGCCCAGCGGGTAGAGGATGCCCTGGTCGGTGACGAGGTACGTGCGCGGGTTCGGCGTCCGGACCGCCAGCTCGGCCTGGTCCACGGCGTACACGCCGTGCGACGGCGGCACCAGCACCTGCTGCTTCCCGGTCGCCGCCGGGCCGCCCTCCATGACCACGCTCACGCTCAGCCGGGCGCCCCGGGAGGCCTCGCGCAGGCACACCGCCTGCCGGGAGGTGTCGGCGGCCGGGGCGCCGAGAAGGTCCGGCACCCCGCTGTCCAGGGAGTGACCGGCGGCGACGCGGGCGGAGGCGATGTCGGTCACCGACACCCGGCGCGGCGCCGGGGCGCCCGGCTCGGCCGCGAGCAACGCCGCCTCGCTGGCGCTGACCTGGGCGATCCCGTCGGTGGTCATCACATAGCTGTGCTTGGCGCCCGCCGCGGCGGTGGTGAACAACTGGCCCACGGTCACCGGCCGTCCGGCGATCTCCCCGGCCGCGCCGCCCCTCCCGTGGAGCTTCGCCGGGGCGAGCGCCGCCCCGGTCGGCACGGCGGCCAGCCAGGCGGCGGACGCGGCCACGGGCCGGTCGCCGTCGAGCCCCAGCGCGATCAGCGCGGATTGCGCGGGGACCGGGTACTTGACGCCCCCGAACAGCACGAACCGCTTGCCGTTCGCGGCCTTCAGCAGCAGTTGCCGGCCGGCCGGGAACGCGGCGGTCCTGCCGCCCGGTGCGAAGTCGATCACATGGCCGGACGGCAGGTCCGGGCGCAGGCAGTCGGTCCAGGGCTGCGCCAGCAGCGTGGCCGGGGTGGGCAGCGAGTCGGGCGCGCCGTCGATACCGACCGGCGCGCCGTGCGGTACGCCGCTGAGCGCCTTCGCCGCGACGGTGCGCACGGCACCGCCCTTGCCGGTCAGCAGCAGCGCGGAGGCGTAGTTGCGCACCGGCCGCAGCCGGCCGTCGAGGAAGAGGTAGCGGGTGCCGGTCTCCTTCTCCACGATGATCGAGCCGGGCTCCCGCCAGGCCGCCGTGGTCACCGGCGACAGCTTCCCGTAGACCAGGAACCCCAGGCACAGCAGGACGACGAGTCCCGCGCCGAAGAAGCTGCCCAGCGCGGCCCGTCTGGTCGGGCTGTCGCCCCGGCCGGGGTCTCCGGTGACCAGCGCGGTCGCCAGCCGGCCCATGGCGAACTGGTACGCCTGCATGTGGTCGCGTCGGGTCTGCATGCTCCGGCCCCTCTCAGCTCGTCAGGGAGCGGAAGTAGGCGTACGCGTGCAGGACCTGGAGCAGCAGGGGCAGCAGCGCGATCGCGGTGACGGTCTCCAGCAGGTCGCCGCTGTGTCCCCACACCGGCAGCAGCCGCCCGCCGGGCAGCCGCCACGCCGCCACCAGCAGCCCCACGACCGCGGCGAGCAGGACGGCGACGACGATCACCCGGGCGCCACCACCCGCCGGGGCGAACCGCGTGAGCGCCACCGTGACCAGCCCGGCGGCCCCGGCGAGCACGGTGGGCACGCGCTGCGCCGCGCGGTTCAGACCGCGAGCCCGCAGCAGTACCGCGCCCGCGAACACCAGGGGCAGCACCCAGCCGATCCAGCCGGCCACGCGCGTCATGTACCAGAAGCCGGCCGCGTACACGAGGGCGGAGGAGACGCTGAGCGTGTCCAGGTAGGCGCTGGCCGCCTTGACCCTGCGCTCCACCCGCTCCTGCGGCTCGGGCTCGATGTCCTCCTGGAGCTCGGCCGCGTTGTGCGGCAGCCGGGGCACCCGCAGCCGGGCCATGCGCAGGGTGAGCCGGGGCCCGAAGTGGCCGAGGACGAACATCGCGACCGCGACGACGGCGACCGCCTGGCCGCCGTGCCAGTGCGCGGCCCGCATCAGACCGGTGCCCACGGCGGCCGCGAGCGCGGTCACCAGCAGGGTGCCGGGGACCACCAGCGGCAGCGGGCGCAGCGCCAGCAGGGCGATGGCCACCACCGCGACACAGCCCGCCGCGGCCAGGACCCCGGGCAGCCCCGGCGCGTAACCGCCGTGCGGCCCCTGGCGGAACGTCAGCCCGGCCAGCCCGCCGAACGCGAGCGCGCCCAGCCCGGCCACCAGCACACTGCCCTCGTCGGCGCCCAGTCGCGCGGCGGCCACACACCCGGCGGCCAGCAGTACGGCGATCACCCCGGCGCCGGCCGAGGTCGCGAGGCCCGGCCCGAAGCCCAGCAGCGCGTACCCCAGGGCGGGCAGCGTCAGCACCGCCATGACCAGCGCGAGTGTCCGGGTCAGCTTGGGGTGCCAGCCTCCTGGCAACGCTGTCACGACGTGCGCGACACCGTCGGAGACGTCGTCGAAGTGCAGGGCGGGCAGCGGATCGTCGGCGGGCCGCAGATGCAGCTCCTCGCCGTGGCGCAGGCCGGCGGTGGCCGGGGTGGCGTCCGCGTCGAACGGGTCCTCGCCGAGCCGTTGCAGCACCCAGGGCCTGCCCCGGTCGGCCGCGTCCGTCGTCACATGGCGGACCAGGACGGGCAGCAGCGCGGAGACCGGGGTGGTGAGCGGGATCGCGAGATCGGCGCGGCCGGTGGGGCCGACCACCGTGACCCGGCAGACCTCCGAGGCGGGTGCGGTGACCGCGGGCGCGGTGGTCATCGGACTGCTCCTGGAACGGGGACGTGGGGGAGGGGGACGGGCCGGCCGGGCGAGCGGCGGCCTGGGGGCGCGGCGCGGCTCACGGGGTCACCAGTCCGGTCTGTACGAGCCTGACCGAGCGGCGGGTGACGAGCTGGGCGCGGCCCGCGGGGAGGGTGCGCGGCTTGGCCTCGCCGAGGAACTTGCCCTCCTCCTTGGGGTAGGAGAAGAGCAGTCCGGGGTTGCCCAGTTCCCACAGGCGGCGCAGCACCGGGTCCATCATGGCGCGCACCGAGCCGGAGGTGCTGCGGGCGATGACCACGTGCATGCCGATGTGCAGACCCTGGGCGAGCAGCGGGACCAGCGGCGCCATCGGCGGCGGGGTGCCGGGGGTGCCGGAGAACAGGTCGTAGTCGTCGATCAGGACGAACAGCCGCGGCCCCTCCCACCAGTCGCGGCGGGCCAGCTGCTCCGGGCTGATGTCCGGGCCCGGCACCCGCTTGCCCACCGACACGGAGGCGCTGTTGGCGAGCTGGGTGAGGGCGTCGCTGTCCACGACGTACCCGACCCGGTACTCCTCGGGCACCGCGTTGAGCAGTCCGCGGCCCGGGTCGGCGACCATGATGCGGGCCTCGTCCGGGGTGTAGCGGGAGGTGATGGCGCGGACCATCAGGCGCAGCGCGTTGGTCTTGCCGGTCTCCCCGTCGCCGAACACCATCAGGTGCGGGTTGGCGGTGAAGTCGTGCCAGACGGGTTCCAGGCGCTGTTCGTCCCAGCCGAGGCAGACCCGCAGGTCGCCCTCGGCGTCCGGGAGCTGGGTGACCGGCAGCCGGGTCGGCAGCAGCCGGACGCCCGGCGCCGGGCGGCCCGTCCAGAAGGTGTCGATCTCCGCGACGGCCGACTTGGTGGCGGTGGTCAGGTCGCCGGTCTCGCCGGAGCCGTCCAGCCGGGGCAGCGCGGACAGGAAGTGGTGGCCGCCCGCCGTCAGACCGCGGCCGGGCTGGTGCGGCACCGCCGCGGCGGTCCGGGAGCCGACCTCGGACTCCATCGAATCACCCAGCCGCAGCTCGAACTTGGTGCCCAGCAGGTCGCGCAGCCGGGGCCGGAACTCCGACCAGCGCACGGCGGAACCGATCACATGCAGACCGAACGACAGCCCGCGCGCCGCCATCTCGATGACCCGGGGCTCCAGCTCCTCGTAGTCCTGGCGCAGCGTGCCCCAGCCGTCGACCACCAGGAACACATCGCCGTACGGGTCGTCGATCTCGCCCGCGGCCTTCAGCCCGCGGTACGCCGCCATCGACTCCAGGCCGCGCGAGGTGAACTCCTCCTCGCGCTTCTCCAGGAGCTGGGTCAGCTCGGCCACGGTGCGCAGGACGCGGTCGCGCTCCAGACGGGTGGCGACCGAGCCGACGTGCGGCAGACCGGCGGTGGAGACCAGACCGCCACCGCCGAAGTCCAGGCAGTAGAACTGGACTTCCTCCGGCGTGTGGGTCAGCGCCAGGGACAGCATCAGGGTGCGCAGCAGGGTCGACTTGCCGGTCTGCGGGGCACCCGCCACGCCGATGTGCCCGTCGGCGCCGGACAGGTCGGCGACCAGCAGTTCGCGCAGCTGCTCGAAGGGCCGGTCGACGATGCCCAGCGGCACCCGCAGCGAACCCGGCGAGGGGTGCTCCGCCGCGGTCATGCCGCGCACCGGGTCCGGGACGATGCCCGGCAGCAGCTGGTCCAGGCTCGGGGACTCGGTCAGCGGGGGCAGCCACACCTGCCGGGCCGGCGGCCCGCTCTCCTCCAGGCGCCCGATCAGCACCTCCAGCAGGCTCTCCTCGTTCTGCTCGTCGCCCGACGACCCGGCGGCCGCCCGGCGCTCGGCGGCGGCGGACGCCTGGAGCGCGGCCGCCTCCGCCTCCAGCTCGGCGGCGCGCTCGGAGCGCAGCGTGCCCTGCTGTTCCAGGCCGAACACGGTGATCTCCTGGGCGGCGGCCAGCCGGGCGCTGTGCTCCGCCTCGCTCACCGGCTCCGGCGCGGGACCGGAGACGTAGGCCGCCTTGAACCGGACAAGGTTGGTGGTGTCCACCTTCAGGTAGCCGTTGCCCGGTGCCGAGGGCAGTTCATAGGCGTGCGAGACACCGATGACGCTGCGCGACTCCATCGCGGAGAACGTGCGCAGGGCGATCCGGTACGACAGATGGCCCTCGACCTTGTGGATGCGGCTCTCGTCCAGCCGCTGGGAGGCCAGCAGCAGGTGTACGCCGAGGCTGCGGCCCAGTCGGCCGATGGAGACGAAAAGGTCCACGAACTCCGGTTTGCTGGCCAGCAGTTCGGAGAACTCGTCCACGATGATCAGCAGCGAGGGCAGCGGTGTCAGGTTCGCCCCGGCGCCCCGCGCCTTCTCGTAGTCGAACAGCGAGGAGTACCCGGACTCGCGCAGCAGCTCCTGACGGCGGATCATCTCGCCGTTGATGGAGTCCCGCATGCGGTCCACGAGATGGATCTCGTCGGCCAGGTTGGTGATGACCGCCGACGTGTGCGGCAGCCGGTCCATGCCGAGGAAGGTCGCGCCGCCCTTGAAGTCGACCAGCACCAGGTTGAGGATCTCGGAGGAGTGCGTGGCGACCAGGCCCATCACCAGGGTGCGCAGCAGCTCGCTCTTGCCGGAACCGGTGGCGCCGATGAGCAGTCCGTGCGGGCCCATGCCGCCCTGCGCCGACTCCTTGATGTCCAGTTCGACGACCTCGCCCTCCTCGGTGACGCCGAGCGGCACCAGCAGACGGGCGGACTGGGTCGCCCGGGGGCGCCACTTGGCGGTCACGTCGAAGGTGCGCGGGTCGCGGATGCCGAGCAGCGCGGTGAGGTCGAAGTCCGACTCCAGCGGCCGGTCCACCAGGTCGACGCTGCCGCTGGTGCGCATCGGCGCGAGCAGCCGGGCGAGCGTGTCGGCCTGCGTCCGGCTCACCGCGTCGGCCTCGGCGGTCACCGTGTCGTCACCGGCCGGGAAGGCGACACCGGTGCCGCGCGTGGTCAGCCGCAGCACCTTCGGACCGCCGGTCATCGCGCCGGTCGCGTCCAGCAGGACGACGTTGCGCAGCCCGCCGTTGAGCAGCCGCGAACTCTCGGGCAGCCGTACGCCCTGCGCCAGGACCACCACGAACGGCTCGGCCACGCTGGGGGAGGCGTCCGGGTCGTGGTCGGGACGGTCGCGCACCTCGGTGCCGAGCAGGTCCATCAGCGCGTCGTGGTCCTCGGCGGCGAGCCGGACCTGGCCCGCGTCGTCCTCCTCGTGCGGATGCGCGTTGTGCGGCAGCCACTTGAGCCAGTCCCACTCCTCGCGCGCCGACTCCCCGCCCAGCAGGGCGATCCGCAGCTCGTCGGGGGAGTGGAACACGGCGAGCTGCGCCACCATCGCGCGCAGCAGCGCGAGCGCGGGCTCCGGCTCGCCGGCCAGTTCGACGCTGGTGAAGCGGCGCAGCGCGACCGGGATCGGCAGCCGGGGCACGGTCTGGTGCGCCTTGGTGAAGCGGCGCAGCGAGATGGCGGTCAGCGGCTCCAGGTCCTCCACCGGCTTGGTCTGCGGCGGCAGGAACTCCAGCGCCGCGCGCCGGATGCCCTGCCCGATGCGGACCCGGCCGAAGTCCTCGTGCGCCGGGCGGCGTTCCCACAGCCGGGGGCCCATCGCCAGCGCCCACAGCTGACCGGGATCGGGGTTGTCCCACAGCAGGGCGGCCCGCTGCTGTTCGGCGGCCTGCCGGGCCTGCCTGCGCTTCTGCGCGAGGTAGCGCAGGTAGTCACGCCGCTCGGCCCGCATCCGGCGCCGGCGCTCGGCGCCGGCCCGGCCGATCTGGGTCAGCGTCATGCTGACCATGGCGACGCCCATCATCCCGGACATCATGTACGTCGCCGGCCCGGCGCTGCGCATGGAGAACATCAGCACCATGGCGCCGGTGCCCAGTGCCATGGGCAGGTACATCAGCGCCGATCCGAAATCGGCGCTGGCCGGCTCCCCCAGAACCGGTGGCTCCGCCAGCTCTACCTGTCCCTCGGGGAGCTGCGGGCCCTCGGCGCGCGGTGATCGCTTGGCCACCACGGTGCTCAATGGCGCGGACCTTTCTGAGGCGCTCAAGTGGATGTGACTGGTCAACCACTGCTGGCGTGACGCGCGTTGTGCGCCGACTTGCGGAGGGCAGTGATCCACTAGTGGCCTGATGATAAGCATGGGAAGTCTGTGGTGGGTGAACGCATCTCAAGCCGCGAGGCGCCAACGGCCAAATTTTGCTTGTCTTTTGACCGATCGGGATGGTCATCGTTGACTGATCTGCCGTCAATTGGGTTCAAGATCGGACATGTTGACGGCCGCGGAGATGTCCTCCGTCCCGTGCGATGTGAAAATGAAGCTCTGGTAACCACTGCGTGAACGCGGAGCACGGATCGGCGGCGGTCACTGCGGGTGGCCGAATACTGACGTCCCGTGCCGCTTCGCTTCGGTCCGGCCGCCCCGGGGAACTCGGGGCCCGGAGATGGCCGAGCGCGGAGGAGGTGCCGTCGCCGTGGACGACTGGGAGATGTGGGACAGGCGCGAGGAGATACGGCTGTCGCCGCGCGAGCGGCTCGCGCTGCTGGAGATCGAGGCGCGCCTGCGCCGGGACCGGGGCTTCGCCCGCCGCATGGGCGAGGAGCCACGGCGACGCCGGGGCGGTGCCCGCCGGGGCCGGACGCACCGGCGGCTGTGGCTGCCGGTGGGAGTGCTGCTGCTGGGCGTGGCGTCGGTGTTCTCGGCGGTCATGGGCATCCGCACCGAGGACCCGGGACTGCTGTGGTGCTTCGCGGTCCTGTGGCCGCTCACCCTCTTCCAAGCCTTCCGCCTGCTGTGCCGGGCGGCCCGCCACCGGAGCAGGGGCGGGGTGAACTCCTGGCTCTGAGGAACGGCAATCCAGGGCGGTCCGTCCGGTGCCGCGCCGGGCTCGCCGGGCGCTGCTCCTGACGCGCCGCCGCCGCGTCCCGCGCGACGGCGTGTGCCGGGCTGTCCGCGCGGCTCCTCGCCGGGCCCCCGGGGGCCCAGGACCGGCCCCGCCGCCCGGAGCGTGACGACCGGCGCCCCGCCCGTACGCCGGCACCCCCTGACGCTGCCACGACGCCTTTCCGGCGCCGCCCCGGGCTCCGGACCGCTCTCCGACACTCCCGCAACCACGCCCGCTCGCCGCCCCCTCACCCCACCGCGAACCTCCCCGCCATCCCCCGCCCCCGCTCCGACAACGCCCACTCCCACCAGTGGTCCAGGGCTTCCGGGCCCAGGGTGCCGGGGTGGAGGAGGGCCGGCCAGGAGAGGGCGCGGGCCTGGGCGGTGAGTTTGGCGCCGCCCGCCACCGGGTCCACGGCGATCACCGGGGTGCCCGTGCGCAGGGACAGGACCAGGCCGTGCAGGCGGGTGGTGACGACCAGGTCGAGGCGGGAGACGAGGGACAGGAACTGCTCGCCCGTGGCGCACAGCCGCCAGTCGTCCGTGGCCAGGCGCGTGTCCACCGGCACCCGGGCGCAGTCCTTGCCGGCCAGCCAGTCGGTGATCCGGGCACTCACCTCCTCGTGCCGCCGGCGCCGCCCGTACTCGCCCTGGCCGTGGGTGAGGATCACCCCGGCCACGGGCGGCGGCGGTCCCGCCGGGGCCCCGGCCGCCAGGTCCGGGCGGGCGGGCGCGTCCGTGCCGTCACGGGGGACGATCTCGTGGAAACCGGTGGCCGCCGGATCGGCGGGGTCGACCACCGACACCCCGACCGCGAGTCGCCGACAACTCCCGAACCGTACATGGAGGTCCGCCACTTGGGGGCCGTGCACCGGCCCGCACACGAACAGGAGGGTGTCGTACTCCTCGGGCCGTACCGCGTCCAGGGACAGCGCCCCGGGGCGGAAACCGGGGCTCCACGCCGTGTCATGGCGGACGCCCGCCGCGGTGAGGGCCGCCGAGACCTGCCGCTCGGCGAGCACGTCCCCGGCCGTCGCCTCCCCGTGCCGCAGGCTGAACCAGCCGGCGACCAGCGTCCGCCGGGGCCGCCCCAGGGTGCGCAGCAGCGCTGCCACCAGCTCGTCCCGCATGGCTCCCACCTGCACTCTCGGTGACCTGAGTCGCGCGAGTACCCGGCCCACCGGACAATAAGAGTCCAACGTGTGAAACCAACTGGCAGGGGAACTCAGCTGCCAGTGCCGTCCAGACAGCGGCGGCCGAGCAGGGCGGTCCTCCGAACCGCGGGACCCGAGCCCTGTCCTCTCCCCGCACGACGGGCCGGTGCCACCGGTCCGCGGCCACGGCTCCCGCCGTGCGCCCACGCGGGAACGTCCCCGGTACGCACGCGACATCGACGTCGTCGAGGTACGTGGACGAAGGACGACGAAGGAATGCCCCATGACCGGTGACACACCTTTTCCCTGGCGGCGCGCCCTCGTGACCGGCGGCGCCGGCTTCCTCGGCTCGCACCTGTGCGAGCGGCTGCTGGATTCGGGGGTCGAAGTCGACTGCGCCGACAACCTGGCCTGCGGCCGCCGGGAGAACGTGGCCCACCTGGAGGACCGGCCCGGCTTCCGGTACGTGCACTGCGACGTCTCCGAGCCGGGCTGCGCCGAGCGGCTGCCGGGCCCGTACGACCTCGTACTGCACTTCGCCTGCCCGGCCTCGCCCGCCGACTACCTGCGCATGCCCCTGGAGACCCTGGACGTGGGCAGCCTCGGCACCCGCAACGTGCTCGGCATCGCCGAGCGCGACGGCGCCCGCCTGCTGCTGGCCTCCACCTCCGAGGTGTACGGCGACCCCCAGGTCCACCCCCAGCACGAGGGCTACTGGGGCAACGTCAACCCGGTCGGCCCGCGCAGCGTCTACGACGAGTCCAAACGGTTCGCCGAGGCCCTGGTCACCGCGCACGCCGGTACCCGGGGCACCAACGCCGGGATCGTCCGCCTGTTCAACACGTACGGGCCGCGGATGCGCGCCCACGACGGCCGCGCCGTGCCCACCTTCATCTGCCAGGCGCTGTCCGGGGAACCGGTCACCGTGACCGGCGACGGCAGCCAGACCCGCTCGCTGTGCTACGTGGACGACACCGTCGACGGCGTACTGCGGGTGGCCATGAGCAGGTCCGTGCGGCCGGTGAACATCGGCGGCAGCGACGAGATCACCGTCGCCGACCTGGCCCGCCGCGTGGTCGCGCTCACCGGCTCCCGCTCGCCCATCGCCTTCATCGACCGGCCCGTCGACGACCCCGGCAGGCGCCGGCCCGACACCACCCTCGCGCGCGAACTGCTCGGCTGGTCGCCGCAGATCCCCTGGGAGGAGGGCCTGAAGCAGACCATCGCCTACTTCGCGGCCCAGTCCCCGCAGCCGGCGGCGGACGCACCCCGGCCGGCCGCGCACCCGCAGACCTGAGCGTCCCCCCGCGGCCCTGGAGGCAGCGCATGCACGTCCTCGGAATCAACGCACTCTTCCACGACCCCGCGGCCGCCCTGCTCACCGACGGCAAGGTCGTGGCGGCCGCCGAGGAGGAACGGTTCTCCCGCCGCAAGCACGGCAAGCGGCCCGTCCCCTTCTCCGCCTGGGAACTGCCCGAGCAGTCGGCCCGCTGGTGCCTGGCCGAGGCCGGCCTCACCCCGTCCGACCTGGACGCGGTCGCCTACTCCTACGACCCCTCCCTGGCCCGCCCCGCCGACCGGATGGGCCTCGACGACCCCTGGGACCACCTGCGCCAGGAATACGCGCGCAGGGCACCGGAGTTCCTCGCCGAGGCCCTGCCCGGACTCGACCCGGCCAAGGTCAGGTTCGTCCCGCACCACATCGCGCACGCCGCCTCCGCCGGGCCCGTCTCGCCGTACCCGGACTGCGCGGTCCTCGTGCTGGACGGCCGCGGCGAGTGCGGCTCCCACCTCGCCGGCCGCTACATCAACCGCGAACTCACCGTCCTCGACACCCAGGAACTGCCCGACTCCCTCGGCCTGTTCTACGAGGACCTCACCCAGCACCTCGGATTCCTGCGCAGCAGCGACGAGTTCAAGGTGATGGCGCTCGCCTCCTACGGCACCCCCCGCTTCGCCGACCGCCTGCGCGAGTACGTCCACGCCGACGACCGGGGCGGCTTCCGGGCCCGGCCCGTGCCCTGGTCCGAGCTGGTTCCCCCGCGCCCGGCCGGCGGCGCCTGGAGCCAGGACCACGCCGACCTCGCCGCGAGCGCCCAACTCTGCCTGGAGGAGACCATGCTGGGCCTCGCCCGCCGGCTGCGGGAACGCACCGGCGAGGACGCGCTCACCATGGCCGGCGGCGTCGCCCTCAATTGCGTGGCCAACACCCGGCTGTGGCGCGAGAGCGGCTTCGCGCACGTGTGGGTGCAGCCCGCCGCCGGGGACGCCGGCACCGCGCTGGGCGCCGCCGCGCACGTCGCCGGCCAGAAGGACACCCTGGAGCCGATGTCCACCGCCGCCCTCGGCCGCGGCTGGAGCGACGCCGAGCTGCGCGGGTGGCTGGAGCGGGCGGCCGTACCGTACGAGGAGCCCGCCGACATCGCCGAGACGGCCGCCGAGGCGCTGGCCGCCGACGGGATCGTGGCCTGGTTCCAGGGCCGCGGCGAGTACGGGCCGCGCGCGCTCGGCCACCGCTCGCTGCTCGCCCACCCCGGCCGGGCGGAGAACCTGGAACGGCTCAACGCGGTCAAGGGCCGTGAGGAGTTCCGGCCGGTCGCCCCCATGGTGCTCGCCGAACGCGCCGCCGAGATCTTCGACGGGCCGCTGCCCAGTCCGCACATGCTGTTCGTGCACGACGTGGCCGCCGACTGGCGTGACCGCATCCCCGCCGTCGTCCACGTCGACGGCACCGCCCGCATCCAGACCGTCGACCGGGACCGTGAACCCCTGGTCGCACGGATGATCGACGGTTTCGAGCGGCGCACCGGACTGCCGGTCGTCGTCAACACCAGCCTGAACACCGCCGGCCGGCCCATGGTGGACGATCCCCGCGACGCCCTGGAGTGCTTCGGCTCCGCGCCCGTGGACCTGCTGGTGCTCGGCCCGTTCGCGATCCGCCGCAAGGGGGTCTTCGCATGAGCGCCCCCGCCTACACCGTCGTCGTGCCGACCGTCGGCCGCCCCTGCCTCGCCGAGTGCCTGCGCGCCCTCGCAAAGGCCGAGGGACACGTCCCGCACGAGGTGATCGTCGTGGACGACCGGCCCGAGACCGACGGCGAACTGCCGCTCACCGCCTCCGGGTTGCTGCTCGACCGGGTGCGCACGCTGCGCACCGGGGGCAAGGGTCCGGCCGCCGCCCGCAACGCCGGCTGGCGCACCGTCGAGACCCCCTGGACCGTCTTCCTCGACGACGACGTCCAGGTACTGCCGGACTGGTCCCGGCTGCTCGCCCAGGACCTGAGCGAGGCCGGCGAGGGCATCGGCGGCATCCAGGGACAACTGCGGGTACCGCTGCCCCCGGACCGCCGGCCCACCGACTGGGAACGCACCACCAAGGGCCTGGAGAACGCCGCCTGGGCGACCGCCGACATGGCCTACCGCACGGAGGCGCTCGACCGCGTCGGCGGCTTCGACGAACGCTTCCCGCGCGCCTTCCGCGAGGACGCCGACCTCGCCCTGCGGGTGCGACGGGCCGGCTGGGCGCTGGTGCGCGGCCGGCGTGTCACCCGGCACCCGGTCCGCCCGGCCCACTGGTGGGCCTCGCTGCCCGCGCAGCGCGGCAACGCCGACGACGCGCTGATGAACCGGCTGCACGGCCCCGACTGGTGGGCCCGCGCGCAGGCGCCCCGCGGCCGGCTGCGCCGCCACGCCCTGGTGACCGGCGCCGCGCTCGCCGGGGCCGGCTGCGCCCTGGCCGGCCGCCGACGCGCCGCCGCCGTCTGCGCGGCCCTGTGGACCCTCGGCACCGCCGAGTTCGCCCTCGCCCGCATCCTGCCCGGCCCCCGCACCGCCCGCGAGATCGCGGGCATGGTCGGCACCAGCGTCCTCATCCCCCCGCTCGCCGTCCGGCACTGGCTGCGCGGCACGGTCCGACACCGCCATGTCCAGCCCCTGGGAGGCACCGGATGACCACCGTCCTGCCCCGGAGCGGCGTACCCCGCGACGGCACTGCCGCGGGGGCCTCGACCACGGTCCTGCCCGTCCGCCGCGTGCCGTGCGGCGGCGGTCCCGCCGGGATCGTGCCGGCTCGCCGCGTGGCGTCGGCCGCGCGGGGCGGTGCGGCACGTGCCCTGTCCGCGGGGTGCGCGGCCGATCTCCCCGGCCGCGGCGTGCGGTGCGGCGGCGTCGCCGTGGGGGCTCCGGCCACCGCCTCGCCCCGTCACGGCCTGCCGTGCGGCGGCGGTGCCGCCGGGGCTTCGGGTACCGGTCTGTCCGGTCACGGCGCGCCGCACGGTCGCCGTTCCGGGCCCGTTCGGCGGGGGCGTTCCCCGGGAGGTGGCCGATGAGGGCCGTCTCCGCCGTGCTGTTCGACCGTGATGGCACCCTCGTGGTCGACGTGCCCTACAACGGCGATCCCGAACGGGTGCGGACGCTGCCCGGTGCCGCCGAGGCCGTCGCGTTCGTCAGGGCAGCGGGGCTGCCCACCGGGGTGGTCAGCAACCAGTCCGGCATCGGGCGCGGGCTGCTCACCGCCGAGGACGTCGCCCGGGTCAACCGGCGCGCCGACGAACTGCTGGGCGGCCTGGACACGTGGCTGTACTGCCCGCACGCGCCGGACACCGGCTGCCCCTGCCGCAAGCCCCGGCCCGGTCTGATCCTCGCCGCCGCCGAGCGCCTCGGCGTCCCGCCCGCCGAGTGCCTGGTCGTCGGCGACATCGCCGCCGACGTGCTGGCCGCACGGGCGGCCGGCGCCCGCGGCGTCCTCGTCCCCAACGCGGCCACCGCACCGCAGGAGGTGCGGCGCTACGCCCGGCACAGTGCCCCCGACGCGCTCACCGCCGTACGCGACGCCCTCGACACCCGCCCGGGGAGGTGGCCCCGGTGACGGCGCTCGTGGTCCGGCTCGACAGCTTCGGCGACGTCCTGCTCGCGGGGCCCGCCGTACGCGCCGTCGGCGAGCACCACGGCCCCGTGACCATGCTGTGCGGGCCGCGCGGCGCCGACGCCGCCCGGATGCTCCCCGGCGTCGAGGACGTCCTCGTCTGGGAGGCCCCCTGGGAAGGCTTCACCCCGCCCCCGGTGGACCCCGCGGACATCGGCGACCTGATCGCCCGCCTGCGTCAGGGTGCCTTCGACACCGCCCTGATCCTCACCTCCTTCCACCAGAGCCCGCTGCCCACCGCGCTGCTGCTGCGCCTCGCCGGGATCGGCCGGATCGGTGCCGACAGCGTCGACCACCCCGGCCGGCTGCTCGACGTCCGCCACCGCCGGCTGCCCGGTCGGCACGAGGCCGAGGCCGCCCTCGACACCGCCGCCGCCATGGGCTGCACCCTCCCGCCCGGCGACGACGGCCGGCTGCGCGTCCTGCCGCCCCCCGACACCGGCGGCCTGACCGGCAACGGCCCCTACGTCGTCCTGCACCCCGGCGCCAGCGCGCCCGCCCGCGCCTGGAGCCCGGACCGCTGCACCGAGGCGGTCGCACTGCTCGCCGACGCCGGGCACCGCGTGGTCGTCACCGGCGGCCCGCACGAGCAGGCGCTCACCAAGAGGGTGAGCGGCGACGCGGCCGTGGACCTCGGCGGCCGCACCAGCCCCCGCACCCTCGCCGGAGTGCTGCGCATGGCCGACGTGGTGGTCAGCGCCAACACCGGCCCCGCCCACCTCGCCGCGGCCGTCGGCACCCCCGTCGTCTCCCTGTTCGCCCCCGTGGTCCCCGCCGAGCGCTGGGCCCCCTACGGCGTCCCCGCCATCCTGCTCGGCGACCAGTCGGCGCCGTGCGCGGACACCCGGGCGCTCGTCTGCCCGGTGCCCGGCCACCCCTGCCTGGACGAGGTCACCGGGCAGGACGTGGTGCGCGCGGTGCACAAGCTCATCCAGGAGCCCTCCTCATGAACATCCTCGTCTGGCACGTGCACGGATCCTGGCTCACCGCCTTCGTGCAGGGCCCGCACACCTATCTGGTCCCGGTCACCGAGGACCGGGGGCCCGACGGCCTCGGCCGCGCCGCCACCTGGGACTGGCCGCCCACCGTCGAAGAACACACCCCCGCGAGCCTGCGGGACGCCGACATCGACCTGATGGTCCTGCAACGCCCGCACGAAGTCGCCCTGGCCGAACGCTGGACCGGCCGCCGGCCCGGCCGCGACGTGCCCGCCGTCTACGTCGAGCACAACACCCCCGACGCCGCCCCGGAGCGCCAACTCCACCCGCTGGCCGGGCAGTCGGCGATACCCGTCGTACACGTCACCCACTTCAACCGGCTGATGTGGGACAGCGGACGGGCCCCCACCGAGGTCGTCGAGCACGGCATCGTGGACCCCGGCCGGCTGTGGACCGGCACCGAGCGGCGCGCCGCCGTCGTCGTCAACGAGCCCGTGCGCAGGGGCCGTACGACCGGCACCGACCTGCTGCCCCGGTTCGCCCGCTGCGCGCCCCTGGACGTCTTCGGGATGCGCACCGAAGGACTCGCCGACCACCTCGGCCTGCCGCCCGAGCGCTGCCGCACCCGCGACCTGCCCCAGCACCGGCTCCACCGCGAGATGGCCAAGTGCCGCGTCTATCTGCACCCCGTGCGCTGGACCTCGCTCGGCCTGTCCCTGCTGGAGGCCATGTTCCTCGGGATGCCGGTGGTCGCCCTGGACACCACCGAGGTCCGGGAAGCCGTACCCGAGGGCGCCGGGGTGGTCTCCAACCGCCTCGACGTCCTGGAGGACGCCGTGCGGGCGTTCCTCGCCGACCCCGAGGACGCGCGCCTGACCGGCGACGCCGCCCGGGCCGCGGCCCAGGCCCGCTACGGAGAGCGGCGCTTCCTGGACGACTGGGAGCGCCTGATCAAGGAGGTCACCCGATGAGCCGTACTGCCCACACGGCCGGGCGCGTCGCCATGGTCTCCGAGCACGCCAGCCCGCTGGCCGCGCTCGGCGGACCGGACGCGGGCGGCCAGAACGTCTACGTGGCCCAGGTCGCGCGGCAACTCGCCAGAAAGGGCTACCGGGTCACGGTCTACACCCGGCGGGACTCGACGGGCCTGCCGGACCGGGTGACCCTCATCGACGGCGTCCAGGTGGTGCATGTGCCCGCCGGGCCGCCCGAACCCGTGCCCAAGGACGAACTCCTGCCGCACATGGTGGAGTTCGGCGAGTTCCTGGCCGGCCAGTGGGCGGCGAGCCCGCCCGACGTGGTGCACGCCCACTTCTGGATGTCGGGCCTGGCCGCCCTGTCCGGCGCCCGCGGCCTCGGCGTCCCCGTCGTGCAGACCTACCACGCCCTCGGCACGGTCAAGCGGCGCTACCAGGGCGCCGCCGACACCAGCCCGCCGCAGCGCCTGGCCGTGGAGGAGGCCATCGGGCACGAGTGCGCCCGGATCATCGCCACGTGCAGCGACGAGGTGGCCGAACTGAAGGCCATGGGGCTGCCCGAGGACCGGTTGAGCGTGGTGCCCTGCGGGGTGGACCCCGTCCAGTTCTCGCCGCTGCCGCGCTCCCGGCCGCCGGGCGCCCGCAGGCGGCTGCTGGCCGTCGGCCGGCTGGTGCCCCGCAAGGGCTTCGACCGCGCCATCCGCGCCCTGGCCGGCGTCCCCGACGCCGAACTCCTGGTCGCCGGCGGCCCCGAGGCCGAACTCCTCGGCGCCGACCCCGAGGCCCGGCGCCTCAAGGCCCTGGCCGGCGAGTACGGCGTCGCCGACCGCGTCACCCTGCTCGGCGGGGTCAGCCGGACCCGGATGCCCCGGCTGATGGCCGGCGCCGACCTCGTCCTGTCCCTGCCCCGCTACGAGCCCTTCGGCATCGTCCCGCTGGAGGCCATGGCCTGCGCCACCCCCGTCGTGGCCACCGCGGTCGGCGGTCAGCTCGACACCGTCGTGGACGGCGCCACCGGCGTCCTCGTCCCGGCCGACGACGACCACGACCTCGGCGCGGTCGTCCGCGCCCTGCTCGCCGACCCCGCCCGGCTCGAAAGGTACGGCGCGGCCGGCCGCCGCCGCGTGCTGACCCACTACACCTGGGACCGGGTGGCCGACGGCGTTGCCGGGGCGTACGGCGCCGTGTCCGCCCTCCCCTCGCTCTCCGGAGTCGTCCGATGAAGACCGTCACCGACACCACGCACTGCGACGACCTGATGAAGGCCCTGGAGACGTTCCGCGACCGCGGTCCCCTCATCGGGCGCTGGGGCACCGAACTGGCCCGCCGGCTGGGCGCCGGCTCCCGGCTGCTGGTCGCGGGCAACGGCGGCAGCGCGGCCCAGGCCCAGCACCTGACCGCCGAACTGGTCGGCCGCTACCGCGACGACCGGCCGCCGTTCTCCGCGGTCGCCCTGCACGCCGACACCTCCTCCACCACCGCCATCGCCAACGACTACGGCGTGCAGGAGGTGTTCGCCCGGCAGACCGCCGCCCACGGCCGCCCCGGCGACGTGCTGATGCTGCTGTCCACCAGCGGCGCCAGCGCCAACCTGCTGTCCGCCGCCGACCGCGCCCACCGCCTGGGCATGACCGTGTGGGCGCTGACCGGACGGGCCCCCAACCCGCTCCAGCTCGGCGCCGACGAGGCCCTGTGCGTTGACGCGCCGGTCTCCGCCACCGTGCAGGAACTCCATCTGGTCGCCGTGCACATGCTGTGCGAGGCGTTCGACCGGGCCGTCGAGCGCGGCGAGGCCGACCGGGACAGCGGCGCCCGCGTCGACGGCGAAGCCCTCGCCCGCCCCCTGGGCCGGGCCCGCACCGTCGGCCGGCCCGTGGACGGCACGCCGGTGACCCGCGGAAAGGAACAGGCATGACGCACCCCGGTACGACCACCCCGGGCACCCCGCTGGTCGTCGTCGGCGACGCCCTCCTCGACCACGACCTGTGCGGGCACGCCGAGCGGCTGGCCCCCGACGCGCCCGTGCCCGTCGTCCACGGCACCCGGCGCAGCTCCCGCCCCGGCGGCGCCGCCCTCGCCGCCTGCCTGGCCGCCGCCGACGGCCGCCCGGTCACCCTCGTCACCGCCCTCGGCACCGACCCCGCCAGCGACACCCTGCGCCGACTGCTCGCGGGCCGCGTCGAGCTGGTGGAGGTGCCGCTCGACGGCGGCCTCAGCAGCAAGACCCGGGTGCTGGCCGGGGACCGCCCGCTGCTGCGCCTGGACGACGGCGAGGGCCGCGCCCGCGAGGCGACCCGCGAGGCCCTCGACGCGATCACCGCGGCGCGGGGCGTCCTGGTCGCCGACTACGGCCGGGGCACCGCCGACGTCCTGCGCGACGCGCTGTCCCGTACGACCGCGTCCGTGGTCTGGGACCCCCATGTGCGCGGCCGGCCCCCGGTCCTCGGTGCCCGTCTGGTCACGCCCTCCGCCCAGGAGGCACGCGTGTTCGCCCGTCGACTGGACGACGGCGAAGGGCAGCCGGGGGACGGCGCCGGGCTGCGCACCGCCGCCCGGGACGCCCGCGCCCTGGTCCGCGCCTGGCAGGTGCAGGCGGTCGCCGTCACCCTGGGCGAGCGGGGCGCGCTGCTGTCGCACGGCGAGACCCCGCTGCTCGTGCCCACCCCGGCCGCCGCGTCCGGCGACCCCTGCGGCGCGGGCGACCGGTTCGCCGCGGCCGCCGCCGGACTGCTCGCCGACGGCGCCTTCACCGAGGCCGCCGTGCAGGCCGCCGTCCACGCGGCCACCCGGTACGTCGCCGAGGGCGGCGCCCGTGCGATGGCGACGACGGGCGAGGACGAGCGCACACGGCGGCCCGAACAGCCGCTGCCCGACGGGGACACCACCGCGGACGCCCTGCGCACCGCCGCCCGGGTGCGCACCGCGGGCCGCACCGTCGTCGCCGCGGGCGGCTGCTTCGACCTGCTGCACGCCGGCCACGTCGCCCTGCTCCAGGCCGCCCGCCGGGCGGGCGACTGCCTGATCGTCTGCGTCAACTCCGACGACTCGGTGCGCCGCCGCAAGGGCGACGGCCGCCCCCTCGTGCCGGTCGCCGACCGCGTCCGGGTGCTGCGCGCCCTGGAATGCGTGGACGCGGTCGCCGTCTTCGACGAGGACACCCCCGAACGCCTCCTCGCCGAACTGCGCCCGCACATCTGGGCCAAGGGCGGCGACTACGCCCGCACCCCGCTGCCCGAACAGCCCCTCGTGGAGAGCTGGGGCGGCCAGGTCCTCCTGCTGCCCTACCTGGACGGCCGCTCGACCACCGGCCTGGCCCGCCGGGCGGCCTCCTCGCCGGTGCGGTCGGGAGGGCGGCGGCGGTGACCGCGACGGCCGACGCGACCCCCGCGCCCGGGCCCCCGTGCGTCCTGGTGCTGCGCGCGCTGGGCCTCGGCGACCTGCTGGCCGGCGTGCCCGCGCTGCGCGGCATCCGGCGCGGCTTCCCCGGACACCGGATCGTGCTCGCCCAGCCCCCCGCGCTCGCCGGACTGGCCCTGGAGACCGGCGCGTTGGACGCCGTGTTCCCGGCCGAGGCGCCCGGCCGGGCGGTCCCGGCGCTCACGCACTGGCCGGGACCGCCGCCCGACGTGGCGATCGACCTGCACGGCAACGGGCCCGAGAGCCGCGACGCCCTCGCCGCCCTGCGCCCGCGCCGGCTGCTCGCCCACGCCTGCCCGGACGGCCCCGGCTGGCGGGCCCAGGCACACGAACGGGACCGCTGGTGCGGCTTCCTGGACGACTACGGCATCCCGGCCGACCCGCTCGACCTGCGCCTGCCCGCGCCCGGCACACCCTCCCCGGCCCCCGGCGCGGTCCTCGTCCACCCCGGCGCCGCCTCCGGCTCCCGCCGCTGGCCGGCCGAGCGGTTCGCCGCCGTCGTGCGCTGCCTGCGGGCGGCCGGGTACCGGGTGGTGCTCACCGGCGGCGCGGGGGAGGAGGCCCTGGTACGGTCCGTCGCCGAGCGCGGCGGCGCGCCCGCCGAGGACCTGCTGACCGGCGGCCTGCCCCTCGCCGAACTGTCCGCGCTGGTGGCCGGGGCGGCCCTGGTGCTCAGCGGCGACACCGGCCTCGCCCACCTCGCGTACGCGCACGCCACCCCCAGCGTCAACCTCTTCGGCCCGGTCTCCCCACGCCTGTGGGGGCCGCCGCCGAGCCCCGGCCACCTCGCCCTGTGGAAACCCGGCCCGCCCGGCGACCCGCACGGCCGCACCCCCGACGCCCGGCTGCTGCGCATCGGTTCCGGCGAGGTCGCCGCGGCCTGTCTGACACTGCTGCGCCAGGGCCGGACCCGGCCGGCCCCGCGCCCGGAGGTGGCCCATGCCAACTGAGCCCGCGCCCGGCCGGGTCGGCCGCCGCGCGCCGGCCGCGGCCGACGGCCGTGTCACGGTCGCCATCATCACCCGCGACCGCGCCGCGAGCCTGCTGCGCACCCTGGACGCCCTGGCCGCGCTGCCCGAACGGCCGCCGGTCATCGTGGTCGACAACTCCCGTGACGACAGCACCCGCCGGGCGGTGGCCGGCCACCCCGCCCCCGTCCGGCTGCTGCGCGCCGCGGCCAACACCGGTGCGCTCGGCCGCAATCTGGCCGTGCGGCACGCCCGCACCCCCTATGTCGCGTTCAGCGACGACGACTCCTGGTGGGAACCGGGAAGCCTCGCCCGCGCCGCCGACCTCCTCGACCGCCACCCCCGGCTCGGCCTGCTCGCCGCCCGCACCCTCGTCGGCGACGAGGCCGCCGAGGACCCCCTCAACGCCGTACTCGCCGCCTCGCCGCTGCCGCCCGAACCGGATCTGCCCGGCCGTCCCGTCCTCGGCTTCCTCGGCTGCGCCAGTGTGGTGCGCCGGGAGGCATTCCTGGCCGCGGGCGGCTTCCACCCGCTGCTGTTCTTCGGCGGCGAGGAGACCCTGCTCGCCTACGACCTGGCCGCCCGGAACTGGGGCGTGGCCTATGAACCCGCGCTGTGCGCCCGCCACCACCCCGAGGACCACGGCCGCACCGGACGCTCCTTCCTCGTCCGGCGCAACCACGTCCTCACCACCTGCCTGCGCCGCCCCTGGCCCGTCGCCCTGCGCGCGGGCGCCGCGCTCGCCCGCGCCGCGGCGGCCGACGCCCCCGGCGCCCGCCGCGCCCTGCGGGAGACCCTGACCCGCCTCCCCGCCACCCTGGCCCGCCGTGACCCGCTGCCCCCGCACGTCGAACACGCGGCCCGCCTGCTGGACCGCCAGCGGGCCGAAGGACGCGCGCCGGTCGCGGCACCGCGGGCCGACCGGGCCGACCGGGACGAGGAGAACGCCTCGCCATGACCTGCACCCGTACGACCGTCGTCGTCATCACCCACAACAGGCGCGCCGAACTGCTGCGCACCCTCGCCGAGTTGCGCCGTCTGCCCGAGCGCCCCCGGGTCGTCGTCACCGACAACGCCTCGACCGACGGCACCGCCGAGGCCGTCGCCCGCGACTTCCCGGAGGCGACCCTGCTGCGCCCGGGCCGCAACCTCGGGGCCGTCGGCCGCAACCTGGCCGTCCGGCACGTCCGCACGCCCTACGTGGCGTTCTGCGACGACGACTCCTGGTGGGAGCCCGGCAGCCTCGCCCGTGCCGCCGACCTGCTCGACACCCGGCCCCGGCTCGCGGCCGTCACCGCGCGGATCGTCGTGGAGCCGGAGGGCACCGAGGACCCGGTCGTGCGCGAACTGCGCGAGTCGCCCCTGTCCGGCCCCGACTGGCTCCCCGGACCGGCCCTCGGCTCCTTCCTCGCCGCCGCCACGGTGATGCGCACCGACGCCTTCCGCGCGGGCGGCGGCTTCCACCCCGGGCTGTGGCTTGGCGGCGAGGAGGAGCTGCTCGCCTGCGATCTGCTGCGCCAGGGCTGGTGGTTCGCCTACGCCGAGGAACTCACCGTGCACCACCAGGCCTCCCGGCTGCGCGACAGCACGGCCCGGCGCGTCCTCGGCCTGCGCAACACCCTCTGGTTCACCTGGCTGCGCCGCCCGCTCCTGCCCGCGCTGCGCCGCACCGGGCACCTGATCCGCACGGTGCCCCACGACGCCGCGTCCGCCCGCGCCTTCGCCCACGCCACCGCCGGGCTGCCCTGGGTGCTGCGCCAGCGCGACCCGGTCCCCCCGGACCTGGAACACCGCCTGGCCACCCTGGAACGCGCCCGCCGCACCTCCCCGGCCCGCCGGTACATCGGCTGACGCCCCGCCGCGCCGGCCGCCCGCACACCCCGGTCCGACACGCCCGGCCCGCAGTCGTTGCGCGGTGGACGGGCGCGCGGGCACAGTGAGGGACCGGTCATGACGCGGCCGGCGGCGCGCACGGACGGCCTCCGGCTGCACGCGACCCGGCATCCGCCCCGCACCCCCCACGGCCCACCGGCCCCCGCCGGATCGGCGCCCGCCCGAGTGCGGTTGAGAGTCCGGCGTCCGCCGTGCAAGGTGGTGGTTCAAGGTCAGATTCATGGCCAGGAAGCGGCCGTACGGCCCATTCTCGACCTGCCCGGGTGATGCCATGAAAGCTTCCTCCCCGCGGCCGGGCGCACCGGCCCCCCTCGTGATCGAGTCCTCCGTCGTGGAGGGACTGCCCGCCGAGGGCGCCCTGCTGCTGCGCATGTCCGGCACCCTGGACGCGGGCGGCGCCCACGCCTGGTCCGAGGAACTGCGCGGCCACCTGGCCCGGGCGGACCGCGCCGGACTGCGGCCGGTCCTCGACATGGCCCACGTACAGCTCGGCGGTGCCGCCGTCCTGCGCACGCTCAGCGAGACGACCCGGGTCCGCGCCGGCCGCCCGGACCTGATCATCGTCCGGGCCCGGCCGGGCGTCCGCGAGGCGGTGCACCTGGCCCGTCTGGAGGGCGTCCAGCTGTACGCCACCCTGGACGAGGCCCTGCGCGAACTGGCCCGCGCCGCCTCCCGGGTGGAGGAGCTGCCCGCCTGGCGCTCGCAGATGGCGGACCCGCTGCGGCCGTCCTACCAGGACCTGCACCAGGAGGTGCGCGCCCTGCGCGCCCGGGTGCGCACCGCCCCCGTGATCGGCATGGCCCAGGGCATGCTCATGGCCCGCTACGGGCTGCCCGACACCGGCAGCGCCTTCCGGGTGCTGCGCGAGACCTCCCAGCGGTTCAACGTGCCCTTGCGGGTCCTCGCCGCCGCCGTGGTCGTGGCCCGCCCGCCCGACGGCCCGACCTGGTTCCCCGGCCGCCGTCCGCTGCCCCTGCCCCAGCTGCGGATCCTCGCCCGCGCGGGACGCGACCCCCGCTACCGGGGCCAGATGATCGAGGCCGTGCTGCACGAGGCGCTGGCCATCGTGCGCGCGCCGGCCGGACACGTGCTGTCCGTGGACCCCGCCGTGAACGCGCTCGCGCTGGAGAGCCGGTACGGCGGCGCGGACGCCTATCTGGACCACCTCGTGCGCGGCCGGACCGACGGCACGGCCGAGGCGGTCGCCCGCACCCGGGGCCGGCGGGTGAGCATGCCCGACGTGGCCACCGACGCGCTGCTGTCCGAGGACGGGCGGCGCGCCCTGCTCGCCGCGGGCGCCCGGGCGCTCCAGTGCGTCCCGGTCCTGTCCTCGGCCGGCTGCTGCACCGGCCTGATCACCGTGCACTGGCCCGACGCCGGTCACCGGCCGGCGTCCCCCCAGGCCGAGGCCCTCGACCTGCTCGCCGCCGACACCGCGGCCTGGCTCGCCTGGTACCACCGCACGGTCCTGCTCGGCGCCCTCGAACACCTCCACCAGCGGCTGACCCGCCCCTGAGCGGCATGCGTCACCCGCGCGCCCCTGGGAACCCGGACCGCGCACGAGATCACGCACCACCCGGAGGGAGTCCGGCGCATGTCCAATCCGCAGCAGCCCGAACAGCGGCGCAGTGACAAGGGAGGCGCCACCCCGCAGGACAGCGGCGAGCTCAAGGCCCGCCAGGCGCGCGGCGCGGGAGCCCGTCCGCACGGCTCGGACAAGGGCGAGAAGGGCGGGGGCGAGGGCGGCGGAGTGCCTCCGGCGCAGCGGCCCGACCACCCCTGAGAGCCCCTTTCCCGGCCCGGTATCCAACGGACCCCGGCAGCGGCATCGGCGCGTGCCGGGGTCCCGCCCTGTCCGCCCGGGCTCGGGGCCGGGGCGCTACCCTCCCGGTATGCGGATCTCCGTCTCCTCCGACATGGACGAACCCGTCGCCCGCCGGCTCGTGGCCGAGCTGCGGCGGCGCGGGCACGAGGTGCGGACGCACGGCGCGCTGCGCGAGGGCGCCGACCCGCAGTGGGCGGTCTGCTCGGAGGCGGCGGCGCGGGACGTGGCCGACGGGACGGCCGATCAGGCGGTGGTGTGCTGCTGGACCGGCACCGGCGCGTCCATCGCGGCGAACAAGGTGCCCGGCGTGCGTGCCGCGCTGTGCCCGGACGCCGCCACGGCGGACGGCGCGCGCCGCTGGAACGACGCCAACGTCCTCGCCCTGAGCCTGCGCCTGACCTCGGAACCGCTGCTGACGGAGATCCTGGACGCCTGGTTCACGGCCGAGCCCAGCCAGGATCCGGAGGACGTACGCAACGTGGCCCGCGTCGGCCGCCTGGACGCCGCCCGGCAAGAAGCCTGAACGTCGTACGGCGGCCCGACGCGGGCCAGGGTGCCGAGGGGCCTCGCGGGTTCAGTGGGCGCCGAGCCCGCCGCCGCCGAAGGACCCGCTGGAACCGCTGCTCCAGCGCGGCCGCTTCTGCTCCGCGCTCGTCTTGGAGTCCACATTGCCCAGTTCGTACGGGGTGAGCGGACGACCGCCCTTGGGTGTCCTGGGGACCTCCTGGTAGTCCCGGTTCTCCCGGACCTCGTGCACCGCTCCCTCGGGCGGCAGCTTCGGCTGCTCCTCGGGACGAGGGCGGGCCGACTCGCGGTACTTCACCCGCGAGGTCATCCAGAAGCCTCCGGCGAGCAGTGCCAGCAGGCCGACGGCCACGAAGAAGAACACGAGGCTCACCAGGCCGCTCCCCGCGGCCAGCTGCATGGATGCGATGTTCATAGCAGAGGAATACCCCACCCATAAGGGTGCGAACCGGACAAATTGTGCATCATTCGCGTCCGGCCGTGGTAAGAAGCGGTGGTTTCCCGTCCGTCGCCGGGGCTACCCGCACGGCGTGACCCCGCAGACCTCGCAGCAGCAGCTCTACCGGTTCCTTGAGGACCGCTTCACCTGTGCCCAGGCGTGCACGGAGTGTGCCCGGGCCTGCTCGGTGCGGGTGAGCCTGGTCGACCCGGGCGGCCCCGAGAGTCACGAGCGGGTGCGCAGGCTCGGCATCATGTGCGCCGAGGTGTGCGACACCACCTGCCGGCTGCTGTGCGAGGAGAACCACCAGGACGAGGAGGGCCTGCGCGGCCGCGTCGACTGGTGCCGCCGGATCTGTCTCGAATGTGCCGACGCTTTCGAGGACCACCCCGGCGCGGAATCCGCCGCGGCGGCCTGCCGGGCGTGTGCCGCGGCGTGCTCCGACTTCCTGGAGACGCTGGCCTGATCCCGACGCGGGCCGGTCCCCGGGACCCGGGCCGGCCGCCTGCCGGACCGGCCGCGGCGCTCAGTGAGCGGCTGCCCGGGACCGTCGGACCGCTCGCCGGCCGGCGTGGTCAGACCGTGGCGCAGCAGGGCGAGGGCGCGGTCGGCGACCCGGTCCGGGTCGGCCCCCTCTGCGATGGCGGTGATGGCTGCCCGCACGATCCCTCGGCGAGCTGGCTGGTCAGCTCGGAGCCCTCGCCCGTCATGGCGGCGATCGCCGCCTGGAAGGGGGCGGGGCGCCGGTGGTGGAGTTCATGGACCCGGGCCACGCACTCGGGCGGCAGGTCGGCCCGCATGAGCGCCTTCGCGGGGCGGTGCGCGCCCTGGGCGGCGAGCCGGAGTTCGGTGCGAACGAAGGCGTCGATGCGGGCGGCCGGTTCGCGCATCCGGGTCGGCACCGCGCCGCGACCACGGGCGGCGATGCGTGGGCGCGCGTGGTCGGACCGTGCCGTCGAAACGGCGGGGCCGCCCGCCGCGGTCAGCCACCCGGCCCGCGCGCCGCGCTGACGGCCGTCGGTGGTGATGGAATCTGCGTAGAGGACGCGGTCACGGGGCGCGCGACCGGTCCTCCGGTGCGGGAGGAGAGTGATGAGGCAGGAGCCGCCGCCTCCGGCAGCGAACCCCGGGGAGCTGCCGTCGGAGGTGGCCGCCGCCCGGCTGCGGCTGCTCGCCGACGTGAGCCGCGCACTGGCGTCGGGGCTGGACGCGGAGGAGTCGCTGCGCCGCCTCGCCCGGCTCGTGGTCCCGCAGCTCGCCGACGCCTGCGTCGTCGACGTGGTCGAGGGCGAAGGCGTGCGCCGGCTCACGGTCACGGACCGGGACTCCGACCGCGCGCTGCGGCTACTGCCCGGCGGCGTCCTCCCCGGACCGGACGACTCGGCCTGCGCCCTCGCGAAGGTGCTGCGCGGAGCGGGACCCGTGCTGGTGACCGACTTCGGCACGACCGACCCGAACGATCCGCTCCGCTCCGCGCAGTGGTCCCTGTACCGCACCCTCGGCGCCCGCAGCGCGCTGATCGTGCCCATGCGGGTGCGGCGCCAGGAACTGGGCGCGCTCACCTTCGTCCGCCGTGCCGAGACCCCGTTCGACGAGCAGGAGCAGGCACTCGCCGCCGACCTGGGCCACCGCGCGGCCCTCGCGCTGGACAACGCGCGCCTTTACGCCATGCAGGAGCACACCGCCGAACAGCTCCAGCTGTCCCTGCTGCCCGACCTGACCGGCCTCGCCCACCTCCAGCTCGCCACCAGCTATCTGGCCGCCCGGGAGCGGGCCGAGGTGGGCGGTGACTGGTACGACGCCTTCCCGCTGCCCGACGGCTCGGCCGTCCTCGCCATCGGGGACGTCGTCGGCCACGATCTGGCGGCCGCCGTCCGCATGGGGCAACTGCGCAACATGCTGCGCGCCCTCGCCTACGACAGGGGCGACGACCCGGCGGGGGTCATGTGCCGCCTGGACCGGGTGATGCAGGGCCTGACCGGCATCGAGCTGGTCACGGCCGTCATCGCCCGCATCGAGACACCCCCCGCCGGGCCGTGGCGGCTGACCTGGACCAACGCCGGCCACCTCCCGCCGCTGCTGGCCCGGCCCGACGGCCACACCGCGCTGCTGGAGGAAGGCCACGCCCCCATCCTGGGTGTCGACCCGGAACTGCCCCGCGAGACGGCGAGCGTCGTCCTCCCGCGCGGCTCCACACTGCTGCTGTACACCGACGGCCTGGTCGAGCGGCCCGGCGAGGACATCGGCCGCGGTCTGACCCGGTTGCGTCAGCACGCGGCCGCGCTGGCCGGTGAGCCGCTGCCCGTCTTCCGTGACGAACTCCTGGGCCGGATGAGCGATGTCCAGCACGACGACGTGGCGGTGCTGGCGCTGCGCGTCCCGTGAGGCGTCCCGCCGGGGCAGTCGCACGGGCGGCGGGGACACGGCCCGCTGCCGCGCCGGCGGGCGCGACCGCGTCCTGCCGGTCAGGCGTCAGGGTTCATCCGGCCACCTTGTCGGCGTCCGGCTCCGCGCAGCGGGCGAGGAGTTCGTCGCGCCCGATGGCGTCGGCCCGGGTCGAGGGCACGGTGCACGCGTGGGCGCCCGCGACGGCACCGTAACGCGCGCAGAGCAGCGGGTCAGCGCCCTCCAGCCAGCCCAGCAGGAACGCGGCGGCGAAGGCGTCGCCCGCGCCGTTGGAGTCCACGACGGGCGCGGGCGGAGCCACCGCGGGCACATGGGTGAGGTCGCCGTCCGCCAGCAGGTACGCGCCCTCGGCCCCGGCGGTGGCCACCACGATCCGGGCCCGGCCGCGCGCCGCGATGTCCCGCATGGTGCGCTCGTGGTCGGCCAGCGCGGTGGTCGACAGGAAGACCAGGTCCGCGCCGAGCGCGAACGGCTCGTGGTACGGGTTGACGCCGTCCCAGTCGTGCAGGTCCGTCGAGATGGTCGGCCCGGCCTCGCGCAGCACCGGCAGGGCGTGCGCGCACGGGTGGGTGATCACCACATGGGCGTGCCGGCTCGCGGCGGCCAGGGTGCGCAGGGTGTCCTCGGGCAGCCGGTCGGACTCCTGCGCGCGGGTGTCGTCGTACAGGGACAGCCGCCGCCCGTCCGGGCCGACCAGGTTGACCGCGCGCTTGGTGCCCGCGGCCGAGGGCACCGCGGTGAACGGGATGCCCCGGTCCCGGTGCAGCGCGCGCACCAGGTCGCCCTCGGGGTCGGCGCCGAGCAGGTCGATGTGGTGGGTGCGCAGGCCCAGGGCGCGCACACCGAGCGCGACGAAGTCTCCGCTCTGTCCGGCACGGGTCACGATGCCCGGCCGGATCATGTAGCTGTCGGCGTAGGGGAGCGGCAGCTCGGGGACGTGGACGACGGTGTCCACGCCCGCGCCGCCCAGAACGAGTACGTCGGTCTCGGTGGTCATGTGGTCGGCTCGTTCCTCTCGGGTCGGGTGACCGCGCGCGCGGCTCCGGCCGGGTGCCAGGTCGACCGGGGTGGTGAGTCAAGCAGCCACCCGCACCGCTGGCAAGAACTTGCTGAAATTTTCGGCAAGTTGCCACGGGCCTCGGCCGGTGTCCGGCGCGCGGCTGCGGACCGGCACGCGGGCAGGACCGCCTCTGGCCGCCGTGGATCAGCGCGTGTTACGAAGGACCATGCCCGCAGACGAGGGAACCCGCGCGTACGACGCCGTCATCGTGGGCGGCGGCCACAACGGCCTGGTCGCCGCCGCCTACCTGGCCCGGGCCGGGCGCTCGGTGCTGGTGCTGGAGCGGCTCGGCCACACCGGCGGGGCCGCCGTCTCCACCCGGCCGTTCACCGGGGTGGACGCCCGCCTGTCGCGCTACTCCTACCTGGTCAGCCTGCTGCCGCCGAAGATCGTCACCGACCTCGGCCTGGACTTCCGCGTCCGCACCCGCACCATCTCCTCGTACACGCCCGTCGAACGCGCGGGCCGGCCCACCGGACTGCTGGTCGGCGGCGGCGAGGAGCGCACCCGGGCGGCCTTCGCCCGGCTGACCGGCGGGGAGCGCGAATACGCCGCCTGGCAGCGCTTCTACGGCATGACCGGCCACGTCGCCCGGCGCGTCTTCCCGACCCTCACCGAGCCCCTGCCCACCCGGGACGAACTGCGCCGCCGAATCGACGACGAGACCGCCTGGCGGGCCCTGTTCGAGGAGCCGATCGGTGCCGCGGTGGAGGAGCACTTCGAGGACGACCTGGTCCGGGGCGTGGCGCTCACCGACGCCCTGATCGGCACCTTCGCCGACGCCCACGACCCCTCCCTGGCCCAGAACCGCTGCTTCCTCTACCACGTCATCGGCGGCGGCACCGGCGCCTGGGACGTGCCCGTGGGCGGCATGGGCGCCCTCACCGACGCCCTCGCGACGGCGGCCCGGGCGGCCGGCGCGGTGCTCGCGACCGGGCACGAGGCGGTCCGCATCGACACCGGCGCCGACGGCGCCGAGGTCGCCTACCGCACCGCCGACGGCGAAGGCGTCGCGGCCGCCCGGCACGTCCTGGTGGGCGCCTCCCCGCGGGAACTGGCCGCCCTCACCGGCGAGGCGCCCCCCGAGCCCGCCGAGGGCGCCCAGCTCAAGGTCAACATGCTGCTCACCCGGCTGCCCAGGCTCCGCGATCCGGCCGTCGACCCCCGCGAAGCCTTCTCCGGCACCTTCCACATCGCCGAGGGATACGGCCAGCTGGCCACCGCGCACGCCCAGGCCGCCGCCGGCGAACTCCCCGCCGCACCGCCCTCCGAGATCTACTGCCACTCCCTGACCGACCCCACCATCCTCGGTCCCGGACTCGCCGCGGCCGGCTACCAGACCCTCACCCTGTTCGGGCTGCACACCCCGGCCCGGCTCTTCGCCGAGGACAACGACGCGGTCCGCGAGCGTCTGCTGGCGGCCACCCTCGCCCAGCTCGACGCCCACCTCGCCGAACCCCTCGCCGACTGCCTGGCCACCGACGCCGACGGCCGCCCCTGCATCGAGGCGAAGACCCCGCTCGACCTGGAACGGGACCTGCGGCTGCCCGGCGGCAACATCTTCCACCGCGCGCTGTCCTGGCCCTACGCCCAGGAACACACGGGCCGTTGGGGCGTGGAGACCGCGCACCCGCGCGTCCTGCTGTGCGGCGCGGGCGCCGTGCGCGGGGGCGGGGTGAGCGGCGTACCCGGGCACAACGCGGCGATGGCGGTGCTGGAGCGGGAGAACTGACGGTGTGACGGCGCGCCGGCAGTGGCGGGCCCCGCGGACGGCGGCCGCGCGACCCTCACGGGCAGGGGCGGGCCCGGCAAGCCCGGTCCGCCCCTGTCACGCTCCTTGACCCGGCCGCCCGGCGCACCGAGGATCGGCGGTCATGAGGCACGGAAACGGCAGCACGGTCGACGCGATGCTGCGGCGCAGCGCCCGCCGCACCCCCACGCGGGTCGCGGTGGAGTACGGCACGCGGAGCTGGACGTACGGGGAACTGGACGACGCGGTCTCCCGCGCGGCCGCGCTGCTGCTCGCCGAGGGCCTCACCCCCGGCGACCGGGTCGGCGCCTACGGCCACAACTCCGACGCCTATCTGATCGCCTTCCTCGGCTGCGCCCGCGCCGGACTGGTCCACGTCCCGGTCAACCACCACCTCACCGGCGACGACCTGGCCTACATCGTCGGCCAGTCCGGCAGCGCCCTGGTGCTCGCCGACCCCGGCCTCACCGGACGACTCCCGACCGGCGCACGGGTGATGCCCCTACGGGACAGCGACGACTCGTTCCTGGCCCGGCTCGCCGGCACCCCGCCCTACGACGGCCCCGGACCGTCCGCCGAGGACCTGGCGCAGTTGCTCTACACCTCCGGTACGACGGCGCTGCCCAAGGGCGCGATGATGACGCACCGGGCCCTGGTGCACGAGTACCTGAGCGCCATCACCGCCCTTGACCTGCGGCCCGGCGACCGCCCCGCGCACGCGCTGCCGCTGTACCACTCGGCGCAGCTGCACGTCTTCCTGCTGCCCTGCCTCGCGGTCGGCGCGACCAACGTCATCCTGGACGCGCCGGACGGGGACCTGCTGTTCGACCTGATCGAGGCCGGCCGCGTGGACAGCCTGTTCGCGCCGCCCACCGTGTGGATCGCCCTGGCCAACCGGCCCGACTTCGCCACCCGGGACCTCGACGGGCTGCGCAAGGCGTACTACGGCGCCTCCATCATGCCCGTGCCCGTCCTGGAGCGGCTGCGCGAGCGCCTGCCGGACCTCGACCTCTACAACTGCTTCGGGCAGAGCGAGATCGGCCCGCTCGCCACGGTGCTCGGCCCCGCCGAGCACGAGGGCCGGCTGGACTCCTGCGGGCGGCCCGTACTGTTCGTGGAGGCGCGGGTGGTCGACGAACTCGGACAAGAGGTGCCCGACGGCACCCCGGGCGAGATCGTCTACCGCTCGCCGCAGCTGTGCGAGGGCTACTGGGGCAAGCCCGAGGAGACCGAAGAGGCCTTCCGCGACGGCTGGTTCCACTCCGGCGACCTCGCCGTCCGGGACGCCGACGGCTGCTTCACCATCGTCGACCGGGTGAAGGACGTCATCAACTCCGGTGGCGTGCTGGTGGCTTCGCGCCAGGTCGAGGACGCCCTCTACACCCATGAGGCGGTGGCGGAGGCCGCCGTGATCGGCCTGCCCGACGAACGGTGGATCGAGGCCGTCACGGCGGTCGTCGTCCCGCGCGGGGAGGTGACGGAGGAGCAACTCGTCGCGCACGTACGGGAGAAGCTGCCGTCCTTCAAGGCGCCCAAGCGGATCGTGTTCGTGACCGAGCTGCCCCGCAACGCCAGCGGGAAGATCCTCAAGCGCGATCTGCGGGACCGCTTCGGGCGCCGCTGAGCCCGGTCCGCCCGCCCGGCCTCACCCCTGCCCGGAGTCGCGCGGCCGCAGGTCCACGATGCGGCGGATTTTGCCGACCGATCGCTCCAGCGACTCCGGTTCCACGATCTCCACGTCCACCGAGACGCCGATGCCGTTCTTCACCTCGGTCGCGATGGACCGGACGGCGGCCTCCCGCGCCTGTGGTGTGGCGCCCGGGCGGGCCTCGGCGCGCACGGTGAGCGAGTCCATGCGGCCCTCCCGGGTCAGCCGCAGCTGGAAGTGCGGCGCGACCCCGGGCGTGCGCAGCACGATCTCCTCGATCTGCGTGGGGAACAGATTGACCCCGCGCAGGATCACCAGGTCGTCGCTGCGCCCCGAGATCTTCTCCATCCGCCGGAACACCCGGGCCGTGCCGGGCAGCAGCCGGCTCAGGTCCCGGGTCCGGTACCGGACGATCGGCATGGCCTCCTTGGTCAGCGAGGTGAACACCAGCTCGCCCCGCTCACCCTCCGGCAGCACCTCGCCGGTGATCGGGTCGACCACCTCCGGGTAGAAGTGGTCCTCCCAGACGGTCAGCCCGTCCTTGGTCTCCACGCACTCCTGGGCCACACCCGGGCCGACCACCTCGGACAGCCCGTAGATGTCGACGGCGTCGATCGCGAACCGCTCCTCGATCTCCCGCCGCATCTGCTCGGTCCAGGGCTCCGCCCCGAAGACCCCCACCCGCAGCGCGGTCTCGCGCGGGTCCACGCCCTGGCGCTCGAACTCGTCCAGCAGCGTCAGCATGTAGGAGGGCGTCACCATGATCACGGCCGGTTCCAGGTCCTGGATCAGCCGCACCTGCCGGGCGGTCATGCCGCCGGACGCCGGGACGACCGTACAGCCCAGGCGCTCCGCCCCGTAGTGGGCGCCCAGCCCCCCGGTGAACAGCCCGTACCCGTAGGCCACGTGCACCACGTCACCGGGGCGTCCGCCCGCCGCCCGGATGGAGCGGGCCACCATGTCGGCCCACATGGACAGATCGTTGTCGGTGTACCCGACCAGGGTGGGCAGCCCGGTCGTCCCGCTGGAGGCGTGCAGCCGGCGGATCCGCTCCCGCGGCACCGCGAACATCCCGTAGGGGTAGTTCGCCCGCAGGTCCGCCTTGGTGGTGAAGGGGAAGCGGGCGAGGTCCGCGAGCGACCGGCAGTCCTCCGGCCGGACTCCCGCCTTGTCGAAGGACTCCCGGTAGAACGGCACGTGCTCGTACGCATGCCGCAGCGAGGCGCGCAGGCGCTCCAGCTGGAGCGTCCGCAACTCCTCGGGGCCGAGCCGTTCGCCCGCGTCGAGCAGATCCCTCGCATCCGCCATCGGCACGTCTCCTTACCAACCGCACATTCCGGACGACCGATCATTCGGTCGAACTGTCCGGGGCCAGTAATTCAGGACCAGGGGGTTTCAGACAAGGGGGCGGCGCGGATTTTCCGCGCCGGACGCGGGACGGGGCGCCGGCTCGCCCACCGTAAACGCGTTGCGGCGGACCGCCCCGGGACCCGACCATCGTGTCCATGCCGACCTTCACCGCGGCCGACGGCACCCGGCTCGCCCACCACCTGCGGGGCGACGGCGAGACGCTCGCCGTCCTCCCCGGCGGTCCCATGCGCGCCTCGGCCTACCTCGGGGACCTGGGCGGACTCACCGCCCACCGCCGGCTCGCCCTGCTGGACCTGCGGGGCACCGGCGGCTCCGCGGTGCCGGCCGACCCGGCGACGTACCGCTGCGACCGCTTGGTCGCGGACGTGGAGGCCTGGCGCGACCACCTGTCCCTGGACCGCATGGACCTGCTCGCCCACTCCGCGGGCGCGGCGCCGGCGATGCTGTACGCGGCGCGCCATCCGCACCGGATCCGGCGCCTGATCCTGATCACCCCCAACCCGTCCGCCCTCGGCCTGCGCGCCACCCCGCGGGACCGGCTGGCGGCCGCCCGGCTGCGCGCCCACGAGCCGTGGTTCGCCGGGGCGTACCCCGCATTCCGGCACTGGCTCGCGGGCGAGGCGGACTTCGACGACGTGTTCCTGCCGTTCTTCTACGGCCGCTGGGACGGCACCGCCCGGGCGCACGCGGCCGCGGAGGAGGCGCAGACCAACGACGAGGCCGGCGAACGGTACTTCGCCGACGGCGCCTTCACCCCGGCCGCGACCCGGGCCGCCCTCGCCGGACTGACCGCGCCGGTCCTCGTCTACGCGGGCGAGTACGACGGCGGCCCCCGCCCCGCCCTCGCCCGCCGCACGGCCGCCGCCTTCCCGAACGCCGAGGTCACCGTCCAGCCCGGCGCGGGCCACTACCCGTGGCTGGACGATCCGCGGACGTTCCGCGACCGGATCACGGACTTCCTCGACCGCACCTCCACCCGTACCCGGCCGCCGGGGGAGCGGCCCGGCCGGACCGGAGCACCCCGCTAGCGGATCGAGTCGGCGCCGACGCTCTCGACGGGGCCCGCCCGCCACCGTGCCGGGCCGGACCCCGTCCGCCGAAAGTCCTCCCCACGTGGGCTGTTGGGCACCGGGAGCGGTCGCTAGGCTGAGCCGCGCACGACGACACCGGGAGGAGCACGGACGTGGCCGACAGCACCACCCAGCAACAGCCGCTCGTGGGCTGGGACAAGCCGGACCTGGACCTCAGCAAGGCCGACTGGCGGTCCAGCAGCCGCGGCCTGGGCGATGTCCAGATCGCCTTCGTCGAGGGCTTCATCGCGATGCGCAACAGCGACCGCCCGGAGAGCCCCTCCCTGATCTTCACCCCCGCCGAGTGGGGCGCCTTCGTCTCCGGCGCGCGCGAGGGAGAGTTCGACCTCACCTGAATCTCCCCCGGAGCGAGGCCGGACCGCGGGACGCGCAGGCCGTCGCACCGGGCCCGGGGTCACACCGCGTGCCCGGACACGCGATCCGGAGTGCCCCGCCGGGGCCGCGGCCTGAGAGGCTGGCCCCAGCAAGGGGAGGGTCGCATTCCGGAGGTGAGGAAGCATGAGCACTGAGCCGGTCATCGCCGCGGTCGACGGTTCCGAGGACAGCCTGCGCGCCCTGGAGTGGGCCGCGGACGCCGCCCGGCGCCGCGCGGCGCCGCTGCGGGTGGTCCATGTGCGCCAGTACGCCGCCTGGGGCCAGACCGACGTCCTGGTGGCCGGGCCGCCCGAGGAGGAGACCGACCCCGTCCTCGACGAGGCCCGCGCGGGACTCGGCGACCGGGCACCCGAGGCCGTGGAGTACCTCGCCCTGGAGGGCGCGCCCGGCGCGGTGCTGCCCGAACTCGGCGCCGAGGCACAGCTGCTGGTGCTCGGCTCCCGGGGGCGCGGCGGCTTCGCCAGCCTGCTGCTCGGCTCCAGCAGCCTCGCCGCCGCACGGGACGCGCAGTGCCCGGTGATCGTCGTACCCCGGCCCGGCCGGGAGGTGCACGGCGAGGGCCCGGCCGAGCCCGGACCGCGGGTGGTCGTCGGCCTGAACGTCGACAGCCCCGACGACGCGACACTCGCCTTCGCCTTCACCGAGGCGTCCCTGCGCGGTGCCCGCCTCCAGGTGCTCGCCGCCTACCCGTGGCCGCTCCAGACCTGGTCCGCGCCGGGCCAGCTGGTGCCGCCCATGCCCGACCAGGAGGCCATCGAGAACGAGACCCGGACGCTGGCCGAGGGCTTCCTCGCCCCGCACCGCGAACGCCACCCGAGCGTCCGCGCCGACGCCGAGGCCGTCCCCGGCGACGCGGCCGGCAGCCTCGTCGCCGCCTCCCGCGACGCCGACCTGGTCGTCGTCGGCCGCCACCGCCGCCGTCTGCTGGCCCCGGCCCGGATGATGGGCTCCGTCACCCAGGCCGTCCTGCTCCACGCGGCGAGCCCGGTCGCGGTGCTGCCGCCGGCCCCCGAGGGCGCCTGACCGGAACGGGGCCGGCCGCGGCCGGGGCCCCGGGGCGTCGCGGCGGCGAGGACCGCGGGGGCACGGACATGCCTCCACAGGCCGCGCCTTGCCGCCCGGCCGGTACCGTCGCACCCCACCCCCCTCCGGGCGCCCACAGGTCACCCGCCCCGGTCCGGGCACGTACCATGGCCGCATGTCGTTCCTCCGCCGCCGCAGTGCCACTCCCGCCGGGCCCGACTTCGACGTGCTGGCCATGGACCCGGGCGACTGGCCGGGCAATCTCGGTGCGGGACTGCTGCCCGCGCCCGACGGCACCTGCCAGGGTGTCTTCCTGCGCTACGACCTCTTCGGCGGGCGCGGCCCCGCGATGATCATCGGCAATCTGCCGGAGGGCTCCCCGGCCCGCGAGGTCGCCGAGGGCGAGATCCCCTTCGAGGTGGGCCAGCTGCTGCTGGCGCTGGAGAACGACGAGGAGGTCACCGTCGTCGGCACCGAGGACACCCCGGTCCTCCAGGGCGACAACCTGCTCATCGTGCGCCGCCTCAAGCTCTCCGAGAGCCGGATCTCCTGTGTGCAGTTCGACCGCAGCGACGGCGTCCTCGTGACCATCGCCGCCTGGGACCGGCCCATCACGGACGACCTCTACGCCCTGCTGAAGCCGCTCCCGGCGGAGCTTTTCCAGCAGGGCTGAGGCCCCCGCGGCTAGCCGGCCGAGTTCTCCACCGTCACGTCGGCCGCGCGCACGAAGCCGACCCGGTGGCCGTACTGGATCTCGTAGTACAGGTCCTTGCCCTGCACGACCTGGTGCGACTCGGGCGTGAAGGTCACCGCGTAGAAGTACTCGCCCGGCATCTCGTCACCGACCACGTACTTCTGTCCCGCCGGGATGGTGTACGGCAGGGACACCACCGACTGGACGGGCACCCCCGCCGGGTAGGCGGCCTTCTCCGGGTAGGCGCGGCCGTACACCGGAATACTGGCCAGCCCGTCCTTCGGGGTGATCACCAGGCCCTTGGCGGGCACCGCCGCCGGATGCTTGGCCGGGTTCTGGAACCACGCCTTCTGCCCGAGGTACCAGATGGCCGTCCAGTCCCCCCAGCGGTCGGCGACCGCGTACTGCTGGCCGGTGGAGACCCGCGAGGACAGGTCGTTGACGTCGGTGGTCGGCGCCTTCCCGAGCCCGATGTCCTTGATCAGCGGCGCGTCGACGTCGTGGTCCGAGTACAGCCGCACCTCGCTGGACGCGTGCGCCGCGCAGGGCTCGCCCGCCGTCTCGCAGCCCGTGTAGACCGGCTGGTTGGCGGCGTAGTCGGGCCGGATCGTCACCAGCCCGCCCCGCTTGCCCGCGGTCTTCTTGAACGGGTGGCCGAGCAACTGGAAGTAGTGCGCCCAGTCCCAGTACGGCCCCGGGTCGGTGTGCATCCCCGGGACGCTGGACGCCGTCGGACCGGGCACGTTGTCGTGGCCCAGGATGTGCTGCCGGTCCAGCGGGATGCCGTACCTCGTGGACAGGTACTTCACCAGCCGCGCCGAGGACCGGTACATCGCCTCCGTGAACCAGGCGTCCGGGTCGGTGAGGAAGCCCTCGTGCTCGATGCCGATCGAGCGGGCGTTGACGTCCCAGTTGCCCGCGTGCCAGGCCACGTCCTTCGCCTTGACGTGCTGGGCGATCAGCCCGTCGGTGGAGCGGATGGTGTAGTTCCAGGACACGTAGGTCGGGTCCTGGATCAGGTTCAGCACCCCGTCCCAGGCGCCCTCGGTGTCATGGATGACGATGTACTTGATGCGCTGCGAGGCCGGCCGGTCGCCGAGGTCGTGGTTGCCGTAGTCGTTGTCGCCGAACTGCGCGTACGCCGCCGGGAGCCACTCGCAGGACACCGACTTCGGGCACTCGGCGCCGTCGTCCCCGGCCGTGCGCAGGCCGGTCCGCGCCAGCTGCGCGGTGTCCGGGGCGAGAGAGGGCTCGGCGGTGAGGGAGACCCGCTGGCCGGCGTCCGTGGTGCGCCGCTCACCGCTGCGCAGCACGTCGTACACGTCGTTCGCGTACGCCGCCGCGGTCGCCGTGTCGTCGGCACCGGAGAAGCGGGCCACCGCGCCGTACCAGTCGGCCGGGTCGGCGCTGAGCGGCTCGCCCAGCTGCCGCTGCGCGGCGGCCAGCAGGGCGGCGCCGCCGGACACGTTGGCCGCCGGGTCGGTGCGCAGCCTCGCGGCCGGGATGCCGGTCAGCTCCGCCGCCCTGGGCAGCGTCTTCAGCCGGGCCGGCAGCGCGGAGTCGGCCGGCACCGTCGCCCGGGGGACCAGGGCGGGACGGGCGTCGTCGCCGCGGGCGTCCTCGGTGCCGTCGGCGAAGTGCTCGGTGGTGGCGATCGCGGTCCGGGCGTCGGTGAGGTGCATCGGGCCGTAGCCGCCGGAGACGCTGGGCGCGCCGCCGTGGGAGTCCCAGCGGGACTGGAGGTAGGAGACGGCCAGCAGAACGCTCTGCGGCACGTGGTACTCGGTGGACGCGGCGGCGAACGCGGACTGGAGCCGGTCCGGGGCGGAGCCCGGGGCGCTCTGGGCGGGAGCCGCGCCGAAGAGCGGCAGCAGCAGGGCGGCCGCGGCGAGCGGTACCGCGGCCCTGCGCAGATGTCTGTGTCCGGGGGCGGACGGTGAGTCAGTGGCGGAACCTCGCAATGCGGCCTCCTGTGACGGGCGGGCGTGGCGGGGCGTGCGGCGCCGAGCTGGGTCAGTGGTATCGGCTCGCCGACGATCCGTCAATGATGCCTTCACCGCCGAGATTTCCCACGTCACGAAGGGTTTCGGCGAGTTTCGCCGCGATGGTGGCCGGGCCTGCGGGGCGTCAGTGGAGTAGACCAATAAGGGGAGTGGTGACGGAACCCGCACAGCGGGAGGGTCCGCGGTGCGCGCCGCTCCCGGCGCACCGCGGACCCTCGTTCCCGTCAGCGGGTGCCGACCGCCGCACGCACCGCCTTGCGGGCCATCTGGCAGTCGTCGTGCAGCCGCCTGAGCAGCAGCCGCTGCTCCTCGCCGGACGGCACGGCGCCCGGGTGGGCGAGGCCCGCTGCCACCGGGGCCGGGTCCTGCATCGAACGCTGTACGGCCGACTCGTACCGGCGGATCTCCCGGGTCAGCAGCAGCATCAGGTTCACCAGGAAGGCGTCCCGGGAGGCGGGGCCCGCCGACTGGGCGATCTGGCTGATCTGCCGCCGGGCCGCAGGGGCCTGGCCGAGCACCAGCCACAGTGTGGCCAGGTCGTAGCCCGGCAGGTACCAGCCCGCGTGCTCCCAGTCGACCAGCACCGGACCGGCCGGGGAGAGCAGCATGTTCGACAGCAGCGCGTCGCCGTGGCAGAACTGGAGCATGCCCTGGCGGCCCACCTCGTGCGCGATGCCGTGCAGCAGCTTCTGCAGGTCGCCGAGGTCCCGGTCGGTGAGCAGGCCCAGCTCGTGGTCCCGCGAGATCCGGGCGGCGTAGTCCAGCGGCATGTCGAACAGGCCGGCCGGGGGGCGCCAGCCGTTCACCCGGCAGATCGCGCCGAGCGCCGCCCGGATGTCCGCGCGCGGAGGCGCCTCCATCGGATGCCGCTGGAGCGCCGCCACCCGGCCCGGCATCCGCTCGATGACCAGGGTGCAGTTGTCCGGATCCGCCGCGATCAGCCGGGGCACCCGGGCCGGAGGCCGGTGCCGGACGAACGAGCGGTATACGGCTATTTCGTGCCTGCTGCGCTCCGCCCATGTGGGCGAGTGGTCCAGCAGGCACTTGGCGACGGCCGTGGCGCGTCCCGTCGTACCGACGAAGAGCACGGACCGGGCGCTGCGCCGCAGGACCTGGACCGGCGCGAACTCCGGGCAGATCCGCTGCACCGCGGCGATCGCCGCGCGCAGCGGGGCGCCCTGGGGGCCGGACAAGTCGAGTCTCCCGCTCAGCGGTTGCGCGCCGGGCTGGCCCGGTACCCGCCGCGGCCGGGGGGCGCCCAGCACGGGGCCGCCCGGCCGCACCGCCGGGTCGAGATACGGCCCGCCGCCCGCCGGGCGGGGGCGCAACGGCCTGGGCGGGGCGGACACGGAGGACGTTGCCGCGTACATGGGAGATACAGATCCCTTCGTTGCCTGCGGTGCCTGCCTGTGGGGTCCTCGCGCCAGCCCGGCCCGGGCTCCCGGGCACACCCTGGGGAATGTCCCCGGGGGGACCGGGTCGGGGTGGCGCTTTCCTACCTGACACCCGATGGCCCCTGGCACACCATCTGGCGCACCCTGGCGAACCCTGGCGAATAGTCGCCCGGCAACCCTCACCCGGCTACTGTCAACTCAGCCGAGAACCTGGGGGCTTGACGTGAGCGGACGACCCAACACCCGCCTTTCGGACCTGTTCGGCCTGGCCGGCTGGTCCAAAGGCGAACTCGCGAGGCTGGTCAACAAACAGGCGGCGGCCATGGGCCACCCCCAGTTGGCGACCGACACCTCCCGGGTCCGGCGGTGGATCGACAAGGGAGAGATCCCGCGCGATCCCGTGCCGCGGGTGCTGGCCGCCCTGTTCACCGAGCGTCTCGGCCGTGTCGTGACCATCGAGGACCTCGGTCTGGTGCGCCACGGGCGGGCAGGGAAACGGCAGGGCGACGGGATCGAGGAACATCCCGACGGAGTGCCGTGGGCGCCCGAGCGGACCGCCGCGGTCCTCACCGAATTCACGGGAATGGACCTCATGCTCAACCGACGCGGCTTGGTGGGCGCGGGCGCCGCGCTCGCCGCGGGATCCACACTCAGCAGCGCCATGCACGACTGGCTGCACAGCGACCCGGTCCTCAGGGCCGACGCCCCTGCCCTCGACGACCCCCTGCACCCCGACCCCGCCGGATTCGACCGCTACGAGGCCGCCCCCATCGGGTCTCAGGAGATCGAGGAACTGGAGCGATCCGTCGAGGTGTTCCGCGCCTGGGACGCGGCCCGCGGCGGCGGTCTCCAGCGCAAGGCGGTGGTGGGCCAGCTCAACGAGGTGGGCGGCATGCTCGCCTACCGCCACCCCCCCCACCTCCAGCGGCGCCTGTGGGGCGTCGCCGCCAACCTCGCGGTCCTCGCGGGCTGGATGTCGCACGACGTCGGCCTGGAGCCCACCGCCCAGAAGTACTTCGTCATCGCGGCGCACGCCGCCCGGGAGGGCGGTGACCGGCCGCGCGCCGGCGAGGCGCTGTCCCGCGCGGCCCGCCAGATGGTCCACCTGGGCCGGCCGGACGACGCCCTGGACCTGATGAAGCTCGCCCAGTCCGGCGCGGGCGACCGCCTCCAGCCGCGCACCAAGGCGATGTTCCACACCATCGAGGCCTGGGCACAGGCGTCCATGGGCAAGGGCCAGGCGATGCGCCGCACCCTCGGACAGGCGGAGGACATGTTCGTCGCCGACCGGGGCGACGGCGAGCCGCTGGACTGGATGCAGACCTTCAAGGCCGAGGACCTGTACGGCATGCAGGCCCTGGCCTACCGCACCCTGGCGGAGTTCGACCCGGACGCGGCGGTGCACGCCCAGCACTACGCGGACAAGGCCCTGGCGCTGCGCGTCGACGGCCGGGAGCGCTCGAAGATCTTCGACCACCTCTCCATGGCCTCGGCCTGCTTCCTCGCCGACGACCCGGAGCAGGCCGACCGCTACGCGCGCCTCGCCCTGATGTCGATGGGGGCGAACTCCTCCCGCCGCACCTGGGACCGGTTGCGTCAGATGTACCGGCTCACCGCGGAGTACGCGGGCTACCCGAAGATCCACGAACTGCGGGAGGAGATCAGGCTCGCCCTGCCCAAGCCGAGGACGAAGAGCCAGAACCGCGCCCAGGCGTAGGGGCATGGCGTGTCCGGCGCGCCGAGGAACGGACCAGTACGCCCGTGCGCCCTCAGGGGCGGCTCACCCGGCCGACACGGTGCCGGCTCACGCCGTGACCCGGGCGACGAGCACACACGCGTCCTCCTCGCGTCCGGCCCCGCCGAACTCCTCGACCAGCGCCCGCACACAGTCCTGTGCCGTGCGCGCCGCGCCGAACCGGGGGGCGAGGCCCAGCAGCCGGTCCGCGCCCGCCGCCCTGTCCTGCCCGGGCACCAGCCCCTCGGTGTGCAGCAGGAGCAGGTCGCCCGGTACGAGGGTCACCTCGGCCTGTTCGTAGACGGCACCCCTGGTGGCACCGAGCAGCACGCCCTGCGGTGCGCCGAGCGCGCGCCCCGTCCCGCCGCGGTACAGCAGCGGGGCGGGGTGTCCCGCCTGTCCCCAGACCAGTGTCCGGGTGGCGGGCCGGTAGCGGCAGCAGACGGCGCTGCCCAGGGCGGGCTGCACCGTGGCGTCGAGCAACTGGTTCAGCAGTGCGAGGAGTCGACCGGGCTGGGTGCCCGTCATCGCCATGCCCCGCACGGCGCCGAGCAGGGTCGCCATGCCGGAGGCGACGGCCACCCCGTGCCCGGTGAGGTCGCCGACGCTGAGCAGCGTCTCGCCGTCGGCCAGCTCCAGCGCGTCATACCAGTCGCCGCCGATCGGATTGCCGCCGTCCGAGGACAGCCGGTGGGCGGCGAGGTCCAGGGTGGCCGGGCCCTGGTGCGGGGGCCGCAGGGAACCGCGCCAGGGCGGCACCACGGCCTCCTGCAACTCGGCCGCGACCCGCTGTTCGGCCCGCTCCCGGTGCCGGTGCTGCCGCAGCGAGTCCCGGGTCTCGCGCACGGCCCGCTGGCTGCGGCGCAGGGCGCTGACGTCGCGCAGCACGGCCCACATCGAGGCGGTGCCGCCGTCGGGGCCGAGTACCGGCTCGCCCATCATGTGCACGGTCCGCACGGAGGCGTCGGGCCGGCGCACCCGGAACTCGCCGTCGATCGGCCTGCCGTCGATCAGACAGCCCGTGACCATCGCGGTCAGCTTGGCGCGGTCCTCCTCCAGGACCAGCGAGGGCAGTTCGTCCAAGGTGAGGGCGGGCAGCTCGGGGTCGAGGCCGAGGATGCGGTACAACTCGGCGGACCAGGTCGCCTCGTCCGTCAGCAGGTTCCACTCGGCGCTGCCGACCCGGCTGAGCAGCGAGCCGCGCGGGGTGCGGGCGGCCGGCGCCGGGCTCGGGGCCGGTGCGGGGGCCGGGAGCAGGGGTGCGGGGCCGTCCCGCAGCTGAGCCAAGTGGGCGTCCACGTCGTCCAGTTGGTGGAGCGCGAGGTCGTACAGGGCGCGCTGCCAGCGCTCCTCGGGGTCCGGGCCGTCGGCGCGGGCGTCCCGCCGCACCGCGTCCACCTCGCCCTTGAGGCGCCGCGCCTGCTTGATCAGCGCCTCGACCGGGTCGCGCCCGGGCGGCTGGGCGGCTGGGCGGTCCGCGGAGACCGGTGACGGCATTTCGCACTCCGAGAAGAGGGGGGACGGCAAGGCCTGCGGGACGGGGACCGCAACGACTGTCGCACAGTGCGCGAGGCCCCGTAAGGGATTTGGCAACACACGATACGGTGGTGCTTCCGGCATATGCCAGAGTCTTCCCGCGGCGATCCCCGCACGGCGCCGACGCGCCCGGTGAAGCCGCCAAGGCGTAGGAAAAATACGGGAGTTGACGGACAGCTCAGCCCTCTGAAGACGCAGTCAACCGTTTGTTCGACAGTGCTGTGCTCTCCGATGACCGGGTCCGGCCTGTACCCATCGAACTCTGACCGGATTTGGCGGCATGCGAGAGGCCCCGGCGGACTCCTTAAAGGCATGGAGACCACCATCGAACTACCCGCGCTCGCCCGGCTGATCACCGCGGAGGACCAGGAGATCCCCGTCACGGCCACCCTGCGCTACACCGCGCGCGATCCCCTCGCCGTCTTCGTGGACTTCCCGGCGGAGGCCGCCCTGGACGGCGAGGACGTCAGCTGGACCTTCGCGCGGTCCCTGCTGGACCAGGGGCTGCGCAGCCCGGCCGGGCGCGGTGACGTCCAGATCTGGCCGTACGGCCGCACCCGGACCGTACTGGAGTTCCATTCGCCCTACGGTCTCGCCCTGCTCCAGTTCCCCACCACGACCCTGCGCCGCTTCCTGGTGCGCAGCTACGGGGTGGTGGCGGCGGGACAGGAGGACATGGCAGCGGTGGTGGAGCGGGGACTGACGGCCCTGTTCGGCGGGGTGTGAGCGGCTTCCCCGGGAGCCCCGCGCGACCGGCCGGCATCTTTGAACATTGTTCACCTCCGCCTCACCGCACGGGTATGGACGCTGCCGGTCGGCACGGGCACCCTGGCCCGCGGTGTGCCGCTGGGGCACTCCCGTGACCGAGGGCGGGCGAATGACACCGATCAGCCGAAGGGGCTTCGTGGGGCTGGGCGCTTCCGTGGCGGCGGGGGTGGCGCTGGGCGCCACCACACGCCCGGCCGCGGCGGCCGCCACCGCGGCGACCGGCACGATCAAGGACGTCAAGCACGTGGTGATCCTCATGCAGGAGAACCGCAGTTTCGACCACTACTTCGGCCGTCTGAAGGGCGTACGCGGCTTCGGCGACCGCAGCGGCATCACCCTCTCCGGCGGATACTCGGTCTTCAACCAGCCGAACCTGCTGAGCCGCCAGTACCCGTGGAAGCTCAGCTCCACCCCGTCGGCGGGCGGCAAGGACGGCGAGACCCTCGCCCAGTGCAACGGCGACCTGCCGCACTCCTGGTCCTCGCAGCACTCCGCGTGGAACAAGGGCCGCCTGGACAACTGGGTCGCGGGCGTCGGCAACGTCCGCTCGCTCGGCTACCTGGACCGCTCGGACATTCCGTTCCACTACGCGCTCGCCGACAACTACACCATCTGCGACGCCTACTTCTGCTCCACGCTGAGCGCCACCGGCCCCAACCGCACCTACCTGTGGAGCGGCAAGGTCGACTCCTCCAGCAACGACGGCGGGGACGAGTCCGGTCTGACCTGGCAGACCTACGCGGAGTCGCTCCAGGCCGCCGGCGTGAGCTGGAAGGTGTACCAGAACGCCGCCGACAACTACGGCGACAACGGCTGCGCGTACTTCAGCAGATTCGCGAACGCCAAGCCGGGCGACCCGCTGTACGACCGGGGGATGTCCTCGGTGCCGAAGGCGACCGGCTCCACCCCGGACGACATCGCCGCCGCCATCAAGGCCGACGTGCTGGCGGGCACCCTGCCGCAGGTCTCCTGGGTGGTGGCCAACCAGGCCTTCTCCGAGCACCCCTACGCCCCGCCCGGCGACGGCGCCCACTTCGTCAACCTCGTGTACCAGGCCCTCGCCGCCGACGAGGCCGTCTTCGACTCCACCGTGCTGTTCCTCAACTACGACGAGAACGACGGCTACTTCGACCACGTGCCCCCGCCGTCCCCGCCCGCCGGCACGGCCGGCGAGTTCCTGAACGGAGTACCGTACGGCCTCGGCTTCCGCGTCCCGATGATCGTCATATCGCCCTGGACCCGCGGCGGCTGGGTCTCCTCGGAGGTCTTCGAGCACACCTCGGTGCTGCGCTTCCTGGAGACCTGGACGGCAGCCCTCGGCACGCCCGCCACCTGCCCGAACATCAGCGACTGGCGGCGCAAGGTGAGCGGCGACCTCACCGGCGTGTTCGACTTCGCCCACCCGGTGAACGGCCCGGTGTCCCTGCCCGCGATCAGCGTCATCGGCATCGGCAACTGCGCCTCGCTGCCCAACCCGGTGCCCACGGACAACGCCCTGCCCGCCCAGGAACCCGGCACCCGGCCGGCCCGGGCGCTGCCGTACCAGCCGGGCGGGTACCTGGACCGGCTGGAGTTCGGCTCGGGCGGCAAGATCCTCGCCTGGTTCGTCATGACCAACCAGGGCGCGCCCGCCACCCGGGCGGCCCACTTCTCCATCCACCCCAACGCCTACCGTGACACCACGCCCTGGCAGTACACGGTCGACGCGGGCGGCACCGCCTCCGACTACTTCAACATCGGCTCCGGCTACGGCGACGGCAAGTACGACCTGACCATGGTCGGCCCCAACCGCTTCCTGCGCCGCTTCCGGGGCGACGCCACCAAGGCGGGCAAGTCCGCCGAGGTGAGCACCCGTTACGCGGTCGAGCCGGGCACCGGGAAGCTCGCCGTCTACTTCCGGATGGCCAACTCCGGCAGCGCGCCCGTGACGTTCACGATCACCTCGGGCAACTACCGCGGCGACGGACCCTGGACCTACACCGTGGCCGCCGGGGCCTACGCGGAGGACTTCTTCAACGCCGTCGCGTACAGCGACGGCTGGTACGACTTCACGGTGACCGTCGACTCGGACACGACCTGGTCGCGCCGGTTCACCGGACACCTGGAGACCGGCGCCCCCAGCGTCAGCGGCTGACCTCCGCGTACAGGTCCGGGCGCGGGGCGAGTTCGACGGCCACCCGGTCGCCGCCCTCCAGCGCCCGGACCCCGGCCTCCGCGACGACGGAGGCCACGTAGCCGTCCCAGGCGCCGGGCCCGGTGACCCGTCCGGCCCGGGTGGCGTCGACCCAGTCCTGCACCTCGCGGTCGTAGGCGTCGGCGAAGCGCACGAGATAGTCCCGCGCCACCTCGCGGCGGGCGCCCGCGGCCGTGGTGACCAGCACGGAGCGGTCCTCGCCGATCCTCGCGGAGCCCGCCTCGCACACCGCCTCGCAGCGCACCTGGTAGCCGAAGCCGCAGTTGACGAAGACTTCGACGTCGACCAGGGCGCCCCGCTCGGTCTCGAAGAGCACGAACTGCGGATCGACCAGTCCCTCGGGCGCGCCCGCGGAGGACACCGGACGGCGCACGGTCACCGCGGTCAGCTCCTCGCCGAGCAGCCAGCGGGCCGCGTCGATCTCGTGCGAGACGGAGCTGTTGATCAGCTGGGCACTGGTGAAACCCGGCGGCGAGGACACGTTGCGGTGGACGCAGTGCAGCATCAGCGGGCGGCCGAGCGTGCCCCCGTCCAGCAGCGCCTTCAGCCGCCGGTACTCGGCGTCGTACCGGCGCATGAACCCGACCTGCGCCAGGCGCCGCCCGAGCCGGGCCTCCGCCTCCACGACCCGCAGCGCGCCGGCCGGGTCCGGCACCATGGGCTTCTCGCACAGTACCGGCAGGTTCCGCGCGAACGCGCCGAGCAGCGCCGCCTCGTGCGCGGGTCCGGGGGAGGCGATCAGCACGGCCGCCACTCCGGGCGCGTCGAGGGCGGCCTCGGGATCGGTGTGCACGGTGACGCCGGCGAGCCCCGCCACCGCCGCCGCGGCCCGCTCGGCGTCGGGGTCGGCGACGGCCGCGACCCGGGCGCCGGTGACCACCCGGTCCAGGCGCCTTATGTGATCGGCCCCCATGTGCCCGGCCCCCAGCACCGCCACACCCAGCGGCTCACCCATGCGCGCGCTCCCTCGCCTCGACGATCACGCGTAGCGTACGTCGAGGGGGGAGCGCGCTCCCAGGCCCCGGCCCGGGAGGTCAGAACCGCAGCACCCCGGCGATCCCGTCCGCCTCGCCCAGCGTGCCGTCGGGCACGAAGCGGACCTCGGCGCCGGTCTCCAGGCACTGCTCCACGATCTCGTCCACGATGTCGTCGCGGGCGTCCAGGTCGCCGGGCTCGGCCGGCACCAGGTGCTCGCCGTCCTCGCGGGCCACCACGCGGAAGCCCTCCTCCACGGCGAGCAGCCGCACCCGGCCCTCCCGGGCGCTCTGCCACAGCTCGTCCGGACCGGCCGCGAAGGTGCGGTGACCGCGGGCGGAGGTCAGCTCCCGGACCACGCTGTCGGTGTCCTTCGCGGCCTCCTCCTCCAGCACCGGACGGATGGCCTGCCACACGGCGTCCGGACCTGAGTGGGCGAGCCCGCCGTGCGGCACGTGCACGGCATCCCTGGCGACGCTGCCCACCTCGTCCAGGAAGGAGAGCGCCGCCCGTTCCCCGGTGACGTAGAGGCGGCGCGGCTGCTCGCGCAGGACCGCGGCCATCGCGGTGTCCACCTCGCGCAGGAACTGGCGGGTGCCCTCGTCGCGGAAGGTGCTCGGCAGATCGCCGATGCGTTCCTGCCGCTCGGCGTCGAAGTTCTCCCGGTTGCGGATCAGCGGGAAGCCACCGGCGTGGTCCTCCACCACCCGGTCCACGCCACCGCTCCACAGGGTGACCCGGTCGGCCGAGACCGACAGCACCCAGAACGGCCGCTCGGACACCTGGGCGGCGACCAGATTGCGGGTGAGGAAGGTGTCCGCGAGCACCACGCGCTCGGGGACGCTGCGGGCCAGCGACCAGACCTGGTGCTCGCCCGGCGCCGCGAAGATCACCAGGCCGTCCTCGGCATGGGTGAGATCCACCTCGGCGAGCGCCCGGTCGAGCTGGGCGTCGACGTCCGCGCGCCGCTCGCGGGTCACGGACGGATCGGCCTCCAGGCGCTTCCTGGCCTCGGCCACCACATTGCGCAGCCGGACCGGATCCTGGTCGCTCCCGGCGCCCCGGCGATGCGTCGGGGTCAGCACGGACACCGCCGGATAGGGCCGCGGGCGCCGCAGTTCGGCAAGGGTTGCGGGACTCAGTGCGTGCTCCATGACAGCACCATAGGGCTGATTCACATGTACGGCATTCGGGGTATTCGGGACTTCTGGTGCCACCGTCCGCGGTCGTCGGCGGCGTGCGGTGGCCGGTCCGTGGAGGTGCCGGGATGGTTTCTGAATGCGAAGTCATGAGCGAACGCACGCTTGGGGAACTTTTTGCCTGTGGCCGGTTCCTGTCGGGTGCGGGGCGACAGTATGGCCGTTCCTGCATTTCGCGGAGGCAAAAAGCGGCCGAAATCATCGGCCGGGCGATTCCGGCCGTGTTACGGCGACGTTGACCGGCGGCGTCCGGTGACGGACGCTCGTTATATAGGTGCTCGATACAACTGGTTCGCCGGCCGACCCCCGGCCACCGCGAAAGCGCAGGTGAGCGGGGTGCCGAAGGTCGTCCGGAGGCAGGAGGTAGCGCATGTGCGGCATCACCGGGTGGGTCTCCTTCGACCGTGACCTGACCGCCGAGGCCACCACATTGGATGCGATGACCGAGACGATGGCCTGCCGCGGCCCGGACGACCGCGGCGTCTGGGCCGAAGGCCCCGCCGCCCTGGGGCACCGCCGGCTCGCCATCATCGACCTTCCCGGCGGCCGCCAGCCGATGACCCTCGACACGCCCGAGGGCACCGTCGCGCTGGTCTACTCCGGGGAGACCTACAACTTCACCGAGCTGCGCCGGGAGCTGACGGACCGCGGCCACCGGTTCACCACCGACTCCGACACCGAGGTGGTGCTGCACGCCTACGTGGAGTGGGGCGACGCGCTCGCCGAACGCCTCAACGGCATGTACGCGTTCGCCATCTGGGACGGCCGCCGCGACAAGCTCGTCATGATCCGCGACCGTATGGGCATCAAGCCGTTCTACTACTACCGGACCCCCGACGGCGTGCTGTTCGGCTCCGAGCCCAAGGCGATCCTCGCCAACCCGCTGGTCCGCCCCCGCGTGACCCTCGACGGCCTGCGCGAACTGCTCGTGCTGATCAAGACCCCGGGGCACGCCGTCTGGGACGGGATGCGCGAGGTGGAGCCCGGCACGGTCGTCACCGTCGACCGCTCCGGACTGTCCACCCGCGTCTACTGGCGCCTGGAGACCCGCCCGCACGAGGACGACCGGGACACCACCATCGCCACCGTGCGCACCCTCCTCGACGACATCGTGCGCCGCCAGCTGGTCGCCGACGTGCCCCGCTGCACCCTGCTCTCCGGCGGCCTCGACTCGTCCGCGATGACCGCGCTCGCCGCCCGGCAACTGGCCGACCAGGGCGAGAAGGTGCGCAGCTTCGCCGTCGACTTCGTCGGCCAGGCCGAGAACTTCGTCGCCGACGAACTGCGCGGCACCCCGGACACCCCCTTCGTGCACGACGTGGCCCGACTCGCCGGCACCGACCACCAGGACATCGTGCTCGACGCGCAGGCCCTCGCCGACCCCGCCGTGCGCGAGCAGGTCATCCGCGCCCGCGACCTGCCGGCCGGCTTCGGCGACATGGACGCCTCGCTGCTGCTCCTGTTCCGCGCCATCCGGCAGAAGTCCACGGTGGCCCTGTCCGGCGAGTCCGCCGACGAGGTCTTCGGCGGCTACCTCCAGTTCTTCGACGAGGACGCCCGCCGCGCCGACACCTTCCCCTGGCTGGTGCGCTTCGGCCGGCACTTCGGCGACGACTCCGACATGCTCCGCACCGACGTGGGCAAGTCACTGGACCTGGAGGGATACATAGCCGACGGCTACCGCACGGCCATCGCCGGCATCGAACGGCTCGCGGGCGAAAGCGACTTCGAGTTCCGCATGCGGCAGATCTGCCACCTGCACCTGACCCGCTTCGTGCGCATACTCCTCGACCGCAAGGACCGGATGAGCATGCGCACCGGCCTGGAGGTCCGGGTTCCGTTCTGCGACCACCGCCTGGTCGAGTACGTGTTCAACACCCCGTGGGCCCTGAAGTCCTTCGACGGCCGGGAGAAGAGCCTGCTGCGCGAGGCCAGCAAGGACGTCCTGCCGCAGTCGGTGTACGACCGGGTCAAGAGCCCCTACCCGTCCACCCAGGACCCGCAGTACGCGCGCGCCCTCCAGGACCAGGCCAAGGACCTGCTCGCCCGGCCCTCCCACCGGATCTTCGACCTGGTGGACCGGGACCGGCTGAAGAGGGCCGCCGAACGCGAGGCCCCGGTCAGCAGCCAGGCCGCCCGGCGCGGCCTGGAACGGACCCTGGACCTCGCGCAGTGGCTGGACATCTACCAGCCGGAGCTCATCCTCGGCTGAGCCCGAGCACTCGGTCCGCGGCCGCCGACGAGGGCTGCCACCACGTCGTCACCGGCTCCCAGACCGACACCTGGGGGCCGGTGCCGAGCCGGGCCGGGGTGAAGACGCGGCCCCAGCGGCCCGCCCAGTCGCCGACGGTGACCGACCGCGCCCGGCGGGCCTGCGGATCGGACGTGCGCACGATCGTGCGCACATCGGCGTGGACGCTCTCGCCCGCCGCCAGCCGCAGCCGCCCCGTGCCGCCGGCCGGCAGCGGCAGCGCCGCCCCGTCCAGGCCGCCGAAGGTCACCAGCGGCACCCGGTCGATCGCACAGGCGCGCCCGCTGTCGTTGGTGGCGCTGACGCGCACCACGGTCGGCCGGCCCGGCACGGTGCTCGCCCGCAGCTTCAGCGCGCCCTGGACGCAGGGCGGCGGCTGGGGGCTCGCGGTGGCCGCGTGGGCCGGCGGCGCGGTCAGCAGCAGGGCCGCCGCGGCGGCCGAGGCGGCGGGTACGGCGATGGCGGCGCGGATGCGCATGATGGTGTCCCTCCGTCGCGGTCACGGTCGCCGGGCGGCGGCCGCGTCCGTCATGGGTCGGTGCGTTCGGTCGGTACGGTTCAGCCGGTACGGCCCGGGATGGCGCTCCACTCCTTCCCGTCCGCGGGGCACGAGCTGCCGTTCGCGGGCAGGGAGCCGTAGAGCAGGAAGTCGTCGACCCTGCGGTGCACGCACACCGAGGAGCCGTATCCGGTGTGGCCGTCGCCCTTGTTGTCGAGCACCACGGCCGACGGGCCGAGCCGCCGGGCGGTCTCCACCGTCCACGGGTACGGCGTCGCCGGGTCACCGCGGGTGCCCACGAGCAGCATCCGCGCCGTGTCCACGTCCTTCACCCGGTCGCGGATGAAGTCGGTGCCCTTGGGACGGCCGTAGCACATCAGCAGCTGGGTGAGCCGGTAGCGGCCGAAGACCGGGGACGCCTCGTCGTAGGCGGCGCCGAGCCGCCTGAGGTCCCCGGCGATCCGCGCGGCACCGGGCCGGTCGGGGTCGTCCGCGCAGTTGATCGCCATCAGCGCGGCCCGCAGATTGTCGGGCGGCACGTCCTCGGGGTCGGCCAGACCGCCGGCCACCGGCGGCCGGCCGCGGTCCGCGCTCCTCGTCAGGCCCGCGCCGGGGGTGGCGAAGGCCAGGATGCCCCGGGGATCGCCGTTCCGCGTCACCGAGGTCAGCGCCTGCTCCAGCGTCGGCCACGAGGTCCTGCTGTACAGGCCCTGCACCAGGGCGGCCACGAGGTCCTGGCCGGAGAACGGCTCCCCGCCCTCGGTGGTGACCGGGCGCCGGTCCAGCGAGCGCACCAGCCGGACCACCTCGTCCCCGGCCGCGCGCCGGTCCTGTCCGAACGGGCAGCCGGCGTTCCCCGCACACCAGTCCAGGAAGTCGTCCAGCGCCGCCTGCTGCCCCTGCGCGCCCGCGATCCCCTGCTCCGCGAGCGACTCGGTCAGGGTGTCCACGCCGTCCAGGGCCATCCGGCCGACCTGGTGCGGGAACTGGGCGGCGTAGACCGCGCCCAGCCGCGTCCCGTAGGAGAAGCCCAGGTAGTTCAGCTTCTTCTCGCCGAGGGCCTGACGGATGACGTCCAGGTCCCGGGAGGCGTTCACCGTCCCTATGTACGGCAGCACCGCACCGGAACTGCGGGCGCACGCGGCGGCGGCCCGCCGCAACTGCCGCAGCAGCGCCTGGGGATGCGCGAGGTCGGCGTCCGCCCCGGTGACGCCCGCCGCCTGGTCGTCGTCGCCACAGCTGACGGGGGAGGAGCGGCCCACGCCGCGGGGGTCGAAGGTGACCACGTCGTAGCCGTTGGTCAGGTCCATGAACTGCTTGCCGTCGTACGCCAGTTCGTTGATGCCCGCGCCGCCGGGCCCGCCGAAGTTCAGCACCACGGAATGGTGCGAGGCGCCCGTGGCGCGGTAGCGGGCCAGCGCGATGTCGAGCGTGCCGACGTCCGGCCTGGCGTAGTCGAGCGGGACCGTCACCTTCCCGCACTGGAGATCCCTCGGCATCTCCGGGCCCGCGCAGGCGCCCCAGGCCACCTGCTGCCGGTAGAACCGGGTGAGGTCGGGGCCCCGCGGCGCGGCGGGTGCCGCGGTCGCGGGCAGGGCGGAGCCGAGCAGCGCCAGGGCGAGGACTCCGGTACCCGCACAGCGCCGCACGGCGTACCGCGAGCACAGCTTGGCCAGCATCGATAGCCTCCCGGGGCGCCCGCAGCGGACCGGGACGGCGCCCTTTCGCTCACCATAAGTGGGCCCCGGGCGGCCCGCCTCCGGACGGGCGGAACGCCGTGCGGTGCCGTATGCTCCCGCGCCGGCGGCCCCTTTTTGTTGATCATTGAGCGGCTTTACAAGCAGTTCGACGGTCATGCCACTCGATGGGGTGAAAGACCGATGAGCCATAACTAGGCCGGTTCGTCTGCGTTTTACGTGGTGCGGGTGAGTACCCGCGAACATGTCTGGAAGGCAGGGAACCAATGAGACGGGCTACCCGAAACGGTGTGATCGCCGCCGTCGCCGCCTCCGGCGCGATGGCCCTGGCGTGGCCGGCGTCCGCCGCGTTCGCGGCCGACGGCGCGAGCGCCGACGGAGTCGCGGCCGGCTCGCCCGGACTGATCTCCGGCAACGGCATCCAGCTGCCGGTGGACGTCCCGGTGAACGTGTGCGGCAACACGGTCGACGTCGTGGGACTGCTCAACCCGGCCGCGGGCAACACGTGCGCGAACAACGCGGGTGGCACCCGGGGCGGATCGAGCACCTCCGGCGGTGCGACGGCCCACGGCACCGCCGCGCACTCCCCGGGGGTGATCTCCGGAAACGGCATCCAGTTGCCCGTTGACCTGCCGGTCAACATCAGCGGCAACAGCGTCAACGTGGTGGGACTCCTCAACCCGGCCATGGGCAACACCTCCGTGAACGGCGGCGGCGAGACCCCGCGGCACCCGGTCACGCCCACGCCCGAGCCGCCGGCCCCCGTTCGGCACCACCCGGCCCCGCACACCCCTCGTCCCGCTCCGGAACCGGTGGCCGGCACGCTGGCCCACACCGGCGCGGACCTGACCGCCCCCGCGGCGGCCGCCAGTGCGGCGCTCCTGCTCACGGGCACGATCCTCTACCGCCGCTGCCGTCCCGCCCGCGGCCGCTGACCCCCGCCACGTCCCAGGCCTCCACCGGCCACCGGGCCCCCACCGTCCACCTCCCCACCGGACGCCGGCCCGGTGGAGCCTCGCGGCGACAGCCAACTCCGCGTAGCGCGGGGGCAGTAGAGTGACCAGGTGACGGACGGCATACGACGGCGGTGGCGAGCGCTGCCGCCCCGGGCCCGCGTACTCCTCCTCGTCCACGCCGCCGGATTCCTGGAGGGCACCGGCTGGCACGCCGCCGACCTGGCCCGGCGCGGCCCGCACGCCTACTCCTCCTTCCCGCTCGCGATCCAGGTGTTCTTCGTCGCGCTGGTCGTCCTCGATCCGCTGGTCGCCGTCCTGGTACTGGGCGCCCGCCGGGCGGGCGCGCCGTCCGCCGGTGCGGTGGTGGCGGCGGACGCGTTCGCCAACTGGTTCGTCAACTGGTCCTGGCTGAACGCCGACTGGACGCGGCTGCTGCGGCCCGTGGGGCTGCTCCCGATCACCCTCTTCGCGCTGTTCGTCCTCGCCGCGTCCCGCCCCCTGTGGCGTGCGCTGTCGGCTGATCCTGTCGTGGCGTGGGCGGCGTCGATCCGGGAGGATGCTCCGAACGGCCCGGTCGAGGGCCGTAACGACCACGGCAGTCAGCCCCGACCGAACGGAGCGCACCGATGACCTCTTCCGCCCCCCAGGACCTCGTCGTCACCCGGGCCGGCCTCGCCGACTGGCCGGTGATCAGCGGGTGGGCGGCGGCGGAGGGCTGGAACCCCGGGCTGTCCGACGGGCCCGCCTTCTTCGCCCAGGACCCCGAGGGCTTCTTCCTCGGCCGGATCGACGGGGAGCCGGTCTCGGCCGTCTCCGTCGTCAACTACGGCGCCGACTACGCCTTCCTCGGCTGCTACCTCGTCCGGCCCGACCTGCGCGGCCACGGCCACGGCCTCACCACCTGGAAGACCGCCCTGGCCCACGCCGGGACCCGCACCGTGGGCCTGGACGGAGTCGTCGCCCAGCAGGACAACTACCGCCAGTCCGGCTTCCGGCTCGCCTACCGCACCATCCGGTTCACCGGCACCGCCCCCGAGGCCGCCGTGCCCGCCGGCGTCCGCCCGGCCACCCCCGGCGACCTGGCCGCGATCACCGCCTACGACGCCGCCTGCCACCCCGCCGACCGGCCCCGCTTCCTCGCCGAGTGGCTCACCACCCCCGGCCACCGCGCCTTCGTCCGCCACGACGACGGCCGCCTCACCGGTTACGCGGTCCTCCGCCCCGGCCACGACGCCCTGCGCGTCGGCCCGCTCCTCGCCGACACCACCGAGGACGCCCGCGCCCTGTTCGCCGCGCTGACCGCCGAGGCCGCGGGCCGGGAACTCGCCGTCGACGTCCCCGAGCCCAACGCCGACGGCATCGCCCTCGCCGAGGCGGCCGGCCTCGCCCCGTCCTTCGAGACGGCCCGCATGTACACCGGCCCGGTCCGTCCGCACGCCCAGGAACGGGTGTTCGGCGTGACCACCCTCGAACTGGGCTGAACCGCAATTGCGTTGCCGTGCCCGCTTTTCGCGTGGTCGAGTGTGCCGCCATGGAGAGAGACGAGATCCTCGCCCGGTACGACCGCGACCTGCGCGAGCACGCCACACCCGACGGTCCCGGCGCCCGCGTCGAGCGGGCCGGGGAGGTGGTGCGGCAGATCGCGGACGCGCACGGCTGGAACGGCGTGCTCTGGTCCGCCCTCGACGAGCGGGGCGCGGACGAGGCGATCCGGGAGCAGATCGCCTGCTTCACCGCCCTCGGTCACGACTTCGAGTGGAAGCTGTACGGCCACGACCGGCCCGAGGACCTCGGCGCCCGGCTGGTCGCGGCCGGGTTCCGGGCCGAGCCCGTCGAGACGCTGATGATCGGCGAGATCGAACGGCTCGACCCGGACGCCCGACTCCCCGAGGGGGTACGGCTGGTGGAGGCCACCGACGCGGCCGGGGCCGACCTCGCCGTGGCCGTGCACGAGCGGGCCTTCGGCACCGACGGCACCGGTCTGCGCCGGCGCCTGCGCGACCGGCTGGCGGCTGATCCGGGCACGGTGGTCGCCGTCGTCGCGCTGGCCGGCGAGGAACCCGTCAGCGCCGCCCGGCTGGAACTCGTCCCCCGCACCCCGTTCGCCGGGTTGTGGGGCGGCGGCACCGTCGAGGCGTGGCGGGGGCGGGGCCTGTACCGCGCCCTCGTCGCCCACCGCGCCCGCGTCGCCGCCGCCCACGGCCGCCGCTACCTCCACGTCGACGCCTCGCCCATGAGCCGTCCGATCCTGGAACGCCTCGGCTTCCTCCCGCTCACCACCACGACCCCGTACCTGTACGAACAGCCCGGCCGCTGACGGCGGTCAGCGGCGCGCCCGGTCGAGTGCGCTCACCCCCACCGCCGCCAGGGCGATCTGGATGAGCCACTCGATCCAGTCCGGCCCCCTGGTGTCCGCGACCCCGATCCCCGCGGCGATCGCCGAGCCGACCAGCGCGGCCACGATGCCGACGACGATGGTCCACAGGATCCCGATGTGCTGCCGCCCCGGCACGACGAGCCGGCCCAGCACACCGATGACCAAACCGATGACAATGGCGCTGATGAGGCCTGATATCTCCATCTTCACCCCTCCGCACGGCATACCCCTACCTGGTGAAAATGCCCGCCGGTGGCGCGGACACTCCGGTCCGGTTTATTGCCCGGACTTTCTGTTCACCGGCGCTTCATGCCATGTACCTTTCAAGCCGTCGACGCGTGTAGAACCCTCAAGCCCGTTCTACGCGCGCAGATTTGGCGCCGCAACTCCTCTTCCCCACACCCCACGACGGAGGTTCGCCGGATGCTCGGATCCAGGAGATCCCGACGCAGACTCACCACCGCACTCGCCGGTTTCGGCCTGCTCCTGACCGGAGCCGCCGTACAGGCCGGTGCGAGCACGCCCGCCCGGGCGGCGACCGCGACCACCCATCGCGTCCTGTTCGACAACGCCCACGCCGAGACGGCCGGCAACGCCGACTGGGTCATCTCCACCAGCCAGCCCGACCCGCTCGCCCAGAACCCCTCCCCGTCGGCCGAGACGGACTGGACCGGCGCCCTGTCCTCCTGGGGCGTGGCACTGCAGAAGACCGGCGGTTACAGCCTGAAGACACTGCCGTCCGGCCAGAGCCTGAGCTACGGCGGCTCGTCCGCGCTGGACCTGTCCAACTTCGACACCCTGGTGCTGCCGGAGCCCAACACGCTGTTCACGACCGCCGAGAAGACGGCGATCATGACCTTCGTGAAGAACGGCGGCGGCCTGTTCATGATCTCCGACCACACCGGTGCCGACCGCAACAACGACGGTGCCGACGCGGTCAAGATCCTCAACGACCTGATGACGAACAACAGCGTCGACTCCTCCGACCCGTTCGGCTTCTCGATCGACGCCCTCGACATCAGCTCCGGCTATCCGGCCGCGATCAACGACAGCACCGACCCGGTGCTGAACGGCTCCTTCGGCAAGGTCACCAAGAGCCTGTTCGCCGACGGGACGACCGCCACCCTCAAGCCCTCCGACAACTCCTCCGTCAAGGGCCTGGTCTACCGCAGCGGTTACTCGGGCAACACCGGGGCGTTCTTCCTGACCAGCACCTTCGGCAGCGGCCGCGTCGCCTTCTGGGGCGACAGCTCGCCGATCGACGACGGCACCGGCAGCTCCGGCAACACCCTGTACGACGGCTGGAACGACTCCGGCGCCACCAACGCCCCCCTCGCCCTCAACGCCACCGCGTGGCTGGCGGGGGCCGGCGGCACCAGCGGCGGCGGTGGCGGCACCGGCGGTGGCGGCACGGGCGGCGGCACCTGCACCGCGGGCCAGCTCCTGGGCAACAACGGCTTCGAGTCCGGCAACACCGCCTGGAGCGGGTCCAGCGGCGTCATCACCAACTCCACGAGCGAGTCGCCGCGTTCGGGCTCGTACTACGCCTGGCTCGACGGCTACGGCACCGCCACCACCGACACGCTGTCCCAGACGGTGACCATCCCGGCCGGCTGCACCTCGGCCAAGCTGAGCTTCTACCTGCACGTCGACACGGCCGAGACCGGCGGCACCGCCTACGACACCCTCAAGGCGCAGGTGCTCAACGGCTCCGGCACGGTCCTCGGCACCCTGGCGACGTACTCGAACCTGGACGCCGCCTCCGGCTACACCCAGCGCAGCTTCGACCTCAGCGGCTACGCCGGGCAGACCGTCACCCTGAAGTTCACCGGCACCGAGGGCTCCAAGTACCAGACCTCGTTCGTCCTGGACGACACCGCGCTCAACGTCGCCTGACCAGGGGAACGCGCAGGGGGTGGGCCCGTCCGGGCCCACCCCCTCGTCATGCCGCGGGCACGGTCCGCTCGGGGGTGTTCCAGCCGGAGACCCGCACCCGGGGCGCCGCGCCGTGCAGGTCGGCCGTGCGGTAGACGGCGGTCAGCGTCACCGACTCGCCCGGCCACAGTCCGACCTCGTTGTCCGACCAGCGCACCGGCAGCACCGGCGCCCCGCGCCCGTCCACCAGGTGCACGTCCGTCAGCAGCGACGGCGTCGCGCCGTCCGTGGTGTTGCGCAGTGTCACGGTCGTGGTCGACACACCGCCCGCGGACCGGGTGCCGGCCGTCACCGCCACCGGGACCCGAGCCATCGAGGCCAGACCGGTGAGGTCGGCGTGGCCGGTCGTCGGCGTGTACCACCAGGTGGTGCGGTCCCAGTCGAGGACGTCGGGCCGGGTCGACAGCCAGTACACGTTCCGGCTCACCTCCCGGCCGTCCGCGTCGGTCAGCACCAGCCGCAGCAGATACGTCCGGGCCAGGCCGGGCACCGACCGCGGCAGGGTCAGCGCGGTGGCGTGGGCCCCGTCCCCGGCCACCGACACGTCATCGGCCCTGCCGTCGTAGCGCGGGGTGCCGTCCGGGTCGAAGAGCGTGGCCCGCGCGGTGAGACCGCCGGCGGCCGCGTGCCGGTTGTTCACCACCGCCACCGACCGGTCGTCGTAGGAATACTGGATGTGCAGCGGCTCGTTGGCCTTCTTCGCGCCGAAGTACGCGCCGCCCTGGTCGAGGTAACGGTCGGTCAGCTGCCAGTGCAGTGAGGTCCAGCCGCTGTTGAACATCCAGTGCACGACCCCGGTCGAGGGCGCGTCGGCGTCGGTCGCGTTGCGTCCGTACGCCTCGAACTGGGCGCGCACGTTCTCGTACTGGGAGAGTTGCGCCTTGCGCACGTAGTCGGCGAGGCCGGCGGGGGACCCGTAGCGGGCGGCGAGGGCGTCGTCGTACAGCGCCAGCGTGCCGAAGGTGGGGGAGGGCGAGCGGTGGTACTGCTTCGCCTTCGGGTCCTTCCAGAGGGTGTCGAGTTCGGCCGGGGTGAGCATCCGGCGCAGGGTGTCCAGGGTGGGCACGCTCGGGCCCGCGCTGGTCTCGGAGTTGAACCCGGTCGCGCCGCCCTCGCGCTTCGCGTACCAGTAAGCGGGCGGCACCCAGTCGTAGGGGCCGGTCATCTTCATGCCCGAACGGCCGAGCCGGGGCGAGGACTTGTCGGAGGCGGCGGGGATCACCGGGAGGTTCCAGTCGGCGTCGCGCAGGGCGTCCAGGTAGTTCTTCTCGATCCTGGCGTCGGGCGCGAAGTCGCTGCCGATCAGGAAGGACAGCACGCTCGGGTGGTCCCGCAGCCGGGCGGCCTCGGCGGCCATCGACGCCTTCGCCACCGGATAGTCGCCCGGGGTCCACTGCTCCCCGTTCTCCGTGCCGTTGACCTGGCCCTCCCACTTGTCGCAGCACTCCCAGCCGGGCAGGGTCAGCACGCCGTACCGGTCCGCCAGCGCGAAGAACTCGTCCGGCTCCAGGTGCCCCTCCAGGCGCAGGGTGTTGAGGCCGAGGTCGACGGCGTACCGCAGCCGGTCCTCGACGTAGCGGGGGTCCCAGCGCAGGAACTCGTCCGGTGACCAGCCGCCGCCCCTGACCAGCAGCGGGCGCCCGTTGATCCGGTACTGGCGGGCCCCGGCGGCGTTCAGCGGCGCCTGGACGTCCCGGATGCCGAAGGTCTCGTGCGCGGTGTCCGACGGCGTGCCGGACACGCTCGCGGTGAGGTCGAGGGAGTACAGCGGCTGCCCGCCCATCCCGGCCGGCCACCACACCCTCGGCGCGGTCAGGCGCAGCCCGGGGACGTCGGCGGGGGAGAAGGCGACGGTCCTCGTCTCGTGCGCGGCGAGCCGTACGGTCGTGCGCAGGCGGGTCCCGGCGACCCGGCCGGCGACCTCCGCGGTGACCGGGGAACCGGTGTCGTTGCGCACCTTCGCCCGCACCGTCAGGTCGGCGGTGGCCAGGGACGGCACGGCCAGCCTGGTGACCACGTGCGCGTCGCGCAGCGCCACCGGCCCGCCCCGGCGCACCACTACGTCCCGGACGATGCCCATGTTGCGGTCCGGCGGCGGCTGGAGCCAGTCGAGCCACCCCATGGTCAGGTCCTTGCTCGGCTGGTTGGGCCGGACGCGGAAGGCGACCGTGTTGCGGCCGGTGCGCACCAGCGCGGTGACGTCCAGCTCGTGCCGGGTGTACGCGCCGGTCACGTCCGCGGCCCGGGCCACCCGGTGGCCGTTGAGGTAGACGTCGGCCGCCGAGACGACCCCGCTGAAGTCGAGGAAGGTGCGCCGGCCGGTGTCGCGCAGGAGGAAGTCGGCGCGGTACCACCAGGGCACCTCGAAGTCGGCCTTCGGGATCTTCTCCAGGTTGGTGGAGCGGAACGGGTCGGGGTACTTCCCGGCGGCGAGCAGCGCGGCCAGCACGGTGGAGCGGGGGCCCGCCGGGTACCAGCCCCGCGCCGGGTAGCCGGGGGAGGAGACGGCGGCCGGGGAGTCGGCCGTGCGCGCCGTGGACTGGATGGCGTAGCCGGCGAGCGGGGTTGTGGCACCGGCGGCCGGGGCCACCTCGGTGGTCCGGGCGGGGCCCATCGGCGCCGCGACCGGCCGCAGCGGGGGCCCGGGGGTGCGGGGGTCCACCCAGGCGCCGGTGGCGAGGGAGCCGAGCAGGGCGAGGAGGCCGGTGGCCGCGGCGAGCCTCAGGCCGGGGGCGGGGCGAGGGAACACAGACGGTCTCCAGGCTCGCAAAGTTAGGAAACTTTACTAACCGGGCTTAAGCTAGGCGGCCCCCCGGACACTGTCAACGACCCCCGCGCCGACGCCCGCTGAATCTCCGTCACCTTCCTTCTCCCGGCGCCCGGATTCTCGTAAGGTCCCCTACCCGACGCCTCCCCGACGGTCCCAGGAGTCCCCATGTCCGGTAGCCCGCCGCCTCCGGGCGGCTTCGTGCGACGGGTCGGGCTGTTCCAGGCCACGGCCATCAACATGAGCCAGATGTGCGGCATCGGCCCCTTCGTCACCATCCCGCTGATGGTCGCCGCGTTCGGCGGCCCGCAGGCGGTCGTCGGCTTCGTCGCGGGCGCGGTACTGGCCCTGTGCGACGGGCTGGTCTGGGCCGAACTGGGCGCCTCCATGCCCGGCTCCGGCGGCAGTTACGTCTATCTGCGCCAGGCCTTCCAGTACCGCACCGGCCGGCTGATGCCGTTCCTGTTCGTGTGGACGGCGATGCTCTTCATCCCGCTGATCATGTCCACCGGCGTGGTCGGCTTCGTCCAGTACCTCGGCTACCTCGCCCCCGGCCTCGGCCGGACCTCCGGCGATCTGATCGGCCTGGGCGTCATCGCCCTGGTGGTGCTCCTGCTGTGGCGCGGCATCGAGCACATCGCGCGGATCACCGCCGTGATGTGGACCGTGATGATCGCCTCGGTGGTCCTGGTGATCGCGGCCGCCGCCTCGCACTTCAGCCCGCACCTCGCCTTCGCCTACCCGGCGCACGCCTTCGACCTCACCGACGGCGCCTTCTGGACCGGGTTCGCCGCGGGCCTGACCATCGGCGTCTACGACTACCTCGGCTACAACACCACCGCCTACATGGGTGCCGAGATCAAGGACCCCGGCCGGGTCCTGCCGCGCTCCATCCTCCTGTCGATCGCCGGCATCATGACGATCTACCTGCTGCTCCAGATCGGCACGCTCGGCGTCGTCGACTGGCACCGCATGACCGACCCGCACGACGTCGCCGCCACGTCGGTGGCCTCCGCGGTGCTGGAGAGGACATGGGGCCGGGGAGCCGCCGACACGGTCACCGTGCTCATTCTGATCACCGCTTTCGCCTCGGTGTTCACGGGCCTGCTGGGCGGCTCCCGGGTGCCGTACGACGCCGCCCGCGACCGGGTCTTCTTCCGGCCGTACGAGCGGCTGCACCCCCGGCACCGCTTCCCGACCCTGGGCCTGGCCACCATGGGCGTGATCACCGCCGTCGGCTTCCTGATCGGCCGGCACACCGACCTCGCCACCCTGATCCAGCTGCTCACCACGGTGATGGTGATCGTCCAGGCGCTCGCCCAGATCGTCGCGCTGGCGGTGCTGCGCGCCCGGCAGCCGGGCCTGCACCGGCCGTACCGGATGTGGCTCTACCCGGTGCCCGGCCTCGTGGCCTTCACCGGCTGGTGCGTGATCTACGGCTACGCCGACCGTAACTCCCCGGGCCGCCACCCCATCGAGTGGTCCCTGGCCTGGCTCGTCCTCGGGTGCGTGGCCTTCCTGGTGTGGGCCGGGCTGGAGCGGGTCTGGCCGTTCGGGGCGAAGGAGATCGGCGAGGAGTTCCTGGCGGACGGGAAGACGGAGGCGGAGGCGGTCTGAGGCTCGATGCGCTAAGATCCCTGCTCTACGTGAAAGCCTCCCCGGCACGGACGAAGTCCGCCGGGGAGGCTTTCGTTCATGACCGAGAACCAGATCCGCGCCACCAGTGACGACACGGACGTCCGCGTCCGCCCCGCGACCCCGGCGGACCGGCCCGCCGTCGAGCGGCTGTGGCTGATGTTCCGCCACGACCTGTCCGAGTTCCAGGGCGACCTGCCCGCCGCCGACGGCACCTTCCGCAGCGAGCGCGTCGACGCCGCCTTCTCCGCGCCCGGCTGGGCGCCCTACCTGCTGACCCGCGGTGATCGCGCCGCCGGGCTCGCCTTCGTGCGCGGGCTCGACGGTCCGGTGCGGGTGCTCAACAGCTTCTTCGTGGCGCGCGGGGCGCGGCGCGCCGGGGTCGGTCTGCGGGCCGCGCGGGAGGTGCTGCGACGGCATCCCGGGCGCTGGGAGATCGCGTTCCAGGAGAACAACCCGGGAGCGGTCGCGTTCTGGCACCGCCTCGCCGAGGACCTCGCCCCGGGCGCCTGGAGCCGTGAGGCCCGGCCGGTGCCGGGCCGCCCGGAGCTGCCGCCGGACCTGTGGATCTCCCTGACCGTGCGGCCCTGACCGGACAGGCGGGAGGGCCGGTCCGCAGGGGCGCCGGCCCTCCGTCGATCTTCCTTCCTTGCGCTTCTTCCCTTGCTCGACGGTCTCTCCTTCCCGTGCTCTCCCGTTGTGCTTCCTTCCCCGCTAGGGCCTGGGGGTGCTCTTCGCCGCCGTGGCGGCGCAGACGAGTCCGAGGGCGAGCGTCAGCGCTCCGATGACGATGTTGTTGATGATCACGCCGGTGTCCGGGGCGCTGCCCACGATCCAGGGAGCGATGATCATCCAGATGCCCAGCGCGCACATGGCCCAGCTGAGGCCGTACATCCGCTCGGGCGCCCTGGTGAAGCCGAGTGCCAGCAGCCCGATGGCGATGCCCATGATCAGGTTGTGGGTCATCAGCGCCGGCTGGCTGGTGGTGTAGTGCACGATCCAGGGGGACGCCGCGCAGTACAGGCCGAGCAGGAACACCGGCCCGTCCACGAGCGCCACATCACGGCCGCCGAGCAAGCGGGCGTAGCGTTCCCGCATTTCGCCGACATCGGGATGGGTCGACATGTCGCCCCTGTGCGAGACGTTGGCCATGACTCTCGTCTCCTTCGGCTGTGCAGACCAGACCGCTTCCGCCGTGTCGTTCGGGAAGCGTGGCACTACCCATTTTGCTCTTATTCGTGGCTTATGTGTAGAGCAGGGCTGATTGTCATGTACGGAGGTCGGGGGGCTCGCGGACCGCGACGGGTGCCCGGGTGCCCGAGGCGGTGTGGCGGGGGCTGGAGTCCGTGGTGGCCGTGTTCCGGGTCGGCCGGTGGCCTGGATCGGCCGGTCCGGCTGCGCGCCGGGCGTCGGGCCGGCGGGGCGTGGCGGCTGCCGCCGTGGACGCGTCGGCGTTCGCCGGGCCGGTGACCGGCGGGGGCAGGGGCGGGCCGATCGACCGGCGGGGCAAGGGAGTTCGCCGGGCGAGGCCGCCTGCGGTGTGTGGCACACTCCGCCGAATGATCTCCGAAACAGTCACCGCGCAGGCCTCCGGCAGCTTCCGGATGGGCGATCTGACCGTGCACCGCGTCGGCCTCGGGGCCATGCGGCTCACCGGCAGCGCCGCCTTCCACCTGGGCACGCCCAGCGACCGGGAGCGCTCGATCACCGTGCTGCGCCGGGCCGTCGAACTCGGCGTGAACCACATCGACACCGCCGCCTTCTACTTCTCCGCCCGCCGCTCCGCCAACGAACTGATCAACACGGCCCTCGCCCCCTACGCCGACGACCTGGTGATCGCGGTCAAGGTGGGCCCGTTCCGGGAATGGTCCGGCGAGTGGGGCACCTCCGCGCGCCCCGACCAGCTGCGCGGCCATGTCGAGGAGAACCTGCGCCAGCTCGGCCGCGACCACCTCGACCTGGTCTATCTGCGCCGGATGCGCCAGGACTCCATCGCCGAGCACTTCGGCGCCCTCGCCGAACTGCGCGAGGCGGGGCTGATCCGCCACCTCGGCGTCTCGTGCGTCTCGCCCCGGCACCTGACCGAGGCGCTGGGCATAGCCCCGGTCGTCGCCGTGCAGAACCGGTACGGCCTCGGCACCCCCGACCCCGAGGCCGACGAGCTGCTGCGGATGTGCGGCGAGCGCGGCATCGCCTTCGTGCCGTACTACGCCGTGGCCGGCAAGGGCGCCGAGGCCGGTGCCGTCGAGCCGGGGCCGGACGACGAGGTACGGGCCGTGGCCCGTGCGCACGGGGCGAGCCCCGCCCAGGTCCGGCTCGCCTGGACCCTCCAGCAGGGCTCGCACGTCCTCGCCATCCCCGGTACCGGAAACCCCGGCCACCTCGTCGAGAACATCGCCGCCGGCGCCCTGCGCCTCACCCCCGGCGAGCTGAGCCGGCTCCGTGCGGCGGCGCCTCGGGCGTAGGGGCTCTTCGGCGGGTACCGGCCGGCGGGAGGTACGGACCACGGCACGCCGGGCCCCGCGACGTCACCCACTGGGACACCGCTGACGGTCCGGGGCGGTTCCGGGCGCCCGTATGACTACCATCGTGTAGACGGTCCGCACACGACGAGGATGGGGTGAGAACGTATCCATGACCGACGGCAAGGACGAACGCCGGCCGGCCGGTGAACTGGAGGCGAGCGTCTTGGCCGCGCTCTGGGCCGCCGGCGGGCCCCGCACCCCCGGACAGATCCAGGCCGTCCTGGGGGCGGACCTGGCCCGCACGACGGTGACGACGATCCTCAGCAGGCTGCACGACAAGGGCGTGGTCGAGCGGCAGCGCAAGGGGCGCGGCTATGTGTACTCCCCGGTCCAGGAGGTCCAGGACGCCCATGGCCTCACGGCCCGCCGGATGCACAGCGAACTGGACCGGGACAGCGACCGGGAGACGGTGCTCGCCCGCTTCGTCGCCCAGCTCAGCCCGGACGACGAGCGCATCCTGCGGGACCTGCTGGAATCCGACGGCCGATGACCGCGCTGCTGTTGCTGCCCCTGCTGCTGCCCTGCGTGCTGCCGGCGCTGGCCCGGCGGGCGCTGGCCCGGCTGGCCCCGGCCGCCGCGCTGTGGGCGGTCACCGGCTGCGCGGTCGCGCTCGCGGGCTGCTCGCTCGCCGCGCTGGGTGCCTTCGTGCTGATCGGGCTGCTCAAGCTCCCCCTCTTCGCCGCGTTCGGCGAGCTGACCCACCCACTGCACACCGCACCGGCCCTGATCGTCGTACCGGCCGCCGCCACCTCGGTCGGTGTCCTCGCGGTCTGCTCCTGGACCCTCGTACGGTCGGTGCTGCGGCAGAGCCGGGCCTTCCGGGCGGCCCGCACCGAGGCCGGCAGCGGTCCCGCCGCCGGTGACCTGTGCGTGGTGGACTCGCCCCGCCCCGACGCCTACGCCCTGCCCGGCCGCCCGCACCGCATCGTCGTCACCACCGCCATGCTGCGCAGTCTCGACGGCGCCGAGCGGGAGGCGCTGTTCGCGCACGAGCGTGCCCACAACGAGGGCGGCCACCACTACTTCCTCGCCGCCGCCGAACTCGCCGCGCACTGCCACCCGGCCCTGCGCCCGGTCCGCGAGACCATCCGGCTCGCCGTGGAGCGCACCGCCGACGAGGCCGCGGCCGCCTCGGTGGGCGACCGGCGGCTGACCGCCCGGGCCATCGCCCGCGCCGCGCTCGCCGGGCACGCGGCCGGCACCCCGCGCCCCGACTTCGCCGCCGCCGCGACCGCGGGGCCCGTGCCCCAGCGGGTCCAGGCCCTCCTGGACGCCCCTCGGGCACCCCGCGCCGGGCGCGCCGTCGCCGCCCTGCTCGTCGTCTGCACCGCCCTGTCCGGCGTGACCGCCGGGGCGGGACTGGTGGACTTCCATCACCGGGTGGAGGTGGCGCAGGGCGAGGAGACGCCCTGACGCACCGAGATCCCGGTCACCGCACCGGGTAACGCGCGTAGACAAGGAAGTGGCGCCCGCGTCGTTTTACGTATAACCTCACCGGCTAACCACCCCCGTCGGCACCGTCGGCCGCCTTGATCGACCCCGGTACAACCCGCTGAGGAACGCCCTGCCATGACCGCCCCCCGCATCGACACCGACACCATCGCCCGCCTGCCCAAGGCCGTGCTGCACGACCACCTCGACGGCGGACTGCGTCCCGCCACCGTCGTGGAGCTCGCCGCCGAGGTCGGCCACCGGCTGCCCACCACCGACCCGGACGAGCTGGCCGCCTGGTACGTCGAGGCCGCCAACTCCGGTGACCTGGTGCGCTACATAGCCACCTTCGAGCACACCCTCGCCGTCATGCAGACCCGCGAGGGCCTGCTGCGCACCGCCGAGGAGTACGTGCTCGACCTCGCCGCCGACGGCGTGGTCTACGGCGAGGTGCGCTACGCCCCCGAGCTGAACACCCGCGGCGGGCTGGGCCTCGCCGAGGTCGTGGAGGCCGTGCAGGAGGGCCTGGCCGCCGGCATGGCGAAGGCGGCGGCCGCCGGCACCCCGGTGCGGGTCGGCACGCTGCTGTGCGGCATGCGGATGTTCGACCGGGTCCGGGAGGCCGCCGACCTCGCCGTCGCCTACCGGGACGCCGGGGTCGTCGGCTTCGACATCGCCGGCGCCGAGGACGGCTTCCCGCCCGCCGACCACCTGGCCGCCTTCGAGCACCTGCGCCGCGAGAGCGTGCCGTTCACCATCCACGCCGGGGAGGCGTACGGGCTGCCCAGCATCCACCAGGCCGTCCAGGTGTGCGGTGCCCAGCGCATCGGACACGGCGTGCGCCTGACCGAGGACATCGTGGACGGCAAGCTCGGCCGGCTCGCCTCCTGGGTGCGCGACCGCCGGATCGCCCTGGAGATGTGCCCCACCTCCAACCTCCAGACCGGGGCGGCCGGCTCGATCGCCGAGCACCCCGTCACGGCGCTGAAGGACCTCGGCTTCCGGGTCACCGTGAACACCGACAACCGGCTGGTGTCGGGGACGACGATGACCCGGGAGATGGGGCTGCTGATCGAGGAGGCCGGCTGGACGGCCGAGGACCTGCGCACCGTCACGGTGAACGCCGTCAAGAGCGCGTTCATCCCGTTCGACGAGCGCAAGGCCCTCATCGAGAACGTGATCCTGCCCGGTTACGCGCCCGTGCTCTGAAGCAGACCCTTGAGGTAGGCGGCCTGTCCGATGTGCTGGAGATCGTCGGACAGGACGCTCACCAGGCGCACGCCCAGGGTGACCGGCGGGTCCCAGCGCTCGTCCACGACGCGTTCGAGGTCCTTGGCGGCGAGGGAGCGCAGGGCGCCGAGGGTCTGCTCGTGCACGGCGTCGTAGTACCCGGTCAGCAGCTCGGCGCTGTCGACCCGCACCTTGGCGACCTTGGCGGGGGTGTGCCCGTACCCGGTGTCCTGCCGGGGCAGATCGAGGCCGAACCGTTTCTCCCAACCCTGTTCGAGCCATACCTGGCCGAGCCCGAAGGCGTCGGCGACGTGGTCGTCCTGCACCCGCGTGAGGTGCCAGACCAGCCAGGCGACGGTGTTGGCGCCGGGGGCCGGACGGTGGTTCAGCTCGTCCGGTCCGAGGCCGTCGAGGGTGTCGTGGACTTCTTCCTGGATGCGGCCGTAGCCGTCGATGAGGATGTCCTTCGCATGCATACCGTCCACCATCACAGATCGGCGGCGCTCCCGCGTGCGCAATTCAGGACGGTGACGCCTCGCCCTCCGTCTCCAGCAGGGCGACCAGCGCGCGGGCGGCGGGGCTGGTGGAGCGTTCGGGCGGCAGCAGGGCCACCGTCTCGTACTCCGCCTCTCCCGTGCCCTTCAGCGGCAGCGCGGCGAGCGTGGGCCGCTTGTGCCGGAAGTGGCGGGGGACGACCGCGATCCCGAGGTTCTCGTCCACCAGGTCCAGCAGGCTGTGCACGTCGTTGACCTCCAGCGCGACCGTGCGCCGTACCCCGGCCGCGGCGAAGGCGGCGTCGGTGGCGCGGCGCGGACCCCAGTCCGGGTGGAAGTCGACGAACACCTCCCCGGCGAGGTCGTCCGGGGCGAGCAGCGCCCCGGCGGCCGCCAGCCGGTGGCTCGGATGGCACAGCACCGTCATCGGCTCGCTGGTCAGCGCCACCGAGCGCAGCTGGTCGCCGTCCGCCCGGGTGCGGTAGGCGAACGCCAGATCGAGGCGTCCGGCCGCGACCTCCTCGGCCAGCGCGCCCGAGCCCGCCTGGCGCAACCGGATCTCCACGTCCGGGTGCCGGCCCCGGAAGGCCGCGAGCAGCCGCGCCACGTGCACCCCGGCGATGCACTGCTCGGTGCCCAGCGCCAGCGTGCCGCGCAGCACGCCCTGCACCGCGGCCACCGCCTCGTGCGCCGCGCGCACCTGCGCGAGCACCCGCTCGGCCTCCACCAGCAGCGCCCGCCCCGCCTCCGTCAGGGTCACCCGCCGGGTGGTGCGCACGAACAGCGGCGCCCGCAGCTCCCGCTCCAGCGCCCGGATGGACGCGGACAGGCCCGACTGGGACACCATCAGGCGCTCGGCGGCCCGGGTGAAGTGCTGGTCCTCGGCGACCGCGACGAAGTGCTGGAGATGGCGCAGTTCCATGATTGAGCAGCCTAGTCGCTCAATTCCATCCGATTCTCCGGTTGGACCGCTGGCCGCCGTCCGGGGAATCCTGGGCTCCGTAGACCCACGCCCATCCCCTGGAGTCGCGTTGTACACCGCATCCCCCGACCGCTACGCCGAGATGCCCTACCGGCGCACCGGGCGCAGCGGGTTGAAGCTGCCCGCGCTGTCGCTCGGCCTGTGGCACAACTTCGGTCCCGACCGTCCGGTGGAGACCCAACGGGCCATCCTGCGCCGGGCCTTCGACCTGGGCATCACCCACTTCGACCTGGCCAACAACTACGGCCCGCCGCCCGGCGCCGCCGAGTCCGCGTTCGGGGCCGCCCTCGCCGCCGACCTCGCCCCGTACCGCGACGAACTGGTGATCTCCACCAAGGCCGGCTATCTGATGTGGCCGGGGCCGTACGGGGAGTTCGGCTCGCGCAAGTACCTGCTGGCCTCCCTGGACCAGAGCCTGCGACGGATGGGCCTGGAGTACGTCGACATCTTCTACTCCCACCGCCCCGACCCGCAGACTCCGCTGGAGGAGACGATGGGCGCCCTGCACACGGCGGTCCAGCAGGGCAAGGCGCTCTACGTCGGCATCTCCAACTACTCCGCCGAGCAGACCCGGGAGGCCGCCCGCATCCTCGCCGGACTCGGCACCCCGCTCCTCATCCACCAGCCGCGCTACTCCCTGCTCGACCGGCGCCCCGAGGACGAGGGCCTGCTCGACGCCCTGGACGAGCTCGGCACCGGCTCCATCGTCTACTCCCCGCTGGAGCAGGGCCTGCTCACCGGCCGCTACCTCGACGGCATCCCGGCGGGCTCCCGTGCCGCGGGCGACAGCCCCTTCCTGAAGCCGGAGGCGGTCACCGAGGACCTGCTCGGGCGGCTGCGCGCGCTGGCGGAGATCGCCGCCGCCCGCGGGCAGAGCCTCGCCCAGCTGGCCCTGGCCTGGGTGCTGCGCGGCGGCAGGGTCACCTCCGCCCTGGTCGGCGCGAGCAGCCCCGAGCAACTGGCGGACAGCGTGGGCGCGCTGCGCAACCTGGACTTCGACGCCGGGGAACTCGAGCGGATCGACGCGATCGTACGGTCGTGAGGCCGCCGCGGCCCTGCCGTGCCCGCCGGGGCCCGGCGGGCCGGCGCCCCCACCAGGGCCCGGCTTTCCTCCCCGTCCGGGGTGGGCGAGCCGGGCCCCGGTGCCGTCACGCACCCGCCGGCACCCGGTCCAGGAAGCCCAGCACCTGCCGGATACGGCCCTCGGCGTCCAGCGTGACCACGTCGAACCCGGCGACCGGCGCCGAGCCGTCGGCCTCGTTCACCAGCTCCCAGCCGAAGCGCGCGGTGTCGTGGTGGCCGTCCACCGCGCCGAGCGGGCGGAAGACGAACCCCGGGAACTGCTCGTGCGCGGCGGTGATCACGGCGGCGATGCCCTCGTGCCCGCGGACGTCGGCGAGCGGGTCGGTGTAGCCGCCGTCCGGGGTCCACGCGGCGGCGACCGCCTTGCGCAGCGCCTCCGGCTCGGTGGCGTTCCAGGCCTCGAAGTAACGGGCGGCAGCGCTCTCGTAGCGGTCGGTGTTCTCGGACATGGTGAATCAGCCTCCGTCGAGGGTCGTCTGTGCTGGTCGGAACCCGGATCGCGGTCTCGCCGACCCGGTGTGAACACCTTGCCCCACCGCCGCCCCGCGGGTCGATTACCTCCGGGGTCATGCCCCAACGCCCCGATGACACCGGGTCATTCAGGTCAAAAAGGGTGGGAGGAATGCCGACAGACTGGCCGGAAAATCGTGGTGACAGTGTTTCGGCCGTGGCGATACTCGACAACGAGGGGCACTTCACCGCACGGAGCCGCACCGAGAGCGAGGTCCGCCGGGCACACCCGGACGAGGCGACGGGGAGTGATACGTGCACGACGAGTTCCTGTGCCATGTCACGGCATACGGGATGTGCGACGGCCGGCGCATCGGCGTACCTCTCGGCACCTACCGCGCGCCGACCCTGGCACTGGCCCTGTGGTGGCTGCGCGACCGCGCGTCCTGGATCGCCGAGCGGCTGGACCCGAGCCCGGAGGCGGCCCCCTTCCCGGCCGGGGCGCTGGTGCCGGTCGCCGACACCGTGGCCGACGTCCCCGCCCTGCTGCGCGCCTGGTGCGCCGACGACGGCCAGCAGGAGCGCGTGGCCGACGAACTGGCGGGCGGACGGCTGGTCAGGATCGCCGCCAGCGACGACACCACCGAGTACGAACTGCTCGCCGAGTCCGTCGACGCGCTACGGATGCAGCGCACCGTGCCCGCGCTCGTCGTGCCCATCGGCTGACCGGCCCGGTGCGTGGTGGCGGCGGCGCAGCGGGCGGGCGAGCAGGGCGCCCAGGAAACCGGCGACCAGCCCCCACAGGGCGCCCAGCCCGACCGCCTGCCACAGCGCCGGCCTGAGCAGCAGCTCCCCGGACAGACCGCCGCCGAGATCGCCGATGCCCAGCAGGGACAGTCCGTAGTGCGCGGAGACCCGGCACAGCAGACAGATCATCAGCACCGTCAGGGCCAGTGCGACCCCCAGCCGCACGGCGGCCGACCACAACGGGGTGCCGGCCGGCGAGCGCAGTGCCGCCCGGACCGCCGCGGCCAGCAGCAGCGCCCCGGCGGCGACCGGCAGCCACCACATCCGCCCGTCGTACCCGGTCAGCGTGCGCAGGTTCAGCTCGGAGACGTCCGGGGTGCGCAGCAGCACGTCCAGGATGTGCGGCACCGGCAGCCCGAACGGGCCGTCCACCCGGCCGTGCCAGGTCGCCCCGAGGCCGACGGTCAGCGCCGGCCACACCAGATTGGGCAGGCCGAGCAGGATCAGCGCGAACGTCGTCCGCGCATGCCCCCGGGTGCCCGCCGTGACCAGCGCGACGACGAGACCCACGACGACGGCGGCCAGCAGCAGTTCCACCATCGCGCGGGCCACGGGGCGCGCCCGCGCCCGTCGGTGCGGCAGCCGCCCCGGCAGTGGCACCCCGCGCGCGACCAGGAGCGCGATCAGCAGCACCCCGGCCAGCCACAGCAGCGCGAACAGCACACTCGACGGCACGTCCGCGGCGAACCCGATCCGCGGCTCCGCCTCGAACAACTGCGTGAGATCGCTGAGGGTCCCGCTGCCCACGTCCACCGCGAACGTCTCCCGGGCGGCGAAGGCGAGCCCGGTCAGCGCGAGCAGCCACAGCACCACGATCCGGGCGGCCCAGCGGACCAGTTCCCCGGCCGCGACGACCGTTCGGTGCCGCAGCGGACGCAGGAAGCCCGCACCGATCACCAGGGCACCGGCGAGCCCCACCGACAGGGGGAGTACGGTGATACCGGCCTCGGTCCTGGCCAAGGCGCCCGCGTTCCCGGTGAGCCGGACGCTGCCGCCGACCGCCGTGACCACGGTGGCGGCAAGCACCCGTGGGAACGCGCCGTCGGGCAGCCCCGCCGCGCCCGCCGCCCACAGCCCGGCCGCGGCCACCAGCACCATCACCGCGACCCCGGTCAGCACCACGGCCAGGGCCTCGGACAGGCCGTGCCGGGCGGCGGGCCGCGCGCGGACGGTGACAGGGCTCACGTCTGCCACGCTAGGCAGCGACCGGGCACCCTGCCCGCCGGGTGGTCCGTCCGCGTCGCCGGCCGGTCCGGCGCCGTGACGCGTGCCACTGTGCGCGGTGGGCGAACGGCTGGACTGGACGGCACGACTCGGGGTAGGAGGACAGGTGCGACGCATACGACCGAACGGACGGGGCCCGTGGCCCGCGAGGAAGACAGCATGACCGAGCACCTGGGCGGGGCAGTGATACCGACCGGTTTCGACGTACCCGTCGAGCCGCTGAGACGCACGACGCACTTCACCGGCGAGCCCGGCTGCATCGCCGAGGCACGGGCGTTCGCGGCCCAGTTCCTCGAACAGCTGCGCACCGAGTGGTGCGCGCGGGTCGACCGGGGCGTGGACGGCGAGCTGCTCCTGCTGGTCAGCGAGCTGATCACCAACGCCGACCGGCACAGCGACGGCCCCTACATCCTGGAACTGGAGGGCACGGACGCGGCCGTCGTGGTCTCCGTCTGCGACAGCAGTACGGCCCTGCCGCACCTGTTCCCGAAGAATCCGCAGCGCGTGGGACGGCACGGCCTGGAGATCGTGCACGCCCTCGCCACCGAGGTGGTCGTCGAGCGGATCCCCGTCGGCAAGCGCGTCATCGCGCGCCTCGAACTGCGGCGCTGACCGTTCCCGAGCGCGCGGGGTGCCCGGAACCGCCCCAGCGGTCCCGGGCCGTCGTCCTGCCGCTCAGGCGCAGCCGAGTTCGCCCAGCATCCCCTGGCGCAGCCGGGTGATGATCCGCTTGATCAGCCGCGAGACGTGCATCTGGGAGCAGCCGAGCCGTTCCCCTATCTCCGCCTGGGTGGCCTCCTCCACGAACCGCAGATGGATGATCTGCCGGTCCCGCTCGCTGAGCTGCGCCATCAGCGGCGCCAGCGCGTGGAAGTCCTCCACCAGCCGCAGCCCTTCCTCCTCCACGCCGATGAAGTCGGCGAGCACCGCCTCGCCGTTCTCCGGGCCGTCGCCGGTCAGCGCGGCGTCCAGGGAGGAGGAGTTGTAGCCGTTGGCGGCGAGCCGGCCCTCGATCACCTCGTCCTCGGACAGGTTCATCAAGGTGGCCAGCTCGGCGACCGTCGGCTCGCGGTCGAGCCTGCTGGACAGCTCCTCACGGGCCTTGGCCAGTTCCACCCGCAGCTCCTGGAGCCGCCGCGGGACGTGCACCGCCCAGGTGGTGTCCCGGAAGAAACGCTTGATCTCGCCGACGATGTACGGCAGCGCGAAGGAGGTGAACTCCACCTCCCGGGAGAGGTCGAACCGGTCGATCGCCTTGATCAGGCCGATCATGCCGGTCTGGACGATGTCCTCCATGTCGTCCCCGCGGCCCCGGAACCGGCCGGCCGCGAACCGCACGAGCGACATGTTCATCTCGATGAGGGTGTTGCGCGCGTACTGGTACTCGTGGGTGCCCTCCTCCAGCTCGGTCAGCCGGCGGAAGAACTGGCGGGACAGCGAGCGTGCGTCCTGCGGGGCCACGGAGGAGGGGTCGGCGATGCCGGGCAGTGCCTCCTCGCCCGCCCGCTCCTGCCCGGTCTTCTCGATGACCGTTGTCTGCGCCCGCTTCCCGGCGGTGTCCATCAACACTCCCACGAAAGTCACGGTCCGGCGCCGTTCGGCTGGTGCGTCGGGCCTGCGCTGCTCGCGTACCCCGCGAACGGCGTCTCATGCCTGCCCGCGGGGTCGCTCACCGGGCGGGTACCCCCCGTGACGCGGCGCATGCCCCCGCCGTCGCGCACTGACGGAAAATCGCCGGTGCGCTCCGGTACCACCCGGCGTGGGGCACCGATGACTTCCGGCCCGCGGGGGAGTCTGTACCGCCGGACCCGTCCCCCACCCCCGGGAGTGCTCATGACCACCGACGGTTTCACCACATGCCTCTGGTTCGACGGCCAGGCGGAGGAGGCCGCGCACTACTACGTGTCGATCTTCGAGAACTCCCGCGTCGACCGCGTCACCCGCCACACCGCGGCCGGCCCGGGCGCGGAGGGCTCCGTCCTGGCCGTCGAGTTCACGGCCAACGGCCAGCGGTTCATGGCGCTCAACGGCGGGCCGCAGTTCACCTTCAACGAGTCGGTCTCCTTCCAGATCCTCTGCTCCGGCCAGCGGGAGATCGACCACTACTGGACCGCCCTCACCGCGGACGGCGGCGCGGGCGGTGCCTGCGGCTGGCTCAAGGACCGCTACGGCGTCTCCTGGCAGGTCGTCTACGACCGGCTGCTCACCCTGATGACCGACCCGGACCCCGAGAAGGCCACGCGCACCGCCCGCGCCATGATGAGCATGGGCAAGCTGGACGCGGCCGCGCTGGAGCGGGCGTACGCGGGGGAGTGAGCGCTCAGTCCCGCTCCCCGAGGATCTCGGCGATCACATGGCGGGAGTTCTCCGCCAGCGGCGGGTTGGTGTGCCAGTAGTAGGGCAGCTGGATCAGGGCCACCGACAGGGCCCAGCCGCGGCCGCGGGCCCACTCGTCGTCGTCCGCTCCGGCTGCCTCGCGGAAGGCGGGCCGGGCGGCGGCGGGCAGCAGGTTCCAGGCCGGCATCAGGTCCACGGCGGGATCGCCCACGCCCGCGCAGCCGAAGTCGATGACCGCGCCGAGCCGGCCGCCGTCCACCAGGACGTTGCCGGGCGACAGGTCGCCATGGGACCACATCGGCGGCCCCTCGTGCCGCGGCGCGCGCAGCGCCCGCTCCCACAGCGCGGTGACCGCGGCCGTGTCGATCCGCCCGCCCAGCTCGGCGATGGCCGCACGGGTGGACGCGTCCCGCTCGCTCAGGGCGCCGCTCCGGTGGCCGGCCGGCGCGTCCTGCGGGGCGACGCGGCGCAGCGCGTGGACGAACCGCCCCAGGTCCTCGGCCAGGCGCCGCGGCGCGGACACGGCACCCGCCGTCGGGTTGGCGCCCGCCAGCCAGCGGTAGACGGACCAGGGCCACGGGTAGTCCTCGTCCGGCTCGCCCCGGCCCACCGGTTCGGGCACGGCCACCGGGAGCAGCGGCCCGAGCCGGGGCAGCCAGCGCCGCTCATGGGCCAGGTCGGGCACCGCGCCGGGGTGCCGGGGGAGCCGCACCACCAGCTCCGTGCCCAGCCGGAACATGGCGTTCTCCGTCCCCGAGGACACCAGCCGCCGCACCGGCAGCCCGGCCCACTCGGGAAAGCGGCGGGCGATCAGCCGCCGGACCAGCGGGGCGTCGATGCCGAGTTCGTCGGCGTGCATGCGCTGCGCGTTCACGGCCCCCATCCGAGCGCCCCGACGCACCTCCTGTCGAGCGATTTCCCCGCGGTCATTCGGGCACCAGCACCGCCGCCCCGTCGAAGCGGCCCGCCTTCAGATCCCGCAGGGCCTCGGGGGCCCGGTCGAGCGGATAGGGATGGGTGGTCGCGCGGACGCCGTGGCGGGCCGCCAGCGCCAGGAACTCCCGGCCGTCCGCACGGGTGTTGGCGGTGACGCTGCGCAACTCCTTCTCGTAGAACAGGTCGGTCTCGTAGTGCAGCGGCGGCACGTCGGTGAGGTGGATGCCCGCCAGGGCCAGCACCCCGCCCCGGTCCAGGGCGCGCAGCGCGACCGGCACCAGGTCACCGGCCGGGGCGAAGAGGATCGCCGCGTCCAGCGGTTCCGGCGGCGGCTCGGAGAGGTCCCGCGCGCTGGCCGCGCCCAGCGCCAGGGCGAGCCCGCGCGATGCCTCGCCCCGGGTGATCACGTGCACGGTCGCGCCCTCGGCGAGCGCGACCTGCGCGCACAGATGGGCGCTGCCCCCGAAGCCGTACAGGCCGAGGCGGCCACCGCGCGGCAGCCCGGAGCGGCGCAGCGCGCGGAACCCGATGATCCCGGCGCACAGCAGCGGAGCCGCCGACACGTCGTCCAGCGCCTCGGGCAGCCGGTAGGCGAAGGGCGCCGGGACGGTCGTGTACTCCGCGTAACCGCCGTCGGCGTCCCAGCCGGTGTACCGCGAGCGCGGGCACAGGTTCTCGTCGCCGCGGGCGCAGTAGGCGCACACCCCGTCGGTGCGGCGCAGCCAGGCCACGCCCACCCGGTCGCCGGGGGCGAAGCCGAAGACCTGCGACCCGGTGCCGGCCACCTCGCCGACGACCTCGTGGCCGGGCGTGACCCCCGGCCGGTGCACCGGCAGGTCGCCCTCGGTGACGTGCAGATCGGTCCGGCACACCCCGCACGCGCGCACCCGCACCAGCAGCTCGTCCGGCCCCGGCTCGGGCACCGGGCGCTCGACCGGCCGCAGCGGCTCGCCCTCGACCGGGCCCTGCTCCACCACCGACCACGCCCGCATCACCGCTGCCGTCATCGCCCGTGCCCTTCCGCGAGGTCCGGTCCCCTCCCCAGTGTCCGGCAGGCCCCCGCTCGGCGCGCGGCCCGGCCGGGGGCTGGCTAGCGTGGGCAGACGGGGGCCGGCGCGACTTCAGGAGGGCGGCGGGCATGGCCGTACAACCGGAAGGAACCCCCTGCTGGGCCGATGCGATGTTCACCGACCTGGAGGGCGCCAAGAGGTTCTACGGCGACGTCCTCGGCTGGACCTTCGGCGAGTCCACGTCCGAGTACGGCAACTACACCCAGGCCTACGTGGACGGCAGGGCCGTGGCCGCCGTGGTCCCGCCCATGCCCGGCCAGGAGGGGCAGTCGCAGTGGTGCCTGTACTTCGCCTCGCCGGACGCCGTCGCCACGGCGGAGAAGATCCGGCACAGCGGGGGCGACGTGCTGATGGAGCCGATGCAGATCGCCGACGTCGGCACCATGTGCCTGGCCCGCGAGCCCAGCGGGGCCGTCTTCGGGGTGTGGCAGGCGGGCACCCACGAGGGCTTCGAGGAGACCGCCGCCCCCGGCGCCTACTGCTGGGCGGAGGTCTTCAGCCGCGATCCCGAGCGGACGGACGCCTTCCTCACCGCGGTCTTCCCGTACCGCGCGCGGGACCTGGCGGACGACGCGGTGGACTTCCGGGTGTTCGACGTCGGCGAGGAGACCGTGCTCGGCCGGATGCGGATGACCGACGACTTCCCGCCCGAGGTGCCCTCGTACATCAACGTCTACTTCGCCGTCGCCGACTGCGACGCGGCCGCCGCCGTGGCGGGCCGCCTCGGCGGCACCGTCCGCTTCGGGCCGATGGACAGCCCCTTCGGCCGGTTCGCGGCCCTCAGCGACCCGCAGGGCGCCGACTTCTCGGTGATCGACATCACGGCCACCGAGGGCGAGCCGCCCCGGACCGAGGACGTCTGAGCGGCCCGGACCGGGCACCCGCGCGGCCGTGGGATGATCGTGCGCATGCGTGAACGAGTGGTGGCCGCGTGCGACGGGGCTTCGAAGGGAAACCCCGGACCGGCCGGATGGGCGTGGGTGGTCTCGGACGACGACGAGCGGACGCCCGCTCGCTGGGAGGCGGGCCCGCTCGGCCGGGCCACCAACAACGTCGCCGAACTCACCGCCCTGGAGCGGCTGTTGACCGCCGTCGACCCCGAGGTGCCGCTGGAGGTCCGGATGGACTCCCAGTACGCCATGAAGGCCGTCACCACCTGGCTGCCGGGCTGGAAGCGCAACGGCTGGAAGACGTCCGCCGGCAAGCCGGTCGCCAACCAGGAGCTGGTGGTGCGCATCGACGCCCTCCTGGACGGCAGGTCGGTGGAGTTCCGCTACGTCCCGGCCCACCAGGTCGACGGCGACCCGCTCAACGACTTCGCCGACCGCGCCGCCAGCCAGGCCGCCACGGCGCAGGAGGCGGCGGGCAGCGCGCTCGGCTCGCCGGTGCCGCCGCCCTCGCCCGACACCCCCAAGGCGTCCGCCCCGCGCAAGAAGACGGTTCGCCGCGCCGGCGGCGCGTCCTCCTCGCGCACCCTCAAGGCGAAGTTCCCCGGCCGCTGCGTCTGCGGCCGCTCCTACGCGGCCGGCGAGTCCATCGCCAAGAACGCGCAGGGCTGGGGCCACCCGGAGTGCCGCACCGCGCAGGCCTGAGCCGGCGGCGGGCCCGCGCCCCGGGGCCGGCCACCGGGTGACAGACTGTCGGCATGGACGAACGTGAAATCCGCAGGTCGGGTCAGAAGATGTCGGTGGTCGGTCTCGGCACGTGGCAGCTGGGCGCGGACTGGGGCGACGTGGACGAGAAGGACGCCCTGGCCGTCCTGGAGGCGGCGGCCGAGTCCGGGGTCACCTTCTTCGACACCGCCGACGTCTACGGCGACGGGCGCAGCGAGCAGACCATCGCCGCCTTCCTGCGCGGCCGGCCCGATCTGCGTGTGCTGGTGGCCACCAAGATGGGCCGCCGCGTCGAACAGCTCCCCGAGAACTACGTCCTCGACAACTTCCGCGCCTGGAACGACCGTTCGCGCCGCAACCTCGGCGTCGACCGGATCGACCTGGTGCAGTTGCACTGCCCGCCCACCCCGGTGTTCACCTCCGACGAGGTGTACGACGCCCTGGACACCCTGGTCGAGGAGGAGCGCATCGCCGCGTACGGCGTGAGCGTGGAGACCTGCGCACAGGCGCTGGCCGCGATCGCCCGGCCGCATGTGGCGAGCGTGCAGATCATTCTCAACCCGTTCCGGATGAAGCCGCTGCACGAGGTGCTGCCCGCCGCCCGCGAGGCCGGCGTCGGCATCATCGCCCGGGTGCCGCTCGCCTCCGGGCTGCTGTCCGGCAAGTACACCAAGGACACCGTCTTCGCGGCGAACGACCACCGCACCTTCAACCGGCACGGCGAGGCATTCGACCAGGGCGAGACCTTCTCCGGCGTCGACTACGAGACCGGTGTCGAGGCCGCCGCCGAGTTCGCGGCCCTGGCCCCCGAGGGTTACACCCCGGCCCAGCTGGCGCTGCGCTGGATCATCGAGCAGGAGGGCGTCACCACGGTGATCCCCGGCGCCCGCAACCCCGAGCAGGCCCGTGCCAACGCGGCCGCCGCCGCGCTGCCGCCGCTGTCGCACGACACCCTCGCCGCGATCCGGGACCTGTACGACAAGCGGATCCGGGAGCAGGTGGAACACCGCTGGTGACGGCGCAGACGCCCACCGTTTGAAGGAACGGCCGGGCGGTTACCTGCATCGCATGACCGAGGACGGACGACGCAGAGGACGCCACGAGACCGAGGAGGAGCGGGCCGACCGGATGTGGGGTGAACTCATCCAGGAGGTCCGCGTCGCCCAGACGGGAGTGCAGATCCTGTTCGGGTTCCTGCTGACCGTCGTCTTCTACCCGAAGTTCACCCGGCTGCCCGCCGACGACCAGCACATCTACATCGTCACGGTGGTCCTCGGCGCCTGCACCACCGGCGCCCTGATCGGGCCGGTCTCCCTGCACCGGCTGGTCTCAGGGCGCCGGATCAAACCCCAGGCGGTGCGGCTCGCCGCCCGGCTGACCTTCGTGGGCCTGGTCATGCTGCTCGCCACGACGACCTGCGCCCTGCTGCTCATCCTCCGGGTGGCCACGCACGACGGCTATGTGCCCTGGCTGGTCACGGGAGTCGTCGCCTGGTACCTGACGTGCTGGTTCGGTCTCCCGATGTGGGCCCGCCGCCGGCACACCACCAGCAGGGACGACGCCTGAGCGGCCCCAGCGGGCGAGGTCCCCGGCCGGGCCGGTCCGACGCGACCGGCCCGGCCGGGGACCTCGCCCCACACCGCGGAACGTCCCCCGACCCGCTCAGCCGGTGGCGAGGATGTCCGCCAGCAGCTCGTCCACCGGGGCCCGTTCACTGCCGGGCGGCACGACGGCGTGGGTCTCGCGCAGGAACCCGGCGACGGCCGGCGCCCACGCGTACACCACCGCGCGCTGCCGGCCGCCGTCGGGGCGGGTGTCGCCCAGGAACTCCATGCGCAGCTCGTGCCCCGGTCCGGTGCCGGCCGGACGCAGCCGTACGTCGCCGATGCCGACCGGCCCGGACAGTCCCGCGGCCAGCATCTCCCGGTCCAGGCGCCAGTGGGCCAGCACCCGGCCGTCGTGGGCGAAGACGGCCGTGACGGCGAACGGGTCGGCGGCGTCGTAGCCGAGATGGACGAACACCGGGCACCGGCCGGTGCCCGGTGCGTGGAGCTGCACCACCAGGGACGTGTGCACGGACGTGTTCACGCGAGGACCTCCGCGACGATCGGTGTGGATCTTCCGGGTACCCCGGTTCGGCGGAAGTTGACATGCGCGGTGGCCGGGCGTCAGCCGAACGCCTCGCGCAGCGCGGGGAGCAGGGTCTTCGCCGACCAGTCCAGGAACTCCGGCTGGGTCTCCCCGCCGATCTGCACCAGGGCGATCTCGTCGAACCCCGCCTCGGCGTACGGGCGTACGGCCGCAACGAAGTCCTCCGGGTCGTCGCCGCAGGGGATGGAGGAGGCCACGTCGTCGGGGGTGACGAACTGCGTCGCGGCCGCGAAGGAGTCCGGGTGCGGCAGTTCGGAGTTCACCTTCCAGCCCAGCCCGAACCAGCGGAACTGGCCGTGCGCGCGCTCGACGGCCGCGTCCCGGTCGGTGCCGTAGCTCACCGGCAGCTGGCCGATCCGGGGCTTGCCCTCGCCGCCGTGCCGGTCGAAGGCCTCCAGCAGGTTCGCCTTCGGCTCGGTCGCGATCACCAGGTCGGCGAGGTGTCCGGCGAGCCGGCAGGACTGCTCCCCGGAGACCGCGACGCCGATCGGCGGCGGCTGGTCGGGCAGGTCCCACAGCCGGGCCGACTCCACGTCGAAGTGCTCGCCGTGGTAGGTGACGTGATCGCCACGGAACAGCGCGCGGATGATCTCCAGCGCCTCCTCCAGCATCTCGTGCCGCACGTCCACCGGAGGCCAGCCGCCGCCCACCACATGCTCGTTGAGGTTCTCGCCGGAGCCGAGCCCGAGCCGGAACCTGCCCTCCGACAGCAGCTGCACGGTGGCCGCCTTCTGCGCCACCACGGCCGGGTGGTAGCGCCGGGTGGGGCAGGTCACGTAGGTCATCAGCGGAATCCGCGAAGTGGCCTGGGCCGCGGCGCCGAGCACGCTCCACGCGTACGGGGAGTGGCCCTGCGACCGCAGCCACGGAAAGTAGTGGTCAGAGGTCACCGAGAAGTCGAACCCGGCCTCCTCGGCGCGCACCACGTGGTCCACCAGCTCCCGGGGACCGGCCTGCTCGGTCATCATCGTGTATCCGATTTGCACCATGCGGGCCGAGTCCCCGGGCGAGCCGAGGGAAAACGGCCCCGGGCGGACTGCCTGGAGTCATCGCAGGCCGAAGCGGTCCGCCCAGCCGGTCAGCTCGCCGAGGGCGGTGTTGCCGCCGCAGACCACGAGAGCGAGCCGGGCGCCGGGGCCGACCCGGGAGATCACCTCCCGGGCGGCGGGCAGCAGACAGCCCGCGGCGGGCTCCGCCCACACCTTGGCGTGGTCGGCCAGCTCCAGGCAGCCCCGCACGGCCTCCCGGTCCGGCACCACCAGCACCTCCTCGACCAGTTCGCGGACATGGTCGTAGGTCAGCCGGGAGACGGAGGGCGCGCTGAGCGTGGTGACCACCGAGGACAGCGGCACCGGCACCGGACCGCCCGCCTTCAGCGCGGCGGACATCGCCTCGGCGCCCCGCGTCTCCACGCCCCACACCCGAACGCCGGGGCGGCGGGCCCGGAGCGCCGCCGCGACGCCCGCGATCAGGCCGCCACCGCCGATGCTGACGAGGACGTCGGTGGGCTCGTCGGCCGCGTCCTCGGCCAGTTCGAGGCCGACCGTGCCCTGCCCGGCGATCACCATCGGGTCGTCGAACGGGTGGACGAGGGTCAGCCCCTCGTCCCTGAGCGTGGTCATCAGTTCGAAGGCGCTGTCCATGCCGTCGGTCAGCCGCAGTGTCGCCCCGGCCGCCTCGGCGAGCGCGAGGGAGCGGGCGGGCGCGGTGCGGGGCATCACCACCGTCGCCTTCACATCGAGGGCCGCCGCCATCACCGCGAGCGCGATGCCGTGGTTGCCGCCGCTGACCGCGACCACGCCGGCCGCCCGCTCGGCCTCGCCCAGCGACAGCAGCTTCGCCGCGGCCCCGCGGGCCTTGAACGAGCCGGTGCGCTGGAGGAGTTCGAGCTTGGCGGTGACGGGGACGCCGAGCAGCGCGGTGAGCCCGGGGCTCGCCACGGTCGGCGTCCGCACCACGTGCGGGGCGATCAGCCGGGCGGCGGCTTCGATGTCCGAGATGCCGATCAAGGTGCTTCACCCTTCCGGCGCGGGGGTGGGGACCGCGCCGCACGCACCTTGACGCGTGCGGCGATGCCAGGTCAACGGCGTTCGCCGGTCAGTGCTGTTGCGGCTTGTGCTGGGTCAGCTCGCTCGGGCGTACGACGACGAAGCCCTCGCCGCGCAGCATCAGCTGGACGGCCTCCCCGGAACCGCCCCGCAGCATCGACCCCATCGACTGCGAGCGGTGCAGCGAGGTCTCCAGGTGTGCGGTCCAGCCGACCACCGCGTCGGTGTCGACGTACACGGGCTGCTCGGCCGACACCGGGATGACCAGCGGGTTGCCGTCGCACACCAGGCCGAGCCGGCCGTGGCCGCTGAACACGCTGTTGAACAGGCCGCCCGCGGTGATGCCGGTGCCCTTCACCGTCTTGATCTCGTACGACAGCGTCGGGTCGAAGCACAGCACGTTGCGGCCGTTCACCGTGAATCCGTCGCCGGGCTCGATCTCCAGGACGAAGCAGTTCTGCGCCTCGTGCGCGAGCCAGACCTCGCCCTGCCCGCGCACCGCCATCAGCGGCAGCCCCTCGCCGGTGACGGCGCGCTTGAGCATGCCGCCGACGCCCTGGCCCTTGCGCTCGAAGCGGAGGCTGCCGCGGTGGGCGACCATCGCGCCCTGGCGGGCGTACATCTCGCCGTCCACCGTGTACTTGAGGCACTTGGCGTTCTCGACGGACATGCCCGGTTCGGCGGCGGGGCGCACCACGTACCGGCTGGAGAAAAGATCACCCTTCATGGGGGAATCCTCACCCGGAAGGGGGCATTCCGCCAAGATCGTGATCCGCCCGCCGGGAGTCAGCCCTTCTTCGGTTTGCCGCAGAACGCCGACTCCAGCGTCCCCGCGAGGGTGTCGAGCACCTTGCCGTTGTTCGAGGTGGTGGCGACGGCGGTCATGCGGCGGCCGCCGTCCTTGGTGGCGAACGCGTACGTGTAGTAGCCCTGCACCGTGCCCGTGTGCCCGTAGACCGAGATGCCGCAGGACAGATCGCGCCGGCGCAGTCCGAGCCCGTACGCGGTCGTGGCGTTCACCCGCGTCATCTTCTCCATCTCGGCGAGCCGTGCCGGGGACAGCAGTCTGCCGCCCAGCAGCGCGCCGTAGAACGTGTCCAGGTCCCGCGCGCTGGAGATGACGGCGCCCGCGCTCTGCGCCCAGGACACCGTCTGGTCGGTGGCGTCCACCAGCGGGTCGCCCGCCTTGTCGGGGGTGAGGTAGCCGTGGGCGTGGGTGCCCGGGACGCGGGTGTCGGGGTGGACGTAGAAGGTGTCACGGAGCTTCAGCGGCTCGAAGACGCGCGTGCGGTACTCGGTCGCCACGGAGTGCCCGGTGAGCTTCTCGATGAGCATGCCCGCGACGACGAAGTTGGTGTTGGAGTAGGAGTAGGCGGCGCCGGGCGCGTTGGTGCGCGGGTGCTTCAGCGACAGCGCGACCAGCTCGCGGTAGGTGAAGACCTTGTTCCGCACCGCCTCGAAGCCGGGGACGCTGTCGGCGAACATGTCGTTGGTGTAGTCGTACAGTCCGCTGCGGTGGCTCAGCAGATGGCGGACGGTGATCCGGTCGTCCGGCAGCAGCCCCGGCAGATACCGGTCGACGGGCGCGTCCAGCGACAGCTTGTGCGCGTCGACGAGTTGCAGCAGCACGACGGCCGAGAAGGTCTTGGTGACGCTGCCGACGCGGAACCGGTCGCCGGCCGCCATGGCCCGCCGGGTGCCGCGGTCGGCGAACCCGTGGGTCGCCGTGTACGTCGTGCCGTGGTCGTCGATCCGGGCGAGCGCGCCGGGCGCGCCCTGCTGCACCGCCGAGCGCAGCACCCGGGCCAGACCCGCCGCGTCAGGCTGTGGAAGTCCGGCCGCCGCCGGGGACTTCACCTGACCGGTCGCGGCCTGCGCCGGGACCGCCAGCAGGGCCAGCGTGACCGCACCGAGCACCGCACCCCTGCCCACCGTGGCTGACACCATCGGGCATCCACTCCCATCCGTACGTCTGTTGATGCGACATCAGTCACATTCCGGCCTGGGAACCTAGGGGATCGAGGCGGCATCTCCACAGTCGACACACAGCTGGTCAACTACCAATCACTCTCTGGCTTCCGTTTGCAAAGGATTGCCATAGAAGATCGCGAAATGGATCATTCCAGCTTTACGTGCACATGACTGATCCGTAAGGGTGACCCCTGGGGGCCCGACCAGCCCCGTGGCGCGCAACCGCGCCATGTCACAGGGCGGTTGACGATCTCGCCGCCCTTCACAGAAGGAACCCTGATCAGATTGCGTAAACCGCACATACGCTCGGTGGCGGTCGCCGTCGCGGTGACGACGGCTGCCACGGGCCTGGCCGGTACGGCCTTCGCGGGACCCACCACGACGGGGGAGGCGCGCTCCGTCGCGTCCACCACCAGCGCCGACGCCACCGTGGTGAGCGCGGCGCGCGCCGCGGCCTTCGCGCACGCCACCGCGACCGGGGTCACGCAGGGCGACGAACTGCGGGCCCAGGACGTCATGCTGGACCCGGAGGGCGCCCGGCACGTCCGCTTCGAGCGCACCCACGCCGGCATGCCGGTGCTCGGCGGCGACCTCGTGGTCCACCTCGACCACGCGCTTCGCTACACGGGCGTGACCCGCGCCGCCGACCACACCGTCAAGCCGGCCACCGCCACGCAGGCCAGGCTCACCGCGGGCCAGGCCGCCGCCAAGGCCGCCCAGGCCGCCAAGGGGGAGGCGGGCACCGCCCGGCTCGTCGTGGACGCCCGGGGCGGCGCCTCCGCGCTCGCCTACCAGGTGACCGTGACCGCCCAGGACGGCACCAACACCGTCGTCGTGGACGCCGTCACCGGCAAGGTGCGCAGCAACACCCCCGACAGCGACCAGTTCCTGTCGCCCAAGCTGCTCGCCACCCTGCGCCAGAAGGGCGTGACGCTCGACCCGGCCATCGGCGCCGCGCGCAGCGCCGCCCTGGCCGGCTCGGGCACCACCACCGGCGCCAGGACGTCGTACCCGTCGGCCGCGAGCGGCACCGGCAAGACGCTCTTCGTCGGCAGCGTCGGCCTCACCACCACGCAGACCTCGCGCGGCCACTACCAGCTCGCCGACCCGACCCGGTACGGCACCGAGGTGCGCGACGCCAAGGGCAGGAGCCCCGAATCCTTCGGCTCCGGCGCGAAGTTCACCAGCACCACCAACGTGTGGGGCAACGGCACGACCGCCAACCGTGCCAGCGCCGCCGCCGACGCCCAGTACGGCATCACCAAGACCCTGGACTTCTACAAGAAGACGTTCGGGCGCAAGGGGATCGCCGGCAACGGCAAGGCCGCCCACGGAATGGTCCACTGGGGCGACAAGGTCGCCAACGCGTTCTGGGACCCCACCTGCGGCTGCATGCTGTACGGCGACGGCGACGGGCGGACCTTCAAGAAGCCGCTGGTCGTCCTGGACGTCACCGGTCACGAACTGACCCACGGCGTGGTGGACGCCACCGCGAAGCTGGAGCCGACCTACGTCGACCCCGACGGCAACCAGTACGGCGAGCCGGGCGCGCTCAACGAGTCGCTGGCGGACATCTTCGGCTCCAACGTCGAGTTCTTCGCGGCCAACAAGAGCGACACGCCCGACTACCTGATCGGCGAGAAGCTGGGCATCGGGCAGAAGTTCCTGCGCCGCCTGGACCACCCCTCGCTCGACAAGCTCGAGGGCACGATCGACTACTGGACGCCGGACACCTACGGCACCGAGGTGCACGCCGGCTCCGGCGTCTCGTCGCACGCCTACTACCTCCTCGCGGAGGGCAGCGGCAAGAAGACGATCAACGGCGTCGCGTACGACTCGCCGACGTACGACAGGTCCACGGTGAAGGGCATCGGCCGCACCAAGGCCACCGCCATCTTCTACCGGGCGCTCACCCGCTACATGGTCTCCACCACCGACTTCCACGACGCGCGCGTCGCGACGCTGAAGGCGGCCAAGGACCTGTACGGCGCGAGCAGCACCGAGTACAAGACGGTGGACAAGGCGTGGGCCGCGGTCGACGTGACCGCGGCCAACACCCCGGCCGCCCGGCACTGACCGACCCCCGCACCACCGGATGCCCCGCCCCGCGCGGGGCATCCGCATGTCCGCCGCCGATCCGCCACCGCATCGTGGCGCCGCCCCCGGGAACCCGCACGGCGAGACCGGGACCGTACGGCGGGAGGGACAGCGGATGGGCACCCCCGGTGAGAGCGCCCACCGAGGTGCGCGGGCGGCGTGGCGGCGCGACCATGACGAGCGTGGGACACGCCGACACGTCCCCCGGGGCCCGGCCGGGACCCGGCGGACCGGGCACCCCGTGAACGGCCGGTGCGGGCGCGGCTGCCGCGTCGCCGCCGCCCTGCTGACGGCCGCCGCCTGCCAGGCCGGACCGGCCCGCGCGGCACCCCACCTGCCCGGTGCCACCGGGCACGCCTCCGGCGTGGTCACCTGGGCGGCGAGCGCCGAACGGCTCGGCCCCGGAGCGGCGGGCCGGGACTACCGGATGATCGTGCACACCAGCGTGGGCGGCAGCGCGCTCCGCGTCCGCTTCACCAACGCCTTCGGCGACCGCCCGCTGACCCTCGACCACGTCTACGCCGGACCGCGGCTGCGCGGCGCCGCCGTGCGCCCCGGCGACAACCGCCCGCTGACCTTCGGCGGCGCCCGCCGGATCACCCTGCCCCCCGGCGCCATGGCGTGGAGCGACCCGCTGCCCGGTCGGCTGCCGGCCGGCGCGGACCTCGCCGTCAGCCTGCACACCCCGCACGCCGCCGGGCCGGCCAGCGGCCACCGGATGGCGCTGCGGACGTCGTACACCGGGCAGGGCGCGCACACCGCCGAGCCGGGCGCCGCGCACTGGACGGGGACCACCGGCTCCTGGTGGTACCTCGACGCCGTCTCCGTACGGCCGGACCGCCCGGCGACCGGCGCCGTGGCCGTGCTCGGCGACTCCCTCACCGACGGCGAGAGGTCCACCCCGGACACCGACCGCCGCTGGCCCGACCACCTCGCCCGGCGCCTGCGCGCGGCCCGCGCCGCCGTCGAGGGCGTGGCCGACGAGGGCATCTCCGGAGACAAGGTGCTCGCGGACGACGCCGGGCCCAGCGCACTGCACCGGCTGGACCGCGACGTGCTGTCGCTGCCGGGGCTGCGCACCGTCTTCCTCTTCGAGGGCGTCAACGACCTCAAGGCACGCCCCGGCGCCACCGCGGCCGACCTGATCGCCGGGTACCGGCGGATCGTGCGCCGGGCGCACGCCGCCCACCTGTGCGTGGTCGCCGCGACCATCGGCCCGTTCAAGGGGTGGCCGGAATGGAACCCCGGCGTGGAAGCCGTACGCCGGGACGTCGACCGGTTCGTCCGCGAGAGCGGGGAGTTCGACGCCGTCGCCGACTTCGACCGGGTGTTGCGCGACCCCCGCGACCCCGAGCGGCTGCGCCCGGACCTCGACGGCGGCGACCACCTGCACCCCGGCGACCGGGGCATGCGGGCCCTCGCCGGCGGCGTCGACCTGGACCGCCTTCAGTGCACGCGCCGGGCCGGTCGCCCCGGGCGTGCCGGGGTTCAGCCCGAGCCGCGCGCCCAGTCCTCCGGCACCCGCCCGGCGGGCCCCGGCACCGGCTGGTCGGCGGGATGACCGGCGGGCGGGGCGAGTTCGGGCCCCGAGGTGTACAACTCCTCGGTGGTGTAGTCCCAGAACCACTGCTCGCCCGGCTCGAAGCTCCGGATGACCGGGTGCCCGGTGGCCCGGTAGTGGGCGGTGGCGTGCCGGGCGGGGGAGTCGTCGCAGCAGCCGATGTGCCTGCACTGGGCGCAGCGGCGCAGATGGAACCACCAGCCGCCCGTGGCCTCGCACTCCACGCAGCCGGTGCCGCTCGGCGGGACGCCCGGGTCGATGCCCTCAGGGGTGCTCATGCGGATTCCTCCGTGTCGGCCCGCGGGTGCCGTGGCTCCCGCGCCGAACCGTCACCGGATGTCCCGGGGCCCGTCGCCGCGCTGCCACCGCACCGGTACGCCTCCATCGTAATTTCGATCGCCCGCCTTCGCCCCGGTTCGTCCGGACGGGCGTGGGGCCGGGGGCGGCAAGGGCCGCGCGGTGCCCGATAGTGGGCACCGGCAGCACGCACCCCCGGGACGACGAGGAGACCAGGCATGACACGGCCGATCACGGCAGGGACGGACGGCACGGAGGAGAGCCGGGCCGCGCTCGACTGGGCGGCCCGGGAGGCCGTGCGCCGGGGCCTGCCCCTGCGGGTGCTGCACGCGTGGCACTACGCCGACAAACTCGCCGGAGCCGGCCGGGAGACGCAGCGGGGCTGGGCGGAGCAGGGCGTGGCCGAGACGGTGCGCGCGCTCGCCGAGCGGCACCCGAAGCTCACGGTGAGCGCCGACGTGGTCGAGGAGGGCGCCGTGGCGGCGCTCGGCGGCGCTGCCTCGCGGGACGAGATGCTGGTGCTCGGCTCGCGCGGGCACGGACCGGTCGTCGGCTTCCTGCTCGGCTCCGTCGGACAGCAGGTCATCGCCGAGGCCGCCCGGCCCGTGGTGCTGGTGCGCGCCGGGGACCGCCCGGCGCTGGAGGCGGCCGGGCGGGAGGTGGTGGTCGGCCAGCACGGCGACCCCGAGGACAGCGCCGCCACGCTGCGCTTCGCCTTCGAGACGGCGGCGGCCCGCGGCGCCACCGTACGGGCCGTGCGGGCCTGGACCCTGCCGCCGGTCTTCGCCTACAGCCCCGGTTCGCTCAGGCTGCTGGACGAGGCCGGCGGGCTCGAACCGTACGAGAGGCAGGCCCTGGCCGACGCGCTGCGGCCCTGGCGGGAGCGGTTCCCCGAGGTCCCGGTGGCCGAGCAGGTGGAGATGGGCAGCGCCGGGCAGGTGCTGCTGTCGCTGGCCGGCCGGGCCCAGCTGATGGTCGTCGGCCGGCGGGCCCGGCGCACCGCCGTGGGGGCCCGCATCGGATCGGTCGCCCACGGCGTGCTGCACCACGCGGACTGCCCGGTGGCGGTGGTCCCGCACGTGTAGCGCGGGACTCGAACCCTAGGCCCGCCCGCGGGATCCGCGGGTGGCCCGGTCGCGGGCCTGTTCGGCGGCGGCGCGCACCGCGCCCCGGTGGACCGGGCCGTGGCCGGGCAGCAGGGTGTCGCCGTCGAGGGCCGCGATCACGTCCAGGGAGTCCAGCACCTGGCCGCCGTCGTGGTGGAAGAAGCCGTGCAGCAGCTGCGGTCCCTTCACCCGCGAGGTGGCGTGCCCGCTGACCAGGGCGTCGCCGGAGATCACGATGCCCGCCTCGGGCAGGTGGTAGACGCAGTGGCCGTCGGTGTGGCCGGGGGTGTGCACGGGCACCGGGCGCCCTGGCAGGTCCAGCGGGCCCTCGGCGGGGAACGGCTCGGGCGCGGTGACCGGGTTGTGCTCGATGCCGCCGACCTTGATGACGTGCGCCGCCCAGGGCAGCAGGCCCGGCCGCCAGGCGTTGCGGACGACGTCGCCGATGGTGGCCTGGTGCAGGAAGTCCCGGCGGGCGTGCGGGACTTCTGCCGGGTGCAGGTAGACGGGCGTGCCGTGGGTGGTGCGCAGATACTCGGCCGAGCCCAGATGGTCGTTGTGCGCGTGGGTGATCAGTACCGCGGCGACCGCCTCCGGCGAACCGCCCACCTCCGCGAGGGACTCCAGGACCCCCGGCCGGTCCCCGGGGTAACCGGTGTCGATCAGCGTGATGCCGTCCCCGTCCTTGAGGATCACCCAGTTGACGTTGTTGCCGTGCACCAGATAGGTGCCGTCGGCGACTTGGTGTACCTGTGCCCGCATGCTCTCTCCGCCCCGAGTGTCGATGATCGTCGGGACGACAGCCAACCAGATCGGGCACCACACGGCGCAAGGGGTCGGCCGGAGTCTCAGCGCACACCCTGCGGCCGGAACTGGATGCTGATCCGCGGCCCGGCCGCCCGCGCCGTCTTCGGCACGCAGTGCTCCCAGGTGCGCTGGCAGGAGCCGCCCATCACGATCAGATCGCCGTGTCCGAGCGGCCGCCGCACCGTAGGGCCGCCCCCGCCGGCCGGGCGCAGCAGCAGATCGCGGGGCTCGCCCACGGAGAGGATCGCCACCATGGTGTCCTCGCGCGAGCCCCGGCCGATCCGGTCGCCGTGCCAGGCCACGCTGTCCCGTCCGTCGCGGTAGAAGCACAGCCCGGCGGTGGTGAACGGCTCGCCCAGTTCGTCGGCGTAGTGCCGGGACAGCGCGGCGCGGGCCTCGTCCAGGACCGGGTGGGGGAGGGGGTCCGCCGCGCCGTAGAAGGCCAGCAGGCGCGGTACGGCGACGACGTTGTCGTACATCTTGCGGCGCTCGGCGCGCCAGGGCACCTGCGCCGCCAGTGTTTCGAACAGGGTGTCGGCGCCGCCGAGCCAGCCCGGCAGCACGTCGATCCAGGCGCCGGCGCCCAGCACGGTCCGGCGCAGTCCGTCCAGCGGGCCGAGCCCCAGCTCGTCGGTCTGGTCGAACAGGGAGCCCTGGAGGTGCGTGGCCATGGAGCCAGCGTACTCCTTAATCGAAAATCCGTTCCATTTGATCATTCGCGGTTCCGCCGGGTCCCCTCGTGTCCGCCCCTTTCGATACACGGATGTATTGGATACATTCCTGTATCGAAAGCGAGGTGCCGCCATGCAGGAGACCGCCGAGCGCGTCCCCCGGCGCCGGGCGCACACCCGTGCCCGGCTGCTCGACGCCGCGTTCCGGGTGTTCGCCGCCAAGGGCTTCGGGCGGGTCTCCATCGAGGAGGTCTGCGAGGCCGCCGGGTACAGCCGGGGCGCCTTCTACTCCAACTTCGCCACCCTGGACGAGCTGTTCTTCGCCCTCTACCAGGAGCGCGCCGACCTCATCGCCGACCAGGTCGCGGGCGCCCTCGCCGAGGACGGCCCCGGCCTCGACGTACCGGCCGCCGTGGACCGCGTCACCGAGGTGCTGCTGCTCGACGTGGACTGGCTGCTGGTGAAGACCGACTTCCTGGTGCACGCCGCCCGCGACCCGGCCGTCGCCGGGGCCCTCCTCGACCACCGCGCCCGGCTCCGCGAGGCCGTCGCCGACCGCCTCTTCCGGGCCCGGGGCCACACCGCGCTGCCCGCCGTGCTCGGCGACGCGGCGGGCGCCGCGCACGCCGTGGTCGCCGCGTACGACGGCGTCACCGTCCAGCTGTTGCTGGACAAGGACGTCGAACGCGCGCGGACCTGGCTCAAACAACTGCTCACCGCCCTGCTCACCGACGGCCGCACCGCGCCGCCCACCGCCGCCGCCCCCTCATCCACGCACTGAGGAAGGAACCCCACGTCATGGACGCGGACGTCATCGTCGTCGGAGCGGGCCTCGCCGGCCTGGTCGCGGCCCACGAACTCACCAGCCGGGGACGCCGGGTGGCCCTCGTCGACCAGGAGAACGGCGCCAACCTCGGCGGCCAGGCGTACTGGTCCTTCGGCGGCCTCTTCCTCGTCGACTCCCCGGAACAGCGCCGCATCGGCATCAAGGACTCCTTCGAACTGGCCTGGAACGACTGGCGCGGCAGCGCGCAGTTCGACCGGATCGAGGACGAGGACTCCTGGGCGGTCCGATGGGCCCGCGCCTACGTGGAGTTCGCGGCCGGCGAGAAGCGGTCCTGGCTCCGCGGCCACGGCATAGAACTGCTGCCCACCGTCGGCTGGGCCGAGCGCGGCGACCTCAGGGCCGACGGACACGGCAACTCCGTGCCCCGCTTCCACATCGCCTGGGGCACCGGCACCGGAGTGGTCGGACCCTTCGTCGAGCACGCCCGGCGGGCCGCCCGCGACGGGCTGCTGACCTTCCACCACCGCCACCAGGTGGACGAACTGGTCATCGAGGACGGTACGGCCCGCGGCGTGCGCGGCACCGTCCTCGCCCCCGACGACGCACCGCGCGGCGTCGCCACCAGCCGCGAGCGCGTCGGCGACTTCGAACTCACCGCCCAGGCCGTCGTCGTCACCACCGGCGGGATCGGCGCCGACCACGACATCGTGCGCCGCTACTGGCCCGCGCGCCTCGGCACGGCCCCCGCCGAGATGGTCACCGGCGTACCCGCCCACGTCGACGGCCGCATGCTCGACATCAGCGCGGCGGCCGGCGTCCGGCTGGTCAACCGGGACCGGATGTGGCACTACACCGAGGGCCTGCGGAACTGGGACCCGGTCTGGCCCGGCCACGGCATCCGCATCCTGCCCGGCCCGTCCTCCATCTGGCTGGACGCCCTCGGCCGCCGGCTGCCCGACCCCTGCCTGCCCGGCTACGACACCCTCAGCACCCTCAAGTACCTGCGCACCACCGAGGACATCGCGGGCTACGACCACTCCTGGTTCGTCCTCACCCGGAAGATCATCGAGAAGGAGTTCGCCCTCTCCGGCTCCGAGCAGAACCCCGACATCACCGCCAAGGACCGCAAGGCGGTGCTGCGCGACCGGGTCCTCGGCAAGGGGGCGCCCGGTCCGGTGCAGGCATTCCTCGACAAGGGGGCCGACTTCGTCACCGCCGGGTCCCTGGAGCACCTGGTCGAGAAGATGAACGCCCTCACCGGCAAGCCGCTGCTCGACGCCGCCGAGGTGCGCCGCCAGATCGAGGCCCGCGACCTCCAGATGGCCAACCCGTACAGCAAGGACTCCCAGGTCCAGGGCATCCGCAACGCCCGCCGCTACCTCGGCGACCGCCTCGGCCGGGTCGCCGTCCCGCACCGCCTGCTGGACCCGGCCGCGGGCCCGCTGATCGGCGTACGGCTGCACGTGCTCACCCGCAAGACGCTCGGCGGCATCCAGACCGACCTCGACTCCCGGGCCCTCGGTACCGACGGCAGCCCGATCGAGGGGCTGTACGCGGCGGGCGAGGTGGCCGGCTTCGGCGGCGGCGGGGTGCACGGCTACAACTCCCTGGAGGGCACCTTCCTCGGCGGCTGCCTCTTCTCCGGCCGCGCCGCGGGCCGGCACGCCGCCCGCCAGACGGGCTGAGCCCGGCCGTCCGGTGCCCGGCCGGCTCCCGCGGGGTCAGCCGCCGAGCTGTTCCAGCAGCACCTGGGCGTGGCTGCGCTCGGGTGTCTTCGACGCCGTCAGCAGGGTCACGCGGCCCTTGCGGACGGACTCGCGCAGGCCGTCGAGGAGTTCGGCGGCCTCGGGGGCGTCCAGTTCCGCCTCGTAGCGGCGGCGGAACTCCTCGTAGGAGCCGCCGCCGTGGAACCAGGTGCGCAGTTCGGCCGACGGAGTGAGCCCCTTGGGCCACTCGTCCACGTGCGCCTCCGCCTTGGCCACCCCGCGCGGCCAGAGCCGGTCGACCAGGACCCGCAGGCCGTCGTCGGGATCGGGTTCCTCGTAGATCCGGCGTACCCGCACGCTCATGGCCGGGTCCCTCCTTCACACCAGGGGCCGTTTCCGCGAGCGTACTGCGCCGGCCCGGCACGCGCCGGTCGGCGCCACTTGGCCGAAACGAGACGGAGCCCGGGCCACCGGGGCGCCTAATCTGTGGGCCAGCCGAGCACCAGCCCGCACAAGGAGCGCACGTGACGCCACCCCGCAGACAGCCCGCACGCCGCCGTGGCACGGTATTCGGCCGCCGGACGGTCCTCGCCACCGTCCCCGTCGCCGTCGCCGCCCTCCTCGGCGCCGCCGCACCGGCCGGGACGGGCACCACCGGAGCGGCCGGCGCGGGCGACCCCTACTTCCCGCTCAGCGGCAACGGCGGCTACCACGTGCGCCACTACGACCTGACGCTGCGCTACCGGAGCGGCGGCCGGCTGACCGGCACCGCGGTCCTCACCGCCCGCGCCACCCAGCCGCTCACCCGCTTCGACCTCGACCTGAAGGGGCTGACGGTCGACGGCGTCACCGTCGACCGCGCCGCCGCCACCGCCGTCGCGCGCTCCGGACAGGAACTCGTCGTCACCCCGCGCCACGCCCTGCGCGCCGGCCAGGACTTCACGGTCACCGTCGGGTACCACGGCACCCCGAAGCCGGTCACCGACCCGGACGGCTCGGCGGACGGCTGGATCCCCACCGACGACGGCGCGTTCGTCGCCGGCGAACCACAGGGCGCCATGACCTGGTTCCCGGCGAACGCCCACCCCAAGGACAAGTCGTCGTACGACTTCACGATCACCGTGCCCAAGGGCCGCACCGCCGTCGCCAACGGCGTCCTGCTCGGGCAGCGCACCGCCGGGGGCGAGACCACCTTCCGCTGGCGCGAGACCCAGCCGATGGCCGCCTACCTGGCCACCGCCACCATCGGCACCTTCCAGGTCCACCGGTACACCACCCGCGACGGCATCCAGGTGTACGACGCCGTCGACCCCCGCGAGGCCGAGGCCGCCGCCCCGGTGCTCGCCAAGCTGCCCTCCGTCCTGGAGTGGGAGAGCAAGCTGTTCGGGCCCTACCCGTTCACGTCCGCCGGGTCCATCGTCGACCACGCGGACGTCGGCTACGCCCTGGAGACCCAGACCCGCCCGCTCTACGACTCCGCGCCCGACCTCCTCACCCTCGTGCACGAGAGCGCCCACCAGTGGTACGGCGACTCGGTGTCGCTGACCTCCTGGAAGGACATCTGGCTCAACGAGGGCTTCGCCACCTACGCGGAGTGGCTCTACTCGGAACAGCACGGCGGTGCCAGTGCCCAGAAGGCCTTCGACGCCCTCTACGCCCGCCCGGCGGACGACGGGCTGTGGGCCTACCCGCCCGGCGACCCGGGCAGCGGCGCGAACATCTTCGGCAGCCCCGTCTACGAGCGCGGCGCCATGGCCCTGCACGAGCTGCGCAAGGCGGTCGGCGACAGAGCCTTCTTCCGCATCCTGCGCGCCTGGGCCACCGGGCACCGCCACGGGCACGGCACCACCGCGCAGTTCGTCCGGCTCGCGGAGAAGGAGTCCGGAAAGCGGCTCGATCCCCTCTTCCACACCTGGCTGTTCACGAAGGGCAAGCCGAACAGGGGCTGAATTCTTACCATTTCCACATAACCGTCGGCGAAGCTCGACAGCATGATCAACCGCAGAACCGCCGTCGGCCTCCTCGCCTCCCCGCTGCTGCTCACCGGCTGCGGCGGCGGGGCCGGGGGGACCGGGCGCCGCACGCCGACCACCCGGCCGGCACCCGCGACGGGCACCACCTCCCAGGCCGACCAGGCCCACCAGGGCATACCCGGACTCGGACCCGCCCGCTCGGCGGCGATACCGAAGCAGTGCGGCCAGGTCGTCGTCGCCACCGGGCGCGGCCCCGACTCCCCGCAGTGCACGGTCGTCCTGCACCAGCGCACCGCCGACGGCTGGCAGGCGGGCCCCAGTTGGCCCGCGCACAACGCCCTGCGCGGCTGGAGCGCCCACCACATGCTGAACGACCTGCGCTCCCCGCTCGGCGTCTACGCCCTCTCGGACGCCGGGGGGCTGCTGCCCGACCCGGGCAGCAAGCTGCCGTACCACCAGTCCCTCCGGTTCCACTCGCCCGGCACCGGCTTCGAGGGCGAACCCCTGGACGGCTGCTTCGACTACGTCATCGCCATCGACTACAACCGCAAGCCCGGCACCTCCCCGCTGGACTGGACCCGCCCGCTGGGCGAGAAGCGCGGCGGGGGCGTCTGGCTGCACGTCGACCACGGCGGCCCCACCCACGGCTGCGTCAGCGTCTCCAAGGGACACATGAAGGAGCTGCTGCGCACCCTCGACCCGGCGCGGCACCCGGTCGTCGCGATGGGGTACGCCGACTGGCTCGCCGCTTGAGCCGCTTAGGATCCGCACTTGTGTGCGCACATGTGCTGGTCGCCGAGGACGACGAGAAACAGGCCGAACTGATCCGCCGCTCCCTGCTGGCCGAGGGACACACCGCGACGGTGGTGCACGACGGCGCGGCCGCGCTCGACGCGGCCCGCCGCCTGCGGCCCGACCTGCTCGTCCTCGACCTGATGCTGCCGGTCCTCGACGGCTTCGACGTCTGCCGCCGACTGCGGGGGGACGACGGTGAGCCGACGGTGCCCGTGGTGATGCTCACGGCCCGCTCCGGCGAGGACGACCTGCTGCTCGGCCTCGACCTCCCGCGGAGGCGTTCAACGCCCTCACCGAGCGCCGCGAACGCCTGGAGGCCCAGCGCAAGGCCATGGTCAGCGACATCGCGCACGAACTGCGCAGCCCGCTGACCAACATCCGCGGCTGGCTGGAGGTGATGCGCGACGGCGTGGTGGAGCCCGACCCGGGTCTGCTGGACTCCCTGCACGAGGAGGCGGTCGTCCTCCAGCGGATCATCGACGACCTCCAGGACCTCGCCGCCGCCGACGCGGGCACGCTGCGTCTGCACCGCGAACCGCTGCCGGCGGCGGAACTGCTGGCCCAGGTCGCCGCCGCGCACCGGGTGGCCGCGGACGCCGCCCGGGTCACGCTGGTGACCGAGGCCGACCCCGCCGTCTGGCTGGACGCCGACCCGGTGCGGATGCGGCAGGCGCTCGGCAACCTCGTCTCCAACGCGCTGCGGCACACCCCGCCCGGCGGCACGGTCACGCTGACAGCCCGCCGGGACGGCGCGGACGCGGTGCTCACCGTCGCCGACACCGGCGGCGGGATCGCCCCCGAGGATCTGCCGCGGGTCTTCGAGCGGTTCTGGCGCGCGGAGAAGTCCCGCAGCCGCCGCACCGGGGGCAGCGGGCTCGGGCTGTCCATCGTCCGCCAACTGGTCGCCGCGCACGGTGGCACCGCGGGGGCGGCCAGCGAGGCCGGCGCGGGCGCGGTGTTCACCCTGCGGCTGCCGGCCGGGGAAGCGCCGGGCGAGGAACCGTGAGCGGGATGTCGTGGGGTGCCGGGTCCGGTTCCCCTCGCGTCCCGGGGGTACCCCGGAGCCCATGAGCGCATCGGACGACCTGCCCACCGTGTCCACGCTCGCCGAGGCGGCCGAGCTGGTGGCCCGGCACCGCGGCCTGTACGTGCGTTGGTCCAGGGGACCCGGCGTCGACCTCCACGCCGTCTCCAGCACCGACGAGCTGACCGGCGTGCCCATGCCCGGCCTGTCCGCCAACCCCCTTGATGTGGAGGGCTGGTGGGGTGACCGCTCGCTCCGGCTGTGGACGGCCCGCCGCCTGTACGACTACGCGCACCTGCCCCACGACAAGGGGCCCGGCGTGCGCCCCTGGGTCCTCACGGGCCGGGAGAACGGCCGGGGCCCCGACAACGAGCCCCTGGTGACCGAGGTCGAGCCGCTGTGCTGGATCGCCGACGAGGTGATCGAGGCGGCCCGCACGGAGGTGAACCGGCAGGAGCGGGCGTGGGGCACCCTGCGCCGCGGCGGCTGAACCGGCGCCCGGTCAGCCCGAGCGCGGGTGGGAGCGGGCCCGGCGGCGCAGCGCCCGGCGCTCCACCTCGGTGGTACCGCCCCAGACGCCGATGCCCTGGCCGGTGTCCAGCGCCCAGTCGAGACACTGCTGCCGGACCGGGCAGCGCCCGCACACCACCTTGGCCCGCTCGGCCTGCACCTGCGCGGGCCCGGTGGTGCCTATGGGGAAGAAGAGATCGGGGTCCTCATGACGGCACGCGGCATGATCGCGCCAGTTCTCCATGGAAGTCTCCTGGATCGGATCGGGAATGACCGTGTCCTGTCGAAGGCGTTCCGGGTGCGGGTGACCGGTCGTAGCGGAGTGAAACGGCGGCGACCGCATCGGGCCGGGGAACCTCGTCGGGCCGATGTCTTTCGGCCACCTCTGGCTCTCAGCCCCGCAGGGCCTCGGCCGCCGTGGCGGTCACCGCGTCCGCCAGTGCCGCCAGCGCGGGGGAGTCGAGCTTCCACTGCTGCCAGTACAGGGTGACGTCCATCCACTCGCCGGGCGCGAGCAGGGTCAGCAAACCCTCGTCCAGCAAGGGATACGCCTGGACCTCGGGCACCATGCCCCAGCCGAGGCCCGCGGCGACCGCGTCGAGGAAGCCCTCCGAGGTGGGCACGTAGTGCCGGAGCGGACCGGCCGAGGCACCGCCCAGCCGGCGGACATAGGCGTCCTGGAAGTCGTCCTTGCGGTCGAAGACCACCACGGGCGCCGTGGTCAGGCCGTCCACCAGGGGCCGGCCGGCGATCCGGGTGCGGGCGAACTCCGGTTCGGCGGCCGGGAGATAGCGCATCCGGCCGAGCGGGCGCGCCGTGCAGCCGGGCACCGGGTCGGGCGACGAGGTCACCGCCGCCATCACCAGCCCCTCGCGCAGCAGCACCGCCGTGTGCCCCTCGTCCTCGCGGTGCAGCTCGAAGCAGAGCCCCGGCACGCGGCTCAGCGCGGGCAGGAACCAGGTCGCCAGCGAGTCCGCGTTCACCGCGACCGACACCCGGGTGGGCTCTCCGGCCCCGCTGAGTCCCAGCTCGCCCCACGCGTCGCGTTCGAGCCGGGCGAGCTGGCGGGCGTACCGCACCAGCACCGCGCCGGACTCGGTGGGCCGTACCGGTTTGGTCCGTTGCAGCAGTACGCGCCCGGTGCGCTGTTCGAGGGCCTTGACCCGCTGGCTGACCGCCGACGGCGTCACGTGCAGGGCGGCGGCCGCCGCGTCGAAGGTGCCCTCGTCGACCACCGCGAGCAGCGTCCGTACCTGGTCCAGGGGGAGGTCCATCACGAGCGCTAAGGATACGTAAGAATCTTTAGCTGTACTTGGCCCCCCGGCGTCCTTAGTTTCGAACGCATGAACAACACCGCCCTGACCGCCGCGGTCGCCGGGTTCGGCACCGGCATGTCCCTGATCGCCGCCATCGGCGCCCAGAACGCCTTCGTCCTGCGGCAGGGGGTGCGCCGGGACGCCGTCCTCGCCGTGGTCGGCATCTGCGCCCTGTCCGACGCGGTGCTCATCTCCCTCGGCGTCGGCGGTGTCGGCGCCCTGGTGGTGGCCTGGCCGGGCGCGGTCCGTGCGGTCGGGATCGTCGGCGGCGTCTTCCTGCTCTGCTACGGGCTGCTCGCCGCGCGCCGGGTGGTGCGGCCGGCCGCCACCGGCCTGACCGCGGTGGGCGAGGCGGCCGGTTCCCGGCGCCGTGCGGTGCTCACCTGCCTGGCGATGACCTGGCTCAATCCCCACGTCTACCTGGACACCGTGTTCCTGCTGGGTTCCCTCGCCGCCGACCGGGGCCCGCTGCGCTGGACCTTCGGGCTCGGCGCCGCGCTCGCCAGCCTGTGCTGGTTCACCGCGCTCGGCTTCGGCGCCCGGCTGCTCGGCCGGTACCTGGCCCGGCCCGGCGCCTGGCGGATCCTGGACGGCCTGGTCGCCGCCACCATGCTCGTGCTGGGCGGCTCCTTGCTCCTCGGGAGCTGAGCACGGGGTGCCCGTCGCCCGAAGGCCGAGACGGGTCTCCCGGTCGAACGGATGCGATAGTTAGGCTCTCGAACTGAAAAGATGTAACGAGCAACCAGGACATCCGTGAACACGAGCGAGAGCACGACCGAGACCGGCGACGACGCCCCGACGGCCGACAACCCGCCCCGCCGGGGCTGGCGGCGCTGGGCGATGGACACCCGCCCGCTGCGCATCCCCGCCTATCGGCGCCTGTGGTCCTCGACCATCGTGACCGCCGTGGGCAGCCAGCTCACCGCGGTCGCCGTACCCAAGCAGATCTACGACATCACCCACTCCTCGGCCTGGGTCGGCTACGCGAGCCTCGCCGGCCTGGTGCCCATGGTGGTGTTCGCGCTGTGGGGCGGGGCGGTCGCCGACACCGTGGACCGCCGCAAGCTGCTGCTGGTGACCAACATCGGCATCGCGGTGACCTCCCTGCTGTTCTGGGCGCAGGCCGTCGGCGGGCTGGACTCGGTCGTCGTCCTCATGGTGCTGCTCGCACTCCAGCAGGCCTTCTTCGGTCTCAACTCCCCGGCCCGCAACGCCTCCATCGCCCGGCTGGTCCCGGCCCGGGAACTGCCCGCGGCCAACGCGCTCAGCTCCACCGTGATGCAGACCGGACTGGTGGCCGGCCCGCTGCTCGCCGGTGTGCTCATCCCGGTGATCGGGCTGCCCGAGCTGTACCTGATCGACGCCCTCGCGCTGTGCGTCACCGTGTGGGCCGTCTTCCGGCTGCCCGCGCTGCCCCCGCTCGGCGACGGCCCGGCCCGCCGTGCCGGGGTGCGCGAGATAGCCGACGGGTTCCGCTACATATCCGGGCACAAGGTACTGCTGCTGTCCTTCCTCGCCGACATCGTCGCCATGGTGTTCGGCATGCCCCGTGCCCTGTTCCCGCAGCTGGCCGCGCAGACCTACGACGGGTGGGGCGAGGGGCTCGCGCTCGGCGTGCTGTTCGCCGGCATCCCGGTCGGCGCGGTGCTCGGCGGGCTGTTCTCGGGCGTCTTCTCCCGGGCCCGCCGGCACGGCTGGATGGTCATCGGCGCGGTCGTCGGCTGGGGCGTGGCCATCGCCGGGTTCGGGCTCAGCGGCAATCTCTGGGTCGCGCTGGCCTTCCTCGCCGCGGCCGGTGTCGCGGACATGATCTCGATGGTGTTCCGGGGCGCGATCCTGCTGTCCGCCGCGACCGACGAGATGCGCGGCCGGATGCAGGGCGTGTTCACCGTCGTGGTGGCGGGCGGCCCGCGGCTGGCCGACGTGCTGCACGGCACCGCCGGCTCCCTGTTCGGCCCGCGCGCGGCCGTCGCGGGCGGCGGCGCCCTGGTCGTCGTGCTGATGCTGGCCCTGGCCGCGACCGTGCCGGCGCTGCGGCGCTACCGGATCTGAGGACGAAACCCGCCTTCCGGGCCGGCCCGCTCGGCGGACCCGGAAGGACCGGCCCTACATCGGACTGCGGCGGCCCAGCGCGTACTGCTCCATCAGCCTGCCGCGGGTGATCTCCAGCCGGTGGGCGAGGATCTCGGCCACCGAGCGCACCAGCGACAGCCCGAGCAGCGGGTCCTCCACGCACAGCGCGAGCACCGAGGGCCCGTCGAACTCGTAGGCGCGCACATTGCTGAAGGCCACCGAGCCGAAGTCCCACCGGTACGGCGGGAAGAGCCAGGACCAGCCGAGCAGGTCGCCCGCGCCGAGCGTGGCCACGGTCACCCGCCTGCGCGCGGTGACCTCCTGGTCCAGATGGACCGCGCCCGAACGGATCACCCAGAACCGGTCGGCCGTGCCGCCCGCCTCGAAGATACGGGTGTCCTCCGGGAAGGACACCTCCTTGGCCAGCTCCATCAGGCGCTCACGCTGCGCCTGGGGCAGGGCGGTCAGCAGTTTTATCGCTTTGGTCATGGCGCGGGCTCCTCGCCGGCGGCGGTTCGGGTGCTGCGGGGCTCTGTGCGGGCCGGGTGCGTTCGTCACACCCATTTCAGCCGCTGGCGCCGCCCAGGGCACCTCGAAGGGCGCGGTTTTCTTCTCGTCCGCCGTCGCGCGGGCAGAAAAAAGCCCTGGCTGGACGGGGGAGGCCAGCCAGGGCAGTTCAGGGTGACGCGGGGAGTCGGAGACCCGCTCCCGCATCACTTATGGATGAACGATAAACCACTCGGGGGCGATTCACGCAACCGGACAGCGGCCTAGGTGACCCGTCTCACGCCCTCCGTCGTCAGCGGCGGGCCGCCGGGCCGGACGATCTCCTCCAGCACCCGCAGCACCGCCTCGTACGCCCGTGCCCGCACCGCCGCCTCCCGCGCGCCGTCCGGATCGCTGGCCGTCAGGGCCTGGGCGCGATCCGCCCAGAGCCGTTCCCCTTCGGCCGCGCGGTCCCTGCCCCGCTGGATGCGCCGCAGCAACTCGTCCGCGTCCACCACGTCGGTCATGCGGCACGGGTACCCCGTCCGGGCGCGGTAATGACAGCGGCACCCAGCGTGTTTGAGGGGGCCGCCAAGGGTGAGCCGGACAGGGAGAGAGCGCGTATCCCGGCAGTGCCCAGGGAGGGAAGGGATGCCAGACATACCCCGGACCGGCTGCTCCGCCCCGACGGACGAACCCCCGCGCCGGCCGCCGTGCCGCCCGGCCGACGCCCGCAGGGCCGTTCAGCGCGCGGTCACCGAGCGATGCCGGGCGCGGCATCTGCCGCTCCGCCAGCAGACCATGGACGACGCACTCCTGGTCACCTCGGAACTCACCACCAACGCCATCGTGCACGGCGGCGGCATCACCGGCTTCGACGTGGAGGTCGACTCCGGCGGCGTCCGGGTCTCGGTGAGCGACCGCAGCGACGAACTCCCGGTCGCCACCGCACCCGTCGACGGCCACGCCCCCACCCGCCGCCATGGCCGGGGCTGGCCCATCGTCTGCCACCTCGCCCGCGACGTGCGCGTCTGCGAGCTGCCATGCGGAGGCAAGCGGATCACCGCGGTGGTACCGCTGGGCTGAGCGCGCCGGGCGCCGCCCCGAGGCCCCCGTCCGGGCCCGGGGGCCCTGCTCGCCGCACCCGCAGGACGCCCCGCTGTCCGCGTCCGCGTTCGCTTCCGTGAAGCGTGCGCCGGTGATCGTCGCTCCGCGCCGCACACCGATCCCGCCCGTGCGCCACACCCGTTCCCCCACGCCACGCCCCCGCCACCGCACCCCCCTCACCAGCGCTCCGCGATTCCTTCCGGCGCGGGTGTTTGCCACCGGGGCCGGGGGGCAGACGGAATCTCGTGCTTCGGACCGGAGGCGCGCGCCCGGCGGGAACGTCAGGACCGGGCCCCCTCTCGGTGGGCCCTGGGCGTTCCCGCGGCGAACCCTGACAGCACCGTTCGGGCCAGAACCGGAATCACGTTCCGGCAGTGCCCAGACACCACGTTCAGGAGCGAATCCGCATGCTGACCGATATGTCGACAAGCCGTCCCGGCACGCCCGCCCCCACCGCCGCGACCGCACGACGGAGCCACGACGACGCTCCCGACACCGTGGAGCTCTTCACCCGGCTTGCGGCCCTGGACGACGGTCCCGAGCGGGACGCCGTACGCGATGAACTGGTCGCCGCCTGGCTGCCCATGGCGCACCGCATCGCCGGCCGGTTCCGCGACCGCGGCGAGTCCGTGGAGGATCTGCGCCAGGTGGCGGCGCTGGGCCTGGTGAAGGCCGTCGACCGGTACGACCCCTCGCGCGGCGCGTTCGAGAGTTACGCCGTGCCGACCATCACCGGCGAGGTCAAGCGCCACTTCCGCGACCGCATGTGGGCCCTGAGGGTCCCGCGCCGGGTGCAGGAACTGCGCAACCGCGTACGTGTGGCCCGCCGGGAACTCACCCAGAACCCCGGCAGCCCGGAACCCACCGTCGCCGACATCGCCGCCCACACCGGGCTCAGCGAGGAGGACGTCGCCGCCGGCCTGGAGGCGCTGGAGAGCTTCAGCACGCTGTCCCTGGACGCCGAGCTGTCCAGCGGCGACGACGGCTACAGCCTCGCCGACACCCTCGGCGCCGCCGACGGCTCATACGACGTCGTGATCGACCGCGAGGCCGCCAAGGAAGGGCTGCGCCGACTGCCGGAGCGCGAGCGGGCCATCCTCTACATGCGCTTCTTCGAGGACATGACGCAGAGCCGGATCGCGGACCGGCTCGGCATCTCCCAGATGCACGTCTCCCGGCTGATCAGCCGCAGCTGCGCCCGGGTCCGTGACGAGGCGCTCGGCAGCCGCCGCACGGGCGGCACCGCCTGAAGGCAGCGGGGAGGCGTCACCGCTTCGCGGACGGCGCCTCCGAGCGCAGGCCCAGCGGGCGGGCGAGACCGGACACCGCCTCGTCCATCCGCTGGAGATGGCGCAGCACCCGGTCGGTCACCCGGCCGTAGCGAGGGGTGCGCAGGGTTCCCGGCTCCAGCATCGACGCGATGCTGGAGCCGGTTTCGATCTCGCCCCCCGACCGCGGGTCCGCCACGTGCGCGGCGATCGTCTCGATGTTGCGCACGATCCGTGCGCCCGCCCCGCGCAGCCGGGGGTCCGCGGCTATCGCCGGATGCGTCGGCAGCAGCTCCGCCGTCGCCGCGAGCGAACGCCCGTGGTAGGCGCAGGTCTCCAGCAGCGCCACCACGTAGCGGGCGGTGTTGCGGCGGGTGCGCATCGGAGTGATCGGATGCGTCAGCGGCTGGGTGGCCGAGCGCAGGTCGGCCAGCGCCTGGTCCAGCTCCCGCGCCTGCTCCACCAGATCGCCGCCGGTCCCGCCGCTGAGCTGGTCGACGGCGGCCCGGGTCACCTCGGCCAGCCGGTCCAGCACCTCCACGAGCAGCTCGTTGGTGCGGCGGTTGGTGTGGATGGGCAGCACCACCGCCGCCGCGATCACCCCGCAGGCCGCGCCCAGCGCCGTCTCCTCGATCCGCAGCACCAGGACGGCCGCGCTGTAGGTGTTCAGCAGCGTGTACAGCAGCCCCAGCGCGGCGGTCACGAAGAACGACATCAGCGTGTACGACAGCGGCGCCGTGTAGAACATTGCGAATACGAACAGCAGCACCAGCGCGAACGCGGTCCAGGTGTGGTGCCCGACCAGCCCGGCGAGCCCGATGCCGGCCACCACGCCGAGCACCGTGCCCACCAGCCGCCGGTAGCCCTTGACCAGGATCTCCCCGGTGGACGCGGTGTTGATGAAGACGATCCAGCAGGTCAGCACCGCCCAGTACCAGCGCTGGCTGGAGAGCAGTTCGCCGCCCAGGATGGCCAGCGAGGAGCCGACGGCGATCTGCACCGCGGCCCGGGTGGTGGGCCGGCGCAGCCCGCCCGGCTCGGCGGCCTCGGGCTCCGTCTCCTCGCTGACCTCGATCGCGGCGTCCTCCGCGTCCAGCTCCTCGCGGGAGCGGGCGGTGGCGGGGGAGTCGTCGGACTCGTCCTGCGGCCCGTCGAGGGCGATCCGCAGCCCCAGCGCGGCGCGGGCCGCCTCACCGAGCCCGCGGAAGACGTCCTGCACGGCGGGCGAGGCCTGCGGCAGGTTCTCCTCCTCGCGGTAGCCGAGCAGCCGGTTGCGCACGTGCGCCAGGGCGGTTCCGGCGGCCTCGTGGGCCGGCCGCAGCGCCAGCAGCCGCAGCGCCCTGAGGTCCCGGCGCAGCGCGGCCGTCGCCTCGTCGCGCACCGGCAGTTCTCCGCCGGAGGGCAGCGGGGCGCCCGGCAGGTGCAGGGTGAGGGTGTCGGTGCGCTCGGCGCTGCGCGCGGTGAGCAGCAGCAGCCCGAGCCGCTCGGAGGCGATCTCGGCGTCCGCGACGCGGCGTTGCAGCAGCCGGGCCACGGACTTCTCGGAGGTGCCGTCCTCCAGCCGGCCCTGGATCAGCAGCGCCGTCTCGTGCAGCCGCGCGGTGCCGGTGCGCAGCTCCTCCAGGACCTTCTCGACCTCCTCGGGTCCCGCGTCCAGCAGCTCGATCTGGGTGTCGATCAGCTGGGCGAGGCGGGCCCGGAAGGCCTGCCGCAGCCGCTCCAGGGTGCCTGCCGGGGTCTGCGGCAGCAGCACGAACCGGACCAGGGCACCGCACACGAACGCGGTCAGGACGACGCCGTACAGCTGCGGCAGCAGGGCCGGTGTGGCGTGCACGAACAGGGAGAGGAAATAGGTCTGGAACCCGATCAGGCCGAGCGCGGTGCCGCGGTCGCCGAACCGGCGGCCGTAGACGGCGCAGGCGATGAGCACCACGAAGAACAGGTCGCCCGCGATCACGTACCGGCTCAGCAGTGTGCCGAGGGTGACGGAGACGAGCGCCACCGGAAGCCCGATGGCGAGGGTGACGGCCTGCGGGCCGCGCTGCTTCTCCCGGATCGCGAAGGTGGCCACCATCGCCGCGATGGCCCCGGCGACCAGCAGCGGCACCGGGGCGCGCAGGGCGGCGAGCACCGCGAGGGTGAGGGCGATCGAGGCGACCGTGCGCAACCCCGCCGTGAGCCGGAGCAGTCCGGGATCCCACGCCGCGAGCCGGTCCCACATCCGTACCCGCCCCGACCGTCCCACTGCCCTCACGCCGCCGCGCTCTCCCGTGTCCGTGAACCCGTGCCAGAAATCGATCTACGCCCCAGCATCGCACGAGCCACTGGATCAGCTGCTTTCGGCCAGGGCCGCGGCCACCAGAGCGTTGGCGTGCCCATGGCCCAGCCCGTGCTCGGACTTGAGCCAGGCCACCAGTTCCATGTGCTTGGTCAGCGGCGAGGAACGGATCAGCTCCTGCCACGCGCCGATCGGGCGGCCGTACTTCTTCTCGATGGACGGGAAGTAGCTCGCCGGGCCCTTCGCGGCCTGCTTCTCGGTCATGTGCGCGCTCCTTCGATGCGACGTTCTCCGGTCACCGGAGAAGACCGCCGACCGGTGGCGAACTGATCGGCGGCCCCCGGTGACCCGTGTCACATCACTGGCTGCCGATGGCGCCGCCCTCCGCCCGGGCCCGCACCTGTTCCGGCGTCAGATAGGAGTCGGTGAACTCGAAGTCCTTCAGCCGGGCGGGCTTGCGGGCCTGGAAACCGGTGCGGACGAAATCGTCGCCGGCCGCCGCGTTGAGCAGCCAGTTGGTCATCACCCGGGCCTTGGCGACGCCCGTGCGCAGCGCCGACCAGTGGTAGCCGCGGGCCACCGCCTGTGCGGGCACCCCGCGCAGCTCGACACCGAGCGGCTTGGACACCGCGTCCTTGCCGCCGAGGTCCACGACCAGACCGAGGTCCTTGTGGACGTACGGGTGCAGCGGCTCCCCGCGCAGCGTCGCGATGACGTTCTCGGCGACCCGCTTGCCCTGGCGCGAGGCGTGCTGCGCGGTCGGCGGACAGATCGCCCCCTCCTGGCCCTTGGCGAGGTCGGGCACCGCGGCCGAGTCGCCGAGCGCGAACACCCCGTCCTGGCCCGGCACGGTCAGCTCGGGGTCCACGAGCAGCCGGCCGCGGACCGTCTCCGCGCCCAGCGTGGCGATCAGCGGACTGGCGACCACGCCGGCGGTCCAGATCAGGGTGCGCGTGGGCACCACCCGGCCGTCGGTGAAGGTGACCTCCTCCGCCCCGGCCTTGTCGAGCGAGACCCCGAGGGAGACGTCGATGCCGCGGCGCCGCAGGATCTCCTGCGCGCTGCGGCCGAGCTTCTCGCCCAGCTCCGGCATCAGCTTGGGCGCGATGTCGATCAGATGCCACTTGATCAGGCCCGGGTCGAGCCGCGGATAGCGCCGTACGGCGGCGTGCGTGAGCCGTTGCAGACACGCCGCGGTCTCGGTGCCGGCGTATCCGCCGCCGACCACCACGAACTGGAGCCGCGCGGCCCGCTCGGCGGGGTCGTCGCTGGCGTCGGCCAGATCCAGCTGGGAGATGACGTGGTCACGGATGTAGGCCGCCTCGGCGAGCGTCTTCATGCCGAAGGCGTGCTCGGTCAGCCCCGGGATGTCGAAGGTGCGGGTCACGCTGCCGGGGGCGAGCACGATGTAGTCGTACGGCTCGTTCACGATCTTGTCGGTGATGGTCCGGATCACGCAGACCTTGGCCTTCAGGTCCACGCCGATCGCGCCGCCCGGCAGGATCCGGGTGCGGTACCGCCTGCTGCGGCGCAGCGAGAGCGCGATCGACTGCGGTGTGAGCACACCGGAGGCGACCTGGGGCAGCAGTGGCAGATAGAGCTGGTAGGAGACGGGCGTCACCAGGGTGACGTCGGCCTCGTCGGGGGCGAGTTTCCGCTCCAGGCGGCGGACGCACTCGACTCCGGCGAAGCCGGCGCCAACCACCAGGATCCTGGGTCGTGTCACGGTGTCCATCCCTTTCTGCGGCTCCAGGCGGCGGTCCGACTCGTCGCCGTTCGCATGCCCTGGATCGATGCGCACCGACTCCGATCCCACCGCGCCCCGGGCCGTTGTGCCAGCCGGGTGCGGCAGGCAGACGAATGCGGGCCCCCGCACGCGGTGGAGTAACCGGCTGACGCGTGGTTACACGTCGGCCACGTCACCAGGGCAGGAAGACGTGGATGTCCTTGCCCTCGTCGTGCACCACCACACTGACCTGGGTGCACAGCGTGTGCACCAGATGCCAGCCGATGCCCCCGCCGCCCGTGCGCGGATGGAAGGGCCGGGGCTCCGGGCGGGTGGTGCTGCTGTCGCGCATCGTCACGTGCACGCCGTCGAAGGTGCGCCGCATCCGCAGGTCGAACGGGCCGGGCGCGTACTGGATCGCGTTGGCGGCCAGTTCGGTGACCACCAGCAGGATGTCGTCCCAGTACTCGTCCTCGCCCGGCGGCGCGGCGCGGGCCAGCGCGCCGAGGAAGTCCTCCGCGGCGAGCCGCGCCTCGGTGACGTTGCGCAGCTCGCCCGCGAAGGAGAACGTCCGCTCGTACGTCTCCTCGGAAGGCGGGGTCTCGTCCCAACGCGGCTCGGTCACGGTCTCGCATTCCCCCGGCCTCGGCCGTACGGAGCCCCTGTGCTGCCCCGTGCGGCCAGGACGGTCGTCGTCGCTGATCTTTCGCTGCGGTGCGGGTTCCCACAGCCGGGCCGGATATCCGTCCGTGCGGCCGTCTGCCAGTGCGGCTCCGCGGACGGCGCATGCGACCCGTGCGGGCGCGGACGGTCTCCGCGGGACACGGTAGACCCTGAGGCCCCCGGTGCGGCACACCGCCTCCCGGCCGCGGCGGGGTTCCGTGCGTGATCGGCCGGTGAGGCGGGCGCGTGTGGGGACTCGGCAGACATGAGTGACATGAGCCATGTGAACCCCGACCCGGAACCCGAGCGCACCACCGGCCTGGAGCCGGGCGGCTCGGTGCCGCCCGGCGAGACCCCGCCCGCCGAGAGCAGCATGCCCCAGGCCGCGACCCGGGAGCCGCACGCGAATCAGCGCGGCTGGGCCAAGGCGCCACTGGCGCTGATCCTGGCCGTCGTCGTGCTGATCGCCGCGTTCTTCCTGGTCTACGCCCTCGTCCTGATCCGCTGACCACCCCGCCCCGCACCGCGCGTGGCCGGCACGAACCGGGCCCGCGGGCCGGGCGGGCACGTCCGCCGACGCCGCGTGCGCGTGCACGGTGACGTCTTTCCCCGCGTCGGGTCGCGTCGGCGAGGGTGCGGGTGGTACGGCAAGTGGGCGGCGGAGCCGTGCCGTCGGCTGCCACGGTCGGATCGGGCGGACTTGCGCGGCGGGTCCTGGGGGCGTCGACCGTGCTCGGGCGTCTCTTTCTCGTGCCGGGGCGCGGCGCAGTCGGCGGGGCACCGGCGGGCCGGGGTCCCGCCACTGGGTCGCGTCGTCGGCGAGCGATCTGGCCGGGCCCCGGCCGCCGCGGCCCCGCAGTCCCGCGCTGTACCTGCTCAGGTGTGGCAGCGCGGCCCGCGGGGCTCTGTCGGCCGGAGGGGCTGGTCAGCCCTGCGTGTGCCGGACGCACTCCGTGACGACGTCGCGCAGGCTGCCCGTGTGCTCCAGCAGGCGGCGCTGCTCGCGGGCGCCGCCGCCGCGTCGCAGCAGTTCCTCGACGCCCTTCTCGGCGCGGGTGCCGTCGCCGCTGTCGTCGAGGGCGTCCCCGATGTGGTCGAGCAGCGAGCGCAGCACCTGTCCGGCGGGCCGGGGCCGCATGGTGTGGGGGTCCAGCAGATCGCCGTCGAGCCCCGAGCGGGCGGCCTGCCAGGACGCCAGCCGCAGCAGGCTCACACTGTGGTCGGGGGCCGGGCGGCCCGCGCGCCAGTCCCGGGCGGCCGTCTCCACCAGGCCCCGGGCGAGGGTGGCGACCAGCAGGGCGTCCTCCGCGTACAGGCACACGTCCGAGACCCGCAGCTCCACCGTCGGATAGCTGGCCGACAGCCGTGCGTCGAAGTACGCCATCGCCTCGTCCAGGATGACCCCGGTGGCTACCATGTCCGCCACCCGCCGGTGATACCGCTCGGGCGAACCGAACAGTTCGGTGGGTCCGGCCGACGGCCAGCGCGACCACACCCGGCTGCGATAGCTGCGGTAGTTGGTGTCATGCCCTTGCCAGAAGGGGGAGTTGCCGCTGATCGCGGTGAGCGCCGGCAGCCAGGGCCGCAGCCGGTCCAGGACCGCCACGCCCTCCTCGTCGGACTCCACCGACACATGGACATGGCAGCCGCAGACCAGTTGGTCACGGGTGCCGACGCCGTACCGGTCGGCCAGCCACAGATACCGCTCGTTGACCGTCAGCGAGGGGCTGACCGGCAGCGGCGAGGTGGCGAGCGCGGCGACCGCGCAGCCGATCTGCCCGGCGTGCCGGGCCGCCTCCTTCCGGCAGCGCACGATCTCCTCGCCGAGGTCCGTCATCTCGGCCTGCGGATGGGTGGCGAACTCCAGCATCTGCCCGAACAGTTCCGGTTCGAACACGTCCTGCCCGGGATCGTCGTGCGCGGCCCGTGCCAGCACGGCAGCCGCCAGCGCCTTCGGGTCGCCACTGTCCGGATCGACCAGGAGGAGCTCCTCCTCCACTCCGACCGTGCGCACTCGGTGCCGCCTTCCTCCCCGTCACCGGGGGCAGCCAGGGGTCTGTCTGTACGACCCCGACTGCCCCGGTGACGGCCGCCGACACCTGCGCCGTCAGCGCACGGGCGCCAGGAACACCGTGGCCAGCGGCGGCAGCGTGAGGGCGAGCGAACCGTCGGCCGGCTTCAGCGCCCCCGGCGGGCCGACGGCGACCCCGCCGCCCCCGTAGCGGGCGTCGTCCGTGTTCAGCTCCTCCTGCCAGGCCGGGACCTCCTCCGGGACCCACAGCCGGTAGTCGTCGCGGACCACGGGGGAGAAGTTCGACACCGCCAGCAGCGGGGAGCCGTCCGCGGCGAACCGCAGGAACGCGAAGACGTTGTCGTCCGCCGCGTCGCACTGCACCCAGCGGAAGCCTCCCGGGTCGGTGTCCCGCTGCCACAGTGCCGGCCGCGCCCGGTACAGCGCGTTCAGGTCCCGGACCAGCGCCTGCACGCCCCGGTGATCACCCGCGGAGTGGTAGTCGTCGTCCAGCAGCCACCACTCGGGCCCCTGCGCCTCGGACCACTCGGCGCCCTGGGCGAACTCCTGGCCCATGAAGAGCAGCTGCTTGCCCGGGTGGGCCCACATGAAGCCCAGGTACGCGCGGTGGTTGGCGCGCCGCTGCCACCAGTCGCCCGGCATCTTCGACACCAGGGCCTGCTTGCCGTGCACCACCTCGTCGTGCGAGATCGGCAGGACGTAGTTCTCGCTGTACGCGTACACCATCGAGAACGTCATCTCGTGGTGGTGGTACTTGCGGTGCACGGGCTCCTTCTGGATGTACTGGAGCGAGTCGTGCATCCAGCCCATGTTCCACTTCAGCCCGAAGCCCAGCCCGCCGCTGTCGGTCGGCCGGGTCACCCCGTCCCAGGCGGTGGACTCCTCGGCGATGGTGACCACGCCCGGGCAGCGCCGGTACACCGTGGCGTTCATCTCCTGGAGGAACGCGACCGCGTCCAGGTCCTCCCGGCCGCCGAACACGTTCGGCTCCCACTGCCCGGAGTCCCGCGAGTAGTCCAGGTAGAGCATGGAGGCGACCGCGTCCACCCGCAGCCCGTCGACGTGGAACTCCTCGCACCAGTACACGGCGTTGGCGACGAGGAAGTTGCGCACCTCGGTGCGGCCGTAGTCGAACTCGTACGTCCCCCAGTCCGGGTGCTCGGCGCGCGCGGCGTTCCCGGGCTCGTACAGCGGATCGCCGTCGAACCGGGCCAGCGCCCAGTCGTCCTTGGGGAAGTGCGCCGGCACCCAGTCCACGATCACGCCGATGCCCGCCCGGTGCAGCGCGTCCACCAGGTACCGGAAGTCGTCCGGGGAGCCCAGCCGGGGCGTGGGGGCGTAGTACGAGGTGACCTGGTAGCCCCAGGAGCCGCTGAACGGATGCCCGGCGACCGGCATCAGCTCCACGTGCGTGAAGCCCATCTCCTTGACGTAGGCGGGCAGTTCGTCTGCCAACTGGCGATACGTCAGACCAGGTCGCCAGGACGGCAGATGCACCTCGTACACGGAGAACGGCGCCTCGTGCACCGGGGTGTCGCCGCGGTGCGCCATCCACTGCGCGTCCCCCCACTCGTGGTGCGAGGCCGTCACCACCGACGCCGTGTCCGGCGGCACCTCGGTGCACCGCGCCATCGGGTCCGCCTTGAGGAACCGGTGGCCGTGGCGGGAGGTGATCTCGAACTTGTACCGGTCGCCCTCGCCGATCCCGGGCAGGAACAGCTCCCACACCCCGGACGCGCCCAGCGAGCGCATCGGGTACTGGGTGCCGTCCCAGTAGGTGAAGTCCCCGGCCACCCGCACCCCCCGGGCATTGGGCGCCCACACGGTGAACCGGGTGCCGGCCACGCCCTGGTGGACCATCGGCTCGGCGCCGAGCGCCCGCCACAGCTGCTCGTGCCGCCCCTCGCGGATCAGATGCAGGTCCAGCTCGCCCAGCGCGGGCAGGAAGCGGTACGGGTCGTGCACCTCCCGCTCGTCCTCGTCGTACGTCACCAGCAGCGTGTACGCGGGGATCCGCGGGTAGGGCAGCACGGCCGAGAACAGCCCGCCGCCCTCCGGCACGAGCGGGTTGCGCATCCCGTCGACCAGGACGCTCACCGCCCGCGCGTTGGGGCGCAGCGCCCGGAACAGGGTGCCGCCCGGCACCGGATGGGCGCCCAGCAGGGCGTGCGGGTCGTGGTGCGCCCCGCCGAGCAGCCGGTCCCGGTCCGCGGGGTCCAGGACGGCCGCCGCCGCGACCGGGCCCGCGGCCTCGGGACGCGAGGTGTCGCGCAGTGCCATGCCGTCAGCCTCCCCACACCGCGAGTCGTTTGATCGCGGCCATCGGTACCGGCAGCCAGTCCGGCCGGTGTCTCGCCTCGTACAGCACCTCGTACACCGCCCTGTCCGTCTCGTGCGCGCGCAGCAGCGCGTGCTTCTTGCGTGGATCCCAGCCCGCGCGGGCCGCGTAGCCCGCGCAGAACGCCTCCCGGCAGCGGCGCGCCCACTCGGGTCGCCAGGGGCGGCGCTGCCGGGCCGCGTAGTCGAAGGAGCGCAGCATCCCCGCCACGTCCCGCACCGGGGACTGCGGGGCCCGCCGCTCGGTCAGCGGCCGGGACGGCTCGCCCTCGAAATCGATGACGAACCAGTCACGGCCGGCCCGCAGCACCTGCCCGAGGTGCAGATCGCCGTGGATCCGCTGGGCGGGCGGCCCGGTGTCGCAGGTGGCCAGCGCCCCGAACGCGGCCCGCAGTCCGGGCACGAACGGTTTCAGCCCCGGCACCGCGTGGGCGGCCGCGTCCAGGCGCGCGCGCATCTCCTCGGCGGTACGGCCGTTCTCGCCGGGCCCGGCCGGCGGGAACGCCTCGGCCAGCGCCAGGTGCACCTCGGCCATCGCCCGGCCCAGCGCCCGGGCCTCGGCGGTGAAGTCGTCGCCCGCCGCGAGCGCGGCCAGCGCCAGCGTCCAGCCGTCGGCGGCGTCCGGCAGGAACGGCTGGAGCACCCCCAGCGTGGCCGGGCGCGGCGCGGTCGTGGCGAACCAGGCCACCGGCGCGGGCACCCGGGTGCAGCCCTGTGCGGCCAGCGCCGCCGACACCTCCAGATCCGGATTGACGCCCGGCTGGATGCGGCGGAACAGCTTCAGGATGTACGCGTCGCCGTACACCAGCGAGGTGTTGGACTGCTCGGCGTCCAGCAGCCGCGGTGGCAGACCCCCGGGCACCGGGGCGGCCGGGTCGGCCTCGAAGCGCAGCGGGCCCGCGGTGCCCGGCCGGCGCAGCCGCTCCAGGAGCAGGCTCGCCGAGCGCGGGTCGTACAGCGCGTCGTAGACCGCGAGCCCGGCCAGCGGACCCGCGGTGGCGCGCCCGATGAACGCCCGCTCCAGGCGTGGCGCGAGCCGCTCGCGCAGGCCGAGCAGCAACTGGTAGCAGTCGCCGGGCGGGGCCGTGCCGCCGGGCGCGGGCACCGGCGCGTGCGAGGCGTGCACCAGCAGATGCAGACACCCGGGGAACAGTTCGGTCACGCTCAGCACCGACAGATCGGTCACGGGCCGGTCCTTGCCCGCGAACCAGCGCTGCCGCGGCAGCCACTGGCGCAGCAGACCGCCGAGCGAGGCGAGGGGGCCGTCGACGCCGGCCGCGGTTCTCGGCCGGAGGGTGATGGTCTTCGGCATGGTGACGCGTCCTTTCCTCGGCGCCGCGCGCTCAGCGGCGGCGGCCGATGCGGGATGCGACTCGGGTGAGCCGGAACCAGTAGAAGCCGTGGCCCTGCAGGGTGAGCAGATAGGGCAGTTCACCGATGGCGGGGAAGCGCACCCCGCCGATCAGCTCGACCGGGTGCCGTCCGTCGTAGGCCCGCAGGTCCAGCTCGGTGGGCTGGGCGAAGCGGGAGAAGTTGTGCACGCACAGCACCAGGTCGTCCTCGTACTCGCGCAGGAAGGCGAGCACCGCCGGGTTGGAGGAGGTCAGTTCGGTGAACGAGCCGAGGCCGAAGGCGGGGTTCTGCTTGCGGATCTCGATCATGCGCCGGGTCCAGTGCAGCAGTGAGGACGGCGAGGACATGGCGGCTTCCACGTTGGTGACCTGGTAGCCGTAGACCGGGTCCATGATCGTGGGCAGGGACAGCCGGCCCGGGTCGCACGTCGAGAAGCCGGCGTTGCGGTCGGGGGTCCACTGCATGGGGGTGCGCACGGCGTCGCGGTCGCCGAGCCAGATGTTGTCGCCCATGCCGATCTCGTCGCCGTAGTAGAGGATCGGCGAGCCGGGCAGGGACAGCAGCAGGGCGGTGAACAGCTCGATCTGGTTGCGGTCGTTGTCGAGCAGCGGGGCGAGCCGGCGCCGGATGCCGATGTTGGCGCGCATGCGGGGGTCCTTGGCGTACTCGGCCCACATGTAGTCGCGTTCCTCGTCGGTGACCATCTCCAGGGTCAGCTCGTCGTGGTTGCGCAGGAAGATGCCCCACTGGCAGTTCGACGGGATCGCGGGCGTCTTGGCGAGGATTTCCGAGACGGGGTGGCGGGACTCGCGCCGTACGGCCATGAAGATCCGCGGCATCACGGGGAAGTGGAAGGCCATGTGGCACTCGTCGCCGCCGCGCTCGTAGTCGCCGAAGTAGTCGACGACGTCCTCCGGCCACTGGTTGGCCTCCGCCAGCAGTACGGTGTCCGGGTACATCGCGTCGATCTCCCGCCGGACCCGCTTGAGGAACTGGTGGGTCGCGGGGAGGTTCTCGCAGTTGGTGCCCTCCTCCGCGTAGAGGTAGGGGACCGCGTCCAGCCGGTAGCCGTCGATGCCCAGGTCCAGCCAGAAGCGCAGGGCGGCCAGGATCTCCTCCTGCACCGCCGGGTTCTCGTAGTTCAGGTCGGGCTGGTGGGAGAAGAAGCGGTGGAAGTAGTACTGGCCGCGCACGGGGTCGTACGTCCAGTTGGACGCCTCGGTGTCCACGAAGATGATCCGCGCGTCCTCGTACCGCTTGTCGTCGTCGGCCCACACGTAGTAGTCCCCGTAGGGCCCGCCGGGGTCCTTGCGCGACTCCTGGAACCACGGGTGCTGGTCGCTGGTGTGGTTCATGACGAAGTCGATGATCACGCGCATGCCGCGCTGGTGGGCGGCGTCCACGAACTCCACGAAGTCGGCGAGGTCGCCGAACTCCGGCAGCACGGCGGTGTAGTCGGCGACGTCGTAACCGCCGTCCCTGAGCGGGGACTTGAAGAACGGCGGCAGCCACAGGCAGTCCACGCCGAGCCACTGGAGGTAGTCGAGCTTGGCGGTCAGGCCCTTGAGGTCGCCGACACCGTCGCCGTTGCTGTCGTGGAAGGAGCGGACGAGCACCTCGTAGAAGACGGCGCGCTTGAACCACTGCGGGTCGCGGTCCCGGGCAGGGGTGTCCTCGAAGGTGTCCGGTACGGGTTCGTTGACGGTCATGACGCTGCGGGCCCTCCGTTCTCGGGCGTCGATCGCCGGACGTGGAGCACGTGCGCGGGCACCCGGCCGGGTGTCAGGCGCACGTAGTTGGTGCTGCCCCAGTGGTACGTCTCGCCCGTCAGTTCGTCGTGTACGGACAGGTCGGCGTGCCAGTCCAGGCCGAGTTGCGGCATGTCCAACGAGACCGTGGCCTCCTGGGTGTGATGCGGGTCGAGATTGACGACCACGAGAACCGTGTCCGTGCCCGTGCTCTTGCTGTAGGCGAGCACGGCGTCGTTGTCGGTCCGATGGAAGCGGAGATTCCGCAGGCGCTGTAGCGCGGGATGGCGGCGCCGGATGTGGTTGAGGCGGGTGATCAGCGGGGCGATGGTGCGGCCCTCGCGTGCGGCGGTGTCCCAGTCGCGTGGGGTGAGCTGGTACTTCTCGGAGTCGAGGTATTCCTCGGAGCCTTCGCGCAGGGGGGTGTTCTCGCACAGTTCGTAGCCGCTGTAGATGCCCCAGCTGGGGGAGAGGGTGGCGGCGAGGACGGCGCGGACCTCGAAGGCGGGGCGGCCGCCGTGCTGGAGGTAGGCGTGCAGGATGTCGGGGGTGCTGGGGAAGAGGTTGGGCCGCATGTAGGCGGCCGCCTCGCCCGTCAGCTCCGTGAAGTACTCGGTGAGTTCCTGTTTGGTGGTGCGCCAGGTGAAGTAGGTGTAGGACTGCTGGAAGCCGATCTGGGCCAGGGTGTGCATCATGGCGGGGCGGGTGAAGGCCTCGGCCAGGAAGATGACGTCGGGGTCGCGGCCGTTGATCTCGGCGATGACGCGTTCCCAGAAGACGACCGGTTTGGTGTGGGGGTTGTCGACGCGGAAGATCCGCACCCCGTGGTCCATCCAGTGCCGCAGCACGCGCACGGTCTCGGCGACCAGGCCGTCCATGTCGGCGTCGAAGGCGATGGGGTAGATGTCCTGGTACTTCTTCGGCGGGTTCTCGGCGTGGGCGATGGTGCCGTCGGGCCGGTGGTGGAACCACTCGGGGTGCTTGTGCACCCAGGGGTGGTCGGGGGAGCACTGGAGGGCGAAGTCGAGGGCGATCTCCAGGCCCAGCGCGCGGGCCCGGGCGACGAAGTGGTCGAAGTCCTCGATGGTGCCGAGCCGGGGGTGGACGGTGTCGTGTCCGCCCTCGGGGGAGCCGATGGCCCAGGGCACGCCGACGTCGTCGGGGGTGGCGGTGAGGCTGTTGTTGCGGCCTTTGCGGAAGGTGTGGCCGATCGGGTGGATCGGGGGCAGGTAGACGACGTCGAAGCCCATGTCCGCGATCGGCTTCAGCCGCCGCGCGGCGGTGCGGAAGGTGCCGTGCGGGCACTGGTCGGTGCCCTCGCTGCGGGGGAAGAACTCGTACCAGGAGCCGAAGAGCGCCCGCTCGCGCTCGACCAGCAGCGGCATCGGGTCCGACGCGGTCACCAACTCCCGCAGCGGATACCGCGCGAGCACGTCCTGGACCTCCGGACGGAGCGCGGCCTTGAGACGGTCGTGGACCGAGCGGGAGTCGTCGCCGAGGGCGCGGGCGGCGGCGGCCACCAGGTCCCGCTCGGGGCCCTTCGGGACTCCGGCCGCGGCGCGCTCGTACAGCTCCGCGCCCTCCTCCAGGACCAACCCGGTGTCGATCCCGGCCGGCACCTTGACCGAGGCGGTGTGCCGCCAGGTCGCCAGCGGATGGCTCCAGGCCTCCACCCGGAAGGTCCAGCGGCCCGTCACGTCCGGGGTGACCTCGGCGCCCCACACGTCGCTGCCCGGCGACAGTTCGCGCATCGGGGTCCAGGGGCCGCGCCGGCCCCTCGGATCGCGCAGGACCACGTTGGCGCCGACAGCCTCGTGCCCCTCGCGGAACACGGTGGCGGTCACCTGGAACGTCTCCCCGGTCACCGCCTTCGCCGGGCGCCTGCCGCACTCCACGGCCGGCCGGACGTCGCGTACCGGTACACGGCCGATGGCCGGGGTCCTGCGCATGTATCTCACCTCCGCCGTGCGCGGAGCCGGGCGCCGGCCCGGCTCCGCGATCCGAGAGCGGGGCCGGCCCCAGCCGGTCCCCGGGGGAACGCCTTGTACGGTGCCAGCTCAGGAGCTCGGCGCCGTGGAACGCCGCTCCGATGTCGGCGTCCTTCGTGCCGAACGGCGCGCCTTCGGCCGTCCGTCCTGCTCGCGCAGGTAGGTGACCAGACTCGTGCGCAGATAGCGCTCCGCCGCGTCCGCGGCCTCGCGGGCGCAGCGTTTGCCCATCAGCACGCACAGGGTGTACCCCGAGTCCTCGAACGTGGCCCGGACCCTGCGGTCGTACGGCGAGGCGAGCATCACGCGCTCCCACGCCCGGTAACGCCGCAACTGCCGGGCCACTTCGGCCTTGGCGGGTAGCAGCATGGCCCTCTTCACCTTCCACGCTCTCGACTGGGCGCGTTCCCGACGGTCGGGTGGCGACCGCGCGGGGGTGGGCGCGGCACCGTTACGGCGATCGAGGCTTTCACTCATGGTGCACGGGTGGCGACGCAGCGTCTTGTTGGAGCTTCAATCAACTCGGGTGGCGGGTGCTCGTGTTGCACGAATGGCGTAGTGCCCTCACCGTGGAGGTGACTCAGAAGCGATCAACGCTCACGCTGTGTGTCCGGGATCCCTCCCGGACAGGGCGAGGGGAGCGAGAGCCGCGCCGGTGAGGAGCAAGCGACGATGAAGACCGCAGTGCCCTGCTACTACCACCTCGACGTGGAAGTCAGCCCGGAACGGGTGGGACAGGTCAGCCGCATCCTGGCCGCCCACCTCCGCTACTGGGACCTCGACAATCTCGTGGACCCCGTCTGCCGCGGCGCGGAACTGCTGCTGCACGCGATCGACCAGCACGCGACGGACAAGCACACCTCCATCGAGATGTGGTGGAACGGGCAGCACCTCATCACCGCCTTCGGTGACGACGATCCGGACCTGCGCCCGGACCAGGACCTGCGGGCCGCCCTCGCGGACATCGCCGCCATGAGCGACGGCTGGGGCTGCTGCGCCCCCGACAGCGGCAGCAAGATCATCTGGTTCTCGCAGCGGGCCCGCGCCGGCGAGCGCGTCCCGCTGGTGCCGCTGCCGCCCGAGCCCTTCCTGAGCACGGGCCTGACCGAGCCGCGCCGGCACCGCGTGGCCGTCCTGGCCGCCCCCGTGCCCGCCGGCGACACCACCCCGGAGGGCCGCCGGTGAGCCCCCGCACCACCCGGAAGGGGCTGCCCGTGTGGAGCGGGCAGCCCTACCCGTTGGGTGCCGCCTTCGACGGACAGGGCACCAACTTCGCGCTGTTCAGCGAGGTGGCCGAGCGGGTCGACCTGATCCTCGTGGACGACGACGGCCGGGAGACACCCGTACGGCTGCACGAGGTCGACGGCTTCGTCTGGCACGCCTATCTGCCCGGCGTCGGGCCCGGCACGCGCTACGGCTACCGGGTGCACGGCCCCTGGCAGCCCGCTCTCGGCCACCGCTGCAACCCGGCGAAGCTGCTGCTCGACCCGTACGCCCGCGCCGTGGCCGGCCAGATCGACAACCACGCCTCCCTGTACGAGCGCTCACCGGACGGCCCGGCCCCCGCCGACAGCGCCGGGCACTCCATGCTGGGCGTGGTCACCGACCCGTACTTCGACTGGGGCGACGACCGGCCGCCGCGCACGCCGTACGCCGACTCGGTGATCTACGAGGCCCATGTGCGCGGGCTGACCCGGGTGCACCCCGAGGTCCCGGCCCGGCTGCGCGGCACCTACGCCGGGCTCGCCCACCCCGCCGTCATCGAGCACCTGACCTCGCTCGGGGTGACGGCGGTCGAGCTGATGCCGGTGCACCAGTTCGTCCACGACGGGGTGCTCCAGGACCGCGGGCTGTCCAACTACTGGGGCTACAACACCATCGGCTTCTTCGCCCCGCACAACGCGTACGCCGCCTTCGGCAGCCGGGGCCAGCAGGTCAACGAGTTCAAGGCGATGGTGAAGGCGCTGCACGCGGCCGGCCTGGAGGTCATCCTCGACGTGGTCTACAACCACACGGCCGAGGGCAACGAACGCGGCCCCACGCTGTCCTTCCGGGGCATCGACAACGCCTCCTACTACCGTCTGGTGGACGGCGACTGGGCGCACTACTACGACACCACGGGCACCGGCAACAGCCTGCTGATGCGGCACCCCTACGTGCTCCAGCTGATCATGGACTCGCTGCGGTACTGGGTGACCGAGATGCACGTCGACGGCTTCCGGTTCGACCTCGCGGCCACGCTGGCCCGGCAGTTCCACGAGGTGGACCGGCTGTCCGCGTTCTTCGACCTGATCCAGCAGGACCCGGTGATCAGCCGCGTCAAGCTGATCGCCGAACCCTGGGACGTGGGCGAGGGCGGCTACCAGGTGGGCAACTTCCCGCCGCTGTGGTCGGAGTGGAACGGCAAGTACCGGGACGCCGTACGGGACTTCTGGCGCGCCGAGCCCGGCTCGCTGGGCGAGTTCGCCTCCCGGCTGACCGGCTCCTCCGACCTGTACCAGCACAGCAGGCGCCGGCCCCGCGCGAGCGTCAACTTCGTCACCGCGCACGACGGGTTCACGCTGCGGGACCTGGTGTCGTACAACGAGAAGCACAACGAGGCCAACGGCGAGGACAACCGGGACGGCGAGAGCCACAACCGGTCCTGGAACTGCGGGGCGGAGGGCGACACCGACGATCCCGCCGTGCTCGAACTGCGGGCCCGCCAGCAGCGCAACCTCATCGCCACGCTGCTGCTGTCGCAGGGCATCCCCATGCTCTGTCACGGCGACGAACTCGGACGCAGCCAGCGGGGCAACAACAACGCCTACTGCCAGGACAACGAGATCTCCTGGATCGACTGGAAGCTCACCGGCGAGCAGCGCGGCCTCGTCGACTTCACCCGGCGGTTGATCGCGCTGCGCGCCGCGCACCCGGTGCTGCGCCGGCGCCGCTTCTTCCGGGGCGAGACCGCGACGAACGCCGCGCAGCCGCTGCCCGACCTGATGTGGCTGCGGCCCGACGCGCGCGAGATGACCGGGCGGGACTGGCAGCGCGCGGACGCGCACTCCGTCGGGGTCTTCCTCAACGGCGACGCGATCGCCGAACGGGACGAGTACGGACGCAGGCTGACCGACGACTCCTTCCTGCTGCTGCTCAACGGTTACTGGGAGCCGGTCGACTTCCGCCTGCCCGACCACACGTTCGCGGAACGCTGGACGACCCTCGTCGACACGGCCGACCCGGAGGGCGTCCCGGACGAACGGGAGCGCAAGGCGGGGACGCGGCTGCGGGTGGAGGCCCGGAGCCTGGTGCTGCTGACCCGTCCGTCGCGCACGAAGGGCACGTGACGGACCGGACCGGTCCGGCCGGGCCGGGCCGGGTCAGTGCGGGCGCCGGGAGGTCACCGTGAACTGGGCGCCGTCCGCGTCCCGCAGGATCGCCTCCGTCTCGTCCTCCTTGAGGACGCTCCCGCCGTGTTTCTCCGCGGCCCGCGCGCACCCAGTGACATCGGCGACGGCGAAGTGGATCTGCCAGTGCGGTCGAACGGTGGGGTCCGGGGCGGCTTCCACCGCGCCGGAGTCGATGCGCGCCACGGCGTCGCCCTGGCTGCGCAGGACGACCTCGTCGCCGTCGTACTCGACCTCGCAGCACCCCGGCTTCCCGGAGGCCCAGTCGAGGATCTCGCCGTAGAAGATCGCGGAGTCGAAGGCGTCGCGGGTGTGCAGCCGGATGAAGGTGGGGGCCGCGCGCCGCCACGCCTCCCAGTTGGAGACCAGCTCGCCCTGCCAGATCCCGAAGGTCGCCCCGTCCCGGTCGGCGAGCAGCGCGGCCCGGCCCGGCGGGAAGGACAGCGGGCCCACGGCCGCCGTACCGCCCCGCTCCCGCGCCCGGGCCGCGGCGACGTCGGCGTCCGGCACCGCGAAGTACGGCGTCCACGCCACCGCCATCTGCCACATCGCGGCGACGGCGGCGATCCCGGCCACCGGCACCCCGTCCGCCAGCGCGATCCGGAAGTGCTCGCCGAGCTTGGCTCCACGCCAGCGCCAGCCGAGCACGGCCGAGTAGAAGTCCTGGGTGGCCTGCAGATCGCGGCTGGTCAGGCTCACCCAGCACGGTGCGCCGAAGACGGACTGGGTGGAGACGACGTCCCCGCGGCGCGGCCCGTGCCCCGCGCCGTTCGTGCCGCCGCTGACAGGGGTGTCTTGGTTCATGGCAGTCGCGTCCTGCTTTCGTGGACCGGCCGGACACCGGTCTGGCTCCAGTGTCCAACCGGAAGCGGGTGGAACGCCTGTCGAGTACCCCCGTCGGCACGGGGGCAGGCGGCTGCGCGGGATGGAGAGACGGCAGACAGCGAGGCGGACAGGATCGCCGCGATGCGGGCCGAGACCGAGCAGCCGCGGCAGACGGTGTCCTCGCACGACGTCGCCGACCAGGCGATCGGGATGGTGGTGGCCGAGATGCCGCCCGAGATCGCCGCGGCGCTGGAGGACGCCCTCGACCGGCACGGTCCCCACGCGCACACCCGGCGGCGGCACGGACCCGGCAGCCGTGCCCGGCCGTCCGGGCACGGCCTGAGCCCGTCTCAGCGGACCTCCGTCAGCAGTTCCTCGCGCAGCCGGTCGAAGCAGCCGCTGAGCAGCCGGGACACGTGCATCTGCGAGATGCCGAGCTGCTGGGCGATCCGGCTCTGCGTCATCCCGCGGAAGAACCGCAGGTAGAGAATGGTGCGCTCGCGCTCGGGCAGTGCCGCGAGGAACGGCTTGACGGCCGCCCGGTCCACGACGAGGTCGTATCCGGGGTCGGGGCCGCCCAGCGAGTCCCCGAGGGCGTACCCGTCCGTGCCCGCCACCTCCGCGTCCAGCGACAGCGCGGAGAAGCACTCGAGCGCCTCCATCCCGGTGCGCACCTCGTCCTCGTCCAGCTCGGTGTGCGCGGCGATCTCGGCCACGGTCGGCGGCCGGCCAGGGGTGGACTGGGACAGCTCCTTCACGGCGGAGCGGACCCGGTTGCGCAGGTCCTGGACCCGGCGCGGCACGTGCAGGGTCCACATGTGGTCCCGGAAGTGCCGCTTGATCTCACCGGTGATGGTGGGCACCGCGTACGCCTCGAAGGCGCGCCCGCGCGCGGGGTCGTAGTGGTCGACGGCCTTCACCAGCCCCAGCGCGGCCACCTGGTAGAGATCCTCCAGGGACTCCCCGCGGCCCCGGAACCGCACGGCGATCCGCTCGGCCATGGGCAGCCAGAGCCCGACGAGTTCGTCCCGCAGTGCTCGACGCTCGGGGCCGTCGGACAGCTTCGCGAGCCGCTCGAAGGACTCGCCCGTGTCGGGCGCGTCGTCGTGCGGGTGCGGGCGGGACTTGGTGCTGGCAGTGACACGCATGGCGCGCACCTCTCTCGGCCGGTGCTGGCTGGACAGACACCGTGGGAGGCGCGCTTGGTCATGGAAGGGAGACTGGGGCGTCAGGCCGCGGCGCGGTCTGCTCCCACGGAAGTGCCTCCTGTCCGAAGCACATACGTGCATTTTCCCACGCTCGGACATCACCAAACAATTCGACCTATATCGGGCAAATCCATTTGGTCGGTACCTCGGCTCGTCCTCTTGACCTTCTCTTGGACGCGCCCGACGGGTATTACCTCTGTAACAGAGGTAATCTCCAGCCATGGGCGACGAAGCGATACAGGGCTCCGGCGGCCAGGCGCCGCCCGGGACCTTCGAGGCCGAGCTGACCGACGCGCTGGTCGGCATCCAGCGGCTGATCCGGCGCCGGCTGCGCGGCGGCCTGGCCGGGCCGCGGCTGCGCGGCGCCGAGGTGGAACTGCTGCGGCTGGTGGAGTCCCGGCCGGGGATCGGCGTCTCGGAGGCGGCCAAGGAGCTGCACCTGGCGAGCAACTCCGTCTCGACGCTGGTCAACCAGCTCGTACGGGACGCGTACCTGATCCGGGAGACCGACCCGGCCGACCGGCGGGCCGCGCGGCTGCGGCTGACCGGGGCCGCCGAGAAGCGCCTGGCGGACTGGCACCGCCGCCGCGCCGACCTGGTCGGGCGGCAGCTGTCCCGGCTGGACGAGGCCGACCGGGACGCCCTGCACGCGGCCCTGCCCGCCCTGCGCAGGCTGGCCGGCCGGCTGCGCGAGGACATCGAGGAGCCCGTGAGCGCGCCGACCGGGGCGACGGCGGCCCCGGAGGCACCCTGGACGGAGGAGACGCCATCATGACGACCGATCCGGCGGACCCGCCCGCCACCCCGGCGGAGACGGCCGGCGCCCCGGTGGAGGCCGTCAGCTGCACCGGCCTCAGCCACGCCTTCGGCGACACCAAGGCCGTCGACGGGCTCGACCTGGCCGTCCGCCAGGGCGAGGTGTTCGGGCTGCTCGGGCCGAACGGCGCGGGCAAGACCACCGCCATCCGCTATATCACCACCCTGCTGCCGGTCCCCGCCGGCATGGTGCGCGTCTTCGGGCACGACGCCGCCAAGGAGCGCATGGGGGTGCGACGCCTGCTCGGCTACGTCCCCCAGCAGCTGTCCGCCGACAGCGGGCTCACCGGGCGTGAGAACGTCGCCCTGTTCGCTCGCGTGTTCGACGTGCCGCGCCGGGAGCGCGCCGCACGCGTCGGCCAGGCCCTCGCCGCCGTCGACCTCGCCGACGCCGCCGACCGGCTCGCCGGTACCTACTCCGGCGGCATGGTCCGCCGCCTGGAACTCGCCCAGGCCCTGGTCAGCGCGCCCCGGCTGCTGATCCTCGACGAGCCGACCATCGGCCTCGACCCGATCGCCCGCACCGGCGTGTGGGAGCACATCAACGCGGTGCGCGAGGCGACCGGCATGACCGTCCTCGTCACCACCCACTACATGGACGAGGCCGACCAGTACTGCGACCGGGTGGGCCTGATGCACCGCGGCCGCGTCCGGGCCCTCGGCACCCCGGTCGAACTGCGCCGGGGTCTCGCCGAACGCCGGGGCACCGAGACCCTGCCCACGCTGGAGGACGTCTTCCGGGACATCGCCGGCAGCGGCCTCGACGACAACACCGGAGGAGGTTTCCGCGATGTCCGAAGCACCCGCCGCACCGCGCGCCGCGTCGGCTGACCGCACCGCCGGGAAGGACGCCGCGCTGCTGCTCACGCCCCCGGTGCCGCGCGCCGGGTGGCGACTGCTGCCCGCCCGGGTCGTCGCCATGTGCGCGGTGGAGCTCCAGAAGCTGCGCCACGACCGCACCGAGCTGTACACCCGCGCGGTGCAGCCCGCCCTGTGGCTGCTGATCTTCGGCCAGACCTTCACCCGCATCCGGGCGATACCCACCGGCGGCATCCCGTACATCGACTACATGGCGCCCGGCATCATCGCCCAGTCCGCCATGTTCATCGCGATCTTCTACGGCATCCAGATCATCTGGGAACGGGACGCGGGCATCCTCAACAAGCTCCTCGTCACCCCGACCCCGCGCTCGGCGCTGATCACCGGCAAGGCGTTCGCCGCCGGCGTGAAGTCGCTGGTGCAGGCGATCGTCGTGATCGTCATCGCCGCCCTGCTCGGCGTCGCCCTGACCTGGAACCCGCTGAGACTGCTCGGCGTCGCCGTGGCCGTGGTGCTGGCTTCGGTGTTCTTCTCCTGCCTCTCGATGACCATCGCGGGCATCGTGCTCAGCCGCGACCGGCTGATGGGCTTCGGGCAGGCGATCACCATGCCGCTGTTCTTCGGCTCCAACGCCCTGTATCCGGTCTCGGTGATGCCGGGCTGGCTGCAGGCCGTCAGCAAGGTCAACCCGCTGAGCTATCAGGTCGACGCGCTGCGCGGGCTGCTGCTCGGCACGCCCGCGCACCTCGGCGCCGACTTCGGGGTGCTGGTGGTCGCCGCGGCCCTCGGCATCACGGCGGCCTCCTCACTGCTCGGCCGGCTCGCTCGGTGATCTCGCGCCGAACGTGATGTGCGGCACGCGCCGGGACCGCGCCCGGGGCCGCCCGGAGGGATTCCTCCTGGGCAGCGCTTGATCGACGATCAAAGGGGGCGAACCCCCTGGGCCGGGCGCATTCCGCTCATTTGACAGTGCGCTGAGCCCACAGATAGACACTCCGGGGTCGAGAGGGGCAGTGTGTACGAGCCGAACGTGGTCGGTGACTGGCAGGAGTACGACGAGCATGCCGGTCTGCGGGTCCGCGTGCACCGCCTGGAGGCGGGCGAACCACCGCGCGGACGCGACGACGCCGCTGCCGGGCTGACGTACTTCAGTGTCCGGGTGACGGTCGAGAACCGCGGTGTGCGGCACTTCGGCGTCCATCTGGAGGACGGGCAGGTCGACATCCGCGTCGGCCCGGACGGCGAGGGCGCCTTCATCGACTGGCGCAACTCGCAGTTCATCGAGGGCTTCGACGTCTATCCGCTGCGCCGGGCCACCGCCGTCCTCTACGCCGCCGCCCCCGAGGCCGCCCTCACCCAGGTGGACGTGCAGGTGCAGCTCCGGGTGGACGAGGAGTGGACCGACCGCCGGCTGTGGGCCGGCGGCACCGGACTGGCGGACGGGACGGCGGCGGCCGCCCCCGCGGGCTGCGGGCCGGCCGCCGACCTGGCGCACCAGGTCACCGCCTTCCTGAAGGAGCAGACGGAACCGGGCGCCGCGTAACCGCGCCCGGTGCCCGCCGCTCAGTGCGCGATACCGTCGATGATCTCCCGCGCGCCCTGCCGCAGCAGCGCCACCGCGACCGAGGTGCCGAGCGTCGCCGGGTCCAGCCGGCCCGCCCACTCGTGGGCGTTCAGCCGGGTCTTGCCGTCGGGCGTGAACACACAGGCCCGCAGAGAGAGTTCACCGCTGCGGTCGACCCGCGCGTACCCGGCGATCGGGCTGTTGCAGTGCCCCTGGAGCACATGCAGGAACATCCGCTCGGCCGTCGCCTCCCGGTGGGTGTCCGGGTCGCCGAGCCCGCTGACGGCGTCGATCAGCGCCGTGTCGTCCTCCCGGCACTGAAGGGCGAGGATGCCCGCGCCGATCGGCGGCATCATCGTCTCCGCGGACAGCACCTCGGTGATCACGTCCGCCCGGCCGATGCGCTCCAGACCGGACACCGCGAGCAGCAGCGCGTCCGCCTCGCCCTCGGCCAGCTTCTGCAGCCGGCGGTTGGCGTTGCCGCGGAACGGCACGCACTCCAGATGGGGGTGGGTGGCGGTCAGCTGGGCGATCCGGCGCACCGCGGAGGTGCCGACCCGGGTGCCGGCCGGCAACTCGTCCAGGGTGAGCCCGCCCGGGTGAACCAGCGCGTCACGGATGTCGTCCCGCTTCAGGAACGCGGCGAACACCGTCCCGGCGGGCAGCGGCCGGTCCGCGGGCACGTCCTTCACGCAGTGCACCGCGAGATCCGCCTCGCCGGCCAGCAGGGCCGCGTCCACCTCCTTGGTGAACGCCCCCTTGCCCTCGACCTGGGACAGATCGCCGAGCCACTTGTCCCCGGTGGTCCTCACGGGGACGACCTCGGTGCGCACCCCCGGGTGCAGGGCGGCCAACTCGGCGCGTACCCGCTCCACTTGGGCCAGGGCCATGGGCGAGTCACGGGAGACGATTCGGATCAGTTCGGGAACCGGCATGCGCACACGATAGACCCACCGTCCTCACCCGGCGTCCGCGGGCAGGTCCGCGGCCGAGTCCTCGGGGGTGAGGTCGGGGCGCAGCCGCAGCCAGGACGGCTGGCGCAGCATCCCCGAGCGGGTACGGGTGCTGTAGGAGACCTCGCCCACCAGACGGGGCAGCACCCAGCGGGCCTGGGGGACGCGGGGCACCGGTGCGAACGGGCAGCGCTCGCTCGCCGCTTCCCGCAACAGCTCCGCCAGCGCCGTCCGCTCCGCCCCGCTCCAGCCGGTGCCCACCCCGCCGACGTAGCGCAGCCGGCCCGCCGCGTCCCGCTGGCCCACCAGCACGGCGCCGGGCAACCCGGTCAGCCGCCCCTTGCCGGGCAGCCAGCCGCCCACGATCACGTCCTCCGCCCGCATGTTGCGGATCTTGATCCAGGCGCGGGAGCGCACCCCGGGCTCGTACACGGAATCGAGCCGCTTGCACACCAGGCCCTCCAGACCGTGCTCCCGGGTGGCCGCGAGCGCCTCGGCGCCATGCCCGGTCAGCGCGCCCGGCGTCGACCAGTGCGGCCCGGCGAGGCCCAGCTCCGCCAGCCGGGCCCGGCGCCGCGCGTACGGCTGCCGCAGCAGCGGCTCGACCAGATAGGGCACGTCGAACAGCACCAGGTGCACCGGCACCTGAGCGGCCCGGCGGGCGGCCCGCGCGGGCGCGTGGGCCAGCCCCATCCGGCTCTGCAGGAGCTGGAAGTCGGCCCGGCCGCGTGCGTCCAGGGCCAGTACCTCGCCGTCGAGGATCGCGGGCGTCTCGCCGAGCGCGCCGCCCAGCGGCCGCAGCTCCGGGTACGCCCCGGTGATCTCCTCGCCCGAGCGGGCGCGCAGTACCACCCGGCCGTCCCCGGGCAGGTAGACCATCACCCGCTGCCCGTCCTGCTTGGTCTCGTAGGCCCACCGGGCGTCCTGCGCGGCGGGCGGCAGCGAGCCGGGGGTGGCGAGCATGGGCGCGATGAGCGGCAGGGCTACGGCGGTCACGGCAGAAGATGTCGACCGTTCCCGCCCCCCTCACGCGCCTTCGGCCGCCGGTTCCCCTGAACGGGCTGCGGGGGCCGCCGGGCTCAGTCCCGGTCGCCCGGCGGCCCGTCGCCCTCCAGGCCCGCGCACGCCACCTCCCCGTCCACCTCGGCGCACGCCGCCACGCCCCGGGGTGAAGTCACCGGCAGCATCGGACTGTTGGTCCCCGTCGTGTCGTCCGCCGGATAGCTCGCGGTGAGGACGTTCTCGCCGGCCCGCACCGACACCTCCCGGGCGTGCCGGACGCGCATCCGCACCTCCGACCAGGCGGTGCCGCAGGACGGCGAGTAGCGCAGCCGCACGGCATAGGCCGGGTCGGTGACCTCGCTGCGGGTCTGCGCGTCCCGGGCGCAGAAGGAGGCGTCGGGCAACACGCCCTGGCAGGAGGCGCCGTGGCAGCGCGGCACCGAGGTCAGGGGCCGGGCCGCGGGCGCGGACCCCGGGCGCCCGGACAGGGCCACGGCGGCGGCCACCGCGGTGGCCGCGCCGAACAGCGCGAGCGCGGACACCGGGAGCCACAGCGGCAGCCGGGAAGGCCGCCTGCCGCGGGGCACCTCGTCGGGCGGGTCCGGGGGAGCGGGCGCGTCGGCCGCCTCCCACAGCGCCAGTATGGCCGCCGGATCGGCGTCGGCCAGCCGGCACAGGGCCTCCACCGCGGGCAGCGGCGGGCGCATGCCGCCCGAAAGGTAGCGGTGCCAGGCGGACTTGCTGTAGGGGGTGCGCGCGGCCAGCGCCGCCAGGCTCAGCCCCGTGCGGTCCTTCAGCTCGCGCAGTCTCACCGCCAGTGACTCGTCCGGCGCGGTCGATCCTTGGGGGTGCCGCATCGTGCGTTCCTCGACTCCCGTTCCCGTATGGGCGTTTCGCCCCTGTTGCCGGGATGGCTTCCCTGTCGTGCGGCGGCTGCAACCCGTGACGAGGTATGGGCGGGGTCAAGCACCCCTGTGCCGAAGGCCTGTTCGGGACGCGGTTCCCGGACAGGCCCTCGGCGGTCAGTGGTCGGTGCGGACTTCGGGCATCAGCACCAGGGGACGTACCGGCCGGTGCGCACGTAGTGGGCGGAGACGTAGCCCCGGTGGTTCGGGAGCCGGTACCACAGGCGGTTGCCGTGCACCCGGGAGCCCTCGGACTTGCAGCTCACGGAGACGAGCCTGCGGGCGTCCCGGTGGCCGACGACCCGGTAGCGGGTGCCCGGTCCGGAGCGGACGTTGAGCCGGCCGTGCCGGGTGGCGACCCGGCCGGTGAGGTAGTGGTGCGTGCGGGTGTGGTGCGGGGCGGCGACGGCGGCCACCGGGTGCGCGGCCACCGTGCTCGCCGCGGCGGCACCGGCCGTCACGGGCAGCAGGGCGAGCATCGCGGCCGCGGCCGGCAGGACGCTCTTGAGGGCCCGTCGGATCATGGAAACCTCCGGCTGTCGATCTCGTGACCACGAGCAGCGATCACGCCGCTCAGCCTTGCCGTGACGAACCGTCACCATGCCGGTCCGGCGTCCCTGGGGACGGCCCGGGACGTCCCGGCACACGGGCGCGCGGCCCCGGGGCGCCCCGCCTGCCGGAGTGCGCGAGGTCCGGCGGGCGTGCCGGGCGGGAGCGGGGCGTGCCGTCCGCCGTACCGGGACGAAAAGGATGAGCCGGGCAATGTCTGCGTACACTCGGAGGCATGCCCGCGCCCTCGCCGTCCGGCCCGCCCGCGGCCTCCCCGGAGGTCGCCGAGATCGAGCGCGCCCTCACCCGCATCACCTACCTCGGCACGCGCACCCGCCATCACGAACGGATGCGGGCGCTGACCGGTATCTCCCTGGACCGCGCCGCCGTGGCGCTGCTGCGGCAGATCGCCGACTGCGAGCCGCTGCGTCCGGGGGAGGTCGCCCACCGGCTCGGCGTGGAGGCCTCGCACGTGACGCGGACGGTGCAGCAGCTCCAGCGGGCGGGATACGTCACCCGTGTACCCGACCCCGACGACCGGCGCGCCCAGCGCATCCGGCTCACCGACGCCGGCCGGCGGGCCGTCGGCCGGATCAGGGAGGCCGGGGCCCACGAGATGCAGGTCGCCCTCGCCGGCTGGCGGCCCGAGGAACTGCGGGAGCTGGCCACGCTCTTCCACCGCATGGTCGACGACTTCCTCGCGTACTCCGCGCAGGCCGGCGCGGGGCCGGAGGCGGCCGGTGAGGGCTCGGGCTGAGCGGGCCCGGCGCAGGCGGTCGCGCGAACGGCCCGCCCGGCGCCGTACCGTCCCGTAATATCCGGCGGCAGGCCATCCGAGGAGGAACCGTGCCCCGCTGTGAACGCCCGACCCTGCCGTCCGCCGCCGCACCCGCGAGGGCGCGGTCATGAGCGGGCGGATCGAAGTGGGGGACCGGGTCGAGGACTTCGCTCTGCCCGACGAGACCGGCACCGTCCGCAGGCTCGCCGACCTGCTGGCCGACGGCCCCGTGGTGCTCTTCTTCTACCCCGCCGCCCTCACCCCGGGCTGCACCGCCGAGGCCTGCCACTTCCGCGACCTGGCCGCCGAGTTCGCGGCGCTCGGCGCCCGGCCCGTCGGGATCAGCGGCGACGAGGTCGGCAAACAGCGGGAGTTCGCCGGTCGGCACACCCTCGGCATGCCGCTGCTGTCCGACACCGACGGCGCCGTCCGCGAGCGGTTCGGGGTCCGGCGCGGCTTCACCCTCGCCCCCACCAAGCGTGTCACCTTCGTCATCGCCCCGGACCGCACCGTCGTCGAGGTCGTCCGCAGCGAACTGCGCATGAACACCCACGCCGACAAGGCCCTCGCCGCCCTGCGCGACCACCGGGGTTGATGGCGGGCCACCACGCCGGGGGGCGGTTTCGGCCGGCCGCGATCAGGCTTGCGCGGTGGGGCGGACGACGATCTCGCTGACGTCGACGCCGTCGGGTTGTCCGATGGCGTAGCCGATGGCGGAGGCGATCGCCGAGGGCGGCATGGCGATCTCGTCCCGCTGCCGGGTCAACGCGGCCGCGGCTTCGGGACTGGCTCCCTTGCCGACGCCTTCGGTGTCGGTGAAGCCGGGGGAGACGAGTGTGACGCGCAGGTCGGGTCCCGCCTCCTGGCGTAGGCCCTCGGTGAGTACCTTCACCGCCGTTTTGGTGGCCGCGTAGACCGCCTGGGGGGATTTGACGACGTAGGCCGCGGTGGAGCCGACGTTGACGAAGTGGCCGAAGCGCTGCCGGCGGAAGACGGGCAGAGCCGCCCCGATGCCGTTGAGCAGGCCGGTGATGTGGGTGGAGACCATGGCGTCCCAGTCGTCCTGGCGCAGGTCGTCGAACGGCGAGACGGCCATCGTGCCTGCGTTGGAGACGAGGACGTCGAGCCGACCGTACTGGTCGAGGGCCGTGTCCGTCAGGCGCCGGAGGTCTTCGCGGCGCCTGACGTCGACGATGACGCCGGTGGCCGTGCCGCCCTTCGCCGTGATGCCGTCCACGACGGCGTTCAGCCGGTCCTCGCGCCGGGCTCCGAGCACGAGATGGGCGCCCTGTTCGGCGAGGTGGACCGCGGTCGCCTCTCCGATGCCGCTGCTGGCGCCTGTGATCGCGATGACTTTGCCCTGGATGCCCGACATGATCGGCTTCCTTTCCTGTGGCGTGCGCAGGTCAGTGCGGTGACCTACAGTGAAACCGGAGGCGTCCCCAGTTATCTCCACCGTAAGTGGGGGCGTGTCCGCTTAGCAAGCTCGGAGGACTGCGAAGAGGGGATGGCGAGCACTGATGACCGACGGAACGCCTCGGCCGCTGCGGGCTGACGCACGGCGGAACAGGGAGAAGATCCTTACGGCCGCCGTACGCGTCTTCACGACGGAGGGGCTGGATGCGCACCTGGAGCACATCGCCAAGGAGGCAGGCGTGGGCAGTGCGACCCTGTACCGCAACTTCCCCACCCGGGAGGCCCTGATCGAGGCGGTCTACCGCAACGAGGTGGCCCAGCTGTGCGATGCCGTCCCCGCTCTGCTCGCGCAGAAGCCGCCGGCAGAGGCACTGCGCGCGTGGACGCGCCTGTTCCTGGACTACGTCACCGCCAAGTACGGCATGATCGACGCCCTGCGCGCCATCGCCGCGGGTGGAAGCAACCCTTATGGTCACAGCCGGGAAATGATCCAGGCCGCCATCACCTCACTCATGGACGCTTGCACGGCCGCCGGGGTGATCCGCACCGATATCCGGCCCACCGACATCGGCGCCGCACTGGAAGGCATCGCCCTCACCTCGGCGGGTGCCGAACACCGGCAGCAAGCGGAGCGACTGCTCGACGTCACCCTGGACGGCCTCACGGTCCGCCCGTGAGGACTCCGTCGAGGCGCGGGACGACGGCAGCGGGAGATGACCGCCCGAGACCCTGCGGTGGTGGAGCGCCCCCCCAGGCCCACCCGGCGCCGGGGGAGCCGGCAGACGGCCGCGGGCGGGACCATCCGGGCCGAACGGCCGCGCCCCGGCGCCTGACCGTCCGCCCTACTGGAAGGCGCAGCCCGGGTTGGGGGCGTCCTCGGAGAACGGCGAGCCGTGCGGCAGCACGTACCACACGTCGAGCACGACCGGCGTGTCGCCGAGGTTGCGGCCTATGTGCACATGCCCGGGCCCGGCGGGCTCCTTGATCGGCGAACCCGTCCGGTACACGCCGTCCGAGGCGCACGAGGAGTCGAAGTGGCTCAGCGTGCCCTGCCTGACCACGCCGTAGAGGGGGCCGTCGTGGTAGTGCCAACCGGTGCTCTGGCCCGGCGGGATGGTGATCTCGCGCAGGGTGTAGTCGGTGCCGTCGACGGTCCGCTCGGTGATCGTGCGGGCCGTCACCCCGGGGCCCGACGGGGTCGCCCCGGCCGTGCCGCAGGTCAGTACGGTGGCGGCGGTCACGGCGCCGATCAGGGCGCCGCGCGGTGCTGTGCGCATACGGATGCCTCCCGGGAAGCGAGGGATGTCGGCGCGAACATAGGCGCAAAGCGATCAGGCTGTGGCCGGAACCGGTCAATCCCTTTCAGGAAGCCGCGCGTTGGCACCGTCCGTCACCCCTCGCCGCCGTCCGCCGCGACCTGCGCGAGGGTGCGTCCGGTGCGCACCGAGCGGGCCCGCCGGGGGTCGGGGGTGCCGTGCCCCGTGCCCGCCGGCCCCTTGCGCACCAGGAGCCAGGCGTCCTCCCCGTCCCTGCCCCGGAAGCGGGTCAGGGCGTACTCGCCGCGCAGCTTGGTGCCGTGCAGCCGGAACGTGGCGTGCCCGCGCTCCAGCGACTCGGCGAAGTCCACCGGCCGCCCCCGCCGGTCGTGGCTCAGCGGCTCGTACGTCCCGCGGTCCCACACGATCACCGTGCCCCCGCCGTACTCGCCCTTCGGGATCACGCCCTCGAAGTCCTCGTACGCCAGCGGATGGTCCTCGGTGGGCACGGCGAGCCGCTTGTCCCCGGGGTCGGCGGACGGTCCCCTCGGCACCGACCAGGACTTCAGGACGTCGTCCACCTGGAGCCGGAAGTCGAAGTGCATCCGGCGCGCGTCGTGGATCTGCACCACGAACCTCGGCCGGCCGCCGTCCCCGGACGCCCGCCCGCCCGAGGGCTCCCGGGTCCGCTCGAAGTCACGCTTGCCGCGGTACGTCCGCAGCCGGTCCTCCGCTGCCACGTGCGGCTCCTTCCGTGCGTCCGCCTCACGGGCCCCGGGTACCCCCTCGCCGGCGGAAGGCTCAGAACTCCTCGTGGGTCTCCGGGTCCCCGCCGAGCCGGCGCGCGGCGTGCCGGGCGACCGCCGCCATCTGGTCCGAGTCCAGCTCGAAGCCGAAGACGTCCAGGTTGACGCGCTGCCGCTCGGGATCGGCCGACTTCGGGATGGGCAGCGCGCCCAGCTGGAGGTGCCAGCGCAGCAGCACCTGCCCGGGGCTCACACCGTGCGCCGCGGCGATCCGGGTGACCTCCGGGTCGGCCAGCAGATGGCCGCCCCGGCCCAGCGGGCTCCAGCTCTCGGTGAGGATGCCCTGGTCCGCGTGGAAGGCGCGCAGCTCCTCCTGCGGGAACAGCGGATGCAGCTCGATCTGGTTCACCGAGGGCAGCACCCCGGTCTCCTTCTCCAGGCGCACGATGTGCTCCGGGGTGAAGTTGGAGACGCCGATCGAACGGACCAGGCCCTCCTCCCGCAGCCTGATCATCGCCTTCCAGGAGTCGACGTACTTGCCGACCCGGGGGTTGGGCCAGTGGATCAGGTACAGGTCCACGTACTCCAGGCCGAGGCGCCGCCGGGACTCCTCGAAGGAGGCCAGGGTCTCCTCGTAGCCGTGGTGGCGGCCCGGGAGCTTGGTCGTGACCACCACGTCCGCGCGGGGCACCCCGCTGCCGGCGAGGGCCCGGCCGACACCGGTCTCGTTGCGGTAGTTCGCCGCGGTGTCCACCAGCCGGTAGCCCAGGCCGAGGGCGTCGCGTACGGCCCGCTCGGCCGCCGTGTCGTCCAGCGGCCAGGTACCGAGGCCGATGGCGGGGATCGCCGTGCCGTCGTTGAGCGTGTGCGCCGGTATGCCGTTCACGTTGGGACCTTCCCTCGACAGTGTCGTACCCCCAGCCTCATGGAAAGGGCCAGTGGTGATCAACCGGACGGGCGGGAGGCAGCGGCGTCCGACGGCTGCGTCGAGCACCGGCCGCAAGAGAGCGTAGCGAGGTCCTTTCACGCGCCAGCAACGCGCCGCGTCCGGGGCCGGGTTCTGGGACCGGGTGCCCGGATGGACCCGTCCGTGAAGGCGGCGATCGCGGCCCTGGTCACCTGGGCGTTCGCCATCACCCTGCTGGCCGGCGGAGGCGGTGGAGACGCGGACGGGCGTTTCACATCCGGACACGTAATGATCGGTTTGGCGCTCGTCTGCACCTGCCTGATCGGACTGGTGGCCAGTATCCTGCGGCAGATCCAGAACACCTACACGCCACGGGAACATGCGCTCTGGCCCGGAACGGCCGCGGTTCTCGGGGCCGTCGGCATCGTATGGGGCCTGGTCCTCATCGCCGTGCACAGCCGGCCCTCCCAGTTGTCCGCCGCTTTCGTGCTGATCGGGCTGGGCCTCATCTGCTGGAGCATCCTCAGCAAGGTACTGCTGCTCGCGCTTGTCTGGCGGCGGACAGCCACCCTGGCGAACCGGGTTCCGCTGATTCCGGTCGGTACTGCCCTGCTCTGCCTCTTCCTCGCGGCCTTCCTCTTCGAGTCGGGCGAGTCCGCGGTACTCGTGGCCGCCCGCGTTCTGATCGGGCTCGGCGCCATCTGCTTCTCGTTGTACTCCATCGTCTCCATCTTGGAGAGCGGAACCAGTGGTGCCCGAAACGGTGCGAGCGGTGCGGCCGGCACCGAGGCGCCGAGCAGGGACACCAGGGCGCGGGAGTAGCGGCGAACTGGCCGGCCCGCCGGGGGAGCGGTCAGCGGGGCCGTGCCCCCGCCCGAGGAAGTACGAGCACGCCGAGAAGCCCTGGCATGCTCGTGGTCTCAACTCGACGGCCATGAAGCGCTCGTCCAGGACACGTTCTTCAGGGGGCGGTCGGTGGGTTGGTGTCCCAGTCCAGGCGCAGGATGGCGAGGTCGTCGGTGTGCCGGCCGGCGTTGAGGGTGCGGGTCCGGTTGATGAGCTGGTCGAGGTGCGTGCCGGGGTCCGGTGCGTGGATGGTGTCGATGATCCGCAGGAGGCCTTCCACTCCGAGCCGGGCGCCGGTGCTGTCCGCGTAGCCTTCGATGAGGCCGTCGGTGTAGGCGATGAGCGCGCCACCAGGCGGCAACGCGAGGGTGGTTGCGGGCCACTTGCCCAGTCCGGGCGCGATGCCGAGGGCGATCCCGTGGGCCGTGTCGATCTCTTGGGCTCCCTCGGCGGTGATGAGAAGGGGGGCGTGGTGGCCGGCCAGGTGCAGGGTGAGAACGCGTGTTTTCGGGTCCAGGGTGATGAGGGTGCAGGTGGTGAACAGATCGCTGTTGGCGCGTTCGGCGATGTGGATCTGTTCCAGCAGGCTGAGCAGTTGCTGGTCGCGGTGCCCTCCGAGGGTGAGCGCGCGCCAGGCGATGCGGAGGCAGACGCCGAGCGCGGCCGCGTCGGGCCCGTGGCCGCTGACGTCTCCGATGACGGCGTGCACCTGCCCGTCGTCGGTCTGGACGACATCGAGGAAGTCGCCTCCCAGAAGGGCCTGTGCCCGACCGGGGTAGTAGCGGCTGGAGGTGGTGACGGCTGTGGAGGTCAGGAGAGGTTCGGGGAGCAGGCCGCGTTCCAGGCGGGCGTTCTCCTCGGCCCGCAGGCGTCCGATCTGCAGGGCGGCGTTGGCGCGTTCGGCCTGCTTTCGCTGGACGGCGTAGCGGACGGCGCGCTGCATCAGGTCGGGTTCGACCTTGCCCTTGACGAGGTAGTCCTGGGCGCCGGCGGCGAGGGCGTCGACTCCCGCGCGGGGTTCGTCCAGGCCGGTGAGGACGATGATCGCGGCGTCGGTGTCCGGCTGGATCGCCTGGACCGTCTTCACCCCGGAGGCATCGGGCAGGTGCAGGTCGAGCAGGATGCAGTCGACGGGGCCCGTGGCGAGTGCCCGGCGCGCTTCGGCGGCGGTGCGGCAGCGCGTGAGGGTGTGGGACAGATCGGTGTCGTAGAGGAGCTCTTCGACGAGGAGGGCGTCGCCGTCGTCGTCCTCGACCAGAAGGAGGCGCAAGGGCAGCGTGCGGCCTGCGACTTGTTCCGTCACGGCTGCGTCGTTCTCTGCGCGGACGCCGGAGTGCTCTCGGCGGCGGGAAGGGTGAAGACGACACGGGTGCCCAGCGTGTAGTCGCGGTCGATGTGGATCTTTCCGCCGTGGAACTCGACGACCTTTCGGCACATCGCCAGGCCGATGCCAGTGCCCGGGTAGGCGTCCTTGGTGTGCAGGCGCTGGAAAAGGACGAATACCTTCTCCTGGAACTCCGGGGCGATGCCGATGCCGTTGTCGCTGACCGCGAAGTGCCAGGTGCCGTCCTCCAGGACGGCGCTCACGTGGATGTGGGGCGTCCGGTCGGGGCTGCGGAACTTGACGGCGTTGGACAGCAGGTTCTGCCAGAGCATGCCGAGCTGGGTGGGGTCCCCCACGACGGTGGGGAGGGCGTCGTGGGTGATCTCGGCGCCGGTCTCCTCAATGGTCACGCTGAGGTTGTCCAGGGCCCTGGCCATCAGGTCCTCCAGGTCGACGGCCTGGTGATCGTTGTACTGGCGGCCGACCCTGGAGAAGGCCAGCAGGTCGTTGATGAGGCTCTGCATGCGGTTGGCGCCGTCGACGGCGAAGGTGATGTACTGGTCGGCCTTCTCGTCCAGCTGGCCGCCGTAGCGGCGCTGCAGAAGCTGGGTGAAGCTGGACACCTTGCGCAGCGGTTCCTGCAGGTCGTGGGAGGCGACGTAGGCGAACTGCTCCAGCTCCGTGTTGGACCGCTTGAGATCCGCGGCCTGTTCGTCCAGGAGAGCGCGGGATGCCTCGGTGAACTGCAATTCCTCCAGCAGGCGTCGGCGCATCGACTCGACGTCCGCGGCCAGCTGGCGCAGGTCGGCGGGTCCGGTGCCGGTGATGGAGTGGTCGAAGCGGCCCTGCGCCACGTCACGGGCGTCGGTGCCGAGACGGCTCAGCGGCCGGGTGATGCCGCGGCGCAGTCCCTCGAAGACCAGCGCCGCGACCAGGAGGATGACGACGGCGATGACGGCGAACATCCAGTTCCGCAGGGTGACGGCCTGGCGCAGGTCCTGGGTGGCAGTGGCCCGCTCGGTCTGCAGGTGGGCCTGCTGGCGTGCCAGGGCGTGCCGCAGCGAGTCGAACGCGGTCTTGCCTTCCGTCGCCCGTTCCGTGGCGATCTTCACGGCGTCCTGGGCGGAGGCGGCCGAGATGGGCCGGGCTATGCGCTGCTGCCAGGTGCCGCTCAACCTCTCGATCTCGGCCAGGTCGGCGCTTGCCTGGGCATCGTTCCGGACAAGCGGACGCAGCTGTCGCAGGGTGGACTTCTCGTCCTTCACGCCCTGCGTGTAGGGCTGGAGGAAGTCCGAGCGGCCCGACAGCCCGTATCCGCGGATTCCGGTCTCCTGGTTGACCAGGGCCTGCTCCACCCGCATCGCGTCGATGAGGGCGGGAGAGCGCCGGTCCACCAGCTCCGAGGTGATCTGCGACGTCCGCCACATCGCCCAGCCGCCCAGTGATCCCAGAACGGCCAGCACGACCAGGGTGGTGGCGACCCCGGCCCGCAGCCAGCGCCGGGTGGTCCAGCGGGAGAAGGCACCCTCGTTCTCGGACGGCTTACTGCTCATTGCGGTTCGAACGTCTCCCTCGGTGATCCGGACCGTGTCTCGGCACACGGCAGAATCACTCTACCCGCGGCCCGACAACACATGTTGTCCAAGGTGAGATCGGCAACGTAGGGTGGCCCCATGTCTGGTCCACCTTCCGTGCCGCGGCCATCCAAGGAGACGGCCGCACTCGTCACTCAGGTGGTGGACGAACTCGCCCGGCATCTCACACCGGACACCGTCCACCCACCAGCCGAAGGCGCCGACGCGATCGACGATGCGCGCAGGCGTGCGCTGGAACGCCTTCACGTCCTCGCGGACGTGAAGGAGGCCGTCAGACGTCTGGAGGACCAGGCCGCCCACGCCGCGGCCGCGAGCGGTGCGGGCTACCCCGAGATCGGCCAGGCCCTGAGCATGAGCCGTCAGGGAGCCCGGCGCCGCTGGCCCGGGCTGATCACCAACAGCACACACCGTCGGACCCACTCACCCACACCCCGGAGCTTGTGAACCATGGCCGCCGCCGCAATCCGCCCTTATGACGTGCTGCTGGTCGAAGACGACATCGCCGACGCGATGCTCATCCAGGACGCCCTCTCCGAACGCGGAGCCCGCAACCTGACCCAGGTCTCCGACGGCGTCGCGGCCCTGGACTACCTGCGCGACCCGGACAACCCACGTCCCGATCTGATCGTGCTCGACCTCAACATGCCACGCATGAACGGCCGGGAGTTCCTCGCCGTGGTCAAGGAGGACGCCGCACTGCGGACCATCCCGGTCGTCGTACTGACCACCTCCGCCGCCCCCGATGACGTCTCCGGCGCGTACCGCCACCACGCGAACGCCTACGTCACCAAGCCGGTCAACCTCGAAGAGTTCGAGGCGGCGGTCCGCAGCATCGACACCTTCTACCTGGACGTCGCCGTCAAGCCCCCGAAGGAGTAGAGCACCGCCGCCGATCCCACACCGGCATCGGCGGCCACACACCCACCAGGCGCGTCACCAACCGAGGGGCAGGTGCCGAACCGGGAGGACCGAAGCGCAGCGCGCCTGCCGGACCCAGCGCTTGGCGCAGGCACCCCGCGCGGCCGCTGGACAGCGGTGCGGGCGAGGGGGGACGGGGGCCGCGGCAGTGCCGCGCCCGGCCGCCCCGCGGGCATCGCGCCCGGCTCGCCCCGGCCCCGGCTTACCAGACGCCGGCCCGCCGGGGAGTCAGCCCGCCGGCCGCCAGCCGAGCGCGGGACCCAGCTTCGTCGCCATGTCGGTGAGGATCTGCACGTAGTCCTCCTGCTCGAAGGTGAACGGCAGCGCGAAGGCGACCTCGTCCACCTCGCGGAACGCCGCGTCCGCGCGCAGCCGTTCGGCCAGTTCCGCGGCGGGGCCGACCAGGTCCGGCGCGAACAGCAGCCGGGCCGGGCCCTGCGGCGCACCGGTGCGGGGCAGCCGACGGGCCGCGTACTCGGCGTACTTGGCGCGCTGCGCGGACGTCGCCGAGTCGGTGGGGATCACCACCAGGCCCTGCGAGACCCGGGCCGCCGCGCCGTCGGGGTGGTGCGCCCGGAACTCCCGGACGAGGGACCGCTGGATCTCCGCGAAGTCGTACGGCCCCTCCGGATCCTCGGCCTTGACGACGCTGCTGGTCAGGAAGTTCATCCCGTGCTCGCCCGCCCAGCGCGCGGAGCGGAGGCTGCCGCCGCCGTACCACAGCCGCCGGGCGAGCCCGGGGGAGTGCGGCTGCACCACGTCGCTGAACACCTCGAAGCCCTCCACCCCGGCGACGTCGCCGGCCGGCTTGCCCCGGACCAGGTCGAGCAGCCGCCGCACCCGCGCGTATCCGAAGTCCTCGGCGCCGCCGCTGTCCGGGTACAGGGCGTCCCGCACCCGGTCGTAGTGCGTCGGGGTGCCCACGCTGACGCCCGGGTTCAGCCGTCCGCCGGACAGCACGTCGACGGTCGCCAGGTCCTCGGCGAGCCGCAGCGGGTTCTCCCAGCCCAGCGGGATCACCGCCGTACCGAGTTCGATACGGCGGGTGCGCTGGGTGGCGGCGGCGAGGACGGCGACCGGGGACGAGATGCCGTACTGGAGGTGGCGCTGGCGGACCCAGGCGCTGTCGAAGCCGAGCCGCTCGCCCAGTTCGATGATCTCCAGCGTGGACTCGTGGCCCCGCGCCGGGTCCGCCGGGTCGAACAGGCCGATGGTGAGGAAGCCCAGTCTGCGCAGGGGACGGGGGACGGACGGCACGGGCTCCTCCGGCGGTCGTACATCGGTTCGGTTCACTTCCGAGTCTGACAGCCGAATGTGACAAGCGTGTGATCGGTTTTCGGGCGCCGGCGCCGATCACTTCGGCGGCCACGAAGGCTTCCCGAGCCGACACCCCTCCCGCACAAGCCGGTTCAGAGCGGCAGCGGGCCGACCCGGGGCCGGGCACCGGCGAAGAGCAGGGCGCCGCGCCGGTCGCGGAACCTCTCGCCGGCACGCTCCAGGATCTGGCGACCGCGCTCGGTGCGCCCGAGCAGCAGCGAGGCGACCAGGTTCTTGACCAGCACCGGCGGCACCGCCCAGGGCAGCGTCACCGGTATCCGGAGCCCTTCGAGACTCTGCCTGCCCAGGAAGCACCTCAGCATGCCGAGCAGCCGGGCCCGTGCGTAAGCTGCCCGCAGCCGGTTCGGCCGGCCCTCGGTCAGCCGCCGCTGCCCCTCCAGGATCGCCTCGGTGAGGTCGGCGCCCGCCGGGGTCTGGCCGTCCTGCGCCAGCAGCACGTGGTAGTTGAAGACGTTCTGCTCGCGTTCGGTGTCGAACAGCCAGTCCTCGTCCACCCCGAGCAACAGGCCGACGTACTTCCACAGGTGCATCACGGCCCGCGCGTCCTCGGCGCTCACCCACCAGCCGAGCGCGCGGGCACCGAGCAGCAGGGTGCTGTTGAACAGGCCCAGCGTGCCGGCCCGGTCGGACTGGTTGACGGGCAGCCCCCATTCGTGGACGTCCCAGCGGCCGTTGTGCTCGAACCGGTCGTTGACGAGCGCGTGCATCACCCGGACGTGGACCGTGAGCCGGAACCCCTCCCCGTCGCGTCGCAGCCCGCCCGGCCGGGCGACGGCGTTGCTCCACGTCTCCGTCTCGCCGAGCCGCCGCATGGCCGTCGCCCCCGACAGACCGCCCGTGGCCACGAGCAGTTCGGCGGGTCCGCCGAACCGGTAGCCGCCGATCAGGGACAGTTGCAACAGCACGTCGCTCGCGGTGCGGCCGAGCCGCCGGATCACCCCGGCACCCCGCTCGACCAAGTCGAAGTCCACCCACGCGGGCACGGCGTCGACCAGCGAGAAGAACCGCACCAGCTCCGGCGGGGCGTCGGGGACGGCCTGGATCCCCTCCCGCAGCGCCCGTTCGAACTGGGCCATGGTGACGCGTTCGGCGCCGGGGCGGCCGTCCCGGCGCATGGCGCGTACCAGCGCAGCCCCCGGCTCGTCGCGGGCGTACATGCGGCGTCCGATTCGGTCGAGCAGCTCCTCGTCCACGTACCGGACCCCGGCCACCCGGCGCAGGATCCGGCCGATGCGCCGGCCCCGCTCCTCGGCCCGGCGGAAGCGGCGCGGATACGCAGACGCCGCGGTCGCCTCCTGCGCACGGGGTGTCGTCACGTCTCGATGCTGACACGGATGACGAGGCGCGTTCAATCGGCCCCGGCCTCCGGAGGACCGGCCCCGGCCTCCGGAGGACCGGCCCCGGCTTGATCGGAACAAGGGGCTCTAAGCCGCCGGGGCCTCGCGGCCCGTCGCCGAGGCGAAGCCCAGCCAGGTGTGCCGGTTGCCCCACCAGCACCAGCCCACCTTGGGGGCGTCGCGGCGCTCCCGGCCGTCGCGCCCGGTGCCGTTGCTGATCCAGAGCGCCGGGGTGCGGGAGTCCAGGGTGCCGTCCGCCTTGCGCAGCCGGGAGCCGATGGTCATGAAGCAGTGGTTGCGCTCCAGGGCCTCCGGCTGCTGGAGCACCCAGTGGATGCCCTCGGTGAGCAGCAGCGGGGTGCGGCGCCGGGCGGTCAGCGCGGGCAGGGCCTCCGCCGGGCTCCAGTCGGCCAGGTGGTCGCCGCGGTCGAGGCCGGTCACAAGGTAGAGCGGGGCATCGGGAAGGGTGCCGGGGTCGAGCGGGGCGAAGAGGTCGACGTCGGTCATGTCGGTGACGACGAAACCCGGTTTGCCGTCGCGGCGGAGCAGCGGGGCGAGGGCGGAGGCGGGGGCCAGGTCCGGGTGCACGGCGAGCAGGGCGCCCGCGCCGCCCGCGAGGGCGTCGGCGCGGGCGGCGAAGGCGCGGACGCCGGCGGGCGCCAGCCCGGCTGCCTCCGGCACCCCGCACTCGATCAGCCGCTCGGCCTGCGCGCTCGGGGCGGGGAGCGGCGGGAGGGAAGTGGTGGTGGGCACGGTCTCGGACACGATGCTCCTCGGCACGGCAGCGTGGGTGGACCCCCGCACAACGAGCCGGCCCACCGGGGGGTTCCCGCGGGCGGGAACTGTCAGCGGGGCAGCGCGCCGAGCCACTCCACGAGCAACCGGTTGGTCTCGTCGGGGCGTTCCTGCTGGATCCAGTGGCCGCAGCCGTCCAGGACGTGGGAGGACACCAGGCCGGGCAGCGTGACCGGGAACGCCTTGATGGCGCCGCCCAGCCATGACGTGGTGGCGTCCAGGGCGCCGCCGAGGAAGAGGGACGGCTGGGTGAGCGGCGCGCCGTCGTAGTCGGCGAGGTCCGCCCAGTCGCGGTCCATGTTGCGGTAGCGGTTGAGCGCGCCGGTCATCCCGGTCCGCTCGAACTCCCCGGCGTAGACGTCGAGATCGTCCTCACCGAGCCACGCGGGCAGCCGGCCGGCCGGGAAGCGGTCGCGCAGCGTGCCGCCCCGGCTCGCGAAGTACGGCACGGGGGCGTCGGGTCCGGGCATCGTGTCGGCGGACAGGGCCGCGTAGAAGCCGGCGAGCCAGCCGCGCACATCGGGCTCCATCTCGGCCTCGGCGCGGCCCGGCTCCTGGAAGTAGGAGATGTAGAACTCCTCGTCGCCGCCGCTCATCGAGGCGAAGACCTCGGTGGGGCGGGGCCCGCTGCGCGGGGAGTACGGAACGCTGAGCATCGCCACCGCGGGGAAGACGTCCGGCCGGACCAGGGCGGAGCCCGTGGCGATGGCCGAGCCCCAGTCGTGGCCGACGATCACCGCCGACTCCTCGCCCAGCGCGTGCACCACGGCGACGTTGTCCTCGACCAGGTCGAGCAGCCGGTACGCGTCCGTCGCGGCGGGCCTGGAGGAGCGGCCGTAGCCGCGCACGTCGATGGCGACCGTCCGGTATCCGGCCGCGGCGAGCGCCGGCAACTGGTGGCGCCAGGAGTACCAGGACTCCGGGAAGCCGTGCACCAGCAGCACCAGCGGTCCGCTGCCCTGCTCCACGAGATGGATCCGGCCGGCCGGCGAGGGGACCAGCCGATGCGTGAACTCGGTGGGGTGGTGAGACATGCGCCCTCCTGTGGGCAGGTCGAAATCGGCGTGTTTCAGGGGGTCCGGTGCGCCGTTGAGGAGATGGCGCGCGCGGTCGCGGCTCCGATGGCGGCGTTGACGGTGGCGCCGTCCGAGCCCGGCCGGGACCTGGTGAAGACCGCGGCGGCGTACCGGCGGCCGTCCGGGAAGGAGACGGCGCCGGCCTCGTTGCGTACGATCCCGGCCAGGCCGCCGCTCTTGGCCGCCACCCGCGCGGGTGCCCGGAACGCGCTCGGGGTCCGGTGCCGGGTGAGCCGGCGGGTCATGAGGCCGCGCACCCGGGCGCGGGCGTCGGCGGTGCCCGCCTGCCCGCTCCGGATCAGCCGGAGCGGCGTGACCGTGTCGCGCGGTGGCGTGGGGGTCCCCGCGCCGGGTCTCGACGTTCCTGTCGTCGCCGGTCGTCCGTCGGCGCGGGACGGCTTCCGGGCCGGCGCGCGGTCCGGTCCGCGGGCCCGAGGTCCCGCCCGGCACTCGGGTTGTCGCGGCTGGTCGGCATCAGCACCACCAAGTCCCGCAAGGACAGCACCGCGTCGTTTTCGAACGGTGACACCCCGACCGGCCCCGGGGTCCGCTCGGCGGCGCCCGGCACCACCCGCTCCCGGGGGTCGAGCAGCCCCTCGGCGAACCAGGTCTCGGCCACCAGCGCGATCAGCACCTTGACGACCGAGGCGGGTACCACGGGTTCGTCGGCGCGCACCCCGAACTCCGCGTCCCCGTCCAGGGAACGGGCCGGCGGGGAGCCCGTGCACCCCGCCCGCTCGAAGATCACCCGCACCTTGTCGTCCGCCATGCGGTCGATCATGCCAGGGCGGCGCCGGGGGGACGGGCCCGGTCGGCCCGCGCCAACGAGTGTTTCGTGAACGTGAATTGGCGGCCCGGGAAGCGCACAGCGACATCATAGGGAAAACCCTCGATTGGCTTCCGACCTGGTGACATGGACGGGTCAACACTGTCATTCTCCCTGCGCACGCTGATCCCCCACGGTCGGATCACGCACCACGGTCCCCGCACAGCGCAACCCTCCGGACAGCAGACCCGGCTGCCCGGTCCCTCACCGGCCGCGACCCGGCGGCCTTTGCAGGAGGAGTAAGAGTGAGACCCCACAGACCCCTTTCTCACGGACATCTGCCCCAAGGGCGTCCCTCCCGCAAGCGGGCCACGGTCGGAGCCGCCCTGCTCTCCACCGCGGCCTTTCTCGCGATCGGCATGCAGGCCGTCCCGGCGACCGCGACGCCCGCCGCGCACCACCTCAGCCCCCTGCGCACCGGTGCCCTGGAGGCCAAGCTCAGCCCGGCGCAGCACAAGGCCCTGATCCAGAGCGCCCAGGACAAGACGGCCGACACCGCCCGCACCCTCGGCCTCGGCGCCAAGGAGAAGCTGGTCGTCCGGGACGTCGTCAAGGACGCCGACGGCACGCTGCACACGCGCTACGAGCGGACCTACGACGGTCTGCCCGTCCTCGGCGGCGACCTCGTCGTGCACACCCCGCCCGCCTCGCTGGCCGCCGGGACCGTGACCACGACCTGGAACAACAAGCACAAGATCGCGGTGTCCTCGACCACCGCGACCGTCGCCAAGTCGGCCGCCGAGAGCAAGGCGCTGAAGACCGCCAAGGCCCTGGACGCCGCCAAGCCCGCCGCCGACAGCGCCCGCAAGGTGATCTGGGCAGGCGACGGCACCCCCAAGCTCGCCTGGGAGGCCGTGATCGGCGGCTTCCAGGACGACGGCACGCCCAGCAAGCTGCACGTCATCACCGACGCCACCACCGGCAAGGAGCTGTACCGGTACCAGGGCATCGAGACCGGCGTCGGCAACACCCGCTACAGCGGCCAGGTCTCGCTGACCACGACCCAGTCCGGCTCGTCGTACACCCTGACCGACGCCACCCGCGGCGGCCACAAGACGTACAACCTGAACCACGGCACCTCCGGCACCGGCACCCTGTTCTCGCAGAGCAGCGACACCTGGGGCGACGGCACCAACTCCAACGCCGCCACGGCCGGCGCGGACGCCGCCTACGGCGCCCAGGAGACGTGGGACTTCTACAAGAACACCTTCGGGCGCAGCGGCATCAAGAACGACGGTGTCGGCGCCTACTCCCGCGTCCACTACGGCAACGCGTACGTGAACGCGTTCTGGGACGACAGCTGCTTCTGCATGACGTACGGCGACGGCAGCGGCAACAACGACCCGCTGACCGCGCTGGACGTGGCGGGTCACGAGATGAGCCACGGTGTCACCTCCAACACCGCGGGCCTCAACTACAGCGGCGAGTCCGGCGGTCTGAACGAGGCCACCTCGGACATCTTCGGCACCGGCGTGGAGTTCTACGCCAACAACAGCTCGGACCCCGGTGACTACCTCATCGGCGAGAAGATCGACATCAACGGCGACGGCACGCCGCTGCGTTACATGGACAAGCCGAGCAAGGACGGCGGCTCGGCGGACAGCTGGTACTCGGGCGTCGGCAACCTCGACGTGCACTACTCCTCGGGTCCGGCCAACCATATGTTCTACCTGCTGTCCGAGGGCAGCGGCACCAAGACCATCAACGGCGTGACCTACAACAGCCCGACCTCCGACGGCGTGGCCGTCACCGGCATCGGCCGCGACGCGGCCCTGCAGATCTGGTACAAGGCGCTGACGTCGTACATGACGTCCAGCACCAACTACGCCGGTGCCCGCACCGCCGCCCTCAACGCGGCCTCGGCGCTGTACGGCGCCAACTCGGCGCAGTACGCGGCCGTCGGCAACGCCTTCGCGGGCATCAACGTCGGCAGCCACATCACCCCGCCCAGCAGCGGCGTCACCGTCACCAACCCGGGCAGCCAGTCCTCCACCGTGGGCACCGCGGTCAGCCTCCAGGTCCAGGCGTCCAGCACCAACAGCGGCGCGCTCACCTACAGCGCCTCCGGCCTGCCCACCGGCCTGTCCATCAACAGCTCCACCGGTGTGATCTCCGGTACGCCGACCACGGCCGGGACCTACAGCACCACCGTCACCGTGAAGGACTCCACCGGCGCCACCGGCACCGCGACCTTCACCTGGACCGTCAGCACCAGCGGCGGTGGCGGCGGCTGCACCTCGACCCAGCTGCTGGCCAACCCGGGCTTCGAGTCCGGCAACACCGGCTGGACCGCGAGCAGCGGCGTGATCACCAACGACACCGGTGAGGCCGCGCACGGCGGCTCCTACAAGGCCTGGATGGACGGGTACGGCACCTCGCACACCGACACGCTGTCCCAGTCGGTGACGATCCCCGCGGGCTGCAAGGCGACCCTCTCCTTCTACCTGCACATCGACACCGCCGAGAGCGGCAGCACCGCCTACGACAAGCTGACGGTGACCGCCGGTTCCAAGACCCTGGCGACGTACTCGAACGCCAACGCGGCCTCCGGCTACGCCCTGAAGACCTTCGACCTGTCCTCGCTGGCGGGCCAGACGGTCACCCTGAAGTTCAACGGTGTCGAGGACACCTCGCTCCAGACCAGCTTCGTCGTGGACGACACGTCCCTGACCACCGGCTGATCCGCGCCACCTGAACACGAGGGTCCCGCTCCCCGGCAGCCGGCCGGGGAGCGGGACCCTTTCGGCGTGCTCAGCTCATCGGATACAGCGTGAGGTACGCCTGCTGCGGAGCGCCGTCGTTCACCAGGGACTCCTGGTTGCCGACGTCGTCGAAGGCGAACGCGTAGGCCTTGCCGTCGGCCATCTGCCCGTGGACCGCCCGCGCGTACTGGTTGGTCACCGCGTCCTGGTAGAAGTCACCGGGGGTGGTGTCGGGCTGGTTCGGATCGGTCAGCAGGGTGGAACGGTTGAAACCGGCGCACAGCGTCCGGGAGATGGGCCCGCGGACGTCGTCGTTGGGCGCGTCCAGCAGCTTGTGGCAGCCGAACACGCTGTCCGCGTCCGGCTTCTGGAAACTGGTGACGACCGCGCCCGAGGAGTCGGTGAAGTTCATGACGCCGCCCGAGACCCGGCCGTAGAACTTCTTGGAAGGCTGGTCGGCGAACGGCGTGACGGTCAGCGTCGACGTCGTGTACTTCTGCCAGACCCGGTTCACGTAGTCGTCCATCACGCTCGCGGGCAGCGCCCCGGTCTCCACGCCGTACAGCGGCGAGAGCGCCCGCAGCACCGTGCCGTCCGCCCGCGTCTGGACGAGCCCGGACCAGCCGCCCGACTGGGCCCGCAGGGCGCTGAAGAAGCCCGACCAGCCGCCCGGTTTCAGTTGGCCGGTGGTGCTCACGGTGCCGTCGGAGCGCCGCACGCCGACGGAGTACGGCGCCGAGAACATGTCCACCTGGGTGCTGTTGAGCCACAACCCGGAGTCGTTGAGCGTGTACTCGGACCAGTTGAAGAGGGTGTCGCGGTTGGGGTCGGAGGGGTTCTGCACGGCGGGCTGCACCAACCCGCCGGTGGCGAGCCGGAAATCCAGCTTCCGGCCGTAGGAGAAGTAGATCCGCCCCGAGAACTTGGGGATGCGGATCGTCAGCGACTGGCCGGCGGCCGGGCCGGCGATCGCCGCGTCCGGCGCGGGAACGGGCGGATTGCCGCCCGCGGGCCAGGCGTGGAAGGTACCGCCCGCGTCGGCCCAGCCCTGCCGTCCCGAGGACAGCTGGGTGCCGAGGTCGTAGAGGTACACGGGTTCGGCGCGGCCGGAGTTGTTGGTGACGGTCAGCGCGATGGTGTCCGGTACGGCGGCCGCGGCGCGGTCCTGGGCACCGAACGCGAGCGCTCCGCCGAGGAGTGCCGCCGTGGCAACCAGCGCTGCCGCGGGGCGAGTCGATATGTACGGCACTCTCCACCTCCGTGTGGGGTCGGGGTCGTACGGACCTCCGGTTCCTGGTCCGTACCTGCGTGAGAGCGCTCTCAGCGTGGTGCTGAAGTTGCGTGCATGTCAATGAGTGGGCGGGAAAAGGGTGTTGGCCGCGCGGCCCGGCGCCCGCCACGGGGCGGGCGCCGCGGGCCGGTGCAGGCCGGTGCGGAACGCTCAGAAGGCGCGGTCGAGCAGGGCCAGCAGCGCCGCCCAGTGCCGCTCGTCGGCCTGCTCGTCGTAGGCGGGGGTGTCCGCCTGGGTGTAGCCGTGCTGCGCGCCCCGGTACACCTCGCACGTGTACCGCACACCGGCCTTGTCCAGCGCCGCCTCCAGCTCGCGGATCTGCTCCTCGGGCATGGAGGCGTCCTGGTCGGCGAAGCCGAAGTACAGCTCAGCGGTGACGTTTCCGGCGCCGCGGTGCGGGCTGTCCGGGGCGTCGGTGACCAGCCTGCCGCCGTGGAAGCCGGCCGCCGCGGCCACCCGGTCCGGATGGGTGGCGGCCGTGCGCAGGGCGAGCCGGGCGCCCATGCAGTAGCCGGTCAGCGCGACCGGACCCTCGGCGACGAACGGACTGTCCGCCAGGAAGCCCAGGTACGCGTCCGCGTCGCGCCGGGACTGCTCGGGGGTGAGGGAGCCCATCACCGGACCGATCCGCTGCCAGATGGTCGGGTCGGCCGACGGGTCGATGAACTCCGGCAGCTCGCCGATCGGGGTGCGGCCGTGCCGGTAGAAGACGTTCGGCACCAGCACCGTGTAGCCGGCGGCCGCGAGCCGGTCGGCCATCGACCTCAGCTGCGGGCGCAGACCGTAGGCGTCCTGGTAGAGCAGCACGCCCGGGTGGGGCTCGCCGTCCGCGGGACGGGCGAGGTAGGCGTCGGCGGTGCCGTCCTCGGTGGTGATGTCGACGGATGTTCCCTGTACGTCGGTCATGCTGGCGGGCCTCCTGGGGAGTGGGTGGCGGACGGCGGGTGCCCCGCGCCCCGCGGTGGCGCGGGGCGCGACGGGCACGTCTCATGCTGCCACGCAAGATCCACGCGCTCGCGACCGGTCCGCCGCGGCGCCGCCGCGGTCACTCGAACCGCGAGGTGTCCCCGGCGCCCCGCCGGACGATCTCCGCCTCCCCGCCGGAGAAGTCGACCACCGTCGTCGGCTCGGTCCCGCAGTCCCCGGAGTCGACGACCGCGTCCACCACGTGGTCGAGACGGTCCTTGATCTCCCAGCCCTGCGTCAGCGGCTCCTCCTCGTCCGGCAGCAGCAGCGTGCTGGACAGCAGCGGCTCGCCCAGCTCGGCCAGCAGCGCCTGGGTGACCACATGGTCCGGGATGCGCACGCCGACGGTCTTCTTCTTCGGGTGCATCAGCTTGCGCGGCACCTCGCGGGTGGCCGGCAGGATGAAGGTGTAGCTGCCGGGCGTGGCCGCCTTCACGGCCCGGAACACGTCGTTGTCCACCCGCACGAACTGACCGAGCTGCGCGAAGTCCCGGCACATCAGGGTGAAGTGGTGCCGGTCGTCCAGCTGACGGATCGCCCGGATCCGGTCCACCCCGTCGCGGCTGCCCAGCCGGCAGCCCAGCGCGTAGCAGGAGTCCGTCGGATACGCGATGAGCGCCCCCGAGCGCACCGCGTCGGCGATCTGCGCGATGCTGCGGGCCTGCGGGTTCTCGGGGTGCACGTCGAAGTACTTCGCCATTCGTCGAGCTTATGCGGTGGAGGGCGGCGCGGCCGGCAGCCGGGGGCGTGGTCCGCCCGGCGTCGCCGAAGCGGAGCGGGACGTCCTGGTGTACGTCCCCGATTCCCGGGCACCCGACGGTGGAGTCGCCCGGAGTCCCCCGTCCGGGCGCGGCGCCTTCGCCGGCGGTCCGCCCTCCGGACCGCCGGCGAAGCCATGTCCGCGGGGGACGGGGGCATGAACCCTCGGGTAACGTCCCGCTGCGAACACCGAGGCCGACCGGGACGACAAGGAGAGGGGCACGTGGCTCGCCGAGCGGAGGAGGGGCCGCAGCCGTACGGGACCGACGGCTGGGCGCGGGAACTGCTCGATCAACTGCGCCCCGCCGGACGCGATCTGCACCGGCTGGTGGCCTGGCTCGCCCGCTGCACCGGGGCGTCGGTGTGCCTCCGGGACGCGCGTGGCACCCTGCTCGCCGAAGCGGGGGAGCGGCTGTCCCTCGACCCCTCCGTCGTCGCCGACGTGGCCGCCGGCCGGGTCTCCGCCGCGGCGCTTGACGACGGCACCCGCCATGCCCGCCTGGTCGGGATACGGCACCCCGGACCGGACCCGGCCGCCTCCGCCGTGCTGGCCGTGGCCCGCCGGGACCCCTTCGACCGGCAGACCACGGAGATCCTCGGCCACACCGCGGGCGTACTCGAACTGCTGTTGCGCGAACGCGAGTTGGTGCATGCCGGCTACCGGCTGCGGCGGGCCACCGCCGATCTGCGCCTCGCCATCCTGCAACTGCTGATGGTGGAGGACACCGTCTCTGCCCGCCGTGTCGCCGCGGGCCTGTGGCCGGGGCTGCTGGAGAACGACACCGCGCGCGTCTACGTCATCGAGGGCTCCGCCGCCGAACGCGACCGGATCGCCGACGAGTGCGGCGTGGCCACCGGTGGCGGGGCGCTGGTCGTGCGCTGCCCCGCGATGGACGGACACGTCATCGTGCTCGGCCCGGCCGCCGAGGTGGAGGAGCGGCTGCGCTCCCTGGTCGCCGGCCGGCCCGGCACCTACCTCGGCGGCAGCCCCCGCCAGCGCCTCGCCCTGACCGCCACCGCCTACGGGCAGGCGGTCACCGCCCTCGCCGTGGCCCGCTTCCGCCCGGAGCGGGCCGCCGTGTACGCCGAACGCACCCGCCCCGCCCGCCTGATGGACCCCGCCGCGCTGCTCGCCTGGTCGGCCGCCGTGCTGCGCCCGCTCGACACCCTGCCCCACCACGTCCGCGCCGAACTCCTCGCCACCACCCGTCTCGGCCTGGAGTTCACCGCGGTGAGCGCGGCCAAGGTGCTCGGCGTCAGCCGCAACACGGTACGCGCCCGGATGGACCGGGTCGCCGCGCTGATCGGCGCCGACTTCTCCGCCCTCACCGTCCGCGCGGTGGCGCACGTCGCGCTGAACACCGAGGCGGCGCAGGGACCGTACGACCCCGACGGCACGGCTCCGCCCCCTCCGGCCCGGTTCGCCGACCTGCTCGGTTCCGCCGCGCTGCGCTCGTGGGCCGAGGGCCTGCTCGGCCGTCTCGACCAGGACGGCCGGGACCTGCGCGGCACGCTGCGGGCCTGGCTGGCCGCCGACGCCAACGCGGGGCCGACCGCCGACGCGCGGGGCGTGCACGCCCAGACCGTGCGGGAACACGTGCGGGCCGCCGAGCCCGTCCTGGAACGCCGGCTGCTGACCGGCGGCACCGATCTCTACGAGGTCGTCCTCGCCCATCTCGTCACCGGTGAGCTGCCCGTACCCGCCTTGGGACCGGCGAATGCGGACCAAGCGGACGCGGCTGTGCACAGGTGAGTGCCGGACGCCGTGCGCCGGGCACCGGTGCGCTGGTCCGGACCGCGTATCGCACGTAGGTTCAGTTTCCGCGGGGCACGACCGGAACGGGGGGCCGGTCGGGGCCCCGCTTCGCGTGCTCTCGGCCCCCGTCCGACGGGCTGTTTGTCGGACGGGCGGAAGACCCCGTTCGAGCGATGCCCTCACCCGACCCGGTGAGCCCGCCGCGCCGGGCGTACCGGCGGCGGGCGACGGACGTTGCCCCGGCAGGAACCACTGGGACCGGATCGGCCGGACGGATCGAATGGATCGGGTGGACCCGATGGACCGGATGCCACGGGGGGATCGGATGGACCGCGTCGAAGGAGCCCGGGTGCCGCGGAGCCGGGAGCCGATCTACGCCCGGCTCGTCGCCGAGTGGCGGGCGCAGGGCAGGGCCGTGCCCACCGACCCCGAATTGCCGTGGACCTCCCTGGCCGGCCTCGCCGAACTCGCCGATCTCGCCCTGCGCGCCGGGTCGGCCGCGGAGCCGTCCCGGCGTTCCTGAACCTGCGGCGCTCCCCGGTCCCTGCCGCCCGGCGTTCTTTGGCTTCCGGCGTTCCCCGCCTGCCGCCGCCGGGCCCGATGCCGCCCGGCGTCCCTGAGCCTCCGGCCCGCCCCGGCCGCCGCCTGGTGTTCTCGGCCTGCTGCGGCCCGGTGTTCCTGTGCCAGCGGCGCTCTCCGGCCCCGGCGCCCGGCGTTCTTTGGCTTCCGGCCTTCCCGGCCTGCCGCCGCCCGGGCCGATGGCGCCCGGTGTTCCGGCCCCGCCGCCAGCCGTCCCTGGGCCTCCGGCGCTCGGCCTGCCGTCGCCTGGCGCTCCCGGCCCCACCGCCTGGGCTCGATGCCGCCCGGTGTTCCTGTGCCTGCGGCGCTCCTGGCCTGCCACCGCCCGGCGTTCCTGGGCTTCCGGTGCTCCCGACCTGCCACCGCCCGGTGTCCCTGAGCCTCAGACCCACGGCGGCCCCGCCGCCCGGTGTTCCTGCGTCTGGGGCGCACCCCAGCCGTTACCTGGCGTTCCTGGGCCTCCGGCGCGCCCCGGCCCCGCCGCCGGCTTCCCTGGGCTTCCGGTGCTCCCCGGCCCCGCCGCCAGCCGTCCCTGGCCTCCGGCGCTCGGCCTGCCGTCGCCTGGCGCTCCCGGCCTGCCTCCGCCCGGTGTTCCTGCGCCTGCGGCGCTCCCGCCTGCCGCCGCCCGCGCTCGATGCCGCCCGGCGTTCCTGGGCTTCCGGCGCACTCCAGCCGTTACCTGGCGTTCGTGGGCCTCCGGCGCTCGGCCTGCCGTCGCCTGGCGCTCCCGGCCCCGCCGTCCGGTGTTCCTGCGTCACCGGCGCTCGCGGCCCCGCCGTCCGGTGTTCCTGTGCCACCGGCGCTCGCGGCCCCGCCGTCCGGTGTTCCTGTGCCACCGGCGCTCGCGGCCCCGCCGTCCGGTGTTCCTGTGCCACCGGCGCTCGCGGCCCCGCCGCCCGGCGTTCCTGCGCCACCCGCGTTCCCGGCCCCGCCGCCCGGCTTTCCTGTGCCACCCGCGCTCCGCGCCCCCCACCCGGCTTTCCTACGTCACCGGCGCCCCCGCGCCCCGCCGCCGCTACCGGCCGTCCGGTGTCCGGTCGCCGCCGGGCTGGGCGGCGAGGACCGCCAGTGAGCCGTTGGCCTGTCGCAGCGCGTCCTCAAGGGTGCCGGGGGAGTGCAGGGTGCCGGTGCCGTCCGGCGGCACCAGCCATTCCAGCGAGCGGGCGGGCCGGTACGGCGGCGGCACCGCGACCCAGGAGCCCCTGGTCGCATGGCGCAGGCCCGCCCCCACCCAACCCCCGGAGGGGTCCGGCGGCAGGAAGAAGCCGACCCGGCCCGCCGCGAGGTCCACCAGGGTCGGGCCCGGCACCGGCAGGGCGGGCTGCCACAGCAGGTCCAGGGTGAGCAGCCCGAGCCGCTCGGGGACGCTGAGCACGTCCCAGAAGCGTCCCGCCTCCAGCAGCGCGATCCCCTCGCCGTGGTCCCACTCCCACTTGCACGCCCGTGGATCGGCCGCGGCTGCCGCCAGCCATTCCACGCCCCGCATCCACATCGTGTTCGTCATGCACTGCTCCGCATGTTCTCGCTCGCCTGCCATGGGCGCAGGAAACGGCCGTGTCCGGGCACTCCGTGCCTTCGCACAACATCCCGGCATATGCATGCTCGTAGATATTTCTATGTGGCGGAAGGGGTGGCGTGCCCTGGCGTTTGAGGTGGAACGTCGAACTCCGCGCACCAGTTCGTCAGTTGGGGGAGGGGGACGCGTCACCCGCACGAGGGGCGCGTCGCCCTCTCACGCCGTTCCGCCGCCGACTCCAGTGGCCCCGCGGGGCTCATGCCGCGGGGTCGCCGGGGTCCGGGGCCAGCACCAGCATGGTCGCGTCGTCGCGCACCTCGTAGCGCAGCCGCGCGAGGTCGGCCCACACCGCGTCGGGCAGCTCGCCGTGCCCGGTGTCCGCGAGGGCCGCGAGCCGGTCCGGCAGCGGATAGAAGCTCCCGGAGCGCGACCGCGCCTCCCAGACGCCGTCGGAGGCCAGCAGCAGCCGGTCGTCCGGCTCCAGCGGCACCGTGACCTCCTTCGGCGGATCGATCCCGACCAGACCGAGCCCCAGCGGGGTGCCCGGCAGGACGGTGATCTCCCGGGCGTCTCCCTCGCGCAGCAGCACCGGTGCCGGATGACCGCAGTCCACCACCCGCATGGTGCGCGCCTCGCCCTGGAACTCCAGGAGCACGGCGGTCGCGAACATCTCCCCGTCCGGCACTCCCGCCGCGTCCACGTCGAGCCGGCGGTCCATCCGGGCCGCCACCCGCTCCAGGTCCTGCTCGTCCAGGACCGCCTCCCGGAACGCCCCCAGCAGCGACACCACGGTCGCGACCGCCGCGAGCCCGTGCCCGCGGACATCACCCATCACCGCCCGTACGCCGTACGGCCCTTCCCGCACGTCGAAGAAGTCCCCGCCCACCAGCGTGCCGTTCTCGGCGGCTCGGTAGAAGCCCGTGCAGCCGATGCGCCCGACCCGCGCCGGCAGCGGCGGCATCACGGCCCGCTGCACCGCCTCCCCGATGGCGCGCTCCACCCGCAGCTGGGCGTCGCGGCGGCTGCTCACGAACGCCACCAGCACGCTGAGCACGGCGACGAACGCGATGGTGAGCAGATCGGTGTTGCCGGGCCGGTTCAGATGGGTGCCCGGCACGTTCAGCGCCAGGACCACCAGGGCGCCCAGCAGCGCGGTGCCGGCGGGGCCGTACGACAGCACGGCCAGCGGCGGTATCGCCCCGAGGAGGAAACCGAGATCCCCGGCATGCGGCGTGACGGTCGCCGCGAGGGTCACCGCGACCAGCAGCAGCACCGGCAGCAGCCGTATCCACCACGGCGGCGGCGCGCCCCGCAACCAGCCGCGATCCTCCTGGCTCCCGCGCGACGACCACCCGCGCACCGAACGCACAAGCCCACGCTACGCCGCCCCCGCGAGGAGGGCCCGCCGATGGACGGCACGGGAAAACCGGTGGACGCCGAAGCCGCGGCCCGCCTAGCGTGTGGCCGCACGCCCGAGACCGGTGGAAGGAGTGAGTGTCATGGCCGCTGTCATCATGCGCTCCCCCCTTCCCGTCGCCCGGGTGTGCCAGGCCTGACCGGGAGCGCGCCCCGCATCCCGGAGGAATCCATACATGACCGACCTGGTCATCCGCACGCTCGACGCGAGCAGTGCTCACCTGTTCGACACCATGCCCGACCCGCTCGCCTTCGCCGAGCGGCACCGGGCGATCGGCTTCCGCCCCGAGTGGAAGCGCATCGCCCAGCGTGACGGCCGCACCGTCGCCCGAGCCGCCTGGTGGGCGCGGCCGGAAGACACCGAGCCGCTGCTGATCAACTGGTTCGACGTCGCCGAGGGCGAGGAGGCGGCCGGGGCCGAACTGCTGCGGACCGCGCCCTGGCACTGCGGCGAACTCGAACTCGACCTGCCCACCGGCTGGCGCGACGATCCCCGGCTGCGGGCCGCCGCCGACACCCGCACCGCCGCCGCGCGCTCGGCCGGCTACACACCCCTGGTGGAGCGCTTCCTCTACCGCTGGACCCCGCAGTGCGGCCTGCCCGAACGCCCCGGCCGCCTGGTCTTCGCCCCCGAGCCGGACGACGCCGTCTTCCACCACCTCCTGCGCCGCATCCACTCCGTCACCCTCGACGCCCACGCCCGCCGGGCCGTCGCCGAGGGCGGGGTGGAACAGGCCGCCCAGGAGGAGATGGACTTCTTCCACTGGATGCCCTCGCCCCGCTCCTGGTGGCAGATCGCCCGCACCCGCGACGGCGAACCGGTCGGCATCCACATCCCCGGCCGCAACCCCGCCGGCCCATGCGTCGGCTTCATCGGCGTCGTCCCCGAGCAGCGCGGCCACGGCTACGCCTACGACCTCCTCGCCGAGTGCACCCACCTCCTCGCCGCGCACGACGCCGAGTTCATCGCCGCCGCCACCGACCAGGGCAACTTCCCGATGGCGGCCCACTTCGCGACGGCCGGCTACCCGGTGGTGCGGGAGCGGGTGAACTTCTGGGCCGACCGCGCGGGCGGTGCCGGGTGACACGCTGACCGTGCGGTGACCGGCGGCGAAGCGGGGGAGGGGCATAGGGCGGTGTTCCGGCTGCCTCCCCCCGGCCCCGGTTTCGCCGCCGACGGCGGATCGCCCGAACCCTCCGTACTTTCCAGGGAGTCGGGGCTTCATGCCTCCCTGCGGGGAATTCCCCCCTTCGGGGTCAGGCGGCGGCCTTTCCCCGCCCGGGTGCCGGTGGCGAGCCGATAGTGGAGCGGCCACCGGGCCCGGGCCCGGCGGTGTTCTGGTGAACCGCGTGACCGGAGGAAAACCATGCCCACCAGCGAGGCGAACAACCGTGTCGAACTCGTCTTCTCCCTGTTCGACGCCAACGGCAACGGCGTGCTCGACCCGGGGGACTTCGAGCTGATGGGCAGGCGGGTGGTGGAGGCCGTGCCCGAGGCCGACGACCGCGCGAAGAGCAGGATGCTCCAGGCGTTCCAGGGCTACTGGGACACCCTGCGCACCGAGCTGGACGCCGACGGCGACGGGCAGGTCAGCCCCGAGGAGTTCAACGCCATCGTGCTCGATCCCCAGCGGTTCGACGTCACCGTGGACGAGTTCGCCGAGGCGCTCGCCGCGCTGGGCGACCCGGACGGCGACGGCTATGTCGAACGCCCCCACTTCGTCGCCCTGATGACGGCCATCGGATTCCGGCGCCCCAACATCGAGGCCCTGTTCGACGCCTTCGAACCGGTGCACGGCGACCGTATCCCCGTGGTCACCTGGGCCGACGGCATCCGCGACTACTACCGTCCCGAGAAGTCCGGCATCCCCGGCGACCACCTCGTCACGGACGTCGCCCGGTGACCGGCGCCCAGGGCGCCCCCGTCGTCGGACTGGCCGTCGGCCGGGGCACGGGACCCGAACTCGCGGACGTCTTCGAGCGGGTGCTCGGCGCGCTGACCGCCGGCCACCCGCACGGCGTGACGATCGAGCGCTCCTCACGCCTCTACCACTCCTACGTCTCGCTGCGCGCCGAACGGGACATCGCCCGGATACGCGCGCTGACCGCCGAGGACGCCGACCACTACGAGCGGTTCTGCCGCACCCGCGCCGAGCAGGGCACCACGGCGGTGTTCCGCACCGCGATCAACGCCCAGTCCCTGTACCTCGTCCGCGAGCGGCTGCGGGCCGTCAAGGTGGATCTGCTCGGCACCCGCGGACCCTCCCTGCTGCTGGTGCGGGACCAGGCCCAGGGCTTCTACACGGGCGCGAACCGGCACACGCCCGGCGAGGTCACCCGCACCATGACGTTCAGCCGGGAGACCACCGAGGCCGTCGTCGCCTACGCCCTGCGCCGGGCCCGGCAGGAGTGGCCGGACGGGCACATCGGCCGCGTCGTGATGGCCTACAAGTTCCACCTGCTGGACGGCGCGCTCGACGCCTGGGTGAGCGCCCTCGCGGACCGGCTCGGCGTCGAGATCGGGCTGTTCCAGCCGGACACCGTCAACCGAGACCTGATCACCCACGGCCTGCCCGACCGCACCCTGCTGATCGCCGGGAACGAGTGGGCCGACATCATGCACGCCGTACTGCTGGACCGGTTCGACTCCGAGCGGCAGGAGAACCGCTGCACCGAGAACGTCTTCCTCGACCCCGCGCTGTCGGGCCTGACCGAGTACCAGACGGTACACGGCTCCGCCGACGACCTCGCCGGACGGGGCCTCGTCAACCCGGTGGCCACGATCCGCGCGGCGGCGCTCGTCGCGGAGCGGCACGCCGGACGCGCCGGCGCGGCGGCGGCCGTGGAGAAGGCCCTGCGGACCCTCGGCGGACAGGGCGTGTGCACCCCCGACCTCGGCGGACGGCACTCCACCAGCGCCGTGACCGACGCCCTGCTCGCCACCCTCGACGCGCCCGGGACCGGTGGCACACCGGCGGACGCCGCCCTGGTCGGCGGGTCGTGACCGGCGTGACGCAGGAGGGGACGGCCCTGGTCGTCGTGGACGTGCAGAACGACTTCTGCGCGAGCCCGGCGGCCCTGGCCCGCTTCCCCGGCGACCCCGCCGCGCTGGAGGCGGCCGTCGCCGGCACCGTCCGTGCGGTGGCCGAGGCCCGCGCCCGGGACGTGGAGGTGATCTTCGTACGCTTCACCGGCGATCCTCGACACCAGAGCCCCGCCTGGCGGCTGCGGGACCGCGCCCTCGGCAAACGGCCGAAGTGCCTGGAGGGCTCCTGGGGCGCCGACTTCCACGCGGTCTCCCCGGCGCCGGGCGAGCGCGTCTTCACCAAACGAGCCCGCTTCGACGCCTTCCTCGGCGACGGCTTCGAGGCCCACCTCACCGCCCGGGGCACCAGACACCTGGTCCTCGCCGGGCTGTACGCGGACGTGTGCCTGGACACCACGGCCCGCACCGCGTTCCAGAAGGGCTTCCACGTCACCGTCCTGACGGACTGCACCACCGCCCTGCACCTGCCGTACGACGCCGTCCTGCGGTTCATGCGCGTGGTGTACGGCGCCCGGACCACCACCGCCGAGGATCCGGCGGCCTGGACCGCGCCCGCGGACCGGAACGAGGAGGAACCGTGCCTGCGGCCGTCGGGCTGACCGGCGGGGTGGCCCACGGAGTGGGACGCACCGCCCTGCTGGTGGCCGCGGCCCGCGCCATCGAGACCCACCGCCCCGACGCCCTGGCCCGGGACCCGCTCGCCGAGCACTTCGTGCGCGCGGCCCCGGTCTCGGCCGGCTGGCCGGTCCGCCCGGGGCAGGTGCCCGGCGGGGAGGCCGACCCGCTGTGGGGCCGGCTGGGGCGGTACTTCGCCCTGCGCACCCGGGTCCTGGACGATCATCTGCTCCGCTCGGCGCACCTGGGCGTCCGCCAGGTGGTGCTGCTGGGCGCGGGCCTGGACTCCCGGGCGTACCGGCTCGACTGGCCGCCGGAGTGCGTGGTGTACGAGGTGGACACCGCCGAGGTGCTGGCGTTCAAGCAGTCGGTGCTCGACCGCGTCGGGGCGGTCCCGTCGGCCGACCGCCGCCCGCTCGCGGCCGACCTGCGGCACGAGTGGACCGGGGCACTGCGGGACGCGGGCTTCGATCCCGGCGCGCCCACGGCCTGGCTCGCCGAGGGGCTGCTGCTCTACCTGCCCGCGGCGGCCGAGCGGCGCCTCGTCGCCACGGTCGACCGGCTCAGCGCCGCGGGCAGCACGCTGGCCTACGAGATCAAGACGATCGCGGAGTCACCGGAGGTGCGGTCCAGCCCCGTCTACGCCGAGGCGCGCCGGCGACTCGGCATAGACCTGCTCGCCCTCTTCGACGGCGAGCCGCGCCCCGACTCGGCGGGCGAACTCGCGGACCGGGGCTGGACGGTGACCGTCCGCACCCCCTACGAGTTCACCCGCCGCCACGGCCGCGGCCCGCTGCCGGAACCCCATGACGCCCTGGCCGCCAACCGCTGGGTCTTCGCGGCCGCCTCCCGCGGCGGCGAGAGCCCCGCCGGCGCACCGGGCGGACGAGGACTGCCGGACAGGGCCTAGGGTCCTTCGTCAACCCCCGGCGCCCGTCAGGCGGGCCTCCGCGGTTGTCAGGACCTCGGTGACCCGGAGGCCGAAGGCCGCGTCGCAGGGGTGCGGGCGGCCCGTGGCGGCGGCGGTCAGGAGGGCGTCGGCGGCCCGGGTGAGCGCGGTGGTCGCGTCCTCCGTGCCGGGCGGCAGGGCGGCGACCCCGGCCTCGCCGCGCAGTTCCACCTCGGCCCCGGCCGCCGCGGGCGGGGCCGTCAGGCTCAGGGTGAGGGTGCTGGACGCCCCGGTGGCATGGTCGAGGACCACGTGCACGGTGTCGCCCTGACCCTGCCCGGCGGCCACCACCCGGGTGACATCGCCGAGGACCGGCAGCAGCACCGACAGCGCGTGCGGGCCCACGTCCCACAGCGCGCCCTTCTCCCGGCGCCACGGCGAGGCCGCGAACGGGCTGTCGGTGGTGAACACCGCGCCCAGCCACTGGGCCCGCGCCGTGAACCAGCCCGCGACCGCGGCCTGTTCCTCGATCCAGGCCTCCGGTTCCTTCTGGAACCGCGTGGTGAAGAACACCACCGACGCCACCCGGGCGCGCTCCGCGGCCTCCGCCACCGCCCGCGCGTCGGCGACCGTGAGCGCGAGCGGCTTGTCCAGCAGCAGATGCCGCCCGGCCCGCGCCGCGCGCACCGCCAACGGGGCCTGCACGGACGGCGGCAGGGCGACGGCGACCGCGTCCACATCGGCGAGCAGTGCGTCCACCTCGTCGTACGCCGTGACGTCGTACCGCCGCGCGAGCGCGCCGGCCGCCTCCGGCCTGCGGCCCCACACCCCGGCGAACTCCAGGCCGGGGTGCCCGGCGAGGGCGGGGGCGTACGCCGCCCGGGCCCACGGGCCCGTTCCCAGCAGTCCGATGCGCATATGACGTTCCTTTCGGCGGGCCGTGGCCCGCGTTCTCAAGAACCCAAGAACTGTTCGTCGTTCAGGAGCCCGTCGTCCGGACTCCCGCTGCCCGCGAGCCAGTCGGCGATGGTGGCGGCGATCGGCTGCCCGGTGTCCATCTCCACGAAGCCGAACTGGCCCGACTGGTTGCACTCGAGGAACCACCAGATGCCGTCGGCGTCCTCCGCGAAGTCGAAGGCTCCGTAGGCCAGTTCGGCACCCCGCAGATACCGCAGCACCCCCGCGGCGACCGGCGGGGGCACCTTCACCGGCGCCCATGGGGCGACCGACGGGGCGAACCGGACGTCCACGTCGTCCGGATGGGCGTCCGGGGCGACCGGCTTGCGGGCCGCCAGCAGGGTGCCGCCGACGGCGGTCAGCCGGATGTCGGCCCGCTTGGGCACCCGTCGTTGCAGCAGCGTCGGCCCGTAGGCCACCGCCGTGAAGTCCGTGTCCGGTGCGACCCGGCTGGTCGGCACCGCCCGGGGCGGCTCCTGCGGATGCGCCCCGGAGACCGGCTTGACCACCAGGTCCGGATGGCGCCCCGCGAACTCCCGCGCCGCCCCCGGGAGCGTGGTGATCAGCGTCTCCGGCACCGGCAGTCCGGCGCGTTGCGCGAGGTGCAGCTGCCAGGGCTTGTACCGGGCGCGGCGGGCGGCGTCCGGATGGTTCATCCAGCGTGCGCCGGTACAGCGGAGCATGCCGTACAGCGCCTGCGCGGACTCCTCGGTCAGCCAGGCGGACGGCTGGGCGGCACGGGCCGCCGCGGTCCCGGGCCTGCGCAGCCAGACGGAGCGCAGACCGTCCATGTCCACCAGGCGCCCGCCCACGGACAGCTGCCCGTGGCGGGCGCCCCGCGCGTACTCGCCCGACAGCGCCACCCCGTTCGTCAGATCGGCGGGATCGAGCCGGACGACGGGCACGCCGGCCTCGCCGAGCCGGAGGACCACCATGTCCGCCGTCACGTCCTCTTCACTGGTCAGGATGAGCACGGTCATCGTCTGCGGGTCCGCGGCTCAGTCGTCGAAGTGCGTCTTGGAACCGGCGGTCGAGGTCGTGGTTCCCAGCGCGCGCAGGGTCGCGTGATCGGTCGCGGCGATCCGCCCGTCCGGGAGGACGTTCAACTGCAGTCCGGAGTCGTACGCGTACGGAACGGTGACATCCAACTGCACAGCCGGGCGCGCGTAGTTGAGCGTGAACGGTTGCATGGTCTCTCCCTGGTTCGGCTTTCACGTCCTTATACGAATCGAACGGGTGAATGGTTTCCTTACGCTGCGTGACGGTGCCACGGAGGGAGGCGTTCCACCGGTCCGGTGTGCGCCGGTGTTCACGCCGTGAGCGCCCCGCGCGCCACGGTCAGCGCTTGCTCCGCGTATCCGCGTCCGAACAGCACCGCGTGCACCAGGAGCGGGAACAACTGGTGTACCCCGACACGGGCGCGCCAGCCGTCGGCGAGCGGCGCCACCTCCTCGTAGCCCGCCAGGACGCGGTCCAGATGGGGGCAGCCGAAGAGCTGAAGCATCGCCAGATCGGTCTCCCGGTGCCCGCCGTGCGCGGCCGGGTCGATGAGCCGTACCGTCCCGTCCGCGCCCCACAGCACATTGCCGCTCCACAGGTCGCCGTGCAGCCGGGCGGGCGGCTCGGCGGGCCCGGCCAGCTCCGGCAGCCGGGCGCAGAGCCGCTCGAACACCGCCGCCTCGCCCGGTCGCAGCGTGCCCCGCTCGACCGCGCCGCGCACATACGGCAGCACGCGCCGTTCGGCGTACCAGCCGCTCCACTCGGCGCCGGGGGCGTTGCGCATGGGGGCGAGCCCGATGTACGCGTCCTCGGGACCCCCGGGCGGCGCCGCCCCGAAGCAGGGTGCGCCCGCCGCGTGCAGGGCGGCCAGCGCCTGACCGAAACGGAACGCCGCCTCCGGGTCCGGCCGGCCGGTCACCACCCGCTCGGTCACCAGCCAGCGCTCGTCGCAGCCGAGCACCGCGGGCAGCCGTACGGCTCCCGCCGCGGCCAGCCAGCGCAGCCCCGCCGCCTCGGCGCGCACCGCCCCGGGGGTGTCGGCGCGCTTGACCATCACCGGTGTGCCGTCGTCCAGCCGCACCTCGACGGGCGAGGCGGACACCGCATACGTGCCGCTGACCGCGCGCCCGGTGAGCCGGGCCGCGACCTGTCCAGGATCCTCGTCTCGCGTGACCACGGCTTCAGAGTACGGCTCGCAACACCAGGTCAGGAGAGGGTACTTCGACCGTTGATACGACACTTTTCGGCCGATCGGCGACGGTCGCCGCCCCGCCCGGGCGCGCCCCGGCGGCACGAGTGCGCCGGAGCGTCACACGAGGCGCGGGCCGTACCGTCAGTCGCCGGCCGGCCGCCGGCGCGGGGTCAGGCCCACCGGGTTGCCGGGCGGCAGCAGACCCGAGTTCTCCACCGCGTCGGCCAGCGGGTCCAGCAGGGCGGCCAGGCGCGCGGTGCGGTCCGGGCCGAGGGCGGCCCACGGGCCCTCGGCCGCCGCGTCGGTCAGCGCCTCGACCTCCGCGCGCTCCGCCGCCCCGGCCGCGGTGAGCGAACCGTCCGCCGCGAGCAGCCCCCGGGTGCGCAGCCGGTCCCCGCCCGCCGCCCAGTCGTCCTGCTCCCACTTGCGCGTCTCCCGCAGGAAGGCCCCGTCCGACTCGCCGGCGGCCGCCTTGAGCAGCATTGCCTCGACCGGCCCGAGCCGCCGGCTCACCAGCGCCGCGATGTGCCCGTCGCCCCGGTGCTCGCGCAGGGTCGTCACCGCCTGCCACAGCCGGGCCGTGGGCCGCTCCGGGCGCTCCAGCGCCTGGTTGGCGGCGGCCAGCACCCGGCCCGAGGTGTCCGCGGCCGTCGCCGCCGCCCAGGCGAGGTCCGCGGCCTGTGCGAACCGGGCGGAGCCGGTGACGTCCGCCCCGAACAGCTCGGTCATCGCCGCGTCCATGGCGTCCTCGCGGGCCGCCAGCACCTTCGCGGGCGCCGCGTAGGTCCACGCGTCCGGCAGCGCCCGGGTCACGCGGGCAGGGTGGAAGATGTAGAAAGCGCTGGTCACGACGGTGGGGGAGACCTCGCCGAGCGGGGCCGCGCGCAGCGCGAAGTAGCCCATCCAGAACCCGCGCATCCCGAGCGCGTCCGCCGCGCGGCGGGCCTGCGGCGCGAAGTACACGAGATCGTGCACCGGTTCGTAGCGCTGCCACAGGGCCCGCGCCGTTCCGTCCACCACTGCCGCCTCCCGCCGCGTGTCGTGCCGTCCGGCACCAGAGTGCGCTATGACGGCTGTCATAACAAGAGGGGCGTCGGTTTTCCCGTGGCGGTCGTGACGGGGCCGGACGAGGGGTCGCGGGGCGGGCGCACTGGGGCAGACGGGTGGGCCGGGTGACCCGGCTGGGCGGCCCGGATGGTGGGAGCCGGTGCCCTCACTGACGGTGGTTCATGTCGAGACCGGGTCCATCGAGCTGATGAGGTATCCGCTGCCCGGCCCCGGCGGAAGGACAACACGATGCGTTCTGCCCGTACCCTCCTGGCCACGGCAGCCGCCGCGGCCGCCCTCGCCTTCGCCACGCCCGGCGCCGCGTTCGCGGTCCCGGCGGGGCACGACTCGGGCGGTGGGGACTCCTCCTCGCACAGCAGTGACTCCGGCGGCGACCGCGGCAAGGGTTCCGACCGGGAACAAGACAACGGCAGCGGCGGCGGCGACGAGCGCGGACACGACCGGCCCCGCGGCGGAATGCACACGGGTGGCGGAGCGCTCGCCACCGTGCTGCGCGGCGACAGCTGGGCCTCCGGCACCGGCGAGAGCAAGTTCAACCCCGAGACGTACCGGGAGGACAAGGGCGGCGACGAGGGCGGCAGTGGCGGTCGCGGCAAGGGCGGCGGCGACGACGAGGGCGGCAGTGGCGGCCGGGGCAAGGGCGGCGGCGACGACGAGGGCGGCAGCGACTGGGGCGGCGGCTCCGACGGCGGCCGCGACAAGCCGCGCGGCGGCATGCACACCGGCGGTGGCGCGCTCGCCGATCCCGGTGTCACCACGGGCGGCCTGGCGGTGCTCGGCGTGGCCGCGGCGGGCATGTACGCGCTGCGCCGCAAGCAGGCGGGCCGGCCGGCCTCCTGACCACCCGCCCGCCCCGCAGGACGCGGACGCCGCCGGCCCAAGGAGTGCCGGCGGCCCGTGCGGGGCGGGACCCGGGTGCCGGGCGCCCGCGCAGGCCGTCCGCCGCGCTTCGACGCCGTACCCGCCGCGCGCCCCGCGCCCCGGCCCCGCGGGCCGTCCGCCGCCCCGGCGCCCGGCCCGGCTCCGATCCCCCTGCTTCCGATCCCCGTGCTGCCCTGCCCGAGTTGAGGTGGTGTCCGATGGCGGCAGAACCGTCCTCCTCCCCGTCCGGCGAACCGGCGCCGGACCCGGGAGCCGCCGGCCGCGGTGGGCGGCTGGTGCTGTGGGGAGTGGCGATCCTCTTCCTGGCCGTCAGCGTGTTCGGCGGCCACCACGGAACGCTCCCCGCGCCGCGGGCGACCCCGGCCTCGGGCGCCAGCTCCGCCGGACAGGCCGAGCCCCGGGTCGGCTCCGCGCTGCCCCGCTCCGCGCCGACCCGTCTGCTCATCCCGAAGATCGGGGTCGACGCCCCCTTCACCCAGCTGTCGCTCGCCGCCACGGGCCAGCTGGAACCGCCGCCCGCCGCCGACACCAATCTCGTCGGCTGGTACGCCAAGGGCGCGGCCCCCGGGGAGAAGGGCACGGCGATCATCGCCGGGCACGTGGACACCAAGATCTCCGCGGCCGTCTTCGTCGATCTCGACCAGCTGACGACCGGCGACCGGTTCTCCGTGGAGCGCGCCGACGGACGGACCGCGAACTTCGTGGTGGACAGCGCCGAGACCTTCGCCAAGGACGACTTCCCGAGCGAACGGGTCTACGCCGACGCCGCGCGCCCCGAGGCCCGCCTCATCACCTGCGCCGGCGACTACGACCACACGGCGAAGGACTACACCGACAACCTGGTGGTCTTCGCCCACCTCGTGTGATCGGCGATCAGCCCCGCTCCGCCGCGAAGGCCCCGCCCGCGCCGAACACCCGCGCCGCGAACCGCTCGCCGATCCGGCGGTGCGCGGCGGCGTCCGGGTGCAGGCCGTCGGGCAGCGGCAGCTCGGCGAAGTCGGCCTCGCCGTACAGTTCGCGGCCGTCGAGGTGGAACAGGAGGCCGTCCTCGGCCGCCCGCTCGCGCACGATCCGGTCCAGCTCCGCCCGGACGACGGCGAGCGTCAGCTTCCCGGCCGCCGTCTCCGCCGGGTCCCCGGACGCCCGGAACCCGAGCCGGCCCTCGCCGAGGGCAGCGAGGTCCCAGGCGGTGGGGCCGGGCGTGTCCTCGTGGATCGGGCACAGGATCGGTGAGACGACGAGCAGCGGGGTGTCGGGGTGCCCTTCGCGGATGGTGTCCAGGAAGCCGTGCACCGCCGGGCCGAAGGCGCGCAGCCGCATCAGGTCGGAGTTGACGACGTTGATGCCGAGCTTGACGCTGATCAGGTCGGCCGGGGTGTCGCGCAGCGCGCGGGCGGTGAACGGATCGAGCAGTGCGCTGCCGCCGAGGCCCAGGTTGACCAGCTCCGCGCCGCCGAGGGCGGCGGCGAGCGCCGGCCAAGTGGTGGTGGGGCTCGCGGCGTCGGAGCCGTGGCTGATCGAACTGCCGTGGTGCAGCCAGACCCTGCGGCCCCGGTCCGGCACCGGCTCCACGGGTGCGTCGGTGCGCAGCGCGACCAGTTCGGTGGTCTCGTTGTGGGGCAGCCAGATCTCCACGTCCTTCGGCGTGTCCGGCAGCCCGGTGAAGCGCACGGTGGCGACCGGGCCCGGCGTGTGCTCGGTGTTCCCGGTGGCCAGGTCGATGGTGAGGGTGTCCCCGCCGTCGGCCCGGCCGCTGCCCGCCGGCCGGCCGTCGACCAGCAGGTCGTACACCCCGTCGGGGCGCGGGGGAGCGCCGACGTAGACCCGCTTGGTGGGCAGCGTGTCCAGCTCGATCGTGGTGGCGCGGGTGCGCAGCGCCAGCCGTACGCCGGAGGGCTGGGACTCCGCCAGGGCCAGCTGCGGGTCGGCGCACTGGGCGCGGGCCCTGGCCGGCAGCCGGTGCGGCAGCAGCCCCCGCTCGGTGCGTTCCAGGTCGAGGGCGCCGCGTATCAGGTCGGCGGTGAGCGGGGTGGTGTGCATCGTCTGGTCCTGCGTTTCCATGGGTTCGGGGGCGCGGCTCAACGAGCCGGCCAGTTGCGCAGCAGGGAGTCCAGCGCCTCCACGATCCGGGTCCAGGACTCCTGCGAGTCGGGCGCGCTGTGGCTGAAGCCGCCGGCCGCCTCCAGGCTGACGTAGCCGTGGAACACGCTGCCCAGCAACCGCACCGCGTGGGTCTGGTCGGGTTCGGCCAGGTCGTAGCCGCGCAGGATCGCCCGCATCAGCTGGGCGTGCCGGACTCCCGCGCTCGCGGCGGCCGTCTCGTGGTCCAGCGGGTACCGGGCCGCCGTGTAGCGGCCGGGGTGGGCGAGGGCGTAGTCGCGGTAGACGTCGGCGAAGGCGACGAGCGCGTCCTTGCCGGCCCGTCCGGCGAGCGCCTCGGCGGCGCGGTCGGCCAGCTCCGCCAGGGCGAGCAGCGCGATCCGCGTCTTCAGGTCCTGGGAGCTCTTCAGGTGCGAGTACAGGCTCGCCGTCTTGACGTCGAACCGGCGGGCCAGCGCCGACACCGTCACCTGGTCGAAGCCCACCTCGTCGGCCAGCTCCGCGCCCGCACGGACCAGCCGCTCGGTGGACAGTCCGGCACGCACCATCGGATCCCTCCCTGTTTCCGAAACCGAGTATGCGTCTTCCTAAACCATTTAGGCAAATCGAGGCACCGTCATGGAAAGCGCGAACGGCCGCCGACCGGAACTCCGGTCGGCGGCCGTCGGCCGTCGTGCGCCAGGCGTCAGACCGCCGTGGCCGGGTACGTCGGGTACTCCACGCCCGACACGTGCTGCACGACCCGGACCACCTGGCACGAGTAGCCGAACTCGTTGTCGTACCAGAGGTAGAGGATCGCGTTGTCGCCGTCGACCTTCAGCGCGCCGGCGTCCACGATCGAGGCGTGGCGCGAGCCGATGAAGTCGCTGGAGACCGCGTCCGGCGCCGTGGTGAAGTCGATCTGGCGCTTGAGCGGCGAGGTCAGCGACACCTCGCGCAGGTAGTCGTGGACCTCCTCGCGGGTGGTCTCACGGGCCAGCTGGAGGTTGAGGATCGCGATGGAGACGTCCGGCACCGGGACGCGGATGGAGCTGCCGGAGATCTTCGCCTTGAGGTCGGGCAGCGCCTTCGCCACGGCGGAGGCGGCACCGGTCTCGGTGATCACCATGTTGAGCGGCGCGGAGCGACCACGGCGCTCGGCCTTGTGGTAATTGTCCAGCAGGTTCTGGTCGTTGGTGAACGAGTGGACCGTCTCCACGTGGCCGCGCAGCACGCCGTACTCGTCGTCCATGGCCTTCAGCGGCGGGACGATCGCGTTGGTGGTGCAGGAGGCGCAGGACAGGATCTGCTCGTCCGGCTTGATCGTGTCGTGGTTGACGCCGTGCACGATGTTCGGGACGTCGCCCTTGCCGGGCGCGGTCAGCACGACCTTGTCGATGCCGGGCCGCAGGTGCTTGGACAGGCCCTCGCGGTCGCGCCACTTGCCCGTGTTGTCGATGAGGATGGCGTCCCGGATGCCGTACTGCGTGTAGTCCACGGACGACGGGTCGTCGGCGTAGATCACCTTGATGGCATTGCCGTTGGCGACGATCGTGCTGCTGTCCTCGTCCACCGTGATGGTGCCCTGGAACTGGCCGTGGATGGAGTCGCGGCGCAGCAGCGAGGCGCGCTTGACGATGTCCTGTGCGCCGCCGCCGCGCACCACGATGGCCCGCAGGCGCAGCCCGTTGCCGGAGCCGGCCTTCTCGATCAGCAGGCGGGCGACGAGCCGGCCGATGCGGCCGAAGCCGTAGAGCACGACATCGCGCGGCTCGCGCCGGTCGATCTTGTTGGCGCCGGTGGCCCCGGCGACCGCCTCGGCGGTGAACTCCTCGACGCTCAGGCCGCGTTCGTCGGCCTTGTGCATCGTGGCGAGCATGCCCAGATCGATCTGGGAGGGGCCGAGGTCCAGGGTGGTCAGGGCCTTGAGGAAGGGCATGGTCTCGGTGACGGACAGCTCCGCGCCGGCTATCTGCCGGGCGAAGCGGTGCGTCTTGAGGATGCTGACCACCGACTTGTTCACCAGGGAGCGGCTGTGCAGCAGGACGGTGACGTCCCGCTCGCGGTGCAGCTTCCCGATGAGCGGGATCATCGACTCCGCGATCTCCTCGCGGTTCTTCCAGTTGGTGAACGAGTCGTCGTTGACAGTCACAACATCTATCTTTCGAGCTAGGCAGCGCTCATATGGTAACCACACCCTACTGGGGGCCCCGGACGGGCCCGCACGGGGGTGCCGGAAGCGGCGACGACCTGCGGGTGTAAGGGATTTACACCTATTGCTTGCCCAATTCCTGATTCAGGGTGGAAGTGCGTAAGAAACCCGAGTCGTGAATTGCACGTCTTACCCGGCGTGCCCAAGGTCAGCAGAGTGAGCACCTCCTCCGTCCCCCGGCCCGGACCGGCCGTTCCGCCCCGCCCCGCCGGCCCCTTCGACCTGCCCCGGATCGCCCGGCGCGGAACTCCCGAGGGGGCGGTGCCGGCCCTCGCCCTGTTCGCGGCCGTGCGGCTCACCGGGATCCTCGCGGTGATCGCGACCAACGCTCTGCGCGGGCGGCCGCTGCTGAGAACGCTGGCCCACTCCTGGGACTCTCGCTGGTACCTGCACATCGCCGCCGAGGGCTACGGTCACAAGATCTGGCTCACCTCGCAGGGCGCCGTCCAGACCGACTGGGCGTTCTTCCCGCTCTACCCGGCGCTGATCAGGGCGCTCGGCACCGCCCTGCCGCTGACCCCCGGCCAGGCCGCGCTGCTCGTCGCCTGGCTCGCGGCGGGGGTGGCCGCGTACGGCGTCTACGCCGTCGGCCATCTGCTCCACGGCCGGGGCGTCGCCACCGCGCTGGTCGGCCTGTGGGCCGTCATGCCGCACGCCGTCGAACTGACCATCGCCTACACCGAGTCGCTGTTCGCCGCGCTCGCCGTCTGGTCGCTGTACTGCGTGCTCAAGGGCCGCTGGCTGTGGGCCGGGACACTGGCCGCGCTCGCCGGCCTCGCCCGGCCCAGCGGGTTCGCGGTGGCCGGCGCCGTGGTGCTCACGGCCGGGTACGAGGCGTGGCGACGGCGCGGCCGGGTCCCCTGGCGCCTGTGGACCGGCGCCGTCCTCGCCCCGCTGGGTTTCCTCGGTTACGTGCTGTGGGTGGGCACCCAGGTCGGCGATCCGCTCGGCGGCTACTTCACGGTGCAGAGCGCCTGGGCCTCCCGCTTCGACTTCGGCGTCGGCTCGGCCCGCTTCGTCAAGGCGCTGCTGCTGCACGGCGGGGGTGTCGTCTACACCGTCGCCCTGCTCGTCGTCGCGGCCGGGGTGCTGCTGTTCGCGCTGCTCTGCCTGGACCGGGCCCCGCTCGTGCTGGTGGCCTTCGCCGGGATCCTGATCCTGCTCGTGGTGGCGAGCTCCGGCTCCTTCTCCTCCAAGCCGCGCTTCCTGCTGCCCGCCTTCCCCCTCCTCCTCCCCATGGCCCGCGCCCTCGCCCGGACCTGGCGGGTGCGCCCCGCCCAGGCGGTGCTCGTCTACGGCGCCCTCACCCTGGTGTCCCTGGCGTTCGGCGCCTATGTGACGGCGGTGGCGCACTCCCCGCTGTGAACCGGTGACGCACGTGACGCAGGTGACGTCGGTGCCCCGGCGACTCCGGTGAGGAGTCCGCAAGGAGCCGTTCGCGCCGGTGCCGCCGTGCGAAGGGCTCGAAACGGGGTAGTCGAGGGGACGCCCGAGGAAAGGACCGTCATGACGACCTACCTGATCAGCGTCCCCGGCACGTTCACCACCGGGATCGGGGCGGACACCCGCACCCGCCTGACCAGGGCACTGCGCCCCGCCGACCCGCACGGCACCAGGATGGGCAGCAGCGAGGACCTGGACGTGCTCAACGTCAACGAGGACAACACCTTCACCCTCCGGCTCTCGGTCGAGGCCGACACCGGCCCGCACGCCGAGGAGGAGGCCCGCCGGCTCGCGGACTCCGCGCTGCGCGGCGCCGGCCTGGACGAAAGCAGCGCACCGCTGGGCCCCGCGGTGATCACCGGTATCGACTCGGACGCCGGCTGAGGCGGTTCCGGGCGCTCCCTCCGGCGCGCGCCGAGTTCGTGTGATTTGGGTAAAATTTAGGCGTTTGCCCGATATTCAAGGGAGGTGTCCGACGCGGGCACCTCCCGCCGGAAGTGAGCCGATGCCCCGCAAGCGCTCCACCGACGACGGCGACGAGCTGCTGGCCAGGCTCGGTTCGCTCACCGCCCAGGCGCGCGAGCGCGCGGAACTCCAGCGCACCCAGGTCGAGCTGGCCATCGCCCTCCAGCGCGGGATGCTGCCCCGGGACCTGCCGAGCGCCCCCGGCCTGCACCTCGCGGTCCGCTACGCGCCCGCCTGCTACGGCCTCAACGTGGGCGGCGACTGGTACGACGCCTTCCCGCTGCCCGACGGGCGGATCGGGCTGTCCATCGGGGACGTGCAGGGGCACAACATCGAGGCCGCCGCCTTCATGGGTCAGGTCCGCGCCGGGCTGCGCGCCCTCGCGTTCGCCACCGGGGAGCCGGGAGAACTGCTCGCCCGCACCAACGACCTGCTCGTCTCCCTCGGCAGCGAACTCTTCGCCACCTGCACCTTCGTACGGGTCGACCCCGCCACGGGGGTGCTGGAGAGTGCGCGGGCCGGGCACATCCCCTTCGTCTGGGCCACGGCGGACGGCAAGTCCGGCGTCGTCGACGACGAGGGCGGGCCGCCGCTCGGTGTCCAGCGGGGCGTCGAGTACCCGGTGGCCCGGCACCGGCTGACCACGGGCGGGCTGTGCGTGCTGCTCACCGACGGCGTGGTGGAAGGGCCCCTGATGGACGTCGAGGCCGGCCTCGACCAGGTGGTGCGCCTCGCGGGCATAGCCGCGGTCGCCGGTCTGGAGAGCCAGGCGCTGGCCGCCGCCGTGATCAAGGGCGCCGAAAGCGTGGGGCACGAGGACGACGCCGCCGTACTCGTCGTGGGTCTCGACGGGCCCGGACCGCGGCTGTAGCGCCGTCCCGGATTTCAGCCGGAGGGCCGGACGCCGCCCGCTCTCGCCTGGCCGACCCGCGCCGGGCGGTGTGAGATGGCTGCTGTGGTGGGTATCGCGGAACTGCGCCGGCCGGGCGGCTATGTCGTCCAGGTACTGGCCGTCGCGGCCTGCTACTACGGCGCCGGCCGGCTCGGGCTGCTGCGCGAGCTGTCCGTGGAGAGCGCCGTCGTCACCCCGATCTACCCGCCGACCGGCGTCGCCGTCGCCGCCCTGCTGATCCTCGGCATCGGCTGCTGGCCCGGCATCACGCTCGGCGCCCTCGGCATCATCCTGAGCCTCGCGCCACCCGGCCCCGATCTGGTCGGCATCCTCTTCGGCAACACCGCCGCCCCGGTGTGCGCGGCGATCCTGCTGCACCTGGCCCGTTTCCGCGTGGACCTCAGCCGCTTCCGCGACGGCCTCGCCCTGGTGTTCCTCGGCGCCCTGGGCGCCATGACGATCAGCGCGACCGTCGGCGTCGGCATGCTCGTCCTCACCGGAAAGCTGGCCACGCACGCGTTCTGGCCCGTGTGGCTCGCCTGGTGGGTGGGCGACGCGGTGGGGGTGCTGCTGGTCACCCCGCTGCTGCTGTCGCTGCGCGGGGCCCGGCTGCCCCCGTCCCTCGGACGGTGGAAGGAGGCGACCGCGCTCGCCGTCATCGCCTGCGTGCTCGTCCCGGTGGCCGTCTACAGCTCGGTCAGCCTGCTGTTCCTGGTGTACCCGCTGATCATCTGGGCGGCGTTGCGCTTCCAGCTCGCGGGCAGCGTGCTGTGCGCCCTGTTCACGTCCGTGCTCGCCAGTCTCGCCGCCACGGACGCCCGCGGGGCGTTCCACGGGCTGAGCGCGATCGAGGTCATGGCCAAGCTCCAGGCGTTCAACGGCGCGATGGCGCTCACCGCGCTGCTGATGTCCGCCCTGATCACCGAGCAGCGCAACACCCGGCGCTCGGTGGAGCTGGCCTGCCAGGAACTGGCGGAGGTGCTCGAACACCTGACGGCCGGCGACGTCCCCGTGCCCAGACCGCCTCCCGGCGCCGAGGGCGCGGGCGGCGACGGCGGTGACCGGTCACGGCGGTGAGACGGCGGGGACGGTCACCGGTGCCCGGAGCCCTCGTCAGGGGCGTCCCGCCGCGGGGCGTTGCGGCTCCTGGCGCTGCGCTCCGCGACATCGCGGGGGGTGGGGGTCGGCGTCGGCGAGTTGCCGGACTCCTCGGCGGCGTGCCGGCGTTCCTCCTCGTGCCGGCGGTTCACGTCCCGCGGATCGGGTCGGTCGTGGCGGTGGTCATTGCGTTCGCTCATACGGCGCCGGGTACCCGCACCCCCGGCCGCCGCAACGTCCGCCGCCCGGCGTGTCGAACGGCCCGCCGGGGGCACTGGGAGACGATGGCCGGAGCCCGTCGGCGAGGGCGAGGGCCGGACCGGAGGGAAAGGGCGGCATGGAACAGCGGGTGACACCGCGCGCGGCGGACGCGGGGTGCGCGAAGGCGGCGACGGCCGACGTGACGGTGGCGAAAGCGGGGGGCCCGAGAGGTGAGGGCGCCGCCGCGGAGAGCGTGAAAGGCGACGCCGGGGTCGGCGCCGTGACGGGCCCGCGGGGAGAGGCCGCCGGTGGGGCGCCCCGGGCGGGGCGCCCCGGTGACGGCCCGGGCGGCGATGCCCGTCGCCGGGTGCCCCGTACCGACGTCCTCCTGCGCGACCCCCGGCTGGCCGCGGCCGTGGAGCGGCTCGGGCAGGCCGTGGTGAAGGCCGCCGTGCGCGAGGCGCAGCAGCGGGCCCGGGACGGGCGGGTGCCACCGGAACGGGTGCCGGAGACCGCGCTCGGCCTGCTGCCCGGCACCGCGAGCGGACTGCGGCCGGTGATCAACGCGACCGGAGTGCTGCTGCACACCAACCTCGGGCGGGCCCCGCTGTCGGACGCCGCCCGGCAGGCGGTGGCGGAGGCCGCCGGGCCCACCGACGTGGAACTCGACCTGACCACCGGGGTACGGGCCCGCAGGGGCCGCTCCGCCCTGGCCGCGCTGCGGGAGAGGGTGCCGGCCGCCGGGGACGTCCATGTCGTCAACAACGGCGCCGCCGCCCTCGTCCTGGCCGCCACCGCGCTCGCGGCCGACAAGGAGATCGTCGTCAGCCGGGGCGAGATGGTGGAGATCGGTGACGGCTTCCGCCTGCCCGACCTGCTCGTCTCCACCGGCGCCCGGCTCCGCGAGGTGGGCACGACCAACCGTACGACCGCCGCCGACTACGCCGACGCCATCGGCCCCGGCACCGGGTTCGTGCTGAAGGTGCACCCCTCCAACTTCCGCATCACCGGCTTCACCCGCTCGGCCGAGGTCGGCGAACTCGCCGGGCTCGGCGTCCCCGTGGTCGTGGACATCGGCTCCGGACTGCTCGCCCCCCACCCGGCGCTGCCCGAGGAACCCGACGCCGCCACCCAGCTGCGCGCGGGCGCCGCCCTCGTCACCGCGAGCGGCGACAAACTGCTCGGCGGCCCCCAGTGCGGACTGCTGCTCGGCGACCGGGACCTCGTGCGCGCCCTCGCCCGGCATCCGCTGGCCCGCGCCCTGCGCGTGGACAAGCTGACCCTGGCCGCGCTGGAGGCCACCCTGAGCGGACCGCCCACCCCGACCGCCCGCGCGCTCACCGCCGACCCCGCCGGACTGCGGGCCCGCGCCGACCGGCTCGCCGCCGACCTCGGCGCCCACGGCGTCGACGTACGGGCCGTGGACAGCATCGCCACGGTCGGCGGGGGAGGGGCGCCCGGCGTCGAGCTGCCCAGCGCGGCGCTCTCCCTGCCCGAACCGTACGCCGCCGTGCTGCGCACCGGGCGGTTCCCGGTCGTCGGACGCCTGGAGGCCGGCCGCCTGCTGCTGGACCTGCGGGCGGTGCCGCCCGCCGACGACGAGCGGCTCGCCCGGGCCGTGCGCTCGGCGGGCACCGAGGGGAGGAGGGCGTGATGCGCGTCCTCGCCACGGCCGGCCATGTCGACCACGGCAAGTCCGCCCTGGTGAGGGCCCTGACCGGGATGGAGCCCGACCGGTACGAGGAGGAGCGCCGCCGGGGTCTCACCCTCGATCTGGGCTTCGTGTGGACACGGCTCGGACCGGACGGCGAACACCTCGCCTTCGTGGACGTGCCCGGGCACGAGCGGTTCGTGCCGACCATGCTCGCCGGGGCCGGGCCCGTGCCCGCCGTGCTGTTCGTGGTCGCCGCCGACCAGGGCTGGCAGCCCCAGTCCGAGGAACACCTGGCCGTCCTCGACGCGCTCGGCGTCCGGCACGCCGTCCTCGCGGTCACCCGCAGCGACCTCGCCGACCCCGAACCGGTGCGCGCGGACGCCGTGTCGCGCCTGGCCGAGACCTCCCTCGGCAAGGTCGCGTCGGTCGCGGTGAGTTCCGTCACCGGCGCCGGACTCGATGAACTGCGCGCCGAACTCGCCCGGATGACGGCGGAGTTGCCCGACCCCGATCCCGAGGCCGACGTACGGCTGTGGCTGGACCGGGCGTTCACCGTGCGCGGCCACGGCACCGTGGTGACCGGCACGCTCGGCGCGGGCACCCTGCGCGTCGGCGACCGGCTGGTGACCGGTGACGGCTCGGCGGTGCTGCGGGTGCGCGCACTGCAGAGCCTGCACGAGAACCGCGAGTCCGTGGCCGGGGTCGCCCGCGTCGCGGTCAACGTGCACGGCCAGGGGGACGCGGCGCTGCGCCGGGGGCAGGTGCTGCTCACCCCGGACCGCTGGCTCACCACCGAGGTGATCGACGTCCGGGTGGGCGGCGAGCCGGTGGCCGAACTGCCCCGCCAGGCCACCCTGCACATCGGGACCGCCGCCGTCCCGGCGACCTTGCGTCCCCTCGGGGAGGACACCGCCCGGCTCACCCTCGGCCGGAGCCTGCCCCTGCGCATCGGCGACCGCGCGGTGCTGCGCGAGCCCGGCGGCGGCCGGGTCCCCAGCGGGGTCACCGTCCTTGACGTACGACCGCCCCGGCTCACCCGGCGCGGTGCGGGGCGCGCCCGCGCCGCCGAACTGGCCGCCCTGACCGGCCGGCCGGACGGCGCCGCCGAACTGCGCCGCCGCAAACTGATCCGCCGCGCCGACCTGATCGCGATGGGCGCCCCGGCCCCCGCCGCCCCCGTCACCGGCGACTGGCTGGCCGACGAGACGTACTGGGCCGAACTGCGCGCCCGGCTGGCCGCCGAGACCGAACGGCACGCCCGCGCCCACCCCTTGGACCCCGGCCTGCCCACCGAGGCCGCCCGCCGGCTCCTCGGCCTGCCCGACCGGACCCTCGTCGACGCGCTGGCCGAGGCGTCCCCCCGGCTCCGGGCCGGCAACGGCCGGCTGTACGCCCCCGACACACCCGGCCTGCCCGCCCCCGTGCGCGCCGCCGTGGACGCCGTACGCCGCGACCTGGCCCGGTCACCGTTCCGCGCACCCGAGGCCGGACGGCTCGACGAACTCGGCCTGAACCGCAGGACGCTGGCCGCTGCCGTCACCGCCGGGGCCCTGCTGCGCATCTCCGACGGCATCGTCCTGCTGCCCGGCGCGGACGCCGAGGCCGCGGCCGTACTACGCACCCTGCCCCAGCCCTTCACCCTCAGCGAGGCCCGCCGCGCCCTCGACACCACCCGCCGGGTGGCCGTACCGCTGCTGGAGTTCCTGGACGCCCGGGGCCTCACGGAACGCGTCGACGACCAGCGCAGACGGTGCCGGACCGGGCCTGCGGGAGGGGGCGGCCGACCGCTCGCGGCGTTTGGCCGTGACGGCGACCGGTACAGGTAGGAGCGGAGGCGGACGGGAATCGAACCCGCCTGCCCGAGATCCTCGGGCACCTCGGTTTTGAAGACCGGGAGGGCCACCAGGCACCCACACGCCTCCACCGCTCGTCAGGCTAGTGCCCCAGGAGACCGGAATGACACCGACCCGCCAAGCGACCGTCCGACTCACGCAGTTCGCCCACGGCGGCGGCTGCGCCTGCAAGATCCCGCCCGGTGAGCTGGAGGAGGTGGTCAGCGGACTGACCGTGCCGCAGCTCGCCGGCGGTGACACCCCGCTGCTGGTCGGCCTGTCCACCGGCGACGACGCGGCCGTGGTCACCCTGCCCGGCCGGCCGGACACGGCCATGGTGTGCACGGCCGACTTCTTCACCCCGGTGGTGGACGACCCCTACGACTGGGGGCGCATCGCCGCCGCCAACGCGCTGTCCGACGTGTACGCGATGGGCGGCCGGCCGGTGCTCGCCGTCAACCTGCTGGCCTGGCCGCGCGACCGGCTCCCCTTCGACCTGGCCCGCGAGGTGCTGCGCGGCGGCCTCGACATCGCCACCGAGGCCGGCTGCCACGTCGGCGGCGGACACAGCGTGGACGATCCGGAACCCAAGTACGGCATGGCCGTCACCGGCATCGCCGACCCGGGACGGCTGCTGCGCAACGACACCGGCCGGCCCGGGACCCCGCTGTCCCTGACCAAGCCGCTCGGCCTCGGTGTGCTGAACAACCGGCACAAGGTCACCGGCGAGCGGTTCGAGCAGGCCGTCGCCACCATGACGGCGCTGAACCGGGAGGCGTCCGAGGCCGCGCTGGCCGCCGGGGCCACCTGTGCCACCGATGTCACGGGCTTCGGCTTCCTCGGCCATCTGCACAAGCTCGCCAAGGCGTCCGGGGTGACCGCCGTGATCGACACCGCCGCCGTGCCGTATCTGGACGGTGCCCGCGAGGCCGTCCGCGACGGCTTCGTCAGCGGCGGCACCCGGCGCAACCTCGAATGGGTGGCCCCGCACACCGAGTTCGGCACCACCGACGCCGACACCCGGCTGCTGCTCGCCGACGCCCAGACCTCCGGCGGGCTGCTGGTCGCCGGGGAGGTACCCGGGGCGCCGGTGGTGGGGGAACTGGTACCCCGCGGCTCCCACACCGTCGTGCTCCGCTAGCGGGCCCTGTTCCGCCGGCGACCGGCCCGCCCGGGGTCTACGGCTCCGTACCCGTGTGCTCGTCGATGCCCGCGCGGGCGCGGTAGGCGCGCACCAACTCCAGGGAGGCCGGGCCGCGCGGCCGACGCCCGGGGCGGATGTCCACCGCGATCGCCTTGGCCTCCTGGATGTGGGTGTTGGGGTCCAGGGAGAGGTGCAGCAGTTCGTTCGCCGCGTCGCCGGTGGTGTAGCCGTTGGGGCCCCAGTGGTACGGCAGCCCCACCTGATGCAGCCGCCGGCCGTGCACGGTCAGCGGGGCCATCCGGTCGGTCACCAGCACCCGCGCCTCGATCACCCCGCGGGCGCTGACGATCGTCGCCCAGCCGGTGTGCTCCAGGTTCCGCTCGGCGGCCAGCTCCGGGGAGACCTCGCAGAAGAACTCCGGTTGCAGTTCGGCCAGATACGGCTGCCAGCGGGACATGCCGCCCGCCGTGTGATGCTCGGTGAGCCGGTAGGTCGTCGCCACGTACGGGTAGACCTGCGAGCCGCGCTCGTCCCCGCTCGGCTGGTAGCGGTTGTCCGGCACCGTCGGCATCAGCTGCCGCACCGGGTTGCGCTGCTGGTCGTAGAGCAGGTTCGGGAACGGCGAGTCCTGCGGCTCGTAGTGCGTGGGCAGCGGCCCGTCCGTGAGCCCGGACGGCACGTACAGCCACGCCTTGCCGTCGGCCTGCATGATGAACGCGTCCCGGCCGGTCAGCGCCGCGGGCCCGGTCGCCTCCTGGTCCGGTTCGTAGCCGGGCGCCTTGTCCTTCTTGAAGTCGGGCACGTCGTGCCCCGACCACTCGCCCCGGTCCGCGTCCCACCACACCAGGGCCTTCCGCTCGCTCCAGGGCCGGCCCTCGGGGTCGGCGGAGGCACGGTTGTACAGGATGCGGCGGTTGGCGGGCCACGCCCACGCCCACTCGGCGGCCACCCAGTCCTGCTCCCGGCCGGGCTTGCGGCGGGCGGCCTGGTTGACGCCGTCGGCGCGCACCCCGCAGTAGATCCAGCAGCCGCAGGCGGTCGAGCCGTCCGGCTTCAGCTGCTCGTACGAGGAGAGCGGTTCGCCCTCGGCGTCGTAACCGTTGATCTCCGCGAGCACGGCCTCGGCGTCGGGTTCGGCCAGCGGGCCCTTCGTCGGGTAGTCCCAGGCGAGGTCCAGCACCGGCCGGTCCATCTCGTCGGTCGACCCGGCGAGCTTCTCCCGGATGATCCGCCCCAGGTGGAACGTGAACCACAGGTCGCTGCGTGACTCGCCGGGCGGCTCGACCGCCTGATGGTGCCACTGGAGCAGCCGCTGGGTGTTGGTGAAGCTGCCGTCCTTCTCGGTGTGCGCCGCGGCCGGCAGGAAGAACACCTCGGTGCGGATGTCCTCCGTGCGCATCTCCCCGGTCTCGATCTCCGGCCCGTCCTTCCACCAGGTCGCCGACTCGATCAGCGAGAAGTCGCGCACCACCAGCCACTCCAGATTGGCCATGCCGAGCCGCATCAGCTTGGAGTTGGCGTTGCCCACCGCCGGGTTCTCGCCCAGCAGGAAGTAGCCCTTGCAGACGCCCTCCAGCTGGGCCATCGTCGTCTCGTACGTCGAGTGCGAACCGGTCAGCCGCGGCAGGTAGTCGAAGCAGAAGTCGTTCTCAGCCGTCGCCTTGTCGCCCCAGTACGCCTTGAGCAGGCTCACCAGGTACGAGCGCATGTTGCCCCAGTAGCCCTTGTGCGCCGCCTCCGCCTCGACGAAGGCGTCCAGGTCCTGGTTCTGATGCGCGTGCGGCATCGGGATGTAGCCCGGCAGCAGGTTGAACAGGGTCGGGATGTCCGTCGACCCCTGGATGGAGGCGTGCCCGCGCAGCGCGAGGATGCCGCCGCCCGGCCGGCCGATGTTGCCCAGCAGCAGTTGCAGGATGCAGGCCGTGCGGATGTACTGCACGCCCACCGTGTGCTGGGTCCAGCCCACCGCGTAGGCGAAGGCCGTCGTCCGGTCCCGGCCGGAGTTCTCCGTGACCAGCTCGCACACCTGCCGGAACAGGTCCTGCGGCACCCCGCACACCTGCTCCACCATCTCCGGCGTGTAGCGCGAGAAGTGCCGCTTGAGCACCTGGAAGACGCAGCGCGGATGCGTCAGCGTCTCGTCCCGCTCGGGCTCGCCCTCGCCGATCACCGCGCCGCCGGAGCCGTGCGCCTCGCCGCGCGCCGCCTCGGTCACCGACGCGCCGCCGCCGGTGCGCTCGTCGTACTCCTGGTCGCGCTGCCCCGAGGCGGCCTGCACCTCGGTGCCCTCGTATTGCCAGCTGGAGTTGTCGTACGAACGGGTCTCGCTGTTCAGACCGGAGAAGACGCCGGACAGGTCCTCGGTGTCACAGAAGTCCTCCCGCAGGATCACCGGCGCGTTGGTGTACGCCAGGAGGTAGTCGCGGAAGTACTTGTCGTGCTCCAGCACATACCGGACGATCCCGCCGAGGAATGCGATGTCCGAGCCCGCGCGCAGCGGCACGTGCAGGTCGGCGAGCGCGCTGGTGCGGGTGAACCGCGGGTCGACGTGGATCACCTTCGCGCCCCGCGCCTTGGCCTCCATCACCCACTGGAACCCGACCGGATGGCACTCGGCCATGTTCGAGCCCTCGATGACGATGCAGTCCGAGTTCTGCAGGTCCTGCTGGAAGGTGGTCGCGCCGCCGCGTCCGAACGAGGTTCCCAGACTGGGAACGGTGGAGGAGTGTCAAACGCGCGCCTGGTTCTCGATCTGGATCGCGCCGAGCGCCGTGAACAACTTCTTGATCAGATAGTTCTCTTCGTTGTCCAGCGTGGCCCCGCCGAGGCTCGCGAAGCCCAGGGTGCGCCGGGTGCGGGTCTGGTCGACCTCCCACTCCCAGCCCGCCCGGCGGGCCGCGATCACCCGGTCGGCGATCATGTCCATCGCGGTGTCGAGGTCGAGGCGCTCCCATTCGGTGCCGTGCGGGCGCCGGTAGAGCACCTCGTGGCGGCGGGCCTCGCCGGTGGTCAGCTGGAGGCTCGCCGAGCCCTTGGGGCACAACCGGCCGCGTGAGACGGGGGAGTCGGGGTCGCCCTCGATCTGGGTGACCTTCTCGTCCTGGACGTACACGTTCTGGCCGCAGCCCACCGCGCAGTACGGGCAGACGGACTTGACCACCCGGTCGGCCGAGGCGACCCGGGGCGTGAGCCGCTCGCTGCGGCCGCTCTTGGCGGCGGCGCCCCGGCCCAGCGGGTCCGTCCCGGTGAGCTGGCGGTACACCGGCCACGAGTCGATCCAGGTACGTACGCCCACGGCCACTCCTCCCACTCGTGTCCCGATTCTCCCGCGGTGCCGCCGCTTCGGCATCTCGTGCGGCGCCGGAGTACCCCGGCCCGCCGGGGGTAAACGGCGTGCCGGGCGCTCTCCCGCAAAGGGGGGCGGAGGACGCCCGGCGGGCGCGTCCTCGGTGTGCGGAGCGGACCGCTTGGCAGGTGTGAGGCCGCCGCCGTGGGGGACTCCGCCGCTGCGGTGTGTCGGCCGACGGACCATCGAGGGCGCCCGTAATGTCCTGATGGTCCCGGTCTCGGTCCCGGGTGAACGAGACGGCGGGAGTGAGCACATGACGGGCGCGAGCCCCGGCAGGAGGGGGACGGTGCGATGAGGCAGCGGCATGTCTTCGGAACCGTGTTCACCGTGGAGGCGGTCATCGCCGGCCTGGTTTTCCTCGCCGTCCTCGCACTGCTGGCCCGGGCCATGACCAAACGCCGCGCGCACGCCTCGGACCGCACCGAGCGGCCCCGCGTCGAGGCCTTCTACGTCGGCGCGCTCGCCGCCTTCGCCGTCTTCCTGGTGGCCTGGACCGCCTGGCAGAACTCCCGCGAGCACCACTCGGCCACCGCCCGGCCGCTGCGCGTGGACGTCACCGGATTCCAGTGGTGCTGGACCTTCGGCTATCCGCAGTCCCCGGCCCACCGCCAGGTCACCGGCGACTGCCACGGCCAGGCCCTGCCCACCCTCGTCGTGCCGACCGGCCGCCCCGTCGAGCTGCGGCTCACCTCCCGGGACGTCATCCACTCCCTCTGGGTGCCGGACCTGCGCTACAAGATGGACGCCTTCCCGCGCCACGTGAACACCTTCACGCTCACCCTGGACCACGAGGGCCGCTGGCGCGGGCGGTGCGCGGAGTTCTGCGGGCAGCGGCACTACGCGATGGACTTCTGGATCAAGGCCGTGTCGCCCGAGCGGTACGACAGCTGGGCCCACGGCAAGGCGGCCGCCGCATGACGGTCGCGCCCCCGGCGGCACAGCGCGACGGCGCCGGCCGGCCGGTGCCGCCCGGCAGCTGGCTCGGCTGGGTGTCCACCACCGACCACAAGCGCATCGGCCTGCTGACCGTCGCCACCTCCCTGCTGTTCCTGCTCGTCTTCGGCGTCTTCGCGCTGCTGATGCGCAGCCAGCTCGCCCGGCCCGACGAGACCTTCCTCGCCGCGGGCACCTACGACCAGCTGTTCACCCTGCACGGCTCCGGCATGATCTACATGGTCATGACGCCGTTCGCCCTCGGCATGGGCGTCTACCTGGTGCCGCTCCAGATCGGCGCCCCCGGTATCGCACTGCCCCGGCTGACCCTGCTCGGCTACTGGCTCTACCTGTTCGGGGCGCTCACCATGCTGGTGGGGCTCGCCGCGCCCGCCGGGGCGCACGCCGGGGGCTGGTTCTCCTATCCGCCGCTCTCGGACAGCGCCTACTCACCGGGCGCCGGCACGGACCTGTGGATCGCGGGCGTCTTCGTCGCCGTCACCGGCACCATCCTGATGGGCTGGGCCGTGCTCTGGACCGTGCTGCGCCGCCGTACCCGGGGCATGACGATGCTGCGGCTGCCCGTCTTCTGCTGGGCGATGATCGCCACCTGCCTGATGGTGATCGGCGCCTTCCCCGCGCTGCTCGCCGCGCTCGCCCTGCTCGCCGTGGGCCGCGCCGACGCCTCCGTGTTCCTGCACAACACCTGGAACATCGGCTACCAGCACATCTTCTGGTTCTACGGCCACCCGGTCGTGTACGTGATGTTCTTCCCGTACCTGGCCGCCGTCGCCGAGGTGCTGGCGGTGTTCTCCGGGCGCCGCTTCTTCGGCTACCGGGGCACCGCGCTGTCGCTGCTGGTGTTCGCGGCGCTGTCGATGAGCGTGTGGGGCCACCACATGTTCGCCACCGGGCAGGTCGCCAACGACTACTACTCGCTGACCTCCATCGCCCTGCTGGTGCCCGCGGGCGTCGAGTACTTCGGCATGCTCGGCACGATCCTGGGCGGCCGGCTGCGGCTCGCCACCCCGATGCTGTTCGCGCTCGCCTTCATCCCGCAGTTCCTGATCGGCGGCCTGACCGGGATCATGGTCGGCACGCCGGTGATCGACTACCACGTCACCGACAGCTACTTCGTGGTGGCCCACCTGCACTACGTGCTCTTCGCGGGCAGCGCGTTCGGCCTGTTCGCGGCCGTCTACTACTGGTTCCCGAAGGTCACCGGCGCCACGCTCGACGAACGGCTGGGCCGCTGGCACTTCTGGCTGCTGGTCGTCGGCACCAACCTGACCTTCCTGCCGATGTTCGCCCTCGGCTACCTCGGCATGCCGCGCCGCGTCTCCGCCTACTCCTCCCTCGACGGCTTCGGGACGCTGAACCTGCTGGCCACGATCGGCGCGGGCTTCCTCGCGGCCGCGATGGCCGTCTTCGTCGTCAACGTGCTCGGCACACTGCGCCGCAACGCCCTCGGCCGCGCCACCCCGGCCGGGGACGACCCGTGGCAGGCGCACACCCTGGAGTGGGCCACCACCTCCCCGCCGCCGCGCCTCAACTTCCCCGCCGACCGGCCGCTGCCGCCCGTCACCAGCTTCGCGCCGCTGCTCGACCTGCGGCGCCGGGAGAGGAGCGAGGCGTGAAACGGCAGCTGCCCGCGGCCGTGGTCGCCGGCTGGGGCCTGCTCAACGGCCTGCTGCTCGCCGTCCTCGCGGTCTACGGCGAGAGCGCGATGGTGTACTGGCTGTGGGGCTCGGTGGTCCTCCTCCTCCAACTGGCCGCTCTCGCCGTGCTGTTGTCCTCCCGCGCGAGCCCCGACCAGCATGTGCGCTACCGGGTCCCGGACCGGGGAGCGGGTGCCGTGCTGCCCGCCGCGATCGGCCTGCTGCTGGTCGCCCTCTGCTTCGTCTACGGCCGCTGGCTGCTGGTCGTCGCCGTACCGCTGCTCGCCGTCGCCGCGGCCCTGCTGGTGCGGGGCACCACGGCGCGGGAGAGGTGAGACGGCGATGGGACACTCGGCGCCCATGTCCGCCGTCGGCATGGCCTGGCCCGCGCTGCTGGTGGCCGTGGTGGTCCCGGCCGTCGTCCACGCCCTGCGGCGCGCGCCGCTGTGGGAGCGGATCAGCGTGCCGGCGCCGCTCGCCCTGCCGTTGCTGGTGCTGACCCACGCCTGGACGGTCCTCGGCGACCGCATGAGCCTGCGGCCACCCGGCGGGGCGTTCCCCGGCGACGTCCTCCTGACGGCGACGGCGGTCCTGTTCTGGCTGCCGGTCGTCGCCCGCACCCGGCATCGCCTGGACGACGTCGGCCGCTGCCTGTACCTCTTCCTCACCGCCCCGCTCCTGGACCTGCCCGCGGTGGCCCTCGTCGCCACCGGCGACTCGGCGGGCGGGCTGACCATGATCGTCGGCATGCTGCCGGTCGGCGTGACGGCGGCGGCGGTCACCTGGTCCTGGGTCAACCGGGAGGAACGCGAGGCCGAGCGGCAGGCGGGAGGCGATCCGGTTGTCCGCTGACCTCCCGGTCCTGGTGTTCGACGTCAACGAGACACTCACCGACATGACCCCGCTCGCCGGACGCTTCACGGAGGCCGGCCTACCCGCCCATCTGCTGCCGACCTGGTTCGCCGGGGTGCTGCGCGACGGGACGGCCCTGACCCTGGCGGGCGGTCACGCCTCCTTCGCGGCCGTCGCCCGGGAGGGGCTGCTGGCCCTGGCGGCCGGCGAGCGGGCCGTACCGGACCCGGAGCGCGCCGCGGACCACGTCCTGTCCGGGCTGCCCGAACTGCCCGTGCACCCGGACGTCCCCGAGGGGGTACGGGCCCTGCGCTCGGCCGGGTTCCGCCTGGCCACCCTGACGAACGGAGCGGCCGCCACCACCCGCGCGGTCCTGGACCGCGCAGGACTGACCGGCCTGTTCGAAGCCCACCTGGACGTGACGGCCCCGGCCCGCTGGAAACCGGCCCCCGAGGCGTACGCGCACGCCCTGCGCGTGCTCGCCGTACCCGCGTCCGCGGCCCTGCTGGTCGCCGTGCACCCATGGGACGTGGACGGCGCGTCCCGCGCGGGCCTGCGCACCGGGTGGCTGCGCCGGACGCCGCGGCCGTACCCCGCCACCCACCGGCCGGCCGACGTGGCGGCCGCCTCCCTGCCGGAGCTGGCCGAGCGTCTGCTCACCTGGCGACCGCCGGGCGGTCCGCCGTGACCAGCCAGGACGTGCTGGGCAGCCGGACCGTGCCGTCGTCCGCCTCGTGGGCGCGCAGCCGGTCCGCCAGGGCGCGGCGGGCGCGGTCCTGTTCCGTCGCACCGACCTGTGCCAGCAGATGGCGGCCGGGACCCGTGCCGAGCATGAACTCCGCGGCGTCCTCGGCTCCGTGCCCCCACGTCTCGTACGCCCGGACCCGGCCGGCGGAAACCCCCGTGAAACCGGCCGCGGTGAGGACGGCGCGGATGCGGTCCGGGGCGGACAGGGAGAACATGCCGGGCAGCCCCGGGGTACCGAAGCCGCCGAGCGGCAGCACGTCGCCCAGCGAGGCCAGTGCCGCCGCCCCGCCGCTGAGCGAGACATCGGCCGGGCAGACGAACGCCAGGCGCCCACCGGGGCGCAGCGCCCGGCCGATGTTGCCGAACGCCGCCACCGGGTCGGCGAAGAACATCACCCCGTAGCGGCTGATCGCCACGTCGAAGGCACCCGGCTCGAAGGGGTGCACCTGCGCGTCGCCCTGGACGAACGAGACGTTGGCGATGCCCTCGCGCCGCGCGCGGGCCCGCGCCTCGGCCAGCATCGGTCCTGACAGATCGAGGCCGAGCGCGGCGCCCCCGGGGGCGCGGCGCGCGGCGAGCCGGGTGGTCTGCCCGGAACCGCAGCCGAGGTCGAGCACCCGGTGGGCGGCGCCGATCGCGGCGGCGTCGAGCAGCGGCTCGTCGAAGCCCTCGTTCACGGCGTTCCAGCGGTCCTGGTGGTGGGCCCAGTGAGCGCCCTCCGGTCCGTTCCACGCCTTTTCCTGCTGGGAGTTGACGACGTCCGGCACGGCTGCCTCCTGTGCGCGACGGAGAATGGGCACTTGCCCAAACAGTATGGGCGAGCGCCCATACTGGCAATCCCCGTTACCATCCAGGACGTTGACGCAAGGACGGAGGGCAGGGCCATGGCACCGCGTGGAGTTGCGACGCCGGACGTGCGCGAGCGGCTGTTCGCGGCCGCCGAGCGCGTCGTGGAACGGGCCGGCCCCGGCGCGCTCACCAGCCGTTCCGTCACCACCGAGGCGGGCTGCGCCAAAGGGCTGCTGCACGCCCACTTCGCCGGGTTCGACGAGTTCGTCGCCGAACTCTGCCTCGACCGGTTCGCGCGCACGGCGGCGCGGGCGCGGGCACTGCCGGGGCTCGCCGGGCAGGGCACGGTGGCGGGGAACCTCGACTCCGTCGTCCTCGCCCTGTTCGACTCCGGCGGCCCCGCCCTGTCGGGCCTGGCGATGGCCCGCCCCGCCGCCATGGCGCGCGTCCGCGCGGCCCTGGAGGGCGGGGCACCGGGCTTCGCCGCGATCGAGGAGGCCGTCACCGGCTATCTGACGGCCGAACAGGGGCTCGGCCGGGTGGCGCGGAGCGTCGATCCGGGCACCGCGGCCCTCGCGATCGTCGGCACCGCCCACCATCTGCTGATGACCGGCCGGCCCGGCACCCCCGACCCGCGGCCCGCGATGAGACGCCTGGTGGCCGCGCTGGTGGCCGGCGGATAACCCCTCAGCCGCCCTTCGCCGCCAGCCTCTCCCGCTGCGGCACCACGGTGTACCGGGGGTCCTCCGCCGATGCCACCCCCGCCTCGAAGACGCCGAAGCGCAGCGCCGCCGAGCCGGTGAGCAGGGCGGTGCCCGCGGCGAGCGCGAGCCGGCGGTCGGGCACGCGGACGCAGAGCAGGGCCAGGGCCGCACCGCCCGCGGTCAGCGCCTCCGCCGCGCGCAGGAGCACCCGCGGCCTGCCCTGGTCGAAGGGCTCGGCGGCGAGGCCCATACGGCGCTTCATCAGCCGGAACGCGCCCAGTTCCAGCGCGGCGCCGAGCACCGCCATCCGGCGGGCCGGACCGGCCTGCGCGGTCGGGGCGGCGACCAGGCCGAGGCCGGACGCGGCGGTCGCGGCCGAGCCCGCGAAGACGAACGGCAGTTCACGGTAGCCCTCGTGCCAGGACGGCACCGCGGTGTCCGCGATCAGCACCGCCGTGTACGTCGCCACGCCGGGGCCGAGGACGGCCGCCGCCGCGGTGGCGGCCGAGCCCACCGGCCGCAGACGGTCCGCCAGTTCCGCCGCGGCCGCCCCCAACAGCCGGTAGCGGCCCGCCACTTCGGTGGCCGCGGCCGCCACGGTCAGCGGCGCGTACCCCATCAGCAGCCAGGATCCCACGCTCATCGGCGAGGTCGGCTTGAAGACGCGCAGCATGTTCAGGAAGCGGGCCGGCCGGCCCAGATCGTGCACCAGGGCGGCGAGCGAGAGCGAGATCGCGCCGGCCGCGCCGATCTTCGCCGGAGCCGCGAGCCCCGGCCGCCCGGTGGCGTGGGCCCCGGCCGCCAGCAGCGAGGACGCCCCGGCCAGCCCGCCGAGGTACAGGTACCCGGCGATGTCCAGCGCCTTCCACGTCGGCTTGTTCAGCACGGGTTTGCCGTAGTACGACGAGAACGAGGCGTCCGGCACCATCGGCTGCTCGCCCCGTCCGCGCCGACGCCGCCGGCGCCCCGCGTACGCGCCGGTCGGCGCCTCCCGGCCGGGCCGTGAGCCCTTCTCGCCGCCCTGGGTGACGTCCCTCTCGCTCATCGCACGCTCCTCGCAGAACCGGTGCGGTTCATCGCACACTCCTCGCGGCACCGACGGACCTCACCGTGACCTCCGTACGAATCCGCCCGCGAAACCGCCCACCGCGAGCCCCATCAGCGTCACCGCCGCCAGCGCCGCGTGCCGCCACATGTCCGGCAGGTCCCGGGTGGTGACCACGGGGTCCGGCGGCAGGCCGTAGACCTCGGGCTCGTCCAGCAGCAGGAAGAACGCGCCGTCGCCGCCGACCCCGTCGTCCGGACTCTCGCCGTACAGGCGGGCGTCGGTCACCCCGGCCGCGTGCAGCTGCGCCACCCGGCCCCGTGCCCGCTCCCGCAGTTCGTCCAGCGGCCCGAACTGGATGGAGTCCGTCGGACAGGCCTTGGCGCAGGCGGGTTCCATGCCCGCGCCCAGCCGGTCGTAGCACAGGGTGCACTTCCACACCCGGCCGTCGTCCTTGCGCTGGTCGATGACGCCGTACGGACAGGCGGGCACGCAGTACCCGCAGCCGTTGCAGATGTCCTCCTGGACGACGACCGTGCCGAACTCGGTGCGGAACAGCGACCCGGTGGGGCACACGTCCAGACAGGCCGCGTGCGTGCAGTGCTTGCACACGTCGGAGGCCATCAGCCAGCGCAGCTCGGTGCGGCCGTCGGGGGAGAGGGGGGAGATCCGCCCGGCGGGCGCGCCCTCGGGGGCCTGCCCGGGCGGGGGAGCGGTGGCGCCGGGACCGGGTGAGGCGGCGTCGGTGCCGAGCCGGGCCGCCGCCTGGAACACATCGGTGTCCTCGTGCACGACCCCGGGCTCCTGCCCGCCGAACGGCTTGCGCTGTTCGATGAAGGCCACGTGCCGCCAGGTGTCGGCGCCCAGGCCCTGCGTGTTGTCGTAGGACATGCCGGTCAGTTCGAGGCCGTCCTCCGGGACCGCGTTCCACTCCTTGCAGGCCACCTCGCAGGCCTTGCAGCCGATGCACACCGAGGTGTCGGTGAAGAAACCCATCCTCGGCGGGGCGTCCGGATAGCCGGCCGCCCCGGCCACGTCCGGCTGCGGGCCGTACCACTGGTTGCCACGGACGTCAGGGCTGTCGCTCATGGCGTGCCTCCTCGCTCACGACTCGCTCACGACTCCTCGCCCCCCTCGGACACCTCGCCCGGCGCCGCCCGCACCGCGGCCACCCGGCGCCGCTCCCACGGCGTGGCCGGCATCTCCACGCCGCGGCCGAAGTACCACCGGCTGAGCGCGTTGCGCAGCCGGTGCCGGCGGAACCAGCGCCAGACCTCCGTGCCCTCGGCGCGTGGCCGGGGCACCTCGCGCACCAGGATGCGGTAGGCCTCGGCGCGCGGCAGCAGGGTGCGCGCCTCCTCGTACCCGCCGCCCGCCGTGCGCCGCACCTCGGCGGTCGTCCCGCCGTCCAGCAGCCGGCGCCGGTCGGACGCCTGGAGGCCCAGACAGGCCCTCTTGGTGGCGTGATAGGTCAGGAACGGCACCACGAACAGCAGGGTCCGCAACACCCGGGTCAGGTAGTCCATCGGCAGCTCGAACCGGTACGCCAGCACGTCCTGACCGCCCGCCAGCAGCAGCACCGCGTACACCGACACGGCCGCGGCGCCCAGCGCCGTGCGGGTCGGCTGGTTGCGCGGCCGGTCGCACAGGTGCTGCTCCGGCAGCGGGCCGGTGATCCAGCGTTCGAAGAACGGGTAGGCGTACAGGACGGCGAAGAGCAGCGCGGGCAGCACCGCGCCCGGCAGCAGCACGTCCCAGACGATCGTGTGCCCGGCGACATTCGTCTCCCAGCCCGGCATCAGCCGCAGCGCGCCCTCCAGATAGCCCACGTACCAGTCGGGCTGCGAGTCCACGGAGACGTGGTCGGAGCGGTACGGCCCGAACGACCAGATCGGGTTGATCTGGAACAGGGCGCCCATCAGCGTCAGCACACCCGCGAGGGTGAAGAAGAGGCCCACCGACTTGGCGGTGTACTGGGGGAAGAGGGGTTTGCCGATCACGTTCCGGTTGGTGCGGCCGGGCCGCGCCCACTGGGTGTGCTTGTGCACCACCACGTACGTCAGGTGCACCCCGACCAGCGCCAGCAGCAGCCCCGGCACCAGCAGGATGTGCGTCACGTACAGCCGGGGGATGATGGCGTGCCCCGGGAACTGGCCGCCGAAGACGAAGTACGACAGATACGTGCCCACCACCGGGATGGACAGCACGATGCCCTGCGCGGTGCGCAGACCGGTGCCGGAGAGCAGGTCGTCGGGGAGCGAGTAGCCGCAGAAGCCCTCCAGCAGCGACAGCATGAACAGCGTCACGCCCACCGTCCAGTTGACCTCGCGCGGCCGCCGGAACGCCCCGGTGAAGAAGATCCGCAGCAGGTGCACGCCGATCGCGCCGAGGAAGACCAGTGCCGCCCAGTGGTGCGTCTGCCGCAGCAGCAGCCCGCCGCGCACGTCGAAGCTGATCCGCAGCACCGACGCGTACGCCTCGCTGGTCATCGCTCCGCGCAGCGGCAGGTAGGCGCCGGTGTACGGCCGTTCGGCCATGTCCGGGTCGAAGAAGAACGTCAGCCAGACACCGGTCACCACCAGCACCAGCAGGCTGTACAGCGCCAACTCGCCCAGCAGGAACGACCAGTGGTCCGGGAACGCCTTGCGCAGGAACTCCTTGCCGGACGCCGCCACCGGAAGCCGCTGGTCGAGCGAGCGCACCAGACGCTCGCCCCGTCCCGGGGGCCGCTCCTCGGACGCCGCCACTCGTCGCTCGCCTTCCGCCGGTGCTGGTTCGTGCACGCTCGGTGCCCCCCCTTCGAGCCTGGCACGGGTGCCCGGACTCCGCGCGTCCGAAACGACGACGGCACAGCTGTGCGGGGTCCGCGGGCCCGGCACCGTTTGCGCGGGTCGGCGCGCGGCTACCCGGTGGCCGGAAAACTGTGCGGAGAGCGAGGAGAACACCGTGGGGAACATGGCCGAGGTCGTCGCCGCCCGGCTGCGGGACGCGGGGGCGGGACGGGTGTACGGCGTGCCGGGCCTGGCGCTCGACCCGCTGGTGCGCGCCCTCGGGGACCCGTGGTTCGTGCAGGCGCGCGGCGCGGAGTCCGCCGCCCTCATGGCCTGTGCGCACGCCAAACTCACCGGCGGGCTCGGCTGTTGTCTGGCCCCGCCGGGGGCCGGCGTGCTGCGGCTGCTGGCCGGCCTGTACGACGCGGCGGCCGACCGGGCGCCGGTGCTCGCCCTGGTGGGCCGCGAGGACGGGGACCCCGGGACGCGCCATCTGGCGGAGGTCTCGGTGTTCTGCGAGGCGGTCTCCGGGCCGGAGCAGCTGGGCGACGCCCTGGACCGGGCCGTCCGGGCGGCGCTCACCGACCGGGGGGTCGCGAGTCTGGTCGTACCCCGCCGGGTGCTTGAGGCCCCGGCGCCGCCCGGCGGGCCGGCCCCGCGGAGCGGTTTCGCGGCCGCGTCCGTGGAACCGCCCGACGAGCGGCGGCTGCGCGGGGCCGCCGAGGTACTGGCCGCGGCCCGGCGGCCGGCCGTGATCGTGGGCAACGCGGGGCGCGCGGCGTCCGCGCAGGCGGCGGGCGTGGCCACGCTGCTCGGCGCCGGGGTGGCCACCACGGCCCTCGCCCGGGACGTGCTGCCCGACGACCTGCCGTACCAGACGGGTGTCGCGGGCCCGCTCGGCAGCTCGGCGGCCGCCCTGCTGCTGCGGGAGTGCGACACGCTGCTGCTCGTGGGCGCGGAGGACCTGGACCCCGCTGTGCTGCCCGACCCCGCCGGCTGCCGGACCGTCGCCGTGGGACCCGGTGAATCCGTGCCCGGTACGGCCGTCCAGGTGAACGGCGACCCGCGGGCGGCCCTGGAAGCGCTGATCCCGATGCTGCACCGGGCCACCGACCGCGGCTGGCGCACCCGGGTCGAGGACACGGTGCGGGACTGGCGGGCCGAGGGCCGTGTTAAGGCCAACCGGTACTTCGGCACCTCGGTGAACCCCCGCTCGGTCGTCGCCGAGCTGTCCGAACGGCTGCCCGACCGGGCCGTGGTGGTCACCGACTCCGGAACCGCGCTCGACTGGTGGACCCGCCATCTGAGGCTGCGCAACGGCATGCGCTCGCTGCTGTCGGGGCATCTCGGCCTGCCCGGCGCGGCCGTGCCCTACGCCGTCGCCGCCAAGTTCGCGGCCCCGGAACGGCCCGTGATCGCCCTCGTCGGCGACGGCGCCCTCCAGGGCGGCGGGCTGAACGAACTGATCACCGTGCGCCGTCACCTGGACCGGCTGGCCGCTCTTCCGCCGCTGGTGTTCTGCGTGCTGAACAACGGTGACCTGAACCGGCTCACCTGGCGGCGCCGGGCCGCCGCCGGCGACCCGCTGCTTCCGCTGTCGGCCGAGGTTCCCGCGATGCCGTACGCCGAGTGGGCGCGCCTCGCCGGGCTGCCCGCCGTCCGCTGCGACCGGCCGCGGCATGTCGCCTCGGTCTGGGCCGACGTGCTGACCCAGCCGGGACCGGTGCTGCTGGAGTTCGTGGTGGACGGGGAGATCCCGCCGGACTGGGCGGCGGCCGACGGCGGCCGGGAGCGGCCCGGGAAGAAGCTGCTGCCGCGGGCCTGAGGCTCAGGAACCGTCCTCGCGGACGAGCGGCACGGTCACGGTGACCCGCTTGCCCTCGGGCAGCATCGTCACCTCCAGGTCGCGCGCGAGCATCGCCACCAGGTGCAGGCCGTGGCCGCCGACGCGCGCGGGGTCGGGTGGACGCGGGCGCGGCGGTTCGGGGGAGGTGTCCGTCACCGAGACGCGCAGCGCGCGGGCACCGGGCAGCAGATCCAGGCCGAGGGCGCAGGGCCCGGGCGCGTGCTTGGCCGCGTTGGTGACCAGTTCGCTCACCACGAGCTGCGCGTCTTGTACCGAGCGTCGCGCCGGGGCCGGGTGTGCTCTGCCCAGCAGGGCGGCCACGGCGGCACGCGCGTCCGCGCTGCTGCACCCGCCGGTCGCCCAGTCGCGGCGGTAGCGCGCGTCCTGTGTCCTCGCCTGCGTCCTCACCGGGATGTCCATACCTCGTCGCCCTTTTCCCTCCGGGATTCGGGGTCCCTTCCGGCGCTTGTGAAGAAACGTGCCGTCCTCTTCCGGCTACCCGCTGGCCCGTCGATCAAGGGGACGCCCACCGGGATTCCTCCGGTTGCACACGAACCCCTGGCGAAGCGGCCCGCGAACACGGCGGCGGGTCCCGGGAATCCGCTGGGAGGATTCCCGGGACCCGCCGCGAATCGGTCGAACGGGTCGGCGCCGTGGCCGGCGCCCACCGGGTCCTCAGTGTTTGAAGGTGTCCTTGGCCTTCTCCTTGGCCTGCCGGGCGTCCCCGCGCGCGCCTTCCGCGCGGCCCTCGGCCTCCACCCGCTCGTTGCCGACGGCACGGCCCACGGCCTCCTTGGCCTTGCCCTTGGCCTGCTCCGCCTTGCCCTTCGCCTTCTGGTCGCCAGCCATCGAGGTCTCCCATCCCAACGTGTCGTGAAGTCCGTTCGCTGTTCGGTTTGCCCCTGCGACGCCCCTCAAACCGATTACCCGCCTTTGGTTGAACAGTCCAAACTGATAAACCTACTGTTACTAATCATGGATACCCAGGACATGTCCGCGCTCGCCGGCGCCCTCCGGCTGGCCATGGGCCGGATCGTGCGGCGGCTGCGCCAGGCGCACGCGGTGGGCGACATCTCCCTGTCCGAGGTGTCGGTGCTGGCCAGGCTGTCCCGCGGCGGCCCCGACTCGCCGGGCGCGCTCGCCGAGGCGGAGCGGGTGCGGCCCCAGGCGATGGCCGGCACCCTCGCCGTCCTCGAACGGCGCGGCTGGGTGAGCCGTACGCCCGACACCGCCGACCGGCGCCGGGTCGTCATCGCGGTCACCGACGAGGGCAGGACCGTGCTGGAGCAGCGCCGATCCGAGTCCGTCGGCCGCCTCACCCAGGCCCTGGAGGAGTTCACCGCGCAGGAACGGCAGGCCCTGCACGACGTCCTGCCCCTGCTCGACCGACTGGCGGAGCGGCTGTGAACGGCGACGCGCCCGGCGCGGGCGTACGCGCCCGCCTCCTCGCCCGCTCGGCCCGGCAGCGGGCCACGCCCCCCGGCCCCGGCTACAAGTGGGTCGCCCTGTCCAACACCACGCTCGGCGTGCTGATCGCCACGATGGACGCGTCCATCGTGATCATCTCGCTGCCCGCGATCTTCCGCGGCATCGGTCTGGACCCGCTCGCCGCGGGCAACATCGGCTATCTGCTGTGGATGATCCTCGGGTATCTGCTGGTCTCCGCCGTCCTGGTGGTGGTGCTCGGCCGGCTGGGCGACATGTTCGGCCGGGTGCGGATCTACAACCTGGGCTTCCTGGTCTTCGCGGTCGCCTCCATCGCCCTGTCCCTGGACCCGTTCCGGGCCGGCGCGGGCGCGCTGTGGCTCATCCTGTGGCGCATCGTGCAGGCCTTCGGCGGCTCCATGCTCACCGCCAACTCGGCCGCGATCCTCACCGACGCCTTCCCGGCCCGGCAGCGCGGCATGGCCCTCGGCATCAACCAGATCACCGCGCTCGCCGGGCAGTTCCTCGGCCTGCTCGCGGGCGGCCTGCTGGCCGCCGTCGACTGGCGGGCCGTGTTCTGGGTGAGCGTCCCGGTCAGCGTGACCGGCACCGTCTGGTCGTACCTGAGCCTGCGCGAGACCGCGGCCGGCGGGCGCGGCCGCGTCGACTGGCTCGGCAACCTCACCTTCGCCGCGGGCGCCGGCGTCCTGCTCGCGGGCATCACCTACGGCATCCAGCCCTACGGCGGCCACGCCACCGGCTGGACCAACCCCTGGGTCCTCACCGGGCTGATCGGCGGTGCGGCCCTGCTGCTGGTGTTCTGCGTGGTGGAGACCAGGGTCGCCGAGCCGATGTTCCGGCTGTCGCTGTTCCGGGTGCGGGCGTTCGCGGCCGGCAACCTGGCCGCCCTGCTGACCGCGATCGCGCGTGGCGGGCTCCAGTTCATGCTGATCATCTGGTTGCAGGGCATCTGGCTGCCGCTGCACGGCTACGACTTCGAGGACACCCCGCTGTGGGCGGGCATCTTCATGCTGCCGCTCACCGTGGGGTTCCTGCTCGCCGGTCCCGTCTCCGGCTATCTCTCCGACCGGTTCGGCGCACGGATCTTCTCCACCGCCGGGCTGATCGTGGTGGCCGGCTCCTTCTTCGGGCTGCTGGCCCTGCCGGTGGACTTCGACTACGGCCTGTTCGCCGCCCTGCTGCTGCTCAACGGGCTGGGCCAGGGCATGTTCTCCTCGCCCAACACCTCCTCGATCATGGGCAGCGTGCCGGCGACGTACCGGGGCGTGGCCTCCGGGATGCGCTCCACCTTCCAGAACTCGGGTACGGCCCTGTCCATCGGCGTGTTCTTCTCGCTGATGGTCTCCGGCCTCGCCGCCACCCTGCCGAAGACCCTCGGCAGCGGGCTCCAGGCGCACGGCGTGCCCGCCGCGACCGCCCACCAGGTGGCCTCGCTGCCCCCGGTCAGCACCCTGTTCGCGACCTTCCTCGGCAACAACCCGATCGGTCATCTGCTGGGTTCCGGTGGCACGCTGGACCGGCTGACCGCCGCCCAGCGCGCCACCCTGACCGGCCACCGGTTCTTCCCCGAACTGGTCTCCGGCCCCTTCCACCACGGCCTGACGATCGTCTTCAGCGTGGCCGCCGGCATGGCCCTGGTCTCCGCGGTGGCCTCCGCGCTGCGCGGAGGCCACGAGCGCGCCGACGACCCGGCGGCGACCGGAACCGGGCGGGGCGCGCCGGAGGAGTCCCGGGCGGCCCGCCCCTCCTGACCGGTTCAGCGCTCGTGGCGCCGCCGCAGGACATGGCGGACCACGAGCGCCACGACCAGGACCGCGAGGGCCGCGAGGAAGTAGATCTCGTAGCGCTTGATCTCGTCGTAGACCTCGGTGATGTGGCTGCCCGCCAGATAGGCGAGGGAGGTCCACAGGCCGACCCACAGGGCCGCGCCGAGGGCGTTGAAGACGAGGAAGCGGCGCCAGTGCATGCCCGAGGTGCCCGCGATGATGCCGTTGACCTGGCGCAGTCCCTCGACGAACCGGGCCACGGTCACGATCTTCCCCCCGTGCCGGTGGAAGAACTCCTCGGCGGTGGCGAACCGCTTCGGGGTGAGGAAGACGTACCGGCCCCAGCGGTGCACGAAGGCCCGGCCGCCGAAGTGGCCGATCAGGAAGCCGATGTTGTCGCCGACGACGGCGGCGGCGAAGGCGATGAGACCCACCTTCACCACGTCCAGCTCGCCCGCGCCCGCGTACACCCCGGCGGCCAGCAGGATCGTCTCACCCGGTGCCGGGACGCCGAAGTCCTCCACGAGGATCACGGCGCCCACGGCCCAGTAGCCGTAGTGGGCGAGCAGCGGTGCCAGGTGGGCCAGCGGTCCCGGAAGCGGAGGGGCGGCCATGTCTCCACGGTACGACCCCGGCACGGCGCTCGGTGTCCGACCCGCTGCGCTGGGCCACCGCCGGGTCCCCCGCCTCAGCCGCCGGGGCCCTCCCCGGCGGCGGTGTCAGGCTGGCAGCCGGGGCACAGCTCGTGTTCCCCGTCGGGGGTGACGACGGTCCCCCAGCCGAGGCAGCGCTCGCAGTCGCGGGCGAGCTCCAGGTCGGGATGCGGCGGCGGGAACTGGCCGGGGCGGGGTCCGTGCACCATGCGGCGAGCGGCTCCTTGAGGTGAGGATCACAGGACTGTTCGAGTTGCCAGAATAAGTCCTATTTATCCTTTATTTCTGTGATGCACGTCACATGTGCGTCGGCGATCGGAAGCGATCAGCCGAGAGTGCCCAGCCGGGCTTCGCGCCACAGGTCCACGCCGCCGTCGGTGGCGTACGTGTCGATCTCCGCCAGCTCCTCGTCGGTGAAGTCCAGGTTGTCCAGGGCGGCCACGTTCTGCTCCAGCTGCTCGGTGCGGGAGGCGCCGACGACCAGGGACGTCACCCGCTGGTCGCGCAGCGCCCAGGCGAGCGCCAGCTGGGCCAGTGTCTGTCCGCGCCGGGCCGCGATCCGGTTCAGGGCGCGCAGCCGGCGCAGCATGTCCTCGGTCAGCCAGGAACGGTCGAACGACGTGCCCCGCGCGGCCCGCGAGTCCTGCGGCACCCCCTCCAGGTACCGGCCGGTCAGCAGGCCCTGGGCGAGCGCCGTGAAGCCGATGACCCCGAAGCCCTCCTCCTGCGCCACGTCCAGCAGGCCGTCCGTCTCGATCCAGCGGTTGAGCATGTTGTACGACGGCTGGTGGATCAGCAGTGGGGTGCCGAGGTCGCGCAGGATCGCCGCCGCCTGCCGGGTGCGCTCGGCGTCGTAGGAGGAGATGCCGACGTAGAGCGCCTTGCCCTGGCGGACGGCCGTGTCCAGCGCGCCCATCGTCTCCTCCAGCGGCGTGCTCGCGTCCAGCCGGTGGGAGTAGAAGATGTCCACGTAGTCCACGCCCATCCGGCGCAGCGACTGGTCCAGCGAGGCCAGCAGGTACTTGCGCGAGCCCCCGCCCTGCCCGTAGGGGCCGGGCCACATGTCCCAGCCCGCCTTGGTGGAGATCACCAGCTCGTCCCGGTAGGGGGCGAGGTCGCCGCGCATCAGCCGGCCGAAGTTCTCCTCCGCCGAGCCGTACGGCGGGCCGTAGTTGTTCGCCAGGTCGTGATGGGTGATCCCGAGGTCGAAGGCGCGCAGGGCGATCTCGCGCTGAGTCTCGAACGGGCGGTCGTCACCGAAGTTGTGCCAGTAGCCCAGGGACAGGACCGGCAGGTCGAGCCCCGAGCGGCCGGTGCGCCGGTAGCGCATGGCGCCGTCGTAACGAGTGGGGTCCGCGACGTGGGTCATCGGGTGTTCTCCGGGTGGTGCGTAGGGGCGTCCCCGCGGTGCCAGGGGACCCGTCCACCCTGCTCCGCGGTGATCCGCAAGTCCAACCGCGCACCCGGATGGGATTGAGCGGTTCCGTTTCTGAATCGGGCACAGGGGCAGGCGGTCACCGGTACGGAGTACGGAAGGAGGCGCTTGTGAGCGAGGCGATGTCCCCGGGCGACCGGCGGGACGGGAACGGAGCGGCGGCCCCGCCGGCGGTGGCCCGGCTGCCGCGTCAGGTGCGTGCGGATCTGACCCGCAGGCTGCACCGCAACCGGCGCGCGTTCCGCCAGGACGACGTACAGGTCGTGGAGCGTCCGCTGCTGCGGCGCGCCGTCGGCGCCTCGGCGCTCGGCAACTGCATGGAGTGGTTCGACTTCGGCGTCTACAGCTACCTGGCCGCCACCATCGGCAAGGTCTTCTTCCCGGGCGCCTCCCCGGCCGCCCAGGTCGTCTCCTCGTTCGCGACCTTCGCCGCCGCCTTCGTGGTACGGCCCCTCGGCGGGCTGTTCTTCGGGCCGCTCGGCGACCGGGTCGGCCGGCAGAAGGTGCTCGCCACCACCATGATCATGATGTCGGTGGGTACCTTCGCCATCGGCGTCATCCCGGGTTACGCCACCATCGGCATCGCCGCCCCGCTGCTGCTCCTGCTGGCCCGGATGGTCCAGGGTTTCTCCACCGGCGGCGAGTACGGCGGCGCCACCACCTTCGTCGCCGAGTACGCGCCCGACCGCAGGCGCGGCTTCCTGTCCAGCTGGCTCGACTTCGGCACCTTCGTCGGCTACGCCCTCGGCTCGGCCCTCGTCACGGTGCTCGGCCTGCTGCTGACCGACGCCCAGATGCTCTCCTGGGGCTGGCGCGTGCCCTTCCTGATCGCCGGGCCGCTCGGAGTGATCGGCCTGTACATGCGGCTCAAGCTGGAGGAGTCCCCGGCCTTCCAGCAGCAGCTGGACGAGCACGAGAAGGCGCTGGCGCAGGAGTCGACGGGCAGCGAGCTGAAGGACATCGTCCGCAACCACTGGCGGCCGCTGCTCATCTGCATGGGCCTGGTGCTGCTGTACAACGTCACCAACTACATGGTCACCGGGTACCTGCCCACCTACCAGACCGAGACGCTGCACCGCTCCGCCGGCTTCGCGGACCTCCTGGTGCTCATCGGCATGGTGTGGATCGTCGTCCTGATCACCTTCCTCGGCCGGCTCAGCGACCGGATCGGACGGCGGCCGGTGTACGGCGTGGCCGCGGTCGCGATGATCGTCCTGGCCGTGCCCTCCTTCCTGCTGCTCAAGGCGCAGGGCACCTGGCCGCCGGTGCTCGGGGTGCTGATCCTGTCCACGCTGCTGGCCTGCTTCGCCGCGCCGAGCGCCGCCACCCTGCCGGCGCTTTTCCCGACGGCGGTGCGCTACGCCGCCATGGGCATCGGCTTCAACATCGCGGTCGCGGCCTTCGGCGGCACCACCCCGCTGGTCACCGCCGCGCTGGTCGAGGCGACCGGGGACAAGCTGATGCCCGCCTACTACCTGATGCTGGCCGGAGTCATCGGACTGCTCACCGTCAGGTTCCTGCCCGAGAGTGCCCAGGTGCCGCTGAAGGGGTCGCGGCCGATGGTCGGCTCCCGCGCCGAGCGACGCGAACTGATCACCGTCTCCCGGGAGTTGTACGAGCGGGCGGGGGAGCGGACGCCGCGCGGCTGAGCCGGGCCGGACGCCGGGCTGTTCGATCCTACGAACTTCACGCGGGCCGGGTTACCGGCCTTCGCGGCCTCTGATAGGAAACTTTCCTACCAGTACTCGTGCTGGTCCGAACCACCACCCCCCACTCCCCTTGGAGCTCCCGTGGTGCACGAAGACCGCGAAACAGCAGCCCTCGCCCGTCTGTCCCGCCGCTCCCTCGTCGCCGCGCTCGGCGCCGTGGCCGCCGGCGCCGTCATCGGGGCCCAGCGCGCCGGCGCGGCCCCGGCGGTCGCCGCGGCGACCGGCCTCGACGACCCCGCGAAGAAGGAGATCGCGATGAAACTGGTGTCGAGCGCGGAGAACTCCTCGCTCGACTGGAAGGCCCAGTACAAGTACATCGAGGACATCGGCGACGGCCGCGGCTACACGGCCGGCATCATCGGCTTCTGCTCCGGCACCGGCGACATGCTGGAGGTCGTCCAGCTCTACGCCGACCGCAAGCCCGGCAACGTCCTCGCCCGCTACCTGCCCGCCCTGCGCAAGGTCGACGGCAGCGACTCGCACTCCGGCCTCGACCCGGACTTCCCCGGGGACTGGCGCAAGGCCGCGCGGGACACGGTGTTCCAGCAGTGCCAGAACGACGAGCGCGACCGCGTCTACTTCGACCCCGCGGTGTCCCGGGGCAAGAGCGACGGACTGCGCGCCCTCGGCCAGTTCTGCTACTACGACGCCATCGTCATGCACGGCGACGGCGACGACCCCACCAGCTTCGCCAACATCCGCAAGCGCGCCCTGCGCAGCGCCGGCACCCCGGCCCAGGGCGGCGACGAGACGGCGTACCTCAACGCCTTCCTCGACGCCCGGGTGTGGGCCATGAAGCAGGAGGAGGCCCACAGCGACACCAGTCGCGTCGACACCGAGCAGCGCGTCTTCCTGCGCAAGGGCAACCTCGACCTGAAGACCCCGCTCGACTGGAAGGTCTACGGCGACAGTTACCACATCGGCTGACCCGGCCCGTGGTCTCCGTCGTGCCGCGCGCTCCGGCCGCGCGGCACGACGGCGGCCCGAAAGTCGTCGGCCACGCCGGGCCAGACTCGCATACGAACGCCCTGACGAGGAAAGATGGCGGGAGCGAGCGACCGACACCGACGTGGAGGAACGTACTCATGGCGCACGAGCGAGCCGGCCGGCCTGCCGGCCCCGAGGACCTGGTCGACGTGGCGCGGCTGGTCACGGCGTACTACGCGCTGCACCCGGACCCGGCCGACCCGGCCCAGCGCGTGGCGTTCGGCACCTCGGGGCACCGGGGCTCGTCCCTGGCGAGCGCCTTCAACGAGGACCACATCGCCGCCACCAGCCAGGCCATCTGCGAGTACCGCGCGGGCCGGGGCATCGACGGCCCGCTGTTCCTGGGCGCCGACACCCACGCCCTGTCGGAACCCGCGAAGGTCACCGCGCTGGAGGTGTTCGCCGCCAACGGGGTGAGCGTGCTGATCGACAGCGCAGACGGCTACACGCCCACCCCCGCCGTCTCGCACGCCATCCTCGGCCACAACCGGGGCCGCACCACCCATCTGGCCGACGGCGTGGTCGTCACCCCCTCGCACAACCCGCCCGCCGACGGCGGCTTCAAGTACAACCCGCCCAGCGGCGGCCCGGCCGCCTCGGACGCCACCTCCTGGATCCAGGACCGTGCCAACGAGATCATCACCGGCGGCCTGAAGGACGTACGACGGCTGCCCTACGCCCGCGCGCTCGCCGCCGACACCACCGGGCGCCACGACTTCCTCGGCACCTACGTCGACGACCTGCCCGCGGTGCTGGACCTCGACGCCGTCCGCGCGGCCGGGGTGCGCATCGGCGCCGACCCGCTCGGCGGTGCCTCCGTCGCGTACTGGGGCCGGATCGCCGAACAGCACCGCCTCGACCTCACGGTGGTCAACCCGCACACCGACCCCACCTGGCGCTTCATGACGCTGGACTGGGACGGGCAGATCCGGATGGACTGCTCCTCGCCCTACGCCATGGCCTCGCTGATCGAGCAGCGCGCGACCTACCGCATCGCCACCGGCAACGACGCCGACGCCGACCGGCACGGCATCGTCACCCCGGACGCGGGTCTGATGAACCCCAACCACTACCTCGCCGTCGCCATCGACTACCTCTACCGGCACCGCGCGCAGTGGCCGGCCGGCACGGGCGTCGGCAAGACCCTGGTCTCCTCCACCATGATCGACCGGGTCGCCGCCGACCTCGGGCGCCGGCTGGTCGAAGTCCCCGTCGGGTTCAAGTGGTTCGTGGACGGCCTGCTCGGCGGCGACCTCGGCTTCGGCGGCGAGGAGTCGGCCGGCGCGTCCTTCCTGCGCCGGGACGGCTCGGTGTGGACCACCGACAAGGACGGCATCATCCTGGCGCTGCTCGCCTCCGAGATCACCGCCGTCACCGACCGGACCCCCTCCGAGCACTACGCCGCCCTCACCGAGCGCTTCGGCGAGCCCGCCTACGCCCGCATCGACGCGCCCGCGACCCGTGAACAGAAGGCGCTGCTGGGCAAGTTGTCGCCCGCGCAGGTCACCGCGGACAGCCTCGCGGGCGAGCCGGTCACGGGCGTGCTCACCGAGGCGCCGGGCAACGGCGCCGCCATCGGAGGCATCAAGGTCACCACCGAGAACGCCTGGTTCGCGGCCCGCCCCTCGGGCACCGAGGACGTGTACAAGGTCTACGCCGAGTCGTTCCTCGGGCCGGACCACCTGGCCCGGGTGCAGGAGGAGGCGCAGGCGGTGGTCCGGGGCGCGCTCGGCGGCTGACCGGCGGCCCCGCCTGTCACGGGGCGGCCCGCGACCCGTGGTCGAAGGCCGCCCCGGCGCGCTCAGCGGTGCCCGTGGTTCCCTGCCGACCGGTTCAGGACCGCGCCCGACATGGCCTGCTCGCCGAGGGCGTTGGGGTGGGCCGGGGCCGCGGGCGAGGCCGGCTGGAGCGGCTCGATCCAGCGGTCCGCGGGCGCCTTGCACATGTCGTGGCCGACCGTGGGCCCGTACGTGTCCACGTACTCCGCCCGGTTGCGCGCCGCCTCCGTGCGCAGCATCAGGTTCAGCCGCTTCTCGGTGTCCCTGAGATAGGCGAAGTCACCCTGCGCGAAGGGGACCTGCGGGAAGCATCCCACGCCGTCGTCGGGCAGCAGATCGGGATAGCCGACGACCAGCACCCGGGCGTGCGGGGCCCGGGCGTGCACGGCCCGCAGCACCCCGGCGATCTTCGGCGCCGTCCGCCGGACGGCGAGGGCCAGCTCGTCCTGCCCCGACGCCTCGTAGGCGCGCTCGCACGGGTTGCCCGCCGGATCCTGGACGCCCAGGCCGGCGCACCTGCCGATGATCGGGCCGAACCCGACGTCGTTGCCGCCGATCTGCACCGTCACCAGGTCCGTGTCCCGTGACAGCGCGTCGAGTTGGGGCGGATTGCTGCCCTGGGCCTGCCACATCTGCGTGGTCGTCGCCCCGGAGCAGCTGGCGTCGGCGAACGTGGTCGCCCCGGCCCGGCCGGCCACCAGCGAGGGGTAGTTCCGGTCCGAGCGGGCGCAGTCGGCGTCCACCTGCGTGGGGATGCCGGGGCCCGAGGTGTAGGAGTCGCCCAGGGCGACGTAGTCGAGCCGGTGTCCGTGGTGTCGCGCGGGGTGCGCGGCGGCCGGGACGGCGGAGGCGGCGACGAGGGCGCACCCGCCCACCGCCGCCGCCACGGTCGCGGCCCGCCGCCTGGCTCTCGCCCCGCCCGCCGGACGACTGTCGTTGCTCATGGTTCCCCCCTGGGACCGGTACACGGCGCGGACGGCGCCGTACAGCGGCCTTCGCGCGATCGACCGGTTCTGTATACCGTCCGGTAGGTCCCGGCGACCAGAAGCGGGAGGGGACGAGTTCGGGGGAGTGGCGGGTCGCCCGCGAGGTCAGGCGGCGGACCCCGTCCGCACGGGCGCCGGCTCCTGGAGCAGCGAGTCGTCCTCCGGGCGCGCCCCGGACAGCCGGTGGCGGGCCGCGATCAGCGCCATGTCGACGTCCTGCGTGCCGGTGGCCACGCACAGGGTGTAGGAGATGTCCGCGAGCCGCTGCTGCGCCCCCGGAGTGCTCTCCTCCGCGCCGAGCAGGGTGAGGGCCTCGTACTGGGCGATGAGGTCCTTCAGTACGGCGGGGTGTGCCATCAGCATGGGGTGGGCCTCCGTGGTGTGTCGCCGATGTACGAGATCGCAATCGCGACTACCCCCACCCACGCCCCGCATGCCACCCCAGCTGTCGGCTTTCCCACGGTCCGCGCGCAACGCGCGGTCCGCGCGTCCGTAACCGGCCGCAGGGCGGGTCCGAACCGGACATGAAGACGGAGATGTCACTCGCAAGGGTGCTCTCCGGTCGCCGTGCGCCGGTTGCGCCCCCTTCGCCGGGATCCTTCCGTGATCATGCCGGTGTGAGTCTGCACATGCGAAGTGCCGTACCGCGCCGGGTCGTTCCGGCCGTGCTCGGCACCCTCAGCGTCCTGTCCCTGCTGTCCGCCCTGCCCGCCGCCGCGCAGCCGGCGCGCCCGGGGGCCCGGCCCGCCGCGCCGCCGCCCCGGCAGGTCACGGCCGCCGAGGCCCGCACCGACGCCTATCTGCGCTCCGTCAAGGACCGGCCCGCGGCCCTGCGGGCCTTCTTCCGGGAGCTGCCCAAGGGCGGCGACCTGCACAACCACCTCTCCGGCGCGGTGAACACGGACTACCTCGTCGAGCTGGCCGCCGAGGACGGCCTGTGCATCGACACCGCGACGATGACCGCGGTCCCCCCGCCCTGCGGTGCCGGCACCCGCCCCGCCGCCGACGCGCGCACCGACCGAGCCTTCCACGCGGCGATCGTGCGCGCCTGGTCCATGCAGGACTTCCCGCCGGACCAGAACGGCCACGACCACTTCTTCGACACCTTCGGCAAGTTCGGCGAGGTGACCTGGCGGCACCGCGGCAAGCTGCTCGCCCAGGTCGCCGACACCGCCGTGAGCAACAACCAGTCGTACCTGGAGACGATGGTCACCCCGGCCTCGGACGGCGCCAAGAAGCTCGCCGACGAAGTGGGCTGGGACGCCGACCTCGCCGCCCTGCACCGCAGGCTGGTCGCGGGCGGCAGGCTGGACAAGCTGGTCGCCGACGCGCGCGGGGAGGCCGACGACGGCGACGCCGAGTTCCGCGCCACCGAGCACTGCGGCACCGCGGGGGCCCGGCCCGCCTGCGGGCTCACCGTCCGCTGGATCTCCCAGGCGTCCCGGGGCGGTTCGCCGGTGCGGGTGTTCACGCAGCTCGCGCTCGGCATGCGGCTCGCCGAGGCGGACCCGCGCTTCGTCGCCGTCAACCTCGTCCAGCCCGAGGACTGGGACAGCTCGCTGCGGAACTACAGCCTGCAGATGCGCATGGTCGGCTATCTGCGCACCCAGTACCCGAGGGCCCATGTCACCCTGCACGCCGGCGAGCTGTGGCCCGGTCTGGTCAAGCCGGCGGACCTGAAGTTCCACATCAGGGAGGCCGTCGACGTCGCGCACACCGAGCGCGTCGGGCACGGCGTCGACCTCGTCCACGAGGACGACTGGCAGCGCACCGCCCGCACCATGGCGGCCCGGCGGATCGCCGTCGAGGTGCCCTTCTCCAGCAACGCCCAGATCCTCGGCGTCAAGGGCGCCGAGCACCCCTTCACCACCTACCGCCGCTACGGCGTCCCGGTCGTCCTCGCCACCGACGACCCCGGCGTCTCCCGCATCGACATCAGCCACGAGTACCAGTACGCGGCCGCCACCTACGGCCTGGGCTACCCCGAGCTGAAGGACCTGGCCCGCGCCTCCCTGGAGTACGCCTTCCTGCCCGGCGCCGACCTGTGGCAGGGCAACCCCGCGGCCCAGGGCTACCGCCCGGTCGAGGTGTGCCGCGCCGAGCACCCCGGACTGCCGGTGCACAGCGCGCGCTGCCGGCAGTTCCTCGCGGGCAGCGCGAAGGCGCGCCTGGAGTGGCGCCAGGAGGCCGCGTTCGCGGCGTTCGAGCGGGCGCACGCACGCGGATGAGGTGAGCCGCCCGCCCGCGAGCGCCTCTCCCGGGGCCCCGTCCCGGTCTCCCCGCGGGGGCCGGGGCGGGGCCCGGGCGGCCGGAAACCGCCGATTGGCCGGGAAACACGCCGTCGCACAACCGGTTGCCCCGGTTCCGCCCGTGGGTACGGGTCGTGTACACGCCATTACCCCGGGTGTATCACGGCGTCCCGTCCGGCACCGTGCGCCACCGGTGTCGCCGCCCGCACGGTGCGCGGATGCCGCACCCACATGATCGCCACAGTGTCATCACATCGCCTTCACCGAATGGCCGCTTTTCGTCGGTCGTCTCCGGGGTTCCCCGGACGGGGCAGACGGCGTGCGGGGCGCGCCCCTAGCCTCCCGGGCCATGCGATCACCTCTGCTGAGACGCCTCGGTCTCACCGCCGTCCTCGCCGTCGTCCTCGCCGTCTTCGGCCTCACCTCCGGTGCCAGTGCCGACACGGCCCCGGCCTCCCTCGCCTTCACCACCGACAGCGCCACTACCACCCCCGGCGGCTCGGTCAAGCTGTCGATGACGCTCACGAACAACAAGACGTACGACGTTCTGTTCGTGTACCAGACCATCGACCCGACCTGGCTGACCACCCAGCGCCCGGACCTGAAGTACAGCTTCACCGGCTGCAGCCTGGCCGCCGTCGGCGGCGGCAGTGCCACCCCCTGTTCCGGCACCGGCCCGACGAACCTCGGCACCAACTACGGTGCCACCATCCCGCCCGGTCAGAGCCGCACCGTCACCCTGACCCTCCAGGTCGCGGCCGACTCCGGCTGCAACGGCAACATCGGCTTCTACTCGTACTTCTACGCCGAGTTCAGCGACGGCACCAACACCAACGGCGGCCCCGTGTACACGCCCGAGACGCGCGTGCTCTGCGCCTGACGCGCACCACCACGACGTCGCCCGGCGGATCCAGGCGGTCCGCCGGCGCGCCGTGTCCCGCGACCCCCGCGCGGGGACGGGAAAATGGTCATCACGGTTGCCCCGTACCGCAGTTGGACACCAGCCATTTTCCGTCAGGTTTTGTGACTCGGCCACAAAAGCTACACACATCCATCACTATGTGACGCGACGGATGCGTCGACGACCGGTTTCTGAGGGGGATGCCGGCGTCGCGCGAGGGGGTGCGTCCGCTCCATGTGAGCCGTGCTCACCCCTGTCCGGGGAGGGGACTTCACCGCATGAAGCGGACCATTCGCACCACCACTCTGACGGTGGGCGCGCTCATCGCCGCGCTCGGCCTTCAGGCAGGACCGGCCCAGGCCGACACCAGCACACCGCGCATCGATCTCCGAGTCCTGGTGGTGAGCGACGGCGGCCCGGCCACCGACGCCATCGCCGCGGAACTCACTTCCGAGGGAACGCCGTTCACCAAGGTCGACCTCACCAGCAGCGGCCGGCCGACCATCGACGCCGGCTTCCTCGCCGACACCGTGGGCGGCCGGGCGCGCGCCAAGTACCAGGCCGTCGTACTGCCCAACGACAACCCGTTCCCGGCCGGCAGTGCCGAGATGAGCGCGCTCGCCGCCTACGAGCAGACGTACGGCATCCCGCAGGTCGACGCCTACACCTACGCCCGCCCCCAGGCCGGACTCCAGGTCCCGACCTCCGGCGGCTACTCCGGCGGCATCGACGGAGTCCAGGCCCAGGTGACCACCGCGGGCCGGGGCGGGCCCTTCGGCTACCTCAAGGGCGCCGTGCCGTTCGAAGACAACTCGCCTGCCGTCAACGAGAGTTACGCGTACCTCTCGACGCCCGCGCCCGGCGCCGACTTCACCCCGTACGTGCAGGCCACCATCCCCGGCACCACCACCCAGGGCTCCCTCGTCGGCGAGTACCGGCACGACGGCCGGCGCGAACTGGTCATCACCTTCGTCTACAACCAGTACCAGCAGCAGTTCCGGCTGCTGGCCCGCGGCATCGTGGACTGGATGACCGGCGGGGTGCACCTCGGCGCCTCCCGCAACTACTTCGCCGTGCACGTGGACGACGTGTTCGCGGCCGACGACCGCTGGGACACCCAGCTCAACTGCACGCCCGGTGACGTCGACTGCACCAACGACTCGGGCACGCCCAACCCGATCCGGATGACCCCCGCGGACGTCGACTACGCCACGGCCTGGGAGCAGAGCCGCCACTTCACCCTCGATCTCGCCTACAACGGCTCCGGCAGCGTCGACCAGCGCGAGGACAACGACGGCGTCGACCAGCTCGCCGACAAACTCATCGCGGACCGCGACCAGTTCCGCTGGATCAACCACACCTACACGCACGCCTTCCTCGGCTGCGCGCAGGACACCACCGTGGTCCCCTGGAAGTGCGTGACCAACGCCGCCGGCGCCACCCAGTGGGTCAGCCGCCAGAGCATCGACGACGAGATCGCCACCAACCGGGTCTGGGGGCAGACCAACGGACTCCCGCTGGACAACAGCGAGTTGGTGACCGGTGAACACTCCGGGCTGCGGATCCTGCCGCAGCAGCCGGACGACAACCCCAACCTGGGGCCCGCGCTCACCGACAACGGGGTCAAGTGGCTCGCCGCCGACGCCTCCCGCGATCCGTCCCAGCGCCAGGTCGGCCCCGCCACCACCGTCGCCCGGTACCCGATGAACGTCTTCTACAACGCGGGCAAGGCCTCCGAGGAGGTCGACGAGTACAACTGGCTCTACACCAGCCGCGCCCAGGGCGGCAGCGGCATCTGCGAGGACAACCCGGCCACCACCACCTGCCTGCCCGCCCCGCTGGACACCGGCACCGGCTACCAGGACTACATCGTGCCGCTGGAGACCCGCATCGACCTCGGCCACGTGCTGTCCAACGACCCCAAGCCGCACTTCATCCACCAGTCCAACCTCACCGAGGACCGCATCGCCTACCCGGTCCTCAACGGTGTGCTCGACGGCTACGCCGCGCTGTTCGCGGACAACACCCCCCTGGTGAACCTGCGGATGAAGGACATCGGCGCCGAACAGCAGCGCCGTGCCGCCTGGCAGAACGCCCTCGGCGCCGGACAGGTCACCGCCTACCGGATCGGCAACACCGTCACCGTCCAGGCGCCCGCCGGAGTCAACGCCACCGCCACCCTGCCCACCGGCACCACCCTCGTCGGCACCCCGTTCGGCACCGCCTACGCGGGCGAGCGGTCCGGCTGGACCGCCTCCATCGGCATCCCGCTCACCTTCACCCTCCCCGCCACCGCGTCCGCCGCCGCCTCGCACGCACCCGTCCACACCCGGTCCGCGGCTACCGCCCCGGCCCCGCGCACCAAGCTCCCCAAGGGCGTCGCCCAGCAGGTCCCGTACACCCCGGACAACTGAACGCGCACCGACCCGAGGGCCCGTCCGGCACCACCGGACGGGCCCGGGTTCCGGCCGCCCGGCGGCGGCCGGAACCCGCACGACCACCCCACACCTCTGGCCGTGGAGCCCCATCGATGCACGTTCACCACGGTGCGCGCCGCCCGGGCGCGGCGCACGTCACCCTGCTCACCGAAGGCACCTACCCGCACAGCCACGGCGGCGTCAGCGTCTGGTGCGACCAGCTCGTCCAGGGCATGCCCGACCTCGACTTCGACGTCATCGCCGTCACCGGCACCGGACGCGAGGCCGTCGTCTGGGACCTGCCCGCCCAGGTCCACCAGGTGCTCTCCGTGCCCATGTGGGGTGAGGCGCCCGAGGGCCGTCCGCCCCGGGGCCGCGCGCTCAGCCGCCTCGCCACCGCCTACGAACGCTTTCTTACCGCGCTCCTCGACCCGTGCGCCGAGGACCAGTTCGCGCCCGCCCTCTACCTGCTGGCGCGAGCCGCCGCCGACGGGACGCTGAGCCCGTTCCTGCGCGGCGACCGGGCCGTCGCCCTGCTCGCCGCGGTGTGGAACCGGCCCGGACTCGCCGTCCGCGAGGCCCGCCCCACCCTGCACGACGCGGTCACCGCCACCGCCCTGCTCGAACACGCCCTGCGCCCGCTCGCCGCGCCCCCGCCCCGGCACGGGGTGGCCCACGCGGTCAGCGGCGGCGTCGCCGTGCTCCCCGGCCTCGCCGCCCTCGACCGGCACGGGGTCCCGCTGCTGCTCACCGAACACGGCGTCTATCTGCGCGAGCGCTACCTCGGCTACCGCACCGCCCCCTACCGCTGGCCGGTCAAGGCCGTCGTCCTCGGCTTCTTCCGGCTGCTCGCCGAGGAGAGCTACCGCCGGGCCGCGCTCATCACCCCGGGCAACCGCTACAACCGGCTCTGGGAGGAACAGGGCGGCGCCGACCCGCGGGCCATCCGCACCGTCTACAACGGCGTGGACCCGGCCGCCTTCCCGCCGGCCGGCCCCGAACCGGAGGTGCCCACGCTGAGCTGGGCGGGCCGGGTCGACCCGATCAAGGACCTGGAGACCCTCATACGGGCGTTCTCCCTGGTCAGAGACCGGATACCCGAGGCCCGGCTCCGGCTGTTCGGCGGCACACCCCGGGGCGGCGAGGCCTACCGGGAACGCTGCACGGCGCTGGCCGCCGAGCTGGGCCACGCGGACGCGGTCACCTTCGAGGGCCGTGTCGAGGACATCAAGGACGCCTACGCGGCCGGGAACGTGGTGATGCTCTCCAGCATCAGCGAGGGCTTCCCGTTCACCCTCATCGAGGCCATGTCCTGCGGGCGGGCCACCGTCTCCACCGACGTGGGCGGGGTGCGGGAGGCCGTCGGCGACACCGGGCTCGTCGTGCCCCCGCGAGATCCGCACCGGATGGCGCAAGCGGCCCTGGAACTGCTCGGCGACGGTACGCGGCGCAGGGCGATGGGGGAGGCGGCCCGGCTGCGGGTCATCGAGCAGTTCACCCTGCGGCAGACCATCGACACCTTCCGCTCGATATACCTGGAACTTCCCGACCACGCACGGCCCTTCGCCGTACAGGCCGTACCGGTGGCCGAGCCCCGGGCCGCCGCGGGGAGCCTGGCCGGATGAGCGGACCGATGGCCCTGGAACCGGGCGGCGCCGAACAGGACACCCTGGCCCTGCGGCTCGCCCGCCCCGACGAACGCACCCTGGCCCTGCGGCTGCCCGGCCACGGTGCCGGTGCCGCGGCGGTCAGCCTGCTGGCCGCGGAACTCGCCGACCGCATCGGCCCCGCCGTCCACCCCTACGAGGTCGCCGCCCTGCTGGAGGCCGAGGGCCTGACCGCCGAGACCATCAAGGACCGGTACGGCCACCCGAACCTGTTCTCGCTCGCCACCGCGCTCTACGAACAGGTGCCCCGCACCTTCCCCGAGCCCGCGCCGGCCGCCGACCCCTGGCGCCCCGACCACGTGCGCTGTCTGCTGCGCGGGCTGCTGTTCGCCCTGCCGGGCCTCGCCTACCCGCTCACCGCGCCCCTGTGGCACCCGGGCCGGCACGCCGCCGCCCTGATCGTCGCGGGCCTGGTCTCCTGGGCCTGGGGGCAGGGACTAGGCCACCGCGCCCACCTGCGGATGACGGCCGGCCGCCGCGAGGCCGCCCGCACCCTGGCGGTCGGCGCTCCCGTGGGGGCGGCACTCGCCACCGCCACCGCCGCCCCGCTCACCGGCGGCGGGGCGGTCCTGCTCGCCGTGGCGGCCCAGTCCCTCTACCTCGCGGCGGCGGGCGTCCTGCTCGTCCTGGCCCGCGAGAAGGTGCTGCTCGCCGCGCTGACCCCGCTCATCGGGGGCGCCGCCTGGCAGTCGGGCTGGGAGCCCGGCACCGTGCCGCGCCTCGGCCTGCCCCTGCTGGCGCTGCTGGCCACGCTCGCCGCCACCGCGCACGCCCTGCGCGGGCCGCTCGCCCAGCCCGCGGCCGACGGCGGCAGGCGGCCCCCGCTGCGCCGGTCGCTGCCCTATGGCCTGTTCGGGCTGGCTGCCGGGCTGCTGGTGCTGCTCGAAGGGCGGCGGGAGCCGTACGCGGTGATCGTGCTGACCCTCAGCATGGGACCCGCCGAGTGGCTGCTCTACCGCTACCGCGGCCTGTCCGTCGCCGCGCTGCGCGCCACCGCCACCCCCACCGCGTTCCTGCTGCGCTCCGCCGCCGTGCTCGGCCTGTGCCTGCTCGGCTATCTGCTGCCGCTGCTCCCCGCCGCGTATCTCACCGGCGCCCCGCCGGCCCCGCTGCTGCTGCTCGCGGCCACCCTGTGGACCGCGCTGCTCCTCCAGGCCTTCGGAACCGCCTGGCCGCCCGCCGCGATCTGTCTGGCCGCCGCGGCCGCGGCCGGCGCGGTCACCGTGCTGCGCCTGCCACCCGGCCCGGCCGCGCTGCCGCTCTGCTGCGCTGCCGGCGTGCTGTCCCTCCTGGCGTGCGCGCTGCGGCTGCTCGGCCGCCCGGCGCGGCACGCCTGAACCCGCACCCTCCACCAACTCGCTGGAAGGACCTCCCAGTTGACTTCCCAACCGCTCGCCGCCGTCACCGGTGCCGAGGGCTTCATCGGCTCTCACCTCACCGAGGCGCTCGTCGCCTCCGGGCACCGGGTGCGGGCCATGGCCCAGTACAACTCCTTCTCCTCCTACGGCTGGCTGGAGACCCTCGCGCCGGACGTCCTCGACCAGGTGGAGATCGTCCTCGGCGACGTCCGCGACCCCGGCTCGGTGCGCGGCCTGCTCGACGGGGCCGACGTCGCCTACCACCTGGCCGCCCTGATCGCCATCCCGTACTCCTACCAGGCGCCGCACAGCTACGTGGAGACCAACGTCACCGGCACCCTCAACGTCCTCGAAGCGGCCCGCGCCCTCGGTACCCCCCGCCTGGTGCACACCTCCACCAGCGAGACCTACGGCACCGCGCTGACGGTGCCGATCACCGAGGACCACCCCATCAACACCCAGTCCCCGTACGCCGCGTCGAAGGCGGGCGGAGACCGGCTCGCCGACAGCTACCACGCCAGCTTCGGCACCCCCGTCGTCACCCTGCGGCCGTTCAACACCTTCGGCCCGCGCCAGTCGATGCGCGCGGTCATCCCCACCGTCATCGGCCAGGTCGCGGCGGGGGAGCGCACCATCACCCTCGGCGATCTGCGGCCCACCCGCGACTTCCTGTTCGTCAAGGACACCGCCCGGGCCTTCCTCGCCGTCGGCGGCGCCCCCGCCGAGCACGTCGTCGGCCGCACCTTCAACGCCGGTACCGGCGGCGAGATCTCGGTCGGCGACCTCGTCGCCCTGATCGGCAAGGTGATGGACACCCCGCTGGACGTCCGGGAGGACCCCGCGCGCATCCGCCCGGCGGCCTCCGAGGTGATGCGGCTGGTCGCCGACGCCGGCCGGCTCACCGGTGCCACCGGCTGGCGGCCCGCCCACACCCTGGAGCAAGGCCTCGCGCACACCGTGGAGTTCTTCCGCGACCCGGCCAACCTGGCCCGCTACAAGACCGGCATCTACAACATCTGACCCGTCCGGCACGTCACGACGTCTTCCAAGGAGGAACCCATGCACGCAGTGATCCTGGCGGGCGGCAAGGGCGTCCGGCTTCGGCCCTACACCACCGCGCTGCCCAAACCGCTCGTCCCCATCGGCGACCAGCACGCCATCCTGGAGATCGTGCTGCGCCAGCTGTCCTCGGCCGGCTTCACCCGCTGCACCCTCGCCATAGGCCACCTCGGCGAGATCATCCGCGCCTACGTCGGCGACGGCTCCCAGTGGGGCATGACCGTCGACTACGCCACCGAGGAGAGCCCGCTCGGCACCATGGGCCCGCTGCTCAACCTGAGAGAGAGACTGCCCGAGCACTTCCTCGTGATGAACGGCGACATCCTCACCGACCTCGACTACGCCGACGTGCTGCGCCGGCACCGGGACTCCGGCGCGCCGCTCACCATCGCCACCTACGCGCGCAAGGTGCACATCGACTTCGGCGTGCTCACCACCGACGCCAGCAAGGTCGTCGCGTTCACCGAGAAGCCCAGCATGGACTACCGGGTCTCCATGGGCGTCTACGGCCTCTCCCGCGCCACCCTCGACGGCTACACCCCCGGGCTGCCGCTCGGCTTCGACGAACTCGTCCTGGACCTGCTCAAGGCCCAGAACCCGCCGCACGCCTACGAGTTCGCCGGCTACTGGCTGGACATCGGGCGACCCGACGACTACGACCGGGCCAACGCCGAGTTCACCACCCGCAAGTCCCTGCTGCTCAAGGGAGCCTGAGTCCCGCATGCGCATTCTCGTCCTGGGCGGCACCGGATACCTGGGCCGCCATGTGACGGAGCGGCTGCGCGCCCTGCCGGGCGCGCGGCTGTCCGCGGCCGGCCGCACCGGCGCCGAGTACGCCGTCGACCTCGCCACCGACCGCCCCGAGCGGCTGGCGAAGACGCTGGCGGCGGCCGCCCCCGACGCCGTGGTCAACTGCGCGGGCGCCACCGGCGGCGACCCCGTCACCCTCGCGGAGGTCAACGCCCGTGGGCCCGCCGTGCTCTGTGCCGCGCTGCGCGAGGCGGCCCCGACGGCCCGCCTGGTCCACCTCGGCTCCGCCGCCGAGTACGGCCCCGGCACCCCCGGGGTCCCGGTGACCGAGTCGGCGCCCGCCCGCCCGGTCACCCCGTACGGCGCCACCAAGCTCGCGGGCACCCTCGCGGTGGCCGCGGCCGCCCTGGACGCGGTGGTGCTGCGGATCGGCAACCCGGTGGGCGCCGGGGCGCCGGCGGCGGGCCTGCCGGGCCGGGTGACCGCGCTGCTGCGCTCGGCGGGCCCCGACCCCTCGGCGGTGCTGCGGCTCGGGGACCTCTCGGCCTACCGTGACTTCGTGGACGTCCGCGATGTCGCCCGCGCGGCGGCCCTCGCCGTCACCGCGCCCGGACCCCTGCCGCCCGTGCTCAACATCGGCGGCGGCGCGGCCGTACCGGTGCGCGACCTGGTGCACGGGCTGGCGCGGACGGCCGGGTTCCGCGGCCGCCTGGAGGAGAGCGCGGGCGGCTCGGCGCGCTCCGCCGAGGTGTCCTGGCAGTGCTCGGACGTCTCCGCCGCCGCCCGCGTCCTCGGCTGGCGCCCGGCCCACGGCCTGGACGACTCCCTCGCCGCGCTGTGGGCGGCCACGGCATGAGCCTGCTGGTCCCGCTGTACGTGCACCCGGCCGAGGACCCGGGCGCCTGGCACCGGCTGATCACCGGGGCCGCCCGCACCCACGCGGTCGTGCTCAACCCCGCGAGCGGGCCCGGCACCGCCCCCGATCCCGCCTACACGGCGGCGGCCCGGGCACTGCGCGCGGCGGGCGCCCGGCTGCTCGGCTACGTCGACACCGACTACGGCGCCCGGGACCGGACCGAGATCACCGAGGAGGCGCGGCGGCACCGGGAGTGGTACCGGACCGACGGCTGCTTCCTCGACCGGGTTACCGCCACTCCGGCGGGCCTGCCCGCCTGCCGGCGCCTGGTGCGCGAGCTGCGCCGGCAGGGCGCGGGCACCGTCGTGCTCAACCCCGGTGTCCATCCTGCGCCGGGGTACGTCCGGCTCGCCGACCTCACGGTCACGTTCGAGGGACACTGGTCAACGTACGTCTCCGCCTTCACCCGGCCTTCCTGGACCGCCCGTCAACCGCCCGAACGGCTCTGTCATCTCGTCTACGGCGTCCCGGCGGCCCTGGTCCCGCTCGCGGTGCGCACGGCGACGGAGCGGGGAGCCGGGGTCTGCGGGCCGGTGACGGGTGAAGGGCCCAATCCCTGGGCCGCGTTGACTCCCGCGCTGACCTGGGCGGACGGTGTGCGAAGCTAAGCCCGTCCATTCGCGCACCACGGGAGAACCGCACCGCCATGGCCGTCATCCATCACACGACCCTCAAGCCCTCCAAGCTCGAACTGCTCACCGAGTGGCTGCCCACCCGCCCCTGGTACCGCGGCGGCCCGGACGGCCCGGTGCTGGAGAAGTCCGGCGGTTTCCGGCTGGACGACCCCGCGGGCGAGGTCGGCATCGAGTTCATGGTCGTCACCGACACCGCGGGCGCCGAACCCACGGTCTACTTCGTGCCGTTGACCTACCGCGGCGCGCCGCTGGAGGGGGCCGAGCACGCGCTGGTCGGCACGATGGAGCACGGCGTGCTCGGCAAACGCTGGGCGTACGACGGCCTGTGCGACCCGGTGCTGGTCACCGAACTGCTGCTGCTCGTCGAGGGCAAGGCGCAGGCGATGGCCCAGAGCATCACCGACACCCCGGACCACGAGGTGTCCCGCGCCTACGCGGGCGTCCCGTTCGCGCCCGAGGGCTTCACCCCGGCACCGGCCGACGACACCGACGGCACCCGCCTGCCCGCACCGCACGGCTCCGTCCTGCACGTCCACCGCGTCCTCACACCGGCGCCGGCGGACCAGGACCCGCCGCTCCCCGCCGAGGACGCCCTCGGCCACGTGGCCACCGGCTGGCCGTCCCCGGCCGGAGACTGGCAGCGGGCCGTCCTGCTGACCCTGCGCCAGGCCTGACCCCACCCGTCCGCCGCCCGCCCCGCGGGGGCGGCGGACGGCCCGTCCTCCTCCCGCCGTCCCCGCCGCTCCCGGCACGTCCCCCACCCGGCGTGCGCCCTCCCGGCCGCCGAACCGGCGGTGTGTATGGCATGTCCGGGTCAAATCTGTCACTCTTTCGGCAGTCGTCGCCCCGCCCCAGCGGGGTGCGACCGGCTCCCCGGCACAGCACCGGACCACGGCCGCCCCGGCCACCCCGCCGGCCGGACGGCCATCGAGCAGGCCGGAATCCCGGCCGCCGCAAAGGAGTAGCGTGTGAGACCGACCCCCCACAAGGCCGCGGGCACCGCCGCACTCACCACCGCCGCCCTGGCCGCCTTCCTCCTCCCCGCCATCCCCGCCGCCGCCCGCCCGGCCACCGCTCCCGCGGACTGCACGGCGGCCCAGGTGGTCACCGACGGCGGCTTCGAGAACGGCGGTTCGGCGTGGACCGCGTCCACGTCCACCGTGATCACCAGCCGCACCGGGCAGACCGCCCACGGCGGCAGCAACTACGCCTGGCTGGACGGCACCGGCAGGACCCGTACCGACAGCCTCGCCCAGAGCGTCACCATCCCCGGCGGATGCGGCACCGCGACGCTCAGCTTCTGGCTGCACGTGGACACCGCCGAGACGACCTCCGCCACCGCGTACGACAAGCTGACCGCGAAGATCGGCGGCACCACCCTGGGCAGCTGGTCCAACCTGGACAAGAACACCGGCTATGTGCGCAAGTCCTTCGACGTGTCGTCCTTCGCCGGGCAGACGGTGAACCTGTCCTTCACCGGCACCGAGGACTCCAGCCTCCAGACCAGCTTCGTCCTGGACGACATCGCCCTCGACACCTCCGGCGGCACCGCGCCCCCGGCCACCGACCCCACCCGGACCCCGGCGGCCCCGTCGTACACCGTGAACCTGAGCAGCGACACCAGCGGCACCGCCTGGACCGGGCACGAGAGCGCGACGTTCACCAACGCCTCCGCCACCGCGCTGAACGAGGTCTACCTGCGGCTGTGGGACAACTACCACGGCACCTGCGACGCGATGCCGATCAAGGTCACCAACGTCACCGGCGGCACCGCCGGCGACCTCTCCGTGGCCTGCACCGCCCTGAAGATCACCCTGCCCGCCCCGCTCGCCCAGGGCCAGAGCGCCACCATCGGCTTCGACCTCGGCATCACCGTGCCCAGCGGCGCCGACCGCTTCGGCCACGACGGCGCCTACAGCTTCATCGGCAACGCGCTGCCCGTCCTCGCCGTCCGCGACGCGGCGGGCTGGCACCTGGACCCTTACACGGACAACGGTGAGGCCTTCTACTCCCTGGCCGCCGGCTTCAAGATGACCCTCGACCACCCGAGCGGCCTGCTGGTCCCGGCCACCGGCACCTCCACCGACACCCCCGGCTCCAGTGGCCGTACCGTCACCACGGCCACCGCCTCCCAGGTCCGCGACTTCGCCTGGGCCGCCGGGCCCTTCACCAAGATCTCCGGTACCTCCCCGTCCGGGGTCGCGGTGAACGTCTACTCCGTCTCCGGCATCAGCTCCACCAGCGCCCGCTCCATGCTCGGCACCGCCGAGTCCGCCGTGGACGCCCACGCCGCCCGCTTCGGCGCCTACCCGTACGGCGAACTGGACGCGGTGCTCGACAACAACTACTGGTTCGGCGGGATGGAGTACCCCGGGTTCGTCCTCGACCTGGTCAGCAGCACCGCGCTCACCCATGAGATCGCCCACCAGTGGTGGTACGGCATCGTCGGCGACGACGAGTACAACAACCCCTGGCTGGACGAGTCGTTCGCCGACTACGCCACCGACCTCGCCCAGGGCGACACCGGCACCAACTGCTGGAACAGCGTCTCCTGGGCGTCCAGCACGGAGAAGATCACCAACTCGATGGCGTACTGGGACGCGCACTCCTCGCGCTACTCCACCGTGGTCTACGGCTACGGCAAGTGCGCCCTGCACGATCTGCAGCGCGTCCTCGGCGACACCGCCATGGCCAAGCTGCTGAAGGACTACGCGACGGCGCACTGGTACGGCGTGTCGACCACGGCCGACTTCAAGGCCGCCGCGCAGGCCGCGACCAGCACGGATCTGACGTCCTTCTGGGCCCAGCACCGCATCGACGGCTGACGGGCACCGGCCGGCCGCGGGCACTCCCGTGGCCGGCCGGCACCCCTGTGCGGGGCCACTCGTATGGACCAAACGCGGTATCGGGCGGGCGTGTTGAGGGGGGCCCGGAGTGCGGCGCCGCCCGATGCCGGGTCAGATGGAATCCGTGCGAAGCTCGATACTCCTCACCCGCGGCCGTCCACGCCTGACCGTCACCGGCGTGCTGACCGGCCTCCTCCTCACCTTGTCCGTCCCGGCGGCCGTTCCCGACAGCGGCGCCGCGACCCCCGAGCGGGGCAGCGCCTACATGGGCATGGGCGTCCTCACCCACGACGGTGCCCACGCCGACGCCTCCGACGACTCGCTCTCCGACTCCCGCACCGGCCAGACGGAGGGCGTCGACGTCTCCAGCCACCAGCGCGACGTCGCCTGGTCCACCCTCTACGGCAGTGGGGTGCGCTGGGCGTACACCAAGGCCACGGAAGGCACCTCGTACCGCAACGCCTACTTCACCCAGCAGTACAACGGCCCGTACAAGCTCGGCATGGTGCGCGGCGCCTACCACTTCGCGACCCCGGACAGCACCGGCGGTGCCGCCCAGGCCGACTACTTCGTGGCCCACGGCGGCGGTTGGTCGGGCGACGGCAGAACGCTGCCCGGCGTCCTCGACATCGAGTGGAACCCGTACGGACCGGCCTGCTACGGCAAGTCGAAGAGCCAGATGGTCGGCTGGATCCGGGACTTCCTCAACCGCTACAAGGCGCGCACCGGCCGTGCGGCGGTGATCTACACGGCCACCAGCTGGTGGACCCAGTGCACCGGCAACTACGGCGGCTTCGGCGCGAACCCGCTGTGGGTCGCCCGCTACGCCTCCACGGTGGGCAAGCTGCCGGCCGGCTGGTCCTCCTACACCATGTGGCAGTACACCTCCACCGGCAAGACGGTGGGCGACCACGACCGCTTCAACGGCAGCCTCGACCAGCTGCGCGACTTCGCCACCGGCTGACACCCCGGCCAGGAGGGCGGGACGGCGGCGCCGACGGGAAACCGACCGCGCGCCGGGCCCCGGTGGCGTACCGTGGCGCCGGTCCGGGAGGGGGACGGGATGAAATGGTTGCGCAGCGGGCGGGGCGCGCGGGGCACGGTGGCCAAGGTGAAGGCGGACGGGTTCGCGGCCGTCGGGGGCGGGCCGGGCCCGGTGCCGGTCGGCGCGGGCGCCCCGGTGCTCCAGCGGCTCGCGGGCGACGGGAGCCGGGTGATGGAGCTGACCACCTCGTCGGCGCCGGTCGTCGTCGGCATCACGCACCACGGACGCGGCCACTTCGTCGTGGACGCGCTGGACGGCAGGATGCGCTCGGGGAGCCAACTCGTGTACACCGACGGGCCCTTCGCGTGCCGTGCCCTGGTCAACGCCGACGACCGGCCGGTGCGCGCCCTGCGGATCGACGCGGACGGGCCCTGGGTGGTCGAGGTGACCGGTCTGGACGACGCCGTCGTCCTCGAAGAGCATGCCGAGCGCGGCGCGTCGGACGTCCTGCGCTACGCAGGCGGCCCGGCCGTTGCCCGCCTGCGGTACGCGGGTGCTCCGCGCTCAGACGGCGGTTGCTTCCTCGTCGACACCTTCGAGCCGGACGGCTCCGGTTTCCTCGACGAGCTGGCCAACCATGCCGGTCCCTGGTCCGGTGAGGTCCCGCTCCCCGGCCCGTGCCTCATCCACGCGCAGTCGGACGGGCCGTGGTCGATCGGCGTACGGCCCCTGGCCGGTCAGGTGTACTGACCCCCGCGTTCTCGGCAGCGGGCGGCCTGGTCAGGCAGGGGGCGCGCCACCGTCCGCCGCCAGGCGCGTGAGCCACTCGTGCAGCAGGCGCTGCTCGGCGTCGCTCAGGACACCGGCGCTGTCGGGGAGGGCGGCGCGCAGCGCGCGGGCCGCCGCGGCGGGGCCGGACTCCGCGGCGGGGACCAGCGGCTCGGCGCGCGTGACAGCCGCGATCATGGACTCGCGCAGGATGGTCAGCAGCGCCGGATCGCGGCGGTCCGCGGGGGTGGAGTGCCAGGTGGTGACCGCGCCCTGGCCGGTCGCCTGGATGATCTGGGCCGCCAGTTCCTCGTCGACCCGCAGCCAGCCCCCGGCCGCCAGCCGACGCACCCGTCCGTGGAGGATCTCCAGGCCCGCGCGGTGCGCCGCGTCCGATCCCCGGCCGGCGGCCCGGTGCATCACCGCGAACAGCTCGGGCCGGGAGACCCCGAACTCCACCACCATGTCCCAGCCGCGGCGCAGCTCCTCCACCGGGTCCTGCGGGGCGGGATCGAGCTGTGCGCGCTTGCGCTCCAGGAACTGCGCGTAGCCGTGTTCGGCGACGGCCTCCAAGAGCCCGTCCTTGTCGCCGAACAGGCGGTAGATCGCCGGCGGCTGCATGCCCGCCGCGGCCGCGACCGCGCGGGTGCTCACCGCGTCGGGGCCGCCGTTCTCCAGTAGCTCGACGGCGGCTTCGACGATGCGGTGCCGGGGGCTGTCGGTTGAGTCGCGGGTAACCATGAATCGATGATACCGAGAATATGGTTCCGCTGGAATTTCCAGTGTTACTGTTGCTGAGCTTCCATCGGAAACAGTCACGGAGAACGTCATGATCATCGTTACCGGAGCCACCGGAAAGCTCGGCCGTCGCACCGTCGAGCGCCTGCTGGAGCGCGTCCCCGCCGACCGGGTCGGCGTCAGTGTCCGCGATCCGCACAAGGCCCGGGACCTCGCCGACCGCGGCGTCCGCGTGCGCCAGGGCAGCTTCGACGACCCCGCCTCGCTCGCGCACTCCTTCGAGGGCGCCGAGCAGCTGCTCCTGGTCTCCCTCGACCGCACGGGCCCAGAGTGCGTCGGCGGCCACCGTGCCGCCATCGACGCCGCCGTGCGCGCCGGCGTCGGCCGCATCCTCTACACCAGCCAGATGGGCGCCGCCCACGACTCCCGCTTCCAGCCCTGCCGGGACCACGCCGAGACCGAGGACCTGCTGCGCGCCACCGGCCTGCCCTGGACCGCGCTGCGCAACGGCTTCTACGCCTCCAGCGCCCTTCAGCTCCTTCAGCCCGCCCGACACACCGGCGACATCGCCCTCCCCGCCGACGGCCCGGTCGCCTGGACCGGCCACGACGACCTCGCCGAGGCCACCGCGGCGATCCTCGCCGGGCAGGCCCGCTTCGAGGGGCCCACTCCGCCGCTCACGGGCCCGGCGGCGCTCGACTTCGACACCGTCGCCGAACTCGCCTCCAAGGCGACCGGACGCACCTTCACCCGCACCGTCGTCCCCGACGACGTCTTCCGGGAGCAGACCCTGGCGCACGGTGCCCCGGCCCCGATCGCCGACCTGCTGCTGAGCATCTTCGCCGCGGCGCGCGGCGGCGAGTTCACCGCCGTGAACCCGACGCTGGCCGAGCTGCTCGGGCGGCAGCCCGCCACCTTCGGCAGCCAGCTGGAGCGCGCCTGGGCCGCATAGGCCCGGTCGGCCGCGGCAACGGCCCTGCGGGGCCACATGGCTAGGGCGTCGCCGAGGCCAGGAGCTGGTCGGCCAGGCGGTTGGCCTGGGTGAGGAGGGCGCCGTAGGTGGCGACCTCGTCGGGGTCGTCGGTGGTGGAGCGGGCCAGGTCGCGGCGCAGGGTGTCGAGCGTGTCGCGCAGGCCCGCCACCTCCGTGCGCAGCTCCTCCTCGCAGTCGGCGTCGAACCTGCTGTGGCTGTAGAGCCGCAGAGCGCGGGCCGTCCGGTACAGGAACCGGGCGTAGCTCAGGGCGAGTTCGGGATGCGGGCGGCGGGCCGCGCGCTCCTCGGTCGCGGCCTCCAGCACCGTGCGGGTCACCCCCGCGGTGTGCACGGACGCGTAGTCCAGCACGGCGAGCGCGTCGTCGTACCCCTTGCCGGGCAGCGGCAGCGCACCGGCGCGGCGGCGGACGTTGGCGCGCAGGCTCTCCCGGCTCCACTCCACCGCGGAGCGGGCCTGGTCGACCAGTTGGTGCAGCCGCAGCGCCCGGTCGTGCCAGGCGCTCGCCTCCTCCGCCTCCCAGTGTCCCCGGGCCAGCCCGTCGGCCACCTCGTGCAGGATGTCGTGGGCCTCCTCGGTCGCGTCCCGCAGTACCGCCCGGGTGTCGCGCAGATACAGCGGCGGGCGCACGAGCGCGTTGACGGCGATGCCGACGCCCGCGCCGAACAGCGCCGCGGCGATCCGGTCGGCCGAGGTGGCGACGGTGACGGCGCCGTTGGTGAGGACGAACAGGGCGCCGGTGGCCGCGTAGATGCCCTGGCTGCCCAGCCGCCGCCAGTGCCCGAGCAGCATGGCGACCGGCAGCACCACCGCCATCGTCACCGCCGTGCTGTGCACCAGCAGCCCGACCGCCGTGGCCGTGATCGTCCCGACGGTGATCGCCGCCAGCTGCTGGAGGCCGTGTGCCAGCGACCGGTACACGGTGGACTCCACCAGGACCACCGCGACCCATGGCGCGACGAACGCGACCGGCGCGTGCAGCCACCACCCCGCGATCATCCAGGCCACCCACGCGGCCAGCGCCGCCTTCAGCGCCTGGACCGCCAGGTCCCGCTCCCGCCCGGGCTCCGCCCAGGCGCGCCGCACACTGCGCACCGCCGCCGACAGATCCAGCCGCAACACCTGCCCCGCCCGCCGCACGGCATCCCCGACGGCCCGTACGGCGGCTCCACGCCCACATCGCATGTGTCCCGGGTGGCCACTGCGGGCCGGGATATGCGCCCGGCCTGGGGCGGGACCCGCTGGTGCCCGCGGCCGGGCGCCCATCCGGACGGGCCGGCGAACGGTCACGCGCCCGCCCCGGCCGCCGGTCACACGGCCCTACGGCACCCTCGGCGCGGTCGCCGGCCGCGGGGCCGTCCAGTCCGCGTGACGCAGAATGGCCCGCATGGTCATGCCCGACGGTGCCAGGCGCAGGGCGGTGTTGCGGAGGGTGACGGCCAGCGGGTTGGACAGCCGCTGGCCCATGCGGCCGGCCTGGCGGGCGGCGCGGGCCACGGCCTGGGAACGGGGACGGCGTTCGGCGTCGTAGCGGGACAGGGCCGCGGGGAGGGACGGCGCGTCCGCGAGGGCGGCGGTCAGCGAGGCCGCGTCCTCCAGTGCCTGGCAGGCGCCCTGGCCGAGGTTGGGTGTCATCGCGTGGGCCGCGTCTCCGAGCAAGGCCACCCGGCCGGAGACGAACGACGGCAGAGGAGTGACGAGTTCGTTGATGTCGTGGTGGAGGACGTCCTCGGGCCGGGTGGCGTCGAGGAGCGCGCCGACCGTACCGTGCCATCCGGCGAGACGGCGGCGCAGCATGCCGAGCGGATCGGTGTGCCGTACGCCGGGCGGCGAGTTGAGCACCGCGTGCCACTCGGCGTGGCCGTCGGTGAACCCGATGTGCCCGAACTCCGCGCCCTCGCCCCAGGTCAGTTCGAAGTCCGTGGGCAGCCGCAGCGGGTGCTCGGTGATCGCCCGCAGGACCGTGGAGCCGCTGTACGCCGGGCCGGGGTGGTCCGGGAAGAGCTGGCCCCGCAGCCGGCTGCCCACCCCGTCCGCCGCGACCACCAGGTCGGCCGCCATGATGCCGTCCGGCAGCGGCACGCCCACGGTGTCCGGGTCGCTCAGGTGGAGCGAGGGTACGGTCGCCCCGATGTGCAGGCACTCGTCCGGCAGGGCGGCGCGCAGCAGCCGGTGCAGGGCCGAACGGCGGATGCCGACGATCGGCGTGCCCAGCGCGCGCTCCAGCGCGGCCCCGTCCATCCGCGCCAGCCACCGGCCCGACGGGGTGCGCGTGCCCCCGGTGTACTGCGGACGCGCCGCCTCGCGGACGGCAGCCCCGACGCCGAGCGCGTCCAGGGCCCGCAACCCGTTGGCGTGCAGCGAGATTCCCGCGCCCGCGTCGTCCAGGACGGCGGCCCGCTCCACGACCCGTACCCGCCAGCCGATCCGGCGCAACCCGATGGCCGCCGCCAGCCCGCCGATGCCGCCCCCGACGACCACCGCCGTCTCACCCATGCCGACCCCCTTCGCCTCGGTTTTCTACAGCTGTAGAAGACCGTACCGCAGGGTTTCTACAGCCGTAGAAGCAGGGGTGTAGAAAGAGGAGGTGTCCACAGACCGACGTACTCTCCTCGCCGACACGGCCATCACGGTGCTCGCCGACACGGGCATCCGGGGGCTGACGCATCGCGCCGTCGACCGGGCCGCGGGCCTGCCGCCCGGCACCACCTCCGCCTACTTCCGTACCCGCCAGGCCCTCCTGGCCGCGCTGGTACGGCGCCTCGTGGCCCTCGACCAGGCGGAGCTGGAGGAGATGTCGGCACGGCTGCCGGTCCGGGACGCGGACGAACTGGCCGCCGGGATCGCCGCGTTGGTACGGGTGCGGCTCACCGGGGACGGGCGCCGCCGCTCGCTCGCGCGCTACGCCTGCGCCGTCGAGAGCGCCCGGCACCCCGAGCTGCGGGAGATCCTGGTGCCGCGTGAGAACCGGGCGCGGCAGGCGGTGTGCGACTTCCTCGCCGCGCACGGGGTGGCGGAGCCGCAGGAGCGGACGCTCACGCTGCTGACCTGTGTCGACGGGCTGGTGTTCGACCGGCTGGTGAACGGCGGCGACGTCCGGGACGAAGAGATCGCGGGGCTCGTGACCGCGGCGCTGCGCTGACCCCGAACACGACGGCGGCGCCGCCTCCGTGGGACAGGGAGACGGCGCCGCCGCGCTTCACGCGCCCTGGGGCGTCAGACCAGCCACCCCACGAGGTGGACGAGGCCGGCCAGGACGTTGGTGAGGATGTTCATGATGGTGCTGCTCCTTGCGATGTGCCTATGCGTTGGGACTGTGCTCAGCTACGGTCTGCAGCCCGTCACTCGCACAACGCAAGTCTCACCCGATCGAAGCAGTCGAGCCGCTCGGATGGACGACGGCCACCTGTTCGAGGGAACAAGTGATCCCTTGTTCGATCATGTGGCCCCCGCCCCGCGGAGTAGTCTCGGGCCGCACGGCCGCAACCGTCGACGACGACAGCGCGAGGAGAGACGTGGAACTGGAACCGCAGGTGTTACCGGATCAGGTCAGCCCCGGGGTACTGGCCCGCGTGCAGGACAGCTTCGACCGGCAAGGGCTCATGCGGACCCTGGGAGCTCGCATCACGCACATCGCCCCTGGCCGTGTGCACATCACGCTGCCCCGGGGGGAAGAGGTCTCCCAGCAGCACGGCTACATCCACGCCGGCGCGACCAGCGCCATCGCCGACAGCGCGGGCGGCTACGCGGCCTTCACCCTCTTCCCGGAGGGCTCCACCGTGCTCACCGTGGAATACAAGATCAATCTCCTGGCTCCCGCCGGGGGCGACCGCATCGAGGCGGTGGGCACCGTGCTCAAGTCCGGCCGGACGCTGACGGTGTGCCAGCTTCAGGTCTTCGGCCACGAAGGGGACGAGAAGACCCTCGTCGCCACCGGACAGCAGACGCTCATCTGCCTGGAGTCACGCCCGGACCGGTGAAGGACCCGGCACCGTCCGCGTTCCCGTCCGGCGGCCGGCCGCCGGACGGGAACGCGGGTCCGGCCGGCCGCCGCGTCCTCAGTCGTCGTAGCCGTCGAGGTCGGAGAGGCGGATGCCGGAGACGGTGTACGTGCCCTGGCCCGCCGCCACGAGCTTGCCGCTGTCGCTGTAGACGTCGCTGCGCGTGACGTAGATGGTCTTCCCCGCGGTCACCACCTCGCTGGTGGCCAGGATTCCCTCGTGCCGCACCGGGCGGATCAGATTGATGTGGTAGTCGACCGTGAGGACGCTGTAGGTCTCCTCCATCGAGTTGGCCGCCATGAACCCGGCGGTGTCCGCGACCTCGAACAGCATCGCCGCGTGCAGGAAGCCGGCGTTCTGCGTCAGATCACCGTGGAAGGGGATGGCGACCCTGGCCACTCCCGCCTTCTCGATCTCGATGGTCTTGTCCAGGAACTGGGAGATCCTGCACTTCATGCAGCAGCGGGTGAGCCTCTCGAAGTGAGTCGACGCGGAACCCAAGACGGTCTCCTTCAGGGAACGGATCGTTCGCGGCTAGGCCCGCGACACGACGAGACTGGCATTGATCCCGCCGAAACCGAAGGCGTTGACCAGACAATGGCGCAGCTCGGTCTTCCGCGCGTCGACCGGGATGTCGAGGTCCGCGAACGCGGGATCGCTCTGCTCGTACTTCAGGGTGGGCGACACCGTCTGGTGCCGGAGCGCCATCAGGGCGGCGGCGAGGTTCATCGGACCGTTCGCGGCGAACGTGTACCCCGTGTGGCCCTTGATGGAGGTGACGACCGGCGGCCGTCGGGAGTCCGACACCAGCTCGGCCACGGCGGCGAGTTCGGCCGCGTCGCCCCCGACCATGCCGGACGCCTGCGCGTATACGCAGTCGATCGCGTCCGCGGCCACCGCCGCGTCGGCCAGTGCGCCGGTCATGACCCGTACGACATGAGGGGTCGAGATGCCCGTGATGTCGTCGCACCCGCTGTTCGTGGCATACCCGGTCAGTTCGCCGTACCACCGCGCACCACGCGCTTCGGCGTGCGCGCGGTCCTCCAGCAGGAAGACGGCCGCGGCCTCGCCGACGACCATCCCGTCCCGGTGGCGGTCGAACGGGCGCGGTGTGCTCGCCGGGTCGTCGGACCGGCTCAGGGCCCTCATGGCCTGGAAGCCGGAGTAGGTGATCGGGGTCGTCACGGCCTCGGCGCCGCCGGCCAGCGCCCAGGTGCGGGCACCGGACCGGATCGCGCGCATCGCCTCTCCCACCGCCTGGCAGCCACTCGCGCAGGCACCGGCGATCGTCAACTGCTCGTTCGTGATCCCGTGCTGCAGGGCGATCGCGCTCGCGGCCATGTTGGGGATGAGCGAGGGGATCAGGAACGGGCTGGTCCTGCGCACCCCTTGGTCCTCCTGTTTGAGGACACCGGCCTCGATGCTGGGCAGTCCGCCCATGGCCACGCCCAGGAAGACGGCTCCCCCCGGCGGGAGAGCCGCCCGAGGGGTGCTCGCGTCGTCGTGCGCCCGTACGGCGAGTCCGCTGTCCGCGACGGCCTGGTCCGCGGCGAACAGCGCGTAGCGGACGAACGCGCTCATCCGCTTGAACTCGAACCGGAACGGGCCCGGCGGGAGTTCCACGGCGGAGTCGTCGACCTCGCCGGCGAGGCGGCTGCGGAACCGGCTCGGGTCGAAACGGGTGACCGGCGCGATCCCCGAGCGTTTGGCCACGAGGCCCTCCCACAGCTCGCCGGCCGTCGAGCCGAGCGGGCAGACCACTCCCGCACCGGTGACCACCACGCGTCGGCGCCGCACCGAGGGCCGGGTCAGGCCTGCTGCCCGGACACGGCCTGGGCGCTGCGGATGTAGTCCTCCAGGTCCTGCAGCGTCTCGATCTTCTCCATGACGGATTCGTCGAAGTCCACCGAGAAGCAGTCCTCCAGGTAGAGCAGCAACTCGACCAGCTTGAGGGAGCTCATCCCCTCGATGGAGTTGCTGATGTGCGACTGCGGGGTCAGATAGGAGACGTCACGTTCCATGAACTCACCGATGTGCTCGGTGATCCGGGCGAAGAGTTCCTGGTCCTGCTTCCCGTCCTGCATCGTGTTCCCCTTCCGAGGTCATGCCCGTCCGCTCAGTGGTGCCGTGGCCCGGTGCGCGTCGATGGTCCCGTCCTCGATCATCCGCCGGCACAGATGGCGCTGGATCTTGCCGCTGGTGGTCCGGGGCAGGCGCGCGCGGGGCACCCAGTGGTAGGTGACGCCGTTGATCCCGAAGGTCTCGTCGAGCGCGTGGCTCACCCGGCCGGTGAGGTCCTGCCGGTCACGGCCCTGGGCGAGCCGTTCGTCGAGCAGGAGGTGGAGCTGTTCGGTGTGCAGCGTCGCGTCACGGACGCCGACCGCGACGACCGCGGGAGTGCGAGGGCTCCGGAGCACGGCCTCCACGAACCGCTCCACCTGGTCGGGGACGTAGTTGCGGCCCGCGATGATCACGATGTCCTTGCTGCGGCCGGTGACGTACAGCTCACCGCCGAGCAGGTAGCCGAGGTCGCCCGTGCGCAGGTGGCCGTCGGGCCCCCTGATCCCGTCCCCGGCCGCGGCGGCCCCCTCCGCCGCGTCGGCGGTGGCGCCGCCGGGCCCGGGGAGGTAGCCGTCGATCACGCTGGGCCCGGCGACCTCGATCTCACCGATCACGCGGTCGGGCAGCGGCTTCCCGTCCGGGTCGACCACCCGCAACGCATGGCCGGGCACCACAGGGCCCACGCACATCATGCCCGTGGTGCGCGGGTCGCCCGCGGCGCAGGGCTCGGCGTAACCCCGCGCCGCGACGGCCTCGGCGTCGACCCGGTCGACGGTGTACGGCCGGGTGACATCGGAAATGGTGACCGCGAGCGTGGCCTCCGCGAGCCCGTACACGGGCCTCAGCGTCGTCTCGGACAGCCCGAACGGGCCGAAGGCCGCCTGGAACTCGCGCAGGGTGGCCTCGTGCACGGGCTCCGCTCCGCACAGGGCGACCCGCCAGGCCGACAGGTCGAGGCCCTCGGGCGGCCGCTTTGCCGCGACCCGCGCGCAGATGTGGAAGGCGGAGCTGGGCGCGGGCGACAACGTGCCCCGGTAGCGGCTGATCCAGTGCAGCCAGGACATCGGGTTGCGCAGGAAGTTGACGGGATCGGCGAGCACCATCGGGATGCCCGCGTGCAGCGCGTACGAGATCCCGACGAGTCCCATGTCGTGGAAGAGCGGGAGCCAGCTCACCAGCGTGTCGTCGGCCGTCCCCCGGATCGCCTCCGCGATCGCCCGGACGTTGGCGACGAGGTTGCCGTGCCGGATCACGGCCAGCTTCGGCGCGCCGGTCGAACCGGAGGTGGCCTGGAGGTGGGCGAGCGAGTCCGGCGTCGCCCGCGGCGCGTCCAGCGGGGCCTGGGCGCCGCGCAGGGCGTCCGGAGTGATCACCGGCACCGGCAGCGACGGGGCCAGGGCACCGGCCAGTTCCCCGGTGGTGACCACCCGCACGGCCCCCGCGTGCGCCACCAGCCGGCCGAGGTGGGCGCAGTAGCGCGACATGCTGCCGGTGGTGGGCTCCGCCGCGACGACCGGCACGACCCCGGCGTGGAGGCAGCCGAGGTAGACCGAGAGGAAGTCGCGCGAGGTGGGCAGGACGAGGATCACCCGGTCGGCCGCGTCGATGCCCTGTGCCGTGAGCCCGGAGACGGTCCGCGCGACCAGGCGGCATACGTCGGCGTAGCTGAGCGCGAAGGCGTCCTGTGACCTTTCGACGACCTGGAACGCCGTCCGGTCGGGGGTGCGCGCCGCGCTGTCGAGGAGCGCGTCGACGACGGTCGCCGCCGGGCGCCGGCCGGTCATCGGGCGTACGCCTTCACGAACTCGACGTCCGAGCGCCTGGACGACCCCTGAAGCCAGGTGCGCAGGTCGCCGTACCGGCTGTCGAAGTCGGCCTTGAGCAGGTCCTCCTTCAGGGCGCCGGACGATGTGTAGTACGGCTTCTCCAACTCGGCGAGGAAGCGGATGTGCTGCTCCATGCCGGCCCGCCCGCGCTCCACGCTGCGCGCGTACGCCTTGAGCCGGGCCCGCCGCTGCGGCCGCCGCTCGATCTCGAACGCCCGCTTGAAGAAGATGTCGTAACTGTCCAGGATGCCCTGCTGCAGTTCGCTGGGGCGCATGTGGCGGGGGAAGATGCCGACGAAGGAGTAGTGCTGGTACGTCGGCACCTCCATGATGATCCGGTGGTCCTCGATGTCCTGGCGCGCCCCGAACAGCAGGTCCTGGAAGGGGTATTCGGCCAGACACACGAAGACCGGGTGCATGATCCGGGCCTCGGCGCACCAGTACGCGGTGGCCTCGATCGCCTGACGGTCCTGTACGTCCAGTCCGAAGATGATCGCGGAGTGGATCGCGATGTCGTTCTCCGCGAAGCGCAGCAGGCGTTCGGTCTGTTCCGAGGCGTCCACGCGCTTGTTGAACGCCTGGAGGACGCTCGGGTCCTCCGACTCCACACCGAGGCAGTACTCCTCGAAACCCGACCGCTTGAGGTCGAGGACCAGGTCCATGTCGTCGGCGTGGTTGATCCGGCTCATGGCGATGAACTTGTAGTCGCGGTCGCGGAAGGTCTCGGCGATCTCGCGGCAGTAGTCCTTGCGGGTCGTGAAGTTCAGGTCGGTGACGTAGAAGCGGCTGCAGCCGGTCTGCCGGTGGATGGCGTCGAGTTCGCTGCGCACGTCCTGTGCCGTCTTGGTGCGGAAGCGGCGTCCGAGCAGCCGGATGGCGTAGCAGAACGAGCAGTTGAACGGACAGCCACGCGACATCGAGACCGTCGCCCAGTGCAACTTGGGCGCGCGCGCGAGCAACTGGGGGTTGATGGCGTTGGCGAAGCTGCCGAATCGGGTGACCTTGTTCAGGGTCAGCCTGCCGTCGGCGCCGATGTAGGCCAGGTTGTCCACGTCGGTGACGGCCCGGCCGTCCTCCAGCGCCCTGATCAGCTGGACGCAGGGGATCTCTCCCTCGGCGGTCACCGCGTAGTCCGCGTAGCGCAGCGCCTCGTAGGGCGCGAACGCCGCGTGCGGCCCGCCCATGACCACCACGCAGTCGGACCGCTTGTGGCGCTTGATCAGTTCCAGGGTCTCGATGTTGGACCAGAAGTGCGTGGCGAGCGCCGAGATCAGGATGTAGTCGTACTCGGCGAGGGGGAAGTCCCCGGGCTTCTCGCCCCAGAACATCTGGCACATCTCGACGCGGGCCGCCGGGAACTCGTGCTGGACGAACGAGGCGACGTAGTAGATGCCGTCGTTGTAGGTGGTGGCCAGCGTGGAGGCGTCCGGATAGGACTCGTGGAACCCCAGCTGGACACAGAGGATCTTCAGGTCCCTCATGACGCGGGCTCCGCCGGGGTGGTCTGCCTGCCGGCGTGCCGGCGCGCGATCTCCCTGCGCACCTTGTCCTTCATCTCCTGCTTGAGCTTGGCGGCGATGCGCTCGGGGTCGTTGACCCGTCGCTGTGCCCAGGCCAGCAGGTCCCGTGCCTCGCTGCGGTTCATCTTCGGGTGTTTCCACACCAGGTTGTACAGGTCGTGCTTGCTGAGGTCCGGCTCGTCGACCAGGTGCTCCATCTGCCGGTACAGCCGGGTGCGGTGGAACGGGGTCAGCAGCGTGAGCTGACAGGCGAACAGCCCTTCCTGGCTGAGCTGCTCGATGTCGTACTGCATGTCCTCGATGCTGTCCTCGGCGAATCCGACCATGAAGGTGCCCAGGGCCCGGCGCCCGTTGTCGATCAGCTCGCGCACGGTCTGCCGGACGTTGTAGACGTCGTCGCGTTTCTTCACGTCGGCGACGTTCTTGTCCCGGTAGGACTCGATGCCGACGATGGCGCCGTCCATGTAGCGATCGGTGAGTTCGGGAATGCGCCCTCGGATCAGGTCGGCGCGGGTCAGGCAGATCCACGGCAGCTCGCGCTCGGCCAGGGCGTCGACGACCTGTTCGGCCAGCGAGTTGGTGAGGAAGAAGCTCTCGTCGTAGATGATGACGTGACCGACCTTCGCGTCCCGGTATGCGTCGAGGGCCGCGTAGGTGTCCTCCATGAAGATGGCTTCTTCTTTTGGATTGAAGACCGGGGTCGAGCAGAAGGTGCAGCCGATGTTGCAGCCGCGCTTCGAATACAGGTATCCGACGGGAGAAGTGATCCCGCGGAATCCGCTCTCTCCCATCATCGCGGGGTGCCGGACCCGGGGCAGCGGTGTGCCGTAGACGTACTGGTGGATCGGGGCCTCGCCGGCGCCTTTCACCAGCCTCGTGAAGTGCTCGTCTATATCGGGTGTGAGAACGCCGTAGTTCCCGCCCCAGATCTCGGGTACTTCCGCCTCGCGTGCGGCCTTGGCCATCTCGATCGCGACCGGTGTGGACCAGGTGTAGAAGCTGATGCCGACCATGTCCCACGGCTCGGAGTGCAGGGCGTCGAGATATTCCTGCCAGGTCGGGTATTCGAGGATCTCGACGTCCGGAACATTGTGCTTGATGAAACGGAGGCCGGTCGGCGGACATGTCACGGAGAGCCGGTCCTCGACGTCCACGGCGCATGTCCAGGCCATGTAGGTATCGGTCCGGTCGTACCAGTTCCCGCCCACTCCGTTCGGCTCGATCAACGCCTCTTTGGGAGCAGTGGTCAGGAGCACCCTCTTCATTTGCCGTCCCCTTCGCCTGGAATTTGTGGTTCCGCGAACAAGCCGTGTTCGACAGCACGTCAGAATGTGTGCGCATTGCCGGTGAGATGGATGTGAGCTGAAGGTGCTCTGAGTCCGCGACCCTAGGATTGGCTGATCTTATGTGTCAACCCGTGGGTGATCGCGAAAACGGGCGGGCAGCCACTTCAGGCCACCCTTTATATCGATATCGCCACCGCCGCCGGCTGTGTGGGCCCGGTGTCCGGATCCGGCACGTGGCGTGCGCCGGGAAGACCTCCCGTGGGGGCTCGACGAGGGCCGCGGCCACCGGGGCCGCCGTTCGGGACCGGGCGGGGAGGGGGCCGACGCCGTCGCCGGTGACGGCCACGGGCCGGGTGTCGCGGGGGTGCCGGGCCCCGCGGACGACATGCGGCCGGAAACCGGCGGCGCGGCGACCGCAGGCCGCGGCATCGACTGACCGGGTGGCCCAACCTCCCGCACGCGCAGCCGGGTTGAGCCGGTGCGGCCTCTCGGCGAACCCGGTCCGGGGCCCTCAGCCCCGGTGGACCTCGGTGTCGCCGTTGACGGTGCGCAGCGTCAGCCGGTGCCGGTGGTCCCCGGAGTCGGCGGCCGGAAGGTCCACGGAGGAGCGGCCGTTGGTGGTGCTCGCGTCGGTCGCGTACGGCGGGGCGTCCGCCGGGAGGGTCACGCGCACGGAGCCGTTCCGGGTCACGCCGTGGAGCGTGTCCGGCGAGGTCGTGCACAGCAGGTCGACGTCGCCGTTCACCGTCTCGGCCCCCACGCCGCGCGCCGCCAGACCGGTCGCGCGGACGGAACCGTTGCGGGTCACGAGGCGCAGACGGGCCCCTTCCGTGCCGGAGTCCTGCACGGTGACGTCACCGTTGACGGTGCCCAGGCTCAGCCCGCCCCGTACACCGCTCACATCGATGCCCGCGTCGCGGGCCCGCACGGTGAGCGTGACACCGCCGGGTACGCGTACGAGCGGCATCCCGCCGCAGTTGTCCGCGGTCCGGCCATCGCCCCGGTCGCAGGGCAGGTCGAGCGTGTGCGTGCCGCCGTCATCGGTCCAGCGGGCGAGGGTACGGCCGTCCACCGCCACGCTGTCGTCGTCCGTGCCGACGACCCGCACGCCGCCCTGAGTGGTGATGACAAGGCGGCTGCCGTCCGCGAGCGCGGCCTTCTCGAACCTGCCGCCGTGTGCGCCGGGCACGGCCCCCGGCGGCGTCCGGTCGCCGCCGTGGTCGCAGGCGGTCAGCACCAGGAGCGGCAGCAGCGCACACGCGGCCCGGGCCGCTCGGCCGGCACGACGGGACGGGCGCCCGGCGTCCGGGCGGCTCGGGCTGCTCCATGTTGTCGTCATGGGATGCGTGTGCCCGGGAGGACGGGATTGTGCGCACGCCGCTCACGCGCCGGCCGCCCGGAAGCCCGTCTCGGCGGTGCCTCGGCGGGAGCGGGTCGTCAACTCGCCTGTGACAGAACCAAGACGGGGCACAGAGCCGCCTGTGACTCGGTGCGGGATACACATACTTCCGACCGCACGCACCGCGCCGCTCCTGGGGGAACACCGTGAAGTACACCCGCATCACCGCTCTGGCCGCCGTCGGCGTTGCCGCCACCCTCTCGCTCACCGCCTGCGGAAGCGGCGGCTCCGGGAAGGACTCGTCCGCCAAGCACTCCTCGGCCTCATCCTCTTCTTCCTCGTCCACGGGCGGTGGTTCGTCCACGGACGGCTCGTCCTCCGGCGGCGGTGCGACGTCGGACGGCGGCTCGAAGCCGCAGGGCGGTTCGGGCTCCGCCACCGTGCAGGCCGGCGGCGCCGCCGAGTCGGGCTCCGGGCGGAGCACCAGGGCCGGCGGCGACGCCGGGAACGGCGCGACGACGACCGGCGGCAAGGTCACCTTCTGCAAGACGGCGAACCTGGCCATCGACGCCCGTGACGCCGCACCCGACACGGTCTCCGGCAGGATCGACGTCACCATGGTCAACCGGGGCTCAACCACCTGCTCGGCGACGGGGTTCGCGGGCGTCGACATCAAGGACGCCGACCACACGTCGAGCCCCATCGAGCGCGGCCGGGCCCAGCCGCGCATCACCGTCCTGAAGCCCGGCGACGCCGCGGTCTTCGACATCGCCTACGACATCGACAACAGCGGCGACAGCCTCACGTCCCCCACCGATCTCCTGGTGACGCCCCCGAACGAGACGCACACGGTGAGCCTGAAGTGGCCCGCGGGCGCGGGGAAGATCAAGGGCGCCTACACCGACGTCCAGGTCTATCCCACGCACACGACCAAGTAGGGAGCGGGTCGCCTGGGGGAGCGCTCATCGGCCCTCGGCGTCGACGGCGATGCCCAGCCGGTCGGCCACGGTGGTCAGCGCCGCGCCCAGGGGGAGGGCGACCCGGCTGACGGCGTGCCGGTCGCCCCGCGTCGGGCCCTGGTTGACGATCAGCACCGGCTTCCCGGCCTCGGCCGCCTGCCGGACGAACCGGAGCCCGGACATCACGGTGAGGGAGGAACCGAGGACCAGCAGCGCGGTCGCCTCGCGCACCAGGCGACGGCAGTGCTCGACCCGCGCCGGCGGGACCGACTCCCCGAAGAACACGACATCCGGTTTGAGGATGCCGCCGCAGGCCGCGCAGGGCAGCACGCGGAAGTCTCCCACCTGTTCGTCGGAGAGGTCCGCGTCGCCGTCCGGGTTGATCCCGGCGGCCACCGGGTCGAAGCCGGCGTTGGCCTCCTCCAGCCGCCGCGCGAGCACGCGGCGCGGGCTGAAGGTGCCGCAGGACAGGCACACCACCCGGTCGAGGCTGCCGTGGAGTTCCACCACGTCCTCGCTGCCGGCGGCCTGGTGCAGGCCGTCGACGTTCTGGGTGATCACACCGGTCAGCAGGCCGTGCCGGCCGAACGCGGCCACGGCCCGGTGCCCCGCGTTGGGGCGGGCCCGGCCGAAGGTCCGCCAGCCGAGGTGGCTGCGCGCCCAGTAGCGGCGCCTGGCCTGGGCGTCGGCGGTGAAGTCCTGGTAGGTCATCGGGGTGTGCCGGCTCAGGCTCCCGCCCTCGCCCCGGTAGTCGGGGATGCCCGACTCGGTGGAGATCCCCGCCCCGCTGAGCACCAGCACCCCGCCCGCCCGCAGGGCGTCGACGACCGGTCCCGGGTCCGTGCCGCCCGGCGGCAGCTCCTCGGTGGGTGTCCAGCTCAGCGTGGGTCGCATCCGCATGCGACCAGGTTACGGGGCCGGGCCCGTCGCTCCGGGCAGGGTGCCCGGCCGCTGCGAGCGAGCCGGACACCGGAGACACCGGGCGACCCGCTCGGCCTGCGCCGTGCGGCCCGGACCCGGTCCCGTCCGGGCCCACGGGACGCCGCGGCAGCCTGTCGCCACCCCGCCGGGAGGGCGCTCAGGGCGGTACCGCCCGCAGTGCCTTCAGCACCGCCCATACCACCGAGACCAGCGGCACCGCGACGATCGCCCCGACCACCCCGGCGACGATGCTGCCCGCGATCACGGAGAGGGCGACGACCAGCGGATGCAGCCGCACCGCCCAGCTCATCACCACGGGATGCAGCACATGCCCCTCCAGCTGGCCGATCACCACGATCAGCGCCAGCACGGCCAGCGCGACGAACGGGCCCCGCCCGGCCAGCGCGACGACCGTGGCCACCGCGAGTGCCACCGGCGAGCCCACCAGCGGCACGAACGCGGCGAAGAACTCCAGCAGGGCCAGCGGCAGCGCCAGCGGCACCCGCAACAGCAGCAACGCCACCCCCACCAGCACGGCGTTGGTGGCCGCCACGATGATGATGCCGCGCGTGTACCCGGCGAAGGACCGCCAGGCCGCCCGCCCCGCCCGGTCCCAGCCGCTGCGCGCCCCGGCCGGCACCAACTGCTCGCGCGCCCAGCTCCACAGCCGTTCCCCGGAGTGGATGAAGAACACCGAGGAGAACAGCGCGAGCGCCGCGCCCGTGGCCAGCTCCACCACCCGGCCGAGGCCGCTGACGGCGCTGCTGAACAGGCTCGACCGGTGCGCCGACAAATAGTTCGTCACCTGGCGTTCGAGCGCGGACAGCCGGCCGGGACCGAGCCGGAACGGCGGCCGTTGCAGCCACTTCTCGATGCGGTGCACACCCCCGCCGAACTCACCGGCAAGCCGGGGCCATTCGCCCGCCACCGCGTTGCCCACCAGCGCGAGCAGCGCCAGCAGCACCAGCAGACTGCCCACCAGAGCGACGGCGACGCACAGCGGGCGGGGCAGGACCCGGTTCAGGAGGTCGGCGAGCGGCCGCAGCACCGAGGTGATGACGAGCGCCAGGAACAGGGCGACCGCGATCAGCTGGAAGCTGCCGAGGACGCTGAAGACGCCGTAGACGACGATGCCGACGAGGATGAGCCGCCAGGCGTAGGCGGCGGCGGTGCGCAGCCAGGGCACGGCGCGCTCGGTCACCGGCTCCCGGGCCTCGGGGCGCGGCGACGCCGGAAGACGCACGGAGTACGCGGGGCGGCTGCCGAGCACCGCACGCCCCGGCCGGTGCCCGCCGCCCTCCGGCCCGGCCGCCCGCCGGCGCGCATCGCCCACCATCGCTCCCGTCCGACGCTCCTGGGAGAACCGTAAGCACAGGGGCGTCCGGACGGCCCGTCCAATGCGTCCGGGCGCGGGTCACGACCCGTCCACGAACGTCACCGTCTCCGCGAGCGGCGCCCGGCCGGTCTGCGGGGACGTCACCGCCGGGTCCGCGAACCCGATCGACACGCCCGCGAACAGCACCCACTCCGGGCGCGGCGCCACCACCTCGGCGACCGTGCGCCGGTACACCGACCACGCCATCTGCGGAAGCACCCCCCCCGCGGCACCGGCTCGTCCGTGAAGGCGCGCACCGCCCCCCGGCTCGCCACACCGCCGTGTACCCATCCATGGCCCGCTCCCGTCCGTCGTCCCCACCGATATGACGGGCACCGGCCAGGAGATGTGACACGGGCCGACTGGTGTGACAGTGGACGTGGGCCACGCGGCCCTGGTGCGGGTGGTGGTCACACGACCTTCACGGTCACCCCGATCGGGGTGGACCCGCGCCGGGGCACTCGCGGGGTGTCGTCGGCCAGGAGGGGGTACCTCCAGTGATCACCGTCGCGGTTCTGCTTCTCCCCGTGCTCAGCCTGCTGCTGTTCGGCCTCGACCAGGTCGAGGACCGATGGGTGACCCGCCCGTCCAAGCCCCGCCCCGAACGCGCGCACAGGCGCCGCCGGGCATGGCGCCGCTGACGGTCACCGACCGGCGCCGACCGCGTCCGCGCCGTCCGCGGCGCCCGGGGCGACGGGCTATCCGCCCTCGCCCGCCCGCCCCACCGGCAGCAGCTCGCGGATGTCCGCCGGCAGGGCGCCCGCCATCCGCTCGGTCAGCTCCGGGGCGAGCGCCGCGTCCAGCACCTCCAGGACGGCCGCGGCCTCCCGCAGCGCCGTGTCCTCGTCGGTGCCCGCCCGGTCGGCGACACGCCCCGCGAACGCGGTCAGCCCGAACCGCTCGCCCGCCGTGCCCTCCGCGGCGGAGGCGGCGGTGGCGTCCGCGGCGAGCCGCATCGCGTCGGCCATGTCGGGGGGCAGCTGCGCGGCCACATGCCGGGCCAGCCCGGACGGCAGCCGCTCCGACAGGGTCGTCACCACCGCGTGCGCGGCCCGCTCGGCGGAGCCCCGGTCGGGCAGCTGGGCGAGCGCCTGCACCTTGCCGATCATCTCGTCGTGCCGCATGAGTCCGTCCCCTTCCGCGCGAAGCCGGGGCGGTGCCCGGGCCATGGGCACGCCCGCAGCGGCCGGGTACCCCGGTTGCGCCCGGTGCCGCATGGCCGGTCCGCGCCGACGGGCGGCGGCCCGGACGGCCCGGTAGCGTCAGGGGACCACCTCGGGGGTAGACGCCAGCGGCAGGACATCGGCGAAACGGCAGGCGAGGTGTGCATGGCGGGAGTGTGGCTGGCGGCACCGTTGTGGGACATACACAACGGCCAGGGGCCCAGGCAGCTGGCCGAGCTGGGACTCGCGCTGGTGCTGTCGACCCTGATCGGCTGGGAGCGCGCGGCCCAGCAGAAGAGCGCGGGACTGCGCACCCACACGCTGGTCGGCATCGCGAGCGCGCTGATGATGGAGGTCTCCCAGCACGGCTTCTCCGCGGTGCTCGGGCTGGAGCACGTCTCCTTCGACCCCTCGCGCGTCGCGGCCCAGATCGTCTCCGGCATCGGCTTCATCGGCGGCGGGCTGATCTTCGTACGACGGGACGCGGTACGGGGCCTGACGACCGCCGCCACCGTCTGGCTGACCTGCGCGGTCGGCATGGCCTGCGGGGGCGGGCTGCCGGTCCTCGCGCTGGCGGTGACCGCGCTGCACTTCCTGGTGGTGCGCGGCTACTCGCACTTCTCCGGCCGGCTGGTCCCCGGCACGGCCGCCGCCGTTTTCGAGGCCCGGCTGACCTACCGCACGGGCTCCGCCCTGCTGCCCCGCCTGATGCAGACCTGCACCCGGCTCGGCTTCCGCATCGTCCAGGTCAAGGTCGAACGCCTGCCGGGCCGTACGGACGACGCCGCCCGGGTCCTGCTCGAACTGGAGGGCACCGAGGATCCGGCCCGGCTGACGTCGGAGCTGTTCCAGGACGAGGGCGTGCTGGACATAGAGCTGACCCCGGCGGCGGACGACGAGTGAGCCTCAGCTCTCCTCGGTCTGCTGGGTCCAGGTCCAGGCGTACTGGAGCCAGTCCGACACGGTCACCGCGCCGAAGCCGCCGCAGACCAGCCGGGTGAGCCGGGGCGCCGCCGCGTAGGAGCACACCAGCGTGCCCGCGGCCCAGGCGGAGACGCAGAACGGGCAGGACAGCAGGTCGCCGACGGCACGCCGCAGCCCGCTGCCGCGGGGCTCGTCCATCACCTCGTTCGCCTCGCCCTCGCCCACCCGGCGGGTGAACGGCGCCCGTACGAAGCTGGTGACCTTGTCCCGGACCAGCATCCGGGACGCCTTGTACGTGGCAGTGCCCAGCAGGACGACGTCCCACGGCGGCACCCGCTCCGGCAGCCGTACGCCCCGGCGCCGGGCGAGCAGCGCGAAACCGCTCGTGCCCGCCGCGAACACGGCGGCGAGCGTCGCGTAGGCGGCGAGCGGCACCTCGCCCCGGTCGTCGTAGCGTGCGGCGTCCGGGCCCGTGTCCGTGGCCGTGTTCTCGTCCGTTGTCATGAGGCCTCCACCGTGGTCTTCGCCGAGGGCGCGGACCGGGTTCCCGCTGGCCTCGGGGCGACACGTGCGCGGTGGCGCGGGCCGGCTGCCCGGCGCGGGCCGGATGGCGGAAGACGGCCGGCCGGCGCGGGCGAAACGCCGCGGCGGTCCTTCGTGGCGCGCGGCGCAGCGGCGACCATGCCGCGTCATGGACATCCTGCTCGTGGCCAGCGCGTTCAACAGCCTCTCCCAGCGCATGTACGCCGAACTGTCCGACCGGGGACACCGCGTGGACGTCGTCCTGGCGTCGCACGGCGACGACCCGGTCCGGGCCGCCGTGCGCGAACACCGCCCGGAACTCGTCATCGCCCCGATGCTCACGACCGCCCTGCCGGAGGACGTGTGGCGGGAGCACACCTGCCTGATCGTCCACCCCGGGCCGCCCGGCGACCGCGGCCCCTCCTCGCTGGACTGGGCCATCGCCGAGCAGGCACCGGAGTGGGGCGTGACCGTGCTCCAGGCAGAGGCCGGGATGGACGCGGGCCCGGTCTGGGCCGCCGAGCCCTTCCGCGTGGCCCCCGTCGGCAAGAGCGACCTGTACCGCAACGAGGTCTCCGACGCCGCCGTCACCGCCGTCCTCGCCGCCGTGCGGCGCCACGCCGAGGGTTCGTACAAGCCCCGCCCGCAGAGCGACCCCTCGATCGGCGTCGTCTGGCGCGACCCGTTCCGGCAGGAGCGGCGGCGCATCGACTGGGCGTACGACGACACCGCCACGGTGCTGCGCAAGCTGCGCGGCGCCGACTCCCGGCCCGGCGTCCTCGACGAACTCCTCGGCCGGGAGGTCTTCCTGCACGGCGGCCACCCCGAGGACGAGCTGCGCGGCCGGCCCGGCGAACTGCTGGCCCGGCGGGCCGGCGCCGTGTGCCGGGCCACCCGGGACGGCGCGGTGTGGATCCCCGAGCTGCGCCCGCGCAAGAGCTCCGGCGACCCCGCGCCCTTCCGCCGCCCGGCCACCGACGTCCTCGCCGCCCTCGACCCGTCCCTTGAACTCCCGGAGATCCAGGCCCCGTTGGAGCTGCCGGAGCACCGGCGCACCTACGCCGACATCCGCTACCGGCAGCGCGGCGACGTCGGACTGCTGAGCTTCTCCTTCCCGGGCGGCGCCATGAGCACCGACCAGTGCCGGCGCCTGCTCGCCGCCTACGAGCACGCGCTCACCCGCCCCACCCGGGTCCTGGTGCTCGGCGGGGCGCGGGACTTCTTCTCCAACGGCATCCACCTCAACGTCATCGAGGCGGCCCCCGACCCCGCCCTGGAGTCCTGGGCCAACCTCCAGGCCATGGACGACCTGGCCCAGGCGGTGCTGTGCACCACCGACCGGCTGGTGGTGGCCGCGCTCGCCGGCAACGCGGCCGCGGGCGGCGCGATGCTGGCCCTCGCCGCCGACCAGGTGTGGTGCCGCGCGGGCACCGTCCTCAACCCGCACTACCGGCGCATGGGCCTGTACGGCTCGGAGCTGTGGACGTACAGCCTGCCGCGCCGCGTCGGCCCGCGCGAGGCCGAACGGCTCACCGGCCAGGCACTGCCGGTGAGCGCGGCGGGCGCGCTGCGCACCGGCCTCGTGGACCGCGTCGTACCCGCCGCGCCCGGGGAGTTCGCGGCCGAGACGGAGCGGCTCGCGGCCGGGCTCGCCGCCGTGCCCGACCTTGACCGGCGCATCGCCGACAAGGCCGCCGCCCGCGCCGCCGACGAGGAGCGCCGCCCCCTCGCCGATCACCGGCGGGCCGAACTCGCCCGTATGCACGCCGTGTTCTTCGACCCCGAGGCCCCCTACCACGCCCTGCGCGCGGCCTTCGTCCGCAAGACCCCGACCGGCACGCCCCGCCCGCTCACCCCGCCCCCCGGGGAGTCCCGGTGACCGCCCCCCTCCTGGTCGCCGGGGTGGGCAACATCTTCCTCGCCGACGACGCCTTCGGGCCCGAGGTGATCCGGGCCCTCGACCGGCGCCCGCTGCCGCCCGGGGCACGGGTGCGCGACTACGGCATCCGCGGCCTGGACCTCGCCTACGACCTGCTCGGCGGCTGCGCGACCGCCCTGCTCGTGGACGCGGCGCGGCGCGGGCACCGGCCCGGCACGCTGTCCCTGATCGAGGCCGAACCCCCCGACGGCACCGTCCCGCCGGAGGCGCACGGCATGGACCCGGCGAAGGTGCTGGCGCTCGCCGCCCACCTGGGCGACGAGCCACTGCCCCGGGTCCTGGTCCTGGCCTGCGAACCGGAACTGCTGCCGGACGGCGACGAGGACATCCTGCCGGGGCTCAGCGCCCGTGTGCGCGCGGCCGTCGAACCCGCCGTGGCCGCGCTGCACGCACTGGTCCCGCGGCTGCTGGACGATCCGGGCGCGCCGGCGGCGGCGTTGCGCCGGTCGATGGAATCCGGCCCGGCGCACGCGGCTGCGCTGCCCGGCCGGGCGACGGGCACGGCCGAAGATCGGTGACACCCGGGCCGCGCGGGACGCGGCCCGGGCCCCAGCCCCCAGACCCGAGGAGCAGCGCCCATGTGCCGGTCCGACGTCAGACAGGCCGTCCTGGCGAAGAACGACGACCTCGCCGCGAGCCTGCGCGAAGAGCTGACCGGGCAGGGGGTGGCCGTGGTCAACCTGCTGTCCAGCCCGGGCAGCGGCAAGACCGAACTGCTCGGACGGGTGCTCGCCCACGCGGTCGAGCGGGGCGTGCCGGTCGCCGTGCTCACCGCCGACCTGGCGACCGAGAACGACGCCACCCGCCTCGCCCGCTCGGGCGCCCCCGTCCAGCAGCTGCTCACCGACGGGCTGTGCCACCTGGAGGCCCGTCAGGTGCGGGCCCGGCTGGCGGGATGGCTGCCGCGGGACACCTCGGTGCTCTTCGTGGAGAACGTCGGCAACCTGGTCTGCCCCGCCTCGTACGACCTCGGCGAGTCCCTGCGGATCGTGCTGATGGCGGTCACCGAGGGCGAGGACAAGCCGTTGAAGTACCCGACCGCGTTCGGCTCCGCCCACCTCGTCGTCATCACCAAGACCGACCTCGCCGAGGCGGCCGGCTTCGACGAGGCCGCGTTCCGGGAGAACGTGCGGCGGGTCAACCCGGGGGTGGAGATCGTACGGTCCTGCGCCCGCACCGGCGACGGGGTCGCCGTCCTCCTCGACCGGGCCCTCGCCGTCCGCGACGGCGGCCCCGCGCACCGGCCGCCCCTCGCCCCGCACCCGCACGGCCACCACCACGCCGAGTCCGCGCCCGTCGCATGACCGCGCCCCCGACCGGCCCGGTCCGCCGCCGGCTGACCGTGCACGGCACCGTGCAGGGGGTGGGCTTCCGGCCGTATGTGCACCGCCTGGCCGGCCGGCTGGGCCTGGCCGGGTTCGTCGGCAACACCGGGGACGGGGTGCTGATCGAGGTCGAGGGCCCGTGGCAGGAGGTGGACCGCTTCTGCGCGGCGCTGGCCCACCGGCCCCCGCCGCTGGCCACGGTGACCCGCGTGGCCCACGAGGAGCTGCCCGCCGCGGGCGACAGCGGGCCGTTCGCGATCCGTTCCACCGACCGGGCCGCCGGCCGCGCCCAGCTCCCGCCCGACACCGCGGCCTGCGCCGACTGCCTGCGCGAACTCGCGGACCCGGACGACCGCAGGCACCGGCACCCGTTCGTGACCTGCACCCACTGCGGCCCCCGCTTCACCATCGCCACCGGCATGCCGTACGACCGGGTGGCGACCACCATGGCCGGCTTCCCGATGTGCCCCGACTGCGCCCGGGAGTACGGCGATCCCGCCGACCGGCGCTTCCACGCCCAGCCCGTCGCCTGCCCCCGTTGCGGCCCCCGTCTCACCCTGACCGGCCCCGGGACGCGCCCCCTGCGGGACGCGGACGCCCTCGCGGGGGCCCGGGAACTGCTCGCCGCCGGACGCATCGTCGCCGTCAAGGGCCTCGGCGGCTACCACCTGGCCTGCGACGCCACCGACCCCGCGGCCGTCGCCACGCTGCGCGCACGCAAGGAGCGCGGCGGCAAGGCGTTCGCGGTGATGTGCGCCGACCTCGCCACCGCGGAGCGCCTCGCGTTCCTCTCCGCCGCCGAGCGCGCCGCCCTGACCGGCCCGCGCCGCCCCATCGTGCTGCTGCGCCGCCGCACCCCGGCCGACGGGCTCCGGCCGGCCGACGGGGTCTGCCCCGGCAGCCCGCACATCGGCGTGCTGCTGCCCTACACCCCGGTGCACACCCTGCTGTTCGGGCTGCCCGGCGACCCACCGGGACCCCGGGTGCTGGTGATGACCAGCGGCAACCGCTCCGGCGAACCCATCGTCACCGACGACGACGAGGCCCGGAGCCGGCTCGCCGGGCTCGCCGACGCCTGGCTCGCCCACGACCGGCCCATCGCCTCGCCCTGCGACGACTCCCTGCTGCGGGTGCGCCCCGACGGCACCGAACAGGTGCTGCGCCGCTCACGCGGCTACGTCCCCCGCGCGCTGCGGCTGCCGGTCGCGGTGCGGCCCGCGCTCGCGGTCGGCGGCGATCTGAAGAACGTGCCGTGCCTCGGCGCGGGGGACCTGGCCTGGTTCGGTCCGCACATCGGCGACATGGGCGAACTCTCCACCCTGGAGGCCGCCTGCCGCGCCGAGCGGCACCTGGGCCGCCTGACCAACGTCACCCCGGAACTGGTCGCCGCGGACCGGCACCCCGGCTACCACTCGACCGGCTGGGCCCGCCGGCGCGCCGGGACCCGGCTGCCGCTGCGCCAGGTGCAGCACCACCACGCCCACATCGCCTCCGCCATGGCCGAACACGGCCTCGACGGCACCACCCCGGTCATCGGCGTCGCCTTCGACGGCACCGGCTACGGCGACGACGGCACGGTGTGGGGCGGCGAGATCCTGCTCGCCGACTACACCGGCCACCGGCGCTTCGCCCACCTCGCCCCGGCCCCGCTGCCCGGAGGTGACGCGGGCGTGGCCAACCCCTGCCGGCTGGCCCTGGCCCGGCTGTGGGCCGCGGGCCTGCCCTGGACGGCGGACCTGCCCAGCGTCACCGCCTGTTCGCCGACCGAACTCGACCTGCTGAGGCGACAGTTGGACCGGCAGGTGGCCTGTGTGCCCACGTCCAGCATGGGCCGGCTGTTCGACGCCGTGGCCTCCCTCGCGGGTCTGTGCCACCGCGCCGGGTACGAGGCGCAGGCGGCGTTGGAGCTGGAGGCGGCGGCCACCCGGGCGCGGGACGCGGACGCGGTGGCCTACCCGTTCGGGCTCACCGCGGGCCGGTCCCTGGTCTGCGATCCCGCGCCGATGCTGCGCGCACTGCTCGCCGACCGGCGCCGCGGCACCCCGGCCCCGGTGCTCGCGGCCCGCTTCCACCGGGGCGTGGCCCGAGCGGTCACCGAGATCTGCCGCCGGGCCCGCGGCGCGACCGGTCTGGACACGGTCGCCCTCACCGGCGGGGTGTTCGCCAACGCCCTGCTGGAGGAGAAGTGCTCCGCCCTGCTGCGGGCCGACGGCTTCACGGTCCTGCGGCACGGCGAAGTCCCGCCCAACGACGGCGGGCTGGCGCTCGGCCAGCTGATGGTCGCGGCCACCGCACCCCACCACGAGACGGAGTGAGACATGTGTCTGGCAGTGCCCGGCAAGGTCGTGTCCATCGACCACCAGGCCGACCCCCTCATGGGCGTGATCGACTTCGGCGGCGTCCGCAAGGAGGCCTGCCTGGAGTACCTGCCCGATGTGCGGGTCGGCGAGTACGTGATCGTGCACGTCGGCTTCGCGCTCCAGCGCCTGGACGAGGAGTCGGCCCGCGCCTCCCTTGAGCTGTTCGACCAACTCGGCCTGCTGGAGGAGGAGTTCGGCGACGCGTGGGAACAGGCCGCGCGCCAGGAGAGCGAGAGTGAGGTCCGGTGAAGTACATCGAGGAGTTCAACGACCCCGAGCGGGCGCGCCGGCTGCTGGACGAGATCCACGCCACGGCCACCCGCCCCTGGGCCCTGATGGAGGTCTGCGGCGGCCAGACCCACTCCATCATCCGGCACGGCATCGACCAACTCCTCCCCGAACAGGTCGAGTTGATCCACGGCCCCGGCTGCCCGGTGTGCGTCACCCCGCTGGAGGTCATCGACAAGGCCCTGGAGATCGCCGCCCGCCCCGGGGTCGTCTTCTGCTCCTTCGGGGACATGCTGCGGGTCCCCGGCACCGACCGCGACCTGTTCCGTGTCAAGGGCGAGGGCGGCGACGTACGGGTGGTGTACTCGCCGCTCGACGCGCTCGACCTCGCCCGCAGGAACCCCGACCGCGAGGTCGTCTTCTTCGCCATCGGCTTCGAGACCACCGCCCCCGCCAACGCCATGGCCGTCCACCAGGCCCGCCGCCTCGGGATCGGCAACTTCAGCCTGCTCGTCTCCCACGTCCGGGTCCCCCCGGCCATCGAGGCGATCATGACCGCGCCCAGCTGCCGGGTGCAGGGCTTCCTCGCCGCCGGGCACGTGTGCAGCGTGATGGGCACCGCCGAGTACCCGGAGCTGGCCGAGCGGCACCGCGTGCCCGTCGTCGTCACCGGCTTCGAGCCCCTCGACATCCTCGAAGGGATCCGGCGCGCCGTCCACCAGCTGGAGCGCGGCGAGCACCGGGTGGAGAACGCCTACCCCCGGGCCGTGCGCGACCAGGGCAACCCGGCGGCCCTGCGCATGCTGGAGGAGGTCTTCGAGGTCACCGACCGCAACTGGCGCGGCATCGGCCGCATCCCCGCCAGCGGCTGGCGGCTCGGCGACGCCTTCCGCGCCTACGACGCCGAGCACCGCTTCGACGTCGGCGGTATCCGCACCGAGGAACCCGCCATCTGCCGGGCCGGCGAGGTCCTCCAGGGCCTGATCAAGCCGACCGAGTGCGAGGCGTTCGGCACGGCCTGCACCCCGCGCACACCGCTCGGCGCCACCATGGTCTCCAGCGAGGGCGCCTGCGCCGCCTACCACCTCTACCGCCGCATGAACGCCCCGGCACCGCAGGGATCGCGCATCCCGCAGGAGGAGATGAACCCCGTTGGCTGACCTCGCCGCCCCCGACACCGCCGTCGACCCGGCGAACTGGACCTGCCCCGCCCCCCTGCGCGACCAGCCGGTCGTCGTGATGGGCCACGGCGGCGGCGGTGCCCTCTCCGCCGAGCTGATCGAACAGGTCTTCGCCCCGGCCTACGGCAACCCCACCCTCGCCGCCCTCACCGACTCCGCCGTCTTCGAGCTCGGCGGCGCCCGGCTGGCCTTCTCCACCGACTCCTACGTCGTACGGCCGCTGTTCTTCCCCGGCGGCAGCCTCGGCGACCTCGCCGTCAACGGCACCGTCAACGACCTCGCCATGAGCGGCGCCCGGCCCGCCTTCCTGTCCACCGCCTTCGTCCTGGAGGAGGGCGTGGAACTGGCCGTGGTCGAGCGGATCGCCCGCGCGCTCGGTGCCGCGGCCGAGGCCGCGGGCGTCGTCGTCGCCACCGGGGACACCAAGGTGGTCGAGTCCGGCCACGGCGACGGCGTCTACGTCACCACCGCGGGCGTCGGCGTGGTCCCCGACGGCGTCGACATCCGCCCCCAGCGCGCCCGGCCCGGTGACGCCGTCATCGTCAGCGGCCCGATCGGCCTGCACGGCGTGGCGGTGATGAGCGTGCGCGAGGGCCTGGAGTTCGGCGTCGAGATCACCTCCGACACCGCGCCGCTGGCCGGGCTGGTCGCGGCCATGCTGGAGGTCACCAAGGACATCCACGTGCTGCGCGACCCCACGCGGGGCGGCCTCGGCGCCTCCCTGAACGAGATCGCCCGCGCCTCCGGCACCGGGGTCCGGCTGCGCGACCGGGCCGTCCCGGTCCCCGAGGAGGTCGCGAACGCCTGCGCCTTCCTCGGTCTGGACCCGCTGTACGTCGCCAACGAGGGCCGGCTCGTCGCCTTCGTGCCGCCCGAGCACGCCGAGGCGGTGCTCGCCGCGATGCGGGCCCACCCGCAGGGCACCGGCGCGGCGCTGATCGGGGAGTGCGTGGCGGACCACCCCGGCATGGTCGTCGTCGCCACCGGTCTCGGCGGCACCCGGGTCGTCGACCTGCCGCTGGGGGAGCAGCTGCCCCGCATCTGCTGACCGGTCACCACGCACGAGGACGGCCCCGCCGCCGCGGGGCCGTCCTCATGCCTCCACCGCCGTGATCTCCAGCTCCCGGCCGCTGCGCAGCTCCTGCGCGGGACGGTCGCAGTGCGGACACCAGAAGAAAGGCGGCATGCCGACCGCGAACTCCTCGCCACAGCCGCCGCACCAGGCCAGCGCGGGCACCGCCTCCACCTCCAGCCGGGCACCGGCGAGCGCCGTGCCGTCACGGGCCACCTCGAAGGCGAAGTGCAGCGCGTCCGGCACCACCCCGGCCAGCTCGCCGACACGGACGGTCACCGTGGACACCCGGTCCGCACCGTCCGCGCGGGCGAGCCGTTCGGCCTGCTCCACGATCGCCGTCGCGATCGACAGTTCGTGCACGGGGCGCCCTAGGGGTAACGCCGGTTCGCGCCCGGCCCGCCGGTCATCCGGAAGATCCGCAACTCCCGCATGATGCCCGGGAGTTCCTTGATGACGAGGGCGGTGACGACACCGCCGGCCAGCGCGGCCTGGAGCAGCAGCAACTGCCGTCCGGACATCCTCGCGCGCCCGCGCCTTCTGCTTCTGCAATCGCTCATGGCGGTCACTTTCCGTTCTCTCATCCCGGGGAGATGTTCGGCATGTCCTCCACCAGGGCGTCATGCCGCTTCCAGTGGATACCGGTGGAGCGGCGCGCGTCGGAGCTGCCGTCCCGGTGGTGTCCGGTCTGCTCCTGGTACGGGCCCTTGTTGCCCTGGTGCAGCCCGGGTACATGACTCGGCGTGTCGGGCCTCGCCTGGGGGCGGCCCACTCGGATGGTGCCCATGTCCGATCTCCTTCCGGGTCCTACGACCGTTCGGTCAGGTCCCTGAAGAACCGTTCTACGGCGGGCCAGACCCGTCCGCCACCGGAGAGGCCCCGCCACTCGCGGCGGACCAGCGCGGTCATCCGGTAGCAGTCGTCGACCGGCACGATCCAGTGCTCGTCCAGGCCCCGCACGGTGTTCACCAGCAGCGCCTCCACGTCGGGGACCATGGCGGCCAGCTGCGGCACCGCGCCGGCCAGCCGCCGCCAGGCCGCCGCGTCCACCTCCCAGCGCATCGCCCCGGCCGGACTCGGCCCCTGCGCGGTGACCGAGCCGTCCGAGCGCGGCACGAAGAACACCAGGCCCACCGGCACCCCCAGCACCGCCGTGTCGACCGGCGGCAGCCGCAGCCGGCGCCGCGGCACCAGCCGGTAGCGGCCCTCGCCCGCCGCGCCGTCCGCGAACAGCACCGAGCAGGGGCCGCACACGCACCGCACCTGCGCGGCCCCGGTGTCGTAGAGGTGCGCGTGCTCCTCGGCCACCCGGGCCGCGCACAGCTCGCAGCTCTCGGCCTCTGCCGTGGCGGCGCGCCCGGCGGCGGAGCGGATGACCCGGGCGAGCGCGCCGTCCGCGCTCACCGCGCCTCCTGCGGCACGGCCCGCCGTTTGACGGTGCTCAGCGGCACGAACGCGGGAGCCTGCGCGCGCTCCTCGCCGCCCGGCCCGATCCGCACGTCGTCCAGCTCGGGCGCGACGGCCAGCACGGCCGCCCGGACCGCCGCCGCGATGTCCGCGGAGCCGCCCCCGCAGCCGCCGCCGCAGCCGCCCCCGGAGCCACCGGGATCCAGCCGTACCCGCGCCACCCCGCCCTCGACGCCGGCCCACACCAGGTCGCCGCCGCGCTCGCGCACCGCGGGCCGCAGCCGCTCCACGGCACGGGCGGCCCGCTCCGCCGGGGGCTCGGGGTGGATGTCGTGCAGCACCATGAGGTGCGCGACCAGTTCGTCGTCGGCCAGCCGCCGCCACAGCCGCTCGTCCGCGCCGTCCACGACCCGGGCCAGCGCCTCGCCGTAGACCTCGGTCAGCAGCCGCACCGCCTCCAGGGCCGGGCCGGGCACGGACTCCAGCCCGGCCAGCGCCTCGTCCAGCCGCGCGAGGCGTGCCTCCACCGCGGGGTCGCCCAGCCGCTCGGCGGGCTCAGGCATGGTTCGCCCCGTACGTCGGCGAGTGCACCGTGGTCAGGGTCTTGCCCTTGCCCATGTACATGTGCACCCCGCACGGCAGACAGGGGTCGAAGCTGCGCACGGTGCGCATGATGTCGACGCCCTTGAAGTCGTCGGGACCGTTCTCCTCGAAGACCGGCTGGCCCTGCACCGCGTCCTCGTACGGACCCGGCGTGCCGTAGATGTCCCTCGGGCTGGCGTTCCACGGGGTCGGCGGGTACGGGTGGTAGTTGGCGATCTTCTTGTCCCGGATCACCAGGTGGTGCGAGAGGACCCCGCGCACCGCCTCGTGGAAACCGCAGCCGATCGACTCGTCCGGCACCTCGAAGTTCTCGTACACCTTGGTGTCGCCGCTGCGCATCATCCCCATGGCCTCCTCCAGGAACTGGAGCGCCATGGCGGCGGCGTAGGCGATGAAGTACGGCCGGGCGCGATCGCGTTCGAGGGTGTTGCTCCACTTCGGGATGCGCCACTCCAGGGTGGTCTCCGGCAGCTTCTCGCCCTTGGGCAGGGTGATGCGGATGCCGCCGCCGGTCGCCTTGACGTACGGCGTGTCCACCAGGCCGCTCAGCGCGGTCGACCACAGCCGGGCCAGCGGGCCGCCGCCGGTGTCCAGGGCGAGGTGCTCGCCGGTGTCCGGGTGGTACCACCGCGGGCTCATCACCCAGCTGTAGTTGCCCTCGAAGTCCCGCTTCTGCGGCACGGGCACCGTGGTCTGGTTCCACGGGTGACGCATGTCGACGGGGTTGCCCAGCGGGTCGTGGGTGACGAACGGCTCCTCGTTCACCCAGTCCTCGTAGAAGGAGCTGCCCAGCATGACGCGCAGCCCGAGGTTGATGTCGATCAGGTTGTTGGTGACCAGCTTGCCGTCCACGACGACGCCCGGGGTGACGTACATGGCCTTGCCCCACTCGTTCATGGTGGCGTAGCGGTAGTCGACCACGTCCGGGTTCTGGAACGCGCCCCAGCAGCCCAGCAGGACGCGGCGCCTGCCGACCTCCTCGTAGCCCGGCAGCGCCTCGTAGAAGAAGTCGAAGACGTCGTCGTTCATCGCGACCGCCTTCTTCACGAAGTCGATGACGCGCATCAGCCGGCTGAGGTAGTCGGTGAAGGTGTTGGGCTGCGGCATCGTGCCGACGCCACCCGGGTACAGCGTGGAGGGGTGCACATGGCGCCCCTCCATCAGGCAGAACATCTCCCGGGTGATCCGGCTGACCTTCAGCGCCTCCTTGTAGACCTCGCCCTCGAAGGGGTTGAACGCCTTCATGATCTCGGCGATGGTGCGGTAGCCGTGCACGTCGCCGCGGGGCGCGTCGGTGCGTTCGGCGCGGGCCAGCACCCCGGGGTTGGTGGCCTTGACCATCGCCTCGCAGAAGTCCACGAAGACCAGGTTGTCCTGGAAGATGGTGTGGTCGAAGATGTACTCCGCCGCCTCGCCCAGGTTGGTGATGTGCTCGGCCAGCTTCGGCGGTTTGACCCCGTAGGCCATCTGCTGGGCGTAGTTGGAGCAGGTGGTGTGGTTGTCGCCGCAGATGCCGCAGATCCGTGAGGTGATGAACCCGGCGTCGCGCGGGTCCTTGCCCTTCATGAACACCGAGTAGCCGCGGAACAGCGACGAGGTGCTGTGGCACTCGACGACCTCACGGTTGGCGAAGTCGATCTTCGTGTAGATGCCCAGGTTGCCGATGATCCGGGTGATCGGATCCCAGGACATGTCCACGAGCTGGGCGGGTTTGCGTCCTGCGGCCCGCGATTCGGTGGTGGTCATCTGCGGTACGGTCCCTCGCTGTTCGGGTCGGGCGGATCGGGGCGGGGTGGGGTGGGGGACGGCGGCCTCAGGCGCGCCAGTGCGGGTCGTAACCGCTGGTCAGCTTGCGCTTGTTGTGCCGCCAGCGGGGCTCGTGGTTCACCATGTCGTTGGTCAGCCCGCGCAGTCGGCGGACGACCGCCCCGTACGGCTTGATCACCATCGAGGAGAGCGTGCCGCCGGGGGGTTCGTCCATGAACGGCATGAAGGCGTCGGGGAAGCTGGGCATCGTGCAGCCGATGCAGATGCCGCCGACGTTCGGGCAGCCGCCGATGCCGGACATCCAGCCGCGCTTGGGCACGTTGCAGTTGACGACCGGTCCCCAGCAGCCCACCTTCACCTGGCACTTGGGGGAGTTGTAGTCCTTGGCGAAGTCGGCCTGCTCGTAGTACGCGGCCCGGTCGCAGCCCTCGTGCACGGTCTTGCCGAACAGCCACTGCGGGCGCAGCATGTGGTCCAGCGGCGGCGGGGGAGCGGCGCCGGCCGCGTGCTGGAGCACCCACACCAGGGTCTCCATGAAGTTCTCCGGCTGGATGGGGCAGCCGGGCACGTTGACCACCGGCAGTCCGGAGCGGGCCTTGAACTCCCAGCCCAGGTAGTCCGCGAGTCCCATGCAGCCGGTCGGGTTGCCGGCCATGGCGTGGATGCCGCCGAACGTCGCACAGGTGCCCGCGGCCACCACCGCCCAGGCCCTCGGCGCGAGCTGGTCGATCCACCAGTTGAGGGTCTGCGGCTCGCCGGTCTCCGGGTCGTTGCCGAACGACGTCCAGTAGCCGTCGCCCTCGATGATGTTCTGGTTGGGGATCGATCCCTCGATCACCAGGATGAACGGCTCCAGTTCACCGCGGGCCGCCTTGCGGTAGGGGGCCAGGAAGTCCTCCCCGCCCAGACTGGGGGAGAGCACCTTGTTGACCAGGTTCACCTTCGGCAGGCCCGGGATGAGGCCGAGGACCACGTCCTCGATGGACGGCTGACCGGCGGCGGTCAGCGACACGGTGTCGCCGTCGCAGCTCATGCCCTCCGAGATCCAGAGGATGGTGATCTCGTCGAAACCCTCGCGGGCGTCGGCGCGGGCCTCGGTGGTACCGCTCTGTGTGGTCATCTCTGCGGCCTCCGTCGCAGTCGGTCGTGGGCCCGGCCGGAGCCGGCCGGGGTGCCCGTGGTTGCGAGGGGTTCGACCTCGTCGGGCCGGAAGTAGTGGAAACGGCCGTACCAGTCGTGCAGTTCGGCCGCGGGGTCGTCGTCCACGGTCACGGCGAGCCGCACGCTGCCGTCCACGTCGTGGAAGACCCCGGCGACCGTGGCCGTCCGCCCGGCCAGGAACATGTCCTGGGCGTCGGCACCGCGCGGCCGCGGCCGCAGCACCACCGCGCTGCCGGCGCCCACGGGCACCGAGCCGACGAGCACGGTGTCCGTCGCGGGCGCCACCTCCTCGTCCCCGCCTTCCCGCCACCAGACGGAGCGCGGACCGGCGGGGGAACCGGACGCTTCCGGCGCCGGTCCGGGGGCCGGGGGGTCCGCCGTGGCCACCGGGGCCAGCGAGCGGATCGTGCCGTGGAGGCGTTCGAAGACCTCGCGGGGCATGGTGTCGACCCGGTCGAGGATGCGCGCGGCCCGCGGATCGGTGGCGCGGGCCTCCGCCTTCTCCTCGTCGGTCAGCAGCATCGTGCGCAGGGTCAGGATCTCGTCGATCTCCGCCGCGTCGTGCAGGTCGCCCGGACTCTCCGGCGCCACCCGGGGACGGTCCGGCAGGATGATCGGCGCCGACAGCAGCACCGGGCCCGTCTCCCCGTCGCCGTCACCCTCCGCCGGGGAGGCGGCCGCGCCGCCGAGGACGGGGAAGGTGAACGCGTTGCGGCACTCGCGCGCGTACCCGGCCAGCTCCGCGGGCGGATCGATCAGCGAGACGAACTCCACGCCCTCGCCGCCGATGAGCGTGTGGGTGGCGATCAGCGCGTCGCGCAGCGCCTCGTTCCGCACCGCCCCGGGGTCGGCCGGCTCGCCCGTGTTCTCGGTGCGCACCAGCAGCCGGTACAGCCCCGGCGCCAGCGGCCGCACGCCGACGGTCGTCTCGGCCCGCAGCCGTCGGCGCCGCCGCAGGATGCGCCCCGCGTCCGCGGGAAGCGGCTCCTGCTCGGTCCCGGCGGGGGCGGTGACCGCGACGGTACGGTCGCCGTCCAGCAAGTCGGCCAGCGGCACGGTCAGTTCGGTCTCGCGCGGCACGGCCTCGTCGAAGGAGAGGTGGGCGGCGCCGTCGTCCGTCCGCAGGGACTCCACGGCGCGGTGCCCGCCGGCGCCGTCGGCGGCCTCCACCTGCTTGTGCTGCATCTGGAGGTACCGCACCCGCACCCGTACCACCGCGTCCTCCCGCCGCACCCGCAGCAGGCACTCGGTGCGCTGGTACCAGGAGTCCGCGGAGCCGGAGATCCCGGGCGCCACCGGCCCGTCGCGCTCCACCCAGGCCCGGGGCAGGAGCACCCCGAACTGCCAGCGGACGCGGTTCTTGGGGGAGGAGCGGCGGTACGGGTAGAGCAGATAGCCCTCGTAGAGCACCGCGTCCGCGACCGCGCCGAGTTGCTCGAAGGCCGTGGCGTCGGCCGCGTCGGCGCCGTCCGCGAGCACGGACCCGCTCATGCCGACCTGGTCCGGCATCCCGCCTCCTCGTCACTGGTGCGCCCCGGGCCGCCGAGGGCGCACCCGGGGGATTTCTTCCACCACGGTCACACCGGTCACGGCTCCTCGCCCCTTCGACGCACCCGCATTGGGCCGGTCAGGCGACGCGGGGCGGTGAGAGACGAGGGGGCGCGCTCGGCCTCCGGCGCGGGCCCGGCCCCGCACCGCCCCCGGCGGGCGGCCGTCCCCCTTGCCGTTCGGCCGCCGTACACCGCCGGGACACGACAGGGCGGCTCGTCGGACCGGCGAGGTCAAGTGCCCATAACGGAGCGGCTGTTGGGGGTCCCCTCGGATGAGAAGACCGTTAGAATCGGTGCTTCGGATCGTGGGATTGTCGAACAAAAGGGGAGTGGTCATGTCCGGAGATTTCGGGGGCCCGGGAGGGCCTGGAGACACCGGAAGAGCCGGTGATCCCGCGTTGCCCTGGCCGTGGGGCCCGGGCCAGGGACACAGCGTGCCCCCCATGCCGACCGCTCCGCCGCCCGCGCCTCCGGACGCCTGGCGGGCCGTCGCCGTGGCCCTGCTCAACCTGACCGGCCTCGGCCTCGGCTACGCCCTGCTGCGCCGCCGACTGCTCACTGCCGCCTGCTGGGTGGCGACCGGCATCCTGCTGCTCGTCGCCCTGCCCGCCGACGCCGACGGCGTCCCGGGCGCGGTCCTCGCCGGCTACCTCCTGGTCCTGGTCCTGGCCGCCGCCCACGGCGCCCACCTCGGATACCGCACCCACCTCGCCCGGCCGGGCCGCACGCCCCTCGCGGCGCTGCTCGGCCTGGTGCTGCTCGCCGTTCCGGCCGGCGGCACGCTCTGGTACCGCAGCGCCCACGACGAGGCCGTCCAGCAGGCGCTCGTCGACCGCCTGGCGCGCGCCGACCGCCTGGTGGCGGCCGACCGGACCAAGCCGTACAACGGGGCGCGGAGCGACTACGACCAGGCCCTCTCCGTCTACCGCGACATCGCCGTCGGCCACTCCGGCTCCCGCGCCGCCCACAAGCTCCCCGACAGCCTGCACGCCTACTACACCACGGTCGCCGCCCCCTACGCCGACCAGGAGTACTGCGACGCCATAGCCCCGCTGACCTATCTGCGCACGGTGCCCGACCACCTGCCCAAGTCCACCCTCGGCTCTCTGGCCGGCTGGCCCGACGACCGGCTGGCGACCTCGCTCTACGAGTGCGGGACCCAGCAGATCGCCGTGGGCGACACGACCAACTGGGTCGCCCACTTCGGCGACCTGATGAAGACCTTCCCCCGGTCCCCGCAGGCGGCCAGGGTCGCCCCCGCCGTCGACGCGGAGGTGAGCAGCGAGGAGAAGGCCATCGGCTCCCAGGCCTGTGCGGCCGTGGAGAAGCTGAACCGGCTGAACACCGGCATCGGCGAACTGTCCGCCACCGCGGGGGACGCCGACGGCGGCCTGGCCAGGGCCGCGGCCCGGGCCAAGCGCAGCGGCGACGACGGGGCGTACTCCTGCGGCATCGAGGAGTACGAGAACGGCGACTTCCTCAGCGCGCAGAAGACCATGGCCGACTTCGTCTCCGGTCACCCCCACCACAAGAACCGGGAGCGGGCCCGGAAGATCGAGATAGCCGCCGAGGTCGCCCAGACCATCCCGGCGGCCGGCAAGAAACTGCCCACCACGGCCTCCGGCGGCAGCATCAGCGTCACCGTGAAGAACGACAGCCCGGACGACGTCACCGTCCTGTACACCGGACCGGTCACCGGCAGCTTCACCCTCAAGGGATGCGGGAGCTGCTCGTCGTACTCGATGTACGAGACGCTGCTGTCCACCTTCAAGCCGTGCGGCGGCGGCAAGGACTACCCGCAGCGCACCATCCAACTCCCGCCCGGCACCACCTACTTCGTGCACAAGCCGGACAGCGGCAAGGTGACCACCGCCGGCTCGGACACCGCCAGGCTCCAGCCCGGGTACATCTACACCGAGTGCGCGTACACCACCCGGGGCGTCGGCTCGGGGACCTGACCGGCGGCGCCGCCGGTCAGGCCGAGCGGGGGGTCACTCCGGCCGGCCGCCCCGGCGGCGCACGGCCACCAGCACCCCGGCGCCGGCCAGCACGGCCGCGCCCGCGGCGCCCGCCAGCGGCAGCGCCGAACCGGCACCGGTGTTCGCCAGGCTGCCGCCCGTGGTGCCGCCGGACGTACCGCCGGTGCCACCAGTGGCCGCGGTGCCGGAGGTACCGGAGGTACCGGTGGTGGACGACCCGCCGGTCGTGGCCGTGCCGCCGGTCGTGGCCGTGCCGCCGGTGCCGCCCGTGGTCGTCGTGGAGCCGGAGCCGCCCGTCCCGTCACCGCCGCCCTGCGAGCCCCCGCCCGTGCTGCCGCCACCGGTGACGGCGAGCGTGACGACCGCGGTGTCGTTCTTCTTCACGTGGTCGAACGGCCGGGGCTCCTCGGCGAGTTCGACATAGCCCTTCGCCCCGGGCACCGCCTCGTCGATCTTCACCTTGAAGGTGTAGGTCTCCCCGCCGCCCTCGGTCACCCAGGACTGGCCGGTGCCGCAGGCGTAGGACTCGGCCCCGGTGTTCTTGCAGAAACCGTCGGCCCTGACCATCGAGGTGCCCTCGGGCAGTGTGACCAGGACGTGGGTGGCGCTCTGGCCCAGGTCCCGCAGTACCCAGGCGGGGCCCGCGTTCTTGTACGTCACCCGCAGCGCGACCGTGTCCCCGACCCGCCCGCGCAGCCGGGCGCCGGTCACCTGGAAGTCGGCCGTGTTGTCGGCGGTCACCGTGACGTCCGCGGCGTCCCAGCCGTCGTGCTGCCCGGAACCGGGCTGCGCCGGGGTCTGGTCGGGCCGCTCGGCCAGCTTCACCGCGGGAGCGGTGCCGCGCACCGGGGCCGAGGCGCCGTCGCCCGGGCCGGTGTCGGCGGAGTCCACCGTCACCCGCAGCCGGTCGTACAGGGCCCGGTCGAGCGCCTTCAGGGGCAGCGGGCGCTCCGGCGCGTAGACGACGCCGGGGCGCACCGGCTGGTCGAACTCGCAGACCACGTCGGAGCGCCCCGGCTCCTCGTCGGCCGCGGCGATCTCGTAGCGCAGGCAGTTGGCGGGCACCTCGGGCTGGCTCAGGCCGCGGGTGACGGAGTACGACATCCAGACCTTGTCCAGCGCCGCGTCGCCGGTGTTGGTGAACGTCGGTGCGAGCTGGAGGTCGCTGCCCGGCTTCACCTTCTCGAACGGGGCGATGCCGCCCAGCACCAGGCCGGTCGTGGGGTCGTCGGCGGCCGCTGCCGGTGCGGCGCCCAGAGCGATCAGGGCGACGGCACCGAACGCGCCCGCGCTCTGGCGCAGTGCACGGGGGCCGGGGGAGCTGAAGGGCATGGAATCCTCTGACTGGAGCGACGGCGGTGGACGAACTGACATGCGGGGAACGTGAGTTCCCCGCTCTGTGAGACGTCTGTGCCGCCCGGACGGTTGTACGGGACATCCGTCGGGTTCCATGCCGTGCCGCACTGGCCGCCGGGAGGCGAGGCCCCGCCGCCTCCCGTGCCTCAGCCGGCCGGGTTGTCGGTGCGCAGGCGCACCTGTTCCTCCAGCCGGCGCAGGCTGCCCTCCAGCGCCTCGGTGACCGCGCGTTCGCCCGGGTCGTGGCGCTCGTCGAAGAAGGACAGGTGGACGGTCACCTCGCTGGCCCCGCTGCCGATGCCCGCCACCTGCAGCCAGCCGGCGTACTCGCCCTGCTCGCGCGTGCCCCATTCCAGACGCATCTGGTCGGGTTCGGCCCGCAGCAACGCCGCGGTGTCCTGGTCGGCGCCGGCCTCGTGCACCGTGACGGCGGGCGGCTCCTCCGGAGCCACGTGCAGGGCGTCCGGCAGCCAGGTGTCCAGCTGGGTGACGTTGGCCGCCTGGTCGAAGACGTGCTCGGGCTGCGCGGGCATCGTGCGGGAACGTTCGTACTCGGCCATGGTGGCACCGCCCCTCCGGTCGGGAGTCGTACCCCCGCCGCGTGCCCCGTCCAGGGCGCCCGAAAAGCGTCTTCCGTGTCGTCTTACGACACGGCCTCGCGGGCGGTGCGCTCCACCAGGGAGACGCCCGCGTCCATGGAGGCGCTGCCGTCGGAGAGGACGGCGACGAGGCAGCGGTGGCCGTCGACGGTGACCGCGCCGACGCTGTTGACGTCCCACAGGCGCGTGGCGCTCCGCTCCAGCCAGCCGTTCTTCAGCTTCGTACCGGCGCCGGCCGCGTCCACGGCCGAGACGCCCCAGGACTGCTCGGGCAGCACCTCGCCCATCAGGGTGCGGATGTAGTCCCGGGAGGCCGGGGTGAGCGCGGAGGGGGTCGAGTCGTCGAAGACCGCGCGCAGCAGCCGTATCTGATCGCTCGCGGTCGTCCGGGTCAGGCCCCACCTGCCGCCGGAGCCGCCCGTGGTCGAGGTCAGCCCGAGGCGCTTGTTGGCCGCCTCCAGGCCGGGGGCGCGGCCGATCTCCCGCCACAGGGCGTCGGCCGAGGCGTTGTCGCTGCGCCGGATCATCGGCTCGGCGTGGCCGCGCTCCTCGTCGGTGAGGGAGCGGTGGGCGTCCTGGGCCTGGAGCAGCAGCGCGGCGAGGATGTCGACCTTGACGATGCTGGCGGTGTCGTAGGCGCGGTCCGGGCCGTGCACCACGGGCCAGTCGCCGCCCGCGTCGAGGTCGAGGACGGCCGCCGTGGCATGGGGGTCGGGCACCGGTGCGGGGGGCTCGGAAGGCTTGGGCGCGGGGGACCCCGACGGCTTCGCGGCCGGAGCGGACCGCGACGGCTCGGAGTCGGGCATGGGCTGGGACGGCTTGGGTGCCGGAGCCGGGGTGGCGGCGGTCGCCGCCGGAACCCCGGCGGCGAGCAGAGCGGTCACCGTGGCGAGGAGGACTCCGGCCGTGCGGCGTGCGATGCGGGGCGGATGCGAGGACATGGTTCGTGAACGTAGACAAAATCCGCCCCGAGCGAAGTGGCTGCCGTCACTCGGAGCACCCTTTCGCCCGAATTGTGAGAAGAGCCACCGTGTCGGGCGTCCTGCGGCGCACGCGGCGGCGTGGGTGCGCGGCCGGGCCGTGGTCCTCGCATATCGTCGGCGGACCCGACATCCGGAGTGACCATGGAGAAGACGGATGAACCGGTCGGCGTGCGGGAGGGCGTGGCGGTCGTCGCCCTCCACCCGCCCGTGCGCCGCGTCCGGCCCTGGCCGCTCGTCGCAGCCGCCCTGGCGGCGGGCGTCGCGGTGGTGCTGCTGCTCGGCGGTGCGCGGTGGGCGGACCAGCCGGCCGTTCAGGCATGGCGCACCGTCTGCCTGGCCATCACCGTCCAGGCGCTCCCCTTCCTGATCCTCGGCACCGTGCTGTCCGGTGCGATCAACGCCTTCGTGCCCCCCGACCTGTTCACCCGGGTGCTGCCGAAGCGGCCCGCGCTCGCCGTGCCGGTCGCGGGCGTGGCCGGTGCGGTGCTGCCGGGCTGCGAGTGCGCCTCCGTGCCCGTCGCCAACAGCCTGATCCGCCGGGGCGTCACCCCGGCCGCCGCCTTCGCGTTCCTGCTCTCCGCGCCCGCCGTCAACCCCGTGGTGCTCACCGCCACCGCGGTCGCCTTCCCGGGCGATCCCGCGATGGTCGCCGCCCGGCTGCTCGCCTCCCTCGGCACGGCCGCCGCGATGGGCTGGCTGTGGCTCTGGCGGGGCGACGAGAAGTGGCTGCGCCCCGTTCTGCGCCGCCGGCCCACCGGCCACGAGCACGGTCACGAGCACGGCCACGGCCGCTGGACCGAGTTCCGGATCGGCTTCCAGCACGACTTCCTGCACGCCGGCGGCTTCCTCGTGCTTGGCGCCATGGCCGCCGCCACCTTCAACGTCGCCGTACCGCGCGCCGTCCTCGACGCCTTCTCCGGTACCCCCTGGCTGTCGGTGCTCTTCCTGGCCGGGCTCGCCGTGCTGCTGGCGGTCTGCTCGGAGGCCGACGCGTTCGTGGCCGCCTCGCTGACCGCGTTCCCGCCGACCGCCCGGCTCGTGTTCATGGTGGTCGGCCCGATGGTCGACCTCAAGCTGATCGCCCTCCAGGCGGGCACCTTCGGCCGCGCCTTCGCCTGGCGGTTCTGCACGGCGACCCTGGTCGTGGCCGTCGCCGCCGGAGCCCTGATCGGAGGCGCCCTGCTGTGAGACGGCCCGTCCAGACCCTGCTGCCCGCCCTGACCGGCGCCGGACTGCTGCACATCAGCCTGTTCACCGACACCTACCTGCGCTACGTCAAGGCAGGGCTGCGCCCCCTGCTCCTCGCCTCCGGCGCCGTCCTGGCGCTGCTCGCCCTCGCGGCGGCGCTCTCCCGGAACCACGGCGAAGGGCACCACGGCCACGACCACGCCGGACCGCCGCGGATCGCCTGGCTGCTCCTGCTCCCGGCGCTGAGCCTGCTGCTGTGGACCCCGCCCGCGCTCGGCGCCTACACCGCCGCCCGCTCCGACACCCAGCCGCTCGCCGCCCGCAAGAAGGCGTTCGCGCCGCTGCCCGCGACCTCCCCGCTGCCGCTGACGCTCACGGAGTTCACCAGACGGGTCCAGCAGGACGACAGCGGGGCCATCCGCGGCCGTACCGTCCGGCTGACCGGCTTCGTCACCCCGGCCCCAGACGGCGACGGCTGGTACCTGACCCGCATCGTCTTCACGTGCTGCGCGGCCGACTCCCAGACCGTGAAGGTCCGCGTCCACGGCACACCGGCACCTCCGCCCGACACCTGGCTCGCCGTCACCGGCACCTGGCACCCCGGCGGCACCCTCGGCACCAGGACCGCGCCGGCCGCGCTCGACGTCCGCGGCACCACCCCCATCGCCCCGCCCGTCAACGCCTACACCGACGACCTCCCGATCACTCCCGGCTGAGGGCCGGGCGCGAAAGCCGATCGCCCGCCGGCCCGGCGGTTGCCTAAGGTGGCCGGGACAGGGCAGGGCCGGACACGGGCGAGGGAGGGGTCGTCATCGACCGGGTGGAAGTCAACGGTGCGGAAGCGGACGGCGAGGACCTGAAGGCACTCGCGCGGGCCACCTACGCGCACTTCTCGTCGATGCAGGCGCGGGGCGCGGCGGTCCGGGGACTGGATCTGCACCTGAAGCGGCTGGCGGACAACACGCGGGAGCTGTTCGGAACGGGCCTGGACACCGAACGGGTGCGGTCCTTCGTCCGGCACGCGCTGCGCGCCCGCCCGGACGCGGCGTCGGTGCGCGTGACCGTCTTCAGCCGCCGGCAGGACGCGGTGCTGCGCGGCGAGGAGGTGGCGCCGGACGTGGCCGTGACGACCGGCGACCCCCTCCCGGAGCGGACCTCGCCCGTGCGGCTGCGGACCGTGGCGTACGAGCGGGACCTCGCGCACGTCAAGCACGCGGGGACCTTCGGACTCGGTCTCCACCGGCGCCGCGCGGTGCTCGCCGGGTACGACGACGCGCTGTTCGTCGACCGCGACGGCCGGATCGGCGAAGCCTCGGTCTCGAACATCGGTTTCTTCGACGGCGAGCGGGTGATCTGGCCCCGGGCCGCCGTGCTGCCCGGGATCACGATGCAGCTGCTGGAGCGGGGACTGGCGGCGAAGGGCATCCCCTCCGAGCGGCGGGAGGTCCACCTGCGGGACCTCGGGACCTGGACGGCAGGCACCCCCGCCCTGGCGGCCTTCCTCTCGAACTCCATCTCGCCGGCCGTCCCGGTCGCGGGCGTCGACGCGACGGCGCTGGCCGTCGATCCCGCCGTGACCGAGCTGCTCGTCGGCTGCTACGAGAGCAACCCCTGGCAGCCCGTCTAGGGTCTTTCGTTTGGATCAGGCCGGACCCCGCGAGCCCGGCATGATCCAGACGAGAGGCCCTAGGCGTGTCACGCCGTGCCCGGCACGATCCGGACGAGAGGTCCTAGCCGAACAGCCCGCGCACCCGGATCGTCTCCACCCGCCGCCAGGTGCCACCGGGCAGCAGCAGCCACTGGTTCCCGGCGCCGTGACCGCGCCAGTGCCCGGCGCCCGGGGTGGCGTGGGCGCTGCGGGGGCGCGCGCCGCGGCGTGCGGGCAGCGGGGCCCCGCAGTCGCGCGCGGCCCGGTTCTTGCCGTTCTTCTTGGTCCGACGTGCCATCCCTGGCTCACCTCCCGGTCCTCTTCCCGCAGGATGCACCCCCGGGGCGCCCGGCGGCAGGGCCGAACGGACGCTCTTTTCTGGCGCCCCGGCGGCGCGTCGCGCAGCGTGGAGGACAGGGGGCACGCAGAGAGGTGGACAGATGGACCAGGACGTCTCCAAGCCCCGGGTCGTGGTGGGGGTCGACGGCTCGCCGTCCTCCTTCGAAGCGGTGCGCTGGGCCGTACGTTACGCCGGTTTCGTCGGTGGCGCCGTGGAGGCCGTCGCGGCCTGGGAAGTGCCGTTGTACGGCTGGTCCGCGCCCGCGGTGGACATGTACATCGACGAGGAGGCCACCCGTGAGCAGATGAAGCAGGAGCTGACCGAGGTGCTCGGCGCCGAGGAGGCCGCCAAGGTGCACACCCGCATGGCGCACGGCAACCCCGCCGAGGTCCTGCTGCGGGCCGCCGAGGGCGCCGAGGTGCTGGTCGTCGGCAACCGGGGCCGGGGCGGCTTCGCCCGCGTCATGCTGGGGTCGGTCAGCCAGCGGGTGGCCGCGCACGCGGCCTGCCCGGTGGTGATCGTCCGCACCGAGGAGACCTGAGCCCGTCGGTCTACGGCGGCCCGGGCGGCTCGCGCAGCACGCTCCAGGCGACCGGCCCGAGCAGATCGGCCAGCCGGCGGAAGACGTCCAGCAGCAGGTCGTCCAGCGTCAGCACGCCCACCGGCCGCCCGCCGTCCAGGACGGGCAGCCGGCGCACCCCGGTGCGGCGGAAGGCGCGGTAGGCCGCGTGGATCTCGTCGCCCGCGTCGAGCGTGACCACCCGCGGCGACATCACCGCGTCCACGCGGCTGCCGAGCGGCAGGCCCTCGCCCAGCCCGCGCAGCGCCAGATCGCGGTCGGTGACGATCCCGCGCAGCGTGCCGTCCTCGACGACGAGCAGGGAACCGACGGCGGCCTCGGCCATCCGCCGGGTGGCCTCCGCCAGGGAGACGTCCGGGGCGACGGTCACCGGCGGCGCGGACATCAGCCGGCCGACGCTCACCGGGCCTTGCGCGGACGGCGGGACACGAGTCATGAGGCCTCCTTCGCACATCGACGCGGGACACGGGACCGGGGGACCGCGCCGGGCGCCGCCGCCGGCCCGCATCGGACGGGCAGGGGCCGCCCGGTCCCCGCAGGGAAGTCGGATTCCCCGGGAAGGGGACCATGTACCCATCCGCTGGTCCGTCCGGCCGTGTCGGCGTGGAACGGGACGCGTGGGCCGCGCGCCGCTCGCGCGGCCGAGGAAAGGCAGGTGAGAACGATGCCTCTGCCCCTGGTCGTGGGCGTCGACGGCTCCGAGGACGGCCTGTCGGCGGTGGACTGGGCGGCCGACGAGGCGGTCCGGCTCGGGCTGCCGCTGAGGATCGTGCACGCCTCGCTCTGGGAGCGGTACGAGGACCGGCTCCCGTCGCTCGGCGGCGAGCGGCCCGCCCCGCGGGTGATGGCCGAACACATCGTGGCCTCGGCGGCCGAACGGGCGGGGCGGCGCGCCCCGGACCTGGAGGTCGATGCCGCCGTCGTGGCCGACGATCCGGTGGCCGCGCTGCTCGCCGAGGGCGACAACGCCACCGCGGTGGTCACCGCAAGCCGGGGCCGGGGCGGGCTGAAGAGCCTGCTCCTCGGGTCGGTCGCCCTGGCCGTGGCCGGGCGGGCCTGCGGACCGGTGATCGTGGTCCGCGGCGACAGGGCCGGGATCGAGGGCACGCACGACCGGGTGCTGCTCGGCGTCGGAGAGCCGGGCGCCGCGGGAACGGCCGCCCGCTTCGCGTTGCGCGAGGCCGCCGCCCGCCGGTGCGTCCTCGACGCCGTACGCGCCTGGCGCCGGCCCGGCGTACCCGCGGCGACGGAGCGCGACGACGAGGACGAGGCCGCCGCGGCGATCGACGAACTGCTCGGGTCGGTGCCGGCCGGACACCCGGACGTACGGGTCTCCCGCACCGTCCTGGAAGGGCCACCCGGCAAGGTGCTGCTGCACCGGTCGGCCGCCGCCGACCTGCTGGTCCTCGGGGTGCGCAGGGAACACGGCCGCGACGGGCTCCAGCTGGGCCGCGTCACCCACCGACTGCTGCACCACGCCCTGTGCCCGGTGGCCGTCGTCCCCCAACTGCCGTGACGGGTACGGGAGCGCGGGTCAGCGCGCGGAGTGCTCCTTCGCGTCCCGCGGCTCCAGGTGGGAGGCGAGCACGGCGGCCTGGACGCGCCGCTGCACCCCGAGCTTGGCCAGCAGCCGCGAGATGTGGTTCTTGACCGTCTTCTCCGACAGGTACAGCTTCCGGCCGATCTCACGGTTGGTCAGGCCGTCCCCGATCAGCGCCAGGATGTCCCGCTCCCGCGGCGACAGGCTCGCCAGCTCCGGCGGCAGCGACGGCGTCTCCTCGGGGTCGGCCCGCAGCGAACGCATCAGCCGGGCCGTCGTCTCCGGGTCCAGCATCGACTGGCCGGAGGCGACCGTGCGCACCGCGGAGACCAGGTCGGAGCCCTTGATCTGCTTGAGCACATAGCCGGAGGCACCGGCCATGATCGCGTCCAGCAGGGCGTCCTCGTCGTCGAACGAGGTCAGCATCAGACACGCCAGCTCCGGCATCCGGTCGCGCAGCTCACGGCAGACCGAGATGCCGTCCCCGTCGGGCAGCCGGACGTCGAGCACGGCGACGTGCGGGCGCAGGGCGGGGCCCCGGACCAGCGCGTGCGCGGCGGTGTCGGCGTCACCGACGACGGAGATGTCCGGTTCGGCGTCGAGCAGGTCGGCCAGGCCGCGCCGGACCACCTCGTGGTCGTCCAGGAGGAACACCCGGATCGGGTCCTGTGCCGTGAAGGTGCGTGTCTCGGTCATCTCGACCTCTCGTTGCGGAAGCGGCCGTGCTGGCCCGTCACCCGGCCGATCATCGCCGCCGGTCGCCGCGGGCACCAGGGCCGAACGGCCCCATTTCACACGGATGTGCCGACCTGGGCGCCCCCCCAAGAGTGTCATGCCCGGCCGCATCGGGAGCGGCCCACCCGTCAGACGCGCGCCGTCCGCTGACCGGCCGCCAGGTCGAAGCGCACGTCCACGACGCCCTCGACCGCGCGCACCAGCCGGGCGGCCACGGGCACCAGGGAGGTGTCCCGGACCCGGCCGAGCACCGTCACCACACCGTCCTCCACCCGCAGTTCCACGGCCGAGTCCGGCGGCGGGAAGAGCGGTGTCACGATCTCGCTCAGTACCTCCTCCCGGATCTCCCGGTCGCCGCGCAGGAAGACCTTCAGCAGGTCGGCGCGGCTCACCACACCCTCCAGCATGCCGGTCCCGTCCACCACGGGCAGCCGCTTGACCCGCGCCCGGGCCATGATCCGCGCGGCCTCGGCGAGCGTCGCGTCCGCCCGGACGGTGACCGCGGGGGAGGACATCAGGTCTCCCGCGGTGATCGCCTCGCCCTTCGCCAGGTCGGACGGGGGCCGCAGCCGCCGGTAGTCGTCCGACGGGTCGTCCCGCAGCTCCTCCTTGGGCAGCAGATCCGCCTCGGAGACCACCCCGACCACCCGCCCCTCGCCCTCGATCACGGGTACGGCGCTGACCTGCCAGTCCTGCATCATCTCCACGAGCTCCTTGAAGGGGGCCCGCCGGCCGACGGCGGCGACGGTGGTCGTCATGACATCGCTGACGGTGTGCGGGGTGCCGTACATGGTGACTCCGTGGCTGCTCGACGGACGTCCCGGCGGGAGTCGCCCCGGCGGGACTCTCTGTCCCCAGCGTGCGCCGGTCGCCGCCGCTCGGCACAGGGGCCGCCCGGCCCCGCGGCCGGCCGCTCGCGCGGGCCGGTCGGTCCCGGCCCGGGACCAGCGGCCCCTGATCGGCTCGCCGTCCGCGCGCAACGCTGGAATCGTCGCTCTTGTCCCCGAGCGGCGCGGCCCCGGCAGGTGGGACACCGCACGCGGTGGACACCACGGGGTGACAGGCGAGAGGTGGAGAGACATGACCCGAACCGTCACCGCGGGCCTCGACGGCTCGCCCGAGAGCCGGGCCGCCGTCGAATGGGCGGCGCGCGAGGCGGCCCTGCGCGAGCTGCCGTTGAAGATCCTGCACGTGCGGGAGCCGGAGACCGGCGGGGACGCGGACGAGCGCGCGGCCGCCGAGGCGTGGGCCCGGACCGTGCGCGACTGCGCGGAGGGCCTGCGGCTGCGCCACCCCCGCGTCGAGGTGGTCACCGACCAGGTCACCGGCGAGCCTGCCCGCGCCCTGGCCGAGGCCGCCGACGGTTCGGAGCTGCTGGCGCTGGGCTCCCGCGGCCTCGGCCGGTTCGGCGGTTTCCTGATCGGCTCGGCCGGACTCTCCGTCATCGCCCGCACCATGCGTCCGGTGGTACTGGTCCGAGCGGGTGAACAGGCCGCCGACGAGCACCAGCCGGACCCCTCGGGCGTGCCGTCCGCCGCGACCCCCTTCCTGCCCGTTGTCCTCGGCCTCGACATCGACGACCCCGAGGGACCCTGCCGGACGCTGCTGGAGTTCGCCTTCGACGCTGCCGCGCGCCGCGGTGCCGCGGTGCGGGTCGTGCACGCCTGGACCCCGCCGCCGTACGCCGCGTACGGCATCCCCGCCGAACCGCCCGTGGTGCCCTCCTACGGACGCCGGGCCTCGGCCCTGCTCACCGAGGTGCTGCGGCCCTGGCGGCAGAAGTACCCGGACGTCGAGGTGAGCGAGGCGAGCCGGGCCGGCAACGCCGCGCCGGTCCTGGTCGAGGCCGCCCGTGGGGCCTCCCTCGTGGTCGTCGGCCGGCGGGTGCGCACCAGCCCCTTCGGCATCCACATCGGCCATGTCACCCACGCCGTCCTGCACCACGTCGGCGCCCCCGTGGCCGTCGTCGCGCACGACTGAGCGGCCCGTATGCGCGGGGAGGGCCGCATGGCCGAGAAGCGGCGCGTACGGCTCGCATCCGCGGGTGACCCCCTCGACGATGGCCAGTGGTGCCGGATGCCGGCCCGCCGCGCCGTCGACCTCCGCCTGGAAGGGTGAACACGATGGACCTGCCCGTCGTCGCCGGCGTGGACGGCTCCGAGGAGAGCCTGCGCGCCGTGGACCGGGCGGCCGACGAGGCCGCCCTGCGCGGGGCGCCGCTCCGCCTGGTCTACGCCTCGCTCTGGGAACGCTACGAGGGTTCCCTGATCGCCCAGGAGGTCGGCAAACCGGTCGAGGAGGTGATGGCCCGGGACGTCATGGACGCCGCCGAACGCCGGGCCCACCAGCGCCGGCCGGGGCTCGTGGTCACCACCGCCGTGCTCGCCGAGGAGCCGGAGTTCGGGCTGGTGAACGAGAGCAGCCTCGCCCGCTTCGTGGTGCTCGGCTGCCGGGGCCGCAGCGGCGTCGCCGAACTCCTGCTCGGCTCCGTCAGCCTGTCGGTCGCCGCGCACGCCCACTGCCCGGTCATCGTGCTGCGCGGCAGCCCCGAGGAGCCGGCGGCCCCCGGGCGCGTCGTCCTCGGCGTCGCAGGGAAGGGGGCGTGCCCGGCCGCGGTGCGGTTCGCGGCCGAGGAGGCCGCGCTGCGGGGCGTGCCCCTGGAGGCCGTACGGGCCTGGCGGCGCCCCGCGTACACCGCCGCCGGGCATCCGCAGCTCTCCGGCCGGCCCGCCCGGACCCCGGAGGAGGAGGCCGCCGGGGCGCTGGAGGAGGCACTGCGCCAGGACCTCCCGGACGGCCTCCGGGTGCGCCGGCGCACCGCCGAGGGACCCGCCCGGGACGTCCTCGTCGCCGCCTCCCGGGACGCCGGACTGCTGGTCGTCGGCGCCCGGCGCCGCACCGGCCGCTTCGGTCTCCGGCTCGGACGGGTCGCCCACGGAGTGCTGCACCACGCGGACTGCCCGGTGGCCGTCGTACCGGAACCCGCCTGACACCCACCCGACCATGATCGGAGCACCCATGACCCAGGACGCCGCCGGCCCCCTGACCGACGACGAGCTGCGCACCCTGGACGCGCACTGGCGCGCCGCCAACTACCTGGCCGCCGGCCAGATCTACCTCATGGCCAACCCGCTGCTGACCGAGCCGCTGCGGCCCGAGCACATCAAGCCGCGACTGCTCGGCCACTGGGGCACCTCGCCCGGACTCAACCTCGTCTACACGCACCTCAACCGCGTGATCAAGGCGCGCGACCTGGACGCGCTGTGCGTGTGGGGCCCCGGCCACGGCGGTCCGGCGGTCCTCGCGGGCTCCTGGCTGGAGGGCAGCTACAGCGAGACCTACCCGGACATCAGCCGGGACGCCACCGGCATGGAACGGCTGTTCAAGCAGTTCTCCTTCCCCGGCGGCGTGCCCAGCCACGTGGCCCCCGAGACGCCCGGCTCGATCCACGAGGGCGGCGAACTCGGCTACTCCCTCGCCCACGCCTACGGCGCCGCGTTCGACAACCCGGACCTGCTGGTGGCCTGCGTGGTCGGCGACGGCGAGGCGGAGACCGGGCCGCTCGCCACCTCCTGGCACTCCGACAAGTTCCTCGACCCGGTGCACGACGGGGCCGTGCTGCCCGTCCTGCACCTCAACGGCTACAAGATCGCCAACCCCACCGTGCTCTCCCGGCTCCCCGAGGCCGAACTCGACGAACTGCTGCGCGGATACGGCCACGAGCCCCTGTACGTCAGCGGTGACGACCCCGCCGAGGTGCACCGCGCCCTGGCCGCGGCGATGGACGACGCCCTGGACCGCATCGCGCGGACGCAGCGCGCCGCCCGCGAGGACGGGCGCACCGAGCGGGCGCACTGGCCGATGATCGTCCTGCGCACCCCCAAGGGCTGGACCGGCCCCGCCGAGGTGGACGGCGAACCCGTCGAGGGCACCTGGCGCGCCCACCAGGTCCCGCTGCCCGGCGTCCGCGAGAACCCCGCGCACCTGCGGCAGCTGGAGCGGTGGCTGCGCTCGTACCGGCCCGAGGAACTGTTCGGCGCGGACGGCCGGCCGTCCGCCGACGTCCTCGCCTGCGTCCCCGAAGGCACCCGGCGCCTCGGCTCGAACCCGCACGCCAACGGCGGCCTGCTGCTGCGCGAACTGCCGCTGCCGCCCCTCGACACCTTCGCCGTCTCGGTGGAGAAGCCGGGCGCCGCACTGCACGAGCCCACCCGGGTCCTCGGCGACCTCCTGGAAAGGGTCATGGAGGACACCCGGGACCGCCGGGACTTCCGCCTTGTCGGCCCGGACGAGACCGCCTCCAACCGGCTCCAGGCCGTCTACTCGGCCAGCGGCAAGGCATGGCAGGCCGAGGTGCTCCCGGTGGACGAGCACCTCGACCGGCACGGCCGGGTGCTGGAGGTCCTCTCCGAACACCTCTGCCAGGGCTGGCTGGAGGGCTACCTGCTCACCGGCCGGCACGGGCTGTTCTCCTGCTACGAGGCGTTCGTGCACATCGTCGACTCGATGGTCAACCAGCACATCAAGTGGCTGAAGACCTCCCGGCGGCTGCCCTGGCGGGCCCCCATCGCCTCCCTCAACTACCTGCTCACCTCCCATGTCTGGCGCCAGGACCACAACGGGTTCTCCCACCAGGACCCCGGGTTCGTGGACCACGTCCTCAACAAGAGCCCCGAAGTGGTCCGCGTCTACCTGCCGCCGGACGCCAACACCCTGCTGTCGGTGGCCGACCACGTGCTGCGCAGCCGCGACTACGTCAACGTCGTCGTGGCCGGCAAGCAGCCCTGCTTCGACTGGCTGACCATGGACCAGGCCCGCGCCCACTGCGCGCGCGGCGCCGGGATCTGGGAGTGGGCGGGCACCGAGAACGGCGGTGAGCCCGACGTGGTGCTCGCCTGCGCCGGTGACGTGCCCACCCAGGAGGTGCTGGCCGCGGCCCAGTTGCTGCGCCGGCACCTGCCCGAGCTGGCGGTGCGGGTGGTCAACGTGGTCGACATGACCCGGCTGCTGCCGCACGACGAACACCCGCACGGCATGCCCGACTTCGAGTACGACGGCCTGTTCACCACCGACAGACCGGTCATCTTCGCCTACCACGGCTACCCCTGGCTGATCCACCGGCTGGCCTACCGGCGCGCCGGGCACAAGAACCTGCATGTGCGCGGCTACAAGGAGTCGGGCACCACGACCACGCCGTTCGACATGGTCGTGCGCAACGACCTGGACCGCTACCGACTGGTGATGGACGTCATCGACCGCGTCCCCGGCCTCGCCGTCCGCGCCGCCGGCGTCCGCCAGGCCATGGCCGACGCCCGCAGCCGCCACCACGGCTGGATCCGCGCACACGGCACCGACCTGCCGGAGGTCGCGGAGTGGTCCTGGGGAGGGTGAGGCCCGGCCGTGACACGGGGCCGGACGGCCCGGCACCACCGGGCCCCGGCGGGCGGAACCGCTGCGGGCCCTGCGCGCCTCGACCAGCGGGCCGACGCGGCGGGGCGGCGGCGGGATGTCCGGGCCGGCCGCCCGTCCCGTCGCCGCCGTGCGGCTCGCCCGGCGGGCGTGCGCCCGGTCGCGGGGCGGCCGCGGGAGGGCGGGGACGGTCGGCAGCACCAGGTCACCGGGTCCGGGCGGATGCGCACGGCATGGTCCCCGTCCTCCGGCGGCGCCCCGGGTGCGGCGGCGTCTTGAGCCGGGCCGGTTCCGCGGGGGCCGTGACCAGCCGCGCGTGCCCCGTGACCACGACGCTCCAGCGAGACGGGCGTCGAAGGCGATGGCGTCGGCCGCGTGCGCGACGACCACTGCCCGGCAGCCGCAGCGCCTCGGCGCGATCGAGGCAGAGGGGCGCACTGCCGGTCTTCCGTGGGTGTCCCGCCCCGCATGGGCGGAGCGACACCGCGGGGGATCGGTGCCGCTCCTGGTCCCATTGTCACCCCCCGGCCGCGACCCTCGAGAGTGCCGTTCGGACCCCGACCCGGGGCCGTACGGCCCGCACACCGCCGAGTCGTCCCGCGGCGCGGAGGCGAGCCGCGCCGTCCAGGACCGCGCGGCGGCCGCCCGTGCGGCATGTGCCGGCGGCACGAGGAGGTTTCGCGTCGCACGCGTGAAGGCCGCGTGTTCCTCCGGGTCGGGGAGCGGATACCGTGTCCTGAGAACCCGTCGGTTCGATGGCGTGTGCCGATGGGGAGTGGAGGGCTTGGTGACCGGAACGGAGGAGCCCGGCGTGCGGCTGCCGCAGCTGAAGCTGGACGAGCTGCTGGAGGAACTGCAGGCCAGGATCGACGCGGCCCGCGGTACCCGGGACCGGGTGCACAGCCTGCTGGAGGCGGTCCTCTCCGTCGGCCGCGAGCTGGAGCTGGAGCAGGTCCTGCACTCCATCGTGGAGGCGGCGGCCGCCCTGGTCGACGCCGAGTACGCGGCGCTGGGCGTCATCGGACCGGACGGCACGACCCTCGCCGCGTTCCACACCGTCGGCCTGTCCGAGGAGCGGATCCGCCGGATCGGCCCCTACCCGGAGGGCCACGGCATCCTCGGCGAGCTGATCCGCCACCCCGAGCCGCTGCGCCTGCCGAAGATCTCCGAGCACCCCGCCTCGTACGGCTTCCCGCCCGGTCACCCGCCGATGAACACCTTCCTCGGCGTCCCGATCCGCGTCCGCGACCAGGTCTTCGGCAACCTGTACCTCACCGAGAAACGCGGCGGCCTCGACTTCGACGAGGAGGACGAGTCGGTCCTCGCCACCCTCGCCGTCGCGGCCGGCGTCGCCATCGACAACGCCCGCCTCTACGAGGACTCCCGGCTGCGCGAGCGCTGGCTGCTGGCCAGCGCCGAGATCAGCCACAGTCTGATGTCCGGCAGTGAGCGCGCCGAGGCGCTGGACCTGATCGCGGAGCGGGCCCGCGAGAACACCGGCTCGGCCCTCGCCGCGGTCGCGATGCCCATGCCGGACACCGAGTCGCTCGGCGTGGAGATCGCGGTGGGCGCCCAGGCGGAGGCCCACCGCGGTCTGGTACTGCCCCTGCACAACAGCCTCATGGGCCTGGCCTTCACCGCCGCCGCCCCCGTCACCAGCGACGACGTCGCCCACGACGAACGGATCTCGCAGGAGCCGCCGCGCTTCGAGGGCCTCGGCCCCGCCGTCGCCGTGCCCATCGGCACCGGCGAGGGCGGCGCCCGGGGCGTGGTGCTGCTGGCGCGGGAGAGCGACCAGCCGGTGTTCTCCGACAAGGAGACCGAGATGCTGCGGGGCTTCGCGGCGCAGGCCGCGATCGCCATGGAGCTGGCCCAGCGCCGGCAGGCCGCCCAGCAGATCGCGCTCCTGGAGGACCGCGACCGCATCGCCCGGGACCTGCACGACCTGGCCATCCAGCGGCTGTTCGCCACCGGCATGACGCTCCAGAGCGCGGGCCGCTTCATCGAGCACCCGGAGGCCTCCGAGCGGGTCCTGCGCGCCGTGGACGACCTGGACGAGACCATAAAGATCATCAGATCGACCATCTTCGGGCTGCGGGCCCGCGAGGGCGCCGCCGCCGGCGGGCTGCGCGCCCGCGTGGTCAGGGTGGCCGGCGAGGCATCCCCGGTGCTGGGCTTCGCGCCCGGCGTCCGCATGGAGGGCCTGATCGACACCGACGTACCGGGCGAGGTCGCGGACCATGTGGTGGCCGTCCTCTCCGAGGCCCTCACCAACATCGCCCGGCACGCCCACGCCGACCGGGCCGAGGTGCTGCTGGTCACCGACGGCCGCGAAGTGCGGCTCACCGTCCGGGACAACGGCGTCGGCATCCCCGACGGCGGGCGCCGCAGCGGGCTGCGCAACATGGCCGAGCGCGCCCGGCGGCTCGGCGGCCGGCTCGAAGTGGGCAAGGGCGAGCTGGGCGGGGCCACACTGGAATGGCGGGTTCCACTGCCCGGGGCATGACGGGGCGTCGGCACGGGCGCCGCGTGCGGGCGTGGGACCGGTGGGCACCCGTAAGTGCCCGCCCGGCCCATGAAACGGGCCGGGCGGGCGGCCACAGGCTGAACGTGCCGCACCGAGGCACCAGAGCCCCCTGGAGGAAGCCATGGACGGCACCCCGACCGTCGTCGGCGACGTGATGACCCGCAGTGTGCTGGCCCTGCGCACGGGCGCCGGCTTCAAGGACATCGTGCAGGCCATGCGGGACTGGCGGGTCGGCGCGGTGCCGGTGCTCGACGACGCCGGGCACGTCGTCGGTGTCGTCTCCGAGGCGGATCTGCTGCCCAAGGAGGAGTACCGCGACAGCGACCTCGACCGGTACGCCCGGACGCGGCACCTCGCCGAGCTGGCGAAGGCCGAAGCGGCCACCGCGGAACGGCTGATGACCGCCCCGGCGGTCACCGTGGCGCCGGACGCCACCCTCGGACAGGCCGCGCGCATCATGGCGCGGGCCCGGGTCAAACAGCTCCCGGTCGTCGGTCCGGACGGCACCCTGCTGGGCATCGTCAGCCGCTCGGACCTGCTCAAGGTGTTCCTGCGCGGCGACGCGGAGATCGCCGAGGAGGTCCGCGGCGACGTCGTCGTCCGTCTCTTCGGCCCAGAAGCGGCCGGGATCCGGGTGGAGGTGCACGATGGTGTCGTGACGCTCGGCGGCCGGGTCCGCGAGACCTCCCTGGTGCCCCTCGCCGCCCGCCTCGTCAGGGCCGTGCCCGGCGTGGTGGACGTGCGGTGCGCGCTGGCCGGGCCGCCGCGCCAACCCGACCTCGACCCGGATCTGCCGGACGCCGAATCGGCCCGCACCCGCTGACCACGGGCCGCCGGCGCACGAGAGGAGGCGGTGACGATGACGCGGACACCTGCCACGACGGTCAGCCGGGTACGGCTGTGGCGCTGGCGGCGCAATCCGCTGCGCCGGCACAGCGACGTGGTCGAGGCCTGGATCGTCCTCGCCACCTGGATCCTCGTCCTGGTCTGCGGTGTGGTCGCCGGCCTCCTGGCGGCCCGGGCCTCCGCCGCGTCGTACGCCGAACGGCTGGCGCGGGTCCACCCGGTCACGGCGGTGCTCACCGACCCCGCGGCCCCGACCCCGGCCGCCGGGACCGGCTACGACGACGGGCGGGTGTGGGCCACCGTGCGCTGGACGGACCCCGACGGCTCGGTGCACACCGATCGCGCGAAGGTCGTGCCCGGCGCCCCCGCCGGAAGCAGCGTGACCGTATGGGCCAACCGGGCGGACCGTGTCGTCGCCCCGCCGGTGACCGGCGCCTCGGCCGACCTCCAGGCGGCCCTCACCGGTGTGCTCGTCGGCCCCTCTGCCGGTGCGGCCGTGTGGTGCGCGGGGTGGCTGGTGCGCGGCCGGCTCATCCGGCGCCGGATGGCCGAGTGGGACGAGGAGTGGAAGCAGATAGGTCCCCGCTGGGGCAACCTCAGCGGCGGCCGCGGCTGAGCCGCGCGAACCGGACGCGGCTCACGCCCCGCCGAGGTGGCAGTCCAGCCCCACCACGCCCTCGACCCCTCGGATCATCCGCTCCGCCAGCGGGATCCGGGTGGTGTCCGGCACCTTCCCGGTCAGCGTCACCACGCCGTCGACCACGACCACGTGCAACGGCTCGACCGGCGCCGGGAACAGCACGTCCAGCACGTCGCGGCGGATCTCGTCGGCCAGTTCGGCGTCCTCGCGCAGGAACACCTTCAGCAGGTCACCGCGGCTGACCACGCCCTCCAGCACCCCCTCCGGGGTCACCACCGGCAGCCGCTTGACGCGCTTCAGGGCCATGATCCGCGCGGCCTCGGCGAGCGTGGCGTCGGCGTGCACCGTGACGGCGGGCGTGCTCATCACCTCCTCGGCGCTCACCGCCCCGGCCTTGGCCAGGTCCGCGAGCCGGCGCCGCTGGGTCATCCGGTCCGGGTCGCTGTCCCGGAACTCCTCCTTGGGCAGCAGATCCGCCTCGGAGACCACCCCGACCACCCGGCCGTCGCCCTCCAGCACCGGCAGCGCGCTGACCTTCCACCGCTCCATGCGCTCGACGATGTCCTTGAACCGGGCCGTGCGCCCCACCGCCACGACCGCGCGCGTCATCACGTCGCTCACCCGGCTGGGGCCGCCGGGCTTCCGCTCCGGCGCGGTCACCGCTCGCTCCCGCTGCCGTAGGGGGCGTAGAGGTCGAGCAGCCGGACCCGGGAGGCGTGCAGCCGCTGAGCCACCACGCGGCCGACCCACACCGCGACGGCCCGCCCGAACTCCGGGTCGTCGTCGCACAGCGCGCGCACGGACTCGGCGTCGAACTCCCAGGCCCGCACCGGGCTCGTCGCCTCGCCGCCCAGCTGCCAGATGTGCGGCGGGAAGTGCCAGGACCAGCCGACCAGTTCGCCGTGGCCGAGGGTCTCGATGACGGCCGGCCGGCGGCCCGGCACCCGCAGGTCGAGGGCGACGGTGCCGGTGCGCACGATCCAGAAACGGTCGGCGCGCCGCCCCTCCTCGAACAGCCGGGTGCCCGCCGCGAAGGCGACCTCGCGGGCGAGGCTCGTCAGCCGATCGCGCTGTGCGGGGTCGAGCGCCGTGGTCATGGTGGTGGCGGAGGTCATCGCACCGGCTCCCTTCCTGGGTTCGTGTTCCCAGCCTGCGGGCGCCCGGCCGGTGCCGCCACAGGTCGCCCGGACCCGGGCGGGGGCCCTTCGGCCCACGGCGCGCGGGCTCGCGCGGGCCCGCGCGGCACCGGGCAGCGGGCGAGGCGGTGGGGGAGCGGAGAAGGGCGGGGCGGGAAGGGCCATCCGCTTCTCGCGGATCCGGATTGCGCGGTGCGCGGCTGCCGGCCGCTTCCCCGCGTCTGCACGTCCTTCCCGCCGCTACCAGCACAGCACGGGAAACGCCGGCGCACCAGTGCCGCACGGCGCCGCGGCGGCCCGCACCGGGGCCGTACGGCCCCATCCGCCCCGCGCCGCTGCGGGGCACCATGGAAGACAGACGACACTGGACATACAACCCCAAACCCTTGCGAGGGGGCGGATACCCGAGAAGAGAGGCCGAGAGCATGGTCTGGGCATCATGGACCACCCCCGGGGTCTTCACCGGCCGGGGCGGCGCCCGCACCGTCGAGGCGGGAATCCTCACGGGCGACCTCACCGTCCACACCACCTGGGACGGCCGGATGGCCGACGTGGCGGTGCAGTACAGCGGCACCTCCCAGTGGTACACGCTCAGCGGCAGCCCGGTGCCCTGCCGCAGCGAGCGGGGCAGCCGGGAGCTGCATCAGGCGGTGGTCGAGTCGATCAGGGACGACGCCGAGGCCACCGTCCCCCTGTCGCACTCCACCGCCGCGTCGTAGCGTCAGGCGTCCAACGCGGCCCGCACGCTCGGGTAACAGGCGAGCAGGCCGGTGAGGCCGACCATCTCCAGGGTGCGCAGCACGGGCCTGCGCACCCCGGCCAGCCGCAGCCAGCCGCCCGCCTCGTGCGCCTGATGGGCGGCTATGAGGACGTTGATGCCGCTGGAGTCCATGAACCCCACCCCGGAGAGGTCGGCGACCGTGCGCGGCGCCGGGCCGGGATCAGCGGGCATCAACGCGCTCCGGAGCGTGCCCGCGGTCCGGTGGTCGACCTCGCCGGTCACCGTGACCACGGTGACCCCGCCGACCGGGTTCCGGTCGACCGACAGCCCGTCCGGTTCCACTGGTTCGTCGGTGCTCCCACTGCCTGCCACACTTACCTCACGCGTGTCCGAAGGTCCCCGGGCGGACCCGTTCACGTGCCGCCTGCCCCGGATTCCGCCGAGGATGCGGGCCCGTCGCCACCCGTCCCCGGAAGCGGCTCCCGGCGTTCCAGCCACTCGCGTGGCACACCGACGACGCCGGTGCGGGCGGCGACGACGCCGCCCGCGATGGCACAGGTGGTGTCCACGTCGCCGAACCCCTCCGCCGTGGTCCACAGGGCGGAGGCGAGGTCGCCGGGGTGGCGGGCGGCGCACCACACGGCGAACGGGACCGTGTCGTCGGCCCGGATCCGCTGCCCGTTGCCGAGGAGGTCCGCGGCCCGCCACGGCTCGGTGGTGAACGGCACCTCGGCGGCCCGGGCCAGCCCTTCGCGGACCGATCCCGCCGGGGTCAGGGCCGCCACGTCGGCGACGCTCAGGCCGCCCCGCGCGGACAGCGCGGCCGCGACCGCCACCGCGACGGCGCCGGCCACACCCTCGGGATGGGCGTGGGTGACCTCCGCCGAGCGCGTCGCCTCGGTGACGACCCGCTCCGGGTCGGCGTGGAAGAACGCGCCCAGCGGCGCCACCCGCATGGCCGCGCCGTTGCCGAGGCTGCCCTCACCGCCGAACAGTTCGCGCGCGAGCCGCGGCCACTCCTGCGGCGCTCGCAGCAGCCGCGGCAGCAACTGGTGCATCCCGTGGCCGTATCCGCGGGCGGGATCGGCGTCGTAGCCGAGCGCGAAGGCCAGCGCCAGTTCGCGCGGGCGCACCTCCCCGTGGGTGTCCAGCACCCGCAGCAGGGCCAGGGCCATCGCGGTGTCGTCGGTCCAGTGCCAGGGCTCTTCCTCGGGCGTGCGCCGGGCGCGGATCTCGCACAGGGCCTGGCGCGGTTCGCGGAACAGGGGGAACCAGCGTTCGCCGAAGGCGTCGCCGAGCGCCAGCCCCTCCAGGCTGCGGCGGGCGGCGGCCCGGTCCGTGGTGACGGTCATGGCCGTGATTCTCCCCGGCGGCCCGCCCGGCTCACAGGGGGGTGGCCGCGTGCAGCACGAGCAGCAGCGTGAGCGCCGAGTTGGCGGAGAACATGGCGGACAGGGCGGCCCCGGTGGTCGCGGTCCACACCGCGAGACCGGCCGCCGTGAACAGGGACGGCCAGGCGCGCGCGGCCGGGGCCGGTCCGAGCAGGGCGGCGACCCGGCGGGGGAGCGGTCCGGGCGCGGCGAGCGCGGGCAGCGTCGGCGCGGGCGCCCCGCGGGTGCCGGCCAGCGCCGCCCTGCCGATCGCGCGGGCCACCACCCTGCGGCTGCCCACCGCCCGCGCGGCCTCCTCGTCCGCCCATCGCTCCGCCGTGTACGCCACCGCCGTGCACAGCGGCAGCAGGAACGGGTTGGCGCAGGCGGCCAGCCGGGCCAGCAGCAGATGGCGGTGGTGCCGGGCGGCGAGATGGGCGCGCTCGTGCGCGAACAGGGCGCGGCGCTCCCGTGACGTCAGGGACGCGAGCATGGCCGTGGACACCACGATCCGGTCCCGTCGGCCGCCCGGCAGGGCGTAGGCGTACGGCGCCGGGTCCGGCAGCACCGCCACCCGGGTGTCCGGCAGCCCCGTGAGCGCCCGGTGGGCCCGCCGGCGCACCCGCGCATGACGGACGAGGGCACGGCCGCACGCGGCGACGACCGCGAGCAGCGCGGGGATCGCCGCCTTGCCCGTGATCTCGTGCCGGGGCACGCTCTCGCGCACCTCGGGGTCGGACCAGCCGTCCGGCAGCGGATTTCCGGGCAGTTGGGCCGTGCCGACCACCATCAGCAGGGCCAGGCACAGCGTGCTGCACAGCGCCATCACGGTGGCGACCGAGGTCAGCAGCACGGTCGCGGTGCGCGGGTGCAGCCGGGGTTCGGCCAGCCGCGCGATCGGCCAGGCCGTCAACGGCAGCACCAGGGGCAGGAAGACGAAGATTCCCATGCGTGTCTCAGCCGTCGCCCTCGCTGTGCTCCAGCAGTTCCCGCAGCAGTCGCTCGTCGCCCTCCGGCAGCGCGGTGATGAAACTGGCCAGCACCGCCCGCCGGTCCTGCTCGCCGTCCAGGACCCGGCGCATCTTCAGCGCGGCCAGCCCCGCCTCGTCCGCGGCCGGCAACCAGACGAAGGACCGCCCCTCACGCCTGCGGGTGACGGCCTTCTTCGCCAGCAACCGGCCCAGCACCGTCATCACGGTCGTGTAGGCGAGGCCCGCGGCGAGGTGCTCCTGCACCCAGCCCGCGGTCACCGGGCCGCCGGCCTCGTGCAGCGCGGCGAGCACCCGTGTCTCCAACGCCCCGTGCGCCCTGCGCCGGCGGTGCGCGTCCGGCTCCGTCACCCGCTGTCTCCCCTCTGTCACCCGTCCGCCCCGGCCCTGCCTCAACTCCTCGCGCCGAAGGAGCGTCACATCGTACAGAGGGCACGCGCGTGGCCGGATCACGCTCCTCACGCGGGCGCCGTCCGTGCCGTACCCGCATCAACTTCTACAGTGTTGTAGATTCAAGATCGGATCCGGGGGCCGGATCCGTACCGACCGTGCGTGGAAGGACGAACCATGGGTGTTTCCCTGTCCAAGGGTGGCAACGTGTCGCTGAGCAAGGAGGCGCCCGGTCTCAGCGCGGTGCTCGTCGGGCTGGGCTGGGACGTGCGCACCACCACGGGCACCGACTTCGACCTGGACGCCTCCGCGCTGCTGCTGGACGCCTCGGGCAAGGTCGTCTCCGACCGGCACTTCGTCTTCTACAACAACCTCACCAGCCCCGACGGTTCGGTCGAGCACACCGGCGACAACCTCACCGGTGAGGGCGAGGGCGACGACGAGACCATCAAGGTGAACCTGACGGCCGTGCCCGCCGAGGTCGAGCGGATCGTCTTCCCCGTCTCCATCCACGACGCCGAGAACCGCGGCCAGAGCTTCGGCCAGGTCCGCAACGCCTTCATCCGGGTCGTCAACCAGGCCGGCGGAGCCGAGATCGCCCGCTACGACCTGTCCGAGGACGCCTCCACCGAGACCGCGATGGTCTTCGGCGAGCTGTACCGCAACGGCGCGGAGTGGAAGTTCCGCGCGGTCGGCCAGGGCTACGCCTCCGGACTCGCGGGCATCGCCGGCGACTTCGGCGTCAACGTCTGACACCCGCACCACCCGGCGAGCGAGAGGGAGTACACCCGTGTCGGTCAATCTGAGCAAGGGTCAGCGGATCAGCCTCGACAAGGCGGACGGTGGCGCGCTGAGCGCCGTCCGGATGGGCCTGGGCTGGCAGGCCGCACCGCGCAAGGGGTTCCTGGCCAAGCTGGCCGGCACCCGGGAGATCGACCTCGACGCCTCCGCCGTGCTGTTCGCGGGCGGGCAGCCCGTCGACGTCGTCTTCTTCCAGCACCTGGCCAGCGACGACGGCTCCGTGCGACACCTCGGCGACAACCTCGTCGGCGGCGCGGGGGCCGGGGACGACGACGAGGTCATCCTGGTCGACCTCGCCCGTGTCCCCGGCCACGTCGACCAGATCGTCTTCACGGTCAACTCCTTCACGGGGCAGACCTTCGGCGAGGTGCAGAACGCGTTCTGCCGGCTGGTCGACGAGCAGACCGGCGGGGAACTCGCCCGCTACACGCTCAGCGGCGGCGGCGCGTACACGGCGCAGATCATGGCCAAGCTGCATCGCGGGGGCAGCGGCTGGCAGTTGCAGGCCATCGGCGAACCGGCCTCGGGGCGGACCTTCCAGGACCTGCTCCCCGCGATCGCCGCGCACCTCTGAATGTCCGACCGACTTCATGCGCGCGACCTGGAACCGACGCGGGCCGGGACCCGTTGATCATCATGGACGCGTTTTCCGGGGCAGCTGTGGAGGACTTGCATGAGCGCGATCCTGACCAAGGGCGGCAACGTGTCGCTGAGCAGGCAGGCCCCCGGTCTGACTGCCGTGACGGTCGGGCTGGGCTGGCAGGCGGACACCGGCTATGAGCCGGACGCCAGTGCGTTGCTGTGCGACGGCTCGGGGAAGGTGCTGTCCGACGAACACTTCGTGTTCTTCAACAACCCGAGCAGCCCCGACGGTTCGGTCCGGCACTCCGGCCAGGGCCACCCGGCCGACGGGGACGACCAGCGGATCCGGGTCGACCTCGCCCGGCTCCCGGACGCCGTGGAGAAGGTCGTCTTCCCGGTCTCCCTGTACGAGGCGGCGGCCCGCGGCCACACCTTCGAGCAGGTCCACCGCGCCCACATCCGCGTCCTGGACGAGGACGGCGGCACCGAGCTGGCCCGCTACGAGCTGACCGGCGCCGCCCTGTCCGGCGAGACCGCCCTGGTCCTCGGCGAGCTGTACCGGCACGGCGCGGAGTGGAAGTTCCGCGCGGTCGGCCAGGGCTACGCCTCGGGGCTCGCGGGGATCGCCTGCGACTACGGCGTGGACGTGCTGCGGGAGGCGGCTCCGCCGGCGCCGGAACCGGCCCCGCCCGCGGCCCCGGGCCCCGTCCCGGCCGCCGCGCCGGCCCCGGCCCCGGACCTCGCGTCGAAGCCGCCGCAGGCTCCGGATCCGTACGCCGCACCCGCCGTTGCGCCCGCCGTCGTCCCGCCCGCCCCCGTGTCCGCCCCGTCCCCGTATCCCACCGGGAGTTCCCCCATGACCTGTTTCTTCGACCCCAACCACGGCCCGGGCGTGACCACCGTGACCTGGTCCCCGCAGTGGGGCGTGCCCCGGCCCGTCCAGACCTGCGGCGCCTGCGCCCAGCGGGTGCAGACCACCGCGCCGCCCTTCTACACCCCGCCGCAGCAGGGCTACCCCCAGCCCGTGCCCCAGGGCTACCCGCAGCAGGGGTACCCCCAGCAGGGCTATCCGCAGCCGGGGTACGGGCAGCCGTACGACGACCACCACCACCATGAACAGCAGGGCGGCCGCCGCTTCGGCGCGGGCGCGCTCATCGGCGCCGGTGCGGCCGGCCTCGTCGGCGGCGCGCTGCTGAACGAGGCGTTCGACGACGACGAACCGGACGTCGTGGTCAACAACTTCTACGAGGACTGACGCGTCCCGTCCCCCGGCGGCCGTCCGGTCCCGGCGACCGTCCGCGGCCGCTGGGACCGGACGCCTACACTGGGTCGGCGCACCCGCGTCGGCTGTGCGGAGGGCGGGGACGGGAGAGGGCTGTGACGGACAGGGCCGGGGGTCATGACGACCCGCCCGCCGAGGTGCTGGCCGAGGCCGCCGCCGCGTTCGGACTGCTCGCCTCGACTGCCCGGCTGCACCTGATGTGGGCCCTGTCACAGGGCGAGAGTGATGTCACCCATCTCGCCGACCGGGTCGGCGGCGCGCTGCCCGCGGTCAGCCAGCACCTGGCCAAGCTGAAGCTCGCCGGACTCGTGCGCTCCCGCCGCGAGGGCAGACGGCAGATCTACTACATCGACGATCCGGACGTGGTGACCCTCGTCCGTGTGATGGTCGGTCAGCTCACCGCGCGCACCCGGCACAATGCCGCCCCGCTGCGCGGGCTGCGCACAACCGGCGGCTGAGAGAGCCGGGAGCGGCCCCGCCGCCGCGATCATCAGGGCATATGGGCCGGATAAAGAACGGCGCCCGTTCGCCTGGGTCACAGAAGGGGCGCGTAGACTCCCGCTGCCGTACCGCTCGGGCCGGTCGCGTCGCAGCGACGGGGTGCCTCACCTGTGAATCTCGTGTGCATCACTGCTGCTCCGGGCCAGGGGTTTGTTAGATTGCGCAACTACGCAATCGATGCGGGGCGGCATGTCACCACCTCGTACGCCACCGCGCACGCCCGGCCGCACCGTCGGCGGCCCGGCCCGACCGTTCAGGGGAGTGGGAGATGAGCGACCCGTGGGACGGGCAGGCAGGCCAGGCCACGCGCCGCCGGGACCGGCGGGTGCCGGGGCAGCGCGCGGCCGGGCCCGACGCGGAGCGGCCCCAGGGCGGCCGGGCCGCGGCCCGCGCGGCGGCCCGCTCACGCGGCGGCAAGCGTGCCCGCCGGGCCCGTCCGGTGGGACGCGCCAAACGTGTGCTGAAGATTCTCGCCATGTCCCTGTCGGCGCTGATCGTGATCACGGCGGGCGCGGGCTGGTGGTTCTACGACCACCTGAACGGCAACATCCACAGCCTGTCCCTCGACGGCAAGGGCGGCACCGAGAAGGCGGACGCCTTCGGCCGCACCCCGATCAACATCCTGGTGATGGGCTCCGACGGGCGCACCAACGCGGCGGACTGCAAGCTCGGCGGCGGCTGCGCGAAGACAGGTGTGCAGAGCGGCAGCAACGCGGACGTGGAGATGGTGCTCCACATATCCGCCGACCGCTCCAACGCCACCGTGATGAGCATCCCGCGCGACACCATGACCCAGGTGCCGGCCTGCAAGAACAGCGAGAACGGCCAGTCGACGCCCGGCTACTACGGCCAGATCAACAGCGCCCTCCAGTACGGCCCCGCCTGCCAGGTGGCCACCGTCCACCAGCTCACCGGCATCACCATCGACCACTTCGTGAAGCTGGACTTCTCCGGCGTGGTCAAGATGTCCGACGCGGTCGGCGGTGTCCCGGTGTGCGTCAGCGACGACGTCTACGACACCTACTCGCACCTGAAGCTGTCCAAGGGCACCCACACCCTCAAGGGCGTCGCGGCGCTGGAGTTCGTCCGCTCCCGGCACGGCTTCGGCGACGGCAGCGACCTCGGCCGAACGATCTCCCAGCACATCTTCCTCAGCGCGATGATCCGCAAGTTCAAGAGCGCGGGCACGCTGACCGACCCCACGGCGGTCTACGGCCTCGCGGACGCCGCGACCAAGGCGCTCACCGTGGACGACGGCCTGGGCAGCGTGAAGAAGCTGATCGCCCTCGCCTCGGACGTGAACAAGGTGCCCACCAAGCGCATCACCTTCACGACCATGCAGACCGGCGCGGATCCGAACAACGACAACCGCGTGGTGGTGGGCGCCGGGGCCAAGGCCCTCTTCGCCACCATCGCCAACGACCAGTCCCTGACCACCGGGTCCGGCGGCAAGTCCGCGGCGGCCGCGGCCACCAAGAAGCCCTCCGCGCCGAGCGTGCCGGCCGCCCAGATCGCGGTGACGGTGGAGAACGGCACCCCGGTGACCGGCCGCGCCTCGCAGATCGCCACCGCCCTGACCGACCAGGGCTTCAGCTCCGCGACCACGACGGCCAACGCGCCGAGCGCCGCGTCGGCCACCACGCTCACCTACGGCAGCGGACAGAAGGGCGAGGCCCAGACGGTCGCCAAGGCGCTCGGCCTGCCCTCCGGTCATCTGAAGCAGGGCGGCGGCACCGGGCTGACCCTGGTCATCGGCGCCGACTGGAGCAGCGGCACCAGCTTCCCGGGCGGCTCCTCCGCCCCCGCCGACACCAAGTCCGCGGTGTCCGACGCCCACGCCTCCACCGCCGACCAGGCCAAGACCTGCGCCAAGGTCAGCCCGTACAAGACGGTCGAGCTGAACGGTGTCTCCATGACCCCCAGCCAGGCGTACGCACAGGCCCGGAGCAAGCCCGACTCCGACTCCTGAGCGCCCGGGTGCGGTCAGACGGGCCGCTGGGAGGCAGCCGCGTCGGGGCGCAGGTCGGCGAGGGTGAGCGGATGCGCCGGCGGGTCCGGCAGGGCGATCCGGGACGTGGTCCGCAGATCGGGGCCCACGTGCAGCAGTTCACCGGGGGCCAGCAGCCGCCAGTGCGGGTTCTCGTCCATGCGCTCGCTGGCCACGACGACGGACGGTGAGCCGGCCAGGGCCGCCGAGTGCACCCGCAGCCTGCCGTGCCGGCCGGTGTGGTCGAGATGGCGTGAGCCGTGGTGGCCGCCGGCCGGCCGCTCCAGGACGTACAGCTCATGGGTGGCGGGATAGCGCAGGGCCCACAGCTCGCCGGGCGTGACGAGGATGACGTTCAGTGCGAACAGCGGCAGATTCGCGGCGACCCAGCGCGCCGCGGTCAGCAGCCCGGCGGACACGTCATCGCCGTGTGCCTCGGTCTCCCGGGTGACGAGGGCGAAGAAGCGCTCGGAGTCGGTGTCGCCCCGCACCAGGGAGCGGTCCGCGCCCAGGTGACGGTCGAGCAGGTCCAGTCCCTCGATCACCCCGTTGTGCGCGAACAGCCGCCCGCGCTGCTCGAACGGGTGCGTGTTGCGGACGTCCAGGCCGCCGGTCGAGGCGTAGCGGATGTGCGCGAGGAAGGTGGCCGACTCCTCCTCGCGGGCCTCCTCGGCGAAGGAGCGGTCCTCGTAGGCGGCGATCGGGGCCTTGTGCACCTCGGGTGTGCCGTCGGGCGTGAAGTATCCGAGCCCGGTGCCGTCCGGCTCGCGGTGGCTCTGCGCGCTGAGGCTGTCGGGTGCCTCCAGCAGCCAGAAGGTGGCGTGCGTGCGCCGGGGGGAGCTGGTCAGGCCGAACAGTCGGCACACGATGTCCTCCGAACAAAGGTCAATCTGTTCATACCCGAGACAACCGGTGGATACCGGCAGGAGTCATGGAAACGCGAAGGAACGGCAATGCGTTTCGTTTTCCCCCCGGAACCGTCCGGAAAAACCGCAGAGTTCGGATGTGCGGCCACCCGGTCGTCACCAGCACCACACACCCTGCGAAAAGGGGGACCTCCGTGTCCGTTTCCGTTCTCCCCGCCTTCCGCCGTCTGACCGCCGCCTCCGCCGTCGCGGCGGCCGTCGTCGGCGCCACCGCGCTGCCGGCCGCGGCCGCCGGCCATCACTCGGGCCGTGCGCACGGCGTGGTGTACATCAGCGGCGTCCGGTACGACTCCACGGGCCGGGGCGCGCGTTCCAACGCCGCACTGAACCGGCAGTGGGTGGCCGTGAGCAACGAGTCGCGCCGGGCGGTCAGCCTGAACGGCTGGACGCTGTCCGACGCCGCGGGCCGCACCTTCACCTTCCGCCACTACTCGCTCGGTGCTCACGCCACCGTCCGCGTCCACACGGGGGTGGGCCGTGACACCCGTACCGACCTGTACCAGGACCGGCGGTCCGAGGTGTGGCGCAAGGCGGACCGCGCCAAGCTGCGCAACGACCGGGGCCGTCTCGTCGACGAGATCTCCTGGGGGCAGCGCCGCGTGGTGACCCACCCGCGCCCGGGCGGCCACCACCACCGCTGAGCCCGATGACGCGGGCGGTGTGCGGCCCCCGGGCGCGGCACACCGCCCGCGTCGCGGCCGGCTGCGGCTCAGTCGGCGCCGTGGAGCACCGACTCCAGCGCCTGCTCGAAGTGCGGGTGCCGGAACGTGAAACCCGCCTTCAGCAGGGCGGTCGGGACCACGCGCGCGCTGTTGGTGATGCTCGTGGCCAGGTCGCCCAGCGCCGCGCGCAGCGCGAAGGAGGGCACGGGGGTGAGGGCCGGGCGGTGCAGGGCGCGGCCCAGTGCCTGCGTCGCCGCCCGGTTCGTCAGCGGATGCGGCGCCGTGAAGTCGACCGGCCCGGACAGCGACTCGGTGCCGAGGGCGAACCGCAGGGCCGCGACCTGGTCGGTCAGCGAGATGAACGGCCAGTACTGGTCGCCGGAGCCGAGCCGCCCGCCCAGGCCCAGGCGGAACAGCGGCAGCATCCGCCCGAAGGCACCGCCCCGGGCGGAGACCACCAGGCTGGTGCGGGGGTGCACCACCCGGATGCCCGCCTCCCGGGCCGGGCCCGCGGCGGCCTCCCACTCGACGCAGACGGAGGCCAGGAAGTCGGTTCCGGCCGGAGCGCTCTCGTCCGTGATCCGCTCGCCGGTGTCGCCGTAGTAGCCGGTCGCGGACGCCGACACCAGCACCCGCGGGGGCACGGCCGAGGCGGCGCAGGCCCGGGCGATCGTATGGGTGCCGTGCACCCGGCTGTCCCGGATCTCCCGCCGGTACGCGGCCGTCCACCGCCGGTCCCCGATGCCCGCCCCGGCCAGGTGCACCACCGCGTCCGCGCCGTCCAGCGCCCCCTTCGCGAGCACGCCCCCGGCGGGGTCCCAGCGCGCCGACTCGCTGCCGTCGCGCGGGGCGTGGGACGAGGAGGCCCGCATGAGCCGGACGACCTGATGGCCGTCGGCCAGCAGCGAGCGGACGAGGGCGGAACCGATGAGTCCGGTGGATCCGGTGATCACGACGCGCATGGCGTCCTCCAGGGGCGGGCGTCGAGACGACGCGGTGGCACCGCGGTCCGAACCGGACGCGGGGGCCGGGCGAGCGGGAGTCGGCAACCCGGTTCCCCGCGACCTCACTTGTCTCGCCTTATCACATCCCGGTCGGCCGCGCGCGACCGACCCCCGCTCGACCGTGTCCGGACACCTTTTCGCCGGGTGACCGTGGGGTAGGGTACGAGCTGTTTGGTTTAACGTTCAGCTTGAGGAGGGTCCATGGCTCAGCAGGAGCGAGCTGTCCGGACCCGACGCGCCGTCCTCGAAGCCGCCGCCGCGGTCTTCGCCGAGCGCGGCTACGCGGCGGCCACCATCGCCGAGATCCTCAACCGGGCCGGCGTCACCAAGGGCGCCCTGTACTTCCACTTCGACTCCAAGGCGGCCCTCGCCCGGGGCGTGCTCCAGGAACAGATATCGACGGAGTACCACGTCCCCCGCGAACTGAAGCTCCAGGAATGGGTGGACGCGGGCATGACGCTGGCCGACCGGCTGCCCCGCGAACCCCTGCTGCTGGCCGGCGTCCGGCTGTCGGCCGACCTCCGGGGCCGGAACGTCTTCGGCAGCGCCTGGCCCGCCTGGGCCGAGTTCACCGCGGCCCGGCTGGCGGAGGCCAAGTCCAGGGGCGAGGTACTGGCGCACGTGGTGCCCGAGGAGTCCGCGCAGGTCTTCCTCGGCGCGTGGACCGGAGTGCAACTGGTCTCCCAGGCCCTCGCCGACTGGGCCGATCTGGACGAGCGCATGGCGGCGCTCTTCGACCACCTGCTCCCGGCCATCGCCGTCCCGTCCGTCCTGGACCGGCTCGACACCGCCCCGGACCGGGGCGCCCGGGTGATCGCCGAGGTGCGCGGCCGGTCCCGCACCGCCCTGGCCGGCACGCGGGCCTGACTTCCGCTCAAACGAAAGGCCGTCACACGGGCGTCGGCACGGGGGAATGCGCGCGCGCCCTTTTTCCGGAGGTGTTTGGTCCGTTTCAAGTGCGGTACCGGGCAACGGGAATCCAGTGCGAAGAACATATCTTCGGTCACTACGATGTGACCGCTAAGACAACTATTCGACCGGCTCGTCTCGCAGCGGCCGGTCGGGGTCGCCGATGCCAGGGACCGCTCCCCGGGCTGCGGTGATCTTCCTTCCCAGGAGGACCCTCCCGCATGTTCCGACGTATTGGCGCTGCCGTCGTCCGGCACCCGGTCTGGACGATCGTGGCATGGCTGATCGCCGCGGTGGCGATCGTCGCCACCGCCCCGGGCCTGCCCTCGAACAGTGACGAGAGCAGTTTTCTGCCCAAGAGTTACGAGTCGATCAAAGCCGCGGACCTCCAGCAGAAGGCGTTCCCCAGCGCCTTCACGCCGTCCGCGATCGCGCTCTACCAGCGCACCGACGGCGGCCGGCTGACCGCCGCCGACCAGAAGGACATCGCCCGGATCACCACCGAACTGGGCGAGAAGAAGATCGATCAGGTGCAGAAGGTGGTCCCCGGCCCGCCGTCGAAGGACGGCAGGTACGCCCTGACCCTGGTTCAGATGGACAGCAAGAACGCCGGCCAGCCCAAACAGGCCGACGCGGCCAAGACGTTGCGCGACGACGTCAAGCAACTGGCCAAGGGCACCCACCTCGACGTCAAGCTGGGCGGGTCGGCCGCACAGGCCCTCGACCAGCAGGACTCCTCCAAGCGCGGCCAGGCGCTGATCGGCTTCGGCACCTTCGCCATCATCCTGGTGACCCTGCTGATCATCTTCCGGGCGCCCATCCTGGCCGTCCTGCCCCTGGTCCTGATCGGCCTCGTGTCGGCCGTCGCCAACGGACTGATCGCCTACGCCACCAAGCTCTTCGGCCTCCAGGCCAACAGCTCCATCTCGTCCATCCTGATCGTGGTCCTCTTCGGCGTCGGCACGGACTACTTCCTGTTCCTGATGTTCCGTTACCGCGAACGCCTGCGGGCCGGCGACGAACCCAAGGAGGCCATGGTCAACGCGGTCGGCCGGGTCGGCGAGGCCATCGCCTCCGCCGCCGGGGCGGTCATCATCGCCTTCCTCGCGCTGGTCCTGTCCACACTGGGCTTCCTCAAGCAGATGGGCCCCGCGCTCGCCATCGCGGTGGCCGCCACCCTGGTCGCGGGCCTGACCCTGATCCCGGCCGTGGTCTCGCTGATCGGCCCCAAGGTCTTCTGGCCCTCCAAGTCCTGGCAGAAGGAGCCGGAGAACGCCCGGTTCGCCGCGCTCGGCCGCGCGGTGCGGCGCCGTCCCGCGCTGACCGCCGTCGCCTCCGGACTCGTCCTGCTCGCGCTGTCGGCCGGCACCCTCGGCTACAAGGCCACCTTCGACCTGGCCTCGGGCTCGATGCCCAAGACCAAGGAGTCGATGGTCGTCCAGGACCAGATGCAGAAGGCGTACTCGGCGGGCGCCGCCGCGCCCACCGACGTCTACCTCTCCAGCACGGACGGGAAGCCGCTGGACAAGAGCGGCTTCACCGCGTACTCGCGCAAGCTCGGCTCGGTGGACGGCGTCGCGGCCGTCCGGATGAGCCAGCTCAACAAGGACGGCACCACCGCGGACTTCACCGTGACCCTCAAGTACGAGGCGTCCACGGACCAGGCGATCGACGCCGTGCAGCGGGTGCGCGACGCCGCGCACGCGGGCGCGCCCGCCGGCACCGAGGCGCTGGTCGGCGGCATGTCCTCGATCTACAAGGACATCGACACGGCGGTCAACCACGACTACCGCACGGTGTTCCCCGTCGCCGCCGTCCTCATCATGGTCATCCTCGGTCTGCTGCTGCGCAGCGTGGTGGCCCCCTGGTACCTGATGGCCTCGGTGGGCCTCGGCTTCGGTGCCACCCTGGGTGCCACGGTGTGGATCTTCCAGAAGGGGGAGGGGCACTCCGGCCTGATGTTCATGCTCCCGGTGATCATGTATCTCTTCGTGGTCGCCATCGGCACGGACTACAACATCCTCATGATCGCCCGGCTGCGGGAGGAGGCCCGCGAGGGCCGCGAACCCCGCGAGGCGGCCGGCATGGTGCTGCGGCACGCCGGGCCGACGGTCGCCGCGGCCGGCTTCATCCTGGCGGCCACCTTCGCCACGATGATGCTGGCGGGCAACTCGCTGCTCACGGAGATGGGTTTCGCGGTCTCGTTCGGCATCGCGATCGCCGCGTTCGTGATGGCGATGTTCTTCACCCCGAGCCTCACCGCGCTCATCGGCCACGCGGCCTGGTGGCCGGGCCACGGCGACCGTGCCGAGCAGGACCCGGCCGCTCAGGCCGCGGCCGGCTCCGGGCAGCTGCCGGGTGCCCGTGACGCCTCCGCCCACGATCCGGCGGGCCGCGGCCGCTGACACCGGGCCCCGGCCGACGAGGGGGCACACCAGGGCGTCCGGCCCCGGTGTGCCCCCTCCGCCGTGGGCGGGCAACGCACCAGCGCGCCCCCGTCCACCGCCGGACGGCCCCGTTTCGAGCGGTGCGTCCGCGGTACCCGGAGCCGCATGTTCCGCAGCATCGCGCGTGGCTGCGCCGCCGGAGCCGCCGGTACCACCGCCCTGAACGCAGCGACCTATCTGGACATGGCGCTACGGGGCCGGCCCTCCAGCAGCGCGCCCGAAGACGTGGTCGAGAAGGTCACCGAGAAGGCCGGTCATCCGGTCCCCGAGACGGAGGGCCGGGACAACCGGTTGTCCGGTATGGGCGCGCTCGCTGGCATCGCCGTCGGTGTCGGCGCCGGCGTCGCCGCGTCGCTGCTCCACCGGCTCGGCGTACGCCCGCCCGTCTGGCTGGGCGGACCGGCCACCGGCGCGCTGGCGATGGCCCTCACCGACGCCCCGATGGCCGGGCTCGGGGTCAGCGACCCCCGCACCTGGTCGGCCACCGACTGGACCGCGGACGCCCTCCCGCACCTGGCCTACGGCCTGGTCACCTACGGGCTGATCGACGCTGCCCATCGGCGCCGCTGAGCCCGCGGACCCCGCCTCACACGAGCAGCAGCAGCGCCGCCAGTGCGGCGCATCCCGCGCACACGGCCAGCGTCCAGCCCACGCAGCGCCGCCGCAGCTCCTCGTAGCGGTGCTCGTACTCCGCACGCAGCGACGTGCACCGGGCCGCGATCCGCTCCAGGTCCTTCCTCGCGCGCAGCAGACTGTCCGCCACGTAGCACTGCTCGATCTCCACGCGCTGAGCGCTCGTCAGCCACTCCATGGGGCGTGCGAACTCCCGGGCACGCTGCTCGGCCTCCGCGATCCGCGCCTGCCAGAGCAGGTACCCCTCCACCTCGTTGCCCAGTTCCCCGCCGGTTCCCCCCTGCGCCAGTTCGCTCACCGCAGTCCTCGGTCGCTCAGAGCGCGCTGTGGGCCTCGGCCTCGGCCAGCGCGATGTCGGGGTGGTGCAGGTCGAACGCCGGGGATTCGCTGCGGACCCGCGGCAAGGTCAGGAAGTTGTGGCGCGGCGGCGGGCAGGAGGTCGCCCACTCCAGCGAACGGCCGTAGCCCCACGGGTCGTCCACACCGACCGGCGCGCCGAACCGCGCCGTCTTCCAGACGTTGTAGAGGAACGGCAGCATCGACAGGCCCAGCAGGAACGAACCGATGGTGGACACCGTGTTCAGCGCGGTGAAGCCGTCGGCCGCCAGGTAGTCGGCGTACCGACGCGGCATGCCCTCGGCGCCCAGCCAGTGCTGCACCAGGAAGGTGGTGTGGAAGCCGACGAACAGCGTCCAGAAGGTGAGCTTGCCGAGGCGCTCGTCCAGCATCTTGCCGGTGAACTTGGGCCACCAGAAGTGGAAGCCGGCGAACATGGCGAACACGACCGTACCGAAGACCACGTAGTGGAAGTGGGCCACCACGAAGTACGAGTCCGAGACGTGGAAGTCCATCGGCGGGGAGGCCAGGAGCACCCCGGTCAGGCCGCCGAAGAGGAACGTGACGAGGAAGCCCGCCGACCACAGCATCGGCGTCTCGAAGGACAGCGAGCCCTTCCACATCGTGCCGATCCAGTTGAAGAACTTCACCCCGGTCGGTACCGCGATCAGGAAGGACATGAAGGAGAAGAACGGCAGCAGCACCCCACCGGTGACGAACATGTGGTGCGCCCACACCGTGATGGACAGCCCGGCGATGGAGATCGTCGCCGCGATCAGACCCATGTAGCCGAACATCGGCTTGCGCGAGAAGACCGGGATGACCTCGGAGACGATGCCGAAGAACGGCAGGGCGATGATGTACACCTCGGGGTGGCCGAAGAACCAGAAGAGGTGCTGCCACAGCAGGGAGCCGCCGTTGGCCGCGTCGAAGATGTGGGCCCCGAAGATCCGGTCCACCTCCGCGGCGAAGAGCGCGGCGGCCAGCACCGGGAAGGCGAACAGGACGAGGACACTGGTCAGCAGCACGTTCCAGGTGAAGATCGGCATCCGGAACATCGTCATGCCCGGGGCGCGCATGCAGATGATGGTGGTGATGAAGTTGACCGAGCCGAGGATGGTCCCGAAGCCGGAGAAGGCCAGACCCATGAACCACAGGTTCGAGCCGATACCGGGCGAGTACACCTGGTTGTGCAGGGGGGCGTAGGCGAACCAGCCGAAGTCGGCCGCGCCGTCCGGGGTGAGGAAGCCGCCCACCGCGATCAGCGAGCCGAACAGGTACAGCCAGTAGGCGAACATGTTCAGCCGCGGGAACGCCACGTCGGGGGCGCCGATCTGCAGCGGCATGATCCAGTTGGTGAAGCCGGAGAACAGGGGCGTCGCGAACATCAGCAGCATCACCGTGCCGTGCATGGTGAACGCCTGGTTGAACTGCTCCTTGGAGACGATCTGCAGTCCGGGCCGGGCGAGTTCGGCGCGCATGACGAGCGCCAGCAGACCACCGAGGAGGAAGAACGCGAACGACGTCGCCAGATACAGCGTGCCGATCGTCTTGTGATCGGTGGTCGTCAGCCACTTCACGACGACGTTGCCCGGATGCTTGCGCCGCACCGGGACCTCACTGTCGTAAGTGTCGGCCGGCCCCTTGGGCTCGTTCAGAATGCTCACAGCTCGTACGCCTCCCGGCGCTCTCAGGTTCGCCGACGTCAGTCATCCGACATCCTCGCGGTACCGGAGCGGCGCGGACGCCCTGAGCGGCCCGGACGCGGCCGATCGGCTGACGCTCGCACCCGAACGGAGCAGCCGCATTACCCGTTCGGCGCAACGGGCGCTCAGGGCGAGTGATTGGCGAAGGTCGCCACGTACGTGCCGTACAGCAGTGAGAAACCCGCGAGGGTCCAGCACAGCCGCAGCGCGCCGTCGGGATTGGTGCGCCGCATCCGCACGAGGGCCTGCGCCGCGGGGATCAGCAGCGGGAAGGCGGGCAGCAGGAAGCGTGGCTTGGACTCGAAGGGGCCCGACACCGCCACCACCGGCAGCAGCAGCGCGGCGGTGAACAGCACCAGGGCCAGCGGCGCCCGGTCCCGGCACAGCAGTCCGAACAGGAGGACGCCCGCCGCGACCACCGCCAGCGCCACCGGGTAGACGATCCCGCCGTCGAACAGCGGCATCGTCGCGAGGAACCGCAGGGTGCCCAGGCCCAGGTCGAACCGGGACTCCCAGGCGCTCTGCACCTGGAAGTAGCCGTGCAGCAGGTCGCCCGTGCGGTGGCCGACCAGCAGCAGGTACGCCGTCCAGCCGAGCGGGGCCGCGCAGGCGCCGGCCCACAGGCCCCAGGACACCCGGCCGCGCCGCCGCACGACCTGAAGCGCCGCGACGCCGAGCACCGCGGCGGCTGCCGCGTAGCCGTTGGGCCGGGTCAGGCCCGCCAGCCCGGCCAGCACGCCGGCCGTCAGCCAGCGGTGGTCCAGCAGGGCGTACAGGGACCACACGGCGAGCGCGATGAACAGGGGCTCGGTGTAGGCGAGGGTGAGGACGACCGAGTGCGGCAGGACCGCCCACAGGGCGACCATGGCCGTGGCCACCGCGCGGCCGTGCAGCCGGTATCCGATCGCGTAGACGCCGAGGGCGGCCAGCGCGGTCGCGGTCCAGGCGATCAGCAGCGCCGCCACGCCCGGCGACAGCAGGGGGACGTGGTCGAACGCCCGGATGAGCGCCGGGTAGAGGGGGAAGAACGCCCAGTCGGTCTGCACCGCGCCCGCGTTGGTGATGTGCACCCGGGTGCCATAGCCGTGGGTGGCGATGTGCAGGTACCAGACGGAGTCCCAGGAGTGCGCCAGGCCCTTGAGCACCGAACGGCCGGTGAGCACGTTCACCGCGACCACGAGCGCCGCCCCGGCCAGCCGGACCGCGCCGAACAGCGCGAGGGCCCGCCGGGCCCCGGGCGGGCAGGCCCACCGTCCGCGTTCTCCCGGGGCGGGAAGACCGGGCCGTTCGGGGACGGAGGGGTCGGGGCGCTGCGGGGAGAACGTACTCACCCTCCGACCTTGATCGGAGCCGCACGCCCGTGCAATGGGACCACGCCGATCACGCCACTTCTGTCTTGTTTTCCGCGCTGGTCAGAGCGTCGACGGCGGCGGAAATCAAGACCGTCTCGCCCTACCGGTCCCGGTTCGCGCGGGTCATCCTGGTACGTGGGCCCGGCCCGGGCCGCACCCGCGGAAGGAGTCCCGCTGTGGACGGCTGGTACGTCGACGACCGCTGCACCAACTGCGACGTGGCCCGGCAACTGGCGCCGGACCTGATCGGCGAGGAGGACGGCAGGTCCCGGATCCTGCGGCAGCCGCGCACCGAGGAGGAGGTCCGGCGCCTGCACGCCGCCGTCTTCGCCTGCCCCACCCGCTCGATCCGCCCGGCCGCCGGATCCGCCGACCAGCGCCTCGATCCGTTCCCGCTGCGCCTCGACGACACCGTGCTGCTCTGCGGCCACAACTCACGGCGGACCGCGGGCGCCAACGCGTATCTGCTGCGCCGCCCCTCCGGCGCCCTCATGATGATCGACACCCCGCGCTGGGCGCCTGCCCTGGCCGACCGCTACGCGGCCCTCGGACGGATCACCGAGGTGCTGCTCACCCACCGCGACCACGCCGCCCACGGCCGCCGCTACGCCGACCGGTTCGGTGCCCGGCTGTGGATCCACGAGGGCGACCTCGACGCCGCCCCCGACGCGGACCGCGTGGTCCGCGGCCTCGACCCGGTGGAAGTGGGCGAGGGCGTCACCGTGCAGCCACTGCCCGGACACACCCGGGGCAGCGTGCTCTGCCTCGCGGACGACCGCTACTGCTTCAGCGGCGACAGCTTCTACTGGTCGCGGTCGCTCGCCGACCTGACCGTCGCGCACAGCGTGACCTGGTACTCCATCGAGGAACTGGCCGCCTCCCTGGCCCGCACCGCCGCGGGGCTGCGCTTCGAATGGGTGCTGCCGGGCCACGGCGACCGGATGCGGCTGCCCGCCGACGAGATGTCCCGCCGCCTGCTCGCGCTGGCGCGGCGCACCCGCTCGCTGCGTCAGGAGCCCATCGACTTCACGGCCGTACGGTGGTAGGGGGACCGGTGTACGACAGTGGGAGGTCACCGTGCGACTGGCGGAGTTTCTGACCCGGGTCCAGGACCGCGGGGAGTACCGGAGCCAGGAGGAGGCCGAGCACGTGAGCGAGGCCGTGCTGTGGACGCTCGCCACGCGGATCAGCCCTCGGGAGGCCGACGGACTGGCCGCCCGGCTGCCCGCGCCGCTGGACGAGGCCCTGCACCGGGACCGGGGACGCGCCGAGACCTTCGGCCGCGAGGAGTTCCTGCGGCGCGTGGCCCAGCAGACCGGCGCCCGGCCGCGCACGGCGGAATGGGACGTGGGCGCGGTGCTGTCCACCGTCGCCGACGCGGTCTCCGGCGACGAGCTGGACGATCTGCTGGCCCGGCTGCCGAACGGCTACGCGGAGCTGTTCGGCAGGCCCGAACCCGGGTGAGCGAAGCCCGAACCCGGGCGAGCACCCGGGCGGCGCTGTCTCACGGGCGGGGTGTCAGCTCTGCCCGTGCGGCTGCGGCGTGCGCAGCCGCTGGGCGCACCACCGGCGGGTGACCTCGGCGACCTGGGCCAGCGCGCGCGGGTCCTCGAACAGATGGGTGGCCCGCGGGACCACGTGCACATAGTGCGGGGCCTGCAGCCGCCGGGCGGCCTCCTCGTTCAGCCGCAGCATCTCGTGGTCGTTCCCGCCCACGATCAGCAGCACCGGGACCCCCACCCGCTCCAGCGCGTCGCCCGCCAGCTCGGGCCGCCCGTCCCGCGAGACCACGGTCAGCACCTGCTCCGGGCGTTGCGCGGCGGCCGTCAGGGCCGCGGCGGTGCCGGTGCCGGCGCCGAACAGCACGATGGGGACGCCCCGGGTGTCGGGCTGCTCCGCGAGCCAGTCGATCGCCCCCACGAGCCGCCGAGTGAGCAGCGGGATGTCGTAGCGGTGCGCGGCGTTGAGCGCGTCGTGCCGCTCCTCGCGCTCGTTGAGCAGGTCGAGCAGCAGGGTGCCGAACCCGGCGGTGCGCAGCTCCGCGGCGACGGTCCGGTTGCGGGTGCTGTGCCGGGAGCTGCCGTTGCCGTGCGCGAACAGCACCACCGCGCGCGACGGCGCCGGGACCACGAGGTCGCCGTGGAGCGCGGCGTCCTCCATGCGGACGAGAACCATCTCGGAGATCATCGGCATCAACCCTTCCCGGGGCGCCGGCCCTGCCGATCGATACGGCCCGGGTGTCCACCTCCCATCATGCGCCCGGGGTGCGCCTCCCGGCACCCGCAGGGCGCGGGCCCCGGTCGACATCACCAGCCGGTCAGCAGCAGGTGGTTGAGGAGCAGGGCGAGCAGCACCTGGGCGGCGAGCCAGGGGCGGGGGCGGGGGAGCAGCGCGCAGGCGGGCAGCAGCCACAGGGCGAAGGGCAGCCAGATGCGCTCCGTCTCGGCCTTGCTCAGCCCGGACAGGTCGGCCAGCAGCAGCGCGAGCAGGGCGGCGCACACCAGGACCGCGAGCCGGGCCCGGGAGCCGGTGCGGCGGCGCAGCAGCGCGGCGCCCGCACGGCCCAGCCCCGCCGCCGTGGCCGGCCCGGTGATCACCACGGCACAGGCCAGGTCGGCCCACACCCAGTAGCCGTACGGCCGGACGCCGCCCACGCCCTGGTGGTAGCGGACCGTCAACAGGCGATAGCCCACCCACCAGTCGAAGCCCGCGAGCGTGAACACCGCCGGGACGACGGCCAGTCCGGCGAGGAACGGGAGCAGCGGCCGGCGGCGGTACGGCGACTTTCGCCGGGTGAGGACGAGGACCGCCGCGCCGAGGAGGGCGAAGAGCGTGAGGCCGTACGAGAGGTAGCAGGTCAGCCCGAACAGCAGGCCCGACCCGGCGGCCGCCCAGGGGGAGTGGCGGGTGAGGGCGACGGCGAGCAGGGCCATGGACCAGGCGGCCACCGCCGCGAAGTAGCCGTCCGCGGAGGTGCCCTGCCACACCGCGGCGGGGGCCGCCACCAGGAACGGCGAGGCCCGCCGCGCCAGGGTCTCGTCGGTCAGGGCACGCAGCGCGACCAGCACCGCGACGCAGCCGCTCGCGCCGACGACGACGCACCACATACCGGCCCAGCCGCCGCCCCGCAGCCCGATGCGGTCGAGCAGCACGAAGGTCAGCGTGGCGGCTGGGGGATGACCGGCGACATGGGCGGGCCAGGGGGCCGGGGAACCGCTGACGATGTGCCGGGTGAAGTCGTGCAGCGCGGCCGGGATGTCGGAGAACCGGCCGACCGCCCGCAGATACTCGTTGCGGGCGGTCAGCCGGCCCGCGATGCCCCGCTGCCAGCCGTCCACCAGGGCCAGGGAGACGATCCAGGCCACCGCGGCCGCCCAGCCGGCCGCGAGCAGCCACCGCCAGGGCAGCCGGGCGGCGAGCGCGGGCCCGTACGCCACCGCGGCGGCCGAGAGGACCAGGGCCGCGGGCGTGCCGGGGCCGAGGTGCGGATCCCAGTCGGCGAGCAACGGGGGCCAGTGCACGAAGAGGGTGTGGTCGGCGTCCTGGATGCGGCGGCCGACCAGCACGGCCGCGACGACGAGCAGGGCGGCGGCACCGGCGGCGTACAGGTCGCGGCGGGCGGCGGCGGAGCGCGGGGTCACAGCGGAACGCTAGGCCGGGCGGGCGGCGAAGGGCCGCCGTCCGGGCCGGACGTCAGCGTTTCGTCACCGGTCCTGTCCCCGCTTCGGGGCCCCGCCCCGCCTACCGTCGGACCATGCGCGACCCCCATCGGTTCCCCGCCTCCCCGGGCTTCTGGCGCAGCTCCGTGCGCGGCCCCCGGTTCACCGCCGTGCTCGGCCTCGTGCTGCTCGCCGGCGTCACCGTGCTGTTCGTCACCGGGCTGGTGTCGTACGCCGCCTACAACCCGAACCTGTCCCGGGTGAACGACACGACCCCGGACAAGGGCCTGCTGGGCTTCTACCTCTTCGCCTGGCCGACCGGCCCGGTGTGGCTGTACCGGCTCACCCAGGGCGTCCACGTCACGCTCGGCCTCACCCTGATCCCCGTCCTGCTGGCGAAACTGTGGTCGGTGGTGCCCCGGCTGTTCGCCCTGCCGCCGGCCCGCTCGCTCGCCCACGCCCTGGAACGGCTGTCGCTGTTGCTGCTGGTCGGCGGCGCACTGTTCGAGTTCACCACCGGAGTGCTCAACATCCAACTGGACTACGTCTTCCCTGGCTCCTTCTACCCGCTGCACTTCTACGGCGCCTGGGTCTTCTTCGCCGCCTTCCTCGCCCACGCGGCCCTGAAGCTGCCGACGGCGGTGCGGGCCGTCAGGGGGCGGCCGGACGAGGGCGGCGACGCGGGCTCCCTCATCTCCCCGCGCCCCGCCCCGCCGACCGTCTCCCGCCGCGGCGCGCTCGGGCTGGTCGGCGGCGGCTCGCTGCTGCTGTTCCTCACCACGGCCGGGCAGAGCCTGGGCGGACCGCTGCGCCGCACGGCCCTGCTGGCGCCGCGCGGCCCGGCGGACCCGAACGGCGGCCCCAGCGGCTTTCAGATCAACAAGACGGCCGCGTACGCCGGGATCACCCCGGCCGACACCCACGAGGACGCCTGGCGCCTCGTCGTCACCGGCCGTACCGGCACCGTCCGGCTCAGCCGGGCCCGGCTGCTCCGACTGCCTCAGCACAGCGTTTCGTTGCCGATCGCCTGCGTGGAGGGCTGGTCGACCGCCGACCAGTGGTGGCGCGGGGTGCGGCTGCGCGACCTCGCCGCGCTCGTCGGACACGACGGCGCCCCGCCGGACGTGCTCGTGGAGTCCCTGCAACGGCACGGCGCGTTCCGCCGCGCGGCCCTGCGCGCCAACCAGGTGGCCGATCCCCGCTCCCTGCTCGCGCTCCACGTCAACGGTGAGGAACTCTCCGCCGACCACGGCCACCCCGCACGCGTCATCGTGCCCGCGGCGCCCGGCGTGCTCAACACCAAGTGGGTGGCCCGGCTGACCTTCGGGGACCTGTGATGAGGCCGCGGCCGCCGCTCGGCAGTCCGCGCCGACTGCTGCTGCTCGGCTGCTCGTTCGCCGTCGCCGGGTACGCCGGGGTGCGGCTGCTGGCGAGCGACCCGCTCGGGGTGCTGCTGTGGTTCGTGGGCGCGGCCCTGCTGCACGACCTGGTGCTGCTGCCGCTCTACTCGGCCGCGGACCGGGGCCTCGTCCGCGGGCTCGGGGCGGTCGGGCGGCGTGCCTGGACGCCGTACGTGCGGGTCCCCGCCGCGCTGTCCGCGCTGCTGCTCCTCGTGTGGTTCCCGCTGATCGGCGGCAGGGTGACCGAGCGGTACCGGCTGCTGACCGGGTTGTCCCCGGACGGCTTCCTCGCCCGCTGGCTCCTGATCACCGCCGTGCTCTTCGCCGGCTCGGCGCTGTTGTGGGCCCGGCGGGCGCGCGGGGCGGCGAGGCGCGGCTGAATCCGGTTCAGCGACGGAACGCCGGGGCGTACCGGGCCAGCCGGGCGGCGAACCGGCCGTGCGGGGCGAGCGCGGCGACGGCGCGGGCGTCGGCGGCGACATCGACGTCCCGCAGCCGGGGCAGCTCCCGCACCCGCAGCCCCGCCGCGAGCAGCCGCTCGCGCTGCGCGGCACCGGTCACGGGCGTCGACATGGGCACGCCCCGCAGCAGCGCCGGGTCGGGCTCGGCCAGGCCCAGCGCCCAGAAGCCGCCGTCCTCGGCCGGGCCCAAAAGGGCGTCGCAGTCCGCGAAGTCCACGGCGAGCAGGTCCGGGGTCACCTGCGGGGTGTCCATGCCGATCAGCAGGGCCGGGCCGGCGCAGTGCCCGAAGGCGTCCGCCAGCCGCTCGTCCAGGCCGCCCGCGCACTGCGGCAGCACCTCGAACCCCGGCGGCAGCCAGGCGCCCGGCGTCCCGTCCAGGACCAGGATTCGCCGGGACGCGGGCGCCGCCGCCACCGCGCACAGGGTGTCCACGAGCGCCGCCTCGGCCAGCCCCGCCGCCTCGGCCGGGGTGAACGGCGGGGTCAGCCGCGTCTTGACCCGCCCGGCGCGCGGCTCCTTGGCGATCACCAGCAACGTGGTCACCGGGGCTCCTGCGCACCGGCCGGCGGTTCCGCCAGCACCCGGCGCATGTCCCGCACCGCTCGCCAGGTGCCGGTCCAGGTGCCCGTCACCTTGGACAGGCCGGTGCGCGGCAGATACGGCACGTCGCGCTCGACGACGCGCCACCCGGCGTCGGCGGCCCGCACCACCATCTGGAGCGGGTAGCCGCTGCGCCGGTCGGTGAGGTCCAGCGCCAGCAGCCCCTCGCGGCGGGCCGCCCGCAGCGGCCCGAGGTCGTGCAGCCGCAGCCCGGTACGGTGGCGCAGCAGCCGCGCCAGCGCCAGGTTCCCGGCCCGCGCGTGCACCGGCCAGCTGCCCCGGCCCACCGGGCGGCGCCGGCCGAGCACCAGGTCCGCCGCGCCGCGGCGCACGTCCCGGACGAAGGGCACGAGCAGCGCGGGGTCCAGCGAGGCGTCGCAGTCGCAGAAGCAGACGATGTCCGCGGTGGCGGCGGCCAGCCCGGTGTGGCAGGCGGCGCCGAAGCCGCGCCGGGGTTCGTGCAGCACCGTCGCGCCCAGCGCGCGGGCGATCCGGGCCGAGTCGTCGGTGGAGCCGTTGTCGACGACGAGGGCACGCCACCCGGCCGGGATCCGCCCGAGCACCCAGGGCAGCGCCTCGGCCTCGTCCAGACAGGGCAGCACCACATCGACGTCCGCGGAAGTGGTCGTCACGGCATTCACCCTACGGAGACAAACCGGGCGAAGCGGGATTCCGGTCCTTACGAAACGCGGACGCCGTCCCGGCCGCCGCATCGCCGCCGGACGCGGGGTGCCACGCTTGAGACATGCAACCGCCGTACGAGTCCCGCCCGGCCGGGGTGCCCGACCGGGCGGCCCGGGCCCGCGTCCTGGTCGTGGACGACGATCCCACCGTCGCCGAGGTCGTCGCCGGATACCTGGACCGCGCCGGCTACGCGGTCGACCGCGCCGGCGACGGCCCCACCGCCCTCGGCCGTGCCCTCGACCACCGGCCCGATCTGGTCGTCCTCGATCTGATGCTGCCCGGCATGGACGGCCTGGAGGTCTGCCGGCGGATGCGGGAGCGGGGGCCGGTGCCCGTCATCATGCTCACCGCCCGCGGCGACGAGGAGGACCGCGTCCTCGGCCTGGAGGTCGGCGCCGACGACTACGTCACCAAGCCCTTCAGCCCCCGTGAACTCGTACTGCGCGTGGAGTCCGTGCTGCGCCGCAGCCGTCCCGCCGCCACCGGGCACCGGCTGGCCGCGGCCGGCCTCACGCTCGACCCGGACGCCCGCCGCGCCACCAAGAACGGCCGCGAACTCGCCCTCACTCTGCGGGAGTTCGACCTGCTCGCCTTCTTCCTGGGGCACCCCGGCCGGGCCTGCTCCCGCGAGGACCTGATGCGGGAGGTCTGGGGCTGGGACTTCGGCGACCTGTCCACCGTCACCGTGCATGTCCGCCGGCTGCGCGGCAAGGTCGAGGACGACCCGGCCCGGCCGCGGCTGATCCGGACCGTGTGGGGCGTCGGGTACCGCTTCGAACCCGAAGGGGGCTGACCATGCGCGACGCCCTCCTCATCGCCCTCTACGCCTTCGCGGGTGCCGCCGCCACGGGTCTCGCCGGGGCCTGCGCCCTGCGGCTGATCCGGCGGCGCTCGCTCACGGCCTCGCTCGCCGTCGTCGCCGCGGTCGGCGTCGTCGCCATGCTCGCGGGCACGCTCGCCGTCGCCTGGGCCATGTTCCTGTCCCCGCACGACCTCAGCGTCGTCACCACCGTCGTCGCCATGGCGGCCGTCGTCTCCCTGGTCACCGCGTTGCTGCTGGGCCGCTGGGTGGTCGCCCGCAGCCGCGAACTGGCGGTCGCCGCCCGGGCGTTCGGCGACGGCGGTGCCTTCGCCGCCCCCGGCGGTCCCGCCACCGCCGAACTGGAGGACCTCAGCCGGGAGCTGGCGGCGACCAGCGCCCGGCTCGCCGAATCCCGTGACCGGGAGCGGGCGTTGGAGGCGTCCCGGCGGGAACTGGTCGCCTGGATCTCGCACGATCTGCGCACCCCGCTCGCCGGGCTGCGCGCCATGGCGGAGGCCCTGGAGGACGGGGTGGCCGCCGACCCCGCCCGCTATCTGCGGCAGATCCGCGCCGAGGTGGAACGCCTGGACGGCATGGTCGGGGACCTCTTCGAACTCTCCCGCATCCACGCGGGCACCCTGCCGCTGAGCCTGTCCCGCGTCAGTCTGTACGACCTGGTCGGCGACGCCCTGGCGGGCGCCGGTCCGCTGGCCCGGGAGCACGGGGTACGGCTGGTGGGCGAGCGGGTCGCGCCGGTGCCGGTGGAGGTGGACGGCCGGGAGATGAGCCGCGTGCTCGGCAACCTGCTGGTCAACGCCATCCGCCGCACCCCGGCCGACGGCACGGTGGCGGTCGCCGCCGAACGCACCGACGAGGGCGTGGTGGTGTCCGTCAGCGACGGCTGCGGCGGCATCCCGGACGAGGACCTGCCGCGCGTCTTCGACACCGGCTGGCGCGGCACCGACGCCCGCACGCCGCCGGCGGGTGCGGGCCTCGGCCTCGCCATCGTCCGGGGCATCGTGGAGGCCCACCGGGGCCGGGCCACCGTGCGCAACATCCCCGGCGGCTGCCGCTTCGAGGTGACCTTGCCGGCGGCGCCGTAGCCCGGCGCGGCCCCGGGCGGGCCGTGGCCCGGCTCAGTCCTCCCGGGCGAACTCCCGGACGCCCTGCGCGAACGGGACCCGTGGCCGCCAGCCCAGGGCGGAACGCAGCCGCGAGGAGTCGGCGGTGATGTGCCGGACGTCCCCGAGCCGGTACTCCCCGGTGACCACCGGCTCCGGGCCCCCGCACGCCGCGGCGAGCGCACGCGCCAGCTCGCCGACGGTACGGGGCTCACCGCTGCCCGTGTTGTACACCGTGAGCGCCCCCGGGGCGGCCGTCGCCTCCAGCGCCGCCACGTTCGCCCGGGCCACGTCCCGCACGTGCACGAAGTCCCGCCGCTGCCGCCCGTCCTCGAAGACCCGGGGCGCCCGGCCGTGCGCGAGGGCGGAGCGGAAGAACGAGGCGACCCCGGCGTACGGGGTGTCGCGGGGCATCCGGGGCCCGTACACGTTGTGGTAGCGCAGGGACACCGCCGCCCCGCCCGTGCCGCGGGCCCACGCGGCGGCCAGGTGTTCCTGGGCCAGCTTGGTCGCCGCGTACACGTTCCGGGGATCGGCGGGAGCGTCCTCGCCGACCGGGCCGGGTACCAGCTCCGCCCCGCACCGCGGGCACCGCGGCTCGAACCGGCCCGCCTCCAGGTCGGCCACGGCCCGCGGACCCGGCCGGACGACGCCGTGGCGCGGGCAGGCGTACCGGCCCTCCCCGTACACGACCATCGACCCGGCCAGCACCAGGCGCCGCACCCCCGCCGCCGCCATGGCGGCCACCAGCACGGCCGTGCCCAGGTCGTTGCGCGAGACGTACTCCGGGGCGTCCGCCACCCCCTCGCCCAGCCCGACCATCGCCGCCTGATGGCACACGGCGTCCACCCCGGAAAGCGCCCGGGCCACCGCGTCCGCGTCCCGCACGTCCGCGCCGGGGTGCGCGCGGACGTCGAACACCACCGGCTCGTGCCCGCCCGCGCGCAGCGCCTCGACGACATGGGACCCGATGAACCCGGCACCGCCGGTGACCAGTACGCGCATACCGCCACGCTAGGAGCGACCGGCGCCGGGACCTCGCGGCCCGCCGGTGACGTCACGGCTTCGTAAGACGCCGGGGCGGCCGGGTCAGCCCGCGGTCAGCAGGTGCCGTACGACATAACCGGCGGAGTCGACGCCCGAGCTGCCGCCCTCGACCAGGGCCGCGGCCGCGATGCGGGAGCCGTACGCGGTGAGCCAGCCGTTGGTGTGATCGCCCTCCTCGGCGGTGCCGGTCTTGGCACCGACACCGGACAGACCGCCGAGGCGCGGGGCGGCGGTGCCGGAGGCGGCCGTGGTGCGCATCATCGACTGGAGGTACCCCGCCGTGCGCGGCGAGATGGGCCGGGGCGCGGTCGCCTGCTGCTGATCCGGCAGGATGACCGGCTGCCGGAAACCGGCGTTGCGCACGGTGGCCGCCACGGACGCCATGAACAGCGGGGTGGCCGACACCCTGCCCTGGCCGATGAACTGGGCGGCCTGGTCGCCGCCCTGCGCGTCCGGCGGAATGCTCGGGTCGGTGGTGGCGACTCCGCCGCCGATGGACCAGCTGCCCATGCCGAAGACGTCCACGGCCTCGTCGTGCAGCGCGGAGGCGTCACCGTCGTGCACCAGGTAGTGGAAGCCGTCCTTGATGAACGACGTGTTGCACGACACGGCGAAGGCCTGCGTCAGGTTGGCGCCCGGGTTCGGCTTCACCCCGGGATCGTTGTGGAACAGCTGGCTGTTGGCCATCAGCGAGTCGGTGCACGGAGCGGAGCTGGCCGGGGTCAGGCCCGCCTTGTCGAACAGGGCCGCGGCCGTGACGATCTTCATGGTGGATCCGGGCGACTTGATGCCGTTGATGGCGATGTCCCCGTCGTCACCCGTGTGCGCGACCGCCAGGATGTGGCCGTTGCTCCAGTCGAGGGCCACGGTGCCCGCCGGCCGCCCCCCGAGGTGCGGGTCCTTCACCGCCGCCTCGGCGGCGGACTGGAGCCGGGCGTCGATGGTGGTCTTGATGACCGGGGCGCGGCCCTCGGTGAAGGTCTTCAGCGTCCTCACGCCCGTGCCGTCCGCGTCGACCACGGCGATGCCGGTGCCGGGGCGGCCGCCGGTGGCCTTGGCGTTCTGCCGGATCGTCGCGGCGATGTCCCGCAGGGAGGCGAACGCGGTGAGGTCCGTCTTCCCGTCGCCCGCCACCACCTTCGCGTCGCTCGCCCCGGCGGGCAGCGTGCCCGCGGTCAGCGACTGGTCGTCCCCGAGGCCCGGGTACAGCACGGAGTTGTTCCAGTGCACGGCCGTCGCGCCGTTGACGCTCTTGCGTACGGCCACCGCGCTCGGGTAGCTCCAACTGCCGCCCGGCACCTGGGCGGTGACGGTGAAGGTGACCTTGGCCGCGCCCGGGGTCACGGTCGAGGTGCCGGCCGAGCGGACCTGGGTGAAGGTCAGCTTCTCCAGGTGCAGGCCGTCCTTGTACCGGCGCAGCGCCTGGGCGGCGGTGTCCGGCGCGTCGGTGATCCGGGCCGCGCCGTCGAAGCGCCGGCCCGACCAGTCGTCCAGGAACGTGTGGGCCAGCTTCACCGCCTCCGTTCCCGAGGGCGGTGTGGTCGAGGCCGTCGACGGGTCGAAACCCGCCTCCTCGGTACGGTCTCCGGCCGTGCCCCCGGTCAGCCCGTGCACGAGGTTGTAGGTGCCTATTCCCCCCGCGACGAGCAGTGCGGTGCACGTACCGGCTATGCCGATCTTCACAGCTCTGTTCATGCGCCGGATCGTATGGACGTTACATGTAGGTGCGGGGCACCCGGTGCCCGATCGTTACCGGAACGTCAGTACGGACCGCTCAAAAAAAGGCCGCCGAGCCCCAGGCGTGCCGCACGGACGGGGGCGGGGCGCGGGCGCGGGGGAGCCCGGTGGGCCGGGGCCGGGACCCCGCCCGCCGAGGGGTTAAACCAGTCGATACTGGTGTAAAAGTGAGACTGATGGAACCAGCGCGCAAGAGCGACACCGCGGACACGCCCGCGGGGTCGGCGGATCTGTTCGACGCGTCCGCCGACGCGGCCGCGGTGATCCGTGACGACGGCACCGTGGTCGGCTGGACCCGTGCCGCCGAGGCACTGCTCGGCTACCCCGCGCCGGAGGTGGTCGGCGGCTCCGCCGCCCGGCTGCTCGCCATGCCCGCGGACCCGGCGCGGACCGCGGGGATCGCGGAGCGCTGCCGCGACGGGAACGGCTGGAGCGGGCAGATCCGGGTGCGGCACCGCGACGGCCACCCCCTCGACGTGCGGCTGCGCGTCTCGGCCGCCTTCCGCATGGGCGGACGCGTCTGCTTCCTGACCTCGGCCGGCGCGGAGCGCCCGCAGTGGACGATGGCCCAGTCCGTCCTCGACGGGTTCCTCACCCGCTCACCGGTCGGCATGGCCGTACTGGACCGCGAATTGCGCTACGTCTGGCTGAACGACACCCTGGAGCGGATCGGCGGGGTGCCCCGCCCGGAGCGGCTGGGGCGGCGGCTCGGCGACCTGCTTCCCGGCCTGGAGGGCGAGGCCCTGGAAGGGCTGATGCGCAAGGTGATCGCCACCGGCGTGCCCGTCACCGACTACGAGTACGCGGGCTGGAGCTGGGCCGACCCGCACCGCAGGCACGCCTACTCGACGTCGTTCTTCCCCCTGGTCGACGCCGACGACGCCGTCACGGGCGTGTGCACCATGGTCCTGGACGTCACCGAGCGCTGGGTCGCCCGGCGGCTGCTGTCGATGGTCAACGAGGCCGGGGCCTGCATCGGCACGACCCTCGACGTGACGCGCACGGCCCAGGAGCTGGCCGACTTCGCCGTCCCCCGCTTCGCCGACTTCGTCGCCGTGGACCTGCTCGAACCGGTGCTCGGCGGCGAGGGCCCCGGCACCTGGGCGGTCGGCGCGGACCCGGCCCTCACCCGGCCCGCGATGCGCCGCGCCGCGCTGTCCTCGGTGCGCGAGGGCTGCCCGGAGGCCGTCCACCGGGTCGGCGAGCGGGTCGGCCCCCTCACCGCGCCGTACGACACCCGGACCCTCGTCCAGGACGACCCGCTGTTCGTGCCGGTCCTCGACCCGGAACAGGGCCCCTGGGTCACCGCGGAGCCGCGGCGTGCCGAACGCGTCCGCGCGTACGGCCTGCACTCCCTGATCGCGGTCCCGCTGCGGGCCCGCAACACCGCCCTCGGCCTCGTCACCTTCGCCCGTTCGACCAACGCGGTGCCCTTCTGCTCCGACGACGTCCTGCTGGCCCGGGAACTGGCGGCGCGGGCGGCGGTCTGCCTAGACAACGCCCGCCGCTACACCCGGGAGCACACGGCCGCCCTCACCCTCCAGCGCAGCCTGCTGCCCCCGGCCCTGACCGGCGGCACCGCCCTGGACGTGGCCTCCTCCTACCTCCCGGCCGACCCGGCGGGGGGCGTCGGCGGCGACTGGTTCGACGTGATCCCGCTGTCCGGGGCACGGGTCGGGCTGGTCGTCGGTGACGTGGTGGGCCACGGTATCGGTGCCGCGGCGAGCATGGGCCGGCTGCGCACCGCCGTACAGACCCTCGCCGACATGGAACTGCCCCCCGACGAACTCCTCGCCCACCTCGACGACCTGGTGCTCCGCCTCGGTGCCGAGGACAACGGGTCCGGGGCCGCCGCGCAGAGCGCGGCCGCCTTCACCGGGGCGACCTGCCTGTACGCCGTCTACGACCCGGTCAGCCGACGCTGCACCATGGCCCGGGCCGGCCACCCGCCGCCGATCGTCGTGCCCCCGGACGGGCCCGCCCACTTCCCGGAGATCGCCGCCGGACCCCCGCTGGGCCTGGGCGGCCTGGCCTTCGAGACCACCGAGATCGAGCTGCCCGAGCACAGCCTGCTGGGCCTGTACACCAACGGCCTCATCCAGGCCTGCGACGACGTGGAACGCGGCATGTCCCGGCTCGCCCGGGCCCTCACCCGTGCCGCGCCCGACCTGGACACGCTGTGCGCCGAGGCCGTGCGCGAACTCGTCCCGCGGCCCCAGCCCGACGACATCGCCCTGCTGCTGACCCGCACCCGCGCCCTGGGCACCGACCACGCCGTCTCCTGGGACGTGCCCGACGATCCCGCGGCCGTCGGGGAGATCCGCGCGCTGGCCGCCCGGCAGTTGACGGAGTGGGGCCTGGCCGAGCTGGTCATGACGACGGAACTCCTGGTGAGCGAGCTGGTCACCAACGCGATCCGGTACGCCGCCCCGCCGATCCGGGTACGGCTGCTGCGTGACTCCCGGCTGACCTGCGAGGTCGCCGACGGCAGCAGCACCGCGCCCCGGCTGCGGCACGCCCGCAGCACGGACGAGGGCGGCCGCGGCCTGTTCCTGGTCGCCCAGCTCTCGCACCGCTGGGGCGCCCGCTACACCGGGGAGGGGAAGATCATCTGGGCCGAGCAGGAGATCCCGTAGGGGAGCGATGGCCCGGCTCGGAGTCGGACGAGTCGTCCACGGCCCGCGGACCGCTGTCGAGCAGGCAGGCGGCGAGGGCGGCCGTGTCGTCCTGGAGACGGTCGCCGCTGTAGTCCAGCAGATCGTGGTGGAGCCGGTCCAGCAGTGCGCGGGGCTCCAGCAGGCCCCACGAACGCAGCCGCCGCGCCAGCGGGTAGAAGACGCCGTCCGCGTCCCTGGTCTCGGTCACCCCGTCGGTGTACAGCAGCAGTTGCTCGCCGGGCCGGAAGGGATAGCTGTCGATGTGGTGCGCCTCCGCGATCAGCATCCCGAGGTTCAGCGGTGGGCCCGACCGCCCGCTGTCCAGCTCCCGTACCTCGCCGGGGCCGATGAGCAGCGGCGGCGGGTGGCCGCAGTTGACGACCCGGACGACCCGGCCGTCGGCCGGGATCTCGGCGAAGACCGCGGTGACGAACCGCTCGCCGGTCTCGCTGCCCCCGATGTGCACGGCCCGGCGGGACACGCTCTGTTCCATGCGCCGGGCGAGGGCGGCGAGGTCGGGCTCGTCGTGCGCGGCCTCGCGGAACGCGCCGAGCACCGCCGCCGCCGTCTCGACCGCGAGCAGCCCCTTGCCGCGCACGTCGCCGATGAGCAGCCGGACGCCGAAGGCGGTGGGCACGGCCTCGTACAGGTCGCCGCCGATGCGCGCCTCGGCGGCCGCCGACAGGTAGAAACTCTCCAGGCGCAGATTGCCGATCCGCCGCGGCAGCGGCCGCAGCAGGACGCGCTGCGCGATGTCGGCCACGAACCGGACGTCGGCCAGGGTGCGTTCACGGTGGACCCGGTGGGCGGCCAGGATTGTGCCGAGGGCCCCGACCAGGACGGTGCACACGTAGTCGGCGACGTAGTGACGGTCCCACAGATAGCCGACCGAGCGGCCCGCGCAGCACGGAGTGCCGGCCAGGACGCCCTCCAGGACCACGGCGAGGACCGTGGCGCCGGCGACGACGAGGGGGCCGTGCGCGAAGGCGGTCACCAGGGGGAGGGCGACCAGCAGAAAGCTCACCGGCCAGTCGACGGGGGTGAGCGGTTCGAGGACCAGGACGACCGCGACGTAGCCGACCGGGAGCCAGCGCATCCAGACCGGCGGGACCGGCGGCCCGGTCCGCGTGGCGGCACCGGCCACCGGCTGGCGACGTGGACTACGCACACGGGACTCCTGTCACGGGCTGGACCGGGGTCCAGCCTGGTGCGCGGGTCCACGCCGCACCGGTCATTGCTCCACTCAGCGGCATGTTCCGCTGCCGGGGTCCCCCGGCACGGGCCGGGGGACCGGTTCACCAGTAGTGCCGCCGGCCGGCGACCGCGTGACCCATCGACCCCAGGATCCACAGGATCGCGCCGACCACCAGAAGGATGATCCCGATGGTCCACAGTATGGATATCCCGGTAAGGAATCCGACGATGAGCAAGATGATGCCTAGGGCGATCATGGCCCGCCTCCTGTCGACGAACGTTCCTGGTGACCGGGTGCCCCGAACCGCGCCGAGTCATCACGCGGGCGCCGAAATTCTGGTCGGACGCGCCGGGCGGGGACACCGCGGTCCGCGCGCGGCGCGGTGGTCACCGTCCGGGTGCGCCGCGGCGCAGGCCGTCCATGACGAGGTCGAGGAGCCGGGTGGCGCGGGGCCGCCAGTCCTCGTGCGGGTCGAGCTGCCACAGGCCCGCTATGGCGAGCATGAAGTCGTCGGCGGTGACGCCGGGCCGGATGGTGCCGGCCGCCTCGCCGGCCCGCAGCAGGAGCTCGGCCGCGTCGGACACCGGGGTGTGCGCGGGCTTGGCCGGGCCGCCCGGGGCGCTGGTGGCCTGCCGGATCGCGTCGGCCAGACCGGCCTTGGTCATCGCGAACTCGGAGAGCCGGTCCATCCAGGCACGCAGGGCCTGTTCGGGGGGCAGGGTCTCCAGCAGCCGGGTCGCGCTGTCCGCCACGTTCCCCATCTCGTGGCGGTAGATCTCCAGGACCAGCGCCTCGCGGCTGGGGAAGTTGCGGTAGAAGGTGCCCTGGCCGACGCCCGCCTTGCGGGCGATGGCGCTCAGCGGGGCCCCGGCGCAGCGCGACAGCTCGGCGAGGGCCACCTCCAGGATGCGCTCGCGGTTGCGCTGCGCGTCCGAGCGCCGTGGTGAGTCCTGCATGTGCGGCACCCGTCCTCCCCGAGGGTCGTGGCCGAACCTCGCCCTTGCTAAGCGGACAACTGTCCATTACGTTTCCGGAGTAACGGACACTTGTCCGGTTGAAGTCCACGATAGCGGCCGGACCCGCCCCAGCGGCAGACATCGGCCCCCGTACATCCTCCCCGGTATCCGCACCCGCGCCCCGCGCGGTCCCGCCCCAGCACGCTCGCACCGCCCGGCGGCCCGTCCGCCGGTCCGTCCGTTCCCGTACAAGCTGCCCGTCGGCCGCTCCGGAAATGCGAAAGAAGCTGCCATGGCCACCTCGACGTCCAGTGTCGTCACCCTGCACATCAACGGCGAGAAGTTCACACTGCCCGTCGACCACCGCACCACCCTGCTCGACGCCCTGCGTGAGCGCCTCACCCTGACCGGCACCAAGAAGGGCTGTGACCAGGGCCAATGCGGTGCCTGCACCGTCCTGCTCGACGGGCGCCGGACCGTCGCCTGCCTGCAACTGGCCGTGGCGGCCGAGGGGCGGGAGATCACCACCATCGAGGGCGTCGCGGAGGGCGACCGGCTGCACCCGGTGCAGCAGGCCTTCCTCGACCTCGACGGCTTCCAGTGCGGCTACTGCACACCGGGGCAGATCTGTTCCGCGATCGGGGTGCTCCGGGAGCACGCGGAGGGGCGGCCGAGCGCCGTCACCGACGACATCCGGCCCGAGGCGGGACCGCCGCCGCTGACCCCCGAGGAGATCCGGGAGCGCATGAGCGGCAACCTGTGCCGGTGCGGTGCCTACGTCGCCATCGTGGACGCCGTGGCCAGGGCGGCGGCGGACCCGCGGACCAGCGGTGTCGCGCTCGTGTCCGAGGAGGGTGTGGCATGAGGGAGTTCGACTACCAGCGGGCCGCCGATGTCGCCGGCGCCGTCGCCCTGCTCGGCGCCGACCCGGACGGCCGCTACCTCGGCGGCGGCACCAATCTGGTCGACCTGATGAAGGCGGGCGTCGAACGCCCCGGCCGGCTGGTCGACATCCGCGAACTGCCCCTCGACCGCGTCGAGCCGACGCCCGAGGGCGGGCTGCTCATCGGCGCCACCGTCACCAACGCGGACCTCGCCGCCCACCCCGAGGTGCGGCGCCGCTACCCGGCGCTGGCCCACGCCCTGCTGGCCGGCGCGTCCGGACAGCTGCGCAACATGGCGACGGTCGGCGGCAATCTCCTCCAGCGCACCCGCTGCGGCTACTTCACCGATGTCAGCGCGCCCTGCAACAAGCGCGTGCCCGGCAGCGGCTGCCCCGCGCTGGAGGGCGAGCACCACAATCACGCCATCCTCGGCGCCTCCGGGAGCTGTGTGGCCGTCCACCCCTCGGACATGGCCGTCCCGCTCACCGCCTTCGACGCCGTCGTACGGTTCGAAACCGCCGACGGGCCGGGCGAGTTGCCGCTCACGGAGTTCTACCGGCCCGTCGGCGACACCCCGCAGCGCGAGACCGCGTTGCCGGCCGGCGCGCTGATCACCGGCGTCGTCCTGCCGCCCGCGCCGGTCGCCGCCCGCTCCCGCTACCGCAAGGTGCGCGAGCGCGCCTCCTACGCCTTCGCCATCGGCTCCCTCGCCGCCGCGCTCGACGTCCGCGACGGCGTCGTCCGCGAGGCGCGTCTGGCCTTCGGCGCGGTCGCCTCCCGGCCCTGGCGGGCCCGCGCGGCCGAAGACGTGCTGACGGGGGCGCCGGCGACCCCCGAGACCTACGCCGCCGCCGCGGACGCCGAACTGGCCGCGGCGCGCCCGCTGCCGCACAACGGATACAAGGTGACCCTGATGCGCAACCTGGTCGTGGCCGTGCTGACCGAACTCGCCGAGGAGGCCGCCCGATGACCACCGCCGCCACCCGCGAGACCGACACCCGCGCGCCCTCCGTCGGCACCGCCCGCAGCCGCGTGGAGGGCAGGGAGAAGGTCACCGGCGCCGCCCGGTACGCGGGCGAGATCCCCTTCGCCGGCCTCGCCCACGGCTGGCTGGTCCTCTCCACGGTCGCGCACGGCCGCATCCGCGACCTGGACACCGACCCGGTCCTCGCCATGCCGGGCGTACTCGCCGTCCTGGACCACCGCAACGCCCCGCGCCTGAACACCGACTTCGCCAGCCTGCTGGGCATGCGCCCCGACCCGACCTGCGCCGTCTTCCAGCACGACCGGGTGCCGCACCGGGGCTGGCCGGTGGCGCTCGTGGTGGCCGAGACCTCCGAGCAGGCCCGGGAGGCCGCGGAGTCGCTCGTGGTCCACTACGAGGAGGAACCCCACGACACCGACTTCGGCGCGGACCGCCCCGACGCCTACCGGGTGGACGGCATCATGCCCGCGGTCACGGAGAAGGGCGACCTGGAGGCACGGCTCGCCGAGTCCGCCGTCGTGCTGGACGCCGAGTACACCACCCCCGAAGAGCACCACAACCCGATGGAACCGCACGCGGCCACCGCCCACTGGGACGGCGACCGCCTGGAGGTGTTCGACTCCAACCAGGGCGCCACCTGGGTCGTCGGCGACCTCGCCAAGCTCTTCTCGATCGATCCGGCCAGTGTGCGCGTGCGCTCCGAACACGTCGGCGGCGGCTTCGGCAGCAAGGGCGTGCGCGCCCACCAGGTGGCCGCGGTGATGGCCGCGAGCGTGCTGCGCCGCCCGGTGCGCGTGGTGATGACGCGCCGGCAGATGTTCACGCTGATCGGCTACCGCAGCCCCACCGCCCAGCGGATCAGGATCGGCGCCGACGCCGACGGCCGGATCCGCGCCCTGGAACACCGCTCGCTGAGCGCCACCTCCACCGTGTACGAGTTCGTGGAGCCCAGCTCCGGGGTGACGCGGGTGATGTACGACGCCGACGCCCACCGCACCGAGAACAGCGTGGTGCGCCTCGACGTGCCGTCCCCGACGTTCATGCGGGCCCCCGGCGAGGCGCCGGGCTCGTTCGCGCTGGAGTCGGCGATGGACGAACTCGCCGTGGCGTGCGGGCAGGACCCGGTCGCCCTGCGGCTGCGCAACGACGCCGAGCGCGGGCCGGTCTCGGGGCTGCCGTTCGCGAGCCGCCGGCTGGCCGACTGCTTCCGGGAGGGCGCCCGCAGGTTCGGCTGGGCCGACCGCGACCCGCGCCCCGGACTGCGCCGCGACGGACGCTGGCTGCTCGGCACCGGCACCGCGTCGGCCTCCTTCCCCGCGGGCGTGGCGCCCTCCACGGCGACCGTGACCGCGCATCCCGACGGCCGCTTCACCGTGCGGATCGCCGCCGCCGACATCGGCACCGGGGCCCGTACCGCGCTCACCCTGGTCGCCGCGGACGCGCTGCGCGTCGACCCGGAGCGGGTCCATGTGCGCATCGGCGACAGCGACTTCGGACCGGCGATGATCGCCGGCGGTTCCATGGGCACCCGCTCCTGGTCCTGGGCCGTGCAGACCGCGGCGCAGGAGGTGCGCGAGCGGCTCGCCCTCGGCACCGACATCCCGGCCGAGGGGATCACGGTCCGCGCCGACACCGCCGAGGCCGTCGGCGCGCTCACCCCGGCCGAACGGCACTCGTTCGGCGCCCAGTTCGCCGAGGTGGCGGTGGATCCCGGCACCGGCGAGGTACGTGTGCGCCGGATGCTGGGCATCTTCGCGGCGGGCCGGATCGTCAACCCGCTCACCGCGCGCAACCAGCTGCTCGGCGGGATGATCTGGGGCATCTCCATGGCCCTGCACGAGGAGGCGGTGCGGGACCGTGCCTCGGGCGGCCTCGTCGGCGCCGATCTCGCCGGCTACCACGTGCCCACCCACGCCGACGTGCCGCGCATCGAGGCCGACTGGATCGACGACCCGGACCCGAACGACCCGGTCGGCATCAAGGGCATCGGCGAGATCGGCATCGTGGGTGCCGCGGCGGCCGTCGCCAACGCCGTCTGGCACGCGACCGGCGTACGCCACCGCGCCCTGCCCATCCGGCCGGACCGCGTCCTGTCGGCGGCCGCGCGGGAGGGAGCCCCGGATGCTTGACCTGGCCGCGGAGCTGACCGGGTGGCTGAGCGAGGGCCGGGAGTTCGCCGTCGCCACCGTGGTCTCCGTCGGCGGCAGCGCCCCGCGCGACCCCGGCGCCGCGCTCGCCGTGGACCGCGCGGGCACCGTCATCGGCTCGGTCTCCGGCGGCTGCGTGGAGGGCGCGGTCTACGACCTGTGCCAGGAGGCGCTGGAGACCGGGCGAAGCGTGGTCGAGCGGTTCGGCTACAGCGACGAGGACGCCTTCGCCGTGGGGTTGACCTGCGGCGGGGTGATCGAGGTCCTGGTCACCCCGGTGGGCGCGCAGGCGCCCGCCCGGGCGGTCCTCGCGCAGGCCCTCGCGCTCGCCGCCGAGGGCGGTCCCACGGCCCTCGTCCGGGTCGCCCGCGGCCCGGACGGCCTGCTCGGTCACGCCCTGCTGGTGCGGCCCGACGGCCCGTACGAGGGCACCCTCGGCGGGCACCCCGACCTGGACCGGACCGCGGCGGCCGAGGCCCGCGCCCTGCTGGAGGCGGGGCGCACCGGCACGGTGGAGGTCTCCGCGGACGGCTCGCACTGCCCCGGCGGCCTCACCCTGCTGGTCGAGTCGGACGTGCCGCCCCCGCGCATGATCATCTTCGGGGCGGTGGACTTCGCCGCGGCGCTGGCCCGGGCCGGGAAGTTCCTCGGCCACCATGTGACCGTCTGCGACGCCCGGCCCGTCTTCGCCACCCCGGCCCGCTTCCCGGACGCCGACGAGGTGGTGGTCGACTGGCCGCACCGCTATCTGCGGCGCACCGCGACCGACGCCCGCACGGTGCTGTGCGTGCTCACCCACGACGCGAAGTTCGACGTACCGCTGCTCAAGGTGGCCCTCGGCATGCCGGTGGCCTTCATCGGCGCGATGGGCTCGCGGCGCACCCACGAGGACCGTGCGCGGCGGCTGCGCGCGGAGGGCGTGAGCGAGGCGGAACTGGCCCGGCTGCGCTCGCCGATCGGTCTCGACCTCGGCGCCCGCACGCCCGAGGAGACCGCCCTGTCGATCACGGCGGAGATCGTCGCGGCCCGGCGGGGCGGTACCGGGGTCCCGCTGACCGGCGGGCGGGCCCCGATCCACCGGGACCGGCCGCCGGCCGTCGCGGCGGGGGTGTGAGCGGGCGCCTTCGAGGGTAGTAATTCATCACCGGATGAATTACTGCTCGGGCGAAGGGCAGGAGCGATGGACACACGGGACAGGACCACGTGCTGCGTGGTGGGCGGCGGCCCCGCGGGCATGGTGCTCGCACTGCTGCTGGCCCGGTCCGGCGTCGAGGTGACGGTGCTGGAGAAACACGCGGACTTCCTGCGGGACTTCCGCGGCGACACCGTCCACCCCTCCACCCTGGCGCTGCTGGACGAGCTGGGCCTGGCCGAGCGCTTCGCCCGGCTGCCGCAGCGCCGGGTGCGCACCGTCCGGCTGCCGGTCGACCCCGGCCGCCCGGAGGTCACGGTCGCCGATCTGTCGGTGCTGCGCGGCCCCTACGACTACGTCGCGATGGTGCCCCAGTGGGACCTGCTCGACCTCCTCGCGGACGAGGCCCGCCGCGAACCCGCCTTCGAGCTGCGGATGAACACCGAGGCGACCGGCTTCCTGACCGAGGGCGGGCGGGTGACCGGCGTGCGCTACCGCACCGCCGACGGCCGCACCGGCGAGCTGCGCGCCCTGCTCACCGTGGCCTGCGACGGCCGCGGCTCGCTCGCCCGCACCCGGCCGGAGCTGCGCCTGCGCCGGTTCGCCTGCCCGATGGACGCCTGGTGGTTCCGGCTGCCGCGCCGCGCGGGGGACCCCCGCGGCCTGGTCGGCGGAGCGGGTGACCGCTTCCTCACGGCGATGATCGACCGCGGCGACTACTGGCAGTGCGCCGCCCTCATCCCCAAGGGCACCGACCAGGCCCGCCGCGCCGCCGGACTCGACCGGTTCCGGGCCGAGTTCACCGCCGCCGTCCCCTGGCTCGCCGACCGCGCCGGCGTCCTGCGCTCCTGGGACGAGGTCAAGCTCCTCGACGTACGCCTGGACCGGCTGCGCCGCTGGCACCGCCCCGGCCTGCTGTGCATCGGCGACGCGGCCCACGCCATGTCCCCGGTCTTCGGCATCGGCATCAACCTCGCGGTCCAGGACGCCGTGGCCACCGCCCGCCTCCTCGCCGGACCGCTGCGCCGCGGCACCGTGCGCCCCCGCGACCTGCGCGCGCTCCAGCGCCGCCGCCGGCCCACCACGGTCGTCACCCAGGCCCTCCAGCGGGCCGCCCACGCCCGGATCATCCGCCCCGTGCTCCAGGGCCGGCCGCCCCTCGGCGACGCGGACCGGGCGCGCCGCGTCGCCCGGCTGCTGGCCGGCTCCCCCCGGCTGCGCCGGCTGTCGGCCTACTTCATCGCGTACGGGGCGCGGCGCGAGCGCCCGCCCGCCGCGGCCGTCCGCACGGGGCGCGGCACGGACGGCCGGCACCCGGGAAACCGGCGGGCGGCGGCCGGTGAGCCGGGGTAATCCATAACGATCTCGGCGGAAACCTTGTGCAATGCCCGCACGCCCCTAGCCTCCCTGCATGGCTTTTCTTTCAGGTCGCCGCCGAAGAACGCGACTGGCTCCCGAACTTGACGACCAGGAGCTGGGCAGACTGCTCAAATCCCTGCGCGCGACCACACGGACGGGGACGATCGCCACGACCGACCTGTGCGCGGCGCAGATCACCCGGGTACTGGACCACGAACCGGGCGAGTGGGACCGTCGCACCCACCGGCTGGACGTCCTGTCCGCCTTCATGACGGACTCGCACCTGCCCGGTGCCTGGGCCGCCAGGGAGCCGCGCAATCCGGACGCGCTGGTGCTGCACGCCTGGTCACAGGTGATGCGCGCCCGCTCCGAGGGGCGCCCGGAGAACGCCTCGGCGGCCACCGACCTCTGCGTCAAGGCCGCCGACCTCGCCCCCGAGGACCCCGCCCCCTGGGTCGTCCTGCTGGCGGTGGCGCGGCTGCAACGCTGGGCACAGCCACAGGCGTTCGGGGTGTGGAACGAGGTGCTCGCCCGCGACCGCTGGAACCGCGAGGCCTACCTCACCATGCTCGGCTACCTCAGCCCCGAGGAGGGCGGCTCACGCATCCAGGTGCTGGAGTTCGTGGACACCCTGAGCGCCCGGATGCCGGCCAACGCCCCCTGCGCGGCAGTCGAACTCACCGCCCAGGTGCTCCAGTACCACTCCGTCCTCGGCCGGGGCGGGTTCGAGGCGCTGGTGGCGCGCAACCACTGGTCCCACGCCATGGCCGTACGGGCCCTCGACCGGGTGGCCCACACCTGGAACCAGCCCGGCTTCCTCCGGCACGCCAGGGCCCTGGCCGACCTCAACCTGCTGGCCTACGCGCTGATGGCCGCCGACCGCCGCCGCGATGCCGCCGCGCTCTTCGAGACCATCGGCGGCATCGTCACGCCCTGGCCCTGGAACACCGGCGGCGATCCGCTCACCGAGTACGACCAGGCGCAGCGCAGGGCCACCGTCGGCCTGTGACGGAGGCCGGCTCGAGAAGTCGTCGGGGGGCGCGGGCGCGGCGCGGGCGGCGGGCACCAGCAGGCCGGTCCACACCACCACCCAGTGCCCGCTGTCCGGTTCCGGAGTGATCCTGGGAGTTCCCGGAGAGCCCGGCCCGATGCCGCCCGCGCCGGGAGTCGACCGCGGGAATCCCCCAGGGAACTCCCAGCGGGAGGGGACCGCCGGGCCGGGACCCGGCGATGGAATATCCCGGCCTCCGGCCCGGTTGAGCCGTGTGATTGGCATGCCCGGGACATAGCCCGAGGAGGGCGGAGGCCGGGCGGAAAGGTAGCGAGGTCATGGCACGCAGCACCGCGCGTCCCGTCGTCAAGCTGAAGTCGACCGCCGGGACCGGCGTCACCTACGTGACGCGCAAGAACCGACTCAACGACCCCGACCGGCTCGTTCTGCGCAAGTACGACCCGGTCGTCGGGGAGCATGTCCCCTTCCGTGAGGAGCGCTGACGCTCCGCGAGGAGCACTGATCCCTCGACGAGGAGCGCCGAGCTCCCGAAGAGGACATCGGCCTCGCTCACCCGGTGATCGAACGGCCCGGTTCCGCGAACGTGCGGCACCGGGCCGTTCGCCGTCCATGCCGCCGGCCTGCTGTGAGGTCCCCCACCCGCCCTTGCCGCAGCGGAGAAGGGCTCCCTAAGTTCGTACGTATGTCCGCAAATGACCCCGCCCCCGCCGCCGCCCCGGTCGAGTTCTCCGTCGACCTCACCGCCCACGAGATGCTCCGCCGGGCCCACGTCATGGACGCCGTCGCCCCCGCCTGGGACCCCGTCAAGGCGCTGCGGGACGAGGACGCCGCTCGCGACCTGCTCTACTCCGGCCTCGACGAGGAGCAGCAGCGCGTCTACGACGAACTGGTCGCCGCCGGTGTCCTGCCCGAGCGCGGAGACGGCCGTGCTGCCGCTTGATCCGCACGCCGACATCGGCCGCCGCGCCTGGGTGACCTGCCCCAACTGCGCGGACCACCGCGGCTGCGCCACCTGCGAGGAACGCCGCAGGTGCGGCCGGCACTGGCGCTATCTGCTGTCCAACACCGGCAGCGTGCTCCACCTCCAGTGCCCCACCTGCACCCACGTCTGGGACCACGAGACCGGCTTCGGCGCCACCCGCGGCCGTCCCAACCGCGCCCCCGGCGACCGCTGACGGCGGCGCCCCGTCCGGACCGGCTCAGGCCGTGCGCGTGAACAGGGGAAGATAGCCGAGGGACTGCCCCGAGGCCGTGGGGTGGTACGACTCCGTCAGGTCCAGCAGGTCGACGCTGCGCATCCAGGGGCCGGCCGAGCAGATCTCGTGCCCGCTGAACGCCTTGCGGGCGTCGGCGAACGTGAAGCCGTGCCGGGTGGCACGCTGGGCGATCAGGCTGTCGAGATGGTCGATGGCCGCGTTGAGCGCGGCCCGCTCACTGTCGTCGAGCCCGCGCGCACAGGTGCCGTGCAACTGGTAGAAGTGCGGATACCCGAGCACCACGACATGGGCGGACGGCGCCTTGCTCCGGATCGCCGAGTAGAGCCGGTCCAGATTGGCCGGCAGGTTCTTGTCGACGTAGTCGCGCGCGTTGCCGATGGCGGACATGCACGTGGTGGTGCCGGGCAGGGCGCAGATCCCCATGACCTTCGCCCAGCTCGCGTCACTGCCGCCGGCGGTGATGCTGACCAGGTCGGTCCGGGCGTCGAGGGGCCCCAGCTGCTTGGCCAGGACGTCGCCGGTCTTCGCGCCGTTGCAGGCGACGAAGGCGAAGGACGAGGCGTGGGCCGACGCCCACAGCGCGGGGTACGCCTTGCTGCTGCGCAGGCATTCCGCGCCCGAGCCGAGATAGCTGCCGGCGCCCACCCCCGCCGAGTACGAGTCCCCGAGGGCCACATAGGCCACGGCCGTCCTGCCGGGCGCTCCCTGGGCGGCCGGAGCGGTCGTCGGACCGGTGAGGGCGCAGGCGCCCGCGAGGAGCACGGCGGCGGCCCAGGACTGGATGCGGAAGGGTCTCATGCCTCCCGTTTATCGCGGACCCCCGCCACCGCCGCCTCGTCACCGTCCGCGACCTTGACAACGCGCTGCGTCGATGCGTCCACGGTGATCGCCCGGCGGCGGAAGGCCCCCCGTCCGCCGCCGGCCGGCTGTGCCCAGCCCGGCGTTCACCCGAAGGGACGTCACCCGTACGGCTCAGTGGCATCGGAGCGGCGAACAGAAAAGGCAAGGAGCGCGTACTCCTTGCCACTCTCAACATATAGCGGGCGGGGGGCCTTGCGGCAAGCCCCCGTACGCGGCGCACAATCACCAGCCTGAACGGCGGGCCGCCGGTGGCAGCGCGGTCCGTGACCTGGGTATATGGGGGGATTTCCGTGATCGACGTGATCATCGCGGGCGGCGGGCCGACCGGACTCATGCTCGCCGCCGAGTTGCGGCTGCACGGCGTGCGCACGGTCGTGCTGGAGAAGGAGACGGAGCCGACCGGGATCGTCCGGGCGCTGGGCCTGCACGTGCGCAGCATCGAGGTGCTGGATCAGCGCGGTCTGCTGGACCGGTTCCTGGCGCTCGGCCGGCGGCATCCGCTCGCCGGCTTCTTCGCCGGCATCCGCAAGTCGGAGCCGCAGGGCCTGGACACCGCGCACGGGTACGTCCTCGGCATCCCGCAGCCCGTGACCGACCGCCTGCTGGCCGAGCACGCCGTCGAGCTGGGCGCCGAGATCCGACGTGGCAGCGAACTGACCGGTCTGAGCCAGGACGCGGACGGGGTGAGCGCCGAGCTGGCCGACGGCACCCGGCTGCGCTCGCGCTATCTCGTCGGCTGCGACGGCGGCCGCAGCACGGTGCGCAAGCTGCTCGGCATCGGGTTTCCGGGCGAGCCCTCGCGGGTCGACACCCTCCTGGGCGAGATGCGGCTGACGGCGTCCCCGGAGGAGGTGGCCGCCGTGGTCGCCGACGTCCGCAGGACCCAGCTGCGCTTCGGCGCCATGCCCATCGGCGAGGGCGTGTACCGCGTCGTCGTACCCGCCGACGGGGTCGCCGAGGACCGCTCGGTCCCGCCGACGCCCGAGGAGGTCCGAGCGCAGCTGCGGGCCGTCGCCGGCACCGACTTCGGCATGCACGAGCCGCGCCGGCTCGCCCGCTTCGGCGACGGCACCCGGCTGGCCGAGCGCTATCGGGACGGCCGGGTCCTGCTGGCCGGTGACGCGGCGCACGTCCACCCGCCGATGGGCGGGCAGGGGCTCAACCTCGGCCTCCAGGACGCCTTCAACCTCGGCTGGAAACTGGCCGCCGAGATCGCCGGCTGGGCGCCCGCGGACCTGCTGGACACCTACCACCGCGAACGGCACCCCGTGGCCGCCGACGTACTGGAGAACACCCGGGCGCAGATGGAGCTGGTCTCCCTCGAACCGGGCGCCCGGGCGGTGCGCCGGCTGGTGACGGAGCTGATGGACTTCGAGGAGGTGAACCGCCACCTCACCGAGAAGATCATCGCGACCGGGATCCGCTACGACGTCGGCGAGGGCCACGACCTGCTCGGCCGGCGGCTGCCCGACATGCCGCTGAAGCACGGCCGCCTCTACGAGCTGATGCGACACGGCCGCGGCCTGCTGCTCGACGGCACCGGCCGCCTCTCGGTGACCGGCTGGGCGGACCGGATCGACCATGTCGTCGACGGCAGCGAGCGGCTGGACGTCCCCGCGGTGCTGCTGCGTCCGGACGGCCATGTGGTCTGGGCCGGCGAGGACCCGGCGGACCTGGCCCGTCGGCTGCCGAGGTGGTTCGGCGCGCCGCTCGCCTAGCCGGCCCGCCCGGCCCGCCCCCGGTGAATGCCGCCGCCGAGGGGCGGGCCGACCGGTTTTCGAGGCCCGGCCGGTGCCCGCGGCGCGGACCGCGAGGCCTCGTGCCGCGGTGCCGGCCGGGGTCAGACGGTGCTGCCCGCCGGGGCGCGGAAGTAGTGCCCCTCCTCCAGGTCGGCGAGCAGGCCGGGCCGGGTCGGCTCCCAGCCGAGCAGCTCGCGGGTGAGGTCGTTCGAGGCGGGGGCGTCCACCGCCGCGAAGCCGCTCATCCAGCCGAAGTGAGCGGCCGCGTCCTCGGCGCCCACCGAGACCGTGGGCACACCGAGATGACGGCCGATCACCTCGGCCACCTCCCGGATCGGGACGCCCTCCTCGGCGATGCCGTGGAGCACGGTTCCCGCCGGGGCCTTCTCGACCGCGAGCCGGAACAGCCGCGCCGCGTCGAGCCGGTGCACGGCCGGCCAGCGGTTGGCGCCGTCGCCCACGTACCCGGAGGCGCCCTTCTCCCGCGCTATGCCGATCAGGCCGGCGACGAACCCGTGGTCGCCCTCGCCGTGGCAGGTGGGGGCGAGCCGTACCACGCAGGAGCGCACTCCACGCTCCGCGCACGCCAGTACGGCCTCCGCGGTGATCGCCCGGATCAAGACCGGCGAGTCGCCTTCGACCTTGGGCCTGTCCCGCTCCGTCGACACCTGGCCCGGCTTGAGCCCGGCGACCCCGGAGGCGATGACGAAGGGGCGGTCGCTCCCGGCGAGCGCCCCGGTGAGGGTGTCGACGGCCCTGCGGTCGGCCTCGGCCGCGCTCCGGAATTCCCCGGAGAAGGCGATGTCGTGCTTGAAGGCGAGGTGGATCACCCCGTCGGAGTCGGCGGCGGCGGACGCGAGGACTTCGAGGTCGTCCAGGCTGCCGCGGACGACCTCGGCGCCTGCCGCGGTGAGAGCGGCGGCGGAGGCGTCGGAGCGGGCGAGGCCGACCACCTGATGGCCCGCGTCGAGGAGTTCGGGAACGACGGCGGAACCGATCCAGCCGGACGCACCGGTCACGAAAACGCGCATGAGTGTTCTCCCGGAACAGTTGATGTCAGTGACTGCCGTCGAACGCTAGCACTGATGTCGGTGACTGTCATCGCGTAGGATTCGCGCCATGGGCAGATGGGAGCCGAACGGGCGGGAACGGCTGGCGAAGGCGGCGCTGGAGTTGTACGGCGAGCGCGGATTCGAGCAGACCACCGTGGCGGAGATCGCGAAACGCGCCGGACTCACCGAGCGCACGTTCTTCCGGCACTACGCCGACAAGCGCGAAGTCCTGTTCGCCGGGTCCGGTGAACTGGAGCGGCTGTTCACCGAGGCCGTCGCCGACGCCCCGCTCGCCGCGGCCCCCCTCGACGCGCTGGCGGCCGGCCTGGACGCGGTCTGCGTGATGTTCGAGGAGCGGCGCGAGTTCGCGGGCAAGCGGCATGCCGTGATCTCCGCGACCGCCGAACTGCGCGAGCGTGAACTGATCAAGCTCGCCTCGCTCGCGGCCGCACTCGCCGACACCCTGCGCCGCCGGGGCGTCCCGGAACCCGCCGCCAGCCTGACCGCCGAGACGGGCGTCGCCGTCTTCAAGGTCGCCTTCGAACGCTGGATCACCGCGGACGAGCAACGGCCACTGGCCCGGCTGGCACGGGACTCGCTGGAGCAGCTCAAGGCCGTGGCCACGGGAGGCGCCCCGGCGGGCGCGGCCGGCGAGGCGGCACCGGTGCCTGCCGAGGCGCGGCCGGGCGGATGAGGCAGGGACGGCTCCTTCCGTCCGCGGACGCGGATGAGTGAGGCGTGAGTGGTGGGGTAGACGCCCCCACCGGCCGGTCGTGCACCGACGGGGTGAGCCACCGCAGGGCGCCCCGGGCCCGTCACCGGCCGCGCAGGAAGGAGAACGTCATGATCAAGCTGATTCGGCACGCGGGAGCGGTGGGAGCATCGGCCGCACTGGTCGGTGGCGCGCTGCTCGCCGGCGCCGGCTCCGCGTCGGCCACGCCCCAGCACGCCCCGGGTACCGGGACCCGTTCCGCGGCGGTGCGGGCCACCTCCGTCTGCTCCCGGCAGCACCACCGCCTCGACCCCTGGATCGAGGGACAGCTGGCCCGGTTCGACCCCGCCGCCAAGCGCAAGCTGGCGGTCTACGACCCGTGGGTCAAGGACCAGCTGGCGCTCTACGCGCCGACCGCCTGCTAGGACCGCCGCAGCCGTTGCCGCCGCACCCGCACGGGCCGGGTCAGTCCACGAACTCCATGGCCGGGTACCTCGGCGACGGCCCCTCCAGCAGCCGCCCGCTGCCGCCGCGCAGCCAGTGGTCGAAGTAGGCGGCCACATACGCCTCGCTCGTACGGATCGCCGTGACCGGGTCGAGGGTGCCGAGGGCGGCGGCCTGCGCGGACGGTGACAGGTGCAGCTGAGGCAGGAGGGCCTCCGCGTCCGTGGTCGAGGCGTGGTCCGAGTCACGCAGGGTGAGCTGACGCGTCCAGCCCGGTGTGTGGGCGCGGAACGCCTGCCAGCCCGGGCCGGTGTCCGTCTCGCCGTCCTTGCCCAGCAGCAGGAACGGCCGGTCCAGGCCGTGCCGGGCGACCGGCATCGGCGAACCGTCGACGTAGGTCAGGTTGCCGTCCATGTCGATGCCCGCGGTGATCCTGTGGTCGGCGTCCATCGCCAGGGCCGCGGCGCTGCCGCCCATGGAGTGGCCGAACATGCCCACCCTCGACAGATCCAGCGCGCCGGTCAGCCCCTTCGGCAGGCGCTGCCCGTCCGCGTCGGGGTCGTGACCGTCGCCGAGCAGTCGCAGTCGGTCGAGGACGAAGCGGATGTCCGCGACCCGGACGGCCAGGGACTTGCGGATGAAGGCGTCGGGATCGCCGGGCGGCACCATGGTGGCGAGCGAGCCGTCCGGGAACTGGACCTCGGGCGACTCATAGGTGTGGTCGACGGTCACGACGGCGTAGCCGCGGCTGGCCAGGTCCGCCACCAGCGTGGTGCCCCAGGTGCGGGGTTCGCCGAGCCCGGGCGAGTAGAGGATCACCGGGAGCCGCCCTCTTCGGCCCGGGGCAACCGGAGCACCTAGCGCCACGTGGGTGGCGACGCCGGCCCAGTCGGTTCGGCCGGTGGGGAGGCCGAGCTGGAGATAGTCGTCGGCGGTGACGCGGTCGAAGTGGGCCGCCGCTGCGGGCAGCATGTACGGGGCCTGCGGGCGGCCGGCCGTGTGGGCCGCCGGGTAGAACACGCTGACCATCAACTCGCGGTGGAGCGGCCCCTGTTGCCAGGGATCGGGACGTGCGGTGTCCACCAGGTGCAACGACACCTCGCCGACGGGGTGCGGCCCGGTGGGGGAGGGCAGCGCCAGGCGGCGGGGCGACGGCGCGGTGGAGGGCGCGATGGTGGTCGCGGCGGCGGGCAGGGACGCCGCGAGGGTGCAGAAGGCGGCGACCGCACAGGCGAGGAGGGTCCGTAACCCCACGCCCCTGCGGCGTCCGCGCGGATGTTCGTCGGTCATGACTCAAGGGTGACGGCTCGTCAGCGCGGGGTCGTCAGGGATCAACCCTGGTCTTTTGGCTCGGGGTCTCCGTAGGGGTCGGGCCGGCGGGCGGCGCTCCGGTGACGGCGGCGCGGTACAGGGCCCGGGTGGCGGCGCCGAAGTAGGCGCTGTAGGAGACCTGGGCGGTGTTGCCGCCGGTGTGGTAGCCGCCGATCACGCCGACGACCGCCCAGCCGTCGAACCACGGGACCAGCATGGGGCCGCCGCTGGTGCCGCCGACGAAGGCGTCACAGGCGATGCGCGGGAAGGTGCCCGGGTCGGCCGGGTCGTCGCTGACCCACGCCGTGGTCCGGCTCCAGCATTCCAGCGGCCTCGCCGCCCCCGCCGGATAGCCGATCATCCGCACCGGCGCGTGCAGGTAGCCCGTCCCGGTGAGCAGCCGTACCCCGCCGACCGCGTCCTGCAGCGCCGTCCCGTCCTCGTTGGGTCCGGTGACCGCGAAGGCGAAGTCGTAGCCGGCGCCCGCGTGTTCGCCGAGGTCGTAGTACTGCCGCGGGACGTAGACGCCGTTCGTCACGACCGGGAAGATCCCGAAGGGCTTGAGCCCGTCGTGGTACTGGGGGACGAAGGCCAGCTCGCGCCGCGGGGCGGTGCCGGAGTAGCCCTTGAGGCAGTGCCCTGCGCTGAGCACCAGGTCGTGCCCGGGGCTGCGGACGACCGAGCCGCTGCAGGTCCGGCCGGTGCCCTTGGCGTCGGTCCAGAAGAACGTGCCGGCCTGCGGGATGCCCGCGAAGCCGTGGCTGGGCGGGATGTACTCGCCTGGCCGGGGGCCGTCCATGGAGGGTGCGGCGCCCGCCTCGGTGCCCTTCGCGGGATCCGCGGGCAGGGCGGCCGTCATGCGGGCCGGTGTCCAGTAGGCGTCGAGCCGGGCGGCGGCCGGGTCCGGCCCGGGTGGCGCGGCCTCGGCGGAGGCCGCGACGGCCGGACCGCCCGACAGCAGCACGGCGGCCGCGCAGAGCGCGGCGTGGCGGAGCAACCCGGTCCTGCGCACCATCACTTCCCCTCCCGGCGGCGGCCGACGGCCGGCTCACCCTAGGCCCGCGACCGGCGCCCGCGAAAGGGCGCACCCCCGGCCACCACCACTCCCGCCGAGCCCCGCCGAACCGAAGCGGGAAGGACGGCCCGGCACGGACGACGGAGCCCGGGTCCGCGCCCAGGAGAGGGGCGGCGGGATCAGTGCGGAATGCCAGGGCTGAGAACTGGTGCGAACGGGTACATTCTGTACAGGTGTATCTAGGTGGCACGTGAGTGTCACAGCCCGCCTCGGGGGCACTGACCAGCGCGTTTGCGGGCTAGGTGCCAGGGCCGTCGGCCCTGCTGACCACTGGCCGAAGGGAATGCCGGTTATGCACGAGGACACGAGGAGCCCCCTCCCCAAGCGGCCGCCCGAGGCGGCCCCGCGCTCGGCGGCCTGGGCCGATCCCGCCCCGCTGGGTCTGGCCGGCTTCGCCCTGACGACGCTGCTGCTGTCGATCGTCAACACCAACCTGCTGAAGGAGCCCGCCGCGATCCTGCCGGTACTGGGTCTCGCCGCGTTCTACGGCGGTCTCGCCCAGTTCGCCGCGGGACTCTTCGAGTTCCGCAGGGGCAACACCTTCGGCGCGACGGCGTTCGTCTCCTTCGCCGCCTTCTGGCTGTCGTACTGGTGGATAGCGCCGCGCGTGGCGCTCGCCGGGGACGCGCACAACGCGCTCGGGCTGTACCTGCTCGGGTGGGCCGTCTTCACCGCCTACATGACCGTGGGTGCCCTGCGCGTCAGCCTCCCCGTGCTGGCGGTGTTCGTGCTGCTGACCCTGACCTTCCTCTTCCTGGCCATCGGGTCGTTCCAGACCGGGGCGCCGCCGCACGTCATGACCCAGGTGGGCGGCTGGTTCGGCATCCTCACGGGCCTCGCCGCCTGGTACGCGTCCGCGGCCGGCGTCATCAACGAGACGCACGGCCGCGAGGTGCTCCCCGCCTGGCGGCGCGAGCCCGGCCGCGGCGAGCCGACGACGCACGAGGAGCGGTCCGTCTGACGGACCCGCGCCGGGCGTGCCGTCCGGGCCGCTTCCGCGGGGCGCGGGCCAGGGACAATGACCGGCATGACCGACGACAGGGACGACGCCGACAGCCGGCCGGCCAGGATCGAGCGGCTGCTGCGCAGCGGGGAGCGTGAGCTGGTCCCGGCGTGGCGCCGGGCGAAACAGGGCGAGACACGCTGGGCCGTCACGGCCGTGATGCTGGCCGCGATCGCCCTGCAACTCGCGCTGCCGCACCGGCTCGCCCTGCTACGGCCGGTCTGGGCGCTGCCGGTGCTGGAGTTCGCGCTGCTGCTGGCGCTGGTGGCCGGCAACCCCCGGCGGGTCGAGCCGCGAACGCGATGGCTGCGCTGGCTCGGACTGCTCCTGATCGGGGTCATCAGCCTGGCCAACGGGTGGTCGGCGGCCCGGCTGGTGGTGGACCTCCTGCACGGCGGCGGGGGCCAGGGCGCGGTGCCGCTGCTGCGGGCCGGCGGCGTCATCTGGTTCACCAACGTCATCGTCTTCGCGCTGTGGTACTGGGAATCCGACCGCGGCGGCCCGATGGCCCGGGTGCGCGGGGAACGGCAGTATGCCGACTTCCTCTTCGTACAGATGCAGAACCCCGAACTGGCGCCCGCAGACTGGGAACCGGAGTTCCTCGACTACCTGTACCTCTCGTTCACCAACGCGACGGCCTTCAGCCCGACCGACGTGATGCCCCTGTCGCGCTGGGCCAAGATGCTGATGCTGCTGCAGTCCTCGGTGTCCCTGGTGACCGTGGTCCTCGTGGTGGCGCGGGCCGTCAACATCCTGAAGTAGCGGCGGGCCGGCCGTCCGCCCCCTCTCGCCCGATCGGTGGACGGTTCGGCTTGCCGTGCCCGGGGAGAGTGGGATGGGGCCACATGATGCGTGCACGCCCCCGCGCGAGGCCACGCGGAGGTGAACGCCGTACACCGGCGGGCGACCGGAATTGTATGGTTCGTTTTCTTGAACCCCTCGTGTTTCTGAGAGTAGGTTCAGCCCCATGACCGCCTCCCCGACTCCGACCACCGCCGAGGAGCTGCGCGGTGCCGGCCTGCGCGTGACGGCGGCTCGCGTCGCGCTGCTGGAGACGGTCCGGGACGGCGACCACCTCGGCGCCGAGGCGATCGCCTCCGGGGTCCGCGACCGCGTAGGCCACATCTCCCTGCAAGCCGTCTACGAAGCCCTGCACGCCCTGACGGCGGCGGGGCTCGTGCGCCGCATCGAGCCCGCAGGCCACCCGGCCCGGTTCGAGGGGCGCGTCGGCGACAACCACCACCACATCGTGTGCCGGTCGTGCGGCGCCGTCGTCGACGTCGACTGTGCCGTCGGCGACGCGCCCTGCCTGACCGCCGCGGACGACCGGGGCTTCGCCATCGACGAAGCCGAGGTCGTCTACTGGGGCGTGTGCCCCGACTGTTCCACCGGCCGCAGTTCCTGAGCACCTGGTTCCGCTTAGTTCGGAAGGATTGCCATGACTGACAACCACGACGCGATCGTCACAGACGCGAAGTCGGAGGAGGGGAGCGGCGGCTGCCCCGTCGCCCACGACCGGGCCCCGCATCCGACCCAGGGCGGCGGCAACCGCCAGTGGTGGCCGGACCGGCTCAATCTGAAGATCCTCGCGAAGAACCCGCCCGCGGCCGACCCGCTGGGCGAGGAATTCGACTACGCCGAGGCCTTCCAGAGCCTCGACCTGCCCGCCGTGAAGCGGGACATCCAGGAACTGCTCACCACCTCCCAGGACTGGTGGCCCGCCGACTTCGGCCACTACGGGCCGCTGATGGTCCGGATGGCCTGGCACAGCGCCGGCACCTACCGCATCAGCGACGGCCGCGGCGGCGCCGGCCACGGCCAGCAGCGCTTCGCCCCGCTGAACAGCTGGCCGGACAACGTCCTGCTGGACCGGGCCCGCCGGCTGCTGTGGCCGATCAAGAAGAAGTACGGCCAGAAGATCTCCTGGGGCGACCTGATGATCCTCGCCGGCAACGTGGCGCTGGAGTCCATGGGCTTCCAGACCTTCGGCTTCGGCGGCGGCCGCAAGGACGTGTGGGAGCCGGAGGAGGACGTCTACTGGGGTCCCGAGACCACCTGGCTGGACGACAAGCGCTACACCGGCGACCGCGAGCTGGAGAACCCGCTCGGCGCCGTCCAGATGGGCCTGATCTACGTCAACCCCGAGGGCCCCAACGGAAACCCGGACCCGCTGGCCGCGGCCCGGGACATCCGCGAGACCTTCCGCCGCATGGCCATGAACGACGAGGAGACCGTCGCCCTGATCGCGGGCGGCCACACCTTCGGCAAGACCCACGGCGCCGGCCCCGCCGACCACGTCGGCCTCGACCCCGAGGCCGCCGGCCTGGAGGAGCAGGGCCTCGGCTGGAAGAGCACCTTCCGCTCCGGCAAGGGCAGGGACGCCATCGGCTCCGGCCTGGAGGTCACCTGGACCTCCACCCCGACCCGGTGGGGCAACGGCTTCTTCGACAACCTCTTCCGCTACGAATGGGAGCTGACCGAGTCCCCGGCCGGTGCCAAGCAGTGGGTCGCCAAGGACGCGGAGGCCACGATCCCCGACCCGCAGGACCCGACCCAGAAGCGTCTGCCCACGATGCTCACCACGGACCTCGCCCTGCGCTTCGACCCGATCTACGAGCCGATCTCCCGCCGCTTCCACGAGAACCCGCAGGAGTTCGCCGACGCCTTCGCCCGCGCCTGGTACAAGCTCACCCACCGCGACATGGGCCCGAAGTCCCTCTACCTCGGCCCCGAGGTCCCGGAGGAGACCCTGATCTGGCAGGACCCGCTGCCGGAGCGCGAGGGCGAGCTGATCGACGAGGCGGACATCGCGGCGCTCAAGGCCAAGCTGCTCGCATCGGGCCTGAGCGTGTCCCAGCTGGTCACCACCGCCTGGGCCTCCGCCTCCACCTTCCGCGGCAGCGACAAGCGCGGCGGCGCCAACGGCGCCCGCATCCGCCTCGCCCCGCAGCGCGAGTGGGAGGTCAACGAGCCCGACGAGCTGGCCCAGGTGCTGCGCACCCTGGAGGGCGTCCAGCGGGACTTCAACGCCTCCTCCGGCGCCAAGAAGGTCTCGCTCGCCGACCTGATCGTCCTCGGCGGTGTCGCCGCCGTGGAGAAGGCGGCCAAGGAGGGCGGCTTCGAGGTCCGGGTGCCGTTCACGCCGGGCCGGGTGGACGCCACCGAGGAGCAGACCGACACCGAGTCCTTCGAGGCGCTGGAGCCGACCGCGGACGGCTTCCGCAACTACCTCGGCAAGGGCAACCGGCTGCCGGCCGAGTACCTGCTGCTGGACCGGGCCAACCTGCTCACCCTCAGCGCCCCCGAGCTGACCGTCCTGATCGGCGGCCTGCGCGTGCTCGGCGCCAACTACCAGCGGTCGCAGCTCGGCGTCTTCACCAAGACGCCCGGCGTCCTCACCAACGACTTCTTCGTCAACCTGCTCGACATGGGCACCACGTGGAAGTCGACCTCCGAGGACCAGACCACCTTCGAGGGCCGGGACGCCGTCACGGGCGAGCTGAAGTGGGCGGGCAGCCGCGCCGACCTCGTCTTCGGCTCCAACTCGGAACTGCGCGCCGTCGCCGAGGTCTACGCCAGCGACGACGCGAAGGAGAAGTTCGTCAAGGACTTCGTCGCCGCGTTCGACAAGGTGATGAACCTGGACCGGTTCGACCTCGCCTGATCCGGCCGGTTCGCCGGCCCGACGTCCGGGCTCCCCGCCAGGGGGCCCGGACGTCGTCGTGCGTCAGCGGCCCAGCGCCGCCGCGCCCGCGCGGGCGTACTTCTCGTCCAGGTCCCCGGACGGCGCGCCCGCGACGCCGATGCCCGCGACCGGGGCACCCTTGGCCGTCACCGGGGTGCCGCCCGCGAGGAACAGCGTGCCCGGGATGTCCTTCAGGGCCGGGGCCTGCGCGAGCCGCCCGGCCAGCTCCGAGGTGGGCGCGTTCCAGGACACCGCCGTGAACGCCTTGCGCTCGGCGGACGCGTACGACTGCGGGCCCGCTCCGTCCCCGCGCAGCGTGACCAGCGTGTTGCCGTCCCGGTCCACCACGGCCACCGACACCTGCCGGCCGTCCTCGACGGCGGCGTCCAGCGCGGCCCGCGCCGCCTGCTCCGCGGCCTTCAGCGTGAGGTGCGTGGTCCGGGCGAGATCGCCGGCCCGGGCGGCGACGGGCGCCGCGGCCGGGGCGGGGCCGTTCGCGTCGGCGGCGTTGGCGGCGACCGTGCCGACGGCACCCGCGCCGACGACGGCCAGGGCGGCGCCGCCCACAAGGACACGGGTACGGCGGGACGGCTTCCTGCGGCTGGACATGACGGACAACCTTCCTGTGGCGGAAAGACCGCGGCCGAGGGACGGCCGGGCCGAGGCCGAATCGCCTCGGTACCGATCCTGGAGCCGCGAGGCGCCGCCACCCGTCGCCGGACCGGTGGTCCCCGGGGTCATCCGATCGGATGACCCCGAGCGTCCGGGGCCTGGGCACAATGGAGCTTGTTTGCCCAGTTCAGCGCGGTGACACGGGAGGTGGTGGCGGTGCCGGAGCCCGCACAGGACGACACCCGCGCCCTCACGATCGTCATGCACACGGCCTTCTTCGTGCTGCTGGCCGCCTCGCTCGCCCGCTATCTGGCCCGGCACGGCGGCGGCCCGCACACCCCCTGGATCGTCGCCCTGTCCCTGCTGCTCGCCGTGCTCTACGTCCTCGGACCCGCCCTCGGCACCCGCCCCGGCCCGCGCCGTCTGGTCTGGCTCGCCCTCGTGGCGGCGGCCTGGGCGTTGCTCGTCGTGCAGGCCCCCAGTTTCGCCTGGTGCGCGGTCCCGCTCTTCTACACCGGCCTGCGCACCCTCCCGCCCCGCGCCGCGATCCCGCTGGTGGCCCTGCTGACGGCGCTCGCGGTGGCCGCGCAGCTGGAACTCGCCGGGTGGCCGGACCCGAACGTGCTGGTCGCGCCGCCGGCCGTGGCCGCCGTGGCCGCCACCGTCTACGTCGTCATGCACCGCCAGGCCACCCGCCAGCACGCCCTCATCGACGACCTGGTCCGTACCCGCCGCGAACTCGCCGCCACCGAACGCCGGGAGGGCACCCTCGCCGAACGGGAACGGCTCGCCCGGGAGATCCACGACACCCTCGCCCAGGGCCTGTCCAGCCAGCGCATGCTGCTCCAGGCCGCCGACCGGCTCTGGGACACCGCGCCCGGCACCGCGCGCGAGCACGTCCGCACGGCCGCGGTGATCGCCGAGCGCAGCCTCGCCGAGGCCCGCCGCTTCGTGCACGACCTGACCCCGGCCGACCTCGCCGGGGGCGGGGGCCTGCCCCGGGCGCTGCGCACGGTCGCCGACCGGGAGACGACGGGCGGCCTCACCGTCCGCGTGCACACCGAGGGCGCCCCGCCCGAAACGCTGCCCGCGCCCGTGGAGACCGCCCTGCTGCGCATCGCCCAGGGCGCGCTCGCCAACGTCCGTGAACACGCGGGCGCCACCACGGCCACCCTCACCCTGACCTGCCTGGACGACCAGATCGTGCTGGACGTCATGGACGACGGGCGCGGCTTCGACCCCGCGCACGCCCGGCACACCGCGGGCGACGAGCGGCGCGGCCACGGACTGCCCGCGATCCGCGCCCGGCTGCGGCAGCTCGGCGGCACCCTCACCGTCGAATCCGCGCCGGGCCGGGGCACCGTCCTGTCCGCGGCGATCCCCCTGGAGCCACGATGACCGAACCCCCCGTCCGCATCCTCGTCTGCGACGACCACGCCGTCGTACGCGCCGGACTGCTCGCCCTGCTGCACAGCGCCCCGGACATCGAGGTCGTCGGCGAGGCGGGCAGCGGCGAGGAGGCGCTGGCGCTGGCCCGCCGCACGGCACCGGACGTCGTCCTGATGGACCTGCAACTCGGCGCGGGCATCGACGGCGTCGAGACCACCCGCCGGCTGCGCGCCGCGAACCCCGCCCCGCACGTCCTGGTCCTCACCACCTACGACACGGACGCCGACGTCACCCGGGCCGTCGAGGCGGGCGCCACCGGCTATCTGCTCAAGGCCGAGCGCGCCGAGGACCTGTTCACCGCGATCCACGCCGCCGCCAAGGGCCGTCCCGCGCTCTCGCCGCCGGTCGCCGGCCGTGTGCTGTCCCGGCTGCGCGACCCGCGCCCGGCCCTCACCCCGCGCGAGCGCGACATCCTCGCGCAGCTCGCCCAGGGTCTGCCGAACCACGCCATCGCCCGCGCCCTGTACATCAGCGAGGCCACCGTCAAGACCCATCTGCGCCGCATCTACGACAAGCTCGGCGTGGACACCCGTGCGGGCGCGGTCGCCGTGGCGAAGGAGCAGCGCCTGCTGCCCTGACCGCCGCCGCTCAGCGGCGCAGCGCCTCGAAGGCGCCGCGGGCCGCCGCCCCGAGCGCCAGCTCGATGTCCGGGGCCAGAGCGGCCCGCCGGTCGGCGCGGGTCAGCGCGGCCATGGCCACCCGGTCCCCGGACTCCGCCTCCACCACGCCGATCTCGTGCCGCAGATGCAGGAAGGTGCCGGTCTTCCCGCTCCACCGCAGCGTGTCGGTACGCAGCTCGCAGGCCAGCCGGTGGGTGAAGAGCTGGAGCCCCATCAGCCGCCGCAGCTCCGCCGTCGCCTCCGGTACGGCGATCTCGTCGCACCACACCCGCCGCAACAGGCCGACGAGCGCCCCGGCCGAGCCGGTGTTGGCGTGTGCCGGGTCCAGCGTCGCGATGGTGGGCCGGCCCGCGCGCTCGTCCCGCACGGCGAGCTCCAGCGCCAGGGAGAAGTCGTCGCCCGCCGCCCCGGCCGCGCACTCGTACATGTGGTTCATCCGGTGCCGCATCCGGATGCCGTCGCACCCCCACGCACGCAGCCGCGCGTCCACCTCCGCCGCCGGCACCAGGTCGAACAGCGCGTCCGCGGCCGCGTTGTCGCTCACCGACAGCATCATCAGCAGCAGATCGCCGACGGCCGCGGTGACCGGGTGCCGGAACGCCGCGAAGCCGGTGCGTCCGACGCTGCTGCGGGCCGGATCGAGGGTGACCGGGTGCGCGGCGTCCAGTTCCCCGGCCGCGATCCGGTCCAGCACGACCAGGGCGAGCGGGACCTTCGCCACCGACGCGAGCGGCACCGGCTCGTCGACGCCGAAGCCGAGCCGATCGCCGGTGTCCAGGTTCTGGGCCAGGAAGGAACCGCGCACGCCCAGCGCCGCCCAGTCCGCCGCGATCTCCTCGGCGACGTCCAGCAGGGCGCCGTCGTCACCCACGCAGCCGGGCCGGTACGTCTCCACTCCGCTCGCCTGCGCCGGGCTCATCCGCGGGCCGCCAGCCGGGCGGAGGGGTCATCGGCGGCACCGGGCCGCGCCGGCCGCCGCACGGCAGCGGACGCGCCGACCGACGCCGCCAGCAGCCGGGCCAGCCAGCCCGGCACGGCCGGAGTGCCGCGGGGGCCCGGCGGCGCGCTCACGTCGTACCCCCGGTGCAGGGCGGGGTCGCCCAGCGGCGCCCAGGCGGCGCCGTACCGGCGGGCGTACGGCTCGGTGCACAGCAGCAGGGCGCGCCCGGCCAGGGTCCCGGCGAACGCGTCGGACGGCGGACCGGCCGGCCGGATCCGCCCCTCGGGCAGCCCGGCACGCGCGATGGCGCGCGCGAACCTGTCGTCGAAGCAGGGCACCTGGTCCTCCGCGAGGACCAGGATCAGGGGCGGCGGGGGCGCGGGCGGCCCGCCGAGGCGGCGACGTGGCCGCAGTTCCTCCAGGTGGACCGCGCGCGATGCCTGCGGGGCCGTGTCGTCCGGCGCGGACGCCAGGCCCAACGGCACCCGGAAGGCCGCGCGTTCCGGCGCGGTCCGCACGAGCGCGTACGCGAGCGAGCCGTCGGCGAGGCCCGACTCCCGTTCCAGCGGCGGAAGTTCGCGCATGCCGAGGGTGATCCGGTGCTCGCCGGCGGCGCGCAGGGCGCGGGCCAGCGCGGCCGGGGCGCAGTCCGCGGGCACCCCGACGGCACGCACCCGCGAGTGCCGGGCCGAGCGGGCGGCCTGCCGCAGCCGCTGGGCGCGGTCCAGGACGTCCCGCGCGTAGGGGAGGAGAAGAACGCCCAGTTCGGTCGTCGTGACCTGCCGCCGGGAGCGGTCGAACAGCGGCCCGCCGAAGTGCCCCTCCAGCGTCTTGACGCGGCGGCTGAGCAGCGGCTGCGCGATGCCGAGCCGGTCGGCGGCGCGGGAGAAGCTCGCCTCGTCGGCCGTCGCCACGTAGGCCTCCAGGTGCGCCAACAGGTCCATCCTGCAGTCATATCAAAAAGGCATGGACGGTGCCCAGATCACTCTTGGACATGAGTGCGCTCCTGCTGTTTCGCTGTGCCCACGGAGATCCACACCGCCCAAAGGGCGACGAACCAGGAGGACTTCACCATGACCGCTTCCGGACCGCTGGCACGCCGTGGCCTGCTCAGGGCGGGCCTCGCGCTCACATCCGCCGCCGTCGTGGCGTCGACCGGCACGGCCGCGGCCGCCGCGGGTGCCCCGACCACCGGTGAACCGGGCGAACTGGGCGGCCTGGAGCGCGACTACGGCGCCCGGCTCGGCGTGTACGCGCGCAATGTGCGCACCGGTCGGGTGCTGGCCCACCGGGCGGGGGAGCGGTTCGCGCACTGCTCGGTCTTCAAGGCGTTCGCGGCGGCCGCCGTCCTGCGCGACCAGTCCGGCTGCGCCCCACTGGACAAGGTGATCCACTACCCGCCGCACGACATCCTGCCCAACTCGCCGCGCACCGAGGAGAACCAGGAGACCGGGATGACGGTGGCCGACCTGTGCGCGGCGGCGATCCAGTACAGCGACAACACGGCGGGCAACCTGCTGTTGCAGCAGCTCGGCGGCCCGGCCGGGCTCACCGGGTTCTTCCGCTCGCTCGGCGACCGGGTGAGCCGCCAGGACCGCTGGGAGCCGGAGCTCAACACGGCGGTCCCGGGCGACCTCCGCGACACCACGACCCCCGAGGCCATCGCCACGAGCCTGGAGCGGCTGACCCTGGGCCGGGCACTGCCCGCCCCCGGCCGCGAGCGGCTCGTCACCTGTATGAAGGGCAACACCACCAGCGGCGGGCGGTTCCGCGCCGGGCTGCCCGAGGGCTGGACCCTCGCCGACAAGACCGGCACCGGCTTCTACGCGAGCGCCCACGACATCGGCGTCGCCTGGACCACCCGGCGCACCCCGGTCGTCCTGGCCGTGCTGTCGACCAAGGACGAGAAGGACGCGCCGGTCGACGAGGCGCTCATCAGGGAGGCGGCCCGCATCGCCGCGCGCACCGTGGCGCCCGGCGAGTGAGATCGGGCCCCGGTCAGGCGCGGGCGCCGCTCGTCCTGGGCCGGCTGGGGACCGGCGAGCAGCTCGGGCCGGACCGCGAGGACGCCGGAGAGGAGGGTCCGGGCCACCCGCGGCAGCCCGGCCGCGTGCGGACTGGTCAGCCGAGCGTCTCGAAGGACTCGGCGCCCCGGCTTCCCCGCGGCCGGCCGCGGGGAACGAGCGCCTACGCGGAGGGCCACCCGCCGTAGGGAACGGTGAGCAGTTCCATGGCGTGCCCCACCGGATCCATGAAGTACACGCCCTTGCCGCCGTCGTTGCGGTTGATGGTGCCGGGGTGCTTCTTGTGCGGGTCGGCGTAGTGCTCTATGCCGCGTTCGGTGATACGGGCGTACGCGGCGTCGAACTCCTCGTCGGAGACCAGGAACGCGTAGTGCTGCGGGGTGATGGTGTCCTCGGGGACGGTGGCGAAGTCCAGCGTGACGCCGTTGCCCAGGGCCACGGCGACGAACGGGCCCCACTCCGAGGTGATGTCCAGGCCGACTATCTCCGTGAAGAAACGGGCGGATTCCCGGTTGTCGCGGGAATGGACGATGGTGTGGTTCAACTCGACCGGCAAGGAATGCCTCCAGGGCATCTCCTGGCACCTCCATGCCTCACCCGGTCGGTGACCGGCACGCGATGCCGCCGTCCATTCTAGTCAGCCGTTCGGCGCAGCGGAGAGGGCAGGATTCGAACCTGCGCGGGCCCCGAGGGGCCCGACCGTGAGGCGAGCTCGTGGTCCCCGATAAGCCACTCCGGGCACCTCTCCCCGCGACCGGTTTCCGGTTTCCCGGGCCGGTCACGGGAAGAACGGTGCCGCAAGGCGCTGACCGCGCCCTGACGCACCGCTGACCTCAGCCGGCCGCCCGTTGGGCGCGGACGGGGACCGCGACGGCCAGGGCGACGGCGACCAGCGCCCCGCTCGCCCACAGCGGGCCGGTGTCGCCCAGCGTGCCGGTGAGGGCGGCCGCGGCGACGAGGGGACCCGCGGCGGCGCCCGCGTTGAGCGCCGCGGTGGCGTAGGAACCGGCCATCGTGGGGGCCTGCGCGGCCTCGTAGAGGACCCGGGTGATCAGGGTGCCGCCCAGCGCGAAGGACAGCGCCCCCTGAGTGAACACCAGCGCGAACAGCGCGACCGGCCGGTGGGCCAGCAGTGCCAGCGCCGGCCAGCCGGCCAGCAGCAGCGGGCCGCCGGCCGCGAGCACGAGGCCGGGCCGCCGGTCGGCCAGGCGTCCGGCGACGCCCACCCCGACGAAGGAACCGGCGCCGAACAGCATCAGGGCGACGGAGACCCACAGCTCGCCCAGCCCGGCGACACCGGTCACCACGGGCGCGAGGAAGGTGAAGCTCGCGAAGGTCGCCGCGTTCACCAGCGCGCCGAGCAGCATGACCAGCAGCAGCCGCGGACGGCGCAGCTGCGCCAGCTCCGGCCGCAGCGCACCGGTCGCGCCGTCCGCCGCCGCGGGCGCCGGGATTCCCCTGAGGACGCCGAGGGCCGCGGGCAGACACAGCACGGCCACGGCCCAGAACGTGGCCCGCCAGCCGAGCAGGGCGCCGAGCAGCGCCCCCGCCGGAACACCGGCGACCGTGGCCACCGTCGTGCCCGACAGCAGCACGGCGAGCGCCCGGCCCTTGCGGTCGGGCGGCACCAGCGTGCCGGCCGTCGTGAGCGCCACGGCGAGGAACCCGGCGTTGGCGAGCGCCGCCACCACCCGGGTCGCGCACAGCACCGGGAAGGCGGAGGCGGCGGCGCCCACCGCGTGGGCCGCCGCGAACAGCAGGACGAAGCCGAGCAGGCTGGAACGTCCGGGCCGGTTGCGGGCGAGCGCGGCCATCAGCGGGGCGCCGACGGCCATGCCCAGCGCGAACGCCGAGGTGAGCAGGCCGGCCGTGCCGACGGTGACGCCGAGGTCCGAGGCGATGTCCGGCACCAGACCGGCGAGCATGAACTCCGAGGTGCCCATGGCGAAGACGGCCAGGGCGAGCAGATAGAGCGCGAGGGGCATCGAGGAAGGCTCCGGGGTGAGGAGAAGCACGAGAGGGTCATCTCGTCACCGCGGTCAGCACCCGAGGGCGCACTCGTCCGGCCGTGGCCCACGCGGGCACGGCGGAGGGTGGTGATGCCGGTGGTTCAGGGGCTGACGGCGTGACCGAAAGCCCCCACCTCAACCGACTCGGGACTCGACATGCCCAGCAGGCTACACGGGCGCCGAACCGCCCGGCCGCGGGGGCCGTTCGGCCCACGGTGCGCGGGACCGCCGGGCTCCCGGGGCCGGCGTCCGTAGGCGACGGCGGCACGCCCGGCCGCCGGCGCGCGGCGCAGCGAAGTGGTGGGCGCCTCGCACCGGTGGTAGACGTGGTACGAGCCAGGGCCCCGGCGGCCCGAGGGCGAGGAGTGAGCGATCATGGCAGAACGCCCCACACCGCGGCACGGAGCGCCGGACCCGGAGGACGGCCCGCCGCGGAGCGACCTCGGACGGCGACTGCGGCGGCGCCGCGCGGAACTCGGGCTCACCCGGGAAGAGGTGGCCGCACGCGCCGGCATGGCCGAGGCATACGTCGCCCATCTGGAGGAGCACAGCACCGCCGCGCCCGACTCCGGCACCCTGCTGCGGCTGGCCGGGGCGCTGCGCACCACCCCCCGGGAACTCGGCGGCGGATACGCCGGGCTGCCCGCCGGTCTCGGACAGGCCTCCCGCAACCCGCGCCTGGACGAACTGAGCGAACAGGAGTGCAGGGAGCTGCTGTCGACGCACGGGGTAGGCCGGTTCTCCGTCAGCACCGAGGGCGCCCCCGTCGTCCTGCCCGTGAACTACACCGTCGTGGACGGCGCGATCGTGTTCCGCACCCGCGAGGGCTCCGTGCTGAGCGAGGGGTTCGGCCGTGAGGTGGCCTTCGAGGTGGACCGGGTGGACGACGCGCTGAGCCAGGGCTGGAGCGTCCTGGTGCACGGCACCGCCCAGCCGGTGACCGACCGGGCGGAGGCGGAGCGGCTCGCCGAGCGCGCGTACAGCGAGCCCTGGGCGGGCGGGGAACGCGATCTGTGGGTGCGGATCGAGCCCACGGCGCTCACGGGACGCCGTATCGAAGCGGGCTGAGGGCGTCACCGGAGCCGGCGGGGCGCCGCGGCGGTCCGCGGGCGCCGGTCCGGCTGCCGCGTTCCGGGCTTTCGGCGGCACCGGTCCGGGAGCACCCCGTCACGTCGCGTCACCCCGGCCGCGCCACCCCCTCCGGGGGCACGGGCGGCACCAGGTTGACGACCCCGACGACACCGTCCAGCCGCCAGGCCGCGAAGCCGGCCCGGGCGATGGCACCGCGCAGTTCCGCGTCGCCCGCCAGAGTCACCACGCCGTCCCGCACGAAGACGCCGACGGCCTCGGGCGGCAGCCCCAGCTCACCCGCCACGATCTCCTCGGACACCTGACGGCGGATCTCGTCGTCGCCGCGCAGGAACACCCGTAGCAGATCCCGGCGGGTGACGATGCCGATCAGCCGGTCCTCCTCGTCCACCACGGGCAGACGCTCCACGCCGCGCCGCTCCATCAGCCGGGCCGCGTCCGGCACCCGCTGCTCGGGGTGGACGGTGACGGCGGGCGTCGACATCACCTCGCGCACCGGTGACGCGTCCGCGCCGTCCGGCCACCGGGCGGCGCGCTCGCGCACCAGGTCGGAGGCCGAGACCACGCCGAGCACCTTGTCGTCGCGGTCGATCACCGGCAGGCCGCTGATGCCGTGCCGGTCCAGCAGGCGGGCCACGTCCGTGGACGGCGTCGTCTCCGACACGGTGACGACATCGTCGGTCATCACCTCGCCGATCGTGCTGTGGATCACGGCCCTCCTCCTTCTCCGGTGCGCTTCTCCGGCGCGCGAGCCCCCTTGGGCGGGGAGCGGCGGTCCCTCGCTGTCCCTCGGCCCGCTCGGCCGCGGCCGGCGCGTCCCCGCCGTTCGAGCCGGTGTCCCCAGCCTGCCGCCAGCATCGCCCCGATCCGAGGGCCGGGCGCCCCCGTCGACGGGACCTTTGGTCCCGGCTCCACCGGCCGTACGGCTCCGCCGCCCACGGTGGCCACCGCCGGAACGTCGGAGCGCCGTGCCCGTACCACGGCGTCGATCCCCCCGGCACGACCCGACGCGGCCCCCGGAAGGCCCACGCGGCCCACGGGCGGGAGGACGCTCCAGGGGGCACGCTTGAGCTACGGAAGGACGCCCGGCGTACGGCGGCGGCACATCTCGGCCCGGATCCGGAGGACGCATCATGGCTGGTCACATCGCGGCGGGAGTCGACGGATCCCCGCAGAGCGTCGCCGCCGCCCACTGGGCCGCGCAGGAGGCGGTGCGCCGGGGCGCGGAACTGGTCGTGGTCCACGCCTGGCTGCCGAACGTGCGCCCGGCGCCGCTCGCCGGCCGGGACAGCACCGAGCGCGGCTGGGCGGAGCGCGTGCTGCGGGAGGCGGTGGACAGCGTGCGGGCGGCGCATCCCACGCTGCCCGTGACGGGCCGGCTGATCGGCGACTCGCCCGTCCCCGCGCTGCTGTCGGCGGCCGAGGAGGCGGACACGCTGGTGCTGGGCTCGCTCGGGCTCAGCCGTGCGGCCGGGGTCCTCGTCGGCTCGGTCTCCCTGCGCGTCACGGGACGCTCTTCCTGCCCGGTGGTACTGGTGCGGGCCGGCCGCAGCGCCGCCGACGAGCATCTGCCGGCCGCCCCCGGACTCGCGCCCGACGAGATCCCGACCATCCCGTACCGCGCCGTCGTGCTGGGCCTGGACGCCCGCAGCCCCTGCGACGAACCGATCGGGTTCGCCTTCGAGGCCGCCCGGCGGCGCGCCACCGAACTGCGCGTGTGCCACGTCCACGAGCCGGACTCCGGGGAAGACGCGGCCGGGGGAGCGGGCGCCGCCGAGCACGCGGTCATCGCGCTGCTGCGGCCGTGGCGCGAGAAGTACCCGGACCTGTCCGTCGCCACCACCGTCATCGAGGGCCGGCCCGGCGAGGAACTCGTGCGGGCCACCTCCGAGGCCGGACTCGTCGTGGTGGGCCGCCGCATCACCGGCAGCAGGTTCGGGGAGCGTCTCGGGCGCGTCGCCCACGCGGTCGTCCAGCACGCCGAGTGCCCGGTCGCGGTCGTACCGCACGAGTGAGGAGGAAGCGGAGGGCTCAGGGCGCGGGCGGTGCGGGGCGGTCGAGGCGCCAGACCACGTCGACGCCGCGACCGGACGGGGCCGCGGGCGGTGGGGCCGGTTCGCGCCGGACCTCGGTGAACCCCAACCGGCGCGGTACGGCACCGCCGGCGGTGTTGGCCAGATCGTGGGTGATCTCCAGGTACGCCACGTGCGGCAGCGCGAACATCTCCGCGACCAGGGCCGCCGTCGCCCGGGTGGCGATGCCCTGCCCGGCGGCGGCGGGGTGCAGCCAGTACCCGAGCCGCCATCCGGGGGGATCGCCCCAGCGGTACGCCTGGCACATGCCGACGGGCGTGCCGTCCTTCACGACGGCGTAGGTGAAGACCTCTCCGCCGGCCCACTTCTCCTCGGCCCTCGCCAGGAAGTCCCGGGTGCTCTGCTCGTCGTGCCGCGCGACCCACGGCATCCACGGGCTCAAGTGCTCCCGGGACTCCTCGATGAGCGTGAACGCCTGGTCGAAATCCCGCTGCGCCCGCCAGCGCCGCAGGACGAACCCCTCGCACTCGATGATCTGACTCGGCCGGTCCATGGGCATCATCATGGCCCCGTGGCGCGGGCGTCCCGCGCGTTGGCGCGCCCGCGGCCGGCGTGCCGCAGAAACCGGTTCGACGGCGGGAACCGCGCTGTTCGATCATGTGTTCATGCCGTTGAGAGACACCCTCGCCCGAGTCGACGCGGATCTGGCCGCCGGCCGGATCCCCGTCGCGCGTCAGCGTCTGCGCGGGCTGGTGTCGTCCTACCCGGACGACCCGGCGCCGCGCCGGCTGCTGGCCGAGGTGTACCGCCTGTACGGCGAGCCCGCGGAGGCGGGCCGCTGGATGTACCTCGAACCGGACCGGGACGCGGCGGAGACGACGGCCTTCGAGGCGAGGTACCGGACGGCTCCGGACCGGATGCGGGCGCTCGCCTGGCGGGGTCCGGAGTCGCTCGCCCGGACGGACTTCGCGAGGGAGCAACTGGCCGCGGTTCGCGTCCGCTGCTCCCAGGAAGCGGGGCGCCCCGTCGGCTGGGACGCGGTGCCGTCCGGCGCGGAACCGGACGGCCGCGGACGCTCCTTCGCCGGTTTCCTGGCGGGGGGCGGGTGTCTGCTGGCCGTCCTCGCGTTCCTGGCCGTCTGGGTGAACGGGCTCGTCGCCCTCTTCGAGTGACGAGACCTTCCAAGGCGCCGGTGCGAAGTGGCCGCCGCGAAGAGGCTGTCGCGCGGAGAGGGCAGGATTCGAACCTGCGCGGGCCCCGAGGGGCCCGACCGTGAGGCGTGCTCGTGGTCCCCGATAAGCCACTCCGGGCACCTCTCCCCGTGACCGGTTCCGGTTGCCCGTGCCGGTCACAGGAAGAACGGTGCCACAAGGCGCTGACGCCGCGCTGACGTCAGACGGCGTCCCGGTGCACCACATGGCCGCCCGTCACCGTCAACACCACGGGCGCGTCGAGGAGTTCGTCCGCGTTCGCGCGCACCGGGTCCACACCGAGGGCGGTGAGGTCGGCGCGGTGGCCGGGGGCGACGCGGCCGGCGACGGCGGACTCGCCCGCCGCGGCGGCAGCGTGGGTGGTGCAGCCCTCCAGGGCCTGGAGCGGCGTCAGGCCGGCGCGGTGCGCGGCGGCGCCCTTGGGGCGCTGGGCGGTCGCGAGCACCGCGCGGGCGTCGTAGTGCGCGATGGGCCAGTCCGAGCCGAGCGCGACCGTGGCGCCCGCCTCCCGCAGGTCCCGCAACCGCCAGGCGCGGGCCGCCCGTTCGCCGCCGAGCCGGCGCGACCACTCGTCGGAGCCGTCGTCGCGGGTGTATCCGGTGTGCGGCGGCTGCATGGACGCCGCCACGCCCAACTCGGCGAAGCGGGGCAGGAGTTCGTCGGGGGCCGTCTCGATGTGCTCGATCCGGTGCGCTCCGCGGCCGCTCGGCCCGAGTGAGGCCACGGTGTCCAGGGCGTGCCGCACGGCGGCGTCCCCGATGGCGTGGGTGGCGGTGCGGACCCCGGCCGCGTGCAGGGTGCGCACGGCCTTCGCGTAGGCGTGCGGGTCCGGCCAGAACGCGTCCGTGCCCCGGCCGTGGCAGTCGGGACGGTCCAGCCAGGCGGTGCCGCCCTCCACGGTGCCGTCCATGAAGAACTTCACCCCGCCGACCAGCCAGTGCCGCCCGCCCCGGCCCTGGAGCGCGATCAGCTCGTTCAGCGCCTCGGCGTCCGCGCCCGGCATGCACCAGGGCGCGAACCGCAGCCGCACCGGCAGGACCGTCTCCCGCGCCACCGCCGTCACCAGTTCCAGGTCCCCGCCGTCCATCACATGGGCGCCGGTGAGTCCGGTGGCGGCCATGGCGGACAGCAACTCCAGCAGCCGCGCCCGGCGTTCGGCGTGGGAGGGGCTGGGCGCGACGGCCGTCACCAGGTCCATCGCGGCGTGCTCGACCAGGTGTCCGGTGGGCCGCCCGGAGGCGTCGCACACCACCTCCGCGCGCTGCTCGAAGGAGCGCGGCCCGGACACCCCGGCGGCGGCCAGCGCGGCGGCATTGGCGAGGGCGGAGTGGCCGTCGTAGAGGCGCAGCAGGGCGGGGGTGTCGCCGAGGACGCCGGCCACCAGGTCGTGGTGGATCGGGCGGCCCTCGAAGGCGTTGTGGTCCAGGCCGTGTCCGAGCACCCAGCCCCCGATGCGCTCGGCCCCGGCGAGAGCCGCGCGCAGTCCGGCCAGGTCGCGCACGCCCGACAGATCCGCGCCGGTCGCCATCTCCAGCCCCCACACCGGGTGGCTGTGGGAGTCGACCAGGCCGGGCACCAGATGCGCCCCGCGCAGGTCGAGGACCTCGGTGCCGGGGCCGCTCCAGTCGCGTATGTCGGCCGCCTCCCCGACCGCGGAGATCACGCCGTCGTGTATGGCGACCGCGGTGGCGGTGGGGCGGGCGGGGTCGAGGGTGCGGACCTGGGCACCGGTGAGGACGAGATCGGCGGCGGGCATGCCGGCAGCTCCTTCGCGGACGGGGGTCGAACGGACATCTGGACGGTCTACGCGGGCCGGGGGGAGGGGTCGGCGGTCTCGGCCGGCTCGGCGGCGAAGGACGCGTAGACCTCCGGGCGCCTGCGGCGCAGCCACCACGCCAGCGGCAGGCCGAGGAGGAAGACGGCCGGCGCCGCGACGACGAGCAGGGTGTTCACCGCTCGCGAGGCGCCGGTGAACAGGTCGATGTGGCCGACCACCAGGACGATCGCGGTGGCGAGCAGCACCGTGGCCAGGGCGGGCGCGACCACCGTGCGCAGCGTGCCCTCGGTGTGCCGCACCCGCCGGAAGTAGCAGGGCACGGCGATCGCGGCCAGCAGCTGGAGCAGCATCAGGCCGATCATGCCGGGGGTGTTCACCCACAGCAGCAGCTGCTGGTACGGGTCGGCGTGCGCGGCCCGGAAGGCGAGGACGACGACCGCGCCGAGGACGGTCTGCGCGATGCCCGCGACGTAGGGGGAGCGGTGGCGCGGGTGGACCCGGCCGAGCCGGCGCGGCAGCACGCCCTCCTCGGCCAGCGCGAGGGCGTAGCGGTTGATGGCGTTGTGGAAGGCGAGCAGGGAGGCGATGACGCTGGTGACGATGAAGACGTGCATCAGGTCCGCGGCCCAGCCGCCCACATAGGTGGTGATCGCGGTGAAGAAGAGCCCGGCCGGGTCCTTCCCGGCGGCGCGTACCACCTGGTCGTCGCCGAACGCCTGGACGGCGATCCACACCACGAACGCGTAGAACAGGCCGAGGAATCCGACGGCCAGATAGGTGGCGCGGGGCACGGTGCGGCCCGGGTCGCGGGCCTCGCGGCGGTAGATGACGGTCGACTCGAAACCGGTGAACGCGGCGAAGGCGAAGGCGAGGACGGCGGCGGTGCCGGGCACGAACACATGGGCGGGGGCGAGGGAGGACAGGGACAGCCCGTGCGCGCCGCCCTTCAGCAGCACCCCGCCGGCCAGCAGGACGAGTATCCCGGTCTCGGCGACGAGCAGTACGCCGAGCAGCTTGGCGCCGAAGTCGATCGAGCGGAACCCGCCGTAGCCGATGAGGAGCAGCCCGGCCAGCGAGACGGGCAGCCAGGGCACGTCGGCGTCGAACAGCGCGTGCAGGGTGTCGCGGCTGGCGGAGGCCAGCAGGCCGTAGACACCGATCTCCATGCCGTTGTAGCCGATCAGCGCGAGCAGCGCGGCCCCGATGCCGACCGGGCGGCCGAGGCCCCGGGTGATGAAGGCGTAGAAGGCGCCGCCGTGGGTGACGTGGCGGCTCATGGTGGTGAAGCCGACCGCGAAGACGGCGAGGGTGAGCCCGGCGAGGAGGTAGCCGACCGGGGCGCCGATGCCGCCCAGCAGGATGGCGAGCGGGGCGACGCCCGCCATGACGGTCAGCGGCGCGGCGGCGGAGACGACGAAGAAGGCGATGTCGGCGGTGCCGAGGGTGCCGGTGCGAAGGCCGGACGCGGCGGCCGGGACCTTCTCCCTCGGTGGTTCGGAGGTGGTGGCGGACATGCGGGGGAGCCCTTCTGGCGGCGGACGGGAGGGGGTCCCGGAGACGGGTGCGGGCGCGCGGGGCGGGCCGAGGAGGTGGGCCCGGTGGCCGCGCGCAGGCGTACGGCCCCACGGGCACGCGGAAGGGATGGCGGGCGCCCGGGGCCGTAAACCTAAAGGCTTTCGGTTTCCGCAATGTAGCCTGCGGTCGGGCAACCGGGAAGACCTCAGGGAGAAGACTGACCATGGGACGGCCGCGCACTCCGCTCCTCGACCGCGAGCGCATCACCACCACCGCGCTCCAACTCATCGACGAGACCGGCGACTTCAGCGTGCCGCGGATAGCCAGACGGCTCGGCGTGCAGACCGGGTCCGTCTATCACCACGTGGACGGCCGCGACGGCATCGTGGAACTGCTGCGCGAACGCGTCGCCTCCGCGATCGAGACGTCGGCCCTGGACCTCACCCCCTGGGACGCGGCCGTCGAGGCATGGGCCCGCTCCTACCGCGCCGCCTTCGCCGCGCACCCCCGGGCGATCCCGCTGCTGATGACCTCCCCGGTGCGCGCGCCCCGGGTCCTGGACCAGTACGAGCGGGCGGTGACCCGGCTGCTGGAGGCCGGGTTCGAACCGGACGGGATCATGGCGCTGATCACCGCGCTGGAGAACCTGGTGCTGGGCTCGGCCCTCGACCTCGCCGCCCCGGAGACCATGTGGGAGCCGGCGGACCACACCTCGACGCCCCATCTCGCCGCCGCCCTCGCCGCCGTGGGCGACCGCCGCGCCGACCGCGCCTTCGAGGTGGGCCTGACCGCCTTCCTGAACCACGCCCGGGCGCTGCGCGCGTCCGGCCGGTCCTGAACCCCCGAATTTCCCTCTACCGGCAGTAACATGATCACCTTTGGACCTGGCTGTATCAGCCAGTCAAGTCGGCGCGCCGATCGGTGCGAAACTGTCCGGAGATGTCCATGTCTGCTGTCAGCGATGCCTTAGAAGACGCACGTACCGAGTACGAACAGCACCTTGGCGGCTGCCGTCAGTGCCGTGCCGATGCCGCGCCGTGCGCGGTGGCCAAGCACCTGTGGCGCCTGTACAACAAGGCCCGCCGGGACCGGTTGCGGGCGGAGAGCGCCTGACCCCGGGCGCTCAACCCCCGTACACCGCACGGGTGTCGGCACGCGGCGGCGGAGCGTGCCGGCCCGCCGGGCCCCGCGCGAACATCCGCAGCACGTTCTCCGTGGTGCGGGTGACGAACGCGCGGGTACGGCCGTCCATCCCGTGGTCCCGGCCGAGTTCGCCGGTGCCGGCCAGCAGGCCCTCCACCCAGCGCATGGTGCCGGTCGCGAACACCCCCGCCCCGCCCGGGGTGGTGTAGTACGCCGAGTCGCTGTGGCTCGGCCTGCCCTCCCACACCAGCGGGGAATGCGCGGTGATCTCCAGCGGGCCGGGCGTGGGGGCGCCGGGCGTGACCCGGTCGTACTCCACGCCCACCAGATGCACGAATCCGTCCCCGGCGCGCACGCCCGTGCCCTCGTACACCCAGTGGTCGGCCGCCCGCACGACGTACGGCGCGTCCACCGGGTAGCCCTCGTAGAGCACGCCGGTCAGCGAGGACTCGGGGTCGGCGCCGGGCGGCAGCCGGTAGTCGGTGGTGACCAGCGCCGGGGCGGAGGGGTAGCAGGGGTCGGCACGGTAGGAGGTCTTGTAGCAGACCACCGTGCGGTCCCCCGCGTCCGGCCCGTCCTCAAGCCGGACCCGGCGGAAACAGGTGTTCGCGCCGAGGAAGGCGAGGTTCGTGCCGGCGTCCCGCGCGGCGGTCACATGGGCCCGCTGTTCGGGCGTCCAGTACTCGTCGTGCCCCAGGCAGACCACGGCGTGGGCGCCCCGCAGCACCCCCGGGTCCCGGTGGACGTCGGTGCCGGTGCTGTAGGCGAGGGGGATGCCGAGGCGCTCGGCGAGCACCACCAGGGCCCGCTCGTAGGTCAGGAACTTCTCCGCGCCCACGCCCTCGTAGGGCCGGTCGAAGCTGACCGCGAGGGAACGGGTGGCGTACGCGCCGTTCGCGCCGGCGTACAGGCTCGCTCCGCCCCAGCGGTTGTACGCCTGCCAGGTGGCCGGGGCGTGCAGCAGGACGGTGCGGCCCGCGCCGTCGGTGGAGCGGACGACGAAGGGGACGTACCGCTGGTGCCCGGTGTCCGCCTCCAGCCGCAGCAGGTACGCGCCCTCGGGCCAGCCGGTCGTGTCCACGGGCAGGCTGACCGGCCAGTCGGCGCGCACGGTCCGGGTGGCGGCGAGCACCCGCGGGGCCGGCCGGGCACGGCCGGGTATCCGCTGCGAGGTCCAGATCCGGCGGGCCTGGCGGCCGTCGTACCAGCCGATGCGGAACGCGGAGACCCGGAAGGACGCCGCCGTGGTCGACACGCGCAGCCCGAAGCTCTCGCCCGGAAGCACACTCACCCGGTCCGGATAGCCGGTCACCGAGTCCGGCGGGCCGGTGGCGCCGAGCCGCCAGTCGGCGCTGCCCGGCGCGTCCCGCTCCGACTCCGGCCGGTGGACGCCGTGCCCCGGGCGCGGCGGCGACGCAGTGCAGGCGGCTGCCGTCCCCAGGCCCGCACCGGCGCACAGGGCGAGGAAACGCCGCCGGCCGAGCCCGGCGTCCCGCGCCGTCGTCTCGCGCGTCACCGCTCCAGGGTCGGGGCGCCCCGCGCCCGGCCGCAACCCGGACGGGCGGGGTCAGGCGCGAAAGCCCAGGTGGACATGGTCGTGATGGGTGGCGTCACTGAAGAACGGGCCGGGCCCGCCACCGGACGGCAGCACCGGCCCGCCGACGTTGTACGACCCCGCGGCCGCCCCGTCCCGCATGAACCGCTCGATCAGTGCGCGCGGGGTCGCCGGGTCCGCGACCGCGTGCCCGTCGATCCGCCACACGTCGAAGGCCCGTCCCCGCGGATGGTCGCTCGGCCGGCTGGTGCCGAACACGTCCAGCGGATGTCCGGAGCGCACCACGCTCACGTCGATCCGGTAGGTGCGGGCCAGGTCCCGCATCGCCTTGGCCACGCTGGTGTGCACCCGGCCGCCGCGCAGATCGGCGTCGGCGGCGGGCGGCAGCGTGATCCGGTCGTCGGACAGTGCCGCGCGGGTCGTCGCGGGCAGGGCGCGGGCGGCCGGCCCCGGGTGCGCGGGACGCAGGGCGTCGACCGTCCAGCCGTGCGTCCCCCGGGAAAGCCGTACGTCGACGGTCGTACCACCCGGGGTGACCGTGCCGCCGCGCCGGAGCCACTGCCGGCACACCACCAGCACGCTGGCGGACCGGGGCAGGATGCCGCCGTACTGCGCGAAGACGACCTGGAGGGCCGCTCGGTCGGCCGGGGGCAGCAGCGGCCCGGCCTGCCCGGCCAGCGCGGCGGGCAGACCGAGCGCCTCGATCCGCGACCGGGCGGCGGCCGGTCCGCCGTGGCCGTCCGGCCAGGCCCCGATCGCCTCCACCAGCCGCACGGCCCGCTCCTTCGCCGCCGGTTCGACCTCGCCCGGGAACGGCCGCCAGGGCGTGGTGCGCGGCAGGGCGGGGGAGGGGGTGGCGCGGGCGGTGCGGACCGTACCGGCGGAGCAGCCCGCCGCGCCGAGCGCGGCACCTGCGAGCGCGCCCAGTACGGCACGGCGGCCCGGCGGGGGAGCGGCGCACACGCGGCTACGGCTCATACCGCCAGTGTCCGCCGCCCGCGCCGCCCCGGCCACTTCGGGCGAAGCGCCGCCAACCCGTCTAGAACGGCGGCTCGTTGAGCAGATCCAGCAGCCACTCGGCGCTCTCTCGGGCACCGGGTGCGGGGCGGTCCGGGTCGGGGAACATACGGCCCCAGGAGGCGGCGCGGCCCAGGGAGCTGAGCCGCCAGGCGAGGCTCGCGGCCCGGCGCAGTCCGGCGGGCGTGGGCCCGGTGCCGGTCCAGGGCTCCAGGTAGGCGTCGCGCAGCCGGGGCAGCACCCCCGGCCCGTAGTGGTCACGGGCCCGTTCGGCGGTGACCCGCAGACTGCAGAACGGGTGGGAGACGGCCGCGTCCCCCCAGTCGAAGAACGTGAACCGGCCGGGCTCCGGTCTGAACAGCTGCCCGTCGTGCAGATCGGCGTGGTCGAGGCTGTCCGCGACGCCGAGGGCGGCCAGCTCGTCGCACCAGTCCACCACGCGAGGTCGTAGGGCGGTCAGCCGGGCGCGGGCGTCCGGTCCGAGGGCCGTGTTCGACGCGAGCAGCCGGTCGAACACCGCGGGCAGGTCCCGGGTGCGGGCCGTGGGCACCCCGAGCCGTTCGAGGTCGCGGGCGTACGGGGTCAGGGTCCGTTGCAGGGTGGCGAACTGGCGCAGCAGGTTCTCCCAGGCGCCGGGGCCGACCGTCTCCCGCGCGAGCACCTGCCTGAACAGCTCGCCGCCGTCCGGCAGCAGCGACCAGCCGCGCGACCCGTCCACCGCCAGCGGTGTGAGCACGTGCTCGGGCACCCAGCGGGCCAGCGCGGCGGTCAGCGGGCCCTCGAAGGCGCTGGGGCGCGGATTCGCCTTGAACCAGACCGGCTCCCGCCCCTCGACGGGCACCCGCACCAGCACCGACCACGGCCGCAGCCGCACCTGGAGCCCGTCGCCCGCCCGCAGCCCGTGGGCGTCCAGCTGCTCGCGGATCCAGCCGAGGGCCGTCGTCCGCCAGGTCTCCCGCTCCCACGGTGTCACCGCGTCCGGGAAACGGCCCCGGTCCACGGTCATGGTGATCTCGTCGTGCATGGCGCCATCCCAGCATCACCGTCGCCGCTTCGACCACCGGTTTTCCCTGGACACGGAGGTGCCCCCGGCCGACGGCCGGGGGCACCTCAAGGGGCTGTCGTCAGGCCTGCTGACGGCGGCGCAGCGTGAAGTACGTGCCCGTGGCACCGGCGGCCAGCAGGGCGCCGACGCCCAGGCCGACCGGCAGGGCCGGGAAGGACGCGTCCGTGGTGGCGGCCGTGTTCTGCATGGCCGGGCCGGGAGTGATCCTGGTGGACACCGGGGCGACGTGCTTGATCGGGCCGACCGACTTCACCGAGCCGTCGGTGTTCAGCAGCACCTGCTTGCCGTTCGGGTGCCGGAAGTCGAACATCCCGCGCAGCGAGCCCGCCTTGGCGTCGAAGGAGGCGTCACCGATGCGGCCGGTGTGCCAGTTGTCCTCGATGAAGCGGGTGATGGACGCCTGGTCGGTCAGCGTGTGGTCGACCTTGTTGACCTTGCTGTAGGGCGAGATGACCAGCAGCGGCTGACGGGTGCCGGGACCGCAGCGGTCCGCGTAGCCGCCGGCCGCCTTCGGGCCCTGCTGGCAGGCGGGGCTGTCGATGGCCTTGCCGTTGGAGCCGATCGAGGTGTCCTGCGAGCCGTTGCGCGGGGCGACGAACGCGTGGTCGTACCAGCCGTCGGAGTCGTCGTAGGCGACCACGATCGCGGTGGACTTCCACTGCGGCGAGCTCTGGATCGCGTTGATCTCGTTGACCAGGAAGTGCTGCTCGTCGATCGGGTCCGAGTAACCGGCGTGGCCGTCCTGGTACTCGCCGGCCTTCAGGAAGCTGACGGACGGCAGCTTGCCCGCCTTGAGCGCGGCGGAGAAGTCGGTCAGGTCGTAGTTGTGGTTGGCCTGGCCGCCGTGGCCGATCTCGGAGACGGACTTCGGCGGCAGGTGGTGCGGGTTGGCCGTCGACTTGTAGTACGAGAACGGGTTGTGGTGCGGGCTGTAGTCCACCACGTTCGCGCCGCCCACGTTGGTGTGCGTGGTGTCGCACTTGGCGTAGGAGCCGGACTGGCCGTTCCACGCGGTCGACGGGCGGAACCCGCCCTGGAACCAGCCCCAGCTGACGTCCTTGGCGTTGAGCAGGTCACCGATGTTCCTGCCCTGCATCGACGCCAGCGCGTTGGAGCTGGTGTGGTCCTTGCCGGAGCAGTCGTCCCAGGCCGGGTCCGGGTCGTTGACGACGGTGCCGACACCGTTCTCGTCCGGCGACTGGACCGCGTACGGGTCCGGCTTGGAGGTCTGCTTGCCGGTGGCCGGGTCGATGGAGACCGCGCCGTGCGTGTTGCCGGAGACCAGGTTGAGCGCGCCGGGCGTGGACGGGCCGTAGTTGGAGCTGTAGGCGCGGTCGCTCAGCGTGTACTGCTGGGCGTAGTTCCACAGCGCGGTGACGGTGTTGCCGTCGTAGTAGTCCATCGCCAGGCCCGGCTCGCCGAACAGGCCGCCGCTGCACTTGTCGACCTCGGTGTTCTGCACGAACTGGTCGGCCTTGCCGCCGTTGTAGGCGTACTGCTCCGGGCCGTAGGAGTGGTTCTGGTCGCAGGTCATCGCCTGGGACGGGGACAGCCGCTTCGGCGCGTACTGGTTCGGGTTGTTCTTCAGCAGCCCGGCGTGCGCGAGGGTGTCGATGTCCTTCGGGGTGTTCTTCGACGCGGTGAACTTCGTGCCGTCCGTGTTGGCGGCCTTCGGGTACGTGGCGAAGTAGTGGTCGAAGGAGATGTTCTCGTCGAACAGCACGACGACGTGCTGGATCGGCGTCGCGGTCGACGAGGGCTTGCCGTGCGCGTGGACGGGCGTCGCGGCCCAGCCGGGCGCGGTGCTGCCCAGTGCGGTGAGCGCCGCGACTCCCGCGAGCGCGCCCAGGCTGCGCATCGCGGCTCGTCTTCCTCTGCTGGCCATGGTGGTCTACCCCTTTGGACAGAACGTTTGTGCGGTGTACGAGCAGGCATGGTGCGCGCCCCGCGGGGCGCTTTGGCGGAGCCATGATGGCGCGCGGGTGAACACCGAGTCAGGGAACCTGGGGCAATTCTTGACGGTGTGTTGACCAAGGGGACCGCCGAGTTGTCCGGACAGGTTCATCCCAACAGGGCGCGCCCGTACCAGTCCTGGGCATCGCGGACCCCGGGCAGCGCGAAGAAGTAGCCGCCGCCGAACGGACTGATGTAGTCGGTCAGCGGCTCACCGGCCAGCCGGTGCTGCACGGTCTCGAACTGCCGGACCACGTCCTGCTGGTAGCAGCAGAACAGCAGGCCCATGTCGAGGTTGCCGTTGGCGTCCATGCCCCGGTCGTAGTTGTAGGCGCGGCGCAGCAGGCGCTGGCGGGCCGTGGCCGGGGTGCGCGGGTTGGCCAGCCGGATGTGCGCGTCCAGGGGGATGACGTCGCCCTTGGGGTCGTCCGCATACCGCGGCGCGTCGTGTTCGCGGTCGCCGTCCAGCGGAGCGCCGGAGGAGCGGGAACGGCCGATCATCCGTTCCTGCTCGGCCAGCGACACCCGGTCCCAGAACTCCACGAGCATCCGGATCAGCCGGACGACCTGGTAACTGCCGCCGACGGCCCACTCCGGCTCGCCCCGGCCGCGGCCCACCCAGATCAACCGGTCCATCTCGCGGGCGCTGTCCGGGTCCGGGTTGGCGGTGCCGTCCTTGAACCCCAGCAGGTTGCGCGGGGTGCCGGCCGGCCGCGGCGGGCTGGAGAAGCCGTCGAGGCGCCAGCGGACCTGCGCGGCGCCCCGGGTGTGCCGGGTGATGTCGCGCAGCGCGTGCAGCGCGGTGTCCGGGTCGTCGGCGTGCAGTTGGAGACTGAGGTCGCCGTGGCACCACGCGGGGTCGAGGTCGTCGTCGGGGAAAGCGGGCATGGCGGTCAGCCGGGCGGGCCTGCGCGCGGAGAGCCCGAACCGGTCGTCGAACAGCGAGGCGCCGACGCCGACCGTCACCGCCAGCTCCCCGCCGGGCAACCGGTCGCCCAGGATGCCCGAGTCGGCGGGCGGCCCGGTGATGCCCTGCGGGGCCGGAGTGCCGCCGGTGGTGAGCAGCCGGGCCCGGTCGGTCAACGTGCGCAGCAGATCGGTGAGTTCGGCGCGGCTCTCGGCGGTCACGTCCAGCGCGGCGAACACGCAGGAGCGGCGTGGGGCCGCGATCGCCGAGGCCTGGTGCGGGCCGTGGAAGGGCGCGACGGCGTTCGTCGCCCCGGGCTCGGCGGCGACGGGGGCCGCGGCGCTGCCGGCGAGGCCCGCGCCCGCGAGGGCGGCGCCGCGCAGGAAGCCGCGCCGGGCGAGGCCATGGGTTCGGTCGGTGCTCACACGGTCCTCCGGGGGTCGCACAGGGTCGCCACCGACGCCAGCCGCTCCACGAGGCCGCCGAGCACGGAGTCGGTCCGCTCCCGCTGGGCGCGGGTCAGTCGGTCCAGCGGGGTCCACTCGCCGTGCTGCCGGAACCCGTCCAGCATGTGCCCGGCGCGCGTCAACTCCTGGTCCAGGCGCGGCAGATCGGCATACCGGCCGATGAGCAGCGGGCGCAGCCGGGACAGCACCTCGCGGGTGCCGTCGAGGTTGGCGCGGGCGGTGGCGAGATTGCTGCCGCTGCCGTAGTCGGTGCGGCCGGTCAGCTCGAACTGCACGGTGTTCTCCAGGATCTCGTGTGCGCGCAGCCCCAGCTGGGCGGGGTCCATCCGGGTCTGCGCCCAGTCGTCCCGCAGCTCGGAGAGGGCCTTGACCAGCGCGGCCGCCGGGGCCCGCAGAGCGTCGGCGGGCTCGTCGTGCCACAGCCCGTACTCGATGCGGTGGAACCCGGTGAAGCCCGGGTCGCGCACGCCCCGCGTCAGACCGGCGTCGGTGCCGTTGATCTTCGCGTCCGCGTCGCCGAAGGCGTCGTACGCGGCCCCGAGCCGTTCGTACTGGAGGTGGGCCGGCAGCCAGGCCGCGCGGGCGGCGCCGAGGTCCCCGCGGTCGATCGCGTCCCGGAGCGCCGTCGACAGCCGTACCGCCTCGGACAGCCCGCCGCCCACCCACTTCTGGTAGTCGAGCGCCGGCGGGATCAGATCGTGCCCGGTGACCGGGGCGGCGCCCGGACCGCGCCGCCCGCCGGTGACGTGGACGGTGGGCCCGGTGACGGCGTCGGCGTCGTCGGGCACGCACATGAACGCGTACGCGCCTTGGCCCACCCGGACGGTCAACTGCCGTGTGGTCCCGGGGCCGATGCCCTCCACCTCGCCGTACACCACCTTGGTGCCCGGGTCCTCCAGATACACCTCGGCGGCGCCGTCGGAGGTGTTGTGCAGGTCGAAGGTCCGCACGCCGGGCTCCGGGCGGGTCCAGCCGCGGCCGCAGCGGCTCTCGGAGACCTCCACGACGATGTGCCCGGAACCGGTGGTCCGGACGGGCTCGGCGTCCGCGTGGAAGAGGGCCGCCACCGCGAGGAGCACGGCGAGGACGAGGAACACGGCCGGTGCCGTCCGGAGACGTTCCGACCGCGTGCCGAGGCGGGGCAACGGCATGCTGAGCCTTTCCGGACGACGTACGCAGCTGTCCGCGCGGCGGATCCGCTCGCCCGCGGGACGGCCTCATCGTAGACACCCGGAGGGAACCGAACACCCGTCCGGGGTGTTCGGTGGCCGAGAATTCTCCCTGGGTTCACCGGCCCGTGGCCTCGGCCGGTGAAGTCCCGTTCAGCGCACCGGGAAACCGAAGGCGTACCCCTGCTGCTTCAGCCACGGCAGCAGGATGCGCAGCGCGGCCACGGTCTGGGAGCGGTCGCCGCCCGCGTCGTGGAAGAGCAGGGTGGGACCGTTGGCCAGCTCGCTCTTGACGGTGCTGACGATGGCGTCGGTGCCCGGCCGTTCGAAGTCCTTGGAGTCGGCGTTCCAGCCCAGCGGCCGCATCCCGTGCGAGGCCGCGAGCGTCCGGCTGTACGGCGTGAACGCCCCGCCCGGCGCCCGGTAGTACATCGGCCGCACGCCCCCGGACGCCTCGGTGATCTGCTTCTCGGCGTCCAGGATCTGCTGCGACTGGTACGACTCGGACTTGTGGTCCATCCCGGTGTCGTGCGAGACCGTGTGGTCGCACAGCCGGTGCCCGGCGGCCACGACCTGCTTGACCATGTCCGGGTGCGCCTGCGCCTGGGGGCCGACCATGCAGAACGTGGCCTTCACACCGTTCTCCCGCAGCACCTGGAGCACCTGCGGGGTCCAGGTCGGGTCGGGGCCGTCGTCGATGGTGATGTTGACGGCGTGCGCGCCCGCGTCGGAGGAGTGGGCGATGACGGGGGACACCGCCACCGTCTTCGGGGCGGTGCGGTGGGCCGGGGCGCTCGGGGTCTGGCCCGCCTGCGCGGTCCACACCGAGGCGGCGGCCGTCACCGCCGTGACCCCGACCGCCGCTCCGATCACCCGGCCGTACCATCCCCGCCCCGCGTGCCGCGCCATGTCCGCCCCCAGCTTTCTCGCCGTGTTCGATTCCCTGTGCATCTGGCAGGACGGTGGGCGGGAGGCGGGGGATCCCGCTGTTACCGATCAAGGACAATTCCGGGTCGGCCCCGCGACAGAACCCCGGTGCGGCCCCCGGCGGCGCCAGGAGACGCCCCGGCCCGCGGCGGGTACTCCGTGACGTACACGCCCGGCACGAGGCCCGAGGGACGGGGTGATCCGGATGCCGCCACCAGCAGCGGGGACGTACGACGCGACCAGCGGGCCACCGCGGCCCGAGGCCCTGACGCGGATCATGCTCAGGCCGCTCGCCAGCAGCCTGCCGCTGGGCTTCTTCGCCTTCGGCACCGGCAGCGTCCTGCTGTCCGTGCAGCAGCTGCAGTGGGTGCCGCTCGCCCAGACACCGGCGCTGATGCTGCTGACCCTGGTCTTCGTGGTGCCGCTGGAACTGCTCGCCGGCATCTTCGCCTTCCTCGCCCGCGACGGCGGAGCGGCCTGCGCGCTGTGCGTGCTGAGCGCCACCTGGGCGGGCACCTCGCTGGTCACCCTGCTCGGGCCGCCGGGCCGGCCCAGCGCGAGCCTCGCGGTGTTCGAGCTGTGTGTGGCCCCGCTGATGGTGCTGCTCTTCCTCGCGGCGCTCCCCGGCAAGCCGCTGCTCGGGGTGCTGCTGCTGATCGGCGCGGGTCGCTTCACACTGACCGGCATCCACCAGGCCGGCGCCGGACCCGGCGTGCAGACCGCGGCCGGCTGGGTCGGCGTCCTGCTCGCCGCCTTCGCCCTGTACGGCGGCTTCGCGTTGCTCCTGGAGGACACCACCCAGCGCACCGTCCTCCCCCTGGGCCGCCGCGGCAGGGCCCGCACCTCCCTCCAGGGCGACCTCGGCCACCAGCTGGAACAGGCGGAGCGCGAGGCGGGGGTGCGACGGCAGCTGTGAACGGCCGGGCGGCCCCGCGGAGGAGGCCGCCCGGCCGGCGACGTCCGCCGGCCGGGCCGGGCCGGGTCAGACCACGCCGACGCCGTTCGAGTACGACTTCATGTCGTAGGTCGCGAAGCCGTTCTGGACGGGATCACCCGTGTCGTTGACACAGTGCAGGATGCCGCCGCCGCCCGCGCCGTTGAGGCAGACGGTCATCAGCGAGGTCAGGACGACTCCCGGGGTGTCGGGCACCTCGTAGGCGCGGTCGGTGTAGATGTCCGCGCCGAGGTCGAAGTAGGCGTAGCTGCCCAGTCCCCACGCGTGGTGGCGGGTCACGTGGTCGCCGACCTTGTAGGCGGCGAAGCCGTTGGTGCCGCCGTGCTTCCAGGCCGACTGCGCGGGGACGTCGTACGGGTGCTCGTTCTGGAAGAAGTAGGTGCGGCCCTGTTCGCCGTTCCAGAGCACCTCGTAGTTCTGGTGGTGCTCGACGAACAGGCCGTAGGCGGTGACCCGGTCGCCGTCGACCAGGAAACCGACGCCCGCGGGGTTGACCGACCAGCCGACCGTGCCGTCGAGGCCGTGGTCGGCGCGCCAGGCCCAGACGTGGTCGACGAGCACGTCGTTGCTGTCGATCCGGATGCTGACGTCGGTGCCGCCGGGGACGGCGCCGCCGATGCGGGGGAAGACGTCGAAGAGCGCGGTGGGCCGGTCCGCGTGGCTCTTGCGGGAGCGGCCGTCGCCGACCCGCAGCAGCACGGGGGAGTGCGCGGAGGCGGCCTCCAGGATCACGCCGGCCACGGAGACGTCACCGACGTCGGCGACCTCGATCAGCGAGGTGCCCTGGACGGCCTGGAGGGTGGCCAGACCGAGGCCGAGGACGACGGTGCCGGGCCGGGACACCCGCAGCGGCGCGGACAGCGGATAGACGCCCGGGGTGAGCAGGAGGTGCTTGCCGCGGTCGAGCGCCGCGTTGATGCTCGCGGCGGAGTCGCCCGGCCGCGCGACGTGGAACGCGGTCAGCGGGACGCTGTGTCCGGCGGCCGGCCCGCCGGACCACGAGGTGCCGGTGCTGTCGCGGCGCAGCGCGGGCACGAAGACGTGGTACGCCCCGTGCCGGTCCACGGTCAGGAACGGCTTCTCGCGGACCACCGGGGTGCGGTCCACGGTCGTGTAGGGCGGGGTCGGGAAGGAGGTGGCGGGGGCGCCCTGGACACCGACGAAGACCATGTTCCAGTTGGCGCCGGTCCAGCCGCCGATGGTGTCGTTGCGCGACAGCCACTGCTGCTGCGAGCCCGAGTCGATCCGGCCGTCCACCACGCTGTCGGCCAGGAAGCCGCCGCTGGACCACCCGTTGCCGGGCGGGCTCGGCATCAGGATCATGTCGCCCTTGACGTGGACGCGGCGCATCGGCCCGGCCTGGGCGACGGCCCAGCGGTCCAGGCCGTCCGGCGGCACGATGGTCAGGTTCTCCGCGGCCCGCCAGAAGTCCTGGGTGCCGTTGCCGCCGAACCACTGGGCGTCGACGGTGACATGACCGTTGATCACGACGTCCTCGGGGCTGTCGCCGAGTCCCAGGACGTGGGTGTAGAAGCCGACGTTGACCTCGACGCGGTACGTGCCCGGCTTGAACGCCAGGGCGTACCGCTCGGTGCCGAACTGGTTGGACTGCTGGACGGCGAACACGGCGTCGATCTGTGCCTGGATCGCCGCGTCGCCCATCGACGGGTCGAAGACCAGGACGTTCGGACCCAGACCGGCCGTCCCGTGGCCTGCGGCGCCGGGGCCGTCCGGGGCGGCGGACGAGGCGAAGGCGGATCCTGCGGTCGCACCGGCCAGCGGCACCGCCGCGACAGCCGCGGCGGCACCGCGGAGCACGGCACGACGAGAGGGAATCACGGACACGGCTCTCCCTGAACATGGTGGGCAAACGGACCGCGGCTGGTCCCCAACCGCGAGAGAGCGCTCTCAGCCACGGAGTGAATCATCGCCGGTATGCAGCGTCAATAAGTCTGCCGCCGTCGGCAACGGGCCACCGCGCCCACCGAGTTGCCGCACGGCCGGCGCTCCCGCCCCGGACGCGGGAGGCGGACGGCACCGTCGCCCGGCCCGCCGCTCACCCCTCGGGCACCGCCGCCCGGACGACCGCCGCGGCCGCCGCGCTCGCCGGCAAGACCGGCGCGGTGCCGCGGGCGGCGCGGGCGAGCACGAAGGCGCCCTCCAGGAGAGCGATGACCGAGGCGGCCGTCTCGCGGGCGGCGGGGCCGGGGATGCCGCCCGCCGCGTAGTACGCGCCGAGTCGCTCGATCGAGCTGTCGGACACCTCCGAAGGGGCCTGCCGCGGCGTCTCGTTGGTGCTCGCCACCTCCAGGTCGACCGTGGCGATGGGGCACGGGTCGGCGACGTCCGGTTCCAGGAGCGTGTCCGCGGCGGCGGTGAACGCCTCGGCGGTGGCCGTGTTCTGTCAAGTCACCTGACGGCCGGAACGGGTCGGCGGCGAGGCCGGCCGGGCGGAGGCGCGGACATGCCGGAGACCGAGCGCAGCGCGGGGACGATCGACTGCGTGGACACCGGGGGCGACGGCCCCGTCCTGGTGTCGGCCCACGGCAACCTGTCCTCCTTCAGCCGCCCGGCCCTGGTCGCCTGGGTGCCGAGGACCGCATGATGCCACCGGCCACCGGCCACCGGCCACCGGCCACCGGCCACCGGCCACCGGCCACCGGCCACCGGCCACCGGCCACCGGCCGCCGGCTGGCCGCACTCCTTCCGAACTCCCGCTACGCGGAGATCCCCGGCGCCCGCACCCTCGTCCCGCTGGACAAACCCGCCGCCCCCACCGGCGAGATCCGCCGGTTCGTCGCGGAGAACCCGTCGCCGGGGGAGGGCGGCGGGTGACCCGTCACCCTTCGAGCGTCAGATACAGGCGCCTCCCGCCGGTCCGGAAGCCCACGCGTTCGTACACCCGGCGCGAGCCCTCGCCCGAGTACTCCAGCCACACGGACCGGGCGCCGCGGGCGAACAGCGCCTCGGCGAGGCTCGCGGTGACCGCGGCCGCGATGCCCCGGCCGCGGTGGGCGGGCAGGGTGCCGACGCCCGCGAGTTCCGCGGTTCCCTCGGCGGGCGCCGAACACAGGGCGCCGCCCGCGCAGCCGCCGTCCGGCGCGCGGACGAAGCGGACGGCGCCGCCGCCCTCGGCGGTGCGCCGCAGCCGGGCCGCCCCCTCGGGGGACGGCGCCCACGCGCCGCCGAAGGCCTCCGCCAGCGCGGTGTCGAGCGCGACGTAGTCCGCCTCGGTGGCCGGCGCCTCCACCCGGGGCCACGGCACCGGCTCGTCGCCCGGCCTCGGCCCGGGCTCCGGCGAAGAGTGCGGGACGGTGAGCGTCGCGGGGGTGCAGACCAGGTACTCGTGCTCCGCCTCGGTGGCGAAACCCGCGCGGCGGAGCGCGGACTCCACGCCCGGGGCGGCGTCCGGCGCGAATTCGAGCCGGGGCGTGAGCGCGCGGGCATGGAACGCGGCGATCAGCTCGGTCACGTCCCGGGCGGTCGGCTCGGCACCGGGGACGGGAGTGGCGTAGTTGACGTACGGGCTGGTCGTGGCCGGGTCGAACCCGGCGACGAAGGGGCCGACCCGGTGCGCCGCGGGGCGGCGCAGGAGATGGGCGACGGCAAAGCTCTGGACATCGGTGTGCACGGTGGGAAGGACCTCACGGTGAAGGCGCCCGGAACCCTCGGCGGCGGATCGGGGCCGCGGGGGCCGGGTGGCCGGACAGACGGGTGAACGACTCGGTGAGCGAGGCGGCGGTGTGCTGGACACCGCGTCGTCGGGCCGCCGTGGGAAGAGACGAACGACACGGGAGCGCGCTGCCGTGCGGGCAGGGCTCAGTGCCGACGGCGGCCGCTGCGGGACGCCGTGACCATGGACCTCAGTCCTTCGTGGAGAAGTGATGTGTGGGATACCGCTGTTCGAGCTGAAGGGATCTTGCCACCAGCCGGCGGCGTGGGCAAGCCCTATCCGTCGCCCGGTTCCCGGGCGGCCCCGGTGACGGGTTCGGTGCCGTAACGGCGCATCACCCGGGCGTCCGCCTCGGGGGTGGGCTCCTGGCCCGCGGCGATCATGTCCCGCAGGTCCCTGAAGTACTGCACGTACAGATCGGGGGTGAACGTGCTGACCATGACGGCCGGTTCGGCGGTCGGGTTGGCGAAGGTGTGCGGGGCACCGGGCGGGACCATCACGAGCGTGCCCGCGCCCGCGTCGTGCGTGCGGTCGCCGACCGTGAACCGCACGGTGCCGGAGACGACGTAGAAGCCCTCGTCGTGCTGGGCGTGCCGGTGCTGCGGCGGTCCCTCGCAGTGCGGCGCGAGGGTGGTCTCGGCGAGCCCGAGCCGGTGCCCGGTGGTGCTGCCGTCCTCCAGGATGCGCAGCCGGATGGTGCCCAGCGTGATCGTCTCGCCCTCGCCCGGCCCGACCACCGAGACGGCGGGACCGGCGGCGTTCCCCGGAGCAGCGGTGTGCGACTTGTCTGTCATGACCCGATTCCACCGCCGGACGCCACGGCAGTCCACCACCGAGCCGGGGGTGTCGACATCCGTTGCCGAACGGGTGAGTTGACGGCCGTGTCTTGTGGGCGTTTCAAGAATTTCTGTCAATAAGGTTGACTCGCCGCCCGGGTGACTTCACATTACCTAGCGGTAACCCCCCGTTCGCCCACGCTTCGACGGCCGACCCACCCCCACCGCTGCGAGCCGCCGCGTCCTCGCGCACCAGCAGCCCGCTTCGGGTTCCGCCCTGTCCGCCGCGCCGGGTTCCCCGCCCGGGCGGCACCAAGAAGAGGGAGCACGCCCCATGATCAGACCTGCTCTGCGCCGTGTCGTCGCCGCGGCGTCCGCCCTCGCCGGCGCCCTGGCCCTCGGCCTCACCGCCGCCCCCGCCCAGGCCTCGACGCCCCTCGACTACGCGGCCCTGGGGGACAGTTACAGCGCCGGCTCGGGCGTGCTGCCCGTCGACGCGAGCAATCTGCTCTGTATGCGGTCGACCGTGAACTACCCGCACGTCATCGCCGCCGCCACGGGCGCCCGGCTGACGGACGTCACCTGTGGCGGCGCGCAGACCAAGGACTTCACCCAGTCCCAGTACCCGGGTGTCGCGCCGCAGGTGGACGCGGTGAACTCCGGCACCGACCTGGTCACCCTGACCATCGGCGGCAACGACAACAGCACCTTCCTCAACGCCATCGTGGACTGCGGCACCGCGGGTGTGCTGAGCGCCGGCCAGGGCAGCCCCTGCAAGGACAAGTACGGCAGTTCCTTCGACGACGCGATCGACGCCAACACCTACCCGGCGCTGAAGAGCGCGCTGCTGGCCGTCAAGGCCAAGGCACCCAACGCCCGGGTGGCGGTGTTGGGTTACCCGTGGATCGTGCCGGCCACCGCCGACCCGTCCTGCTTCGTCAAGCTGCCGATCGCCTCCGGGGACGTGCCGTACCTGCGCGCTCTCCAGGCTCACCTCAACTCCGTCGTGCAGCGCGCCGCCACCGAGGCCGGGGCCACCTTCGTGGACTTCTCCCAGGCGTCCGACGGGCACGACGCGTGCCGGCCCGCGGGCACCCGGTGGATCGAGCCGCTGCTGTTCGGGACGAACGTCGTGCCCGTCCACCCCAACGCGCTCGGTGAGCAGCGCATGGCCGAGCGCACCATGAGCGCCCTCGGCCTCGGCTGACGCGGTAGCCGGCCGCCCTGGCCCGGACGCGGTTCAGGCCAGGGCGCCGCCGTCGACCCGCAGCACCGTGCCGGTCACGAAGGAGGCCCGGTCGCTCAGCAGCCACGCCGCCGCCTCGGCCACCTCCTCGGGGGCGGCCGCCCGGCGCAGCGGGCTCCCCGCCGCGGCCCGCTCCCGGATCCCCGGCGACTGCGCCTCCCAGGCCCGGGTCATCTCGGTCAGCGTGAAGCCCGGCGCGATGGCGTTCACGCGGATGCCCTCCGGGCCGTAGGTCGCGGCGGCCGACGCGGTCAGGCTGTTGACCGCCCGCTTCATCGCGCCGTAGACGGGAAGTTCGGCGTTGGCCCGCAGGCTGCCCACCGACGAGTTGTTGACGATGGCGCCGGTCCTGGCAGTGGCCCGGATGGCCGCGACCTCGGCGGCCATGGCCAGCCAGACGCCCTTCAGGTTCACCGAGTAGACCCGGTCGAAGTCCTCCTCCGGGACCTGGTCCAGGGGTCCGGGGTGCTGGAGCGTCGCACCGTTGTTGAAGGCGATGTCGAGACGGCCGTACCGGTCCACGACGCGGTCCACGGCGGCGCGCACGCTCGTCGCGTCCGCCAGGTCGCACACCACGTGGTCCGCGGTGCCGCCCGCCGCCCGGATCTCCTCACTCACCGCCTTGAGCTGGTCCTCCGTCCGGGCCGCGAGCAGCACCCGGGCGCCCTCCCGGGCGAACAGCCGCGCCGCCGCGGCCCCGATGCCCCGCCCGGCCCCGGTGACGAAGGCGACCTTCCCGGCCAGCAGCCCGGCCGGGGCGGTCTGGTATGCGGCGGTTTCCTGTGTGTGGTTCATGGAAAGCAGCCTGCGCCCGCCGGCGGGGCCGGTCCAGGCACCAGGTGTACCTGGATCGGCCGCCCGCGGCAGCGGCACACTGGCGGAGTGGACAGAGTGGAACTGGGCGCCTTCCTGCGCAGCAGGCGCGAGCGGATCGGACCGGCCGACGTCGGTCTGCCGGTCGGACCGCGCCGCCGCACACCGGGGCTGCGGCGCGAGGAGGTGGCGGCGCTGGCGTTCATCTCGGCCGAGTACTACACCCGCCTCGAACAGGCCCGCGGCCCGCGCCCCTCGCGCGAGGTGCTGTCCGGCCTGGCCCGGGCCCTGCGGCTGACCGACGCCGAACGCGGCCATCTGCACGAGCTGGCGGGCGCCCCGCCGAGCGCCGCGCCCGGACCCCCGCGCGAGGTGCGGCAGAGCATCCTCGACCTGGTGCACCGGCTGCCGGGATCCGCCGCCTTCGTCACCTCGGCCATCCTGGAGGTGCTCGCCTGGAACGACCTGGCCGCCGCCCTCATGGAGGACTTCTCCGCCCTGCCGCGCCGCGACCGCAATCTGGCGCGCCGGGCCTTCCTGGGACCGCACGACGAGGGTCCGAGCCTGTACGGGGTGTCCGACGCCGCCGCCTTCGCACGGCACGCGGTGCGCCGTCTGCGCGGTGCCGCCGCCCGCTACCCGGACGACCCCGAGGTGTCCGGCCTGATCCGGGAACTGCGCAACGGCAGCGAGGAGTTCTCCCGGCTGTGGGCCTCCCACGAGGTGGACGCCGAGCCGACGCTGAGCAAGACCTTCCGGCACCCGCTGGTCGGACCGGTCACCGTCGCCTGTGACGCGCTGGAACTGACCGACCGCGACCAGCAGGTGGTCATCTACACCGCCGTTCCCGGCTCGTCCTCCGAGCAGGCCCTGCGGCTGCTGGCGGTCGTCGGCACCCAGCGCATGACCGCGCCCGGCTGAGCGCGCTGGACGCGGCGGTGCCCGGCCGCCTAGCGTTCCGGCCATGACGGAGCGACGCGCGATCCTCGGTGGTTCGGTCTTCGAGGAGCAGATCGGTTACGCCCGGGCCGTGGTCGACGGCGACTGGGTGCATGTGTCCGGGACCACCGGGTTCGACTACACCACCATGACGATCGCGGACGACGTGGTGGAACAGGCCGAGCAGTGCCTGCGCAACATCGGGGCGGCGCTGGCCGAGGCGGAGTGCGGCTTCGCCGACGTGGTGCGTGTGCGCTATCTGCTGCCCGACCGTGCGGACTTCGAGCCCTGCTGGCCGGTGCTGCGCGCCTGCTTCGGCGAGATCCGCCCGGCCGCCACCATGATGGAGTGCGGCCTCGCCGACCCGCGGATGAAGATCGAGATCGAGGTGTACGCGCGCCGCCCGGCGAAGTGACGCCCGCTCAGCCCCGCTTGGCCGGGCGAAGGAACGAACTCCAGCCGCCCGCCGGCTTCTCGCCGACCTCCAGGGTGCGCAGCAGCGCGAGGATCGCCGGGTCCTGGACGTCGAGCCAGTCGGTGAACTGCCGGAAGGAGACCAGCCGGACCTCCGGCCGCCCGGCGATCTGCCGCAGCGCCTCCTCGGCCGCGTCCATGTAGATGCCGCCGTTCCACTGCTCGAAGTGGTTGCCGATGAACAGCGGCGCCCGGTTCGTCTCGTACGCCCGGTCGAAGCCCGCCATGTACGCCTGGGACGTCTGGGCGCGCCAGTAGGGGTAGTTGTACGAGGGCGCGCGCGTCGAGTTCTGCGACTGGTTGGCGAGCATGTTCCAGTCCATGGACAGCACCTCGAAGCCGCGCCCGGGGAACGGGATGCTCTGGAGCGGCAGGTCCCACAGCCCGTTCCGCCTGCGCGGCCAGCGCTGCACCCCGCCCGGCGACGAGGCGTCGTACCGCCAGCCCAGTTCGCGCGCGGCGGGCAGCAGGTTCTCCTGGCCGAGCAGGCAGGGGGTGCGGCCGCCCACGAGTTCCTTGTCGTAGTCGAAGGGCAGTGGCGGCTCGTCGCGCCAACCGGTGTTCGTGCGCCAGGACTTGACGAACGACCGGGCCTGCTCGATCTCCGAGCGCCACTGGGCCGGGGTCCAGTCGGCCACCGATCCGGAGCCCTCGCAGAAGTGCCCGTTGAAGTGCGTGCCGATCTCGTGCCCGTCGAGCCATGCCTGGCGGACGTACTTCAGGGTCTGCCGGACGTGCTCGTCGGTGAGGTAGCCGATGTCGGAGGCGCCGACCGGGTTGTTCGGCGGCCGGTACAGCCGCTTCTTGTCCTCCGGCAGCAGGTACAGGCCGGACAGGAAGAAGGTCATCCGGGCGTCGTGGGCGCGGGCCAGTTCCAGGAAGCGCGGGAAGAGCCCGGTGCCGAGTTCGCCCGCGCCGTCCCAGGAGAACACCACGAACTGCGGTGGTGTCTCGCCCGGTTCGAGCGCGGTGGGCGCTTCCGGCTGGTTCGGCTGGTGCCCGGTGTACGACGTCGAGCCGTCGCCGATCAGCCGGGGCGCCTGCCGCTGCGCGCCGGGCCCCGACGAGCCGAACCAGCCGTCCCGGCTGCACCCGCCGAGCGCGCCGACGGCCATGCCGAGACCGGCGCCGAGGCCGAGGCGCGCCATCCTCCGGCGGCTGATTCCCTGTGCCGTCACGCCACCGCCTCCTTGATCGTCGTGCACGACACCTCGCACGATAAGGACGATAAGCCTATGAAACGGGGCATTTGGTGCGGCGTGGTGTGTAAAAGGACGTCAGAAGGTGAATGGGTGCCGTCGCGCGCCTGCTCGGCATGTACACATCCGGCCATTCTGTCGACGGTGAAGCGTGCGGCGGCATGCCGTCGCACGTCCGCTCTCGCTGTCACGCCGTCCGGCATCCGAACGATCGGCACGGCCTGCGATCAGTACGGAAGGGTTGCCGACCAGAGTGGCGCTCTCTGGTTGCGATATCCAGTCAAGTCGGATCGCCACTGATAGAAGAATGACCGAAAGTGGTTACCTGGCATGTTCGTTGCGCTCGGCCGGGATTATTCGGTGGATGGGTGAGGGAAGTTTCCGGGAGTCGCCGACACGTGATCTTCATGGGTTCGCCCCGGGAGGACGCGCGTCACCCGCCCATCCCGAAAGGAGGTGCAGAGATGAAGCTCCTCTTCTCCATCCGCAACAAGGTCGCGGCCGGCAAGAGCCTCAAGGCGAGCGCCTGGTACATCTGGTACTGACGGCGCCTCGCAGCCACGTACCGTGCTTGACATCGTTGTCCGGCCGTGCTCCGTGACGAGCCGGCCGGGCAGCGCTGTTCCACCGCCGCGCGGTCTCCCCTAGCCCCCGTTTCGTCGCATCGGAGCGCCAGCCATGCCGCCGTCGCCGTCGTCCGCAGCGCTTACGCGCACCACCGTGCTCCACCCGCGGCTCGCCGCGCTCATCCGCGACCACCTGGGCCAGGACCTCTTCCGGCTGGAACCCGACACCATCGGCGTCGCCGGACCGGAGGTCGCCGACCGCATCCTCGCCGCGCGCCGGGCGACCGAGACCGAGCGCCCCACCTTCAAGCCGCTCCAGGGCCGGTCCATCACCCGCGCCGAGGCCTCCCAGATCACCCGCACCATCGGCAACGACGTGCGCGAAGCCCTGGCCGGACCGGTGCCCGGGAACGTCGACCTCACCGGCTCCTGGCCGCTGACCGGCCACCTCTTCCTGCGCGACCTCATCCTCGGCCGGGATCCCCGGCGGCTGCGCATGCTGATGAGCCGCACCCTCGAACTCACCCCCAAGCTGACCTGGTCGGTCATCGCGGTCGGCGCCGCCCTGCCCGGCTGGCCCCGCCCCGGCGACCGGCTCACCGGGCTCGCCGAGCGCACCGCGCGGGCCGAGGGCTACCAGGAACGCCGGTACGCGATGGGCATGTACCGCAGGGCCGCCGCCCCGGTCTGCTTCACCGTCTCCACCCTGGTGGCCAACGCGCTCTGGCTCGGCTCGCCCTTCGCCGAGGGCACCCCGAACCGCAACATCATCCTGGAGTCGCTGCGCCTGCTGCCGCCCTCCTGGAACCTGCTGCGCAACGCCTCCCCCGAGTACCCGGCGATCGACGACCGGATCGGCACCGGGGACGACGTCCTGCTGCTGCCCCTCCTCTCTCACCGCGACCCGGCCCTGTGGGACGACCCCGACACCTTCCGCCCCGAACGCTGGGACCACCTGGACCCCGAGGCCACGCCCGGCTATCTGCCCTTCGGCCACTCCTCGGAGCGCTGCTGGGGCCGGCACATGGTCATGCCGCTCGCCGAGCTGCTCCTCGACCTGATCAGGGACGCCGGGCTGGTCGTCGATCCCGGACAGCGCGTCGCCAAGGTGCCCCTGCTCGGACTGCTCGGCGTGGACGACATACGGCTGGTGCGCCCGAGCTGACCCGGCGCGCGGCCCCGCCCCCGCTCACCCGGCGGCCTCCTCGCCCTTCGCCGTGGCACCGGGGGCGACCGCGATGTGCTGCACGGCCCGGCTCAGCACCAGCACGCCCGCAACGATCAGCAGCGCCCCGCACGCCTCCGGTACCAGCCACCAGCCCGTGCGCACCTGCTCCTGGAGCAGGGCGATGCCCAGCACCAGGCTCACCATCGCGTCGCCGATGGTCAGCGCGGGCTGGGCCGCGACCAGCGGGCCCGCCTGGAGCGCGTTCTCCAGCAGCAGCACCGCGGCCACCCCGGCGAGCGCGAAGCCGTACGTCTGCCAGGAGCGCAGGAACGCCAGGAAGCCCTCGTCGGCGAACGTGCCCGAGGCCGACTTCAGCAGCGCTGCGGTCAGCGCGTTGCCGGTGGCGGAGGCGGCGGCCAGCAGGGCGGCGCGCCGGGCCGCCGGGCGCCCGGGAGTGGCCAGCAGCACACAGCCCGCCATGGCGCCGACGCACAGGGACAGCGCGGGGATCCACCGGCTGAGCGGGGCCTGGTCGAGCGCTCCGTGTGGCGCGGCCGCGACCAGCAGCATCGCCAGGCCCAGCACACAGCCCGCCACGCCCCACCAGCCCCAGCGCGGCAGCCGCCGGTGCATCAGCGGGGCGGCGACCAGCAGCGCGAAGGGCAGTTCGAGGATGAACAGCGGCTGGACCAGCGCCAGCGGGCCGTTGACCAGGGCCAGGCTCTGGAACAGGGCCGCGCCGACCACGCCGATCATGCCCAGCACCCAGAAGGGCCGGCGCACCAGCTCCGCGAGCAGCCGGATCCCGCCGTGGCTGCTCGCGGCGGCGGCCTTGCGCTGGAACGCGGTACCGACGGCGTTGCTCGCCGCTCCCGCCACGGCGAACGCCGCGGCCAGTTCGATCACGACCTGCCTCCCGCCTGCACCGAAGGGGCCTCGGGCCCCTTCAGCCTACGGAAGCGGGCGGGGCGGCCGCCGCACGAGCCGCTCCGCGACGGCCGAGCCCACCCGGTTCGGTCACACCGGGTGGGCTCGGCCGCGGATGCGGATCAGGAGAGGGCGAGGTCGTCGGCGAAGACGGTGCCCTGGCCGTACCAGCCGTGCACGTACACGGTGACCGTGCCGGAGGAGCCGGTGGTGAACGGCACCGTCAGCTTCTGCCAGGACGACGACGAGGTCCAGGTGCTGGCCGTCGCGCCGCCGCTCACACCGAGGTAGGCGTACGAGCCCTGCACCCAACCCTGCAGCGTGTACGACGTGTTCGGCTTGAGGGTGAGGGTCTGGGCGCACTGGCCGGTCGACGAGGAGGTCGCGTCCGTCTTCAGGGCGTGGCTGCCGCCGTGCACCGGGGAGGAGACCACCGAGGCCCCGCTGTCGCAGGTCCAGGGCGTCAGCGAACCGCTCTCGAAGTCGCCGTTGGCCAGGGCCGTGGGGGTGCCGCCGCCGGTCCCGTTCACGGTCAGGCTGAAGGTGGAGCTGTGCTTGGTCGAGCCCGCCGTGCCGGTGACGGTCAGCTGGTAGCTGCCCGGCGCCGTGGAGGCCGCCGTCTTCACGGTGAGCGTGGAGCCGGCGCCGGCGGTGACCGAGGTCGGGCTGAGGGTCGCCGTCACCCCGCTCGGCGCGCCGCTGACCGCCAGGTCGACGGACTGGGCGCTGCCCGAGGTCACCGAGGTCTTCACGGACGCCGTCGTGGAGCCGCCGGGGTCGACCGAGGCGGTGGCGGGGGAGAGGGAGACCGAGAAGTCGTTGGCCGGCGGGGTGGTCGTACCGCCCGAGAACGGCGCGAAGGTGTGTGAGAAGTACCAGGTGTCCTGGCTGATGCCGGAGCAGCTGTCGGAGCCGCCGGTGCCGGGGCAGCCGCCGTTGTCACGCTGGAGAGCCCAGAAGGAGAGGGTGTTCAGGCCCTTGGAGACGGCCCAGTTGTACACCGCGGTGGCGTCGTCGGTGGTGAAGGTCTCGGCCGGCCCGTAGTCGTCGATGCCGGGCATCTCGGTGACGCCGATCATGTTCCACAGCTGGCTGTCCGACAGGTTCGGGTAGAGCGAGGCCAGCTGGTTGTGCAGCCCGGTCGCGGCCGTCTGGGTGTCGGTGGCCATGTGGTGGGTGGCACCGTCGTAGTAGTCGAACGTCATGAGGTTGACGACGTCGACCTTGGCGCCCGCGTTCTTGGCGCTGCGCAGCACGGCGAGCCCGCTGTCGGCGAGGCCGGTCGTGGTGGTCGGCAGGGTGTAGGAGAACTGCACCGAGCGCCCGTTGGCAGCGGCCCAGTCCTGCACCTTCTTGATCGCCTGGTTGCGGCGGTCGATGCCGGCCTGGTTGGTCAGCGAGTTGTCCTCGACGTCCATGTCCAGTCGGGAGACGTCGTAGGTGGTGATGATCTTCTCGTAGGCGGCGGCGATGGAGTCGACGCTGGTGCAGCTGTCGGCGATCTCCGTGCCGCCGTTGTCGGCCGCGTACCCGCCGAGCGAGGGGATCACGTCGCCGCCGCGCGAGCGGATGGTGGTGAAGTCGGAGCCGAAGACGGAGGAGGTGACGGGGGTGCCGGTGTCACCGTTCCAGTACGGCGTGCAGGAGCCCTTCTTCTCCGTCTGGAGGAAGGCCATGGTCAGGTACTTGACGCCGGAGGACTGGGCGAGGGCGGCGGGGCTGTCGCCGTTGTAGGCCTCGAAGTAGGGCGCGAAGACGTGCGCGGGCAGCGGAGTCGCCGCTTGCGCGGCGCCCCCGATCCCCAGGGCCAGCCCCGCCGACGCGGCCAGGGTGGCCACGCCGGTGAGCAGGGCGCGTACGGATCTCGGACGTGTCATCGGGTACTCCCGGATAGCGAACGACAGTCGATCGAGCGGGGGTGTCGCACGGTAGGGCCCGGCCGGGGCTATTGGTCTAGGCCATGATTGGTCTGGACCAAACTCCGGTCAAGGTACGGGAGCCGCCTTTTTGCCTTGTCGTGAAGCAGTCAACCGACTGCCTGGTGCCGCCATTTGATGTCCGGTCAGGTGGCGCGGGTGCCGCCGCCTCGGCGAATGCGGCCCAGCAGGTCCCGGTGGTAGGCGGCCAGTTGCCCCGCGGGCACGGGGGCCGGACTGCCGGTCAGGGTGTACCAGGTGTCGCCGCCGAAGTGCTGGACGGCGACGCGCGCACTGCGGCCGTCGGACCGCAGGATCGTCGCCACGGTGAGATCACCGGTGATCACGCCGATCTCGTCGGTCATCGCCCCGCCGGGTCCCGCGGTGACCCGGTCGACATAGCTGTTCACGCTGGGAGGGTTGGTCATGGGCCGCAGGGTTCCACCAACTCGCCCGGCACGCCCGGACCGGCCCTCGCCCGCGCGTGTCCGGGCCCGGCTCACACCCGGCTGGAGGTCGCCGTGTCCGCGGACAGCCGCTGGGCGAGATAGATCGGCACCACCGACACCAGCACCAGGACGGCGGCCACCACATTGACCACCGGCGCCTGCTGAGGCCGTGTCATGTTGCCGAAGATCCAGATGGGCAGCGTCTCGACGCCGGGCCCCGCGGTGAAGGTGGTGACCACGACCTCGTCGAAGGAGAGCGCGAAGGAGAGCAGCGCGCCCGCGAGCAGCGCCGAACGCACCAGCGGGAAGGTGACGTCCAGGAAGGCGCGGAACGTGTGCGCGCCGAGGTCCATCGCCGCCTCCTCGTACGACGTCGTCGTCCGCCGCAGCCGCGCCACCACGTTGTTGAACACCACGACGATGCAGAACGTGGCGTGCCCGACGATCACCGTGAACAGCCCGAGCCCCACGCCGAGCGGCCGGAGCACCGTACCGAAGGCCGAGTTGAGGGCGATGCCGGTGACGATGCCGGGCAGCGCGATCGGCAGCACCACTATGAACGACACCGTGCCGCGCCCGAAGAAGCGGTGCCGGGCCACGGCGAACGCGATCAGCGTGCCGAGGACGAGCGCGATCGCCGTGGCCCCGAGCCCCGCCTTCACCGACACCCACAGGGCGTGCCGGGCACCGGAGTCGTGCACGGCCGCGGACCACCAGCGCCCGGTCAGCCCCGGCGGCGGCCAGCTCGCGCTGCGGTCCGGATTCAGGGAGTTGACGAGGACCAGCAGCAACGGGACGTAGATCACCGCGAATCCGATCCCGGCGCCGATGCGCAGGGCGACGCGGGCACTGCGGCTGAGATGCACGTGGCTCATCCTCTCCGGGGACCGGTCACAGACTGTTCAGGGCGCCCGTACGGCGGATCGCCAGCAGATAGACCACGATCACCACCACCGGGACCGTGCCGAGCGCGGCGGCCATCGGCAGGTTCAACTCGATGTTGGAGTACACGAGATTGCCGATCAGCTGCGTCTTGCCGCCGACGATCTGCACGGTGATGTAGTCGCCGAGGCTCAGCGAGAAGGTGAACACCGAACCCGCCGCGACCGACGGCAGCACCATCGGCAGCACCACCGAGCGGAAGGTGCGCCCCGCGCGGGCACCGAGGTCCGCCGACGCGTCGAGCAGCTGCGCCGGCAGCTGCTCCAGCGCGGTGTGGATCGGCAGGATCATGTACGGCAGCCACAGGTACGTCAGGGTGAGCACCGTGGCCGGCAGCCCGAACCCGGGGCCGCTCAGTCCGAACGGCGCGAGCAGCCAGTCGGCGAGCCCGCCCTGGGACAGTATGAGCCGCCAGGCGTACACCTTGACCAGGTAACTCGCCCACAGCGGGGTGAGGATGGCCACCACCAGCAGCGGACGCCGGCGCGGCGGGGCCACGCGCGCGGTGTAGAAGGCGACCGGGAAGGCGATCAGCGCGCACAGCACGGTCACCGCGAGCGCCACGCCCACACTGCGCACGATCACCTCGCGGAACACCGGCACCGTCACCAGCTGGTGGAAGTTGTCCGCCGACCAGACCTTCACCACCTGCGAGGTGAAGGAGTCGGTGGTCCAGAAGGCGGAGGCGAACAGCACCGCCAGCGAGCCGAGATAGAGCACGGCCAGCCACAGCAGCGGCGCGGTGAGCAGCAGGGTCAGCCGCAGCCGGGGCCGGCGGTGCAGCGCCCCGGCGAGCCGGCGGACGGTGCCCGGCCGGGCGGCGCTCGTCGCTTCACTCGCCACGGCTCAGCCCTTGATCTCGGTCCATGCCTGCACCCACTTCGCGTACGGCACGCACTTCACGTCGGTACGGCCGTCCAGGCACTGCTCGATGGGCGTGTTCCAGAAGGCGATCCGCTTCCAGTAGTTCTCGTCCGCCGCGTGGTAGACCGAGCAGAAGCTGCGGTCCTTGGTCTGCGCGCACGCCTTGGAGTTGGCGGGCGCTTCCCCGAAGTACTCGGCGACCTCGGCGTTGACCTTGGGCGAGACGATCCAGTTCAGCCATTTGTAGGCGCAGTTGGGGTGCTTGGCCTTGCTGGAGACCATCCAGGTGTCCGACCAGCCGGTCGAACCCTCCTTCGGCACCAGCGCCTTGACCTTGGCGCCCTCGGAGGCGGCGAGGTTGGCGATCACCTGCCAGGTGGTGCCGACGACCGAATCACCGCTCTTGAAGGCCGAGACCTCCTTGAGGTAGTCGCCCCAGTACTCGCCGATGCCGGCGTTCTGCCGCTTCAGCAGCGCCACGGCCGCGTCGAACTGCTTCTGGTCCAGCGCGTACGGGTCCTTGATCTTCAACTCCGGCCGGGTGGCCTTCAGGTACAGGGCCGCGTCGGCGATGTAGATCGGCGAGTCGTACGCCGTGACGTGGCCCTTGTGCGCCGAGGCACGGTCGAAGACCGCCGACCAGGAGGTGGGCGCGGGCCGTACCTTCTGGGTGTTGTACATCAGCAGGTTGGCGCCCCGGCCGTGCGGGATGCCGTACATCTTTCCGTCGACGGAGTTCCAGGCGCCGTTCTTCAGCCCGCTGAAGACGTCTTTGTAGTTGGGCACCAGATCGGTGTTGACGGGGGCCGCGTCACCGGACGCGATCAGGCGCAGGGAGGCGTCGCCGGAGGCGGAGACGGCGTCGTAGTCGCCGGTCTTCATCAGCTTGACCATCTCGTCCGAGCTGGCCGCGACCTTGGAGTGGACCTGGCAACCCGTCTGCTTCTCGAAGTCGCCGACCCAGTTCACCTTGGGGTCGTTGGAACCGTCCTCGACATAGCCGGCCCAGGCGATCAGATCGACCTGTCCCTCGGTCCTGCCGAGCTTCGTGGGGGCCTTCAGGTCGGGCGGGTTCAGTCCGGTGGAGGAGGTCGAGCCGGATGAGTCGCAGGCGGCGGCGAGCAGCAGCGCGGCGCCGACGCAGGCGGCGGTGCGCAGGGTTCGGGTGAGACGCACGGCGTTTCTCCAGGAGGTGGGGGTCAGGAGGGCAGGCGGACGGCGTGGCGGCGGTGCCACTGGAGGCGGACCCGGCTGCCCCGGTAGGCGGCGACGTCCTCGGCGGAGGTCTCCAGGTTCTGCTGCACCGCGGTGAGCCGGCCGCCGCCGTCGAGGTCGACCAGGAAGCGGGTGGCGTCGCCGAGGTAGACGGCGTCGGCGACCGTACCGGTGACAGTGGTGTGTTCCGGTTCGTCCGCCTCCGCGGACTCCTTCAAAACACGGATCTTCTCCGGGCGGATGTTGTAGGTGCCCAGGGCGCCGGTGATCCGGTGGGCCACCTCGCCGTCCAGCAGGTTGGAGGTGCCGACGAACGAGGCGACGAAGGGGGTGGCCGGGCGTTCGTAGATCTCCGCGGGCGTGCCGACCTGGGCGATGCGGCCCTGCTCGAAGACGGCGATCCGGTCGCTCATCGTCAGCGCCTCCTCCTGGTCGTGGGTGACAAACACGAAGGTGATGCCCACCTCACGCTGGATCGCCTTGAGTTCGACCTGCATCTGCTCGCGCAGCTTGAGGTCGAGGGCGCCGAGCGGCTCGTCGAGCAGCAGGACGCGGGGACGGCCGACGAGGGCGCGGGCGAGGGCGACGCGCTGCCGCTGCCCGCCGGACAGCTGGGCGGGCCGCCGCCCGCCGTATCCCTCCAGCCGCACCTCGGCGAGCGCCTCACGGGCCCGGGCCAGGCGCCGGGCCTTCGGCACCTTGCGGATCTTCAGCGCGTACGCCACGTTCTGTTCGACCGTCATGTGCGGGAAGAGCGCGTAGTCCTGGAAGACGGTGTGCACGTCCCGCTCGAACGGGGCGAGCCCGGTGACCTCCTGCCCGGCCAGCTCGATCCGGCCCCCGTCGGGCGTCTCGAACCCGGCGACGAGCCGCAGCACCGTGGTCTTCCCGGAGCCGGACGGGCCGAGCATCGAGAAGAACTCGCCGTCCCTGATCTCCAGATCGACCCCCGCCACGGCGGTCGTCCCGCCGAACGACTTGCGCAGGTCGTGCAGCCGGATCGCGATGCCCTGCATGGGGGAACCTTTCTGGCGCCCTGTACGTTGACGGCAAACATATGAAGTCATAGTTCTCAACTCAAGAGCCCGTTGGGGTAAAGCTTGAGTCAACGCACGAGGTGATGACCGTGAGGCAGGACCAGGCGGACGGCGGTGCCCGCAGTGCCGTCTTCAGTCCGGTGGACACCCGGGCCCGCGTGGACACGGTCGTCCGCCGGCTCGGGGACGCGATAGAGCTGGGCCTCCTCGCCGACGGCGAACAGCTGCCGGGCGAGACGGAACTCGCGGGCCGGCTCGGCGTCTCCACCGTCACCCTGCGGGAGGCGCTCATGGCGCTGCGCCAGCAGGGCCTGGTCATCACCCGCAGGGGCCGTGGCGGGGGCAGCTTCGTCTCGCTGCCCGACGCTCCCGCCGAGGACCGGCTCCGGTCCCGGCTGCGCGGCTGGAGCACCGAGGAACTGCGCGACCTCGGCGACCACTGGGCCGCCCTGTCCGGAGCCGCCGCCCGGCTCGCGGCCCAGCGCACCGAACCCGATGACCTGCGTCAACTGAGGCGCACCGCCGACGCGTTGGACCAAGCCGTGGACGCTCCCGCCCGCAGTCGTCTGTACGGCCGCTTCCACGTCGAACTCGCCGCCGCCGCCCAGTCCGCGCGCCTCACCCGTGAACAGGTCGCGCTCCAGGGGGAGGTGGGCGCACTGCTCTGTCTGGTCCTGGCCGACCCCGCATATCGTGAAGAAGTTGCGGACCGGCAGCGCGCACTGCTGCGTTCCGTGCAGGATGGGGCCCACGAAACGGCCGGTCCGCTGGCCGAGCGGTGCGTCAGGGAGTCGACGGCGCGGCTCGTCGCCGTACGCCTCGCCCTCTGACCGCGCCGCGTCCGGTCACCGTCCGCTGGAGGACACCATGGGCGTCAGCCCCGGGCTCGCCGCCCCCGGCACGGAGACGGAGCTGTGGGTGGCCGCGCGGGTGGGCGGCGCGCTGGAGGCCGTCTTCGAGACGGTCGCCGCGACCCGCGCCGACACGGCCGCCCTGCTCACCCGGGCGATCGCGGAGGGCCGCCGGCCGGCCGGCGCCGACCTCGCGGCCCTCCGCCCCGCCCTGCACCGCCACCTCACCGAGGGGGAGCTGGTCTCCGGCGCCGGCTTCGTCGCCGCGCCCGGTCTGCTCGCCGACGTGCCCGCCTGGCTGGAGTGGTGGCAGCGGGGCGCCGACGGCGGCATACGGCCCCTGCTGCCCGATCTCGACCCCGGCCGCTCAGCGTACTCCGACTACACCCACTGGGACTGGTTCGCGCTGCCCCGCGACACCGGGCGGCGGGCCGTCGCCGGACCGTACGTGGACTATCTCTGCTCCGCCGAGTACAGCCTCACCCTCTCCGAACCGGTCCACGTCCAGGGCGAGTTCGCCGGAGTGGCCGCCGCGGACGTGTATCTGCGGCACTTCGAGGCGGCCGTGCTCCCGCTGCTGCGGCACCTCGCGCGCCCCGCCCATCTGGTGAACGCCCGCGGCCGGGTGGCCGCCTCCGCCGATCCCGCGCATCTGGCCGGTTCCCTCACCAGGGGACCCGACTTCGCGGAACTGCTGCTCGGCGGCGCGCGGACCGGGGCGCACCAGGGGATGCGGCTGGTGCCGTGCCGGGGAGTTCCGCTGGTGCTCGTCCTGGCCTGAGCGCCCGGGGCGCCGGTGTTCAGTCCACGGGCCAGGTGTGCACCGGGGCGTTGAGGTGCATGTAGTCGATGTACAGCTGGGTCATCCGGCGCAGCGCCTCATGCCGGCCGGCGTGCGTGGTGTCCACGATGCGGTGGAACGTCTCCTTCTGCCACACGGCCCCGTTGCGGCCCGTCACGCAGCGCTGCTCGATGATCCCGAGCAGCGGCTCCCGCCACGCCTCGTCCATGCCGGAGAGTTCGAGGCCGCGATGGGCGAGCGGCAGCAGTCGGCGCAGCACGAGTTCGGGGACGGTCACCTCGCCCACCCCCGGCCAGTACAGCAGCGCGTCGATGCCGTGCCGGGCGGCGGTGTGCAGATTGTCCTCGGCGGCCTGGAAGGACATCCGCGACCACACCGGGCGGTCCTCCTCCACCAGCGCCCGGGTGAGCCCGTAGTAGAAGGCGCCGTTGGCGAGGGTGTCGGCGACGGTGGGTCCGGCGGGCAGCACCCGGTTCTCCACGCGGATGTGCGGACGGTCGTGGGAGACGGCGTAGACGGGCCGGTTCCAGCGGTAGATGGTGCCGTTGTGCAGGGTGAGTTCGCCGAGTTCGGGGACGTCGCCGCGGTCCAGCGTCTCCGCCGGGTCCTGTTCGTCGCACAGGGGGAGCAGGGCCGGGAAGTAGCGCAGGTTCTCCTCGAACAGGTCGAAGACGCTGTTGATCCACCGCTCCCCGAACCACACCCGGGGCCGTACGCCCTGCACCTTGATCTCCTGCGGGCGGGTGTCCGTGGCCTGCTCGAACAGCGGGATGCGGGTCTCGTGCCACAGCTCCTTGCCGAACAGGAAGGGCGCGTTCGCCGCGAGCGCGACCTGGATGCCGGCGATGGCCTGCGCGGCGTTCCAGTAGCCGGCGAACTCCTCGGGGGAGACCTGGAGGTGGAACTGGGTGCTGGTGCAGGCGGCCTCCGGGGTGATGCTGTCCGCGTAGGTGCGCAGCCGGTCGACGCCGTCCACCTCGATGCGCAGATCCTCGCCGCGGGCGGCGAACACCTGGTCGTTGAGCAGCCGGTAGCGGGGGTTCTCCGACAGGGTCTCCTCGCCGATGTCCTTCTGCTCCAGGGTGGGCAGGATGCCGACCGTGATCAGCCGGGCGCCGACCGAGCGGGCTCGCTCGTCGGCGTGGTCCAGCGCGGCCCGGATCTCCGACTCCCAGGCGTCCGGACCGCCCGCCGTCAGCCGCCGCGGCGGCACGTTGATCTCCAGGTTGAACCGGCCCAGCTCGGTGGCCCAGGCGGGGTCGGAGATCGCGTCCAGCACGGCACTGTTGCGCATGGCCGGCTCGGCGTCCTCGTCCACCAGATTGAGTTCGATCTCCAGACCGACCTGCGGACGCTCGGACTCGAACCGTTCCTCCCGCAGCATCTTCGCGAACGCGTCCAGGCACTCCTGCATCTTGATCCGGTACCGTCGGCGGTCCTCGCGGGTGAACACGAGCGCCGGGACGTCTCGCCCCATCGGCCCTCCAGGATGACCCCTCGTCGGACAGTCTCCCCCCAATGTCGCACCATCGCGGGGGGCTCACCATGCGGATGGGGGAGGGGCCGGGGCCCGCATCGGGGCGGCGGGAAACCGGGTGCGTCCGCCGGGCCGGGCCCGCCGGTGGTGGTTCGGCCCCCGCGCCGGTGGTTACCCCGGACCGTATGAACGAGGAACGGCCGCTCGCCCTGATCACCGGGGCCTCCAGCGGCATCGGATACGCACTGGCCGGGCAGTTCGCCGAGCACGGCTACGATTTGCTGATCAACGCCGAGGACGGCCGCCTGGAACAGGCCGCGCGGCGGCTGCGGGAGACCGGGGCCGAGGTGCGCGCCGTACGGGCCGACCTCACGGACGCGGCGGGCGTCGACCTGTTGGTCTCCGCGACGACCGGCCTGGACATCGACGTCGCCGTGCTCAACGCCGGGGTCGGCCGGGGCGGAGCCTTCGCGGACACCGATCTCGCCGACGACCTCGCCGTGATCGAGCTGAACGTGGTCTCGACCGTGCGGCTCGCCAAGCCGCTGCTGCGCGACATGGTCCGCCGCGGCACGGGCCGGCTCGCCTTCACGTCCTCCATCGCCGCGACCACACCGGGCCCCTTCCAGCCGGTGTACAACGCCTCCAAGTCCTTCGTGCAGTCCTTCGCCGAGGCGCTCGGCAACGAGGTGAAGGACACGGACGTCACCGTCACCGCGTTCCTGCCGGGCCCGACCGACACCGACTTCTTCCGCCGGGCGGACCTCGGCGACACCAAGCTCGGGACCATGGAGAAGGACGACCCGGACGACGTGGCCCGGCAGGCCTACGAGGCGATCGTGCGCGGCCGCGCCACCTCGGTCACCGGCTCGCTGAAGACCAGGGCCCAGGCCCTGGCCAACAAGGTCCTGCCGGACGGCGTCAAGGCCGCGGTGCACCGCTCGATGACCGAGCCGGGAACGGGCGGGGAGGACGGCCCGGAGCGGTGACGGCCCCCGTGTCACCCGGTCGGTCCGTCTCCGATGGCCCCCGCGCGGGCGGCGACGGAAGGTCTGAACGAGATCTTCGCCCGCCGCGGCACGCCCCCGTGCCCCGCAGCGCCCCAGACCGGCCCCCGCCGCACCGCCGACCAGTCGGCGCCGGCGGCGGGCCGACCCGGGGCGGGGAACAGTGAATCCATGCGCTCGGGTCGTTCCCCGCCCCGATCCCGATCGCTGCGCGTCGGCAGGGCTCTGCCGTCGACCTGCAAGGTTGGAAATCCGAACTTAGTGACCGTACAACCTTGCGGCCGGGAAACCGATCGGTTTACGGTGGGCGGAAACCGATCGGTTTCCGAAAGGGAAGAGACATCATGACCGCGATCAAGGACTCCGTCGTCCTCGTCACCGGCGGCAGCCGCGGCCTCGGCCGGGCGCTGGTGGAGGAGCTGTACCGGCGCGGGGCCGCCAAGGTGTACGCGACGGCCCGCGACCCCCGCGCGGTGACGCATCCCGACGCCGTTCCGCTCGCCCTGGAGGTCACCGATCCCGCGTCGGTGGCGGCCGTGGCCGCGCGGACGCCGGACGTCACCGTTCTGATCAACAACGCCGGCGTCTCGGTGGGCGCGGACTCCCTGCTCAGCGCCCCACTGGACGACGTGCGCCGGGAGTTCGAGACCAACTTCTACGGACCGCTGCTGCTCACCCGCGCCCTGGCGCCGGTGATCGAGCGCAACGGCGGCGGTCACCTCCTCAACGTCCACTCGGTGCTCTCCTGGCTCGGCGTCGCCGGGTCCTACAGCGCCACCAAGGCGGCCTTGTGGTCCCAGACCAACTCCCTGCGCCTGGAGCTGCGGCCGCGGGGCATCGGGGTCACCGGACTGCACGTCGGCTACATCGACACGGACATGGCCTCGGGCATCGACGCACCCAAGTCCGACGCCCGGGACGTCGCCGCGCTCGCCCTCGACGGCGTCGAGACCGGTGCCCACGAGGTCCTGGCGGACGACCTCACCCGCGGCGTCAAGGCGGGCCTCTCCGGCGACCTGGCGGCGCTCTACCCGCAACTGGCGCTCTGACGCCGCCGCGAACCCCATCGGTCACACACGCATCGAGCACCGGCGTTTCGGCCACCCCCGTCCGCGCGGGCGGCCTTGTGCCGCTGCGACCGCGCGTTCGAGGCCCCGGGACGACGGGCCGGCTCTTCGTCCGGAATCGAGCGCGTTCGAATCGGCCGCCTCCTCGTTGAGCCTGACACCGCCGGACCACCCGGGTGCGGTGCCGACTCCGAGGAGGAACGCGGGTGACCGTGACCGACGCTTCGACAGACAGCTCCCCGACCCCGCCCCCGCCACCGCCGGCCACCATCGGCTACGAGGGGGTCTTCGGCAAGAACCCGCTGGAAGAGGCCGGTTTCCGGGCCATGTGCGGTCGGCTGCCCTCGGTGCTCGGCCGGACCGCGCGCATGGCCTGGGCGGTGGACCGGACCGGCGTTGTGCTGCTGCTCCTGTGCCAGGTGGTCACCGGCGCCGCCGCCGCCGTCGTGCTGGCCGCCACCTCGCGGGCCATGACCCACGTCCTCGGCACCGGCACGGTGTCCGAACGCCTGCACGGGGCGCTGCCCGCCCTCGTCGTGGTCACCACGGCGGCGGCCACCGGCCGGATCAGCTCCGCCGTGGCCTCCTACGGCGACGGCCGGATCACCCCCCGGCTGGTCACCGAGGCCGACGTGGCGCTCGTCTCCGCCGTCTGCCGGGTGGAGGCCTCCGCGCACGGCGAGGACGGGTTCGCCGACCGGCAGGAGGCCGCGGAGGTCGGCGTCACCCGCACCACGACGATGGTCAAGGACGCGCAGCGGTTCATGGCCGCCCTCGTCCGGATGATCGCCGCCGGCGGCGTCATCACCGCACTGCACTGGCTGATGCTCCCGCTGCTGCTGCTCGCGGTGCTGCCCGCCGGACTCGGCGCCGTGCTCTCGGCCCGCGTCGACTACGAGACGCACTACCTCAACCTGGCCGACCGCAACGTGCGCGGCATGATGCGCTGGTGGGCCGCCTACTCCCGGCACGGCGACGAGGTCCGCGCCAACGGCATGACCGGCTACCTCGTCTACTGGTACCGCGCGCTGTCCGAGCGGATCGACCAGCGCATCCTGCGCGCCGCGCCCCGGATGCTCCGCATCGTCCTCGCGACCTCCGCGCTCGGCGGCGCGTTCCTGCTGCTCACCTGGGCCGCCCTCGCCTGGCTCGCGATGACCGGGCGCGTGGCCCTGCCGGTCGCCGCCACCGCCGTCGTCGCCGTCCAGGCCACGCTCGGCGCGCTGACCCAGTTCGTGCAGAACGGGGCCGCGATGTTCCACACCTCCCTCTACCTCGCCGACATGCGTTCCTTCCTCGACATGGCGGCCGAACGCGCCCCGAGACGCGGCGAGTCGACGATCCCCGAGCAGGTGGCGGAGATCCGCCTCGACGAGGCCGTGTACCGCTACCCCGGCCAGGAGGAACCCGCCGTGGACGGTGTCTCGCTCACCCTGCGCCGTGGCGAGATCATCGCGATCGTCGGCGAGAACGGCTCCGGCAAGTCCACCCTGGCCCGGCTCGTCACCGGCATCCTGCTGCCGGACAAGGGCCGCGTGCTGTGGGACGGCACGGACCTCGCCGGTGCCCGGCCCGACTCCGTCTGGTCCCGCACCGCGCTCGTGCCGCAGGACTTCGCCTGCTGGCCGCTGCGCACCCGGGAGAACATCACCCTCGGCCAGCCGCGCGGCCACGACGACGCCCTGGTGTGGGAGGCGGTGGACGCCGTCGGCATGCGCGAGGCGGTCGAGGGGCTGCCGCAGGGGCTCGACACCCTGCTCGCGCGGGAGGTCTACGGCGGCGTCGAACTGTCCGGTGGCCAGTGGCAGCGCCTCGCCTGCGCCCGCGCCCTGTACCGCCGTACGCCCCTGCTCATCCTGGACGAACCCACCTCGCAGATGGACCCGCGCGGCGAGCACCGCATCTTCCTGGAGATCAAACGCATCGCCGCGCGGCGCATGACCATCGTGGTCACCCATCAACTGGAGAACACCCGTCTCGCCGACCGGATCGTCGTGCTGCGGCACGGGCGCATCGTAGAGGAGGGGCACTACGACGAACTCGTGCAGGCCGGCGGCCTGTTCGCCGAACTGGTGGCCCTCGCCAAGGACCGGTGAGGCCCCGGGGCCGAAGACGGCCCTGGACAGCGGACGCTCCAGTGCTTAGCCTCATCGTCCAGAAATGGATTTTCAGGCCAAGGAGGGTCGGTGGACGGTGGGGTGGCGGACGAGCACCTCGTCCGGGAGGCCGAGAAGATCGCCGTCGCCCTGGGCCGGATGTTCCCGGGCCTGTGCGAGGTGGTCCTGCACGATCTGCGGGATCCGGACCACTCGATCCGGGCCATCGAGAACAACCTGTCCGGCCGCCGGGTCGGCGACCCGGCCACGGAACTGGGCATGGCCCGGATCGCCGACCCCGCCTACCCCGGCGTCGTCCAGAACTACCCCAACCGGTTTCCCGACGGCCGCCCGGCGAAGAGCACGTCCATCGGCATCAAGAACGCCGAGGGCCGGTACGTCGTGGCGCTCTGCCTGAACCTCGACGTCTCCGTCCTCTCGCCCGTGGCGCTCACCCTGGCCAACCTCGTCGCCACCGACACCGGGCACGGCGATCAGCCCCCGGAGACGCTGCGCGACCGCCGCTCCCGCGAACTGCGCCGTGCGGTGGAGGAGTTGGCCGCCGAGCGGGGATGCCCGCCCCGCTCGCTGAGCCGCGCGGACAAGAAGGCGCTCGTCCGGCAGCTGTACCGGGACGGCTGCTTCGAGTCCCGGGACGCCGCCCGGTCCATCGCCGACCTCCTCGGCGTGTCCCGGGCGACCGTCTACAACTACGCGAAACCGGCCGCGGACTCCGCTTGAGACCAGGTCACGGAATTCCGCACGCCGCAGCAGACACCGACGAACGCCCGGTAGAGAAAGAGGACTTCACCATGCCCGCCGCCGACCTGCCCGTCACCCTCGCCGACGTCCGCGAGGCCGCCGCACGCCTCGAAGGCTTCGCCCACCGCACCCCCGTCCTCACCTCCCGCACCCTCAACGAGCGCGTGGGCGCCGAGGTGTTCGTCAAGTGCGAGAACCTCCAGCGCATCGGCGCCTTCAAGATCCGCGGCGCCTACAACGCGATCGCCTCGCTCACGCCCGGGGAACTGGCCAAGGGCGTCGCCGCGTACTCCTCCGGGAACCACGCCCAGGCCACCGCCCTCGCCGCCCGCGAACTGGGCACCACCGCCGTCATCCTGATGCCCGAGGACACCCCACGCTCCAAGATGGAGGCCACGGCCGGGTACGGCGCGGAGATCGTCACCTACGACCGCTACACCCAGGACCGCGTCGCGCTCGGCCAGGCGCTCGCCGAGGACCGGGGGCTGACCCTGATCCCGCCCTACGACCACCCGGCCGTCATCGCCGGCCAGGGCACCGCCGCCCTCGAACTCCTGGAGGAGACCGGACCGTTGGACGCCCTGCTGGTGCCCGTCGGCGGCGGCGGACTGATCGCCGGCAGCGCCGTCACCGCCAAGGCGCTGCACCAGGACATCCGGGTGATCGGGGTGGAGCCGGAGGGCAGCGACGACACCAAGCGGTCGCTGGAGAGCGGCACCCGCGTGGCCGTCCCCGTGCCCCGCACCGTCGCCGACGGCCAGGCCGTGGCCGTCCCCGGCGAGCTGACGTTCACCGTCAACCGGCGTCTGGTCGACGCCATCGCCCTGGTCGGTGACGCGGAGATCATCGACGCCATGCGCTTCGCCTTCGAACGGCTGAAGATCGTGCTGGAACCCAGCGGCGCCACCCCCCTGGCCGCCCTGCTGTCCGGTCGTGTCGAGGACCTCCCGCCCCGCGTCGGCGTCATCGCCTCGGGCGGCAACATCGACACCCGCCGCTTCACGGAGCTGATGGCCGGCTGACCGCCGGGCGCCCCGCAGTCCGGTCGATTGTCAGTGCCCCCGCCTACGGTCTGATCAGTGAGAGGGCCCGCCGGGACGGCCGCGGGCCCGTTGCGGGGAGGGGTGTGCCATGTCCGCGGTGTCCACCGGGGAGACGACGTATCTGGAGCTGTCCCAGGAGGGCGGGGGCGCCCACAAGTTCTACGAGGTGACCGTCGACGGCCTGGTGGTGACGGTGCGGTACGGCCGGATCGGCGCCGCCGGGCAGACCCAGACCAGCTCGTTCCCGACCGTGGAGAAGGCACGGGCCGCCGCCGCGAAGAAGGTGGGGGAGAAGGTCCGCAAGGGGTACGCCCCGGCGATCCCGGGCGGCCGGGCCCCGCGCGCGGTGACCCGGCGCCAGGTCACCTCGGCGCCCTCCACCGCACGGGCCGTGGCACCGGTGCTGTGGCGTTTCCGGACCGGCTCGGCCGCCTTCGGCATCCATGTGGACGACGAGCACTGCTGGGTGGGCAACCAGGCGGGCGACGTCTACACCCTGGACCACGAGGGCGCCGTGCTGGCCCGCTTCGGACTGCCGGACGGCGTGAAGTGCCTGGTCGCCGACGACTTCTGGATCTACGCGGGCTGCGACGACGGCAAGGTCTACGACCTGTCCTCCAAACTGCCCTTCGCCGCCTACGACATCACCGCCGACGTCGACATCTTCTGGCTGGACATCCACGAGGGCGTGCTGAACGTCTCGGACCGCGCCGGCCGGCTCACCGTCATCGACCACGAGGACGAACACCAGTGGGCCCGCCGCAGCCAGGGCGAGCACGCCTGGATGGTGCGCGCCGACGACCGCGCCGTCTACCACGGCCACCACCAGGGCGTCACCGCCTACCGCCCGGACGGCGGCGGCGAGTTGTGGCACACCCGCACCCGCGGCGGGGTGCTGTTCGGCTGGCAGGAGGACGACGCGGTGTACGCGGGCACCGGACACCGGGTGGTCCAGCGGCTCTCCAAGGCGACCGGCGCGATCGAGGCGACGTACGCCTGCGACAGCGCGGTGTACTCCTGCGCCACCTCGCCGGGCGGCAGGTTCGTGTTCGCCGGGGACTCCGCCTCGTCCGTCTACTGCTTCGACCGGGACGGCACCCGGCTGTGGAAGCTGGGCACCGGCAGCGGCTCGGCCCTGTCGATGCAGTACCACGACGGGCGGCTGTACCTGGTGACCACGGACGGCTCCCTGGTGTGCGTGGACGCGAGCGAGACCGCCATCGGCGCCGCCCAGCAGGGCAGCGTGCCGGTGGTGCGGGACGTCAAGCTCGCCGCCGCCCTGCCGACCTACGCCCCGGCCACGGCCGTGCAGGCCGTGGCCACCGTCGCCCAGGCGCCCACCGGCTCGGTCGTCGTGGAGTGCGTCCAGGACGCCGGCCGGCTGCGGGTGCACGTGGTCTCCGACGGCTACGACTCCTCCTGGAACGTCCAGTTCCCCCGCGCGATACGCCAGGCGGGCGCCCGGTACGTGGTGGACGCCCTGCACCCGGCGGCGGGCGGGTTCTACCGGGTGCGGGGGGACATCCGGCGGCTGCTGTGAGCCTCCCGGGCCAGCACCTCCCGCGCGACCTCCAGAGCCGCCTCGCGGTCCTCGTCCACCAGGCCGATGCGGGTGCGCCGGTCCAGGAGGTCGGACTCGTCCAGCGCGCCCTCGTGGCGGACCGCCCACAGGAGTTCGGCGCGGGTGACCGGGTGCCCGGGCAGCACCGGGCCGGCCAGGGCGGGCTCCTCGGCGATGAGGGCGTGGACGGCGGCGGCCTCGGTGCCGTGGCGGCGGACCAGCCGGCGTGGCACCGCGAGGGCGCGCAGCCGTTCGGGTGCGGCGGCCCCGACCAGGGGCAGCGCGGCGGTCCGGGACGGGGGCGCGGCAAGCCCCCGGGACGCGGCCGCGGCGTCCACGGCGTCCTGCGCCATCCGGCGATAGGTGGTGAGCTTGCCGCCGACCACCGTGGTCACCCCGTTTGCCGAGGTCAGCACGGCGTGCCGGCGCGAGACGTCGGAGGTGCGGGCCGGTGCGCCGCCGGTCGAGGTGTCCAGCAGGGGCCGCAGGCCGGCGAAGGCGCCGACGACCTCGTCCCGGGCGACGGGCGCGTCCAGGGCCGAGCCGAGCACGTCCAGCAGGAAGCCGATGTCCGTCTCCGGCACCTCGGGCACATCGGGGATGCCGCCCTCGACGGGTTCGTCGGTGAGGCCGACGTAGACCCGGCCGTCCCCCTGGGGCAGCACCAGGACGAACCGGTTGGTCTCGCCGGGGATCGGGATGTGCAGCCCGGCGGGCAGATGGCCGAGCCGCTGCGAGCGCAGCACCAGATGGGTGCCGCGCGAGGGCCGGATCCGGATGCCCTCGACCAGTCCGCCCGCCCACACCCCGGCCGCGTTGATCACGGCGCGGGCCCTGATCTCGCCCTCCTCGCCGGTGAGTTCGTCCCGGACCCGGGCGCCCGTGCCGGTCAGCTCCAGCACCCGGACACGGGTCAGCACCCGCGCGCCGTGCGCGGCGGCCGTGCGGGCCAGCGCGGTCACCAGCCGGGCGTCGTCGGTGACCCGTCCGTCCCAGGACAGCAGCCCGCCGCGCAGCCCGGACGCCCGCACCGAGGGCGCGAGGTGCCGCGCCTCCGTCGCCGACAGCCGGCGCGGCGCGGGCAGCACCTGGCGCGGGGTCCGCGCGGCCAGCCGCAGCATGTCCCCGGCCCGCAACCCGGCCCAGGCGATGGACGCCTGAGCCGTCGACACCATCGGCGTCAGCGGCAGCACGAACGGCTGCGCCGCCACCAGATGCGGGGCGGTACGGGTCATCAGCACCCCCCGCTCCACCGCGCTCTCGTGCGCCACGTCGAACTGTGCGGACGCCAGGTACCGCAGTCCGCCGTGGATGAGCTTGGAGCTCCAGCGCGAGGTGCCGAAGGCCAGGTCGTGGGCGTCCACCGCGACCACGTCCAGCCCGCGCGCCGCCGCGTCCAGGGCGGCGCCCGCACCGGTGGCGCCGAGGCCGACGACCAGGACGTCCACCGTCCGACCGTCCGCGGCCTCGGCCAGCTCCCGGGTGCGCCGGGCCGCGTCGAGGGACGAGCCGGGTATCGCCTCGGTCTGGCTCATGGCGTCAGGATCCTCTCCAGGAGGGTGCGCAGCTCGCCGAGGAAGGCGGCGGAGTCCAGCTCCGGGTCGTCCTCGTCGGTCATCGTGCGCAGGGACAGGGTGAAGGACTGCACGGTCAACAGCAGGGCGCGCGCCTGCCGTTCGATGTGTCCGGGGCGCACGGAACCGTCCGCGTGGCCCTCGCGCAGGCCCTCGGCCAGCAGCGCGAGCAGCGCCTCCTGACTCGCCCCGCGCCGGTCGAGCACATAGGGGAGCAGCAGCTCCGGATCGACGTCGACGATCTTGTGGAAGAGGGGGTGCGCCCGGAACGCCTCGACGCCGGCCACCAGCCCCCGCACCAGCCGGGTGCGTGTGTCGACACCGGGCGCGGCCTCGGGGATCGCCCGGGTGGCCACCGCGATCCACTCACGGGTCATCAGATCGCCCACCAGCGTGCGCAGGTCGGGCCAGCGCCGGTACAGGGTCATCCGGGAGACACCGGCGCGGCGGGCGACGTCGGCGAGCGTGGTGCGGCGGACCCCGACGGCCAGTACGCAGTCGCGGACCGCGTCGAGCACCGGGTCGCTGTCCGTGCCGGAACCGTCGGCACCGTTGTGACGAATAGGCGTCATGTGTAACAGTGTAACGCCCCGGGCCGGGCGGAACCGGTGGACCGCGACGGCCGCCCGGCGCACGGCCGTCGGCCGCCGCGCGGACCGAGCACACCGACCTTGTGAGGACGACCGTTCAATGGACATGCTGTGGAACGGCTGGGGCGACCCGGCCAAGGCGGCACCGCTGCCCGACTCGGTGACCGGGCTGCTGCGCGACCTGCTCGGCGTCAAGCCGCGCAGCACCCCCGCGCTCGCCCTGAAGGACATCGAGCCGCCCGCCCCCACGGCCGGCCCGGCCGCCCTCGCGGCGCTCGCCGAGGCCGTCGGCGACGCCGCCCACGTCCGCACCGACCCCGAGAGCCGCATCCGGCACACCCGCGGCAAGTCCACCCCCGACCTGCTGCGCATCCGCACCGGCGACACCCGCGACGTCCCGCAGGCCGTGGTCCTGCCCGCCACCCACGACGAGGTCCTCGCCGTGCTGCGCGCCTGCGCCGCACACGGGCTGGCCGCCGTCCCCTTCGGCGGCGGCACCTCCGTGGTCGGCGGCCTCGCCCCCGAGCGCGGTGCGTTCGTCGCCCTCGACCTGCGCCGCATGAACCGCCTGCTCGACCTGGACACCGTCTCGCGCACCGCCGTCCTCCAGCCGGGCCTGCGCGCCCCCGAGGCCGAGGCCCTGCTCGCCGAACAGGGCTTCACCCTCGGCCACTTCCCGCAGTCCTTCGAGTGGGCCAGCATCGGCGGCTTCGCCGCGGCCCGCTCCAGCGGCCAGGCCTCCGCCGGTTACGGCCGCTTCGACGAGATGGTCCTCGGCCTCACCCTCGCCACCCCCGAGGGCACGGTGGAGACCGGCCGCGCCCCGCGCTCGGCCGCCGGCCCCGACCTGCGCCAGCTGATCCTGGGCTCCGAGGGCGCCTTCGGCGTCATCACCTCCGTGACCGTACGCGTCCGCCCGCTGCCCGAGGCCAGGATCTACGAGGGATGGCGGTTCGCCTCCTTCGAGGAGGGCGCCGCCGCGCTGCGCAGGCTCGCCCAGGACGGGCCACGGCCCACCGTGCTGCGCCTGTCCGACGAGACCGAGACCCTGATCGGCCTCGCCTCTCCCGACGCGATAGGCACCTCTCTGGAACGCGGCGACGCCGGCTGCCTCGCCATCACCGGTTACGAGGGCACCCCCGAGGAGACCGCGCACCGCCGCGAGCGCGCGGCGGCCGTCCTGACGGCCGCGGGCGGCACCCCGCTCGGCACGGAACCCGGCGAACGCTGGGCCCACGGCCGCTTCTCCGCGCCGTACCTGCGCGACGCCCTCCTCGACGTCGGCGCCTTCGCCGAGACCCTGGAGACCGCCGCCTTCTGGTCCCGCATCCCGGAGCTGTACGGCGCCGTGCGCGGCGCGCTCACCGACACCCTCACCCGGGCCGGCACCCCGCCGCTCGTGATGTGCCACATCTCCCACGTCTACGAGAACGGCGCCTCCCTCTACTTCACCGTCGTCAGCGCCCAGGGCGAGGACCCGGTGGCCCACTGGACGCCCGCCAAGCACGCGGCGAACGAGGCCGTGCTCGCCGCCGGCGGCACCATCTCCCACCACCACGGGGTGGGCACCGACCACCGCGACTGGTATGTCAGGGAGGCCGGAGAGCTGGCCGTCGAGGCACTGCGCGCCGTCAAGCGCCGCCTGGACCCCGACGGCCTGCTGAGCCCCGGCGTCCTGCTGCCCACCGACTGACCCGACCCGACCGCCTGCCCCGGAGGCACATCGATGCGCCAGTTCACCGCCGTCGTCAACCCGACCGCGGGCGGTTCCACCGCGGCGGCCACGCTGCTCCAGGTGGCCCGCCTGCTGCGCGAGGCCGGGGCGGGCCTCGACACCGAGTACAGCAACAGCCTGGCCCACGCCCAGGACATAGCCCGCAGGGCCGGCGAGCGGGGCCGGGTCGTGCTCGCCGTCGGCGGCGACGGCATCACCGGCGGCATCGGCGGCGCGCTGAGCGGCACCGGAACCGTCTTCGGGATCGTCCCGGCCGGGCGCGGCAACGACTTCGCCCGCGCGCTGGACCTGCCGTCCGAGCCCGCCGCGCTCGCCGACATCCTGCTGCACGCGCGGCCGCGCCCGGTCGACACCATCGAGGTGGAGTCCGCCGTCCACCGGCGCACCGTGGTCCTCGGCAGCGTCTACGCCGGGGTCGACGCGCTGGCCAACCGGCACGCCAACCACGCCCGGCTGCTGCGCGGCTCCGCCTCCTACTACGCGGGCGGACTGCGCGCCGTCACCACCTGGCGGCCGGCCGACTACCGCGTCACCGTCGACGGCGCGGAGCACCGCCACCGCGGCTACACGGTCGTCGCCGCCAACTCCCCCTACTACGGCTCCGGCCGCCAGATCGCCCCCGGCGCCCGGGTGGACGACGGCCTGCTGCACGTCGTGATGATCCGGGAGGCGCCCCGCCGGCTGTTCTTCACCCTGATGAACGAGCTGCGCACCGGCGCCCACATACGCCGCCCCGAAGTACGCGTCCTGCGCGCCAGGGAACTGCGCATCGAGGCCACCCGTCCCGTCCCCTACGGCGCCGACGGCGAGGTGGAGGCCACCCTGCCCGTGACGGTGCGGGTGCGGCCCGGGGACCTGCCGGTGCTGTACCGGCCGGCGGATCCGGCCTGACCCGTGTGCCGCCCCCGCGGCACGGGTAGGCGAGCAACGACCGGGCGGGGTACCGCGGACGGGCCGGAGAAGAGGGGGAGCACATGGGGAACGTCGTACAGGCCGTCGTCGTCTACGACGGGCGGCTGCTGCTGGTGGGGAGGGCGGACGGCGGGGAACTGCCGTCGGGCACCGGGCAGCCGGCCGAGACCGCGGAGGCCACCGCCGCACGCGTCGTCTACGAACTCACCGGCTACCTCGTCGACGGCTCCGCGCCGCTGGACGGCACCGATGCCGTGGTGTGCCAACTCCTCAGCGAGCAACCGTCGGAGGGCGCCCGTCTCACCTCCGAGCAGATCCACTGGACGCCGATCGGGGAGACCGCCCGCGCCGCGCTCCCCCCGGCCGTCCGCACCTACATCGAGGGCCACACCCCCGTGTGAGGCCGGTCAGAGGTCCCCTTCGAGGAACCGCCGCAGGTTTACGACCGCCCGCTCGCTCTCGCCCTCCGCGACCAGCCGGCCCGCCGCTTCGACGGCCCGCGCCGCGAAGGCGAGCCGCCGCTCGGCCCCGCCGGACGGCGGCCGCGCGCCCACCTCGATCCGGCCGTCCACGCCGGTCGCGCGCAGCTGCCGCACCCGGACGGCGGTCCCCACGGTGGCCTCGCCCGGCCCCGTGTACGGTCGCCGCCTCCGGCCAGGGTGACGGCACACCCTCCCGGCCACGGCGCCGGACGCAGACCGGCCGTCCGACCTGCCGAGTCCGCGGCGTGGCGGCATGCTGGAACGGTCCGGCCCCGCCCCGCACGAGGAGGCAGGCACCGTGCCCGAATCCCAGCCCGTCGTCGTCCCGCCGGCCAGAGCCGCCCTGTTCCTCGTCGTCACCGTGGACCCGGGCGGCGAGGACACGGTCCGGGACCTCTTGCAGGACGTCTCCGCCCTGCGCCGTTCGGTCGCCTTCCGCGCCCCGCCCGAGGAGCTGAGCTGCGTCGTCGGTATCGGGTCCACCGCCTGGGACCGGCTGTTCAGCGGACCGCGCCCACGGGACCTGCACCCCTTCCGGGAACTGAGGGGTCCCCGCCACCACGCCCCGGGCACCCCCGGCGACCTGCTCTTCCACGTCCGCGCCCGGCGCATGGACCTCTGCTTCGAACTGGCCCGGCTGTTCGCGCGGCGGCTCGACGGCGCGGCCACCGTGGTGGACGAGGTGCACGGCTTCAAGTTCTTCGACGAACGCGATCTGCTCGGCTTCGTGGACGGCAGCGAGAACCCCGAGGGCGAGATCGCCGACGACGCGGTGTTCATCGGCGACGAGGACGCGGAATTCCGCGGCGGCAGCTATGTGATCGTGCAGAAATACCTGCACAACATGAAGGCGTGGGACGCCCTGCCCGCGGAGGAACAGGAAAAGGTCATCGGGCGCACCAAACTCGCCAACGTCGAACTGCCCGACGAGGTGAAACCCGCCGACTCCCACGTGGCGCTCAACACCGTCAGCGACGAGCACGGCAACGAACGCAAGATCGTGCGCGAGAACATGCCTTTCGGCAATATCGCGCAGGGCGAGTTCGGCACCTACTTCATCGGATACGCCCGTACGCCCGAGGTCACGGAGTCGATGCTGCGGAACATGTTCCTCGGCCGCGAGGAGGCGCGGCACGACCGCATCCTCGACTTCTCCGTCCCGGTCACGGGCTGTCTCTTCCACGTGCCCACCATCGACTTTCTCGACGATCCCCCCGAGCGGCCTCCGCTTGCGGCCCACTCGGCGCCGGGTTTCAGTGAATACTGACCCCTTGCGCTCCAGGAGTTCTCATGTCGATGCCGTTCGGCGCCCCCTTCGGTTCCCAGGACCCCTTCAGTGAATTGCTGAACCGTTTCTTCGGGATGTCGCCGGCGTCCTCCCCACCCGCGGTGCAGCGCGTGCCGATCGGACGGCTGCTGACCGAGTCGTCGCAGCAACTCCTCAACCTGGCCGCGCAGCGGGCGGCCGAGGACGGCACGTCCGACCTCGACACCGAGCACCTGTTGTGGGCCGCCACGAAGGTGGAGCCCGCGCGCCGGCTGCTGCTCCAGGTGGACGTGGACCCCGACACCCTCGCCAACGAGATCGCCAAGGTGCTGCCCCGCGAGTCCGGCCAGCCCTCCGCGCAGCCCGGCCTGACCCCCGCGGCCAAGCGCACCCTCGGTGCCGCCTACGCCCGGTCCCAGGCGGCCGGGGTGTCCTACATCGGTCCCGAGCACATCCTCGCCGCGCTGCTCGGTGACAGCGACACCGGTGCGGCCCGGCTGCTGCGCGCCGAGGGCATGGACAACGGGAAGCTGGCGGGCCTCGCCGAACAGGCCGCCCGCTCCGAGAGCACGCCCCCGGAACGCAGACAGCCGGCGACCACGCTGGACGAGTACGGGCGCGATCTGACCGACGAGGCCAAGGCGGGCAAACTGGACCCGGTGGTGGGCCGGGCCGAGGAGATCGAGCAGACCGTCGAGATCCTGTCGCGGCGCTCCAAGAACAACCCCGTGCTGATCGGCGAGCCCGGCGTCGGCAAGACCGCGATCGTGGAGGGCCTCGCCCAGCGGATCGTGGCCGGCGAGGTCCCCGACACCCTGAAGAACAAGCGGGTCGTCGCGCTCGACCTGTCGGCCATGGTGGCGGGCGCGCAGTACCGGGGCCAGTTCGAGGAGCGGCTGAAGAAGGTCATCGAGGACGTCCAGGCGGCCGGCGGCAGCATCATCCTCTTCATCGACGAACTGCACACGGTCGTCGGCGCCGGGGCGACGGGCGAGGGGTCCATGGACGCGGGCAACATGCTCAAACCGGCGCTCGCACGCGGTGAGTTGCACGTCGTCGGCGCCACCACCATCGACGAGTACCGCAAGTACGTCGAGAAGGACGCGGCCCTGGAGCGCCGCTTCCAGCCGGTGATGGTGCCCGAGCCGACCGTCGAGGAGACGGTGCAGATCCTCGAAGGACTGCGGGACGCCTACGAGGCGCACCACCAGGTCCGGTTCGACGACGGCGCGCTGGCGGCCGCGGCCGAGATGTCGGACCGCTACATCACCGACCGCTTCCTGCCCGACAAGGCCATCGACGTCATGGACCAGGCGGGCGCCCGGGTACGGCTGCGCAGCGCGAGCCGCTCCACCGAGGTCGTCAGCCGGGAGGACCGTATCGCGGTGCTCCGCCGGGAACTCGAACAGGCCGTCTCCGCCGAGGACTTCGAGCGGGCGTCGGAGCTGAAGCGGGAGGTCTCCGAGGCGGAGGCCGAACTCGCCGGCATCGAGGAACGCCGGGAGGGCGTCGTCTCCGTCACCGCGTCCGACATCGCGGACGTCGTCTCCCGGCGCACCGGGATCCCCGTCTCCCAGCTCACCGCCAGCGAGAAGGAGAAACTCCTGCGGCTGGAAGAGGAGATGCACGCCAGGATCGTCGGCCAGGACGAGGCGGTCACCGCGGTCTCCCAGGCCGTGCGCCGCAACCGCGCGGGCATGGGCGACCCCGATCGCCCCGTCGGCTCCTTCCTGTTCCTCGGCCCCACCGGGGTGGGCAAGACCGAACTCGCCAAGACGCTCGCCGCGTTGCTGTTCGGCGAGGAGGACCGCATGGTCCGCTTCGACATGAGCGAGTTCCAGGAGAAGCACACCGTCGCCCGGCTCGTCGGCGCCCCGCCCGGGTACGTCGGCTACGAGGAGGCGGGCCAGCTCACCGAGAAGGTGCGCCGCCAGCCGTACAGCGTCGTGCTGTTCGACGAGGTGGAGAAGGCGCACCCCGATGTCTTCAACACCCTGCTGCAGATCCTGGACGACGGCCGTCTCACCGACGCGCAGGGCCGCACCGTCGACTTCCGGCACTGCGTCGTCATCATGACGTCGAACATCGGCGCGCACCGCATCCTCGACCACCAGGGCGATGTGTCCGAGCTGAAGGACGAGTTGATGGAGGACCTGCGGGGCCGCTTCCTGCCCGAGTTCCTCAACCGCATCGACGACATCATCATCTTCCACGGCCTCACCGAGGACGACCTGTCGCGGATCGTGGACCACCTGCTGGACCGGAGCAAGCACCGGGTGCACGCCCAGGGGATGCGGCTGGAGGTCACGGAGGCCGCCAAGAAGCTGCTGATCGCCCACGGCCACCAGCCGGAGTTCGGCGCCCGCCCGCTGCGCCGCACCATCCAGACGGAACTCGACAACCGCATCGCCACGCTGCTGCTCGGCGGCGAGGCCGACCCCGGGGACACCATCGTCGCCGACGTCGACAACGACTCCCTGCACTGCTCGGTGCGCAAGCCCGCCTGACGGCGCGTCGCCCTACGCGGGCGGCTCCCCGATCGACTCCACGGCCGCGCTCGCCGGCCCGTCCGGGGTGTCGTAGCGGACGCTGTCCCCCGCGCGGCGGCCGAGCAGGGCACGGCCGAGCGGGCTGTCCGCGGTGACCAGGTTCTGGTCCAGCGCCTCGGCGCCCTCGCCGATCTGCAGGGTCTCCACCGAGCCGTCCGCGAAGCGCACGGTGACCGTGCTGCCGACCCCGACGGCATCCGTCCGCGCGGGCCCGGCCAGCTCCGCCTGGCGCAGCCGCTCGGTGATGTCCGCGATCCGGCGGTCGAGACGGTCCAGCTGGTTCACCCGCTGCAACTCGTCCGCCTGATCGGCCTGGTCGCCGACCTCCGGATCGTCCTTCAGCGTTCCGGCGACCATCCGGCGCTCGTCCAGCAGATCGGCCAACTCCTGCTCCAGCGCGCGCCGCGCCTCGGCACTGATCGGCTCGGGATCACCGGTCATACCTGCTCCAGTCGACAAGGCTCGAAAGAGATCGATGCGGATCGATGGGGTCCGACGGGGTTCGATGAGGCTTCGCTTCCGCATCGTAAGCGGTGCGAAGGCGGATCATCCGGACATGCGGCGATGGCGCGCCCGGGGCGCTGACCACGGGCGAAAAGGATTGGACGCCATGATGATCGGACCGGTAGCTTGCGATCGACCGTGACACCGCCCGAGGAGGTGAGACCCATGAACGCTGTATCGACGTGGGTGCTCTCCCTTCCCGTCACGGCCGGCGACTGACGTAGGTGTCGCCGGGAGCGCCTCGACACCAAGGCCCTCCCGAAAGGCAACACCTCATGCATTCTCTGCGATTCACCGCCGAGTCGTCGTCGAACGGCATGGTCGAACGCGACTTCACCGTGGGCGACGTCCCCGGAGTCCTCTGGTCGCCGGCCTCCGGCACCGAGCGCGCCCCCCTGGTCCTGATGGGCCACGGCGGCGGACAGCACAAGAAGCACCCGGCGATGGCGGGCCGGGCCCGCCTTCTCGTCACCGGCCACGGCTTCCATGTCGCGGTCGTCGACGCTCCCGGCCACGGCGACCGGCCGCGCTCCGCGCAGGACGAGCAGGACATCGCCGAGCTGCGCAGGGCGCAGGCGGCGGGCGCCCCGGAAGGCCCGATCGTCGTCCCCTACAACGCCCGCCTGGCCGAACTGGCCGTACCCGAGTGGCAGGCGGCCCTCGACGCCCTCCAGGAACTTCCGGAGATCGGTGCCGAGGGGCCGGTGGGCTACTTCGGCATCGGCCTGGGCACCGCGATCGGGGTGCCGCTGGTGGCGGCCGAGCCCCGGATCGTGTCCGCGGCCTTCGGCATGAACTGGCCCGACGCGCTGTTCGAGACGGCGAAGCGGATCACCGTCCCGATCGAGTTCGCCATGCAATGGGACGACGAGCGCATCCCGCGCGAGGCAAGCCTCGCGCTGTTCGACGCCTTCGCCTCGAAGGAGAAGACGTTGCACGCCAACGCGGGCGAGCACTTCGACATGCCCAGGTTCGAGGCCGACAGCGCGGTGCGGTTCCTCGCCCGGCACCTCGGCCGGGCGGTCACCTCGGCGGCCTGAAGGTGAACGGCGGCGCCCGGCCCACCCGCCGGGCGCGGCCGCGGCCGGACGCGCGCACGAACGCGTCCGGCGGCGGCGCCGGTCCGCCGCGCAGGGCCCGTGAGGGCCCTCAGGGATGGAGCTTGCGTTCCTCGGCGAGCATGGCGACGAACCTGGCGATACGGGCCGCCCGTGTCTCGGCCCGCTTCGCCTCCTCGACGCGGTGGAGGACGGCGTAGCGGTTGCGGCTGTCCAGGGTCGCGAAGAAGGCGGCCGCGCGTGGCACGGCGTCCAGTGCGGCGCGCAGGTCGTCGGGCACCGTGGCCGTGCGCGGACCGGCGTAGGCCGCCTCCCAGCGGCCGTCGGCCCGGGCCCGCTCCACCTCCCGCAGACCGGCTGGACGCATCCGGCCCTCCTCGATGAGCCGCGTGGCCTTCTCCCGGTTCAGCCGCGACCACCGGCCGGCGGGCCGCCGCGGGGTGAACCGCTGGAGCCAGTGCCGTTCGTCCAGCTTCTTCTTCTGCCCGTCGATCCAGCCGAAGCAGAGCGCCGACTCCAGCGCGCCCGGATAGTCGACCGCGTCGGGGACCGGCGGCGCGATGTCCTTCCGGGCGATCTTCAGCCACACGCCCCTGGCGTCCGCGTGGTTCTCCTCCAGCCACTCCTCCCACGCCTGCCGCGTGGCGAAGAAGAGCACCGGATCGTTCGTGGGTGATGAGCCGTGGGACATGGGCCCCATGAAATCCGGACCGCACGCCCCGGGCAACCGTCCCGACGGCACGGGATCGGTCCCAGCCGCCCGGGCGGGCGGCGCCGCCGGGCCTCAGCCGGTGTGCAGCGCCTCGTGCAGGGTGCGGCAGGCCAGGTCGATGGCGGTCCGCGCGGCGTGCGTCCCGCGCAGGGCGTCGAGCATCACGAAGTCGTGGATGATGCCCTGGAAGCGGACGGCGGTGACGGGGACGCCCGCCGCGCGCAGCTTGGCCGCGTAGGCCTCGCCCTCGTCGCGCAGCACATCCGCCTCGCCGGTGATCACCAGCGCCGGCGGCAGCCCGCCGAGCTGCTCGGTGGTGGCGCGCAGCGGCGAGGCGGTGATCCGGGCGCGGTCGGCCGCGTCGGTCGTGTACTGGTCCCAGAACCACTGCATGACGTCCCGGCGCAGGTGGTAGCCGGTGGCGAACTGGTGGTACGACGGCGTGTCGAAGCTCGCGTCGGTGACCGGGTAGAACAGCACCTGCTGCGCCAGCGCCGGGCCGCCGCGCTCCTTGGCCATCAGGGTGAGCGCCGCGGCCATGTTGCCGCCCACGGAGTCCCCGGCGACCGCCAGCCGCGAGCCGTCCAGGTCCTTGGTCGCGCCCTGCTCCACCACCCAGCGGGCGACGGTGTGGTTCTGCTCGATGGCGACCGGGTAACGCGCCTCGGGGGAGAGGTCGTACTCGGGGAAGACCACCGCGGCCCCGGCACCGGCCGCGAGTTCCCGCACCAGCCGGTCATGGGTGTGGGCGTTGCCATAGACCCAGCCGGCTCCGTGCAGGTACAGGACGACCGGGAGCGTCCCGCAGGCCCCGGCGGGCCTGACGATCCGCGCACGCACACTGCCCGTCGGGCCGCCCGAGACGGTGATCCACTCCTCGTCGACCGCCGGTTTCCCGATGTCGCCGGACTGCACCTCGTCGAGCGCCTTGCGGCCCTCGGCCGGCGGCAGGTCGAACGGGAACGGCGGCTTGTCGGTGGCCGCCGCGAACTCGGCGGCGGCGGGCTCCAGTACCGGCTGCGCCGGTGCTACGGCATCGGACATCGGCTCTCCTCGTGTCTTTCGGCCGTCGGACGCGCGGGCGGACTGCCGACCGTCCCACCGTGCGGGGTTTCTCCCGGCGCCGCACGTGGAACGCCCGCGGGGTGACCTGCCCCGCGCGGGCGAGCGGAACACCCGGAGCCCCGGAAAAGGGAGTGCTGTGGCGGCAGTCGGCGCGAGAGGGTGGGTCATGGAGTTCTTCTGCCACCACCGCGACCGGCCCGGATCCCTCCCGCTGCGCAACCAGCTGCTGGAAGAGCACTGGTCGTACATGGACCTGTTCCAGAAGGAGATGATCGCCCGCGGCCCGACCCTCGCGGCCGACGGTGAGACGCCCACCGGCAGCGTGCACGTCCTGGACCTGCCGGACCCGGCCGCGGCACGCGCGTTCGCCTTCGACGAGCCCGGCTACCAGGCGGGCGCCTACCGGGACGTCATGCTGCGCCGCTGGCGCAATCTGCTCGGGCGCACCATGTGGGAGTTCCCCGGCGGCCGCGCCGCAGGCGACCGCTACCTGGTGCTCGGCCTCGGCGAGGGCGAGGCCGCCGACCTCACGGTACCGGCCGAGCGCGGTGCCGACCTGATCGCCTACGGCCCCCTGCTCTCCGACGACGCCACCGCATGGCTGGGCACGGCGGCACTGCTGCGTGCCCCGGACCCGGCCGCCGCCCGCGCCCTGCTGACCGAGGGCCGTTACGCCGGCATCGAGGTGCACGCCTGGCGGCCCGGCGGCCGGCCGTCCTGACGCTCGTGCCGCTCGATGGACCTCAACGGTCCGTCAAAATGCGGCCCCTGCCCGTCAGCGCCGCGTCAGGGGATGCCCACGGGGTACGGTCCGGCGCGTAGCGTCGTCGGCGAGCCCCGGCCCGCCTCCCCGCGCCGGGGCGTTCCTATGCGTCGGCCGGGGCGGGCTGAGGCCGGCGCCGGAGCCGCAGACGGCTGACGAGCAGAGCGGTGACGGCCGCGAGGACGATGAGCGGCATCTGGTTGTAGGCGTCGCGGCCGAGCAGCAGCACCGCCAGGACCGAGCCGGTCAGGGGCAGGCCGGTGACGACCGTGGCCGCCGCCGCGATGCCCAGCGCGATCCCGGGGGCGGCCCCGAACCCCGGCAGTCCCGAGCAGGCAACCCCGACCGCCGCCCCGGTCAGCACGGCCGGGAAGATCGGGCCGCCGCGCAGGCTGCCCAGGCTGATGCCCCAGGCGAGCGCCTTGCAGACGATCAGCGCGACCAGCGCGAGCACCGGCAGGCCGTGCGGGTCCTCGGCCAGCCGGGCGAGCATCGCCTGCCCGGACAGCGCCGCCTCCTCGGGCGGACGGCCGGTCAGCAGCGCGTACGCCGACAGACAGATCCCGGCGGCCGTGGCGCACGCCAGGGTGCGCGTCCCGGTGGCCCGCGCGGAGGTCCACCGGTGGGTCCGCTCGCCGAGCCGGTGCGCCACCGAGACGACCACGGCGATCAGCGCGGCCGCCGGCAGCCCCCACAGGAAGTCCCCCGCGTCCGGTGCGGAATCCGGCGGCAGCTTCGGCAGGGCGAGGGCGCCGGTCGACAGCCCGGTCCAGCGGCCGAAGCCGGTGAACACCAGCGCCCCGGCCCCGCTGGCGGTCAGACAGGGCAGCAACAGCACGGTGAGCCGTGGCCCGGCCAGCCCGGCGGCCTCCACCACCATGACGGCCGCCACCACCGGGCCGCCCAGGATGGTGGAGATCGCGGCCGTGGACCCGGCGGTGGCCACGACCGCCGCCGAAGGGGCGCCCGCCGGGTGCCGGCCCAGGGTGCGCAGCCCCAGCAGGGCGAGCGCGGACCCGACCGCCATCAGCGGTGCCTCCGGGCCGAGGGTCACCCCCAGCGGAAGGGTCAGCACGGCGGCCAGCACCACGCCCGGCAGGGCACGCGGGCCGACGGGATCGCCGCCGAGACCGTGCACCGGGACATGGCCCCCGGCCCCGGGGAGCCGGGTGACGATCGGGGCGAGGATCAGCCCGGCCAGCGTCAGCGCGGGCAGCGGCCACCACCACGGGGGCCGTCCGAGTCCCAGCGTGTGCGGCAGCTCCTGCCACACCAGGTGCTGGAGCCAGTGCTGGAGCCCGACGAAGAAGAAACCGGCGAACGCGATGGGCACCCCGAGGCCCAGGGACAGCACCAGCAGCCTGAGGTATCCGCGGGTCAGCAGGGTCCGTCCGGGGTCGTCGGCCGCCGCGGACGCGGAGGACTGCCCGACCGTGCCGCTCACGCCCGCTCCACCTCCACCACCCGACGGCGCCTTCGGCGGTGTCCGGCGACGCCGCCGGCGGGCCACGGTCGACGGCTCCACCGAACGGCTTCAGTAAACGACCGCCCACCCCGCCCCGCATCCCGGCGGGCGCCCGGACGAGGGGCGCCGCGACTCAGTCCAGCGCCAGCCGCATGAGCGTCAGGTCGAGCCGGCGGCCGAACTTGATCCCGGCCTCCCGCACGGTCCCCGCGTGTTCGAAGCCGAAGCGTTCATGGAGCCGGATCGACGCCCCGTTGCCCGCCTCGATACCGGCGATCACAAGGTGGTGGCCCGCCTCGCGCGCCGCCGCGATCAGCGCCGCCAGCAGCGCGGAGCCGATGCCGAGACCGTGCCGGCCCTCGCGGACGTAGACGGAGTCCTCCACCGTGTGCCGGTAGCCGTCCAGGGCCCGCCACGGCGCGAAGACGGCGAACCCCGCCACCTCGCCGTCGGTCTCGGCCACGAACGCCGAGCCGCGCTCCAGGTGCGCGGCCAGCCAGGCCGCGCCCTCGGCGGCCGACTGCGGGATCTCGGTCCACAGGGCCGTCGAGTGCTCGATCGCATGGTTGCGGATCGCGCGCACCGCCTCCGCATCACCGGCGTGCGCCCGGCGCACGGTCACGGCACCGGCCCTCTCATATATTGGAAGCATGTCCAACATGGTAGATCCCCTGGTGGCGCGGATCGCGAGCCGCATCCACACCGAGCGGGAGCGGCGCGGCTGGACCCTGGCCCAGCTGGCCGAGGCGTCCGGGGTCTCCCGCGCGATGATCAACAGGATCGAACGCGGCGAGAGCAGCCCCACCGCCGTGGTGCTCGGCAAGCTGTCCGCCGCCTTCCAGCTGAGCATCGCCTCCCTGCTCGCCCTCGCGGAGGGCGGTGACGGGGCGGCGGGACAGGGGCCGGACGGCGGAGCGGGCGCGTCCCGTCGTACCGGCACGGCCGAGTGGCAGGACCCCGCCACCGGCTACCGGCGCCGCCAGATCACCGGCCCGGACTTTCCCGCCGAGGTCGCCGAGATCCGGCTGCCCGCCGGGGCCCGGGTGCCGTACCCGGCCGCGGCCTTCGCCTTCGTGCGCCAGGTCGTCTGGGTCCTCGACGGCAGACTGACCTTCCACGACGGCGAGCGGTGCCATGACCTCGGGCCGGGGGACAGCATCGAACTCGGCGAGCCCGCCGAACGCGTCTTCGCCAACACCACCGGCGCCGAGTGCCGCTACGCCGTCGTCCTGGCCCGGGACACCCGGCCCTGAGCCGCGCCGGTCAGTCCTCGCCGCGCTGGCGGCGGATCCTGGCGGCCACGTCGTTCTGCTCCGTCTCCCACCAGGGACGCACCCGTACGGCCTCGTCCTCGGCCCGGGCCGCGCCGGACCCGGTCGTGCGGGGCGCCACGGGTGTCAGGTCCCGGTCCAGCCGCCGGTCGAGGGCCGCGGCCTGCACCCGCTCGGCGCGCGCCCACTGCACGAGGATCGCCAGCAGGAAGGGCAGCGCCACCAGTTCGGCGATGCTCAGCATGGCACCGCCGCCGATCTGCTGGTCGTGCGCGACGTCCGGCGACCAGGACGGCGCGTGGTGCAGATACCAGGCGCCCGCGATCAGCGTGCCGTGCGTCATCACCACGAGGCCGGGCACCGCGTCGATGACGCCGTCCAGGAACACCAGCGCCGCCCGCACCGGGTGGCTGCACCACTTGGGCAGCGCCTCCTCGCGGGTGAGGACCGGCACCACGAAGAGACAGCCGGCCACCAGCAGGTGCAGATACATCAGCTCGTGCAGCCAGCCCACCCGCAGGGCAGTGGCGAAGTACGGCGTGAAGTAGACCGTCAGCTCGGTCGCCAGCACCAGGGCCGTACTGACCAGGGGGAAGGTGAGCAGCCGTACGAGCCGGCCGGACATCACCCTCCGCACCCGCCCGGGCCCCTCCCCGGGCAGCGCCTCGATGGCCAGCCGCAGCGGATCGCCCAGGGCCAGGCCCAGCGGGGTGATGAGGTCCAGCAGCACGTTCTGCACCGCGGCCGGCCAGAACAGCTCGTGGTCGTAGACCGCGAGACTCGACATCGTGGCCACCGCCAGACCACCGAGACCCAGCAGCGCGAACGCGGCGCTGCGGCCCGGCGACCAGCTTCCGCCCGACCGGCGCACCCGCAGCACACCCCAGCCGTACAGGCCGCCCAGCAGGACGATCAGGATCAGCGCGGGCACATCCGGCTGCCACGACCTGAGCGCGCGGCCGAGCGTCAGCTCCGGCAGGCTCCCGGCCGAAAGAGCGGCCGTCGCATGACCTGACATGGGAAAGCCGCCTCCTGCTGCGGATGGGGAGCACAACGGACGACAGGTGACAGTAGCCCCCTATCCCACCGGTCCCGTCGGCAGGGTCCGCGAGTCCGCTCGGCGTGCCACCCGGTCGGCGGTGCTGCAGCGGGCCGCGCGCCGCCGCACCTGGGTGGCCGACCTCGGGCCGGGGGCCGACCGCGGCGGGCCGGGCCCGGTGGAAGAGCCGTTTCCCGACCTCCACCAGGGCCAGGCAGCACACGACCATCCCGGCCGGCGCGGCGAAAGAGCCGACCGGCAGCCGCGGGAGGCCGAGGGCCCGACGGACGTGGCCACCACCACCGCTCCGCGCGCCCGGTACGACGCTGGTGCGGTGCCGCATGACGAAGACGTGCCGTGGGCTGCCGGGGCGGCCGCTACCCGGCCTCGCGGTGCAGCACGCGGCGGGCCGCCTCGGCCTCCGCGGCCGGCGGGGACAGCTCGTCCAGCGTGTCGAGCTCGTCGTCCGCCTCCAGCTCCCGTTCCCAGGCCGCCGCCAGCTGCTCCTGTTCGGCGCGCGGCTTCGCGCCGACGGCCTCGCGCTGATCGGCGTCCAGGGCCGCCATGAATCGTCCGACCGTGTCCGTCGGCATGCCGTGCTCCTTGTCGCGCGAAAGGGTCACTCTCAGCCCAGCATGGCCAATCGGCCGGGCCCCCGCCTCTCGGCGGTCAGACGGTCAGCTCCGTGCCCGGCGGCGCCGTGGTCGCGAGGTCGTGGCGGATGAACCACTCGGTGCCCAGCAACCGCCCGCGCTCCCGGGGCGTCAGCTCGGCGATCAGCCCCGGCAGGGCCCCGCGCGCCACCTCGGAGCGGTGCGCCAGCACCGCGGCGGTCTTCTGGTCGAGCCAGGGGCCGACATCGACCGTCGCCGTGATCCGCTCGTCCGGGACGCTGTACACCGTCTTGCGCCCGCCGATCACCTCCCGCAGCGCCGGGACCACCGAGTGCGGATGCGTGGCCAGGTAGAGCGCGCCCGGCTGCCAGGGCTCACCGGCGTCCGGGTAGAGCCCCGCGAGCCCGGCCGCCTGGGCGGCGAGCACGGTCACCCGGTGCGTGTGCACATGGTCCGGGTGACCCGGCAGCCCGCCGTAGGCGTCGTGGGTGACCACGACGTCCGGGCGGAAGGCGCGGATGTGCGCCACCAGCCGCCCCACCGCCTCGTCCAGCGGCGCGTCGCAGAACCGTGCGCGGCCCGGCGCCGACCACGGCACCCGCGCGTCCGCGTAACCGAGCAGCCGGGGCTCGCCCGCGCCGAGGACACGCAGCGCCTGCGCCAGCTCCCCGGCGCGCCCGGTGCCCTCGGCCCAGGTCGCGGTGACCACCCCGGTACGGGCGCCCGCCGCCGCGTGCCGGGCCAGCACCCCGCCCGCCGACAGCGACTCGTCGTCCGGGTGTGCGAACACCGCCAGCAGACTCGGTACGGGCATGGAACGGCCACCTTCCTCATACGGGCCGTGCGTACGCCGTCCGGCCCCCGCCGGAGGGCCGGCGCACGGCCAGGCTGCCCACCTCGAACGACATCTCGGTCGTCCCGGGCTCCGGGGGCGGATGGTAGCGCCCGGCGCTCACCGCCAGGCCGACGACCAGATGGGCCCGCCAGGCATGCCCCACGCCCCGGTGGTCGGCGAAGACCGAGGCACCGTTCAGCGACCAGATCACACAGCGCGGCCCGAACTCGGTGCGCACGTCCACCCACGCGCCGGGGCGCACCGCGTCGTCGTGCAGATGGCAACTCGCGCTGCGCACACGGTTGGTGAACTCCATCTGGTCGGGGTCGTCCGCGTGGTACTCGAACACGTCGACGCACTGCCCGCCGTCCCACCAGGCCCGGATCGCCGGCCAGGCGCCGGTCTCCCGGGGCAGCCGCACCCGCGCGTCCAGCACATCGCCCGGTCGCAGGGTGAACCCCTCCCGGCTTCCCCGGGTGGTCAGCAGCCCCGTGTGCCAGCGGCCGTCCGGCAGGCGGGTTGCCCGGAAGACCCCCGAGCGGCAGTAGCGGGGGTCGTCCACCGGACGGTCCAGCCTGTCGTCGTCCGGAAGGTCCGGGCCGTCGGCGGGACGGGCGCGGGAACGGACCGCGACCCACTGGGCGGTGGAGGCGAAGTCCGCCGTGAACACCACGTCGGAGGGGGCCGGGAAGCGCCGCGACCCCGGTAACGGGCCGCCCGGCGACGGTTCGTCCATGCTCATCCCCATGTCCGATGTCTCACCGGCTGACGGACGGTCATGCGTACGCGCCCCGACTCGTCCGCGGGATGTACCCGTCCGGGTGAACGGCTACCGCTCCGGAGCCTCCGCCCGGGGCTCCTCCGGCTCGCCGGGCCCCTCCGGGCGCCGGTGCCGGGGCTGCTGCGGCTCCGGACGCGCGGGCACGGGCGGGATCGACCGCTCCAGCGGCGCCCCGGCGGTCACGGTCACCGGCTCCCCGTAGTGGAGCACCGTCAGCGGCTCGCCGTCGGCCAGCCGGTAACCGACCCCTGCCCGACCGATGTCCACCTTCAGCCGGCGGCCGCGCAGTTGCACCGTGAACGCCACCCGGGACAGCGCCTCGGGCAGGCGGGGCGCGAAACCGAGGACGTCCGGCCGCCCGTCCTCCCCGAGGTGCCAGCGCAGGCCCCCGAAACCGCCGACGAGGGCGATCCACGTACCGGCGAGGGAGGCGATGTGCAGCCCGTCGCGGGTATTGTGCTCCAGGTCTTCCAGGTCCATCAGCGCTGCCTCGTGCAGATAGGCGTAGGCCAGTCTGAGATGCCCGGTCTCGGCGGCGAGCACCGCCTGGCAGCATGCCGACAGGGACGAGTCGCGCACCGTCAGCGCCTCGTAGTAGGCGAAGTTGCGGGCCTTCTCCTCCTCGGTGAACGCGTAGGGGCACTCCAGCATCGCCAGCACCACGTCGGCCTGCTTCACCACCTGCTTGCGGTACAGGTCGAAATACGGGTAGTTGAGCAGCAGCGGATAGTTCTCCGGCGGGGTCGCGTCGAAGTCCCAGCGCTGGAAGTGCGTGAACCCGGCCGACTGCTCGTGCACGCCCAGGTCCTCGTTGAAGGGGAGCGCCATGCGGCCCGCGGCGTCCCGCCAGCCCGCGGCCTCCTCGTCGCCCACGCCGAGTTCGCCGGCCCGGTCCGGATGGCGGGTGGCCGCGTCCGCGGCGGCCAGCAGGTTCTGCCGGGCCATCAGATTGGTGTAGAGGTTGTCCCGGGCGATGGCGCTGTACTCGTCGGGACCGGTGACCCCGTCGATGTGGAAGACGCCCTCCGGGTCGTGGTGGCCGAGGGAGCGCCACAGCCGCGCGGTGTCCACCAACAGGTCGAGCGCCACGCCGCGTTCGAAGTCCTCGTCCCCGGTCGCCGCGACATAGCGGACCGCGGCCAGCGCGATGTCCGCGTTGATGTGGAAGGCGGCGGTGCCGGCCGGCCAGTAGGCGGAGCACTCGGCGCCCTCGATGGTCCGCCAGGGGAACATCGCGCCCGCGAAGCCGAACTGGCGCGCGCGTTCCCGGGCCGTCGGCAGGGTGCTGTGCCGCCAGCGCAGCGCGGACGCCACGGCCTCGGGCGCGGTGAACGTCAGGACCGGCATCACATACGACTCGGTGTCCCAGAACGAGTGTCCGTCGTACCCGGTCCCCGTCAGGCCCTTCGCGGGGATCGCCCGGTTCTCGCCGCGGGCCGCCGCCTGGAGCACGTGGAAGAGGGCGAACCGCACCGCCTGCTGGATCTGCGCGTCCCCCTCCACCGTGACGTCCGCGCCCGCCCAGAACCGGTCCAGATACTCCCGCTGGGCGGCGACGAGACCGTCCCAGCCGGTGCTGACGGCGACCGCCACCGCGCCGTCCACCTGATCGTGCATGCTCGGCAGCGAACGCTCCCCGGACCACCCGTAGGCCACGAACTTGACCAGCCGCAAGGGCTGTCCGGGGGCCAGGTCCGCGGTCACCGTCAGCCGGCTGACGTCGGGCTCGCACTGCGCCGACCAACGGGTGGACTCGGGCCCCTCCACGATGTGGTCGGCCGCCGCGCCCACCCGCAGGGCGCTGCGGCCGGTGCGGTGGACGAGGCGCAGCCGGGTGTCCTCGGCGTAGTGCTCCTCCGCCGCCAGCGGGGACTCGATGGCGGCGGCGACCCGTGGATCGCCCGCGATGTGCGGGAGTTGCTCGTTGGCGACCAGCTCGGACTGGAGGGCCACCGAGGCCGGTCCGTCCTCGGGCTCTACCTGGTAGACCACCGCCGCCACCGCGCGCTGGGTGAAGGACACCAGCCGCCGCGAGGTGATGCGCACCGTGCGGCCGCCGGGCGAGGTCCAGCGGGCGGTGCGGCTGAGGACGCCGGTGCGGAAGTCCAGTACCCGCTCGTGGGACAGCAGCCGGCCGTAGCGCAGATCGCACGGGTGGTCGTCCACCAGCAGCCGGATGACCTTGCCGTCGGTGACGTTGATCATCGTCTGGCCGGACTCGGGATAGCCGTAGCCGGCCTCCGCGTACGGCAGCGGGTGCTTCTCGTGCACGCCGTTGAGATAGGCGCCGGGCAGTCCGTGCGGTTCCCCCTCGTCGAGGTTGCCGCGCCAGCCGACGTGCCCGTTGGACAGCGCGAACACCGACTCGCTCTGGGCCAGCACGTCCAGGTTCAGCCCGGTCTCGCGCAGGGACCAGGGTTCGACCGCGTAATTGGGATGGGTGATCACCGCGACTCCAGGAGCTCCGCCAGGTCACGCACCACCACATCCGCGCCGTGCGCCCGCAGCTCGTCCGCCTGGCCCACCCGGTCGACCCCCACCACCAGCCCGAACGCGCCTGCCCGCCCCGCCTCGACCCCGGCCAGCGCATCCTCGAACACGGCCGCGGCGGCGGGCTCCACCGCCAGCGCGCGGGCCGCTTCCAGATAGGTGTCCGGCGCGGGCTTGCCCCGCAGCTCCCGCTGGTGCGCCACCACCCCGTCGACCCGCTCGTCGAAGAGATCCCCGATGCCGGCCGCGGTCAGCACGTCCCGGGCGTTCGCGCTGGACGAGACCACCGCGCACCGCAGACCGGCCTCGCGCACCGCGTGCAGGAAGCGGACCGAACCCTCGTACGGCCGCACGCCGTCCTCCCGGATCCGGCGCAGCACCAGTTCGTTCTTGCGGGTGCCCAGTCCGTGCACGGTCTCGGCCTCCGGGGGGTCGTCCGGCGCCCCCTCGGGCAGGCGCACCCCGCGTGCGGCGAGGAACGTGCGCACCCCGTCCTCCCGGGGGCGCCCGTCCACGTAGGCGTCGTAGTCGCGCGTCGCGTCGAAGGGCACGAACGGTGTCCCCTCGCGTGCCGCGCGCTCGCGGAGATACGCGTCGAACATCTCCTTCCAGGCCGCCGCGTGCACCGTGGCGGTCTGGGTGAGCACCCCGTCGAGGTCGAACAGACAGGCGCGTACATGGGAGGGAAGCCGGGGCATGCTGCGAGGCTAAGAGCAGCCTCGCAAGCCGTGCCTTCCGGCGCGCCGGAAGGCACCCACTCGGTCGAGGCCCCGGCGGCGGGGGCGGACCGCTGCGGCGGAGAGGGCAGGATTCGAACCTGCGTGGGCCCCGTGGGGCCCGACCGTGAGGCGTGCTCGTGGTCCCCGATAAGCCGCTCCGGGCACCTCTCCTCGTTCCCGGTCCGGGGCCGGTGCCCCGTGCCGTTCACAGGAAAGAGGATGGCAGCGGCCGTTGACGGCACCCTGACGCGGGACTGACGGGCCCCGCCCCGCGGCAGGCGCGGGACAGGGACCCTCGGGGAGCTGTGTCAGGGCCGGGGGCAGGTCAGGTCGGTGCCCGGCAGCCGCCCGCTCGCCAGGTAGGCGTTCACCGCGTCGTCCACGCACGAGCTGCCGAAGACGCCGAACACCGCGTGCTGGTCCGCGTCCCGCAGGGTCACCAGCCGGGAGCCGGGCCAGTTGCGGTGGACCGCCTCGGCGCCGGGATAGACGGTGCGCGGGTCGCCGGTGGCGTTCACCAGCAGGGCCGGCAGATCGGCGCGTATGGTCGTCGGCCGCTCGCGCGGGGCGTCCCAGAACGCGCACGGGTTGATGTTGTCGGTGACGGGCACCATCAGCCGGTCCCGCGTGCCGGCCCGGCGCAGATCACGCCAGTACGTCCGCGGATCGCGGGGCGCGGCCCCGTCGGCGCACAGGATCGCCGTCTGCGCGCTGCCGTAGGCGGAGTCGTCTCCCGTCAGCACGAACCGCAGCGTGTCGGCCAGCCAGGGGGTGGGGGAGACGGTACGGCCCTCGGCTGCGTCGCGCAGGTCGCGCACGGCCCGGGCGAGGTCGCCGAACGCCTCGGGGTTGTCCTGGGAGAGCCCGTTGAAGACGATGACGGGCAGGACGTGGTCGTCCACCCGGTGTCCGCCCAGCCGCAGCGGCTCGCGGGCGGCGGCCGACCTGGCCCGCTCCACCGCCGCGAGCACCGCGTCCCGGGTGCGCCCCAGGCCGTAGGCCGCGTCGTGCGCGGCGGCCCAGTCCGCCCAGTCGCGCAGGGCGTGCCACTGCGCGTCGTCCGTGCCCCGCAGGAGCCTCGGGCCGTAGCGGGCGGGGTCGATCACGCCGTCCAGGACCACCCGGTCGGTGCGGCCGGGGAACATCGTGGCGTACACCTCGCCGAGGTAACTGCCGTACGAGTAGCCCAGGTAGGAGATTCTGCGCTCGCCCAGCGCGGCCCGGATCACATCCATGTCGCGGGCGGTGTTCCGGGTGCTCGCGTACGGCACCAGGTCGCCCGCGTGGTCGCGGCAGCGCTGGGCGAGGTCCGCGGCGAGGGCCACGGAACGGTCGAAGCCGGCGCGGTCGGTACCCGCGCCGCGGATCATGGTGCCGGTGGGCCACCGGCAGTCCAGCACCGTGCTGCGGCCCACGAAGCGGGGGTCGACGCCGACGACGTCGTACCGCCCGCCGGCCTCCTTCATCGCCTTGCGCACCCACGGGGGGTCACCGATCGTCTGCCCGCCGGGGCCGCCGCTGTTGAGGAGCAGCGCGCCGATGCGGTGCGCGGTGTCGGTGGCCCGGATCCGGGAGACGGCGACCTTGATCGTGCGGCCGTCGGGGCGGGTGTAGTCCAACGGCACGGTGACGTCGGCGCATCGGGCGCCCGCCGCGTCGAGTTCCCTGCCGGTGGCGTCGTCGGGGCCGAGTACGCAGCTCTTCCAGTCGAGGTGCTGGTGCTGGAAGCGGGCGAGGGGACCGGCTCCCGCGGTCGCGGGGGCCCGGGAGACACCGGAAGCTGCGGAGGCGGTGGTGGCCGCGGGAGCGGCGCCCAGGGTGAGCGCGCCCGCCAGGCTCAGCGCGGCCACCGGACCGGTCCGCGCCACCAGGCGGCGGACACGGCCGGCACGTGCGCGGCGCTCGCCGCCGTCGGCGTCTGGGCTCGTCATGCGGGGGTCCTTTCGGTGGTGGGGGAGTGGTCGCACAGGGCCTTGTCGACCACGTCGAGGAAGTCCAGTTCGGCCCGGAGCGTGTCCGGGACCTGGTTGAGGGCCAGGGCCGCGGTGCGCCCGTCGGGCCCGACGGCGACCAGTGCCCGGTGGCCGCCCGGCACGGTTCCCGCGTGGCCCCACCAGGAGCCGCCGCAGGACAACGGGGTGGAGATCAGGCCGAGGCCGTAGCGGGCGCCTGGCCAGAGCCGGTCCGGGTCGGCGGGCAACGAGCGCCGCATCTCGGCCAGTTGCGCCGGGGGCAGTAGCCGCCCGCCCAGCAGCGCGGTCGCGAACCGGGTCAGGTCCGCCTGGGTGGACACCAGGGCGCCGCCGACACCGCCGAAGGTCATGTTCCAGTCGGTGCCGTCGACCCGGCGGCCGTGGGCCCCGGTGAAGTAGCTTTCCGAGTGCGGCCCGTGGACACGGGGGTCGTCGCCGGGCCAGTAGGTGTCGCGCAGTCCGAGCGGTGCGATGACGCGGCGGATCGTCTCCGTCTCGGGCGAGTGACCGGTGACCGCCCGGACGATCAGCCCGGCGACCAGGTAGTTGGTGGTCGCGTAGTGCCAGGCCTGCCGCGCAGGCGGCGACCGGAGCGCGCGGGCGATGAGTTCACGCGGCTCGAAGTGGCGGTACCGCAGCGCCTGCGGGTTCTCCCATTCGGGCGCGTCGAGGTAGTCGGGCAGACCGCTGGTGTGCTGGAGCAGCCCCCGCACGGTGATCCGCCGGCCGTCGTGTCCGTGCCCCCGGATCAGACCCGGCAGATAGCGCTCGACCGGTGCGTCCAGGGACAGCCGGTGCTCGGCGGCCAGCTGGAGGACGACGGTGGCGGTGAAGGTCTTCGTGACGCTGCCGACGCGCAGCCGGTCCGTGGTGTTCATCGGGCGGCCGGTGCCGAGGTCGGCCACCCCGTCCGTCACGGACCAGCGCGCGCAACCCGGCCGCCCCGCGGGCTCGGTGACGAGGACCGAGGCCCCGGCGATCCGGTCGCGTGCCACCAGTTGCCGCACCGACCGGTGCACGGCCTGGTGCGTTCCGCAGGAGCCGGACGCGTCCGGCCGTGGCTGCGCGGCCGCCACCGGCGTGGCGGCCAGCACGGTGGCCACCACCCCGGCCGTGAGGGCGGCGCGTCCGCGAAGTACCGCGCTGAGTAAAGGAATTGCCATGCACAGCACGGTAGGCAGCGGTCGCGCCGCGATCACTCCGGCAGGCGGCCGGACCGGTGCGGGGGCCCGCACCAGCGCGCGTGCGGGGGACAGCCCCCGGGCCGGCTACCCGGCGACCAGCGCCCTGCCGTACACCGTGGAACTGCGCCGCACCGTCATGCCGAGGTGTTCGTACAGCGGCAGCGCCCCGGTGTCCGAGTGGGTCCACAGGGTGCAGGCGCGCCGTCCCCGGTGGTGGAAGGCACGGAAGGCCTCGTGCAGCAGCAACCGGGCGATGCCCCGGCCGCGGTGGTCGCGCCGCACCGCGAGCCGCTCGACGTAGCCTTCGTCGCCGTCCGGGGCGTCCAGCGACAGCAGCGCGCCGACCAGCTCGCCATCCGCGAAGGCGAGCGGCGACGCCGCGGGTGTGAACGTGGGCCGGCCGACCGTGTGCCGGGTCCACTCCGGGTAGGTCTTGCGCCGCTGCTGCCACTCGTCGAACGCGTCCTCGGTGAGCCGGTACGCCGCCTCCTCGTCGCCCGCGCGAAAGGCGCGCACCGTGATGCCCGCCGGCGGCGCGGACACCGGCGGCGCGGCGGGCAGCGCGATCTCCAGCAACCACTCGGTGACCAGTCGGACGTACCCGCCGCGGCGCAGCAGCGCGGTCGCCGCGAGGTCCTCGTCGGAGACCGTCTGGGCGAGCCGGTCCCCGCCCAGGTGCCGCGCCCGCGCCTCGGTCCAGGCCAGGAGGGAGCCGCCGAGTCCCCGGCCGCGGTGGCCGGGGTGCACATGGACGGTGGCCCGCCGGCCGCGCACCCGGCCCCAGGCGGCAAGGTCCCCGGCACGGTCGTGGACGAGGACCGCGACGTCGGACGGCTCCCGCCCGGACGCGCCGAGGCCGGCGGCGACGTGGTCGGCGCCGGTCGTGACCCGGCCGTGCAGTGCGCGCTCGTACGCGCTGACCAGACGGTGCACCGCCGCAAAGTCGGCGGCGGTGGCGGAGCGGCCCCGGTAGCCGGACGGCCACCGCGGCGCGCGAGGAGCCGAGGGAGAGGAGGGAAAGGAAGGGGCGGGCGAAGCCGAGGGATCGGACATGGAGGAAACCTGCACCGGGAAGCGGTCCGGGAAACGGCACGGGCCCCCGGCCGGCGTGACAGCCGGCCGGGGGCCCGTAATCCGCCGGTCGCGTCAGCCGTCGTTCTCCGACGACGGGATGAACGCGCCCGGGACGTCGTTCGGCGCGTAGAGCTTCTTCTCGCCCGGGTAGGGCTTGGCCCAGTTGTGCGTCTGGTACCACGTGTAGTGGTTCATCTGGGCCGGGTTGGCGTAGTCGGGCACCGCGTTCGGGCCGGTCAGCCGCTGCTCGGACTTCCAGGTGCTCCACTTCGCCGCGAGCGTCCGCGCGGACGCGGGCACCTTCGTCGCGGGCACCGCGGCCGCCTTCGGGTCCTGCGGCGCCGGGGTGTCCACACCGCACGACGGCGCGGTCTTCAACCCGTCGGTCAGCGAGGTCCGGTTGGGCAGCGCCGTGAACGGCGTGTAGTCCGGGTGCTTGGTGAACGCGGCGGACATCGGGGTGGCCGCGCTGTCCTTCTGGTTCATCGGGTGGATCCCGAGGATCTGCTCGATGGTGCGGATCATCGTGATCTGCGAGTAGTAGTGGCTGTCGACCGTGTGGTGCTGCGCCCAGGGGCTGATGATCTGGACCGGCGCACGGTGGCCGTCGACGTGGTCGAGACCCGCCTGGGAGTCGTCCTCGACGACGAAGATTGCCGAGTCCTTCCAGTACTTGCTGTGCGAGATCTCGTCCACGATCTTGCCGGTGGCCAGGTCGTTGTCGGCTACCTGCGCGGCCGGGCTCGCCGGACCACCGGTGTGGTCGCTGGAGAGCCAGAACATGTTCAGGTTCGCCGGACCGTTCTTCTCGAAGTCCTGCTTCCAGATCTGGTACCTGTACTGGTCCGGGACGCTGGTGTCGAACTTCGGGAAGCCGTGCACCGACACGTCGTTGAGCGACGGGATCGGCGAGGAGGAGTTCAGCGGGTAGGCGGTGCCCTGTCCGGTGGCGTCCATGTTCTTGGCGTCGCAGTACAGGTTCTGCCAGCTCGCGTCCGACGGCTTGGTCAGGAACTGCTGGAACTCGCCGAAGTCCCGCACCGACTTGCCGGCCGCCTGCGCCCCGGACCACAGGAACCCGGTCCGCTGGTGGCCGAGGGCGTCGTCCTCGGTGTCGTAACTGCGCGCGTACTCGCCGGCGGAGGACTCGGTGTACTCGGGGTCGTCCGCCTGCATCAGCCAGTTGTGGCCCTCGGCGGAATTGGTGCCGATGTCGTACGTGTTGTCGTACAGCCCGAACTGCTCGGCCAGCGCGTGCTGGTTGGGCGTGACGTTGGCGCCGAACTCGGCCAGCGACGCGTCGCCGTTGCCCTGCGGCACATCGCCGAGCACCTGGTCGTAGGTGCGGTTCTCCTTGACGATCAGGAAGACGTGCTTGATCGTCGAGGGGTCGCCCAGGCGCGTCGGGACCGGCACCGGCTTGGCGTGGCTCCTGCCCTTGGCCACCTTGACCGAGCCGTTGGTCCAGCCGTTCTGCTGGAAGACCTTGGCCGTCTGGGCGCGGATCACGCTGTCGTCGGGCAGCGTGAAGCGCTGCACGCTCGACGTGGTGTCGTGGGTGGCGTGCCCGGCGCTGGTGGTGGGACGGCGGGCGTCGATGCCGCGGGTGTTGGAGATCACCACCTGATTGCCGACGGTCGTGATCTCCGCCGGGAAGTAGTCCGTCGGCAGCAGACCGACGTAACTCACCGGCTCCTGCGGGCTGGTGTACCGGTAGACGGCGACCGCGTTGGCCCGGCCCAGCGTGACGAGGAGGTGCCCGTCGTCGGTGAGCGTCGCCGCGTCGGGCTCGTAGCCGACCGACGCCTCCGGCCACGGCTGCGTGGAGATCGTCTGGACGACCTTGTCGTTGGCGGTGTTGATCACCGACACGTTGTTGGTCGCCGTGTTGGTGACGAACACCGCGCCCTTCTTGGCGTACAGGGCGGTGGGGTGCAGGCCGACGTCGATGCCGGTGACGGGCGCGGAGGGGTGCGCCAGGTCGATGACGCTGACCGTGCCGGTGGTGGTGGCGCCGGTCTTCGGGTCGGCCGGCACCTGGGTGCCGTACGAGTTGATGGTGGTGTCGCCGGCCTTGGCCGGGCGCCCGCCCTCGTTGCTGACGTAGAGCTTGTCGCCGACCTGCACCAGACCGCGCGGGGCGTTGCCCACGGCCCAGCTCTGCTTGACGGCCCCGGTCGCCGCGTCGATCGCGACCACCCGGTTCTGGCCGTTGACCGCCGAGTACACGGTGCGGCCGTCCGCCGAGAACACCGCCGCGGCCACCAGCGCGTGCTTGCTGCCGTCCGCCGGGATCGTGATGTACGTGGGGTCGGAGACGGTGCCGTCCGCGTTCACGGTGAAGCGGGTGTAGCCGTCGGTCTGGCCCAGCCACAGCTGCTTGCCGTCGGGGGAGTAGGTGGGACCCTCCTGGCCCACGGCGTTGCCCTTGATCCGGGGGCTGGACGACGTGGCGTTGCCGACGACCTGCTGCACCTTCCAGTTCTTCAGGTCCACGACGGCCAGCGCGCTGCCGCCGTCGGTGACGGAGGCGGCGAGGTGGGTGCCGTCCGGGCTGACCGTGGACGACATGATCTTGCCGTTGTCGACCACCAGCCGGTCGCCGTACGGCGCGATGTACTGGTCACTGGAGATGACCTGGCCGTTGCGGGTGTTCTGGCCGACCTGCTGGGTGCCGAACTGGTGGGTCTGGGCGAAAGCGGCACCGGCCGCGACGAGCGCGAGCGCGGAGGTGCCCGCCGTCACCAGCGGTATGCGGCGGCCGAAGCGTCCGGCCAGAAAGCCGGAACGCTCCTTCTGGACACGCCTGCGGCGGCGTGTTACCTGCATGGGTTATCCCTTCGAGGTGGGAAGCAGTTCGACGTTGCCGTCGAACTGCCACAGCGGGTTCGGTGCGTCCCCGGTCGGGGTGTGCACCAGGAAGTAGCCGTTCACTTCCTTCGGGCCGTCGCCGTCGGCGACGAACCGCCCGTCCGATGTGACGTCGAGCTGGTAGATGGCCGTACCAGTGGCCTCGACGCCGGGGAGGTGCCAGGAGACGACGCAACGCCAGTCGTTGCCCGGCCCTTGGGCTGCGACCTTGTCGCTGCCCTTGTCGCACGCCGCCGTGGCCCTCAACTGCGCCTCGGTGACATGGGGTCGGTGAAGCTGATCGGTCTGCATGCGGTACAGGTGGCCGAAGGCGGTGGCCAGCGAGCGCTGCACCTTGTCCTGCTCGATCCCGGAGCCCGAGGCCCCGGTCGCCGGGGCGAGCACGGCGGCCGACACCGCGAGCAGGCCCGCCAGCGGCAGCAGCCCCCCGGTGACCGCGCGGCGCCCCGAGCCGTCGAAGCCCGGATGGGTGAAGTCCCGCCGCAGGAACAGCGCGTAGGCGAGCGCGGTCGCGGTGACCGCCCACACGAGGCTCACCGCCACGCCGATGAGCAGCGGGCCCGTCTGACCCGGGCTGGTGAACAGCCCGTTCCAGGCGATGAAGGCGTAGCCGGGCAGCGCGAGGCGCACGACGACGGGCAGTGGCAGCATCTGGGCGAGCTGCATCGCCAGCGCCACGACCGCGGGCAGCAGCAGCCCCATCGGGGACCGTCCGAGCGTCACGGAACCGAGCAGCCCGACCCCGGCCAGCGCCAGCGTCGGCGCGAGCACGGCGGTCCAGGCGAGCAGCACCTTGACGGCGGCGTCCGACGGCGCGAGCAGATGGCCGTCGAGGCCCACCAGCGGCTGGTCGCCGACCGCGAGCAGACCGCCGGCCGCGCTGGAAGCGGCCAGTCCGGCCACGAGCAGCAGGATGACGGTGAGGCTCGCCAGCGTCTTCGCCACGAAGATCCGCCGGGCCGACCGGACGACCACGAGCAGATGGCGCCAGGTGCCGAGCCGGTCCTCGGCGGCGAACACGTCACCGGCCACCACCGAGGTCAGCAGCGGCAGCGCCCAGGTGCCCGCGAAACCGAGCACGACCAGCGGTCCGGCCCATCCGGTGGCGTGCATCCAGCGCCCGAACAGGGTGTCGGAGGGCAGCGTGCTCTGCAGGCTCACCCCGGCGACGAACAGCGCCGGCACCACCCAGCAGGCGAGGACCAGCAGTCTGATCCGCCACTGGGAGACCAGCTTGACCAGTTCGAAGCGGTAGCCGCGCGGCACGGAGACCGGCCGGGCGGGCGCGGGGCGCACCACGGTGAGGTCCGCGGTCATCGGCCGGCCTCCTCGGATTCGGTGAGGGCGAGGAAGGCGGACTCCAACGGCGATACCAGCGGCGCCAGTTCACGCACCGCGACGCCCGACCGCACGACGTCCGCCACGAGTTCGTCGAGCGCGGGCACCGCCGCGCGTACGACGACCACCGCGTCGCCGTACCGCGCCGCACCGGCCTCCACCAGCCGCACGCCGTCCGTCCCGGCGGCCAGCCGCCGCGCCGTCGCCGGGTCGGAGGTGACCAGCCGGTAGTCCAGTTCCCGGTTCTCGGCGGCCAGCTTGGCCGGCGGGCCGGAGAACACGATCCGTCCGGTGGCGAGGATGGTGACCTCGGAACACAGCGCCTCGACGTCGTCCATCCGGTGGCTGGAGAGGACCACGGCGGTGCCGTCCGCCGCGAGCCGGTCGAGGACGCCGTGCACGTTCCGCTTGCCCGCCGGGTCCAGTCCGTTGGCGGGCTCGTCGAGGACGAGCAGGCGGGGCCGGGTGAGCAGGGCGGCGGCGAGCCCCAGCCGCTGGCGCATCCCGAGGGAGAACCCGCGCACCCGGTCGTCGGCGACCTCGCCGAGGCCGACCTCGGCGAGCGCCTCCTCGATCCCCGCCGTCCGGCCGCCGCTGCCGCGCAGGGCCGCCAGCGCGGCCAGGTTCTGCCGGGCGGTGAGCGAGGGGTACAGGCCGGGCCCGTCCACGAAACCGGCCACACCGTCCACGGCGGCGAGTGTCCGGCCGACCGGCACGCCGAGGATCTCCAGCTCGCCGGAGTCGGCGACGGCCAGCCCGAGCAGCAGGCCGAGCAGCGTCGTCTTGCCGGCTCCGTTCGGGCCGACCAGACCGTGGATCCGGCCCGGCGCCACGTCCAGATCGACGCCGTCGAGAGCGACCACCTCGCCGAAGTACTTCGCGATCCCGCGCGCCCGCACCGCGAGACTTGCGTCCATGAACCCCTCCTTCAAGACCGCAAGGACCGTAGGCGGGCGCCGAAGAACCCTGGCAGGGAAGTGAGTTGAACGTTCCGGGAACGAGGGGCGACGGATGTTCGACCGGGCGCGGCGGACCGGCCCCGGCACGCCTTTCCGCATCCGGTGTCCCGTGCGTCCTCGGGGACCGGCCGGGGCGCTGCGGCCGTGGCCGTCCGTGCGGCACACCCCAGGCCGGGCGGGTGCCGCGGCGGGGCACGTGCCGCGCGGTCGTGGCACACAGGCGGGCCGGGTACCCTGCACCCTCGCCGCACCAGGGTGTCGCGCGGCCGAAGCCTGACCGGACATCGGCGTACAGCCGGCCTCCGGCAGGCCCTACACTCACTTGGTAGCCGCAAGCAACGGAATGCGGGTGACGACCGGCACCGCGAGCCGCAGGGGCCAGGAGCGCGCCGTACCCATGGACGGTGCGACGACCACGGCCTGGACGGCGACCGCCGGGAGGGCACACATCGAGACGGGGAGCGCCGAAGCGTTGAGTACCGGGGCACTGGGCACACGGGCGGCGGCCGCCGAGGCCGCGGCGTCCGGCCCGGACGCGCAGACGGCGCGCCGCACGCGGCCGCCCACCGCCCGGGCCCGGCGCTCCGGCCGCGCGCTCGGCGCGGCCGACCGTACCTCGCTCGCGCGGCCGCTGACCCGCGGCCGGCGCCGCCGGGGCGCACCGCTCGGCGCGACCGAGGCGGGTCGCGCCGCGTACCGGAGCGCCGTACGCCGGCGGGGGGCGGAGCCGCGGCCGCTGGAGCCGTGGCCGGCCGAGGACCGCCGCCGGCTCACCCGTCCGCCGAAGCGCCTCGACGACGACCTGGTGGACAGCACGTACACGAGCCTCGGAGCCGGGCCGCACCCGGCGGGCGAGGCGAGGCAAGGAGATCCGCACGCATGACCATGTCCGCGTCCCCGGCCCGCGGGGGAACCCCAGCGATATCCGCGTCACCACCGGCCGGCCGGCTGACGCACCGCCAGATCATGACGATCCTGAGCGGCCTGATGCTGGGCATGTTCCTCGCGGCCCTCGACCAGACCATCGTCAGCACCTCGATCCGGACCATAGCCGACGATCTGCACGGACTCAGCGCGCAGGCGTGGGTCACCACCGCGTACCTGATCACGTCGACCATCAGCACGCCGCTGTACGGCAAGCTGTCCGACCTCTACGGCCGCAAGCCCTTCTTCCTCGCGGCCATCACCATCTTCGTCGTCGGCTCGGCGGCCTGTTCGTTCGCCACCTCGATGAACGCGCTGTCGGCCTTCCGGGCCTTCCAGGGCATCGGCGCCGGCGGTCTGATGTCGCTGGCACTGGCGATCATCGGTGACATCGTGCCGCCCCGCGAGCGCGCCCGTTACCAGGGCTACATGCTCGCCATGTTCGGCTCCTCCAGCGTCCTCGGACCGCTCATCGGCGGCTTCCTGGCCGGCCGCAGCAGCATCCTGGCCATCTCCGGCTGGCGCTGGGTCTTCCTCGTCAACGTGCCCGTCGGCATCATCGCCCTGTTCGTCGTCGCCAAGGTGCTCAACCTCCCGCACACCCGGCGCGAGCACCGCATCGACTGGTGGGGCGCGGTGACCATCGCCGTCGGCGTGGTGCCGCTGCTGCTCGTGGCCGAGCAGGGCCAGAGCTGGGGCTGGACCTCCACCAAGGCGTACGTCTGCTACGCGGTCGGGGCCGTCGGCCTGCTGGCCTGGGTCCTCGTGGAGCGGGCCATGGGCGACGAGGCGCTGATCCCGATGCGCCTGTTCCGCAGCTCCGTGTTCAGCAAGATGAGCCTGCTGTCCGTGCTCATCGGCATGGGCATGTTCGGCGGGATGATGATGGTCCCGCTGTACCTCCAGATCGTGAAGGGCGTCAGCCCCACCAAGTCCGGGCTGCTGATGCTGCCGCTGATGATCGGCATGATCGCCGGCACCATCGTGGTCGGCCGCATCATCTCCAAGACCGGCAAGTACAAGATCTTCCCGGTCGTCGGCACCATGCTGCTCATCGCGGCCATGCTGCTCTTCCACTACCGGGTCCAGTGGGACAGCCCGCTGCCGGAAACCATGGCCTACATGGCGCTGTTCGGCGTCGGCCTCAGCGGCTGCATGCAGATCCTGACCCTGGCCGTGCAGAACTCCGTCGAGCCCAAGGACATGGGCGTGGCGACCGCGTCGGCCACCTTCTTCCGGCAGATGGGCGGCACCGCCGGTACGGCGGTCTTCCTGTCCGTGCTGTTCAGCACCGTCGGCGACAAGATCGCGTCGGCGTTCGCCGCCGCGGCCCGGACCCCCGCGTTCCAGGCCGCGCTGCACGACCCGGCCGTGCGCGCCGACCCCGCGAACGCGCCCGTCCTGAAGATGGTCGAGCACCCCGGCGCGGGCGGCGGCAGCGGCTCGGGCGTGCTGGACGACTCCTCCTTCATCCAGCGGCTCGACCCGCGTCTGGCCCAGCCCTTCAAGGAGGGCTTCACCGACTCGATGCACCTCGTGTTCCTGTGCGCCGCGGCCATCATGGTCGTCGGCCTCCTGGTCGCGGTGTGGACCAAGGAGGTGCCGCTGCGCAAGGTGTCGGGTCTGGAGGCCCGCGCCGCCGAGGCGAACGGCACGCCGGAGGACGGCGGTCAGGCGGACGGCGCCCAGGCGCCGGAGCCCGCCGCCGCACCCGCCCCGGTGGCGGGCGCCCCCGCGGCCGTCGAGACCCTGCCCGCACGGGACGGCGCCGCCGGCACCGCCCGGCAGGCCGTGCGCGGCCGGGTGCTGGACGGCTCGGGCGCCCCGGTCCCGCAGGCGGCGGTCACCCTGATCGACGTCCGGGGCCGGCAGCTGGACCGTGCCGTCAGCGCCCAGGACGGCAGCTACTCGGTGACGGTGACCGGCTCCGGCACGTACGTGCTGATCGGTGCCGCGGGCGCCCGTCAGCCGCAGGCCGTCACCGTACTGGTCGGCGAGGAGCCGATCGTCCGCGACCTCGTGCTCAGCGGCAGCACCGCCGCTCTCGCCGGGTCCGTCCGGGACGCGGCCGAGGGGCACCCGCTGCCGGGTGCCCTGCTGGTCGCGACCGACCTGCGCGGTGAGGTCGTCACCTCCGGCACCACCGGCGCCGACGGCGGCTTCTCGCTGGCGGACCTGGTCCCCGGCAGCTACACCCTCGCCGTGAACGCGCCGGGCTACCGTCCGGCGGCCGTGCCGGTCGAGGTCGCGCCGGGAGCCACCGAGCCCTGCGAGATCGGCCTCGAACCCGGCGCCCGGGTGCACGGCGTCGTCAGCTCCGTCACCGGCAACCCGCTCGGCGACGCCAAGGTGACCCTGCTGGACTCGGCGGGCAATGTGATCGGCACCGCGACCACCGGCGCCGACGGCGTGTACGGCTTCGGTGACCTGGACCGCGGCGAGTACACCGTCATCGCCGGCGGCTACGCCCCGGTCGCCACGTCCGTGCGCCTGGACGCCGGCGGCACGACGGACCTCGACGTCGACCTGTCCCACGAGGACACGGTCGGCTAGCCCGCGCCTGCCACGGCAGCTCGGGGCCCGCGATCCACTGGATCGCGGGCCCCGCTTCCTCGTTCTCTCCGGCCTCCGGTCCCGCCGCCGCTTGACCTTGACACCGTGACAAGGACTTCACTGCGGTCAAGGAGGTGGTCCCCATGACCCTGCCGCACGAGGTCCAAATTCTGCGAAGCCTGGAGCACGACGACTCCTCGGTCCGGCTGCGAGCGGCGCTGGCGGCCGGTACGACCCCGCACCCGGGGTTCGTCGGCAAGCTCGTCGAGCGCTGCGGGAGCGAACCCGACTTCCCCGTACGCGAGATGCTGACGTGGGCCCTCACCCGGCACGCGCCCGCGACGACGGTCCCGGCCCTGCTCGGCGAACTCCGCTCCGAACACGCGCAGGCGCGCGGCCAGGCGCTGCACACCCTGTCCAAGATCGGTGACCGGCGGGCCTGGCCGGCGATCACCCCGGCGCTGCTGTCCGACGCGGACGACGAGGTGGCCCGCAGCGCCTGGCGGGCGGCGGTCGTCCTCGTACCGGAAGGGGCGGAGCACCAGTTGGCCGTAGTGTTGGCGGCACAGCTCGGGCGCGGCGAGCACGAGACCCGGCTGAGCCTCAGCCGCGCGCTGATCGCGCTCGGCGAGGTGATGCTGCCGGTGCTGGACGCCGCGACGACGGATCCCGATCCGCGGGTGCGCGCCCATGCGCTCGCCACGCAGCGGCTGTGGCGCGACCCGGAGGCCGGATTCGGGTTCGCGATCGAGGAGGCGAAGCGTGTCGTGGCCCTCGGCGGGGCCGGCCGGGAGGGGCGGTAGGCAGTGCTGATCGGCGATGTGGCGCGACGGTCCGGGGTCAGCGCCCGTATGCTCCGGCACTACGAATCGCTCGGCCTGGTGCGGCCGACGGGCCGGACCGGCTCCGGCTACCGGGAGTACTCCAGCGAGAACATCCGGCGTGTCTTCCACATCGAGAGCCTGCGGTCCCTGGGGCTTTCGCTGAGCGACGTCGGGCGCGCGCTCGACGACCCGGGCTTCGCACCCGCCGAACTCGTCGAGGACCTCGTCCGCCGGACGCGCGAGCGCATCGCGGCGGAGACGGAACTGCTCACGCGGCTGCGCCGGATCGGTGCCGCGGAACCCGCCGACTGGGAGGACGTCCTCCAGACCGTCGCGCTCCTCAAGGCCCTGAGGTCGGACAGCGCGGGGGCCCGGCAGCGGGCGGCCCTGTCCGCGGCGGAGGAGGTGCCCGTGCCGGTCGAGGCACTGGTCGAGGCCGCGCTGGGCGAGTCGGACCCGAGCGTCGCCGGGGCCCTGCGCTGGGCCTTGGCGCACGCGGGCGGGGACGCGCCCGCACTGTTGGCCGAGGGCCTCGCCGCGCCCGAGGCCGAGGTACGCGAACGCGCCGTCCGGGCCCTCGCCGAGATCCCGGACGACACGGCGACCGCACTACTGCGGGACGCCCTCACGAACCCCGACGGCGCGGTGCGCGGCCATGCCGCCCTGGCCCTCGGTGCGCGGGGGGTGGCCGAGGCGGTCCCGACGCTGCTCGACATGGTCGTCGAGGGCCGAAACGACATCGAAGCGTCCGACGCGCTGGGCACGCTGGCGAGCGGCCCCGCGCCGGCCGAGCGGATCGCCACCGGTCTGGTCGACCGCCTCTCCCGGGACACCCCCGGCCCGGCCGCCCGTCGCCGCCTTGCGCAAGCGCTCGCGGAGATCCCGGGAACCACGGCCTCGCAGGCCCTCGCGGCCCTGTCCACCGACGAGGACCGGGCCGTGGCCCTCACGGCGAGGTACGTCCTCACTCTGCGCGGGGCGGGGTAGTGGACGTGCCGCACCCACCGCCTCAGTGCTCGTCCTCGGGGGGCAGGCTGGGCACGTCGGCGCGGAAGAGGCTGATCAGCAGCCCGTACGGCTCCCCTCGTGTGGAGTCGGCCGGATGCGGCTCGTCGGTCAGGGCGCGCAACCGGGCCTCCAGCGCGCGTGCCTCGTCGGCGGTGAGCCAGAGGTGGCGCAGCGCCGTGTGCGAGGGCTCGTCCCGCCTGCCCGGCAGCATCTCGCCGAGCGCCGCCCTGACGAGGAACTCCGGGCCGACCGTGGCGTCCTGATGCACCCGGAAGCCGCTGCTGACCAGAGCGAAGTACTGCTCGGTGCCGCCGCGCACCCGGCGGGTCTCGGTCAGCCGGACCAGTCCGGCCTCGCGCAGCACGCGCACGTGGTGGCCGATGGTGCCCTTGCTCATCCCCAGCGCGCCGGCGAGCTGGCGCAGTGTCGCGGGCCGTTGGCGCAGCAGGTTGACCATGCGGTGCCGTAGTGGATGCCCGAGGGCCTTGAACTGCTCGGGCGAGCGCAGCACGAGGTGTCCCTGCTCGTCACGGGTGTCTTCGGCGGTGCCGCCGGGCGTTTGTCGCTCTGCCATGGACTGAAGTGTTCAGGAAAATAAACTCTTTTGACAACTTCGCCGAGGCCGCTCCAGAATCCCCGTCGAGGAAGTGGCGAGGAATCTCGCCACTTGACCGGAGATCCCTAGGAGTCCCATGCCCTTCGCCGTGGCGCACGTTCCCACCGCCCGTGCCGCCCGCTATCTCGAGCAACTCGTCTCCCACTTGGGCCACACGGCCGACACCGCGCTCACCCCGGACGGCCGGGGCACGATCACGGTGGCCGCCGGCACCTGCACCCTGGCGCCCACCGCGGACCGCCTGGAACTGACCGCCACCGCGCCCGACGGCGAGTCACTGGCCCACGTGCAGGGACTGATCGGCCGGCACCTGGTCCGCTTCGCCACGCCGGAGCGGCTCGCCGTCGACTGGAGTGCCCCGGTCGACGGCGGCGAACTCGAACCCGGCCACCCCGCGCTGGACGCGTATCTGCTCGCCCACCACACCCCGGCCGACGCCGTCCTCGGCGAACTGGCCGCCGCCACCCGCGAGGCGGCCGCCGACGCCGCGCACATGCAGGTCTCCTCCGACGAGGGCGCGCTGCTCACTCTGCTGACCCGGCTGACGGGTGCCCGCTTCGCGGTCGAGGTCGGCGTCTTCACCGGCTACTCGACCCTGTGCATCGCCCGCGGCATGGCCCCCGGCGGACGGCTGCTCGCCTGCGACGTCAGCGAGGAGTGGGCGGCGCTCGGCCGGCCGTACTGGGAGCGGGCGGGCGTCGCCGACCGGATCGACCTGCGCATCGCCCCCGCGCTGGAGACGCTGCGCGCGCTCGGCCCCGAACCGGTCGTCGACATCGCCTTCATCGATGCCGACAAAGTCAACTATCCGGCCTACTACGAGGAGTTGGTGGTCCGGTTGCGACCGGGCGGCATCGTCGTCCTGGACAACGTCTTCCTCGGCGGCCGGGTCCTCGACCCCGCGTACGACGAGGAGCGCTATGCGGCGATGCGGCGGCTCAACGACCTGATCGCCACCGACGAACGCGTGGAGTCGGTGATGCTGCCGGTGCGCGACGGGGTGACCGTGGCCCGCCGCCGCTGAACCCGCGCCGCCGCGTTCACCGGTCGGTGTGCGCGGTGATCCAGGTCTTCAGGGCCTCCTCGTGCTCCGCGCCGGCGGGCGGCAGGCCGGGGGCGCAGGACAGGGGGGTCTGGGAGAGCCGGAGGTGGGTGAGGTAGCCGTAGGGGCCCGCGTCGGCCGACGGGCCGAGGATCAGGGCATGGGTCGGGGTGCGCCAGATCCGGTGGGTCAGCGCGAGGCCGAAGCCCACGGTGTGGTCGGACACCAGGGTGCGCTCGGGACCGGCGCCGAGCGTCTCGGTCACGGCCCCGGCCGCCCGCGCGAGCACGGCCTCGCAGTCCTGGACGGTGGCGGGCCGCCGGGAGCTCCAGCCGGACGCCTGCTCCCAGCCCTCCATGTACCCGTTCAGCCAGGTCGCGTCGGCCATCGTCGAATCCTGCGGATCGGCGGGGTACACCTGGCCGAAGACCAGGAACGCGCGGTCCTCCCGGTTCCCGAACGGGCTGAAGCCCTCGCTGCACAGCACATGCCCGTACCCGGTGCGGAAGGAGTCGCGGACCAGCTCGGCCTCCCACCGCCAGCCGCGCCGCCGCAGCTCCTCGTCGACCGTGTCCTCGTCCTCGCCGGCGAGCGGCACGAACGGCAGCGTGACCAGTTCCGCGACGGCGTCGGCGGTCAACGGGCAATGGGCGAGGGCGTGGACGGCTGTCGGCATGCCGACGACTCCAGAGACCCTCTCCGCGCGAGCGCGGCGATACGGTGTGGCCATGTCGGCGTTCATACAGCAACTCCCCGCCCTGGTCGGTGTGGTGATCGGGGCCCTCGGGTCGTACTGGGCGAGTGCGCGCGGCGACCGCGCCCGCTTCCGCCGTGAGCAGGCGGCCCGTTGGGACGAGCGGCGGCTGACGGCCTACTCGGACTACGCCAGGGCGCTGAAGAAGAGCGTCACCCTGGCCTACCGGATCGCGGCACACCTCGGCAACGACCCGCACCCCCACCCCCTGTCGCCCGAGGAAGCGGCACCGGCCGTGGCCGCCGCCACCGATGCCCGGGACCCGGCCGGGGAGGCACTGCTGATGCTCGGCGCCCGGGACGTGGTGGAGAAGGCCCGCCAATGGGTCGTCGTGGTGATGGAGATGGAAGCGTTCCTGCGCGAGGGGACGCACGATCCGGACGCCTGGTCCGGCATGCTCGCACGCCAACGCGCCGCCCGCGAGGGCTACTACGCGGCCGTCCGCCGCGACCTGGCCCTGCCGCCCGGCCACGCCGCCGACTGGGCCCTGGTCCCGTCGCGGAACCCCTGAGGCCCTCCGCCGGCGGCCTCGGGCGGTGGCCGGCGGCCCGCCGTGCGGCCGCTCGGTAGGATGAGCGCGAGTTCGACGAGGGGATACGGGGTGGAGCGGTCGTTGAGCATCGCGGTGGCGCAGCCGAGGTGCACGGACTACGACGTGACGGTCAACGCCGTCGCGCACGCGGAGGCCGTGCGGGCGGCCCGCGCGCGAGTGGTGGTCTTCCCCGAGATGTCGCTGACCGGGTACCGGCTGGACGCGGCGCCGGTCTCCCCGGACGACGAACGGCTGGCCCCGATCGTCGCCGCGTGCGCCGAGACCGGAACGCTCGCGCTCGTCGGCGCGCCGGTCCCTGGTCCGCGCATCGGCGTCCTGGCGGTGGACGCGGACGGTGCGCGCGTGGCCTACGGGAAGGTCCATCTGCACGGCAGCGAGGCCGCGCACTTCGTGCCGGGGGAGCACACCGTGATCGAAGTGGACGGATGGCGGCTGGGGCTGGCCGTCTGCCGTGACACGGGGATCCCCGAACATGCCGCGAAAACGGCCGCGTTGGGGATCGACGGTTACGTGGCCGGGGTCGTCCACGCCGATCACGAGGCCGAGGTCCACGGTGAGCGCGCCCGCCGGGTCGCCGCCGACCACGGTGTGTGGGTCGCCACGGCGGCCTTCGCCGGTCCGACCGGTGGCGGCTTCGACCGCACGTCCGGCCGTTCGGGCATCTGGTCCGCCGACGGGCGACAGGTCGCGGAGGCGGGCGTCGCCCCCGACCAGATCGCGCGGGCGGTCTTCACCACGTGACTCCGCGTCGGCGCGCGGGGGCGGCGACCGGCGGATCACAGCGGGCTGCCGTGCTCCACGGCCGTGCCCTCGGCGTCGCCGCTCGCCGCGCCGCCCGGTGTCCCGCGCATCACGGCCTCGAAGAGGTGGCCGGTGCGCGGCGCGGAGGTGGGGGGCCCGCCGGCGGGGCCGTGGTTCACAGGGTCTTGCGCATGAGGACGCACATGGTCTCGTAGCGGTGGATCGACCCGTCGGGTCCTTCCTCGTCCCAGGCGTCGGGCTCGCGCCCGTACGCGGCGTACCCCAGGCGCTCGTACAGGGCGCGAGCCCGTGGGTTGTCCTCCTCCACGGCGAGTTCCGCCCTGCGCAGGCCGCGGTCCCTGATCCGCTGCTCGGCGGCGCGGATCAGCAGCGTGCCCAGACCGCAGGACTGGAGCGCCGGGAGCACGGCGAGCTGCCACAGGGTGCCGGCCCCCGCGGAAGCCCGGTAGTCGATGCCGCCGATCGCCACCGGCAGGTCCGCGGGGGTGCACACCGCCAGGTAGTCCGCCTCACCGGCCGCGGCACGGGCCAACTGCCGCCCGATCTGCCGCACATGGGTCGCCGAGCCCGACCAGCCGCAGGCCGGCAGGTCGCGCGGGCGCAGATCGCGGATGCCGACGGGTACGACGACGTCGATGCCGGAGCCGGCGGATTCGGGTACGGGGGTCACGGTCCCGAGCATGCCGACCGGCGCGACGGCACGGCAACCCGTTTGTTCCGCCGTCCCGGGGCTCGGCGCATCGGGGGTCCTGCCGCCGCTCGCGCGGGCCCGTGCGCCGCTTGACTTCGAGGGCACTCCAATCCGTAGCGTTCCGGGCATGACTACCGCACAGCACAGGATCGGGTCCGGTTTCGGTGCCCGCAGCACGGCGGACGACGTTCTGCGGGGCATCGATCTGACCGGCAGGCTCGCCCTCGTCACCGGCGGCTATTCGGGCATCGGCCTGGAGACCACGCGCTCGCTCGTCAGGGCCGGTGCCCGGGTGGTCGTACCGGCGCGCCGGCCGGACACCGCCGAGCAGGCGCTGGGCGGGCTGCCCGGCGTCGAGGTGGACGAGATGGACCTCGGGGACCTGGAAAGCGTGCGCGCTTTCGCAGAGCGTTTCCTCGGCTCCGGACGGACGCTGGACATGGTCATCGGCAGTGCCGGGATCATGGCGTGCCCGGAGACCCGGGTGGGGCCCGGCTGGGAGGCGCAGTTCGCCACCAACCACCTCGGGCACTACGCCCTCGTCAACCGGCTGTGGCCGGCGATCGCGGCGGGCGGCGCCCGGGTCGTCTCGGTGTCCTCCCGCGGCCACCATGCCAGCGGCATCCGCTGGGACGACGTCAACTGGCGTCGGGGGTACGACAAGTGGGAGGCGTACGGCCAGGCCAAGACCGCCAACGTGCTGTTCGCCGTCCATCTCGACAAGCTGGGCCGGGACGCGGGCGTGCGCGCCTTCGCGCTGCACCCCGGCGGCATCCTCACCCCGCTCCAGCGGCACCTCGGCAAGGAGGAGCAGATCGAGCGCGGCTGGATCGACGAGAACGGCACCGTGCTCCACCCCGAGGCCTTCAAGACCCCGCAGCAGGGCGCGGCCACCCAGGTGTGGGCGGCGACCTCCCCGCAACTGGACGGTCTCGGCGGTCTCTACCTGGAGGACTGCGACGTCGCCGAGCCCGCGCCGGCCGACGGCGAGCGCGAAGGCGTCAAGGACTGGGCGATCGACCCGGAGCAGGCGGCCCGGCTGTGGACGCTGTCCGCCGAACTGACCGGCCTCGACGCGTTCGCGGACCGGGCATAGCGGCCGGCGGGCGCGGTCCGGCCGGGGCCGGGCGCTAAGGTCGGCACGGGACGGTCAAGTGTGCGAGTGGGGATCGGTGAGTTCCGTGAAGCGCGGAGTCGGCCTTCTGGGCCTCTTCCTCATACCGCTGGTGTGGGGGGCGGTGGATCTCGTGGGTTCCCTGACGGCTTCGTCGCAGGTCCTGTGCCCCGGTGAGAACGTGGGCGCGGACGGGGAGGAGCGCCCGGGGCCGATGCGGCCCGGCGACACCCGGTGCTCGGTGCTGGACGGTTCCCACGCGGTGGCCACGCGGACCTACGAGGAGCAGCGGTGGGTGCAGTCCGACGCGCGGCACCAGGACGCCGGGAACGGCGTCCTGCTCATGGCGTACGGCGCGACGGGGGCGCTGCTGACGTGGCGGTACTCGCGGGTGGCGGGGGCGTGAGGAGGGCGGCTCAGGGCGGGCGCTCGGACGCGCCGGGGGAGGTGTCCGCCGGCTGCGCCTCGGCCGCCCGGCACGCCGGGCAGATGGGCCGGGCCCGGCGGCCGTAGCGGTGGGTGAGGCCGTGGCAGCGCGGGCAGTAGCCGACCTCGTCCGGCCGGCAGTCCAGCAGGTGCGCGGCGGCGGTGCGGTCCGTGGCGGGATCGATGCGCCGCGGCATCTCCTCCATGAGCGCGAATGTACGTCCGGTGCCGTGGCCCGGCAGCTCGGGACGGGCCGCACGGACCCCCTGCGGCCGGTGCCGCCGGAACGCCCGTTGACGGGCGGTGGCCGCCGGGGAGGAGCACGGGCCGGCTGCGGCACCGGCGGACCGATCGCCCGCTGCGGCCGATCAAGGGGGGTGTCCGTAAAATGTGGTGGGGCTGTCGTGACTCGGTCCTCGCGTCTGTGACAGCCTGCCGCCATGCCAGCCGAGCTGCGAGAACATGCAGGACGTCACTACGCCGTCCAGTTCCACTACGCCTTGCCCGACGATGCCTGGGCTGTGGAGCTGAGCGAGGCCGTGCCGGCGCCGTCCGCGTGGGCCGAGCACCCCGGTGCGGAAAGGTGGCTGCCTGGAGCGGCCTTCATAGTGGCGTTCGTGCCCGACGAGGATCCGCATCTGGAGCCGACCGTCCACATCCACAGCCACGATGAGCACGTCGTCCCCTACGAGATCATGCGCTGGTTCATGGACCAGGTCGCCGACCAAGTAGAACGCTGCCGCATCGCCTTCGCGCAGAGCGGGCGGGAAGGAGTGGGATGATCTTGCCGTGGCTGGTGTGATCACTGCATCGGAGCCGTCTTGGAGGGTCCCGTTCACCGGACTGAGCCCGCGGCAGTTCGCGCCACTCTTCGGGGTCTCGAAGTCGGCGGCGGACCGGAACATCGACCACCTCGGGCCCGATGCTCGCGCTCCGGCCTCGCAAGCGGCTCGCCGATGACGACCTGGTGAGCGGTGGAGCACCGGTAGTTCTTCGATTGCTCCGCCACGGAGTGGTCGCGGGTGGGAACCAGCGTGCCGTCCACGATGAGCACGGCGGACGGCGTCCACCACGCCATGCCCGGCACCGCGCGGATGCACGACCTCGCCCTCGCTGGTCAGGAAGGCGGGCCACACGACGGCCCGGGATGACGAGGAGATCATTTACGGGACAGCCCTTAGGCTCGCACAATGTTCGAAGGAAAACTGGTGAGACTTCGCGCGCTGCGCTCCGAGGACGCCGCCCACCACGTCCGGTGGCGCAACGACCCGGAGGTGGTGCGGTGGGCGGCGGCCGGTGACCCGTGTTTCGGCCCGGTCACGGCGGAGGCGATCGCGCTCGGCTTCGAGACCATGCTGCGACTGAGCCCGAGGGAGTCGGCCGTGTTCACGGTCGAGGAGCTGGCCGGCGGGAAGGTGATCGGCATGGCCGACTACCGCGACCTCGACCCCTACGCCGGAGTGGCGACGCTGGGAGTCACCATCGGCGAGCGGGAGTTCTGGGGCCGCGGCCACGGCAGTGACGCGATGCGGCTGCTCGTCACCCACCTGTTCGGCGCGTACGGTCTGCGCCGGCTGGAGCTGGACACCTGGAGCGGCAACGAACGCGCCGTGCGCGCCTTCTCGCGACTGGGCTTCCAGGAGGAGGGCCGCCGCCGGTCGGCCGTGCTGGTCGAGGGGGAGCGCTACGACCGCGTGCTCTTCGGAATGCTCCGCGAGGAGTGGACGGAGCCCGTGTGACGCGACGGACGCGCGTCACCCTCGACCGGCGAGCACGAGGTGCCGGTCAGTGCCCGTCCGTCCTTCCCGGCACGTGGACCGTGAACGCCGCCGTGTGGACCCTGCCCCCGTGCCGGAAGTCGAAGAACAGGCGGTAGTCGCCCGCACTGGGGGCCGTGGTGCGGAAGGAGACCCGCGGCCCCGGGGTGGTGGTGCCGTCGCCGGGCTCGCCCGTGGGGTGGACGTGGAGATAGGCGAGGTCACCGGAGCGCAGGGCGACGAGGTGGCCGTAGGCGCCGAGGTAGGGCTGGAGGTCGCGTACCGGGCGGCCGCCCTCGGAGACGGTGAGGGTCAGCGGGGTGGCCTTGCCGGGGACGGGTGTGCCGGCGAGGCTCACCTCGTAGCCGTCCACCTTGGCGGTCGTGCTGTGACCGGGCAGCGCCGACGGCGTGAAGTGCCCGGAGACGGCCAGGTCCGCGCCCAGGACCAGGGGCTCGCCGCCCTTCGGCCGGAAGTCGGCGATGACGCGGTAGCCGCCCGCCCGCGGCAGCTCCACGGCCGTGGACCACGTGCCGTCGGCGGCCCGTGTCGGATGCACATGGCGGTAGACGGTCAGATCGCGCGCGGCGACGATCAGGTGGAGCTCCTTGCCGTGCTCGCTCTCGTACGCGGTGACGTTGCGGCCCGTGTCGTCGCGCACGACGGCGAAGCTCAGCTTCATCCGCTCGCCCGCCGTCACCCGCGACGTCTTGAGGGCGAGCGTGTAGCCGTCCTTGGAGACCTCCAGGCCGCCCGGTGCCATGTCGTGGTCCATGGACGACATGCCGGGCATGGACGCCATGTCGTCGTGGTCGCCGGCTGACGCGTGCCGCATGGCATGGCCGCCCTTCGGTTGCGGGGTGATGGTGCCCACGGTGTTGCCGACGCCGTACGCCGTGCCGAACGTCGCGGCGAGCGCGGCGGCGAAGACGGTGATCCGCAGTGCGGTGTTCATGGCCAACTCCTCGTCCCTCTCGGTCGCTTCGGGTGCGGCCGACCGTGGCCACACCATACCCCCAGGGGGTATGAAGTCAAACCGGCTCCAGGCTTGCGTCGAATACGGGTGGGGGGTATACATGGAGCCGTTCGAAGATACCCCGTGGGGGTATCGCGGAGTCACATTGGAGGTTCCCGTGTCGAACTGCTGCACCCCCGACGGCAGCTGCCGCACCGACGCCCGGACCACGGTCGTCTACAAGGTCGAGGGAGTCGGCAGCGCCCACTGCCAGGGCGTCGTCGCCAAGGCGGTCGGCGCGCTGGACGAGGTCGCCGCCGTCGAGGTCGAGATCGGCACCGGCCTGGTGACCGTGACCCCCGCCGCCGCGGCCGACGAGGCGCTGGACGCACTGGTCGCCGAGGCCGTCGACGAGGCCGGCTACGACTTCGCGGGCCGGGCCACCGCCTGACCCGCCCCGGCCGGGCGCCGGCGCCCGGCCCACCCGCGTCGGGGCGGGGCCGTCCGCCCGCGGTGCCCGCCCCGACTCCGTACCACCACCAGCTCCGAGGAGCAGAGACATGACCACCACCACGCCCGGCGCGGCCGAGGTCGAACTCGCCATCGGCGGCATGACCTGCGCCTCGTGCGCCGCCCGGATCGAGAAGAAGCTCAACCGCATGGACGGTGTCGAGGCCACCGTCAACTACGCCACCGAGAAGGCCAAGGTCAGCTTCGGTCCGGACGTCGCGGTCGCCGACCTCATCGCCACCGTCGAGGCCACCGGCTACACCGCGCGCGAGCCCGAGCCGCCGCGCACCGAATCCGGGGACGGCGGCGGCGCCACACCGGAGGCCGACGAACTGCGGCCGCTGCGCGAGCGGTTGACCGCCGCCGTGGTGCTCGCGGTGCCCGTCATCGCGATGGCCATGATCCCGGCCCTCCAGTTCGACAACTGGCAGTGGCTCTCGCTCACCCTCGCGGCACCGGTGGTCACCTACTCCGCCTGGCCGTTCCACAAGGCCGCCTGGACCAACGCCCGGCACGGCGCGGCCACCATGGACACGCTGATCTCCGTCGGCACCGCGGCGGCCTTCCTGTGGTCGCTGTGGGCGCTGTTCTTCGGCACCGCCGGCATGCCCGGGATGCGGCACCCCTTCGAGCTGACCATCGCGCGCAGCGACGGCGCCGGGAACATCTACCTGGAGGCCGCCGCCGGCGTCACCGCCTTCATCCTGGCCGGGCGCTACTTCGAGGCCCGCTCCAAGCGCAAGGCGGGTGCCGCCCTGAAGGCCCTGCTGGAACTGGGCGCCAAGGAAGTCACCGTCCTGCGCGACGGCCGTGAACACCTCGTCCCCGTTGCGGAGTTGAAGGTCGGCGACCGTTTCCTGGTCCGGCCCGGCGAGAAGATCGCCACCGACGGCACCGTGGTCGAGGGCTCCTCCGCCGTGGACGCCTCCATGCTCACCGGCGAGTCCGTGCCGGTCGAGGTCGGCGTCGGCGACGGCGTCACCGGCGCCACCCTGAACGCGGGCGGCCGGCTCGTCGTCGAGGCCACCCGGGTCGGCGCCGACACCCAACTGGCCCGCATGGCCAAGCTCGTCGAGGACGCGCAGAACGGCAAGGCCGCGGCCCAGCGCCTCGCCGACAAGATCTCGGCGGTGTTCGTCCCCGTGGTCATCGCACTGGCCATCGGCACCCTGGGGTTCTGGCTCGGCAACGGCGCGGGCATCACCGAGGCGTTCACCGCCGCGGTCGCCGTGCTGATCATCGCCTGCCCCTGCGCCCTGGGGCTCGCCACGCCGACCGCGCTGATGGTCGGCACCGGGCGCGGTGCCCAGCTGGGCATCCTGATCAAGGGCCCCGAGGTGCTGGAGACCACCCGCAAGGTCGACACCATCGTCCTGGACAAGACCGGCACCGTCACCACCGGCCGGATGACCCTGCTCGCCCTGCACACCGCCGACACCACCGACGAGGCCGAGGTGCTGCGGCTGGCCGGCGCCCTGGAGCACGCCTCCGAGCACCCCATTGCCCAGGCCGTCGCCGCGGGCGCCGCCGCCCGCGTGGGCACCCTGCCCACGCCCGAGGACTTCGCCAACATCGCCGGTCTCGGCGTCCAGGGCATCGTCGAGGGGCACGCGGTCCTGGTCGGCCGGGAGAAGCTGCTCGGCGAGTGGGCGATCGAGCTGTCCGACAAGCTCGCGCACGCCAAGGCGCAGGCCGAGGCGGCCGGCCGTACGGCCATCGCGGTGGCCTGGGACGGCGAGGCCCGCGCGGTGCTGGAGGTCGCCGACGCCGTCAAGGAGACCAGCCCGGAGGCCATCCGCCGGCTGCGCGCGCTGGGCCTGACGCCCATCCTGCTGACGGGTGACAACCGGGCGGTCGCCGAGGCGGTCGCCGCGGAGGTCGGGATCGCGCCCGAGCACGTCTTCGCCGAGGTCCTCCCGCAGGACAAGGTGGACGTCGTCAAGCGCCTCCAGGGTGAGGGCCGTTCGGTCGCCATGGTCGGCGACGGGGTCAACGACGCCGCCGCGCTCGCCCAGGCCGACCTCGGTCTCGCGATGGGCACCGGGACGGACGCCGCCATCGAGGCCGGGGACCTGACGCTGGTCCGAGGAGACCTCAGGGTCGCGGCGGACGCGATCCGGCTGTCCCGCAAGACGCTGGGCACCATCCGGTCCAACCTCTTCTGGGCCTTCGCCTACAACGTGGCGGCGCTGCCGCTCGCGGCCAGTGGCCTGCTCAACCCGATGATCGCCGGCGCGGCCATGGCCTTCTCCTCGGTCTTCGTGGTCGGCAACAGCCTGCGGCTGCGCGGCTTCCAGCCGGCGGACCGCTGAGCCGCCGACCAGGACAAGGAGGCCGCCGTGGCCCACCAGGACGACATCGTGAGACGACTGCGCCGCATCGAGGGCCAGGTCCGTGGCCTGCAGCGGATGGTCGAGGAGGGCGCCTACTGCATCGACGTCCTCACCCAGGTCGCCGCCACCAACGCCGCGTTGCAGTCCTGCGCGCTGGCGCTGCTGGACGAGCACCTCAACTCGTGCGTCACGGAGGCCATCGTGGAAGGCGGTGAACAGGCCAGGACCAAGGTCAGCGAGGCGTCCTCGGCCATCGCCCGGCTCGTCCGGGCCTGATGGCCGGCCTCCGGCACGAGGGGGCCCCGGGCGGAGCGATCCGCCCGGGGCCCCCTCGCGTGTCACCTCCCCTTCGCCGCGCAGTCGGCGCGCAACCGCAGCCCGAGAGCGACGCACAGGCCGAACACCTGGCGCAGCAGCACCAGTTCGGCCTCGCCCAGGCTCGCTCCGCAGAGCCTGGCGCATGCGTCCTTCGCCTGTCCGACAACGATGTTCCGGCTGAAGTCCACCATGCTTCGACCATACCCCTACCGGGTATGTGGGCAGCAATGGTGATGCTGCACCGACGGTGCTTGCCCTACGATGTGCAGCACCTCGGTGACGGGCGGCGGAGGGGAACAGGTGCGACGGCTCGGTGGTCTGGAAGCCGAAATCATGGACCGTCTCTGGAACTGGGGACGGCCCGCCACGGTCCGGGAGGTCGTCGACGACATCAACAGGACCAGGCAGGTCGCCTACACGACGGTGATGACGGTCGCGGACATACTGCACCGCAAGGGCATGCTGAGGCGCGAGAAGGCGGGCCGCGCATGGCTGTACGAGGCTCTGCGCAGCCGTGAGGAGTACACCGCGAGCCTGATGCAGGAGGCGCTCGGCAGCACCGAGGACCGGCAGGCCGCGCTCCAGCGCTTCGTGGAGCACATGTCGCCGGAGGACGTCTCCGTGCTGGAGGCCGCCCTCCGCGCCGCCGGGCACCGGCCCGCCGGCGAGGCGCCACCGGAGAGACCGTCGTGAGCGAACTCCTCTACCGTATCGGCGAGTTCGTGCTGCCCCTGCACCACGTCCTGCCGCCGTTGACGGTGGCCGCCGCGGTCGGCGTGGTGCTGCCGCGCTTCCTCGTGCGCAGCCCCTGGGCCCATCGGACCCCGCGGCTGACGCTCGGGCTGTGGGGGCTGCTGGTGATCGTCCTCACCGCCTCCCTGTCCCTCGCCGTGCTGCAGCTGTTCTTCCCCGTCGCGGAGAGCCACCGGATGTCCGACACGGTCGAGGGCTGTTTCCTCAGCGGAGGCGCGCGCTGTGCCGCCGTCATGCTGGACGACATGGGACGGTTCAGCGCCCGCGCCTGGGCGGGCTTCGCCGCGGCCGTCTGCCCGCCGCTCGCCCTCACCCTGGCCTTCGCACGGGAACTGGCCGAGTTCCGGCGCCGCCGCCTCCGGCACGCCGAACTCGTGCGGATGGTGGGGACCTGGCGCGCGGAACTGCGCGCCACCGTGCTGCCGCACACCACGCCCGCCGTCTACTGTCTGCCCGGGCGGGCGCCCCAGGTGGTCGTCAGCGAGGGCGCCGTCCACGCGCTGACCGCGGAACAGCTCGCGGCCGCGCTGGAGCACGAGCGCGCGCACATCACCGGGCGCCACCACCTGCTCACGGCCGCCGCCTCGGCGGTGGGGGCCCTCTCGCGGCGGCTGCCGCTCGCCCGGTCCGTGCGCGACGAGGTACCGCTGCTGCTCGAAATGGCCGCCGACGACCGGGCGTTGCGCCGCTGCTCGCGCCGGTCGCTCGCCGTCGCCCTGTACGCGGTCGCGGCCGGGCAGGCGCCGCACGCGGCGCTTGCGGCGGGCGGGTCGTCGGCCGTGCTGCGCATGCGGCGCATCCTCGAACCGCCGACCGAGCGGCCCACGGTGCAGGGGGTGGCGCTGCTCGTGCTGACCCTGGCGGTCGGCCTGCCCGCACTGGCGGCCGTGTGCTGTTCGGTACCGGGGCCCGGTATGTGACGGCGCACATCGGTCTGTTCTCGACTGCCGAGCGGAATAGGGTGGTCACTGTTCGCATCGGGGGAACCAAGGACGGCCTACGGGAGGTTCTGCCCTGATGAGCGTGGACGTACGGCCCGCCGTCGCCATGGACGCGGCCCCGATCTCGCACCTGCTCGCGACGGTGATACGGCACAGCTGCACGGGGGTGCTCGCGCCGGACGACGTGGCACGGCTGGTGGGCACGAACTGTTCGCTGCCACGCATCGCCGCCGAGATAGGGATACCCGGCGGCGCCCCCGGCTGGCTCGGCTGGCTGGTGGTGGCGGAGCCCGACGGCCGGATCGCCGGCGCCGCGGCCGGCGGCGTCCCCGGCGCCGGCGCGGGCGAGATCTACACCCTGTGCACCGCGCCCGACCGGCGCCGCCGCGGCATCGGCGGCGCGCTGCTGGCCGCGCTCAGCGACCGTATGCGTCCCCTGGACGCGCGGCGCCAGGGGGTGACCCTGCTGCGGGACGGCGACCCCGCGCTGGCCTTCTTCACGGCCCACGGCTTCACCGGCGAGGGACGGCGGCTGACCCGCGTCCTGTGAACCGGGCGGGTCCGGACGTCGCCGGAGCCGTCGCACAGGCCGGCGACCGCGGCGAACCATGGCGTACCCACGCGTTGGCGTGAACGCGCATTCCTCCTGGCTGGACCGCCGCCGACGCACCCGGACACGATGGTCGGGCGGCGTGGCCCCGGCGGCACGGGGCCCGCCCGGAGGGCCGGGACCGGCCGAGGCCACCTGGAGGAACCATGCACACACAGACCGGCACACCGCTGCGGCCCGCGCCCGGACCGGACCTGGCTCCACCGGCCGCCACCGTGTCCCCGGCCCCGCCCGACCGGCTCCCCGGTCTGGAGTGCCTCGCGCCGCTCACGGCGGAGGACGTCTGGCTCCAGGACGCCCTGCTCGGCCCGTTCAGCGGCGACATCCTGGACTATCTGACGCTGGCCAGGGGCACCGGCGGGCCGGTGCTCGATCTCGGCTCGGGCGCCGGCCGGCTCGCCGTGCCCCTCGCGCGCCACGGATTCACGGTGGAGGCGGTCGACCGGGACCGGCGCAGCCTGCACCGGCTGCTCGACTGGGCCCGGCGCGTCGGCCCCGGGGTGCGCGAGCGGATCACCGCCACCCGCGCCGATCTGCTCCGCCTGCGTCTGCGGCGGTCCTACCAACTCGCCCTGATGGCAGGGGCGATGATCACCGCGGTCCCGCCGTGGTCCCGTCCCCGGGTGCTCAGGGAGATCGCCGAGCACCTGGGACCGGACGGCGCGCTCGCCTTCGACTACACCGCCCATGACGCCGCCGGACTGATCGAACACCCCCACCGCGCCTGGTCGTTCGAGGTGCCCAGGTTCGACGGAACCGCCGAATGGGTCGTGGCGCGGCAGGACTTCGACCCGGTGGCCATGCGCGAGCACATCACCTACGCCATCGAGCGGTCGGAACGGGACAAGGTCCGCGCCGCGTCGGTGGCGACCGACAAGTGGGTCGTCAACCGGGCCGACCTGCACCGGGAGTTGGGGGCCGCGGGCCTGTGCGTCGCCGACGAGCGGCAGCACCGGCTCGACGAGCGGACCCGGAGCGTACTGCTGGTATGCCGCCTCCGTTCGTGACGAGCATCACATTACTAAGCAGCATCGGAGATCCTTGGCCACCTATGTGACAAAGTGTGATCGGAGAGCTTCGCACAATCACAAGGGGGGCCACTTCACGGTGATCAATGGCAGTGGCGGTGCAGGGACGCAATCCACTGATCTGGCTCTCACTCTCTACCGGCAGCTACGCGCGCGGGGGGCGTCGAGCTTGCGTCAGGTCGCGTCCGAGATGGACTTGTCGGAGGACGACCTCGCGCGATGTCGTGAGGAACTGACCGGCCTCGGCCTGGTCGTCAGGACCGGCCAACTGCACGCGAGCCGCCTGGAGCCGGAGCCGGGGGAGGCGGCGGAGACCGATGTGGTCACCGTCATCGCGCCGGAGATCGCCCTGCTCAGACTGCTCGAACGCGAGCGCACCCGGCTGCGCCACCACCTGGAGCAGGCGGACCGCGCCCATCACACGCTCAAGACGCTCGCCGGCAACTTCCTGCGGACCGAGACGCTGGCCCGGGCGGTCGGCGTGGAGATCGAGATCCTGCACGACTACCGCAGGATCCAGCAGGTGCTGGAGGACATCACGGTGACCGTCCAGGGCAACCTCGCCTCCATGCACCCCATCGCGCGCGGCCGGGAGATCCCCGAGCGGGCCCTGGACCGGGACCGGCGGCAGATCGAGAAGGGCGTCCAGGTCCGTTCCATTTTCAGCCAGCGTCTGACCTCGGTCCCGGAGGACGCGGAGCACCTGCGGATGAAGGCGAAGCTCGGCGTCCAGGTGCGGCTGTCGCCCGTCGTCCCCATGAACATGATCATCGCGGACGAGCAGTTCGCCCTCCTGCCGGTCGACCCGGAGGACGGCTCGGCCGGCGCCATCCTCGCCCGCGGCTCCGCCCTGGTGCGCTCCTACCGGACCCTGTTCGAGCACTGCTGGCACACCGCCACGCCCTACGGTGAGCAGGTGCTGCCCGCGCGGGGCGGGGACGGGCTGTCGGAACAGCAGCGCGCCGCGCTGCGCATGCTGGCCTCCGGCATGAAGGACGAGAAGGTCGCCCGCAGCCTGGGCGTCTCGCTGCGCACGGTGAGCCGGATGATCTCCGAGCTGATGCAGGAACTCGGCGCGTCCAGCCGTTTCGAGCTGGGAGTACGGGCCGCCCGGCTCGGCTGGCTCGACTGATCCGCCGGGGGGGCGTTCTCGGCCACCCCCCTGCGCCGCGCCCGCGCTCTGGTCACACCAAGAGGTACGATGCATGCAAACTTTTGGTCTCACCAGATGGCGGGAAGATGGCACGCGAAGCGGTGGCAGAGGGGCGCGAGGCGGCGATCCGGCAACTCCGCGACGCAGGGCTGCGGGTCACCAGTCCGCGTCTCGAAGTGCTGCAGGTGCTCGCGGCGGGCGAACATCTCGATGTCGAGGGCCTGACGGCCGCGGCGCGTGAACGGCTGGGCACACTCACGTCCCAGGCCGTCTATGAAATGCTGCGGCATTTTCTGGAAGCGGGCTTGGTGACGAAATTCGAGCGGCCCGGCTGGCCGGCGGTGTTCGAAATTGCGGGACCGCGTCACCAGCATGCGCTGTGTGTGCAATGCGGACGCGTGGAAAATGTCGCCCACCAGGCCCCCGCGCTGCCGCGGAAAGATCTCCCGGACTGGGAGCTGGACGACGCCGACATTGTTTTCAAGGGGCTGTGCCCGGACTGTCGTTCCGCCGTCGGCGCGGGGCGGTGACAGGGCGGGGCCGGGGAGGCGGAACGCGCCTCTCCCGGCCCGGTGGCTCCGCGTCAGACCGCCGCGGGCGGCGCCGGCCAGTTGTTGTCGTCCGTCGGCGCGGGAGTGGCGGGCCAGTTGTTGTCGACCGGGGTGGCGCTGGTGGGCCAGTTGTTGTCCGCCGGGGTGGGGGTGCTGGGCCAGTTGTTGTCCGCCGGGGTCGCGGTGGGGGTGGGCGTGGCCGGCCAGTTGTTGTCGGCCACGGAGCGCTGCGCGGCATCGGCACCCGCGGTGGTGGCCGCGACCGCCCCGCCCGCGACGGCGGTACAGACGAGGGCGGCCAGGGCGAACTGGCGGGCGACGGTGCGGAAGCCGGCGGGACGGGAAGACGCGGACACGATTTCCTCCAGGAAGTGATCGATTGATTTCGCCTTCGGGGCCCGTGCCGCCGGGCTGCTTCCGAAGACATTTCTATAATCGCCCTCCTTGGACTGCGAGTCCACGATTCCTCAAGTCGTGGACCTGCCATGGCGCGGATATGACAGCGCCGGGACCGGTGATGCCGAATGGGTGCGCCGCGGGTGGCTTTATCCGGCCAACCGAAGAAATCAGGCCGGACATCCTTTTTGGGTGAGCCAGCACCTTTGGTCCGCCCAAATGAAATGCTACGCTGGCACAGCGGCCCTTTTGTACCTCCGGGAGGAAGCGGCCGCAGGGGCAGGGACGTGCCGCCGTTCCTGCCCCGCCTTCGGCGCCCGGTCCCGCAGTGCACGGGCGTAACTGTCCAGCGTCCCGCGGGCCGTCGACCGCCAGTCCAGCCGGCGCGCGTGGCCGGCGGCGGCGAGCCCCATGGCCGCCGCCCGGGCCGGATGCTCCGCGAACCAGCGCAGCCGGCGCGCGTAGTCGTCCGGGTCGTGCCCCCGCACGAGCAGTCCCGTCACCCCGTCCCGCACGGCGGCGGGCAGTCCGCCGACGGCCGCCGCCAGCACCGGTGTGCCGCACGCCTGGGACTCCAGTGCCACCAGCCCGAACGACTCGCTGCGCGACGGCATCACCAGTACATCGGCGGCCCGGTACCAGTCCGCCAACTCGTGCTGGGGGGCGGCCGGGCAGAAGCGCACCACGTCCGGCAGACCGAGACGCGCGCTCAGATCGCGCAGTTCGTCAGGGGCGCGAGTGCCCGCGCCGCTGAGCCCGCCGACGACCGGCACGAGCAGCCGCTCCCGCAGCCCCGGCGACTCGCGCAGCAGCGCGGCGATCGAGTGGAGCAGGACGTCCGGTCCCTTCAGCGGCTGGATGCGCCCGGCGAACAACGGGATGAAGCCGCGCTGCGGCAGACCGAGCCGTGCGCGTGCCGCCCGCCGTCCGTCCGCCGGGCGGAAGATCCGCACGTCGACCCCGGGCGGCACCACGTCGGTGCGGCCGGCGTCGGCGCCGTACAGCTCCCGCAACGCCAGCTTCTCCTCTGCGGTGTTGGCGATGAGACGGTCCGCGGCCCTGGCCAGTGCCTCCTCTCCGTGTATCCGCAGCTCGGGTTCGGGCCGGTCGCCCGGGGCGAGCGAGGCGTTCTTCACCCGCGCGAGCGTGTGCATCGTGTGCACCAGCGGGATTCGCCGGTGCTCGGCGACCAGGGCGCCCGCCTGTCCCGCGAGCCAGTAGTGGGAGTGGACCACGTCGTAGCGGCCGTGGGCGGTCGCCGCCAGCAGGGAACGGGCGAAGTCGGGGACCAGACCCGGCATGGCCTCCTTCGGCAGCGGCCGCCGGGGGCCGGCGTCGAGGTGCAGCACGCGCACCCCCGGGGCGAGTTCGACGCGGGGCGGCCGGTCCTCGCCCAGGCAGCGGGTGAACAGGTCCACCCGCGCGCCCTCCCGGGCGAGGGCGCGGGACAGCTCGACCATGTAGACGTTCATGCCGCCGGCGTCACCCGTGCCGGGCTGGTGCAGCGGCGACGTGTGGACACTGAGCATGGCGATGCGCAGGGACACGAGAGGGACTCCTTCGCTGACGGATCCGCAAACCGATGTGCCCACCCGCTCCGGGGGAAGGAGCGGGTGGGCACGTGGGGCTCCCGCGAGGTGCGGGAGCAGTGGGTCAGAAGCCGAACACCGGGCCGGACGGCGGGGCCAGCCGCGTCCCCGGGGGCAGCGGGGCGAGCGCCTCCGGGATCACCGGCCCGCCGGCCGGCACGCGCAGGGCCTGGGACAGCCGCGTCGCCCCCTCCGGCATCACCGGCCAGGCCCAGGAGGCGAGCGCCGACGCGACCGCCAACTGCGCGGCCAGAGCGGGTAAATGGCGCTCGACACCGGACGGCCGGTGCCGCTCGAACTGGTTGACGTACCCGAAGTCCGCCGTGCAGCGCACCACTTCGTCCAGGACGGCGACCGCCCGCCGGGGGTCGAACGCCTCGGGGCCGTACGCCTCACGCACATCGTCGGCGGCCCGGTGCAGCCGGTGGCGCAGGGTCTGCCAGCCCTCGCCGCCGGGCTCCGCGTCCGGGACCCGGCCCGCGCTGTCCTCGCGCACGGACGCGAACAACCGGCTCAGCCAGCTGTTCCAGGTGCCGTCCAGGAACTCCCGGGTACGGCCCAGCTCCTCGCGCCCCGCCCCGGCGCCCGGGGCCGGCGGCCCGGCCGTCAGGACATGGCGGCGCAGGGTGTCGGACCCGAACTCGGTGAGCAGGTCGAGCGCCCACAGGGCGGACGCGCCACCCTCCTCGCGCCGTTCTCCGGCACCGGGGTGGTGGAACGTCTCGTTGACGTGGAACTCCTGGGGCAGCTTCAGTCCGAGGGCGACCAGGATCGCGGGCAGCAGCGCCACATGGCAGAAGGCGTGCCCGAAGCCGCAGAAGTGCACGGCGCGTTCGGGCAGCGGCCGCTGGTCGTGGCCGTACCCGAACAGGTGCATCGCGGCGGCCTCGAAGCAGGCGTCCACGCGGTGCCCGGCGAAGCCGTCCAGGGGCACCGGCACACCCCAGTCGCCCGGGTGGCTCACGGGCACGTCGGGCAGCCCGTCCTCCAGCAGGCTCTCGCACAGCACGGCGAGCCGCGGCGGCAGCCCCGCGCCGCGCCAGTGGTCCGCGAGCAGTTCCCGCATCGGCTCCAGGGGCAGGTACAGACGCCGGCAGCGGCGCGGCCGCGCCGGAGCCCCGCACAACGCGCACGCGGGGTCGGTCAGTTCGCCCTCGGTGGGCCGGGCGCACTCCTGGCAGGGGCCGCCCTCGCCGCGGGCCCCGCAGTGACCGCAGGCGCCGGTGACGTACGCCCCGTGCAGCCAGTGCCGGCAGGACTCGCAGTAGTGCGCCAGCCGGGTGCGGGGCACGATGACGTCCTGCGCGTACAGGGCGAGGAAGAGTTCCTGGAGCCAGTGCCGGTAGCCGCGGTCGCGTCCCGGGTGGACGACGCGGTCGAACTCCACGCCGGAGCGCAGCAAGTCGGCGGTGATCGCCGCCCGGTAGCCCTCCGCCACCTCGGCCGGCTTGCGTCCGCCGCGCACCGCGCGCAGCTCGACGGACTCGGCGTGGTCGGCCGTGCCCGAGGTGAACAGCACGGGCCGTCCGGCGGCGCGCAGAGAGCGGCTGAGGACGTCGGCGGCGACATACGGTCCGGCGAGATGCCCGAGGTGCAGTTCGCCGTCACTGGCAAGGGGGGTGGCGGTGATCCAGAGTGGGCTGCTCATGGACGGAGCTCCTTGGCGGTGGGGGAGCACTGCTGAGCCGCGAGCGTCAGCGGGGCTCGAAGTGGAACGAACGGATGAAGCAGTCGCGAGGCTGCTCGACCGCGTAGACGATGCATTCGAACAGGGCCTGGGTGGTGAGCTTCTCGTCGGCGTAACGGGGGTCCAGGCCGGCCCCCTGCCACTCCGTGGACCGCGGGTCGGCGGTGGAGAAGTCCGGGGGATAGAGCGAGAACACCCGGACCCCGGAAGGGCGCAGTCGGCGGGCGAGGATGTCGGCGAAGCCGGCCTGTGCGCCCTTGGCGGCGTAGAACGCTTCGTGTGCGGGGGAGCCGGCCGCCTCGCCGGAGGCGCAGACGGCGACCATGTTCACGATGTCGGGCCGCTGGGAGAGCCGCAGCAGCGGCAGGAAGTGCTTGACCATGAGCACGGTCCCCGCGGCCGTGGACTCGATGGTCTCCACGATCGACTCGTCGGAGGCGCCCTCCAGGTCGAACCCGTCGAGCCAGCGGGCGCCGTTGTTGACGAGCAGGTCCACCCGGTCGGTGTGCTCGCCGACCCGCCGCGCGAACGCCTGGATCTCGGACGGCTTGCTGAGGTCGCACCCGAAGGCGTGGATGCGCGAGCGGGCCTCGCCCAGCACCTCGGCCCTGGTGCGTTCGGCGGCCTCGACGGTGCGTGCCGAGACGAAGACCTCGGCGCCGAGATGCGCGAACCCGATGGCGATCGCCCGGCCGAAATACCGGGACGCACCGGTCACCACGACGCGCAGATTCTGGAATTTCATGGCGGAGACACTCCCCGGTTCGAAAAGTGCGACAGGGACTCGTCCCCGTTGCCCTCGGCGGGATTTCTGGGGCTGTCTCCACCCTGGCAGAAAGCCGCGTCATCCTTCTGGCCTGGGGCGGTGCGCGTTCACGCCGTGACGTGGATACGCCAGGGAAGGGTCAGGGAGCGTTCCAGGACCCGGGCGCGCTTGCCGTGCACGGCGACGTGCGCGAGGCGACGCCCGCTCCCGGCGGCCGACACCAGCACCGGGCCCGACGGGGTGTCGAGCCGCAGCGGGCGCACCCGGTCCCCGGCCGCCCACGGCGGCCGGTGCGGACCCTCGGACAGCAGCCAGGGCACCGTCCCCGGCACCCCGCGGGCCGCCGCCAGGCAGACACCGCCGGTCAGCGCGAGCCCCGGATGCCAGTCCGTCACGGTGGCCGCGCGCACCGAGAGGCGGCCGGGAAGGAAGGCGCCCACCGCGGCGACCTTCGGCAGGGCACCCCCGGCCGGCAGCCCGAGCAGCCGGGCCGCCGCCGCCCGTACGCCGAGCAGCCGTCCCAGCACCTCGGCTCCGGCGCCGAACAGCGCCGCGCGCGAGGACAGGCCGAGGTCGCGGGCGGCCACGAACACATAGGGGTTGCCGTAGCGCACCAGCGACACCGCAAGCCCGCACAACCGCTGGAGCGGCCGCCCGGTGGGCAGCAACCCGTCGAAGGGCACGGCCCGTTCGAGCCGTACCGTGTACGAGCCGTCCGGCCGGGGCAGGCAGAGCACCGGATCGCCGGTGGTCACCGCGCGCACCCGCACCGGCCCCCGCCGTCCGGAGGCGACGACGGCCGCGAGCAGGGAATGACCGCAGCCGGCACGGAAGTCGAAGCCGTCCGGCTCCCGCAGGCACTGCACGAAGCGGTAGTCGACGTCGTACGACGCGACGGGGGAGGGGCCGACGAGCGCGATCTTGCGTACGTGGCCGCGGCCGGTCGCCTCCAACCAGCGGCGCAGCGCGGTGAGTTCGCCGCGCAGGGCCAGCGCGCCCCGGGGCAGGCGGCCCTGGTCGAGGACGAGCGTCGGGCCGGGCGCGCCCTCGGCCCGGACGACGTCCGCGATCACGCCGCGACGTCGGCCGAGACCCGCAGCCCCTGGACCACATCGGTCCACAGCTCGTGGACGGCGAGCGCCCACAGGGTCAGGGCGTCCTGCTGGGAGGGCCGTTCGGCATGCCGGGTGAACAGCGCCTGCACCCGGTCGGCACGCAGCTGGCCGCCCCGCCGGAGCCGTGCGGGCGCGAGCAGTTCCCGCACGGACCACAGCAGCGGCCCGTCGGCGGCGAGCATCGCCGACAGCGGCAGGGTGAAGGGCTGTTTGGGCCGGCGGAGCACGGGGGCCGGCAGCAGGCCTCGCCCGGCCTCGTACAGCGCCCTCTTCCCGGTGCGCGGTCCGGTGGGCAGCCGGCGGGCCAGGTCCGCCACGCCCGGCTGGCAGAACGGCATCCGGGCCTCGATCGCCCACGCCATGCTCAGGTGGTCCACGCGCCGCAGGTGGTACGCCGGCAGCCGCCGGCGCGTCTCGAACGTCTGCAAGGTCCCGGCCCGGTCGGCGCCGGAGGCGCGCAGTTCGGCCGCGATCCGGTCGGCCACGGAGCCGCGCTCGGCGATGAACGCCCGGTACTCGGGGGTGTACAGCCACTCCCGCACCAGCCGGGGGGCCGCCGCCAGCGCGTCCACGTAGGCCGCCGTCCAGTCGGTCCCGGCGGGTGCGGCCAGTGCCGTGCGCACCCGGTCGTAGCCGCCGAAGAGCTCGTCGGCGCCGTCCCCGGTGAGCGCCGCGGTGAACCCGGCCTCGCGGACGGCCCGGAAGAGCGCGTAGGTGCTGACGGCGATGGGGTCGGCGTTGGGCTGGCCCAGGTGGCGCACCGTGCGGGTGAGCAGCGAGGGGAGTTCGGCGGGGTCGACGCAGACCTCGTGGTGGCGGGTGCGGACGCGCCGGGCGACGGCCCTCGCGTAGGTGTGCTCGGCCTCCGGCCAGCGCCCCCGGTACCCGAGGTGGAAGGTGTGCAGCGGGCGCACGTGCTCCGCGGCGAGCGCGGTCACCAGCCCGGAGTCCAGGCCGCCGCTGGTCAGGGCGCACAGCGGCACGTCGACCTCGGCCAGCCGGTGCACCTCGCCGCGCAGGGCCTCCAGCACGTCGGCGGCCGACGGGGCGGGTCCGGCGTCCGGAGTCGCGGCGCGGGGACCGCAGCGCAGCATGCGCAGGCCCTCGGCGCCGCGGGCCACCGCGACGCTCCCGGGAGGCAGGACGCGGATGCCCGCGAGGGCGGTCTCCGTGCCGAACGGCGTCTTGGTGGACAGCACGGCGTCGAGGGCCTCCTCGCGCGGTTCGGCGGGCACCCCGTCGAACGCGAGCAGCGCGGGGATCTCGGAGGCGAACCGCACGGCGCCGCGTTCGCCCTGGTGGTAGTGGAGGGGTTTCATGCCCATGCCGTCGACCGTGAGGACCAGTTGGGGCAGCGGGCCGCGCAGATCGAGGACGGCGACCGCGAACATGCCGTCCAGCTCGTCGGCGAAGGCCGTCCCGAACTCGGTGTACAGGGCGGGCAGCAGGCTGCCGTCGCAGCGGTCCGGGAAGCGGTGACCGCGCGCCTGAAGGCGGCGGCGCAGCTCCCGGTGGTTGTAGATCTCGCCGTTGAGCACGGCCACGACGCCCGGCGCGGTCGGCAGGGTGAAGGGCTGGGTGCCGCCCGCCGGGTCGGTCACGGCGAGCCGGTCGCAGCCGAGCGACCAGCCGCGGCCGGTCATGACACCGCGCTCGTCCGGCCCCCCGTGCCGTTGCCGGGCCGACACCGTGGCGAGTTCGGCGCCGGTGGCCGCGACCGCGAAGGAGCCGAAGATCCTGCACATGCTGGTGGCCTCCGAGACTGTGGATCCGAGACGTGGACTTCGGGACACGGGTGTGCGACAGGCGCCGATCGAGACTTGGTCCCGACAATGTTTTGAAGCTACCAATTTTTTGTCTGGCGCGTAAGTGTCATGGCGTCGACGCGCCACCGGCACCGCCTTGTCCGGCCACCGCCCGGCCAACAGGGTGGACGCATGGAAGAGTTCAAGGCCGATCCCCCCGACCGCGGCGCGCCGGAGAGTCTTCTCGTCGTGGCCGCGCACCCGGACGACATCGAATTCTGCGTCAGCGGCACGGTGATGCGCTGGATCGCCGACGGCACCCGCGTGACCTACTGCATCGTCACCGACGGCGACGCGGGCGGCTACGACGAACGGTTGCCCCGCCAGGCGATGGCCGATCTGCGCCGCGCCGAACAGGTCCACTCGGCCAAGCTCAGCGGGGTGCACGACGTGCGCTTCCTCGGCTACCCGGACAGCTTCGTGGAGCCGACCGCCGAGCTGCGCCGCGACCTGTGCCGGGTCATCCGCCAGGTCCGGCCGCGCCGCGCGATCATCCCGAGCCCCGAGATCAACTGGAAGCGCGTCGCGGACCTGCACCCGGACCACCGGGCGGTCGGCGACGCGGCCCTGCGGGCGATCTACCCGGAGGCGCGCAACCCCTTCGCGCACCCGGAACTCCTCAAGAGCGAGGGACTCGAACCCTGGATCGTCCCCGAGCTGTGGCTGATGACCGGGCCGACGCCCAATCAGTACGTCGATGTCACCACCGTCTTCGCCCGCAAGGTGGAGGCGCTGCGCATCCACACCTCGCAGACGGCCCACTTCGAGGACCTCGCCGGGCTGCTGCGCGACTGGCTCGCCGAGCACGCCCGGGCGGGCGGACTGCCCCCGGGCCGGCTCGCCGAGGCATTCCAGATCGTCAGCACCGAGTGAGCCGCCCCGCTCACCGGTAGATGCACAGCTCCTTCTCCGTGGCGCCCGAGAGGTGGTAGCGGGTGCCGACGAGCGGACGGCCGGTGTAGATCCGGATCAGCGTCGGCAGGTCCCCGCGGAACTGCGCCAGGGGACGCTCCGCGCAGGGGTTCCCCAGCGGCAACGGCGCGTCGGCGCCGGGAAGATGGGCGTGCAGGCCGGGGGTGCCGCGCTGCCGGCTGGTCGCCGTCAGCAGGGGGAGGGCGTGCTCCACGCTCTCCCCGGCGTACGCCCCCCGCTCGCCGAACGCCTCGCGCACGTCTCCGGCGTGCACCCACTCGCCCAGCGCCACCGCGTCCAGCCGGTCGTCGCAGCGCCGGGCGATGACGTCACCGGCCTCCGTGAGCCCCTGCTCCAGCTCGTCCAGCACGCGCCCCAGCGGCCAGTCCGCGCGCTCCGCCACATCCGCGGCGTTCGCCTCCGGCAGGAACGCGCCCTCCTCCAGCCGGCCCTCGACGATGCGGATCAGCGCCGCCCCGCAGTGGGCGAGGACCTGGCGCACCGTCCATCCGGGACAGGCGGTGCGCAGTTCGAACAGCTCCCGGGGAGCGGCACGCAGCAACGGCATCAGCGCGTCTCGCTCGGTGCGGAGCAGGCGGCCGGGAAGGCCGGGGTCCCGGCCCGCCGCCGCGTACGGGTTGTGCTCGGACATCTCTGTCTGCTCCGCGCTCTCAGTAGCGGTAGTGGTCCGGCTTGTACGGGCCGTCGACCTCGACGCCGATGTACGCGGCCTGCTCCGGGCGCAGCTTGGTCAGCTTGACGCCGAGCGCGTCCAGGTGGAGCCGGGCGACCTTCTCGTCCAGGTGCTTGGGCAGCACGTACACACCGGTCGGGTACGCGTCCGGCTTGGTGAACAGCTCGATCTGCGCCAGCGTCTGGTCCGCGAACGAGTTCGACATCACGAACGACGGGTGACCGGTGGCGTTGCCCAGGTTCAGCAGCCGCCCCTCGGACAGCACGATGATCACCTTGCCGTCCGGGAAGGTCCACGTGTGGACCTGCGGCTTCACCTCGTCCTTGACGATGCCCGGGATCTTCGCCAGACCGGCCATGTCGATCTCGTTGTCGAAGTGACCGATGTTCCCGACGATCGCCTGGTGCTTCATCCGGGCCATGTCCGAGGCCATGATGATGTCCTTGTTGCCCGTCGTCGTCACGAAGATGTCGGCCTTGTCCACGACCTCGTCCAGCGTCGTGACCTGGTACCCGTCCATCGCCGCCTGCAGCGCGCAGATCGGGTCGATCTCCGTCACGATCACCCGCGCACCCTGACCGCGCAACGACTCCGCACAGCCCTTGCCGACATCGCCGTAACCGCACACCACCGCGGTCTTCCCGCCGATCAGCACATCGGTGGCCCGGTTGATACCGTCCACCAGCGAGTGCCGGCAACCGTACTTGTTGTCGAACTTCGACTTCGTCACCGCGTCGTTCACATTGATCGCCGGGAACAGCAGCACACCGTCCCGCTGCATCTCGTACAACCGGTGCACACCCGTCGTGGTCTCCTCCGTCACACCACGGATGCCGGCGGCGACGGCCGTCCAGTCGAGGTCGCTGCGTTCCAGAAGCGCCCGGAGTACGGCGAGTTCCTCGTTGTCGGCGGACGGGAGGTCGCCGGTCTTCCGGAAGGCCACGCCCTGGTGGACGAGGAGGGTGGCGTCACCGCCGTCGTCCAGGATCATGTTCGGGCCGCCGGTGGGGCTGTCCGGCCAGGTCAGCGCCTGCTCGGTACACCACCAGTACTCCTCCAGGGTCTCGCCCTTCCAGGCGAACACCGGTATCCCGGCCGCGGCGACGGCGGCGGCCGCGTGGTCCTGGGTGGAGAAGATGTTGCAGGACGCCCAGCGGACCCGGGCGCCGAGGGCGACCAGGGTCTCGATCAGCACGGCGGTCTGCACGGTCATGTGCAGCGAGCCCGTGATGCGGGCGCCGGCCAGCGGCCGGGCCTCGGCGTACTCCTCGCGGATCGCCATCAGGCCGGGCATCTCGTGCTCGGCGAGGGTGATCTCCTTGCGGCCGAACTCGGCCAGCGAGAGGTCGGCGACTTTGAAGTCGGGGGTGTCAGCGGACACTGAGGCTCCTCGATGCTCGGATGGTGCGATGGATGTCCAGGGCCGCCGTCGAGCGGTTCAGGGTGATGTAGTGCAGACCGGGCGCCCCCTCGGCGAGGAGCCGGTCGGCCATGGCGACGGCGTGGTCGACGCCGATGCGGTGCGCGACGGCGGGATCGTGCCGGGCCGCCTCCAGCCGGTGCGCCAGGTCCTCCGGGAAGGTCGCCGAGCTGAGCTGGGCGAACCGGCGGATCTGGCGGACGTCGGTGGCGGGCATGATCTCCGGGATGATCGGGGTCTCGCAGCCGGCCGCGGCGACCCGGTCCCGCAGCCGCAGATAGTCCTCCGCGCGGAAGAACATCTGTGTGATGGCGTAGTCCGCGCCGGCCTTGCACTTGGCCACGAAGTGGCGCAGATCGGACCGGGCGTCGGGCGAGCGCGGATGTCCCTCCGGGAAGGCCGCCACGCCGATGGTGAAGTCGCCCAGCGAGCGCAGCAGTTCGACCAGCTGGTAGGCGTGGGTGAACCCGTCGGGATGCGGGACCCACGGGCCCCGCGGGTCGCCGGGCGGATCGCCGCGCAGCGCGAGGACGTCGCGGATGCCCGCGTCCGCGTAGCTGCCGATGATGTGGCGCAGCTCCGCCACCGAATGCCCGACGGCGGTCAGATGAGCGGCCGGACGCAGGGTCGTCTCGGCGGCGATGCGCCGGGTGAGCGCCACCGTACGGTCGCGGGAGGAACCCCCCGCCCCATAGGTGACCGACACGAAGTCGGGCCGCAGCGCCTCCACTTTGCGCACCGCTCTCCACAGGGCGCGCTCGCCCGCGGCGGTGGCGGGCGGGAAGAACTCGAACGAGAAGGTGGTCATGAGCGCCGCCCGGCGTTGAAGTACCCCGCCTCGGGGTGGTGGACGACGATCGCGTCCGTGGACTGCTCGGGGTGGAGCTGGAACTCCTCGGAGAGCCGGACCCCGATCCGCTCGGGTTCCAGCAGGGTGGCGATCTTGGCGCGGTCCTCCAGATCGGGGCACGCCGGGTAGCCGAGGGAGTAGCGGCACCCCTGGTAGTCGGTGCGGAACATGCCGGCCAGCGAGTCCGGATCGGCGCCGGCGATGCCGAGTTCGGCGCGCACGCGGGCGTGCCAGTACTCGGCGAGGGCTTCGGCCAACTGGACGGACAGGCCGTGCAGTTCGAGGTAGTCGCGGTAGGCGTTGGCCGCGAAGAGCTTCGCGGTCTCCTCGCCGATGCGGGAGCCGACGGTGACGACCTGGAAGCCGACGACGTCCCTCTCGCCGGACTCCTCGGGGCGGAAGAAGTCGGCCAGGCACAGCCTGCGGCCGCGCTCCTGCCGGGGGAAGGTGAACCGGGTGAGTTCCGCGCCGTGCTCGTCGAGGACGATCAGGTCGTCGTCCTTGGACACGCAGGGGAAGTAGCCGTGGACGACGGACGCTTCCAGCAGGTTGCGGGTGCGCAGCAGATCGAGCCAGCCGCGCAGCCTGGGCCTTCCCTCGGTCTCGAACAGGTCCTTGGTCAGCCCCCACTGGCCCTTGAAGAGGGCGCCCTCGTCGAGCCAGGAGGCGTACTCCTTGAGCTGGATGCCCTTGCTGACGCGGGTGCCCCAGAACGGCGGGGTGGGCACGGGGTTGTCGGTGGCGACATCCGAACGACCACTGCGGTCCGGCACGGCCATCGTGACCCCCGCCGTGGCCCGGACCCTGCGCGGGCGCAGTTCGGGAAGTTTCGCACCAGGCACGCCGCGTTTGACGCCGATGAGGGCGTCCATCAGGCGCAGGCCCTCGAAGGCGTCGCGGGCGTAGCGGACCTCGCCCTGGTAGATCTCGTGGAGGTCCTGTTCGACGTAGGCGCGGGTGAGGGCGGCACCGCCGAGGATCACCGGGTACTTCGACGCCAGGGCGCGCTGGTTCAGCTCCTCCAGGTTCTCCTTCATGATCACGGTGGACTTCACCAGGAGCCCGGACATGCCGATCACGTCGGCGCGGTGTTCCTCGGCGGCCTCCAGGATCGCGGAGACGGGCTGCTTGATCCCCAGGTTGACCACGTTGTAGCCGTTGTTCGACAAGATGATGTCGACCAGGTTCTTGCCGATGTCGTGCACGTCACCGCGGACCGTGGCCAGCACGATGGTGCCCTTGCCCTCGGCGTCCGACTTCTCCATGTGCGGTTCCAGATAGGCGACCGCGGCCTTCATCACCTCGGCGGACTGCAGCACGAACGGCAGCTGCATCTGCCCCGAACCGAACAGCTCACCGACGACCTTCATGCCGTCCAGCAGCGTCTCGTTGACGATGTCCAGCGCCGGCCGCCCGGCCAGCGCCGCATCCAGATCCGCTTCCAGACCGTTGCGCTCACCGTCGATGATCCGCCGCTTGAGCCGCTCCTCCAGGGGCAGCGCGGCCAGTTCCTCGGCCTTGCCCGCCTTCAGCGACTTCGCCGTCGCCCCCTCGAACAGCCGCATCAGCTTCTGCAGCGGGTCATACCCCGGCGCGCGGCGGTCGTAGATCAGATCGAGCGCGGTCCGTACCTCCTCCTCGCTGAAACGGGCGATCGGGAGGATCTTCGAGGCGTGCACGATCGCCGAGTCCAGGCCGGCCTTGACGCACTCGTCCAGGAAGACGCTGTTGAGCAGGATCCGCGCGGCCGGGTTCAGCCCGAAGGAGATGTTCGACAGCCCCAGCGTGGTCTGCACCGCGGGATGCCGCCGCTTCAGCTCCCGGATCGCCTCGATCGTCGCCACACCGTCCTTGCGGGACTCCTCCTGGCCCGTGCAGATCGTGAACGTCAGGGTGTCGATGAGGACGTCCTCCTCACGGATCCCCCAGTTCCCCGTCAGATCCGCGATCAGCCGCTCGGCGATCTCCACCTTCTTCCGCGGAGTACGGGCCTGGCCCTCCTCGTCGATCGTCAGCGCGATCAGCGCCGCACCGTGCTCACGCGCCAGCGCCGTCACCCGCGCGAACCGCGACCCGGGCCCGTCCCCGTCCTCGTAGTTCACCGAGTTGATCACCGCACGCCCGCCCAGCTTCTCCAGACCGGCCCGGATCACCTCCACCTCGGTGGAGTCCAGCACGATCGGCAGCGTCGACGCGGTCGCCAGCCTGCCCGCCAGCTCCTCCATGTCCGCCACACCGTCCCGGCCGACGTAGTCCACACACACATCGAGCATGTGCGCGCCCTCGCGGATCTGCTCCCGGGCGATCTCCACACAGTCGTCCCAGCGGCCCTCCAGCATCGCCTCACGGAACTTCTTCGACCCGTTCGCGTTCGTCCGCTCACCGATCGCCAGATACGACGTGTCCTGCCGGAACGGCACCGACTGGTACAGCGACGCCGCACCGGGCTCCGGCCGCGGCTCACGCACCGACGGCACCAGATCCCGCACCCGCTCCACCACCTGCCGCAGATGCTCCGGCGTCGTACCGCAGCACCCGCCCACCAGCGACAGACCGTACTCCCGCACGAACGCCTCCTGCGCGTCCGCCAGTTGAGCCGGACCGAGCGGGAAGTGCGCGCCGTCCCTGGTCAGCACCGGCAGGCCGGCGTTCGGCATGCACAGCAGCGGGATGCGGGCGTTGCGGGCGAGATGGCGCAGGTGCTCGCCCATCTCGGCCGGTCCGGTCGAGCAGTTCAGGCCGATGAGATCGATGCCCAGCGGCTCCAGGGCCGTCAGGGCCGCGCCGATCTCCGAGCCCAGCAGCATGGTGCCCGTGGTCTCGAAGGCCATCGACACCAGCAACGGCACGTCCAGGCCGAGGGCGTCCAGGGCGCGCCGGGCGCCGAGCACGGCGGCCTTGGTCTGGAGCAGGTCCTGGGTGGTCTCCACGAGCAGCGCGTCCGCGCCGCCCGCCAGCAGACCCTCCGCGTTCGCCTGGAAGCCGTCGCGGATCGTGCCGTAGCCGATGTGCCCGAGAGTGGGCAGCTTGGTGCCGGGGCCCATGGAGCCCAGCACCCAGCGCTGCCGGCCCTCCCGTACGGTGAACTCGTCCGCCACCTCCCGGGCGATCCGGGCGCCCGCCTCGGACAGCTCGTACACCCGGCCGGCGATGTCGTACTCCGCCATCGCCGCGTGGTTGGCGCCGAAGGTGTTGGTCTCCACGCAGTCCACGCCCACCGCGAAGTAGGCCTCGTGGACCGAGCGGACGATGTCCGGGCGGGTGACGTTGAGGACCTCGTTGCAGCCTTCCAGCTGCTGGAAGTCCTCCAGCGTGGGCTCCTGGGCCTGGAGCATGGTGCCCATCGCCCCGTCGGCCACCACCACCCGGGTGGCCAGCGCCGTCCGCAGGGCGCCGATCCGGGCGGCCGTCATGTCAGCCCCCTCAGGTTCGCCGCGAGATGCGTGGCCAGATGGGCCGCGCAGCCCACGCCGTAGGCCGTGCGCAGCCGCCCGAGCACGATGTCCCGGTACAGCCGGTACTCTTGGGTGCCCACGTAGTCCAGCGCGGTGGCGGCCACGACACAGCCGAGCTGCGCCGCGCAGCGCTCCGGGACGCCCCACGCCGTGCCGGCGAGGAAGCCCGCGCGGAACGCGTCGCCGACACCGGTAGGGTCCACCACACCGGAGACCTCGACCGCCGGCACGGCCAGGTCCGGCCGGCCGTCGCGGCGGATGCGGACGCCCGCGGCGCCCTCCGTGGTGACCCAGCGGCCGACGCGGCGCAGCACGTCCGGCACGCCGAGCCCGGTGCGCTCCTGGAGCAGCGCGGTCTCGTACTCGTTGGTGAACAACCAGCGGGCGCCCTCGATGAGTTCGAGCACCTCCTTGCCGCTGAGCCGCGCCAGCTGCTGGGACGGATCGGCGGCGAACGGGATGCCGAGGTCCCGGCAGGCCCGGGTGTGCCGCAGCATGGCCTCCGGGTCGTCCGGCGAGATCATCACCAGCCCGAGCCGGCCCGTGCGCTCGGCGATCGCCCGCAGGTCGATCCTGCGGGCCTCCGTCATCGCGCCGGCGTAGAAGGTGGCGATCTGGTTCTGCGCGCGGTCCGTCGTACAGACGAAACGGGCGGTGTGGTGCTCCTCGCTGACCAGCACGGAGTCGGTGTCGACCCCGTGCTGCTTCAGCCAGACGCGGTAGGGCTCGAAATCGTCGCCGACCGCCCCGACCAGCACCGGCCGCAGGCCGAGCAGCCCGAGGCCGAACGAGATGTTCGCTGCCACGCCGCCACGGCGGATCTCCAGCCGGTCGGCGAGGAAGGACAGGGAGACGCGGTCCAGTCGGTCGGCCAGGAGCTGGTCGGTGAAGCTCCCCGGGAAGGACATCAGATGGTCGGTGGCGATGGAACCCGTGACAGCGATACGCATCTCAGCCCTCCACGTGGGCGCGCAGCGCGCCGGCCCGATCGGTCGACTCCCAGGTGAACTCCGGCAGTTCGCGGCCGAAATGGCCGTACGCGGAGGTCCGCGCGTAGACGGGCCGCAGCAGGTCCAGGTCGCGCACGATCGCCGCGGGACGCAGGTCGAAGACTTCCGTGATCGCGGTCTGGATGCGGTCCACCGGCACGGACTCGGTGCCGAACGTCTCCACGAACAGGCCGACCGGGTCCGCCTTGCCGATGGCGTAGGCGACCTGTACCTCGCAGCGGCGGGCGAGACCCGCGGCGACCACGTTCTTCGCGACCCAGCGCATCGCGTACGCCGCGCTGCGGTCCACCTTGGAGGGGTCCTTGCCGGAGAAGGCGCCGCCGCCGTGCCGGGCCATCCCGCCGTAGGTGTCGATGATGATCTTGCGGCCGGTGAGGCCCGCGTCGCCCATCGGGCCGCCGATCTCGAAGCGGCCCGTGGGGTTCACCAGCAGCCGGTAGCCGTCGCTCTCCAGGCTCACCCCCTGCTCGGCGAGCGCCTTGAGCGTCGGCTCCACCACCGACTCCCGGATGTCCGGGGCGAGCAGGCCCTCCAGGCTGATGTCCCCGGCGTGCTGGGAGGAGACGACGACGGTGTCCAGGCGCGCCGGGCGGTCGCCGTCGTACTCGATGGTGACCTGCGTCTTGCCGTCCGGCCGCAGATAGGGACAGCCGCCGTTCTTGCGGACCTCGGTCAGCCGCTCGGCCAGCCGGTGCGCGAGATGGATCGGCAACGGCATCAGCTCGGGGGTGTCGTCGCAGGCGTAGCCGAACATCAGGCCCTGGTCGCCGGCGCCCTGCCGGGACAGCTCGTCGCTGTTGCCCTCGGCGCGCGCCTCGTAGGCGGCGTCCACGCCCTGCGCGATGTCCGGTGACTGGGCGCCGATCGACACGGAGACCCCGCAGGAGGCGCCGTCGAAGCCCTTGGCGGAGGAGTCGTAGCCGATGTCGAGGATCGTGTCGCGCACCAGCTGGGCGATGGGGGCGTAGGCGTGGGTGGTGACCTCGCCGGCGATGTGCACCTGACCGGTGGTGATCAGGGTCTCCACCGCCACCCGGGCGGCCGGGTCCTGGCCGAGCAGCGCGTCCAGGACGGTGTCGCTGATCCGGTCGGCGATCTTGTCGGGATGGCCTTCGGTGACGGACTCGGAGGTGAAGAGCCGCCGGCTCATCTCACTTCACCTCCGCGAGGAAGAAGGCGGCCTCGATGGCGTCGAGGGTGCGCAGGGAGTCGACCTCCAGGGTCTCCATCTCGATGGCGCGGCCGCTGTGCTGCTCCAGGAGGAAGACGAACTCCACGAAGGACAGCGAGTCGATGAGCCGGTTCTCGATCAGGTCGAGGTCGTTCGGGATGTCCTCGCGCTCCGGGTGGCGCTTGAGGATCCAGTCCTTCACCTGCTGCAGGCCGTCGGTCATGGCGGTACTCCTAACGGTGATCGAGGAAGAGCTGTGGGCAGAGCGGGCGTCTCACGGCCGGTGCCGGGGATCGCCGAGGACGGGAGCGGCCACGGCCACCGCGTAGTCCACGTCGTGGCTGATGCTCACCGTGATGTCCTGGATGCCGGACTCGGCCGCCATCTCGGCGGCGGTGCGGCGCAGTTCGACCAGTGGCCAGCCGCCGTCGGAGCGGCGCACCACGATGTCGCGCCAGGGCAGGAACCGGCCCCGGACCCGCAGGGTCTTGAACGCCGCTTCCTTGGCCGCGATCCGTCCGCACAGGCTGAGCAGATCGAGGCCGCTGGACGTACGGCAGTCGTCGAGTTCGCCGGGGTTCAGCATCCGCTGGAAGAAATCCTCGCCGTGGTCGTCGAGGAGCCGGCGGACGCGCTTGACGGACACGATGTCCATGCCGAGGTTCGCCCAGCCCGGGCCGCCGCCTTGGGCGGTGGGGTGGGCAGGCACCTCACACCCCCGGGCCGACCGGCTGGAGTCGGTCGCCTGCCGCGAGCACGGCTTCGGTGGCGGCGGCCCAGGTGCCGTACCGCCGCGCGAGGGCCGACAGCCAGCGTTCGAGCCCGAAGGCGACACAGCTGGTGGAGGCCGGCTCGCCGGTGCCGGCGAGGGTGATGGAGCAGCGGTCGCCGAAGAAGTTGCGGTGGGTGTTGACGGAGGCGATCGCGAGGTCTTCGAAGAGGAACTCGTGTTTGACCGGGGACAGCCGCTGCAACAGCGCCTTGGAACCGCCCTTGTCGTAGAAGGGGTCGGTGGCGGCCTCCCTGCGCAGCGGCAGGTCGAGCGCCCGGGCGAAGGCGGTGATGCGGTCGGTGAAGTCCAGCAGGTGCGCGTCCGCGTGTTCACGGCTGCCGAGGGCGACGATCTCCCGCATGTGGAAGCCGAGTTGGCGGCGCAGCCCCTCGTAGCGCTCCTCCTTGCGGAAGCACCAGCCGACCACGGTCACCAGGGTGTCCGCCGCGACCTCGCGGCCCTCGTGGTCGAGGTAGACGGCGTAACAGGAGGCGGAGGGCAGGCCGAGTGCGGCGGGCTGGAGCGAGCTGCACGGGAAGCAGCCCGTCTCGGAGCAGTACTCGCCGCGGCGGTCGACGTCGATCGCGGTGGCGACGACGGCTTGGTGGGGGAAGTTCTCGTAGTAGTCCAGCCGCTTGAGGTCGGCGGCGGGCAGCAGCGGGGGCATGGTCATCGGACGGGCCCCGGCGCTCACGCCCCACTTCTCGAAGGTGTCGTCGAGGAGCCGGAGCAGCGCCGTCTCCTCCGCTCCGAGGGAGGGCAGGCCGCGGCTCGCGGCCGGTGAGCGCGGGGGCGCGGTGGATATGGTGTCGGGCACGGTGGTGGACCACCTCTCGGTTCGCTGGACCGGCCGGTCCGGATCAGAGGACCGGCAGAGTGTCGTCGGAGAAGATCCCGGTCTTGAGGAAGAAGGCGAGCGGCTTGCGGATGGCCTTGCGCTCCTGGGCGCGCCTGCGCTCGTCGGCGAGCAGGGCGTTGCGCAGCCCCAGCGGGTCGGCGATGCCGGCGTCGCGGTAGACGTGCGGGTTGTAGAGGGAGTTGACGCTGAAGACGACGTAGCGCTTCAGGTAGCTCTCCACCTCGCGCAGCCGTTCGGCGCTCACCGCCTCGCGCATGCGGGTGAAGAGCAGCGAGACCAGCTCCCGGCCGAAGGCGATGTGCCGGGACTCGTCCTGGTGGTGCAGGCGGTTGACCTGGCGGATGGTCTCGCAGAGCGAATCGTCCTGCGCCATCCGGGTGTTGTAGTGGTCGACCAGCTCCTCGAAGAACAGGATGCGGGCGAAGACGAGGAAGTTCTCGACCTCGCTCTCCCAGGCGGAGTCGGCGCTCATGGTCATCGACGAGTAGATCTTGCCGCCGTAGCGCCGGCAGAACTCGGAGAAGAACCACATGTGTTCGTTCTCCTCGCCGATGAAGTGGTGGAAGAAGTCGGAGGGCACCTCGAAGCCCGGCGTGTGGATGCGTCCCACGACCTCGATGAGCAGTTCGCGGATGCCGTGCACGTTCAGGCTGTAGAAGTTGACGGACTCCCACTTGGACAGCCGCTTGAGGGTGTCCTCGTCCAGCCGGTCGTAGTGCTCGGTGCCGTAGACGGTGAGCAGGTCGGGGCTGGTCCACATGCGGTTCTCGTCCAGCGTCTGCGGCCAGGTGAACCGCTGGTACGGGTTGTAGTAGTCCTCGACGGACTTCTCACTGAGCCGTTCGAGGATCTCCAGGAAGCGGTCGTTGACGGGAAGGGCCGTGGCGGCCATGGTTTCTCCTGTCCGAGTGCGGGAGCCGGGTCAGGGACGGACCTCGTAGACGGCGTTCACCGGGGTCTGGGTCGCCCGCCGCCAGCGGGTGAAGCCCGCCTCCTCGGCGATGGCGCGGAACGCCTTCTCGCCGGAGTGGTTGCCGAGCGCGTGCGGGCCGCGCTGCGCGAGGGCGACCGGCAGGCACATCACGGCGGACAGCGCCATGAACATGCGCGCCGGCGGAGTGCGGGTGTCGATGTCGGAGGGGGAGACGTTGGACTCGACCAGCATCCATGTGCCGTCCGCGTCCAGCGACTTGTGGACGTGCTGGGCCGCGGCCACCGGGTCGCCCATGTCGTGCAGGCAGTTGAAGAAGGTGACCAGGTCGTAGCCGCCGCCGGGGTAGTCGTCGGCGGACGCGGTCTCGAAGACGACACGGTCGCTCAGGCCCTCGTCCTCGGCGAGCTGCCGGGCGATGGCGATCGCCTCCTCCGAGTAGTCGAAGCCGTACACCCGGGCCTCGGGGAAGGCACGGGCGATCAGCCGGGTGGTGTGGCCCACGCCGCAGCCGACGTCCGCCGCCGTGCCGCCGGCCGCCAGCTTGTCGCTCACCTCGTGCAGCGCCGGGATCCAGTCGGTCAGCAGCCGGTGCTGGTAGGTGGGCTGGAAGAAGCTGCCCATGCCGGTGTCGAGCGACGGGTCGTGCTCGGCCCAGCCGACGCCCTCGCCGCTGCGGTAGGCGTCGAGGAGCAGGTCCTCGGTGGCGTACAGCGCCTTGAGCGCGGTGAAGAAGCCCGCCGCGTAGGTGGGCGACGCGGGCTGCGCGAGGACGGCGGCGTGCTCCGCGGGCAGGGTGTACTTGTCGGAGGACGGGTGGCGCTCCACGTAGCCGGCGCTGAGCTGCGCGTGCAGCCACTCCTCGGCGTAGCGCGGGGCGATGCCGGCGCGCTCGGCCAGTTCGGCGGGGGTGAGCGGGCCCTGTTCGGCGAGCACGCGGTACAGGCCGAGCCGCTCGCCGAGGGAGACGGTCAGAGCGCGTACGGCGGCCGCCGCGTCGTCGATGACGCGCTGGTGGAAGGCGGCCGCGGGCTCGGTGGCCCCGGGGCCGGTCGGCTGGGTCATGACGTGATCTCGTCTCGGGTCGCCGTGAACAGGAAGGAACGGGGCACGCGGGGGGTCTCGCGGGGCGGCACCGGGTACGGCCAGCGGCCGAAGTCGGCGCCCTCCTCGCCCGGTTGGCGCACCTCCTGGACGGTCCAGCCGCAGGAGACGAGCAGCTGCTCCGGCTCCTCGGTGCCGAACAGCCAGGGGTTGCCGTCCTCTTCGAGGGCCTTCATGAAGGGCCGGGACAGCGGATTGCGCAGGGCGGCCTCGCTGATGACGTCGCCGAGCAGCACGGAGGCCGGCGCGCTGTGCTGCCACAGGGTCGCGAGCAGGGTGCGCACGGCGGTCTCCGGCAGGAAGAACAGCAGTCCCTCGACCACCCACAGCGTGGGCCGCTCCGCCTGCCAGCCGGCCTCCTTGAGGGCGCCGGCCCAGTCCTCGCGCAGATCGACGGCGACGGTACGGCGCTCGCGGCCGGCCGGTTCGGGCTCGTCGGCGAGCAGCGCGGCCTTGGCCTCCAGCAGCGCGGGCCGGTCGAGTTCGTAGAGGGTGATGCCGTCGGGCCAGTCGAGGCGGTAGTAGCGGGTGTCCATGCCGGCCGCGAGGAACACGACCTGGCGCAGCCCGCGTACGCGCACCGCGTGCTCGATGGCGCGGTCCAGGTAGGTGGTGCGGATGGCGAGGAACGGTACGGTGCCCGCGCCCGCGTAGCGTTCCAGCAGCTCGAAGCCGGTGGTGCCGGCGACGGTTCGGGCGTGGGGATCGGCGAACAGCCGGTCCTCGCGGTCGGTCTCCAGGGCCCGCGCGGCGGCGGTCCACTGGGCGGTGCGGGATACGGCCTCCACGGGAGGTCTCCCTTCGGGGCGGCGCTTCGTCGGTCGAAGCGGTGGGTGTGCGGACGGCCGTGCTCAGCGCTGTCGGGCACAGCAGGCGACCGGGTCCTGCGCCGCGGACATCGACGACGGGGTCGCGGCGCGGGAGTCGGCGGGACGCCGCCGGAAGATGCTGTGCAGGATCATGCTGAACACGACCGTCCCGTCGGCGGCCACCAGCTCGCAGCGGGGCTGGACGATGCCGGTGGCGGGGTTGCCCAGCGAGGGACGCGATCCGAGGATCTCGACCCGCGCGGTGAGGACGTCGCCCGGCCGGACCGGCCGGAGGTAGCGGACCTCGTCGATGCCGGGGGAGCCGGCGCAGGCGCTGTAGGCGAGCAGGCCGTCGACGTAGCGCCGCATGAAGAGCGCCGAGGTGTGGAATCCGCTGGCGATCAGCCCGCCGAACGGCGACTGCTTCGCCCGCTCGGGATCGATGTGGAAGGGCTGCGGGTCGTAGCGCCGGGCGAACTCGAGCACCTCCTCCTCGGTGACGGTGACCGTGCCGAGCTCGTGGATGTCACCGGTGCGGAAGTCCTCGAAGTAGCGCATGAAGCCCCCCTCTGGGCCGAAGAGCCGGTTCTCTGGGCTTCACTCAATCTACGAATCAGCCGTTTATTTTGTCAACCAAAATCTACGGCTCGATCAAGGCTTCGGCGATGTCCGTCCACAGGTCCTCCGGGTGCTCGATGCCGACCGACATCCGCACGGTGCCCGCGCCGATGCCGGCGGCCGCCAGCGCCGCGTCGTCCAGCTCCCGGTGCGAGGTGGACGCCGGGTGCGTGACCAGCGTCTCCACTCCGCCCAGCGACAGCGCCAGCCGGGCGATCCGCACCCGTTCGATGAACGCCTGCCCCGCCTGCCGCCCGCCGGCGAGCTCGAACGAGACCATGCCGCCGCCCCCGTCCAGGAGCGCTCGCGCGCGGTCGTAGGAGGGGTGGTCCGGCAGGAACGGCCAGTGCACGGCGGCGACTCGGTCGTGCCCGGCGAGGCGGTGCGCCAGCAGCTCCGCGCCGGCGCAGTGCTGGCGCATGCGCAACGGCAGCGTCGGCAGGCCGCGCAGGGTCAGCCAGGCCGCGAACGGGTCGGCGCACGCGCCCAGTTCCACGGTCCTGGGCCACACCCGGTCCCGCAGCGCCTCGTCGGCGAAGACGGCCACCCCGCCCAGCACGTCGGAGTGCCCGGCCAGGTACTTGGTCGTGGAGTGCACCACCACGTCGGCGCCGTGCTCGATCGGGCGGCACAGCACCGGCGAGGCCAGCGAGTTGTCCACCATGCTGAGCACCCCGTGCCGCCGCGCCTCGGCCAGCAGGCCCCCGAGGTCGGGCACCCGGCCCGTGGGGTTGGCGATGGTCTCCAGGTGCAGCAGCCGGGTGGTGGGGCGGACCAGGCCGGCGAACTCGGCCGGGTCGTCGCCGCTGATGTGGTCCACCTCGACGCCGAAGCGCCGGGCGAGATCCGTGAGCACGGAGTAGGTGCCGCCGTACAGGCACTGCCCGGCGATCACATGGTCACCGGGCCGCAGCAGCGCCAGCAGGACGCCGCTGATCGCGCCCATCCCGGAGGCGAACGCGATCGCGGCGGCCCCGCCCTCCAGCGTGGCGAGCGTCCGCTCCAGGGCCCGCACGGTGGGGTTGCCCCGCCGGGAGTAGACGTACGCCCCGTCCGGCCCGCCCATGGCCTGCGCCAGCTCGGCGGCGGACTCGAAGGCGAAGGCCGAGGACTGCACGATCGGCACGCTGAGCGGCCGGCCGCCGGTGGCCGGGGAATCCTGGTGCACCTGTACGGCGCGGGTCTGTATGTCCATCGCGGTGCTCCTCCGTACACGGGACAGGGCCGTCCGTTCCGGTTGCCCGAAACCGAACGGCCCGTCGAGGGGTTCGTCGTCCAGATGGCTCGTCGTCCAGGTGGACGGCGGTGCCGGCGGCCTGTGCAGTGCCGGTCCCGCCGGGTGGGTGCCCGTCAGACACCGGCCCGTTCGCCGGTCGCCTCCTGTGCGGCGCCGGCCTGTGCCGCGACCGCCTTCTCGCTGCGCATGGACAGGAGGGTGACCAGTCCGCCCACGGCGGCGATCGCCGCGGCCCACACGAAGGCCGCGCTGAAACCGTCGGTGAGGGCGGGGAGGTCGCCCAGCTTGCCGGCGCCCGCGGAGGTGGCCACGGCGGTCAGCGCCGCGAGCCCGAGCGCGGAACCCACCTGGTAGGTGGTGTTGACGATGCCGGAGGCCAGACCCGCCTGCTCCTGCGGAGCCCCGGACATCGCGGCCATCATCGCCGGGATGTAGGCGAGCGACATGCCGAGGGCCGCGACCAGCGACGCGGGCAGGACGTCGACCACGAAGGTGCCCGTCGGCTGGACCTGGGACAGCCACACCAGACCCGCCGCGAGGACCAGCAGACCGCCGCCGATCAGCGGCTTGGCCCCGAACTTGGCCATCAGCCGCGCGGTGATGGCCGTCATGAAGATCATCAGCAGCACGGTCATCGGCAGCAGCGCGGCGCCGGAGGCGAACGCCCCGTAGCCCAGGACCTGCTGGAGGTACAGGTTGAGGAAGTACCACATCGGGATCCACGCGGCGCCGAGCAGCGCCATCGCCAGGTTCGCCGAACCCAGGCGAGGCACCCGCCAGATGCCGAGCGGCATCAGCGGCTCGCGCACCGTCTTCTGGATCACGAAGAACAGGGCGAGCAGGGCGACGGCGCCGACCAGCTCCAGCACGGTGCCGGTCGAGGACCAGCCGACCTCCGGGGCGCGGACGACGGCGAACACGGCGAGCGCCAGACCGGCTGTGACGGACACGGCGCCGAGCACGTCCACCCCGCCACGCCGGCCGCCGACGGCGGGCAGCAGCTTGGCGGCCGCGAGCGTGGCCAGGCCGATCGGGATGTAGATGATGAACACCCACGGCCAGCTCAGCCACTGGGTGAACACACCGCCCATGAAGACTCCGGCGGTGCCGCCCGCGGGGGCCGCGGCGCCGTAGAGCGCCATGGCCTTGCCCAGCTCCTTGGGGTCGTGGGCGAACAGCATCATCAGCAGGGTCATGGCCGAGGGCGCGATCAGCGCGCCGCCGACGCCCTGGACCGCGCGGCCGACGACCTCGACGGACGCGCTCTGCGCGGCGGCGGCCACGACCGAGCCCGCGATCAGCACCGTCCAGCCGGTGACGAACACCTTGCGGGCCCCGAGCAGGTCGGACAGCCGGCCGCCGAGCAGCAGCAGACCGCCGAAGGCGATGACGTAGGCGTTGAAGACCCACTGCAACTCGCCCTGCGAGAAGCCGAGGTCCTTCTGCATCTCGGGAAGCGCCACCCCGATGATCGACGTGTCCATGATGACCATGAACTGTGCGGCGGCGAGCACGACCAGTGCCCACCAGCGCCTGGGATTGACGGCTGACATGACTCCACCCTTCTTGCGTATACCCCTAGGGGGTACCTGTGCGGTGCACCGTAGCATACCCATGGGGGGTATGTAAGAGAGTGAACTCACGGATTCCGGCAGGCAGTTGAAGGGCTCCGGAAAAAGCGAAAACCCCTCCGTCCCCGGGAGGGTGGAGGGGTTTTCGCCCGGAGCGCGGCGCCCGGCGCCGCGCGGACTCAGATGGTGCCGACCAGCTCGTAGCCGGCCTCGTCCACGGCGGCGCGGACGGCTTCCTCGTCGAGCGGGGCGGCGGAGGTGACCGTCACCTCGCCCTTGTCGGCGACGGCCGTGACCGCGGTGACGCCGTCCAGAACGGAGATCTCCTTGGAGATGGCGGACTCGCAGTGGCCGCAGGTCATGCCGGAGACCTTGTACACGGTGGTGACGCCGCTGCCGTGGACCTGGACGTCGGTCGCCGTCCCGGTACCGCAGGAGCCGCAGCAGGAGCCGGAGTTCTGTTCGGTCATGGCTACTTCCTCGGGTGAGAGCATGGTTCGGTCCGCGGGAGGGGCGGTGGGCCGGCCCTCCCGACATCTGAACGATATACCCCCCAGGGGTACTTAGTCATCCGACCGTCCGTGCCTGGGTGCCGTGTGGGCGCCGTACCCCTCGGGGGTATAGTGAGGGACCTGGCGGACCCAGCGCAGCGGGAAGGAGACGGCGGCCGTGACCTGTCGGCGGACCATCACCGGGGACGGCGTACGGCGCCGTGCCTGGGCCGCCGTGCTGACGCTGCTCGCCGCGCTCGCCGTCCTGGTCCACCACGACATGAGCGGCGCGCCGGCCATGTCCGCCACCGCCGTCATGGGCACGATGCCCGGGGCGGCCCGCACCGCGCCGCACGGCGGCACCGCGGCAGCGGCCGGCGGGTCCGGACGCACCGCGACCGGGAAAGCCGCGGCCGGACACACCATGGCCGACCACGCCATGCCCGGGCACGAGACGGGCGACCACGCCATGTCCGGGCACGGCATGTCCGCGCGCGGCACGCCCGGGTACGCCATGCCCCGGCACGGCGCGGTCCGGCACGGTGTGGCCGCCCAGGCCGTGACCTCCGGTCTGGAGCACGACGCCGACGGTGCCTGTTCCGGCCCCGGAATGCAGCACTGCACCTCCGGCGCCGTCGGCTCACCGCAGCTGCTCGCGCCCCCGGCCCTCGCGCCCCACGCCGTCCCGAGCGCCCCCGCGCGGGGCGTGCTCGCCGGACTCGGCCTGCCGGGCCATCCGCACCGCGCGCCGCCCGACCTCTCCGTCCTCTCCCGGTTGTTGATCTAGGCCTCCCCGGGCGGCCCGCTCCCGCCCGGGAGCGGATGCCGCACGCGCCAGACCAACGGCAGACCGAGACGAGGCATCCACATGAACAGCATCAACCGTCGCTCCGCCCTGCTGGCCGGGCTCGCCGTCGCGGGAGGCGGCGCGCTCGCCGCGTGCGGCAGCGGCTCCGGCGGCACCCCGGCCCTCGTGAGCCCCGACAGCAAGGTGGTCGCCGCCACCGAACGCGGGCGCAGGGCCAGCGGCACGGTCCGCAACGTCACCCTGACCGCCGCACCGGCCGTGCTCGACCTCGGCGGCAAGGTGACGGCGAAGAGCTGGGCCTACGGCGGCCACGCCCCCGGCAAGGAGATCCGGCTCACGGCCGGCGACACCCTCGCCGCCGAACTGTCCAACCAGCTTCCGGGCGGCACCACCACCTCCGTCCACTGGCACGGACTCGCCCTGCGCGCCGACATGGACGGCGTGCCCCCGGTCACCCAGTCCGCCGTCCGGGCCGGCCGCAACTTCACCTACCGCTTCGTCGCCGACACTCCCGGCACCTACTTCTTCCACCCGCACGTCGGCGTCCAGCTCGACCGCGGACTGCACGCCCCGCTGATCGTGGAGGACCCGAAGGAACCGCTGTCGTACGACGACGAGTGGGTGGTCGTCCTGGACGACTGGGTCGACGGTGTCACCGGCACCCCCGACGAGGTCCTCGCCGAACTGAGCCGGGGCATGGGCGGCATGGGCGCGGGCGGCTCCGGCCACGGCGGTTCCTCCGGCCACGACATGGGCGACATGGGTGACATGGGCGGGATGGACATGGGCGACATGACCATGAGCGGCGGCACGGACGACGGGGGCGGCTCCGGCGGCATGTCGATGAAGTTCATGCTGATGGGCGCGCGCAGCGATCTGCTCGGCGGCGACGCCGGGGACGTCAAGTACCCGTACCACCTGGTCAACGGCCGGGTGCCGGACGATCCCGACGTCTACACCGGCAAGCCCGGCAAGCGGGTGCGGCTGCGCATCGTCAACGCCGGCGGCGACACGGCGTACCGCGTCGCGCTCGGCGGGCACAAGCTGACCATCACCCACACCGACGGCTACCCGGTCGCCCACCAGCAGGTGGACGCCCTGCTGGTGGGCATGGGGGAGCGCTACGACGTCCTGGTCACGCTCGCCGACGGAGTCTTCCCGCTGGTCGCCCTCGCCGAGGGCAAGAAGGCGAGCGGCATGGCGCTGGTGCGCACCGGTTCCGGGACCGCGCCGAAGCCCACCGTCCGCCCGGCGGAGCTGACCGGCATGATCATGAACGCCGCCCGGCTGACGGCGGCCGACGAGGTCCGCCTGGACACGAAGGAGACCGACCGCGTCCACCGCGTCGAACTCACCGGCAGCATGGCCGAGTACGACTGGGGCATCAACGGCAGGCGGTACGACATGAAGCACCCCGCCGCCGACCCGCTCACGGTCGAGCAGGGCCAGCGGGTCCGGCTGGACTTCGTCAACAAGACGGACATGTGGCACCCGATGCACCTGCACGGCCACACCTACCAGCTCGGCACCGGCGGCCCCCGCAAGGACACCACCATCGTGCTGCCCGGGCGCACGGTGTCGGTGTACTTCGACGCGGACAACCCCGGCCGCTGGATGCTGCACTGCCACAACGCCTACCACGGCGAGGCGGGCATGATGACGCTGCTCGCCTACGAGGCCTGACAGCCCGCGGGGGGAGCGGGCCGGCCCGCTCCCCCCGCGCCGTCCGCCGGCGTCAGACGTTGCGGCGGTACTGGCCGCCCACCTCGAAGAACGCCTCGGTGATCTGCTGGAGCGTGCAGACCCGCGCCGCGTCCATCAGCACGGCGAAGACGTTGTCGCCGTCGACCGCCGCCGCCTTGAGCGCGGCCAGGGCGGCGTGCGCCTCCTGCCGGTGGTGGCCCTGGAAGTCCCGCACCCGGGTCAGCTGGGAGCGCTTCTCCTCCTCGGTGGCGCGGGCCAGCTCGATGGCGCCGGGCTCGGCCTCGTCCGCGTGCGGGTTGCGGAAGGTGTTGACGCCGATGATGGGCAGCGTGCCGTCGTGCTTGCGCTGCTCGTAGAGCATCGACTCGTCCTGGATGCGGCCGCGCTGGTAGCCGGTCTCCATGGCGCCGAGCACGCCCCCGCGCTCGCTGATCCGCTCGAACTCCCGGAGCACCGCCTCCTCGACCAGGTCGGTCAGCTCGTCGATGATGAACGACCCCTGGAGCGGGTTCTCGTTCATCGCCAGGCCCCACTCCCGGTTGATGATCAGCTGGATGGCCAGCGCCCGGCGCACGGACTCCTCGGTGGGGGTGGTGACCGCCTCGTCGTAGGCGTTGGTGTGCAGGCTGTTGCAGTTGTCGTAGATGGCGATGAGCGCCTGCAGCGTGGTGCGGATGTCGTTGAAGTCCATCTCCTGGGCGTGCAGCGAGCGGCCCGAGGTCTGGACGTGGTACTTCAGCTTCTGGGAACGCTCGTTGGCGCCGTACTTCTCCTTCATCGCGACCGCCCAGATGCGGCGGGCGACCCGGCCGAGCACCGAGTACTCGGGGTCCATGCCGTTGGAGAAGAAGAACGACAGGTTCGGCGCGAAGTCGTCCACGTCCATGCCGCGCGCCAGGTACGCCTCGACGTAGGTGAAGCCGTTGGCCAGGGTGAAGGCCAGCTGGCTGATCGGGTTCGCGCCCGCTTCGGCGATGTGGTAGCCGGAGATGGACACCGAGTAGAAGTTGCGGACCTTGTTGGCGATGAACCACTCCTGGATGTCGGCCATCATCCGCAGCGAGAACTCGGTGGAGAAAAGACAGGTGTTCTGGCCCTGGTCCTCCTTGAGGATGTCGGCCTGCACCGTGCCGCGGACGTTCGCCAGCGCGTGCGCGCGCAGCTCGGCCGCCTCCTGCGCCGACGGCTCGCGGCCCTCGGCTGCGCGGAACCGCTCGATCTGCTGGTCGATCGCGGTGTTCAGGAAGAACGCCAGCACGGTGGGGGCCGGGCCGTTGATCGTCATGGAGACCGAGGTCGTCGGGGCGATCAGGTCGAAGCCGTCGTACAGCGCCTTCATGTCGTCCAGGTGGGCGACCGAGACGCCGGAGGTGCCGACCTTGCCGTAGATGTCGGGGCGCTCGTCGGGGTCGCGGCCGTAGAGGGTGACCGAGTCGAAGGCGGTGGACAGCCGGGTGGCCGGCTGGCCCTCCGAGAGCAGCTTGAAGCGCCGGTTGGTGCGGAACGGGTCGCCCTCGCCGGCGAACATCCGTGCCGGGTCCTCGCCGTCCCGCTTGAAGGGGAACACCCCGGCGGTGAACGGGAAGTGGCCGGGCAGGTTCTCCCGCCGCCAGAACCGTACCAGCTCGCCGTGGTCGGTGAAGCGGGGCAGCGCCACCCGGGGGATCTTGTTGCCCGAGAGGGACTCGCGGGTCAGCTTGGTGTGGATCTCCCGGTCGCGGATCTTCACGACCTGCTCGTCGCCGGAGTACGACGCCACGACGGCGGGCCAGTTCTCGATCTGCTCGGTGACCTCGTGCGGGAGCCGCTTCAGCGCGTCTTCGAGCAGCGCCTCCACATTGCCGGCGTCCGACCCGGCCGCGGCGAGTTCGCCCTTGACCGCGTCCAGTCGCTGCACCCTGCGGGCCGCCTCGGCGAGCTCCTCGGTCCGGGCGTGGTAGGCGCGGACCGTCTCGGTGATCTCGGCGAGGTAGCGCACCCGGTCGGCGGGCACCACCTGGCGGATGCCGGAGGAGTGCCGCACCGTGACGGGCGCGAGGGTGCCCTCGTCCAGGGACAGGCCCCTCTCGCCCAGGGACGTCTTCAGATGCTGGAAGAGCGCGGTGACCCCGTCGTCGTTGAACGTCGCGGCCGAGGTGCCGTACACCGGCATGTCCTCGGGCTTCTTGTCGAACGCCTCGCGGTTGCGCACCAGTTGGCGGCTCACGTCGCGCAGCGCGTCCTTGGCGCCGCGCCGCTCGAACTTGTTGACCGCGACCACGTCGGCGAAGTCGAGCATGTCGATCTTCTCCAGCTGGGAGGCGGCGCCGAACTCCGGCGTCATCACGTACAGCGAGGTGTCGACGAACGGCACGATCGCCGCGTCGCCCTGGCCGATGCCCGGCGTCTCCACGATCACCAGGTCGAACCCGGCGGCCTTGACCACGTCGATGACCTCGGAGAGGTGCTCCGGCAGCTCATGGCTGCCGCGCGTGGCCAGGCTGCGGAAGAACACCCGGTTGCCGTCCAGGGAGTTCATCCGGATCCGGTCGCCGAGCAGCGCGCCGCCGCCGCGCCGGCGGGTCGGGTCGACCGCGATGACCGCGATGCGCAGCTTGTCCTGCTGGTCCACCCGGAAGCGGCGCACCAGCTCGTCGGTCAGCGAGGACTTGCCGGAGCCGCCGGTGCCGGTGATGCCGAGCACCGGCACCACCCGGGACGCCGCCGCGGCCCGCAGCTGCTCCAGGAACCCGGGGGGCAGCGCGCCGAGTTCCGCGCCCGTGATGGCACGGGCGATCGCGAACCGGTCACCGGCCAGCACGGCCGCGGCATCGGCCGGCTTGCCCTCCCACAGGTCGAAGTCGCAGTCCCGTACCACCGAGTTGATCATCCCGGCGAGGCCCATCCGCTGCCCGTCCTCGGGGGAGAAGATGGTCACCCCGCTGCCGCGCAGCCGGGTGATCTCCTCGGGCACGATCACGCCGCCCCCGCCGCCCACCACGCGGATGTGCTCCGCGCCCCGCTCGCGCAGCGACTCGACCAGGTACTCGAAGTACTCCACATGGCCGCCCTGGTAGGAGGAGACCGCCACGCCGTGCGCGTCCTCCTCCAGCGCCGCGTTCACGACCTCCTGCACCGAGCGGTTGTGCCCGAGGTGGATCACTTCGGCGCCCTGGGCCTGGAAGATCCGCCGCATGATGTTGATCGACGCGTCGTGCCCGTCGAACAGAGCCGATGCGGTGACGAGGCGGACGGGGTGCACGGGCCGGTGCAGATCACTCATCGGGGGCCTTCCCAGACAGGTCGACGGGACGCGTATCAGAGAAATACTAGGACGTCCTAGTAAAGCGCAGAAGGCGCGGAGGGTGTGACCAGGGGCACAGCGGGCGAAGGCTTCTTGTGAATCGCGATCAGTGTGCGGCCGAGCGTACGGAGCCCGTCAATCACGCCTCACCCGCCGTCACTTCACCACTTCCCCGACAAGTGAATCCCGAGTAGTCTCCGCTGTCGCATTCAGCCGTACGGCGGCAGCGCCCCGGATCTCGACGACTCTGAGAAAGCCGATCATGAAGCGAACCCTTTTCGAAGCCGAGCACGAGGACTACCGGGAGAGCGTGCGGGCCTTCATCGCCAAGCACGTCGTGCCGCACTACGCGGACTGGGACAAGGCGGGCATCGTGCCCCGCGAGCTGTTCACCGGTCTCGGCGCCCTCGGCGCGCTGGGCATCGCCGTGCCCGAGGAGTTCGGCGGCGCGGGGATCCGCGACTTCCGCTACAACACGATCCTGCACGAGGAGGGTGCCCGGGCGGCGGCCATCCCGGCGATCCTCGGGCCCACCCTGCACGCGGACGTGTGCCTGCCCTACTTCCTCGATCAGACCGACGACGAGCAGAAGGCGCGCTGGCTGCCCGGCATCGCCTCCGGCGAGCTGATCACGGCGGTCGCCATGACCGAGCCCGGCACCGGCTCCGACCTGTCCGGCATCCGCACCAAGGCCGTCCGCGACGGCGACCACTACGTCCTCGACGGCGCGAAGACGTTCATCACCAACGGCATCAACGCCGACCTGGTGGTCGTCGCCGTCCGCACCGGCGAGCACCCGCATCGCGGGCTCAGCCTGGTCGTGGTCGAGCGCGGCACCCCGGGGTTCGAGCGCGGCCGCAAGCTGGAGAAGGTCGGTCTGCACGCGCAGGACACCGCCGAACTCGTCTTCGACGGCGCCCGGGTGCCGGCCGCGAACCTGCTCGGCGCCGAGGGCGAGGGCTTCTTCGCGCTGACCCGGAACCTCGCGCAGGAGCGGATGTCGGTCGCCATCGCCGGTCTGGCGCAGGCGTCGGCGGCCTTCGACTGGACCGTGGAGTACGTCCGCGAGCGCAAGGCCTTCGGCAAGCCGATCGGCTCCCTCCAGGTGATCCGGCACCGGCTCGCCGAGCTGTCCACCGAGATCGAGGTGGCCCAGCACTACCTCGACCGCTGCGTACTGGCCCTCAACTCGGGCGAGTTGACGGTGGTCGACGCGGCCAAGGCCAAGTGGTGGTGCACCGAGCTCCAGGGCAGGGTCATGGACGCCTGCGTCCAGCTGCACGGAGGATACGGTTACATGCTGGAGTACCCGATCGCCCGTGCCTGGCAGGACAGCCGGGTGAGCCGGATCTACGCGGGCACGACCGAGATCATGAAGGAGATCATCGGGCGTTCGCTCGAACTCGGATGAGGGGACTGGCCGGGGCGGAGACGGGACGCGGATTCGGGAGGACACGGTGAGGACCGGGACGGAGACGGCGGCGGCGCGGGTCGCACCGAGGACCGAGGCCGTCCCGCTCGCGCGCGGGACGCGTCCGCGCAACCGCCGCGAGCTGATCGTCACCGCGGCGCGCGAGCTGTTCTCCCGTCACGGCTACGCCCATGTGGCGATGAGCGACATCGCGGCGGCCGTGGGCATCGGCCCCTCGGCCCTGTACCGGCACTTCCGTGGCAAACAGGAGCTGCTGCACGCCGTCGTCGCCGAGGCGCTCGACTCCTGCCTGGCCGGTCTGTACACCGCGGAACCGGGCCGACTCGACGTACTGGCGGGGGAGTTCGCCACGACCGCGCTGGCCCGGCGCGAGCTGGGCGTGCTGTGGCAGCGCGAGGCCCGGCACCTGCCCGCCGAGCAGTACGCCCAGCTCGCCCATCGGCTGCACGCGGCCCGGCGCGCGCTCGACGACCGGCTGACCGCGGGCCGGCCGGGACTGGACCCGGGCCACGCGGAGCTGCTGTCCTGGAGCACCCTGGGCGTGGCGGCCAGCCTCGCCTACCAGCACGTGGAACTCCCGGCGCCCGAGGGCCCGGAACTCGTCGCGCACCTCATGCACCGCGTCGCCACGGCCCGTCTGCCCGGCATCGGGGAGCCTCGACCGCGCTCGCCGCGACCGCCGTTGGCGCATCGTTCGCGTCGTGAGGCACTGCTCGCCGCGGCGACCGAACTGTTCGCCGAGCGCGGCTACGCCTCGGTCAGCCTGGAGGAGACCGGCGCGGCCGTCGGGATCGCCGGGCAGAGCATCTACCACCACTTCGCCAGCAAGCACGAGATCCTGGCCACGGCCGTGCACCGCTGCGTCGAACGCCTCTGGCTCGACCTCGCGGAGGTGCTCGCCGCGGCCGAGGACCACGCGCAGGCACTGCGCCGGCTGGTGTGGCGCTACACGCGCAACGCGCTCGCCTCCCGGCACCTGGTGACGCTGATCGCCACCGAGACCGAGCACCTCCAGGAGGCGGACCGGCGGCGTACCCACCAGTTCCAGCGCGACTACATCGCGGAGTGGCTGGCGCTGCTGGGCGCGGTCCACCCGGCCATGGCGCCGGCCGAGGCCCGGGTGCGGGTGCAGGCGGTCCTGAGCGTCGTCAACGACGCGGCCCGCACCCCCCGGCTCGGCACCCGGCCGGGGATCGCGAGCGCCCTGCACCGACTCGGCTGCGAGCTGCTGGAACTCAGGCCGGAGTGACCTCCACCGGCAGCTTCTTGATGCCGTTGACGAAGTTGGAACGCACCCGCGGCACGTCCCCGGCCAGCTTGATGTCCGCGAGGCGCGGGATCAGCTCCTCGAACATGATGCGGATCTCGGTGCGGGCCAGCAGATTGCCCAGGCACAGGTGCGGGCTGCCCTTGCCGAAGGTGACGTGGTCGTTGTTCCGCCGGGCGACGTCGAAGTCGTAGGGGTCGCCGAAGACCTCCTCGTCGCGGTTGCCGGAGGCGAACCACATCACGACCTTGTCGCCCTCCTTGATCCGCCTGCCGCCGAGTTCGACGTCGCGGGTCGCGGTGCGGCGGAAGTGGTAGACGGGGGAGGCCCAGCGCAGGAACTCCTCCACCGCCACCGGGATCAGGGACGGGTCCTCCTTCAGGCGCGCGAGCTGCTCGGGGTGCTGGAGCAGGGCCAGCATGGAGTGGCTGATGGTGTGCCGGGTGGTCTCGTTGCCGGCGACGACCAGCAGCAGGAAGTAGTTGTCGAAGTCCTGCGCGGACAGCGGTACCCCGTCCCGCGGCACCTCGTTGACCAGCCGGGAGACCAGATCGGTGCCGTTGCCGCCGCGCCGCTGCCGGGCCAGTTCGCGCCCGTAGGCGAAGACCTCGAGCGAGGCGGGGGAGCGGAAGGGCAGGTCGCGGTACTTCTCGCTCTCCTCGCTGTGCAGCAGCACGTCCGCGTAGTCGGGGTCGGTGTGCCCGATGATGCGGTTGCCCCATGCGATGAGCTGCTGGTTGTCCTCCGGCGGCACGTCCAGGAGGCGGGCGAGGACGTTGATGGGGAAGTCGGCGGAGACGTCCGCGACGAAGTCGAAGGTGCCCTTGGCCAGGGCCGCGTCGAGGGTGGTGGCGGTCAGACCGCGCAGGAAGTCGGCGTAGCCGTTGATGACGCTCGCGCCGAACTGCCGTTGCAGCAGGCTGCGCAGGGCGCGGTGGCGGACGCCGTCCAGCTCCAGGATGGAGGCGCGCTTCTTGATCTGGTCCTCGTCCACCTCTTCGAGGTTGACGAACTTCGTCGAGGTGAAGGTCTCCGCGTCCCGGTCGACGCGGGCGATGTCGGCGTGCCGGGTGAGGGCCCAGAAACCGGAGTTGGGCGCCTCCTCGGGCTGCCAGTGGACCGGGTCCTCGTGGCGCAGGGTGTGGAACATGCGCCAAGGGGTCACGCCGTCGGTGAAGTTGTCCAGGTTCGCGAGGTCGACGTCGGCCAGCGGCAGCGGTTCGCGCACGGCCTCGGTCACGGACGGGGCGGTGGTGGTCATGGGCGGTGGGCTCCTCGGCGTCAGAGGTGGTAGGCGTACTCGGTGAACTCCCAGTCGGTGACGTGCCGGTGGAAGCGCGCGACCTCGTCGCGCTTGTACGTGAGGTAGGAGGCGGTGAAGTCCTTGCCGAGCACCTCGGCCAGCGCCGCGTCCGCCTCCAGGGCGTCGAGGGCGGCGGGCAGGTCGGTCGGCAGCACGGGGGACTTGGTGACGTCGTAGCCGTAGCCCTCCAGCGGCGCGGGCGGCTCCTCGCCGGCCAGCACCCCGAGCAGGGCGGCGGCGAGGGTGCCCGCGATCAGCAGATAGGGGTTGGCGCTCGCGTCGCCCAGCCGCAGTTCGAGCCGGGCGCCGGAGCCGCGCTCGGGCGGGACGCGGACCATGGCGCTGCGGTTGTCCAGGCCCCAGTCGATCAGCCAGGGCGCGAGGGTGTCGGGTCCGAAGCGCTTGTACGAGTTGATCGTCGGGTTGGCCAGGGCCGCGAGGGCGGGGGCGTGGGCGAGGACGCCGGCCAGGGCGTGGCGCGCGGTGGCGGACAGGCCGTAGGGGCCGGCCGGGTCGTGGAAGGCGTTCTCGTCCCGCTCGTCCAGGCAGGACAGATGGAGGTGGAAGCCGGAGCCGCCCGCGTCGTTGAACGGTTTGGCCATGAAGGTGGCCAGGCGGCTCTCCTTGCGGGCCAGCTCCTTGACGGCCGCCTTGAAGCGGAAGGCGCGGTCGGCGGCGGTCAGGGCGTCGCCGTGGGTCAGGTTGATCTCGAACTGCGAGCCGTCGAACTCGTGGTTGCCGCTGCTGACGCCGATGTCCATGCCGTGCAGCAGCCGCAGCGTGCGCAGCAGGTGGTTGTCGCCGTCGGCGCGCAGGCCCGCGGTGTAGACGACGCCCCGGGCGTCGCTGTAGCGGCGCCAGCCGGCCGGGGTGTCCGGGGCGGCCTCGCACAGGAAGTACTCCAGTTCCGGCCCCACCACCGGCCGCAGCCCGTGCTCCCGGCAGCGGTCGACGACGGCGCGCAGCAGATCGCGGGGCGACTCGGGCGCGGGCCGGCCGGTGGCCGGGTCGGTGACGTCGCCGAGGCAGGCGGCGACCCCGGGCTCCCAGGGCAGGGCGGTCAGGGTGTCGAGGTCGGGGCGCACGCAGATGTCGGGCAGGCCCGCGTCCAGCCCTCCGGCGACCGGCACCACGTCGCCCTGGGGGCTGGTGTGGTAGACGGCGCGGCAGAAGGCGAGGCCGTGGTCGCAGACGGACGGCAGCTGGTCCAGCAGGACGTCCCGGGCCCGTTCGGTGCCGATGAGGTCGGGATAGGTCACCCGGACCACGTCGATGCCCTCGGCGGCCAGCCGCTCCACATGGCGGCGGACGGGTGGGGTGTCGGATGCGCTCACCGGTGTCTCCTCTGGGGGAAGGGGGCGCCTCCCAGGGCTCAGCGCGCTGGGGGAGAGGGGGAGTGAGCGGCGGCACCTCGCGGGAGGCGCGGCGGCGCGTCGCTCGTTTGGTGCCAAACGGTAGGGATGGCCTTCGTCTTCCCGCAAGGCTTGTGTCGCAAAAATTTATCCAGCTGGATAGCTATTGACCACCGGCCTGCTCGTTCCTATGTTGTTTGACGCCAAACGAGTTGGGGGTGCGGTTCCCCGCACCGCGGCCGTCCGCACCCCTTTGGCCGGGGCCCGGACCCTCCCGTCCGGGCCCCTCTCTCCCCTTACCCGACGCCCCCTCAGCACCAGGAGGACCGGCCATGAAGGTCGTCGTCGACATGAACCAGTGCCAGGACCACGGTCAGTGCGTCTTCGCCGCACCCGACGTCTTCCGCTTCGACGACGCCGGGCATCTGGCCTACGTCCCCGACCCCGACGAGGCCCTGCGCGGGCAGGTCGAGGAGGCCGCCGACGTCTGCCCGCTCCAGGCCATCCGGATCGAGGACTGAGCCGGTGAGCGCGACCGTCGTCGTGGCCGGCGCCGCCATGGCCGGCCTGCGCGCCGCCGAACAGCTGCGCGCCGCCGGCTGGACGGGGCCCATCACCCTGGTCGGGGACGAGCCCCACATGCCCTACAACCGGCCGCCGCTGTCCAAGGAGGTGCTGGCCGGCAAGGCCCCGTTCGAGTCGCTCGCCTTCCGGCCCCGCGCCAGCGTCGCGGACGTGCGGTGGCGCCTGGGCAGCACCGTCGTCGCCGCCGACCTCGACCGGCGCACCGTACGGCTGGACGACGGCGAGACCCTCGCGTACGCCGGGCTCGTCGTGGCCACCGGCATGCGCCCCCGGCGGCTGCGCTGCCCCGGACCGCTCTCCGGGCGGCACACCGTGCGCACCCTGGACGACGCCCAGGAACTGCGTGCGGCGCTGACCAGGCCCCGCGCCAAGGTGGTCGTGGTGGGCGCCGGGTTCATCGGCTGCGAGGTGGCGGCCACGGCCGTGGCCCTCGGCGCCGCCGAGGTCACCGTGGTCGATCCGCAGCCGCTGCCGATGGTCGGCCCGCTGGGGGACCTGCTGGCCAGGGCGCTGCTCGGACGCCATGAGCAGCGCGGTGTCCGGTTCGCCCTCGGCCGCGGGGTCGCCGCCTTCGCGGGCGAGGACCATGTCACCGGGGTCGTCCTCGACGACGGCACGGTGCTCCCCGCGGACGTCGTCGTGGAGTCGGTCGGCTCCGTCGCCAACACCGAGTGGCTCGACGGCAACGGCCTGGACCTGTCCGACGGCGTCCTGACCGACGAGCACCTGCGCGCCGGCGGACGCCCCGAGGTGGTCGCCGTCGGCGACGTCGCCCGCTTCCCCAACGCCCGCTACGACGGCGTACCCCGGCGCGTCGAGCACTGGTCGATCCCCGCGGACACCGCCAAGCACGCCGCCCGGGTGCTCGCCGCCCACCTCGCCGGCGACGACCCCGGCCTCGCGCCGTTCGCGCCGCTGCCCACCTTCTGGAGCGACCAGCACGACTTCCGGCTCCAGTCCTTCGGCGCCCCCGCCCTCGGCAAGGACGACGTGCGCGTCCTCGACGGCGACCCGGACGGCGACGTGCTGGCCGGCTACCACACGGGCGGCCGTCTGGTCGGCGTCGTCGCCCTCGGCGGACCGGCCGCCGCCGCGGCCGCGGCCCGCCACCGCGCCGCACTCCTCCAGCAGCCCGCCCTCACCGCATAAGGAACGTCCGTGACCAGTGTCCGTGGATTCCTCCACCCCAAGACGGCGACCGGCGCCTCCTCTCTGATCCCCTCCCCGCCCTGGCGCTACTCCGGCGACCTGCTCACCGTCGAGTACCGCACCGACCCCGCCCGGGTGCGCGAACTGCTCCCGGAGCCCCTTGAACCGGCCGACGAGGACCCCGGCGCGGTCGCCCTGATCTGGGCCGACTGGCAGTCCTGCGGGCAGTTCGGGGACGAACTGCTCGACCCGGTGCGCGCCCAGTACAAGGAGGCGTTCGCGGTCGTGCGCTGCCAGTACCGGGGCCGCACCTACACCCGCTGCGTGTACATCTGGGTGGACAAGGACTTCGCGATCGCCCGCGGACTGCACCAGGGCTACCCGAAGAAGTTCGGCTCCATCCACCAGACCCGCCCGCACCCCTACGGGCCCGCCCCGCGCATCGAGGCCGGGGCCCGCTTCGGCGCCACCCTCGCCGCCGCCGACCGGCGCCTCGCCCAGGCCGTCGTCACCCTGCGGGAACCCTCGGAGACCAATGGCTTCGTCAACGCCCACCCCATGGCGCACCACCGCTGGCTGCCCTCGATCGAGAAGGGCAAGGGGCTCGCCCTGGACGAGCTGATCGAGGCCGGTGCCGCCTCCTTCGAGGGCGGACGGCCCTGGGTGGGGGACGCGGACCTGGAACTCTTCGAGTCGCCCACCGAGGAACTGGCCCGCCTGGAGGTGCGGGAGCCGATCGCCGCGTACTACCGGCAGGTCGGAGTGGTCTGGGACGGCGGACGGCTGCTGGAGTCCGGCACGTCCGGGGCCTCGGCCGGGTAGCCCGGCGGGCGGTCGGCGCATCGTCGCCGTGCGCGACGTCTTACGCGCCCCGACGGGCGCCCACCGTCCCGTGTCCGCACCGGGCGCGAGCGTCCCGCCCCCCGAACAGCGCCCGGCCGTCCGCGCCCCCGACGGCGCCCCCGCCACCGCCCCCCAAGGGGCCCTCCCTTCTTCCTTTGGAGCCCTTCCCATGACCGACGCGATCACTGTCGCCGGAGTCACCGTCGACACCCGGCACTGGATCGGCGGCGAACGTGTCGCCTCCGCCGGGACCTTCACCGACCACTCGCCCATCGACGGCACCGCCCTCGGCGAGATCGCCCGCGGCAGCGCCACGGAGGCCGCCGCCGCCGTCGCCGCCGCCAAGGCCGCGTTCCCCGGCTGGGCCGCCACCCCGCGCGCCGAGCGCGCCCGCGTCCTGCACGCCATCGCCGACGGCGTCGAGAAGCGGCTGGAAGACCTGGCCATCGTGGAGACCACCGACAACGGCGCCCTGCTCCGCTCCCACCGGCGCGGTGTCATGCCCCGGGTCGCCCACAACTTCCGGTTCTTCGCCGACTGGCTGCTGACGCTCGACCACGAGGACTTCGACACCCGAGGCCACACCAACCACGTCAGCTGGGACCCGGCCGGGCCCTGCGTGCTGATCACACCGTGGAACGCGCCCCTGATGCTGGCCACCTGGAAGGTCGCCCCGGCGCTCGCGGCCGGCAACACCGTCGTGCTCAAGCCCGCCGAGTGGTCCCCGCTGACCGCCTCCCTGCTCGCCGACATCGCCGCCGAGGCGGGGCTGCCGGCCGGTGTCCTCAACGTCGTGCAGGGCCTGGGCTCGGAGATCGGCGACGCCCTCACCGCCCACCCGGACGTGCGCCGCATCAGCTTCACCGGCTCGGTGCCCACCGCCCGCCGCATCGCCGCCTCGGCCGCCGCCCGGCTCACCCCGCTCAGCCTGGAGCTGGGCGGCAAGTCCCCGCTGCTGGTGTTCGCCGACGCCGACCTGGACCTCGCCGTGGACCTCGCGGTCGAGCAGTACGACAACGCCGGGCAGGTCTGCCTCGCGGGCACCCGGCTGCTGGTCGAGGAGACGGTCGCCGAGGAGTTCACCCGGCGCTTCGTCGAGCGGGCGAGCGCGCTGAAGCAGGGCGACCCCCGCGACGAGTCCACCGACATCGGGCCGAACATCCACCCGCGCCAGCTGGACAAGATCGACGGCTTCGTGCGGCGCGCGCTCGCAGAGGGCGCCCGCGCGGTCGTCGGCGGACACCGCGGGGAGGGCCAGTACTACGCGCCCACCCTGCTCACCGACGTCGCCCAGGACGCGGAGATCGTGCAGGAAGAGGTCTTCGGCCCAGTCCTGACCCTCCAGACCTTCGGTGCCGAGGACGAGGCGGTCCGGCTCGCCAACGACACCCGCTTCGGCCTCGCGGCCACCGTCGTCACCGGCGACCCGGCGCGCGCCGACCGTGTCACCGCGCGGCTGGTCGCGGGCACCGTCTGGGTCAACTGCTTCTTCGTCCGGGACCTCCAGGCGCCGTTCGGCGGCTCCCGCCAGTCCGGCGTCGGCCGCGAGGGCGGCACCTGGAGCTTCGACTTCTACTGCGACATCAAGAACACCGTCACCGCGCCGAAGGGATGGCAGGACCATGGGTGAGATCGTCGGCGCGGGCCTGCTGGCCCACGTCCCCACCATCGTGCTCCCCGAGCGGACCCGGCTGGAGCTGAACGAGGGCAAGGAGATCACCCTCGTCACCGGGCTGCGGCAGCTGCGCGCGGACGTCTTCGAGCGCGACGACTACGACACCGTCGTCGTCCTCGACTCGCACTGGGCCACCACCGTCGAGTTCGTGGTCACCGCGCAGGACCGCCGGGCCGGCCTGTTCACCTCCGAGGAACTGCCGCGCGGCATGAGCAGGATGCCGTTCGACTACCCCGGCGACCCCGAACTCGCCCACAACGTCGCCTCGTTCGCCGAGAAGCACGGTACCTGGATCACCGCGATCGACGACGCCTACCTGCCGGTCTACTACGCCACCATCAACCTCTGGAAGTTTCTCGGCGAGGGGCTGCCCGACAAGCGGTGGGTGACCATCGGCGTCTGCCAGACCGGCGACATGGAGGACCATCTGCGCCTCGGCCGCGCGCTGGCCGACGGCATCGCCGCCACGCCCGGCCGCCGGGTGCTGCTGATCGCCTCCGGCGCCCTCTCGCACACGTTCTGGCCGCTGCGCGAACTGCGCGACCACGAGGCGAGCGACCCGGCGCACATCTTCACCCCCGAGGCCCGCGAGGCCGACCACAAGCGGATCGCCTGGTTCAAGGAGGGCCGTCACGACAAGGTCCTCGACACCATGGACGAGTTCTGGCGGTACAAGCCCGAGGCGCGCTTCTCCCACTACCTGATGATGGCCGGCGCCCTCGGCGAGGGCGCTTGCGTCGCCAAGGGCCGCCAGTACGGCGCGTACGAGAACTCGATCGGCACCGGCCAGGCGCACCTCTGGTTCGACCGCCCCGAGGGCGGCTGGACCGGCACCGCCCCCACCACCCCGCACAGCCCCTGAGGAGCCACCGACATGCCCGAGTACCGCCGCATCCTCCTGGACGGTGCCACCGTCCAGGTCACCGTCGACGGGGACGAGCTCGTCGCCGGTGACGGCCGCCGCGTCAAGACCGAGGAGGCGCGGCACCTGCCCCCGGTCGTCCCCTCGAAGATCATCGCCGTCCACCTCAACCACCGCAGCCGGGTCGAGGAGTTCCGGATCGACCTGCCCGACACCCCCACCTACTTCCACAAGCCGACCTCGGCCCTCAACGCCCACAAGGGCGCCGTCGTACGTCCCGAGGGCTGCAACTGGCTGAACTACGAGGGCGAGGTCGCCATCGTCATCGGCCGGACGGCACGCAACATCTCCCCGGCGCGGGCGGGGGAGTACATCGCGGGCTACACCGTCGCCAACGACTACGGTCTGCACGACTTCCGCGACACCGACGCCGGCTCCATGCTCCGGGTCAAGGGCTCCGACACCCTCTGCCCGCTCGGCCCCGGCCTGGTCACCGACTGGGACTTCCACGGCAAGAGCCTGCGCACCTACGTCAACGGGCAGGTGGTGCAGGACGGTTCGACCGACGAGATGAAGTGGGACATGCACTACCTCGTCGCCGACATCGCCCGCACCATCACGCTCCACCCGGGTGACGTCCTGCTCTCCGGCACCCCGGCGAACTCCCGCCCGGTACGGCCCGGCGACGTGGTCGAGGTCGAGGTCGAGGGCCTCGGCAGGCTCGCCAACCACATCGTCACCGGCCCCACCCCGATCCGTACCGATGTCGGCGCGCAGCCCACCGAGTCCGAGGAGGTGCTGTCCACCGCGCTCGGCGGCGACTGGGAGTTCCGTGGCATCCGGGCGCCGAAGCGCTGAACGCGGCGCCGCCGGTAGGGTCGTGGCCATGACCGACTCCGTCCCGTCCCCCGGCGAGCGCCGTACCCGCAAGCGCGTGAACCACTACGGAACGGGCCGGGTCGCCCTCCTGGACGCCGCCGTCCGCGTGGTCGCCCGCGGCGGGCTGCGCAGGCTCACCTACCGGGCCGTGGCGGAGGAGGCCGGGGTCACCCACGGGCTCGTCGTGCACCACTTCGGATCGCGCGACGCGCTGATCGAGGAGGCCGTCACCCACGCCATCCGCGCCTCGCTGCGCGGCAGCGCGCTCGACAACGGCTCCGGCCGGGCCGCCGACTTCGCCGACGGTCTGCCCGGCATGGTGGAGTCCGGGCCCGAGCTCCAGGCCTTCCAGTACGAGCTGCTGCTGGAGGCCCGCCGCCGGCCGGAGCTGCTGCCGCACCTGCGCGCCCTGTACGAGGAGTACTTCGAGGCCACCGGCCGGCAGCTGGCCCGGATACTGCCGGGTGAGCCGGGCCGGGGCCTGTCCCGGCTGGTGTTCGCCGCCCTGGAGGGCCTGGTGCTGCACCAGCTCGTCTTCGGCGAGCGGGAGGTCACCGAGGAGGCCCTCGCGGAGCTGCGGGCGCTGCTGGAGCGGTCGGCGACCGAGGACTGACAGCCGCCTGCCGGGGGCCGTCACGGGCCCTTCGGTCACGGCGCCACAAGGATTCGCCGTGCGGCGGGATTCCCTGCTCCCACCCCCTTGTCAAACGGATAGTTCGGCCGCACGATGAGGCAACTCGTTTGGCCTGAAACGATCCTCCCCCTTTTCTGGCAGGTGATCCGAGTGGACAGTCAGACGGCCTCCGCCCCGCGGACCGTGCAGGACGCCTCCACTGCAGCCACGCTCAAGCCCAACGCCCTGGGCGTCCTGGGCATCCTCTTCTTCGTCCTGTCCGGACAGGCCCCGCTGACGGGTATCGCCGGCGCGGCCCCCATCTCGGTCGCCATCGGCAACGGCTCCGGCACCCCGGCCGCCTATGTGCTGGCCGGTGCCGTGATCCTCCTCTTCTCGGTGGGCTTCGTCGCGATGGGCCGGCACGTCGTGGACGCGGGCGCCTTCTACACCTACATCGGCACCGGCCTCGGCCGGACGGCCGGCGCCGGCAGCGCGAGCGTCGCCCTCTTCGCGTACTGCGTGATCCAGGCGGCCATGTACGGCCTGTACGGCTCGATCGTCAGCGGGCTGGTCGCCGACCACACCGGGATCCATCTGTCCTGGTGGGTCTACACGCTGCTCACCATGGCCGTGGTGCAGGCCCTGGGCGCCGCGGGCATCGAGATGGGCGCCCGCGTCCTCGCCGTGTTCGTGCTCGCCGAGTTCGGCATCCTGCTGGTGTTCAGCCTCGTCACGCTGGCCAAGGGCGGCGGACCCGAGGGACTGGGCGTGGCACACAGCTTCGCCCCGTCGGCGGCCCTGAAGGGCGCGCCCGGGGTCGCCGTGATGTTCGCCGTGGCGTCGATGTTCGGCTTCGAGGCGACCGCCATCTACGGCGAGGAGGCCCGGGAGCCGAAGAAGACGGTGCCGCGGGCCACCTATCTGTCGGTCGTCGTCGTCACCGGCTTCTTCGCCCTGGTCTCCTGGATGCTGATCTCCGCCTACGGCGCCTCCCGCGCACCGGGGGCCGCCGCCCGGGCGCTCGCCCACGGCGACTCCGCCGGTTTCGTCTTCGCGCCCATCGCCGCCCAGTTCGGCGGCTGGGTCGGCGACGTCCTGCCCGTCCTCCTCGCCACCTCCCTGTTCGCCGGCATCCTGACCTTCCACAACTCCGCCAACCGCTATCTGTTCTCCCTGGGCCGGGACCGGCAGCTGCCCGGCGCCCTGTGCCGGCTCAACGACCGCCACGCCCCGTGGGCCGCGGGCTGCGTCCAGACCGTGATCGCGGTCCTGCTCGTCCTCCCGTTCGCCCTGGCCGGCAAGGACCCGGTGCTGACCCTCTTCTCCTGGTTCAGCGGGCTCGCCGTCCTCGCCATGATGCTGCTCTACCTGCTGACCTCGGTGTCGGTCGTCGTGTTCTTCCGCCGCCGGCGCGTGGACACCCGCCTGTGGCACACCCTGATCGCCCCCGTGCTGGGTGCGCTCGGCCTGGCCGGCGCGATCTGGCTCATCCTCGCCAACTTCACCACCCTCATCGGCGGCGCCATGAGCACCGCGGTATGGCTCGTGCTCGCCGTGCCCGTCGTGCTGGCCCTCGGCGTGGCCAACGAACGCCTGCGGAGCCGCCGCCCGGCGGCCGACCCGCGCTGAACCCACCACCCGCCCGCCGCGTGGTCCCCGCGACGCGCGGCGGGCGGCCCCTCCGCACACCGGAGGACCGTACGACCCATCCACCGGAGGACCGCATGACCGCACCCACCCACGACGACTGGCTCCGCCGGGCCGAGGAGTTCCGGCCGCCCCGGTTCCACCTCATCGACGGCGCCGAGGAGGCCGGGGGCGGCGGCGCGTTCCCCGTCGTCTCGCCCCGCGACGGTCAGGTGCTGACCGAGGTGGCCGACGCGGGTACGGCCGAGATCGACGCGGCCGTCGCGGCCGCGCGCCGGGCCTTCGACCACGGCCCCTGGCCGCGCCTGGCCCCCGCCGAGCGCGGCCGGATCCTGGTACGCCTCGCCGACCTCCTCGACAGCCACCGCGCGGAACTGGCCCTCACCGTCAGCCTGGAGACGGGCAAGCCCATCGGCGAGGCCCACGACATCGAACTGCGCGCCGTCACCCGGACGTTCCGCTGGTACGGCCAGCTCGCCGACAAGCTCACCGACGAGTCCCCGCACACCGCGCCCGACGCGCTCGCCCTCGTCACCCGCGAGCCCGCCGGGGTCGTCGGCGCCGTCGTCCCCTGGAACTTCCCGCTGACTCTGGCCGGCTGGAAGGTCGCCCCGGCGCTGGCCGCCGGCTGCACGGTGGTCCTCAAGCCCTCGGAGAACTCGCCCCTGTCGGCACTACTGCTCGGGCGGCTCGCGCTGGAGGCCGGGCTGCCGCCGGGCGTGCTCAACGTCGTCAACGGCAACGGACCCGTGGCCGGCCGCGCCCTCGGCCTGCACCCGGACGTCGACGTCCTCGCCTTCACCGGCTCCACCGCCGTCGGCCGCCACTACCTGCGTTACGCCGCCGACTCCAACCTCAAGCGGGTCTGGCTGGAACTGGGCGGCAAGTCCCCCAACATCGTTCTGCCGGACGCCCCCGACCTGGACAAGGCCGCCGCGACCGCCGCCTGGGGCATCTTCTTCAACCAGGGCGAGATGTGCACCGCGCCCTCCCGGCTGCTCGTCCACTCCTCGGTCGCCGAACAGGTCACCGAGGCGGTGGTGGCCCGGGCCCGCGCCCTGCGGGTCGGCGACCCGCTCGACCCCGGGACCGAGATGGGCGCCCTGGTCGGCGAGGACCATCTGGCCCGGGTCCTCGGCCATGTGCGAACCGCCGCCGAGGACGGCGCCCGTCTGCGCACCGGCGGCTCGCGCACCCTGACCGGGACCGGCGGCGTCTACCTCGAACCGACCGTCTTCGACCGGGTCGCCCCGGACAGCCGGCTGGCCCGCGAAGAGGTCTTCGGGCCTGTGCTGGCCGTCCTCGCCTTCGACGACCTGGACGAGGCCGTCGCCCTCGCCAACGCCACCGAGTACGGCCTCGCGGCCGGCCTGTGGACCTCCGACCTGTCCACCGCGCACCGGGTCTCCCGCGCCCTGAAGGCCGGGACGGTGTGGGTCAACTGCTACGAGGAGGGCGACCTGACCGTGCCGTTCGGCGGCGTCAAGCGGTCCGGCAACGGACGGGACAAGTCCGTGCACGCCCTGGAGAAGTACACCGAACTGAAGACCACCTGGATCCAGCTGTGACCCACCGCCCGCTGATCGCCGTACCCGCCCGCTTCTCCGCCGGCGCCTCCGCGCTGCGGCACGCCGCCGAGGTCAACGCGCGTGCCCTCGTCGAGGCCGTGTGGCGGGCGGGCGGCGAGCCCGTCACCCTGCACCCGCACGCCCCCGGCGGCACGGCCGACCCCGCCGAGGTCGCCGTCCGCCTCGCCCGGTTCGACGGCCTGCTGCTGCCCGGCGGCGGCGACCTCGCCCCCCACCGCTACGGCGCCGCGCACACCCACGACACCGTCTACGACGTGGACGACGAGCAGGACGCCTTCGACCTGGAACTCGCCCGCCAGGCCCTCGCGACCGGGCTGCCGCTGCTGGCCGTGTGCCGGGGCCTCCAGGTGGTCAACACCGTCCTGGGCGGCACCCTGCACCAGGACATGGGCGGCCCCGACGGCGACCACCGCCACCTCAGGCACCCCGTCGCCCTCGCCCCCGGTTCGGCGGTGGCCCGGATCACCGGCACCGACAAGGCCGAGGCATCCTGCTACCACCACCAGCGCCTGGACCGGCTCGGCGAGGGGCTCACGGTCACCGCGCGGGCCGCCGACGGAACCGTTGAGGCGGTCGAACTCCCTTCATACGACGGCCTGTTGCTCGCCGTGCAGTGGCATCCCGAGGACACCGCGCACGAGGACCCGGCGCAGCAGCGGCTCTTCGACGCGCTGGTGGAACGGGCCCGGTAGCGGGACGGGACCGCGCCCCGGCGAGCCGCCGTCGTGGCGCGGGGCCGATTCCGGGTTCGCCGCCGTCGTGGCGCGGGGGCCGCTTCCGGGCCCGCGGCCGTCGTGGCGCGGGAGCTACTTCCTGGCCCGCCGCCCGCTGCGGCGCGGCGTCGGCTCCTCGCCGTTCAGCAGCGACCTGCGCCGCTCCTCGCCCTCCTCCTCGACCTGGAGCACCACACGGCGCAGAACGCTCGCGAGGTCACGGCACTCCTCGTCGCTGAGCCGGGCCGTGACGAAGGCCTCCTCCTCGTTGAACGCGGGGAAGACCCGGCGCATGAAGTCCTCGCCCGCCTCGGTGAGGGCCAGCAGGACGAGCCGGCCGTCGGTGGGGTGGCCGGTGCGCCGCAGCAGGCCCCGCGACTCCAGCGTCCGCGACACCCCGGTCAGGGTGCCCTTGGAGATCCCCGCCTCCTCGGCCACGTGCCGGGTCTCCGACTCGCCCCACACCCACACGACCCACAGCACCACGAAGGCGGTCCAGGTCAGGTCGGAGCCGCGCAGCACCGAGTTCTCCAGGTGCTGGCGGACGGCCGACGCGGCACGGTAGATGTTGGCCACGGCGGCCATCTGCTCCCGGCGCAGGGAGATGCCGCCGAGCTTCGCCTCCGCGAGCTTCTCCGCCTCGCCGATGGACCGCTGGCTGGGCACGGGCGCCCCCTCACCTCGTCGTCTGGACCGGGGCCCGTACGGCCCGCGATCGTCCGGGATCGAATTGTACGGGCGGGTAGCCCGGGCGGCGGCGCCTCGGTCCGGCCGCCGGGTCAGTCCGGCCGGCCGCCCGTGCGGGCCGCCGGGGCGCCCGCCGGAGCCGGCCGCGGACCGGCTTCGATGACGGTGTCCAGCATCCCGCGCGACGCCTGGAGGTCGTCGATGGCACGGGTGATCCGCTCGCGCTCCCGGCGCAGCTCCGCGACCAGGTCGGCGCAGACCGGCACCAGCCGCTCGCCCTCGTCGCGGACGCACGGCAGTACCCGCGCGATGGTGTCCGTGGTGAGCCCGGCGGCGAGCAGCGTGCGGATCCGGCGGACCGTCTCGACGTCCTGCTCGTCGTAGACGCGGTAACCGCTGGGCAGGCGCTCCGGGGCCAGCAGGCCCTGCTCCTCGTAGTAGCGCAGCAGCCGCTCGGCGACCCCGGTGCGCCGCACCATCTCACCGATGCGCATGACGGCCTCCACGGCTTGACTCTCACACCGGTGTCAGACTTTAGCGTGAACTCCGAGGCGGGGCCGCAACGGTCGCCGCGGCCGGTGATCCGGCCTGGAACACGAGGAGTTGTCGTCATGCGCGTGGTACAGATCGATGTCCACGGCGGTCCCGAGGTGCTCACCGTGCGGGAGGTGGCCGACCCGGCGCCGGGCGCCGGCGAGGTGCTGGTGCGGACGGTCGCGAGCAGCCTGAACCCGGTGGACTGGAAGACCCGGGCCTGGGACGTGGGCCCCGCCCTGCCCGCGACCCTGGGCTGGGACCTGGCCGGCGTCGTCGTCGCGAGCGACTCGGCGCGGTTCGCGGTCGGCGACCGGGTGATCGCCATGTCCGCGCAGCTGGCCACCGGCCTCGGCACCTGGGCCGAGCTGGTCCGGCTGCCGGAGCGGCTGCTGGCCCATGCCCCCGCGACGCTCACCCTGCCCGAGGCCGCGACGTTGCCGCTCGCCGGGACCACGGCGGTGCAGGCGCTCGCCGCGCTGCGCCTGGAGGACCGCGCCCGCCTGCTGGTGACCGGTGCCGCGGGCGCGGTGGGCGGCCTTTCGGTCCAGCTGGCCCGGCGGGCCGGCGTGACGGTCGACGCACTGGTCTCCCGCCCCGAACACATAGAACACATAAGGGAGTTCGGCGCCTCGGAGGTGACGTGCTCGGCCGCCGAACTGCCCCGCCGGGCGTACGACGCGGTGCTCGACACCGCGGGCGTCGACGTGTCCGCCGCGCTCGCGGACGGCGGCCGGTACGTCTCGATCGCCGACGAGCCGCTGCCGGACGTGCCCGGTGCCGCCAAGAGCTACGTCCAGGAGAGCGGGAAGGACCTCGCGGAACTGGCCGCTCTGGTCGACGCCGGGCGGCTGCGGGTACGGGTGGCCGCGCACTACCCGGTCACCGAGGTGCGCGCGGCGCACGAGCACTTCGAGGCGGGCGGCCTGGCGGGCAAGGTGGTCCTGCTGTTCTGAGCCTGAGCCGGGCGGGCGGCCGGATGGAACCTCTGTGCCGCCCGAGGCGCGCGTGGCAGGATCTCGCGCCATGGAATTCTCCGAGGTGGTCCGCCGTAGGCGCATGGTCCGGCACTATTCCGACAAACCACTGGCCCCCGAGGTGGTCGAGCGCGTCCTCGCCTCCGCGCTGCGCGCTCCCTCGGCCGGCTTCTCGCAGGGCTGGGCCTTCCTCGCCCTGACCGACCCCGCCGACCGTGCTCGCTTCTGGCCGTTCGTCCCCACCCGGGTCGAGAAGACGCCGACCATGCAGGACGCCCCGCTGGTCGTGGTCCCCCTGGCCCACAAGGCGGCCTATCTCGACCGCTACGCCGAACCCGGCAAGGGCTGGGTGGACCGCGACGAGGCCCGCTGGCCCGCGCCGTACTGGTACATCGACACCGGGATGGCCTCCCTGCTGATGCTGCTGACGGCCGTCGACGAGGGCCTGGGCGCCTGCTTCTTCGGCATCATGCCCGAGCATCTCGGGCCGTTCCGCGCCGAGTTCGGCATCCCCGACGAGTACGACCCCATCGGTGCCATCACGGTCGGCTACCGGGCCGACGAACTGCCCCCGCAGAGCCCCGGCATCGAAGAACGCCGACGCGACGCGGCGGAGGTCGTCCACCGGGGGCGGTGGGGACGGCACACCTGAGTGATGCGGGGTCGCCCGCCCCGGGGGCCGTGGCTCCACGTACCCGGGCCGGAGAGGGCGGCCGCGGGGCGCAGGGGCGGTGACGGTTCGGCGCCGCCGGCCGGGGTACCCGCGCCCGCGCCTTATGCGGCGCCGCCCCGCCCCGCGCGCGGGCGATAAACACCGGAATCCGCCACCACGAATGTGAGCGAAGTCGAATTCCATACGCTCGTTCGCGATCCAAAATATGCCGGAATTGAACCGTCACATTCCCTCGGCGATTCCTGTGAAGATCCTTCGAGTCGGTTGTCGATGAGATGCGCGCGGGATGCGCAAATACCAAGTATTTACCTTCACAAAACCCTCCTTTGGGGTGGCCGGAACGCGCCTTGCTGGCCCAACTCTCCATGCATCAAAGTTGGTTCGTCTACGAGCATCAGGAGTCACAAGCGTTGCTTGCCCCGGCCGGCCGACCGCCGACCGGGAACTGGCGGGGGAAACTGATGCGGGTGCACGTCCAGCGTTGACCGGTCGGTTGCGTGGGGTCGTCCGCCGCGCCGAACCGGAACCTGTCTCTTTGCCGCCTGCCTCTTGGTGCCATTGCCCGGTGCCCGAGACAGGGACAGGAGGGGGAAAGCCGATGAGCTCGGTGAGCGCCGCCAAGCCGACATATCCCGGCGTCTACGTCGAAGAGCTTTCCAGCAGCACCCGCACCATCTCGACCCTGACCACGTCGGTGACCGCTTTCGTCGGCCACACCCGGCGCGGTCCGCTCAACGAGCCGGTGCGCGTCACCAGCTTCGCGGAGTTCGAACGCCGCTTCGGCGGCCTCGGCGCGCGCAGCGCGGTCGGCTACGCGGTCCACCAGTTCTTCGGCAACGGCGGCACCGTCGCCGTCGTCGTCCGGGTCACCAAGGCCGGCAGCGGAAAGGCGGCCCGCGTCACCCTGAAGTCCACCGAGGGGCACAGCGACAGCGACGTCCTGGAGGTGCACGCCAAGGAGCCCGGCGTGTGGGGCAACGGCCTGCGCGTGGCCGTCGACCACGACACCCCCTGCCCCGACGACACCTTCAACCTGCGCGTCCACGACGCCCGGGGCGCGGCCCGGGAGAGCTTCACCGGACTGTCCATGGACCCGGCCAGCGACCGCCACGCCCCCACCGTCGTCAACGCCGGCTCCCGGCTGATCCGCGTCGACGCGCTCGGCGAGGGCCGCCCCGACCCGTCCGGCACCGTCTCCAAACCGTTCGGCCACCGGCTGCCCGACCTCGCCGTCGACCTCACCGTCAAGATCGGCGACGTGCAGCGCGAGTTCACCCTCTACGACCCCGACGGCGACGGCGAGGCACCGTGCTCCGTCGCCGAGCTGGCGCTGCTGCTCGAACGCAAGCTGCGCGCCCTGCCCGACGCACCCGGCAAGCACGCCTTCGCCGGCACCGAGGTCACCGCCTTCGGCCGCCGCCTCCAGGTCGTCGCCGGCTCCACCGACCCCGAGGACGTCGTCCGCTTCGTCGGCGAGTGCGCCAACGACCTCGGCCTGGAGGCCTCCGTCAACCCTCCCGTCTTCCCGCTCGCCGGCGGCGAGGACGGCGAGGCACCCGGACCCCGCGACCTGATCGGCTCCGAGACCGCCAAGACCGGCATCCAGGCGCTGCGCCAGGCCGCCGACGTCAACCTCCTCGCGCTGCCCGAACTCGCCGCGTACGAGAAGACCGAGGACGCCGTCACGGTCGTCTCGGCCGCCCAGCGGCTGTGCGAGGAGCGGCGGATCTTCCTGCTCGTCGACGCCCCCTCCACCTGGGTCAGCGTCGACACGGCCCGCGCCGGCGTCGCCGCCTTCGACGCGGTGCGCGGCAACCACGCCGGCCTGTACTTCCCGCACCTCCAGCTGACCGACCCGCTCACCGGACGGCTGCGCGCCTTCCCGCCCTGCGGCGCGGTCGCGGGCGTCATCGCGCGCACCGACGCCGAACGCGGCGTGTGGAAGGCGCCCGCCGGCACCGGGGCCCGGCTCGCCGGCGTGCACTCCCTCACCGTCGACCTGACCGACCGGGAGACCGGACTGCTCAACCCGCTCGGCGTCAACTGCCTGCGCACGTTCCCGCTGACCGGTCCCGCCGTCTGGGGCGCCCGCACCCTGGAGGGCACCGACGCGCTGGACGGCGAGTGGAAGTACGTGCCCGTACGACGGCTCGCCCTGCACGTCGAGGAGAGCCTCCGACGGGGCCTGCAATGGGTGGTGTTCGAGCCCAACGACGAGAACCTGTGGCAGCAGATCAGGCTCGCCGCCTCCTCGTACCTGCACACCCTCTTCCGGCAGGGCGCCTTCAAGGGCGGTACCCCGCGGGAGGCCTACTTCGTCAAGTGCGACAGCGACACCACCACCGACGAGGACATCGCGAACGGCGTCGTGAACGTCCTGGTCGGCATCGCGCCGGTGCGACCCGCCGAGTTCGTGATCGTGCAGATCCAGCAGACGTCCGGCCAGTTCGAGCTGTAGTCCCGCGGGAATCCTGGAGAGCCGAAGGAATCCGATGGCAGAGTTCACCGTCAACGCCCATCGTTTCGACCCCTACAAGAACTTCAAGTTCCTGGTCCTGTGGGACGGCCGTACGGTCGCGGGCATCAGCAAGATCAGCCCGCTCAAGCGCACCACCGAGGTCGTCAAGCACCGCCACGGCGGCGACCCCAGCTCCCCGCGCAAGTCGCCGGGGCGCTCCGAGTTCGAGGGCATCACGCTGGAACGCGGCGTCACCCACGACCCCGAGTTCGACCGCTGGGCCAACAAGGTGTGGCAGGTCGGCGCGGGCCTCGGCGCCGAGGTCTCCCTCGCCGACTTCCGCAAGGACATCGTCATCCAGGTCCTCAACGAGGCCGGCCAGGTCGCCGTCTCGCACAAGCTGTACCGGACCTGGCCCAGCGAGTACCAGGTCCTCGGCGAACTCGACGCCAACGCCAACGCGGTGGCCATCCAGTCGCTGAAGCTCGAATGCGAGGGCTGGGAACGGGACTACGAAGTACCCGAGCCCGAGGAGCCCTCCTTCCTCAACCCGGCCTGAGCGACGCGCGGTGAGGTGAGAGGAAGCGGGGGGAACACATGGCGAACACCGGGGCGGCCGCGCTGCTGGCCACCTGGGAGGCGGGCCTCGCCGAGGCGCCCGCCGGGCGCGCCCTGCTGCTGCACGGCACGGCGCGCCCGGACCTCGACGCCACGGCGCTGCCCGCCGTACCGCTCGGCGAGCGTGAGGGCGACCTGCTCGCCCTGCGCCGCGCCCTGTTCGGGGAGCGGATGCAGGTGCGGCTGGACTGCCACGCGTGCGGCGCGGACATGGAGTTCGAACTGGACGCCGGGGAGTTCGCCCGGTCCCTCCACCGGCCCGCACGACACGTCGTGCGGCTGACGGAGGACGGCTGGGACATCGCCTTCCGGCTGCCCGCCGCGGCCGACCTCACGGCCGCGGCCCACGCCACCGACCCGCGCGCCGCGCTGCTCGCCCGCTGCCTGGTCTCGGCGACCCACGACGGGACGCCCCGCGCCGCCGGCGCCCTCCCGGCGCCGGTACAGCGGCGGATCGCCGAGGCCGCGCAGGCCGCCGACCCCGGCGCCGACGTGACGCTCCACGTCGGCTGCCCCGAGTGCGGCACCGCCACCCGCGCCGAGCTGGACATCGCCTCCTACCTGTGGACCGAACTCGACGCCTGGGCCCGGGACACGCTCCTCGACGTCCATCTGCTCGCCACCGCCTACGGCTGGAGCGAGCCGGAGATCCTGGCGCTCAGCCCGCTGCGCCGCCGCTACTACCTGGAGCTGTGTGCGGATGTCTGACTCCTGTGTGACCGGCCCCTCCCGGGCCCCCGACTTCCTCGACCGGCTGATCGCCCGGCACACCGCCACCACACCGGACGGGGTCCGGGTACGGCCGCGGCTGCCCGGACCGTTCGAGCGCGTCGAGGCGGTCAGGGCGCGCGGTGCGGAGCCGGACACCGACGAGACCGTGGCCCGGCCGCCCGCCGCCCGCACGTCCGCCGCCGACCGGGACGACCCGCGGCGGCCCGCCACCGAGGTCCACCACCACACGTCGCGCGAGCGGACCGTCGTCCGCACCGCACCGCCCTCCGCCGAGGCGGAACCGGCGAGGACCGCCCCGCCCGCTCTGCCCGAGGCACAACTGCTGCGCCCCGCCGCGCCGTTGTCGGCCGCGCCGCCCCCGGCGCCCCGCGGCTCCGCACGCGGTACCGGGCGACCGGACCCGAGCACGGGTGCCGACCGTGCCGCGGCGTCCGCCCCCACCTCCCTGGGGACGGGCGCCGCCTCCGCCGCCGTCGCGCCCGCGGCGGCGCGCCCCAGCGCCGCGGACACGACGGCGGCCCGGACCGCCGCAGCGCAGTCCGCCGGGCGCCGCGCCGGCCGGGCGCCCGAGCAGGTGGTCCAGGTGCGGATCGGCCGGCTCGAAGTGACGGCCGCCCAGCCGCCCGCACCGGGGACACGGCAGGGCGCCCGCCCCGCCGAGCGCGCGGGGACGACCCTCAGCCTCGCGGACTACCTGGCACGGGGGCGCGAGTGAGCCGCACGACGACGCGGGGGACGGGGAACTGACGCCATGAGCAACGCACTCGCCATCGCCCACGTCAGCCAGGCCCTCGCCCTGCTGATCGAATCCCATCTCCAGCCGGAGATCGACATGGCGGTGAAGGTGGAGCCGCGCAAGCCGCCCGCCGAACCGCCCGCCGAACCCACCATCTCCGTCTTCCTCTACCAGGTGACCCCGAACTCCTCGCGGCGCAACGACGACCTGCCCACCCGCGCCCCCGACGGCACGCTGGTGCGCCGGGCGAGCGCGGCGCTCGACCTCAACTACGTGATCAGCGCGTACGGCGACGAGACCGAACTGGTCGGGCAGCGCCTGCTCGGCTCGGTCGTGCGCACCCTGCACGAGATCCCGGTCCTGCCCAAGGACGTCATCGAACTCGCGGGTGATAAACCCTACTTGGCGGGCAGCGACCTCGCCGAGTCGGCCCAGCGGGTGCGGTTCACGCCGAACGTGATGGACATCGACGAGACGTCGAAGCTGTGGGGGATGCTCTACCAGACCCCCTACGCCCTCTCCGTCGTCTACCAGGCCTCTCTGATCCTCATCGACGGCCGCCGGGCGCCGGCACCGGCCAGGCCGGTCGAGCGGCCGGAGGTACGGGTGCTGCCGTTCGGCGCGCCGGGCGCACCGGTCCCCCCGGGGCCGGGGACGGACGGGGCCCCTGGGCGGAACCGGGCCGGAGCGGCGGACCCCGCGTCGGCGCAGGAGACCAAGGCCCCTGCGAAAACCGCTGCCAAGGGTCCCGCGAAGGCCCCCGCCAAGGCCCCCGCGAAAGCCCTCGCCAAGGCACCGGCGCGCGCCCGCAAGAGCACGGCCCGGGCGGCCAAGGCGGCGCAGCCTCCCGCACGCGGGACGAGCCGCGACGCGGACGGCACCGAGCACACCGACGACAACTGACACGCCGGCGGGCGACACGACGGGGGTGAATACATGGAGAAGGACGAGCAGCCGGGGACCGGAGGCGACGACTCCGCGCTGACCGCCGGGATCCGGCGCGTCCTCGCCCGCGTCGACGCGCACGCCGCCCGCACCGGCCAGGGCCGGCCCACCGCGGAGCGGAACGGCCCCACCACCACCCTCACCCCCGCGCCCGCCCGCACCACCCCGCTCGACGCCCTCGTCGCCCTCTTCGGACTCACCCCCTTCGAACGCGACCTCGTCCTGCTCACCGCCGCCGACGAACTCGACCCCAGCACGGCCGCCCGGTGCGCCGCGGCCGCGGGCGACCCCGGGCGCGCGTACCCCACCTTCTCCCTCGCCCTGGCCGCCCTCGGCGAACCGCACTGGAGCGCCCTCACCCCCGTGGCCCCGCTGCGCCGCTGGCGGATCGTGGAACTGGAGGACGAGACCCGGCTGACCCTCACCCGGCTCCGGCTGGACGAGCGTGTCCTGCACTTCCTGCTCGACTCGCCCTACCTCGACGCCCGGCTGCACGGCCGCCTCCGCCGCACCACCATCCCAGCGGGCACGCTCCCGCCCTCGTACGACCTGGCCGCGAGCCGGCTCGCCGAGGGCTGGCGGGAGGACGGCCGGGGCCCCGGCGCGCCACCCGTGGTCGAGGTGACCGGCGGCGACCGGCACAGCCGCGCCGAGCTCGCGGCCACCGCGGCCGCCCGCTGCGGACTGGGGCTGTACACCATGAACGCCGAGGACCTGCCGGCCGACCCCGCCGAGCGCGACCGCCTGGCCCGGCTGTGGCAGCGGGAGGCGATCCTGCTGCCCGCCGCGCTGCTGGTGGAGGCCGGCGACCTCGACCGTGACCAGCACGCCGCCACCGAGGCGTTCCTCGCCGGGGCCGCCGTCCCCGTCGTCGTCTCCAGCGAGGACCCGCTGCCCACCGGCCGCCCGCACGGCACCCGGGTGGCTGTACCGCGCCTGGACGACGACGAACAACTGGCCCTGTGGGCCGACGCGTTCGCGGACGTCGCCGATCTCACCGACGCGGAACTGCGCTCCCTGGTGGCCCAGTTCCAGCTGCCGCCGCACGTCGTCCGCTCCGCCGCGGCCGCCGTGGGCCGCCGGCTGCCCCACGAGGAGGAGACGGACGCCGCCGAACTCGCCTGGCGGGCCGGGCTGGAGGAGGCCCGCGTCGGCATGGACGAACTGGGCCGCCGGATAGAACCCCGGGCGGGCTGGCACGACCTCGTGCTGCACGACCGGCAGACCGCCGTGCTCCGCGAGATCGTCGCGCATGTGCGGCAGCGGCCGACCGTCCACCAGGAGTGGGGATTCGCCGCGACCCTGCGCCGGGGGCTCGGCGTCACCGCGCTGTTCGCCGGCGGCTCCGGCACGGGCAAGACCCTCGCCGCCGAGGTGATGGCCGAGGAACTCGGCCTGGACCTGTTCGTCGTGGACCTCTCCCAGGTGGTCAGCAAGTACATCGGCGAGACCGAGAAGAACCTGCGCCGCGTCTTCGACGCCGCCGAACGCGGCGGCGCGCTCCTGCTGTTCGACGAGGCGGACGCCCTGTTCGGCAAGCGCAGCGAGGTCAAGGACAGCCACGACCGGTACGCCAACCTGGAGGTCAGCTACCTGCTGATGCGGATGGAGGCATACCGGGGCCTCGCCATCCTCACCACCAACATGAAGCAGGCCCTCGACACGGCCTTCCTTCGCCGCATCCGCTTCGTGGTCGACTTCCCCTTCCCGGCCGAGCACGAACGCGCCGAGATCTGGCGCCGGGTGCTGCCACCGCAGGCCCCGCTCAAGGACATCGACCCGGACCTGCTGGCCCGGCTCACCGTCGCCGGCGGCTCCATCCGCAACATCGCCCTGTCCGGGGCGTTCCTCGCCGCCGAGGAGGGCGACCGGCTGCAGATGCGGCACATGCTCGCCGCCGCCCGCACCGAGTACCTCAAGCTGGAGCGCTCACTGACCCCCGCGGAGGTGCGCGGATGGGTGTGAACAGGCGGCCGTCGGCGATCCGTGTGGAGATCGGCGAACTGGTCCTCGACGGCTTCCACGCCGACCCGGCCCGCGTCTCGGCCGCGTTCGAACGCGAACTCGCCCGTCTGGTACGGCAGCACGGCGTGCCGCTGGCGGAGAACGGCGCCCTGACCCTGGCAGCGCTCACCGGCCTGCCGCCGCTGGGTGCCGGACTGTCGGCCCGCCGCCTCGGCCAGGAACTGGCCCGCGCGGTCCACGAAGGGCTCAGCGGACACGGGGAGGTGACGCCATGACCGCCAGGGCCCAGGACGCGGCCGACCGGCAGACGGCCGAACAGCGCCGCCGCAAGCGCAGGGAACGCGCCGCCGCCTCCCGTACCCCCGAACCGAAGAACATCGTCAGCGGCGCCGGACAGCCCCTCGACCCGGGCGTCCGCCGCGAGTTGGAGGACCGGCTCGGCCACGACCTGAGCCGCGTCCGCCTGCACACCGACCGCGACGCCGACCGCCTCACCGAACTGCTCGGCGCCGACGCCGTGGCCGTCGGCCAGGACATCCTCTTCCGCTCGGGCGCCTTCCGGCCCGGCACCGACGAGGGCCGCCGCCTCCTCGCCCACGAACTGCTGCACACCGTCCAGAACCCGCACGGCCTCGGCACCCTGCGGGCGGGCCGCGAACCGGGCGCGGTCAGCCTCCCCCAGCAAGCCATCGAACGCGAGGCCGAGTCGGCCGCCCAGGATCTGGTCCGCCCCTCGACCGACGCACCCGCGCCCGAGGTGACGGAGAACCGGTCCACGCCGGGGTGGCTGCGGTACGCGACGGTGGACGCGGACCGGATGCGTGCCGAAGCCGTCGACCCGGCGACCCTCGTGGACCGGATCGCGGGCGATGTGCTGCGCAGCCTGCGCGGAGACCCGGCCGACGCCTCCGGCCGCGTGCGGCTCCAGCTTGCCCGCCTCTCCGACGAGTTGGAGGAATCGGTCGTCGGGCGGTTGGAGAACCGGCTCCTCACTCCCGAGTACGACCGGCTCCTGGAGATCGCCGACGAGGCGCGCCCCGGTCCCGTGGAACTTCAGCCCGCCGACGTCCCGTTGCCGGAGCACGACCTCTTCGAGGCGCTCGGTGTCGAACGCACCGAGTGGAAGAAGAGAAAGGAGTCCGACCGGACCTCCGCCGACCAGCGGACAGCAGACGCACACGAGGAGCAACGGGACACCAAGGCGCGCGACACCAAGAGCAGCGGTGACCGCAGCCGGGCCCGCGCGGACGCCGCCACCGAGTCGCAGGACGCCGCCCGGCGCACGGAGCAGGAGGACGCGCGCGACGCCTCCCGGCAGCGGGCCAGGGAAGAGGAACGGCAGAGGGACGAGCAGGCGGCCACCGACCGGGGCAACACGGACCGGGCCGCCGACGAACGCGCCCGGGGGCAACAGGAGAGTCTCGAACGGACGACCGAGGACCGCAAGGAGCAGCGCGAGCGCGAGGAGGCCGACCCCCGGCAGGCCACCGCGCCCGGAGCCGGCAAACGGGAGCGCCGGGACGAGCAGACACAGCCGGCCCCGGGTACGACGCACGAGGAGCCGGATCCCCGGCAGAAGGCCCAGCCAGGCCCCGTACGCCCGGAAAAGGTCGACGAACGGGGCGAGCGTCGCGACTTCGCACTGTCCGAGCACGGACTTGACGAGAAGGACGAGGACGGTGGCGCCGAGCCCGAGCCCCGCGAGGAGGAACGGCCGCTCGGCCTCGAAGCAGGTGCCGACCAGGACGCCCTGCGCGGTGAGGACGAGGGGGCCGCGGCACCGGACGAGCGGGACGAGCCCGCGCTCACCCCGGAGGACCACCTGCCCGAGGCGGACCTCGACCTGTCCGCCGTGCCCACCGCGGACAAGATCGAGCCGGGGGCGGCCGTACCGGCGGCGCCCGCCTTCCCCGCTCCGCCGCCGACGAAGGCGGAGAAGACCGAGCAGGAACGGGAGCGGAACGCCCAGGAACAGGACGAGGACGACGCCGCCCCCGAGCCCAAGGCCCCGGGACAGGACGAGGGGCCCGTCGAGGGTGAGGCCGCCCAACCCGAGAACGGGCCTGTGGCTCAGGCCCAGGACCGGGGCACCAAGGACCTCCAGGAGACCGACGAACCGCTCGACCAGGAGGTCGGCCCCGACCTCGCGACCCAGGACAAGGACCAACCGGAGCCGGAGACCGAGAAGCCCGGCCCGGTACAGCAGCAGGAGAACGAGCAGCACAAGGACGCGGACGGTTCCGGTGCCGACGGAACGGACGCCGACGGCGAGCGGTCGGACGCCAAAGACGGACCGGAGGACGAGGACCGGCGGGCAGGGGGCACGGTCAGCGGGTCCCGCTCGGCCGCCAGGCTTCCGGCGGCCGGAGGATTCGCGTCGGTCACGGCGGGTCCCGTTGCGGCCGTCGTCTCCCGTCCGGCCGGCGCCCAGACTCCAAGGACACCGGTCGAGGACCGTGATCCCTCGCCCACCACCCGCCGCGACGCCGAGCCGCCCCGCTCCGAGCGTGAGGCGCCCCGGGCCAAGAGCCGGGTGCCCAAGGAGACCGGTCCCGGCGCGGCACCGCGCGGACCCGTCGGCGCCTCGGAGAAGACCGGCCCGGCGGTCGGCGCGGGCCCCGGTGCGGCACCTTCCGTCGCACAGGCGGCCGTGAGCCCGGCCGCCGAGCAGACCGACGGGCCCGGTCAGAGCACGGCGACGGATGCTCCCAGGCCCGAGGCCTCGCTGGAGAAGGACGGCGGCGGCTGCGCACCGCCCGCACCCGCACCCGAGAAGGACGAAGACACACGGGGCAGCTGCGGAGGGGGCGGAGAGGTCGCGCCCGAAGAGAAGCAGGAGGAGCCTCCGGACGTTTCGGGGCAGGACCCCAAGACCGCCGTGCAGACGGTCGGCAAGCTGGCGCCGGACCAGGCGGCCGCTGCGATGCCGGGAGTCGACAAGGCCGCCGACAAGAAGATCGCCGACGAGCAGAAGCGCCTCGACGCGGCCCCGCCGACACGTGAACGTCCCTCGGGAGCGCCGCAGACGCGTTCCGCGCCGCCCGCGGCCGCGCCGGCGGCCCCGCAGGTCACCGGCAAGGTGGAGCGGATCGGCCCCGAGGGCCAGGACGACAGACAGAAGGCCAAGGGCGGCCAGAAGGCCGAGGGCAGGCAACCCGCCGCGAACGTTGCTCCTCCGCCGCCACCGGCAGCCCCCGACAAGGGGCTCACCGAGGCCGAGGCCAAGCACGTCGAGGCGACGGCCGACTCGATCCCGACGACCGATCCCGCGCTGGAGAACAAGACCGTCGGCCCGGCACCGAAGATCCGGTTGGAGGGCGCCGGCGATCCGACCCGCACGGACGACCAGGCGAAGGCGCTCAAGGAGAAGCAGTCCGACCTGCAGACGACGGGCCGCCAGGACGCGGCCCTGCCCATGGGCGAGGACCAGATCTTCCCCAACGCTCCCAAAGAGCGGCTCACCGGCAAGGCGTCGGGCGGTTCCGGGGGCGGCAAGGGTGCCGCGCTGGAGGCGGCGCCGGCGCCCAAGGCGGGTGTCGGCGCCGTGGCCAAGCAGGAGAAGGGACGCGAGATCACCGGTGCCGCGGACAGGGCACGGGCCGATCTCGATGCCAAGGACGAGGCGCACCAGCAGAGCCAACAGAAGGCCAAGCAGGACAAGCAGGCCGAGATCGACCGCGAGGTCGAGCGCAATACCGCGCAGCAGACCGCCGAGCGCGGCAAGGTCGCGGAGGACACGCACAAGCAGCGTGAGGACTGGCGGGCCGAGCAGGACAAGAAGATCGAGGACGCGGACAAGCGGTCCGGCGACGAGCACGACAAGAAGAACAAGGAGATCGTCAAGGCGCGCGACGACAAGGACAAGGAGATCGGCGCGCGCAAGGACAAGGACAACGCGCAGATCGACACCGAGCGCGAGAAGGCCGAGAAGGACGCCAAGAAGAAGAAGGAAGAGAAGAAGCCCTCCGGAGGCCTGCTCGGATGGGTCGCCAGCAAGGTCGCCGACTTCTTCAAGGGGCTGCTCGCCGCGGTCACCGCCATCTTCGACGCCGCCCGCAAAGCGGTCAACGGGATCATCGACAGGTTCAAGGAGTGGGCCGACCAGGCCATCGACTTCGTCCGCGACCTGGCCGTCAAGGCGATCAACGCGCTGGCGGACGTCCTGATCGCGATCGGGGACACGCTCCTCGCGGCCTTCCCCGCACTCCGCGACCGTTTCCGCAAGGCGATCGAGGGGCTCCGGGACGCGGCGGTCGAGACGGTCAACCGGCTGGCGGACGGCCTGAAGAAGGCGGTCAATGCTCTCCTGGACGACCTGGCCGCCGGTCTCAACAAGCTGCTCGACGTCCTGGAGGCGGGCGTCAAGGCGGTCATCAAGGCCTACCAGTCCGTCATCGTCGGCGCGATCAAGTTCGCGCAGGCGGCCATCGCGGCGCTCGGCAAGTTCGCGGCACTGGTCGCCGACATCGCGCCGGACCCGGGCGGCTGGATCTCGAAGGCCGCGAGTTCCGCGAAGACGGGCATCACCGACCACCTCTGGGGCGCCATCAAGGTGGCGGTCAAACAGTGGTTCGACACCAAGGTCGAGGGCATCCTGGGGCTCGGCAAGGCGGTCATCGACGTTCTGGTCAAGGGCTGCGTGTCGATCAAGCAGATCGGCAGGATGGCGTGGGACGCGGTCATCGCCTCCCTGCCGATGATGATCGCGTCGCTCGTCATCGAGAAGGTCGTCTCGATGCTCGTTCCCGCCGCCGGGGCGATCCTGACGATCATCCAGGGCCTGATGTCGGCCTGGCAGACGGTCAGTTCGATCCTGTCGGCGTTCAGCAAGTTCTGGGCCTATCTGAAAGCCGTGAAGGCGGGCCCGGCGGCGTGCCTCTTCGCGGAGGCGGTCGCCGCGGGTGTCGTCGCCCTGCTCGACTTCGTCACCAACTTCCTCCTCCAACGCCTGTCTTCGGCGACGAAGGGCGTAGGCAAGCGGCTCAAGGCCATGGCCCAGAAGATCATGGACGGGCTGAAGAAGGTCGGCGGCGGAGCGAAGAAGGCGGCGGGCGCCGCGGTCAACTCCGCCCGGGGTGCCCTGCGCAAGGCTCGGCAAGCGCTGTCCCGCCCCGGCACCGAACGCAAGCCGAGGGGCAAGCCGTCGCCCGGACCGAAGTCGCCGGTGAAGCCGAAGGACCACGCGACCCCGAAGGGGCCGGCGAAGAAGCCGGACACGGCGCAGACCAAGCCGAAGGAACCCGAGCCGAAGGCGAAGGACACGGAGACGGGGGCCGGGAAGGACGGCACGCCGGACCGGGAGCCGTCGAGGTCCGCAAGCCACGACAAGGGCCGCTCACCGGAGCAGGACCGAGCACCGGACGAGAGGAAAACGGGCTCCAAGGACAAGGACCCGCAGTCGGCCCCGAAGAAGAAGCAGAAGGAGATCGAGGGCCCCAAGCCGACCAGGCCCAAGAAGCCCAAGTCCCCGGTGCGCAGGGTTCTCTCGAAGGCCAAGGGCGCGGTCAAGTCGGCTCTGAAGAAGGTCGGCAACGCGGCCAAGACCCTGGGCCGAAAGCTGAAGAAGTCCAAGGTCGGCAAGGCGCTCAGGAACGGTGCGTCCAAGCTCCGTAACTTCTTCAAGAAGAAGAAGGACCAACTGCGGGATCACAAGAAGCGGCAGCACGAGCAGAAGAGGCGGAAGCAGGACCAGCGGAAGAAGGACGAGAAGTCGAAGGAGTCGAAGGAGGCGCGGCTCGACAAGATCGTGGCGCGGGTACGGCCGCTGCTCGAGCGCGTCATGAAGCCGGGTGTGCCCCGCCCGATCATGAATGCGACGCTGGCGGGGCTTCGCTTGTGGTACAGGCTCACCGAGCTGTTCCTCGAGGGCACCGACCATGGCTACGTCACGGCTTTCCTCAACCCACGCAAGCGTGCCCTTCCCTACCACACCTGGGACTCTCTCACTGAACCGCCGCACGTCACCCGCGCGCGTGCCGCGGCACGTGTGAAAGAGACACAGGATGCCGAGCGCAATCGGGACAGGCAGCGGCAGGCGGCTCGGGCCGGACAACCGGATGCGGCGCAGAGGTCCTCCTCCGCGGCGGCCCGGCCCACCTCGCTCTCCCCGGAGCTTGCCCGGATCATCGCGGCGCCGCGTCCGACCAAGAGCGGAGGCCGGCGTAGCGGCCGCGCCGCGATCGGCGACGTGACCAAGGGTGAAAGCCTGACTTTCAAGGAGGGCACGAAGCGCGCAGTAACGGACGACAAGCTGACGCCCGATCACATTCCTTCAGGCGCCGCCGTGGTTCTGGCAGCCCAGCGGAAATTTGTCGCCGAGCAGGAAGCCGCCCAGGGCAGGAGATTTTCCGACAAGGAGATCGAGGACCTGTTGGTGCTTCATGAATACATCACGATCAATGACAAGGGGGGTTTTGATCGGGGGGCCAAGTCGAAGCAGATCTACAACGATGCTCAGACGCTCGTGGTGGAGGAAGAGGAGCACGAATTCGAAAAGGGTGATCGTGTTGGCGGCTCCCGCACCTTCAAGTCCAGGAACAGTGCGAAGAGGGTCGTCCTTGACTCGAAGGATCTGACTATGGCCGTCGAGGATGACTATCGACACTACCTGACCAGCTGGAACGCCGATGGGAAGTTGGTCAAAAGCCAGGTTTACGACATGATCTGGCATTACAAGCGACTTGCCGACCGGGACGACAGTGAGACCGGTACAGGCGTGCACTATTCTCGTGATATCGACAACTTGCTGCTGTACTACTGGGAGAAGGCGAAGAATGACACCGATTGAACGCGTTGAAGAGATCGCCTTCGATCCGAGTCTCACTGTCGCTGACCGATCGCAATCCATCATCCAATATTTTTCCGCACAGGGCGGTCAGGGGCCGGATCGTGCCGTTGACTGCCTCCTGGAGACAATCGACGAGGCAGTGGCCGAGTATGTCGCGGAATACCTTGAACTCGTGCCCGACGTGGCGGAAGGGAAGATCCGGGCGGCCGAGCGACTGCGCGGTGCGGGTCCGGTCGTACGGGCTGCCGGCCGGCTTGTCCCGTGGCTTCCCGAGTCCCTGACGGCCGCGTTCGTCGAGGACTACCTCGCAGCGCCCGATCCGGAATCCCCTCTCTCCTCTGTCATTTTCAACATCGGCGTCTACCACCCGGACCGGCTCCGTCCCTATGAGGAACGGCTTGATACCCCGCTGCACCGGTCCAGCCTGCTGTCCGGCGCCCCGGACTCGGTCGCCGACTCCCTTCTGCGTGAATGGCGAGAGAGTCGCGAGATGGGCAGCCTGGTCGCTCTCGCACTCATCAGAACGCCCCATGCCGCCGACCTGATCACTTCGGTACGCGACGAGGTCGACACTCCCGAGCAATGGGAGGTGCTGATGCCACTCGCAGGCCGCCTCCCCGACACCGGCAACCCGGCCGGGTTCCACCCCGCCTTTATGGGATTCGTCACCGACCAGGGCAAGAGCCCTCATGTCATGGGCGGACGGTACGAGCAGGACGTTCCTCTGTGCGCACGGTGTGGTATGCCTGCGGACAGGGTGCTGACCCTCTCCAGCCGTGAGCTGCCGTACGAACTCGGCGCCGACCCGTCGTTCTTCTGGTTCTCCTGCGATTGCGACGAAGTGGACATTCTGTATGTGCAGTTCGCAGAGGACGGCACACATGCCTTTTATCAGCCACAGGGGCCCAGTGCCGAGAAGTCACGTGTGGTTCCCGGTGAAAGGGCCATGGTATTGGAAACGCACCCCAACCAGACAGGTGTGAGTCGACCCGCGGTTACCGGTAGGGCTCGACACCAGGTAGGCGGACTCCCGCGCTGGCCTTCGCCGGAAACCCACGCCCTCTGTCCCGGATGCGGGAATTTCATGCCGTTCCTGGTCGCCGTGGACAGCGGCCCCACTCCTTTCGGCCCCCTTGGCTTCGAAGGCTCACTCTTCGGCTTCTGGTGCGATCGCTGTTCGATTTCTGCCACCCGTTCGCAGCCTTGAGCACCTGAAAGGAGGGAAAATGACCCGCTACGCCGACATCCCCAAACCCATCCGCTCCGGCCTCGTCGTCGTCGACCCCGATCACGGCACTCCCCAGCGCGTCATCGTCCTCCAGTTCAACCCCGACACCCTGGAACGCAGCATCACGCCCCAGTCCGCCGGGGACAGCGGGGACGCCGGGGGTGGGGGGACAGGCAGTGGGGACCGGAACGAGGCGTTGAGGCTCAAGGGGCCCGCGCAGGAGACGTGGAAGTTCACCGCCGAGATCGACGCCACCGATCAGCTGGAGGTCGCCGCGCCGGACGGGATTCACCCGCAGCTCGCCGCGCTGGAGATGCTGGTGCAGCCGACCACCGCGCAGTTGCGCGCCGCGACCCGGCTGACGCAGAAGGGCAGCATCGAGATCAGTCCGATCGAGATGCCGCTGACCCTGTTCACCTGGGGGAGCAAGCGGGTCATGCCGGTGCGGCTCACCGACCTGTCCGTCAACGAGTCGGCGTTCGACGTGAACCTCAACCCGATCCGGGCCTCGCTCGGCATCGGGATGAAGATCCTCACCGTCAGCGATCTGCCGGCGGGCCACCGGGGCGCGGATCTGTACATGGCGCACCTGGCGCAGAAGGAACGGCTGGCGGCCGCCGCGCGCGGTGGCGGCCTCGGTGCACTGGGCCTCGGCGGCGCCGACCTCGTGACCGGAAGAGGTTGAGGAGGACATGGCGGAGATCGAGCCGTACGAGAGCGCCCTGGACTCGATACCGGGTGCCCATCCCTACCCGCGCACCAGTCGGTACCACGATGCGGAGATCGGTGTGCACAGGCGCGCCGACGGGACCGAAGTGCGGTACACCAAGCGGCGGTTGCTGCCCCCGCTCACCGAGGAGACCGAGCCGCACGTGGTCGGGGCGGGGGAGCGTCCCGACCTGCTCGGGCAGCGCTTCCTCGGCGACCCCGGCCAGTGGTGGCGGATCGCCGACGCCAACCCGGTCCTGGACCCCAGGGAGTTGACGGACGAGCCGGGACGGGTCATCGGCATCCCGCCGGCCGGCGGATTCGCCCGCGGGGAGCGCCGTGTCTGAACAGCCCGTGGGGCAGGGCCCCGTACACATCCAGCTCCTCATGGGGCCCAAGCTGGCCCGCCCGGTCCCGCTGGAGGTCGCCGAGGCGCTGCTGTCCGCGCAGATCACGGCCACGGCCGGGGAGCGGAGCGGTTTCCAGTTCGCCTTCGATCTCACCAAGAACGGGCTGCTCAACCAACGGCTGCTGCCCGAGGGCTTCTTCGACCCGAAGATCCGCGTCATCCTCACCGTCAGCGTCCGCGGCACCCCCGAAGTGCTCTTCGACGGGCTGATCGTGCGCCAGGAGGTCGGCGCCAGCAACCTCCCCGGCCACTCCACCCTCACCGTCACCGGCGAGGACCTGACGCTCCTCATGGACCTGGAGGAACGCACCGCGCCCTACCCCAACCTGCCGCCTTCCCAGCGGGTGCTGGCGATCCTGCGCCGGTACTCCGACTACGGCATCCGCCCCGACGTCTACCAGGAGAAGATCCCCCAGCCCCCGCACCAGGACCTGCGCGTCCACTACCAGACCGGCACCGACCTCCAGTACGTCACCGAACTGGCCCGCGCCAACGGCTACACCTTCTATCTGGAGCCCGGACCCAACCCCGGCCAGTCCGCGGCGCGCTGGGGCCCGGAGGTACGGATCGGGCTGCGCCAGCACGCCCTCAACGTCAACATGGACGCCCTGTCCACCGTGGACCAGCTGACCTTCGCCTACGACGGCACCGCCCGCGAGGAGCCCCAGGCGCGCTGGCAGGACCCCGGCACCCGCCAGTCCACCCTGCTGCCCCAGCCGCCGATCAGCCCCCTGCGCCCGCCGCTCGGCCGCCGGGCCACCCCCGCGCTGAAACGCAGGACCCTCTCGGGCACCGCCAAGCAGCAGCGCGAGCAGGCCGAGGCCGAACTCCTCGCCCGCGCCGCCGTGTCCGCCGACGTCATCTCCGGCTCCGGCTCCCTCGACGTCAACCGGCACGGCTACCTCCTCCAGCCGCGCCGGCTCGTCGGCGTCCGCGGCGCCGGGCGGGCGTACGACGGCGACTACTACGTCAAGTCCGTCACCCACAACCTCCGTCCGGGCTCCTTCCAGCAGAACTTCACCCTCTCCCGGGAGGGCCTCGAAGCACGCGGCGACACCGTCCGGCCGTGACACACCCCACCGAGCGACCAGGAGAGCACCCCGACCATGGCGGCACCCAGCAATCGCTACCTCGGCAAGTTCCGCGGCCGGGTGGTCGGCAACGACGACCCGTTGCGGCTCGGCCGGATCACGGCCGAGGTCCCGGACGTCCTCGGTGACGAGCCGTCCACCTGGGCGCTGCCCTGCCTGCCGTTCACCGGGCCCGAGTCCGGGCAGTTCGTGGTGCCGCCGCCCGGGGCCGGAGTCTGGGTGGAGTTCGAGCAGGGTGACCCCAGCTTCCCGGTGTGGACCGGGTGCTGGTACGGCGACGCGAGCGAACTGCCGCCCGACGCCCGCCGCGAGCTCCAGGCCGGCGCGGCGAGCAAACCGGTGGTCGTACAGACACCGGGCGCCCACAAGATCGTCCTCAACGACACCGCCGGCGCCGAGCAGGGCATCCTCCTGCAGGCCCAGGGCGGCGCCTACATCCGCATCACCAGGGAAGCGGTGGTCATCGCCACCGGCGCGGGTGCCGAGATCACCCTGCGCGGCAGCGAAGTGACCATCAACCAAGGCCAGTTGACCGTCCAGTCCAAGCGATAGGCAAACGGGGGAGAAGAGTTGTCCGGGAGTCTGCTCCACGCGGGCGCCGTGATCGGCTGCCCGCACGGCGGCCGCGCCACACCTGTCACCACACCCTCCGGCGGCGTCCGCGTCGACGGTGCCGCCGTGGCCACCGCCGACCACGCCTACGTCGTCGCCGGCTGCCCGCACACCTTCGACGACGTGCCCTCGCCGTGCGTGTCCGTCCGCTGGAGCGCCGCCGACACCGGCGTCACCGCCGACGGCGCGCCCGTGCTGCTCGACACCTGTGCCGCCCAGTGCTTCAGCGCGGCCCTCGTTCCGCAAGGACCTCCCGTCGTCCAGGCCGTGCAGCGAAAGGTCACCGTCCGATGAGGCCGCCGAGTCACCGAGCCCGCCCGCGCAGCGACATCGCGTTCCCGTTCCACGCCGACCGCCGCGGCCGCACCGCGCACGCCCGCCCCGCCGAGCACGTCCACGACCTCGTCGAACAGCTGCTGTTCACCAGCCCCGGCGAGCGCGTCATGCGCCCCGACTTCGGCTGCGGGCTGCTCGACCTGGTCTTCGCGCCGGCCGCCCCCGAACTGGTCAGCACCCTCGAACTCTCCGTCCAGGCCGCCCTCCAGCGCTGGCTGGGCGACCTGATCGAGGTGGTGTCCCTGGACATCGCCTGCGACGACGACACCGTACGCGCCCGGCTGTCCTACCTGGTCCGTGCCACGGGCGCCGTCCGGGAGGACCTCTTCGAGGGGAGGGCGGCATGAGCGCGGGGGCCACCCGGCGGGCCAAGGTGCGCGCCGCCCACCTCAACGGGGTCGACGCCGTGGAGGTGAGCGACGACGGGCTGCTGCTCACCGTCACCTTCCTCGGCAAGGCACCCGGCGGCCTCGGCCCCGAGAACGTCCGCATCGACGGCGGCCGCCGCGTCACCGGCCTCACCGCCGTGGACGTCAGCGTGGAACGCGAGGAGGACCCCGAACTGGACGACCGGCTCCACGTCACCCTCGACCGGGCCGGCGACACCTCCCGCTACCGGCTGTCCCTGGTGGAGGCAGACCCCTACGGCAGGCCGGGCACCGAGCCGTACCACGGCTTCGACCAGCGGTACTGCGGTGCGGAGTTCCGTTTCCGGCCCGACTGCCCCAGCCCCTTCGACTGCGTGCGCGAGGACGCGCCCAGCGCCGCCCTCCCGGCCGCGCCCGTGATCGACTACACGGCCCGCGACTACGACACCATCCGCAAGCTCCTGCTCGACCGGCTCGCGCTGACCACCCCCGACTGGGCCGAGCACAACCCCGCCGACCTGGGCACCACCCTGGTGGAACTGCTCGCCTACGCCGGCGACCAGATCAGCTACCAGCAGGACGCCGTCGCCACCGAGGCCTACCTCGACACCGCGCGCCGCCGCGTCTCCGTGCGCCGGCACGTCCGGCTCATCGACTACGCGATGCACGACGGCTGCAACGCCCGCGCCTATGTGACCGTCCAGACCGCCGCCGACCACACCCTGGCACCCGGCACCTACCGCTTCGCCTCGGTCGACGTACGCACCCTCGACCCGCACGACCGTCCCGAACCGGGCACGGTCATCGACGAGAACGACCTCGGCGACCTCGACGAGCGCGGCTCCGTGGAGGTCTTCGAACCCGTCGTCGCCGCCGAGCCGCTCGAACTGCGGGTCGCGCACAACGCGATCCGGCTGTGGACCTGGGACGGCGAGGTGTGCGAGCTGCCCGTCGGCGCCACCGCCGCCACCCTGCGCGACGAGTGGGCGGACCCCGGATCCCGCCGGGGCCGCAGACTCGCCCTGAAGCCGGGCGACGTGCTGATCCTGGAGGAGGTCAAGGGCCCGCGCACCGGCACCCCGGGCGACGCCGACCCCGCCCACCGGCAGGCCGTCCGCCTCACCTCCGTCACCCACGGCCTCGACCGCGTCGAGGACCAGCCCGTGCTGGAGGTCACCTGGGCCGCCGAGGACGCCCTGCGCCTGCCGTTCCGCCTGACCACCCGGGGCGGACCCGACTGCCTGCCCGTCGAGGACGTCACCGTGGCCCGCGGCAACGCCGTCCTCGTGGACCACGGCCGCTCCGGCACCGTCGAGACGGTCACCGTGCCCCCGGCCCCGGCCGTCGTGGCGCCCTGCGGCCCGCCCGGCGCGGGATGCGAGGACCCTGAGCGGGGCAACGCCCCCGCACGGCTCATCACCGCGCTGACGGACCGTGCCGAAAGCGGCCGGGCACTGCGCCCGGACGACGTCCGCGAGCTGTTCGACGTCGTGGGGGAGCCGGCCGTCCTGCGTGCCGGGATCGGACTGGAACGGGCCGGGCAACGCCACGAGCACGTGGTGCCCGGCACGGCGTACGCACAGGCCGCGGCCCTGCGGACGCTGCTCGCCCAGAGCGTCTACCCGGGGATCGCGCCGCGCCTGCGCCCCGTGCTCGGCCGGGCTCCCGTCACCCAGGCCGTGCCGTTCCCCGACCCGGCCGCGGTCGCGGCCGCGCAGGCCGAACGGATCGCCGCGATCCCGGACCGGGTCCGGCAGCGGCTGGTCGAGCTGTGGCGCAGTGCCCGCGACCGCGACGGGCTCGCCGAGGACGAGATCACCGAACTCGGCGTGCTCTTCGGCCTGAAACTGCTGGAACGGCTGGCACTGCGCCGTCACCCCGTCCGCGTCCTGCGCGAACTGCTGCACCGCGGCGACGAGTTGCTCGGAACCAAGCTGCGGCGCATCGCCGTCCTCACCGCCCGGGCCCGCGCCGGCACCGTCCTCGACGCCCACATCGCCTGGGAGATCGCGCACAGTTGGGGACCTGCCTACGCCGCCGGACTGCACCCCGAGGAGCCGGTGCTGCGCGGCCCGGCGAGTGCCGCGCTCGCCCAGGACCCGCGCCGCGCCCTGCCCGCCGTACGCCTCAGCGACGGCGAGGCGGTGTGGGAGCCGCGCCGCGACCTGCTCGACAGCGCACCCCGCGACCGGCACTTCGTCGGCGAGCTGGAGGACGACGGGCGGCTCGCCCTGCGCTTCGGCGACGGACGGCACGGCGCCGTGCCTGCTCCAGGGGCACGCCTCGCGGCGCGCTACCGCCTCGGCGGCGGCAGCGCGGGCAACGTGGGCGCCGAGGCCATCAACCATCTCGTCGTGGCGGCGGGCGAGCCCGGCGAGCCGGTACCGGCCGCCACCGTGCGCAATCCGCTGCCGGCCACCGGCGGCACCGAGCCCGAACCCGTCGAGCAGGTACGCCAGTCGGCGCCCCTTGACCTGCGCCGCACCCGGCTGCGCGCCGTCACCGCCGCCGACTACGCGGCGCTCGCCTCCGCCCTGCCCGGTGTGCAGCGGGCCGCCGCCGACCTCCGCTGGACCGGCAGCACGCAGGAGGCCCACATCGCCGTCGACGCGTACGGCGGCCCCCCGTCGCCGCGGCTGCTCGACGCGGTGGCCCAGGCCCTGGAGACGTACCGGCGCATCGGCCACGACCTGGTGGTCGGCCCGGCCCGGCCGGTGCCGCTGGACATCGCACTGCGGGTGTGCGCCCGGCCCGGACACCAGCACGGGCAGATCCTGGCCGATCTGTACCGCGTCCTCGGCAGCGGCCGGCTGCCCGGCGGACGGCTCGGCTTCTTCCACCCGGACGCCCTGACCTTCGGCGAACCCGTACGGCTCAGCCGCCTGGTCGCCGTCGCCGCGGCCGTCCCCGGCGTGGAGAGCGTCGAAGTGACGCGGCTGCGGCGGCTGTCCGGGCCGGACCGAGGAGAGAGGGAGGACGGCGTGCTGCGGATCGGCCCGCTGGAGATCGCCACCTGCGACAACGACCCCGACCGGCCCGAACAGGGACGGCTGGGGATCACCCTGGGAGGCACCCGATGAGCCGGTCCTGCTCCTGCGGCGGCGCGTGCGGCGGCCACGACGAGCGCACCGCCCCCGCCCCCCTGCACAACCCGCCCGGCCGCACCGCCCTCGACTACCGCGTCGGCGAGTACGGCACCTTCCTCGCCGCCCTCCTCGACCGGCTCGCCTCACCCGCGTACCCGGCGCTCGCCGGGCTCACCGTACGCACCCCCGACGACCCGGCCGTGGGACTCCTCGACGCCGCCGCCGTCCTCGGCGACCTGCTCACCTTCCACTCCGAGCGGATCGCCGACGAGGCCTACCTGCGCACCGCCTTGGAGCACCGCTCCCTGGTCCTGCTGGGCCGGCTCGTCGGGCACCGACCGCGCCCCGGAGTCGCCGCCACCACCCATCTGGCGTACACCCTGGAACGCGACCCGCGCGCCGAGACCCTGGCGGTGCCGATCCCCCGCGGCGCCCGCAGCCACAGCGTGCCCGCCTCCGCCGACGAGCAGTCGCTGACCTTCGAGACCTCCCAGGACCTCACCGCCCGCTGGGACTGGAACGAACTGACGGTACGGCGCCGCCGGCCCTCCCTCATCACCCCCGACGACCTCGCCCGCCGCCCCGAACTGTTCGTGGAGGGCACGGCCGACTCCCTGCGGACCGGCGACCGGCTCCTCTTCGTCTTCGGTGAACAGGCGGGAGGAGAACGGAAGCTGCTGCCGATCGCGGGCGTCCGCGTCGACCGTGCGGAAGGGATCACCGCGCTCACCCTGCCCCGGTCGGCCCCGCCCACGCTCAAGGAGCTGGTGGACGAGGTACGACGCTGGACCGCCGAGCCCGCGGCCCCCGGCGAACCCGGCGACGAGCCGCCGACCCCGGAGGTCCCCAACCCGCGGCCGGTCAGCCGTCTGATCGAGGACTTCGACGACCAGGTCCTCGCCCCGCTGCGCACCGGCCTCGACACCGTCGACACCCCGGAGAAGCTCGCCGGCCGGCTCGGCGAGCCGGTGGCCCGCCTGCGCGAGGCCGAGGTCCTGGCGGAGCCGTACGAAGACGTCGCGGCCTGGTTCGAGCAACTGGAGGCGGTGCTGACGGAACTGGCCGCACGCGCCCTGGCACTGGCTCCCGCCCAGCCCGTGCCCTCCGCGGACGGCCCCGCCCCGCGGGACGGCGGCGCCCCGCGGGCGCGGGCGAGCGCCCCCGCCCAGACCCGGCCCGGCAGCCACCCGGCACGGCCCGACCCCCGCGAAGCCGCCCTCCGCGCCCTGGACACCGTCCTCCCCGCCCTGCGCACCACCGCCCCCGCGCCCCGGCGGGAAACCCGCAGCCGTCGCCCCGGCACCGACACCGCCCGCCTGCTGACCGCCCTCGACCCCGGCCTGACCGGCCTCTACCCGGCCTGGCGCAGCGCCACCGCCTCGGCCACCGGCCCGCTGCTGCGGGCCCTGCTCGCGATGCGTGTCACCGCCGCCCCGTTCGGCGCGAACGCCCCCCTCAAGCCGGTCCAGGACGCCCGCGGCCGGGTCATCCGCACCGCCGACTGGCCGCTGACCGGCGCCGCGCTGGCGAGCATGCGCGTGGTGTACGACCCCGCGGGCAGGAGACCCGTCCGCGCCGAGTTCCAGTACGTCGAGGGCAGCAGTTCCGACCAGCGCGCCGAGAACCTGCCCGCCACCCAGCCGGTCACCTTCACACTGGGCCCCGGCCAGGTGGACCTGTCCACACGCGCCGCCCGCGACCACGAGCTGAGCCGGCTGACCCGCCGCCCGGCCGCCGCCGAGGAACCAGGCGTCACCGCCCGTCTGCACGCGGGCCTGCCCGAGGGCAGCCTCTTCGTCTCCCGGCCCGAGGACGACGGCACCGTGCACATCGCCCTGACCGACGGCACCGCCGAGCAGTTCTCCCTGAAGCCCGGTGGCAACCGGCAGTTCACCCACGGCGAGTACCAGGTGAGCGTCGCCTACACGGTCGGCAGCACCGAACCGAACGTCGAGATCGTCATCGCGAGCAAACCCGCACCCCTCAACCGCCGCGTCCTGCAACTGGACAGCGTCCAGGACGGCATCACCGTCGGTGGCTGGGTGGCGATCGAGCGCCCGGCCAAGGGCACGGGCGTCCCCGGCGACGCCGCGCTCGCCCTCGTCACCACCCAGGTGACGGCGGTCCGCACAGCGGCGTACAGCAACTACGGCATCACCGGCCGCGGCACCGAACTCACCCTGGCCGACCCCTGGCTGGACGAGTTCGACGTGCTGCTCTCCCACATCCGCGACACCACCGTGCACGCGGCAGGCGAGCCGCTGCGCCCGGCCGACGAGCCGCTCGGCGAGGACGTGCACGGCAACGAGATCGAACTCGCCGAGCTGTACGACGGACTGCGCCCCGGCCGCACCCTCGTCGTGAGCGGTGAACGCACCGACGTACCCGGCGCGAGCGGGGTCACCGCGAGCGAGGTGGCCACCATCGCCGCCGCCGACCCGGCCGTCGACCCCGGGCTCCCCGGCGACCACGTGCACACCCGCCTCACCCTCACCGCGACCCTGGTCCACCGCTACCGCCGGTCGAGCGTGCGCGTCCTCGGCAACGTCGTCGCGGCCACCCACGGCGAGAGCCGCGAAGAGGCCATCGGCAGCGGCGACTCCGACCGCGTCAACCAGACCTTCGCCCTGTGGCAGTCCCCGCTGACCTGGCTCGCCGCCGACAATCCCCTCGGCGCCAGCCCGGTCCTGGAGATCCGCGTGGACGGTGTGCTCTGGCACGAGGTCGACAGCCTCGCCGGGCGCGGCCCCACCGAGCGCGTCTACATCACCGGCACGAACTCCGACGGCCGCACCACCGTGACCTTCGGCGACGGTGTCCACGGTGCCCGGCTGCCCAGCGGGCACGAGAACGTCCGCGCCCGCTACCGCTTCGGCACCGGCAAGGCCGCCGACGTCCCCGCCGAGCGGATCACCCAGCCGCTCACCCGCCCCCTCGGTGTCACCGCGGTCACCAACCCGCGGCCCGCGACCGGCGGTTCGGACGCGGACGGACCGGGCCTGACCCGGCGTACGATCCCGCTCGCCGTCTCCGCCCTGGACCGGCTGGTCTCCCCGGCCGACTACGAGGACTTCGCCCGTTCCCGCGCCGGCATCGGCCGGGCCAACGCCCGGGAACTCTTCGACGGACGGCGGCGGGTGCTCCATGTGACGGTCGCCGGCACGGACGACGTGCCGCTCGCCGACGACAACCTCCGCCCGCTGCGCGGCGCACTGACCGCGTACGGCGATCCCGACCTGCCGGTCCGGGTGGACGCGCGCGAACTCGTCCTGCTGCTGGTCTCCGCCAGGGTGAAACTCGCCCCGGACCACGCCTGGGAGACCGTCGAACCCCGGCTGCGGCAGGCGCTGTCGCTCCGCCTCGGCTACGAGGGGCGGGAGCTGGGCCGGCCCGCCCGGCTGTCGGAGGTGCTGGCCACCGCCCACTCCGTGCCCGGGGTCGACTACGTGGACGTCGACGTCTTCACGGGCGTGCCCGCCTCCGCCACCCCGGACCGGCTCACCGCGCTGCTCGCCGGTCCCGGCACCCCGCGGGCGTCGGTCCCCGCGCACCCGGCGGCCTACGACGAGCAGACCTACACGGTCCGCGACGCGGGCGGCGAGACCCTGTCGTCGGTCTGCGCCCGCCACGGCATCCCGCTCGACCGGCTGCTGCGCCTCAACCCGGACATCACCGACACCCGGCGCCTGGCCAGGGGCCGGACGGTGGTCGTCTTCCGCGGCATCCGCCCGGCCCAGCTCGCCATGCTGTCGGCGCGGGCCGCGGACACCCTGATTCTCACGGAGGTCAAGTGATGTCCCCCGACGCCGATGCGCGCACGCCGGCCGACCGGCACCCCGACGGGCTCGCCGAACTGCTGCCCCGCGTCCACCGGTTGCGCGACGCCGAGGAGGGCGAACCGCTGCGCGCCCTGCTCGCGGTGATCGGCGAGCAACTGGACCGGGTCCGCGACGGCGTGCGGCAGGGTTACGAGGACCTGTTCGTCGAGACGGCCGCGCCCTGGGTGCTGCCCTACCTCGGCGACCTCGTCGGCTACCGCACCCTGCCCGGCTACGAGCGGGTCCTCACCACCGGCCTGCACGGCGGCGGCCGGGCGGCGCTCGCCGAGGCCGTCGCACCCCGCCGGGACGTGGCCGCCACGGTCGCCCAGCGGCGCCGCAAGGGCACCCTGCACCTGCTGGAGGAACTCTCCGAGCGGGTCGCCGGCTGGCCCGCCCGCGCCGTCGAACTCTCCCGGCACGTGGCCCACACCCAGCCGGTCAGGCTGGGCGTCAGCGGCCGGCGCGGGGAGCGCGGCCGGCTGCTCGACCTGAGGGACGGCTCGGCGCTCGCCCTCGCGGGCGGCCCCTTCGACACCACGTCCCGCACCGCCGACGTACGCCGCGCCGACTCGGCGAGGAGGCAGGGCGGCCGGACGCCGGCCGGGGTCGGGCTCTTCGTCTGGCGGCTCAAGCCGTACGCCCTCACCGCGTCCCCGGCCTACTGCGTCGACCGCGCCCGCAACCTCTACACCTTCTCCATCCTCGGCAACGACACCCCGCTGCTGACCCGCCCGGTGCCCGAACCCTCGCCCGCGCACCTTGCCACCGTGGACAACGTGCCCGCGTTCATCACCCGCCGGCTGCTGCACGACCGGCTCGCCGACTACTACGGCCCCGGCAAGAGCCTGTGCATCCGGCGCGACGGCGAGGACCGGCCCGTACCGCCCGAGGACATCGTCGTCGCCGACCTGTCCGACTGGCGCTACCGGCCCGGGCGCGGGCAGATCGCCGTCGACCCGGAGCTGGGCCGGATCGCGTTCGGCGCCCGCCGCGCGCCCCGCCAGGGCGTCTGGGTCGACTACCACCACGCCTTCGCCGCCGACATGGGCGGCGGCGAGTACGAGCGCCCCGACCGCGGGCCCCGTCCCGACGCCGACCTCTACCGGGTCGGCCCCGGCGGGCCGTACCGGCGGATCATGGACGCCTACCGGGCCTGGCAGGACGACCGCAGCCCCGGACGGACCGGCATCATCGAGATCACCCACAGCGGCGCCTACCAGGAGCAGCTGGACTTCGACCTCGACCCCGGCGACCGCCTCGAACTGCGCGCCGCCGAGGGCACCCGGCCGGTGATCCGGCTCCTCGACTGGTACAGCAACCGCCCCGACGCCCTCAACGTCCGCGCCGTGCACACCGACTGCGCCCCGCACGAACGGCCGCGCGTCGTCCTGGACGGCCTCCTCGTCGCCGGGCGCGGCATCAACGTCACCGGGCCCGTCGGCTCCGTCGTCGTCCGGCACTCCACGCTGGTGCCCGGCTGGTCGCTGGAGCCCGAGTGCGCGCCGCACTCACCCGACGAACCCAGCATCGTCCTCGAACGCACCACCGCCTGCCTGCGGATCGAGCACAGCATCCTCGGCACCATCGAGGTCATCGGCGACGAGGTGAGCGAGGACCCCCTCGACATCCGTCTGCGCGACAGCATCCTGGACGCCACCGGCGACGACCGCGCGGCCCTGTCCGCCCCCGACTGCCGCCACGCGCACGCCGTACTCCACCTGCGCCGCACCACCGTCATCGGTGAAGTCCACACGCACGCCGTGGAATTGGCCGAGAACTCCGTGTTCACCGGGCGGCTGCACGTGGCCCGGCGCGGCATCGGCTGCCTGCGCCACTGCCATGTGCCGCCCGGCTCGCGCACCCCGCGCCGCCACCGCTGCGACCTCGCCGGTCTCGGAAACGCGCGACACGTACGGCCGTTGTTCGCATCGAAACGCTACGGCACGCCCTGGTACGGCCAGTTGGCCGACCGGGGACCCGAGGAGATCAGGCGCGGCGCCGACGACGGCGGTGAACTCGGCGCGTTCCACGACCTGTACCGCCCCCAGCGGGAGGACGGACTCAGGGCCCGGCTCGCCGAGTACACACCCGCGATCGCGGACGCCGGGATCTTCTTCGTGACGTGAGCGGTGCCGCCGTACGACCCACCCGCAGACGTGAGAACCAGGGGGACCCCCTTCATGCACGCTGATCTCTCCCGCGCCACCTTCCGCCCGGAGCGGCACTACTCCGCGGTCCTCGCCCAGCAGGGCCGTGTCCAGCTGGACGCCGACCTGAACGAGCAGACCGCGATCCAGCTCCACCACGCCCGCACCCTCGCCGCCGACCTCGTCGGCCGGCACGGCGGACCCGCGGGCGACTGCGGCTTCCGCATCGAGTACGTGGGCGGCAGGCACGACATCGACACCCTGTACATCCACGGCGGCCGCTACTACGTGGACGGCATCCTGTGCGACGCGGACCGCCCCTCACCCGGTGTCCCCGTACCGGACGAGGACACCGGGGAGCAGCAGCCCGCCGGAGCGGACGCCTTCTGGGACTACTGGAACCAGCCCGACGGGTTCCGCGACCCCGAGCGGCCCGGCGACCGGCTGCCCTCGCCCGCCCGGTCGCCGTTCCTCGTCTACCTCCTGGTGTGGGAGCGGGCGGTCTCGGCGGCCGAGGACCCGCGGCTGCGCGAGGTCGCCCTCGGCGCGGCACTGCCCGACACCGCGGCCCGCGCCAAGGTCGTCTGGCAGGTGCTGCCGCTGCCCCTGACCGCGCTGGACATCGAGGACGCCGAACCGTCCCCGGGAGCCGTCCGCGACGCCTTCGAGACGTGGGCGAAGGCCCAGGCGGCGCCCTCCGCCCGGCTCGCCGCCCGCAGCGAGCGGCCCGAGCACGCCGACGAGGACCCCTGCCTGGTCCGCCCCGACGCCCGCTACCGGGGCCCGGAGAACCAGCTGTACCGGGTGGAGGTCCACGCGGGCGGCGAGGCGGCCGACGCCACCTTCAAGTGGTCCCGGGAGAACGGCTCGGTCGTCTTCTCGGTGGACGAACTCGACGGCACCTGGGTGCGGTTGGCGACGCTGGGCCTGGACTCCAAGCTCGATCTGGAGGTCGGTGACCACGTCGAGTTCACCGACACCGCGTACGCCTCCCGGCTGGAGGCCCTGCCCCTGCTGCGGGTCGAGGAACTGGACCTGCCCGGCTGCCGCGTCCGGCTCTCCGCCGAACCGGACCCGCGTGTGGGGCGCCTGCCGCACCTGCACCCGTTCCTGCGCCGCTGGGACCACCGCGAAGGGCCCCGGCGCAAGGGCCGCACCAACACGCTGAAGGGCGGCGCCGTGCCGCTCGCCGAGGGGGAGTGGCTGCCGCTGGAGGACGGCGTCGAGATCTACTTCGCCAAGAACGGCGCCTACCGCACCGGCGACCACTGGCTGATCCCCGCCCGCACCGCCACCGGAGGCGTCGAGTGGGACACGGACGCCGCCCGCCGCCCGCTGCTGAAGCCCCCGGCGGGCATCGTGCGGCACGTCGCCCCGCTGGCGCTGGTCACCGGCGAGGGCAGCACTGCCGACCTGCGCCGGGCCTTCGGCGCGCTCGCCGCGGACATCCCCCCGGCCGACCGGGCGGCCCTGGACGCCGAGGCCCGGGCCGCGCAGGAGGAGCGGGCCGCCGAGGCCGGCCCCGCCGAGGGCCGTTCCCAGACCACGGCGGCGGCGGAGGCCGCCGCGGAAGGAGACGAGTGATGGCGCAGCCGATGAGCGCGGCCAAGCTGCTGGAGGTCCTGCGCGCGGAGGGCCTGACGGTCCACGAGGTGCGCGACTGGCGCCACCACAACCGCAACACCAAAGGGCCCTGGGGTCCGGTGAACGGCGTGATGATCCACCACACCGTCACCTCGGGCACCGAGAACTCCGTGAACATCTGCTACGACGGCTACTCCGGCCTGCCGGGCCCGCTCTGCCACGGGGTCATCGACAAGGAGGGCCACGTCCACCTCGTCGGCAACGGCCGTGCCAACCACGCCGGGCTCGGTGACGGCGACGTGCTGCGGGCGGTCGTCAACGAGTCGAAGCTGCCGCAGGACAACCAGGCCGACGTCGACGGCAACCGGCACTTCTACGGATTCGAGTGCGTCAACCTCGGTGACGGCAAGGACCCTTGGCCGCAGGCGCAGAAGGAGGCCATCGAGAAGGTGGCCGCCGCGATCTGCCGGCACCACGGGTGGTCGGAGCGCTCCGTCATCGGCCACAAGGAGTGGCAGCCCGGCAAGCAGGACCCGCGGGGCTTCACCATGGACGGCATGCGGGCGCGCATCGCCGACCGGCTCGCGAGCAAGGGCAGCAAGGGGCCGGGCGGCCCCAGGCCCGGGCCCAAGCCCAGGTACGCGCCCTTCCCGGGCTCCGGCTTCTTCCACGCGGGGCAGAAGTCGCCCCTGATCACCGCCATGGGCCGCCGTCTGGTCGCCGAGGGCTGCGGCCGCTACGAGAAGGGCCCGAACCGCGAGTGGACCGAAGCCGACCGCAGGTCCTACGCGGCCTGGCAGCAGAAACTCGGCTACCGGGGCAAGGACGCGGACGGCATCCCGGGCCGGACCAGCTGGGACCGGCTGAAGGTACCGTCGGACTGACCGACCCACCGGCGGGGCGGGACCGCCGTCCCCCCGGCCCCGGGGCGCGGCCCCGCACGCCCACTACCCTGTGCCCATGGCCGTTCCGCGTGAGTTGCGTTCGCTCGATGACGTCCGGGCCGCGGCGAACGGTGACCCGCTCCTGCTGTGGGCGGCAGGCGACCTGCTCGGCGGCGCGCGGGCCTTCTTCCTCGGTGAGGCCGCGGCGGTGGCGGCCCCCGCCCTGTCCGGTCGCGACCGGCTCGCCGTCACCGGACCCGCCGACGCCGCCGCGGCCCTGATCCGCGCGCTCCTGCCCCGGCTCCGCCCCACCTTCCGGCCCGTCGGCGACGAGAGCCTCGTCCGCGACCTCGTGACCCGTCTTCCGGGACTGGTGTTCGTCGACGCCTTCGGCTGGATGCAGACGGAGACCGCCACCGGCCACGGGGACGGGGCCGCGTGGCTGACCCCGTCGGAGCACCCGGACGTCGCCCGGCTGCTGGCCGAGGCGTTCCCGAACTCCCATGCCCGGCCCGGCCGACCCGGCGTGCGCCGTTGGGCCGGGGTACGCGACGCCTCCGGGGCGCTGTCGGCGTGCGCCGCCGACGCCTGGAGCGCGCCCGGCGTCGGATTCCTCGCCGGAGTCGCCGCCGCCGAGCGGGCGCGCGGACGCGGCGCCGGCACGGCCGTGTGCGGCTTCCTCCTGGACCGCCTGGTCGCCGACCACGGCACGGCCGCCCTGATGGTCGACGGCTGGAACACCGCCGCCATCCGTCTCTACCGCCGCCTCGGACTGTCCTGGCGGCCACTCGCCGCCGCCCGGATCGCGGACCCGGTCCACCACCCCTGAGGGACCGCCCCACCGCCGGGCGATTGGTCTGCTCTTCACCTGGATCGGTCCAAGAGATGTTCAACGGATGGCTGGATCCAGGTCAAGGTGGGACACCCGGGGCCCTCGGCTCGGTCACGCTGCCTGCGGTGATCCCACTGCGTGTCCGGGTGGTCACCGCACGATCTCGATCTTGGTGGCCGGAAGCGGGCGTAGTGTTCAACAGAGCGTTGAAGCGACCCCATCTTCCCCGTTCCTCAAGGGCGTTGATGGCTCCTTCAGGTTTTTCACACAGGGAGAACACCCATGCCTACGGCGTCTCAGGCGGTGCGGCCCACGAGCTGGGGCCCGGTCGCCGTCGGGCGGACACAGGCGCGCGGAATCGCGCAGGTCGCGCTGAGCGCCAGCCCGTGGACGGGACTGCTGTTCCTCCTCGCGCTGTTCGCCGACGACTGGCGGATCGGCGTCTTCGGACTGCTCGGCACGGCGGCGTCCACCGGGACCGCCGCGGTGCTGCGCAGCGACCGGGACGGCCGCCTCGGACAGGGCCTCGAAGGGTACTGCGGCTGCCTCGTCGGCATCGCGCTCTTCGTCCAGCTCGGCGCCTCGTGGCGGACCGCGCTGCTCGCCGTCCTCGCGGCGGCGGTCTGCTCGGTGCTCGGCGCGGCGGCCGTCCGCTTCCTGGACCGCGCCGGACTGCCCGTGCTGACCGCCCCGTACTGCCTCGTCGCCGGCGTCATGGCGATCGCGCTGCCCGCGGCCTCGGCGGCCCACGCCGCTCCGGCCGCGCGGACCACCGGCCCGTCCCCGGCGGACCTCGGCCACGCCTTCTGCGACAACATCGGTCAGGTCTTCTTCCTCGACAAGTGGTACGCGGGCCTGATCGTGCTGGCCGGACTGCTCGTCACCTCCTGGCGGGTGGCGGTCGCCGCCGCCTGCGGCAGCGCCGTGGCGATCGTGACCGCCTGGGTCATGGGCCTGCCGGCCGACCGGCTGGCCGAGGGCCTCTACGGCTACAACGGAGTGCTCGTCGCCATCGCGCTGGCGGCGACCTTCCTCACCCCGACGCCCTGGACCGCCGGCTACGCCGTGCTCGCCGTCGTGGCCTCGGTTCCCTTCACCACCGCTTGGACGGCCTTTGCCCAGCCGTCCGGCGGATCACCTTTCACCTGGCCGTTCGTAGTGACGACCTGGCTCTTCCTGGGGGCCGCGCCGGCGATGGACCGGCCCGGCATGTCGTACGAGAAAGCGAAGTGACGCCATGAACCTCTCACCGCGCGAAATCGACAAGCTCCACGTCTACGTGGTGGCGGACCTGGCCCGGCGCCGCAGGGACCGGGGCACCAAGCTCAACTACAGCGAAGCGGCCGCGCTGATCACCGAGGCGGTGCTCGAAGCCGCCCGCGACGGGCACACCGTGGCCGAGTGCATGGAACTGGGCCGCAAGGTCGTCTCCGCCGACGACGTGATGCCCGGGGTGCGCGAGATGCTCACCGTCCTCCAGGTCGAGACGGCGTTCGTGGACGGCACGAAGCTGGTCACCTGCCACGACCCGATCAGCGCCTGACCCACCGCCTGAACCACCGAGGAGACCAACGATGTCGGGTGGAGCCCACTACCTCTACGGGGACGACCCCGTGGAGATCAACTCCGGCCGGGCCAAGGTCAGTCTCACCGTCGCCAACACCGGCGACCGAGCTGTCCAGATCGGCTCGCACTACCACTTCTTCGAGGCCAACCGCGCGCTGCGGTTCGACCGCGAGGCCGCGTACGGCATGCACCTGGACATCCCGTCCGGCACCGCCGTGCGCTTCGAACCCGGCGACACCCGCGAGGTCGAGCTGTGCGCCTTCGGCGGCACCCGACGGCTCGTCGGCTTCGCCGGACTCGTCAACGGCGGCCTGAACGCCGACGACACCCGGCGGGCCGCCCTGCGTCGCGTGACGCACCGGGGATTCGCCACCACCGGCGGCAGCGCCGACACCGAGAACGAGGGAGCCGACCACTGATGGCGATCATCCCGCGCCGGCAGTACACCGACCTGTTCGGCCCCACCGTGGGCGACCGGTTCCACCTGGCCGACACCAATCTGGTCGTCGAGGTCGAGTACGACCACAACGCCGGCTCCTACGGCGACGAGGCCGTCTACGGCGGCGGCAAGGCCATCCGGGACGGCATGGCACAGGACCCGGCCGCGCTGAACCGCGAGGGCGCCCTCGACCTGGTGATCACCAACGTCGTGGTCCTCGACCCGGTCCTGGGCGTCGTCAAGGGCGACATCGGTGTCCGCGACGGCCTGATCGTCGGGGTCGGCAAGGCCGGCAACCCCCATGTACAGAACGGTGTGGACCCCAAGCTGGTGATCGGGCCCGGCACCGAGGTGATCTCCGGCGAGCACCTGATCGCCACCGCCGGCGGCATCGACAGCCACATCCACTTCATCTCGCCCCAGCAGGCCCAGGAGGGCCTGTCCAACGGCATCACCACCTTCTTCGGCGGCGGCACCGGACCGACCGACGGCAGCAACGGCACCACCTGCACCCCCGGCCCGTGGAACATCCACCGGATGCTGGAGGCCGCCGAGGACCTGCCGGTCAACGTCGGCCTGCTCGGCAAGGGCAACGGCAGCCTGCCCGGGGCGCTGCGCGAGCAGGTCGACGCGGGGGTCGCGGGCCTGAAGGTGCACGAGGACTGGGGCGCCACCCCCGCCGCCATCGACAACGCGCTGCGGATCGCCGACGAGTACGACGTACAACTCGCCATCCACACCGACACCCTCAACGAGGGCGGCTTCTTCGAGGACACCCTGTCCGCGATCGATGGCCGGACCATCCACACGTTCCACACCGAGGGCGCGGGCGGCGGTCACGCCCCCGACATCATGCGGGTCTCCGGCGAGCCCAACGTGCTGCCGGCCTCGACCAACCCCACCCTGCCGTACACCATCAACTCGGTGGACGAACTGCTGGACATGGTGATGGTCTGCCACCACCTCTCCCGCAACATCCCCGAGGACGTCTCGTTCGCCGACAGCCGGGTGCGGGCCGAGACCATCGCGGCCGAGACGGTGCTGCACGACCTCGGCGTGATCAGCATCTTCTCCTCCGACTCCCAGGCCATGGGCCGGGTCGGCGAGTCCTTCGCCCGCGCCTTCCAGACCGCGCACCACTGCAAGGAGATGCGCGGCACGCTGGCCGAGGACAGCTCCCGCAACGACAACGCGCGCGTCCTGCGCTACCTCGCGAAGCTCACCATCAACCCCGCGATCGCGGTGGGCGCCGCCGATGTGATCGGCTCGCTGGAGCCCGGCAAGCTCGCCGACATCGTGCTCTGGCCGATCCACTCCTTCGCCGCCAAGCCCAAGCTGGTCATCAAGGGCGGCATGGTGAACTGGGCGCTGATGGGCGACCCCAACGCCTCCCTGCCGACGCCCCAACCGGTCTACTACCGGCCCATGTTCGGCTCCTACGGCCGGGCCCGGCAGCGCACCTCGGTCACCTTCATGTCCCAGGCGTCCATCGCCGCCGGCGTCCCCGGCGAGCTGGACCTGCGACGCCGGATCGAGCCGGTGCGGCGCTGCCGGACCATCGGCAAGCAGCACATGGTCCGCAACGACGCGCTGCCGCGCATCGAGGTGGACCCGGAGACCTACAAGGTCACCGTGGACGGCGAGCCCGCCACCATCGAGCCCGCCGAACGCCTCCCGCTCAACCAGCTCTTCTACATCGTCTGACCCGCCCGGCACCGGCCCCGGGGCGCCGCTCGCGCCCCGTGTCCGGACCGCGGCGGGCGCCCATCCGGCAGGAACGGAGACCCGGTGTGAACGACCCGATGCCGACCCAGGCGCTGCTGACCGGGCTCCAGCTCACGGACTCGGCCTTCCCCAGCGGCTACTACACCCTCTCGCACGGCCTGGAGGGCTTCCAGCAGGCCCGCGCGGTCACCCCGCGGAGCCTGCCCGCCCTCCTGCACGACCTGCTCCGGCACAGCGCGGGACCGGCCGACGCGACCGCCCTCGCCCTCGTCCACCGCGCGGTCGGCACCGAGGACTGGGACCAAGTGGTGGCCGTGGAACGGCGGTTGTACGCCACCAAGCTGGGCCGGGAGGCCCGCCAGGCCGTCGTCCGCACCGGCCGGCAACTGCTCGACCTGGCCGGCGAGGTCTACGGCACGCCACCGATCGAGCACTACCGGACCCTGTACCGCGCGGGCACGGTGCGCGGCTGCCAGCCGGTCGTCGCGGGCGTCGTCCACGCGGCGGCCGGGCTCACCACCCGGCAGGCGGTCACCTGCGAGCTGTTCGCCTTCGCGGCCAGCTTCGTGGGTGCCGCCCTGCGCCTGCGGCTCACCGACCACCGCCGGGCCCAGGTCGTGCTGCACGGCGCCGCCCCGGTGATCGAGGAGACCGTCGAGGCGGCCCTGCGCCGGGAGTTGCCCGATCTGGGCGGCTGCGTGCCCGTCGCGGACGTGATGGCGGGCCGGCACGAACGCGCGGAGGCACGGCTCTTCGCGAGCTAGGACCTTCAGGGCTTTCCGCCGGAACCGCACCCGACAAGACACACCATCGAGGACAAGGAACCCTCCATGCACGACCCCACCCAGGTACGAGGCTCCGTACACCATCACGACCACGACGAGTTCGTGCAGCGCCCCGCGGACGGCGTGCTGCGCGTCGGCGTCGCCGGACCGGTCGGCTCGGGCAAGACCGCGCTGATCGAGGCGCTCGTCCCGGTGCTCATCCGACGCGGCCGCACGCCCGCGGTGATCACCAACGACATCTACACCTCCGAGGACGCCGCGCACGTGCGGCGCACCCTCGCCGGGGTCCTCGACGCGGACCGCATCGTCGGCGTCGAGACCGGAGCCTGCCCGCACACGGCGGTCCGCGACGACCCGACCATGAACCAGGCCGCCGCCGACGAGATCCTGGAGCGCTTCCCCGAGGTGGACACGCTGCTCTTCGAGAGCGGCGGCGACAACCTCACCCTCACCTTCAGCCCGGCTCTCGTGGACCTCTTCCTGTTCGTGCTGGACACCGCGGAGGGCGACAAGATGCCGCGAAAGCGGGGACCCGGCATCACCGAGTGCGAGCTGCTCGTCATCAACAAGATCGACATCGCCCAGTACGTGCGCTGCGACCTGTCGCAGATGGAGTCGGACGCCCATCACGTCCGTCAGGGACGGCCGGTGGTGCTCACCAACTCCCTGACCGGCGAGGGACTGGAGACCATCGCCGACTTCCTGCTGTCCCACGAGGCCGCCCACCCGGCCGGCCGGGAGTCGGCCACCGCATGACCCCGGCGCCCGCGCGGCTGGACCCCGCCCACTACGAACCCCGCCGGACACCGGCCCGGATGCTCGACCTCACCGGCCCGGCGGACACCCTGGCCGCCGGGCGCCCCGGCAAGGTCGGCCTGCTCGAACTGCGCTACGCGCGCGTCGGCGACCGTACCGAACTCGTGGACCGCTACCAGAAGTCGCCCCTGCAGATCATGCGCCCGCTGTATGTCGATCCGCTGCGGCCCGACATGCCGGTGACCTATCTGATGTCCACGGGCGGCGGCATCGTCCAGGCCGACCGCAACCGCCTCGACATCGACTGCGGGCCCAAAACGGCGGTGCACCTGACCACACAGGCCGCCACCAAACTGCACCGGATGGAGTTCGACCACGCCACCCAGGTCGTCAACCTCCGCGTACAGGAGGGCAGTTACGTCGAGTACCTGCCGGACCCGCTGATCCCGTACCGGGACGCGCGCTTCTACCAGCACACCCAGGTGACCGTCGATCCCACGGCCACCGTGCTGCTGGGGGAGACCATCGCCGCCGGCCGGTTGGCCCGGGGCGAACGGCACGCCTACCGGATGCTCTTCAGCGACCTGGAGATCACCCGCGGGGACGGCGATCTCCTGGCCGTGGACACCGTGCGCCTGGACCCGGGCGTGCCCGGCTCGGTGACCGGCCCGGCGGTGTTCGCCGGCCACGGCCTGATGGCCACGCTCTACGCCGTCTCCCCGCTCGCCCCCGCCGCGGAGATCGCCGACGTGCTGCACGAGGCGCTGGCGGACACCGGCGCGGTCTTCGGGGTGAGCGTGCTGCCCGACGACTGCGGGGCGTGGGTGCGCATCCTGGGCAGCGACTCGCCCGCGATCACCCGCGCCCTGCACACCGCCTGGGACGCCGTACGCCGGCTGCTCATCGGCGTGCCCGCCCCGGACCTCCGCAAGACCTGACGCGGCGCCCCGCGCATCCGTCCGAGGGCGACGCGAGGGCGACGGAGGGACGCCGCGACGACGCGCGGCGTCCCCGAGAGGTCAGCGCTTGGTGCAGACCTTGTGCGACTTGACCCACACCCGCTTGCCGTTGTGGTTGGCGTAGTGCCCCTTGACCTTGTGGCAGTGGTGCGCCGTGGGATACGAACCCGGGGCGGCCTGCGGCGCCGCGGAGGCGGTTCCGACCGAGGCTACGGCCGCGCCGCTCGCCAGGATGCCCGCAGTGAGGCCGGCGGCCAGCGTGCGTGTGATGCGACCTCGCATAACTGCACTCTCCTTCTGCTTCGGCATGTTCTTGCCTCTCGACCCATCGTCTGGGGCGCTTCTCCCGCTCGCACGTCGATCAGGGCCCGTGCGGTGTGCCGTCGTGGGCGTGTTCCAGCGGGTCGGGCCCGGCAGGGCCGCATGTCCACCGGGAGCCCGCTCCTGGCCCGTCATCAGCGGGCGGTCTCCGCCCGTGGCGAGCCGGACACCCTGCGTCAGCCCGTCTCGCCCGAGCCCAGCCGGATGCGGCACAGCCACCACGCGTTCAGGGCGCCGAACGTGTCGGAGGGGTCGATGCCGGTGACGTCGGTGAAGCGCTGGACGCGGTTGCGCACCGTGTTGGGGTGGACGAACAGGCGCTCGGCGGCCGAGGCCACATCGCGGCCGGTCTCCAGCCAGGCGCGCACGGCGAGCGCCACCGGCTCTGCCTGGGCTCCGAGCGCGGCCCACGCCAGGCGGTGACGATCCGTCAAGACCGCCGCGAGATCGGCGCGTTCGGTCACGGCCGCGAGGACGGCGACATCGGCGATGTGCACCACCCCGCGCCGTCCGGTCGACTCGGCGGCGGTCAGCGCGGCGAGCGCCAGCCGCCGCACGGTGCCCAGTTCCTCCGGCTCGGCCGGTCCGGCCAGCCCCGCCACGGCACCGGTGCGGGTGGCGCGCGCCCCCGGTGCCTGGGCGGACACGCCGACCAGCAGGCCGTCGAAGTGCCCGGTGAGCGCCTGCGGCTGCTCGCGCAGCGAGCGCTCCAGCCCGCCGTCCGGCCGGGCGACCAGCACCCACAGCCCGCCGGCGACGGGCAGTCCGGCCTCCGCCGCGGCCAGTGCGGCTGCCGAACCCCCTTCGAGCAGGCGCCGCAGGATCGTCGGGTCCCGGTCGCCCGCCCCCGCGGCCCGCCCGGTGCCCGCGGCGCGGTGGGCCTGGATCAGCCGGGCCCGCACCGCCTCGGCCCAGTCGTCGTACAACTCGCGCACGTCGAGCAGCAGCCGGGCCTCGATCCCGGCCGCGGCCGCCGCCTCCCGGGCGCGGGACCAGATCGCGCGCTCGGCGACATGGATGGCGCCGAGCACCGCCTCGATGGGCACCCCCTGCCGGGCGCGGGTGTGCCCCAGCTCCGCCACGAAGGACAGCTCCGTCTCGGTCGGGCCCCGCCTGGCGGCCAGTGCCCGTGTCGCCGCGGCCAGCAGCGCGCGGGTGTGCCCGGCGATGTCGGCGGGCGCCAGCCCCGCGACCTCCCGCACCGTCGTGCGGACGCCGAAGACCACGGACGGCAGCAGATCGTCGTCGCCGACGACCCGCTCCATCAGGTCCACCACGCTGTCCCAGTCCTCGTGCCGCATGCGCGGCATCCTCGCCCCCGGTTGTGGCACGGCACAAGGGAACGGCCGAATCGGGTGCCGCGTGACATGTTCCCGCACGGTGCGCGGACCCTACGGTTGGGCGCGGCCACAACCTGGATGGCCCCCTCTTGTCCCCGTCCTTCCCGAGGAGACGCGCATGCCCCCTGCCCACCGGGTCGCCGTGATCGGCGCCGGGGCGGCCGGTCTCGCCGCCGTCAAGGCCCTGCTCGACGCGGGCGTCGAGGCCGTCGCCTACGAGAAGGGCGACCGCCCCGGCGGGCTGTGGGCGCGCGACAACGCGAGCGGGCTGTCCCCGGCGTACCGCTCCCTGCACCTCAACACCAGCAAGGGACGCACCGAGTTCGCCGACCACCCGATGCCCCGGCACTGGCCGGACTATCCGTCCGCCGACCTGGTGGCCGGCTATCTCGCCGACTACAGCACCCGGTTCGGGCTCACCGAGCACATCCGTTTCGACACCACGGTCGCGTCCGTCGAGCGCGCGGGGGGCGGCGGCTGGACGGTGACGACCGACTCCGGCGACACGGACCGCTACGCCGGGGTGGTGGTGGCCAACGGCCACAACTGGCTGCCCCGCCTGCCGGATCCGGCCTACCCGGGGCACTTCGCCGGCGTCGGGATGCACGCCCACGACTACCGCACCCCCGAGGTCTTCCGGGACCGGCGGGTCCTCGTCGTCGGCATGGGCAACTCCGCGATGGACATCGCCGTCGACGCCTCCCACGTCGCGCGCGGCCCCGTGCTGCTGTCCGCCCGCAGGGGCGTCCACATCGTCCCCAAGTACCTCTTCGGGCGGCCCTCCGACGCGACTGGCGGGGCGCTGGCGGTGCTGCCCTGGCGGGTGCGCCAGGGCGTCGCCGGGACCCTGCTGCGGCTGGCCGTCGGCACCCCGCAGCGCTACGGCCTGCCCGCGCCCGACGGCGGGCTGTTCCAGAACCATCCCACGATCAGCGACACCATCCTGCACCGCCTCACCCACGGCGAGGTGGCCGCCCGCCCCGGCATCGACCGCCTCGCCGGGGACACGGTCGTCTTCGCCGACGGCACCTCGGCACCGGTCGACGTGATCGTCTGGGCCACCGGATACCAGGTCCACATCCCCTTCCTCACCGCCCGTTGGGTGGGCGACGACCCGGAGCGACTACCGCTCTACCACAGGGTGTTCCACCTCGACGACCCCAGCCTGACCTTCGTCGGGCTGATGCAGTCCACCGGAGCCGCGCTGCCCGTGGTGGAGGTCCAGGCCAAGCTGGCCGCCGCCTGGTTCTCCGGCGGCTACGCCCTGCCCCCGGCCGCGGAACAGCGGCGCGCCGTCGACCGCGCCCTGCGCGCCGCGGTCGCCCGCTGGGGCGACCGGCGCCCGCGGATGCGCATCGACTTCGACCAGTACCTCGCCGCCGTACCGCGCGAGATCGCGGCCGGCCGTGCCCGGCTGCGGCGCGGCGCCCGCCCGTTCACCGCGACCACCCGTGAGGGGAGCCCCGCATGAAGGCCACACCCGCTCACCGCCGGGGCCCGCGCGACGCCCGCGGGCTGCGCGTGCTTGTCACCGGCGCGTCCGGCACCTTCGGCCGGGCGATCTGCGCCCGGCTCACCGGACTCGGCGCCCACGTGGTCGGGTTGGACCTCACACCGCGCCCGGACGACCCGGTCGAGGTGCTCGCCTGCGACATCACCGACGACGACGGCGCGGCCTGTGCCGTGGCCACCGCGATCGACCGGCTCGGCGGGCTCGACCTGCTCGTCAACAACGCCGGTGTCGGCGGGCCCGCCCCGGCCGAACTGCCGCCCGGGGCCGAGGTGCGGCGCCAGCTCGACATCAACCTGCTCGGCGCCTGGCGGGTGACCGCCGCGAGCGTGCCCGCCCTGGTGGCGTCCCGGGGCCGGATCGTCATGGTCTCCTCGCGGATGGCGGCCATGCAGCTGCCCCTGGCCGCGGCGTACGGCGCCTCGAAGCGGGCCCTGGTGGCCTACGCGGACGCACTGCGCCTCGAACTCGGCACCCACGTGGGCGTGACCTGCGTGTACCCCTCGGCGGTGCGCAGCCCGATCCACGACTCGACCGCCGCAGCCGGGCTCTCCCTGGAGGGCATGAGCAGCTACGAGCCGCTGGAGGGTGTCGTCGACACCGTGCTGCGCGCCGCCCTCGGCCGCAGGGTGCGCCGGGACCTGCCGACCACCCGGCGCGGGGCCGTCGAGTTCTTCCTGGCCCGCCATCTGCCCTCCGTCACCGACCGGATCATCGCCAGGACGCTCGCCGCCCGGGCCCGCTCCGGCGCGTTCGAAGGAGCCGAGCTGGCCGCCGGCGTGGTCGGACGCCACACGGACACCCGGTGAGCGCGGCCACCCCCACGACGGCGCGGGACGGCACCTGCGCCCGCCCCCGGGCCGCCGACCTCACCCGGTACGCCGCCGGATCGGTCGGGATGGGCGTGTGGGTGACCGTACCGGGCCTCCTCCTGCTCTACTTCCTCACCCGCACGCTCGGCGTCCCCGCGTTCTGGGCCGGCGTCACCCTGCTGCTGCCGAAGGTCGTCGACGTCGTCGTCCACCCGCTCCTCGGTTCGCTGACGGACCGCCAGGCCCGCCGGAAGGGGCACCGTCGGGACATGCTCCGGGTGGGTCTCGGGCTGACGGCCGCGTGGATCGCTCTGTTCTGCGTCCCCGCGCATCTGTCCGGGGCGTCGGCCGCGCTGTGGGCCGGCTGCTGGTGCGTCGCCGGCAACCTGCTGTTCGCCTGCTTCCAGGTGCCGTATCTGACGACCCCGTCCGACCTGCGGATCGGCTACCACGAACGCACCCGCGTGTTCACGTTCCGGATGGCCGCTCTCACCCTGGGACTGCTCCTGTCCGGCGTCGCCGCACCGGCCCTGGTGGCCTCGGGCGGCCAGAGGGCCTACGCGTGGATGGCCCTGCTGCTGGCCGGACCGATCCTCGTGTCCCAACTGGTCGCCCTGGCCGGCGTCCGGGGACTCACCGGCCACTGCGGGTTCCGGCCCCCGGACGCCCGCGCCCACTCCGCCCGCGACGACATCCGGGCCGCCTGGCGGGACCGCGACTTCCGGGCGCTCGCGCTGTCCTACCTGTGCACCGGGACCACCACCCACCTGTTCCTCGCCGGCGTGCCCTTCTACACCGAGTACGTCCTCGGCGACCGGGCCCTGACCGCCCCGCTGATGGGCGCGTTCCTGGTCCCCGCGACCGTCGCGGGCCCGGGCTGGCTGCGGGTGTCGGGACGCATCGGCAAGCAGAACGGGCTGCTCCTCTCCCAGGGTGTCTTCGTCGCGGGCTCCCTCGCCCTGCCGGCCGGGGCACGGCTCGGCGCGGCGGGTGCCGCCGCCCTGGTCGCCGTCATGGGCGCCGCGTTCGCCGGACTCCAGCTGTTCGCGTTCTCCATGCTCCCGGACGCGGTGGCCACGGCCGGGACCCGCGCAGGGGCCCGCGCGGGCGCCTACACGGGAGTGTGGACCGCGACCGAGGCGGCCGGCACCGCGCTCGGCCCCTATCTGTACTCCGCGGTCCTCGCCCTCGGCGGCTTCGTGTCCACCACCGAGGGCCGGTCCGTGCCGCAGTCACCCACCGCGCACACCGCGCTGCTGCTGGGCTTCACCGCGGTGCCGGCCGCGCTCATGGCGGTCGCGATGGTCTTCCAGCGCCGCTGCGGCCTCGACGGCGGCCTGCGTCAGCGGTGAACCACCGGCACCCCGGCCGGTATCCGCTCCAGCACCCCGCCCGCGAACACGTCGTACAGCGGCAGCGTCTCCAGATGGACGTAGCCGATGTGGCAGTCGCACACGGCGAGCGGACAGGCGCGCGGGCGCAGGGCCCGCCGGTAGGAGCCGTCGTAGAGGTTGCCCAGCTCCGCGCGGACGAAATGGCAGCGGCGCACCGTGCCCTCCCCGTCCACCGAGACGACGGACTCCCCGGTGCGGCACGGCAGACCCGCGCTGCGGTGCGGATGGCGGCTGTACGGGAACAGCGGGTCGAGCGCCGTCCACCGGTCCGCCTCGGCGTCGGTGTAGGTGTGTCCCTCGGCGGCGTTGACCCACAGGTACACCTGTTCGGGCAGGTCCGCACGGAGGCGGCGGGCCTGCTCCAGGTGCTCGGGCAGGCCCACCACGCCCACGCTGTACCGGATCCCGCGGTCGGCCAGGTCGCGGCACTTGCCGAGGAAGCGGTCGTACGGCGTCTGCCCCGGGTGGTAGGTGCACCACAGCGCGAGCGTGTCCGCGTCGGCCGCGTCCAGCCAGTCGGTGCGGCAGCTCAGGTTGGTCTGGATCGCCACCCGGCGGATGTGCGGCAGCCGGCTCAGCTCCACGAGCGCACGCCGGTACCAGGTTCGCACCAGCCCCTCTCCCCACGGGGTGAACAGCAGCGAGAGCCGGTCGCCCTCCTGGGCGGACGCCCAGTCGGCGAACCGCTCCAACGCGGCCCGGTCGGCCGCCAGTTGGGCACGGCTGTCCCGGCGCTTGGCGAACGGGCAGTACGGGCAGTCGTAGTCGCACGACGCCAGCGGGCCCCGGTAGAGAATCGTCAGATCCACGCTCGCCCGCTCACTTCGGCTCGTAGGCGGCCATCCGCGCGCGCACCGCGGCGGAGAACAGCTCGGGGCCCAGCGCGTCCGAATGGGCCAGGCCCTCCGGGGACAGGCGCAGCAGCCCCGGCCCGGCGTTCTCGTCCAGCCACCCCCGGTCGCGGAACCGGTCCAGCTCGGCGGGGAAGTCGTCACCGGGCGCGGTGCCGAACCGGGCCCGGTAACCGGCGGTCTCCATCCCCTCGGCCTGGAGCAGCGACTGGAGCAGATGGCGGCGACGGGCCTCGTCCCCGTCCATCTCCCAGCCGAAGTCCGCGTGCCGGAAACCGTCGGTGGTGCGTGTGGTGTACGCGTCGACGATCGAGCGTATGCGGTGCATGTCCACGGCGTAGTCGAAGGAGTAGTGCAGCCGGGAGGTGTACGAGCGGGCGCCGCAGCCGAGGCCGACCATGCCGTCGGTCTGGCACGCGTAGTCCTCCCCGCCGGTGACCGGGGCGTCCGCGCGGCGGAACATCCGCATCGAGACCTGCTCGTAGCCGTGCGCGAGCAGATGGTCCCGGCCGTGGCGGTACAGCCGCAGCCGCTGCTCGTCCCAGTCGGCGTCGCCGGACACCCGCTCGGGCCGCCTGCCCAGACCGGTGAGCGGGCGCACATAGAGGGGGTAGAGGTACAGCTCCTCGGGGCGCCAGGCGAGGGCGGCGTCCAGGGAAGAGGTGAACGACCTCTCGGTCTGGCCGTCGATGCCGTAGATCAGGTCGATGTTGAGCACCGGGATGGCGGCGTCACGGATCCGGCCGAGCGCCGCCTCCACGTCCGCCCGCCGCTGGGGGCGTACGGCCGTGCGCGCCTCGGCGTCGTCGAAGCTCTGCACGCCCAGGCTCAGCCGGGTGGTGCCGCGCGCGGCCAGCACGGCCAGCCGGTCGGCGGTCGCCGTGGCCGGTGACGCCTCCACCGACAGCGGGACGGCGGCCAGGTCGGCGCCCAGTCCCTGCTCGGCCAGGTCGCACAGCCGCTCCAGCTCCGCCGCCTCCAGGAACGTCGGGGTGCCGCCGCCGAAGGCCGCGTTGGCGAACCGGGCCCCGTCGCCCAGCGCCTCGCGCACCGCCGACGCCTGGCGCTCCAGCGCGTCCAGGTAGGCGGTGGTCAGCCCGTCCGGCGCGCCGATCCGCGTGAAGAGGTTGCAGAATCCGCAGCGCACCTCGCAGAACGGGATGTGGAAGTAGAGCGAGAGGGCGTCCTTCGGCTCGTCCGCCCACAGCGCGCGCAGCGACGCGCGCTCCGGGGGCAGCGGACGGTACGCCGTCTTGTGCGGATAGGCGTAGACGTACTGCTGGTACGGGCGGACGGCAGCCGCCGTGGTGATGGTCATCGTGCCTCGTCGACGAAGAAGTGGGCGTAGGGGACGGTCCAGACGACCTCGTGGCCGATGCGGTGACCGGTGTGGCCGTCCTCGCCGTACGCGGTGCCGTGGTCGGAACAGACGATCGCGAAGCACGGGCGGCGGCTGCCGGCCGCCGCCAGCAGCCGGCCGATGTGCCGGTCCACGTATTCGAGGGCCGCCGCGTGGGACTCCCGGGTGTCGCCCGCCTCGCGGGTGGCTCCGGGACGGTGGAACCAGTTGGGCTGGTGCAGGGCCGCCACATTGACGAAGAGGAACAGACGCCGCTCCTCGGGAAGACTGGCGACGACCTTCTCGGCGCACGCCACCTGGGCCTCGAACGAGGTGGGGGAGGCCACCCCGAACTCCGGCTCCCAGTGGCTCTCCTGGAACATCCCCGGCAGCACCGAGCCCAGAGGCCCCTGTTTGTTGAAGAAGCCCACCCCGCCGATGCACACCGTGTGGTAGCCCACGGCGGCCAGACCCGAGACCAGGTCCGGTGTGTCGTACACGAAGGTGCCGTCCGCCGTGCTCTCACTGCCCGCGAAGCGCGCCGCGAACAGCCGCGGGTGCGGGCCCGGCGTGGCCGGTGTCGGCAGGAAACCGGCGAACATCGCCTGGTGGGAGGCGTAGGTGAAACTGCCGGGCGCGTGCCGGCGCTCCCAGCTGCCGCCGGGCAGATGCCGGGCCAGGTTCGGGATGCGTCCGGCCGCCGCCAGCTCCTGTGCCACGTCGTAGCGGAGGGTGTCGAGCGTGACCAGCAGCAGATCGTGGCTGCCCACGATCTCGTTCATGTCAAGCGGGGGTGTCATGGTGGTGCTCCTCGCGTTCCGTCCGCCGCGCGGCGGACGGCGCCGCGGCGACCTGCGCGGCATAGGTGTCCAGGTTCTCGGCGCCGCTGCCCGGCAGTCCGGTCAGCCGGGGCAGCAGGTCCCCGAAGGCGTTCACCTCGGCGACGGCGAAGCGGCGCCATCCGACGGCCGGCAGGATGTCCACGCCGACGCACAGCGTGCCCGGGAAGCACGCGGCCGCCTGCTCGGCCGTCTCCAGCACCGAGGCGAAGTCGCCGCCCGCGGCCCGGATCGCCTCGCGGGCCGCGTCCAGATCGCCCCGGGCGCCGCCGAGATGCAGATTGGTCATGGGGTGCCGGCTGGTCCGCACGACGGCGTGGGTGGCGCGGCCCGCGACCACCACGACCCGCAGATCGGCCGCCCGGCCGCCCTGCGCGGCCTTGGGCAGCCACCGCTCCACATGGATCCCGTCCGGGGCCAGGGCGTCGACGAGTGCGGCGACCTCGCCCTCCGCGGTGTAGTCGCGCACCCGCAGGGAGTTGTACAGCCGGCCGTCCGGGGTCCGCTCCACGGATGTCGTCGCCTTGATCCGGCCGGGGCCGGCCAGCGACAGGGCCACGACACCGGAGGCCGAGGAGCCGTGGGCGGGCTTCACGAACGCCCGCCGGATCCGGGCCTGCCCGAGTCCCCGCTTGAGCGCGTCCCAGCCGTCGATGCCGTCGGTCAGGGCCGGGGGGACCGGGACGCCCGCGGCGGCGAGCCGGGCATGGCAGCGCCGCTTGTCGAACAGCACCGCGATCTCCTCCGGGTCCGCGCTGGTCACCGCGCCCGCGCGGTGCGCCGCTCGGGTCAGCTCCCGCACGACGGCGGTGAAACGGCGGTGCCACAGTGCCGTGCCCTCGACCCGGGTGGGCTCGTCGGTGCCCCGCAGGAGGCGGTCGACCTCCGCGTTCTCCCCGGGAGAGTCGATCCGCACCCACTCGCCCGGTGCGAAGGCGTACCGGCCGCGCAGCACGTCCCGCCAGGCGAGCACCCGCGGCGCCGCGTGACCCGCCGCGCGGACGGCGTCGGCGAACATCGTCGTCCGCCGGTTCTCGGGGTTGCCGACGACGGCGAACCGGGGGCCCGCACCGGGGGCCGGCCTACTCGGAGACGGCCACATACCGCCACTCCTCGTTCCGCCACCGGTGCGGGACCTGCCGGTCCGACAGGTCCACCTCGGTCCCGGCCGAGCCGAGGGCCGCGCGGAGCCGGCCGGCCATGGCCTCGCCGACGAAGTGGTGGTGCAGGTCGAGCCGCCGCAGACGCGTCAGCGGCTGGCCGTTCAGCAGGGCCTCGGCACCTGCGTCGGTCAGGGTGCCCATCGACAGGCTCAGCGACTCCAGCTGGGCCACGACCGGCGCCGAAGCGACCGCCGCCGCGATCTCGTCCTGCAACTCGCTGTCCTGGAGGCCGAGATGACGCAGTGCCGGGAAGGCACCGCCGGCCAGGATCGGCGCGAGGTCGGCGACCGTCGCGTCACCGCCGTACGCCGCCACGCCGAGCCACAGCTCCAGCCGCTCCAGAGCGGGCAGTTCACAGGCGCCGACGGCGCGCACCACCTGCCCGGGCAGGCCGCCCGACTCGAACCGGAGGGCCCGCAGGGCCGCATGGCGCACCGGACGCAGCGCGAGCGACTCCTCGCCGAGCCCGGCGCCGCCGCGCACGCCCAGCTCCTCCAGCAGGGGGAAGCGCTCCAGGACCGGGGTGACATCGGTGAGCTGGAGCCAGGAGATCTCGCACTCCTCGCCCACGACGTCGGCGAGGAACAGGGCTCGGAGCGCGGGGAAGCTCTCGGCGTCGCCCAGGAGCCGCTCCAGCACCGGGCGCAGTTCGGTGTACTCGTCCTCCCACCAGGGCCCGATGACCAGGGCCCGTACGTCCGCGCTGGGCACGCGCTCCCTGAAGCTCTGCCAGACCTCCCGGAACGGCAGGTCCCCGGCCGCGTAGCAGTCCAGCCGCCAGGCCACGTCGCCGGTGGCCGGCAGCGGCTCCTCGCCCGGTTCGGGCAGGGTGAAGACGGGCAGTCCGTGGAAGGTGTGGAGGTGTTCGGCGAAGGTCATGGCAGCCCTCCTCACTCCGCGACGGCGGTGTAGCGGTGGACGACGCCGTCGTGCTCCCAGGTGTCCCCGGGCTCGGAGAGGTCCACGTCGACACCGGAGGGCTCCAGCGCCGCCCGGACCCGCTTCGCCACCGGCTCGGTGACGTAGTTGTGGTGCAGGTCGAGCCGGGTCAGATGGGTGAGCGGCTGGCCGTCGAGCAGCGCCGTCACACCCTCGTCGGTGAGCACGCCGAGGGAGAGGTCGAGCGAGGTGAGCTGGGCGACGACCGGGGCCCCCGCGACGGCGGCGGCGATCTCGTCCTGGATCTCGCTGTTGCGCAGCCCGAGGTGGCGCAGCGCCGGGAAGGCGCCCCCGGCCAGCAGCGGCGCGAGGTCGGCGACGGTGGCGTCACCGCCGTACTCCTCCACACCGAGCCATATGTCCAGGTGCTCCAGCGCGGGGAGTTCGCTGGCGGCGACGCCGCGCACGACGTCGCCGGGCAGGCCGCCGGCCTCGAAGCGGAGGGTGCGCAGGTGCCGGTGCCGGACCACGGGGAAGCGCAGCTCGCTGCCGCCGCGGATCCCGAACTCGGCCAGCAGCGGATAGGCGTCGAGGACCGGGGTGACGTCGGACTGCTGGATCCAGGAGATCTCCGCCTCCTCCATCTGCAGGTCGCCGATGAACACGGCCCGCAGCCCGGTCAGCCGGTCCCGCGCCCGCACGAGAAGATCCACCACCTCGCCCGAGTCGCCGTCGTACACCTCGCCCCACGGGCCCACGACGATCGCGCGCACCCCGGCGGGGTCCACCGAGCCGAGGAAACGCTCCCACAACTCCTCGAACGTCTCGTCCGAGTCCCCGTAGGGGTCGACGGCCAGCCGCCACGCCACCTCGCCTGCACCCGGCAGCTCCCGCTTCTCCTCGGGTGCGGGGAAGTCGAAGGCCGGGAGGCCGTGCAGTTCCTTCAGGTGCTCGACGTACGACATGACGCGCTGGCCTCCTGGACCGTGATCGTGCGGTGGTTGCCAAGAGTTGTACCAACCCCCACCGACAACGCGGTTGACGGGCCGTGGGAAAGCCGGTGCGGGGGCCGTTGTCAGACCCCCCGCTTAGCGTCGTGGGCATCGGTCGGCGCCAGATGCCGACAGGGAAGGGAGACACGCATGTACCGGCAGGGAGACGTCCTGATCGTGCCCGTGGCCGAGGACGCGGTGCCCCCGGGCACCGACCGGCTGCCGCGCAGGCCGCGGGACGCGCGGGGCCGGCTGGTGCTGGCGCTCGGGGAGGTCACCGGACACGCGCACGCGGTGGTCGGACCGGGGACCCTGGTCCAGGAGGCCGGTCCGTTCGGGGCCGCCTACCTCCATCTCCCGGACGGCGGACGGGTGGTGCACGAGGAGCACGCGGCGATACCGCTGCCCAAGGGCTGGTACCGCGTGGTGCGGCAGCGGGAGTACGTGCCGGGCGCCGTCCGGGTCGTGGCGGACTGAGCCGACGGGGCGCGACGGAGACTTCGGTGAGCGGGGAAGCGATGGAGACGGTGAGCGGGGAAACGATGACGACGGGGAACGCGGCGGTGACGACGCCGATCGGAACGGAGCCGATGGGCACGCGGACGGCCGGCACGGAACCGAGCGGGCCGGAGCCGGTGGACGCGGTGCGCGAGTGGCGGGAGGTGGCGGCGGCGACCGGTGCCGCGGACCGCCCCGCCGCCGAGGAGGGCGTGCGCCTGGCCTACCGGTTGGCGGGCCTGCCCGAGCCGGAGACCATCCTCTGGGCGGACTCGCCCCGCGCGGGCGCGGCGCTGGCCGCCCGGCTCACGGCGCAGGGCACGTCCGGCCGCAGCGTCCGCGACGCGGTGCGCAACCGGCCGTGGGCCACGGCGCGGGGGCGTCTCCTGGACCGGCTCGGACCGGCCGGCTGGGCCGGGCACTGGGCCCTGACCGGCGCCCGTCTCTGGGACGGCATGGTCATGTTGACGGACCGCATACGGACCGGGGTGACGGACGAGTCCGGTGGCGCGCGGGAAGCGGAGCAGGCCGTCCGGCTGGTGCTCCTGGACGCGGTGCTGGGCCAGCACGACGCGGCCTGGCTGGCGGCCTTCGCCGGCCAGGAGGGCGCGGAGGCGCTCGACGGCGTCGCGGCGGTGGCCCGCGCCGCGGGCTGGTGGTGGCCGTACGAGAAGACCGCGATCGTCTGCGAACGGCCCGTGGCGCTGCACCGGGACGAGGCGGGCCGGCTCGACCGCGGCGACGGCCCCGCGCTCGCCTTCCCCGACGGCTTCGCGCTGTACGCCTGGCGCGGCATGCCGGTGCCCGCCGCGTTCCTCGACGAACTCGACGGGCTGACACCCCGCCGGATACGCGAGGAGGAGAACGCCGAGTTGCGCCGCGTGATGCTGGAGCACTACGGCTACGACCGCTATCTGAAGGAGTCCGGCGCCAAGCCGGTGCAGCGGGACGAGACGGGCGTGCTCTGGCGCGTGGAACTGCCGGGCGACGAGCCGCAGGTGATGGTCGAGGTGGTCAACTCCACCCCGGAGCCGGACGGCACGCACCGCACGTACTGGCTGCGCGTCCCGCCGCGCACCCGCACCGCTCGGGAGGGGGTCGCCTGGACGTTCGGCCTGGAGGAGGCGGAGTACGCGCCGCAGCGGCAGACCTGAACCACGGCCGCCCCGCCCCCCCCTCAGCGGGGCAGGCGGCCCTGTGCCGCCTCACGGGCGTCGAGCACCTCGTCCAGGTGCGCCTTCGCCCAGTCCCGCGCCGCGTCCAGCAGCCCCGGCAGACTGCGGCCCGGCGGGATGAGCCGGTACACGACGTGCCGGGGCGCCGGCATGGCCGCCCGCGTCTCCCACGGCGACTTCGCGATCGCCCTGCTCGACGAGATCGACGCGCCGCGCCACCACCGCACGCACGCGGGCGTCGCCGGGGCGTGACCGCGGCGGACGGGCCGGGCGCGCTCAGGCGGCGGCGCCGAGGGCGCGCCCCCACGCCTCGACCGTGGTGACCTCGCCGCGCCGGGCGAGGACGCGGTCGACGAGCGTGTCGTGCAGGTCGGGGTCGGGATCGGCGCAGGCGTCGGACAGCACGGTGACCCGGTAGTCGAGGTCGGCGGCCTGGAGGGCGGTGGACAGCACGATCCCGCCGGTCGCGATGCCGGCCAGGACGAGATGGCCGATGCCCTGGGCGGCCAGGATCTGCTGGAGGTTGTTTCCGGCGAAGGCGCTGACCCGGTTCTTGTGGACGACGATCTCACCGTCCGAGGGCGCGACATCGGGGTGGATGGCGGCGCCGGGATCGTCGGGGGTGAACAGGTGCGGTGGCAGGGCACCGAAGGTCTTGTTGCGCGGGTGGGCGTCGATGTGCCCGGGCCGCAGTCGAAGCGCCACATGGATGACCGGGACACCGGCGGCGCGGGCGGTGCGCAGGGCGCGCACCGCGCGGGGCAGGTAGTCGTCGGGCACGTGCGCGAGGTGGCCGGCCTGGAGATCCATGAGCAGCAGGGCGGTGCGGGACATGGGGGTGCCTTCCGGGTGAAGTCGGGGGAGGGGAGGGCTACTTGTCCGCCGGTGTGGGTGCCGCGCGCCCGAGGGTGCGGTCCAGGACGGTCACGAGGAGGTAGAGCACACCGGCGCCGAGCATGATCCAGGCGAGCTGGTGCATGCCTCCCGTGTCGGCGCGCCGCCCGAAGGACGCCGCGGTCGCGGAGGAGGCGATCATCGAGCCGATGTAGGCGAAGGTGCGCAGCAGCCCCGCCGAGGAGGCGACCCGCTCGGGATCGGCCTGGAAATAGACGGAGTTCTGCAGGGCCAGGCTGTTCAGCCCCTGCGGGATGCCGAACACCAGGGCGACCAGGAGGAGCGCCCACAGGGCGCTGCCCGCGCCGAGCGTCAGCATCACCAGGCAGGCGACGATCTGCCCGGCCGCGCCGACCAGCAGCTTCCCGCGCACGCCGGAGCGCCGCCCGGAGACGAGCGAGACGCCGATCGCCACCAGGAACATGGGTATCTGCACCAGACCGGCCCGGAACGGGCTCAGCCCGTAGCCCTCCTCGGTCCACTGGCTGAAGCCGTAGAGGAAGGAGTAGGAAACGACGTAGGCGACGACCGCGCGGCCGTAGGTGGCCAGCAGCGGAGTGTTGCCGCCGAACACCCTGAGGTCGATGAACGGAGTGGCGGCGCGCAGCTCGCGCAGCGCGAACCCGGCCGCGAAGGCGGCGGCGACCACCAGCAGGTACCAGGTGCGCGGGTGCGGGTTCATCAGGAACAGCAGCAGCGAGGTGAGCGTCGCCGCGAACAGCGCCATGCCGGGCAGGTCGAGCTGTGCGACCAGCCGGCCGCGCCCTGCGGGCCCGGCGGCGGCCGGCTTGGGCAGCCAGAGCAGGCCCAGCACCACGGACACGACGGACAGCGGCACGTTCAGCGCGAAGGTGGTGCGCCAGCCGCCGGCCGAGATCAGCAGACCGCCCAGCAGCGGGCCGATGACGGCGATGGTCTGGTTGGCGACCGCCAGTGCGGTCAGCACCCCGCCGGGACTGTCCCGCCCGGTGCGCTGGGCCTCACTGCGCAGCAGCGCCATCGCGGCGGGGTAGCCCGAGCAGGTGCCGAAGCCGAGCAGGACGCGCGCGACGATCAGCACCGCCATGTTCGGTGCCAGGGTGCCGACGACGCCCGCGACGCCGACGAGGCTGGTGCTGAACAGGAAGAGCCGGCGCGGCCCGAACAGGTCGATGAGCCGGCCCACGACCGGCTGCCCGAGCGAGGTGGCGAGGTAGAGGGCGGAGACCAGCCACGCGGTCTGCGACGCCGGCGCGCCCAGGGCCTTGCCGATGGGGACGAGCGCCACCGAGATGATCGTGGAGTTGACCGGGTTCAAAATCGAGCCCAGCAGCATCGGCGGCAGCAACCGCCGGTCGAAGGCCGACCCGTCCGTCTTCGTCATGGCCCCGGGTCGCGTCTCAGTCATGGATCAGCCGTTCCAGCACGGCCATGGCGGCGATCACGGTCCCGCGTTCCTCCTCCGTGCACCGGTCCAGCCGCTCCGCGAGCCATTCGGTGCGGATCTGCCGCCCCTGCTCCACCCGGCGGCGGCCCTCCGGCGTCAGCGCGATCAGCAGACGCCGCCCGTCGTCCGGGTCCGGGGTCCGCTCCACCAGGCCCAGCGCGGCGAGCCCGGCGACCATCGAGGTCATCGACTGGTGCCGCATTCCCTCGGCGGCGGCCAGCTCGCTCGCCGTGACGTTCCCCTTGTCGGACAACCGGGCCAGCACGGATGCCTGGCCCAGGGTGAGGTCCTCCGCCTCGGAGGCCTTCAGGATGCGCCGCCGCAGCCGGCTGATCACCGCGCGCACATCACGGGACGCCTGCACCGCCGACGGGGACGGACTCGGGTTCTCACTCATGACCCGCAGCCTAAGCTGTACAGCCTGGGCTGTACAGTTTGCCTTTGTGACCCGGCGGGACTCGCCGGGATACGTCGCCGCCAAATCGTCGAAGCCGGCGCGGAGTTCGACGACCGGTCCGCGTTCGCGAGGCTGAGTCCGAGCGCGGACGGTCCGGCGGCGGACCGGTCCACCCCCGGCCGGGGCCGGGCGGAGCCCGCCGTATCGTTGCCTCGCATGTGGCCAGAACAGCCACCGGGGGGCGGACGGGATCCGCAGTGGCCCCCGGTCGAACAGCCGAACCCGTACCGGCAGCCGGGGTACCACCAGCCGAACCCCCATCAGCCGCCGCAGCCGTGGCAGGCACCCACGCCGCCCGCCGGGGCGCCCGCGGGGCCGCCGCCGGGCGGTGGCCGACCGGACCGCACCCGGCTGGTCGCCGTGGCCGCCGCCGCGGCCGTCGTCGCCGCCGCGGGGATCACCGGTTTCCTGCTCCTCGGCGGCAGGCACGACGAGGCCGGCCCGGGTCCCACCCCGACCGGCCCGCCGCAGCGGAGCACGGCCAACCCCCGCGCGGCCGACGGCCGCACCGCCACGGTCAAGGGCTGGAAGGTCGTCACCAACCCGGCCCAGGGCATCGCCTTCGACGTCCCGCCGCAGTGGAAGCTCCAGACCCCCGACTGGGTCACCTACGTCTCCGAGAACGGCGACCCGGACGACAAGCCGCTCATCGCGATGCGGGCGCCCGCCACCCTGCGGCCGACGTGGTGCTCCGCGGACGAGGACAGGGACGGCACCCCGGAGGACACCCCGCTGGCCACCGCGGGCAGCAGGCGCGACACCGGCGCCCGCAGCACCGCTCGGATCGCCGGCGCCGACCCGAGGACCTGGGTGTACGGCATGTACACGCAGCCCGACAAGACCGAGGTGAAGTCCGGCGCCGTCGAGCCGTTCACCACGGCGTCCGGGATCAGGGGCGAACTGGGCAGCGCCTGGTCCGTGGGCGTGCGGAAGCCGGCCGAGTGCGCCACGGACGGCAAGGCGTGGACCTTCGCCTTCGAGAACGGCCAAGGGGACCTGGTCTCCTGGTCGTTCGTCGGTGTCAAGGGCGTGGACGGCGAGGTGGCGGACGCGACGGTACGGAAGATCGCCGCCACGGTGCGGATCTACAAGTCCCCGTCGGACTCCTGACGCTGCCGCGCACCGGCCCCCCGGGAGCCGCCGCTCACAGCAGCACCGGCCCCCCGGAGCCGCCGCTCACAGCAGGCGTTCCCCGGGGGCCGGTCCGGCTCAGCCCAGCATCTCCTCGACCAGGTCCGCGGCCCGCCCGGTGCCGCCCTCGCCCCGCGCCTCGGTGCGCAGCCGTGCCGAGCGGCGGGCGACCTTCGCGTCCCGCGTCAGCTCCTCCAGGGCGGTCCGCAGGGCGTCGGCGGTGGCGTCCGCGGTGTCGATGCGCCGGGCCACGCCCAGTTCCACCAGCCGGTCGGCGTTCATGAACTGATCGGCCGCCTGCGGTACCGCGATCATCGGGACGCCCGCCATCAGCCCCTCACCGCAGCCGCCCATCCCGGCATGGGTGACGAAGGCGTCCGCCTGCTGGAGGATCGCCCGCTGCGGCACCCACGAGTGCACCTCGACATTGGCCGGGATGTCCCCGAGCTCCAGCGGGTCGACGTACTTGCCGATCTGCAGCACGACATGCCAGCCGGGCAGGTCGCCGTAGGCCGCCAGGCACCGGCGGTAGAACTCGGGCCGCCGGGTGAACGCCGAGCCGAGCGAGATCAGCAGCACCTTCCCCGCGTCCGCCGGGCGGGCCCAGTCCTGCGCGGCCTTCCCCTGGTCGAAGCAGGGGCCGACGAAGGTGACGACGCCGGTGTCGACCCGGTCGGCGTGCGGCTGCATCGCCCGGGGGATGAGCGCCAGGGACCGCGCGGGAGGGCCGCAGAAGGCGTCCACGTCGGTGGTCGTCGCCCCGCAGCCGGCGAGCCACTCGGCGAACCTCGCCCGGTAGGCGTCGGCGCCCGGCAACCGCCGGATGGGGGCCGCGACTTCCTGGTCGTATCCGTCCCAGGCCACGAAGGTCGGAGACAGCTGCATCAGGGGGCGGCGCTGCGACTCGGCGAGGGCGCGGGCGGCGTAGGCGCCGATGTCGTACAGGTAGAGGTCCGCCGGATCGTGGTCGTAGGCGGCGCGCAGCACGGGGAGCGCCCGGACGGCGTCGTCGAAGAAGACGCTCATCACCTCGACGGGGTCCTCCGGCCAGGCGTTGTCGGCGACCGGCAACCCGGAGGGGACGGGCACGAGTTCGGCGCCCGCTCCCGTGACCAGGTCGGCGACCGACGGGTCGTTGGCGTACGTCACCCGGTGACCGCGGGCCACCAGCTCACGGATGACCGCCAGGCTGGGCAGCACATGGCTGACGGCGGGAATGCCGACCATGGCGACATGGGCACGGCGGCGGGACGGGGAGGACGACGGGCTGGGCAGGGAAGCCACGGGGGTCTCATTTCAGGTCTACGGCGGGAAACGGGCACGCCGGGGCCGACGCGGCGACGGCGCCGAGAGGACTCGGGCGCCGAGGGCCGCGCGGCGGCGGGCGGAGGCGGAACCGGGGCGTCGCCCCGACGCGATCAGCCGTAGATCTGAAGGAAGTTCATGCCCCGACCCTAACGGCCCCCGCAAGCCGGGGCACCGTGTTTTCCGGCGCCCCGAGCCGCGTCCTCCCCAACGTCACCTCCCCAGCACCGTCGCGCCGAAGTGCAGTGCAATGCACCGCAAGGTCATTTGGTTGACACCGCCTGGCCGGACTGCTGTACGGTCCCCGCATGCTCATCCACCCCTGGGACGCGAGTCTGGACGACGCCGAATGGCAGACCTGGATCGCCGAAGGCCACGACTTCGGGCACCTCTGCGTCAACGGCCCGCCCGGTGAGGCGCCGGCCGTGGTGCCCACCCACTTCGCCACCGACGGCAAGGACCTGCTCGTCCACCTGGCCCGGCCCAACCCGGTGTGGAAGGCGATCGAGCGCGACCCGAACGTCACCTTCGCCGTCACCGGCGACTACGCCTTCATCCCGGGCACCTGGCGCGCCAACCCGGACGTCCCGCCCACCGACGGCGTACCGACCAGCTACTACGCGGCCGTCCAGTTCACCTGCCGCGCCCGCATCCTGGACGACCCCGGGGAGAAGGCCGACCTGCTGCGCCGCCAGCTGGCCCACTTCCAGCCCGACGGAGACCACGCCCCTGTCGAAGCCGACCGGCCGCCCTACGGTCGCATGCTCTCCGGCATCCGCGGCCTGAGGCTCCAAGTGCTCGATGTGCGCGCCAAGTTCAAGTACGACAACCAGAAGCCCACCGAACTGCGCACCACCGTGGCCGAACGCCTCACCGAGCGCGCCCGGGGCCTCGACGCCCCCACGGCCCGCCAGCAGCTGCGCCGCCTGGACCGCATGGGCACGTGGAAGGCATGAACCGGAAGGCGATCACGGGCCCCCGTCTCACCTGACGGCGGCGCCGGGCGAGGCCGCCGACACGAGCACGGCCAGCCGGCGCAGGCGGCGGAAGTACCGCGGTCCGTCGGCCCCGGCGATCTCCGGGAGCACCCGGTCGAGGTCCGTGACGGCGTCCCGCAGGACGCGGCCGCGCTCCGCGTCGAGGCTGCCGCCGCCGTCCAGCCAGCCGGAGACACAGCCGGCGACGGTCGCGTCGAGCAGCACCAGGTCGACACCGGCCGGCTCCGCGCCCCGCGCATCGGCCGGGAACGCGGCGCGGCGGTGTTCCTCCCACAGCCGGGACACGTTTCGCAGCCGCTCCGCTTCGTCCACCCGCCCATGATGCCGCACGCGACCGCGGCGGCGGCCGGGCGACGCCGCCTTGAGCCCGCGGCACGGATGGGTACCTGCGGCGACCCCTGCCGGGGGCACCGACCGGCCCGGTCGAGTTCGCATGATCGCCCCGGGCTCCGCAGAATGGTGCTGTTATCCGACCCGCCCCGCGGGCCGCGCCGCGCACGGGCCCCGGTCCGGGACCCACCGGGCGGGCGCCCGTATCCGGGAGGCGACATGCACCACCGTACGGTCGAAGAGCTCATGACCCGGGAGGTCGTCCGGGCACGGCAGGACACATCGTTCAAGGAACTCGCGAGGCTGCTGGAGGAGAACGACATCACCGCCGTGCCCGTGGTGGACGAGCTGGACCGTCCGGTGGGCGTGGTGTCCGAGGCCGACCTGCTGCGCAAGAGCGCCGACCAGGCGGACCCGGCGGGGCTGGCCCCCGCACCGCACCTGGAGGCCGAGGAGCGGGCCAGGGCCGAGGGCACCCGGGCGGAGGAGGTGATGTCCGCTCCCGCGGTGTGCGCGCGGCCCGAGTGGACCGTCGTCGAGGCCGCGCGGCTCATGGAGCAGCGGCACGTCAAACGGCTGCCCGTGGTGGACGAGGCGGACCGGCTCGTGGGTGTCGTCAGCCGCGCCGATCTGCTGCGGGTCTTCCTGCGCCGCGACGAGGCCATCCGCGAGGAGATCAACCGGGACCTGCTGCGGGGCACCCTCCTGCTCGATCCACGGGACGTCACGGCGGAGGTGCGCGACGGGCGGGTCACCCTCACCGGCATCGTGGAGTTCCGGACCCAGATCCGCGTGATCGAGCAGTTGTGCCGGGGCGTCGACGGCGTGGTGTCGGTCTCCGGGAGCCTCACCTTCCGGACCGACGACACCCGGGACGCGTCCTCGGGAACGTGAACGCCGCCGGCTGAGCGGGCCGCCGCCCGGGCTTCCCGGACCACACCACGACCGCCGCGCGCCCGGCCGCCCGCCGACGCGAGATCACCCTGGACCGGCGGTTCGCCCCCGACGCCCGCCCGGGCCTGGCCGCGGCCCCGGTCATCCGTCGCCCCCGGCCGAGGCCGGCAGCAACCGAGCGCTCCCGCCCGGCACGGACGCGCACCGGCACCGGTCAGACGACCTCCAGCAGGTCGGACACCGGCCGGCGGGGGCTCGCGGGACCCTTCGGACCGTGTCCGAGGCGCAGGACCGTGTGCACATGGGCCATGGCGGAGAGCGGACTCTGTTCACCGCCTCGGCCGGCGCCCGCCTCGGCCAGTCACCCACGCCGCCCTCCACCACGTCGCCGCGCCGGCCGCGGTGGTGGCACACGGCTGATTCCCCGGTCATAGCAGACAACGGTTGTCCGGTTTGCCGCATAGCGTCGCGCTGTCGGCCACCGAAAGGAACCAGACCATGCGGATCGCGGTCACCACCCCCACCGGGAACGTCGGACGTCACGTCGTCGCCATGCTCGTCCGGGCCGGGCTGCGGCCCCGGGTCCTCGTCCGTGACCCCGGACGGCTCGACCCCGGGGTGCGCCGCGAGGTCGACGCCGTCGCGGTGGACCAGCGCGACGCGGAGGCGGTCGTCGCGGCCACCGCCGGGGCCGATGCGCTCTTCTGGGTCGACCCCCCGTCGACGGGCGAGGACCCGCTCGGGGACTACGCGCTGGCCACGGCGAGCGTGGTGAGCGCCGTCAGGGCAAACGGCGTCGAGCGGACCGTCTTCCTGAGCAGCGTCGGAGCCGAACTGCGCCACGGCGCCGGGGAGATCGACGGCCTGGCGGGCACCGAGACCGCCCTCGACGCGCTCGGCGCCACGGTCACCCATCTGCGCTGCGGCTTCTTCTTCAGCAACCTTGAGTCCTACCGCGACGCCATCCGGGCCGGCACGATCCCGGTGATCCTGCCGCTGGACCAGCCCATGCCCTGGGTCGCCCCGCGCGACATCGCCGAGGTCGCGGTGGGCCGCCTGCTGACGACCCACTGGTCCGGCCGCCACGTACAGGCGGTCCACGGCCCGGCCGACCTCACCTGGCCGCAGGCCGCCGAGATCGTGTCCGCCGCCATCGGCCGCCCGCTGCGCGTCGAACGCGTCGAGGACGACGCGATGCGCACGCTGCTGCGCGCCTCCGGCATGACCGACCGACTGGTCGAAGCGGTCATCGGCATGTCGACCGGGCTCCGGGACGGCTTCGTGCCGCAGCAGCCGCGCACCGTGCGCAGCACCACCCCGACCACACTGGCGTCCTGGGCCTACGACGTGCTCCGGCCCCTGATGTGAGCGACCGCGCCGACGCCCCGGTGCCGACCGGTCGCGCGCCGGCCACCGGGCCGGAGCGCGGCGTCTCGTTCCTGGGCCTCGCCCCACCTCACCGAGGTCCGACCAGTTCCCACTCCTGGTCCCAGTGGGCCATCCGGCGCCGGTCGAGCCGTGCGCGCGCGAGGGCGCCCGCGCCGAAGACCGGTGCGGAGGCGGCGAGGGCCGCGACGGTGGCGAGGAGGCCGGCCTCGATGTGCCCCTCGACCGGCTTCGCGGGGGCCGAGGCGGACAGCCGGCCCTGGTCGTCCTGCCAGAGCGGCACCCCAGCCCCCGCCCGCAGCGTCGGGTCCACCAGGGTGTGCCCGTGGTGCAGCGTGCCGTCGGGAGCCTTCCAGCGTACCGAGCCCTGGACCCGGCCGTCCGCCGACCACTGCGCCGTGACGTCGTGCGGTGCGTCGGCCGTCAGGACCGCCCGGACCGAATGCCGTTGCGCGCGCTGCTGCGCGAACCGCTGCTCCGCGCCGTGGAAGACCACCAGCCCGGCGACGGCGCCGCCGATCACCACGGTCACCCAGACGGCGAGCACGATCCAGGCCTCGACGATGTCCTCCGGCCGCCGCAGCGGATTGCTCCGCCACCGCCACAGCCACTGCCTGCCGCTCATAACGGAGACCTCCGCCTCGTGGTGACTCCCCACGACGATGACGCCGCCGGGGCCCGCACCGACAGGGGCCGACGGACCTCCGGAGCGGGCCGCCCGGCCCACGCTCCGCTGGGGGCCGTACGTCCCGCCCGCCCGACGTTCCGGCCCCGCGCATCGAGGGAAGGCCGAGGGGAGGGCGGCGAGGCGGGGAGGCCACGAGCGCATGAACGCGGAAGCGGACCGGTCACCGGCACGGATGAGCCCGTGGCGGTTCGTGGTCTGGTTCGGCACGGTCAGCCTGCTCGCGGACGTCGTCTACGAGGGCGCCCGCTCGATCACCGGGCCGCTGCTGGCCTCGCTGGGCGCGTCCGCACTGCTCGTCGGCGTGGTCACCGGTGCCGGTGAGGCCGCCGCGCTGGGACTGCGGCTGGTCTCCGGGCCGCTGGCCGACCGGACCGGCCGCTTCTGGGGGCTGGCGATCGGCGGCTACGCCCTGACGGTCGTCGCGGTGCCGCTGCTCGGCGTCGCCGGGGTGCTGTGGGCGGCCTGCGTCCTGGTGATCGCCGAGCGGGTGGGCAAAGCGGTGCGGTCGCCCGCGAAGGACACCCTGCTCTCGCACGCCGCCGCGGCGACCGGCCGGGGCCGCGGCTTCGCCGTCCACGAGGCACTGGACCAGATCGGCGCGCTCGTCGGGCCGCTGCTGGTGGCCGGCGCGCTCGCGCTGACCGGCGACGACTACGGGCCCGCCCTGGGGGTGCTCGCCCTCCCGGGCATCGCCGTACTGCTGGTGCTGTTCCGGCTGCGGGCCCGGGTCCCGTTCCCGCAGGACTACGAGCGCCGGACACCGGCCGCGGCGCCGGAGCCGGGGAACGGGCGGCTGCCCAGGGCCTTTTGGACCTACGCCGCCTTCACCGCGGTCACCACGAGCGGCTTCGCCCCCTTCGGCGTGCTCTCCTACCACCTGGTCGAACGGCATCTGCTGACCGCCGCGTGGGTGCCGGTGCTGTACGCGGCGGCGATGGCGGTGGACGCGGTCGCGGCACTGGCCACGGGCTGGCTCTACGACCGGATCGGTCCCCGGGTGCTGATCGCCCTGCCGGTGCTGACCGCCGCGGTGGCGGCCCTCGCCTTCACCGGCACGGTGGCGGTCGCGGCCGCCGGGTCGCTGGTGTGGGGCGCCGCCATGGGCATCCAGGAGTCCACCCTGCGCGCCACCGTCGCCGACCTGGTGCCCACCGGGCGCCGCGCGACCGCGTACGGCCTGTTCGCCGGCGCCGTCGGGGCGGGCAGCCTGGCCGGCGGCGCCCTGACGGGCGGACTGTACGGCTACTCGATCCCCCTGCTGGTCACGGTGGTCGTCGCCGTACAGGTCCTCGCCGTCGCCCTGCTGGCCGCCCTGCGGGCCACCCGGCACTGAGACGCTAGGGCCTCTCGTCTGGATCATGCCGGGCTCGCGGGGTCTGGCACGCACATCTGCGGCGTTGTCGTCGGTCGCCAACGCTCCGCGTTGACTCCCTCCTCCGCCTTGCATCTGCACGCACCAGACCCCGCTCCCTGATCCGGCCTGATCCAAACGAAAGACCCTAGCCGGGCAGGTCCATCGACCGGTGTTCGTCCAGGATCCGGTAGCCGGCGCTCGTGTAGAGGCTCATGGCCACCTCGTTGCCGCCCCACACGGTGAACATCAGCGCCGAGTCGCCCGCGGCGAGGGTGGTCCGCTCGCCCGCCGCCATCGCGGCCCGCCCGTACCCCTTGCCGCGGTGCGCCTCGTACACGTGCAGCGAGTAGCCGTAGGTGACCCCCGGCAGGTGCCCGTGCCGGAGCCAGCCGGTGCCGATCGGCTCGCCAGCCGCCTCCAGCACCAGGAGGGTGTTGTCGGGCGTCGCCAGGCCCTCGGGAAGCAACTTGGCGAAGTCGTCGTCCGACTTCCGCCCGGCCTCCTCGCGGCCCATGGCGCCCGACCGGACGATGCCGTCGATGTACGACGCCTTCTCGGCGGTGAGCCACTTGGAGTACTCGGCCTCGGTCATCGGCCGCGCCGTGACGCCGTCCACCGGTTCCGGCGGCGAACCGAGGGGCCGCACCCGCACCTGGCCCCGCACGCCGTATCCGGCGAACAAGTCGCCCGCGGGCCCGGCGAGCCGGACGCTCACCCGGCGCGCCCCACGCTCCGCGCACCACGTCTGCGCCCACTCCAGCGCGGCCCGCTCGTGCCCCGCGTCGACATGGAGGTCCCCGATCCGCCCCGCGAGGGTGCCGTCGGCCTCGGACACGGACACGGCCACGTACCCCACCCGGGTCCCTGCGGACGCCACCTCGACGACCGTCCAGTCGTCGAAGCCCTCGCGCTCCTTGTGGAGCAGCTCCGCCGCCGCGGCCTCGCCGAGCCCGGACGCCAGGTACCAGTCGCGCCGCCGCCGTTCGAAGTCCTGCCGCCATGCCGTGGTGTCGCCGAGGACGCTGAACTCAGTCATCGGGCCAGCCTAGCCAGGTTGTCATGGACCTGTGCGTGCGACGGTCGGCCCCGGTCCACCCGCATAGGATCGAAACGACTGATCACCGACTCAACTCGCTTCAACCGGGGGGATATTCATGCGCGGCCTGCGGACGCCCGTCCTTGTCGCAGCGGCTTCGGCCGTACTCACCGCCGGCGGGCTCACCGCCTGCACGGCCCTCGGCGGGAAGACCTTCGAGGACGACGCCGAGGTGGCGGGGAACATCACCGCCATCCGTCTCGACACCGGTGACGGCTCGGTGACGGTCGAACCCTCGGCCGGCGCCTCCGCGGTCCTCGTGCACCGCAAGGTCGACTACCGCGGCGACAGGCCGACCGGCACGTCCTTCCGCGTGACCGACGGCGTCCTGGTGCTCTCCGGCTGCGGCCGCGAATGCGGCGTCGACTACGTCGTCAAAGCGCCCGCCGGTCTGCCGGTCGCGGGCGGCACCTCCAACGGCAGCCTGTCGCTGACCGACGTCGCCGCGGTCGACGTGCACACCAGCAACGGCGAGATCGCGGTGCGCGGCGCGACGGGCCCGGTCAGATTGCGCACCTCCAACGGGGACGTCACCGTCAAGAACGCCCGGGGCGGCGACATCGACACCCGGACCTCGAACGGCGAGGTGACCATCCAGACGGCCACCCCGCAGAACGTCAAGGCCCGCACCACCAGCGGCGGTCTCACGGTCACCGTCCCGCCCGCCGCCTACCGGATCTCCGCCGACGACTCCAACGGCGACAAGAAAATTGCGTTCCGGGACGACCCCACGGGCCGATACCGCCTGGACCTCTCGACGAGGAACGGCGATCTGACGGTGACATCGGCGGGCTGAAGCCGGACCGGGGCCGGCGAGGGCCTACCGGTCGTCGCACAGACCGGTCCGGCAGCACACCGGCAGCCGGTCGGCCGCGATCTCCCGGACGCGCTCCAGACGGGCCCTGTCGGGCTCCAGCACCGTGATGATCTCGAAGGCGCTGCCGACCGCACCGACGGACCGGTTCGACATCACCTCCGCGTAGAGCAGCCACAGCCCTTGCACGGCCAGGTCCCGGCAGCGTGCCGGCAGATCGATGCCCCGCCGCGCGGACGAGGGATCGGTCCCCTCGCCGGTCACCAGGTACTGCAACTGCCGCAGGAACCACTCCCGGACCACCGGCGCGACGTCGTCCGCGAGGGCGGCCAGGGCCACGGACACCACCGCGGGCGCCGGCTCCCACAAAGTGACCGGTGACCACACGTGCCCTTCGAGGCCGACGTCCGGTTCCGGGCCGGGCCCGGCCGCCGCGACGGCCGTCAGATCCCCGGCGAGGTGACCGGCGGAGCCACCGCACCCGCACCGCATGCCCGCCCAGTCGTGCCGCGCCGCCTCCGTCGCGATCAGGCGCACCGCGGCACCCCCCCGACCCCTCACAGCAACCTGGACCTTCCCTCCGAGCCGTTCGAGCAGGATACGGAGGGGCGCGGGGTCCGGCTCGGGCAGGGGGCAGGACGACCGTGCGGATGTGCCCCTGACGTTCCGAACGCCGCACGGTCCGCGGTCACGGTCGCGGGCCCGCCGTATATACCCGGCGAGCCGCCCGGTATACGATTTTGCACATGGTCTGGGAAATGCTGGGCCTGGGTTTCGTTCTCAGCCTCGACAATTTCCGGGTATCGATCGCGCTCGGCACCGTCCCCTTCGGCCTGCGGCGCGCGGTGCAGGTCGCGCTGACCTTCGGCCTGTGGGACGCGGTCATGCCCCTGGCCGGTCTGCTGATCGGCCACCAGATCGGGGAGACCGTCGGCGGTGTCGCCGATGTCGTGGGGGCGGCCGCGCTCGGCGGCTACGGTCTCTACCTCCTCATCACGTCCCTGCGCCACCCCGAGCCGGACGAACTGGACCACCCCTGGGCGCTGTTCGGCATCCCGCTGTCCCTGAGCCTGGACAACCTGATCGCCGGGGCGAGCCTCGGCATCCTCGGGCTCTCCCCATGGCTGTCGGCCGCCGTCTTCGGCGTCATCACCGCGGGAATGTCCCTGCTCGGCCTGCGGCTCGGCCGCGCCGCCGCCCGCCTCATCCGCATCCGCTCGGACCTGCTCAGCGGCATCACCCTGATCCTCGCCGCGGTGGCACTGCCGCTGGTGTACGGAGGGTAGGCCCCCGGTAGCCGGCCCGGTGCACGTGACCGACGGACTTGCCGCGGTGGTGCGGGGCCGGGGATGCTGGGGCGGTGCCAGGGCAGCGGAAGAGGAAGCGGCGGCAGCAGGCCGCGGGTGCCAGATCAGGTGCGGGGCACTGGCAGGTGGTCTTCGAGACCCAGGACCGGGCCGAGTGGCAGGCGTACCTGAGCCGGCTGCGCGCCCGGCCGGAGCCGGCCGACTGGTCGACGACCCGCGTCGACACCCTGTGCGGACGCCTGGCGCACCCGACGACCTACCGGCTCAGCCTGTTCGTGCCCGCCCGCCCCTCCCGGTGACCCCGGTGGCTCAGCGGCGGACCGGTCGCCGGGCCTGGTGCGGGCGCGGGACCAGCGCCGAACCCGCGGCCCGCTGCCCGGAGTTGGCGGCGGCCACCGCCCGTTCGACGAGCTCGTGGTCCGGCGACAGATGGCACACCGGGTCGGTGCGGGCCGGGTCGCCGGTGAGGAGGAAGGCCTGGCAGCGGCAGCCGCCGAAGTCCACCTCCCGGCGGGGGCAACCGCGACAGGGCTCCGGCATCCAGTCGGTGCCCCGGAACGCGTTCATCACCGGGGCCTCGGCCCAGATCCGCCCGAGCGACTGCTCCCGCACACTGGCCCGCGGCAGCGGCAGGGAGTGCGCGGCCGGGCAGGGCAGGACATCGCCGTTGGGTGTCACGGTCAGCTGCCGGGACGCCCACCCGCCCATGCAGGGCTTGGGATAGCGGCTGTAGTAGTCGGGGATGACGTACACGATCTCCATGCGGTCCCGCAGCCGTTCGAGCGCGGCCCGCACGACCTCCTCGGCCGCCGCGAGCTGGGCCCGGCTCGGCAGCAGCGCGGCGCGGTTGCGCCACGCCCAGCCGTAGTACTGGGTGTTGGCCAGCTCCACCCGGTCCGCGCCCACCTCCTCGGCAAGGGCGAGCACCTCGGCGACATGGCCGATGTTGTACCGGTGCAGCACCACGTTCATGGTGAGCGGCCAGCCCAGCTCCTTGACCAGGCCCATCGCCTCGACCTTGCGCCGGAAGGACGGCACCCCGGCGATCCGGTCGGACCGGGCCGGCTCGTCGGCCTGGATGCTGACCTGCACATGGTCCAGGCCCGCGGTCCGCAGCAGCTCCGCACGGGGCCGGGAGAATCCGACCGCGCTGGTGATCAGATTGGTGTAGAGGCCCAGCAGATGGGCGTGCGCCACGATCTCCGGCAGGTCCCGCCGCAGCAGCGGTTCCCCACCCGACAGATGGCACTGCAGGACGCCGAGATCAGCCGCCTCGGTCAGTACCCGCATCCAGTCGGGCGTCGTCAACTCGTCCCGGTAGTCGGCCAGGTTCAGCGGGTTGGAGCAGTACGGGCAGGCCAGCGGGCAGCGGTAGGTCAGCTCGGCGAGCAGCCCGAACGGGCTATCCATCGGTCAGCTCCAGCCAGTGCCGGGCGACGAGCCGGCCCACGAACCGCCGTACCTCCTCCTCGGGCACGCTCCGGTAGCGCGTGCCCAGCTCGCTGACGATCTCGGCCACGGTGTGCCGCCCGTCGCACAGTTCGAGGACGGCGGCGCCGGTCCCGTTGAGCACCACCACCGCCTCCGGGTGCAGCAGGATCCGGCACTGCCTGGTGCGGGAGTAGTCCAGCCGTACGTGGCGCGCCGGCCGTGGCCGGTCCGTGCCGGACACCTCGGCGGTGCTCGGCCGGGTCCTGGTGACAGGGGTCGGGTCCATGATCGTCACTCCGGATAGGCCTGGTCCACGGCGTCCATCAGGGACCACAGGACGTCGCACTTGAACGACAGCGCGTCGACGGCGCGCGCCCGGGACTCGGCGGAGACGCAGTGCGTGGTGACCACCTCCAGGGCGTGCTCGCAGTCCCGGGGAGCCTGCTCCAGCCGGGCCCGGAAGTAGGCCAGGCCCTCCGGGGCGATCCACGGGTACCACCGCTCGAACCCGGCGAGCCGCGCCGCCATCAGATCCGGCGCGAACATCTCCGTGAGCGAGGAGGCGACCGCCTCCACCCACGGCCGGGTCCGGGCGAAGTTCACGTACGCGTCGACCGCGAACCGCACCCCGGGCACCAGATGCCGGTGGTCCAGCACCTCCGCCCGGGTCAGCCCGGCGGCCTCGCCCAGCCGCAGCCACGCCTCGATGCCGCCCTCACCCGCGGCGGTGCCGTCATGGTCCAGGATCCGCCGGACCCAGCGGCGGCGGACCTCCGGGTCGGGGCAGTTGGACAGGATCGCGGCGTCCTTGCGGGGGATGTTCTCCTGGTAGTAGAAGCGGTTGGCCACCCAGCCCCGGACCTGCCGGCGGCTCAGCTCACCGGCGTTCATCCGGACGTGGAACGGATGCTGGTCGTGGTAGCGCCGCGAATGGGCCCGCAGCGCCTCGACGAACCCGTCCTCGCCCGTCACCGTGGCCGCTGTCGCCGTCACGGCACTACACCCGGACCTCAAGGCCGTCCATGGCAACCTCCATGCCGTACTCCTCCACGGTACGCCGCTCGGGCGTGCCGTCGAGGAGGACCGGATTGGTGTTGTTCATGTGCACGAACACCACCCGGCCCACGCCCAGCGAGGACAGCAGCGCCAGGCTGCCGTCCGGGCCGTCCATGGGCAGATGGCCCATGTCCCGGGACGTCTTGCCGGCCAGACCGAGCCGCAGGAGTTCGTCGTCGCGCCAGCAGGTCCCGTCGACCAGCAGGCAACCGCAGCCCTCGATCTCCCTGCGCAGCGCCCGGGTCAGCGCCTGCACGCCCGGCAGGTACACCAGCGTCCCGCCGCCGCGCTCGTCGGTCAGCCGGTAGCCCACCACCCGTCCGTGGTCGGCCCTGGCCCCGAACCGGGCGCGCTTGGTGGTGGGGACGTCGAACGCACGGCAGGACAGCCCGTCCGCCAGGGCCTGCTCGGCGCCGGGCAGCACCGCACGCCATTCCACCGGGCAGTAGCGCTCCAGGGTCCGCAGGACCCCGGTGCCGTCCCACAGGACCTTGTGCACGGCGGGCGTGGCGTACAGCCGCAGGGCGCGGGCCTCGCGCAGCAGCAACAGGCCGAGCGTGTGGTCCAGCTCGGCGTCGGTGACCAGCACTGCCTCCAGGGGCGTCGTACGGCCGTCGTGCGGACGCAGCCCGGGGAAGTCCTCGATCTGGGCGCGCACGTCGGGCGAGGCGTTGAGCAGGAACCACCGGCGGCCGTCGGCGCTGACCGCGGCCGACGACTGGGTGCGCGGGGGACCCGCTCCGGAGCGCACCGCGGCGCACACCGGGCAGCCGCAGTTCCACTGCGGGGAGCCGCCCCCGGCAGCCGACCCCAGGACACGGAGCAACACGTCGGCACCTCCCTCGGTCAGGGCCGTTCGAACACCGGGCGGCGCCGGACCGGCTCCGGCGCCGCCTCGTGTCCGCTCGCTAGTCCTCCAGCCGGGCGAGGTACATGGTCACCTCGGCCGCGACCACGATCTCGTCGAAGTCGGGTGTCTCCCACACAGCGAGTTCGCACTCCATGGATCCACCTCCTCTCCGCCTGAAGCGGCACTCTCGGGCGGTGCTAGACCGGTTCCGGAAGGGCGAAGACCATCAGGGCGCTGCCGTGTCCCGCGCCGAGCATGCCGGGCAGGAACCCCTCGGCCCAGCCGCCCCAGCCGACCGGTACGGCGATGTACTGCCTGCCGTCGACCATGTAGGTGGTCGGGCTGCTGTGGTGGCCGCTCCCGCACTGGAACTGCCACAGCAGCTCCCCGGTGCGGGCGTCGAACGCGTCGAACTCGCCGGAGGGCTCACCGGCGAACACCAGGTCGCCGCCGGTGGCCAGCACCGAGGCGCACATGGGCAGTTCGTTGCGCCAGCGCCACTTCTCCTCGCCGTTCGCGTCGAACGCGCTCACGGATCCCGCCATGTCCTCGATGTCCACCTGGACGCCCGCGCCCCAGTACGGGATGGACTCCTTGAACTCCCGGCGACGCCGGGTCGCCGTGGCGCCCGTGTCCTGGACCGGGACGTAGAACAGCCCGGTCCTGGGGCTGTAGGCCGCGTGCGTCCACTCCTTGGCGCCGGCCGGACCCGGGTAGAAGTGGACCGGCTCGCCCTCCTTGTCGGGGTAGAGCTTGGCCGTCACCTGGCCGTCCCGGGTGATCGCGCCCCAGGTGATCCGGTCCACGAAGGGCGTGATCCCGACCCGCTCGCCGTTGGTGCGGTCGAGGACGAAGAAGTAGCCGTTCTTGTCGAAGTGGCCCAGCAGCCTGCGCCCGTCCTGCTCGAACAGGATGCACTCGCCGATGCTGTCGTAGTCCCACAGGTCGTGCGGGGTGCACTGGTAGTGCCAGCGGATCCGGCCGCTGTCCACGTCGACGGCGATGATGCAGTCGGTGAACAGGTTGTGGCCCTCGCGGACGGCACCGTCGAAGTCGGGCGCCGGGTTGCCGGTGCCGACGTACAGCAGGTTCGTCTCCGGGTCGAAGGTGCCGGTGAGCCAGCAGTTGGCCCCGCCGCGCGCCCACGCCTCGCCGTCGGCCGGCCAGGTCTCGGCGCCCGGCTCCCCGGGCTTCGGCACGGTGTAGCAGCGCCACTGGTGCTCGCCGGTCTCGAGGTCGAACGCGTCGAGGTGCCCGCGCACGCCGAACTCGCCGCCCGAACTCCCCACGATCACCAGGTTCTTCACGATCAGCGGGGCGACCGTCGCGCTCTCCCCGGCCCGGACGTCGCCGTAGGTGCGGTCCCACACCCGTTTCCCGGTCCGGGCGTCGAGCGCGAGCAGCCGCGCGTTCGCCGTGACGAAGAAGACCTTGCCCTGCGCCACCGCGACTCCCCGGTTGACGTTTCCGCAGCACAGGGACACGTCGAAGGGCACGGCGTGCTTGTACCGCCAGATCTCCACGCCGGTCTTCGCGTCGAGGGCCCACACCCAGCCGTCCCAGCCGGACAGGAACATGACCCCGTCCACGACGATCGGGGCGGCCTCGAACGAGTACGTCGACGCGCCCGCGATCAGCCCGGTCGTACCGGCCTGGAAGACCCACGCGGGGCCGATGCGCCTGACGTTCTCCGTGTTGATCTGGTCCAGCGGGCTGTAGCGCTGACCGTTGTAGGCGCCGTAGTAGGTGAGCCAGTTCTGGGGTTCCTCACGGGCGTGGAGGATGCGTTCGTAGTCGATGCCGGCCGTCACCGGCGGTGCGACCTCGCCGCCCGCCACCTTGCCGCTCAGGTTTCCCTGGTCGACGGCCTCGCCCGCGTCCACGTAGTCGACGGTCATCGTGCTCCGCCTCCTTCCTCTTACGGTCGCGGCTGTGCGGGACGGTCGAGGCGGGCCTCCGGCGGGGCGTCTCCCATGACGACGATGGCCCCGGTCAGCCCCCGGCCCTCGTCATTGCCCGTGGGGGAACCGAACCAGTAATAGCCCGGCCCGTCGAGATTCAGGTGTGCCCGTCCGCGCGAATGGTTCACCAGCCAGATGAACTTCCGGTCACCATTGCTGGGCAGCAGCGCGCAGTGGGTGTTCCGATCGTCGTTGACGAGTTCCAGCTCGATATCGCCTCCGTGCGGCATGACCAGAATCGAGGGGTCCCAGGAAAGCTCGTCCGGGTGAATGCGGATGGTGGCCCGCATGCGGCCGTCCGGCTCCTCGGTGGCCCGGCCGATGGTCCCGGTGCCCAGCACCTGGCCCAGTCCCGCCCTGTTCTGTGCGTTCAACCCGATCTGGTCCAGCAGGTCGGTGCGTTCCCGCGTGGTCGTCATCGGGGTTTCACTCTCCTCGTCCGGAACCGCTGGTCGAATGGACCTCGCTTCTTCTTCCGCGTCTTCTTTTCGTTTCAATGGGCGGCGCAATGGAAAGCGCCGGTGAATTGCATCAGGAAAAACAGGGGAAAAGGAAATAATTGATGGTCCGCAATCAACGCTACGCCGCATGAATCACGCCGACAAGGGCGGACCGGAGCGGGGGCCGGGGGATGCCGTTCACCCGCGATCGGCCGCCGTTCGCCCCCGATGAGGCACCGCTCGGACGCGTCGGCCCCGGGCGGGCGCGAGGTCGTACCGGTCGAGGTTCATGACCTTGTCCCACGCGGCGACGAAGTCCCGCACGAACCTCTCCCGGGCGTCGTCGCTCGCGTAGACCTCCGCGACGGCGCGCAACTCGGAGTGCGAGCCGAAGACGAGATCGACGCGGCTGCCGGTCCACCGGACCTCCCCGGTGACGCGGTCACGGCCCTCGAAGACGTCCGCGGCCGGGGAGCACGGCCGCCACTGCGTGCCGTTGTCGAGCAGGTGCACGAAGAAGTCGTTGGTCAGGGCGCCGGGCGCCGTGGTGAACACGCCCAGCGGCGACCGGTCATGATTGGCGCCCAGCACCCGCAGCCCGCCCACGAGCACCGTCATCTCGGGCACGGTGAGGTCCAGGAGAGCCGCCCGGTCGACCAGCAGGTGCTCCGCGGGGCGCCGCGCGCCCTCGCCGAGGTAGTTGCGGAACCCGTCCGCGACCGGCTCCAGTGCGGCGAAGGACTCCACATCGGTCCACTCCTGCGTGGCGTCCGTGCGTCCGGGCGCGAACGGCACGCGGACGGGCAGGCCCGCGGCCTCGGCGGCCCGCTCGACGGCGGCGGCACCGCCGAGCACGATGAGATCGGCCAGCGAGATCCGCTTCCCCCCGGCCCGCGCCTCGTTGAAGGACTCCTGGATGTCCTCCAGCGTGCGCAGCACCGGCGCCAGCGCCTCGGGCTCGTTGACCGCCCAGCCGCGCTGCGGCTCCAGCCGGATGCGCGCGCCGTTCGCCCCGCCCCGCCTGTCGCTCACGCGGAACGTCGAGGCCGACGCCCACGCGGTCGACACCAGCTGGGCGACCGAGAGCCCGGAGCCCAGGATCCGGCTCTTGAGCACGGCGATGTCCGCCGCCTCGACGAGCGGGTGGTCCACGGCGGGCACCGGGTCCTGCCAGAGCAGCCGCTCCCGGGGCACCAGCGGTCCCAGCCAGCGCTGAACCGGGCCCATATCGAGATGCGTCAGCTTGAACCAGACCCGCGCGAAGGCGTCCGCGAGCTGCTCGGGGTGGCGGAGGAAGCGCCGCGCGATCGGCTCGTAGACCGGGTCGAGGCGCAGCGCCAGGTCGGTCGTGAGCATCCTCGGGGCGTGCCTCACCGACGGGTCGTGGGCGTCAGGTACCGCGTCGGCCCCGCCGCCGTCCGCCGGGATCCACTGCCACAGACCGCCGGGGCTCAGCTCCAGCTCCCACTCGTAGCCGAACAGCGTCTCGAAGTACCCGTTGTCCCATGTCGTCGGGGTGGGCGTCCAGGTGCCTTCCAGGCCGCTGGAGATGGCGTCCCCGCCCTTGCCGGTGCCGAAGTCGCTGCGCCAGCCCAGCCCTTGCTCCGCCAGTGGCGCGCCCTCGGGTCCGGGACCCAGGTGTGCCTCCGGGTCGGCCGCGCCGTGGGTCTTGCCGAAGGTGTGGCCGCCCGCGATCAGCGCGACGGTCTCCTCGTCGTCCATCCCCATCCGCCGGAACGTCTCGCGGATGTCCCGGGCCGAGGTCAGCGGGTCGGGCACGGTGTTCGGCCCCTCGGGATTGACGTAGATCAGGCCCATCTGGTCGGCGGCCAGCGGCTGGTCCAGCTCCCGCACCCCGCCGTGCCGTTCGTCGCCGAGCCACGCGTGCTCGGGGCCCCAGTAGGTGTCCGCGTCGGACTCCCACGCGTCCCGTCGGCCGCCGGCGAAGCCGAACGTCCTCAACCCCATCGTCTCCAGGGCGCGGTTGCCCGCGAAGACCAGCAGGTCGGCCCAGGAGATCGCGCTGCCGTACTTCCGCTTCACCGGCCACAGCAGCCGGCGCGCCTTGTCGAGGTTGCGGTTGTCCGGCCAGCTGTTCAGCGGCGCGAACCGCTGAAGGCCGGCGCCCGCGCCCCCGCGGCCGTCGGCCACGCGGTACGTCCCGGCGCCGTGCCACACCATCCGGATGACGAGCGGCCCGTAGTGCCCGAAGTCGGCCGGCCACCACTCCCGCGACGTCGTCAGCGCCCGGTCGACGTCCCGCGCCAGGGCGTCGAGGGCGAGGGCGCGGAACCGGGCGGCGTAGTCGAAGTCCTCGCCCAGCGGGTCGGCGAGGGCCGCGTGCTTGCGCAGGGCCGTCAGGTCGAGCCGGTCCGGCCACCAGTCGCGGTTGCCCGTGACCGGTGCCGGACGGGCGCCGGAGCCGGCCCGAACCCCGGCCGGAGCCTCGACCGGCGCGGAGAGACCGAGCCCGCCCGCGCGCCCCGCCCTCCGCTGCTCACGTCCGTGGACGCCGGCGTCCACTGTGTCGGACACGGGGACCTCCTTCCCGTCCGTGCGGACGACGGCGCCGGACGTCCCGCCCGTCGCGGGCGAGGACGTCAGACGCCCAGTGCGCGGCGCACGGCCGCCGCGTTCCGCCGAGAGACCGGCAGGGTCTCCCGCGCTCGGTCCATGACCAGGGACAGTTCTCCCTTGTGGCCGCGTTCGATCTCCCGGACCCGGCCGAGGTTGGCGACGTACCGGCGGTGCACCCTCAGGAACCCGGAACCCGCCAGCTCGCCGTCGAGCTTGTCCAGACTCGTGGCGGCGGCCCGCAGCCACCCCTGATCCGTGCGGAGCCACACGTCGTTGCCCCGCGACTCGGCGAAGGAGACCTCCGCGGGATCCAGCAGCACCATCCGGTTGCCGCGCACCGCGACCAGTCGGTGCGGCGGCTCCACGGGACGCGCCGGCTCCTCCGCGCGGGGCACCGGCTCCCCGTCGAGGGCGCCGAACGACACCAGGCTCCCGATCAGGTGTCCGCAGGAGAAGACGGGCCGGATGCTGATCGACGTGGGCTCCGCGCGGGGATGGCCGACGATCTGCGTCGAACCGACCCAGCCGGGATCGTGGGCCGCCTGCCCGGTCGCGTACCGGGAGGCCGCGATGAACTCCGGCAGCCCCGGGTTCCAGCGCAGCGTCGGATCGATCGCCGGGGTGGACGCCGGGACGCCCAGGAGTACGCTCGCCAACTCGTCGGCGATCACCACCTTGCCCGCCGTGTCCACCGCGGCGAGCGGCGCGCCGGAGCGCGTCCTCGCCCGGGCGTGGGCCGCGACCAGCTCGGCGCCGCTGGCCCGGGCGCGCTTGCGCAGCGGGTACTGGGCCATGGTGGCCGCGTGCGCCAGCCAGCTCTCCGCGGACGCGGGCAGCCGGCCGCGCCAGCAGCACAGACCCATGACCGCGATCGGTTCCCCGTTCACCACGTCCCGCACCGCGATGCCCGCGCAGCACCAGTCGTGGAACGCCCGGCACCAGTGCTCCGGGCCGCGGATCGGCACCGGGCCGTGCGCCTCCAGCGCGGTGCCCATGCCGTTCGTGCCGGCCGCGGACTCCGACCAGCAGAACCAGGGGGCCAGCCGGGAGTCGTACGCCCTGGCGAGGGTGGCCTGGTCACCCCACTCGGCCAGGATCCGGCCGGCCGCGTCGGTGACGGTGACGACGCCGCCGAGGCCGCCCACCTCGTGCGCCACCGTGGCGGCGCGGAAACCCAGCTCGGTGAAGACGACGTCGTGCTCGGGCGGATGACCGGTCTCCGCGACGGCCACCGGGGCCTCGGTGAGGTGCGGATCGACCCGGTACCGCTCCCGGCAGCGGTGCCAGGAGATCGCCACCAGGGGCCGGACCCCCAGAACCTGGTCGTCGCCCTGGACGAACCGCTCCCAGGCCGCCAGCACGTCTTCGTTGCCCGGGTCCGCCGACACCGGCTCGACGAGCCGCGTTACATCCCTCATGGTTCAGAACCACCCTCGGTCCATCCCCAACGCCCGACGGCAGGGGCGCGGTCCGCACCGCCCGCCGCTCCTCGCGGCCGGGCCTCCAGCGGGCTGGGCACTGTCGCGCGCGTCTTCGTGCTTCGCCACAAACCTGCCCTCCCCACCCTAATTACCGCCGACGAACAGCGCACGCCCCCCACGGCACGCTGACCGGACGTATCCGGTGCGGACGGCCGCCGCCCCGCCCCGCAGGGCCGAGGCGGCAGGCCGAGGGGACCTCGCGCCCGGGGCCCGACCGCCACCGCGCCGCGCGTACGATCATCGGGATCGCCGTCCCGGAGGAGCCCAGCCCAGTGACCGTCGTCCCGCCGCCCCGCGCCGCCTTCGGTGCGCTCCCGGTGCGTCTGCTGACCCGCGTCGAGTACGGCGAGGAGCTGCCGGCCCTGGCCTGGCGGGCGGGCGCCGGCTGGCGGATGATCAGCAGCGCCGTGCTGGGCGGCGGCATCGGCGAGCGGGCCTGGGTCCTCAACGCCCAGGTCTCGCACGGCTACCGCAGGACCGACCCCGAGGCCCATCTCGCCGGCCTCGCCCGGGACGCCGGGCTGCGCGGGCCGGGTGTCGGCCTGATGACCGCCGCCGACGTGCGCCGGTACGGTCACGCGCACGACGGGGGAGTCGAAGCGGTGGCCACCGCGGGCCTCGGGGTGCGCGGCTGGGCCGCCACCCCCGCGCCGGGCAGCGCCGCGCCGCCCGACCCGGGCACGATCAACATCGTCGTCGCGGTGCCCGCCCCGCTGACCGACGCCGCGCTGGTCAACGCCGTGAGCACCGCCACCGAGGCCAAGGTCCAGGCACTGCTCGACTGCGGCTACGACTGCTCCGGCACTCCCACCGACGCGCTCTGCGTCGCCGCGCGCACCCCCCGCGCCGGTGAACACCCCGACTCCTTCGCCGGCCCCCGCTCCCTCTGGGGCGCCCGCCTGGCCCGCGCGGTCCACTCCGCGGTGCGGGCCGCGGCGGGGTAGGGCGTGCGCCCGGCGGGCCGGCCCGGCGCCGCGCCCGCCGGGGGCCACCGGCACCCGGGCCGTCCGAAGACGTGTACGGAACAGCCTCCGGAAACACCGAGCGGAGCGTCCGTGCTGGATTAGAGTCGAACGGGCAGTATCCGCGGGCCAGGGGGGGCCAGGTTGGACATGGACAGCGAGCGGGTCCGGGTGAATGTGTTCAGTCCCGGTGATCCCGCGTCACGGGCGGCCACGGAGGCGGCCTTCGAGGCGGCCGAGAGTGCCGGCAAGGGCGTGGACGCGCGGGGGACCGTGCCTCTGGCCGACGTACTGATGATCGGCTCGGTGGCGACGCACGCCCTCGCCTACCTGATCAACACGCTGCGCAAGGCGTGGAGCAAAGGCGTCGTGGTCGATGCGATGGGCGGCCGCCTGACCATCCGCCAGGACCCGGCCCTGCCGCGCGGCACGGTCGTCGTACGCTCCCTGTCCGGAGAGGTGACCGTCCGGGACGGCGCCGGGCTGGCCGACGCCATCACCGGCGCGCTCCCGAAGCGTGCCGGCAGCGGCGACTCCGAGGAGCAGGAGAATGCCTGACCCCGGACGCAGCATTCTCTTCCGGGACCAGCAGAACCTCGAACTCGCCGAAGAGGCGCGGGAGATGAGCCTGGCGTTCGCCGACTCCGCGTACCTGCGGTGGATCAGCGGCGAGGAGGACGCGCACCGGGCCTGGGAGATGTACTTCGACCGCACCCAGCGCCAGGTCCGGACGCTGCTCGACGGACTGCTCGCCACCTTCCCGCCCGAGGACCGGGACAAGGCGCTCCAACTGGCCGGTACCGTCGAGGCGTTCTGCCTTCCGTCGGACGCCGTGGAGTCGCGCGTCTTCGAGAACCCCGGCTCGGCCACCGGCTTCCTCATCGGCATCTCCCCGCTCGCGGTCCAGCTCAGCGCGGAGATCGCCTGGGGCATGAACCTCGCCCATCCGTATCTCCCGGAGGACCTCCCGGACGGCTGGGAAGCGGCCACCATGCACGCGCAGGAGTCCCTCGCCCTCGTCCTCAGCCGCTATGTGCGAGCGGCGGAACGGCTCGGCGAGGCACCGGTGCCCATGAGCATGGTGGTCATGGCGATGCAGAAGTCCACCGGCCCCGACGGAGGGCCCCGGGACTGCTACGACGCGGCGCTCGCGTTCGCCCTCACACACGAACTGGCCCACATCCGCAACGGAGACCTCCTGCCCACCCGGCACCGGCAGGCGGCGGCGCTGATCCCGGAACACATGGCGTCCGCGCTGGACATATCCGCCGAGGAGAACGAGGAACTCACCGCCGACGCCGCCACCTTCACCGCGTGCTTCAACTTCCTGCTCACCGTGGCGACCCTGGCACCGGACAACCCCCTTCGCGACGCACGCAGCCCGCGTGAACTCCTGCACCGCCAGGCGCAGTTCATGATCACCGCGTGGCACAGCGCACGCCGTGCGACGGAAGCGTGCGAGGCCTACTACACCGCCGTGTCCATCCTGTCGGACATCGCGTTCCGCCGCGGTGACGACGACGCATCGAGCCGACTGCTCACCACCGCGATGCGGCTGCCCTATATCCAGAGCTACGTGCAGCGGGTGCGCGAGCAGGTCCTGAACAAGACGTACGGGCCGTACATGTGGACGGAGTACGACGTCGCGTACCGCAAGGGCTACGGAAGCTGGCGCGCCTTCCTCGTCGGGAACCTCCTGCCCGCGGTGAGCCGCGACCAGCGCGCGGAAGAGCCCGACTGGTTGTCCGACTGGAAGACCCCCGCCGACCTGGCCAGGGAACCCCGGTACCTGACCGCCGTCATCGACGAGGGGCAACGGCAGGTCGACGAGATGGTGCGCGAGTCGGGCCCCGACGCCGGACAGACCCTCGCCGCCCGGGCCAACCTCGCCTTCCTGCGGTCACAGGCCGGGGACACCGCCGGGGCGATCAACGCCCTGGTGAACCTGATCCCGGACATGGAACGGGTCTGGGGAGCCGACGACCCGAACATCTTCCCCGTCCGGCACAACCTGGCCTGGCTGCTCGGCGAGACGGGGAACACGGCCGGAGCCGTGGCGGCCTTCACCGAACTCCTCGCCGTGCAGGAGCGCGTCCTCGGCCCCGATGACCCGGACACCCTCGACACCCGGTACGAACTCGCGCATCTGCGCGGCACCGGCGGGGACGTGGCGGGCGCGGTCGCCGACTTCGTCCGGTTGCGCGCCGACCACGAACGGGTCCTGGGGCCGGAGCACGCCGCCACCCTCGCCACCAGCAAGAGCCTCGCCCACTGGCAGGAGCGGCTGGGGGACACGGCACACGCGGCGGCCACCCGCGCCGAACTCCGCTCCGACGAGGTGACGGTGTTCAACCCGGACCACCCCGGCACCCGCGCCGCCTACGAGGCACGACTGGAGGACCACACGCGCAGGCTGGGCCGCGGGCACCCGGACACCTTGACCACGCTGTGGTTCCTCGCCGTCCTGCGCGGCAAGGACGGCGACGCCACCGGTGCCGCCGCCGCGTACACCGAACTGCTCGAACACGACCTGGAACCACTCGGTTTCGACGAGGTGGACATCCGGATCACCCGCGACAACGCCGCCCACTGGCAGCGCGTCGCCGGTGAGCGGCACCCCGCCGGCTGAGGCACGCGGGCGGCGGCCGGCGAACGGCCGCCGAGCCCGGTGCGTCCGGTGCCGGCCCCTGCCGCCCCGCCCCGGGCGGGCGTCAGCCGCGTGGCAGGAAGAGACGGCACAGCGCGGTCGTGGCGAGAAGGAGGGCGGCGACGGTGAGGAGACCGAGCCGCATGCCGGGGAGGGAGAAGGTGCCGTCGGAGCCCGACAGCAGGCTGCCGAAGAGGGCCACCGCCAGCGCACCGCCCAGTTGCCGCAGGGAGTTGAGCAGCCCCGACACCGTCCCCGCGCGCTCCGCCGGCACCGCGTCGATCAGCAGCGCGGTCAGCGCGGGCACCGCGAGCGCCCCGCCCACGCTCAGCGGCACCAGCAGCACCAGCACCAGCCACACCGGGGTGTGCGCCGCCAGTGGCAGCATGGCCAGCATGGCGACCGCGAAGACCAGTTGCCCGGCGACGATCACCGGCCGCCGCCCGATCCGCTCCGCGAGCCGCGGCGAGACGAGGTTGGTGGCCGTCACCACCGCCGACAGCGGCACGAACATCAGCCCCGCCGCCACCGCCGACATCCCCCGCAACTGCTGGTAGTACAGCCCGAGCAGGAAGATCCCGCCGTAGAAGGCGGCGTTGACGGCGAAGCCGACCGCGAGCGGGACCGACACCCGGCGGTTGGCCAGCACGGCCGGCGGGATCATCGGCTGACGGTGCCGTGACTCGACGACGCCGAAGAGGACCCCGGAGACGACGGCGAGCGCCGCGGCGGCCAGTACCAGGGGGCTGGTCCAGCCCAGGTGGCCGCCCTCGATCACCGCGACCGCCAGCCCGGCCAGCGCCACTACGGCGGTGAGCTGGCCCATGACGTCCAGCGCGGCGGGCCGTCGCGGTGAACGCGGCACGCGCACCAGCAGGGCCAGGATCACCGCGCCCACCGGGAGGTTGAGCAGGAAGACCGCCCGCCACCCGGCCCATTCGGTGAGCAGCCCGCCCAGCACCGGGCCCGCCGCCATCGCCACCGAGCCGCCGACCGTCCACAGCGCGATCGCCCGGGCACGCTCCCTGCTGTCCTCATGGCTCTGCCGGACCAGCGCCAGCGAGGCCGGCATCACGACCGCGGCGGCACCGCCCTGCGCCACCCGCGCGGCGACCAGGACACCGATGCCGGGCGCCAGCGCGCAGCCGAGGGACGCCAGGGTGAACAGGGCCACGCCCCAGGCGTAGGCGCGCCGGGCACCGGCCCGGTCGGCGACGGCGCCGGCGGAGAGCATCAGCGCGGCGAACATCAGGGTGTACGCGTCCACCACCCACTGGAGCCCGGTCATCCCGCCGCTGAGCGACTCACGGATCGCGGGCAGCGCGATGTTCACCGCCGACACGTCGATGGTGATCACGGTGAACCCGAGGAGCGAGGCGACCAGCGCGACACCCGCCCGCCGGGCCGTGACGGCGCTCGGGGCGGGCGGCGTGGCTGGTCGCGCCCGCTCCGGCTCGTGCGGCCCTGGCCTTGCCACCGGGTTTTCGGGCGCGCGGCCGGGGGCGGCGGTCGGCGGTGTGGAAGAGGTGCCGGGCATGATGGCCTCCTGGACCGGTCAGTCGTGGTCGGCGGTGTCCGCCGGGACGGGCGGGCGGCCACAGTGGTCCGGGACCGCGGTCCGGTGTCGTGCACCCCCTGGGTCCCGGTGGCCGGGCCGCCCGCCTGGGACCAACTGTGCGCCCGCGCGGTTCCGCCCGGCAGACCGCGCCGTACCGGGGTGCGGCGTTCCTGGCCCTGACACGGCCCCCCAACCCCCTTGCGCTGCTGACACAATCGACCGAATGGGAGCAGCAACGGACGCGCGCGGAACCGAACTCGGCAGGTACCTGAAGGCACGCAGGGCGCAGGTGCGCCCGGAGGACGTGGGCCTCCCGGCCGGTGCGGGCCTTCGCCGCACCCCGGGACTGCGCCGCGAGGAACTCGCCGCGGTCGCCGGGGTGAGCGTGGACTACTACATCCGCCTCGAACGCGGCCGGGAGACCAACCCCTCGCCCGCCGTCGTGGACGCCCTCGGCCGCGCCCTGCGCCTGCGCGGGGACGCCTACGAACGCCTGCACGAACTCGCGGAGTTGGCGTCCGGCCGGGTGGCCGAACTGCCGGCCTGCTCGGACCACACCGTCCGCGACTCCGTGCTGCGGATGCTGGAATCGGTACGGCCGCTGCCCGCCTACGTGGTGAGCCGCTACAACCGGGTACTGGCGGCGAATCCGCCGGGCCGGCGGCTGCTGCCCGGACTCTGGGACTGGCCGGAGCACCAGCGCAACCTGACCCGTTACCTCTTCCTGCACCCGGTGGGGCGGACGCTCTACGAGCCCTGGGAGGAGACGGTGGCACTCTCGGTGGCGCATCTGCGGGCGGTCGCCGGCGCCGGCCCCGACGATCCCGAGCTCACCACACTCGTCGGTGAACTGGTCCTGAAATCACCGGAGTTCGCCCGGCTGTGGGAGCGGTACGACGTGTGCGAGCGTGGCGGTGGCCAGAAGTGCTTCCGGCACCCCCGGGTCGGGGCGATGACTTTGACGTACGAGGTGATGCGACTGGCCCGCACCGGCGGCCAGCGCATGGTGGTCTACCAGGCGGCTCCGGGCACCGCCGACGAGGAGGCCATGCTCCGCCTGGATGCCGAGGACGCCCGGGGCGAACGCGGATCCGCCCCGCTGCTGAGCCTGAAGGGCTGACCGGGGCGCGGCAGGAACGGCGTCCGGGCCCGTACAGGGCACGGCGCCGGGACGGTCGTCCCGGCGCCCGGCAAGGCTGCTAGCGGTTACTTCTTGTTCTTCTTGCAGCTCCACTTGCCGTTGACCTTCTTGAGGTGCTCGCCCTTGGGGCACTTCTTGTGGGTCGGCATCGGGTGGGGGGTCGATGCGTGCTTGGCGACGGTCGTGTGGGTGGTCACCGGCATCGCGAGGGCGGTCCCTGTCGAGGCCACCGCTGCTCCGCCGGCAAGCGTGCCCGCGGCGACGCTGGCGACCAGAGCCCGTACGATCTTGCTCCGCATGATCGGCACCTTTCCGTAGTCGGCGTCAGTACCTCCTCCCGATTCTTGGGGGCGGCTCCCGCGGTCCGCATCTCGATCACCGGTCCGAAGGAAAGTTCGAATGATGAACTGTCATGGGATTCCTGGGCAGTGCCCACCTGCGTGAACGGGGCAAGCAGTTCCGGAAACCGGGGCCGATGCGGTCGCTCGACGAGGGCTGAGCGGGACTCGGCCCGGAGCCCGGCGCGTCTCAGTCCCCGCCGCGGCGCATCCAGTGCGCCCAGCGCTGGTGGCGGCGGGACGGCGGACGCTCCTCGGGAGCCGGCTCGGCGCCCGGCTCCGGTGCAGCGGCCGGCGGCGAGGCCGGTGGCGGTCCGTCCGCAGGTGGACGCAGGCCCTCGGTGGAGTACTCGGTGGCCGCGATGGTGTCGATGATCTGCTGGTCGGTGAAGTTCTCCGAACCGGGGACGTGGGGCACGAAGCCGATGAGCACTCCGTCGCCGACCGCCTCGGCGTCCAGCCCCGACACCCCGTCGGTGTCCCACAGGGCCTCGATGCCGTAGTCCAGGACGACCCTGATCCCGAACTCGTACACGCCGGCCTCGGCGAGATGGGCCATGACCCCCCGGTCCCGCAACGCCGCCACCACGCGCCGGGCACGATCCGCGTCCATGTCGGCCGCCTCCCTCCGGGTCCGCGGTGCCGGGCTCGTGTGCTGCCCGACACCACCATTAACCCCTCTCCCGCGCGGGAACGGGAGGCCCTGCGACGGTCCGGCCGAGCGGACCTCCCTGGTCCGTAGCGAGCCTGGGACATTCCCGGCGGCGGACCGGGGGCAGGATCCCGCTCGACCATGGTCCCGGTGGCGGACACCCACCGGGACCATCAGCAAGGCAAGGAGTGTTCGCATGGGTACGAAGCACACGTTCGCGGCCGTCTTCGCCGCGGCGGCGCTGGTGGCGACCACCGCCACGGGGATCGCGCAGGCCGCGCCCGCGACGGCCGAGGGCACCGCCCCCTCGGCCTGCCGCCCGGCCAACCACCTGGCGAGGATCACGCAGGGGCCCGCCGGCGCGGGACACCGCCACTATCGCGTCACCTTGACGGCTCCGCGCGGATACGACGCGTGCAAGCTCGCCGGTTCGCCCACCGACGTGCGGTTCTGGCACCACGACTCCCGCACCGGCGCCGCCGCCGGGCACTACGGCGATCAGAAGGCCACGGTGACCTTCGGCCCGGGACGCCCGGTCCACTTCGACATCCAGGTCCCGAACAACGGGCACGGCACCCGCTCCGACGAGGCGTCCTTCACGCTGCGGGCCCCGGACGGCGAGATCCCCGGCACGTCCTACGCCGAGGGCGCGTTCGACGCCGCCCCCGGCACCCTCGTCGGCCCGGTCCAGCCCGGCGCCTGACGGTCCGTCGCGACCCCGGCGCGTCCCGCGGTGGGACACCCCGGGGCCGCATCGGCCCGGTGGCCGAACGGACCCGCACGAGCAGCCCGGCCGGAGGGGGACCGGCCCGGGTTCGACAGGCGGTCGCCGGTGCCGCGCGCCCCGTGGCGGCGATGTCCTGCGGGGCGCGCGGAGGGGGTGCCGGTTCAGGCGTTGTAGCCACCGTGGGCGTCCAGCACCGCGCCCGTGACGTACGACGCGGCGGGGCTCGCCAGGAAGGCGATCGCCGCGGCGATCTCGTCGGGGTGGCCCATGCGTTGCAGGGAGAGCGAGCTGATCAGGGCCTTGAGGGTCTCCGGGTCCGGCCCTTCCATGCCGCCCTCCATCAGTCCCGCCTCCACGACGTTGGCCGTGATGTTCCGGGGCCCGAGGTCCCGTGCGACCCCCATGGTGTAGCGCTCGATCCCCGACTTGGTCGCCGAGTAGTCGGCAAGGCCCGGGGCGCCGACGCGGGAGCCCAGCCCGGAACTCACCGTGATGATGCGGCCGCCCGAGCGCAGCACTCGGGAGGCGGCCCGGATGACGGCGATCACGCCGAGGTAGTTGGTGGCGTGCATCCGGTCCAGCGCGGCGGTGTCCGCGTCCGGATCGTCCACCCTGCGGCCCTGCTCCACCGAGATCGCCGCGTTGTTGACGAGGATGTCCAGGCCGCCGAAGTGCGCGACCACGTCGTCGATCAGCGCCGGCGCCCGGCTCGTGTCCGCCTGGTCGGACCTGAAGGCGACGGCCTTCCCTCCCTTGCTCCGCACCTCGTCGACGACGGCCTGCGCCTGCTTCTCCGAGCTGACATAGGTGAAGGCCACGTCGGCTCCCTGCGCGGCCAGCAGTCGTACGGTCGCGGCTCCCAGTCCGCGCGACCCCCCGGTGACCAGGGCGACCTTGCCCGTGAGTGGCTTGCTCATTCTTCCCACCTCGTTGATCGGTCCTTCCCGACTGTCGTAACAGTAATTGTTACGTCGTACTGTTGCAACCTTCGTTGTTACGACTGCCTCGTCGTAACATGAAGCGTTGCGGCCGACAGGAGGGGTCCATGAGCGCCAACAGCAGGCTGACCATCGCCGCCCACGCGCTGGCCTGGATCGGCCTGTACCAGCGCCAGGGCCACGAGGTCGCCACCTCCGAGCAGATCGCGGCCAGCGCGAACACCAACCCCGTGGTGATCAGGCGCCTCCTCGGCGAGCTGCGCGGGGCCGGGCTCGTGGAGTCCCGCCGGGGCGTCGGCGCGGGCTGGTCACTGGCGCGCGAGCTGGAGTCGATGACCCTGCTCGACGTGTACGACGCGGTGGAACCCGGCCCGCTGTTCGCGATGCACCGCACCACCCCGGACCAGGGGTGCGTGGTGGGTCACGGCATCCAGCCGGCGATGCGGGGCATCTACGCGGGCATCGAGGAGACCCTGCGGAAGGAACTGGCCCGCGTCACGCTCGCGGACGTCCTGCGGGACGTCCTCGCGGCCCCCCGGTAGGCAGGAAACCCGTTGCGCGGGGGCCGCACCGGATGTCTGATGGACCGGCCGCCGATCAGGGGAGAGAACATGAGCGGGTCGCTGCCCACCCCCTCGTTGCACACCGCTCGCCTTCGACTGCGTGCCTTCGAGGACACGGACGCGAACGACCTCTTCGCCCTGCACAGCAGCGCCCACGTGCTGCGCTACTGGGACGCGCCACCATGGAGCGAACGCGTGCGCGCCGAGAGGTTCATCGCGGCTTGCCGGCGGATGGCACAGGAGGGGACCGGGGTGCGGCCGGCCGTGGAGCGCCTTTCCGACGGGGCGTTCATCGGCTGGTGCGGACTGAGCGGGTGGAACCCGCAGTACCGCAGCGCGTCGCTCGGCTACTGCTTCGACGACGCGGCGTGGGGCCGGGGCTACGCGACCGAGGCCGCCCGCGCCCTGCTGCGGTGGGCGTTCGACACGCTGGACCTCAATCGCGTCCAAGCCGAGACCGACACGCGCAACCTGGCCTCCGCCCGCGTGCTGGAGAAGCTCGGCTTCGTGCGTGAAGGGACGCTGCGGGAGAACTGCGTCGTGGGCGACGACGTCTCCGACTCATGGGTCTACGGGCTGCTCGGACGGGATTGGCAGCCGTCGGCCGAGCAGGTTCCCGGCCACTGAGCCGCGGCCTTCGGCGCCCGGTACCGGATGACCCCGGTCAACCTGGGACAGGGCCGCCGAACGGGCAGGGACGAGGCCGCCACGGAGCATGCGGCCGGCGGCCGGTACCCGGCCGGGAGGGCGACGGGCGGCCGGTGGCGGACCGGCCGGCCCCGCAGGCTCACTGCCCCACCCGTCCGTCGATGCGCTCGCGCAGCAGATCGGCGTGGCCGCAGTGGCGGGCGTACTCCTCGATCCGGTGCACCAGCAGTTCCCTGACGGAGATCCGGTCCTTCCCCAGTCGCTCGCCGAGGTCCGGGTGCGCGGCCAACGCGGCGTCCGTGGCGGCCTGTTCCCGCGCCAGATCGGCGAACGCGGCGTCGACCGCCGCCGGTTCGGCGACGGCGCCGTCGAAGTCCGCGTCGCGCCTGCCGTACAGCTTCGGGAGCGGCTCGTCGTCGCCGATCCAGTTGCGCCAGTTCCTCTCCACCTCGGCGAGGTGCCGGACCAGGCCGAGCAGCGACATCGTCGACGGCGGAACCGACCGCCGCGCCAGCTGCTCCGGGTTAAGCCCCTCGCACTTCATCCGCAGAGTGGCGCGGTAGTCGGCCAGATACCGGTCCAGCGTCGCGAGTTCGCCCTCCGGGGCCGGCCCCGAGCCATCGCGAGGGTCGTCATCAGGGTCGACCCACATATCGGGAAAGACGGTTGCCTGGCTCCAGCGCGCGGGTTCGTCGGTCATGCCACTCATGCTCGCCCGCGAGGGCGCGAGCCCGCCAGCCGATTTCCCGGGTCGAGCGGGGCGTTCGGGGGCCTCCGCGGTCCTCGGTCGTTCGCCCGCCGTCACCCGTGCCCCGGCGTCGGAGGGCGTATCGTCGTGGCAGGGCGAGCGGGCGTTGGAAGGGACAGCGTGACGACGGACCGTACGGACTTCGACCCCGCGACGGCCCTGGCGCGCATCGCCGCCGCGACCGGCCAACTCCTCGGGACGGCTGCCGAGTTCACCGACGCCGACGTACGCGCGCCGTCACTGCTGCCGGCCTGGTCGCGCGGGCACGTGCTGACACACCTGGCTCGCAACGCCGACGGTGGCCGGCACCTGCTGACCTGGGCCCGGACCGGCACGGAGACACCGGAGTACCCGAGCCTCGCCGCACGGGCCGAGCAGATCGAGAGCGGAGCGGGCCGCGGCGCCGCCGAACTCCTGGCCGACCTGAGGGACAGCGCCGCCGCGTTCGAGGCCGAGTACCGCAGGATGCCGCCCGACGGCTGGCACCGGATCGTTCGCTGGACCCGCGGACAGGAACGCCCCGCCGCCCGTGCCGCCGAGGCCCGCCTGTGCGAGGTGCTGGTCCACCACGCCGACCTCGACGCCGGGTACACACCGGCACACTGGCCGGCGGACTTCGTCGCCACGATGCTCGACCGGGTCGTCGCCTCCTTCGGCGCACGCGACGACGCCCCCGCCGTGCGGCTGCACGCCACCGACACCGGCACCGGCCACGTCATCGGCGGCGCCCCGTCGGCGCCCGTCGTCCGCGGGTCGCAAAGCTCCCTGCTTGCCTGGCTGATGGGCCGCTCGCCGGGCACCGGCCTGGCCGCGGACGACGCTCGGGGCCTGCCCCGGCCGCCCTTCCTCTACTGATCCCCGCCCCGGCCCGACGGCCCCGGCGTACCGGACCGGGTGTCGCGCAACCGCCCAAGCAGTTCCCGGGCGGGAGCGCTGTCCGCGTCGAAGGCGTGGAAGCCCTCCTGACCGTCCGGCACGGCGGGACCCCACAGCCGTACGCCGTGGCACTCGAAACAGAAGGCCAGCCGGAACAGCGGCCCGGTGGCGCCGTGCACCCGGATGCCCCAGCCGGGGTTGAAGCAGCGGCGTATGTCGCCGTCCGGCAGAGCACCGATCAAGGTCAGCGCCCGTACCGCCTCCGCCCCCTCCCAGACGCCGGTCTCCTCGCCGCTGACGTCCTCGGCGCTGTAGTGCCGCAGCGGATCGAGGATGCGGACGACCTCGATCAGTTCGGCGTTCTCGTGGGTGATCGGGAGAGGCAAGGCGGGCTCCGTCGTGTCAGGTGGGGGGCGCGCCGGTCGCGGCGTACGCCGTGCGCCAGATCGTAGGAGGTGTGCCGGTCTGGCGGCGGAAGAAGGTGGTGAAGTTGGCCAGGTCGCGGAAACCCAGGCGCCGGGCGCAGGCGCCGACGGGAAGGTCGCTGTGGGCGAGGAGTCTGCGGGCTTCCAGCAGGATGCGCTGGTCGAGGAACGTCTTGGCGCCCGTACCGGCGGCGGCACGGGTCGCCCGGGTCAGGGTGCGGGCGTCGTAGCCCAGCGCCTGCGCGTAGTCGCCCACCTGGTGCCAGTGGGTGAAGTGCTCCTCGACGGCCGCCCGGTAGGCGCGGAACACCTCGGTGTGACGGCCGCCGGAGGGAGCCGAGCGGGGCGGCGCGGGGGCGTCGGGGAGCGCGCGCAGGAGCAGCGCCGCCAGCAGGTGGGAGAGCAGCGCGGGCGATGCCGCCCGCGGTGTCCGCGCGGCCGCGCCGTGCTCACGACCGAGGTGTTCGGCCGCGAGGAGGGCGAGCGACAGGCGTTCCCCGTCCAGTTCCCAGCACGCGGGCGCGGTGGCCTCCGCGGAGGTGAAGCCGGGCAGAAAGCCGGGCTGGAAGAGGATCAGGGGGCCGTCGCAGGCGTCGATGTCGCTCCAGCGGTGCACCATGCCGGGCCGGATCCACACGACGCTGCCCGCCGCCAGCGCAGAGGTGCGGAAGTCGGCCTCGTGCGCACCGGTTCCGGAGCCGACCAGAGCGAGGACGTGGAAGTCGGGGCGCTGCGGCCGTGCGCGTCGCCGGTGCGGGTCCATGGCACGGAGCCCGGCGAAGTCGAGGACCTCCACCCCGTACGCGGACCCCACCGCGGGCAGGTAGCGCAGCTGTCGTACCGCACTGTGTCCGTTTTCCACAATGACCGGGTCCCTTTCGACGACCGCGCGGACCGTCCGCTGCCTACTGTCGACGACGGGCCTGACAGCCAGGCCAGAGTACCGGTGCACGGCAGCGAGGATACGGCGGCAGCCGCGCTCCTCGGCTGCCGGGAGAGGCATGACGATGACGGAAACCACAAGGACGTTCGCCGTGGCGGGCGGGAACCTGGAGGTGCGGACGGCGGGCCATGCCGGACCGGCCCTGGTGTTCGTCCACTACTGGGGTGGCTCCGCGGACACCTGGGACCGCGTGCTGGACCAGCTGCCGCCCGAACGGGCGACGGTGCGCTTCGACCAGCGCGGCTGGGGACGCTCGCGGGAGCTGCCCGGGCCCTTCCACCTCGACCGGCTCGCCGACGACCTCGCCCGTGTGACCGAGACCTGTGCGGCCGGGCCGTTCGTCCTCGTCGGTCACTCCATGGGCGGCAAGGTGAGCCAGCTCCTCGCCGCGCGCCGGCCGGCCGGACTCGCGGGCCTGCTGCTCGTCGCACCCGGGCCGCCGCAGCCGCCCGCCACGGTGACCGAGGAGTACCGGCAGGGCCTCTGCCACGCCTACGACTCGCCGGAGACGGTGCGGCACGCCCTCGACCACGTCCTCACCGCCGCACCGCTGACCGAGCCGGCGCGGACCACCGCGGTGCGCGACAGCCTGTCCGCCGCCCCCGGTGCCCGGCGCGAGTGGCCCCTCCAGGGCATCGCCCGGGACATCACGGAAGCCGCACGGCGCATCGACGTACCGGTGGCGGTGCTGGCCGGCGAGCACGACGTGGTGGAACCCCCGAGGGTCCTGCGCGAGCGCCTTCTTCCCCACATCCCGCACGCATCCCTGACCACCGTCCCCGGCAGCGGCCACTTGCTCCCCCTCGAAGCCCCCGCCGCCGTCGCGAAGGCCGCCGGAGACCTCCTGGCGTCCCTCGGCGAGGCGGCCGGGTAGGAAGCGCGCGATCCGGGCGAGGAGCCCACCGGACATCGACCGCCAGGCGACCGGCGGCTACGCTGTGACCTGCGGCGACCGAAGGATCTTCAGGTGTCCGCGCCACTCTTCGACGGCCGGCGGCGGCCGTTCGGTTCCACCCGGACCAGCGGCACCGCTCGGCGTCGGGAGTCATGTATCGGACAACCGGGCCGGACGGCGTGCGGGTGATCGGCCGACCGCGTCCTGCGCCGAGGCCGTGCCGCACACCCAGGGCCGGCGAGGGCAGGGAGAGGCCGTGTCGGGAGAGAAGCCGTTCGGGGATGTGCTGCGGGGTCTGCGGCAGCGGGCCGGCTGGACCATCGAGGAACTGGCCGAGGCATCGGGCGTGAGCGTCCGCGCGATCGGCGACATGGAACGGGGGCACAGCCGGGTTCCGCAGCGGCGCACGGTGGCCGCGCTCGCGGACGGGCTGGGCCTCGGTGACGTGGAGCACGAGGCGCTGCTGGCCGCGGTGCGGGCAGGGCGCAAGACGCCAACGGTGGTGGCGGCGGGAACCGTGGTGCCGCCGCGCTCGGTGGGCGACTTCACGGGGCGCGAGACGGAACTGGCCCGGCTGACGGAGCATGCCGAGGCAGCGCGCACCGGCGAGCGCGCGGCGGTGACGGTCATATCCGGCCCCCCTGGCTGCGGGAAGACCACCCTGGCCCTGAAGGCGGCGGCGAACCTGCGCGAGGAGTTCCCCGACGGATGCTTCATGGTGGACCTCCACGGGGTGGACGGCCCCGCGGACCGCGGCGAGACGGTGCTGAAGCTCCTGAAGGCCCTGGGGGTCCCAGAGCGCCGGCTGGCGCGGGAGGACGCGCAGGGTCAGGCGGGCCTGCTGCGGGCGCTGCTCGCCGAGCGCCGGTGCCTCGTGGTGCTGGACAACGCCCGCGACGAGGGCCAGGTGCGTCCGCTGCTGCCCGTGGCCGGGCGCAGCCTGGTGGTGGTCACCAGCCGGCGCCCGCTGACCGGCCTGGAGGACGTCGACCGGCTGACGCTGTCGGCGATGACGCGGGCCGAGGCCGTCGAGCTGCTGCGCCGGATCCTCGGCCCGCAGCGTGCCGACGCGGAGGCAGGAGCCGTCGCCCGGGTGGCGGAGCTGTGCGGAGACCTGCCCCTGGCACTGCGGGTGGCGGCGAACTGGCTGACCATCCGGTCGGGGTGGAGCATCGGCCATCTGGTCCGGCGGCTGGCCGACGAGGAACGCCGCCTGGGCGCGCTCACCGCCGGGGACGTGCGGGTGGAGGCGGCCTTCGAACTGTCCTACCGGCAGCTGACCGCGCAGGCCGCCCGGATGCTGCGGCTGCTGAGCCTGGTACCGGGGCCGGACATGACCGCCGCCTACGGTGCCGTCCTCACCGCCACCGACCTGTTCGAGGCCGAGGACGTGATGGAGGAGCTGGTGGACGCCGGACTGCTCCAGGCCACCTTCACCGGCCGGTACCAACTACACGATCTGCTGCGGCTGTTCGCCCGTGCGCGGCTGGCCCGGGAGGAGGCCGGCGAGCGGGACGCGGCCGAAGAGCAGCTGAACACCTGGCTGCTGGAGACCGCCGTGGCCGCCGCCCGGCTGTTCGGCCCCGGTCCTGAGGCGGCGGAGTCCTCCTGGCCGGGCCTGGTCCCCCTGGACACCACCGAGCAGGCCCGGGCCTGGCTGGAGAGCGAGGCCCCCGCCTGGCTCGCCACGCTGCGCGGTGCGGCCGCTCGGGGTGAGCACGCCCGGGTGGCGGCGACCGCCGAGGCCATGGGGGGCTTCGCCAACGTGTGCGCCTTCTCGGGCTACTGGACCGACGTCTACCACCTGTCCAGCAAAGCCGCCGCGGCGCTCGACGATCCCCGTCTGCGGGCCGCCCAGCTCAGCATGTACAGCTGGGCGTTGGCCAACGAGTACCGTGCGGAGGAGGCCATCGCGCGGGCCGACGAGGCCTTGGAACACGCCCGCCGCGCGGGCGATGTCTCCCAGCAGGCCCGGGCGATGTACTACGCGTCATGGCCCTACGGTCAGCTCGGCCGGGACGAGCAGCGCATGGAGAAACTCCGCGCCGCCGCCGACCTGTTCGAAGCCGCCGGCGACCATGAGGGCTGGACCTTCTCCATGCTCTCCTACCGGACGAGCCTGCGCGAGCTCGGCCGTGCCGAGGAGTCCCTGGCCCTGCACGAGCGCGTCATCGCCTTCCTGGACGCGCCCGACTGCCGTTTGACGGGGCACGTCGCCGACCTCGCGCGTCTCACGGCGGGCACCGCGCTCGGCCGCGACCTGGCCGCTCTGGGGCGGTGGCGGGAGGCCGCCGACCACCTGCGCGGCGACCTGAGCCGGATCCAGCAGCTCGGAGTCCCCTCCTTGGAGGCCGACGTGCTGATGGAGCTGGGCAGGGTGCTGGCCGAACTGGGGGAGATCGAGGAGGCCCGCTCCTGCCTCCGCCGGGCGCTCGCCTTCGGCGACGCGGCGGACAGCGGGAACCTGAAGATCGTACAGAGCCTCCTGGAATCGCTCTCCGCCGAGTGAGACCACTCGCGGCGCGCCCTGGGCCGGAGATCACGGACCGCTGCCGACCAGCGGTCCGCACCCTGCCGACGCAGCCGTCACCCGGAGCGGGCCGGCCCGCGCGCCACGACCCGTCGCACCGGCGGCGAAGCGCTCGTCATCGGGCGCCGTTCACGCGCGTCTTGCGGAGAGGGCAGGATTCGAACCTGCGTGGACCCTTGCGGATCCGACCCCGAGGCATGCTCGCCGGTCCCCGATCAACCACTCCGGGCACCTCTCCTCGCTCCCGGCTCCGGATCGGTGCCCGGTGCCGTTCACAGGGAAGAGACTGCCAGGCGGCGCTGACACGGCGCTGACGGCCCGGGCGCCGTGACCCGCCCAGGCTTCTCCGCCCGCTCGGTCGCGGCTCGTCGGGAGGTGTCTCGCAACGCCTTGTCACAGGAATGTCTCAGCGTCGATCGCCAGGCAACCGGGGTCGCGGCGGCTCTGTCTGGATAGACGCGAGGCCCGCTCACCAGGAGCGGGGCCCGACCCAAGGGGGAATCCGATGCGTGTTGGCAAGGTCTCGATGCTCGCTGTCGCCGGTGTGGCCGTCGGTCTGTCGCTCACGGCCTGTAGCGGCGGCGGCTCGGACAGCGCCTCGTCCTCCTCCAGCCCTTCCGTGACGGCCGGTTCGTCGGCCGGTTCCACGAGCAGCGCCCAGCCCGGCGCCCCGGCCGGCAAGACCGGCGCGGGCTCGGCCACGCCCACGGGCTCGGGCAGCGCGAAGAAGTCCGGTGTCAGCTGCACCAACCAGATCAATTACGCCGGTGACCCGCGGTCCAACGCGGAGATCAACAGCATCGGTGAGCAGACGGGTCACTGCCCGGCGCCGGAGAAGGGCAGCAAGCCGGCCGGCACGCCGAAGAAGTCCGGCGTGAGCTGCACCAACCAGATCAATTACGCCGGTGACCCGCGGTCCAACGCGGAGATCAACAGCATCGGTGAGCAGACGGGTCACTGCCCGGCGCCGGAGAAGGGCAGCAAGCCGGCCGGCACTCCCAAGAAGCCGGGCGTCAGCTGCACCAACCAGATCGACTACGCCGGTGATCCGCGCTCCAACGCGGAGATCAACAGCATCGGCGAGCAGACCGGCTACTGCCCGCCGGTCCGGCACTGAGGCACCGGCCGACGGCCGCCGGACCGAGACCCGGACGGAGGCCCGGCCGTCGCCGCCAGCTCGCGCAGCGCCGTCTCCGAGGAGGACCCGGGATCGGCCGTGATCAGGACGACCTCCTGGTCGTCCTCGGGGACCAGGAGAACATCGCAGTTCAGCCGCAGTTCGCCGGCCGTCGGGTGGGCGAGCGTCTTGGCGCGGTGCCCGGGCGCGTGGACCGGGCGGGTCTCCCACAGCAGCCGGAACTCCTCGCTCCCGGCGCGCAGTTCGGCCAGCAGGGCGGCGAGGCGGGCATCGTGCGGGTAGCGGTCGGCGGCCCGGCGCAGCCGCGCCACCACGATGTGCCCGAACTCCTCGGCGCTGGAGCTCTCGTACATCCGCCCCTCGCCGAGGAAACGGCGCCGCGCCAGGTTCGTCGTCCCCCGTCCGAGATCACCGCCCAGCAAGGCTTGGGCCAGCGGGTTCCAGGCGACGATGCCGTAGGCGGCGTCGGTGACGATCGCGCCGGTCCCCGGCAGGCGCCGCAGCATCCGGGCCACATGCGGGCGCACCCGCCGGACGGCCCCGGTGGCGGGCGGCGGCGCACTCGTGCCGGCCAGCCGGAACAGATGGCTGCGCTCGGCCGGGGTCAGGCGCAGTGCCTGCGCCAGCGCCTCCAGGACGCGGGGCGACGGGCGGGGGCCACGGGCCTGTTCCAGGCGCACGTAGTAGTCGACGGAGATGTGGGCCAGCTCCGCCACCTCTTCGCGGCGCAGGCCCGGGGTGCGGCGCGGGACGCTCGTGGGCATCCCCAGCTCGTGCGGCCGCAGGGCAGCGCGGCGCTCCCGCAGGAAGCGGGCCAGTTCCTGCCGGGCCATGCCGCCTCGCCTCTTCCCGTTGCCTGGTACAGGTGGTCCCTGGCAGGGTCGTCGGCGCCAGGGGACCGTGGCTGTCATGAACGATCGCACAGCACTGGTCACCGGTGCCAACAAGGGGATCGGCCGGCACATCGCCCGCCTGCTCGTGGCGGAGGGGTTCGTGGTGCACGTGGGCTCCCGCGACGCCGGGCGCGGGCTGCGGACCGTCGAGGAGATCGGCGGCGAAGCGCGCCTGCTCGTCCTCGACGTGACGGACCCCGACAGCATCGCCACGGCCGCGGCGCGACTGGACCGCCTCGACGTACTGGTCAACAACGCGGGCCTCCTGCCCTCGCTCGCCCCGCCCACCGAAACCACCCTGGACGACTTCCGGAGCGCCTACGAGACCAATGTGTTCGCAGTCGCCGCGGTCACCAACGCCTTCCTGCCCGCCCTGCGCCGCTCCCCGCACCCCCGGATCGTCAACATCTCCAGCGGCACCGGATCACTGACCTGGAGCACGAACCCCAACCCCCAGTTCACCCCCGGCAGCGGCGCCTCGGCCGCGTACCGGTCGTCGAAGGCCGCGCTCAACGCCCTCACCGTCCTGTACGCCCAGACCCTGGCCGAGGACGGCTTCAAGGTCAACGCGCTCGCCCCCGGCCGGCGCGCCACCGACCTCAGCCACCGGGCGGCCACGGGCGGCGACCCGGCGGAGGCGGCCCGGGGAGCCGTACGACTGGCTCTCCTGCCGGACGACGGGCCGACCGGCGCGTTCTTCTCCTGGGACGGAACCCCCGTGCCCTGGTGACCACGGGCGACAACCCCTGAGCGGTCCCGTGGGCGGGTGACCCGGGGCGGCGCCCGGACCCGGGCCGCCGCCTCACGGCCTGCCGCGGCGTGTGACGAGGTCGCGCAGCCGGTCCCACGGGCCCCACACCTGCGCGGTGGCCCTCGTCAGCGGGGCCGAGCCGGGTGCGCCGGGCCGGGGACGGGTCGGCGCCGACGCCCGCGCCCTGCGGGCCTTGTCCCCGAGATCCCGCAGGACGTCGGCGGGGCACAGCGCCTGGAGGCGCGGCAGCAGGAGCTGTTCCTCTTCGACGACGTGCTCCGTGACACGGTCCAGCACGGACAGCAGAAGACGCCCGAACCTCTCGCTGCCCGCCTCCTCGGCTTCCAGGGACGTCAGCAACTCCTCGATCCGGCGTTGCCCGTCGAGTCGCCGTTCGACGCGGTCGCCCCCGTCGGGCAGGTACCGGCGCAGGACCGGATGGAGGTGTTCCCGCTCCACCGTGAAATGGCGGACCAGGCTGATGCTCACCTGCTCCACCAGTGTCCTCCGCTCGTCGCCGCGGGGCGCCGAGGAACGGATACGGTCGAACAGGCGCTGGATCTCGCGGTGGTCCGCCGTCAGTACCTCGATGATGCCGCTCCCACTGTCCACTGCCGCTCCCTCGACCGCCGTCGAAATGCGTGTGCCCTCGGCAAGCCTGCGCAACAGGCAGGTGGATCTTGCCCAAGATTGAATCACGCGGCACTCGGCACGTCCGCTGTGCCGCGCGGCCGATCGAGCCGCGCGGCACGACGGCGCCGGGCCGGACGTGGAGGAGCGTGGTGCGGGCATGCCGACGGGACGGCGCAGGGCGGTACTCGAGGCGAAGGCGCGGCAGACCGCGTTCCAGGCCTATGTGGTGACGGACCGGCGCGCACCGGTCTCGGAACTGGCCCGGCAGCTGATGCGCAAGGCGTTCCCCGACCACTGGTCCTTCCTGCTCGGCGAGATCGCCCTCTACAGCTTTGTCGTGCTCGTCCTCACCGGCAGCTATCTGACGCTCTACTTCGACCCCAGCCTGGTCCAGGTGCCCTACACCGGTTCGTACGCGCCGCTTCGGGGACTGCTGGTGTCGAAGGCGTTCGCGTCGACGCTGCACGTGAGTTTCGAGGTGCGCGGCGGTCTGCTGATCCGCCAGATGCACCACTGGGCGGCACTCGTCTTCGTCGCCGCCATCGGCGTCCACATGCTCAGGATCTTCTTCACCGGCGCGTTCCGCAGGCCCAGGGAACTGAACTGGGCCATCGGCGTGACCCTGTTCATGCTCGCCCTGCTGGAGGGCTTCTGCGGCTACTCGCTCCCGGACGACCTGCTGTCCGGCACGGGGCTGCGCACCGCCAACACCATCGTGATGTCGATCCCCGTCGTCGGGACGTCCCTTGCCTACTTCGTCTGGGGCGGCGCCTACCCCGGCACGCTGCTCGGCCAACGGCTCTACATCCTGCACGTGCTCTTCGTCCCCGGCCTGCTGATCGCCCTGATCGCGGTGCACCTGGTCCTGGTCGTCTATCTGAAGCACACCCAGTGGGCGGGCCGGGGCAGGACCAACCGGAACGTGGTGGGCCAGCCGATGTACCCCTCGTTCACCGCGCGGTCCACCGGGCTGTTCCTGATCGCCTTCGGCGTCACCGCGGTGCTGGCCGCGGTCGCCCAGATCAACCCCGTGTGGAACTACGGCCCCTACATCACCGACCAGGTCTCCACCGACGCCCAGCCCGACTGGTACGTCGGCTTCCTGGAAGGGGCGCTGCGGCTGATGCCGGCCGTGGAGACCACTGTCGCCGGGCACACCTTCATGTGGAACGTCTTCCTGCCCGCGATCGTGCTGCCCGCGCTGCTGTTCGCCGTGCTGTACGCCTACCCCGTCTTCGAGCGGTGGGTGACCGGGGACCTGGTGGAACACCATCTGTGCGACCGGCCCCGCGACCGGCCGGTGCGCACGGGGCTCGGGGTGGCGGGCATCGTCGGCTACGCCGTGCTGCTCATGGCCGGCGGCAACGACGTGATGGCCTACGAGTTCGGCATCTCCGTCAACGCCCTCACCTGGCTTTTCCGCGTCGCCCTCGTCGTCGGTCCGGTCGTCGCGTACCTGCTCACCCGGCGTCTGTGCCTCGCGCTGCAACTGCACGAGCGGCAGCTGTACCAGGAGGGGGAGGAGACCGGGGTGGTGCGCCAGGACCTCGCCGGCGGCATGGGGGAGAGCCACACGGGACTCGACCGGGAGCGGCGCTACCGGCTGCTGGTCAGGGAGCGCCCGCTGCCCCTGCCGGCGCCCGGGCGCCAGGCCCCGCTGCGTCGCCGCGTCAGGGCGGCGCTGAGTTCCTGGTACTACCGTGACCGGGTCGAACTGCCCACGACGGCGGAGGAGCGCCTCCAGATCACGGGCCGTACGGCGGACCCGGTGTCGGGCGGGGCCGGCGGCGAGCAGTGAGCGGGACCGGCCCGCGCTGGACGGGCTGTACGTCCGCGGCCGTTCACCGGGCCGTGGGCGGCCGCCCCCGCCTCATCGGATCTCCCGGTTCCCGAACTGGAAGACCAGGCCGAACACCCCCGGCCACAGCAGGCCGAAACCGATGAGGACGACCCACACCCCGTAGACGACGCCGACGGCGATCACGGCCGCGCCCAGGGCGGTGACGACCGGGTAGCCGCTGGAGGGCGGGAAGAAGTCGACGATGCCGCTGCGCTCACGGATGTCGGAGTCCTGCCGGTCCTCGGGGCGCGTTCCCTTGCGCCGGTAGTTGACCAGGAAGAAGAACGAGATCACCGACGACATGCAGAAGGCGACGGTCAGCGCGGCCGTGCCCGCCGGTTCGCGCGCGAACCAGATGTAGGCGGCGTCGGTGAGGAGGAAGAAGACGGCCACACCGGCGAACATGTACGCCTCGTGTTTCATTCGCTCTGCTCTCCCAGCGTGTCGGGGGTCGGCTCCACCGTTCCGCTGGCCTGCTCCGGCAGTTCCTGTCGCACCTCGGGATGGTGCAGATCGAACGCGGGGGAGTCGGAGCGTACGCGGGGGAGCGAGGTGAAGTTGTGCCGGGGCGGCGGGCACGACGTCGCCCATTCGAGGGAGCGGCCCCAGCCCCAGGGGTCGTCCACGTCGATCTTGGGCGCGTAGTACGCGGTCTTCCACACGTTGTAGAGGAACGGCAGGTTGGACAGCCCGATCAGGAAGGACCCGATGGTCGAGATGGTGTTCAGGGTGGTGAAGCCGTCGGCCGGCAGGTAGTCGGCGTACCGGCGGGGCATGCCGATCTCGCCCAGCCAGTGCTGGACGAGGAAGGTGGTCTGGAAGCCGACGAACAGGGACCAGAACTGGATCTTGCCCAGGCGTTCGTCGAGCATCCGGCCCGTCATCTTGGGCCACCAGAAGTAGAAGCCGCCGAACATGGCGAAGACGATCGTGCCGAACAGCACGTAGTGCAGGTGCGCGACGATGAAGTACGTGTCGGTCAGATGGAAGTCCAGGGCCGGCGAGGCGATGACGACGCCGCTGAGCCCGCCGAGCAGGAAGGTCACCATGAAACCGGCCGACCACAGCATCGGCGTCTCGAAGGAGACGCTGCCCTGCCACATGGTGCCGATCCAGTTGAAGAACTTCACGCCGGTCGGAACGGCGATCAGGAAGGACATCAGGGAGAAGAAGGGCAGCAGCACCGCGCCGGTGGCGAACATGTGGTGGGCCCACACGGCAGCCGACAGCATCGTGATCGCGATCGTGGCGCCGACCATGCCGACGTATCCGAAGACCGGTTTGCGGCTGAACACGGGGATGATCTCGGTGACGATGCCGAAGAACGGCAGCGCCACGATGTAGACCTCCGGATGGCCGAAGAACCAGAAGAGGTGCTGCCACAGCAGCGCCCCTCCGGAGGCCGAGTCGAAGATGTGGGCGCCGTAGGCGCGATCGGCCACCAGCGCCAGCAGGATCGCGGTGAACACCGGGAAGGCCAGCAGCACCAGGATCGAGGTGAAAAGGATGTTCCAGGTGAAGATCGGCATCCGGAACATCGTCATCCCCGGCACCCGCAGACACACGATCGTCGCGATGAAGTTGACGGCGCCGAGCGTGGTGCTCACCCCGGCGACCGCCAGCCCCATGGCCCACAGGTCGCCGCCGTGGCCGGGGGAGTGCACCGCGTTGTTCAGCGGCGCGTAGGCGAACCAGCCGAACGGCGCCGCGCCCTGGTCGACGAGGAATCCGGAGAGGACGATCAGCCCTCCGAAGAGGAAGAGCCAGTACGACAACGCGTTCAACCGCGGGAAGGCGACGTCGGGGGCCCCGATCTGCAACGGCATCACGGCGTTCGCGAACCCGGCGAAGGTGGGGGTGGCGAACAGCAGCATCATGATCGTGCCGTGGATCGTGAACAGCTCGTTGTACTGCTGGTTGGTGACGAACTGGAGCCCTGGCCGGGCCAGTTCCGCACGCATGATCATCGCGAGCACGCCGGCGAACAGGAAGAACGTGAACGAGGTGACGAAATACAGATGGGCGATCTTCTTGTGGTCGGTGGTCGTCAGATAGTCCCGGACACGCTGTCCCGAGGGCACCCGGGGTTCACGGGTGGTGACATCCGGGCCGCCCGGCCCTGAACGTGTCTGTGTCATGAACGCCCTCCACGCGCTGGACCGACCGTGGGCATCCGGGGGCTTCGGCACCCCGGCTCTGGTGGCAGCGTGCCGGGCGCCCGCGAAGGTGCTCCGCCCTGCCCGGATGACACCGCGTCAGAATGCCAGAGACGACCGCTCGTCGCGTACGACGCGACGGTGCCATCCGGGTGGACGCCGAGGTCAGGCGGTCCTGACGACGGCCAGCAGCACCGCGGAGCCGTCCAGGGCCGCCAGGCCGTGCGCGCCGGGGCACGACGAGCAGGTCACCGGCCGTGCCCTCCCACGCCTCGTCCCCGCTGTGCGGCCGTACCCGTCCGCGCAGGACGAACACGGTGGCCGCGCGGGGGCTCTCGCGCTCGGACAGCGCGGTGCCGGCGCGCAGGGCCATGAGGGTCTGGCGCAGGGTGTGTTCGTGGCCGCCGTGAAGGTTCTCGGCGCTGCGGGCGGTCGGGGGCGGCGGTGGCCCGTTCCAGGTGTTCGCGGGCGAGGACGTCGAGGCCACTGGTGCCCCGCACCCCGGTCGCCCCGCGCGGCCGGCCGCGCGGGGCGGTGTCCACCATGCACCGCCGACACCCGCCGCGAGCGGGTACGACACTCCGCGGATCCGCAGACGGGCGGAGCGCATACTCGAAGGGCCGAAGCCGGACGGCCGGCGCGCTCGCCGAGCCGGTCTTTCGCCGGCCCGGCCGCACCGCCCGCCACGGGACTTCCGAGGAGCGCGCCGAGCGGTTCGCCACCAAGCGGCCGATGGGTCGTTGGCACTGGCGGAGGCCGCCGCCGAGGCGGCCGGAAGGGGAGGTCCGCAAGTGCGTCGCAATGACAGGGAGTTCGGGGTCGCACCGGAGTTACGCGAGGCGTACGAGGTGTGCGAGGCCGAGGCGCGACGGCATCTCGGCCGGCTGTGGACGGCGATCGGTGTGTTCCTGCCCGAAGCGGTCCGTCCGTTCGTGTACGCGATCGCCGGCTGGGTGGTGTGCACGGACCGGATCGCCGACGAGGGTCCGTCCGTGCACCGGGTGGAACGGTTCGCCCGCTGGCGGGCCGACACCATGGCCGACCTGCGCTCCGGGCACAGTGCGCATCCGGTGCGGCGCGCGTTCGTGGACACGGTGCGCGGATGGGACCTCGACCGGGCGTTGGTCGAGGAGTACCTGGAGACGATCGCCGCGGACTGCGCGGCGGTGCCGCACTTCGAGTCCTTCACCGATCTGCGGCGCTATCTGCGGGGGTGCGCGGGGGCCACGGCCGAGCTGTGGGCCGCCCTGGTGGAGCCGCGGGGGCCGGAGGCCCTGCGACTGGTGTCGGTGCTCGCCGAAGCCTGTCAGATGGCGGACCTGTTCGAGGACCTGCCGGCCGATCTGGCGGCGGGCCGCTGCTATCTGCCCAGGGGTGATCTGCGCCGGCTCGGACTGGACATGGACGACCTGCGGCGCGGCGCGCCCCGCGAGACGCTGGACGCGTTCGTGGACGTACAGCTCGCCCACTGGCGCGCGTTGCTGGACGAGGCGGTACCGGTGACCGGGATGGTGGGGAAGGAGTACCAGCCGTTCGTGCACTCCCTGCTGCTCGGCGCGCAGACGCACTACGACGAGGTGACCCTGCTGCGGTCCGAGGTGCTGACGGCCGGCATCGAACCGGTGCGACTGGACGGCGAACCGGGCCGACGCCCGGCCCGGCCCGTGCCGGGAGCGGTGCCGGGCCATATCGCGGTGATCATGGACGGCAACCGGCGCTGGGCCCAGGCCCGCGGTCTGCCGGCGCCGCAGGGCCACCGGGCGGGCGAACGCGCGACCCTGCGGCTGGTCAACGCCGCCCTGCGGCTGGGCATCCGGCACCTGAGCGTCTACGCGTTCTCCACGGAGAACTGGGACCGCTCACAGGACGAGCTGACCGCGCTGTTCGAGGCCCTCGCCGAGGGGATCGCCCGGGGCGCCCGGTGGCTGCACGGCCTCGGTGTGCAGGTCCGCTGGTGCGGGCGGCGCGACCGGCTCGACCCCTCGCTCGCGTCCTCGATCGCGCTGGTGGAGAGCATGACCTGCAACAACGACGTGCTGATGCTCACCGTCTGCGTGGACTACGGCGGCCGGGAGGAACTGACGGCCGCCGCCCGCGCGCTGGCCGCCGAGGCGGTGTCCGGCGCGATCCGGCCCGAGGACATCGGCCCCGCCGACCTCGCCCGGCACCTGTACGTGCCGGAACTGCCGGACGTCGATCTGCTGGTACGCACCTCAGGCGAACAGCGGATCAGCAACTTCCTGCCCTGGCACCTCGCCTACGCGGAACTGTTCTTCGACCCCGTCCCGTGGCCGGACTACGACCTGGCCCGGCTGCGAGACGCCGTCACCGCCTACGCGGCGCGTGCGCGCCGCTTCGGCGGCGACGGCGTCCTGCCCGCGCAGACCGGACACGGGAAGCCGGCCCACACCGGCTGACCGGCCCGGGCCGGCGGTCACCGACGCCGTCGTACGGCCGTCACGGCCGTCCGGTCCTCACGGCCGCCCGGTTCCCACGGTGGTCACGCCTTCGGCGGGGTGTACACGCCCTCGGCCGTCACATGCCCCAGCACCGTGGCGGTCGTGAAGCCGGCCTCGCCGAAGGCGGTGCCGAACGTCTCCACCATCTCCGGCGTGGGCCGCAGCGGCACATCGGTGATCCGGACCCGCATCGGCCTGCCCAGCGGCACGCTCTCCGTCCTCAGCACCCCCTCGTGCCACTCCGGCCGGGCCACCGCACGGTGCGCGACCTCGAAACCGTTGACGACGCCCTTGCCGGACGCCAGCCCGTCCCGCAGCGCACCCTCCACGTCGGTCACCCGCACGGTCCCCTCCGGCGTGCGGATCTGGACCCCGCCGTCGAGCCGTGCGTCGCCGTGGGCCTGCGCCGGGTCGGTCAGCGCCGGGTCGCCCGCTCCGGAACGCACGGGGAAGCGGATGGCCTTGCCCTTGGCGTCCTGCACCAGCCGGGCCGGGGCCACCGGCTCCACCACCGCCTGGAAACGGTCGAGCAGCGCCTGCGCCTGCTCGGTCCAGCGGACCTCGATCCAGCCGTCGGACACCGTACCCAGGGCGCCCGGCTCGGCGGTGTCGGCGGACGCCGTACCCGTGAACTGGGCCAGTAACGGCGCGGCCATGGCCGCGCCCAGCACCGAACGTCGCGATGCGCTCATCGATGTGTCTCCCTCACTCCTGCGGACCGCGGGCCGCGGTCCGCAGGGAGCATGGGGCACCGCGCCGCAGCGGGCAGAGCGATGAAGGTCAAACCGCCCGAAAGTGTGACGGGCGGGATCGATCACGCCGGTCCGAGCGCCGCCGGTTCAGGGGAGCGGGGGGCGCGGGGGACGCGGCGCGGCTTCCGGCAGCGCGGTGGTGGCCCCGCCCGGATCCTCCTCGGGTACCGGGAGCGGCTGCCGGCAGGGGGTGGACGGATCGAGGCCCGGTGCGGCCCGGACGAGTGCGCGGGCCGTGGCCCTGGCCTGTGCGAGGGTCGGCGCGCCGACGGAGAGGAGGCGGAAGGGCGCGGGCGGCCGGAGTTCGACGCACACGACGGGTTCACCGGGCCGTACGACCACGAAGTCCGTCCCCGCCTGGTGGCGGCGGGTGCCGATGCTCCGGGCGCCGGGAACCGAGACACCGTGCCGGGGGACCCCGCGCAGGGCACGCCACCAGTCGGCCTCGACCGTCACCCGGCGCACCGCGGCCAGCGGCACCCGCACATCGCGCCGACGGGCGGCCGCCCGCTCCCGCAGTGTCAGGCGTACGACCACGTCGTCGCCGTTGACCAGCATCCGTGCCATGACTCGACCCTTCCGTCCCCCATCCTCGTCCGGAAGGCGGCCGGATGTCCTGTGGGGAAAGGCGACCTGGTGCGCGGGCGCGGTCGTCCCGGACGTCCCGGAGCAGCCGCTCATGACGCGTTCCGCGCCGCGGGCCGCCCGTGACGCTCGCCGCGAGCGCGTGGAACCGGGCCCCCGGGTGCCCCCTGCCCCGTGAAGGACGACCACGCTTCGGGCCCGCACGTCACCCGCGTCGGCGGTCGCCCGGGGGCGCGTCGGCCGCGCCCTGGTGCGCGGCCGGGACCGTAGCGTGTGCCGGGCTCCTCCTGTTCGGCGACGAGGCCACCGCGAGGGCCCTGCGCACCGCCTCCCCCACGGCACGGAGGGGCCCGCCGACGACGGCACCGGGTCCTCTCGACGGCCTTGCGGCCGCCGACGCTCGCAGCGGGCCGTCGTCGCGAGCGCGGACGGAAGCCCGCCGTACGGCCGCGGGCCGGTGTCCGCCTCAGCGGCGGGCTTCGATCTTCAGGCCGCCCGTGGTCACCTCGCGGATGTGGGCACTGGCGAGCATGTCGTGCGGGTAGCCGAGCCCGATGGCGCCGGCCTCGTCGAGGCGGGCCAGCTGGGAGTCGGTGAGGTCGACCTCCAGCGCGCCCAGGTTGTCCTCCAGTTGCGCCGGGGTGCGCGCACCGATGACCGGTGCGGTCACGCCCGGATTCCGCAGGATCCAGGCCAGTCCGACCTGGGCGGGTGTGCGGCCCAGCTCCGCGGCGACCTCCTTCACGACGCCGGCGATGGCGAGGCTGCGTTCGGTGAGCGTGCCGAGGGCGAGGTTGAGGCTCTTGCGGCTGCCGGCGCCGGACACGGCGTCCGCCCCGGTCAGGTCGGCGCGGCTGTACTTTCCGGTGAGCACCCCGCCGGCCAGGGGCGAATAGGGGATCACGCCGAGCCCCATCTCGCGAGCCATGGGGATCAGGTCACGCTCCCCGCCGCGCTCGACCAGGTTGTACTCGATCTGCAGCGCGACCAGGGGCGACCAGCCGCGCAGCTCGGCGATGGTCTGCATGCGCGCCACCTGCCAGGCCGGGGCGTTGGAGATCGCGACGTACAAGACCTTGCCCTGCCGGACCAGATCGTCCAGGCCGCGCAGGATCTCCTCGACCGGTGTCGTGGCGTCCCACACGTGCAGGTAGAGCAGATCGATGTAGTCCGTGCCGAGCTGCCGCAGGCTCGCGTGCACCGAGGCGAACAGGTTCTTGCGGTGCGCGCCCCCGGAATTCGGGTCGCCGGGCCGGCGCAGCGTCGTGTACTTCGTCGCCAGCACCAGCTGTTCGCGCCTGCCGCGGGAGAACGCGCCCAGCAGACGCTCGGAGGTGCCGTCGGTGTAGGTGCCGGCGGTGTCGAAGAAGTTGCCGCCCCGCTCGACGTAGAGGTCGAACAGCCTGCGCGCCTCGTCCTCTTCGGCACCCCAGCCCCAGTCGGTGCCGAAGGTCGCCGCGCCCAGCGCCAGCGGTGAGACCCGCAGCCCCGAGCGGCCCAGCAGTCGGTAGGTGTCGAGGGTGAGTGACATCGTGTGCTCCCGCGTTGAAGATCCGTTGCCGAGAACAAGGCTGTGCCGGCGGTGCGCGCGGGGTAAGGGAGGGCGGTTCCTGGGAACGCCGGTACCACCCTGGCTGTTGGAACCGGCATGACGACCCGCACCGTGGACACCACACACGAACTCGCCGCCTTCCTGCGGACCCGCCGCGAACGGCTGGACCCGCGCGAACTCGGTCTGCCTTCACCCCGGCGCGCCCGGCGCACCCCGGGACTGCGCCGCGAAGAGGTCGCCGAACTCGCGGGGATCAGCGTCGACTACATCGTGCGGCTCGAACAGGGGCGCGGCCTGCGGCCGTCGGCGGACGTGGTGGAGGCGCTGGCCCGTGCGCTGCGCCTGGCGCCCGCCGAACGCGCCTACCTCTTCGGCCTGGCCGGGCAACGCCCCCGCACCCCCGAGAAACCCGCCACCAGCGCGGCACCGACGCTGGCCGGGCTGGTCGACGACCTGTCGCCGCTGCCGGCCATGCTGATGAACCACCGCTACGACATCCTGGCCTGGAACCACGAGATGACCAGGCTGCTCCTGGACTTCGACACCCTGCCCCGGTCGCGGCGCAACTCGATGTGGGTCTGCCTGATGCACCCCCGGACCCGCGAGCTCTACGCCGACAGGGAACGTGTCGTGAGGGAGGGCATCGCCCACCTGCGCGCCGCGTGGGCCGCGCACCCGGACGATCCGGAACTGACCCGCCTCATCACCGAGTTCCTCGAACGCGACGAGGAGTTCGCGCGGCTGTGGGCCGAGCGGGACATCGCGGTCAACGGCCGCGGGCGCAAGGTGCTGCGGCATCCGGACGCCGGTGAGCTCGCGGTGCGCTTCGAGGTGATGACGCCGCTTCAGGACCCGGACCAGCGCTTGGTGATCTTCCGCGCCGCGGATGACGCGAGCCAGGCGGCACTTGACCGGTTGTGCGCGCGCTGATCCGTCGCGGCCGCTGCGTCGGACCCGCCGGACAGCGGTGGAATTCGCAGGCACCCGACGGGAATTCCTCCGTTGCCGCCGGAGCCTGAATTTCTCTGCGGCCGGACTGCGTCGCGGGCCGTGCCGTGGTGAAAGCGCGGCACGAACCAAGACGCCGTCAGCGCCCGTCGCCGCCCTTTTCCGTCAACCTTGCTTGACCGCGTCGCCGGTTCAGGTGCTTGCCCGTGGTCCCATGCTTATCCGGTGCCTCACCAGAAAATAATCAACTCAACGACGCCACCGAAATGGAGTAATAGATGCGCCGTACCCGGATCGCCCTGCTCGCCGCGGCCAGTGCCCTGCTCGCGGTATGCGCCACCGCCGGTACCGCCGGCGCGGCGGAGGAGGGCGACGTCGTGGTGTTCAGTACGGAACTGACGCCGCTGACCGTCTATCACGACCCGCACGGGTGCCACAAACTCCCGCTGGACGCCCATGTGCTGACGAACCGCACCGACCGGCTGGTCACGGTGTACGGGGACCCCTTCTGCCTGACCCCCGGCCCCGTCGTCCGCCCCGGATACGGCGCCCACGTGGCGCCCGGCAGTGGCAGCTTCTCCGCCTGAGTCCCGGCCCCGCCCCGTTCGTCACACACCCGCTTCCACACCCTGGAGAACCTGCGCAGATGGCCGCCGAACTCGTCGTCATGGGACTGGGGCACGTCGGACTGCCGCTCTCCCGAGCCGCTGTCTCGGCCGGCGTGGCCACCGCGGGGTACGACGTGTCCGACACGGTGGTGAAGGGCCTGTCCGAGGGCCGCTCCCACGTGGGCGGGGTCTGTGACGCCGAGGTCGCGGCCATGCTGGACGTCGGCTTCCGCGCCACCGACGACCCCGCCGTCCTGGAGGGCGCGCAGACCGTGGTGATCTGCGTGCCCACCGGACTCACCGCGGAGGGCCTGCCCGATCTGTCCGCCGTCGAGGCCGCGGCCGAGGCCGTCGCCGCCTGGCTGCACCCCGGGATGCTCGTCGTCCTGGAGTCCACCAGCTATCCGGGCACCACCGAGGACGTCGTGCGGCCCCTTCTGGAGCGAGGCAGCGGACTGCGGGCGGGCGAGGACTTCCACCTGGCGTTCTCCCCGCAGCGCATCGACCCCGGCAACACGACCTGGAACATCCACAACACCCCGAAGATCGTGAGCGGTTGCACCGCGCTGTGCGCCAAATACGCCGTCGCGTTCTACTCCCGGTTCGTGGACCAGATCGTCGTCGCCCGGGGCACCCGCGAGGCCGAGATGGCCAAGCTCCTGGAGAACACGTACCGCTACGTCAACATCGCCCTGGTCGACGAGGTGGCCCTGTTCTGCCACGAGACCGGCATCGACATCTGGGACGTACTCCACTGCGCCGCGTCGAAACCCTTCGGCTTCGCACCGTTCAGTCCCGGACCCGGCATCGGCGGACACTGCATCCCCGTCGACCCCCGCTACCTGGCCGCCCGGGCCGAGTCCCAGGGCTTCCCCTTCCGCATGCTGGCAGCCGCCCAGGACGTACTGAGCCGCATGCCCAACCATGTCGTCGCCCGCGCGCTGGCCCTGCTCACCGAAGCGCGCGGCGGCCCCACGGGCGCGCGGGTGCTGCTGCTCGGCGTCACCTACAAACCCGATGTGGCCGACGTCCGCGAGACACCGGCACGCCAGATCGCCGCCGGACTGCTCGCCGCGGGCGCGGACGTGCGGTACCACGACCCCTACGTCGCCGAGTTCACCGTCGACGGCCGCACCCTGCCACGCGCCGTGGACCTCCAGGACGCCATGGCCCACACCGATGTGGCCATCCTGCTCCAGGACCACGCCTGCTACGCCAGTCAAGCGCTGGGCCGGGCGCGCTGCGCCCTGCTGGACACCCGCGGCAAGGCCGTGGGCAGCAGAGTCACCCTTCTCTGACCCTCCCTCGCCCGTCGGCCCCTGTCCGCACCCTCCCCGGCCGGCCCACCGGCCCCCAGAGCCCGCGCACGGGCACCGCCCTGCGCGGTTGCGGCCCTGCCCAAGTGCCGCAGCACGTATCGCCGTGCATCCATCCAGAACAAGGAGAAACACATGAGCACTTCTGTCGCCAACGAGCGCCTGGCGAAGCGCTTCGACAAGTGGGACACCGACGGCAACGGTGTCCTCGACGCCGGCGACTTCCAGAGCGAGGCCGAGCGGATCGCCCAGAACCTGGGCAAGAACGCCGACTCCCCCGAAGTGCAGGAGCTGCACAACGCGTTCAAGGGCCTCTACGAGTACCTCGCCCAGAAGGCCGGCGTCGAGGCCGGCGGCGCCATCAGCCGGCAGCAGTTCCTCGATGCCACCGGGGACATGCTGTTCAAGGAGGGCGAGGCCAGCTTCAACCGCGCCCTGTCGCCCATCGTGAAGGCGCTCATCCGCCTGTGCGACGACGACCACGACGGCCAGATCAACGCCCGCGAGTTCCAGGCCTGGCTGTCCGCCGTCGGCGTCCCGGTCTCCCAGGCCGGCGAGTCGTTCCAGAAGGTCGACAAGAACGACGACGGCCAGCTGTCCGAGGACGAACTCCTCCAGGTGGTGCGGGAGTTCCACTTCGGCCAGCTGGAAGTCGAACTCCTCGGCTGACCGGCCGGACCCGTACGGGACCGGCCGCACAAGGGCCCATGGACCCCGTCAGGTCCATGGGCCCTCCATCACTGTCCGGGATCAGTGAGCCGTACGCTCCCGACCGGCCCGCCCCTGGGTGAAGGAGACGGCATCCTCCGGCCGCAGCTCCAAGTCCATTCCGCTGACGGCACGTGCGGCATGGATCAGGATGTTGTAGTGGTTCGGCAGATGGCACGCGTCGAAGCCGAGAACGGTGCCGACCACCGCGTCCCCGATCCGCACCACGTCCCCCCGATCGATGACGCCGCCACACTCCAGCTCGACGAAGCCGAGAAAGCCCACCCGGTCGATGCGGGCGCCGGGGGCGGGCTCCCACTGGTCGGTGGTGACCAGCTCGTGCACCTCACCGCGGCGGACACACCGCGCCGCATGTTCCTCCACCCGCATCCCCCGGTCCGTGCGCCGGTGCACCAGCACCTTGACCAGCGCACCGCGCACCACGCGCTTGGCGCCGTCCTCCGCCGGATTCACCGGCCCGCCACCGTCGTCGCCGTACCGGCCGCGGGCAGGGCGCGGCGATAGGCCGCCTCCACCAGCTCCAGTGCCTGAAGACCGCCGTGCGCCCCCGGACCGGCCGGCGCCCCGGCTCCCGCGAGGACGGCGAACTCCCGCAGGATCGCCTCGTACTCGTGCCACAGCGACCCCTTGAAGGCGGTGTGCCCGGCCAGCATGTCGGCGACCAGCACCTCCCCGTCGGCCAACTCCACCTCGACGTCCTTGCGTTCCCCCGGATACGACCAGTCGAGCTCGACCGAGGCCGGCGCCCCGGTGCCGGCGCGCAGACGGAGCACCGCCCGGCGGTCGACGCCGAGGCCGTCGCGCCGGATCTCGCAGCCGGTCAGGGTGAGGTCGCCGAGCAGCAGCCGGACCACGTCGAGAGCGTTGGGGCCGTTGTCGGCCACACAGCCGCCACCGCAGCGCGCCGGGTCCAGATACCAGTCCTCGCCACCGAGGTGGTCCTCGATGCGCTCCAGGTAGCGCACCTTCACCGAGCGGATCTCCCGGCCCTCCGTCCGGCGCGCGAGGTCGCGGACGGAGGTGTTGTAGCGGCGGTGGAACGCCGTCATCAACGGGACCTCCTGGCGCCGCGCCAGTTCCACCAGCAGCCGTCCCTCGGCGGCGGTCAGGGCGAGGGGCTTCTCGACGCACACCGGAACGCCGGCCGCCAGGGCGTCCCGGCACACCGGCAGGTGCACGTCGTTGGGCACCGCCACCACCAGGGCGTCCGGCCGGGCGTCGGCCAGCAGCGTCCGATGGTCGCGAAAGCGTGCTGCCGTGCCGTCGAACGCGTCGAGGGTCTCGGCGCGGGCGTCGCACACGGCGGTCAGCTCCCACTCCGGGAGCCGTTCGGCGGCGGCCAGGTAATAGGGGGAGATGGCGCCGAGACCGACGACTCCCAGGCGCAGGGGGCGGGTCACCGGCCGCCCCCTGCGCCGTCGAGAAGACCGAGGGCGGTCAGCTCCTCGTACAGGTGCGGCGGCAGGGGGATGCCGTCGCGGCGGCGCTCGGCCGCGAGTTCCGCCTCCCACCAGCCCGGGTAGCGCACCGGTTCACCCTCGTGCAGCGGCGGGCAGTCGACGAGCGTGCCGAACAGGGACCGGGTCGTGCCGGCCACGTCCGCACCGGGGCGCAGCACCCCGGGGGCGATGGCGAGCAGGAAGAAGCCGATGTCGTCGTCGCTGCCGTGCGGCCGGCCGTCGCCCTCCAGCGCCGCGGGCGCGGGCCCCAGCGCGGCGCCGGAGACCACGGCGGCCAGCAGTTCCACGGCGATGCCGAGCCCGTAGCCCTTGTGCACACCGGTCTCGGCGCTGCCGCCCAGCCAGCGCAGGAAGGCCTCGCCGCGGTCGAAGGCGGACGGGTCGGTCACCGGTTCGCCCGCCCTGTCCTCCAGCCAGCCCGCGGGCACCGGGGCACCGCGGCGGGCGGCGACGCGGACCTTGCCGGTGGGTGCGACGGTGGTGCTCATGTCCAGCAGGAACGGGTGCCCGTCGAGGGCGGGTGCCGCGACGCTGAGCGGGTTGGTGCCGAGCATCGCCAGCGCCCCGCCCGGCGGCCGGGCGATGCGCTGCCCGCCGCAGTTGCTCGCGACCACGCCGATCATCCCCGCCTCGGCGGCACGGGCGGCGTGGAAGCCGGCGCATCCGAAGTGGGTCGCCCCGCGCACCGAGACCAGGCCGACGCCGTGCCGTCCGGCGCGTGCCACGGCATCGTCCATGGCCTCGGCGGCCGCCCACAGCCCGAGGGCGCGGCGGGCGTCGACGACCGCGCAGGCGCCCAGGTCGGTGAGGGTGCGCGGCTCCGCGCGCGGGTCGCAGCGGCCCGAGGTGAGCAGCGGCAGGTAGAGCCGGCCGAGGTTGAACAGACCGTGGGAGTCGAGGCCGGTCAGATCGCCGTGGCAGAGGGCGTCCGCGGCGAGCCGGGCGCGCGCGGCCGGGATGCCGTGGCCGGCGAACAGATCGGTGAGCGCGGTGCGCAGTTTCGCGTGGTCGACGAGGACGGGGGAGTGCTCGACCGCCGTACGGGGGGCGGTGGGTGCGGTCATCCGGGTTCCTTACGGGCAGGGGTGCGGTTCTCTTCGGGCCGGGGCGTTCGGGGTGGCGGAGCGTGAGAGCGGGTCGGTGCGGAGGGTGCTTCCGGGCGGGGCCCTTCCGCGAAGGAGGTGACGAGGCGCCGTACGACGCCCGCGAAGTCCTCCAGATCGGCGAGGTCGACGAACTCTCCGGGCGCGTGGGCGCGGTTGGCGGCGAGCGAGCCGGGTCCCAGCACGGCGGTGAAGGCGCCGTCGAGTCCCGCCGCCCAGACGGCGTCGCAGGTGAAGCCGGGGTCCTCGGCCGGTGGCCGGGCGCCCGCCCGGGCCAGCAGCGCCTGCGCCCACGGGTCGCGGTTGTCCAGGGCGGGCAGCCCCCGCTTGTCCCAGCCGAGCCGGGTGATGCGGGCCGCGTCCCGGGCGGTGCGGGCGAACTCCCGGGTGCTGCCGAAGAGTTCGGTGAAGCGACGCAGGCCGTCGGCGAGTCGCCGGCCGACCGCGGTCTCCAGCGCCGCGCCGTCGCGGGTGCGCCGGTACGACAGGTTCAGCAGCAGCGTGCCGGTGCCGTGGACGCGGTTGTGGACGCGGCCGGTGTGCAGTCCGGCGACGCACACCCGGGTGCCGGGCACGGCACCGTCCAGCCGGGCGGCGAGGTGCTGGGCGAGGAAGCCCAGCAGCACGGTGGCGTTGTGCCCGGCGTCCGGGCGGTCGTCCACCGCGTCCTCGCCCTCGACGGTGATCCGCGCGGTCATGGCTGCCGTGGCCCTGGGCAGCGCGCGCAGGCCGGTCGGCTCGCAGAACACGTTGAGCCGCCCGTGGTGCCCGGCCTCCAGCAGCGGGCGGGTGCCGTAGGTGCCCAAGGCCCCGCCCTCCTCCCCGGCGACGGCCTGGAGCAGCACGGTGACGTCCCGTCCGACGGCGGGGTGGGACGCGGCGGCCTCCAGCCCGGCGAGCAGCGCGACGGCGGGCCCCTTGGCGTCGACCGCGCCCCGGCCGGTGAACCGCGCGCCGTCGAAGACCGGCGGGGTGTGCCCGGCGACGGTGTCGAGGTGCACGTTGAACATCACCGTGTCCGCGCGGGGGCGGTCGGGTCCCAGCCGCAGCAGCAGACTGGGCTGTCCGGCGAGGAACCGCGGATCGCGGGCGGCGGCGCGGACCGTGGCCGGCACGTCCGGGCGGTCCAGGCAGGAGGCGTGCGGCGGGGCGAGGCGGAGCGTGCGGAACCCGGCCCGGGCGGCGGCCGCCGCATAGCGGGCCAGGGCGTCCGGCAGCCGGGACGGCGGATCCTCCGGTCCGGCCTCCAGCGGGTTGACGCTCGGCAGGCGCAGCAGGTCCAGCAGCAGTTCGCGGTGCCGCTCGGTGAACGGAGTGCTCACGCCGGGCCGCCCGGTGCGGCGTGGTCCAGCAGCGCGGCCAGCGCCCGGCCGGCCCGTACGAACAGGTCGGCGGCGTCCGCGCCGGCCCGGGCCAGCCCCTCGTGCGGGCGCACGGCGAGGTGCGGTTCGAGGGAGAGGGCCCCGGTGTAGCCGTGGTCGGCCAGGATGCGCAGGCACCGCGCCACCCCGGCCTCGCCCTCGCCGGGCAGCGTGTAGGCGGTGGAGCCGTCCGGCAGCCGCACCGCGTCCTTGACGTGCACGTGGGCGACGTGGGGGGCGAGTTCGCGGAGCATCTCCGGGGCGTCGTAGCCGTAGGGGACGCCGTTGCCGATGTCGAACAGCAGACGCAGCGCCGGGCTGTCGACGGCGCGCAGCAGCCGGAGCGCGCGGTCGGCCCGGTCCCCGGCCCAGCCCGCGCAGTTCTCGTGCACCAGCACCAGCCCCGCCCGCTCGGCGCGGTCCGCGAGGACGGCGGTGCGGGCCAGCACGCGGTCGGCCCAATCCGCTTCCGGCAGGCCGTCGTTGGGATACGACATGATCCGCACCAGCCGGCAGCCGAGGGCGGCGCACCGCTCGGCGAGCACATCGAGTTCGGCGAGGTCCCGGCCGAAGTCGCCGGTGACGGGACGCGACCAGTTGCCGATCCGGGACGCCACGGCGGTGACGGTGACGCCCGCGTCCGCCAGGCGCCGGGTGAGCGAGCCGAAGGCGGCGGGGGAGAGGTCGGCCAGTGCCGTGCCGTCGATGTCGCGCAGTTCGACGGTGGTCCAGCCCAGTCGGCGCAGGGCGGCCAGCTGGCCGTCGGCGCCCGGTGCGGCCTCGTCCCCGATGCCGGTCAGCGGCCCGAACGCGCCGCGGCCCGCCATGTTCCGTCCGGGCATGTCAGCGGCTCCCCGCGGGGGCGTGCGGTACGACGGCACAGTGCTCGCGGGCCGCGCACAGCAGCCGGGTGGCCGCACAGGCGAGCGGGAAGTTCGCGGCCCCCGCCGTCCCGGAGGCGAAGCCCCGGTAGGCGCACTCGAAGAAGTCGGTCAGGGCGTCGTCGCGGAAGACGTGGTGCCCGGCCTCGAACTCGCCGTCCGGCGCGGACGCCGTACCGTGGCCGGACGGGGAGACGACGAGCTGGGCGTGGTCGTCGTCCTCGCTCAGCGGGAAGTGCGCGGTGGCCGTGCCGCCCTCGAACTCGCAGACAACGCTGCGCTGCCTGACCGGTGCGCCGAGGTCGGAGCGGAGCAGGGTGCGCACCCCCGAGCGGTGGTCCAACTCCACGTGCGCGCCGCCGAGCCGGGGCAGCGCCCGGTCCGTCAGACGCAGGTCCCAGCAACGCGCGGCGCGGAGTTCGGCGGGACCGGCCAGATCGAGCACGAGCCCCAGGGAGTGGGGGATCTCCACGTCGAGGGCGGTCGGGTGCCCGTCGGTGGTCAGCGACCGCAGGAAACGGGGCTTGTGCTGGTCCACGGTGATCCGGCGGAGCGCGCCGAGCCGTCCGCCGCGGATCAGGCGGCGCAGCCGGCCGGCGAGCCGGGAGCTGGTCCAGTGCGCCACGACCGCCAGATCGAGGTCCTCCCGTTCGCGCAGCCGTACCAGGGCGTCGAGTTCCGTCGCGGAGGCGGCGAGAGGTTTCTCCACGATGATCCGGCGCACGCCGTGCCCGGCCAGTCGCGCGACCACCTCGTGGCGCAGTCGGGGCGGGGTGCACACATGGGCCACCGCGGTGGCCGGGTCCACCTGGGCCAGGGCCTGGTCGAGCGTGCCGACGACCGTGGCCTCGCCGGGCGCGGCCGCGGCCCGCAGTGCGCCGGCGCGCGGGTCGCAGCCGACCGCGGGCAGGGCGACCAGCGGAGCGCCGGCGGCCGCGGTGCGCCGGGCCAGCCGGACGAGCGTCCTCAGGTGCAGTCCGGATCCGGAGCGGCCGAGCCCGATCACGAGGGGCTGCAGCACAGGGCCTCCAGGAAGGAGAGAGAGGGGGAAGGAGAACACCGGGCGCGCAACACGCGGTCCGCGTCGCGTCGCGCACAACTCCGGTGCGCCGCACGACTATTGCGGCCGGTCCGGGAAAGGGTCAAGCGATCCGGAACCTCGTTACCCACAAAGTGTGAAGATGATCCTTTCCTTTCTCCGCCGCCGGGAAGTACGACTAGCGTTGCCGGTCAATCCACAGCAACGACGGGGCGGGTGAGAATTGCCTTCCAGTGGACAGCTCCGGGCGCGGGCCGGGAGCGCGTCTCCGGTCACTCCGGGGGCGGCCGAACCGATTCCCTTCTTCTCCCAGGCCGCCACTTTCGAACGATTGTGGCCGACCATCGAAAAAGCGTTGGAGGACGTTTTCCGCAGCGGCAAATTCAGCCACGGACAACAGGTCGGACAGTTCGAGACGGCGCTCGCGCACTACACCGGCGCCCGGCACGTGATCGGCGTCAACAGCGGCACCGACGCGCTCGTGCTCCTGTTGCGCGCCTGCGGACTGCGCCCCGGTGACGGGGTCCTGGTACCGGCGTACTCCTTCTTCGCCACCGCCTCCGCCGTCGTACTCGCGGGCGGACGGCCGGAGTTCGTCGACATCGACCCGGACACCCACGCGATGGACCCCGCGGCGCTCGACGCCGCCGTCACCCCGCGCAGCCGGTTCGTGATGCCGGTGCACCTCTTCCACACCATGGCCGACATGGCGGCCGTCGACGCCGTCGCCCGGCGGCACGGCCTGACGGTCGTCGAGGACAGCGCCGAGGCGATCGGCATGCGCCGGCGCGGGGTGCACGCGGGTCTGCACGGCGCGGGCGGCGTGCTCTCCTTCTTCCCCTCCAAGACGCTCGGCGCGCTCGGCGACGCCGGGGCCGTCCTCACCGACGACCCGCAGGTGGCGGACACCGTCGCGGCCCTGCGCCACCACGGCAGGACCGGCCGTACGCTCAACGACTTCCCGGCCATCTCCACCGAGAGCGCACTGCCGGGCATGAACAGCAAGATGGACGACATGCAGGCGGCCGTCCTGCTCGCCAAACTGACCGTCCTGGAGGAGCAGATCGCGCGCCGCGCCGAACTGGCCGCCGCCTACACCGCCCGGCTGCGGGACGTGCCCGGGATCGTCCGGCTGCCGCGGACCACCGCCGAGGGACCGGACGACCGGGACGTGTACTACGTCTACCTGATCGAGACGGAGCACCGGGACGCCCTGGTCGACCACCTCGACGAGCGGGACATCGGCACCGAGGTCTACTACCCCCTGCCGCTGCCCCACCAGCCCGCCTTCGCCCACCTGGGCCACCGGCCCGGCGACTTCCCGCACGCGGAGGCGGCGGCCCGGCGTGCCGTGGCCCTGCCCTTCCACCCCGATCTCGACCCCGGCGACCTGGACCGCGTCTGCGACACCATCGGCTCCTTCCTCGCCACGACGAGGACCATCGCATGACCGCAGCGCCGCCCGTCACCGTCCCCTTCTTCCCGCCCGCCCTGTTCGAAGCCGACCGCCCCGCGCTGATCGCGCTGGTCCGCGAGGTGGGCCTCGACCCGGAGCAACGTTTCATCCTGGGCGCGCGCACCGCCGCCTTCGAAGAACTGATGCGCGCGGACCTCGGCGCCGCCGACGTGGTCGCCTGCTCCAGCGGCACCTCCGCCCTCACCCTGGCGCTGCGGGCCATGGACGTCGGCCCCGGCGACGAGGTGATCGTGCCCGCCTTCGGCTGCGCGCCCCTGGCCTCCTCGGTCGTCACGGCCGGAGCCACCCCCGTCTTCGCCGACATCCGGCCCGACACCATGACCATGGACCCCGACGCGGCCGAACGGCTCGTCACCCGGCGGACCAAGGCCGTGATGCCCGCCCACATGTTCTCCGTGATGGCCGACATGCCCCGCTTCACCGAACTGGCCCGGCGGCACGGACTGCGCCTCCTGGAGGACTCCGCGGTCGCCCAGGGCGGCGTGCTGCGCGGCGTCCCCGCCGGACTGTGGGGCGAGGCGGGCGTCTACTCCTTCGTCCAGGTCAAGACGTGCGGCATGCCCGGAGAGGGCGGCGTGGTCGTCACCCGCGACCCGGCACTCGGCGAGCGGGTGCGGACCCTGCGCAACCACGGCCAGCACCCCGGGCGCCGCTTCGTCCACCACACCATCGGCGTCAACAGCCGCTTCGACGAGATCCAGGCGGCCTTCCAGACCCACCGACACGCCGGATTCCCGGCCCGCCTCGCCCGGCGCGCCGAGATCGCCGCCTACTACACCGAGCGTTTCACCCCGCTCGCCGGCCTCGGCGTGACCCCGCCGCCACCCGACCCGGACGGCCGGTGCTTCTACGTCTACACCGTCCTCGCCGACGCCCGCGAAGCGCTCGCCGCCCACCTGACCGCACACGGGGTGGCCAGCCACGTCTACTACCCCCAACCCCTGCCCGCGCACGCCGCGTTCGCGCCCTACGCGCCCCCCGGCGCCCGCTGGCCGGCCGCGGAACGGGCCGCCCACCGCCATCTGGCGCTGCCGGTACACCACCTGCTGACGGACGCCCAGGTCCAGCAGGTCGCCGACCTCGTGTGCGCCTTCGCCACCGAGCACCGCTGAACCGCGCGCCCACCCCCGGAGTGCCCCGCCACCCGAAGCGCCACGCCCTCCGGGGCGCGGCCCCGTCCGGGCGCCACGACGTCCGCGCCGCGGAGCGCCGGACCCCGAACACCCGCACGCAGACACCCTTCGAAAAGGTCCCCATGACCGACAGCATCACGGCCGCCCGTCCCGCGGCCACCGCCCACGGCCGCGGCCGGCTGCGCGCCTACGCGCGGCTCGGCAAGCTCGACGTGTACGACTACTACCTCGGCATCTTCCTCGCCCTCGCCGCCACCCTGTTCCCGCTCGGCGCCTTCACCGCCGGCCGGGCACTGGTCCTCGCGCTCTTCCTGGTCGGCGAGATCGCCGTCCTGATGGCGATGGTCGCCCTGGACGACGTCACCGGTTTCCGCGACGGCAGCGACCTCGCCAACTACGGACCCGACAACCCCCTGCGCAGCAAGGCGCGCAAACCTCTGGTAGCCGGCGCGCTGACGGTGCCCCAGGCGCTGCGCTTCGCCTGGACCAGCGCGGCGGCCGGCGCGGTGCTGTGGGCGGCCGCCGTCGCCGTCGCCCCGCACCGCCCGCCGTGGGCGCTCGTCGCGGCGGGCGCGCTGTTCGTGGTGTCGCTCCAGTACTCGTACGGTCTGAAGATCAGCTACCACGGCTTCCAGGAGGTGTTCCTGGTCGCCCTCGGCGCCGTGCTGGTCATCGTCCCGTACGGGCTGCTGACGGGGGAGTACTCCGGGTTCCTGATGGTGCAGGCGGTGCTGTTCGGGTTCGGGCCGCTCATGTTCGGTGTCTACTCCAACACCAACGACGTCGCCGGCGACCGGGCCGTGGGCCGGCCCACCGTGGCCGCCCTGGTCTCCGAGCGGGGCAACGCCGTCTTCATCGCGGCGCTGTCGGCCACCGAGTTCCTGATCGGCGCCCTCGCCTCGCTCACCGGCGCCGCGCCCTGGTGGTTCGTGCTGCTGATGCTCCCGGCGACCGCCCTGCGCACCCGCCAGTACCTGACCGGGTTCGTCCGCGGCGACATCATGACCGCCCGCCGCACCGGGTTCACGGTGCACCGGCTCGGCGTGGTCCTGATGACCGCCGCCAATCTGCTCGCCGGATGGGGGGCCACCCGGTGACGCCCGAACTCGACGTCGCCGTCGTCGGCGCGGGCATCGCGGGACTGACCGCCGCCCACGAACTGCGCCGCGCAGGGCTCACCGTCCGGGTCTACGAGCGGCTCCCCGAGGTCGGCGGGCGGATGCGCAGCCTGCGCCACCAGGGCTGGACGATCGACACCGGCGCGGAACAGGTCGCCTCCCGCGGCTACCGCGCCACCTGGCAACTGCTGCGCCGGCTCGGCGTCGGCGCGGCGGACGTTCCCCGGGTCGGCGGCGGCGTGGCCGTCTGGCGCGACGGGCGCGCCCATCCCGGCGTCGGCGAGGGTACGGCCGTGCTCACCGGCGCCGGTCTGTCCGCCCGCGCCCGGCTCGACCTGGCCGCCTTCTCCGCCTGGGCCGGCCGCCGCCGCGCCGGGTTCGACGGCGACCGGCCCGAGCGCGGCCCGCTGGGCGCCGCCACCGTCCGGGAGGCGACCGCGCGCTACCACCGGGACCTGCACGACTATCTCTTCCAGCCGGTCGCCGGCTGCTTCTTCGGCTGGGACACCGCGCGCTCCGCCGCCGCCCCGCTGATCAGCCTGCTGCTGGAGGCCGGAGCCCCGTCCGCCTGGCGCACCTACCGCGACGGCATGGACTTCCTCGCCCGCCGGCTCGCCGCCGACACCGAGGTCGTCACCGGCCACGACGTGCGCGAGGTCGTCGACGAGGGCGGGCACGCCGTGCTGCGGTTCGACGACGGCGAGGTCACCGCGCGGGCCGCGGTGCTCGCCGTGCCCGCGCCCGTCGCGGCGTCCCTGCGCCCCGAAGCCCCCGCCGACGAACGGCCGTTCCTCACCGCCTGCACCTTCACCCCCATGATGAAGGTCGGTTGCCTGCTGGACCGCCCGCTCGCCCCGCCCGCCCGGCGCCCCGTGCACATCCTGCTCACCCCGGCCGCCGAGGAACAGACCCTCTCCGGCGTCGTCGTGGACCACGCCAAGGACCCCGGCCGGGCTCCCGCCGGACGCGGCCTGATCACCCTCGTGGCCGGTCCGCGCCGCGTCCCCGAACTGCTGGACGCCGACCCCGACGAGGCCGCGGAACTGCTCGTCCAGGCCGCCGAGCGCTACGTCCCCGGCATCGGCGGCGCCCGCCGCCACCACTTCACCCACACCTTCCGCCACGGCCTGCCCGAAGCCACCCCGCAGGCCCTCGGGGAACGCGCCGGGTTCCTGGCCCGGCCGGTGCGCGCGGTGGAGTACGCCGGCGACTGGGTGATGCTCCGGCCCGCCTCCGAAGGCGCCGTGCGCGCGGGCGCGCTCGCCGCGTCCCGCGTCCTGAGCAGGCTCGGTGGGCACCGCCCGGCCGGCCCCCACCGAGTGGAGGACACCGTTGCGACCGCATGACATGGGCACCCTGTTCGACGAGGCGGCGACGACCGGCGCCCCGACCGTCGTCCACCTGGACCGGCCCTTCGACATCGCCCCGCACGACGGAACCCGCTGGACCCTCCCGGAACTCGCCCACCTGGTCCGCGCCACCGCCGCCCGGCTCGCCGACGCCGGAGTGCGGCCCGGCGACCGCGTGGCCGTCGTGAAGGACAACCACTGGGACCACGACCTGCTCGGCTGCGCCGTGGTCCGGCTCGGCGCCGTCCCCGCACTGCTGTCCGCCCGGCTGGACACCGCGGACCTGCTCACCCTGCTGGACCGGCTCCGGCCCGCGGCGCTGGTCACCACCGCCGCCCTGCTGGCCCGCTGCCGGGACGGCGCGGCGCCCGCACCGGCCCCGGTCCTCGTCACCCTCGACTCCGCCGCACCCGGCGCCCTCCACCTCGCCGGCCTGGACGCCACCCGGCCCTGCCCCCCGGTACGGCGCTCCCCCGACGAACCCCTCGTCATCCACCACACCTCGGGCACCACCGGACTGCCCAAACTGGTGACCCACTCCACGCGCACCCTCGTGGACAAGCTCGCCCGCTTCGAGGCGGTGCGCTACCCGGGCATCGGCATCCGCCCGGACGACGTCCTCCTCCACGCCGGCGCCTACGCCCACGGGCGCACCTTCTGCTGGACGGCGGTCGTCCTCTCGGTCCCGCCCGCCGAGATCGTGCTGCTCAGCGGGGACGACCCGGACGCCGCCGATCCACTGCTGCGGACCCACCCGCCCACCGTCGTCGAGGCCACGCCCGCCACCTACGTCCGGCTGCGGCCGCTCACCACCCGGCTCGACAACCCCTTCCGCCGGGTCCGCCTCTACATCAGCACCTACGACGCGGTGCACCCGCCCGCCCTGCGCGCCTACCTGACCGCGAGCCGGCACCGCCGCCCGCTGTGGATGCAGGGCTGGGGCCAGACCGAGACCGGACCACTCACCTTCCGCTTCCACACCCGGCGCTCCGCACTCGCGGCGGACGCCGAGTCCACGGCACGCCGGCTGGGCCGCCCGGTGCCGGGCCGCACCCGGCTGCGCGTCGTGGACCCGGACACCCTGCGGCCGGTGAGGCGCGGCCGTCCCGGACTGCTCCTGGTGCGCACCGCCGCGCTCGCCCAGGGCTACGTCGGCGAGGACGAACGCTGGGCAGCCAAACGCGTCGGCGACTGGTGGTCCACGGGTGACATGGGCGTGCTCCACCGCGACGGCAGCGTCAGCGTCCTGGACCGCGAGGTCGACAGCCTGCCCGGCATGAGCTGCCTGCGGACCGAGGACGCGCTGGAGCAGCGGCTGCCCCAGGCCCTGGAGTGCGTGATCCTCGGCCTGCCCGAGGGCGATCCGCTGCCCGTCGTGGTCACCGCCGACGGCCGGCTGGACCCGGACGCCTGGGAACAAGCCACGCACGGGTTACCGACGTTGCGTGATCCGGCCGTCCTCACCTGGGACGATGTGCCCCGCACCGGCACCGGCAAGGTCCGCCGCGACGTCCTGTCACGACGGCTCACGGGGTCCGCGCCGGCCGGCACCGGCCGCTGGACCTGACGATCCGACCCTCTTCGACTGGCCGCTCACCGGCCAGTGTTGGCGAAAGGAAACCCCTTCATGACACCGCCGGCTCCCGCCCGAGCGGTCTTCGACAACGGCACCGCCTACAGCCGCGACCAGCACCGCTGCCTGGAGGCCGCCTACGACCCGGTGACCCTGCCCCGGCTGGCCGCCGCCGGGGTCGGCCCGGGCTGGCACTGTCTGGAGATCGGTGCGGGCGGCGGCAGCATCGCGCGCTGGCTCGCCGACCGGGTCGCCCCGGACGGCTCGGTGCTCGCCACCGACCGTGACCCCCGCGACCTGGTGCCCGGCCCGCGCCTCCAGGTCGCCGCGCTCGACGTGGCCCGCGACCCGCTGCCGGAGGAGACCTACGACCTGGTGGTGGCACGTCTGGTCCTCCAGCACGTACCGGACCGCGACACGGTGCTGCGGCGGCTCGTCCGCGCGCTGCGGCCCGGCGGCCTCCTCCAGATCGACGAGATCGACGCCTCCTACGAACCGCCGCTGCTGACCCCGGACGCGGCCGCCGAGGAGCTGTACGTCCGGTTCCTGCGCGCCAAGGCGGCCGCGCTGCGCGCCGCGGGCGGCGACCCGCACTGGGGACGCCGGGTGCCGGCCGCCCTGCGCGCGGCCGGCCTGACCGGCATCGACGTCCACCTGCACATCGGCGTCCGCCACGCCCAGGACCCCGGCCTCGGGCTCCAGCTGAACCACACCCGCAACCTGCGGGACCGGCTGCTGGCCCAGGGCCTGACCGACGACGAGCTGGACCGCGTGCGGCGGTTGATGCGGGACCCGTCGTTCCGCGCCGCCTCCAGCGTCTTCTACTCGGTGCAGGGCCGCCGGCCCGGCAAGGGGCGCGGGTGACGACGCCTCTTCGCACCGCCGCACACCCGGCGGTCGCCACCGCCGTCGCCGACCGGCTGCTGCGGCGCACGGCGCCGCCGGTGGTGGTATCGCACACCCTCGACTGGGCGGGCCCGGTCGGCATGGACATGCCCGACGAGCGCGCCGTGCAGGCGGCCTGCGGTCTCATGCACGTCCACGGCCGGGCCACGGGCGGCCCCGTTCCGCTGGCCGTCGACTACGCCTCGGTGGTGGCGGGCGTCCTCGCGGCCCAGGGGGCCACCGCGGCCGGGATCGGGCGGGCCCGGGGGCTGGACTTGCGCGAGGCGCGCACCTCGGTGGCCCAGGGGGCGCTGCTGGCGCTCGGCCAGTACCTGGCCGCCGCCACGGCCGACGGTCCGGAACAGCCGGAGGTGTCCGGGCCCGGACTGGCGACGCTGGACACCTCCGACGGTGCCCGCGTGGAGGTGGAGACCCTCGACCCCTCGGCCTGGCGGGAGTTCTGGGCCCGGCTCGGGGTGCCCGCCCCGCTCGCCGGCCGTGGCTGGCTGCCCTTCCAGCAGCGGTTCGCCACCGCCGTCTGCCCGTTGCCCGGCGAACTGCGGCAGGCCGCCCTCGGCCGGACCCTGGCGGACCTGCGGGCCGCCGCCCACCACAGCGGCGTCAGCCTGCTCACCGTCGGCTCCGACCCGGCCCCGCCCGTCCACCCGGCCCCCTGGCGGCTCACCCCGGCACCGGCGCGCCCCGACGGCGGCGTGCCCGCGCCGCGCCCCGCGGTCCACGCGCCGGGCGCCGCCCTGCCCCTGACCGGGCTGCGGGTGGTGGAGTCCACGCGCAGGGTGCAGGGCCCGCTCGCCGGGTATGTCCTGCAGATGCTGGGCGCCGAGGTGATCCGGGTCGAACCCCCCGGCGGCGACCCGATGCGCTGGCTCGCCCCGCTCGCGGGCGGCACCTCGGCCCGGTTCACCGCCCTCAACGCGGGCAAACGGGTGGTCGAGGCCGACCTCACCACCGCGCCGGGCCGGGACACCGTGCGCGCGCTGACCGCCGAAGCCGACGTCTTCCTGCACAACTGGGCCCCCGGCAAGGCCGACCGGCTCGGCCTGGACGACGCCGACCTGCTGCCCGCCCGTCCCGCCCTGGTGTACGCCTGGGCCTCCGGCTTCGGCGACACCCTCGGCGACCGGCCGCCCCTGGGCACCGACTACCTGGCCCAGGTGCACAGCGGGCTCGCCGCCGCCGTACGGCCGTACGGCGAACCGCCCGCCCCCTCCCTGATGACCCTCACCGACGTGCTCGGCGGACTGGTCTGCGCGCAGGGCGTGCTGGCCGCGCTGGCGGCCCGGGAGCGGACCGGGCGCGGCTGCCGGGTCGACTCCAGCCTGGTCTCCGCCGCCGCCCTGATCCCGCGTCCCGCGCACCGGGCCCGCTGGACGCCGCTGGACAGGCCGCTGCCCACCGCCGACGGCCACCTGTACCTCGGCCCGGAGGCCCGCGCCCACCCCGAGGCGCTGCGGGGACTGCCCGACCGCGGCCTCACCACCGAGGAGTGCGCGCTCCGGCTGGCCGCGCACGGCCTGACCGCCACCCCTGTCCGCACCGACCTGGCGGCCCTGGCCCGGGACCCGGCCTTCCGCACGGCGATCGCCCCACCGGACCGGGGCACCGGCCACGCCCGCCCGCACGCGCCCTGGGAGTTCGCATGACGACCGTGGTCCCCGCCGTCCTGGCCGCGGGCCGGGACGGACACCGGGTATGGACCTCACGCGCCGGGGTGTCCTTCCCCGACCTCGTGCCCCGCGCCCGGCGACGGGCCTGGGTGCGGGCGGGCCTGTGCCCGGACGGTGATCTGTACACGCTGTTCACCGCCCGGGTACGGCAACACCCGGACCGCACCGCCCTGGTGGACGACGCGGGGACGCTGTCCTACGCGGCCCTGGACGCCGAAGTCCGCCGGATCGGCGCCCTGTTCACCGAGGCGGGCCTCGGCGGCGGTGACGTGGTGGCGCTGCGGCTGCCCGACGGACGCGACGCCGTGGCCGCGGAACTCGCCGTGTACGCCATCGGCGCGGTGGCCCTGCCGCTGCCCCCGAGCACCGACGACCGCGACACCCGGGCCCTGCTCGCCCGCGCCCGCGCCCGCGGCGCCGTCCTCGCCCCGGCCCACCGGACCCGGGCCCTCGCCGGACTCCCGGACCTGCGCACGGTGTTCGTCCCCGGCCCGGGCCACGACCGCGTGCCGGGCCTGCACGCACCACGGCCCCGGCGCCCCTGGACACCCCGGCGGGCCGACCCGTACGGACCCGCCCGCATCCTGATGTCCTCCGGCTCCGAGACCGAGCCGAAGATGGTCGCCTACAGCCATCACGCGCTGGCCGGCGGCCGGGCCCGTTACGTACGGTCCCTGAACCCGGACCCCGCGGTGCCGCCCCGCCACCTCGTCCTCGTCCCGCTGGCCTCCTCCTTCGGCTCGCTCGGCACACCGGTCACCCTCGCCGTGCTCGGCGGCACCCTGATCGTGCCGTCGGCGTTCGACCCGGCGGACGCGCTGCGACTGATCGCGGAGCACCGTCCGACACATCTGTTCGCGGTGCCCACCATGCTGCGCCGGATCGCCGAACTACCGGTCCAACCGGGCGAGGACACCTCGTCGTTGCGGTCCGTCGTCTCCAGCGGCGCCGCCCTGCCCCCGGCCGTCGCGGAGGTGTGCCGCCGGCGCTTCGGCCGCCCGGTGGTGACGGTCTACGGCTCCTCCGACGGCGTGAACTGCCATACGGCGGGGGAGAGTCACCCGCCTGGCGACAGCGTCGGCACCCCCGATCCCGCCGTCGCCCGCATCCGGATCACGGGCCCCGACGGCGCACCGCTGCCCCCCGGGCACAGCGGGCAGATCGAGGCACTGGGGCCCATGACCCCCATGTGCTACGTCAACGCGCCCGATCTGGACGCGCGTTACCGCACCCCCGACGGCTGGGTCCGCACCGGCGACCTGGGCCGGCTGGACGAGCACGGCCGACTGCACGTGCTGGGGCGGCTCAAGCGCATCGTCGTACGCGGCGGCCTCAACATCAGCCTCGCCGAGGTCGAACACGAACTGGGCCGCCACCCCGCCGTCGCTGAGGCGGTGTGCGTCCCGGTGCCCGACCCGGACCTCGGCGAGCGCCTGTGCGCCTGCGTCCGCCCGGCCCCCGGCGCCCCCACCCCGACCCTGGCGGACCTCACGGCCCACCTGGGGGCCCGCGGCCTGTCCCGGCGCAAGCACCCCGAACTGCTGCTGACGGTCGACGAGATGCCGCTCGGCCCGACGGGCAAGATCTCCTACCAGACGCTCATGGCCCGCGCGGCCCGGCACGCGGGCCGACTCGGCGCGCCTAGCCCCGCGCGTCCCCGGCCGAGACGTCCTTGACGAACACGAGGCCGTCGCTGTCCGCGAGGTGGGCGGGGTCGAACGGGGCGTACCCGAACCACGGCGACGCGCGGTGTGCCGGCCGCCCGTCGCCGAGGACGGTGGCCAGCCGCGCGGTGTCGACCACGCAGCGGTCCTTCGGGAGCGCGTACAGGAGGCCTTCGACGGTGTCCGGGGCCGGGGTGTCCACGCCCCGGTGCCGGATGGTGCCGAGGGCGGTGGGGAGGAAGGCGTAGGCGTCGCCGAGCCGCGCACTCACCAGCGCGCCGGCGCTCCACCACTCCACCGGCCCCTGCCACATCCGCATCGAGCTCTTCTCCCGCTGGAGGTGGGAGTTGTGGGCGTGGACGAGCACCGGGCCCCGCTCGGCGAGGGCACACAGGTTGCGGGCCATCATCAGGTCCCGCAGGGCGCACAGCCGCGTCATGCGGGCGGGTGAGGTGTCGGCCGTCCCGTGGTGGTAGCGCAGCAGCCCGGTCGCGGTGCGCGCGTACAGTCGCGCCCGGTCCCAGTCCTCCCGCGTGGACACGGCGCGCAGGTGCGGTGCGTGCGCGTCGAGCAGGGCCACCAGGTCGTCGGCGAGCAGCCGCAGCTCCCCGGCCTCGGCCGACCGCCCCACGGACCGGGCCGGATCCGTCATGGCGGCGGGGTCGGTCCACCGGTCGTCGGCGCCGAGGAGGTGGTCGAGCGTCTGCGCGGTGCAGGGGAGCAGCCGGGCGTCGACCCGCTCCGCGAGGTAGCCGTGGAGGGCGGTCAGGGCTCCTCGGGGGCTCGCGCCGCCGGTCGTCTCCAGCGGACCGTCGAATCCGGCGAAGCGCACCTGCTCGGACGGGGACCGGCCGTCGTTGTACGCCCGCATCCAGCGCACCAGTTCACGGTTGGCCCAGAAGGCGCCCCAGCCGTGACCGAATCCGTGCTCCATGACGTGGTCGAGCGTGCCCGTGCCCGAGGTGACGTGACCGTCCACGACCAGTCCTCTCAGGCAGTCGCTCTCGATCGCGATGGTCCGGTACCCCTCCTCCTCGACGAGCTGCCGGAAGAGTTCGTTGCGCAGCCGGAGCAAGGTGCCCTCGCCGTGGGTGGGCTCGCCCAGGGCGAGCATCCGGGGCCGGCCCGGGAGCAGCCGCATGACGGCGGCGGCGTCGACGGCATGGGTGGTGTTCTCGATGTCGGCAATCACGGCTTCAACGCTATCGTTGAAGCTTCGGTGTAAACTTTTTCGCGCTATCGTCCGCCACATGGCGCGAAACCCTCAAAGCGGCAAGCGGCTCAGGCCGGTCGATCTGGCCCGTGCGCACGGTCTGTCCACCCAGGCCGTCAGGAACTACGAGGCGGACGGCATCCTCCCGGCCGCCGATCGCACCCCGCACGGCTACCGCACCTACACCCCGCTGCACGCGGGGGCCCTGCGCGCCTTCCTCGCCCTGGTGCCGGGCCACGGACACCGGACGGCGACGTCGATCATGCGAGCCGTCAACCAGGGCGCGACCGACGACGCGCTCCGCCTCGTCGACGAGAGCCACGCCCAACTCCTCGACGACCGCCAGACCCTGCGGGCCGTGGAACGCGCCCTGCGGGATCTGGCGCCCACCCCGCCGCCCGAGCCCGCTGCCGACGCCACGCCGCGGTCCGGGCCCGCCGGCACCTTCATCGGTCCCCTGGCGGGGCGCCTCGGCATCCGGCCGGCCACGCTGCGCACCTGGGAGCGCGCGGGGCTCGTCAGCCCGCGCCGCGACCCTCGCACCGGCTACCGCGTCTACGACGAGGCCGACGTGCGCGACGCCCACATGGCCCATCAACTCAGGCGTGGCGGCTACCTGTTGGGGCAGATCGCCCCGCTGATCGCCCAGGTGCGGGCGGCCGGCGGGCCGGAGCCGCTGGCGACCGCGCTGCGCGACTGGCACGCCCGGCTGTCCGCCAGAGGCCGAGCGCTGCTGACCGGAGCCGCGGAACTGGACGCGTACCTCCGGCTCCGCGAGGACCGTGGCTGAGCCGAGCGCCCTGCGGACAACCACGGGACGCCGGGTGGGGGGGCCGTACACAATGCGGCAATGGCTGATCACGTGTGGAACGCGCCGCGCCCCGACTTCCTCGACAAGCCCACGCTCACGGGCGAGCGGGTGCTGCTCCGGCCCGTCACGGTGGACGACGTACCCGCGCTGCTGCCGCTGTTCCGGGATGCCGGGACGTCCCGGCTGACCGGCAGCCACGACGGCGGGGAACTCGACGAGGCGCGGATACGCGACTGGTACGGCACCCGCCGGGACCAGGACGACCGGCTGGACCTCGCCGTCGTCGAGCGGACGACGGGCCACGTCGTCGGTGAGGCCGTCCTCCACGAGTGGGACCCGTCCAACGAAAGCTGCGGCTTCCGCATCTGCCTCGCGCCCGGCACCCGCGGACGCGGTCTCGGCACGGAGGCCACCCGGCTGATCGTCGGCCACGGCTTCGAGCGACTGGGCCTGCACCGCATCTCGCTGGAGGTGTACGCCTTCAACCCGCGCGCCCGCCGCGTCTACGAGAAGGCGGGGTTCGTCGCCGAGGGCGTGCTGCGGGATGCCTTGCTCTGGGAGGGCGAGCGGGTGGACGCGACGGTCATGTCGATCCTGGCACCGGAATGGTTCCGCCATCGTGGCCGGCCGGAGGCGGCCGGGCACCCGCGCGGCTGACCGCGGCGGTTCCTCCGCGCCCGGCTCGACGCCCGGACGAGTGACACGGGGCCGGGTCTACCACGCTGGGCGCTCCTTCCGTCACACTCGGTACGTGCCGTGACGGAGGCGAAAGCCGTCGAGGTCCGCGTGTGGTCGACCGTGTCGCCCGGCACGCCACCCGGACCGCCGCGAGTGCCGTCCCGGCCGGAGGAGCGCTGATGACCGCTGCCGCCCGCCCCGCGCCCCCACCGGTCGCGCGGGGCCGCCTGCCCCTGATCGGCCATGGCCTGCACATGTGGCGCAGGCCCCTGGAGTTCCTGGACACCCTCACCGCCTACGACCCGATCGTGGCGGTCCATCTGGGCCCGAAGCCGGCCTACGTCCTCACCAGCCCCGACCTCGTCCACCGCGTCATGGTGAGCGACGCCGCCGACTACGCCAAGGGACGCTCGTTCGAAAAGCTCCGCGACTACCTCGGCAACGGCCTCGCCACCTCCGAGGGCTCCTTCCACCTGCGCCAACGGCGCCTGATGCAGCCGGCGTTCCACCACACCCACATCGCCCGCCACGCCCGGACGATGGCGCAGACGGCCACCGCTCGTGCCGCGTCCTGGCGGCCGGGCCAGGCCATCGACGTCACCCGGGAGATGTACGACCTGTCCCTGGCCGTCCTCGCCTCGACGCTGTTCTCCACGACGCTCGACGAACGACTCGCGGCCGAGATCCGCCACACGGTGCCCCTCGTCCTGCGGGGCATGTACACCCGTGTCCTGGACCCCACCAACCTCTGGCAGCGGCTGCCCACCCCCGGCAACCGCCGCCTCGCGGACGCGCACCGCCGCCTGCGGAACGTCATCGACCACCTCATCGACGCCCGCCGCGGCAGCCCGCCGGACGGGGAACCCGACCTGCTGACGCTGCTCCTGAGAGCCGAGGACGCGTCCACCGCGGACACCATGACCTCCCAGCAGGTGTACGACGAGGTCGTCACCCTGCTGGTCGCCGGCACCGAGACCGTCGCCGGCGGACTGGCCTGGCTCTTCCACGAGCTCGGCCTGCACCCGGACGCCGACCGCGAGCTCTACGAGGAGGTCCGGCAGCAGTCCGGGGCGCCCTTCGACCTCGACCGGCTCGATCAACTGCCCCGCACCAGGCGGACGGTGGACGAGGCACTGCGCGTGCCCAACCCCGGAGGCGTCACGATCCGGCGGGCCGTCACCGACGTCGAACTCGGCGGCCACCACTTCAAGCGGGGCACCGAGTTCGTCTTCAGCGCCCTGGTGCTGCACCGGAACCCGCGCCACTTCCCCGATCCCACCCGCTTCGACCCCGACCGCTGGCTGCCCGACCGGCCGGCCGCCCCGCGGGGGGCCTTCATCCCCTTCGGCGCCGGAAGCCACCAGTGCATCGGCGAGTCGTTCGCCCGCGCGGAGATGACGGCGACGGTCGTGGCCGTGGTGAACCAGTGGCGCCTCGAACCCGTCCCGGGCAGGCGGGTCCGGGGAGTCATGACCTCCACCAACCACCCGCGCGACCTCGTCATGACGGCGCGGCCGCGCACGGCGGCCGCGCGCCCCTAGCCGCTGCCCTCACCCCCTCCCCGGGAGGGGGCGGGACGGGCCGTCGCGCCGGTGCGCCGATCGTTCTCGTCCGGGTGCCGAGCCGCCTGACGCCGGTCCAGGAGCGTCAGCACGGGAGCCGTCATCACCGTGGTCACCAGGGCGACGACGACCAGGACGCCGAAGAGGGCGGGCGAGGCGATGCCCGCGCTGAGGCCGACGTTGATGGCGATGAGCTGCATCAGCCCGCGCGCGTTCATCAACGCGCCCACCCGCAGGGCGGTCTGCGGCGGCTCGCCGAGCATCCGCGCCGCCGCCCAGCAGGCACCGAACTTGCCGATGATCGCCACCGCCACACAGGCGACGGTGAACAGGATCAGACCACTGCCGGACAGCAGCGTGAAGTCCGTGTTGAGCCCCGAGTAGGTGAAGAACAGGGGCAGGAACACGATGCGGCTGATCGGTGCGATGGCCGCCACGGCGCGGGTCACCACCGGGTCGCGGGGGAAGGCCACGCCGAGGCTGAAGGCGCCGAACACGGCGTACAGGCCGATGCGGTCGGTGTACCAGGCGGCGAGGAACAGCAGGAGCACGGTGACCAGCAGCATGTGCTCCTCGGTGAGCCGTCGCGCCCGCTCCAGGGCCCTGGCCCGGACGCGGAGGAAGACACCGAGGAACACGGCGAGTCCGACCGCGCCGGCCACGGCCAGCAGGAACGTGTCCGCGTTGCCGCCCGCCATGCTCAGCACCATCGCCAGCAGCACCCACGCCACGGCGTCGTCGAGCGCGCCGGAGGCCAGCGCGACCGAGCCGAAACGGGTGTCGGTCAGGCCGCGTTCGGTGATGATCCGGGCCAGCATCGGGAACGCGGTGATGGCCACGGTGACCCCGACGAACAGCGCGCCCACCGTGGGCGAGACACCGTCCGGGTAGAGGTCCACCGCACCGTGCGCCGCCCAGGCGAGCCCGGAGCCGAGCAGCAGGGGCACGACGATGCCGGCCGCGGAGACGGGCACCGCCGTGCGGCCCACCGACCGCAGCCGGTCGGTCCGGAACTCGTAGCCGGACAGGAACATGAAGACGACGAGACCGACCTGCCCGGCCACGTACAGCACGGGTCGCATCTCGTCCGGGAACAGGGACTTCTCCAGGCCGGGGGAGAGGAGGCCGAGAACGGACGGCCCGAGGGCCACCCCGGCGACCATCTCCCCGACCACGGGCGGCTGGCCGAGGTGACGCAGGAGCAGACTGACGAGACGGCAGACGGTGAGGATGACGGCCACGGCCAGGAAGAACGCCGGGCCCATCTCGGTGGTCGACAACGATGACTCCTGGGGGAGGAGACCTGTGGGGAGACCTTCGGGGCCCATGAAGACCCATGGAGGCCCGTGCGGACCCGGGGAGGTCCACGAGAGCCTGCGGGGACGACGCCTTCACGCCCTGTGGCCCGGGTACGGGCAGGCCGCCGGGCCGTGCGCCCGTCCCGCCCCGGCACCCGGCGCGGCGTCGCCGGTGCTCAGCGGACGGCCCTCGGTGTCGTACCGGGCGAAGTACGTCGTGGCGGGCCTGGTGCGGCGGGCGTCCAGCACCATCCAGGTGCCGAGGACCAGTTGCAGCAGGCTGCGTCCGACGTCCTCGGCCCGGTCGCGCACGGCCAGCGCCGTGCGCAGCACGAGCCTGGTGGTCCGGGAGGAGGGCCGCTCGCGGGGCAGCAGCAGACAGGGAGCGCGGTGGGGGATGGAACGGGTGTGCCCGACCGGTGAGTCGAGCACGTGGCGGGCCAGCACCTCCCGGGTCGCGGCGCGCATCACGACCGGCGCGAGGCGCCAGGCGGGACAGGGCCGGTTGGCGGCGACGCCGAAGGGGATGTGGTGGGCGTTCTTCGCGGACAGCGTCGCCCAGCGCTCCGGATCGAAGCGCTCGGGATCGGTGTGGCCGGTGGCGTGGTAGTCGGGGTAGCTGAAGGTGAGGACGGAGCCCGCCGGGATCGTGGGCAGGCCGTCGAGCGCGATGTCGGCGGTGGTGATGCGGTGCGCCACCCCGAACAGCGGGAACAGCCGGAACGTCTCGTTCATGACATACGACAGGTAGCGGTCGTCGTCGGGCCCGTCCGCCACCTTCCGCTGTACGTCCGGGTGCTGGGCCAGGGCCAGCAGGAGATGGGCCATCGCCTCGGACATCTGGACCACGGCGGTGTTGAAGAAGGTGCCTTGCAGATAGAACGCCTGCTGGCGGCGGGTCAGGCAGCCGGGCAGTTCGTGGGGCACGTCACCGGCGGCCAGCCGGCGCAGCAGATAGCGGGTCAGCCGGTTCCTGCGGCGCATGTGGCGCGGCCGGGTGCACTTGAGGGCGTCGACCACGTCGGTGGCATGGGCGACGATCAGCCGCCGGGCCTCGGCCGGGCAGGGCTCCCGGAAGACCAGTTCGTAGAAGAACTCGGCCCACACCGGCATCATCAGGTCACGCAGCCGTACGGACCGGATCCGACCGGTGTCCGCCGTCTCCAGGACGCGCCGGGTGGCGCTCGCCGCGGCGGCGTACAGCTCGGCCGACGGGCCGGAGAGGATGTCGAGCGTGCGCCGGGCCACCTCGTCGTAGCGGGGGCCGGCCTCCAGATGCTCCTGGTGGACGTCGGCGCCCGGCGCGAGCCAGTACCAGAACAGGTCGGACAGCGCCGCGCCCTTGCTGCGGCCCCCCGCGGCGGGGTGGCCGTAGACCTCCTGGAAGCGGTCGGCGCCGAAGACGGCGCTGGGCAGCGGTATGCCCTCGTCGCCGTTGACGCGGGCGAAGACCTTCATCCGCAGGGCGACGACCCGGCCGGGCAGCCAGGCGGGCAGGGACAGTAGCAGCGCGCCGCCCAGGGCCGTCGCCGCCGCCGTTTTCCGGCTCACCATGCTCGTCCTTCCTTCGGCCGGCGGCATGGGAAGGCGCGCGTGACCACCTGGTCGGCCGTGAGGTCCCCGGGCCGGTGCCCGCCGCACAGGGCGAGCACATGGGCGAAGTCCTCGCGCAGCGCGTTCAGCAGCTCCGTCACCCCGTCCTCGCCTGCCGTCGCCAGCGCCCAGAGCACCGGCCGCCCGACACCGGCGGCGACCGCTCCCAGGGCCAGGGCGAGCGCGATGTCGGTTCCGCGGCGCACCCCGCCGTCCATGAGGACCGGCACCCGTCCCGCGACGGCCTCGGCGACGGCCGGGAGCGCCTCGACCGCCGCCGGAGCGGCGTCGAGCTGCCGTCCCCCGTGATTGGACACGAGCAGCGCGTCCACACCCCGCTCGACCGCCGCCCGCGCGTCCGCCGGATGCAGCACGCCCTTGAGGACGAGGGGCAGGTCGGTCAGGTCGCGCAGCCGCCCCAGATCGTCCCAGCCGGCCGGCCACATGGCGATGTCACGGGTGCCGCCGGGCGCGGCCCCGGGCAGGTCCCGCATGTTCTCGGCCGCGAGACCGGGCGGCAGGTCGTGGAAGCCGTTGCGCAGGTCCCGGGTGCGGTTCCCGAACACGGGGGAGTCGACGGTGACCACGAGGGCGGAGCAGCCCGCCCGCTCGGCCCGGCGCACGAGTTCGGCGGTGACCTCGTGTTCCGGCTGGAGGTACAGCTGGAACCAGACGACGGCCTCCGGGTCCCGCGCGCGGGCCGCGGCGACGACGTCCGCGACGGCGGTGGTGGCGGCCATGCCGGTGACCAGCGGGGTCCCGGTCGCGGCGGCGGCACGCGCGGTGGCCAGTTCGCCGTCGGGATGCGCGAGCCGGTGGAAGGCGGTCGGGGAGACGAAGAGCGGTGCCGGCCACTCCCGGCCCAGCACGCCCACGCGGGTGCCGGCGTCGGGGCCGGGGCCGCGCAGCACCCGGGGGAGCAGAGCCAGCCGGGCGAAGGCGTCCTCGTTCTCCCGCAGCGCCGTCTCCTCGCCCGCTCCGCCGGCGATGAAGTCGTAGTGCTCCGGCCTGAGTTCCGCGCGGGCCCGGCGTGCCAGGGCGGCCGGATCGTACACCGGGCCCGTCCGCGGGCCGGTCACGGCCTGGGCGCGGCGGATGCTCCGCCGGCCGGGAGGCCGTTGCCGGCGGGCAGCCGGGAGGCGAGGAAGGAACCGAGCGGGCCGACGTGGACGCCGGGGTCGTCCCACTCGTTCTCCAGGTTCTCCGTGAGGTGGTGTTCCGCGACCGGCTTTCCGGTGCCGTCCGGCAGGAACTGGCGTACCACGGGGTGGAGATAGCGCGCGTCGAGGCCAGCGGTGTCCCGCTGGGGCGTCCGTGCGACGGTGACGTCGAAGGGGTCGACCTGGTCGTGGTCGGCGCCGTACTCCAGGGTGACGGCGAAGTAGCCGGCCAGGTCCCCGAACTCGCCCCGGGCGGTGGCCTCGTGCAGATGGGCCACCGGGACCTCCTCGCAGTACCGGGCCCCGCCGTCGGCGCCGAGCAGCACCGCGTCGCCGAGGAACCCGAACATCTGCCACAGGGCCGAGGTGCGATTGACCCGCGCGATGATCGCGTCGCTCACCGCGTCCGCGGTGGCGGGCAGGTCGGTGTGCGGCCAGTCCCGGTCGTGGTAACGGCGTTCGAGTATGCGGGCGAGCGCCTTCACCCCGTACCGGAAACCGTGGATGAAACCACTGGTGGACTTTTTGAAGTCGAGGGACTGGGTGATGGTCCCGGCGAAATACAGATCGGGTATGTTCACGGATTCCCATGCGCTGGTGAGCCGCGGGAACCGGTCTTTGACGACGAGCTCGGGTCGGCAGTCGTCGTCGAATATCGAGGCGTCGAATCGGAATCCGGTGGCCAGGATCACCCGGTCGTACGGGATGTCCTTCACCACTTCCTCGACGCGCGCGAATCTGACGCTCACCAGATAAGTGCCGTCCGGCTGCCGTGCTATGCGCAGGATGTCGCCGTCCAGTACGGCGTTCTGCGACTTGAGCTGATAGGTGTCGAGGAAGTTGTTGTTGACCGCGCGGAGATGTCCGACGAAGTGTGTCCGCCACGCGAGTTTGAGGGAGCCGGGTCCGGCGACGTGGATGACGGCGGCGGTCTCGATGAGATTGTCTGCGGTCTCGAAGGCGGAATTGCCGCGCCCGATGACGAGGACGCGCTGGTCGGTGAAGTCCGCGGGGTCGACGGTCACCGTGTCGTAGCGTTCGGCCTCCTCGACGCCCTCGATGGCCGGCACGTACGGCCGGGAGACGCCCGTGGCGACGATGATCCGGCGGGCCCGGATAACGTTGCCATTCTGGTCCGTCGCCGCGAAGAGGCCGTCCGTGGTCCGGGTGACGCGGGTGACCCGGGTGTCGAGACGGATGCGCAGCCCCTGGGTCCGTGCGAAGTCCGCCAGGTAGCGGACCATGTCGTCGGCCGGTGGGAAGTAGCGCGGGGAGTAGGCGGTGAAGAGCGGTCCGTCGTCCGAGAGGAGGGAATTCCAGTCGACGCGCAGACGCATCTCCGGATCGCTCCAGCCGGTGTGCACCTTGTTGGACGAGATAAGCGTTCTATGCCGGGGAAAACGGGTGAAGAAGGCGCCTGGAGTGTCGCTCGCCTCCGCGATGAGGTAATCCCGGCCGTTCTTTTCTAGGAAGTACCCGGCCTGGAGGCCCGCGGGGCCGCCGCCGATGACGAGATAGTCGACCTGCGTTAAAGCAGACATGGGTTCGTCCTGCCTTCCGTGGGGGCGGAAAGGACCTTACTTGATGGTTAAAGCACTGATCCAGACCGCCTCTGTGTGACGTAGGTCACTCGCCACTCGGGTTGGTGAATTCCTTCCGTCGGTTAACGTGGGGCCTGTTTGGCGGTCCGAGTGAGCCCATTCGCCGTTCGGCATGGTCGCTTTCCAGACATTCACGCCGTCTTCATGTCGGCTGCTTCCGGTCCAGAATGGAGACGAAGTGGACGAAAAGCCCGGTGGTCTCTTTCCGCAGGCGTTCGTCGACGCCTTCCGCGACGCCCCCGACCTGCCCGCCTTCGAGTGCGGGACACGCACCGTCACCCGGGGAGAAGTGCTCGACCTGACCGCCGGCTTCGTCCGGGGGCTGCGCACCGCGGGCCTGACGCCCGGAGCCCGCGTGGCCCTGGACACCGGCGTCACGCCGGAGGCGTTCGCGGTGCGCGTCGCGGCCCACGTCGTCGGCTGCCAGGTGGTCGGACTGCGCCCCGGACTGACCCGTGCACACCTGCGCGACATCCTCGCCCGGGACATCGACGCCGTGGTGACGGACGACGCCGCGAGCCGCCCCGGGCTCGCCGCCGCGGCAGTCGGGTCACGGCTCCTGGAGACCGGCGCGCTGCGGCCCCCGAGGGGTTTCACCGCCGCACCCGGCGACCTGGTCCCCCGCGGCGACCGCCACGGCGTCGGCGTCGTCCACCTCACCAGCGGCAGCACCGGCAGGCCCAAGGGCACGATGGTGACCTACGGGGCCCTGTCGGAGCACTGGGCCCTTCAGCCCGCACGCTGGACCGACCGCGTCCGGCGCCTCGCGGCGCGCTACGAACGGTTCCTGCTCTTCGGCACCCTCACCAGCGCCGTCATGTTCGAGCACCTGGGCCTCGCGCTGCTGGCCGGGGGCACCGCGGTCATACCGCAGCAACCTCCGGTCTTCCCCGGCGTCTTCGCCGACCTGCGCGTCACCGCCTGCATGACCACGGTGCCGCGCCTGTACGGCATTCTCGACGCCGTGCGCGACGCGGGCGCGGACACCGGCAGTCTGCGCGCCCTCGTCGTGGCCGGATCCCCTCTTGCCCCGCACCGGCTGACCGAGGCGGCCGAACTGCTCGGACCCGTGGCCCACCACGCCTACGGCCAGACCGAGACGGGCATGCTCACCCTCCTCGAACCCGAGGAACTCGCCGCCGACCCCAGCCTCGCCGACACGGTGGGACGCCCGCTCGACACGGTCGAGATGACCGTGCGCGACGAGGACGGCCGCGACCTCCCGGCGGGCGGCACCGGCGAGGTGTGGGTGCGGGCGGCGGACGCGTTCTGCGGCTACTGGGACGACCCGCGGGAGACCGCGGACGTCCTGCGCGACGGCTGGGTCCGGACCCGGGACCTCGGCCGGCTCGACGCGGGCGGATACCTGCGGCTGACCGGACGCACGCGCGACGTCGTCATCGTCAACGCCGTCGTGCACTACGCGGGCCCCATCGAACGCGTCCTCGCCTCCCACCCCGACGTGGACCAGGCATACGTCGTCGGGGTCCCGGACGAGCGGACGGGCGAGGCCATCCACGCCTTCGTCGTCCCGCAGCCGGGCCGCGCGCCCAAGGAGTCGGCGCTGCGCGAACTGGTGGCACGGGACCTGGGCGAGGCCGGTGTCCCGGCAGCCGTCAGCATCCTCACCGACGTCCCCGTCGCGGCGAGCGGCAAGCCCGACAAGGCCGCCCTGCGCGCCCTGCTGACGCGCCCCTGAACGGACCCGCGCGGCAAGGGCGGGCGGATCCGTGCCACCCTGCCGTCCGGTCGCCCGGCCGGCATCCGTCAGTTCCGGTGTGCCGGGCCGGGGCCGCCCAGGCAGTCCCTGGCCGCCGTCCGGAACGCCGCCACCAGCCGGCTGTGGTCCGCGGCCCGGGTCGCCACCACGACGTGACCCGGTTCGACGCCGCGCAGCGGCACCGTGGTGAGGTCGGGGCGTATCCCGGCCGCGTGCAGGGCGGCCGGGACGATGGCCACGGCCTGCCCGGCGGCGATGCATTCGAGCTTGTCCTCGATGGTCTCGACCGGGGGCCCGTCGGGCGCGGGACGGCCGCCCGGACGCGGGTCGACGCGCCAGTAGGCGTCCCACTCCGGGTCCGGGAAGCGGGGGATCGGCTCGCCGGCGATGTCGTCGAGGGTGGCCGACTCCTTGCCGGCCAGCCGGTGCCCGAGCGGAACGAGCAGCAGCTTCGGCTCGTCGTGGAGGACCGTCACCCGCAGGCCGTCGGTCCGCAGCGGCAGCCGGGTGACCGCCGCGTCGACCCGCCGGTCGAGCAGGGCCGCGCGCGGCTCGTTCCACTCCAGGTACAGCGTGCGCACGTCGGCGTCGGGATGCCTGCGCCGCACGTTCCGCACCGCCGGGGTGACGATCAGGCCCGCGGTGTAGCCGACGGTGATCCGGGTGGGCCGTGCGGCGGCCCGGGCGGCGGCCCCGGCCTGCTCGGACGAACGCAGCAGGGCCCGCGCGTGCGGGAGGAACGCCTCCCCGGCCTCGGTGAGCCGCGTGCCCTGCCGCGTGCGGTCCAGGAGCCGGGCGCCCACCTGGGCTTCGAGCCGGCCGATCTGACGGCTCAACGACGGCTGGGCGATGTGCAGTTCGGCCGCGGCACGGCCGTAGTGCAGATGCGAGGCGACGGCGATGAAGTAGCGCACCAGCCGCAGATCGAGATCCGTCATGCCGGAACCGTATTACGTGGTGCGGAACAGGTCTTTGATCACTCAGGGTGTGCGTCCCTAGCGTGAGAGCCATGTCCACTGACAATGAGATCGCCGTCCAGCGCTTCTACGAGGCCCTCGCCACGGGGGACACCTCGTTGGTCGACGAGGCACTCGCGCCCGACTGGGAGGCCGTGCCGGCCCTGCGCACCGGGCCCGGTGCGGACGGCTGGAAGAAGAGCATCGAGCACCTGCGCGGCGCCTTCTCCGGGCTGACCGTCACGATCGCCGACGTCGTCGCGTCCGATGAGATGGTGGCGGTGCGTTCGGTCGGCCGCGGAGTACACGTCGGGAAACTGCTCGGCGTCGAGGGCACCGGCCGCGAGGTCGAGTTCCGGGCCTCGGACTTCCACCAGGTGGTCGACGGCCGGATCGTGCGCACCTGGCACCTGGAGGACTACTTCGGGATCGCCACCCAGATCGGACTGGAGTTCACCCGTGGTGCTTGACGGCAAGACGGCGGTGGTGACCGGGGCGGCGCGAGGCATCGGGTACGCCTACTGCCGGCGGCTCGCCTCGGACGGCGCCAACGTGGTCGCCGTCGACATCGAGGACCCGGCCGACGCCGTGCGGGAACTCCCTGGCAACGGCGACAAGTTGGGGCTGGTGTGCGACATCGGTGAGCCGTCCCGGGTCGACACCGCGGTCGGCACGGTCCTCGACCGGTACGGGCGCTGCGACATCCTCGTCAACAACGCGGGCGTCTTCCCCTTCACCGACCTCGACCACGTGACGATCGAGCTGTGGCGCAGGGTCCAGGCGGTCAACGTCGAGGCGATCCTGCTCTTCGCCCGGGCGTTCGCCCCGGGGATGCGGGCCGCCGGCTGGGGACGCATCGTCAACACCGGCTCGGGCATCACCCTCACCCAGAACCGCGATTTGGCCTACATGACCAGCAAGGGCACCGTGCACGCGCTGACCCGGGCACTCGCCAACGAACTCGGCGAGAGCGGCATCACCGTCAACGCGATCGCGCCCGGCCTGGTGGCCACCGACGGCTTCCTGGGCCGGGTCCGGACGAACGGCCCGAGCGCCGAGGAGGTGATCGCCCGGACGACGGCCATGCAGACCATCAAGCGCCCGTCGGTCCCGGCCGACCTCGGCAACGCCCTCGCCTTCCTGGTCTCGGACGACGCCGACTTCGTCACCGGCCAGATCCTGCACGTCGACGGCGGGGCGACCCGCACCGGAGCCTGACCCGGTTAGACGCGACGGCCGGTCGCCCCCCGTTCACCCGAACAGGTGGTTTGGCCCGCTACGACGGCCTGCCCGCGCCGGGACGCAGTGTGCTGGAGCGCGCAGGCACGACCGGGCCGCGGAACGCCCGGGCCGGGGACCATCCCGGCCGCCACGGCGGCGGAGCCTGTTCCGAGAACTGGGGGACGACCGGTATGACCTCTTCTCCGCCCGACGGCCGGGGACTGGACGAGCAGGCGGTCCTGCTCGTGGCGGGCCTGGCGGACCTGGCCGTCAACACCGTGAGCTCGGCCCTCGGCACGGCACGGCAACTGCTGCGCCGGTCCGACGGGCCCGACCTCGCACGCGACGCCCACCAGGACCTGCTGGCCCGCGGCCGTATCGCGCTGGACCGTTGCGCCGCGGCACCGCCCGCCCACCTGGAGGTGCTGGCCCAGCACGCGAGGACACGCCGGACGGTGCCCGGCGGCGATGTCTGAGCGCTTCGACACCGCCGGGTTCAAGGCCCGTGTCGACACCGTCCTGCACGAGTTCCTCGCCGACGAGGCCGAGCGGCTTCGCGCGATCGACGACGCGCTCGCGCCGGTGGCCGGACAGCTGCGGGCGGCGGCCGGGCACGGCAAGCGGCTGCGGGCGGCGTTCTGCTACTGGGGATGGCGCGCGGCCGGCCAGCCCGACAGCGATCCCCTCGTACGCGCGGCGGCCTCCATGGAACTGGTCCACGCCGCCGCGGTCGTCCACGACGACCTCATCGACGACAGCCCGCTGCGCCACGAACTGCCCACCGTCCACGTGGCGTTGCGGGCCGCCGTCGCCGGCCGGCCGCGGGCCCGGGCCGCCGCCCGCGCGCTGGCCATGCTGGTCGGCGACCACCTGATGGCGCTCGCGGGCCAGTTGTTCACCACCAGCGGTCTGCCCGCCGCCTACCTCACCCGCGCGCGCCCGATGTGGGGCGACCTGGCGAGGGAGTTGATCGCCGGCGAGTGCCTGGAGATCCTCAGCACCGGCGCGGAACCCGACCCGCTCGTGTCGCTGAAGGTGGTGCGCTACAAGACCGCGAAGTACACGGTCGAACACCCGCTGCTCATCGGCGCGCTGCTCGCCGGTGCCGCCGCCCGGCTGCGGGCCGGTCTGTCTGCGTACGGGCTGCCGCTGGGCGAGGCGTTCCAGCTGCGCGACGACCTGCTGGGCCTGTTCGGGGACCCCGGCCGCACGGGCAAGGCGAGCCTGGACGACATCCGCGGCCGGCGGCCCACCGCGCTGCTGGCCGTGACCTGGCGGGCCGCCCGGCCGGACCAGCGCGAGCGACTCGCCGGCGTGCTGGGCCGCCGGGACCTCACCGCCGACGATCTGCGCGACGTGCGCGAGCTGATGACCGCCCTCAAGGCCCCCGATCAGGTGGAGGAGATGATCACCTCCCGGGTGCGGGAAGCCGTCGGCAGCCTGGACACGCTCGACCTGCCGCACCCGGTCCGCCGGGCCCTGACCGATCTCGCCGGCTCGGCCACCGACCGTCGTCACTGACCGGATCGCCCTCGCCCGCCCGGTCGCCCGCACCGGCCCGACCACCTACTGATCCGCCCCACGACGGCCGGCCCTCGCAGCCGAGCGGCTCACCGGAAGGACTGCCGACATGACCTGTACCGATGCCTCCATGGACGCCCTGCGCCAGTCGGGGGACGAACTCGCCGACGCGGTGGTGGCCACCTTGTTCGAACGGGGCGAGGTGGGCACGTTCAACACCCTGATGCGCTACGTCTCCACGGCCGGCGCCCCGCTCCCCGACGGGCTGCCCGACGTCGCCCGCGAGTACCTGCGGGCCACCGCCGTGCCGCCGGCCTGGGTGGACTGGGGGGAGATGGAGAGGGCCCGGCTGTTCTTCATCGACAACAACGTGCACATCTCCACCGCGCTGTCGTTCGCCTCCATGCCCGCCTGCTACGTCGTCCCCCACGTCGCGAAGCTGTTGTCGGCCACGCACGGGCTGGACTATCCGTCGAGGCGGATGGCGGAGACCGGCCAGTTCACCGTCTACCTCATGCGGCCCGATGCCTTCGAGGCGGGCGGCAGGTTCGTCCCGGCCGCGCAGAAGGTACGCCTGCTGCACGCCTCCATCCGCCATCACCTCAGGCGGGAGGGCCGCTGGGACGTCGAGGCACTCGGCGCGCCGATCTGCCAGGAGGACATGATCGGCGGGCAGATGTTCTTCTCCCTGCTCGTCCTGGACAGTCTGCACCGCCTCGGCATCCACATGAGCGTCGAAGGGGCGGAGGCCTACTACTACGCCTGGCGCGTCGTCGGCGCGATGCTCGGCGTCGACCAGGAGGCCGTCCCCAAGTTCCTTGACGAGGCCCGGCAGTTCCTCGACCTGTACATGATTCGCCACATGGGCCCCTCGCCCGAAGGCGCCCACCTGACCCGACAGCTGATCGACCTCTACGAGGAGGTCGTCCCCGGCACCTTCTTCGACCCGATCGTCTCGGCCCTGATCCGCTATCTCGTCGGCGACACCTGCGCCGACTGGCTCCAGGTCCCGCGCACCGCCTGGGACAGCGTGGTCAAGGCCGCCCCCAGCCTGCTCGGCGTGCTGGAGACCATCGAGGACCGGTCCCCGCTGGGGGCCTGGGCCCTGGACCGCCTCGGCCACCTCACCACCATCTTCGAACTGTCCTCCCTCACCCGCGGCCGCGTCATGCACTACGCCATCCCCGAGCAGCTGAAGAAGGAGTTCGGCGTCACCGGCACCGTGCCGCGCACCCGCCGCTGGACACCGCCCGCGCCGACGGTCGCCCCCTGACGTCCCCTGGAAGACTCCCGGGACACGGAACCCGCGGGAGGGGCGACGACCGCCCACGGGACACAGCCGGCTTCCGCGCGTGCCCGCCGTGGGAGTGAACGGAGGGGCGTCGGCGGGCCCGGCCGAGCGTTCCGGGCGGGGCCGCCGTAGCCTGCGGCCATGACCGATGCACTGACGCGGAGTCCCGACGACGCCTTCGAGATGCTGATGTCCGGCAACCAGCGGTTCGTCACCGGCTTGCCCGAGCACCCCAACCAGGACGCCGCGCGCCGCGCGGAGACGGCGCCGGCCCAGAGCCCCTTCGCGGTCATGTTCGGGTGCTCGGACTCACGGCTGGCCGCCGAGATCATCTTCGACCAGGGCCTGGGCGACCTGTTCGTGGTCCGCACCGCCGGGCATGTCGTCGGCGCCGAGGTGCTGGGCAGCATCGAGTACGGGGTGAGCGTGCTGGACTGCCCGCTGGTCGTGGTCCTGGGCCACGACTCGTGCGGGGCCATCGCGGCCGCCCGCGCCGCGGCCGACGGCGGCAGGGCGCCCGCCGGTTTCGTCCGTGACGTCGTCGAGCGGGTGACCCCCAGCGTCCTGGCGGCCCGCGCCGCCGGACGGAACCAGGAGGAGGACTTCCTCCACGAGCACATCCGGCACACTGTCGGCCTGCTGCTGGACCGTTCCCGCGTGCTGGCCGAGCGGGTGGCCGCCGGCCGCGTCGGTGTGGCGGGCCTGTCCTACCGGCTGGCCGACGGCAGCGCCCGGCTGGTCTCCTCCCACGGCCTGAGCGGGATCACCGCCCTCGCCGGGTGAGACCCGCCGTCAGCTGGCTTTGTTCACGAGTTACGACAGCAGTTGTTCACGACTTCGGGGGGCATGAGGAAGTCGAACGGTGCAGGGAACGGACCGACGCCGAAACCCGGGCAGCCTTTAAACAGGCCCCGGCGTCCGTCACACCCCGGAGCCCTCGCTCTCGAGTCTCGCGCCGCCCCCGGTGGCCGGGCCAGTCAGCGCCGGGGTGATGACCACGTGGTGACGGGACGGCGAGTTCGGCCCGTACCTGGCCGCGGTCGCCGGCGCCTGAGGGGCTGGCCCGTCCCTCAGGCGCCGCTCCACCGGGCTGGTCAGGAACCGGTCGACATCCGGTCATCGTCGCTGTAGTCCGGGTCGGAGTTGCTGCCCTGCGAGTCGAACTGGACGGTGGCGAACGGCTCCCCCTGTGACGCCTGCTGGGAGGCGTCGGACACGTCCATGTCGGACTGGCTGCTGGAATCTGTGTCGCTGTCGGACGCGGGAGCCGGGGGGTCTTGCAGGGTGTAGGTCGCGGTGCTGCCGGAGCCGTTCACGGTCACCAGACCCACGTCGACGTACGAGTCGATCAGTTTCCTCCGGCGGTCCTTGGAGAAGGTCGACAGGGTCATTCCCTGCATGTGGGTGTCAACGGTGCTGGTGGTGGGGGTCTGGCCCTGGGCGACGAGGTTCTCGTAGTCCGCGTACGAGAGGGACACGGCCTTGTCGCGGGCGAGCGCCTTCCAGGCGAACTTGTGCATCTCGTCCTCGGTCAGCGTCGTCTGCCCGTCGTACTCATCCTTCACCAGTGTGTAGTACTCCACCAGGTCGTCCGGGTCCCGGCCGTTCCTGATGAGGTCGTTGATGTCCGGCGCGTTCTCCCAGGTGGTGTGGGGGGCGTTGTCGAGGAAGATGTCGATGGTGGTCGGGATCATCACCGACCGGTAGTTGCCCGTCGCCGAGGCGTAGTGCACCTCGAAACGGAGGTTGCCCGCGCCCAGGTTCGCCATCGCCGTCTCGATCCGGCGCCACATACCGGTGCCCTGGTTCAGCGACCACTGGGGGACGATGTTCGCCTCGGTGTCGGTGCCGCCGACCTCCAGGCCCATGACGTGGCCGCGGTCGTACCCCGCGCCGCCGAAGAGGTCCTTCCACACCAGTGCCTCGCTGGGCGACCGGCGCTTGCCGAACTGCTGCTCGTAGACCTCCTGGAGCTTCTTGACCGCGTACGGGTTCGGTGCCGCCGGCCGACCGGCCGTGCCCGTCCGAGCGATGGGACCGGTCACCGTCCGGGGACGCTGGATGGTCAGGTTCTGCGCGAACGGGGCGTTGCGCTTGCTGGGCTGGTAGTGCGACACCACCGCGTTCTCCAGCACAGTGCTGCTGGCCCGCTGCACCGTGTCCGGCCCCGCCGGTCCCGCCGCGTCCGGCGGTTGCCCCGGCGATCGCTGCACGTCGGGCACCGGACCGGACATGACCTTGTGGGCGTTGGCCTCCGCCGCCCGCTCGAACCGGTCACCCGGGTCCGACACCGCGAACCCGTGCCCGGTGTCGCTGCCCGAGACCGGCCCCGTGCGCTGCTGGACGACGTGGGTCAGCTCGTGGGCGAGGGTGTGCTTGTCGTCGCCGCCGGCGCCGAGCACGACATGGCTTCCCGCCGTGTAGGCGCGGGCGCCGATCGCCCGGGCCGAGCCGGCCGCGGCGAGCCCGGTGTGCAGCCGCACGTCGGAGAAGTCGGTGCCGAACCGGGCCTCCATCTCCTGGCGCACCGGCGCGGTGAGCGGCTTGCCCGCCGAGCGCAGCACGTCCTGCACGCCGGTGTCCGCGGGGGCTGGCCCAGCGGGGGCCGCCGAGGGGTGCGCGCGGCGGGCGACCATGGCGGTCACCGCGGCGTTGCCCGCGCCGCGCTGCGCCGCGCGGAGCGCGGCCGCGGTGAGCGGGGGCGGCACGGCGGCCCCGCCACCGGACCCCTCCCGTCGGGCGGCGGGTCCGCCCCGTACCGACTGCCGGGTCTCGGTCTGCTCGGTGCGCGGCCTGGACGTCTGCACCTGCTGCCTCCTCGTCGACGCACGCCTGTTGCGGTCCCAGTGAAATCCGCGAACGGGAGGGACGTCCAGGTCCGCGCGGGCACCGCAGGGGCAGGGTGTGCGTCCCCCGGACGACCGGCGGGGAGCGGAAGGGCAGCGATCTTACCCCCGGGCAGGTCCCCGGGTCCCTGCCGCCGAGGTGGAGGCGTCACGCAGACTCGGCGAAGCCACAGGTGGACGACCGCGAGAACGCTAAAGGCGCACCGCAAGGTCCGTTCCTCCAGCCCTCGGGTCCAGCACGCGCGTGCTGATGTTCCTGTTCGGGAACAAGGACGGACTCGTGCGGGCGTTGCTGGAGCGAGCCCGCACGGAAGAGCTGGCGCTCATGGCCGGACTCAGCCGGCCCGAGCGGCCCGTCGGTCTCGCCACCGCGGCCCAGGAAGTGTGGGCGTGGCTCGCCGCCGACGAACGCCGCCCGCTGCTGCGCCTGGGGGCCGAGGCATACGCCCGCTCCCTCGTCGATCCCCACGGCCCCTGGGCCGGGTTCGCCAGGAGCACCGTGGAGGACTGGCTCGATATACTCGCCGGCTGCCAGACGCGGACCGAGCGGGACGCCGAGGAGGGTGTCGTACGCCGCACGCTGGCGCTGGCCGTACTGCGCGGCGCGCTGCTCGACCTGCTGGCCACCGATGACGAGAAAAGGGTGACCGGTGCCGTCCACCAGCAACTGGCTCTTCTGCGTGGCACTGAACGCACCGGTGATTGACCGCCGACTCCGTAAACCGCCTGGGAAATCGCTCTTTCTGGCTCCGGCCACTGCTGCTCGACGTGGGGAGAATCGAACACGGCATGACGCCGTGCCTTCCGAAGTCGTGAACAACTGCTGTCGCATCTCGTGAACAGAGCCAGTCAGCCGTATGACGCGGGCGGGACGCCGTACCGGGCCGCGCCGCCACGGCGACCCGGCTCGCACCCGCACGGCCGGATGAGCACCCCGCCCCGCGCGGTGACGTGAAACGGTCCGCACCCCGAGACCCTCGTGGTGCAGACGCCGCATGCTGCCCTCCGAAGCGCACGCAAAGGCGTCCGGTCCGCCTCCGAAGAGCGCACGGGAGTCCGGTCCGCCCCGAAGCCGCGTCCGCGTCCGCCGCCGGCGCGCCGCGCCGGCCCAGCACCTCGCCACCGCGGCCCGGCATGCTCGGGGAAGGGTGCCGATGGGCTTCCCGACTGTCTCGTCATGGCTCCCTCGACCACCCCTCGTGCATCATTGACGCGACTGACACTTCATCTGCGATCGAATTCCTTCGGCCTCAACGCCCCTTATGACTGCGGAGGTTCGCGATGGCGTCGACGCGCGTCCATCTCGTGCTGGTGCACGGGCTGTTCTCCTCGGCCAAGGTGTGGCGGGCGTTCGAGACGCTCATCGCCGACGACCCCGAACTGACCGGTCTGGTCAGCATCCATCCCTTCGAGTACGACTCCCCGCTCGGCCGGCTCCGGCCCGACCGCCGGGTCGCCGAGACCGACGACATCGCCGACCAGCTGGGCACCTTCCTGGAGACCGAACTCGCCGACGCCGAACGGATCGTGCTGGTCACGCACAGCCAAGGCGGCCTCGTCGTACAGCGGTTCCTCGCCCGCAAGCTGTGGAACGGCGAAGGCGCCGAGCTGACCCGGATCAAGTACTTCACCATGTTCGCCTGTCCCAACACCGGTTCGGGTTTCTTCCTCACCATGCGCAAGTTCCTGAAGCTCTGGAACAACCCGCAGGAACAGCAGTTGAGGCCCTTCGACCGGGCCGTGACCGAGGCGCAACGCACTGTTCTGGGCTCGGTGGTGCACGCCCGCACGTACAGCGACACGGAATGCCCCATACCCGTGCGCGCCTACGGAGGATCCACCGACGACATCGTGCCCCCCATCGTCGCCCGGGGCCTCTTTCCCAAGGGCGGCGTGATCACCGCCGACCACTTCTCCATCATCCAGCCCGCGGACCGCACGGCCGCCTCCTACCTGGCCGTGCGCGCGGCGCTCCTGGAGGTGGCCGAGCGCCCGTCGGCCACCCGGCGACCCCTCGCCCCGGCGGCGACGGACGAGGGAGCCGACGCCCCGGACAGCGCCGGAACCACGCCGGACACCGCACGCGGCGTCCCGTCGCCCGCGTCCGACGCCCCCGGCCTCACCCCCTACCCGTCCCCGCCCTACGGCCAGCTGAACGACGGCCAGTTGAAGGGCAAGGACCGGCGGGAACTCGTCGCCTACCTGCTGTCCGAAGAGGCCTGCCAGCAGGTGCACATCGTGGCGGGCCTGGGCGGCTCGGGAAAGAGCCGGATCGCGCTGGAGACCGCCGAACGAGCCCAGCGCGCCGGCCGCCGCGTGTGGTGGGTGTCCATGCCCGAACTCAGCCTCCGCATGCGGATGATCGCGCGCGACCTGGGCGCCCCGTCCATCAACGTGGAACGGGCCTGGCTCGTCGGCCAGGCCATGGATCTCGTGTGGACCTTCCTCGACGCCTGCCCCGATCCATGGTTGCTGATCTTCGACAACGCCGACGAGCCCGAACGCCTCGGGCCTCCCGACGGCCCGCTCGCGGCCGGAACCGGCTGGCTGCGCAAACCGCACAATCCGCGGGGCACCGTCCTCGTCACCAGCCGGGTGCGCCGTCGGCACGCCTGGGGCGAAATCGGCCTGATCCACCAGGTCCTGCCGCTGGACGAGCACGACGGCGCCTCCATGCTCCTCGAACGGACCGGGGGCCTCGGCGGCACGAACGAGGACGCCCGCGGACTGTCGAGGGAGCTGGGCGGACTGCCGCTCGCGCTGCGGCACGCCGCCGACGTGATCAAAGCGGTCAACGAGAGCCAGATATCCCTGGGCAGCGACATCAGGAACTTCGAGACCTTCCGCCGCACCGTGAACACCTCCGCGGGCCGGGACGGGCCCCAGCTCAGCGAGCTGCTGGGCCGGGAGATCGTGGAGAAGGTCTGCGGCATCGGCATGAACCTGCTCACCGAGCACGACCTGCCCCAGGCCCCGACCCTGCTGAAGGTCTTCACCTGCCTGAGCATCGCCCCGATCCCCTACCGCTGCCTGCTGTCCGGACCCGCGCTCGCCCAGTCCCCGCTCTTCCCCGGGGCCACCGCCGAGAGCAGCAACGCCGCCCTCGAAGGCCTGGAGGAACTCGGGCTCGTGGACGCCTACGAGCGCGAGGACGCGGCCCACCGCGAGCTGGCCGGAATGCTGTCCCTGCACCCCGTGGTGCACGGCGTGCTGCGCGAGGACGAGGAGGTGCGGGCCCGGCCCGCCGACTTCTACGGCGTCGCGCTGCGCATGCTCCTGTCGGCCTCCGACCACCGCAACCCCGACCACCCCGCCAACTGGCCCCTGTGGGCGGCCCTCGCCCCGCACACACTGGAGGTCTCCAAGGCATGCCTGCTCGGTGAACCGCGGCTGTCCGACCGCACGGTGCGCACCGAGGCCCTCGAACTGGCCCGGCTGACCGCCCGCTACCTCATCGCCACCGGTCTGCCGGCTCCCGCCTACGACCTGGTCGTCCCGCTGATCGAACGCTGCGCCTCCTTCGGCTTCGACGAGGACGACCGCGAGATCCTCGGCCTGCGCCACGAACACGGCCGCATCCACCTCGACCGGGAACAACTGACCAAGGCCGAACGGGTGCTGAGCCGCGTGGTGCGGGCGCGGGCCCGGATCCTGGGCGAGGACCACGCGGACACCCTCGCCAGCAGGCACAAGCTGGCCCGCGCGATCCACGAACAGACGGGGCGGCAGACCGAGGCGGAGGCCATGCTGCGCTCCATCGTCGAAGCGGAGAAGCAGGTGCGCGGCCACGAGCACTACGACACCCTCGTCGTGCGCCACACGCTGGCCCGCACCATGCAGGCCCTCGGCGCACACCGCGAGGCCGAGGCGGAGGCCCGCCAGATCCTCGACATCAGCCGCCGCAACCACTGGCCGCCGGCCACCCCCGAGGTCCTGCGGGTCAGGGAGACGCTGTCGCACACGCTGCTGAGCCAGAACCGTGCGCAGGAGGCGGAACAGGTGATCCGCGAGGCGCTGCGCGACGCCTCCCAGCCCTCGGACTCCAACCTCGTGATGCGCCTGCGCTACACCTTCGTCCTCGTCCTCCTCGGAATACGCGGGCGCACACCCGAAGCGGTGAGCGAACTTCGCACGCTTGTACTCGATCTCGACCGGGTGGTCAGTTCCAAGCACCCGCTGTCCGTCCAGGCCAGAGCCCTCCTGGACAAGGCTTTGCGGGAAATGCCGACATGAAAGTCCTTCAATTTCAAGGAAGTTGGCGTAAATGCACGGCCGGCGACTCCCTTGCGCGTAGCCTGACGGTGCCTCACCCTGAGTGATGCGTCCCTTACTCGAACGCGCGGAGGTCCACCTATGGCTGCTCTCCCCATCACCGACACCCACGACGATCACTCCCTGACGTGGGGCGCCCCGGGGAGCGAGCTGGAGGAGTTGCAGGCGGAGGCGGGCCGGCGCATCGCGATGGAAGCACTCGAGGCCGGACGCCAGGCACTCGAACTCGATGCGAAGACCGCGTTCCGCCCCACCACCGGAGCGCCTCCCGAGTAGGGGCGGCGGGGCGCCGTCGATTTCCGCTGTCTTGCAGAGCGTCGGGGGAGACCTACGAATGATCACAGGGACATCCGCTCGGGACATGCCGCACATCGCGCCGCACGATCCGTTCTTCCGCGTCGCCACCGGACCCGCATTCACCCACCGACTGCTCTCCGGCCTCGCCGCCGGGCGGTACGCGGCCGTCCGGGTGCCCGGCTTCTTCTCCCCGGAGCGCTGCGAGGAGATCCTCACCGCCCTTGAACGCAGGACGTTCGACTCGTACGGCACGACGCGCGTCCAGCCGCCGGTCATGCGGTTCGGTGTGGGGATCAGCGACCACATGGCGGACGGGGGAGTCGCCGACAGCTACTGGGAGGCGCTGGAGGGGCACTCCCGGGCATGGCGGGCCCTCGACCTCTCGTTCGATCCCTTCGCCGTCTGCCGGGAGGCACTGGGTGCGCACTGGCCCGGCGGCGCGGCCGTCGGCCGGCGGGGCGGCCGTCAACTCGGCGACGGCGTGGCCAGGGAGCCCAACCAGGGCTTCCTCGTGCACTTCGACGACGCGTCGCGCGAATACACCGAGGACCTGCTCGACGTTCCGCTGATCGGCCAGTTCGCCTTCAACCTCTATCTCAGCGTGCCCCCTTCGGGCGGTGAGACGGTGCTGTGGCGGCACCGGTGGCAACCGGAGGACGAGGCGTACCGGCTGCCCGCCTCCTACGGGTACGACGAGGCCGTCGTGCGCGGTGCCGAATCCCTGGAGATCACCCCCCGCGTCGGCGAGGCACTGCTCATCGACCCCCGCAACTTCCACGCGGTGCGCCCGAGCCGGGGCGCTCGGCGCGTGGCACTGGGTTTCGCGGTGGGACTGGCCTCGTCCGGGCAACTGGTCACCTGGGCCTGACGACCCCGCCCGGCCCCGCCGCGCACCGGTCGCACTGCCCGCAGCACTTTTGACTCCTCGGTGACGGAGCGACTACGTTCAGGTGATGGAAATCCTGCGCTACGTGGCCTTCAGCAGCGACCCCCGGGGCGGGAACCCGGCAGGCGTGGTGCTGGACGCCACCGGCATCGACGAAGCGACGATGGCCGCCGTGGCGGCCGAAGTCGGCTACTCGGAAACGGCGTTCGTCGTCCCGCGGCCCGACGGCGCGCTCGACATCCGGTACTTCAGCCCGCAGACCGAGGTCCCGTTCTGCGGCCACGCCACCATCGCGACGGCCGTCGCCCACGCGTCGCGGCACGGCGTCGGCCGTCTGCTGCTGCACACCCGGGCGGGAACCGTCCCCGTGACCACCTCGACCGCCCCCGACGGTTCCGTCACGGCCACCCTGGTCAGCGTCGAGCCCCGCACGACGGACCTCGCCGACGCCGATCTCGCCGAGCTCCTCGCGACGCTCGACTGGTCCGCGGCCGACCTCGACCCGGCCCTGCCGCCCCAGGTCGCCTACGCCGGCGCCTGGCACCCGGTCATCGCCGCCGCCGACCGGGCACGGCTGGCCGACCTCGACTACGACATGGCGGCGCTCAACGCCCTCATGGCGCGCCGGAACTGGACCACCATCGCCCTCGTGCACCGGGAGTCGGACACCGTCTTCCACGCCCGCAACGCCTTCCCGCCCGGCGGCGTCGTCGAGGACCCGGCCACCGGCGCGGCGGCCGCGGCGCTCGGCGGATACCTGCGCGCCAACGGGCTCGTCACGCCGCCCACCGTACTGACCATCCACCAGGGCGTGGACATGGGCCGCCCGAGTCTGCTGACCGTGGCGATCCCGGCGGATCCGGCCGGCGGCATCGAGGTGACGGGCACGGCGGTCCCCAACTCCTGAACCGGCCGCCGGCTATCGGGCGTCGTCCCCGGACACCCGCAGGACGACCTCGATCTCCACCGGAGAGTCAAGGGGCAGGATGTTCATGCCGACAGCGCTGCGGGCGTGCCGGCCCGACCGTCCGAACACCTCGACCAGCAGTTCGCTCGCCCCGTCCACCACCTCGGCCTGCCGGATGAACCCGGGCGCCGAGGACACGTACCCCACGACCTTCACCACCTGCACCACCGTCTCCAGGGGTGCCACCGAGTCGGCGGCCGCCAGCGCCGCCAGCGCGCACTGCCTGCTCAGTTCCCGGGCCCGCTCCGGCGACACCTCCGCCCCGACCCTGCCGGTCGCGGTCATCTCCCCGCCGGTCAACGGGATCTGCCCGGACACGAAGACGAACGGGCCGCTGCGCACGGCCGGCACGTACGCCCCCTTGGGCGCGCTCACCTCCGGCAACCGCAGCCCGAGCCCGGCCAGCCTTCCGCGGATGTCAGCGCTCACTGCCCCTCCCGGCACTCGACGAAGAGCACCATCGTGGCACCGCGCCCGCCCCGTCGGGGGTGTATCGCCCGATTCGCGGTGTCGCCCGCCACCGGGGCGTCACGGCGCAGGCGCTCGGCGGCGACGTCTCCGAAGCTACGCTCCCTGGTCGCCGCGCGCATAGCGGTGCTGCACCGCACGCAACCGGGACAACTGCCTCTCGAACTCCCCCATGTCGTCGGCACCGACCCAGGGCACCGGCAGCGGCACCGTGGAACCGTCGCGGAGCGTGGCCACGACACGCAGATTGGAACTCCGGACACGGGAGTCGACGGCGGCCACCCGAAGCCCCTCCAAGCGGGCTATCTCGTCCCACCCCAGTCGCCGCCACCGCAGCACCGCGCGCAACCGGAGCCCGTCCGGGCCCGCCTCCACCCGCCGCCTGAGCATCCCGAGCCCGCACCCGAGGACCCCCACCCCCACGATCCCGGCGAAGACCGCCAGCTTCTCGGCGCCCGGAACACCGAGACCCGCCGCGACCGCCGCCGCGACCGCGACCAACGCCAACGCCGCGGTCCACCAGCGCGCGGACGTCCCACCCCACCGCAACGACAACTCAGCATGATCGGCCATTCGCGTGATCTTGCCATCCGCCGTGCCCGTTCGCCATACCGCGGGTGACGACTCAGGGGCCGACCGTGCCCGTGCGCCATCGCATCCGAGGCACCTGACGCCGCGCGGAGACGGCGTCCGCCCGCCGGCTCACCGGGCGTCGGTCGCGTGCCCCGGCGCGCTCGGCGGAACCCGGCCCGTCCGCTGACACCGGGCGGAGGCGACGGCCATGGTCACGGGGTGCCGTCGGCCGGATGTGACCGTTGGAGGCGGTGGGCGGTGCAGCGTTCGATGACGAGGAGGGCGGCGTCGTCCGCGGGTTCCTGCCCGACGTGGTCGATCAGGTCTCGGTGGATCTCACGGACCAGGCCCTCGGGGGTGGAGGCACGGCGCACGGCGGCGGACTCGCCGAGTGGGTAGAAGGCTCCCGAAGGCGAGCGGGCTTCGACGACACCGTCGGTGTAGAGCAGCAGCATGTCGCCGGGCTCGAAGGTGAAGGGATCGGTCCGGTGCCCGGAGCCGGGAGACTGGTCCATGCCCAAGGGAGGCGCCGGATGCCGCGCGTGCAGGGCGGTGACGTGGTGATCGTGCCGCAGCAGGGGCGGCGGGTGGCCGCAACTGATCATTTCGGCCTGTGATCCATGGTCGGGGATGTCGAGCAGCAGGGCGGTGACGAAGTGCTCGCCGGGGTCGTGCTCGGTGTCGGCCACCTCCTCCAGATTCCGGGCCACACTCTCCTCCAGGGCCGCCGCCAGCCCGGACAAGGTGGGGTAGCGGTGTGCGCCCTCGCGGAACGCGCCCAGCACGACCGACGCCTCGCCGATGGCGGCCAGGCCCTTTCCCCGGACGTCGCCGATGATCACCCTGGTGCCGGGACGGTCGGTGCGGGCCAGGGCGAACAGATCACCACCGATCCGGGTCTCGTCCTCGGCGGCCAGATACATCCAGGCCACCCGCAGCGGCCCTATCCGGCGCGGTGGCGGCCGCAACAATGCGAGCTGTGCGGTTTCCGCCACCGATCGTGCCCGGCTCAGCTCCCGGCCGCGCCGTTCGCGCACATGACAGACGAAGACCACCAGGACCGAGAGCACGATCAGCGCGGCGACCTGCGCCATGTGGTTGGACGTGGTCAGCCCGCCGTGGAACACGCCGATGCACAGCTGGGCGGCCACAGCCAGAGCCCCCACGAGCGCGGTCGGCCGCGGCCCGGCCAGGGACGCGGTGAGGGCCGGCGCGACCACCAGGAAGGGACCCAGATGGATGTCCTGCGGAGAACGCAGGTCCGCCACGGTGATCGCGACGATCAGCGCTAAGGGGATCACCACCGCCCCGCGGCCCGGCCGTCCAGCCAGGAAGCGGTCCACCGACGCACGCCGCACGCTCATACCACCGGTGTACCCCCGTTCCCGGACACACGCCCGCGCGCCGAAGCCCCGCCGCCGGGCCGCCTGGGCGACCGGTGCTCAGCTCGGCGAGCGCGGAGCGGCGGCACGGGCGGCCTTGCCGAGGAGCGCCCTGAGGATGTCATCGGCGTGCGTCCACAGCAGCGCCCCGCCGATCTCCGGCACGACATGGCGTCGCGCACCGGGCACACGCGCGGCGAGCAGTGCGCCGTTGTCGGGCGAGTGGCCGGTGTCCCGCTCGCCGTACCAGATGTCGACCGGGACCGTGATCGCGTCGAGCGCGAACGGCCACCGCCCCATCGCCAGGACGGTGTCACGGGCGTAACCGGCGGCACCCTGAGCGAACGCTTCGTTCAAGGCCCTGCGGTAGCCGGCCGCGAACTCAGGGTCCTGGTACACGGCGAGGTCGCACTCCGGACTCCCCGCCATGACCATGTCCCACATCGCCTCCGCGGTGAAGCCCGCGAAGAACTCCTCGGCGCCGGCCGGATCGTGTGCGGTGCGCTCGACGAGACCGCGCAGGCCCGCGTCCAGGGCAGGGGCGAACCGCGGCGCGGCGACCTCGTCCGCGCCGGAGACGACGGCCAGCGCCGAGGCCACCCCCGCCACGGCACAGGCGAGGGCGAACGGCGCGCCTTGGGAGTTCCCCACCACGGCCGGGCGCCCGAGCCCGCGCAGCGCGCAGAGCTGCCGCACGTCCCCGGCGAAGTCGCAGAAGGTCCGCCCGGGGGCGGGCGTCGAGGCTCCGAGCCCCGGCCGGTCCACGGAGACAAGACGCACTCCGAGCGCCTCGACCACACCTGCCCCGAACCCGAGCCACCGGCTGGTCGCCGCCCCAGGACACAGCAGAACGGGCACTCCGTCCGACGGCCCCCACTCGGCCCATCCGAGCGACCGCCCATCCGACAGCACGCTTTCGCCCAGCCTCGCGGGGATGCCGACGTATCCGGTCATGATCGGCATCATGGCCCTGGACGCGGCATCCCGCACCCGACTTTCTCCGTGGCCCCGGTGGCGTCCGGGACGGCACCACGGCCGCGAACGCGGTGGGGCCGGACGGCTACGGACGCCATTCCCGGCGGTAGTCGGGGTGCCCGGCGTACGACTGGGCAAGGACGCGAATCGCGTACGCGAGGCCCGCTGTACGGGGGTCCGAGGGGTCCATCTCCTTGTACTCGCACGCCAGTTGCCCGGTCAGGTCGAGCATGGGCAGATGGCTGTCGAGAAGGGCTTCGCCGCCGATGGCGTCGGCCACGTGGGCATGGGCGTGGTTGTCGTCCATGACGCGAGCGAGGAGGAACTCCGGAAGATCCCCGATGTCTTCGGCTTCGCCTGCCGGTCCGGTGGGTGCGAGGCCCAGGGGAGCGCGACGCGGCCACACCTTGCGGTGGCTGATCCGCCAGCCGTCGGGGGTGCGTACCACGGTGTCGTCGTAGGAGACGGAACCGCAGGAGCCGTCCGCCTTGATGCCCAGCCCCTTGGACCGGGCCCGCACTTGGCCGTCCGGCGACGGCGATACGACGACATTGGTGACGTGATGCGCGACGGGGTTCGCGGCCCCCAGCGCCCAGGCCGCCTCCCGGACGGCCGCCACCCCGCGCAGCGGCTCCTGGCCGAACTCGCCGAGGTCGTAGACGACATCGGAGGTGAACAACTCCTCCAACCGGTCCAGGCATCCGTCGTCGACGAGGTGGCCGTGCGACGAGATCAGCTCGGTGATGGCCAGGCGATCGGCAAGAGCGAGTGACACACGCGTCCTCTCCGGCCCGGCAGGCGAAGACCGCACCGGGCATCGTTCCGTCCTCCGCGGCGCCGTGCGTGACGGCCGGCAGGCGGCCGATGCGCACGATCGGGTCCTGCGCCAGTCACCGGGAAGCCGCGGCAGGCGGGTGGCCAACGCCCGGATTCGAACCGGGGTTTCCGCATCGGGCGAACCCGAGTGCGGTGTCCTGGGCCGCTGGACGACGTAAGGCCACACGGAATGTACCCACCGGCACGGCGCGCGTCGACTCGTTTCCCCGTCCGCGCCGCGGCCCCTGCCCACCGGCCGCCGCACCGGCGCGGACCGGCCGCCTCCTATCCTGGTCGGATGATGGATGCGGGGGAGTTCCGGGTCGGTGACGTGCTGTCGGTCGCCTGTCCCTTCACACCGACGCGGGTCGAGCGAGGGGTGACGTGGGGCTGCGTCTCGGTGCGATGGCCGTGGTGGGACATCGACACCGACAGCGATTTCGTGCACTGGAACGGCAATGTCGCCCTGGGCGTGCACACCGGCGGGCGCGCCGACCCCGAAGTGGAGGCGGAGCTGTTCCGTACCGACCCGCCGCCCGAGCAGCTGAAGGCGGGCGACATCTGCCGGATCGGGGTGCCACCGACCGTCGTGCACGTGACGTCCGTGGAGCACCACGATCCACCGCTCGAAACGGGCTGGCTGCCCCGGCCCCGAAAGACCGTGACCGTGCTGCCTCGCGGCCTGTCCTACCGGGAGTTCCCGGACGGCAGCCATCTCGACGGCACGGGATACTCCATCCAGCCTGGTGACGGCATCCCCTTCACCTTCGAACTGCTGATGCGGCCGTACGCCTTCCTGCACCCGGGCGACGAGGTCGCCGACGCCGCCGGCCGGGCATGGCGGTTCGACGGTCCCTGGGACTGGACGGCCTTCGACGGGGAACCCCCGGGCGCGGGCCCCGAGTGGCCGCTCGTCCTGCTGACCCGCGCGGGATCACCGTGCTCCGCGGAGGACGCGGAAGCGGTCGGAGCGGGCACGGCCACCGGTTCGCACCAGGAGACGGTCCGGAACTGGATGTCGCTCACCGAGGCGTCGCCCACACCCTGACGCCGCACCGGCCCGGCACAGACGTACGGACCGCGATGGGGAGCCGCGGTCCGTACGCGTGTGGTGGGGTCACGGCCGGGGGCCGGTCCGCCGGGTGCGGTCGGTCAGCGCACCGCGGCGACCTTGGAGAGCGCCTTGGCCAGACCGTTCGCCCAGAGCTGGTTGACTCGGGAGCGCTCGGTCGCGTTCGGGTAGCGGTTGGTGCAGGACGGGCCGGGACCGCCACCCGACATGAGCTCACTGCACGGGCCGCTGTAGTGGTCGGGCAGGCCCAGCACGTGGCCCGTCTCGTGCGCGGCGACGCGGATCGAGTCGTACTGCTGGTTCTGCGTGTAGTCCAGGAAGATGTAGCCGCTGCCGTGGCCGTCGGTGGACGCGTACGACCCGCTCGAGTCGTTGCCCTCGTAGTACGCGAAGTCGGCGCTGCCCGTCGTCGACTGGAGTTTCACGTTGGACACGGAGCTGTTCCAGATCGAGGCGGCGCTCGATATCTGCGAACGGAAGCTGGGGGCCTGGGAGGCGTTGTAGTAGACGGTCACCGCCTTGAGGGAGGGGTGCTCGGCCTGTCGCTGGGCGACGGACCTCAACACCGCGTCGAAGAAAGCCTTGTTGCCGTTGTTCTCGGCGGAGCCGACGTAACCGGCGGCGCTGCGGGCCGGGGCCCGGTCGGCGCCCTGGGTCTGGGCGCCCGCCGGGGCCGCGGTGCCCAGGGCCGCCGCGGCCAGTCCGAGTCCGAGCGCGAGGGCCGCCAGTCTCCTGGAGTTCTTCTGCCCGGTCCTGGTACGGAACGACGTCATGTGGGGGGCTCCTACTCGTTCTGTGGGGTGGAACGATCGGTTGCCAGGAAGTCTCGGACAGCTGAACGGCTCGCGGGATGATGGCAATCGGGGATAGCACCGACCTATCACGTGCCAACTCATCCGTATTCATGCAAACTTCAACACCTGGTGTCCCACGGTGCCCCGCTCTACGCTCCCCCTCATGGAGCTGGAGGTCAGGCATCTGCGCGTGCTCTGTGCCATCGCCGACGCCGGCAGTCTGCACAGGGCGGCCCGGGAACTCGGCATGGCGCAGCCCTCGTTGAGCACCCAGCTGCGGCGCATCGAGAACGCCCTCGGCGCCCAGCTGTTCGTGCGCACCCGCACCGGCTGCCGCCCCACCCCGCTGGGTCTGGCGGTGCTCAGCCGGGCCAGGCCGCTGGTGACGGAGTTCGCGGCGATCGTGACGGAGACCCGGGCCGCGGCCGCCCGCGCCGCCGGCGGCTTCCAGCTGCGCATCGGCGCCACGGCGAGCCGCGCCATCCCCGGCTGGTTGTACCGGCTGCGGACCAGGGAGCCGCGGGTCGAGCCGACGCTCCAGATGAACGTGTCCGCCAACACGCTGCTGGCCATGGTCGCCGACGGCCGGCTGGACATGGCGTTCGTGCACGAGGTCGAGGGCAGCCCGCTGCGGATGCCGCCGGGACTCCGCGTCCGCGTCCTCGTCGAACGCGAGCCGCAGTTCGTCACCCTTGCCGCCCACCACCCGGCGGCCTCGCGAAGACGGGTGCGGATGGCCGACCTGGCCGGTGACCGCTGGATGATCGACGCCACCGTCGACGGCGAGTGGGACGCGCTGTGCCGGGCCCTGCGGTCGGCGGGGCTGCGTTCGGAGATGCTGCACGGCGACTACCTCACCGCGTACTCGCTGGCCGCGATCGGCGAGGTCGTCACCGTCAGCCAGCCGACCGCCCACCCCCGCCCCGATCTGGCCATCCGCCCGCTGGAGGGTGACCCCATCGGCGTGCGGCTGCTGCTGGCCGCCCGTACCGAAGCCGAACTGGACGACGTATACCGGTACTTGGAGGAGTCGTACTGGGCCGTGGCCCGGGAGGCACCGGCCTACATGGAGTGGCTGGAGAACGCCCGCGCCCCGGCCACCGGGCCACCGGCCGAGGCCCCCGTCCCACCGGACGACCGCCGCCGCCCGGGCCCGGTCCGGCTCCGCGAGCGGCCCGACTTCGACGCGCGCCTGCCCTCACCGGCGATCGAAACGCGCACCGGCTCCTTCCAGGCCGCCACCCGGGACATCCGGTGAACCCACTCCACTGCGCAAGCCCGCGCGGCCCGGCCCTCCACCGAGCACGGCAGCGTCACCGCCGGCCGTGCATGGAGGACGCCGTGGACGGCAACCTCGTCGACCCGGCGGTCCCTTCACGCGGTATCGGATGCCCTGCCGTGCCGGTCTGACAGTCCGTCGAACGGATCGGCGGGAACGGTGGAACCCGGCAGGGAAGGGTGTCGTGCCAGAGCCGACCGTACGTCAAGGGAGCGATGGGCACTGCCCGTTCCGTGTCCGCGGTCGAAACGGGCACCACGACTGCCCAGTGGTTTCCTGGTGCCTCCTCGGCCCGCCTGCTATCAGGGAGTACCGACCTTTTGCACGAGAGGCGACCCATGCACTCCCGCGACAACGAACGGGCCAAAGAGGCCGAGAACAGCCGTCCGCCGGCCCGAACACCCGCGGTCCCCGCTGCGCCGCCGCCCCCGCTCCTGGCGTTCCAGCGCAGCGCCGGGAACGCCGCCGTCGTCCAGATGCTCCGCCTGGCCGGCCATCCCGGGGCACGGGACGAACAGGCCGATCGGCCGGCCGTGCAGCGCTCCGCCGTGCACGACGTGCTGCGCGGACCCGGCCGTCCCCTCGACAACGACACGCGCGCCGAGATGGAGGCCCGGCTCGGCGCGGACTTCTCGGACGTCCGTATCCACACCGGCAGCGCCGCCAGGGCCTCGGCCGCCGAGATCGGGGCGCGGGCGTACACCTCGCGGGAGCATGTCGTCCTGGGCGACGGAGGCGGCGACAAGCACACCCTCGCGCATGAACTCACCCACGTCATCCAGCAGCGCCAGGGGCCCGTGGCGGGTGCCGACGACGGGACGGGGCTCAAGGTCTCCGACCCCGGCGACCGCTTCGAGCGGGAGGCCGAGGCCAACGCCTCGCGGGTGATGTCGGCGCCCGTCGCGCGGGCCGCCGAGGCACCGGTGCGCACACCGGAGTCCGCGCGGGCCCACGCAGGGGCGACGGACCGGCCCGACGTCCAGCGCGCCGGCGACCGGAGCAAGAACCCGCACGCCGACAGCGGTGGGGAACACAACGACTGGGAACTCACCGCCCACCACATCGTCCCGCACACCGCCCTGAAGAACGCCCTGGAGCAGCTGAGCGAAGAGGACAGGACGGACGTCCTGATAGAGGCGGTCCCGTCGAAGATCAGCAAGGACATGCTGCGGCGCCTCGGCCTCTCCGAGGAGCAGTGCAAGAGGATCAACCCCAAGAACATCCAGCAGGCTCTTCTGGACCGCCGGAAGGGCAAGGAGGAAATCGTCCCGGGAACCACCTACGACGAGATGCGTCTCGCCTTCTTCGAATGGCAGGGCGGGAACCAGTTCCTCGGCCCGAACACCAGCATCCGGGCGGAGCCGAGCGACTCCAAGGACGGCATCGACGTCGACGGCAAGTACTTCCTGCCGCCCGGCGCGGGTGACCTGAAGCAGCAGTTCAGCCGGGTCGTCAGTCTGGGGGACGGCCTGAAGAAGTCCCTGCGGAACGGCGCGGAGTCGAAGGAGATCGCCGACCTCCTCAAGGATCTCCTCGCCCTGACCAAGGACGTCGTTCCGGCGGCGTTCGACCCGAAGGGCTGGGTGGAGATCACGGACCCGAAGAGGGTCGAGGAGCTGGCGGGCAGCACGGACCTGGGGCGCAGCCACCTGGCCAAGTACTCCTTCTTCAAGTTCAGCACGGCCAATATCGAGCAGGAGTGCCCGATGCTCGTGAAGAAGGCGGACGGCTTCCACGTGCAGGGGGTCACCGACAAGGGCGGCTCGGGCTGGCGTCCCTACTACGAGGGCGCCCCGACGAAGAAGATCGACCAGAAGTACCTGCAGATCAAGGGCCAGTCCACGTACGTCAACATGGACAAGATCAGCAAGGACTTCCCCGACCTCTACGACTTCTGCGTGGGGAACTCGCTGCCGACCTCCACCTACCTCCCGCGATCCCTGTGCGCCCGGTTGGGGATCGAGTGAGCTGAGCACGGCGAGACGCTTGTGAACGCCTCGTCCTGGGTACTCGGAGCCGCGCCATTCACCGGCAGGACGCGTACGCGACGGCCCAGTGATCGCGCCAGGCAAGGGGAGAACGTGACGTGACGTTGCGCATCGGGGCAGAAGAAGAGTTTCACGTGCTGGACGTGGAGAGCGGCCGGCTGGTGCCACGCGCCCGCGCCGTTCTGGACCGGCTGCACCGGCCCGGATTCACCACCGAACTCCAGCGGTCGGCCGTGGAGAGCAACAGCGCGGTGCACGACACCCTCGATGCCCTCTTCGCGGACCTCGCCCGGTCACGGCGGCTGCTGGACGCCTCCGCCTCCTCGCTCGGCCTGGTCACGGTGGCCGCGGGCACCGTGCCGCTGGCCCGGTTGAGCCCCGGTGACGTCACCGCCGGGCGCCGCTACCGGCACATGGCCGACGAGTACCGCAGGGTCGCCGACGAGCAGCTGATCTGCAGCGCGCAGGTGCACGTCGACATACCCGACCGGGACACCGCCGTGCGCGCCATGTGCCTGGTGGCGCCCTGGCTGCCGCCGCTGCTCGCGCTGTCCGCCAGCTCGCCGTTCTGGCTCGGCGAGGACACCGGCTACGCCAGCTGGCGGACCATGCTGTGGCAGCGTTGGCCCACCGCCGGGCCGCCGGGCTGTTACGCCGACGCCGCCGCGTACGACCGGGCGCTGGACGAGCTGATCGGCTCGGGTGCCATCAGCGACGCCGGTATGGCGTACCAGGACGTACGGCCCTCCGCGCACCAGCGCACGCTGGAGCTGCGGATCTGCGACGCCTGTCCGCGGGTGGAGACGGTCGTGCTCGTCGCGGGCCTCTTCCGGGCGCTGGTCCGGGACGCCTGCGAGCGGCTGGCCCGAGGGAACGCCGTCCGGTGTGACGGCCACCACGAGTGGCTCCGGGCCGCGAGCTGGCGAGCCGCCCGCTCCGGTCTGGAAGGCGTACTGGTCGACCCGGTCACCCGGCGCGCCGTGCCCGCCCACGGGGTGCTGCGCGACATGACGGCCCGGCTGCGCCCCGCGCTGGAGGCGTCCGGCGACTGGGAGAACGTGCACGAGCTGCTCGGTCGGGCCCTGGCCGACGGCAGTGCCGCGCACCGGCTGCGGCAGGCCGCCGGGCGCGATGACCTGCTCGCCAGTGTCGACCTGCTGATCGCCGAGACCCGCGGCGCAGCCGGTCCGCGCGGGGGCGTGGCGGCCCGGCCCGCCCGCGCCCCCCACCTCAGCCCGGTCGCCGGAGGCGCCGGATCCTGACGGGTCGATCCCATGTCCGCCTGCCCCACGCTTCGTCCGGCACCGGCGGTGCCCGACGACCGCCCCAGGAGAGTGGTCAGCACCATGTCCCACGTCCCCGCCCGCACCATCACCGACGATCACCCGCGCCCGGCCGCCCGGCCCGCCCGCGCGTCCGTCCCGCCCGGCGGACACCCCCCGGCGCCCGGCGCGGCCGCCCTGAAGGGGGTGACCGCCTGATGTGCGGGCTCAGCGGCGAGATCCGGTTCGACGGCCGGCAGCCGGACCTCGCCGCCGTCGAACGCATGACAGACCGGCTCGCGCCCCGTGGGCCCGACGGCCGCGGGCTGTGGTCACAGGGGCCCGCCGCACTCGGCCACCGGCGACTGAAGATCATCGACCTGACGGACAGCGGCGCGCAGCCGATGGCCGACCCCCGGGCGCGGCTCGTCGGCGTGTTCAACGGGTGCGTCTACAACTACCGTGAACTGCGCTCCGAACTCGCCTCCCGGGGCCATCAGTTCTACTCCGAGTCCGACACCGAGGTGGTGCTGAAGGCGTACCTGGAGTGGGGCGCCTCCTGCGTCGAGCACTTCGTCGGCATGTTCGCCTTCGTGATCGTCGAGCAGGCCGGCGGCCGGGTGGTCCTCGCCCGCGACCGGCTGGGCATCAAGCCGCTCTACCTGGCGGAGTCGCCCGGACGGCTGCGGTTCGCCTCCTCGCTGCCCGCGCTGCTGACGGCCGGCGGGGTGGACACCTCCCTCGACCCCGCCGCACTGCACCACTACTTCAGCTGGCACGCGACCGTGCCCGCACCCCGCACCGTCCTCAACGGGGTGCGCAAGCTGCCGCCTGCCACCGTGCGGGTCGTCGAGGCGGACGGCACCTACCGCGACCACTGCTACTGGCAACCGCTCTACACGCGCCGCCCCGAGCACGCCGGCCTGACCGCACAGGACTGGACGGACGCGGTACTGGAGGCGCTGCGCACGGCCGTGCGGCGCCGGATGGTCGCCGACGTTCCGGTGGGCGTGCTGCTGTCGGGCGGCCTGGACTCCAGCCTCATCGTGGCGCTGCTGGCCGACGAGGGGCAGCGCGACCTGGCCACCTTCAGCGTCGGCTTCGAGGCCGAGGGAGGCGAGGAGGGCGACGAGTTCCACTACTCCGACCTGATGGCACGGCACTTCGACACCGACCACCACCAGCTGATGGTCCCCTCCGACCGGGTCTCGCAGGCCCTGGACGGGGCAGTCCAGGCCATGAGCGAGCCCATGACCAGCCACGATGTGGTCGCCTTCCACCTCCTGTCGGAGCAGGTGGCCAAAGAGGTCAAGGTCGTGCAGAGCGGTCAGGGCGCCGACGAGGTCTTCGCCGGCTACCACTGGTACCCGCAGATGGCCCACGTGCCCCGGCACCGGGCACCCGACGCGTACGCCGAGACGTACTTCGACCGTCCGCACGCCGACCTCGCACGTCTCCTGGACCCCTCGGTGCTGCCCGCCGACGATGTCTCCGGCGACTTCGTGCGGGCCCACATGGCCACGCCCGGCGCCGAGACCGCCCTGGACGCCGAGCTGCGGCTGGACACCCACGTGATGATGGTCGACGACCCGGTCAAACGGGTCGACAACATGACCATGGACTGGGGGCTGGAGGCACGCGTGCCGTTCCTCGACCACGAACTGGTCGAACTGGCTGCCGCCTGCCCGCCGGAACTCAAACTGGCGGACGGCGGGAAAGGCGTCCTGAAGGCGGCGGGCCGCAAGGTCCTGCCGCGGGAGGTCGTCGACCGGCCCAAGGGCTACTTCCCCGTCCCGGCGATCAAGCACATGGCCGGGCCGGTGCTGCAACGCGTCCGTGAGGCCCTCTCCGCTCCCGAGGCGCGGGCCCGCGGGCTGTACCGCCAACGTCACGTCGACGAACTGCTCGCCGCGCCCGACGCCCACCGCACCAAGCGCGGGGCGAACGCGCTGTGGCAGGCCGCTTTGCTGGAAATATGGCTGCAGACCCACGGAATCCGCTGACCGGCGCCCGCTCCTTCCCACCGCGCCCGGCCGGGGACGTGGGGGAGGGCGTGCGGGCAGGCCCGCCGGGCGACGCGCCCGGGCGCCCCGCCTCCGATCGGCCCGGGCGCCCCGCCTCCGATCGGCCCGGGAGCGCGGCCGACGCCCCACGGGCGGACCCCGCAGACGCGTCGGACCCGGCGGACCTGGCGGACCTGGCGGACCGCTCCGAGCCTGGCCGGCCGGAGGACGCGACCGATGCCGGGCACCGACCCCGGACGGGAGCCGGGGAACCCGGCCGGGTCCGGACCGCGGCGGACCGCACGCGGCCCGGCCGCGCCCGTGGCACGGACACCGCCCGCGGCGTGCGGCCCCCCGACGGCGAGGCGGGGTTCGCGGCAGGCGACCGCGCAGGTGACGGCCCGGCCCTCGCGTGGAGCGGTCCGACCGTGCCGGCGGCCGGCCTCCGACGACCGGTGCGGGCGGAGCGGGCAGCGGACCGGACCGAGACCCGGTCGCCCCGGCAAAACCCGCCGTACCCCCACGACGTACCGGCGGACCTGTCACGGCCCGGGACGGAGCGCGCGGTGTCCGCCGACGAGCTGTCCGGGCATGCGGCGAGCGGCGAGACGCAGGCCGCGCCGGAGACCCTGGTCGTTCCGGATGCCGCCGTGTCGCTCGACGACGTTCCCCGGGTGCTCGTCTCGCACGGCTGCTGGTACCCCTCGGTGGATCCCGGCGGGCGGCATGTCGCGTTCATCTGCGACCGCGGCGGGGTGCCGCAGCTGTGGGAGGGCCCGGTCGACAGTGACGACGTGCACCTGCTGGACGCCGAACCGGATCCGGTGACCGAGGTCGCCTGGTCGCCGGACGGACGGTGGATCGCCTACACGACCGCACCGGGGGGCAGCGAGCACACGCGTGTGCTGTGCGTGCGCCCCGACGGCACGGGACGGCGGGTCCTGGCGGGTGGCGAGCCGGGCAGTTCGGCGTACCTCGGCTGCTGGGCGCGCGACGGCTCCGCGCTCGCCGTGACGGTCGCCGAGGCCCCCGCGCGCCTGCCACTCGCCGATGTGGACGTTTCCGGCGCCGCAAGCACCGAGCACAGTGGTGCGGCCGCTCCCGGCGCGGGCGTCCCCACACCCGTGCCGCCCGTCTCCGGAGCCGCCGAGACGGTCCATCCGGAGGGCTGGACCGTGCGGGACGGACGCGCCACCCTCCTGGGCGCACCGTCCGTCCCCGCACAGCCGACCGGTCACGCCGCAACCGTCTCCGCCGCCGCCGGCCACGACGCGGCCGGGGCCGAAACCGGTCCCAGGACGCTGTCGGCCTACCTCGTCGACCCCGACGGATCGGCCGCCCCCGTACTGGTGGCCAGTGAACGGGAGGCCGCCACCCTGCGCGTGTGCGACATCAGCAGGGACGGGCGGCTGGCGCTGGTGCGCCGCGGCCCGCGGGCCCGGCGGGAGGCACTGGTCGTGCGCATCCGGGACCAGTGGGTGACCTGCGCGGTGCCGGTCGCCGACGGAGACCCGTGGATCGGCGCGTTCTCACCGGACGCCCGGACCCTCTGGCTGCGCAGCGACCACGAACGCGAGCACGCCGCCCTGTACGCCGTCGCCCTCGACCCGAGGGGCGGACGAACCGGCCTGACGGTGGCCGCCCAACGCGACGGCAGCGGACTGGAGTTGCTGACCCTGGACCGCGGCGGCCGCGGCGCGGTGCTGTCCTGGAACGTGCGCGGTGTCAGCGAGCTGGAGGTGACCCCGCTGGTGCCCGGGACGGCCCTCGACCGGCCTCGCGCCGTGCCGCTCCCGCACGAGGTGGTCACCCGCGTGGCCGTCACCGCGGACCCGGACGCCCCCGTGGTGGCGCTGTCGGGATCACTGCGCCGGCCCGGGGTGTGGTGGCTGCCCCAGGGCGCCGCGCTGCGCACCCCGTGGTCCTCGCGGGACGAGGACGTGGTGGCCCCCGGCGTCCACCGCCCCGTACGGCCGGTGCCGATGAGCCCCCGCGCCCGGGACGGCCTGGGCCTCGGCGGCTGGTACTACCGGGCGCGGGGCCGCTCCCCGAGGGAGCCCGCGCCCTGCGTCCTGCATCTGCACGGCGGCCCGGAGGAACAGGAGCGCCCGGTGTTCGACCCGCTCTACCACGAGTTGCTGGGCCGGGGACTGGACGTCTTCGCCCCCGATGTGCGCGGTTCCTCCGGCTACGGCCGCTCCTTCGTCGACGCGGACCTGGGCCGGGGCCGGTTCGCCGCGATCGAGGACGTCGCCGACTGCGCGGCGCACGTCGTCGTGAAGGGCCTGGCCGACCCGCTCCGGCTGGCCGTGATGGGCCACTCCTACGGCGGCTACCTGGTGATGGCCTCCCTCGTCTGGCACCCGGAGCTGTTCCGCACCGGCGTCCCGGTGTGCGGCATGTCGAACTTCGCCACGTTCTTCTCGGGCACCGAGCCATGGCTCGCCCAGTCGGCCGCCCACAAGTACGGGCATCCGGAACGGGACCGGGAACTGCTGCACGCGCTGTCGCCGATGAGCCGCGTCGACGCGCTGCGCGTGCCGGTGCTGGCGGTGCACGGCGAGCACGACACCAACGTGCCGCCCGGCGAGTCCGAGCAGTTCGTGCGGGCGGCCCGGGAGCGCGGTGTGGAGGCGGAACTCCTGGTCCTGCGCGACGAGGGCCACGACTTCCGGCGGGCGGACAACCGCCGCGCCTTCCGCAGGGCCGCCGCCGACTGGATCCAGCGTCATCTGACCGGCTGACATCGGGGCCGCCCGCTCCCGGCCGCGCGACCCACCCCTCGCGGGGAGGCGGTGCACCGCTCACTCGGCCCTGGACGGGGCCGTGCCCCCGCGCTCCCGCGCGGGGGTGCGCAGGGCGAGCAGGGCGACGTCGTCGAGACCCGGCGGCTGGACGCGGCGCAGGAGCTGGTCGGTGAAGGACGGCAGCGGGCGGTGGGCGAGGGCGGCGGCGTGCCGGCGCAGCTGGTTCAGGCCGTCGTCGAGGGTGTGGCCCGGTTTCTCGACGAGTCCGTCGGTGTAGAGCACGAGGGTGGAGCCCGGTGGCAGGAGGACGGTGGCGTCGGAACGCGACATGCGCACCCCGGTCCCCAGCAGGAGCCCGTGGCCGTCGGTCAGGTACTCCGCCAGACCGTCCCGCGTGATGAGCAGGGGCGGGGGGTGACCGGCGTTGGTCCAGGACAGCTGCCAGTGGCCGTCGTCGGTCCGGGTCACCCGAGCGAGGACGAGGGTGGCCATGGTCACGTCGGTGATCGGCATGATCGCCTCGTCCAGGCGGTCGACGATCCGGCTGGGCGGCCCTTCCTGGGCCCAGGCGTAGGCGCGCAGCATGTTGCGCAGCTGGGCCATGCCCGCGGCGGCTTCCAGGTCGTGGCCGACGACGTCGCCGACGGCGAGCGCGGTGGCGCCGTCGGGCAGGGTGAAGGCGTCGTACCAGTCGCCGCCGACCTGCGAGGCGTCGGGGGCGGGCAGGTAGCGCACGGCCATCTGGAGCCCGGGCACGCGCGGCATCTGGGGCAGCAGATGGTTCTGCATGGTCTCGGCGACCTTGCGCTGGCGCTGGTAGAGGCGGGCGTTGTCCAGGGCCAGGCCGGCCCGGCGCGCGATGTCCTCCAGTAGGGGCAGGTCGGCGACGGTGAAGCTGCCCGGCTTGCTGGCACGGCCGAGGGTGAGGGCTCCCAGGACGTCCCGGGTGCTGCGCAGGGGCACCATGGCGGCGGAGTGCACGCCGGCGCTCTCGAAGAGACGACGCTGCTCGGCCGTGATGCCGGAGTCCGGCGCGCCCTGGTAGGTGTCGGGGTCGGCCAAGGCGGAGGAGACGCCCCGCAGCGCCTTCGACAGGGGCATCAGGGACTCCTCCGGGACCGGCGGCATCGGCCCTTCGAGGTCCTCGTGGCGGATCAGGACGTCGCCGTCGGCCTGGGCCACGACGGTGCGCCACACCTCGTCGCGTTCGGTGATCAGATCGATGACGGCCCAGTCCGCGAGGCGCGGCAGGACCAGCCCCACCAGCCGGCGCAGCGCCTCGTCGATGTCGAACGTGCTCGTCAGCTGTGTCGTGGTCTCGGCGAGCAGGGCCAGCCGCTCGAAGTCGGTCAGCGTTCCGGCGGACTGCTCCCGGGGCGGTCCGGTGTCGGCGGCCGCCCGGCGGGGGAAGAAGACGACCAGCGTGCCGGTGCCCTCCTCACCGACGTCGTACGGCGTGAGCGTCCAGGAGACCGGGAGCAGGGAGCCGTCGGCGTGCTCGAAGTACTCTTCGCCGCCCTGGGCCGGGCACCCGGCCAGGAACGCCTGCCGCATGCCGCACTGCGTCGCGGGCAGCTGCTGGCCCTGCGGCCCGCGGTGCAGCAGGTCGTGCGCGTCCTGCCCCATGAGTTCGTCGGCGGTATGGCCCAGCAGCTCCTCGGCGCGGCTGTTGACGGCGATGACGCAGCCCTGCTCGTCCACGATGTAGGCTCCCGCCCCGATGGCGTCCAGCGCCGGGGCGAGGTGAGCAGAGGGCACCACCGCGGACTCCTTCCGTCCGGCCTGCGTGCTCTCCGGTCCCACCATGGTCCTGGTCTCCCTCTTCGATCCTCGTGTGCCCGGCCGGAGCCGGCCGCCCGCCCGACGGCCCCTGCATGACTGTTCCCGCACCCGCAGCCCGCTCTACCAGCCGGGCGACACGTCCCTGGAGATCCACCCCAAGGGCTGCGGCGCGCCCATTGGGCCGGGCGGCGGCGTCATCGACGCCGCCGCCCTCGGGATCGGCGTGGACCGAGTGCGTACGTTCATCCCGCCCGACTTCCCCCTGCCCGTCCGGACAACCCATCCGGCGGTTCCGCCGCGGTCGCGGCCACCGCGTGCCGAACGCCTTGAGCAGCCCACCGACGAGCCGGGGTGCGAGAGCGAGCGGCGGAAGACGGTGCCGTGTCAGCCCTCCGGCGTGCCCGCGCACGCGTCCTCGCCGTCGAGCGGGAGGGGGCGGCCGAAGACGACCATCGCCCGGCCGGGACCGTTGTAGTCGTCGACGGTCCTCGCCTCGAACCCGAGGCGGCGGTGGAACGCGATCGAGCCGGTGTTCCCGGGCGATGTGATCGCCTTCAGACGCACGGCGCCATGGCGCTGCGCGGCCTCGGCGAACGCCGTGTACAGGCGGCGCCCGAGACCGGTGCCGCGGGCGTCGTCCCGTGTGGCGATCAGGTGCACGTACCCGGTGCGGGCCGGCGTGACGAACCCGATGACGTACCCGTGGATGCCGTCCTCGGCCCGGGCCACCAGACAGGTCTCGCCGAACTCCTGCACCAGCGCCGTCAGGTGCAGGGACCGCAGGTCGCGTTCTCCCCAGTACCGGTGGTGATCAGAGAGAACCTGGTGCAGGTCGGCCGTCCCGGCCGGGGTGATCCGTGTGCGCATGACGGGATCATGGCAGGCGCTCCGCCCTTCGGGGAGCGTCGTGCGCGCCCGTGACACGGCGACGACCGCGCCGGTGGGCGGGTTGCGGCGTTCGGGCGGGTCCCTCCCCCTCCCCGTGGCCGGGCCCCGCACGCGGACGACGCGGACCGCTCCCCGTTGCGGGAGCGATCCGCGCCGTCGGACTACGCGCCGCCGGGACGGCGGACGCCGGGCCGCCCGTTCACTCGGCGCGCCACAGCGCCGGAACCTTCGGCGGTTCCCAGCCCGGCTGGGCCGTGTGCGGCTGGAGGCAGACGTAGGCGCGGCCGGCGTACGTGACCCGGTCCCCGGCCCGGTAGCCGACACCCACGGCCCAGGTCCCGTCCGGCGGTGTGGGGCCGGGACCCTGGTCCTGCGGGACGTCGAGGACGAAGTCGAACGCCGCCTCCCGGCCGCCGCCCGCGTCGCGCACGGTCATCAGCAGCCGCGGATCGAAGATCGTGTCGGTGTTGTTGCGCGGCTCGTTCGGGAAGTACAGCTGCGTCGTCAGGACCGGCCGCCCCGGCGCCTGGAGCTTGACGTGGAGGTGGCGGGTCCGTCCCGGGTAGAGGCCCGGCACGATGGTGGTGAGCGTGAACGCGCCGCGGGAGTCGGTGAACTGGTGCCCGCGCAGCCGGAACCCGGTGTTGTCGTAGGCGCCGTCGTCGTCGGCCTGCCAGAAGTCCAGCAGGACACCGCTCAGTGGGAGGCAGGCGCGGCCGAAGACATAGCCGGTCACGGTGAGCGGGGTGCCGGGCAGACCGGGCTCCAGCAGGCTGGTGCGCTGCGGCGAGTCCGGCTTGAAGTAGGGGCCTTCGATCTGCTGCGGGGTCGGGTCGTCGCCGTCGTCGCAGGACGGGGTGAGTCGCGGAGCGGTACCGCCGGCCGCCGCGGCGCGGGCGAGGGCCGGCCCGCCGGCCAGGGCGACGGGTATCGCGGCGGCGGCCGCGAGGGCCGCGCGCAGCACCGTCTTGCGGTGGACGAGCCGGGGAGATCCCGGTTCGCGGTCGGCGCCGGGTTCGTTCGTGCCCGCGCCGTGCGTGGCTGATCCGTCCATGTCTCCTCCTTGTGGGGGTGGCGGGCAACGAAACTAGGCGGTCCCGGGCGGGGCTTCGAGGGACGGACGGTGGCGGCTCTGGTGTTTTCGGAAGGCCCCGGGACTGACACCGGTCTCGCGCCGGAAGAACCGGCCGAAGTAGGCCGGGTCGGCGAATCCGGTGCGGGCGGCTACCTGCCGCACCGACAGCTGGGTGTGGGCGAGCAGTTGCTGGGCCAGGTACACGCGTGCCTCGATGAGCAGCCGTCCGGGCGGGCGGCCGGTCGCGGCCCGCACCGCCTGGGTGAGGTACCCGGGCGTGACGCCCAGCCGGTCGGCGCACTCCTGCACCGTCCAGCCCGACGCCTCCGAACGGCCGATCAGCCGCGCGAACGCCTCGGCCACGGCGGCCGTACGGCCCCGGCCGCCCGGGGCGCTCCGGTGGCCGTCGTGGACCGGGAGCCGGGCGGCGCGTACGACGAGCACATGGAGCAGGGACCGCAGGACGCTCTCGTGCCCCGGGGCCCGCTGCCGGTACTCCGTGACCAGTTCGCCGATCAGGGACCCGACCGACCGGTCGTGCCCGGTGTCCAGCGCGAACCACCGCGAGCCGAGTTCCCGCAGCACCGCGCGGTCGCCGGGATGGTCCACCAGGAAGTCGTCGGTGAACAGCACGAGCGACCCCTCCGGGCCCCGGCCGCCCTCCCAGTGGTGCACCTGGCCGGGCAGGATCACGGTCAGCTGCGGGGGGCGCACCGGCCACCGGGCGAGATCGACGACATGGGTGCCCGAACCGGCGCGGACGTGGACGATCTCGTAGAAGGTGTGCCGGTGCGGCCGGTCCCACCGGGACAGCGGACCCACTTCCTCGAAGGAGCCCGCCGCGAAGGGCGGGGCGCCGGGCCCGGCCACCTCCAGCCGGTGCAGCGGCACATCCCCCGGGCAGGAGGGCAGGCTGGGAACTCCCGGTAGGACCGTGGTGCTGCGCATCGGTCGCACTCCTTTCTCGGGCACCGGTCGGGTCGGCACATCCGTTCCCGCTCTGGTCTGGACCAACCTCTTGCCCCTCGCCCTCCCGCACCGCAAGCTCCCTTCATGGAGCTGGAGTTGCGGCATCTGAAGACCATTCGGGCCATCGCGGACGCGGGCAGTCTGACCAGGGCGGCCACGGCGCTCGGGCTCGCACAGCCCGCCCTCAGTGCCCAGCTGAAGCGCATCGAACGGGCACTGGGCGGCGCCCTGTTCGAGCGCGGCCGGCACGGCGTACGGACCACGGCCCTCGGCGAGCTGGTGCTGGAACGCACCCGCATCGTGCTGCCCGCGGTGAGCGAACTCCAGCGGGAAGCCGCCCGGTTCGCCCGGACCCGGGGGGAGGAGGGGGAGTGGCTGCGGCTCGGCGGAACGCACGGGCCGCTGCTGGGCGCGCTGGTGGACCGACTGGCCGACGCCGCGCCCGGCACCACCGTGACCACCTGTGCCTCCTGGTCCGAGCGCGAGCTCGCGGAGATGCTGACCGAGGGGCGCCTGGACTTCGCGCTGGCCGGCACCTGCGGCTCGACCCCGCCGCCCGAATCCCCGTACCTCGTCTGGGAGGAGATCGCCGTCGACCCGGTCTTCGTGATGCTCGCCGACGGCCACCGGCTGGCCCGCGCACGGGAGGTCGGCCTGGCCGCGCTCGCGGACGAGGAGTGGGCCTGCGTTCCCGGCGACGGCTGTTTCGCGGACTGCTTCACCGCGGCCTGCGCCCGGGCCGGCTTCACTCCCCGGCGCATGTACGAGACGGACACCGCGTCCTGTGTGCACCTGGTGCAGGTGGGCCGGGCGGTGGGCCTGTGCCGGGCCACCTTCCCGCCGACGCCCGGACTCGCCATCCGTCCGCTCGCCGGCACGCCCCTGATGTGGCGGCACCTGCTGGGCTGGCACCCGGCCGGACAGCGACCGGACACCGCGGCCACGGTGCTCGCCCAGGCCCGCGAGGCGCACGCGGGCGCCGCGGCGCGCAGCGACAGCTACGCGCGCTGGCTCGCGCACCAGCGCCCGGGCCCCGAAACCACGCCCCGTCCCGCGCACGCCACGGCACCCGGTACGGGTTCCATATCGCGCGGGCAGGGGGTCGGTTGACGTCTTACGGGCCGGGGCGGCTCGTCCCTACGGTTTCGGCACCCCACCGAATCCGAGGAGATCTCCCCATGCTCCAACGACACCTCAGAGCCGCGTGCGCCGCCGTCGCGGCGGCGGGTGCCCTGCTCGCGGCCGGGCTCAGCGGCTCCGCGAGCGCCCAGCCCTCCCTTCCCGCCGCCCCGCCGACGGCGGCCGACAGCCTCCGCACCGCAGCGGCACCCCCCGGCCTCCTCGCCGCGCTGCAACGCGATCTCGGCCTGAACCGGCGGCAGGCGGACCGCCGACTGGCCAACGAGGCCGAGGCGGGCGCCACCGCGGGCCGGCTGCGCGCCACCGTGGGCGCGCACTTCGCGGGCGCCTGGGTGAGCGGCACCCTCTCGGACACCCTGACCGTCGCCACGACGGATGCGGCCGACGCGCGAGCCATCCGGGCGCGGGGCGCCCACGCGGTCGTGGTGCACCACTCCCTGGCCGCGCTGGACGCGGCCAAGGCACGCGTGGACCGGGCCGCCGCGCGCCACGGCACCACCGACACCCCGGTCTGGTACGTCGACGTACGCACCAACGCGCTGGTGGTGCAGGCGATACGGCCGGCCGCCGCCCGCTCCCTGCTCGCCGCGGCCGGCGTCGACGCCTCCCTCGCCCGGATCGTGAAGTCCGCCGAACGGCCACGCCCCCTCGCCGACCTGCGGGGCGGTGACGCCTACTACATCGACAACAGCGCCCGCTGCTCGATCGGCTTTCCGGTGACCCGGGGCACCCAGCAGGGCTTCGCCACGGCCGGCCACTGCGGGCACGCCGGCAGCACCACCACCGGCTCCGACCGGACCGCGCAGGGCACGTTCCAGGCGTCGGTCTTCCCCGGCAACGACATGGCCTGGGTGGCCACCAACGCCAACTGGACGGCGACACCGTACGTCAACGGCTCCAGCCAGCAGGTCGCCGGATCCGTGCAGGCCACGGTCGGCTCCTCCGTGTGCCGTTCCGGATCCACTTCCGGCTGGCACTGCGGCACGGTGCAGCAGCTCAACACCAGTGTGACGTACCAGGAGGGCACCGTCGCCGGCGTCACCCGCACCTCGGTGTGCGCGGAACCCGGCGACTCGGGCGGCTCGTTCATCTCCGGCAGCCAGGCGCAGGGCGTCACCTCGGGCGGTTCGGGCGACTGCACGAGCGGCGGTACGACCTACTTCCAGCCGGTCAACCCGATCCTCCAGAACTACGGCCTCACCCTGAAGACCGCCGCGTCCGGCCCCGGAGACCCGGGCGGCCCCGGCAACCCCGGCGGCACCTGGTCCGCGGGCACCGTCTACCAGGCGGGCGACACGGTGACGTACGGCGGTGCCACCTACCGCTGCCTCCAGACCCACCAGGCCCAGCCGGGCTGGGAGCCGCCGAACACACCGGCGCTGTGGCAGCGGGTGTGAGCGGCTGGCCCGTCCCGCCCGCCGTCCGCCGGGACGTCCCAAGGCGTCTGCGACGGCGCCGGCGCCGGTGCCCACCGAGGGGGGAAGACCCAGGGCACCGGCGCCGGCCGACGAACCGGCCGGGGCCGTCCGCGCCGGGACCCGACCGGGGCGGGCGTCAGCCGTTGAGCCAGTCGCCCGGGATCAGGTCGCGCACGCGGTCGAGATCGTCCGCCGTCCGGCCACGGGCCAGCAGGGCGGCGCCGCCGTCGACCCGCAGCAGGACGTCCTGGGCCAGGCACCACCGGCTCCCGTACTCATCGCCGACGGGGTACTCCGGGAACGGCAGCCGGACGGAGTTCGCCTCCAGCATCTCGGCCTCGTCGCCGTACAGGTCGAGGTAATCGCAGAGTTCCTCGTCGGCGTGCAGGGACTCGGACAGGACGATCTCGACGAAGCACAGGGAAAGACGCTCCAGCCAGCCCACCCACCGCTCGGCACTCTTGTCGGCGAGGTCGAGCCGGACGAACACCGCGGGATCGTCGCCTTGGAGGCTGTCGAGAAGGATGCCCCAGGACGCGGCCCCCTGGTTCTCGTGCCGGAAGACCAGGGCCTCCTTCGCCGCGTCGACGTACAACTCCGCCGGATCGAGCAACACGTCGTGGTTGCTCGTCAGTTCCCGTCGGCGCCCGAACAGCAGATACGCCTCGCGCAACGCCGCGGGGAGCCTGAGACCCAGTCGCTCCTCCGCGGCGTCGAGGTCGGCTTCCGTCCACCCGGCGTCGCCCCCGAGAGCCGTGCCGGTCCAGTGAGCGGCGAAGCCCCGGACGAAGGCCCACGCACCACTGCGGCCTTCGACGCCTCCGGTGAGCGATGCCGCGAGATCGAACGCTTGTGTCATGCCAGGACGATATCCGTTCCGCACCCGGGATCCGCCAGGAGGGCGGGCCGGGCGGTGCACACCGTGACCTCGACCGGAAGGCGGAGATCGGTATCGGCGGCACGGCATCGGCGGCCGGGGCATGGTGGCGAACCCGTTGGCGCCGACCGGCCCGTCGTTTCGCGGACGACCGCCTTTCCGGACTGGCGCGGCGCGTTTCCGTCCAGACCAGGTTAATGGAGTGGGAAAGTGGCATAACACACCGATCGTGAAGGGGCCTCCATGCCGCAGCCCGCCCACTCCGTGCAGACGCCGGACACTGTGCAAGGTCTGGACGCGGTGATCCGCGACGTCGTCGAACCGCTGGCCGAACAAGTCGACCGGGACGGCGCCTTCCCCAGGGACGGCGTACGAGCCCTGGCCGCCGCGGGCGCCCTGGGCCTGCTCAGCGACCCGGAGTTCGGAGGATCCGGCGCGGATCTGCGGCAGGCGGCCGGCGTCGTCGAGCGGCTGGCCGGCGTCTGCGGCTCGACCGCCATGGTGCTGCTCATGCACTACGCCGCCGTGTCCGTCATCGAGGCCCACGGCCCGGAAACCGTACGGCGGGCGATCGCCGAGGGACGGCATCTGAGCACCCTGGCCTTCTCCGAGAAGGGCTCACGCAGTCACTTCTGGGCGCCGGAGGGCACCGCCGCGCAGGACGGCACCGGCGACGTTCTCCTGAACGCCCGCAAGTCCTGGGTCACTTCGGCCGGAGAGGCCGACAGCTACGTCTGGTCGAGCCGGCCGCTCCGGGCCGCGGGCCCCATGACCCTCTGGCTCGTGCCCAGCGACAGCGCGGGCCTGGAGGTACACGGCGACTACGACGGATTCGGGCTGCGCGGCAACGCCTCCAGTCCGGTCGGCGCCAAGGACGTACGGGTCCCGGAGACGGCCCGACTGGCCGCGGACGGACAAGGCCTCGCTGTCGCACTGGAGTTGGCGCTGCCCCGCTTCCTCGTGCTGAGCGCCGCCTTCTGCACCGGCGTGAGCGAGGCGCTGCTGACCCTGGCCGCCAAACACCTGCGCACCGCACGCCTGGAACACCTACGGCAGACTCTGGCCGAGCAGCCGCTCGCCCGCCGCGACTACGCCCTGCTGCGGCTGCGCGCCGACGCCGCCCGCACCTTCCTCGACGACACCCTCGCCGCACTCGACACCGGCCGCCCCGACGCGACATCGCGGGTGTTGCAGGTCAAGGCCCTGGCCGCCGAGACCACCGCCGAGGTGGCGGACGGTGTCATGCGGCTGTGCGGAGGCAGCGCCTTCCGCCGCGAACTGGGCGTGGAACGCCGCTTCCGCGACGCGCTGGCAGCACGCGTGATGGCACCGACCACCGAGGCGTTGTACGACTTCTGCGGACGGGCCGGACTGGGCCTGCCGCTCTTCGAGGAGGCCCGGTGAACCCGCTGGTGCTGGGGGCCGTCGCCTACGACGCCAAAGTGGTGACCATCTGGTCCGGCTTCCGCACATGGCTGCGGCGGCAGGGGCTCCCCTTCGACTTCGTGCTCTACGCCCACTACGAGCGGCAGACCGAGGACCTGGTACGCGGCCGCATCGACGTGGCCTGGCAATCGCCGCTGGCCTGGCTGCGCACCCGCCGACTGGCCCGGGCGGCCGGCGCCGGCGTCCGACCGCTCGTGATGCGCGACACCGACCAGGACCTCACCTCGGTCGTCGTGGTCAGGGCCGACGCACCCATCGAGGCCGTCGCCGACCTCAAGGGCCGGAACATCGCGGTGGGCGCCCTCGACTCACCCCAGGCCACCCTCATCCCCCTGCGCCACCTCGGCGAACTGGGACTCGACACCGGCACCGGACTGCGGGTCGAACGCCACGACACCGGCGTCGGACTGCACGGCGACCACATCGGCGGCGAACGGGACGCCGCCCACGCCCTGGTGGCCGGCCGGGCCGCGGCAGCCTGCATGATCGACGCCAACCACCTGGCCTTCACCCAGGACGGAACCCTGCCACCGGACGGCACACGAGTGCTCACCCGCACGGACCCCTACGACCACTGCGTGCTCGCGGCCGGGCCCGCGCTCGCCGCCGGCCCCGCCGAACTCCTGACCACACTCCTGCTGTCGATGTCCTACGCCGACCCGGACGTCCGCCACCTGCTCGACCTGGAAGGGCTCACCCGCTGGGTCCCCGCACGCGAGACCGGCTTCACGCAACTGGAGGCCGCCGTCGACGCGACGGGCTTCTACGACCCGGACGGGCGGGTCACGGCCACCGGCTACCGGCCATGACCGGTGGCGCCCCGCGGCCCGACACCGTGCCGCTGGACCTCGCCGGACTCGGCTTCGACCGGGGAGCGCACCTGCTGCTGCGCCGGGCGCTGCGTGAGGTGGCCCCCGGCCGGCAGATCGCCGTGTCGGGCACGCACCCGGAACTCCTGTCCCACCTGGCCGTCTGGTGCCGCCGCGAAGGCCACACCGTCACCGCCGCACCCGCCGACGAAGCCCCCGTGCGCGCACACGTCCGCCGGGGCACGGCCGCGACGGACCGCTGGGACGGTGCCGAACGCGCCGGAGGCGCCGGAGCGGACGGTGTCGCCGACCACGCTCCGGCGCACTGGGGACTGGCCGCGCGCGGTGCGCTCGTCGAGGCCGGCGGACCCGAGCTGCACTTCGCCGTCGCCGACCGCGACACCGCCTGGACGGACCTGGCACCACGCCTGTACCGCCAGGCGGCCGCCGCCCAATGGGACCCGCACACCGCGATCCCCTGGGACACGCCCTTCGCCCTGCCCGACGACATCGAGACGGCCGTCGTGCAGGTGATGACCTACCTGGTGGAGAACGAACAGGCCGCCCTGGTCATCCCCGGGCGGCTGCTGACCCAGGTGCACCCGCACTTCCGGGAGGTGCTGCAACTGCTCGCCGTGCAGGCCGCCGACGAAGCCCGGCACGTCGAGGTCTTCACCCGGCGAGCGCTGCTCAAGGGCGGCCGGCCGGGCACCTCGTCGGTCGGCGGCCGGGCCTCCCTGGCGACCCTGATGAGGGAGCCGGACTTCTCCATCGCCTCCTTCCTGCTGTCCGTGCTCGGCGAAGGCAGCTTCCTCAACCTCCTGGCCTTCCTCGAACGGCACGCACCCGACCCCCTCACGCACCGCATCAGCCGGCTCGTCCGCCAGGACGAGGCACGCCACGTCGCCTTCGGCCTGGGCCACCTCGAACACCGCAGCACCGTCGACCCCCGCCTGCGCGGCAGGCTGCGCGCCGCCGTGGAACGCCGCCACGAGGCCCTGGTGCACACCGCCGGCCTGAACGCGGAGGTCTTCGACGCCCTGGTGCTGCTCGCGGCGGGCTCCTGGAACCCGGACGCGATCGAACGCGGCTGGCGCGCGGTGCAGCGGCTGCGCGCCGACATGGACGAAGGCCGACGCCACCGGCTGTCCCGACTGGGCTTCCCGGACGACGAGGCGGCGGCCCTCTCGGCCCTGCACACCCGCAATTTCATGTGAACGACTCACCGCCCATACTCGACGGATGGACTGGGCGGAGACGCGTGACTGCCGCCTCGACGTCGACCGGGTTCCGGAGCTTTTGCGGCGGGTGGAGCACCAGGACGACACCGAGGCGTGGAAGGAACTGGGATGGCGACTCGTCCTGGAACACGACCTGGTGTCCCCGGCCGGTTTCGCGGCCCTGCCGCGCCTGGTACGCCTCGCTCCCCGCAGTGCCGGGGCACGCGCCCTTGCCGGGAAGATCCTGGAGCGCGCCGCCGGGCCACACGGCTGTGACGACCTGCCGGCCGACCGCGCTGCTGCGGTCAGGGAGTTCCGCGATGTCCTCGACCGGCACCTGCGTTCGCGGCCGGCCGACTATCTGGTGTGCTTCCGCGCCCTGCTCGCGGCCGAGGAGGAGTACCACTGGGCGAACGCCCTGGAGGGTTTCACCGACGACGTTTACCACGTGGACTGCCCCGACTGCGGCACGGGCGTGATGATCGTCATCGGTGGATTCGGACGCTACTCGCAGGTGCGGGACGGGAACGAGGAGATCCGGCGGGAGCTGCGGCCGGCCGCCGCCGGCGAACTCACCGGAACCGGCCGCTGGATGCACCGGATCACCGTCCGCGACGGGCAGAAGACGCTCGCCGACGGAATCGCCCACCTCTTCGGCAGGGCGGAATGCCCGCGCTGTGCCGGCGTCTTCGGTATCGCGGACGAGTACACGGCCGCCAACCGCCCGGTGATGCGGTAGAAAACGCGAGGCCGCCGGTGGACCGCCCGACCGTGTCGGAGCCAACGCCGCGAACCGGGCGAACGGCGCGCGGCGGCACGCCAACGGCGCGCAATGATCGGACAAAGCTTCCAGCGTGATCTGTTGCCGCGCCCCTCACAGAGACAAGATCGCCTCCGTGTACGAAGACATAGGCCCTGGCTGCCCGCGATGCCACGCGGCCCTGCCGGACTCGGATCCCCGGTTCAGCGCCTGGTGCCCGGCCTGCGACTGGAACCTCGACCCGCAGGGCGGCGATGTCTCCTGGAAGGGCGGACCGAGGTCCTTGGCCCGTCAGCGGCGTGCGCTCGAACGCGTACTGGCGGACGGCCGCAGAACCGCGCCGTGGAATGCCGCCCTCGTCGGCGCCCTGGCGCTCGCGACCGCCGTCAACCTCGTCACCGTCGCGCTCGCGGGTACCGGCGTGTGGCTGCTCGTCGTCGGCACCTGGCCGGAGCGGGTACTGGGCGCGGCGGAAATCGTCATCGCACTGGTGCTCCGTCCACGGTTCGGCAGGATGCCCCGGCACACCCTGGACGCCGCCGCCGCGCCGGTGCTGCATGCGGTGACGAAACGGATCGCCGCCGAACTCGGCACCAAGCCGATGGACGCGATCGCCGTCGACACGCGGTACGGCTCGGGCTGCACGGTGGTGGGAGCGCGCCGGCGGCGCGTCCTTGTCATCGGTCTGCCGCTCTGGGAGGCCCTCGGCGCCGACCAGCGGCTCGCACTGCTCGGCCATGACATCGGTCGTGCCTCGACCCGAGGCGGTCCGAGCGGCGCCTGGATTCAGACGGCCCTGGACGCGCTCGCCACCTGGGCGGACATGATCAGCCCCACGACCGAACTGGAGGCCGCGCGGCAGGGCGTGGCGGACGCGAACGCGTTCGGCCGGGACTCGCTGCGGCAGAACACCAACATCAGTCTGGGGCATGCCCTTGCCCAGCCCCTCCAGAACCTGCTGGCCCACGGCATGCTCGCGCTCCACCGGCTGCTCGGCCGGCTCGACGACCTCTCCGGCAGGCAGTCGCAGTACCGGGCCGACGAGATGTCCGTCCGGGTCTCTTCCACCGCCTCGGCGGACGGGCTGCTCCGGGCGCTGCTGCTGAACGAGACCGCCCGCTTCGCCGTCGAACGAGCGGCCCGGAGCGGGGGCGACGTCTGGGCACGGGTGCGCGCATCCCTGGCGTCGGTTCCGGACACGGAACGCGAGCGGCTCCTGCGCCTCGCCCGGTTGCGCGGCGACGCGACCGACGGCAGCTCCCCGCCCACGTACTTCCGCATCCAGTTCGTGAACCGGATTCCCGGCCCCGAGACCGCGCTGACGCTGAGCGGGAAGGAAGCGCAGGCGATCGACGAGGAACTCCGGCCGCTGCGGAACGCGATCGCGGACGAGCTGCGGAGCACGGCCGGTTAGGCAGGCCGTCGGCGCGGGACGGTCGTCATGCCAGCCACGCCCCGTCGCGCATGACAACCCTCCCGCGCAGTTCCGGCACGCCGCGCCAGGCGCGCACCGTCCGCGGCACCACGCGTACGTACACCTGGGAAGCCTCTTCCGCTCGCGGATCCCACCCGAACTTGCCGGCGAACGCCTCCGCCGCGGCCGCGGGCACCTCGTCGTCCGGGAAGCACGTGGCCTCCCCCTGGAGGAGCACGACGTCGAAGGTGTCCGGCAGCGCGAGGCGCACGCGCGGCTCTTCGCGGACGTTCCGCGCGGTCACGGAAGCGGCGCCGGTACTCATCCACAAGGCCCGGCCGTCCCAGAGGAACCACAGCGGGACCTGGTGCGGCCCGCGATCGGGGTGAGCCGTCGACAGCCACACGTCGCGCTCGGTGCCGAGTCGTTCAAGAGTGTCGCGTATGCGCTCTGCCGTCCGGCGGGGAACGGTTCCCGTGGCTTCCATGAAGAGCGACCCTAGCCAGGCGGGTACGAGCCGCGCCTGGGGCGCAGGACCTACTCCCGGCGACCGAGGGACGCCTCGGCTGTGAGCACGCCGCTCGCGCTCGGCAGGGCGATCGCGATGCCGTCCGGGAGGGAATCGTCCGCGCACCTGTTCTCCGCCACTCCGCCGGAGCGCGGAGGCCGTCCGCCCCGGGCTACGAGCCGGCAGGCGACAGCGCGGCGGTGTCGGCCAGGACCCGGGCCGCCGGTGCCGGGTCGACCAGCCACTTCAGGTGGCTGCTGGTGAGCGTGCGGACGTCGTAGGGGTTCTCCGGCGTCAGCGCGTCGCCCTCGCGGATCATCCGGTCCTGCATGGCGAGCGGCACGCTGGTGTCCTCGGTCAGCCGGACGTACGTCCTGGGGATCCGGCCCCACGTCTCGGCCTGTGCCCGGTCGTCCGGCGTGCCGGCGTCGAGGTTCTCGTCGGGCTGGAAGGTGTTGAGGAAGACCATGAACTCGTCGTCCGTTCCGTCGGCGAGGAACGCCGCCTTGAAGGCCGCGAGGACGCCGGGGTCGGCGGTGCGGAAGTTGCAGCGCAGCAGCCCGAGTTCGACGGGATTGCCGACCATCGCCGAGGCTGGCCCCGTGGCGTCGACCGCGGCCATCTCGGGCTCGGCGTAGTAGGCGCTGACGTCGAGGTCGACGGGACACCAGGCGGAGACGTAGACGATGCGGTCGATCAGGTCGGGCCTCCGATTGGCCGCGACGGTGGCCGTCAGGCCCCCTCGGCTGTGGGAGACGAGGATGACGGGCCCGTTCCGCTTGGCCCGCTCCAGTATTCCGATGAGGTGCGTGGCGTTGTCAGCGAGCGTCACGCCCTTGATGGCCCCGGGCGCGGTGGCGAGGGCTGCGAGGTCCTGCGGTGCCTGGTAGGAGCGCGGGTACGTCGCCGCGAACCCGTGCCCCGGCAGGTCGACGGCGACCGAGCGGTGCCCGAGGAGGCCGAGTTCGGCTTGGAGCGGCGCGAAGGAGAAGGAGTTGGCGAAGGCTCCGTGGACCAGTACGAACGTCGGTTGCATCTGTCTGCTCACTTTCCGGCCCGTGTCGGCGGTGCGTACATCGCCCTGTCGGCGCCGTGGACGATCCGACGCCGCACACTACTCAGTGGGAGATCATCCGCACTACTCGGACGAGACCTTCCGCTTGTGCACGTCGCCACCGGCCCGCCGGCACGGCGTCCGGCGGCGGCACCGCGCACGGGACACCGGCCCCGGCGTCCGCGTCAGTCGCTCCCGCGGCGATCGTGCACCCGCCCCAGCCTGCGGCCCACCAGCAGGTAACCGACCAGCGCGCCGGTCGTGTTGAGGATGACGTCGTCCACGTCGAAGGCCCGCCCGGTGACCAGCGCGCCCTGCGCCATCTCCACCAGCAGCATCACGGTCGCGGTCAGCAGCAAAACCCGCAAGACCCCCCGGGCCCCCGGCGCGAGCACCGGCACCAGGACCCCGAACGGCACGCCCAGCAGGATGTTGCCGCCGATCTGCTTGGCGGCGTCGCGCAGTTCGGGCTGGTCCAGATAGGCCCTGATGGAGCGGCCGGGATGCAGGTTGCTGTGCGTCAGGGATACGGACGCCGGGGACGGCGCCAGAGTGATCTTGGCCAGTACGACGGCGAAGGCCACCATGAAGACGAAGGCGCCCAGCATCGCCAGCATGCGGACGGGCAGCGGGAGCACGTGCCGACGGCGCGGGGGAGCCGGCGTCGTCTTCCCGGCGGCACGCTTCACCGCGGTGGCCCCACGGGCGTCGCCCGCCGCCCCCGCCCTCGCGCTCCGGAAGGGGCCGCCGCTCCAGCGCGCCCGCGCCTTCGCCGGACGACTGCCGCTCCCCGCCTTCGCCGTGGGGTCCTTCTCGCTGCCCTCCCGTGCCCGCGCCTCTGCCCGGCCCCGGCGGCCGAACCAGGCGAGGCGACTCGACCGGGGCGCGCGACCGGGAGCGGCTGCGCGTGAGTACGGAGCGGTGCGGGCCATTCGGTCCTCCAGTCGTCGACGACCCTGTGTGGTGGAACGGTCAACCGCGAGGCCGGCGGGACGCCGGGAGCGCGCACGGATCACGACCCGTAGGAGACGTGCACTTCCTTGAAGCCGAGCGAGTGCAGCAGACCCTCCAGCATCGCCGTGGTGTTGGTCTCGGCCCGTGCGGTCAGTCCGCTGTTCCTGGCCGCCTCGCCGATGTGGGACACGGCGAGCTTCTGCACGGCGTGCTCGCTGTTGGGGTTGTCCGAGAACAGGTCGCCCAGGCGGTCGAGCAGTCCGCGCTGCTTGGAGACGGCGTAGGAGTGGTCGGCGTCCAGGGCCGGTGCACCCAGCCGCGCGTGCGGGAGCCGCAGCGTGGCCGACGTACGGTCCTCGTTCACCGTCACGTCCTTGTCGCCGACCTCGCCGAGGTCCACATAGGCGTCCACGGTGCCCGCGCCGACATACAGGGTGCGGGTGCCGCGAACGGCGTCCGGCAGGTACTTCGCGTCCTTCTCCAGGTCGACGACGACCTGGAAGTCGCCCGAGGCCGCGTCGTAACGGCTCATGTCCCTCACGGACTTGAGGAGCGCGGGGCCCGAGCGGTCGTGCGTCTGCGTGCCGAACAGATCCTTGACGCCCGGAAGCACCGCCAGCTTGATACCGGCGAACAGCAGCGCGAGCACCAGCACGAAGGTGGTCACCACCTTCGCCCAGCCGGGCATGCGCCTGTGCGGGCGTGTGGCGGGAGTCGTCATCCGGCAGCCTCCTTCCTGCTGTCCGGATGCCCCCCGAACCCCGTGCCAGACACGGCGGGTTGACGCAAGTGCCGATCCGGCGGCGGAGACGAGGGCGGCCCGGGAGCGAGTCGGGCGGTGCCGGGCCCGGTATGCGCCGCGATGAACTGCGCGGAAGCCCGGGTGGCGGCCCGGGAAGGGAAGCCACCGCTCCCGAGGCGGCTTCGCGACAGCGCCCGGCCAGGCCGACGCGGAGCCGCCGGCCTGGCCGGGCCCACCGGCGAACGGTGAGCGGCGCGGCTCAGACGAAGAACGCGTTCATGCCGGGGACATCGGACAGGTAGGTCTCGATGTTGGCGATCTTGCCGTCGCGGAGGCGGCAGATGGTGGAGAGGTACTCGTCCAGCCGGACGTCGCCCCGGCGGGCGGTGTTGTGCAGGGATAGGGCCATGTTCTCGCGGCTCACCAGGATGTGCAGCAGCTCGAAGTCGAGACCGTAGGAGGCGATCTTCTTCGCCCGCTCCACGACGGCCTCCGCGCCCACGACCGTACCGGAGATGGTGTTGTCACCGGGAAGCGTCCAGGTGGCGTCGTCGGTGAGCAGGCTGCGGATGCCCTCCCAGTCACCCGCGGTGAGACAGGCGTGGAACTTCTTGCCGAGCTGGTGCTGGACCTCGTACTGGGCCATCGGATCTCCCTTGGGACGATGCTTAAAGCGGCGATCTCCGCTTTAAAAACCTTAGGCATCCCGTTCGCTAAAGCGCAACTCAATGCTTTAAGGTGGGGGCATGCCCGCCAAAAGCAAAGACAGCCGTCCCGGCGGCCGCAGCGCCCGCGTGCGCGCCGCCGTGCACCGGGCGACCGTGGACCTGGTCCAGGAAGTCGGTGCCGAGAAGGTCACCATCCCCGTGGTGGCACGCCGAGCGGGCGTGAACCCCAGTTCGCTCTACCGCCGTTGGGGGACGATCTCCGCCCTTCTGGCGGACGTGGCCGCCCAGCGCCAGGACGAGGGGGCGCCGGAACTGCTCGGAGATCTGCGCAAGGACCTGGAACGGGCCGCTGTGTGGACGCTCACCGACCTGTCCCAGCCGGGCGGGGTCGCCTTCTTCCGGGCCGAAGTGGCCCCGGACGTGGACGAGCGGCGAGCGGGGTTGCGCGAGTGCCTGGAGCGGGTCAGCACCCGGTTCCACGCCGCTCTGGAGGCCGCGGAGCGGCGGGGCGAGAGCGCACCCCCGCTGGAGCGGGTGCTGGATCACGTGGTCGCGCCCCTCTACTTCCGGGTGGTGTTCTCGATCCCGGAAACGAACGAGGAGTACGCACGCGGCCTCGTCGCCGAGTTGTGCGACTCCGGGTACGGCGCCCCTTCCCGACCGGGACGGGACTGAGCGGCGCCACACCGGCCCGCCCGTCCTCCAGTGGAGCCAGGCCGCCGGGGACGGTGGTGTCAGCAGCACCCCCGATCCGGGGCCTGGGCCGACTGCTTCACCGGCCGCCGGGGAGGAGGGTTGCTCCCGTCACCGAAGCCCGGCCGACAGCGCCGGCAGCGACACGGGAACGGGGAAACGTGATGGCCAGTCACACACGGCGGAGACTCCTCAAGGGCGCCGCGGTCGCGGCAGCGGGCAGCGTGGTCGGCACCGGTCTCGGACCCGGCTTCCTCACGACCGCGGCACAGGCGGGTCCCACGGCCGGGGCGAGCGGCATGACCGGGGCGACACCGTTCCTGGAAGGTGCCTTCGCGCCGGTCACCGAGGAGTTGACCGCCTTCGACCTGGAGGTGACCGGCCGCGTCCCGCACGATCTGGACGGCCGCTACCTGCGCAACGGCCCGAACCCGCTGCACCTTGAGGACGTCCGCGCTCACCACTGGATGCTCGGCGACGGCATGGTGCACGGGGTCCGGCTCCGCGGCGGGCGCGCGGAGTGGTACCGCAACCGCTGGGTGCGGTCCTCACAGGTGACGGCGAAACTGGGGGAGACCTACCCCGGCCAGGCACCCCCCGACGACTTCGCGTGCAACACGCACGTGATCCCGTACAAGGGCCGCATCCTGGCCCTTCAGGAGAGCGGGCCGCTGCCCTACGAACTGGACGGCGACCTCGACACCGTGCGCCCGTACGACTTCCACTCCACGCTCACGGGGGCGTTCACCGCGCACACCAAGTACGACGCGGTGGCCGACGAACTGCACGCGATCGCGTACTATCCCACCTGGGACCATGTCAGGCACATCATGATCGACCGGACCGGCCGGGCGGTGCGCACCACATGGATAGCCGTCGCGGACGCGCCGATGATGCACGACTTCGCGCTCACCGAGAAGTACGTGGTGATCGTGGACGTGCCGATCACCTTCGACGGCGCCGCCGCGGAGGCGGGCGCGCTCGTGCCGTACGTGTGGAACGACCGGCACCCCATGCGCGTCGGGCTGTTGCCGCGTACCGGCGGCACCACGCGCTGGTTCGAGATCGACCCGGTGTTCTACTCGCACACCCTCAACGCCTACGACGAGGGCGACACCGTCGTGGTGGAGTACACAGGGTTCCCCGCACCGTTCCACCCCGCCGGCCGCGGCAAGGACGGTCCCACCGCGACCGGCTCGCCGACGCTCGACCGCTGGACGATCGACGTGCGCGCGGGCCGGCTCCGCGGCAGCAGGCTGGACGACCGCCCGCAGGAGTTCCCCCGCATCGGCGAAGCCCTGGTCTCCCGCCGGCACCGGTACGCCTACACCGCGAGCGCGGCCGAGATGTGGCGCGCGTACGAGATGGTCGACGGGGTGCCGCCGGACGAGAAGTTCGCCGACTACCTGGTGAAGCACGACATGCTGCGCGGCAACGGGCATCTCCACCGCTTCCCCCGGGGCGCGGCGGTCGGCGAGCCGGTGTTCGTGCCGCGTCGCGGTGCGCGGGACGAGGACGACGGCTACGTGCTGTCGTACGTGAACGACCCCGACCGCGGTGCCACCGACCTGGTGATCCTCTCGGCCCAGGACTTCACCGGCCACCCGCTGGCCCGGATCCACCTGCCCGGCCGGGTACCGCTGGGCTTCCACGGCAGCTGGATCGCGGACGCCTGACGCCGGTCGCCGCCGGTCGCCCGGAGCCCGGTCGCCGCCGGTCGCCGGTGCGGGGCTCCGGCCCGTCTGGCCGCGGCAGTCCCCGCACGGGGCCCCGCCATCCGCACGCGAACGCCCTTCGTACGCGATTCGTACGGTGAATGTGCGTGCTTCGTGCTCCCGTCGGCATAGGATGCCGACGGGAGGTATTCCATGTCCGAGTTGTTCGACGCGGTCGACGCGCTGGTCGCGTCCCGGTCCCCACTGCCGCCGGCGGAGGAGCGCAAGCGGTTGCGTATCGCGCACGGCCTGACGCTGGACGAAGTCGCCGCCGCGCTGAAGGTGCGCCGGGCCACGGTGTCGGGCTGGGAGTCGGTCAAGAAGACGACCGAGCCGCGCGGGCCGGAACGGGAGGCGTACGCGCGGCTGCTGAACAAGCTCGCGGAGCTCTACCCCGCCCCCGCCGCGCCCCCGGAACCGGCACCCGCCGCGCAGACCGGCCGGTCCACCCCCTCTCAGCAGGCCCCGGCCACGGCTCCGACCACCGCCCCGGCCTCGGACACTCCCGCCGGGCCGGTAGCCGAGACCCCTCAGACCGACCCCGCCGTCGTCGGACACGCCGAGCCGCGCCCGACGCGCACCGCCAGGCCGTCGCCGCCGTCCACCCCGCGTCGTCCAGACGTACGAAAGGCGACCCCGGCCGACACCCCGGCGAGTGCCGCCGGCTCCCGGTTCGAGAACGGCCCACTCGCGGTCGTCGACGTCGACGCGGACGGCCAGGTCCTCGCCTACTGCACGGGCGGCCTGGTCCTGGACGTGCCCGCCAAGAGCATCCCGGCCCTGGTGGAGTGGACGCTGCGCGAGGCCAGGCTCGGGCAGCCGAAACTGTCCGGACCGGGCAAGGACGCCGACCCGCTGCTTGTCCTCACCGAGGCCGCGCTGGAACGCTACGGCCTGCCCGCCGCCCTCACGGACGCGGAGCGGCGGGCCGGGCGCCTGCCGGAGGGTCACAAGGTCGTCAAGCAGCTGGCCCGCGCGGAGTGGAAGCTGACCAAGCGCGGTTTCGGCCCGTGGGCCCGGATCTACCGCCCCGCCAAGGGCTCCGAACGGGCCTGCGTCCAGCTGTGCATCCCGTCCTGGCACGCGCTCGACCCTCGCCACTGGGGCGACGTCGCGCAGCTCCCGCCGGCCGAACTCGCCCGTGTCCTGGGGGTGTACGCGTCCCGCGTCATGACCCCGCGCGGCTCCACCGCCGTCACCGGCCTGGAACTCATGACCGCGCTGCACCCGCCGACCCGCGCCTCCGAGCCCGACGCCGACGGCAGGCGGCACGCCGAGCACAACCCCGGCTCGCTGGGCAAGGACCCGGTGGACTGCGCGCCGTGCGAGGCCCCCGACGGCCACCCGCTCCTCAAGGACCTGCCGCGCTTCCACGTCCGCGGCCCGCAGGAGAAACTGTTCGAGGAGGCGTACGACTGGGCACGCCCGATGACGGACGCGGAATGCACCCTGCGGCACCTGGTCGGCATCGACGTGAACATGGCCTTCGCCGCGGGCGGCAACGGCCTGATCGTCGGCCTCGGCGCCCCCCACCATGTCAGGAAGCCGGTGTTCGACCCGAAGCTGCCCGGCTCCTGGCTCGTCGACCTCTCCCACGTGGACCTGTCCCGGGTGAGGACGGGCAAGGACACCTGGGCCGACCTGGACGCCGACCTGCTGCCCAGCCCCTTCACCCCGAAGGGCGACCGCCCGCAGGGCCCTGCGTGGTACGCGACGCCCACCGTCGCCTACGCGGTGGAACTCGGCTACGAGGTCCGGCCGATCGAGGCGTACGTCCGCCCGGAGAACGGGCGCTACCTGGACGGCTGGTACCAGCGGCTGCGCGACGCCTATCTCGCCACGATGGCCGACCTCGGCGTGCACGCGGACATGACGCCCGAAGACTTCCTGACGGCGATGGACGGCTACCGGGACCGCGACCCGGAACTGGCGATCGTCGTCTCGGCGATCAAGGCCACGGTCAAGGGCGGCCTGGGCAAGCTGCGCGAGCGCCCGCGCGGTGAGGGCTGGCGGCCCGGCGAGCCGTGGCGCGCCCTGTCCCGGCCCACCTGGCGGCCGGACATCCGCGCGGCCGTCATCTCCCGCACCCGCATCAACCTGCACCGCAAAATCGTCAAACACGCGGCGTACACCGGGCAGTACCCCGTCGCGATCCTCTCCGACTGCGTGGTCTACGCCTCGAACGGGCCGAGCCCGCTGGACTTCCTGCCCTACCGGGAGGGCAAGCCGCTGCCCGGCGGCTTCAAGCTCGGCATCAACCCGGGCCTGGTCAAACACGAGGGCACCCAGTCCGTCCTGTGGGGCGAGGAGGTCCGCGAGCGGTTCGACGCCCCGGAGCTCAACCTCGCCCGCTACATCAAGGACGGCACGGTCACCGACGCCGACAGCGGAGAGTAGGGGGAGACGACGATGACCCTGTTCGGCGACGGCCTGGAAGCGGCCGTGCAGAAGGCGTTCACCCGGCCCGCCCCCAAGAGCGCACCCGCACAGATGCGCTACCTGGTCAGGCAGCTCAAGGGCACCAAGCAGGTCGCCCAGCTGCTGCGCGTCTCCCAGCGCACCGTCGAACGGTACGTCAAGGACCAGATCAAGAAGCCCCGCCCGGACCTCGCCGCGCGCCTGGAACGCGAGGTGAAGAAGCGTTGGCAGCCCCAGATCCGCGCGAGGGCACGGCGGACGGCGGCGACGACCGGCGGCATCGTCATCGACACCCGTGCCCGGATCGGCTACACCGCGTCCGTCGGATCCACCGACGACGCCCGCATCCGGCACCTGACCGTCGCCCTCCCGCCGCAGTACGCCGCCCGCCTCTTCGACGCCCAGCAGTCCGGCGCCGGCGACCAGCAACTCCAGCAGATCGCCGCCGAAGGGCTCAAGGAGGTCTACTTCCAGGACGGCGGCCGCCGCGCCGGCAGCCTGGAAGAGGTCCGCTTCACGGATGTCGAGCACGTCGAGTTCGACCTGTAGGAAAGGGCATGGTGTGCGGTATCCGTCCCGGGCACGTTTTCCAGGAAGCTCGCAGCGGGGGCGGCGCGTTGTGCCGGTCCAGGTCTTCCTGGGAGCGCCGGACCTCGTACCCCAGCTCCTCTCCGCCACCCACGCCGCAAGCCGGCCATGAGCGGAGACCACATGGCGCTCCAGCTCCCTGAGGGGTCCTGGTGGGACTGGGACGTGGTGGAGTGGAACGCGGGCCGGCTGCGGCTGGGCTCCGGGCACGACCTTGCGTACGCCCATCACCTGGAGTTGGTCTTTGCCGACCCGGTCCTGGTGAGGTGCCCGTCAAGCTTCCACGATCCGGTCTTCCGCGCGCCGACGCGGCAGGAGGTGCGACTGGTCGCCGACCAGGTCGGAGAGACGCCGTCCGTCGTCGTTGCCTTCGAGGCGGACGCGGGCGGCCCGGAGCCGGCTTCCTGCCTGATTGCCGCCGGAGAACTCGACATCGTCGAAGGCACTGTCTTCCGTTACTGGCGAGAGCCGGCCACCGGCGAACGCCTCGCGCCTTGGGTGCGGCCTCCCGGGAATCGCTGAGCCGTGCCCCGGCTCCGCCGCGATGATGACACGGCCGCTGGGCGGTGGGCAGGCGGTGTGGACCGACGCGCTGACGCAGTCCTCCTTGTAAGGGCGCCGTCGACGGCCGTGAACCAGAGGGTTGGCCGGCCGCCGGTGACCTGCGACGATGCCTCTGTTTCCCAGTGGAGGTCATTTGTTCGTTTTCACGTGTGCGGGCTGTGGTGCCGAGTTGACCATCCCGCTGTCCCAAGTCTCGTTGCCCGTGCACGCCCGTCAGAAGTACGGGAACGGGGCCCAGCTTCCGGTGCTCATGGAGTCCGGGACGTTCGCCGTGGATCCGGACCCGTGGGGGGAGCCTCGGTGGATGTGGGGCGAGGTCGGTCCGGGCGAGGCGGAGGCACGCCGCGGACACGCCCCCGTCCGCGCCGTGTCCGAGAGCACGTCCGGGACGAGCGTCATCGCGCCCGGTGACATCCGTGGAACCCGGCTGATACCCGAGAAGCGCGGCGGTGCCTGCTGCGGCCTCGACGGGGCCGACGGGCCCAACATGGCCTGCGGGACGTGCGACCTGCCGGTGGCGACCAGGGTCGACGACTGCTCGCTCTGGCAGGCGGTGTGGCTCGGCGCGGACGCCGTGCACCGTGTCCCCGTCGACGGTATCCCCCCTGCACCGCTCCTCTCCTGGGCGCAATTGGCGGCAACGGGGGAGAAGACGTCGCCGTTCGAGCCCATTGCCACATGGGGAGGACGGCTGGGGTCGAACCACTACTGGTCGTGGAGCCCGCGGTGGGAGGCGGCAGCCGGGCATGCGCTCGCCCACCTGCTGGTCGCTTCCCAAGGGCAGCCGGTGGCGGTCCCGGGTGGCCTGGCCACGGACGTGTTCCGACGCGCGCTCGACGCCCTGTTGCCCACAGGCACCCCGAAGCGGCGTGCCGTCCTGGCCGGGCCCGGACAGCCCTCCTCGGACGCGGGCGCCGACATCCTGCTCGTACCGGTCCATCCCCAGACAGGACGGATCTGGACCCCCGAGACCCCGACTACGTCCGCATACCTGGTGCCCCTGCCGCTGGGAGTGTGGCTGTGGCTGGCCTCTCCGCAGCCGGACTTGCCGGTTCCCGCGTCAGGCCGCCTGCCCCGGGACGTGCTCCGCGACGACCCGCCCCCGCTGCTCCCCAACCATCTGTTCCGGGCCGACTGGGGAACCTTCCAGCGCACCTTGGCCCGACTGCCGGCCGCGCGCAGCCCATGGCTGCGCGCCATCCTCGAAAACCGCACGCAGAACACCTCGGCCGGCTTCTTCTAGCGGTCCGAGCGCATTCTGTCGTCGGTGACCACCCGGGACAGAACATGCCCCAGGGACCAGGTGGTGGTCGACGCCCCGTCGTGTCCGCCGAACCCGAACGAGTTGGCCAGCGCCGCGGACCACCGACCGGTGCGCGGCTCGCCGCGCACCACGTCCAGTTCCACACGAGGGTCGAGTTCGTCGAGGTTGCGGGTGGCCGGCGCCATGGCCGCCGTGCTTGAGGGCGAGCACGGCGGCCATGGCGCCGACTGTTCCGGACGCGCCCATCATGTGCCCGGTCATCGACTTCGTCGCCGCCACAGCGGCGTGGCCGCCGACCACCCGACCGATCGCCTCGGCCTCCGCCAGGTCACCGGACTCCGTCGAGGTGGCGTGGGCGTGCACGACCCCGATGTCCGCCGGGGGCAAGTCGGCGTCGCGCAGGGCCAGTCCGATGGCGAAAGCCTGGGCCTTCCGCGTCGGAGGCCGTGATGTGGTTCGCGCTCGACGTCACGGCACCGCCGGCCAGCGTGCCGTACGCGCGTGCTCCGCGGGCCCGGGCGAACTCCGCGCGTTGCCCGTGCACGTCGCGGTTGGCCTCGCGGTGGACTCCGCCTCGCTGCTGCCGAGGGCCGAGGCCAGGAAGCTGGACCGCGGCGAGCAGATCGCCGTCCTCAGTGCGCGCGAAGCCTGGCAGAACGCCGGGGCGCCACAGGTCGAACCGAAACGATGTGCCGTCGTCATCGGTACGGGAACCAGACCGTTCCTACAAGTCGTATGGCGATGCCTCGCGCGCCGCCCAAGGTGCGCTCGCGCCCCGGTGGCGGGCCGTCCGGGCCGACGCCTCAGCTCTGCGGCAGGGTTCGGGCGAGAAGGGGTAGCAGACGGTCCCAGTGCAGCCGCAGTGCGATCGGGTCGAACGCGTCGGTGTCGGCCATGGTGAAGCCGTGGACGGTGCCCGGATAGATCTCGGAGGTGTAGCCGACACCCGCCGCCTCCAGGGACTCGTTGAGCTCGCCGAGGGATTCGGGCGTCACGTCGCCTTCGGCGTGGCCGAAGTGGACCTCGGCGGTGAGCTTGGCGAGGCTGTCCGGTCCGGCGGCCCCCACCGGGGCGTGGAACGCGGCGAGGGCCGCCACCCGGCCGGGGTGGGCCGCGGCGGTGCGCGTCGCCAGGAGGCCTCCGATGCAGTAGCCGGTCACCGCGACCGGTCCGGCGCCGACCTCGGGCTGAGCGGAGAGGAACGTGAGATAGGCGTCGGCGTCGCTCAGTACGCGTTCCGTGGTGTGCGCCTGGATCATGGGCATCACCTGCGCGATGAGCGAGGGTCGGGCTTCTTCGCCGATGTACTCGGGGAGCTCGGTCAGCGGGGCCGGACCGTGCCGGTAGAAGAGGTTGGGGACGACCACGTAGTAGCCCTGTCCGGCCAGTTCGCGGGCCATCTCCCGAAGCACGGGCCGGATGCCGAAGCCGTCGGCGTACATCAGCACCCCCGGGTGCCGCCCGCCGCCGTCGGGGAAGGCGACGAACGCGTCGGCCTGGCCGTCCGCGGTGGGTATCTGCAAGGTCTTGCCGGGCATGAATTCTCCTGTCGTGGTTGATGTGCCGAGCTTGTGATCAACACGACGGAGGCGGAGCCCGCGCGGCGGCGCGAGATGCTCGGTCCAGGAGAGGGCCGACGACGGCCCGTACGGCGCTCAGGAGAGCACCGGGTCACCGATCCGTGTGTGGCGCGATGCCGTCCCGGTCGTCATGGTCGCACAACGTAGCCCATCGGACGGGACCGCTGCCAGCCCTCGGGTGCTGGACGGCCGGCCCGGGGCTTCCGGCGAGCCGGGCCGGGCCGCCTCGCCGACCGCGACCGGGCCACTCCCGCCTGCCGGCCCTTTCGCGGGGGCGGTAGCGTCCCAGGCATGCTGGAGCGTCCTGTGTAGGTGGCACTGGGAGGCGGGGTGACCGACCGCTCGCAGGCCTGGAGTTCGCTGCTTCGCCGGCCGGAGGCAGCCGGTTGCCGGGCGCCGGGCCAGACGGAGGCACCGCGACGGCACGGCTGCCGGCGGCGGGGAGGCCGTCGAGCCGCCCACCGTTTTGCCGGCGAGCCGTCGGCGGTCGGTCGGCGATCCCGCGGGTCCCGCGGCCGGCTCCGCCGCGCCGGGCGCGGCTCGCATCAGAGGGTGACGACGAGTTTCTGCGCCGAGACGCCGGCACGCAGCCGGCGCAGCGCGTCGGGGATGTGCGCGAGCCCGTGGCCGACGACGGTGGCGTCCGGCGCGGCCCGGTAGGTGCCGGTGGCGAGGGCGGCCGGGAGGAAGTCGCCGTAGATCGCCGGTCCGACCTCGTTGTCCTTCAGGGTGCCGCCCCAGATGCTGCTCACCCGCACGCCCTGGCGCGGCGCCCGTCGCCCGGCGACGTGGGTGAACAGCGCGGGCTGCGCCGAGGCGATCCGTCTGCCGCCCGCCGTGCGGGCCGCGATCGCGATCGTCTTGGCGAGCGACTTGGACCCGATGGCGAGTGTGCCCGCGAGCGGCCTGTCGCCGATGCGTTCCACGATCTCCTCGACGGCGGTGAGGCTGCCGCGGTCGACGGCCTCGGCCGCTCCCAGCGACCGGAGGTAGTCGAAGTTGTGCGGTGACGCGGTGGCCACGACCTGGTAACCCGCGTTGCGGGCGAGCTGGATCGCGTTGCTTCCGACACTCGTCGAGCCGCCCCAGACGAGCACCGTCTCCGCCCGCTCGGCGGGGGCGGCACAGGGCAGCGCCAGCCCGAGGTGGTCGTGCTGGAACAGGCCGGTCGCGGCGGTCGAGACGGCCAGCGGGACGACGGCCGCCTGAGCGAAGGACAGGGAGTCGGGGATGGGGCAGACCATGTGCCGCATGAGTACGACGTAGTGCTGGAAGGCGCCCTCGGCCGCGCGGTTCTGCGACTTCTCGACGCCGAACGCGTGCCCGAGGACGCGGTCGCCCGGCCGCAGCCCCGTCACGCCCGGACCGGTCTCGACGACCTCGCCCGCGACGTCCGAGCCCACGACGGCCGGGAAGGTCAGCCAGGGCAGGGCGAACCGGTACAGGAAGCCCGGTATGCCGTCGACGGGATTCACTGCGACCGCCCGCACACGGACGACGACCTCGTTCGTCGCCGGGGGCGTGTAGGGGGCGGGCCCCACCTCGAAGCGCGCGCCTCGCTTCGGCAACCACAGCGCGGTGTTCTGACGGGTCATCTCCGGGCCCCTCTCCCTTGTCCGATCGCCGGGTCGGGGCCTCAGCCACGCGCCCCCTCCTGCGCGGCACGAGAGTAGGCAGTGTCTAGAAAGTAGTCAATGCCTATTTCCGGATAGGATGACGGCATGTCTCATCGGCCCTTCCATCACGGCAACCTCCGCACCGTGCTGCTCGAACAGGCGGAAGTGGTGCTTCGGGAGCGTGGGATCGATGCGCTGTCGCTCCGCGAGCTGGCACGCGAGGCGGGCGTCAGCCATGGAGCCCCCCGGAGTCACTTCATCGATCGGGGCGCCCTCCTCGACGCATTGGCCGAACGAGGCTTCATCCGACTCGCGGACCGGATCCGCGAGGCCGCTTCGCGTGAGCCCGAAGACCATGCACGGGCCCTTCACGCGGCGGCCTCCGAGTATCTGGCGTTCGCCGAGCGGGACCCGGCACTGCTCGACCTCATGTTCGCGACGAAGGTCGGCGAGCCCTCGGAGGCCGTCCGCGGTGCGGCGGAGCGCCTGTTCGGCACCATGACCGACATCATGAACGCGGGTGTGGAAGCGGGCGCGTACGACGCGGACGACGTCGGCCGGCTGACCCTGCTGCTGTCCGCGACCGTTCAGGGCATCGCGGCGCTCGTCACGTCACGGCGCATCACGACGCCCCAGGGCGAGGCGCTCGTCGACGACGCGATCAGGCTCTTCCTCAAAGGCGCGTCGGCCGGGTAGCGCCACCACGGATGCCGGCCCGCTCAGCGGGAACGGCGCCCGGCCCGGAGGGCCCGGCCGCGTTGCGGCGGCCTCCGGGGCGCACGCGCTCGTCGTCGGCCATCCCGGCCGCGCAGGTCCTCCGTCCGACGGCCCGTCACGCCGACAGCGGACACGCTCACGGTGAACACCTCTGCCCGGTGCGGTCGCCGGATACCACTGTGGGCGGATGATCGAAGAGACGATCGACGAGGTGTTCGCGGCCGGCGGCTGCCGGGGAAGCCTGTGCGCGCTGGAGGTCGACGGTCCGGGGCGGCTGTCGGTGGCCGGGGGAGAGCCCGCGGTGGCGGCCTCCACGTTCAAAGTCGCCGTCGGCCTGGAGTTCTTCTGCCAGGCGGCGGAGGGGGAACTGGACCCCGCCGAACGAGTGGTGGTCTCGCCGGCCGAGGCGACGCTGGGCGGCCAGGGGCTCTGCATCACCGAGGACCCGGTGGAGATCTCCCTGCGGGACGTGGCCCGGCTGATGCTGACCATCAGTGACAACACCGCGGCCGACGTGCTGATCCGCCGGGTCGGCATCGAACGGATCAGGGCGCGCCTCACCCGGCTCGGCCTCACCGGCTTCCATCTGCCGGGCACCATCCAGCACGAGTTCGACACCGCAGCCCGCGACGCCGGGTTCGCCGACTGGGGCGCGATGACCGGCATGATCCGGGACGCCGCGACACCCGAGGAGGGCGAGGCGATATGGCGGCGGGTGCTCGCGTCGCCGGGGATGCGGCCGGGACGGATCAGCAGTGCGACCGCCGACGACCTGGCCGCCCTGCTCCGCGCCGTCTGGCGGGACGAGGCCGGACCCGCCGAGGCGTGCGCCCAACTCCGCCGGACGATGGGGCAGCAGCGGCTCACCCGGAAGATCGCCGCCGGTTTCGGGCCGGAAGTGCTGGTCGCGTCCAAGTCGGGGACCGTACCGGGTGGGGCCAGCAACGACGTCGGCGTGGTCGCCTTTCCCGACGGGCGGCGGTACGCGATCGCCGTCCTCACCCGGTCGCTGACGCCCGGGGAACCCACCCGCGAAGACGTCCTCGGCACAGCGGCCCGGGTGGCCCTGGACCACCTGCGTACGGGCCGGGCCCCTCGATCCGCGTGAGGGGCGCGGTACCGTATCCGGAGCGGTGTGTGTTCGGCGGGAGCGTCATCGTGGCTCCGGGCGCCGACGGCGCCCACCTTGCCGGGGGCAACTGCCGTCCGGTCTCGGCGGTTTGGCCGCCCTCGCGCTTCATGCCGGGGCGGCCGCTTGTTACTGTCTCCGATCATGCGAGCCCTCTTCCCAGGATCCTTCGACCCGGTCACCCAGGGGCACGAGGACATACTCCGGCGCGCGGCCCTCCTGTTCGACGAGGTCGTCGTGTGCGTGATGTCCAACCCGAACAAGACCGGCCGCCACCCGGTCACGGAACGCCTGGACCGACTCCGCGCGGCAGCGCGGGACTTGAGCAACGTCACGGTCGACTCCCACACCGGCGGCCTGCTGATCGACTACTGCCGCCGAGCCGGCATCGACGTCGTCATCCGCGGAGTCCGGGGCGCCGCCGACCTGGACTACGAGATGCCGATGGCCCGGATGAACCGCGAACTGGCCGGAGTGGAAACGTTCTTCATCGCCGCGGATCCCGCCCTGGCCCACGTCTCCTCCACCCTTGTCACCGCGATGGGCCAACGGTAAAGCGGCTTACCGCCGGGGTTCGGTCGCGCCGTCGACGCCCGCGAGCGGCGGCGACACCGTGGTCCCGCAAAGCGGCGACGGGCCGGCGCCACGAAACCTTCACATCATGATCCACATCGCTCGGGCAACCCCCGTCGCCGAACCCGCGTCTTGATCGACAACAGACCGACACGCCCCGGTCCTCTCGGCCGGGGCACCTTTACGGCGCGCTATACACGACGTGTATACATGGCGTTTATAGAAAGGCATGCATGTACGGCAAGGCTTTCGCTCCCGAGTACCAGGGCGCCCTGACCACCCTCTCCGTGAACTCCTCGCTGACGGACGTGCTGGCGGAAGGCATCGAGAAGCTGCGCGAGGCCGAACGGTCGGGGCAGCCGGCCGAGGCCGCCCGCTGCGGGCTCGCCGTCGCCGAGGCGTACCGGCGGCTCGGAAACGTGGAGGAGGCCGACCGGGCCTGGAAGGCGAGCTACCGCACCGCTCGGGAGGCCGGCGACGGCGCGGCGATGGCCTGGGCGCTGTGGAGCGGCGGCACCCTCGCCCGGCAGCGCGGCGCGTTCCCGCTGGCCTGGCGGCTCCTCGGACTCGCGGCCGAACTCGGCGAGCGGGCCGGGGACGTCGTCTGCCGGGGCTATTCGCTGGCCGGACTCGCGGAGACCGGCCGCATCCAGGGCGACTACGAGGCGGTCGGCCGGCTGCACGAGCAACTGCTGGCCGAGGCCCGCAGGCGCGGCGAGGCCCGGCACACGGTGTGGGCCCTGGAGGGCATCGCCCAGATGCACCGCAACACCGGGGACTTCGACCGGGCGTACACGCTGTTCGAGGAGGCGGCGGAGATAGCCGAGCGCGCCGAGGACCGGCGCGGGCACGCGTGGGCGCTGCGCGGTCTCGCGGACATCCTCTCGGTGCGCGACAAGGACACCGAACGAGCGCTGGAACTGCTGTCGCGGGCGGAGGCCGGCTGCCGCGCGATGAACCTGTCCAGCGCGCTGGCCTACAACCACAAGATGCGCGGCAACGTCCTGTACCGGGCCGAGCGTTACGAGGAGGCGCGCCGGATGTACGAACTGGCACTGTCGGAGTTCCGCGCGATGAACGAGCCGCGGGGCGAGGCGCTCGCCCGGCTGGGCCTCGCCAAGTCGCTGGCACGGCTCGGCCGGAGCCGCGACGAGACGGCGGCCGAACTGGCCAGCCTCGCGGCCTCGTTGCGGGGCAGTGGCCTCAAGCACGTGCAACGGCTGGTGAGCCGCGCCCAGGAAGAGTTCGGGCTCGACGCGGAGGTCGTACGGTGACCGCGCTCAAGGCCCCGCCCGCCGCGCCCGAACTCCTCGCCCACTGCGCCGGTTTGGCGCGACCGGCGCTGCGCCGGGCGGTGGGTCGGCTGCACCCCTGGCTGGGGGAGATGGCCGCGTACTCCTTCGGCTGGTGCGAGGTGGGCGGCGCGCCCGCCACCGCACCCGGCGGCAAGGGCGTACGGCAAACGCTGGCGGTGCTCGGCGCGCGAGCGGCGGGTGCCGACGAGCGAGCCGGGATTCCGGCGGCCGTCGCGGTCGAACTGGTCCACACCTTCTCGCTGCTGCACGACGACATCATGGACGGCGACGCGACCCGGCGCCGCCGCCCGGCCGTGTGGAAGGCATACGGCACCGGCCCGGCGGTGCTGGCCGGCGACGCCCTGTTCGCGCTGGCCGTGGAGACCCTCGCCGCCGTACCGCAGGGCGCCGGTGCCGTACGGCTGCTCTCGGCGGCCCTCGCCGATCTGATGCGCGGGCAGGCCGACGACCTGCTCTTCACCGGCCGGCCGTGCACCGGCCCGGACCGGGTGACCGTCGAGGAGTACCGGTCGATGGCGGAAGCCAAGACCGGTGCCCTGCTGGGTTGTGCCGCCGCCCTGGGCGCCGTGCTCGGCGGCGCGGACGAGGACACCACCGGCGCACTGGACCGCGCCGGACGGCACCTCGGCGTCGCCTTCCAACTGGTCGACGACGTACTCGGAATCTGGGGCGACCCCGCCGTCACGGGCAAGCCCACGGGCGGCGATCTACGGGAGCGCAAGAAGACCTACCCCGTGCTGGCCGCCCTGGACACCCCGGCGGGCCGTGCCCTGCCCGAACTGCTGGACACGCCGGGGCGCGCCGAGGAGGCCGCCGAACTGATCGAGGCGGCCGGCGGCCGTACGGCGGCACTGGCCGAGGCCCGGGCGCACACGTCCACCGCCCGTGCCCTCCTGTCGGGGGCCCCACTGGCCGCCGGGGCCGCGGGGGATCTGCTCACGGTGCTGGATTTCCTGGTCGGCCGTCGGTTGTGAAGCGCCGTTGACGTGGCAAGTGTTCGCAGACCCGGAACCGATCGCTGCCGCACGGCTGCCGCTCGCCTTGGCCGGCGTCAGTTCTGGGAGTCGTAGTCGGCACGAGCGGTGCGCACCTCGTCCATGTGCTCCTCCGCCCAGTCCTTGATCGAGCGCATGACTGGCAGGAGTGAGCGGCCGAGAGGGGTCAGTTCGTACTCGACGCGGGCTGGGACCGCAGGGATCACGGTCCGCGCCACCAGTCCGTCCCGCTCCAGGCGGCGCAGGGTCTGCGTGAGCATTTTCTGGCTCACGCTGGCCAACCTGCGTTGCAGGGCGCTGTACCTCAGCGGCCCGTCGGAGAGGGCGTTTACGGCGAGGCTCACCCACTTGTCGGCGATGCGGTCCAGCAGCTGCCGGGCGGGGCATTCGGCGAGGTAGGCGTCGTAGGCGCTGCTCGCCACTTCCCGGCGCTGCGCAGCGGTGCGGGTGGGCATGGCTCTCCTTCCGGTGCCGTAGGCACCTCGAAGTGCCTACTCCCCTTTGGAGAGTAGCGCTCCTTATCGTGTGCAGCATGACTTACGCAGACAAGATGCGCGCGGTGGTAGCCCGCGGCTACGGCGGATCCGAGGTGCTGGAAGTGGTGACGGTTCCACTGCCGGATCCCGGTCCGGGGCAGGTGCGCGTGCGCGTCGAGGCTGCCACGGTCAACCCGGTGGACCTTGCGACTCGTTCCGGAGCCCTTGTCCAAGCCGGGCTGATGGCGGCCCGCGAGTACACGGGCATGGGGTGGGACGTGGCAGGCGTGATCGAGCGGCTCGGAAGCGGTGTCACCGAGTTCGCGCTGGGACAACGGGTGATCGGGCTGCGCGATCTGCTCGACGTATCGGTGGGCGCCTACGCCGAGTACCTGATCCTTGACGCCACGGCCGCCGCCCCCGCGCCGGCCGGTGTCTCTGCCGCTGCCGCGGCCACGCTGCCGTTGAACGGCCTCACGGCCGCGCAGTCCCTCGACCTGCTCGGTCTCACAGAGGGCGACGTCGTGCTGGTGACGGGGGCCGGCGGGGCGGTGGGTGGATTCGCCGTCGAACTCGCGGCTCGACGAGGCCTGCGCATCGTCGCCCAGGCCGGTACAGCCGACGAAGAGCGTGCTCGAAGTCTGGGCGCGGAGTGGGTCGTCGGCCGTGATTCGTCCGACCTCGCTGCCGAAGTCCGCCGCTTGGTACCGGGCGGCGTCGACGGCGCGCTTGACACGGCGGGACTCGGAATCCGCGCTCTGGCCGCCGTCCGCACGAGAGGTGCCTATGTGACCGTGGTGGGAGGCTCGGCCCCGCTCCCGCTGCGGGGCATCCAGGTTCACCAGCAGTGGATCAGCGCCGACGGAGCCGCCTTGGCCGAACTCGCTGCCATGGACCTGACGCTCCGGGTTGCCGACGTACTCCCGCTCGAAAACGCGGCCGAAGCACACGATCGGCTTGCGGCGGGCGGAACACGCGGCCGACTGGTCCTGGCCCCTTTTGATACTGCCTGACCCGGAGCCGCGACAGACGCCACCACCTTCGGCGGTGGGCTGGTCACGAGCGGCCAGGCGTACGCGGGCCGCGTCGTTGTCAGTGGGGTCGTGCATGATCGGCACGTTAGTACTCCTAGGGATGGGGAAGCAGGATGCCGATCACAAACCAGCAGGTGGCAGGGCACGCGTTGCTGCGGCAGATGTATGCGGACTCGTACTTCCCCGATCACGTCGTCGACCGGGGCAGGGCGATCCTGTTGCGGCTGTGCGAGCGGATTGAGGCTGAGCAGCCGTCGGATCTGGGGGACCTGTATGCGCTGGCCCAGGCCGCAACGGAGGAATTCAACCGTCTGGAGGCGGAGTTCGAAGCAGCCGGGAGTGAGATCGAGACCGTCGCGCGCGAGGTGATCGCTGAGGACTTCTGGTTCGTCGCGTCGGCATACGGGTTCACGGACGCGGATGTAGAGGAACTGATCGCCACTCGGGATTGGTGAGCGACGACTGGAAGGCCCTCTGCCGATTGGAGCCATTCGTCGAGGGCTGCTGTGAGAACGGTCGCCTCGTAGCGGACGGCGATCTTGTCGTATCTCGTGGCCACCGCGCGGTGGCGCTTGAGGCGTTGATGCCGCATTCCACTGTGTGACGCTCGTGACCTTCCTTGCCGAACTTCGGCGGACGGCCGCCGCGAGAGCCGAGCTTCATGCGGCTACGGACCTGCTCTGCCTTCTCCGGGATGGTGCAGTTGATGCCGCGTCCGCGCAGGTAGGCGCGGTTCTCATGGGAGCCGCACGCCTTGTCGGCGCGGCCCTTGTCCCGGTTCCGGGTTCGCGGCCGGCCCCGACCGATGCGGGCCACACCGGGCCACCGCCGCCCGCGGCTCGGCCTTGCGGCTGCCTGCGCGTCGGTTTCAAGGGTGCGCAGAGCGCGCCGAGTCGACAACCGCCCGACGCACCTGCCGTGACGACCGGTCGGCGGACGTGCCGAGCGCGTGCCCGGCGCGCCCGTGCGCCGGGCGGGCTGCCCCGGGAGAGCCGGCAAAGGGGGTGATATGCGACCGGCCGCCGGGCGGTCCACTCCGATCGCTCGACTGTCCGCCAAACAAGCCGAGTTGGGGCCCACGTATGCGGCTTCACGTCCCTTGACGCCCTCACCTGTGAGCGCTAACAATGATGCCCATCACGGATCGGAGCCTCATGTCGCAGACCGTTGGCAGCACCGGCCCCCGCAGGGCACCCACCATGGCGGACGTCGCGCAACTCGCGGGTGTGTCGCACCAGACGGTGTCGCGGGTGCTGAGCAACCATCCCAATGTGCGCGAGTCGACCCGGGCGGACGTGCTCAGGGCGATCGGGCAGCTGGGGTACCGGCGGAACTCCTCGGCTCGGGCGCTGGTCACCCGGCGCACGCTCACCCTGGGCGTGGTGGCCTGCAATCCGACGCTCTTCGGTCCGTCCAGCACGCTGTTCGGTCTGGAGGAGGCCGCGCGCGACGAGGGGTACATGGTCTCGGCGGTCACCTTGCGCCGCTACTCGGCCGCCGCCCTCAGGGAGGCGATCGACCACCTCAGCGACTGGGGGGTGGAGGGCATCGTGGTGATAGTCCCGCACCGCGAGGCGGTCACCGCGCTGGCAGAACTGCGGCTGCCCTTCCCGGTGGTGACGGTGGAGGGCGGGCACAGCCTGCCGATCCCGGTGGTCTCCGTGGACCAGTGGCTCGGGGCGCGGATGGCCACGAGCCATCTGCTGGCCGCCGGCCACCGCACGGTCTGGCACGTCGCGGGCCCGCCGAGCTGGCTGGAGGCGGAGGAACGGGCCAAGGGCTGGCGCTCGGTGCTGGAGGAGGCCGGCGCCGTCGTACCGCCGCCGATCCAGGGCGACTGGACCCCGTTGTCGGGCTACCGGGCCGGGCAGGAGCTGGCCGGCCGGGTGACCGCGGGAGCGGCCGGCCGCGGCTCCCCGGAGGTGACCGCCGTCTTCGTCGCCAACGACCAGATGGCACTGGGGGTGCTGCGGGCCCTGCGCGAGGCCGGCCTGTCGGTCCCCGGCCAGGTCGCCATCGCCGGGTTCGACGACATCCCCGAGGCCGAGTTCTTCACCCCGCCGCTGACCACCGTCCGGCAGGACTTCGCCGCGCTCGGCAAGGCGAGCATCCGGCTGCTGGTCAGCCGGCTGGAGTCCGGCACCACCCAGGGCGACGCCGAACGCGTGGTGATCGAGCCGCGGCTGATCGTCCGCGGCAGCAGCACCCCCTCCTGACGGCGCTCCACGCCCCTTCGGCACCCTGCGACCCGCCCGGTGGACGCACCGCATCCGCGGGGCGGAAAGCGGGCGTCCGACGCGGCCGCCCGGCCGCGCCGGCCACGATTGGAGGAGACCTTGACCACCGATCCGCCCGCGGTCACCCTTGGCATCGACTTCGGCACGCTCTCCGGGCGCGCCCTGGTCGTGGCCGTCGAGGACGGCGCGGAACTGGGCAGCGCGGTGCACGAGTACGCCCATGGCGTGGTCGACCGGGAGCTGCCCCGAGGGGTCCCGCTGCCGCCCGACTGGGCGCTCCAGATGCCCCAGGACTGGCGTGACGTGCTGCGTCTCGCCGTACCGCGAGCGCTCGCCGACGCCGGGGTGACGCCCGATCAGGTCGTGGGCGTCGCCACCGACTTCACCGCCTGCACGGTGCTTCCCGCCACCTGGGACGGCACCCCGCTGTGCGAGCTGCCGGAGTACGAGCACCGACCCCACGCGTACCCCAAGCTGTGGCGGCACCACGCCGCCCAGCCGGAGGCCGACCTCATCGTCGAGCACGCGCAGCGGACCGGGCAGCCGTGGCTGGCCCGCTACGGCGGCAAGATCTCCAGCGAGTGGCAGTACGCCAAGGCGCTGCAAGTGCTGCGCGAGGACCCGGACGTCTACGCCGCCGCCGACCGCTGGATCGAGGCGGCCGACTGGATCGTGTGGCAGCTCACCGGTGCCGAGAGCCGCAACCCGTGCACCGCCGGCTACAAGGGCGTCCGCCAGGACGGCCACTACCCGGACGAGGCGTTCCTGGCCGGGCTGCACCCCGGATTCACCGGCTTCACCGCCAAGCTGGAACACCCGCTGACCCCGCTCGGCGCTCCCGCCGGCAGGCTCACCGCCCGGGCCGCCGCACTCACCGGACTGCGCGAGGGCACGGTCGTGGCCGCGGGGAACGTCGACGCACACGTCACCAGCGCCGCCGCCCAGGCCCTCGACCCGGGCCGGATGCTCGCCATCATGGGCACCTCCACCTGTCACATCCTCAACTCCGACGTCCTCGCCGAGGTCCCGGGCATGTGCGGGGTGGTGCGGGACGGGGTGGTGCCGGGGCTGTGGGGGTACGAGGCCGGGCAGAGCGGCGTCGGCGACATCCTGGCCTGGGCCGTGCGCAGCGCCGTGCCGGAGGAGTACGCGGTCGAGGCCCGCCGGCGGGGGATCGGCGTGCACGAGCTGCTGACGGAACGCGCCGCCGCCCAACCGGTGGGCGGACACGGTCTGCTGGCGCTGGACTGGCACAGCGGCAACCGCTCGGTGCTGGTCGACCACCACCTGTCCGGGCTGATCCTGGGCCTGACCCTCGACACCCGGCCCGAGGACGTCTACCGGGCCCTGATCGAGGCCACGGCCTTCGGCACCCGCACCATCGTCGACGCGTTCGAGGCGGCGGGCGTCCCGGTGACCGACTTCACGGCGGCCGGCGGGCTGCTGAAGAACCACTTCCTCATGCAGGTCTACAGCGATGTGCTCAACCGCCCCGTCCATGTGCTCGCCTCGGTGCAGGGACCGGCGCTGGGCGCCGCGATCCACGCCGCCGTAGCCGCCGGCGCCCACCCCGACATCCGCACCGCCTCCGCCGCGATGGGCCGCCGCCAGGAGAACGCCTACACCCCGGACCCCGCCCGGGCCGCCGCCTACGACCGCCTGTACGCCGAGTACCGGGCGCTGCACGACCACTTCGGGCGCGGCGGCAACGACGTGATGCACCGGCTGCGAGCGCTGCGCTCGGCCGCCCTGTCCTCTTCCCCGAAATTGTGAGCGCTCACAGAGCTGGTTGTGAACGCTCACCCGCATCCTCCGCCCCTCCTTCCCCGAGAACGCCGAGGTCGCCATGGTCATGAACGCAGAGCCCCTGTCCCCGGACGCCGCCACGGCGGTCGCCGCGCTGCGCGAGGAGCTCAGCGAGCTCCATCAGGAACTGGTCCGCTACAACCTCGTGGTGTGGACCGGCGGGAACGTGTCCGGGCGGGTGCCCGGACAGGACCTGTTCGTCATCAAGCCCAGCGGCGTCCCGTACGAGCGGCTGACCCCGCAGTCCATGGTCGTCTGCGACCTGGACGGGCGAGCGGTCGACGGCGGAGGACTCCAGCCGTCCTCCGACACTGCCGCGCACGCCTACGTCTACCGGCACATGCCCGAGGTCAACGGTGTCGTCCACACCCACTCCACGTACGCCTGCGCGTGGGCGGCCCGCGGTGAACCGGTGCCGTGCGTACTGACGGCCATGGCCGACGAGTTCGGCGCGGAGATCCCCGTGGGCCCCTTCGCGATGATCGGCGACGACTCGATCGGCCGTGGCATCGTGGAGACCCTGAAGGGGCACCGCTCGCCCGCCGTACTGATGCGCAACCACGGGCCGTTCACCATCGGCGCGAGCCCCCGCGCCGCCGTGAAGGCCGCCGTGATGTGCGAGGACGTCGCCCGCAGCGTGCACATCTCCCATCAGCTCGGCCGGCCGCTGCCCATCGACCCGCAAGCCGTCGACCTGCTCCACGACCGGTACCGCAACGTCTACGGCCAGCCCGGCACATCCGGGCAGTGAGGAGCCATCAGACCATGACACCGCCCGCCGCCCCCGAGGTCTGGTTCGTCACCGGCAGCCAGGGGCTCTACGGGGAGGACACCCTCCGCCAGGTCGCCGAGCAGTCCCGGTCCGTCAGCGACCGGCTCGCCGCCGTACCCGGCGCCCCCGTCCGCGTCGTCTGGAAGCCCGTGCTCACCGACTCCGCGGCCATCCTCTCCCTCGTCATGGAAGCCAACGCCGACCCGGCCTGCGTCGGCCTCATCGCCTGGATGCACACCTTCTCGCCCGCCAAGATGTGGATCTCCGGCCTCGACATGCTCCGCAAGCCGCTGCTCCACCTGCACACCCAGGCCGACGCCGAACTGCCGTGGGCCACCATCGACATGGACTTCATGAACCTGAACCAGGCCGCCCACGGCGACCGGGAGTTCGGGTACGTGCAGTCGCGGCTGGGCGTGGCCCGCAAGACCGTCGCGGGCCATGTCTGCGACCCGGCGACCGCCCCCCGCGTCCACGCCTGGATGCGCGCCGCCCTCGGGTACGACGCGCTGCGCCGGCTGCGGCTGGCCCGGTTCGGGGACAACATGCGCGACGTCGCCGTCACCGAGGGCGACAAGGTCGAGGCGCAGCTGAGGTTCGGCGTCTCGGTCAACACCTACGGCGTCGCCGATCTGGCCGACGCCGTCGACTCGGTGGCGGACGCGGCCGTCGACGCCCTGGTCGGGGAGTACGCCGACAGCTACCGGATGGCCCCCGAACTGGCCGACGGCGGCGGGCGGCACGACGCCCTGCGGTACGCCGCCCGCATCGAGCTGGGCCTGCGCGACTTCCTCACCGACGGCGGCTTCGGGGCCTTCACCACCAACTTCGAGGACCTGGGCCGCCTTCGGCAGCTGCCGGGCATCGCGGTGCAGCGGCTGATGGCCGACGGGTACGGGTTCGGTGCCGAGGGCGACTGGAAGACCTCCGCGCTGCTGGCGGCCCTCAAGACGGCCGGTGCTGGCCGCCCAGGGGGCACCTCGTTCATGGAGGACTACACCTACCACCTGGTCCCCGGGGAGCAGCTCATCCTCGGTGCCCACATGCTGGAGGTGTGCCCCAGCATCGCCGCGGGACAGCCCAGCTGCGAGATCCACCCCCTCGGCATCGGCGGACGCGAGGACCCCGTCCGGCTCGTCTTCGACGCCGAGCCCGGCCCGGCCGCGGTGGTCGGCCTGGTCGACGTCGGCGACCGGTTCCGGCTGGTGGCCAACCGGATCGACGTCGTGCCGCCGCCGGAGCCGCTGCCCCGCCTCCCGGTGGCGAGGGCCGTCTGGCGCCCGGTGCCCGACTTCGGGACCGCGACCGAGGCCTGGCTGACCGCGGGCGGCCCGCACCACACCGTGCTGACCTCGGCGGTGGGCACGGAGGAACTGGCCGACCTCGCGGACATGCTCCGCACGGAGCTGCTGCTCATAGACGAGACCACCCGCATACGGCAGTTCGCCAAGGAGATCCGCTGGAACCAGGCGTACTACCGGCTCGCCGGGGGCCTGTGAGCGGCTACCGGGGCCTCGCCCGAAGGCCGGTCGCGCGACCGCCTCACCGGGCGGCGAACGTGCCCCGGGTGACCGCCTGATCGAGTACGGGTGGCACCGGTCGGCGTGGGCCGTGCGTGGCTTTCCGGAGCCGCCCGGCGCACGGTCCACGGGCCGTCACCGCGGACCGGCCCCCGCACCGCGGTGCCGGGCGGACACACGGTGTCCGCATGTGACGGCCAGGCTATGACGTTCGCTCGTACGCCTGGTCCGCGCACCTTCCGGAGCCGCGACGGCCGCTGCTCCGGCACACCCGGCCGGGCGCCCCCAGGGTCCGGTCCCGGGGCGTGCGGCCGGTCGCCGGCGCCCGTCGACAAGGGAGTGAACGGCGCTTGTCGGGACGCCGGCGGGCATGGAGCGGAGGGCTCTTGGAGCATGGCCTGACCAACCGTCAGGCACCCTTCACGCCGTTCCCGTCTGACGTGGAGTCAACTACGCGTTGAGTGATCAACACCCTTGTGTCCAGGGCGAATCGGCGGTCTTCGCGGCGCCCTGCCGGGCGGACCGAGTCGGGGCGTTTTTCTTCTGTGCAACACCTTGACGCCGTACCGGTGAGCGCTAACAATCTCTGGCAAGCAAGGGAGCACGGACAGGACCGCAACGCCGATGGCGGCGTCCGGCGGACGGTGTGGAGAGGTCTGCCTCCCGCTCCGGCCGTGGCTGCGCGGCTTGTTGGGAGAGAACCGTCCGGTCCGGCCTGCGGCCGGGAAGGGCGTGCTCCGGTGGTGCCCGTACGTCGGCGGCAGGTTCTGGCGGCCGTGGCGGGGGCCGACACGGGCATGCTCCGGTCGGCCGAATGTGAGCGCTAACAGGCCGCGAGGCCTCTTCTGCAGAGGATGTCGAACATGCGTGGTGTGCGGTCCGCCCGGCGGTCGGGCACGAGACGAGGCGCGGGCCTGGCGACGCGGCCGGTGCGCTGGGGAGTCGCCGGGGTCGCCGCCGTGGCGTTGCTGGCCGTCGGGGGGTGCAGCAAGAACGGTGCCGGCGACGGCTCCTCTTCGGGATCGGGGGCAGGCACCGGGTCGGGCTCGTCGAATTCCTCGGCCGGGACGGCGATCAAGGGCGACATCACGTTCAACGACGCGAAACTCGCCCAGCTGGACGCCGCGCTCAAGGCCGCCCTCGCCGGCAAGGACCTCTCCGAGCAGGACCTGGCGATGGTGGTGAACGTCGCGACGGACTACTGGAACGCCGGCAAGGTGGGATTCAACAAGGGGCTGTCCTCCCTCGGTGTCAAGGGCACGTACCAGGCACCGGCCAACGGCCGGCTGGACCAGCAGCTGTCGATCATCCAGACGCTCAGGGGCCAGGGGATCACCGGACTGAGCGTGTCCGCGATCGACCCGACCGCCATCAAGGCGCCGATCAGCTCGGCGAACAAGGCCGGCATCCCGGTGCTGGCGATCGACTCGCCGCTGCCCAAGGAGGACGGTGCTGCCCTCTACCTGGGCACGCCCAACTACCAGGCCGGGCAGAAGGCCGGCGAGGCGATGAAGCAGGCGCTCGGCGGCAAGGGCCAAGTGGTCGTGCTGGTCGGCTCGTTGACCACCTCCAACGCGGTGGAGCGGATCGCCGGATTCGAGGACGCCCTCAAGGGGTCCGGCGTGAAGGTGGTGCAGAAGCTCAGCGACGGAATGGACGCCTCCAAGGCCCTGACCAACGCGCAGACCGCCATCCAGACCAACCCGAACGTCAACGGGCTGTACGGCGTGTACTCCTACGACGGCCCGTCCGCCGGACAGGCGGTGAAGGCGGCCGGGAAGACCGGCAAGGTGAAGATCATCTCGGACGACAGCGACCCGCAGACCCTCAAGTTCATCCAGTCCGGCGTCATCCAGGCGACCGTGCTGCAGCAGCCGTACCAGCAGGGGTACACCGGCGCGTACCTGCTGGCCGCCCTGAAGGTGCTGGGCAAGGACGCCACGATGAAGATCGTCCAGCCCTACCTGGAGTCGGACGGGACGACGCTCAGCTCCGGGGTGGGCCTGGTGACGCAGGCCAACCTCGCGGACTACCAGGCCAAGCTGAAGCAGTTGGGCATCGACTGATGGCCGCCGGCAGCGAGAACGCCGCCTCCCTGCGCGGGGTCACCAAGGTGTACGGGCCGGTGAAGGTGCTGGACATCCCCCGCCTGGACCTGGCGCGCGGGCAGATCGTCGCCGTCGTGGGGGAGAACGGGGCCGGCAAGTCCACGCTGATGGGCGTGCTGTCCGGCACCGTCACCCCCAGCAGCGGGACCATCGAGGTGGCCGGTCGGCCGCTGGCCCCGGGCAGGCCCGACCACGCCCGCGAACTCGGGGTGGCGCTGGTCGCCCAGGAGTTCCCGCTCGTGGGCCGGCTGAGCGTCGCGGAGAACCTGCTGCTCGGCCGCCGCCCGGCACGAGCGGCCGGCGGACCGCTCGGCCGGATCGTCGTCGACCGCTCCGCGACCCGGGCGGAGGCCCGGGCACTGCTGGCCGAAGTCGGCATCGAGCAGGTGGACGTGGACCGCCCGGTGGAGCGGTACCCGGTGCCGGTGCGGCAGATGATCGAGATCGCCAAGGCGTGGGGCCACCACCCGGTGGTGCTCATCCTCGACGAGCCCACCTCGTCGCTCGGCCCGGTCGAGGCCGAGCGCGTACTGGACCTGGCCCGGCGGCACGCCGCCGCCGGGGGAGCGGTGCTGTTCATCGGCCACCGCCTGGACGAGGTACGGGCCGTCGCCGACCGCATCGTGGTGCTGCGCGGCGGCCGGCTGGTGGCCGACCTCACCCCGGACGAGGCGACCGAGGAGAGGATGATCCGGGAGATGGTCGGCAGCGAGCTGGCCCGGGCCGACCTCGCACCGCCCTCCTCCGCCGAGCGGGCCCGTGTCCTCTCCGTGCGCGGCCTGACGGCGGACGGCCTGGGCCCGGTCGACCTCGACGTAAGGGCCGGCGAGATCGTGGGCGTGGCCGGTCTCATGGGATCCGGCCGCAGCCGGCTGCTGCACACCGTCATGGGCGCCCAGCCGCGGACCGCGGGCGAGGTCGTCCTCGACGGCGCGGACTTCAGACCGGGCCATCCGGCCGACGCCGTCGCCGCGGGCGTCGGGCTGGTGCCCGAGGACCGCAAGGTGCAGTCGCTGCTGCCGGCCCACTCGGTGCGGTGGAACGTCACCCTGGCCACGCTGCGCCGGATCAGCCGGCGCGGAGTGCTGCGGCCGCGCACGGACAAGGAGCACGCGGCGCGCATCATCGAGGACCTGGGAGTGCGGCTGCACAGCCACGAGCAGCCGATCTCCGACCTGTCCGGCGGCAACCAGCAGAAGGCGGTCTTCGGGCGCTGGCTGGCAGCCCGGCCCAAGCTGCTGCTGCTCGACGAACCCACCCGCGGCGTGGACGTGGGCGCCAAGGCGGAGATCTACGCCCTGATCGACGAGGCCGCACAGGACGGCCTCGCCGTCCTCGTCGCCTCCTCGGAACTCGAGGAACTGCTGTGGATCTGCCACCGGATCGTGGTGATGGCCCACGGCAGGATCGTCGCCGACCTACCGCGCGACCGGTTCGGCAAGGAAGTGATCATGACGGCGGCGGCCGGGACGCCCGGCGCGGCCACCCAGGGGAAGGCGAGCACATGAATACCAGTACGGCCGCGGTGCCGGCCTCGGAGGTGGCCGACGACAAGAGGCGCCGGCCACTCGTCCGGCTGCTGCTGGAGACACCCGAGGTCGGGGTGGTGGCCGCCTGTGTCGTCGTGTTCGTCGCGCTGGCGCTGGACAAGTCGTCCTTCGCTGGCGCGGTCAACCTCCAGGGCATGGGCTTCGACCTGGCGCAGTACGGGCTGATCGCGATCGGCGAGTCGCTGGTGATCCTCACCGGCGGGATCGACCTGTCCGTGGGCGCGCTGCTCGGCACCAGCGTCATCCTGATGTCCTGGTTCAACGTCCGGGCCGGGCTCCCCCCGGTGGTGGCGATCCTGCTGACGCTGCTGATCGCCGGCGCCGTCGGCCTGATCCACGGACTCGCCGTCACCCGGCTGAAGATGGCCCCGTTCGTGGTGACCCTGGTGACCTACACCGTCGCGCAGGGCGTCACCCTGGCCATCACCTCGGGCACGTCGATCACCGGCATCGGCGGCACGTTCAGCGACCTGGGCCAGATGTACGTGGCGCAGGTGCCGCTGCCGCTCATCCTGTTCGTGGTCGTCGCGGTGCTCGCCTGGTTCTTCCTGGAACGCACCTATGCCGGCCGGCAGGTCTACGCCGTCGGCGGCAACCCGGAGGCGGCCCGGCTGGCCGGCATCCGCGGCGACCGGCGCATCGTGTCCATGTACGTGACCAGCTCCCTGCTGTCGGCGTTCGCCGGAATCCTCGTGCTCGGCCGGATGGGGGTCGGTTCCGCCAGCGGAGTCGGCGTCGGCTGGGAGCTGTCGGCGATCGCCGCGGCGGTGATCGGCGGCGTCAGCCTGGTCGGCGGCCAGGGCCGGATCATCGGCATCGTCGCGGGCACCATCCTGCTGGAACTCATCAACAACGGTCTGACGACCCTTCAGATCAACCCCAACTACACCAATATCGTGCTGGGTTGCGTGCTCGGTCTGGCCATCACCGCCGACCGCCTGCGCGCCCGCAGTATCGCCCGCCGCGGCTGAGCCGCCGCCCCGGATCCTGCCCCGGGGCGGCACCGCCGCCGGCACCCCTCTGCCCGCACCGCGCCCGGTCCGCCCCGGCCGAGACGTATCCGGCCGCGCCCCGGGCGGCGTCCGGCAGATGCGCGACCGCTCCTCCCTCACCCCCAGAACGTGCCGTCCGGCGGCCCCTGACGCCCGCCGGGACGGCACCCCATGCCCGAGCACCGGCCCGGGCCCCCACATCCCCCCTCTGAAGGAGGACACTCGTGTCCGCACCCGCACCGCGCCTGCTGCGCAGGATCAGAAAGTGGGCGCTGTCCGCTGCCGCCGCCGGAGCGCTCGTCGCCGGCGTGCTCGTCGGCGGCGCCCAGACCTCCCAAGCCGCCGGATCGCTGCCCTGCGACCTCTACGCCTCCGGCGGCACCCCCTGCGTGGCCGCCCACAGCACCACCCGCGCGCTGTACTCCTCGTACAACGGGGCGCTCTACCAGGTCCGGCGCGCTTCCGACAACACCACCAAGGACATCGGAGTGCTGAGCGCCGGCGGATACGCCAACGCCGCCGCGCAGGACTCCTTCTGCTCCGGCACCACCTGCGTCATCACCGTCATCTACGACCAGTCCGGCAGGGGCAACAACCTCACCCAGGCCCCCGGCGGCGGCGCGGCCGGCGGTCCGGACAACCTCGCCAACGCCACCGCGGCCCCGACCACGGTCGCCGGCCACGAGGCGTACGGCGTCTTCGTGGCCCCCGGCACCGGCTACCGCAACGACCACACCTCCGGGATCGCCACCGGTGACCAGGCCGAGGGGATGTACGCCGTCCTGGACGGCACCCACTACAACGGCGGCTGCTGCTTCGACTACGGCAACGCCGAGACCAGCAACAACGACACCGGCAACGGTCACATGGAGGCCATCTACTTCGGCAACATCAAGGTCTGGGGCTACGGCTCGGGCAACGGGCCGTGGGTGATGGCCGACCTGGAGAACGGCCTGTTCTCCGGCGTCAACGCCGGTTACAACGCCAACGATCCCAGCGTCAGCAACCGGTACCAGACCGCCATCGTCAAGGGCGGACCGAACCAGTGGGCCATCCGGGGCGGCAACGCGGCGTCCGGAGGCCTGTCGACCTACTACAGCGGGGCGCGCCCCAACGTCTCGGGCTACAACCCCATGCACAAGGAGGGGGCGATCATCCTGGGCATCGGCGGCGACAACAGCAAGGGCGCGGCCGGAACGTTCTACGAGGGCGTGATGACCTCGGGCTACCCCTCCGACGCCACGGAGAACGCCGTACAGGCCAACATCACCTCGGTCGGCTACGGCAACGGCTCGTCCACCGGACCGGGTTCACTCACCCCCGGCTCGAAGATCTCGCTGCGGGCCACCACCTCGTGCTGCACCAGCGACTACGTCCAGCACGACGCGGCGGACAGCAACGTGGTGATCGCCCCGGTCACCTCCTCCAGTTCCGCCACCGACAGGGGCGACGCGACCTGGGTGGTCCGGGCGGGCCTGTCCAACTCCGCCTGCGTCTCCTTCGAGTCCGCCAACGCCTCGGGCCAGTACCTGCGCCACTCCAACTTCAAACTCCAGCTCAACGCCAACGACGGCACCTCGCAGTTCGCGCAGGACGCCACCTTCTGCCCGCAGACCGGGCACAACGGGCAGGGATACTCGTTCCAGTCCGTCAACTACACCGACAAGTACCTGCGCCACTACAACTACACCGTCTACCTCGCGAGCAACGGCGGCTCCAACGCCTGGGACAGCGCCACCTCCTGGAACGACGACACCAGCTGGGTGGTGGGCTCGCCGTGGGCCTGACCGGCGCCGTCTGACATCCGACGTCCGCAGCACGGGCGCCGCCCGCTCAGGGCGGCGCCCGTGCCGTCCGCCGGACGGCGCCCGCGCCCGGGAACGGATCGTGCTCTGCCCTACCAGCCCCGTGACTCCTCGGTCACCGCCGGTGCCGCACGCCCGGCACCCGCCCCGGGGCGCGCGCCGGAGCGGACGAGCCGGACCAGCCGGTCAGGCGCTGCTCCTCCTTCCCCGAGGACGCGCTTGCGGAGCACGCGCTTCATCGTGCCGGGACGGGTACCCGGGCTTGGCCGGACCCACTACCGCTCGCCGGACTCGGTACACACAGGAGGCTCGCATGACCGCTCCATCCCCCTCGGCCACGGCCGCACGCCGCCCGGGCACCCGTGCCGCGGACTCCAAACTGCTCGGCATCTATCTCAACGACCATCTGGCCGGTGCCACCGCGGGCGCGCTGCGGGCCGGTCACCTGGCACGGACCAGTCGCGGTTCCGCGCTCGGCCGGGCCGTCGGTCCCGTGGCCATGGAGGTCGCCGAGGACCGGGCGGCGTTGCTGGACATCATGCGGGACCTGGGCGTCCCCGTCCGCCGCTACAAGGTCTGCGCGGGCTGGGCGGGCGAGAGACTGGGACGGCTGAAGGGAAACGGGCGTCTGGTCCGGCGCTCGCCGCTCAGCACGGTGCTGGAGCTGGAGGCGCTGCGCCTCGCCGTGGAGGGCAAAGCGGCCGGATGGCAGACCCTGCGCCGGCTCTCCGCCGTCGACCGGCGACTTGATCCGGCCCGGCTCGACACGCTGCTGGAGCGGGCCCGGCGTCAGCAGAACACGCTGGAGGAGTGGCGTATTCGCGAGGCCGAGACGGTCTTCGGCGCTGCGCAGAACGAGGCAGACGGGGTGTAGGCGGGGCGGCCGCCCCGGTGACGCCGCCGCCTTCGCGGTCCGCGGGGCGGAAGATCAGACGGTGGTCTCAGGCGCCTCGGAGCCGAGGTAGTGCACCTGGGTCTGATCGCTGTGCGGGGCGAGGAGGTCCCGCAGCCGACCGGCGGCGGCCTTGACGAGGTGTCCGTCGCGGGAGGCGCGGAGGGTTTCGAGGACGAAGGCGACACGGGTGGAGTCTTCGGTGACGCGGGTGCGGTGGGCGTCGCGGTGGTTCCAGTGGCGGGTCAGTACGTTGATGGCGTCGGTGTAGACGATCTCGCCGGCGGTGGGGTGCTCGGTGGTACCGGGTTCGCCGAGCGGGGTGAAGGTCTCGGTGCCGTCGGCGTGGCGGATCCGGACGTCACCGGCGACGCGGTCGAGGTCGAAGGCGCCGGCGGGCAGTCCGTGGCGGACGGAGACGGCGTTGTAGGAGTCGACGGCCGGGTTGATCCGGGGCAGCGTGCCCTTCTTGGCGAGGCGGCGCCCGAGGGCGTCGACGCTGGGGCGGACACGGCGGGGATTGGTGCCGAAGGAGCGGTAGGCGGTGTGCCACGCCTCGATGCGGGGGTCGCTCTCGTCGGCGGGCTGCCAGGCGCCGTCGGCGAGCTGCCGCTCCAGGTGGTCGAGGGCGGCGGTGGTGGCGGGCCAGGGCTCGTGGCCGCGCAGCCCGGTGGCGGTGACGACGGCGATCAGGGTGTCCGGGAAGGCGTCGGCGACGGCGGGGCTGATGCGGAAGGTGGTCATCGGGAGGGGTCCGTTCGAACAGGGCAAGAGGGGTGGGTTGGGGGCCTGTCTTCTTCTTTGCAGGGGGTTATGCGTTGAGGCCGATGCCTCACCGGGGCGGGGCCGCGGCGGGCGTACCGCGACTCTCAGGTGAGGGCCAGGAGGCTGACGGCGACGGCGGCAGTGCCCAGGCCGACGAGCCGGCCGCCGTGGATGTGTCGGTTCACCCTTACTATCAGTGGAACGACTACACCGTACAGCGCACCGACCGGAGATAGTCAACCGAACGACCGCGCGGTGCAATGGAGCGACCACCTGCCTGGAGGGGCTGACAGCGATGGCCGAGACCGAAGCGGCGCTGCGGACGCTCGCACACAACGTCAGGGCCGCCCGCACCCGGGCCGGGCTGTCCCTGGACGAACTCGGCCGTCGCGCCAAGGTCAGCAAGGGCGCCCTGGTGGGCCTGGAGAAGGCCCAGGGCAACCCGAACTTCGCCACCCTGGTCCGGCTCGCCGACACCCTGGGCATCTCGGTGTCCGCGCTGCTGGAAGGGCCGGCCGAGGGCCGTGTACGGGTGGTGTCCGCCGACGCCGTCATGCCCCTGTGGGCCGGGGAGAAGGGCGGCGAGGCCCGCCTGATGCTGACCACCTCGGGCCCGTCCCCGGTCGAGGTCTGGCGCTGGAAACTGGAACCGGGCGAGGAGTACCCCAGCCACCCGCACCAGAGCGGCGTCGTGGAGACCGTCAGCGTCACCGCCGGCGAGATGGTGCTCGCCGTCGACGGCATCGAGCATGCCGTCCGGGCCGGGCAGACGGCCACCTTCGACGGCGACGCCCCCCACACCTACCGCGGTTCCGGCACGGAGACCTGCCACCTGATCATGACTGTCCACATCCCGCCCGGCCCCGGCTCCGCCAACTGAACCGCGCGGTCGCTCGCCGCGAACCCTGTTGTCAGTGGCACGTGTGAGCATGGACAGCGGCCGGGTGGATTGGACCGGGCGGGCACCGCGGAAGCGAAGGGGCGTGGGATGGCGGGAGCGGGCGAGGTGGTCGAGGGGCGCGTCGAAGGCGCGGGCAGCGGCTGAGAGACTGGATGAATGGACATCGCCCGCAGGAACAACGTGACCGTCACCGGCAATCCCCACGGGCCTGCGGTGGTGCTGGCGCATGGCTTCGGATGCGACCAGAACATGTGGCGCCTGACCGTTCCCGCGCTGGCCCGGGACTACCGTGTGGTGCTCTTCGACTACGTTGGTTCGGGCCGCTCGGAGCTGTCCGCCTTCTCCGAGGAGCGGTACTCCTGCCTCGACGGCTACGCCCGGGACGCGGTCGAGGTGTGCGAGGCGCTCGACCTGCGCGACGCGGTCTTCGTGGGGCACTCGGTCAGCGCGATGATCGGCGTCCAGGCCGCCGCCGTGGCACCGGAGCGGATCGGCGCGCTGGTGATGGTTGCCCCCTCTCCCCGCTACATCGACGAGGACGGTTACCGGGGCGGGTTCAGCGCCGAGGACATCGACGAGCTGCTCGCCTCCCTGGACTCGAACTACCTGGGCTGGTCGGCGGCGATGGCACCGGTGATCATGGGCAATGCCGACCGGCCCGAACTGGGGGAGGAACTGAAGAACAGTTTCTGCGCCACCGACCCGGACATGGCACGCGTCTTCGCCCGCACCACGTTCCTCTCGGATTCCCGTGACGACCTGAAGAGCGTGCGGGTGCCGACGCTGGTGCTGGAATGCACCCAGGACGTCATCGCACCACGCGAGGTCGGGGCCTTCGTCCACCAGTCGATACCCGGCTCCACCCTGGTCACCCTGGACGCCACCGGGCACTGCCCGCACCTGTCCGCGCCCGAAGCGACCAACGAGGCGATCACGGCCTTCCTGGCGGGCCTGCGATGATGTGCCGCTTTGACCAGCAGCCCGACCCGCAGGACTCGGACGACGAACTCGACACAGCGGCGTTCGCGGCACTGCTGGAGGACAGCGCCGAGGAACTGTACGACAGCGCCCCCTGCGGATACCTGTCCACGCTGATGGACGGCACCATCGCCAAGATCAACACCACGCTGCTGAACTGGCTCGGTCTCGAACGCGCGGCGGTGGTGGGCCGGATGCGGTTCACCGACCTGCTGACCGTGGGCGGCAAGCTCTACCACGAGACGCACTTCGCTCCGCTGCTGCGGATGCAGGGCGAGATCAGTGGCATCGCGCTGGAGATCAAGCAGGCCGGCGGTGGCCGGATCCCGGTGCTGGTCTCCTCGGTGGTCAAGCACGGCAGCATGGGCGAGCCCCTGCTGATCCGCACCACCGTCTTCGACGCCCGGGACCGCCGCGCCTACGAGGAGGAACTGCTGCGCGGCCGCAAGGCGGCCGAGGCGGCACGCAGACAGGCGGAGGCCGACCGGGCCAGGCTCCAGGAAGCCCTCGCCGTGCTCCAGCAGTCGCTGCTGCCCGACACCCTTCCGCGGCTGCCCGGTGTGGAGACGGCCGCCTACTACCACACCGCCTCCCCGGACCGGCTGGGCGGCGACTTCTACGACGTCTTCCCCATCGACGGCACCCGCTCCGGGTTCTTCCTCGGCGACGTGTGCGGGAAGGGCCCGCAGGCCGCCGCGCTCACCTCACTGACCCGCTACACCCTGCGCGCCGCCGCCCTCCACGACGCCGACCCCGTCTCCGCCCTCGGCACCCTGAACAAGGTGCTGCACGAGCGCTACTCCGGCCGGGACCCGCGCTACTGCACCGCGATCTTCGGCACGCTCGAACCCGATGCCACGACCGGGCAGGTCGCCGTCCGCCTCGCCTCCGGTGGTCATCCGCCCGCCCTGGTGCTGCGTGGCGACGGCACGGCCGATTTCCTGCCCACTCCCGGCGGTCTCCTCGTCGGCGTCCTGCCCACGGCACACTTCACCACCGCCACCACCGTCCTCGGCCCGGGCGACACCCTCCTGCTCTACACCGACGGCCTCACCGAAGCCCGCACCGGCGCAGACCGGACCAGCCTGTACGGCGACGACGCCCTGCTCGACTTCGCCACGAGCCACGCCGGCGACCCGCCCGACGCCGTCGTCAAAGCCCTGACCGGGTTGCTCGACAGCCTCTCCGCCGGCCTCGACGACGACACCGCCCTGCTCGCCCTGGGCGTCCCGGCCACCCACCCGCACACGAGGAACAGACCATGAGCCCGCTGAGGATCGCCACCCGAGACGGCGCGACGGGCCCCGTCGTGGAGGTCTTCGGCGAACTCGACTTCACCAACGCCGACGAGCTGCGTGAGCGGATCGCCACGATCACCCTGCGGCCGGGCTGCCGTCTCGTCCTGGACCTGGCCGGCATGGAGTTCTGCGACTCCAGTGGCATCACCGCCCTGATCGCCGCCCGTAACCACGCCCTCGCCGCCCAGGCGGACATCGCCCTGGCCGCCGTACCCGACCACACGATGCGCATCCTGCGCATCGTGGGCCTCGACCAGATCTTCACCGTCCTGCCCGGCAGCCCGGCCACCGACCGGCCGTGACCGCCAGGGGGACACCGACGGCCGTACACGGAGGGGGACTTGTGCGCCCCCTCGCAGGCATGACCCGGCGGTGACGGGCAACCAGAAGGAAACCGAAGGGTAAAGACAGAGTCACACAACGGTTTGGGAGACACCAATGGCGTCCTACAGCCGAACAGGCACGCACAAGACGAGCCGGACCAGCGGACTGGCGATCGCGGGACTGGTCTGCGGCATCGTCGGCATCTTCCTCCTGCCGATCGTCCTGGGCCCGCTGGCCATCGTCTTCGGTGCCGTGGCACTGCGTCAGACCGGTTCCTTGATGGCGAAGTGGGACATCGGCCTCGGAGTGCTCGACATCGTCCTCATGATCCTGATGTTCGCCGTCGCCGCCGGCAACGGCGGCAGCTTCTCCTGGCACATCGGCTGATCCGCGCCCGCCTTGACCGCGCATGGCGCCCACGTGATCCGCCGAGGGCACGGACGGACGGGGTCACCGCCGTGGGGCGCCGCCCTCGGTGAGGATGTCCAGCAGCCGGCCGTGCAGATGCGCGGACGCGACGAGGCTGCCGTCCGCGCCGGCGGACCAGGGATCGCCGTGCAGGTCGGTGACGACGGCGCCCGCCTCCCGGGCGATCAGCACGCCCGCCAGCAGGTTGGTGTCGTCGCGGCCGTACTGCCAGAACGCGTCGAGGCGGCCGGCGGCGGTGTCGGCGATCTGCCAGGAGGTGGGTCCCAGGTTGCGCACGGCGCCCACGTGGGGAAGTACGGCGGTGAGGGAGCGGCCCGCCTCGTGTGCCGCTTCGGGCTGCCGGGCGATGAGCGGGGGCTGGCTGGTTGCGACGATCGCGGCGGCCGCGTCGGTCTTGACCGAAGGCCGGACGGGGCGGCCGTCACGCGTGGCGCCGAGGCCGTGGGCGGCCAGGTAGGTCTCGCCGAACAGCGGTGCGTGCAGTACGGCCGCTACGGGCCTCCCGTCACGGACGAGCGCCAGGCTGACGCAGAACTGCGGCAGCCCCTGCATGAACTGCACCGCACCGTCGACCACGTCGACGCACCACATCTCGCCGTCGGCGGGCAGCGCGGCCAGGCTGTCCAGTTCCTCCGTCCAGCCCACGTGCGGGCGGAGGGTCGCCAGGCGGTCCCGCAGCACCGCCACGACCGGCGCCTCCAGTTCCCGCCAGGCCCGGGCGTAGCCGTCGAAGGTGGCCGCTGCCACGGGACGCGGCAGCTTCCCCAGCAACTCGCCGGCCTCGCGCGCGGCGGCCTCCATACCGGTCAGCAGGTTGTCGTACGTGGTCATCGTGAGCTCCGTTGGGTGAGACGAACGGGAACGCTTCGATCCTCGCCCCGGACTCTCGGCCACCCGCCCTCCGCGCCGCGAACGTGAGCGATACTGCCACCCGTGACCGAAGAAATGGCGGATGGCGTCCTCGACGAACGGGACCAGCGGCTTGTCGCGGCGCTGCAGTGTGACGGGCGGCTGTCCGCGCACCGGGCCGGCGCGGTGCTGGGCATGAGCCCGCGCACGGTGCACCGGCGGTGGCAGGCGTTGACGGCCGAGGGCGTCTGCCGGGTCGTCGCGCTGCCCGAACGTCCCGACGCCGTAGGCGCGTTGTTGCTGCGGATCCGTGCCCTCGGCGGCAGGCTCGACGCCCTCACCGCCGCGCTGGTGGCCCGACCGGACATCCCGTTCGTCGACCTGTCGGCCTCGGGCGACGAGATCCTCGCCGTCTCCTGGACCCGGCCCGGCACCCGGGATCACCTGGTCTTCCGCGAACTGCCGGCGACCCGGGCCGTCACCTCGGTCACCGCCGACACCATCCTGCACGCGTTCGCCGAGGCCTCGGACTGGCGTCACGGCGTGCTCACCGAGGCCGAACGCACCGCCCTGACCCCGGTCACGACAGCCGGTCACGGAACAACGGACGACATCGACCGGGACATCATGGCCGTGCTGGAATCCGACGCGAGAACACCGGCCGCCACCGTGGCCGCGCACACCGGGCACCCCGAGTCCACCGTGCGGCGTCGCATCGCACGCCTCGCCGCCACGGGACGGCTGCGCACGCACGTCGTGGTCGATCCCAGGCGTCTGGGACTGACCATCGACGCCAACGTGATGATGCGGGTGGCGCCCGACCGGCTCGACACGGCCGGACGGACGCTGGGCAGGCACCCGGCGGTGCACGGGGCCTTCGCCACCACAGGCGTCGCCAACCTGCACGCCGCCGTCTGGGTGCGCGACCTGGCGCACCTCTACCGGTTCATCACCCGCGACCTGGGCGGCCTCGGTGTCGATGCCGTCGAGACCGTCGTCATCGGGCAGGCGGTCAAGCGACCGGGCAAACCCGTCGCGGCCCGGACACCCGGCCGATGAGAACCCCTGCGGTCCACACCCGGACGCACGCCGGCCAGGTGCGGACGCCCTCCTGGCGACCGGGCGCCCCACGTGGCGTGGAGCGCCCGGCGCGGTCGGTTCAGAAGGTGCCCGCGTTGAGGGCCTCCTGGAGCCGGGTGGTGGTGCTCGTGTCCCAGGTGGCCCCGGAGCCGACGCCGAGGTGCGCGTTGAGGGCGGTGACGGTGGCGGGCCCGGTGATGCCGTCGGCGGCGACCTTCAGGTAGGTCTGGAGGGCCTTGACCGTCAGCGGTCCGAAGGCGCCGTCCACGTCCAGGCCCGCGCCCTCCTTGGCGTCGAGGGCACGCTGCAGTGCGGCGCAGGTGGCCGGTCCGAACTCGCCGTCCACCCGGAGCGGGCCGGTGGCCGCGGCGACGAGGGCCCTGGGCTTGACGACGCCGGGCTTCCCGGCGAGCGCCGCCTTCATCACGGCGGCGGTGTGCGGGCCGTACTCACCGTCGACGGTCAGCTTGTGCCCGGCCTGGAAGGTACGCAGTGCCTTGTCGGTCGCGGTGCCGAACTGCCCGTCGACGGTGAGACCGGCCTTCTGGACGGTGTCGAGCTCCTTCTGCAGGGTCTTCACGGCGTTGCCGGTGGAGCCCTTGCGCAGGATGCCGTCGTGGGACGGCATCGGGGCGGCGCCGTCGTAGGCGGGGCGCCCGTAGCCGACCACGCACGCACGGCCGCGGACCCGGCGGCGGAAGGCGTCGGAGGTGTTGCCCTCCAAAGTGGTGACGGTCCCGTTGGAGTGCACCGCCTCGACCAGTCCGACGTGGTCGATGCCGCCGATGGAACGGCCGCCGGAGAAGTCGAAGAAGACGACGTCGCCGGGGCGGATGCCGCCCAGGCCGTAGTGCCAGCGTCCGTGTGCCTGGAAGGCACGGGCGTGGGCGGTGGTCAGGGCGAACTTGCCCATCACCGCGGAGAGGTTGCCGGAGTGGGCGGCCTCGTAGCTGATGGACATGTCACACCAAGGGCCGGAGAAGCCGTACCAGGCGGTGACGGCGTTGTGGTTCGAGCCGGGCGGGTGCTCGGTGGTGCCGAGCAGCTTGCGGGCGGCGGCGATCATTCCCTGTGCGGTTCCCATGGCGGTTCTCAGAGCTCCATGTCGTCGGGGAGGGCGTCGAGGTCGGAGGCGACCTCGTGGTCGGGGTCCTGGCTGACGCCGGTCTGGTCGGGGTCGACGTCGAAGACGCCGGCACCACCTTCCGGGTACGGCGGGGTCTGCTCGCTCTCGCTCATGAGGGCTCCTCCTGGTGTCGGGTGAGACTGCGCCGTCCGTTCGGCGCCTGGCATCGACCGTGGCAGCGAGGGGCTGTGGAGAAGCTGAACGTTCCTGAAGCGCAGTCCTCAACTCCCGTCCGGAGAAGGCTTCTTCAGGTTGGCCACAGGCCGGCTCCCTCATGCTGGAGTCATGCGCGTACTCGTGGTTGAGGACGACCGGCGGATGGCGGAGCTGCTGCGGCGCGGCCTGGTCGGTGAGGGATGGGCGGTGGACGTCGCACACGACGGGCCGTCGGGCCTGGAGCGTGCGGGCGAGAACCCGTACGACGCGATCGTGCTGGACGTGATGCTGCCGGGGCTGCACGGATACGCCGTGTGCGGCCGGTTGCGTGAGGCGGGCATCTGGGTGCCGGTGCTGATGCTGACCGCGATGGACGGGGAGTACGACGAGGCGGAAGGCCTGGATGTCGGCGCGGACGACTACGTGACCAAGCCGTTCTCGTTCGTGACGCTCCTGGCCCGGCTGCGGGCGCTGATGCGGCGCGGACAGCCGCAGCGTCCGACCGTACTGCGGATCGGGGATCTCGAAGTGGATCCCGCCGCCCGGCACTGCCGTCGCGGCACGGTGCCGGTGGCCCTGACGGCGCGGGAGTTCTCGGTCCTGGAGTACCTGGCACGGCGCGGCGGTCAAACGGTCACGAAGACGGAGATCCTGGAGCATGTCTGGGACGACCGGTTCGACGGAGACGTGAACGTGGTGGAGGTCCACGTCAGCGCCCTGCGCCGCAAGATCGACACCCCCTTCGGACTGCGGTCCATCCGCACCGTCCGCGGAACCGGCTACCGGCTCGAAGTCCCGCGGGAGACGTCGTGCTGAGGACGCGTCGCCCACCGCGAACCGAACCCGGCCCGCGCCCGGTCGGCGTACGGCTGCGACTGACCCTCGCGGTATCCGCTCTCGCCGCCGTGCTGCTGACCCTGGCCGCCGTCGCCTCCGCCGTCGCCGCGCGCGACTCGCTGCTGACGTCGGCATTCCAGCGGGTCACCGACGGCACCGGCGCCGTGGTGACCGAATCACCCCTGTGCGAAACCAGTTTCGACGACACATGCGGCGACACCTCCCGCGACTGGCGCACCCAAGGGTTCGACTCGTCCACCGGTCAGGACGACACCATCCCCCACCTCCGGGGCGAACACCTGTCTCTGCGGCCGTGGACGGACCAGCACGACGCGACGCCCGTCGAACTGATCCGGGCCGACGGGACATCCCGGTCGTTGACAAGGGAGGACTCCGACCCTCTCGCGGACGCCTGGTCGGACCAGCGGCGGCTGAACACCACTGCGTGGTGGCTGGCGGGCGGCACGCTGGGCCTCACACTGGTGATCGCCGGCGGGACATGGCTGGTCGTCGGCCAGGTCCTCAGACCGGTGGACGGCATCCGGACGCAGTTCGCCGCACTGAGTCTGAGCCGCCTCGACCAGCGCATACCCGAACCGCGCGGCGGCGGGGAGTTCACGCGGCTGGTGGCGACGATGAACAGCGCCCTGGACCGCCTGGACGCGGCGGCCGCCCGGCAACGGCAGTTCACCTCCGACGTGGCCCATGAACTGCGCACCCCGCTCGCCTGCCTGCGTGCCGAACTCGAACTCGCGCTCACCGGCTCCGGGACCGCGGACTGGACCGACGCCGCCCGTGACGCCCTCCAAGACACCCTCCACGTCCAGGACATCACCACGAACCTGCTGCTCCTGGCCCGCCTCGACGCGCAGGCCGCACACGCGAGAACCCTCCTGACCAAGCAGGTCGAACTGTCCGAACTGATCCGCGGCACCGTCGCCCGCCGTGGCGTACCCGATCATCTGGGCCTCGCCGTCACCACGCCCGACGAACCCGCGCCCGTGACCGGCCACCCAGGCCTGCTCACCCGCGTCCTGGACAACCTCCTCGACAATGCCGAACGGCACGCGGCCACCACGATCACCGTCACGCTCACCGCGGACCACGAACACCGGCAGGCCGTGATCGACGTGGCCAACGACGGCGCGCCCATCCCGCCCGAACACCGGGAAACGATCTTCGAACGCTTCAGCCGGCTCGACGACGCGCGGACACGGGACACCGGGGGCACCGGTCTCGGCCTGGCCATCGCCCGCCGCATCACCACGCTGCACCACGGCACCCTCACGCTCGCCCCCGGCCGGGAAGAGCGCGGGGGCGCCCGGTTCACCGTACGGCTCCCCCTCACGCACGCGGACACCCAGCCGCTGGTCACCGAACTCCTGCACGCCTGGGACCAGCCCGACGACATCCCCGCACTCTTCACCCACCACGCCGCACACCAGCCGCTCGAAGACGTCGTGCCCGACCTGGCACGCGCCCTCCTCACCGCCGGGCGCGACCGCCACCTCCGCGCGCTGCTCCGCCACGTCGCACGCCAGGCGCCTGCCTGGGAGGTCACCGGCCTCGCCGACGTCCTCCGGGACGAAGGCATGCCTGCCGTGGCCGACGCACTGCTCGCCGCGCGCACGGCACGGCGCAGGCACAGGCCGGCGGGACCGCGACGGCGTTCCGGCGAGGAGACGCCGTAGAACCGCCGTTCAGTACCATGCCCGCATGAACAGCGCGGACGAGGAGCGGAACCCGCTCGGGGAACGGGATCTTCCCGACTGGCGGGTGCTCGTCGTCGGGGGCGCGTCGGGAATGGGGAAGACCGGTGTCGGCCGGGCACTGGCGCGGCGGTACGGCATTCCCGTCGTGGAGGCCGACGACATCGTGGAGGCCCTCCTCGCGGTGACCCTGCCCGAGCATCTGCCGGAGATCCACTTCTGGCGTACTCACCCCGAAGCCGCCCGCCAGGCGCCCGAGTCGGTGGTCGAGCGGCAGATCGCGATCGCGCGGGCACTGGCACCGGCGATCGACGCGGTGGTCGCCAACCACGTGGACACCGACACCCCGGTGATCCTGGAAGGCGACTACATCCTGCCCGCACCGGCGACGCCGGAAGACCGGGTCCGCGCCGTCTTCCTGCACGAAGACGACGAGGCGCAGGTGACGGCCAACTACCTGCGACGGGAACCGGAGGCCGGACCGCAGCGCCATCGCGCACGGGTCAGCGTGCTGTACGGCCGGTGGCTCGCCGCGCAGGCACGGGCAGCCGGCGTGCCGGTCGTCGCGCCGCGCCCGTGGGAGGACCTGACCGGCCGTGTCGTCGAGGCGGCGGCGCTCCCGCGCCCGTCGTCGGCGCTCGACGCCTGCGTGAACTGAACGCGCACGCGATCGGCACGCCGCTCCGCGGGAGTTACGCGGTGAGCGGCGTGCCGGACGAGGCGGAGAGGGCAGGATTCGAACCTGCGTGGACCCTTGCGGATCCGACCCCGAGGCGTGCTCGCCGGTCCCCGATCAACCACTCCGGGCACCTCTCCTCGCTCCCGGCCCCGGTGATCTCCGGGGCTGTTCACGTGAAAGAGAGTGACACGGGCCCCTGACACGGGACTGACATGTCGAAGACCGGGGCGAGGGCGCCGGTGCCCCGAACCGCCGGTGCGGTCACTTGCCGGTGCCGGTGTGGTAGCCGACGGGGTCGACGTAGACGTCGGGGGCGTTGCCGGCGGTGGCGGGGACGGTGATGTTCAGGCCGTCGAGGTCCATGACGTCGAAGACGGTCTCGTCGGGCGGGGTGACGGCGAGCTTGGTGTAGGTCTTGCCGGAGCCGCTGGTGTCGGGGATGTAGTGGAGGAGGAAGCGGGTCTCCTCGCCGGGGGCGATGGTGACGGCGGGCGCGGTGGTGTCGGTGCGGGCGGCGTCGGGGCCTTCGTCGCCCAGGCCGTCGGCACCGAGGAGTTGGACGCCGGGGAAGCCGTGCATGCTGCAGGTGGTGGAGCCGGTGTTCTTCAGGTTGACGACGATCTCGTTCGCGACTCCCGCGGAGGCGGCGCTGAAGCCGAGGTGCGCGGTCTTGCACGGAGCGCCCGACGCGGCGGTCCCGGTCCGGGCGGCGGCCTTCTTCCCGGTGCCGCCGCCGGTGCCGGCTCCCGTGCCGGCGCTGCCACCGGTGCCGGTCCCGGTGTTGCCGCCGGTGTCGCCGGAGGTGCCGGAGGAGGACGCGCCGGCCGTGCCCTGGCCGCCCGTGGAGCCGCTCGCGGAAGCCGACGTGCTGCCCTGTGCCGCCGTGCTCGAACCGTCGCTGCCGCCGCACGCGGTCAATGAGAGGCCCGCCGCGGCGACGATCACGGCGAGGGCGGAGATCTTCCTGACACGCATGTGCACTCCTGCGAAGTGGTCTGGTCCGGCCCGCTCGAACCGGCGAGCCGCTGTCGTTCGTCTTCGCAGATGCCTGCTGGGAGGCGGGCCGTTGCGATGCCGGTCGAATCAAGATGCCGCTGTGACAGGCGAGTTGATGATCGGTGACAACCGCTTGCGCGAACCGGGACGAACCCGGTGAACGGGTGTGGACGACGGGACTGGACCGAGGCACTGAGCCGACGACGGCGACCACCGGCACCACCCCACGACACCGTCGGCGCAGGGCGCCTCCGGTGGCACGGGCGCCGCGTCGGGCAGCCCTGCTTGTCCGTGGCGGCTCAGGCCGGGACCCGGTGGGCGCCGGACCCGGAGCGAGGTGGCGTCACCGGACCGTGAGCCGGATCGTTCCGGGGAGGGCTGCTCCGCCGGTGTGACGGGCGGTGATCGCCGGCCTTCCTCCACCACGCGCGGGCCTCAGGTGCGGACGCGTGCCCGTCGCGTCGGACGGCTGCCGCACGTGTGCCCCGCGGTCGCGGGCCGGCGTGCGCCCCCGTGAAAGGGCGTCCATCTGATGGCCCCAATGAGTGGGCCCGGGCGTTTGGTCTCGCGGTCTTCCGTCAACACACTGGCCATGACTGGCAACCTGCCTCCCCGGCCGAGCGGTCCCGCCTGCCGGGTCGCGCGGGCGCACACGGTGGTGGCGGAGCCACGGCTCGGCGCCGGTCCGGAAGCCGTGGCGGTGGACACCGCGGCGCGCCGCGCCTATGTGGCCTGTTCCCGCGACGACGCGGTCGTCGCCGTGGACCTCGACCGCTGCGTTCCGGTGTGGCGGGCCGACGTGGGAAGAGAACCGATCCCCGTCGTGCTGGATCTGCCGAGCCGACGGCTGTTCACGGCCGACGCCCGCTCCGACACCGTCACCGTCCTCGACGCCGACACCGCCGTACGTGTCGCACGGATCCCCGTCGGGAAGGACGCCTACCCGGCGGGGCTGGGACACGACCCGCAACGCCGGCGGATCTTCTGCGGCAACACCGCGGCCGGCACGATCACGGCCATCGACGCCGACCGCCTGGAGGTGATCGGTACGGTTCCCGCCGAGCTGGGAGCCGGAAGCATCGCCGTGGACGGCCGTCGGGGGCACGGGTACTGCGCCAACTTCATGTCCGCCTCGGTGACCGTGTTCGACACGGAGACCCTGCGCCCCCTGGAGCGGATCGCCGTCGGCGAAGGGCCGTGCAAGGTCGTCGTCAACCCCGTGGTCGACCAGCTCTACGTGGCCGGTTCCCTGCACGGCACAGTGCTGAGGCTTTCCCTCGCTACGGGACGCCCCCTGGGCGAAGTGAGGGTGGAGCGGGCCCCCGTCGGCATGTGCGTGGCACCGGACGGAAGCCGGTTGTACGTCTGCAACCGGGGTGCGGGGACCGTCAGCGTCATCGATGCCGTCGGCGGAACGGAGACGCACCGCATCACCGTCGGCAACGGCCCGGGCGACTGCCAGATCGACGCCTCCTCCGGGCGGCTGCTGGTCTCGAACGCCGGAAGCGGCACGCTCACCGTGGTGGACCGGCCGTGGCTGCCCGGTGCCGAGCGGCCGCCCACCCACGCCGCGGTCGGCAGGAGGCTCCCCGAGTTCGCTCTGCCGGACGCCCGCACCGGCGAGGTGCGTACGACGAGGGAATGGGCGGAGAAGAGATACCTGATCAACTTCTTCGCCAGCTGGTGAGGCCCCTGCAACGCGGAGGCGCCGGTCATCGAGGAACTGCGCCTGCGTACCGCCCGGTCCGGGCTGGACTTCATCCATATCAACGTGTGGGAGACGCGCCACGCGCGCGCCGAGGCGCTCGCCTTCGCCGACGTGTGGAACGTCGCGGGACCGATCCTGTTGGACGAGACCGGCGACTACGCCGCCGCGCTCGGCATCACCGGAGTCCCGACCAACGTCCTGGTCGACGCGCGGGGAATCGTGCGGGCGGTCGGTGCGGTGACCCCCGCCGAGCTGGAACAGGCCGTTCGCGCGTTGCTGGCGGAGTGACACCACGCCTCAGGTGCCATCAGGGCCGGGCTGGGGAGCGGCGAGGAGGTCTGTGATGTCCCGACCGGCCAGACGTGGCGCCGCTGCGGCGGCCCGCGCCGACCGGCGAAGGAGCCCTGTGCGGCCCCGGACGGCCCGGCGGCGATCCGGGCCGCCGCGACATCCTGCCTGGGGGATGGCTGCCGGCGCCCTGTGCGTGTCCGCGTCCGCGGTGCTGCTGGGACTCGCCCGCACCGACCCGGGGACGGCCTCGTTCTACCGCTGTGTTCTGGCGCTGCCGGCGCTGGTGGGGCTGGCGCTGCCGGAGCGTCGCCGGAAGGGGCCACCGTCCCGCGGACAGTACGGCCTCGCGCTGCTCGCGGGCGCCGCGTTCGCCTGGGACATGCTGCTGTGGACCCAGGCGATCGCCGAGGTCGGCGCGGGCCTGTCCACCGTGCTGGTCAACGTGCAGGTGGTGCTGGTTCCCTTGCTGGCCTGGGCGATCGACCGGGAGCCGGTGCCGCGTTCCTTTCTGCTCTGGGTGCCGGTGATCCTCTTGGGCGTCGTGCTCACCGGAGGGGTGGTGGAGGGCGGCGCGTCCGGCAGCGACCCGCGGGCGGGCACGCTCCACGCGGTGCTGGCGGCCGTGTGCTATTCGGTGTTCCTGTTCCTGCTGCGACGCGGTGGCCACCGCGGACTCGTCCGGCAGCGCTACGTCCTGGTGATCGTCTGCGCCGCGGTGGTGTCGCTGGTGGCCGGCCGGTTCTCCTACGGGCTGGATCTCACACCCGGCTGGCAGGTCATGGGCCTGCTGCTGGCGGTGGCGGTCTCCAGCCAGGTGGTGGGGTGGCTGCTGGTCGCCTCGACCTCACCGATGCTGAGCAGCCATGTCGGGGCCGTGCTGTTGCTCCTGACGCCGGTGGGAGCGGTCGCGCTGGGCGCGGTCGTACTGGGCGAACGGCCCACCACATTGCAACTGGCCGGCTGCGTCCTGATCCTGATCAGCGCCTACTGCGCAGCCGCCCGGGAGATCCGCCCGCGCCGCCCGAGCCGCCCGCCGGATCGTCCGGCGATCCGGCGGGGGAGGCCCGGTGAACGATGAGCGGCGCGACCGGCGACGTGTCCGCCGCCGTCGACGCGTGGCGACGGTGCTGGTCGCGGCTGTGCACGGGTGGCCGTGACCAGTACCGCCGAAACAGCCCTCGGACGACGTCGAATGCGTTGCCCTCGGGTCCTGCACGGTGGCGCGTACAGCCCCGTGTCCGGGGCGTCGCGCCTGGTGTCACATCACGGCATCGGTGCGCAGTGGGCCGGCGGTGATGTGGATCGTGCGGATCGTCCCGCTGTCGTCGAGGCGGTACAGGTGCATGAACGGCGCCCGTACGGTGGTGTCCGGGGCGGTCTTCTTCGCCATGGTGGCCTCCCCGCGCAGGAACAGGACCCCGTCGGGGGCCTCCCAGCACTCCAGGACGGTGTGCTCGATGTGCAGCGGCTCGTCGATCTTGACGAAGAACGCTTTCATGGCCTCGGCACCCACCACGTGGGCGGTGCCGAAGAACATCTCGGTGTCGTCGGTGATCCGGGTGAAACCCTCGCCGAAATCGAGGGTGTCGATCTCGCGCATGAGCTGGCGGACCCATGTCGGCACGGGAGCCGGGGCGGCATGTCGCGTCATTGTTGTTCTCCTCGCTGTCTTCCTGTGATCCGCTGCCGCCCTCGCCGTCGGGTCAGGCGGCAAGACGGGCGCCGAGGAAGGCGTCGATCGTCGCGTTGACCTCTTCGGGGTTCTCCCGCGCGGCCAGGTGGCCGGTGTGCGGCAGCACGCGGAAGGTGCTGCCCTCGATGGCGTCGGCCATGCTCCGCACCGCGTGCACGGGGAACTGGCTGTCTTCCTCCCCGGCGACTCGTGGATACGGGAGATCGACGGTTTGTCCTGTCCGGCCCGAAGTCAACCACCAAGGGGGGAACGGGGGCTGACGGGCCATCTGCTCACCACACAGCCGCTCGCGACCAACTGAGCACCCGACGGCGAACATCCTCGGGAAGTTCCGTGCGGGGCCTCGCGAGCGCGGTTCGTTCGTGCCATGGTGACGACTGAGACGCGGGCGCGGCGTTGCGGCTCTCATGGCTCGACGTGCTTTCCGGGGGGGGGCGAGGTGGCGGGGTTACCGACGCCGGAGGCGGCGGCGTTCGCACAGTGGCTGCGGAGACTGGTGGACGGACGACCGCATCGCGAGTTGCGGGACGCCTGCCGTGTCGGTGACGCGGTGTGGGACCAGTACCTCAGCGGTCGGCTGCTGCCCGGGCCGAGCGAGGGAGACGAGTTCGTCCGAACACTGGTGGACCGTTGTGTCACCGACCCACGACAACGGGAGCAGGCGTACGGCGAGGGTGCCGCCTGGCTGCGCCGAGCATGGGAGGCCGAACACGGCCGACCGCCGGTGACGATGCCGAAACCACCGCCCTTCCCGCCCCTCCCGGCAGCGCCGCCCCGGCCGTCCGGCCTCCCGCCGCGGCCGGGACCGCGACGCCGGCAGCGCCGCCTGCTGTACGTCGGCTACCTCGCCGCTCCCCTCGGCTACTGCGTCTACGTGATCGAAACGCATGCCGGACAGTGGGTTCACCTCCCCGCCGTGGGCATACTCTGGTGGGCCTTGACCCTCGGTGGTCTGGCGGCCGGCATCCGGCTGGTCTCCTCCACGCCGCCCGCGACCGGTGCTCGCCGGCGGGCCGTCGCCTGCACCGTCTGGTGCGGCGCCTGGTTGCTCTATTGCTGGCTGTTCTACCGAGGCCAGGTGTCCTGGCTGCCGGGGATCGAACCCTGAGCGCAGAGCGGACCGACACGTGCGGCGGCCGCGCCGGCGGCGGCGGTCCGCGTCTTGCCCGATTACCTGGTGGCTCTCTTCCTGGGCGTCGCGGCGTACGGCTACCGCGACCTCGCGACACGGAGGATGCGGCAGGCGGGCGATTGAGGCGGCCAAGCCGTCACCGCGCACGCCTGCGGGCCCGTGCCGTTACGTCCGCATACCACCGGCGACCAGCGCGCACGAGCACTCGGCTACCCGCTTCCTCGCTCGATTCGAGCGTCTCGCCGCTTGAATCACGCGCGCTGATCCGGCATTGTGCTTGAAATCAGTGCGAGGCCTGCGGTTCACGTGGGCGGGAGAGGTGCTTCATGGACGAGATCGACCGGGCCATCCTGCGGGAGCTGCAGGTCGACGGCCGGATCCCGTACGCCGACCTGGGGCCGAAGGTCGGGTTGTCGCCCTCGGCCGCGAGGCTCCGGCTGCAGCGGCTGATCGACACCAAGGCGGTCCAGGTCGTCGGAGTGACCGACCCGATGACCATGGGGCAGCAGGCGATGGCGCTCCTCGGCTTGCGCGTCGACGGCGATCCCCGGGCGGTCGCCGACGAGCTGTCCCGGCACGACGAAGTCGTGTACACGGTCCTGACGGCCGGCGGCTTCGATCTGTTCGTGGAGGTGGTGTGCGGTCAGCCCCGGGAGCTGCTGGACTTCATCAACGACGTCGTGCGGCCCGTCGAGGGGGTCACGACGGTGGAGAACTTCCCCTACTTCGGAATCCACACGCACCGTTTCCTGTGGCACGTCGACTGAGACGTCCGAGCACCCCAGCCCTGTCTGCCCGCACCAGCCGAGGAACCCCGCATGCTGTCCGACGAGTACCGCACGATCGACTTCTTCACCGAGGACGCCCTTCCCGTGCCCCGCGTGACACCGGCCGAGGCGGAGCGCATCGCATCCGAGCACCTCGGCAGCAGGGCGCGCGCACAAGCGCTGGGCAGCCAGCAGGACGCCAACTTCCTGCTCCACGACGACGGCACGCCCGCGGCGGTGCTGAAGATCGCCAACCCCGCCTTCGGTCCGACGGAGATCGACGCCCAGGACGCGGCGGCCGACCTGGTCGCCGCCGCCTGCCCGGAACTGCGCGTCGCCACCGTGCTGCGCCGCCCCGACGGCTCCCCGCGGCGCACGACGGTGGACACCGGGAACGGTCCGGCCGTCGCGCGCCTGCTGCGCCACCTGCCCGGCGGCACGCTCTCCGGACCTCGGCACCTGTCACCGGCCACGGTGGCGGCCATGGGCACGATCGCCGCAGAGGTCAGCACCGCCCTGCGCGGCTTTCGGCACCCGGGCCTCGACCGCGTGCTCCAGTGGGACCCGCGGCACGCGGACCGCGTCGTCGCCAAGCTCGCCGGGCACATCGACGAGCCCGACCGGCGTGCCGCCGTCCAGGACGCGACCGCCGAGGCCTGGGCGCGCGTCCAGGAGGTCGCCGCCGCGCTGCCGTCGCAGGCCGTGCATCTGGACCTCACCGACGACAACCTGATCCGCCGTCCCGGCACCCGCCCGCCCATGCCGGACGGGGTCATCGACTTCGGTGACGTGACCGAGAGCTGGGCGGTCGGCGAACTCGCCGTGACACTGTCCTCACTGCTGCACCATGACGGCATCGAGCCTCACCACGTGCTGCCGGCCGTCCGCGCCTTCCACACCGTTCGGCCACTCACCCCTCAGGAGGCGGAGGCGTTGTGGCCGCTGGTGATCCTGCGCGCCGCCGTCCTGGTGGTCAGCGGGCGCCAGCAGGCCGCCGTCGACGAGGACAACGCCTACGCCGAGGCCGCGCTCGACCGCGAGTGGCGCATATTCGAACAGGCCACCCGGCTGCCCCTGCCGGTGATGACCGGCCTCGTCAGGGACGCGACCGGCACGGCCGACGCGCCCGCCGCGACCGCGCGGGCCGACACCCCGGTGCGCCCTCTCCTGCGCGGCATCGCCGCCGCCGACATCTCTCTCCTCGACCTGTCCACCGAGGCCGATTGCATGGACCACGGCTCCTGGACGGACCCCGGCACCGAGGACCGGCTGGCGGCCTCCGCACTCGCGGGCGGCGCGGCCGCGGTCGCCACCCGGTACGCCCGTGCGCGGCTCACCCGGGCGCAGGTGCTGTCGGTGGCGTCGACCGCCACGGTGCCCACCGGGATCGACCTCTGGCTCGGCCGGGACGCCGTGCTCCAGGCGCCCGCCGCGGGCAGGGTCCTCACCACGGCACCGGACCGGCTGGAACTCACCCACGGCACAAGGGTGTTGTCGCTGTCCTTCGCCCGGGAGGGCCGGCCCCTGGTCGGCGCCGGGGCGACGGTGCGGCCGGGCGAGGACATCGCCCGTCTCGGCTCCGGCGCCATGGTCCATGTCGCGCTGCGCGACGCCGACGGCCCCGCCGTCCCGCACCTGGTCCGGCCCGAGTACGCCGCCGGCTGGCTCGCGCTCACCGCCGACCCCGCGCCCCTCCTCGGCCTCCCGGCCGACTTTGACCGTGCGCGCGACGGGGACCTGCTCGACCGGCGCGCCGCCGCGTTCGCCACCGTGCAGGGGCACTACTACGCCGACCCGCCCCGCATCGAGCGGGGTTGGCGCCACCATCTGCTGTCCACCGAGGGCCGCGCGTACCTTGACATCGTCAACAACGTCACCCCGCTGGGCCACGCCCACCCCCGCGTCGAGCAGGCGGTCTCCCGGCAGTTGCGGAGGCTCAACACCAACTCGCGCTTCCACTACGCCTCCGTGGTGGAGTTCACCGAACGCCTCGCCCAACTGCTTCCCGACCCACTGGACACGGTGTTCCTCGTCAACTCCGGCTCCGAGGCGGTGGACCTGGGCCTCCGGCTGGCCATCGGCGCCTCCGGCCTGCACGACGTCGTCGCACTGCGCGAGGCGTACCACGGCTGGACGTACGCCTCCGACGCCGTCTCCACGTCGCTCCAGGACAACCCCAACGCCCTGGCCACCCGCCCGAGTTGGGTGCACACCGTGGACTCGCCCAACTCCTACCGGGGCCGGCACCGCGGGACGGACGCCGTGCGCTACGCGCCGGAGGCCGTCGCGGTGATCGACGAACTGGCCGCTTCCGGCCGCCCGGCGGGGGCGTTCATCGGCGAGACCTTCTACGGCAACGCCGGCGGCGTCGCCCTCCCCGACGGCTACCTCGCCGAGGTGTACGCGGCGGTGCGCCGCCACGGCGGCCTCGCCGTCGCCGACGAGGTGCAGGTCGGCTACGGCCGCCTGGGGCACTGGTTCTGGGGCTTCGAGCAGCAGGGTGTCGTGCCCGACATCGTCTGCGTGGCCAAGGCCATGGGCAACGGCCACCCCCTCGGAGCCGTCATCACCTCCAAGGAGGTCGCCGACCGCTACCGCGAGCAGGGCTACTTCTTCTCCTCCACCGGCGGCAGCCCCGTCTCCAGCATCGTCGGCCTCACCGTCCTGGACACCCTGCGCGACGAGGACCTCCAGGGCAACGCGGTGCGCGTCGGCAGTCATCTGAAACGGCGGCTGGAAGCGCTGGCCGAGCGCTACGGCATCGTCGGCGCCGTCCACGGATCCGGCCTCTACCTGGGCCTCGAACTCGTCCGGGACCGCACCACCCTGGAGCCCGCCACCGAGGAGACCGCCGAACTCTGCGACCGCATGCTCGACCTCGGCGTCATCGTCCAGCCCACCGGTGACCATCTCAACATCCTGAAGATCAAGCCGCCGCTGTGCATCGACTCCGCCGCCGCGGACTTCTTCGCCGACATGCTCGACCTGGCCCTCGCCCAACTCGGCCACGGCCACACCGGGTGACACCCGGCGCGGGCGGAGGCCTGCCGCCGCCCGCGCGTCAACACCGTCGGCCTCCGGTGCGAGGCAGTCGGCTGGGCCGCGCAGCGCCGGAGTGAGGGCGTGTGCGGGTCTCGGACGGGGCGGGGGCAGCGGGCGCGGGCGAGGGGCTGCCGCCAGGACCGGGACGCCGTGTCAGCTCTGCTGCGCCTCCCACTGTTCCCTGGTGATCTCGTACCGTACGCCGCCGTGCTCGGAGCCCTCGACCATCTCCATGTCGGAGGGAGTGGGGATGGTGTCCGCGAGGGACATGCCGAGCTTCTGCATGACGTTGCGCGAACCGCGGTTCACGGACATCGTCTCGGCCCAGACCATGCGCACGCCCAGCTCCGTGAACGCCTTGGCCAGCAAGGCCCGTGAGCCCTCGGTGGCATAGCCCCTGCCCCAAGCCGCCCGCCGCAGCCGGTAGCCGAGTTCGACCTCGTCCAGCGGGCCCTGCGGCTCGGGACGCAGGATGAACCAGCCTATGAACGCGCCGCCGTCCTTCTCGTGCGCGGCGAACAGTCCGAGGTCGCCGCCCCACTTGTCGTAGCCGGCGAGGATGTTCGGCAGATGGAGCCCGCGAACGGTTTCCGGCGGGGTGGGACTGCCGCCGGTCAGATAGCGCATCACCGCCGGGTCGCTGTCCAGCTCGATCAGCAGGTCCGCGTCATCGGCAGTGAAGCGGCGCAGGGTGAGGCGCTCGGTCTCCAGGTAGGTGTCCACGAGCAGATCATGCCGGGAGCAGGCCGAGCGGCCCAACGGTTTTCCCGCGGCTCAGGCGCTCCGACGCGCCCTACGACGTCGACCGGATCGCGGAGATGTCGAACTGCAGCCGGACCTTCTCGCTCACCATGGTGCCGCCTGCCTTGAGCCGCTGGTTGTAGACCAGACCCCACTCGGTGCGGTCGATGGTGGTGGTGCCGTCGAAGCCGGCTCGCTCGAAGCCGAACGGGTCCAGGACGGAGCCGAGGTAGTCGAGTTGCAGGTCGACGGGCCGGGTGACGTCCCGGATGGTGAGGTCGCCGGTCATGCGGAAGGTCTCTCCGCCCTCGTGGACGGTGGAGGTGCTGCGGAAGGTCATCTCCGGGTACCGGCGCGCGTCGAAGAAGTCGGCGCCGATGATGTGCGCGTCCCTCTGCTCCACGCCCGTGTCGACGCTGGCCACCCGGATGACGAGTTCGGCCCGCGACTCGGAGGGCTGGGCTCCGTCGAAGTACAACGCGCTGTCGTAGTCGGCGAAGGCGCCCCGGACCGTCGTGACCATGGCGTGCCGTACGGAGAATCCGATGCGGCTGTGCGGGCGGTCGATGGTCCATCGCCCGGTCAGGGCTCGAAGCGCCGGGTCGAGAGCGACACCCCGGGACGCGGCCTCCGCGACGGAGGCCCCGGTGCCGGCAGCCGGGGCCGGCTCGCTGACGGCGGTCTGGCGTCGGCCGAAGATACCCATGATCGTGAGCCCTTTCCCATCCGATTGCTCTGTGCTGTCAAGATGTCGCCGGGGCGCCGCCCCGATCGGTGACCCGGCCCGAGGCGAACGCGGTCGACGGTGGAGCCACGTACGAACGGAACGCGCGTGCCGTTCCGCGCCCGCGTCGGGCGACCCCCGGTGAGGGGTTACTGCGGTGGCGTGGGCGTGTCGTGGGTGCGGTACATCGCCTGTACGTCCAACTCCAGCTGGACGGTCGGTCCGACGACGGCGATACCGCGGGCGAGCATGGAGCGCCAGTTGAGAGTGAAGTCCTCCCGGTGGAGTTCGGCCTTCGCGAGGGCCGCGCAGCGCAGTTCCTGCTCGTAGCCCCCGTTGATCGATCCGAGGTAGGTGGTGTCGAGGCCGACGGAGCGGCTGGTGCCGTGCATGGTGAGGGTGCCGTGCAGGGTCCACTTGGAGCCGCCGCGGTGGGCGAACCGGGTGCTGGTGAAGTCGATGTACGGGTAGCGTTCGACGTCCAGGAAGTCGGCGGAACGCAGGTGGTTGTCGCGGGTGTTGTTGCCCGTCGTGACGCTGGAGGCGTCGATGCGAACCGCCACCTGGGAGTCGGCCATGTTCGGAGCGACGCGGATGCTGCCCTGGAAACGGGTGAACCGCCCGTGGACATGAGCCATGCCCACGTGTTTGGCGATGAACCGGATCGCGGTGTGCGGAGGGTCGAACAGCCAGGTACCGGCTGTCGGGAGTTCCATCTGGCGGGCGGGCTGGAGCGTGATGCGCGCGGCCGGCAGAGCCACCCCGGCCGCGATGTCGAGGTTCTCGCGGGCGGGGGACAGGCCCTCGGCCGCGATCATCACGCTGTAGGAGCCGGGTGGCAGCGTCGCTATGAAGTAGCCGTGGGGGTCGGTGGTGCCACGCGTCGCGACCCGGTGGCTGTCCAGCGCGGTCACGGTGACCTCGGCCCCGCCCATGGGCTGCCCCATGGGATCGAGCACCTCGAAGCCGAAGGCCCCGGCACCGGGCGGCAGGGGGACCGAGATGCTCGACACGCCACCGGAGGCACCACCCGAACGCCGACGACGGAGCAGCCCGAGAGCCATGGAGTTCACCCTTCTTCCCCTGCGTCCCGGTCACGCGACTCGCTCGGAGTTCTTGCATTCGCGGTCGCCAGGAATCGTCGACGACAGGAGGACGGACGCAAAGCCAGTAGTTCGCCGACGATCATAAAGCCCTCCGCGAGCAGTTCACTCGAGTCTGTGTGGAAGCCGCGCAAGCTGCTTGGGGGCGGGTGCGAGGCCACATATCGGTACATCGGCCGGCCATATCGCCACAGCTCGATTGGTTGCTTTGCGGAAAAGCTGTGGTGAAGGACACGGGAATGGGCCCGGATATTCACAAGCGGTCTGCGGTTTCCTCACGGACCTGACACAGAACTCGCCGCGCCGAGCACCAGGGGGAGGGTGGGCAGGTCCCCGCAATTCACACTGCACATCATGTCGCGGAGCCGCAGCGCACAGTCGCGATTTTCTTCTGCCGCCGGCCAGTGCGCGCCGCCTCGACGGGCAAGTCCAACTCCCGCACGTATCCGGTTTCATACTCCGAATTCCACCGAGCGGCCCCGCCGTTGACACCTCATCAGGAGCAGTTAGCGCGGGTGTTCATGCGGCTGCTTGAGGCGAATACGCGCGGATCTGCCACGCCGTTGGTGCGGCGCGGGATTCCCGCGTCGGCGCGCGAGGCCGGAAGCGCGATCTGACGCGGGATGCGCCTGCTCCGGTTCCGTCCCTCGTCTCAGGGGAGGGGCACGCCGCGCGCGGCGACCCACAGCTCGTACCACTCCTCGTGCGTGAGGTCCGGCTCGCGCAGGGCCGCGTCCCGGCAGGCGGCGATGCGTTCGGGCCGGGCCGTGCCGATGACCGGTGCGATGCCCGCCGGGTGGCGTTGCAGCCACCACAGCAGGACGGTCTGCGGTGTGGTCCCCTTGCGCCGGGCGAGATCCGTGACGAGTCGGCACACCGCCGAGTCCGGGTCGGCGGTGAGGCTGCCCCGGGCGAGCGGTCCCCAGGCCTGGAGCCGGATGCCCTGGGCCGCGCAGTGTTCCAGCGTGCCGGCCGCGAAGCCGTGCCCGGCGCCGGCCGGCGTGTTGAACAGGACACCCGCCTCCACCCAGTCCCGCCGGGCAAGGCTCATCTCCAGCTGGTCGACGACCAGCGGAACGCTTAGACGGGCCTGGAGGGACGCGATCTGCGGGCCGCTCATGTTCGAGACGCCGAACTGCCGGACCAGCCCCTGGGCGTGCAGGGACGTCAGGGCCCCGGCGATGTCGTCGGGGTCGGCGAGAGGGTCCGGCCGGTGCAGCAGGAGGACGTCCAGGGCGTCCGTGCGCAACCGGACGAGACTCTCCTCGACCCGCCGCAGGATGCTCGCCCCCCGCAGGTCGTAGTGTCCGGGCCGCTCGCCGTCGGGCAGCCGGATGCCGCATTTTCCCTGGAGGACGATGCGCCGGCGCAGCCCGGGCGTCCGGGCGAGTACCTCGCCGAAGACGGCCTCCGACTTGCCGTACCGGTAGATGTCGGCGTGGTCGAACGCCGTGATCCCGGCGGCCAGGGCCGCCTCGATCGCGGTCTCGGCGTGCCGGATGTCCTCGGACGTGTACGGCCGGCTGTCCCAGCCGCCGCCCAGGCCCATGCAGCCGTACACCAGCCGGTGCGCGCGTATGTCGGTCTCTGCTGCCATCGGAAGTCTCCGCGGAGGTGGGGTGGCGTGGGGTGGGGGCGGTCAGGCGGGAAGGGTGTCGGCCAGCATCCCGGCGACGGCCAGGACCGGCAGCTGGGTGTTGGCGGCGGGGACGGTCGGCAGGACGGAGGCGTCGGCGATCCGGAGGTTCGGCACGCCGTGGACCGCTCCCTGCCCGTCGACCACCGCCCGTGGGTCGTCCGCCGGGCCCACGGCGCAGGTCCCGACGGGGTGCCAGTAGGTGCCCACCCGTCCGCGCAGGTCCGCGTCGGACAGGGTGTGGGCCGGTGTCGCGTCCGTCGGAGCCGCAAGCGGCCGCAGCGCCGCCGCCAGGTCCGCCACCTTCCTGAGCCCCGAGCGCAGCACCGCCACGTCGCGGCCTTCGGGGTCCGTCAGGAACCCGGGGTCGATGACGGGGGGTTCGAGCGGATCGGCCGAGCGCAGCCGGACCTGTCCACGGGAGACCGGCTTCATCAGGAAGGCGGAGATCCCGGCCTCGTACCGCCCCGGCGGCAGCTTGCCGAACAGCGGCGGGCCGGCCGTGGGCAGCAGGTGCAGGTCCCAGGCCCCGTCCGGGCAGTACTCGCTGGCGGCCCGGACCAGCATCCGGCTGACGTACAGCTCTCCGCGCGCTTCCTTGGCCGCCAGGCGCGCGTTCAGCTCGGGCGTGGGGGACAGCGGCACGAAGACACCCGGTTGGTCGGACAGGTTGGCGCCGACGCCCGGCAGGTCCGTCTCGCACCGGACGCCGATCTCCTTCAGGTGCGCGGCCGGACCGATGCCGCTGCGCAGGAGCACGGCGGGGGAGCCGTAGGTGCCGCAGGCCAGTACGTAGGTGCGCGCCACCAGGGTCGTCCGCTCGCCGTCCACGACGACCTGCGCGCCGCGGACCCGGCCCTGGCGCACCACCAGCCGGTCCACCAGGGCGCGGTCGAGGACCGTCAAGTTGGGCCGTGCCCGGGTCGCCGGGTCCAGGTAGGCGAAGGCGGCGTTGAAACGCAGCCCGTCCACCGCGTTGAGCAGGGGGCGCCCGTGGCCGGGCGGACCGGGGGTGCCCATGTCCACTTCCGGATAACCGAGTTCGCCCGCCGCCGTCAGAGCGGCCGAGGCCCACGCGGAGAGTTCCTCGTCGGGCCCGGCGCGCAGGCCCATCCGGTCCACGGCTTCGCGCCGGTACGGCTCCAGTGCCCGGGCCGACCACCGGTCACCTCCCGCGCGCGTCCACTCGGCGTGGTCGGCGAGCGAACCCCAGGTGTTCCAGGCGCCGTTGATGCAGGAGGAACCGCCGAGGACCCGGGCCCTGATGCGGTAGAACGCGGTGTGCCGCTCCCACACGTCGTCCCGCGGCAGGGCGCGCGCGTCGAGCAGTTTCCGCGGCCAGCGCTCCTGCTCCGGCCCGTAGTCGGGGCCTGCCTCCACGAGGCACACCGAACGGCCGGGGTCCTCGCTGAGGCGGGCCGCCAGGACGCACCCGGCCACTCCGCCGCCGAGAACGACGACGTCGTGGCCGGACGGAATGGGTGATCTTGTCATGGTCGCTCCGTTGTGGTGTGGGCGCCCGGGGCGGGCGGGAGGTCCGCGCCCGGCCCCGGGCAGGTCGTGCGGCCGTGACCGCCGTTCGGCGCGGATCGCGGCTCCCGGCGTCCACCGGAATCGGGCCCGGACCCGAGGCCGACGCGGGGCGCGGGGCCGGACACGTCCGGGTGGTCCGGGCCGCGGTGGCCGAGGGGGGCCGGGCGCGGGGTCAGCCGGCCGGGGTGGCTGCGAACGCCGGTGCCAGCAGGCGCGCCCCCTCGCGGACTCCCCGGACGGTGATCTTCTCGACGGCGGGCAGTGCCGCCAGCAACTCACCGGTGAGACAGGCGTTCGTCGGCCGGGAGGCATAGCGCGTGCGCGCCCGCGGTACCGGCGTCACCAGGTCCGCCGGCACCCGCAGCGCCCGCGCGATGACGCCGGCCCACTCGGCCCGGGAGACGCGGTCGGGGCCGCCCAGGTGCAGCACCGGGGGCAGCGGCTCCCCGGCGTGCAGGAGTGCCGTCGTCACCTCCGCGACGTCGTCCACGAGCACCGGTGTCGTCCATTGGTCGTCGGGCGCCTCGACCGGTTCCCCCCGGCGCAGACGGTGGGCGCAGGCGGCGAAGAAGTTCAGCCACTTGCCCGCGTCGGCCGGTTCGTGGCCGTAGACCAGGCTGACCCGCAGGGCCACGGCCCGCGGCGACGCGGCGAGCAGGGCCCGCTCCGCCGCCAGCTTCGCCCGGCCGTAGGCGTTGGCCGGTGACACGGCTGTGTGCTCGGTGTTGTGGGGCGAGCGGCCGTCGAAGACGTTGTCGGTGGAGATCATGACGATCCGCGCGTCCGGCGCCAGGGCGGCGAAGGAGACCGCCACGCCGACATGCGCGGCCCGCGCCTCGTCCGGGTGGTCCTCGCACCAGGTGACGTCGGACGGCCCGTGCACGAGGACGACCCGGTCGGGGCGCAGCCGGCCGAGCAGTCTGCGGCCGGCGCGCGCATCGGTGGCGTCCAGCGCGCACCAGCGGGCCCCGTACGCCTCCACGGGCAGGGCGGGCGGGCGGCGCGAGACGAGCGTGACACGACCGCCCGCCGACGCGAGCCGCCGGGCAATCCCGGTGCCGACCAGTCCGCTGCCCACGACGAGCGTGCCGCCGGCGCTCACGACGCCTCCCGCGCGAAGGGCACCGGCGTGCGCTCCGCCAGCAGCCGGCCCATGCCGATCAACCCGTGGTCGTCGTCGGCGGCCCCGAGCGAGACCATCGCGTCGATCTGTTCCGGACCGAGGCCGAAGCAGCCCAGCCGCGCCAACTCGGCCACCAGCAGCCGCCGGTACGGCTCGCCCACCGCCAGGGCGAACCCGCCCATCAGGATGTAGCGGCACACCCCTATCGACGCGAACACCCCGCCGATCGCCTGGGCGAGCGCGGTCAGGGTGCCGCGCAGCACCTCGGTGGCGAAGGGATCGCCCGCGCGCACCGCCTCGGCGACGGCCCGGTTGTCGATGTGCTCGGCGCGGCCCTCGCACAGGGCGCCCAGGCCGGAGCGGCCGAAGGCGGACGCGTCGGCCCGTGCGGCCCGGCGCGTCGCGGCCAGCACACCCCGGCCGGAGGCGATCGCCCCCAGGTGCCCGCGGCCCCCGCAGTCACACAGCGGCGCGTCGGGGGACGTGTCGCACACCCAGTGGCCCAGCTCGCCGCCGTGGCCGTCGGCGTCGAGGAGGACCTCGCCACCGCGGAACACCTTGTTGCCGATGCCGGAGCTGACGGTGAGCAGACAGAAGTCCCCCGGTTCACCGGCGGCATACCGCCAGGCCGCCGCCGTCAGGTCGTTCACCACGACGGCCGGTGCGCCGGTGCGCTTCGTCAGCAGTTCGCCGAGCGGCAACGGTTCCCCGCGCCGCCCCCAGACGGTGGGGGCGGCCAGCACCAGCCCGGCCGCCGTGATCGGCCCGGCGAACGCCACGCCGAGGGCCCGGGGCGGCCGCCCGCCCGTGTGCGCGGCCGTCTCGCGGACGATCTGCTCCACCACCCGCCGTTGCAGCACGGGCACCGGTGCGCCGGGGTCACGGTGCATGCCGTCGACCGGCATCCTGCGCACCCGGGACAGCGTTCCCGTCGTGGGATCGTAGGTGCCCACCCGCAGCGTGGTGCCGCCCACGTCGAACACGGTGAACCCCTCCTCAGCCGGCACGCCGCTCACCCAGTTCCTCCTCGAACACGAGCAGCCGCAGGTCTTGGTCACCGTCGTTGAGCAGACCGTGCTCGCCGTGGGGGTCGTTGACGACGACGTCGCCCGGGCCCACCCGGAACTCCGCGCCGTCCCGGTACATCAGGCCGGCGCCGTCGAGCACCACGTAGGTCTCGCGGTCGGCTCCGTGCCGGTGCCGGCCGATGGAGGTGCCCGGCGGCAGCACGGCCAGGTCGACGAAGTCCGCGCCAGGGCCGCCGGGCCGGCGGGCGAAGAGGCGGTGGGCGAGGATCGTGCCGAGACCGCCGTGGTCCCGTTCCTTACCGGTCAGCAGGTCACGCAGATTCACCACGGTCTCAGGCATCGCGCCGCTCCCCGTCCGCCGCCAGCGCCCGCAGCGCGGTCCGCAGCACGGCCTCGGGCACGTCCGCCAGCTCCTCCACGAAGGCCGCCTTGCCGATGCCCGTCGGCACGACGAGGTGCAGTTTGCGGCCCCGGCGCTGCCAGGAGGCGCGCAGGGCCTGGGTCATCAGCTCCGGTGTGCACGTGCCGGGGTCGAAGACCGGCAGCCCGATCCGCCGCAGCAGCCGGACGACCCGCTCGCAGGTCTCCTCGTCCGCGAGCCCGAGCAGCCGCGCCAGGTGCGCGGAGAGCGCCATGTCGACGGCGACCGCCTCGCCGTGCTCCAGCCGGTGCCCGCCCGCCGTCTCGACGACCGGGCTGAAGGTGTGGCCGAAGTCGACCAGCCGGGCCAGCTCGTGTTCCTGGAGGTTGGGGCAGAGCTCCTCCATCATCAGCCGCATCGAGGTGCGCAGGATGTACGTCTCCAGCTCCCCGTGCGAGTGGTCCGGACGGTCGCCCCCGGAGCGCCGGAAGGCGTCGGGGTGCCGCTCCAGCGCCGCGAACAGGTCCGCGTCCAGGATCACGGCCATCTTCACGATCTCGGCGAGCCCGCAGCGTATCTCCCGGTGCGGCAGCGTGGAGAGGAACGCCGGGTCGTTCAGGGAGGCGTGCGCCGGGTGGTAGGCGCCGAACATGTTCTTCGTCTGCAGGGCGTTGACGCCGGTCTTGACACCCACACCGACGTCCACCTGGCCCACCAGGGTGGTGTTGACCTTGATGTAGCGGATGCCCCGGGCGTAGATCGACGCGGCGAACCCGACCACGTCGGCGACGATGCCGCCGCCGACGGCGACCATCACCCCGTGCCGGTCCAGCCCGTCCGCCTTGGCGAGCGCGCAGACGTGCTCCACCGCGGCGAGCGTCTTGTGGTGCTCGCCCGTGGGGACGACGTGCAGGGTCCACTGGCCGGGCCGGGTGCGGGCGCTCAGGTAGGCGCGCAGCCGGTCGCCGTGGAGCCGGTCGACGGTCGGGCTGACGAACACCACCGCCCGGCGGCCCTGCACCGCGTTCGCGAGCAGGTCGTTGTGCGGATCGAGCACGCCGGTGGCGAGGTCGACCCGGTAGTGCGTACCGTCCGGTGCCGTCAAGTCGAAGCCGCCGGGGTCCTCGCTGACCCCCGCCGGCAGATGGGCGACCCGATCAAGAACCTGGCCTGACATCTCTCTCCTCAGTCTTGTCACGATGCCGTCGCAGGTCCGCGAACACCCGCGCCAGCGCGGCCACGAGGGGCCGGCCGGGCAGGTCCTCCAGCGGTACGGGACGGCCCTGCGCGTCACTCACGGGCAGCCGCCAGTTGGGGTGCACCGAGGACGTGCCGGGGATGTTCTGGGGTCTGCGGTCGCCGGTCGCGTCCGGCAGCCACACGCCGAGCAGACGCGCCGGGGTGCGGCACAGGAAGCGGTGCAGCGCGACGACGTCACCGTCCGGGTCGGGCAGCAGCCCGAGCCGCTCCAGCTCGGCCAGCCAGCCGTCGCGCTCGGCGGCGACCGCGGCCTTCTCCTCCTCTTCCGGGCGGGTCAACAGGCCCAGCCGGGAGCGGAGTTCGACCTGCTCGCCGCTGAGCCACGCGGCGGTCGTCGGCAGGTCGTGCGTGGTCAGGGTGGCAAGGCAGTCGCGCCGCCACCGGTCCGGCGGCAGCGGCCCGTGCCGGCCGTGCGAGCCGCCGAGGTACTCGAAACGCTGCACCGACGTGCCGAGGACGCCGCGTTCGTCGAGCGCGGTGCGCACGGACTCCTCGACCGTGCCCAGGTCCTCGCCGATGACGGCCGCACCGGCCCGGTGCGCCTCCAGCATCAGCACGCCCAGCATCGCCTCGGCGTCGTAGCGGACATACGTGCCCTCGGACGGCGGCCGCCCCTCGGGCACCCACCACAGGCGGAACAGGCCCATCACGTGGTCGATGCGCAGGGCGCCCGCGTGCCGCAGCCCGGCACGCAGCAGCGCGGCGAGCGGCCGGTAGCCGGACGCGGCGAGCCCGTCGGGGCGCCACGGCGGCTGGTCCCAGTCCTGACCGCGCGGGTTGAAGTCGTCCGGCGGCGCGCCGACGCTCATCCCGAGGGCGAGACAGTCCTGGAGGGCCCAGGTGTCGGCGCCCTCGCGGGCGACCCCGACCGCCAAGTCGTGGATCAGGCCGATCCCCATCCCGGCGTCCCGCGCCGCCGCCTGCGCGGCGGCCAGCTGCTCGTCGGTGATCCAGGCGAGCCAGCGGTGGAAGTCCACCTCGGCGGCCAGTTCCTCGCGGGCGCGGGCCACGGCCGCGGAGCGCGGGTCGCGCAGCCCGGCCGGCCAGGACCGCCAGGCACCGCCGTGCACCCCGGCCAGCGCGCACCAGGTCGCGAAGTCGGTCAGGTCCTGTCCCTCGCGTGCGCTGAACTCGGCGAACGCGGCGGCCCGTCGGGGGGACAGCGGCACCCGGTGCACCGCCCGCAGCGCCTCGTGCTTGAGCGCGCGCACCGTCTCCCGGTCGATGAGCGCCTCGCCGCGCAGCACCCCGTCGTTCAGGGCGCGGGCCCGCCCGGCGCAGTGGTCGGCGGTCCGCCGCTGCTCACCGGTGAGGAAGGCGTACTCCGGGACGGCCTCCACCCGCACGTGCAGGGGGTCCGGGTACCGGCGGGAACTCGGCCGGTACGGCGACGGGTCGGGCAGCGGACCCGGCTCGACGGCGTGCAACGGGCCGAGCTGCACGAAGTCCGCCCCGAGCGCGCGCCCCGACCAGGACGCCAGGTCCACCAGGTCGCCCAGGTCGCCCATGCCCCAGGAACGGCGTGAGAGGACCGAGTACAGCTGGACGAGGAACCCCCAGTGCCGTCCGGGCGGCACGGACAGCCGTTCCGGTACGACGAGCAGGGGCGCGCGGTCGTGGCGTCCCGCGGCCGTGGCGTGCAGGACGTGCCGGCCGATCGGCAGCGAGCCGGACAGGGGAGCGGTGCCGCCCCCTTCCAGTTCCACCTCGCAGCGCGCGCCCCGGGGCACGCCGAGCCGCGGCAGGACGCCCCCGCGCACGACGACGCACTCGGGCAGCAGCCGGTCCGCCGTGCGTGCGCGGTGGGCCGCGAGGGCGGCGCGGGCCGCGGCCTCGCCGGTCGCGTCCACGCCGCACGCGGCGAGCACGGCCACGAGGGTGTCCGGGGCCACCTCGATCCGGTGCCCCCGGTCCGTGGTGTAGGCGGTCGATATCCCGTGGGCGCGGGCCAGTTCCCGCAGGGTCGTGGTCATGGCGTGCGCTCCGCCGTGCCGAAGAGGCGTTCCAGGACGACGGCGACGCCGTCCTCGTCGTTGCCGGGCGCGATCTCGTCGGCCATCGCCCGCAGCGCCGGGTGCGCGTTGCCGACGGCCACGCCGTGCGCGGCCCAGGACAGCAGCGGTATGTCGTTGGGCATGTCGCCGAACGCGATGGTCTCGGCCGCCTCGAACCCGAGGAGCCGCGCCGCCCGTGCCACCCCGGCCGCCTTGGTGGTGCCGGGCGGGAGGACCTCCACCATGCCCTGCACCGAGTGCACGACGGTGACCTCGTCCCCGCACAGCCGCCGTGCGACGGCCTCGACCTCGTCCTCCGGCACGCTCGTGTGGTGCAGGACCAGCTTGTCGATGGGGTCCGTCCACAGCAGCCGGCGGTCGGTGGTGACGTCCCAGCCGTGCCGGACGCGCTCGCCGAACCGGGGAGTGACCTTGAAGCGGCTCTCCGGCGGTGCGGTCACGACGCCCAGTTCCAGGGGGCCCAGCGCGGCCTCGACGCGTTCGACGACCCGGCGCGCCAGGTCCAGGTCGAGCGAGGCCGAACTCAGCAGCCGGTCGGCGCCGGCGTCGTAGAGCTGGGCCCCCTGGCCGCACACCGCGATCCCCCGGTAGCCGAGGGCGGCCAGATACTGCTTGCAGGCGGCGGCGGGCCGGCCGGTGACGACGAGATGGCGGGCCCCTGCCGCGGCCGCCGCGGCCAGGGCGCGCAGGGTGCGCTCGGAGACGGTCGCGTCGCCGCGCAGCAGCGTGCCGTCGAGGTCGGTCGCCACCAGCCGGAACGGGGGCGCCGCGGCCGCGGCGCCGACCGGGACGGTGTCCCAGGTGACGCGGCCGGAGGCCAGGGTCACCATGACGACCAGTCGCTGCCCGACGGGCGGCCCCGCCACGACACCCCGGAAGACGCCCTCGCCCGCCGGGGCCAGGGGCGCCAGCACGATGCCGCTGCCCGTCGGCACGGCCTCGTCCGAGGCGATGGCCTCCGCCGGGGACTCCAGCTCGGACCGGGTGCCGCCGGCACCGGGCACGGCCACCTCCACGTGCCGGGCCGCCGGGTGCCGGTACTCCACGTGCAGGCGGCCGGAGCCGTCCTGACGCGTTCGGCACCGCCCGCGGACGCGTGCGGCCCAGTCGTCCCGCCCGGCCTCGCGCGCGGTCTCCGCGCACCGGGCGAAGTCGGCCCGCGCGTAGGCGGCCTCGAAGAGACGCTCGTAGGCCGCGTCGTCGAGCGGGGCACAGCGGCCGTAGGCCGCCGTGTCGCCCAGCGCCTCGGCGGAGCGGACCACGGCCTGCCGGTGGCGGACCCAGTCGGCGGCGGGCAGGGCGTCGAACCAGCCGTACCGGATCGCGTCCTCGGCGGGGAACGGCGCGGGCCGTCCCCGCAGCAGGCCGGCGAAGGCCGCGAGGCGCCGGCCCGCGCTGCCCGCCCAGGTGAACCCCCGGGCCAGCGCCCGGGAGTTCGCGGACAGCCGGGCGTAGTGGTCGGGGGCCGCGCGCCGCAGGGCCGCGGCCTGGCGTATGCGCTCGGCGAGGGCGCGGGTGAGGTCCTGGTCGTCGTCGCGGAAGGATCCGGGCAGCGAGAACCCGGTGGCCCGCGGGTCGTCCGGTGGCAGGGCGTGCCCGAAGTGCGCCGTGACGCTCTGTGCGGTCGCGATCGGCACCGCGCCGCACGCCATGGCCTCCGCCTGGGCGATGAGGAACCCGTCGAGTTCGAACTTCGAGGGGAAGACGCAGAAGTCGGCGCAGGCGGCCTGCTCGAACAGGGTGTCCTCGTCGGCCAGCCGCCAGTCCAGGTGGATCCGGCCGGGGTGGCGGTCGGCGATGCTCTGGAAGTACGCGTTGCCGACGGGCGCCTGCTGCCCGCCCCCGCTGGTGGAGAGGCGCAGGACGAAGACGGCCTCCGTGCCGCCCGTCAGGACCTCGTCGACGGCGCGGAGCAGCTCCAACTGCCCCTTGTGGTGCACCGCGTAGCGGGCCGCGTGGTAGAAGACGGGCAGGCCGGGGTCGAGATCCAGGGAGCGCAGCACCGCCGTCCGGTCGACGGCCCTCGGATCACGCGCCAGCCAGCTGTCGGATATGCCGCAGCCCCCCACGAACAGCTTGTGCGCCTGCTCGCGCAGCATCCGGGACACGGGCAGCGTCCGGAAGAGGGATTCGAACGGGGTGTCCCGGAAGGTGCTGTAGTGGTCCCGCTGGCCCGGCGAGACGAAGTCCACCAGATCGGCGTGGGCCAGCACGAGCGGCAGGAACGCGACGTGGTCCGGCCCGTACTCCATGTGCATCCGGGTGCCGGCCAGCACCCGGGCCATCATGGCCTGCGGGCTGTCCTCGGCGGGCAGCGGGTCCTCGAACGCGTCCAGGTCCGCCCGCACGCCGAACAGGTCGAGCAGCCGTTCCACCTGGGGGCGGTACACCTTCTGCGTGACAGGCGCGTTGGCCGCGACCGTGCTCACCGTCCGCAGCGAGGGATCGCCCGCGAACAGCGGCGGCAGCAGGTAGTGGTAGTACGGCTCGAAGCCGTGCACCACCGCCTCCTCACCCCGCAGGTACCGCTGGATGAAGTGGGCCCCCGCGACCTGGAACACCAGCGGCTTGAAGTGGCTGAGGTCCCTGCCCTCGGTGCCGGGCGGCGGATACAGCCGGTCCGGCAGCAGGTCCAGGAAGGCGTCGGAGAGGAAGTACACGTCCACGCCGTCCAGCCGCAACCGGTGAGCCCGGGTGGTCAGTTCCAGGGTGATCTCGGCCGGACGGCCGGGCCACACCTTGGGGTCGAGCACCAGGGGAACCCGGTGTTCGTGCGCGTAGGGCAGTTCCTCGATCGGGTGGTCGCGCCGCAGCGCGCCGAGGAGTCCGTGCGCGGGCGTGACCAGCGAGACGCGGTGCCCGCGCGCGGCGTACTCGCGCGACAGGTTCCACACCAGCGGCGAAAGCCCGCCGCGCATCAGGCGGTTGTCGAACCCGCCGCACTCGAAGGCGAAGTGGATGATGTGCATGCGGCTCACCGGACCGGGACGGCGCGCGCAGTGGCCGCGCGCAGTTCCGCCAGATCGATGAACTCGGTGTGGGTGCCCACGCTGCCGCACACGAACGCACCGGCCACCGAGCCGGCCAGCACGCACTCCTCCAGCTCCCGGCCCTCGAACAGGGAGTGCAGGAACGCGGTGACGAACGCGTCACCGGCGCCGTTGGTGTCCACGACCGGCCGCTCGGGGCGTACGGCGGGGAAGTGGCGGATCCGGTCGTCGCCGCGTTCCAGCAGGTGGCAGCCGTCGGCCCCGTCGGTGGCGACCACGAACCGGGCCCGGCCCTCCTCGACGACCGCACGCATGACGGCGGGCAGCCGGTCGTGGACCGCCGCCGCGCTGAGGAAGACGTAGTCGGAGTTCAGCGCGTAGTGCCGGTGGTACGGGTTGCGCCCGTCCCAGTCGTGCAGATCGGTGGAGCTGGTCACGCCGAGACGGTGGATGTCCTCGTACATGTCCTGGTTGTGGCCGGTGATCGACAGGTGGACGTGGCCGGACCGCTCCAGGTGGGGCAGGTAGAAGTCGCGGGGCAGCCGGAGATCGGCCGGGTGCCGGCCGTCGTAGAAGGAGAAGCGGCGGCCCCGCGGGTCCACCAGGTTCGCCGAGCGCGGCGTGCCGTGCGGCGAGACCAGATGGCTGAAGTCGAGGCCGACGCGGGCGTAGTGCTCCAGCACCATGCGGCCCTGCGGGTCGTCGCCGAGGAAGTCGATGAACTTCGTCCGCAGGCCCAGCGCGTGCCAGCCGAGGGCCACGCCGTTGCCGGTGTGGCCGACGTAGTCCCGCAGGGGCTCCACGAAGACGGAGTCGCCCGGTGGTACGCGCAGTTCGTCCACGCGGACGATGGTGTCCACGCCGACCCCGCCGACCACGAGGACGTCGTGGTCGACGGGACGCCCCCCGGTCGCGGGGCGGTGGTGTTCCGTCAGGGTCATGCGCGCACTCCTTCGGCAACCTGCTGGATGTGTCCGTCCTCCAGGACGACCGCCCCGTCGATGTCGGCGCCGGGCGGGATCACCGCACCGGGCAGCACCACGCTGCGCCGGACCCGCGCCCCCGCGCCGACCCGCACACCGGGGAAGAGCACGCTGTCCGCCACCAGCCCGGCGTTGACGAGGTCCGACGGGACCACCGACGCGTGCACCCCGGGAGCGTCACCGACCCAGCGCCGCCCGACCGCGGGCCGCACCGTCCGGGGCATCAGCGCCACGGGCAGCGGCGGCCGCGGGCCCGAGGCGAGGGCCAGGTGCGCCCGGTGGTAGCGCTCGACGGTGCCGATGTCCTCCCAGTGGCCGTGCACCTCGTGGCCGCGGATGTGCTCCCCGGCCGCGAGCATCGCCGGGATCACGTCACGGCTGATGTCGTGCTGCCAGTCGGTGCCGTCCAGTTCGGTCAGACAGCGGCGCAGCACGGCGGCGTCGAAGACGCAGAAGGCGGCGAACACCAGGTCCGAGGTGGGGTTCTCGGGCTTCTCCGTGAACTCGGTGAGCCGGCCGCCGTCGTCGAAGCGGACCATGCCGAACAGGTGCACCCAGCGCGGGTCGATGCGCTGGTAGGCGATCGTCAGGGCCGCGCCCGAGGCCCGGTGCTCCGCGACCAGCGGCCCGTAGTCGTACCGGTAGACGTGGTCGGCGTGCAGGACGAGGACCTGCTCGGTGTCCTCGGTGAAGACGTACTCGGCCTTGCGGATCAGGGCGTCGGCGGTGCCGCGCTCCAGCGGCCAGGTGCGCCGCGGCAGGCTTTCGGGCAGCTCCCGGCCACGGTAGGCGGCGTCGTACGGCCCGAAGTGCACCCGGAAGCCCGGCCCGGTGTTCCACACCCGGTGCAGGTCGTCCATCAGCAGCCGCTCCTCGTACTGGGACAGGAGCAGCACCTCCGGCAGGCCCGACGCGCGGGCGTTGGCCAGGCTGAAGTCGATCAGCCGGCAGGTGCCGCCGTAGGGGACCAGGGGTTTGAGCCGGCCCGTGCCGAGCGGACCCATGCGGCGTCCCTCGCCGCCCGCGAGCAGCACCGCGCGCACGGTACGCAGGTCAGTCATGACGCACCTCGTCCCAGGTCACCCGGCCGGAGGACAGGGTGAGCAGCAGCCGGCCGTCGGCGCTCGGAGCCGCACCCGCGAAGACGCCGGGCCCGGTGCGTTCCAGGGCGCGCACCTCGGGCACGTCCCTGCCCGAGGCGCGCCGTGCCTCGACGACCTCCACCCGTTCGGCGTGCGGCAGCCGGTACTCCAGGCGTCCGTCGGGCAGGAGGCGGGAGCGCTCGCGCAGCCGGGTGCTCTCCTGCTCGGGCACCGCCCCGGGGAGGCGTGCGAGGACCCGCTCGCAGGTGTCGAAGTCTGCTCGCCGCCACGCGGCGCGGAACATCCGCACGGCCGCGTCGGCGTCGAAGGGGGCGCGGCGCTCGAAGGCGGCGATGTCCCCGTGCTCGACCGCGGCGGCGGGCGTGACGCGGTCGTCGTCGAGCAGGTCGAACCAGCCCTGGCGCAGCGCCAGTTCGGTGGACAGGGGCGCGGGGCGGCCCTCCCACAGGCGGGCGAAGGCCGCCAGGTGCAGGTCGGCGCAGTGTTCCCAGGTGAAGGCGCGGGCGACCGCAGCGGCGCGCTCGGACAGTTCGCGGTAGCGGCCGGGATCGTCCGACCACAGGGCCGCCGCCTGCCGGACGCGGTCGGCGAGGGCGGCGGTGAGCAGTTCGTCGTCCTCCGCGAAGGACCGGTTCACCGCGAAACCGGTGGTGGTGCCGGGGCCGTCGGCGTGCCGGAAGTGCTCCATGCCGCGCTGGTCCGTGGCGATCGGCACCGCCCCGACGGCCATGGCCTCGCCCTGGGCGATCAGGAAGGTGTCCATCTCGAACTTGGAGGGGAACAGCGCGAAGTCCGAGGCGGCGGCCAGCGAGAAGACACGCGCCTCCGGCACGCGCTCCCACTCGAAGTGCAGCCGGCCCGGGTGGCGGGCGGCGACCTCGTGGAACCAGGGGTCGTCGATGCCGTTGCCGGAGATGCAGCGGATGACGAAGTTGGCCGCCAGGCCCTCGCTCAGCACCCGGTCCACGGCCCGCATCAGCTCGATCTGGCCCTTGTGGTGCACGGCGTAACGGGCGTTGTGGAAGAACGTCGGCAGCGTCGGGTCGAGTCCGAGGCCGCCGAGCACCTCCGCCCGGTCCACCGCGGCGGGGTCCCAGGCCAGCCACTGGTCCGAGATGGCGCAGCCGCCGACGAACATCTTGTGGGCGTTGCGGCGCACCACGTCGGCGATCGGCAGCCGCCTGAAGAGCGCCTCGAAGGGCGTGTCGCGAAAGCCCGCGTAGAAGTCCAGCTGACCGGGGGAGAGGAAGTCGATCAGGTCGGAGTGGTCGGCGGTCAGCTCGTAGATCGCCACATGGTCGGGCGGATAGGTGTAGTGCAGGTGCGTGCGCTGCTGGTACTGCACGACCGCCGCGGGAACGTCGGGTTCGGGGTCCGGGCCGGGCAGCTCGACGTCCGCGCCGAGCAGCCGGAGCAGCCCCTCGACCTCGGGCGCGTACACCTTCTTGGCGATGGGCATGTTGCTCTGCACGTTGCTGACGACGAGCTTCGTCGGGTCCGCGCGCAGCGCGGCCGGCAGCAGGTAGTGGTAGTACGGCTCGTGCGCGTGGACGACGGCCTTCTCGTCGCCGAACCAGGCGCGCAGGAAGCGCACGCTGTCCGCCTGGAAGACCAGCGGCTTGAAGAAGACCAGGTCCCGGCCCTTGGCGGAGTACGGCGGGTAGAAGGTGTCCGGCAGCCGGTTCAGGTAGTCGTTGGCGAGGAAGTACAGGTCCACGCCCTCCAGGCGGATGCGGTGCGCGGTGGTGCGCAGCGCCAGGTCCACCTGCTCCGGGAAGCCCTGCCAGACGCGGGGGTCGAGGGCCACCGGGAGCGTGTGGACGTCCTCGTAGGGCAGGTCCTCCACCTCGTAGCGCCGGCGCAGGTCGTCGAGCCTGCCGTGCGCGGGGGTGACGATGGAGACGGTGTGGCCGCGGGCGGCGAACGTCCTGGACAGGTTCCACAGGTACACGGACGTGCCACCCTGCAGGAAGGTGTGGTCGAATCCGCAGCATTCGAAGTAGGTCTCGATGATGTGCATGCGGGGCGCGTTCACGACGGTCATGTCCTCGCGGGGGTCGTCGGGGCGGGGGAGGCCAGCGCGAGCGCGTGGCGCAGATCGATCGCGGCGTGGTAGGTGCGGGCGTGGTCGTGGTTGTAGGCCAGCTCGTGCAGGAGGCGGCGCAGGTACAGCAGCCGGCGCAGCGGGCTGTCCGGGGCGGGCCCGAGCAGCAGGCGCAGGACGTGTTCGCGCCAGGCGTCGGCGGTGCCGAAGACCCGTTCCAGCACGGCCCGTCCCGAGGGCGGCAGGCCGGACGCGCCGTCCAGGGAGCCGTTCATGGTCTCGGCCGAGTCGATGCCGAGCCGGCGGGCGCTCTCGAAGGCGGCTTCGTCGGCCGCGAAGTACTCCAGTGCGCGCTGCACGGCGACGAGGTCCTGCAGCGGTGACTGCGCGGCGTAGCCGGGGCCGTCCGCGGGCAGGGCGGGCGTGGACAGGTCGATCACGCTCATCCGCCAGGCGCCGTCGCCCTCTTCGGCGCACAGCAGATGGGACAGGTGCAGGTCACCGTGGCAGGGACCGGCCCCCGCAGCCGTCGGCAGGCCGGCGAACCGGGTCCGCAGATGCAGCAGTTCGCGCTCCAGGGCGTCGAAGGCGGCGCGCCGGGGGGCGTGCGGGCCGGGCGCGTCGGCGCCGGCCAGCGTGTGCAGCCGGGCCGCCGCCGCGGCCAGGGCGTCGGCCACCGGGTAGCCGGCGGCCGGGCCGCCCAGCCGCGCCGCCAGGTCCTGGTGGAAGGCGCGCAGGAAGGCCCCCGCGGCGCTCAGCGCGTCCTCCAGCGGACGCAGGTGCCCGCGTACCAGCCGGTCCGGCACGGTGGCGTCGGTGAGCCTCGGCCACAGCGAGCGCAGGTTCTCCCGCAGCGGCGCGTCGATGCCGTGCCCGGCCGCGTGCCGGTACAGCACGCCCACCGGGTGCCGGGTGCCGTGCACGGGGTCGGTGTACGTCCAGTCGCCCGCCCATTCGGGGGTGCGCCCGGTGCCGGTCATCAGCCGCAGTACCTCGGGCTCGTGGATCGCCTCGTCCAGCCGCCGGTAGGTCTTGTGGACGTACGGCGCGCCGCCGATGCCGACCAGCGACAGCGCGTTGGAGGACCAGCCCTGGTCGAAGGGCAGCCACCGTACTTCTCCGGCCGGTGCGGAGGGCGCCCGCCGGAAGTCGAGGCGGCCGCCGCGCGTGGTGCGCAGCCGGGCACCGGCGAGCACACGGCGTACGGCCGCGAGCCCGAAGGTGCCGTCGCCGCGGGCCTCGGCGAGCGCGCCCGACGGCTCCCGGTGCACGGGGACGAAGATCCGCTCGCCGGCGGCCGGGCCATCGACGGCGGCCACGATCAGCAGCAGTTCGTGCGGGCCCAGTTCGGCGTGGTCGACCGCTTCGTAGCGCCGGGCGGCGCGCAGGTCGCGCGGCAGCCACGACGCGCTGCGCAGCAGGGATTCGAGATGGTCGTCGCGGATCACTGGTGAGATCAACTCCCGGTCATTTCGTAGGCGTTGACGCCGCGCCGCCACACGGTCAGGGCGAGGGCGAGGGCCCCGGCCGTCACCAGCGGCAGCCACACCACCAGCCCCGTGGCACCGGTCAGCAGGTAGACGCAGGGCACGTAGGAGGTGAAGGCGAAGGGCAGCACCCAGGTCAGCAGGGCGCGCAGCGAGGGGTGGTAGATGTCCAGCGGATAGGCGGCGAACTCGGACACCTGGTTCGCCGCGTACATCGACGGCAGACTGGTCACGGTCCAGAACGACAGCGAGGCGAACAGCAGCTTCACCGAGGTGTGGATCAGCGCGCCGCACAGCACCAGCAAGGGGGCGACGGCCCACTGCAACATGGTGGGACGCAGGTGGAGTTCGCTGCCGGACCAGCCCACCAGCACCGCGCCCACGGCCAGTTCGCCGAGTCCGTCGGGGTGGAAGAAGCGCTCGGACAGCAGCGAGAACAGCGGGTTCACGGGCCGGATCAGATAGCGGTAGAACTCGCCGCGCTGGACCAGCTTGCGGCCCAGCTCCCACAACTGGTCGGTGAACAGGTGGTCCAGGCCGCGCGGGAGCAGGGAGAACCCCAGCAGGAACAGCACCTCGTGGTAGCTCCAGCCGCCCACCGAGGGGACCTGCCGGAACACCAGCCCCACCACCGCCGTCTGCAGGCCGACGCGGACCAGGAAGGCCCCCGCGCCGAGCGCGAAGTCCATGCGGTACGCGCTCAGCCGGTGCAGCCCGACCCCGCCGAGGAAGAAGGCCAGCCGCACATGGCGCCACACCGTGCCGGTCATCCGCCGAGCACCTCCAGACGGCTCAGCGAGGCTCGCCACAGCAGGGCGCTCAGCACCGTGAGCCCGGCCACCCAGCCGATCTGCCGGCCGAGCACGTCGGCCGCGCCGGCGAACCCGTCGTAGCGGCCGAGCAGCAGGGTGAGCGGTCCGTCGACCATGCCGCGGAAGGGCAGCGCGGCGGCCAGGGCCGCGAGCGGGCCCGGCATCAGCGCGAGGGGCACCAGCTGCCCCGCGAAGAACGCGACCACGCTCTGCTTCACCATCCGTACCCCCCAGGTGTTCGTGGTGACGAACCCCGTCATCCCGGTCAGCAGGTTCACCAGGAAGGCGAGCAGCACGGAGAGCACGGTGGACACGAGGAACAGCAGGACGTCCACGGGCCGGGGCACGGTGAGCGGCACCACCAGCGCGAACAGGGCCAGTACGGGGACGCCGACCAGGACCGCGTTGGCCGCCACGACCGGCAGGCAGGCGAAGAACCGCACCACCGGGTAGCTGACCGGCCGCACCAGCATGACCGCGACGTCGCCGCGGTAGACCTCGGCCGCGACCTCGTCGTCCACCCGGTTGGCGTGCAGGATCTGCAGCACCTGCGCCATCAGCAGATAGGTGGTGACGCTCTCGGCGGTGAAGCCCCCCGGTCCGCCGCCGGGCGGCGAGCCCGCGTACACGGCCCGCCACAGGAAGACGGTGACCGCGGCACCGGCCGCGGCGGTGATCCCGGTGGTCACGAACGTCGAGCGGTACTGGAGCAGGGACTGCAGGCCGCCGGTGGCGAAGGGCAGGTAGTGCCGGGCGCGCGCGGTCGGCGGCACGCCCCGAAGCCCCCGCGGCGCGGGTCGCCCGCTCATGCCGCGCCCTCCTCGGCCGCGCCGGGGACCCCGGCCGGGGCCGGCTCGCTGCGCCCGACGCCGTAGATCCGGCGCAGGACGTCCTCCAGATCCGGTTCGGGCGCGTAGCAGTCCGCCAGGTCGAAGTGTTCGAGCAGGAAGGCGAGCACCTGCCGCGAGGTGAACCGGTCGACGGGGTACTCGACCCTGATGCGGCCGTCCTCCGCCGCGAAGGCGCCGACGCCGGGCAGCCCCTGCTCGATCCGGGCACAGGCGAGCGCGGGCCCCGCACCGCCCCGGTGGTCGAATACGACGCAGCGCCGCTCGGCGGTGCGCAGCAGGTCGCGGATGCTGCCCTGGTGCACCACCCGTCCCCGGTCCACCACCAGGGCGCTGTCGCAGATCGCGGCGATGTCCGTGATGTCGTGGCTGGTGAGGACGACGGTCGTGCCCAGTTCCCGGTGGACGTGGTTGACCAGGTGCCGTACCGCGTCCTTGAGCACCATGTCCAGGCCGATGGTCGGCTCGTCCCAGAACACGACCGCCGGGTCGTGCAGCAGGCTCGCCGCGATCTCGGCCCGCATCCGCTGTCCCAGGCTCAGCTGGCGCACGGGTGTGGTGCCGAGGGCGTCGATGTCCAGCAGGTCCCGGTACAGGGCGAGGTTGCGCCGGTACACCGCGTCGGGGACGTCGTAGATCCGCCGCAGGATGCGGAAGGAGTCCGGCACCGACAGGTCCCACCACAGCTGGCTGCGCTGGCCGAACACGACGCCGATGCCGCGGGCGTTGGCCTGCCGGTGCCGGTAGGGCTCGATGCCGCGGACGAGACAGCGCCCGCGGGTGGGCGTCATGATGCCGGTGAGCATCTTGATGGTGGTGGACTTGCCCGCCCCGTTGGCGCCGATGTACGCCGTCTTCGAGCCCGCCGGGATCGTGAAGGAGACGTCGTCGACCGCACGGACGATCCGGTGCCGCCGGGTGAACAGGGTGGACAGACTGCCGGCCAGGCCCGGCTTGCGCTCGGTCAGCCGGAACTCCTTGACGAGGTTCTCCGCGACGATCACGCCAGCACCCGCTCCATCGCGCGCTCCAGGAGGCCCACGCCCTCGTCGAGCAGCGGCTCGTCGACGGTGAACGGAGGCGCGAGGCGCAGGATGTGACCGCCGAGGGCCACCCTGAGCCCCATGTCGAGGGCGGTGGCGTACACGGCGCGGGCGAGGTGCGGCGCCGGGGTGCGGCTTCGCCGGTCCGTGACGAACTCCAGCCCGTACAGCAGCCCCAGGCCACGCACGTCACCGAGGTTCTCGAAGCGGGCCGCGAGGGCGGACAGCCGGTCGTGGAGCAGTTCGCCGAGCACGCGGACGCGTTCGACGAGACGGTCGCGTTCGACGACCTCCAGGGTGGCCCGCGCGGCCGCGATGCCGAGCGGATTGCCCGCGTACGTCGACGCGTAGGCCCCGGCCCCCGAGGCCGCCGGATGGTGCAGCAGGTCCGCCCGCCCGGCCAGCACCGCGAAGGGGAACCCGCTGGCCAGTCCCTTCGACAGGGTGACCAGATCGGGCTCGATGCCGAACTGCTCGCTCGCCAGGAACGTTCCCGTCCGGCCGCCGCCGGTGAGCACCTCGTCGGCGACGAGCAGCACCCCGTTGGCGCGGCAGGCGTCGGCTATCTGCTCCCAGTAGCCGGGCGGCGGCACGACGACGCCGGCGGCGCCGAGCACGGGCTCGAAGACCAGGGCGGAGATGTTCGGCTTGTCGGCGATGTGTCTGCGCACCAGCGACGCGCAGCGCAGTCCGCACGAGGGATGGGTGAGCTCCAGCGGACAGCGGTAGCAGTACGCCGAGTACCCGAGGACCGAGTTGCCGGCGAAGGCCTGGTGACCGACGTCCCAGTGCACGAGCATCCGGGCGCCCGTGGTCTTGCCGTGGAAGCCGCCGCGCAGGGCGCCGATCCGGTTGCGGCCCGGCTCGGCGGTCGCCTGCACCACGCGCAGCGCGGCCTCGACGACCTCCGCTCCGGTGGAGAACAGGGCGTAGGTGTCGAGCCGTTCGGGCAGCAGCCGGGCCAGCAGTTCCAGCAGCGCGGCCCGGTCGGGCGTGGCCGAGTCGTGCACGTTCCACAGCCGCCGGGCCTGCGCGGTCAGTGCTTCCACGACCTCGGGGTGCCCGTGGCCCAGGGACTGGGTCAGGGTGCCCGCCGCGAAGTCCAGGTACTGGTTCCCGTCGAGATCGGTGAGGACCGGGCCGCGCCCCGAGGCGAAGACCCGGCGTCCCACGGCCGCTTCCTCCGAGGCGCCCGGCGCCAGATGCCCGGCCTCACGCTCCAGCCGTTCCAGCTGGTGCCGACCTGTCACTGCTGCTCCCCATGCTCGGTGCCGGGCTGCGCCCCCTGCGGGAGAACTCCGGCCAGGACGGCTCCGACCGGGGAACCGCCCGCACTGTGAACTGCCGTGCTGAACGCCGTCGTTGAGCGGCGCCGGAAGCGAGTCAAACATCAACCCGACGGAGTCTGCAAGGAATTGCTGAAACTTTCAGAGTGGTCTTGCGGTTCGGGTGCAGCCTCTGCTTGAGTCGAGATCAGCTCACCCGGTGACACCGCGACTTCCGTTCGAGGAGAGATCCGTGAGACCTCAGCCCCCAACCCCTCCGCGACGCCGGTGGCCGGCGTGAAAGCCCTCGTTCTGGCGGGCGGCACCGGCAGCAGACTGCGGCCGTTCACCCACACCCGCGCCAAACAGCTCCTGCCCCTCGCCAACAGGCCGGTGGTGCACTACGCCCTCCAGGCGATAGCCGACGCCGGCATCGAGGAGGTGGGCGTGGTGGTCGGCTCGCGCGCCGAAGACCTCCGCCAGGCGGTGGGGGACGGGTCCGCCTTCGGGCTGCGCGTCACCTACCTGCACCAGGCGCGGCCCCTGGGCCTCGCGCACGCGGTACTGATCGCCCGCGACTTCCTGGCCGACGACGACTTCCTGCTGTACCTCGGGGACAACTACCTGGAGGACGGCGTGGCCGATTTCGTCCGGCGCGCGCGGGCGGGCCGGGACGCCGCGCGGTTGCTGGTCACCCCGGTGCCCGACCCCACCGCCTTCGGTGTCGCGCAGGTCGACGCCGAAGGCCTGGTGCGCGGCCTGGAGGAGAAACCGGACCGGCCCCGCAGCGACCTCGCCCTGATCGGGGTCTACGCCTTCACCTCCGCGGTGCACGAGGCGGTGCGCGCCATCCGCCCCTCCGCGCGGGGCGAGCTGGAGATCACCCACGCGGTGCAGTGGATGGTCGACCAGGGCCTCGCCGTCCGCGCGCAGACCACCACCCGGCCGTGGCGCGACACCGGCAGCGTGGACGACCTGCTGGAGGCCAACCGGCACGTCCTGGACCGGATGGAGGGGCGCGTCGAGGGCAAGGTCGATCCGCACAGCGTCCTGGTCGGCCGGGTCCAGGTGGCCGAGGGCGCCGTGGTCAGGGGGTCGCGGATCGTCGGCCCCGTCGTCGTCGGAGCGGGTGCCGTCATCAGCAACTCCAGCATCGGCCCGTACACCGCGGTCGCCGAGGACTGCCGGATCGAGGACAGCGCGATCGAGTTCTCGGTGCTTCTGCGGGGCGCGTCCGTGGAGGGCGCCTGCCGCATCGAGGGGTCGCTGATCGGCCGCGAAGCGGTCGTCGCCCCGGCGCCCCGCCTTCCCCACGCCCACCGTCTCGTCATCGGAGACCACAGCAAGGTGCATCTCATCTCATGACGTCCCGCATCCTCGTCACCGGCGGAGCCGGCTTCATCGGCTCCGCCTACGTCCGCGCGCTCCTCGGCCGGTCGGGGCCCCCGGGCGCCACGGTCACCGTCCTGGACAAGCTCACCTACGCGGGCAGCCTCGCCCGCCTGGACCCCGTCCGCGGCCATCCGCGGCTGTCCTTCGTACGCGGCGACGTGTGCGACGCCGCGACGGTGGGACGGCTGGTGGCCGGGCACGACGAGATCGTCCACTTCGCGGCGGAGTCGCACGTGGACCGCTCCATCGAGGACGGCTCGGCGTTCACCCGCACCAATGTGCTGGGCACCCAGACCCTGCTGGACGCGGCCCTGCGGTACGGGGTGCGCACGTTCGTCCAGGTCTCCACCGACGAGGTCTACGGCTCGGTGCCCGAGGGCGCCGCGCGGGAGGAGGACCGGCTCCGGCCCAGCTCGCCGTACGCCGCCTCGAAGGCCGCGGCCGACCTCCTCGCGCTCGCCCAGCACCGCACCCACGGCCTGGACGTGCGGGTGACCCGGTGTTCCAACAACTTCGGTCCCTTCCAGCATCCGGAGAAGGTCGTCCCGCGCTTCGTGGTCACCCTGCTGACCGGCGGTGACCTGCCGGTGTACGGCGACGGGCGGCAGGTGCGCGACTGGTTGCACGTGGACGACCACGTCCGGGCGCTGGAGCTGGTGCGGACGGCGGGACGGCCGGGGGAGACGTACAACATCGGCGGCGGCACCTCGCTGACCAACCTCGACCTCGCGCACCGCCTGCTCGGTCTGTGCGGCGCCGGCCCCGAACGCGTCAGGCACGTCACGGACCGCAAGGGCCACGACCGCCGTTACGCGGTGGACCACGGCAAGATCAGCGCCGAACTCGGGTACCGGCCCGCTGTCGCCTTCGAGGAGGCGCTGGCGGGCACGGTGGACTGGTATCGGCGTCACCGCTCGTGGTGGGAGCCGCTGCTCGTGGCGGCGTGAGCGGTGGCGGGACGCGAAGAGGGGTGGCCCCAACGTCCCGCGGCCGGTCGTGCGGCACTCCGGCCCGTACGGCCGGGCGCGTCGGGATGCGCCCGGCGCATCCCGCGGCCGCGGGCCGGAGTTCGTTGAAGGTAACACCGCTGAAATGCTTGCGAAAGAGCTTTCACACGTTCTTCCCCACCTCTCGCTGGGACAACTCCTGTTCCGACGAGAGGGGTTGACCGAAGGTAAGGGGAGCCGTACGGTCTCGACCGAAAATTCTTGCAGCAAGAATCAGCGAACGGCTGTCTCTGGCACGGCGCGTTGTCAATGAGGCTGTTCTCCGGATCACCCCACTTCCGAACTGGAGACACCAATGGCCAGAAAGACCGTGGCCGCTGCACTCGCCCTCTTGGCGGGAGCCGCTGCGGCCGTCACGGCACCGACGCCGGCGCAGGCGAGCGCGCCCGGCGGCAAGGACGTCACCGCGGTGATGTTCGAGTGGAACTTCGCCTCCGTCGCGAAGGCGTGCACCGACGAACTGGGCCCCGACGGTTACGGGTACGTCCAGGTCTCCCCACCCAACGAGCACATACAGGGCACCTCCTGGTGGACCGCCTACCAGCCCGTCAGCTACAAGATCGGCACCAAGCTGGGCGACCGCTCGGCCTTCAAGAGCATGGTGGACACCTGTCACGCGGCGGGCGTGAAGGTGGTCGCCGACACCGTGATCAACCACATGGCCAACGCCTCCGGCACGGGCACCGCCGGCTCGTCGTTCAGCAAGTACGACTATCCCGGCACGTACTCCGCCGCCGACATGGACGACTGCACGACGACCATCACCGACTACACGAACCGCTGGCAGGTCCAGCACTGTGAGATGGGCGGCCTGCCCGACCTCGACACGGGGGAGGAGTACGTCCGCAAGACCATCGCGGGCTACCTGAACGACCTGCTCTCCCTCGGCGTCGACGGCTTCCGCATCGACGCGGCCAAGCACATCGCCGAGGACGACCTCGCCAACATCAAGTCCCGGCTCACCAACCCGAACGTCTACTGGAAGCAGGAGACCATCGGGGCCGCCGGCGAGGCGGTGCAGCCGCCGGAGTACTACAACACCGGCGACGTCCAGGAGTTCCACTACGCCTACGACCTCAAGCGGGTCTTCACCAGCGAGAAGCTCGCGGAGCTGAGCAACTTCGGCGAGGCGTGGGGCTATGTCTCCAGCGACAAGGCGTCCGTCTTCGTCACCAACCACGACACCGAGCGCAGCGGAGGCACCCTCACCTACAAGGACGGCGCCGCCTACACCCTGGCGCACGTCTTCATGCTGGCCTGGCCCTACGGCTCGCCGGACGTGCACTCCGGCTACGAGTTCACCGACAACAACGCCGGCGGCCCGAACAATGGGCAGGTGAACGCCTGTTACACCGACGGCTGGAAGTGCCAGCACGCCTGGCGCGAGATCGCGAGCATGGTCAAGTTCCGCAACACGGCCGCCGGTACCGCGGTGACCAACTGGTGGGACGACGGCGACAACGCGATCGCCTTCGGCCGCGGCGACAAGGCGTACGTCGTCATCAACCACGAGGGCTCCGCGCTCAGCCACACCTTCCAGACCTCCCTGCCCGCCGGCGGCTACTGCGACGTGCAGAGCGGCAAGAGCGTCACGGTCGACTCCAACGGGCGGTTCACCGCGACGCTGGGCGCCAACTCGGCCCTCGCCCTGTACGTGGGGGCGAAGAGCTGCGACACCACCACACCCCCCGCCAGCCCGGCCCCGGCCACCGGGGCCTCGTTCAACGTCAACGCCACCACACAGTGGGGCCAGAACATCTACGTCGTCGGCGACATCCCCGCCCTCGGCGCCTGGAACACCGCCAACGCCCTGAAGCTGGACCCGGCTTCCTACCCCACCTGGAAGCTCGACGTACCGCTGCCCGCGGGCACGTCGTTCGCGTACAAGTACATCCGCAAGGACGCCTCCGGCAACGTCACCTGGGAGAGCGGGGCCAACCGCACGGCCACCGTTCCCTCCAGCGGCGAGGTCGCGCTGAACGACACCTGGCGCAGCTGACCGCCGTACCGCCCCCGTGACCGCGGCCGCCGACCACAGACCGGCGGCCGCCGTCCGACAGGACCGCCCGGCCCGCATCCCGGTGCCGGGCGGTCGCGTGCCCCGCCGCACGGCGCAGCCCCGTCCTTGCCCGCACCCGAGATCCCGAGGAGATGCGTCAACGTGGTCGGCAGAACCCGGCACCGCCCCACCGTCCTGGCCGTCGCGCTCGCCGCGGCCCTGTTGCCGCCGGCACCCCGGGCCGCGGCCGCGGGACCACCCGCACCGCCCTCGGACCGGCGGCTCGCCCAGGAGCCGGCCCGACCGGCCGCGAGCAGGGAACAGTTCTACCTGCTGCTGCCCGACCGGTTCGCCAACGGCTCACCGGCCGACGACCGGGGCGGGCTGACCGGCGACCGCACGGTCACCGGATACGACCCCACCGACAAGAACTTCTTCCAGGGCGGCGACCTGCGGGGCGTCATCGACCACCTCGACTACATCAAGGGCCTCGGCACCACCGCCATCTGGCTCGCGCCCGTGTTCGAGAACAAGCCGGTGTCGGTCCGCGACGGCAAGGAGACGGCCAACTACCACGGGTACGCCGTCACCGACTTCACCCGGGTGGACCCCCACTTCGGCACCGAGGCCGACCTGTCGGAGCTGATCGACAAGGCCCACGCCAAGGGCATGAAGGTCTTCTTCGACGTCATCACCAACCACACCGCCGACACCATCGACTACGCCGAGAAGCGGTACGGGTACCGCAGCAAGGGCGCCTACCCGTACCTGGACACCGAGGGCCGCCCCTTCGACGACAGCGCCGGCATGCGTCCGACCGACGCCGCGGGCGCCCCCTACACCCCGCGGGTCTCCACCGCCCCGCAGGACCGCAAGGCGCCCGACTGGCTGAACGACCCGGCCATGTACCACAACCGCGGCGACTCCACCTTCGCCGGCGAAAGCGCCCTGTACGGCGACTTCATGGGCATGGACGACCTGTGGACCGAGCGGCCCGAGGTCGTCCACGGCATGGAGCGGATCTACGAGAAGTGGGTCCGCGACTTCGGGGTGGACGGCTTCCGGGTCGACACCGCGAAGAACGTCGACATGCCGTTCTGGACCCAGTGGGCCACCGCCCTCGACCGGTACGCGGCGCGGCACGGACGCCGGCACTTCTTCCTCTTCGCCGAGGCATTCTCGGCCGACGCCTCCGTCACCGCCCCCTACGTCACCCAGGGCCGGCTCGACGCGACGCTCGACTTCCCGTTCCAGGCCGCGGCCCGCAACTTCGCCTCACGCGGCGGCCCCGCCGACGACCTCGCCCACGTCTTCGCGCAGGACTACCGCTACAGCACGGACAAGACCAACGCCTACAGCGAGGTCACCTTCCTCGGCAGCCACGACATGGGCCGCATCGGCGGCTTCGTCGCCCAGGACAACCCCGGCACGAGCGACGCCGGCCTGCTGCGGCGCGACCGCCTGGCCCACGAGGTGCTGTTCCTCTCCCGTGGCAATCCGGTGATCTACTCCGGTGACGAGCAGGGCTTCACCGGCGCCGGCGGGGACGTGGACGCCCGGCAGACCATGTTCGCCTCCAAGGTCCCCGACTACCTCGCCGACGACGAGATCGGCACCGATCGCACGGCGGCCTCCGACGCCTACGACCCGCACCACCCGCTGTACCGCGCGATCGCTGCGCTGTCCCGGCTCACCCGGGACAACCCCGCGCTGCGCGACGGCGTCCAGACCGAGCGCCTCGCCGAGGGTTCCGTCTACGCCTTCTCCCGCACCGACGTCCGCCGAGGACGCGACTACCTGGTGGCGTTCAACAACGCGACCGAGGACAGGACCGTCACCCTGCCCACCGGCTCGACCGGCACGCCGTACCGCGCGCTGTACGGCACCACGGGCGAAGTGCGCAGCGACGCCGACGGCAGGGCCACCGTGACCGTCCCGGCCCTGTCGACGGTCGTGTACCGGGCGACCCGCCCGCTCGCCCCGCCCGCCACCCGGCCCGCCCTCACGCTCCACGCCCCCGACGCGGGCGCCACCGGCACCGTCGAGATCTCCGCCGACGTCACCGGCGGCGGACACAACCGGGTCGTCTTCGCCGCCCAGACGGGCGACGGCGCCTGGCGCACCCTCGGCACCGCCGACCACGCCCCCTACCGGATCACCCAGAACATCGCCGCCTCGGTCCCGGCGGGCACCCCGCTGCGCTACAAGGCGGTCGTCGTCGACAGCGCCGGCCGGACCGCGAGCGACCTCGCCGCGAGCACCTCCGGCCAGGCACCGGTGGCGCCCCGGCCGACGGCGCAGCGCCACTGGGCGGTCGTCCACTACCGGCGCGCGGACGGCGACTACACGGGACTGCGGCTGCGGACGGCCGACGGACGCACCGCCGACTTCGACGGCCGGGACGCCTACGGCGCCTTCGCCTGGTTCACCCCGCCGGCGGGGGCCGGCGACATCTCCTTCACCGTGCAGAAGGACGGCGGCGCCGACGGCCCCGAGCGCACCCTCGACGTCGCCGCGGCACCGGAAGCCTGGACCGAACAGGGCAGCACGAACGTGACCACCACCCGTCCCGCCGACGCCTATCCGGCGCAGGACCCGACGAAGGCGATCATCCACTACCACCGCCCCGACGGCGACTACGACGGCTGGGGGCTGCACGCCTGGACCGGGGCGGCGAACCCGCCGGAGTGGAACGACCCCGTCCAGCCGGTGGGCCGGGACTCCTTCGGCCTGGTCTTCGAGGTGCCGCTCACCGACCGCGCCGATTCCCTCAGCTACATCCTGCACCGCAAGGAGGACAAGGACGTCCCCGCGGACGAGACCCTCGACTTCTCCCTCTACGGCCACGAGGTGTGGCGCGTGGCCGGGGACCCCGCCTACCTCACCCCTTCCCTCGGCGGCGCGTTCGGCCTGGACCTCGGCACCTCCGCCGCGACCTGGCTGGACGACACCACCGTCGTCTGGCGGGGCACCGGCGCCGGAGTCGCCGGCCAGCAGCTCGTGTACGCGCCGGACGGCGGCATCACCCTCCGGCACGGGTCCCTGTCGGACGAGGGACGGTGGCTGCGCCTGGTCCCGGCCCGGCTGACGGACGAACAGCTGGCCGCCCACCCGGAGTTCGCCGGTTTCCAGGCCTACACCGTCGACCCGCGCGACCGCGGCCGGATCGCCGAGGCCCGCGCGAGCCGCCAGGTGATCGCCACCCAGCGCGGCGAGGACGGCGCCCTGCTCGGCGCCACCACCGTGCACCCGGCCCCCACCGAGCCCGCAGCACACCGACCGAAGAGAAAGAGCCGCATGTGACCGCATCACCCACCACCCGGGGCGAGACCGGCCGCCGTCCGAGACGCCCGGCCGCCGTGCCCCGCTCGGCCGGCGTCGCCGTGGCCGCCGCCCTGCTCGCCACGGCCCTGCACATCGCCCAGCCGGCGAACGCGACGGACCGGCCCCCCGCCCCGCCGTCGAACGCCGCGCTGGCGGCGGTGCCGGCCCGGCACGACACGACCCGCGAGCAGTTCTACTTCCTGCTGCCCGACCGGTTCGCCAACGGCTCGACCGCCAACGACCGAGGAGGCCTCACCGGCGACCGCACGGTCACCGGCTACGACCCGACGGACAAGGGCTTCTACCAGGGCGGCGACCTCCAGGGACTGATCAGGAAGCTCGACTACGTCAAGGGCCTCGGCACCACCGCCATCTGGCTGGCCCCGATCTTCAAGAACAAACCCGTGCAGGGCAACGGCGAGAGCGCCGGCTACCACGGCTACTGGATCACCGACTTCACCCGCGTCGACCCGCACTTCGGCACCAACGCCGACCTCGCCGAACTCATCCGCAAGGCCCACGCGAAGGGCATGAAGGTCTTCTTCGACGTCATCACCAACCACACCGCCGACACCATCACCTACGCGGAGAAGACCTTCGGCTACCGCAGCAAGGGCGCCTATCCCTACCTCGACACCGACGGACGGCCCTTCGACGACAGCAAGGGCATGCACAAGGTCGACGCCCGCGGCCTCCCCTACACCCCGCAGATCGCTCCGGCCGAGCGGAACGCCAAGGTCCCGGCGTGGCTGAACGACCCGACGATGTACCACGACCGCGGTGACTCCACCTTCGTCGGCGAGAGCACCGAGTACGGCGACCACACCGGCCTGGACGACCTGTGGACCGAACGGCCCGAGGTCGTCCACGGCATGGAGCGGATCTACGAGAAGTGGGTCCGGGACTTCCGCGTCGACGGGTTCCGCGTCGACACCGTCCGCAACGTCGACATGCCGTTCTGGACCCAGTGGGCGACCGCGCTCGACGCCTACGCCGCGAAACGCGGGCGGAAGAACTTCTTCGTCTTCGGCGAGACCCTGTCCTCCGACCCCGCCGTCACCTCGCCCTACGTACGGCAGGGCCGCCTGGACGCCACGCTGGACTTCCCGCTCCAGGACGCGATCCGCCAGTACGCCTCCCAGGGCGCGGCGGCCGGCCGGCTCGCCGACGTCTTCGCGCAGGACTACCGCTACACCACCGACAAGGCCAACGCCTACGAGGAGGTGACCTTCCTCGGCAACCACGACATGGGCCGCATCGGCGGGTTCCTGCGCAAGGACCACCCGAAGGCCGACGACGCCGAACTGCTGCGCCGGGACCGCTTCGCCCACGAGGTGCTGTTCCTCTCCCGTGGCAACCCGGTGATCTACTCCGGTGACGAGCAGGGCTTCACCGGCGCCGGCGGCGACAAGGACGCCCGGCAGACCATGTTCGCCTCCAAGGTCCCCGACTACCTCGCCGACGACGAGATCGGCACCGACCGCACGGCGGCCTCCGACGCCTACGACCCGCGCCACCCGCTGTACCGCGCGATCGCCGCGCTGTCCCGGCTCACCCGGGACAACCCCGCGCTGCGCGACGGCGTCCAGACCGAGCGCCTCGCCCAGGACTCGGTGTACGCGTTCTCGCGCACGGACACCCGCCGGCGCGGCGACTACCTGGTCGCGTGCAACAACGCCGCCGAGGCAAGGACCGTGACGATCCCGACCGGCTCCGCCGGGATGACCTACCGCGGTCTGTACGGCACCACCGCCACGGTGACCAGCGCGACCGACACCACGGTGACCGTCACCGTCCCCGCGCTCTCCGCCATGGTGCTGAAGGCGGCACGGCGGCTCCCCGCTCCGACCACCTCGCCGGCCCTGACGCTGCGGGCCCCCGCGCCGGGCGCGAGCGGGGACGCCGACGTCGTGGCGGACGTGAGCGGCGGCGGCCTGAACCGCGTCGTCTTCGCGGCCCAGATCGGCAAGGGCCCGTGGCACACCCTCGGCAGCGCCGACCACGCCCCCTACCGCGTCACCCAGCACCTGCCCGACACGGTGCGGGAGGGCACCCGGCTGCGCTACAAGGCCGTCGCGGTCGATCTCGCGGGCCGCACGGCGAGCGCACTCGCCACGACCACGGCGGGCCGGACACCGGTGGCACAACCGCCGAGCGCCGTGCACCGCGACTACGCCGTCGTGCACTACCGGCGCGCCGACGGCGACTACACCGGCTGGAGCCTCGCGACCCCCGGTGGCTCCGCCGAGTTCACCGGGCGCGACGCCTACGGCGCGTTCGCCTGGGTCAAGCCGGACGACGGCGCGAAGAAGGTGGCGTACACGGTCACCCGGAACGGCACCGCCGACGGCCCCCGGCGCACCGTCGACCTGGACAGGACCGGAGAGGTCTGGATCCGGCAGGGCGACGACGGCCAGTCGGACACGGCGCCGCCGGGGACGTACCCGTCCCCCGACCCCGCCAAGGCGGTGATCCACTACCACCGGACCGACGGCGACTACGACGGCTGGGGCCTGCACACCTGGACCGGCGCCAAGAACCCCACCGACTGGTCGGCCCCGCTCCAGCCGGTGGAGAAGGACTCCTTCGGCGTGACCTTCGAGGTACCGCTGGCCGACGGCGCCACGTCGCTCAGCTACATCGTCCACAAGGGGGACGAGAAGGACGTCGCCGCCGACCGGTCCCTGGTCTTCGGCACGTACGGCAAGGAGGTCTGGCTGATCGGCGGTGACACGGACTACCTGCTGCCGACGGTGGGCGGCGCGCCCGAACTGGACCTGGGCACGGCGCACGCGCGGTGGATCGACGCGGACACCGTCGTGTGGAAGGTGAAGGCCACCGACGCCACCAGCCAGCAGCTCGTGTACGCCCCGCGCGGGGGCATCACCGTCCGCGACGGGGCGCTGTCCGATGAGGGCCACTGGCTGCGCCTGGTCCCCACCGCGCTGACGGACGCCCAGAAGGCCGCCCATCCGGAACTCGCGGACCACCCGGCGTTCACCGTCGACCCGCGCGACCGCGACCGCGTCCCCGCCGCACGGAGCAGCGCACAGCTCATCGCCACCCAACGGGCGGACAACGGCGCCCTCCTCGCCGCCACCGGGGTACAGCTGCCCTGACCGGCAACCGACTTGCCGCAACCCGCGCGCAAGTCTCGGCAAGAATCTGCAGAACGGGGGCCGGCCACCGCCCCGCAGCGCGCTCATGACGCCGGGGAGTCTGCCCCACTGCCGCGAAACGGCCCTGCGTCCCGGCACCTCCGGGATGCAGGGCCTTCTCTTTACCGTCGGGTCGCAGACCGTCAAGTCGACTGGTCAAAAGGCCAGTTGACGCCACCGTCAGGCATCGGCACACGCGGGTAACGGGAACATCACACTCGTGGAATCGTGGAGAAAACTGCTTGCAGTGTCTTTCGCAAGATATTTCAGTCTTGTTATCTTCAACTCGCGCCCGGACGCCGTCCGTTGGGACAGACGGCACCTCCGGCCCTCTTCAAGGGTGATCCGGGCTTCCACCTCAAGGAGTTCCTATGCGACGTGGCGTATCGATCGCCGCCGTTGTCACCGTGGTCGCACTCACCGCCTCTGCCTGCGGTGGTTCGAGCGGCGATTCGTCGAGCAAGCCGAAGGACCCCAAGGACATCGCCGGGACGATCACCTACTGGGACACCTCGGACGCGGCGACCGAAGCCCCGACGTACAAGGCCCTGATCAAGCAGTTCGAGGCCAAGTACCCCAAGATCAAGGTGAACTACCAGAACGTCCCGTTCACCGACGTCGAGCAGAAGTTCAAGTCGGCAGCCAAGAGCGGCAAGGGCGCACCCGACGTCGTCCGCACCGACGTGGGGCTGATGGCCGAGTACGCCGAACTGGGCTACATCGCCCCGCTCGACGGCACCCCGGCACTGAAGGACACCGGTGACTTCAGCTCCGTGGCGATGAACACCACCCGGTACAAGGGCAAGACCTACGGCGTTCCGTCGGTCACCGACACCCTGGGCCTGCTGTACAACAAGAAGCTGCTGAAGAAGGCCGGCATCGCCGAACCCCCGGCCACCTGGGACGAGTTCATCGCCGACGCCAAGACCGTCAAGCAGAAGACGGGCGCCTACGGCACCTACCTCAACCCCGACTCCTACTTCCTGCTCCCGCTGCTCTACAGCAACGGCGCCGACCTCGCCGACCCCGCGGCCAAGAAGATCACCATCAGCGACGCGGCCGCCGTCCAGGCGCTCACCACGGCGAAGAAGATCAACGACGAGGCGTCGATGAAGGTCGACTTCGCCAACGCCTACCAGAACATGCAGACCGCCTTCAAGAACGGCAAGGTCGCCATGCTGGTCCAGGGACCGTGGTCGGTGAGCGACGACTTCACCGGCACCGCGTTCAGCGGCGACAAGAACAACCTCGGCTTCGCGCCCGTCCCGGCCGGTGCGGGGGGCAAGGCGCAGTCCCCGACCGGCGGACACGACCTCACGGTCTACCAGGGCTCGTCGAACCTGCCGGCCAGCTACCTGTTCACGCAGTTCATGACGTCCACGCAGAGCCAGATCGCGATCGCCAAGGGCACCGGCACCCTGCCGACCCGCAAGTCGGCGTACACCGCGGAGGTCACCGCGGACGCCAAGATCGCGGGATTCAAGCCGATCCTGGAGCAGACGGCGCGGGCCCGTGTGGCCCTCCCGCAGGTCGGATCGCTCTTCACCCCCCTCGCGCAGAACTACGTGAAGATCCTCCAGGGCGACGAGTCGGTCAAGAACGGCCTGGACGCCACCGCCAAGCAGTTCCAGCAGCTCCTGCCCGGCTACTCCGTCGGCTGAGCCACGGCGCGCGCCGGCCCGGCGGCAACCGAAGGACACGCAGCCCCGGGGACCGATTTCCCCGCTGCCGCCCCGACCGGGGCATCCCCGGGGCTGCGGAACCACCCGACTTCGTCAGCGAAAGAGCCGATGAGTATGACGACCGCAACGAGCACCGGAAAGACCGAAGAGACGGCACCTGGCCACGAGCAACCACGCCGCACACGTGGCACGGCACTCCGGCGTGCGTGGGACAAGTACTGGTACGCGTGGGCCATGGTGGCCCCGGTCGCCATCGTCATCACCCTGCTGGTCCTGTATCCGCTGGGATACGGCTTCTACCAGTCGCTGACCAACGCCAACGAGTCGAACGTCGCCACGACCATCGGCGCCTTCCACCGCCCGGCGACCTACCACTTCGTCGGCCTGCACAACTACACGCACGTCCTGTCGGGCGCGGACGGGGACTTCTACCCGCGGCTGTGGTGGACGGTCGTGTGGACGGTCTCCTGCGTCGTCTTCCAGGTCGGCATAGGGATGGGCCTCGCGGTCCTCCTCAACCGCAAGATGCGCCTGCGCGGCTTCTACCGCGCCATGCTGATCCTGCCCTGGGCCGTGCCCTCCTTCATCGGCGTCTTCGCCTGGCGCCTGATGCTCAACTCCCAGTACGGCGTCTTCAACGACCTCATCCAGGCGGTCGGCCTGCCCGCGCAGAACTGGCTCGGCTCCCCCCTGGCCCAGAAGATCGCCGTCATCATGGTGAACGTCTGGATCGGCATCCCCTTCAACATGGTCGCCCTGCTCGGCGGGCTGCAGTCCATCCCCAAGGAGCTCTACGAGGCGGCCGAGATGGACGGCGCGTCGCCCTTCCAACGCTTCCTCAACGTCACCCTCCCCGGACTGCGACCGGTGTCGAACACCGTGATCCTGCTGGGCTGCATCTGGACGTTCAACATGTTCAACGTCATCTACCTGCTGCTGGGCAACAACACGACCGGCGACACCGACATCCTCGTCACCTTCGCCTTCCACAAGGCGTTCAACGGGATCTCGGACTACGCGGGAGCAGCCACCTACGGCATCCTCATCCTCGCCCTCCTGCTGGCCTTCTCGACCTTCTACCGCCGCAGCACCCTGAAGTCCGAGCAGGCGTAAGGAGCCCCTGCCATGACCGCAGCAACGCATCAGACCACCGCCGCGCCCAGCGGCACCCCCCGCCGCCCCGCCCCGGCCGCCGCCCTGCCCCGCAAGGTGCGCGGCCGTCAGGAGCGCGGCCCCTGGGCCTCCGTGGCCCTGCACGTCACGATGGCCACCGCCACCCTGATCGCGGCCTTCCCCGTCGTGTGGGTCCTGTTCATCTCGCTGGGCCCCAAGAACGCCTGGCAGCAGCCGGGCGACGTGTTCAAGCACCTCAGCCTCCACAACTACGGCGACGTGCTGGCCCACTCGGACCTGCTCACGTGGTTCCTGAACACCGTCATCGTGGCCGCCGGCACCACGGCGCTCGGCGTCTTCCTCGCGGCGACCGCGGGCTACGCCGTCTCCCGGATGACCTTCCCGGGCAGCCGGCAGCTGATGTGGACGTTCCTGGTCACCCAGATGTTCCCGAGCATCGTGCTGATCGTGCCGCTGTACCTGCTCATGTCCGAACTGCACCTGCTCGACAACTACCTCGGGCTGATCCTCGCCTACGCGACCACGGCGGTGCCGTTCTGCGCCTGGATGATGAAGGGCTACTTCGACACCATCCCCAAGGAGATCGACGAGGCCGGCCGGGTGGACGGCCTCACCCCCTTCGGCACCTTCTGGCGGCTGATCGTGCCGCTGGCCAGGCCGGGCCTCGCGGTCACCGCCTTCTACAGCTTCCTCACCGCCTGGGGCGAGGTCGCCTACGCGACGCAGTTCATGCAGTCCGACCACTACACACTCGCCGTCGGCATCCGCACCTTCGCCCAGGACCAGCGGCCCGACTGGGCGTGGACCTCGGCCACCGCGATCATCATCACCATCCCGGCCGCCCTCGTGTTCATGCTCGTGCAGCGCAGTCTCGTCTCCGGACTGACCGCCGGCGGCACCAAGTCGTGACCGGCGCCACACCCCCCGGAGCCCTCACCTCGCCCACCGGGAAAGCGACCCGCCCCCCGCACTCCTCAAGGGAATCCATGACTCAGCACGTCACCGACACAGTCGCCACCCGAACCCCCGCCGACGCCTCCGGGCGCCCGGAGTGGTGGCGCGACGCGGTCATCTACCAGGTGTACCCGCGCAGTTTCGCCGACAGCAACGGCGACGGCATCGGCGACCTGCCCGGCATCCGCGCGCGCCTGCCCTACCTGAAGGAACTCGGCGTCGACGCGGTGTGGCTGTCACCGTTCTACGCCTCCCCGCAGGCCGACGGGGGTTACGACGTCGCCGACTACCGGGCCGTGGACCCGATGTTCGGCACGCTCACCGACGCCGACGACCTGATCCGCGACGCCCACGCGCTGGGCCTCAGGATCATCGTCGACCTCGTGCCCAACCACTGCTCGAACCAGCACGAGTGGTTCCGGCAGGCGCTGCGCGAGGGCCCCGGCTCCCCGCTGCGCGGGCGCTTCCACTTCCGTCCCGGCAAGGGCGCCGACGGCGAACTGCCGCCCAACGACTGGGAGTCCATCTTCGGTGGACCCGCCTGGACCCGGGTCACCGAACCGGACGGTTCCCCCGGCGAGTGGTACCTGCACCTGTTCGCCCCCGAACAGCCCGACTTCAACTGGGACCATCCGGCCGTCCAGGACGAGTTCCGCTCCATCCTGCGCTTCTGGCTCGACATGGGCATCGACGGCTTCCGCGTCGACGTCGCCCACGGCCTGGTCAAGGCGGCCGGGCTGCCGGACGTCGGCCACGACGGACAGGTCAAGCTGCTCGGGACACAGGCCGTGCCGTACTTCGACCAGGACGGCGTCCACGAGATCTACCGCAGCTGGCGGCGCGTCCTCGACGAGTACCCGGGCGAGCGCATCGCCGTCGCCGAGGCGTGGACACCGACCGTGGAGCGCAGCGCCCTGTACCTGCGCCCGGACGAACTGCACCAGGCGTTCAACTTCGACTACCTCGGCACCGGCTGGAACGCGGCCGAGCTGCGCGAGGTCATCGACCGCTCGCTGGGCGCCATGAACGCGGTGCACGCGCCGGCGACCTGGGTGCTGTCCAACCACGACGTGGTACGCCACAGCACGCGTCTGGCGGACGGCGACGCGGCGCGGGGGCTGCGCAGGGCGCGCGCCGCCACCCTGCTGATGCTCGCGCTCCCCGGCTCCGCCTACGTCTACCAGGGCGAGGAACTCGGTCTGCCCGAGGTCGTCGACCTGCCCGACGAGGTCCGCCAGGACCCCGCCTTCTTCCGCAGCTCCGGCCAGGACGGCACCCGCGACGGCTGCCGGGTGCCCCTGCCGTGGTCCGGACAGGCGCCCCCGTTCGGCTTCGGCCCCGCCGAGCACGGGCCCAGCTGGCTGCCGCAACCGGCGGACTGGGGCCGCCTGACCGTGGAGGCCCAGCAGGGCGACGGCACCTCCACCCTGGAGTTCTACCGCAGGGCCCTCGCCGTCCGCCGGGAGCACCCGGCCCTGGGCGCGGGCCGGCGGATCGCCTGGCTGGACGCCCCGGAGGGGGTGCTCGCCTTCCGCCGCGACAGCGGGAGCGGCTCGTTCGTCTGCACGGTCAACCTGACCGGGTCGCCCGTCGCGCTGCCCACCCCGGGCACGCTGCTGCTCGCGTCGGCCGACGTGGAGTCCGGCACACCGACGACCGTCCTGCCCGTCGACTGCGCCGTCTGGTGGTCCCTCTGACATGCGGCCGGTACAGTCCGTTCCCGTGACCATCCGGCTCGCCGACATCGCCGTGCAGGCGGGGGTGAGCGAGGCGACGGTCAGCCGCGTGCTCAACGGAAAGCCCAGTGTCGCCGCCGGCACCCGGCAATCCGTCCTGGCCGCCCTGGACGTCCTCGGATACGAACGCCCGTTACGGCTGCGGCAGCGCAGCGAGGGCCTGGTCGGCCTCATCACCCCGGAACTGGAGAACCCCATCTTCCCGGCGCTCGCCCAGGTCATCGGGCAGGCGCTGACCCGGCAGGGCTACACGCCGGTCCTGGCCACCCAGACTCCTGGCGGGTCCACCGAGGACGAGCTGACGGAGATGCTGGTCGACCGGGCGGTGGCGGGCATCATCTACGTCTCCGGGCTGCACGCGGACACCACCGCCGACATGGAGCGCTACGGGCGCCTGCGAACCGAGGGCGTGCCGTTCGTCCTCGTGGACGGCTTCTCGCCGAAGGTGCAGGCCCCGTTCATCTCGCCCGACGACCGGGCGGCGATGACCCTGGCGGTGGCCCACCTGGTCTCGCTGGGCCACACCCGCGTCGGCCTCGCCGTGGGACCGCAGCGGTTCGTCCCCGTGCAGCGCAAGATCGAGGGCTTCGTACGGGCGATGCAGGAGCAGCTGGGCATGCCGACGGGCGCCGTGCGGTCGGAGCTGATCCAGCACTCCCTGTACAGCCTGGAAGGGGGCCAGGCCGCCGCCACGGCTCTGCTCGGACGCGGTTGCACGGCGGTGGTCTGCGCCAGCGACATGATGGCGCTGGGGGCGGTCCGGGCGGCCCGGCAACACGGCCTGCGCGTTCCCCGGGACTTCTCCGTCGTCGGATTCGACGACTCGACCCTGGTCGCCTTCACCGATCCGCCGCTGACCACCATCCGCAAGCCGGTGCCCGCGATGGGCCAGGCCGCGGTGCGCACGCTGCTGGAGGAGATCAGCGGGACACCGGCGCCGCACAGCGAGTTCGTGTTCATGCCGGAGCTGGTGGTGCGCGGCTCCACGGCCTCGGTTCCCCGGCGGCGCCCCGCACCGGCCGAGCCCCCCACCGGGACATGAGCCAGGTGCCGCTCGGCCGGTCCCATGCCCTCGGCAGGGGCGCGTCCGCCCTGGCGCAGGCCGCGGCAGGCCGGCGCGGCATCGGCCACTCGGGCGGCCGCTCCCCGCACCCGGCCCTGCGGCCCCGACGGCCGGCGCGAGCCGGTGCGGGACGGCGGGCGTCGTCGTCACTTGACGGAACCACCGGTGATGCCGGCGGCGATGTACTTCTGGGCGAGGACGAGCAGGACCGCCGCGGGGATCGCGGCGAGGACGGAGGCGGCCATGACCGAGCCCCAGTCGCCGACGTGCGCGCCGATGTACTGGTAGATGCCGAGGGTGACCGGTTTGACGTGGTCGGTGGTGTTGAGGGTGAGCGCGAACATGAAGTCGCTCCACGCGTACAGGAACGAGAACAGCCCTGCGGTGATCAGCGAGTTGCGGCTCATCGGCAGCACGACCCGGACGAAGGTGCGCATCCGGCCGGCTCCGTCCACCTCGGCCGCCTCGATGACCTCGCGCGGGATGGCCACCATGAAGGACCGCATCAGCACGATCGCGAAGGGGATGCCCAGAGAGGCGTCGGCCAGCATCAGACCGAAGTAGGAGTTGACCAGGCCGAGGTCCACGTACGTGCTGTACAGCGCGTTGGCGATGACGATGCCCGGCACCATCTGTGTGATCAGGGTGCCGAACACCACAGTCCGCGCGCCGCGCAGCCTGAACTGCGCGAGGCCGTAGGCGGCGGGCGCGGAGAACGCCAGACAGATCACGACGGCGCCGAGCGCGACGACGAGCGAGGTCAGCAGATGGCCGCCCTGCTCGGTCAGCGCCGAGGAGAAGCCGGACAGGTCCAGGCCGTGCGGAACCGCGTCCACCTCCAGCAGCCCGGAATCGGGTTGCAGCGCGGTGTTGACCATCCAGTACAGCGGGAACAGCATCACGCACAGGATGAGGAGGCCGACGGCCGTCGTGCCCCAGCGGCGCTTCGGCCTGCCGGCGGCCCCGGTGGCGTGAGGGGTGGTCGCCATGCCCGTCACTTCCCTTCGTTGCGGTTGGCCCGCAGGTAGAACACCGCGAACACGGCGGAGATCAGGACCAGGACGTTGCCGACCACGGCGCCGGCCCCGAAGTCCAGTTGGACGAAGGAGGCCTGGTAGGTCAGCGTGCCCAGGGTCTGTGTGGAGTCGGCGGGACCGCCGTCGGTGAGCGCCAGCACCAGGTCGAGGATCTTGACGGTGGACATGAAGCCCAGCACGAGCACGACGGTGATGACGGGCTTCAGCAGCGGCAGCGTGACCGAGCGGAAGGTGCGCCAGGCCGAGGCTCCGTCGAGCGCGGCGGCCTCGTGGACCTCACGCGGAAGTTCCTGGAGGCCGCCGTAGAGGATCACCGTGTTGAACGGGATGCCGATCCAGATGTTCACCAGGATCACGGCGAGCAGCGCCATGTGGGTACTGGTCAGCCAGGGCGTGTGACCGATGCCGAACAGCCCGAGGAAGGAGTTCAGCACACCGGTGTCCTGGTCCAGGATGCGCCGCCAGACGATGCCCGAGACGACCATGGGCACCAGCCAGGGCAGCAGCATCAGCGCGCGCAGCACACCGCCCAGCGGGAATCTGCGGTTGAAGAACACCGCCAGGCCCAGGCCGATGCAGAACTGCCCGACCAGCGAGCCGATCGTGAAGACGATCGTCTGCCACAGGGCCTTGCCGAACAGGTCGTCGCCGAAGACGGTGCGCCAGTTGTCCAGGCCGTTGAAGGGGGCCTTGCCGGTGAAGAAGGTCGAGGGCGTGTAGTGCTGGAAGCTCATCACGATGTTGCGGACGAGCGGGTAGCCGAAGAACAGCAGCATGAACAGCACGGCGGGGGCCACGAAGCCCCACTGCGCGAGTGTGCGCCGCCGGCGGGCGCGGTCCGGGTCGGGGGCGGCTTCGGCGGTGCTGCCGAGGGCCGCGGGGCCCGCGACGGTGGTGGTGGACACGGTGGTTGCCTCACTTCCCGCTCTCGACGCGCGCCTGCGCGTGCTTCAGTGCCGCCGCGGAGGACTGGCCGGTGAGCGCCGACTGGAACGCGCTCTGCAGGGCGAGGGAGATCGTGGTCCAGCCGGAGCCGGCCTTGGCGGTGCGCGAGCGCGCCACCGCGGCCTGGTCCGCCAGCGAGCTGAGCGAGGGGACCTTCTTGCGCCAGACGGCGGCGGCCTTCCGGTTGGCCGGGATCATCCAGCTGTTGAGCGCGTAGGTCACCTCCTCCTGCTCGCTCGTCAGGCAGTTGACGATCTTCGCGGATGTCTTCTCGCGCGCGGTGTCACCGATGTCCGGGATGGTCAGCTCACCGCCGCCCAGCGGGCCGACGGAGTCGTCCCCGGCCCGGGGGACGGGAATCCGCGCGATGCCCCAGTGCAGGTTCTTCTTGGTGTTGAGGGTCTCGACCTGCCATGGACCATTGATCATCATGGCGGCGTTCCCGGCCATGAACTGGTCGTTGACGTCGGCCTGGGTCCAGTTGATCGTCGACTTCGACAGCGAGCCGTCGGACAGCAGCGACTTCCAGTAGTCGAGCGCCTGGACGACCCGCGGGCCGTCGAGGCGGGTCTCGTCACCGCCGTTGGACCACATGAACGGCGTGAACTGGTAGACGCCGTCCTCCGCCCCGCCCGCGCTCAGGGCGATGCCGTACCGGTGGCCCCGGGTGAGTTTCCTGGCCGTCTCGCGCATCTCGTCCCACGTGGTCGGCACCCTGGCACCGGCCTTTTCGAGGACGTCCTTGTTGTAGAAGAGCGCGAGCGTGTTCACCGTGCGTGCCGCGCCGTAGTACGTGCCCTTGTAGGAGCCGTAGCCGACGATGCCCTGCGGCACGTCGGTGGTGTCGACGCCCAGTTTCCTCAGGTCCATCAGACCGCCGGTCTCCGCGAAGGCTGGCATCTCGGAGCCGTCGAACTGGATGATGTCCGGCAGCGACTTGGAGGACGCCATCCGCAGCGACTTGGTCATGACCTGGTCGGCCGGGACGGACTGCTGCCGGACGGTGACGCCGAGCCGCTTGCCGCAGCGTTCGAGGGCCGCCGCGTCCCAGCTGTGGTACGAGTCGTCCGTCGACGAGTTCAGGACGGTGTACACGCCGGGGTCGCGGGACTGGCCACAGCCGGCCAGCGCGGCGCCGGCCACGACCGCCGAGACGACGGTGAGCGCGACGAGGACGGGTCGGCGGACCCGTCGGCGACGGGGCCACGGTCCGTTCGGTGGGTGTGCTGTCACGATGTTGCCCTTGGGTGGGAGGGGCGCCGGATCCGGTGCACGCCGTGCCTTTCGGGGCGGCGGAGCGCAGGCGGGCCAGAGGCCCTGGACGCGGTTCCGGCGGACGCGCGTCCGTGGGGGTGGGTCGCTCCGTGCCCGGCGCGGTGGCGCGGAACACGGAACGGTCGGTGCGGACAGTCGCCGAGGAGACGGTCCGCGGCGAACCGGTCGAGGTGCTCAGAGGTGGTCCCGCGCGTGGCGGCGTCGACGGGGGAGTGCCTCGACGGCGGAAGCGTCCCCGAACAGCGCCCGCACGCCGTCCACGGCCTGCCGGCCGACGCTCGACAGGCCGTATGAGGGCCTGTCCTCCAGGATGGTGTTGAAGCGCTTCGACAAATTCGACATGTGCGGCTCTTGCTTTCGCGCAGTCCGGAGATGTTGCCGGACGGTTTGTTTGGTGGGATGACTAATACGCCACCAGGTCGCCCGCGCGCTAGACCTCTGCGGTCGCCTCTTGCTTCGCGGCTCGCCGTGCAGCAAGGTGTCGCCTGCACAATCAAGCCTCTTCAGAGCCTTCGTGGCGATGCCTGTGTCCCGGCTCGACAGCCTCCGCACCCCTGGGGAAGATCATGAAGTTCACCGACGGCTTCTGGCGTGTTCGCGATGGCGTACACATCGACTACGCCATCGACGTGCGTGACGTCCGCGTGGAGTCGAAGCGCATCACTGCCCATGCCGCAGTGCAACGCGTGACGCGGAGGGGTGACACGCTCAACGCGCCGCTCATCTCCGTCGACTGCTTCTCGCCCGCCGAGGGCGTCATCGGCGTCCGCCTCACCCACCACTCCGGCAAGCGGCGCACCGGCCCCGACTTCACCCTCGGCGGCGACGAGGGCGGTGCGGGGGAGGTGCGCGCCGAAGGCGATGTCACCGAGCTGATCAGCGGCCCGCTCAGCCTGCGCCTGGACCGCTCCGCCCCGTTCGCGCTGAGCTTTCGCGACGCCGACGGCCGCGAACTGACCCGGGCGGGCGACAAGGGTGCCGCCTTCGCCACCACCGACCGGGGCGAGCACCACATGGTGGCCAAGCTCGCGCTCGGCGTCGGCGAGCAGGTCTACGGCCTCGGCGAACGCTTCACCCCGTTCGTCAAGAACGGACAGGTCGTCGACATGTGGCAGGCCGACGGCGGCACCAGCAGCGAGCAGGCGTACAAGAACATCCCGTTCTACCTCTCCTCACGCGGTTACGGCATCTTCGTCAACCACCCCGGCAGGGTCTCCTTCGAGGTCGGCTCGGAATCCGTCGGCCAGGTCCAGTTCAGCGTCGAGGACCAGAGCCTGGAGTACTACGTCGTCGCCGGTCCCACCCCCAAGGACGTCCTCAGCCGCTACACGGGGCTCACCGGGCGCCCGGCCCTGCCGCCGGCCTGGTCCTTCGGCCTCTGGCTGACCACCTCCTTCACCACCTCCTACGACGAGGCGACGGTGATGTCGTTCGTCGACGGCATGACCGAGCGCGGCATCCCCCTGTCCGTGTTCCATTTCGACTGCTTCTGGATGCGCGAGTACCAGTGGTGCGACTTCCGGTGGGACCCGGACGTCTTCCCCGACCCCGAGGGCATGCTGGCCCGGCTGAAGGCCAAGGGCCTGCGGATCAGCGTGTGGATCAACCCGTACATCGCCCAGAAGTCCCCGCTGTTCGACGAGGCCGCCGAACTGGGGCACCTGGTGCGCCGCGCCGACGGCGACGTGTGGCAGTGGGACCTGTGGCAGGCGGGCATGGCCCTGGTGGACTTCACCAGTCCCGAGGCCCGCGCCTGGTTCCAGTCGAAGCTCAAGCCGCTGCTGGACCAGGGCGTCGACTGCTTCAAGACCGACTTCGGCGAGCGCATCCCCACCGATGTCGTCTGGCACGACGGCTCGGACCCCGAGCGGATGCACAACTACTACACCGAGCTGTACAACAAGACCGTCTTCGACCTCCTGGAGAAGGAACGCGGGCAGGGCGAGGCGGTGCTGTTCGCCCGCTCCGCGACCGCGGGCGGCCAGCAGTACCCCGTGCACTGGGGCGGCGACTGCTGGTCCTCGTTCGAGGCCATGGCCGAGTCACTGCGCGGCGGACTGTCGCTGTCGCTGAGCGGCTTCGGCTTCTGGAGCCACGACATCGGCGGCTTCGAAGGCACCCCCGACGCCTCGGTGTTCAAGCGCTGGCTGGCCTTCGGCCTGCTCTCCTCGCACAGCCGTCTGCACGGCTCCTCCTCCTACCGCGTGCCGTGGGAGTTCGGCGAGGAGGCCGTCGACGTCGCCCGCCGCTTCACCCTGCTCAAGCACCGTCTGATGCCGTACCTGTACGGTGCCGCCGTCGAGGCCCACCGCACGGGCGTGCCGTCGATGCGCCCGATGGTGCTGGAGTTCCCCGGCGACCCGGCCTGCCGCCCGCTGGACCGTCAGTACATGCTCGGCGCCGATCTGCTGGTCGCCCCGGTCTTCACCGAAGACGGCGAGGTCGAGGTCTACTTGCCCGGGGGCGTCTGGACACAACTGCTCACCGGCGAGACGGTCACCGGCCCGGCCTGGCGCATCGAGCGCCACGGTTACGACAGCCTCCCGCTGTACGTCCGCGAGGGAGCCGTCCTGCCGCTGGCCGCCGACGGCCGGCGACCCGACGGCGACTGGCTGGACGGCATCACGCTGCTGGTGCACCCGACCACCGAGCACGGTGACGAGCGAACCGTGACCGTCCCGGACCAGTCCGGCGCCACCAGCGCCACCTTCCGCCTCCGCTGGGAAGGGGACGCCCTGCGCGTCACCGCGGAGGGCACCGACAAGCCCTTCACCGTCCAGGTCGCCGGCGGCCCGAGCGCCACCGGAACCGGCCGGGTCACGGTGTCGCCGGCCTGACGTGACCGGCAGGCTGAAGTAGTCGAAGCGCTTCGACAGTCATGGACACACGCATCTAGCTGGTACTAAGGTGGAATCGTCCTTTCTGTTTCCCCGTCGGATCACGTGTCCTGTCGAAGCGTTTCGTAGAGCCTGGAGAGCCGGTTGGTCACTCTCGCAGAGGTCGCCCAGCACGCCGGGGTTTCGGCGAGCACGGTGAGCTATGTCCTCAGCGGCAAGCGGTCCATCTCCGCGGGGACCCGGGAGAGGGTCGAGCGGAGCATCCGGGCCCTGGGCTACCACCCGAACGCGGGTGCCCGCGCGTTGGCCAGCAACCGGTCGAACATCATCGCCCTCATGATCCCCCTGCGTACGGACATGTACGTCCCGGTGATGATGGAGATCGCCACCGCCGTGGCGACCACCGCCCGGACCCATGGCTACGACATCCTTCTGCTCACCGGCGAGGAGGGCGCCGACGCGGTGCGCCGGGTCACCGGCAGCGGCCTCGCCGACGCGATGATCCTCATGGACGTCGAACTCGACGACGACCGGCTGCCCTTGCTGCGGGCGACCGAGCAGCCCTCCGTGCTGATCGGTATGCCCGCCGACACCGCCGGCGTGACCTGCGTCGATCTCGACTGGAGCGCGACGGGCGCGCTCTGCGTCGAGCACCTGGCGAAGCTCGGCCACCGGGACGTCGCCGTCATCGGCGAGGCCCCCGCCGTCTACGAGCGGCACACCGGCTTCGCCGAACGCACCCTCGACGGCCTCCGCTCGCGGGCACGCGAACTCGGCCTGAAGGTACTGCACCGCCCCTGGGAAGGCGGTTACGACGCCATGGCGGTGACCCTGTCCCGGATCTTCGACGAGCGCCCGCGCACCACGGGCTTCGTCGTGCAGAACGAGTCCGCGGTGGAGCCCCTGCTCGCCGCGCTGAGCCGCCAGGGGCGGGCCGTGCCCGAGGACGTGTCGGTGGTCGCCGTCTGCCCCGAGCAGGTCGCCGTCCAGGCCTCGGTACGGCTCACCTCGGTCGCCGTCCCCGCCCAGGAGATGGGCCGGCACGCGGTCGAGCTCCTGGTGGGCAAACTCGACGGGCGCGAGACGGAGGACGCGGTGCTCATCGCACCCGAGCTGACCGTCCGGGCCAGCTCGGGACCGGCGCCGGCCGCGCCCTGAGCCTTCCACCGGAATCGGCAGGGCGGCGTCCCGGATCGCCTCCAGCGGGAACCCGCCTCCCAGACGGGCCGCTCCTCATGGACGTGGCGACGGCGCGGAGCCGGCGGGACATGGGTCCGGGCAGGGCCATCCCCGACTCCGGGACCGCTGCCCGCGAACCCGCGGCGCGATGCTTCACGGAGGCCCAGCCGGCCTGCGGGCCACCTGTGCAGCGGCGAACAGACCGAAGGACCGCGCCGGTTGAGGTGCGGTCCTTCGACGTGCCCCGCCTCGGCTCAGACAGGGCTCACCCACGTCATGCCAGTGAGAACTTCTGGGCCGCGGAGCCGTTGCAGTCCCAGATCTGGAGGCGGGTGCCGTTCGCGGTGGCACCCGACGGGGAGTCGATGCACCGGCCGGTGGTCGGATTGGACATCGAGCCGTCGGCGTTGGCGACCCAGTTCTGGTAGCCGCCGCCGTTGCAGTTGGCCAACTGGAGCTTCGTACCGGCCGCGTTCACACCGCCCGCGATGTCCAGGCACTTGCCCAGCGTGCGCAGGGTCTGGCCGTTCCAGGTCCACTTCTGGTCGAGCGACGTGGCCTGCTGGCAGTCCCACAGCTGGACCGCGGTGCCGTCGCCGCCGGTGTCGTCACCCGCCACGTCCACGCACTTGCCGCCCGGTCCGTAGATCGGGGTGCCGATGGCGAACTGCTGGGCGGCGGAGCCGTTGCAGTCCCAGATCTGGAGGCGGGTGCCGTTCGCGGTGGCACCCGACGGGGAGTCGATGCACCGGCCGCTGGTCGGGTTCCGCAGCGAACCGTCCGGTTGCCGCACCCAGTTCTGGTAGCCGCCGCCGTTGCAGTTGGCGAGTTGGAGCTTCGTGCCGGCGGCGCTGTTGCCGCCCGCGATGTCCAGGCACTTGCCGAGGGTCTGCAGGGTCTGGCCGCTCCAGGTCCAGTGCTGGTCCTTGGCCGCCGACTGGCAGTCCCAGAGCTGGACCGCGGTGCCGTCGCCGCCGGTGTCGTCGCCCGCCACGTCCACGCACTTGCCGCCGGGTCCGGTGATCGTCTGACCGCTCACCGAGCCGCCGCCGCCACCGCCACCGCCTCCGGAGCCGGGCGCCTTGTTGTAGACGGCCACCGAGTCGATGACCAGCTTGCCGCCGGACACCGTGGACGCGTTCGGGCCCCCGCCGAAGGCGTCCGGGAAGCCGCCGCCGATCGCCAGGTCGTAGATGATGAAGAAGGGGTGGTCGACCGCGTCGGACCAGGTCGTGGCGTCCACCTGGTTGGCGTTGATCGTGTAGAAGTTGTTCCCGTCGAGGTAGAACCTGATCTGCTCCGGCGACATGGAGCGGTCGATCTCCACCGCGTAGTCGTGGAAGCCGGTCTGGCAGCCCGAACAGGCGCGTTCACCCGAGCCGATGCCGGTCGACTCGTTGCACGGCCCACCCGGGTTCACACCGCAGTGCAGGGTGCTGAAGACGGAGCTGCGGCCGTTGATGTCCTCCATGACGTCGATCTCGCCGGACTTCGGCCAGGTCACACCGTCCCGCAGCGGCGCGCCGAGCATCCAGAACGCCGGCCAGTAGCCCGCGCCGTTGGCGGTGGTGACGTTGGGCTGCTGGAGGACGGACTCCATGCGTACGACACCGCCCGCCGGGGCGCCGAAGCTCGCCGACTGTGTCTCCACGCGCCCGGAGGTCCATCCGCTGCGCGCGTCGGAACCCGAGTGCAGGGCCTGGAGCACCAGATGACCCTGACCGTCGTAGTAGACGTTCGAGGTGCTGTTGGTCATCGTCTCGATCTCACCGGTGCCGAAGTTGCTGCCCGGCCCGGTGTCGTACTTCCACAGGTTCTGATCGATGCCGGTGCCGGACGCACCGTTGAAGTCGTCGCTCCAGGTGAGTGTGAAGCCCGACGGTGCCGGGGGCACGGCAGCCTGGGCGTTCAGTGTCGTGCTGACGGTGGCCGCCACCGTCAGCACGACGACGGGAAGCAGAGAGAGCGCTCTCTTCCACCTGCGGCGCGGTGCCCTTCCAGGGGGTGATTGCATAGGTCTGGCCTCCGAGGAATCACATGATCGCGTTCTGTTCGCTGTGTCACCCTGGTGATCTCCATCAACGGTGAGCAGCGCACGCGCCCTTGCGGATCCGGATGACGGCGAACGGGGCGACGGTCGGTGCCTGGGCTGCCGTCGACAGGCAGACCCGCAGCGGACGGCCGGGCTGTCGTCTCCAACCGGCGGATGCATCACCAACTCGGGTGATTTTTAGCGGTGTTGAGCCATGTGGAGTTCTGTGCGAAGCAGACGGTATTGGCCCAGACCAGCACCGTCAAGGCTGCGCAGCGTACTGGGAACGGCTTGGGTGCTTAAGTCCGTGGTTCGCCAAGCGGAGGGGCGTTCGGCCTGTTCGGACGGTGCGGCCGGAAATGGGGACGGCCGCACCGTAAAGCCCGGGAAAGGCGGCGTTGGCGGCTGCTCGCTCGATGCGCGGTCAGTGTCCGGTGAGGCGGGCCGTCAGGCGGGACAGCAGCGCGACGGCCTCGCTGAGCCGCTGCTTCTCGTCAGGGTCGAAGGTCTCGCGAATGGCGGCGCCCAAGGCGCCTGCGCGGGCGGCGCGTTCCCGCCGGAGGCGGGAGCGGCCGGCGTCGGTGACGTGCAGCAGGAGTTTCCGGCCGTCCTCGGGGTGCTGCTCGCCGTGGACCAGGCCGTCGGCGGTGAGGTCCTTGACCGACTTGGCGGCCGACTGGTGCGTGACACCGCGCAGGCGGGCGAGTTCGGCCGTGGTCAAGGGGCCGTCGCGGTCGAGGAATCCGAGAATGGCGGCCTCGCCGGGCGGCATGGTGTCCACGGTCCGCACCGCCCGGACCAGCTCACCGAGTGACCGTCGAAGCTCCTCGGCCAGCGCGTCTTCGTCCATGGGGTCATCGTAGCCGCCTATGCCACACTCAGTTGTACAGTTAAGTTGTACAACCAGGTTCAATAATGAGAGAAGGGCATGCCAGTCATGGAGCTCACCAAGTTCGGTCATGCGTGTGTGCGGCTCGAGAAGGACGGGCGCCGCCTGGTCATCGACCCGGGCGGCCTGACCGATCCGAGGGCGCTGGAAGGCGCCGATGCCGTGCTCGTGACGCACGAGCACTTCGACCACTTCTCGGAGGAGGTGCTGCGCCGGGCCGCCGCGGCGCGTCCGGGTCTGCGTATCTGGGCCAACTCGTCCGTCGCGAAGCGGCTGGACGGCCTGGGCGCGCGGGTCACCGCCACCGGCGAGGGGGACGCCTTCGGCGCGGCGGGCTTCGACGTCACGGTCCACGGGGCCTGGCACGCGGTCATCCACCCGGATGTCCCGCGCGTCCCGAACGTGGGCTTCCTGGTGGACGGTGCCCTCTTCCACCCCGGCGACGCCCTCACCGTCCCCGGGGCCTCGGTCGGCACGCTGCTGCTGCCGGTGCACGCCCCCTGGTCCACCGTCGGCGATCTGATCGACTACCTGCGCGAGGTCGCTCCCCGCGACGCCTACGCCGTACACGACGGCGCCCTCAACGACATCGGCACCACCATGGTCGAGGGCTTCCTCGGTGAGCGGGGTCCCGGGGTCCCGGCCCGCTACCACCGCCTGGCCCCGGACACGAGCGTCCGCATCGACTGAGGGCCGCCGACCGCCACCGGCGACGGCACGGCGCCTGGATGCTTGCGAACGCGGGCATTTTCGGTCTGCGGAAGGATTGGACGGCGGGTTCGGCGCGGTGTTCCCCTCACGGAGCACCGCCCTTGAGGAATCGACTCTGGAGTACGCCATGATCGCCGCTCGTCTGCACGCCTGGGACACCGCACCCGACCTGGAGGAGACCGGGCTTCCGGGGCCGCCGTTGCAGGGCGAGGTGATCGTGGAAGTCGAGGCCGCCGCCGTCACCCACCTGGACCTCACCGTCATGACCGGCACCTTCACGCACCGGCCCGCGCTGCCGTTCACCCCCGGCACCGCGGGTGTCGGAACCGTCGTCGAGGGCGACGCCGCGCTGCTCGGCCGGCGGGTGCTGGTGCGAGGCGGTGGCATCGGCCTGGAGCGGGACGGTACCTGGGCCGAGCGGGTCGGCGTCCCGGTCGACGCGCTCCGCGAGGTCCCCCGGGAGGCCGACGCCGCGCTCGCCGCCACCTGTTACTCGCCGATGACCACCGCGTGGGCCGCCGTGGAGGAGGTGGGCCGGATCGGCGGGGGAGAGCGGGTCCTGGTCACCGGCGCGGCCGGCGCCGTCGGCTCGCTCTGCGTGCAACTGGCCGCCCGGGCCGGGGCGTACGTCGTAGCCGTGGTCCGGGACGAGGACGCGGCCGGTGCCGTACCCGACGCGGCGCACGAGGTGCTGGTCCGCCCGGCCGGGGCAGAGGTCACGGTCGAAGGGGAGGCCGACGTCCTGCTCGACACCGTCGGCGGGGACACCGTCCCGGGCTTTCTGGGAGCCATGCGGCCCGGCGGGCGGGCGGTTCTGATCGGCTATGTGGCCGGTACCACGCTCCGTGTCGACCTGCCCACGCTGATGTCCCGGGACGTCGCCCTGCTGCCGATGAACATGGTGCGCCGCCACGTCCCCGCCGAGGTGTTCGACCGGCTGCTGGGGGACCTGACCGACGGCCGGCTCGCCCTCCGCACCACCGCCCTGCCCTTCGCGCGGATGGCGGATGCGGTGGAGACCCGTCGGAAGGGGGGAGGCCGGGGCACCATCGCGGTGCTGATGTGAAGTCGTCAGGTGGCGGCCGGGAAGGGGCGGTTGCCGGGGCGGGGGGCCGGAACGAACGGCGGCCCGGACACATGCGCGTGTCCGGGCCGTTTCGTCTGGTCGGCACTGGCGCCGAGGTCGTCGTGTCAGGCGGAGGGGGTCGGTGATGTGGTGGGGGCCGGGCCGCCGCCGGGTGCGCCCTGGCCGTCGTTCGTGGCGCTCGGGTCGACCGCCATGGTGAGGTGGCCGATGACGCCGCGCTCGATGTGCTTCTTGTCGTAGACGAGTTCGAGCAGGCCGCCCTGCGTGCCGGTTTTCGGGTAGATCGAGTCCTGGTCGAGGGTGACGCGTGTGACGGTGTTCGCCGAGTAGGGGGCGGTGTCCGAGGTGGCTTTCACCGCGGCCTCGGAGAAGTAGAACTGCCCGGTGTGGCAGGTGCGTCCGCCGGTGTAGCCGTCGGAGGTCCGGGAGCCGCCGGTGTGGACCTTGGTGTGGATGTGGACGGCGCGGCCGGTGTACCAGCCGGGGAAGACGGTCCGGAAGGTGACGAAACCCTGGTGGTCGGTCATCTGGATGCCGCGCAGCCAGGTGAGGTCGTCGGTCGGGGTCGCGTGGCCGCCCCCGCCGCCCGGACCGCCGGGACCGCCCGGGCCGTCCGGAGGCGCCGTCGGCGTGCCGGAGGGCGGCGGACCAGGAGGCGTACCGCCGCCGTTGCCGGTCCGGGTGTAGCCGGAGTAGACGCCGGACGCGTCGCAGTGCCAGATCTCGACGGCCGAGTTGCGGATGGGCTCGCAGGTCGCGCTGTCCACGGCGCGCAGTACGAGGAGGAGCGGGATTCCGGTGCGGTCCTCGACCACGTTCCTCCGGAAGAGTTCGTAGTCGATGTAGTAGGGGCCCTCGATCTGCTCCGTGGTCAGCGACATGCAGGCACTGGACGCGGAAGCGGCCGCCTTCACCGCGCCGAGGGTGTCGGCGCCGGCGGCGCCGCGGTCGGCGGCGCTCGCGACGGCCCCCGCCCCGCTGAGGGCGACGGCGCCGGCCGCACCGCCCAGGACCAGCATGCGGCGGCGGGACACCAACCGGGAGACGAGGGCGTTGTCAGGCTCTTCGGCAGAGGATCTCGACATGCGCATGACGGTAGGAACGCTGTCTGTGAGCCCCATGGGGAACAGTCTGTGAGCCTCATGTGAACCATGCGCCCTAACAGGCCAACCCCTGGCCGGATCGCTGGTAGGCCGGTACTGGTCCGGCCAAGGACCGCGACGGCCGGAAAGTCAGGCGCGTTCCGCCCCGGTCGTCTTCCCGGCGTCCGCGGCCCGGGAGCGACGGCGGTTCAGCAGGGCGCTTCCCCCGATCACCAGACCGATGGCGACGACCTTGGCGGCCCCGTAGTACCCGGTCGCCAACTCCTCCGGCGTGCCGGGCAGTCGCAACCAGACCCATGCCGCCGCGAGAGCACCGAAGACCATCAGTGCGACGGCTCCCCACGCCCCGAGGTCCGCCCACCACGGCACGGGACCATGGCCCTGTTCGTCGTTCCGCTCGACGTCCCTGGCGGTCACGTACGCCCTCCCCTTCTCGTATGGTGACGATCACCGGGGAAGACGTACGGCCGGTGCGGGAGGTTCACCAGGGACGGCGCCGGCCGCCCCGAGGATCACCACCGGTGGCCGTCTCGGCACCATCCCGGCGGGGGGACCGGCTGTTCCGCCCTCGGCCGATACCGTCAAAGGAACCGTCGGAGCGGGGTGACCGCGGCTTCCTTCGCGCGTTGCAGCACTGCCCGCTGTCTCCATCGCGCGGCGTCGATCTCCGCACTCCGCTCCACGTCCGCCTCGTAGTCCCGGTCGAGAGCGGCGGTGAACGTCTCGTCCAGGACCGCGAGCATGACCTCTTCGTCGTGGTCCATGGACCGGCGGTTGAAGTTGGTGGACCCGACGAGCGAGGCGACCGAGTCCACGGTGATGATCTTGGCGTGCATCATGGTCGGCTGGTACTGGCGGATGTGCACACCGGCCCGCAACAGCCGTGTGTAGTGGTGTTGGCCCGCGAGCTGGCAGGCACGCTGGTCGGTGTGGGGCCCGGGCAGCAGGATCTCGACCCGCACCCCGCGCCGAGCGGTGTCGCACAGCAGGTCGACGAAATAGGTGTCGGGGGCGAAGTAGGCGGTGGCCAGCCGGAAGCGTTCCTCGGCGGAGGTGAGCATGACGCGGATGAGGGTCTGCATGTCCTGCCAGCCGATGCTCGCGGAGCCGCGCACCACCTGCACCACCGACGAGCCGGTCTGCGGGTGTTCCGTGAAGCGGTCGCGCTCGTCGAAGAGTTCGTCGTGGCACTCCGCCCAGTTCTGTGCGAACGCCGCCGCGATGCCGTCCACGGCCGGACCGCTCACCTGTACATGGGTGTCGCGCCACTCGGCGGGGTTGCGGGCGTCACCGCACCATTCCTCCGCGATGCCGACCCCGCCGGTGAAGGCGGTCTGCTCGTCGACCACGAGGGCCTTGCGGTGGCAGCGGTGGTTCTGTTTGAACGGTGACAGCCACAGGGGCTTGCGGAACCAGGCCACCTGCACGCCCGCGGTACTCATGAGGTCGAGCAGCCGTCGCTCGATCTCCTTGGCGCCGAAGCCGTCGAGCAGCAGTCGCACGCGCACCCCCGCGCGGGCACGGTCGGCCAGGGCGGCGGCGAAGTCGTGGGCGATCTGACCCCGCCAGTACACGAACGTCATCATGTCGATGGTGTGCCGGGCCGCGCGGATCGCCCCGAGCATCGCGGGGAAGATCTCGTCTCCGTTGCGCAGGGGCGTCAGGGCGTTGCCTTCGGTGGCGGCCACGCCGATCAGCCGTTCCAGCCGGCGGCGCAGCCGCTGCTTGCGCGCCGCCGCGTCGGGTATGGCACAGCGAGCGGAGGGTGCTGCTACATCGTCGACCATCACGCCGGATCCCCTACCAGGCCGTAGAACAGAACGTCAGGGGCTGCCGGACGGAGCCCGACAAGCGGATGCCCGTCCGGCACCGCCTTACTCCAGCGCGGGTACACCAAGCGGTTCAGCCCTGCTTGGGCGCCGTGACGGGCATCAGACGCAGGGTGAAGGAGTGACCGGCCGGGTCGGCGTATCCGCGTTCCTCGTACGGCCCCGCCGGGTCCTTCGTGTCGATCGGTCGGCCCCCGAGTCCCACCACCCGCCGCTCGGCCTCGTCCATGTCCTCGACCAGGAAGACCAGATGGGCCTGGAGGGAGTTCTCCGGGCGCGGCCAGCTGGGCGACGTGGCGTTCACGTCACGGCGGAAGGCCAGCCGTACCCCGTCGGCACCACGGATCTCCACGAGGTTGGCGGAGGCACCCGTCTGCTCGCCTTCCAGCAACTCCCTGTAGAACACCGAGAGTTTCTCGGGCTCGGCGCAGTCGAGGACCACGAAGCCCGCCTTCACCAAAGTCATGCTTCCTCCCGTGGGATGGTCTGCCTCTGCGGATATCCCCGGTTGCCGGATTCAGTCGGCGGCGGGCCCGGGCGCCCTCACGGGTGCCGGATCGTTCCTTGCGCCGAGATCCGCGCGGCGTGCGGGCCGAAGTCCTCTTCCGACATGCCGGAGACGAGGTCGATCGCTTCGCCCCCCGGCTCTGGAGTGCCGGGTGCCACGATCCGGGTCGGACGCAGCTGCCCCGAGACGTAGCCGCCGTCGGCGCGGAGGGTCACCTGGAGCACGCCACTGGTCGACAGCGTGCCGCCGAGCCCGAGCACCCCGTAACCGGTGAAGTTGCCGAGGCTGTAGGCGATCAGCCTGCCTTTGTAGAACTCCATGCCCCGCATCACGTGCGGGCCGCTGCCCACGACGAGGTCGGCCCCGGCGTCGATCACCGCGTGGCTGAAGCGGTAGCCGTCGCCCCGGTTCTCGCCGAGGAAGTACTCGGTGCCGGGCTCCACGTGGGTGCGGTCCGAGCCCTCCGCGCCGGCGTGCATGGTGACGATCACGATGTCCGCCATCTTCGCGGCGCGCGCGGTGAGTTGCCGAGCGGCGGGGATGTCCGTGATGTCGTTCGCCCCGTGGTCGGGCGCGAAGCCGATGAGCGCGACCCTGATCCCGCGCACCCGCTGCACGGTGATCTGGCCCAGGCGGCCGGTGTACAGCAGGTTCGCCGAGCGCAACGCGGCGAACGTCTCGCGCCGACCCTCCGCGCCGAAGTCGTCGATGTGATTGTTCGCCGTGTTCATGGCCGTGAACCCGGCCTTCTTGAGCAGGTGTCCATAGGACGGCGGGACGCGGAACGCGAAGCAGTTCGGGCCCTCGATGGAGTCGCACTTGCTGGAGCCGCCGGTGGTGAGCGTGCCCTCCAGGTTTCCGAGCACCACGTCCCCGGTGAGCAGTTCTTCGACGGGGTCGAAGAACGAGGCGCCGTCGTCCGGCGGCAGGTCGTCCGGCAGCGAACCCATCACGACGTCGCCCACGGCGGCGATCCGCACGTCGCCCGCGGGGCGCGGCGGGGCAGCTGCGCCGAGCGACGTGGTCGCCCGCGTGGGGGCCTGGGGAGAGCGGACGGATGCCGGGTGCCCGGCGCCGCCGCGGGACACGAGGGCCGCGATGACGACCACCGCGGCGGTCCCGGACAGGAAGAGGGTGAACGGGCGGCGTCCCGGCCGCCGCCGTTCGCGCCGCTGTCGAGGGCACTGACCGCCGGACGTGATCACCGGCTCATGCTACGGAGCGGCCACGCGCTCCTGGCGCAGTGTCACCCACCGGCGTGTTTCGGTATGTCCCGATGTCGATACGTCCCAATGAGACAAGTGTCCCACTGGGAAATGTGTCCCACTGGGACACGAGGGGTTATCGTGACGGCATGACGGCAACGGAGCCCCCCACCGCCACCACCGAGGACCGGCGACGGCGCAAGGCGCGGAAGACGCGTGAGGCGCTGGCCACCGCCGCGGTCGAGCTGATCCTCGAACGCGGTCTCGCCGCCACCACGGTGGAGGCCATCGCCGAGCGGGCCGACGTGACCCGCCGGACCTTCAGCCGGTACTTCACCGGCAAGGAGGACGCTGCCCTCGACTTCGTCCGCGGTGACGGCGACCGCATCAACGCCCTCCTGCGGGAGCGCCCCGCCGCCGAACCTCCCCTGCCGGCCTACCGCGCAGCCGTACGCGACTGGCTCGCCGACCGTGAGAACCCCGCCTGGCACGTCCGGCCCCGGATGCGCCGGCTGCTGGCCCTCGTGGACAGCGAACCCGCCCTTTTCGCCGCGTACGAACGCATCCGGGTCGACGCCCAGGAGGAGTCGATCCGCATCATCGCCGAACGGCTCGACACCGATGACGTACGGGACGTACGCCCCGCCGTCGTGGTCGACGCCGCCGCCGGAGTCCTCACCGCCGCGCTGCGCCTGTGGGCGCGGGGCGCGCCGGACGACGACTCCGCCGCCGCAGACCTCGCCGCCCTGGTGGAGCGGGCCTACGACGCCCTGACCTCGGAGGCCGCCCGAGCGGCCGCCGACCGCAACAGCGAAGAGTGAAGGCACCATGAGCACTGTCTCGAACACCGAACACCCGACCGAGTTCGCCGGGCGCCGCGCCCTGGTGACCGGTTCCGCCTCCGGCATCGGCCTGGCCACCGCCCGCCGGCTCGGCGCCGGCGGCGCCGCGGTGGTCATCGCCGACCACAACGAGGAAGGCGCCGCGAAGGCCGCCGCCGAACTGAAGGCCGAGGGCGTCGAGGCCGCCGCCGTCCGGCTGGACGTCACCTCGCCCGAGTCGGTCGCCGCCGCCGTCGCCTTCACCGTCGACACCTTCGGCGGCCTCGACCTGGCCGTGAACAACGCCGGTATCGGCGGCCCGAGCGCGCCCACCGGCGAGTACGACATCGAGGCCTACGACCGCGTCGTACGCACCAACCTCGACGGCGTCTTCTACTCCCTGCGCCACGAACTGCCCGCCATCGAGGCCACCGGCAACGGCGGCGCGATCGTCAACGTCGCCTCCATCCTCGGCTCGGTCGGCTTCGCCGGCTCCGCCGCCTACGTCGCCGCCAAGCACGGCGTGGTCGGTCTGACCAAGACCGCCGCCGCCGAGTACGCGGCCAAGAACATCCGCGTCAACGCCGTGGGCCCCGGCTTCATAGAGACCCCGCTGCTCCAGGGGATGGACCGGACGGCGTACGACGGCCTGGTCGCGCTGCACCCCGCCGGCCGACTCGGCCGCCCCGAGGAGGTCGCGGAACTCGTCGCCTTCCTGCTGTCCGACCGCGCCTCGTTCGTGGCCGGCGGCTACCACCTCGTCGACGGCGCCTACACCGCCCTCTGAGCCCCGGAAAGGAGCCGTACGCCATGAAGGCACTGCAGTACCGCACCGTCGGCGCCGCCCCCGAGGTGGTCACCGTCCCCGACCCCGAGCCCGGCCCCGGCCAGGTCCTCCTGAAGGTCACCGCGGCCGGCGTCTGCCACTCCGACATCGCGGTGATGAGCTGGCCCGCCGAGAACTTCCCCTACCCGCTGCCGCTGACCCTCGGGCACGAGGGCGTGGGCACCGTCGCCGCACTGGGCGCCGGCGTCACCGGGCTCGGCGAGGGCGACGCCGTCGCCGTCTACGGCCCCTGGGGCTGCGGCAACTGCGCCAAGTGCGCGGAGGGCAAGGAGAACTACTGCCTGCGCGCCGCCGAGCTGGGCATCATGCCGCCCGGCCTCGGCTCCCCGGGCTCGATGGCCGAGTACATGATCGTCGACGATCCCCGGCACCTGGTGCCGCTGGAGGGCCTGGACCCGGTGGCGGCCGTACCGCTGACCGACGCGGGCCTCACGCCCTACCACGCGATCAAGCGTTCGCTGCCCAAGCTGGTCGCCGGCTCCACGGCCGTCGTCATCGGCACCGGCGGGCTCGGCCACGTCGCCATCCAGCTGCTGCGCGCCATGACCCCGGCCCGGGTCATCGCCCTGGACGTCACCGAGGACAAGCTCGAACTGGCCCGCTCCGTCGGCGCCCACGAGGCCGTGCTCTCCGACGCCGAGGCCGCGGGGAAGGTCCGCGACCTGACCTCCGGCACCGGCGCGCAGGCGGTCTTCGACTTCGTCGGCGTGGAGCCGACCGTCCGCACCGCGGCCGCCGTCGCCGGTGTCGAGGCGGACGTCACCCTCGTCGGCATCGGCGGTGCCGCGCTGCCCGTCGGCTTCGGCCTGCTGCCCTTCGAGGTCTCGGTCACCGCTCCCTACTGGGGCACCCGCGCCGAACTCATCGAGGTGCTCGCGCTGGCCCGTTCCGGCGCCGTGTCGGTGCACACCGAGACGTTCTCGCTCGACGACGCCCCGATCGCCTACGAGCGGCTGCACGCCGGCACGATCAACGGCCGCGCGGTGATCCTCCCCAACGGCTGACCACCGCGTCCCGGCCCGGCCACCGCATCCGTCCTCACCCGCGGTGGCCGGGCCGGTGTGCGTGCACCCGTGCGGACTCGGGACGGCCGGGAGGCGGCCCACCACGTGCCACGCCGGAGCCGTGGAGCGCCGCTTCCCCGCGGTGCCCGCGTGTGCGAGTGCGTCGCCGAGGATGTCCCGCAGCGCGGGGGAGGGGCAGCGTGACGGCGGTGACGGCGGACCGCCCGTCCGGGCTCGGGGCGATGCGGCGGAAGACGCCGCGCCGGTCGGCAGAGGGTGTCATGTAGGTTCGGTTCGGTGCCGCGCGCTGATCCGCGCACGGTGCTCTCCGGCCGCTGCGGTGCCGGTGTCCGGATGCGAGGGAGGTGCGGCGGTGGCCGAGCAGAAGCAGAACGGTGGCGGGACCGTCGGGGCCGCCGCCGAGCGGACCATCCGCGTACGCAACCCGCGCGGGCAGGGAGAACGGCTGCGCGAGGAGATCCTGCGGGCCGCCGGGGGGCTGCTGGAGCAGGTGGGCAGCGAGGACGCCCTGTCGCTGCGTGCCGTGGCCCGGGAGGTCGGCATCGCCACCCCGAGCATCTACCGCCACTTCTCCGACAAGACGGAACTGGTGTGGGCGGTGCTGGCGGAGCACTACGAGCGGCTGGCCGGGATCATGTCCGAGGCCGACGGCTCGGCGCCCGCGGACGACCAGCTCGCACGGCTGCGCTCCCAGCTGACCGCCTACTGTCGATTCGCTATCGCGAATCCGGCGAAGTACCGCCTGATGTGCGAGACCTGGCAGACGCCGGTGGACGAGGAGCGCCTGCACGGCCACCCCGCGGGGCTGCTCCTGCGCGGCCTGAGCCGGGCGCTCACCGCGTGCGAGGAGGCCGGCTGGCGAGTGCGGGGTACCCGCGCGGACGCCCCGTACATGCTGTGGTGCGCGCTGCACGGCAGGATCACCCTGTGGCAGGTGATGCCGCGCCGCAAGGACCCCGCCCGGCTCGACCGGTTCGTCGACGAACTGCTCGACCTTCTGCTGGAGCGCTGACCGGCACCGCCCCGCACGCCCCTGGCGGGCGTGTGTCCCAGCGGCCGCGTCCCTGGTCGACGCCTGTGCGGGCAGTCACGTCTCCCGGTCGGCGCGCCCCGCAGCGCGCCCCTTGCCGGGCGCGCCTCTGAGGCTGAGCGCACTTCCCTGACCAGTGCTTTCTCCGGCCGTGTATCCGCGGCGGGGCGGTCCTGGCGGCGCCGCACACCGGTCCGCCGGATTTTCTTCACTTTTTCTGACGTCCGGACGGCGCCACACCCTAGGGATACAGCTGTAAGCTAACAACTGTTATCCAACGTGTTCTCCCCCCAAGGAGCGGCATGACCACCGCAGCACTTCCCGCGCTTCCCACTCAGCCGCCCTCCGGTTGCCCCTTCGACCCCCCGGAGGGGCTGGCCCGGCTGCGGATCGAGGAACCCCTGTCGAAGGTCGCCCTGGACGACGGCGGCTGGGCCTGGCTGGCCACGCGCTACGCGGACGTCCGGGCGATCCTCGGCGACGCGCGCTTCAGCTCCGACACCTCCACCCCCGGCTATCCGGTCAGCGGCATGACCGGCGGCGGGCCGCGTCCCGGCGCCACCCGCGGCTTCATCCGCATGGACCCGCCCGAGCACACCAGGCTGCGCCGCATGGTCACCCGCGACTTCATGGTCAAGCGGGTCGAGGCCCTGCGCCCGACCCTGCAGAAGCTCACCGACGAGCTGTGCGACGCCATGGAGCGCACCGACCGTTCCGAGCACCCCGTCGACCTGGTCAAGGCCCTGGCACTGCCGTTGCCGTCGCTCGCCATCAGCCTGCTGCTGGGCGTGCCGTACGAGGACCACGACACCTTCCAGCGGCTGACCGGCGCCCTGCTCGCCCGGGAGATCCCCGAGGAGGAGCGCGGCGCGGCCCGCACCGAGCTGCTCGCCTACATCGACAACCTGGTCGGGACGAAGAAGGCCGAGCCGGGCGACGACATCCTCAGCCGCCTGATCACCGAGCAGTACGACAAGGGCGAGCTGACCCACGAGGACCTCGTCGCGTTCGCCGTGCTGCTGCTGGTCGCCGGACACGAGACGACGGCCAACATGATCGGCCTGAGCGCCCTGACCCTGATGCTCGACCGGGAGACCGCCGACCGGCTGCGCGAGGACCCCTCCCTCATCCGCGGCGCCGTGGAGGAGCTGCTGCGCTTCCACAGCATCATCCGCAACGGTCCGCGCCGCGCGGCCCTGGAGGACGTCGAGGTCGGCGGGCAGCTCATCCGCAAGGGCGAGGGCGTCATCGTCGCCGTGCCCTCCGCCAACCGCGACGAGGACACCTTCCCCGACGCCGGCCGGCTCGACATCAGCCGCCCCAACGCCCAGCACCACGTGGCCTTCGGCTACGGCATCCACCAGTGCCTGGGCCAGGCCCTGGCCCGCGCCGAGTTGCAGGTGGTCATCACCACCCTGCTGCGCCGCTTCCCCGGGATGCGTCCCGCCGTGCCGGTCGAGGAGATCCCCTTCCGCACCGACATGGTCATCTACGGCTGCCACGCGCTGCCGGTCACCTGGTGACCGGATCCCCCGAACCCCCAGGGATCACGACTCCCCCCACACAGAAGGAAACACCGATGAAGATCACCGTCGACGAAGCGAAGTGCTGCGGCGCCGGCCAGTGTGTGCTGGTCGCCCCCGAGGTCTTCGACCAGCGTGACGAGGACGGCATCGTCGTCCTGCTGAACGCCTCTCCGGACGCCGCGCAGCACGCCGCGGTCCGCGAGGCCGCCACCATCTGCCCGGCCGCGGCCATCCAGGTGCGCGAATGAGCACCGCCCGCCCCCGCATCGCCGTCGTCGGCGCCGCCGCGGCCGGGCTGGCCGCGGCGGAGGGGCTGCGACGCCTGGGCTGGGACGGGGAGATCACCCTCGTCGGCGACGAGCCCCACCTGCCCTACGACCGCCCGCCGCTGTCCAAGCAGGTCCTCTCCGGCGCCTGGGAGCCCGAGCGCACCGCGCTGCGGGACACCACGCAGATCACCGACCTGGAACTCGACCTGCGACTGGGCACCCGTGCCAGTGCCTACGACCCGGGACGGCGCACGCTCACCCTGGACGGCGAGGGACAGACGGTCCTGCGGTGTGCCGGCGTCATCGCCGCCACCGGTGTGACACCCCGCGCCCTGCCCGGCACCGCAGGGGTCCGAGGCGTGCACGTCCTGCGCACCCTGGACGACGCGCTCCGCCTGCGCGAGCGCCTGGCCACGCCCGGCCGGCGGCTCGCCGTCGTCGGCAGCGGCGTGCTCGGCGCCGAGGCCGCCGCCGTGGCGCGCACCCTCGGTCACGACGTGGCCCTCGTCGGCACCCAGGACACCCCCATGCGGCGGGTGCTGGGCGCGGAGGTCGCAGGACTCCTCGCCGAGGCCCACCGCGCCCACGGTGTCACCCTGCACACGGGGGCGGTCACCGGCGTCACCGAGCGGTCCGGACGGGTGAGCGGCGTCGTCCTCGCCGACGGCACCGTCGTGGAGGCCGACGACGTCCTCCTCGCCATCGGCTCCGTTCCCGCCGTCGACTGGCTGCGCGGGCCCGGCGCCGAGGCGGCGGGCCTGGACCTGTCCGACGGCCTCGGCTGCGACGAGTTCTGCGCCGCGGCCCCCGGGCTGTACGGCGCGGGCGACGTGGCCCGCTGGTACCACCCCGTGCTGCGGCGGCACCTGCGGATCGAGCACCGCATGAACGCCAGCGAGCAGGGCCTGGCCGCCGCCCGTAATCTGCTGGCCGAGCTGGACCCCGAACGCTTCGGCGAACGCCGCCCGTTCGTTCCGGTGCCCTACTTCTGGTCCGACCAGTACAGCCTGAAGCTCCAGGCGTACGGCGTCCTGGCCGACGCGGAGCGGGTCCAGGTGCTGCGTCTCGACAAGGACCCGCTGCGGCTGGCCGCGCTGTACGGCACGCCCGACCACGCCACCGGAGCCCTGGCCATCGGTCTGCCGCCACGCCGGGCCAGGTCCCTGCGCGCACTGGTCGCCACGCCGTCGCCCTGGCCGGAGGCCACCGCACGGCTGGCCGAGGCAGTGGAGGGATGAGCCCTTGAGCAGGGCTCCGGCTCGGGGCGGCCGTGGAATCGGTCAGACGCTGAGCAGGGAGTCGTCCTGCGGACGGGCGCCGGGCAGACGGTGGCGGGCGGCGATGAGCGCGGCGTCGACATCACGGGTTCCGGTCGCCACGCACAGGGTGTAGGCGACGTCGTCCATGCGCTGGCGCACCTCGGGGCTGCCGTCTTCGGCGTGCAGTATCCGCAGCGTCTCGTACTGCTCGACCAGGTTCTTCAGTACGGCGGGGTGTGCCATGAGCATCGGGGGTCTCCCTCATCACCACGAATCACTTGGTAACTACAGCGACCCTTGTGCCCCCGCTCCCGGCCGCCATTCCCGTGGAATTCGGCAACGGCGGCCGGGGCGTCGTGGCCGGGAAAGCGGAAGCCATCAACGCGGACGGTCAGGGTAAGCGGTAGTGACCCAACCGTTCGCACGAAAGTGGTGCCCTGCCATGGCCGAGACACGTGACGTCGTCGAGCTCATCCTTCAAGACCACCGGCGCATGGAGGACCTGTTCCGCCTGATGCGCAGCGTCGAAGCCGACCGGGCCGCCGCGCTGCGCGAGTTCGCGGACCTGCTGATCGCCCACGCGCTGGCCGAGGAGGCCAAGGTCTATCCCGCCCTGAAGCGCTACAAGGACATCGACGACGAAGAGGTCGAACACGGCGAGCACGAGCACGACGAGGGCAACAAGGCGCTGCTGGACCTCCTGGAGGTGGAGGAGGTCGGCTCGGAGGAGTGGGACTCCAAGCTGGAGGCACTGGTGGAAGCCGTCACCCACCACGCCGACGAGGAGGAACGCACCATCCTCAACGGCGCGCGCGAGAACGTGGCGATGGAGCGGCGCGAGGAACTGGGAGCGGCGTTCACGCAGGAGCGCGAGCGCCAACTGAAGGCCGGCTGCGGCTCGCTCGACAACGTACGCGACATCGTCGGTTCCTGACCAGGCTCGGGGCGAAGGCCAGCTCGTAGCCGAGCCCCTGGGTCCGGTGATTGGGGTCGCCGGGCCGGGGCACCCTGCGTCCATGGAGGACAGCCGGCCGACCCGCGCTTTCGTACTGGGCGGCGGCGGTGCCCTCGGCGCCTACGAGATCGGCATGCTGAAGGCACTGTTCGCCGCCGCCGTGCACCCGGACCTCGTCGTCGGCACCTCCGTCGGCGCGATCAACGGTGCCGCCGTCGCCGCCGATCCGTCACAGGATTCGGTGGCCCGGCTCGCCGACCTGTGGACCGGCCTGGGGCGCGCCGGTGTGTTCTCCGGATCACTGCTCGGGCGGCTGGGCACGGCCGTACGCAGCGGCACCCACCTCTACCAGCCCACGCCGCTGCGCGAACTGCTCGCTTCGCACCTGCCGGTGAGCCGGATCGAGGATCTGGCCCTGCCGTACCAGTGCGCGGCGGCGAGCATCGAACGGGCCGCCGAGCACTGGTTCACCGCCGGCCCGCTGGTGGACGCCGTGCTCGCCTCCTGCGCGGTGCCCGGTCTGCTGCCGCCCGTCCGGCTCGACGGCGAGCACTTCGTCGACGGCGGCCTGGTCGACAGCATCCCCGTCGGTCGTGCGGTGGCCCTCGGCGCGACCGAGGTGTACGTCCTGCAGGTCGGCCGCGTCGAGCGGGCCCTCTCTCCGCCGCGGGCTCCCTGGCAGGTGGCGCTGGTGGCGTTCGAGATCGCTCGCAGGCACCGGTTCGCCCGCGACATGGCGGACCTGCCGCCCGGCGTCACGGTCCGCGTGCTGCCGTCGGGCTCGGGCCCCGACGAGGGCACCGCCGGCCTGCGGCAGTTGCGGTACCGCACCTTCGGCCGGACCGCCGAGCGCATCGAGCGTGCCTACGCGGCCTCCTCCCGGTACCTGGAGACAGTGCTCGGTGCGCCCGACGGCGCGTCGTGATCGGCATACGTCCGCGCAGTCGTCTCCCGGCTCGGCCGGCCGGCGCGATGGTCACCGGACTGCGCCGTACGACCACCATCGTGCTGCTGCTCGCCCTCGTGCCCGTGGTGGCCGCGATCCTCGTCGCCGCGTGCGTGCTGTGCGTGCCGTTCTCCCTCCCCGCGCGCGGCGCCTGGCGGCCCGTGCGGATCACGGCCTTCGCCCTGCTGTACCTCCTGGTGGACGCGGCGGCGCTGGTGGCCGCCGCCGGTCTGTGGGCGAGACGGCTGCCGGGCAGACGGGAGCGCGCTGAGCGGCGCCTCGTGGCCGCCGAGGACGCGTACGCCGCCCTGGAGCGGGTGCTGCGACTGCTGCGGCGCGCGGCCACACGGATCTTCGGGCTCCGGTTGGAGGTGACGCCCCCGCTGCCGGGCCCCGTGCGGCACGCCGCGCCCGTCCTGGTCTTCGTGCGGCACGCGGGCGTCGGCGACTCCTTCCTCCTGCTGCAGACCCTGCTCAGCCAGGCCGGGCTGCGGCCGCACACCGTCCTGAAGCGGGCTCTGCGCGCCGACCCCGCGCTCGACGTCCTCGTCGGACGGGTCCCCCACTGCTTCCTACCGCCCCTCCACGGACGGGCCGAGGACGAGATAGGGGAGCTGGCGGCCGGACTCCGCCCGGGCGACGCGCTCGTGCTCTTCCCGGAGGGCGGCAACTTCACACCGCGCCGCCGCCGGCGCGCCATCGCCTCCCTGCGCCGCCGGGGGCTGCCGCGCCGGGCCTCCCGCGCGGAACGCATGCACCATGTCCTGCCGCCCCGGGACGGCGGGGCCCTCGCCGCGATCGCCGCCGCGCCGACGGCCGACGTGGTCTTCGTCGCACACACGGGGCTCGACGTCCTCCACTCGGCACGCACCGTGTGGAGCCGGCTGCCGCTGCGGGACGCGGTGCGGGCACGCTGGTGGCGCGTACCCGCGAGCCGGATTCCCGAGGGCGAGGACGCCCGCAGCAAGTGGCTGCTCGCGCAGTGGGCCCGTGTGGACCGCTGGATCGCCGATCACGCGGACCCGGAGGCGGCACACGCGTGACCGACCGCCCCGCCGGCCGCGGTGCGAACGGCTTCCGCCACGGCTGCCGGGGCGGGGCCTCGGCAGCCGGCCCGGCACCCGCGGCCGCTGCCACCGGGCCGGGGCGGCGCCCAGGGTGCGGGCGTCGTCGAGGAGGGGAGCGGGCCGGTGAGAGAATTCGGGGTGTGATGACAAGTACCAGTGACATCGAGAAGGCGGCCGGTGTGCTGCGCGCCGGCGGCCTGGTGGCCCTCCCGACCGAAACCGTCTACGGACTGGGCGCCAACGCCGAGGACCCCGCCGCCGTCTCACGCATCTTCCAGGTCAAGGGACGTCCGCCCTCCCATCCGCTGATCGTCCACATCGGCGGCGCGCAGCACCTGGACGACTGGGTACAGGACGTGCCCGCGACGGCACGTCTGCTGGCCGAGCACTTCTGGCCCGGGCCGCTCACGCTGGTCCTGCGGCGCGGTCGGCGGGTGCCCCTGGAAGCCACGGGCGGTCTGGAGACGGTGGCCGTGCGGGTCCCCGACCACCCCGTCGCCCTCGCGCTGCTGTCGGCCTTCGGCGGCGGTGTCACCGCACCGTCCGCCAATCGCTTCGGCTCGGTGAGCCCCACCACGGCCGGTCACGTCCGGGCGGAGCTGGGGGAGGCCGTCGACTTCGTGCTGGACGGCGGTCCCTGCGGGGTCGGCGTCGAGTCGACCATCGTCGACGTCACCGGTGAGACCCCGGCCATCCTCCGGCCCGGCGGAGTGACCCGCGAGGACCTCGAAGCGGTGCTGGGGCATCCGGTCGAGGTCCCGTCCACGAGCCACGTCCGGGTGCCGGGCCAGCACCCGTCGCACTACGCGCCGTCCGCACGGGTCGTCCTGGTCGAGCCGGAGAAGGTCGCCGTCGAGGCGAGGCTCGCGCAGGCGCAGGGGCACCAGGTCGGCGTCCTTCTTCCCCCCTCCCTCGCCGGCACCCCGGTGAAGGCGCACGCCGTGGTGGACGTCCCGGCGTCCCTGGCCGACTACGCGCGTGAGCTGTACGGGTTCCTGCGCGAACTCGACCAGCAGGGGTGCGACCTCATTGTCGCCTCCTTGCCGGCGGAGGAGGGGCTGGGACTGGCGATCGCCAACCGGCTGCGCCGCGCCGCGGGGCCCCGTTCCCTCGCGTGACCGGTACGGGGCCCTCGGGTCCCCCGTCTCCTGAAGGGCGAGTGCGGCAGCTCACGCCGAGGGCCGCGCCGTGGCGCTCAGGATGCCGCGGGCACACCCGCGTCGAGGCCGTGAGCGGCGACGAGGTGGGCACTGCCGTCGGCCAGGCGGTAGCGCAGGCCCACCACGGCGGTCTGGCCGGCGGCGACCTTGTCGGCGAGGACCCGGGAGCGGTCCAGCAGCAGGTCGGCGCTGTGCTTTATGTGCTCGGCGAGGATCTCCTCCGGCTCGACCCGTCCGGCGGCCCGGGCGGCCAGCACGCTGGGGGTCACCCGTTCGACGACGTCCCGGACGTACCCGCCCGGCGTCACGCCGTCCTCCAGCGCGGCGCACGCCGCGCCGACCGCGCCGCACGAGTCGTGCCCGAGGATCACGACCAGCGGGCAGCCCAGCACCTCCACGCCGAACTCGATGCTGCCCAGCACCTCCGGGCCCATGACGTGGCCGGCGGTGCGCACCACGAACAGGTCGCCCAGACCTCGGTCGAAGATGATCTCGGCGGCCAGCCGGGAGTCGGAACACCCGAACAGTACGGCGAAGGGCTGCTGGGACGGTGCGGTCTCGGCGCGGCGGGCGGCGTCCTGGTTCGGGTGCTCCGGGGTGCCTGCGACGAAGCGCTGGTTACCGGCCATCAGCAGCTCGAAGGCGTCGCGGGGCGTCGGGGTCTTGGTCTCGTTCATGGCGGCAGCCTACGAGGCGGCGGCCGCCGTCGCACCGCCTGGTCTCCTTGTCCCGCGCCCAGGGGGAAGGAGGAAGCTGTTCGAACCGCACATTCCGTGACCGTCGGGGTGCGGGTCCTCACTGTGACGTCCGCTGTGGCGGGAAGTCGGCGCCGGCGGTCACCTCCCGCCAGTCGTCGAAGGCGGCCTTGAGGGAGTCGAGTTTGGCGGTGGCGATGTCGTACGCGGCCTTGCCCAGGAGCAGCCGGAGCGGCGGCTTCTCGGCTGTGACGGCGTCGATGACGGCCTGGGCCGCGCGTGCCGGGTCTCCGGGCTGGTGGCCGTAGGTGGCCAGGGTTCGGGTGCGTCGGGTGCCCGCGGTGAGGGCGTAGTCGTCGATGGTCGTGGCGGACCGGCGCATGGAAGGGCCGGACCAGTTGGTGCGGAACGCGGCGGGTTCGACGATCGTCACGTTGATGCCCAGGGGGCCGACCTCGGCGGCCAGGGATTCGGAGAGTCCTTCGACGGCGAACTTGGTGGCGTGGTAGTAACCGGTGGCACCGAAGCCGACGAGGCCGCCGAGGGAGGACATGTTCACGATGTGGCCGCGGCGACGGGCTCGCATGCCGGGCAGGACGGCCTTGGTGGTGTCGACCAGGCCGAAGACGTTGGTGTCGAACAGGGCACGGACCTCGTCGTCCTCACCCTCTTCGATGGCGGCGAGGTATCCGTAACCGGCATTGTTGACCAGGACGTCGATCCGTCCGAACGCTGTCTGTGCCCGGGCGACCGCCCTCGTGATCTGCTCGGCGTCGGTGACGTCCAGCGCCAGGGCGAGGGCGCGTTCCTCGTGCCCGGCGACCACGTCGGCGACCTGGTCGGCGTCCCGGGCGGTGACCACCGCACGCCACCCCTGTTCCAGCACGGTGCGGGCGAGTGCCCGGCCCAGGCCGGAGGAGCAGCCGGTGATGAACCATACGGGGGTGTCAGGGGAGTTCATGGGGGATGTGTCCTTCGTCTTGAGCGTCGTGGATCTCGGTGAGGGCGAGGCTGCCCAGCAGGCTCAGTGACTGTGCCGCGGCGCTGCCGGGTTCGGCCCGGTAGACGACCAGGTGCTGGCCGGGGGCGCTGTGGACGGAGAAGGTCTCGAAGTCCAGGGTGAGGTCGCCGGCCAGCGGATGCCGGAACCGCTTGGCCGAGGCCGTCTTGGCCCGTACGTCGTGACGCGCCCACATGCGTGCGAAGTCGGCGCTGCGTACCGACAGTTCGCCGACTAGTTCCTGGAGCCGCTGGTCGTCGGGGGCGGGGTTGGCGGCCCGCAGCGCGGCCACGCACCCCTGCGCCACGACGGCCCAGTCGCGGTAGAAGTCCCGGGCCGCCGGGTCGAGGAACATGGCCGTGATGAGGCTGGTCCGGTCGCCGAGCCAGGAGAACAGGGCCTCGCCGAGGGAGTTGACGGCCAGCAGGTCGAGGTACCGGCCGTAGACCAGAGCCGGGGTGTCCGCCCAGGCGTCCAGCAAGGACACCAGTTGCGGGCCGGCGTACTCCCGGGCGGACCGGGACCGCGGGCGCTGGGGCGGATCGACCGCCGCGCGCAGGTAGGCGGCTTCCTCGTCCGTCAGCAGGAGTGCGGCCGCCAGGGCCCGCAGGACCTGGGGGAGGGGTTGCGTTCCCGTCCCTGTTCCAACCGTACGTAGTAGTCGGTGCTCACCCCGGCGAGGACGGCGACCTCCTCCCGGCGCAGGCCAGGAGTACGGCGCGCCCCGGCGGGCATTCCGTGGTCCTCGGGGCGCACCAGTGCGCGGCGAGCCCGCAGGAACTCACTCAGCCGGTTGTTGTCCATGCCGCCAACGTATCGGCGGTCAAGGCCGAGTTGGTGGTCCTGTCACACCCACCCGGGATTTGCCGGCGGCCGACCCGGACGAAGCCAGGGCAGTCCCACGTCACGGCGGCCCCGGGCCTTCAGAAAGCCGTTGGCGGTATCCCGTTGAAACCTGTCATTGGTGCCACTGGGCGATCACGGTCACAGCCGGTTGACTTCGGGGCGTTCATGGAAATCGGTCCCGAAGGAACATCGATGCACATCCAGACCGCCCTGTCCGAATGGCAGCGGGTCGACTCGCCACGCTCACCGGCCTCTTCGACCTGCTGTGGGCCGCGGTGACCGCACTGCCGGTCATCCGTCCCGGCTCCACGACGGGGATGTGACCATGCGTCTGCTTCCTCCGCGCCACGTGCGCGTCGCGGCTCACGCCGAGCTGATCTCACTGATCGTCATGCCGGCCAACCTGTTCACCGTCCATCTCAAGCCCGTCTCATCGCTGATGGGCCCCACCCACGGCTGCGCCTACCTGTTCGTCGTGATCGCGACCTGGCGACTGGCGGAGGCGACGACCGCCGCCAAGTTCCTGGCCGCCGTCCCGGGAGCCGGTGGGCTGCTCGCACTGCGACTGCTCGACGCCGCCGATCCGGGCCGGGCCCGGCCGAAGGAAGTCATTCCGTCATGATCTACGTCTCGCCGATCATTGTCGGCATCGTCTACTGCCTGCTGATGTCCCTGATCAAGGAGCCGCACCGGCGCCGCTTCAACGCGATCATGCTGGCGGGGGCCGGAGCCGCCTATCTGAGCGGGGGCGGCTTCGGCCCGTGGGAGGTGCCGTTCACCGCGCTCATGGCCTACGTCGCCTACCGAGGCCTGGAGTCCTGGACCTTCATCGGCATCGGCTGGCTGCTGCACACCGCCTGGGACGTGGCCCACTGGCTCAAGGGACAGCCGATCCTGCACTTCGCACACGACTCGTCCATGGGCTGCGCCATCTGCGACCCCGTCATCGCGCTGTGGTGCCTGCGCGGAGGACCTTCGCTGATCGAGCTCGTCCGCCGATGGCCCGGGGTCGGCCGGACAGCAGATCGCGATCACGTCTCCGCCTCCTCCTGACCGGCCGCTCCGACACCCGCGGTCTCACGAGTGGCCGCGCTCGTCGACACCACGGGGGAACCGGTCGCCTCCGTCGGCGGCGGGCCGGGTGGGCGGAGCGGGGAGTGACCAAGAAGACGCTGTACGACCGGTTCGGCTCGAAGGAGCAGCTCGTCGTGGAGTACTTGGCCCGACGCGACGAACGCTGGCGGGAACTGCTCGGCTCCCACCTGGACGCGGCCGAGGGGCAGACGCCGGTGGCCCTGATCCTGGCCGTCTTCCAGGCCGCGCGCGCATGGGCGGGGGAGTACGGCTCCAGAGGGTGCGGCATGATCAACGCTCATGTGGAGATCGGGGACCCGACGCATCCGGCGTATCCGGTCATCATGGGACAGAAGCAGTGGATGCTCGACCTGTTCACCCGCCTCGCGGCGGGCGTCGACCCGGCGGACGCGGACCGGCTGGCTCAAGCGCTGATGCTGCTGCACGAGGGAGCGGTGGTCGCACACGGGCTGGGCGTCTTCCCCGACCCGTTCGGGCAGGCCCTCGACCGGGCCCGCGAGCTGCTGGAACACGCGGCCGGCGCGGGCCCGGACACGCCGTCGCGGTAAGCCCGCCCACCACGGTCGTTCCGGCGCGGACCCCCGGCCAGGTCTCGTCGCCACATCCTGGACCACTCCGGCCGCCGTTTCCCGCGCGGCGCCCGCACGTTGTCGCCGACGGGCGCGCGCGACGGCCATCGACCGGCTCCGCCTCCGTCACTCCTCAGGTACCGCACCGCCGTTCACGCCACGGCGACCTGCTCCGGTGCGAGACGGGTCGGTGGGCGTCCGTCCGCCGCCGGAGTTCATCCGCTGCCGTGCGGCGGCAGGACCGTCCGGATCGCCCTGTAGTTGGAGGCATGGGCGACGGCCATCTGCTGCCCCAGCATCGGGCAGACGTTCATCGCCTCTTCCCAGTGAGCGGCGGACTCCCATTCCGCCACGTTGACGAGAGAGAACCTGCTCCCCGGAACGGTCGTACGGAACATGTACGTCCGGATGAAACCGGGCTGCGCTGCCATCAGCTCCGCGGCGCCCTGCCAAGCGTCGAGATAGGAGCTTTCCTTCTCCGCGTCGATCTCGATCGGAATGATCACGACATGGCGATCTTCCATCTGCCGCCTCCGTTGCCTGCAAGGGGACCGCGACTCCCGACGCCCCGGGAACCACGACCCGGTCGGTCATGTGCTCCGGGTGCCGGCTCCACGGGGTGAGCCGGCACCGTCCGAACACAGCCTGCGCACCCTTGGCCATGTGCGGCAATCGACCTTGCGGAACCGGCAAACAGAAGCGGCCGGTCGACCAGGCCGTCGGTGGACCGGCTACTCCTCGGGCTCCCAGGCGATCAGCTGCTCGAACACCCGCTGGTCGCCCTCCGTCTGCACGTCGTTCAGCGTGAGGCGGCCCCAGACGAAGAGGAGCAGTTGCTCGGCCGTGCCCGTGGCCGAAGCGGAGGCGGGCGCGGCGTCGTCCGGCAGGGGTGCGGGCCAGGCGCCGGTGTCGTCCAGCGTGAGGAGCCAGGAGCGGCCCTCGGTGGCGTGGTAGTGGATGGTTGCGGCCTCGTGCGGCCAGGCCGCCGGGGTGGAGTTGCAGGTGTCGAGGAACTCGGCCACGCCGTCGATCGCGATGTCCGCCGGCATCGGCTGCACGGCGCCTACGGCGAGTTGGGCGTCGTAGGTGTGCACCAGCACCTCGTGCACCCTGCGCCGGGCCACGCCCCAGGCATTCGCCGGCGACACGCCGGCGCTCCACCATGTCCAGCACGCGCGGTCCGGTCCGGCCTCGCGCAGCGTACTCAGCAGCAGTTCGTTCGACTCCGCGTACCAGGCCAGCAGCGCCTTGAGCTCGCGCGGCGGCTCCGCGGCGTCCTTGGCCGGCGGAGCCTCGGCCGGGCCCGCGGCGACGATCGCGGCCCACCAGCGCTGGCCCGTACCCAGGTGCCGCACCAGGTCGAACAGCGTCCACCCGGGGCAGGACGGCACCGGCGCGTCAAGGCCGGGCGCGGCGGCGACCGCACTGCGGAACGCGGCCGACCGCTCGTCGAGCAGGTGCAGCAGGGCGGGAAACTCAAGTCTCTCTGTCACAGCGCTACCCAACACTCCGGCTCAGCCTCCCGCACCCCCTTTTGGGGCGATGGGGAAGGGGAACACCGTGCCGGGAACTCGGCTCACGCGGTGGGCTACGTGCCGCATGTTGCGGAGAGGGCAGGATTCGAACCTGCGTGGACCCCTGAAGGGATCCGACCTTGAGGCGTGCTCGCTGGTCCCCGATCAACCACTCCGGGCACCTCTCCCTGCTCCCGACCCCTTCTTGTTTCCTTGTTTCCGGGGTCGTTCACGTGAAAGAGAATGGCACGGGCCCCTGACACGCGACTGACACCGGACCGACCGTCACGCGGCGTGCGCGCGCCGCTCGGACGCCTCCACCGCCGCCGGCCGGGAGGGGGAGTCGCTCGCTTCGCCGGGGATCAGCCTCAGATGGCGGCGGCGACGTGTGTGCCGGGGACCGGAGGACGCCGCGGGCAGCCAGTCCTCGACACGGTCCATCACCACCAACAACAGCGCCAGAGCCGGCAGGAGCAGCACCGCTATCACGATCAGCACGTCGCGTCCCTTCCTCCATGGCAGTACCGTCCGGGTGCCCGCCCCGCGGAGTCTCAAGGCGGCCGGGCGAAGGCGCGGTGGGAGTCGGAGCGAGGTGTCGGCCGTCATGCCGGCTTGAGCGGGTGCCGTGCGGTTACCCGCCCGGTATGGCGAATCTGCATCTTCCAGGGCGACGGGACCAGCACAGCGGCGGGCGGGCGCCGGACTTCCGGGCGCCGTCGCCGCAGGAGGCGGGGCCCGGCCCGCAAGTCGAGCGGTCGGCACCGGACGCGCCCACGGAGCTGCCGAAACGGGCCTGGCGTGCCGTACTCAAGGGGACCCTGAAGGAGTTCAAGGACGATGAGCTGACCGACCGGGCGGCGGCGCTCACCTACTACGGCGTGCTGTCCTTGTTCCCGGCCCTGTTGGTGCTGGTCTCCTTGCTGGGCATCACCGGCAGGTCGACGACCGACAAGGTGCTGGCCAACCTCGACCAGCTGGCACCCGGCTCCGCACGGGACATCATCACCCGGGCCGTGGAGCAGTTGCAGGGCAACGCCGGTACCGGATCGGTGATGGCGCTGGTGGGCATCGTGGTGGCGGTGTGGTCGGCGTCGGGGTATGTGGCCGCCTTCATCCGCGCCGCGAACGCCGTGTACGACATACCCGAGGGCCGTCCGGTGTGGAAGATTCTGCCGGTGCGCCTCGGCGTCACGGTCGTGCTGATGGTGCTCGCCGTGGCCAGCGCGTTGATCGTCGTCTTCACCGGCGCCCTGGCCGGCAAGGCGGGGCAGGCGCTCGGGATCGGCGACACGGCGCTGACCGTGTGGTCGATCGCGAAATGGCCGGTCCTCCTCCTGCTGGTCACGGCGATGATCGCTCTCTTGTACTGGGCGAGCCCCAACGCGAAGGTGAAAGGGTTCCGCTGGGTGACACCGGGCAGTTTCCTCGCGCTGGTGATCTGGATGGCCGCCTCCGCCGGGTTCGCCGTCTACGTCGCCGATTTCGCCTCCTACAGCAAGACGTACGGCACGATGGCAGGCGTCATCGTCTTCCTCGTCTGGCTGTGGATCACCAACCTCGCCGTACTGCTGGGCCTGGAGTTCGACGCCGAGACCGTGCGCCAGCGCGCCGTCGCCGGCGGGCACCCGCCCGAGGCCGAGCCGTACACCCAGCCGCGAGACACCAGGACGTGGGACGAGGAGGACGTACGCCGACTGGATGACGCCTGACCAGTCGTGACCTCCGGGCGCGGCGACCACGCCGGTCAGGGGGAGGGCGCGGGACGCAGGCGCATGTCGGCGGGGTCGGTCCCGGGGTGTTGGTGCAGGAGTGACGGCCGGGGGCTTGGTCGGGCTGGAGGCCGGGTCAGACGCCCAGGCGCGCCGGCCGGATCGCTCGTGTACGTGCTCGTCGTGGTTGCCGTGCCCGACGACGCGCTGGTCAAGATCCACCGGGTCACGAGTCTGTCCCAGCCGGTGCCGGCCTCGGACACGCGGTGAGGGGCGGCGCGGCAAGTACCGGCATGCGTTGTGCCACGGGGCGTGTAACAGGCGTGTTCCCAGCGCGAGTTCGGGGGAACGGCTCGCCGGGGCCGAGCAGTCCTGTTGAGCAGAGACGCTCACCGGTACCGAGCCCCACCGACCCATGTGGACGCGTGCAGGACGGTACCGAGCGGCCGACCCCGCAACCGATCCGAGGAAAACGATGCGCGTTCACAAGCTCACCTTCGCCGCTCTGGCCGTCGCCGCGGGCCTCTCGCTCACCGCCTGTCAGAACGACGACGGCGGCACGACGGGACAGAGCGACCCGTCGGCCGCGTCCACCGCCTCCTCCCAGGACGGCGGTACGGGAGCGGGCAGCGGCTCCGGCCAGGGCGGCGGCGCGCAGTCCTCCGACGGCGCGGGCTCGGCCGGGAACGGCTCCGCGGGCAAGGGGTCCTCCGTACAGGGTACGGCCGCGGGCAGCGGATCCGGCGCGGCAGGCGGGACCGGGAAGGCAGCCTGGTGCCGTACCGACGAACTGGAGATCACGGCGGTGGACGACACCATCGACGGCGACCCCGATCGCACCGTCGCGGTGACGATGAAGAACCACGGTGGCCGGGACTGCACGATCTCGGGCTACGCCGGCGTCGACCTGAAGCTCAGGGAAGGCACGCTGTCCGCGCAGCGCACGGGTGAGAAGGCCGCCTCGTCGATCCTGAAGAACGGGCAGTCGATCGCCTTCGGCATCCACTACCCGTCCAACGACACGGGCGGCTCCGGCGTCCGCGTCACCGGGCTGCTGGTGACGCCGCCGAACGAGACCAGGACGGTCACCCTCAAGTGGCCCGGCGCCGCCACGCTGCCCGTCACCGACGAAACCACCTCCCGGGTGACGGTCGGCCCGGTGGGCAGCGCCGGCCAGGGCGGCTGACCGACCACCCGGCCGAAGCCGTGCCCTGCCACTGCGCACCACGACCCGTGGGTCAGGAACCAGGGGGGACGGCGCGGTTCAGGGGTTCCAGGTCGTCGTAGAGGGCAGCGTGGAGTGCGGCGGCGAGTTCGCGAGCCCGTGCCTCGTCCCGCACGCCGTGCATCATGAAGTAGACGGGGCCCGTGTAGGCGCCGAAATCGACCTCGTGGTTGTCGACCAGGCGGAGGATCGCGGCCCGGATGGCTTCGTTGACGGCGTCGCAGACCCCGCGGCCGGAGCCGGCGGTGAGGGTGTCCGCCTTCACGGTCCAGCGCGGACCCTCGGCCTCGATGGCGACGAACACGACGTTGTGCGCCATGGCATTGCGGTAGGCGTCATGGAAGGCGTTGGTACCGGTGGCATCCGGTACGAGGTGGGCGGGGCAGGGGACCGGTAGTGGCTGCACCTGTGCATACTCCCAAGAGGAGCCGTCCGTACGGGCTCGCAACGCGAGGGCGGACAGCGGCCTTCGCGCCTTCTCAAGACCTTGCCGCCCGGCCGGCGACAGTGACTGATCGTCAAGCCGTTGTGATCATGTGTTCCAGGTAGCTGCCGCCTCGGCGGCCCCGGCCGCCGGCGCGGTCTTCCGCCGCCCGGCCGGACGCTCGACGCGATGTTCCGCGAGCCCCATGTGGAGGGCCGAAAGTTTCGGGAACAGGATCACTTGCCGGTCTGCAGCGTGCGCAACTCTGTGGCCTGGCCCGGAGGGTCGCATCGGTGGAGTCCTTGGAATCGGCCGATGACCAGGCAATCCGTCCTCGCGGGCGCATTCTGCCGAGCAGAAAGCTTTCGAAACTTCTACCGAAACTGTTGACACCCGTCGGCCGCCGTCCAGACTGTTCGCCAGGCCGGTGCTCGTCACCGGCGGTCCGGGCCGCACGCTGACCCGGCATCCGGTCGCGGCTCCCACGGCGGCCAAATGTGTCATGCCCATGCCCTATCCGGTCGTTCCCGGCCGGTGACGGCCCGGGGGCCTGGCGCACAGCAGGCCCTCCACACCCGCACAGGGAGGAAACACCCCCATGAGTACGCTGATCCACGGGATGCGCCGCAGACGCGGCCTCGTGGCTGTCGTCCGAGGGCTCGTCGCCGCCGCGGCGGCGGCCGTGCTCGCCTTCGCGCTGCCCGGCGCCGCGCAGGCCGGCACGACCATCACCTCGAACAGCACCGGTACCAACAACGGCTACTTCTACTCGTTCTGGGAGCAGTCCAGCGGGGCCACGATGACCCTGGGGTCGGGCAGCAACTACAGCCTGACCTGGAACTCGGCCGCGCAGAACGTCGTCGCCGGCACCGGCTGGAACCCGGGCAACAGCAACACCGTCTCGTACTCGGGCACGTGGAACTGCAACGGCAACTGCTACCTGTCGCTGTACGGCTGGACCACCAACCCGCTGATCGAGTGGTACATCGTCGACAACTACGGCAACTACAACCCGAGTACGGGCGCCACCAAGCTGGGCTCGGTCAGCAGTGACGGCAGCACGTACGACCTGTACAAGACGACCCGCGTCAACGCGCCGTCCATCGAGGGCACCGCGACGTTCGACCAGTACTGGGCGGTCCGCCAGGCCAAGCGCACCGGCGGCACCATCACCGTCTCGAACATCTTCAACGCCTGGAAGAACCTCGGCCTCAACCTCGGCACCCCGAACTACGAGATCCTGGCCACCGAGGGCTACCAGAGCAGCGGCAGCTCCAACATCACCGTCACCAGCGGCGGCAGCAGCGGCGGTGGCGGCGGCACCACCCCGCCTCCCAGCGGCGGCGGCAGCGGCGGCTGCACCGCGACGCTGTCGGCCGGCCAGCAGTGGAGCGACCGCTACAACCTGAACGTCTCGGTCACCGGCTCCAACAACTGGAAGGTGACGGTCAACGTCCCGACCCCGGAGAAGATCAGCTCCACGTGGAACGTCAACGCCAGCTATCCGAGCAGTCAGGTACTTGAGGCCACACCCAACGGGAGCGGCAACAACTGGGGTATGACGATCATGACGAACGGCACCTGGACATGGCCCACCGTGTCCTGCGCGGTCACCTCCTGATCCGCGTTCCCTGAGCACCACTCGCCGAGTACCACGTCGCGGCGCGGCGGCTTCCGGGCCTCCGCGCCGCTTCGCGTTCCCGCGGGTTCGCGGCGCGTGGTCCTCCCGGCCCCGGCACGGGCGGCCACTGCACCCCCTGCCGTCCTCCATCTGCTGGGCCAGGCGACCGGTGACGCGCCGGTGGGCGACGTACTACTGCGCCACGTCCTCCAGTTGCCGTCCGCTCGTCTCCTCCGCGGCCGCCCCCGCCGTGAGCGAGCCGATCAGGGCCACCACCGCGAGGGTCACGAACACGGTGCCGAGCGCGCCGTCCGCGTAGACCGCGCCGACCACGATCGGGCCGAGGATGACGCCGAGGCGGTTCATGGCGCCGCCGATGCTGGAGCCCAGGGCGCGTATGCGGGTGGGGAAGAGTTCGGGGGTGTACAGGTACAGGCAGATGTTGGAGCCGAAGAGGAAGACACTCGCCAGCGAGGTCCACACCAGCACGCCCGTGGCCGAACCGCCGGAGAAGAAGCCGAGCAGGAGCAGGGCGACGGCGGCGGCGCCCAGGCACCAGGTGACCGTGCGGCGGCGCCCGGCGCGGTCCACGGTCAGCGCCACGAGCAGGCAGCCGACGAGGCCCGCGCAGGAGGTCACCGTCGAGTACCCGAGCGCTTCCGGGAGGGTCAGGCCGAAGCGGGTGCCGTAGATGGTGGGCAGCCAGGACGTGATGCCGTAGTTGACGAAGTAGCCGGTGAACCACAGGACACCGACGACCAGCGTGCGCCTGCGGTAACGGCCGCGGAGCAGTTCTCGCAGTCCGCCGCGGCTCTCGGACCCCCGTGTCGCGGGCGCCGCGGGTGCGGGCTCGGGCAGGGGTGCGCCGGTGGCCCTCTCGACCTTCCGCTCGATCGCCGCCATCGTCTCCAGGGCCTGCGCGTGGCGTCCGCGGTCGGCGAGCCAGCGCGGCGACTCGGGTACGCAGCGGGTGATGAGCAGGCACAGTGCTCCGGGAACCGCCGCGAGGCCGAACATCCAGCGCCAGCCGAGCAGCGGCACCAGCCACGAGGCGAGCAGGGCGCCGGCGGTCAGGCCCGCCGGGAAGACCAGCTCGTACAGGAGGACGAAGCGGCCCCGCTGGTGGGTGCGGGTGATCTCGGCGATGAAGGTGGCCGCGACCGGCACCTCGCCGCCGATGGCCAGGCCCTGGACGAAGCGGGCGGCCATGAACGGCGCGGGTGAAGTGCACAGGGTGAGCGCCAGGTTGCACAGACTGGACAGCGCGATGCAGGCCGCGATGACCTTCACCCGGCCGAGGCGGTCGGCCAGGCGGCCCGACAGCAGCGCCCCGGCGAGCATGCCCACCGAGCCGACGGTCATCAGCGTGGTGGTCTGCCCGGTGCCCAGCTGCCATTCGGCCCGTAGCTGGGGCAGCGCGTAGGCGATGAGCAACTGGTCGAAGGCCTCGAAGAAGGTCACCGCGCCGATGACGAGGCGGACGGTGACGTGCCAACGGCACAGAGGCAGGCGTTCGAAGCGGGCGCCGATGGCGGCGGCGAGTGCGGCGGCGTCGGGGTGGCGGCCCGCGGTGGGAGCGTCGATGGTCATGGAGGGGGCCTCCGGCTTCCGCGCGGGATGTCGGAACGCGCGGCAGTGGTAGGGCCGGGCGGGAGGGGCCTGAGCGGCCCTGCGTACGCGCGGCGGTGAGAGACGGGAGGGCTCGGCGGGTCGGGGACAGTGCCTGAGGGCGCGCCGGCAGATCTCCCCGGCGACCGTTGCGTAAGGGCTGAATGTTTTAGCGCTTAGGTTGTACCCCTGATGCGACGGGGGTCGTCAAGGGTTCGCCGCCGGGGAAAAAACATCGGACCCAGCCTCTTGCGGTCGGAATATTTAAGCCCTTAGATTTCAAGCGCTTCGCCGATCGGCTTCGGCTCCGTGAGTGGGCCGCCCGCGAGGCTTCCCCTGCCACTCCTGTCCGGAGGTTCTGCCATGCCGCGCATCCCACCCGACGAGATCCTCATCGCGGGCGTGTTCCGGCGCGGCGCGGGCGCACCGATCGAGACGGCGGACCCGGCCGACGGGACCCTGATCACCACGATCCACGCCGCCTCGCCCGCCGACGTCGACGAGGCGGCCGGCGCCGCCGCGGCGGCGGCCGCCACGCCCGCCTGGCGCGACCTGCTGCCGCACCGGCGCGCCCGCCTCCTGTACCGGATCGGCGACCTGATCGAGGAGCACGCCGCCGAACTGTCCGCGCTCCAGACCGCCGACACCGGCAAGACCCTCACCGAGACCCTCGCCCTGGCCATGAGCGCCGCAGGCACCTTCCGCTACACGGCCGCCGCGCTCGAGACCGCCGAGGACTCGCTCACTCCCGCCCGCGGCCCCTACGTCACGATGAGCGTGTACGAGCCCATCGGAGTGGTCGGCGCCATCAACCCGTGGAACTCGCCGATCGCCTCCGACGCGCAGAAGGTCGCCCCGGCCCTCGCCGGCGGGAACGCCGTCCTGCTCAAGCCCGCCGAGTGGACGCCGCTCGTCTCACTCGCCTTCGGCCGCCTGGTCCACCGGGCGCTCACCGAGGCCGGGATGCCGACCGCGCTGCTCTCCGTCCTGCCGGGCAAGGGCAGCGTCGTGGGGAGCGCGATCGTCACCCATCCGCTCGTCCGCCGGATCGGCTTCACCGGCGGCACCGCCACCGGCCGCACCATCGCGCGCGCCGCCGCCGGCAAACTCGTCCCGGCCTCCCTGGAACTGGGCGGCAAGTCACCGACGATCGTCCGCGAGGACGCCGACATCGAACAGGCCCTCGCCGGTGTGATGTTCGGGATCTTCTCCTCCAGCGGGCAGTCGTGCATCGCCGGGTCGCGGCTCTTCGTGCACCGCTCGCTCCACGACTCCTTCCTCGGCGAACTCGTCGAGCGGGTACGGAAACTGCGGGTCGGACCGGGCACCGATCCCGGCACCCAGGTCGCCCCGCTCGTCCACCACCGCCACCGCGACGCCGTCGCCGCGTACGTGGACCTCGCGCGCGCCGAGGGCGGACGCGTCCTGTGCGGCGGAGCCGCCCCGGACGGCGCGGCCCACGCGGACGGCGCCTACTACCTGCCGACCGTCATCGACGGGCTGCCCAACTCCGCCCGGGTGTGCCAGGAGGAGATCTTCGGTCCGGTCCTCGTCGCACTGCCCTACGAGGACGAGGACGACCTCGTCCGGCAGGCCAACGCCAGCGTGTACGGCCTCGCCTGCGGCATCTGGACCCGCGACGCCCGTGCGGCCTGGCGGCTGGCCCGGCGCATCGAGGCGGGAACCGTCTGGATCAACACCTACAAACAGTTCTCCATCTCCACCCCTTTCGGCGGGATGAAGGACAGCGGCCTCGGCACGGAGAAGGGCCGCGACCTCATCCGCGCCTACCAGCGGCAGAAGTCCCTGTACTGGGGCACCGACGCCACCCCCCTGCCCTGGGCCGGCTGACCCACACCCCGGAGACCCTCACCATGACGCACCCCCCGATCGCCCGGCTGCGCGCCCTGCGCTCCGTGGAACTGCTCACCCCGCACTTCGCCGAGGCCACCGACTTCTACGAGCAGGCCTGGGGACTGGAAGTCGTCGAGGCCGAACACAGCACGAGCTGGCTGCGCGGCACCGGCGAGGAACACCACGCCCTCCAGCTCACCCGTGCCGACCGGATCGGCCTGGGGAAGCTCGCCTTCGCCGTGGGCACCCCCGCCGAGATCGACGAGGCGGCACGCAGACTGGAGGCACGCGGCATCACCCCGGTCAGCGGTCCCGGACCGCTCGACCAGGTGGGCGGCGGCTACGGCCTGCGGTTCCGGGACAACGACGGACGGCTGATCGAACTGTCCGCCGACACCTGGGCGGTGGCGGCCCGCGGACGTGACGCCGCGGTGCCGGTCGGCGTCACGCACGCGGTGCTCAACACCCCCGACATCGACGCGTCGGTGGCCTTCTACCGGGACGTCCTGGGCATGCGCGTCTCGGACTGGTCCGAGCACCAGATGGCGTTCCTGCGCTGCAACAGCGACCACCACTGCGTCGCCTTCAACCAGGCGGCCTGGGTGTCCCTGAACCACGTGGCGTACGAGATGAACTCCGTCGACCACTTCATGCGCGGCCTCGGGCGGCTGAGGCACCACGGCATCACCCCCGAGTGGGGGCCGGGCCGGCACGGGCCCGGCGACAACACCTTCTCCTACTTCACCGACCCCACCGGCCTCGTCTGCGAGTACACCTCGGAGGTCGCCCAGGTCGTCGAGGACGCCTGGATCTGCAAGGTGTGGCGGCGCACCCCCGAACTGTCCGACGTGTGGGGCACCGCCGGACCGCCGTCCCGGCTGATCCGCGCCCACATGGCGGGCACGCCCGACGGCAGCCCCGTCGTCTTGCCCGTCGACGCCGAAGGAGTCCCCGCATGAGCACCCCCACCCCGCGCCGCGTCGGCCTGATCGGCTGGGGCGCCATCGGCCGGGTCGTCGGCGGCGCGCTCGCCGCGGGCGACATCCCGGGTGCCGAACTCGTGTGCGTGGCCGACAACCGGCCCGTCGGGGACTCCGCCCCGGTCCCGCAGTACACCGTCGAACAGGCCCTCGACCACTGCGACCTGATCGTCGAGGCCGCCGGACAGGCCGTGGTGCGCGAGTGGGGCGAGGCGATCCTCGCTTCCGGCACCGACCTGCTCGTCGCCTCGACCGGCGCCCTCACCGACGACGAACTGGCCAAGCGATTGCTGCACACCGGGCCCGGCCGCGTGTACTTCACCGGCGGCGCGGTCGGCGGACTCGACCTGTTGCAGGCCGTCCGCGCCATGGGGCCCCTCGACGAGGTCCGGCTGACCACCACCAAACTGCCGTCCACCCTCGAACAGCCCTGGATGGGCGAGGAGTTGCTCGCCCGCATGCGGTCGGCCACCGGGCCGGTCGAGGTCATGACGGGGACCGCACGGGACGTTCCGGTGAAGTTCCCCAAGTCGACCAACGTCGCGGCCTCCGTCGCCCTCGCCGTCGGAGACCCGGAGACGGTGCGGGTCAGCGTCGTCGCGGACCCGGCGGCCCGGCACACCTCCCATGTGATCGAGGCGTCCGGCGCCCACGGGGACTACCGCTTCGAGGTACGGCACCTGCCGGACGCCACCAACCCGGCGACCAGCCAGGTCGTCCCGTACGCGGTCCTCCGTTCGCTCGCCGCGCTCGCCGGACGGACGGGGCAGATCCTGTGACCGCCTACGACATCCGGGGCCTGCACCTGGAAGCGGCCGGCGGCAGCGGACCGCTGCTGCTGTGCCTGCACGGCATCGGCTCCTCCTCGGCGGCCTTCGCCCCCCAACTCGCTGCACTGGCGGACGGCTTCCGGGTCGTCGCCTGGGACGCACCCGGATACGCGCGGTCGGCCGACCCCGAACACCCGCTCACCATGGACGACTTCGCCGACACCGCCGCCGAGGTGATCCGCGCCCGGGGCGGCGCCGCCCACGTCCTCGGCGTCTCCTGGGGCGGCGTGATCGCACTGCGGCTGGCCGTGCGCCACCCCGAACTGGTCGAGTCGCTGATGATCTGCGACTCCTCACCCGGCTCCGGAACCGACCCCGGGAAGGCCGCCGGGATGCGGGCCCGCGCCGAGGAACTCGCCCGGATCGGCCCGGAGGCCTTCGCCGCCGCCCGCGCCCCGCGCCTGGTGTCCCCCGACGCTCCCACCGACCTGGTGCGGCGGGTGACCGCCACCATGGCCGCCTCCGTCCGCCTGCCGGGCTACGCACACGCGGCCGAGGCCATGGCCGCCACCGACCTGCGCGGTGAACTGCACCGCATCACCGCGCCCACCCTCGTCCTGTGCGGCGACAAGGACCGGATCACCGGTCCCGACGGCTCACAGGTCCTGGCCGGCGGTCTGCACAAGACCGCCTACGTGATCGTCAAGGACGCCGGTCACCTGGCCAACCAGGAGCAGCCCGAGCGCGTCAACGCCTGGCTCGCCTCCCACCTGCACATCGTCACCGACCACCTCGCTCACGCCACGAAGGGCTGACCACCATGCCTTTGACCACCACCGACTACGACAACGGCGGCGACCTCGCCAAGTACACCGACTCCCTGATCGCCACCAAGGACTCCCGCGAGCCCGACTGGGGCACCCTGTCCTTCCAGGAGAAGGCGGGTCCGCAGTACAAGCGGGCACAGATCCGCTACGTCGGCTCCGGAGCCACCGGCAACCACGAGGACGACAACCGGATCATCCCCTCCGGCGGCTTCACCTTCTCCAACATGCTGCTGCCGCCCGGCGCCGAGGGCCCGGCCCACACCCACCACGACGTCGAGGAGGCGTTCTTCGTCCTGGAGGGGAAGGTCCGCGTCGGCATCCACCGCGGTCCCGACGAGGTCGAGTACCGGACCCTCGGTTACCGCGACATGATCGTGGTGCCGGCCGGCGTCACCCGCTCGCTGAAGAACGAGGGCGACACCGAAGCGCTGTTCTGCGTCATCATCGGCACGCGGAAGCCGCAGGTGCCGACGTACCCCGAGTACTCGCCGCTGTACGGCATCACCCGTGACTGAGCCGGCCGCCCGGCGCACCGTCGTCGTGACGGGCGCGGGCCGTGGCCTCGGCGAGGCCATGGCCCGCCGCGCGGCGGCGGACGGGTTCCGGGTGGTGGTCGCCGAGCTGAACACCGCCTGGGGCGAGCGGACCGTCCGGGCGATCCGCTCGGCGGGCGGCGAGGCGGAATGCGTGCCGCTGGACGTCGCGGACCCCGCGTCGGTCGCCGCGCTCGCCGACCGCCTGGCCGGCTCCGGCCCCGTCTACGGACTGGTCAACAACGCCGCGCTGGCCAACGGCGTCGGCGGCAGGGAGTTCCAGGACATCGACATCGAGGTCTGGGACCGGCTGATGGCGGTCAACGCGCGCGGCCCCTGGCTGGTGGCCAAGCACCTGCTGCCCCTGATGAGCCGGCCCGGCCGCATCGTCAACATCGCCTCCGACGCCGCCCTGTACGGCTCGCCCCGGCTCGCCCACTACCTCGCCTCCAAGGGCGCGGTCATCTCCCTCACCCGGGGCATGGCCCGCGAACTGGGCGAGCAGGGCATCACCGTCAACGCGGTCGCCCCGGGCCTCACCGAGGTCGAAGCCACCGAGACCGTCCCGCCCGAGCGGCACGCGCTCTACGCCACCCACCGCGCGATCACCCGCCCGCAGCGGCCCGAGGACCTCACCGGCCTCGTCGCCTATCTGCTCGGCGAGGAGTCCCGCTACGTCACCGGACAGGTGATCGCCGTCAACGGCGGCTTCACCATGCACTGACGTCCACCACTCGACCCCTGCAAGGAGTACGTCATGGATCTCGGCCTCGCCGACCGCACGGTACTCGTCACCGGAGGCAGCTCCGGCGTCGGCCTGGCCACGGTCCGCGCCCTGCTCGACGAAGGCGCCCGCGTCGCCACCTGCGGGCGTGACGGCGAACGCCTCGCCAAGGCCGCCGCCCGGCTCGGCGCCGGACCCGACCGCCTGTTCACCGCCACCTGCGACGTCCGTGACGGCGACGCCGTACGCCGCTTCACCGACGCCGCCGCCGCCCGCTTCGGCGGACACATCGACGGCCTGGTCAACAACGCCGGTCAGTCCCGCATGAAACGCCTGGACGACACCACGGCCGAGGACTGGCGCGACGAACTGGAGCTGAAGTTCGCGGGCGTCCTCAACCCCCTTGCCGCCGCGCGCCGGTACCTGCGCGCCTCGGACGCGGCTTCGGTGGTGAACGTCAACGCCGTGCTGGCGAAGCAGCCCGAGACCCGCCTGATCACCACCAGCGCCGCCCGCGCCGGCATCCTCAACCTCTCCAAGTCTCTTGCGCACGAACTCGCCGCCGAGGGCATCCGGGTCAACTCCGTCTGCCTCGGCCTGATCGACACCGGCCAGTGGACCCGCCGGCACGCCGCCGCCGGCAGCGGCCTCACCTACGACGACTGGCAGGCCGAACTGGCCGCCGACCGCGGCATCGCGCTCGGACGGCTCGGCCGTGCCGACGAAGTGGCGTACGCCGTCGTGGCGCTGCTCGCCCCGCGCGCCTCCTACATCACCGGAACCAGCATCGACGTCTGCGGCGGAGTCGGCCGCGGCATCCTGTGAGGAGCCTCTCCATGCAGTACGACAACGGAGGCGACCTCCTCGTCGCCCATCTGAAGTCCCTCGGCATCGACACCGTCTTCGGCATCGTGTCGGTGCACAACCTGCCGCTCGTCGAAGCGGTCGACCGTGAGCTGCGGTTCGTACCGGTGCGCCACGAGGCCACCGCCGTCAACGCCGCCGACGGATACGGGCGGGCCCGCGGCTCCCTCGGCTGCGCGCTGACCTCCACCGGAACCGGGGCGGGCAACGCGGCCGGCTCGTTGATCGAGGCCCTGGCGGCCGGCACGTCGGTCCTGCACGTCACCGGGCAGATCGAGTCCGCCCACCTGGGCGGCGGGCGCGGATTCATCCACGAGACGAAGGACCAGCTCGGCATGTTGACGGCCGTGTCCGCGTACGCGGCCACCGTCGGCTCCGCACGCGACGCCGGACGACTGCTGCGCGAGGCATCCGCCGCCGCCCTCGGCACACCCGGCGGACCCGCCAGCATCGAGTGGCCCATCGACCTTCAGTACGCGCCCCAGCAGGACACGGGCGAGTCGGTCACCGCCGCCCCGGCCCCGCTGCCCACCCCAGCCGCCCTCGCCGCCGCGCGCGAACTGCTGGCCTCCGCCCGCCGCCCGTTGATCTGGGCGGGCGGCGGCGCCACCACCGCGCGCGACGAACTGCTCGCCCTGCTGGAGGCCACCGGCGCCGGCCTGCTCACCTCCAACTCCGGCCGCGGCAGCGTGCCCGAGGACCACCCGCTGGTCATCGGCAACTTCGCCACCACGCCGCCCTGCCGCGCCCTCCTCGCCGAAGCCGACGTACTCCTCACCATCGGCACCCACTTCCGTTCCAACGAGACCGCCGACTACGGACTGGAACTGCCCGCCGCCCACCTCCAGATCGACGTCGACCGGGCCGCCCTCGGCCGGGTGTATCCGGCGCCCCACACCCTGCACGGCACCGCCGCCGCCGTCCTGCCCGCGCTCACCGCGGCCGCCCGCCGCGCGGACGCCGACTGGACGGCCCGCGTGAAAACCGTCCGCGAGGACGTACGCGCCACCCTGCACGACAACATCGGCCCCCAGGCCGCCGTCTGCGACGCCCTCGCCGCCGCCCTGCCGCGCGGCGCCGTCGTCGCCCGGGACGTCACCATCCCCTCGTCCTCCTGGGGCAACCGGCTGCTGCCCATCCACGATCCGCGCGCCAACGTCTTCCCCCGCGGCGGTGGCATCGGCCAGGGCCTCGGCATGGGCATCGGCGCCGCGCTCGCCCGGCCGGAGCAGCCGACCGTCGTCATCGCAGGCGACGGCGGCCTCGCCGTCCACCTCGGCGAACTCCTCACCGTCGCACAGGAACGCCCCCGCCTGACCCTGATCGTCTTCAACGACGGCGGATACGGGGTGCTGCGCAACATGCAGGACACGTACGGCGAACGCCGCTCCGGCGTCGACCTGTTCACCCCGGACTTCGCCGCGCTCGCCGCCGCGTGCGCCCTTCCCTACGCGCGCATCGCGTCGGAGGCGGACGCCGCCCCCGTCCTGCGGGCGGCCCTCGCCTCCGACGGCCCGACCCTCGTCGAGGTCGACCTCGACGCGCTCGGCCCGATGAAGAACCCGTTCACCCCACCCGTCACGATCCCCGCCGCGTAGGGAGGCCACCGCCATGACCGCTGACCGCGAGTACGAACTCGACCTCCTCGTCCGCCGGATGACCTGGGAGGCGGAAGGCGTCCTCTCCGTCGACCTGGTCCACCCCGACGGCAAGCCGCTGCCCGCCTGGACCCCGGGCGCCCACCTCGACCTGCACGTCGGCGGGCACGTCCGCCAGTACAGCCTGTGCGGCGACCCCGCCGACCTCACGGCCTACCGCCTGGGCGTCCTCGACGAACCGTCCTCGCGCGGCGGTTCACGGCACGTGCACAGCAAGCTGCGCCCGGGCCAGAGCGTGCGGGTGGCCGGCCCGCGCAACCACTTCGCCCTGGAACCCGCCGCCTTCTACGTCTTCCTCGCCGGCGGCATCGGCATCACCCCGATCCTCGCGATGGCCCGCCAGGCCGGGCGGGACGGGGTGCCCTACCGGCTCGTCCACGGCGGCAGGACCCGCGCCACCATGGCCTTCGGCGCCGAACTGACCGCGCTGACCGGCGGCGAGGTGACCCTCGTACCGCAGGACGAGCAGGGCCACATCGACCTCGCGGCCGCCCTGCGGGACCTGCCGGACGACGCCCTCGTGTACTGCTGCGGACCCGAACCGCTGCTGAAGGCGGCCGAAGAGGCCTGCCCCGCGGGCCGACTGCGCATCGAACGGTTCGCCGCGCCCGCCACCGTGGCACCCGACGGCGACGACACGGCCTTCGAGGTCGAATGCCGCACCTCGGGTGTGACCCTGACCGTCGACGCCACCACCTCCATCCTCGAAGCCGCCGAGAACGCGGGCCTGACCGTCACCTCCTCCTGCCGCGACGGCATCTGCGGCTCCTGCGAGACCCGCGTCCTCGCCGGCACCCCCGACCACCGCGACCACCTGCTCAGCGAGGCCGAACGCGCTGCCGGCGAGACGATGATGATCTGCGTCTCCCGCTGCGCCTCCGCCCGCCTCGTCCTGGACCTGTGACCCGTACGGAGAGCGAGACATCCATGACCACCGACACCTGGCCGTACCTGGACCCGCACCAGAGCCGGGACCACGAGCCCACCCCGTACGAGCTGAAGCTCGCCCGCACCCTGGAGGAGATCTTCACCCGCGACGGCCACGACCTGGCCGACGTCGTGGCCGGGCTCAACGCCCGCCAGGTCCGCACCCCCGCCGGTGAACCGTGGACCGAGGAGACCTTCCGCACCGAGATGCACCGCCTGGGAGCCTGACATGACCCTCTCCACGCACGACACCGCAGCCCACATCCACGCCCACGGCCTGCGCAACCAGTGGCATCCCGTGGTCCCCTCCCACTTCGTGCGGCCCGGCGGACTGCGCAAGGTCACCGCGCTCGGCGAGAACTGGCTGCTGTTCCGCAAGGCGGACGGCACCCTGTCGATGCTCGCCGACCGCTGCCCCCACCGCGGCGCCCCGCTCTCCCTCGGCAAACACCTGGGCGACCGCGTCGCCTGCTGGTACCACGGCGTCGAGGTCGACGGCTCCGGCACGGTCACCTCCGTGCCCGGACTGCCCGGCTGCAACCTGGAGGGCAGGACGCTCGTCACCTCCCTGCCCGTGCGCGAGGTCGGCGGCGCCATCCTCGCCTACTTCGGCGACGAGGAGCACCCCGAGCCGGTGGACCTCACCCTCCCCGAACCGCTCACCGACCCCGATGTCTCCTCCTTCCTCTGCTACGCCGAGTGGAACGTCCCGTGGCGCTTCGCCATGGAGAACCTTCTCGACCCGATGCACGGCGCGTTCCTGCACCACGAGTCGCACACCATGTACGACGGCGACACCACGGCCAAGTTCCGCATCCGCGAGACCGAGCGGGGCTACTTCTTCGAGAAGACCGACCAGCGCGGTGTCAACTTCGACTGGGTGGAGCTGTGCCGCACCGGCGTCGACTGGGTCGACCTGTCCATCCCGTACCCGCCGTCCGCCGGACCCGGCGGCCCCTTCGGCATCGTCGGCATGGCCTGCCCGGTGGACGCGGGCCGCACCGGCGTCTTCTTCTGGCGCTACCGCGAGGTCTCCGGCTGGCAGCGCGACACCTGGCGCTTCCTCTACCGGACCCTCATCGAGGAGCGCCACTGGCAGGTGCTGGAGCAGGACCGCGTCATGCTGGAGGCCATGCCCGCCGACGCGGACCAGCAGGAGAACCTCTACCAGCACGATCTCGGGGTGGTCAGGCTGCGCCGCATCTACCGGACCCAGGCCGAACAGCAGTCGAAGGCACCCGCGGCGGCTCCGGCCCGATGACCGGGAGGCCGCCGGAACCCAGGGCCCGGCGTGCGGACGGGAGAAGGCGGGGCAGCCCCCGGGCTCGCGCGGCCCGCGCTGCCTCCCATGCCGGCGGACGGTCAGTCCGCCGGCTCCTCCTCCGGCCCCGCCCCGTCCGAGTCGACGATGGAGCATTCCAATTTGGCGAGCAGGCGGGCCAGCTGACGCCGCTCGGCGGGGGAGACGCCGCCGAGCATCCTCCGTTCGTTCTCCACGTGCTCGGCGAAGACCTCGTCCACCTTGCGCAGTCCGGAGTCGGTGAGCCGTGAGTAGACGACACGCCGGTCGTCGGCGTCCCGCTCCCGGACCAGCAGGCCGTCCTTCTCAAGACGGTCGAGGCGGAGCGTGACCCCCGCCGAGGAGATCAGCCCGGAGGCCGCCAACTGCCCGGCGGTGAGCCGGTACGGGGCGCCGGAGCGGCGCAGCGCCGTGAGCACGTCGAAGCCGGCGACGGACAGGCCGTGCCGCTCGATCTGCGAGGTGAGCCGCGCGTGGTACTGCAGGTAGGCGCGGTGCAGCCGGGCCAGCACCTCCAGCGGCGACGTGTCCAGGCCGGGGCGTTCGCGCGCCCAGTCCTCGACGATCCCCGCCACGGCGTCCGGTCGTCTCGCCGTTCTGCGCTGAGCCATGCCACACCCCTCGCGGCTCGTCCTCTCGCGAGGCGCGCGTTCCACCGTCACGCGCCCCGGAGAAATCTTAGCCCTAAGACGTTGCCGTTGTGACGTATGCCTGTTCGAGGTCAGCTCTCCGGGTGTGGTGCGGGCATGCCGGGGAAGTCCGGCTCGGGGGGTTCCTCACCGGCCAGGGTGGCGTCGACGCTCGAGCGGATGTAGGCACCCGTCACGGGACAGCTCAGCGGGTGGTCCGCCGGGCATCGGAGCATGTGCCGCAAGATGGCGGCGGCGCGAGCGAGCCGGTCGATCCGGTCCTGCACGGCGTCGTGCCGGGCGGCGATGAGAGCGTGGCGCTCGGGCGCCTGTTCGCTGGTCATGATGGCGGCGGTGTCGGCGAGAGACATCATGCCGTCGCGATGCCACAGCTGGGCGTAGGCGAGCCGTTCCAGGGCGCCGCGGTCGTACTGGCGCACCCGGCCGCGCCGCGCGGTGGGCTGGATCAGTCCGCATTCCTCGTAGTAGCGCAGGGTCGGTACCGACACCCCGAAGAGGCGGGCGACCTCGCTGATCGAGTAGAGCCGCTCCATGGGGTCCTCCCGGTCCGGACACTTGCGCTCAAGCGGACTTTAGCGCGCAGAGTGGAGCCGGTCCCAACCGCCCAGTGCCTGGAGAGTCCTGCCATGTCAGTGTCCCCGCCGCCGACGGCGAACGCTGCCGTCACCCGTGACCGCACCGCACCACCCCATGTCCCGGGCGCCGGCGTGCTGCTCGTCGTCGGCTTCGTCCTGGTGAGCCTGAACACCCGGGTCTCCTTCGGGCAGATCGGGCCGCTGGCGCCGGTCGCGGGCTTCAGTCCCGCCGTGGTCTCGCTGCTGGGGCTGCTGCCGCCGCTGTGCATGGGCGCCTTCGCGCCACTCGCGGCCGTGGCGCGGCGACGGCTGGGCGAGGAACGCGGGCTGTGGTGGGCCGGCCTGGTCCTGGTCGCCGGCGCCGTGCTGCGCATGCTCGGCATGCCCGGCCTGATCACTGGCACCGTCGTGGTCAGCGCGGCCACCGCCGTGGTCAACGTGCTCATCCCCGTGCTGGTCCGCAAGCGGTTCCCGCGGGAGCGTGTCGGCACGATGATGGGCGTCTACGCCTTGTCGATGGGGGCCGGCTCGGCACTGATCGCGGCCGCGGTCGTCCCCGTCGCCCAGGACACGGGGGACTGGCGGCCGGCCATCGGCCTGGCGGTCGTCCCCGCCGTCCTCGCTGCCGTCGGGACGACCCCGCAACTGCGCGTGCGGCCGCCGCGGACCGCCCCGGTCTCCGGCACCGAGCGGTCCGGGCGCCCGCACGTGGCCCGCACCGCGGTCGCTTGGAGCCTCACCGTCTTCTTCGGCGTCCAGACCCTCGCCTTCTACACCGTGCTCGCCTGGCTGCCCTCGATCCTCGTCCAATCCGGTCACGGCCGCGGCGCCGCCGGTACCGGCCAGGCCCTGCTCATCTGCGGCGTCGCCGCCGGCGGATTCATCGCGCCGGTCCTCGCCGCGAAAGGCCCCGACCAGCGCCCGCACATCCTGAGCGCCGTCCTGGTCTGCGTCGCCGGCCTCACCGGGCTCATGCTCGCCCCGAGTACCACCGCGACGCTGTGGGTCGTCGTCCTCGGTCTCGGCCTGGGGGCCGGTCAGGCCCTCCCCGGGGTGCTCTACGCCCACCGGGGGAGCGACCACGCCCACGTGACCGCCCTCTCCACCATGGCTCAGACCTGCGGCTTCCTCCTCGCGGCCACCGGCCCCGTCCTGGCCGCCGCGCTGCACACCGCCACCGGCACCTGGAGCGCGCCACTGGCCGCCCTCGCCGCGGCCCTGCTCGTCAGCGCGGCAGCCGGCATGCGGGCCGGCCACGACCCCGAGTGATCGGCCACGGGCCCCGGCCGCAGCGCACCCGGCGCAGGGACGCCGCCGCGGGGGCGCGGGCAAACGGCCATGACCGGCACCGACTTACCGCCCGGTGGCCATCGCCCGGTCACCGTCGCCGGGGCCCGCAGCAGGCCGCGGTCACGAGGCCGGGGGAGCCTTGACGATGGCACCGTGTTCGTCGAGGGTGTGCGTCTGCCAGTAGCGGTCCCATTTGTCGTCCACGTGCTTCGGGGTCTTGTCCTTGGGGTAGCGGAAGGTGCCCTTCGGGACTTTGTGGCCGTCGTCGACGCAATCGCCGCCGGTCGCGCCGACGTACTGCACGGGATACTGCCCGTCCTGGCAGATCGCGTCGGCGGTCGTGCAACCGGTCAGCAGCGCGGCGAGGGTGGCGGTGGAACAGGCTATGAGGAACACGGCGGTTCCGGGAGCCCGCCGCATGTGGCGCGTGGTCATGTCTCTCCTTGCACGGGATCTGTCTTCAACGCTTCGAGCTTCCACGCGGGGGAGGCGACGCGTATATCGGCTCGCGTACTCATTCGCGCGGACCACGGCGTGGGTACCTGCACACAGGAGCAGCGGAGGCGAGGTGTGCGCCAGGAAATGTCCGCGAAGCCGATCGAGGGGCCGTTTGACGCGCACGACTGATTCGATGGGCAGGTGGAGGAGTCGTTCGGCGAAGCACGACCGTGGTCGTGGCCTGCCGTGCGGCCGTCGGCCGGCCGGTGCCATGCCATGACGCTGCTGGTGGATCCTGGGTTTGTTGCGTGGGTCCCGTGAGCCGTGTTTGGCTCGCCGGATGAACTTTCTGTTGACGGCGAGTGGTCTGCGTAACGAGACGCTGCGGGATGCGCTGCGGGACATGCTCGGCAGGCCGTTCGGATCGGCGAACGCCGTGTATGTTCCTACGGCATCGGTCGCCGAGGCCGGGGATCACGGGTGGTTCGTCGCGGACATGAACCGGCTGTACGGCCTCGGATGGCGGGAGTTCGACGTCCTGGAGCTGAATGGACTGCCCCGGCAGATGGTGCTCGACCGGCTGCTCCGGGCCGACGTCGTCTACGTCGGCGGCGGCAGCCACTACCACCTCGCGCGCAGCATCACCGGCAACGGCCTGGCCGACGGCTTCCTGGAGGCGCTGCAGAGCCGGGTCTATGTGGGGTTCAGCGCCGGCTCGATGATCTTCAGCCGTCATCTCACCGAACACTCTGCCGACGTCATCGGGGACACCACGGACCTTCACGTGCTCGGCGCGACGACCGTGGAGCCGCCGTTCGGCCTCTTCGACTGGTATCTCAAGCCTCACCTGTACTCACCGGATTTCCCGGAGCGCGACGACGCCTGGGCTGATCGGATCACCGAGCGGGCGGATTTCCCGATCTACTTCATCGACGACGAGACGGCCGTTCGCGTCAGGGACGGCGAGGTGGATGTCGTTTCCGAAGGCCGGTGGCGGTTCCATCCGTGACCTGACACTCGCGGCGGGGAGCCGAGGAGAGGGCGGGGTGGCGCCCGGGGGTGCGCTGGGAAGCACGCCGTCCTTCTCGGCGGAAGTCGACGGTTGATACCGCTGAAGGGGCAGGCCGCGGACGGACGACCGCGGCCGGCGGACCACCCGCCGCAACGGCTTTACGCGTGGGCCGGCTCGGCGTGGGCTCTGAGGAGTCCTTCGACGCCGTGCAGGAAGGTCTCGCACACGAGTTCCGGGTCGGAGAGGCAGCCCTCGGCCATGGCGCCGTCGCGCAGCATCACGAAGTGGCGGGCGGCGGGTTCCGCGGACTGCTCCCTGACCTCGGTCAGGAGCGCGGTGATGGTGTCGAGGAACCACTGGCGGTGGGCAAGGACGGCCTGGTGCACCGGGTGTTCGGGGTCGGGGTACTCGGCGACGGCGTTGAGGAAGGCGCACCCGCGGAAGCCGGAGGACCGGATGTGCTGGGCGATGGAGGTGCTGATGGCCCGGATGGCGTCGGCGGCGGGGAGCCCGGCGGCGACGGCTGCCTCGGCCTGGCCGCGGATGGCGAGGTCGGCCTCGTTCAGGTAGGCGACGACGAGGCTTTCCTTGCTCGGGAAGTGGCGGTAGAAGGTGGCCCGTGTCACCTGTGCCTCCGCGACGAGGCGGTCGACGCCGACGGAGTGGATCCCTTCCGCGTAGAACACCTGGCCGGCCGTCCTGAGCAGCCGGGACCGCGCTTCGGACGGCCGTCCTTCGGTTTCGCTGCGCACCATGGGGCCCAGGCTAGCAGGTAGAACGTTCGGTCTTGACAAGGTGCGACGACCGCTGCCAGGCTCACGAGATAGAACGTTCGGTCTCGTGGAAGGTCGGCGCGGAAGCCCTGACCTTCCTTCTTCTTCGCATGCCTTCCGAAAGGATCACCGTGACCACCATCGCTGAACCGTCCCAGACCACCGGGACGGCCTTCGCCCTGCGGCGGCTGTACTTCGTCCGGTTCGCGTTCGCCATCGTCTGGGCCATCGTGATGTTCACGATGGCCAAGGAGATCACCCCGGTCGCGGCCGCGCTGCTGGTGCTGTATCCGCTGTTCGACGTGGGTGCGGCCGTCGTCGACGCGAAGGCGTCGCGCAGCACCCAGTCGCCGACGCTCCTCTACGTCAACATGGCCGTCAGCCTCGCCGCAGCCGTCGGTGTGGGTGTCGCCGCCACGTCCGGCATCCCCGCCGTCCTGCGCGTCTGGGGCGCCTGGGCCATCGTGTCCGGCCTGGTCCAGCTGGTCGTCGCCGTTCCCCGCCGCACGATGGGCGGCCAGTGGCCGATGATCCCCAGCGGCGGCATCTCCGTCCTGGCCGGAGCCTCGTTCGTCGCAGCCGCCGGCGCCGACGACCCCGCACTGACCAACGCCATCGGCTACGCCATCCCCGGCGGCGTCTTCTTCCTCGTCTCGGCCCTGCGCCTCGGCCGTGGCACCCAGGAGGTCTGACGGCGACGCCGTCGCCTGCCCGCGGGCGCGGGCGAAGGCGTTCGGGCGGCGACGAGGATGAGAGGTCTACCGCGGCGCTGGACTGCGCATGGAGGAAGGCCGGTCAGGCACCTCCGACGCGGCTCTGGGCCGCGGGCACCACTTTGCCGATCGTCGCGGCGAGCGTGGCTCCGAGGGCACCGACGCCTGCCAGGGTCAGCCAGATCGAGGCCGCCCCGTGGGACAGCAACCCGGAGAGCGCGGCCGGAGCGACCGCTCCCGCGACAGTCACGGCGAGCTGGTTGAGGGCCAAGTACCGGCCGCGGAGAGCGTCTGGGGCGCTTTCCGCGGCGACAGTCGACGTGATGGGGCCGCCGAGGATCTCACCGAAGGTGTAACAGCCCGCACCGAGCAACACGACGCCGACCGCGAGGGCGGGTGGTGCCACGCGGTCGGCGGCCAGGAAGAGGAGGTAGCCGGCCGCGAAGCAGGCGTGTCCGGCGACGAGGACACGGCTGCGGATCCGCCCGTTGAGCCGCCCGACGACGATGCCCTGGCCGAAGCCGACCATCAGGGTGTTGAGCGTGAAGACCGCGCCGGCGGTCCAGCCGGGCAGTCCCAGCACGTCCACGGCGTAGACCGGTATCGCGATGTTGAGGGCGAACAACGAGACCGCGAAACACAGTTGATGCGCGACCAGTGACAGGTACCGCCGGTCCCGGAGCACGCGCCCCCAGCCGCCGGCAGCGTCCCGGCCCGCCTCGGGGCGGGCATTGGGCACGGCCCGCACCAGGGCGAACGCGGCGACATAGGACAAGGCGTTGACGACCACGATCGCGGCGTAGGCACCGTGAGTACCGACGGTGACCGCGACGGCGGAGAGGAGCCCGCCGAGTGCGTAGCCGAGGTTGCGTACCGACCCCAGGAGACCGAACCAGTGCTCGCGTTGGCCGGGCGCGGCCAGCGCCGTGACGGTCACGCCGTAGCAGCTGAAGAACACTGCCCGCCCGGCACTGTTCAACCAGGCGCAGACGGCGATCTGCCATGTCTGGCCCACGACGAGATACCCGGCGAAACCGAGCGCCTGGGCCAGGTTCGCCGCCTGCAGTACCGGCTTGGCGCCGTACCGGTCGACCAGTCCTCCGACCAGAGGACCCGCTGGGAGCGCCAGCAAACCGGCCGTCGTCAGTGCCGCGCCTATCTGCACCAGCGTCAGCGACGTCGTGGCCAGGAAATACAGCATCGAAACGGGGACGAAGACTCCGGTGCCGAGCGAGTCGATGACGATCGCTGCGACGAAACGACCGTGCCGGGCTATCGAAGGACGGACCGTGCAATCGGAAACAGACACAAGCCGGACGGTATAGATTCTATACCGGTATCCACAACGCTACCGGGAGTCATGCATGGGCAAGGCGTACAACATCATGGCCGCGACCTGTCCCAGTCGCACCGTTCTGCACCGGATCGGGGCGCGCTGGACGGTGTTCGTCGTCAACGCGCTGGACAACAGGCCGATGCGATTCACCGAACTCAAGGCACACATCCGGGGCATCACATCGAAGGCGCTCACCGAGACGCTTCGCGCGATGGAGTACGACGGCCTGATCTCTCGTACGGAGATCCCCGCACATCCCCCGCATGTCGAATACGCCCTCACCGACCTCGGCCGGTCACTGCTGACACCCCTGCGTGCCGTCCGGGAATGGGCCGAGAGCCACGTCCCCGACATCGAACGCGCCCGCGCGCGAGCCGACGCGCGACGGTAGCCCCCGTTTCTCGCTCACCCGGCCGTCGTGGTGCCGGACGGTGGCCTGAAGCCCCGGAGGCGTTCGTGGCCCCGGCTCCGCGGCCGCCGGCCTGGATCAGGCGAAGTGGGTGGGAGGTGACGGCGTACCGGCGGCAAGAGCGCCGAGGGCCGCGCGGGCATCGTCCAGCACGGGGGAGGGGACGAGGTCCGCCATGGTGAGCACGGCGCGGTACTCCGTCTCCGCCTCGGCGAGCCGACCTAGGTGGACGAGTGCGTGAGCCATGTACAGACGGGCGGTGCCCGCCCGTTCGTGCCAGCCGTGGGCCTCCAGCCGCCCCCGCGCCGTACGCAGGGCGTCGACGGCCTCCTGCCAGCGCCCCTGGTTGAAATGGGCGAACGACACGTAGAACGTGGCGAACGTGATCGTGGTGTCCCGCACGTTGGGCGGAGTGCGGTCGCGGTACTCGGAAGCGGCGAGGAGCTCCATCACCTCGTCGTGGGCGGCGACGGCCTGCTCCGGGCGTCCGGCCTTCTCCGCCACCCTGATGACCATGGTCGACGCCGCCAGATACCCGTTGACCTCGTCGGACCGCGCGAACAGCTCCTTGGCGCGCTGATAGTGGTCGGCGGCGGGCGGCAGGTCGTCGACCAGAGCGTGCAGCCCGCCGAGATGGTGGTGAGCCCACGCCTGCTGAGTCGCGTCCCCGCACTTCTCGGCGATGGCGAGCGCGTGCCTGGCTTCGCCGACCGCCTTGTCGTGATCGCGTTCGCCGACCCAGTAGGCCCCTGCCAGGCTGTTGCGGTGGCCGGCCTCCCGTACGGGGTCGCCCAGGGCTGCCGCGGCCTCGGCGGCGCGTCCGTACACCTCGACCCAGTGCCCCCAGGACACCCAGTGGTCGGAGAACCACATCGTGGCGTCCGCGACCTCGACGACCTTGGCGTGTTCGCCGGCCTCCGCGGCCTCGCGGAAGGCGGCGAGCCAGTTGTCGCCTTCCGTCTTCAACCACCGCATCGCCTGCTCGCGGTCGTCGAGGTCGACCAGCCTGCCGGGGGCCGGCGGCGGTGCACCGTGGTCCGGCTCGTACCAGCGGCCCGCGAGGACGGTCGTGTCCAGCAGCCACGCCCGCAGGCGGGCCTTCGCGGCGGCCGACGCCTCGTCGCCGTCCTCGGCACGCCGGCGGGCCCCCGCGTACAGCCGCAGCAGATCGTGGAAGCGGTAGCGGTCCCCGTGGGAGGCCGTCAGCAGGCCCGCGTCGAGGAGTTCCTCCAGCAGGTCCTCGGCCGCCGGCAGGGACGTGTCCGCGAGCACGGCCGCCGACGGGGCGCCGAATTCCACCCCGGGCAGCAGTGACAGCGACCGGAACATGCGGGCGGTGTCAGGGGTCAGACGCGAGTAGGAGAGGGCGAAGGCGGTGTTGACACGGAGGTCCCCGGCGCTCAGAGCGTCGAGCCTGCGCTCCTCGTCGGTGAGGCGGTCGGCGAGCCGTTGCAGGCTCCAGTTGGTGCGGGTGGCCGCCCAGTTCGCGGCCACCCGCAGGGCCAGGGGAAGGTGGCCGCACAACTCGGTCACGGCGAGGACCGCCGCGGGCTCCGCGTCCGTACGGTCGGCGCCGACCACGGCCCGCAGGAGCGAGGCGGAGTCCTCCCGGGTCAGTGCGCCGAGTTCCACACGGTGCACTCCCTCCAGGCCGGCGAGCGTGCGCCGGCTGGTCACCACGAGGAAGAGCCCGCCCGCGTGCGGCAGCAACGGTCTGACCTGTGCCTCGCTGCCGACGTTGTCGAGGACGACGACCGCGCGGAGAGTGGACGCGGTCGCGTGGTACCGGGCGAGGCGCTCCTCGGCGGTCTGCCGGCCCAGTTCGGCGTCGGCCACGCCCCAGGCGCCCAGCAGGCGCAGCACGGCCTGATCCGCCGAGAGCGGCTGTACGTCGAGGCCCCGCATGTCGATCAGGAACGTGCCATCCGGAGCGGACGGAGCGGACTCCTCGGCCAGCCTGACCGCCAAGGTGGTCTTGCCGCTGCCGGGCGGCCCGCACACCACCGCCACCGGCGCCGGTGGGGACACCGCCTCGTTCTCCGTCCGGGACTCCGTGACGGTCGGCTGTACGAGGGCGCGCAACGCGGTCAGCTCCGCATGCCGGCCCACGAAGTCCCGAACGCCTCTGGGCAGCGTGTAGGGCGACGCCGGCGGGACGGAAGGCTTCGCCGCGGGACGCCCGGCGCGCAGGGTCGCCAGCAGTTCGGAGTGTGCCGCCTCGTCCAGTTCCAGACCCTGGGCCAGTGCGGTGACCGTGCCGCGCTGGGGACGAAGACTCCGGCCCCGTTCCATGTCACCGATCGCGCGCACGGAAACACCGGACGCCTCGGCGAGTTCCTCGATCGTCCAGCTGTGGGCCAGCCGCAGTGCTCGCAACAGCCGGCCGAACGGTGTCCCTATGACGCTTGCCCCACCCGCACTCACGGCGCCGATTCTACGCACGACGTACGCGCCGGGCCCCGGCGGAGGCCGTGGTCCTCACCCCTCCCTCGCCCGCGTGTCACGTCCAGGCGAGTGCCTGCCGTGATGACCTGTCTCCTCGTTCCCGCCCAGGCCACTGTCCGGCGGCCCTCCGTGCGTCGGTAGATTGACCGGCAGGGAATGCAGGGCCAGTGACGGGGATGTGGCATGGCGGCGAGGAGCGGAGTCCACACTCTGGGCGGCAGGCGGCTCGCCGCGCTGGTGACCCAGGTCGCCGGGGAGCGGCCCGGCTACCGGGCGCTCGCGCAGGGCGTACGCACCCTGCTGCTCGACGGCCGGATCGCGCTGCGCGCCCGGCTGCCCGCCGAGCGCGAGCTCGCGGTGGCGCTCGGCATCAGCAGAGCCACCGTGACCGCCGCGTACGACCTGCTCAGGGAGAGCGGTTACGCGGTCAGCCGGCGCGGTGCGGGAACGTGGACGGAACTGCCGGAGGGCGCGCGGCCGACCAGTGTGCGCACCCCGCTCGCCGGGGAGGACGTGATCGACCTGGCCATCGCGGCGCCCGGCGCCCTGGCCGACGAGCTGTCCGCCGCGTACGCGGCGGCCGCCGACGACCTGGCCCGGCACGCGACGACGCCGGGCTACCACCCTTACGGTCTGCCGGAGCTGCGCGCGGCGATCGCCGAGCGGTACACGGGGCGCGGGCTGCCGACGCTGCCCGAGCAGATCCTCGTCACATCGGGCGCGCAGCAGGCGATGGCGCTCACGCTCACCCTGCTCGGGCGGCCCGGCGACCGCATCGCCGTGGAGAACCCGTCGTACGCCAACGCTCTGTCCGTCATCAGGCAGTTGGGGCTTCGCGCGGCGCCGGTACCGGTGACGGAGGACGGCTGGGACGCGGAGCTGTTCGGGGCGACGCTGCGGCAGTCGGCGCCCCGGCTCGCGTATCTGATCCCGGACTTCCAGAACCCGACGGGCCAGCTCATGCCGCGCGAGCAGCGGCAGCGGATCATCGCGGACGCGCGGGCGACCGGCACATGGCTGGTCGTCGACGAGACGATCGCGGACATCGCGCTCGACGTGGCCACGCCCCCGCCGTTCGCGTCGCTGGTCGCGGGGCGCGGCGCCGAACAGATCGTCACCGTCGGCTCGCTCAGCAAGGGGCACTGGTCGGGTCTGCGGGTGGGCTGGGTGCGGGCGGGCACCCGGCTGATCACGGAGCTGACGGCGCAGCGGGTCACGGCGGACATGTCGGGGTCGGTCCTCGACCAGCTGGTGGCGCTGCGGCTGCTCGCCCGGGAGCCACAGATCCTGCGGCGGCGGCTGCCGCTCCTGCGCGCGCAGCGCGACCACCTGGCCGCGCAACTGCGCCGTGAGTTCCCCGACTGGCGCTGGCAGACGCCGCAGGGCGGCATGTGTCTGTGGATCGACCTGGGCCGCCCGATCGCCGGTTCGCTGACGCGGGCCGCGCTGCGGCACGGGGTGCGGATCGAGGGTGGGTCCCGGTTCGGCGCGGACCCCGGCACGTTCGAGCACCGGTTGCGCTGGCCCTACACGCAGCCCGCCGAGGTCGCCGACGAGGCGGTACGCCGCATCGCCGCGGCCCTCGACGCGGGCCTCGACGGCGCGGACGATGAGCCGGGGCGGCCGTACTGGGTGGCCTAGGTTCTGTCGTCACATCTCATTCCCGCACCGGCAGGGCTGCGCGAGCTAGCTTCCGACCTCCTGGTACTGGCCCAGGAAGAGCGGCGTCCCGTGCTCCACCCGCCACAGGAACAGCCCGGGTTCCTGGTCCACCTCCGCAATGCCGTCCCGGAAGGCGAAGGCCCGGGTGATGCCCCGGTACGACACGGCCCGCAGCCGGTGCGTGAGGTCACCACGGTCCACAGGGCCCGTCCCCATGGCGGCGAGGACGTGCGCGACGAGACCGAGGGCGTCGTAGGCCTCGGCCGCGCCCCGGCCGACGCTCCGGACGCCGTACCGCTTCTTGAACGCCCGTACGAAAGAGGCCGCGGACGTCAGCCGGGACGGGTCCACGAACGTCGCCGAGAAGACCCATCCCTCGGCCGCCGGTCCGGCCGCGTGCAGGAACTCGGGTGTGAGGACGGCTTCGGTCGCCGCGGGGGTGCCGGCGAACCCAGCCGCCCGCAGCGCCCGTGCGCAGGAGGCGGCGCGCCGCGAGGAGTCACCACAGTAGACGACGGCCTGCGCGCGCGCCGCGAGGGCGGCGGCGATGGCGGGGCCGAAGTCACCGGCGTCGGCGGCGACCTGGTGGCGGACGACCGTGCCGTTGGACGGGGGGTGCGCGATCAGGTCCTGGGCGATCAGCCAGCTGTAGTCGCGGGCCGCCAGGTCCTCGACGAGGAAGGTGCGGCGGGCCGGGCGCACGCTGGTGAGATAGCGGACCAGCGGCGCGCCGATCGCGGTGTCGGAGGGCCGCAGCTGGAACACGGACGACGTGGGGTTCTTCATGTCCACCGCGGCGTACAGGGAGTCCGAGCCCGCCCACGCCGTCACCATCGGCAGGAACGCCTTCTTGTACCGGTCCGCGGCCGCGAGGGCCGTGGCGTCGGACGTCGGCCCGATCACCGCGCACACCCGGCCGTCGCTGACGAGGCGTCGGGCCGCCTCCTCGGCCCGGTCCGCGTCGCCCGCGTCGTCGAGGACCGTGAGCGCCAGGCCGAAGGGACGGTCCGCGCGCGCGTTGTGCTGTTCCACCGCCAGCCGGACGCCGTGCTCTACCGAGGTGCCGAGCGCCCTGCCGGGACCGGAGAGGTCGGCCTGCACGGCGACGGTACGGCGTGGGCGGGAGACGGCGGTGGACGGCGGAGCGCCGCGGCCGGTCAGCCAGGCGGCCGCGGAGCCGCCGGCGGCCGCCACGACGGCCGCCGTACCGCCCAGCACCAGCACGCGCCGCCGGCTCGGCGCGGGCGGCTCGTCCACCGGCGTCCCGGGTGCCGTGGGCCGCTCGGGCTCGGGCAGGTGCAGCACCTGGGCCGAGCGTTCGGCGATCACTGCGGGCAGGCCGGGCGGCAGCCAGTCGTCGGTGCCGAAGTCGCCGAGTTCCGCACGCAGTTCGGGCACGGTCGGGCGGGCGGCCGGGTCCTTGGCGAGACAGCGGGCGATCAGTGTCCGCAGCCCGTCCTCCCTGATGCCGTCGAGGCGGGGCTCCTCGTGCACGGTCCGGAAGACGACGGCCGGCACCGTGCCGCCACCGAAGGGCGGCCGGCCGGTCGCCGCGTAGGCGAGGACGCAGCCCAGGGAGAAGACGTCGCTGGGCGGGCCGACTTCCTCCACGCGGGCGCGGGCCTGTTCCGGCGAGAGGTAACCGGGCGTGCCGATCATCACGTCGGTCGCGGTCAGGGCAGTGGCGCCGCCGACGCGGGCGATGCCGAAGTCGATGAGGCGGGGCCCGTCGAGGGCGAGCAGCACATTGCCCGGCTTGATGTCGCGGTGCACCAGCCCGGCCGCGTGGACGGCGGCCAGCGCCTCGGCGAGCCGCGCCCCCAGCGCCCGAACGGTGTCCGGGGGCAGCGGCCCGTGCCCGGCGACGGTTTCGGCGAGCGAGGGCCCGGGGACGAAGGCGGTGGCGATCCAGGGTTCGGCCGCCTCCGGGTCGGCGGCGGTGACGGGCGCGGTCCAGCGGCCGTCGACCCGCGCGGCGGCCCGCGCCTCACGACGGAAACGGGCCCGGAACCCCGGATCGGCGGCGTGCTCGGCGCGGATCACCTTCAGGGCGGCCAGCGCGCCGCCCTCGGACCGGGCGAGATAGACGACGCCCATGCCGCCCGCGCCGATCCGCGCGAGCAGGCGGTGCCCGCCGACCGACTCCGGGTCCTGAGCGGTGAGCGGACGCACCGTCACGTCTCCTTGGGCTGCGGCGCCTTGTCCGGGGCGGGCCCGAGGTACCGGAAGGCCCCGTCGCGCACCTGGTGGACGAAGCTCGCGGGGGTGCTGAGCTGGAGCATCTTCGGGTCGAAGGCGAAGTCCCGGGTGATGCCCCGGTACGTGGCCGCCCGTAGCGGGGCGATCAGCGCCTTGCGCGCCGGGCGCTCGCCCCGAGTGGCGGTGAGCCGGCGTATCAGCAGGTTCGCCGCATCGTAGCCCTCCGCGGCCCAGAACCCGGGTGCGTGGCCGTACCGCACGCGGAACGCCTGGGCGAAGGAGCGGACCGGGGCCGCGTCGGGCCCGATCGCCGTGGCCACGACCGTCCAGCCCGTCGCGCTCTCCTCGGCGGCGAACCGGGGATCGAGCGCGGGTTCGGCCGCGTACTTCGGCCCCTCGAAGCCGGCCAGCCCCCTGGCCGCCCGGATCGCCCCCTCCAGCGGCCCGGCGTAGACGAACGCCTTGATGCCGGCGCCACGCATGTCCTTCAGGACGGGCCCGAAGTCGGTCGTGCCGGCCGGGACGACGCGGGGGTGGGTGGCGTCGCCGTACTTGCGGACGATGAAGTTGACCATCTGGACGGTCTGCCAGGACACGTCGCCCGCGGTGCGGTCCAGCAGGACGCCGACGGGGGTGGCCGCGCTGGTCGCCTCCAGGTGGAAGGCCAGTTTCATGGCGACCGTGCCGTGCAGGGGGCGGCCGCGGACGAAGGAGCGGATGTTCTGGTACAGGTTCTGCCCGGCGGACATGCTGATCACGGGCAGCAGGGCCGCGTCGTAGACGGGCAGCGCCGCCTGGGTCGTCACGTCGGTACTCGAACCGAGCACGGCCAGCACGTCCGGGTCGTCGGCGAGCAGCTGGGCCGCGGCGGCGGCACGGTCGGCCCGGCCCGCGTCGTCGGAGGTCTTCAGCTCCAGCGTGAACGGCTTGTCGCGGCGGGCGTTGAACTCCTCCACCGCGAGCCGTGCGCCCTGCATCTGGGCCTGCCCGGCCGCCCGGCCGGCGCCGCTGAGGTCGGCCTGCACACCGAGCGCCCAACCGGGCGCCGCCCGCTTCTTGCCGCTGCCTCCGTTGTGGCGCCGCGCTGCCCAGGCGGCCACGCCGCCGCCCGCCGCGAGCACGGCGGCACCGCCCGAGGCAACGGCGAGGAACCTGCGGCGCGACGGGGCGGGCTCGGGCGGCGCCTCGGCGAGCGTGGCCTGGATCTCGGGCAGGGCCAGCATCGCGGCCGACCGTTCGGCGACCATGCGGACGACGTCGGCGGGCAGCCACTCGGCGGTGCCCGGGGACATGTCCTCCACCAGCGCGGCGTCCAACTCGGCCGCGGTGGGCCGGTCGGCGGGGTCCTTGGCCAGACAGCGCAGCAGGACGGCGGCCGTCTCCTCGTCCACTCCGTCGAGGTCGGGGCTGTCGTGGACGGCGCGGTAGAGCAGGGCGTCGACGGCGCCGCTGCCGAAGGGCGGCCGGCCGGTCGCCGCGTAGGCCAGCACACAGCCCAGCGAGAACACGTCGCTCGCAGGACCGAGGCGCTCGCCGCCGGCCGTGGCCTGCTCCGGGGAGAGGAAACCGGGGCTGCCGACGACGAGGTCCGCGGAGGTGATCGCGGTGTCTTCCAGGGAGCGGGCGATCCCGAAGTCGATGAGGCGGGGGCCGTCGGCGGCGAGCAGGATGTTGCCCGGCTTGACGTCCCGGTGCACCAGACCGGCCTCGTGCACGGCCGCGAGCGCGCGGGCCAGCATCTTGCCGAGCAACCGTACCGTCCGCGGGGGCAGCGGGCCGTGCCGGCCGACCGCGTCGGCGAGGGACGGGCCGGGCTCGAACGCCGTGGCCAGCCACGGCTGTTCGGCGTCGGGGTCGGCGCCGGTGACCTTGACCACCCACGGGCTGTCCACGCGCCGCGCGGCGTTCGCCTCGCGGCGGAAACGGGCCCGGAAGGCGTCGTCGTGCGCGAACTCGGCCTGGATCACCTTGACGGCGGCGAGCGCACCCGACTCCGTACGGCCGAGGTAGACGACGCCCATGCCGCCCTCGCCGAGCCGGGCGAGCAGGCGGTGGCCGCCGATGAACGACGGGTCGGAGGGGCCGAGGGAGCGGTCGGTCACTTCTGAGCCCCCAGTTCGCCGCGCACCTTGGTCTCCATCCCGGCCACCGCCCGTGCCTGGACGGTCAGCAGATCGCTCTGGTCGAAGCCCTTGCCGCCCTCGACGACGACGGCGATCGTCACCGGGCCGATCCGGACCTGGTTCCAGATGTAGTACGTCGACCCTTTGCCGAGGGCCGGGTTGTCGTACGTGCCCATTTCGATGAGATAGTCGTCGGCGGAGGTGTTGCCGTTCGTGCCGTAGCCGGAACCCATCGAGTTCAGGCCGATGATCCGCTCGGTGGCGCGCAGTTGCTGGTCGGGGCAGCGCAGCGCCTCCTCCAGCGTCTCGGCCATCTCCCAGTCCGCCTGCGCGACGGTGCGGTGCAGGGTGACGGTGGCGGCGGTGCGGACCTCGCCCTTCGCGCCGGCCGCGGGCAGCCGGCTGTAGCGGGTGAAGGTGGCGAGGACGTCGTCGGGCAGCGACTCCTGCCGCCAGACGCAGTCGGTGCCGAGGACGGGCCAGTCGGCCGGGTCGCTCTGGTACGGGGGACGCTTGACGTAGCCCGGCCCGTAGCTGTCCGGGCCCGCGGTGATGGCGCGGACCAGGTCAAGGGCGGCGGCCCGTGTGGTGGGGACGCGCGCGGGGTCGACCGTCAGGCGCGCGGTGGCGGCATCCGTCTCGCGCTGTGCGGCCGGTGCGGACGCGGCGGCTGAGGAGGCGCTCGGACCGGTCCGGTGTCCGCCGTCGCCCACGCCGGAACAGCCCGCGAGCAGCAGGCCGCACACGGCCAGCACCGCGTGCCCCCGCCTCGTACGTCCTTGCCTTGCAGCGCACGCCATGAAGCCCCCGATCACCATGCGTCTGTGCCAGTGCGTGACCGGAGCGAGTGTAGGGGACGCCGATCAACTCACTGTGCTGGACGCCCTGTTGGCGGGACCGTGTGACGGCCCCGGCGGGCGCCGGTGAGTCGGCCGACGGTCCGCGCCATGCCGAGCCCGGTGACGGCCGGGAGCCGACGACCCCTGAACGCAGGACGCGAAGCCCGTGCGCCCCGGTTCCGGGGCCGGGCGCGGGACGTGTCCCCCGTGAGAGCTACGCGCAGGTGTCCACCGTGAGGTGACGATTCCCGATCGCCGTTTCCCTAGCGTTCGGTTCAGCCGCGGCGCCCCGGCCGTGGACCGGACAGGGAACCGGAAGCGGAACCGAAGAAGGAGCTCGACGTGAAGCTGGTGTGGCAGATCCTGGCCGTGGTCGCGGTCGGTGCGGTCGGCGGTCAGAGCGTCACCGCGGTGCAGGGCAACCCGTGGCTGTCGCTCCTCCTGGCCGGCCTGACGGTCGTGCTCTCTGTGTGCGTCTACCGGTGGGTCGTAGGGCGAACCGAGCGGCGACCGGTCACGGAGCTCGCCCGGCAGGGAGCGCGGGGGGCGCTCTTGCGGGGCCTGGCCATAGGCGTCGCGATGTTCGGGTGCGTCATCGCGAACATCTACCTCCTCGGGGACTACAAAGTCCACGGCTTCGGCTCGCTGACCGGAGCGGTCGCGCTGTTCGGCTTCATGGCCGGCGCCGCCGTCACGGAGGAACTGATGTTCCGCGGCCTGCTCTTCCGGCTCGTGGAGCGAGGTCTGGGCACGTACATCGCGCTGGCGCTGTCCGCCGCGGTGTTCGGGGCGGTCCATCTGCTCAACAAGGACGCCACCGTGCTGGGCGGCGTCGCCATCGCGATCGAGGCCGGCGGCATGCTCGCCGCCGCGTATGCCGCCACCCGCTCCCTGTGGCTCCCGATCGGCCTGCACTTCGGCTGGAACTTCGCGGAGTCCGGCATCTTCGGCACCGAGGTCTCGGGCAACGGCGACACGCACGGGCTCCTGGACGCCTCGACGTCCGGCGCAAAGCTGATCACGGGCGGCGAGTTCGGCCCGGAGGCCAGTGTGTACTCGGTGCTGTTCGGCGCGTTGCTGACGGTCGCCTTCCTGTGGCTGGCCCACCGGCGCGGCCACATCGTTCCCCGGCAGCGCGCCGAGCGGGTGAACGCCCTCGCTACACTCGCCCGGTGATGAGCCTTCAGGGGGCCGGACGGATGTGGCGCCGGCTCGACGTCACCGTCCGCGACCTTCCGCTCGCGGTGCTGTTCCTGGTCGCCTCGTTCCTGCCGGGACTGCGCGGCCACGGGACGGAGGTCGGGGATCTGCCGACCCGCCCGTTCGACGTGCTCTCCGTCGTCGCCCTGGGGCTCGAATGCCTTCCGCTGATGGTGCGACGACGGTGGCCCGCCGTCTGTCTCGCCCTGGTGACGTGCGGCTTCGCACTCGACCAGCTCCGCGGCTATCACTCGACCGCCGGCACCACCCTGCCCGTCGTGCTGATCAGCGCGGGATCCCATCTGGAACGCCGCCGGCGCACCACCGCCCTCCTTCTCTCCGCGGCGTACGTGCCGCTGGCCACAGCGCTCTCCCGGCTCGGTTCGGGCGGCGAGACGCCGACGGAGTTCGTGACGTTCTACCTGGTGCTCACCCTGGCCTGGGGCGCCGGGGCCTGGCTGCGGTCCACTCGGGCCGCGGAGGCCGAACGCCGCGAGCGGGCGGCGGCGAAGGCCCGTACCGCCGAACGCGCGCGCATCGCCCGCGAACTGCACGACGTGGTGACCCATCACGTGACCGCGATGGTCGTCCAGGCCGAGGCCGCCCGCTACCTGACCGCCGCACCCGAGCGGCTGGAGCAGTCCCTGACCGCTGTCAGTGACACCGGCCGTCGCGCCATCACCGACCTGCGCCACCTGCTCGAACTGCTCAACCCCGACCACGGCACCGGCACGACGGAGCCCACGGAGCCCAGGACACCGGCCGTCGGCAGGGTCCTCACCCTCGTCGAGCAGACCCGCCGGGCCGGACAGCCGGTGGACTTCACCGAGCAGGGCACACCACCGGCAACGACCGGCAGCGCCGACCTCGTCGCCTACCGGGTGGTGCAGGAAGCACTGACCAATGCCCTCAAGTACGCGCACGGCAGCCGGACTTCCGTACAGGTGCGGCACAGCGACAGGGAGATCAGCGTGGAGGTCAGCACGGACGGAGCCGGCTCGAACAGCGCGGCGGCCGTCGGCGGCGGACGGGGCCTGGCCGGCCTGCGCGAACGCGTCGACGTCCTGGGCGGCGACTTCCACGCCGGCGGCAGCACGGACGGCGGCTTCACCGTACGGGCGCGCATCCCCGCCGGTGGCACCTCGTGAGCGCACCGATCCGGGTCCTGGTCTGCGACGACCAGATGCTGATCCGCACCGGCCTGGTCACCATCATCGACGCCCAGCCCGACATGGAGGTGGCGGGTGAGTGCGGCGACGGGCGAACCGGAGTCGAACTCGCCCGCGAGGTACGGCCGGACGTCGTCCTGATGGACATCCGCATGCCGGTCCTCGACGGTCTGGAGGCCACCCGCCTGCTGGCCGGCGCCGGAGTTCCCCACCCCGTCAAGGTCCTCGTGGTGACCACGTTCAACCTGGACGAATACGTCTACGAGGCACTGCGCGCCGGCGCCAGCGGCTTCCTCCTTAAGGACGCGCCCCCGGACCGGCTGCTCCACGGCATCCGGACCGTGGCCACCGGCGCGGCCCTGCTGGATCCCGATGTGACACGCCGGCTCGTCGGCCGCTACGCGGCCCGCATCCGCCCCGCCGAGAACGCCTCCCGCGACATTCCGCTCACCCCCCGGGAGCTGGAAGTCCTCCGGCTCATCGCGGACGGCCTCTCCAACAGCGAGATCGCCGCGGCCCTCGTCATCAGCCCGGAGACCGTCAAGACCTTCGTCTCCCGCATCCTCGGCAAACTCCAGCTCCGCGACCGCGTCCAGGCCGTCGTCTACGCCTACCGCCACGGCCTGGCGACCTGACACCGGGCAGGCGGCGGCCCAGGACACGGACACCGGTGGCCTGGCCCGCCCGTGGCCGGACGTGCTGAACCGGCCCGCTCACGGCGCCGTTTCGTGTCGGCCGGCCGCGCCCGGCGCGAAGCCCGTGGACGGGACCTGACGCAGTGTCCGGGCCTCACCCGGCAGCAGGCGCGGCCCGGGGACGGTCAGCACGGCGCAGCCCGCCGTGGCCAGGACGTACCGGCGCACCGGGGCGCGGTGGATCCGTGCCCGAACGCCGTTGGGGCGCGCCGCTCCGATGAGCAGGAGGTCGTCGGAGCGGCACGCGACGGCGCACAGGGCCGGGCCGGGGGAGTTCCTGATGACCAGACAGGTGACGCGAAGATCAGCCGGGAGCCCGCCGAGGGCCTCGTCGAAGGCGCGGTACAGCCGCAGCCGGGCCTCGTCCTCCCACATCCCGGCCCAGTCGCGGTCGGGCCATCTGGCGTGGAGGGTCTCGCCCTCCGGCGGCTCCCAGGCCGCCACCGCCACGAGCGCTCTGCCATCGCGGCGAGCCTCCCGGACCCCGCGCCGCAGCGCGGCGAGGCTGGCCAGCGAGCCGCTGACCCCGACGACGACTCGTCCGGTTCCCGTCGTCATGCGGGCCTGCCGTCCCGGCGCGGCGCGTGGTGCCGCGGCCTTTCCGGACGTCGGCGGCACAGGTGCCGCCGTATGGCTGCGAGCGGGCTCCGGAGCCACGCGCCTACCGGCAGGGGATCCACGACGCGTTGTTCGTGGCGTCGCTGTATCTCGCGCTCCTCGCGGTCGGTCATACCTTGAGCCATGCCAATCCCTCCGCCCTCCACGGGGTTACCTGCCAGGCCAGTGCCCTCTGACGGAGATTCTTCAGGCTCATTGGCCGGTGGAGCAGGGCCAATGGAGAGGGATTGGTATGGCGGACGCGTGAACGGTCCACGCTGTGGACCGCACCCTGGGCCGGGGTCAGACGGTGCAGACGGGGCGGGACCGGGCGAGGGGGAGGTAGCGGGCGCGCTCCCGGGGCGTGAGGTCCCGGTGCAGGGAGTGGCAGATCTTGGTGACGGCCGCGGCCCGATCGGGGGAGGCGACGGGCCAGAGCCACACCGTGCTTCCGTCGTCGGTGGCCAGGGTGTGCCCGTCGGGACTGAAGAAGACCATCGGGGACCGGCCGGGACCGGTGAAGCTCCGCTGAACCTGGCCGGTGGCGGTGTCCCACAGGCGTACGGTGCCGTCGTCGTCGGCGGCGGCGACAAGGCCGCCGCGGGGGCGGAAGGCGAGGGACACGATCGCCCTGGTACCGCTCAGCGTGGTCCGCGGAGCGCCGGTGGCCGTGTCCCCGAGATGCACGGCGCCGTCGTCGCCGCCGGTGGCCAGGGTGTGTCCGTCCGGGCTGAAACTCATCGAACCGGTGCCGGGTGGCTCGGTCATGGCGGCGGCCAAGCGGCCGGTGGCGGTGTCCCACACGCGTACGCTGCCGTCGTCCGTGGCCACAAGGCGCGCGTCGGCGCTGAGGACCGCAATGCCGTCGAGGGCTGTCCGGCGCTCCCAGAGTTCGCGGGGTGTGCCGGTGGCGATGTTCCACAGCCGTACCGGCTGCGTCAGGGGCTGCGTCATGTCGTCGATGTCCTCGGGTGCGCCGGCCGTGACCATCAGGCGTCCGTCGCGGCTGAAGGACGTGGCCCAGTTGCCGGGCACGGTGAAGGCGGCGCTCGGCCGGCCGGTGGTGGTGTCCCATCGGCGTACGGTGCCGTTCTCACCGCCCATGAGCAGTGTGCGTCCGTGGTCGACGAACGCCAGTGCCGTCACGGCCCCGTGGAAACGGGCAGGGGTGGCGCGCAGGCGGCCGGTGGCGGTGCCCCGCACGCGTACGGTGCCGTCCTCGCCGCCGGTGGCCAGCAGACTCCCGTCCGGACTGAAGGCCGGCGGGCAGGTCCCGCCGGGGTCGGGCAGCGCCAGCCGGGGCCGTACGGCGGTCATGTCCCACAGGCGTACGGTGCCGTCGTTGCTTCCGGTGGCCAGCAGACGCCCGTCCGGACTGAAGGCGGCGGACGTGGTCCAGTCGACGCGGCCGGGAAGCGCGGTGCTCCACCCGGTCGGCGCGTCCACCACGCGGGCGGTGTGGTCGTCCCTCACGACGGCCGTGGTGCGCCGGTCCGGGCCGATGGCCAGGGCCGTGACCGTTGTGTCCGGGCCGGGAGCGGCCGGGAGCGCGGCCCTCGGGCGCCCGGCGGCGTTGTTCCGCAGGTCCACGGCTCCGTCGGCGTGACCGGTGGCGAGAGTGCCGCCGTCCGCGCTGAGCGCGATGGCCTCGATGCCGCCACCGGACAGGACGGGCCCGGGGACGGGGCGCCCGGCGGCGATGTCCCACCGCCGCAGTGTGCCGTTCAGCCGGTCCAGGACGTCGGCGGTGCTGCCGTCGGCGCTGAACACCACTTTCACCCCGCCGGATGCCGCCGGGCCGCCGTCGGACGGCGCGGACCCGGCGGGCAGGTTGAAGGAGGCGCGAGTGCGGCCGGTGGCGGTGTCCCGCAGCTGTACGGTGCCGTCGGCGTCGGCGGTGACCAGGGTGCGGTGGTCGGGGCTGAAGACGACCGGCACCGAGCTTTCCTCGTGGTCGTTGACGCCGTTGCCCGTGAGCACTTCGCCGGTGGACCAGGTCCGCAGGCCGTGGCCGGTGGCGGCGTTCCACAGGCGGACCGTGCGGTCGGCTCCACCGGTGGCCAGCAGCCGCCCGTCGGGACTGAAGGCCACCGAGAGCACGGCGCCGTGGTGTCCGGGCAGCGTCGCGCGGGTGCGGCCGGTGGCGGTGTCCCACAGGCGTACGGTCCGGTCGTCGCTCGCGGTGGCCAGGGTGCGTCCGTCGGGACTGAAGGCCAGCGCCTCGACCACACCCGTGTGGCCGGCCAGTCGCAGCGCGAGGGGGGAGGAGGCCGCCGCGTAGAGACCGGCTGTCGCCTCGGCCGTGGGGCTGGTGCGGTAGGCGTGCACGGCGAGCAGCGCCGCCAGGTCCGGATCCGTGGCGGACAGGGCGGCCGACTGCGCCGCGAGCTGGCGGGACAGCGCGGTCCGCCGGGCCGCTTCGGCCGCGCGCTGCTGCTCCCGGCTGGCGCGGCTCTGCTGCCAGGCGATCAGGCCGGCCGTGGTGGCCAGAACCAGGAGCACGGCCAGTGTCGCGGTCAGCAGCCGCTGACGGCGGGCGGTGCGCGCCGCGGCACGGAGCTCCTGGTCGCGAACGGCGAGGGAGGCGTCGAGGAACGACCGTTCCACAGGGCTGAGGTCGGCCTGCCGCTCGGGTCCGGCGAAGGCTTCCTCGGCCGTGGCCAGGCGGACGCCGCGGTAGAGGGCGCCGGGATCACGGCCCAGGTCGTGCCAGCCGCGGGCGGCCTCGGTCAGCCGGCGGTGCGTGCGCAGCCGTTCACGGCTCTCGTCGATCCAGGCGCGGTAGCGGGGCCACGCGGTGACGAGTACCTCGTGGGCGAGGTCGACGACGTCGCCGTCCAAGGTGAGCAGGCGGGCCCCGGCCAGGAGTTCGCGTACCCGGCGGTCCGCCGGCCGGCCGGTGTCGAGTTCGGCGCGGGGTACGGGGCGGCGGGTGTCGGGCGTGCCGTCGCCAGGAGCCACCAGGCGCAGCAGGATGCGCCGGGCGGCCGCGGCCTCGTCCGGTGTGAGACGGCGGTACAGCTCCTCGGCGCTCCGGGTGACGGCCTGCTCGACACCGCCCGCGGCCTCGTACATCTCCAGGGTCAGCGTGCGGCTGCGGCGGCGGCGCCAGGTCTCCAGCAGGGCGTGCGAGACCAGCGGGAGGCTCCCGGGCCGGCCCTCGGCCTCGGCGACGATCCTGGCGGTCAGCTCCCGCTCGACCACCAGCCCGGCCGCCGACGCGGGCCTGACGACGGCCTCGCGCAGCTCCGCGGACGACATCGGGCCCACCAGCAGTGTGGCTTCACGCAGTGCGTGCGCCAGGGCGGGGTGTTCGGCGCAGCGGCCGAAGAAGTCCGCCCGCACGGCGATCACCGCCCGCAGCCGGCCGCCCGACGCGCAGGCTCCCGCCAACCGGTCCAGGAACGCGCTCCGCTCATCGTGCTCGGCACCGAGAGTGAACAACTCCTCGAACTGGTCGACGACGACCAGGGTTTCGCCGTCTCCGGCGGCCGGTTCGAGCAGGTCGGCGCGTTCGGCAGGGCGATGGCCCGGAGTGAGGATACGGATCGCCGCGGGGCGCGGAGCGGACGGTCCCGCATCCCGGAGGGCGGGGACGAGGCCGGCGCGCAACAGCGAGGACTTGCCGCTGCCCGACGCGCCCACCACGGCGACCAGCCGGTGCTCGCGGACCTTCGCCGCGAGCTGCGCGGTCAGCACCCCCCTGCCGAAGAACACGGCGGCGTCCTCGGGCTCGAACCGACGCAACCCCCGGTAGGGCGCGTCGGTGTCGTCCTGGCTCGGACGGGGTTCCTCCACCACCTCACGGGCCGCCTGCCGCCAGCGCCGCTCCCACTCGGCCGGGTCCCCGCCGCACGCCTGCGCGTATGCCAGCACGGTGGCCAGGGTGGGCAGCCGCTCGCCGGCGGCCGCCTGCGACAGGGTGCTGGCACCGGCTCCGGTACGGGCGGCCATCCGCCGGTACGTCGGGCTCCCCGCGTCCGTACGGAGCTTGCGCAGGTCGAACGCCAGGCGCTGTAAGGGGCCCTCGGCGGGGTCCAGCGGCCTTTCGGGTCGTCCCGCCATGTGCCCCGCCTCCCCGTTGCCGTCCCGCGAACCACTCGGCTGCCCCGGTGCGGCGGCCCCCGGTATGGGACGGCAACCGCGGGCCCCCGGTTCCGGGGCATTGATCCGGCTGGTCAAACGGGCCTGCCATTCAATGCCGCCGGGGGTGGACTCGGTGCCGAGGCCGAACCCCGGCGGCACCGCGGGGGAGCCGGCCGGACATCCACCACCCGTACCGGAAGGAAACCGTCACCATGAACACCACCAAGCGCGCCGCGCTCGCCCTCGGCTCCGCGCTGTGCGCTATCGCGGCCGTCAGCGGACCGGCCGCCCAGGCCCTCGACAACCCGGCACCCGCGCACGCCTCGACCGCTCCGAAGACCGCCGAGACCGTCAAGTCCGTCAAGTCCGTCAAGACCGTCAAGACCGTCAAGACCGTCAACAAGTACAAGTCCTTCAGCTGCGGCGGCGGACGTGTGAAGGTGTGGTACCGCGACTACGACAACAACCGCACCATGCTCCGTGAGACGTACCTCAAGGACGAGATCGGCCTGAAGTTCATGACCGCGTCCGCCATCTGGCGGGCCGACGGCGGCCGGACCACCATCCAGAAGCTCTGGATGGAGGAGCGCGGCTTCCCCACGGCCCACGACTCGCAGACCAAGGACGTCGCCGTCGCCAAGCGCCGGCACCCCTACGTGAAGGTCACCATCCACACCCCCTTCGACACCTGCCACGGCTACATCCACCTGTACTGACCCCGGCGCGCCACCACCGCGGCCGCAACGGCCGGGCCCGGGCGGCGACCCGTCCGGGCCCGGCCCGGGCCCGGAACGGGCAGGGCACTCGGCGGCGTGGTGGTCGAGTGCCCTGCTCGTTCCCCATGCCGATGCCCGCCCCGGAACGGCGCCTTGCCGCCGACCCGCCGACGGCTCGGTGGGTGTCGGTGTGGTGAAGGGTGGCTGCCGCGGTGTCCTCATCCTTGTAGCCGGGGTCGGTTCCGGTCAGACTCGTCCTGGAACTTCTTTCTGGTCATGGGGACGGGATGAGGCGTTCGGCGGGGAGCGACCCGGAAAGCGCCGGGTCGGGGCAGGGGAAGACGCGGGGCGGCGGGGAACTGGCGCGCCGGGACGGCGACGGGCCCGCGCCCTCGCTCGCGCAGGTCGTCGGCGCCTCCGGCGGTCTGCCGGAGGACGCGGTGCTGTGGATCGCGGCGGGCCTGGCCGGGGCGCTCTCCGTGCTGCACCGGGCCGGGCGGGGGCACGGGAACGTGCGGGCCCAGAACGTGCTGCTGACGCGGAGCGGGGCCCGGTTGACGGGGGACGCGCAGGGGAACGGCGGGGGGTCGTACGCGCCCGCGGCCGACATGATCGCCCTCGGGATGCTGCTGGTCGCGGCGTACACCGGCGTGAGCGGCAACGGGCGGCCCGATGTCGGCAAGCTGCCGGTGCGGCTGCGCCAAGTGGTCACCGTGTGCCTGGCCGAGGACCCGCGGGAGCGGGCGACACCGGAACAAGTCCTCGCGCTCATCGGTACGCTGACACCCGAGCCACCCGTCTGGACGGTCGAAGTGGACGGGCTGACCACCCCGGTGAAAAGCCCCGGCGGCACCGGCTCGCCCACGGACGACGTGATCCCGGACGCCGTGATCGCAGACGTGCCGCCTTCGGACGCACCGCCTGCGGGCACGCCGGCCGAGGCGCCCCCGCACCCGAGGCCGCGCGGCCTCTTCGGCGCCCGGCTCGCCCTCGTGATCGTCGCCGCGGCCCTCGTCGGCGTGGTCGTCACGGCGCTGCTGATCCTGGTACCCGGCCGCGACGGCGGCGCCCCTACCGCGGACACCCCCGTGACCAGCGGACCGACTCGGCTCCAGCCGAGCGTGAGCGCGGCACCGCCGCAGCAGTCGACTCCCAGCGAGGAGCCGAGCGAAGACCCGGAGCCGTCCACCCAGCCGGCCACGCCCACCAGCCAGGCCCCGCCGCCCAGCCCCGAGCGGACCAGGCGGACCGGCGCGATCAACGACTGCGAGGGCAAACCGCTGACCGAGCCCGTCTCGCTCCTGCTGCTCTGCGGGGACGGCACGGCCATGCTGCACGACCTGGTGTGGACCGGCTGGGGCGACGCCACGGCCACCGCACACGGGATGGTCACCGAGGTGGTCTGCCAGCCCAGTTGCGCCGCCGGGCGGGAAGTCGCCTCGGCCGCCACGGTCGTCGTCTCCGGGCTGTCCGGCGGCCGCTACACCCTCATGGAGGTCAGGGCCCCGCGGTCGCCCACCAACCCCGACGCCCACTACACGCTCGACCGGCTCGGCCCCACCTACAGGGGCTGACCCGGCTCACACCCCCCACGCCGTGAACGCGGCCCAGTGGACGGGGGAGGCGAAGGGACACTCGTCCGGAGCGTGCCCCGGCCGGGCGTACTGCCCGGTCGACGCCCTGAGATGCGGATGCGTCTCGGTGTAGCGGTCGAGGCCGTCCCAGGTCAGCCGCCGCAGCCAGGTCCGCGCCCGGCGCAGCGCGGACACCGGCTCCTCGCCGTCCGCGCCGGGGGCGAGCAGCTCGTACAGACGGGTCATCAAGAGCGCGGTCGCCAGGTCGTTCACCTGCCACAGGCTGGTGATCGCGCACGCGGCCCCCGCCTGGAGGAAGCCGCCCGGCAGCCCGGTGAACTCGTCGGGCGCGTCGACGACCTCGTACCGCCCGGTCTGACAGGCGCCCGCCACCACCAGCCGGCAGGAGGGAAGCCGGCACCTCACGAGGGCCTCCATGTCCAAGACGCCGTCCGCGAGTACCAAGGACCCGCCTCGGCCGACGAGTTCCGCGGTCCCGTGACAGCTCAGGTGGAGGTACGACGCCTCGGCGAGGTGCTCCAGCAGCCACCCGACCGTGGCCTCGGCGCCCACGGCGGCCACGGTCTGCCCGGTCGGCTCGAACAGCGTCCGGATCTCGGCGAGTTCGCTGCGGGCACCGGGCAGCGAGCCGTCGGGGTCGGACACGGCGACCAGGCACGGCACGGACGGTGCCGGCCGCGCCGCGGCGGCCCGCGCGGCCGCGTACGCACCGGCCGACGGGGCGAGGGTCAACGTGCCGATGTCGTCCAGGAGTTCATTGTCCGGCCCCACCGGTACGGAGTGCAGCGGCACATGCCCCAGCAGCCCGGTCGGTACGACGACCGCTTCGTGTCCCGGGTCCTCGGCGAGCAGCCCGGCGAGGGGCCGCAGCAGCGGGGCGAGTGCCCGCAACCGATCCACGGCCAGGGGGAGTTCACGGCGCCGCCTGAGCGCACCGGCCTGCTGGACCAGGAAGAGCCCCTCCGCGGGGGCGTCCGGGTCCAGGGTCAGCAGCTTGGCGATCGTGGCACTGGTCACCTCGGGGACGAGGACGGCACGCACGCCTTCCTCGTGGTCGCGCGGGACGAGGAGGACGCAGCTGCCCCACGGCGAGTTCACCAGGTAGGCGAGCGGCATCCCGCCGGCGGCCCGGACGACGTCCGCCACCTCCGTCGTGCGCAGGAACCCCTCGAACCCGGGGATCGCCCGGATCTCATCGACCGCCGCCCGCACACCCCGCTCGGCCGCGGCCTGCGCCTGCACCGAGGCGACGGATCCACTGTGCGAGCCGGTGCCCGTTACCTCCGGACCGTCGCCGGCGTGACCGGGGCCGACGCTGGTCCCTGCCACTGCGGCGGCCACCACTCGGTAGCGCTCGCGCGCCTCCTCGTACCGGCGGGCCGCCCGCGGATCGACGCGTTGCAGCGCCTCCAGGTCCACCGTGTCCCGCCCGGCCGCCACCGACAACTCGCGGGCGAGCCCGCGTTCGATCGCCTCGACCGCGCGGTTCGGACGCCCAGCGCGGGCCAGCAGGAAAGCGGCCTGGCGGGCGGTTCCGCGCGTCATGAGCAGCACGCCGCGACGGGCGGCGGCGGTGACCTGTGCGTCGTAGAGCGCGTGCACGGCGACCAGCATGTCCGCCGCCACATCGGCCGCGCCGGCCCAGTCCCCGGCGTCGGCCAGCGCGCTGATCGCCTCCCGGGCGATGGACAGATGCAGGGAGGGGGAGACGCGCGGCGGTACGGCGCACAGCACGGTGCGCCGCAGCCGGGCGCGCTCGGCGCTGCCCGGAGCGTCGAGCAGGTCGGCGGTGCGGGCCAGGAGCCAGGCAGCGCGACTGGTGTCGAGGAGCCCCGGGTGCGCGGCGGCGAAGGCGACGACGGCGGAGGCGGCCGCATGGGCGCCGTGCGGGTCGGCCGTGTCCCGTTCGGGGGAGAGGAGCAGATCGGCCAGGTTGCACTGGAGCTGCGACCACAGGACGGGATCGTCGTCGGGGCGCAGCCGGCCGAGGGCGCTTCGATAGCACCGCTCGGCCTCGCGCAGGTCGCCGGGACCACCGCGCCGGAAGAGGAGCACCCCGAGGTTGATCAGGTTGAAGGACCAGTCGACGCGGTTGCGCCTCGGAGAGTGTTCGCCCAGCGCGGCCCGCAGGTGCTCGATGCCGAGGGTGAGATCGTCTCTGCCGCCGCCCGGGCGTTGCCCGAGCAGCAGCCCGTGGTTGGTCCGCACCCGGGCCCAGAGTTCGCGGTGGGTACGGCGGTCCACCGCGGCTTCGGCACGGGCGAGCAGCTCGTGGGCGTACTCCCAGCGCTCCACGCGGTCGCCGTCGGCGCGGAATTGCTGGAGCGAGGCGAGGTTGGTGGCGATCTCGGCCCAGGGGAGGGAGCCCTCCGGCAGCCGGTCCAGGGCGAGTTGGAGCACCCGCATCGCCTCGGCCGGGTCGGCCGGATGCGCGGTGTGCAGGGTGCCGACGAGCAACGCGCCCAGATGGGCGGCGAGTTCGGTCTCCATGTCCGTCTCGCCGAGCTGCCCGGCGAGTTCGAGCGCCTCCCGGACCAGGGGAACGGCCTTTGCGCCTTGCTCGCCCCGGGCCCGGTCGTACAGGGTGTGCAGCCGCTCCCGCAGCCCCTGCCCGAACGCGGCCAGCGACGCCGCGTACCGCTCGACGGCTTCCTCCACGGGAACGCGGCCACCGCACAGGTCCTCCAGCAATCGCTGCCGCAGCCGCAGCGGAGCCTCCAGCGGGGTGCCGGCGACCCGGCGCAGCTCCGCCGCCCCCGCGTCGCGGACCTGGGTGCCGTCGGTGAGCCGGGGCTGCGTCCGGACCAGCTCGGCGAGCCGATCCGGCATGGTCACCGTGACGGCGTACAGCAGCTTCCCGGCCCCGTTGTCCGCCAGTTCCTCGGCGACGTTCCGCAGGAAGATCCGGTAGTTCTCCACGGTGGGCGGCCCGTACGGCGTCAACTCCCCGCATGCCGCCTCGGGATCCGCCAGGTCACGCTCCACGTCACGGCTCAGCGCGAACGGCAGCAGCCTGCGCGGGAGCCCGACCACGTTCCCGCCGAACGCTCCCCGGGCGAAGGCCCCGGCGAGCCGTGCCTCCTCCACCAGGGCGGCCGCGCTCGCCGTGGCGTCCCGCTGGAGCTCCGCGACGGAGGTGGCGAACAGCGCCGGCACGACCGCTCCGGCGCGCAGCACCAGCACCGGCGCCTCGATGTGCGCCCGGGTGCCGCAGCCGGGGCAGTCCACCCAGCACAGCCCGTACCCGAACCCGTCCGGACCATCGGGACTTTCGAGGACGTCACCCCGCTCCCGGCTGTCCACGACGCGCCACACCGGTTCCTCGCACGGCCGTCCGCACTGCTCGCACCGCCACGCGTACGGCGCCCTCGCGGAGATGGCCACCGCAGCGCTACTTGCCGTTGGTGAGGTGAGACAGCAACGCCGTGAGCACCCGCGCGAGTGCCGCGTCCTTCAACGCCCGCTTGTGCACGGTCACCTTCCACCGCCCCCTCCGGTCCCGGTCGACCACCACCTCGGTCTGCAACAGCGTGACGGCCAGCGCCCCCACGGCGACGGACACGGGGTCGAACCGCTCCATCGGCGACCGCACGTACTCCACGGCCTCCGCGACGGCGCCGTCCCCCTGCAGCGCGGCATACTCCAACGCAGCCCGCGCCACATCCCCTTCGCCCCCGCCCTCAACCGGCTCGATCCCCGCCGCCCTCAGCGCCTGCCCCAACTCCGCCTGCGCCGGGCCGATCTCCCGGGCCGAGGACAGCAGCCCCCGATCCTCCACCAGCACCGACAGCGCCCGGACGGCCTCCGCGTCGGAGAGCGCACCAATCTCCCGCACCAACTCGTCTCGCTGCGACATGCACCAAGTCTGCCCCGCCGCGGCGCGCGGCGGGGCAGTGTACGAACGACTCGTCACTCCGAGTACCGGGAACGACCGGACCCCGTACGGTGCCGACCCGGGACCCCCTCTTCCCCGGCTCGCACCGGCCGTGCGGTGTCCGTGCCTGCACGGCGCCTGAGAAGAGCGGCCCGTGCCTCGGTCCGCGCCCCATGAGCCCCTGCGAGAGCCACATCCGCGTCCGCGCCGAGCGCCCGCTGCCTCCCCTTTTTCGTTCCCGGCCTCACGGGGGAAGCCCCTTCCTGTTCCGGTACCCGGCCGGGGCTGACCGACCGCTCGCTGGCCCGGCGGCCTGATCAACGCCGGATGTCGTCGCTGCCCTCGTCGCCGACCGCGTCGTCGGCCAGCATCACGGTCGCCGTGATCCGCTTGCCGACCGGCTCCCGGTGCATCTCGAAACTGCGGCAGACCGCCACGACGATCTCCAGTCCATGCTGGCCCACCCGGCCCGGGTCGGCCGTCCGGGCGACGGGCAGACACGGCTCGCTGTCCCACACCGACACCTGTACGGCCCCTTCCCGGATCTCCAGGGACAGCAGGCACGGGCCCGGCGCGTACTTGCGGGCGTTGGTCACCAGCTCGCTCACGACCAGCTGCACCATGCCCTCCGCACTGGCGGACACAGTCATTCCGTGCCCGGTCCGCAGGTCTGCCAGAAACGACCGAGCCAGAGCACGAGCCGCCGCGATGCCCTCGTCGCCCTCGAACTCGGCAGACACCGATATCGCATGGTCCACCAGCGGCTGGTGTCCCTCATTCTGCCCATGCAGATCCATGGGGTTCGCCTCACTTCCGAAGCGCTGTCCTTGCCCCGCCCGCATACCCCGCAACCGCACCCTCAGTACCCGTCGAGGTGAAGTGCACCCAGGTGTGCTGCCGGCCATCGCCGGGCGGACGTTGGTCAACGTGTTTCACTCGATACGCTGGTAATGCCCGGTTTGCCGCCTGTGCGTCAAGCTCGGATAGTGGCAGGGAGGCCGAATCGCAGGTGCTCGCGGACGCCGTCGTGGGCCCTTGCCGGCCGGCGACGCGTGGCACCGGCCGGCCCGCGCCTCCGTCGGGGGCGTCCCCGAATCCATCGCCGAGAGGACCTGATCATGCCGGTGTGCGCCACCCGCGACGGAGTCGAGATCTTCTACAAGGACTGGGGCAGCGGACGCCCGGTCGTGTTCATCCACGGCTGGCCGCTCAACGGCGACGCCTGGCAGGACCAGCTCAAAGCGGTCGCCGACGCCGGCTTCCGGGGCATCGCCCACGACCGCCGCGGCCACGGACGCTCCACCCCCGTCTGGGACGGCTACGACTTCGACACCTTCGCCGACGACCTCGACGACCTGATCAACGACCTCGATCTCACTGACGTCACCCTTGTCGCCCACTCCATGGGCGGCGGCGAACTCGCCCGCTACATCGGCCGTCACGGCACCAGGCGCCTGCACTCGGCAGTGCTGCTCTCCGCGGTCCCGCCCATCATGGCGAAGTCCAAGGACAACCCCGAAGGCGTACCGGACGAGGTGTTCGACTCGATCAAGAACGGCATCCTCAACGAGCGCTCACAGTTCTGGAAGGACACCGCGGAGGGCTTCTTCTCCGCCAACCGCCCCGGCAGCAAGGTCACGCAGGGCAACAAGGACGCCTTCTGGTACATGGCCATGGCGCAGACCATCGAGGGCGGCGTGCGCTGCGTGGACGCCTTCGCCTACACCGACTTCACCGACGACCTGAAGAAGTTCGACATCCCCACCCTCGTCGTCCACGGCGACGACGACCAGGTCGTCCCCATCGACGCCACCGGCCGCAAGTCCGCCGAGATCATCACCGACGCCGAACTCAAGGTGTACGAGGGCGGCTCCCACGGCATCGCCATGGTCCCCGGCGACAAGGACCGCTTCAACAAGGACCTGATCGAGTTCCTCCGTCGCTGACCGGCACGATCCGGGCAGTGACGGAGGGCCCCTGATCGGGACAGGCCGCGACGGCGTGGACGAAAAAGAGGGACACGAGCGCATGTCGGACCTCACCGTGGAAGCACCGGGGGCCGGTTGGCCGGCAAGGTGGGCGGGAGCGCTGCTGTGCCTGGTGGTGGCCGGTATCCATGTCGTCGACCAAGGCGGTTTCACCGTCACCAGGGACCCCTACTACATCGGCATCGCCTACCACGTCCTCGAGATCGCCGGCGTGGTCGCCGCGGTGCTGCTCCTGGCCGGACGTGTCCGAGCGGGATGGCTGCTGGCAGCGGGGGTCGCCGCCGGACCCCTCCTGGGCTACGTCCTCTCCCGGGGACCGGGTTTGCCCCACTACAGGGACGACGTCGGCAACTGGACCGAGCCGCTCGGACTGGTCAGTCTCGCCGTGGAAGGAGCATTGTTCCTCCTGGCCGTTCCGCTTCTCGTCCGCGGCCCGCGCCGCAGGCCCCGCTGACGCGCTCCTGGTCACGAGTCGGTGATGGCCGCTTCCGCGGCCTTCCGGTCACCGTTGGCCGGCGTTGACACCGGCCGGTTGTCCGGGCGGGGGACGGGGGCACGTCAGCCCGGTCCAAGCGGCCGGCCCGGTTCCCGTGCCCGCTCGCTGAGGCTTCACCCGATCGGGGCACCGGGCGATACCAGGGCTCTTCCCGCGCGGCCGTCGAGCCGCTCGCGCAAGCACGCGAGCACGACGCCCGTCGGTGCGAGCACCAGGGGCAGCAGCACGAGCGCCACCGCGATCGGGGTGATGACGACGAGGACGCCGGTGACCCACACGTTGTTCCCGGTGGTGGCCAGCATGAGCAGCCCCGCCCAGTGCGCCACGAACGTCCCGAGCCATCTCAGCACCGTGAAGGTGACGGCGACCGCGGCCGTGCTCAGCAGATGGATCGCAGCGGTGTGGAGACGCGCCGTGCGGGTCAGCGTCCAGGAACGGCGCATCGCGGCCGTCGCCGAGGAGCTGTCCGTCACCCGTATCGCGGTGGCCAGTGCGAAACGGGAGAGGAGGACGAGTCCGAGCGCCCAGATCACGACGGGCAGCATCCGGCCCACCAGGATGAACCGCAAGGTCGCGGGATCGTGGTACGTGGGCCACACGACCCCGGGCACCATCCCCATGTCGATGACGGCCAGCACGAGTAGGCCCGCCAGCCCCGGAAAGAGGGCGCACAGCAGGGTGAGCGACTGGACGCGGAAGGCGGCGCCCAAGTGCGGACGGGAGCGGCGCCACAGGGCGCGGAGGGTGAGCGTGCCGGGGGCCCCGCGCGAGTCCGTGCCCGCCGCCGTCCGTTCCCGCGCGTGGACGACGATCACTGCCTGGGCGGTGAGCAGCCAGGCGATCAAGACCATCGCGACGAGGAGCAGGAGCGGGTACACACAGAACGCGACCTTGACGAGGCCGTCCCATTGGTCGCTGTACGCGACGTAGGAATCCTCGTAGTCGATGGAGCGCTCTGCGGCTCTTCCGGCTTCCAGGAAGAGTCCCCACGAGGCGGCGAAGGCGCCTGCCACGATTCCCCCGCCGACGAGCAGAGCCGCCGCGCAGGCAAGGAAGGCGGAGCCGAACACGGGACGCCGGTGGTGGCCGGTGATCCTCAGGCTCTCGGCCACGACGGAAGGACCGGCCCGGCGATCGTCCGAACCGGTCACAGGACTGCTGCCCGTCATGCCGCCCCTCCCCGCTCCACGGTCCCGAGTCTCTTCCTGGTGGCCTCGACGTCCGTGTCCGTCCGCCCGGTTCCGTCTCCCGATCGGGCTGGAGCCTCCGTCGGCGGTGAGCCTTTCCCGAACGGGCCGGATCGGCGACGAGTCGGTGTGAGAGGGCGGGGGCGAGACGAGGGCTTTTCGTCGACGAAGACGCCCCACCGGTCGGCGAGTCCTCGCCGCCGGGCCCCGCGAGCCACCGTCGCCGGAGCCCCGTACGACGGGCCCCGGCGACGCGTCGGCGGGTGCGGACGACGGGTGCGGACGACGGGGGAGCGGAGCCCCGGACATCACCCTGGTCAGGGGCCGTCGGTGGACGCCGACGACAGGGATGCGGCGCGCCCGGCGGCCGGCTGCGGATGCACACAGTGCCAGCGGTGGCCCTCCGCGCCGTCGGTCGCCGCCGGGAAGGCGGTGGCACAGGCGGCGTCCGCCTTCCAGCAGCGGGTGCGGAACGGGCATCCGGTCGGAGGGTTGGTGGCCGATGGCACCGGCCCGTGCAGGACGATCCGCTCCGGGCGTTCGAGCAGGCTCGGCGTCGCCGAGAGCAGCGCCTCGGTGTACGGGTGCCGGGACGCGCCGCAGACGTCGGCGGCCCGTCCCTCCTCGACGACACGCCCGAGGTAGAGCACCGCGACGCGGTCCGCCAGGTAGCGCACCGTCTGCACGTCGTGCGAGATGAACACCATGCCCAGACCGAGCCGGGCGCGCAGGTCCACCAGGAGGTTGAGGATCTGGGCGCGCACGGACACGTCCAGGGCGCTGGTGGGCTCGTCGGCGACGATCAGCTCCGGCTCCAGGGCCAGCGCTCGGGCGATGGCCACCCGCTGGCGCTGGCCGCCGGAGAGCCGGCCGGGCAGCGCGTCCAGCGTGTGTCCGGGCAGACCGACCAGATCGAGGAGTTCCTCCACGCGCCGCTCACGTTCGGCGCGGGAGCCGCGCTGATGGACGTCCAGCGGGTCGCGCAGGATGCGCCGTACCGGCAGCCGTGGGTTCAGCGCGGTGGAAGGGTCCTGGAAGACCACTCCGACGGCCGGACCGAACCGGGACCGCCGGTCGGCGCCGCTCATCCGCCACAGGTCCTCGCCCTGGAAGAACACCCTTCCTCGTGTGGGGCGTTGCAGACCGGTGACCACGCGGGCCAGCGTGGACTTGCCGCAGCCCGACTCGCCGACCAGGCCGAGGATCTCGCCGCGCCGGACCTCCAGGGAGGCGTCGGTCAGGGCCTGGACCGTGTCCCGGCGCAGCAGGCCGCCGCTGCGGGCCCTGTGCCGTACATGGATGCCGTCGAGCCGGATGAGGGGGTCCATGGTGCTGTCCTTCGGAGCGGTCATCGGGTGCCCTCCAGCGGCATGGCCGGCCGGGCCACGGGCGCCGGGTGGTGGCAGGCGAGCAGGTGGTCCCGCGCGCCGGGCCGGTCGCTGGGCGGCGGCGGGGTGGTGGCGCACAGCTCGGTGGCGGCGGTGCAGCGGGAGGCGAACCGGCAGCCGGCACCGAAGGCCCTGGGCGCGGGGACGACACCGCGGATCTGGTGCAGCCGTTCGGTACCCGCCTCCAGGGAGACGACCGAGCCGAGCAGCCCGCGGGTGTAGTGGTGTGCGGGGTCGGTCAGCAGGGACCGGGTGGTGCCGACCTCGGTGACCTGGCCGGCGTACATCACCGCGACCCGGTGCGCGAGGTCGCCGACCAGGGCCAGGTCGTGGGAGACGAGCACCATCGCGAAGCCGAGTTCGTCGCGCAGCTCGGCCAGCAGTTCGACCACCTGCGCCTGCACGGTGACGTCCAGCGCGGTCGTCGGCTCGTCGGCGATGAGCAGCCGTGGGCTGCGGGAGAGTGCCATGGCGATCAGTACGCGCTGGCGTTGGCCGCCGGAGAGTTCGTGCGGATAGCTGCGCAGGGTGCGCTCGGGGGACAGGCCGACCAGCTCCAGCAGTTCCGCGGGGGTGCGGGTGCCGCCGCGGGAGGTGAGCCACTTGAGCTGGGTGCCGATCAGCACGGACGGGTTCAGCGACGACATGGCGTCCTGGTAGACCATGGCGATCTCCGGACCCATGAGCGCGCGGCGTTCCCTCGGTGACAGCTTCAGCAGGTCGCGGCCGCGGTAGAGGATCTCACCCTCCGCCTCGGCGTTGCGTGCGAGCAAGCCCATGACGGCGAGGCTGGTGATCGACTTGCCGCAGCCGGACTCGCCGACCAGGCCGAGGGTCTCGCCCTCGCGGACGGTGAAGGAGATGCCGTCGACGACGCGGGTGTCGCCGTAGCGGTCGGGGAAGCGGATCGACAGATCGCGTACCACGAGCAGTTCGGCCGCGTCGTCGGGCAGCGGTGCCACGGCGGGCTCCATGACCGAGAGCCGGCCGGCCAGTTCGGCGAGCGCGGCGTCCGCCTCGGCCTGGTCGACGGCGGGCCGGGCCGCCGGGCTGTCGTCCGAACCGGACCCGCCGGTACGGGAGTTGTCCGGGGACGCGGCGGCGTCCGTCATGCCCTCGGAGAGGATGTTGAGGGCCAGCACGGTGATCAGCAGGCACAGTCCCGGGAACAGGGTGGCCCACCAGCCGCCGGACAGCAGCAGCTGGCGGCCGTAGGCGAGGACGCTGCCCCAGCTCGGGTCCGGGTCCTGCACCCCGGCGCCGATGAAGGACAGGCTGGCCTCGAAGATGATGGAGTCGGCGACCATGACGGTCGCGAACACCAGGACCGGAGCGGCGCAGTTGACGGCGACGTGCTTCACCACGATGTACCCGCGCCGGGCGCCGATGACCTGTTCCGCGCAGACGTAGTCCTCGCCGTACTGCGCCAGCACGTTGGCCCGTACGACGCGGGCGAGCGACGGCGCGTACACGAAGGCGATGGTGAAGATGATGACCGGGACGCTGGACCCGAACACGGCGACCAGCACGGCCGCCAGGGCGATCGGCGGGAACGACATCATGACGTCGAGCGTGCGCATCACGGCCTCGTCGGCGAACTTGCGCGAGGTGGCGGCCAGCGCGCCGAGGAACGAGCCGATCAGCACGGCGAGGAGGGTGGCGCCGAACCCGATGGTGAGGGAGTAGCGCGCGCCGTGCACGACCCGGGCGAAGATGTCGCGGCCGGCCCGGTCGGTGCCGAACCAGTGGCCGGCGCCCGGCGCCTGGGCGGGCGTGCCGGTGGTGAGCGGGTCCTGGGTGAGCAGCGGGGCGAGGATCGCGCCCAGTACGACGAGGAGGAGGACCGCGAGGGCGATCCGGGACGGCATGGGCAGCCGGCGCAGACGGGCGCCGGGGGCCAGCCGCTCGGCGAGGGAACGTGGGGCGAACATCACACCGTCCTGATGCGCGGATTGACGAGCAGGTAGAGCAGGTCGACGACGACGTTGACCAGGAGGAAGGCGACCGCGATGGTGAGCACGGTGCCCTGCACCAGACCGACGTCGCCCCCCGTGACGCCCTCGAGGATCAGCTTGCCCATGCCGGGCAGGTCGAAGATCGCCTCGATGACGACGGCGCCGCTGAGCATGTAGCCGACCTTGACACCGAGCACCGTCAACGGGGTGACCAGCGCGTTGCGCAGCACGGACCGGACGATCAGGAACGGGGGCAGGCCGCTGCCCCGGGCGGTGCGCACGTAGTCGCGGTCGAGTTCGGTGACCATCGAGGTGCGGACGAGGCGGGCCAGCGACGAGGCGACGGGCAGGGCGAGGGACAGCGCGGGCAGCGCGAGGCTCTTGAGCCAACCGGAGAAGGAGTCGGCCGGGTTGACGTAACCGCCGGTGGGGAAGAGCGGCACGTTCAGCGCGAACTGCTGGATGAGCAGCACCCCGAGCCAGAAGGAGGGCAGGGCGATGCCGGCCATCGACAGCACCCGGAAGAGCTGGTCCGGCCAGCGGTCCCGGTAGACGGCACTGGTGACGCCGAAGACCAGCGCGAGCACGATGGCCAGCGCGAGGCCGAGCAGGGTCAGTTGCAGCGTGAGCGGGAAGGCGGTGGCGATCCGGTCCGTGACGGGCTGGCTCGGCGACATGGTCACGCCGAGGTCCAGGTGCAGCAGGTTGCCCAGGAAGGCGAAGTAGCGCACCGGCAAGGGGTCGTCGAGCCCGTGCGCGTGGGCGAACGCCGCTCGCGCCTCGGGGCTCGCCGAGTCGCCGAGGGCGTTGTACGCGGGGTCGGTCGGCGAGAACTGGAGGACCACGAAGACCAGCAGCGTGATGCCGAGGACCATCACCGGCATCATCGCGACGCGGCGCAGCGCGAGCCGGAGAAATGCAACCATCGTGAGGTTCCTAGAGATCGGGACGGGGGCCGTCGCCCCGGGGGAGCGGAGCGACGGTTCGACGGCCTGGGTGTGCGGGGGTCAGGCGCGCCCGACGTCGATGAAGGACAGTCCGGTGGTGGGCAGCGGCCTGAACCCCGTCAACGCGCCCTGCTGCCAGGCGGTGGGCAGCTTGCGGTGCAGCAGCGGGTACAGGGCCGCCTCGTCGGCGACGAGATCGGTGACCTTGCCCCACAGCTCCTTGCGCCTGCCCTCGTCGGCCTGTGCCGAGGCCTGGTCGAGCAGCGACTTGACCCGCTTGTACGCCGCGGTGCCGGCCCACCCGTAGCGCTTCTCCGGCCAGAAGCCGTAGTAGAACCAGCGCAGCAGCAGGTCGGCGTCGTTGCCGAAGACGGAGGGGTCGCCCGGCGCGGCCAGGGCGGCGAAGTCACCCTTGTCGATCTTGGCGTACTGGGCGGCGGACTGCTGGATGTCGAGCTGGGCGTCGACACCGACCGCGGCCCAGCTCTCCTTGATCAGCGGCGCGATGTCCTTGACCCAGCCGTTGTCCGTGAGCATCAGGGTGAAGGAGAGCTTGCCCACGCCCGCTTCGGCCAGCAGCTTCTTCGCCCTGGCGGGGTCGTGGCCGTAGACGGTGGCGGCCCTGTGGTAGTCCGGGTGCGTGGACGGCACGTATCCGGTGGCGGCCGCGGCGTTGCCCAGCAGCGCGGTGGAGATGATCTTGTCGATGTCGAGGGCGTAGTGCAGGGCCTGGCGCACCCGCTTGTCCGCGAAGCGCTCGTCCTTGCAGTTGAACATGAGGAAGAGCAGTCCGAAGGACTGGACGGACTCGACCTCGTTCTTCCCGGTGAGGCCCTTGACGTCGATGTAGGGAACGTCCTCGATGGCCTGCACGCGGCCCGACTGCAGCGCGCTGACCCGGGCGGACGGGTCGGAGATCAGGTGCCAGACCATCTGCCTGGCCCTGGCGGGGTGGGGCCCGTTGTACTTGTCGTGGGCCGCCATGACGATCTTGTCCTCGCGGACCGCGGAGACGAAGCGGTACGGGCCCGAACCGACGGGCTTGGCGTCGAAGCCCTTCGCGTCGGCGGTGACGACCTTCTTCGGAACCACGCGCACCACGGATATGCGGGAGGGGAAGAGCGCGAACGGATACTTCAGCTTGAACTCGACCGACGACCGGTCGAGCGCGGTGACCTTGTCGATGAACGGGACGAACTGTGCCATCAGCGAGGCGTTCTTCTCGTCGAGGACGCGCTCGAAGCTGAAAACGACGTCCTCCGCGGTGACCGGGGAACCGTCGTGGAAGGTCGCGCCCTTGCGCAGGGTGGCCCGGTAGGTGGTCGCGTTGATCCTCGTGGGCATCTGGGTGGCCAGCGCGGGCCGGGCCACGAGCGTGGCCGGGTCGAGGTCCACCAGACCCTCGAAGATGTGCATGTTGGCCGCGTACGGGGTGGCCCCCGAGGTGATCATCGGGTCGAATCCCGTGGAGAGGGGATAGGAGACACCGGCCTCGATCGTGTCGCCGCCGCCCGACGCCCCGGTGGCGCCACCGCTCGACGCGGGACCTCCACAGGCCGTGAGGCCCGCGGTCACCGCGGTCGCCACACCGATGGCGCTGGTGTATCTCAGGAATGTGCGGCGGTCGACGCCGGCTGCGCTGTGCGCGGGCAAGGGTCCTCCAGGCGGGAGACGGGGGAGTGGCGGAACAGGGAGGAGTCGAGCGAGTTCAACGCCCCGCAAGGCATAAGACGTCTGATGTCTGATGCTTGGTAAGGTGGGAACGTAGTCCGGCGAACGAAAGGGGTCAAGAGGTGGCGGGGTGGGGGATGGCCCAGTCCAAAGCGGCACGACAGCCGTTGCGGCAGGAGGTCGTGGACGGAATCAAGGCCTACATCCTGCGCAACGAACTGCGCCCGGGGGATCCGCTGCCCACCGAGCCCGAGCTGTGCGAGGCCTTGGGGGCGAGCCGCTCAAGCGTGCGCGAGGCGATCAGGATCCTGGCCGCTCTCGACATCGTCGACGTGCGGCACGGGCGCGGTACCTACGTGGGCAGGCTGAGTCTGTCGGCACTGGTGGAGAGCCTGACCTTCCGTGGTCTGCTCAGTCCCGACGACGACTTCCAGGTGATGTCCGACCTGATCGAGGTCCGTGAGCTGTTCGAGCGGGGCATGGCCGACCGGCTGGTCACCTCGCTGGACGCGCGACAGATCGACCGTCTCGCCGAACTCGTCGACGAGATGCGCAAGGCCGGTGGCGGCGACGGCAAGGGCTTCGTGGAGGCGGACCGGGCCTTCCACACCCTCCTTCTGGAGCCGCTCGGCAACGACCTCATCGGCCAGCTGTCCACGGCGTTCTGGGACGTCTACGTCATCGTGGCCCCGCACCTCGACGTGTTCACGCACGAACACGAGGCCGCCACCATCGCCAGCCACCAGCGCATCGTGGACGCCGTACGGGACCGCGACCCCGCGGAGTTCGCCGCGGCGCTGACCGAGCACTACGCGCCGGTGCGACGCCGCATCGCGGAGGCCCGCCGCCACCGCTGACCTCCCGCTTCCCCGCCCTGCGGCGAAGGCCCCCCGACCGGAGGCCTTCGCCGCTTCCGCGTGCCCTGCCGGCCTCCCGCACAACTTCCCCGGCGGACACGGCACTTGACGGCCGCGCCCAGGCGTCCTTATCGTCCCAGGACGACAGACGTCTGACGTCTTCTCTTTTGTCCGGAGGGACGCCGATCATCTCCCTCCGCCCGTACCTCCGTGCTGTGCCACGCGCACGCCTCACCCATCGGGGCCTCCTCATGCCGCTGACGGATCTCACGCTCGCCCAGTGCCTGGCGCTGCGACCCGACCTCGCCGAACCCGCCGACCTCGACGCCTTCTGGGACCAGACCCTGCGTCGGGCCCGGGCTCTCGCGGACCCGCCGGCCTTCACACCGGTCGACACCGGCCTGACCCAGGTGCTGACCTACGATGTGACCGTCGCCGGCTTCGGGGGCGAACCCGTCAGCGGCTGGCTCCACCTGCCCGCCACGGCGAGCGGCCCGCTCGGCTGCGTGGTGGAGTTCCTCGGCTACGGACGCGGCCGCGGCCTGCCGCACGAGCAGGTGCTCTGGGCCACCGCCGGATACGCGCACTTCATCATGGACACCCGCGGCCAGGGCTGGTCCGCGGCAGGCGGTGCCACCCCCGACACCGCCGCGCTGTCCGGCACCGTGCCCGGTTTCCTGACCCGCGGGGTCGAGAACCCCCACGACCACTACTACCGGCGGGTGTTCACCGACGCCGTCCTCTTCGTCGAGGCGGCCCGCGCGCACCCGGCCGTCGACCCGGACCGGGTCGTCGTGACCGGACACAGCCAGGGCGGCGGCATCGCACTGGCGGTCGCGGCGCTGACTCCGGGCCTGGCCGGGGTGATGCCCGACGCGCCGTTCCTGTGTGACATCCGGCGCGGGGCGACCATCGCCGGCGCACCCCCCTACACGGAGATCGCGCAGTACCTGAGCCTGCACCGCGACCGCACCGACACGGTGTTCGACACCTTGTCCTACATCGACGCCGCGGTCCTGGCCGCACGCGCCACCGCACCGGCGTTCTTCTCCATCGCCCTGATGGACGACGTCTGCCCGCCCTCGACGTGCTTCGCCGCCTACCACCGCTACGGCGGACCCAAGGACCTGCGCGTCTACGAGTTCAACGGCCACGAGGGCGGCGGCAGCCACCACCGGCGCGAACAGCTCGCCTGGGCGAGGGAGCTGCTCGCCGGCCCCCGCGCCTGCGCCCTGCACGCCCCCCAACTCGCCTGATCCCCCGCCCGAGAAGAGGTTCGTCCATGCAGTGCAGAATCCCCCTCGCCGCGCTCGCCACGACCTTCGCCGTTCTGGCCGCCGCCGTCCCGGCCGCCCAGGCGGCCGACGCGGGCGCCCCCACGGCCACCGCCGGCACCCTCGTCTCACAGGACATCGCCACCGCCGGAACCGGCTCCCCCTACTACCGCATCCCCGCGCTGACCAGAACCGGCAAGGGCACCCTGCTCGCCGCCTACGACGCCCGCCCGACCCTCGGCGACCTGCCGAGCAACATCGGCGTGGTCCTCAGACGCAGCACCGACGGCGGGATCACCTGGCAGGTCCAGCAGGTCGTGCGCAAGGACGCCGCGCCCAACGGCTACGGCGACCCGAGCCTCCTCGTCGACCGGGAGACCGGACGGATATTCCTCTTCTACGCGGCCGCCGTGAACCAGGGGTTCCTCGGCTCGGGGACCGGGAACGACGAGAGCGACCCCGACATCCTCCAGGCGGACTACAGCTACTCCGACGACGACGGCATCACCTGGAAGAGCGAGCGGATCACCGCCGAGATCAAGAACCCCGCCTGGGGCGGCATCTTCGCCGCCTCAGGTGAAGGAATCCAACTGCGCCACGGAGCCCACAAGGGCCGGCTGATCCAGCAGTACGCCATCCGCTCCAACGGAGCCAACTACGCCGTCAGCGCCTACAGCGACGACCACGGCGCCACCTGGAGGACGGGCACCCCGGTCGGACCCGGCGGCGACGAGAACAAGGCCGTCGAACTCTCCGACGGCCGCGTCATGCTCAACACCCGCTCCGCGCCCTACCGCAAGGTGGCCTACTCCAGCGACGGCGGTGTCACCTACACCCCCTTCCAGCAGGACACCGAACTGCCCGACCCCGGCAACAACGGCTCCATAGCCCGCTTCGCACCGGACGTGGACGCCACCCACCCGCGCGCCTCGTGGCTGATGTTCAGCAACACGGCGTCCACCAGCGGCCGCAGCAACCTCACCGTCCGGCTGTCCTGCGACAACGGTCTGAACTGGCCGGTGCGCAAGACCGTCGAGGCCGGCTCGGCCGCCTACTCGACGCTCACCCCGCTCGGCGACGGCACCGGCTCCGACCCCCAGGTGGGACTGCTGTGGGAACGCGCCAACTACCAGCACATCACCTACTCCTCCTTCGACCTCAAGTGGCTCGGCGGGGTCTGCGCGCCGGTCACCGTCACACCGCCCGCCTCGCTGCCCGCGGGCAGGACCACCGAGGTCACGGTCCGCGTCGTCAGCCAGAACGACGTCCGCCTCCCCTCCGGCACCGTCTCCCTCACGCTGCCGAACGGCTGGAGCGCCCCGGCGGTGACCGTGCCCGCGCTCGACCCGGGCCAGGGCGCCGACGTGGAGATCCCCGTCACCGTGCCCGCGAACACCACCGCGGGCACCGTCGCGACGACCGCGGTCTACGAGGTCCGCGGCACCCAGCACTCCTACGGCGACACGACGCTCACCGTCACGCCGTAGCCCCGACCCGGGCCGCCGCGCGACCGGCGGCCCGCCCCCGAACCACCGCCAGCACAGCCCAGGAGACACCCATGTCCTCGTCCCAACCCCTGCGCGGCGTCGTGCCGCCCGTCTGCACCCCGCTGGATGCGTCGGGCGAGGTGGACACCGCCTCGCTCACCCGGCTCGTGGAACATCTCATCGGCGGGGGAGTGCACGGACTGTTCGCCCTGGGCTCCAGCAGCGAGGTCGCCTTCCTCACCGACCGGCAGCGGGCCGTGGCCCTGACGACGGTCGTCGAGGCCGCCGCCGGACGGGTCCCCGTGCTCGCCGGCGTCATCGACATGACCACCCCCCGCGTGCTGGAACACGCCGAGGCCGCCCGCAAGGCGGGCGCCGGTGCCCTCGTGGCGACCGCCCCCTTCTACGCGCGGACGCACCCCCGGGAGATCGCCCGCCACTTCCGCCTCGTCCGCGAGCGCGCCGGCCTGCCGCTGTACGCCTACGACCTCCCGGTCTCCGTACACAGCAAGCTCTCCGCCGCCCTGGTGCGCGACCTCGCGGAGGACGGCACCCTGGCCGGCCTCAAGGACAGCAGCGGCGACGAGGGCTCGCTGCGCCGGCTCCTGGTCGAACTCGGCGGCCGCCACGGCCGCGCCGACGGCCCGGCCCCAGCGTTCAGCGTCCTCACCGGCTCCGAACTGACCGTGGACGCCGCCCTGCTGGCCGGCGCCGACGGAGTCGTGCCGGGCCTCGGCAACGTCGACCCCGCCGGATACGTACGCCTCTACGACGCTGTGCGCGGCGGTGACCTGGACGGCGCCGTGAAGGAACAGGAGCGCCTCGTCGAGCTGTTCGGCATGGTCGACGCGGGAGCGGACGACGAGATGGGCCGCAACTCCTCCGCCATGGGCGCCTTCAAACACGCGCTGCGGCTGCTCGGGGTCTTCGAGAACGGCACCACCGCCGATCCGCAGATCCAGCTCGGCGACGCCTCGGTCGCACAGGTCGAGCACCGGCTGCGTGCCGCCGGGCTGCTCCCGGTCCGATGACGGACCGCACCCCCGGTACGCCGGTGATCGGTCTCGACCTGGGCGGCACGAAGATCGCCGCCGCCCTGGTCGGGTCCGACGGCACCGTCGCGGCCCGGCACAGCGTGCCCACCCCGGCGACACGGGGCGCCGCGGCGGTGCTGGACGCGCTGGCCACGGCCGCCCGCGCGGTGTGGGCACCGGACGCCACCGCGATCGGTGTCGCCGCCGCCGGCGTCATCGACCCTGCCACCGGCACCGTCGTCAGTGCCACGGACACGATCCGCGGCTGGACCGGCACCGCCCTGGCCGCAGGCCTCGCCGCCCGCACGGGACTGCCCGTGGCCTGCGACAACGACGTACGCGCCGCGGCGAGGACGGAACTCGCGGACCTGGACGGCGACGGCACGCTGATCTACGCGGCCATCGGAACCGGCATCGGCGGCGCCGTCGCCACCGCGGGAACCATGCTGCACGGCACCGCCGGCGTGGCCGGGCATCTGGGTCATCTGCCCAGCCCCGAGGCAGCCGGACTGCCCTGCACCTGCGGCTCCTCGGGACACCTGGAGGCCATCGCGGCGGGCCCCGCCATCACCGCGCTCCACGCGCGGCTCGGCGGAGACCCCGCCGACCGCCTGCAAACCGTCGCCGAACGCGCGGCGCACGGCGACGAGCACGCCGTCTCGGCCATCACCCTGGGCGCCCGCGCGGCGGGGCGTGCCCTGGGCGGCCTGGCCAACGCGCTGGACCCGCACCGCGTCGTCGTCGCCGGCGGCGTGCCGGGCATCGGCGCCCTGTACTGGGACGCCCTCCGCGCGGCCTTCGCCGCCGAACTCCTGGCGCCACTGCGGTCGCTGCGTCCCGTGCCGCCGCGCGGCGGATCCGACGCCGCGGTCCTCGGCGCGGCCGCGCTCACCCGAACCCTGCCCCTGCACCACCCCCACACCACCGGAGCCCGGCGATGACCCCGCACCCGACCGTGCCACTGACCGAAGCCCTCGACGGCCGTCTGATCGTCTCGTGCCAGGCACCCCCGGGCGACCCGATGCGCCACACCGACACTCTGGTCCGCCTCGCCCGATCGGCCGAGGCGGGCGGCGCCGCGGCCGTCCGGGTCAACGATCCCGAGGTCGTCGCGGCCGCCGTCGCCGCCGTCGGCCTGCCGGTGATCGGCCTGTGGAAGGACGGCGACACGGGCGTGTACATCACGCCGAGCGTGCGCCACGCCCTGGCCCTGGTGGAGGCGGGCGCCACGGTGGTCGCGGCCGACGCCACGGCGCGTGCGCGGCCGGACGGCAGCACCTTCGCGGAACTCGTCACCGCCGTCCACGCGGCCGGCGCACTGGTGATGGCCGACGTCTCGACGTGCGACGAGGGCCGCAGGGCGGCGGCACAGGGCGCCGACCTCGTGGCGACGACCCTGTCCGGTTACGTGCCGGGTTCGCCGCGGCAGACCGGGCCCGACCTCGGGCTCATCGCCGACCTCGCCGCCGCGGTCGGCGTTCCGGTCGTCGCCGAGGGCCGCATCGCGACGCCGGCTCAGGCCGCCGAAGCACTGGCGGCGGGCGCGTCGAGCGTGGTCGTGGGCACCGCCATCACCGCCCCGACCGCGCTGACCAGACTCTTCGCCGAGCGTCTCGGACGCTGAACCCGAGCGGCGCGGCGGCGGTACATGGCGGCACCCGAAGAGGCTCGACCCCCATCGAGAGGGTGAAGCCGACCGGTGGCCTGTCGGGTCAGACGCGGACGCCGAACATGAACGGGCCGCCGATGGTGTCCATCGACTCATAGCGCACGACCGTGCCCGTGCGAGGAGCGTGCAGGATCTGGCCGTTGCCCGCGTACAGGCCCACGTGGTGCAGGTCGTTGAAGAAGAACACCAGGTCACCGACCTGGAGTTGGCTCCGTGTCAGACGGGTCCCGATGCCCGACTGGGCCTCGGAGGTGCGCGGTATGGAGACGTCGGCCTGGGCGTAGGCCCAGGAGGTCAGGCCCGAGCAGTCGTACGAGGAGGGGCCGGTGGCGCCACGGACGTAGGGCTTGCCGATCTGGCTCCGGGCGGCGGAGAAAGCGGCGGCGGCCCGGCCGGACGCGGGGGTCTGGTGGCCGATGCCAACCCGTTCGGCGGAGGAGCGGTCGGCGCGCTGCTGCTCGGCGGCGAGGGCCGACCTCTCCTTCGCGGTCAGGGTGTTGAGCAGCTTCTGTGCCTCGGCGAGCTTGCCCTGGACCTCCCTCTTCCTGTCGCCCAGTTCGGTGCGGGTGGTGGCGAGGGCCTTGAGCTTCTCGGTGGCCTCGGCGCGCTCCTGGGCGAGTTGCCGCTGTCTGCCCTGGATCTTCTTCAGGGCGTCGGCCTGCCGGCTGCCCAACTGGTCCAGCGTGGACGCCTTGTCGAGGAAACTGTCCGGGTCCGACGAGAGGAGGAGCTGTACCGAGGGGTCGATGCCTCCCGAGCGGTACTGGGTGGTGGCCAGTGACCCCAGGGCGTCGCGCAACGTGTTCAGTTCCTGCTGGCCGCGGGCGACGCTGTCCTGGACGGCGGAGATCTCCTTCTGCAGCTTCCGCTGTTTCTCGTTGGCCCCGTTGTACTTCTCCGTGGCCTGCTCCGCCTGCTCGTAGAGCTTGTCGACCTTCGCTTCGACCTCGTCCTTGCCGAGCCTCTGACGGGGCGTGGCGTCGGCGGCGTTCGCGCTCAGGGCGACGGCAGCGGCGGCTGCCGTGGTCAACACGGTCACGCGTGTGCGGTTCGGCTGCTTGGGGCGTCGATGCGACGTCATGGGTCGGACTCCTGTTGGTGCGCACCGGTGGATGCGTCGGGGGCCTGGGCGGGGTGGGGGAAGAACGGGGGTCCCCTGCCACCGGAGAGTGGACCACGGGCACGTGGGCGTGGACCATGCAGAACTACCGGCAGAAGTAACCCACTTCGCCGGCGACGCGGCCGTCGGGCGAACGGCAGAGCCCTGATGTCCTGGCTCGGACACCAGCCGCAAAGTAGGTCGTGGGTAGCGGGACAAGTCCCGTTTCCCGGTCTGGGGCGCCGTTCATTGGGGGGTGGCGTTCCGGCAGGACGCTCGCGGCCGCGGTCGAGGACGGTGCACCAACTCGCCTACAGCTGCGCCGGGCATCCGCAGGCCGGCCCTGCAGCTGACGAGGTCCTGCTGTGGGACGCGGGCACGCACAGGCGCCTTTTCCCGTCCGGGCAGAAGCACACCCATCCGGCGCTCCGGGCGGCTCGGTCCAAGGGAGGTCCACGTCATCCGCCACTGGGTGGCTGCCGGTTGGCGTAGTAGTAGAGGGCGAGGTCGTCCGGGTGGTGGACGCGTTCCTCGGTGCCGCCGATCTCCTTGAGGATGACGTGGGTCTTGTCGAGCGGGTGCCGGGTGATGAGCCAGGGGTTGTTGTCGCTCTCCTGCCAGACCCGGGCCCACACCTGATCTCCGACGCGGACTTCGCCGCCGTCTGCCGTGCGGAATTTCGACGCCATGGACCGTACATACCCGCGTTCCATGACTCGCGCTCACTGCGACGAGCATGCCTCAACGGCCTTGACTCCCACCCGCGATCGCCCCAGAGGTCCAGGAACCGCCCCGCGGTGAAACACCCCACGTCAGTGGGGAGGACGTACCCGGTGGCGGGAGCAGCCTGCGCCTCGCCCCAGCCCCGACACCACCACGCCGGCCGCCCCCACCGCGAACTTCGCTTGCAGAAACTGCTGTTGGCCTCGTTGACACGCCGTGAGCCCAGGCGTTTCACTCGACACCTGTGATGGCAACGTTGTCAGGCTGCCGGTCGAGGCGCCCGGCGCCGAGGCCCTCACCGACGCCCTGCCCTTCGGCACATCAGCACCTGTGCGAAGCACGAAACGCTGCGGAGGCAACCGATGGTCCGACCCCGACGTTCAGCTGAGCCACGTAATCGAAAGAGATTCCGCCAACGCCTGGCCGTGATCTCCGTCCTGGGTCTCGCGGCATCGCCGCTCCCGGCGATCGGGGGCGCGTACGCCGCGAGTGCCGCGCCGCCGGCCCTGGTGAAAGATCCCGCGTCCCTCGTCAACCCGCTGATCGGCACGTCCGGAGAGGTGGACACGTTCCCAGGCCCCGACATGCCGGCCGGCATGGTGCAGTGGGGTCCGGACACGACGCCCGACCGCCCCTCGGGCGGCGGCTACGAGTACGACGACAAGAAGCTCTCGGGCTTCAGCCTCACCCATGTCTCAGGGCCCGGCTGCGGCGTCGCGGGTGACCTGCCCGTCCTTCCGGTGACCGGCACGCTCTCCGGCAACCTCGGCAGCACGTCCGTGGGCTTCAGCCACGCCGACGAGCGGACCGGTATCGGCTCGTACGAGGTCACCGACGCGAACGGCGTCACGACCCGGCTGACCGACACCACCCGCGCGGGCCTCGGCTCCTTTACCTTTCCGGCGGGGGGCGGTCGGGCGAACCTGCTGTTCAAGCTCAGCGGTGGCGCCACCCAGGTGGACGGGACCCGCGTCCAGGTGGTGAACAAGAAGGAGATCAGGGGCTCCGTCGACAGCGGCCACTTCTGCGGCGCGAAGAACCGGTACACCCTGCACTTCGACATCAAGTTCGACCACCCGTTCACCGGCAGCGGTACCTGGGTCGGCGGCACCATCAACCCCGACGCCACCTCGCTGAAGGCGGGCGCGGTCAGGCAGAACGCGCAGCCGCACCCGTCGAAGAGGCTGAAGGAACGGCACTTCACCGTGCCCGCGGCCCCCTCCCCGACCGTGCACGGCAGCGCAGGCACGTCCTCCGGTACGCCGTCCCCGGCCCCGAGCACCGGCGCCACGCCCTCGCCGTCGGCCACGGGCAAGGCCGCCCAGCCGCCCACCACGGGTGCGAACGGGATGTACCTGACCTTCGACACCTCCTCGAACCCCACGGTGAAGGCGAAGGTCGGCATCTCGTACACCAGCGACGCGGGCGCGGCGGACAACCTCGCCACCGAGATCGGGAACTGGAACCTCGACGCGGTGGAGCGGGCGAACCACGACGCCTGGAACGCGGTGCTGAACAAGATCCGGATCGGCGGCGGCACCAAGGACCAGCAGGTGCAGTTCTACACGGCGCTCTACCACGCGCTGCTGCACCCCAACGTCTTCTCCGACGACGACGGCCGGTACATGGGCATGGACAACCAGGTCCACAAGCTGGCGAAGGGGCAGAACGCCCAGTACGCCAACTACTCGGGCTGGGACACCTACCGCTCCCAGACCCAGCTGATGGCGATGACCGAGCCCAAGGTCACCAGCGACGTCGTCACCTCGATGCTCAACGGTTACGACCAGACGGGCCTGCTCCCCAAGTGGGCCTCCAACAACGGCGAGAGCTACGTCATGGTCGGTGACCCGGCGGCCGGCATCATCGCCGACGCGTACGCCTTCGGCGCCCGGAGCTTCGACACGGACAAGGCGCTCGCCGCCCTCCAGCACGAGGGCACCGTCCCGAACAATGACCGCCCCGGGGAGTCGGTACGGGACGCCAAGGGCTACCTCCCGCTGGACGAGAACGACTACGGGTGCTGCAACTTCTACGGCCCGGTCTCCACCCAGCTGGAGTACGACTCCGCCGACTACGCCCTCGCCGCCTTCGCCAAGTCCCTGGGGAAGAAGGCCGTTTACCAGAAGTTCGCCACCCGCGCCCAGGACTGGATGAACGTCTTCAACCCGCAGACCGGGTACATGCAGGCGAAGGACAAGGACGGCCGGTTCGCGGGCGGGTTCACCCCGGGCACCTCCAACGGCTTCGTCGAGGGAACGTCGGCCCAGTACACGCCGATGGTCCCGTTCAACCTGAAGCAGCTCATCCAGGCGCGTGGCGGTGACCAGGCGTACTCGTCCTACCTGGACAGCCTGCTCGACAACATCACCGACCCCGGCAACACCGACGCCAACCTGAGCAACGAGCCCAGTGTGGAGATCCCCTGGGAGTACGACTACACGCGTCAGCCGTGGAAGACCCAGCAGGCCGTCCGCGCCGCCCAGCGGAACCTGTACTTCAACGCCCCGGTCGGCTCGTTCGGCAACGACGACCTCGGCGCGATGAGTTCCTGGTACGTCTGGTCGGAGCTGGGCATGTACCCGGAGACCCCGGGCACGGACACCCTCGTACTCGGCAGCCCGGCCTTCCCGGTGGCGCAGGTGAGGCCCGCCGGCGGCAGCACGGTGCGGATCAACGCGCCGCAGGCGGCGCCCGACGCGCCGTACGTGCAGTCCCTCGACGTCAAGGGCAAGGAGTGGAACGCCTCCTGGCTGACGTACGGGCAGTTCAAGGGTGCGGGCACCCTGGACTTCACCCTCGGCACCCAGCCGGACAAGTCCTGGGCCTCCGCACCGTCGGCGGTGCCGCCGTCGGACACCACGGGCGGGGACCGCGTCCTGGCCGCGGCCGGTCCGGCCGGCGACGGCCTGGTGCTCCAGCCGGGCGCCTCCGGTGACGGCACGCTCGGCCTCACCAACCTCGGCGGCAAGGACGTCACCGTCGACTGGAAGGCGACGGCACCATCGGGTGTCACGCTCGACCCGGCGTCCGGCTCGCTGAAGGTACCCGCCTCGGGCAGCGCCGAGGCGAAGGTCCACGTCACGGCGGGCACGGGCGAGGGGACGTTCCCCGTCACCTTCGCGCTGACCGACCACGGCACCGGTACGGCGCTGAACGGCGCGGCCCTCCGGGTCGCCGTGGCCAAGGCCGGGGAACTGTGGCCGTACGACACCAACGAGGGCATCTACCCCGACGGCGCGACCTTCTCGGGCGGCTTCGACAACGGGGGCTGGGCGTTCTCGCAGAACGCGCTGTCGACGGCCGGTGTCACGAGCGGCTCCACCCTCACGGTCGACGGCGTCTCCTACACCTGGCCGGCGGTGGCGTCCGGGCAGCTGGACAACGTGGAGATGGCCGGCCAGACCATTCCGATGCCGGCCGGTACGTCGGGAGCGTCACTGGGTCTGCTGGGTACGGCGACCGACGCGCCGACCGACGGCCGCGGGGTCTCGGGCACGCTGACCGTCACCTACACCGACGGCACCACCGCCAAGGCGGTGGTCGGCTTCTCGGACTGGACGCTCAACGCCGGTTCCACCAAGCCGATGGCGGGCGACACCACGGCCGTCACGACCGGTTACCGGAACACCGGCAAGGGCGGCCGGGACAGCGTGAAGACCTATGTCTTCGCCACGAAGATCCCGCTCGACGCGGCCAAGCAGGTGGCCTCGATCACCCTGCCGGTGACGGGCTCGTCGGGCAGCGACCACCTGTTTGCCTACGGCTTCGGCCGGTGAGGTCCGAAGGGCACTGACGACGGTGGGCCGGCCCCGGCGGCAGGAGCCGCGGGGGCCGGCCCATCCGGCCCGTGCCGCCGCGGCGTGCGTGCGCGAAACCCCGCCCGCCGCCATGCCGTGCTCATCTCCACAGGTCCTGGCTCGCGCACACGTGCGCGCCCATGTTCCGCTCCATCATCCGCAGTGCGGCGTGAGCGAGGTCCTCGTGGATGTGCGCCACGGCATCCCTGGGGACGATCACGTCGAAGTGACGGATGTGGGCGTCGAGAGCCGAGTAGAGCACGCACTGCTCGGTCACCTGCCCGGTGAGTACCAGCCGGTCGATGTCCTGCTGTCGCAGGAGGTACTCCAGCGGGGTCTCGAAGAAGACGGAGTGGCGGGCCTTCACGACGAAGAGGGAGTCTCTGTCGGGCTTCAAGGGCTTCACCAGATCGCTGTGCGGCCCACTCAGGGCCTGATCGAGCAACTCTCCGTGATGTGACCGCCACTGCCCGAAGTTGTCGTTCACATAGATCACCGGCGCCGAGCGGTCCCGGGCGTGCTCCAGAAGGTCCGCCACGACCGGTACGACGGACCGGGCCGAAGGAAGCAGCAGGTCGGCGTCCTTGTGGTCATACGTGTTGATCATGTCGATGACCAGCAGTGCGGTGTTTTCCATCCCCACCGTGTTCCCACATTTTCGCGGTTGCGCATCAGCCGGCGGTGCCCTCGGCGGACGCGCGCCGGGTGACGCTGCTCGGCCTCCTCAAAGGAGCCGGGCGAAGCGACGGCCGGGCCGTTGGGAGTCCTGCGGTACGGGCAGCGGTGGGAGGGGAGAGCATGGTCGTCCGCCGTCCGGCACACGCTGAAGGACCGGGCCGGGGACCCTCCGGGCCGGGCCCTCTCGGGCCCCGGCTGTTGCCGGACCGGCGGGCCGGTCAGCCTGCGGCGGTCGGCAACGGTACCTCGCCCTCCTGGAACCCCAGCTCGTCCAGGGCATGTCGCAGTTGTCTGACATGCCGGGGGGTGAGTCGGCCCGTGTCGTCGAGGTGGACGGCGCAGGCCGTGGTGGTGTCGACGAGTCGCTCCAGGAGATCCGCGACCGCGTCCGTGCCCGAGGTGTGCCGGGCGAGGGCGGGAAGTTCGGCGGCGGCGAGCGCGACGGCGGTACGGGCCTCGGCGAGGGTGCGGTAGGCCTCCCGGCGCAGCGCCCACCGTTCGGCGCGGTCGTCGTACTCGCCGAGGACGTGCACCAGATAGGCGTGCGCGGCACTCCCGGCCGCTGCGAGCCGTGCCCGTACCCTGCCGCCGCGCTTCCCCGGCATCGGCAGATGTCCGACGACGAGCACGAGCGCGCAGGCCAGCAGGGTCTCGCCGATCCGGCTGACGCAGGCCTGCGGCTCGCCGCCGACCATGACCAGGGCGAGGACGAGGACGGTGACGACGGTGGTCTGCGCGGCGAAGTGCCGGGCGGCGACGGGAACGAGCGCCCCGCACAGCGCGACCAGTGCGATCAACCCGACGGGCCGGGGCAGCAGCGCGGCCGCCCCCGCGAACACCAATGCGCCCAGCACGGTCCCGGCGGCCCGGCACAGCACTCGGGAAGCCAGCGGTCCGAGGTCGGGCTTGACGAGGAAGGCGACGGTGGCGGGCAGCCAGTACCAGTGCCGGCCGTCCCAGCGGGTGTGGTGCAGCGCCTGGGCGATGGCGATGCCGGCCCCGAAGCAGACGCAGACCCGCAACCCGTACTCGCGGCCGCCGGCGCCGATCACGGCGCCCCATGCCTTCCGCGCACTCCGCCGGCGCCCCACCAGCCCCCGGTCGGCGCCGTCACCCCGGTCGAAGGCCTCGGCCGCGCGCAGCAGGGCCTCGTCGAGGGCGCGCAGGGCGGCATCCGACCGGTTCGGGGCCGGCAGCGGGCCGGGGCCGGTGTTGCCGCGGACGGCGGCGGCGAGCCGCCGGGGCCCTTCCGCGGCCCGCGCCGAGACCGGCTTCCCCGACCAGAACAGGGCGGTGGCGGCCTCGGCGAGGGGCAGCGCGGCCGCGAACTGCGCGTGCAGCCGGCGCTCGGTGGCGGAGCCGGCGTACCGGCGCAGCCGGGGTCCGGCGAGTGCGTCCTGGGCATGGTCGAGGGCGGCGGTGAGCAACGCCCGCCGCTCGGCGGCCCGTTCACCGCCCACGGCGTCGAGGAGCGCGGCGACGGCGTCGTACACCCCGGCGACCGCCGACCGCTCCCCGTCGAACCGGAAGTCCCCCGCGAACGAACCGGGTGTGGGCAGGGCGAGCCGCAGCACGAGCAGCCAGCCGGCCCCGGCGAGGAAGGCGAGCGCCCGCTGCCAGCCGCTCTCGGCCGCCGGCATCCCGGCACCGATGGCGGCGCCGACGAGCAACTGCGTGCCCGCGGCCGATGCGACGGCCCCGACCGCGCTGATGCCCCCGGCGACCAGCCCGAGCAGGGTGAGCACCAGGGTCAGCGGTACGGCGTCCAGTCCCCGCCCCGCATACGTCCCCGCGAGCAGCCCGAGCGCCCCCGCGAGCGCGGGCACCCCGAGCCGCTTGACGGAGGCCCGGCGGCTGCCGGGCCGGTCGTTGGTGCCGGCGAGCATCGCGGCGATGGCGGCGAGGACACCGCGGGCGGTGTGCCCCGTACCGACGCCGGCGAGCAGCAGCGGCCCGGCGGCGAGCGCTCCTCGGGTCACCGCGCTCCAGGGCACGGGACCGCGCTGGGCGCGCAGGGCATGGGCGAGCCAGAGGGGTGCGGCGGGCCGGGACACGGGGCTCCTGTCGTACGCGGGCGGGTTGCGCGTTGCCTTCGGACGACGGTGGCCGGGTGCGCTACGCGTCCACGGTAGAAGGCGTTCTCGGTGGAAACGCGGCGATCACGTTTCAGGAACGTGAAAGGTGTCCGTCGCAGGCGGCTTCCCTGGGATCAGCAAGCGACCAGAGCACGAGGCAACCGGGCGGCGTGCGAATGACCGCCGGGGTCGGATCACGTTCGGGCTCAGCCGCAGGAGGCGCGGTGTGCCAGATGCGGGAACAACGTGTTCCACTGGCTCTCGGGAACGCTCAGTGGATTGGCACGGCACAGCGTTCCGTAGATGTGGTCGCTGTCGAGGTCCAGCAGGAACGTCCACGGATCGCCGTCGAGTTCGGCCACGACCGCCATCTGGGAGTTCCGCCCCGGAAGAACCCGCATGTCGGTCACGCCGGCCAGGCTGGTCTGAGCGGGGCTGCGCCATCGTCCGTCCGGTTCGGTGTCCCAGACGCGGTATTCCTGGAGCGGCCCCGGGCCGTCGCGGGTCATGCCGGTCACGACGTGTCGTTCGTCCGGGGTCACCTTGATGGAAACGACGGTGTGGTCGAGCCGGAGGGTCTCCTGGCGTTCGGGGTGCGCAACGTCGCCGATGTCCCAGAAGCGCACCGATCCGTCTGTGAGAAGGGTGGCCAGCCGACCGCCGGTCACGGGGTAGTACCCCTGCGTGGTACCGCGCAACGCGCTCCCCTTCACGGGCCGGGCGGGGTTGCTCAGGTCCCACAGTTGCAGGGTCTTCGCGTGGCTTTTCACGACCAGTGTGTGCGACTTGGGCAGGTAGGCGAATCCCGCTCCGTCGGCGCCGCCCGGCACCGTGGTGCCCTTGCGCGGGTTCGCGGGATCGGCGAGGTTCCACAGACGGAGATCACGCAAGGACCCCTTGGCCTCCGTCGTGACGAGGACCCGGTCGTCGAGGAACCACGGCTGGAAGTGCCCCACATCGGTCCAGGCGTTGATCAGGGAACGCCGGACCGGCTTGTGCAGGTCGCTCAGGTCCCACAGTTCGAGACGGTGGGTGCCCACCGCGCCGATGGCGAACAGCTTCCCGTCAGGGCTCACGGCCGTCACCACGTCGTCCGCGGTGAGCGGGATGTCCGTACCGTGGCCGGAGCGAGCGCCGGCACGGTCGATGCTCCAGAAGCGGAACGCGTGCTTCTTGGTCCTGCTGTCGAACGAGTGGGCCATCAGCACCGCGGGCTTCTTCCTGTCAGGCAGGAAGTACTGCGCCCGCCAGGGTCCGGGAACCGTGAGGACCGGACGGGGCCGCGTGGCCGCGTCGACGTCCCACACCCGGTTCGTGAACGTGTACTCCTCCCCGTCCTTGTCCTCCCTGCCGAGAAGGTAGCGGCCGTCGGGGCTGACCGCCTCGGTACGGAAGTCCATGGCGATGTCGGCGTCGGAGAGCTCACCGGGGAGCGCCGGCGCCGGGGGGCGCTCCGGCCACATCCGCACCGAGCCCCCGACGTCCCCAGCCGCGATGTACGCGCCGTCGGGACTGTAGGCGACAGCCTGGACGGCCTCGCCCGCGGGTCGCTCGATGCGTTCCCCCAAGCTGTCGTCGTAGAGCGAGGACTCCGCCCCCACCTTGCGTACCAGCATCCTCGGGTTGTCGTCGTCGTTGTCGGCCCCGACGAGGACGTTGCCGTCCTTCCGGAAGGCGAGCGAGGGAATGCCGTGGTCCGGGCCGACCACGTCCCAATCGCCTGAGGGGGCAGACGGCTCCTTCGGTTCGAGCCGACGCAACCGTCTGCCGTCCTCGATCCGCCACCAGACGATCCTGCCGCCCGCTCCCGTGGCCACGGCCAGGTCCCTGCGCGGATGCGCCGCGATGGCCATGACGGTGTCGGCCGCGGCGGTGTCGCGCAGCGCCGGGAGGGCGGGATCGCGCACGTCCCACAGTTTGACCGCGGCGTGGCCCGAGTCGTTGCCGTTGCCGGTGAGCAGGTGCCCCCCGTCGCGGGTGAACGTCACCGAGAGGAGATCCGTTCCGGCCGGCATCTCCTTTTGCAGCCGGGGGCGGTCGGCTCTGGTCATGTCCCACAGCCGCAACCGGTCGTCTTCCGAGACGCTTGCCAGGGTCTTGCCGTCGGGGCTGAAGGCGAGGGAGTAGGCCGTTCCTCCGGCCGTGCGGCGCTCCGCGACTTTCCGGGGATCGCGGGGGTCGGTGGTGTCCCACACCAGGAGCCGGTCCTGTGTCTGTACGGCGAGCAGGCGGCTGCCCGGCTGGAAGGCGAGAACGGCGGTGGTGCCCGGCGTGCGGCCGGCACCCTTGAGGGGCACGGTGGGGCGTGTGATGTCCCACAGCTGGACCCGCCCGCCGCGCTGGCTGGTGGCCAGGACGTCACCGTCGGACCGGTAGGCGACGTCGAGTACGGGCTGCTCGACGCCGTTCTTGAGGTCGATGGGCACGATGGCGATGTACGAGGAGTAGAGGGCGGACCTGGTGACGGGGGTCCGTGCGGTGCGGTAGGCGGCCAGGCTCAGCCGCAGGGCCGTCTGCGGGTCCTGCTTCCTCATCTCGTCGGCCTGCCTCGCCACCTGCTCCGCGATCAGCCTGGTCTCCCGCGCTTCGGCGTTGCCCTGGGCATGGCGCGCGAGCACGGCCAGGGCCGTTGCCAGCAGGGCCAGGGTGGCGACGACGGCGATGCCTGTGCGGATCACCTTCTTGCGGCGGCGCTCGGCGTGCTCGCCGGCCGCGATGAAGTCCCGCTCCACCGAGCGCAGCCCGAGCGTGTGCCCGTCGTCCTCCAGCACGGATCTCGCGCCGGCGAGGTGGCTTCCCGCGTACAGACCGCTTGCCGGCCTGCCGGCTTCGGCCCAGGCATCGGCGGCCTGAGCGAGCCTGCGGCGCACCAGCAGGGCGTCGAGGTCGGCGTTGATCCAGTTCCGCAGCCGTGGCCAGCCGTGGAGGAGGGAGTCGTGGCAGAGCTGGGCCGCTCCGTCACCCACGATGACGAGGCGGGCGTCGGCCAGCCGTCCGAGTAGGTCGTCGGCGCCGCGCAGTTCCTCCAGGGGCACGCGGCGCCGTACCGCTCGGCCCTCGGTGTCGACCAGGTGCACCATCCGGAGCAGGAGTTCGCGCAGGCGCCCGCGGCCGTCGTCGTCGAGGGCGTTGTGAATGTCCTCCGCGGTCTTCGCCACGGAGCTGCGGATGCCGCCGGACGCCTGGTAGCCGGAGAAGGTGAGTTCGGCACCGCGCCGGCGGTGCCAGGTCTCCTGCAGGGCGTGGGCGAGGAAGGGCAGGGCGATGGCGTCACCGGTGCCCACGCGTTCCTGTGCCAGTTCCCGCAGCAGCAGTTCCGGCAGGCCGTCTTCCCAGCGCAGTCCCGCGCTCCGGGCGGGTTGCTCGATGGCGGCGCGCAGCTCGTCGTCGTTCATCACCGGTACGGCGAACTGGCCGCTGCCGACCATTCGGGCGAGCCCGGGGTCGCGCAGGCACTGGCCGAGGTAGTCGGCGCGCAGTCCCAGGACCACCCGCGGGCCGGTGCCGTCCCCCGGGCCGGTGAGGGCGCGGGTGAACAACCGGCGTTCCTCGGTGTCCCGGCAGTGGGTGAAGATCTCCTCCAACTGGTCGATCACCAGCACGCGCGGCGCCGAGCGGTGGTCGGCCGGTGCGGTGAACCGTCCGGCGCCCAGGTCGACTTCCACCTCGCCGGAAGGCCGGCCGACGGCTCGCGCCCAGGCCGCCGTGAGGGTACGGAAGGGCAGCGCTCCCGGGCCGGGCACGAGGAGCACCGGCTTGAGGTCCGTGCTGTCGAGCGCGGCGCCGAGGCCGGCTCGCAGCAGCGACGACTTGCCCACACCCGAGGGGCCGACGAGCACGACGGGTTCGCCGGGGCTCGTCGTGGTGACCCGGTCAAGCAGGCGCCGGGTCAGTTCCTCCCGGCCGTGGAAGAGGTGATGCTGCTCCGGCAGGAACGGCCGCATGCCGGGGTAGGGGCAGGGACCGTCGTGCGGTGGCAGGGGCAGTCCCTGTTCCGGAGGGACGGGCAGGGTGTAGCGCGGGTTGGCGGCCAGGACCAGGTCGCCGAGTCGTCCGACGCTGCCGGCGTGCGGCCGGGCGGGCGAGTCCTCGAACCGGCGGTCGAGGTATCGGTGGACGTCGGACAGGGTGAACCAGCGCGGCCCGCCGCTCTCGCCCTCCCGTAACAGCCGTAGCAGTTCGCCCCCGAAGAGGGTGTACTTCTCCCCTTCGGGGGCGAACGAGGCCGCGTAGTGGGTGGCCGAGGCGAGCAGGAAGCTGCCGTGCGGCCGTACGAACAGGTAGGGGTCCTCGCGTCGTCCGCCGCCGACGGCCTCGGCGAGTCCCGAGAAACAGCAGTCGAGGATCACGACCGGGCGCACCGGGGCGTCGGCGAGGCGGTTCTCGATCTCGGCGTAAGGGACGGCGTGCACGGTGTTGTCGTGGGAGGGCGTCGAGGTCGTGGCCAGGTACAGCTTGCCCCCCGGGCCCAGGAGCCCGTGGCCGACGAAGCAGAAGACGAGGACTCCGCCCTGCGCCTCCGTGATGGCCTGCTCCAGCGGGCCGAGGATGTCGGCGGCAGACGGCGGGTCGGTGACCAGACGCACCTGGTCGGCGGCCATCCCGCAGGCCGAGGTGAGGGTGTCCGCCAGCGCCTGGGCTGTCCGCGGCGCGCTCGGCAGGTCGGCGAGCAGTGCCTCATCGACGTGCCGACCGGTACCGACCACCAGGGCCCGGCAGTCGCCGCCCGACAGGCCGCGTGCGTCTTTTCGGTTCGCCGTCGCCACCGGTCAGGCTCTTTCCCCGCCGTCTCCCGCCGGCTGCACCGGCCTGTGCGTGTTCACCTCCCCAGGAGCGGCCGCGACTCCCGGCGCACCGCGCTCGGCGCCGCCGTCCGCGGTCCGTCCGGACCCGTCGATCGCCGCCGCGACGCGCTGGGCCAGGTCACCGGTGGCCTCCGCGGTCAGTCCGCGCACCTTGGTGGAGGAGACGGTGATCTGCGTCTGGTCGGGCAGGGTGATCGTGACGGTCTGGTCGCCGTGCCGGTTCTGCAGCCAGGCCACGACGGCCGCCGCCAGAGCGGCGGTGAGGCCGCCGGGTGCCAGCAGCAGGGTCAGCAGTTCTCCGGACGCGCCCATGGTCCCGGGCGTCGGCGCGGCCGCCGACTGCCGTACGAGGCGCCCGCGCAGCTCCGGTTGGCGCTGCAACCACCTGTGCAGCTCGCTCGTGGCCGCGACCCGCCCGCCGTCCGGACCAGCCGAGAACAGAGTGACCTTCACTGGGCCTCCGAGACGACAACGACTGCTGAGCCAGCCGACCTTACCAACGGCGACTGCACGCGATAACGTGCAATTCGGCCAAGGGCCGGCCCCGGACACGCCCGGACCGGCCGACTCCCACCACCGCGGTCACCCCGCGCAAACCCAGGCACTGCCGCGCCTACTGCGCCGGCGCCACACCAACGCCCGCCTCCCCGACCTGCTTTCGGTCCGACGCGAGGCCGGCGACGGAAGGGCGGCTCAGGAGGTGGACGGCTCGATCTCCCCCGCGAAGACGATGACCTGGTCGATGAGGCTCCGTCGCAGATGGACGACGTCCGTGCCCGCCAGCCGGGGGCCTCCATCCGGCGTGGTGAACACCCACTGGTACCGGGCCCACTCGTCGGGCATGTCCACCGCTGAGCAGCGCACCATCGTGCCGGTCCCCGCCGGGTGGCGCCGGATGTCCAGCACGAACCGCTCGACCGCCGCGATTCCTTCGACGCGGCCCAGCGGTCCCCAGAAGACCACGTCCGAGGTGAGGGCCTGGGAGAGCAGGGCAGTCACATAGCTGTCGTCCGAGGCGTTGAACGCGGAGATGAACGTGTCGATCGCGGAGCGTGCGGTCTCTTCCTGCATGCCCCAGTAATACCAGCCGTTTCGCGTGCGCTCGTCCCACGAGCCGCACGGAGTCGGTCCCAGCAGCTCCCACCGGGCATCGGACAGACCACCGGGGTACGACCGCTGCTCGCGAGGCATGTGGGCCGGAACGTCCGGTCGGGCCGGCGGCGCCAGGGCCGGTTCGGTGCGCACGGCCGGGCGCGAATCCGGGCGTCACCGGCGGAGCGTCACGCGGCCTTCGTCATCCGCACCGGCTCAGTCCCCACCGCGCTGTGCCGCTGCGCCCAGTTCTCCAGGGACGTACGGCAGGCGTGGTCGAGATGGTGGAGGCCGGACAGGTCCAGGCGGACCGGGCGGTCCTGAGGCAGCGACTCCAGGCTGTCCAGCAGCTTCGGCAGCCGCAGGAAGGTCGCGTTGCCCGAAAGCCGTGCGTCCACCGGGCCCGCGCCGTTGTCGACGACCTTCAGCTCGACGCACGATGCCTCCCAGGCCGCCTTGACCACCGACAGGGCGAGGCCGATCAGCACACCCTCGAACATGCCGACCGCGACGATGGAGACCGCCGTCACGGAGAGGACGAGCGCCTCGCCCCGGTGCTCGCGCCACAGCGCGGCCAGCGGCCGGACCGGGACGAGCTTGGCACCCGAATGGATCAGGACGCCCGCGAGCGCCGGGATCGGAAGGTAGGCGAGTACACCGGGCAGCAGCGCCGCGAACAGCAGCAGCCACACCCCGTGCAGCACACGCGATGCCTTCGTGCGGGCACCGGCCTGGACGTTGGCCGCGCTGCGCACGATCACCGCGGTCATCGGCAGTGCGCCCAACAGCCCGCACACGGTGTTGCCGACCCCCTGAGCGAGCAGTTCCTGGTCGTACCGCGTGCGTGGCCCCGAATGCAGCCGGTCCACGGCGGCCGCGCTGAACAGCGACTCGGCCGAGGCGATCAGCGTGAACGCGACGACCGTGCCGAGCACCCCGGCGTCCGCCGACTCGCCGAACGCGTCGAGCGGCGGCGGCTGGACCGAGCCCAGCAGGCCCCGCACCTGCACAGTGGCGACCGGCAGGCCGAGCACGAAAGCGGCCACCGTGGCGAGGCCGACCGCGGCCACCGGCCCGGGCACCGTCCGCACCCTGGCCGGAACGTGCTTCCACAGCAACAGCACCGCGATCGTGCCCGCGCACAACGCGAGCGAGACCAGCGCCCTGGTGTCGCTGAGGGCGTCGCGGAACGCCCCGGGCAGCCCGGCGATCTTGCCGAGACCGGAGTCGGGGGCCTTGGCGGCCAGCGCCGGGTACAGCTGACCGGCGATCAGCACCAGTCCGATCCCGGCCAGCATGCCCTCGACGACGGAGACGGAGATCGCGCGGAAGTAGCGGCCCAGCCTGAGCAGGCCCATACCCACTTGGGCCAGGCCGGCGGCGAGCACGATCAAGCCGAGCACGGGCAGTCCGAACTCCTTGACCGCCTCGTAGACGAGGACGGACATGCCGGCCGCCGGGCCCGAGACCTGAAGGCTGCTGCCACGCATCAGCCCGGTGACGAGACCGCCCACGATGCCGGTGACCAGACCGAGTTCGGCCGGGACCCCGGAGGCGACGGCCACGCCCACGCACAGCGGCAGTGCGACCAGGAAGACGACGACAGAGGCGGCGAAGTCCTGCCGCACATGCGGAAAACGGGCTGTGATGTTCTGACGGGTCATCGGCGTGCTCACAGTGACTCGAAGGTGTCTGTCGTCGGGCGGTGCGTGCGAACGGCGCCGGTGTCCACCTGGTAGTACCAGCCGCGCAGCGTGAGCCGGTCCCGCGCCAGGGCGCGCTCCACACACGGGTAGGAGCGCAGTCGCAGCAGCTGGATCAGCACAGGGCACTGCCTCCGTGTCCTCGGCCGCGCCGGACGGGCGGTGTGCCGCGTGCGCAGCTCGAACAGCCGGCCGGGCCGGGCGCCGGTGATCAGGGCCGGGACGACCCGGGCGCCGGAGCAGGTGATGAACAGGACTTCGGGGGACTGGCCCGCGGCGGGCCGGGCGAACTCCTCGGGGCGCCGTCCGAAGTCGCGGGCGTTGTCGATGAGGGTCTGCATGGGTGTGGGTTCCTCCTGGCGCGCCTCGACGGGCGCGTCGGACGTGAACGGCGTAGGTGTGGGGGAGCGCGGGCCCCTCAGCAACGGCAGACCTGGAGCACTGCCGGAGCGTGGGCTCTGGCGGTGACGGGGGCGCTCGGGAGCACGGCGCCAGGGACCGCCGGTGCGTTGCCGTCGGCGACCCGGACGGCTGTGAGGGGGCGCTGTCGCGGGCCGCCGGCGAACGAGCGGCGCTGCCGCTCGCGTAGGAGCGGGACGCCCACGGGATCGCCCGCGCACCCCGGGACGCGCGGCGAGTCCTCTCTGTCCCGCACCGGCGGGGCGGGGGAGGTGGTCCCGGGCTCGGCCCTGGCCTCCGCATGGCGCAGTGTGTGCGCGGGTGCGAAGCCTGCCGTTGGTGCGAAGAGCTGGAGCGCGAGCAGGGTCGCGGTGAGGAGGGCGAGCACGGCACGCACCGTCGTACCTGGGAACATGCGCCCCCCTTCAGTCACTTCGCACCCACTGAACGTACCAAGTATTGGTCAATTGATGGTCAAGAAACACGTTAACCCTGTGGAGTGCTTTGCAGGGTCAACCGCGCGTCACCCGCCCAAGAGAGCGTGAAAAGGACCGGTCGCGTGACGCGAACCGGCCCTTGACCACGAGCCCGTAGCCTGGCTAAGACCTCCTTCTCCAAGGCGCCCCGACAGATGGCCGGCGTGCGGCGTCCCGGCCGACGCGCGGCGTCCAGGCGAACACCCCGCGGGGACGGTGCCCGATGCGACCGGGGGTCAGCGCCGGTTGAGCTTCCACAGGTGGTCGGCGGTGCCGTTGTCGCTCCATTGGAGGACTTGGGCGCCGCTGGCGGTGCTCATGTTCTGGACGCCCAGAAGCAGGTTGCTGTTGTAGTTGACGATCTTGTAGTAGCCGGTGCCGTCGGGCATCACCCGCCACAGATGGTCCGGGGTGCCGTTGTCACCCCAGATCAGCGCGGTGCCGCCGGCCGAGGTGCTCGCGTTGGTGATCCCCAGCAGCAGGCCACTGGCCTGGTTGCGGATCTTGTACAGGCCCGAACCCGTCGACACCAGCGTCCAGGTCTGGGTGGCCGAACCGCCCGAAGTGGCCTGGTCGACCGGAGTGCCCTGGCTGGTGGCCCCGTTCTGGGTGTCGAGCGCCAGGCCGCTGTTCTTGTTGGTGATCTGGTAACTGCCGTCCAGGGTGGAGCCGCTGCCGCTCCCGGGCGTGATCACGATGTGGTAGCCGTAGGCGCTGTTCGCGGATACCGGAACCGTGACGGAGCCGTTGCTCACGGCGTAGTCGGACTCGGCGAGAGTGGTCGGCCCGGGCACGGCCACCGTGCGTCCCGGGGAAGGTGTGTACTCGACCTTGACGTGGACGGTCGCCCCGAAGGCCGGCAGCGAGCCCAGTCCGTCGACGGTCACGGCCGAGTCGCCGGAACTGCCGCCGAAGACGACGTCGATCTCGTTGCCGGCACTGTTGCGGGAGGCGGCTCCGTCGATGCCGGTCTGGGAGGGCGGGGTGGTGACGAGCATGCTGCCGCTCATGTCGGCGTACCACTTGTACAGCCAGTAGGCGCCGTTGGGGTTGCCGCCCTGGCCGGTGAGCAGATCCCCGAGCGCCCCGGACTGGTTCCAGAAGGCGAGTTCGGCGTCGTGGACGCCCAGGCGCTCGAACTTGGCGATGTAGCCGACCAGGGCACCGGGAACGCCCACTTCGGAGGGGGCGGCGTACTCCTCGATCGCGATCGGCCGCGGACTGATGCCGTACTTCTTCTCCAGAGCGGTCACCGTCGCCACATCACCGGCGATCTTCGACGAACTGGACAGCTCGTGCCAGGCGATGATGTCCGGCACCGTGTTGGTGGCGACCGCGTTCCTCAAGAAGTTGTCCATGTCGCCGATGTTGTCGGAGAAGCTCGGGCCCTGGATCGGCGTCGTGGCGTCCTTGGACCTGATCTCACGGTAGGTCCTGGTCCAGAAGTCCTCGAACGTGCCGTTGGCCGACAGCCAGGTGTTGTCGGACTCGTTCCAGGGCGCGTACGCGGCCAGGTTGGTGATGCCCGATGCCTTGGTCTTCGCGATCTGGTCGTCGACCACGCCCAGCCAGTCGCTCCAGCTGAACTGGTACGGCCAGCCCGCGTAGTAGTCCGACAACCGGTTGACCACCTTCGCTCCGGCTCTGGCCGCCTTCGGTGCCACCGTCAGGATGTCGCCGGTCGGCTGCTGACGACCGCCCTGCGGTTTTTGCACGAAGGTGTTCGGCTTGATCGCCTGCACCAGGTTGTCAGCCGGGGTGGTGGCGTTCGCCAGGCCGTACAAGCTGCCCGTCGCCACGTGGGTGACCGGGCGCAGGACCTGGTTGGCGTTGACGACCAGGGTGGTGGAGGAGGCGGCGGCTTGGGCGGACGTGCCCGACAGTGCGGCGGTGGTGGCGGCCAGCGCGGTGGCGAGGGCGGCGGCGAACGTGCGGCCGAGGTTTCCTCTGCGGCGGTGACGAGGGCTCAGGTCTGGCATCAGCGGCTCTCCTGGGGTGGAAGGAACGTGCCGGTGGCGTGGTGCGTGGGGGACGCGACGGCTCGGGGGCCGGCTGGTCACCTTGGGTGTGGGCCGTCGGTCTGGTGACGGCTCCGGAGGACCGAGGGCCGGGGGCGGAGCGCGGTCCCACCCGGCCGGTGGGCCGCGGGCGGCGGGCGTCGTGGGATCAGTCCTTGACGGCGCCGGCGGTGACCCCGGCGGCCACATAGCGCTGGGCGAGGACGAGGAGGATCGCCGCGGGCAGGGAGGCGACGACGGCCGTCGCCATGATCGCGTTCCACTCCTGGTTGTTGTTGCCGATGTAGTGGTAGATGCCGAGGGTGATCGGACGCCAGTCGCCGCCGCCGTCGAGCGTGTTGGCGAAGACGAAGTCGGACCAGGCCCACAGGAAGCCGAAGAGCGAGACCGTGACGATCGCGTTGCGGCTCACCGGCAGAACGACGGACAGGAAGGTGCGCAGGGTTCCGGCACCGTCGATGCGGGCCGCGGCGATGAGTTCGCCGGGAATCCCGGACATGAAGGCTGTGAAGATCATGACGCCGAAGGGCACGGCGATGGTCGAGTCGGCGATGATCAGACCCCACCAGGAGTTCAGCAGTCCGAGGTCGAGGAAGATGCCGTAGAAGCCCATCGCCATGACGATGCCGGGGATCATCTGGGCGATCAGCAGCACGAGGCCGAGGAGTCCCCCACCGTAGGGCCTGAGCCTCGCCAGTGCGAAGCCGGCCGGGGCGGCGATGAGCAGGGTGAGGGCGACCGTGCCCAGGCCGATGAGCAGACTGGTGCCGAGATAGGGCAACTGGTCGTTGAGCACGGCTCGGTAGCCCTCGAACGTGGGGTGCAGGGGCAGCAGGTCGGGCGGGCTCTTGCGCATGTCCTGCTGCGGGGTGAGGGACACGTTGAGCATCCAGTACACCGGGAACAGCATCAGGGCGGTCAGAGCGAGACCTATGAGGGTGTAACGGGCCGGCCTGGTACGTGAGTTCACGATTCCTGCCTCTTCTGGACACGGACGTACAGCAGCCCGAAGACGAGGGCGATGAGGACGAGCAGGTTTCCGACGGCGGCCCCGAGACCGAACTTCGGCAGGAGGGTGCCGAACCCGAGCTGGTAGGACCAGGTCGCCAGGGTGGAGGAGGCGTCACCCGGACCGCCCTTGGTCATGATCCAGATCAGGTCGAACACCTTGAGGGTGTAGACGAGGCCGAGCAGCAGGGTGATGGCTGACACCGGCCGCAGCAACGGAAAGGTGATGCACCGGAACTGCTGCCAGGTGCCGGCCCCGTCCAGGGCCGCCGCCTCGTACAGCTCGCCGGGGATGTTCTGCAGGCCGCTGTAGAGGATGACCAGGTTGAACGGGATGCCGATCCAGATGTTGGCGATGATCACCGAGGTGAGCGCCCAGCCGGGGGAGTCGAGCCAGTCGACCGGGGGGACGCCCACCAGATGGAGGGCGTAGTCGACGACGCCGGACTCGCCGTTGAGCATCCACGACCAGGTCGACGCCGACACGATCAGCGGGAGCAGCCACGGGACCAGGAAGAGGGCCCGGAGCGTGCCCGCCAGCCGGAAGTGCCGGTTGAAGAAGACCGCGAGGGCGAGCCCGGCCACGTACTGGAACACGATCGACACGAAGGTGAAGATCACGGTGTGGCGCATCGCCGGGCCGAACGTGGGATCGTCGAGGACGCGCCTGAAGTTGTCCAGTCCCGAGAAGGGCGCGTCGCCCGTCACGAACGAGCGGACCGTGTAGTCACGCAGGCTCAGGTCGAGATTGCGGTAGAGGGGATAGACGTAGAACGCGGCGAGGTAGAGGGCCAGCGGGGCGAGGAAGGCCAGCGCGGTGAGCCGGCTCCTGCGGCGCTGCCGGCGCCGGAACGCCGAGGCGTCCGTTCGGTCATCGGCGCCGGTCACCGCGAACCTGACCGGTGACCGCGGTGAGCGGTGGTCGACGCGGGCGGTGGTCATGCGAACTCCTGGATACGGGTGGCGTGCCCGGAGCCGTGGTGGCGTCGGGGCGGTTGCGGGTGCCGTGCGGCTCGGAGAAAGGGCCCCGGGGCCGTGCCACGGGACGCCGAGCGTCAGTGGCCCTTGCCGGCGGCCGTCTGCGCCGCGTCGAGAGCGGCCTTGGGGCTCTTGCCGCCGGAAAGGGTGGCCTGGACGGCGGTCCACATCGGCTGCGAGATGGACGGGTACTTGGTGCCCAGACCGCCACTGGTGCGACCGCGTGCCGCGGCCACCGCCCTGACCCACGGCTCCAGCCTGGCGTCCGACTTGACCTGCTCGGCCTGGACCGTCGCGGTGGGGGCGACATACATCAGGGTGTTGTCCGTGGTCAGCAGGTTGGCGGAGTTGGTCAGGCAGGTGACGATCTTCGTGCTGACGCCGTAGCGCGAGGTGTCCTTCTGCACGGGGACCGTGACGAACTCACCGCCGGTCGGCACGGGCGCCGCGCCGCCGTTCCGGCCGGGGATGCTGAGGACGCCGTAGCCGAAACCGGCCTTGTCCGCGTTGCCGAGCTGCCAGGTGCCGTTCTCGCCGAAGGCGTAGTCCCCGGTGGCGAACTGCTGCCAGCTGGTGGTCTGTGTGTTCTGGAGGACGTCCTTGGGTGCGTACCCGGACCCGACCCACTGCTTCCACAGGGACAGCGCGGCCACGCCCGCGTCCGAGTTCAGCTCGGTGAGGTCGCCGCCGGCGCCCCAGAACCAGGGCAGGAACTGGAAGCTGCCCTCTTCCGTGTTGATCGCGGAGAAGGTGATGCCCTTCTTCCCGGCCGCCTTGACCTTCTTCAGGGCTGCCGTCAGCGAGGCCCAGTCCTTGACGGAGGCGGGGTCGACGTGCGCGGCGGACAGGACCTTCTTGTTGTAGTAGAGGGCCAGCGTGTTCGCACCGATCGGCACTCCGTAGGACGCGCCGTCGATCTCTCCCGCGCCGAGGATGTTCTTCTGGATCGGCTTCGTGTCCAGGCCGAGGTCGCTGGTCTTGTTGAGGATTCCCGCCTCCACCAGCGTGGATACGACCGGATTGTCGACGAGCATGACGTCGGGGGCGTTGCCCTGCTGGGCGGCGAGCAGCGCCTTGTTGCCCAGGTCCGTGGTGTCCATGCCGGTGCGCTTGATCTCGACCCCGGCGTCGCCGCCGCACTTGGTGACGAGCCTGCCCCAGGCGGAGGAGGCGTCGAACTGCGGGTACGGGTCCCAGAAGGTGTACGTCCCGCCGGCCTTCCCGGACGCGGCGGAGTGGGCGCCACCACCGCAGGCGGCCAGGGAGGTGAGTGCGCCGAGGGCGGCGACGGCGGTGATCAGGCTACGGCGGCTGTTTCTCACGGTGACCTCGTTGTCTCGGCGTTTCTCACTGGGAGCGGGGGCGGGGTGGAGCCGGGGACGGTCGTCGGGTTCAGGAGGTGGGGAGCCAGACGCGCATGCTGCCGTCCTGACGGTTCGCCCACGCGTAGTAGGGGATCGCGGTCAGTTCGAGGTGCTCGGCTGCCCGCGGCCCGTCGGCGGTCCGCGCGCTGTGGTACGGCCACCAGTCGGCTTCGGGGACGGGCCGACGGCGCCCCGCGGCCACCACCGTGGTGACTCCGCCGAGCAGGTCCGGACGGTGCCGCACCATGAGTGCGCGTGTGGTGTCGAGGACGATGTCGTCCAGACCGCCGTCGGGTTGGTCGACCTGCTCCAGGCAGTACACGAGCGGCCCGCGTTCGATCGCCACGCAGCCGCGTACGGCGTCCACCCGCGGATCGGCGGCCGTGAGCCGCGGTTCCAGGCCGAGTTCGAGAACGACCACGTCGCCGGGTGCCCAGGCGCGCTCCAGCCGCAGCCAGCCGTCGTCGACCGGCGCGTCGTCCTGGTCGTACACCGTCTCCCCGCACCGGACACGGAACTCGCCGCACCACTGCGGGACGCGCAGTGAGAGGACGCGGGGCCGGTCCGCGGGCGCCTCCTCCACGGTCAGCCGGATCACGCCCTGCCAGGGGTAGTCGGTCTCGCAGCCGACGGTGAGACCGTGTGCGGTGTAACGGCCGGTGACGTACTGGTGGATCTGGAGGCCGCCCGCGTCTTCGCCGGCGAAATAGTGCTCCAGGGAGGCCAGCAGGCGCATCACGTTCGGCGGACAGCAGGCACAGCGGAACCAGCGGGTGCGGCGGGCCGACTGGTCCCCGCCGGTGTCGGTGTGCCCGTCGCGGACCTGGAGCGGGTTGACGTACAGCCACCGCTCGCCGTCCAGTGAGACGCCGGCGAGGAACGCGTTGTAGAGGGTGCGCTCGACCAGGTCGGAGTAGCGGGCTTCACCGGTGAGCAGGGCCATGCGCCAGCTCCACTGGACGGAGGCGACGGCGGCGCAGGTCTCGCAGTAGGCGCGCTCGTTGGGCAGCTCGAACGGGTCGCCGAAGTCCTCCTCGTCGTGATGGGCGCCCAGTCCGCCGGTCACGTACGTCTTGGTGGCGGTCATCGCCGACCACAGCCGTTCGGCGGCGGCGCGCAGTTCCGCGTCCCCGGTCTCGATCGCCAGGTCGGTGGCGGCGGCCAGCAGGTACAACTGACGTACGGCGTGCCCTTCCACGTCGGTCGCCTCGCGCAGCGGGACGCGGTCCTGGCAGTACGCCTCGCCGCCGAGCAGGCCGTGGCCGAAGCGGTCGACGAAGTAGCCGGCCAGGTCCAGGTAGCGGCGCTCACCGGTCTCCCGGTACAGCTCCACCAAGGCGGTCTCCACCTCGGGGTGACCGTCGACGCCGTCGAGGGGCTTTCCGCTGTCCGCGGGGCCGAAGACGCTGTCGATGTGGTCGGCGAACCGCACGGCGACATCGAGCAGCCGACGGCGTCCGGTGGCCCGGTGGTGGGCCACCGCGGCCTGGATCAGATGGCCGGCGCAGTACAGCTCGTGGCCCCAGCGCAGGTCCCTGTACCGCTCGCCGCCTTTGAGCAGCTGGAACCACGTGTTCAGGTAACCGTCGGGCTGCTGCGCGTCCGCGACGAGGGAGACGATCCGCTCCACGTCCGCTGCGAGTGAGCCGTCGCCCCCGGGCGTCCCCTGGGCGAGCTGCCAGGCCGCGGCCTCCAGCCACTTGTAGACGTCCGAGTCCACGAACGGGTACGCGCCCTGGAACTCGCCCTTGGCGGAGCCCGCCGCCACCCGCAGATTGTTCAAGTTCCCCGCCGACTCCAGCAGATCGGGGCCCAGCGGTATGGAGGTGTGCGCGTTCACCTCCCTCCGGGTGCGCCAGAAGCCGGCGCCCACCTCGACGGCGGCGGGGACCAGCGCGGCCCTGGCACCCGGACCGAGGCGAACCGGGCCCATGGGGGAGTGCCCCGCTGAGAGGGGGGCCGGGCACGTGGGGGAGGGCACGGCGGAACGTGTACGGGGCATGGCTCTCCGAGACGGTAGACGGGAAAACGGGGTGAAGTCCGGCGCACGCGGGATGTCGTGCGCTCTGGGAACGGCCCGGAGGTGCTCCGCTCCTCGTACCCGTTTGGGAAAACGATTTTCTGCCGGAAACGTAGGGAGCCCGAGAGGGTGAGTCAAGAGGGAGTGCGGCACGTTTCTCAGGAGGCTGCGGGAAACTGGCCAGGGCGCTGGATGGGTGCCAGGATGGGCATGACTGACGTCGTCTAGGAAAAGGATTGCGCGTGACCGCTGTGTCAGGGCCTCCCCAAGGCGGGCGGGCGAAGCTCGCCGATGTCGCCAAGCTGGCCGGCGTCAGTGTGGGGACGGCCTCGAAAGCGCTGAACGGCAACGGCAGGATGCGGCCCGAGACGCGGCAGCGGGTCCTGGCCGCGGTCGAAGCGCTCGACTTCCGGCCCAACCAGCATGCGCAGAGCCTGCACACGGGGCGCAGCTGGACTGTCGGGCTGATGACGACCGACGGCATCGGCCGCTTCAGCACTCCGGTACTGCTGGGCGCCGAGGACGCGCTCGGCGCGGGGAAGATCTCCGTGCTGCTGTGCGACACCCGGGGCGACGCCATCCGGGAGCAGCATCATCTGCGCAACCTGATGGACCGCCGGGTGGACGGCATCATCGTGACCGGCCGGCGCACCGACCCGCGTCCTCCTCTGACGGGCATCGAGCCGATCCCCACGGTCTACGCCCTCTCGCCGTCCACCGACCCGAACGACATGTCCGTCGTGTCCGACGACCGCAGCGGAGCCCAGCTGGCGGTCGAGCACCTGCTGGCGACGGGCCGCACCCGCATCGCGCACGTGACCGGCCCGGCGCATCACGCTGCCGCTCGTGACCGTGCCCAGCACACCGTCGAGCTGCTCGAACACTCCTCGCTGGCGCTCTCCACCGGCCGGGTCCACTTCGGCGAATGGAGCGAGGCGTGGGGGCGCCGCGCTGCCGAGGCGGTCCTGCGCGCCGCACCGGACACGGACGCCTTCTTCTGCGGCAACGACCAGATCGCCAGGGGCGTCGCCGACAGGCTGCGCGAGAACGGCACGGACGTCCCCGGCAGGGTGGCGGTCGTGGGCTATGACAACTGGGACGTCATGGCCCTGGCCTGCCGCCCGCCCCTGACCACGATCGACACGAATCTCGCGGAGGTCGGCCGGCAGGCCGCCCTGCGGCTGCTCGACGCCATCGGCGGCAATCCGGAGCCAGGCGTGTGCACCGTTCCCTGCCGCCTCGTCGTCCGCGAGTCGAGCTGAGTCGCCGCGTGTGCCGTCCGGCTGTGCGCGGAGCGCCCGCCAGTGGCCTTGCACCTGGAGATGCGCTCAGCACGTCGACGTGTGCCCATCGTCCGGTTGCCGCCGCGACCTGACAGGGACTCGGCTGCCGCGATGAAGGCGTGGACGGGGGGGGCGGTCGTCTCCTCGGCGGGTGGCCATGTTGATCCGGCGCGGCGCAGCCGGTGACAGGAATCCGGCGACGGTCAGTTCGTGCGGTCGGACCAGCCGGCCGGGAGGTCGCCGGGGGCGACGGCAATGACGGAATCGTCGTCGGCGCCGACGTACTCGAAGAGGGTGATCTTCGCGAACTCGGGGACGACGTAGATCGGGTACGTGGGGCCCTGGTCGCGATAGCGGCGCATGTCGTCCAGGCGATCGTTCTGGAAGCACACGGTGCGCTCACCGTGCTCCTCGACCCAGTGCGGGAAGAAGATCACACCGTGCAGGCGCCGCTTGCGGGGCATGACGTTGACCGCGACGGAAGTGCCGGTGGGCTCGTTCCAGGAGACCTTGAAATGGTCATCGTCCAACTGGACGAGATCGACCTGCTGGTCCTTGACCCAGCGGCCACCGACCATTCCGGAGTGGATCCGGTAGTCGATCGTGCGGTCGTTCTTCACGTACATCTCGTACTGCCAGCCGTTGGCGTAGGTGTATATGAAGCGGTGTCCGACGATCTTGGACATGTCCTGTGGGGGCTCGGGCTGCTCGACGGTGGTCTGGAAGGCCCCGTTGCCGGTGGTGCCGTCGTTCGTCATGGGTGACCTCCTTGGGTGGTGCTCGTCGGCTCGACGTGTCCGACCACTTCAGTTTGCCACAAAACTATTTTGCGACAAAACCACCTGTGCGAGAGAATCGGCTTCATGGACACTGCCACCGAGTTCGGCCGCCTGATCGGCCCGCTGCGCCGGGCCATACTGCGCACGCGACGCACCGCTGACCTCCCCGACCTGCCCGAAGCCCAGATCGAGCTACTGCGGGCACTCGCCGAAGCGGGACCGCTGTCACCGCGCCAGGCCGCCGACCGGTTGCGTCTGGCCCCCTCCACGATCAGCAACCTCGTCCGCACCATGACCGCCGCCGGTCTGGTCGAGCGTGAACCCTCCGTGACCGATCTGCGCACCGTCCGCCTCACCGCCTCACCCGCCGCGCTGGAGATGCTCGACACCTACGACCGCACCAGTACGGCCGCCCTGCACGGCGCACTGGCCAATCTGGCCCCGAACAGCCGTGAAGCCATCGAACGCGCCCTGCCCGCCCTTGCCGAGCTGCTCGTCGCCCTTGAGGACGACTGAGACCTCCCCGGCCACCGTCGTGCGGCGCCGTCACGCCAATCCGCTTCCTTCCCGGCGTGCCGAGCCGGGAAGGCGGGTGTTCGGCGGGCCCGGTGACGTGCCGGGCGGCGACGGTGGCCGGCGGGGAGGGAGCCGTCGAAGAGCCGGTCATGAGCGTCGACCCGGCCGGGGGCGGGGCGAAGGCGCGATGGCACCGGTCCCGTGGTTTGACACCTCCCGAGGCAGTCACTACTTTCCCTAATCAATTAGGGAAAGGGTTACCTGATGAAGTACCAGCTGCGCAGATCCAGCGGCACCCCCGCCTATCAGCAGATCGTCGAGCAGACCGAACAGGCCCTGCGGCTGGGCATCCTGAAGCCCGGGGACAAGCTGCCCACCGCCCGCGAGGTGGTGGAGAGCGCCGTGGTGAACGGCAACACCGTGCTGAGGGCGTATCAGGAGCTCCAGCGTCGGGGGCTGGTGGAGTCCAGGACCGGGCTGGGCACGTTCGTGGTGGGCACGCTCGGCAGCGCCGACCGGGTCGACGGCTCCGGTCTGCGGCAGGAGCTGGAGCAGTGGATGACCCGCGCCAGGGAGCACGGCCTGGAGCGGGAGGACGTCATGGCCCTGGTCATCTCCGTCGGGGACACCTGCTTCGCGGACCGGGCGCCCGAGGGGCGGGCGCGGTGACGACGTTCGCTGCGACCGCCGTTCAGGCGGAGGGGGTCGGGCTGCGCGCCGGGCGCGGCGCGCGGCGCGCGGAGCTTCTCGCCGACTGCACCTTCCGCGTCCCGCGCGGCGCTGTGTGCGGCATCGTCGGCCCGAACGGCGCGGGCAAGAGCCTGCTGTTGTCGGCCGCGGCCGGGCTCATCCGTCCGGACGAGGGCCGGCTCACCGTGCTCGGACAGCCCGCCGGCGAGGACGCGTTGCTCGGCGAGGTCGCCTTCGTCGACCAGCACCGCCCCCTGTACCCACGGATGCGGGTCGCCGACCTGCTGGCCATGGGCCGCGACCTCAACCCCCGCTGGGACCCCCAACGAGCCGCGGAGCTACTGGAGTTGGGGCGGATCGCGCTCGGCAGCAGGGCCGGGTCCCTCTCCGGCGGCCAGCGCTCCCTGCTGGCGCTCGCCCTCGCGCGCGGCAAGCGGCCCCGGCTGCTGCTGCTCGACGAGCCGCTGAGCGATCTGGACCCGCTCGTGCGCCGAGCCGCCCTGGGCCTGTTGCTCGGCGACGTCGCGGAGGGCGGCGGCACGGTCCTGCTCTCTTCCCATGTGCTGGGTGACCTCGAAGAGGCCATCGACCACCTGCTCCTGATCGACGGCGGCCGGATCCGGCTGGCCGGCGAGCTGTCGGAGCTGCTCGCCGCGCACCGGCTCCTCGACCGGCTCGGCCTGCTGGAATGCCAGGCGGGGCCGGCGCCGTGGCGGGTGCACCCGGTGGACCCGGTGGACGCCGAGCCGCGGCACCTCACGCTCGTACGGGTGGACCAGCGGACGCACACCGCGGCGGCCGACGCCGAACTCCCCAGTCTGGAGGAGCTGGTGGTCTCCTACCTGCGCTCCCCCTCCGTGGCGGGCTGGCTGGCCCCCGGCATGCGGCCCGGGCTCTGCGGCGACGGCGACGACAGCGGGACGGTGGCGGCATGACCGTGTCGTCCTTCCCGCAGGTCGTCCCGGTCCGGCTGCACCGGCCGGCCCTGCGCCCGAAGCCCGTGCGGTTCCGGGCCCTGGTCCGGCTGAGCCTGCGGCGCCATCGCGGCGCCCTCGCCGCCCTGACCGTGTCGTCGGCGCTGCTGGCGGTGTGGGTGCTGCACACAGCGCGGGACGTGGTGCGGGTCCGAGCCGAGCGCGCCGCGAACTCGTGCGCCGAAGCCCCCTATCTCCAGCGGTGCGAGCTCACGGTCCAGCACGTCTCCGACACGCTCCAGGCCGTCCAGCACGCGCAGTCCGCCCTCGTGGTCGTACCCGCGCTCGCCGCGGCACTGCTCGGTGCGCCGCTGCTCGCCCAGGAATACGAGCGCCGCACGCACCGGCTCCTGTGGACGCAGTCGGTGCCCCGGCAGCGCTGGCTCACCGGCGAACTCCTCGTGCTGGGCGGTGCGTCCGCCGCGGCGGGCCTCGTCGCAGCCGCCCTCGGCACCCGTCTGCGAACGGTCACCTCGCCGGCGCTCACCCACGACTCCTCGGCGTTCGCGGCACTGCCGTACAGCTCCTTCGGACCCGTTCTCGCGACGGCGACCGTACTGGCCTTCGCGATCGGGGTGCTGGCCGGGGAGCTGACCCGGCGCACGGTCCCGGCCATGGTCTGCGCCCTGCTCGGCCACGCGGGCGTGCTGTCCCTGCTGACCTGGCTGCGCCGCTTCCTCCAGCCGACCCTCACCCGGTTCCCGCCGCACGGCTACGACCTTTCCCCCGACGACTGGCTGCTGCGGGACGGCGTGGTCACCCCCGACGGCCGTCGGCTGTCGTACGCCCAGTGCGGGTCCACGGGCTGCCCCGACGGCTCACGGGTCTTCGACGTCTACCACAGCGCGAGCCAGCTGTGGCCCATGCAGTGGACCCAGGCGGCGCTGACGGTGCCGTTGACCGCCCTGGCCCTCCTGCTCGTGTACCGGTCCGTCCGGCGTCGCCGGCCGTGATCCGGCAGTCCCTCTTCCCCATGCAGCAGACCATCCGACGAAGGACACCTTCACCATGTCCGTCTCCGCTGTACCGGCCCCGCCGACGGCCGCACCCAGAACGAGCAGGGCGGGCGGCGGCCGGCTCGCCGCCGTGGACGCGCTGCGGCTGCTCGCGGCGGCCGGGGTGGCCGCCTACCATTACCTCGGCACCCCCACCCCGCACTTCTGGGGCACCTACGACCTGACGCGCACCGCCCCCGTACTGCACCTGCTGAGCCGCTACGGATGGCTCGGGGTGGAGGCGTTCTTCCTGATCAGCGGGTTCGCCATCTGCATGAGCTGCTGGGGGCGCACCCCGGCGCAGTTCGCCGTGTCCCGGGTCGCCCGGCTCTTCCCGCTCTACTGGACGGTCGTCCTCGCCATCGTCGTCGTCGCCTGGATCGCCCGGCTCGCCGGACAGCGGCCCGGAGCACCCGTCGACCTGCGCACCACCCTGGGCAACCTGACCATGCTGCCCGGGCCGCTCGGGCTGCGCACCACCGACGGGGTCGCCTGGACGCTGTGGGTCGAGGCCCGGTTCTACCTGCTGGTGGCCGTGCTGCTGCTGATCGGTCTCACCTACCGCCGCACGATCGCGTTCTGCCTGCTCTGGCTGACCCTCGCCGCCATCGGCCGCGAGCTGCACTCCAGCGTGATGGACGAGTTCCTGCTCACCCAGTACGCCGGGCTGTTCGTCGCGGGCATGGCGCTCTACCTGATGCACCGCTTCGGACCGAACCTGCTGCTGTGGCTGCTCACCGGATTCGCCTGGTGCTACACGCTGACCCTGCTGGGCGACCGGGTCGCCGAGCACACGGAACCGGCGGCCCGGGGCGGGACGCCCGGCTGGGGGATCTGCGCCGCCATCCTCACGGGGTTCCTGCTGCTGCTCGCCCTGTCCGGGCCCGGCCCGCTCGGCCGGCTGCGCTGGCGCGCGCTGGTCTACGCGGGCGCCCTGACCTACCCCTTCTACCTGGTCCACCAGAGCCTGGGCATACCGGTCGTGCGCGGTCTGCTCAAAGCGGTGCCCGCCCTGGGCCTGATCCCGGCCATCGCCCTCGGACTGTGCTTCTCGCTCGCCCTGTCGGCCGCGCTCAACCACCTGGTGGACCGCAGACTCGGCGCGTGGCTGCGCCGTCGGCTCGCGTCCGACATCGGCATGACGGAGGACGACCCGGCGGCACGCCAGGCCACCCCACCGGACCCGTCGGTACCTCAGCCGCCCGGTCGCACCGGGACGGTCTGCCGGCCGTAGGCGATGTCGGTGCCCGGCCGGGACACGCGCCCCGCCTGCCCACGCTTCGGCCCGATCTCCACCGGCCCGCAGCCCGGTCCGAGCGGCAGGCGGAACGCGGCCGCTTGCTCGATGGCTCGCGGAGGGGGCGCGCATCGTAGTCCTTGAGGTCCTCACCCGTCGCCGAGTCCACGTCAGTCGGTGGTGAGGTGGGTGGTGTAGAAGTCGGTGAGCTTGTCGATGGCGGGGTCGACGTACTCCTTCCTGTCGTAGAGGTCGACGTGGCCGGCACCCTTGATCCAGTGGATCTCCTTGGGGCCGGTGGCGCGCTGGTGGGCCTCCACGGCCATCCAGGCGGTGACGGCGCGTTCGCCGATGATCTGGAGGATCGGGCGGGGGCCGATCAACGGGATGGCGAAGAACGCGTCGTGGCAGGCCATCCTGTCGATGCTCTCCCAGGCGAGGGCCTTCGCGGAGCGTTCGTGCCGGCCGCGCGGGGTGCAGTAGTACTCGAAGCCTTCGGCGCCGTGCCGGCCGCCGAGCGCGCGGGCCTGCTCGGCAGTCTCCGGGAACACGGTCAGCGTGCCGGGGTCCTCGCCGCGTGCGGCGGAGCTCCGGGCCGCGGCGGCAGCGTCCAGCAGGGCCTGGAAGACCGCCGGGTCCTGGGTGCCGTCGGCGCCGAGACGGAACTGGCGGGCGGGTTCGGCGGTGGACACGGTGGCCACGGCCTTGACACGGCGGTCGCCGCCGGTGGCGGCCAGCGAGTACCCGCCGGAGGCGCAGATGCCCAGCAGGCCGATGCGGTCGGCGTCGACGTCGGTGCGGGTGGTGAGGTAGGAGACGGCGGCTTTGAAGTCCTCCACCCGCTGCGCGGGGTCCTCCAGGCCACGGGGCAGGCCGCCGGACTCGCCCTGGTAGGCGGCGTCGAAGGCGAGGGTGACGAAGCCGTGCTCGGCCATCCGCCGCGCGTACGTACCGGCGGTCTGTTCCTTCACCCCGGTGCCGGGGTGACCGACCACGAGCGCCGGCCGCGGACCCGACGCCGGCGCGTCGGGGGTGTAGAGGTGGCCGACGAGCGGGATGCCGGCGCTGTCGAAGCTGACGGTGGTCCTGGGCATGAGGCACTCTCCCCGAGAGGTGACGAAGTCTCGTGACGCACCGGCGCGGCGGCGCCGGGGCCCGCACCCTGCCGGGCACCCATCCACGTTGCGCCGGCCTCCGTACGAGCGGGAGAGCCAGGTTTGTGCCCGGGAAAGAACTTGCCCCCCTCGCACAGGTGCGGCGGCCGTCGCGGTGCGATGACACTGGGGAGCATGACCGCAGACTCCGACTCCCGGGCGCTGGGCGCCTTCCTCAAGGCCCGAAGGGCCCAGTTGACACCGCGGGAGTGCGGCCTTCCCGAGACGGACTCCGCCCGCAAGGTCGCCGGACTGCGCCGCGAGGAGGTAGCCCGGATCGCCGCCATCAGCGTCGACTACTACACACGGCTGGAACAGGGCCGCGTCCGGGCATCGGTACCGGTGCTGACCACCCTGGCCCGCGCCCTGCGCCTCGACGAGGACCAGCAGCGATACCTCTACGAACTCGCCGGCCGCGGCGACGCCCGCCCGCACCGCCGCCGGCCGGCCCAACGCCTGCGCCCGGCCATGCGCCGTCTGCTCGACCAGCTCACCGAGACCCCTGCGCTCGTCCTTGGCGAACGCCTGGACATCCTGGCCTGGAACCCCGCGGCCGCAGCCCTCTACACCGACTTCGCCGCCCTCCCCGCGAACCGGCGCAACTACATGCGGCTGCTGTTCACTCACCCGTTGGTCAGGCAACTGCATCAGGAATGGGCCCACGACGCCCGGGAAGCCGTCGCCGCGCTGCGCATGGAGGCAGCGGCCGACCCCGACGATCCGGACCTTGCCCAGTTGGTCGGCGAACTGTCCCTCCAGGACCCCGACTTCCGCGCCTGGTGGGCCGAACACCGCGTCAGCAGCGCCGGTTACGGCACCAAGCACTACCGCCACCACCTGGTGGGCGCCCTCACCCTCGACTGCGACACCTGGACCAGCCCCGACGGCTCCGGTCAGCGCCTGATGATCCTGACCGCCGAACCCGGCAGCCCCTCCCACGACGCCCTCGGCATCCTCCTCTCGATGAGTCCGGTGGCGTCGTAACTTCCGGGCTTGAGGCGGAAGCACAGGCAAGGTCGAGCCTCGGATCAACAGAACACAACAGTTTCAGACGTGTTGTCGGCAGCTGGGGAAAGTGAAGCAACAAATATTGACGCGTTCGACCAGTGCGCGTAACTTCCCGCGAAGGTGCCGAGCGGCGCGAACGCGGCCCCCGCATCGGCAGGTCGAGCTCCATTCCCCTCCCCACAGTCACGGGAGCACACCATGCGCAGAGCACACACCACCGCCGCGCGAGGAATCCCGCGCCTCGTTACGAGATCAGCGGTTCGCCCGCTCCGGCACGTGCTGTCCGCCGTGGCCGCCCTCGGCCTCGTCCTCGGCGCGCTGATCGCCTTCCCCGCCGTCTCCCAGGCGGCCGGCTCGCTGCCGTGCGACATCTACGGCGCGGCCGGCACCCCTTGCGTCGCCGCGCACAGCACCACACGCGCCCTGCTGTCCTCCTACAACGGCCCCCTCTACCAGGTCACACGTGCCTCCGACGGAGCCCGCGCCGACATCGGACTGCTGGCCCCCGGCGGCTACGCCGACGCCGCCCAGCAGGACGTGTTCTGTCAGAACACCACGTGCCGCATCACCAAGGTCTACGACCAGACCTCCCGGCACAACGACCTCACCCCCGGCCCGGCCGGCACCTCCGGCATGGGCGCCGACCGCGGCGCCGACGCCGGCGAGATCGCGGTGACCGCCGGCGGCCACAAGGTCTACGGCATCTGGATCTCTCCGGGCGTCGGCTACCGCTACACCGGCGTGGCCTCCGGCGTCGCCGTCGACGGCCGGCCCGAGGGCGCCTACATGGTGGCCTCCGGCACCCACGTCGGCTCCGACTGCTGCTTCGACTACGGCAACGCCGAGAGCACCCCGGCCGACACAGGCAACGGCCACATGGACGCCGTCTCCATCGCCACCACGTGCTACTTCGCACCGTGCACCGGCTCCGGTCCGTGGGTCGAGGCCGATCTGGAGAACGGCATGTTCCAGGGTGACAACGGCTCCAACACCGCCAACCGGGGCAACAACAGCCCGTTCGTCACTGCCTTGCTGAAGAACGACGGACAGACGAAGTACGCCCTCAAGGGCGGCAACTCCCAGACCGGCGCACTGACAACCTGGTGGGACGGCGGACTGCCCACCCGCGGCGGCTACAAGCCCATGCACCAGGAGGGCGGCATCATCCTGGGCACGGGCGGTGACAACAGCAACTGGAACCGGGGCACCTTCTTCGAGGGAGTCATGGTCTCCGGCTATCCGAGCGACGCCGCCGAGAACGCCGTCCAGGCCGACATCGTCTCCGTCGGCTACGCGGGCGAAACCGACGTGCCCAACGGCCCGCAGGGCACCGTCACCGGGCCGGGCGGCAAGTGCGTGGACGCCGCCGCCGACGACACCGGCGGCAACGGCACCGCCGTACAGCTGTGGGACTGCCAGACCTGGGCCGAGGACCAGCACTGGCAGCACAACGCCGACGGCTCCCTGAGCACCATCGGCCGCTGCCTGGACATCGAGGGCAACGGCACCGCCAACGGCGCCAAGGTCGAGCTGTGGGACTGCAACGGCGTCGGCGGTCAGAAGTGGGTGCAGCAGGCCGACGGCTCGCTGCGCAACCCCCAGTCGGGCCGCTGCCTGGACGCGCCGAGCGGCGCGACCGCCAACGGCACCCGGCTGCAGATCTGGGACTGCAACGGCTCGACGGCACAGAAGTTCTCCGTCAACGGCGGCGCCCCGGTCGCCGCCCCCGGCGGCAAGTGCCTCGACGTGGCCGCCGACGACAGCGGCTCCAACGGCAGCGCCGTACAACTGTGGGACTGCCAGTCCTACGCCGTCGACCAGCACTGGTACCACAACGCGAACGGCTCGCTGCGCTCGCTCGGCCGCTGCCTGGACATCAACGGCAACGGCACCGCCAACGGCACCGAGGTCGAGCTGTGGGACTGCAACGGCGTCGGCGGCCAGAACTGGCAGCAACGCTCGGACGGTTCCCTGTTCAACCCTCAGTCGGGCCGGTGCCTGGACTCGCCCGACGGTGCGACCGCCAACGGCACCCGGCTGCGCATCTGGGACTGCAACGGCTCGGCGGCACAGCGGTTCACACTGACCTGACCTGACGTCAGAAAGTGCGGGTGCGGGCCGGATTGCGGCCCGTACCCTCACTTCCTCGACTCAGTCGACGTACACCTCCGCGCGGTCGACGCTGACGAACGACGCCCCGGACTGCGCGTCGTGCTCGCCCGTCACCCGCACCCGCAGCGTGTGCCGGCCGTAGGGCAGGCGAGGACTGAGGAACTGGAGCGTCTCGCCGGTGCGGATCGCGCCGTAGTAGTCGAGACGCTGCTCGGCGCCGCCGTCGATGCTGAGCGCCGCGTAGCCGTTGCCGGTGTCGCGGACGGACAGCAGGGCGATCCGGGTGCCGGTGAAGGTGAACGTGGCTGTGTTCCCGGCCCGGTCGCTCCAGTGGTCGTCGCCCCAGAAGCACTGCGCGGCGCAGCCGGTGCCCGAGTTCCAGGAGCCGGTGTAGGCGACGCTGCCTGCGCCGTTGGAACGGCCGTCGTCGTTGATCCAGTAGGCGCCCGGTCCCGGGTCGCCGGACGGCAGGTCCTGGGTGGCGCCGGTCGCGAGCGGGACGCCGAGGTCCGGGCTGCCGTCGGCGTTCCAGCCGATGCGCTGAGCGCGGGTGGTGCGGTCGGTGTAGGTGTAGGCCGAGGTGGTCTTGGCGTGGTAGACGATCCAGTCCTGGGTGCCGTCGGGGGACGTGAAGAAGGCGTGGTGGCCGGGCCCGAAGACACCGTGGTCGTCGGCGCGGGAGAAGACCGCCCCCTGATGCTGCGTCCAGTTGCCGGGGACCAGCGGGTCGGCGTTCGACGGCAGCGACATCATCCACACCTGGTAGTCCGGTTTGCCGGTGTCGCAGGTCGAATACGTCATCCAGGTACGGCCGTTGCGGTACAGGAACTCCGGCCCCTCCCGCACCTCGGAGCACCCGCCGGCCGCGTCGATCGCGACGGCGTCGCCCGAGACGGTGTACGGGTTCGACAGGGGCGCGATGTTGAGACCGTTGTGCTGGTACGGGTTGATGCCGCTGTAGGCCAGGTAGAGGCGGCCGTTGTGCTGGAGGATGCCCGGGTCGATGGCGAAGTCGGCGGCGTGGTTGGGCGGCGCCAGCTTCGCCTTGAAGTGGTACGGCCCGGCCGGGTCGTCGCGGTCGGACTCGGCGACGTAGATCCGGTGGTGGTCGTCGGTGCCGTCGTCGGCGGTGTAGTACAGGTACCAGCGGTCGCCGAACCGGTAGAACTCGGGTGCCCACACGTCCCGGTTGCGCGAGGCGTCGGTGTCGGCCCACACGGTGATGGGATCGGCGGTCAGCAGGGTGCTCAGCGACGGCGAGCGCCACATGCGGATGCTGCCGCCCTGGGTGGTGGTGAGGTAGTAGTTCCCGTTCCAGTACGTCATGAACGGGTCCGGCCCGGTGTTGAGCGGGTTGCGGAACGTGCCAACGGCGGCGGCCCGTTGGGCCGCGGGCCGGACCGCCGGCCCGTCCACCCGGGCCGCCGTGGCGGGGGAGGGGCGTACGGCGCTCAGCGCGACGACGACCAGCCCGAGCGCGACCAGCACGCCGAGCAGACGCCGCGGGCGCGACCGAGGGGGACGCGACCGGGGGAGAACGGTGCGGGACTGCGTGCGCATGAGGGACTCCTTTGGGGGAGCGCTTTCGCACAGAGGTGGGGGAAGCCCGGCGCGGTCACGCCGGGACATCGCTTTGCATCGTTGTAAGGCCGACGGTGCGCCACCGTAGGGTGGCGTTGACAGGGCGTCAAGACGGTCGTGCGCAGGTGACGAGCAGCCCCTTGTCGCCCTCGGGTGCAGACGTCGTCAGCGGCTGATCCGGTCCCACACGGCATCGGTGATCACTGGTCGGACGGCCACGTCCATTCGACTGGCTTGCCGGCCGAGGAAATACGCGCTGGGCATTGGTCACGCACGTGGTCAGCGGCCTGTCGGTGTCAGGTCCTGCAAGCCCACCACCCGCAGCAGCTGCAAGCGCTCGTACGACTCCGTGCCGGGGCGGGCCGTGTGGATGACGAGTTGCTGGTTGTGGCCCGAGTTGACGAGGACCTCGCAGTCGAGTTCGAGGATGCCGATCGCAGGGTGCCGGAAGCGCTTCGTGGAGGCGCGGCGTACGGCGACCTCGTGTTCGTTCCAAAGGTGCGCGAACTCCACGCTCGCGCCGCGTAGTTCGGCGACGAGGGCGGCGGGCTCGGGGTCCGTGGGGCGGGCCGAGGCCACTGCTCGCAGGCCGGCCACCAGCTCGCGGGCGCGCTCCGGGCGGTCCTCGGGCGGGAACAGTTCGCCGGCCGCCGGGTCCAGGAAGAAGCGGCGGATCATGTTGCGTCCTCGGGGCGGGCGGGCGAGGGCATCTCCGCTCAGCGCACGTGACAGCGCGTTCTGGGCCAGGACCTCGCCGCAGTCGGTGGCCACCATCGCCGGGGTGTCATGCAGCCGGTCCAGCACAAGGAGCAGGCCGGGGCGTACATGCGTGCTGGTCGCCTCCCGGCGCGGCGGCTCCTCCCCGGTGAGGTGGAAGAGGTGGTCGCGCTCGTCCTCCGTCAGGCGCAGGGCGCGGGCCAGCGCGGCGAGCATCTGGCGGGACGGGCGGGGGCCCCGGGACTGTTCCAGCCGCGTGTAGTAGTCCACGGACATGCCGGCCAGCTGGGCCACCTCCTCGCGGCGCAGCCCCGGCGTACGGCGGCGGGCCGTGGTCGTGAGGCCCACGTCGGAGGGGGCCAGGCGGGCGCGTGCGTGGCGCAGGAAGTCGGCGAGTTCGGCTCGGTTCACCCCTTAAGGGTGCGCGAGGCGGGCCTGCTCAGCCAGGGACCCGCGATCCCCTGATGAGGAGGTCTCTCCCGCTCGTCCCCGCGTGGTCCGAGGCTGATCGTCGACGACAGGCGACACAGGACGTGAGGAGCACATCGTGCTGACTTTGGTGACCGGTACGACGGGACAGGTCGGACGCCGCTTCGTGCCGAGGCTGCTGGCCCAGCGGCAGCCGGACGAGCAGGTGCGAGTCCTGGTGCGGGACGCGGCCCGCGGCGAGCGCTTCGCGGAGCTGGGCGCCCAGATCGCCGTGGGGGACATGCGCGACGAGGAGACACTCGGCGAGGCGCTCGCCGGCGTGGACGCCGTCGTGAACGTCGCCGCCTCCTTCCGCGGGGTGCCGGCCGAGGAGGCGTGGGCCGTCAACCGGGATGCCGCGGTGGCCCTGGGACGCGCCGCGCAGGCCATGGGCGTGGAGCGGTTCGTGCAGGTCAGCACGAACAACGTGTACGGCCTCGGGCGGGGCCGCCCGCTGACCGAGGAGGACGAGAGCCGGCCGGGCGGCTCGATGTGGGGCGTCTACCCCGAGTCCAAGGCCGAGGCCGAGCGCGAACTGCTCGCGCTCAAGGGCCTGGACGTACGCATCGGACGGCTCTCCTTCGTCTACGGCGAGGGCGACCCGCACCTCGCCGACTCCTTGCACTGGGCGGCCCGTTGGGCGCCGCACCAGCGCCTCCAGATGGTCCACCACGCGGATGCCGCCCAGGGCCTGATGCGTCTGCTGTACGCTCCGGGCATCGCCGGCCGGATCTACAACATCGCCGATGACGCCCCCGTCACGACGATCGAGCTGTATCAAGTCAACGGCGTCGAGGTACCCGCCGGGCTCCACGAGCTCACGGATCCCGACCCGTGGCTCGGGATCGTGTCCAACCAGCGGATCCGCCGGGAGCTGGGCTTCCGGCCGATCTACCCGAGCGTCTGGACGGCCCGGGACGCCGGAGCCCTGTGACGGTCGCTGCGCCCGGCAGCCCACCCCTCCCGTTCCGGCCACCGGCATCGCCCTCCCGCGCCCACGGCCACCCGGGGGTGCGGCAGCCGGTGGCACCAGGTACCCGTGGTCGGCGCGACAAGGGCGGACACCCGAACTCCGGCAGCGCGTGCACCACGCTGATCACGTCGGAGTCTGCTGGTGACACGTAGGCCGATCTCGATGGCCTCGCGCGGTCAGACGGCCTTGACCGTGGTGCCCGCGCCTTCGAGTGCTGTGACTTCTTCGGCGGGTGCGGTGGTGTCGGTGACGAGGGTGTGCAGAAGGGTGGCGGGGCCGACGTAGGCGTAGGCGGTCCGGCCGAGTTTGGCGCCGTCGGTGGCGACGATGGTGCGGCGGGCCGAGGCGATGCCCGCTTTCTTCACCGCGGCGTCGTCGAGGTCGTAGGCGGTCAGGCCGTCGGCCGCACTCAGTCCGCAGCAGCCGATGACGGCCGTGTCGAAGCGCAGGGCGGCCAGGGAGGCGAGGGTGAGGGGGCCGGTGAGGGATCCCTCGGCGGCGCGGGGCTGTCCGCCGGGCACGACCAGCGTGGCCGGGCCGGGTGTCTCGCCGAGCAGATGGATGGCCTGGAGGGACAGCGGCATCACGGTGACGGGCCGCTCGCGCAGGAGGCGGGCGACCTCCAGGCAGGTGGTGCCGCTGTCGAGCAGGACGCTCTCGCCGTTGGCGATGAGTGCGGAGACCCCGGCCGCGATCCGGCGTTTGGCGTCGACCGATTCGTGGGCGCGCAGTGCGAAGGGGGGCTCCTCTCCGCGGAGCAGCAGGGTGCGTGCCCCGCCGCGGACGCGTTCGAGGACGCCCTGGGCGGCGAGCGTGTCGAGGTCGCGGCGGATGGTCATCTCCGAGGCGCCGGTCAGCTCGGCGAGCTCTTGGACCGTGGCGCCGCCAGAGTCCCTGACCGCCTTCGCGATCAGTCCGTGCCGGTCTGCGTTGCTCATACCGCGATTGAACACCACCAGAAAACAAACAACCAAACTGTTCAGTAGCCCGCCTATCGAACAAGCCTGATGTTCGTTACGGTGGGGGCGTGGAAGGATCGCTTCGAGCCGCCCGTGTGGCCACCTACGTCTACTTCGTCCTGTGCGGCACCCTGATGGGCATCTGGGTGGTGCACATCCCCGCGGTCGAGGACCGTGTGGGCATCAGCCATGCCACCCTCGGCGGCCTGCTGGTGCTGCTCGGGCTCGGAGCCTTCGTCGGAATGCAGGTGGCCGGCCCCCTGACCGACCGCCTGGGCTCCCGCGTCGTGGTCCCCGCCGGCGGCATCCTGTGCGGCGCCGCCCTGGTCCTGCCCGCTCTCGCCCGGGATCCGTGGACGCTGGCCGGCGCGCTGCTGGTCTTCGGGTTCTGCAACGGCTGCCTGGACGTGAGCATGAACGCCCACGCCGTGCACGTGGAGAAGGCGTACGGCCGTCCCGTCATGTCGGGCTTCCACGCCACGTTCTCTGTCGGCGGCGTCCTCGCCTCGCTCGTCGGAGCGGGCGCGGCGAGCGCGGGCCTGAACCCGGCCGCGGGCATGGCCACCATGGGAGCGGTGGGAATCCTGATCGCCCTGGCCTCGGCACGCGCCCTGCTGCCCGCCGCCGAGAGTCCCGACGCCGGCTCCGGCTCCGCCACGGAGCCCGACGCGGCACCGGCCGCCAGGCACCGCGGCACCAAGGGGCGGGTCTGGCTGCTGGCCGCCCTGGCGCTGATGGTCATGCTGTGCGAAGGCGCCGCCAACGACTGGAGCGCCCTGCACCTCAAGGACGTCCTCGGTGCCCCCGCCGGCACGGCCGCCTTCGCGTACGGCACCTTCGCCGCGGCCATGACCCTCGGCCGGCTGCTCGCGGACCGCTTCGTCGCCCGGTTCGGCTCCATGACGATCCTGCGCTGCGGCGCGGCCACGGCCGCCGCCGGCATCACACTCGTGGCCCTCGGCCCGTGGATGTGGGCCGCGTTCGCCGGCTGGGCACTGTTCGGGCTGGGCCTGTCGGGCTGTGTACCGCAGCTGTTCAGCGCGGCCGGGCACGCCGACCCCGCGGCCGCAGGCGCCAACGTCTCCCGCGTTGCCGGACTCGGCTACGTCGGCATGCTCGCCGGCCCCGCCGTCATCGGCTGGCTGACCCGTCTCGTCGCCCTGAACCACGCCTTCGTCCTGCTGACCCTGCTGTGCGTGACCACCGCCGTGGGCGCCCGCGTCCTGCGCACCGGAGCCGACCACACCCGCGAGAGCGAGAGGGCAGCCGGCATCCACTGACCGCTTGTGCGGCACGGACCTGACCCCGTGCCGCACAAGCCCCCACCCCCGGCCCCCGAGGACCGGGAGGCCGAAACCCACCGCCGTTCCCGAAGGAGCCCCTGATGCCCGAGCCCCACTCCCAGCCCGCCCGCGGCCGCGTCGGCGTACTGCTGCCCCGCGACCTCCCCGCCCATGACGTGGTGCCGTACGCGCGGCGCGTCGAAGAACTGGGCTTCGAACAGATCTGGGTGGTGGAAGACCTCGGCTGGCGCGGCGGCATCGCCCAGGCCGCCACCGTCATGGCCGCCACCACGCACATCACCGTCGGCATCGGCATCCTGCCCGCCGGCGCCCGCAATGTGTGCTTCACCGCGATGGAACTGGCCACCCTCACCCAGCTCCACCCCGGGCGCCTGATCGCCGGCATCGGCCACGGCATGCCCGACTGGATGCGCCAGGCCGGAAACCGGCCCGCCAGCCCCCTGACACTGATCAAGGAATACACGACCGCCCTGCGCCTGCTCCTGCGAGGCGAACCCGGGCCGGCAGGCGGCCGCTACGTACGCTGCGAAGGCGTCGTCCTCACCGAGACCCCCCATCCGGAGGCCGTCCCGCCGGTCGTCCTGGGCGTGCGCGGCCCCCGATCACAGCGAGTCGCGGGCGAAGCCGCCGACGGACTCCTCCTGGCCGAACCCGCCGCTCCCGCCTACATCACCGCCTCCCTGCAGCATATGGACGGCGGCGCCGCCTCCGCGGCGGGCGACCGGGAGATCGTCACCTACGACGCAGCGGCCGTCGACGACGACGAGGAAACCGCCCTCACCCGCGTCCGCCCCGGGCTGGAGGTCGTCGGCGAGCCGGACTGGGCCGCGCACATCGAACCCCTGCCCTTCGCTGCCGAACTGCGCGCACACCGGGCCGCCTGCCCCGACGGCCGCACGTTCGCCCGGACCATGCCCGCCGACTGGGTCCGCGAGCTGAGCATCGCCGGCACCCCCGGCCAGGCCCGCGCGGCGATCGCCGCCCGTCACGCGGCCGGCGCGACCAGCGTCGTCCTCGCCCCCGTCGGCCCCGACCCCCTGGCATCCCTCGGTTCCCTCGCCCGCGCCCTGCCCCGCCGCCCCTGACACCCACCACCGGACCTGGAGGAACCCTCGCCGAGTCCCGCCGCCCCATCGTGCCGTTCGACCTCCTCGGCGTCGTCGCATGCCACCGACGCCCGACAGCCCCTCGTCGCCGGCAACCGGGGCCTGGCCATCGCGGGGTTCCCGCTGCCGGCCGTGAACGACCCGCTCGACGAGGACGACGGTGCCCGGAGGCGGAGGCGGAGGCGGGCTGCTCCTGGTGGATCAGGCCGTGGCTTCGTCGAGGAGTTCCAGTACGTGCCGGTAGGGGCGGCCGGTGGCACGGGTCATGCCCATCTCGCAGGTGCGGTTGCAGGAGGCGTACGCGTCATGGGCGCCCGCGGTGATCTCGGCGGCCTGGGCGGCGGTGGCGCTGGCGGTGACCTCCGGGTGCAGCAGGCCGCGGTCGCCGGCGAATGCGCAGCAGCCCCAGCTGTCGGGCACGGTCACCTCGTCGCCCACCGCGGCGGCCACGGTGCGCAGGGCGCCGTCGATGCCCAGGCGCACGGTGGAGCAGGTGGGGTGCAGGGCGAGACGGGGCAGGCGGCGGGGCTCGGGAAGCGCGGGAAGCAGGTGCTCGGCCGTGAAGACGACGCTGTCGACGAAGCGCAGGGCGGCGAAGCGGGCGCGTTCGGACTCCGGGAGGGCGCCGGGCAGTCGCTCCAGGCCGTGGGTGCAGGAGGACGCGTCGCAGACCACGGGCAGCCGGCCCCGGTCGCTCGCCTCCCACAGCGCCTCCAGCGTGCGGGCGGCCATGGTGCGATGGCCGGCGGTGTAGCCCTTGGACTGCCATGGGGTGCCGCAGCACAGGCCGGACAGCCCCTCGGGCACGACGACGGGCACACCCGCCCGGTCGCACAGCCGCAGGAAGGCCGCCGCCGCGCCGTCGGAGGTGCCTTCCGCGGCGAAGACGCTGCCGATGCAGGCGGCGAAGAACACCGCCCGTGCCGCCACGGGCCGCCGGGGCGCCGGACGGGCCGGGCCGCCGCGCGGAAGGTCGTCGGCCCATTCGGGCACCAGCTCCCCGGCCCCGAGCCGCCGTACGGCGCCGGTCGCGGCGCGTACGGCCGGGGCGGGCGCGGCATGTGCCGCGTCGAGCGCGAGGCGCACGCCCCGGACCGCGGCCGCCCAGTGCCGGGCCGTGACGCTTCCGGCGCGCTGTGCGGCGGCACCGTGGCGTTCGGCGCGCAGGCGCTTCATCACCTCGCCGGTGTCGATGGTGACCGGGCAGGCGGTGACGCAGAGACTGTCGGCCGCGCAGCTGTCCACGGCCGCGTAGGCGTAGTCGGCTTCCAGGGCGCGGCGGCGTTTGTCGTCACCGGCGGCGGTGGCGAGCGCGATCTCGCGCCGCAGGGCGATGCGCTGGCGGGGCGTCGTGGTGGCGTCCGCCGTGGGGCAGACGGGTTCGCAGTAGCCGCACTCGACGCACGCGTCGACGGCCGGATCGACCTCGGGAACGCTCTTGAGGTTGCGCAGGTGCGCGGCCGGGTCGTCCTCCAGGAGCACACCCGGGCTGAGCACGCCGTGCGGGTCGCACAGCCGCTTCAACTCGCGCATGACGTCATACAGTTCGTCGCCGTACTGGCGGCGGACGAAGGGGGCCATCGCCCGGCCGGTGCCGTGCTCGGCCTTCAGTGTGCCGCCGGCGTCCAGGACGAGGTCGACCATCGCGTCGGTGAACCGGGCGTATCGCTCGATCTCCGGGGCGGAGCCGAAGTCCTGGGTGAGCATGAAGTGCAGGTTGCCGTCGCGGGCGTGGCCGAAGATCACCGCGTCCTGGTAGCCGTGCCGGTCGAAGAGGCCGATCAGACCCTCGCACGTGCGGGTGAGCCGTTCCATCGGCACCGCGATGTCCTCCAGCAGCGCGGTGGTGCCCGGACGGCGGGCGCCGGCGACCGCGGTGTACAGGCCCTTGCGCAGGTGCCAGAGGCGGGCCCTGACGCGCGGGTCGCGCACCAGCGTGGTTCCGGTGACGGTGGGCAGACCGTCCAGCACCGGCTGCGCGGCGGCCACCCGTTCCCGGAGCGACTCGGGATCGTCCTCGGCGAACTCGACCAACAGGGCGGCGTGCCGCTCGACGCGCAGGCCGCGCACTTCGTCGACGGGATCGGCAGAGCGCTGCGCCACCCGCAAAGACGCGGCGTCGAGGAGCTCGGCGGTGCGGGCTCCGGCGGCCAGCAGCGCGGGCAGCGCGTCGGTGGCCTCGGCGAGTCCGGGCAGCACCAGCAGACCGGTGGCGGTGTGCGGCAGGAGGGGTACGGTGCGGAAGACGGCCTCGCCGACGAAGCCGAGGGTGCCCTCGCTGCCGATCATGAGGTGGGCGAGGATGTCCGCGGGATCGGTGTGGTCCAGGAACGAGTTGAGGCCGTAGCCCATGGTGTTCTTCATCGAGAACAGCCGCTCGACGGTGGCGCGGGAGCGTGCCGAGGCGCGGACGCGGTCGCGCAGCCTGAGCAGCCCCGCGTGCAGTTCGGGTTCACGGGCGCGCAGTTCCTGGTCCGCGTCGGGCGCCGCGGTGTCGACGACGGTGCCCGAGGGCAGCACGAACTGCAAGGACTCCATGGTCCGGTAGGCGTTGTCGCGGGTGCCGCACGTCATGCCGCTGGAGTTGTTGGCCACCAGGCCGCCGATGGTGCAGGCGGACTCGCTCGCCGGGTCGGGGCCGAGCCTGCGCCCGTGACGGGCGAGCCGCGCGTTGGCCTGACGCACCGTCAGCCCGGGTTGCAGGCGGATGCGCAGGCCGTCGTCGAGGACCTCGGCGGCGCGCCAGTGACTGCGGACGTCCACGAGGATGCCGTCGCCGCCCGACTGCCCCGCCAGGCTGGTGCCGCCCGAGCGGAGCGTGAGTGGCACACCGGCCGCACGGGCCCCGGCCATCAGCGCGCCCACCTCGGCGGCGGAAGCGGCCCGTACGACGGCCCGCGGGGTGAAGAGGTAGGGCGACGCGTCGTGCGCGGCGGCGACCCTGCGGGGCACGTCGGTGGTCACCCGGGCCGGGTCGCCCACGCACGTGGCCAGCATCTCGGCGAGGCCGGCGGCCCGTTCCGGGGCGTCCGGTGCCGGGGTGGGGGTGGCGGCGGTGCGACTCATGGATCCTCGCTGGTGGGCGGTCAGTGGGCGGTCAGTGGGCGGGGCGGTCGACGCGCAGCAGGCGCGGCGGCCGTACGGCGGGTTCGGGCAGGCGCAACGGTGCCGAGCCGGGGGTGATGCTGCCGAGCAGCGTGGCGTGGCGGGCGCCGGTGCCCGAGGGCAGGGTGCCGGGCAGCCCGTGCACCGTGAGGAAGCCGAGGACGGCGAAGGCCAGGGCCTCCTTGGCGTCGGAGGGCAGGCCCAGGTCGTCACTGGGACGCAGCCGCACGCCGGGCAGTTCCTGAGTGATCATGCGCATGAGCACCGGGTTCCGGGTGCCGCCACCGGAGACGACGAGTTCGGTGACCTCGTGGGCGCGGCAGGCGTCGGCCACGGTGACGGCGGTGAGCCGGGTCAGGGTGGCCACCACGTCATCGGCGTCCGGGGTGGGCGCGGCCTCCAGCGTCCGGAGCAGGTAGGGCAGGTGGAAGTGCTCCTTCCCGGTGCTCTTGGGAGCCGGCCTGCGGTAGTAGGGGTCGTCCAGGAGAGCGCGCAGCAGCTGCGGGTTGGCACGGCCGGCGGCGGCTCTGCGTCCGTCCTCGTCGTAGGCGGCGGCGCCGCCGGTGAAGTGCCGTACGGCCGCGTCCAGCAGGGCGTTGGCGGGGCCGGTGTCGAAGGCCAGCGGTTCGGCACCGGGTGCGAGCACGGTCATGTTGGCGATGCCGCCGAGGTTCAGCGCGGCAGGCGTGCCGGGCAGGGCGTGCAGCAGCAGCGCGTCGGTCATGCCGACCAGCGGGGCGCCCTGCCCGCCCGCCGCCACGTCCCGGCTGCGCAGATCGGAGACCACCGGGAGCCCGGTGGCCTCGGCGATCCACGCGGGCTGGCCCAGTTGGAGGGTGCCGCGGACGGTACCGTCCTCGACCCAGTGGTGCATGGTCTGCCCGTGCGAGACCACGAGGTCGGCGGTGCCGTCGCACAGCTCCCGCAGGGCGCGCGCGGCCGCGCCCGCGAAGGCCTGGCCGACGCCGGTGTCCAGGGCGCAGATGGCCTGCGTGGTCGTCGCGGCGGGCGGCAAGGTGGCGGCGATGAGGTCGCGCAGGTCGTCGCGGTAGGGGACGGAGAGATGCCCGAGGGGCCGGAGGAACAGGGTCTCGCCGTCCAGGGTGAGGTCCGCGGCGGCGACCTCGATGGCGTCGAACGAGGTGCCCGACATCAGACCGATCACACGCACGGCGCCTCCTGGCTCTCGGTCCGCCGCGAAGGCGGGGTCGGCTGCGGTTGCGGCATGGTTCGTCTCCCGAGGGGCCGTTGGCGCGGGACCGGTGCGGTACCGGGGGACGGCCCCGCACCGGTCGAGGTGTGTGACGTCACTTCCGGTCGGCCGCCGCCACGACGGGGTCGGCGCCCGGCCCGCTGTCGCCCACCGCGGCTTCGGTGATCTCGGGAGCGCGGTGGAACAAGCTCATCAGGCCGCCGACGGCCAGGGTGATCACCACGCCGATCGGTACGAGCCACTGGGCGGCGATCGCCGTCGGCACGGTGGCTCCGGCCACGGTGACGTCGATCTTGACGCCGCGCACGACGTACGTCATCACGCCGACCGTCACCAGGAAGGCCACGACGGAGTCGGTCTCGTTGGCGCGCCGGACGAGGCGCCCGAGCAGGAACGCGCCGAGCAGGGCGCCGTAGGTGTAGCCCGCGATCGTCAGCCCCGTCAGGTACACATTGCCCGTACTGGTACTGAAGGCGCAGGCGAAGACGGCCATCAGCACGGCCCACACCAGCGTCATCACCCGGGCGAGTTTCAGCAGCGACTTCTCGGAGGGGGTGCTGCGGAAGAAACTGTGGATGATGTCGGCGACCGTCGAGTTCGACATGGAGTTCAGCGCCGAGGACAAGGAGCCCATCGCGGCGCCGAGGATGCCCGCCACGAGCAGACCGGAGATCACCACGGGCAGTCCGTGCAGGATGAAGCTCGGGTAGAGATTGTCGGTGCTGCTGAGGCCCAGTGCCTTGAAGTCCTTGCCCTGGTTGTACGACCACAGCAGAGCGCCGACGAGGGAGAAGGCGGCGAACTGCAGGGTGACGAAGACGCCGGAGGCGATCATGGCCTTCTGGCCGTCACGCAGCGAGCGGGTGGCCAGGACGCGCTGGACGATCAACTGGTCGGAGCCGTGGCTGGCCATGGCGAAGATGGCGCCGCCGACGATCGCGGTGGGCAGGGCGAACGGGCTGGTCAGAATGTGCGCCAGGGTGAAGTCGGTGTCGAACAGCCTGAAGTGGCCGCTGTGCAGCGCCTGCGAGAACCCGTCCGCTCCGACATGGCCGGACAGTACGGCGATGGCGAGGACCGCGCCGCCCAGGTACAGGCCCATCTGGATGGCGTCGGTCCAGATGACCGCCTTGATTCCGCCGAGGTAGGTGTAGACGACGGTGATCACCGTGAGCACGATGATGATCAGCCGGTAGCTCGCGTGCACACCGAACTCGTCGAGCAGCAGCTTGATCGGGATGGCGGAGGCGAACAGCCGGACGCCCTCCGCGAGGAGCCGGGTGAAGACGAACGTCACCGAGGCGAGCCCCTGCAACCTCAGCCCGAATCGGTTGCCCAGGTACTGGTAGGCGCTGACGAAGCCGCCGCGCTTGTACAGGGGGATCAGGACGGTGGCCACGACGACGCGGCCGATGACGTAGCCGAGGGCCAGTTCGACGTTTCCGAAGCCCTGCCCGCTGTACGCGCCGCCAGGCACGCTGATGACGGTGAGCACGCTGGTCTCGGTGGCCACCACGGAGAACGAGACCGTCCACCACGGCATGCTGCCCTCGCCGACGAAGTAGTCCTTCGAGGTGCTCTGCCGGCCGGCCAGGCGCAGTCCGATCACGGCGATCGCCACCAGATAGACGACGATCACCACGAGGTCTAGTTGGCGCATGCGCACTCCTGAGATACGGCCGACGTTGTCACCGGCGGGTTGGGGGCAGTGAGCGTCGCTCGCCGTACACGGGCGACGTGGGGTTCGTGCGGCGCCGACGCGTCCAGTGCCAGCAGGCGTGCGCCGTCCAGCGGATCCCCGAGCGGGGGCCGCGGGTCGAGAGGGTGTGGGGAGCCGGCCAACGCCGACCGCAGCGGACCGAGGAGCGGTTCGCCGAGGCCGGTGAGCCCACCGGTGACCGTGACGGGATGGGCGCCGCCCGTGCCGATGCGACGGGCGGCGGCGAGCACGGTCTCGCCGAGCGCCGCGGCCGCGGACCGGAGGATCGCCTTCGCCGTCGTGTCGCCCGCGGCGGCCGCCTGGGCCACGTCCGGGGCGAAGGACGCCGCGGTACGGGCAGGGTTGCCCCCGCGGCCGACCGCCGAGGGCAGCCGGTCGGGTTCGCCGAAGCGTTTGACGGCGGCGGCCAGCAACGCGGTGCCCGGTCCGCGCCCGTCATGGGCCCGCAGTGCGGCCCGCAGCCCGGCCGCGCCGATCCAGGCACCGCTGCCCTCGTCCCCGAGCCAGGGACCCCACCCGTCGACGCGGGCGTACGAGCCGTCGTCCCCGATGCCGATCGCCACGGATCCGGTGCCGATCGCGAGGACGACGCCGGTGCGGCCGCCGAGGGCGCCCGCGTGAGCGGTGACCGCGTCGCTGGTCACCGCCACCTCGTTCGCGGCCAGATCCTCCAGGAGCAGGCCGGCCAGGGCACGGGCCGCCTCCGGTGCGGCGGCCGCCCCCGCGGCGCCCACGCAGACCGCCGACGGTCGCTGCGACGGCTCCCGGTCCAGGAGGGGGAGGACCGCGGCGCGCACGGCGGCATGGGCGGTCGCCACTCCGTCACCGGCGGCGAGCCCGGGGGCCCCGGGCACCTCGTGGACCCTTGGGGCGTGCCCGCCGTCGTCGGTCCACAACACGGCACGGCAGCCGGTCTTCCCCAGGTCCACCGCTACTGCAGTTGTCATACGGCATGCCTTCGCGTCTGCGGGGATGTATCGCGACGGGTGGTCACGGATCGGCCGGAATACGACCGGACCGGATCGCGGTCCAGCGAGTATCAGGAGGCTTGCCTGGAGAAGTCAATAAGTAACCTCGCGAAAGGTGAAAGCGTAAATTTTTGACCCTCGTGTCGAGCCCTGGTTACCGTGTGACCGAGCCCCTCAGAAGGGAGCGGCCTCATGGCCCGCCGTGAACCACTTCGCGCACCGGCCCTCCCGCCGGACGACGCTTCCCCCGCCGAGATCCTGACGCGCATTCGGATGGCACTGCCGTCCCTGGCCCCGGCGGAGCGGCGGGTGGCCGAGGCTGTCCTCGCCGGTCCGGGACAGGCGTCGGAACTGTCCATCAGCGCGCTCGGCGAACGGGCCGACACCTCGGTGGCCACGGTGATGCGCTTCTGCCGGGGCATCGGGATCGCCAGCTACCCGCAGTTGCGCCTCTCGCTGGCCGCGGCGGCGGCCAGCGAGCACGCCCTCGGCGGCGAACGCCCGGTGCCGGGCACCGACATCAGCGCCACGGACACGCTGAGCGAGATCGTCAGCAAGATCGTCTACAACGAGGTGCGTGCCCTGGAGGACTCCGGGGCCGGGCTGGACGTGGAGGCACTGGGCCACGCGGTCGAGGCCGTGGCCGGCGCCCGGCGGGTCGACATCTTCGGCGCCGGTGCCAGCGCCTTCGTCGGGCAGGACCTGCACCAGAAGCTTCACCGCATCGGTCACATGGCGTTCGTCTGGACCGACCGGCACGCCGCCCTCACCGCCGCCGCCCTCCTCGGACCCGGCGACGTCGCCCTGGCCATATCCCACTCCGGAGAGACCGAGGACACCATCGAGCCCCTCCAGGCCGCCGCCGCGCGCGGCGCCACCACCATCGCCCTGACCAACGCGGCCCGCTCCACCCTGGCCAAGAGCGCGGACCTCGTGCTGACGACCTGCGCCCGGGAGACTCCCTTCCGCTCCGGCGCGACCGTCAGCCGCATCGCTCAACTCGCGGTCATCGACTGCCTGTTCGTCGGTGTCGCCCAGCGCTCTTTCGACGCCACGACCGCAGCCCTCCAGAAGACCCACGGAGCCGTCCAGCGCCGCACGCGCCGGCAGCCGCGGCGCCGTCCTGCGGCCGACGACTGACCACCTGCCCTCTACCGTCTGTCAGCGCCACCACGAAAGGACGTCAACGGCGTGGACCTCGGCACACTCGGCACACTCGGCACCGAGACGCGCAACGAGCGGACCGCCGAACTGGACCGCATGCCGGTCTCCGAGCTGCTCTCGGTCATGAACGCCGAAGACCGGACCGTCGCCCTCGCCGTGCGCGACGCCCTCCCGGAGATCGGCAGTGCCGTCGTCATGGCGGTCGAGGGAGCCGAGGACCAACCCGCGAGAGCGATCGCCGACCTCGACGAGACGGGCGTGAACGACCGGGACACGGTCGTCGGACTCGCCGCCGGCGGCCGCACCCCTTACGTCGTCGGAGGTCTGAAGCACGCCGCAGCCAAGGGGGCGGTCACCGTGTCGGTCGCCTGCAACCGCGACGCGGTGGTCAGCCGCTACGCCGACATCCCGATCGAGGTCCCCACCGGCCCCGAGATCCTCACCGGATCGACCCGGCTCAAGGCCGGCACTGCCGAGAAGATGGTCTGCAACATGCTCTCGACCGCGTCGATGGTGCGCCTCGGCAAGGTCTACGGCAACCTCATGGTCGACGTGCGGGCCGGCAACGACAAGCTCGTCGACCGGGCCCGCCGGATGGTCGTCCAGGCCACGGGCGCCGACTCGGGCACCGCCGCAGAGGCCTTGCGGGCGGCCGGTGGCCACGCCAAGACGGCTGTCGCCATGCTCCTGGCCCACTGCACCGCCGAGGAGGCCGTGCGGCGCCTCGACCAGGCCCGCGGCGACACACGCGCGGCCGTCGGCTGCCGCTGAACAACACCGTGGCGTTCGCCGTGCCGACTGCCACCGGGGACGATCAGCGGTCGTCGGCCTCGTGAAGCTCGGCCACGTAACCACCGGGGAACTGCACCATCGCGCTGGTACGGCCCCGGGAGGCGTACGGCCCCCAGAGCACCTTCGCGCCCGCGACCTCGGCCTTGTGCAAGGTCGAGGCGAGGTCCGTCACCGCGTAGCCGGTGGTCTCCCGCCCGAAGGGGTACGGCAGATGCCCATCGGTCACGCTGACCACCGTGTTGCCGAAGGGGGAGCTGATGGCGACGCGGCGGTACGTCTCGGCGGGCACACCGATCTGGCCACCATCGGCGGACCGGTCGTCGGAGACGATCCGGCCACCGGTGAACCGCAGGTACGAGGTGAGGAACGCCCCCGCCGAGTCGCGTGTCAGATAGACGCGGTTGTCCGGCACGGTCTCCAACGGCGCGTAGGACGGAGCCTTCGTGTGCCAGTACAGCTGGGCGTTGACACCGCCTGGGAACTGGACGACCGCGTCCCGGCCGATGGGGTCGTCGAAGGGCGCCACGACGAGGTCCGCCCCGCTCGCCCGGGCCCGCCGCACGCCCTTGTCGAAGTCGCTCATGAGCCAGCCGGTGCGTTCGGCGCCGAACGGATAGGGGACCGGCGTGCGGAAGTCGAAGACGGACAGGGTGCCGACGGGGGAGAGGACCAGTTCCGACACGGTCGTGCTGGGCGTGGGCGTGACGTCTGTGACGACCTTGGTGGTGTTGGTCCCGCCGAAGACCGCCTCCCAGCAGGTGACGAACGCGTCCATCGCGCCGGGGGTGACGTAGACGTGCGTGGTGTCGTACTGCGGCCCCACCGCCGTGTTCGCCCCGGGGAGACGAGCGGCGCCGTTCGGGCTCGCGGCCGACGACGGAGCCGCGAATCCCCCGACGGTCACTACCAGCAGTAACGCCGGCAGCAACCGCACCATCGCCTTGCGCTTGTTCATTTACCGTTCCCTTCCATCTGATCACCGGGCGTGATCCGAAGAGAACGTAGACAACGAACCCGGCGCCGAGTGTTCTTGCAGGGCCGCGGGTCTTGACCGTCCGGGCACAGCCCACCAGGCAGGCGGGCCGCGTGCTGAGGGGCCACGGCGACAAGGCCGCGCCCGTCGCGGCCGGCAGGCGGCGGTCGCGTGGGCCGGCCTACCGTCAGCGTCAGGCCGTACCGGAGTCAGACCGGGCGGTGGCCGGCGTCGGCGACCCGGAACACCGGCCAGCCGATTTCGGTGCGCCACCGGTCGGCGGCCGGGGTGTCGCGCGGGCCCACGAGGTAGGTCTCGCGCACCGGCCCGGCGACCGCGAGGGCGTGGTCGGCGACCCACCTGCCCAGTTCGCCGTAGGTGACGTCGATGGTGTCGTGGGTCCCGGGGTGCACGGTGACCGCCAGTTCCGCGGGCGGCAGCTCGGTGTCGTGGACGCGCCCCAGGTCCGGCACGGGGGCGGCGACCGGGATGTACACGAGCACGTCCCCGCGGCCCTCGCTGAACAGCGCGTTGTCGTAGAGGCCGCCCGGAGGACCCGCGGGCGCGTCGACGACGGCGTCCAGCTCGGCCATCGCGCCCGCGTACCAGGGCAGCACCTCCTCGTGCGTGACCGTGCCCCGCACCGCGGCCACGCGTCGCGCCGGCGCGTGCCGCAGCTCGACGGCGACAGCGGCCGGCTCGGGGCGCAGCAGCCGTTGCAGCGATGCGACGGCCGCCTGGGTGCGTGACAGCTGCTCCTTGAGCCGCTGGAGGTGTTCGCCCACCAGGTGCGCCCGCACGGTCGGGTCCGTGCTCAGCAGGATCCGCCTGACGTCGGCGAGCGGTACGTCGAGTTCCCGCAGCCGGGAGATGACCTGTGCGGTGGGGATCTGGCCGGGGTCGTAGTACCGGTAGCCGCTCGACGGGTCCACGTGCGCGGGCTCCAGCAGCCCGGCCTCGTGGTAGCGGCGCAGCGTACGGATGCTCAGGTGGGTCAGCCGGGAGAACTCGCCGATCGTCAGCACGTGTCCCACTGTGCACCCTCTCGCTGGGGGAGAGTACAGCGTTTGACCCGTGTGCCGCGGGAGGTCGCACGCTGCCCCCATGACCAGGACCACCTCCCTTCCCACCGATCTCGCGGGGCGCCTCGCCGTCGTCACCGGCGCCGGGCGGGGCACCGGCGCCGCGATCGCGGCACGCCTGCGCGCGGCCGGCGCCACTGTTCTCGCGACGGCCCGTACGGCGCCCGCGGACGCGGCCCCGGACCCCCTGTTCGTCACGGCCGACCTGACCACGCCGGAAGGCGTCGACACCGTCGCCTCGGCGGTGCGTGACCGGCTCGGCACTCCGCACGTCGTCGTGCACACGCTCGGCGGCTCCCGCTCGCCGGCCGGCGGGTTCGCCGCCCTCACCGGCGCGCACTGGCAGGACGAGCTGGCCCTCAACCTGCTGGCCGCGGTCCGCCTCGACCGGGCGCTGCTCCCGGCGATGCGCGACGCCGGCCGGGGCGCCGTCGTCCACGTCTCCTCCATCCAGCGGCGTCTGCCCCTGCCCGACGCCACACTCGGCTACGCCGCCGCGAAGGCCGCGTTGACCACGTACAGCAAGGGCCTCGCCCGCGAACTGGCGCCGCACGGCGTACGAGTCAACGTGGTCTCCCCGGGCGCGATCGCCACGGAGGGCACCACGGCCCTGGTGGACCGCATCGCCGACGCACAGGGCATCGACCGGGCCGCTGCCTGGGAGCAGGTGCTGGCCTCGCTCGGCGGTATCCCCCTCGGCCGCCCCGCACGCCCCGAGGAGGTGGCCGAGCTGGTCGCCTTCCTCGTCTCCGACCGCGCCGCCGCGATCACGGGCGCCGAGCACACCATCGACGGCGGCACGGTCCCCACCGTCTGAGCCACCACCGTCCGACCCACCTCGTACCTGAGGGAGAACCCGCATGACCCCGAACGGCTTCCCGGACCTGCCCGTCCGCGTCCGGACGTACCTCGACGCCCACGCCCGCCACGACGTGCCCACGGCGGCCGACTGCTTCGCACCCGCCGCCGTGGTCGTCGACGACGGCCGCACCCACCGCGGCCGTGACACGGTCCGGGCCTGGCTGGACCGGACCGCGACCGAGTACACCTACACGACCACCCCGCTCACCGCCGTCCCGTACGACGACCGGCACTGGACGGTGACCCAGCGCCTCGAAGGCGACTTCCCCGGCGGCACCGTCGACCTCGCCCACGCCTTCACGCTCGGCGACGACGGACGCATCACCGAACTCACCATCACCCCGTGTGCGTGAACGTCCCGCGCGGTAGTGGGGCGTGACCGACCGTCGGCAGGCGCAGGACCGATCGCGGCCCGGCGCAGCGCCCACGTGCACTGTGCGGGCCGCGGTCGTACGCCGGCATGAGGGCGGCCGTCACCGCGTCGGTTCTCGGAGGGTGTGGGCAACGGTGGAGGTCGGGGTGTGGAGGATGGCGTCGAACGCCTCAAGGACGGGGGTGTGGAGGTAGGCGCTCTGGATCCGGATGCGGTCGGGGCCCGGGACGAGACCGGCGTTTCCATGGGCCGCCTGCCGGCGTGCCTGGTGGAAGCCGGCGATGCTGAGCCCGAGCCCGGCGTCGGCGAACGCGGCTTCGACGCTTCCCGGCTCGGCAGGCTCCAGCGCGGTGGCGTCGATGGTGAAGCCGAAGGGCGTGTTCTCGTCGCGGGGCATGTCCGCGGTATGTCCGGTGGTGCTCGCCATGCCGAGGGCGAAGTAACCATCGCCGAGCGCGCGGTGCAGGTGCTGTCCCATGGGGAGCCCCGTGAGGTGTCCGTCGAAGGACACCGGTGTCTTCTGGATGTGGGCGTTGTGAGCGGCCAGCACGATGCGGGTCCCGGGTTCGAAGCGTTCCAGGTGCCACAGGACCGACTCGGCCATGTAGGCATCGCGGGCCGAGGTGTCGGCGGTCAGCCCCTTGCCGGCGAACAGGTCGGCCATGGCGCGGAAGGTGTGGTCGCCGTGGCAGGCGCCTTCGAGTCGGCGCACGGCGATGTCGTAGCTGTGCCGGTCGCCGCGGGAGACATACAGCGGGGCGAGGGAGCGGAACCGGATGAGCAGGCGCGTCAGGGCCGCGCTGAGGGCGTCCTGTTCCGCGGTGGCCAGACGTGCCCACGCGGGCGCGGCGACGGCCGCGGAGCCACCGGCGAACGATTCGGCGATCCGCATCGCCTCCTGGAGGATCGGCAGGGTTTCGGGATCGATCCGGCGCAGGTAGTCGGCGACCGGGGCCAGGGCGGGCAGCAAGGACCCACCGGCCGCCGGGATGTCGATCCCCGCGAAGCGCACCGGTGTCGAGGCGGTTCGGTTGTGCCGGCGTATCCAGCGCAGCGGCGCCTCGACTCCCACGGGGATCGTTCCGGCGAGGTGCGCCGACAGGTCGTTGTCCGTCCCCTCACCCTGGGCCCATGCGTCAAGGGGGAGCCCTTCGCTGAAGCCGTACTCGAAGGCGAGGACGGTGAATCCGCAGCGCTCGGCCAGGAACCTCAGGATGCGCTCGCGCATGGCCGCGAACTCGTTGATGAAGTGGGAACTTTCACCGATCGCGACGACACGTGCGTCGCCGATCATGGCGCGCAGCGGCTCAAGATCATCGAGTGGTGCCTCGGGGTCGAGGTGGTCGAGGGGGACGGCGTGGGTGCGGAGCCAGTCGGCGAACGGGTTGTGGTGGGGCGAGGCAGGCATGCTGACAGCTCGATTCTCGGGGTGCTGGAACGGTGGATCGCGGACAGGGGAGCGGGTCACCGCGCGGGTCGTCGTGGGCCGGGCTCGTTCAACTACCGTCGGTCCTGGGGGTCGGTGGCTCCAGAGGTTCTGTTCCCACGTGCCCGGGCCGCCGCGTTCTCCAGGTCGCCGACGCTGCCGGACATGATCGTGCGGAGGTGTTCGGTGATGTCCTCGAGCGGCCAGTCCCACCAGGCCACGGCCAGGAGGCGGGCGATGTCGGCGTCGCTGTAGCGGCGGCGGATGAGGCGGGCGGGGTTGCCGCCGACGACGCCGTAGTCGGGGACGTCCTCGACGACGACGGAGCCGGAGGCGATGACCGCTCCGTGGCCGATGCGGACGCCCGGCATCACCATGGACCGGTAACCGAACCAGACGTCGTGGCCCACCACGGTGTCACCCCGTCCGGGCAAGCCGGTGATCAGGTCGAAGTGCTGGGCCCAGGAACCGCCCATGATCGGGAAAGGGAACGTGGAGGGGCCGTCCATCCGGTGGTTGGCGCCGTTCATGATGAACCGCACGCCCTCGCCCAGCGCGCAGAACTTCCCGATGACCAGCTTTTCCGGCCCGTAGTGGTAGAGCACGTTGCGGGTCTCGAAGGCGGTCGGGTCATCGGGGTCGTCGTAGTAGGAGAACTCTCCGACCTCGATCAGCGGCGAGGTGATCAGCGGCTTCAGCAGCACCACCCGCGGCTGCTCGGGCATCGGATGGATCACGTTCGGGTCGGCGGGGACAGGGGGCATCACGAATTGTTTCCTTCCGGAGGCGTGTTCGCGGGGCAGCCAGGACCTCAGGCCCTGGCAGCGGGCGTCACCGTCGCCCGCACGGCCAGGTGAGCGCCCTGCCAGCGCCGACGCAGTCGGCGGTCGTGGCTGACGATGACGAGGGCGCCGTCGTACCCGGTCAGGGCGGTCTCCAGTTCTTCGACGAGCGCGGGTGACAGATGGTTGGTGGGTTCGTCGAGCAGCAGGACGTCCGACGGTTCGCTGAGCAGCCGCGCCAGGGCCAGACGCTGCCGCTGCCCGGTGGACAACCAGCCGACCGGCACCGTGAGGTGGTCGCGGTCGAACAGGCCGAGGGAGAGCAGCTGTTCGGCGTGTTCGGCGGCCTCACCCGCCCGTCCGCGGGCGTAGGCGGCAAGGACGGTCTCGTCCGGCTCCCCGGGGCGCGGTTCCTGGGGGAGGTAGCCGACCCTGCCGAGGCGGGTGACACCCCCGCCGTCGGGTGCGACCTCTCCGGCGAGGACGCGGAGCAAGGTGGTCTTGCCCGCTCCGTTCGGCCCCGTGACCAGCAGGCGCTCGCCCGCCGCGAGGGTCAGGCTCGTGCGGTCGAGCCGGTCCGTGACGGTGATGTCGGTGGCGACGAGTACGGCGCCCTGCGGGCTGCTGCTCCGCAGTACGGGGGTGAAGCGCAGCGGCTCCGGCGGGGCCGGGACCGGGGTGCTCAGGAGGCGGCGCAGCCGTTCTTCGGCGTTGCGCACCCGGCTGGCGAGCGACTGCTGAACCCGGGCGCCCGCCCGGTCGTACGCCATCTTGTTGCCGTCCTTCATCGCACGGCCGGGGGCCACGTGGCGGGCGGTGGTCGCGGCGGCCTCGCGAAGCCGGTCGACGTCGGCCCGCCACTGCTCGTGCGCCTGGGCCCAGCGCCGCCGGGCGGCCTGCTTCTCGGCGAGGTAGCCGGTGTAGCCGTTGCCGTACCGGACGACGCTGCGCCGGTCGGCGTCCACCTCAAGGAGGCTGGTGGCGACGCGTTCGAGGAAGTCCCGGTCGTGGGAGACCGCCACCGTGGTGCCCCGGCGGGTGCGCAGGTGTTCCTCCAGCCAGCTCAGGGCGCTGTCGTCGAGATGGTTGGTCGGCTCGTCAAGGAGCAGCACCTCCGGCGCGGCCGCCAGGACGGCCGCGAGCCGCAACCTGACCCGCTCTCCACCGGAGAGGCCGCCCACGGCGCGGTCTCGGCCCACCAGGCCCAGGCCGAGACCGTGCAGGGCACGTTCCACGCGGGCGTCGGCGTCATAGCCGCCGCGCAGTTCGAAGACGGTCATCAGGTCGCCGTACTCGGCCATGCCCGACTCGTCGCCGTCGGCCATCGCGGCCTCGAGACGGCGCATGCGCCGCTCGACGGTGCGCAGATCACTCAGGGCACGGTCGACGACCTGCTGGACGGTCGCTCGCGGCTCCATCCGCTCGTCCTGGGCGAGATAGCCGACGCCACCGGGGGCCTGGACGACGACCTCGCCCTGATCGGGCCGTTCACGCCCGGCGAGCAGGCGCAGCAAGGTGGTCTTGCCCGATCCGTTCTCACCGATGATCCCGGTGCGCTCGCCCGCTGCGAGCGAGCAGGTCACCGAGTCAAGGACGAGCCTGCCGTTGAAGGACTTGCTGACAGCGAGCGCGGAGATCTGTGTGGGCATACGGGGACTCCAAAGCATTCGGGAACGAGACGACCGTCAGGGGCCGTGCGGCCGGGTGAACGCTTTGGATGAACATCGATCACTCCATTAGTGCGACAGCTGCTGCATTAAGATGGTGCCACAAACCGTCCCCGCGATCAATCGGACTCCTATGGCGACTCCCACGCCCTCAGAACAAGAACAAGAACCGGCGGGCTCCCGGCCTGCGCCGACCCGGCGCCGACCCGGGGGCCGCACCGCCCGTATTCGCAGGCAGGTACTCGACGCGGTCCTCGCGGAGCTCGGCGACCACGGTTACGACGCGCTCACCACGGACGCCGTCGCCGCTCGCGCCGGAGTGCACCGCACCACGGTGTACCGGCGCTGGGGGGACGTCGGCGGCCTGCTCGCCGACGTACTCGACGCGGCGAGCGACGACGACTGGCAGCCACCGGACACCGGCTCCCTGGAAGGCGACCTGACAGCGCTCAACCAGGAGATCCAGACAGCCCTGACCGCAGAGCCCCCGGTCGTGACGGCGCTCATCGCCGCCTCGTTCCGCTCCGAGAAGGCCGCCGACGCCCAACAGCGGCTCTGGGAGGACCGGTACGCCCGATGCGAGGTCGTCGTCAGCCGGGCCGTCCGGCGCGGCGAACTCCCGTCGGGTACCGACGCCCGGCGTCTGCTCCTCGCCGCCACCGCGCCGCTGTACCACCAGCTGGTTCTCCTCCGCACGGCACCCGACCCGCACCTGCCCGGCGACGCGGCCAGAACCGCCGCCCTCGCCGCAGCCGCCGGCGCCTTCGCCGAGACCCGGCCGGCACGCGATGCCTGAGCGGGATTCCGGACGGCCCTCACCTGTCCCGACCCCGCCGACAGCTCCGGCAAGGGGGACGAGGCAGCGGGCGTCGGCGACAGAGACCGCTCGTGGCAGACGTCCGACGGTACGTCAGAATGCGCGCATGCCAGATGAATTGAATACTCCGCGCGCCATTGCCGACAGACACCTGGACCAAGTGGCCGCGCACGACCCGATGACCTCGGCGTGGCTGGGCTTGGGCCGTGGTGACGACCGGCAGCCGGATCTCTCGCCGGACGGCTTCGCGGCCCACGCCGAGATCGCCCGCCGCACTCTCGCAGCACTCGACGCCACTCCCGCATCGGACGATCCGGCTGAACGAGCCTGCGCCCGGCTGCTGCGCGAACGCCTCACCGCCGAGCTGGCGATGGACGATGCCGGCGAGAACTTCCGCCAGCTGCGCACCGTGGGCGCGCACGTCGACCAAGTGCGGACGATCTTCTCCTTCATGCCCACCACCACCGACGAGGACTGGGCGGCCGTGGCCGGACGGCTGCGCAACCTCCCCGGTGCGCTGGACGGTTACCGGGCCACCCTCACAGAGGGTGTCTCTCGTGGCCTGCTCGCCGCTCCCCGGCAGGTCACCGGGGTGATCGGCCAGCTCTCCGACTGGACCGGGGAGGCGGCTGGGCGGGACGCGGGCAGGGACGCGGGCTGGTTCGCCGACTTCGTCTCGGACGGCCCCGACCGGTTGCGCCCCGACCTGGACGCCGCAGCCAGGAAGGCCACCGCCGCCGTCGCCGAGTTCCGCGACTGGCTGCGCGACACCTACCTCGCCGCGGCGGCGGACACCCCGGACGCCGTCGGCCGCGAGCGCTACCTGCGCGCCGCACGCCACAACACGGGTGCCGAGCTGGATCTGGCCGAGGCCTACGCCTGGGCATGGAGCGAGTTCCACCGGACGCTCGCCGAGATGCGCGTCGAAGCCGACCGGGTCCTGCCCGGCGCCACCCTCCTGGAAGCCATGCGCCACCTGGACGAGCACGGTCACACGGTCAAGGGGGAGGAGGCCATCCGGGATTGGCTGCAGCAGCTCATGGACGAGGCGATCGACGCTCTCGACGGCAGCCACTTCGACCTCTCCGGCCCGATCCGCGCGATCGAGTCCCGGATAGCGCCCGCGGGCAGCGCCTCCGGTCCCTACTACCAGGGCCCGAGCCTCGACTTCAGCCGCCCCGGACGCACCTACCTGCCCACCCTCGGCCAGGACACCTTTCCGACCTGGCAACTCGTCAGCATCTGGTATCACGAGGGCGTTCCCGGCCACCATCTCCAGCTCGCCCAGTGGGTCGCGGTCGCCGACCGGCTCAGCCGCTACCAGGTCACCGAGGGTATGGTCAGCGCCAACATCGAGGGCTGGGCCCTGTACGCCGAGCGCTTCATGGACGATCTGGGCTTCTTCTCCGAGCCCGCGCGCCGCCTCGGCTTCCTGGACGGGCAGATGCTGCGTACGATCCGCGTGATCGTCGACATCGGCATGCACCTCGAACTCGCCATCCCCGCCGACTCGGGCTTCCACCCAGGCGAGCGCTGGACGCCGGCACTCGCAACGGAATTCATGGCCACCTACAACGGCAGTCCGGCGGCCCGCCGCAACAGCGAGATCGACCGCTACCTCGGCTGGCCCGGTCAGGCCATCGGCTACAAACTCGGCGAACGCGCCTGGCTCCAGGGCCGCGCGGCGGCGCAACGCCGACGCGGCGCCGCCTTCGACCTCAAGACCTGGCACATGAAGGCGCTCTCCCAGGGCTCGCTCGGTCTCGACGACCTGGCCGACAACCTCGCGGCACTCTAGTAGCTGGCCAGCTTCGTGTGGATGTCCTGCCGGACGAGTACGGCGTGACCGTCGACCGGCGCCGCTGGGTCACCGGCGGCACCGACCGTCCCATCCACGCGTTCGACCGGCTCCCGCAGCCGGTGCCGGACGGCGTGCACGTGCGGCACGCCGACGACGGCCAGACCCTGAGCGCCGACAGGCCGTTACGGGCGGGCGTCCCTCAGCTGCGCCTGCGTGAGCCGGACCGGCTGCCCGCCCGGGGTGTACAGGCGCTTGATGAAGACCTGGAACCCGAGTTCCCTGATCCTGATCTCCGCCTCGTTGGTGTTGTGCGGTTCGGCGCCAAGGGCCGCGCGCACCAACGGGATCACCGGGATGAAACGGCCACCGATGTCGGCGACGACCCAGACGTCATTGGGGGCGTAGGCGGTGTAGTCGGGTTCCGTGCGGGCCGCGTCCATGACGGCCGCGCGAGTCAGGGTGGCGGATTCGCCCGCCTTCGTCCTGACGGTCGTCGTGCCGACTGCTGCGTTCATGGGTCGGGCCTTTCGAGTTGACAGTTGCTGTAGGTGCGGCCCGCGCTGCGATCCGTGTCCGAACCGGCGCCGGTCGGGCGCGCTCGCGGAGCGGCGGGTCCGGCACGCGGGGGAACATGATGACCGGGCCGCTGATGCTGCGGCCCGGCGACGACAGCCCCCTCGTACGGCCGGCGAGCGGATACCTCATCGAAGTCGATCACACTCACAGTAACGGCCTCGCCACCGCCGGGTGGGCGTTTGTCCAGCTCTGCACCGCGAAGTTGGCCGAAGCCTCGAGAAGGGCACCGGTGACCAGGGTCCGCGGGTCCGTCAGTCCCCCGGGAACCGCAGTGGTCGGACCTGTTCGGGCACAGGGCCGGTGGACTCGCGAGAGACGTAGGTGGCGCGCAGGGTGTGCCTGCGGGGGCGGGCCGTCGAGCCGTTGATACGGCGTACCAGGATGTCGGCCGCCAGCCCGCCCAACTCCTGCACCGGCTGGCTGACCACGCTCAGCCTCGGCCGGACGAGGGTGGCCCACTCGGCGTCGTCGAAACCGATGACCGAGACGTCGCCGGGGATGCGGGCGCCGAGGTCGAGCAGGGCGTCCAGGGTGCCGAGGGTGGCCACGTTGTCCGTGGTGAACAGCGCGGTGGGCCGGTCGGGCGAACTCATCAGCTCCAGTACGGCTGAGCGGGCCCAGGTCCGGTCGTATCCGGTGTGCCGAATCAGCTCCGCGCCGCGCGGGATGCCCGCGGCGCGCAGGGCCTGCCGGTAGCCGGTGAGCCGCTCGGTCGTGGTCCAGATGTCCGCGCCGGGCGCGAGCTGCGTGGCGTTCTCGTCGGGGGAGGCCGAGGTGACCACGGCGATGCGGGTGTGCCCCGCCTCGGTGAACCGGGACACCGCGGCCTCGGCGGCGCCGCGGTTGTCCACGACGACCGTGTCCAGCGTGGCGCCGCTGAGCGCACGGTCCAGCAGGACCACGGGGATGCCCGCGGCGACGGCCTTGTCGAGGTGTTCGTGGTCGGCCGCGGCAGGGGCCACGACCAGACCGTCCACCCGCCGCTCGATGAACATCTGCACCGCGGACTTCTCGGTGTCGCCCTTCTCGTCACTGTTGGCGAGGACGACTTGGAGGCCGGCCTTGGCCGCGACGTCGGTGACGCCGCGCACCGCGCGGGCGAAGTAGGCGTTCTCCACGTCCGCGACGACCACGCCCAGGGTGTGGGTGCGTCCGCTGATCATGCTTCGGGCCACCGCGTTGGTGCTGTAACCCAGTTCCGCGGCGGCGGCCAGCACCCGTTCCCGGGTGGCCGCGCTGGACGAGCCGTACCCGCCCAGGACCCGGGCGGCGGTGGCCTGTCCCACGCCGGCGTGCCTGGCGACGTCGGGAATGGTGACGCGACGCGGCGGCCGTGGGGTGTTGGGCATGGGCGGTCTCTCGTGAGTGACGGCTCGGCGGGGGCCGGGGAACCGGCCGATGAAAATTCGAGGCCATTCAACCATTGACGGGTGATGCCCGTCCGTGGGTAAGGTCTGGTCTGGCTCGTTGGTAACGTTATCAAACCGCGCCGACGCCCCCCGCCCGCCGTTTCCCCGGCCGGCCGCCGCGGCACGCCCCCGCCCGCGGCCGCCCCGATCCCACGCCCCGAACACCGGAGGTACCACGGATGGCAACCGACACCCTCTCGCCGCCGACGTCCGCTGGCCCTGCCATCAGCCTCGTCGATGTGGTCAAGGACTTCGGCGGCGCCGGCGCCCGGGACGCGGCGGTCGTCCGCGGCGTCAGCCTCGCCATCGGCGAGGGCGAGTTCTTCTCGCTCCTCGGCCCCTCCGGCTGCGGCAAGACCACCACCTTGCGGATGATCGCCGGCTTCGAGGAGCCGACCTCCGGGCAGATCCTGCTGCACGGCCGCGACATGGTCGGGGTGCCCGCCAACAGGCGTGACATCAACATGGTGTTCCAGTCGTACGCCCTCTTCCCGCACCTGAGCGTCGCCGACAACGTGGCGTTCGGACTGCGCCGCAAGCGCGTGCCCAAGGAGGAGCTCCGCGACCGGGTCGAGAAGATCCTGCGCACCGTCGAACTCGCCGACAAGGCCGACCGCCGCCCCCGCCAGCTCTCCGGCGGCCAGCAGCAGCGCGTCGCCCTGGCCCGCGCCCTGGTCAACCGCCCTCGCGCGCTGCTCCTGGACGAACCCCTCGGCGCCCTGGACCTCAAGCTCCGCCAGACCATGCAGCTGGAACTCAAGCGCATCCAGCGCGAGGTCGGCATCACCTTCATCTACGTCACCCACGACCAGGCCGAGGCGCTGACCATGTCCGACCGGATCGCGGTGATGAACCAGGGCCTGGTCGAACAGGTGGGCCCGCCGCAGGAGGTGTACGAGCGGCCCGCCACCGCGTTCGTCGCCGGGTTCATCGGCACCTCCAACCTGATCGGCGGCCGGCTGACGTCCGTGGCGGCCGGAACCGGGGTGCTCGACCTCGGTGACGGCCAGCGCGTCACGGTCCCGCTGCGCGGCTCCCTCGCCGCCGGCGAGGCCGTCGAACTCACCGTGCGGCCGGAGAAGATCACACTGACCACCGGGCCGGCCGACGTCGCCAGCCGGGTCCGCGGCACCGTCCGGGAGGTGGTCTACCTCGGCACCTCCACCAGCTACACGGTGGACACCAGCACCGGCGCGGAGATGACGGTCTTCCAGCCCAACGACGGCACCGCCTGCGCGTCTCCGTCGCGCGGCGACACCGTCTGGCTGTCCTGGGCCACCGACCACTCCTACCTGCTCACCACCGCCCCCGCCCCCGCGGCGACGGCCGTCGCGGACCCGGTTTCCCTCACCTCGCGCTGACGACAGGCGGACCAACCACCATGCCCGAGCACTTCACACCCTTCGCACCCCGGCCGCGCGCGCTGCCCTCGCACGGCTGGACGCGGCGCCGCCTGCTGCGCGCCGCGGCCGGCGCCGCCGCGCTGGCCCCGCTCGCCGCCTGCAGCGTGCCCGGCGCCCGCGTGCACGTCCCCACCGGCAAGGCGGAGATCGCCGCCGCCGTCACCGACTTCTGGTCCGGCAAGAAGCGGTCCGGGAAGCTGGACTTCGTCAACTACACGCAGTACATCGACGTCGACCCGGCCGACCAGAGCAAGCACCCCACCCTCGACGCCTTCACCCGCGAGAGCGGCATCGAGGTCACGTACAACGAGCTGATCGACGACAGCGCCTCCTGGTTCGGCAAGATCCAGCCGGAGTTCGCCTCCGGCCAGGGCATCGGCTACGACCTGATGGTCGTCGGCGGCGACAGCTACCTCGGCAAGTACATCGAACTCGGCTACCTGGCCCCGCTCGACCACAGCCGCCTGCCCAACTTCGCACGGTACGGCGGAGCCGCGTTCAAGAACACGTCCTTCGACCACGGCAACGTCTACACCGTCCCCTGGCAGTCCGGCATGACCGGCATCGGCTACGACCCGGCCCGGGTGGGCCGGAAGATCACCAGTTGGCAGGACCTGCTCGACCCCAAGCTGCGCGGCAGGGTCGGCATGTGGAACGACGCTGTGCAGATGGGCAACATCGCGCTGCTGGCGGTCGGGGTGGACCCGGAGACGTCCACCCATGCCGACTGGCGCAAGGCGGCGGCCTGGCTGCGCAGGCAGCGCGACGCCGGCATGGTCCGCTCCTACTCCACCTCGACCTACCAGTCCTCCCTCCAGCGCGGCGACCTCGCGGCCTCGCTCGTGTACTCGGGTGACGTCTTCCAGGCCAACCAGAGCGGCTCGCGACTGGAGTTCGTCATCCCGGACGAGGGCGGTCTGCTCTGGACCGACAACCTCTGCATCCCCTCGACGGCCGCCCACCCCGTCGACGCGCTCACCTACATGAACTACGTCTACCGGCCCGAGGTCGCCGCGAGGATCAGCGAGACCGTGCAGTTCGTCTGCCCGGTGCCCGCCGCGCAACGGGTCGTCGCACGCGACGCGGACGCCGCCACCGGCAAGCGGCGCACCGTACTGGACGCCCTCAGCACCAGCCCCCTGGTCTTCCCGACCAAGGCCGACCAGTCGAAGCTGCGCCGTCTGCGGGTGCTCGACGAAGAGGAGGAGAAGCAGTGGAACGCGTTGTTCGAACCGATCTACCAGGCCTGACCCGGCGGCGCCGTCGCACCGGGGAGGCACTGGGCCCCTATCTGATGATCCTTCCGGGCTGGCTGTGGCTGGCGGCCTTCTTCGTCACCCCCGTGATCGTGATGGTGTCGCTGTCGCTGCAGACCGGCAACTTCATCGACGGCTTCCGCCAGACGTTCCACTTCAGCACCTACGCCGACATGGTCCGCACCTATCACGTGCAGCTGGTCCGGTCCCTGCTCTACGGCGTCGCGGCGACCGTCGCCTGCGCCGCCGTCGGCTACCCGGTGGCCTACTGGATCGCCTTCCGGGCCGGCCGGCACAAGTCGGTGTTCCTCTTCCTGCTGCTGCTGCCGTTCTTCGTGTCCTTCGTCATCCGCACCCAGTCCTGGAACGTGGTGCTCGCCGACCACGGCGTCCTGCTCGGACCGCTGAAGGACATCGGCCTGCTCCCGGCCGACTTCCATCTGCTGGCGACGCCCTACGCGGTGATCGGCGGCCTGACCTACAACTTCCTGCCGTTCATGGTGCTGCCCGTGTACGTGGCCCTGGAACGGGTCGATCCCAAGGTGATCGAGGCATCCACCGACCTGTACGCCTCCCGGGCGCAGACCTTCCTGCGCGTGGTGCTGCCGCTGTCGCTGCCCGGAGTCTTCGCCGGCGTGCTGCTGACGTTCGTACCGGCCTGCGCCGACTACGTCAACGCCGGCATCCTCGGCGGCCCCTCGACCACGATGATCGGCAACATCATCCAGACCGAGTACTTCACCAACCTCGACTACCCCGGTGCCTCCGCCCTGTCCTTCGTCCTCATGGGCGCACTGCTGTTGGCCGTGTTCACCTACGCCCGGACCCTGGGCACCGACGAGGTCCTGGAGGCGGCAGCGCGATGACCACCACAACCGCCGGCCCCGTCGCCGACGCGCCCGCCGCACCGCGCACCCGGCGCACCGGGCGCCCACGGCGCCGCCCCACCCTGACCCTGTACACCGTGCTGGTGCTGGCCTGGCTGCTGCTGCCGATCGCGGTCATGGTCCTGTTCGGGTTCAACGACACCGGCAGCAAGGTGAACTTCACCTGGCAGGGCTTCACCCTGAACTGGTACCGGCACCTGTTCGCCATCCCCAACCTGACCTCCGCCCTGGTCAACAGCCTCACCATCGCCTTGGTCGTCGCCGTCGTCGCCACCCTCCTGGGCACCCCGATCGGGCTGGCGCTCGGCCGGCACCGCTTCCGCGGCCGGGGCTCGGTGGACCTGCTGATGTTCGCCGCCATCGCGGCCCCCGAGATCGCCCTCGGCGCTGCGCTGCTGTCGCTGTTCATCGTGCTGGGCGTGCCTCGCGGCTACTGGACGATCGTCATCGCGCACGTGGCCTTCTGCATCCCCTACGTCGCCATCACCGTACGGGCGCGCATGGCGGGGCACGACCCGACGCTCGAGGAGGCCGCCCGCGACCTGGGAGCCGGCCCGTGGACAGCGTTCCGGCTGGTCACCCTGCCGATGCTGCTGCCCGGCGTGGCATCCGGCGCCCTGCTCTGTTTCGCCCTGTCCGTCGACGACTACGTCATCACCAGCTTCAACGCCGGCCGTACGGTCACGTTCCCGCTGTGGGTGTACAGCGCCAGCCGTACCGGCGTGCCCCCGCAGGTCAACGTCATGGGAACGCTGATCTTCGTCGGCGGTCTGATCATCGCCGGGGCGAACGTGCTGTTCTCCCGGCGTCGCGCGGCCTGACCCGCTCCGGTCCCCGCGCCCCCCGAAACACCGGCTCACCGGCACACGCCGGCCGGTGCGGAACAACCCCTGAGGAAGTCATCACCGTGCTCAAGTTCAACGAAGCCGAGTTCGTCTCCCAGACGAAGAGCCTGCTGGCGCTGCGTCCCCGGATAGAGAAGGTCGTCGACCGTCTGGCCGACGAGGGCTACGACAACGTCCTCCTCGTGGGCGCCGGCGGCACGTACGCGCAGATGTGGCCCTACGAGCACCTCGCCCGGCGCACTTCGGTGATGCCGGTCCGGCCCGCCGTCGCCGCCGAACTCGTCGTCTCCGGCGACGCCCGCCTCGGCGAGCGCACCATCGCCGTCTTCACCTCCGTCTCCGGCACCACCGACGACACCCTCCGCGCCATCGACTACTGCAAGTCCCGGGGCGCCCACACGATCGGCTTCACCGGTTACCCCGACTCCCTCGTCGCCCAGAACGTCGACACCGCGCTGATCTCCGAGCCCAAGGCCTGGCCGTTCGACGTCCAGCTGCTGCTGTTCATGGGCCGGCTGCTCTCCCGCCGGGGCGAGTTCGAGGGCTACGAGCGCCTCGCCGACGAGCTCGGCGTCCTGCCCCGCGTCCTGGTGGACGTCGCCCGGCAGGCCGAGCCGGTGGCGTCCGAGTTCGCCGAGAGCCACAAGGACACCGACTACCACTTCCTCATCGGCGGCGGGAACCTGTGGGGATTCACCTACCTGTACTCCATGTGCATCCTCGAGGAGATGCAGTGGCTGCGCACGACTCGTGTGCACAGCGCGGAGTTCTTCCACGGCTCGCTGGAGCTGCTGGAGGAGAACACCAGCGTCATCGTCTTCCAGGGTGAGGACGAGACCCGGGCGCTGACCGACCGGGCCGAGGCCTTCGCCAAGCGCGTCTCCAAGGACGTCACCGTCTTCGACACCCGCGACTATCCCCTGGAGGGCATCAGCCCCGAGTTCCGCGGACTGCTCGCCCCGCTGGTGCTCGACACCGTGATGGACCGGGTCAGCAAGCACCTCGAACGCGTCCGCGACCACTCACTCGACCTGCGCCGTTACTACCGCGTCATGGGCTACTGAACCCTCCGACCGGTTCCCCCTCGTCCATCCGCCCCGCGCGCCGGTGCCCCGGCACCGGCGCGCCCACGGCGGGCGCCGTGCCCCCGCGTGCCGCGCCCGCGCCTCGGGAGACCCTGATGAAAGTCCTCGGTTTCGGCGACAACACCATCGACCGCTTCGTGGACCGCGGCACCGACTACCCCGGCGGCAACTGCGTCAACGTCGCCGTCTACGCCCACCGGCTCGGCCTGGACGCCGCCTATGCGGGGGTGTTCGGTGACGACGACCTCGGCACCAGACTGCGCGCGGCCGTGGCGGCGCAGGGCGTCACCGTGGACCACAGCGTCGTGCGCCACGGTGCGACCTCGGTCTCAACCCTGCACGTGCGGGACGGCGACCGGGTCTTCCTCGGCTACGAGCCCGGCGGTGCAGCCGTCCACGCCCCTCTCCCCGTCACCCCCGCACTGCTCGCGTACGCAGCCTCGTTCAGCCTGGTGCACTCCAGCGTCTACTCCGGCACCGAGGCCGAACTCCCGCTGCTCGCGACGGCCGGCCCACTGCTCAGCTTCGACTTCTCCGACGAGGAGGAGTTTCGTACACCCGCTTATCTCGACCGCGTCTGCCCGCACCTGGACCTCGCGCTGCTGTCGTGCTCACACCTGGACGAGGCCGCCACCCGTGCCCTGCTCGCCGAGGCCGTGGCCCGGGGGGCCGGGGTGGCGCTGGCCACCCGTGGGCTGCACGGGGCGATCGCGTACGACGGCCGGACCACGGCCGTCGCGCCGGCCCGCGCTGCGGACCCCGACTGCGTCTCCGACACGATGGGCTGCGGAGACGCCTTCCTCGCCGGGTTCGCCGTGTCACTGCTGCGCGACGGATGGTCCCGGCGGGTGCGACCGGCCCCGGCGGCCCTGCGGGACGCCCTGCGGCGGGGTGCGGAGGCGGCGTACGACCAGTGCTTCGTGGAGGCCGCCTTCGGCTGCGGCTGGCCGACGCCGGCCACGAGGGCCGGGCATGGAGCCGGGCCCGCCCCGCAGACCCTGCCCGGCCCCGCAGCCGTCACCCCCACCCGCCCGGTCTGAGCGCCTGCCCGCCACGGTCTTCCTGTTCTCGCCGGAGAAGTCCTGTACCTCCCGTCCGCCGCAGATCCGCGTCACGCACCGCAGAGAGGTCACAACGGCGCCGCAGGGGAGGACCGCCGCGAAGCCGATGGCCGTCGAGCCGGCCGGGCACCTGCGCCGGGCGCTCGACAACGGCCTCAGCCTCGATGAACTCGCCGAGGCGGCAGCCGGGATCAAGCGCGGACAGACCGTGCTACGGGCCGTGGGGCCGGGTCGTTGCCCTCACCTCAGACCATTCACTCGTTCAAGTGAATAGGTAGAACGTATGACCGTGGGGCCTTCTCTGCTGGGTAACGTGCGTGCCCGACCGGCCCGGCAGGGCCGGTTCGGAGCGCGGGGCAGAGGGGTGCGGGGATGACGGACGGTCCTTCGAACCAGGGCGGCGGGCTGTCGCGGCGCAGGCTGCTCGCGTCGTCGGCCGCCGCGGGCGGCGCGGTCTGGTTGCTGCGCGGGCTGGTCCGGCCGGGCAGCGCCTACGCGGCCTCGGCACCGCCGCCGGGCTTCCCGGCCGGGATCGACGTCTATCAGCGCGCCTACGAGAACTGGGCCGGTGAGATCCGTACCGACCAGCTGTGGACGTGCGCGCCGCGCAGCCCTCAGGAGGTGCTCGACGTCGTCAACTGGGCCTACGGCGCCGACTGGACCGTACGCGCGCAAGGGCAGCGGCATGGCTGGGCCCCCCTCACGGTGGCCGACGGCACATCCGCCGCGGCCCGGGTCGTCCTGCTGGACACCACCGCGCACCTCACCGCGATGTCGCTGGAGCAGCGGGCCGCCGACGGGTCGGCCCGCGTCCGGGCCCAGGCCGGCGCCTCGCTGGAGACGCTGCTCGCGTTCGCCGGCGAGGGCGGATACGGGGTCGCCTCCGCGCCGGCACCCGGCGATCTGTCGGTCGGTGGCGCGCTTGCCATCGGCGCGCACGGCACGGCCGTCCCCGCCGTCGGCGAGAACCCGTCGTCCGGCCACGGCTACGGCTCGCTGAGCAACCTGGTCACCGAGCTGACCGCGGTCGTCTGGGACGACGCCGCCGGCCGCTACGTCCTGCGGACCGTCGACCGAGCCGAGCCCGACTGCGATGCGCTCCTCACTCACCTCGGCCGCTCGCTCGTCACCGAGGCCGTCGTGCGGGTGGGCACGGACCACCATCTGCGCTGCCAGTCCTTTCTGGACATCCCCGCCACCGAGCTGTTCGCCGCCCCTGGTGCTCCGGCCGGCACGCGGACCCTGGCCGGCTTCGTGGACCGCACCGGCCGGGTCGAGGCGATCTGGTTCGCCTTCACCGACTGCCCCTGGCTGAAGGTCTGGAGTGTCGCCCCGAAGCGGCCGCTTGCCGCCCGCGCGGTCGACGAACCGTACAACTACCCGTTCTCCGACTCCCTCCCCGAGCCGGTGGCCCGGCTGGCCGGGGACCTGGTCTCCGGGGCGTGGGCGAGCGCGCCGCTCTTCGGGCAGGTCCAGTACCTGCTGGCCAAGGTCGCGTTGACCGGCGACATCACCGACGTCCTGCTCTCGGGAAACCTCGTGCGGGACGTGCTGACCGGCGACGTGCTCACCCACCTGCTGGCAGGCGGTCTGCGCTCTGACCTGTGGGGGGCCTCCCGCAACCTGCTGCAGTACGTGCGGCCCACCACGCTGCGCGAGACCGCCAACGGCTACGCCGTCCTCACCCGCCGCGCCGACCTGCAGTGGGTGGTCAGCCAGTTCACCGGCTTCTATCGCACGCTGCTCACCCAGTACGCGGCGCGCGGCGAGTACCCGGTCAACGGCCAGGTGGAAATCCGGGTGACGGGCCTGGAGGACCCGTTCGTGTGCGGTGTCCCCGGCGCGCGGCCCCCGCTCCTGTCCGCCCTGCGACCGCGCCCCGACCGGCCGGACGTCGACACCGCCGTGTGGATCGACGTCCTCTCCCTGCCGACGACACCCGCCCTGCACCGCTTCTACCGCGACATCGAGCAGTTCCTCCTGGCCCTGGACGGGGACCGGGCGACGGTACGCGTGGAGTGGTCCAAGGGCTGGGCCTACAGCGACACCGCCGCGTGGTCCGACCCGGACGTCCTCACCCGGGCCATCCCCGCCAGCCAGCGCGCCGGGGGTGGCCCGGGCTGGGACCAGGCGGTCGCGATTCTCGACCGACTCGACCCCCACCGCGTGTTGTCCAGCCCGTTCCTCGACGCGCTGCTTCGCTGAGCGGGGGGCAGAGCCGGACTTCCGGCGAACCCCCGACGCGAGGACGTAGGGGTGATCGAATCGGCTCCGGCCCGTGCCCGGTCCGGTGACGGGGACGCGTTCCGGCAACTCGCGGCGTGACATCCAGGCGCACAGACGCCGGATCCTCGGATCCCCGCAGGACCGCTGCCGCGTGCCGGCTCTCGCGGCCCTTGCGGGTCATGCGGCACGGGCTGCGCTGCCCGCCGTGAGGGCCACCGTCTCGGCGTACGTGCCCCGTCCCGTCGCCGTCTGCGCCGCCATCCCACAGCCCGGTCGCCGCCACCGCCGCGTGGGCCGAGGCTCACCGCGCCTTCCATCGCACGTTGCTGGAGGGGTGTGGCAACCGCGCGCTGCTGGAGACCTTCGACCGGTTGTGGACCGCGAGTGAGTTGGCCCGCCGTTGGTCGGCGCACCGCAACCCCGACCGGGACGGTGCCAGGGAACACCGCATGCTGGAGGAGGCGGTGCTGGCCCGCGACGCCGACACCGCAGCCGCGGTCCTGGTCCAGCACCTCACTTTGACCGCGGCCGCTCTGACCGACGATTCAGGCCAGGCCACCTAGGACCTGTCTGACTGGCACAACGGGCGCCCGCCCGCACCGTACTTGTGGCTGGACCGCTGGCATCCGGCTCACGGGCCGGCCAGGCCGGGCGCTCACGCGGCCGAGAGGTCCGGCTCCGACACTGGGAGCGGGGGACTGCTCACGTCGCTCATGATGTCCTCATTCTCGGTAGCGGGACGACCGCCACCGTTCGAACGAACTCGCCGGCCGATACCGGGCCGGAGTGGCTCTGCGAACCCAAACGAGATCGTTCTGTGGTCGCGCGCTACGCCAGCACCGTGCGCTACGTGAGCGCACGGTAGTGCCTGCGCACCTCAGTCGCAACAGCGTTATGAGCCGTGGTCTCCCTGTCGGCGGGGTCTGTCGCCTCTGCGGCCCCTGCCCGCACGGCCGCACCCCTGGGACAAGCGCATCAAGTGCCAGGCCAAGGACCTTCAAGCGCTTGTCGTGAATGCGGCGAGCGGAGTCGGTGCCGCGCCAGCGCGTACCTCGGCGTAGACGTCGAGGAGGTCGCCGCGGACGGCGGCGAGCGTGGTGAACGTGCGGAGCTCGATGGCGGGGGCCGTGGTCATGCGCCAGCCCTCCAAGCGGCGGTGTGCTCAGCACAGGTCCGCCCAAGGGGCTGCCGTGTGCGGATGGCGCGCAGGGCAGCCCCGAACTCCTGAAGCCTGCGCGATACGCGCGCGTGTTGGGTACCGGGTGGCGCTGGAGATGCTGCGCGACCGCGAATTCACCCGCGGCCCGGACGACTCCATCGCCCACCGGGCCCAACTCCGGTAACTTCCCCCGCACCACCGCCCAACCGCCGGAAGGCTCCGACGCCGGACCGGGTGACCTGCACCGCCGACTTCCCGGTGCCGCAACAGTGCTGGCTCGCCCCCGCCCAAGGCGCGCCACCGCAGGAGTCCACCAACGGCTCTGCCGCGACGGTGACGGACACCTTGCGGCGGCAGCACGCGCGCCACCGGAAGGCACTCACCGGCCTGAGCCGGGCAGCACGCGCACCGCCTCGCCCGGTACCAGGGCGGGGGTCAGGTGTCGGGGTCGGCCAGGCGGCTGAGCAGGGTTACGGCGTCGTCGTGCGCCACCTGCCCGAAGAAGCGCGCGTCAACGTTCTCGACGGCGGCGATCGCGCGCGGGGCCAGTTCGGCGCCGGCGTCGGTGACGTGCAGGCGCTTGGCGCGGGTGTCGGCGGGATCGACCTCGCGTTTGACCAGCCCCTTGCCCTCCAGGGCACGCAGGACCTGTGAGGTCATCTTGACGTCGGTGCCGGCTTGGCGGGCCAGTTCCTGCTGGTTGGGATGCTCCCCGTGGGTGTTCAGCCACCAGGTGCAGGCCAGAAGGACGAACTGGACGTGGGTGAGGCCCAGGGGGCCGAGCTCCGCGGCGATGTCGCGCTGCCAGCGCAGCGTGGCGTGCCAGAGCAGGAAGCCAGGGCTGTCGCCGGGGTTGCGGGCCATCAGCCCTGCGCCAGCTTGACCAGGGCCGCCATGGTCTGCGGCCAGTCCGCGGTGACGGCCGCACCGATCCGCGGGCCGAGCTCGTCGGCGCCGGGCCCGGTGATCTCCATCCGGTACGTCACCCGAGTGCGCAGGCTTTCGCCCCGCCCGAGCTGGTGGACGGTGCTCAGGAGCAGTCCGTCGAACCGGGCCTCGTCCACGAACCGTTCGCCGAGGGTGGCCTCGGCGACGATCAGATGCACCGGGTCGCCATCGGCCGGGGTCATCACGATCTCGGCGCCCGTCTCAAAGGGGCCGCTGATTCGGATGTCCGCGATGTCGGCGTTCCAGGCTCCCCAGTTCTCCACATCGGCCCACAGGCTCCAGATCGCCTCTGGCGCGGCGTCGGTCTCGATGGCGTGCTCATACGTCCACATGTCCATGGCCTCCCGAAAGAAATTCTCTTCGCAGAGATTATCTGTGCGGAGTCTATTTGTCCACGGCGCCTCGTCGGCCGTGGTGCGCCGATGCCGGCGATCGGACGTTTCACGCCACCATGTGCTGTTCAGCGCAGGGCCAGGCACGGCAGCCAGGCGCGTGAGGTGCCGTGGACGGCGGTGAGCAGGGCGCTCAGCGGGCCCGCCGCGCCGGTGAGCAGTCCCATGTGCTCCTGGCCGAGGGCCTCCACCGCGGGCAGGCGGTCGTGAACGTGGGTGATCAGGCGTGCCTTGAGGACGGCCGCGGCGGGCAGCGCGGCATGGCGGTCGAAGGCGTCGGCCACCGCCAGCACGCCGGCGGCCCCATGGCACAGGCCCAGCAGGTCGCCCGGCCGGTCGCCGAAGAGGTGGAAGTCCTCGTCGTACCGCTCGGCGAGGGTGGTGAAGGCCGCCGCGGCCCATGCGGCCGCCTCCGGGTCGCCGGTCGCGTCGGCCGCGTCCCACAGCGCCCAGGACACGCCCGGGGTGCCGTAGCACCAGGCCTGGCGGGCGCGCGGTCCGGCGGGCGGCGGGCCGTCGAGTCCGGCGCCGTCCCAGGTGCGGACGGCTCGACCGTCGACGAAGGACTGCCGGGCCAGCCACCCGGTCGCGTGTCGCAGCGCGCGCAGCAGGCCGGGGTCCGGGCCCAGTCGGCGGACCGCCGCGGTGAGCGCGGCGACGACTCCGGCGACGCCGTGCCCCAGGCCGGTGTTGATCCGTCCGTCCAGCCAGTCCAGTTGGGGGTGGTCCGCGTAGCCCGCCGTGCGCAGCCGCGGCAGGTCGTCGGCGTCGCACAGCGCCGCCAGATACCCGGCGAACGGCCGGATCTCGTGCGGCGCCGGGTGGGTTCCGGCGCACAGGGCGAGCAGGATGCCGGACGGCCCGAGGATCAGGTCGTAGTCCGGGAGGGTGGCTTGTTCGCGGCGCGGGTGCGGCTGCGGGGCGCTGCGCACCAGGTGGTCGCGGAGCCGGTCGGCGGCCGCGCGCAGCCGTGGCTGCACCCGGGCGCCCAGGCGCAGGCCCACCAGGGTCCCGGCGAGGCCCCCGTCGTACAGACCGCGGTGTCCGGGACCCCGGCCGGCGGTGCGGGCCCAGACGGCGACGGCACGGGCGGCCGACTCGTCGGCCCCGGGCGCTCCGGTTCCGCGCACCAGGGCCGCCAGGACGGGGACGCCCGGATCGGACGGCTGCTCGGCCGTGCTCTCGCCGGACCGCGCGGTCCAGGCGTCAAGGAGCCCGACCGCGACAGCGGCGACGGCGGTGCCGGTGTGCTCGCGGCTGTCGACGCTCCGGGCGCTCTCGGCGCTCTGCGCCATGGCACCTCTCCTTCGGGACGGCGGTGCGACGGGCCGGCGTCCGGTCCTGTTGAACGGGCAGGACGCCGGTGCGGCGGCATCCCGTGCCGCCGGAATCAGGCGGCCTGAGCTGCCTCAGGCCGCCTGAGGGGGCGTCAGCAGATCACCACGGTGGCGCAGACGATGACCGTACACACGCCGCTGCACTCCATGGTGTGTGCCTGCGCCGTCGGCAGGTCGCTCTCGGTGATGCGCTCGTCCAGGTCGCCGATCAGGGCGTCGAGGTCGGTGAACTCGGTGGATACGGGCATGGTTCTCCTCCTTCAGGAGCGGTGTTGGTTGGGGACCGCCCCGGTGCCCCGCCCGCTGGGGGCGGGTGCGCCGGGGACGCCGGGTGTGCCGCGCAGTGCGGCGGCGGCGAGTGCCGCGAGTTCTTCGGCTCCCCGGCCGGCGGGAAGCCGCAGCAGCAGCTGGGCGGCGACGGCGGCGCCGCCGTGCAGCGGGTCGCGCAGCAGCAGGCCGTCGGGGCCGGGGAGCATCTCCTCGACCAGGAGGTCCGCCCCGGGCTGGTGCGCGCACAGCCGCTCCAGCAGGGGGACGGCAGTCAGTGCCGCGAAGTCGACGGGCACCGGTCTCGCCCCGGCGGCGGTCCTGACGAACGCGAAGCGGGGGAGCCCGGCGTCGCGGCGCAGGCCGGTGAGCGCGCGCACCTTGGCCAGGTCGCTGTCCCCGGGCCGCCACAGCAGCTCCCTGGACACCCGCCAGCCGGCCGGGCTGACGACCAGGGTGCCGTCGACGGTCACCCGCGGCACCCGGTGTGCCCCGGGGAGGGCTTCGGTCAGTCCGTCCAGGCGGACGACCCGGGAGGCCGCGGGGTGGCCGGCCGCCAGCAGCAGGCGCAGCAGGACGTCGTACGGGGGCAGCGGGGTTCGGGTGGCGTGGTGAACGGGAAGCAACCGCTGCCCGTCGGCCTCGGCGACGACCTGCCGGCCGTCCCGGCGCAGCGTGATGCGGTCCAGCGGCAGATGGCGGGCTGCCGGACCGGCCGGCCCGTGGTACGGCGCCGGGTCCGGGTCGCCGGTCCACCAGCCGGTGAGGACGGGGCGGCGTACGGCGTTGGCGGCGCGTTCGGCCAGCGGGGGCACCAGCAGTTCCACGAACCGGGCCCCCGACAGCCGCTCGACGGCTGCGAGGAAGGCACGGTAGCCGTCGGCGTTCGGGTAGGCGCCGTGCAGGGTGTCCAGTGCGGCCGCGAACCGGGCGTCCAGCACGCCCGCGGGCGAGGCGGTCTCCAACACCGCCAGCGGCCCGGGGCTTCGCAACGGGCGTAACAGGCAGTCCAGGGGCCAGGGCGGCAGCGCCGTCCGGGCCGGGGGCGCGCCGAGCGCGTCCAGCAGGCCGTCGTCCAGGTCCACCTGCTCGTCACCGGCGTGCCCGGCCAGGTGGTCCAGCAGCCCGGCGTACCCGGAGCCGGACGTCGTGGCGGGATGCCAGCCGGTGTGGTGGCGCCGGGTCTGCGGCGGGCCCGGCGGACCGTAACCGTCGGACAGGTGCCGCAGGAGGATCTCGCCCAGCGGGCAGGGCCGTTCACCGAGCCCCTCCAGTTCCGGCGGCAGTGAACGCCGGCCGTCCGGCGCCGCCGTCCGGTCGGCGTCCCGCAGCCACGCCACCCGTGCCGCGATCCCGAGGGCCCGCTGCACGTGCTCGGCGGCGGCCGCGGGGACGGAGGTGGTGACGCTTCGGTAGGAGTCCGTGAACCAGAGGCGGGGACCGGCGGCCGGGACGTCCGGCACTGGGTGCGGAAGCACGCCCCGGACGCGCACCTCCTCGGCGCCGGTCCAGCCGCTGAGACGGCGGCGCGGGGCGGCGCAGACCTGGAGGACGCCGAGGTCGAGCAGGTGGGCGAGGAACCCGCGCAGGACGTCCCGCCCGGGAGCCGCCCGCACGGCCGCCGTGCCGAGCAGGGCCGCCTCGACCTCCTCCAACGGCCGTGGCCCGTCGGCCAGGAGGGCGAGCACGCTCTCCAGGGGGCGGGTGCGCCGCAGGACGACCTCGCGCATCCGGTCGCCCCCTCCCGGGTCGATCACCCAGCAGCGCAGCACACCGGTGCCGCTCCCGGGGCGGGCGGTCTGGAGGAAGTACAGCGGGGCGGGGGCGATCGATGTCGTGGGGTCGGCGGCCCGCAGGCCGCTGTCGGCGAGCCGGGCACGCAGCAGGTGCACGTTCTCCACGGCCTCGGCCGCCACCGCGCCGAGGACCGTACCGGCCGCAAGGAGCCGGGGCACGCGCTCCTCGCCCCCGTCCTCGCACGGCGGCCCGACCGGCAGCAGGGCCGCCTGCCCGGCCCATCCGCGCGGGGTCGTCTTCGCCGCCGCCCGGCCCAGCGCACGCCACAGGTACGCCCCGCGTTTACGCAGCGGCTTCTCGCTCCAGGAGCCGCCGGCGGCCAGCCGACGGGCCACGTCGGCGGCGAGCCCGGGTTCCGCCTCCTCCACGAACGCGGCCATGACCGGGTCCTCGCTCAGCAGGGACCAGCCGAGCGCCGCCACCCGCTCCCGCTCCTCGCTCACCGCACGGTCCAGTTCCGGCAGGGCGGCGGCCGCCGACTCGGCCTCGTGGCACAGCAGTCGGGCCTGCGCGGCAAGGGATTCCGCGCCGGGCAGGCGGTCCAGCAGCCGGCAGTCCGCCGGGCCGGGGGCCGCCCCGCGGTGCAGCCGGCGGCGCAGGGCCAGCACGGCCCGGCGGTCAGCGGGCGCCAGGTCGGGGTGCGGTACGACGGTGGCGCCCAGCCGTGCGGCCAGCGCCCGGGCGTGTCCGGCCCGCCGCTCCTCCTGCCCGGCCTGCTCGGCGACCCGGGCGCACAGCCGCGGGTTGCCTGCCGCCGCCCATGCGTCCAGCGGCATGCCGGCCACGCGCAGCAGTGCCGTGCCGCCCAGTCGCGCCACCTCGTTCACCTCAGCCTCCCGCCGTCGGCGAGGGCCTGGGTCAGCAGGCGCTGCCGGGCCAGGGACAGCCGGCCCCGGTTCCAGTGGAAGACGGTGTGGTGGGCGGCGGCGCGCCGGGTCCCGATCAGGGCGTCCCCCGACTCGAAGTACCCGCTGCGCCACCGTTCGGCGGCCCGGCGTACGGCGCCCGCGTGCGCCTCCACCACCGCGCGCCGCCGCGGCGGCACGGGCGCCAGCAGGCCCTCGCGTCCGGCGCCCCAGGCCTCGGCGATGCCGGCGGCGGCGCGGCGGACCTCGTCCGGGGCCGGGCCGGGCAGGCCGCGCCCGGCGTCGTCGCGCACCACCTGCCAGACTCCGCGGTGCTCCCACCCGACGATCCCCAGGCCCCGGAGCACGCCGTCCAGCAGTACGAGGGAGACCCGCCAGTCGGCGACCGGCCGGGCCGCCTCCTCGTCCGCGTTGCCGAGATGGTGGTCGAGCCAGGCCAGCGAGTCCGCCGTGAACAGGTCGTGCACGTACCGCATGGACGCCGGACCGCCGAACAGATAGGTCTCCGGCTCGTACACCCCGCACAGCGGTGGCCGCGACCCGCCGTCCAACTCGCGGAACCGGCCGAGCAGTTCCTCGCGCAGGAGGCGGGCGTCGGCAGGTGTCGGGGCCTCGAAGCGGACCCGCAGCCCCGGCGGCTTGTGCATGAAGAAGAAGGAACGCACGGCCCCGGCGGCGATCAGCTCGCGGGCCGTGCCGGCGATGACCCGGTACGCCCGCGGGCAGGCCCTCGGGCCCGGTGCGACGTTCACCTGGATCCAGCCCGACTCCGGCAGGTCGTCGCGGAGCGCGGACAGACCGGCTGTCAGGAAGGTGTGCCGGGCCGCCTCGTAGCCCGGATCACCGGGGTCGACCGGCACCGTTCCGAAGGAGGTGTCGCGCGCGTCACGGAGGCAGTCGGCCAGCAGCTGTCGGACGTCGAGCACGGTGCCGCCTCCTCGGATCAGCCCCCTACTCCTGCGATTTCCGCACCTTCCGACATCTCAAAAACGAAGGACCAGTCTTCATATGATCGACGGACGTACGCCGGGGTACAGCCCGCGCCTGCCGCATCGGTCCCGCACCTCCGCCCGCCCCCGCACCCGCTCGCTCGGGGGCTTCACCTCGTTGTCGGTCCGACTGGGCAACCGAGGCGACAAGTCGGAAGAGGATCACTGACGGACAGGTCCGGCCGGGTCGGTGTGACCCGGCTGGACCTCGCCGGTCAGCGGTTCAGCGGGCGTTCGGTGTCCGCGCCACCGGATCGGCTACCAGCCGACGGCGACCAGGAGCCATTGCGGATCGGCGTGGGAAATGAAGGAGGACTGGCCGGCGACGTCGTCGTAGGGGAAGCCGTAGGCGAGATGGTTGATGGCGTTGTCGTGCCAGAACTTGGCGTAGTAGTTCGCCGGTGCCGTCGTGTAGTACTGGGCCGGGTCGGACTGCTGGGAGGCCGGCAGGGTGGCGACGTGGCGGTTGAGGGCGGCACACATGTCGGGGTTGCCCGCCAGCGAGGCGGCGCAGCCGAAGATGTCGGAGGTGGCCGCGTTCACGCCCACCGACTGGGCGTAGGCGGTGAAGTAGTTCGCGTTGGCGCCGCCCGCGCGGAAGCTGGGATCGCTGCCGGGCGCGATGATCCGGTACGGCGCCTGCGTCTGGGCGAGCACCTTGAACTGGTCCGGAACGGCGTTGGTGAAGCGCTGGAAGGTGGTGGCGCGGTCCTCGGCGAAGGTCTGGCGGTTCTCGCCGACCTCCGTGTCGTATCCGTCCTTGGTGTGCAGGCGCATGGCGAGCTTGAGGCCGAAGGCGTCGACCCGTGTGGTGTTGCCGTTGAAGACGTTGTCGCCGACGGTGAACTCGATGAAGTCGTAGTACGGACTGTTGGGCGAACCGAGGTAGAAGTACATGCGGCCCGCGGAGTTGGCCGGCATGTCGAGGTAGGGCTGCTCGGCGATGGAGTGGGTCTGCCCGTTGAAGCTCCAGTACACCTGGCTGTCGGGATACTTGCCGTTGGTGCGGTTCAGGATCTTCACCTCGACGGCGTTGTGCGCGGCGGGGATGTCGGAGGTGGAGCCCCAGAAGTCGTCCGGCGGGGTGGTGCCGCCCGGGCCGTAGACCTGGAACTCCCACAGGGAGTAGCCGTACGGGGTGCCCCGCGTGGTGCCGTAGAGGCGGACGTAACGGCCACTGCCGGATATGGCGATGCCCTGCGTTCCGCCAGTGGCGGTGGTGGTGGAGTAGACGGTGGTCCAGGTGCTGGCGTCGGTGGAGATCTGGATCTGGAAGGCGCTCGCGTAGGCGGCCTCCCAGTTCAGAGTGACACGGCTGAGTTGCTGGACGGACCCGAGGTCCACCCGCAGCCATTGCGGGTCGGCGAAGGCCGAGGACCAGCGGGTGCCTGTATTGCCGTCGACCGCCGCGCTCGCGGGGAAGGAGCCGTTCTCGGTCGAGGAGGCGGTGGCGGGTCTGCCCTGGGACAGCAACTGGTCGGCGGCGTGCGCGGGTGTCGGTGCCAGGACCGCGAAACAGGCGGCGATCAGGGCGACGACCAGGCCGAGGGCCGCGCGTGAGCGTGCGGCGCCGACCGGCGGTCTGCGGAAGGGTGCGCTGGCGGAACTCTGCATGCGGGGTCTCCTCAAGCCGGATCGGCATGCGTGGGGATGGAGCAACAGCAAGGTGAGAGCGCTCTCTGGGGTTGTAGTCCTACCCGCGTCCGCGGTCAACAACTGAAGCCGAGATCAGTCGGGTTCGCGGCTCTGCAGACATGCGGCGCTGATCCCGGTGCCGGTGCCCCATGGGGCGCATTCGGCTTCCGACCGTCCACGGAGCCCCGCGCCTTCCTCTGCTTAAATCCCTTGACGCATCCGGTACGGACCTGACCGCGCCGTCATGCCGACTCCCGCACCACGAACGCGGGGTCGAGGACGACCGACGTGGCGTCACGCCCATGCCGTGCCCGCACACGCGCGGCGGTTCGCCGGGCGCTCGGCCGGTCCCCGGGGCGGGCTGACGACCAAGGTCTGACGAGACGCTCTGCCCCCCCGGGTGGTCGGCCACCGCATCGACCGCCCCCAGTACGCACCACCTGCGGCTCGGCCGCACCGCGACGCTGGCGCGGGACATCGGCGCGAGGGGGCGCGCAGGCCTGCCCGCCTGCCCTAATGCCCTTCGTCCCGCCTGCACCATCGCCTCAGCGCTCTTTGGATCAGGAAGAGTGCCCCTGCTGCGAGCATGGCCATGCCCAGGAAAACCAGGTATCCGCCGATGGCGGCCAGGAGGACGGCGACCAGGGCCAGGAGGGCGCCGATGAAGAGCACAAGCGTGCCAACCACTATCAAGATCGTCGCGGTGACAAGGAGAAGTACGAGGATGGCCACGGCTGCCTCCAGCCCCTCGTTTGCTCTTTCGCTTACTGGCCGAGGCGTGGGCGGCGTTGTGCTGCCGCAGCGGTGACTGTGTGCACGGCGGCCTTCTGTCCCAGCCGGTGGATCGGTGACCGCATCCCTGGTCCCGCCTTCTCCCAACTCCTGCGCGAATGCCGATCATCGGGGCTGGGAGGTGGGCGTAGGCAGGGCCGACGATGACCATCGGTCGTGAGTGCCTTGGTTGCCCGCCTCCAGTCTCTTCCTCCCCGCTCGACTGAGCCAGTGCCTACGGCCTCCCCCTCGAATGCGGAACGCGGCGGGTGACCTACGCCGATCTCGACGCGCTGGCCGACCGAGTGGCCCGGCATCTGCACGGCGTCGGCCTACGGCGACGAGGCCGGCTGACGTCCGCAACGCGATCATCGGGCCATGCACGCGGCGACGGCGTCTACGGGGACCAGCACACCGGGAGCGCCTCGGCGGTGATCAGAGGTGCGCAGCAGAAAACCGACCAACTCAGCGGGCGAGCACCGAAGCCCGCCCCGGGCTCAGATCCGCGACGCGAGGCGTGGGAGTTCTTCGGTGGGCGGCGTGCCCTGTGATGCGGAGAGGGCAGGATTCGAACCTGCGTGGACCCTTGCGGGTCCGACCTTGAGGCGTGCTCGTTGGTCCCCGATCAGCCACTCCGGGCACCTCTCCTCGCTCCCGACCCGGTGATGTCCGGGGCCGTTCACGTGAAAGAGAGTGACACGGGCTCCTGACATGGCACTGACATGTGAGAGGCCGGGCGAGGTCGCCGGTTCGGCGTGTCGCAGATCGGTGTGGTTACGTCGCCGTGGGGGGGGGGGGCTGGCGCCGTACGAGGGTGTGTTTCCGCAGGAAGCAGGGGGCCGGCAGCAGCGCGGACTACCGGGTGGCGATGCCCTTGAAGCCGGATCCGAGTCCGTGCCGATGAGCGCGGCGCCGCCTTGCCGCGTGATGCTGGACCCGTGCGTACCGGGGGGTCGGGCCGGCGGCGTTGGCTGAGGAGCAGGGCCAGGGCCTGTGCCTCAGGAGCGTCCAGCGTCACGGTGACCAGCACGGCTTCGAACTGCTGCTCGCGATGCCGGGCCGGGGTGTGCCGGCCGGCTCCGAGGGTGGGCTCGTCGCGGTGCGTCGATGCGCGCTGGGGCTGATGCCGCGGGTTCGTTTGAACGCCGCGCTGAACGCGAACGCGTCGGAGTAGCCCACAGCGCGGGCGATCTCCGCGACGGTCGCCGTCTCGCGCTCGGTCAGCAGGTCCGCCGCGAGCGTCATGCGCCAGTGGGTGAGGTAGGTCAGAGGCGGTTCGCCGACCAGTTCGGTGAACCGCTTCGCCAGCGTGGCCCGCGACACCCCGGTCCGGCTGGCAAGCGAGGCAACCGTCCACGGCGCTGCCGGTTCCCCGTGCAGCAGGCGCAGCGCGCCGCCCACCACCGGGTCTCGCCCTGCGGAGTACCAGCCCGGCGGAGTACCGCCGGGCCGGTCGAAGTACTCGCGCAGCGCGCACACCAGCATCCAGTCCAGCAGCCGGTCGAGGACGACCTGCTGGCCCGGCGTGTCGGCGGCGACCTCGGCGGCGAGATGGTCCCACACGGGGTCGGGCCCGCCACCGGACCCCACGCGCAGTACGACGGGCAGCGCGTCCAGCAGCCTGCGACTGATCTCGCCGCGCACCGGATAGGCACCGACGACCAGGGTCGTCGTGTCGTCCCCGCCGGTACCGGCGTCGTGCCAGCCGAGCCGGTAACGGGTCCCACCCTGCTCGGGCGTCGAGCAGAACGCACCGCACTCGACGGGTTCGGCCCGAGTGCCCACCTCGTCGACGAAGAGAAACGGCGCGGGTCCTCGCACGATCATTGTCTCGCCGACGCCCAGACGCTCGGGCGGGCGGCGCTCCGGAACGATCCAGCCGCCCCCGGAGAGGACGGTGCACAAGGTCAGCGGCGCGCCGTCCACGAAGTGCAGCGACCAGGGTGGCGTCAGGGTCGAGCTGCCGAACAACGAGCCCTGGGCCCGCACTCCGCGCAGTAGGTCGCCGAACGCATCCACCCGCAAAGACTAAACGATGCAGACGATCACCCAGGTGATCTGGCTTATCACCTATGGAACCGTCCAGGTCCGTGCCGTTGACTCGCTGTCATGAGCAACGACATCACTCTTGTCCTCGGCGCGACGGGCAACACCGGCCGGCGGGTGGCCGCCCGGTTGCGGCTGCGCGACACGCGCATACGCGCCGCCTCCCGTTCCAGTCCGGTCCCGTTCGACACCTGCTCTCCGGTCACGGCGCCGACGCTTGGGGCGACTCCGCGTTCGGGCTGGACATGCGCTCGGCCGAGGACGCCGTACGCGGCTCGGCGCTGGAATGGACCATCCCGCGTGCCTCGAACTTCGCCCAGAACTTCGACGGGCACCCCTTCCGCGTCCCACTGGCCGCCGGCGAGCTGGCGGTTCCGGCGGGTGCGTCCCCGAGCCGTTCATCGACGCCGGGTCTATGAGCTGACCGGGTCGCGCGGGGAGCTGACCGGGCCGCGCGGGCCGACCTGGGCGGAGGCAGTCGAGCTGATCTCTTGGGCGTCCGGGCTGCCCATCGTCTACCGGCACATCACCCCGGCCGAGTACACCGCGACGTTGGTCCAGGAGGGCTGGGGCCAGGACGAGGCCCGGCACATCACCGAGATGTTCGTGCTGCTGGAACGCGGGATCGCCGCCTGGACGACGGACGACGTCGCCACCGTGCTGGACCGCGCGCCGCGGACTTTCGAGGACTTCGTCCTGCGGGCGACGGCAGCGGAAGCCTGGCGGTGCTGAGTCCCACGCGCCCGGCCTGGCGTACTGGGCTCCGGAGACGGAGCACCGCACGCCATCCTGCACGACCACACCACTTGTAGACGTCCGTCTTCACGTAACTGGAGCCATCAATGCATACCCTCCTGGTCGCCGCCAACCCCGACCCCCGGTCCCTGACGCATTACGTGCTGGGAAGACTTGAAGCAGCGCTCCAACCCGGTTCGGTGGAGATTGCCGACCTGGCCGAGGAGCGGTTCGACCCCCGGTTCACTCCGGCGGATCGCCGGGCGTACCACGACGGCGGCAACTACCCGGCTGACGTCATGGCTGAGCACCGCCGTCTTGAGCGCGCTACCGACCTCGTGTTGGTCTTCCCCGTGTACTGGTGGTCGATGCCCGCCCTGTTGAAGGGGTGGATCGACCGTGTCTTCGTCAACGGCTGGGCCTTCGAACACTCCCCGGATTCGGGCCTGCGGCCGAAACTGCAGGGGCTCACCACACACCTTCTCCCCATCGCCGGCGACGCCGCCGGTGCCTACGAGCGCCACGGATACGAGAACGCACTGCGCACGTAGATCGAGCACGGCATCATCGACTACTGCGGCAGCCGGCGCGGCTCCACCGCGTTCATCTACGAATCCGAACAGCTCGCCCCCGAGACAACGATGCGAGATGTTGACCGTGCGGTGCGGACCATCAGCGATGCCATCCATACGCGCCTGACGGAATGAGGCAAGGCCCCGGCCGCCGACCCGGCCAGTCCGGTCGGCCGGCACCGCCAGGAGCACGAGCAGCAGCGCCGGCAGCTCGACCCCGGCCAAGGCCGCCGGCCGTGACGCGACGTGCGGCCCGCATGGCGGGACGCACGGCGAAGTCACCGCGCCAGGCGCCGGGGCGCGACCGGCCGCCCACGCCTGAAGTCACCCGGAAGCGGGGAGGGCGCCAGGGATCGCCCGCTTCCACCCCGAGGCGGAGACGCCCCCGATGCGGGCGCGCTGCCCTTCCCCGTCGGGATGTGCTCCCGGTAACCGCCGTGACGGCATTCTCCGAGGCGCCGGCCGGCGTCGGCGTATGCCCTCGCATCGTCGCGTGCGGCCCGCCATTGTTGGGTGGCGGGCCGCACGCGGTCGGTCCTTGCTGCTTGTGGTGTCGGTCAGGCGCCGGGCTGCACGGGGCCGATCTGGGTGCCGAAGTCGACGGACAGCTTGCCGTCGGCCTCCTGGTCACCGGGGATGATTCCGCCGCCGGGGGTCCTGAGGGTGAAGACGACCCGGTTGGCCGTCGCGCCCTTGGAGGCGTTGGGCACCTGGATGTCGAAGTGGACGGGGTGGCCGGGGCCGAAGGTCACCTTGGTGTTCTGCGAGCCGTAGGGCTTCGCGGTGATGCCCTTGAGGGAGCCGTTGTTGTAGAACTTCACGTCGCGGGGGGAGCCGGCCAGCTGGCAGGCGCTGGTCTTCGGGGCGGCGGTCAGCGTGACGCGGTAGTGGCGGTGTCCGGCGCTGGCGTTGTCCGGCGTGATCTTCGTCTTGAGGTTGGCGGGGCGGCACGAGGACGGCGCGCCGGAGCCGGCCGCGTGCGCGGTGGTGGATGCCTGTGCGACACCCGTACCGGCGATTCCCGCCAGTGCAACGCCGGCAACTGCCATCACGAACTTGGTGGACTTGGTCATGGTCGACTCTCCGTGTCTAGCTGTCGTACGTGGGGCCGCCGCCCCGAACTCCTGACGCCTCGAAGCCTTCCGATTCCCTTCGTTATGGGCGTCACGGCGATGTAACGCCTTCGCCACAGGGACCGGAGTGCCGCCTCGGTCCGTACTCACCGGTGCGGGTGACCGAGGTCGGTCACGGCTCGGCGGCGGCTTCGTGCAGCGGGCGGACCTGGTGGTGCGGGCGCCGGAGGCCGGGGTGCCGGTGATGCTGCTGGAGATCGACCGTCGCACCGAGGACGCGCACGACCTGGTCACCAAGCTGTGCTGGAGGAGGCCGGCCGCCGTCACTGGGCGGTTCGACGCCTACCACATGGGATCACGGCCCGGGACTACGGCCAGGCGGTACCCGTCGTCGTCACCACCCTGGAGCAGCTCCAAGAGCACAGCGCCGGCGCGGCGGTGTGGCGGCGGCTTGGACGGGAGGGCCGGCCCGAGCGTGTCCGGTCGTCCCCGGCTCTGCCCGTTCATGCCCGAACCGCATCCGGATCTGTTTACTTTCCCGGAAGGCAGGCGTAGCCTCCCCGGTAAACCACAGATTCGGGCATCGGTCGGAGGCAGACGGACATGTACGCAGCGGAGCGGCAGCAGGAGATCCTCCGGCTCGCCCGTGACGGCGGCCGAGTGGACGTCGTGTCGCTCGCCGAGGAGTTCCAGGTGACGGCGGAGACGATCCGCCGCGACCTCAAGGCCCTCGATCGGGCCGGACTGCTGCGCCGGGTGCACGGCGGGGCCATCCCGGCCGGCCGCCTCGACTTCGAACCGGACCTCACCGAACGCGAGTCCACGGCGGCCGACGAGAAGGACCGCATCGCCAAGGCGGCCCTGGCCGAGCTGCCCGTCGACGGCACCGTGATCCTCGATGCCGGCACCACCGTGGCCCGCCTGGCCGCCGCGCTCCCGCTGGACAGCGAGCTGACCGTCGTCACCCACTCCCTGCCCATCGCCGCCCGCCTCGCCGACCACCCCGGCCTCCAGCTCCACCTGGTCGGCGGCCGCGTTCGGCACCGTACCCGGGCCGCCGTGGACGCCTGGGCGCTGCGCGCGTACGGCGAGATCCGCGCCGACGTGCTGTTCGTCGCCGCCAACGGCTTCTCCACCGCGCACGGGCTGACCACCCCCGACCTCGCCGAGGCCGCCGTGAAGCGGGCCGCCGTCGCCGCCGCCCGCCGGGTGGTGCTGCTCGCCGACTCCTCCAAGCACGACCAGGAGCACTTCGCCCGCTTCGGCGACCTGGACGACGTGGACCTGCTGATCACGGACAGCGCCCTGAGCCCCGAAGACGCCGCCGCCATCGAGCGCGCCGGCACGGAGGTGCTCCGCGCATGATCGTCACCGTCACCCCCAACCCGTCCCTGGACCGCACCTACGAGGTCCCCTCCCTCGACCGCGGCGAGGTCGTCCGCGCCACTGGCGAACGCATGGATCCCGGTGGCAAGGGCGTTAACGTCTCGCGCGCCGTGGCCGCCGCCGGCCGCCGCACCGTCGCCGTTCTGCCCCTGGGCGGCGCGCCGGGCGCCCTCGTCGCCGAACTCCTCGCCGCGCAGGGCATCGAGGTCGCACCGGTCCCGGTCGCCGGGACCACCCGCTCCAACATCGCCCTCGCCGAGGCGGACGGCGTCCTGACGAAGATCAACGCGCCCGGCCCCGAACTCGGCCCCGAGGAGAGGGAACTGCTCCTGCGGACCATTCGGCGCCAGGCACGCGGCGCCGACTGGATCGCCTGCTGCGGCAGTCTCCCGCGCGGCCTCGCCCCCTCCTGGTACGCCGACCTCGTCGCCCGGGCGCACGCCGCCGGGGTGCGCATCGCGCTGGACACCTCCGGGCCCGCCCTCCTGGCGGCGCTGCGCGAGGGCCCGGACGTGGTCAAGCCCAACGCCGAGGAACTCGCCGAGGCCGTCGGGCGCCCCCTGGCGACGGTGGGCGACGCGCTGAAGGCGGCCGAGGACCTGCGCTCGCTCGGCGCGGGCGCGGTGCTGGCGAGCCTCGGCGCCGACGGGCAACTCCTCGTGACTGGCGCGGGCGCCTGGTACGGCGGCGCGCCGGTGGCCGCCGTCCGCAGCAACGTCGGCGCGGGCGACGCCTCGCTGGCCGGTTTCCTCGTGGCGGGCGGCGCGGGCCCCGAGGCCCTGGCCTCGGCCGTCGCCCACGGCGCGGCCGCCGTCCAGTTGCCCGGCAGCGTGATGCCCACCCCGGCCGACCTGTCCCCGGCGGCGGTCACGGTGACGGCCGACGTCCCCCTCGACCGCCCCCTGACGGACCCGGCCCCATGACCCGCCCCACGGCCCCCACCGCTCTCCGGGAAACTCAGACCCGGACCCGGAGCCCGACCGTGGGCTCTGGGCCCACGGCCCACACGGCCCACACGGCCAGCGCGGTCCGTATGGTCTCCGCCGCGCCCCTCGGCACCCGCGCCGGGGCCCCGGCCCCCGCCGCCCCCCATGGCATCCCCGTCCCCACCCCCGCCGCGGCTTCCCCCGCCGCTCGGGCGACACGCGTGCGAAGGAGCCCGCGATGAGCGAGATGATCACCGCGGACCTGGTCGACCTCGACCTGTCCGCCGACACCAAGGAAGCGGCGGCGCGCGCCCTCGCCGAGCGGATGGCGGCCCTGGGCCGGGTGACCGACCTGGCGGGCTTCCTCGCCGACGTGGCCGCCCGCGAGGCGCAGATGCCGACCGGCCTGGACGGCGGCATCGGCATCCCGCACTGCCGCAGCGCGCACGTCACCGAGCCGACGCTCGCCTTCGGGCGCAGCGCCGCCGGGATCGACTTCGGCGCCGCGGACGGCCCCGCCGACCTGGTCTTCCTGATCGCCGCACCGGCGGGCGCGGACGACGCCCACCTGACGATCCTGTCCGCCCTGGCCCGCCAGCTGATGAACGCCGAGTTCACGGCCGCGCTGCGCTCGGTCGCCGACACGGCGACGGCGGCGGCACTGATCCGTGGGGACGTGACTCCGCAGGAGGCCGCCGCGGCGCAGACGGAGGCGGCCCCGCCCTCGGACGAGGCGGCTTCGCGCTCCGCGCAGACCTCCCCGGCCGACGACGCGGCCCCGGCGGGGGCGGGCACGCCGGACGCGGCCCCCGCCCCCTCCGAAGCATCCGCCCCGAAGGACACGACGGCCCCCGCCACCGCCGGCCCCACCCCCGAGCACCCCTTCAGGATCGTCGCCGTCACCTCCTGTCCCACCGGCATCGCGCACACCTACATGGCTGCCGAGTCGCTGGAGAACGCCGGCCGGGAGGCGGGCGTCGAACTCGTCGTCGAGACCCAGGGCTCGGCCGGCTTCACCCGCCTCGACCCGGCGCTGATCGCCGCGGCGGACGGCGTGATCCTCGCCCACGACGTCCCCGTACGGGACAAGGACCGCTTCGCCGGGAAACCGACCGTGGACGTCGGCGTGAAGGCCGGCATCAACCGCCCCGGCGAACTGATCACCGAGGTCCGGCAGAAGGCCGCCCGGGGTGAGACAACCGCCCCGGCCGCCGCCGGCACCCCGGTCGAACGCACCGGCGAACCCGGCGAGGGCTACGGCACCAAACTGCGCAAGTGGCTTATGTCGGGCGTCAGTTACATGGTCCCGTTCGTCGCGGCCGGCGGTCTGCTGATCGCGATCGGCTTCGCGCTCGGCGGCTACAAGGTCAACAAGGCCCCCTCGGTCATGGACCACTTCGTCTGGACCCAGACCGACAGCTGGGCCGCGCTGATGTTCCAGATCGGCGGGGTGGCCTTCGCCTTCCTCGTCCCGGTTCTGGCCGGCTACATCGCCTACGGCATCGCCGACCGCCCCGGCCTGGTACCCGGCTTCGTCGGCGGTTCGATCGCGCTGACCATCAACGCCGGGTTCCTCGGCGGCCTGGCGGCCGGACTGATCTCCGGCGCGGTGGTGACGGCGATCCAGCGGGTGCGGATACCGCAGGCGCTGCGCGGCATCATGCCGGTGGTGGTGATCCCGCTGATCTCCTCGGCCGTCGTCGGGTTCCTGATGTTCGTCGTCATCGGCAAGCCCATCGCCACCGCGCAGAAGGGCATGACGGACTGGCTGTCCGGGCTCAGCGGCGCCAACGCCGTGCTGCTCGGCGCGCTGCTCGGCCTGATGATGTGCTTCGACCTCGGCGGCCCGGTCAACAAGGTCGCCTACACCTTCGCCACCGCCGGGATCGCGGTCTCCGACCCGAGCGACTCGGCGATGAAGATCATGGCCGCGGTGATGGCGGCGGGCATGGTCCCGCCGCTGGCGATGGCCCTGGCCACCACCGTGCGCGGCCGGCTGTTCACCGAGACCGAGCGGGAGAACGGCAAGGCCGCCTGGGTCCTGGGCGCCTCCTTCATCTCCGAGGGCGCGATCCCGTTCGCCGCGGCCGACCCGCTGCGGGTCATCCCGTCGGCGATGGTGGGCGGCGCGCTCACCGGAGCCCTGTCGATGGCCTTCGGCGCCACCCTGCGCGCCCCGCACGGCGGCGTCTTCGTGGTCCCGCTGATCGGCAACCCGTTCCTCTACCTGATCGCCGTCGCGGCCGGCGTGTGCACCTCGACGGCCCTGGTGGTCGCCCTCAAGACCCTGCGCGGCTCCGCCCCGGGCGCTCCGGGCGGCGAACGGGAGAAGGGCGAACACGAGCAGGCGGCGCGGTCCGGGTCGGCCGACCGCGAGCAACCGGTGGCCGCCTGACGCCCCGACGCCGCCCTCCCGCTTCGGGATACGGCGAGCAGTTCACGTCACCTACGAGCTACGTCATGGTCCGGAGCCGATGCCCCGGACCGTGGTGTTCACTTGGTGACACGCCTGAGCACGTCTCGATGCTGATGTGGTGCGGCGTGGACCTGCCCGCCGTGCTGATCATCGCCTGCGCCTTCGTTCTCGCCGGCTACTGCTACGGCCTCCGGTTCGAGATCCGCCGGCGGCCCGTGCCGGGCCTGCCGGCCCTCCTGCCGCAGCGCACCTCCGGCTGGCACCGCGCGTACGTCGAGCTGTTTGCCGCGGGACGGGCCGCCTTCGCCACCTGATGCGCCCGCTCAGCGATGGCCGACCGTCCCTCTTCCAGCCGCCGTCCTCCGGAGGCTCGCGGTAGCCGGCGTCCACTCAGGCCTTGGTCACGCGCGGGTGGGCGGCGATGCGGGTCAGCAGGACGGCCGGCTTCCCCCGGGAGAAGTCCCTGCGGAGCTTCGACTTCGATGCCGACCCCAACATCGACCCAGCCACCATCCACACCCTCGCCAGCTGTGAGTGGATCAAGAAGAGCCAGCCGCTCTGCCTCACCTTCAACGGCACCATCATCGAGACCGGCACCGACTCCTACCGGCTCGCCTCCACCCGGGCCCGAGCCGAGGAATTAGCCAAGGCTGGCTGACCGCGACAGACTTAGGGCCGACTACCCGCCCCATCCAGGCGACGGGCCGTCGGCCCGAGACGCTCCAGTAGGCTGCGCTGGCCATGGATACGAACGCCGAACCCGAGCAGACCCGGCAGACTACGAACCCTGCCGGTCCGCCGATCCGGCAGCTGTTCCGGGAGGTCATCGCCGACCGCATGCAGGGCCCCAGGCTTCCCCAGGCCGCGATGCTGTTCGACGTCGAGGTCGACCCTTGCTGGGACGACCGGAGCTTTCTCGGCGACTTCTACAGCGAGATCCTCCACCAGGACACCTGCCAGCCGGCCACCGCTGACGGCCTCGCCCTGGTCACGGCCCTCGCAGTCGACGACCGCATTCCCGCCCGGCACCGGTTCCAGGCCGTCGGCCTGCTGTTCAGGGCTGCCACTGTCGCCGAGCGCCATCTCGCCGAGACCTGGCCGGCCACCCCACAGCATGCCGATCCCGACAGCGAGGCCCGGGCCCGCAGCGCGGTCCAGGCTCACGTCCCAACTCTGCTGGCCCGCTGGTCGGCCGAATGCCCAGCTGTTCGCCTCGCCCTCGCCGGGCTCGCCGTGGTCTTCCCGACGGACCGCACCCTGCCCGCCCTGACACCGCGCCTGCAAACCTTCACGCACCAGCACAGCCCTGGCAGCGACATAGGCGACTACGTGCGGTTCGTCCTCGTCCTGGCCACCCGGAACGACGACCACATCCTGACGGCGACGGAGAAGCTCACTGACGCCTACTGGACGGGAACAGCGCGCAGAGTGCCAGCCCGGCCGCGAGCCCTCCACCTCCTCGGCCAGATGCTGACAAAGGTCGGAATCGGACTCACCCGAGCACCCGCCGGGCAGTGACGCACCGCGCGTCGCTCGCGCTGCTTTTTCTCGGGTTCTGGCTCAGCTTTCGTGCAGTGGCCACGGTGAGTGACAGCTGAGCGTCCCTGGGCGGCTTGAGAAGTCGCCCGAAGACCCTGGTCGACGCGCTGCCCGAGCGGAGGTGCCGGCGTCGCGGGTGGTTGGCGTCGATGAGTACGTCACCCGCAAGGGCCGTCACTACGGCACCGTCTTGGTCGATGTCGAGACCCACCACCCGACCGACCTGCCCCCCGACCGGGAAGCATCAAATCTAGCCGCGTGGCTCGCCCAGCGGCCCGGCGTCGAGGTCATCTGCCGGGACCGAGCGCCGTTGTTCACCGAGGGCGCCGCCGCCATCTCCACCCACTGCCTGGACATCAGCGAGCCGACGACCGTACGCGGCCTGGAGTCCGGCTACCGCTTCTACACCGCCCGCTGGTCTCTGTCCGACCTTCCCATCCGCCGCCTACCCGCCCCGCGCCCGACCCGGACCGGCAGCCCCCGGCCGATCCCGGCGAGCCGGCTGCGCCCTGGCTCCAGGGCCAGGACGCGGGGGAGTGGGAGATCCCGCGCGGCCCGCTCCCGTACGAGCGCGCTGACCTCGTCGGCGCTGTGTTCCGGGAGAAGCCGCGCGCCGCCACCGCTGCCGCTGTGCGGGGCCGGGCGTACGACGTCACCCGGCACCAGCAGGCAGCGATGCCCGAGCAGTTGCTCGCGCCCGAGCCGGCCGACCCCGAGCATGACGAACGGGAGCAGGAGGCCGGGCCCGAAGAGGCGATCGACATGACGGCACCGCGGGCCTTGCGGAAGCCCCGTACAGACGTGGCAGCCCTCGATCTCTCTACCGACCGGCTGCGCCGCCTCCAGGACGGGTTCGGCAAGGTGGGCGACGACTTCCGCTTCCGCGCGGATCGCTGCGTCGGCTGGGACGACGCCACTGGCGCGGTGCGCCCGGTCGGCCAGCAGGTGCACCGCCCGCAGGAGCCCGGACCGCACCGCGGCAGGGGGGCTGGCCACTGAGCGGACCCCATGGCGCGTACCCAGGATGACAAGGAGCCCTGCCGCGGCCGTGGCTGGTTCCGCCGGCGGCCCTGACGGCACCCTCCGCACCCTGTGCGACCACGGGCCCGGGCTCCGTCGGCTCGGCGCGGTGGTCCGTCGGCGGCTTCTGGCAGCGGGGCGATCGTTCGCTCCGCTGCCAGGAGTCTCAGTCCTTGCCCATGGCCTTGCGCACGGCGTCCCTCGTGCGGTCCATGACGGCGGCTACCGGGCCCAGGGCCAGGTTCGCTGGCCGGGATTCCACTCCGGGGTGGGGCCGGGTCGGGGCCAGGGCCTCTGCAGCCTTGACGCCACTGGCCATGGACGCGAGGCGAACGGCTCGGGTGCTGCGCCTGATGTGGGAGAACTCGTAGCGTTCCTCGGCCCGTGCGTGTTCCTGCACGTCCTTGCGCAGGGCCAGGAGCCGGGGCTTGAACTCGGGGTCATCGGTGTCCATGTCGTCAAGGGCGGCAAGCGTCTCTTTCGCCTTCCGCTCCTCGGCGAGGCGGTCGGCCACGACCTCTTCGCCGCCCGGCACGTACTGGCGGGTGAAGGGGTGCACGACCTCCTCCTCGGCTGTCTCGTGGACCGCCAGGAGCCGGACGAGACGCCGGAACGCCTCACGCTGTTGGTCACCGGTTGTCCGCTCTACCTCGTCGAAGAGGTTGCGGATGTCACCGTGCTGGCGCATCAGCAAGGACACGACGTCGTCGTCGGCCGCGCGGTCGTCTCCGGCCTGCGGTGTGTGGATCTCGGACATCGCGACGGCCTCACTTCTCGCGCTGGGCGGGGTCGGGGTGCTCACCCTCGGTCTGGATGCGGTACTCGCGGCCGAACATCGCGTCGTGGTCGGCCATCACGCGGTCGCTCGGCGGGGCTTCGCCGCCGTGGATCTGCTCTTGCATCTTCTCGAACCGCTCGTGGGCCTCGCGCACGTACCCGGCGCCGAGGGTGGTGAGGTCCATCTGGGTGTCCAGCAGTTCGCGCAGGTACTGCTTGTTCGGCTCGAAGGTGAGCACGTTCGGCAGCTCCGGCGCCAGTACCTCCTGGGGCTCCCGGCCGTCGTACCGGCGCATCAGGTCGCAGGCGGTGTGCAGGTGCTCCAGCTCCATGTTGAGGTGCAGCTCCCAGATCGACTTCACCCTGGGGTCGCTCTCCTGCTCCATGAAGGAGTAGTACAGGTAGCACTCGTTGTACTCGTGGTTGACCAGTTGCTCCCACCACGTCTCGCCCGGGTCGACCAGTGACTCGTAGTGGGTGACGTGCTCCTCCTCGACCAGCCCGATCTCCTGGTAGAGCTGACGGGCGATCGGCTCCATGTAGGTGGGGCCGGTGTTCATGTAGAAGTTCATCGTCTGCTGCTCCGCCGACATGATCGTCAGCGCGTGCAGCTTCGACAGGGGGTTTGTCGTGTTCTTGTCGTACGGGTCGCGGACGTTGTCGACCGGATCGCGGTGGTGGTACCTCGTGGGTCGGCCCGGCATCACCTCGGTGAGGTTGTCGACGATCGACTCCGCCTTGCGGTGTTCGATCATCTCGTACAGGTTGGCGTACCGGTACAGGTGGTCGAAGTCCTCCAGCACGCCGAACTGGTACGCCTGCTTCAGGTACGGATCCGGCTCCATACGCGCCACCCACGCCGTCAGGTCCACTGCGACCTGCTCGTAGGCGATCGTGGTCTCCAGCACCGAGGAGACGCCCGGCAGTAGCCAGTTCACCACCTTCTGCTGCTGCGCCTCGATGTACCTGGTGCGGGCGAGCTGCCGCTTGACCTCCGGGTCCACGGTGTTGCGCGCGAGCTGGTGGCTGAACAGGATCGCCTCCACCTCGATGCCGTTCATCGTGATGATCCGGCACCGGGTGTACGGGTCGCAGTGATCGGGGTCGATCGGATCCACGTTGAGCTCGCGCCAGTTACGGAGCTGGCGGTCCAGTGGGATGCCGCGCTGTTCCAACGGATTGAAGGTCACGTGCGATCTCCTCGCAGACAGGGACTGATGAAGTACCCCCCGTGTCGGCACGATGCGAAACTCCAGTCACCAGTCATGCTCTGCACGATGCGAGCCGCTCGCCCCTGCCCACGCCGCACCGCCTGCTGGGTGCACCCGAACAGCGCTGGCCCGATCGTGTAGGACGAGGCGGACAGCGGACGGGCGTCCGCCGTGCGCCCGTGGCTCTGGGCCCGGTGAGCAGCGCGACTCCAGATGGATGAACCGCGAAGCAGGAGTGCGGCGAGCGGTTCGACGCGCGGCGGGCGCCCGGGCACAAGGACCTTGCCGACGACGTCTACGGCCCGGCGGAGCTCGCGAAGTGGTAGCGCATCGACCAGCTGCTCGCCGCCGCGCCCGCGAGCCCCCTCTATGCGCCGGACACCGACGCCGTCGTCCAGGCCGAGTTCGCCGCCGACGCTGTCCGGGAAGCCGGAGCTTCGTGAGGCCGTCCGGGTAGCGTCCCGCGCCGACGAGCTCCAGGCGCTGCGCGAGCCGGGCAGGCAGGGGCCGACCGAGCCCCGCACTGGAGACGAAGCCGTCCGGGATGAACTCACCCGGCGAGCCGGCGGGTACGTCCCAGACCGACGTCGACGGCTGGCTCGCGCACGCCTTGGCCGCGCATCTCGGGCACTACCGCGACCCGACCGCCAGCGACGAAGCACAAGCCGCCCGCGGCGAGGTCCTGGCGACCCTCACCGAACGCTCCGGCGTCTTCGCGTAGACGGAGCGGTGGGCGACCTGGCGGTGGGAGCCGACCTGGCCCACGCTGTGCCTGCCCCCTGCCTACACTCAGCCGCCGACCTCACCGCAACCGCCCGGGACAGCTGACACCTCGCCGACCCGAGACCGCAATCACCCTGTGACGTCCGGCGTGCCGCTGCTTCTGCCGTCGAAGGGCGGGTACTCCCGGCGGCATGGGATCTTTCGGTTCACCTGTGTTGTTGGTGTTGTTCGTGGCCAGTGCGGCTGTCATCTGGATCGCGGGTATCAAGCTGTCGGACACCACTGATGTACTCGCCGAACGGCTTCACCTGGGCAGCGCGCTGGGTGGTCTGATCCTGCTGGCGGTCGCGACGAACCTGCCCGAGATCGCGATCACCGCGAGCGCGGCCATGGCGGGTCAGCTTGATGTCGCGGTCGGCAACATTCTGGGCGGTATCGCCGTCCAGACCGTCGTCCTTGCGGCCCTGGACGCGGCAGGCGTCCGCCCGCGCGCCCCGCTCACCCGCCTGGCAGCCAGTCTGCAGCTGGTCCTGGAAGGGGCCATGGTCGTGGTCGTCCTCGCCGTGGTCGTGATGGGCACCCAGCTCTCCCCTGGCCTGCACGCGGCCCGCCTGGCCCCCGCCTCGGTGGCGGTCGCGATCCTGTGGGTGATCGGCCTGGTCCTGCTCAACCGCGCCGGCCGCGGTCTGCCGTGGCGGGAGGGCGGCGACGCCCCGGACAGCCAGCCCGAACCGCGCGGCCACTCCAAGGGCAAGAAGGAGAAAGCCGCCAGCGACAAGGGTGTGAGCACCGCCCGCGCCGGCCTCGTGTTCGGTGTGTCCGCGTTGGCCACCCTCGTAGCCGGTGTCGTGATCGAGCGCAGCGGCGAGACGTTCTTCGCCCGGCAGGGCTTGGGCGGTGTCCTGTTCGGCGCGACCGTGCTCGCCGCGGCCACCTCGCTGCCCGAGCTCAGCACCGGGCTGACCTCCACGAAGCTGGGCGACTACCAACTCGCCGTCAGCGACATTTTCGGCGGCAACGCCTTCCTGCCCGTCCTGTTTCTGCTCGCCACCATCATCTCCGGCAAGCCCGTCCTGCCGGCCGCCCACGACACCGACATCTACCTCACCGCCCTCGGGATCATCCTGACCGTGGTGTACATGGCGGGGCTGATCTTCCGCCCGCGACGGCAGTACGCGCGCATGGGCGTCGACAGCATCGCCGTCGTGGTCATCTACCTCGTCGGCATCGCCGGGCTGGCCACCATCGCCACCTGAACCGCGCGGCGGGACGACACCGCTGACCGGCACCACCCGCCCCCGCACGGCCATCCCGGCTCCTGCCCCGAGGAGGCCCGCCAGCCTTATGACGCCGAGCCACCCCTCGCTGGGGGCGGTGATCAGAGAGGCAGTAAATCCGTGCAGCGGGGTGGGGGAGCGGCATGGACAGGCAAAGCCACATCGATGCGCCATGCAAGGACGTTCGGCTTTCTGCGCCTGAGGCTGTGGTCGCGCCTCTTCCCGGCGACCGGGCGGGAGGGCTACGTGCCGGTCGCGTACGTGTGCACGGGCAAGACCTCTGCGCAGCGCGAGAACCGGATGCGGTGCCTGGAGCAGGGCGCTCGCCGCTACTTCGCCGGCACCCCGTACCCGCGGGCTGGGTTCACGTCGGTCGACTAGAGCGTGTCTCTTTGATGGGTTGATCGGTTGATCGGATATGTCCGTCCGATTAGTGATCACCGATGCGATGTGGGACCGGATCGAGCCGCTGATGCCTGCCGATCCGGTCCGCGGGCGGCGATGGGCCGACCACCGCCGCACTCTTGAGGCCATCGCGTGGAAGTACCGCACCAACTCGCCCTGGCGAGACCTGCCCGACGAACTCGGCTCGTTCCAGACCGCTCACAAGCGGCTGATCAGGTGGGCCGTCGATGGCACCTGGGAGAGGATCCTCGCAGCGGTCCTGGCGGCGGCGGACGCCGACGACGACCTCGACTGGACGGTGTCTGTGGACTCCACGGTCGTCCGGGCCCACCAACACGCTGCCGGAGCACGCAAAAAGGGGCGTCCCACTCCGGCGAGCCCGCCCATCACGCGCTCGGACGCTCCCGCGGCGGACTGAGCACCAAGGTCCACCTGGCCGCAGACGGCCGCGCACGACCCCTCGCCTTCACCGTCACCGCAGGCCAGGCAGGCGATGCACCTGCATTCGAGACGGTGATGTCCCGCATCCGCGTGCCCCGCACTGGTCCGGGCAGGCCCCGGACCCGGCCCCTGGCCGTTCTGGCCGACCGCGCGTACTCCTCACGTGCCATCCGCAGCCACCTGCGGCGCCGGGGCATCCGCGCGGTCATCCCGCAGCCGTCCGACCAAGTCGGCCACCGCCTGCGGCGAGGCCGGCTCGGCGGCCGCCCGCCCAGCTTCGACAGCGAGGCGTACAAGCAGCGGAACTCTGTCGAGCGGTGCATCAACCGCCTCAAGCAGTGGCGTGGCCTGGCTACACGAACCGACAAGCTCGCGATCGCCTACCAGGCAGCCCTCCACCTCGCGGGCATCCTCATCTGGATCCGACGCTGACCAAAGAGACAGAACCTAGCACCAGGCGGTGCCCGTGGCCGTCACCGAGCTGGAGCGGACCACCGCGACCCGGCCGGGGCCGCGGGAGCGGTGTGGCGCAGGCTCGGGCGCGAGTCCCTGGACGACTTGGACGGTGAGCGGCCGTACCGGGTTCAGCTCCAAGAGGCTCCTCGGCGGCGGGCGGAACGCGAGGCCGCGGAGTGTGAGGCGCAGCGGCCGGTGTGTGCCCGCTAGGGGGCGAAGTTCATCACGAACGCTGGCAGTCGGTCGTGCAGACCTCATGGCGGAGCGCTGGGGACAACCTGTGTGGGCCGTGCCAACAGGAGGACATCGACCGGGCGGAGACCGAGCGCGTCGCGCGGCGTGAGGCGGAGGGAAGCTGCTGTGCGGGAGACGGCCGAAGCGGAGGCGAAGAAGGGCCGCGGCCTGTTCGGCGGCCGCCGGTAGGCGCAGGACACGACGCTAACGAACTTGGTGCTCTTCGTTCCCGCCCGCTCGGTCCCGCGAACCGCGTCTCCAACCGGGAGATCAGCGAGACCGGGCGGGAAGGGACCGTCACCATGACCTTCATCGAGCCCGGCCTGTCCGCACGCAACGGCTTCGCCGAAGGGCCGCTCGCCGACGCCGCGCTGTCCCGTGCGGCCCGCGCCGGGCAACTCTTGGACGATCTGTAGGAGCGGGCGGCCACGATGACCGACGGCCGGCTGCCCGACGGCGTGTACCGGGGGCGCTGCGCCGCTTCACCCAGGAGCAGCCGCCCACGTGTCAGGTCGACAGCGCCCTGCGGGAGAGGCCGGACTGCCGGTTGCCGCAGGCCTTCCGCTGTCGGCGGTGGCTGAGAGGTTGGTCGGATGAACGCCGATGACGAACAGCTGCTGTGCGGCCGGGTGTACGGCTGCGACTACGACGACCCGGGCCCCGGCCCGCTGCCGCAGGAGCGGCCGCCCGCCAGATCAGTGGCGCGCCGGGTGTGAGCGGACGGTGTAGCTCCCGGTGGCTGGGGTTGTGACCGTGTAGTTCGACACGTTGGCGCAGGTGTAGATGTCTTCGCCCGGCTCTTTCGTGGCCTTGTGCCGGTACGCCCTGAACTTCAGTCGTTGTGTGTCGGCTTTCACGCCGGTGTAGGAGACGGTCACCGCGGGGATGTCCGCGCAGGTGCGGATGGCGTCGAACTTTTCGATAAATGCGTTGGCCGAGTCCTTGAAGCCGGAGAAGGTCTTCGGCAGGCGCCAGGCTCCGATTGTCCGTACCTTCCCTGTCGTGAGGTCTTTGATCGTACCGGTGTAGACCCGCCCGGACGTGGTGTTCGTCTTCGTGGCGGTGATGGTGTACTTCCGGCCCGTCACGTATTTCAGGTCGTCGATGCCGCAGGTGACACCGTCTTCGTCGTCGGCGCCCTTGTGGCAGTTGGAGCGAAGCGGGGTGGCGCCGACGCCGAAGAAGGAGAATCTGACGCCTGCCTTGCCGTTGGGGTGCGGCTGGATGCCCGAGTAGAAGCCTTCGCCGTCCTTCTTCGCGTACATGTAGTGCGCGTAGAAGATGTAGTCGGTGGCCAGGCGGGTGCCGACCTTGACGGTGTACGTGTAGGTGCTGAAGTTCCCCGGGACGGCGAAGTCGAAGTTGATGAAGTGCTGGGGAGGGTCAGCGGGAATCGACCCGGGGTCATCGGCTCGCGCGGTGCCCTGGGAGAGGGCCAGCACGGAGGCGGCCGCGGTGGTCGCGGCCAGCCAGGCGCGCCGTGGCAGGAGACGCAGCATGGCAGTCCTTTCGTGTCTCGATACCGCGCGGCAGGGCGCGGGCCTTTTCTGATGAGCTGTCCAAGCCGGGCTGGCGAGGCGCCCTCACTCTCAAGGAGCCGGGCAACTCGCCGTTGCCGTCAGCAGCCGACGATGGTCAGCCAGGGAGCGGGGAAGGGACTACGCGTCCGGGGCATCTCACTGACCTGCTCCTCCCGCTCGTCGGTGAGGGCGTCACGTTCGACAGTGGGCTTGGCTGCCTCCTCGGGGGACGGGCCGGTGACAAAGTCCCGGCGAAGCCTGCCCAGGAGTGCGCCACCGGTCCGAACGGGCTCTCCGTCACCCATTGGAGGTGCCCGCCCACAGGCTGGCGAAAGCCGCCCAAATGGCTATATAAGGCGCACAACCGCGCAAATCAGCGATCAGTTCACGCCGCGCACGGTCCCGTCCGAATCGGAGGCAACATGCCTGCCGTGGGGGATTCGGCAGGTCGTGCCCGTCAGCGGCCGACGGTCAGGTCCGGCCCTGTGCCGCGCGGCACGTCATGCTTCGACGTGCCCCTCCGACGGCACGCTTACGCGGAGCCCTGTGAAGCGGACAGCCAGGCGCGGTAGCGGCGCAGGGCCCGCCGCTGCCTGCGTCGTTCGGAGATGAGGGCGATCGCCGGGTGCGTGCGGGGCCTGGGGTGCCTTCCGCGGGCGAGGCGGCGCATTTGGTGGCGAACCTGTGCCATGCCGGCGGCCGAGGCGAGGGCCTTGTGGGCCCAAGTCACCGGCCGCAGCTGGTCGTCGGCCTCGCGGCCGCGGCGCCACCGGTCCGGCAGGTCCGGGGTGACGGCGAGGGCGGTACCCATACCGATGATCGCCACACCGCTGTCGAGGACCCTGTCGGCGGTCTCGCGGCGGGTGATGCCGCCGGTGAGCATCAGTGGCAGCGGGCTGGACTTGACCAGGTCTTTCGCCAGGTCGAGGAAGTACGCCTCGCGGGCCTGGGTGCGCGCGTCGGCGGGGCGGCCCGACATCGCGGGGCTTTCGTAGCTGCCGCCGGACAGTTCGACCAGGTCGACGCCGAGCGGTGCGAGCATCTCGATGACCTGGCGTGCGTCGTCGGCGTCGAAGCCGCCGCGCTGGAAGTCGGCGGAGTTGAGCTTCACCGCGACGGCGAAGGACGGGGAGACGGCGGCGCGCACCGCGCGGACGACGCCCAGCAGCATCCGGGCCCGGTTCTCCAGCGACCCACCCCACTGGTCGGTGCGCTTGTTGACCAGGGGGGACAGGAACTGCGACAGCAGGTAGCCGTGTGCGGCGTGGATCTCGACGCCGTCGAAGCCGGCCTGTTCGGCGCGCTGGGCGGTGACGGCGTACCGGGTCACGGTGGCATGGATCTGCTCGGGGGTCATGGCGACGGGCTTGCCGAAGCGGCTGCTGTGCTTGCCCAGGTCGACGGCGACTGCGGACGGGCCCCACACGACGCCGGGCATGTCCGACCCGATCTGGCGGCCGGGGTGGTTGATCTGCATCCAGATCGCCCCGCCGCCGGACTTGCCGGCCTTGGCCCACTCGATGAACGGCTCCAGCGGCGCGGCCTCGTCGAGTACCACGCCGGCGGGGTCGGTCAGCGCCTCGGCGTGGATCATGACGTTGCCGGTGATGAGCAGTCCGGTGCCGCCTTTCGCCCAGCGTCGGTACAGCCCGATCAGCTCTTTGCCTGGGAGCTGGCCGTCGCCGGCCATGTTCTCTTCCATGGCGGCCTTGGCGATCCGGTTTTTCAGTACCTGGCCGGAGCGCAGGGGTAGGGGCGAGTACAGCTCGCTGGTCATCTGAGTTCCCCTCTCGATCTCAATCGCTTACGATGTATGCAGTGTTCACATTAGGGCAGCAATGTAAGCAAGGTAAACATCGGGGAGTGTGACCTATGTCGCGAGTGAGCGGCACCTATCACCACGGCGATCTGCGCGCCGCGTGCCTGCGTGCCGCGCGGGAACTGCTGGAGGAGGACGGCAGCGCAGGGCTGTCCCTGCGGGCGGTGGCACGGCGGGCCGGCGTGTCGGCGACGGCTCCCTACCGCCACTACGCGGACCGCGACGCGCTCGTCTCTGCGGTCGCCGCGCAGGGCTACCGCGAACTCGCCGAACATCTGGCCGCGGCGCATCCCTCGCCCACGACTTCCGACGAGCTCGCGGCGGTCGCCGTCGCCTACGTCCGCTTCGCCCTGGAGCGCCCGGCGCTCTTCCGGGTGATGTTCGCGGAGCCCTGCGACCCGACCAGCGAGGAACGGGTCGCCGCCACCACCGCCATCTCGGAATACGTCCGAGGTATCGTCCGCAGCGCCTTCCCCGGCGCCGACGCGGAGGCGCTGTCGACCACGGTGTGGGCCCTCGTCCACGGCCTGGCGTTCCTGCACCTCGACGGCAAGCTCGACGCCTCCACCTCCGACGTGGTCGCCGACCAGGTCCGCGCCGCCGTCCATGTACTGTTCACCGCACCTGCGGCGACGTCGCGGGCGAGTAATCCCACCCCTGGTCAGTGAGCGTTTTCAGTGTTGGCGCTTCAGGGTGAGGACTGCGGCGGAGATTGACGACAGGCGGCTGGGGCTGCAACGAGCCCGGCGGAAACCGCAAGGACTTCAGCCTCGTGACGCTTTGTTCGACTGGCGCCCGCGCTGCTGACAAGGCTCGATTGACCGTCCGTTGGGTCGCGTCGAGGTCCTGGTGCGGGAGCCGTCTGACCGGCGTGGTCACCCAGGGGGCGGCGCCGTCCGAGTCGAGGATCAGGCCGGTGTGACGAGCCGCTGCGGGCACCTTCAGGCGCTGGGCGGCCTGGTCTCCGTCGTACTCGGTTCGTCGCATGAGATCGCCTCTTGCTCGTTCGCCGGAAACGCCGGACAGGACATGACGGCGCAGACCCTCCTTGGTCGACAGCAGCCCGAGCGCGGCGTGCTCCTGGTGGTGGACGTGCCGGCGCTCCGCGAGAGCCCGGTCGGTGAACAGGGCGAGTCACCGCGCCGTCTCTGCGGTCAGGCCAACCGATCCGGGCGGGGATGCGCTCTTGCTGTCAGCCCCCGGGGGAGAGGGTGTCGATCGTGAAACCACTCATGGACAAACTAGGACTAAAGCGTAGGACCATGAACGAATCGGGCGCCGTTTGTCGGTGGCCGTCAGGCCGCGGACAAAGGGTGGCTTCACACGGTGGCTCCGGCCCGCGCACGGTCACGGCACTCAGCAACTGACGCGTGGTCCGGACGCGTAGGCCAGCAGATCGGACCAGTGGTGGGTTCGGCTGGCCTGGCAGATGCGTTCGGCTGTCCGCTCCGGGTCCAGGCTCCATACTCGTCGATCGCCGATGGTGCCGGTGGTCGCGAGGGAGCGCCCGTCCGGGCTCAAGGCTGTGGAATTGATGCTGCCGGTGTCGCCGTCAAGGACAGCGAGTGTCCGGGCCGTATCCACCTGCCACAGCCTTATCGTGCGGTCGTAGCTGCCAGTGATCAACGTACGCCCGTCCGGCGTGAAGGAGACTCCCGAGACGATGTCGGTGTGCCCGCGGAGCACAGCGATGCTGCGATGACTGGCCGCGCTCCACAGCCGTACGGTCCGATCTCTGCCGGTCGACGCAAGTACTCTGCCGTTCGGGCTGAATGCCACCGCGCTGACGGTGTCGGAGTGCCCCCGGAGCACGGCGATGCCGCGGTGGCCGGCCACGCTCCACAGCCGCACGGTGCGGTCGTCGCCGGCTGTGACAAGAGTCCTGCTGTCGGGGCTGAAGGTCAGGGTGAACACCCCGTTGGTGTGCCCGCGAAGTACGGCGATCGCCCTGCGCGCGGCGACGTCCCACAAGCGCACCGTGCCATCGTAGGACCCGGTGGCGAGCGTGCGGCCGTCGGGGCTGAACGCCACCGCGAGGATCATGTGCGTGTGTCCGGTGAGGGTGGCGGTCTGCCGGTGTGTCGCCGTATCCCACAGACGAAGGGTGTGGTCGTAGCCTCCGGTGGCGAGCGTGCGGCCGTCGGGGCTGAAGGCCATCCCCCACACAGCGAGGCTTGCTTTCCAGGCAGCGGTCTGATGGTGTCTGGAAAGATCCCAGAGCTGCACCGTCCCGTCGGAGAAGGCGGTGGCGAGGGTGTGGCCGTCCGGGCTGAAGGCGACCCGGTAGGCCGCCGAGGAGTCGCCGAGGGTGGCGGTCTGCTTGCGGGTCGCGGCGTTCCACAACCGTGCTGTCGGAGCATCGGGATCACTGTGGCCCGTCGCGAGAGTTCGGCCGTCCGGGCTGAACGCCACCACGGCGGAGCTCTCCGGCAAGGCGCCGATCGTTCGGCGTTTGCGGGTGTCCCAGAGGTTGACGCCGACCAGGCCGGCGGTGGCCACGCTCCGGCCGTCCGGCGAGAAGGCGACAGCAGTCAGCGAGTCTCCACTGTGCTCCAAGACGGCGAGCGGTCGTGCCGTCGTGACGCTCCACAGTCTGGCCGTTCCGTCGTCACTGCCGGCCGCCACGGTGCGTCCGCTCGGTGAGAAGGACACCGCGCGGACAGCGTCCTTGCATCCGGTGAGGGTGGCGGTGACACGCCGGGACGCCATGGACCACAGGTGCACTGTGTGATCTGTGCCTGCGGTGGCCAGGGTGGCGCCGTCCGGTGAGAAGGCCATGGCGAGGACGGCTCCGGTGTGCGGGTTGAGAACGGATGCCGTCCGCCGCGTAGCCGTGTCCCACAGCCTGACGGTCCCGTCGGAACTCCCGGTGGCCAGGATGTGCCCGCCTGGACCAAACGCCACGGCATTCACGGTGTTGGTGTGCCCGGTCAACGTGGCGGTCTCTCGCTGTGTGCTCGTGTCCCAGAGTTTGACGCTGTGGTCGGCGCTTGCGCTGGCGAGCATCCGGCCGTCCGGGCTGAACGCCACCGCGGTGACGGCGTCGGTGTGCCCGGCCAGCGTTGACATCAGCTGGTGGCTGCTGGTGTCCCAGAGTTTCACGCTGTGGTCGGCGCTTGCGGTGGCGAGTATGCGGCCGTCCGGGCTGAACGCCAGCGCCTGGATGGGCGCGGTGTGGCCGGTCAGCTGGTTGGCCGTGTATCTGGCGTAGGCGCTGAGCAGACTGCCGCGGGCCTCGACCGTGGGCGCCGTGTGAAAGCCCTTGAGGGCCAGCATCATGGCTGCTTCCGGTAATCGGGGCAGCACTGCCTCCGACCGGGCTGCCAGTTCCCGGGACTGGGCGACGTCCCGCTGCTGATCGCTGGTTCGGCTCTGCTGCCAGGCGAGCAGGCCTGCGGTGGTGGCGAGGGCCAGAAGGACGGACAGGGTCACGGTGAGGATCCGCAGGCGCCGGGTGGTGCGCGCCGACGCCCGGCGCTCCTGGTCGCGTGCGGTGAGGCTGGCGGTGAGGAAGGCGCACTCCATGGCCGTCAGATCCTGTGCCCGCAGCTGCTCATGGGCGGCGGTCAGGCGGGTGCCGCGATACAGGGCGCCGGGGTCGCGGCCCAGTTCCTCCCAGGCCTGAGCCGCTTCCGTCAGCCGCCGGTGCAGAAGCAGACACTCGCGGTCCTCCTCGATCCATCCGCGCAGTCGCGGCCAGGCCGTGAGCAGTGTCTCGTGCGCAAGATCGACGACATCGTCGTCCACGACAATCAGCCGGGCCTGGATGAGGCGTTCCAGGACCACGGCCGTGTCGGTCGAATCGCCGATGTCGAAGTCCGCTCGCCGAGTAGGCCGACGCGTGTCAGGACTTCCCTGCCCCGGGGTGGTGAGGCGCAACAGGACGCGTCGCGCAAGGGCAGCCTGGGCCGGGCTGAAGCGCGTGTAGACGTCTTCGGCGGTACGGGCCACGGCGGCCTGCAGACCGCCGATGGCGTCGTAGGCATCCAGCGTCAGGACGCGTCCCTTGCGGCGATGCCACGTCTCCAGCAGGGCATGAGACATCAACGGAAGCGCACCCGATTCGTCTTCGACGTCGTCCAGGATGCGGGCGGTCAGGGCGCGTTCCACGATCAGCCCCGCGCTCTGGGCCGGTCTGACAACGGCTTCCCGTAACTCCTCCCGGCTCAACGGGCCTGCCAGCACAGTCCCCTCCTGCAACGCGTCCGCCAGTGCGGCGTGTTCGGCGCAACGGCCGAGGAAATCGGCCCGCACGGCGACAACGACACGCATCCGGCTCGCCGGATCGCACGCGGTCAGAAGATGGTCGATGAACTGCTCACGTTCGGCCGAGACGGAACACAGGGTGTAGAGCTCCTCGAACTGGTCCACGATCAACCACGTATCGCCGCTCCCATCGGCCGGAACCAGACGCTGGGCGTGGGTTCGCATCGGATGTTCGCCGGGAGTGAGAACACGTACGGCGGCCGGCCGCGGACCGACAAGGTCAGCCGAGCGCAGACGGGGGATGAGACCGGCCCGCAGCAGCGATGACTTGCCACTGCCGGACGCGCCGAACACCCCGACGAACCGGCGGGAGGACGTGAGATCGACCAGCCGGTCGGTGAGCCGATCACGACCGAAGAACAATCCGGCATCCCTGGGCTCGAACCGGGCGAGCCCACGGTAAGGACCCGGCTGATCTCCGTCCTTCGGCCGGGAATTCAGCTCCTGCGCCACCGCGCGCCAACGCCGCTCCCACGTGGCCGCATCCGCGCCACACGCTCGAACGTAAGCGACAACCACCTCCAGGCTCGGCAACTGTTCCCCCGTCGCCGCCCGTGACAGCGTCGCCACCGAGTAGCCCGCGCGCTGCGCCATATCCCGGTAAGTCAGCCCGCCCGCCTCCTGACGCAGCTTGCGCAACTCGAAAGCGAACAACTGCACTGGGCCCGCCGCCGGGTCCAGTGCCCTTTCCCGACGTCCCATCCCCATCCCCCCACAGGCAGCGCGACGATGAGGTCAACCTTGGCATCACCGCGCGTCGACCACACCCATGACCAGCGTGTTCCAGCCGAACACCGGCCCCGGTTTATCGACCCGGGCGTTTGTTTCACGTGACGACAGGGGCCTGCGCAACAACGAGCCGGCCCGGAAACCTGGTGCCTGGTCGACGCGCCGGGCAACGTCTCGGGCGGCGACCCTCCATCTCTCTGCCCGGGCGCCAACGCCAACAGCGCTCGCGCCCGGCTGATCCGCATCGGAGGCTTGCATGCCGTCCCTGCTCACACGCGCCGCATTGCTCACCAGCACAGCCCTTCTCGGCGCCGGCGGCCTGATCGCCGGCGCCCCGTCCGCCAACGCCGCACCGGCCCAGCCCAACCACTTCACCTGCGCCTACACCGACGCCGAGCCGACGCTCTCCTACGGCTCTACGGGTACCGCCGTCAAGCAGGCCCAGTGCCAGCTCAACAGCGTCCTGGACCGCCTGGTCACCGTCGACGGCAGCTTCGGCCCGGGCACGAAGAGCGCCACCATCGCCTTCCAGCAGTGCGCCGGGCTCGCCGCCGACGGCATCATCGGTCCCAACACCTGGGCCGCGCTGGACTACTGGTGGTGGAACGACATCGACTGCCACAAGTGACCTAAGACAGGGGGCTTGAGGCCGACCGCCGAAGCAGCCGGCCTCAAGCTCACTGCATTCAAGACGGTGCCACCTGAAGTACGACGGGGGCATTCATCAACCCATCATGCGCGGCGGCGTCTTCCCCGACGCCGACCGCGTCCGGCCCATGTCGCCTTGCGACCGTACCGTCATTGCTGTGTCCGGACGCGCAGAGCTCGGACGGACCAGTGGAGCACCGGAGCCAGACTCTTCGGGGCCGGCCAGCCGTTGACCACTGCGAGCAGCTGGAGGCCGTACGTCTGGCCCTTGAGCATCTTGATCCGGTTGACATGGCCTTCGACCGCGCCATAGCTCCAGGGCAGGGTCAGTCCGGCGGTGACGGCGTCGATGTCGCGGTCGATGCCGGCGGCGGGGGTGCGGAAGCTGCGCAGGTCGTCCTGTCGGACGGCGTCGAGCCAGACCGGGAGCAGCTGGCCCCGACGGTCGGTGAGCATGGTCGCGGGACCGGACGTGCCGGGTCAGGGCGTCGAGCTCGGGGCACTGAGTACGGACGGTCTTGAGCTGGAGTTGTTCGGGCTCGGTGAGTGTTTCCGGGCGGCTGAAGATCCATCCGGAGACCGCTCGGGGCGACGGCGGCCGGGCGGTCACCGGCCGCGGTGAGGTGCGCTTCTTGCGCAGGTAGGCGCGGACGCGCTGACAGCTACCTTTATAGGCGAGCGGCACGATCTCCTCCCACAGCTTCCACGCGTTGGTGGAGCCCTCGTTCCAGCGTTCGTCCAGGTAGGGCTTGTAGTCGTCGAGGACCGAGGCCCGGTTCTGCCACTGGCCGGTAAACAGGTCCTCCGGCTTCGCGGCGTCGGCGAACCGTTTGACGGTGTGCCAGGCCATGCCGAAGCCGCCTCTGGACCGAAGGCAGGTTGTGTCCTGCCTCCAGGAGTGCGTGGACGGCGGCGTGCCGGGCCCGGGTGCGGTCGGCGAACCGATGCCCTGTCGGCCAGGGCGAGCCGGACGGTTCTTCTTCCGGGGCGGGCTCAGGCTCTGATTCCGAGGCCGCCGGGGCAAGGGCTCGCAGGCAGCGGCGGTGCCGGGCGACGGCCCGTGCGGCGGCCTCGCTCAGGTTGCGCCAGAGGTGCCACCGGTCCGCGACCTGGACGGCCTGCGGGGCGCCGGCGGAGGCGCCCTCGGCGAAGAACGGCGCACGGGCGCGGCAGACGACCTCGATGCCCGGCCGTTCGGCGAGCCAGGCCACCAGGCTAGACGCCTTCCGGTCCGGCAGCAGATCGACGGGTCGACGGGTCTCGACGCCGACGAGGACGGTGCCGTAGTGGCGGCCCTTGCGGGTGGCGTACTCGTCGACGCCGACCACCCTCGGCGCGGGGAACTCGGGTTCGGGAAGATCATCCACCAGCCGAAGCACCGTGCTTCGGCTGACGGACACCCCGAGAACGCGGCCGATGCGGGCCCCGCTCGGCCCGCGAGAGGCAGGCCGACCGCGGCCAGGGTGAGCAACCGCTCGGTCCGCTGACCGTGCCGACGTATGAGGCCGGGTATCTGCCTCCAGATCCGCCGCATCGAGCCGCGCGAGGCCACCGCGGCGGGCTCGGACGCGGAGTGCCGCGAGGAGGGCTTCCGGTGAACTCCGCCGCCGCGTGACCCTCGTCCACCGGGGTCCTCTCGGAAGACCAGGTCAGTCCGTGCCCCCGATGGCCTGGAGGCGGCGCAGGGCCAGGATCAGATTGCCGCTGCCGAAGGTCGCGAGCGCGGCGACGCCCCACAGGGTCGCCGCGACACCGGCCCGGTCCAGCACGGCGCCCGCGGCCAGGAAGCCCAGCGGCCCGGTCAGGGTGCTGATCGTGACCACGGCCTGCAACACCTTGGGCCCGAAGCCGTCCGGCAGCCGGGCGGAGAGCAGGCCCATCAGCGGCGCGTTCGCCAGGGGCGCGGCGGCCGATGACAGGCCGACGGCGGCGACGAGCACGCTGGCCGGCACGGGCACCAGGAGCGTCCACAGGGGCAGAGCGACGCAGGCCAGGGCCGTACAGGCGAGTCGTACGGGGGCGACCCGTGCTGCCAGCACATACGCGGCCACCGAGCCCACCAGGCCACCGGCGCCATCGGCGGCGATCAGCAGGCCGCCGACCCTGGCGTTCCCCTCGAACCGGGCGAACGCCAGCACCGGCATGGTGATCATCAAGGTTCGCAGCACCAGCCCGAATACCAGGGTGGACAGCATCGCCCGGCTCAGGAACCAGTCGCCGCACAGATGCCGCACCCCCGCCCACAGGCCGCGGGGCCCGGCCGCGGACCCTCCGGCCCCGCCACCCCCTGCCGGGACGCGGCGCAGCAGCAGCAACCCGGAGAAGGCGAACGTGGCCGCGTCCAGCCACACCACCGATGTGGTCCCCATCAGCGGGATCAGCGCCCCCGCGAGCGCCGGTCCGGCGAACGCCGAGCCGTTCTGCACACCTGCCAGCGCGCTGTTGGCGCGGGCCAGAGAGCGGGCGTGCGGGCTCAGCAGTTCCATCGCCAGCACCCGCTGTGCCGCGTGGTACGGAACGGCCAGCGCCCCGAGCGCCGCGACGATCGCCACGAGGGCGGCCAGATTGAGCGCGCCCAGGGTCTGCAGCAGCGGGATCAGCGCCACCACCGGAGCGCGGGCGAGATCGGAGACGACCATGGTCCGGCGGGCGCCCAGGCGTTGGATGACCTCTCCGCCCGCGAAGCCGAGCAGCGCCATGGGCAGCGCCTGGGCCGCGAAGACCAGGCCCGCCCGGGTGGCCGAGCCGGTGGTCTCCAGCACCAGCCAGGGCAGCGCGAGCATGGTCATCTGGGTGCCCAACGCCGTTACCGCGCCCGCGACATAGACCGCCGTCAGCGCACGGCTCGGCCTGCCACCCGCTGTGCCGTTCGGCGCTCCGCCGGGTGGGACGGGGGCTGTGCCGGGCCGGGTCGCCGCGATCGTCATCGGGTCGCCCCTTTCTCCTTGGTGGGTCGGGACCATGTGGTCGCCCCCGCACCCTGTCGCCCGCCCACCGTCCGGTGCCAGGGAAGGAACGGCGGTGGCTCACTGTCGGTGCCGCTGCGCTTTCTTCCCTGCCACGCAGCCAGCCCGTTCGGCAGTGTGAAGACCGTCGGAGCCCACCGCAGCCAAGGCCACCGGCGGCGGAAGCGGACACCAACGAAGGGAGGACGGCGATGAGCGGCGGTATCGGAACGGCAGTGCACGTCCCGTCCTTCGCCGCCCGCGACGGACGGCGAGCGGTCGAGACCCGGTATGTGGACGGTCTCCCGCAGATCGTGGCCTGGGATCTGACGACGGGTCAGCGCCGCCAGGTGACCACCGCACCGCTGGGTGTGGAGACCGCCGCCATCGAGCCGGACGGCCACGGCCTGTGGTGGTTCGACGCCGCTCCCGGCGGTCAAGGCCGCTGGCTGCGCGGGCCGTTCGAGGGCGGCCACCCGCGCCCGGCGCTCGACGGCGTACCCGCCGGGCGGATGCACGGCCTGGCCTTCGACCCTCGCAGTGGCCTCGCCGCCGTCGGCGTCGGGGTCGCGGACCGCTCGCGGTACTACCTCGGCCGACCGGGCGAGCGCGCCCGCCTGGTGGCCGAGGAGCCCGGCTATGCGCCAGTGGTGGGCCTGGCCCCCGGCGGCCGACTGCTGGCCACCGCGGGGTGCCCGGCCGGGCCGGCCGCGGTCCGGCTGCGGTCACCGGCCTCCGGCGCCCTCGTGGACGCCATCCCCGGCGCAGCGGGGGACGGCGACGGCGGCGCGGTGTGGGCGCTGGGCTTCCGCCCGGACCTCACCACCGCACGGCCGGAACTGCTGCTCGTCCTCGAACGCGCGGGCCGCTACACCCTGGCCTTCTGGCGGCAGGGCGAGGGGATCCGCACGCACGGTCCCGGCTCCGCCCTCGACTTCGATACGGAGATCACCGCCTGCTGGTACGGGCCCGGCCGCACGGCGCTGGTCCAGCAGGACCGGGCGGGACGCAGCCGCCTGCTCCGCGCCGACCTCGACCGCGGTACGACGACGGTGCTTCCCACGCCCGAGGGCACGATCATCGACTTCTCCTGCGCACCCGACCGCACGGTCCACTGCCTGTGGAGCCGCGACGGCGAACCGCCCCGGCCACTGATCTGCCCCCCGGAAAGCCCGGAAAGCCCGGAAAGTGCGGAGCACCCGGAACCCCCGGAACGTCCCGCCCGCTCCGGTCACTCCGGCCGCTCCACGACGGCGTCACGCGGCACGGGCCCCGGCGGAACGACCGGATCCAGGCGCCGCGAGCTGTGGACACGTCGGCCGTACGGGCAGATCCACAGCTTTGTGGCCACCCCGCCCGGCCGCGGGGCGGGCCACCGCCCCTGGCCGACGGTCTTCCTCGTCCACGGCGGGCCCCACACCCACGACCGAGACGCCTATGACGCCCGGACCGAGGACCTGGTCCGGGTCGGATTCGCCGTGGTGCGCACCAACTACCGCGGCTCGACGGGCTATGGCCCCCGCTGGCGGGACGACTTCGGCCACCGGGTCGGCCTCGCCCAGCTCGAAGACCTCGCCGCGGTGCGCGGCCACCTCATCGACGCGGGAATCTCGGAGCCGGGCCGTACCGGCCTGTGCGGCTACTCCTGGGGCGGCTATCTGACGCTGCTGGCGATGGGCGTCCAGCCCCGGCTGTGGGACGTGGGACTGGCCGTCGCCCCGGTGGCCGACTACACGGCGGCGTACCGGGCGACGACGCCGGCGCTGCGGGAGGTCGACGACCGCCTCTTCGGCGGCACCCCCGAGCAGGTGCCACACCGCTATCGCGCGGCCTGCCCGATGACCTATGTGGGCCGCGTACGCGGCCCGCTCTTCCTCGCCGCCTCGGCGGACGACGAGAAGTGCCCTCCGGAACAGATCGAGCGCTATCTCGCCGCGCTGCGGCGCCGCGACGTCCCGCATCGCGTCCGGTGGCTCGGCGGCGGACACGACGTGGGCCGTGATCCAGCCGGATACGCCGCCGCCTGGGCCGCCATGGTGCGCTACGCCGACGACACGCTGCGCGCCTCCCCCAGAACCGCCGACCGCCGCAACAGCGGGCGGACCGGCTCGCACCACCCCGTCCACCACACCGAAGAAAGGTCAACCCCATGAAGCGTCACGGACTGCGCGTCGACCCCATCAGCGCCACCGAGCGGGAGCGCGGCCTCATCATTCCGCCGAACACCCATGCCGCCCTGGACCAGGCGGTCCCGGTCCAGCCGAACGGCCCGGCGCGGACCTGCACCACCCGCATGAAGAAGAACACGGAGAAGAACACGGAGAAGAAGTCGCCTCTGCAGTGAGCCCAAGCAGCGCCGTAGCGGGGTGCCACGCCCGGCACCCCGCCGCGGCGCCGGCCGTGCCGGTGAGGACAGGAAAACATCATGACCACAGCTACGGCAGCGACGACAGCACCCCGGACGACCAGTCCCCGGCCGGACAAGCACCAGCCGGACAGGCCCGAGACGACGGAACCGCGCCAGAACCCGCCGACGTTCCTCAGCGACCCGTACCCGACCCTGGCCAGGATGCGGCAATCTGCCCCGGTCTCCGTGCTGCACGGCGACGGCGGCCTGCGGCTGTGGATCATCCCGCGCTACGTCGATGTCCGGGCCGCGCTCTTCGACCGCCGCTTCGCGCAGGATATGCGGCGCGCCCAGGCCCTGGCCGACAACCGGGTCGAGGGCGTCAACCTGGGCACCGAGATCACCCATATGCTCAGCAGCGATCCGCCCGACCACACCCGCCTCCGCCGCGTGGTCCAGGCGGCGTTCAGCCGCAAGCGGGTCGAGGCGATGCGGCCGATGGTCGAGCGCATCACCCTCGAACTCCTCGACGGGCTGGACGCGGCAGCCGCGCGCCACACGACCCGCACCACCACCGCCACGGTGGACCTGGTACGTGACTTCGCCTTCCCGCTGCCGATCCTCGTAGTCTGCGAACTGCTCGGCTTCCCGCCCGAGGACCGCGACCTCTACCGGAAGTGGTCGACCGCCATCGTCACCCAGGAGGGCGACCACGCGGCGTTCCGGCGAGCCGTCCAGGAGATGGGCTCGTACGTCCTGGACATCGCCGACCGGCGCATCCGCCGCAACGACCGTCCCGCCGATCTGCTCACCGAGCTGCTGGCGGCCCGCGAGCGCGGGGAGCTGACGGACGACGAGATCGTGGGCATGGTCGCCCTGCTGCTGATCGGCGGGCATGAGACCACCGTGAACCTGCTGAGCACCTCCTGCCTCGCGCTGCTGCGCGATCCCGGCCAGGCCGCCTGGCTGCGCGCCGATCTCACCCGGATGCCCAGGGCCGTCGAGGAGTTCCTGCGCTACGACTCCCCCATCTGTATGGCCACCACCCGCTTCACCACCGAGCCGGTGAACGTCGGCGGGGTGGAGATCCCGCAGGACGAGTTCGTGCTGCTGTCCCTCGGCGCGGCCAACCGCGACCCGGCGCGCTTCCAGGACCCCGACCGCCTCATCCTCGACCGCCGGGACGCCGGCCATCTCGCCTTCGGCGGTGGCATCCACCGCTGCCTCGGTGCCCTGCTCGGCAAGCTGGAGACCGAGATCGCGCTCAGCGCGCTCCTCGCCCGCTTCCCCGGAACGACCCTGGCCTGCCAGGAGCGCGACCTGCGCTGGCGCAACACGATGATGCTGCGCGGCTTGGAGGCGCTGCCCCTCACCCTGCGCCGCTGACCCCCGCCCCTGACCCTGCCGCCCTCCCCGCCTCCCGCACCGCCGCGGCCTGGGCCGGGTTGGTCAAGGTGATCGTCACGGCCGATGAGGAGGTCGCCGCTGCTTTGTTCACGACTTCCGGCTCTGGCACAGGTTCTGTGGTGCGGCCACGTTGCGTGAGCGGATCACTCCGGGGTTGACCGATCCCGATGACGGGGACGAGCCCCGGGTTAGGCTCCCGCCTCGGCTGCAGACCTCGTGCCAAGGAAATGCTTCGCTGCCTCAACCGCTTCTCCGCTGAGTTCCTCGATGGAGACTCCCCAGCTCTCCTCCCAGCCGTCTAGGTTGTGCGCGCAGTGCACAAGGGGTTGCAGCTCTTCGGGGTAGCCGAGGTCATAGGCGATGTCTGCCCAGATGAGGTGAGTGCCGACGGTGGGATCCAGGGATCCGTCGGCGATCTGACCGGCGATCCAATAGGCCATCGCCCACTTTTGCGGCCCTGGGGTCTGCGGGCCGGTGGAAGAGCAGTCCCAGCTCCTCCAGTACTTGGTCGAAGAGCTCCGGCGCTTCGGGCTCTTCGCTCCGGAGGAGTCCGGCCAGCATGGCCAGGGACGGGATCTCGACCCCAGCAATCAGCGCGTCTAGACCTGACTGAATGAGCCGGTCCGACCCGACATGCCTGCCGAATGCCCGCTCACGCGCGATGTGTCTGAACTGATCGAGGGCGTCGTCGCTGGTCATCAAGGTCTTCTCCGTCGGCATTTGGGATGGGAAGGCTTGCACATCCGCTGGTGCAGCTGCCATCGAGTTCCTCCCGTCGTCGATGACCAGGACATGAGGACGCGCTTCCGCAGGAGGGCGCAGCCTGCCCGGCCGAACATCTGGCGCTTGAGCATCTTGATCCGGTTGACATGCCCTTTGACGACGCCTGAGCTCCAGGGCAGAGTCAGGCCGGCGATGAGCGCGTCGCGGTCTCGGTCGATGCCAGCGGCAAGGGTGTGGAGGCTGGGCAGGTCGTTCTGCCGGACGGCGTCGAGCCAGTCGGGCAGGCGCTCGCCCTGGCGCTCGGTGAGCATGGCCGCGAAGGAGCGGACGTGCCCGGTGAGGGCGTCGAGTTCGGAGCAATAGGTCCGGACGGCCTTGAGCTGAAGTTGCTCGGTCTCGGCGAGGGTGCCCGGACGGCGGAGGATCCATCCAGCGACGGTCCGGAGGAGGGCGCCCGGGCGGTCACCGGCCGCGGTGAGGTGCGCTTGTCGTGCAGGTAGGCGCGAACGCGCTGGTAGCTGCCCTGTGCATCGCACCGACGATGCCGGGCATACCCTCCACTCGGTGGGCCAACCGAGTGGAGCCCGCCGGCCAGAGTGGTTACGGGCCGGCCAAACAGTTCACTGCTTTGCCGCCGGTTTCATCCCCTGTCGCAGCATCCCTGTCCACAGGCGGAAGCGGCCGGCCCGGTCGAGGACTTCGTGGGCCGCGAGCAGACCGCCGGTAAGGGCGCCGAGGAAACCGCCGGCCAGGCAGTCCTGGCCGGCGAGGTAAAGGCCCTCGATCTCGGTGCGCGGGCGCAACCAGTCCGCGCTGCCTGGGTGGTGGCCGTCGCCGAAGGCCGTCACATCCTTGGCCAGCCCGTACAGACTGCCATCGGGCCAGCCGGTGAAATGCTGAGCGGTCAGCGGAGTGCCGAGTTCGTGATAGGTCACCCGGCCCCTGGTGCGCGGCAGCTGCTGGTACAGCCCTTCGAGCAGGTCGGCCGTGATCTCGGCTTTGAGTGCCAGATAAGCGGGGTCTCGGTGCCGCCACCGTGACGCGCGGAACGGTTCGAACAGTTCAGGCCGCACGTAAGCGAGGATCTCACCGGTCGACCGTCCGGGATACCGGGTGGACCAGGTCGGATCCTTGGCACAGGAGAAGGAGAGGAACAGCCCGCTGGTGCGTTGCTCTGCTCCGTCGAAGAAGGCGTCGCAGTCACCGTCGGTCACCATCAGGTTGTGACGCGGCAGCCCGAGTTCCGCCGAGTCGCCGTCGAGGCCGAGGAAAAGCAGCACGAACGGGAACCCGCGCCGCATTCCGGCCAACCGCCCGCCGTCGGCCGAATGACCGGGCAGCAGAGTGCCGAACGTGTTCTGGGCGCCCGCCGCGCTGACGACCACCGGGGCCCGCACGCGCGTGCCGTTCGCCAGGACGACGCCCGACGCCCGCGGTCCGTCCACGTCAATCCGGGCCACCGGCGCCCGCACGAACACCTCACCGCCCGCCGCCCTGATCGGCTGGAGCATCGCCCGCGCGATGGCGGCGCTGCCTCCCACCGGATACCAGGCGCCGGTACGGAAGTGCTCGAACAGCACCGCCACCATGAAGAACGGCAGGCGTGCGGTGGAGTCGGCCAGCAGCAGCGCGCTCTGGGTGAGCACCGCCTGCCGCAGCCGCTCGTCGCCGATCAGCCCGCTCACCACCTCCCTGGCCGGCCGCAACGCCTGCGCTGGCACGGCCGCCGACCGAAGCACCCGGGCCAGACGCCGGACCACCGGGCCGGACAGCCGCCCCAGCGCGAGCACCGGCAGCACCGCACGGCAGCGCTCGATCAACGTGAACAGCGCCTCGATCCCGTCCCGTTCGGCAGGGAAGCGCGCGATCAGCCCGGCCCGGTAGGCCGCCAGGCCGACCGGCGCGCGATACACCTCGCCGGCCAGACGGAACTCGTCATACGGGTCACCCAACGGCGCCCAGGCGAGTGTGCCGTCGGTCAGGTAGTCCGAGAGGACCCGCACGGGCTCACGTGCCGCCAACTGGCCGACGTAATGGATTCCGACATCCCACTCCCAGCCCTGCCGCCGGTAAGCATGGGTGTAGCCGCCGGCCGTGTAGTGCTGCTCGAACACCGCGACGCGACGACCCTGCCGCGCCAGGCACACCGCCGTGGTCAGGCCGCCGGCCCCGGAGCCGATCACCACCGCGTCGTACTCGGCCGCCACCTCGGCCCTGGCCAGCGGCCGGCCGACCAGAACGCTCCCCACCATGCCCACCACCGTCGCAGCCGCTCTTCCGTGCCCGGAGTAACGAGCCGAGAACAGCCTCGTCACGGCGGTGCAGACACGCCGGACGTGCGAGGGCCGAGACCTGGGAGGCCGACGAGCCGGGCACCTACACCGAGGTGGTGCGCAACAGGGCGGCCAGCAAGTGCCTGGAGCCGGTGTCCGCGGGCCCGCAGCGCGGCACCACCATTGTGGTCCGCACCTGCAACGGGTCGGACCTGCAGAAGTGGATCACTGCGGGAGAGAAGGTGAACGGCCAGTTCACCGGCTGGTGGATGTGGCGGCCGAAAGTGAACCGGAACCTGGCCATCGCCCTCAACCGGTACAACGACGGCAGCTGGGACACCCTCCACCTCGACACCGCCTACCCCAGCTCGGACCGCTTGTGGCACGTCGGACCCAACGACAGCCCCTGGCGCGACTGACGGCCCTCCCCGACGTTTGCTGATGTGCCAGGCGCCCTCGAGGCGGCCGGGGTGCCGGGGGAGGAGCGACCGCGGCCGGCCGGCCGTAGTCCCCGTCCCCCGGCACCGGGACTGGACGCGGGGCCGACTGCCCTTCTGCGCCCTGTCCGCCCTCGCGGCCCTGCCCTGACCATCGTCCCCGCCGAGCACGCCCACGCCGCCAACGGAAGCATCTTTCCGTGCGCGCTGCAGGGCCAGGGAACCACGGTCAACGCGGGCCAGAACCCACTACGGCCAGGCCCGGGTGGGCTACCGGAAGGCCTCGCCTGCGTGTGCTGGCACTGCGAGTTGTTCAACGACGCCAAGGGGCTCGGCTTCGTCCGGCAGGACGACGGCGTCCGGACGTGTTCGTCCGCTTCCGCGCCGGGGGACGGCGTCAAGTCGCGTCGGCCGAGGGCCAGGCGATGGAGCCGAAGTAGCCCAGGGCGCCAAGGGATCGCCGGCCGGGGCGCGGTCGAGGACAGCGGCCCTACTTTCCGGCGACCACCGGGGCGCCCGACAGTTCCACGCCTGCCTGCCGGAGTTCTTCGCAGGCCTGCCTGATGGTGTCGTGGTTCACGCCGGCGGTCAGGTCCAGCAGCACCTGGGTGGCGAACCCGGCCGAGGCTGCGTCCAGGGCGGTGGCCTTCACACAGTGGTCGGTGGCGATACCGACCACATCGACCGCGGTGACCCCCTGCGCCCGCAGCCACGCCGCCAGTCCTGTCCCGTCCTCGGCGGCGCCTTCGAACCCGCTGTAGGCGGCCGCGTAGGCGCCCTTGTAGAAGACGGCGTCGACCGCCCCGGCTTCCACCGCGGGGATGAAGTTCGGATGGAAGCCGGAGCCTTGCGTGCCGGCCACACAGTGCACCGGCCACGACGTCCTGAAGTCGGGGGTGTCGGAGAAATGGTCACCCGGGTCGATGTGATGGTCCCGCGTCGCCACCACATGCGTATACCCGGCCTCGGTTGCACGTCCGACCAGGTCACAGGCCTTCACAGCGATCTCGGCCCCGCCGGCCACGGCGACTCTGCCGCCCTCGCAGAAATCGTTCTGCACGTCCACCACGATCAGCGCACGTCCCATGCCACTGCACTCCAATCCGCTCTCCAGTACAAGGTCATCTGCGACAAGCTCTGCTGAAACGGGGACTTCCTTCCACCGCCCGGCCCGTGGCAACCGGAACGATCGGCTGAACAGCGCAGGCGCGCGCCGCATCAGGCAGCAGCCAAGAAGGCCACGCGCAGCACCGGCATGAACCTGTCGAGCAGTGGGTCACCCGCCACGCAGACGGCGGGTGCGCGGCAGTGATCACCGGTCCGAACCGCCGCTGCCCCGGTGTGCCCCCACCGCGTTCGAGCCGGCCGGTGGCGTCTCGCCGGGCGAGCACCCCATGTGGGACCGGGCCCTCGCCTTCCTCGACCGAGACCTGGCGGTGCCCCTTCCTGAGCAGGAGCCCCTGCAACTGCTGGCCATTCCGCCCCACGACGTGGACGAGCCAGAGAACGTCTACGTCGCTCTGGCCAACGGCCAGTGGCACGGTAATCACCTGTACCCGGACTCGGCGGACGACCCAGTCTCCGCGCTCGCGATCGTCGCCGACGCCGCGCAGGATACCGTCACCGAGTGTCTGTGGCAGGCGTGGCCTCTGTGTGCCGAGCATGGCCTGGGGATGCATGTGCGGGATGCGGACGGGCAACTGTCCTGGTGGTGCGCGGGAGAGCGGTCGCGTCGCGGACCGGCCCATATCCGTGCGGCCGTGGGCGCGCTTGACACCATCGTTCGCCCACGTCGCCCCCATCACTAGAGGCGGCGGGCGAGTCAACGTCTCGCTGTGCCAAGGGCGTTGGACGCGACGTGACGGCGTCGTCGCATCGTGTCCTCACCGGCCTTCGACACCGTCGACTCGGCATGCTGACCGGAAGTGACCTCGTATCAGGGCGGGTCCATGCCGGGTTCTCATTCCTCAAGGCGGCGCAGCGCTTCCATGGCCTCGCGCTCCAGCCGGGAGAGTTCGCCGAGGACAGAGCCGGCCTGGACGAGGTACCGCGCATCGCCCGACTGACCAGCCGTCGTGATCAGTGCTGCTGCTTCCGTCCACAGACCTGCCGCCTCGCTGTACAGCGTGTGTCCGGTGCGCAGGTGGCTGCTGTCGAGCAGCTCGGCGCATTCGGCGAGGAAGTCGCGGTAGAGATTTCGGAACAGGGCGCCGCCGGTGCCGGCCTTCTCCATCAGCAGGGCGGCCTGTGGCAGGTCCCGCTCCGCGTTGTCGGTGCGCTGCAGCCATGTGCGCACCAGCCTGCCGGCCTTCTCGACACCACGGTGACCGAGATTGGCGATGGGCGGGTTGAGGAAGGCGTTCGCGCAGGCGGTGATCGCGGGGACGAGCTGCCCCTGCGGGGCGGGCAGGTTCCTTGGAACGTTGAGACGGAAGGAGCGGTGCTTGGCGGTCATCGGGCCGCGTGCGGCCCGCGCCCGGGCAAGGCTGGTCAGACTGGTGGCGACCGCTCCGCCTTGCTGGTCGGTGTCCACCAGGTAGGCATTGCGGTCGTCGTAGCCGTACATGGCGACGACGTGGCCGCCGAAGTGGACCTTCGAACCGAAGTAGTCCAGGTAGCAGCTGTCGAGCTGGAGTCCGACGGGATGGCCGGCGTCAACAGCGGCCGCCACGGTGTCCCATGCCTTGCGTGGGGAGGTGGTCTCCTGGACCAGGAGCTCCAACCCGAGCCTCGCTGCCAGGTTTCTGGTGAGATCGAAAGGCTTGACCCGTCCCCCGAGGAAGGGAAAGCCCATGTTCTTGCCGTCCCAGTAGACGAAGGACAGACCGGAGCCGAGACCGAACAGCATGGGCTCGGACAGATCAAGGCCCTGGTGCCTCAGCAACACCCCCAAGGCCGTCGTCTCGCAGTGCTGCGCACCGCGGGCTTCGATGTCGATCACCGTGGTCATGCCGTGCTCTCCTGGACCGGGATGACCACTCGGGTCATCAGTTCTTCTCGCGGTGCCTCTCCCGGGCCGACGAGATACGCCTCGCGCACGGGTGCTCGCGGGCGTAATCCGCGCTCGTGGATGGCGGCGAAGAGCGCGTTGTAGGCCAAAGGCAGCTGTGCGTACGGCCCGATGTGCGTCGTCTCGGCAACGAGCCCGCCAGGCAGGACCTCGAATTCCACGCCGGGCGTGCCTTCCCCCGCCGCGGTCTGTGCTCCGACGGCGATCTCCATCCGCTCTTGCAGGTCCAGCGGGTACAGCCCCCACAGCGGTGGCTCCCACCCGATTCCAGCCTTGCCGAGCGCGGGCAACAGCCGCCCCACGCACTCCTCGACGCCGGTCGCGATCTCCGCGGAGGCGACTGCGCGCACCACCGCCAGCCGTCGCTCCGGCTCTTCGCCCAGCACCACCTCATAGCCGGGCAGGCCGCCCTCTGCCAGGCGTTCAAGCATCTCCAGCCGGGCTCGATCCCTGCTGATCCGCTCGGCCAGCCGGTCCCGCTCGCCGCGCAGAATCCCTGCCCGGAGCTCAGGTCCCGCAGCCAGCACTCGGGTGATCACGGCCAGGGAGAGATCAATGTCGCGCAGCAGGGCGATGGTCAGGGCATCACGTGCCTGTTCCGCCGCGTAGTAGCGGTATCCGGATCCGGCGTCCACACGGACGGGAGCCAGCAGACCCATGTCGTCGTAATGCCGTAGCTGCTTCACGCTGAGGCGGCACAGCCGGGCGAAGCGCCCGATGGTGAGAAGTTCGTCTTGCACGCCCCCATGGTGGACTCTCCCACGGTGGGAGAGTCCAGCGCGGCTCCGGAGTGCGTCGCGACCGCAGCGGGGAGTAGGAGAACCTCGGCACCTGTGCGTCACCGAGGCGCAGCAGGCTGCCCTGCGCGTAGAACCCGGCGGTGTACTCCGTCTCGAAGGCCGTCGGGAGCATCACCTGCGACACCACCTGGGCGAACCAGCCGAATCTGTCTGCGGCCGGTACGTCTGCCGCCGTCATCCCCTGCCACGCCATCGGCCCCCGCCCCTTCTGATGCACTCAGCCGGGCCCCTGTGCCGCCCGGTTGCGGGCAGCGTCGCAGAGGGTGCATGAACGCGCCAAAGCAGACACGACGGCCGGTTCGCCTCGCCCGCAGCGCTCTGCCGGACGATGCACGCGTCGTTCGGAAAGACTGCACGCACAGCACACAGGCCCGGTACGCGCCCGCCTAGGCTTCCTTGTGCAGTACGGCCGTCCGGCCCACGTGAGAAAAAAAGGGGGGGAGCCCTGATGGTTCGTCGCATCGTCACCATGGCCGTCGCGGTGGTGCTTCCGTTGAACGCCGCGGGCGAGGCATTCGCAGGGAACGTCACCAACTGCCCCTAACGTAGATGAGGAGAGATTCGATGCGACGTGTTGCAGCGCTGGCCGTTGCGACACTTGCCGCGCTGGTGTTGAGCAGCGTCACGGCTGCCGAGGCATTCGCGGGAACCATCGGCAGCTGTCCGTAACACCTCCACCACCATGCGAGCCCTGTGGCGGTAGCCCGCCGAGTGCTCGGCGGACGGCCGCTCGTCATGGGGCCGTCCGCAGTCGGGCTGCCTCCCAGAAGGGCGCCGATGGACTGGCCTCCGATGCGCATCCCGCCTGGTGAGTAACCGCGCCCCCGTCGTGGCGGAAAACCCCGGTGGGGGCGCGGTCATGTCTCGCGTCCTCGGGAACCTCGTCGGGGTACTCGTGCGTGCGACGGAGCGGTAGCGGGTGCAGGGGTGCTCGGCATTGACCCTGGTCTTCAGTATGAGTTCGGCGGCGAGGACCCAGGCATGGTCCCGGCTCGGCCGGGGTGCCGCCACCGCCCACTCGGCCGCCAGGCGCAGCTTCCACCTGCCGGTGGTCGGCGCCCCACAGCGGAACTGGCACGAAGCCTGCGCCTGCCACACTGGCCTTTACGCCCATAACCGGCAGGCACCGCACACACGATGGGGGTTCTCCTTGCCGCGCTCCGCCTGGCCCCTACTTCAGGGCCGCACCCGCCCCTTGAAGATGAAGGAGTGGGGCGACCTGACCGTCATGGACCCCGACACCGGCGCACAATCGCACGGCCGCGGGCTCCTTGCAGCGGGGGAGGACTGGCTGCACATCGACGCCGGCAGCGCCCTGGAGAACCCCCTCGTCACCCTCTACGCCGGAGCGGACCCGGGGACGGAAGAGGGCTGGGACGAGGTCGAAGAGACCACCGTGATCTCCACGACCGGCTTCCTGGCCCTGTGCGACAGCGGGTGCGAACCGGTCCGCAAGCAGAACCTCGCCACCGCGGGGCCCGGCCCCTACCTGGTCCGCGTCCACGCCAGCGACCGATCGACGGACGGCAAAGAGCCCCGCTTCCTCGTCCAGATCATCCCCGGCGACCGCACCGGCGCCGAACCCGCGTCGGCGGCCCCCACGATCGAGGAGGCCGCCGGCCCTCTCCTGGTCCGCACGTCCTACGACCAGCCGGAATCGTGGGCACGCCTGCTCCAGACCCTCGAAGGCGGCTCGGAGCACTACGAGTCGATCACCGTCATCGACAACCCGATCTATACGGGCTTCGCGGCAGACCAGTTCCAGGCGCGGATCAGCCGCGACGAGGAGGACTGGCCCGCCAGCACCCTCCTCCTCATCGCCGACGAGCGGACCCTGACCTCCGGCGAGGAGTTGCCGCTGCTGGCCGTGAACAACCTGCCTGGCGAGGACGACGACCCGTTCAGGATCACCCTCGCCGCAGTCGGCTCCTTCATCGTCAACATGGAATTGGGCAACACGAGCTTCGGTGACTGGAGTCGCGGCGGCGACGCCGACGGCGTCTACCGGGGACAGCACCGCTGACAGCGCCTGGACGGTGGCCAGGGCCCCACAGCGGCATCGGCACGCCGCTCACCGGGCGTTCCCGGGTGGGCGGCGTGCCGCGTGATGCGGAGAGGCAGGATTCGAACCTGCGTGGACCCTCACGGACCCGACCTCGAGACGTGCTCGCTGGTCCCCGATCAACCACTCCGGGCACCTCTCCTCGCTCCCGACTCCGGTGTTCTGCGGGGTCGTTCACGTGGAAGAGAGTGGCACGGGCCGCTGACGGGGGACTGACATGACAGGAACAGGGCGGATCTGCTCACGTTGCTGAACGTCCTGGTCGGCGCGAACTGCAGAGCCGCCCGGGTGGACCGGCGAGGGCCACCGGCCGCTTCATCCGGCAAGGTCCCGCCACGCCGCGGTGGTGTGCTGCATGACCCGGCCGCCCGGTCCGCACCCCGGCCGAGTGCTCCAGCAGCGCGGGCCACCTCGGCAGCGGTGTCGCCGCACAGGCCGCGCAAGTGCACCAACTGCTCCCACGCCCCCTCGCCTAGGGCCTCTCGTCTGGATCATGCCGGGCTCGCGGGGCCTGGCACGCACATCTGCGGCGTTGTCGTCGGTCGCCAACTCCCCCACGCTCGGCTTCGCTCGCGCGGGGGCACCCCCATCGCGTTGACTCCCTCCTCCGCCTTGCATCTGCACGCACCAGACCCCGCTCCCTGATCCGGCCTGATCCAAACGAAAGACCCTAGCTGCCCGGGACTCATGCCCCGCGGAACCACGCCAGCGGGCGATAGGATGCGCTGTCGATCTGCACATGACAGATCAGCGACTCACCGTCCGGGGGACTTCAACGTGAGACCACGCCTGCTCATCTCCACATCGGTCGCGGCCGGCTTTCTCGCCACGCTGGCCCTGCCGGGCCAGGCCCTGGCCGGGGTCCCAGGGCCCAGCCCTGCGCCTGTGGCCGCCGCCGACACGCCGCCGACCGACACCACGGGATCACCGGCCGGAGGCGAGGCCCCCAGCGCGCCGGAGGGACAGGGGCCGGTGACACTCACCAAGCAGGTGGCGGATCTGCCCTGGGCGGTCGCCAACCCCTTCGACTACACCAACGATCGCGCCAACTTCCGTGTCTACGCACGCTCGTCCGGCACCGGTGCGGCCGTCACGTCGCTCACCGCACGCTTCTACCCGCTGCACGCGCCCGCGGACGCGCCGCCCGTGCTCACGGTGACGGACTTCGAGTACCTGGCCGCGGGTATGTGGCGGGCGACGGACCCGGTCGTGCTGCCCGCCTTCGGCGCCTACCGCGTCGCGCTGGACGTCCACGACGACCACGGCTACGACGTCACGCTGCCAGCCGCCGGAACGGTGGAGTACCAGCAGATCGTCCACGTCAGCCAGTACACGCAGAGTGTCCCGCCCGACTTCGACTTCGACCACCGCACCGTCACCGTCCACGGAGCCCTCACCCTCACCGACCCCGGCACCGGCCAGGTCAGCCCCTTTCCGGGTGCCACCGTGACCATCGGCGGGAACATCGACTTCCCTTGGCCGAAGGTGACGACGGGAGCCGACGGCACCTTCACGACCTCGTTCGACGCCAAGGGCGCAATCAAGACCTCCGTGGCGTACGAGCCCGGCCGCGAGGACAGCTGGACCCACACCCACGCGTACTCCTACTTTCCCCAGTCCGACCTTCCCGCCTCCGAACCCACCCGGATCCAGGTCACCTCGCCGCCGGAGATCAACCTCCCGGCCGGCGGCACGACCACCGTGACCGGCGTCGTGGAGCGCAAGGTCGGCGACACCTGGCTGCCCGCTCCCGGCACCTTTGTCGACCTGTCAGGCCCACAGGCCGGATCCGACTGGTTCTCCACCGGCTTGAGTGACGCTGAGGGAGCGTTCAGCATTCCGATCTCCCAGGCCGGGGCCTACCAAGTCCGCACGGAGGCCACGGACTTCCTCCAGCAGAGCCCGGCCGAAGGCACCCGCGTCCACATCCCCCAGCCAGGAGCCCATTTCACCAGCCTCAGCATCTCCCAGGACGCCACGGGGCAGGGCCACATCGCCGGCCATCTCACCCTCGGACCGGCCGACCCACCGGCCGGTACCACGCTCCAGGTGCAGTACTCCGCCGACGGCAGAACCTGGCGCAACACGGCCACCACCACGGTCGGACGCCACGGCCTGGGCAAGGACGAATTCCGCTGCGACGTCCGCCATGGCAGCGACGCCAACGGCTACTGGCGCGTCTCCTTCCCCGGCAGCCGCGACTGGCTGCCCGTGACCGGCAAGGCCGTGCACCTTTGGCGCACCCCCACCCGGATCACCGGCGGCAGGCCGAGCACCACCCACGCGAGCCGTAACCAGAAGCTGGCCTTCTCCGGGACCCTCCAGCAGTCCTCCGCAGGAACATGGCACGCCTACGGCCACGCCACCGTGCGCCTGTGGTTCCAGCCGACCGGCAGCACGTCCTGGTACCTCATGTCCACCGCCACCACCGATGCCCGCGGCCAGTACAACCTCACTGCACGGGACACCAGCACCGGCACCTGGTACGTCGCCTACCGGTCTCCCGACACCCACCACCTGGACTCGGCGAGCGTCCACACCCGGGTCGCCGTCAAGTAGCCCGTACCCCACCGCACTTGGCACTGCCCGGCCGGAGCCCCCAGCCGCACACTGAAGGGCCGCACCAGCTGGGGTGCGGCCCCGCGATCGGCCTTGTCCCATTATCTGGCAGAGCCCTCTTTCTCGTGCCATGGGAACTCCCCGGCGCCGGGTTCTAGTGGGCCGACTCGAGCTTGGTTTTGGCGCTCGGTGACGGCTCGGAGCCGGCGGAGGAGATGAGCCTGCTCGCCGAGACCACCACGCTCTATCTCGCCACCATAGGGCAGGGCGACTTCTCCGACGCATGGCCCGAAGACCAACCGCCCCTCAAGGCGCCAGCCGCTGCCGGCAGCGGTGTCTGGGTCCGTATGCGCCTCTACTGTCACGCCGACGACCCCGAGCCGGGCATCGGCGACCACGGGGAAAGGCACCTGATCCAGCTCTGGCCCGCTCCCCGGACACCTCCCGTGCACCCGGACATCAGCGAAGCGGACCGGCAGGCACGAGCCGAGTACGCCGCCGACATGGCCAAGCCCCCCAAGGACTACACCGCCCAATACCCCTACAGCTACGGCGACGAGACCGGCTGACGGCCGCAACGCGATCACCGGACCACGCACGTGAAATCAGAGCGAGGGGGCTCATTGTGCAGCCCGAGAGCACCAGCACCAACAGCTCGCCATGGCTTCACGGGGCAGTTCGATACCGCAGCAGTCCCTTCCGGCAAGACCAGCGCTGGACTGTCTCATGAGATCGTGTGGAAGTTCCGGACCGGGACGGCCTGGCGGGATGTGCCCGAGCGCTATGGTCCGTGGGCCACGCTGCGTACGCGATTTCGCAGGTGGGCGGCGGACGGGACGTTCGACCGGATGCTGCGGGCCGCGCAGGCGAGGGCGGACGCGGCGGGAGACGTCGAGTGGCTGGTGTCCGTCGATTCCACGATCGTCCGGGCCCATCAGCATGCGGCGGGGGCCCGAAAGGGGGCTTCGCGACCCGGCCCTCGGCCGGTCCAGAGGCGGTCTGACCAGCAAGATCCACCTGGCCTGTGACGGTAGGGGCCGTCCGCTCGGCTTCGTCGTCACGGGCGGCAGCACCAACGACTGCACCCAGTTCACTGCCGTGATGGAAGCGATCCGGGTGCCCCGGCTCGGGCCGGGACGACCCCGGATGTTGCGGACCTGGTCGGCCCGTTCGGGGATCGTGTGCGGGATGCCGTGGCGGCGGAGCCACGTGCGGATGGCTCTTGAGCTGTAGCCCTTGTCACCCAGGACGTAATCGGGCCGGACCTCGTGGTCGAAGGCCGGCGGGCGGCCTCCGTGGCTGCCTCGCCGGGCCCGGGCTTCAACCGCCTGAAGCAGTGGCAAGGCATCGCCACCCGCTACGACAAGACCGCCCAGGCCTACCAAGCAGCCGTCACCGTCGCATCACTCCTGACGTGGGCGTGACATTTGACGACAGACCCTGGCGGTCTAGGAGGGGAACCACACTGCGGTCCCGGCCGGCACGGTGCGGGTCTGGCCGCTGCGCAGGTAGTAGTCGGCGCCGATGGGTGCACTGCACTGGCTGTTGGTCAGGTAGGCCTGCTGGTTCGTCTTGTTGTAGAACGTGACGTCGCCACCGGCGGGATCGCTGGGGAAGCAGGTGCGGTAGCCCGGGTTGGTGTAGGGCACCATCTGACCGTTCTGCGTCATGTACAGGGTTCCTACGGCCGCGTTTGCCGACGTGGTCAGGCCTACGGTCAGCAGGCCGGCGGCGGCCAACGTGCCGAGCGAGGCAAGCATCTTGCGCATAAGGTTTTCTCCTAATTCCTGGCGTTCTGAGGACGCCCGCCTGAACCGTAGATGGGGTTTCGCCGCTTTGTGTGGAAACTACCGATTATGGGAGGCGGCGCATTGGCGCACCATCGGGTGCGCAGCAGGCGCTCAGTCGGAGTGGGAAGACTCCAGTCGTCGGAGCCCGCCCCTGGCTCCGGACCGGGGCGCACCGTATCTCCGCTGGGCTGTGCTCGCCAGCGAGGTCGGATTCGGCCCGCGCTGCCGCGGCTCAGTCATCGCTACGGTTTCTGGCCGAGGTCGCCTGCCGCGCTGTGGAACGGCTGCCGCTGACACCCGTGTGCGTTGACCTCCTGGCCACCTCACGACCGGCCTCATCCCCCTGCCACCGAGCCCCGGCCGCATGACGTGATGCCTGCCGCCCGGCGGGAGGACCCGCTGGTGGGCCTCCCGCCAGAACGACAGCCCCGCGTTTTGGTGGCTTCGGCCGCGACCGCCGCGAGCTGCTGCTGGACGGGAGGACGTCGCCGGGGGATCGGTGGCGGCCTCAGTGGTGACGGTGGGTCAGCCGAGGCGGAAGAGGCCGGCGGTGGCGGTGGCAGGTTCCAGAGCGGGGCTGCCGGTGTAGGTGGCGGTGTAGCCGAGGTTGAGCAGGACGGCGGTGACGGGGCACGGGCCGGTGCAGGTGGCGGTGCCGGTGGTGTCGGTGGTGGCGGTGCACACGGTGGTGGTGGCGACGGTGAACTTCACGCTCGCGCCGGGGACGGGCTTGCCGGTGGTGGTGTCGGTGAGGGTGGCCGACAGTTTGAGGTTGATGTTGAGCTGCCCGGGGGTGATCGAGAGCAGCAGCGGCTGTGCGGTGAGCTTCGTGGTGTCGCGGGTGTAGGCGTAGCGGTCGGCGGAGCCGGTGGCGCTGGTGCCGGACGGGGTGGTGACGGTGATGTCAACGGTGCCGGCCGCGGTGGCGTCGGGGGCGGTGGCGGTGATCGAGGTGTCGCTGTCGACGGTGAACGAGGTGGCGGGGGTGGTGCCGAAGGCGACGGCGGTGGTGCCGGTGAAGTCGGTGCCGGTGATGGTCACGGTGGTGCCGCCGGCGGCGGGGCCCCGGGTGGGGGAGAGACCGGTGACGGTCGGCGCGGGCTTCTGGTAGGTGTAGGTTCCGGCGGGCACGGTCCGGTTGCCGGCGGTCAGGGTGACGTCGACGGCACCGGCCGTGTGCGCGGGTGTGGTCGCGGTGACGGTGGAGTCGTCGACGACGGTGACGTTGGTGGCCGGGGTGCCGTCGAAGCCGACCGCGGTGGTCCCGGTCAGGTGGCTGCCGGTGAGGGTGACGGTGGTGCCGCCGGCGGTCGTGCCGTGGTCGGGCGTGAGGCCGGTGACGGTGGCCGTGGCGGGCGCGAAGACCATGTCGGCCGGGTAGCTTCCGGTGGCGGTGCTGCGGACGATCGTATTGGTCGCGGTGTCGATCACGACCATCTTGCCCATGCCGGTGGAGACGTACAGGCGGGTGCCGTCCGGGTCGGCCAGGACCGCGCCCGGGCTGCCCGGGACGGCGATGGTGCCGGTCACGGTCAAAGTCGTGAGGTCGACCAGGGCCACGAGGTTGGAGCTGCCGGAGGTGACGTAGGCGTGGCTGCCGTCCGGGCTGAGCGCGATCGAACCGGCACTCTGGCCGATCTTGATGACGTCGGTCAGCGAGTTGGTGGTGGTGTCGACCACGGAGAGCGTGCCGGTGTTGAGGTTCGTCGCGTAGACCCGCGTTCCGTCGGGACTGGTCCGCAGGCCGCCGATGGCCCGGTTGTCGGCGGTGGGGATGGTGGCGGTGACCGTGTCGGTGGCGGTGTCGATCACCGTGACGCTGCCGGCCACGCCCGCGTACAGGCGCTTGCCGTCGGCGCTCGGCGTGAGCTTCGTCGCCCCGTAGGGCAGTGGGATGGTCCCGGTGACCGTCAGGGTGGAGGTGTCGAACACGTCGATCTCGTTCTGGCTGCCCACTCGGTCGCCGATGTAGGCGTGGGTGCCGTCGGGCGAGAACGCGATGGCGGTCGGGACGCTGTTGGCGCTCAGAGTCGCGGCGACCGTCAGGCTGGCGGTGTCGACCACCGACACCGACCTGCTGAACTCGTTGGCGACCCACACCTGCGATCCGTCCGGCGAGATAGCCAGGGAGCGGGGCATGTTCCCGACCGCGACGGTGCCGGCCGCACGGTCGGCCACCAGGTCGTAGGCCACCAGCGTGTTGTCGACGTTGTCGCTGAAGTAGACCAGCCGTGCAGGAGTGTCCGCGTGCGCCGCCCCGGCGGGCAGCGCCGCGCCGGCGGTGCCGAGCAGCATGGCGGTCAGCACTGCGGCCGCACCGCGGCGCAGACGTGGCAGGCGCCTGTCCGGTGCGGGGCGTTCCTCGATGGTCAGTGACATGGGTTCCGCCTCTCGGAGGGAACTGGCCGGTTGCTGTCACTCCGGCCTCAAGTTGTCGTGCTCAAGCTGTTCGACGTCGCACCAGGTGGCCTTTCCTGTTCGGTCAAGGCCGGGACCGGATCGGTGGAGGCCGGCTCCGGCCGTGCGCGGTCGGCGCCGCCGTCCGGCAGGAGGGGCTCCTGCCGGACGGCGGCGGGTCCGGGGGCGGGGGTCAGACGAGGGTGAGGTCGTACGGCCCGGCCATGACGGCGTAGCCGTCGTCGGCCAGCAGCCACAGCTGGTAGCGGCCGGCGGGGAGGGCCTCGGAGTTTGGGATGCCGACGCTGCCGCTGGCGTTCGGGGTGTACTGCCAGCCTGCGGAGCCGGAGTTGACGGCGGCGCCCGCGCTGAAGACGCCGACCCAGTTCTTCGGGTTCACCTGGTTGGAGGGGATGTTGTAGCCGACGGTGATGCGGGTGCCGCGGGGGCTGGTGGCGCCGGGCGGGGTGAGCGTGGCGCTGGAGGTCGGGACGCTCGGGCTGGTCGGGGACTTGGGCACGGTGATGGTGAGCGGGCCCGGTGTGTAGGCGAGTTGGTGGTAGGTGGCGAGGCGTTCGGTGATGGTCGCGGTGTGCGGGACGAGGGTGGGGAAGTCGGCGGCGAGGGCGGCTGCGGTGGCGGCGGTCAGGTCGGTGAGGCGGCTGGTGGAGCCGGTGAGGTAGGGGGCGAGTTTCTGGAAGAGCTGGTGGTCGCTGGTGAGGCCGAGCGCGCCGAGTGCCTTGGCGTAGCCGGTGGCGCCGCCGGAGGAGGTGTCCAGGACGCGGCTGACGTAGGTGACGCGGTGCAGGACGCGCCAGCACGGGGGCTTGCGGTCGCTCTGCTGGGCACGGGCGAGTTCGCGGGCGTACGGGCTGGTGCCGGTCTCCAGCCATTGGGGGTCGACGACCTTGCCGTAGAAGTCCTCGAAGTTGTCGCTGGAGGTGTCGAGGTAGAAGGTCATGAACCGGTAGGCGTCGACGCGGCCGGGCACGAGGACGGGTTTGTTCTTGGCGTCGAAGACGGGGTTGCCGGCGTCCTGCTGCTGCAGGTTGCTGCCGGGTTTGGCGGAGACTTCGAGGCTGAAGGTGCGCTGGGAGTCTTTGCTCTTGCGGCGGGTGAGGCTGTAGCCGCCGCCGAGGGTGATCTCGAAGCCGGTTTTGAAGCCGACGCCGCCGAACTCGAAGCCGTAGTCGTTGGTGTAGGTGGAGCTGCCGGAGAGGCTGTACTCGCCCGCCGTGGTCTGCACGACCTGGTCGGTGGTGCTGGTGACTTCGGAGAACAGGCCGCCTGCGGCGGTCCACACGTAGGTGTTGGCGATGTTGCGCTTGGCGGCGGAGCGCTGGGCGGAGCGGGCCGCGGCGGCGTCGCCGGCCGTGCCTGCGGCGGCCAGGCCGGTGGTGCCGGTGCCGCCCATCATGCCTTTGAGGACCTTGTCGGCGGCGGCGGCGATCGGGTCGGGGCCTTTCGGGTCGGAGCTGACGGTCTCGTAGAAGCCCTGGAGTTGCTGCTCCTCGCGCTGGATGCGGCGCTTGAGGGCGTAGGCCTCGCGCGGCCGGTAGTAGCTGAAAGAGCCGCCGCCGCCCGCTTTGGGGAAGTCCGGGTCGGGGAACGGGTTCAGGGCGCCGGTCGTGGGGTCGGCGGCGTAGCCGACCAGGCCGTCCAGGGTGCCCTGCTTGGTGTACTGGGGGTTGATCGGGAACGGGATGATGTTCCAGTCGGTGGGGATGTCGGGGTTGGGGACCATCCGGTAGGCGACCAGGGCGCCGTTGTGCTTGAGGCGCAGCGCGTACTGGTCGGCGGTGTCGGACTGGACGAACGCGAAGCCGGTGTTGGCGGGCACCCAGCGCCGGCCGACGGTTGGATTGATCTGCTTCTTGGCGTCGTCGGGCTCCCAGTACCCGGACAGGCTCACCTCACTGGTGCGGGTGACGGTGGCGCCCTGGGTCATCTGGGTCTCGCTGCTCCAGCCCTTGCTCTCCTTGATGTCCCCGCTGATGCCGAGGTTCATGGACCGCGCGGCGGCACGTTTGGCGGTGCCGGCGCCGAGCGGGGCGGCGACGATGTAAGTGTCGTCGCCCCAGGAGGCGTTGATGAAGTATTTCGCTGAGGCGTCGAAGCTGTTCTTGCTCTCCCCGGAGAGGGTGTTGGTGACGGTGTTGGCCTGGACGAACTTGACCGAGGAGGTGTCCTTGAAGTCGTCGCCGGCGCCCTTGACCAGGTTCTCGGAGGGGACGGGCGGCGCGCCTTCGAGGTAGCCGACCAGTTGCGGGGCGAACTGGGCCTGTCCGACCCAGGTGGTGGTGAGGTCGCCGACCTTGTAGCCGGTGGTGAGGTTCCAGGCCCCGTCCCGGATCGCGGAGTAGGCGCGCTTCATCACGCCGAAGCGCAGCCCCTCGCTGTCGGTCTGCAGGTCGGCGTACTCCTCGGCGGGCGGGGTCGCGGTGACGTGGCACTGGAAGACGGTGCGGGTGCCGGTCAGCGCGGAGCGGACCTCGGCGCTGTCGTCGCCGATCGGGGCGTGCGAGATCGCTATGCCGGGGGCCGGGGAGGAGGGGGTGAGGTGGCAGGCGGACGGTCCGGCGTCCATGACGGTCGCACCAGGCGCCGCGGAGTCCGGGTCGATCGGATAGTAGGCGAGCAGGTCCTCGGGGCGGCCGCGCAGGCGGGTGAACATGTTGTCCAGGATCTGTTCCTGGGTGCGGCAGGTCCGCCAGATCCGCAGCTCGTCCAGACCGCCGTCCAGCGCGTCGTCCCAGTTCCCGCCGGAGCGCTGCATCGCGCCGACGGCGACCTGCGGAGCGCCGAAGTCCTTGATCGAACTGCTGGTATCGGGCTCGCCGGTGGAAGGCACGCCGTTGTGGTACAGGGTGATGCGGTTGCCCTGGGGATCGGGGGTGCGGACCCGGGCGGCGCCGCGGAGCTGCGCCGGGAAAGTGCCGCAGGCGTCCGCGGTGACGGCGCCGGTCCGCTCGGGAAAACGCCACCAGGCGACGAGCCCCTTGGCATCCGAGGCGATCGACGCGCCGATCTGTGCCTCCGTGCGGACGATGTTCCAGATTCGCACCTGCGCCAGGGTGCCGCGCAGGCCGAACGAGGTGGCCCCGATGCGGTAACGGCCGATCTCGCAGTTGGCGTCGTTGCCGACCGGCTTGGCCGCCTTGAAGGCGGGTGACTCGGTGACCGCACCGTTCATGTAGAAGCGGAGCTTGACGAAGCCGTCCTTGTCCTCGCCCGAGCGGGTCACGGCGACCTTGCTGAACACCCCGGTCGGCACGACGAGCCCGGACTTGAACGTCGACAGGGACCCGGCACGGCCGTCACCGGACTCGAAGCTGAACGCCAGCTGGCCGTCGGCGGTGAGGTGGAACGCGTAGGGCACCGCGTCATCGACGCCGGCGGACAGTGCGCCCTTGCTGACCAGGCCCTGCGGCATGCCGTACCTGTCGACCGCGACGAACGCCTCGATGGTCAGTTCGTCGGTCAGGTCCAGGCCCTCGGGGCCGCCGGCGTCCAGGTGACCGGTGCCGTCCAGAGCGACGGCCCAGTCCTGACGGAACGTCGCGGCGACGTGGCTCCAGTCGGCCATCGGGTAGGCGGCCTTGCTTGTCATGATCTGGCCGCCCACGGCAGCGGTCACCCGGAAACTGTAGGGCGCAGACGGCCCGATGGCGTACTGCTGGCCGGTGGTGCCGTCGTTGCCGTTGCCGGTCCGGTCGGCGAGGAGGTTGTCGGTGAAGGTCCAATAGCCGAGCAGGTCCCTTTCGGTACCGGTCATACGACGCCTGGCCGACGTCAGGATCTCACCCGCCGTACGCGCCCGGCCCCAAACCCGGTACTCATCCGTCCACCCCCGCAGACCGCCGAGGTTCAAGTCGCCGGTGGCGCCCTCGTAGGCGGTCGGGGCGATGTCCTGGGCGACCTGCACGCCGTCGCGGTAGAGGGTGCGGCGCCGGGTGGCGGCCTCGTACACCGCGCTCCAGCAGTGCCAGCCCAAGTCGTCCTGCCCGCCGGACAAGCGCTCCGGCTGTCTGCCTCCGGCAAACCGTATAAAGGACGCGCTCCCGCCCGGGCTGACCTGGAACATCAGGGCGTTGGCCCCGGAGCTGTCGAAGAGGAACGCCGCGCCGCCGCCACCACTGTCGGCAGGGTCACAGCGCGCCCAGAACTCAAGGGTGAAGTCGCGCCCGGTCAAAGACAGCCGGTTGCCGCAGTTGATCAAGCCGCCGCCGGGGAAGCGCAACGCACTGGTGTCGCGCGCCGCGGTGAGCGCCAGTGCGTAGGGGACCGCGCCGGCGTTGGCGTGCCAGATCCGGCTCTGGATATTGACGGTGGCGGGGTTGGTCCAGGCCTCCACCGTGAAGTCGCCGTCCGGGGAGACCTTCGGCCACTGGGCCTGCGGGAGCGTCAGACGCTGCCCGTTCTGCCCGAAGGTCAGCGCCCGTCCGGGGGCGTCGCCGCGCCAGCGCGGCAACAAAGGCTGAGCGTCATCAGCGGCGGTGCCGTCGGTGACCTGCTGGTCGGCGGCCAGGCCGGCAGCGGAGGCGCCGACGATCCGGGAGCCGGCGGCGAGCGAAATGCCGGGCGTGGTGCAGGTGGCTTTGGCGTAGTCGTACAGGGCGGTACGCAGGTCCTGGCCCTTTGTGTCGGCGAGACCGCCAACGGTCAGGATGATCTTGCTGCTGCCGGTGGCGACAATGTTCGCCACGGTACGCAGCCGGCCGCCGACCGCGACGGCGGCGCCGGCGGGCAGGCCCTGGGTGAGCGGTTCGGCGAGTTCCAGCACGGTGTCCTGGGCGGCGCTGATCCGGCCGAGCAGCAGGCCCTCGGCCCGCCGCCCGTTCAGCACCCGGGCGAAGTCGGCCGCCGCGCGCGGCACATCGGGGAAACGCTCGACCGTCGTCCCCGCGGTGACAGTCACCGTGCAGGTGGCGGCCGTAGTGCCGGCGGTGACGGTGGCCGCGAAGTCGGCGAGGCGAGCGGCCGGGTCGCGGGCGACCAGTGACACAGCGCCGGTGCCGACCGCGAGGCGACGGGTGGCCCGGGACACGGTGGTCGGGTAGTAGACCGAGAAGAACTGCCCGTCGGTGCCCGCGTAGTAGAGCACCACGTCGCCGTTGGCGCTGTCCAGCAGCGACGGTGCGCGGTCGGTCCAGGCGAGGGTCAGCAGCGCCCCGTAGGCGCTCAACCCGGCCCGGTCGACGGCGACCCTCGGCACCGGCAGCACCGCCTCCACCCCGCCCCGCAGTCCGCCGGAAAGAGCAGCCAACTCGGCCTCGGCGACGGCGACCTGGGCCAGATCCTGACCAAGCCTGGCCTGAGCGCCGGCCAGCTCCGGCAGCCCGCTGGTCAGCCGGGCACGCTCCGCCCGGCGAAAGCCCATGTTCCGGATGTTCTCGATGTAGGTGATGGTCGGCTGCAGGCGGGCGGCCAGCGTCCGGTCGGCACCCAACTGAGTGCGGGCGGCGGTGACCTTTGCCTCGGCGGCGGCCAGCAGGTCGAGGTCCTTGGTCGGCTCCGGCACACCGACCGGATCCAGCGTCAGCTCGCGCGGGACAGCGGCCAGCCGCCCGCCCCGGTCGAGCGCGAAGTCGAGCGTGCACAGGTACGTGCGGCCCGCGACGCCGCCCTGCGGCGGCGGCCCGGAGGTGGCGCACGCCAGCAGCACCCGGGCCTGACGCTTCTCGGCTGCGACCGTGCCGTAGCCGGAGGGCTGCCGCTCCTGCTGGAAGTAGAGGGTGGCGGTCAGCGCGCCCACCACCTCCCGGCCCTTGATGGTGAACATGTCGCGGGACAGGCCCGGCCCATCGCCGACCGGGGCGTCCGAACTCACCCAGCGGGTGCCGTTGAGGGCGGCGTCGCGGCGCCGGTCGGCCAGGTTCGCGGCGACGGTGCCCGCGCCCTCGTCCAGGCGCAGGTAGCTGACGAGGTCGGGTTCGGTGCCCAGCAGGCGGCGGCCGCGGTCGGTGAAGTCGGCGGCGGTGCGGGCCCGGTTCCAGATCCGCACCTCGTCGATGTCACCGTCGAGACTGGTGGACGGATCCCAGGTGCCGAGCCGACCCAGGAGTTGCGCGGAGGCGGGGACCGGGGCGGTGGACACGGCGGTACGAGCGGTCTCGACGCCGTCGACGAACAGCGCCGCCTCCTTGCTGTCCACGACCAACGCCAGATGCGCGAACACGCCCGGAGTCAGGGCAAGTCGGCTGGTCAGCTGCCAGCCCTGCGAGCCGCCCGCTGCGTAGGGCTGGTACTGGCCGTTGATACCGAGGCGAAAGCCGGTCGGCGCGCTGTCGTCCTGCGAGGCCAGCACGGTGCCGCCCGGCGCGGTAGGCCGTACCCACGCCTCGAAGGTGGCCTCGCCGGAGGGCGCGGGCATCCCGTCGACGCCGATCCGCACCTCGGAAGGGGTGCCCGCGTAGAACCGCTGCGCGGTGCCGGCTCGGTCGGTGGTCGCGGGGACCGGCACCAACGGGCGCCCGGTGTTGGGGTCGGTGCCCGGCTCGCGCTCCAGCACCGACCTGCGGAACTTCGGATCGGGGCTGGTCCACAGCTGTGTGCCGACGACATCGAACAGGCCATCGTCCGCGCGCTCGCAGTTGAAAGACTCGATCCGCTTCTCGGCTGCGTTGTTGGCGAACACCTGCCAGCGTGAGACGCCCTCGACCTCGGTCGGCAGCAGCAGCACCGTGAAGCCGCCATCGCTCAGCCGTGGCACGAACGACAGCTTGATGGTCGGCTCGTAGAACTGCTTGCCGTCCATATCGCGGGTGCCGAGCGTGTCACTGCCGCCCGCCGCCGGCGTGTACTTGCTGCGCGAGCGCTGGTAGCGGGCCTCTACCACCGGCTTCAGCTTTGAGCCGACCAGCGCGTACCGGTCGCACAGCATCGCCGAGTCCGCGGCCGTCACCCGCGCCCCGCCGACGGTCACGTAGTCGCTGCGGGCGACGTCACCCGACAGCGTGTTCCCCGTCGTCCGGTACACCGCGTCACCGTGCCCGGCGGCGATCGACTGCCGGAACACCAGGATGTACCGACCGTCGGAAACCACCTGGATCGGCTGCAGCGCGGTCAGCCGCGCCGTCGTCGACAGGAACGGATCCGTCTCCGCACCGAATAACTCCTGCGGCCGCACCTCCGCCGTCCCGCCCGCCTTCACCACCGGCATCGCGTACGCCACCGGCACGTCCGCGTACGGGTCGACGAACTCGGAGGGAAACGGCAGCAGCGCCGGCTCCGCGTTCCAATAAGCCGCGTCCAGATCGCCCTTCTTCACCGACGCCTGCTCCAGGTCGAGCACGCTGTAGTAGATCCGGCGCCTGTCGTCCATGGCGAACGCCACGGTCGTCCCGTTGTGCCGCACCATCGTCGTCGACACGTACGTCCGGTCCCGGTACGTACGCACCAGTGCTCTGTCGCGCAACTTCCCCACCCCTGCCTGCTGCGGCCCGGCACAACGCCGCGACCGGTCTCCGTCGGATAGACGTGCACGCCCCCGAACAGGGCGCTCAGGCCCGCGCGGTCCGATTCCTCAGGACTCCGCGGCAGCGCTATACAGCAGGCCCGGCCAGCGCCCCCCACTGAGGCCGACTCTGGGCGCTGCCCCGGTCGCGGGCAGCACGGTCACGACAACCGACCGCTGCGCGCATCCTATGCAGCAACCGCCCGTCCGGAGGCCGTTTCGCGCCGCAGCCAAGGCCCCGCACCAGGCCGATCTCACCTCTCGGCTGTGAGCAGCACGGACTCTCCGGCCTGAACCGCCAAGACGTAGTCGAAGCCGAGTTCGACCAGGTGCGGGGGCAGCGAGCGAACGATGGGTGACATAGGCAGCTCCTGTCGTACGGGCGCCGTGCCGATCACGGCGACGTCCCAGCAGGGTCGGCCCGCCAGCCTCTGGACAGAGGACAGAGAACTTTCCAACCTGGGCTGGAACGGGCTAATCGGGGCTGCAAGGGTCAAAGCCGGCCCCTTGTCCAAGGGCGGTCGGCCCGATCACGCGCCCGACCATGACCCCTTGTCCAGGTCTGCTACCGCCCTGACCACCGCCGCGTTTCTCCTAACCGCGCCCGCTACCGGCGCCCCCGGTCAGACCGCGGACAAGGGGGGGGCGGCTGCACGCTGCTCCATCGAGTCCCCGCCCACCAGGGCGGCCCGAAGTACGGAAGCACTGTGTCGACCACGCACCAATCTCCGGCAGGCGCCCGGCGCGCCCGCCCCGACCACGGGCCCGACCAGCACCGGGCAAGCCGCCCAGGCCTCCTGCGGTGCGCACTCGGGACGCCGCTGTGGAACCCGCTTTGGCGCCCGCCACCGAGCAGGACGGAGAAAGCCCAGGCCGCCACGCAGATACGGCCGCGCGCCGCGTCGTCACAACCCTTCTCTCTCCTCCTGAACTTCTCTGTGATGTCCGTGGAGAAGGAGAACATCGGGTCCGAAGGCCGGATTCCCTTGGCGGCCGGGCGCGGTCGGCGCGACGACCCCGGCGGCGCCGTTGCCGGCCGCTCGCCTATGTAGAACCGGCGAGCCGGCGCAGCGCGAGCAGTGCCGAATAGGTCGCATGATGGTCGGGGCTCGGTCGGTGTGGACGGTGGTGGGTCTCACACAACTTCCTCGCGCGGGCAGTCGTGGCCGCGGGCGTGTCTGTGTGACGGTGGGAAGACAACGAGACCGACCGGCATCTCCTGGTGTCGGTCTTTGGGGAGTTCGGGCGTTGCCCCCGCACCGGGCACTCGATTCCCCGCCATCGCCGTACACCCCTTTCCTCGGGGTGGTCGCCTTTGGGCTCACCATCCCCTGAAAGGGGGGCACAGCCCGCATGAACATCACCACCACGATCGACGGCACCGTCGCACGTATCTCCCTCTGCGGAGAGATCGACTTCGCCACTCTGCCCCCGCTGCGCGCCGCCGTCGACGCGCTGCCGCCGAAGGTGACCGACCTGCAGTGGGACCTGGCCCACACGCCCTTCATGGACGTCGCCGGCCTACACCTGCTCTTCACCCCCACCAGCGGCGGCCCGCAGCGCCGCGCGACCGTCACCGGACTGCGCGCACAGCCACTGTCGCTGCTGCTCGCCGCGGCCGACGTGAATCCCGCCGTCTTCGACTTCTGCCGTCTCCTGCCCGACGTAGCCCCGTCCGGCCTCCGTCCCGCAGCCCCGTAAGCGCTCCCTGGGACAGGCAGCGGATCCAACCGGCCTCTTCCCGGCCTTCTTCGACCTGCGGATCTGCGCGGCACACGGGCCCGGCCGGCGCCTCGGCGTCCTTCAGAAGCAGGTCGACGGCGCGCCCGCCGACGACGTCCCGGGGGTGCTCCTCGGCGGTCAGGACCCGCCATACGCACAGTTCGGTGATCCCGACGTCCAGCCTGCGATACGTCCGCTGGGCGGGAAAACGGGACGGGACACAAGTGCCAGCCACGCGCAGTCGTGCAGCCAGGCCACGAGCGCCCCACGCCCGAACCATCTGGAGTTCAGGCTCTGGGCCGTTGCCCTGTCCGATAGCCTCTGCGCGCCGAGATCATCGGGCCCGGCGCCAGGTCGGGCCGCTGCGAAAAGGGCCGGTGTGGCGTCTCGGCTCACGCCGCCTCACGGAGTGGAGACATCGATGGCCCGATGGGTTGTCATGCGAGCTGAAGGCGAGGCGGAAGCCTTCCGGTACACCGTCCACCGCGAACTTGAAGGGGCCGAGGCCGAAGTCCTGGCCAGGATGCTGCACATCGTGGACACCTTCGCGGAGGCTCTCACTGAATCAGGGCGCCGACGACAGAGACGACAGGTCTTCCGCCTCTCCGAACGCAGTTACTTCGTACGCGTCCAGAACCGGACGTCCGTCGAGGAAGCCCACTTCACCCTTGCTGAACTCATAGCCGACACCCACGCCGACGACCTTCCTGACACCGTGGGCGGTTAAGCCGGCTTTCTTCGCCAGCTGAGGGTGCCGCCTTTGCGAACGAGGCGTCTGGCGTCCGCCGTATCCGTGGCCCAGAACAACGTCGTCAGCGCCCAGTCGTGCGCTGCATCCCATTGTGTGTACCGCAGCACCTTCGGCGTTTCTGCACGCCCTCGGAGACCAAGTGGTGGATCGCCCGCCGCAGCGGTTCGGGCATCGGGGTGTCGTCCCGCGGCCGCACGGCAGAGGCACCGCAGCTGTGGTCACCGCAGTCGCGGCGTTCGCTTTTGTACGCACCGCCCTGCCCATTGTCGAACCATCGTTCCCGGTCGAGCGCGAAGCCCGTGACGCCGATCCCGGGCGCAGGGCGGTCCTCCCGCAACTGCGCGCAACCGGTTCGTTTCGGAAGGGATCATGGCGATACATTTCTCGGCACGGACCCGAACTCGGGTGGAGGGAACTGTCCTGCGGTGTGGGTGGACACCGACACGGCCGAGGGACCGCAGCTGGTTCTGCAGGGCAAGTTCGCCGACGCGGTGACCCGGGCCGCGTGCAGTCAGGACAGCCCGCCCGCCCACGATGAAAGCGTTATCCGGATCCCGGTGCGGATGGTGGCGCAGATCAGGGAGGCGTGTGATGCGGCAGAAACCGCCAGTGCCCTGCTCGACTCCGCCCGGACCCACGCTTTCCACCTGGAGTTGCGTGACGTCTACGCCGTGGGGGAGGAGCGGGAGGCCTACGACGCGTTCCTGCGGGATGGGAGCGTGCCCGCGGACGACTCGGCGTTCTGAAGCGGCTGGCTGCCGCTGGTGGACCGGACCGTCGCCCGCGAGGTGAAGGTCCGCCGCGCCCGGATCGTGTCCGAGCCCGTCACCGACTACATCCGCTTCGAGCACGCCATCACCGAGGCCACCATCCGCACCGGCGAACAGGTCCGCTGGCTTGGCCGCCACGTAGTTCACTGGAAAATCACCCCGGAGATCGTAGGCCCTACACGCACACCAGTGCGACGGCGCCCTTGGCCCCGGACGGCGAAGGAGCCCGGGCCGCCCGTGTGCCCGGGCTCCTTCGCCGGTCTCACCGCCGCTGCTCACCAGACCTCAGGTGCGCTGTCACCCACGCGATCGGCCTGCCCTTGCTGTTGCGGCCCCAGTGCGGTTCCTCCATCGAGGTCTCGTGCCCGTCGGGCAGGACGCAGATCGCCCCCAGCGGCCGTGCTGCCCCCGCAGAGCCCGGCGAGTCCGTCCGTGTCGCCCTCCGCCACGGCCTGGTCGCAGCGGTCCTGGAACGGCTGGAGACGGGCGGACAGCTCCATGCCGAGCTCCGTCTCCGTCGCCTCCACCCGGGCCCGTGGCTCCTGCACGCCAAGGTCGGCCAGGACAGCCGAGATGACGTCGTCCGCCTCCGTGAAGGCCCTGGCGCGGGCGTGCCGCCGCACGGCGTCCTGCACGCGCTGCTCCGGGGCCTCCTGGTTGCACGCGCTCATTACGCCGCCCCTTCCGTGGCCGCCCACTCTAGCCCGAGATCGGCGAGCGCTTGGAGCTTGTCCGCGGTCAGCTTGACGCGCCTGCTCCCTGCTGTTACTCAGAAACACCCCGAGCTACCCGCTGGCGGGGCCAGCACACAAGAGCGTGGGCGGTGCCGCACGCTGCCTCTTATGCCCGACCTGCCGCCTGACCCCCGGCCCCGGGCGATACCGGGGCACCTGGAGCGGCAGATCGCCGAGACCGAGACTCTTCCCTCCTGCTCCCCGCGCCCGCGGCCCGTTGCCGTGGCGTGGACGCAAGCCTGGCCTGCTGGCTTCATGTCACAACGGGTCCGCTTCGATCTCATCGGCCGACAGGCCGTGATCCTGCGGTCGCTGACGACCGTGGCAGGAGACGCCTCCCTCACCACCCGGCGGCGGCTCCTCTCTCCTTCACCCCGGTGACACTCGCTGCTAGCCTTGCGCGGCCCCACACCATGATCATCGTAGAGAAGGGCTTCGCGTGAAGAACCATAGGCGGGCGGCCGGGCGTACACCCCTGCGCATACGGGCCACGGTTGCCGCAGTCGCCACGGCGGCCTTCGCGGCCCTCGCCCTCGCCGCTCCCGGCGACGGGACGGCCCCGGCGCAGGCCGGCGCGGCGCGGACGGGAGCCTCCGACGCGAAGGTATCGACCGCCTACACGACGCCGGCGGGCCTCTCGCCGATCGTGCAGAGCGGACCGCGCAACATCATCACGCGCGTCCAGGACACATACGTCAGCAGCACGGACGCGCGCGACCACTCCACCGGCGCGGTGCTGCACATCGGCACTCCCGACAACGGCGCGACCAAGTACCGCAGTTACCTCAAGTTCGACGTCTCCAAGCTGCACGGCGCCAGCATCAAGAGCGCCAAGCTGCGGCTCTACGACTCCTACACCGGCTCCTGCGACGGCTGGTGGATGTACGCAGACCCGGTTTCCGCGTCCTGGGACCAGTCGACCATCACCTGGGCCAACAAGCCCGGTGTCACCGCCGGTTACCAGGCCTCGGCCAATTTCGGCATCGGTCACCCCGACTGCCCGGACGTCCCCAACCGCACCGACCCCGACCAGTCGAACGGCCTGCGGCGCATCGACGTGACGTCGATGGTCAACGCCTGGGCCCAGGGCACGCTGCCCAACTACGGCATGCAGCTCTCCGCGGGCGAACTGGACAGCAAGGCCTACAAGGACTTCTGCTCCATGAACCCCGACTCCGCCGACTACGCGTGCAACATCGGCTACTACACGCCTACTCTCGAGGTGGAGTTCAACGCGGGCGCGACAGCGCTCATGGCCGGGGACAACTACGCGGTGGACTACGGGGGTTACCCCGCTACCAGCCCCGCGCTGGAGTTCTACGACAGCACCAAGCCGTCGGTGTGGTCGGCTTCCGGGCCGTACCAGCGCTGGGTCCCGGACGCCTACCACTCGATCCTGGACTCCTCCCTGGTCAGCGGCACGTCCACCGTGCCCGGCGGCACCTTCGGCGGCGGCACGGAGTTCAAGCTGCGGCCCACGGGGGTGTATAGGTCCAGCGGGGCTCTCAGCAGCCAGCTGATGGTGGTCGGCGACGGCAACAGCGGGTTCATCGGTGTTATCCCGTTCCCCGCGCTGTCCGGCTACCGCTGGGCGATCAACGTCGGCCACAACGTCAACATGCACGGCGTGGAATTGCTACCCAACGGCAGTGTGGCGGTCGCCGAGGTCGGCACCGGCTCGGTCCGGCTGTACACGGCGGCGCAGGGCGCGCCCGGCAACGGCCCGAGCGCCTGGCAGACCCCGTACGACTCCCAGCCGCTCGCGGGCGCCCACCAGGTGCTGTGGGACGACACGATGAGCTCCCTGTGGGCGATCGGCGACTCGGAACTGGTGCGCTACAGCCTCACCGCCGACGGCAAGCTCCACCGCGAGAACAGCTACGCTCTGCCGAAGAACGGCACCAGCCTGGCCTACGGCCACGACATCTCGCCGGTGTACGGAAACCCGGACCGGCTGTGGGTGTCGGCGAACGCCGGCGAAGTGCAGTTCTCCAAGAGCGGCCAGAGCGCCTGCTACACCAGCAGCCGCTGGCCGACCACGGGGGAACTGGGTCCCGACGCCTCGCACTGGTGCACCGACTATCCCTATGAGTCGCAGGTCAACCGGTACTCCATGGTGAAGTCCGCCGGCAACGACCCGGTGACCGGCCAGGTCGCCACCATCTGCCTGCAGCGTGACCCGAACAAGACCGACAACTGCCACGCCTCGGTCGGCAGCGAGAACTGGCGCGACTGGACCACGCCGGTGATCGACTTCGTGGATGCGAACGGCCGCAAGAGCTACTCGTGGAGCGAGGGCTTCGCGGCGTACTACCGCGTGCGCTGGCTGGTTCCCAGCTACACATGACGCGCCACGGCTGACCGCACGGACTGCGCCACCAACAACGCCACGTCGTCGTGGTTGCCCGGGTGTTGCAGGCCGTACGGCAGCAGGTTGCCGCCTCCTCCGCGTCCAGGCGCTCCAGAAGGACACCCCGCCTTCACGGCGACCATCGCCTTGGCCTGACGCTTGTTCCGGCCGCAGCCGACGATCTGCCTGCTGGGCGCTGGGGGATGAGGAGACCCGGCGGGTGATCGAGGCCGCGCACGAGCGCGCGATCGAGCGGGTGCCGGCATGGAGCGAGGCCGAGGTGGCGGTGATCCGGTACGGCAAGGACGGCATCTACCGGGTGCGGCCGCCCGGCGGTCTGGTCGCGGCGCGCTTCCGCCACTACGAGGCGCGCTCGGGCGGCCCTTGCTCCGGCACGCCTTCCGTGAAGCACGCACGCTGCGTGACGGCCGCCCCCTCACCTTCAACGGCAACATCATCGAAACCGGCACTGGCTGCTACCGTCTCGCCAGCACACGCGCACGAGCCGAAGCAGGCGCTCGACTGCCCCGTCGGAACCACGCACGCTGCCACCAGCGTCTGTCGCCGACATGCGCAGACATTCACTGGACAGGACATGAGAACCCCTTCAGGCACCAGCACCGGCGTCGCTGGATGTCTCCTTGCCGGCTTTGGCGCGGCGACTGCGGCCCTTACGTGGGCGCCGCGGGCAGCGATCAGTATCGACGGTGGGTTCGAGGGGCATGCCCGTGATCTGAGCGTGCTCGTTGTGGATCTTCCGCTCGTTCTGCTCGGCGGTGCTCTGGTTCCGCTGCTGGCTTGGTCATTGACCATTCGCTGGACGGGCCGACCCTGTGTTGCGGTACTGGCCGCCGTGACAGCGCTCGCCCTTGGAGTGTGGGGGCTTGTGGAGTGGTGGACTCCCCGCCAACCACCTCACCCCGGTCATGGACACGGCATCTGACCATCCCCGTCCACGGCGCCTGCACATGCCACAGCTCGACGCACGAAGAAGCCTTCCGCCACACGATGCTGTAAAAACTCGGGGCTGGCTCGCTTTCCGTGAAGCGGTAGCTTTGCGTCACGCGAGGAGGACCCGCTTGCGGAGTAGATGGAAGCCAGCGAGGCCGAACATCTGCCTCTTGAGCATCCTGATGCGGTTGACGCTGGGGTTTCAGTGGACGTGGCGCGGGTGATGGAAGCGTTGGCCGAGCAGGGGGTCACGGTGTTGTTCAAGGCCGATGCCAAGCGCATGCGCGACGGTGTGAAGCCATGGACGTTCGGCCGCGATGGGCTGTCAGCCCCTTCTGCCAGCATGCTGCCGTGACAGACACACATGATCAGCGTCCCACCGAAGCCACCCTTGACTTCCTGCGCTCCGCGTTTCCGCCGGAGTGGCGCGAGCCAGCGCTCGGACATGAAGCCGTCGTGGAGTGGGAGCATGAGGAGGGGGTGGTCCTGCCGGAGCCCTACAGGACCTTCATTGCGGAGATCAGTAATGGGTCCAGCCTGGGGCCCGCTGGCGACGGCGGTCTCCAGCCGCTCGGCTGGCTGCCTGACACATGGCCTGACCTCGGCTCGCGACAGCCAGGAGAACCGTTCCCTCTGGAGTCGGCCTGGCTTTGGGAGGACGATGAGAGTGCCGACGCCGCGGACCCACGGATCGACGCCGCGTTCAACAAAGGGTCCGTCGTTCTCGGGTCCGAAGACGGGCAGTCGTTCTGGCTCCTGCTGACCGCCGGCCCCCGCCGCGGCGAGGTGTGGATGATCGCCGACGTCGGCGCCATCCCGGCACCTGGCGACCAGGCATGGGGCTTCGAGGAGTGGGTGCGGCACTGGCACACCGGCAATGAATGGTGGGACTGAGCAGTCCGTCCTTCGCACCCGGGGCACGGACCGTTCGAATCGTTAGTGCCTCCCGAAGTGGTGAACATTCGCTGTCCGTTCTCATAGACAAAGCCACCGCGGGCCGGTCTCTTGACATCGCGGCGCCTTTTTGGCCTTTTCGGCCCTCGGTCATAGTCGGCGCCATGGACTATGACGTAGTGGTGGCCGGAGGCGGCCCGGTCGGACTGATGCTGGCCTGCGAGCTGCGGCTCGGAGGCGTGCGGGTGGCCGTCCTGGAACGCCTCACCGAAGTGAACCCGACGATCAAGGGCGGGGCGATCACCACGCCCAGCGCCGAAGCGCTCTACCGCCGGGGCCTGCTGCCCGCGCTGGCCGAGGTGCAGCGGCAGGCGATGGACCGCTTCCAGGCATTCATACGCGAGCGGAATGGCGGGGACGGAGGCGGGGCTGCGGGCCAAGGGCTCGGGATCGTCGGGCACTTCGCCGGAATCATGCTGCGCGCCGACCTGGTCGACCGTACGGAGCCGGGCCTTGGCGACGCCGGACCCGCCGCCGAGATCGCGTTCGTGACGCAGCAGGACATCGAACGGCTGCTCGGCGGGCGGGCAGACGAACTCGGCGTCGACGTGTGGCGAGGAGTGGAGCTGACCGGCTTCGACGCGGACGACGAGGCCGTCACCGTGCGGACCAGCCATGGGGCCATACGCGCCGGCTGGCTCGTGGGCTGCGACGGCGGCCGCAGCGCGGTCCGCAAGCTCGCGGGGTTCGAGTTCCCCGGAACGGAACCAGAGATCACCTGCCACCAGGCGGTAGTGGAGATGACCGGCGCCGAGGACCTGAAGGTCGGCTGGGCTGCCACGGACACCGGGGTGTACGCCCACGGGCCGATGCCGGGCCGCGTCGTCACCGTGGAGTTCGACGGCCCGCCGACCGACCGGGACGCGCCGGTCACCACCGAGGACCTCCAGGCGCGGCTACGCCGCGTATCCGGCGTGGACGTCACGATCACCGGGGTGCGGACCGCGACCCGCTTCACCGACCACGCCCGCCAGGTCACCGACTACCGCAAGGGCCGGGTGCTGCTGGCGGGCGACGCGGCGCACGTGCACTCCGCGTTCGGGAGCCAGGGGCTGAGCCTGGGCATCGGGGACGCGATGAACCTCGGCTGGAAGCTCGCCGCGGTGATCGGCGGCCGGGCGCCGGAAGGGCTGCTGGACACGTACACCTCTGAGCGGCACCCGGTCGGCGCGTGGGTCCTGGACTGGACCCGGTCCCAGGTCGCGGCCATGCGCCCGGACCCGCAGTCCCGGGCCCTGCGCGAGATCGTCAGCGACCTGGCGGGCACGGTCGTGGGCACCACGTACCTCACCGCGCGGCTCAACGGTGCCGCGGTGCGGTACCAGCTGCCGGGCGAGCACCCGCTGACCGGCCGCAGCACCCCAGACCTCGAACTCACCGACGGCGGCCGCCTCGCGGACCATCTGCACGGGGGCCGGGCGCTCCTGCTCGACCTCACCGACAACGCGGAACTTCGGGCCCTCGCTGCGGGGTATGCCGGGCGCGTCGACACCCTGACGGCTGGTTGTCCGTCCCGCCCGGAACTGGCGGCGGTCCTCGTCCGTCCGGACGGCTTCACGGCCTGGGCGGCCGACGTGGGGGCGCAGGCGCCGACGTCGACGGCCGGGCTGGCGGAGGCACTGGAGGAGTGGTTCGGAGTGCCAGAGGGTGCAGTGATGCCGGGCTGATCCGCCGCTCTGCTGACTGACTCGAACCACGATCCGATTCCACCCACGACCGACGCACCCACTCGGTGTGGCGGCCGCCCGCGCCCGGGCCGGGCCCGGCAGCAGCCCGGAACTCTTACCGGCCGCCTACCGCACCCGCCCCCGGCGTTACGGCTCCCAGCACCCCGCCGGGACAGCCCCGGCGGTGACGGTCACCGCACCTGGGTCACACCTCCTCGGCCGCGTCCGGGTCGCGCACGGGCGCAGGCCGCCCGGCAGTTCGGGCAGGTTGAACGAGTACCGGCCGAGCATTTTGACGTGGCGCTTTAACGGCCAATGCTCATGAGGAATCAGGCAGGAATGGCCGCTCTGGACGTGTCGCCCACCGATGCGTCCCACGATCTGACCTGGGGATAAAGGGGTCCGGGACGGTGAGGAGCAGCAGTATGGGCGTGAGCAACAGCTACCCGTCCAGGACGGAGATCCAACAGCTGCTGGGCATCAAGTCCTTCGGGCTGCGGCGGCTGGTGAGGAAATACGTCAACTTTCCGCAGCCGACCGAATCGCCGCATGATCCGCTCGCGGCCTTCGGCAGTCGGAAGAGCCCGAGGAGGTCTGCTGCGGCGCCTGGTGCAGCGCCAGGCGTGCACGGACCGGCGCTGCGACGACGGGTTCCGGCTGGACACCGGCGCTGACTGCGAGATGTGCGGCAACGTGATCCACATCCGTCGCGCCCGCCGCGCGAAGACCGCTGCTGATCGACCGGGAGTTGCCCGGCCTGCGTGGGGGCGAGCGGCGCCGGGTCCTGCAAGCCGGTTGCCTTGCATGCGAGTTAGGGGGAGGGGGAGTGCGGCAGGAAGTCCTCCGGGCGTTTTAGTTGGCGCTGGATCCCACCCCCATCCAGGCGGAGGCGTTGACCCGGTATGCGGGTGCGGCGCGGTGGGCGTTCAACCATGCGTTCGGGATGAAGGTGGCCGCGCACCAGCAGTGGCGGCGCGAGGTCCAGGCGCTTGTGGACCAAGGTGTTCCGGAGGCGGAAGCCCGTAAAAGGTTGCGGGTTCCGGTGCCGTCGAAGCCGCAGACCCAAAGCACCTCAACCAGATCAAGGGCGACTCCCGCCTCGAAGGGCTCCCAGCTGGTGCGTACGGGCCGGAGCGGCCGTGCCCGTGGTGGCACGAGGTGAACACCTACGCGTTCCAGTCCGCGTTCATCGACGCGGACCGGGCCTGGAAGAACTGGCTTGACTCCCTGCGCGGGGCATGGGCCGGCCGCCGGGTGGGCTACCCGCGGTGCAAGGAGAAGGGCCGCGCGCGAAGCGTTCCGGCTCCACCACGACGTCAAGCGACCGTTGAATCCGGCTGGACAGTTACCGGCGCCTGCTCCTGCCGCGGATCGGTTCCGTGCGGCTGCACGAGTCCGCCAAGCGCCTTGGCCGCCTGATCGGCCGCGACGAGGCCGTGGTGCAGTCGGTGATCGTCTCCCGGGCCGGGGACCGCTGGTACGCCTCCTTTGTGTGCAAGGTCACCACCGAGCTGCCCGAGCAGCCCGCCCGCCGCCAGCGCCAGCACGGCCGCGTCGGCGTTGACCTCGGCGTCAAGCACCTGGCCGCCCTCTCCCAGCCCCTCCAACCGGGCACTCCGGCCACGGCGTTCGTCCCCAATCCCCGGCACGCCCGCAAGACCGAACACCGCCTCACCAAAGCCCAGCGGGCGCTCGCCCGAGCCCAGAAGGGCTCAACACGGCGAGACAAGGCGGCGCCGCGCGGCCCGGCTGCACCACGAGGTCGCCGAGGGGCGCAGCACCGACCTGCACGCCCTGACCAAGCAACTCACCACCCGCTCCGCCGAAGTCGCCATCGAGGACATCAACGTCGCCGGCATGACCCGCACCGCCCGCGACACCCTCGACAAGCCCGGCCGACACGTCCGGCGGAAAGCCGGACTGAACCAGGCCATTCTCGATACCGCGCCAGGCGAGCTGCGACGCCAGCTCACCGACAAGACCCGCTGGCACGGCTCCACCCTCGTGGTCCTCGACCGGTGGTTGCCGTCCAGCAAGACCTGCTCCGTCGGCGGGGTCGCAAATCCCACACCTCACGCTCGCGGACGGGACGGTCCACTGCACCAACTGCACCCTCACGATCGACCGGCACCGAGCCGACAGCTCAAGCCGGTCATAACCATTCGCCGATCACAGCGATCAGAGCGGTGGCTTCGAAGCGGATGGCGAGTTTGTCGAACCGGGTGGCGACCGGAGGTGCCATGCTGACCGCGACCAGGGCGAATCGGGCGAGGGAGAGGCAACGACGGGGGCTCAGTACTACGGTGCCGACAGAGAGAACGGCGACCGCATCGACGACCCCTCTGAGGACGCGCTGTTCATGATGATCAGCGAACTCAACGACTCCGACGACACCTTCGTGGTCGTCCAGCCCGACGAGGACGAGCCAGTGTGGTTCGCCTCAGTGGCCGTCCTGGACAAAGGCGGCCACGAGATCGTCCGCCGTGACGCCTCTCGCCACGAGCACGAGGTCACCACGGCGACGAGCATCAACGACATCGCCCGCGACCTCACCATCTGGATGGCCGCCCGCCACTTCCCGGCACGGCCAACCAGACAGGTCACCGACTTCTCAAACACGACCTATCTCTTCAGGCCGAGGTGTTCCAGGGATTGAAGCGTCTCGATGAGGCCCGCGCGGTCGTCCGGGCCGCGGCGCATTGTGGTTAGGACGGTCGCGGTGGTGCCGGAGTCCTCGACGCTCTGCCACAGTGCGGGGGCGAGTACCGGGTGTGCGCTCACCTCGACCAGCACGTCGTGGTCTTTCAGCAGCTCGGCGGTCGAGTCGGCCAGCAGGACCGGCTGCCGTAGGTTCCGGGCGAAGTAGCCCGCTGTGGCCTGCCTCCAGTCGAGCTCCCGCCCCGTGACCGAGGAGATCATCGGGATGCGGCCGGGCTGGGGGGTGAGTTCGCCGATGGCCTGTTCGAGGTCCGTCAGGATTCGGTCGATCGCCGGACTGTGGGCCGGCAGGTCGACCCGGACCATCGCGCAGAGCACGTCCGCTGCCTGGAGCTCGGCGACGATGGCCTCCAGCTCGGAGCGGTCGCCGGCCAGGACGGTGGTCCGCGGACCGTTCCGGCCGGCCACGCACACGCTCCCCTCGCACCCCCGCAAGTGCTCCGAGAGGTCGGCGGCCGAGAGCTCCACCACGGCCATACCGCTGTCCGGGCCGGCCACGCGGCGCTGCTGGTCGCTGTAGTGGTGGACGAGCCGGGCGGCGTCCGGCAGGTCGAGGATGCCGGCGATGACGCTGGCGGCGACCTCGCCGATGCTGTGGCCCGTGACGGCACCCGGGCGGACGCCCGCCTCCTCCAGCCAGCGGGCGATGCCCACCTGGACGGCAAAGACGATGGGCTGCATGACGCCGACGTCGTGCGTCCTGGCTTCGGGTTCGTCGAGGAAGAGCTCGTGGACGAGGGACCAGCCGGTGTGCCGGGCCAGCTCGCCGTCGCACTCCTCGAGCGCCGCCCGGAAGGCGGGTTCCGTGCGGAACAGCGTCCTCCCCATGCCGACCCACTGCTGCCCGTACGGGGAGCAGACGAAGGCGATCCGGGGGCCGTCCGCGGCGGCGGGCTCCGGTAGGGAGGACGCGCCGCTGCCCGACAGCTCGTGGACGGGCGCACCGTCGAGTGCGCTGAGCCGCGAGCCGGGAGCGGCGGCCACCGCGTCGAGCAGCTCGGTGAACTCCCGGGTCAGCCGCTCGGCCTCCGCGGCCGCGAACAAGTCGAGGGCGTAGGTGAGGCTGCCGTCGATGCCGTTGGGCGCCCGCTGGCCGTCGAAGCCCTCGAACAGCTCGAAGCGAAGATCGAAGCGTGTGATCCCCTCCGTGACCGGCTCGGTCTCCACCTGCAGGCCGGGAAGCCGGAGTTCGGCGCTCTCGTTGTTCTGGAACGCGAGCATCACCTGGATGAGCGGGTGCCAGGCGGGGGAGCGCGGCGGATTGAGGGCCTGGACCAGGTGGTCGAACGGCACCTCCTGGTGGGCGAAGGCCGCCAGGTCCGTACTCCGCACCCGGAAGAGCAACTCCCGGAACGTCGGATCGCCGTCGGTCCTGGTCCTCAGCACCAGTGTGTTGACGAAGAATCCGATCAGATCGTCGAGGCCCTCGTCGGCGCGGCCGGCGGTGGGGATGCCGATGGCGATGTCGGTGCCGGCCCCGCGTTTCGTGAGCAGGGCCGCGAGGGCGGCCTGCACGACCATGAACACGCTGGTGCCGGTCTCCCGCGCCAGCTGGTTCAGCGCCCGGTGGGTCGACGCCCCGACGCGGAAGGGGACTCGGCCGCCCCGGTGCGAGGGGATCTCCGGGCGCGGCATCGTGACATCGATCCGCAAGCGGTCGGGCATCCCTGCCAGCTCCCCCTTCCAGAAGGCGAGCTGCCTGCTGACCAGGCTGTTGGGGTCCTCCGGGTCGCCGAGCAGCTCCTCCTGCCAGAGCGTGTAGTCGGGGTACTGGACCGCGAGCTTCGGCCAGTCGGGCTCCTGCCCGAGACGGCGCGCGGCGTACGCGAGCGCCAGGTCGCGGTTGAGGGGCAGCAGCGACCAGCCGTCGCAGGCGATGTGATGGACGACCAGGAGCAGGACGTGCTCGTCCGCGGACAGCCGGAACAGGTGGGCCCGCAAGGCCGTCTCGGCGGTGAGGTCGAACGCGTAGCCCGCCGCGGCGCTCAGTGCCCCGGGCAGCTCGGCTTCGGTGACGGTGTCGACCGGCAGCTCGACCGGAGCCTCGTCCGGCTCCAGGACGATCTGCTGGGGCCGGCCGTCCCAGTCGGGGTACGCGGTCCGCAGGCTCTCGTGCCTGGCGGCGAGGTCGTCGAGCGCGAGGCGCAGGGCGGACAGGTCGAGGTCGCCGCGCAGCCGGTGGGCCATCGGCATGTTGTAGTGTCCGGCGGCGCCGTGTAGGCGGTTCAGGAACCACAGGCGCCGCTGGGTCTGGGAGAGGGGGATCTCCGCGGGGCGTTCCACCGGGCGCAGCGGCGGGCGCCGGTCGCCGGATCCCTGCTCCAGGTGCTCAGCGAGTTGGGCGACGGTCGGGGCCTCGAAGACCGTCCGTACGGGGACCTCCACGTCCAGGGCGGCGCGGATGCGGCCGGCGAGCCGGGTGGCCAGCAGGGAGTGGCCGCCCAGCTCGAAGAAGGAGTCGTCGATGGTGACCCGGTCGCGGCCGAGTACCTGGGCGAACACCGCGCAGAGGATCTCCTCCTGTTGGCTCCGCGGGGCACGGCCCTTGTTCTCACCCATGGTCAGCTCCCGCCGGCGGCGGCGCGGACCCGGACGGGCCATGCCGCGGAGTCGAGGCCGTACTGGCAGAGGAAGGCGTAGACGAGTCGTTCCAGGCCGAAGCCGACACAGCCGCTGCGGGTCGGACCGTCCGTGCCGTGGCCGATGCCGAAGGCCTTGCCGAAGAGGTCGTCGTGAAAGTTGAAGGAGCCGACGGCGATCGTCTTCTCGGGGGCGACGTGGAGCCGCAGCTCGTACTTGAGCTGCAGCAGCCGCTGGGACCAGATGCGCTCGGAGGTGTCGGTGCCGCAGAAGAACGGGTCGTTGCCCACCTCGCAGAAGCCGCTCAGGCCGAGCTCCTCAAGGAAGGCGAAGACCTTTCGCATAAAGCGTTCGCGGGCGTTCAGCACGTCTTCACGGGACCCCATGAAGACCATCTCCCGGATGGTGAAATCCCAGAGCCGTTCCAGGCTGGTGGCGTACGCCGCCTCGAAGCGGAACGATTTGCCGCGAGAGGTGACCACGTGGAGCCGGTTCGGGGCCAGCGTCCGGCCGCTGTACTGGCTGAAGGTATGGTAACACATCGTGGGTGGCAGGCAGTAGTCCACGTTGCCGCAGGAGTCCAGTACCGCGGAATCGATGCCGGTGGCGGCGTGCCGCTCCTGGAAGGCGCGGTAGACGTCCAGATCGTTGCGCAGCCGGGTGACGAACATCAGGTGCTGCGGGAAGGCCTTGAAGTAGCCCGCCGTCTCCAGCGACTTCGTCCTGATCAACGTCGGGTAGCGGTACTCGCTGACCTCGTGGTCCTCGGCCAGCAGGTCGCACACGGCACGGTCGAAGTAGCTGAAGAGGGAGAGAAGCGGCTCGCCGATGGCCACCTGCCCCTCACCGACCACCGTCACCGCACCCGTCTTGGAAAGGAGTTCGAATATGTCCTGGTGCGGTGAGCGCTGGTGTGGCGACGTCCAGACGGCCTTGGCCGGCGTCACCCGCTGCTTCCGGACGTCGTTGTCCACCATGCAATTGACCTTTTCGGTCAAGGCGCCCTGTGGAAGCGGCTGTTCGGAGCGGAGCGTCACGGAGCGCACTTCGCCGCCGTCGGCGTGTACCTCGAAGCCGGTGATCTCGGGCGACACGAAGAAGAGCCGTCGCTCGATCTCGGCGGCCAGCGCCTCGGGAATCGGGCTGTGCAGGTCGATGCGGGTGAGGACCTGGTCGGGGTGGGTCATGGTGGTCGGTTTCCTCGCCGGTGGGAGAGCGGTCGAACGGTCCGGCGCGCGGCGGCGTAGGGCCGCCGCGCGCCCGCGGGGGGACTGGACTCAGGCCGCCGTCGCCGTCCGCGACGTGACGAGGCGGACGAGCCCGTCGACCGTGCGGAAGTTGTCGAAGTCCATGTCCGCCGGGCCGAGGGTCAGGGCGAACTCCTTCTCCACGAAGAGTGCGAGCTGCATCGCGAAGAGGGAGTTGACGTAGCCGAGGGCGAAGAAGTCGTCGCTGTCGGCGAGGGGCTGGCCGGCCAACTGCGGGGCGAGGAATTCACGGACCCGGGCGCGCACGTCGTCGTTCGTCATGTGTATTTTCTCCTTGGCTGTGTCGGGTTAGTAGGTGTAAAAGCCCTGGCCGGTCTTGCGGCCCAGGAGTCGTGCGTCGACCATCCGCTGGAGCAGCGGAGCGGGGCGGTACTTGCTGTCCTTGTAGCTCTCATACATGACGGTGATCGAGTTCAGGATCGTGTCGAGGCCGATCAGGTCACCGGTCTCCAGGGGGCCCATCTTGTGGCCGAAGCAGCCGCGGAACATCTTGTCGACGTCCTCGGCCGAGGCGATGCCCTCCTGGACGCAGAAGATCGCCTCGTTGATGGTCACCATGAGGACCCGGTTGGTGATGAAGCCGGGGGCGTCCTGGACGACGATGCCCTCTTTGCCCATCTGCGACAGGAGGCCGAGGGCGGTGCCCAGCGTCGCCTCGCTGGTGAAGTGCCCGCTGACCACCTCGACGGTGTCCATCATCGGGACGGGGTTCATGAAGTGCAGCCCGAGGATCTCGGCCGGCCGGCCGGTGACCGAGCCCACTCGGGTGATCGGCACGGCCGAGGTGTTCACACCGAATATCACCCCGGGCCGGCAGATGGCGTCGATCTGCTCGTAGACCGACCGCTTGACGGCCCAGTCCTCGGTGACGTTCTCGACCACGAAGTCGACATCGGCCAGCGCGGAGAGCTCGGTGGCGGTGGTGATCCGGGCGAGTACCGTCTTCGCGTCCTCCTTCAGGGGCTTGCCGAGCAGCATCGGCTGCACCAACAGGTCGCGGTCGATCTGCTTCATCCCGCTGTCGAGTTGGGCCTGCGAGATGTCCACGAGGACCACCTCGAATCCGGACTCCGCGAAGGACTGGGCGACGCCGCGGCCGATCGTGCCGGCGCCGATCACACCTATGGTTCGGATGCTCACTGGGGTACCACCTTCGTGCGATAGAGAGGGAAGCGGGTGTGCTCGATCAGCCCTGGGTGTCCTTGGCGTCCAGGTGCGCGGCGAGGTCCGCGATCGTGACGTAGCGGAACAGGTCGACCATGGAGACCCGGATGTCCATGATCTTCTGGATGCTCTGGGCGATCCGGAGCGCGGTCAGCGAGTCCACACCGAGCGCGAACGAGGTGTCGTGCACGTTGAGTTCGGTGAGGCCGAGCTCGCGGGCCCAGATCCGGGCGAGCGCGCGCTCGGTGTCGCTGAAGTCGCCGCTCTCCCTGCCGAAGAGCTTCGGCTCGCCGTCGGACGGGGTGGCGGGCGCCGTCTCGGCCGATTCACCGCCATCGCCGCGGGCGGCGGCGATGGCCTGCCGGACCGGGGCGGCCAGGACCACCGGAGCGCGGTGGAGCAGCTCCGTGAGACCGCCGGGCCCGCCCAGCCTGGGGTAGTTGATCTCGCCGACGATCACCCGGCTGCAGGCCGAGGAGATGATCTCCTCGAAGCTGCCGAGACCGTCCTCGACCGACACCGACCGGAAGAAGCCCTGGTCCTGTTGGACTCCGTGGTCGAAGGCCATGCCGGTTTCCAGCCAGTCGCTCCAGTCGACCGTCACCGTCCACCGGCCGCGCGCGGAGCGCTGTTCGGCGAAGTGGTCCAGGTAGCTGTTGGCGGCAGTGTAGTCGCCCTGCCCGGCCGCTCCGAAGATCGCCACCGTGGAGCCGAAGTTGACCATGAGCTCCGGCGGATCATCCTGGGTGACCAGGTCCAGCACGGTGGCGCCGAGCACCTTGGGGTCAAGCGTACGGCGGAAGGTTTCCGCTTCCTTGCGGAAGAGGAAGCCGTCGCCGGCGACGCCGGCCGCGTGGACGATACAGCCGATCGCGCCGAGTTCGGCACGGATCCTCGCGACGACTGTCTGCATCGCCGTGAGGTCGGTGACGTCGCCGGAGTAGCTGCGGACCTCGGCGCCGTTCCGCTCCAGCTCGCGCAGTGCTTCGATCTGCCCGCACAGCCGGGCGTCGGCGACCTCGTCCCACCGCTCGCGCGGAGGCAGTTCGGTGCGGTTGACCAGGGCGAGCCGCGCACCCGGCACCGAACGGCTCAGGTGGCGTGCGACCGCCAGCCCGAGCCCGCCCAGGCCGCCGGTGATGAGGTACACCCCGTCCGGGCGCACCGGCGCGGACCTGGGTTGCTCCCGCAGGTGCACCGGCGCGAGCTCGGCGACGTACCGCAGTCCGCCGCGCAGCGCGACCGCGGTGGGGGTCCGGGCCCCGAGCAACTCGGCGCAGACGGCCTCCGCGCCGGTTTCGGCGGCGATGTCGAGGCAGAACACGTCGGTGCTCTCGAACTCCTGTCCGATCACCTTGGCCAGGCCGAAGAGCGTCGCGTGCACTGCGGCCGTCTCCGGCTCGGTGCCGGTCACCCGTGCCACCGAGGGGGCGACCACGCTGAGCCTGGCCGGGGTGGCACCGCGCTCGGAGAGGGTGCGGGCCAGGTGGAACAGACTGTGGACGCCGTGGTCGAGCCTTGCCTCCAGGGTCCGCAGATCCTGCTGGACGCCGCCGTCGGCGGGAGCCGCGACGTGTACGACTTCGTCCGGGAGGTCCGCACCGAGCGCGTCCAGCAGGCGCCCGAAGCCCTCCCCGGTGGGCGGAACCTCGTACCGCCCCGGACCGGTCTGCCGCCACTCGCCTGCGAGTTCCGCCTCGGTGACGCCGATTCCACGCGCACGAAGCCCGGCGCCCAACTCCGTTCCAATACCGCCGTGTTCACCGATCACCAGGACCCGGGCGGGTGGGGCCTGCTGCTCCCCGGGCGCCGGCGCCGGGATCCATCGGAGGGTGTGGTGCCGGGCGTGCGGGCGCAGTCGGGCCACCGTGGTCGGGGCGTCGGTGACGCGCTTCACCGTGAAGCCGCGGATCTCGGCGGCAGTGGCCCCCGACTCGTCGCAGACCACCACGTCGACCTTGCGGAACTCGGCGTTGTTCAGATAGCCCGGGTGCGGCTTCATGAAGCTCAGGCCGCGGGCGGGCAGTGGGCCGTACAGGAGCAGCGAGTCGTAGCCGACCGGGAGGAAGAAGTCCCGCTCACCGAGGGCGAGCCGGCGGTCCTCGGCGCTCTCCAGGACGGCGAAGCCGCTGAACCCGGTGGCCTGGTCGAGCAGGGCCGGGTGCAGGGGGTGGTCCTGGCACTCGGTGCGGTACTGCTCGGGCAGGTCGAGTACGCCGAGGGCGGCCCGGACGCCGACGTGCACGGTCGGCAGGCTGCTGCGCCAGCGGTCGCCGAAGTTCATGACCTTGTGTTCGGTCTGCCGCCGGGCGATGTCCACGCTCTCCAGCGAGCACAGTTCACGCAGGGCAGCCAGGTCCTGCTGCGGAGCGGGTGAGGAGTGCGGCCTGACGCCGACCGTGCCCTGGACGTGCGTCGTCCAGTGGTCGCTCGCCGGGTCGTGGCTGGCCACGGTGAACTCGGCCCGCAGGTCGTCGATCTCGCGGACGGTCGTGTGGGTCGTACGGGGGGTGTCTTCCTGCACCAGCAGCGGAACGAGGAACGTGACGTCGTGGAGCTCGGTGACCGGGCGGCCAAAGTGCTCGGACGCGGCGGCCCGGGCCATCTCCAGATATGTGGTTCCGGGGACGATCGCCTCTCCGAGCAGCTTGTGCTCGGAGAGCACCCAGTGCCGTTCCAGCGCGAACTCGGTGAGGAAGACCGACTGGCCGGCAGACCGCAGCAGCACCTGGTCCAGCAGCGGGTGTGGGCCGCGCGCGTGCCGGACCACGGCTTTCGGGCTCTGAGGCTCCAGCCAGTAGTGCTTGTGTTGGAAGGGGTAGGTGGGGAGGGGGATGCGGTGGCGTTGTTGGTGGTTGTGGTAGGTGGGCCAGTGGGGTGTGGTGCCGGTGAGCCAGAGGTTGGCGAGGGTGCGTTGGATGGTTTCGGTGGGGGTGCGGGGGTCGCGTTTGTGGGGGAGTGAGGCGAGGGTGGTGGTGTGGGTGTTGGTGTGGGTGAGGATGCGGCGGGCGAGGCTGGTGAGGGTTTGGCCGGGGCCGATTTCGAGGAGGGTGGTGTGGGGTTGGGTGGTGGCGGTTTGGATGCTGGTGGCGTATTCGACGGTGGCGCGGATGTGGTTGCCCCAGTAGGTGGGGTCGGTGGCTTGTTGGTCGGTGATCCAGGTGCCGGTGGTGTTGGAGATGAAGGGGGTGTGGGGGGTTTGGGGGTTGGTGGTGGCGACCGCGGTGGTGAATTCCGCGATCATCGGTTCCATGAGGGGGGAGTGGAAGGCGTGGCTGGTGGTGATGGGTTGGGTGGGCCAGCCGTTTTCTTCGGCGAGGGTGGTGAAGGTGTGGATGGCGTCGTGGGGGCCGGAGATGACGCAGTCTCGGGGGCCGTTGTGGGCGGCGAGGGAGAGGGTGTCGGGGAGGGCGGCTTCGATGGTGGTGCGGTCGGCCATGACGTTGAGCATGGCGCCGGGGGTTTGGGCTTGCATGAGGCGGCCGCGGAGGGTGACGAGGTGGAGGGCGTCGGGGAGGGTGAAGACGCCGGCGAGGCAGGCGGCGGTCCATTCGCCGAGGCTGTGGCCGAGCATGCCGGTGGGGGTGATGCCCCAGGTTTTCCAGAGTTGGGTGAGGGCGTATTCGATGGTGAAGAGGGCGGGTTGGGCCCATTGGGTCTGGTCGAGTCGGGGGTCGTCGGTGAAGACGATGGTGCGGATGTCTTCGCCGAGGTGGGGGGTGAGGAGTTCGGCGCATTCGTCGACGGCGCTGCGGAATGCGGGTTCGTGTTGGTAGAGGTCGTGGGCCATGCGGGTGTGTTGTGAGCCTTGGCCGCTGAAGAGGTAGATCAGTGGTGTGGTGTCGCGGGTGGTGTGGCTGGTGGTGACGTGGGCGGGGTCGCGGGTTTCCAGGGCTGTGGCGATGGCGTCGGGTGTGGTGCCGGTGACGGTGCGGCGGTGGGGGAAGGCGCGGCGTCCGGTGGCGAGGGTGTAGGCGGTGTCGGCGAGGTTGGGTTGGGTGCGGCGTAGGTGGGCGGCGAGTCGGTCGGTGGCTTCTTCGAGTGCTTGGGGGGTGCGGGCGGAGAGGATGAGGGTTTCGGTGGGGCGGGTGCTGGGTGGTGAGGGTGGGGTGTGGGGGGCTTCTTCGAGGATGATGTGGGCGTTGCTGCCGCCGAAGCCGAAGGCGCTGATGCCGGCGCGGCGGGTGTGGTCGGGGGTGCGGGGCCAGGGGGTGGCCTGGTCCTGGATGTGGAAGGGGCTGTTGGTGAAGTCGATGTCGGGGTTGGGGCGCTGGTAGTTGAGTGAGGGGGGCAGGAGTTGGTGTTCGAGGGCGAGGGTGGTCTTGATCAGGCCTGCGATGCCGGCGGCGGCGTCGAGGTGGCCGATGTTGCCCTTGACCGATCCCAGAGCGCAGGAGCCGGCACCGCCGAACGCACGCGACAACGCCTGCACCTCGATGGAATCTCCGATCACGGTGCCGCTGCCGTGTGCCTCGACGTAGTCGATGTCCTCGGGACCGACCTCCGCGGCGGCCAGCGCCTCGGTGATCACATCGGCCTGACCGCCGACTGTCGGTGCCGTGAAGCTCGCCTTGACCCCGCCGTCGTTGTTGACGGCCGAACCCCTGATCACGGCGTGGATGGTGTCGCCGTCGGCCAGCGCGTCCTCCAGCCGTTTCAGCACCACCACGCCGACGCCGTTGCCGAAGACCGTGCCCCGGGCATCCGCGTCGAACGGGCGGACATGCCCGTCCGGTGAAAGGAAGGCCCCCTCCTGGTAGGGGTAGCCGGTGTTCTCCTGCACCTTGTAGGAGACCGCCCCGGACAGGGCCATGTCGCACTCGTAGTTGAGCAGGCTCTGACAGGCGGAGTGGAGCGCCACCAGCGAGCTTGAGCAGGCGGTCTGGACCGGGAAGCTCGGCCCCCTCAGGTCGAGCTTGTACGACACCCGGCTCGTCAGGAAGGCGAGCTCGAAGCCCAGGCCGACGTTCTCGCCCTTGATCGCCTCGCCCTGCTCCAGATTGCTGAGGATGTTCCCCAGATAGGCGGTGGTGCTGGCACCGCCGAACACGCCGATGCTGCCCTCGTACCGGGCGGCGTCGTGGCCGGAGTGCTCCAGCGCCTGCCAGGCGGTCTCCAGGAAGAGCCGGTGCTGCGGGTCCATGATCTTCGCCTCGCGGGCGGTGTAACCGAAGAACTCCGCATCGAACAGGCCCATACCCTCGAACTTGGGTACGGCCTTGACGTAGTGGGGGCTGCCGTAGACCTCGGCCGGCACCCCGGCCGCCGCCAGTTCCTCGTCGGAGAGCGGAAGGATCGACTCCACACCGTCGCGCAGGTTCGACCAGAACTCGGCCAGGTCGCCCGCGCCGGGGAAGCGCCCCGCCATCCCGACGATCGCGACACCGTCCCGTTCCGGGAGGTCCGTGAACTCAGTGGTCATCATTCGCCCCTTGCCGTACGACGCCGTTGCTGCTGGCGCCTGCGCTGCTGCATCTTGTCTCTGCGTTCCTCAAGCGTCTTGAGGCTGTTCCGCGGTGTCTGCTCCACGGGTTTCTCCGCTACGGCGGCCAGGTGCGACACCGTCAGCCCCTCGTACAGGTCGCCGAGGGCGAGCTTCGCGCCGAGCCGGGTGTTGACGGTGCTCACCACCTGGATCGCGATCAGGGAGTTTCCGCCCAGATCGAAGAAGCTGTCCTGGATACCGACCTTCTCGATGCCCAGCAGCGCCTGCCATGCCTCGCAGATCGCGCGCTCGGCGTCGGTGCGCGGCGCCACGAACTCGGTCAGGATGTCCGGGCGCTCGTACACGGCGCCGCGAGGCTCCGTGACGGTGTCCTGCTCCAGCGAGAAGGCGTTCTCGAAGAGCGCCGTCAGCTCGGCCGGCGACACGACGACCTGCGGTTCCGACACCCCCGCCAGGATGGTGTCGAGTGCCCGCAGCCCCTCGGAGGGGGACATGGCACGCTGGTCCACCCGATCGGCGAAGGGCGTCGCGGCGTCGGCCGCCATGCCTACCTCGCGCCAGGGGCCCCAGTCGATCGCGATCACCCGCCGGGTGCGGCTGCGGTCCTGGGCGAAGGCGTCGAGGAAGCAGTTGGCGGCGCAGTAGTCGACCTGGCCTGCACTGCCCACGTTCGCGCCGTTCGATCCGAACAGGACCAGGAAGTCCAGATCCTGCCCTGCCAGCGCCTCCTCCAGCACCAGGGTCCCGCGCACCTTCGGGAGCAGGACCTCGGCTGCCGCCCGGAGGTCCTTGAGCTGGATCAGGCCGCCACTGGGGACACCCGCCATGTGGAAGGCGCCGTTGATGCCGCCCCAGCGCCCGACGGTCTGCCGGACGGCCTCATCCATCGCCGCCCGGTCGCTCACGTCGGCCCGGCACACGAGGAGTTCCGCTCCCGCGTCGCGGAGGCGCACCAGCTCGCGTACGACGTCGGACAGCCGGCTCCTTCCGGGATTGCGGGCGAGCCACTCGTCCCACTCCGCGGCGTCGGGCAGCCCGGTGCGCGAGGTGAGTGCGATCCGTGCCCCGGCCGCCGCGAGGTGCCCCGCGAGGGTCAGCCCCAGGCCGCCGGTGCCGCCGGTGACCAGGTAGACGCCGCCCTTGCGCACCACCGGCGGCCGGTCGCCGCGCGGCAGCGGCTGCTGTACGAAGTGCTGGGACCAGCGGTGGCCGCCGCGGTGCGCCACCGTCTCCGGTCCCCGCCCCGGCTCGACGGCCAGCTCGGCCATCAGGCGGACCAGCTCCCGCTCGTTGGGAGCGGCGCCGTAGTCGAGGTCGACGCTGCGGCAGGCGGTGTCCGGCAGCTCGCGGGGCAGCACACGGCACGGCCCCAGCAGGGTGGCCTTCAACGGCGAGAGCACCTCGGCGCCGGTGATGTCGTGCAGGCCGTTGCTGAGCACCCAGATCCGGCGCGGCTCGCTTTCAGCATGCCGGGCGAGGGCCTGGGCCAGGAGGATCAGGCTCTCGAAACCGTGCCGCAGGCTGCCCTCCTCACCCGGTGCGGTGACGTTCCAGCTGTGGACGATGCGGGTGGGCGCGCCGGCGGGGCCGCTCCGCAGGGTGTCGATCAGCCGCTCGTAGTCGGAGCCGCTTCCCGCGTCGACGGCGTAGCGGCCGTCCCCTCGGTCGGCCCAGGCGCCGGCCGCCTCCACCACGGTGACGGCGGCACCGGCGGCCCGCAGCCGTCCGGCCACTGCCTCTCCCACTCCCACGGCGTCGGCGAAGACGAGCCAGTGCCGCGCGGCGTCCGGCTGCTCCCCGGCGGGCAGGGTCTCCCGTTGCCAGGACGGCGCGTAGAACCACTGCGTGATGTCGTCGCGGCGCATCGTGGCACGGTCGGCGGCCTGAGGCGTGGCGGCCTGCCGGTCCAGCCAGTAGTGCTTGTGTTGGAAGGGGTAGGTGGGGAGGGGGATGCGGTGGCGTTGTTGGTGGTTGTGGTAGGTGGGCCAGTGGGGTGTGGTGCCGGTGAGCCAGAGGTTGGCGAGGGTGCGTTGGATGGTTTCGGTGGGGGTGCGGGGGTCGCGTTTGTGGGGGAGTGAGGCGAGGGTGGTGGTGTGGGTGTTGGTGTGGGTGAGGATGCGGCGGGCGAGGCTGGTGAGGGTTTGGCCGGGGCCGATTTCGAGGAGGGTGGTGTGGGGTTGGGTGGTGGCGGTTTGGATGCTGGTGGCGTATTCGACGGTGGCGCGGATGTGGTTGCCCCAGTAGGTGGGGTCGGTGGCTTGTTGGTCGGTGATCCAGGTGCCGGTGGTGTTGGAGATGAAGGGGGTGTGGGGGGTTTGGGGGTTGGTGGTGGCGACCGCGGTGGTGAATTCCGCGATCATCGGTTCCATGAGGGGGGAGTGGAAGGCGTGGCTGGTGGTGATGGGTTGGGTGGGCCAGCCGTTTTCTTCGGCGAGGGTGGTGAAGGTGTGGATGGCGTCGTGGGGGCCGGAGATGACGCAGTCTCGGGGGCCGTTGTGGGCGGCGAGGGAGAGGGTGTCGGGGAGGGCGGCTTCGATGGTGGTGCGGTCGGCCATGACGTTGAGCATGGCGCCGGGGGTTTGGGCTTGCATGAGGCGGCCGCGGAGGGTGACGAGGTGGAGGGCGTCGGGGAGGGTGAAGACGCCGGCGAGGCAGGCGGCGGTCCATTCGCCGAGGCTGTGGCCGAGCATGCCGGTGGGGGTGATGCCCCAGGTTTTCCAGAGTTGGGTGAGGGCGTATTCGATGGTGAAGAGGGCGGGTTGGGCCCATTGGGTCTGGTCGAGTCGGGGGTCGTCGGTGAAGACGATGGTGCGGATGTCTTCGCCGAGGTGGGGGGTGAGGAGTTCGGCGCATTCGTCGACGGCGCTGCGGAATGCGGGTTCGTGTTGGTAGAGGTCGTGGGCCATGCGGGTGTGTTGTGAGCCTTGGCCGCTGAAGAGGTAGATCAGTGGTGTGGTGTCGCGGGTGGTGTGGCTGGTGGTGACGTGGGCGGGGTCGCGGGTTTCCAGGGCTGTGGCGATGGCGTCGGGTGTGGTGCCGGTGACGGTGCGGCGGTGGGGGAAGGCGCGGCGTCCGGTGGCGAGGGTGTAGGCGGTGTCGGCGAGGTTGGGTTGGGTGCGGCGTAGGTGGGCGGCGAGTCGGTCGGTGGCTTCTTCGAGTGCTTGGGGGGTGCGGGCGGAGAGGATGAGGGTTTCGGTGGGGCGGGTGCTGGGTGGTGAGGGTGGGGTGTGGGGGGCTTCTTCGAGGATGATGTGGGCGTTGCTGCCGCCGAAGCCGAAGGCGCTGATGCCGGCGCGGCGGGTGTGGTCGGGGGTGCGGGGCCAGGGGGTGGCCTGGTCCTGGATGTGGAAGGGGCTGTTGGTGAAGTCGATGTCGGGGTTGGGGCGCTGGTAGTTGAGTGAGGGGGGCAGGAGTTGGTGTTCGAGGGCGAGGGTGGTCTTGATCAGGCCTGCGATGCCGGCGGCGGCGTCGAGGTGGCCGATGTTGCCCTTGACCGATCCCAGAGCGCAGGAGCCGGCACCGCCGAACGCACGCGACAACGCCTGCACCTCGATCGGGTCCCCCAGCGACGTACCCGTTCCGTGTGCCTCGACGTAGTCGATGTCCTCGGGGGTCAGGCCCGCGCTGCCGAGAGCGGCCGAGATGACGGCGGCCTGGCCGGTGACGCTGGGGGCGGTGAAGCCGACCTTGACCCCGCCGTCGTTGTTGACGGCCGAACCCCTGATCACGGCGTGGATGGTGTCGCCGTCGGCCAGCGCGTCCTCCAACCGTTTCAGCACCACCACGCCGACGCCCGTGCCGAAGACCGTGCCCCGGGCATCCGCGTCGAACGGGCGGACATGCCCGTCCGGAGAGACGAAGGATCCGTCCTGGTGCAGGTATCCCGTGCCCGGGTTCGGGTCTACGTGGACACCGCCCGCCAGAGCGAGGTCGCACTCCCCGGCGAGCAGACTGCGGCAGGCGGTGTGGGCGGCGAGCAGCGCCGTCGAGCAGGCGGCGCGCAGCGATACCGCAGGGCCCTTCAGGTCCAGCTTGTACGACACCCGGGAGGCCAGGAAGCCGAGCTCGTTCGCCACCAGGATCTGGGTCTGGCCCAGGGTCTCCACGATCTGCTGGTGCGAATAGACGTGCTGGACGTAGCGGTTGGCCCCCGCACCGCCGAACACGCCGATGCTGCCGTCGTACTGCTCGGCGTCGTGGCCGGAGTGCTCCAGCGCATGCCAGGCTGTCTCCAGGAAGAGCCGGTGCTGCGGGTCCATCACCTCGGCCTCGCGGGCGGTGTAACCGAAGAATTCCGCATCGAACAGGTCGCTGCCGGTGAAGGCCGGCGCGGCCTTGACGTAGTTCGGCTGCTCGTAGACCTCGGCCGGCACCCCGGCCGCCGCCAGTTCCTCGGCGGAGAGCGGAAGGATCGACTCCACACCGTCGCGCAGGTTCGACCAGAACTCGGCCAGGTCGCCCGCGCCGGGGAAACGCCCCGCCATCCCGACGATCGCGACACCGCCGCGCGCCGCCATCAGCTGGCCGCCCGGAGGTTGTCGACGAGGGCGCCGAGGGTGCGCACCGTGGGGCCCTCGTACACGATGGTCAGCGGGACAGCCACGCTCAGCTCCTGACGCAGTCGGTGGACGACCTGGAGGCCGAGCAGGGAACTGCCGCCCAGCTCGAAGAAGTTGTCCTGGGCGCCGACGCTCTCCACGCCGAGCAGCTCCTGCCAGATCTCCGCCACCCTGTGTTCGGTCTCTCCGCTCGGTGCGACGAACGGGTTCCGCAGGTTGGGCCGCTCGTGCCGGGCGACGGGCGCCGCCGCCTCGGCGGACGGGTCGGACCACAGCTCCTGGCGCAGCGCCAGGTCACCCGTGGAGGTGATGATCTGCGGTTGTGGCGCCGCGTCGAGCAGGGCGTCGAAGACCCGCCGGCCCTCGGCCGGGGTGAGCGCCAGGTCGCGTACGGCGGCCCCGAGCTCGGAATCCGCCCGGTCCTCGGAGGAGAAGTACCAGGCCTCCCAGTTGACGCTGGTCCAGGGCAGGTCCGCGCTGTGGTGCCTCTGGGCGAAGGCGTCGAGCACGGCGTTCGCGGCGGCGTAGGCGGCGAAGCCGAGTCCGCCGAGCAGCGAGGCGATCGAGGAGCAGATGAGGGCGAAGTCCAACCGCTGGTCGGCGAGTACCTCGTGCAGCACCTGCGTGCCGTACAGCTTCGGCCCGAAGTGCCAGGAGGCCTCCTCCTCGCCCAGGACCGAGATCTCCCGGTGGGCTGCCTTGCCGGTCGTGCCGGCGCAGTGGAGCACGCCGTCGATCGGTCCGAACTCCTCCAGGACGCGCGCCTTCAGGGCGAACATGGCAGCGCGGTCGGAGACGTCCGTGGCGGCCACCAGCACCTCGGACCCGAGGGCCTCGATCTCCTGGACGGCGCGGACCGCCGACCGGACGGCTTCCGGGTGATGCGGATCGGCCCATTCCTCCCGGGGCGGCAGGCCCGTCCGCCCGAGCAGCACCAGACGCACCTTCGCCCGGTCCGCGAGGGCCCGGGCCATGAGCAGGCCGATCTTCCCGAGGCCGCCGGTGAGCAGGTACACTCCGCCGTCGCGGACCGGTGAGGCGCCTCGTACAGGCGGCTCGCCGGCCGCGTACGCGGGCGCCCAGCGGTGCCGGCCGCGCAGCGCGACAGTGCGCTCGCCCGGCGGGGCGGAGAGCTCTGTCAGCAACTGTTCCACCAGGCCGGGCACGGACTGCGGGCCCTCCGGGCGGAGGTCGAACTGGACGCAGTCGAGCGTGGGATACTCCTGCGGCAGCACCCGGCACAGGCCCTGGACGGCGGCCTTCGCCGGGCAGAGCGGCTCGTCGCCGAGGACTGAGTGGACTTCGGAGGACAGCACGTCCCATCGCTGCGGCTGCGTCATGAGTTCGGCCTCGACGGCCTGGGCCCAGTGGACCAGGCTGTCGAAGGAGCGGTGCAGCAGGGCCCGCACGTCCTCGGGCGCCGCGGCCCGGTCCGCGTCGTCGCCGACGCTCCAGCAGTGCACGACCCGGCCGGGCAGCGGTCCCTCGGCGCGCAGCGCCTCGGCGAGCCGGCCGAAGTGCTCCGCGCGGGCGGGGTCGAGGACGTACTCGCGCTCGCCCTCCCGGTGCCAGTCGGCCCCGCGGGAGACCACGCGCACGGTGGCGCCGAGGGCACCGAGACGGTCGGCGAGGCGGCGGCCGACCCCGGCCTCGTCGGCGAAGACGAGCCAGCGCTCGGCGACCAGGCCGGCCTCGGCGTACCGGGGTGCGCCCGCCAGCCGCTGCCAGGACGGTGTGTAGAACCACTGGGGCAGGTCGCCGCGCCGCTGCTGGGCCGATCCGCTGCCGGGCTGGACGGTCCCGGGCGCGAGCCAGTAGGTGCGCCGTTCGAAGGGGTACGTGGGGAGCGGGACCCGCCTGGCTCCCGCCGGGGCGGGGAAGGGGCGCTCCCGCCCGGCCAGCCAGAGGCGGCCGGCGGCGCGCAGGAGTGCGGTGCGGGCGCTCTGCCCGAGCATGGCGCCGGGCAGGGAGGGGACGACGACCCGGTCGGTGCCGGCGGCGGCGGGATGCTGGAGGGCACCGGGGGTCAGCGTCGGCGCGGGGCCGATCTCGACGATCGCGATGTCCGGGACGGACCACAGGGCGGCCAGGCCGTCCGCGAACCGCACGCTCTGTCGGACGTGCCGGGCCCAGTACTCGGGGCTGGTGGCCTCGTCGTCGGTGATCCAGGTGCCGGTCAGGTTGGAGACGAACGGCACGGCCGGAGCGTTCAGCCGTACGGAGCGGACCAGTTCGGCGTACCGCTCGACGACCGGCTCCATCATGGGGGAGTGGAAGGCGAAGCGGGTGGTCAGCCGACGGGTGGCGACACCCGCGGCCAGCAGCTCGTCGGCCACCCGCTCGATGCCCTCGACGGTTCCGGAGAGCACGCAGGTCTGGGGGCCGTTGACCGCGGCGAGGCAGACGTCTTCGTCCGTGTACCTCGCGACGGCTTCCTCGGAGAGCGGTACGGCGAGCATCGCGCCCTCGCCCTGCTCCTCGATCAGCCGCGCGCGCTCCACGACGAGGCGCAGGGCGTCGGGCAGCAAGAAGACCCCGGCCACGCAGGCGGCGACGTATTCGCCCAGGCTGTGGCCGATCATCGCCTCGGGCTCGACGCCCCAGGCGGCCCAGAGCCTGACGAGGGCGTACTCGAGGGCGAACACCGCGGGGTACCCGAAGAGGGGCTGGTCCAGCGGGTGCTCGCTGCGCTCCGGCTGGAGCAGCAGCCTGCGGAAGTCGAACGGCTGCTCGGGCGCGGTCGCGGACTCGCCGGCGGCGAGCAGGAACTCGCGGATGTCCGTGCCCAGCATCGGCAGCAGCAGCTCGGCGCACTCGTCCAGGGCGGACCTGAACACGTGCTCCTGGGCATGAAGTTCGCGGGCCATGCCGGGGAACTGGGTGCCGAACCCGGTGAACATGAATGCCACGGGACGGTGCGCGGCCTCGGGCGCGGTCCCGGTCAGCAGCCGTCCGTCGTCGCGGGCGTCGAGCGCCGCCACCGCCTCCTCGACGCTGCCGGCGACCAGCATGCGCCGGTTCGGGAAGGCACGGCGGCCTCGCTGGAGGGTGCAGGCGACATTGGCGAGTTCGAGGCCGGGGTGGGCGCGGAGGTGGTCGTGAAGCTGGTCGGTGGCAGCCTCCAGGGCCTCCGGGCTCTTGGCGGAGAGCACCAGCAGTTGCTCGGTGCCGCCGGCCGGCCGGGGTTCGCGCGGCACCTGCGGGGCCTGTTCGAGAATGACGTGGGCGTTGGTGCCGCCGAGCCCGAAGGAACTGACCCCGGCGCGGCGCGGGCCGTCGCCTTCGGGCCAGGGCAGCAGCTCGGTGTTGACGTAGAACGGACTGCCGTCCAGGGCGATGCGCGGGTTGGGCTTCTCGAAGTGCAGGGTGGGCGGAAGCTGCCCGTGCTCGACCGCCAGCACTGCCTTGATCAGGCCGGCGACGCCTGCGGCCGAGTCGAGGTGGCCGATGTTGGTCTTGACGGATCCGAGTGCGCAGCTGTGCTCCGGGACCCCGGAGTAGGCCGAGGCCAGCGCGGAGAACTCGATCGGGTCCCCGAGGATGGTGGCCGTCCCGTGCAGCTCGACGTAGCCGATGCTCTCGGCCGGGACGTCCGCGTTGGCCAGCGCCGTGGATATGACGGCGGCCTGGGTGGCCGCGCTGGGCGCGCTGAATCCGGCCCGCCGGGAACCGTCGTTGTTGAGTGCCGAGCCCTTGATGACCGCATGGATGTGGTCGTTGTCGCTGATCGCATCCTTGAGGCGCTTGAGCACCACCATGCCGACGCCGTCGCCGCCCACCGTGCCCTGGGCGCGGGCGTCGAAGGTACGGCAGTGGCCGTCCGGCGAGAAGATGCCGTCCGGGCGGTAGACGTAGCCCTTGTTCCTGGACCCGTCGACGGCGACGCCGCCGGCCAGCGCGGTGTCGCACTGATAGGCCAGCAGCGCCTGGCATGCCTCGACCACGGCGGCCAGCGAGGTGGAGCAGGCGGACTGGATGTTGAGGGCGGGGCCCTCCAGCCCGAGCTTGTAGGAGACGCGGCTGGCGAGGAAGTCCGGCCGGTTGCCGATCACCGTCTGCTTGTCGCCGAGGATCTGCGCGGCACCGGGTTGGGTGGCGATGTTGTGGATCAGGTAGGTGTTGTTGCCGGCGCCCGCGTAGACGCCGACGAGGCCGTCGTGGCCTTCGGCGTCGTACCCGGAGCTTTCCAGCGCCGCCCAGGCGCATTCGAGCAGCACCCGGTGCTGCGGGTCCATGAGCTCGGCCTCGCGCGGGGAGTAGCCGAAGAAGGCGGCGTCGAACTTCTCGCTGTCCGCCAGTACGTAGCTCGCGCCGACGAAGTTCGGGTCGGCCAGGGTGGCGGCGTCGACGCCGCGCGCCGCGAGTTCCTCCTCGCCGAAGCGGGTGAGGGAGCAGACGCCCGCCTTGAGGTTGCTCCAGTACTCCTCGACCGTTCGGGCGCCGGGGAAGCGGCCGGCCATGCCGACGATGGCGATGTCGAGGCTGTCCTCGTACTCGGAGAAGCCGTCGGCGGGCTCGGGGCCGGGCCGCACGCCGATGGCGGACTCGACTTCGGGGGAGTGCTCACTCATGGTGACCTCGCTTCGCTTGCAACTGCTGCTGGCGGCGCCTGAGCAGGGCGTTCTGCTGAGCTCCTCTGCCGCGGGCGGTGCCAGGGGCGGCGCCCTGCTTCTGCTGCGAGAGCAGGCCGGCCTGGGCTCGGACGGTGGTGTGCTGGAACAGGTCGAGCAATTCGATCTCCCGGCCGGTCGCCGTACGGAGCCGGTGGTGCAGCTCGACCATGAGCAGGGAGTGCCCGCCCAGGTCGAAAAAGTTTTGGTCGGTGCCGACCGCCTCCTCGGTGCGGAAGAGCTCCTGCCACACCCGGGCCACCAGCCGCTCCAGCTCGTTGCGTGGCGGCAGCGGTGCGGCGGTGGGTTCCGCGGGCCGGGGCAGCCTGCTGCGGTCGACCTTGCCGTGCCCGCTGAGCGGCAGGCGGTCAAGCGTCACCAGCGCCTGCGGCACCATGTGGGGGGAGAGTCTCTCCCGCAGGTGGCGCTCCAGCTCGGCGGTGGCGGGCCCGGCGCCATGCGGCTCGATGTAGGCGACCACCCGCCGGTCGCCGGGCACGTCCTCGCGTACCACGACGATGGCGTGGCGCACGGCGGGATGACTCTTCAGCGCGGCCTCGATCTCTCCCAGGGCGACCCGGAAGCCGCGGACCTTGATCTGGTCGTCGCGCCGGCCGAGGAAGGCGATCGTCCCGTCGGCCAGGCGGCGGACGATGTCGCCGGTGCGGTAGAGGCGAGCGCCGGGCCCGCCGCCGAGGGTGTCGGGGACGAAGGCAGCGGCGGTGAGGTCGTCGCGGCGGTGGTAGCCGCGGGCGAGGGTGGCACCGCCGATCAGTAGTTCCCCGGCCACGCCGACGGGCGCGGGGCGGCCTGCGGGGTCCACGACGTGGGCCTGGGTCCCCGGGAGTGGCACACCGATCGGCGCGGTCTCCCACTCCGCTTCCGGGTGGTCGGCCACGGCGAGGGTCAGCACGCCGACGGTGGTCTCGGTCGGGCCGTAATGGTTGAAGACTCGGCAGTGGGGGACGAGGCGCTGCAGGGCGCGCAGCCAGTGCCAGTCCGACGCCTCGCCGCCGACGACCAGCAGGCGGCGCGGCAGGAGCTCGGCGAAGCGCGGGGAGGACTGGAGGGCGCGCAGGTGCGAGGGGGCGATCTTCAGGCAGTCGACCCCCCAGGTCTGCACCCAGTCGGCCAGCTTTCCGGCGTCCAGTGCGGCGTCCCGCGAGATCAGCTGCACCTCGCCGCCCGTGCACAGCGGCGGGGCGAAGGCGGTGACGCTGGAGTCCACGGTCAGCGGCTGCACCATCGCGAAGCTGAGCGGCCTGTCGATGCCGAGCCGCCGGACGATAGCGCGGGTGTAGGCGACGAGCTGGCGGTGCTCGATCACGACGCCCTTGGGCTTGCCGGTGGAGCCGGAGGTGTAGAGCAGGTACGCGGCGTCCCCGCAGGCTGATTGCTCGGGGGGCGCGTCCTGCGCCGGGCGGCCTGCCAGCACCTTCCACTCGGCGTCGAGCTCGATCACCCGGTGCCCGGTGTCGAGCGGCGCCGTCGCCACCACGGAGTGCACGGCTGCGTCGCCCAGGATGCCGTCCCGCCGCTGGACGGGGTCGTTCGGGTCCACCGGTACGTACGCGCCGCCGGCTTTGAGGATGCCCAGCACGGCGACCATCAGCCGTACGTCGCGATCGACGCAGAGGCCCACGGTCACCTCGGGGCCGACACCGGCCTCGCGCAGCAGGTGGGCCAGCTGGTTGGCACGCGAATTGAGCTCGCGGTAGCTGAGAGAGGCGCCCTCGGACCGGACCGCGACCGCCTCGGGGGTGCGACGTGCCTGCTCCTCGAAGAGCCGGTGGAAGCTCGGGCCGTCCGGCTCGCCCGCCACGCCGTTCAGCTCGGCGATGGTGCGCTCCTCTTCGGGGGTGAGCAGGGGCAGTTCGGCCACCGGTCGGTCCGGGTCGGCCGTCGCGCCTTCGAGGAGCCGGAGCAGGTGGTCCACCGCGCGGCGGGCGGTGGAGGCATCGAGGACGTCGGCCGCGAACACCAGCTGCCCGGTCAGTTCGCCGTTGCGCCAGCAGAGCCGCAGGTCCAGGTCGCAGTACGTGGCCTCGGGAGCGGCACGCGGCGCGGACAGGCAGGAGAAGCCCGGCCACGGGTGCGCCGGTACGGCGTCGCCGGTCTGTCGGGCCTCCGCGAGTCGGGCGCCCGCCGAGCACACCAGATCGCGGAAGCTCCCGCCGACCTCGACGCGGACGGGGGTGGCCGGGCCGGAGCCGTCGGCGACCCCGACCGCGAACTCGGACTGCCCGCCGTACCGGTGCAGCAGCGCCAGGTACAGGGCGAAGGCCGCCGCGGGGAGGTCCGCTGCGCATGCCTCGGCCAGCCGGTGCAGCGCGGCCGTTGCGGCGGCGGGGGCGGTGAAGGGGACCGAACCGGGCCGGTGGTCGCGCCGGGCGGGGCGAGGCCGGTCCAGGGGAAGCTCCGGAGCGGCGGGCAGCTCGACGAGGCGCCCGCCGGCTTCGGGATCGGGCACGGGCGTTGCGGGGTGCGCGAGTGTCATGAGGGATGCCTTGAGGAGTTCGGGCGAGGACGTACGTCATCCGTCCTGCTGGAGCGGGCCACGGCTACGCGGAGTGCTTGGTGCAGAGGTAGATCTGGTTCCGGCGGTGGTCGGCGGGTACGTCGATGACCTCGACGGACTCCGAGAGGGAGTGCAGCAGCGCCTCGAACGGGCCGGCGGCGTAGCGGTTGAGCCAGATGTAGCCGTTGGCGGTCTCCCGCCGCAGCAGTACCTCGGACTCCTGCGGCACCTGGAACATGCAGATCACCACAGTGCGGCGGGCGACCCGGAACAGCTCGCGGACGGCGGTTTCGTAGTACGGGAGGTGCTCTAGCACGTGACGGCAGTTCACCACGTCGAACGAGCCGTCGCGGAAGGCGAGGTCCGTGATGCTCATCTGCTGCCACCGCGCCTCGGGGTACAGTCTGCGGCAATCGGTGATGGCGGCCTCGCCGATGTCGATGCCGGTGTAGTCCACCTCCAGGCCCGCCGCCAGCAGGTGACGGTAGGTGACCCCGGAGATGACACCGCAGTCGAGCATCCCGAACGGCACTCCCTGGTGCAGCGCCGCGATCCGCTCGGTCGCGACCATGTGCGAGGGGTGCGCGGCCCTGTACTCCTCACCCATGTGGGTCACGTCAGAGGTCTGCGCCCAGAGCGATCCCGTGTTCACTGTGTCGATCCCCCGTAGTGATGAAGCAGAGCCGGTCACGACAGGCACGGCCGTCGTCCGGCTGAAGGCTGGTGTGTCGGAGAGTGGGACGCGTGCCGGAGACCGCATGTCCGAAGTGGTCTGACGGCCGGTCGGTCGATCAGCCGGCGCGGAGAGCGGTTCGGTTCGAATGACCGGTCCAGGGCTCCTCTACCGGGACTTTGGGCCTCCCACGACCTCCGACCAGGGAAAACCGCAGGGTGATGTGCAGGGTGACATCTGGCTTGTGCGCCGGGGCGGACCGCTGTCGAACCGGCCGCCCCGGACGCCCTGCACCGATGCCGGCTCAGAACACCGATCCCTCCGCGGATTCGACGTCGAAGACGGCGGCCGGCCCGAACATCCTGGTGTGCTTCGCCGCGGCGAGGGCGAGCGTGCCGCTCGCGTCCCGGGCGCTCGCGACCTCGGCCAGTTGGTTGACCGTGGCGGGTTTCGCCAGTGACTGGTCGCGCAGCTCGGGGGAGCGGGACATCAGCACCATGGCGGCAGTGGTGTAGCCCGCCTCGACCCAGGAGGCCCAGATCGCGTCACGGTCCTCCTCCTGGCCCGTGAACAGGTCCTCGCGGCGTTCGTGCCGGCGGGTGGGAACCGGGGGCCGGCCCTCGGCCTCCGTGCGCAGGGCGACCCGGCGACCCGCGAGGTAAGCGACGGCGGCGCCCTTGCGGATGGCGAAGTTGAGGGCCTGCGCCGCCGTGTCCACCACCGGCTCGCCCTTGTCGTTCAGCGAGGTGTTGCACACCATCGGCACGCCTGTGGCCTGCCGGAACGCCTCGATCGCCCGGTGGAGGAGGGGGTTGGTCCCGGCGGACAGGGTCTGGCGGCGGGCCGAATTGTCGAGGTGGAGGATGGCCGGGACCAGTTCCCGCTTGGACTCGACCACGTACGCCGTCTCGAGCATGTAGGGCGAGGGCCAGGGGTCCTCGAACCACTCGCCGCAGTACTCCTCCAAGACGATCGGGGCGACGGGGCGCCACCACTGCCTGCTCTTCCAGTCGTTGAGCAGTTCCTTCGACCGGGGCGAGCGGGGATCCGCGAGGATGCTCCGGTGGCCCAGCGCGCGCGGGCCGATCTCGGCCGCTCCGTCCGCCCACACCACCGGCCCGGCGGAGAGGTCCTCCACGAACCGGGCCTCGGAGAAGTCCTGGACGTCCATGATGAAGTCCGTGAAGTGCCGCAGCGCGCTCTCGATGTCGGTCAGTTCGGCGCCGTGGTAGGCGGACTCGAGCCGGAAGCCGCCGTCCGGGAGCAGGCCCTCCCCGAGCAGGCCGAGGAGGCCGATCCCGAGCGACTGACCGGAGTCGTTCGCGCTCGGCGGAGTGAGCAGGCCCTTGAACCCGTAGCGGCGCAGGAGGAAGGAGTTGGTCGGACAGTTGAGGGCGAAGCCCCCGCTCATGGAGAGATATGCCTGGGTCGGGTCCACCCCGGACGACTCGAGGAGCCGGTCGACGTTGCGCACCATGACGAGTTCGCAGGCCGTCTGGACGATCTTCATGACCGCGGACTGCAGATGCTCCTGCTCGCTGAAGCGGCTGTCCAGCTCCATGGCGGGCAACTGCGACTCGGCTGCGCGGATCACGGCTTGGACGAAGGGGAGCGTGTCGACCAGCGGTACTCGCCGGCCACCGAACAGCTCCAGCTCCCGCACCGCCGCCTCGGTGTCGAAGTCGATCTCCGTGGGGCAGGCCGAAGCCAGGGCCATCAGGGTGCCTGGTTCCTTGTCGAACTCCGAGGAAGCGGCGTCGTAGATGGGGGCCGGCGACTCGACCGGGGCGAACTCGACATCGCCTCTCGTGGACACACAGCCGGTGTACCAGTACTTCTTGCCCGTCTGGTCGAGGCCGAAGTCGGGCCGGCCGTCCAGGGCCAGTCCGATGATCGTCTCGTTGCGAAAGGCCTCGGAGTCGAGCAGCAGTCCGCTGTAGAGGTGGGCGAGGCTGTGGATCGGGAAGTCCTCGGCCCCCGACGGCACCTTGATGTCGGCGTGGTGCGGCAGACCGGGGGTGCCCCAGGACAGGCTCACGTTGTCCAGGGAGAGACCCTCGACCGCAAGCAGCTCGTTCAGGACCTTGGTGTACCGGTCGACGGTGAACAGTGGCCAGAAGTGGTGCTTCTGCCCGCTGAAGCGCTCGAGCTCCCAGACCCTGACCAGTTCGACCCGCGAGTCGTGACTGCGCCAGAGCGCGATGTTCTGGTCATGGCGCGGCGCTATCACCGACAGGCCGCCGGGCGGGGAGATGTAGCTCGACAGGAAGTACTTCGCGGCTGGGTACGCGGTCACGATGTCTCTTTCGGCGGTGGGACAGTGGCTGCACTGGTTCCTTGGGCAGGCGGTCTGGTGCGGTCCGCTCGGGCGGTCGCCGGGCTGTCGGGGTCGGTGCGACCAGGGCCCGGGTGTCCGCTGGTGACGTCGGATGCGGCAGACCGTCCCGGCAGGGTGCGCTCGGGCCTCGGGCCGGAACGCCGGCGGGCGCGCATCCACGGGACTCCGGCCGTCTGCGGGGGCCTCGGGGTGGGAACGGCGGGGACGGACTCGGCCCCTCAGCGGTAGCAGCCAGCCCCGAGGCGAGCGACGAGATCGCTCGGGTACGTCCGTACCGGAACTACTTCGAAGCGGGAATCCGCTCCTCGACGAGCTGGACCAGTTCGCCGATGTTGGCCACGGTGAACATGTCGACGACGTCGAGATCGACGTCGAACGTGCTCTGGATCGAGACCATCAAGCGGAGCAGCGTCACGGAGGTGGCTTCGAGGTCCTCGAAAGCGCTTTCGAGTGTGACTTCACGCGGAGCGAATACTTCGGAAATTACCGACATCAAGTCGCCGGGCTGATCGTTCGACATTTCTTATTCCCATGTCTCTTATTTGTCAAGCCCTATCAGGTAATTGACCCTAGGGTGCTGGTGAAGCAGAGTCAAGACCCTTTTCCGAGGCGGCGGACGCGGGTGTCCGAGTTGCTCTCTTTCGCAACGGGATGGATGGAGTAAGGGCTGCGCGGCCCGAGGTAAGTTGTTTGTCGGGTCGCAAAGTTGATCCAGGTCCGGGGCTCGACAAGTCGTGCCTACCCTGGGATAGGGTGCTGGAAGTTTCATCGCACAGTCACAGTTCCGGGGGTAGTGGTGTCAGAAATCAGGATTAGGCCTCTCACGCCAATAACGGGCGCGGAAGTGGAAGGCGTCGATCTCACCTCGGACCTGCCTCCGGCTGTCGTCGCCCGCCTTCGCGAGGCCCTGCTGTCCCACAAGGTCCTTGTTTTCCGGAACCAGCCCATGGATGATGAGCGGCACGTCGAACTCACCAATGCCTTCGGCGGAGCCACCGCGGCGCACCCCATCGTGAACGGCCTTCCCGAGAACCCGGCCGTGCTGCGGACCGCCCTGTCCGAGGAGCGGAAGGCGCTCATCGAGGCCGAGGCCGGCCTCAGTCATCCCCTGAAGGAGCGGACGCTGCGGCGCCTGCGGACCGAATGGCACGTCGACAGCACATTCGTGGTCAATCCCAACGCCATCACCATTCTGCGGGGTGTTGAAATCCCGCTGACTGGGGGCGATACTCTCTTCGCCAATCTGGAAGCGCTCTACGAGGGACTGTCGCCATCCCTCCGGGGATACCTCGACACCTTGCAGGCCATTCACTCCCGGCACGCCCCGTCGGCGCCGCCCCGGTTCGACGGCAAGCCGGCCGGGCCCTTCGCTGCCGTCCATCCGCTGGTTCGGGTGCACCCCGAGACGGGTGCGCGCAGCCTGCTCGTCAGTGCCGTCTTCCTTCAGGCCATCCGCGGCCTCAAGCCCCGGGAGAGCGCAGCCCTGCTCGACTTCCTCCTCGACGAGCTCGCCGGGCGGGACGAGATCCATGCCCGGGTCCGCTGGGAGCAGGACATGCTGGTCATGTGGGACAACCGTGCCGTGGCCCACGCCGGGCCGGTGGACGGGCTGCTGTTCGAGGAGGAGCGGATCGTGCACCGCACGACCGTTGTCGGCGACGTGCCCTGCGGGCCCAACGGCTTCAAGTCGCGCGCTCTCATGGGGGGCCGGTTCGAGGCGCTGGCCTGAGCGGCCGCGCCGTTGCGCCACGTCCGCCGCACGGGCCCGGATTCCGCGAAGGCCGTTCGGACGTTGTCGATGTACCGCCAGACAGTCCATGTCCAGTCAACCCGGTCGTATGCAGATGTGCTGGCGTTGTGGCTCCGACGTAGATATCGGGTCAGTCGGTTCATTCTCCGGGACCTTCCGTGGGAGAAAGGCAAAATGCCGGTCGTCAACCACCGTGAAAAATCCGAGGCGCCGCCCAAATATCGCCTGTCCTGTGTCGATTGCGGCTGGGAATGCGATCCCGAATTCAGGCTTCGATGTCCCCGGTGTTCGGGTGCCCTCGATCCCAGGATCAACCTGGAGCACGCCACCGAGCGTGACAGCGGCCGGCCCGAGCTGGCCTACCTGGATTTCCTCCCCGTCGAATCCGAGCACTTCCTCGACGCCGACATCAGTGTGCGGACCCCCTGCCGGCCGGCCCCGCACCTCGGAGCGGCCATCGGTCTGCCCCGCCTCTGGGTGAAGGACGAGTCCCGGCAGCCGACCGGGACCACCAAGGACCGGCTGGCCTCCGTGGTCCTGGCGGTGTTCCGACAGTTCGGGATCGACGAGTTCGTCGCCTCCAGCACCGGAAACAGCTCCACCGCCCTGGCGCGCGCCGTGCAGCGCGACCCCTCGATGCGGGCACACTTCTTCTGCGGCCGCGACTTCACCGGCGACCACGACATCGAGACCGGCGACCGGGTGTCCCTCACCGTGGTGGACGGCAACTACGCGCAGGCCACCCAGGCGGCCCAGGAGTTCGCAGCCCGCAACGGCCTGGTCTGGGAGGGCGGGTTCTTCAACTGGGCCCGGCGCGAGGGCCTGAAGCTCACCTACCTGGAAGCGTTCGACGCCATGGACGACAAGCCCGACGTCGTCGTCCAGGCCATCAGCAGCGGCATGGGGATGATGGCCGTGCGCAAGGGCGTGGCCGAGTACCTTGCCTGCGGCCGGCTCACCTCCGCGCCGCGCCTCCTGATGGTCCAGCAGGACACCTGCGCGCCCATGGCCGAGGCCTGGAGCGAGGGACGGGCCGAGCTGACCGAGGACGACGTCATCGAGCGCCCCACCGGTCTGGCCCGAGCGATCCTGCTCGGCGACGGCCGAGCCACGTACTCCTACATGCGGGACATCGCCGCCCAGAGCGGCGGCGCCATCGTCTCGGTGAGCCAGGACGAGCTGGTCCAGGCCCGTGCGATGCTCCGCGAGCTGGAGGGGCTGGACGTCTGCCACTCCTCGGCCGCGACCATCGCCGCGCTGCGCAACGAGGCCGCGGCCCGTCGGATCGCCCCGGACGAGGTCGTACTCGTGAACCTGACCGGCCGCGAGCGATACACCGCCTCCGACGCCGGACCGGCTCTCGCTGCCGCCGCCACCGCCGGCTGAGCCCCCTGCTCCCCGGGCCGGATGCCGTCACTCGCGCCGGAGCGCCGCACCCGCCCGCCCCACTTTCGCTAGGATTCCATTGATACTCAGTCACCTCTCCCCGCAGCAGGCCGGGCGCCACGCCGAGTTCCGGGCCTTCGCCGACCGCTCCCTGGTGCCGCAGGCGGACCGCTTCGACCGCGAGCAGTCGATCTCCCGGGAGGTCGTCGCCGACCTCGCCGGGCAGGGCTACCTCGGTGCGCTGATCCCCAAGGACTTCGGCGGCCTCGGCATGGACTGGATCGAATACGGGCTGCTCACCGAGGAATTGGGCCGCGGCTGTCAGTCGATCCGCAACTTCGTGGCCGTGGACGACATGGTCGCCCACTCGATCCACAAGTGGGGAACGCAGGAGCAGAAGCAGCAGTGGCTCCCCCGGATCACCTCGGGCCGCGCACTGGCCGCCTTCGCCCTGACCGAGCCGGAGGTCGGCAGCGACGCCGCCGCGGTCGAGACCACGGCCACGGCTGACGGCACGGACATCGTCCTCCGCGGCACCAAGAAGTGGATCAGCTTCGCGCAGATCGCGGACCTCTTCCTCGTCTTCGCCCAGTTCGAGGGGCAGCACACGGCCTTCCTGGTGGAGCGGGACACCCCCGGCCTGACGGTGGAGGCGCTCGACGGCCTGCTCGGCCTGCGCGGCTCGATGCTCGGCCGGATCACCTTCGACGACTGCCGGATCCCCGCCGCCAACCTGGTCGGGCGTCCCGGTCTCGGCCTCACCTTCGTCGCCTCCAGCGCGCTCGACCTCGGCCGCTACAGCACTGCCTGGGGCTCGGTCGGTCTGGCCCAGGCCTGTCTGGAGGCGTCCACGGAGTACGCGGGCCGCCGCGCCCAGTACGGCACCGAGATCCGCAACCACCAGCTGGTCCAGCAGCTGCTGGCCGACATGCTCACCGACACCGTCACGGCCCGCCTGCTCTGCCACCACGCCGGGGTGAGCAAGGAGCGGGGCGAGATGGAGGCCGTCAACCACACCCTGCTGGCGAAGTACCGGGCCTCGACGGTCGCCGTCAAGGCCGCCGCCGACGCGGTGCAGATCCACGGTGCCCAGGGCATCGGCACGGAGGCGTCCGTCCAGCGCCACTACCGGGATGCCAAGGTGATGGAGATCATCGAGGGTACTTCGCAGATCCAGCAGACCATGCTGGGCCAGTTCGCCGTCCGGGCGGCCCGGCCGTGAGCGAGGTCCGGACGGGGCCGGTGACCTACGGCCAGTTGTCGGTACTGCGTTCATTGGAGACGCACGGCCCCGGCCACCGGTCGGTCGCCAATCTGGTCAGCGTCTGGGAAGTGCCGTTCGGCGTCGGCGCGGCCCAGGTGATGGACGCATGGCTGCAGCTGGTGGCGGCGCACGAGTCACTGCGCACCAGCTACGACCTGAGCGGCCCGGTGCCGGTCCAGAAGGTCCACCCCCACCGCCCGTCCCGCGTACCGGCGGTGGAGCTCGCGGAGGACAGTTTCGCGGCGGCCCTGCGGCTGGGCACCGAGGCGGCCGGCGAACCGATCGACATCGAGACCGCACTGCCGTGGCGCGCGTACGTCACCACCTACCAGGGGGACGCGCTCCACCTGGTCACGGTGATCCACCACGTGGCGGCGGACAACGGTGCCCTGCGGGTGCTGGAGGAGCAGTTCGGCCTCCTCCTGGAGGGCGGGACGCTCGGCCCGGTGGTCCAACCGCTGGTGATGGCGCAGGAGCAGCAGGAGGAGCCGAACACGCGGAGCGTCCTGCACTGGACCGAGACATGGGGGGGAATCGTTCCGGCGGACCGGGACCCGGGGGACTCCGCCAAGCGGCGCCGGGCGTCGCTCTACAGCCTGGACGGGCTGGCCGCCGCGCAGGAGCTCTCCGACCGGCTGAAGATCTCCGTCCAGTCGGTGGTGCTCGGCGTCGGCGCGCTCGCGCTGTCCCGTCTCAAGGGCACTCAGCGGATGACCTTCGCGCTGATGGCGGCCAACCGGCTCGCGTCCCGCTGGGTGCCGCTGGTCGGCTCGCTCAACCAGTTCGCCCCGGTGACCATCGTGGTCGACGAGGAAACTCACCCGACGGAGTACCTGCGGGCCTGCTACATCCAGTCCATGACGGCGTACATGCACGGCTGCTACGACGTCGACGCGCTCAAGAAGAGCCTCCATGAGGCCGGCGTGCCCGAGGAGGACCCCACCGCCTTCGCCAAGCACTACAACTTCCTCGGCGACGTGGACGCCGAGCCGGCCGCCGGGTCCGCTCTGCGCACCGGGATCGAGTGGCGTGGGTCCAGCCAGAGGTCGGGACCGAACTTCCACCTGGCCGTGGCCACGGGGAAGGGAATCCTCATCGGGGTGGGCGCGAGCCACGACTACCTCGAAGGAAAACTCCCAGCCGTTCTTGCGGCCTCGATCGAGGCCGGGCTCATCAATATATCCAAGGGCGCCGAGAACTCGCTGGCCGATGTTTCGCTGGATAATCCGTGGCGGGTTTTCTGATCGAAGCGGAGTGCGGGGGGAAGGTATCTCCCCCCGCACGTCGGCTTCAACTGGCTTGGCCAAGCCGGTTCTAGAAGCCTGCACAGATACCGCGAAGCTGCTTCTGCATGATGAACACCTCCTTTGTTCGTGGTGACTATAACCGCGAGCGCCGGGGGTTGAAAGAAATTTCTGGATCAGGCCCAGGAAATACGGTTAGGGTTTCACTCATGACGGATTCGTACGCCGACCCGGGAACTCCGGATCACCGAAGTGCCGCCCGCTATCTGTGGTGGCTGACGACGAGTCAGCGCCGGCGGGTGGCGGGTGGCGCGGTGATCGGCACCCTCTGGATGGTCTGTCTCCTGCTGCCGCCGTACCTCATGCAGCGCGCGGTCGACGACGGACTCCAGCCGGGGAACACCGGCACCCTGGTCGCCTGGGTGGCCGCACTGGTCGGCGTCGGGCTGCTCAACGCCTGGCTCGGCATCATGCGCCACCGCATCATGACGCGGGTCCGCATGGACGCCACCTTCCGAACCATCAAGGTCGTGGTCGCGCACTCCACCCGGCTGGGTGCCGAACTGCCGCGCCGCGTGTCGACCGGCGAGGTGGCCAGCATCGGCGGCGGCGACGTCGCGCAGATGAGCCAGACGCTGACGATCACCGGCCCGGGTGTCGGCGCGGTCGTCGCATACCTGGTGGCCGCCGCACTCCTGCTGTCGGTCTCCGTCCCGCTCGCCCTCGTGGTCCTCCTCGGGGTGCCCCTGCTCGTGGTGGTGGTCGGGCCGCTGCTGGAACGCCTCCAGGGCGCGGAGTCCACGTACCGTGAACAGCAGGGGACGCTGACGGCCCGGCTCGGGGACATCGTCGGCGGCATGCGCGTGCTCAACGGCATCGGCGGCAAGGACATGATGGCCGGCCGCTTCCTGCGCGGCTCGCAGGACCTGCAGGCCGAGGGCTACCGGGTCGGCGCCGTCACCAGCTGGATCCAGGCGCTCTCCGTCGGCCTGCCCGCCCTCTTCCTCGCGCTGGTGACCTGGCTCGCCGCACGGATGGCCGCCGAGGGCACCATCACCATCGGCACGCTGGTCGCCGTCTACGGCTACGTCGCCGTCCTGGTGGTGCCCGTCTCCAACTTCATCGAAGGCGGATACGACCTCACCAGGGGCCTGGTCGCTGCGCGGCGGGTGATCCGGGTGCTCGCTCTGAAGCCCGCCGTCGAGGATGCCGCGACGCTCCGGCCCGCCCCTGGGGAGCCGTCGGCCCTGCGTGACGCCGACTCCGGTGTGGAACTGGCCCCGGGGCGGATGACCGCGATCGTGAGCGCCCGCCCGGCCGATTCCGCGGCCGTGGTCGACCGGCTCGGCCGGTACAGCGCATCCGCGGCGACCTGGGGCGGCATCCCGCTCGCCGACGTCGCCCTGGCGGAGGTCCGCAGCCGCATCGTGGTGGCCGACAACGACGCCGACTTCTTCTCCGGGCCGCTGCGCAGCGTGGTCGGCGGCCGCTCCGAGCACACCGACCCGTCCATCGCCCAGGCCTTCAAGGACGCCGCGGCGGAGGACATCGTCCAGGCGATGCCCGACGGCCTCGACACCCCGATCCAGGCCCAGGGCAGCAACCTCTCCGGCGGCCAGCGCCAGCGGCTGCGGCTGGTTCGCGCCCTGCTGGCGGACCCCGAGGTGCTCCTGCTGGTCGAGCCCACCTCCGCCGTGGACGCCCACACCGAGGCCGCCATGGCCGCCGGGCTGCGCCGGGCGCGGACCGGTCGCACCACCGCCCTCACCTCGACGTCGCCCGTCCTGCTGGAACAGGCCGACACCGTCGCCTACCTCGTCGACGGCCGTCTGGCGGCGGCCGGCCCGCACCGGGAGCTGCTCGCATCGGAGCCCGGGTACCGCGCGCTGGTGTCCCGAGACGAAACCGACACCGAGTCCATGTCCGCCGAGGAGGCCGTCCGATGACCGCGAAGACCGAGACCGCTCCCGCGGGGCTCCCGATCGCCGGTCCCGCCGAGGTCCGCAAGGCCGCCGTGGGCCTGATCGGCCAGGACCGCCGTGCGGTCGCCGCGATGCTGGTCCTCAACGGGCTGGCCGCCGCCGCGGGCCTGGGCGGCCCCTGGCTGCTCGGCAAGATCATCGACGACGTCCGGGACGGGGCCGGCGTCGGACACGTCGACCGGCTCGCCCTCGGCATCCTCTGCTTCGCCCTCGTACAGCTGCTCCTCGGCCGATTCGCCCGCTACGCTGCCCACCGCTTCGGGGAGCGCACCCTGGCGCGGATCCGCGAGCGGTTCGTCGAACGTTCCCTCGCGCTGCCCGCGTCGGTCGTCGAACGCGCCGGCACCGGTGACCTGCTGACGCGGGGCACCTCCGACGTCGCCACTGTCGGCACCACCCTGCGCGACGCGGGGCCGGAGGTCTCCGTGGCGATCGTCCAGATCATCCTGATCCTGGCCGCCATGCTCGCGGTCGACCCGCTCCTCGGCGTCTGCGGGCTGCTGTGCCTCTCGGGGATCTGGTTCGCCACCCGCTGGTACCTGCGCCGCGCCCACGCGGGCTACCTCAAGGAGGGAGCCGCCAACTCCGCGCTCATCGAAATCCTCACCTCCACCGCCGCAGGGGCCCGCACCGTGGAGGCCCTGGGCCTCCAGGAGCGCCGGATCACCGCCACGGCCGAGGCCGTCGAGCACTGCCGGGCCACCCGCACCTACACCCTGAGCCTGCGCACCGTGCTCTTCCCGGTGGTCGAGTTCTCGTACATCGCCCCGGTCGCCGCCATCCTGCTGCTCGGCGCCGCCCTGCGCGACACCGGCACCGTCACCACCGGTGCGGTGGTCGCCTGCGCCCTCTACTTCTGGAAGCTCTCCGAGCCCATGGACAAGATCCTGCTCTGGCTCGACCAGATCCAGCGCAGCAACGCCTCGTTCGCCCGGGTCGAGGGCATCGGCCAGGTGGACGCCCCGCCCGTGACGGGCGGCCGGCCCGAGGACGACCAGCTCGACGTGGTCGACGTCCGCTACGCCTACCAGGGGGAGCGGGACGTGCTGCACGGCGTCGACCTCACCGTCCGCCCGGGCGAGCGGCTGGCGGTGGTCGGGCCGTCCGGGGCGGGCAAGTCCACCCTGGGCCGGCTGCTGGCCGGGGCGGAGCGGCCCCGCACCGGACGGGTGACGGTGGGCCAGGTCCCGGTCGCCGAGCTCGACCCGGCCCAACTACGCCGACATGTCGTCCTGGTCACCCAGGAGCACCATGTCTTCCTCGGCACCGTCCGCGACAACCTCCTGATCGCCGACCCGTCCGCGACCGACGAGGACCTGCGCGCGGTGCTGGCCGCCGTCGACATCGACTGGGTGGACGAGCTCCCGGACGGGCTGGACACCGAGCTCGGCTCCGGCGGACTTCGCCTGGACGCCCAACAGGCCCAGCAGCTCGCCCTGGCCCGGGTGGTCCTCGCCGATCCGCACACGCTGATCCTGGACGAGGCGACCTCCCTGCTCGATCCGGCCAGGGCCCGGCACACCGAACGCTCGCTGGCGGCCGTGCTCAAGGGACGCACCGTGATCGCCATCGCCCACCGCCTGCACACCGCCCACGACGCGGACCGGGTCGCGGTCATGGACGGCGGCCGGGTGGCCGAACTGGGCAGCCACGAAGAGCTGCTGGCGGTCGGCGGCGGCTACGCCGCGCTGTGGAAGTCCTGGCACGGGGCCTGAGCAGCCCCCGCCCCTCTCGACCCCTCGACCAGTAGGAGCGAAACCCCATGCACTCGGCACCACCGCAGACGGCACAGAGCTGGGTCCGGCCGATCCCCGGCCGAACCGAGCCCGGCGCCCTCCGGCTCTTCTGCTTCCCGTACGCCGGGGGCGGCGCCTCGGTGTTCCGGGAATGGGGCGCCGATCTCCCGGAGAACGTCCAGGCGTTCGCTGTACAGCTGCCGGGCAGGGAGGACCGGTTCTTCGACCCGGCGATCGCCGACCTCGACGAGCTGCTGGACGGCCTCGTCCCGGCCCTGCTCCCGTACCTGGACCGGCCTTTCGCCTTCTTCGGCCACAGCATGGGCGCGATCGTCGGCTGGGAGCTCTCCCGCAGGCTCCAGCGCGAGCAGGGGCTGGAGCCGGTCCGCGTCATCGTGTCCGGTTGCCGGGCCCTGCCGGCCCACGAGTCCCGGAAGCTGAGCGATCTCGACCTCTCCGACGAAGAGCTGATCAACGAGCTTCGCCGGCTCAACGGCACACCGGAGGAGCTGCTGCAGAACCCGGACTTCGCCGCCTTCATCCTGCCGACCTTCCGGGCCGACCTCTCGCTGTTCGCCGGCTACGTCTACCGGCCCGGCGAGCTGCTGTCCTGCCCGGTCTCGGCGTTCGGCGGCGACGCGGACCCGCGGGTCGCCGAGGAGCACCTCAAGGGCTGGGCCGAGCTGACCACCGGTCCGACGGAAGTGGAGATGTTCCCCGGCGGCCACCTCTTCCTCAACGACGAGCGCGAGGCCGTGCTCCGGAGCGTCTCCCGGGCCCTCCCGGCCGTCGGCCACTGACCAGTACCTCTTCGAACTCCAGGGGGCGTGTGTGGAGACAGTATGGAACGTCGTCCGGGCGCAGGTGGAGCGGACGCCCGAGGCCGTGGCCGCACGGACCGCACGGACCTACACCTACCGCGACGTCGCCGCGCTGGCCGAGGAGCTCGGCCGACGGATCGCGGCGAAGGTCCGGCCGGGCTCCCTGGTGGCACTCGACGCGTCCAATCGGTTCAACGGGGCCGTCGCCATCCTCGCCACGGCCGCCGCGGGCTGCGCCGTGCTGCCGCTCGACCAGCAGAGCCCGCCGGCCAGACGCGCCCGGGTCCTCGGCGACGCCCGCCCCGCCCTGCTCCTGCGCGAGCTGGCCGAGGGCGAGTTCGCCCTGGACAGACACGGCCTCCCGGCACCGTCGCGGGAACCGGACCTGGGCGCCATCGCCTACATCCTGTACACCTCCGGGTCGACCGGGCAGCCCAAGGGCGTCATGGTCGGGCACGAGGCCCTGATCGACCGCCTCGCCGGCCTGGCCGAGCGGCCGGGACTGGCGGCCGGCGAGATCGTCCTGGCGATGACCGCGCTGTCCTTCGACATCTCGCTGGCAGAGCTGCTCCTCCCGCTGACCGTCGGGGCATCCTTCACGGTCGTCCCGGAGGAGGCCCGGGCCGATCCGCTCGCCTTCGCGGAGTTCGCGGAGGCGGCCCGGCCGGACCTCGTCCAGGCCACCCCCAGCTTCTGGCGGATGCTGACGGCCTCCGGCTGGACGGGCGAACCCCGCAGCCGGCTGTGGACCGGAGGGGAGCCGCTCACTGCCAGCCTCGCCCGGGAGTTGCTGCCGCGGTGCGCCGAGCTGTGGAACGTGTACGGCCCGACCGAGGCCGTCATCTGGGCCACGGCCGCGCGACTGGTCTCGGCCGACCGGATCTCGATCGGCGAACCGCTGCCCGGGATGCGCACGCTCACGGACGGGAACGGCGAACTCCTGCTCTACGGAACGGGGCTGGCGCACGGCTACCTCGACCGGGAGGAACTGACGGCAGGGCGCTTCCCGCTGGGTGACACCCCCGACGGCCGGTGCCGCCTCTACCGCACCGGGGACAGGGTCAGACCCGGGCCGGACGGAGCACTGGAGTTCCTCGGCCGACTGGACAACCAGATCAAGCTGCGCGGACACCGGATCGAGCTGGGCGAGGTGGAAGCCGTCCTGGAGGAGCACCCGGACGTCTCGCAGGCCGTCGTGCTGGTCCAGGACGCGGACCGGCCCGACGCCGCGGCGCTGGTGGCCTTCGTGGTACAGCGGGCCGAGGCGGACCTCCAGGCCTGGCTGAAGGCCCGGCTGCCGGCGAGCCACCACCCCGCCAGGATCACCGCCCTGCCCGCCCTTCCCCGCACCAGTTCCGGAAAGGCGGACCGTGTCGGGCTCGCGGCGAGCCTGGCCGGCGGCGACCGGCCGGCGACGCCGGCCACACCTGCCGCGCCGGCGCCTCCGGGGCACGTACGGGAGGCCGTCGCCGAGGCATGGCGGCGGACCCTCGCCACGGACACCGTCGGCGAGCACACCAACTTCTTCGACGCCGGCGGGAACTCGGCCCTCCTGGCGGTGCTCCAGAAACGGCTCACCGAAGGCCTCGGCCTCCGGGTGCCGATCAGGGAGATCTTCCGGAATCCGACCGTCAGCGGGCTGGCCGACCACATCATCCGTACGAAGGCGCCGAAGTGAACCTCTACTGCATCCCCTACGCCGGCTGCTCGGCACGCGTCTACGACTCCTGGCAGCAGCACCTGCCGGACCACGTCACCGTCGTGCCCCTGGAACTCCCCGGACGCGGCTCCCGCTGCGTCGAGGAGCCCATCGACGAGCTCCCGGCGCTGCTCGAGGACCTGTACCGGCAGCTCGACACCGGTATGCCGTACGCCCTGTTCGGCCACAGTTACGGCGCCCTGATCGCCTTCGAGCTGGCCAGACTGCTCCGCTCCGAAGGAGCCCGCCGGCCGTCGGCACTGCTGGTCTCGGCCAGCCGCGCCCCCCGGCTCCCTGCCGCCGACGCGGACAACCACCGGCTCTCGGACGCCGAACTCGTCGAGCGGCTCGCCGCACTGGGCGGGACCCCGAAGGAGCTGCTGGAGAACGAGGAACTGATGGAGATCTACCTCCCCGTCATCCGCGCCGACTACCAGATCCTCGGGGCGTACGGCACGGGCACCCCGGGCACGGTCGACTGCCCCATCACGGCGTTCTACGGGGACGCCGACGACGAGGCGGACCTGCCCTCCGTCGAGGCGTGGGCGGACTACACGAACGGCCCCTTCCGCGTCGAGCGGATCCCTGGCGACCACTTCTTCCTGCACTCCGCCGAGCGGGAGCTCGTGGCCGCCGTCGAGGCGGCCTGCACGCAGGGGGCGCTGTCGTGACACCGACCGCCGCACCCGTGACCTTCGGCCAGCTCTCGGTCATCCGCGACCTGGAACTCTCCGCTCCCGACGAGCAGAGCGACGGGAACCTGACCGCGGTGTACGCGCTGCCCGCCGGCACCACCGCCGCCGAGGCCGAGGCCGCCTGGTCGGCGCTGGTCGAGCGGCACGAGTCGCTGCGCACGGTCTACGACCGGTCCCCGGCCGAACCCCTCCAGATCGTTCACCCCTTCCGACCGGTCCGCCTCGACCGGGTGGAGCTCCCGGACGGGAGGGCGGAGGCTGCCGAAGCCCTCGCCGCGGACATGGCCGAGCGCGAGATCCAGGTGGAGTCCGAGCACTCCTGGCGTGCGGTGATCGCGACGCACGCCGGCGAGCCCCGCCACCTGGTCTGCGTCCTGCACCACCTGGCCGTCGACGCCGCCGCCTGCGCCCTGCTGGAGAAGGAGTTCCGGACCCTGGTGGCCGGCGGTTCACTCGGCCCGGGGCCGGTGCCCCAGCCGGTGCAGCTCGCCCTGGCCCAACGGGCACAGGAGCGGCAGCGCCGCCGCACCGTCGAGTACTGGCTCAAGGCCTGGGAGAGCTTCGTCGAGGAGGACCGGCAGGCCGGGGACACCAGCCTCCGTGTCCGGGCGGCCCTGTACTCGGAAGTGGCCATGGTGGCCGCCGTCCGGATCTCCGAGCGGCTGGGCATCTCCGTGCAGTCCGTCGTCCTGGGCGCCTCGGCACTCGCCCTGTTCCGGCTGAAGGGCCGGGAGCGGGCCACCTTCGCCCTGGTGGCCGGGAACCGGACCGACCCGCGCTGGGACACCCTCGTCAGCAGCATGAACCAGCTCGCGCCGATGACCGTCACGGCCGATCGCGGAACCCGCCCTGAGACCGTGCTGCGCGCGGTCTACCAGAGCGGCCTGGAACGCCTCCTGCACGGGAGCTACAGCCTTGACGAGCTGCGGGAGCAGCTGACCGCGGCGGGACACCCGAACCCCGACCCTCTGCTGTTCGGCTGCTACTTCAACTTCCTCGGCGACATCGCCGAGCCCCCGGAGCCGGGGTCGCCGCTTCTCGACGGCATCGAATGGGCCGCGAGCGCCTGGCAGGGGAGCCCGGGCTTCAACCTCCGTGCCGCGACCGGGCCCGGACTCCACCTGTCGCTCACCGCCAGCCGGAACTACCTGCCTCCCGACCTCGCAGGCCTGTACCTGGTGACCGTCGAGGCCGTCCTGGCCGGCCTCGCGGATGGCGCGCCGAACACCCTGGACGGGATCGACTACGCCCCGCTGCGCCGGATCGACCAGTACCCGGAGACTGCCGAGTGAATGTGATACAGGGCGCACGCTGCCCGTACCGCAACGGCGACCAGCCGACCGCCGACCCCTGCGCGGACTACCTCGCGCTGCGGGAGGAGGACCCGGTCCGCTGGGACGAGGACCTGGAGGTGTGGATCGTCTCCGGGTTCCGCGAGGTGTCCGCCCTGCTGCGGCACCCCGCCCTGTCGGCCGCCTGGCCGCAGCGGGGCACCACCACCCTGCACCGGGAGGGCGAGGGCGGGGAGCGGGCCGCAGAGGTCGTGCGCAGGTGGTTCATGTTCAACGACGACCCGCAACACGCGGGCGCCCGCCGGATCGTCGCGCCGCTCTTCGCGGCAGACCGGCTCGCCGCGATGCGCCCCGTCGTGGAGGAGCTGGTCGACGAGTTGCTGGCGGGGCGCACGGACGGGGTGGAAGTCATGGCGGACCTCGCCGTCCCGCTCTCCAGCCGTGTCATCTGCCGGATCCTGGGCCTGCCCGACGACGTGGCACCCCGGCTGGACCACTGGGCGCCCGACATCGCGGCGCTGCTGATCGCGGACTACCTGCCGGAGGTAAGAACCAGGGGGCACCGGGCGCTGCGGGAGATCGGGGACGTGGTGGAGGAGGCACTGCGCTCGGAGGTCCGCGAGGGCACCGGGCTGTGGTTGCTGGACAAGGCCCGCGGGGAGGGCGCCATCGAGTCCTCCGACATCTGGGCCACCGCCAGTCTGCTCATCTACGCCGGGTTCGAGACCACTTCGACCTTCATCGGGAAGGCCGTACGGGCCGCGCTGCACGCCGGTGCCTGGGCCGGCGTCCGCGGTCGCGAACCGGCCGCGGTGGTCGACGAACTGCTGCGCTTCGACACCTCCGTCCAGCAGGTGGCCCGCGTCGCCACCGCGCCGGTGGAGTCGGCCGGCCGCCTGATCGCCGAGGGGGACCTCGTCCTGCTGATGCTCGGCGTGGCCAACCGGGACCCGTCCGTTTTCGCCGGCCCGGACCTCCTGGACTACGACCGGGAGATCAGGAGGCACCTCACCTTCGGCTTCGGTGCGCACTACTGCCTCGGGGCGGCGCTGGCGCGGATGGAATCCGAGATCGTGCTGGAGCGCCTCGCCGGCCGGTGGCCGGATCTGGCCCTCGACGGGCCGCCGGTGACGAGGCAGCACTTCGGCATCACCGTCCTGGAACGTCTGGCCGTGCGCGGCACGGGCCGCTGACGGCCGACCGCACAATCCTGAAACGAGAGTTGGGATGACACGAGTGACGAGCGGGTCTCCGAAGCCTGCGGACTGCGGGCTGATCCACGAGGCGGTGGCCCGGCACGCCTTGCGACACCCCGAGCGGATCGCCCTGCGACAGGGTAACGCCGAGGTGGCCTACCGAGAGCTGCACCGGGCGAGCGACGAGCTCGCCGCCGACCTCTACGCGGCGGGCGTCGGTCCGGGCGCCCTCGTCCCGGTGCTGATACCGCGTTCCCCCCGGCTCGTGGCGGCCCTCCTCGCCATCCTCAAGTGCGGTGCCGGGTACGCCGTGCTGGACCCGTCCTGGCCCGAGGAGCGGCTCCGCTCGATCATCGGCCGCCTGGCCCCGCCGGTGCTGGTGGCGCAGTCTCCCGTGGATTTGGGCGTCCCGTGCTGGACCGGTGCGGACGCCCCGATCGGGGAGCTGGCCCGGCGCGGCCGTCCGGCTCCCGAGTCGCCGTGCGCCTCCGACTCGGCCGCCGCAGTCTTCTTCACCTCCGGCAGCACGGGCACGCCGAAGGGGGTGGTCGCTCCGCACCGGGCGGTGCTCCGGTTGTTCGGTCCCGGCACCGTCGCCGACCTTGGCCCCGGCCGCACCACGATGGCCGCCGTCTCCCCGTACTGGGACGTCATGGCCCTGGAGGTGTGGGGCCCGCTGGTGAGCGGGGGGACGGTCGCGCTGGTCGAGGACGAGTACCTGATGCCCGCCGGCCTTGCCGAACTCGTACGCGACCGCGGCGTCGACACCGCCTGGCTCACCACGTCCCTGTTCAACATGTTCGTGGACGAGGACCTCTCCTGCTTCGAGGGGATCGGGCAGCTGCTCATCGGCGGGGAGCGGGTCTCGCAGCACCACGTCCGCAAGTTCCTCACCCGCCACCCCGGGATCCGGCTGACCAACGGCTACGGCCCGGCCGAGGCATGCGTCTTCACCACGACCCACCCGATCACCCTGGAGGACACCGAGCACCCGGACGGCGTCCCGATCGGCCGGCCCGTGCCGCTGACCGGCGTTCACCTGCTGGACGGCGACACGCTCTGCGGCCCGGGGGAGACCGGCGAAATCTGCATCTCCGGCGCCGGCCTGGCCAACGAGTACCTGGGACAGCCGGAGGAGACCCGCGCCCGCTTCACCACGGTCGAACTGGACGGCGTGCCGACCCGCGTCTACCGGACGGGCGACCTGGGCTACGAGGGGCCTGACGGGCTCCTGTACTACCGGGGGCGTACCGACCGGCAGGTGAAGATCCGCGGCTACCGGATCGAGCCCCTGGAGATCGAGAACGCCTGTCTCGCCCTGCCCTCGGTGGAGCGGGCGGTGGCGGTGCCGGTGCCCGACGAGGACGACGCCCTCTCCCGGATGGCGCTGTTCTACGTGCGCGGGGCCGGCACGGAACCGCTCCCCGAGGAAACCGTCCGGGCCCGGCTCGCCGAATCGCTGCCCGCGCACTGCATGCCCGCCGAACTCCGCGAGCTGGCGGCCATCCCGCTCACCCCCAATGGGAAGGCCGACAGCCACGCCCTGCTCGAAACCCTCACGCGGGCGCCCGCTTCGGCGGGCGCCGCCCCGGCCGGCGGCGGCCACCAGGACATCGCCCGCGAGGAGTACGCCCGGATCGTCGGCCCGGAGGCCGACCCGGCCGCCTCGTTCGCGGCCCTGGGCGGAACCTCCCTGGACGCGCTGCGGCTCTGCGCGCGGACGTCGGACCGGATCGGCCGCCGGATCTCGGCCGGCGATTTCCTGCGGACCCCGACCCTGGCCGGCCTGCTGACCCTGGTCGAGTCGGCCACCGCGGTGCCGGCGGGCAGCACGGCCGAGGAGACCGGTCCCATCCCGCTCAGCGGTGTCCAGGCGAACTTCTGCCTCCAGCACGAACTGCTGCCGGACGATCCGTCGGCCGTCTGCCAGGTGGCCTGGCGGGTCTCAGGACCGCTGCGGCTCCCGGTCCTGGAAGCCGCACTGAACGACCTCCACCGGCGTCACGAGGGCCTCCGGGCGGTCTACCGCGTCGACGACGAACCGGTGGCCGTCCTGCCCGGGCCGATCGACGCCATCCGGGTGGAGACGGTGGCCGAGGACCGCTTCGACCAGGCGCTCGGCCGGCCGCTGCGGATCGAGAAGGGCGAGGTCTGGCGCTGCGTGGCAACCGAGACCGGGCTGCTGGGGCTCGCCGTGCACCACGTGTCGTTCGACGGCTGGTCCCAGGGGATCCTGGTGGCCGAGCTGACGCAGGCCTACGCGGCCCGACTCCGCGGAACGGCACCGCGGTTCGCCGCGGAGCCCCCCGGCCTGCGGCGGCTCGCAGAGGAGGAGGCGGCCCTGCACGGCCCGGGCGGGCATCCGGAGCAGCTGCGCTACTGGGCCTCGGCACTGGCCGGCCTGCCCGAACTCGACTTCCCGGAGCCGGCCGGAGCCCCGGCGGCGGGGGAGGCGGCGCGGCCCGTCGTCTTCACTGTCCGGCCGGAGAGGGTCGGCGCACTCTCCGCGCTGGCCCAGCGGTCCGGTGCCACGCTCTTCGCCCCGCTGGTGGCCTGCTACGGTGCCGCACTGACCCGGGTGCTGGGGCAGCGGGACTTCGGGATCGGCGTGGCGTTGGCCCGGCGGTTCGGCAACGAGGCGGCCCGGGCGGTCTCCTGCCTCGTGGACGCCCTCTGTCTGCGCCTGCCGGACCTGGACCGGTGCCGGACCCCCGAGGACGCCCTCGCCGCCGCCCTGCCGGTGGTGACGGCGGGCCTGGCCCGCCAGGACCTGCGGTTCGCCGACGTGGTCCGGGAAGTGCGCCCGGCGAGGACCGGACGGAACCCGCTCTACCAGACGCTGTTCGCCTACCAGGGCAACGAGGAGCCGCGGCTCGAACTGCCGGAGTGCACCGTCCGGCCGTACACACCGTCGGCCGTGCCCGCCATGAACGAACTCGTCTGCGAGGTCTGGCCGCTGCCCGACGGAGGACTACGCGTGGACCTCACCCACCAGGGCCACCGAGTCGGCAGGGACACGGTGGAGCGCGTCGCCCGGGCGTACCAGGAACTTCTTGTCGGGGATAGGAGTGGTCTTTGATGCAGGGCATCGTGAAGGAACGGACGGTGGTCCGGATGCTCGGCGACATCGCCGAGGCGCACCCGGACGCGGTCGCGGTCGAATGCGGCGGCCGGAAGCTGACCTACCGCGAACTGTGGGACGGGGCCGCCTCGGTGGCCGGGCGCATCCGGCAGGCCGAGGGCCACCGCGAGGGCAGCCTCGTGGGCGTGCTCTTCGACCGCGGCATCGACGGAGTCGTGGCCCAACTCGGCGCCTGGCTCGCGGGTTCCGCTTACCTGCCGCTCGACCCGGTACTCCCGGGTGGCCGGTTCGAGTCGATCCTGCAGGACGCCCGGCCGGTCGCCGTGCTCGCACAGCAAGGGCTCGCCGCGCGGGTGCCCGTCGGCATTCCGGTGCTCGACGGCACCGGCCCCGGCGCGGACCCGGTGCCGGTGACCCCGGCCGAGCCGGCCTATGTCATCTACACCTCCGGTTCGACCGGTACACCCAAGGGCGTCGAGGTCGGCCACACGGGCCTGGCGAACCTGGTGTCCTGGCACCGGGAGACCTACGGCACCCGCCCCGGGGTGCGGGTAGGAGCCTTCGCCGGTCTGGGGTTCGACGCCACGGTCTGGGAGGTCTGGGCAGCGCTCTCGAGCGGCGCGACGCTGGTGCTGCCGACCGAGGGGCTGCTCGTCGACATCGCGGCGATCGCCGCATTCATCGAGCAGAACGCCATCACGCACTGCTTCCTGAGCACCCCGCTCGCCGAGCAGCTGTTCGCCCTCCCCGCACCGCCCGCAGGCCTGGCCGTGCTGCTGACCGGCGGCGACCGCCTCCGGGTGGGCCCGCCGGCCGGCTTCCCCGCCGCGGTCTACAACCACTACGGCCCGACCGAGGCCACCGTGGTGACCACCGCCAGCGGGGACCTGCGCCGCGGCTGTGCCAGCGGCGCGCCGGTGATCGGACGCCCCATCACCGGCGCGAAGGCCCGGCTGGTCGATGCCGACAGGGCCGAGATCACCGAGCCCGATGTGCCCGGGGAACTGCTGATCGGCGGCGACGTCCTGGCTCTCGGCTACCGGGGCGACCCGGAGCTCACCGGCCGCAAGTTCGCCGCCGACCAGGACGGGAGCCGCTGGTACGCCTCCGGCGACATCTGCCGCTGGACGGCCGACGGCGAGCTGGAGTTCGTCGAGCGGCGGGACGCCCAGGTCAGCATCCGCGGGCACCGCGTGGAGCTGTCCGAGATCGAGCGGGAGATGCTGGCCGTTCCGGGTGTCGAGCAGGCGGCCGTCGTCCATGTGCCGGACGAGGACGGCGGATCGCTGCGCGCCTTCCACTGCGGCGAGGCCGAGCCGGGCGGCATCCGTGCCACGCTGACCGGCCGGCTGCCCGCGTACATGCTCCCCGCCGTCCTGCGCCGGCTCGACGCGATGCCGCTGACGCCCAACGGCAAGATCGACGTGAAGGCCCTGCTCGACATCCCGGCCGAGGACGCGGCAGCCGAACCCGCCCCGCTCGGCGCCACCGAGGCGCGAATCGCCGAGATCTGGTACGAGCTGACCGGGAACCGGCCCCGCCCCGAGGACAGCTTCTTCGAGATCGGCGGGCACTCGCTGATCGCCGCCCGGGCAGTGTCCCGCACGCGTGCGCTGTTCGGCGTCAAGATCGGGCTTCAGGCCATCTTCAACAACCCCGCCCTCGCGGACTTCTCCGCCAAGGTCGACGAAGCCGTCAGGAGCGCCGAGTGATGCAGGGCTCACCCCCCCTCGTGGTCATGGAATTCGGGAACGAGGTCCCTCGCAGGACGTTCGACGGCATCCTGCCCGACGGCTGGCAGGAGCGGACCCTCAGGATCGACCCCCTGCACCACCCCGGACTCGCCGACGGAGTGGTCGGGACCGCCGAACAGGCCGCTTACTGGGCCGAGCGGATCACCGCCGCAGGACCGCCCCCGGCCGCCGTGCTGGCCTACTGCTCGGCCGTCAGCCTGGCGTCGGCGCTCGTGGAGGCGCTGCCCGGGCCGGACGTCCCGCTCATCGTGCTCGACCCGGCACCGGCCGACCCCGAGGCCCCGCAGGAACTGCTGGAAGAGCTCGTCCAGGCCATGGACGAGTCCGCCGAGGCGCCCGCGATCACCGGCCTGCCGGCCGGTGAGGCGCTCGCACTGGGCAGCTCCTGCCTGCTCTCGGTGATCGTCGCGTGCTCGCCCGGGCTCGACGAGGACATCCTCGTCGAACTGACCGGGGGGCAACGGGCCTGGCTGAGCTTCACCCTGACCGCGGCGGAACCCGCGCAGACGCAGCCGGCCCCCGCGCACGTCCTGCTGAGCGAGGGGCTCGACTGGCCGGGCCCCGGGCAGGTGCACCGGGTCGGCGTGACGGCGGAGGAGCTGTTCCGCGCCCCTGCCGTGAAGGAACTGCTCACCGGCCTACTGGCCACCGGGAAGAAGGAAGAGGCATGCCTGCCGTCATAGAGCGAGACGCCGTCGACGCACTGGTGGCCGCCCAGTGGTCCCGCATCCTCGGCGAACGGCCGGCCGAGCCCGACGCGGACTTCTTCGCCTCCGGCGGCACGTCCCTGAAGGCGGCCCAGCTGGCCGGCGCCGTGCGGGGCGCCTCCGGCGTCAAGATCTCCCTCCAGCGGATCTACGAGCTGCGGACCTTCCGCGGCATCAGCTCCGCCCTCCGCGAGGACACCGATACCGCCCACCGGCGGCTCGTCACCCTCAACACGGCCGGCGCCGGCACACCGCTGCTGCTGGTGCCATCCGCCAGCGGCGGCGTCGTCGGGCTGCACCGCCTCGGCGGCAGCCTGGCGGACCGGCCCGTGCACGGCCTCCAGGCGCGCGGCCTGAACGTCCAGGACGGCCCGCCGAGCAGCGATCTCGCCGAGCAGGTGGCGGAGTTCGCCGAGGTGCTGGAGGCGTCGGAGCTGCCACGCCGTCTGCACCTGGCCGGCTACTGCGTCGGCGGCATCGTGGCGTACGAGCTGGCCCGGACCCTGCACGCCCGGGGCTGGGAGATCGGCTCGCTGCTGCTCCTCAACACCTCCCTCTACTGCCCGCCGCTCACCGTCGAACAGGCCATGCAGGAGAAGCTCCGGCAGCTCGTCGCCGAGGCCGGGTTGCCGGCCGAGGTGGCGGAGCGGGGGGCCGGGGAGGTGCTCCGGGAACTCGGCTCGGGCGAGGACCCGGCCGACTTCGACGCCCGGGTGCGTGTCTTCGGCTCGGTCGGCGCCGCGGTCTCCGGATTCGTCCCGCAGCCGGTAACCTTCCCGGTCCGGCTGTTCTCCACCGAGGACCGGGACGACCCCGCCGACATCGCCGCGACCCCGGGACCGGTGGTCGACTGGCAGGATCTCGGGCTGCCGGACTTCCGCCAGTACGCGGTTCCCGTCGACCACTTCGAGATGATCGGGCACGATCCCACCCTCAAGGCAGTGGAAGCCGTGATGGCCGAACTCGACGGGGCCGCCTCGTGATCACCCTCCTGCCGCCCGGTGTGGAGGTCGAGGAGGCGTACGGCGACGTGCCCGGCGCCTCCCTGCAGCCGGGGGAGGCCGACGCGGTCGCCCGGTCGCCGGTCGCCAGGCGCCGGGAGTTCGCCACCGTCCGGCACTGCGCCCGAACCGCCCTCAAGCGGCTCGGCATCCCGCCGGCCCCGATCCCCCGTGGCGCGGCGGGGGCACCGCAGTGGCCGTCCGGCGTGGTCGGCAGCATGACCCACTGCTCGGGCTACCGGGCGGCCGTGGTCGCCCGGGCGGGGGCATTCCGTTCCCTCGGCATAGATGCGGAGGTCGACCAGCCGCTGCCCGACGGAGGCCTGCGCCTGATCTCCTCCCCGGCCGAGCGGCGCCACCTCGCGGAACTCGTCGCCAGGAATGCCGAGGTGCACTGGGACACGCTGCTCTTCGCCGTCAAAGAGAGCGTCTACAAGGCCTGGTACCCGCTGGGCGGCGTCATGCTCGACTTCGTCGACGCCCACGTCGAACTCGACCCGGACAGAGAGACCTTCACCGCCCGACTGTCGCCGCCGGAGACGGCAAAGGAGGACGGCCCGGTCTTCTTCGAAGGGCGGTGGCGGATGGCGAACGGGATGGTCCAGGCCGCGAGCGCCGTTCCGAACGGGGCCGCATAGGGCAGACTCGTGAATTCCGGTAAATGAGAAGCTTGACAGAATGAAGGACGCCGAATGAATATGTTTGTCGCGGCGTGTGAATTGATTCGGCCATCTGTCGGGTGGCGCCCGCGTCGCCGGAATTCTCTGAAGGAATGGCAAATTTTCTTTGGGGGTTCGTCGGCCCAGGCCTCTTGCAAACCGTTGACGTGAAGATTGGCTGGCCAAGTGGCACATACCCGCGATTTCGAGGACGATCAGGCCTGGTTCGAGCTGTGGAACGGCCAGAGGGCGCTGTGGCTCCAGCACCAGCTGGACAACGACAGGGCCGACTCCAACCTTCCGTACTGGCACCACCTGCACGAGGCCGTGGACATCGCCGACGTACGCCGTGCGGCAACCCTCCTGGTGGACCGCCACCAAGCGCTGAGACTGTCCTTCCGGGACACCCCCGACGGGCCGCGCCAGCGCGTCCTGCCCGAATTCCAGCCGGACGTACCGCTCGTCGACCTGACCGGTGCGGCCAACCCGTCGGCCGAACTGAACCGGTGCGTCCGGACCGAGAACGCGACCCCCTTCGAAGAACTCGCCACCCCGCCGGTGCGGATCAAGGTGTTCAAGCTGGCCTCCGACCACCACTGCCTCTACGTGAACATGCACCACATCGTCACGGACGGCACCAGCATGGGCATCTTCATGCGCGAGCTGCTGCTCTGTCTCGAGGCCTTCGCCGCGGGCGGAGAGCCGGAACTGCCCCCGCTCCCGACCACCTACGGCGCCTTCGTACGGGGCCGCCGGGAATGGCTGGCGAGCGACCAGAGCAAGGCCGCGGAGGCGTACTGGCTCGACCAGCTGGCGGCCCCGCTGCCGCGGCTGCGCATCGGGGACTACGACGCGCCCGCCGGGGAGGTCGTGAACGAGACGCTGGAGTTCGATGTCGAGGCGGACACGGCATCGGGGCTGGCCGCCCTGGCCCGGAAGCTGCGTGCCACCCCGCACATCCTGCTGCTCAGCGCCTACGCCGTGGCGCTGCGCGGCATCAGCGCCAACGACGACATCGTGATCTGCGTCCCGTTCTCCGGGCGGGACACCAAGGAGCTGGACGGCATGTTCGGCTGCTTCATCAACCCGCTCTCCGTCCGGGTGCGTATGTCGGGCGGGGATCGCTTCGAGGAGGTCGTGCGCCGGACCAGGGCCGTGAGCATCGGTGCCTACGCGAACAGCCGCTACCCGTTCATGTCGCTGCTCGAGAAGCTCGACGCCGCGTCCCGGCCCGGCCGGAACCCCGTCTTCTCGACCTCCTTCCAGTTCACGGACTTCCTGCCGCCGGCCCGGCAGACCTCGCAGCTCGACCTCTGCCTGTTCGGCAAGCCGGACGGCGACCGGCTCGCCCTGCGGTTGAACTACAACACCCGGCGGCTGGCGAAGGCAGAGGCCGAAGAGGTGCGGTCGGCCTTCCTCGCCGTCCTTGGAACGGTCGTCGACGACGCGGCGGTTTCGCTGGACGCCCTGGCGGAGCCGCTGACACAGGCCCGGCGGGCGGCGCGGACCGCACCCGCCGGCCGCCGCCGGCTGGGGGCCCTGCGCGCCTTTCGACCCGGAACGCCGAGCGCCTGAGCCGGTATCCCGCCATCCACTGAAAGGAAACACCCATGGACGGACAGCGCGACGAGGGCTATGTCGTGGTGGTCAACTCCGAGGAGCAGTACTCCGTCTGGCCCCAGGGCCGGGAGCTGCCCGCCGGCTGGCGGGAGACCGGCGAGCGGGGGTCCAGGGAGTCCTGCCTCGCGCACATCGACGAGGTGTGGACCGACATGCGTCCGCTGACCCTGCGTCGGGAGATGGCGGACGGGACCGGCCGATGAGGGTGACGGTCAGGCCGCTCGCCGAACGGCCGCACGCGGCCACACGGCTGTTCTGCTTCCCGTACGCCGGCGGCGGTGCCTCGGTGTTCCGCGACTGGGCCGCCGCCCTGCCCGCCGACATCGAGCCGTGGGCCGTCCAGCTGCCCGGCAGGGAGGATCGGCTGGGGGCGCCGCTGCTCGAACGGATGGGCGATGTGCTCAATGCCCTGGTGCCCGAAGTCATCCCGCATCTGAACCGGCCGTTCGCGTTCTTCGGGCACAGCATGGGCGGCCTGGTCGCCTGGAGCCTCACCCGCGCCCTTCAGCGGATGGAGGCCGGTTCGCCCACCCGGCTGTTCGTCTCGGGGTGCCTGCCACCCCAGGTCCGGGAGGAGACCGCGTACCACGCCGGCTCGGAGGAGGAGCTGGTGGAGAAACTGCGCTCCTGGGCCGCGACACCGGAGGAGGTGCTGGCGGACCCGGAACTGATGCGCTTGCTGCTCCCGGTGATCCGGGCCGACCTGGCGGTGGTCGAGACCTTCCGGTTCACCGACGGACCGCTCCTGACCTGCCCGATCACGGCGTTCGCAGGGACCGAGGAAGACCCCGCGGGCACTGCCGTGATGCCCCTCTGGGGCGAGCTCACGGCCGGCGGCTTCGACTTGCGGATGCTCCCCGGCGGCCACTTCTTCCTGCACTCCGCCCGTCCGGCCGTGGTCGCCGAGATCTCCGGGCGGCTTGCCGCCGTTCCCCGGCACGGCAGCCACTGACCCGAAGCCCTTCGCAACAACCATGCTCACGATCGAAGGATTAGGTGTAACGACATGTCGCAGCGGTCCGTGATGGACGTGGTCTCGGATGTGTGGACGGCTGTCCTGCGCACCGAGATATCCGGTCCTGACGCAAATTTCTTCGCCCTGGGTGGAAATTCACTTCAGGGTGCCAAAGCAATCAGCCAATTGCGCCAGGAACTGGGTATCCGGATTCCGCTCAGTGCGCTCTTCGAGGCGCAGACCCTCGCTGAGCTGACCGAGGCCATCGAGTCGATGCGGGAGGAGGAGCCCGGCGCGGCACAGACCATCCAGCCGTTCGAAGGGCGTTCGAGCGAGGTCTTCCACGCACCCACCTCGTTCACCCAGCAGCGGCTGTGGGTCGACGAGCACATCCAGGGGCCGAGCTCCCGCTACAACATCCCGGTGGCGAACGAGCTCGTGGGCCCGCTCGACACCGCGGCCCTGAAGCAGGCCGTCCAGACGCTGGTCGACAGGCACGAGGTCTTCCGCACCACCATCAAGGCGGTTGACGGCATCCCCGAGCAGGTCATCCGCGCCGACATCGAACTGCCGCTGACCGTCGTCGACCTCCTGGACGAGCCGGAGGAGAAGCAGGAGCAGGTCCTGGCCGGTCTCCTCCTCGAATCCGCCCAGCGGCCGTTCGACCTGGAGCAAGGGCCCCTGCTCCGGGTCGAGCTCTACCGGCTGGACGAGGACTGGCACGTCCTGCTCGTCAACCTGCACCACATCATCACCGACGTGTACTCCTTCGAACTCGCCATCGCCGAGCTGCTCGAACTGTACGCGGAAGCCGCCCACGGCAGGGTCCCGGCCGACGCGAAGCCGCCGGTGCAATACGCCGACTACGCCGCATGGCAGCGGCGCACTGTCACCGGCGCCACGCTCGAACGCCAGCTGGACTACTGGAAGGACCGGCTGCGCGGACCGCTGCCCGTGCTGGACCTCCCGACCGACCTGCCGCCCCGCGAGACCGCCACGAACCGCGGGGCGTCCGTGGACATCGAGCTGCCCCGCGCGGTGTCGCGCCGCCTGCGCGAGCTGTCCAGGGAGCACAACGCCACCCCGTTCATGACCGTGTTCACGTTGCTCAACGTGCTGCTGAGCCGGTACAGCGGCCAGACGGACATCGTGGTCGGCATTCCCAGCGCCAACCGCGATCTGCCGGAGCTCGAGTCCATGCTGGGGTGCTTCCTCAACACCCTCGCGGTCCGCAGCGACCTCTCCGGCGACCCGACATTCGCAGAGGCGCTCGGCCGGGTCCGCTCCCGGATGCTGGAGGACTTCGCCCACCAGGATGTCCCCTATGAGCGGGTGGTCAACGCGGTGTCGACCGACCGTTCCTCCCGGCAGGGCCCGTTCCGCGTCATGCTGGCCTACCAGCACGAGGTCCCGGCCCCGGATCTGGCCGGGATCACCGTCAACGACGTCGAACTCGGCCTGAACCTCAAGGCGGTCAAGTTCGACCTCGTGTTCCGGGTCGTCGAGACCGAATTCACCTACCGCCTCGCGGTCGACTACAACACCGACCTGTTCGTCGAGGAAAGGGCCTGGCGCATCCTCGACCACCTGGCCGTTCTCGCGGCCGACGCGGTCGCCGCCGCCGGCAAGCGCCTCTCCGAGCTCACCATCCTCCCCGAGGAGGAGCGCCGCCGGCTCGAGAAGTGGTCCACCGCCGAGTGCGGTCCCTATCCCACGGACCTCTTCCTGCACCGCCTGTTCGAGGAGCAGGCGCTCAGGACCCCCGACGCGGACGCGGTCGAGAGCGGCGACGAGTGCGTCACCTACCGCGAACTCGATGGCAGGGCCACCCGGCTGGCCGAAGAGCTGACGGCACGCGGCATCGGCACCGACGACCTGGTCGGCCTGTGCGCGGAACCGTCGGTCGACCTCATCGTCGGCATCCTCGGCATCCTGAAGTCCGGTGCCGCCTACGTGCCGATCGATCCGCTCTCCCCCGTCGACCGCATGTCGTACGTCGTCGCGGACAGCGGGATGAAGATCCTGGTCACCACACCGCAGCTGCGCGGCCAGCTCCCGACGCCCGTGCTGGACAGCGTGGACGTCGTGGGCACCGCGCAGGACGGCTCGCAGGGCGGCGCTCCCGGAGCCGCGCTGCACCCCTCGCAGCTGGTGTATCTGATGTACACGTCCGGGACCACCGGCCGGCCCAAGGGCGTCGGCCTCCCGCACACCGCGATCACCCCGTGGATCCAGTGGGCCCAGGACACCCGCCCGATCGGGCCCGGCACCCGGGTGGTGCACAACCTCTCGTATCACTTCGACTGGTCCGTCGAGCAGATGTTCCACGCGCTGACCGCGGGCGCCTGCCTGGTCATGCTCCCGCGCGAGGTCAAGGCCGACGGCCGGGCCACCGCCCGGTTCATCAACGACAAGTCGATCCACATGCTGTACCTGACGCCGACCCAGATGCGCGGCATCACCGATGCCGGCGTCGCCATGCCGACGCTGCGGCACGTGTCCATGGGCGGTGAGAACCTGGACGCCGACCTGGTGGCGCGGACCCGCGCGGTCGTCTCCGACGCGTGCGAGATCTGGAACGAGTACGGGCCGACGGAGACCGCCGGCGCCGCCCTCGTCGGCCGGATGGGCGTCCAGCCGCTGGAGCGCAGCTCCATGCCGCTGGGCGAGCTGATCGCCAACGCCTCCTGCGCGGTGGTCGACCGCTGGGGGAACCTCCAGCCCATCGGCGTGCCCGGCGAGCTCTGGATCGGCGGTGACGGCGTCGCCCGCGGCTACCGCAACCAGCCCGCCCTGACGGCCGACCGGTTCGCTCCCGACCCGACCCGCCCCGGCCGCCGCCTGTACCGCACGGGCGACCTGGTGCGCCGCTTGCCCAACGGGGAGATGGAGTTCCTGGGCCGCGTCGACAGCCAGGTCAAGATCCGCGGCGTGCGGGTCGAACTGGAGGAGATCGAATCGGTGCTGCGTGGCCACCCGGAGGTGGCGAACGCCGTGGTCACCCTGGAGCCCGACCAGCGGCTGGTCGCCCATGTGGTCAGGACCCCGGACAGCGGACTCGACGAGGCCGCGCTCCGTGCCTACCTCGCCCCGAAGCTGCCCATCGTCATGCAACCGGCCGTGTTCACGTGGCTCAAGGCCATGCCGCTCTCCCCGACCGGCAAGGTGGACCGCGGGCAGCTGCCCCGGCCCGAGCCGGTTCCGGTGCTGCCGGCGGCCGTCACGCCGCCGGGCACCGAGACGGAGCGCACCGTCGCGGCCGCCTGGGCGGAAGTGCTCGGGCTCGCCGAGGTCGACGTGCGGACCAACTTCTTCGAGGCCGGCGGGGACTCCTTCTCCTTGCTGACGGTCGCGGGCCGGCTGCGGGCCGAGCTCGGACTGGACATCCCGGTGCGCGCCCTCGTCGACGCTCCGACCGTCCAGACGCTGGCCGCGTACATCGAGGAGCTGCGCGCCGCGCCCGTCTGCCCGGCCGCAGCGACCCGCCCGTAGCCGACTGCGAGAGAGGACGATCCGCGTGAACGGACACACCGACAGCAGGACCGCCCGGCCGCCGCTGGCCCGGCTTGTCACCGACATCCGCGCCGCGGTGCGCGCGGGGGGCGCCGACGACCCCGAGCACACCGCCCGTGGTGTCGCCCGGGCCGTCGCCCGCCACCTCGGGGGCGAAGGACTGCTGACGCCGGAACAGCTGGAGCCGGACCGGCGGTCCTACCGGCAGCATGTCCTGCACGTGGAGCCCGACGGCTCGTTTTCGATCGTCGCGCTGGTGTGGCTGCCGGGGCAGCGGACCGCCATTCACGACCACCTCGCCTGGTGTGTGACCGGCGTCCACCTCGGGGCCGAGGAGGAAATCAACTACCGCCCGGCGGCGGACGGGGAGCAGGCCCACCTGGTGCCCGTCGAGGCCACCGTGCACAAGGCCGGCGCCGTGGACTTCCTCGTTCCGCCGGGGGACATCCACGAGGTCCGCAACGCAGCCGACCACACCAGCGTGTCCATTCACGTGTACGGAATCGACCTGCGCAGGAGCGGGTCGAGCATCAGGCGCACCTACGACCTCCCGGTGCGGGCGGCGGAGCTCACCGGCTGACGAGTGCGGGGCCGCAAAAGCGGCCCGGGTCGGCCTCCGCAAGAGCCGGGCACTGCGCTGCGCCCCGGCGGCTGCCCGCCCCGGCACCGCAACCCGGCCGAACCACTCTCCCGGCCTCGTCGGTGCCGGCCCCGGTCCGACGCCCAGTTCGACAATGATGGGAAGTGACGTCATGAGCGACACCGCGGCTCACGACATGGCGGCAGGGACCCTGCCCGAACTGTTCGCGGCCCAGGCGGCCCGTACGCCACACGCCGTCGCGCTCGTGTGCGCCGACGCATCGCTCACGTACGCCGAACTGGACGCCAAGGCCGGGCGGGTGGCGCGGCTGCTCGCGGCCAAGGGGGTGGGACCCGACACGATCGTGGCGGTCGCGGTGCCGCGATCCGTGGAGCTGCTGGTCGCCCTCTACGCGGTACACAGGGCCGGCGCCGCATACCTTCCGGTCGACCCGCTGCTGCCCGCAGAGCGGATACGGGAGATGATCGAGGACGCACAGCCCGTGCTGACGCTGGACGGCGAGGACGTCCGGCGGATGTCGGAACAGGACCGGTCGGTGGCCGACGGGACGGAGTGGCCCCCGCCCCGCCCGTCGAACACCGCCTATGTCATCTACACCTCGGGATCCACCGGTCGGCCCAAGGGGGTGGCCGTACCCCACGAGGCCATCGTCAACCGCCTGCGCTGGATGCAGGCCGAGTACCCGCTCGGCCCCGACGACCGGGTCCTGCAGAAGACGCCCGCCGGATTCGACGTGTCGGTGTGGGAGTTCTTCTGGCCACTGTGCGTCGGGGCGCGCCTCGTCCTGGCCGGCCCCGACGACCACCGCGACCCGGCCCGGATCGCCGAGCTGATCCGAACGGAGCGGATCACCACCGTGCACTTCGTCCCGTCCATGCTGCGCCTCTTCCTCGAGGAACCGACGGCGGCCCGCTGCGACTCGCTGCGCCGGGTGTTCGCGAGCGGCGAGGCGCTCTCGGCCGACCTGCGCTCACGTTTCTTCCGCGTCCTGGACGCCGAACTGCACAACCTCTACGGGCCCACCGAAGCAGCGGTGGACGTGTCCTACTGGCGGTGCGGCCCCGGTGACCCGCCCGGGCCGGTTCCGATCGGCACGCCGGTGTGGAACACCCGGCTGTATGTTCTGGACGAGCACCTCGGCCACGTCCCGCCCGGGGCCGTCGGCGAGCTCCACATCGCGGGCGTCCAGCTGGCCCGGGGATACGTCAACCGGCCGGGGCTGACGGCGGACCGCTTCATCCCGGACCCCCACGGCCCCGCAGGCAGCCGGATGTACCGGACGGGGGACCTCGCCCGGCTGGACGCCGACGGGGTCCTGCACTACCTGGGCCGCAACGACCACCAGGTCAAGGTGGGAGGCGTGCGCATCGAGCTCGGCGAGATCGAATCGACGCTGGTTCGGCACACGGCGGTCGCCGAGGCCGTCCTCGCGGCGCGGCCCGACGGGGCCGGTGAGACGCGGCTGACCGCCTACCTCGTACCCGACTCCGCCGAGGCCGCCGTGCTGCGCAACCTGTGCCGCCTCGAAAAGGCCGGGCTCCTGGACCGGAACGACCTGCGGACCCTGCCGAACGGCATGGCCGTCGTCACGCCCAACCAGGCGGAGGCGGACTTCCTGTACCGCGAGATCTTCGAACAGGGCGAGTACCTGCGACACGGGGTCGTGCTACCCGAAACGGGGGCCTGCGTCTTCGACGTCGGCGCACACATCGGCTTCTTCTCGCTCGCGGTGGCCCGCTCCCGCCCGGGCAGCGTGATCCATTCGTTCGAGCCGATCCCCCAGCTGTTCCGCATGCTCGAACTCAACACCCGGCTCCACGGAGTCGACGCCAGGCTGTACCCCTGCGGGCTCGCCGAAGAGGCGGGCACGGCCTCGTTCACCTACTACCCGCAGCTTTCGATCATGTCGGGACGATTCGGCGACCCCGCCGAGGAGCGCGGTGTCCTGGAGGCATTCGTCCGCAACGAGCAACCGTGCCGGGAGTCCCTGCCGCAGGACGGCGCGGACGACCTCGACAGCCTGCTCACCGAGCGGCTCCGGCACACCGACGTGACCTGCGAGCTGCGCACACTGTCGGACGTCATCGACGAGTCCGGTGTGGAGCGGATCGACCTGCTCAAGATCGATGCGGAGAAGAGTGAACGCGAGGTGCTGCTCGGGCTCCGTGAGGAGCACTGGTGCCTGGTCCGCCAGCTGGTGATCGAAGTGCACAATGTCCCGGGCCGGATCGACTGGATCCGCGGCCATCTGGAGGCGCGGGGGTACCGGGTCGCCGTCGACGGGCTGGCGATGCTCTCGGAGACCGGTCTAGTCACCGTCTACGCGGTCCGTGGCGGGCTGCCCGCACCTGGCGGCGCGGAGGGCGCCGCGCCGGCGCACCGCCGGGCGGGATGGTCGTCGCCGGACCTGTACGTGGAGGACGTGCGGCGGGAGGCGCAGCTCCGGCTCCCGCCCCAGATGGTGCCGGACCACTTCGTGATCGTGGACGAACTGCCCTTGACGGCCAACGGCAAGCTCGACCGGGCGGCACTGCCGGAGCCCATGCGTCGGCCGACCGGGGGGCCCACCGCTCCACGGGACACGACCGAGGCACTGCTCTGCTCCCTGTTCGCCGACGTGCTCGCCGCCTCCGGCATGGGGATCCACGACGACTTCTTCCGCCTGGGGGGCAATTCCTTCGACGCCATCCGCCTCGTGGCCCGGATCCGTGAGGCGCTCGGCGTTGCCGTGACCGTTCCGAGCCTGTTCAAAGCCCCGACGGTGGCTTCCTTCGCCGAACTGCTGGCCCAGGGAGGGGGCGGTGGTCCGTCCTCGCCCGGCGCGTGAGCCGGCCACACGCCGACGCCTGATTCCGCGGTGCCGCACCGCCATGGGCGACCGATGCGCTCGTGTGCCTGCCGCCGCCGTGCGCGATCTTCACTTTCGAGGAAGGGTGATCGATTCTCATGTTCGACAAAACCGGCGAACCCTCTGCCATGCGGGCCCGCGACGCCGCGGGCTCTCCCCGGGCCGCAGCCCGGCCGACCACCGCCGCGGCCGCGCGAGCGAGCCGGTGACCGCCTCCGTCACCGCCCCGGGCGAAGTGCGCACAACGGGCACCGGCGACCCGGGCACAGGCGGCTTTCGACTTGACACCTCCAGCCTCCACGCCTCGGTCACAGACCCCGCACTCACCTCCATGACGCTCCTCAACGACATCGCCGGGCGCTATCCCGAGGCCGTGTCCTTCGCGGCCGGCCGCCCCTACGAGGGCTTCTTCGACACCGGCTCGCTCCCCCGCCAACTGCGCGCCTTCGAGGAACACCTGGAGGGGGCGGGCCTCGGTCCGGACGGCATCCGCCGAGTCTTCTTCCAGTACGGCCGTACCAAGGGGGTCATCCACGACCTGATCGCCCGGCACCTGGCGCTCGACGAGGCGCTGACCGTCGACCCCGAGGCCATCGTGGTCACCACAGGGGCGCAGGAGGCGATGGTCCTGGTCCTCCGCGCCCTTCGCCGCGACGCACAGGACGTCGTCCTCACCGCCGCACCGGCCTACGTCGGGTTCCTTGGCGCGACGCGGCTGGTCGACATGCCTGTCCGCTCGGTGCGCGAGGGCCCCGGCGGCATCGACCTGGACGACCTGGCCGAGCAGATCCGTTCCGCCCGGCGGGAGGGACTGCGGCCCCGAGCCTGCTATGTCGTACCAGACTTCGCCAACCCCAGCGGTGCCAGCATGTCCCTTGCGGACCGGCAGCGGCTGGTGGACCTCGCCGAACGGGAGGACATCCTCCTCCTGGAGGACAATCCCTACTCTTTCTTCCACGCAGGGGTCCCCAGGCTGCCCACGCTCAAGGCCCTCGACCGGGCCCGCAGGGTCGTCTACTTCGGCTCCTTCGCCAAGACCGCCTATGCCGGCGCCCGCATCGGCTACGTGGTCGCCGACCAACCCGTGGCTGGCGACCCGGGAGCCATCCTCTTCGCGGACCAGCTGGCCCGCCTGAAGAGCATGCTGACGCTGAACACGTCCACCGTCGCCCAGGCGGCGATCGGGGGCTTTCTCGTCGAGAACGGCTGCAGCATGGAACGCGCCTCCCGGCGTGTGGCGGCCGTCTACCAGCGGAACCTGGGGGCCGTGCTCGACGGCCTCGAAGAGCGGTTCGGCAGCGGCTCGGGCTTCCGCCCGGCCGGAGCGGTGTCCTGGAACAGTCCCAGCGGTGGCATGTTCGTGGTGGTCACCCTCCCCTTCGTCGCGGACGACGCGGCACTGGAGTGCTCCGCAGCGGAGTTCGGCGTGCTGTGGACACCGATGCACCACTTCTACGGCGGCGCAGCCGGCTTCCGGCAGATCCGCCTGTCCTACAGCGTCCTCACGCCCGAACAGATCGCCGAGGGTCTCGACCGCCTCGCATCGTTCACCGCCGCCGGTGCCCGGCTCGACCGCTGAACCGCAGGTCCTTACCGCCCGAGTGCCGATTCGGGCCTACGGTTTTCGTCTTCACCGGGGCGGTGTTGTTCTGGCCGTTTCACCCTGGGGCTGGTAGGCGGCGCTGTAGCCGGTCACTGCCTCGGTGTAGGCGCGGCCGCTCGCTCCTCCAACGTAGTGGGTGGAGGAGGCGGGGTAGACGACGAGGCCGCCGTCCATGCCGAACTGGGCGTAGGCACCAGGTTTACAGAGGAGCCGCTGGACCAAAGGGTCTTGCCACTGTCGAGCGCGGCGAGGACGAGGTTCCCGTCGGCCTGCATGGTCAGGCTGACGCTGCTGGAGGCCAGGGAGGTACCGGGCGGGATGACGCTGCCGCCCTTGACGGTGACTGTGGCGTCGTCGTCCTTCACCACCGACTTCACCTTCTGCTTGAGGGCGTTGGCGAAGGTGGTGGTCGCCGATCCGCCGGCCGGCGGGGTGGTGTCGATCCCGCCGGCTTCCGGGTACGCCGTGCCTGCGCTCCACTGCTTGACGACCTGGCTCGGCGATCGACGACAGCTTGGTGTTGGTGTGCGGTGAGACCTCCCGCAACACGGTGAATCCGTCCTCCGGACTGATCCTTGCCATCAGCCCGAGGACCCCGATGGGCTGAGCTACCACCGCATGGGAGGCGACCGCCCGTCGCAGCTGCTCATTCTCCGCACGCAGCTGCTCGATACGCTGTACGAGGTCGTCGACGCGGAGACCTGCGCCGGGTCTCGGCCACAGGGCGAAACCGAGACTGTCCGTCGAACGGCACGTCAAGGACCAGATCAAGAAGCCCCGCCTCGACCTCGCCGCCCGCCTGGAGCGCGAGGTGAAGAAGCGGTGGCAGCCACAGATCCGCGCCAAGGCCAGGAAGCAGGCGGCATTGTCATCGACACCCGGGCCCGGATCGGCTACACCGCGCCCATCGGCTCCGCCGACGAAGACCGCCTCCGCCATCTCACGGTGGCGCTGCCGCCGCAGTACGCCGCCCGCCTCTTCGAGGCCCAGGAGGCCGGCACCACCGAGCAGCGCCTGCGGGAGATCGCCGCCGAAGGGCTCAAGGAGATCTACTTCGAGGACAACGGCCGTCAGTGCTGCTTGAGAAGCTGACACCATGCCACGCATTCCACACCAGATCATCCGCGAAGTCACCATGGCGAAGTGGGCTGAAGAGATCGGCCCCGAGGCGGCTCGTGCGAAAGCGATATCCGACCTCCAGGCCGGAGCCGTGCCGCCATGGCGGCAAACAGAGATCATGCTTGCCTCCTTGGGTCCACTGGGACTCCTGAGCAGCAGTTCGACAAGTATGAAACTCAGGCGCGCAATCTCGGGTACGCCCTGGTCGACGGATGGGTCTCTCCCCCCGTCGGCACCAGGAGTGAGGCATACCGGTTGGAATCCATGATCCTCACGAACCTGCACCATGTCTTGAATGGACACATCGACGGCGGCCGGATCTTCGAGTGGTTCCACGGACACGACTTCGAGCGGATCAGGGAACTTGTGGAAGACCCGATCGCGCTCTTCCACCGGTGATGCACGCGATGCCGTGTTCAATGACGCCGCCAGGTGACGGTCACCCCTTGGCCGTGGCCGTGGCCGTGGCCGTGGCCGTGGCCGTGGCCGTGGCCGTGGCCGTGGCCGTGGCTGTGCCCGTGCCCGTGCCCGGGCCGGGAGAAGGCTGGCCTTCTCGTGCGGCGAGGGCCGCGTCGACGAAGGCCCGCACGAGCGCGGCCATCTCGGGCACTGTCACGTCTTTTGTCCACCCGCACTTGCGAGTTGCTTCTTCTCGGTGGGGCGGCGGACGAGCAGGTGATGGGCGAAGCCATCGGCGGCCCCTGACCGGGCAAGGTCACCTCGAACCAGGCTCAGTCGTAGTACCGCTGTCCTTGGGAGCCTTCACCCGTCGTCGCCAGGGTCAGCCGGTGCGTTCGGAGACCGAAAACAGCCGATCATCGTATTCATCCTCTTGGCAGTCCGGTTTGTGACCGGTATACCAGTGGGCGCATCTGCCGGCATGTCGAAGGGAGAACGCGATGGCTGAGGAAATCTCGCTCGAAGAACTGCAGGAGATCACTGAAGTGGCGACGCGTGCCGAGGAGGCTGCTCAGGAGCTGCGGGCCGCGGTCGTCGAGTAATCCTCCGTGCAACGTGCTGGGACCGCCTGTAAGGGCGGTCCCAGCACGTCAGGATGGTGCGTACTGCTGAAACCCGGCGTGGGAGAGAGAATGACTAAGCTCCGCAGAACGGTCCCATTCCTATCCCGTTCTGTCACTGAAAAAGCGGACCCGGTCCTTCTGGTGGACTCCGTCGAGGTCCCACTCACAGCGGCCGGCAATGCGCGGCTGCTGACCACCCTCCTGCGCCCGATCAGTCTCGGTCCCGCCGACCGCTGCTTATCAGCGGCCGAAGCCGAACGGATAGTGGAGGCCCAGTACCAAGCCTGTCTGGAGTTCATCTACGGGCACCCCGTCTGGCGGCGCATCCGTGCCGCGCGCTGCAGAGAGGGCGCCGGGCCGGTCCTCGCGTACCTGTTGGAATCGCGCCACTACCTGGCCGCCGCGCCGTTCCGCATGGCCAGCGGCATAACCGACGCACTGCGGCCTACACAGTTGGTGCGCCTGCAGGCCCACCACGTGGTCGAGGAGGCCGACCACGACACTTACTTCGAAGACGGGCTGGCCGCGCTGGGCTTCCCGCGCGACCTGGTGCGCGACGCAAGGCCCTCACCGGTCACCGTGGAGTGGATCCACCTGATGCGCACGGTCGCCGCCTACGGGCCGCTGGCCGCCGCGATCTGCTCCGGCCTGCTGGAGTACACCGCGGGCGACCGCGAATCGGTCGCCGGCTGGCACACCATGCTGGCCGACCAGGGCGTGCTGCCCCGCGAGGCGGTCGACGCGATCTTCGAGCACGTGCAGACCGACCTTGGGCTCGGCCACGGCTCCAACTGGCGGCACGCCCTCCGGGCGGCCCGTGCCGTGCTGGCGGAGGAACTCGCCGACTGGCTCAACGGGGTGACCCTCGTCGCCGAAATGATCGTGCGCTGGCTGGAAACCTTCACGAACGGGCTGTCGTCCACGGTGGTCGAGGCAGCCCCCCGCCTGACGCTTGACGGTCCGGCCCGCACGCTCGGTGGCGAGGCCGACGGGCTGCCGGTGTGGCCTGCTGAGGTCTACGACTCCTTCGCGCACGGCCCGCACAGCGAACGCCCGGGCGTGCGCCGCACCCTCGCCCTCGCCTACGCCTTCGCCGGCCGGGCCGCCGACCGTGGCAACGCCGCGGCAACGGCGGGGGGATCGGGGCTTACCCCGGCCGCCGCCGCACGCGACTTGACCGGCCGCATGGCGCGTGACTGGGACGGCGGCACCGACGCGACCGCCCTGGAGAAGCTGGTCGAGAGCTGGATGGCGGCCATCGACGGGCACCGGCTGTGGCGCCGGCTGACCGAGGAGCCCACACATCCGCTGGTGCACGGCTGGATGGTGGAGAACTACCACTACGTCGCAGGCATCTGGCAGCACACCGGCGCCGCAGTGGCCGCCTGCCCCGACCCGCTGATCCGGGCGGAACTGGTCAAGCACCTCATCGAGGAGTTCAACCACGGCAAAATGTTCCTGCGCGGCATCGAGAAGGCCCGCGGCGAGCGCTATCCGGGGCTGCCCACCGACCGGATGCGTCCCCTGCCCACCACAGTCGCGTTCGTCGGCACCCTGCGTGAACTGGCCCAACGCGATTGGAAGGGCTACATCATCGCCCTGGCGTACCTGCAGCTGTCGCTCACCGCCGCCGACGGCAGGGTGGACGCCCGCCACGACGGTTTCTACCGCGCGGTGTTCGACAGGCTCCCCGAGGCCGAGGCGATGGTGGCGGTGATGCGGCGCCACGACGACGAAGACACCCGGCTCGGCCACGGCGCCGACACCCGCGCGCTGCTCGAGCTACTCACCACCCGGCACCGGGTCGACCGGGAGTCCGTCGCCGCCGCCGCGCTCATCCCCCAGTTCACCTGGAGCTTCCTCGACGGGATCCTGCAGCACTATCAGCACGGAGAGGCCGCGGTGGTGCAGCGCGCCGGCTGGCATGTCGATGACTGAGGAGGCTTCGGCGACCACCGGGGCTCGGCTGCCGGAGGCCGTGGACGGCGCCCCGTTCGGCGTGGGCTGGGCACTGCCGCTGCACCAGCGACCCCAGCGGGAGGTCTTCACCGCGCTGAAGGAGTTGCTGGCCGCAGGCGTTCCGGCGGAGGACGCCGCTGCGTTGCGGGACCCGCGGGTACCGGCGCAGATGTGGCCGCAGGTGCTTGCCCGGGAGGTGGCGTCCACCGCACGGTGGGCGGCCCGGCGGACGCTGGCCCTCGCAGGCCGGGAGCCAGCCGGGCGGCCCATGTGGCACGGCCGCGGGCGGGTGCTCACGCTGTTGCCCGCCCACGGTCACGCCGTGCACCTGATCCGGCGGGCGCTGCCGTTCGCGGTGTGCGGCATGCCGGTGCTGGTCGCCGGCCACGACCACCAGCGGGCTGCAGTCGCCAACGCGGTGGCCCGGATCACCCGACTGCTGTCCCTGCGGCCTGGCACCCTGGAGACGGCGCCGGACCCCGCCCGCACCGCGGTCGCAGCGCTGACCGCGGACGACGTGGTGGTGGTCACCGGTCACGCGGCCACCGCCCGGACCGTGCGCTCGGCCACCGCCGCGTCCGTGCTCGGCGCCACCGGCGGGTGCGTCGTGCTCATCGGCCCAGACGGCGGGCAGCTCGATGCGGCGACCGCCGCGCTGCGGGTCCACGAACACCCCGGTAGCTGCACCCGCCTCGGCGGCGTCTGGACTGCCGATCCGACGGACGGCCCGTTGTGGCGGGACACGACCGGAGCCGCCGCCGCACTCGAAGCGGTGGTTACGGCCGCTCACCCCTCGGCCGTCTACCGGCTGACCGGGTCGCTGGACGATCCGCCGCGTGACGTCGCGGGCTACACCGCCCTGCCCTGCGACGAGGCAGGCGTGGTCGGCACGCTTGTGGGCTTCGGGCGAGATCCGCAGCAGGGGTGGCCCGGCGACTTCCTGGTCTGACCGTGACGACCGCCCCGGGCGTCGTCGCGGCGCACCCGTACGTGCGTAAACCCGGGCTCTTCGCGGCCACGACCCGACAGCCCATCAATATCTGGAGTAACAGAGCATGGCGTTGACAACCGGAACGGTCCGGAGCAGCACCTTCCGGCTGCTGTGGGCGGGACAGACAGTCTCCGTCATCGGAGACGGCGCGGCGGCGCTCGCCGTCCCCCTGCTGGTGATTCACGCCACCGGGAGCGCGGTGCTCGGGGCGCTGGCCGCGACCCCGCGCACCGTGGCGTACCTGCTGGTCGGCTTCCTCGCCGGCCCGGTGGTGGACCGGTTGCAGGACTCGCGGCGGATAATGGTCGTGTGCGACCTGCTGAGGTTCGCGGTGTTCGCGGCGCTGCCGCTCGCGGTTCACGCGCCACTCGGGCCGGGGCTCGTCCTGGTGCTGGCCTTCGCCGCGTCCTCGGCGGGCGTCTTCTTCGAGACCGCGCTGGCCGTCGCCGTGCAGTCCAGCCTGCGCTCGGAGGACCTTGTGACCGGCAACGCCCGGCTGGAGATGAGCAACCAGGTCGGCCTGCTGCTCGGGCCCGCCGTGATCGGCGCCGGGGTGGCCGCCTTCGGCGTGCCGTCGGCTATGTGGTTCAACGCCGCGACATTTCTGATATCCGCCGCCACCCTGGTGCCGATGCGCTTCGGCTCCGGGCGGGAGTCGGTGCCGACGTCCGGGGCGCGGCCGACGGTGCGGCGAGACATGGCCGAGGGGCTGCGCTACATCCGCACCCACGCGCTGATCCTTCGGCTGGTCTCCCTCCAGGTGGTCATCAACCTGGTGATCGCGGCCGAGACCCTCGTCGTCTTCTACGCCACCCACGACCTGCACGCCTCCGCCGCGTGGATCGGCGCGGTGCTCGCGGCGGCCGGTCTGGGCGGTGTGGCGGCGACGTCCGTGGCGAACCTCATGGCGCGGCGCTTCGACTCCGGGCGGCTGATCGGCCTGTCGGTGGTGGGGCTCGGCGGCACACTGCTGGCCATCGGGATGGCCCGCGACCCGCTGGTCCTGGCCGCCGCCAACTTCTTCCACGGCGGCCTGTCGGTCTTCGCCTCGGTGCACATCCGGGCGGTGCGCCAGCGCGTGGTGCCGCCGGCCTTGCTGGGCCGGGTGACCGCGAACGCCCGCACCTTCGCGTTCGCCGCCAACCCTCTGGGCGCGCTGCTGTTCGGATCGATTGCCGCGTCCGCCAACGGGCAAGCGCAGTGGAGCTTCTTCACCGCGGCGGTACTCAGCGTGGCGAGTGCAGCGGTGGCCTACCGCGGCCTGGTGGCCCCGGCCGCCGAGCCGACCGGGACGGCTGACCCGCTTCGCCCCGGGACCGCCCGGGACGGGGGGCGTTTCCGATAGGCTCGCCGTCCTGTTACGGCGGTATGGCACCGGGGAGGAACATGCTGGTCCAGCCATGGGACGCGGGAACGGCCGAGGAGGGGCTGGAACTGGCCCGGGCCCACGGGTTCGGCCAGTTGGTCGCCGCAGGGCGCGGGCGTGACGTGCCAGTAGTCGTGCCCACGCAGTTTGTCGTGGAGCACGGGGCGGACGGCACCGAGATACTGCTCCACCTCGCCCGAGCCAACCCGGTCTGGGCGGCGATCGAGGAGAACTCGCTCGTCGTGCTGTCGGTCGCGGGCGACTGGGCGTACGTCCCGGCCGCCTGGAAGGCGGTCGACGACGAGGACCCGGCCTGGGGGATCCCTACCACGTACTACGCGGCGGCCCAGCTCACCGGCACCGCCAGGGTGGTCGTCGACCCCGAGGGCAAGGCGGAGATCCTGCGCCGCCAGATCGCCCGGGAAGAGACGGACGGCGGGGCGTCCATGGTCGACCCGGCCGAGCACGGGCGTCGGCTCGCAGGCATCCTGGGGCTGCGCATCCGGGTGGAGCAGGTGGTGGCCAAGTTCAAGTACGGCGGCAACGCCGACGCCGCGCACCGCGCCCGCGTCGCGGAACTGCTCGCCCGCCGTGCCGGTCCCGGGGACGCCGTCGCCCGCCGACGGCTGCTGGAACGCGCACCGGACTGAAGACCGCGGCGGCGGCGCGGGAGCGGCGGCGCCGCACGGCCATCCTGGTGGTGCGGTTGCCGCGCGTCGCAGAACGTCTCCCTGAAGGGACGACTGCTGAACTTGAAAGCGTGATGTCGGCTGCTTGGATCCGGTGGTCACCGCTTGCGGTTGGGGCTCCACTCGTAGGCTCCGGGAGCCGTCTCGATGACTTCGCGGGGCCAGGTCAGCCGGACCTGTTCCAAGCGCTGGCGGTGCTCGGCGATCCAGTCCCCCTGGGGTCGGGTTCCCAGCACCGTCGTAAGGCGGTCTGGGTCGCTGACCTGGATCGACAGCCAGCCGTCTTCGTGCATGTGGATGTCGAGGCTCAGACCGCGGTCTCCGCCGATGCTGACCGTCTGGCCTGGCCCCAGGTTGGACAGCTCCTGCTCCCAGGAGTCCAGGTCATGCTGAAAGAGGAAAAGGTCGAGCCGGGCATCGACAAAGCCGGCGCAGACGAGCACGTTCGCGTGCAGAGTGTCGTGGCCGGTCAGCACGCCCGGCTGGAACCGTCCCGTGACGCGCACGATGCAGCGGTTCCCATCCGGACCGACGAGGTGGATCAGGTCCAGCGGAACAGGTTCCGTCATGACATTGCTCGCCTTCATATGCTGGGGTGGGCTGCATCGTCTCCTATCGCCGGACGAGCGACACGGTCAGGCCCACGCCCGGAAATCATTTGCCAGGTCAAGCCGGTGCTGGCAAGACAGCCGTCGATCACGCCCCCGGTGCTCAAGCTCCTTGAGCCGATGCTTGACGGCGCGTGTGACTTGGCTGAGGCTGGCGGCGGCGAGGTTGCCGATGCCGCGCCCGCAGCGGCTTTATCAGGTAGTTGGGGGTTGTCCCAGACCAGCACGATCGGCCCGCCCAACTGAATGCGGGCCCGGACGATCAGATCAGGGAAGTCGCGCCAGCCGAAGCCCTTCGACTGCCCCTTGCGACCCGTGGACTCCCGGACCGCATAGAACAGCCGGGCCCGCTCATCAGCCTTGTCGCAGGTCATGCCCCGCCGCCGACACTCGCCCGACACCGTGGCCGCGTCAGCGGAGCTTGTTGCGGCCCCCGCCCGGAGCCGACGCGGCACGACGCCCAGCAGCAGCCCGGCGCGCCAACCGTGGCCGGAGCGGGTCACCCTCCATACCGGCCGCACGCCGGGCCAGCTCGCCCAACCTCTCCTCCGTCAGCCCCGACCACTCCACCGCTTCACGGACGGCTGCCTCGCATTCAGGGCGCGAGCAGTGCGCCGGCGACACGGCAGGCCCGGACACCGGCATCTCGGGCGGCAAGTAGATGGCTCCGCATCCGATGCACACATAGATCGGTCGCATGACGGATCTCCTCTCCTAGCTGGTGCCGCTGCCATGACATTGAGAGCACGCGCCGGTCCAGGAGCGAATGACGGGCTTTTGGTTGCCGTCCTGGCCGATGTCGACGCTGTGCTCAGTATGTTCGGTTATCCCCGTTCCGTTGCAGGCACGGCATGGCTGCTCTTCGGACATGTAGTCAGGATGCCGGATCCGGGGCGTCGACGCTGCCGGTTCGGTGTGCGTCTGCTACTGAACTTGAATGGGTGATGTCGGTCTGGACGACTGGACTTGGTTCCTGCTGAGACCTGGGTCAGATGTGGGCTCTGATCTGCTTCACCGGGTGTCCGAGGGTGTCACCGACAGTGGCCAGTTCCTCGTCGTCGCACCAGTCACGTGCGGAGTTCCAGATGGCGATGTCGAAGCGGGCGAAGCCGCACGGCCCCTCTGCATGCTGTTTCCTCGATCACCGTCTGTCAGGCACAGCCCGGAGCGTAGGGAGGCACGCCATGGCCACGCAGGACATTGGGGGATAGCCTGCGGCTCCGCAGTTCCGATGGGGGACTGCGTTCGAGTGCCGGTCCGGGTAGTGGCATGTCCGTGATTCGGACGCGCATGCCCGGCCGGAGGAGCAGGAGAGAGAAGATGGCACAGGGGGTTCGTCTGGTGCGGCGCTCCGCAGGCAGCGAGACCGCGGTGGACGTGCTGCTGAGGTGGACGTGGATTCGGCGACGCTCGTCCGCTCAGGACATTGAGGACTTCCGGAACGGGCAGCCGTTGCAGATCGTCGGATTCACCAAGAGCATCGGCGGGGCGGTGATGACGTCGATCGGCCAGGGCAAGAAGATACCTCGGACCAGGAGCGGATTCCTGCGGTGCGCCCTGGGGGAGGTGCCAGTCTGGACCGACCGGACAGGCGGGAAGGAGAGCACTCTTCTGAGACCCCCGTTTGCATTGGCGCCCGTCGAGGGCAAGGTGCCCATGGCACCGAAGTTCGAGCGTTACGAGTTGAGCACGGCGGACGGGACGTACGACTTGGTGGTGCCGAAGACGGACGCGGAACTGGTGCGATACGTCTTCGGGCAGGCAGGGGACTGAGAGTCCCGTCCGATTGGTTGCTCCTGTTCCGATGCTGGGTCGGCACCGTACCAGGGGCAGCCGGATCGATTGGGGCTGACTCCGCGGCGTCGGTGTCAGCTCCCCCGCTCCCGTGCCTACTCGCGTCGGCCACCATGGCCGAAAACCGTTCAACTGCCTGCTTGCTCCGCGCTGAAACTACGCATCGCTTGCCGCACACGTGAGTTGTCGGGGCTTGGTCGGTACCCTCAGGAAGTGGCGATCCGCCAAAGGCGTGGCGTGCACCGCTTCGATGGGCACCTCGGCTCGGTTCGCAGGTCGATCGCGTGAGTAATGAACTCCCCTTGCAGCTCTCATCAAGGGTGGCCGCATGGTCGTGCTTGCCCTATGCGGCAAACCCTCAAGTCTATTTCTTCGCTCACGCCTTGCTACTGAACTTGAATGGGTGATGTCGGGCTGGACGGCTGCATTTGGTTCCTGCTGAGACCTGAGTCAGATGTGGGCTCTGATCTGCTTCACCGGGTGCCCGAGTGTGTTGCCGATAGTGGCCAGTTCCTCGTCGCTGAACCAGTCACGTTCGGGGTTCCAGATGGCTATCTCGAAGCGGGCGAAGCCGCATGGCCAGTCGTAGTCCAACACGTCCAGCGACGTGGCAGTGCCGCAGCAGGGCACCTCCACGGCCAAGGTGTCGAAGCCGTCCTCACAGTGGCTTTCCAGCAGGTCGGCGTACCACTCGGAATCGATCGAAGCACTGCAGTGCGGGCAGCCGATCCGTTCCAGGTTGTCGCCGCAGTCGACGGGTGTGAGGGCGTCGTGCCAGGTAACGTCGATCTCTGCTTCCGCGCCATTGGGCAGGCCGGGAGCCAGGTCTGCGGCGAGCGCGGCAGTCCGCTCGGCCGCCGCCCGGTCGGGCTGCCACTGGGGATCGGTCGGAATGATCGACAGGACGTCGTCGCTCACGGGCTCACTCAATTCGTCGGGCACAAGTGTTCGGCGGGGTGCCGTGATCGTAGGGCCACGTGGTGGGCCGGCCGTTGCCTGGGTTCGTTACTCGTGGAGGGCAAGGCCAGTGCCGGCGAGGCAGCCGTCGACTATGTCCGGTCGATACTGGATCTGCTTGAGCCTGCGCTTGACGGCCTTGGTGATCTGGGCCAGGTCGGCCGCGGCGAGGTTGCCGACCTCTCGCTTGACCAGCGACCAGATGCCTTCTTGCGGGTTGAGGTCAGGTGCGTATGCGGGCAGTTGGAAGATGGTGAGCCAGTGCACGTTCGACGCGGACCACTCCCTCATCTCGGCGGTCAGGTGCAGGCGCACGTTGTCCCAGACGAGCACGACCGGGCCGCCAAGCTGGATGCGGATTCGGACAACCAGGTCCCGCAGATCGCGCCGGCCGAAGCCCTTCGGCTCGTCTTTGCGGCCGTGGTACTCGCGGACGGCGTAGATCAGCCGCGACCGTTCCCCCGCCTGTAGCAGACCATGCCTGCCATCGAGAACCCGTCCGGATCTGCGCCCGCGGACCCGCACCACCGGGGTGCGGCCGGCCCCGCCCCAGGTCCTGGCACGCGGCGGCATCACGACTACCCGGCCTCGTCCTGAAAGACGATCCAGGCCCCGAGCGCCGCAGCGGTGCTCTTACCCGCGGCCAGACCTCCTTCTTCCACAGTTCGACGGCTTCGTCATCGCGCTCGATCGCCCGCCGAGCGGGCTGCTGCCATGACCAGCGTGCCGCTTCAGCAACTGCCAGGTGCCCTCCACGGTGTACGAGACATGGAAGAGGCGACCGATCAGGGTCTTCACCCGAGCCAGCCTCCACCGCTGATCTGCCCAGCCGTGGACCAGCGGTCCCCGCTCCAACTCACGTTCCAGCCTGTTGACCTGAGCCGCGCTGAGCTTGGGCCGTCCCGGCGAGCCTGCGGATAGCAACGGCTCGTTGGTTGATGGGTGCGGGGCCGTCTGTGGGGCCGCTGTCTTGGTGGTGGCCGCAGTAGGGGGGGGAGGGGGTCTGGTGGCCGAGTTGCCGGTCGCGGGGGCTGGGGGTTCACATCAGTGCGCCGGCCGTGCTGACGGCGCAGTTCTTGGTGGTTTCCCAGATGTCGGTGACCAGTTTCTCCAGAAGCCGGCCGGGGTCCTGCTTCAGGACGTTGACCACGTCGTTCCAGGAGTGGATGTTGAAGGTCAGTTCCGTGCTGGTGGAGAGGAGCGTGGTGTCGAGGGCGTGGAGCGAGAAGGTGCCGTTGAGCCGGACCGTCGCTGCCGTGGTGACGTCGACCTCGATCTTGCCTTCTACGTGCACCCCGACCAGCAGGCCGGCGCCCAGCGGGATCCCCGCGATCTGGGCGTCGCGGGGCAGGGTGATGTCGAAGCCGAGGTCGACCCGGGCACTGGCCTTCAGCCCCTGTTCGTTGAGGTGGCAGCGGACCGCCACCCGTGCGGTGACGATGTCCACGGTGAGATCGAAGGCGAAGCCGCCCTGTGCCAGCAGTGCCTCGGCGGCGAGGACCTGGTGGCCGAGGAGGGTGAGGTTGCCGGAGAGGTAGAAGATCTTTTCAGGCAACCGAGGTTGCCTGAGGTCTCCGGTGTCGAGCAGGACGTGCGGGCCTTGGGTGCCGTCGCTGCTGGCGAACGTGAAGACGTCGCCCAGTTCGATGGGCTGCCGTACGTGGCTGCAGACGTAGAGCCTCGTGGGCTCGATGCGTACCTGGAACTCCCAGGCGTTGGAGCCGAGAGAGATGTCGCCCCTGGCGTAGAAGCCCGGCTCCCAGTGCTGCCCGGTCGCCTGGTTGGTCCAGCCGTCCGGATCGCAGACGGCGCACAGGAGGAGTTCTCGGATGACCACCGTGTCCAGCAGGTCCAGGGCGGACGGTGGATCGGGTGCGACGATCTTGACCAGGTCGAGGATCGTCACCCCGCGCTTCCGGGACGTCCCGGCCAGCGAGAAGTAGAAGGAGCTGATCGACGGCGGGTTGCCGATCCTGCCGTGCACCGACAGTTCGAGGGACGCCGGTCCGATGTCGACGGAGCCGCCGCCGCCCAGGGTGAACCCGTTGAGGGCGCTGTAGGCCATCTCCAGGTAGAAGTACGCGATGTTGAAGCCGTCGATACCGAAGGCGTTCCGCCATGTGGGCCGCTGTTCCGCCGGCGGTACCGCGGGCACGGCCGGGAGCGTTCCGCCGGTGTGGGGGAGGGCGGCTTCGGCATGCGCGGGGCCCGGTTCGGCCGTCTGAGGCAGCAGGATGTGTCCGGGACGGTCGAGGACGACCGCGGACAGATACCCGGGCGTGAGCTGCCCGGCCCCGCCCGGGCCGCCGGTCTCGTCGGGCGTGAGGACCAGGCCGAGGCTCAGGAGCCAGCCGGTGTCGGTCTTCTCCACCGCTCCTTCGACGACGAACCGCAGGGTGGTCCCGGATGGTGACCCGAGGCCGGAGACGTCGAGGAAGAACGTGGTGGAGAGCCCGATCTTCAGCTTTTTGGGCACGATGGTCAGACTGAGGGCGCCGAACCCCTCACCGGTGTTCTCTTTGCCGATGGCCGCGGTGAACTCCGAGTCGGCGATCGGGCGGGCGAGCCGTGCGCTGAGCCGGATGCCCCCGGTGTCGGGGAAGATCTCCCCGAGAAAGGCGAGTGAACCGCCCCAGCCGACCTCGGTGAAGAAGGTCAGGCCGCGGTCCAGCTTCTTCGGCAGGGTGTCGGGCAGCTGCGCGCAGGCCTCCAGGGTGACGCCGTCTGCGGTGCAGATGGCCAGGCCCGATTTGCGGAAGGTGAGGTCGCCGAGGATGCCGAGGCGGTCTCCCCAGCCCTCGACGTCCTTGGGCGACCACGACCAGTCCTGCTGCCAGAGGGCGGCGGCGAAGAAGGTGCCTTCGGCTGATCGGCCGGCCTTACCCGTGAGCGTCACGGGGTGCTGGGTGCCGGTTCCGAAGGCGACGGTGGTGGACAGGCCGAGTTCGTAGTGCACGTCCACAGCTGGCTGCCCGGCCACGGCCTTGCTCGCGCTCAGCGTGGCTTTCGAGCCCTTGAGGGATACGGCCGGAGTCCCGTCGGGCAGTTCGAGCGGGCAGGACAGGCGGTCGAGCAACTCGGTGAGTTCGATGTCGGGAAGCTTGCCCTCCAAGGCGAACGGCCCCGGGTGGGTCCAGGCCGCCATGAAGTCGATGGTCTTGTCGCTGCCCTTGCGGCCGAGTTTCGCGGTGGCCGATACCTTGCCCGTGACCTCGTGAGTGGAGTCCGGGCGGGCCGTCGGTTCCTTCGCGGCCCCCTCCTTGCCCTTCCCTCCCTCCTTGCCCTTCCCTTCCTTCTTCTCGTTCTCCTCCTTCTTTTTCTTCTTCTTCCGATCGACCTTGAGCTCGGCCCTGGTGAGCGTCACTTCGGCCGCGCCCAGCGGGAGGGACCACGCGGTGGCGACTTTGGCCGTGAGGGAGTACTCGCCCTCCTTGGGGGTGGCGGATGCGCTGAACTCGCTCAGCGTCAGGTCGGGGAGGCCGGCCGGCGCATTGAGCTGGAAGCTTTTGAGGACGTCGGTGAGCTTGGCGGTGGTGTCCTTGTCGTGGGTGAGCCGGAAGGTGCCGGGCGGGATGAGGGCGCTGGCGGTCATCCGGAGCGCCGGGGTGACGGTGAAGGTGCCGTACCCGGTCACGGTGGCACCGCGCTCGCGTGTCAGCGGGCGGGTGACGGTGAGCTTGGCGCCCACTTCGGTCACCTTGACGGACTCCGCCACCGGCCAGGCGACCGTGGGGCTGGCGGCGGCCTTGACGGTGACCTCGGTGACCGCCTCCTCCAATCCTTCGTCGAGCTTGTTCGGATCGATGACGAGGCCGAGCTCGGTGAGCAGCACAGTGTCGCCCAGCTCGAAGCCCTGGCCGGTGAGTTGCCGCATCGCGCTCCCGCTGCCGTCCCAGGACGTCAGGACGGCTGTCGGCAGGTGCTCACCGGGCAGCACCTCCGCGGTGAGGGCCACCTTGTCGTTCCCGGTGGGCAGCGGCGCGCTGACGGCCGCCGTCACGTCCTGGCCAAGCGTGAGGTCGGCGCGCAGGCACACCGGGTAGGTCACTGTGCTGGTGCCGTCGTCGGCGGTGGTGGTGCGTGAGCCGGCCCACAGGAAGAAGGATGCCCCCAGTACCTCGGCACCCCGCGCCGGCGAGGTCAGTGTGATCTCGGTCCGGCGCTTCTTGTCGGGACCGGGTGTGCGGGTGAGGGGACCCGAGAGTGCGAGAGCGCCCTGAGCGAGGGTGAGCAGCTTGCCGAGCCATTGCGGGGTGTCCGGCTTCGTCACTCCGGCGCCGTGGAAGGTCAGCCCCGGAAGCAGGGGCGGTCTCCCGTCGGCCGCCGGCCGGACGGTGGAACTGAGGAGGAGCTCCGGTTCCCTGGTGAAGGCGAGCCGGGCCAGGTCGCTGTCCTTGGTCTCCGGGAAGGAAGTGGGGAATTTCCACGTGGTGGGGAGCGTGAAGGGGAGGTAGAGCGAGGGCCGCTGGTCGGCGGGGTCGAGGCCGATCTCGATACCGGTGACAGGCCGGCCGGTCACTGCGAGCAGGTCGGTGTTTCCGTTCAGGACGACGGTCCCGTCGGGGCGGGTGCTGCGTGTCACCCCGGTGATGGTGAGGGTGCCGCCGAGCCATTCGGTCACCAGGGGTGCGGCGGCGGCGCCGAAGTCGTCGCTGGTGAGCTCGACGCTGTCGGCTGTGGTGCGCTGGGTGACGAGGGCGTCCAGTTCCTGTGCGTGCATGGGGGGTCCCGGAGGGTATGCCGCGGAGCGCGGCGGGCGGAAGGCGGCGGTGGGGGCGGCCGGGGGTGGGCGCGTGCCCGCCCGGGCTATTGCGTGAGGTTGGCGGCGATGATGCCGCGCGTGGCGGCGGTCAGTCCGGCGGCGATCTCGTCCTTCCGGGCGGTGGCCCGCGCGCGGATCTCCTGGACGATCTTCGCTTTGACAGCAACGGAGTTGAACAGCGTGCGGATCACCTCCCGGAAGACGTCGCCGGTGGCCACGTCCACGGTCAGTTCCCCGGGGGAGAGCTCCAGGTCGAGCGAGGGGACGGAGATCTGCAGGGCGTCGGCGTCGGGACCGTCGAAGACCAGTCCCATCAGCAGCGAGGGCCGCATGACGGTTGCCGTGATGTCTCCTCGGATGACGTCGTCCTCGTCCTCGTTCTCGTCGTCCGGAGGGAAGACCGCCTCGAACCGGCCGGTGAGGACCAGCGGGGGCTCGGGCACCCGGTGCGGCGAGCCGTCCGTGCCGCGTGTGCCCGGGATGTCGGGCCGGCCGGCGATACGGCCGAACCTCAGCCCCACGTCGATACCGTCGGCCGTCAGTCGCGCGTCCTGCGGCGGGATCAGCACGTTGGGGATGCCCTCGACGGTGATGTCGTGCAGGCGGACGCTGCTCAGCTCGATGTCGTCGATGGACTGCTCGCCGAGATCGAGGCTTGCGATCCGGAGGGGGGCGAGTCCGGGGTCCTGTACGCAGTGGACGACAGCCGGCGGGTAGAAGTCGGACGATGGTGAGTTCACCGCGTACCGCACGCGGTCGAACAGGTACTGCTCCACCGGTCCCGGCCCTGCTCCGGTCTCCCCGGTGGGCAGGGCGCCGTCCGGTACGGCACCCAGCATCCCGTCGAGGACCGCGGCGAGCTGCTGGGTGACGGCGGTGGAGAACTCCTCGCGTTGTCCGGGCTCCGACAGGGCGGCCTCCATGGCGGCCCGGAACGCGGCACCGGCGTCCGGATGCCTGATCGCGTCCAGGGCGGCCTGTTTCCAGCCCCCGAGCAGCTCCCGGTCGGTCCACTCGTCCTCGATGGTGAGGTCCTCCTCGGCCAGCGAGAACGTGGGCCTGCTGCCGGCCGCGACACGGATGGAGTCCACCCGGGCCGCCAGCGTCCGGCGGGAGCCGCTTCCCGAGACGTGGAGGCCGACTCCGACGTCGAACGCGAGGTCCTGGACGGTGAGCGCGACATGCCCTTTGCCCTCCACCACCTGCGTGGGCCAGCTGACACCTTCAAGGCCCCGCACCATCGTCGTTGTCGGGGGCAGCGGGCCGGTGGAATCGTCCCCGGAGTCGTCCGCGGCGACGACTTCCTGCCTCAGCCGGTAGCGGCCGGTGATCCTGATCCGGCTTTTGCCCGCCCACTTCCCGGTGTCGTAGGCGCCCAGGGTGATGCGGACCGTACCCCGATAGCCGCCGGCGGTCTTGGTGAGCCCGGTGAGTTCTCCCACGGAGGCGTTGGGGAGGTGGTGGATGTCGAGGGAGGAGAAGGACAGCGAAGGCCACGGGTGGGCCTCGCTCCGGCCGGAGATGAAGGCGTTCAGGTTCTCGGGGAGGTCCCGCAGTTCCGGAGGTACCTCGCGCCCCTGCTCTTCCAGTTCGTTCCTGCGCTCCACAGCCGCATCGAAGGCGTCTGCGACGACCATCCACCAGGAGTCGGCGATGGTGTCGCCCACCGCCGCGCCGTGTTCGCTCCCGAGCGTGTCGAGCTGCCACACCGGCGCCCGCAGCGGGTTCAGGCTGCCTCCGTCCGGGGCCTTCACCTGTCCGAGTACGGTCGGCAGCCAGAAGCGGCTGCCGGGGTTGTTCAGCCGCTTCCTCATGGTGGTGTAGACGAAGGTGACCAGGGTGGTTCCCATGATGTCTCCCTGGGACGGGCTCGGGATGCCGGACACTGCCGGAGACAGCCGGCCGGGACGAGTGGTGAGGGGTGGGCGAGGCCGCGGTGCCTGGCTCAGGGTGAGCGGTCCACCACGTGCAGGGTCAGGTCGTGCAAGGCCCGGCGATACCGGTTGTCGGGGAAGGGGCGCAGGAACTCAAGGGCGTCGAGCGCCTGGGCGCGGGCGTCCGCGTAGGCGCGGGCGAAGCCGCCGGTGGCACGGACCTGCGCGAGGGCCCGGGCCAGTACGCGCGGGTCAGCCAGTTCACCGCGCATGATCCGGCTGACCCGGTGGGCGGGCCCCAGTTCCGCCATGGCGTAGATCAGCGGCAGGGAGGCCCGGCCGCACAGCAGGTCCACCCCGCACGGTTTGCCGGACGCGTTCTCGGCCCTGGCAAGGTCGAACAGGTCGTCCATGACCTGGAAGGCGCGTCCGAGTCCGCGTCCGTAGAAGCCCGCGCGGCGGGCGTCGCTGCTGTGCCCGCCGGCCAGCACGACCCCGGACTCGGCGGCCAGCCCGAACAGGACGGCCGTCTTGCGGTCGGCGGTCTGCCAGTAGCGTTCCACCAGGGCGGCAGGCTCCAGGGCGAGGTCGGTGCGCAGCTCGTCCAGCTCGCCGCGGCAGGTGTCAAACGCGCTGTCCAGCACGAGCTTGATCAGCGCCATGTCGCTGTCCCGGTCGATGGCGTCCACGAAACCGCGGATCGCCTGGACGAACTGGAGGTCGCCGACGATCACCGCCGTGCCCGGTCCGCGCGCGGCGTTCACCGACGGCATCCCTCTGCGCAGCATCGAGCCGTCCACCACGTCGTCGTGGATGAGGGTGGCGACGTGCAGCATCTCCAGGGAGACGGCGCCCTGGAGCACCTTGTCCGGCAGCGGCGTCGGCCCGTGCACCATATGTGCGGCAAGCAGCAGGATCGCCGGGCGGAGCCGCTTGCCCCGCCGGTAGATGGTGTACTCGGCCTCGCTGAGGTACTCCCGCTGCGGTTCCAGCGCCTCTTCGAGTACCGCCTCGTAGCGGACCAGGTCCTGCGCCAGCAACTCCGTCCACACGGTCCGGGCCACGTCCTCGGGGGCCGTACGACTGTCCAGGATGAGCACCGGTCAGGCCTCTCCGGCGGGCGGCACGTATCCGGGCATGCCGGTGAGGACGCAGGAGCGCAGGGCCTCCGCCATGGAGTCGCGCAGCAGTCCGAGGACGAAGGTCATGCCCGCGAGGCGTTCCTTCGCCACCTCCCCCGCGTTGCCCTCCCACTGCTCGTCCCGCACATCGAGGTCGAACTCCGGCAGGGCGACCTCGACATCCTCCGGCTCCGTGGGCAGGCTGCCCGGCCCGTCGGGCAGCCTCAAGGTGACCCGGACGCCCCCGACCCGGGCCGAGAGCCGTCCCAGGTGCAGCGTGTTGTCGGCGCGCTCCGCCTCGGCCGCCTCCTGGTGGTAGCAGGCCCGGTGGAAGCTCTCGACGATCGCCTGCTCCTCCGGGGTCAGCGTCACCCGGTCGGCGGACTCCGGCTCGGCAGCCGTGTGCGGTGCCCCGTCCGCCGTGCATTCCTCCGGAGGTGCGGGCGGCTCGTAGACCGCCAGGACCTCCTCGCTCTGCGGGGGTAGCGTCCCGGAGTGCTCGCTGAGCTTCTGGTAGATCTGCTGCTGTGTCAGGGGAGTCTCGCTCACCTGACCGCCGCGGGTGCCGTTGCCGGTCGCGGCCACCTCGGCGGCGAAAGAGCTGGTGGCCAGAGCCGCGGCCGTGTAGCGCTGGGACTCCTGGAGCTTCTGCTTCCTTTTGAGGCTCCCGGCCTTGAGCGTGAGGGCCGTGATCAGAGCGGTTTGCTGCTTCCAGGCATGGGCGTTGTACGAGGTGCCGGTGGCGGGGTCCGTCCACTCGTTGACCGGCTGCTGTGCGCCGGGTGGTGCCTCGGGGTCGGTGACGGAGTAGGTGTGCTCGCTCATGCGGCGGGTGACGCCGCCACGCCGCCAGATCTGCCTCAGGTTGCTGCTGACGCTGTCGGAGCCGGCGAAGACCTCGCAGTACGTGACGTTGTGTTTCCCGTACTCGACCAGCAGTTTCCTGCCGTTCTCCGTCGTCAGGAGTTTGTCGCGATGCGCGCGGGCCCGCCCGTGCCACCTTTCCTGGACCTGTTCGCCGGGGGGCGTGTGGGGGACGGGGGCGACAGCGGACGTCGGTTGCTGCTGCTCGGGGGTCAGCGGCTGGAAGGGGTTGCCGCCGACGTCGATGCCGCTGATCTCGTCCGGCCGTGCGTCGAGCGCGTACCGGCCGGTCAGGGACAGGGCCGGGATGCGGTAGGTGACCTTGGTGATCCCGCCCAGGACTTCGGTGCCTTCCGGTTCCGGTGCTCCAAGGGGGCGCAGGGCGAGGTCTCCGAAGCGGATACTCAGGGCGCCGGTGTCGTAAGGGACGGTGTCGATGTCGGACGTGTCCACGCCGCGGGCCAGGGGGTAGCCGGGTGTGTCGGGGAGGCGGACGGGTTCGGCGGCGCAGGGCTCGCCGTCGGTCTGCGGATCGTTCATTACGGGAGGGGCTCCTGGGAAGTGGGCGGGGCGGGAAAGTTCAGCAGACGCAGGCGGTGCCGCTGATCATGAGCATCCCGTTGTGCGAGCCCAGTACGGGCTGGTCGAGCCGCACCTTCACCTCGGTGTCACCGGCGGGGAAGGAGGTTTCCAGGGGCCGGTCGAGCGGCACGTCGAAAGTGCGGCCTTCGAAGAAGCCCCTGACGGCCGACGCGGCGGGTTCCGCCAGATCCGCGATCTGTTTCTCCACGAGTTTCGCGTTGTCGTTCGACGGGCTCAGGCGGATGGCGGAGAGGGTCAGCTTCGTCACCTGGACCGTCAACTTCCTGTCGGACATGCCGGCAGCCCGGACGGTGACCAGCGGGGGGTCGGGCTCGGTGCTCGCTGCGAAGCTCATGAATGCCATGGGCGGTCCTCTTCGTTCGGGGGGCTTGTTCAGGCCAGCCTGGGTGTGGCCGTGAAGCTGAGCATGCCGCCGCGGCTGCTCAGGGACGGGCCGTCCAGGACGAGAGTGAGACTGTGGCCCTTCACGTGCAGCGGCGGCGGCGCGGGGAGGGGCAGCAGGTCGAAGGACTGGCCCTGGAGGAGCCGGTGGCCGACCGGGGGCAGCAGGACCGCGAGGGTCTGGGCCACGGGCCAGGCGACCCCGGAGAGGATCAGTTCACCGACATTGCCGACCGGGCGGAGGGCGGCGACGAAGGGCGGTACGCCTTCCAGCGTCGCCCGGATCGCGGTGCCGGACAGGCTCAGCCGTACGCGTACCCGCAGCGGTGCGGGAGCCACGGAGGCGTCGTAGGAGATGCCGATGTCGGCCATGGGACTCCACGAGAGGGGCGGGTGCGGAAGGTCGGGTGTGCGTCACCAGGGGAAGAGATCGCGGATGCGCTGGGCGGCGCGGGTCAGGGCCTCCCCGATGTCCGGGAAGAGGTCCACACCGGCCTCGGCATGGACCGACAGGCAGATGTCGACGTCCAGGTCCAGCGGATGGCCGGTGACCCTGGCCGCGGCGGCGTCCACCCGCACCCGGCCTTGGTACGTGGCCCGTCCGATCCCGAAGCCGGAGCTTCCGCCGGTGGACTCGGAGCGGCCGGCCAGGTCGGCGGTGGCGGTGCGCGCCGCGCGCTGGAGGGCCGAGGGCGACAGCAGTACCTCGAACGCGGGAGCCCGCGGGAACAGCACGGCCGGGTCGGGAGCCCGGGCCGGGGGCCGGTCGGCGGTGTTCGCGGCGCCCACCACCATGCCCGAGCCGGTGGCGAGGGCGAAGTCGCCGAAGGAGAGCCCCGCCAGGTCGATCCGGGGCAGCGCGGCCCCGGCCAGCAGAGCCGGCGCGGCCTGGAGCGCTTTGGGTACCACGATGCGCCGGTAGACCGCCCGGTCGTTGGGATCGGGGACGTTCCGCAGGTCCACCTCGACGCCCAGCGGGGTGAAGACGAGCATCCCGGACCGGGCGGCGAGCGTGCAGACCATCTTCACCGACCGGGTGGCCCGCTTGATGCCGGGGCCGCTGACGGTCAGTTCGGGCACCAGCACAGTGAACGCTCCTGCCACCCTGCGGGGCGGGACGCCGCGCGGACCGATCGCCGCCCGCCACTCCTCGCCGGTGGGCTCGTGCAGGGAGAACACCGGCGGTTTCCCGAGGGACCAGTCGAGCGGGACGGCCCGGTCGCCCGCGGGCACCTCAAGCGTGCCGGTCAGCAGACTGCCGCGCAGGCCAGGGCGGGAAGCCAGGCTGGCGAGAAGGCCGTTGAGGGCGTCCTGGCCGAGGGCCACCACAAGATCGCATCCGGTCACGTCGTCATGCCCCGTCACATGTTCTGGGTGGCCTCGACGAGCGCGCAGCCTTCGTCGGTGTCACTGGCGAAGAGTGTCACGGCGCCTTTCCAGGAAAGGTCCACACCGGCGGAGAGCCGGGTCGGGTCCTGGGCCTCGACACTCAGGCCCTTGAGCCCCCGGAAATATGCTTCGAGCGTGACATCGGCCACCCACAGCAGCGATTCCTTGGCATCGACGACGGCCTCCTGCCTCTTCGCCTCCTGCTGCGCCGCCGCGCCGACGAGCGTTGTCATGAGCGCGGGGCTGACCAGGCAGAAGACCTCCTTGCCCGGCGGCCAGCCGATGGCGGGGACGGAGGAAACCCCCGGCTGCGACGAGGCACCGACGACCAGATACCTGTCGGTGACGTCCACGAGAACGGGCGTGAGGCCCACCTGCTGGCCGAAGAGGTCCTGGGCGGGGAGCCTGAGCCCCTTCAGCAGGCCACTGCCCAGTTTGAGCAGCCTGGGCACGAGGATCTGCCGGAGGACTGCCCGGTCGTTGCCGTCGGCCGGGGGAGTCTCCATCCACACCCCCAGCAGCTCCACCTGTACGGCACCGTCGGCGACCAGTAGCCGGGCGGGCACCGCCACGCTGCTGCTCAGCTCACTGGGCGTGCCACCATTCGAGGCAAGGCTGAACCACAGCTGCGGCATCACGAGTTGGACCACACCGGAGGGGGGCAGCGCGCCGACGCCCTTCTGCTTCCAGGTCTTCTTCCAGCGCGCGGCGTCGGGAGCGCCCAGGGAAATCCTCGGCGCCTCCCGGAGGTCCCAGCTGACGGAGTACCGGACATCGGAAACGATTTCCGTGTGGTCGCCCTTCAGCAGCCCCCGGTGACCGGTGTGCAGCTGCTTCAGCCCAGCGTCCAGGGACCCGGAGGAGACTCCGACGGCGAGATCGAATGCGGGGGCGGCCATATCTGGATCTTGGCAGACGAATGTGCTGTCATCTGCCCCCTCCCACTCTTTTCACCCGGACGTGGAGGCACGGCCCGCCCAGGCACCGCATCCCACTGACTGCCCTTCGGATTGAAGGGGTTGATGGGGGTGGGGTGCCGTCGGCGTGAGCGCGGCCGCAGATGCGGTCGCCCGTCCGGCCGGGCCGTCCGCGGGGACGGTCCCGAGGCCGGCGGCGCCGGCTGGGTGACCTCTGGCATCTCCTCCGGGTAGACGGGGTCCGTGTCGGCGGCCGCCCCCGCGGATGCGTACTGCACCCGGGTGGGTCGCTTGGACTCGGACGCGAGCCGCGCCGCGAGGCGCTGCACGAAGTGCTCGGTGCTGTGACGCGTGACCTGCGCGCGGATCGCCTCCGCCTGGCGGGCCAGCAGTTCCATCGCGTCCTCCGTTCCCGCCCCTTCCAGAGACTGGTCCGGCCCCTCCGGGCCGTCCCCGGCCTCGTCGGCGCGGTGGTCGGCCTTCTCGTGGACAGCCCTGGTCTGTTGGTTCAGGAGGTATTCCGGCATCAGCAGGCCCCCTTTGCAGGTGCGGCTACAGGCTGCAACCGATCCCAATTCGGCCTGTCCCGTCGCACTCCATCGATCCGAGTGACGGGGCGTTGGGTTCACCCCGCCGGTCCCGCCAGGGCCTTGACGGCGGGCCGGAGCAACGCGGCGATGTGATCCGCCGGGGCCTCACGAAGCGCTGCCAGGCCGAGGAGCTGGTGGCCGATGGTCACGCCCAACAACGCAGTGACAACCAGTGCGGCACGCAGTTCGGAATCCTCGGCGGCGGGCAGGGCGGCACCGACGCTGTCGATCTGCCGGCCGAGAGCGGCACGGACGTGATCGGCTGCCGCCTGGTCGGTGAGCATCGACCGCATCATCGCCAGTGTGCCCTCGGGAAGACCACCGAGCTTGAGGCCGAGCGAGGCCAGCAACTGATCGACGAGCTCGTCGCCATCAGTGGCCGTCAGCGGCGCGGCCCGCGCCTGCTGAGCGAGCCCTACGCCGACTTCGGGGCCGACGACGTGCTGCGCGCCCTGGGCCGCGCGCGCCTGCGGTCCGCCCCCGGCACCCGCGTGCGCTACTCCAACTTCGCGGTGGGCGTGCTCGGCCACGCCCTCACCGCCGCCGGCCTCCCCTACTCCGAGCTGCTCACAGACCGCGTGCTCGCGCCCCTCGCACTGCGCGACACCGACTGCGCCCCCGCCGCGCCCCGGGGCGGCACGCAGGTCACCGGCTACGGACGCAGGCGCTCCCAGCCTCCGCTGCGCACCCCCGGCCTGCCCGCGGCGGGCGCCCTCCGCTCCAGCGCCCACGACCTGCTCACTGTGACCGAGCGCCTTCTCGACCCCGCCTCCGCCGAGACCCCCGCCGCCCTGCGTGCCGCCCTGCACGAGGTTCTGCCCCCCCGGCTCCGCCTGCCGCGCGGCAGCGGTCTGTCACTGATCTGGAATATCCGGCCCCGCGGCGACGGCTCCCGCCTCCACCACCACTCGGGCGGGACCTTCGGCTGTACCGCCTTCGCCGGCTTCAACCCCCACCACGGCACCGCGCTGGTGGCCCGGCGAACACCACACCCGGCTACCGAAGCAGCACCCCCTTCCTCCAGGCCGCCTACACGGCGCTGCTCGCCCTGCACCAACCAGCCGTGCCTCGACGCCCCGCATAAAACGACTGGACCGGGTCTCCTTTGGAGCAGCTCCAGGAGTACAGCGTCCGGCGCGGTGGTGTGGCGGTGCCTGGGACGCGAGCAAACGCTGACGGCCGCCCTCGACAACCCCGGCGGTGACGCCATCTATCGCGCCCGGGGCCCGCGCCGGAGCGGAGGGACAAGCGCAGCACCGCGCCGGCGGGCGGGAGGCGCAGCGCCCCGTCTGCACGCGGTGCGGGCGCACGTTCACCGGCGACCGCTGAGAGGAGATCACCGCGCACCGGACCGCCGTACGAGCCGGGGACAAGTGCCCCGAGCCGGAGACGGACCTCGAGGCACTGGCCCGGGTCGCGGACGCCCGCGACCGGGCCGCCGACATCATCGACACCGCGCGCGAGACGGCCGCCGGTCTCCAGTCGGAGGCTGGCGAGCAGGTAGCCCGCGCCGTCGCCGGCACCCATGAGCAGGTCGCCGCGCTGCTGACCGAAGCGCAGACCCGGGCCGCGGCCATGACCGCCGACGCCGGCCAAGAGGCCACCGCTCAGCGCACCGCGGCTCAGGTCGACCTGGAGACGGCGCCCGGTGAGGCCGACCGGCCCCTGACGGAAGCCCGCGAGCGTGCCGAGACCATCGTGGCGGAGGCCCGCGCGCAGGTCACCGACCTGACCGAGCTGGCTGCCACCGGCCGCACGGCCACGGCCGCGGCGGTTGCCGAGCTGCGGCGCCTGGCCGAAGCCGACCTCGCCGAGATTGGTGCCTTGGTCGAGCAGCGCCGCCTCGAGGTCGGCGCGATCCTCGTCCGCGCCCAGGAGCAGGCCGACGAACTGGTGGCCGCGGCGCAGCGGGAGGTCGAGCAGGCCCGCGAGCGGTTCGCTCAGCTCGCCACGGCGGCGGTTACCCAGTACGACGGCCGGCGCGCGGAGGCGGAGGCGCTGTACGCGGACGCCGTTGCGGCCGCCGACGAGCGGCGTCGCGAGGCCGAGCAGCATGTTGCTGCCGCGCACGCTGAGGCGGAGTGGGCCCGTACCGAGCTGTGCGAGCAGCGCGCAAACTGAGCGAGCAGTTCGACGCTAAGAACTCCTATCGCAATGACTTCAGGCGTCTCCAGCAGATGAGTGCGCATGCCAGGGTGAGGAAGCCTTCGTGGATGTCGTCGCGGATCTCCCAGCGGATCCGCAGGCGGCGGAACCAGTGCAGGTGGGCGAAGGCGCGTTCCACGACCCAGCGTTGGGTGCCCAGGCCGGAGCCGTGTTCGGTGCCGCGGCGGGCGATCAATGGCTGCACGCCGAGGTCGCGGACCAGGCGCCGGTACTTGTCGTGGTCGTAGCCGCGGTCGCCCAGCACCCCCTTGGGGCGGCGCCGGGGCCGGCCGCGCTTGCCGCGCACGGGCGGCACGGCCTGGAGGAGCGGGATCAGCTGGGTGACGTCATTGCGGTTGCCGCCGGTCAGCGTGGCGGCCAGCGGGATACCGGTGGCGTCGGTGATCAGGTGGTGTTTGCTGCCCGTCCTGCCCCGGTCGACGGGACTTCGTCCTGTCTTGGCTCCCCCTTTAGCGCCCGGATGTGGGAGCCGTCGACGGCCGCCCGGGAGAAGTCCAGGGCGTTCGCGCCGCGCAGCCTGGCGAGGAGGACTTCGTGCAGCCGGGGCCACACGCCGGCCTCGGTCCACTCGGCCAGGCGTCGCCAGCAGGTCATGCCCGAGCCGAAGCCCAGTTCCTGCGGGAGGTGTTCCCAGGCGATCCCGGTGTGCAGCACGAACAGGATGCCCTGGAACACCAGCCGGTCCGGATGCCGCTTGCGACCCGGATGCCGGACCCGACGCTCGACCCTGGGCAGCAGCGGCTCGACCACCGCCCACAACTCGTCGTCGACTTCCCACGGCTTCGGCCGAGCCACCCCACACCCCGGATCACCAGTTCCGGACTGATCCAACCATCTCAAAGATCATTTCGTTAGGAGTTCTAAGGCCGCCACCTGGCGCAAGGCCCTCGCCGACGAACTCGCCGGGCTCAAGGGATGCGTGCGACAAGCAGCGTGAGCGGCTGCGGGAGGAGGCCAAGACGGTTGCCGCGCAGCTGCGGGATGCCGCCCAGAAGGAGGCCGACCGTATCACTGCGGAGGCGGAGCGCAAGGCCAAGGGCATCACCGACCGCGCGCAGGCCGACGAGGCGCGCGCCCGCCGGCTGCTCGATGAGGCCCGCGAGGCGAAGAAGGCGAACTCCCGCTGGCGCGGCTGGCACCAGAAGCTCAGCCGCAAGGCGTGGAAGACGGCGCCGTGGATCGTGCTCGCCGCCGGCGTCGGGCTCGCCGCCGCCGGCGAGTCCTGTCGGCTGGCTTGCGGCCCAGCAGATATGAGCAACCGACGCTCCTGCGAGAAGACACCTCCCGGGTGGGGCCATGGCTCCGCGCTGCGCCTCAATCGGCCGGATGAGAACCAGCGGCATCTCCCGCCTTGCCCCGCCAGTGGGCGAGGTTGCTTTGGGTGGTGAGGGTGTGGGGGTGGTCGGGGCCCAGTACCCGCTGCAGGTCTGGGAGCAGTTCGGCGAGGGCCGTGGCGGCGCCGGCCGCATCACCCGCTTTCCCTCGCCACTGGGCGACGTTGTGGCGGGTGGTGAGGGTGCTGGGGTGGTCGGGGCCCAAGATCAGTTCTTCGTCGGCGAGCAGTTCGGCGTGGGCCGTGGCGGCGCCGGCCGGATCTCCCGCCTTGCCCCGCCAGTGGGCGAGGTTGCTCCGGGTGGCGAGGGTGTTGGGGTGGTCGGGGCCGAGAATGCGCAGGGAGTCTGTGAGCAGTTCGGCGAATTCCGCGGCGACACCCGCGGCATTCGCACCCGCTTGCCCCCGCCAGTGGGCATGGCTGTGGCGGGTGGCGAGGATGTTGAGGTCGTCGGGGCCCAGGACCCGTTCGCGGTCGGCGAGCAATTCGGCATAGGCCGTGGCGGCACCGGCCGGGTCCCCCGCTTGCCCCCGCCAGTGGGCATGGCTGTGGCGGATGGCGAGGGTGTTGGGGTGGTCGGGGCCTAGGATCCGCAGGGAGCTGGCGAGCAGCTCGGTGAGGTCCCCGGCGACCCCAGCCGCATTCGCACCCGCTTCCCCTCGCCAGCGGGCATGGCTGTGGCAGGCGGCGAGGGTGTCGGGGTGGTCGGGACCCAGTCGGGTGCGGGCGGCAGTGGTCAGATGCTGGAAGTGGCGGAGTGCGGCTACCGCCTGGCCGGTCTTGCCGAGGCTTTCCCCGGCGCGAAAAACAACCGGGTGCACGCGATCGTGCTGGTACAGGGCGTCTTCGGAGTGCCGTGTGAGGGCGTTGGTGTTGGCGCGTAGGGCTTGGGAGAGGGCGGTGTCGCGTTCGATGTCGGGCCAGGCGCTGCTGAGGGCGTCGGCGGCGGTGCGGGCGAGTTGGTCGCGTTGCTGCTGGATGAGGGCGTCGCGGACTGCGCGCTGGATGATCTGGTGGACGCGGACGGCCTGGTGATGGCTTGTCGTGTTGTGGTTGATGAGGCTGAAGCGGTGCAGTGTGCGCAGCGCCCGCACGGCGTCCCGGGAAGTGACCGTCGTGGCCGGTTCCGCGGTACCGGTGCGGTGTTCGGTGAGGTAGGTCAGGGCGGGACTGCTGGTGAGGACGGTGTCGGGGATGCCGTTGGGGTCGAGGTAGGCGGTGAGTTGCAGCATGGGGCGGGCCAGGCCGTGTGGGGGCGTCTGGTCGGCGCGTTTGAGGGAGAGGTCCCAGACGGCGGCCGCGGTGGCGGTCTGGTCGTCGAGGAGCCCGGAGGCGTCGGGGAGCAGCTCGTTCAGGGCCAGTGCGTGGTCGGCGAGCAGGGTGCGGTAGGCGGCGCAGTGGAGGTCTTCGTTGATGAGGTAGGCGGCGGCCTGGGACAGGGCCAGGGGGAGGTGGCCGAGGTCGGCGGCGAGGGCGGCGAGCTCGTGGCCGGGTTCGGTGCGACCGCGGGAGGCCAGTGTGGCGGTCAGGTAGGCGAGGGCTTCGTCTTCGCTGAACAGACCCACGGGCACCAGGCGCTGGTTGCTGCCGGCGAGAGCGGCTTCCCGGCGGCGGGTGGTGACCAGGGTGCGGCCGTACGGGCTGGCAGGCGGCCACAGGTTGCGCAGGTCTGCGGGGTCGGCGAGGTCGTCCAGCACGACGAGCCAACGACGCGGGTCACCATCGGGTTTGGGCTGCAGCCAGGCCACGAACGCCGCTGCGGCCCGCTCTGGGTCGGCGGGGTCGGCGCCGAGGAGATCGGCGGCGGCCTGGGCGTAGGCGGAGACGACCGCGGTGCGGGTGGCCGCGGTGACCCACACCAGCAGGTCAACCTCGCCTTTGTCCCATGCCTGGCGGGCGTGGTGGGCGGCGAGCTGTGTCTTGCCGACCCCGCCCATCCCGGCCAGGACCTGGCCCAGCACGACCGTGCCGCCCTCGGCCACGGCCTGCTCCAGCTGCGCGGCGGCCGCACGGTCCTGGAAGCAGTCAGCCTGCCGTGGCAGCACCCCGACCTGGTGCCGGCCGCGAACCAGTGGCCGCGGCGCGGCGTAGTGGGTGATCTGCCCGCCGGGGGCTATGTAGCCGACCGCGACGCCACCGTCGCGGGCATACGCGACCAGACCACTTTCCGGTGCCGGCTCCCCGAGCGGGGGCCGGGTGTCGGGTGGGCTTGTGGTGGCCGGTCCGTTCAGCCCTGAGACGGATCCGGCTTCCGAGGGTGGCCGATACGCGCCCCTCCATGAATCACACCGGCCGCGATCGACCCGTTGCCGGCGCGGATCTCGGCGTTGCCGGTTACCGCCAGACCACCTGGCCCGGCGACCGCGCCACCCGGGGTGTGCTGGGCGAGCAGGAGGCGCAGCTGCTCGGCGGCGTCCTCACGCTCATCCGCAGCGAGGCCTTCCAGGACCGCTTCGATACGCGTCTGCCAGGAGGCCTCCTGCCGGATCCGGACCCGCTCAGCCTCAGCAGAATCAGCGGCCGCTAGGACGAGTGCGGTCTGGTCCAGGCGCTCGAGCTCCGCCTGCTCACGCTGTGCATCGCCCCGGCCGAACCAGCCGGCCACCGCGCCCCGCACTCCGGCCCAGGCGTCCGTGCCTGCCGCTGTCACCACCGCGGTGCCGCCGGAAGCGGCCAGCGCGGTCAGGACCTGATCGAGCACCCCACACCCTCCCCCGTCTCCTGTGAACCACGAGGACGGTAGCGCGAACGAGCGGCGTACCGCACACGGCGCCAGCAAGAACGGCCACGCGAAGCCGTCACCACGGGGACGGATGTCGGCCTGGCGGTTACTGGTCGGTGGGCTGGTCTTCGTCGGTGTGGTCCTGGTGGTGGCTGGTGGTCTGTTTGGTGCAGAGTTTCTTGACGGCCGTTCCTCCGAGGGCGAGGACGAGGCCTGCGGTGATGTTGCTCAGGCAGTCGCTCAGGAAGTTGCACAGGGCCGCCAGGGTCATGGCCTTCTCCAGCCTTCTCTGGGTGAGTGGTTGAGTCCTGAGCGTGAACAGTGATCTGATTGACCGTTGGCTCACTGGGCGAAAGGCCAGGTGAGTGGTGCGCGCGCTGGACAACAGCCTGGTCAGAGCCGGACAACCTCGGGGGGGAGAGAGCCGTGGGGCGGGAACGCAAGTTCAAGGGAACGGACGCGGAGATCGCCCTGGCCCGCTTTTTGTGCGAGATCACCGACGGCGTCGGCCTCGACACCGTGGACAAGGTCGCCAAGCGCTTCCCTCAGGGCGGAAGCCGCTCGAAGTGGGCGGAGTACCTCAACGGGGCGAAGGTGATCCCCAAACCGCTGCTGCGTGACGTACTCGAAGAGGTCCGCCGCACCCGGCCGGACGGATGGAACGGGCGCCTCCTCGTCGAGGCCACCAAGTTGTGGAAAGCCGCCACCGAAGGCACCGCACCTCCGCAGGACAGTGCCGGCAGCGAGCTGGTCAGCCTCTACCGCCGGCTCACCGAGACTACGCAGGCCCTGAACAAAGCCCAGGCGGTCGCGGCCAACAGCGACCGCGTCATCCCCCTGCTGCTCCAGTTCGCCGGGCGGCAGGAGATGAAGGTCGCCGAACTCACCCACCAGGTCGAGCACCTGCGGGAGCGGGAACGTGCGCAGGCTGCGCACCGGCTGGAGCAGGCGCAGTTCCGGCTCGCACGCATCCAGGCCGAACTCGAACAGGCACGAAGCCACCGCTTCTCCGCCGAGCAGGCCCAGGCGGCCCTGATGCGCGAGCAGCAGGAAGCACTCAAGGAAATCGAACGGCTCCAGCACGCCGCTGCCGACCCGGGACCGGCGGAACCGGCGTCCCTGCCGGAACGCGCGCCCGAACCACGGATGTCGGACGAGGAGTTCGACCGCGGGATGGACGAGCAGCTCGACCTCATCGGCACCGACCGCGAACAACGCAGGACGATGCTCTCCGAGGTACTGGAACAGGCCGGCATGGAGCCCGACCCACCGTCAGACGGCCCCCGCACCATTCCCGGAACCGTCCTGACCGACCACACCCCCCAGCACGGCCCTGCCGCCCGGCAGGCATCCCCGGCCCCGTCCGAGACTGTCCAGGGATTGTCCAGGACAACCTCAGACAACCCCGCTACCAGCGACGACACCCCCGCCCAGACTCCAGTCGGGTTACCCAGGCAGAAGGCCGCGCAGCAGAAGCAGGCCTCTAAGCCACTGGACAATGTCCCGACCAGCGCGGACAAGGAGGACATCAACGTCGGGGCAAGCGACGAGCATGTCACGGTCGCTTCAAGGCCTCGCGCGGTGACACGGAACAAGACGACCGGCGGGCTGTACAGGTTAGTGCCCCGCTGGGTTCACGCAGCCGTCACCAGTATTTTTTCGCTGCCCGAGATCGAGTCCGACCACAGGTTCGATCTGAGTGGAAAGCACCACCCGGAGCAACAAATGCGGCCGTCCGGCGACGGCGTCGACAGCCCGCTTAGTTGGACGCGGCTCGCATTGCCTGGTCCCAGCACCGTCTACAACTCGGATCTGAAGCAGTCCGACCCGCAGAAGTGCAGCCATCCGATCAACGGCTTCCTCAATTCGCCGAACGCTTTCCTCCGTTGGCACCTCCTGACCCCTGGCCTGCTTGGCTTCAGCAACAGCTCCTGTCCGTTCAGCGTCAAGAGTGACGTTGTGTCGTCCTGCGCGGCGGGCCACAACGAGGTGCGGACAGTGGGATTGCGCTCAACAGCCGTGCCAGAGGCTTAGCCGGATGAACGGCGTTGAGCAGCTGCTCAACAGCGGGGTCACGGCCGACCTCGCCGTCCGTCCGGCTGCAGCTGCCACCCCTACTAGGAGAGCATCCCCTCGGTGCTGGCTGCGCGCCCCACGCTGCGGCAACTGACCCGCGCCCGGAGAGTCCTTCGGGCCGCGTGCCCGACGCCTGGGCCCACCGGGAGCGCGGCGGGAAGGCCCCGCCCCCAACGCGGCAAGCCGCTGCACTGGATGATCAACAAGAAGCAGGAGGACGCGAACCGGAAGGCCGTGTGCCCGAGCAGCGCACCTGTGGACATGAAGCGCGCCGGCCGCACCTTCTGCGACGAGTACCCCTTCGCCTCCTCCCATGAGGGCGGCACCCACCTTCCCGCCAAGCAACGGGAGATCACCTGGGTGAAGGTCCAGGAGAACAAGTCCCAGGGCGGACGCATCACCGCCTGGCGCGGCCAGATGCACGTCATGGACGGCGACCCCTTCTACGTGATCGCCTAACCGCGCCTAGACTCACGCCGGCCCAGGTGCCCCGCCCCCGACATGGCTCGGGGGCGGGGCACCCTCTCCGTTGAAGGAGGATCCCCATGCTGATCCGCGAAGCGACCTTCACCGTCGACCTCGGCGAACACGGCTACCTCATCGGCTTCGACGACGACTACGACTTCCCGACCGAGATGCCGTTCGGATGGCGCTGCGGCCCGGCCACGGACGCCACCGCCGTCGTCCTGCCCACCACAGACACCGGCCCCCTGCGCATGACCGTCCAGATCCACGACAGCCCACCCGCATCCGAACCCGGTGACGCCTGGGAGCCGGCCGAGGAGATGAGCCTGCTCGCCGACACCCCCACGCTCTACCTCGCCACCATCGGGCAGGGCGACTTCTGGGACGCCTGGCCCGAAGACCAACCCCCCTCGAGGCACCAGCGACCGCCGACAACGGCGGCTGGATCCGCATGCGCCTCCACTGCCACGCCGACGTCCCCGAACCGGGCACCGGCGACCACGCGGAAAGGCACCTGATCCAGCTCTGGCCCGCCCCCCAGACACCTCCAGTGCACCCCGACATCAGCGAAGCGGACCGGCAGGCACGAGCCGAGTACGCCGCGGACATGACCAAGCCCGTGGAGGACTACACCGCCGAATACCCCACCGCCTACGGCGACGAGACCGGCTGACGTCCGCAACCCGATCACGGGCCAGGCACGCGAAATCAGAGCGAAGGGGCCTGACGGTGCAGCAGCCCCCGTGCCCGCACACTTGGCGCCGGCCCTCAGACCCCGCACAGCCTCCGCGCCGCCCAGGCCCAACTGCTCGACGCCTTCCCCGGAGTCCGTCGCAACGTGGAGAAACTACGGACCCGTGGCGTACTCGGCGCCCACGCGGCGGCGCCCCCGGCTTCGCGGCGGACCCTCGGCACCGGCGCACGTGCCGCCGAGGCCCGCCCCCGCCGACTGACGCGGGGGGCGGGCAAACGTGCGGTACGAGCACGTCGCCCCTGCTCGCCAGGCGGGCGCTCATTACCGTGGCCGTGCCGTGTGGTGCCGCTGGGCCGGTGGGCGATTGCGGGCCTGGCGCTCGCGGTGCCGCATCCACGCCAGCAGCACGTCTCGCCTGTGTTCGGATTCCTCGGGCACGAGAGTCTGGGCCAGCGCGAGAAGACCAGCCACTGCGACACCGACGATCACGGTGACGGCCACGACCCACCAGGGGGCAGCCGCCATCGTCAGCGCAGAAACAGATGCCCCAGCACCGATCGCTCTTTTTGCGCGACGTCCCCAGCCCGCTCGGACACGGGGCTGCGGCTGGGCAGATGCTGTTGCAGGCATGACACTTCCTTGTTGTGGGCGCGACGGAGCCGCGCGTGGATGGGATGGCTGAACCTTGGCCCGCAGGGCTGTTAGCCCCGCAAGTCCCCGATCGCCCGGGGCGCCTCCCGGACACGGGCTGGGAGTGCACAGTTCTCCGTCGTGGCGAGATGTCGCGAATCTTCGGTAGTGCACCAGCAGGCCGCGACGCCCGAAGTGATGCCCTCATCCCGTTCCCGGACAGGGCGCCGACGCTGATGCCGCGATCGAGCCGGTACGCGACATGACGGCGCTGCGGCCGTAGGCGTGGCCGGACAGGTCTTGTACGAGACGGTGAGGACTACGATGCTCGCTTGCTGCCCCGCTAGGGGAGAGGAGCCGGTATGGCGCTTTTGTCGGAATCTGCAAAAGTCCACGGAAATGTGTCCGTCGAGCGATAAAGACGCAGGTCAGGAAGTCTGCTCCCCGCGCCCGCGGGGATGGCCCCGCCTCGGCCGCCGGGTCCGGGGTGTTGCATCACTGCTCCCCGCGCCCGCGGGGATGGCCCCTCGGCCCGCTCCCCGAGCTCCCCGACATGGGCCTGCTCCCCGCGCCCGCGGGGATGGCCCCGCCGACGCGATCAGGTTGAGGTGGGGCAGCTCCTGCTCCCCGCGCCCGCGGGGATGGCCCCAGCAGCGGTGTACGGCTCGGTGTCACGTCGGTCCTGCTCCCCGCGCCCGCGGGGATGGCCCCACCTCAGACGGCGGGTTCTCCGGCCTGTGCTCCTGCTCCCCGCGCCCGCGGGGATGGCCCCAGCGGCGACGGGTCGACCATGAACCCGGCGACCTGCTCCCCGCCCGCGGGGATGGCCCCGCCGTAGAGGCTGGGCATACATGCCTGAGAATCTGCTCCCCGCGCCCGCGGGGATGGCCCCGTGGGCTTGCTCCATAAGAGCAGCCCAGCCGCCTGCTCCCCGCGCCCGCGGGGATGGCCCCTACGACCTCAAGGCGGACACCATCGGCCTCGACTGCTCCCCGCGCCCGCGGGGATGGTCCTGCGCCGAGGAGCTGGCCCCGCTGCGCGAAGCCCTGCTCCCCGCGCTCGCGGGCATGGTCCCCGCTGCCAGTCCAACAAGGACCCGGACGTCATCTGCTTCCCGCGTTCGCGGGGATGGTCCTGCGACCGGCGTGGACCGCGTCCAAACGCTCGCCTGCGCCTCGCGTTTGTGGGGATGGTCCCGTGCCCGAGTGGCCGCCCCCTGCCACCCGGTACAGCACCCGGACGGCACGTCACATCACAACAGGACAAACGTTTGCTGTAACAACACGCGGCCGCCCTGTCCGGAACCGTGCACCACGCCGCCGCGTCTATCACGGGCATGGCTGAGAGAACCGCGGAACGGGCCACGGGTATGAACCCGAAGACTGAGGGCGGTGCCGGATGCCTACTCGCCGGCCTCGGTGCGACAGCCGCGCCGCTTGTCTGGGCACCGCGCGCCGCGGTCAGCATCGACGGAGGATTCGAGGGCCATGCCCGCGATCTGAGCGTACTCTTCATCGATCTGCCGCTCATCGTGCTCGGCGGCGCACTGGTTCCGCTCTTCGCCTGGGCGTTGGCCGCCAGATGGGTGCACCGCCCCTGGGCCGCGGCACTCGTAGCCGTGGCCACGCTCGCGCTCGCGGTGTGGGGGCTCACCGAGTGGTGGACCCCCCGCCGGCAGTCAGACCCCGGTTACGGATCTGGGATCTGACGACCGGGCCCGCGAAGAGGGGCCCCAGCTGGCGAACCGGCCGACCACGCCATCGGCCAGTCCCGCGGCGGACTGACCACAAGGATCCACCTCGCGGCCGATGCCCGCTGCCGACCTCTCGCGTTCGTTCTCACCCGTGGGTTTGGTCCCAGCGCCGTTCGTCGTCGTGCAGGGCGAGGTCGCTGCTCCCCGCGCCCGCGGGGATGGTTCGCCGAGAAGCTGAGCAAGCTCCTGGACTGGCATCTGCTCCCCGCGCTCGCGGGGATGGTCCCGGTGGCTACCGGGACCCCTCGCGTTCCTCGGTGCGTACTGCGCTCAGCGCGACGTTCAGGAAGTCCTCCCCGTCCGGCCAGTGGCGCTCGCCCGGCGCGCACGCCGCTGCGCGCCGCCCAGGAGCGAGCCGGGGTCCCGGCCGGGCGATGGATGGGCCGGGGACTTGCCGTGCTCGGGCTCGCGCTGGGTGAGGAGGTCACCGGGGCGCAGCTGCGGAACCTGTTCGGCGAGCGGGGCCGGCACCCGTACGCGGACCGGATCGAGGCTGAGCGGCTTGCCGCGGGCGAGTCGGCGAAGAAGGCGTTCAGGGCCGGCGCCTTCGGACGCCGGGTGATGGTCACGGGCGTGGACTTCGTGTTCTGGTCGCAGCCGACGATTTACCTTCTGTGGGCGTTGGGGGATGAGGAGACCCGGCGGGTGATCGAGGCCGCGCACGAGTGCGCGGTCGAGGGGGTGCTGGAGTGGATCGAGGGCGAGGTCGCGGTGATCCGGTACGGCCAGGACGGCATCTACCGGGTGCGGCCGCCCGGCGGTCTGGTCGCCGCCCGCTTCCGCCACTATGAGGCGCGCTCCGGGCGCCCCTTGCTTCATGACCATCTGCTGCTGTCGGTGAAGGGGCAGCGCCTGGACGGGAAATGGGGCTCGATCCACACCACGGCCCTGCACGAGAACACCGTGGCCGCCTCCGCGCTCTACAACGAGATCGGTCGCCAGCCCCCGCGCCTCGCAGACCTCCGCGGCCACGACGCGCACCGTCACCCCGGGGCGCCGGCCGGTGATGGAGATAGCCGGGGTGCCCCACGAGCTGATCCGCTGGATCTTCCGGCGCAGCGACCAGATTGCCGCCTGCCTGGCCGAGCTGGAGCGCGAGTACGTCACCGCCGTCGACGACGACGGCACCCCGCGGTTCCTGCCCGCTGTGAGGTCGCACTGTTGTTGCGGTGACGGCATGCCGCTGATCTGCGGTGCCGCAGATGGATTGCGACAGGTTCTGGACCCTGCTCGGGCCGTTTGACCTGCGGTCCTGCAGGTTGGGTGAGACTGCCGCAGTTGCGGTGAGAACGCCTATTGCGGGGTGCTGGGGGAGCGCGCCGGAAGGTGATCATGGACGCAGCTCGGAGAATGCCTCCTCCCGGACGTCCTTGATGGCCCTGCTGATGAGCTTGTGGAGCACTGGCCAAAGCTCCAGCAGGATGCCTCTGTTGAGGAAACGGCATAGGCCGTCACGCATGCCTTCGGCGAGCACTGTTCTGTACAGGCTCATGCGCTGCCGTGGCAGGGCCAGATCGAGGGTCGCAGTCCGGACCACGCGATGTGCAGCGGCAGCTCCACCAACCCGTGCTCGGGTCCGGTCAGCTCGTTGAGGCTGGAGGGCAGACGTCGCTTGTACCTCGCGCGCAGCAACGCTGCGACAGAGCTGGGATCGTCGTGCACGGCGTCCATCTTCCTCGGTGCGCCAGCTCTGGGTGCACCAGCCGCTGCGCCTGCCCGGCGCGGGGGAGGGCTACTCCAGGGCGGCGATGAGAGGTGCCCACAGAGGGTGGGAGTTGGCCGGGACGACGAGGTGCGCCTGGTGGCGGGCGCGGGTCATAACGACATAGAGCAGGCGTGAGCCGTTGGGGAACGGTTCGCCTTCTGGACCGTAGTACTCGTCGTCGGCCAGCAGCAGGATGGTGGTGTCGGCTTCGCGGCCCTTGGTCTGGTGGAGGTTCATCACCTGCACCGGACGCGGGCGCGGCCGGGAATCGCCCACCAGGGTCTCGTCGCGGGCGCGGTGGAGTTCTTCGGCCACCGCCGTGATGCTCTGGTCTTGTTTAAGCAGGCGCAGTGCGCGGCGAGTGGTGGGGGCGGCCTGGAGCCAGGCCTCCTGGCCGCGGAAGGTTCCGATGCGTGCGTAGGCGCCGGTGATGAGCTCGGCGAGGTGGTCGATGTCGGCGCTAGGACCGTGTCCGGCTGACCGCAGGTCTTCAGCGAGCTGCCCCAGAGCCCGTTCCAGCTCTGGATTGGTTCCCTGCAGCACCTGCGATGCGAGCGGGGAGAGCTGCTTGTTGCGCAGGCTGGCGGTGATGAACACGGCCAGCGTCCGCCGTACTTGGTCGTCCTCCTGCCCGAGCGCGAACTGGATGAGGGCGAGTTGGGCGGAGAGCGCTTCCGCGTGGGCCTCGGGGAAGCCGACCTGCTCGTGAACCAGGCCGGCCGCGTTGAGGGCATCGGACAGAGAGGTGGTGGCGATGTTGGTGTGGGTGAAGATGCTGACGGTGTGCTTCTTCTGGCGGGCGGCCCGGGCGAGTTCGATAACCTGCGCGTAGCCGGTGTCGTCCGTGATCCGTGTGACGGCCAGCCGTCCCTGCTGCGCGGCTTCGCGGAGGGCCGGGTCGGTGAAGCGGCGCTGACGGGCGGCTTCCGCGGCCGCGGGCAGCACACCGGAGGGGTCACGGTAGCTGGCGGCCTGCAGGCCGATGCGGCGGGCGCCGGGCAGCGCCATGGCATCCGCGATCCGTGCGGCGGGATTCACGCCGGGCTTGAATGAGCCTTCGTAGATGCTCTGGTTGACGTCGCCCAGCAGGATGCGACGTGCTGCGGGGGCGATCTGCTGCAGGAATGCCCACTCGGTGGCGTCGGTGTCCTGGAACTCGTCACAGATGACGAGGGTGTACCGCCCGGCATAGTGGTCGCGGACCTTGTCCAGGGCCAGCAGCCGGAAGGCGGCGGGCATCAGCTGGCTGTACGTCAGCCCGGGAGGGGCCCCGGGCACGGTCTGGTTGGCCTGGCTGAGCACGCTCTGCGGAGGCGGAAAGCCGTGGTGCGCACCGAAGCCGGTGATGACCCTCCAGGCGAAGCCGTGGAAGGTCGACACCTCCAGCCGCGGCCGCAGCTCTCCGATGACATTCGCGGCACGGTCGATGATCTGGGCGGCAGCGGTACGCGAGAAGGAGAGAAACAACACCCGTGTCGCAGCGGGCAGTTGGGCGCGCTGTCCGCGCCGGGCCGCCTCCTGCCGCAGCCGCAGCAGTTCCTCGTCCGCCGCTTCCAGGTGGGCGCGGGCGGCGGCGACCGCGGTCGTGGTCTTGCCGGTGCCGGCGCCGCCGCTGACCACCAGCACCGGCGCAGCGCTCTCGATCACCGCGCGCTGGTCCCCGCGTGCCCGATAGACCATCAGGCACCCACCGGCCGGGACAGGGCGGGCACATCGAGCAGTTGCGGCCCGCTGTAGGAGGGGTCGGCAACCAGTTCCAGCAGGGCCAGCGTCACGGAGATCACCGGCGGGTGTGGTGCGTTGGGCTCGGCGTAGAGGGCTTCCAGAAACTGCTCGTGCAAGCCTTGCTTGTGGATCACCTTGCACAGGTTGGTCACCGCAGCCTCGGTGAGCTGGCCGCCCATGGGATCGGGAATGCCGTACTCGGTGAGCGTGGCGCTGGCGTCGGCGAGCGCCTGCAACGGGAGGCCGTCGCCCATGGCACGCTCGATGGCGCCGGGCGGCAGTCGGACTACCGCGTGACACGCGGCCTGGATCTTGGCGAGCTCGTCGCTGGTCTGGCCGCTGTCTTTGTCGCGATCGATCACCGCCAAGACACGGAAGCCCAGCTGGCGTGCCAGGTTCGCGATGCGGGGAATCTGGCCAATGCCGCCCTCGCCGCCGGTGCCGGAGGCGACCAGGCGCACGCCGTGGGCGGACAGGGGGAGGAAGGAGGGCGGCTTGCGGCGGTCGACCATGCTCAGCACGGCCACGTCGTGCGGACCCTCGGTGATGGCGACCGTGGGCGCGGTCAGCGCGGCCAGCAGCTGGGTGTGCCACTGCCGCATCGCGATCAGTGCTTTGCGGTCCATGATCCTGGTCAGCTGGTGGTGGGAGCGGACGCCGCCGTGCCGCACCAGCCGGATGACCTCGGTGGGCTCGAAGGCCCGGGCGGCCTCCGGCCGCCGGGTGGACAACCACACCTGCCCGGAGCGGGCGCGCAGAAGGGCCGCCAGATGCTCGGTGGCCGGAGCATCCAGCTGGTCACCGAAGTCGTCGGCCAGCACCACCGCGCCGGGCACGGTGGCCAGCAGCATCGCCTCGGCCATCGACAACACCGCGCTGACCGTGCTGCCGTGCTGGGCCAGCCCGAGCATGCCGCCTGCGTCCAGATGCAGTGCCGCGCGCAGGGTCCGCAGCAGTGCGGCCACCGACCCGTCCTCGGTGCGGAAGCCGACCTGCTCCGCGGTGAGCGGGGCATCGCCGATCCGTTCTCCTGTCCCGCCGACCGCGAGGACCGCGTTGACGGCCTCGGCCACGGCCGGGTCGGCCGACAAGGCCGACACAGCCTCCGCGACAGCCTGGGCCAGCGCATCAAACGCCGCGGCACCGGCCTTGGCGTCCCGATCGTCGAGGATGCGCCGCAAGCCGGCACCAGCACGCAACTGCAGGGGTTGGCCGGCATCGAGGGTGACCACCGGCAGCATCCGCCGGGTGGCGGCCGGGACCCGGGAGTACTGGCCGAGCGCAGGGTTGCTGCGCGCCGGGAAGTACACCACCGACTCCAGCGTCTCGGTTTCCTCGTCATAGCTCAGGCGATAGGCCAGCCGCGCGCACAGCGGAGCATCCGCAGACGCATCAGGATCCTCACTCGCGCACCCGGAGTCCTCCAGCGGCTCCAGGACCCCATCGAGCAACTGCTGCACATCGGGATCGAAATCGGTCAACGTCACCTCGACCTGGGCGGCCTCCACCCGCTGCAGCACCGCAGAGGGAGCTTGCGGTGCCGCGCCGTTGTCGCCAGACGCGTCCTCTTCTGCCGCATCGTCTGGGCCGACAACATCGGCGGCTGGGGCTTCCACGACTGCTTCCGCCTGTCCCTCGACCACGTCAGCGCCCGCTTCAGCCGGCGCAGAGTCAGCGCCGTCGGTGATGACCGGCCGCTGATGCAGATCGGACAGGGCGGCGCCACGCGCGGCATCCGGATCCAGGACCCGGGCAAGGGCTGTGATCAGGTCGGTGCGTCCGGCGCGGGGGACCCCCGCTACCAACGCATGGCTGCCGGGACGCACATCAAGGTGTCCCCAGCCTCTGAAGCCGTCAATCAGCACCCGTGTTACACGCACACAAGCATCTTTAACACGGCATGTACCTTCAGTCTGCCCATTACACGGAATCACCCGGTCACGAACGTGCTCCCCTGGCACGAGACTCGGCTCTCCCGGGCCGCTGCGCGGCACCCGGTAGCACAAGCCCGGGCCGTTGTCAGCGGCGGCTGTCAGGATCTGCCGTTATGGGTAAACGACGAAGTGCTACCGAGGTGGCTGCAGTTCGGGCTCGGCTGAAGGCCGAGTTCGTGTCCAACCTGTCCAGTCCAGGTATGGCACTGGAAGACATGCCGCTGTCCTCCACGGACCGGTGCCAGTGGCGCTGCTCGGCGGACGGATGCGGTCACCAGTGGCCCGCCCGGTTGCAGTTTCGCACCCGTACCGTCAAACCCTCGGGATGCTCTGAGTGTTGGAAGCGCCGCAACCGGGCACCAGGGCCGGGAGAATCGCTGGCCGAGGTGAATCCCGCGCTGGCTCGGCAGTTCCGCCGCAACCTCAGCCGTCCCGATCGCCGTCCGGACACCCTGCGCCCGCAGTCCCATGACCTGTGCGAGTGGGAATGCGCGCAGGAACACTTCTGGCCCGCGACAGTCGCCAACCGCACCAACGGACGCGGCTGCCCGGACTGCACTGGCCACGGCCGCTCCCCGTTCGAGTGCAACGTCGCCATGCTCGTCCAGGCCGCCTCCGGGCTCACCGTGGAACTCGACCACCGCCTCCGCCTGCCCGGGCGCCGGCAGGATCGCTTCGACCTGTACCTGCCCGACCCGGCCCCGGGCCTGCTCATCGACCTGGACCCGGAATGGACCCACAACAGGCCAGGAAGTCTGGAACGTGACACCGCGAAGACGAAGGCAGCACTCGCCGCCGGACTCGACGTGGAACGCATCCGAAGCCGTGGGCTGCCGCCCGTCCCGGTAAACGGCCTGGCCCACCATGAGGCCGGGCCGGGGGTGAACCCCGAAATCTGGGCGGAGGCGGTGGGTGCCGTACTGCGACGCCGTGGCCTTCCCTGGCGACAGCTCACACCGGCCGAGGTCACCGCGGCGCTCACCAAGGGAGCGCAGCTGTGGCAGAAGGCCGTGGCTAGCCCCGAAGTGTCCGCGGTGGACGTGGCGCCGCACCTGGAGGAGGAGTTCGTAGCGAACCTCACCAACCCCGGCAAGACCCCCGATCGGATGCCACCCGGCTGCAACGACGTGTGTCTGTGGCGGTGCCGGAAGCCGGACTGCGGCTACGAATGGAAGGCCGTACTGTACAGCCGGACACTTGCCGACCGTGGCTGCAGCCAGTGCGGTCACGCACAGGTGGGCGCGGTAAACAGCAGGCCCGGTCCCGGGGAATCACTCGCCGAGGTCAACCCGACGATGGCCGAAGAACTCATCGAGGTCGTCGGCCACCCCGGCTGGACCGCGTTCCACCTGCTCCCCACGTCGAACAAGACATGCCAGTGGCGGTGCCCCGAACCCCACTGCCGCTTCGAGTACCCCGCCCCTCCAAACCGCCGAACGGGCCAGTCGAGCGGATGCCCCCGATGCGCTCGCCAACGCACCGTTGCCGCCAGGGTGCGCCCCAAGCCCGGCAAATCCCTGCAGGACGTGCACCCTGCCCTCGCCGACGAGCTCGTCGAAGTCATCGACGAACCGGACCTGACCGCGAAGAAGCTGAGGCCGAGCTCCACCAAACTATGCCGGTGGGCCTGCTCGAAGTCCGGCTGTCCGGGACGCTGGGACGCCACGCCCGATCAGCGCTCCCGCCGCGGCGGCACCGGCAAGCGCTGCCCGGTGTGCCATCCGCCGCGCAAAAGCCCCACCCACCCATGACCCCGGCCCGCGCCTCAGCCCCTGCTCATCGCGATGCCGGTCGTGCCGCGTCACCGCGTCAACGCCGCCGCCACCCCGGCCGACGCGGACGGGCCGGGTGTCCACCGAGATCGTGTACGGATGGCGGGGGCCGAACGGCACGCCGTACGGAGGATCGAGGCGATCATCAGGAACCTCGGCGGCTTGTGCATGATGTGTCCGCTGCCAGGCTGCGTATCAACTCCCTTTGCTTGCAATGCAGGTGCTGCCATGAGGCCTGCTGCTCGTGCAGCCACTGCCGGGTCTGGTCTTCGTCTGGTCTGCCGGGCCACCACACCACGCCGTCGGGCAGGCCGTGGAGGTGATGGCGGGCGGCCCAGTAGTACCGCTGCCAGTTGAGTGGCCAGGGCGGGTTCCACCAGGTGTCCAGGGCAGTGAGCTGCCGGCCGAGACGCGTGGGCTGGGTGGCGGCGCGTTGACGGTGGCGCTGCAGGTTGAGCCACTTGCCCAGGGCGAACCCGTCGTGGGTGGTGGGCTGGGAGACGGCCAGGTGGCCGTGGCGGGCCGCGTAGTCGTGAGCGGCCTCCAGGCCGTGGATCACGCTGCGGCGTCGTGCGGGCCAGGCGTGGAAGCGGTCGATCTCGGCGGGTGTGAGGCCGAGCTGGGCGAGCAGTTGCTGTTGTTCCGCGGCCAGCTGGGAGTAGTCGGTGATCTGGCGGCGCAGCCACCGGTCGAGCCAGCGCGGTAGCCCCGCCAGATTGTCACCACCGCTGACGGGGCCGTGGGCCAGAGTGTGAGCACGGGCCCGGTGCCAGGCCCGCTGCCAGCTGATCGGCCAGGGCGGATTCCACCACACGTCCAGCTCCGCCAGCACCCGCACGTACTCGGGCGGCAAGCCGGCAGACGCGGCGCGCAGATTCGCCAGCCATCGGCCCAGGTCGAACCCGCCCTGTGGGGCGCCGGCGTGCGGGACGGCCAGATGCCCATGCCGGGCCATATACCTGCGCGCGTGATCAAGGCCCTCCCAGAACCGCTCCTGGGAAACGGCCTTCAACCCGGCGCCCTGCCCCATGCGCCGAGGCACGCACAACTCGGCCCGCCACCCCGCCGACCCGGCGTGCCGCCGGACGGTGATTGGGGGAGTGGTAGCCAACAGGCGCAGTCCCATCCCCACTTCGGCAGGCTGGTGGGCCGCCTGTACCCGCCACATCCCGCTGTGTGCCGAATCGGACGGCGACGGTGAGCGCAGCTCGCGGGCCAGGCCCCTCATCCATGCCTGCAGGGCGCTCGGTCTCTCCGGCCGCTCCACCTCTTTCAGCCAGCCGCGCTTCAGCCGGTCTCCGAGCGCGGTCACGAAACGGTCATGGTGCCGGGACCGGCGGACAAGCGGCCGTTCATCCGTCACCAGCAGCCGCAGGGCCGGATCCACCAATGCGGCGGCCACCGCCACCACCTCGGGGAAGACAACCGCGTCCCGCACGACTAGCCGCCACCACGCTGCCAGCCACTGCGACGCCGCCTCGTTTCTGCGGCTGGTGTCGATAGTTACCCGCTCAAGGCGCTGACCCCACACCTGCTCCCGCTGCCAGAATGCTTCCTGCTGCCACCACCCGCACACCACCGCCCGGGCCACCGCGAACACAGCACCCGGCTTTGCACCCGTGCTCGCCGCCCACCGGGCCACCCGCGGCCACCGCGCCTGGGCGGCAGCCAGCTCTCGGCACCCGCTCACGTCCAGATACTCCAGGGCGTGGCCATCGCCGACGTCCAGCAGCCACCGGCCGTGCCGGGAACACACCCGATTCCACCGTTGCCCGTACCGCCATACCCGCTCCATCCGGCCGCTGCGCCGGGCGGCGCACAGCCCGCAGCCGAACGACACCGGCCCCCATGCCTGAGCTCCCACCCGCCACCGTGCCCATCCCCGATCCGCAACGGCCCGCTCACCGAAGGACGCCGGACCGGCCCTCCATGACGGCAATGCCCGCGCCAGATGCGCAACCGGGACCCCGGCCCACGCCGCGACCTGTGCCTGGGCTGTGACGTTCAGGAGCACCTCGCCATCCGGACGGCGACGGCTCTGGGTGACCGGATTTACCCACTGCCACCACCCCCACGCCAGCAGCTCGCCCACCTCAAGGCCATAGCAGACGGCGACACGATGCAGGAACGACCACGTCGTCTCGCCCTGTACCGGCACCGCGCCGCCCGGAGCACACCAGGCGCCGAGCCCGTCGTCCTGGAGGCCCATCTAGCTCTGTTCTCGGCGACGGTGGTCAGGGCATTTGCGTAACCGGCCCAGGCCTGCGGGACATCCGATCGGCCGCGTGTCGAGGGACGGCGCATGCAGCCGTGACCTGGTGGCGTGTGGTGGCGTTGACCGGGTCACCGAAGGGACTCGGGTGAGAAACCGGAACTGACTCGGCGTCATCTTCTGCCGCGGGTGCGTCCGGGAGAGCGTACGGACGGCAGGTCCTCGCGTGCGTTGTCCGCTTCGAGGGCGTCGGCGGGCATCTGACGGTAGGAGTGGAGGAGTTCGGCGATGACGGCGGGACGGGCCTCGGCCGCCGTCACGAGTGCGGCCAGCACCTGCGAACGCGACGTCTGCTCCCCGGCCGCGGCCGCGGCCCGGACCAGGACGTCCAGCCTCGTGTCCACGTCCTCCGGCCAGTCGACCAGCGTCTTGCGTCGTGGACGCTGCCACAGCAATTCCACACGTCCCCCTCGCCGCCCCCCATCTATATCGAATATATATTGAACCCATGGTGACGGTGCTGCAAGAGCGTTCAGAGCAGAAGGCCTTAGACCGCGACCCGGCGAGGAAGATCCGTGTGGCAGGCCGCACGCTGACCTTGACGCCGGTGTTCGACACCTACTGGCGCTTCGCGGCGGCGCGCCAGAAGGTCTACGAGGCACGGCTTGCCGGGGGAGCGGGACCGTTCACGGACGATCCGATCCTGCAGCGACACCGCTTCACCAACTGCTTCAGGGCCGCCGACCGGGTCAGCCAGGACCTGATCGGTGGCGTGATCTACCGGGGCGAGCAGGTGTGGGAGGAAGTCTTCTTCCGGACCCTGCTGTTCAAGATCTTCAACAAGACGTCGACATGGCGGCTGCTGAACGGCGCACTGGGAGAGGTGCGGTGGGACACCTACGACTACCGGGCCTTTGACCGGGTGCTCTCACAGGCCTTCACCGCGGGGCAGCGGTTGTACTCGGCCGCCTACATCGTGCCCCCGCCGCAGCTCGGAGAGGAGCGCAAGCACCAGAACCACCTGCGGCTGCTGGAGATGATGATGAAGGCGGACGCGCCGCAGCGCGTGCTGTCAGCGCCGACGCTGCAGGACGCCTACCAGGTCCTGCTGGGCTTCCCGGCGATCGGGCCGTTTTTGGCCTACCAGTTCGTGATCGACCTCAACTATGCAGCCGCGATGCCGTTTTCGGAGATGGACTTCGTCGTTGCCGGGCCCGGGGCGCGCGACGGGATCCGCAAGTGCTTCGGGGCGGGGGCGGACGGCATCGAGGCGGACGTCATCCGTTACATGGCCGATACCCAGGACGAGCACTTCGCCCGGCTGGGCCTTGCCTTTGCGGGACTGCGCGGACGTCCGCTGCAGCTGATCGACTGTCAGAACCTGTTCTGCGAGGTCGACAAGTACGCCCGGGTCGCCCACCCGGACATCGCTGGGATCAGCGGCCGCAGCCGCATCAAGCAGACCTACCGGCAGCAGGCCGACGCGATGCCGGCCTGGTTCCCGCCCAAGTGGCAGCTCAACGGCCCGCCCGGACAGTGAGCTTGCCGCATGCGACGTCGGCCGCCTTGCGGCGGCTGCCGTCATGCCGCCAGGCGGCTGGTGCCGGTCAGCAGGGGGCGCAGCTGTGTGATGGGGCCGTCCAGCCGGGCGTGGCCGGCCACCACGGTCAGCGTCCCGCAGGCCAGTTCGGCCTGCTGGGCGATGTAGGCCAGCAGGCGGCCCAGGCCGAGGTAGTTGCCGTAGGCGCGCTCGAACATGAAGTGACTGCGGTACAGGGCCGCGGCGTGCACCCGCCGGTCGCGGTCCAGCTGGAGGGAGATGTGGCTCAGGCAGGGGAAGCCGATGTAGCTGTTGTCCTTCCCGGCTGTGTGGACTAGCAGGTCCGCGCCATCCTCCTCTGTGTCTGTGTCTGTGTCTGTGGCTGCGGCCACGTCGATCTCGTACGCGGCGGCTATCTTGGTGCCCGCGGCCTGGGCCCGCAGGCGGCTGATGACGGTGCCGAGCTGGTCGACGCCGCTCTTGGACACCGCAGGGTAGGACACCAGGCGGCCGAAGTACGTGCCGCGGTGATTGCCCGGGTACCGCTTGATCACCGGATACATCCGCCGGTAGCGCTCGGCGAGGTCATCCGGGCTGGCGCACCGTGCCGCTAGGGCCCCGGGGAATAGGGTGCTGGCCACGGTCTCCAGCGGCCACAGCCCGCGACCGGTGCGCAGCCGGTCCAGTTCGGCGCGGAACACCGGGTCGTCGCTCGTCGGGTCGGCGATGCGCACCACCGTGTGCAGACCGGTCCGGTCCGGGTTGTCCTTGCGGTCCAGCTTGTTGCAGGCTGCGACCCAGGCCTGGGTGACGTCGCGTTCGGTCACGGTGAAGGTGTGCATCAGTCCTCCTGACACATACGGGTGCGATCCGGGGAGTCGGGTTCAGGCGGGCCAGGTCTCGTCGACCCCGGCACGCGGGGCTTCGCGCACCACCGTCAGCCGCAGCGCGGCGCCGTGCGTCGGCACCGCGACCTCGATCAGGCCCTGCTCGCCCGGCGGGAGTTCGTCGGTCACCACGGCGCTCGTCAGCGGCGTCGCGCCGTCACTGGTCCACGGCTCAAGCCCCTTGGGCAGGACGTCGAAGACCGCGTCGTCCAGGTGCAGCACCAGCACATCGCCCCCGTCGGCGTACACCGTCTGCCCGGCGGAGGCTGCCGTGATCACGTGCACCTGGGCGTGCGCGGGCAGCGAGGCCCCGCCCGCCAGCGCACTGCGCAGGCCGGCAGGAGGGATTTTGGACCACTGGCCGGCCCGGTCGGCGTCCAACAGCCGGAGGTTGACCAGGTGGCGTACCGTCCCGGCGTACGACGTACCCAGTTCACGCGCCACCCGGTAGACGTGCTCCGGACGCGACGGCCGGCCCCCGCAGATCCGCTCCAGGGCCGCCCGCACCGCTGGCAGGGGCATCAGGAACCACGCCGCGAACGCCTCCGCCGTCTTCTCCTCCTCGGGCCAGCTGCCGTTGCCCCAGCGCAGCGCGGGATCAAGCTCCTCATCGGCCGCGGTGCGATGGCCCAGCCGGTGATGCCCCAGCTCATGCGCGGCCGTGTGCCGCTGGGTGATGGCGTTCAGCGAGGCGTTCAGCATCACCGCCGGCCCCTGGTCGGCGGGGGAGAAGTACACGCCGAACAGCCGGGGCATCGGCTGCGCCATCCCGATCACGTCCGCGGCTCCCAGCGCCCGGTGCACGTGGACGTACTGCGTGCGGTCGATACCGAGGTCGCGGTGCGCCTGGACGGCGGCGATCGACGCGATCCGGTGTGCTAAGACCCAGTTCACGCCCTCGGACTCCCGCCGTCGACGTCCTGCTCCTCGCGTTCTGCCGCGCGCCGCAGCGTGAGGTACTCGGCGAACTCCAGCACGGTCTTTGCATCCCCGTCAGTGAGCTGGGCCAGCGCCCGCGGCAGACCGGCCAGTGCGTACTCGCCGGCGTCGGCGTCCTTCTCCTCGGCCAGGAAATAGGCGACAGGCTGCCGGTACAGGCGCGCCAGCTTCTTCAGCTCCAGGCTGTCCACCCGCCGCTCGCCGCGCTCGATGTCGCTGATGGCCGAGCGGGGGATGCCGGTGGAGTCCGAGACGAACTGCTGGGACATGTTCAGATAGTCGCGGGTCTTCTTCAGCCGTTCACCGAGCCGCACCAGCTCGGGATCGCGGTCACGGCTGTCCGGGGGAGGGGTCATGACTGCTGCCTTTCATCGATGGCGTCCAGGACCGCCGCGGCGAAGGCCCCCACCGACCGGGTGGCCTGGGCCGCTTCCCGGTCTGCGGGAATGGCGACGTGGTAACGCTCTTCAATACGTGTGAGGATCTCGACCACCAGCAGCGAGTCCACGGGCAACTCCCGCCCGCCCTGCTCCAGTTCGGAGCGGAGCTCGTCGGGCGAGACGCCCTCGTACTCGGCGAGGAAGTCGATGACGACCGAGGTGATGTCGTCCATGCTCGGTGTGTCGGTGTTCGACAACTCTCCCCAATCGTCTGCATTTCCAACGACGCTGTCGTAGCATACGACATGTTGTCAGGAAAGCCAACGGGATTGTCCCAAGATCAGACAGGTGTGAGTGTGGACTTCAAGCGCTACCAGGAAGCGGCCGTCAAGACTCTCCAACCTCCCGCGGACGGCACCGATCCCGTCCTCGTCCCCCTCCTCGGCCTCGCCGGCGAGGTCGGATCCCTGACCACCGCCTACAAGAAGTTCCTGCGCGACGGGCCGGCCTTCGAGCAGGGCAAGCACCAGTTACGCGAAGAACTCGGCGACGTCCTGTGGTACATCGCCGCTCTCACCCACCGCTTCGGACTCGACCTCGACGACGTGGCCGCCGCCAACCTGGAGAAGACCAAGGACCGCTGGCGCCCCACCCCCCACGAGGAGCACGCCCCCTTCGACGCCGGCTTTCCCGCCCACGAGCGATTGCCCCGGCAGACCACACTGACCTTCACGCCCACCAAGAAGGACGACGGCCGCACCGTTGTCATCCTCACCCGGGAAGACGGAACCCCCGCCGGTGACCCGCTCACCAGCGCCTCCCACGTCGAAGATGGCTACCGCTTCCACGACATCTTCCACCTCGCCCACGCCACCGTGCTGGGATGGTCCCCCGTCACCCGCTTCCTGCTGGGCCGCAAACGCAAAAGCGACCCCCGCGCCGACGAAGCCGAAGACGGCGGCCGAGCCATCGCCATCGAAGAAGGCATCTCCGCCCTTGTCTTCTCCTACGCCGCCCGCCACCGCTACCTCGCCGACATCAAGCACATCGACCAGGAACTCCTCGCCACCATCGGCCACATGACTGCCCACCTCGAGGTCAGCATCTGCCGCGCCGCAGACTGGGAGCACGCCATCCTCACCGGCTACACCGCGTGGCGCCAGCTGCGCGACCACAACGGCGGCACCGTCCACCTCGACCTCGACCAGCGCACCCTCACCGTCACCCAGCCCTGACAGCACCACCGTTGGGGAACACCCCCATCCCCGGGGTGTTCCCCAATGCCCGCAACGACTGCGTCCGTCGCAATGCGCTCAGACGGAGCCGCCGACGATGCCTCCGTGCCTACGAGGGCGCACCGGTCTGCCGACAGCCTGCTCGCCCGCCTCAACCGGGCCCCGGAACCTGTGCCGCGGGGCGGCTCAGGCCACCGACAAGAAAACGGCGAGCCGATGTCAGTGCCGAATGGCACCATCACTCCAGAGGGTGACGCAACTGGGCTGGCACAGCACCGCGGACACGCACACCCCAAGCGCCGGGGAGGCAGGATGACCAACACCGCGGAATCGGTCAGCCTGAAGACAACCAGGCCCTCGGTCTACCTGGATCAGTGGGTGTGGGTCCGCCTGGCGAGCGCGGCGATCGGCGAACCGCGCGAACCGTCCGACCCGCACGTGCTCGCCGCCGTGCGCCAGGCCAGCCAGGCCGGCGTCGTCTTCCCCCTGTCCGCCACCCACTACCACGAGACCGCCCGGATCACTCACCCCCGCCAGAGGACAGACCTGGCCCGCACGATGGCCTCGATCTCGCACTGCCGCAGCCTGTGCTCCGGCAGGATCCTGCTGCGCCACCAGTTCCTTGAGGCCATGCACCTGAGCTTCGGCCGGCCGGCATTCAAACCCACGCCTCCCCAGCCCCTGGGCATCGGCGTGGGCTGGGCGTTCGCCGGCAAGCGCCTGATGCCGCAACTGCGCGGGCCGTCCGGTCCCGTCGATCCGGCTTCAATGCCAGGGATGTCTGACGTCCTGCACAAGGCCGCCCAGTTCACCGAGTACCAACTCCTGGCGGGACCGCAGGATGCCGACCTCCCGGACCTGCGCCGACGGGGATACCGGCCCGAGGAAGTCCACAAGGTCAACCAGAACAGGCTCGGCTGGGAAACGTTCTTCGCCGATCTGCTGGCCGGCGATCCCGTAAGCCGCGCCGAACTGCGTGTACGCGTCCAGGCCCGCGAAATCATCCACGAACACTACGAACTCCTGCGCGACCTGTTCGCCGAGTACCGGCTGGACCTATTGCGAGCCACCGGAGCTGATCCGGCTCGCCCCAAGGCGTCCCGGAGCCGCATGGTCGCATTCGCCGACCGCATCCCGTCGGTGCGGATCGCCGTCGACGTGAAGGTGGAGCTGTTCCGCAATGCGGCCAGGACCTGGAACCTCAACACGGTTCACGACATCGACGCGGTGAGCCTTGCTGTTCCCTACTGCCATGTCGTCGTTCCCGACCGGGAGATCGCTGATCTGATGGATCGGTCGAAAGCCGGGCCGCGCAACGGGACGCACGTGCTGCGCGGTCTGCGTGACCTTCCCGACGTCCTGGCCGATCTGACGACCCGGGCACGGACGTCATCAGGCGGCCTGGGCAGTGACGGCTGGGTGCGGGACGACGAGGAGTTCTGCATGGACCTGGCGGACCTGGCCGCGCTTGCGGCCGCCCAGGCCAGTGGGCAGGACGGCAGCTGAGCCGAGCCTGCCGCCTGCCGTGCCCCGCCGGTCTGCCTACCGGCTGCAGTAGACCGTGAAGTCGCCTGCACTGGTGTCCCGGACGAACTTCTCCGCGCCCACGAGCGACAGGAGTTGCTCGTCGGTGGCAGCGCCGGCCTGGAGACCGGGCTGGGCGATGACCGTGTGGAAGCGGGGCCGCAGCAGGCGGGCCTGGTCGCGGATGGCGAACAGGTCCTTGGGCTCGCCGACTTCGTAGGGCGAGACGCCGCCTGTGCGTTGGGCGTACTGGAGGGCCCGTCTGTGCAGGTGATTCAGCAGCGGGAGGGCGTCCTTGCATCGCCACTTGGCGCCGCGCATGGCCTGGCCGCACACCTCGTACAGATCCTCCAACCGCCGGCCGGGAGTGGGTTCGGATGAGAATTTGCAGTGCACGAGCGTCACATCCAGGCAGCGGCCGTCGCCCCTGAGGCCGACGAGGTCGGCACTCGATGATGAAAGACCGCCGACGCACCGCGCGTACTACCTCCGCCCGGCCCGCATGGCCGAGTGCCCTGGTGCCAACGAACAGCCCGCGCCGCATGTGACGGTGCCGTCGCATCTCATCCGCACGGATGAGATGCGGACCCGTGTCCTCGGGCGTGGCCTTCCGGCCGGACCCTCGTCGCGGTCACACCCCGGCGGAACAGGCCGCCGCCATGACACCGCTGCCGACCCGCGGCCCCGAAGCGGCCGCGGTGACAAGGCATCCCACCGGTGATGATGAAGGGGGGTTCCCTGGAGCGTCAACCCGTCATCGCGGCGAAAGGTTGACGCGGCGTCATCCCTACGTAGACGCCCCGGACCGCCGGGGCAAGCGGATCCTGCCCAGGGAGTACGTCATAGGCCTGCCCATCGGATCGCGTGAATGCTCGACCATCACACGAAATAGCGAGAAGGCGATCACATCCACAGCTCTTCGTCTCATGGGTCGTTGCCCTGGTTGAGAGAGCCAGCCACACGGGCCGGTGATCTCCGTGACGAAGCAGGGGCATCCATGGGACGTACGAAGAAGAACAAGCCGCGCCACAAGCTGCGTGGACTGCACGACGCCAGCCAGCGCCGCAGCGCCAGGACGCGCGCGGTGCAGATCGCCTGGACACCGCTGAAGCAGGCGTGCGGCTGCGTGGTCGACTGGGGATGGAGCAGCCAGACCGCCGACCCGATGGCGTTCATGGAGTGGTGCACCAACCGCCTGACCGTGTCCTGCCCCTGGCACGCTGATCCCTTGGCCGGGGCATCCGGCGCCGATCTGCCCGACGAGCTGGTCCTCCAACCGCACGGCACCGGTGTGCTGCTGCACGCGCGCAAGGCTGCAGCCGACCGCCACGAGGTCGGTGCCGAACTCACCTCCCGCCTCGCCCACGTGTTGGAGACGGCAGGCCGGGGAGCCGAGGCGCTCCTGGACGACGCGCCGGCCGGGTTCCGCAGCTGGCTGATCGCCAACACCCCGGATCCCGCCCAGGCCTGGCTCGACCACGAGCTGACCGAGATCATCCTCAACCAGGGCCGCTCCGCCCTGCCGCGGGAAGTGCTTGAGTACCTGCCCGAACAGCTCCTTTCTCCTTCCTCCTCGCGTCCCCAGCCGGAGGGCGCGGCCTGCAACATCTGCTCCTTCTCCGCCGCCGAGGGCGGCATCCTGTGCGCCTGCGGCCACGACTGGTCGTGCCACCCCGGCCCGGCAGGACAGGGCGAGCCGTGCTCGCACTGCCCCTGTACCGACATGCAACACGTCTGAATTCCCGCCCCCGTCCCGCGAAGGACCACCCCAGTGAACGCCCCTGCCCTGCCTGCCTCCTGTCCGCCCGCCCCCGACCCCGTCGCATCCCGCTCGGTGTCCGTGTGGGAGCTGCTCCACGAGGCCCTGCACGCGCCCGCCCACCGGTGCAAGGACGGCACGACGACCTACACCTCCAGCCTGCTGGGCGTGCCCGTGGCCCGCGACAGCCTCCTCGGTCTGGCCGGCCTTCTGACCTCCTCCGGCAGCGACCTGAAAGACAGGTCCCTGCGCCTTGAAGGCCACGACGAAGAGGGCTCCGTCCTGGCCGAGACCGCGCGGCGCGCTCGGCGTTTCCGGCTGGGCCACGGCTACTGGTCCCGGGTGTATCAGCTGTGTCGGCTGTCCGGATGCGGCGACGAGCCCTATTGGTATCGAACCCTGTGTGATGCGCATATGACAGCCGCGGGCGCAGTGGCCGTCAGGGAAGAGACCCGCATGGTCGCCGAGGGCCTGCGCATGGACCGTGACTACACGGACTACAGCGGCAGCGAGTCCATGCGGCAGCTGATGGAGGCCGCGCTCGCCGTCGGTATCCCGGCAGCAGAGCACGCACGCTACTTCGCCGAGTGTCTCCACCTGCCGGACCCCGACACTGCGGAGGACTGGGACTACGACGAGCACGAGCACGAGATCCGCGAAGACGAAGTGCGTCTCCTACGTAGCGTCGGAGCCCAGCCTCAGCAGAAGCTGGCCCCAACAAGCCGCAGTGCCGCCCGGCAGATCGGCCCCATCGATCCCCTGCAACTTCCCGGCTCCCCGGACCACTTGATCCTGGACTTCTCCTGCACCACCGGCGGCCTGCCGTCCTGCGAGCCTGAGGACACCATCCACTACTGGCACGTGGGCGTGCACCACCGCCTGCCGCAAGGGGCTTCCCAGGCAGAACAGGACCTGGGGCAGGTCGGCCGGCTGCTCCTGGTGAAAACCGGCTGGAGGCAGGACTCCCAACTGTTGCGCAGCGACGACGACGCATTCCGCGCCGACCTCACCGCGGAGGCCGCCTTCGACGCTGTTGACGACCCACACAGTCCGATTCACCGGCTGGGCGTCGGAGAGGACGGTGACCTACTTCTCCTGCTCAACGTGGAGCTGGACCCGGCGTGGCGGGGCTTCGGGCTCGGCGCCTTCCTCACCACCCAGGCCCTGAAGGTCCTCGGCCGGGATTGCCGGGTGGTCGCCACCTGCGTTGACGAGATGGACTCGCCGGTCGGCCGCCTCGTACAGACCGCCGGCTTTCACCCCGTCGGTCCCCACCTGGCAGTGCTCGACCGGTCCCGCGGCCGACAGGATGAGCAGACGGCGAGGCTGCACAGGAGCCATCGCGAACTCCTGGTCTCCCTCTCCAGCCCGAATCGCAGCGCCTTGCCGCCCTCTTGACCGCGCCGCACCGGCTGGGCGCCGCATCCACGGCTCCCGGCCGGCGCTTCCGGTGCAGAAGCGGCCAGCCGACCAGGCAGCTGCTCCTTCACCGGCGAGCCTGCGGCACGCGTCGGCGCCATCCGCTGCTCTGTCACCATGGCCGCAGCGGATCGTCGTCGAAGCAGCCCACCAGCTGGTTGTCCAACAGTTCCTCGGTGATGGCCTCGATGCCGGTCTCGATGGCTTCCTGCGCGCTCTGGCAGACGAGATAGGACAGCGGCTTCATGTAACCACCGGTTCGACGGTGCAGACGGGCTGCGAGTTTGAGCAGGTCGCCTGGACGGTGGTGGTGCAGGCGCAAGTCCTGGTCGAGGGCCTTGACGACCTGGTGGAACAGATCGTAGTCGTCGGCGCTGTAGGGGATCGGGCTGACCGCCAGGGTGGGGATGCCGCCCGCACCGCCGTCGGGTGGTTCAGGCCGCTTGCCGCGCCGGGCCTCGTTGACGATCTCGCGGGAGCCGGGCCCGCAATAGACGAAGGACACGTTGCACTCGGCAGCGATGTACCCGAAGTAGTCGAAGGCCGTCTTCAGTTCGGAGTTGTCCAGCCGGTCGACGCCATCGACCAGGACCAGGCGGGTGCCGCGGGTCTTCATGACGTGGCAGACGGGGCCGGTCATGTCGGTGCTGCGCTGGCTGGTCTCGGGGTCTTTGGTGTGCCTGTGGCCCAGGAACTCGGCGAACGGGATCGACATGTCCAGTTTGCTGCCCGGGGCCAGCGGGGTGTTGATGTGGATGACCGGGATCCGCTTGGGATCGGCAGGCAGCCGGTCACGGATGATGCCCTCGTAGGCCCGGCCGATCTGCCGCAGCACCGTGGTCATCCCGGTCTCGCCCGGCCCGTCGACGGCCAGGTGCAGCGGGCCCTCGCTGCGGGGGCCGCCCACCAGCCACAGCCGCCGTGCGACGGCGACAGCCTTCTTCAGCGCCGGAGTCTGCACGGTGCGCATCGTGGCGTGGTAGCGAAGGCGCGGATCGTCGGGCCCGACGGGATCTTCTGATTGCGGGCAGGCTGCCAGGTCGGGCGGATCGATGACGCGGTCGAGCAGGGCCTGCCAGCCCAGCCGGGTCGTCGGCGGCAGGAACAGGCCGGTGACGTCAGGGGTTTCGGAGAAAGACACGGCAAGCGTCCTTGGGGCAGCCAGCGGTGGCCGGCGCGGGGCCTCCGCGCCAGCACCGCTCACAGACGGGGGAGGAGAGCTAGGGCTGTTCGGTGGATGCGGGGCCAGAGCCGTGGCCGCAGCCATCGCCTGGCTGGGGCGTGCCCGACGGGCTGCCTGGCAGCGCGAGGCGTACCGCCGGCGCGCACAGCTCGCGCGGGTCGATGTCCATGACGGGCAGGCTGGCGACGCTGTGGTAGGCGGGAGCGGGGATGCCGCGGTAGGGGTCCTGTACCGGCGCCGGCCCGACGTGCATGCCGCGCTCGACGGGGGCCGGCTGCGGCGTGGCGGTACGGGAGGGGCCGCGGCCGGCGCGCTCCAGCAGGGAGCGCACTAGCCGGGCGATGGCCGTCTCGTCGCGGCTGTGGCCGCCCTTGTCGAGGTGAGCGGCGGTGGCCTGGTCCCAGATGTGTTCGCTCCAGGCGTCGCCGATCAGCCTCTGGTAGACGAAGTCGGCTTCCGCCCACTTGTTGTTGCGGTAGTCCTCGAGCCAGACCTTCTCCGGCTGGTGCGGGTGGTACCGCACCGGCCACCGCTGGCCCTTGCCCGGCAGACCGGAGAGCGTGTTGCGGTAGCCGCCCAGGGCGCGGCTGTCGTAGGTGCGGTTGTTCAGGCGGATGCCCTTGTCGGTGACCCTCACCCAGGCGGTGGGCAGCAGCCGCAGCCGGTCCTCGGCGCTCAGCCGGAGGGGGACGTAGCCGCTGCTGGCGACGTGGGCGGCGAACACCTGGTTGGGGGTGCGCGGCGGCATGGACGGCAGGAACGGGTTGCGCAGTTCCTCGTGCGGGCGCTGCTGCCAGCCCAGGGCGATCCACTGCTGCAGGAAGTCGTTGAGCTGGTCGATGCGCCACAGCCGCTCACTGGCGACGTGCTTGCCGCGGTGGGTGAGGTCCTTGCCGGTGTAGCCGGGCAGGAACTGGCTGAAGAGGCTTTTGATCGAGCCGAAGGTCCGCTCGATGATCGCTTTGTGGGTGGGGGAGTTGGCGCAGGCCGGGCGCACGGAGATGCCGAGCTGGGCGCAGGCGTCCATGAAGGCCCGTCCGGCGAACACCTTGCCGTTGTCCATGATGATCATCTCCGGGATGATCACCGGCCGGGCGGCCGCGCCGTCCATGCGTTCGTCGGCCTCCACCAGTTGTGCGTAGGGCAGGTCCGAGCCCTTCGCGGCAGCTTTGAGTGACCAGTGCGGGCGCATTGGCTGCGGGGTGCACATCTCGGCCAGCAGCAACAGGGCGTCCACGGCCTTGGTGGCCCGTCCGCCGTGGCGGCGGGAGTTGGGACTGGTCTTGGTGCCGTTGGATTTGGGTCGGATGACCGCGGCCAGGATCGTCCTGCTGACCACGTCGATGGCTGCGGTCAGCTCCACCGAGACGACGTGTCCGGTCTCATCCAGCGCCAGCACGTCCAGCGAGGTGGTGTCGATCTGCACCTGCTCGCCCGGCGTCGTGGCCATGGCCAGCGTGAACGGCGGCTCGGGGCGGTGGCTGCCGTCGCCGCGACGGGCGGCGGCCTGCTTTCCGCAGACGATCCCAAGCCGGTCCAGCAGCCGGTAGAACGTCGCCCGAGACGGCATCAGTTGTTCCGCCCGCTTCTTGAACTTCCGCACGCACGCCCCCCTGAGCAGCTCAAACAGCCGGGACCTGGTCCCGATGGACTTCTTCTCCTGCCGCTTGTGCACCTTCCACAGCAGCGTGACGACCTGCTCGTCGACGCGGCCGTGCCGGCTTCCACCGCGCACCCGCCGTTTGTCCACGAGCCCCCACACGCCCTGCTCCAGCCAGGCCAGCCGCTTGCGTTCGACCGTGGCCGCTGACACCTGGTGATGCGCCGCGCGTAGTTCGGCGGCCTTGGTCGCATACCGGTCGCGCAGGGTGGTGCGCTCGGGGTCGTAGCAGGGACGCGGAGCAGTGCCCGGTGCGGCGAATCCGGGCAGTCCCGTGTGCACTTCCAGCACATGGTCGAGCCAGAAGTCGGCCTCCTGGCGGGCCTTGTCCGGCAGCCCCTCCAGCAGGTCCGCGCCGCCCAGGGGCTGGCGCGCGGGTGCCGACGGCGGGGCGGGGGCCTCGTCGTGCGCCGGCGCGTCCGGTCCGTCCAGCACGCGGAAGCCGGGGGAGCGGTGCAGAGCGTCCAGCAGCACGACGGCGTCCTCGCCGTCGGCGTGCCGGCTGAGCAGGTGCACGCTGCTGCCCTGTAGCGCCGCCACCAGATACGTCTCGCCGTGCCAGTGCACGGCGCTGCCCACTGCCACGACCTCCGGCCGGTCCGGCGCGTGCACCGCCATCAGCGCACCCCTTGCGGCGACCACACCAGGGAGCGGGCGGGCACGAACGGGGCGCTCCAGTCGATGAGCAGCTCGCGCGTCCAGACCAGGTGCAACGCCTGGGCGACCGTGGCCAGTTCGGGCAGAGCGCTGGCCCTGATCCCGTCGGCGAACGGACGCGGCCGGGCGAACACCTCGTGCAGCACGCGCGCGGTGTCCGCATCCGCCAGCCGCGCATGCCGGTAGCGGGCCAGACGCCGCCGATTCGCGGCCGCGGCCGCGTCATCCGCGCCCGAATGCATCCGCACCTCCCAGTCGGCCTGCTCGCCGGCCGCCTCCAGGAGCCTCAAGGTCTCCTCCCACCCGCCCGCGGGGCACACCAGGAGCCTCGCCCGCCCGTCGGCCAGCCGGGCGAAGAAATCCGGCACGTAGCCCTCCGTGCTGCCCGCCCAGGCCAGCCGCACCGGCCAGCCCGCGAACGACACCACCTGCGGATCGAACTCCAAGGACAGTGCCGCCTCCAGGGCACCGAGGCTGGCGCAGCCCGCGTGCCGGGCCTGTCCGGCCGGCCGCCACCAGGTGGCGATCGCCCGCCGGCCCCGGTACCGGTTCGGTCTCCACACCTCGGCCCGCTCCTCCAGCCGCTCCTGACGGACCTGGCTCACGGGTTTCTCCAGCAGCCGCCCAGCGGGGGACAGGAACTGCGCCCACACCACCTCAGCCACGGCAACACCTTCCACGACGGCGAAAGCACGGATATCGCCCGTGTGATCGATCCGGGCGATGCCGATCACCGTGGCCGCTTGGCGCGCGCGGGAAAAGCAATCCGGGTCGAACGCCCTCGAACGAGTGAGCGCGCGCCGTCCCTGTGCGCCGGTCGATCACACGGTCGAACGGTCCGTTGTGCCAGGTGAGACCGCGCCTCGCAGGCCAGGAAAGGGGGCGCAAGACAACGCCCGCCGCGCGCCTCGCTCGAACGGGCAGATTTTCGGCCTGCTCCCGCACCGTCTTCGCAGGCCGACAGTCAACGAAACGTTCTTGCGCGCAACGCGTGTCCTTTGCGGATTCCTGCATGCTGCGCTGCCAAGCGCATTCGCCGACAGCGCGCATCCGAGATCAAGCACCAGTGGGGGAGCCGACCCAACCGTGGACGGACTGTTCGACTTCGATGCCATCCCAGAGGCGGGACCGACGCCCGGCGGCCTGCCCGTGCCGGCACAACGGCGCAGACTGCGCCGCGAATCCGGCCTGTCCCTGCACCAGATCGCCGACGCCTGCGGCGTGAGCGAGGACACCGTCCGTGCCTGGGAACAGGGCAGCACCACCCCGAGCGGCGACAACGCGGCCGTCTACAGCCACCTGCTGACCGCTCTGGACTCCCGGCTGGAGGGCACCCCCGCGCCACAGCCTTCACCCGCCCAGACGCCGGACTGGGCAGCCCTGGGCGCCCTCCGGCATGAGATCCCCACCCGGGCGGTAACCCACGCGCCGTGCCGCCGCTGCCAGCAGCCCACGCACCACCGCGTCGGCGGCCACCCCCAGCACCTGGGCACCCGCTGCCCCGCACCCGACGCCGGTCAGGCTCAATTCGCCCCGCCCGCACCCCAGTCGGCCCCCGCACGGCCCACCCCTGCCGCCCCCGCACTGTCGTCACAGTCAACGCCCGGCCTGCCCGGCCCCACGGTGCGCCTGGCCTATCCGCCGATCAAGGCCAGGGGCATCTCCGACGGCCCCCTCGCCGTCCTCGAGGCCGGCCCGTCAGGGCTGATCGCCCACCTCGCCGACGGCCGCACCCGGACCTGCCCCGCCGACGACCTGCACGGGCTGCTGGCCTGGGCCGTGAACACCCCGCTCGGTGCGGCCCCCATCCGCCGCGAAGCCCTGCCGCCCGGCCCGCTGCTGGTGCTCACACCCACCGCCCGCGCCCGCCTGGCGCTGCCCGCCGACCTGCCCAACCTGCCCGCACGGCATCCGCGCAGCGACCACCCGCTGCTGCAGCAGGCCCGCGCGATCGGCTGGCAGACCGACGCCGACGGCCTGGGCCCCTGGATGCGCCTGCACCCCAGCACCGGCGATCCCGCCTGCGACAGCATCCACCTCGCCGTCACCGACTGGGGCGCACTGCACCACGACGCCTGGAACCTGCCCGAACGGCTCACCCCCGGCGAACTCGCCGCCATCCTGGGCCAGTACACCGCGCTCGTGCGCACCCCGCTGGGCCCTCCGGGCGCCTGCGGCCACCAGCTCATGCGCGACCTGCGCCCGCCCGCACACCGCCACACCGCCACCGGCGCCCTGCTGAGCGTAGGAGTGCGCGGAGCCCTGACCATGGCCGTCGACCCGGCCCCCTGCGAGGCTCCGCCCGGCCACCAACTGGCCAGCCACCGCGCCGAGCAGGACACCCTCGCCGACATCGACATCGACTGGTGGCGCCATCCCGCCCCCGACGAAGCCGACCGCGCATACGTGGTGTGCCTGGCGGTGAACCTGCTCCACCTCGCCGGCAGCAACGAGATCCGGGTCGCCGACGGACCGGCCCACCACGTCCACCACCGGCCCTTCGACCCCAAGCGGCCCGGCAGCTGGCTCGTCGACCTCTCCGGTACCCCCTCGCACCCGAAGCTGCCCCCGGCCTTCGCCGGCACAGGCCTGGCCTGGCACACCACACCCGCCGTCGCCTACGCCGCGCTGCGCGTGGGCGCAGCACAGCTACAACCCGTCCAGGGCTGGCTGCGCCCCGACCCGGCCGGCCCCTACCTGGCCCCCTGGTACGACCACCTGCGCCTGGCCCGCCTGGCCGTCCTGGAACGCCTCAGCATCAACGCCACCATGGAGATCCCCGACCTCTTGCCCGCTCTGGCCGACCTGCCCCAGGCCGATCCCCTGCAGCGGGCCCTGCTGCACGCCCTGCACGCCACCGCCCAGGACGCATTCGCGGCCCTGGACCAGCCACCTGCCCAGCCCGACCAGGCCGCGCTGGCCGCCTGGCCCACCCCGAAGGAGCCCACCTGGCGTCCCGACCTGCGCGCCGCGGTCGTCGCCAACGCCCGCGCCAACCTCCACCGCAAGCTCGCCCGCACGTCCCGCAGCGGCTATTTCCCTCTCGCGGTCGCCAGCGACCACATCGTGTACGCCACCCGCACCCCGCACCTGACCGAGATCACCGACACCCCCTGCAGCGACTTCCGGATCGGTATCTCGCCCGGCCACGTCCGTCCCGTCGCGGTGTGCCCCCTGCACTGGTACACGGCCCGCTGCGCCGAGGGAACAAACCCCGCCCAGCTGCTGAAGGACACCTGCCCGTCATGGTGACCGCCCCGCCCGCCCGCGGCGTTCTTTGCCCGCCGCGGGCCGTCTCCTCCTCACTCCAGGGCAGTCACGGGCCGGCCCAGCCGCCAGTCAAGACACGAGGCGTCCTCCCACGCCCCTCGTTCCGGCAGACCCTGATGCGGGTCCATCACCGGCAGGTGCCCGGCCCGGTAGCCGGGCGGCGGCGCCGGCTGGGCCAGCCGGTCCACCACCGGTGCGGTGATGCGATGCTGCAGCGTCCACTGGCGCAGCATCCGGTACCCGCCGCACTCCATCGGGCCGGGCATGCCCAGCCGCTCACCCACGAAGGCGATCCACCGCCGCGAGACCCAGCCCGGTGCACCGTTGTCGAACTCCCTGCCCCAGCGCCGCTGCCGCTCGTACACGGCCATGGCCTCGGCCACGACGACGGCCTCCGGGTAGACGACCAGCGGCACCGCCCACCGCTGCCGCCCCGTGCCCAGCACCGCCTCCCGTCCGGCCCAGAGCGTTTCCGAGCCCATCTGGCGGCCCTGCCACCAGGCCGCGGCCACCTGCAGCGCATCGGCCAGCAGCGCCCGCGCGTACGGACCCACCCGCTGCTGCAGACGAAGGCGCCGCCGATGCGCCCGCACCACCTCCTCCAGCCCGACCAGAGACACCTGCGCAGGGCCGCCGCCGTCGGCGCTGCGCAGCCACCGGCCGTGCCGCACGCACACCTGCCACGGCTCGCCACCGGCCAGCACCACCGGCGTCACGAGGTCGTCGTGCCGGACCAGGCACCCCGCGCACGGCTCAAGCGGCGTCCACTGCCCGGGCCAGGGCTCCACCCGCACCGACTGCTGGCGGACGCGCCCCGTCGCCCTGTCGGCCAGCGTGGGCAGTGCGCGGCACAGCTCCTGCGGCGTGCGCCAGGCCATCACCGCCAGCCGTGCGGCGGCCTGTTCACCGAGGAACACCTCCTGCGCCCACGGATCCAGCTCCCGGGGCGGCCGACGCGCACCCGCCTCCCGCAGCACCTCCTCCACGGACAGCCCGTTGAGGTGGGCCAGCCGCCGGACAAAGGATGCTGCCGCCTCACCCGGCACCGGCTCCAGCCCCACCGGTTTCGGCACCGCAGCCCCATCCATGCCCGCCTCCCGCATCCCCGGCCCGGGCCCTCGCCCCGCCCCTCACCGCGGACAACGACCCGCCCCGACCCCGGTAACCCCCGGCAGGAGACCACCCCCATCGTGCCGCTGCTGAACACCTCCGTCGCCCACGCGCTCGATCTCGCCGACGCCCGGCACTGGACACGACAACCCCCCAAGCGCCCCGCCGCACGCCTGCGCCACCTGCTGTACCACCACAGCCCCGGCGTCCTGGCGCCGCGCCTGTTCGCCTATCCCCACGCCCTCACCCGATGGGCCGAGGGCGACATCAACGACCTCACACCCGCCCAGGCCACCCTCATCGAGCGCGAGATCTACCGTACCTGGCAACCGGAGGTCCGCCACCGCGCGCATCAGCAGATCCTCGACCGCGGCGGCTGCGTCACCGCCCAGCTCCACGCCCGTTTCGCCTACACCACTCTCAGCGGCGAATTCCACGACCCCCGCCTGCTGCGCCTGACCGAAGACCTGCCCGCCCTCCACGCCCGCCAGCTCTTCGACGCCCGCCACCGTGACGCCGAAGAAGACGAACTGCGCCGCATCCTCGCCGACGGCATCGGCGAGGCCTACTTCTTCCGCGCCCTGCCCGCCGACCAGCAGCAGGCCGCCGTGACCATCAGCGACCTGCACCTCATCCAGTTCCACTACTGAGTAAGGAGCCCGCCCATGACCGTCATCTACGCCTTCCAAGACAGCAGCGGACACTGGCACGGCGACCCCGACGCCCCCCTGCTCGACCCCGCCGACGAGCCCGGCCGCGGAATCCTCACCTACCAGCCCGTTCCCGGAACCCCCGAAGCGGCCAGCCCCTTCGCCGGACAGCGGCTCACCGTCCTGTACGGCATCACCGACCTGGAGGCCGGCCCCGTCACCTACCAACTCGACACCGGCGGCCGCTTCCTGGCCACCTGGCACATCCACACCCTCCTCGCCTCCCCAATGGGGACCGCCCCCGCACCGTCTGACACGCCGCCCGACCCCGCACCGGCGCCCCGCCTGGAGTCCGCCTTCACCGAAGGGGGCCGCCGTTACGCCCTGACCGGCACCCGCTGCGACAACGGACAGCTCACCCTGGAACTCACCATCAGCAGCGAGCAGGGAGACATCCAAGGAGACCTCTGCGGCACCGTCACCGCGGACCACCTCGCGCCCCTGGCCCGTCTCCTGGACGCCGCCTCCCGCACCCTCACCCACCCCGCCGCCGTCCCGCCGCCCCGCCAGGGCGGCGGATGGGCACCCGCGGAGAGCGCCCGGCTCGCCGCCCGGTTCCGCCAGCAACGCGACTTCACCGTCCTCGCCGCGGAGTTCGGCTGTTCCCGCGGCGCCATCTACGAAGAACTCACGCGTCAGGGTCGGATCCGGACGCCCGGATCCGACCGCACCACCCCCGCCAGCCGGCCCCTCTCCGAAGCCATGCAGCAACGCCGCCAGGTCCACCGCAACACCCACACCCGCTGGAGCGACGAAGAAGAACGGCGGCTTGCCCAGCGCTGCGCCGACGGAGTCCTGACCCCCGAACTCAGCAACGAGTTCGGCCGCACCGAAGGGGCCATCGAATCCCGGCTGTTGAAGATCGGAGCAGTCGGCCCCGCCGCCGACCAGGCCCGCCTCAACGCCCTGTGACACCCCCATTGTTGCAAGCCTGATCAAATATCTGATCAGGCTTGCAACAATGGGAGACGTGCCGCTAACGTCCTACTGCGACCACACACACCAGGGAGACGGACATGGCCGTGCTGCTGACCACGGGCCAGGCCGCCACCGAACTGGACTGCGCCATCACCACCCTGCGCCGCCTCATCCGCGCCGACGTCCTACCCGGCCTCACCCACCGCGGCGTCCGCGTCATGATCCCCCACGACGTCGTCCAGGCACTCCACCAGCGCCCGCACGCCCCGCTGCACCGCCTCGACGCCCGGGAGATCGCCGTCCTACGCATCGACGCGGCACGCCGCGTCGACGAAAACGACCGCACATGGATCGGCTACGCACCCCACCTCGGCGCAGACCATCTCCTCAAGAGCCTGCGAGGCTGGTGGCGCTGCGACCCCGCCAGCATCGCCGCCGCAGGCCTGCTGCCCGTCACCCTGTCCGGCTACGTCGTCGCCGTCCTGACCGGCCTGGACACCTGGCAGCGCAACGACCAGGGACGCTACGCATTCCCCAACGCCCGCCTGGCCGGCTACGTCACCGACCTGGCCACCCCCCGCCTCGTCATCACTGCCCGCACCGACAGCGACCGACAACTCGCCGAACTCCTGCTGGGCACATGGCTCCCCTCCCACTCCGGCGGCGCCATCGCCTACGTGACCACCACCAGCGCGGACTGACACTCCAGCCGAACAAGGAACCCCCGATGGACGCACAGAGCTACAACACCGCGCTCAGCCACCTGCGCACCCTGCGGGACGAGATCAAGAAGATGCGGGCGGCCCTGACGAGGCTGGAAGCCGACCGAGACAAACAGATCACGCAGCTGACCGCCTACGGCAAGGCCAAGGCAGAACGGATCGCGCCGGCCGCCGGCCTGAGTGTCGCCGATGTCGTCGCCCTGGCCCCCTCCCTGGCACCCGACACCCTCAATCACGACAGCCGCACTCCCGCTCAGTCTGCTGCCGCTTCCGACAGCCAGCCTGCAAGCCACGAGACCGAACCTGTCGCCCAACCCTCAGCGGCGCCGACCACACCACCCGCCGACCTGCCACAGCCCACCCCCTCAGCTCCCGCCGACGCCACGCCAGCGAACGAAGCAACGCCGGACTCACCGCGCACCCTGCCCTCCATCCCCGACGGGCAGACGGGCGATGCCTGGTTCACCCACACCCAGGGCCTGGCCTCCACCCGGCCCAACTTCACCCAGCAGGCCCGCTCCACCGTCTTCCTCGACACCACCACCGGCGTCCTCATCCACCGCCAGCAGACCCACCACCTCGACCTCGGCAACGCCACCGCGGCAGACATTCTCACCGCGGTCTTCCACACCATCCCCGAGGGCGCCGAGCGGATCTACATCACCGCGGGCGACCCCTGGCACCGCGACGCCGACCGCTACCCCTACCTCCGCGACGCCGTCGCCGCCTGGCTCAACGCCCCCATTGCGGGCTGGCGTACCGACACCGGCCGCGGCCGCGACCGGATGGCCGGGCACTTCGTCCACGCCCGCAACCCCGTCGGCCGCTACCAGCGCGAGAACGGCGAGCAGCATGTGGAGATCCGTTCGGTGGGGGAGTGGTTCGACACCGACGGCGACGACCCCACCGTCATCCGCGACGCCTTCGTCCTGCTGTGGCAGGCACTGCGCCGCCACTGGAGCGACGCAGTCATCATGGGCTCCCCCTCCCAGACCGGCCGCGACCTGTGGACCCGCACCATCCCCACCCGCGGCCAGTACGCCGACGGCTTCCCCGTCCTCTCCGAGGAACTGCGCGGACTGCTACACGCCACCGCAGGCCAGGGCCGCAACGAGCTCATCATCCCGCCGCGTGTCCCCGAGCAGCTGCCCCAGCTCGTCGAGTACGACCGCACCTTCGCCTACGCCAAGCACACCTGGAAATCCCCGGTCGGCACCCCCCGGCGCATCACCGCAGCCACCTTCGCCGCCTGGCCGGAGAAGGAACAGATCCGCGCCCTGTACGGATGCGGGCACTGGCAGGTCCGCGTGACCGTCCCCGACACCTGGAACCACATCGGCCTGCTCCCGGCCCCCGCCCCGGGCGACCGCGCCTGGCACTACCCGGCCACCCCCGGCACCACCTTCACCACCTGGGCCGGCGGCCCCGAAATCCACACCGCTCTGACCAACCCCATCCAGCCGTGGAAGATCGAAATCCTCGACGGCATCCTCTGGGACGACGGCAAACCCCTCGACGACTGGGCCAAAAAACTCAAAGAGACCTGGACCAACCTCTCCGCCCAGGCCCGATTCCACGGCGACCCCCAGCAAGCCAGGGCCGCCCACCTCGCCTCCCGCGCCGTACGCTCCATCCTGCTCTACGGCATCGGCGCCTTCGCCCAGCGCCCCCGCATGGTCACCGGCACCACCCCGCGCAGCATGGAACGCGACGTGCCAGCGGACGCCGAAATCATCGGCTTCGACGACGAACACATCACCTGGCAGAAACCCACCGGGTTCAGCCGCGACCCCAACGCCCACCCCGAATGGGCCGCCGCCATCTGGTCCGGCGCACGCGCCGCCCTGCTCACCCAGCGCCACCGCGACGACAACATCTACGCCGGCGCCCTGCACACCCCGCCCGGCACCGTCGTCGCCTTCCGCACCGACGCCCTCTACCTCACCCAGCCCCAGAACTGGCCCTACCACCACCAGCCCGGCGACTACCTCCTGCGCGGCCACCTCACCGGCCCCGTGCCCGCACCCACCACCGAGGAAGAACTCCTCGCGCTGCGGGACACCGGACGCGCTGAACTCGCCCACAGCGCCCAGGAGGCCTGATGCCACCCCGCTCACGCCGAGGCCGCCGCCCACAGCAGCGGCAGCTGAACGAGGCCGCACAACTGGCCGACCGGCTGCGGACGGCCGGCTTCACCAAGAGGGACATCGCACGGATCATCGACCGCGACCCGTCCCTGGTCTCGCAGTTCTACACCAGGGGCAAAGGCGCAGCCTTCGTCCCGGCTCTGCGCCAAGTCCTCGCAGCGGTCGAAACCGGCGGCATCACCGACCTGCCCGAACTGGCGGCCATCGCCGGCCGTCACATCACCCGCCGCACCACAGCCTCCGGTACTCGCGCCCGGGTACGCACCAAGGCCGTCCTGATCACTCCCACCGGCACCGGAACGGGCCGCGTCGGCGCGCAGGCCATCGCCTCCGGCTCCGCCCGCCTGCGTCCCCTGATCGCCGAAGCGGCCCGCCTGGGCCTGCGCCTGGCATTCACCGTGCGCCTCGCCAAGACCGCATACCGGCATCCCTCCGGCAGCCGCACCGACTCGCCCGGCATCCGCCGAGGCGTCGTCCAACGCGCCGACCACACTGAAGAACGCTCCTACGGCTCTGCCCAGACTGGCGGCTTCCCCGCCGCCGACTTCGCCCGCCGCGTCGATGCCGCCGACGGAGACGTCACTGCCGCCGTCCACCAGTGGCTCGTAGAGACCGAGCGCATCAGAGCGGACGCTCAGATCCTCCACCTCGAGATCCGCACCTGGCGCCCCCGTTGACCCGTCGAAGAGCACACCGGATACAGGCCGCCCGCGGAACTGACTGCCGCCGCCTCAGCCTCCCGCCCGCAGCACCTCGCCTCCGGGCGAGAGCACAAGCCGCCGAGAACACCGCGGCGTAAGACGGCGGTGAGCCAGCGATCCACTTCGCTGCCGCCCGGGTCCGGTACCCGTCCTCTGGTGCGATTACCGCGGAGTGACAATCGTTCGATTCGGGCACCCTTTCGAGGGACTGCAAGAACCCTGCCCCACCTCTAGCCTGTTCTCATACGAGTCGCACCTCCTCTTGCATATGCAAAAGGCAACAGAGTCGACTTGGGAATTGCTCCGCTCGAACAGGTGAGGTTCGAGCCCGTCTCGTTGACAGGAGAGGGTTCTGCCATGGACGTACACAATGGCATTCGTGCGAGCGCGATCAAGGAAGCGAGGTGGGTCAAGAGCTCGGCAAGCCAGGGCGTGGGCAACTGCGTTGAAGTGGCCGACGTGACCGGCGTCGGCGTGGCGGTGCGCAACTCCCGCTTCCCTCACGGACCCGCCCTGGTCTTCACCCCGCAAGAGATCAAGGCATTCCTGACCGGAGCCAAGGCGGGGGAGTTCGACCACCTCGCCAGCTGACGGCCAAAGCTTCGGAACTGAAGGCGGTTTGGCGGACGTACGGTCTCCACGCTGGGATACTGATGCGCCAGTGGACCAGTCTCGAGGAGTGCCGCATGTCCGCCGATCGTTATGGGCTGGCGCCGCAGTCCGAGCCGGCGCAGGAACCCGATGCGTGTCGCAGCGCCGCGTCGCGCAACCTGGGCAACTTCCTAAGAGAGCTGCGGACGCGCAAGGGGCTGACGATGGCGCAGGCCAAACATGCCATCCGCGGGTCCGTCTCCAAGATCAGCAGACTGGAACGAGGAGAGAGCCCCCCCAAGGAACAGGACGTGTGGGACCTCGCCCGCCTTTACGGGGCATCCGGTAACGATCTGGATGACATCCACGACCTGTTGCGGCAGGTACGGCAGGAGTCACGCGGCAACCAGTTCTCGGACGTCACTCCACACTTCCTGCGGCGCCTGATCGAACTGGAAAAATCCGCGGTCACCATCCGGGCGTACGAGAACTGCGTGGTTCCCGGCCTGCTGCAGACCCGGGAGTACGCCAAATCTGTCATCAAGGCCGCAATACCAGAGGCCGACGAGCTGACCGTTGGCCGGTACCTGCAGGTCCGCAAAGATCGGTGGGAGCTCTACAGCAACGCCCAGGACACCGAGATCACCGCCGTTCTCGACGAAGGGGTCCTGCGCAGGATGGTCGGAGGCCCAGAGGTCATGCTGGGCCAGCTCCGGCACCTCAGCGTGGCTGCCGGCGAGGACATGCCCAATGTCAACATCCGCGTCATACCGTTCGACCGAGGGCTCAGCACCGCTCCCAGCTTCCCGATCACGCACCTGACCTTCAAAAACGGCGGCCCGCCAGAGATGGTGTACCTCGAGTTGCTGGATTCCGCGAACTACATCACGGAGACAGCCAAACTTGCCCAGTACCGGCTGGTCCTGGACCACACATTTAACGCGGCATTGAAGCGCAAGGAAAGCGCTGCCTTCCTCGAAAAAATGATCAAGGAAGTGGAGGCCCGTCTCCTGGCGCCGCGCCAGCAGGCCGGGGCCGGGGGCACCTGAAGTCCTACACGACTGGCTGCCCCCGGCCGGCGTCAGCGGATGGGCACGCGGCCGACCCCGCCCCACTCGACCCAGTCGTCAGACTTCGGGCGGGGCATAAGCTCAGTATCCGGCCGCCAGTCCGTGACATCACACAAGCCTGGCTCGATGATCTCCAGGCCCAGTGCGTCGAAGTAGGCCCGGACCTCCCCAGCTGTCCGGACGCGCCCCCAGTTGCCCCCCGTGGCCTGGTCCATCAAGTCGGTCACACGGTTACGGATATCAGCGCGGTCGCTGACGAGTTGGCAGATGACGAAGAAGCTGCCCGGCTTCAGCCGCGCCCTGACAGCGGCAAGCATCGGCAGGACATCCTCGTCCTTGAGGCAGTGAACCACGGACACGAACAGTGCGGCGGTGCACTCATCCTGCCGGATGAGCTGCCTGACCTCCGGAGTGCCGAAAATGGCCTCCGTCTCCCGCATGTCTGCCTGTAACACCGCGACGCGATCATTCTGGTCGAGGCGGCTACGCCCATGGGCCAGCACGATCGGATCGGTGTCCAGGTAGACGATCCGACTGGAGCGGTCCACCCTTTGCGCCACTTGGTGAACATTGTCCTGCGTGGGCAGGCCTGAACCATGGTCGAGGAACTGACGGATCCCATACTCCTGGGCCAGGACCTGGACGACTCTGCGCAGGAACGCCCGGTTATTGCGGGCGAGGACTTTCGAGCTCGGGGCGATCCCCAGGAGCTCCTCGCACGCCTTTCGATCGGCCGCGTAGTTGTCCACCCCGTCCAGCAGCCAGTCGTACATGCGCGCCACGCTGGGGGTCCGGGTGTCGATGGCGTCGGAAATGAGTTTCTCCTCACGGGTCATCGGCCCCCCGCGCGCGATCCGATGAAGAGCTAAGGGGGTGGAACCCCCCATGCTAGAGGGCTACTTGGCGTGCGTGCAGCCCCACACACGCCTCACACAGGCCAATGAAGCAGCGGGCGCAAAACACCGATGAACCCGGCGCGAAATTATGCGCCGGCGTGGGCACTGCAGCGCCCACGCCGGCGAGAGCGCCGGGCGGCTGCCACGTGCGCACCCTGTGTGGAGTGAGAGCGAAACCGGTGAGAAAACCGTCGCCTGCGAGAACGTGGTGCACGGTGGCCGGCTTCCGCGGTTCTGCCTGATCGGCGCGGCTCATAGCGGCGGGCACACCCGTGAGACCGCGCCTCGGAGCCGTCCGTCCCGACCCTCGTGCCAACGCTTCGCGAAAAGCGACCCTCTGGCACTCTTCGACCCCCGGTTGTGTGAGGCTCCGGTCCAGGTCTGGAGACGTTGATCGTCAGCGCCGGATGCCAGAATCCGTGGCATGCCAGACGCCGACTACTTCTCTGCCGTCGATGATGAGTCCGCCGTTGCCGTGATCCAGGCCGGCGGACCGGTCCGTGCAGGGCTGGACGTGATCTTCCTCAAGGACACCGATCCGGTCGATGCCATCGCCCAGGTCGAGTCTGTGATGTCCGGCTGCAGTTATGAAGAGGCAAGCCAGCGCCCGAGGGCGGGACAGCTGCTGTCCCCTGAGGACGCCGACAGCCCGTTCGTGCTGACCGTGTCGGACACGTTGTGCGATGTCCTGGTCTCCGCGTCAGGGGACGACCTTGTGGCCGCGGCCGCGACTTGGTCTGCGGCCGGTGGTGTCATCGGACTCGATGCGGCGACGGCAGCGGTGGTCTTGGAGGCCCTGGCCGGCCTGGCCAGGCGGGCTCGCGCTGCGGGCCTGCGTCTTTATTGCTGGTGGACACTGTGACGGCTCACTTACGTCCGGATCGGTCTTCGGCCAGCAGCTCACTTCGGGCCCGGGTCCGGACTGCTCGGAGATCAGTTTCAGGAACTGCCGACATCCCGCACTCACGGAGTCAGCGCCTGCCCCGGCCGTCTCGTCCTTCTTCCACATGAAGCCCCACGTGAGACATGGCCCGCACCAAACGATGACCGTCGGCAAGCCTGCGGCGGGCGCCGCAGAGCAAAGCAGCGATGTCCCCCCTGCTCAGACCCATCACCGCGGCGGTCTCAGACAGGGAGATACCGATGCAGGTATGAAGGACCACAGCATCAGCCATCACCGGGCGCAGAACGCAGTGGGCGCAGGCAGGCCGGCAAGAAGGGCACAGTGCGCTGCTGGCGACTCGCTGACGCAGTAGTCCCCATGCCAGAGCGGCAGCGGACGGGCTGCTCAGCGCTGTCGTCCACACGAGCGCGATATCGTCGAAGGCGGCGCTCACGATGTCCCCAGCCGTGGTCCTCCAGGGGATACGAGCCTGCGCATACAGCAGATAGAGCTCGTGGTAGCTCTCATAGAAGGCCCGGTAGTCCACACGCCGTGCTACCTCGGTGCGACATGCTGGGGAAGGTGGTATCACGTCCAGCTTCCTTCGTTCACTGGGACATTCGATGCCTCGCCCCTCCGCGTCCAGGCCCGCAGGTCTAGCCGAGAAGGAAGCCTCCGCGGGGGAAGTGATGAGGGCTGGCGGAAAAGGTGCATCGAACGCCGTCCCACAGATTCCTCAGAAGGTTTGGATCGGTTCGCAGCGCGGTCGCCAAGGCGATGACGGTGTCCCAAGCGGGCACGTACCGACCGCGCAGGATAGCGTCGAGCCTGTCCGCTGACATCCCTGTGAGGCCGGCCACCTCGTCAAGCGGGGGCTGGCCCGCGGCCAGACGCATTCCTCGCAGCGCCGCCGCCAGACGGCCCGCCGCCTCCTCGACAGACGCCGGCGGTGGGCTGCTGGCCTGCAACGACGCCTGCCACAAAAAGTGAAGATCCTCGGAACGGCCACCCAGTTGTTCCACAAGGCTCCGCATCCGGTCCCACGGCAGGATGTCCTTGCCCGCCAACGCGCGGTCCGCCTCCTCGATGGAAAGCCCGGCACGTACGGCTGCAGCAGTGACTTGCGCAGACGAAGCGGTTCCAGGCAACTGCCTGAGGGCACCGACGAGCATGCCGGTTCCTGAGCCCGTCCAAGCAAAGGCCGGAAGCTCCGTCGTCTGGCTGAGCACCGACGGGACAACATCCTGCGCAAGGCGTCGCACACGCTGCGGATTCCACCGGGCCCGGGCCGACCTCTCACTTACGCCCGCTGCAGCCGCCAGCTCGGCCCAGCCCAGGCCACTCTCCAGACGTTCCCCCACTGTGCTACCGACGAGGCATTCCGACAGCCGCTTCAAGCGGCTGGTCGTATCCAGCAACTCAGCCAGGGGGCCAGACAGTTCTGCGCCGAGCCGGCTGGTGAGCCGGTACATCTCCTCGATCAACGCAGCAGCAGTTACCTGCCCCCTGTCACCCGCCGCCCTCTTCGCTCGGTCCCGCTGACGCTGTGCCTGGCGACGACACCGCTCGCCGCAGTACAGCCGGGGCCGACCGGGCCCCGTACGCTGAACAAAATCGTGCCCGCAACCTGCACACCGGGCAGACAATGGCGCTCCCACGCCGCACCCTTCTACTTCGCCTCTCCCAGACCACAACCGAGCAGGCTGTAACCGGACTTCACTGGTGGCCGGCGGGGCCGGGGGTGCCGCAAGGCACCCCCCGGCCCCGCCGGGTGATCAGGTGAGGCTGATCGGGTCGATCCGCACGATGACTTCCACCCAGGGGAAACCGGGCGTCACCGTGACCTGGCCGGGTGGCGTGACCGAGCTGCCGCAGGCCGCCAGGGAGACCAGCAGAATCACGATCAGGACCAGAGCCGGCCGCAGCGGAACGGTTTGCAGTGCGGCACTCTGCGGGATACTGATGCAGGTAGCCGCGCGAGTTTTCAGGCACTCGCGGCTTACCGGATTGAACACGGGTATCTCCTTGTTCGATTACTGACGGCCCCGGCTGCGGATTGCCCCCGCGCCGGGGCCGTTCTACGCCCGCCATGACCGACAGGTGAGGAGAATGTAACCGAATCCAGAGGCCCTTCTGGGGCGATCCCGTCCACGCTTGCACCGCTGCCGTTGATGCAACGCACCAATGAGAAATGGAGATGACGCAGAGTAAGTGAAAATTCAGGCGTATTGGTTGACAGGATGCATATGCCAGCGGGCTTTTCCTCCCTTTGCGGTTGTCATCTCGATCGGTTTCGGTCATCTCCGGAGGAAGGGGCGCAGGATGAGTCTTTCTTTGAAGGGGCGTGTAACTCACCTCGCGGGCCCGGGCGATCCGCTCATGACTCCCCGGAGTCACCCGGCTGGGTGACGCCTCTCGGATGGGGGCATCGCCAGCGCCCTGCAGATGCAACAGACAAATGGGGCAAAAGAGATTACCTGTGGAGTGGAGGTAGAGGAACGGAAGGTACTAGCCGCACTCGGCCGTCGCCAGAACACGCCGCCCCCATCAGACTGCCCCTCAAGAGCCGCCGGTGACTCGAACAACCAGCAGACGGCAACCAGATCCGCATCCTCTCTCCGAAGCGCGCACCTCGTCCCTGACTCCGGAACACACCAAGCCTCAGCAGCAGGAGACGGGCGCGCCCCCGGCTCAACTCAGAGCCGTCTCCCTCAGGCAGTGCTGTGCTGCCAGCGCCAATTGAGCCCGCACGAAGCACTTGCCGCATGCTCGGAGGGCAGGTTCCAGGTCACCTCGTCGGTATCCGGGTGGTGACGCCAAGAGGCCAGCACGCGGCTGGCGACCAACCGGTCGAGAAGCTCGGCAGTCTGATGCGGCGAGTGGCCGCACAGACGAGCCAGCACATCCATCTCGACAGTGTGCACGGCGCGGGGCGAGAGATGCGCAGCCAGTACAAGCGCAACCAGCCGTACCGCGGGGGGCGTGGCACCGGAAAAGGCCAGCACCCCGGGCCGCAGCGCCCAGTGGGCGGCCCGGCGGCGAGCACTGCGGCCGGGCACCTGGTCCCCGATCGCAGCATCGAGCAACTGCACCGTCACCGGTACGGACCTGAGGTCCGGTGGAAGCAGCCAGCGTCCGTGAGCCAATTCCTCCCAGACCTCGGCGCGCCCGCGCAACCGCATGCCGCGCAGAAAGCCCGCGGGCAGCCGGACGAGACCGCGGGTGTCGGCGCGCAGCCCGCACTGCAAAGCCAGCAGCCGGCCGGCGGGGGAGGTGCACCTCGGAAGCGCGGTCGCCAGATAGGTGAGCATCTCCCGCACTCGCATTCCTTCGTCCAGCGCAGGCCGATGTGCGTGGTGTACAGCAGCAGGCGGTGAAGAGGGAGGGGGCGGGGCGCCGGGCAGAGTCCCGGGGACGACGGAGGTATTGCCGGTCGCGGCCGCGCAGGCCGCGCAGGTGTCGGCCAGCCGCCAGACACGGCCGCCGTCGTCGCGGGTGAGAGCCAGCAGAACAGGACCGGCGCAACCGCGGTGACGCCGATGCCACAGACAGCCAAGCGACCGGCATTGGCAGGTCCGCAGATGCGCGGGCAGCGCCTCCGTGCGGGCGTGGCAGGCCAGATGAGCAAGGGCGGCGGACCTTGCAGACGCCGCCCCAGGGGAAACCGTGCGGTTGGTGCAGCGCACGCAGACCAGTGCAGGGCCGCCCGGCCGCGGGCGCAATTCCACCGTCCAGACGCGCCGTACCGCGGCGCCGGCGAGCCTCATGGGCCGATTCTCCTCCTGTCTTGTGCATGGAGCCGGGATGCCGGACAACAGGCACCCGGAACGGGCACGCGTTCACGCAGACCAGTGCACCGTCACTGTCCGCGATCCTCCGAGGTAAATAGTGCAGAAGTCTGCACTGACAGGGCAGAGGTCTGCACCGTCGGATGGTGGAGTGACGATCATCCCGCCCGACCCCAACCTCACCGCCCTGCGAGTCGAACTCGCTCGGCTACGGGGCCAGCGCGGATGGACCTTCGACGAACTCGCCGAACGAAGCGGCCTGGCCAGGCGCACCCTCATCGACCTCGAACACGGCCGCACCACCGGCAGCGTCACCACCTGGCACGCCCTGGCCCACGCCTTCGACGTCCCCATCGAACGCTTCCTCACCTCACTGTGCGAAGGCCACCCAGCCCCCGGCGCCCCACAGCCTTGACCCCCCACCACGGCAAGCTCCTCCAGGCGCCCACAAAAATCACCCGCACAGGCGAGACACCCTCGAACGACAGAACCCCACCTCGGCCACACGTTCCCACCCGCTGGGCCGATCGAGTGGCACCCAAGAAAGCCGCCACCACCGACCGGCGCGCCACCTGGCATGGTCACCGCCATGCGCCCCCACAACCCACCTACCGGTCGTCACTGGGACGGCAGCCCACGCCACCTCCCTCCCCGCCGCTCCCTGCAGATCGCCACACACAGCCCGAGCCGACTCCTGCGCGCGGGCCAGACCGGCCGCTGCCGCCACTGCGGCAACCGCATCGACTGGTACCCGCGATCAGACGGCCGGCCCATCGCCCTGCACCCCGCGGAAGTGACCACCACCAGCATCTCTGCCGCCCACCGCTGGCACCTCAGCAGCGGCATCGCCTACCCCCACGATGACGGCAGCCGATGGTGCCGCATCCCGCACGCCGCCCTCTGCCCCCAACAGCCCACAAGCCCGCACACCGGACGGACCCGACTTGCAACACTGCGCCGCGAACTCAGCCTGCGCTCCAGACGCCTGATCGACACGGGCGTCTTCACCCCGGCAACCCACCCACCCACCACCGCAGGGCCGGGAGGAGACAACGAGCAGCCCACCCGCCCTGTCGTCCGGATCCTTCTCGTCAACTACCTCGGCGAAAGCCCCATCGGCACCCTCCGCTGCGTCGCCCAGACCATCCAAAGAGACCGCTGCACACACTCCCTGCCCGCCCAGACCCCAGGACGCTGGGTCCTGCTGCCCACCCAGCCAGCCTCCGGCCAACTCACCCTGCCCGACACCAGCATGGCGGTCTATGACCTCAGCCACCTTCCCTACGCAGAACAACTACGCTGGCGCACCCAACGCTGCACCACCCACGCCGCCTCTGCCACAGCCGCTGATGTGGCCCTGGCCAGCTGGGAACCTTTTGACCCCCTCCTGCACGCCGACTACATCCGCACCGAACTGCCCACTCCCGAGCGGCACCACCCCCGCGCACGGTGACCGATTTGCACCAACCCCCACGCGTCGCCCCCACCCCCGCACCGAACCGGCCAGCACCCGGAACATCACGCGACCGTGCCACCCAGCCATCCATCACAGCGCCGCAACCCTGCCTGATGACACGTGCCGAAGCCGACACCCGCCGGACTGCTCGCCTGCTCCGCCCAACTCGGTGCCCCAGCCGTCCATCTACACGATCACCCCACCTGGAAGCCACACGCAACAAGGCCGCCTCCGACCTCCCGACCTGAATCCCGACCTGCCACCCCGGCTGGCCTTACGACCTACGCCACGATGCGCTGGAGCACGGCCGAACCATGCCGAGAGCGCATCACCCACTGAATCCACCGGTTGTTCACGCACCCCAGCTCCGCACACGCTCGCCTCCACCGACAAGCCTCCATCCCCGAAAGAAACCCCGAGATGAAGCCCACCGACGAGCAAACAGCCGCCCTGGACGCCTTCCGCGCCGGTGACCACCTGGCCCTGCAAGCCGGAGCCGGCACCGGCAAGACCACCCTGCTGGCCATGCTCGCCCGATCGACTCCGCGCCGTGGCAACTACCTCGCCTATAACCGGGCCATCGCCCAAGAGGCCACCGCACGCTTCCCGCGCACAGTCCAGTGCAAGACTGCCCACGCGCTCGCCTACGCCGCCGTCGGCCACCGCTACACCAGCCGCCTGAACGCCCCCCGCCGCCCCGCCTGGCAGACCGGACAGGCCCTCGGCCTCACCAAAGCCACCCGCATCGGCGAACGCGCCATCTCCCAACGAGCCCTATCCAACGCCCTCCTGCGCACCATCACCCGCTTCTGCCACACCGCCGACGAGACGATCACCCACCACCACGTGCCGAAACTGCGCGGCCTGGAAGACACAGGCATGCACCGCGAACTCGCCACCCACATCCTGCCCGCAGCCCAAAAGGCCTGGACCGACCTGCAAAACCCCGACGACGGTCACGTCCGCTTCGAACACGACCACTACCTGAAGATCTGGGCCCTTGGCCAACCAAGAATCGAAGCCGAGTACCTACTCCTGGACGAAGCCCAGGACACCAACCCCGTCGTCGAAAAAGTCTTCCTCGCCCAGCGAGACCACACCCAACTCGTCATGGTCGGCGACTCCGCACAAGCCATCTACCAATGGCGCGGCGCCAAAGACGTCATGACCAGCTTCGACGGCACCCAGCTGACCCTGTCGCAGTCCTTCCGCTTCGGACCGCACCTGGCCGAAGAAGCCAACCGCTGGCTCCACCTGGCCGACGCCCCCATCCGGCTCACCGGCAGCCCCACCGTACCCACCGAAATCGGCCCGGTCCCCAACCCCGACGCCGTACTGTGCCGCACCAACCTCGGAGCCATGGCCCAGGTCATGACACTCATGACCGCCGGACTCCGCGTCGCCCTAGCAGGAGGAGGAGACAGCCTACGCGCCCTGGCCCAAGCAGCCCGTGACCTGAAAGAAGGCCGCCGCACCCACCACCCAGAGCTGACCCTTTTCCCTTCCTGGGGCGATCTGCAGGACTACGCCGCCCACGACCCCGCCGGACATGACCTGCAACCACTGGTCAACCTCGTCGACACACACGGCACTGCCCCCATCCTCGCAGCCGTCGCCCAACTCGTGCCCGAGCCCCACGCCCAGGTCACCATCTCCACCGCCCACAAGGCCAAAGGACGCGAATGGCCGAGCGTTCTTATCGCCGACGACTTCCGCCCTCCCAAAGACCACCAACCACCGAACCAGAACAATGCACCGCTAACCGGCTCAGTCGACGACGCCGAGGCTCGCCTCGCCTACGTAGCGGTCACCCGCACACGCCGGCGCCTCGACCCAGGAGGCCTGTCCTGGATCACTGAGCGCTGCGACAACACTCACCAAACGATGACCTGAAACAGCTCCGCCGCCACGGCCGTACCTGCACGGGCGGTCGCGCTGCGGATTCGCCCACCGGCTCCTTCTACGCCACCAGGAACGGTTGAACGATGGGCGGTGCCCGACGAACGCGGACTACGAACTTGCCCCGGCCGTCGGGACAGGGCGTCATGGGTACCAAGTGCAACGCCGACTGGACTGGACGGTAGTCATCCGGGCCAGATGCCACTGACCGCCTTGACGGAGCCATGGCCCGGCCCCGCGTCCGCAGGTGCCGCCCGAACCGCACAGACGCACCGCAGATGGCGAAGCTCTGTCGGGCGCTTCGCCATGCGGTCTTGCCCGGTGGCGCGAGGGCCACAAGGAACTGATCAGCTCGGCCCAGCCACGCAGGGAACCGGCCGACATCTCGTTGCCAGCCTCGTAACCGGTCGCCGACGCCAGTTCGCCGTCTCTGGTAATCGTCGGGGTCGGTCCCTCCCCGTCCATGTTGGATCAGGCAGGGCGTTCAACGCTCACCGCTGCATCGGCCGACGTTCCTCCTCGGACATGCACTCTCAGATCCGGTACGAGTCCCAGGCGCGGACCGCATCGTCCAACTACGCCGTTACTGGCATGCTCTGACCGTAGTGAGACGGAGGACTCCGGCGTCAGTCCACGCACGAACCGCTGGTCCGGGACCGGCGCAGCCCGCAGTGGTCCGGCCAGAGCTGAGGAATTCGTAGCCCAGCCATCTCGCCGTCGCTGCCGCCGGGTCGCGGCGGCAGCAGCACACAGCCACGGGCCGGCCGTGACCAGGGATGCCAGGGAGTGAGCCTGCGTACACCTGTGCGCCCGGCCACGAGAGGTAAGCAGACTCCCAGGTGGGGGAGCTTATGGCCATCTGCTGTTCGTCCATGAAGGGGCGTCATGCGTTTCGTCCGCCGTGCGGTGCCACCAGTACTGCTGTCCAGCCTGCTGGTGACGAGCTGCTCATCTGGTTCGCAACCAGGGTCGGCTACTTCAGGGAAGGACGGTACGCCGGCGGCGGGTCCGTCTGGGACGGCTCCACCGGCAGGGGAAACGAAGATCCCTGTGGGGGCGGGGCCGCAGAAGACGTACACGGTGCAGAAGCAGCCAGCCCCTGACAGCTGCCGCTATCGGTACGAGAAGGGCGAGCCTCTCGAGGACACCTCGTGCACGCCGGGCGCTACTTCGCCGACGGTGACGCAGGCGAACCTGGCGTCGACGATCTGCCGCAGCGGCGGCTACACCAGGGGGATCAGACCCCCGGAGAGCGTGACCGGACCGGAGAAGCGCGCGAACGCCGCCTCCTACAAGTACACCGGCCGCCTCGGCGACGCCGAGTACGATCACCTGATCTCCCTTGAACTCGGTGGTGACCCGAACGACGCCCGTAACCTGTGGGTTGAGCCACCCGACCCCGGCCATAAGGCCGGATCGGGCGTGAACAACCTGAAGGACCCGGTGGAGTCGAAGCTGCACTCCGCGGTCTGCTCCGGGAAGACCACCCTCAAGGCAGCGCAGCAGGCCATCGTCACGGACTGGACCACCGCCCTGAGCCGACTCGGACTGGGGTGAGGCGTGCACCTGGCGACCGCCGATCCGGAGATGGACGCCCTGATCGGTGATCGTCTACGCGGCCCGGCTCCGCCTGATCAACGCCCGCCTCGTCGCTGCGGTGCGCACCGACGCCGTGCGCAGCGCCCGGATCTTGGCCGTCGGCGCCGCTTCGGCCCTCAACCCGCAGCACAGACGCCGACTACCGTGCCGGATGCTCCATCGGCCCGGTTGCCAAAGACCTTCGCCTGCGGACGAGCCCTGCAGAACGGGCACCGTGTTCTTCGACGGAAGCGGCCCCGCTGACGGGGGACAGCGGGGCCTGATGACAGTGTGGCAGCAACCTGTCAGAGGCGGGCGGGAACCCGGCATCGCGCATCGTCCCAAGAACCGGGCGGATCCGCTGCAGCAGCTCCCGTACGCGGCGCCCGACCTCCGACACACCGTATGTTGCCCATCCTCCCCGCCCGCCGCGCGGTCCTGCTGACCCTGCGACGGCCCGCGCCCCCCGGCCGGGCCCGATGACCGGGCCCGCCCGGTCGGCGCTCTGGCGAGAGAACCCCGCAGTGACCCAACATCGCTCCAGTCGTGTTGCAGTGTTCTCGGCCGGGTCCTGGGGTACCGCCGTCGCCAGCATCCTCGGCGACGCGAGCACCAGTGTGGTGCTGCACGCCCGCCGGGACGAGGTCGCCGACGTGATCAATACGCAGCATCGCAATGTCGATTACTTCCCGGGCGTCGACTGCCGGCCACGGTCACCGCGACGACCGACCCGGCCGCTGCCCTGGAAGGCGCGGGCTTCCTGGTGCTGTCCATCCCTGCGCAGACTCTGTGGGCCAACCTCGCCATGTGAGCGCCGCACATCACAGGACACGGTGATCGTGTTGCTGACGAAGGGGTATCGAGCAGAGAAGCCATCTGCGGGTCAGTCAGATCGTCACTGAGGTGACGGCGCGTGGGCGCGGACCAGGTCGCGGTGCTGCTCGGCCATTGGTTGCGGCACGAGGTTTTCCCCGATTTGCGCATGCGGAGCGTGCCCGGCCCTGGATCCGGTGTGAGCTCACCGCCCGGCGTCCCCCTCGGTTCGCTGGGCCCGGACGAGGTCCTCGGCGACCAGGGCTGCGAGGTCGAAGTAGGCCTCGCGGGTCTTCGGCCGCAGCAAGTCCAAGTCCACCTCGTCGCCGCTTTCGAGGTGGGGGTCGAACGGTACGACGATCACGCCGCGGCACCGCGTCTCGAAGTGCGCCACGATGTCCTCGGTCTTGATCATCTTTCCGGTCTCGCGGACTTCGGAGACGACGGTGATGCCGCGCTGCACCAGGTCTCCGTAGCCGTGTGCCGACAGCCAGTCCAGAGTGGTGCTGGCGCTGCTCGCGCCGTCTACCGATGGCGTTGATACGACGATCAGTTGGTGTGCGAGGTCGAGCACGCCCTGCATCGCGCTGTGGAGCAGACCGATGTCCGCGTCGGTGAGGATGATCGGGTACGGGCGGCTGAGCATATCGAGGGCGCGGCGGTAGTCCTGGTCGTTGAAAGCCAGAGACCCGTTCGGGTCCACGTCGTTGGCGAGAGTCTCCAGGCCGGAGGAGGTTTGGGAGGTGAACCGGCGGATGTCGGTGTAGCCGTCTGGGCGCGGAATCGCTTGCACCAAGTCGCGCAGGGTCGCACCGGTCTCGCGGCGGGCACGGCGACTGAGGGGGCTGGCTGCCGAGCCGGTGTGGATGGCCAGGATCCTGTCCTGGCGCTCGGAAGCGAACGTGGCGCCGAGAGCGGTGGTGGTCATCGTCTTGCCGACACCGCTCTTGAGGCTGATCACAGTGATCCGGTAGCAGGACAGCACCGGCGTGCGGATCAACTCCAGCTTTCGCTGCCGCTCAGCTTCCTGCGCGCTTCCGCCGAACCTGAAGCGGGACAAGAGTCTGAATACTGGCCTGCGTACCGGTGAAACGCTTGAGGAGTTACTCGCGGCTCCGGTCTCCAGTTCCGTGCGGCTTGCCCGCGGCTCCGTGCTGGCCCGACTGCCTGCACCCGGCTGCACCGTTCTCGGCCGCGCTGCAGGCGACAGTGACGACGCGGAGGGCGTCAGGAACCGGGCGAACACATCGGCGACCTCCTGGGCCGACGGCGTTGTTTCCACGGTGTCGGCCTCTAAACAGCGCTGGATGACGGCCCGGAGCGGCTCGTACTGGGGCCTCCGCCGGTTCGACGGCGGACTTCCCTGGCGTGATGGCTGCAGTTCACCGCCCAATCCCGCCAGTATCCAGCCGAGTTCTCTGATGTTGCCGAGGGCACGTTCGGTGTAATCCATCCAGGGAGCCGCCCTCTGAGTCGGCATCCACGACTCGATGACCGCCGAGGTCCAGGCGGTGAGGGTGACGCGACCCGAGGCGACCAGCACCGTGCCGGTGTGGAAGTCTCCAAGTGCTATGCCGAGCGAGTGGCACAGCATCACTGCGTCCGAGAGCTGCCATCCCAGGTTGATCGCTTCACGCGAGGTCAACGACGAGGATTCTGTGAGTATGTCGGTTAGCTTCCGGGCCGGCGATCCGTCGGAGGAGCGGATGACCGACTCGGCCATCCAAGGCTGCACGTCCTGGGTGTCATGTCCTAGAAGCACGGGAGCGTAACGCCCGGACATCCGGCTTAATGCTTCCACGGCCACGTCAAGCAGTCGGATGTCCTCCCCACCGGCTCCCGGATAGAGTGCTCGTACGATGACTTCGGCGCCATTTCGGTCACGGCCCAGGTAGGCCAGCGCTCGCGCGCCCGTCCGGTTGACCGCGTGCAGCGTATAGGGGCCAAGGGTGGACGACTGGTCCACGAGTCGCTCCCAGCCGGGCGCCGGGGCGGCCGTGCGGCCCCCCCCTCCCCGGGGGTCCTTCCTGTCTCGGGCAACCTGGGGCCACGGCTTCGTCGCCCCCTGGCTCAAGTGATCCAAGTCCGTCCCACACACTCCGCAGATCCTGTCGCCCGGATCGACCAGCTCTCCGCAGCTTGGACAAGTGGTCGCGGCGGCCGGCTTCTGCTCCGTCGCCGGGGACCTGAACGTGGCCTCCAACGGTGCCTGGGGGTTCGCAGCGGGAGGCACCGCCCCACGCCACGGCACCCCGAGCCGGCTCGCGAGCCGCTGTTCGACCGCGGTGAAGGGCCGTGCGCCTGGAGGGAGACGATCGGGGCCGTCCCGCTGGGCGAGCCAAGCGGGGAAGTCGGGTGAGCGGCCCGCGAGTCGCTCCAGTCTGCGTCCGACGGCTCGGCTCGTGCGCAGCAGCTCAGCCGCCGGAACCGCGCCGAGCAGCACGTCCTGCGCCGTCTCAGTGAACGCAAAGGCACGATGCTGGGGCAGCACGGCCTCCTGGCCCTCCTCGTGCGCTGGCCGCAGAAGCCCGCCGAGGAACACCTCAGCGAGATGCCCCGTGTCCGCCTGCCACGGCACCGCCTCCTGAACCAGCCACATCACCGGAACTGATACCGGCGCGACGGCCGCCAGATGCACCGCCAGCCGGTATGCCTCGGGAGACGCGGCGTCGCGGAAACGCTGTACCGCACGCAGACCGCCGGCGGATGCTTCGGCCGAGGAACCCCGCCGGGGGCGGGGCCGGGCCAGCAGCGGCAGGACCGCCGAGCCGTGCGGCGCGGCGACCAGCCGCGCCCATACAGCCAGCGATGCCGTATCCGGTTCGAGCACTGGCACCGGTACGCCGTCGAAGGGCGCCAGCTGTGCCGGCAGCACCGGATCTGTCACTGTCCAGGCCGTGTTGGCCGAGCCGCGACTCCAAGTCCTCACCCTCCGGCGCTGGGCGCGGATCCCCGAGCTGTTCCACAGCCGCGGTGGCAGGGCGTGCACCACGGCCGTCGGCCCGCAGCCCGACCAGTGCTCCAGGACGGCGGCCATGCGTCCATCGCGCCAAGCGGATCCCATCCCGTCGCTCACCACCAGCACGAGCGTCTGCCCGGTGGGATCTGACAGGGTGGCCGACGGGAGAAGATGCGCGCCAGGGTCGTACGGCCTGGAGCGCAACACCGGACTGTCCGCGCCCCGGGTGTGCAGGCCGAGGACCCGTATCATCCGGAAGGCTCCCGTGCGCTCAAGCAGGGCGCGCAGCTCGACGGCGAGCCGCCGCCACAGCAGCATCGACATCCCGTCATCCACGACGAACGCGAGGTCAAGCCAGCGCTCCCGCGCCGGCCGGGTGACGACGTCCACCAGGCCCGAGTCAGCGAAAGCCGCAGCCGTAGCCCCCTCATCGAACTCCCGCTTGACCATGCTAGGCCTGTACTGCCTCAGCGGACGCAGCGCCCGGCCGATCGGCAGCTCGGCGCGCACGGCCTTGGCTTCGGGGGCGCGCAGCGGCGTAACCCCGTCCGCGCCGGGGTCACGCCGCGACCCGGGCGGCCCGGACGCGGCGTATAGGCCGCTCGTCCCACCGATATCCCGGTCCCCCAGGGATTGGGCGGGCGGTGTGGACGGTTGTTCCCCTGGCTGCTCCGCCGTGTCCGTCAGTGAATCGTCTCCTGCGGCCGGTCCCGGCCCGTCGACGACGGGCCGGGACCGCGCCGCACGCAGCAACGGCGCGTCTGCAGCCCCCGCAGGCAACCGACCCGCTAGCCACAACGTGTCCAAGAGCTCCTCTGGGGACAGGACGACGCCGCTGTCTGCGAGGACCGACAGAGCTTCACCCAGGTGCCCAAGTCGAGGGCGCTCGCCAGGAGGGCCGGGCTTGCCACGGTCGTCTGCCATCCCCGTCACAACCTCACACCGCCCCACCCAGCCGGTGCAATACCGCGTTCAGCAGCCCCTCGGCCGACAGATCCACACCGCCCGCCCGCAGGTAAACCGCGTTCAGCAACTGGTCCGTCGCCAGCTCCTTGGTCGCGCGCAGCCGCAGGAAGGCATCCAGCAGATCGTCGGCCTCGGAGACCGTCCCCTCCCCGAGGTGGGCGGCGACGATCGCCCGCAGCCGTTCCTCGTCCGGCGCCGGCAGTTCCAAGCGGACGCAGCGGCGCAGAAAGGCCGGCGGAAAGTCCCGCTCGCCGTTGCTTGTGATAACGACGACGGGGAACTCCTCGCAGCGCAGCCGTCCTCGTACGAGGAGCGCCTGCTCGCCGGGTTGCGCCGTGAGCACCTCGACCTGCGCCTGTGCCTCGGGCAGACGCGCAAGCTCCGGGATCTCGAACTCACCCTCCTCGAAGACCGTCAGTAGATCGTTAGGCAGGTCGATATCGCTTTTGTCCAGCTCATCGACGAGCAGCACCCGGGGCCGCCGGCGCGGCACCAGCGAGGTGCCGAGCGGCCCGAGCCGCACAAAGGTGCCAATGGAAGGTTCCTCCTCGCCCCGGTCGCGGCACAGTGAGGTCTCACGCAGCCTACCGATGGCGTCATAGCGATAGAGCGCGTCCTGGACAGTGGAGCGGCTGTTGACCGGCCAGTGCAGGACGCCGCCCAGTGAGAGCTCGTGTGCGATCGCCCGCGCCAACGAGGATTTCCCCGTGCCCGGGTGGCCTGTGACGAGCAATGGACGACGCAGGTGCAGAGCAGCACTGACCACGTCGCTGTGCTCAGGCGAGATGAGGTATGGAAGGTGCCGCGGGCCCCCTGCAGAGCCGGGCGCGCCGAAGCGGCGCCATGGCGGCGCTGGCGGAAGGGGCGTCTCCCGCTGCCGCCCGTCCCCGTGGAACAACCGCCAGTCCGCCTGCGTGCTCATCGAAGAACCTCCGTCTCGGCCGGGCTGTGCACGTGTGTGCGGATCACAAGGACTCCGTTGGATCGGCCAGTTCCAGTTGCGGCCGCGGATCCGGGCGGTCGGCGTCGGCCCAGGTGAGCACGGGGCGCCCGGTGAAATCCTCTGGCCTTTGCAGCGTCTTGGCGCGATACATCCGCACGGCTTCCGGGAGGCTGCGCACCGGGACGCCCGCGACGTGACGGACGACGGGGGAGCGGCAGGTGTCGCTGCGGTCCCAAAGGATCACGGGCACGCCCACCACGAGGCACGTCTGGACGATCGCGCTCCGTGCCGCCGAGGGAACGTCGACCATGACCTGCGCGATGTGCCGCTGCTCCATGAGTACGCCGTACACCTCATTCTGGTCGGTGCCCGGATGCGTCACCTCCAGCACGCCGCCCTCGTCCAAGCGCTTCCAACGCTGCCGCCACTCGGCCTCGGAGCGCCTGCCGCCGAGTTCTCGCAGTTCGGGGCAGTCGACCACCAGGGGATACTCGGCGCCTAAGACGCGCGTCAGCACCCTTCCGAGACCCGAGTCCCGCCATTCATCGGCCGGGAGTTCCAACCCGTCGCGGTCGACGATGAGTGCGACGACGGGCAGGGGGCCGTCCGGTTCCCGCGGGTGAAACGGGGCGAGAGCATCGAAAATCTCGCGGGTCGCCTCCTGCGCGGTGCGCGGCCGGTCATCCTCCTCGGATATCCGGCGCGGCCCGTCTGCGTCGTCGCACCACAGCCGCAGCCGATAACAGGCCGCGCCGTTGACGGTGCCGGACGAGGAGAGCTCCACCAGCAACCGGGGGGCCGCGGCCCGCTCCTGCCGAGCAGCCCATTCCTCCGCGTCCCTGCGGCGGTCCTCCAAAGCGGACTGGTGGATGGCCAGCCGCGCGACGACTTGTGTGCCCCAGTGGCGCAGCGCGCCCCGTTGCTCCGGAGGGCAACCAGCGGCCAAGAACTCAACGACGCGCACCAGACCGGGGACCGGGGCCGCCTCTCCCGGGTGGGCAAAGGAAGACACGTGGGGGCCGGGGAGGCCCTCGAGGTATCCAACGAGATCCCCGATGCCGTGCCCCCGGGAGGCACGGGAGACCAGCGGCTCAGGCACGACAGCCAGCGGTAGCGCCGCCCGCAGGGCTGCGGGTAGACGGGCAAGGGAGGCCGCGTCCAGCGCCTCCAGGCGCCGCACCAGCAGGTCGAACTCCCCGGGGCTGAGTAGCCGCGGAAACCGGGTGCCGCGGCCAGCAAGCAGGAGTTCGTCCGCCAGATGCGGGGCGGTATGGCGCAACGCTCCGACCAGCGCCGGCAGAGCACGTTCGTGCGTGAGTACCAGGCGGGCGAACTCCTCGGCGGACGGTTCACCGTCTCCGCTGTGCTCCAGTCCGCACTCCCGGGCCACGGCTCTCCCACAGCGGGCCCAGTCCTCGGGATGGGACAGCCCCCGGTCCAGGAGGGCGACGAGTTCGGCGTAGAAGGGATCCCCGCGCATGTCGTCGTCGGGCTGCGTGGTGAGATCTGCCAGACCCGCACCGGTCAGTTCGTCGCGGATCCGCTGCCAGGGAATGCCCCAGGCACGCCTCAGCGAACCGTCGGTGTTGAGCTTCGCCGTCACGAGCCCGACGACAGCCCGGTCGCGGCCCGACCACAGAGGGCCGCCGCTGTAGCCGCGGTCGACGGCGAGTTTGTCGCGCAGAGCGTCCACGTAGCCGAAGCGACCGTTGCATTCGGTCACTTCGACATCGGCGAAGGAACTGCGTTCCGCGCCGCCGTGCCAGGCGCGCACGAGCTGCTTTTCCGCCATGGGACGCCAGCGCGGCGGCTGGATGCCGGGGGGCAATGCGGAGTCGAGGCGGAGCACGGCGAGGTCGCCGTTCCACTCATAGGCCCCGAGCCCGCCATCCCCCAGGCGTGGAGCTATCCACGCCGTCAGCTCGGCCTGACACATGTGGGTGCTGGCCGGCCCGTACACCCGGATCCGCAACGAGATATGTCCGGGGTACTTCACAGCCAACATGTCGCTGCCGACAGCGCAGTTGACCACGTGAGCGCAGGTCAGTACATGCTGACCGGGCAACAGCACGCCTGCGCCGACGGGCTCGCCGTCCAACTGGCTCAGAATCGAAATGGCGGGAGGACGCGAGTCGGCGCCCATGGTGCGGAACCATCCCACGGTCAGTCCGTACTGTTCGGCATTCGCCAGGTTGCCGAAACGCTGAGGTTCGCCTGGGCACCTGCCCCGACGATCCCCAGTTTGAGATCCTGCCCGACTTGCACGCCGAACTGCACCGTGATCTCTTGCGGCCGGTTGCGCGCAGTGCCCACCGCGTCGTGTACCTCCTGGAGCAGCGGGCCGAGGGGGCGAAGCACGTCACGCAGCGTGTCGGTGGCAAGGGCGGCGGCCCGGCCGCTCCGCCCGACCGGGGTGACCCCATCAACGCCTCCGGGCAGACCTCCGCCCGTACGGTTGTGAGCAGCCCCCATGGGCGCCAGTTCCAGGCGCACGCAGGTATCGTCGGCCAGTTGTATCTCGGCGAATTGCGTCACATGACCATGATGCCGATCAACTCGCATGTCTGACGGGTGGTTTGCCGAAAACATTTCCGCTCTGCCAACATCGATGGCGTCCAATTCGGTTGCCCTGCCAGGACTTGTCCGGGCGATCAAGTTCGCAGCCAGATGACCAGGGCTGCTGCTGTGACGGTGCCGAGGAAGACGTACCCGCGTTTGTCGTAGCGGGCGGCGACTGCCCGGGACTGCTTCAGACGGTTGATCGCCCGCTCGACCGTGTTGCGCCTCTTGTAGCGGTCTTCGTCGAAGCCGGGTGGCCGTCCGCCACGCGAGCCCTTCTGTAGACGGGCGGCCTGGCTGTTCGGTCTTCTCGGGGAACGTGTGGCGGATACCCCGCCGTCGCAGGTACTTTGCGGCAGGGCCCGCTGCTGTAAGCCTTGTCGGCCGCCAGGCTGTCGGGCTTCTTGCGCGGCTGCCCGGACCGGTCCTGGGGATGCGGATCTTGTCCAGCACGAGCTTGAACTGGGTGCAGTCCGCCTCTGCCCGCCGGAGACCACCAGTGACAACGAGCGGCAGCGACCGTCCGCGCTCAGGTGGAGCTTGCTGGTGAACCCACCCCGCGAGCGGCCCAGGCCCTCACCTCCAGCACCACCTCCACCAGGCGGGCCACCAGGCTCTGCCACGGCGTTTCGCCCTGGTGTTTCACACCTTCGGCCCCCTTTGGCGCCAGCGGCAGCTCGGTCCGAGCGCCGGCCGCGTGCTGATGAGCACGCACGATGGTGGAATCCACCGCGATGCCCCAGCCGATCTCACCCGCCGCGTCGGCCGCGGCCTGGACCTGCTGGAGCAGCCGCTCCCACGTCCCGTCGGCCGACCACAGCCGGTGACGTTCATAGACCGTCTTCCACGGCCCGAATTCGGGCAGGTCACGCCACTGAACACCGGTCCGAACCCGGTGCAGAATCCCGTCGATCACCTGCCGGTGGTCCCGCCACCTGCCACAGCGCCTGTTGCTGACCGGCAGGAACGGCCGCAGGCATTCCCACTCAGCAACCGTCAAATCTCCCGCCCCATGCCCCATCAACGGCACAACTGCGCAGTAGTCACATGATCGGCCGGACAAGTCCTAAGAGATCCGACCTTGAGGCGTGCTTGCTGGTCCCCGATCAGCCGCTCCGGGCACCTCTCCATGTTCCCGGTCCCACAGTGTCCGGGACCGTTCACCTGCATGGGAGTGCCATGAGCCCCTGCCAGGGCCTGACGTGTCTCTACGGAATCGCCAGAACCCATATTGGTCCGGGAGGCCACATCGGTGACCGGAACCCCTGTGGTCATCAGGTCCGGGGGACGGTTTGACGATGCGCTCGTTGGCCGCGCGAACCGGGTTGCTTCGGCCTCGGTGGAACGTCTGGCTTCCCGGACGTGCGCGCAGTGGCGCCCAGCGGAGTGCGACCCGATGAGCCGGCGACGCTTTTCGGACAGCGACAGGGCGTTGACGTGCAGCGATGCACGGCTTACGGCTTGGACGGTGTCACCGCCGCGAACTAAGGTTCTCAACCGCGACGCGTGAAGGCACTTGCGTGATCACGTGCAAGGCAACGGGAGGAACAGGGATGGGCTACACGATCCCGGGTTGGCTGGACGACGTCCTGGACTTCATCGGGATCAAGTTCCCGAACGTCGATGAGGACGACTACCGTGACATGGCCGACGCTATGCGGGAGTTCGCGGACAAGTTCGAGGGCCATGGCGCCGATGCCCACAAGGCCTTCTCACGGATCCTCTCCTCTTCCCAAGGATGGGCCGTCGACGCGATGGAGAAGCACTGGGGCCTGGTCAAGTCCCGTCATCTGGAGAAACTTCCTGAACTTGCGCGGTTGTTCGCTGATGCCTGCGACGTCCTGGCGGACGTCATCTACGGCATGAAAGTCAAGGCCGAAGCCGAACTCGCCGTCATGGCGGGGTCGGTGGGTGTTTCAGCAGGCCTCGCCGTGGTCACGGGTGGGCTGTCTGCACTGATCGGAGCGGCCGAGGTCACCGCGATGCGGCAGGCTGTTAAGCGCATCATTGACGAGGCCGTGGACCGGATCGTCGATGAGGTCATCGCCAAGATCACCGAGCCCGTCAACGCAAAGCTGGAGGCGATGGTCGAGGACATGGTCCTCGACCTGGCCGAAGGCGCCTTCTCCATGCCTCCCGCGGGAGGTGGCGGTGGCGGCGGGCACGGTGGCGGCAAGCACGGAGGAATGCAGCTTGCCTCGGCCGGCGGCTCCACTGATTCTGTTGCCGGCAAGGCCCTCAAGATCGACCACGTCGAGTTCGAGGACGGCGCGGGCAAAGTCTCGGGGCACGGCAGCGACCTGCACACCGCCGCATCCTCACCCCTGACGCGGGTGAGAGGAGCGTTTGGCCGAAGCAAAGGCCGCGACCCGTTCACGAAGGTTTTCGACAGTGTCCTGCACGCCGCGATCAAGGGCTCTGAGAAAGCTCTGAAGAGGATCTCCACACACATCACGGTGACCATCCCGGAGCGGGTGCGGGCGGTTTCCCGCCTGCACAAAGGTATCGACCTCGGCGTCCGTGACCGGGTCAACGCCATCGACCTTGCTCATGGCGGCGGACACACGCGCCTAGACGGTCTGCGAAAAGGCCTGCCCGCATCACTGAAGAGCGCCCTCGCCAACGCGCGTGGCAATGCAGTCGCCCTGACCCGCCGCAGGTGCAAGACAGACCCCGTCGATGTCGCCAGCGGCGAGATGGTGCTGTCCCAGACCGATCTCGGCCTGCCGGGAGTACTGCCGTTAATCTTGCGCCGCACTCACATCTCCGGCTACCGCTACGGCCACTGCTTCGGGCCCAGCTGGGCATCGACGCTCGACGAGCGCCTGGAACTGACAGGCAATGGTGCGGTCTGGGCACGCGAAGACGGTTCGGTCCTCGTATACCCGCGCGTGCCGACTGTCTCGGATGATCCGGTGGAACCCGTCGAGGGCGAACGCGTTCCCCTCACATATGCCGGACAGGACACGCTTGGCGAGGTCACTTACGCCACCACCGACCCGTACTCCGGCCATATACGGCGATTCGTCGGCAACTTCTACAGATCCAGCGGCCTGTACTGGCTCAGCGAGATCGAAGACCGCAACGGCAACACCATACAAATCATCCGCGATGACGACGGCATGCCCAGCGCCGTCATCCACCACGGGGGCTACGACGTGCGCGTCGCCCGCGACCGGGTGTCAGGCCGCGTTGCAGCACTGGAACTTCGCACTACGAACGGCCCGGTCAGAGTCGCCTCATTCGGCTACGGCGAGGGCGGCGACCTCAGCGAGGTCACGTCCTTCTCCGACACCATTCCCCTGCGCTTCACCTACGACGACGAGCACCGGGTGACATCGTGGACCGACCGCAACAACCACACCTACACATACATCTACGACGCAAACGGCCGAGTCGTAGAAACGATCGGCCCTGACGGAGCGCTCTCCTCACGCTTCGCCTACGACACCACCGAACACGTCACCTGGTTCACTGACTCCACAGGAGCGGTCACTGTCATCCAGCTCAACGCGCTGGGACAAACCGTCTCCGAGACCGACCCCCTCGGCCACGCCGTCCACTTCCAGTGGGACCACCGGGACAACCTGCTGCAACGCACCGACCAACTCGGCCACACCGCCCGCTTTACCTGGGACGAGAGCGGCAACCTGACAGCGATCCAGTTCCCGGACGGCACCCAGTCGACAACCCGCTACAACCACCTCAATCTGCCGGAAGAGATCACAGAAACCGACGGCACAACCTGGCATCAGCACTACGACGAGCGGGGCAACCGCACCCGGATCACAGCGCCGGACGGCACCGAAACGCACTTCTCCTATGACGCACGCGGCGCACTGCTCACCCTGACCGACCCGGTGGGCATGACCGAACACCTCACCAACAACGCAGCAGGCCTCGTCCTCTCCCGCACCGACGCCCTCGGCCACACGGCCTCCGTTGAGCGCGACGCCTTCGGAAGACCCGTCCGCGCCACCGCCCCCGGAGGTGCGACCACACTCCTGGAGTGGCTGCCCCAGGGCTGGCTCATCCGCCGTGTGGCGCCGGACGGTACCGAGGAACGCTGGACCTGGGATGCCGAGGGCAACTGCACATCACACACCGGCCCCACCGGGGCCATCACCCGCTTCGAGTACACCCACTTCGACCTGCTAGCCGCCCGAACCGGGGCAGACGGCGCCCGGTACTCATTCACGTACGACACCGAACTACGCCTCACCGAAGTCCAGAACCCACAAGGACTGAAGTGGAGTTACACCTACGACGCGGCCGGCAACCTGACCTGCGAATCCGACTTCGACCAACGCACGGTTACATACGAATACGACCCCATCGGCCAACCCATCGCACGTACCACGCCGCTCGGCGCCCGCATCACAAGCGAGTACGACGCCATGGGCCGCGTCATCACGAAGGATGTAGCGGGCCGGCAAACCCGCTACAGGTACGACACAGTCGGCCGCATCAGCTCTCTGATATCCCCCACCTCCACGCTGACCCTGCAACGGGACATCGTCGGCAGGGTCATCGCTGAAACCGTCGACGAGCGCACCACCCACTTCACCTACGACGCTGCGGGACGCCGCACCTCACGCACCACACCCACCGGCGCTGTAACACGGTTTGCCTATGACGCGGTGGGCAACCGCACCGAATTGCTCAGCGAAGACCACGCCCTTGTCTTCACGCACGACGCGTGGGGCAAGGAAGTCACCCGCAGCTTCGGACCCACCGAAGCACCAGTCACCCTCACCTCCGAGTGGAACGAAGTAGGCCGACTCACCTCACAGTCACTGACCGCCGGAAACCGGACCCTGCGCGCCCGCACATACGACTACCGGGCCGACGGCTGCCTCGAAAAGATCTTCGACGCACTCAACGGAACGAGGCGCACCTTCAACCTCGACCCAGTCGGCCGTCCGCTGCGCGTCACAGCCGAGAACTGGTCGGAATCGTACGCATACGACAGCGCCGGCAACGAGATCAGTGCCCAGTGGCCCGATCAGGCCATGCGCACCGAAGGCCGGGGACAACGAACCTACGAAGGCACGCGCGTCCTGACCGCTGGACGAGTCCGCTACGAGTACGACAGCGCAGGGCGCACCACCCTGCGTCAAAAGATGCGACTGTCGAAGACGCCGGACACCTGGCGATACACCTGGGACGAGGAAAACCGCCTTGTCGCCTGCACCACTCCCGACGGCACTCGATGGACATACACCTACGACCCACTGGGGCGGCGCACAGCCAAACACCGGATGTCCGCCGACGGGCACACCATCGCCCAATCCATCTACTTCACCTGGGACGGAACCCGACTGGCCGAGCAGACAGACACAGCACACCACATCACCACCACCTGGGACTACGACGACTACCGCCCGCTGACCCAACTCGAACGCCGCACCGGCCCCGGGCACCAGCCGCAGGACGAAGTCGATGCACGCTTCTTCGCCATCGTCACCGACCTCGTCGGCGCGCCCAGCGAACTCATCGACGAACACGGCGCGATCGCCTGGCGCAGCCAATCCACACTCTGGGGCGCCACAAGCTGGAACCGGAATGCGGCAGCATTCACACCGCTGCGCTTCCCCGGCCAGTACGACGACGCAGAGACCGGCTTCTACTACAACTACCAGCGCCACTACGACCCGGACACCGCCCGCTACGCCAGCCCCGACCCGCTCGGCCTCGGGCCGGCGCCCAACCCAGTCGCATACGTCACCAACCCGCACATCCGGATGGACCCCGAAGGCCTGATCGCCAAGGGCTGCACGGAGAAAGGCGGCTGGTACAGCGGCCTGAAACCGGCAAACCTCCTGGACAAAAACAAGAAACGCATCAACCCCGCCGACCAGGAGATCAATCACATACCCGCCAAGGCGTCCTACGCCCACCTTGACATGCCCGGATTCCGGACAAGCAAGAACGGCGGCGGCGCAGGCATGGGCCCTGCGATCCGTATGGACGCCGAAGACCACCGGGACCTGACAAGCACGGGCTCCAGCAAGGAAAGCGAACAGTGGCGCGCAAAACAACGGAAGTTGATCGACGCCGGGCGCTGGGACATGGCCATGAAAATGGACATCGACGAGATACGTGAGCTATACGGCAATAAGTATGATACTCACATCAAGGACATGGTAGACAGCCTGAAAAGCAACAGGAAGTTCCAGGCCATGCTGGACAAGAAGGGCTGGACGATAAACTACGAGCTCTTGAAGTGACGACGGCAGGGAGTGAAGTTAGCAATGGATCTGGTACTCGACCCACCGCACGGAGTCGCGCCGATCCAGCTGGGCATGACACTCGATGAGGCGCTCGCCGCAGTCCCCGACTGGGGCGAGCCTCGGGTACTGCGGCGCCCGAGCCGGAACTCCGCGAAGGCGTCATGGACCCTTGACCACGTCAGTGTGCAGGCATTGGCTGAGGACGGCCCCCATGTCACCGCGATTGAGCTGTGGTGGCCCGGCGAGGGCCGCACATCCAGCACACGCGTCCTGCTCGAAGGTGATGAAGTGTTCACCACGCCCGCTGTGACACTTTTCCGGAACGCCATTGAGCGCGGTTGGACAGTCGATACGTCGCAGCCTGAATACCCTGTGATCCCAGGGGTTTCCCTAGGTTTCACTCGGCAGACCTCACAGGAAGTCGAACGCGACTCCGACGGCTTGCCGAAGTACGTCACCTCGGTCCTGGTAGCTGGCAAGGACTACTACAACTACCGCTACCAGGACAGCAGCGAGTAGCCGCAGAGACCGCCTGCCGTGGCTGCCAAGCCAGCAGCAAACTGACGCAGCTCTGCGTTCCCCCGGCTTGGGGCACGCCTTCATGGCTAAAGCTTGCCTGTAACCGCCTGCGCGGGAACAGGACGAGGTGCGGCCAAGTGAAGCGGTGTTCTGAAGCCAGTTGTCCGCCACGTTGTCGGAGTCGTTGAGAGTGGGATCGCGGGTGGCCAACCGTACCGATCCGATTCGGTGCTCTCGGCGCAGCCGGACGACCGGCTGTTCGACGGCGGGCTTCTGGCGAGGGCTGTGATGAGGGCGGCCGGAGCAATCGTGCATCCCCGGCGTGCCCAGCTGTCCGGAAGTGTTTCCCGATGCGACAGCATGATCAACAGTCATGCTCGGGATGTTCCGAAGGCCAATTCAGTCGTCGAGGTGCCCGTTTTGATTCCCGTTCCGGTGTGCACGCCCCGCCTCTGGCGTGCGAGCGAGTAACCCGAGTGGTAGGGCGGCGATGTGGGTGAGAGACCGCCTGGACGGGCTACGGCCCGACGAGGACTTCGCCGACTGGTATCCGCGTGACGGGCGTCCGAATCTGTCGCCCGCCCAGTTGGCCACCATCTGTGTGCTGCAGTTCCTGCTCGGCCTGTCGGACCGGCAGGGCGGGGAAGGCCGTTCACCTGTTTACACACTCCGTTAACCGGTCGAAGACCGCAGTCACCGGCGCCGTCAGCGCCCACCGTTCGTCGGGCAGGTCGGACTTTCAGACAAGGACTCCTCATCCCACGAGCAGCGGGGATGCCACGCACCTGCGCAACCAGGTGACGACACGGCACCTGTCAGCTCATATGTCCCACTGTCGGAAATGGCTGGAACCATGACCATCCGCTCGTGACCCCGGTGACGTCTCGGTCCGTACACAGCCCAACAGGGCTCGTAGGAGGGGGAATAGATGAACACTCGCAGATACGTGGCTGCGCTCGCGACCGCTGCGGCGCTGGCCGGCGGCATCGCCGCGGCGGCGCCCGCCCAGGCCGCTACAAGCACGTACTACATCAACACCAAGAGCCTGAGCGGGAACACCCAGATCACCGGTACCTACCGCTACCGCGTAACCGGCTGGACCAGCAGCGGGGAAGCCATCTACGGGGGGTCGTTCTCCAACACCGGCGCGCGGGACAGGATCAGCGGGAACGGCCTCCAGGCGGTGTTCGCCCTGTCGTACTACAGCTGGTCGGGCGGCGCCTGGCACTACCACTCGCGGTACGCCGTGAAGGTCAACAGCTTCGGCTCCTGGACGTTCAACAACAAGAAGAACATCAAGCCCTGGGCCTGCGACCGGAAGGTCGGCACGACCAAGCTGATCAACTGCCGCGCCCCATGGAAGTGAGTCTGCGCCCCTGAGCTGCCAGACCCACAAGCGCCGCCATACGGCAGCAGGCGAAAAGGGACCGAATTAAGGTGCTCCCGCTCTCCAGCAGCAACCGGAGAGCGGGAGCCTCCTTCCGTGTTGGCGGACCAATTCTCCGGTGACGCGTTTGCGGGCGGGGCAGGTGACGGGGCTGTTGTCGACCAGGAACTCACAGGGCTCCGCGTTGCGTTCCCGCCCGGTGATAGGGCCGACGTATCCAGGTGCGTATCCGACGATGTGAGTGTGGTGGTCGCGGGGGAGGCGTACTCGCCCGGCCGCTCGTCGCCATAGTCGTGTCCTCACTTCTTGGCGGCGCGGTCGCCAGCGATCTCGCGGAGGATCTCGCAGTTGCACTGGCCGCGGCAGTGGTCGCAGTCCTTGATGAGGTCGTGGTCGCGTTGATCACAGGAGGTTCCGCACGGGTTCCCGCCCGTACGTTCCTCTGCGAGGGTTACTTGGTCGGGCCAGTAGAGGCCGCTGCCTTCCTGGAGGTAGTAGCCGGGGTCGGCGGCGAACCTTCGAACCGCTGCGACCACCAGGGTCTGTCCTGCTTCGGGTCCGTCCAGTACTGCGAGACGGTCGCCTGCTCGGTACACGATGCTCTCACTCCTCGGTGACGCGGCCGGTGGGCAGGTGGGCGAGGCCGGCCTCTGTCAGCCGCAGGGGCTTCTTCAGGCTCGCTTCCGGCCCCCAGGCAGCCCAGCCGTTTCGCACGAGGACAGAGGCGGTGGCGGCGGAGATGCGACCTCCGTCTGCGTGAACGCTGCTGTCGGCGAAAGCCCGGGTGCTCCGGTAAGCGTCGCCCTTGGCGAGCAGGGCAAGGGCGGCCGCCTGCGCCTTTGTCGGCTTTGAGGTTGCCATGGTCGGTTTCCTCACTTCTGCTTGGAGTAGCGGTCGATGGCTGTGGAGAAGGTCTGTAGAAGGTCGGCAGGCACCCGGTAACCCTTGACCTTCCCCAAGCCCGGCCCCTGCGGCTGGATCGGCTGCAGCCCGGCGTGCCACCAGCCTTCGTGGACCCCGCGGTCCAGGATGCGCTTGGGATCACCACTGTATCTGCGGAGGCTGTTGCCGTCGGTCCGGAGGCCTTCATCGCTCACGAACCCTCGCCCCGCCCTCGACGGCACCTCGGACGATGTCCTCGTCAGTGCCGGTCTCGACGATGGTGCCGTTGAAGGTGGGTCGGTCGATGATGGCCGCGCAGAGAGGGGGATCGGTGATTCCCTGGGCGGGTGTCGCAGGTTGGAGGCCGCGACGCACGGCACAGGGCCCGCCGCCCTCCTGTTGCCGGTTCCCGCTTGCCACCGCGCGGCATGTCACCCGTCACCGGTTCCACGCGGACGGCGCCGCACCCGGCGGGCTCAGGCCTGCGGGGGTTGTTGCCAGCGCCCCGGTGGCAACGCTGGGGCCAGACTGACTTCCCCAACGACCTGGCGCAGGTCGACGTAGCAGCGCAGCCGCACGCCGGGGCGCCCCGGCGTGCGGGTGGTGCGATCCGCGACCGCGGTCGCCCACCGCGCTGCCACGGCCTCCTGGAACGCGAGGGCCGTCTCGTCGTCGCCAGCCGCGACGTCCACGACGATCAGCCCCGGCTCAGATACGTGCACTTCACTGAATGACTCCACGCACGGCCAGACGACGCTTCCACCGGGCTGGTTTTGAGTTACGGGCGCCAATCACCCGTGGGAGAAGCGGAGACGTGGGCGTTGACGGCCGGGGTCAGCTTCCTGGGTGCGGCGCGGCTCCGATCGGGGGAAGCCGCTGACTTTCCCGGGCGAGCCGCCGGCCGGTGCCGCTACGAAGATCACAGCCCTGCCGTGATCTTCGAGAGGACCCTTCCTGTGCGCTTCGCCCGGACCGCCGCGGCCGCCGCCGCTTTCACTGTGCTCCTCGTCCCCGCCGCCGCCCACTCGGCCGCGGCCGCACCGCACTCCCGTACACCCGGGCAGACAATGACCGTGCCGGTCCGCGACGCCCTCGCTGAGCTGCCAGTGCGTCAGGAGGACCGCACCGGCTATGAGCGCAGCAAGTTCAAGCACTGGGTCGACGCCGACCGCGACGGCTGCAACACCCGCGCCGAGGTTCTCAAGGCCGAGGCCGTCGTGGCCCCGGTGCAGGGGGAGAGGTGCACGCTGACGCAGGGGGAGTGGTACTCGCCCTACGACGACCGCTACATCACCGGTCCCCGGGGCCTGGACATCGACCACCTGGTCCCGCTGGCCGAGGCCTGGGACTCGGGCGCCTACGCCTGGACCGCATCCGTGCGCGAGGCCTACGCCAACGACCTCGGGGACGACCGGGCGTTGATCGCAGTGTCGGCCGCCTCCAACCGGTCGAAGGCGGACCAGGATCCCACCACGTGGCTGCCCCCGGCTGCCGGCTACCGGTGCACGTACGTGACCGACTGGGTGGCGGACAAGACCCGCTGGGGCCTGACCATCGACGCCGCGGAACACGACGCCCTGGCCGACCAGCTCAGCCAGTGCCCCAACACCCCGGTCACCGTGACCCTGGCCCGCTAGCCGGTGGGCGCGGGGCAGCACACGGGACCCAGCCGCGCGCATGGTGCTTCCGTAGCACCGGAGCCGTACCGCCCCGCCCCGGCCGCTGCGCCGGTCTCCTCCCGGTCCGATGTGGTCCCTGGCCGGCCCCGGCTGCTACGCCGCCGCGCCCCGGGGGTGGGCCCCCGATGGTGTCGGCGGCGCTTCAATGATCTCTCTGCTTCGTCAAGGCCGCCGTTTAGGCCGTATTTTCCGGATCGTTTTTCCTGGCCCGGTTGGGCGAGTCGGCCCGGCCGCAGTCCGTCGGTGCGGGGGCTGCCCGAGGGGAAGGCATCGGAGTCCCGCCCTCCGCCCAGGGCGCGATCGGGTCGGAACGCGCTGATCCGTCGAAGGCCGGATACCTGCCTGCCCGTCACGAGTCTCTGCGCGGGGTGTGGTCTCGGGCTCTCCACCCGCGGCGTGCTCCTGCCGGCCTGAACGAACCCGCTCTGGCGGCAGCCCGTGACAGCGTGCGCCGGGACGGGGGCGAGGGTGTCTGCCGAGTCTGGTGCCGGCAGTTTTCGGACTGGGGCCCGAACCAGTCCATTACCGCCATATCCGGAGGCACAGCCTCAGCATGTCTCAAAACGCATAGGCCGCCAATAAGTCGTAGATACAGGAAAGTTGGGGGCCTTTAGTGTGTCTGCCGCACGAACGGCGCCCTGACCCGGTGCCGTCCTTCCACCAACGAGGGGACATGCTCATGCGGACCAGCGCGCCACGAACAGCGGCCATCTCAACAGCTCTCGCCACGCTCCTTGTGACCGGCATCAGCGCCACGACCGCGCAGGCCGCACCCGCGAAGTACAGCATCACCGCCACCCAGACCTCCGCGGTCAAGACCTCCTACCTCTCCACCGCCGCGGCCGCGAGCTGCCGCCTGAACACCATCACCATCACCCGCACCAGCATGTGCATGGACATCGGCGCCCGGGTCGACATGCTGCAGAACGGCAAGCCGGTCGGCTCGGCCACCTTCGACATCAAGCACTCCATGACCCTGCAGACCAGCAAGCTCAAGTGGGGCGAAAGCTTCACCATCGGCAAAGCGACGCTCGTCAACGCCAGCGGGGTGAGCGTCACCGTCTCCGTCGGCGGCGGCAAGGGCGTCAAGACCGCCGTCAAGTTCCCCCAGGGCTCCACCCTCGGCCCCGCCCGCACCGGAACCGTCGGCTACGCCGCAAGCGTCGCCAAGAAGAAGCAGCTCACGAGCCCGGCCTCGTACCGGTTCACCTTCACCAAACCCGGCTACACCCCCGGCGGCTTCACCTACAACTCCGCCAAGTACCGCTGCGACGACACCTTCTGGGGCCCCACGAAGCGCACCAAGAACCCCGGCTGCGTCTTCCCCTCCTTCGCCCCCACCTTCACCCTTTCCCGTAGCGACGCACAGGTGAAGCAGTCCGCGAACCACATCTACGACGCCCAGCGCAAAATCACCGGACACCCGGGCGCCTCCACCCCCCTGCACCGCATCACCGACGCGAAAACCATCAACGCCCACCGCAAGGCCATGTGCGCCAAGGTCCACAACCCCAACCCCAAGAAGTACGACTGCGACGAGTACCCCTTCGCCGCCAGCAAGGAAGGCGGCAACCCCAGCCGCGGCAGCACCCGCATCATCTCCGCGGCCGACAACCGCAGCGCCGGCGCCCGCCTCGGCGGCTTCTACAAGAGCCAGCGCGTCCTGAACGGCGACGCCTACTACGTCCACATCAGGTAGCCCCGGCACCCACCCGGAGCCTGCCACACTGAACTCTGACGCCACCTGACCGGCAGGCACCGCACACACGATGGGGGTTCTCCATGCCGCGCTCCGCCTGGCCACTCCTTCAGGGCCGCACCCGCCCCTTGAAGATGAAGGAGTGGGGCGACCTGACCGTCATGGACCCCGACACGGGCGCGCACCCGCACGGCCGCGGACTCCTGGCAGCGGGCAAGGACTGGCTGCACATCGACGCCGGCAGCGCCCTGGAGAACCCCCTCGTCACCCTCTACGCCGGAGCGGACCCAGGGGCGGAGAAGGGCTGGGACGAGGTCGAAGAGACCACCGTGGAATCCACGACCGGCTTCCTCGCGCTGTGCGACAGCGGATACGAACCGGTCCGCAAGCAGAACCTCGCCACCGCAGGGCCCGGCCCCTACCTGGTCCGCGTCCACGCCAGCGACCGCTCCACGGACGGCAAAAAGCCCCGCTTTCTCATCCAGATCATCCCCGGCGACCGCACCGGCACCAAACCCGAACCGGCGCCCCCCACGATCGAGGAAGCCACAGGCACTCTCCTGGTCCGCACGTCCTTCGACCAGCCAGAACCGTGGGCACGCCTGCTCAAGGCCCTCGAACGCGGCTCGGAGCACTACGAGTCGATCACCGTCATCGACAACCCGATCTACACGGGCTTCACGGCAGACCAACTCCAAGCGAGGATCAGCCGCGATGAGGAAGACTGGCCCGACAGCACCCTCCTCCTCATCGCCGACGAACAGGCCCTAGCGTCTGCGGAGTTCCCGCTGCTGGCCGTGAACGTCCTGCCTGACGAGGACGACGACCCGTTCAGGATCACCCTCGCCGCAGCCGACTCCTTCATCGTCAACATCGAACTGGGCAACACGAGCTTCGGCGACTGGAGCCACGGCGCCGACAACGACGGCGTCTACCGGAAACAGCACTACTGACAGCACGGTCACGCGCTCCACGGTATGGGCACGCCGCCCACCGGGCGCTTCCCGGTGAGCGGCGTGCCGCGTGATGCGGAGAGGGCAGGATTCGAACCTGCGTGGACCCCCGAAAGGATCCGACCTCGAGGCGTGCTCGCTGGTCCCCGATCAACCACTCCGGGCACCTCTCCTCGCTCCCGACTCCGGGGATTCCCCAGGGCCGTTCACGTGAAAAAGAATGGCACGCGCCCCTGACACAGAACTGACATCTCGAGATGGGAGCGAGGACGTCCGCGGGCCTGCGCGCCAGGGCTGGGCAGCTTCATGGGCGAGGTCCACTCACGGGCGGCCAGGGGCCGGGCAGCACGCTGAGGACGAACATCGAGGTGACCAGGTCGAACCCCATGCGGTTGGGGCGGGGGCAGCCGAAGTCGTCGTGCTGGTCGAAGCCCTCGGCATCCAGACCCGCCGAGCGATAGTGGGCGACGCCGACGCCGCGGCCGCATCCGGTTCGAGCCTGTGGGCGCCATGCCCGTCCTGCAGAACAACGACGAAGCGCTCGACGCCCACCGCTGCTGAGCAGGCGATCCTTGTCAGCGCACCCGGTTAGGGTGCCCGCCATGAACTTGGGACGCCTTCTTGACCAGGGCGAGGCTGCCGGATATGGACGCCTCCCGCACGTCCCCGGTGCCTCCCCGGTGCGCATCCAGCACCACCTGGGGCAGGCCTGCCAGAGACGGCCCGGCGTCGGACGAACGGGCTGACAGGTGCCAGACCCCGCCGCCGATCACAGCTAGCATCCCGGCCACGGCTATGGCGCGGGCGCTTGGCGGGCGTCTGCGGGCGCGGTGTTTGGCCGACATTCTTTTTCCCCCTTGGAATATGACGGAGCGTCCACGATAGACATCGAGCGTTCACAATGAACACTGAGTGTCTACGGGGTTGCCCTGGTCGCCACCCGAACCGGGCTCGGCCGTGGCGATCGAGCGCGCCCGGTTATGGCCCGTTTCGGCCCATGGAGTTGCGCCAGGCTGTGCGGAAACCGGAGCGGCAGCAGTGCTGGTCAGCTTGGAAATTTCGGGATGCTCCACCCCGTGGTCTGACTAGCGGTGGTTGCCACCTCTGAGTGCTCCCGCGTTGTGTTGGCACGGGAGCACTGTTGTTGCCTTTTGGGTTGGGTGGAGGCCTGTAGCCGTCGGTCGTGAGGTTGATGTGGTCACTTGCGGGCGACAGCGCCTGGTGGGCGATGCCTGGCCTCGTCGGTTACGCCGCGGCTTCAAGCGGTCCTCAATACGTCCGTCCAGAGCGCTCACGCACTCATGGGGTCTCGGAGGGACGGCGAGTTTCTTGGAAGAGGTCTCGTGGCGCGGCGCCGAGCCTGCTGGGGGTGAAGGAGGCGAGCGAGCACCGCCGAGTTGTTCGCAGGGCCTGGCGCTCGCGCTCGGCGCGGGGCTGCTGTTGCAGGATGCGGAAGGGGTGAGAGCTGCCTCAGCGGCTATTTCTGTGGTGCACGTCACTCATTGGTCTGATGCTTTTGGTTCGATAGGGAGCAATGTCCACTTGTGACGATCTAGAAGTTGTCATGAACGTAGCTTTACTCTCCTGTGTGCGATCCGTGGAAGATCGTTCACGTTACGTCAGAGTCTGGCAAGACTCTGTGGGGAGGGTGTGTCATGCCTGTGGGGGTGCGGCTGCGTGCCGCCGGGGTGATCTTGTCCACTGCAGTGGCGCTGAGTGGACTCGCGGTCACCAACGCGGCGGGTGCCACCCGCACCGGGGCGTCGGCTGCCGCGACATCGGCAGCACCATCCGCGGAGCAGCCCGAGCTGACCGAAGCTGCAGCTTTTGCCCAGGCCAGGCATACAGGTAAGCCCGTGGAAGTGGCCTCGCTGCGGGGAGAGAGCCGCGAGGTCTATGCCACGCCCGAGGGGAACCTGGAAGCGCGGGAGCACCTGCGGCCTGTGCGGGCCAGGGCGGGGGGCCAGTGGAAGCCGATCGACACTGACTTGGCCAAGACGGACAGCGGCATGGTCGCGCCGAAGGTCACCGCCGTCGGCCTGGAGTTCTCGGGCGGCGGAAACGCGCCGATGGTGCGGATGAACAAGGCCGGGCGGACGTTGGCCTTGTCCTGGCCCGGCACGCTTCCTGCTCCTCGGATCGACGGTGACAACGCGACGTATCCCGATGTTCTGCCTGGTGTCGACCTGCGGCTCGGGGCGCAGGAAGACGGATTCACACAATTGCTGGTGGTGAAGTCGGCTGAGGCCGCGGCCAGCAAGGAACTGGCGGCGCTGCGTCTGAAGCTGGACGGCGACGGCGTGGACGTTCGTGAGACAGACGGGGGTGGGCTGGAGGCTGTCGACAAGGGCGCCGGCAGCGCGGTGTTCGAGGCGCCGCAGCCACTGATGTGGGATTCGAGTGGGGGCCCTGCGGCGAAGCAGTCGGCTGGCGCGCGTTCGTTGGGCGCCACGGCGACTGGAAGTGCTGCCGGCGACGAGCCGGGGGCGGCTGAGTCGGGGAAACTGGCGCCGGTCGGTGTGGAGGTGCCAGCCGGGCAAGACGAGCTGGTGCTGAAGCCGGACGCTGAGGTACTCAAGGGCCAGGACACGGTGTACCCGGTGTACATCGACCCGCAGTGGTACTCCCCGAAGGCGTCGGCGTGGACGATGGTGTCGAAGTACTGGGCGTCGTCGCCGCAATGGAAGTTCAACGGCGACTCCGACGCGGGTATGGGCTACTGCGGCTGGTCGTATTGCAAGCCGTATGACACCAAGCGTCTTTTCTACCGGATACCGGTGTCGAAGTTCGCGGGCACGTCTGTACTGTCGGCGGAGTTCGTGGTGCGCAACACATGGTCGGCGTCCTGTGGTGCGCGCAGTGTGGAGCTGTGGCGGACGAAGGACATCTCGTCGTCGACGACGTGGAACTCGCAGAGCGCTGCCGGGTACTGGATCAAGCAGCTGTCTTCGCAGTCGTTCGCGTACGGCTACGAAGGGTGTGCGGCCAAAGACGCCGAATTCGATGTGAAGTCTGCGGTTCAGGAGGCCGCGGACAAGAACTGGGCGACCATGACGTTCGGTCTCCAGGCAGCCAACGAGAGTGACGCCTACGGCTGGAAGCGGTTCTCCGACGACGCGTATCTGCGGGTGAAGTACAACCGGCCGCCGTCCCAGATCAAGCTGTCGCAGCTGACGATGGAGTACGGCGGTGCGTGCAAAAAGTCAGCGGACGCGCCGCGCATACGCACACTGGGCAAGATCTATGCGAACAACGTCAGCGATCCGGACGCTGACAACATTGCAGTGCAGTTCCAGGCGAAGTGGGACTCCGGGGACGGCAAGGGACTGATCGCGCGGTGGACGCCGGCGCTCACATCGTCCAAGAAGTCCGGGTCCAGCTTCTCGATCGTCTTGCCGTCCTCGATCCCGCAGAACAAGCAGATCCAGTGGTACGCGCGCGCCTATGACGGGGCCCAGTACTCGCCGTGGTCGTACGCGGGCGGCTCCACGAGCTGCTACTTCGTCTATGACACCTCAGTGCCCAAGGCGCCGACGATCTCCTCCGGCGACTACCCGGCCTCCGACCCGGAGAACCCGGACGACCCCTGGTTCGACGGGGTAGGCAAGTACGGGTCATTCGAACTCAAAGCCGCGGACACCGATGTGACCAAGTACTGGTTCGGCATCAACGGCGACCCCACGTCGGCGAACACGATCACCACCTCCGCGGGTGCCGCGAAGATCGCGAAGATGCTGCCGGCCAAGGAGGGCCTGAACTTCGTCACCGCCAAGGCGTTCGACCAGGCAGGCAACGGCAGTGAGATCCGCACCTACCAGTTCCGCGTGAAGACCGGGCAGCCCGAGCGGGCGATGTGGCAGATGGACGAGCCGGCCGGGGCAACCCAGGCTGCGGGATCGGCACCGGAACGCACCGCGGAGTTGAGAGGCGGCGTGACGCCGGGCGTGGACGGGGTGAAGGGCACGGCCATGTCCTTCAACGGAACCGACGGCTACGCCGTGACCGACATCCCCACCGTGGACACCTCAACCGGATTCTCGGTCTCCGCGTGGGCGAAGCTGTCGACGATGCCGGACCAGGCGGCCATCATCGCTGCCCAACCCGGCAACTACTCCCCGGGTTTCGAGCTGTACTACTCCAAGGCGTACGACAGATGGGCGTTCAACCAGTACAAGGCCGATGTCTCGGGAGCGGGCATCGCGCGCGCCATGCAGCCTTCCGCAGGCGGAGCCAAAGCAGGGCAATGGACGCACCTCGTGGGCACCTACAGTTCCAGCAGCTACGAACTGAAGCTGTACGTCGACGGCGAACTGGTCGGCACCACGATCCACGACACCCCCTGGGACGCACGCCGGGGACTCCAGATCGGCGCCGGCTCCTACGACGGCAAACCGGACTCGTTCTTCCCCGGCGTGATCGACGAGCTGCAGATCTTCGACAAGCCGATAACGGCCGCCGAGGTGACGCACCTGTACAACAAGGAACCGGTCCCCTCCGGGCGTCCGGCACGCGCGGTGTTCTCGATGGACGAGCCGGCCGATGCGACGAAGCTGACCGGCAGGGCTGAAATACCGGCGGCCCGGTTCGTCGGAGGTGTCACCCCGGGGCAGCCGGGCGTCGCGGGCAAGGCGATGACGCTGAACGGCATCGACGGCTACGCCACCACAGGCCGGCCGCTACTGAACAACCAGCGCGGCTTGACCGTGTCCGCGTGGGCCAAGCTCCCGAAGACCAAGCCGGATCACGCAGCGATCGTCGCCACGCAGACAAGTACCTACCGGCCGGGCCTGGAACTGTACTACTCCAAGGCGTACGACCGGTGGGTGTTCAACCAGTACTCGGCCGACTCACCGGACGCCACACCGATTCGGGCCATGCAGGCCGACGGACAGACCGCCAACGGCGACACCTGGACGCACCTGGTCGGTGTACAGGACACGGTCGCCAAGAAACTCACCCTGTACGTCAACGGGGTGAAAGCCGGCGAGACCGATCTGAAGGCCAACTGGTACGCCGGCGGCGCGGTGCAGATCGGTGCCGGTTCCTACGACGGCAAGCTGGACTCGTTCTTCCCCGGACAAATCGACGACGTACGCATGTTCGATCGTCCGGCATCGGCGGCCGAGGTCCAGCAGATGTTCAAGCAGCGCCCGCTGGTCAAGGGACGCTGGACGTTCGAGACCGCCACAGGCTCCCCGCCCGTGACCCCGGATGCGTCAGCAACGGGTAACGCGATGACGCTGTACGGCGGCGCACAGATCGATTCCGGATGGGTCGACGGCGGCCTCACACTCGACGGCGTCGACGGCTACGGTGTCACCTCCACGGCGCCCGTGGACACCAGTGCCAGCTTCACCGTCAGCGCATGGGTTCAGGCCGCCGCCGTGCCGCAGAAGGGCGTAGCCCTGCTCAGCGTGCCCGGAACGACGCAAAACGCGTTCACGGTGCGCTATGAGCCGAGTGCCACACCCGACACGGATCCCGGGCGGTGGCGGGTTGCCATGGCCTCAGCGGACAGCAGCGATGCCACAGTCAAACAAGTCGACCACGGAAAGTTCTACAGCCCGACCGACTGGACGCACGTGGCCCTGGTCTACGACGGTTTCGCCAAACACCTGTCGCTGTACGTGAACGGTGAGCTGGAAGAGACCGTCTGCGCGGACGGGGACGACGCGACCTGCACGGAGAACTTCTCGTGGGCGGATGACGTGCTGGCGTTCAAGTCGTCCCAGCCGATGCAGCTCGGCCGGGCCAGGACAGGGGCGAGCACCTGGGGCGAGTACTGGCCCGGCACGGTCTCCGATGTGTGGGCGTTCCAGGGCGCATTGACCAGCACCCAGATCGAAAGGCTGGCCATGGGCTGGCCTGGCATGCCCACCGACGTACCCGGTGACGACTGACCCACCCCGTCACCCGCCTAAGACAAACCCTCGACTCGGCATTCAACTTCGCATCGGCCTGCGCTTCCAACGCAGGCCGGGCTTGCGGTGAAGGACGAAAGACAGGATGAACGGCAGATCCAGCAAGCGGTTCACAAGGCTGCGACGACGTGTCGCACTGGCTTCGGCCGCGCTCATGGTCGGCACGCTCCTGCAGACAGCGACGCAGCCGGCCCTCGCGGCAGACCCCGGAACGGGCCGTCCCGCCGTCCCCAGTTCCGACAAACCGGTCCCCATGACCGGGGTCAAGGTCAAGCCCCGTACCTTGATGAAGCAACCACGCACGCCGCAGACGCCGCCGAAGGCGGCCTGGCCCAAACCGGCAGCGGCAGTAGTCGAACTGCACTCCACCGCGACGAAAAACGCTGTACCCCCGGCTGTCAGGGCCAAGGGTCTTCCGCTGACCCTGGACACGCAGGGCAAAGCCCACAGGAAGCCGGTGGCCGGAGCGATCGAGGCACGCGTCCTTGACCGCGAGGCCGCCAAGAAGGCCTCCGTGGACGGGCCCCTCATCTCACTGCGGCTGAAGGACAAAGACACGGCCGGGCAGGCGGGTCGGCCCGGCCATGTGCGAGCCAGCCTCGACTACTCCAGCTTCACCGACGCCTACGGCGGCGGCTACGCCTCCCGCCTCACCCTGATCGAACTGCCTGTGTGCGCGCTCACCACCCCCAACGAGGCGCGCTGCCGCACCAGCAAGTCGGTGCCGACGGTCAACAACACCGAGAAGCAGACCCTCACCGCGCAGAACCTGTCTCTCAGCGCCGGCGCGCCCACGGTTCTCGCCGCTGTGGCGGGGACACAGAGCGCGAACGGGGACTACAAGGCCACATCGCTGTCCCCCTCCGCGACCTGGAACACCGATTTGAACACCGGTGACTTCTCCTGGTCCTACAACATGCCCGTACCGGACGTTCCCGGCGGTCTCACCCCCAACGTCGGACTGTCGTACTCGTCGGGTTCCGTCGACGGCCGCACCGGCAACACCAACAACCAGGCGACCTGGGCGGGCGACGGCTTCGACATGTGGCCTGGTTTCATCGAACGCAGATACAAGCCCTGCGCCGACGACGGTGCGAAGGACGCGGACGGCAACAAGCCCGGAGACGTGTGCTGGGCCTACGACAACGCCTTCCTCACCTTCAACGGCAAGGGCGGCGAACTGGTCCCGAACGGCACCAATTCCTGGAAGCTCAAAGAGGACGACGGCACCAAGATCGACCGCCTGACCTCCAGCGACCGCGGCAACGGCGACAACGACGGCGAATACTGGCGGCTGACCGACCCGAACGGCACCCGCTACTACTTCGGCTACAACCGGCTGCCCGGCTGGGCGGACGGCAAAACAACCACCCAATCCGCCTGGACCGTCCCCGTCTTCGGAAACGACACGGGAGAACCCTGCCACGCCTCGACGTTCGCGGACTCGTGGTGCCAGCAGGCCTGGCGATGGAACCTCGACTACGCCGTCGACGTGCACGGCAACGCCATCGCCTACTACTACAACCAGGAGACCAACTCCTACGGCCGCAACCTGAAGGCCAAGGACAACACCCGCTACGTACGCGGCGGCACCCTCGACCACATCGAGTACGGCCTGAAGTCCTCCTCCATGTACGGCGCCACGGCACTGGCCAAGGTCAGCTTCACCAGCACCGAGCGCTGCCTGTCCGCCACCGGCTGCTCGGACATCGACAAGGACCCCGCCCTCTGGTACGACACGCCCTGGGACCTGAACTGCGAGGCGGACAAGGACTGCGACAACGGCCGTTTCTCACCCGCATTCTTCACCCGCAAGAGGCTCACCCAGGTGACCACCCAGGTCTGGGACGGCAGCACCTACAAGGATGTCGACTCCTGGGCACTGACTCACCGCTGGGGCATGGCAGACACGGACTACCAGCTGCTGCTCGACTCCATCCAGCACACCGGACACACCGCCACCCCTTCGATCACCCTGCCGAAGACGACGTTCGCCTACACGCAGCTCGTCAACCGCCTGGACAAGACCGGTGACGGCTACCCGCCCTTCGTCAAGGACCGCCTTTCCACAGTCGCCGACGAGTCCGGCGGCCAGATAGACGTCAACTACTCGCAGCCCGCCTGCGACTCCAACGCGCTGCCCACCCCCCAGACCAACACCACACGCTGCTTCCCCCAGTACATAGGCGGCAGCACCACGGACGACCCCGAACGGCAGTGGTTCAACAAGTACGTGGTCACCTCCGTGACCGCGACCGACCGCACCGGTGGCGCACCGGACCAGGTCACCTCCTACGCCTATCTGGGCGGGGCAGCCTGGCACTACGACGATGACGACGGTCTGACCAAGGAGAAGTTCAAGACCTGGTCGCAGTGGCGCGGCTACGGCCACGTGCGTGTGCAGACCGGCGGCCAGGGCGGCGCCCCGGCCATGAAGTCGCAGGCGGACACCTACTTCCTGCGGGGCATGGACGGGGACCGCAAGGACACCTCCGGCGGCACCAAGTCCGTGACCGTCACCCTGGACGGCGACGAGGGCGATCCGATCACCGACCACGAGTCGGCGGCCGGCTTCGCATACAAGACCGTCAGCTACTCCGGCCCCGACGGCAAGATCCTCGCCAAGACGGTCAACCGGCCCTGGCACCACGAAACAGCCAAGAAGACACGCGACTGGGGCACCGTCACCGCCAACTTCACCGGAACCTCCGACACCAAGAGCTGGACATCGCTGGACGACGGCGCCGGCTCCAAGTGGCGCACCACCTCCACCACCAACACCTACGACACCGTCGCCGGACGAATAAAGCAAGCCGACGACCTCGGCGACGACAGCACATCCGACGACGACACCTGCACGCGCACCTTCTACGCGACCAACACCACCGACAACATCCTCACCCTCCCATCCCGCGTCGAGACGGTGTCAAAGGCCTGCGCCGCAAGTACCAGCCGCCCCGCGGACGTGATGTCCGACGTACGAACCGCCTACGACGGCGGAGCCTACGACGCGGCTCCGACCAAGGGCGACGCCACGGCGAGCGCGACCCTCAAGGAGTACAACGGCACCACCGCGCTCTACCTGGAGTCCGGCGCCACCTACGACTCCTACGGCCGTGAGCTGACCAGCACCGACCTGACCGCCGACGTGACGGTCACCGCGGCTGGAACGATCACGCGAACCGAGCGCAAGGACGGCCGCACCACCACGACCGAACGCACCCCCGCTACCGGTTTCGCCACCACGGTGAAGGTAACCACGCCCCCCGCGAAAGCAGGGGACGCGACCACCGCACAGACGACGACCACCACCCAGGACATCCTGCGCGGCCTGCCCCAGGCACAGACCGACACCAACAACAACACCACCAACTTCGCCTACGACGCACTGGGACGCTCGACCAAGGTATGGCTGGCCGACACCCTCACAGGCCAGACCCCCAACTACCAGTTCACCTACACGGTCAACGACAACCAGCCGGTCGCCGTGGGCACCAAGACGCTCGGCAACAGAAGCGTCCAGCGCACCTCCTACACGCTCTACGACGGCTTCCTGCGACCCCGCCAGACCCAGGACCCAGGCCCGGACGGCGGGCGCCTGCTGACCGACACCTTCTACGACGAACGCGGCCTCGTCTCACAGCAGTTCGCGACCTACTACGCAAACGGGGCACCCAGCACCGGCCTGCTCAAGCCCGCCGACGCCCTGAGCGTGGAAACGCAGAGCCGCTACAAGTACGACGGCCTGGGACGCCAAACCGAAGCGAAACAGATCGCAGGCAACGGCGACGGCGGCCCCACCCTGGCCACCACCACAACAATCTATGGCGGCGACCGCACCACAGTCATCCCACCCACCGGCGGCACCACCACCACCACGCTCGTCGACGCCCGCGGCCAGACCACCGAACTGCGCCAGCACCACACCCCAAGCGCGGACAGCACATACGACACCACCAAGTACACCTACACGCCGCGCGGAGAACTGAAACGGATCACTGACCCGGCAGGCAACACCTGGGCCTACGAATACGACCTGCTCGGCCGGCAGAAGGTGACCACCGACCCGGACAAGGGCACCACCACCAGCACATACGACGACCACGGTCAGCTGACCACGACCAAGGACGCCCGCCCCCAAACCCCGGCCCTCTGGCACGGCTACGACAACCTCGGCCGCCAGACCGAACTACGAGAAGGCTCAGCCACCGGCACCCTGCGCGCCTCCTGGACATACGACACCATCAGCGGCGCCAAGGGCCAGCTGGCACAGTCCACCCGCTACAACGACGGCAACGCGTACACCACCAAGGTCGTCGCTTACGACCACCTCTACCGCCCACTGCGCACCTCTATTTCCATCCCGCCTTCCGAAGACGCCCTCAAGGGCGACTACCTGACGGGAACCACTTACAACACGTCAGGCACAGTGCAGGGCATCGGCTACCCGAAGGCAGGGTCCCTGCCAGCGGCGACCGTGACCTACACCTACGAGGACGACACCCTGCGCCCGATCACGATGGGCAGCAGCCAGGGCCTGAACTCCGTCACCAGCTACTACCTCACCGGCAAACCATCCCAGTACGAGCTGAGCAAGAGCGGCAGCAAAAAGACCTGGGTCACCAACACCTACGAGTGGGGCACACAGCGCCTGGAGTCCTCACGGGTCGACCGCCAGGACGTCGCCGGCGTCGACCAGAACAGCACCTACCACTACGACGATGCTGGCAACGTCCTGTCTGTCACCGACGCCTCCCGCGACGGGACCGACACCCAGTGCTTCACCTACGACTACCTCGCCCGTCTCCGCGAAGCCTGGACTCAAAACACTACAAACTGCGCCGCCACTCCCAGTGGCAGTGTGCTGGGCGGCCCGGCTCCCTACTGGACGTCTTACACCTACGACCTCGTCGGCAACCGCTCCACGGAAACAGTCCACAACACCGCAGGTGACACCACCAAGGACATCGAGCGCACCTACCACTTCCCTGACCCGGGCAGCAACCAGCCACACACTCTCTCCTCGATCACGACCACCGGGCCCACCGGCACTGCAGAGGACAGCTACGACTACGACGAGACCGGCAACACCACCGGCCGCACCCTGAACGGCACAAAGCAAACACTCGCCTGGGACGTCGAAGGCCACCTCGCCAAGGTCACCGAACCCGGCGAAGGCAATACCAGCAAGACCACCGAATACCTCTACGACGCCGACGGCAACCGCCTCATCGGCCGCACCCCCACCGAAACCACCCTCTACCTCGGCAACACCGAAATCACCCTGACCAAGGGATCCACCACCCCCAAGGCCACCCGCTACTACGACCTCGGCGGAGGCCACACCGCCGTCCAGACCGACGACGGCAACGTCTCCTTCACCCTCGCCGACCACCACGGCACCGCCCAACTCGCCATCGACGCCACCACCCAGAAACTCACCCAGCGCCGCACCCTGCCATTCGGCGGCACCCGTGGCACCGCGCCGACCACATGGCCCGGCACCAAGGGCTTCGTCGGCGGCACAGACGACACCAAAACCACTGGCCTTACCCACCTTGGCGCCCGCGAATACGATCCAACCACAGGCCGGTTCCTCAGCGTGGACCCGTTGCTGAGTCTCAATGACCCGCAAGGCCTCAACGGGTACGCCTACGCCAACAACAATCCGGTCACTCTCAGCGACCCATCCGGACTGAAACCCGTCAGTCTGTGTGGCCCGAACGGCCTTTGTGAGGACGGTACCCGTGAGCACTTCACACAAAATAAGGGCGGAGGGTGGACATATCACTCTAGTGGATACAAGAAAGGCGCCGCACGCGATGACGGATCGAATGTAATTACATACACCTACGTTAATGGCGACAGAAAGGTCAAATTTCACACAACCATCGAGGAAGACGGTAGCGAGTTCCTAGGTGTCCTCCCAGAGGGTGAAAATCGAAGGCTAAGGCAGGCTAAAGACCTATTTAAGACCTTCGTATTCGACTATGAATTGGCCGGTCAGTGCGCGCACGATCTTACGTGGAACTGTGCGTGGCTAGCTGCGGATGTACCGTTCCTCAAAGCTGCCGAACTCGCCAAAGTTGAGAAGCTCGGCAGATTGGGCGAAGACGGGCTTAAGGTTGCTGAGTCCTGTGCCAGGCACAGCTTCCTGCCTGGAACCCAAGTCCTCATGGCTGACGGAACCACCAAGGCTATCGAGGACGTTAAAACAGGTGACTTCATTCAAGCCACCGATCCTGACACCGGAAAGACGGTGACGAAGAGGGCTGTCGCCACCATCACCACAGAAAATGACAAGGACTTCACGACTCTCGTCATCTCCAGTAAAAGCGGCGAGTCCAGGATCACAGCTACGAACACCCACCCATTCTGGGTTCCTGAGCTCAGGAAATGGGTGAAGGCGGGCGACCTCAAATCAGGTCAGTACCTGCGTACCAGCGCTGGCACTCATGTCCAGATCGCGGCGGTCTCCCACTACAGCAAGCGCCAGCGGACGTACGACCTCACTATCGAAGACGTCCACACGTACTATGTGCTGGCGGGCTCTACTCCTGTCCTGGTTCACAATTCTGGCGGAACGTGTCCGACGAATCTCCAATCAGGAAATAGTGCAGCCGCCGCGCGTGGGACGCGGGTTCATAACGGACCCGAATGGGGAGAGCATTTGGACTCTCTTGGGTATTCGCGTGGCCATCAAATCTCGCCAGGAAATATTCCGGACGGATTTACTGCGGACGGATTCCCCGTGGAACTTAAGCCGAACACCAAGAGCGGTATCAAGGCCGGAACTCGGCAGCTGCGACGCTACATGAATGAGATGGGTGTCGATTACGGTGAGCTCTGGACGTATCGTGACACGCCGGATGGGATAGTGTTCGACCTCGTGAGGGTGCCCAACGGGTCCCGCAGATGGACGAAGTGGTGATGTTGGATGGCTAAGCCGCTGACCGTGCCGGCCGTGTTGCGCGCGGCCATGGAGCTCGGTGCCGTCCCTTCCCAGGCTGAAGTGTCACGAAGGGGTGAGGTGCGCTGGGAGTCTCAAGGGCTGGCGTACCTCGGGTGGATCTCCAAAGACGCTGCGGGCATGCTGATCTGGCATATGAACGTGGGTGACGCCAAGTTCGGCTCGGCTCTGGAGAAGTACGGGCGCATGTCCGTCCCGATTCGCAGTTCAAGTAACGAGATGCCCTGGCCGCAGGCTATGGACAGCTCGCTGGAGGAGTTTCTTCGGGAGGGGTTGGGTCGAGCGGCTCGGTTCGTAGCTGACCGCACCGACCTTTGTGAGCTGCTTTCTTCATCCGAAGACGTACAGCGAGGCAACCTTTATGTCTGGCTTCCCGTAGCCAACTATCCAGCTCGCCTCGTGCAGGCTCTGGTGCTGGCGCGTGATATTGGTAACACTGACTTGGAGTCACGAATCCGGGGGCAGCTGGAACAAGGACCGATTCGCTTGTCGAACGGAAGGTCTATAGACGTTCTGACATCGGCCAAGGGATGGGCAAGTCGATATGCGAGTGCGCTGGGATTTGACATCGTGATCTAAAAACCATAAAGAGATGCAACCTAATGGCCTCCCTCCATGAGTTGCGTCTCGCAGGAAATGGGAGCCCCGCCGAAGGGATCTTTCGGCGGGGATCCTGTGGTGTTTGACGGCAACGCTGACGGCAACGTCAGCGGACGACGGCTGCGGCGGGTGGGTTGTCGGGGTCGTTGTCGGTCGGGTTGAGGGCGTTGCCGAGGGTGTCGATGGCTTGGAGTTGGAGGCGGAGTCGGACGTGGGCGTAGACGCCGGCGGTGACGCTGATGTGTGCGTGGCCGCCTGCCGCGGCAGCACCCCTCCCTGGTGCCGGCCGCGCACCAGCGGCCGCGGAGCGGCGTAGTGAGTGATCTGCCCCCGGGAGCTACGTAGCCGACCGCGACGCCACCGTCGTGGGCATACGCGGCCAGACCCCCTCCCGGTGCCAGCTCCTCGAACGAAGCCCCGATCTCAGGTGGGCTTGTGGTGGCCGGCCCGTTCAGCCTTGGGACGGATCCGGCACCCGAGGGTTGTCGATACGCGCCCCTCCATGGATCACCCCAGCGGCGATCGACCCGTTCTCGGCGTAGATGTCGGCGTTGCCGCCCACGGCCAGCCCGCCCGATCCGGCAACCGCGCCGCGGCGGAGCGTGCAGGGTATGTCGTCTCAGTTGCCTTGCAGCCTGATGGCCTTCTAGCAGGTCTCTGACCTGCGGTCCTGCAAGGAGTGAGAATGCGATCAGATGAGATCTAACCGGCTAAACAGTGCTCTGACCTGCAAGGTAGCAAGGATTGAGACGGGCCTGCAGTCCCATTGAGAGGGCTATAACACCGTGTCCTATCGTCCGGCCGAACGCTGTGGAAGCAGACCGCGGGCAGGGAGGCGAGCGTCGCGGAGGTGTCGTCGTCCTGGTCTGCTGTCATGTGGCGGACGTTGATACCTGCCTGGCAGCGGGCGGGGCTGATGGTGGCGTGCAGGCTGGTGAACAGGTCTGGGCGGATGAGCAGGTCCGCTCCCGCGACCACGGGCAGGAGTGGTTCAAAGCTTCCGTCGTGGACGAGGTGGCCTCGCCACTGGCGGCAGATGAGTGCTTCCCCTGCTGCGTCGCTGAGACTGAACCCGCAGATGCCGCCAGTGGGTTGGAGTCCAAGTGCCGCCACGACGCTGGCGGCGGGTGCAAGGACGTACGGGGGCAGGCCAGGGCCGCTGCGGCGCGGGGGCGCGTCGACCATGGGCGTGGCGCTGGCGTCGGTGAGGGCCACGAAGGCCTGGTCCGTGGTGCTGAGGTGCTTGGCTGCCGCTCCTGCCTGGGTGAGGGCGGGTGTCAGGCGCTGCAGCGGGCGGGTCCACAGTTGCCAGGGGGCCTGGGAGAGGGGCAGCGTGCCGGGGGGTGGATCGTCGTCGGCAGCTTCGAGACCGACGATGATCAGTACTTGGCGGGCGGGCTGGTCGGGGTAGCGGCGTGCGGGGGTGCGTTGCCGCTCGATCAGTCCGATCTGTATCCAGCCCGCGTGTGGCCCGTCGTCCACTAGGGCAAGGGCCCGGGCGGCTTCCGGCAGGGACCGCAGGTCCGCGACCGAAGCGAGACCGGGCGGCGGCCAGGGCTGTTGCTCCTGGTGGCTGTCGCTGAACCAGGGGCAGGATCGAGTGACCAGCGCAGCGCTCTGGGGCGTGTCAGGGGCCGGGGGATGCGGGCGAGTTCGCCGCGCAGGGCCGGGCGGGAGTCATCGCGCAGGCGTGCGGCCGTGCCGCGTTCGAAGGCCTGGGCGTTGACGAGGTGTCCGGCTTGGGCGAGCGCGGTACGCAGGCCTGCCGCGGCCTTTTGCAGGGCGTCTTCGGCGGTGGCCCGATCAGCGAGGTAGGCGTCGGGGAACCGGTTGCTGCTGGGGTGGGTCAGCAGGTTCAGTTGGGTGTGCATGAGCGGCTCGAGATGGCCGGGGATGGCTGCGGCCACGAGGTCGATGACGGCCTCACGCAGTCCGGGAGCAGGGCCGGCGGCGTCGATGCGGGCGCCCAGGTAGTGGTCGACGAGGTGGGCCGCATAGCGCCGGGGGTCTTTCATGCGCCCTCCTGTGTGCGGAGTTGGGCGGCGATGGTGTGGGCGAGTGTCGGATGGGCTGCGGTTGCCGGTGGGGAGGGCGGCTGGTGTCCGGCGAGGGTGAGGACGGCGGAGGCTTCCACCCGCACGGACAGCATGTCGCTGGTGCACAGGGCGACGAGCTGCTCATGCAGGGCGGCATCCAGGGGCCCTTCCGGCAGGTGACTGTGCAGGACGGTCAGGAGCCGCCCTCGGTGACGAGCGCCTGCTGGCGCCTATAGGCATGGACCCAGGCGGTTGGAGCGATGAGACGTATTGAAACTCGCCCTGCACGCTTTGAAAGAGGTAACGCATCATGGCGGCAAGCTCGGGCTGCTGCGCGACCTGTACCTGCGCGAAGGTGTCTGATTTCGGCGGTGGGCGATCTTGTCCTGCGGCGGGGGCACGGACGGCCGGATCGTCGATCCGGTGGCGTTCGTCGAGATCGATGATGTCGTGGGTCACCGGGTGCTTTGGCGTCCGTGAACTGAGCACGTGCGCCGGTACCCGGCTGGGGGCAGGACAGGTTCGACGGTACCGAGGGCAGTTCGTTTTCGTCTGGATGGTCAGAGCCCGTGAGCGTGGCCAAGGAGCGATGCTGATGGGGGCTACCGAGTGGTTCTTTCGGTGAGTTCATGTGTGCTGTGGCGGGGGCGCTGTGTGTTGTGCCCCCGCCTGTCAGGGGCTGGTGGTTATGAGGGGATCTGGTCGTAGAGGGCTGTTATTTGGTCGGTGTTGAGGGTGTAGTTCCAGGCTTGGATGTTGCTGAGTGTGCCAGGGAAGTAGTCGGTTTCGGTGCCGTTGTATTTGGCGCTGCCGATGGTGAAGGGTCCGGTTGATGTCCACGGGGTGATGCCGGTGATGGTTGCGGCGAGGGTGCCGTTGACGTAGAGGCGGCCGGTGTCGGTGGTGGCGTCGAAGGTGCCGACTAGGTGGGTCCAGGTGCCTGCGGTAGCCCCTGAGGCGTAGGCGATCTTGTTGGTGGGATCGGCGGTATCGGTCTGGGCGAAGCGCAGGGACCAGCCAGGTGTGCCGGTGTGGGTGGTGTCGTACTCGAGGGAGAAGGGGCTGTTCTGGTTGCCGTCCTGGGAAGCGATGGTTGCGTTGTGGGTGGGCAGCGAGGAGAGGTTTGCCCAGGCGGAGATGGAGTAGCTGCCGGTGGTGTCGAGTATCTGGCCGCCGGCGGTGGCGTTGCCGGTGCTGCCGTCGAGGGTGAGGGCTTGGCCGCGGGTGGAGTCGCTGGTCCAGGTGGTGGTGCCGTTCAGGGTGAGGGGGCTGGTGCCCACGCTGGAGTCGTTGACGGTGGACGGGGTGTCGGTGCGGGCGGTGTCGGCGGCCTGGGTGGAGTCGGGGCCGTCGTCGAGGGCCCAGGTGTCGTGCGGGGAGAGGATCGAGTCCGCTTCGGCGGCGTAGCCGGCGTTGGTCAGGTTGACGTGGTCGGTGGTTTCGGCTTTCGCGTTGAGCTTTTCTTCGCCTGTGGTTGGGTCGGTGACTGCTACGGCGCTGTCGAAGTCGGCGTAGTAGACGATGGGGAGGCCGGGGTCCCAGGGGTTGGCCTGGCTGTCGAGCCAGGCGTTGACGTCTTGGCGGTTGGTGTCGACGTCGGTGGTGCAGGGGTCGTTGGGTGTGGCGCCGTCTCCCGTGTAGCCCGCGCAGGGGGTGAGGGAGGTGAGGGTGGAGGTGATGCCCCAGCCCTGGAGCTGCTGGATGAGGGTCGTGTATCCGTTGGCTTCGAGGTCGTCGCTGCTGGCGCCGGAGAGAAGGTCTTCGAGGCCCTCGGTGACGGTGACGTTGCTGACGCCTGGTTGGTCGAGGATGTCGCGGTCGATGCGGGAGAGGACTGACGGGCCGCCGATGGCGTTGCCTTGGTAGGTCTGAGGGTTGTCGGTCATGAGGCTGTTGGATTCGATGCCTTCGGCGATGGTGCCGTAGGGGTGGGGTGTGGTGGGCTCGGCTGCGGCGAGGGCGTCGGAGACGCGGTTGCCGTTGGTGACGGGGTGGGTGTCGGGCTGGAAGGCGTCGATGAGGCCGTCACCGAGGACGGCCTGGGTGGGGGTGCCGGTGGAGGTGATGTCGAGGTTGGTGACGAGGTCGGTGTACCAGCCCTGCCATTGCTGGGCGAAGGGTGTGCCGGTGGTGTCGGTCGTCTTGTCGCCGGCTCCGGTGGCTGTGAGGTACTCGTAGGCGTTGTTGGCGAAGGAGTGCTGGACGAGGTAGGGGACGTCGTTGCTGAGCTGGTAGGAGACCAGCAGGTAGTGGCCCGCGGTGACGGAGAAGGGGAGGGGGTCGCTGTAGACGGATCCGCCTGCGGGGACGGTCACGCTCTGGCTGCCGCCGAATTTCAGCGTGGTCGGGGTGCCGGCGGGCAAGGGGGAAGGTGTGCCTGATCCGGAGTCGGTGGCGACGGTGGCGTGGCCGATGGACAGTTTGCTGGTGCCGAGCGCGTTGTCGAGCTTGACGCGCAGGGTGCTGCCGGACAGGGAGGGCTTCAGGGCGATGCGGAAGGTCTGGTTGGAGAAGTCGCCGCCCTGGAAGTTGTACTGACCCTCGGTGGGGTTGGCCCAGGCGCCGGTCCAGGACTGGCCAGAGGGGGCTGCGGCAGCGGTGCCGTTGGTCTGCGGGGTGGTGTGGGTGGTGTCGCGGGTGGCCATGGAGAAGATGTGCAGGCTCTGGATGTGGCTGCCGGCCTGCTCGCTGACATCGGGCAGGGTCACCGACGCCACGGTCTTCGACGGGTCGAGGGGGACCGAGAAGGCGTAGATGTTGTGGGCAGCGGTCTTGGTGGTGGTGGCCGTGTTCACGTGGGGAAGGGTGACGGCGGCGATACTGGTGTCGGCGTTGCTCCAGGCCGGCACGGTCAGGTAGTACGTCGCGGCGGAGCCGTCGGTGTACTTGACGGTGCCCTGGGCCGGGCAGGGGCCTTGTGGGTCGGTGCCGTCGAAGCAGTAGGTGCCGCTGACCCTCATACCTGCGGGCGTGTAAGGCGCGGTCTGGTCACCGTTGATGGCACCCGGGGTGGCGATGCTGGTGTAGCCAGAGGTGGCCAGGAACTCCAGCGCGTTGCCGGAGGCGCTGAAGGGGATGGTCTGATTCGCGGCGAGGACGTTGTCGGGCTGGCCTGAGCCGAAGGTGGGCAGCTGGAAGGTGGCGCCGTTGACGGTGACCTTTCCGCCGCTGGTCCAGCCTGCGTTGGTCATGTCGGTGGCCGAGAAGCTGTTGCCGTCGCCGTCGAGGTCGCCTTGGGCGGGGTTGGAGTCGGAGCTGATGCCGACGTTGTCGTAACAGTCGGCCAGGCTGGTGCAATCGGCGTGCGGGTAGTCGCCCTTGCTGCCGGTGGCCAGGAACGAGTAGCCCGTCGTGCCGGAGTCGTCGCCGGCGGCGTCAGCCGCGTAGACCCACAGGGTGTGGGGGCCGGGGGAGGGCGGAGTGACCGTCACTGTGGCGGACGTGCCGGAGGTGATCTTCTTGACCTCGGAGGCCGGGGGGTTGCTGGTGGCCGGCGGCACGTCGAGGGAGTACACGAACTCGGTGGGAGTGCTGCCCCCGCTGGCGGTCAGGGTGAAGTTACCTGCTGTACCGGCGGCGGATACGGCGGTGCCGCCGTTGTCGGTGTCCGGGTAGTTGCCGTCCGCGGAGGCGACGGTGGGTGCGTCCGGCGCGGTCGGTTCGGCGGTGAAGTGACAGGTGGGGGACTGGGTGAACGTGGTGGATGTCTGGCCGTCGGTGACTTCGGCCTGCCAGTCGACGGTGGTGCCGTCGGTCAGTGAGCTGACGAAGGACGCCGGGAGGCTGAAGGAGGCGGTGGAGCCGCTGGAGAGGTTGTCGCCGCTTTTGCCGGTGGCCTTGGTGCTGGACCCGTCGATCCAGTACTGGAAGGTGGCCTGCAGTTTGTCGCCGTCCTTGTCGGACACCTTGGCCCGCAGAACGGGCGGGGCGCTCGCCAGGGTCTTGCCCATGTACGGGTAGGGGGCGGTGGTGTCGCATGCGGCGATGTTGGATCCGGAGGCGGCGGACATGCCGGAGGCGCTGGGGACGGCGGGGGTGGTGTCGTACTCGATCTGGAGCGCGGGGTTGTGGGAGAAGCGGGAGAAGCCGCCGCTGAGGTGGCTGGACTCGGCGCTGTCCTCGGCCAGTGTCGCGGTGAACGAGGTGGAGTGTCCGGAGGCGGCGCTCTTGATCGGGCTGAGTACGCTCAGGCCCTTGGACACGTTGCCCTGCGACGGGCACAGGCTGGGGTTCCAGGCGCGCCCGAAGGCGGCGGAGGTGGAGTAGCTGTTGTACTTGGGGCGGTTGTTCCAGTCTGTGCCCGAGCCGATTCCGCCGGAGGCGTGCAGGTTGACGGTGTAGTCGCCCGAGCAGGAGGCGGAGTAGACCTCGGTGGCCTCGACGGTGGCGCTGTTGATCGTGGCCCCGAAGATGGTCGACGACAGCTTCCACTGGTAGATGGCGTGCTCGTCACCCGTGCCGCAGGTGCCCTCCGGCCAGGCGTTGTAGCCGACGCCGAGGCGTCCGCCGTCCGCGTCGGTGCCGGAGTCGTTGTAGAACGTGCCGCTCGGGCAGCCCTGCTTGACCTCGTCGAACGCGGGCGCCGCCGGATCGTAGGGGTGCCAGTTGAACGTGGGGTCGATGTAGACGGGGTAGACGGTCGAACGCGACGACAGCAGGCGGGTATCCGGCTTGAGCAGCAGGGCGGACGACGTGGTGCTCGTGTGCACGGGTGCGACGCGCGCCGCCAGGCCCGGGTGAGAGGTGTCGGACGGGTCTGCCGCGACCTTTGCGGAGACCGCCTTGCGGGGAGCGGGCAACTTGGTGTTGGAGTCCCACATCTGTGGAGTGGCGGCCGTCATGAGCTCCCGGCCCTGCCGGTCACGCACGGCCAGGCCCGAACTGCCGGCGGCTGTGAGCCGGCCACCGTTCACCGATGCCTTGAGCGTGAGATTGCGTACGGCAGGATTCTTCGCGGCCGCACCGGACTTGACGACCAGGGTGTCGGTGAATCCACCGCTTGTGGTGGCGGCGACCACGAGGTCAACGGACGGGAAGACCGAGCGATAGGTGGCCGTCGTACCGTCGATGACGGGCGCCGGGAGCGGGGCGGGCCACTTCACGGTCATGGCGACGCCGTGATAACGGCTGGCGGCCAGGGTAGTGGTGCCGCCACCGGAGAACGACACGCTGCCGTACGCGGTCGCCGCTGGACTCCACGACCCCGAAGGCGTCTTGCGCAGACCGGTGTTCACTGCGACCCAGCGGCCGCTTTGCCGAGTGCGGACGGGCTCGGGAGTGGTGGTGAGAGCAAAGCCTCCGTCCGGCTGGGCCGTGACCTGCTGCACGGGTGTGGTCAGCGCCATCACCAAGACCGGCTTGCCTGAGGACTGCGCCTGTTTGGCCGCGGCCTGCATGGCCTGCTGCTCATCGCCTGTCGGGCCGTAACCGTCGGACAGGACAGGAGTGTCGGGGGAAGCCGGCGGCTGACTGGTGACTGGCGCGGGCTGACCGGAGGAGTAGTTCGCCGTGGTCCCGGAAAGAGCTGGCGGCACGGCGGCGATCGCGGGTGCCGTCGAGGCGGCGAGGGCCAGGGCGAGCACGCCGCCCACAACGGCGGCCCTCGGGATAGGCGCTGGACGAGGTCTTCCATGTCTGCGGTGGCCTGCGTGCCAGAAAGTCACGGCATCTCCTGTGGTTCACGGGCCGGTGATCACCGGGCCGCGTCGACGCTAGAAGCACGCGGGCACGCAAGCCAGAGGGGCCATGGACGAGAGGAGATAGTTCCGCATCATGTGACCAAAATGTGCATGCCATGTGCAGGCAAATAGTTGGTCAGTCCTTCTTTGTGATCAGCAAGTGCGCACTTGTGACTGGTACTTACTGTTCCGGTTGCATGATCGCGACGAAGAGTGAGAGGCAGTCACGTGAGACGGGACGGGCGTGTGCGCAAATCCGGAAGACCCAGCGTGCTCATAGCCGGGACCTTCAGGCACGCACTGCCGCGTGCCTGGGTCGCCCTCTTCACTGCCCTTGCCCTGTGCGCCGGCTTGCTGCAAGCCGTCGCGACACCTGCTGCCGCGGCAGCACATAAGCCGCCAACACCGCAACGCAGCAAGCCTGTGCCGGTCCACCCGGTGCGTTCCCACTACCCGCACCCCAAGAAGATGCCGGCGTTCCATCCGGGAACCGTCTCGTGGCCATCCGGCTCCGCCACGGTCACGCTGCCGACGGCCGGTGACAAACCGCAGGACAAGGCATCACCCTCACACGGCGACAAGGCGAGTGAGCGGTCATCCGTGCGCGCCGGCTCGCTGCCCGTCTGGCTTGGGCCTGCCACCCACCACACCCGAACCGAGAAATCCACGTCCGGACAGCAGGCCCGAGTTCCGGCCCCCTCAAGCGTCGATGTCCGCCTCGGATCCCGGGCCGCGGCAAAGGCCGTCGGCATCAACGGCGTTCTCCTCGAACTGAGCCACCCCAAGGACACCACGCAGAAGGCCCAAACCGCGCTGACGCTGGACTACAGCGCCTTCACCGACGCCTTCGGCGGTGACTGGGCCTCCCGCCTTCACTTCGTGTCGCTTCTCGCCTGCGCACTGACCACACCCACGAAGCCGACCTGCCGCAAGCAGACGCCGCTCCACTCCAGCGACAACGCCAGAACACACAAGCTCACCGCCGATGTCACCCTCACGGCGGCGAACGGCGCGGCCGCCACAGCACAACAGGCGACCACGCTGATCGCCGCCGTCTCCTCCACCAGCGGCGGCGGCGGCGACTTCTCCGCCACCTCCCTCAACCCCTCCAGCCAGTGGCAGGCAGGCGGCAGCGCGGACGCCTTCACCTGGTCCTACCCGATCTCCGTACCGAACGTTCCCGGCGGCCTCAAGCCGACCGTCGCCCTGAACTACGACTCCCAGTCCCAGGACGGCCTGACCTCCTCCACCAACAACCAGGCCTCGGTGATCGGCGATGGCTTCGACTACAGCCCCGGTTTCATCGAGCGCTCCTACCAGTCCTGCGACCAGAACCCCGCCGGCACGACGAAGACCAACGACAACTGCTGGTCAGACAAGAACACGCTCACCATGTCCCTGGCAGGCGCGTCCTCCGTCCTGGTCAAGGACGATGCAACCGGCGCCTGGCACCCGCAAAACGATGCAAACGAACGCGTCCAGTTGAAGACCGGCGGGCCCAACGACGACAACGACGGCGAGTACTGGGTCGTCACCACCGACGACGGCACGCAGTACTACTTCGGGCTCAACCAACTGCCCGGCTACGCCTCCGGAGACACGACCACCAACTCGGTGTGGACCGAGCCCGTCTACGCCACCGCCTCGGGACAGCCCTGCTACAACGCCACCTTCGCCAACTCCTGGTGCCAGCAGGCATACCGGTGGAACCTCGACTACGTCGTCGACACCCACAAGGACACCATGTCTTATTGGTACACCAAGGACACGGCCTACTACGCGCGCGACAACGGAACCACGGCCAACACCCCCTACACCCGCGACGGCTACCTGACCAAGATCACCTACGGCCAGCAGGACGGCACGGTCTACACCACCTCACCCGCCGCCCAGGTTCTGTTCACAGTGAAGGGGCGCTGCAACACCTCCACCACGGGCTGCGACACCTCCACCCTGACAACCTCGACGGCAAGCAACTGGCCGGACGTTCCCTACGACCTCTACTGCGCACAGAACGCCTCCTGCTCCGTCACCGCACCAACCTTCTGGTCGGAGGAGGAACTCACCGGCATCCAAACCCAGGTACTGGTCGGGACCACGGAAACGAACGTCGACTCCTACGCCCTGGCCCACACCTTCCCCGCGACCGGAGACGCCACCACCCCCGCACTGTGGCTGTCATCGATCACCCGCACCGGCCAGGACACCGGCGGCGGCGGGCCCACCACACCGGTGAGCATGCCACCCGTCACCCTCACCGGCACGCCGCTGTCCAACCGCGTCGACGTAACCGACGGCTATCCGCCCATCACCCGGCAGCGGCTGAACACCGTCATCACCGAAACCGGCGAGAAGATCGACGTCGCCTACTCCTCGGCGGCCTGCGGCACCAGCACGCCCAGCGACGACAGCACCAACACAAAACTGTGCTATCCGGCCTACTGGATCCCCACCGGGCAGACCGACCCGATCAAGGACTACTTCAACAAGTACATCGTCACCGGCGTCACCCAGGAAGACCCCGCCCTCAAGAACGCCGACGGTGTCACGCTCGGCGTTAACGACACCATCGCCACGCACTACACCCCTGTCGGGACACCTGCCTGGCACTATGACGACAACCCGCTCACACCGGACAAGCAGCGCACCTGGAATCAGTTCCGCGGCTTCGAAGGCATGAAGGTGACCGTCGGCACCGCACCCGACCCGGTCACCGAAACCGACTACACCTACTTCCGCGGCCTGGACGGCGACACACTCCCCAGCGGGGCCACCCGCTCGGCCACCGTCACCGACAGCCGCGGCGATCCCGCTGTCAAGGACCTGAACCAATACGCGGGCACACTGTACGAAGCCGTCCAGTACAACGGGGCCGACACCGGCAAGGTCGTCACCGACACCATCACAGACCCGTGGACCTCCACCGCACAGGCCACCCAGAAACTTGGCGACAGCCTCCCCGATAACCAGGCTTTCCTCACCGGCCAAAGCAGAGAACGGGTCTACACCCCGCTGGCCGACGGCTCCACCCGCGAGACCGAGACCGACTACAAGCACGACGACCAGGGCCGCATCACCAAGACCGACGACCTCGGCGACGTCTCCACCGCCGACGACGATCAGTGCGCCACCGTCACCTACGACGACAACACCAGCGCCTGGATCCTCGACAAGCCGGACGAGAACGTCACCGTCTCGACCGACTGTGACACCACTCCCATCGTCCCCGACGACGTGGTCTCCGACACCCGCACCTTCTACGACGGCTCCACCACCTTCGGCGCGCCACCGTCGACAGGGGATGTCACGATGACGCAGAACGCGTCCTCGTACACCGGCAGCACCCCCACCTTCACCACCATGTCGACGGTCACGAAGGTCGACGAGTACGGCCGGGCGCTGAGCATGACCGATGCGGACAACCGCACGACCACCACCGCGTACACCCCCGCCACAGGCGCCGCACCCACCCAGGTCAAGACGACCGACCCGATGAGCCTGGCCACCACAACCAGCTACGACCCGGCCCGCGGCCTGGCACTGCAGACCACCGACCCGGCCGGCTACATCACCAAACACCAGTACGACACCCTCGGTCGCACCACTGCCGACTTCAAACCGGGCATCACACTCGCCTACGACAAGTACAGCTACACCGTCTCGAACAGCGCACCCTCCGTGGTGACGACACAGACACTCAACGACGACCAGTCCTACCGCAGCAGCGAAACGATCTACGACGCGATGCTGCGGGAGTTCGAGACCCAGTCGGCCACCATGGACGGCGGGGTGGACATCACCGACACCGTCTACAACACCGACGGCCTCAAAGCGAAGACCAGCGACCCCTACTACGCGAAACTTGCGCTCTCTCCGACTCCGGTCTTCGCCCAGTCCGGAGACGTACCGTCCGAGACCGGCTACCTCTACGACGGAGCCGGCCGCCAGACGGCAGCCATCTCCTACGCGCGCGGCAACGAGACCTGGCGCACCACCACCAGCTACGGCGGCAACGTCACCACAACCGTCCCGCCCAAGGGCGCCACCGCCCAGTCCACCTTCACAGACGCCCGCGGCAACACCACCGACCTGCGCCAGTACCACACGGGCGTCACCCCGGACCCCACGGACAAGAACACCGCCGACTACACGGACACGACCTACAGCTACGACCCGAGCGGCAACCAGACCGGCGAGAAGGACGCCGCGGGCAACTCCTGGTCCTGGAAATACGACCTGCTCGGCAACCAGATCAAGGCCATAGACCCGGACACCGGAACCACCACCTCCACCTACGACAACGCCGGCCAGCTGCTCACCCGGACCGACGCCCGCGGCAAGCAGATCACCTACCAGTACGACGCCGACGGCCGGAAGAAGGCCACCTACGACACCACAGGCGGCGTCACACCCGCTGCAGGCAACCAGACCGCTGCATGGACGTACGACACCCTGAAAAAGGGCATGCCGACATCGTCCACGTCGTACCAGAAGGGCACCACCAGCCCCTCGGTCACCGACACCATCCTCAGCTACAACCTCTTGGGCCTGCCCGGCAGCCAACGCGAAACCCTTGCCAACCTGCCCGCCGACGAAGCGGCCCTGGAACCCTCCGGCGGATACGTCTCCACCACGGGCTACACCCCCGTCGCAGGCCTGCAATCCTCCCAGACCTACCCCGCCATCGGCTCACTCGCCGCCGAGAACGTGACCTACGGCCACGACAAGTACGGCGACCCGACCAGCGCCTCGGGCAACACCGGCGCCGGTACCGACTGGTCCTACGTGGCAGCGGTCGGCTACGACAACTTCGGCAAACCGCTGCAGTACACCATGGGCGGCGGAGACAACGCCGTCTACCTCACCCTGCACTACGACGAACAGACCCAGCGGCTCACCGACGCCAAAACCACCGACGCCGCCTCCCCCACGGTGATCGACGACACCAGCTACTCCTACGGCAGCAGCGACCCCACCACCGGCCGTGTCTCGGCCGGCGCTGGACTGGTCACCTCCGCCACGGACAAGCAGGACGACGGCACGACCACCGACACCCAGTGCTACACCTACGACTACGCCACCCGCCTCGCCCAAGCCTGGACCGCCACCGACCAGTGCTCCCAGGTCCCGAGCCCGGGAGACAGCTCCACCGTCGGCGGCCCCCAGCCCTACTGGCAGTCCTGGACCTACGACGCGGCCGGCGACCGCAAGACCCAGACCGATCACGACACCGGCGGCAACACTGCCGACGACACCACCACCACCTACAACTACCCCGACCAGGGCTCGGACTCCGACCAGCCGCACACCCTGACCAGCACCACCGCGACCGGACCCGGCGCCACAGCCCAGACGGAAAGCCTGACCTACGACAACTCCGGCAACGAGTCAACCGTCACCAGCCAGGCCGGCACCCAGTCCATGACCTGGGACGACAAGGGCAACCTCGCGTCCGTCTCCGACACCGCCACCGGCGGCACCACCAACTACCTCTACGACACCGACGGCAACCTCGTCCTGCGCACCGACCCCGGACAAGCCACCCTCTTCGTCGACGGCGACCAGATCGTCGAGAACACCTCCACCCAGGCCATCACCGGCACCCGCTACATCACCCTGGGCGGCACCACCGTCGCCGAACACTCCAGCAACGGCGACATCCAATACCTCATCCCCGACCGGCAAGGCACCGACACCCTCGCCATCGACTACCAGACCTACGCCGTCACCCGCCGCGCCTACCTGCCCTTCGGCCAGGACCGCGGCACCCCGCCCAAGACCTGGCCCGGCGGAGACAACGGCTATATCGGCGGCACCCCCGACACCTCAACCGGCCTGGAGAACCTCGGCGCCCGCGAATACGACGCCACCACAGGCCGTTTCATCTCCGCCGACCCGGTCCTGGAGACCGCCGACCCCGCCCAGCTCGGCGGCTACGACTACTCCGGCAACGACCCCGTCACCAACTCCGACCCCACCGGCCAGATGCTCGTCGACCCGCAGTTCGGGTCCTTCGGGAACGCGCATGTTCTCCAGGACTGGATGCACGACGAGGGATTCACCGACAGTCACGGAAAATCCACAAGGAAGTACAAGAACTACCTGAGTGACTACAACCGGGACTGGGACGCCTACTACTACCAAGTGACGCATCCGAAGCCGAAGCCCAAGGCGCCCGCCAAGAAGAAGTCGTCCGGCAGCAGTTGGAAGACCTATCTCAAGGAGGCCGGCAAGGTCCTCTACGACTACTCGGGCGCGAAGGACGTCGTCGGATGCGCGACGAACCCCAGCCTCAGCGGATGCGTCAAAGCAGGAGTTCTCGCTGCTGCATTCGTCTTCACTGGAGGGGAGGACGAACTCGAAGTTGCGGCACTGGAAGCAGCAGAAGACGATGGGGCGTCTATTGCCGCGAGAGCAGGCGAAACGTGTGAGAAAGGGGCTCTCCACAGTTTCATCGGCTCCACGCCAGTCCTGAAAACAGACGGCCACAGCGAGCCCATCAAAAACATCAAGGCCGGAGACAAGGTCGAAGCCACTGACCCCCAAACCGGGACCACCGCAGCCCGCACCGTCGAACGCGTCATCAAGACCACAACAGACCGCGAATTCACCAGCCTGACCATCCGGGCGGCGACCAAGGCCGGCAAGAACCAGACCAAGACCACCAGCGCGACACTCACCACCACCTGGCACCACCCCTTCTGGAACGCCACCACAGGCAAGTGGGTTGACGCCTCCCGCCTCACCCCGGGCACACGCCTCCGCGAATCCGACGGCACCTACGCCACGATCATCAAGGTCCGCAACTACCACAGCACCGCCACCACGTATGACCTCACCATCGCTGGCCTCCACACGTACTATGTACTCGCTGGCAACACCCCAGTGCTCGTGCATAACTCTCTGAGTTGTGATGAAGTCAGCCCCAATGGCTGGCCAAAGCCCACCATGGATAACTGCAAGGAGTGTGCGCAGAAGATCCAGGACAGGATCGGCGGGCAGATCCACCGTGTTAAGGATAGTGAGGGGGCTCCTGGCCTCGGCCCCTCAACGAATGACCCGAATGGCTCATGGACTGAGCATTATGTCGTAATCAAAGATGGGACGGCTTACGACGCATTCACTGGGCCAGATGGACTGCCTATGGATCAATATCGGGCCCAGTGGCAGTATGGCGATTACCTCTCCTTCAGTCCATATAATCCCTGAAGGGTGATCGAGTGAATCTGAAACAACTCTGTGATCATCTGCAGAATCGGCGCAGGATGTACCTCCCTAATGACAGGTACTCAACGGCTGTTTCCTTCATTGAGGGGTTCAATGTCGCATTGGACGGCAAGCCTTTGAAGGGGTTCCAGCGCTGGCTTGCCGAACGAATTCGCGGGGGTGAGTCGAATCTTCATTGGGCGTACCTCGTGGCATCTGTGCGGATGCCGGAAGTGCTCGAAGGCGGGCTTTCTCTCGATCAGGTTCCATCCGATCTAGAAGAGCAACTGATTGATGATTTGCTGCGACTGATCGGCGAATTCTTGGCGCTGCCTTCGTAGAAGCTGCCGCAGGGAGATCACGAAAGGTAAGGCCCCGTCGGAGGAGTTCCGTGGGCCCTCGGGGTGTCTGACGGCAGTAGTCGACGGCAACGTCAGCGGACGGGTGCTGCACAAAGGGGTGGTTCGTCGCCGCCGTCGGGTCGGGTGGCGGGGGCCCTATCTCTTTCGTCAAGCCGGGTGAGGATGGTCGGCGTGACAGATCAGGATCGGTTGGGCGGGCCGCGGTGCACTATGCGGCTGGGGGCGGAGATGTGGACGGCCTGAGGGTGCTGTTGGCTGAGGTCGCCGACCCGGGGGCTGTCGATGCCGGGGGTTGGACTCCGCGGCATTTTGCTGCTCAGGCGCAGGTGCCCGCTGCCGTCGAAATCCTGCTGGCTGCGGTGCGGTGCGGTCGATGTCGTGGACCGTCATGGCAATACGCCGTTGTGGGGGGCGGTGTTCTGTTCGCGGGGCGAAGGCGGGACGATTCGGCTGCTTCTGGAAGCCGGTGCTGACCCTGACCGGCACAACGTTCATGGCGTGAGGTCGAGGGCGCTGGCGGGGCGGATCGCCAACTAGGAGGTGGCTGTTCACCTTCCGGCTGGGGACGACACTTCCTCCTGGACGCCGTCTGGCGTGGCTGGCTGGGGTTCGTAGAAGGTGCCGTCGCGGAGCATGGCGAAGAGGACGTCGGCCCGGCGTCGAGCGAGGCAGACGAGCCAGGCCGGCAGGCTGGATGCCTCCTTGTCCGGCAGCAGGTCGACGGGGCGGCGGGTCCCGATGTCGACGAGGACGGTGCCGTAGTGGCGACCCTTGCGCGTGGCGTGCTCGTCGACACCGATCACCCGCGGCGCGGCCGCCTCGGCTTCGGGAAGGGCGTCGACCAGTCGGAGCACCGTGCTGCGACTGACGGACACCCCGAGAACGCGGGCGAAGCGGGCTTCGGCAGTCAGCCAGTCCGGCGAGGAAACCCCAGCAAGGCCGAGAGGTTTGACAGGATCGAGGCACGCGGGCGCACGTTGGGTACCTGTGTAAGAGGTGCTAGGTTACGCCGACAGGGGAGCGGGGGCCCGGTTCGTGCTAATTCGCTGACGCCTGCGCACCGTATTCGCGCGGTCGTCACAGCCGGCAAGCCGGCCGCCGTCGATACAGGTCCGACCGCAAGTGGGGAACGTGGCGCAAGCAGGGTCGCATTCGGCGGCAGGCCAGATGACCGGATACCTCTACCAGTGCGAACTGGCCCTGCTGGAACTCGCCGAGCGCAGCTGGGACGACATCACCGTCGAAGTCCGCATGGAAGTCCTCGATGACATCGAGTTCCTGTACCAGCAGAGCCCTGATCCGTTCGTACTGCTGCAGTCCAAGCACCGTGAGCGTGCCGGGCGTCTGAGCGAGACGGGCAAGGACTTCTGGCGCTCGGTCGCCTCCTGGATCGACGCCTTGACCGCGCTGGGCTGTCTGACCGGCGGGACCATGCCGCTGCTGCGCCTGGTCACCACCCAGGTCGCAGCCCAAGGCACATTCCTCCACCAGCTCCGCCCCGGCACCGGGCGATCCGTGGACGACGCCCTGGCCGGCATGGAAAAGGTCGCGCAGGCGGCCGAGCCCGGCAACACTGCGGTCGACCGGAAGAAATTCACCGACCTCACCCCCGCACAGCGCTACCGGCTCGTCTCCGCCATAGAGATCAACGACGCGTCGCCGGTGATGTCAGACCTCGACTCTAAGCTGGCCCGCGCACTGGGGATCAGGCCTGGCCAGCACGCCCGCGCCATCCTCGACGACATCAAGGGGTGGTGGTACGGCATGGCCGTGGAGTTGCTGGACCGGAACCGGAGCCGGGCCTCGGTGACCGCCCAGGAACTGCAGTGCCGACTGGAGGAGACCCTCGACCGGTTCACAGGGAAGAACCTGCCCATCACCGAGACGCTGCGGCGCCTTACCGAAGCCGAGATCGCCGCCTATAGCAACGACCTGGTGGTTGCCCAGATGCGGTGGATCGGCCTGAAGGACCGCACCATCGCCAGCAACCTGCGCGACTACCACTACGCCCGTGCCCAGCGCTCCGCATGGCTGCGCGACTTCACGATCACCGAACAAGCCCTCGGCGACTACGAGAGGCTTCTGTGGGACGAGTGGGACCACGTCTTCACCCGCCACACGGACGAGGTCGAGGACGACACCCCCGCCGCCGAACGCAAGGCCGTCGGCAAACGCGTCCTGGACGACTCCATGGACAAGGCTGCCGTTATCCCCGCCCGCCCCGGCAGCACCACCGAGAGCTGGATCGGACGCGGCACCCTCCACAGCCTCGCCAGCCGAACCCACGCCGAGGAGGGTGAATCGGTCGGCTGGCACCCCGACTATCCCGACCTGTGCAAGAACCACAACGAGCAGCCAGGCCAGTGACCATGACCAACCACCGCGTTCCCGAAGCCCGGGCTCTGCTCAACGCCGCCTTCGGCGCCTACCTCCTGGCGACCAGCGTCCACGCCGCGACCAAGAAGGCCAACCGCCCCTTGCCCTGGCCCAGCGCCTTCCTGGTGCTGCCCCTGGTGCTGCCAACCGACACCCGCAAGGACCTGCCCACCCAGGCCGTCTACTCGATGTCCGCCTGGCTTACCGAACACCCCCAGCACCAGGCTGCATTCGCCCCGCGGGCCGCCGCCCTGACCGACTACACCCGCGCCAGCCTGCGCACCGCTGTACGCCACCACGCCATCGAGGTCACCGCGGCAGGGCTGCACTGTCCCCGCACGCCAAAGGCCGCCTCGCAAGCCCCGAACGAGGAAGTCGCGGACTGCGCCCGCCGTGCCGGCCTCGTCGGCCGCTGGCTCGCCGTCGTCGAGCCCGCCCTCGCTTTCAACCTCCTCGGCGTCCGCCCCTGACCACCTCTGCCCAAGGAGCCTACGAACCACCATGCAGCTACTCGCCCTGGCCCTCTACCACCGAGACGGCCGGCCCGCCCCCAGGGTCGTGCGGTTTCGTCCCGGGGCGCTCAACATCCTCACCGGCGAGTCCGAAACCGGAAAGTCCGAGATCCTCGACATCGTCGACTACTGCCTGGGCCGCAGCACCCCCAACCTGCCGGACGAACCCATCGACCGGACCGTCGGCTGGTACGCCCTCCTGGTCGCCTTCCGCGACAGCCGCATGCTCCTGGCCCGGCCCCGCCCTGCAGGTGCCTCGACCACCCAGGCCATGATCCGTACCGGCGGCGACACCCTCGACCTGCCCCGAGCCGACGAACTGACCCCGAACTCGAACGTCGCCGCACTGCGCAGCCAGCTCAGCGCCCGCCTGGGCATCGAGGACTTCCGCTTCCAGCCACCGACCGGCGCCGCCCGCCAGGCATTCGACGTCTCCATCGCCCAGGCGGCCCTGCTGTGCTTCCAGAACCAGAACGAGATCGCCGACAAAAAGGCCCTCTTCCACCGACAGACCGAGAACGGCATCGCCCAGACCCTCAAGGACACCCTGCCCTACTTCCTCGGAGCCGCCGGCCCTGAACAGGCCCTGCGCCGCCACCACCTCAACGAGGCCCAGCGCGCCCAGCGCGCCGCCCAGCGCAAGCTCGACGACGCCCAGCGCCACCGCGACGCCGTGGACGCCAGTGGTGTCGCCCTGCTCCGTCTCGCGCAGAGCGAAGGACTCCTTCAGGAAGTCCCCCCGGCCCCCGGCCCCGAGGAGATTCGCACTCTCCTGGAGCAGGCGCTCACCGTCACGGTCTCCACCGTGGGCCCGGTGGATCTCACAGACCGTCGTCAGAGCCTGAGTGACGAGCGACGGCAACTGCGCGAGCAACTGCAGCAGCTCGACGAGGCACTCGCCCTCGTGGACCGCTGGCAAAAGCAGGGAGAGGCCTTCACCGGCGAACTCCACCTGCAGCTCGGCCGCCTGCAGACCATCAACCTCCTGGGACCCGAACGCGACTACGACACTGCGCTCTGCCCGATGTGCACCCGCCCGTTGGAGGAACCGGACGCCTCTGCCGCCGAGATCACCACACTCACCGCGCAGCTTGCGGAAGAACTCGACCAAGCCCAGGGCATCCAGCCGATCCGCGACGAGCACCGTAGATCCCTCCAAGCCGAACGGGCAGCCGTCGTCGAACGCCTCAAGGTCAACGGGGCACAACTGCGGGAACTGACCGTCAGCGACGAACGCATGCGCAACCTCCAGGACCAGCATGTGCGCATCGCCCGCATCCAGGGCCGCATCGACCAAGCTCTCACCGCCGGCACCGGATCACCCGTCGGCGACATCGGCGAACTGCACAACAACCTGGTCCTGGCCCAGGAGAATGTCGCTACCCTTCAAGCCCTGATCGACGAGGACGACGTTGCAGCCGAGACGGAACGACGGCTCGCCGACATCGCCGTCAACATGACCGACTGGGCCCGGCGCCTGGACCTGGGCCAGGCTGCCTCCGCGGACGAAGTCGCTATCAGCCTCAGCCAGCTCAACGTTGTCGTACGACGCCCCCAAGGACGCCTCCCACTCAATCGCATCGGCAGCGCCAAGAACTGGATCGGCTACCACATGGTCGCCCATCTCGCTCTGCACACCTACTTCCGGCTCCACCGCCGGCCCGTCCCCGGCTTCCTCATGCTCGACCAGCCGACCCAGGCCTTCTTCCCTGCCAAGATCAAGGACGCCACCACCGTCCAGGACGCCGACTGGAACACCGTCACCGCCTACTTCGAACTCCTCAAAGACGTAACCGACCTCAACGAAGGCGCTCTGCAGATCATCGTGTGCGACCACGCCAACCTCACCGAAGAGCCCTGGTTCCAGGACGCCATCGTCGAGAACTGGCGGCCGCTCGACGGCCAGCGCAAGGCACTGATCCCGAACGACTGGCTTGACTGACACCCGCTCATGAGTGAGTGTTTTTGAACGCTGGTCGTGAGGCGCGTACGGCTGGATGATCTGGGTTGTGGCGGCTGGCGGGACGGTCCGGCGGTACTGCCGGGAATGCGGTAACCCGCTGCCAGCGTCGATGGCGGCGGCAGCGGAGTTCTGCTCGGGCCGGTGCAGGTCACGGCGGTGGCGAAGGCGGCGACGGACCCGGCAGGCGGTGATCGCGATGCAACAGGGCGAGCAAGCGGAGTGCCCAGTGTGCGGCCGGTCGTGGACGTTGGGAGTAGAGCGGGCGAGGTCGGCGGTGTACTGCTCGGACCGCTGCCGAGTGCGGGCCTGCCGCTTGCGGCAGGCGTCGCGGAACGGTGTTACCGAAACGCCGTAGGCGAACGCATCGTCTTCACCACCAACACTGCTTGTTTTGCAGGCGCGTTGGCGGCGGTCAGAGGTGCTTCGAGCGCCCCTGCTTCGCGCTCTGCCTCCGCGTGTCGCGCCCGCGCCACCGTGGACGGTGACCGGAGTCGGTGCGTCGTTGACTGGTCACGTCAGTGGCCGGGCCGGGTCCGGGGCAAGGGCGGTGGTCATCATGGCCGACCGGATCGGGAATGTCACCCGGCAGCGTTACGAACAGATCGTCATGCAGGCCAAGGAACTGATCGCGCAGGTCACGAAGGCGCAATTCGCCCTCGGAGACATGGCGTTGGAGATTGAGCCGATGAGGTCGGTGGGCGGGTCGATGCCGAATGGCACGGACGACCTGTTCACCGTGACGGAGTCGTTGCAGATGTTCGCGGACGACCTCGGGGTGGAACGCCGGACCGTGGAGGACTGGAGGTGGACGGCCAACCGCTGGCCGGCGGGCAAGCGCCAGGAAGGGGTGTCGTTCACCGTTCACCGCATCCTCGCGTCGGTCGTGGACCCGGCCGAGCGGTGGGCGGCGATCGAGGACGCCCCGTTCAACCCGCGCACCGGGGCCCGTCAGTGGACGCCGGACGGCGCGAAGCGGGTCGTCGGCCAGCGGGTCGAGCGTCCTGTGACAGTCGACGAGAAGGTCCAGGCCGTCGCCGACCTGACCCGGGACGACGAGGTCGCCGCCCAGGACGCCGCCGACCTGTTCAAGCGGCCGGAGGTCACCGAGCACGTCACACCGGCCGACCGGATGCGTGTCGTCACCGAGCTGACCAGGGACGACACCGTCGCCCAGAAGGTGACCGCGGACATGCTGCGCAGGCCGGCGGTGGCCCGCACGGTGATGCGGGACGACACCGCGCGGATGCTGGTCAACCGTGCCCAGTTCGACAACTCCGAGGAGACCAGGGAACGGATCCGGGAGACCACCCCGGCCGTTCGCAAGATCGAGCACACCATCGAGTACCTCGACCTGGTGGGCACCTGCCACGGCTTCGTGGCCACGCTGGGCCGGCTGGTGCCCCGGATGCGGGGCCAGGAGTTCACCGACGACGAACGCGAGACCGTGAGGCGGCAGATCGGACGGGTCCGCGCCGCGGCCGACTGGCTCGAAGGAGCCATCGACAACGGTGAGTTCACACTCGACGAGCAGCTCGCGCAGCTCCTCCGAGGTGAGTAGGCCATGGCACGCAGCCCTCGTCGCCCGGCCCAGCCGCTGTCGGAGCACTACGGTGACCTGGTCCGTGTCGCGCTGATGGAAGCACGACCGGCCGGCCTGCACACCGTCCAGCTCGTTGCCGCGACCCGCTTGAAGAAGTCCCAGGTCCAGCGCGGCATGCGGCACCTTCGCGACGTCGGAGCCGCGGAGAACCTCACTCCTGTCATCTGGCGGCGCAAGGACGGCTACATGTTCTCCGACGACCCCGCGGACTGGATCGAGTACGAGAAGAAGCAGCTCGCTCAGGTCCTCGGCCGCCTGACTCGGATGATCACGGGCACGCTCGCCCCGCACCTGGCCCGCTGCCCCGACGACGAATGGGCTCAGCTGGTGGCCGCCCAGCTCACCGGGGTGTCCGCGACCCTCGCCCAGCTCTCGAAGTAAGCCCTGCTCGTCCCTGATCTGCACCACCGACGAGTCCCGCCATGCCGAATGCTGTCCGCCGTCGCCGCTACCCATCAGACACCACGATCGCCGAGTGGGCTCTTCTCGAACCGCTCCTGCCCGTCCCGGCCTGCCAGACCAAGACCGGCGGGCACCCTGAGAAGTGGCCCCGCCGGCAGATCGTCGATGCCATCCGCTACATCACCGACAACGGTGCGAAGTGGAGGGCCCTGCCGTCCGACTTCCCGCCATGGGAGACGGTTTACGGGTTCTTCGCCCGCTGGAACCGCCGCGGCGTCGTCACCTTCATCCGCGACCAGCTCCGTCGTCGTCTCCGCACTGGCCTGGGGCGATGCCCCTATCCGGTCACGCTGATCATCGATTCGCAGTCGGTCAAGGGTGCCACCACGGTGAGCAAGGCGACGCGGGGATTCGATCCCGCGAAATTGATCAATGGTCGGAAGAGACACCTCGCGGTGGACACCAAGGGCTTCCCCGTGATGATCATGGTGACGCCAGCCGACATGCAGGACCGGGACGCCGCCCGCGAACTGCTCTGGCGACTGCGTCTCACCCACCCGCAGGTCACCCAGGTCTGGGCCGACTCCGCTTACGCCGGCCAGCTCGTCACCTGGGCCGAGGACTTCCTCCACATCACCCTCAAGACCGTCTCCCGCCCCAAGGGCGCCAAGGGGTTCGTCGTCCTTCCGCGCCGCTGGCGTGTCGAACGCACACTGGGATGGATCATGAACGCCCGCCGCAACGCGAGGGACTACGAGCGGCTTCCCCAGCACAGCGAAGCCCACCTGAACTGGTCACTCATCACTCTCATGACCAGGCGGCTGACCCGGAAGCAGCCTGCTCGTAGCTGGACGAGGAAGCCGCAGCGCACCAATTGAGCCGCCAACGCCGGCGCATGCCCCCGGGTCTGGCCGGAAGGGCCATGGATGCGACACCCCGGATGGGCGGTACGCCTGAGCCGTCGTTGGCGGATAGGTCCAGCATCTGACCGACCTGTTTGACGAGCACCCGGCACGTGCCATATTTTTCTTGCATGCGACACAGAGAGTGGACATGAGCCGGGGCAATCTTTCGGGCGATGAGGTAGTGCAGACGTTGTCCGCACTGGCCAATCCGCACCGCCTGCGGGTCGTGGCGGCTCTGGCCGAAGAGCGGAACTACGTCAGCCAACTCGCGCGTGAACTGGGCATGAGCCGCCCACTGCTGCAGATGCACCTGCAACGGCTGGAGGCGGCCGGACTTGTCACCAGCACCCTGGAGCTGTCCGATGACGGCAAGGCGATGAAGTACTACCAAGTGACGCCGTTCGAGGTCCGTCTATCGCCGGCGGTCATCGCGGCAGCCGCCCTCACTCTTTCCGACAAGGACAAGGAAAAGAAGAAGTGAACTCACTGGCAGTCGACAGCAGCAGCGCATGGGGCGGTTGGGGAGACATCGCGGTTCTCCTAGGAGGTCTGGCGCTACTCGCCGTCGTCGTCCTCGGGGCCAGCAGGATCCTTCAGGCCCGGGCAGCGGCCGGTCGTGAAGAGCGTTACCAGAAGATCGCCGAAGAGGCCGCGGCGGCTCAGAACGCGGCCGCGAGCCAACTGGCCGACCTCAATGCACGACTCAGCCGGGTCGAGAAGATCCTGAGCCAGGTCGAATAGAGGAAGGACGGGTGCCCCAAGGGTGCCCCTCCAAGCGTTCCGCAGGCAGATCCGCCGACGCGCCGACAGGTTTGCGGCGCGGACTCGTACTCACAATCTGACCAAACCGCCGAGCGGCAAGCCACCAGATCGCTCACAGACCGTCTCCATCGCTGCCGATGGAGACGGTCTGTCACATCAGCCATCGGGGCGTCTCACCCCACGACGTCAGAGAGGGTGCTGCCCAAGTTCAAAAACACTCACTGAGGGAGCCCGGCTCTGCAAGCGCGAGCCGGGCTCCACGAAGACCTGGACGCTGGTGCCACGGCCGCGGAGGACACTGACCCCGCGACCTCACTGCCTGCGAAGCGATGGCTGAACCAGCAGATCCCCACATATTCCCAGACGCCGCTGCGCCACAGCGTCTTCGATTCCTCGGCCTAGATGCTGAAGTGGCATAGAACAGTAGCGGACCAGGTTCGCGCAGCCGGTGCAGCGAGACGGCCTCGCTCCCGTCCCTGAAGGCGGTGTCGGGGTGTTGAGGAAGACTCTCCGATGCTGGTCCAGACGAAGGAAGGTCCCGTAGCGGGGTGACTCAGCGGTCATTCCCGGAGCGTGATCCGGCGGCCGCGAATGGCAGGTGCTAGAGAGAAAATCTGCCAACGCAGCTCACGATGCGCGGAAGGCATGGACAACTCCGCGCCGGTCGGTGACGTACAGAGCATCGCCCGTCGTGACCGGGTTTCCCTGGTTCTCAGGATCCCAGGTGACGTCATCCGACCACAGGCGTCTGCCCGTCCTGACATCACAGGCCCACACGCCTGTCCGGTGGCCGATGTACACGGCGACCCCGATGACGAAGGGCTGCCCCTGGGCAAGGCCCGGCAGCCGCCTGACCCACCGAGTGGTGCCGTCCTCGGCATCGAACGCGGCGAGCGAACGCCCCGTATTCACCACCACGGTGCCGTCCGCCACCACAGGAGACGCCATGAGGGCAGTTGTCGCGGTCTCGCTCCGGCGCCAGGTCCCATCGGAGCAGGACACCCGGTACAGGCCTCTGCGTCCCCCGGAGACGTACAGGAACCCGCCCGACACGACAACTGCGGAAACCGGCGCCAGCAGGGAGCATCTCCACGCCTGACGTCCGGTGGCCACATCGAGCGCTACCAGGACGCTGGTGTCGTCATCGGGCCGTTCCACGACGTACAGGACGTTTTCGGCCAGTGTCCAAGCAAGCGACAAGGCACAGTCGGCCCGATGGCGCCACTTCTGCACACCCTCCGCCACGCTCAGTGCCACCACCTCGCGGGCACCCGGCGAAGACACTGCCGGGCAGCCGGCGGGTGACGCTGCGCGCAGGGCGAAGACCGCGTCGTCGTTGACTAGGAGCGGAGCCGCGACCTGCTGATCGTCTGCCGAGGACGACCAGCGAACGCTGCCCCTGCGGGTGTCGAGAGCAAAGACCCTGCCCCTCTCGTCAGGGGCGTAGAGCGTCTTTGAGGCGTAGACGGCGAGGTCGTCACGTACTCGCAGGGGCTGCTCCCAGCGCATACGCCCAGAACGCAGCGCCACGGCGCGCAGGCGGCCGGCCCCCGCGGACACGTAGAGAGCCTCGTCACCCATCGGACTGGGCCGGTTGAAGGCCGATCTGTCGGACCACGCCTCGGCGCCCGACACGGCGTCGAGGACGCGGATCATATGGCTGTGGCGCACCACTGCGTACCCATCAGCGACCTGCGGCTGCCGGGCACCGGGTGCGGCCGTGGCCTTCGTCCACTGCCGTACCGGCGCGCGGAACGCACGCGTCCGGCTGCGGTCCGCCTGTCCACGCGGGGAAGACGCGCCCTTCGCCTGACCGCCTGCTGCGCCAGCAGAGAACGTGTCACGCGCATCGGTGAATTCCTCGATGTGCGTGACGAACGCGTCGAGCGAAGCGGCGCACAACTCGTTCTCCCGCGGGATCTGCACCCACCGCGGGGCCGCGGTCACAGTGCTGAGCCGCTGCGTGAGGTTGATCCAGAACATGCGACGCTCGTCGACGTCGTACACCACCCCGATCACGGGGACCTTGCTTGCCTGCCAGTCCGTGAAGTGGTCCCCGACGTCGATCGCGTATCCGCGCGCCCGTTTGTATTTCTTGCCCGCCTTGACCTGGACAGCGAAGGAGTACCCCGTCCGCTTCCGCTGACGGGTCAGCATCACGAAGCAGTCCTCGCCGTGATCCGTGCCGCTGGCTATCTCCTGCACCAGGTGGTCGTGTTCGTCCAGGAACGATCTCAGCGCGTTGACGCCGGCCCGTTCCGTGCGCCGGTTCGGGGAGACGGTTGCCATGTGCGTTCCTCGATCATTGCTCGTATCGAGCCGGCCTCCGTGCAAGGCCATTTCTCATTGCCGGCGTGCCGCTCGATCCGCACCTGGGGCAAGAGGATTCGCCGTCACGCCAGTTGTAGCGCACCTGGAACCACGATTCGTGCGGGTTCGTGTGGTCACCGACGATGATCTGGACCGCGCCGTCGAGCCCGTCGAACGCGATCCCTATCAACTCGAACAGACGCAGCATTGCTGTCCGATCCTCGTCCTCCGCGGGCTGGTGCGGCGTGAACAGCTTCAGCACAGGCCTGGCTGCGCACGACGAGGACCCGTGCACACCACCTCTGCCATGCGGCCCCTTCGACAACCGTAGTCGCAGAAAGAGGAGTTGGAGCCCCGGGACGACCACCGCACCGACGCCGTACCCGCACTGGTCGTTTGAACGAGCCGAGACTGCCGTAGACGTCTACCGCTCGCCGCGTGAGCCTGACCTTGTCCGGCCCCCTGGCGACTCCGCCCGCTACGGGCACAGGACCTCGGGCACCGCCGCACCCCGAGCTCGCAGCGGGTCACACAAATAAAGACCGAAATGCAACTCGATCAGCAGAGGCCCGTAGCCGCGGGGCTGAGGCCACTGGAAGATCACGAACGGCTGAGCGTCGGTCCCAGACGAGGCATGGCCGGCTCCGGGATTGTCAGAAAAACGGCCTCCGCCGCCACCCCTTACTGCTCGGATTCGGATTCGGACTCGCTCCCGTAATCCATTCCGCCTCGCGCCGAGTCCCACTGCACTCCGGGGAAATTGTCCTGTATGAAGGTTTCAACGTCGGCATCCTCCATTTTGAGTCTTGTAGCCACCGTGGCTATGCCCTTGGCGGCACCTGACCAGAGGCCGCTGGCGCGGGGCTGGAACTTCAGCTGCGCAAGCTTCTTTTCCTTGGCAAGGCTCAGGCATATGTAGCAGCCAGTGCAGGGCCTCTTCTTTCCTGCAATGGTGGCTTCCCCTGTGAAGTTGGAATCTATGAGGGCCGTCACCAACTTCTGTTCCGCGTGGGGGGTGGCGGTATCCGACCCCTTGACGAAGACAAGTTGATTTGTGCCCGACGAGCCCAGAAAGCCACTGATCCCCGTTTCGTCGGTGATGGCGATGGGGCTGAACTGAGGACTGCGCATTATTTTCATGAGGATTTCGTTGACGGCGCCCGATCGATCCCGCTTTCCTGTCCGCAGGTCGTCCAGGTACTTGACTGTCCTGGCGTAACGCTCGTCCGTCTTGCCTTGGAAATTGGTGGCAAGGTGTATCCCAACAATTTTTTGCCCATGTTCTTTGATTTCATTCTCCAGGACTTCATGGAGTCTGGTCAGTGTGGCATTTTTGTTGGCCGCGATGAAAATCGAGCCCTTCGCATACATGGACTGCACCTCATGCTCCTCCGATGCCACTATCTTGGTGGCGAGGGTGAACAGTTGCGTGGAGATATGTCGGAGTGCACGTTCGTCGGGATCCATTTTGCGGGGAACGCTCTCCTTCCTGTCGGGAACCCAGGAGCCGGAGTAGTTGTTCTTGCGTTGGGAATCCTTTTCTTCCGCGGTCTTCGTCATGTATTCTTTGACTTTGGCTTGGGTTACGCGCTGTACCGAGGTGTGTCGGCTTCCAGATTGGGGCGAGGGCGGTGACGCAGCAGCCTCACTTGCCGGCACAATGCCGATGGGACGTTGGTGGGGCTTGGACAGCGCGCTCCTGGCGCTCTTCTCTGCTTCGCGCTCGAAGTGGTCGGCCGGGTCGGACATGCGCAATCCGTCCCCGTGATCGGTTCCGGCGACCGGGCCGGAGCGCTGCTGAATCACATGCGTCAATTCATGAGCCAGGGTGTGGTGGTCTCCACCGCCGTCTCCGAGCACGATGTGGTTGCCGGAGGTGTAGGCACGGGCGCCGATTTCGGCGGCAGAGGCTCGGGCGGCAGGGTCGTTGTGAATGCGGACGTCGGTGAAGTCGGTGCCGAGGCGAGCTTCCGTGTCGACGCGGGTGTCATCGTCGAGCGGTCTGCCTGACGTCCGGAGGACGTCGTGGACGGCGGTGGCACGCTGGATCCCGGTCTCGCTACTGGGTACGTGGCCAGCGCGGCGGAGCATCTGTACGACGGCGGCGTTGCCCGCGGTGGCCTGGAGGGTGAGGAGGCCAGGGGAGCGGTCGGCCGGTGTGGTGGCGGGTCTGGTGACGGATGCCTTCTTGTCATGGGCGGCGTCGTTCTCGTTGGCACGCATGGGGCCTCCCGGTAGTGGAGTGGATTCCCTGGGTAGCAGCCGGGGGCCAGGTGCGGCTAGTCCGATCAGGCAACGTCCGCCCTGTCGTGACGTGATGCGCCGCCTGCGATGTCGAGTTGGGCCCAGACGGTTTTGCCGCTGGGTGGGTAGGGGGTGGTGCCCCAGCGGTCGGCGAGGGTGGTGACGAGGAGGAGGCCGCGGCCGGACTCGGCCAGGGTGGGCAGGGGCTCGGGGCTGGGATTGGGGAGACGGTCGCCGCAGGCGTCGGTGATGGCGATGCGGAGGAGGGCGGCAGGGGTGGCGGAGGTGCCGGCCGGGTCGTAGGTGAGGGCCAGACGGAAGTCGCGGCCGTCGACGTGGCCGTGCAGGGCTGCGTTCGAGGCGAGTTCGGCGACGATCTGCTCGGCGCGTTCGGTGACAGAGGCGGGGACCTGCCAGGCGCGGAGGGCGTTCATGGCCATGAGGCGGGCCAGCCGTGCGCCCCGGCGGGTGGGGGAGAGCAGCTGGGTGAAGGTATGGGTGTGAGCGGTGGGGGAGCGGTGGGGTGGTGCGCTGTTCATGGGGGCAGCGTGGCCCGTGCTCGGGGGTGGGAGCGAGAGGCAGCCGGTCCGGCACCGGTCGCGGGCCGGGAGCCTTCTCGGGCCAGGGCGGCAGGAGCGGCTCGATCAGCGCCCACAGGTCATCGTCCACGATCCACGGCCGGGTACTCACACCATCCCGAACGGCCGAATCGTCACACCAGTCACGGCCTACCAGGACCGTTCAACAAGATCGTGTTACGAGCTCTTACTGAAGCAAGGGCGTCTGCCCTGCTGCAGGAGGAGGAACACAGCGTTGTGGCCAGCACAGTTGTCAACGCGGCCGTGACCGCGGCCGCATGCGTGGTCGGCGGCATCGCCCGGGTGCTCGTAGCCCAGATCACCACGAGGGCCCTGCTGAGAAGGGCCCGCATTCAAGAAGACGGCCGCACAGCCCGCATCCACGCACTGGGGGAGCGGTACCTTGCAGGAACGGGATGAGGCAGGCCGCCACCTGGCAGTGCGCCAAGGAGCGCGGAGGAGGGGCGACAACCGTGGACCGTATGCAGGATGACACCGCACCCGCGCCCGACGCGCGCCTCCAGACAGCGACGTCGGCAGACGTCGGCGCTTCCTACCAGGAAGACAGGCTCTACCTCATCCGCTTCCTCCTGCGCCATGGAGCGGAATACGCGGAAGCTGAAGACGCCGTTCACAGCGCCTTCGTGGAACTGATCCGCTCGAGGCAAGCGGTGCGCAGCCCACGGGCGTGGCTGCGCACCGGTTGCCCTGAGGACATTCCTGCGTCAAGCGGTATCTGAGCGGCCCGAACAGGATCTCGCGGAGCGACTGGCGGAGACGAGCGCGGACTGGCGTACCTCTCTGCAGGCGGCAGAGCTGAACGAGCAGCAGCGTCACGTCCTGCACGCGCTGATCCAACTGCCCTTCAAACAACGCAGCGTGATGGCCTGGCATCTGGACGGATTCTCCACCGCCGAGATCGCCGAAGCGATGAGCCTCGAACAAGCCGCGGTCCTACAGAACCTCTCGCGGGCCCGCCGCACGCTCAAGTAGCAGCTCGGCCTCACCAACCGAAGGGGGCCGCAGTGAGCGACGTCGAGCGTACTCCCGACGACGAACTGGACCCGCTCCTGGGACAGATGGACGCGGCCCTCCTGCAGGCTGTCCGTACACGGATCACCCCACAGGACGGTGACGCCGGCCACGGGCAGGACGCGGGCCCGGTACCCGAAACGCACCCCACCCGTGCAGACGCTGGCCAGACCGCCGACGAGGCACTCGACGCCGCATTGGGAGCGACCGACGATGCTTTGCTAGCAGCTGTCGAGAATCGCGCCCGCCGCCCCGTCAATCCAACCAGCGCGCCTGCCGACGTACGAGTATCCGATGAAAGCACTGAACGAAACGACGGGCAAGAATACCCGCACAAGATCACCGGCACGGTCAAATGGTTCAACGCCGAAAGGGGTTACGGCTTCATCGCCGTTGATTCCGTTGACGGCCGACCGTCTGTCGACGTCTTCGTTCACTTCAGCGCCATCCAAATGGACGGGCATCAAACCCTTGAACAAGGGCAGCGCGACAGAAATGATCCCAAGCAGAAGACGTGAGGCATGTAAACGAATAAAAAGAATCCAGCCCGCCCAGGATTACCGAAAATCCCAGACGGCAAGGCGGCACCGGGCGAAGAGGCAGTTAAGGCGGCCGAATTCCGAAGGAAGGGACACTACGCCCGCGTATGCACAGAGGAGTGGTATCAGACGCCGGCGCGCCGCCTCGGCTTCCGTCCAGCCGCAACGAAGCATCCCCTCCGAAGGGGTAGAAACGCACCGGTCCGCCGTCTTGCCGCAGACGGAAGACGCCTGCTACCTGTCAGCTTCCGTAAGCGGCATCGATAGCTCCGGCATTGATCAGGGCCACACGCAACGCCTCACGCTCGGGGGTGTTCTCGGCGGGTGCCGCAGCGTAGAGGTCGGCAGCGCGGCGAACGGTCCTGGACCGATAGCCGTTGACCGGCCCGTGGTCGAGGGCCGCGGCAGCGATGGACTGGGCACCAGGAGAAGCAGGAGTACGGGCGGCGCGTTTGACCAGGTAGTCGGCGTCTTCCAGGTCGGGCTGCTGCGCGAGAGTGGCGACAGTGAGCTCCAGCCACAGGTCCTGGTCAAAACCAGCGGCGAACACGAAATGCCCCGCTCCGCGCAAGGCGGCGGCCGGGAGATTGGCATCCAGAGCAGCACGCCACAGGCCGACGGCCCGCTCGGTCACCTCGCTGCTTTCCGACCGCGCGGTGTAGGTGGCGAGCTGGGACAGCAACGTGGATACGGCCACCTCGCCGCCGGGACAGCTAGCGAGTCTGGCGAGGAACTCCCCGGCAGGGCCGAGAGGCTCGGCATCGTCCAACAGCGCAAGCAAGACCCGGTAGAAGGAGCCTTCGGCGTCCGGCTCACACAGGACACGCCACAGACTGGTGCGGTCCAGCCGGGCCAGCAACGCCGTGTCTGGCTTGCCATGAGCCAGCCAGACACGCGCAGGGCGCCATGCCGGCTCCAACGGCAGGAGCGTATCGACGTGGCCGGCCGCCCAGGCCGGGTCGCAGCGGTGGACGCAGCAACCCTGCGCTCGGCCAGTACTCCCGGGTCCCGGCCGCCACCCGGCGGATGCTGCCGGTGGTCACCCTCGATGCCGGCCAACCCCTGCAGTTGCGTGCTGGTGCCGGCTTGCGGCGCATCCTCGACGATCGGGACGCCAAGGCCGGTGCCGCGGCGTTGATGCGCTGGCCCAGGCTGTCGCGGAGGCTGTGTCGGCCTTGTCGGCCGACCCGGCCGTGGCCGAGGCCGTCAACGCGGTCCTCGCGGTCGGCGGGACAGGAGAACGGATCGGCGATGCCCCGCTCACCGGAGCAGGTCGGCTTCCGCACCGAGGACGGGTCGGTGGCCGCACTGCTGCGGACCCTGCGCGCGGCACTGCATCTGGACGCAGGCGGCATGCTCGGGCTGGCCCAGCACGGCAGCACGGTCAGCGGGTGTTGTCGATGGCCGAGGCGATGCTGCTGGCCACCGTGCCCGGCGCGGTGGTGCTGGCCGACGACTTCGGTGACCAGCTGGATGCTCCGGCCACCGAGCATCTGGCGGCCCTTCTGCGCGCCCGCTCCGGGCAGGTGTGGTTGTCCACCCGGCGGCCGGAGGCCGCCCGGGCCTTCGAGCCCACCGAGGTCATCCGGCTGGTGCGGCACGGCGGCGTCCGCTCCCACCACCAGCTGACCAGGATCATGGACCGCAAAGCACTGATCGCGATGCGGCAGTGGCACACCCAGCTGCTGGCCGCGCTGACCGCGCCCACGGTCGCCATCACCGAGGGTCCGCACGACGTGGCCGTGCTGAGCATGGTCGACCGCCGCAAGCCGCCCTCCTTCCTCCCCCTGTCCGCCCACGGCGTGCGCCTGGTCGCCTCCGGCACCGGCGGCGAGGGCGGCATTGGCCAGATTCCCCGCATCGCGAACCTGGCACGCCAGCTGGGCTTCCGTGTCTTGGCGGTGATCGATCGCGACAAAGACAAGCGGCCAGACCAGCGACGAGCTCGCCAAGATCCAGGCCGCGTGTCACGCGGTAGTCCGACTGCCGCCCGGCGCCATCGAGCGTGCCATGGGCGACGGCCTCCCGTTGCAGGCGCTCGCCGACGCCAGCGCCACGCTCACCGAGTACGGCATTCCCGATCCCATGGGCGGCCAGCTCACCGAGGGCTGCGGGTGACCAACCTGTGCAAGGTGATCCACAAGCAAGGCTTGCACGAGCAGTTTCTGGAAGCCCTCTACGCGAGCCCAACGCACCACACCCGCCGGTGATCTCCGTGACGCTGGCCCTGCTGGAACTGGTTGCCGACCCCTCCTACAGCGGCCGCAACTGCTCGATGTGCCCGCCCTGTCCCGGCCGGTGGGTGCCTGATGGTCTATCGGGCACGCGGGGACCAGCGCGCGGTGATCGAGAGCGCTGCGCCGGTGCTGGTGGTCAGCGGCGGCGCCGGCACCGGCAAGACCACGCCGCGGTCGCCGCCGCCCGCGCCCACCTGGAAGCGGCGGACGAGGAACTGCTGCGGCTGCGGCAGGAGGCGGCCCGGCGCGGACAGCGCGCCCAACTGCCCGCTGCGACACGGGTGTTGTTTCTCTCCTTCTCGCGTACCGCTGCCGCCCAGATCATCGACCGTGCCGCGAATGTCATCGGAGAGCTGCGGCCGCGGCTGGAGGTTGTCGACCTTCCACGGCTTCGCCTGGAGGGTCATCACCGGCTTCGGTGCGCACCACGGCTTTCCGCCTCCGCAGAGCGTGCTCAGCCAGGCCAACCAGACCGTGCCCGGGGCCCCTCCCGGGCTGACGTACAGCCAGCTGATGCCCGCCGCCTTCCGGCTGCTGGCCCTGGACAAGGTCCGCGACCACTATGCCGGGCGGTACAACCCTCGTCATCTGTGACGAGTTCCAGGACACCGACGCCACCGAGTGGGCATTCCTGCAGCAGATCGCCCCCGCAGCACGTCGCATCCTGCTGGGCGACGTCAACCAGAGCATCTACGAAGGCTCATTCAAGCCCGGCGTGAATCCCGCCGCACGGATCGCGGATGCCATGGCGCTGCCCGGCGCCCGCCGCATCGGCCTGCAGGCCGCCAGCTACCGTGACCCCTCCGGTGTGCTGCCCGCGGCCGCGGAAGCCGCCCGTCAGCGCCGCTTCACCGACCCGGCCCTCCGCGAAGCCGCGCAGCAGGGACGGCTGGCCGTCACACGGATCACGGACGACACCGGCTACGCGCAGGTTATCGAACTCGCCCGGGCCGCCCGCCAGAAGAAGCACACCGTCAGCATCTTCACCCACACCAACATCGCCACCACCTCTCTGTCCGATGCCCTCAACGCGGCCGGCCTGGTTCACGAGCAGGTCGGCTTCCCCGAGGCCCACGCGGAAGCGCTCTCCGCCCAACTCGCCCTCATCCAGTTCGCGCTCGGGCAGGAGGACGACCAAGTACGGCGGACGCTGGCCGTGTTCATCACCGCCAGCCTGCGCAACAAGCAGCTCTCCCCGCTCGCATCGCAGGTGCTGCAGGGAACCAATCCAGAGCTGGAACGGGCTCTGGGGCAGCTCGCTGAAGACCTGCGGTCAGCCGGACACGGTCCTAGCGCCGACATCGACCACCTCGCCGAGCTCATCACCGGCGCCTACGCACGCATCGGAACCTTCCGCGGCCAGGAGGCCTGGCTCCAGGCCGCCCCCACCACTCGCCGCGCACTGCGCCTGCTTAAACAAGACCAGAGCATCACGGCGGTGGCCGAAGAACTCCACCGCGCCCGCGACGAGACCCTGGTGGGCGATTCCCGGCCGCGCCCGCGTCCGGTGCAGGTGATGAACCTCCACCAGACCAAGGGCCGCGAAGCCGACACCACCATCCTGCTGCTGGCCGACGACGAGTACTACGGTCCAGAAGGCGAACCGTTCCCCAACGGCTCACGCCTGCTCTATGTCGTTATGACCCGCGCCCGCCACCAGGCGCACCTCGTCGTCCCGGCCAACTCCCACCCTCTGTGGGCACCTCTCATCGCCGCCCTGGAGTAGCCCTCCCCCGCGCCGGGCAGGCGCAGCGGCTGGTGCACCCAGAGCTGGCGCACCGAGGAAGATGGACGCCGTGCACGACGATCCCAGCTCTGTCGCAGCGTTGCTGCGCGCGAGGTACAAGCGACGTCTGCCCTCCAGCCTCAACGAGCTGACCGGACCCGAGCACGGGTTGGTGGAGCTGCCGCTGCACATCGCGTGGTCCGGACTGCGACCCTCGATCTGGCCCTGCCACGGCAGCGCATGAGCCTGTACAGAACAGTGCTCGCCGAAGGCATGCGTGACGGCCTATGCCGTTTCCTCAACAGAGGCATCCTGCTGGAGCTTTGGCCAGTGCTCCACAAGCTCATCAGCAGGGCCATCAAGGACGTCCGGGAGGAGGCATTCTCCGAGCTGCGTCCATGATCACCTTCCGGCGCGCTCCCCCAGCACCCCGCAATAGGCGTTCTCACCGCAACTGCGGCAGTCTCACCCAACCTGCAGGACCGCAGGTCAAACGGCCCGAGCAGGGTCCAGAACCTGTCGCAATCCATCTGCGGCACCGCAGATCAGCGGCATGCCGTCACCGCAACAACAGTGCGACCTCACAGCGGGCAGGAACCGCGGGGTGCCGTCGTCGTCGACGGCGGTGACGTACTCGCGCTCCAGCTCGGCCAGGCAGGCGGCAATCTGGTCGCTGCGCCGGAAGATCCAGCGGATCAGCTCGTGGGGCACCCCGGCTATCTCCATCACCGGCCGGCGCCCCGGGGTGACGGTGCGCGTCGTGGCCGCGGAGGTCTGCGAGGCGCGGGGGCTGGCGACCGATCTCGTTGTAGAGCGCGGAGGCGGCCACGGTGTTCTCGTGCAGGGCCGTGGTGTGGATCGAGCCCCATTTCCCGTCCAGGCGCTGCCCCTTCACCGACAGCAGCAGATGGTCATGAAGCAAGGGGCGCCCGGAGCGCGCCTCATAGTGGCGGAAGCGGGCGGCGACCAGACCGCCGGGCGGCCGCACCCGGTAGATGCCGTCCTGGCCGTACCGGATCACCGCGACCTCGCCCTCGATCCACTCCAGCACCCCCTCGACCGCGCACTCGTGCGCGGCCTCGATCACCCGCCGGGTCTCCTCATCCCCCAACGCCCACAGAAGGTAAATCGTCGGCTGCGACCAGAACACGAAGTCCACGCCCGTGACCATCACCCGGCGTCCGAAGGCGCCGGCCCTGAACGCCTTCTTCGCCGACTCGCCCGCGGCAAGCCGCTCAGCCTCGATCCGGTCCGCGTACGGGTGCCGGCCCCGCTCGCCGAACAGGTTCCGCAGCTGCGCCCGGTGACCTCCTCACCCAGCGCGAGCCCGAGCACGGCAAGTCCCCGGCCCATCCATCGCCCGGCCGGGACCCCGGCTCGCTCCTGGGCGGCGCGCAGCGGCGTGCGCGCCGGGCGAGCGCCACTGGCCGGACGGGGAGGACTTCCTGAACGTCGCGCTGAGCGCAGTACGCACCGAGGAACGCGAGGGGTCCCGGTAGCCACCGGGACCATCCCCGCGAGCGCGGGGAGCAGATGCCAGTCCAGGAGCTTGCTCAGCTTCTCGGCGAACCATCCCCGCGGGCGCGGGGAGCAGCGACCTCGCCCTGCACGACGACGAACGGCGCTGGGACCAAACCCACGGGTGAGAACGAACGCGAGAGGTCGGCAGCGGGCATCGGCCGCGAGGTGGATCCTTGTGGTCAGTCCGCCGCGGGACTGGCCGATGGCGTGGTCGGCCGGTTCGCCAGCTGGGGCCCCTCTTCGCGGGCCCGGTCGTCAGATCCCAGATCCGTAACCGGGGTCTGACTGCCGGCGGGGGGTCCACCACTCGGTGAGCCCCCACACCGCGAGCGCGAGCGTGGCCACGGCTACGAGTGCCGCGGCCCAGGGGCGGTGCACCCATCTGGCGGCCAACGCCCAGGCGAAGAGCGGAACCAGTGCGCCGCCGAGCACGATGAGCGGCAGATCGATGAAGAGTACGCTCAGATCGCGGGCATGGCCCTCGAATCCTCCGTCGATGCTGACCGCGGCGCGCGGTGCCCAGACAAGCGGCGCGGCTGTCGCACCGAGGCCGGCGAGTAGGCATCCGGCACCGCCCTCAGTCTTCGGGTTCATACCCGTGGCCCGTTCCGCGGTTCTCTCAGCCATGCCCGTGATAGACGCGGCGGCGTGGTGCACGGTTCCGGACAGGGCGGCCGCGTGTTGTTACAGCAAACGTTTGTCCTGTTGTGATGTGACGTGCCGTCCGGGTGCTGTACCGGGTGGCAGGGGGCGGCCACTCGGGCACGGGACCATCCCCACAAACGCGAGGCGCAGGCGAGCGTTTGGACGCGGTCCACGCCGGTCGCAGGACCATCCCCGCGAACGCGGGAAGCAGATGACGTCCGGGTCCTTGTTGGACTGGCAGCGGGGACCATGCCCGCGAGCGCGGGGAGCAGGGCTTCGCGCAGCGGGGCCAGCTCCTCGGCGCAGGACCATCCCCGCGGGCGCGGGGAGCAGTCGAGGCCGATGGTGTCCGCCTTGAGGTCGTAGGGGCCATCCCCGCGGGCGCGGGGAGCAGGCGGCTGGGCTGCTCTTATGGAGCAAGCCCACGGGGCCATCCCCGCGGGCGCGGGGAGCAGATTCTCAGGCATGTATGCCCAGCCTCTACGGCGGGGCCATCCCCGCGGGCGGGGAGCAGGTCGCCGGGTTCATGGTCGACCCGTCGCCGCTGGGGCCATCCCCGCGGGCGCGGGGAGCAGGAGCACAGGCCGGAGAACCCGCCGTCTGAGGTGGGGCCATCCCCGCGGGCGCGGGGAGCAGGACCGACGTGACACCGAGCCGTACACCGCTGCTGGGGCCATCCCCGCGGGCGCGGGGAGCAGGAGCTGCCCCACCTCAACCTGATCGCGTCGGCGGGGCCATCCCCGCGGGCGCGGGGAGCAGGCCCATGTCGGGGAGCTCGGGGAGCGGGCCGAGGGGCCATCCCCGCGGGCGCGGGGAGCAGTGATGCAACACCCCGGACCCGGCGGCCGAGGCGGGGCCATCCCCGCGGGCGCGGGGAGCAGACTTCCTGACCTGCGTCTTTATCGCTCGACGGACACATTTCCGTGGACTTTTGCAGATTCCGACAAAAGCGCCATACCGGCTCCTCTCCCCTAGCGGGGCAGCAAGCGAGCATCGTAGTCCTCACCGTCTCGTACAAGACCTGTCCGGCCACGCCTACGGCCGCAGCGCCGTCATGTCGCGTACCGGCTCGATCGCGGCATCAGCGTCGGCGCCCTGTCCGGGAACGGGATGAGGGCATCACTTCGGGCGTCGCGGCCTGCTGGTGCACTACCGAAGATTCGCGACATCTCGCCACGACGGAGAACTGTGCACTCCCAGCCCGTGTCCGGGAGGCGCCCCGGGCGATCGGGGACTTGCGGGGCTAACAGCCCTGCGGGCCAAGGTTCAGCCATCCCATCCACGCGCGGCTCCGTCGCGCCCACAACAAGGAAGTGTCATGCCTGCAACAGCATCTGCCCAGCCGCAGCCCCGTGTCCGAGCGGGCTGGGGACGTCGCGCAAAAAGAGCGATCGGTGCTGGGGCATCTGTTTCTGCGCTGACGATGGCGGCTGCCCCCTGGTGGGTCGTGGCCGTCACCGTGATCGTCGGTGTCGCAGTGGCTGGTCTTCTCGCGCTGGCCCAGACTCTCGTGCCCGAGGAATCCGAACACAGGCGAGACGTGCTGCTGGCGTGGATGCGGCACCGCGAGCGCCAGGCCCGCAATCGCCCACCGGCCCAGCGGCACCACACGGCACGGCCACGGTAATGAGCGCCCGCCTGGCGAGCAGGGGCGACGTGCTCGTACCGCACGTTTGCCCGCCCCCCGCGTCAGTCGGCGGGGGCGGGCCTCGGCGGCACGTGCGCCGGTGCCGAGGGTCCGCCGCGAAGCCGGGGGCGCCGCCGCGTGGGCGCCGAGTACGCCACGGGTCCGTAGTTTCTCCACGTTGCGACGGACTCCGGGGAAGGCGTCGAGCAGTTGGGCCTGGGCGGCGCGGAGGCTGTGCGGGGTCTGAGGGCCGGCGCCAAGTGTGCGGGCACGGGGGCTGCTGCACCGTCAGGCCCCTTCGCTCTGATTTCGCGTGCCTGGCCCGTGATCGGGTTGCGGACGTCAGCCGGTCTCGTCGCCGTAGGCGGTGGGGTATTCGGCGGTGTAGTCCTCCACGGGCTTGGTCATGTCCGCGGCGTACTCGGCTCGTGCCTGCCGGTCCGCTTCGCTGATGTCGGGGTGCACTGGAGGTGTCTGGGGGGCGGGCCAGAGCTGGATCAGGTGCCTTTCCGCGTGGTCGCCGGTGCCCGGTTCGGGGACGTCGGCGTGGCAGTGGAGGCGCATGCGGATCCAGCCGCCGTTGTCGGCGGTCGCTGGTGCCTCGAGGGGGGTTGGTCTTCGGGCCAGGCGTCCCAGAAGTCGCCCTGCCCGATGGTGGCGAGGTAGAGCGTGGGGGTGTCGGCGAGCAGGCTCATCTCCTCGGCCGGCTCCCAGGCGTCACCGGGTTCGGATGCGGGTGGGCTGTCGTGGATCTGGACGGTCATGCGCAGGGGGCCGGTGTCTGTGGTGGGCAGGACGACGGCGGTGGCGTCCGTGGCCGGGCCGCAGCGCCATCCGAACGGCATCTCGGTCGGGAAGTCGTAGTCGTCGTCGAAGCCGATGAGGTAGCCGTGTTCGCCGAGGTCGACGGTGAAGGTCGCTTCGCGGATCAGCATGGGGATCCTCCTTCAACGGAGAGGGTGCCCCGCCCCCGAGCCATGTCGGGGGCGGGGCACCTGGGCCGGCGTGAGTCTAGGCGCGGTTAGGCGATCACGTAGAAGGGGTCGCCGTCCATGACGTGCATCTGGCCGCGCCAGGCGGTGATGCGTCCGCCCTGGGACTTGTTCTCCTGGACCTTCACCCAGGTGATCTCCCGTTGCTTGGCGGGAAGGTGGGTGCCGCCCTCATGGGAGGAGGCGAAGGGGTACTCGTCGCAGAAGGTGCGGCCGGCGCGCTTCATGTCCACAGGTGCGCTGCTCGGGCACACGGCCTTCCGGTTCGCGTCCTCCTGCTTCTTGTTGATCATCCAGTGCAGCGGCTTGCCGCGTTGGGGGCGGGGCCTTCCCGCCGCGCTCCCGGTGGGCCCAGGCGTCGGGCACGCGGCCCGAAGGACTCTCCGGGCGCGGGTCAGTTGCCGCAGCGTGGGGCGCGCAGCCAGCACCGAGGGGATGCTCTCCTAGTAGGGGTGGCAGCTGCAGCCGGACGGACGGCGAGGTCGGCCGTGACCCCGCTGTTGAGCAGCTGCTCAACGCCGTTCATCCGGCTAAGCCTCTGGCACGGCTGTTGAGCGCAATCCCACTGTCCGCACCTCGTTGTGGCCCGCCGCGCAGGACGACACAACGTCACTCTTGACGCTGAACGGACAGGAGCTGTTGCTGAAGCCAAGCAGGCCAGGGGTCAGGAGGTGCCAACGGAGGAAAGCGTTCGGCGAATTGAGGAAGCCGTTGATCGGATGGCTGCACTTCTGCGGGTCGGACTGCTTCAGATCCGAGTTGTAGACGGTGCTGGGACCAGGCAATGCGAGCCGCGTCCAACTAAGCGGGCTGTCGACGCCGTCGCCGGACGGCCGCATTTGTTGCTCCGGGTGGTGCTTTCCACTCAGATCGAACCTGTGGTCGGACTCGATCTCGGGCAGCGAAAAAATACTGGTGACGGCTGCGTGAACCCAGCGGGGCACTAACCTGTACAGCCCGCCGGTCGTCTTGTTCCGTGTCACCGCGCGAGGCCTTGAAGCGACCGTGACATGCTCGTCGCTTGCCCCGACGTTGATGTCCTCCTTGTCCGCGCTGGTCGGGACATTGTCCAGTGGCTTAGAGGCCTGCTTCTGCTGCGCGGCCTTCTGCCTGGGTAACCCGACTGGAGTCTGGGCGGGGGTGTCGTCGCTGGTAGCGGGGTTGTCTGAGGTTGTCCTGGACAATCCCTGGACAGTCTCGGACGGGGCCGGGGATGCCTGCCGGGCGGCAGGGCCGTGCTGGGGGGTGTGGTCGGTCAGGACGGTTCCGGGAATGGTGCGGGGGCCGTCTGACGGTGGGTCGGGCTCCATGCCGGCCTGTTCCAGTACCTCGGAGAGCATCGTCCTGCGTTGTTCGCGGTCGGTGCCGATGAGGTCGAGCTGCTCGTCCATCCCGCGGTCGAACTCCTCGTCCGACATCCGTGGTTCGGGCGCGCGTTCCGGCAGGGACGCCGGTTCCGCCGGTCCCGGGTCGGCAGCGGCGTGCTGGAGCCGTTCGATTTCCTTGAGTGCTTCCTGCTGCTCGCGCATCAGGGCCGCCTGGGCCTGCTCGGCGGAGAAGCGGTGGCTTCGTGCCTGTTCGAGTTCGGCCTGGATGCGTGCGAGCCGGAACTGCGCCTGCTCCAGCCGGTGCGCAGCCTGCGCACGTTCCCGCTCCCGCAGGTGCTCGACCTGGTGGGTGAGTTCGGCGACCTTCATCTCCTGCCGCCCGGCGAACTGGAGCAGCAGGGGGATGACGCGGTCGCTGTTGGCCGCGACCGCCTGGGCTTTGTTCAGGGCCTGCGTAGTCTCGGTGAGCCGGCGGTAGAGGCTGACCAGCTCGCTGCCGGCACTGTCCTGCGGAGGTGCGGTGCCTTCGGTGGCGGCTTTCCACAACTTGGTGGCCTCGACGAGGAGGCGCCCGTTCCATCCGTCCGGCCGGGTGCGGCGGACCTCTTCGAGTACGTCACGCAGCAGCGGTTTGGGGATCACCTTCGCCCCGTTGAGGTACTCCGCCCACTTCGAGCGGCTTCCGCCCTGAGGGAAGCGCTTGGCGACCTTGTCCACGGTGTCGAGGCCGACGCCGTCGGTGATCTCGCACAAAAAGCGGGCCAGGGCGATCTCCGCGTCCGTTCCCTTGAACTTGCGTTCCCGCCCCACGGCTCTCTCCCCCCCGAGGTTGTCCGGCTCTGACCAGGCTGTTGTCCAGCGCGCGCACCACTCACCTGGCCTTTCGCCCAGTGAGCCAACGGTCAATCAGATCACTGTTCACGCTCAGGACTCAACCACTCACCCAGAGAAGGCTGGAGAAGGCCATGACCCTGGCGGCCCTGTGCAACTTCCTGAGCGACTGCCTGAGCAACATCACCGCAGGCCTCGTCCTCGCCCTCGGAGGAACGGCCGTCAAGAAACTCTGCACCAAACAGACCACCAGCCACCACCAGGACCACACCGACGAAGACCAGCCCACCGACCAGTAACCGCCAGGCCGACATCCGTCCCCGTGGTGACGGCTTCGCGTGGCCGTTCTTGCTGGCGCCGTGTGCGGTACGCCGCTCGTTCGCGCTACCGTCCTCGTGGTTCACAGGAGACGGGGGAGGGTGTGGGGTGCTCGATCAGGTCCTGACCGCGCTGGCCGCTTCCGGCGGCACCGCGGTGGTGACAGCGGCAGGCACGGACGCCTGGGCCGGAGTGCGGGGCGCGGTGGCCGGCTGGTTCGGCCGGGGCGATGCACAGCGTGAGCAGGCGGAGCTCGAGCGCCTGGACCAGACCGCACTCGTCCTAGCGGCCGCTGATTCTGCTGAGGCTGAGCGGGTCCGGATCCGGCAGGAGGCCTCCTGGCAGACGCGTATCGAAGCGGTCCTGGAAGGCCTCGCTGCGGATGAGCGTGAGGACGCCGCCGAGCAGCTGCGCCTCCTGCTCGCCCAGCACACCCCGGGTGGCGCGGTCGCCGGGCCAGGTGGTCTGGCGGTAACCGGCAACGCCGAGATCCGCGCCGGCAACGGGTCGATCGCGGCCGGTGTGATTCATGGAGGGGCGCGTATCGGCCACCCTCGGAAGCCGGATCCGTCTCAGGGCTGAACGGACCGGCCACCACAAGCCCACCCGACACCCGGCCCCCGCTCGGGGAGCCGGCACCGGAAAGTGGTCTGGTCGCGTATGCCCGCGACGGTGGCGTCGCGGTCGGCTACATAGCCCCCGGCGGGCAGATCACCCACTACGCCGCGCCGCGGCCACTGGTTCGCGGCCGGCACCAGGTCGGGGTGCTGCCACGGCAGGCTGACTGCTTCCAGGACCGTGCGGCCGCCGCGCAGCTGGAGCAGGCCGTGGCCGAGGGCGGCACGGTCGTGCTGGGCCAGGTCCTGGCCGGGATGGGCGGGGTCGGCAAGACACAGCTCGCCGCCCACCACGCCCGCCAGGCATGGGACAAAGGCGAGGTTGACCTGCTGGTGTGGGTCACCGCGGCCACCCGCACCGCGGTCGTCTCCGCCTACGCCCAGGCCGCCGCCGATCTCCTCGGCGCCGACCCCGCCGACCCAGAGCGGGCCGCAGCGGCGTTCGTGGCCTGGCTGCAGCCCAAACCCGATGGTGACCCGCGTCGTTGGCTCGTCGTGCTGGACGACCTCGCCGACCCCGCAGACCTGCGCAACCTGTGGCCGCCTGCCAGCCCGTACGGCCGCACCCTGGTCACCACCCGCCGCCGGGAAGCCGCTCTCGCCGGCAGCAACCAGCGCCTGGTGCCCGTGGGTCTGTTCAGCGAAGACGAAGCCCTCGCCTACCTGACCGCCACACTGGCCTCCCGCGGTCGCACCGAACCCGGCCACGAGCTCGCCGCCCTCGCCGCCGACCTCGGCCACCTCCCCCTGGCCCTGTCCCAGGCCGCCGCCTACCTCATCAACGAAGACCTCCACTGCGCCGCCTACCGCACCCTGCTCGCCGACCACGCACTGGCCCTGAACGAGCTGCTCCCCGACGCCTCCGGGCTCCTCGACGACCAGACCGCCACCGCGGCCGCCGTCTGGGACCTCTCCCTCAAACGCGCCGACCAGACGCCCCCACACGGCCTGGCCCGCCCCATGCTGCAACTCACCGCCTACCTCGACCCCAACGGCATCCCCGACACCGTCCTCACCAGCAGTCCCGCCCTGACCTACCTCACCGAACACCGCACCGGTACCGCGGAACCGGCCACGACGGTCACTTCCCGGGACGCCGTGCGGGCGCTGCGCACACTGCACCGCTTCAGCCTCATCAACCACAACACGACAAGCCATCACCAGGCCGTCCGCGTCCACCAGATCATCCAGCGCGCAGTCCGCGACGCCCTCATCCAGCAGCAACGCGACCAACTCGCCCGCACCGCCGCCGACGCCCTCAGCAGCGCCTGGCCCGACATCGAACGCGACACCGCCCTCTCCCAAGCCCTACGCGCCAACACCAACGCCCTCACACGGCACTCCGAAGACGCCCTGTACCAGCACGATCGCGTGCACCCGGTTGTTTTTCGCGCCGGGGAAAGCCTCGGCAAGACCGGCCAGGCGGTAGCCGCACTCCGCCACTTCCAGCATCTGACCACTGCCGCCCGCACCCGACTGGGTCCCGACCACCCCGACACCCTCGCCGCCTGCCACAGCCATGCCCGCTGGCGAGGGGAAGCGGGTGCGAATGCGGCTGGGGTCGCCGGGGACCTCACCGAGCTGCTCGCCAGCTCCCTGCGGATCCTAGGCCCCGACCACCCCAACACCCTCGCCATCCGCCACAGCCATGCCCACTGGCGGGGGCAAGCGGGGGACCCGGCCGGTGCCGCCACGGCCTATGCCGAATTGCTCGCCGACCGCGAACGGGTCCTGGGCCCCGACGACCTCAACATCCTCGCCACCCGCCACAGCCATGCCCACTGGCGGGGGCAAGCGGGTGCGAATGCCGCGGGTGTCGCCGCGGAATTCGCCGAACTGCTCACAGACTCCCTGCGCATTCTCGGCCCCGACCACCCCAACACCCTCGCCACCCGGAGCAACCTCGCCCACTGGCGGGGCAAGGCGGGAGATCCGGCCGGCGCCGCCACGGCCCACGCCGAACTGCTCGCCGACGAAGAACTGATCTTGGGCCCCGACCACCCCAGCACCCTCACCACCCGCCACAACGTCGCCCAGTGGCGAGGGAAAGCGGGTGATGCGGCCGGCGCCGCCACGGCCCTCGCCGAACTGCTCCCAGACCTGCAGCGGGTACTGGGCCCCGACCACCCCCACACCCTCACCACCCAAAGCAACCTCGCCCACTGGCGGGGCAAGGCGGGAGATGCCGCTGGTTCTCATCCGGCCGATTGAGGCGCAGCGCGGAGCCATGGCCCCACCCGGGAGGTGTCTTCTCGCAGGAGCGTCGGTTGCTCATATCTGCTGGGCCGCAAGCCAGCCGACAGGACTCGCCGGCGGCGGCGAGCCCGACGCCGGCGGCGAGCACGATCCACGGCGCCGTCTTCCACGCCTTGCGGCTGAGCTTCTGGTGCCAGCCGCGCCAGCGGGAGTTCGCCTTCTTCGCCTCGCGGGCCTCATCGAGCAGCCGGCGGGCGCGCGCCTCGTCGGCCTGCGCGCGGTCGGTGATGCCCTTGGCCTTGCGCTCCGCCTCCGCAGTGATACGGTCGGCCTCCTTCTGGGCGGCATCCCGCAGCTGCGCGGCAACCGTCTTGGCCTCCTCCCGCAGCCGCTCACGCTGCTTGTCGCACGCATCCCTTGAGCCCGGCGAGTTCGTCGGCGAGGGCCTTGCGCCAGGTGGCGGCCTTAGAACTCCTAACGAAATGATCTTTGAGATGGTTGGATCAGTCCGGAACTGGTGATCCGGGGTGTGGGGTGGCTCGGCCGAAGCCGTGGGAAGTCGACGACGAGTTGTGGGCGGTGGTCGAGCCGCTGCTGCCCAGGGTCGAGCGTCGGGTCCGGCATCCGGGTCGCAAGCGGCATCCGGACCGGCTGGTGTTCCAGGGCATCCTGTTCGTGCTGCACACCGGGATCGCCTGGGAACACCTCCCGCAGGAACTGGGCTTCGGCTCGGGCATGACCTGCTGGCGACGCCTGGCCGAGTGGACCGAGGCCGGCGTGTGGCCCCGGCTGCACGAAGTCCTCCTCGCCAGGCTGCGCGGCGCGAACGCCCTGGACTTCTCCCGGGCGGCCGTCGACGGCTCCCACATCCGGGCGCTAAAGGGGGAGCCAAGACAGGACGAAGTCCCGTCGACCGGGGCAGGACGGGCAGCAAACACCACCTGATCACCGACGCCACCGGTATCCCGCTGGCCGCCACGCTGACCGGCGGCAACCGCAATGACGTCACCCAGCTGATCCCGCTCCTCCAGGCCGTGCCGCCCGTGCGCGGCAAGCGCGGCCGGCCCCGGCGCCGCCCCAAGGGGGTGCTGGGCGACCGCGGCTACGACCACGACAAGTACCGGCGCCTGGTCCGCGACCTCGGCGTGCAGCCATTGATCGCCCGCCGCGGCACCGAACACGGCTCCGGCCTGGGCACCCAACGCTGGGTCGTGGAACGCGCCTTCGCCCACCTGCACTGGTTCCGCCGCCTGCGGATCCGCTGGGAGATCCGCGACGACATCCACGAAGGCTTCCTCACCCTGGCATGCGCACTCATCTGCTGGAGACGCCTGAAGTCATTGCGATAGGAGTTCTTAGCGTCGAACTGCTCGCTCAGTTTGCGCGCTGCTCGCACAGCTCGGTACGGGCCCACTCCGCCTCAGCGTGCGCGGCAGCAACATGCTGCTCGGCCTCGCGACGCCGCTCGTCGGCGGCCGCAACGGCGTCCGCGTACAGCGCCTCCGCCTCCGCGCGCCGGCCGTCGTACTGGGTAACCGCCGCCGTGGCGAGCTGAGCGAACCGCTCGCGGGCCTGTGTGGCGGCCGCCCTGGACGCCCGCTCGCTACCCGCACCTGTCAGCCAGCCACGGCCGATCATCCGCACGACGCAAGGGCGGTCTGCGGCATCCGTACGCCCGCCGACGCAATACAGAGGGTTCCGGGCAGCCTGCGCAACTGTGGCAGCCCTGCTTGCAACTGCAGGTCCCCCGACCACGGTCGCTGACGTCACTACTCCCCCTTCTTCTGGACCTAACTGGGAGAGCGACTCGAATGCGCGTCGTGGCCCGGTCTGAAGAGCCAGAGCCGCTGACGCGTCATCCGGAGCCGCGAAGAACTCGACGACGATGCTCACCCCGGCATCATGCCGGACCGCCCACGACCGTGATCGGCCGGACAGTTCCTAGGCCCTGCACGGGCAGACACTCGTCGTCATCGGCGGCAGCGCAGGCATCGGGCTGGCGACCGCACGGCTCGCCCTTGACCAGGGCGCGCGCGTGGTCCTCACCGGACGGGACCCGGAACGGCTGCGTGCCGCGGCCGAGGAGGCCGACGCCCTCAGCACCGCGGCCTTCGACGCGCATGATCCGGTGCAGCTCGAACGCTTCTTCCACCGGCTGCCCGGGCCGATCGACCACGTGATGTTCACCGCGGGAGGCCCGTCCTACGGCCGCCTTCTGGACATGGACGCCGAACAGACAGGCACGCCGGGTGATCAGCGACCACATGGTGCTCGGACTCCGCGCGCCACTACGCCGCCGCCGTACGACCAGGCCAGGCGGCACCCTTCTCCTCCTGGGCGGCACGGGGGCCCGACGCATCCGGCCCGCTCTCGGTGTCGCCCCCGTGGTCACCGCCGCGATGCCCGCGTTCACGGCCGGTCTCGCGCTCGAGACGCGCCGGTCCGGGTGAACCTGATCGCCGCCGGATTCGTGGACACGCCGTTGTCCGCCCGGCCGCTCGGTGACGCACTCGACGCCCGACGTGAGGAACTGGGCGCCACGCTGCCGATCGGCCGCGTCGTCGTACTCGAGGACGCGGAGGCACTCGCCGTACACATCATGACCAACACCTGCGCTCACGGGCGCGACGTACGACATCGACGGAGGCCGGCAACTCGTCGGCTGAGCCGCACGTCGGGGGCGGTCACCTGTACGAGCAATGTCAGAGCCGTCTTGGGCATGAGCCGGTCCGCCGCCGTCAAGGGCCCTGGAAGCTTCCCGACGGCAGACCGGCGATCATTTCGAGCAGGCGGAGCACCGCTGGGTCGGCGTCGGGGCGGTGCACGGCGTGCACCGTGGTGAGCAGGTGGCCGGTTTCCTCGCGCAGGGGGACGATGCTCACGCCGGGCCCGGTGAGATGCCGCAGGTCCTCGGGGAGCAGGCTTACGCACAGACCCGCGGCGACATAGCTGAACAGGCCGCTGAGGTCATCGGCGACCACCGTGCCGCGAGGCGTGAAACCCGCCTGTCGGCAGGCGAGTTGCAGTTGATCGGCGAGGACGGGCAGCGCGGCCGGGTCCGGCAGGACGAAGTCCTCCTCGCGTAGTTGCGACAGCGCGATGGCACCGGAGCCGGCCAGCCGGTGGTCGCGTGGCACCGCGGCACCGATTCGTTCGGTGGCGATCACCTGGCTGACGAGATCACCGGCGAGCCGCGCCGGGTCCCGCAGGAATCCGAGGTCGAGCGCCCCGACGCGTACCCGGTCCGGCACCTCCTGCGAGGAGCCGTGGAGCAGGTGGATCCGCAGCCCGGGCAGCCGTTCGGCCGCCGCCCGGAGCATCGAGGGGAGGTAGAGGTGGCTGAGGAGACTGACGTAGCCGACGCGGACGTCGCCTTCCAGGCCGCTCGCCACCCGACGGGCCCGCTCGACCGCCGAGTCCTGCAGGTCGAGCAGCCGCTGCGCGTCGGTGGCGAACGCCTCACCGGCGGCGGTCAGCCGCACACCGCCGGGGCCGCGGTCCAGCAGCCGTACCCCCACCGTCCGCTCCAGGCGCTGGATGGACTGGCTGAGCGGCGGCTGACTCATGCCGAGCCGCTCCGCGGCCCGACCGAAATGCTTCTCCTGCGCCACCACCAGGAACTGTCCCAGCAGTCGGCGCGAGAGGTTGGTCATGTCCGCCATGTTCCCGTGCCCTCATTCCCACCCGCATATTGCTTTGCCTATCAAACAGTACTAGCTCATATATTGGACAGACTTGTCCCGTCGGGTGTCCACTGGGTCTCGACCCAACCCGCCGGGGCGCGGCGGCCGCCCGGCCCCTCAGGCCCAGCCGCTTCGCCACCGCTCCCCCGTCCCGTTGCCCGGGACAGACCAGGGAGCCGCCGCCGCGCCGCGTCCCGAGCTGGTTCCTCTCCCTCTGTGATGGTGATCTTCGTGGCAGTCGTGACGATCGTCGGTGCCGGCGTCATCGGCATCTCCTGGGCGCGCCTGTTCAGCGCGGCCGACTGGGAAGTCCGAATCAGTGACCCGCGGCCCGACCTGCCGGAACTGGTGGCCCGCGAGCTGGCCGACCGCCCGGTGACGGCCACCGACGACCTGGCCGCGGCGGCGAGAGACGCCGACTTCGTCCAGGAGTGTGGACCTGAGCGCATCGAGATCAAGGAGCAGATGTTCGCCACGCTCGCCGGGAACACGCGTGAGGACGTGGTGCTCGCCTCGTCGTCGTCCTCCCTGCTGCCCTCGGCGATCGCCCGGGGCAACCCGGCCGCGGCCCGGATCGTGATCGGCCATCCCTTCAACCCGCCGGAGCTGATGCCGCTGGTAGAGGTGGTGCCGGGGCCGCGGACGTCCGCTCGCGCCGTCGACCGGGCGAGCGAGGTCTACCAGGGCCTCGGCAAGCTGCCGATCCGGCTGAAGAAGGAGATCCCCGGCTTCGTCGGGAACCGCCTCCAGAAGGTCTTCAACGACCAGGCCGCCTACCTGGTGCAGCAGGGCGTGATCGACATCCGGGACCTGGACGACCTGGTCCGGGCATCGCTCGGCCTGCGCTGGGCCACCGTCGGACCGTTCCAGAGCGGTGTCCTCGGCGGCGGGCCCGGCGGCATGCGCCGCCTGGCGGCGCACATCGGCTCCCAGATGACGTTCGAGACCGGCGCCCCCGACCCAGCCCGGACGGGCGAGGTCCTGGACGCGGTCGAGCAGGCCTACGGCACCGGTGAATCGGCCTACGAGCACCTCGCCGCGCTGCGTGACGGGCGCACTCGAGCCGTCCTGGAACCGCTGGGCTGGCCGACTCCCGGCACGGGCGACGCGCCGCGGTGACGTCCGTCCCCACCGGGCGGGGACAGCGGTCCAGGCAGAAAGAGCCGGAGCCGCACGCGAAAAGTACACGAAGAAGGAAGGGCGCCGTGGCGAATGAATTGCTCGCACTGCAGGTATGGCCGGGAAAGGTACTGCGCGTCAGTACCGCTGACGGCGAGGTGAACACCCTCGTCGAGGACGCCGGCGCGGCACCTGACGGCATCGTGGTCGACTCGGGTGTCGCCTACTGGACCACCATGGGGGAACCGACAGCCGACCCCGACGTCCCCGGCGAGGCCGGACAGGACTACTCACGGCGCAACGGAGGCGTCCATGCCCTCGGCCTCGACGGCGGTCCGCCCCGCGATCTGCTCCCGGAAGGAGCGATCACCACGGGCAAGCAACTGACCTCCGACGGCGCGGGGACGCTCTACTGGGGCGACCGTGAGGGCCACCGGATCAGCCGGGTCCGCACCGACGGAAGCGGTCTGGCCGACCTGGTGGTCAACCCCGTCGGCGAAGGCATCCTCGGTGAGTGCGTCGGCGTGGCCGTGGACCCTGACCGTGGACACCTGTACTGGACCCAGAAGGGCCCGGCGAAGGGTGGCCGGGGCCGGATCTTCCGCGCGGGCCTGGAGATCCCGGCCGGCGAGAGCGCGGCGACCCGCTCCGACATCGAAGTGCTGTGGAGCGGCCTCCCCGAGCCGATCGATCTGCACCTGGACGGCGACTGGCTGTACTGGACGGATCGTGGCGCGGACCCTGACGGCAACACGCTCAACCGGGCGCCCCTGCCCGCCGAGGGCGCGCGCGGGCAAGCCCCCGAGATCCTCGCCACCGGCTTCGCCGAAGCCATCGGCCTCGCTGTCGACAGGGAGTCGGGCCTGGCGTTCGTCTCCGACCTCGGCGGCCACATCCGCGCCGTGCCCCTGCCCGACGGCCCCGCCGCCTCCCGAGCGCCCTGGCACGTCGTCAGCCTCGGTCACCCGCTGACCGGACTGTGCCTGCTGGGCTAGGCAAGCAGGGCCGCCCGCGGGCACTTGACCCGTCCGGAGGTACGTCCGAGTCGCCATACGGGTGCCTGTGGCACAAGTGAATTTTCGACAGGCGATCGCGGTTGCCGTCGATCCCACGAAATGAAAGCAGTAGGAACGACCATGTCCTTCACACTTCCCACGGATATCGAGAATCGCCCGGTGACGGTGATCGGCGCAGGCACACTCGGGCGCCGGATCGCCCTGATGTTCGCCGACCGCGGTGGGCTGGCGCGGATCTATGACAAGTCGGCGCAGGCCGGCGATGCCGCCCGCGCTTACGTGCAGGAGTGCCTCCCGAAGGTCGCCGCGGGGATCGAGGGCGGGCGACCGGGCCGGGTGGAGGTCACCGACGACATGGCCGCAGCCCTCGCGGATGCCTGGCTCGTGGTCGAGGCGGTGCCCGAGCGACTCGACCTGAAGATGGAGATCTTCGGCGAACTCGACCGCACCGCCCCTGCCGACGCCATCCTGGCCAGCAATTCCTCGTCCTACGCCTCGGGCGAATTCATCGACCGGGTCGAGCACCCGGAGCGGGTGCTGAACATCCACTTCTACATGCCGCCCGTGCAGAACGCCGTCGATCTCATGTCGGACGGGTGGACCGACCCCGGGATCATGGAGTTGCTCAAGAAGGAGCTGCCCCGCTACGGGGTGTTCCCGTTCGAAGCTCACAAGAAGTCGACGGGCTTCATCTTCAATCGCATCTGGGCGGCCATCAAGCGCGAAGCCCTGTCCGTCGTCGCCGAAGGGGTGTCCACGCCTCAGGACGTGGACGAGATGTGGAAGATCAACACCGGTGCTCCGGCCGGCCCCTTCCGGATGATGGACCGGGTCGGACTGGACGTCGTGCTGGACATCGAGGAGCACTATGCCGCCGAGAATCCCCACCTCCCTGCCGGCCCCCGCAAACTGCTGAAGAAGTACGTGGCGGCGGGGCACTTGGGCGTCAAGACCGGGCAGGGCTTCTACACCTACGACGGACAGGGCTGACCGGTCCGGCGACGGCGCGACGGTGCCGGGTGCCGGTCCAGGTGTCGTCGGGACAACCGGATCCGGACGGAATGCCAGTCCTGCATCAGACGTGGGGTGCACTCCGGTGATCGGTCGACCGGGACAACGACCGACTGCTGACGGCCCGCCTCCTCGAACGTCGGGGACGGTCAGCTCAGCAGGGCGGCCGTGAACGTCTCGCGCTGGTCGGCCAGCCAGGTCTGTATGCGGTCCCAGCGGACATCGTCACGCGCGCTGGCGAGCGGGCCGGGATCGAGATCCGCTTCACGGTCACAGCCCCGCCACCGACGCAGCAGGAGCCACCGGGCCCGTGTCCTCGGAAAGCTCCTGGTGCTGCTGGACGTCTACGGCCCCGCGAAGGGACCCATGGCGGTCTCTCTGAGGGAACTTCTGGGAGTGATCGGCGCGAGCCAGTGGCGCTTGAAAGGGGTCGAGGTGCCGGCGCTCGGCAGCCGCATCCACCCCCACTACGGCGTGTGCGCGCCCATCAGAGGCGAGTACGTGAACCTGGTCGCCCATGCGCCGCTGCCCCCGGCAACCCGTCGCACTCCCGCCACCAGTACAGCGTTTGATCTCGGCACGGGAACCGGCGTCCTTGCTGCGGTCCTGGCCCACCGCGGAATCAACCGCGTCTTGGCCACCGACAGGCCCACGAGCCCTGGCCTGCGCCGGGGACAACGTCCGCCGTCTCGCACTGACCGACCGTATCGAGGTATCAGGCCCCGGCCTGTTCCCCGAAGGCCGCGCCGACCTCATCGTCTGCAACCCACCCTGGCTCCCCGCCCGTCCGACCAGCCCCCATCGAGCAAGGCGTCTACGACCCGGACAGCACCATGCTCCACAGCTTCCTCGCTGGCCTGTCGGACCACCCCCGGCCAGGCGGCGAGTGCTGGCTCATCCTGTCCGACCTGGCAGAACACCTCGAACTCCGGACACGTCAACAACTACTCGACACCTTCCAGGCAGTACACCTCCGCGTTGCCGACGAGATCGACATCAAGCCCCCGCACCCACGCTCAAAAGACGTAACCGACCCACTCCACGCAGCACGCAGCGCCGAGACCACGTCCCTCTGGCGTCTGATCACAACAGCATGACCAGCACCCGCATCATCTAACGGCATTTCCCTTCCCAGTTCACCAGGTGAGCAGATCCCGTGGGTGACTCCGCCGCACCCACGGGTTGCCCCGCTTGCGCGCCAAGCCGGAGGATCAAAAACACCTGTTCAGGCCGTGTTGCGCCGTGCAGTCGACCGGGGAACGTCGGTCGACGTCCCGAACTCCCTGCGCCGTGCGCTCTTCCCGGGCCCGGCGCAGGGCGGCGGCCTCGGCGGCCGCGGCCTGGCGGCGGTGCTGCGCCCGGGTCGCCTCGTTCGCGGCCGGCGCATCGTCCACGACGACGTCCGGCTCGGGGAACGCGCGGCGGCTCAGCTCCCGCATCGCGGCGGTCTGCCGCTCCACCGCCTCCGCGATAGCCGGGTCCGCCGGGGACGGCCGGGCGGCCTGGTGGTGCGCCTCAATCGCGCGGCGGTATCCCTCGGGTGGCGTCCGGCGCTCCACCGGCGCGGCGGGCGTGGTCGGCTGCGGGGCCGGGACGGCGGCCGCCGCGGCGGGGCTCGCCTTCATGGGCGCGGGCGCCAGGACCTTGACGGCGCGGACGTTCGCGTTGGGCACCGTGTCGTTGACCGCCGCGACCAGCTTGGGCACGCTCTCCAGCGCAGCTTCGTGCCGGCGGCCGAAGCGTCGGGGACGTCGTCCAGGCGGCCGGTGTCCGCGTCGAACTTCACAGCCTGGACCCGTCCGGCGAGCTTGGGCGGCCGCGGCGAGGATGTCGTCGAACTGGGCGAGGACGCTGCCGCCGACCGCCAGGGCGACCAGGCCGCGCTCGGTCATCATCATGCCGATCCCGTCGCGTGCCCGACGGCCAGGTCTGGGTCGGCACCTTCCACGGGAGCCACGACAGCCTGCCTGCCACGGTCACCGCTACCCGCGACGACACCCGCCCCGAGCCATACGGATGGACGTGCACGTGCGGCGCGTCCCGGTCCTTCCTCACCGAGCACGACGTGTGGCCCACCACCCTGGCGGCACACCCACCCCACCCGCCTCGACCGGCTGCGGTCATGGGCCGCCCGCCTTTTCACCGATCGCACAGCCCGCTGACCTGACGCTCTGCCTGGCTCTCGCCCGCCCTGCACAGGCTGGCGAGGACTGGACAGACCGCCCGGCCGCACGCGCCACCCCGCCTACGAGAGAAGGCGATCCCGCCTTGGCGCAAGCCCCGACCGTCATAGGAGTGCTCACCGTCCCCCCAGCTCCGACCTGCCACCCGCGTCGACAGCAGCGTCAGTGCGGCACCTGGCTGCGTAGGTGAGACCGGAGAGCGCTTGTAGGCCGTTTGGGAGAGCGGTCTGGGTCGCTACCTCTGTGGAATGTTGCTGAGAACTGGCAGCAGGCAGTTGCGTTGGAGCCTGGGTGACGTCAAGCAACTGTTGACCGTAGGCTCTCGGCGAAGGGCAGGTGCGGTGGACATCACGGTGCAGTGGATCAAGACGTCCTGGACGAAGCAGTCTCGGGGCGGGGAGGCCGCTGCCCGCAGAAATGCGGCGCCGGTCGGCTTCTCGTTGCCTCAGGTGCCGTCTGGGTTTGCCCATTTCGTACAGATGTCCGAGCGTGACGGCTTCGAGCCACGTCCGAGCCAGAGAGACTTCCGCGAGGTCGGTGTCAGCCTGCGGGACGAAGGTGATCGGCTCCGAGTGCTCGCTCGTGTGGAGCCGCTCTTCGGGTTGCCTCCTCGGCCGCGCAGGCCGCCGGCAGTTCGACTGCTTCCCGGGCAGTGGGTCCGCTGGCAGTTGAACTACCGGTTCACCAGCGCCCTGGGGATCCGCGGTTGGTCGTACTGGCTGGACACGTTCAACATCGCTTATGGCCCCGTCGACCGGGATGTCTTCCTGTCAGAGCCGACCGTGATCGTCGATGAGTGCGGGCCGGTGCGATAGAGCAGGCTCACTGCCCTCAGACGGCTGCTCGTTCCGCTTGAGCGAGGGTGGTGGCGAGGCGGTAGGAGTCGGTGCCGGTCTCGATGATGTTGCCGCCGAAGGTGAGGCGGTCGACGATGGCCGCGCAAAGCCTGGGGTCGGTGAAGGTCTTCATCCAGCCGGAGAACGATTCGTTCGAGGCGATGGCCACGCTGTTCTTCTCCTCGCGTCCGGTCAGGACCTGGAAGAGGAGTTCGGCGCCGCGCCGGTCGAGTTCCATGTAGCCCAGTTCGTCGATGCAGAGCAGGTCGACGCGGCCGTAGCGGGCGTTGGTCTTGGTCAGCTGCTTTTCGTCGGCGGCCTCGACGAGCTCGTTGACCAGCTTCGTCGCCAGGACGTACTTGACCCGGTGGCCGGCCATCGCGGCCTCGGTGCCCAGCGCGATCAGCAGGTGCGACTTGTCGGTGCCGGAGTCGCCGATGAGGCAGAGCGGCAGGCCCTTCTTGCTCCATTCGCACTTGGCGAGGGTGTGGACCATCGCCGGGTCGATGCTGGGGTTGGCGTCGAAGTCGAACTTGCGGAGCGATTTGTCGCGGGGGAAGCCGGCGGCCTTGATGCGGCGTTCGGACCGGCGGCGGGCCCGGTCGTCGCATTCGGCCAGGAGGAGTTCGGAGAGGAAGCCGAGGTAGGACATCTGCTCTCGGCTCGCGGTTTCGGCGAGCTCGGGGAACTGGGACCGGATGGTTGGCAGCCTCAGCATCCGGCATGCCTGGTCGATCGCGGCCGTGGCGGCCTGCTCGGTGAGTCCTCGCTGGCGGGGGATGGACACGCGGTTCTCCTGCAGGGGGTGGGGCGGTGGCGGTGGAGCCGCAGGAGCTGGTCGTAGTGAGCGACCGACGGCAGAGGCCGTTTGTCAGGTGGCAGGTGGGCCCGGATGGCAGCCGGCAGTGGGGCGATACTGGTTCGGCTTCCTGCTGATGGTTCTGGGAACTCGGCAGGGGCGGTGTCGGCGTCTGCTGCCCTGCGGGCTTCAAGGGCGACGGCGTCCGCCGTCAACGCCCCGGTCTTGAGGGCGGCGGCAAGTCCGGTGACCAGGTGCTCGTGCGGCAGATGGCGGCCGAGGAGAAGGACCTCGATGAGCGCGCGGGTGCCGTCCCGATCGCCGTGGGCCTTGACGGCGGCGTCCCACCAGGCGTCGTGGACGGGGGTGAACCGGCCTGCGAAGCGGGCCTGTTCGAGCGCGGTCGCTCCCGGGAGGGCGCCGGGCTTGCGCACGAGAGCTTCGAGGTAGTGGTCCAGTTCGAGGCGGGTGCCGCCTTTGGCGATCAGCCGCTCATGCCGGGCAACCTCGTCTCGGCCGTCGTAGACGACCAGCTCGGAGGCGTGCCAGCATTGCTCGGACGTTCCGGCCGATCAGTCGGACCGGCACCGAGTAGCGGTTGGTGCGGACGCTGATCTGGCCGTAGCGGTCGACCCGCAGGGTGAAGAGCCGGCCCGTCTCGAAGGGCTCCTGCGGCAGCGGCGCCAGCAGCGGTTGCTCGGCCGCGAAGTACTCGCCGATCGTGCGAGGACGGGACCGGATCCGGCGGGCGTCGTCCTCCTGGTCCCACCGGTCGATCATCGCGTTGAGCTCGGCGAGCGTCGCGACCTCGGGCACCGGGACGAGGTGATGGCGGCGGAACCAGCCGATCTGGCCCTCGACGCCGCCCTTCTCGTGGGCGCCGCGGATGCCTGGCTGGCAGTAGAGCGCTTCCAGGCCGTAGTGGGAGCGGAACGCGGTCCAGCGCTCGGCCTCGACGCGATGCCGGGAGAAGCCCAGCACCTGGGCGACCGCGGCCCTAAGGTTGTCGTAGCGGACCTTCCCGGTCGGCACCCCGCCCAACGTGTTGAGAGCGTGGACGTGGCCCTCGAAGAAAGCCTCCTGACCTGCCGAGGCGAAGATCCGGTGGAGGCCTTGCCGGAGTAGGACAGCCGGAACGCGAACAGGTAGCAAGTCACCAGCTCGCCGGCCAGCCGCACCGTCACGTCGCCGAAGTCGACCTCCGCCTCAGCTCCGGGTTTGTGCGTCTGCGGGACGAAGGCTTCCACCACACCTCGTCCGGCCTGGAGCCGGATCTCCTCACGCCGGTCAGCGACGTAGCCACGGACCATCTGGTACGAGATCTCGTCCGCACCGTGCTCGTCCAGCAGCCGCTCGAAGATTCGCTTCACCGTGTGCCGCTGCTTGCGCGGCGCGTCCAGGTCGGCCCGCAGCATCTCGTCGATCAACGGCTTGTACGGATCCAGCCGCGTCGGCCGCGGCGGAAGCTTCTTCCGCGGCTCCGGCCAGGCCGACGTCAACGCCTTCTGCACGGTCAGGAGCCCGACGCCGTACTTCCGCTGAAGAGCACGGCTCGACAGACCAGCCTTCGCATCCCGGCGGATCGCCGCGTACAGATCGACCTTGGACTTCGGCAGCACCCCGGTCCCCTCGTCGTGCAGAGCACAACCATGGTCCCGAAGCAAGCACCTTGCCGTGGGCGATGTCGTCCTGGCCGCCGAACTCGCCGAGGTGAGCGCTGCTCATGTGGGCGGCGTCCGACAGGACACGATCGGCGACAGCCGGCTGCCAGGTGGCCAGGCCGTCGAAGTCGCTGACCACGAGCGACATCGAGCGCGTTCGGCAGCGCGGTGACTGGAGACAGCATCGACGCCCCGAGCGCGGCCGCGGGCGTAGGAGGGTGTGCTGCGGCTATCCGTGGATGCGTGCTCGGCCGTCATGTTCGGATGGGTGCAGGCGGGGGAGGCTGGGTGCGGTGGCGGGCGCACCGTCTGGCGGTCGGCCGGGATCGCGCGCGGCGGCCGCGGGAGCTGTCGAAGGCGGATGGCGGAGGTCGACGCGTTGTCGTGGCAGGCGTTCGAGAGGTACGTCGCGGAGCTGCGCCGGCGGTCGTCGTCAGCGGCAAGAGCGGCGACCTGGGTGCGGACGTCGTCGGCTACCTGGCTGATGGCCGCAAACTGGTCGCCCAGCGCAAGAAGTACGCGCCGCACCGAAGCGCGCGTCCTCGCCGGACATGCAGAAGTTCGTCGGTACCGCCCGTCTCGAGCACGGCGCGGACGTCGCGTTGTCCGTTACCACGTGCCGCTCGTTCACGAGGGACGCGTTGGGCTGGCGCTGCGTCAGGGCATCGTGGCCATGCGCCGCGATCTGCTGGGGTCCTGGGTCAAGGGCGCCCACTTGGAGACGCTGATTCCGCTGAGCGGCAGCGGCGGCACCGGACGGCGCCCCTCTGTCTGACGGGACGGCTCGCCGGGCCAGAACGATGCTCGCTCTCTACCTCAAGCTGCGCAAATACCTTCGGTGGGGCCAGGGGGGATTCACCGCAGAGGACTTGGCCCTTGGCGGCAGCAACCGGCTGATCGATGTGCTGTTCGCCTGGGGGAGCCCGGACAAGATCACTGCCAGGCTTGCCGAGCACCGCCAGGCCGGCGCCGACCACGTCGCCCTCAGGTGGTCACTGACGCCCCGGGGACTTCGCCCACCAGGCGCAACGGGACCTCGCCCGAGAGCTGATCGCCGCACAGGCGCAGTACATGGCCTCCGGCCGCGACTAAACCGGCTCTTGGACTTGGCAGACCTCCTTGGTGCCCCTCGGTGACGCCTCGACCATGGGCGGTGCGCCTGCCCTCACAGGCCGCGAAGATGCTCAGCGAGATCCCCGAGTCAGCCAAGGCGCCGTAGTCTTTGGCTCGTTGCTCTTCGGAGGTGGTCCAAAGATCTCTCACTCAGGTCGTCCGGTGAAGAAGTCCGCAAGGGAAGACGCGAGCGCTTCTGGAGCTTCTTCGGCTACGTGGTGTCCGGAGTCGATGCCGTGGCCGCGTACGTCCGGCGCCCACTGGCGCCAGATCTTCACCGGGTCCCCGTACAGGTTCTCGAGGTCGTCCCGGAGCGACCAGAGGACCAGGGCACTGGATCTGTGTCCCGGCCGCGCGGTCGCACTCCTCGTGCCGCCGGTCGATGGTGAGACCGGCCCGGTAGTTGGTAGCAGTGGCAGTTCCAGTGGTTCTTGTCCGAGTGCTCGCCGGGGCCGGTGACGTGCACGTAGCTGCCGCCGACCGTGATGAACCGGATCAGCAGATTCTTGGGGGGGCGGGCTCGGTGAAGGCGGCGAGGGTGGCGGTGATTATGGGTGGTGCTCCTCTCGGATCAGGCGGCCAGTTGGTGCTTGGCCGGGGTAGCGGTATAGGTGGTGGGGGCGGCGGGCGTGCCCTCGAAGCACTCCAGGCCTGTTAACCGAACTAATTCAGCTGTCTTCGCAGGTCAGGTCGGATATCTGCTAGCTTCCCGGTGTGCTTGATGAGCAGCGGTCCGGGAGGGACCTGAGGAACTTCGTCCTGCCCGAGTTAGGCCAGCTACTGAAGACGGGAGATCCCTGGGAGCCGTGCAGAGTGCTGGATGGACGTAGGAGGCCGCTCAAGCCCGCTGTGCTCTGCCTCAAGGAGCTGATGGTGAGGGGCCCTCGCCGTTGACGCCACGTTCGCACGGCATGGAGGCTGTGCTGCTTCCGGTGGCTATGGGCGCTCGGGATCGTTCTTCGTTCCTCAGTCCCTGTCTGTACAGCGATGATCGATTGTCTTGTCCGCGGGGACGTGGCCTGCTGACACACGGCACATCGTTGAGACAGGTGAGGGTCCACTGTGAACGTTGGCAAGATGTATGGAACGCAGCCAGGGGCGATCGCGGCGCTACTGGATGCCGTCGGCGAAGTAGCGATGGTGCTGTCCTTCCAGGAGGACCGCACGTTCGCCGCACTCAGTGTGGGGCGCCTCGGGGCTGTGGGATCGACTCGGCTGGACTGGGCAGGGGCCGAAGTGATCGAGCGATGCGAGTTGTTCGATGCGGACGAACTGCGCAGGCTGGTGGCTTTGTGCGCGGGGGCGGACGAACTCGCTGTCGTGTTCTGGAGCAATTTCGCAGTGCCGTCCGTGGCTTTGCCTGCCGCGCTTGTAGCAGCCCAGGCGGAAGATGTGTTGGGGTGCTCTCCTGAATGCTGGATCTACCTCGTTGACAGTGGAGTGCTGATCGAGTTCCAGGACGGGGAGGGATTCACTGCAGGAAGGGTGCCTGGCTTTGTTGATGAGTTTCGAGAGCGCCTGTAGCTCAGCGTGGAGAGCGCCCTCTTCCACGAGAGAGTGATGTCGCTGAGTTTCGAGAGCGCCTGGGGCGAGATCATCGAATCCCTCCGCCGACGACCCGCGCGTGCGGTCCATGCCCGCCCCGTTCCGCCCGCCGGGCAGCCCTCTCCGTGGCGGGGATGTGTCCGACGTTGCGCGCGCCGTCGGTTCGGCCGGGTCACCACGCCCTGGGCCCCTTCAAAGTTCGTTTAGGCCAGGCCGGTGGCGGTGACCGGTTTCGTGGACCCGGTGTTCTACGCCGGCGGTCGGCTGAGCGCCGACGGCAGCCCCGGGCTGGCACGGGTGTTCAGCCGCCCCGGAGGCCGGATGTACTACAAGACCAGCACCAAGTGCGCCACCGCCGACGCGGCGTACACGCTGACCGCCCGGTGCTTCGACCCCAGCGGCGACGAGGTGAAGCCGGACAGCTGGGGACCGCAGTCGCTGACCAGTTCACAGGAGGCCGAGCAGTACTCGGGCTACCAGGTCGGCGGCGGCCCCTCGATGTTGATGTCCAGGATTACTTTGGAGTGGGGCGCAGGTTTCGTAGAGCGTCCGCCACAACGTCTTCTCCCGCGGCTCCACCTCTCGATCAACGTGTTGCGATGCTCCGGGGGCCACACCCTTCGGGAGGGGCCGGCTGACCGGCAGCGCCACCGGCCCCGGCGCTACCGCCGGGGCTCGGCCGTCTGCCTCAGTGGTACCTGACCTCCAGCGGACGGTGCACCGACTGGGCCGGTGCGGTGACGGTCAGGGTCCGCGAGCCCGCGTCGAAGGACCAGTGGGCTGCGGAGACCCGCCGCCCGTTGACGAAGACCTGCTTCGGCGCGTGCGCGTTCATGAAGGAGACCGTCCAAGCGCGGCGGGAGACCTGGCTTTCGAACGATCGCGACGCCGGGGCGATCAAGACCGTGTGGTTCGCGCCGTGCTCGGCGTAGCGGATCGCCGTCGTGGCGCTCTGCCTGCTGTCGGCCGTGGTGCCGTTGTCCTCGTACAGGCTCGTGGCCCCCGGCGCGCCCTGCGCGACGGTGACCGTCGCCTTGGTGAGGGGGTTCTGGACATCATTGGCGACGTGGCCGGTGCGCGTCGTCATGATGCCGCCCGACTTGATGAAGACGGGCATCGAGTCCAGACCCGTGGTGATCTTCTGCGTGGTGCCGCCCGCGAACGTCTTGCCGGTGAAGTAGTCGGTCCACGAGGAGCCGGCCGGGAACCAGACGGACGTCGTGGCCGATGCGCCGGGCGTGGTCACCGGGGCGACCAGCACGTCGGGGCCGTAGAAGTACTCGCTGCCCGCCGTCGCGTACGCGTCCTGGCTCTCCGGGTACTGCACGTAGGTCGGCCGCACCACGGGGGTCCCTGTGCGGTTGGCCTGCTCGGCGAGGCTGTACGTGTACGGGACGAGGTCCTCCCGCAGGTTCAGGAACTTCTCGGCGGACGCGTCAGAGGCCGGGCCGTACTGCCAGGGCAGCCGGTCGGCGTGGTTGCCGTGCAGGCGGTCCACCGGCTGGAAGGTGCCCAGCTGCACCCAGCGGGCGTACAGGTCGTCGGGCAGCTTCGTGGTCCCGGGTTCCGCGCCCTTGGCCTGCGTGCCGTCGTTGTTGAACCCGCCGATGTCGTGCGACACGTTGGACAGGCCGGTGGACGCCGACTCGCCCGGCGTGTAGCCGACCTCGAACTTGAGGGTGGCCCAACTGGACGTGGAGTCACCCGTGAAGTGTGCGGTGGTGCGCTTGTCGGCCCACGGCCCTGTCGGCAGGCCGTGCGGGTTGTAGTTGCCCTGCGGCAGCGCCCCGAAGGCCCGGGAGAGCGCGAAGGAGCGCCGGCCGTTCTTCGCCGAGTCGTCGGCGTACTGCTGGTTGATCCAGGCGTCGGGCGTCACCCCGCCGAGGGACGAGACGGACGCGTCGCAGCACCAGTCGAGCCACCAGACGTCCGCGCCGGCCTTGTCCATGGGCTCGTGCAGATCGAAGTACGCTTTCAGCTGGTCGGGGTCGCCCCAGTCGAAGGTGTAGGTGTTGTTGCCGCTGTCCTTCAGCTTGCCCTTGGCCGTGGCCTGCGCCTGGGCGAACCTGGGGTCGTCACCGGAGATGCTCGGGTGGATGTTGAGCGAGTTGTGCAGTCCCTGCGCGGCCGACCAGTCGAAGAACGCCTTGGGGTCGGGGAACTTCTTCGGGTCCATCTCCCAGCCGTCCCAGGTGCCGGGCGACTTGAAGTCCGTGTCGGTCACCAGGACGTCGAGCGGGACGCCGTCCTTGCGGAACTTGGGCAGGATGGTGTTCTCGTAGTCCGCGGCGCTGCGGTCGTAGTACTCGGAGTACCAGACGCCGTACGCCCAGCGCGGCAGCAGCGCGGAGGGACCGGTCAGGGTGGCGAGGTCGGCCAGGCCCTGCTGGTAGTCGTGCCCGTAGCCGAACACGTACCCGTCCTGGTAGTCCTTCCCCGCGTGGTCGCCCCGCTGCGTGACCTTCCGGGTGGCGTTGTCGAAGATCGCCGAGGTGGTGTCGTCGAGCAGCGTCCAGCCGTCCTGGTAGAGCAGGCCCGGCGTCGTGGGCGCCTCGCCGTTGACGCCGTCGAGGCTGCGGCGGTACCCGCCGAGCGGCGCATGCGGGGAGAGCGGCGGCGAGGTGCGCGAGGTCACCGCTGCGGTGTCGAGGTTGACGCGGCAGCCGTCATCCTCCGGGCAGCCGACGGTCACGTCGTTGGCCCCCGCGGCCAGGTGCACCGGCACGGTGGCGGTGCGCCAGGCGTCCCAGTCGCTCGTGGCGGGCAGCGAGGCCTTCACGGGGACGCCCGCGCCGGCCTTGACGGAGATGTCACGGGCGGCGCCGCTCGCGTCGCCGTTGGAGTACCGAAGCTGGAGGGCGTAGTCGCCGGCCTTGGGCACGTCGACGACGTGCAGCGTGTCCCGCGCGTCCGAGGACTCGAGACCGGCCACGAACCCGCGGCCCGAGTAGCCGTTGTGGTCGGACTTGAGCGCGGCGGAACCGCCGAGGCCCGCGGTCTCGGCCTGGCAGACGGTGCCGAAGGAGCAGTCCTCGACCGGTGGCGTCACGGGGTCCGGGTAGGGCGCTCCCGGCGTCAGGACGGCAAGGTTGTCAAGGTTGACGTTGCCGGAGTCGGCCGCGGTGCGTGCGAAGGTGACGGTGTGGGTGCCGGCCGCCAGGTCGAGCGTGACCGACGTCGTGGACCAGGTGTCCCAGCTCGCGGTCTTCGGGAGCGTCAGCGTCTTCGCGGGGCCGCCGTCCGCCGACACGCTCAGGGTGCGGTCCTCGTCGCCGCCGTCGCCGCCGACGGCGTTCGCGTAGCGGGTGGCGACCTGGTAGGTGCCGGCCTTGGGGACGGTCACGGAGAACGACAGGGAGTTGCCCGTCGACTGGAAGCCCGCCGCGAAGCCGGAGCCGCTGTAACCGGAGTGGTCCATGGCGACACCGACGCCGTTGAGGGTCTGGTCCTCTGCCTCGCACCGCGTCCCGACGGCGCAGACCGGCGCGTTGGGCCAGGGAGCGGCGGTGACCGACTGCTTGCCGGCCTTCTCCGTCACCTTCAGGTTGTCCGCGGTGAACTTCCCTGAGCCGACCTTGTACGTCAGCGTCATGGCGCTCGTGCGGATCGTCAGCTCGCCGTGGCGCGTCGACGAAGTGAACGGGGTCCTGCCGAACGTGTCGCGGCCGATGGCGTTGAAGGTCGCCGCGTCGACGAACTTCGCGTCCCCCGCGTACTCGGTGCGTATGAGCGTCGGGGAGAGGACCTCGAACCGGGCGTCGCCCGAGACGACCTCAGAACGTGCGCCCTCAGAACGTGCGGCGTTGTGACCGCGAGCCGCTTGCGCGCCTTGCGCTGCCTGTGCGGGGGACCCGGCGGCCCCCAGGGCCACCAGAACGCCGGTCGCGGCAGCGGCCGCCGTGAGTCTGCGACGTTGTCGCCATCTGTGAGTCATGGAACCCGGTACTCCTTCGGTATCCCCCTGGAGGGGGGCCTTCGCCTGGTGCTGACAACGATGTCAAGATTCGGGGAAGCGGCAGCCGGGGCGCGCACACCGGGGTACGGGGGAGGGCGGGAGCGCGTCTCGAAGTGCGAGTACGAGTACGGAGGTTGCCGACGGGACACGTTGTCCGAGCCATCCGCGACCGCCTCTCGACCGGCACCGGTACCTCAGATCATGTTCCTTTCAATATCAACCCACCGCGTCACACTTCGTCAATGCGTCGGCGCGGCCGGGTAGGTGGGTCGACGGGGCGACCCCTCGGCAGGGGCCGGCGGCGGCCTCGCCCGTCCTGGCGTACCTGTTCCTCCACGACGCGTTCGATGCTGATGGCCCGGGAGTTGCCGGGCGTCCGGTTCGGACGATACGTGGACGACGCGGTTGTGCACTGCGTCAGCGAGCGCCAGGCCAGGATGCTGGGTGGGCGATCGACAACAGGACGGAGGCAGTCGGGCTGCGGCTGCACCCGGCCAAGACCCGGATCGTCTACTGCAAGGACGCGAACCGCAAACGCTCCTACGGGCACGCATCGTTCACGTTCCGCGCCCGCTCGGCGCGCAGCGAGCGCAAGCTGGGCTGTTTCCACCAGACTCTGCTCGCGCTGGTGCACCTGTGCAAGAACGAGACGCTGCCCCAGCTCGCAGCACAGCCGACTTCGGGATCTCCACCGCAACCGTCGGCGGTATGTGGACGAGGGTCTGGAGGTCCCGGCCTCCTGGACGCCCGGCCTCCAGGAGGCTCTTGTCGGCCTGGGCGAAGGAGACTTCGTCATCGTCGACGGCACGCTCCTCCCCATCGACGCGTCGCCGAGGACGAGCCGCACTACGCTCAGAAGCACCGGAAACCCGGCATGAACGTCCAGGTCGTCGCACGACCGTCCTCGACGGTGTGCTCGGTGATCAAGGCGGTGCACGGGGCAGGTCTGTTGCGGGCCGATGCGGTGGCGCGGTCGGTGCCCTGGTCCTCGACGGCGGCGGTGTTCCATGGCATGGAGCAGCGCGGGTGAGGGTCGATCCGGTTCTTGTGGCCTTGAAGGAGAGGAGTAGAGCGCCCGGACACGCTCTCATCGAGCAGCGCCGGCGCTCGACAGTCAGGTGGCCGTGCGGAAAGTGCGGGTCGTCACCGACGACATGCCGTTCCTCTTCGAGCCCGCGTCCCAGGGCCCGCGTCCACCGGGGGCCTTACAGACCCGCGGGCACCCGGTGGTGAGAGCGGGCATCGACCTGCGCTTTCCCCGGACCCCTGTGCAACCTGTCGAAGTTCACCGACCGTGTTTGTACGCATACGGCTCATGACGGGCGCGGGGGCAGGGCGGATAGCCTGAGCAATGTTCCAGCGGTCCCCGGCATGGCGAGGGGAAACCCGCTTGAGGCTCAGTGCTTGCCGGCCTGCCTCGCCCGGGTCTCCCCCGCGTTCGCCTCGGATCTCCAGTCACCCGTGAGGAGAGTGGACTCCTTGACGTCTTCCGACCGTACCCCGGCCACCCCGCCTGCCGAAGCACGTTTACCCGGCACCATCGCAGCCGTCACCGGCCTGCTGTCTGTCATCGCCATCGTCCTGCTCGCCTTCACCGGCCACGGTGACGCCTCCCTGATCGCGGGAGTCGCCGGCGGCGCGGTCACCGGCGGGAGGCAGTTGACGGTGATCATCCGTCGCTGAGCCGGGCCGGGCGGAGGCATCCGGTGCGTCTCCGCCCGGCCTTACGGCTACGCGGGCACCAGGCCGGCGACTCCTGCGCCTCCATCAGAGGGCGCTCAAGCGCTCCTCCTCGGCTGCGCCGCGTCGTCGTGCCGAGGCCGGGGAGAACGTCCGCCGGACCATCCCGCTGCGCGGCCTCGACGCGCCGTCGGCGGATGAGCCCGAGGAGCGCCAGCTGTGCTCGACTACTACCGCCCCGCCTACGCGATCGGCCATGCGCCGAAGGCACCGCACTTCGCTCGCTGCGCCAGGCGCCGTGCCCGTCGACCGGCAGCAGCGCCGTCCTCGAGGAACCGTGGCCGCCGCCCTGGCGTAGCCGGGCGCCGGGGTCGGGGAGCGCCGGCGGCGCCGGTCCGGGTCGTCGACGCCGATCTCGTACCAGGGCTCGCCCCGCTGGAGCCGGGGCAGGGTATCTACCCACACCGCGACGGCGATGTCCTTCACGTCGGCGAGCGCCTTCAGGCGGATGTCGAGCAGGTGTTCCTCCTTGCCTGCCAGGACGACATGCAGCCGCGGGAGGTGAGGCCGAGCCGGACGCGCCGGAGTTGGAGGGTGTCGGAGTTGAGCCAGTACTCGACGAACTTGCCGTCCTTCATGCGCAGGGTGTCGGTGCCGGTGAAGGTGACGGTCGTGCCGGGCTGGGCCTTGGCGCCAGGGAAGCCGCCGACGTAGGCGCCGCTGGCCGTCCAGCGCACGGAGACGCGGTCTGCGGCGGTCAGGGGTTCGGTCTGGAGGGAGAAGTGCAGGTCGGGGAAGGCTGCGCGGGTCTGGGCGATCCAGGCCACCAGGCCGTCCGCGCTGCGGATGCTGCTGCCGTCGCCTCCGTCGAGGAGGGCGGCATGGACGGTGAAGTCCGGGGAGATGATTCCGGGTGCCTGGGTGTAATCGCCGTTCCAGAGGCGCAGCCAGGCGTCGAGCATGGCCTCAGGGCTCTTGGCCGGCGCCTGGTGGCCCGGTGAGGTGACCGAGTGAGCGGCCGGGGCGGCGGACGAGCCGGGTGCTGCGGCCGTTGACCAGGCGGTCACCGCCTTCGCCCTCCGAGTTGCTCTGCGCGCACGCGGACGCGGCCGCGCCGACATCCACGCCACCGTCACCGCCCGCGGCTACCCCACCTTCGGTCTCCCCACCGGGCGCCTCCCCGACGGGCTCGCCGCCCGCCCTCTCACAGGCCCCGTCCCGCTGTTCCTCTGGTACGCCGTCTGGAACACCGCTGCCGCCACCCCCGCCACCCACCGGATGCTCGAACTCATCCACGTCTACGCGCGACACCGCCGCTGGCACCGTCTGCCCAGCGGCAGTTGGTGGCTGCCCGAAGCAGATCGCCCCGCACTGCGCTCGGCGGACTGAACATCATCTCCCGCGCGAGCAGGGGGTGGCGGGCAGACGGACTGCCAAGTCGCGGCTGGGCGCGCGTCAGGGAGAGTTCCAAAGGCCCCTCAGCTCCGTCCAGTCGGGCGGGCTGGTGGGCTGGTCGCCCGGCTTCGGGGGGTTCTGCAGGCCTCGCAGGACGAGGTCCAGGTAGCGCAGGTGCAGTTCGATCGCGCGCTCGGTGCTCGTGGGCAGGCGGGCGTTGAGGTGGGTGAGCAGCAGCGGGATGTCCGCCGAGGTGAAGTCCCGGCGCAGTGCGCCGCTGCGGTGGGCGGCGTCCACCAGGTCGTCGAGTGCCCGCTGGAGGCGGTTGTCCGCGGCGTCGACCTCGTCGGTGGCGGGCAGGCGGCCGCCGAGGAGCGCGAGGAGGGAACCGGTGTCCGTGGTGGACAGCGCTGCCCGCAGGAAGGCCGCGAAAGCGGCCCAGGGGTCGGGATGGTCGGCCAGGGCGGTGCGCGCGAGGAGGGTCAGCTCGTTCATGCCCTCCACCCGAAGTGCCTGGGCGAGGTCCTCCTTGGCGGGGTAACGCCGGTAGAGACTACCCATGCCCACGCCGGCGCGGCGGGCGATCTCCGAGACGGGGGCGTCCCAGCCGAGTTCGGCGAAGACTTCGCGCGCCGCGCGCAGGACCCGCTCGTCGTTGCGGTCGGCTTCCCTCTGACGTCCGCGGGGCGGTCCTGTTCGGTCGGCGCGCATGCTCGTGCTCCTTCGGTACGGCAGCCAACGCCGCCCCTCCACGCAGGGCGGCGTTGACCTGTGTCATTACTGGCCGACGCGGCTCGAAGCCAGTGGTACCACGTTGGGCTCGGGGACGGAGTCCTGGTGGTAGGGGCGGATGCACAGGGCGCCGGCGAGCAGGATACCGAGGGCGCCGAGCGCGGCGGCGACCCAGAAACCTACCGTGAAGGCATCCTGGTCGGGGACCGGGGTGCCCTGGACGGTGAAGGTCTGCAGGAAGACCACGGAGAGCTGACCGCCCAGCGCACTGCCCACCGTCCGGACGACGGTGTTCAGACCGTTGCCGGCGGCGATCTCCCGGCGCGGCACGATGGCCGCGACCAGGTCGGCGAGCGCGGCGTACCCGTAGCCCGCGCCGAGGCCGACCAGGCAGAACCACACGGCGAGCTGCGCAGGGGAGACCGGGGAGAGCGCCGTGAGTACGGCTCCGGTCGTCATCAGGGTCATGCAGGCGATCAGCGGCGCCTTGCTGCCGAACCGCCCACGCAGCCAGTGCGCGCTGCGCCCGCCCAGGATGACGCAAACCGAGCCCGGGAGCATCAGCAGTGCGGACTGGATGACGGACAGGCCGCCGCCGTAGGAGGCCGCCGGGCGTAGTGCGGGCGGCAGTCCTGCGGGCATTTGCAGCAGTTGCGGGACCAGGACGTAGAAGAAGAACGGCACCACGCCGATCAGCAGCGCCGCGAGATTAGTGACGAGCATGGGCGGATGCGTGATGTGCCGCAGATCCAGGATCGGGTCGGTGCGGCGCACGGACGACAAACCGAGCGCGACGAAGAACATCGCGGCGGCCCCGAAGAGCAGCAGCACCCCGGCGGAGGTCCAGCCCCACTTGTTTCCTTCCGTGATCGCCAGCAACAGGGCGACGACGGCTGCGGCCAGCAGGAAGGCACCAGGCAGGTCGATGCGCTTGGCATAGCGCTCGGGGCTCTCCGGCACCCAGGCAACGACCAGGGCGATGGCGAGGGCGATCAGCAGGGCTTCGGCACCGAACATCCAGCGCCATGACGTGTGCTGGATGATCAGCGCGCCCAGGACCATCCCGAGGCCGGCTCCGCCACCGATCATGGCCGTGGTGATGCCGAAGCTGGAGGCGATCCGCTCCTTCGGCATGGCCTCGCGGACGATGGCCAGGGACAACGGAAGCGCGGCCATGGAGACACCCTGCACGGCACGCAGGGCGATGAGGCAGCCGATGTTCGGAGCAGCCGCGGCCCCCGCTGTACCCGCCAGGAACACGGCCAGAACGATCACCAGGAGCCGTCGGTGACCGTAGCGGTCACCGAGCAGGCTCAGCACCGGGGTGAGGACGGCGGCGCCGAGCAGGAAGGCCGTGACCAGCCAGCCCGCCGTACCGGTGTCGGTCCGCAGCCGGTGCGCAAGCACCGGAAGGGCGGGGATCACCATGGTCTGCATCATCGAAAAGGCGGCCACCGCGGTCAGCAGCGCGGCGAGCACCGCGTTCGACCGTGGGGCCACCTTGAGGCGGTGGCTGGTTCTCTTGTCGTCCACTGACGACTCCTCCATCTCAGGCTGACGGGCGACTCACGGCCGCGAGGAAGCGGGGCGCGCCCGGGCATACGGGGGTGGCCGCCTGCCTGGGTGCCGAAACGGTGGCCGGGCAGGTGGCCTGGGGCGGACGTGTCCGCCAACACCACTCTATCGGAGCGGAGCACTCCGCTCCGACAGCCCTGGGGTGCTTCCTCGCGTCCTACTGCCCGGCCTGAGGGACTGGGTACGGGAACCGGTGCCACGGGTGCGCGGCATTGGGTGCGCTCAGTGGCCGACCTCCCGGTCGCGGTGCGATTCGGGCTCCTGCGGGCGATGCGCCACGTCCTGAAGGTGGCGCAGCCGCTCGGCTGTGAGATCGAGGGCCTCCAATTTCCGCAGGGCCCGCAGCGCCGTCATGTCCATCGCCTCGCGGCTGCGGGGCTCCTCCTCCTGGTCGTCGTGATCGGGGTCGGTCAGCTCAGGCGCGAGCAGCTGCTCGGGCATCGCCGCCTGCTGGTGCCGGACGACGTCGTACGCCCGGCCCCGCGCAGCGGCAGCGGTGGCGAAGCGCAGCTTCTCCCTCACCACCGCGCCGGCGAGGACGGCGCGCTCTTACGGGATCGGGATGCGGCTGATCTCCCACTCCCCCGCGTCCTGGCCCGGGGACCGGTGCGCAGCCTGTTCGCCAGGATCGGCCAGGGGGCTGCCGGCCCGGGTCGGGCGCGGGGGCGGGGGCGGGTGGGCAGCGGCGGATGGGGAGGTCCGACAAGGACCAGCGGGCGGTGTAGAAGCGGTAGCCGGACTCCAGGCCGCGTACAGTCTTCGGCTCATGTCCAGGCAGTGCGTCGAGACAGCGGCGGCCACGATTCCGTCGTCCAGGCCGGGATCGCGGCGGCCGCGCAGAACGGACGAGGTGGCGGCGGGCTTCGGCGAGCAGGTGCCGACGGTGGAAGCGCCCACCGTCGTTCATCCCGAACACCGTCGCGGCGACGTCGACGGCCGCCACCTTGAGGTCGCCATCGGCAGCTGCCCGGCAGGTCATGCCCATCCTCGTCAGCATGCTCTGCAGCAGCGAGTCCTCATACGATCCAGGCCGGGCCGGTGCCGGAGGCCACCGCGGCGCTCTCGCGTAGGGCGCTCGCCTTCCGGGGACACGCCAGCACGGAGCGCAGGGCGCTGAGCTCGCGGTATCCAGAGAGCCGCTGGAGAGCGGTCGGCCCTTCGGCTCCTTGGTGGGCCAGACAGCTCTCCGGCGAAGCCCAGGCTGAGCCGCTGAACAGCACTGAACCGCTCCTGGGCAGCGTGGTGATCCGCCACGACCAGCGGTCAAGGCCAGTCAGCAGCACCTGGCCGACGCCGGTCGCTGGCTCGCCACATAGCCGCGCCGCCGCGCCTGGTGGGACCCCGGATAGGGCGTCAGTCGCGCCCGGTCGGCCGGATCGCGAGGTAGACGATGAACGCCAGGATCACGGTGGTGAATGTAATCAAAAACTTCCGGAAGCCATCGGAGCTAGTCGGCAGCCAGCCCTGCACCAGGCCGATCAGCAGTACGACGTCGAGCACCACCACGAGCGCGTAGCCAGGACGCTTCATCCGTTCCTCTCCCTCCCCGCAATCCGTTCGCACCGTAGCCGATCCGCGCGCCCGAGGAGGCCCGAACATCACGGATGGTCATGGTGTGTGCTGAGCCGCGCAGCGAGCGCGGCCGGCTTCTTCGGCATCGGTCCTCGTTCATGTTGCTGCGGTGGACAGAGCCCCAGCGCAGGGCCTGCGGTGCGGCCGGATACTCGACGACCCGAGCCCGCCGGAGCCGCACCGCCACCGCGCAGCGTCCAATTGGAGCTCGCTGCCGAAGACGGGGAAGAGGAAGTAGTCGACGAGGAGAGGCGGGCGTGCTGATCCAGGCGAGCGCCGGGTTCGGAATGCTGTACCGGCTGGGCCTCACCAAGGCGGCGCTGCTGAGCGCCCTCATCGGCCGGGCGGGTGCGCCGGTGCGTTGGATCGGCGGGGGCAGGCGGGTGCCTGGCCGTGCCTCTTCACCTGCCCTGACGAATCACCACCCCCACCGCTGCCTCAGCCGTTCGACGTTCTGGGCAGTGGCGAGGCAGGCGTCGACATAGTCCCGCGCCGCGTTCGGGGTCACGGCGGCCGGCTCGCGCAGGGCGTCGACGCTCAGCCGTTGCAGGCGCTCGATGGCCATCACCGTGTGCGGAGACGCCCCGAGCGAGGTGAGTCGGGCGCCGAATTCCGCCGGACGGGAGGGCGCGGGGAAGCCGGCTGCGGTGACCATCTCGGTACACAGGGCGTGCAGCGCGTTCCAGGCTGCGGCCACCGCGCCGGCAGGTGCGGCGTCCACTGCGTGGCGGGCCTCACGCAGTTGGGCGCGTCGGAGGTTTGTCAGGTACCCGTTGTCAGACGGGGCGTAGTCCGGAGGAAGGGGGGCGGGTACCGGCCCTGGATACCCATATCCGGTCCCTGGTCCGGGCCGAGACGCAGAGGGCGGTCCTCCCGGTTGTGGAGGGCTGCCGGGCTCGCCGGCGCTTCCCTGTGCAGCGGGAGGAGGCGCCTGTGTGTCAGTTCCGAACGGTGGAGGCTGCGGCGGGGTGGAGACGGGCTGCGGCACGGAAACCTGCGGGGAACAGGCATGGTGCTGCCGTCTGTCGCGGTCTCGGACTGTCGGAGCACGTCCCGCGCTGCGGCTGCGAATTCAATGGCTCCGACCGGCGTCTCCAGCCGGGTCATCCGCCCGAGAACCTCTGGCAGAAAAGCCCGAAGGATCCAGAGCACGGTGAGTGTGACGGCGGGCCAGGCCAGCACCTGCACATACTTGAGGACGAGTTCGGCAATGCGCACGGTGCCATGGTGGCGCCTGAGCCAGGGGGCCGGCCTGACGATCGGGCGCGTCGTGGCCGGTTCCCTCATGGCCACGTCTCGAATACATCGCTCGCGGAACACGGTGGCCGGACCGAACTTGAGGCGGCGGGCGGTGGAGCGCCTGCGCACCTCAGCGCGGTCTGAGGCCGTCCATGAGCAGGTCGAGCAGGCGCTGGGCCTGGGCAGGTTCTCCGGACTTGGCGGCGACGGCGAGCATGCCGAGGATGCCGGCGGAGACGTCGTCGGCGCGAGCGTCGGCGCGGATGTCGCCGGCGGTGGCGCCGGCGCCGAGGATCATGGTGATGGCCGACATGAGCTCCTGCCGGGTGTGGGCGAGGGAGATTTCGCCGGCGTCGATCATGGTGAGCAGGGTGTCGGTCATGCCGTGCTTGGTCGCCTGCCATTGCGCGAACAGGTCCATCCACCGACGCAGTGCCTGAGCGGGCGGGTAGTCGGCGAGCAACTCGCTTGCGCCGGACGTCAACCGGACGACCTGGTCCTGGTAGACGGCGTCGACGAGCGCTTCCCGGGTCGGGAAGTGGCGGAAGACGGTGGCGACGCCGACGCCCGCCTGGCGAGCGATCTCGCGCATCGACGGTTCGGTGTCACCGGCGCCGAAGGCGCGGATGGCCGCCGCGAGCACGGTCGCGCGGTTGCGCGCGGCGTCGGCACGCTGCGGCTGGTGGGGTGCCGAGGACGGTTCGGTGGCCATAGCTAAGTGGATCGCGTTCCATTTGAGTCGGTCATCGGGGTAGTCTAGGCCCGAACCAAACGGAACGCGTTCCGTTTACTCCTGGGAGGGGAACCTCATGGCCCAATCCGCTTTCGCGCCGGGCACCATGCGCACGGTGCGCTTTCACCAGTACGGCGAGCCCGCCGACGTCCTGCGCCTGGAGACCGCTCCCGTGCCCGAGCCGGGACCCGGCCGCATCCGTGTCGCCGTGCACGCGTGCGCACTGGCTCCGGCCGACTGGGCGCTGTGCCGCGGGCTCTTCCCCGGCAGCCTGCCGCGCGGTATCGGCTGCGACGTCTCGGGCACCGTCGAGGCCATCGGCGCGGGCGTCACGGACACGGCCGTCGGCGACCGCGTGTTCGGTACCGCCGACTTCGCCGGCCAGCCGAGCGCCGGCGCGGCGGACCGCGCCGTGCTGGACCACTGGTTCGCGGTGCCCGAGGGCCTCGACCTCACCCGGGCCGCCGCGCTCCCGATGGCGCTGAGCACCGCGTCCTGGCACCTCGCACGACTCGGCCTGACCGCGAAGCACACGATCCTGGTCAACGGCGCCGGAACCACCATCGGCTACGCGGCCGTGCAGATCGCCCTCGTCCGCGGAGCACGGGTGATCGCGACCGCCGGACAGACCTACACCCAGCAGCTGCGCGACCTCGGGGCCACGGTGGTCGGCTACGGCGAAGGCCTGGCCGAACGGGTCAAGGCCCTCGGCCTCGGCCAGGCCGACCTCGTCTTCGACGCCGCACCGCCGAGCGGCGCCCTGCCCGAACTCGTCAAGATCGCCGGCGGCGACCCCCAGCGTGTGCTGACCTGCTCCGACCTGGCCGCAGCCCCCGAGCTCGGGGTACGCGACACCTTTCACGAGGACCCCGCGACACAGACCGACGACGAACGCTTCGGCGCCTTCCCCGAGTTCGCCCAGCTGGCCGCCGAAGGCAGGTTCACCGTACCGATCGCCGGAACCTTCCCTCTCGCGGACTGGCGCAAGGCCCTTGAAATCAGCCTGACCGGGCACGCCCACGGGAAGCTCCTGCTCCTGCCCGCCATCGGCGTCACCAATTAGCCGCAGTGGCTTCGTTCGCCTTTGGTGACAGCACTTTTCGACCAGTTCGAGCGGCGGTCAGCGATCTCCGGGCCGATAAGTCTTCATGAGTTTTGAGTGCTGCTCCCAACGCACGGCGCCAACGCGGCGGTACGGCGGCGGCTGGGACGCGCCGGCCGCCTGCGCGTCCCTCGGCAGCGCGGACGCCCTCGTACCAGGCCGGACGTCGTCCTCGCGGCCAAGGCCTGCTCATCCCGTGCGACCCGCAACCACCTGCGCAAGCGCGGCATCCGGGCGGTGATCCCGGTTCCTGCAGGTCAGCGTGGCCGCCAGCTGCGTCGAGGCCCCCGCTACGAGAAAACGGCAACCATCCTCGGCCCTGCGCACCACGACCGCGCCGCATCCAGCAACACACGCCTGTGGTGGGAGAGTCGCGCCGCGGCCGACGAGGTCACTCCACTCGGCGGACTAGGTTCTGTCTCTTTGGTCAGCGTCGGGTCCAGATGAGGATGCCCGCGAGGTGGAGGGCTGCCTGGTAGGCGATCGCGAGCTTGTCGGTTCGTGTAGCCAGGCCACGCCACTGCTTGAGGCGGTTGATGCACCGCTCGACAGAGTTCCGCTGCTTGTACGCCTCGCTGTCGAAGCTGGGCGGGCGGCCGCCGAGCCGGCCTCGCCGCAGGCGGTGGCCGACTTGGTCGGACGGCTGCGGGATGACCGCGCGGATGCCCCGGCGCCGCAGGTGGCTGCGGATGGCACGTGAGGAGTACGCGCGGTCGGCCAGAACGGCCAGGGGCCGGGTCCGGGGCCTGCCCGGACCAAGGCGGGGCACGCGGATGCGGGACATCACCGTCTCGAATGCAGGTGCATCGCCTGCCTGGCCTGCGGTGACGGTGAAGGCGAGGGGTCGTGCGCGGCCGTCTGCGGCCAGGTGGACCTTGGTGCTCAGTCCGCCGCGGGAGCGTCCGAGCGCGTGATGGGCGGGCTCGCCGGAGTGGGACGCCCCTTTTTGCGTGCTCCGGCAGCGTGTTGGTGGGCCCGGACGACCGTGGAGTCCACAGACACCGTCCAGTCGAGGTCGTCGTCGGCGTCCGCCGCCGCCAGGACCGCTGCGAGGATCCTCTCCCAGGTGCCATCGACGGCCCACCTGATCAGCCGCTTGTGAGCGGTCTGGTACGAGCCGAGTTCGTCGGGCAGGTCTCGCCAGGGCGAGTTGGTGCGGTACTTCCACGCGATGGCCTCAAGAGTGCGGCGGTGGTCGGCCCATCGCCGCCCGCGGACCGGATCGGCAGGCATCAGCGGCTCGATCCGGTCCCACATCGCATCGGTGATCACTAATCGGACGGACACATCCGATCAACTGATCAACCCATCAAAGAGACACGCTCTAAGTCCGCCACCTGGTCCATCAGCCACCCAGTGAACAGCCTCCTGGCCGACGTCTCGCCGCGAGCACGGCCGCGGCCTCTGCCTGATCCGAGGATTTGCCGCCCATGTCCCGCTTAGGCTCCAAGCCCGGTCGGCGCGGCACGGTGGTCAGCTTCGACATGGTCCTCAACTGGCGCGACGCACCGCTACCGTCGGTGTAGGCCAGGCCTGTCCGGTAATCAGAGCAGCGGCTCGACTAGAGCGTCCAGTTCGGCCCGGCTGATCTGGCCCATCCGGGCAGCTGCGATCCGGCCCTGCCGGTCGACGACGAAGGTGTAGGGGTAGCCCTGCGGGCTGACCAGGCCCCTGGGGATGCGCAGGAGCTGGGCGGTCTTCGGGTCGTGGAGACTGCGGTAGGTGACGTGGTGCTCGCGGGCGAAGGCCGCTCCGGCTGCCCTCGACGCATCGGTGTCGACGCCCATGACTCGTACGCCGCGCGTGCGGAGGGTGGTGTGCACGGCGGAGAGGTCACGAGCTTCGGCGCGGCAGGGGCCGCACCAGGATGCCCACGCGTTCACGACGAGCACGTTGCCTCGGTAGTCGTGTACGGCGATCGGGCGACCGTCGATCGCGGTCCCCGCCAGGTCGGGCATTTTCTGGCGGTGGGCCGGGGCGAACGTCTGCTGTAAGCGGGGTGCTTGGCCATCGTCCAGTTTGGGTCCCGCGCAGCCTGATGCCATCAGCAGGGCCAGGACGAGGCCGGCAGCTTTTGCGATGTTCATGATGACCAGGATGTCACCCCTGCTGCGGACTGCCATGGGGAGCATTGGGCGGAAGGTTCGAGAACGTGCTCACGGCTTCGGGGTCGCCCGCTCACTGCCGTCGAGGGTGTAGCGCTTCTTCAGGACGGCGTCGAGTTTGCCCGAGCGCACGGCGGACATGCCCCAGGCGGTCGGCAGTTGGAGCGTGAAGAGCGCGAAGAACGAATACATCGCCGCGGCGTCCAGGAGCTCCCCCGGGTTGACCGCTCCGTAGGGCGCTGCGTTGGCGATGCCGAGGACCAGCATGTAGAGGGTGCCGTCGATGAGGACCGTTCTCCAGCGTGGCAGCGGAGAGAGCAGACGGCGACCCAAGGTGAGCACTGCGGTGCAGGTGACCAGGAAGACGGCCTGGTCCCTGCACCACGTGAGCGGCTCGGGCCCGGTGGGGCCGAGCTTGTCGTCGAACGCGAGCGAATAGCCGGCCAGCACCACAGCCCCGGTGAGCCATGAGATCAGCGTGACCCAGGCCGCGTAGGTGAGTGCGCTGCGCCAGGGGGTGAACATCATGGCGCTCCTTTCGGGCCCCTGGTCGGAGCCGGTGCGCTGACATCATCCCATCCTTGTCGTGCGGGCAGCCGCCCGCCCACGGGTCGGGAGTGCTTGCTAGTAGCCGCCGTTGTTGGAGATGGTGCTGGGTTCACAGACTCGGGAGTAGAGGCACTCGAGGCCGCTGACCGCCTTGGTGCTCATCTTGTGCTGGTAGACGGTCTTGGTGGAGTGCTTGCTGCCGCTGGTGTAACCGAAGAGGTACATCTCGTGGTCCGGGGCGGGGCGGGCGCTGCCGGAGACGTAGAAGTCACCGTTGCGGGCGAGGCGGGCGTCGTAGTACACGCCGATGCCGGCCCGTCGTATGCCGGACTTGGGGCAGAAGGGATCGGTGGCCTCGATCTGACCGTGCACGGAGCGCGTCTTGCCGTCGAACCGGGTCTTGGTCTGGAAGTCGATCTTCTTGGTCGACGCCTTCCGCTTTTCGACCAGCTTTCCGTTTTTGTAGACCTTCGTCCAGCCGGTCTCGGGGAAGAGGTCGTAGGAAGATTTCGTCCAGTAGACGACACCGCGGACACCGGCACGGAACGACGTGCCGGAGACAGCGTTGGAGTAACCCCGGCCGTCCCCCTTGTATTTGTAGGAGCTGCCACCGTACTTGCAGCCTGAGGCCTTGCTGATGTAGGTGGGCACGGTCACCCACGGCTGGCGGATGAAGGACCGCCAGGTCACCACAGTTTTGGTGTACTTCTTGGCCTTGGCTTCGATCTTCCGGGCAGTCTGGACGAGTGCGGCGGGCGTGTCGCCGGTGGGGACCGTGACGTTCAGGCCCCAGGTATGTCCGAGCCCCTTTGCGTCACCGCTGATCTGATAAGAGGGTTCGGAGCCGGGAACGACCGCATCGTCGCGAAGACTGTGCCCAGAGGTCCTGGCGATCACCTTGCCGTCACGGATGACGGTGTAGGACGTCGCACCGAGGTCCGGCCACGACAGGTCGACGAACCTGGCGGAAGCGGCCCAGGCAGCACGCTCCGTCCGACTCGCTGAGTGGGCGAGGGTGACGTCGGCGATGACGCGTTGCGAGCCAGCGGCGAGGATCTCGCTGTCGGTGGCCTTCCCGGTGTAGGTCTTCACCGTGTGCACGCCACCGGAGGCAAGGGCGGTCTTACCGGTCGCGAAGCTGCCGGTGCCGGCATCGAGGACGAACACGGCCTTTCCCGGCTCGGGTGCGGCCGAGGCGGTGGTCCCGCCGGCGGCCACCGTCGCGGCAAGGAGGGCTACGGGCAGCACGGTTGCCGCGCTCCAGCGCCCCATGGTGCGGTTGAGGTTCACGGATCGTCTCCTTGGACAGAAGTCGTCGCCTCAGCCCAGCCGCGTCACCGCCTGGGTGAGGAGTTGTCAGCGCGCACGAGGGGGCGGCTTCCGAGACGTCGGGCCGGACCGACCTCCCGGAAGCCGCCCCTGTGTGTCAGGACAGGCCCCACTCCTGGCGCCCACGAGCCGGGTTGGAGCTGCCGGCCTTCTCCAGGTAGGGGTGGGAGCCGGCCTTCGTCGAGTTCGACGCGATGACCTTGCCGTTGCGGGCTTCACTCCAGATGCGGGAGCCGCTCAGCATCCAGCGCTGCGCCTTCCAGGTGGAGTGGCAGGTGTACTGGACGATGTGGCTCTTCTTGTCGACGTTCAGGCACTTGCCCGACTTGTCGTTCTTGATGGTGAACAGCGAGTCGTTCTTGTAGATCCGGTGGAGGGTCCAGCGCTGCGACTTGTCACCGGAGCACTTGCCGACGGTGAGCTGCGCGTTCTGCTTCGTGCTGCCCCCCATGGAGAGGCAGGTGTGTGCCGCCCAGACGCGCTCCAGGCGAACATGCGCGTAGGGGTCCTTGGCTTGCGGCGCGGCGTCGGCCGACGGCGCGGCCAGACCCGTCATCGTTCCGGCCGCGACTGCGGCGAGCAGCAGTGATCCGGCTGCCTTACGCATTGGTCCTCCCCGTTTGAGTGACATGGCGAGCACCGAACGTAAACGCGAACTGCCCATGTCTGCTACGTCCGTTAGGGAGGTGTCTGAAAGGGCATTGCCCTAAAGGGAGGCTGGTCGTACCCGGTGTGGAGCCGTCTGATTTGGTCCCCTACGGTGGCCCTCGTATCGCTGCTCTCACAGGGGGTCGACTTCCAACCATGAAGCTCTCACGCCGCCTCGCTCTTGGTGCCGTCGCAGGCATCGTGGTCCTGGCTGTGGGAGGCGGGGTGACGGCTCACCTGCTGGACGATCCAGCACGGGGCCTGACGGCTGCCGCGCATGCGGGAGACGCGCACTGCCGGAAACTCACCGGGAGGGCGCCAGGACGGCTGGCGGGCAAGGAACGCCGGTCTGTCGGACTCGACGGCGTAGTGGTGTGGGGTGACCAGGATGTGATCCTGCGCTGCGGTGTCGCGAGCCCGACGGCGACGACGGACCCGTGTTTCGAGGCGAACGGGGTCGACTGGATGCTCGACGAGCGGCAGTCGACCCCGGATCGCAAGGTCATCGTGACGTTCGGTCGAACGCCGGCCACGCAAGTCGCCATCCGAGTACAGGGAGTGCGGACGGATGAGGCGATCCTGGAGCTCTCCCCCCTGGTGGAGCAAATCCGGCAGACCGGCCGGTGCTTGGATGCCCAGTGACGTGTGCCGGGCCCGCTCGCAAGACGTGCGGGCCCGGCCGCTTACGCGATCGTCGACTTCTGCCTTCGGCCCGAGGTCGGAGCAAGGTGCCGGGAGCATGACGGCTCGTCGCACAGCGCGTTGTGGGCCAAAGCGGAGACGATCGCGACCTGTGTCCGCGTCTGCTGCCCCAGCTTCGCCACGATGTTCGAGATGTGTGCCTTCACCGTGCGTTCGGCGATGCCCAGCTCCCTCGACAGTTCACGATTGCCGACACCTGTGCCCAGCAGCAGGAGAACCTCCCTTTCTCGATCCGTCAGGGCCTCCAGTCGCTGGATACCGGGTTCCGGGCTGTGGCCGGTTCGCTGGTAAGGGCAGGTGGTGCCTGTCGTGCCGCCCCAGTTGGTCATTCTGGTCCCCTCCGGACACCGCAATTCCCAGCAGACCCCCGTGGCCCGGGTTGTAGCGGCGGCCAGCGGCCAACTTACCCGTGAGTTCCTATGAACTTCACGCCCTTTCCAGCTGAGTAACTTACCTGCGCGACCGCTGTATTGGCTGAAAATCGTGGGCTCTTGCAAGAACGTTCGAGCAGCGGCAAAGTCACGCTGTCATCCAACCGCCTCACCGCCGACCTGCCCCTGCCGCCTCTGCGGGTTCAGGGCCGTGCCCTACGAGCGCGATCAGCCCAGTATCAAGCATCTCAGCCTGCTCGGCGCGCTCCACACCCGTGCCCCTGGACCGTGCTGCGGGCCCGGTCCTCGCTGGCGGGATCGGCATGCTGTGGGGCGGCCGGCCAGGTCTCGGCGAGATGGCGCTCGGCGACCGTGGCAGCCCTGAACAGCAGGTCGACGGCCTGGAACCGGTGCCGGGCGGGAACGCGGTCGTCGACTGCGAGGGCCGTGACCAGGGCACGGCCGTCGGCGGTGGCCGGCTGGCAGGCATCCTGGTGGAGGATCTCGCTGTAGAAGTGTGGAGGAAGCTCCGGTCGTCCCAGCAAGGGTCGACCTCGGCGTCGAACAGCATCGCGGCCTGCGGCGGCCGGGGGCCCTGCATGCGGTCGGCGATGACGTCCCGGAACAACTGCCGGATCGGCGGACCGGCAGGGTTCGTGGTGTGCCAGGTCTGCTCGGGTTCGGCGTCCGTATCCATGGCCAGCGCAGCCTACTGGAGCATGTCGGGCCGACAGCCCGTCGCCTGGATGGAACGGGTAGTCGGCCCTGAGACTGTCGCGGTAAGCCGGCCTTGGCCACGCGCAGAACGCAGCAGGGCACGGCAGGGTCCAGCGGTGCGCCGGGATGACCCCGGCATCCTGATGTGCGGGGCCAAGACAGTGCGCGGGTGATGATGAAGGCTGCGTGGACGAGGTCGGTCGTTTGATGGAAGCGGCCCCGCTGACGGGGGCAGTGGGGCCTGACGACAGTGTGACAGCAAACTGTCGGAATGCGGACAGTATTCCTACTTTCCGCATCGTCCCGAGAACCGGACTCATCCGCTGCAGCAGCTCCCGCATACGATGCACGACCTCTGCCATGACCTCCAGGGACGGAGCTGCCAGCTGCGTGCTGGCGAGCTTCGCCAGCACGCTGTTCGCTATCTGCTGCGGCCGCGCCGCGTAGCCGGCGTGGGAGGCATAGGCCCGCCAGCGCGGGACATCACGCCGGCCGCCAGTGCGGTCTCGCTTCCCTTGAAATCCGGGAAAGCGAGAATTTCGGCGACGGAAACGACGGATGCCTGGGTCATACGCTTCATGCGAGCGAACTACATAACCGTTTCGGATCGTGCTGGCTCAGATGGTTCTGTCTGTGCCGGACGTGTAGGTCCATGGCGCTCGTGTGGCCTCAAGCGTCCTGGCCACTTCAGGACATCGAATGCCGCTCATGCGGATGACGTTATTCCGTTTCAGCGAGGCCCCGGAACAGCTACCCGCCCTTCCCAATTTCCCTTCTGATAACCACAATACTCGGGTGATCCTCATTAATCGGGACTACCGGTGGCTATGGTCCGGCCAACTCGTCTCCCAGACGGGGGACTTCGTCTTCAGTACCACGCTCGCACTCTGGATCGGCACCGTGGTGCTGGCTGGCCGGCCCTACGCACCGGTTGCGGTCTCCGGCCTGGTCGTCGCCGTCGCGATCGGCACCCTGTTGGTAGGTCCACCCGCCGGGGTGTTCGTTGACCGCTGGGACCGGCAGCGCACGATGATGGGTGCCGATCTGGTGCGGGCGGCCCTGACTGGCGCGCTTACGGTGGTGGCCTTCCTTCCTGCTGGGACGCTGCCCGATGGAGTCGTGCTCGGCGCGGTGTACGTGACGGTGTTTCTGGCTACGGGCGCCGCACAGTTCTTCAATCCGGCCCGGTTCGCCCTCATAGGGGAGGTGGTCGAACCCGCCGAGCGCGCACGGGCAGCCGGGATCGGGCAGGCCACCCAGGCAATCGCCACGATTGCCGGGCCGCCGCTTGCTGCTCCGCTGCTGTTCGCGGTAGGAGTGCGCTGGGCTCTGCTGCTGAACGCGCTGACGTTCCTCGTCTCCTTCGTCGCAGTCCGAAGAGTCGGCCATGCCCAGGGTGCCGACGGGGCTCCCGGTGTCGATACCGTCTCCTCGACGAGGCCGCAGCTCACAGATGAGCCCCCGACGCCTGGCGGCACGGTCGACGTACCTGCGGCGGAGCGCCGGGGTGGAGACTGGCGCGCGGAGTTCGCTGCCGGGCTGCGGCTCGTCGCGCGCAGCCGGGTGGTCACCGCGCTGCTGGTCAGCGTCGGCCTGGCCACTGTCGGCGCGGACGCCTTGAACTCGCTCAACGTGTTCTTCGTAACGCAGAATCTCGGCGCCGCGTCCCGCTGGTAGGCACGCTGGAGATGGCCCTGGGGTTCGGGCTGGTCGGCGGTGCGCTGGTGGCGGCTGCGGTGACCGAGCGGCTGGGCGCGCACCGGGTGTTCTCAGGCGGGCTCGCCCTCACCGGTCTGGGGCTTGTGGTCTACTCGCGGCTGACCGGTCTGGGCCCCGCTCTCGTCACCCTAGTCCTCGTTGGGCTGCCGCTGGCCGCGCTCAACACTGCACTGACCCCCGTGTTGCTCTCCGCGGTGCCGCAGTCCCATCTGGGCCGGGTCATAGCGGTGATCAATCCTGTTCAGCAGCTCGCTGCCCTGATCGGCGTGACTACCGCAGGTTGGCTCGCCAGCACCGCACTGCACGGCTTGGACGCAGAGGCGGCAGGTGTGCACTTCGGGCCCATCGACTCCATCTTCACGGTGGCCGGACTGCTGATGGCAGCTGGCGGCGGGTACGCGGCGCTGGCGTTACGGCGTGCGGGTGCGGGCGGAGCGTCAGGGCAGTACAAGGCAGTGACACAAGGGGAGGCCGGTACGGCCGGGCGGTAGGTTTGTCGGCTCGCTCGCCGTTCGTGTCCGAGAGGACGTGCATCTTGGAACTCGGCTTGTCGGCCCTGGATGTCAGGCTCAGTGCCGTAACGCTGTGCGACTACTTCTCCGCTGCTGACGCCCAAGCCGCGTTGGCCGTGGCTTAGCGGCCCGGAGGGCCGGCCGTGGCGAGGCTCGACGTAATCTTCCTCGAGAACATCGACCCGGTCGTCGCTGTTGCCCAGCTCGAAGCGCATCTCGCGAACTGCAGTTAGGGAAGCCAGTCGGCGCCCGACGCGGATGGTGTCGGCGCGCACCGGACGGCGCTGTGGCTGTGGGGCGTCGGCGGGGTGGCGGGGAGCTTCCTGGTTGGGCCGCTGCCGGACCGCACACCAGCGCTGCCGGGGCCGAGCCCGGCACTGTGCACGGGTCAACTGAACCACAACAACAAGCTGACCTCGAGAGCATTCGGAGGGTTGGCAAGACTGCTGGAAGTTCCCACGTATCACCAGTAGGTCCGCATCACAGTCTCGGCACACGCGGCGCGAACTCCTGGAGCTCCGGCGTCCCCGCCTTCGCCGCGCTCCAGTGACCTCGCAGGCGCCTTCCCGCGCGCCCTCCACCGCACCGGTGGCACTGCGCGCGGCCACTGGCATCACCTTGTCCCAATCTGCCAGGCGCATTTCGGCGCCAGCCGGTGATCTGGCGTCAGGGACAGGGCGTTACGGTCGGAGACGCGCACCGGCTCACCGATCCCCAGCCGGAGGCTGTGGGCGGGACCGACCAGGTAGTGACGGCGTGGACCGCTTCACCCGATCGAAGCGTCAACCGCTGCGCCTCCTTGATCCTCAGCCGCACGCCGGATGTCATCAGCGCGGGCAGCGTGAACGCCCGGCCGCGCGATGGAAGAAGCCCCCGCTGCTCCCTCGCCGAGGACCGGCCAGAAGCATCACCCGCGCACGACACCCTCAGCACCACCTCAACAAAGCGCTCACCGATGGGGGCCGGTCCGGCGCGGAAAAGTAACCATGCCTCCTCAGGCCGCCCTGGCCCTCACCGAAGACCGCCGCCGCTGCACGGGCGAATCCCACCAGGCCCTTTGCGCACTCCTCGAGGACGACGGCCAGCCGCTCCCCGTACCCGCGGCACGCCGCCCGGAACAGGCGCTGCTGGAGACCGCGGTCTTCATCGCCTGTTGCAAGATCGGCGGTGTCTGCGAGCACCCTCTGGGCATCGTCCAGGCCCGGCCAGATGAGGACCAGCTTGTCCTGCGGCTCGCCCACGAGCCATACGTGATCCACTGCTGGGCTGAGTTCCTCCTCCCCCGGTTGAACGACTATGACGAGTTCTCGGATCCCCAGGACTGGATCATCGGCGTGCCCGGCCTCCGCTATCGCAGAGAGAGGGGCGGCATCTGCCTGTACCGCCCCGGCATGCCGGCCAGCATCCTGCTTACCGGCTTCAACCCCCTCTGGTGGGATCGCGTCGTCAACCGTCTCGCCCCCGACTACGACCTGTTGCAACCGAAGCCGGACTGGGCATCGGAGAAACGCGCTGCCTACGCCGCAGCCACCGTCGCGCCCTACGATCCGCCCTCGATCTACTCGCCCTTGCTCCGCCACATCCGGGCGCCCGCCGGGCCAGGACCGATCAACAGCACCGATGCCTGGCACGCTCTAGGCGGCGAAGGTGGCGCCGTACGGCTGGAGACCACCGACGGCCCGCCGTGCCCCGACCTCATCCGGCTCCTGGGCGATGGCCCCACCGGGCTCGGCTGGGAAGTCGAGCACAAACGATGCACCTGCCTGTGCGATCACACCCACGCAGATATCGGATGCAACATCGACTTCCGCGAGCCCACCACCGGACGATCCGTGTACTACTCGAACGCCAAATGGGGCCGCACGCTCGATGACCAGCGCCGCGAGAGGATCGCGGAACTGAATCGTGATGCCTTCGCCTGAACCCATTGGACAGCGCAATGCTGTCCGGAGCGGCAATCTCTGATCCGGGCCGCCGCGGTGGTTCACCCAGGTCTCCACGCTGTCCCTCCGGCCTTCCTGCGGGAGGCCGGAGGACGTCAAAGTTTCCCCCACAGGCCAAGCGACGAAGACGGGGCGGCCCCGTCAGATCAGCCCCTATCAACCGGTCGCCACGATCGGTTTCGGCCTGAACAACAGGTTCTCTTAGGCCAGTTGATCCGATCTCCCCGCGCGGCTTGACTCACCCCGGTCAGCATACGCAACGAACCGGCATGACTACCCAGTGCGACGAAATGGGGGGTAATGGCCCGCCAGCCGAATCCGGATTTCACCAACACCCTGACGATGCTCCACACCGCCGTCGTGCACACCGACAAGAACATCCGGGACGCGCTCGACAAGAGCGTCGAGAAGCTGGAGACGGCCGGCCGGGCCGCGCACGAGAAGACGACCAAGGATGTCGTCGACGAGCTCGGCAGGATGCGCTCGAATTTCCGCGACGTCTACAACAAGCTGAACTCCAACGGAGACGCGCTCAACAGCGCGGTCCACGACGTCGTTGCCCAGCTGCGCGCCGAGCTGCGGGAGGTCCGCGCCGTGCTCGCGGACCTCACCACGCCCACACCACCTCCACTCACCACCCCGCCTTCGCCCGTATCGGCCGAGCTGGAGGCATCCGGCGCCGAGGAGCCCGCCGACGATCAAGCGGCAGACCGCCGCGATACGGGACGTCGTCCCGGACGCGCCCGGCGGCGGAACGGCGGTCGCCAGCAGACTCTCGATCGTAACCGACCGTGAAACCGAGGTCGGATCGTGCGCGTAGCGGAGTCAGCGGATCAGGCCGGCGGTGACGTCTCTCGAAACTGCCGCAGCGCCTGTAGATGAAGGACAGCCCGCTGGTATGGGAGGTGGCTGGCGCCCGGAGCGACGGGTGCCAGCCGAGGTCGCTCACGGGGTAAAGGAGTCGGCCTCCTGCCCTGGGTCCGTGTCCTCCTGCTCCGTGGACGCTTGCGGTGTACCAGGGGTCTCTGGTTCGTCGTCGCCTTCGTTGCGGCTCTCGGCCGTCGGGGCGCCGGGAGCGGTGCGGTCGTCGAGGGTGATGCTGACCGGCTGTCCGCTGGGGGTGAGGTCGGTCAGGCTCTCCTCGATCCGCTCGTACAGCGTTGCGGCGAGTTCTTGGTCGCCGTCGCCGTCGCTGGCCGTGTGCTTGATGGAGTGCAGGCTGATCAGCAGGGCGATCAGGGAGCGGCCGGACAGAGCGACGCGGATCCGTTCTTCTCCCTCACCGGCGACCTGCGGTGGTACGCGGAAGTGCGGGTGACGTCCCGTGTGGGCGGTGATGAACTCCCAGATGTCGCGGTGACACAGCAGGCTTGCCGAGGAGACGCGGGCCGCGGTCTTCAGCAGGTCCCTGTGTTCTGGGCTCACTTCGGCGCCTGCGGGTTCGGCCGCAGTGTCCGGCTGCGGCCGTAGCTCCTCCACGGCGGCGTGCAGGTCCACGATCTCCTGGCGCAGTGAGGCGAGTGCGGACAGGGCTTCAGCCAGCGCGGTAGCGACCTCCTGTTTGCTTTCCCCCACCGCTTCACGTGCTCGGTCCGAGACATCCTGATGGCCGCCGGCCGGGCCGTCATCGGTGCTGATCGGCTTGGTGAGCTCGGTGAGCACCGGGGCGAGTTCCTCGGCGAGGACCTCGCGGACGGCCTGGCGGACGACGTCGACCGGCAGCTCTGGGCTGGGCGAGGAGTCCGGCTTCTGTTCGGCGGAGCGCTGCGCGGGGATCGCGGACTGGAGGACACCGTCGTCCGTGTGGCCGTCCGGCGCGATGAGGGTGGTGACGGGTGCGGCAGCGGGGTCGAGGTGGGCACGACGTTTCCTCTGGATCCGGCCACTGCGAGTGAAGTGGGGGCGCGGGGCGGCCAACAGCCGGTACGGTCGACCGATTTCGTAGGAGGACAGGCACGCGGGAGATGTCCCGTGGTCGCAGAGGAAGGGGGCAGGCGCCGAGCTCTACACACCGCGCTGGCCTTCGAGCCGACCACCATGTGCCCTAACCCGAGCACCGCCCGAGCCGTCTGCTTTCGTGGCGAGATGCATGTGGTCACTCGATGGCTCGAGGCACACCTGTTTTCGAAGGGCTGTTGCGGAAATGGGTCCCGAAAGGGCGGCGTTTGTCAGAGGAGACGTGTAAAGTTCGGCCACCCACGGGGACGGGCCCTGATGTTGCACTTGCAAGATGATGATCCCCTGGCAAACCGGCCGAAATCCAACCGCGCTTCAGTGCGAACATTCACCCAACCGGTGTGTGATTTGCATCACTCCATTGGGGGCGATATCGGGAACTACCAGCACGGTTTCCCGCATCGGCTGCCTAGGTGTGGCCGGATCAACGTGCCACTCCCTGTCGTGAGGGCAGTAAGGCAAGGCATAGTAGGGGGACCGTCGTCCTCAAGTGTGACCGGCATCACAAAAGTCGGGATTCGCTTGCGTACGCGGCGGTAAACCGCATTCGGGCATAAGAGAAGGCCCCACCTGGCGCCCGCGAAGCAACCGGTGGAGCCTTCCCTCGCACACCGTGTGCAGTGCGGTCGGCCTTGTCAGGCCGGTCGGGCCCCGACCCTCAGGTCGGGGCTTTCCGCTACCAGGGCCAGGTCAGCACGATCTCGTAGACCACGCGGACCAGGAGCCCCAGCCACCGGGCGGCCCTTTCGGGCCGGTTCCGCTTGCTGCAGCACTGGCAATGCCCCTCCGACTCGTTCAGCTCAGTCATCGGGCCTATCACCTCATTCCTCTGGAGGCTGCGGATTTCGCAGCTCCTGGGAGGCCACAGCTGGCGTGGGCTCCCGGCCGGGGAGTCCACGCGTGCACGTAGGCCCCTGAGGTGAGAGGTGTGCCGGAACTTTACCGGAGCGCGACGGATACCGTTTCTGGGCAACTGCCCCTCTACCAGAGGGAGGACGACACTGGGTGCCATGCTGAGCGGTCGCTCAGAAGTTTGAATCCGAAGCTCAAGCCACGCTCAAACGCCTCACCTGCTGGTGCCGGGTGACGACACATCTGGTACGGCGTGCCAGCTTCTCGTACCAGCGTGCTGAAGCTCACACCTGAAGTACGTGGCAGGAGTGACGCGCAAGCGGTCACCCGACGTTGGAGGCTGCTGCAACGGGCGATGCAACACCCGGCGGCTCAGCTCCCGCATCGCGGTGGTCTGCCGCTCCACCGCTTCCGCGATCGAGGGGTCAACCCTCGACGGCCGGACGGCCTGGCGGTGCGCCTTGATGGCACGGCGGTAGCCCTCCGGCGCAGTCCGGCGCTCCACCGGCACGGCGAGCACGGCCGACTTCGGGACCGGGTCGGCGGCCGCCGTGGCGGGGCCGGCCTTCACGGGTACGGGCGCCAGGACGTGCAGCGTGCGAACGTTCGCGCCGCGCACCTTATGGTTGGCGGCTGCGACGAGCTTCGGCGCGCTCCAGCGCAGCTTCGTGCCGTAGGCGGGGGCGTCGGGGGCGACGTCCAGGCGGCCGATGTCCGCGTCGAACGCCACGGCCTGGACGTGACCGGCGAGTTCCGGCGCGGCCGCGGCAAGAATGGCGTCGAACTGGGCGAGGACGCTGCCGCGGGCGGCCGGGGCGACCATGCCGCGCTCGGTCAACATCATGCTGATCGCGCTGCCAAACCCGAGCGGCTCGCGGCCATCACGGTGTACGACCGCGCCGGTGCGCCGCTTCGGTTTCCCCTTCCGGGGCGCCCCCATTCTTCTTCGCCGCTTCCCGGGCCGCGACCAGGGCCTGGCGCGCGAGGTCGACGCCACTCAGCTCGGTGCTCACGCGATCACTACCCCGGCCGCCTCGCCGTCCAGCGGGGCGGCCGGCAAGCTCGGGCAACTGGTCCGTCCACGCCGGGCAATGGCAGCCTCGCTCCGGGCCGCCGCCCGCTCGCGCGGCTGCCCCAGCCGCGCCGCCAGCAAGTACTGCGCGTGCGCTCCCGGGCCGCAACGGCGGCTTTCGTCGCGGCCTCGACGGCGCCCGCACCGGAGAGTCCTTTGTGTTTCCTTTGCCTTTGGCGCGGCTCGCATCCGTGTCAGGGTGAGCCCGTCGAAATCCTCGGGTAGGCGGCGCCGGGTCCCGGCGGTACGGATTGAGTAGCCCTGCTCGGTTGGTGCGGGGTGGACGAGGACGGCGGCTCCGTCACCCACGGTTTCGGTGACGGCTTGCCAGAGTTGGTCACGGACCGGGCGGAGACGCTGCCGGCGGTCTTGGTAGCGGAGGACGAGCTATCCCCGCGGGCGCGGGGACGATGGTCCAGGCGAGGCGGACCGTGCCCGTCTCCAGTTCCCGGCCGATCAGCGAGGCGCCCGCCCAGGCAGCGACCAGGAAGGGCAGCGTGGTGACGGTCCAGGTGGCATAGAGCAGGTCCTTGTAGCGCAGGATCGCGTCCTGGTTGTACCGACAGGTCGCCCTCAGACCGCAGGCGTCGAACTGGCGCCAGCCCTCGGCCGCGGATGTGACCAGCGGGCCGCGCAGCAGCAGCAGTGTCACGGCGGTCGCGACGACCAGCGCGGTCCACGCACGCGGGGGAGCACGACGCGTCGAGCCTCGAGCTCAGCGCTGGTTGTCACCGGCCGCACCAACCCTTTAGCCGTCGGATCTTCGCCTCCTAAACTGGAGCCACAGACGAACGGGGGACGATATGGACGCAACTGGCGTGATCCGCCTGATGGTGACCGGAGGGGCCGATGTGGATCAGGAGGAGCTTGCTTACTTAACTGGCCAGTTGAGGAGGCGACTCCTCGAACTTGAAGTCGACGACGTACGGGGCGTCCAGCCCGACGGGGACGTGCCCGAGGGCGCCAAGCCCGGCGCCCTCGTCGCGGTCGGTGCGCTCGTCGTCAGTCTCGCGCCGACCGTACTCCGGCCCGTACTGCATCTGGTGGAGACCTGGATGCAGAGCCGCCCCGTCCACACGGTCAAGGTCGATGTCGGCGGTCGCCTGCTAGAACTGGGCCACGCGTCCCCGGAACAGCAACAGCTCTTGGTGGAGGCATTTCTGGCTCAGATACGCACCGAACCCGACGAATCCCCGGCGCAAGGCGGAGGAGAACCGCCAGCCGCGCAGGAGTAGCCAGGAGCAGGCTCGCCATGACCGACTCTCCCCTGGGCCCGGGCCGCAGGGACGCCCTCCTCATCGCGACGGGCACGTACGACGATCGCGCGCTCAGCGCGCTCCGCTCCCCGGCACAGGACTGCGTCGCCCTCGCCGAGGTGCTTGCCGACCCCGGCATCGGAGCGTTCCACACCGAACAGTTGAGAGACACCTCTGCGCATCAGGCGATGCGTGTAATCGAGCGCTTCTTCCAGAACCGCAGCCGCAACGACCTGCTGCTCGTCCACATCTCTTGCCACGGCATCAAGGACGACGATGGCCTCCTGTACTTCGCCGCCCGCGATACGGACCGTGACCTGCCCGCTTCCACGGCGGTTCCGGCCGCGTTCCTCCGCGACTGCATGGATCGCTGCAGGGCCCGCACGATAGTTGTCCTTCTAGACTGCTGTTACAGCGGAGCCTTTCTCCCCGGTACAAAGGGTGACGACCGGATCCACTTCCGTGAAGAACTCGGCGGCCATGGCAGGGCCGTACTGACCGCTACGAACCGGACCGAGTATGCCTGGGAGGGGAAGCGTCTCAGATTGAGGGCGCCGCAGCCGTCGCGTTTTACGGGTGCGCTGATCGAGGGCCTGCGCACAGGCGCGGCAGACCTGAACGGCGATGGCCGCATCACTGTCACCGAGCTGCACGAGTACGTGTACGAGTCCCTGCAACGTGCCGGCGTGAAGCAGCACCCTCGATTGTGGGCGGACCTGGAATACCAGGTGACCATCGCCCGGGTGGTGGGGGCGCCTTTCCGGCATGGCCCTGGTACGACCTCTTTGGGCCCGTCGGCCGAAACGACAGCCGATGCACGCGGTCTAGCCCAAAAGGGCTTCGCTGAGAGTACGGACGCGCTCTTCGGAGCTGTGAACGCCCCCGGGACCTACACACCTGTGCGGCGTGGCCGGGACGAGTTGATCCTGCTGGACCTCACGCTGGCCGAGACAGCATTAGGCACGCTGAAGGACTTCAGCGTCGCCACGGCGGTGGTGTGCTCGGCCTGCTCCGGCTCAGGCTGGGGTGCGGCACCCACGCTCTGCGAAGCGTGCAATGGCCGCGGCACGAAGGAGAAGACTCAGCGCAGCTTCCTCGGCCGGAGCGCCGAGGAGCTGCCCTGTCCCGCGTGCCAGGGGCGGGGCATGACCGGATCCCGCTGCCGCGAGTGCGACGGCCACGGCCGGGTGCCTGTCCGTCGCAGGCTCACCGTGAAAATTCCCGCCGGCGCCTTCGACGGGATGCGAATCCAGTTCGCCGGAGAGGGGCAGGTCGGCCCTGGAGGCGGCGAGCCGGGCGACGTGTACATCGAAGTCGTGGAACTCCCCCACTCAACCTTCCAGCGCAGAGGCGACGACCTGCACTGCACCGTGACTATCCCCCGGACAATGTCGATCACGGGCGGGACGACACAGTTAGACACCCTTGATGGCACGAAGACCGTCCGTATCCCCCAGGGAATTCGCCACGGACAGACCCTACGGCTCGCCAAGCTCGGCGCCACCCATCTCCATACCGGCGGCCGGGGGGACATCCTGGTCCGCATCGAGATATGCGATTGACACACTTCTCTCGGACCGACCGACCGCGACGGGCGGGGTGATCTACAGGAAAGGGACGGTATATCGGGTCGCCGCGCATCGGTCGCGGCGGCCTCAGTGTGACTGAGCGCTTCATGGCGAGTTGAGCAGGTCCCGATATGGCCCGGTTGTTGATGCTGTGTTGTGCTTTCCCTCCCGTACTGTTCGCGCACTGATGTGCTCTCGCCGTGGGTGACCTACAGGTCGTCGATGTTCCGGCAGGTCCGGCGTGGTCCCACGCCCGCCGTCCAGAGGACCTCGCGCTGCCCGAGCGGGCCACCAAGCACCTGGATCTCAAGCCGGAATGGCCGCGTTCGTGGACGGTGACGTGGAAGATCGGGAACACGTGGTGCCCACCGAGCGGCTGCCGCAGCCGTCGCCGGTACGCGAGGCCCTGGGGCCGCGCCGCCCTTCGGGGTGGGTGCCGCAGAAGGCCGGCCGCGGGCCCGGCGGCGCCGTGCTCCACGCCGTCGACTGCACCGAGGCCCCGCAGAACGCGCCGCTGCTGCCCCGACCGCGACCGGCTCCTCCTGGTCGGCTGCCAGCGCCAAGGCCTGCACCTGGCCGCCGCCCACCGCCTGGACCCGGTCGCCGGGCAGGGGATATGGGCCGCGGTCAGGCGGCGTAGCCGTACAGGGCCAGCGGGGACCGGGTCAGGGATCGCCAGGTCGAACAGGTCCTTGTCGGGCAGGGCCGCGCTGCTCGTCGTCCAGCCGGGGCGGCCCGATCCGGGGGTCTCCCAGGACCGCGTCTGTAGGTGCAGCGGACCAGCTCGGTGCCGATGGTCGGCAGGACCGGCGCCCCGGGTGTGGTCATCGGCGTACAGCCTCTTGGGACACCGGTATCTGAGCGTGGGTGTCGAGGACCGTCACGTCGAGGAGGGGCGCCGCGGTCTGGCCGCCGGGCATCCACCGCTGCGGCTTCCGAAGGCGTCACCTCCGTGAGTGAGGTTGGATGAGGGCCTTTCAGGGCCTGTTCGGAGTTCTGATCAGCACCTGCAGCGCCTTTACCAGACGTGCCGCGTCATTCTCGCCGAGCGGGGCGAGGAATTCGCGTTCCGCCGCCTCTCGGGCGTCCTCCGCATCGGCCCGCGCCCGTCTGCCTCGCTCCGTCAACTCAACGACGTTGCGACGCCGGTCCTCCTCACTGCGGCGCCGCTCCACCAGCCCCTTGCCCTCCAGCGCGTCGACGAGCGCGACCATCGTCGTTCGGTCCACGCCCAGTCGCCGCGCGGCCTCCAGCTGCGACAGCGGGCGGCCCGCCGCCAGCACCGCGAGCACCGCCAACTCCCGTGCGTCCAGACCGAACGGGGCCAGCGCGGGCCCGGCATGCTTGGCCAGCCGCAGCTGCGCGTGCTTGAGGAGGTAGCCCAGCCGCGTGCCGAGCAGCTCCTCGACCGCGGCCCCGTCGTCGTCATTCTCCGCCATCCCCAAATCTTAACCGGCACCTGATAGTCAGCATTACTGACGATCCACTACGGTGACGGTCATGCTCGTTGATGCACCCCACCGCGCGCTCCGCTTCGGCCTCAAGACGACGCCCATGCACCTGGCCTACAAAGACATCCTCCGCGTCTGGGAGGAGGCTGACGATCTGCCCGAACTCGACGACGCTTGGCTGTGGGACCACCTGATGCCGCTGGCCGGACCGCCCGGAGGGGCCGTCCTGGAGGGCTGGACACTGCTGGCCGCACTGGCCGCTCGTACCACCCGACTCCGTCTCGGCCTGCTCGTCACCAGCAACATGCTGCGTGCCCCCGCACACCTCGGAAAGATCGCCACCACCGTGGACGTGATCTCCCAAGGGCGCCTGATCATGGGCCTGGGCGTCGGCGGCACCCGACAGCCCGACGGCCCCAACCCGGCCGTCGCCGAGTACGCCGCCTACGGCCTCCCGCTCCCGAGTCCCGGCGAGGGACTGGCCCGCCTCACCGAGACGATCACCATCCTGAGCCGCATGTGGACCGAGGAGGTCTTCGATCACGACGGACTCTTCACCACCCTGCGCGGCACCCGCAACGGCCCCGGCCCGACCCGGCCCGGCGGCCCGCCACTGCTGCTCGGCGGCTGGGGCGACCGCACCCTGCGCATCATCGCCGAACACGCCGACATCTGGAACGTCCCCGGCCCGCCCCACAACAGCACCGACTGGATCACCGAGCGCGCCCGAATCCTGGACGCGCACTGCGCAGCGATCGGACGCGACCCCGCAGAGATCACCCGCTCCGTGCAGATCATCGTCGACTACGCCGCCCCTGCCACCACCCGAGCCCACGTCCGCGCACTCGCCGCCGCCGGCATCCGGCACGTCGTACTCGCGCTGCCCCGCCCCTATCCGGACAAGGCCGCACGCTGGCTTGTCGACGAGATTGTCACCCCGGTCCGTGAGAAGGGTGCCTGACCGGCCTTGGCAAGCGACACCGACAACCTCGCTCCCCGCCGACGCGGGGGTGTTCCGCCGCCCCGGACGCGTGCTCGGGGCGGCCTCGAAAGCTCCCCGCCGACCCGGGGGTCGGTGGCGCCGCTCTTCTTCGTCGCCTCCCGGGCCGCGATCAGGGCCTGGTGCGTGAGGTCGACGCCGCTCAGCTCGGTCACGCGATCACCGCCCCGGCCGTGTCGCCGTCCAGCTGGCGCGCGGCGAGTTCGCGCAGCTGCTCCAGCCGTGTCGCGAGCAGGTACTGCGCGCGCTCCCGGGCCGCATCGGCGGCCTTCGTCGCGGCCTCGACGGCGTCCGCACCGGAGAGTCCAAGGACGGCGGAACACCCCACGTCGGTGGGGAGGACACGGTGAGGCAGGCGGTGGCCCCGAACCGGGTTCGGCACACCGCGTCGACGGGGAGGACTGGCGGTCGGACATCAGTAAGAACCAGATGGTCGGAACACCCCCGCGTCGGCGGGGAGGACACTTCCTGACCTGGACCTTAGGAAGGGCTTTGTGTTCCCTCTGCCTTTGGTGCGGTTCATATCCGTCCCCGCGGGCGCGGGGACGACAGCAGGGTCCTCGGTCGGGGGAAGGCGGTGTCGTGAGCTGCCCCTGCGGACGCGGGGACGACCCGTCGCACTTCCAGCAGTCGCCCATGCCCTAGGAACTAGGCGGTTTCGTTTGGGTCACCGGGCGGACCAGAGGAAGATGCCCGCGATGTGGAGTCCGGCCAGGTAGATGGTGGCGGTCTTCTCGTAGCGGGTGGCGATGCCTCGCCACTGCTTCAGGCGGTTGATGCACCGCTCGACGGTGTTGCGCTGCTTGTAGGTCTCGCGATCGAAGGCCGGTGGCCTGCCGCCCCGGCTGCCCCGACGTAGCCGGTGTCCGCTCTGGTCAGCGGGGACGGGGATCACTGCCCGGATGCCGCGCCTGCGCAGGTGCTCGCGGATCGCACGCGAGGAGTACGCCTTGTCGGCCAGGACCAGGTCCGGCCTGGTGCGCGGCCGTCCGCGCCGACGGGGAACGCGCAGGCGGGCCATGACCTCGGTGAAGGCAGGTGCGTCACCGGCCTGGCCCGCGGTGAGAACGAACGCGAGAGGCCGGCAGCGGGCATCGGCAGCGAGGTGGATCTTCGTGGTCAGCCCGCCCCGGGACCGGCCGATGGCGTGGTCGTCCGGTTCGCCGGCCGGGGCCCCTTTTTGCGGGCCCCAGCCGCGTGCTGGTGAGCCCGCACGATCGTCGAGTCCACCGAGACGGCCCAGTTGAGGTCCTCATCTGCGTCGGCCTGGGCCACCAGGGCGGTGAAGACCCGCTCCCAGGTTGCCGTACTTCTCCGGCAGGTGGACCCACTGCGTACCGGTCTGGAACTTGTAGGCAATCGCGTCGATCACCTCACGATGGTCGCGCCAGCGGCCACCCCGCTTCGGCGTCCGGTCCGGGAATAACGGCTCGATCCGCGCCCACTGCGCGTCAGTCAACGGCACACCCGGACCAACGACCGACTGATCCGAACGAAACCGCCTAGCCCTCCTGCCTTGCGAGCGTGTCCAGGACATCCGCGACCGGGGTGGGATCCAGAGGGCCGACGTGTGACGCCTCGGGGAAATCGTGCACGCGGAAGCTGTTGCCGGGTGTGGACGCGTCGGCTTCCGCGATCATTCTGTCCTGGAGCGCGGTGGCGATCGTACGGTCCCTGCCGAAACGCAGGTATGTGCGGTGAAGGCGTCCCCAGTTGCCGGCCCGGCCGACCGCTCGGCCCGCATAGGCGGCGACGGGCTCGTCGGTCTGCATGCCGGCCAGTATCCGGCGGAAGGCGGCGTCGGGGTAGTCCGCGCAGATCATCTCCTTCAGCAGGGCCAAGTCAGCGCTGACACCCGTACGGAAGTTCAGCCGCAATACCCCGAGCCGGTCCGGGTCGCCCACCGTCAGCTCCACCGGGCTGACGGCGTTCGCGTTCTCGGGTGCCGCCGTGCAGGCGTCCGCCGTGGGCAGGACGCGGCTGGGGCAGAAGGCCGCCATGTAGCAGATGTGGTGGAGCAGGTGCGGGACGGCGTCGGCGACGCGGCTGACCGACACGCCGCCCAGGCTGTGTCCGACCAGTATCACCGGGCCGTTGCGTGCGGCCTGCCGCACGATGCCCGTGACGCGTGCCTCGTAGTCGTCCAGCCCGAGGCCCTTCAGCGGGGAGGGCTCGACCGCCATCGCTGCGAGGTCCTGCCGCTGGTACGACTCCGCCACGAAAGCCTCCGCGCCGTGCCGCGGCTGGTCCACCATGACGACGCGGTGGCCGCGCAGCACCAGTTCCCGCGCAATCGGCATCCAGAACGCGCCGGCGCTGTGGGTACCGTGCACCAGCACGTAGGTTCCGAACCCGCGACGCGGGGCCGCCGCGGCCGGCGAGGTTCCGAGTGCGGTGGCCAGTGCCGTACCTCCCACCGCGAGCCCCAGCCCACGCAGCGCCGTCCGCCGGGTGGCACCTTTTCCTGCTTCGTTCGTGTCATTCATCATATACACAACGCTATGAACGCCCAGTTCGGCCCACCAGCGGTCCAGCACCCCCACGGAGGTGGACCCAGAACCACCCTGCCGGGCACCCGGCCCGACGACGAAGGCATCACACAGCAACGGGTCAGGCTGCGCGGCAGGCTCGCCTGCGTCTGTGGCATGGCCGGCTCCATCGGCTCAGGCGTCCCGGTGACGGGGTCATGGTGGCGCGCCCCGCTCGCACTGCCGAACAGTGAACAGTGACCACCAGCCTGGTCTGGTCCGGCCGAGGCCTGGGATGTCAGTGCTGCGGTCCATACTCGTGCCGCGGCGCCACCCGGGCACCGCAACACGAGGGGAGCGACATGGCTGAGGTGCTGGTATTCCACCATGGACACGGGCTGACTGCCGGAGTCCGCGGTTTCGCCGAGCAGTTGCGACGGGCCGGACACACCGTCCACGCTCCGGATCTGTACGAAGGGAAGGTATTCGACAGCCTTGAGGAAGGCGCCGCCTATGCCGAGAGCGTCGGGTTCGACACGCTCATCGCGCGCGGAGCCTCCGCCGCCGAGGGGCTGCCTGCGGAGATGGTCTATGTCGGCTTCTCGCTCGGTGTCCTGCCGGCGCAGAAGCTGGCCCAGACCCGCCCCGGAGCAAAGGGGGCCTCGTTGCTCGAAGCGTGTGTCCCTGTCTCGGAGTTCGGCGCCGCCTGGCCCCAAGACGTCCCGGTTCAGATTCACGGCATGGACGCAGATCCGTTCTTCGCCGGGGAGGGTGATGCGGACGCCGCCCGCGCGCTCGCCGAGAAGGCGACGGACGCCGAGCTGTTCCTCTACCCCGGCGACAGGCACCTGTTCACCGACAGCAGCCTGCCGTCCTACGACGAACAGGCCGCGACGCAGGTCACCCATCGAGTGCTCGGCTTCCTCGACCGCATCGGGTAGGACGTCGACGACCTGATCCAGTCGGCGGCAAGACGGCCGTGCGCAGGGGTCGATGACGACGTCACGGACGACGGAGTTCGTCGCTCGTGGCTGCGCCGGCCGCCCGGGGCGGAGGACCGTCAGCCATGCGCACGGTGGCGGCGGGCCGCCCATCGGGACGGACCAATCACTCGGCCGGGGCCGACCCCTCGGCTCGGGGTGGGGGCAAGGCGGTAGGAGTCGGTGCCCGTCCGTCATGGAGCCGGGGTAAATTTTCCCTCCGGACCAGCGACGCGGAAATGCGGGTACCTCGACGCCTGAAAGTCGGGTCCGCGTGCGGGAGGGTGCGTCCGGACCTCGCGCGGTGGCTGGGCGGTCGGCTCGTCGAGACCTGTGACAGGCGGTCATCCAACATTCGGTAGTCGGCATCGGGGTGCAGCCCGGCACCGGCAGCGCCAGGGGCATGGTGCCTCGCGACGCGATCGGCCACGTCGAGGACCTGCGCACCGGGTGGAAGGGCTCGTACCGCAGGAGCCGGCAGGTCGAGGGTCCCGGTCTCCGGGAGCACGGGGTGCGGGCTGCTGGAGAACCGCAAACGCACGGCGTCGAGCCCCCTCCGACTTGGATCCCCAGAGGCGTCGCAACGCCCCTGCCGAGCCCCGGAATCCGCCCACCGGGACCACCTCGGCTACCCCCTGGATCCGCCCACCGGCACCACCTGTCCGTGCGCACGGAGCGGCGGCAGCGCCCGCGCTACCCTGCGGAGGAAGGGCCGTCCGAGCCAGGTGCTCTCTCCGCGGGGCGCAGCAGTGTCAGGTCGTCCCCGAAGCCGACGATCAGGCCCTCCTCCCCCAGCGCGGCGAGGCTTCCTACCCGGTGGGGGAAGCGCAGCGGCTCGCCCAACTCGGTCATCTGCCGGACGTCCCACGTCCGTACGGTGCCGTCATGGCCACCGCTCACCGCCACCGGGCGTCCGCCCAGCCGGGTCACGGCCAGGGCTGTGATCAGGCCTCGGTGTCCGCGCAGGGGCACGTCGCGGGCGCGGCCCGTGGTCACGTCCCAGACCCACAACTGCGGGTCGAACGCTGCCGTGGTCACGGCGAGTTCGTCGTCGCCGCAGCGCACCGGCACGATCCGGGACACCGCGCGCCGGTGCCCGCGCATCGGCCCGCCCAGCGGCTGCCAGTGGTTCAGTTCCCAGCGCCGTACGGTGTGGTCGGAGCGTCCGATGAGGACGACGGCCGGTCCGTTGTCCGAGGACGTGGTGGCGGCGAGGGCCGTGATCCGGCGCGGAGCCGCATCCTCGCGCGGTGGTTTCAGCGCGGGCCGCAGCTGCCGGCCTGTTGCCGGGTCCCACACCCGTACGGTCCCCTCCGCGCTCCCGACCAGCACCGCCGGCCGCCCGTCGACCACGGCCGTGGCCAGGCACTGCGGTTGCTCGGCGCCGCAGTCGATCGGCGGGTACGCTGCGGTGGCCGTCGCGAGGTTGGTGATCCGTATCAGTCGGTCCTCGTGCCCGGCGGTCACCAGCAGGGTCCGCCCGGTCTGCGTCAAAGTGGCCATGGCGGCCACCCCTCCCCGATGCCTGGTCAGCGCCACGACCGCGGCCCGCGGGTCGGCCGGGTTCCAGGCCCCGGTCTCGCCGCTGTCCGGGTCGTCGCCCACGACCAGCCATCGCCCGGCGACCCGCGCCGTCACCCGCACCCGCCGCGCCGTGGCGGGTCCGTCCATCGCGCCGCCGCCGTGCCGCCGCCGCTCGGGCCGCCAGACGCGCGCCACTCCGTCGAAGGCCAGCCCGACCACCGCGGGCTGCCCGTCCGCCACTCCGAACTCCACGTCCACTACGGGCTGTTCAAGCCCGACGAACGGTTCGGGGGCGCCGCTCTCCCCGGCGTCGTCCAGCGCCCGCCACCGCACGGTGCGGGCGAGGCCGCCGAACGCGATGTACGTCCGCCCGCGGTACCGCCGCACGCAGAGGGCGTCGATCCGTCCGGCCTTGCCCGGCGGGCCCTCGCGCACCGGTCCGGTGAGGCCGTCGTCGGCGATCTCACGTCCCGTCGCCGGGTCCCACACCCGTACGTCCCCGGTCCACCTCCCCACCGACACGACGACCGTGCGGGCGTCCCGTTCCGCCACGGCCAGGGACCCCGGTCCGTCCGGGGCGTGGCCCGCGTACGGATCGCCGATCTCACGTCCGGTGGCCGGGTCCCAGACCCGCACCAGCCCGTCCCGGTCGTCGCACACCACCGCCGGCCGCCCGTCCACGACGACTCCGGCGCCCACCATGGCCAGGCCCTTGCCCGGCCCGAACGGGACCCCGACCGGCGTTCCGTCCACCACGTCCCGCAGCCGCAGCGTGCCCTCGCTCTCCAGTCGGCCCGGCTGCCCGGCGCCGTCCGCCTCCTCCCGGCCGGTCAGTACCAGCAGCCGCTTCCCGTCCGGCACGGCCGCCACCAGACGGGTCCCGCCCTCGGCGGCGAAGCCCGCCCGCCGTTCCCCGGTCACCGCGTCACGGACGCGCAGGTCGCCTCTGCCGTCCAGGTCCAGCACGACGGGCCGTCCATCCCACACGCCCAGTCGGCCGTCCATGACGCAGCGCAGCACACGGACCAGCCGCTCGTCCGCGCCCCGTCCGGTCGCCCAGGCCGGCTCCCACGGCGCGTCCGACGCACCGCCCGCGCCGACGTCCTCCAGCCGCCAGCCGAACCGCAGCGCCTCCAGCGCGAGCACCTGCCCGAGCGCCGCCTCCCGGCCGCCGGTTCCCCGCGGCTGCGTCACCGACCGCCGTACGATCTCCGCCCGGCGCGCCGCCTCCCGCTCGTCCTCCGCCACCTGTGCCTCCCCCTTGTCGCCCAACCCTCCGCCCGCCCGCACCCGAGCCTTCCGCGGCCCATGCCCGGGCCCGCGGACGGTCGCCACCGCCAGGGCCGGCGGTCTGCCGTGCCCGTAGTGAACTACGCCTCCTCGCCCGGCTCCCACTCCCAGCCCGCCGATGGGCACCGGCGCGCCTTCAGCGTCGCTGGCTCCGTTCCTTGTTCAGCAGCTGCACTGTCCGGAGGTCGGCCCGCTCCGTCACGGTCTTCCCGGGTGCTTCTCCGTGACGCTGGTCCGGCGGTCAGGAGGCCACCGTCAGCACGATCTTGCCTTGGATGTGTCCCTGCGCGGCTCGCGCGTGCGCGCGTGCCGCCTCGGACAGCGGGTAGGTGCTGTCCACCCCGGTCTGAAGCTCGCCCTCGCCGAACAGGCGCCCGATCTCGGCGAGTTGTGGGCCGTTGGAGCGCACCTGGATGTTCGAGACGGTGATGCCCAGACGCGCCGTCTCTTCCGGGTCGAACTGGGCGAAGAACACCGGAAGCATGGTGCCGCCGCGCTTGAGCACGGTGAGGAAGCGGGAGCTGGCGGGGCCGCCGACGGTGTCGACGACCAGGTCGACGCCGCTGACCACGTCCGCGGCCCGCGTCGTGGTGTAGTCGACGAACTCGTCGGCGCCGAGCTTGCGCAGGAACTGCTCGTGCCGGCCCGAGGCCACCGCGACGAGGTGCGCCTTCCTCCATTTCGCCAGTTGCACCGCGAAGTGGCCCACACCACCGGCGGCCCCATTGACCAGCACGGTCATCCCCGGCTTGATCGGCACCGGCTGGTGCACCCGGCCGGTGAAGGGAGACGGCACGTCGTGGCCGAGATCAATCAGGTACTGCCACGCGGTCAGCACGGCCATCGGCGCCCCAGCCGCCTGCACGTGGTCGATACCGGCCGGCTTGTGCGCCAGGTCGGAAGCCGGCGCGGCCACGTACTGGGCGTATGTCCGGCCGTCGAATCCGGGGAACCGCAGCATGCCGAAGACCTCGTCGCCGACGGCGAACCCCGGTACGTCCGGAGCGACCGCCTCGACCACGCCCGACATGTCCGACCCGGGGACGAGGGGGAACTCCAGCGCCGGCCTCATCTCGGCCGGCATGACCTTCATCCCCTCACGCAGGTACCAGTCCGGCGGGTTGATGCCCGCCGCATGCACCCGGACGAGCACTTCGCCCGGGCCGATCTCGGGGACCGGCACCTCGTCGTACCGCAGAACCTCCGGACCGCCCGCTTCGTGGATCTGGATCGCCTTCATCGCGCCTTCGCTCTCTCGGGGAAACGTTGCCCCTTCAGTCAAGGCCCAGGACGTCATGCCCGTCCAAGACCGGTTCGGCAACCGGATCATTCCGAAACGGCATGACGCGTATCCTGCACGGGTGAACGACCTCGGACAGGATCTGGAACTGCGGCTCGTGCGCTACTTCACCGTGGTGGCGGCACACGGGCACTTCGGCCGGGCCGCCGCCGACCTGCACGTGGCCCAGCCGGCGCTGAGCCGTCAGATCCAACGGCTCGAGAAGTATCTCGGCACACGGCTGCTGGACCGCACCCCTCAGGGCACCCGGCTCACTCCGGCCGGCCAGACGTTCCTCCCGCGGGCCGAAGCCCTGCTGCGGGCCGCCCGCCAGGCCGAGCTGGCCGTACGTGAACAAGCCCAGAGCGCTCGAATCGCCATCGGCTACGTCGAAGACCTGGTGATCACTTCCGCCGTGCAGGAACTGCGCCGCCGGCACCCCGACGCCGAGATCACCACCCGGCATCTGAGCTGCCGCGACGTCGGGGCGCTGGCCGACAAGCGCGTCGACGCCCTGATCGCGCGGGCCCCGCTGCCGCTCGCCGACGACGACGTGTCCACCACCCCGCTGTACGACGAGCCCCGGGTGCTCGTGGTCCCGCGCGGCCATCCCCTGGCCGACCGCGCGTCGGTGACCGCGGAGGAACTGGCCGGCGAAGAGGTGATGCCTTGTGCGTTCGAGACCGCGGACTGGACTTCCTACCGGGTCCTGGGGGCCGACGTGCCAACGGTCGAGAGCTACGAGGACAAGCTCGAACTCGTCGCGAGCGGCGGGGCGATCGCCGTGCTACCGGTCGGTGACCGGCGCAGCTCGCTGCGTCCCGACCTCCTCACCATCCCGGTCGAGGGCGCGCCTCCCAGCCGGGTCGTCATGGTCAGCCGCAAGGGGGACCCGAACCCGATGATCAGGAATCTCCGCCTGGCCGCCAAGGCCGTGCTGACCGCCCCGGCATCCTGACCAGGACCGGGGCGGGCGCATCGCCAGGCGGAGATGTTCGATGGATGACCCTCGGGCTCGGTTCTTGAGCAGGAGGGCGCCATGGCGGTGGGCTTGGTCGTCGGTGGGGCGGCGGGCCAGGGTGAGGTTGAGGCCGGCGGAGCGGCGGTGAGGGTAGTCGACGGGCCCACGGCGTTCCGCACTGCATGCCCCCGCGCTCCGCGTCGGAGCAGGGGCGCCGGCTTGGGCTCCTCTTGAGAGTGTCCGCGCCATGACCGGCGCGGAGGGCATGCGGGGACAGCGCGGCGGGCGCCCGAGAGCGGCCGTCGGGGATGCGTGGGCGGGCTGGTGTGTCATGCGTCAGGCGTGCAGCACGACCTTTCCGGCGACGGTGCCGGACTCGGCGAGCCGCATCGCCTCGGCGGCCTGGCCGAGGGGCAGTTCGGCCGCGATCCGGGCGGTGATCTCGCCCCGCTGAAGGGCTTCGAACACCTGGGTGAGGTCGGTGCGCAGCCGGGCGCGGAACCGGTTCTTGGACAGGGCACGGCCGGCCCAGACGTTGAAGAAGTAGGCGCGGCGGCGGTTGGGCAGCGTGTTCCACAGCCAGACGCGGCCGAGGAGCTTGAGCACCGGCCACTGCTTTGAGCCCTCGTCGTCGCGGGTGGAGGCGCTGCCGTAGGAGACGAGCGTGCCGCCGGGCGCGAGCAGGCGCCAGGAGTCGACGATGCCGGGGCCGCCGACGTGGTCGAAGACGGCGTCCACGCCGTGCGGTGCGAGCTCGCGGAGGCGGGCGGGGACGTTGTCGGTCCGGTAGTCGACCGGCGTCACCCCCTGTGCGCGCAGGGCGGCGTGGTGGCGTGCGGACGCGGTGCCGATCACCTTCGCGCCGGCCGCGTGGGCCAGCTGGACCAGGACCGAGCCGACCCCTCCGTTGGCGCCGTGCACCAGGACGGTCTGCCCGGCACGGACGCGGGCCTTGCGGTGCAGCATCTGCCAGGCCGTGATGCCGTTGATCACCACGGTCTCCGCCTCCGCCGCGCCGATCCCGTCCGGGACTCGCACCAGGTCGGCGGCGTCGACGACCACGTGACTGGCCCAGCCACCGACCTTCAGCAGGGCGGCCACCCGGGTGCCTGCCAGACCCGCATCGACACCCTCGCCGGTCTCCGCCACGGTGCCGACCACGTCGTAGCCGGGGACGAACGGGAAGGGCGGCTGGTCGTAGTAGCGGCCGCGGCGCATCTGCTGTTCCGCGAAGGAGACACCGGTCGCCTCCATCCGGATCACGACCTGGCCCGGCCCGGGAGCCGGAACAGCGCCCTGGCGCACCTGGAGCCCTTCCGGCTCGACCTTGCCCGGCAGCACGACCTCGACCATCACAGCGGCGTTCATGACGACCTCCCTCGACTCGACCAGTCGGTTAGTGACTGGCGCTTTCGTTAGAGGTTATAACGCGAGCGAAGAGTGACAGTCAAGCGTGTTCGTAATAGGGTCTAACTACAGCTTGGGGGAAAGCCGCTCCGCCGACACCTGGTAACCGCCAGAGACGACAGGGAAGGGACGAGCACATGGAGACCGCGGGCAAGGAAACCCCACGCGAGCGCTACCGGGCCCAGCTGAGGGCCGAGATCAAGGAGCGCGCCTGGGAGCAGATCGCCGCGGCCGGAGCGCCGGGACTGTCCCTCAACGCCATCGCCAAGCAGCTGGGCATGAGCGGCCCCGCGCTCTACCGGTACTTCTCGAGCCGGGACGACCTCATCACCGAACTGATCCGCGACGCCTACCGCAGCCTCGCCGACACCATCCGCGCCGCGGCCGCCTCAGACGCCGACCTCGCCGGACTCGGGCGCGCGCTGCGCACCTGGGCACTGGAGGACCCCCAGCGCTACTTCCTCATCTACGGCACACCGGTCCCCGGCTACCACGCGCCCGACGACGTCACCCAGATCGCGTCGGAGATCATGGACGCCCTCCTGGACGCCGCCCGGCCGGCCGCAAGCCCCGCCGCGCCCGCCGCGCAGGACACCGCGTTCGAGTCCCACCTCGCCGGACACCGGCAGTGGGCAGGTGACCACCCCGCTCCCCCGTCGGCCCTGCGCCTCGCCCTGCACTTCTGGACCCGCCTGCACGGCGCCCTCTCCCTGGAACTGGCAGGCCACTTCACCGGCATGGGATTCGACCCGGCCGAGCTGTACGAGCACGAACTGCGCGACCTGACGCGACAGCAGGCTGGAACCTGAGAAGCCACTTGCACTCCCCGCCTCCGCATTCCGGATCGAGACGTGTTGCGTTGGAACGCACTCCAACTCCTACGTTCGGAGGCATGCGATACATCAAGCTCGGAACGACCGGACTGGAAGTCTCCGCCATCGCCCTCGGCTGTATGAGCTTCGGCGAGCCGGACCGGGGTGGCGAACCCTGGTCGCTGGGCGCGGACGCCGGCCGGGACATCATCAAGAAGGCCCTTGAGAGTGGCGTCAACTTCCTCGACACGGCCAATGGGTACAGCGCCGGAAGCAGCGAGGAGATCGTCGGCCGGGCGGTGAGGGACTTCGTCCGGCGCGAGGAGGTCGTCCTCTCCACCAAGGTCTGGATGCGGATGCGCCCCGGCCCGAACGGCGCCGGGCTGTCCCGCAAGGCGATCTTCACCGAGCTCGACGCCTCTCTGAAACGACTGGGGACCGACTACATCGACCTGTACCAGATCCACCGCTGGGACTACGACACCCCGATCGAGGAAACCCTCGAGGCGCTGCACGACGCGGTCAAGTCCGGGAAGGTCCGCTACATCGGAGCCTCTTCCATGTACGCCTGGCAGTTCGCCAAGGCCCTGTACCTGGCCGACCTGAACGGCTGGACCCGGTTCGTGTCGATGCAGGACCACTACAACCTCATCCACCGGGAAGCAGAGCGGGAGATGCTCCCGCTCTGCGCCGACCAGGGCATCGGCGTGATCCCGTGGAGCCCGCTGGCGCGGGGCAGGCTGACACGGGCCGGGAACACCGCCACGGCGCGTGCCGAGACCGACGAGGGCGGCAGGATCCTCTACCGCGACGAGGACCAGGCAGTGGCCGAACGCGTCCACGAGGTCGCGGGCGAGCGGGGTCTGTCCCCGGCCCAGGTCGCCCTGGCCTGGGTCATGCGCAACCCGGTGGTGACCTCGCCCATCGTCGGGGTCACCAAGCCGGCCCAGCTGGCCGACGCGGTCGCCGCGGTGGACGTCGAACTCGACGAAGACGAGGCCGCCTACCTGGAGGAGCCCTACCAGCCGCACGAGGCCGCCTACTTGGAGGAGTCCTTCTACAAGCACCCTGTGGCGGGCTCCCGGTAGTACGGGCCACCGCCGGGCGCGCGTGAGAACTGGCACCGACTCCCATCCCCCTCGCCTCGACGCGGGCGCGGGCCGAAGCACTCGCCGATGCCGGCCGACTGCGGCACGCTTCCGGCTACCGCCATCCCCGTTGAATCGTGTCGGCGCGCCGGTCAGATCCAGGCCCGTCGTTCCGGGCCGCGGGGGTCGTACACCAGGGTCCACTCGGCGTCGATGCGCATCGTGGCCCGGCGTGCGGTGTCGTACGCCTCCCAGCCGGGGTTGCCGGTCCGCGCGAACCGGACCCATGCCTCGTGTGTCCGGGCGGCCAGGTCCGCGGGTGGCTGGTCGGGGCCGAGGAGGGCATCCGCGCCCCGCAGTCGGGGCAGCTCCGCGAGATCGAAGACGAAGGGGAGCTCCACCGCGTGGGTGGCGCCGAGGTCTCCGTCGAGGGCGTGGGAGCGCCAGGCGAACTCATAACCGAACGTCGCGGACCGGGGGTGGGCGGCATGTGCGCCGGCCATGGCCCAACTGCCCGCGCCGAACAGCGCGTCACCCATGATGGCCGACCGCAGTTCGCCGTAAGAGGCCCCTGGGCGTGTCGTGCGGTACGTCTCCACGAGCTGCGCGGGCTTCGGGTGCGAGCGCGCCGCCGTGGCGTCGACATCCGCGGCGGTCGAGGTGGCGTACTTGCCCACCGGGACCAGGTAGAGGTTTCCCTCCTCGGTGTTGGTCCCGACGAGCAGGTCCACGTCGGCGCTCAGGCCGGCGGCGATGGATTCGGCGGGCTGCGTGTCGAGGACCAGGCTGAACGGGCTGAGGCCGATCAGCGGGTCGTGGTGCGTGGCGGTCTGCAAGTCGATTCCCGCGAGCTTGGAGACGACCTCGACCAGGTGCTCGTCGGAGACGTCCGCGAAGGCGTCGACGCGGGGCTCGATGCCCAAGGCCCCGGCCGCGGCCTTGGTGACGCGGGCGGCCTGCTCGGTCGTGAACGCGCCCAGGCCGCTGCCGCTCTGCACGATCGCCCGGCGCACGAGGCCCGCTGCGTCGGAAGTGGCGAGGACGCCGCCGACGATGGTCGCTCCCGCCGACTGGCCGAAGAGGGTGACGTTGTCCGGGTCGCCCCCGAAGACGGCGATGTTCTCCCGCACCCAGCGCAGCGCGGCGACGACGTCGAGCAGTCCGCGGTTGGCGGGTGACCCGGGGATGTCGAGGAACCCGGCGATGCCGAGCCGGTAGTTGAGAGTGACCAGGACGATGCCGTCGCGGGCGAAGGCGGAGCCGTCGTACAGTGCGGACCGCGTCGACCCGGCGACGAATCCGCCGCCGTGGACGAACACCATGACGGGCAGGCCGTCGGCACCGGCCGCGGGCTGGAAGACGTTGACGGTGAGGTAGTCCTCCCCTCGACTCCAACCGGTGCCGAAGTAGGGGGACATGTCCACGCTGCCGAGCTTGCGCTCGGACTGCGGGGCGTTGGGGCCGGGCGTGGTGGCGTCCCGTACGCCGTCCCAGGGTTCGTGCGGCCGCGGCGGGGCGAACCGGCCGGCGCCGAGGGGAGGAGCGGCGTAGGGGATGTTCAGGAAGGCGGCGGTGCCGTCGCCGTGGCGGAGACCGCGGACGGCTCCCTGTGCGGTGGTGACGACGGGCTCGGGTTCGAAGTGCACAGCGGTGCCTTTCTGCGGGCGTCAGCCCTGCTCGGTGTACGGGGCGAAGGGCGCCCAGCCCTTGATGTCGAACGTGTCGTCCCTGCGCGTGATCTCGGCGGCGCCGTGGCCGCCCAGGTGGGCGGGGATCACGAGCACGTTGTTGTCGGCCGCCCAGCCCAGCACCTTGCGGCGGGTGGCGCGGGCGCCCGCGGGGTCCTCGCAGAAGCAGCTGTTGGCGTCCGGTTCGAGGATCTGCACCGGGTTGTGCAGCAGGTCGCCGACGAACACCGCGCGGTCCGTCCCGGAGGTGAGCGTCAGCACGGAGGAACCCGGGGTGTGGCCGGGAGCCGCGTCCAGGCGCAGGTCGGAGTCGATCCGGTGGCTGTTCTCCCACAGCAGCGTCCGGCCGGCGGCGTGCACCGGGGCCACGCTGTCCTCGAAGACGTTCTGGTTGCCGCGGCCGAACAGCGGCTTGTGGTTGTTCTCCGGGTTCCAGAAGTCGAAGTCGTCCTTCGGCATGAGGTAGGTGGCGTTGGGGAACGTGGGCACCCAACGCCGCCCGTCCAGGTAGGTGTTCCAGCCGACGTGGTCGATGTGGAGATGCGTGTTGATCACGATGTCCACGTCCTCGGGTTGGACGCCTGCCCGGGCGAGGTTGTCCAGGAAGTTCGTCTTGAGGTGGCTCCAGACCGGCGCGTACGGGCGCTCCTTGTGGTTGCCCACACCGGTGTCGACGAGGATGGTCTTGCCCTGACTTCGCAGCAGCCAGGTCTGGATCGCCGAATTGACGACGTTGGTCTCCGAGTCCAGGAAGTGCGGGGCCAGCCAGTGGGCGCCGTCCTTCCAGACTTCCTGCGAGCTTTCCGGGAAGAAAGTGTGGGGCTGCATGTCGACGGGCCCGTAGTACTCCCGGACGCGGGTGACGGATACGTTGCCGAGCGTGATCTGTTCCATGGGTGTTCCTCAAGGATTCGGGGTGTTCCTGGAACCTACGAGGGGCGCCGGTACGGCGGTATCCGACACCTGACTGCACCTTCGTGCACCCTCCGTCCCCGGCCGGGCCGCTTGTAGCCTGGCTTCGTGGAAGCGCGCGAGGGAGAGCGGATCGTTGGCCGGGACGAGGAACTGGCAGGCCTTTTCCGCGCGCTGGACCCGGTCGCGGACGACTCCGTCCTGCTGCTCCTCGGCGATATGGGCATGGGCAAGAGCACGCTGCTCGACCGCGCGGTACGGCGGGCCGAAGCGGACGGCGCCCGGGTCCTGCGCGCCGAGGGCAGCGAGTCGGAGTCGAACCTGGCGTTCTCCGCCCTGCACCAGTTGCTGCGGCCCGTGTCGGCCGACATCGACGGGCTGCCCGAGCGGCAGCGCGCTGCGCTGCTCGGCGCCTTCGGCGCGGGCCCGGCCACGTCGGACTGCGACCTCATGCTGATCGGTGTCGCGGTCCTGAGCGTGCTCTCGACCCGGGGAACGCGCGCGCCCGTGCTCGTCGCGCTCGACGACGCCCAGTGGTTCGACCGCGCCTCCATGGACGTCCTCTCCTTCGCCGCCCGGCGCCTCGCGGGCGAACCGGTCACGATGTTGGTCACGGCCCGCGTCGGCGATCACCTCCCGGGCTTCGACCGGCACGTGTCCACGCTCACGCTGGGACCGCTCGACGACGCCGCGGCCGGCCGGCTGCTCGACCTGCAGCCGCACAGACCCACCGGCTGGACCAGGACGCGGATCCTCGACCAGGCCGAGGGCAACCCCCTCGCACTGGTCGAACTGGCGAGGGCCGCCGCCGCACCCGGGCCGGGCGGTACGCCGCCGCCCGCGGGCCCGCTCCCGCTCACGGCCCACCTGGAGCGGATCTTCGCGGCCCGCCTGGCAGACCTGCCCACCCCCACCAGGCGGGCCCTGCTGCTCCTGGCCGCCATGGACAGCGTCGACTCCGCGCTCGCCCTCTCCGCCGCGGTGCCGGACGCCGCGGACGCGGCATGGCCGCCTGCCGAGCGGGCCGGTCTGATCCGGAGCACCGGGCGCTTTCCGCGGTTCAGTCATCCCCTCGTCCGCTCCGCCGTGTACCACGGCGCGTCCCCCGACGCCCGGCGCGAGGCCCACCTGGTGCTCGCCCGGTCGCTGCGGGATGAGCCCGACCGGCGTGCCTGGCATGCCGCCGCCGCGGCCACGCGCCCGGACGCGGGCGTGTCCGGGGAGCTGAAGCGGACGGCCGACCGGGCCCGGCGCCGCGGCGGCCACGCGGCGGCGGCCAAGGCCCTGCAGCGTGCCGCCGACCTCTCGCCGCACCCCGGGGACGGTGCCCGGCTGCTCGTCGAGGCCGCCGCGGAGGCAGCGCTCACCGGTGACCTCGCCTGGGTCGAGGAACTGGCGACTGCGGCACGGGCCCGCACCGACGACGCCTCCCTCCTCGCCGAAGCCGCGGCGCAGGTCGGACGACTGGCCGTACTGACCGTGCGCCACAGCGTAGTCTTCCCCCAACTGCTGGACGCCGCCGAGGAGTTGGCACCCGTCGAGCCGTCCACCGCGCTGGACGTCCTGGCCGGCGCGGCCGTGGTTCGCTATTACTCCGGACAGGACACCCAGAAGGACCACATCGAGGCCGCGCTGCGCGGGCTGCGCGAGGACGCCTCACGCGCATGGCTGCGCACCTGGGTGCGGGCGGTGTCCGACCCCTTCGACGACCGCGCCGAACTCCTCGCCCGACTCCCGAGGGTCGCCGCCGAGGCGCGCAGCCACCCCGGCCGGCTCACCGCCTACGGTGTCATGGCCTGGCTGCTCGACGAGACCCCGCGGGCCGTCCTCGCCTTCGACGAGGCTTTCGACCGCTGGGGGTCGCGCGGGGCGCTGCCGGACGGCCTGGGCGGCGCGGCCGCCTGGAGCTATGTGGAACTGGGCAGATGGGAGCGGGCCCGGGAGGCCTGCGCCCGCGGCAGCGCGGTCGGCGTGGCGGCCGGCCTGGATCACGCCGTGGCGTGCGCGGCCGCGGTCGACGCCGCTGTGCTGGCCTATCAGGGCGATCCGACGGCCGCCCGCGCCCGGGCCGAGGAAGCGCTCGCCCTGATCGACCCGCTGGAGAGCCGTTCGGTGTACGTCTTCGCCCGCCGCGCGCTCGGCGCCGCTGCCCTCGCGGAGGGCGCCCACGAGACGGCGTTCGAGCAACTCCGAACGGTCTTCACGGCAGATGGCGCGCCGGTGCACTACCACGCCTCCTACCCGGCCCTTGCGGATCTGGCCGCCGCAGCGGTGCGGGCCGACCGGCACGCGGAGGCCGCCGCGATCGTCGAACGTGCCGCACGCACCCTCGCCGGCGACGTCTCGCCCCGCCTGCGCGCACTGATCAACCGGGCGCGTGGCCTGCTGGCCGGTCCCCGAGACGCCGAGCCGTACTTTCGGGCGGCTCTGGCCGACCCCGTGCTGAGACAGTGGCCCTTCGAGCGCGCCCAGACCCTGCTGGACTTCGCCGAGTGGCTACGGCGACGGCGCCGCATCACGGAGGCGCGCGTGCCGCTCACCGAAGCCCTGGAGGTCTTCCGGCGCCTGGGCGCGCGCCCGTGGACCCAACGCGCCCGCACCGAGTCACGCGCCGCCGGCCTCGACGTCACCACCGCCGCCCCCGACGCGCTCGCCGAACTCTCCCCGCAACAGCAGCAGATCATCAAGCTCGCCGCCGACGGGCTGACCAACCGGGAGATCGGCGAGAAGCTCTTCCTCTCCCCGCGCACGGTCGGCTCGCACCTCTACCGCAGCTACCCCAAGCTCGGCATCACCGCCCGCTCCCAACTGCGCGACCTCGTCGAGGGCCCCCGGTGAGGGGCCCCGGGCTACGCGGTTCTCCGGAACACAGGCCCTTCTAGGGCGTTTCGTCTGGATCAACCAGTTACTGGGAGAGATCACACGGTCTGGTGGTTTCGCCTCGCGAACGACCGGCCACCGAAGGCCGCCGTGATGTGCTCGCCGTACCCACTCCATCGCGATGAAGGAACCCTCATGTCCCTGCCACCCATCGGCGCGGAGATCCCGTGCAGCTCGCTCGCCATCAACACCCCTCTCCAGATCCGGACCTCATTGGTCAGCGTGGACTTCAGGGGCGGTTTCAGGCAACGCGTCGATGTGGACCCCGACGACCCGATGAACAGCGTGCGGATGAGGATGGTCGGCTTCAGGTACAGCGCGGAGCTGCCCGGCGACGGCGGCGACGGCGACGGCGACGGGGCAGGGGGCACGATCACGATCGAGCAGAACGATGTGGACGTCGATGCGCCGAGCCGGTTGCGGCTGATCCAGAAATTCCCGCCGCGCTACGAGCACGTGGTCGTCGCACCCTTCACCATGACCATCGAACAGTCCGAGGGCGAACCACTGGTCCTGACGACGAAGGACCCGGCCAAACTCATCGGTAAGCTCACCCAATACCCGCCGAGGGGCGACTTGTACCAGTTGCAAGACCCGGTCGACCTGGTCCTCCCGGATGACCCCGACACCACGATCGCGACGATCCAGAAGTTCCCAGCCAAGGTCGGTGGCCTCTGAGCGACACCGTCAGCCGCCTGCCCCTCGCACTTCCTGGGGTGGCCGGGGCAGGCCGCGCTCACAGTCAGGCAGTTTCGCTTGGATCATCGGGCGGACCAGAGGAAGATGCCTGCGGTGTGGAGTCCGGGGGCTTGTCCGTCCGCCTGCGGTCAGGCATTGGCGACCCCGCGCGTGTTGACGGTGAGGGCGGCCGCGGTCGCATCCCCTCCCGCGGCTCCCACCCGGACGGGGCATGCGCTTGCGGCACCGTCTGCCCCGAAGCCTCCGAAGCTCCCTTCTGGCGTGCTCAGGAAGCCGGGTCCTGCGGTTCGTGGGAGCCCGGACGGCCGTGGGGCCGGAGGCCGTCCATCAGGAGGTCGAGCAAGCGGGCGGCCTTGGTCCCGTGTCCAGGCGGGGGGAACACGGTGAAGATGCCGATGAGCGCGGCGGCGACGTCGTCCGCGGTCACATCGGAGCGCAGTTCCCCTGTCGCGCGCCCAGCGTCGAGGATCGTTTCGATGGCCGTCAGCAGCTCGGTCCGGGTCTGCGCATGGGTGATCTCACCCGATTCGATCATCGCGAGCAACGTGTCGAGCATGCCGTTCTTGGTGGCGATCCAGTCCCCGAACAAGTCCATCCAGTGCCGCATCGCCGTGGACGGAGGCAGTTGGCCGAGCAGTTCGCGGGCGCCCGTCGTCAGACGGACGACCTGGTCCTGGTAGACCGCGTCGACGAGCGACTCCCGGGTCGGAAAGTGCCGGTAGAGGGTGCCGATACCGACCCCTGCCTCGCGGGCGATCACGCGCATCGACGGCTCGGCGTCGGACGACATGAAGACGCGAGTCGCCACCGCGAGGAGCTGGTCACGGTTGCGGACGGCGTCCGCCCGCGGCGGGCGGGCCCCCGCCCCACCAGAAACGGAACGCGCTCCGTTTGTGCTACGGTCGTTCATGTAAACGGAGCATAGTCCGTTTCTCCGTGCGGCAGAGGAGACGAGCGCGCGTGCAGACACAGCGCAGGCAACCGAGCGCGGGCGGCAGCAGGGCGGTCCGGCTCGATTCATTCGGCGGCCCGGAGGTCCTGGACGTCCGCGAGGTCCCCGCGCCGCAGGCCGGCCCGGGGCAGCTCCGTGTACGGGTCACCGCGGCCGGCCTGAACCCGATGGACTGGATCATGACCGCCGATGCGGACACCGCCGCCGGGTTCGGACTGACCCTGCCCGTCGGGTTCGGGACCGACTACGCGGGGGTGGTCGACCAGGTCGGTGACGGGGTAAGCGGCTTCGCGCCCGGCGACCGGGTGTTCGGAGGAGCCTTGTCCCGCGCGGTCGCCGACTTCGTGGTGGTCGACCCCGCCGGGGGAATTGCGGCCAACGAGGCCCACCACACACCCGACGGCGTCGACGACCGCACCGCCGCCACGCTCACCATCGCCGGCCGCACGGCATCCGCCGCCCTCGCCTCGATCGACCCCGGCCCGGACGACACCGTGCTGATCGGCGGCGCCGGGGGTGGCGTCGGGGTGTTCGCCGTTCAGCTGGCGCGGATCGCGGGAGCGCGCGTGATCGGGACGGGAGCGGCGTCATCGGCCGACCACCTGCGTGGCCTCGGAGCCGAACCGGTCACCTACGGAGACGGCCTGGCCGATCGCGTGCGAGCCCTCGCGCCCGACGGTGTCACCGCCGCCCTCGACCTGTACGGGACCGAGACAGTGCACGTCGCAAGGGAACTCGGCGTCCCGGACAGCCGCATCTGCACCATCGCCGCGCAGGTCGAGGGCGTGGCAGCGGGAAACGGCGCGAACGCGGCCCCCGGAGCCCTGGAAGAGATCGCCCGCCTGGTCGCCGCGGGCCGGCTGCGGGTGCCTCTCGCGGGTAGCTTCCCGATCGAGCAGATCCGCCGCGCGGCCGAGCTCCAAGCCGGTCGGCACGTGCGGGGCAAGATCGTCATCGACCTCTAGGCCGAAGTCCACTCGGCCGTCCGGCCTGGCGGTCGGGGCGGATCAGGGTCACCAGGGGAGGGTGCCGGAACGGTCGACGAACTGTCCGGTGGGACCGTCCGGGCCGATCGTCGCGAGGGCCACGATGGAATCGGCGCCCTCGGCCACACTGTGCCCGATGCCTCCGGTGAAGTCGGTGGCGGTCTGGCCGGGGTCGGCGGCGTTGACCTTCATGTCCTTGAGTTCCCTGGCGTACTGCGACTCGATCCGAGCCGGGTCCTGGGTCATGCCGAACGAGCCCATTCCCGTGGACACGTTGACGATGACAGGGTGCGACGACTTGCGCAGCAGCGGCAGGAAGGCGTGCGTGACGCGCACGACGCCGACGACGTTCACGTCGAGGACGGCGCTCATGTCGGCCGCGGTGTACTCCTCGACGGGCCCGACCCGGCCGAGTACGCCGGCGTTGTTGACCAGGACGTCGATGGCCCCTTCGTGCGCGGCGACGTCGGCCGCGGCGGCCTCGACCGAGGCGTCGTCGGTCACGTCGATCCGGACGAACCGGGCGCCCAGTGACGCGGCCGCGGCCCGGCCGCGCTCGGGATCACGGGCGCCGACGACGGTGTGCCCCGCCTCGACGAGACGACGGGCGGTCTCCGCTCCGAACAGCACCGTGGTGCGCTGTTCACGGACTCGATGCTGCGTCCCAGCGAGCCTGACCGGGAGCCACGGCGCTTCCTGGTACAGCGCGTACCACCCACGGAAGCGGACCCCTCACTGGAGGGACATCTTCTGGACGTCCACGGCGGCGAGCAGCGGGTTTGCCGCGGGCGTCGGTGCCCCGGCTGCGGTGTGTACACCACGAGTCGGAGATCGCCCTGCGTGGTCAGCACATCGGAGATCAGGGCGATGTCTCCGACCTCGGGGTGTTCGGCGTACTTGCGCGCACTCTCGTGACCGCCCACCGACCGGCTGCTCCACATGTCCCGTGCCCCCACCCCACCTGCGCGGGATCCAGCCGATCCCGCCACGCCCGCAGCGTGTCACCGAGTTGGTTCATGCAGGCCATCATCCGTCACCCCATCGCACAGCCGGGTGGTACGCGGTGTGGCAGAGGTCGAAGGGTGCCTGCCCGGGCCGTCCTTGACCGTGGCCCTGGTCGCCGAGACGGCGGCGTGCACGGGGAGGGCAGCGGTCTGCTGCATTGGCAGCACCGAGGTCACCGGGTAGGAGGAACCAGCCCCTGGCCACCAGGCCGACACCACCGCCCCGGTGTGACGATCACAAGGAGACGACCCCACGGCTCCGGTCGATGACCCTGCCCGTCAGGAGGACCCAAGGATGAACCCGACTGTGAAACACGTGCTCGGTGCCGCCGCGGCGATCGCCATAGGCGCGCTGGCCCCGCTCGCGACCGCTGCTTCCCCCGCCGCCGCCTCCGCAGGCGCGCACTGCGCCCGTGCCGAGCAGGACGTGTGGGACAGCGGGCCCAGCCGCACCGTGACCGCCCGGGGCTGCAGCATCCCGTCCCAGGAGCATCGGTGGTACACCGTGGAGATCGACACCCTCGTCGAGCGCCACTACAAGGGTGAGAGCGTGGAGGCTGGAGTCGACCGGTCCACGACCGTGCACAGCACGACCATCAGGTGCCTCGGCCACACCTCCGGCGCCGGCGCCGGCACGGTCGACTGGTTCGGCTGCCCGCCCGTCTGACGCGCCCGCTTCAACCGCCGCCCGACGGAACGGTGATCGACGCGCCGGCCGAGTCCTTCACGAGGGCCGCCGTCCGGCGGCGGTGGGCGGTTCGCCGACGACGGCTCGCCGAACCGCCGAGCCGGGGCATCGAGGACCCGTGGCGAGCGCCCGAGGGCAGCCCAGCAGGTAGGTACTTTGACATACCTATATGACCGTACCTAAAATTTCCGTGTGCCCAAGACCAGCGCGTCCGCCCAGGACATCGACCACGTAGCCGCCGGGCTCGTGGCATGCCTGCCCGCGCTGGCCCGTGCCTTGGAACGCCGGGTCGATCTGGAGTTTCCGCACCCCAAGCCGCCGGAGGCGCAGCTCGCGCTGCTGCGCCACGTCGAGGCCAACGATGGCGTCACCGTTCGCCGAGCGGCGGCGGCTCTGCTGATGAAGCCCAACAACGTCAGCGCCCTGGTGACGCAGTTGAGCGAACAGGGACTGCTGGAGCGTCGGCAGGACCCGCAGGACAAGCGCATCGCGCATCTACACCTCACCGTGACCTCCCGTCAGCAGATCGGCGAGGTTCGGCACCTCATGAGCGGCCAGGTCGCCCAGGCGCTGCGCACCATGACCGACGGCGAACTCGACGCCCTCGGCTCGGCGCTGTCCTCTCTGCAGGAACTGAACAAGCGCCTTCACCCCGCCGTCGACTGAGACGCGCACCGGCCCAGCCGGTACGCGACGACGGCGGGCGGCCCTTCCCGCTTTCTCCCAGCCGTGTCCGGCCGCACCTTCGCCGGACACGGCTGGTCATCCTGCGCGGAGCCGCAGAGTCGTCCGCTGCCACTTGCCCCCAACGTCTGATCAAGGACTCACGCCTTCATGTCCTCGGAAGTCACCAACTCCTCGGCTCCACCTGCCCCTTCGGCGCATCCGGCCGGACCGCGCGGTCGTCGGGACAACCCCTGGCTGACCCTCGTCGCCGTCGCCTTCGGGCTGTTCATGGTCGGTCTGGACGGTTCCGTCGTCTCGATCGCCAATCCGGAGATCGGCCGCGACCTGGACGCCTCCACCGCCGACCTCCAATGGGTCACCAACGCCTACCTGCTCGCCCTCGCCGCGACCCTCATCCTGGGCGGCAAGCTCGGCGACCGCTTCGGCCGCCGCACCTTCTACCTGATCGGTGTCGCCGGCTTCACCCTCGCCTCCGTCGCCATCGGTCTGTCGGGGTCCATCGAAGGCGTCATCGTATTCCGGGCCTTCCAGGGGTTCTTCGGGGCGCTGCTGATGCCCAACACCCTCGGCATGCTGCGCGCCGTCTTCCCGCCGAGCAAGTTCGGCATGGCCGTGGGGATCTGGGCCATGGTGTCGTCGGTCTCCACGGCGCTCGGTCCGATCGTGGGCGGTCTGCTCGTCGAGCACGTCAACTGGGAATCGGTCTTCTACATCAACGCCCCCGTCGGTGCGGTCGCGCTCGTCTTCAGCATCGCGGTGTTGCCGCAGAGCAGGAACACGACGGCGCGGGAGAGGTTCGACTTCCCGGGGGTCGTACTGCTCGCACTCGGTCTGCTCGCCGTCGTCTTCGGTGTCGTCAAGGGCGAGACCTGGGGCTGGACCTCCGCCGGCACATTGGGCGCCATGGGCGCGGGTGTCGTGGTCCTGCTGCTCTTCGGCTGGTACGAGACCCGCGTGGCGCACCCGCTGCTGCCCATGCGTCTCTTCCGCGATCCGGCGCTGACCATCGGCACCGTCATCACCGCACTGAACTTCTTCGTCCTGCTCGGCGTGATCTTCTTCGTGATGCTGTATCTGCAGAACGTGCGGGGGTTCACTCCGGTCGAGGCCGGTGTCCGTACCCTGCCGCTCAGCCTCGCCTCCGTGGTGGCCTCCCCGTTGGGCGCGGCGCTGACCGAGAGGTTCGGCCCTCGCCTCACGATGCCGCTCGGCATGGCGCTCCAGGCCGTCGCCTGCTTCACGATGCTCGGCTGGGGGGCGCACTCCTCCTACGGCGCGATGTGGCCCCCCTTCATCGCGCTGGGCCTCGGCGTCGGCATGGTGATGGCGTCCTCCTCCGATGCCATCGTCGGCAACGCGCCGGTGAAGGACGGCGGTGTCGCGGGTGGTCTCCAGGCCACCGCTCTGCAGGTCGGCGGCGCGCTCGGCACGTCCGTCCTGGTCTCCCTCATCAGCAGTCGGGTCGGCTCGACCCTGACCGGGGAGCTGACCTCCTCCGGCCTGCACGCCGATGCGGCCGGCCGCTTCTCCGAGGCGGCGAAGGACGCGGTGGCCATGGGCGTCGCTCCGGTCTCGGGCGACATGCCCGCCTCGATCAGGTCGGCGGTCGTCGAGGGCAGCCGCCAGGCGTTCATGAACGGCGTCCACAGTGCCGTGCTGGTCTCCGGCGTCCTGTGTGTGCTCGGCGCGCTGCTCGCCGTCACGGGCGTGCGACGCAACCCCGAGGCGGCCCGTCACTGAGGGCCGGCATCCCTGCCCGCCGAGGCGAGGGCGCACTGCGGGAAGGGAAGCCCCGCCACGCCTCGGCCGGGCCGCCCAAGGGGCCCCGCGACGCGGTCGGGCGTCGCAGGGCCCTCCCCTGTTCACTGGAAAGCCGGTGAGGCCGTCGAACTGGTGCGCAGCCGGCGCCCGGCAGGGCAGTGCCCGGTTCACCGCCCTCGCGGCCAGCCGGTGTACGCCTCGGCGAGGTAGGTCGACCCCGCGGTGGAACCGGTCACCGCGGCCAGCTCCCCCTCCTGGCGCCGGACGTCGAACGGGGAGGCCTCCGGAAGCGTGTGCAGCATGGTGGTCATCCAGTAGGAGAAGTGCTGGGCCTTCCAGACCCGGCGCAGCGCCCGCTCGCTGTAGGAGGTGAGCGGGGCGGTGTCACCGCGGGCGACCGCCCTCTCGAGTTCCTCGGCCAACACGCGCACGTCGGCGAGTGCCAGGTTGAGGCCCTTGGCGCCGGTCGGCGGAACCGTGTGCGCGGCATCTCCGGCCAGCACCAGCCGCCCGTGGTGCATCGGCTCCTGGACGAAGCTGCGGAAGGGCAGGACGGTCTTGGAGGTGATCGGTCCCTCCTTGAGGCGGTGGCCGTTGGCCCCGACCCGCGACTGGAGCTCGTCCCAGATCCGGTCGTCGGACCAGGCGGTGGCGTCCTCCGCGGGGTCGCACTGGAAGTACATCCGCTGGAGGGTCTCGGTGCGCCGGCTGATCAGTGCGAAGCCTCGCGGGGAGTGGTTGTAGATCAGCTCCGGTGCGCTGGGCGGTGCCTCGGTGAGGATCCCGAACCAGGCGAAGGGGTATGCGCGGAAGTACTGCGTGCGTGCCGCTTCCGGTACCTCGCGGCGGCACAGGCTTCGTGATCCGTCGGCGCCCACCAGGAAGTCGGCGCGGACCTCGTGACCGGTCCCGTCGGCGTCGGTGAAGCGCAGGACGGGCGAGTCGGAGACGACGTCGTCGACCGACACGTCGGTGACGCCGAACCGGACGTCGCCGCCGTCGCGCTCCCGGGCATCGGCGAGGTCGATGAAGACGTCCGTCTGGGGGTAGAGCTGGGTCGAGGCGCCGACCAGCTGCTGGAAGTCGATGCGGTGGCTGCCTCCGCCGAAGGCGAGTTCGATGCCGTCGTGGCGGTAACCGTCCCGGTGCACCCGTGCGGAGACGCCGGTGCCGACCAGGAGGTCGACGGAGTCCTGTTCGAGGATTCCGGCGCGGTGGGTCTGTTCGATCTCCCGGCGGCCGCGCAGATCGACCACGACCGAGTCGATCCCGGCCCTGGCCAGCAGGTGGGAGAGCATGAGTCCGGCAGGGCCGGCTCCAACGATGCCGATCTGCGTGCGGCTTCGGACGCGTGACGAGGTCATGGCCGGCATTCTCGGACCGTCCGGTCGCTTCGACCACCCTGTCCTTCCGTCCAGTGGAAGCAGGTCAGCCGGCCACCGGTCCGGGGATACCGCGCCCGATGCCCCGCGCCGCCACGTGCAGGGCACCGACCAACCGTCCCCGGTCAGGCTTGAGTTGGGGGAGCACGACGCCGAGTGCGGCCACCACGTCACCGCCGGCCCGGATCGGCACGGCCACCGAGCACGCGCCCAGGGTCATCTCCTCCCCCGTCGTGGCGAAGTCGTCCTCGCGCACCTTCTCCAGCTGGCGGAGCAACCGGCCCGGCTGGGTCACCGTGTACGGCGTCATCCGCGGCAGGTCGTCGAGCACCTGGCCCTGGATGCCGGCCGGCGCGTACGCGAGCAGTACCTTGCCCACCCCCGTCGCGTGCAGCGGCAGCCGCGACCCGATCGCGCTGACCACCGGCACCGAGGCGTGCCCGGAGAGCCGGTCGACGTACAGCGCCCGCCGGCCGTCGCGTACCGCGAGGTGGACGGTGGCCCGGGTCGCACCGTACAGGTCGTGGAGGTACGGCGAGGCGATCTGCCCCAGCCCCGCGTGCACGGGCGCGAGCAGGCCGATGTCCCACAGTCGGCGTCCGACGACGTACTTGCCCGACTCGGTGCGGCTCAGCGCCCCCCAGGCGGCGAGATCGGCGACCAGCCGGTGCGCTGTCGCGGCGGGAAGGCCGGCGCGGGCCGCGAGATCGGTGAGGCTGAGCTGACGGTGCCGCTCGTCGAAGGCGCCGAGGATCGCCAGGGCGCGGCTGGTCACCGAGCGCCCGCGGCTCGCGGCGTTGCCGGCCATGTCCGACGTCCTTCCGTTCGGTGGGCGGTGACCCGGGCGGGGCCCGCCACCGCTCCTCGCTGCCCGGCTGGATTCAGGATCGCGTGGCCAGGTGGTCCGTCGGCCCGCGGAGTTCATCGGCGGCGTCGGCCACGCGCCGGACGAGGCCGAGGAGGAGGGTCTGCTCCTCGGTGGAGAGCGGTGCCAGGAACACCTGGTTCATCCGGGCGGTGCGCACCGTCAGCTTGCGGTGGGCGCGCAAGCCGTCGTCGGTCAGACGCAGCAGGAAGCGCCGGCCGTCCTGCGGATCACGGTCCTTGTCGAGGAAGCCGCGCCGGATGAGCCGACTGATCACCTCGGCGATGGTGGAGCGGTCGAGGCCGACCCGCTCGCCCACCGTGCGCTGGTCGAGGCCGGGTTCGGCGACGAGCGTGTTGAGGACCGCGAACTGCGGTGAGGTGATCTCCTCGGAGACCATCGTCGTCCACAGCAGGTGGTGTGCCTGCTGGAGCCGCCGGGCGAGGTGCCCCGGGTGGGAGTTCAGGTCCACCGCCGCCATCCGTGCTCCTCGTCTCAGGTGTCAGCGCGTCCGTCCGCAGACCGGATTCGTTCCGTGCACTGAACGATAACAAGTGACTGACCTGAAGCCCAGGGTCCTTCCGGTGCGGCCACATGTTTCGGGAAATCCTTCGTCGAAAGGGGTCTTGACGACCCTCTTGGGAAGTGGCAGCGTACGGAAACCTCACCGGGAAAGTCAGTGTACTGACTAGTTGCCAATGGGAAATGGGGCCACTCCGATGGACAAGGTGGTGCCGACAGCGGCCGACGCGGTGGCGGACGTGCCGGACGGCGCGTCGCTGGCGGTGGGCGGTTTCGGGTTGAGCGGCGTACCGAACGTACTGATCGATGCCCTGTACGAGCGCGGGGTCCGCCGACTGTGCGTCGTCTCCAACAACTGCGGGGCCCTGGACTCGGGACTCGCGGTGCTGCTGGCGGCCGGCCGGATCGCCCGCGTGACCGGGTCGTACATCGGCGCCAACAAGGAGTTCGCGCGGCAGTACCTGGCCGGCGAGCTGGAGGTCGAGATGATTCCGCAGGGCACGCTGGCCGAGCGGCTGCGCGCCGGCGGGGCCGGGATCCCCGCCTTCTACACCCCGGCCGGCGTGGGCACGCAGGTCGCCGACGGCGGGCTGCCGTGGCGCTACGACGGAAACGGCGGGGTGGCACTGGCTTCGCCGCCCAAGGAGGTCCGCGAGTTCGACGGCGCCGAGTACGTACTGGAGCGCGGCATCCGCACCGACTTCGCCCTCGTACGGGCCGCCAAGGGCGACCGGCACGGGAACCTCGTGTTCAACAAGTCCTCGCGGAACTTCAACCCGCTGGCCGCGATGGCCGGGCGCGTCGCGATCGCGGAGGTCGAGGAGCTCGTCGAGCCCGGTGAGATCGATCCCGATGCGGTGCACCTGCCGGGCATCTTCGTGCAGCGGGTGGTCGCGCTCACAGCGGAGCAGGCGGCGGACAAGCAGATCGAACGGCGCACGGTTTCCGCGCCCCCGGCACGAGGAACGGTGAGCGGCTGATGGCCTGGACGCGTGAAGGCATGGCCGCCCGTGCGGCCCAGGAGCTGAAGGACGGCCAGTACGTCAACCTCGGCATCGGCCTGCCGACCCTGATCCCGAACCACCTGCCCAGGGGCGTCGAGGTCGTTCTGGAGTCGGAGAACGGCATCCTGGGCACCGGCCCGTACCCGACCGACGACCGGGTGGACCCCGATCTGATCAACGCGGGCAAGGAGACCGTCACGGTCCTGCCCGGCGCGTCCTTCTTCGACTCCTCCCTGTCGTTCGCGATGATCCGCGGCGGTCACATCGACGTCGCCGTGCTCGGCGCCATGCAGGTCTCCGAGAAGGGAGATCTGGCCAACTGGGCCATCCCCGGCAAGATGATCACCGGTATCGGCGGCGCGATGGACCTGGTCCACGGTGCCCGGACCGTCATCGTCGTGATGTCACACACCGCGAAGGACGGCTCACCGAAGATCCTGGCCGAGTGCGCGCTGCCGCTGACGGGCAAGGCGTGCGTGAACCGGATCATCAGCGATCTCGGCGTGCTGGACGTGACCCCCGACGGACTGGTGCTCGTGGAGACCGCGCCGGACGTCACCGTGGACGAGATCGTCACGAAGACCGCCGCCGAGGTCCGTGTCCCGCGAGAACTCGAGGACCCGACCCAGGAGATGGCGTCATGAGTCCCCGCGACGTCCACGTCGTCGATGCCGTCCGCACCCCCGTCGGCCGCCACAACGGCGCTCTGGCCCCGGCCCGACCGGACGACCTGGCCGCCCACGTCATCCGTGGACTCCTCGTCCGTGCGCCCGGCCTCGACCACTCGCGTATCGAGGACGTCTGCTTCGTCCATGCCAACGGTGCCGGCGAGGAGCACCAACCGCGCGCTGGCCAAGGCCGGCAGGTCGTTCACCGATGTGGACGTACTGGCGAGGCGTTCGCCGCCCAGGGCCTCGGTTGTGTGGCCGAGTGGCCGGGGTTCGACCCCGCCATCCTCAACCCGCAGGGCGGCGCCATCGCTCTCGGCCACCCGCTCGGCGCCTCCGGCGCCCGCCTCGCCGGCACCGTCGCGCACCAGCTCTCCCGCAAGGGCAGTGGCGGCGGTGTCGCCGCCCTCTGCATCGGCGTCGGCCAGGGTCTCGCCCTCGTCCTCGAACGCTGGTCCCAGGCCCGAGCGCACCAGGACAAAGGAGTCCGGCCACCATGGCCCTCACACAGCACGACATAGACCGGGAAATCGCGGCCGAGCGCGCCGCGTACGAGAGGCGGGTCGCCGACGGCGCGCCCGTCGAGCACCATCCCCGCCGCGACTACGCGCCGTACCGCTCCTCGGTGCTGCGCCACCCGAAGCAGCCGCTGATCGCCATCGACGTCGCCAGGGACCCGGAGATGGTGGAGTTGTCCTCCCCCGCGTTCGGGGAACGGGACATCACCGAGATCGACAACGACCTCACCCGGCAGCACACCGGCGAGCCCGTCGGCGAGCGCATCACCGTCTCCGGCCGACTGCTGGACCGCGACGGCCGTCCCGTGCGCGGCCAGCTCATCGAGATCTGGCAGGCCAACTCGGCCGGGCGGTACGCGCATCGGCGCGAGCAGCACGACGCCCCGCTGGACCCGAACTTCACCGGGGTGGGCCGCGCCCTCACCGACACGGACGGCTGCTACCGCTTCACCACCATCCAGCCGGGCCCGTACCCCTGGCGCAACCACGTCAACGCCTGGCGGCCGGCACACATCCACTTCTCCGTCTTCGGTTCGGCCTTCACCCAACGGCTCGTGACGCAGATGTACTTCCCGAACGACCCGCTCTTCCCGTACGACCCGATCCTTCAGTCGGTGACGGACGCCGCGGCGCGGCAGCGGCTGGTCGCGACGTACGACCACAGTCTGTCGGTGCCGGAGTTCTCGCTCGGCTACCACTGGGACATCGTGCTGGACGGGCCGAACGGCACCTGGATGGAAGAAGGGCGCTGACCACCATGGCGAACACCGACACCACCGCCGCGAACGGCGTGCTGCCCACTCCCTCGCACACCGTCGGCCCCTTCTACGGCTACGCGCTGCCGTTCCCCGGAGGAGAGGACATCGCGCCGGCGGGGCACCCGGACACCGTCACCCTGCACGGGTACGTGTACGACGGCGAGGGCCGGCCGCTGCCGGACGCGCTGCTGGAGCTGTGGGGGCCGGACCCCCAGGGGGACGTGCCGACTGCGGACGGTTCCCTGCGGCGGGACCCGGCGAGCGGTGGCTTCCTCGGCCGGAACGGCGTGGAGTTCACCGGCTTCGGGCGGATGCAGACCGACGCCAACGGCCACTGGTACGCCCGTACGCTCCGCCCCGGAGCTCGCGGCGGCAACGCGCCGTACCTCAGTGTCTGCGTGTTCGCGCGGGGTCTGCTGGTGCACCTGTTCACCCGGATCTACCTGCCGGGCGACGAGGCGGCGCTGACGGCGGACCCGCTGCTGTCCCGGCTGGACGCCGGGCGGCGCGACACGCTGGTCGCGGCCGAGGAGGGCGCCGGCACGTACCGTTTCGACATCCGCCTTCAGGGCGAGGGCGAGACGGTCTTCCTGGAGTTCCAGTGACATCAGCCGACATCGACACCGGTCTGCTCGCCCCCGGGTGGGCCGGTTCCCCGGCCGCCGCAGAGACGTCCGACACGGCGTTCCTGCGCGCGCTGCTCGACGCGGAGGTCGCGCTGACCCGCGCCCAGGCGGCCCTGGGACTCGCACCCGAAGAGGCGGCCACAGCGGTGACGGAGGCGGCACGCACGGCCGGTTTCGACGTCGCGTCCCTCGCCGAGCGGGCACGAAACGGCGGAAACCCGGTGATCCCGCTGGTCGCGGAGCTGACCCGGGTGGTCGGCGCGGAGCACGGCCCCTACGTGCACCGGGGGGCGACCAGCCAGGACATCATGGACACGGCGATGATGCTGGTCGCCGTGCGCACCCTGGACCTCGTCCTCGGCGACCTCGGGCGCATCGAGCGGGCGCTGGCAGGCCTGGCCGCCGAGCACCGCGACACGCCGATGCCGGGGCGCACGCTGACCCAGCACGCCGTACCGACGACGTTCGGGCTGAAGGCGGCCGGGTGGCGGTCGCTGGTGCTGGACGCCCGGGACCGGGTGACGACGGTACGCGGCTCGCTGCCCGCGCAACTCGGCGGCGCGGCCGGAACGCTGGCGGCCTTCTCCGCGTACGGGGCCGCGGACGCCACCGCGCTGCCGGGCACGTATGCCCGTGAACTCGGCCTGGCCGAACCCCTGTTGCCCTGGCACACGTTGCGCACGCCGGTCGCCGACCTCGCCGGATGCCTGGCCTTCACGGCCGGCGCGCTGGGCAAGACGGCCGTGGACGTACTCACCCTGTCCCGTACCGAGATCGCCGAGGTGGCGGAGGGCAGCGGCGGCGGCTCGTCGGCCATGCCGCACAAGGCGAACCCGGTGCGCGCCACGCTGATCGTGTCCGGTGCCCGCCGCGCCCCGCAGCTCGCGGCGACGCTGCACGGCTCACTGGTGGCCGAGGACGAGCGGCCGGCCGGTGCCTGGCACGCCGAGTGGGAGCCGCTGCGGGACCTGCTCCGTCTGGTGGGCGGCGCCGCCCGACTCGCGGCCGAACTGACCGAGGGGCTGCGGGTGCGCCCGGAGGCCATGGCGGAACACCTCCGGCTCACCCGCGGACTGATCGTCTCCGAGCGGCTGTCCGCCGAACTCGCGCCCGTCCTCGGACGCGCCCGCGCGAAGGAACTGATCACCGACGCCGCCGGGCGCACGTACACAGAGGGCCGGTCCCTGGCCGAAATCCTCGCCGAGGAGACGGGGTCGACCGATGTCGACCTCGGCGAGCTGACCGACCCCGCGCGTTATACCGGCTCCGCCGGAGCCCTCACCGACCGTGCTTTGGAGCGACGTTGACCGACATCCTGCTCGACCACCGCCTCGAAGGCCCCGCTTCAGCCCCGGCTCTGCTGCTCGGCCCGTCCCTCGGCACCTCGTACGCCCTGTGGGACAAGGTGGCGCCCGAGCTTGCCGTCACGCACCGCGTCGTGCGCTGGGACCTGCCCGGGCACGGCGGCTCGGCGGCCGGACTGATCGGTGCCGGTGCGACCGTCGGCGATCTCGCGGGGCTGGTTCTCGCGCTCGCCGACGCCCTCGGCATCGAGCGGTTCGCGTACGCGGGCGTCTCCCTGGGCGGTGCGGTGGGGCTGCACCTGGCCGTGCACCATCCGGACCGGCTGTCATCGCTGGCCGTGATCTGCTCCTCGGCCCACTTCAACGGCGCCAAGCCGTGGGAGGAGCGGGCGGCGCTCGTACGGAGGGAAGGGCTCGCCGGCCTCGCGGAGGGCGCGGACGCTCGCTGGTTCACCCCGGGCTTCACCGTGCCGGGGCTGATCCGCGATCAGCGGGAGGCGGACCCGCAGGCGTACGCCGCCTGCTGCGACGCGCTGGCCGCGTTCGACCTCACCGACCGCCTCCCGGAGATCACGGTCCCGGTGCTGGCCATCGCCGGGCGGGAGGACCCGGCCACGCCGTCGGCGCACCTTCGGGAGATCGCGGACGCCGTGCCGGGCGCGGCGCTCGTGGAGATCCCCGGCGCCTCGCACCTGGCACCCGCCGAGCGCCCGGAGGCCGTCCTGACGGCACTGCGCGCCCACTTCTCGGGCAGCGCCCGACGTGGCATGGAGGTGCGCCGCGAGGTGCTGGGCGACGCGCACGTGGACCGCGCGCAGTCCCGGCAGACGCCGTTCACGGCACGCTTCCAGGACTTCATCTCCCGTTATGCCTGGGGCGAGATCTGGACCGATCCCACCCTCACCCGCCGCGAACGCAGCATGATCACACTGACGGCGCTGGTCGCGCACGGCCACTACGACGAGCTGGCCATGCACGTACGGGCGGCGCGTCGCAACGGGCTCACCCCCGAGGAGATCGGCGCGGTGCTGCTCCAGACGGCGGTGTACTGCGGGGTACCCGCGGCCAACTCGGCGTTCGGGGTGGCGCAACGGGTGCTCGCGGAGGACGACGCGGCCCGAAACTGACGAACGGCGCGGGGCCGCCGGCATCGCCCGTACCGGCTACCGGTTACCGGCGACGTGCCAGGCGCCGCCGTCAGAGCCGGTGCGTTCCGCCCATCCGCTCTGCGACGCGGGTGGCCGTTTCGCGCAGCCATATGTGCGCGGCGTCGTGGGTGTGGACGGGGTGCCACCACAGGGCCTCCCGTAGGGGAACCGCCTCGTAGGGGGATGCCACGACGCGCACGGCGGCGACCGGCCGCAGGAGCCGGGCGAGGCGGGCCTGTACCAGGGCGATGCGGCGGGTGTCCGCGACCAGGAGCGGCAGCAGCTGGAAGCTGTCGACGGAGACCTCGACGCGCGGTTCGACGCCGAGCATGCCGAGTTGCCGTACGGCCGGGGCGTCGTAGGTGCGCTGGTAGGTGACCCAGGGCAGACGCGCCAGGTCCTCGCGGGTGAGCGTCTCGCCGACGTCCGGGTGGTTCTCGGCCACGAGGAACACCCAGCGATCGTCGTACAGATCGGTGGTGGGGAAGCCGCTGATGACGCCGTGGGGCATGAGCAGGCCGTCGGTCGCGCTGAGCAGAGTGGCGGTGTCGTCGGCCACCGCGGGCGGCGTCTGGGTGAAGCGCAGCCGGATGCCGGGGGCCTCCTGGTGCACGACGCGGGCCAGTTCCGCGCCGAAGACGGCGACGGCGTAGTCCGAGGCGAACAGGCGGAACTCCCGTTTCTCGGCGCTCGGGTCGAAAGCGGCCTGGCTGGCGAAGAGGCGTTCGAGGACGTCGTACGCGGTCGCGGTGCGATCGAGCAACACCTGGCCCAGGGCGGTGAGTTCGTAGTGCCCGCCGACGCGTGCCAGAAGGTCGTCGTCGAAGTGTTTGCGCAGGCGGGCGAGGGCGGCGCTCATGGCCGGCTGGCTCAGCCCCACGCGTTGGCCGGCACGGGTGACGTTGCGCTCCTCCAGCAGGGCGCGCAGGGCGACGACGAGGTTGAGGTCGAGGCGGGCCAGGTTCACCGGGTGCTTCTCTCGTTGCTCGGCCGCGACCGGCCGAGAATAAACCGCGTGGATGCCAGCCATCCATGCAATCTATTTCCCTGATCGCGGGTGGGGGGTCCAGATTAGTCACACCGCAATCAGGAGGACATGTTCGTGAAACCTCAACCCCGATCCGCGCTCTTCGCCGGGCCTTTCGCTCTCGCCACGCTGTCCCGTCCGGGCGGCCCCGCGTTCCCCGCTCTGGTCACCGCCGACGAGCACGTGATCGATCTCCGGTCGGCGCTGGACGACGAACGGCTCACGGCCCGGGACGTGTTGGAGGACTGGGACGCCCTCCTGCCACGGCTGCGGGAGCTGGCCGCCGGCGGGGGCGCCGAGCGCGAGCCGCTGGCGGGGCTGGCGGTGCACGCGCCGGTCGAGCCGCGGCAGGTGTTCCAGTCCGGCGCCAACTACCGCCGGCACGTCATCGACCTGCACGTCGCCCACCGTGCGCCCGGCGACGACCGGCCGGAGAGCGAGCGGCGCGCCGAGGCCGCCGCGATCATGGACCGGCGGGCGGCCGAGGACCTGCCGTACGTCTTCATCGGCCTGCCGACCTCGATCACCGGCCCGTACGACGACGTCGTGCTGCCCGCCTGGGCAAAGAAGCCGGACTGGGAGCTGGAGCTGGCGACCGTCATCGGCCGCCCCGCGCACCGCGTGTCCGTCGAAGAGGCACTGGAGTACGTGGCCGGGTACACCATCGCCAACGATCTGACCGACCGGGCCACCGTCTTCCGCCGGGACATGCCGCAGATCGGCACCGACTGGCTGCGCAGCAAGAACGCGCCCGGTTTCACGCCGCTGGGCCCGTGGATCGTGCCCGCCGAGTCGGTCGCGGACCCGGACGACCTGCGGGTGACGCTGAAGCTGAACGGCGAGACCATGCAGGACGAGTCCACCAAGGACATGATCTTCGGCGTGGCGCGGATGGTCTCCTACGCGTCGTGTACCGCCCGGCTGCTCCCCGGTGACCTGGTGCTCACCGGCTCCCCGGCCGGCAACGGCATGCACTGGGGCCGGCTGCTGCGCGACGGCGACGTGATGGACGGCTCCATCACCGGCCTCGGGGCCCAGCGCACCCGCTGCGTCGCCGAGGAGACGGCGTCGTGAGCCTGGACCGGCACGATCCCGAAGGGTCGATCGCCCGTGCCGCGAAGGCGTGCTCCAACTGGGGGCGCTGGGGCGAGGACGACCGGCTCGGGACGCTCAACTTCCTCGACGAGGCCAAGCGGCGCGAGGCCGCTGCCCTCGTCCGGCGCGGAGCCGGCTTCTCCCTGTCGCAGCGGTTCGACATGGACGGGCCGCAGAAGGGCTGGCGGCGGCGCACCAACCCGGTGCACACCATGCTGGACACCGGCACCGACGCCGCCCTCGGCAACCAGGGATTCCCCCACGGTCTCGGCGGCGCCGACGACGTGATCACCATGCCCCTGCAATGCTCCACCCAGTGGGACGGCCTCGGCCACATCTTCGACCACGGCAGGGCGTGGAACGGCCGGCCGGCGCAGAAGGTGGTCACCTCCGACGGCGACCTGGTCACCGGCATCGAGCACATGGCTCCGCACGTCGCCGGGCGCGGGGTGCTGCTCGACGTGGGCCGGGTCGTCGGCACCGACGGGGAACTGCCCGACGGGTTCGCGATCACCGAGGAGCACCTCACCCGCACCGCCGAGGCGCACGACGTGACGGTCGGCCGCGGCGACATCGTGGTGGTGCGTACCGGGCAGCTCGCCCGGGCCCGCAGGGACGGCTGGGGCGACTTCGCCGGCGGCCCGGCCCCCGGCCTGTCCTTCACCACGGCCGCCTGGCTGCACCGCAGTGAGATCGCCGCCATCGCCACCGACACCTGGGGCTTCGAGGTCCGCCCCAACGAGTTCGCGCACGCCTTCCAGCCCCTGCACCAGGTCGCCATCCCGCACATCGGCCTGCTCATCGGCGAGATGTGGGACCCGGAGGCCCTGGCCGAGGACTGCGCCGCCGACGGCGTGTACGAGTTCTGGCTCTCCGCCGCTCCCCTGCCCATCACCGGCGCGGTCGGCTCGCCCGTCAACCCCGTCGCCGTCAAGTAAGGCGCGGACGAAGGAGTTCCCCACATGAGCACACCCCGCACGGTTCTCGTCATAGGCGGCGGCGCCGCCGGCAACGCCGTGACGATCCTGCTGCGGCGCGCGGGCCTCGCCGTGGACCTGATCGAAGCCAAGGACGACTGGAACGCCACCGCCGGCTCCGGCATCACCCTCCAGGGCAACGCCCTGCGCGTCCTGCGCGAACTCGGGGTCTGGGAGCGGGTGCGGACCTCCGGTTTCGCCTTCGGCTCCGTCGGCATCACCGCCCCCGACGGAACCGTCCTGCACGCCGAGGACGACCTGCGCACCGGCGGCGACGACCTGCCCGCCGCCGTCGGCATGCAGCGGCCGCGGCTCCAGCGGATCCTCATCGAGGCGGTGCGGGCCGGTGGCGCGTCGGTCCGGCTGGGCACCACCGCCGAGACCCTGGACCAGGACGCGGACGGTGTCCGCGTACGGTTCAGCGACGGCACCGAGGGCCACTACGACCTGGTGGTCGCCGCCGACGGCCTCGGCTCCGCAACCCGCGCCGCGATCGGCATCACCGACAAGCCCGAACCGACCGGCATGGCCATCTGGCGCGTCACCGCCCCGCGTCCCGCCGGCGTGACCCGGACCGACCTCGCCTACGGCGGCCCGGCCTACATCGCCGGTTACTGCCCGACCGGCGAGACCACCTTGTACGCGTACGTCGTCGAGGCCAACCGCGACCGCGCCGGGATACCGCCCGAGTCGTACGCGGCCGAGATGCGCCGCCTGACCCGGCACTACGGCGGCTTCTGGCCGGAGATCACCGCGCACATCACGGATCCGGCGAAGGTCAACTACACCTGGTTCGACCGGCTGCTGGTCGAGGGATCCTGGCACCGCGGCCGCGTCGTTCTCGTCGGTGACGCCGCCCACTGCTGCCCGCCCACCCTCGCCCAGGGCGCCGCGCTCTCCCTCGAAGACGCCTGGGTGCTCGCACAGATGCTGACCGGGTCCGACGAGTGGGACGACGCACTGTTGCAGGCGTACCACGACCGGCGGATCGCCCGGGTCCGCCCGGTCGTGGAGGCTTCCGTGCAGATCGGGCAGTGGCAGCTCGACGGGGTGCGCGACGCCGACGTGCCGGGCCTGATGGGCCGCACGATGACCATGCTGAGGGAGCTGCCGTGACCGCCGTGCGCACGCCCACCGTGGACGTGCACGCCCACGTCCTGCTGCCCGAGGTCGAGGCGCTCGTCACCGGTCTGCCCGGACACGCCGAGGCCAAGGCGCTGGACGCCCGTCGCAACGGCTGCGCCGCCCTCGCCGTCAGCGGCCCCATGGTGCAAAAGCGCATCCCGAGGCTGACCGACGTGACCGTGCGCCTGGCCGCGATGGACGCCCAGGGCGTGGACGTGCAGTTGGTCAGCCCTTCCCCTTCGCACTATCACTACTGGGCCGACCAGGACACGGCCGGGAAGCTGTACCGGCTCGCCAACGAGGCGACGGCCGCGCACTGTTCGGCCGCCCCCGAGCGGCTGCTCGGGCTGGGGCTGGTTCCTCTCCAGCACCCGCAGCAGGCGGTCCGCGCCCTGGACCACGCACTGGGGCAGGGCCTGGCCGGGGTGGAGATCTCCAGCCACGCCCCGGGACACGAGCTGTCCGACCCGGCCTACGAACCCCTCTGGGCCCGGGCCGAGGAGACCGGGGCACTCGTCTTCCTGCATCCCTTCGGCTGCACCCTCGACGAGCGCCTGGACCAGTGGTACCTGTCCAACACCGTCGGCCAGCCCACCGAGAACGCCGTCGCCCTCTCCCACCTGATCTTCTCCGGGGTCCTCGACCGGCACCCCGGGCTGAAGGTGATCGCCGCGCACGGCGGCGGCTACCTGCCCACCCACGTCGGCCGCTCCGACCACGCCTGGTCCGCCCGTTCCGACGCGGGCGCCGGCTGCGCGCACCCGCCCAGCAGCTATCTGAGGCGGTTGTACTTCGACTCCCTCGTCCACGACCCGCACGTCCTGCGCGAGCTGATCCGGGTGGCCGGCGCGGACCGGGTGCTGCTCGGCTCCGACTTCCCCTTCGACATGGGCACCGAGGACCCCCTCGGCACCCTGCGCGCCGCGCGCCTGTCCGAGGCCGACTTCGACGCCGTCCGCGGCGGCAACGCGGCCGCACTCCTGAGGAAGGACTGACACCATGCGTCTGCTCACCCATCTGCGCCACGTCGACCTCGCCGTGCCCGACTACGACGAGCAACTCGACTTCTACGCCGGCGTCTGGGGGTTGACCAAGGTCGCCGAGGACTCCGGCATCTCCTTCCTCGCCGCCGAGGGCTCCCCCGAGCAGTACGTCGTCCGGCTGCGCAAGGCCGGGGAGAAGCGCCTCGACCTCGTCTCCTACGGCGCCGCGGCCGCGGCCGACGTCGACACCCTCGCCGAGCGGCTCCTCGCGGGCGGCGTGCAGCTGATCTCCACGCCGGGCAAGGTCGACACCCCCGGTGGCGGCTACGGCTTCCGCTTCTTCGACGTCGACGGCCGCACCATCGAGGTCTCCGCCGACGTCGAGGTGCGCCGGCACCGCAGGATCGAGGAGAAGGAGGCGATCCCGGTCAAGCTGTCCCACGTCGTCCTCAACTCCCCCGACCTCGACCGCACCCGCGCGTGGTACGAACGGCACCTGGGTTTCCGCCTCTCCGACACCCTCAGCTCCCCGCACATGGGCGAGGTCATGCACTTCATGCGGATCTCCAGCCAGCACCACTCCATGGCGTTGGCCAAGGGCCCGCACACCTCCCTGCACCACGTCTCCTTCGAGATGCGCGGCATCGACGAGTACATGCGCGGTTCCGGCCGCGTCATCCGCGCCGGGTACCGCAAGATCTGGGGCCCCGGCCGGCACATGGCGGGCGACAACACCTTCACCTACTTCCTCGACCCGCACGGGAACACCGTCGAGTACACCACCGAGCTGGAACTCCTCGACGAGGACACCTGGCACCCGCACGTCTACGACTTCTCCCGGCCCGAGGTCACCGACCAGTGGGGCACCGCCAACCCGATGAACGAACTCGTGGCCAAGGAGTCCTTCAACGACCCCGACCGCGGCGTCTTCGTCGCCCCGCCCGTCTGATCCCCCTCCGACCCGGGGGTGCGGCAACCCCTGTCATGCCCTGACTGCCCGCCGCGCCCCCGTCCCGGCCCCCTACGGTTCCTGAGGAGTCCCGTCATGCGTTTCGCCACCTACGAGCACCGCCACCGCCGTCGCGTCGCGGTGGTGGAGGAGGACGGCGCCCTCCTCCCGCTGCCCGGCATCGCCTCGCTCACCGAACTGCTCGCGCGGGGCGACGGGCTGAGCGGACTCCTCGCCGCCGGCACCGCGGCCGAGGGCGTCCCGCCCGGCCCGCACCTTTCCGAGGTCCGCCTGCTGCCACCGTTCCAGCCCGCGTCCGTAAGGGACTTCGTCACCTTCGAGGAACACGTCGAGGGTGTACGGCGCTCGGTGGACGAAGTCTCCGGTGTGCCCGAGCAGTGGTACGCAGCGCCCACGTTCTACTTCACCAACCCACACGCGATCCACGGCCCGGGCGACGGCATCCCGGTGCCGCCCGGTTCGACGGCGCTCGACTTCGAGCTGGAGGTGGGCGCGGTGATCGGCCGCGAGGGCCGTGACCTCACCCCGGAGCAGGCGCGCGACCACATCGCCGGGTACACCGTCTTCAACGACTGGTCAGCCCGCGACCTGCAGTCCGCCGAGATGAGGGTCGGCCTCGGCCCGTGCAAGGGCAAGGACACCGCGACCACGCTCGGCCCCGTACTGGTCACCGCCGACGAACTGGAGCCCTACCGGGACGCCGACGGCTTCCTGCGCCTGGCGCTCACCGCGGAGGTCAACGGCGAGGTCGTCGGCCGGGACCTGCTGTCCAACATGAGCTGGACCTTCGAGGAGATGGCGGCCTACGCCTCGCGCGGCACGCGGGTCGTCCCGGGCGACGTGCTCGGCTCGGGCACCTGCGGCAACGGCGGTTGCCTCGCCGAGCTGTGGGGCCTGCGCGGCGAACAGACGCCACCCGCGCTGAAGCCCGGGGACACCGTCTCCCTCACCGTGGAGGGCATCGGCACGCTCACCAACACGGTCGTACCGGGCGCCGACCTCGTCCCGCTGCCCACCGGCCGGCGCCGTACCCGGGAACGGCCGTGACCACCCCGCGCCCCAAGAGGCTGCTCGGCAAGGTGGTGGTCGTCACCGGCGCCGCCCGGGGCCAGGGTGCCGCGGAGGCGGAGGCGCTCGTCCGCGAGGGCGCCCGTGTCGTCGCGGCCGACATCATGAAAGCCCCCGGCTGCCGGCACCTGGACGTGACCAGCGCCGAGCAGTGGGCCGGCCTCGCCGCCGAGCTGAAGAAGTCGTACGGGCAGGTGCACGGCTTGGTCAACAACGCGGGCGTCACCTGGCGCGCCCGCGTCGGCGACGTACGGGCCGAGGACTTCGACCGGGTGCACACGGTCAACGTCACCGGTCCGCTGCTGGGCATCCAGCACCTCGCGCCGCTGATGCCACCCGGCTCCTCGATCGTCAACGTCGGCTCCTCGGCGGCCCTCACGGCCCACTTCCCGGTGGCCTACACCGCCAGCAAGTGGGGGCTGCGGGGCTTGTCGCAGACAGCGGCACTGGAACTCGGCCCGCGCGGCATCCGCGTCAACACGATCCACCCCGGCTACATCGAGACCGAGATGACCGCCTCCGCCGCCCCCGCCTTCCGCGAGGCCAACATCCGCGAGACACCGCTCGGCCGCACCGGAACCGTCGACGAGGTCGCTCCGCTGGTGGTATTCCTGCTGTCGGAGGAGTCGTCGTTCATCACCGGCGCCGAGATCCCCGTCGACGGCGGTCTCACCGCGCACGGCGGGGTCAAGTCGGTCTCCGACGCGCTGCGCGAGCGAACCTCGTGAAGCGGCCGGAGGGCAAGGTCGCGCTGATCGCGAGCGCCACACGGTCGAGTGCGGGGTCAACCGACTCAAGCGTCATCAGGCCGTGGCCACGCGCTACGACAGGCTCGGCGTCCGCTGTGAGGCGACCGTCCTCGTCGCTGCCATCAGCGAGTGGCTGTGACCCTCGGTCGTCACGGGGCGGGATCAACGTTCCACGCCGCGGGCAGATCGCTGCCGCAGAAGACGCAGGCGAAATCGTCCTCGCGCACGATGTTGTGCTCCCCGGCCGCATGCCAATGGGCGCGGCAGACCGTGGGGGCGACGTTCAAATTCCACGTGATCGCGCCGTCCGCGTCGGCCAGGGACTGGGGGCGGGTGAGAATGCGGTGCCAGGCGCCGATCGCGCTGCCATCGGCGGAAGAGGTCGTAGACCCGGTTCCAGGGCCCGTACTCGGCGGGGACGTCCCGCCACGGAACACCGGTCCGGACCCGCCCGTCGGCAACAACGGCTCCAGCACCGCCCACTGCTCCTCCGTGAGACCTGCCGCCCCATGAACCGTGATCATTCACAGGCCAAAACCCTTTCGACACTGCCTAGCCGACGATTCGGCCGCCGCAGGCCGCGCATTCCCGGCCGCCGATGTCGATGCACTGGTACCGCAGGCAGTCGAGGCAGATGTTGATGTTCTCCACTCGCCAGGACTCACCGTGACAGGCACAACGCACGCGCCGGTGTTGCATCTCCGTCCACGTGTCCCGGCCTCCCATGGATTCGTACGAGGCTTCCACGTAGGCGCGTGCGAGGGGGGCGGCCTCGTCCCTCCGTCGGCCATCGAGCCACCACAGGTACAGAACGAGGAAGGCGGTCCCGCTCACCAGCCAGTCCGGGCCCTGCCCGCGGCCGGCCCATGCCGCCACGACGTCATCCACACGATCTTCGAACGGGCGCCCTCCTTGGAGGATGACCGCGTTTCCGCTGATCGTCGGCTCGGCGCGGGTGGAGACGGGTACGGCCGCGTTGCGGGCGAAGGCGACGTGTCCCGCGGTGTCGGTGCCGCGCTGGTTCGGCACGGGCAGGCCCTTGGCCCGCAGCTTGGCGCGCAGCACGGGGTAGATGTCGTTGAGGGTCAGCTGCGCCGGCTTGCCGGGAATACCGGCACGCACGAGGTCGCAGAGGTGCCCGGTGAACGAGGTCGGCCGAGCCTCCTGCTCGGCCAGCGGGGGCACGTGAGCGGTGCGGTTGCGGCTGGTGGCGGTCAGCGTGTAGACACCCTGGACGGACGCGAGGCCGGCCAGTGCCTGCCCGTCGGCGGCGAGTGCCTCGATGGCCTGGCCCGCGAAGCAGCAGTCCAGGATCGTGATGCGGGCCTTCGCGGGGCTCAGCCGCAACGCTTCGGCCACGTGGCCCCAGAGAAGGCCGGTGATCGTCGGGCGGTCCGGGCGCGTCCCGGGCATCACCAGACACAGTTCCCCCGCGGGTGAGAGCATCCCGTGACCGACGTAGTACAGGAGGAAGTTGCCCGTGACCTTCTCCGCCGCGTCGGCGACCTGCACGGCGAGCTCCGAAGCCGACGAGACCTCGTCGATCACGGTGACCTGATCGCTCTTCCAACCGCACAGCTCGTCGTCGCACAGGAGATCACGTACGCGCCGCAGGCTGTTGCGCACCGCCGGGATGGGTGTGAACTCCGGGTTCGCGTACTCCGCCACACCGATCAACAAGGCATGGGACCCGGGCGGCGGACCGGGCTCAGGCACCGCGGTCGGCATCGTCGCGGCCGGCTCGCAGGACCTGCTCCAGCAGGGCCGTGGCGTCGCGGAGCGTGTCGATCTCCAGGGTGATCGAGCGGTTCCCGGCCTCGACGGTGATCTTCGCCGACGTACGACGCGTCTTCAGCCAGGTGATGAGCGCCGAGCTCAGTACCGAGCCCGCTCCTCCCGCGCTCAGGGCCACCGTGAGCAGGTCCCCGGCCGACCCGAGGTCGGTCTCGCGCACCGGCCGCCTGGCGACCCGTACATGCCCCCGCAGTTCGTCCTCACCCGTCAGCCACTGGTACAACGACGGCAGGTCCCCGTCACAGCCGCCGACGATGGCGATTCTCGCCTCCAACTTCCCACCCCCGCCTGCCGATTCAGCTGGTAGCGACCATACAGCCGGAGCACGTCTGCTGACGCATCGGCGGCGCCTCCCCGGCCACAAGAGACACGCGACCGCCCGCCAACCGCTTCGAGCAGCCGAGATCAGGCGTCCGCGGCGCCGCTGCCGACCGCGTACAGCCGCCACAGCCAAGCAGCTCGGCGTTTCGGCCAACCCGTCTTCACACGCATGCTGTTGCGCGGCAAGGGTCGATGCACTGCGCACCTTCGAGGAACCGCTGGATCCCAGGGTGCGCAACCCGACCGAAAGACACGCGTTCGAAATCGCGGCGGCGTCGTTGGACATGCCGACACCACTGCCACTCCTCCGAGAGGGAACACATTGACGCGAGCCGAACCGGACAACGGCACGACCGCGAACCCGCCGAAGGCCGCCGCGGCGGCGACGACCGGCATCTCGGACACCGAGCGCGAGCTGTACGGCGGCCGGCTCCGCTACGACCAGTCCTTCGTCCGCCACGAAGGACCGCTGACCCGGTTGAGCTTCGGGCACATGGCGGCGGCGCTGCCCCGCATGGTGGCCATGGTGCTGCGCACCGGCTGGCAGACCGACCGTCGAGCGCTCGCCGGGGTCGTGGCGGCCCAGTTCGGGCAAGGTGTGACGGCCGGCTGGGGGCTGATGGCGGTCAACAGCGTCCTCACCGAGCTGTTCGCCGATGGGCCGACCCGGGACAAGCTCCGCGACGCGTTGCCGTCGCTGGCCGTGCTCGCTGTCACCGCGGTGGCGACGGCGACGCTGTCGGCGTGGTCGACGGCCATGTCGGGCCGGCTGGAGCCCCAGGTCGAGCGGGTGGTCTCCGCCCGGTACTACACGGCCGTCACCCAGGTCGAGGTGGAGGCGACCGAGCGGCCGGAAGTGCAGCGTGCCCTGGAGGCGGGGAGGTTCGGCACCGACTCCGCCCGCAACATGCTCCGGCTGTCGGTGGGCGTGGGCAGTGTGGTGATCGGCATGGTGGCGGCCGCGGTGGTACTGACGGCGCTGCACTGGGCGTTGCTCCCGATGTTGCTGGCGATCGCCGTGCCCAAGGGGTGGGGAGCGGTCCGCTCCGCGCGCCGCGAGTACCTCTCACGCCTGACCTGGGTCGACCACCGCCGGGCGATCGCCTCTCTGCTCGCCTGTCTGACCCGCCCGCATGCCGCCGGGGAGATCCGCGTGCACGCCGCCGGGGCGAAGTTGCTGTCCGGTTACACGGAGATGTCGCGGCAGACGGAGGCGGAGCAGCGGCGCCTGGCCCGGGCGCAGGCGTCCACGGACCTGATCGCCGGCGGGTTCGCGGGGCTTGCGTCGCTGGCCTGCTACGGGGTGCTGTGGTGGCTGCTTGCGTCCGGTGGTCTGCCGCTCGCCGTCGGCGGCACGGCGGTGATCGCCATCCGCACCTCGACGGCACGCCTCACCTCACTGGTGCAGCAGGTCAACCGCCTGTACGAGGAGCTGTTGTTCCTCACCGACACCGAGGACGCCATCAGGGTGGCGGGCCAGAACGCCATCCCGTCCTCCGGCACACCGCTGCCCGCCCCGGTCCGGGAGGTGCGGACGGAGGAGGTGTCGTTCACCTACCCGGGCGCCGACGCTCCTTCGCTGCAGGCGGTGAGCGTGCGGATTCCCCGCGGGAAGGTGACGGCCCTGGTCGGGGCGAACGGCTCGGGGAAGACCACGCTCACGAAGGTGCTCGCCGGGCTGCTGGTGCCGTCCCGAGGGAACGTGTGGTGGGTGGGTGAGGCGGGCGAGCGGGTCGCGCTCCGCGAGGCGGACCGGTCCCATGTCTTCGGCGCCGTAGGTCTGTTGGCCCAGGACTTCCCGCGCTGGGAGATGACGGCCGCCGCGAACGTGGCCATCGGCGTCGGCGACCGGCCCCGGGACATGGACCGTGTCCGTGGCTCCGCTCGGGACGCGGGCGTGCTCGACCTGATCGAGGGCCTGCCGCACGGCTGGGACTCGATCGTGTTCAAGGGCTACGAGCGCGGTGTCCAGCTCTCGGGCGGGCAGTGGCAGAAGCTGGGGTCCGCCCGCACCCGGTACAGGCAGGCACCCTTCCTGCTGGTCGACGAGCCCACCAGCGCCCTCGATCCCCACGCTGAAATCGCCGCGTTCCGGGGACTGTGGTCCCTGGCTGAGCAAGGGCACGCGGTCGTACTGGTCACGCACCGGCTCGCCGCGACCATGCACGCCGACCACATCTACGTCCTCGACCAGGGACGCGTCGTCGAGGACGGCACCCACGACCAACTCATGGCCCGCCCGGACGGCTTGTACCAGGGCATGTTCACGGCCCAGGCCGCCCAGTACGGGATCGCGGCCGCCAGGCTCCCCGGTCCTCGCGGCATCATCCAGTCGGCCGACCACGACACGGCGACCTGACCCGCCCAGCGCGACGTCCGACAACCAGCGCATCGCCTCCGGCCCTGGGCCGAAGGCACGGACATGGACGCTGCCGGCACCCGTCCCGATCGCCGGCCGACCTCGCCTTCGTCGCCAGAGCCCCGCACACCGACCGTCCAGCGAACAGGAGCACGGGTGCCCCGACATCAGACCCCTCTCCCCTCCCCGAGCCGACAGCCCCGGCGTGCCGGCCGGCCGGCACGAGGACTTCCTCCGCCACCACTCCGCCCGTACAGCCATGTCCGCCCCCGGTACGCCGGGGAACCTGATCCCGCGCCCGGCGGGCTCCTCGCCGGAGGACACGAGGACGACGGTCAGCTGCGGCAGGTCGCCACCGCGCTGCGGGCACTACGGGGGGACGCATGACCGGCAGCCGACGGCACACCGAGCCGCTCGACGTCCACCTGATCGCGGTACGCGACGGCACGGCCGGGACCGAGGTGCTGCTCTCCCGGCGAGCCGGTGACGTGTACGCCACCGGCTGCTGGCACCTTCCGTCCGGACATCTCGACGGCCCGTGGGAGGACATGGTCACGGCGCTGGTGCGCGAGACCCGCGAGGAGACCGGCGTCGCGGTCGACCCGGTCGATGTCCGCGCGGCCGTCACCGTGCACCACCGCTCCCCCGCCGGCGGCGCACGCCTCGGCGTCTTCTTCGAGGTGCGGCGCTGGCACGGCACCCCTCAGATCATGGAACCCCAAGTGTGCGACGCCATGGGCTGGTTCGCGCTCGACAGGCTCCCGCAGCCCATCGTCGCGTACTGCCGGGCCGGGCTCGACGCCTACCGGGCCGGTGCACGCATGGGCGTGCACTTCCAGGAGCCCGCCGACCCCATCGCCTACGACCCGGCCGTCGACCGGCTGCTCCTGGTCCCCGACCCCGGCGCCCGCGACGCCACCCCGGCCGACGCGGTGCGCGCCTTCGCCGAGCAGGCGGTAGGGCGGATCGCCCGTTGGACGGACGTCTCCTGGGCAAGGGAGGACAGCCGCGTCTGGCGGGCGCACGGCACCGAGGGCGGCACCTGGTACGTCAAGGTCCACCAGAACGAGCGTTTCCACCGACGCGAAGTCGCCGCGCTCCGTAGCTGGGTCGCCGGCCTCGGCGAAGCCGCGCCCCGGCTGGTGGCCGCCGACGGCGTGCTGCGGGCGGTCGTCCTCACCGCGGTGGGAGGCCGGTCCCTGCACGGTGCCGCCTTCCCACCCGAGCAGCAGCGGGGGATCTTCCACCGCATCGGGCGGCTCGCGGCCGCCATCCACACCAGCGCCCCGCCCCGGCCGGACAGCGGGGCCCCACCCGTGCGGAAGTTGGAGCGTCACCTGGACGGGGCCCGACCCCATCTCGCTGCCGGTGACGAGGAGTTCGTCCGCGCCACCGTGGAAAGCGCTGCCGGCCTGCCCACCCTGTCGGCGGTCCCCACGCACGGCGACTTCCAACTGCGCAACCTCCGCTGGGACGAGCACGCCGACGCCTTGTACGTGGTCGATTTCGAGCGGTCGGAATACGGGCCGGCCGTGCGGGATTTCGTGCGGCTGTCCGACGCGTGGCACGGCCGCCCCGACCTCCTGGCAGCCCTGCTCCACGGCTACGGGCGCCCGTTCACGCCGGAGGAAGAGGCCCAGCTCGCGGTCCTGTCCGTCCTGGACGCCGTCTCCGGCATCTCCTACGGCGCCGCCCACGGCGACCCCGAACTGGTGGAACGCGGCCACCGCACTCTGGCCCGGCTCCGCGCCGCACGACAGCCCCCCGACCACCCCACCGTCACAGGAGGAGCAGTACATTGACGTACACCGCCCGCGAGCAGTGGGAGAAGCACTTCGGCGACGGCCGGGGGTTCCGGCGAGTGGGTGAGCGCGAGCGGGAACTCCTCGCCGAGCACACCCCGGCCCCGGACGACGGCGGCCGCGCGCTCGACGTCGGCTGCGGCACCGGCGAGTTGGCCGCCTACCTCGTCTCCCTCGGCTACACCGTGGACGCCGTCGACTTCGCCGGCAGCGCGCTCGCCCGGGCCCGCACCGAGCACGCCGGCATCGAGGGCGTGCGCTGGCTGCTGCTGGACATCGAGCGCGACGACCCGGCCCCGTTGCACGAGGAAGGGTACGACGTGGTCGTGATGCGCCTGATGTACCCGTTCCTGAAGGACAGGGGTCGCATGCTGCACGCTCTGGGTGAGCGGCTGCGGGACGGCGGCGCGCTCGTCGTCATCACCCCGGTGGCGGAGACCACACCCGAGGAGCGGCGCGGCATCGCCTTGGACGAGGACGAGATCGCGCTCGTCGGCTCCGGTTGGGGGGCGGTGGAGCGGTTGGACGCGGACGGCCTGGCCTTCCTGGTCCTGCGCGGGCCCTGCGATGCCGGCACCCGGGCCGTCGAGAAGAGGCCGACCACCGCCCATGCCTGACCGGCGCCTTCGCCATCGTCAGCGACGATGCCGACAGGGCCCTGCTCGGCCGGTCGCGCCGCGGCAGGCACGAGCTTCCCGGCGGCAGGACCCGCGGCCAGGAAAGCTTCGCCGCGGCGGCCCTCCGCGGACTCGCCGAGGAGGCGGGGCCCTGCTGGAGAAGCCGCCGTCCGCCACGCCCGGCAGCCCGCCGACCCGGGTCGCCGGCCGGCTGGCCGGGCTGTCCGAGCCCATCTGCGCCACCGCGGGGCCGGGGCTGTACACGCGGCGGGCGTCGACCAGTTGTGCGTCGCGCTTGGCCTATGCGAACGGGTTGCCCGGCGGGACTCCGGCCAGTCCGGCACGACTTCGCGCTCGACCCGCGTGTGGCGCAGGCGTGCAGGCGGTCAGCCGCGCACGTGCAGCCCGAAGCCGCTTCGGCCCGCGGGCTCCAGTCCTTCCTTCAGCTGCAGCGAGGGGATGTCGTAGTCGCCGAAGTTCTGCTTCCGGAACGCGATCGGCTCGGTCGACTCCAGGGTGAGCAGACGCTGCTTCCATGCCTTGGCGACGTCCGGGTAGCTCTCGCTGGTCATCCGGTCGGTGCCGTAGAGCACGAACGGCGGCAGCACCTCGATGCCCGGGTAGTAGAGGATGCCGTGCTGGATCGGGAACAGCAGATCGTCGATGGGGCCGTTGATCCCGCGAGCGGCGTAATGCGGCTCCGGGCCGCCGGTGGTCACCGACAGCAGAGCCCTCCTGCCCGCGAGGGTGCCTTCGCCGAAGCGCTCACCGTATTTGGTGTCGCTGTGCTCTCCGACGCCGTATGCGAAGTGGTACGTGAAGACCCGGTCCACCCAGCCCTTGAGGATCGCGGGCATCGAGTACCACCACAGCGGGAACTGGAAGATGATCGTGTCGGCCCACAGCAGCTTCTCCTGCTCGGCGATCACGTCCCGGGTGAGCGTACCGGCGTCGAACGCCCGGCCCGAGTCCCGGGCGACCTTCAGCGGACGTGAGGCGCTGGGGCCGTAGTCCTCGGCGTCCGCGGCCGCCTTCCAGTTCATCGCGTACAGATCGCTCACCCGTACTTCGTGCCCGGCGCTCTCCAGCGTGGTCACCGCGAGGTCCTTCAGCGAGCCGTTGAGCGACTGCGGCTCCGGGTGGGCGTAGACGATCAGCGTCTTCATGGGAACTCCTTCGGATCGGATGCCTTCGATCCTGGACGCGACGGCGCCCGGCGTTCAGGGGCCCGTGTTCCGTCGGACGGGACTTCCTGGTATTGGCAGGGCCACCTTCCCGAGCACTGCCGAGGCCATACTGGGGACATGGACGATCTCGCGGGCTTCCTGCGGACCCGGCGTTCCCGGGTCGACCCGGCCGCCGTCGGCATTCCCACCGACAGCCGGCGCCGGGTCGAAGGGCTGCGCCGCGAAGAGGTCGCGCACCTGTCCGGAGTCAGCGTCGACTACTACGTCCGCTTGGAGCAGGGCCGCGCCACCCAGCCCTCCGAGCAGGTACTCGACGCCCTCGCCCGCGTCCTCGACCTCGACGAGACCGAACGCGGGCACCTCTACCGGCTCGCCCGGCAGCGCCGCCGCCGTGCGAAGACTCCGGGCGGGCGGGTCCGCCCGGAGCTGCTGCGCGTCCTCGATCTGGTCGCCGGCGGACCCGCGCTGATCATGAACCACCGCCTGGACGTGCTCGCCGGAAACCGCCTCGCGGGGCTCCTCTACGGCCGGCCGATGCCGGGCCTGAACATCGCACGGCATCTCTTCCTCGAGGAGGCCGAGCGCGGACTTTACGCGGACTGGGAGAACTGCACCCTCGACGTGGTCGGACACCTGCGCCTGGCCGCCGGAAAATACCCCGACGATCCCCGCCTGGCCTCGCTCATCGGCGAGCTGGCGATGGGCAGCGAGCGCTTCCGCCGCCTCTGGGCCCGTGCGGACGTGCGCGCCCGGACGTACGGATGCAAGGCGTATCGGCACCCGCTGGTCGGGCTGCTGGAACTGCACCAGGAGAACTTCGCCCTGCCGAACGAATCAGGCATGGAGCTGGTGGTGCTGTCCGCGGCCCCCGGCAGCCCTGCCGAGGACGGGCTGCGTCTGCTCGCAGACCTGGGCGCGGCCGGCGGTGACGCACCTCCCGCAGTGAACGCTCAGGTCCGCGAGCAGTTCGACGACGCTCGCCCATAGCCGGGAACGTCCCTGCGTCGACGGCTGTCCGCTCCCCGAGTGCTCGCCGACGACGGGCAGTCCGGACGCGGGTCCGAGAGGAAGCCGATGGCGGTCACCAGGGGACATGTCCGCCGTTCCGGTCGAGAAATGCCAGGCCCTTGCCGTCGAGGTGGGAGAGCAACACGTCCACCAGGAGCGGGGTGCTCTCTTCCACGGAGTAGGGGGCGTCGTCGCCACCGAGCGCCGTGCGGATCCAGCCCGGAGCCATGAGCAGCAGGGAGCGTTCGGCGTCGGTTCGCCGGGCGGCATAGCTGCGCATGAACATGTTCAAGGCTGCCTTGCTACCGCGGTAGACCTCGCGCAGCCCGTTGGTGTTGTTGGTGATGCTGCCCTGCCCCGAGGACATGACGCCGATCAGGCCGTTGGGCGTCACCAGGTCGTCGAGTGCTTCGATGACGCGCATGGGGCTGAGCGCGTTGGTCACCATGACGTCGATGAAGTCCTGGGTCGGGACGGCCCCTATGGGGGTCTGCTCGTTGTTGGTGGTGCCCGCGTTGACGAACAGGACGTCGAGTCGCACTCCCTTCAGACGCTCGTGCAGGGGCATGAGTTCCTCGGGTTCGGTGATGTCGAGGTGTTCGACGCGGACGCGTTCGGGGCGGTGGTCGGCGAGGTCCTGCAGCGGGGTGCGGGCGCTGCCGCGAACCGTGCCGATGACCGACCACCCCCGCTCGGCGAGTTCGGCCGCCATGGCGCAGCCGAGTCCTCGGGATGCTCCGACGACCAGGGCGGTCCGGGTGCGCTCATCTGTGGTGGACTGCGACATGTCGCACGTTCTCCTTGGTGTGGGGCGGCTTGAGACGAGGGGCGCGGGGCCGGCTTCTGCTTCGCCGGTCCTGGGTCAGGGCGTGAGGGGATCGACTCCGAAGAGGGCCGCGGCGTTGGCCGAGCGGACCTTGTGCCGGTCGGTGTCGGTGGCGAAGTGCTCGAAGAACGTGTCGATCTCTGCTCGGGTGGGCTGCTGGAAGGGGTAGTCGGTGGAGAAGATCAGCCGGTCGACGGTCGTCACGGTCAGTACGTGCCGTAGCAGGGCCGGGTTGAGCATCCCCGACGTCGTCAGGAAGAAGTTGGTGCGGATGTACTCCGAGACCGACCGCCGGAGCCCGGCGAGACGGGCGAGACTGTCGGCGCGGTCGAGCCAGAAGGGAAGCAGTTCGCCCCAGTGGCCCAGCACGATCTGCAGATCGGGATGGCGATCGAAGGTGCCGCGCAGGATGAGACGCAGTGCCGCGGTCGCCGCCTCCACGTGCCAGCCCCAGCCGAATGTGGCCAACCCGAGTTCGGTCATGGGGTCGAAACCCCGGTAGGCGGCGGCACGCAGCGCGTCGGAGGGGATCTGCGGGTGGATGAAGACCGGCTGGTCGAGGCCGGCTGCGGCGGCGAAGAAGTCGTCGTAGGCGGGGTCGTCGAGGAACCGGTCGCCGGTGCGGCCGTAGACCATGGTCCCCACGTGGCCTTGGCGTGCCGCACGTTCCAGCTCGGCGGCGCGAGGCGGCTGAGCGCGATCGCCTCCTCGGCCGGCAGGGCCTGGGTCCCCGGCGGAGTGAGGGCGAGTACGGCCAGGTCGATGCCCTGGGCGTCCATGGTGGCGATCCGGCCGGCGCCCAGGTCTTCGAGTCGCCGGCCGATGTCACCGTGCTCGTTGAAGAGGAGACTCTCGTCCGGACGGGACACGGCTTTGAGCGCGGAGGTCAGCTCCGGCAGCATCCAATGTTCTTCGATGGCGATGAGGGGCATGGTGGTAGTCCTTCCGCGTTCCGAAGCACAACGCGCACGTCAGCGCTGACTGGGCACGAGCACACCGCGAGTTACCTGTCAGATGATAGCTATCACATGACAGGTAATATACTGCTGATGTGGATGAGAAGCAGAAGGCCCGACTGTTCGAGCTCGCCGACCTGATCCTTGCGGTCAGCCGACACCTCCACGCAGCCAAGGCGGACCCCGCAGAGGCGTGGACACCGCTCGAAGCGGCGGTCATGCGCTTCATCGACCATCAGCCGGGCGTCACGGCGACCCAGGCGGCCGAAGCCACCCAGCTGATCTCCAGCAACTTCAGCCGGGCGCTGCGCAAGCTCGAACAGAAGGGCCTGGTGCGTCGCGAAGCCGACGCGGAGGACGCCAGGCGGGTGCGCCTGTATCCGACTCGGAAGGCGGCCGAGAACCTGAGGCGGCTGGAGGACGTCTGGAGCGGCCTACTGGCCGAGGCCCTCCCCGATGCCGCAGAGGCGGACGCGACGATCGCCACACTCCGGCGCGTCGAGTCGCACCTCATCGGCCGCATCCGCGGCGGCGCGCGTCCGCACTGATCAAGCGTCCTCGGTCGCCGGCGCCCGTCCCGCCTCTGCCCCCGCATCACCTTCGCGCCGAGGGTGGCCGCGGCGGCAACCGTCGCGGGCCGCGGCACGCTCCGCCGCTTGCGCCGCCGGGCATCGACCCGGCCGTCGACCGACGGGTCGCCCCGCGCGCGGGCGTACGCCGCCGCTCTTCCCACGCGGTGGCGTACGCCCTTCCTCGCCTGCCGGTCGGATCCGCGACCGTGCGTCAGTGGTCCGCGGGACCGCCGGGGACGACGCACGACCGGTTGTTCTCCCAACCCCAGCCGTCGCCGTCCGGGTCGGTGGCGCTGCCGTTCACGCAGTACGGGTAGCCGTTCGGTGCCGTGCCCGTGCCGCCCGAGCCCCCGCCGCCGTAGACGGTCGCGCGCTTGGCGGTGGCCACGATGCCGTTGGCGCCGTCGAAGAGCCGACGACCCCAGTTGGTCAAGGAGTTCGGGTCGAAGCCGTTGACGAGGTCCAGGTACTCGACGCCACCGCTGTTGCCACTCCACGACCAGCCGAGATAGCCCACGCGGAGGGACTGCGCGGTGGACATGATGGCGTCCTCGTCGGGGTCGCCGTCGGTGTGCTGGTCGCCGAACTCGCCGATGACCAGCGGAAGGTGGTGGCCGGCGAAGTAGTTCAGGTAGTCCTGCACCTTGGAGGCGGTGTTGTACACGCCGTACATGTGGACCGAGAAGATCGTGTTTCCGTCGGGGTCGGACGAGAAGACCGACGCGGCGTTGTCCCGCATCGTGCCGGACCAGTCCTGGCCCCAGTTGGGCGCGTCCACCATCAGGGCGTTGCGGATCCCGGCGCCGCGCAGTTTCTTGATCGCGCTCTTGGTGGCATCGGTCCAGGCGCCGTAACCGGTGTTGCCGTACGGCTCGTTGCCGATGTCGACGACGACGTAGTTCTCCTGCCCGGCCAGCGCGTCCTTCACGCCGACCCAGTAGTCCGCCGCCTCGTCCAGGGAAGCCGCGGCGGAGTCCTCGCCGTAGCCGGTGGTGTCGTGCACCTCCAGGACGCAGATGACCTTGTTCTGCTTGCACTGGGCGATCAGGGAGGCCACTTCGGAGCCGCTGGTCCGCGTGTACCGGTGGCCGCTCCCCAGCACGAGGCGGACGGTGTTGGCACCCTTGGCGGCTATGTCGGCGATGGCGCTCGTCCGGCTCGGGTACCAGTCGTAGGCGTGATTGACCCCGCGCATGACGAACTCGTTGCCGTTGGCCTCGTACACACGCCCGTTCGAGACGTGCAGGCCCGCGGTGGCGGCCTCGGCCCGGGTGGCGGGACCGCCGACAACGGATATCAGCAGGCCGAGGACGCCGGCGAACGCGGCGGCGACAGCCGTGCGCAAGGCCCTTCTTGATGGCTTGGCCATCTCTCTCCTCACATCGACTGACAACGTTGTCAGATATGGGTGGGTGAGCACGGTGTGCGTGACGGTGCTGGAAGCGTCGCACCAGTGGCGCGACTCACCCATGAGACCACCGAATGTCTCGCTCATGTCAACGGGCGCGTCACGCTTCGTTTCGATCGCCGGTGACGAATTACACAGAAAGCGGGCACTATACCGGTTCAGTAACAGAGGTTGCCATGCCTCGTTGCTATCGAGCAGGCCCTGGTTAACGTAGGCCCGTGGATCTACTGCACCCCATCATCAAGCCCTACCCCTGGGGCTCTCGTGACGCGCTGGCCCGGCTGCAGGGCCGTGGCACCCCCTCGCCGGGCCCGGAGGCGGAGCTGTGGCTCGGCGCCCACCCTTCCGGGCCGGCGCGCCTGACCCGCGACGGACAAACGCTGACCCTGCTGGACGTGGTGTCCGGTGACCCCGAGAAGGAACTCGGGCGGGACTGCGCCGCCCGGTTCGACGGCAGGCTTCCGTTCCTGCTCAAGGTCCTGGCCGCCGAGGCACCGCTGTCCATCCAGGTGCACCCTGACCGGGAACAGGCCCGCGCCGCGTTCGCCGCGCAGCGCACGGGCACGGGCACGGGCACGGGCACGGGAGCGTACGCGGACGACTGGCCGAAGCCCGAGTTGCTCTGCGCGTTGACCCCCTTCGAGGTCCTGGCCGGTTTCCGGGGCCGCGAGGAGGCTGTCGCCGTGCTCGACGGCCTGGACGTCCCCGGCCTGCGCCCCGTCACCGCCACCCTGCGCACGGTCGACGGCGACGCTGCGCTGACGGCCGCGCTGCGGGCCGTGCTGGACCGGTCGGCACAGGACCGCGACGGCCTCGTCGACGAGGTCGTACGGGCGTGCGCGCGGTCGGCGCGGGTGCCGGGCCCCCACGCGGGCGCCTACGACGCGGTCGTGCGCATGGCGCGCCATCATCCCGGCGACCCCGGTCTGGTGGCCTCGCTGCTGCTGCGGCACCGGGTCCTGGAGCCGGGCACCGCGCTGTTCATGCCGGCCGGCGGACTGCACGCCTACATCCGAGGGGTCGGGGTGGAAGTCATGGCCTGCTCCGACAACGTCGTGCGCGCGGGACTCACCTCGAAGCAGGTGGACGTACCGGAACTGCTGAGGATCACCGACCCGGCGGCGCGGGTGCCCGTCGTGCTCCCCAGGACGCTGCCCGGTCCCGGCGGCGGCCTGGTGTACGACTGCCCGGCGGAGGAGTTCGCGCTGTACCGGACGGGGCTCACCGCCTCGCCGGCCCCCCTGACTCCGTCGTCCGGCCCCCGCATCGCCCTGTGTCTGGACGGCACCGCCCTGCTGCGCGCCCCGGGGGGCGAGGTCCTGCCGCTCGGCCCGGGGGCGTCGTGCTTCCTGCCCGACTCCGACCACGGGATCACCGCCGAAGGCACAGGGACCCTTTTCGTCGCGGGCCCCGGAGGCAGCGAGCAATGGCTCCGCCGGGCAGGATGACAACGTTGTCCACGGCGCATCGTACCGGCCGCCGTCCGGCGGTGCCGGTGACGCCGACGGTGCGGGACGGCCACCGGGCATCGCCCGCTCCCCCGGACACTCCCAGACATCGAGGACAGAGAGGGACACGAGGTGTACGCAGCACTTGACATCGGAGGCACGAAGATCGCCGGGGCGCTGGTCGACGACGCGGGGTCCGTTCTGCACCGCGTCGAGCGGCCGACCCCGGCCCGGGAGTCCGCCGTACACATGGCCCGCACCGTGGACGCCGTGATCGACGCGCTCGCCGTTCATTCCGGCTGGGACGGCGTCCGTGGCATGGGCATAGCCAGCGCCGGCCCCGTCGACACGGCCGCCGGCACCGTAAGCCCGGTGAACATCCCCTCCTGGCGCGCGTTTCCCCTGGTCGACAGCGTGCGCGCGCACCCGGTACTGCCCGTCGGCATCGAGCCGGTGCTGCTGGGCGACGCCGTGGCGGTGGCCGCGGCGGAGCACTGGCGCGGCGCCGCGCGCGGTTTCGACGACGTGCTGTGCATGGTGGTGTCGACCGGCGTGGGCGGCGGATTCGTCCTGAACGGACGCCTGCATCCGGGGCCTTCGGGAAACGCAGGCCACATCGGGCACATCTCCGTCGCCTTCGACGGCCCGCCCTGCGCCTGCGGCGCACGAGGGTGTGTCGAGGGGTACGCCAGCGGGACCGCCATCGCGCGCCACGCGGTGCGTGCGGGCTGGGCGCCGCCCGCGGGCGAGGAACCGACCGCGGCTGCCGTGGCCGTGGCGGCGCGTGCGGGTGACGAGCGGGCCGTCAACGCCTTCGACCGGTCGGCCCGGGCCCTGGCCGCCGCGATCGCCGGCACGGCGACCCTGCTGGAGGTCGAGGTCGCCGTCATCGGCGGAGGCGTGGCCCAGGCCGGTGACGTCCTGTTCACCCCGCTGCGGCGTCATCTGCGCGACTTCGCCGCCCTCGGCTTCGTGAGCGGCCTTCAGGTGCGGCCCGCCGCGCTCGCCCGTGACGCCGGGCTGGTGGGCGCCGCAGCGGCGGCACGCGGGCGCATCCTGGCACCGCACAGGCAGCCGGCTGTCGGCTGACGCGCGGAAATGCGATCGAGGAGCCCTGCGGGCCGAACTTAACCGGTTTTAGTGGAAGAGCCGTTACGGCTGTCCTTCCGGCTATCTTCCGACTGACTGTCCCGGGCTCGATTCCCGTAGCCGTTCCGAAGAGATCCTTCCCCCCGGTATTCCTTCCCCGCTGACGAAAAACGGCGACGATCAAGAGCGAGGGGCCGCGGCGCACGGCGCCGCGGCCCCTTCGCACGACACGGCGGACGCTAGGAGCGGGGCGGGGGCGCGGTCGAGGCGCGCGGTACGAGCTGCGGCGTCGCCACGGGCCGGGACACCACGTCGTGGCCCGCCACCACGTCGAAGAGCACGCGCGCGACCTCGGCTCCGAACGCGTGCACGTCGTGGCTCATCGCCGACAGCGTCGGATGGGTCAGACGGCACAGCTGGGAGTCGTCCCAGGCCAGCAGGGAAAGGTCGTCCGGGACGGAGACACCCATCTCGGCGGCCACGCCCAGCCCGGCGACCGCCATGATGTCGTTGTCATAGACGATCGCGGTGGGGCGGCTGGACGACAGGAGCAGCGAGCGTGTCGCCCGCGCGCCCTCGTCCCCCGAGAAGCCGGTCTCGACGTGCAGGCCGCCGTCCAGCCCCAGTTCCTCCATCGTGGTCGCGAACGCCTCCGACCGGATGGCGCTGTGGCCGAGGCCGCAGGGACCGCCGACCCGGGCGATCCGCCGGTGCCCCAGGGCCGCCAGGTACCGCACCGCCTCCTCGACGGCGGTGCGGTCGTCGGTCCAAACCGACGGGAAGCCTCCCGTGAGGGAGGGGTGGCCCACCGCCACGGCCGGAAGGCCCAGCGCCCGCAGCGGGGCGATGCGCGGGTCCGCCTGGTGGAAGTCGACCAGGATGGAACCGCCGACCTGGCGTTCCCGCCACCAGCGTTCCTGCAGGCCGATCTCCTCCTCCAGCGAACCGACCAACCGCAGCAGCAGCGAGCAGTTGCGCTCGGTGAGCACGCTCTCGATACCGGAGATGAACTCCATGTAGAAGGGTTCGAGACCGAGCAGCCGGGCCGGCCGGCAGATGGCCAGCCCGACCGTGTCGACGGACTGCCGGGACAGGCTGCGGGCGGAGGCGTTCGGGGCCCAGCCCAGCCGTCGGGCCACCGCGAAGATCCGCTCCCGCGTCGCCTCGGAGACGCCGGGCTTGTCGTTGAACGCCAGGGACACCGCGCCCTTGGACACCCCGGCCGCGGCGGCGACGTCCTTGATGGTGATGCGCTCGGAGGGTGAACTCACGCCGGTTCCACACAGAAGAGGGCGGCGCGTACGGCGTTGGCACCCGTGTCGATCGCGCCCCGGACCGTCAGGCGCAGTTCCTCGCCGGGCAGGAGCGTGCGCAGGCCCGTGTCGCAGACCGCGTCGGGACCGAGCCGGTCGACCTGTAGGAGGAGGTCGCGCACCAGGGTATGTGCTGTCACCACGACCTCGACATTACCGTCAGTCGCACCGGGGGTGGAGGCCACGGTGACGTCGTACTTCGGCACGGGGTAGGCGAACTCCTTGTCCGTGACGGGGAAGTACAGGGCGCGCAGCTCCCCGGTGTCGGCCACGAGGAACTCCGTGGCGGACGCGGCGTCGGGCACCAGGTCCGCCGGAACGGACTGCCGGTGGACCGCGCGGGCTCCGACGTTCACCTCCAGTGCGTGCCGCGCCAGCACGGTGCCGTCCGCGTCGACGCGGAGCAGCGTCACCTCCGCGGGCCACGGCGCCGCGGACTGGTTGATCACGGCGAGGACCGGTCCGGCGGCGTCGGGCTGGAGGGTGAGCAGGCGGTCGGCGTACACCCGGCGCAGCTCGTGGTAGAGGGGTTTGGCCCGGCCGTCGCCGTCGATCGCGGCCCAGGAACTGACCGGCCAGCAGTCGTTGATCTGCCAGACCACGGTGCCGGCGCACACCGGCCAGTGGGAGCGCCAGTGCTCGATCCCGGCCGCGACGGCCCGGGCCTGTACGACCTGGGTGAGATAGTGCCAGCGGTCGAAGTCGCCCTCGGGCAGCGCGAAGTGGCGTTCCACCCCGCGGTTGAGCTTTCCGTTGCCGTCCTCGGCCTTCTGGTGGTGGAGCATGCCGGGTGAGTCGGGGGCCAGCCCCTCGCCGGGCAGCGCTCGCCGGAGGGTGGCCATCGCGGGTGGTGCCTGCCAGCCGAACTCCGCGACGAACCGGGGCACCGAGTCGCGGTACTCCGCGTAGTCACGGCGGTTCCAGACCTCCCACGAGTGGTGGGTGCCGTGCGCGGGGTCGTTGGGGTGGTGGTCCCAGGAGCCGGACCAGGGGCTGCCCGCGGTGTAGGGGCGGGTGGGGTCCAGTTCGGCGACGATCCGGGGCAGCAGGCCCAGGTAGTAGCCCTCGCCCCAGGAATCACCGCCGAGTTCCGGCTCCCAGTCCCAGTCGCGGAAACCCCACAGGTTCTCGTTGTTGCCGTTCCAGAGCACCAGGGACGGGTGCGGCATGAGCCGGACAACGTTATCGCGGGCCTCCGCCTCGACCTCCCCGCGCAGCGGCTGCTCCTCCGGGTACGCGGCACAGGCGAAGAGGAAGTCCTGCCACACCATCAGGCCGAGTTCGTCGCAGACGTCGTAGAAGGCGTCGTCCTCGTAGATGCCACCGCCCCAGATGCGCACCAGGTCCACGCCCGCCTCCGCAGTCTGCCGCAGCCGCGTGCGGTAGCGCTCCGGGGTGACGCGGGAGGGGAAGACGTCGTCGGGGATCCAGTTGACGCCGCGGGCGAAGACGCGTACGCCGTTGACGACCAGGGTGAAGCCGGTGCCGTGTGCGTCGGCGGAGCGGTCCAGTTCCACGTCGCGGAAGCCGATCCGCCGCTGCCAGGAGTCCAGCGGACGGTCGGTGTCGACGTCGATCAGGTCCACCTTCAGGTCGTACAGGGCTTGGGCGCCGTACCCGCGGGGCCACCACAGCTCGGGGGCGGGGACGCGCAGGGTCAGCACGGCCTGTTCACCGTCCACGGCACACCGGGCCTCGGCGCCGCCGACGCCGGCGCGCACCTCGAGCGCACGGCCCGCGCCCCGGTCGGTGCGCTCGACGTCGATGCGCACCTCCACGCCGCCGTCACCGTCGGCGACGGTCACCAACGGCCGTACCCGTGCGAGCCGCGCCGTCGACCACCTCTCCAGCCGTACGGGGCGCCAGATGCCGGCGGTGACCAGCGTCGGCCCCCAGTCCCAGCCGAAGCCGCACGCCATCTTGCGGATGTACTGGAACGGCTCCGGGTAGACGTTGGGCCGCTCGCCGGTCAGCGCCCTGACGGCCTCCGCCTCGTCGTAGGCGGAGGCGAACTCCACCGCCAGCCGGCCGTGCCGGCCGGTGACGTCGAAGCGGTAGCGGCGGTGCATGTTGCGGGTGCGGCCCAGTTCACGGCCGTCGAGGGTGATCAGCGCGGCGGTGTCGAGGCCGTCGAAGACCAGGTCGGTGCGCTCGTGGTGCTGCGTCGAGGTGTCGCCGGGGTCGACGTGCCGGGCGTAGGTCCATGTGCGCCGGCCCACCCAGTCCACCTCCCGTTCGTTCAGCCCGAGGAAGGGGTCGGGGATCAGCCCGGCGGCGAGCAGATCGGTGTGGACGCACCCCGGTACCCGGGCGGGCAGTGAGGTGTCCCCGTGTCCCAGACTCCAGCCATCGGTGAGCTGGACGGCTTCCTTCATGTGCGGCTCCTTTGACCTTTCGGCGCCTGGACTCGTGTACAGCGCGACTCAACCTAGCCCCGGTCTAGTGAACCGGTCTAGTCCTCGGACTGCCGTAGGGACCAACACAAAAGTGCATGTCGATGGCCCAGGCGCGACATTCGGGCGCCTGGGCAAGTAACGATTGCGTATCGCGGAGAAACCTGGCGCTTTACCGGTTCACCACAGGCTGACATAGTGCCGGACAACTACCAGAGCCCGAGCCGTAATCCTTGGAGGAGTGGGGCCCATGGGGAAGAAAGCGCTGAGCACCGCACTGCTCACCGCCGCGGTGCTGACCGTCGCGGGGTGCAGCGGAGCCGGAACACCCGATGCGAACGAGACGGCGGTCGCGCCGTTGAACCCGAAGGAGGCCTCGGGGAGCATCACGGTGCTCACCAACCGTACGGACCTCGTGCAGGACGGCACGATGAAGAAGTACGCCGCCGAGTTCAACAGGACCTACCCCAAGGTGAAGGTCAAGTTCGAGGCCGTCACCGACTACGAAGGCGAGGTGAAGATCCGGATGAACACCGCGAACTACGGCGACGTGCTGCTCATCCCCGCGGCGGTAGCCAAGGGCGACTACCCGAAGTTCTTCTCGCCGCTGGGTTCCACGGGCGACATGAAGCGGAAGTACCGCTTCACCGACAAGACCGACGTGAACGGCAAGGTCTACGGCATCGCCACCTTCGGCACCGCCGACGGCTTCGTCTACAACAAGGCACTGTGGAAGAAGGCCGGCGTCACCGACTGGCCGAAGACGCCACAGCAGTTCCTGGACGACCTGAAGGCCGTGAAGGAGCGGACCGGCGCGACTCCTTACTACACGAACTTCAAGGACGGCTGGCCACTGAGCAGCCCGTGGACCAACAGCGTCGGCTCGGCCGGCTGCGACGGCAAGGCGTCGGACGCGCTGGCGGACACCGACAAGCCCTGGACGAAGGGCAGCGACCTGTACACGCTCGACTCCCTGCTCTACGGCATCGTCCACGACAAGCTCTCCGAGAAGGACCCGACCACCACCAACTGGGAGAGTTCCAAGACGCTTCTCGCCAAGGGCGAGATCGGCAGCATGATGCTCGGTTCCTGGGCGATCAACCAGATGCGGGACGCGGCGGTCAAGGCGGGCGAGAATCCCGACGACATCGGTTTCATGCCGATCCCCGTGCAGCACGGCGGCAAGTTCTGTTCCATGCTGGTCTCCGACTACCAGCAGGCCGTGAACATCCACTCCCACAACAAGGCCGCGGCCCGGGCGTGGATCGACTGGTTCACCGAGAAGTCCGGCTACTCCGCCAAGGAGGGCGCGGTCTCCGCGCTGACGGCCCAGCCGCTGCCGTCGACGCTCAAGGGTTATGTTGACAACGATGTCACCATGGTGGAGCGCTCCGAGGCGAAGACCGCGCAGGTGAACGCCATCGACAACGCCGCCGAGATCGGGCTCAACAAGCCGGACTACCGCCAGAAGCTTGTCGACCTGGCCCGGGGTGCCCAGGGCGGAACCCTCCAGGGCTACTTCGACGACCTGAACAAGCGTTGGTCCGACGCCAGGCAGACCGCCGGCTCCTGACCCGGCGCCCGCCATGGCCCGGCCCCGCCACCCGGCGGCCGGGCCCCGGCGAACCAGCGCCCAGCGGACGACGAAAGGCCCTGGCCCGTAATGACCCGAACCGTTTCCACCGCATCGCCGCCGGCACCCGGCTCCGAGGACCGCTCCATCGCGAAGCGCCGTGCGCGCCCCGCGGCCCCCTCCCGCCGATCGTGGCGCGACCAGCCGATGCGCCGCCTCACCCCGTGGCTGTTCCTGCTGCTCCCCCTCGCCCTCCTGGTCACGTTCACGTACGTGCCCGTCGGCAACATGATCTACTACAGCTTCACCGACTGGGACGGCGTCAGTCCCGACCGGGACTTCGTGGGCATGGACAACTACGTCGAGTTGTTCACCCGCCCCGAACTGTTCCGTGTCTTCGCGGTGAGCCTGTACTACCTGGCGGCGTCGGTCGTGCAGATCGCGATCGCCCTGTACTTCGCCACCGTCCTCAGTTTCAACCTGCGCTTCAGGAACCTGTTCAAGGGCATCCTGTTCTTCCCCTACCTGATCAACGGCGTCGCCATCGGCTTCGTCTTCCTCTACTTCTTCCAGGACGGCGGCACACTCGACTCGGTCCTGTCCTGGTTCGGCGTGCACAACAACCACGCCTGGCTGGGGACCCCGGAATCGGCCAACATCTCGCTGGCCAGTGTGTCCGTCTGGCGTTTCACCGGCTTGAACTTCGTGCTCTTCCTCGGCGCCATCCAGTCGATCCCCGGGGAGCTCTACGAGGCCGCGCAGCTCGACGGGGCGAGCCGGTGGCAGCAGTTCCGGCACATCATCGCGCCCAGCATCCGGCCGGTGCTCAGCCTGAGCGTCATCCTCGCGATCTCCGGATCGCTCTCGGTCTTCGAGATCCCCTACATCATGACCGCAGGCGCCACCGGCACCTCCACCTTCGTGATCCAGACAGTGAAGTTCGCCTTCCAGTTCAACAAGACCGGACTGGCCTCCGCCTGCGCCGTGGTGCTGCTGGCGATCATCCTGTTGGTCACCTGGATCCAGCGCCGCCTGGTGCCCGACGAGAGGGTCGACATCGTATGACCACCGCAGTCCCCGCCAGGCCGCGGCGGCGCCGGCGCCCCGGCCTCGCCACGGCACTGACCTACCTGCTCCTGATCGTCGCGTCCCTCATCGTCCTGGTGCCGCTCGCGGTGGTCTTCCTGACCTCCCTCAAGACGTCGAGCGAAGTCGCCGACGGCCAAGGGGCGCTGGCCCTTCCGCACGACTGGCTCAACTTCTCCAACTACGCGACCGCCTTCTCCGACGGCCACATGCTGATGGCCCTCGGGAACACGGCCTTCATCCTGCTGTTCTCGATCACGGGTACGGTCGTCATCGGCTCCATGACGGCGTACGCCATCGACCGCTTCGCGTTCCGCTTCAAGAAGCTCGTCATGGCCCTGTTCCTGATCGCCACCCTGGTGCCTGGTGTGACCACGCAGGTGGCGACCTTCCAGGTGGTCAACAGCTTCGGTCTCTTCGACACCCGCTGGGCGCCGATCCTCCTCTACATGGGCACCGACATCGTGTCGATCTACATCTTCCTGCAGTTCATCCGGGGCATACCGGTCTCGGTCGACGAGGCGGCACGGCTGGACGGGGCCAACGCCTTCACCATCTACCGCAGAATCATCTTTCCGATGCTGAAGCCGGCCATCGCCACCGTCGTCATCATCAAGGGAATCACCACCTACAACGACTTCTACATCCCCTTCCTCTACATGCCCTCGGAGAACCTGGGCACCATCTCCACCGCGCTGTACCGCTTCAAGGGACCGTTCGGGGCGCACTGGGAGACCATCTCGGCCGGGGCCATCCTGGTGATCGTGCCCACCCTGATCGTCTTCCTGTTCCTCCAGCGCTGGATCTACAACGGTTTCGCGCAGGGCGCGAGCAAGTAACGCACGAGGGTGACCAGCGCGGTGCTCCATGTGCCCCCACGCCGCTCGGCAGCGCGGGGGCACGCGCTGTGCATCTGCCCGCCGCAGGCATGGGGCGACCCGCCCTTGCGGCGGTCACAGGCCAGGGCATGGCAGACGGAAACCCTGCCCCCGCGTCCGCTCTCGGCGTCAGGCGTCAGGCGTCGACAGCAGTCCAAGGCAATGGGATCGCCCCGCCTGGCTTATGAGGGCGCAGCGTCGGCCCGGCCGGAGGACGGTCGGCCGGCGGGCCGTCGGCCGTCGCCGGTCACCGGCTGCGCCCAGTACGGCCGTCGTACTCTTCGCGGGCGGTGATGACTTCTTCGATGTGCGTCACGGACCACTCCGTGAGGGCCCTCAGCGGCTCCCGCAGCGTCTGGCCGAGCGCGGTCAGCTCGTACTCCACGCGCGGCGGCACCTCGGGGTAGACGGTCCGGCTGATCAGGCCGTCGCGTTCGAGGGTGCGCAGCGTCTGGGTGAGCATCTTCTCGCTCACGCCCTCCAGCGCCTGCCGGAGCCGGCCGAACCGGGAGGTCCCGTTCCGGCCGAGTTCACCGAGCACGAGCACCGCCCACTTGCTGCCGATCTGGTCGAGCAGGTCCCGCGACGGGCAGCCTCGCTCGTACGGATCGAACGTGGGCCCGGTCACGTTCTCGACGAAGGCCATGCGCCTCACCTCGATGCTATCGGTCAGGTAAGTACCGTACCAGCAAGTGGCTACTCCCCATCGGAGAGTGTCCAGGTCATGCTGAGTTCCATACCGCCGCGGGCGGACCGCGGCAGGCGTGCGAGGCACGCACGGAAGGAAGGAATGACCATCATGCCGATCGTCGTCACCGGAGCCACCGGCCAGTTGGGCAGGCTCACCGTCGAGGCACTGCTGCGGCGCGGGGTCGCGGCCGCGGACATCATCGCGACCGGCCGGGACACCGCCAGGATCAAGGACCTGGCCGACCGAGGCGTCACCGTACGCCGCGCCGACTTCGCGGACACCGACAGCCTGGCCGAGGCATTCGCGGGAGCGGACAAGCTGCTGTTGATCTCGGCTTCGGTCCCCGTGGGCGAGCGGGTCGCCAATCATCGTCGCGTGATCGACGCAGCGGCGTCCGCAGGCGTGTCGCTGGTGGCGTACACGAGCACGACGCACGCGGACACGGCCACCACCGTCATCGGCGCCACGCACGGCGAGACCGAGGAGTACCTGCGGGGCCGTCAAGTCCCCAGCGTGCTGCTGCGCAACGGCTGGTACCTGGAGAACTACACCGGCCAACTGCCGCAAATCCTGCGGAACGGCGCCGTCGCCGGCGCCGCGGGTGAGGGACGGATCAGCGCCGCCTCCCGTGCCGACTACGCCGAGGCCGCGGCGGTCGTCCTCACCTCCGAAGGCCACACCGGCGCCGTGTACGAGCTCGGCGGCGACGAGTCCTTCACCCTGGCCGAACTCGCCGCCGCGATCACCGCCGCGGCCGGAAGGCAGGTCGCCTACGCCGACCTTCCGGTGACCGACTTCGCCCGGGTACTGGCCGCCGCGGGCCTGCCCGCCGAGTTGGCGGAGGTCCTCGCCGACGCCGACCTCGGCATGAGCCGCGGGGAGATGTACACCGACTCCGGCGACTTGCGCCGCCTGATCGGTCGCCCGCCCGTGACCCTGGCCGAGGCGCTCGCGGCCGCCCTGCGCTCCTGAGTTCGCGCTCGCGATGTGGCGGGGTGTCTCAGCTGTGGAGGCACCGCTCAGCCGGTGTGGGCCACCACGGCATCGATGATCTTGGGCCAGAGTGCGCGCGGTCGGTCGCGCGGTCGTAGCTGTCGGCGGGCGCGGCTCGCGAGCCATGAGGAAATCGGTCCGGCAGTTCTCTTGACGCCGCCTTGGCCGCCTGACTTGATGTGGGACTAGCAATTGGGAGCGCTCCCATACCTCTTCGACCCGAGGAGTCCATCCGTGCCCCATACACGCAAGGCCGTGCCCTTCCTCGCCGCGGCGGCCGCGACCGCCGCCCTCGTCGGCCTGTGTGCAACACCAGCCGCCGCGGCGAAGGCGTCCCCCGCCGCCGATCACTCGCTCACCCAGGGCACCAGGTTCTACGTCGAGCCCGCGAGCAAGGCAGCCAAGCAGTCCCTCGCCGACCTCAAGGCGGGCGACAAGACGGACGCCGCGGCGATGGCCGCGATGGCCTCGTACCCGGTGGCCCAGTGGTTCACCGGCACCGCCGACCCCGTGCAGACCACGAACGACATGGCGAAGCTCCAGGCCAAGGCCGCGGTGGAGAAGCGGGTGCCGGTCACCGTGGCGTACAACGTCCCCGGCCGCGACTGCTCGCAGTACTCCGCGGGCGGCGCCGCCACCGGCGAGGAGTACGCCGCCTGGGTCGACGCCCTGGCCAAGGGCATCGCCAACCACAAGACCGTGGTCCTCCTGGAGCCCGACGGGCTGGCCCTCTCCCCCGCGTACTGCGGCGGGACCGCCGATCAGCAGACCGCCCGGCTCGCGGAGATCAACGGCGCGGTGAACCGGCTGGAACAGCAGCCCGGTACGGTCGTCTACCTGGACGCCGGGCACAGCTCCTGGCAGCCCGTCGGCACCATGTCCAAGCTGCTGCTCGACGGCGGGGTGGCCCGGGCGCAGGGTTTCTTCCTCAACGTCTCCAACTACCAGACCAACAGCGATCTGGTCCGCTACGGCACCCAGGTCTCCCAGTGCGTCTGGTACCTGCGGAACACCGCGGGCGCCCAGCCGAGTGACTGTCCCGACCAGTGGGGGCCGGCTGCGGACGCCGACGCGTGGTACGCCTCGCATGTGCCCGCCGACGCCAAGCTGACCCACTTCGTGATCGACAGCAGCCGCAACGGCCAGGGTCCGTGGACGCCGACCGCCTCCTACCCGGACGCCCAGGTGTGGTGCAACCCGCCCGGCCGCGGCCTCGGCGTGCGCCCCACCACCGACACCGGCAATGCGCTGCTGGACGCCTACTTGTGGGTGAAGGTGCCCGGTGAGTCCGACGGCAGTTGCACCCGCGGCACCGCCGGCCCGACCGACCCCGAGTACGGCGTGGTCGACCCGGTCGCCGGTGCCTGGTGGCCCGACCAGGCCCACGCTCTGGCCGCCAACGCCTCCCCGGCGCTGACCTTCAATCGAGACCTGTTGCACCGCTGAACGGGGAGCCGCAACCGAGCCGACGGTCATGCCCCCGCCCGGGGCGTGGCCGTCCGGCGTCACCCCCCAGCGCCGCGCCCAGGCCGCCCGCTGTCCCGGAGGGGGAACGGGTGTCACGTGCTGTGGTCGTGTCCGTCCCGTGGGGCGAAGGCGGCGAGGGCGTCGGCGTCGGTCGCGCGAGCGTGCAGGAAGTAGTCGGCCCACTCGGTGATGTCGGGGTAGGACGAGTCCCGGCTGAGCCGGGTGGCTGCGGCCTGGAGGTCGAAGTGCGTGGTGCGGAGTTCGACGCCCGGGCCCAGGAGCGCCCAGTGCGCTCCGGTTCTTCCGTAGGGCATGCCGACGCTGCCGGGGTTGACCACGAGTCGGCCGTGGGCGAGGCGGACGAACGGCATGTGGGTGTGGCCGCAGACCACGGTGCGGATGTCGGTGCCGAGTCCGTCGAAGACTTCCTGCCAGCGATCGAGAGGGGAGTCGACCAGGACGACCTCCTCGTCGTCGCGGGGGGTGGCATGGCAGAACAGCACCTCTCCCAGGCCGTTCACGGACAGGGAGAGCGACCGTGGCAGCGAGCCGAGCAGGTCGAGATGGTCCTCGCGGAGCTGCCCGGCCGCCCAGGGAGCGATCGGGTCGGGGATCGTCTCGCGTTGACCCCGGCGGTATTCGAGGAGTTCGCGGTCGGCGTTGCCGCTGATCCAGCTGACGCGGTCGCCGAGGCTGGTCAGCAGGTCGAGAACCTGGGCCGGTTGCGGGCCGGCGGTGACGTCTCCGGTGAGCACGATGTGATCGGCGGTGCTGACATCTGGTTCGGCGAGCACTGCCTCCAGGGACGGCAGGACTCCGTGGATGTCGGACAGGACGGCTACTCGGTTCAGCATGGTCACCACTGTGGGGCGAAGACAGCCGAGTGGTGCGGCCTTTCGCGCAGATCCGGTGCGGAGGCCGATCGGGCGGAGTTCACCGGTGCCCGCGGCCCGGCTGGACGAGTTCGACCGCCCGGGAGCCGCGCACGTGGGGCTGGTATCCGGGCGGTCGGCGGCCAGGGGCGACTCCATGTCCGGGAGGGCGGTTTCCACGGCTTCGACGCCGTCTTCCCGAAAGCCCGCATCGCCGCGACGGTCCGCAGCGACCGGCTGGCCGCCGTACGGTGATCGTCATGACAGGTGAGGGTGAGGGTGAGGCACTGCTCGGCGGGATGGCGAACGCGGGAGCGGTCTTCCGCCGGGGCTCGTTGGTCGACCGTCCGGCGCCGCACAACGCGCGCGCTCTGCACGCCTATCTCCTTGCGTTGAGGGAGCACGGCTTCGACGCGGCACCGGCGCCTGTCGGTCCCGCTGCGGACGGCCGTGAGCAGTTGGCCTTCATTCCCGGTGACGTGGCTCTGCCGCCGTTCCCGGACTGGGTGATGACGCGTTCCGCCCTCGAATCGGTGGGGAGTCTGCTGCGGCGCCTGCATGAGACCAGCGCGGCCGTCAGGGTCGACTCCGGTGCCGAGTGGCCGCGGGGCCTGGCCGACCCGGAAGGGGGAACGATGTTGTGCCACAACGACGTGTGCCCGGAGAACGTCGTCTTCCGCGACGGCCGTGCCGCGGCCCTGATCGATTTCGACCTGGCGGCCCCGGGTCGTGCGCTTTGGGACGTCGCCATGACCGCCCGCTACTGGGTGCCCATGCTGGATCCCCAGTCCGCGGCGGCGTTCTACCCCTCCGGACCGGACGCACCCATTCGGCTGCGGATCCTTGCCGACAGCTACGGCCTCTCCCCGCGCGACCGCGCCGATCTGCCCGGCATCGTCGAGCAGGCGACCAAGGTCTGCCGGGACTTCGTCACCCGCCGCGTGGCCGACAGCGACCCCGTCTACCTCCAGGCACTGGCCGAACGCGGTGGATGGGAACGCTGGGACCGCATACAGACCTGGCTCACGGACCACCGCAAGACGTTCACGGCCGCCCTGCTGGACTGACCATCCGGAAGTCGCGTGTCAGGCCGTCCACGCCTCACTGTGTCGATGCCGGTCCAACCCCATTGCCGAGAACTCGTCCTCGCCGACTTCTGCCACTACGCCCAACCGCCGCAGCGCTTGAGATATCGGACTGCCGGCAGGCGGCAGGGGCTGCCCCTCCCCCACGTGGAGCGGCCCCAACACGATGTCGCCCGCGCTCCACACGGCAGCCCGCTGCTCACCCACACCGCCGAAGTACTCGGCTTCCACGTAGGCCATCGGCCCGCGTGCCGACCAGGCGGCGAGGGTCTTCTCGAACCCTCCTGGCAACCACCAGAACCCCAACGCGCTCGCACCGCTGCCGTCTGTGAGGGAATCGAACAGCGCGTCCGCCATCGGCATCAGCGACAGGCCCCGTCCGATCGACGCCAGCCGCGCGCCGGGCAGGTCCCGCGCCGCGTTGCGCAGCACCTCCGCATCGGCGATCACTGCTCGCAGGTCGTAACTCATGCCAAAGCCCCCTCCAGGTAAGCGGGCCCATCCTGCCGCACACTGCGGAGCGGGACCCGCTCGGTGCCCACGCCCAGGACCGTCAGCCCTTGACGAGTTCTCACCGGCGCGCGCCCATGCCCCCGAACCCGGCTGCCTTCGGAGGCCCTCGACCGGCCCCGGGCGGTCAGGTCAGGTCAAGGAAGCTCCATCGGGCGTCCGGCTGGGCACCACTCAGCCACTTGCCGCAGTTCTGGAGCACGACCGGGCCCGACGTTATGTGCTGCGCACCCGTTCCGAGGTCGCGCAGGAAGCGGTCGATCGGGCCGCGGCGGATCGCCGCCGAACCGGCCCACCGGTGGACGGTGCGGCCCACGTCGTACACGGTCGTGGTCGTGTGGTTCAAGGCGAGACGGATCAGAGTGTCCTGCTCCGTGCTCGGCAACCGTCCCTGGTCCAGGGACTGTTCGACGTCCTGCCAGACGTCGTTCACCCACGCCCGGGCTGCCCGGAGTCCGGCCTCCGCCGTCGCGTACTCGGCGTGGAACTGGGAGGTGTCCACGGCGGCGCCCCGCGAACCGGTCCGCGCCGCGGCAACCCGTTTCAGCTCGGCCAGGAGACGCCGTCCGACACCGAGGGCCCAGCCCGTGTGCCCGATCGCCGACATGTTGACCAGGCCGAGGCGGTAGACGGCGCCGCCGTTGACCGGGGTGTCCGTGGTCGCGACGTAGGTGTACTCGTGTGGTACGTACACATCGGTGCAGTGGTAGTCGATGCTGTGTGTCGCACGCAGCCCTAGCACGTCCCAGTTGCCGTCCAGGGTCACCTGTGACTTCGGCATCGCCAGCACCCGTAGCTCACCGGTGCCCTCGACCTGGATCGCGCTGTGGATGTGGGTGGCGTGCGCCATCCCGGAGGCGAACTGCCACTGGCCGCTCACCCGGTAGCCGCCCTGCACCGGGACAGCCCGGCCGGGGCGTGTGCCATGGCCGGAGAGCAGCGCGTACTTTCCGTTCGGCACGTCGGGGAACAGCTGTGCCGACGCGTCCGCGGAGAGGTACGCCGCCGTGGTCCCGGTCATCATCTGCAGCGCGAACATGGTCCACCCGGCCGCCGCGTCGTGGTAGCTCGTCCGCTCCACCGTCTCGATCAGCTGCCGCGGCGCGAACTCGTATCCGCCAAGACTCAGCGGAAGTTCGGCCCGTACGATCCCCGTGTCCAGCAGCGCCCGTGCCGTGTCCTCGGGCAGCCTGCCCAACTCCTCAGCGGCGGCGGCCCGTTCATCGAGTAACCCGCCGAGTTCTTCGATCTTCTCCAGCACGCCCGCCAGTTCCCCGCTGACGTGCAGCCGCCCCCTGTCCCCCATGGCTTTCCCCTCCCTGTGGCCTTGTTCCCCGATCGTCTCATGCACCCGGCGCCCCAGCCCGGAGACTCCAACCATAGGAAACAGAACGGCCGTTGAGGCAACGTCGCCGACTCCGGCGCCCACGAGTGCGTCCCGAGCGAAGCGCCGGTCCGCTTGCCCAAGATGGTCCCGCCACGACGGCGCCCCCGGCACCGGCCGGGGCGCCGTCGTGGGGAAAGCCCTCTGACGAAGAGCGTAGAGGCGCACCGTGAGCGGGTGGCAGCCGCGTTGGGATCCCAGGCTCAGATGATTTCCAGCACCGTCGCCGCGAAGTTGAATCCGATCCCCGCACCCACCAGCATCACCAGGTCCCCGGAGGCGAGCTTCCCGTTCTCCCGCAGGTAGGCCAGCCCCGCCGCCTGGTCGCCCGCGCCCAGGTGGCCGACGGTGCGCCCGTAGCTCCAGAGTGACTGCTCCTCGGTGTACCCCAGGATCTCGTAGTTCTCGGTGAGCCCGCCGCCGCGGTGGAGGAACGGAACCACCGCGTGGCGTATGTCCCTGGGGCCGACCCCGGCCTCGGTCAGCGCTTGGTCGTGGCAGGCGAACAGTCCCTTCTCGTACTGCCCCCACGCGGCCGGAGCCTCGGGCAGGGTGAAGAACTGCTGCGTGCGCTCCGGCACCGGAACCGGCTGCCGCATCCCGGGGGCCGGCGCGAAGTCCGTGGTGCCACGGGTGACCCGCTCCAGCGAGTTGTCCGCTCCGACGGCGAAGGAGACGACCCGGGCGAAGCCGCTCTCGGTCGACAGGACCACGGCCGTGCCGGCGTCCCCGAAGATGATGTTGTCCAGGGTGTTCCACCGGTCGATGCCCGGCGAGGCGTAGCGGTCGCCGGTGGTGACGAGCGCCGCATGGGTGAAGCCGCTGCGCAGGTAGGCCGAGGCGAGCCGCATCGCGCCGAGCCCGCCCAGTGACTGCTGCTGGACGTCCAGGGCGAAAGGATGCGCGCCCACCGACTCGTTGGCGACGTAGGCCGCCGAGGGCCACAGGTCCAGGCCCTGGAACCAGTGGCTGGCGTGCAGCACCAGGCCGATCTCGGAGGGGTCCAGCTCGGACTTCGTGATCGCCGCCCTTGCCGCCTCAGCCGCCATTTCCGGGCCGGCCTCACTGTTCGAGACCGCGATGCGCTCGAAGCCGAGTTCCTGGTGCGTGGGCGGCACCAGGCCCTCGGCGACGGCCTCGCTCACGGACACGGTCTCGGCCAGGGACACAATTGCGGCCGCAACAAAGATATCGGGCTCGTTCTTCATGATGATCTCCAACCACGGAGGTTGATGGGAGCGGAAGCCGCTTCGCGAATTAAGGTCCGACCCGTCCTGGGAGCAGTGGATGTTCAAGCCGCAGACGAGGCCGATATACCGGCAGCTGGGCTGGCTCTCGGGTACGGACAACACGGGCATGCTGCTGAACGGCACTGATATGCCACTGACTCGCGGCTGATATCCGATTTGTTGGGCGTTCAGGCGCGCAGAAGACGGCGAGCGCGTCGAACCGTGCTCGGGCGCTCCCGCCGACCGGCACCGGCCCGGGCTTCGAGATGTCAGTGCCGTGTCAGGGGCCCGTGTCACTCTCTTTCACGTGAACGGCCCCGGAAAACAAAAAAAGGGGGGTCGGGAACGAGGAGAGGTGCCCGGAGTGGTTGATCGGGGACCGGCGAGCACGCCTCGAGGTCGGACCCTTCAAGGGTCCACGCAGGTTCGAATCCTGCCCTCTCCGCATCTTGTGGCGCGCCGCTCACCGGGGAAGTCCCGGCGAGCGGCGTGCCGTTGCGGACGGCGAGATCGACCTGTACAACGCCGGCTCCACCGCTGTCGACGTCGACATCGATCTCCTCGGCGACTACACCTCCAACAGCGTGGGATGACCGCGCCACAGGCCGTCAAGTCCACCAGCGGATGCCCCCGGAGAACTCCGGGGGCATCCGGCATCCCAAGCCCGCTGGGCCGAGGTCGTCGACCTCGGATCGGACGGGGGCGGGCGGCGCGTTGCCGTCTGCCGCGTCACATGCCGGGTTCACGGTGGCGGAGTCGGCTCGGTCTTCGCCTGCCGGGACTTCGCCGTGCCGGGGCTCATGCGCGTTCCTCCTCCCGCACCGGGCGCAGTCCCGGCCGCGTGCCGTGGGAGCGGGCGTCCGTGTACGACGCCCTGAAGCAACCCTCGTAGCCGAAGAGCGGCCCGAACCGGCGGTTCACCACGCTCACCCGGATCCGGAAGCGCCCGGTGGCGTCGTCGAAGGACTCGCGTACCTCGGCCGTGGCGCCGAGGAGTTCCGGTACGCGCACGTCCACCGGGCCCTCCCGGAAGCGGTGCTCGCCGGAGCGGATGAGCAGCGAGCCGTCCGGCTCGGCCGCGAAGTGCAGTTCGCTGGCGAGGTGCTGGTGGGTGCCGAGGTAGTCGAGTATCCGGTCGCCCTTCGGGCTGAGCACCATCTGGGCGTCGAAGCGACGCGGGCGGCCGGGCAGGTCGAAGGTGCGCACGAAGCTCACCGTCTCACGGCCGAAGGTGTCGGTGTACGGGACGTTCTCGATCACGAAGGGGATGTCGCGGCCGGCCCGCGGGACGAGGATGTTGCGGGTGGCGCCGAGGGCGAGGAACGGCTTCACGTACGCCGGGCCGTGCCAGATCCGGTGCATGACGCCCCGTCCGGTGCAGGCCACCCCGCTCGCCAGGCCCACCGAGAAGCGGCGCCGCAGTTCGGGGTGGAGGCGGTCGAAGTCGTCGCCGAGCACGGTACGGAACATCGAGGCGGGCGCGGTCATCCGTGCTTCTCCAGGGTGCGCAGGACACGGGGGGTTCGGGTCCTGGCCGCGGGAGCGCGCAGGCACCTGCGGGCGGCGGGGGTGCGGGCGAGGGGCGCCTTGAAGAGGGCGAGCGGTACCAGGACCGCCGACAGGACCAGGCCGAGATGGTCCGCGTCGGCCGCGAACGGCTCGAAGACTTTGACGGCGGGGTCCGGCCACGGGCCGGTCAGGCACCCGGCGAGCAGCAGTGCCCGGACCGCCAGCTCGGCCAGCCAGTTGGCCCGGGCCCGCTCGGGGGTGATGCCGCGCTCCAGCCACAGCCGCAGCCGGTCGAAGGACCAGGCGGTCGCCCAGCCCATCAGGGGGCGGAACACGAGCCGGTCGGTGAGCGCGCCGAGGACGCCCCAGCGGGGCCGGTAGTCGTAGCCGGTGAGGAAGCGCACGCCGTGCGCGTCGGGCACGTAGCGCCAGTAGCCGCTTCCTCGGGCGAGCAGGGAGAGAGGGTGCGGGGAGGCGAAGCGCAGGGCGGAGGTGCGGGTGCCGTCGGGGCGCTCGCGCTCGCCGGCGGCGATCCCGGTGCCGGACACCGTCAGGAAGGGCAGAACGCGCACGGCGTAACGGAAGCGCTGCGGCTCGCCCTCCGCGCGCGGGAGGTAGTCGATCTCCGAGAACCGCAGGTCCCACCGCCGGTGCTGGCCGGGGTCCTGGGTTCGCTCCCAGAGTTCGTCCAGGTCGGCACGGATATGTGCCTCTACGTAGAGACCCATGGTGTTCCCCCACATCCCCTTGATGTTTGAGCGATCGCTCAAATCGACTGGAAGGGAAGGTACACCTGTTTGAGCGATCGCTCAAAGCCGGGGAGCCGGAAAGCTCCACTCCGGAGAGCGGTGGGACTCGGGGTGGGGCGCGGAACGGGCGGGGTCGCGGCGGTACGGGTACAACGGGGAAACGGGTCCGCGCAGCTGCCTGGCGAGCACAAGCCCCGGACCAGCTGGGGCGACGTCACTCGTGCGGAACGTGACCCGGGGCCTCGGCGTCGGTTGACCAGGGAGCCCAGGTCCCGGGGCATGCAGGCCCCCTGCGCGGGATCTGCCGGGCGCCGGCACGGAGAGGAACACGGCATGGACACAGCTCAGGGGTTCTTCAGCCGGCGGCGCTTCCTGGAGGCGTCCGCCGCGGGCGCCGCCGCGGCTTCCCCGCTGCGGGCGCGCACCGCCGCGGCCGGGCGCGTGCTGACGTACCGCGAGATGACCGGTGGATCGGTCACCGCGCGGCCCGGTGGGAAGTCCCTGATCGCCGAGGTGCAGGGCGTTCTGTGGCGGATCCCGCGCACGGGCGGTGACGCGGTGCGGCTGACCGGCTGGGAGCTGGAGGCGACCCGGCCCGCGCTCTCCCCGGACGGCCGGACCGTGGCCGTGTGCGGATACCGCGGCGGCGGCTTCCGCTTGTGGACCCTGCGGCCGGACGGCGGCGGGCTGCGCGCGCTCACCGACGGCCCCTGGGACGACCGGGGCGCGGCCTGGTCGCCGGACGGCACGCGGCTGGCGTTCTCCTCCGAGCGCGGCACGGATCCGGTGGCCGGCGGAGCCTTCGGCCTGTGGACACTGGACCTGAGCAGCGGCCGGACGACCCGGCTGACCGGCGGGGCCCACGAGGACTACGACCCGGCGTGGTTCCCGGACGGGCGATCCTTGGTCTGCGTGCGCGCCGCCCACACCGCGGACGGCGGCAACGACGGCGGCCTGTCCCTGGTGCGCGTCCCGGCGGCGGGCGGACCGGCGCGGGTGCTGCGCACGGTCACCGAGGGGCGGCTGCTGTGCCCGGCCGTCTCCCCCGGCGGCCGGATCGCCTATGTCCGGCTGACGGGCACGAGCGGCTCGCCGTCGCTGCCCGCCGCCACGGCGACGCTGATGGTGGACGACCGGGTGATCGCGGCGGGCGAGGACCTGGCGGCGGCCCCGCCTTGCTGGCTGGCCGAGGACCGGCTGCTGTACGTGGCGGACGGCCGCATCCGCATTCGCCGCGTCGACGCCCGGGGCGCCGCGGGCGTCGAGGAGATCCCCTTCACCGCGCGGATGCCCGTGCCCAGGCCGCCGCGCCGGGCCGCGCGGCGAATCCCCGACCCGGCCGTTCCCGTTCCCGTGCGCGGCCTCCACCGGCCGGCACTGGCACCGGACGGCCGCAGCGCGGCGTTCGTCGCCCTGAACGCCCTGTGGCTGGTGCCCGTCGCCGGCACGGGCCAGGCGGGCGTCCCGCGCCGGCTGGTGCGGGCCGCCGACGTGCACTACCTGCAGATGCCGGCCTGGGCACCGGACGGCCGCAGCCTGCTGTACTGCACCGATCGCGACGGCCTGAGTGCCGTACGCCGGCTGCGTCTGGCCGACTCGCGCGACGAACAGGTCACCGGCGGCGGGCGGTTGTACCCGGCGCTGTCTCCTGACGGCTCGCTGCTGGCATGCCAGGACGTCACCGGGAACACGCTGGTACGCGACCTGGCCACGGGCGAGGAGCGGGTAGCGGCTCGCCCGCTGGCGGCCGACGGACCACCCGGCGCGCCCACCTGGTCGTCGGACGGCCGCCACCTGGCATTCTGCGACCGCAACCGGCTCAACCACCGTTTCCGCGAGGGCTACAACCTCATCCGGATCGTGGACGTGCGCACCGGCGCCGAGCGACGCCGGCTGCCCGCCGATCACCAGTCGCTGTCGGACCGGGTCGCGGCCGGGCCCGTGTGGTCGCCCGACGGCCGTTGGATGGTGTTCGTCGCCGAGTCCGTGCTGTGGCTGCTGCCCGTCGCCGCCGACGGCACGCCCACGGGCCCGGCCCGGCGGCTCACCGACGAACCTGCCGACCACCCGAGCTGGGCCGGCGACTCCCGCACCCTCCTCTATCTCTCCAGCGGCAGGCTGCGGCTGCTCTCCCTGGACGCCGCGCATTCCCCGGGCCGCCTGCGCACGCTCCCGATCAGGCTGACCGGTCGGCGGGCGCCTGGCACGCCGGAGCCGCTGCGCGTCCACGCCGGTCAACTGTGGGACGCCACCGGCAGCCCGCCGCGCCAGGACATGGACGTGCTGATCCGCGACGGCCGGATCACCGGCGTCGAGCCGCACCGTGCCCGCCGGCCGGGCCACCGCACCTTGGACGCCTCCGAACGGACGGTGCTGCCCGGCCTGTTCGACAGCCACACCCACCCCTACACCGCCACTTACGGCGCCCGGCAGAACCTGACCTTCCTCGCCTACGGCGTCACGACCACCGCCTGCATGGGCGGTCCGCTGTACGAGACGGTCCGGCTGCGCGAGTCGGCCGCCACCGGGCACGTGCTCGGCCCGCGATCGCTGGCGTGCGCGGAACTGATCGACGGCGCCCGTACCGCGTACGGCATGGGACGCGCGCACCGCACCGAGGCGGGCGTTCGGGCCACGCTGCGGCGGGCCGCCGCACTGGACGTCGACTTCGTCAAGACCTACGTCCGAGCGCCGGGCAGGACCATGTCACTGGCCGCGCAGGCCGCGCACCGGCTGGGCGTGCCGTGCGGCAGTCACCTGTGCTTCCCCGGCAGGTCCGCGGGCCAGGACCTGACCACGCATCTGCAGGCCACCCAGCGGCTGCCGTACGGCCACGCCACCACGCCGGTCGGGCGCGTCCACCAGGACCTGGTGGAGCAATACGCCGATGGGTCCTTCGCGTTGATCGCCACGCCGTTCACGGCACAGTGCCTGCTGAGCGCGGACCGGGCACTCGCCGACGACCCGCGGGTGAGCGCCCTGATGCCGCCCTGGGACGTCGCCGCGGTCCGCGACCGCGCCTCGACCGCGCCCAGTCGGCAGCAACTGGACGCCCTGGCGACGGAGATGGCCGACTACCGGCGACTTGCCGCACACGGTGCCGTGATCGCCCTGGGCACGGACTCGCCATTGGTGCCCGTGGGTCTCTCCCTCCATCTGGCGCTGCGCGCCCTGCACGGGCACGGTTTCACCGCCGCCGAGGCCCTGCATACCGCCACCACCGTTCCGGCCCGCCTCTTCGGCCTCGACCGGGACCTCGGCACGGTGGAGGCCGGCAAGCTCGCGGATCTGACGGTGGTCGACGGCGACCCCTTCCAGGACTTCGGCACCCTCGTGCACACGTCCGTGGTGCTGCGCGACGGCGTCCCCCACCACTGGCAAGACCTGACGGACCTCGGTTCGGCGGACGCTCCCCCGCCTCCCCACACCACCTGGCTCGATGTCGCCCGCTCCTTCGAGCGCTCCTCCTGCTGCCGCTTGGGCGGGGCGTCGTAGTGCTGATACCGGGTCCGCCAGCGGGCCGTTGGCGGGACAGCACACCGGCCTTCGCGACGTGACCGGTTCTCGAAGTGCTCACGCCGGTCGGGGCCGGTCGTCTGCGGAGTGAATCGTCATGCGCCCTTGGCGGTGAGCCGGCCGATGGCCCGGATGACCTGGCGCCGGGTGGCCAGGCGTCGGGCGAGGAGGACCATCACCCGGTTCATGCGGCCTGCGATGACGCTGGGCGGCGGGTTCCTGCGGTCCAGGGCGGCCAGCGCGGTGCGGACGACGTCGCCGGGTGAGGCGAGCCTGGTCCCTCCGGCGGCCTGTGGGGTGCCCACGACGTCGAAGAACTCGGTCCGGGTCGCGCCGGGGGACAGGGCCAGCACCCGCAGACCGGTGCCGCGTGACTCCTCCCAAAGCGCCTCGGTGAGGCTGAGCACGAACGCCTTGGTCGCCCCGTAGAGCGCCATGCGCGGGTTGGGCTGGTAGGCGGCCATGCTCGCCACGTTGACCAGTACCCCGCGGCCCGCGGTACGCAGTCGGCCGATAAAGGCACGGCTGATGTCGGCGACCGCGGTCACATCGACCGCGATCTCCCGGCGCAGCCGGTCCGGGTCCGCCTGGTGGAAGGGGCCGAAGGTGGCGAACCCGGCGTTGTTGATCAGGCTCGTGACGTGCAGGCCGAGCTGGTCCATCTGCGCGGCCAGCGCCTGCCCGGGGTTTTCCGTGGCCAGGTCCATCTCCACCACGTGCGCCTGGATCCGATGCTGTTCGCGCAGCTCGGTGGCCAGCTTCTCCAGGCGGTCCCCGCGACGGGCGACCAGCACCAGGTCGGAGCCGCGCGCGGCGAGCCGGCGGGCGAACTCGGCGCCGAGGCCCGCGCTGGCCCCGGTGATGAGGGTGGTCTGTCCGTGGTAGTCGACGGCCGCCATGGTCATCCTTCTTTCAGTCGATGCCTTCCTGTCAGTTAATGCCAGGTAGGCGGTCGCTGTCCAGAGGGGTATCCTGACGTCCATGACGACCTTGTGGGAGCGTTCGCGACAGGTCGCCGTCCAGGCGATCCTGGATACGGCGGTACGCCTGTTCGCCGAGCAGGGCTACGAGAAGACGACGATCGCGCAGATCGCGCGGGAGGCGGGGATCTCGCAGCGCTCCCTCTTCCGCTACTTCGGGACCAAGGAGGACCTGGTCTGCGGCGACCAGGAGGCGCTGGGCGAGCTGCTGAAACGGACCGTCGAGCAGCAACCGGCCGAGATGTCCGCCTGGGATGCCCTGCGCGCCGGATTCGAGGTCATTCTGACCGCCAACCACCCCCCTGAGCGTGCGCTGGAGCTGTCCCGCCTCATCTTCGACACACCCTCGCTGCGTGCCCGCTACATCGAGAAGCGACTGCGCTGGCAGGCCGAACTCGTCCCCGTCGTCCGGGCGCGCCTGGGCAACGGCCCCGGCCGACCGGCCCCCGACACACAGGCCAAGGCGATCGTCGCGACGGTCTTCGCCTGTATCGACACGGCAACCGAACTCTGGGCCGGACACGACGGACGGATCGACCTGGCAGACCTCTACGACCAGTGCCTCGCGGCGGTGCGGGAGCACGGCTGAGGTTGCTCCCCGGTACACCTTCGCGCAGAACACGACGTCACCGCGCGCTGTCGTTCGCAGCGGCCTGAAGCAAGTGGCAAGGGTCAAGTGGGAACAACCGAACAGCCGTTGGCGCCAAGTGATGATCTGGCCGGCTGGTGGGGTGAGCGCGTCGGGGTCGACGGCGGCGAAGACGGCGCCCTTGTCGGCGACGGGGTTTCCCCAGTACAGGCGCGCCGAGGACGTGGCCGACGCGGTGAACCAGTAGACCGTGATCTCGTCGAGGATCGTCCGCGGCGACAACGCATCCTCCGGATGGCCGTCGTTGTCCGTTCACGCCCAGAACTTCTCGGCGATCCAGGCCGCCTGCCCCGCCGGGGAGTCGGTGAGGCCGTAGCCGAGCGTCCGCGGCCGGGTCGCCTGGATCGCCGTATGCGCCGGGCCGACCTGCCGGACCACTTTCGTGGACCTCTCGCGCAACGGCTCGAAGCAGTACTGCACCCGAACCTGCGCGCACCGGGCCGGCGTCTCGGCCTACCGGAGCCGACGCAGCCCGCGTTGAGCGCCGGCGCCCGGCTCTGCCAGGCCGACTCGACGGCGTTGCGCCAGGCAGGTCCTTGCAGAAGTCAGCGGACGGTGAGGCCGCCGTCGACGGCGAGGATGGTGCCGGTGGTCCACCGGGCCGAGGCCAGATAGGCGGCCGCGGTGGCGACGTCATCGGCAGCGCCGAGGCGGCCCAGGGGGTAGGAGCGCTCGATCTGCTCGTCGTGTGCGGCGCGTTCCTCCGCGGTCATGGGCGCGAGGTAGGAGCGTTCGTACCGGGGAGTGCGGACGGCGCCGGGAGCGATGGCATTGACACGGACTCCTTGGGGGCCGAGTTCACTGGCCAGCGCCCGGGTCATGGAGTTGAGCGCTCCGCGGGTGGCGGAGTAGGCGGCCGAATGACGGCCGGCGACCATTTTGCGGGCCCAGTAGCTGCTGATGTTGATGATGCTTCCCCGGGCGTTCACGAGGGCGGGCAGGAGTTGCCGGCTCAGCAGCAGCGGCACCTGGACGTTGAGGTGCCACATGGTGTTCATCTCGTCGACCGTGGTGTCGGCGAGGGAGGCGAAGTGTGCGGTGCCAACGTTGTTGACGAGGGTGTCGACCCGGTCCGTCAGGTTTCCGACGTGCGCGGCGATCCGGGCGGGGGCATCGGGCGCGGAGAGATCCGCGGGGACGGTGTGCACGACGGTGCCGTGCCGGCCGAGTTCATCGGCGGCGGTCTCTAGCTTGTCGCGGTTGCGGGCGACGAGTATCAGGTCCGCTCCGTCGTGGGCGAGGGCACCGGCGATGGCCAGGCCCAGGCCCTCGCTGCCGCCGGTGACGACGGCGAAACGGCTGGTGGTGCGGTGCTCGGGCATGTCAGATCGCCTTTGTGTGGTCGGTGGAAATTCTGAGCGTCACGAACCGGCGCGGCTCTTCGAGTTGGCCGCTGCGGGCGTTCCCGATGCCGGTGAGGGCGTCGCCGCCGAGAGGAAGGCGCAGCGGGGGGCTCGGCATGTCGGCGAGGACGACGAGGGCCTGGGCCATGCGGGCGGGGTCACCGGCAGGGCCTCCCACGGCGCCGGCGGAGCGCGCCGGCGCTTCGTGCACGGGGAGGCAGTCGGTGAGGGCGGCGCTGCTGGACAGCCGGCTCGCCCAGTTGGCGCGGAAGTCGGTGCGGGCCGCTCCGGGCTCCACGGTCGTCGTCCGGATGCCCGGCGGGGTCAGCTCGGCGGCCGGTGAGGCGCTCAGACCTTCGAGGGCGTGCTCGCCGGCCGCGTGGGCGCTCATCCCCGGGGCGCCGATCTGGCCCGCCGGTGAGCCGGTCTGCAGCACACGGGCCGCCTTTGCCGCGCGCAGGTGGGGCAGAGCGGCGCCCAGGACGGAACCTCATCGACCAGGGCCTGGCCCAACCCGCGGGACACGCCGGTGATCAGCCACACGCGGAACCCCATGCTTCGCACCTCTCGTACGAGCCCGACAAACGGACAGGACTCGTCCGTTTCCAGGAGAGTAGAGGAGACGGACAGAAGCTGTCCACTTATGGATAGGATGGGGTGATGAACACGGAGCGGTCTGCGACGGCCCAGGGGGCGGCCATGCCCGTGCGCGCCGACGCCCAGCGCAATGCCGCGCGGGTCCTCGCGGCCGCGCGTCGTGCCGTCGCCTCCACCGGACTGGACGTGAGCTACCACGAGATCGCCCGGGAGGCCGGCGTCGGCGTGGGCACCGTCTACCGGCGCTATCCCCAACGCGACCAGCTCATGGCGGCGGTGCTGAGCGACATCCTCACCGAACTGATCGACACCGCACACCAGGCTCTGGACTGCGATGACGCCTGGAAGGGCTTCTCGTCGCTGTTCACCGGCCTGGCCCTGCGCACCGCGCAGAACGCGGGACTGTCCGGCTCCCTGGACCAGCACGGCGGGCCCGCGGTCGCCCAGCAACGCCACGAGCTCCTCGACCTCACCCGGAGGGTCATCGAACGCGCTCAGGACCAGGGACGTCTTCGCCGGGATCTCGCCTGGCAGGAAGTGCTGCGGCTGACCGGCGCCCCAGCGGTACAGGGATGCGTGCTGGGACTGGAGCCCGACGCTGCACGCGGCCATCACCTGGTGCTGACCGTTCTTCTCGACGGTCTACGAACCGGCTGACACCGGCGACGTGCCGAAGCTCCCAGGAGCGACTCGGCGCGTTCCACGAATTCGAGTCTCCCGGCACCGGGTACCGGGTGTACCGGCCCGCTGAATGGTCTACGGGGCCGGTGCGGAGCTTGGTCAGGATCCGGCACAGCCCTGGTCGGTTCAAGAAGACGCCGGCTTTTGCTCAGAGGGCCGGATGCCGGCGAAGAGGTTGTCGACGAGGGCGTCGACGAACTCGGGGGTGACGGGCTCGTCGGGGATCAGACTGCGGTGGTACACGGCGCCCCAGAGCTGGTCGACGAGGACCCGCACGTCGACGTCCTCGCGGATCTGACCCTGCTCCTTGGCGCGGGTCAGACGCTGGTAGGCCAGCTCGCGCCTGCCGGAGGAGTACAGGGCGCGGTAGGCGCGTGCGAGGTCGGGGTCGGTCTGGGAGGCGCCGATGAGTTCGAGCAGGGCGCGGCCCCCGGGGCCGGCCATGACCTGGCGGTGGTTGTGGAGCTGGTCGCGCACGTCCTCGCGGACGTTGCCGGTGTCGGGGAAGGACAGGGTGGCGCGTACGGCGTGGAAGTATCCGTCGAGGGCGAGGGCACCGGGTGACTGCCACCACTTGTACAGGGTGGTCTTGCTGACACCGGCGGTCTTGGCGACCCGTTCGAACGTCAGGTCGGCCATCCCCTCGCTCAGCATCAGCCGTCCGACGGCCTCAAGGACGTCGGCACGGACCTCGTCGGCGGGACGTCGTCCGCGCCCGCGCGGGCGCGGACTCGGGTCCGGGGCGGTCTGACCCGGTTGGGTGGTCACGGGGTTCTCCTCAAAGGGTCGGGTCCGTCGGGGATCGGGGCGTGAGCGCCGGGCGCGCGCGGGCTCACCGGGAGCCGTCGTAGGGGCGGGACGTCGCGGGGGCCGTCGTAGGGGCGGAACGCCGTGGGGCCGTCGTGGAGGCGGAGCGTCGTCGGGCGCACGGCCGTCGCACCCGTCGCCGCCCGCTTGCCTCAGTGCCGCGTCGTGACCGACAGCAGGTCGTCCAGGCCGATACGGGTGAGGAACTCGCCGCGGATGCGGTCGGCCACCTCGGAGACCTCCTCGGACCCGTCGTCGGCCGGATCGATGTGCACACGGTAGGGCCGGGCGCCCTCGGGCAGGGCGACGACGCGGGCTATCTCCTCGGACACCATGGATGCGTGGGCGTCCGCCGGGGACAGGGCCGCGAGCTTGCCCGCGACCTGCTCCACGAGTCCCGCGTACCGGGTCTCGTAGGCGGCCTCGACCGCGGCGTCGGCGGGCTTGCCGGCGCGGGCGAAATGGTTGGTCCCGCGGGTGAACGAACCCGGTACCACGATCGAGGTCTCCACGCCCCAACGTGCGAGCTCGGCGGCGTAACTGACTGCAAGGGAGTCCATGGCGGCCTTGGCCGCGAAATACGGCGCGAGACAGGGCGGCGTACCGCCCTTGACGCTCGAACTTGGGCGGCCGGGGCGTTGCGGCCGGTAGTGTCGCGCATGCCGGCGTAGACGGTGTCGCCGCGGTCGGCGACGGCGCGGGCGGTCAGGGCTCCGAACCCGCTGGAGGCCCCGGTGATCAGCACGATCCGCTGACTGGGCATGGTGTGCTCCCTTGGCTCGAAGAGGGACGGTCGAAGGGATCTGGTGGACCGGCTCAGGCCAGGCCGCCGTTGGTGAACAGGACCTGCCCGTTGACCCAGCGGGCCGGCCCGGCGAGGAACGCGACGGTCTCGGCGATGTCCGTGGGCCGGCCCAGTCGCTCGAGCGGCACCGCCTTGGAGAGCTGGGCGACGGCGGCCTCGTCCTTGCCCTCCAGGAACAGTGCGGTGGCCGTGGGTCCGGGGGCGACGGCGTTGACGGTTATGTCCTTGCCGCGCAGCTCGCGCGCCAGGATCAAGGTGATGCCTTCGACCGCGGCCTTGGAGGCGACGTAGGCGCCGTAGGCGGGGAACTGCGTACGGGTGACCGACGTGGAGAAGTTCACGATGGCGCCACCGGGGCGTATCCGGTTCGCGGCGAGCTGCGAGACGACGAAGGTGCCGCGCACGTTGGTGCGGTGCATGCGGTCGAAGTCGGCCAGGTCGAGCGTGGCGATCGGGGACAGCAGCATGATCCCGGCGGTGTTGACGACGACATCGATGCCGCCGAACGCGGCCTCGACCGCGTCGAACGCCGCAGCCATCGCGGTCTCGTCCGCGACGTCCGCGCCGACCGCGATGGCGCGGCCGCCGTCGGCCGTGACCTGGTCGACGATCTCCGTGGCGCGAGCCGCGTTGCCTGCGTAGTGCACGCCGACGGCGTACCCGTCGGCGGCCAGGCGTTCGACGACGGCGCGGCCGATGCCGCCCGAGCCTCCGGTGACGAGAGCGACCCGCGGGGTCGTGGTGGTGCTGGACATGGCGGCCTCCTGGACTTTCACGGAGCAGTATGTGAACGGCACGTCCATATAAACAGGTAATGAACGCACCGTTCATTTATTTGGTGTGTGACATGCGTCACTGCGCGCCTATGGGGTCAGCTTGTCCTGGTGACCGCCGCGCCACTCGGTGAGCAGGACGGTCGCGTCGTCGGCCAGGCTCCCGTCGTTGTGGTCCATGACGGCCGCCATGAGCCGGCGCAGGGTTTCGTGCAGGGTGTGCCGGCCGGCGTGGTGGCGGCGGATGAAGCCGACGAACCGGTCCCGGCCGAACTCGTCACCGTTAGCGTCGCGGGCCTCGGTGATCCCGTCCGTGTAGCACAGCAGGCGGTCTCCGGGCTGCAGCTGCTCGGTGCACTCGGTCACCGGCAGGCCCAGACCGGCCCCCATGGGCCCGGCCGGCGGGCAGGCCAGCTCGGTCGTCCAGCGATTGTCGCGGATGAGGATCGGCAGCGGGTGGCCGCGGTTGATCCAGGTCAGCCGGCCGCTCGCCATGTCCAGGTCGGCCAGGATGCCGGTGACGTAGCGGCTGGTGCCGAACTGCTGCAGCAGCACCTGTTCCACCTGCTCGCTGGTCCCGCCCAGGGACGCGCCCTGGCGGCGCGCGTTGCGGCAGGCGGCGACGGCGACGTTCGCGGTGATACCGGCCTTCGCGTCGTGGCCCATGGCGTCGAAGACGCTCAGATGCAGCGTGGTGCCGGCGACGGCGTAGTCGAAGGCGTCGCCGCCCATCTGATAGGCGGGCTCCATCACCGCACCCACCGTGACGCCGCGTCCGGCGTAGGCGGGAGGCGGGGTGACGTTCCACTGCATCTCGGAGGCGACGTTCATCGTCTCGGTGCGCACCAGCCGGGCGTAGGAGTCGCTGAAAGAACGCTTGCTGAGCAGCAGCAGTGCCGTCACGGACGCCAGATCACGCAGGATGTCACGGGTCGGCTCGTCGTCGGTGTCGCTGTCGGCGCGCACCACGCCCAGCCGCTCCACGCCGTCGGTGACGGCAACCCACCACCGCCGGCGCCCGCCCGTCATCCTGCCGGGCGCCGGCTCGGCGAGCACGTCCACGCGCTGGTACGCCTGGCCGGCCAAGCTGCCCTGGACGGAGACCTCCTGTCCTCCGCCCGCGGCGTCGCCGCCTTTGCCGGTGAGCCGGCGCAGTACCGTCTCGCGGATGTCGACGACGAAGACGGCCACGTCGCGCAGCCCGGCTTCGGCCGCGTGCTCGGCGACCAGGTCCGGAAGCTGCTCCAGCGTGACCGTGTGGCTGGCCTGGACCATCCTCACCAGTGCCAGGGCGGCCGCTGCCCTGTCAGCCATGGCGGGGCCCGTCACTTCGCCGGCGGCATCCGGGCGAGGCGACGGCTGCGTCCGCCGGGCCATGACGTCGCATCGCCGACTCCTTTCGGGCCTCGTGCGAGCAGTGATCGTCCACCGGGGCGACGCCGACCGTCCGCCGCTGCCCAGGCCGCCCGCTGGTGCCAAGACGCTCGATCGGCTTCGCGGCCGTGGATGCGGCGCTCATGGACGGGGACGGACGCGGTGCCAGCGTGGGCGGGCGTCACTGCCGCGGCGCCCGGCGACGGAGGCGCAGCGTCGGCACACCCGCTGTACCCGGTCGGCGGCGCCGCCGGATTCCGGGAAGGTGTCGGGCCAGCCGACGTGCGGGAAGCGGACCAGTCGCGAGCGGCTGAGGGACAGCCCGCAAACGGTCTCGTTACGGCCCGGCTCCCAGGCGTGGACCTCGCCGGCGGGCAGCCTGCGCCGGCCGTCCTCCTCGTCGGTCCACTGCCCCGAGGCGGCAACCGCGTACTGCTTGCCGCGTGTCATGGACTGGACCGCCCCGTGAGGACACTGTTCTCGGTCACCCGGCCCCTTCCTCCGCTGGTAGGCCCTTCTCTGGTCGGCCGCTCCCACCCCACGCGACCCCTGTCCGCACCGGGAAAGCAGAGTCCGCCGGTGCGGGCGGGGCGGCCCGGACGGCCGGGCCGCTCGTGCGGGGGGAACGGCCCGCGTCCGCCGAGTCCCACGTCACCGCTTCCTCACACGCACGGTCGCGGATCGCCCATCGCAGGGAGTGGCCGGGAGACGGCAGAGGGGGTTTCGCGAAAGGGCGGCAGACTGAGGCACCCGGCGGCATGCCGGGGCGTTCAGCCTCGTCGCAGCGCCTGCGTCACGAGCGAGATGTCCAGCCCTGTCCGGCCTGCGGCATCCTCGGCGCCACCGTCATGCCGCACGTGATCCACCCGCACTCCTCCCCCGGCGGACTGCCCGTCGGCACCGGGCCCGCGAGCAAACGGCGGGTGCTGCGCGGACAGCGCACCTTGCCGGTCCTGACGCTCGGCATCCCCTGTGCACCGGCGCCCCTGCCGTGCCTCACCGCCCGCCGGAAATTGGTCGGCGGCCTCCCCGCGCCTGTTTCCGGGTCCGCCCGTAGTACCCGGGGGGTGGTGAGCTGATCGGCGGGTGGTCACGTGAACAGCGCCTTGACGGTGTCGGTGGCCAGGTCACGCAGCCAGGCGTGGGCGCGGTCGTCGTCGTAGCGCTGGTGCCACAGCAGGTACAGCGGGATGTCGGGAAACCGGAAGGGCAACTCCAGTGTGGTCAGACCGAGTTGGTGCCGGGCGGTGCGGGTGACCGCGTCGGGCAGGGTGACCACGAGGTCGGTGGCGAGGGCGAGTTGCAGTGCGAAGGCGGTGGTGGGACCAGCGGCGACGACGCGGCGTTCGAGACCGTGCGCGGTCAGGGCTTCGTCGACGGGATCGTGCAGGCGTCCGCGCCGCGAGACGGTGAGGTGTTCGGCAGCGGCGTAGCGCTCGATGCTCAGTGGGCCCTCGGTGAGCGGGTGGCCGGGGCGGACGGCGACGACGAGCCGGTCCCGGCCGACGAGGCGGTGGCGGACGTCGGGGAGCGTGGACCGGCTGGAGCCGGATTCGAGGTCGACTTCTCCGCGGCGCATCTCGGGGGTGTCCGTGCCGGGTTCGGCGGACAGGCGCAGTTGGACGCCGGGGGCCTGGCGGTGGGCGGCGGCGATCAGGGCCGTGCCGCACGCGGTGGTCAGGGCGTCGTGCCAGCGCACGGTGAACACCCGCTCAAGGGTCTCCAGTTCGAGTTCCTGCTGCGCGGACAGCAGGCGGTGCGCCTGCTGCACGAGGGCGTGAACCTCGGCGCGCATGGCGAGGGCACGGGTGGTGGGGACCATGGTGCGGCCGGCGCGGACCAGGATCTGATCGCCGGTGGCCTTGCGGATTCGGCCCAGGGAGCGGCTCATCGCCGGCGCCGTGACATGGAGGCGGGCCGCGGCGCCGGCGACACTTCCCTCTTCCAGCAGCGCGTCCAGGGCGGTGAGCAGGTTCAGATCCAGTTGCATCAAAGTAACTCCACGAGTGAAAAGCATGCACTTGTTGTTAATTATCGGCTCGCCTACCGTCGAGCACACACCCCCGCACCAACCGAACCGAGGGAGCCCTCCATGGGTACAGGCATGCCTTTCGACGCCGGCACGACGCTGATGTCCGACACGACCGCCGCGGTCAGGAATGCCGGCCTCACCCTGCGCGAGCGCTACCTCCCGCACGGGCGAGGGGTGAGCCTGAGCGAGATCGTCGAAGAGATCCACGCCAACGACGACGCGGTGCTGGACGTGCTGCGAGAACCGCTGCTGCGGGCCCGGCCGGAAGCGCGGTGGGCCGACGACGAGCTGGCCGGCGGCGCGCTGCCGCCCGGCGAGTGGTGGGTCGTCGACCCCGCCGAGGGGAACATCAACCACGTCCACGGCATGCCGGACTGGGCCGTCACCGCCACCCTGGTCCGCGACGACCAGCCCGTCCTCACCGTCGTCCACCTACCGCTGACCGGCGACACCTACACCGCCGTCGCCGGCGGCGGTGCCCACCTCGACGGGCTGCCCCTGCAGGTGTCCGCCAAGACGGACCCGCGCGCCGCGCTCACCGGCACCGGCCAGGCCAAGCCCGGCGAGGACCACCACGTCTTCCGGCGGATCGGCGAGTCGGTCACCGCGATGCTCGCGGGCGGTCTCGTCGTGCGCGTCAGCGTTCCCGCCACGTTGCAGCTCATCCACGTCGCCGCCGGCCGCATGGACGCGTTCTGGCAGTTCTCCGACGTCCGCTCCGGCCTGGTCGCCGGTGCCCTGCTGGTCTCCGAGGCCGGAGGCGTCGTCACCGACCTGGCGGGCAAGCCCTGGAGCACGGGCAGCCGTGACTTCCTGGCCGCCGCCCCCGGCATCCACTCCGCGGCGCTCGACGTCTTGTCGCCGATCGCCTGACTCGGAGCCTCCCGCGTTCCCCCGTTCATCCGATCCCGACACCGCAAAGGGAGCACCACCTCGTGACCACCATCGGCATCCTCGGCGCCGGCCGCGTCGGCACCAATCTCGCCGGCAAACTCGCCTCGTCCGGACACCACGTCGTCCTCGGCCGCCGGAGCCCGGAGCAGCAGACGGAAGCGCCCGCCCATGGGACCGTCCCCGGCATCTCCTTCGCCGGCCAGCGCACCACCGCCCGCACCGCGGACATCGTGATCAACGCGACGCCCGGCGACAGCTCTCTGGAGCGCCTCACCGATCTGCGCGCCGAACTCGCCGGAAAGATACTCGTCGACGTCTCCAACGCGACCCTGGACGCCGACGACGGCCTGCCCGGCGCCCTGTGCCACCCCGGCGGCAGCCTCGCCGAGCAACTCCAGGCCGCGCTTCCGGACACCCGAGTGGTCAAGACCCTCAACACCATGTTGTTCACGGTCATGACCGCCCCCGAATCCCTGGCCACGCCGCCGACCGTCTACGTGTCGGGCAACGACGAACACGCGAAGAAGACGGTCACCGGCATGCTCGGCGACCTGGGCTGGCGGCCCGCATGGATCGAGGACCTCGGCGACATCACCACGGCGCGCGCCACCGAGGCCATGATCCTGGTGGTGCCCCACATCCTGCGCCGGCACGGTTTCCGGCCCTTCGCGGTGTCTCTCGCCCGCTGACACCGCGCGTACCCGTGGCAGCCGGGAACTGATTAATCGTTGGCTGCCGCGAGTACGGCCGTGCTTTCGTGGCGGAGCGCCGGAATTCCCGGTGGCAGCCCGTCAACCTGCTGAGAGGCAGTACCAACCATGCCCTCCACAGCCAACGCCCGCATCGCCATCGTCGGCGCCGGCCTCGGTGGCCTCGCCTGTGCCCGGGCCCTGCAACGCCACGACCGATCGGTCACCGTCCACGAACGCGAGGCCTCCGCGGACGCCCGCCCCCAGGGCGGCAGCCTCGACATCCATTCCGGTACCGGGCAGGTGGCGCTGCGTGCGGCGGGTCTGATCGACGAGTTCCGCGCCCTGTCCCGCCCGGAGAGCCAGGAGTGGCGCATACTCGACCCCGCGACCGCCGCCGTCCTGCCCGTCCCCGGGCCGCCCAGTCACGACGACGACAGCCCCGAGATCGACCGCGGCCAACTACGCGCCCTCCTCCTGGACTCCCTCGCCGCGGACACCGTCCGATGGGGCCGTGCCGTGACCGCTGTCACCCCGCGCGAGGACGAAGCCGGCACCTGGCAGCTCCTGTTCGAGGACGGGAGCACGGAAGCAGCAGACCTGGTGATCGGTGCCGACGGGGCCTGGTCCCGCGTCCGCCCGTCCGTGTCCGACGCGGCGCCCGCCTACAACGGCGTCACCTTCATGGAAGCAGGCCTCACCGACTGCGACAGCCGCCATCCCTCCCTGGCCGCCCTCGTCGGCAACGGCACCATGCTGGCGAGCACCGGCGACAGGGCTCTGCTGGCGCAGCGCAACAGCCAGGGCACCATCCGCGTCTACGTCGCCTTCCGCGCCCCACAGGACTGGCACGCGGCAGCGGGTGTGGCCCTCGACGACGCCGAAAGCGTACGCCGGTATCTGGTCGACCTGCTCAAGGACTGGGACGAGAGCCTGCTCGACTTCGTACGCCGAAACGACGGCGGATTCATCCCACGGCCCGTGTTCGTCCTGCCCGCACCGCACACGTGGGAGCACGTCCCCGGCATCGCCCTGCTGGGCGACGCCGCCCACTTGATGCCGCCCGTGGGGCTCGGCGCGAACCTCGCCATGCTCGACGGCACCGACCTGGCCCTCGCCCTCATCGCCGAGTCCACCGTCGAGGACGCGGTCCGGGCCTACGAAAGCATCATGCTTCCCCGCTCGGCTCAGGCCGCCCTGGAGTGCGCGAAGGTACTGGACGACATCCTCCCGCCGCAGGGCGCGTAGCCAGGCACCGGACCGGACGGGGTGCCGCGGATCAACACCATGCGGGCGTAGGCCCGCTGGGACCCGTACGGACCGTGGGCGGGTGACGACGGCAGGGAGCCGCGGCATGCGCGTGTGCCTGAGTACCGGTCCGTGGCACCCCGGGGCGCGTGAGACGCGCGCCCGCGGGTAACCGGCGATGTCATGAACGCGTTGAGGATACGGCCGCAGAGTTCGCCGTACGGACGGGGCGCCGAACCGCCGTCCGCCGCCGGCATCGTCGGACCGAGGAGGTAGACATGCTCTTCCTGGTCGTCGCCCTGCTTCTGCTGGGTATCGTCCTGGGCTCGGCCGCGTACCTTCCCTGGCCCGTGACCCTGGTGGCCGCCGCCGTGATCGCCGTCTGGCTCGTCGTGTTCGCCGGGCGCGAGCGGCGTCGGCGCGGCCGGACGGGGAGGGCCTGACCATGCGGCTGACCGCACCACCCTCCGTTCGCACGGGCCGACGGGACACCGAAGGCATGGCGGTGGCCTCCTTCGTCCTCGGGCTCCTGGGACTGCTCGTCCTCAACCTGGTCCTCGGCCCCATCGCCATCGTGCTGGCCGTCATCGCCCTGCGCCGGGACACCCCGCGCCGCTCGCGAGCACTGCTCGGACTGGGGCTCGGCATCGCCGACCTGGTCCTGTTCGCCGTCCTGGCCTCCGTCCACGGAGCCACGTCATGGTCGATCTGGGGCGGCTGAGCACTCCGGGGCGCCCGTACCTCGTGCGGGCGCCCCGGTTTCCGCACGCTCCCGCCGGGTGACGCCGCTCGTGCCGCCCCGCCGGCCGGGTCCGGCGTGTCCCGGAGAAGACGGCCGGCGAAGTCGCCCGGCGGCGGGCAGCGGGTCCAGCACGCAGCGCGAGCGCGTGCCTCATGTGCGTGCCGGGATCAGTGGGGTACTCGGCGCCTCGACCGTTTTGACCGGGGTGCTGGTCCGCTTGACACCGGTGCCGGCCCCGCCCCCGCCCGAGCCCTCTCTGGAGCCCCTATGTCCCAGCCTCGTCAGCAGCAGGTCCCGCCCGGTACGACGGGCGAGATGACGCCCCGGCCGGACCACGGTGAACACAGCTACCGTGGCTCGGGACGGCTGGCCGGCAAGGCCGCGGTGATCACGGGCGGGGACAGCGGAATCGGACGTGCGGTGGCGATCGCCTACGCCCGTGAGGGCGCGGACGTCCTGGTCTCCTACCTGGACGAGCACGAGGACGCGGAGGAGACCGCGCGGTGGGTGCGGGACGCGGGCCGCACGTGCGTGCTGGTGCCCGGGGACCTGGCCGACCCGGCGCACTGCCGCTCCGTCGTCGACAAGGCCGTCGAGGAGTTCGGCCGGGTCGATGTACTGGTCAGCAACGCCGCGTTCCAGATGACCCACGACTCCCTCACGGACATTCCCGACGAGGAGTGGGACCGCACGCTCGCCATCAACCTCAGCGCGTTCTTCCACCTGGCCAAGGCCGCGGTCCCCCACATGCGGCCCGGATCGTCGATCATCGGGAGCACCTCGGTCAACTCCGACAGCCCGCCGCCGCAGTTGCTGCCGTACAACGCCACCAAGGCGGGCATCGCCAACATGGTCGGTTCGCTGGCCCAGATGCTGGCGTCGAAGGGCATCCGCGCCAACAGCGTCGCCCCGGGGCCGATCTGGACTCCGCTCATCCCCGCGACCATGCCGCCCGAGCAGGTCGAGAGTTTCGGCTCGGAGGTGCCGCTGGGACGGCCCGGCCAACCGGCCGAGCTGGCGCCGGTGTACGTCATGCTCGCGTCCGACGAGGCCGCCTACGTGTCCGGCGCCAGGGTCGCCGTCACCGGCGGGCAGCCGATCCTGTGAGCCCCGGGGACACGGCCCTGTACCCGTTGCGGCTGACCGTCACGGCGAAGCCCCTGGTTTTCGGCGGCCACGCCATCGCCCGCCGCCTGGGCAAGAGGGGCCTGCCCGACTGGAGCGTCGCGGAGACCTGGGAGTGCAGTGACGTCGAGGGCAACCGCAGTGTGGTGACCAATGGCCCGCTGGCCGGCCGGACTCTGCACCAGGTGCTGTCGGAACAGCCCGAAGCGCTCATGGGCGCCGGCTTCTCCGGTGCGCGCTTCCCCGTGCTGACCAAGTTCATCGACGCCACCGGCACCCTGCCGGTACATCTGCACGCCGACGACGAGGCGGCCCGGCGCCTGGAGGGGCAGCCCAACGGAAAGACCGAGGCCTGGCACATCCTGGAGGCCGCGCCCGGCGCGACCGCCCTGTGCGGCGTCAAGGAGGGGATCACGCCCGGCCGACTGCGTGCCGCGCTGGAGGCGCAGGACTTCGACGCCGTACTGCGCCGTCTGCCGGTGCGCGCGGGCGAAACCCTCTACGTGCCCGGCGGCACCCTGCACAGCTTCGGACCGGACACCCTCGTCTACGAGATCGAGCAGACGTCCGACATCCAGCAGCACGCGATGCGCTGGAACATGGCGGACGGCTCGCCGGTGGGCGATCGGGAACACCGGGCCAACCTCGACATGTTGATGCGGCAGGCCGTCCTGGAGAGCCGGCCCGACTTCACGCCCGGGCTGGGCATCGCCGTCGGGGACGGAGTGGAGCGGGTCTTCCTCTGCGCGGGCCCCTACTTCGCCCTGGAACGCTGGCGCGCCGGGACCACGGAACCCCTGCGCCACGCCTTCGGCAGCGCGCACATCCTGTCGAACGTCGGCGCCCCGGTGCGGGTGCGGACCGGCACGTGGAGTGAAGAACTCGGCCGCGCGGAGACGCTCCTGCTGCCCGCGGCGTGCGGTGACGTCGAGATCACCGGGCCTGCCGACGTCCTGTTCGGCTATCTGCCCGACCTCGACCGCGACGTCCGCGGCCCCTTGCTCGCCGCGGGATACCCCCTGTCGCTCCTGCGCCGGTTCACCGCGACGTCGGACTGACGGGTGCGGAGCGCGCCCGGCGCCTGCCACGGCGGCGCCCGGGACCAACGTGCGCCGCCCAGCGTGGTGAGCTCCTCCCCCACCCGGTACGCCGTGGCGTGCCCGCCGAACCGGGCGTGGCGTTCCTCGACCGCCTCCCTGCGGCGGCGCCCGCTCGAACCGCCGAGCGTGTCCCTACTCGTCGAGCGAGCGGACGGCGTCCGGCCGGGTGGTGTGGTCGGGGTGTCCGCGCGTGCGGCGCCGCTCCTTCAGCTCGGCCTCGTACAAGTGGTCCCTGCCCGCGACCAGCTCCCGGCGTGCCTGGGCCTCGATGTCCTTGAACGGCCCGTAATACGTGGAGTTGTAGGCCTCGAGGATCTGGAACGTCCAGTGGCCGGGAATCACATTGCGGCCCAGGATCTCCCGCTGCACCCGGTCCGCCCACCCGTGCTGGCCGGCCTCCCGCAGCAGCGCCACCGCACGGTCCAGTGCGAAGTCGGCGCCTCCGGTGAGCTGGTGGAAGGCGTAGAGGTGGCCGCGGGCACGTTCGGTCGTCTCCAGCGCCTTCGACAGCGCCCCAAGGGCCTGGACGAGGGTGTCCGAGACATTCGGCGGGCGCCGGTGCGCACCGTCCGGGCCGTCATGGTGAGTGCTCATGCCCTCACGCATCCCCCGGCCCGGCCGGTTTCGCGCTCCCGCGCCGCCACATGGGCAGCCGCGGCCACCCGTCCGGCGGGCACCCGGCCTACTCGCGCCGCGCTGCGGGAGGTGCCCCGGCGGCCCGGACAACGGTGAACCGCGGCTTCGGCCGCTCCGCCTCGCCCGGCGCTGCGGACCCGGACGGCAGTCGGTCCCGGCTCGGCGGCCCGGAGGCGGCCGACGCCTGGTCGGCGGCCCCCGCCATATCCGACCAGGACGCCACTCGTCCGCCGGAACCGCGTCGTGCGTCGTACCCGCTGAGGGCCCGTCACCTCCGCTACGCTCCGGCCCTCCGCGAGGCACACGCGCGGGTATCGGCGCGGGGTCCCCTCAGCTCGGGTGCGCGGGAAACGCTCGGCCGCGCGAAGCGGTCAGTGCTCGTCCGTGTCCCCGTGGCTCCGTACGGCCTCCTTCATCTTGGCCACCGCGAAGCCCCAGCCCTGCTCGACGGTCGGCTGGGCCGGAACGGCCACCTCGTCGGGGTTGGTGAGGACGTCCAGCAGGACCGGACCCGGGCTGCGGAAGGCCCGCCGCACCGCGCTCTCGACATCCGACGGGTCGGTCACGCGGATGCCGGTGATGCCCATGGCCTCGGCCACGGCGGCGAAGTCGGGATTGTCGAGCACGGTGCCGAACTCGGGCAGCCCGGCCTGTTCCTGTTCGAGTTTCACCATCCCCAGCCGACGGTTGTCGAAGACGACGAGCTTGACGGGCAGGCGGTGGGTCTTGAGTGTCATGAGGTCGCCGAGGAGCATGCTCAGTCCGCCGTCTCCGCAGAAGGCCACGACCTGGCGCTCGCGGTCCAGGCACTGGGCGCCCAGCGCCTGTGGCATGGCATTGGCCATCGAACCGAGGTTGTACGAGCCGATGAGGCGTCGCTCACCGCGCATCTCCACGAAACGGGAGAGCCACACCGTGGCCATGCCCGTGTCGGACGTGAAGACGGCGTCGTCGGCGGCGGCGCGGTCCACCGCGGCGGCCAGCACCTCGGGCCTGATGTCGTGGGCGCGGTTGTCCAGCGCGGAGCGGAGCCGTCCGACGAGGCCCTTGTCGTGCCGGGGGTCGGCGAGCCGGGCCTGGCCGGCACGCCACCGGTCGAAGCGTTCACGCGCCTTGTCCAGGTGCGAACGGTCACGTGCGTCCCCGGGCGCGGTGGCGAGGTGGTCCAGGAGGTCGCGTACGGTGGCGCCGGTGTCCCCCACGAGCCCGACGTCGACCGGCACCCGGCGCCCGATGTGAGTGGCCTCGGTGTCGACCTGGATCACTGTCCTGCCCTCGGGATACCAGTCCCGGTAGGGGAAGTCGGTGCCCAGCAGCAGAAGGGTGTCCGCGTCCTGGAGGGTCGCCGCCGCGGCCGGGTTGCCGATCAGACCGGTCTGGCCGACCTGGTAGGGGTTGTGGTCGCCTTCGAAGCCCGCCTTCGCTTTCAGGGTGAGCACCATCGGCGCGGCCAGACGGTCGGCGAGGGCGAGGACGTCCTCGCGGGCGGCGCGCGCTCCTTCGCCGACGAGCATGGTGACACGCTCCGAGCGGTCGAGGAGTTCCGCGGCGCGCCGGCCGGCCGACGGGTCCGGCCGGCTCACCGCAGGGGTGAGGGAGAACCGGGGCGGCCGGTCGCCGGTCACCTCCCGCTCTCCGAGGTCGCCCGGCACGGTGAGGACGGCGACGCCCCTGCGGCCGAGCGCGTTGCGCACCGCCGTCTCCAGCATCTGCGGCAGTTGGTCGGGCGAGGTGATGGTGGCGCGGAAGACGGCCACGTCGCTGAAGAGGGCGTCGTTGTCGACCTCTTGGAAGTAGTCGCTGCCGAGTTCGGCGAGCGGTACCTGGCCGGCGATGGCCAGCACCGGGGCGTGGCTCTTGGCCGCGTCGTACAGTCCGTTGAGGAGGTGGACGGAGCCGGGTCCGACGGTGCCCATGCACACGCCGAGGGTGCCGGTGAGCTGGGACTGGGCGCTCGCGGCGAAGGCCGCCGCCTCCTCGTGCCGGCAACCGACCCATTCCAGGTCCTCCGTGCTTCGGATGGCGTCGGTCAGGGGGTTGAGTGCGTCCCCCACGACGCCGAACACCTGGCGCACGCCGAGTTCGCTCAGTGCGTCCACGATGACGCGGGCAACGGTACGGGGCATGTGAATCCTCCGGGTCAGACGGTGAAACGGTCGGGGTCGGCGGCCGCCCAGTCGGCCGCCCAGGAGGCCGGTGGCTCGGCGAGCAACTGCCCCGGCGCGAGCCACTCGTACAGTTCTTCGTAGGAGCGTTCGGTGACGGGGTCGACGCGTCGACGGAGCATGTGCGGACGCAGGTCCGCCGGGTCCGTGACGCCCATGGAGGCCATGATCTGGAGCGCGCCGGCCACGGTCGCCTCCTGGAATCGCCGCACGCGTGCCGTCTTGTCCTGGACGTCGAGGGCGCGGGCCCGGCGGGGGTCCTGGGTGGTGACGCCGGTGGGGCAGGTGTTCGTATGGCACCGCTGCGCCTGGATGCAGCCGACGGCGAACATCATCGCGCGCGCGGCGTTGCCGTAGTCGGCGCCCTGCACCATGCGCTTGACGAGGTCGGTACCGGTGGCGATCTTGCCGCTGGCCCCGACCTTGACCCGGTCGCGGAGTCCCGCGCCCACGAGGGCGTTGTGCACGGTGAGCAACCCCTCGGTGAGGGGGGTGCCCACGTGGTCGGCGAACTCCAGCGGTGCCGCGCCCGTGCCTCCCTCGGAGCCGTCCACCACGATGAAATCCGGGGCGGTCCCCTCCTCCACCATCGCCTTGCACACGGCCAGGAACTGCCGGCGCGAGCCCACACAGAGCTTGAACCCGGCGGGCTTGCCACCGGACAACTCGCGCATGCGGGCGATGAACCGCACGAGTTCGCGTGGAGTGGAGAACACACGGTGATACGGCGGGGAGACGACCGTCCGGCCTTCGGGAACGTCACGGACCCGCGCGATCTCGGCGTTCACCTTGGCTCCCGGCAGTACTCCGCCGATGCCGGGCTTGGCGCCCTGCGACAACTTCAGGGACACGCACTTGACATGGTCGTGTGCGGCTTTGTCGGCGAACTCGGCCGCGTCGAAATCACCGTCCTCGGTGCGGCAGCCGAAGTACCCGGTGCCGATCTCCCACACGAGGTCGCCACCCGGGCGCAGGTGGTACTCGGACAGGCCGCCCTCACCGGTGTCCTGGGCGAATCCTCCGGCCGCCGCGCCTCCGTTGAGCGCGAGGACCGCGTTGGCGGACAGCGAGCCGAAGCTCATCGCGGACACGTTCAGCAGTGCCATGTCGTAGGGGCGGGCGCAGTCCGGGCCGCCGACGCGTACGCGCGGCGGGTGCTTTGGCACCGGGCAGGGAGCCATCGAGGGAACCAGGAACTCGTGGCCGGGCTGGTACACGTCCCGTTCGGTGCCGAACGGCTCCTCCGCGTCCGTGCCCTTGGCCCGCTCGTAGACCATGCTTCGCACGTCCCGGTCGAAGGGGCGCCCGTCATAGTTGCGCTCGATGAAGTACTGCTGCAGTTCCGGGCGTATGCGTTCCATGAGGAAGCGGGCATGGCCGAGGACGGGATAGTTGCGCAGCACCGAGTGCTCCCGCTGGATGAGGTCCCAGCCGCCCAGCACACCCAGGGACAACAGCGGAAGGGCCGCGAACCACCAGCAGGGCGAGCTTTCGACGGCTGCCGCGGCGCTCACGAGCGCGGCGATCGTGGTCAGGAGGACGATCACAATGCGTGTCACCCCTCGCGCATTGCCCGACAACCGGCCTCCATGCGCCCTGACCTCCCAAGAACCCGTCATTTCCGCGCGCTGCCGGGGCGGAAGAGTGCTTCGGGGGAAGGCGTGCGACTCCCCCGCGCGGGAAGCAGGAAGCGCAGGGACGCGCCGCACGGGGCGGCGGCCCCTGGCGAAGACGGCACGAGGAGGTCGGCGATGGAATGGTCTGGCTGGATTGTCTTCTTCATCGCGGTGGCGGTGTTACTCGCCGCGGCGGCAGTGGTCATCCAGGCCAAACGCCGTAGCGGAACGGTGATCGCGGTGCGTTCGGGCCGCCGGCCGGGCGGGGAGGGATCGCGGTGATCACCCCCCTGCTCGCCTCGGAACTGACCAAGCGGGTGGTCGTGACCCTGAGCGGCGAGGCGGTCGCCCAGGTCAAGGACACCGTTTTCGACTTCAAGGCGGGCCGGATCATTGGCTTCACCTTGAGCGGGCGCGGCCTGCTCGCCGGTCCGCTCAAGGTGAGCCTGCCGTTCTCCGGAGTGCACGCCATCGGCCCCTCCGCCGTGATGGTGCCCAGCGCGGCGGTCCTGGTGGAGCGGAAGGCGGTCCTGGCGACCCATGAAGCCGGGCACGGGCAGGTCATCGGCGCGCCGGTCCTCACCGACCAGGGGACCGAGGCGGGCACGGTCCTGGACGTCGTGATCGAGGCCGGCGGCAGCGGACGTCTGATCGGCTTCGAGATCGCCGTGAAGGAGGACACCGACACCGGCCACGCAGAGCGCAGGGCGTTCATCCCGCGCGGGGAGGCGCTCGCCGTCTCGGGACGCGCCATGGTCGTCCCCGCGCACGCCCGCCACTTCGTCGCCGACGACCTGCCCAGCTTCGGCGCCCAGGTCGAGGCCTTCCGCCGCTACACCGCGCGGCCGTCCCACCTCAGGCCCACGACACCCGAGGAGACCCAGGCATGATGCTGGTGAGTCAGGCCCACGGGCTTCCCGTGATCACGGCCGATGAAGCCGAGGAACTGGGCCGCGTGAGCGGACTGACCATCGACCCGCACACCAGGAGCGTCGTCTGCGTGCGCCTGTCCGGCGCCCCGAAACACGCGACGGGGATCGCCTGGGATCTGATCGAGGGGATGGGACGAAGCGCCGTCGTCGTACGGTCCCCCGCCTCGACCGGTTCCGGCCGGGACGATTTCCCCACCCATCACGAGATCCTCGGAAAGCGGGTCCTCACGGAGCACGGCACCGCGCACGGCACCGTCAAGGACGTCGCGTTCGACACGACCACCGGGCACCTCCAGACGCTGTACACGGCTCTCGGTGAGATCTCCGGGAACCATCTCCTGGGCATCGGCGAGTACGCGGTCGTCGTACGCGGTGCCTAGGGCGGCGATGTCCGCGTGCCGGCGGCGTGCGTGACGCCGTGGCCCGGGGCGGCTCGGCAGTGGGCCCACCGCCCCGGCGAACGCGTTTCGGTGGAGCTCAGCTCGTGCGGCCGAAGCAGCGTTCCAGTTCGTTCAGGTCGTAGAACGCGCTGCCCTTGGACACCGGGTGGCAGCCCTGCTTGAAGGCGGTCTCCTTCTCGTTGTAGAGCATGCGCACCAGGTAGGTGTCGCCCTTGCGGAAGACGTCCCACTGGATGTTCGCCGCCATCGGGGCGACGGACGCCCCGCGCCAGGTGTTGTCGGCGTAGGTGTACGGCCGGTCGGGCGTCGCCGCTTCGGTGCTGCCCGGCAGGCCCATCAGCGCGGCCAGCGGGATGATCTCCTCGGCGTGCGTGAAGCGCAGCTCCGCGCCCAGTGTGCTCGTGCCGTCGCGCTTGGCCTCGACCTGCTTGAAGAAGTCGTCGAGCAGGACGTCCGCCATCTTGTAGGTGATGTCGCTGTCCGCGAAGCCGGGGCCCTTCTCGTAGAAGTCCTCGGCGTCGCTCAGGTAGCCGAACCATGCGGCGTCGCGCGGTGCGATGTAGCGCCCCATGGGCAGGGCGCGGCCGTCCGGCATCTCGGCGCTCATCGCCGGGGCGATCGCGTAGAGGTTGTAGACGGCCTGGGCGGCGTCGACGTCCGAGGACGAGAACTCGCCGTCGGCGATGCGCTGGACGAACGCGGGGCTGAAGATCCTCTCCAGGACCCTGCGGGCGGCCTGCCGGGTGGCGGGCTGGTCGGTGATGCTCTTGAGGGTGGCGGCCAGCCGCTGGTCGTGGTCGATGTAGTCGCGGTAGGCGGCGCCGCCAGCCGACTTGTGGAAATAGAGCAGGTCCCGGTCGGACCGGGCGGGCCGGATGAGCGGCTTGAGGGCGGGGTCGTCGTCGGCGAGGGCGCCGGTGAACACGTTGCCGCTGGCGACGGCGCGTGCCTCGCCGGAGTTGACGACGTCGATGGGCTCGGAGTCCTCGGCGATCCGCCGGAACAGGTCCGGAAGCCGCTGCTCCATGCGTGCGGCGGCACCGCGCAGCTCCTGCCGGCCGCGCCCGCTCAGGTTTCCGTAGCCGATCTTGTCCATGGCGGCGAGGAGCGTGCGCACGTCGGGCCCGAACCGCTCGCCGGCGGAGGTGAGCTGGCCTTCACTGGCGGCCTGGTCCCACAGCCCGAGGACGAGGTCGCCGTCCTTGCTGCTGGTCGCGGCGCGCGAGCCGTGCCGGGAGACGGTCTCGGTGAAGACGGGGACGTAGCCCCTGGGAGCTCGCTGGTAGCCGGGGACGCTCTGCCGCGGCTCGTACGACGCCTTGGTCCCGTAGCTGTCGAGGGGCCGCGAGCCGGTGGCGTGGGCGGGTACCGAGGCGGCGAGCAGCGCGGACAGTCCGAGGGCGATGGTTGGGGCGACCCGTTTCATAAGGCGCATGGTGATCGTTGCGGGTGAACGGAGGCCGGCCCCCAGGTGACCAGTGCGGGACGCGCCTCAGGACGCGTCGTCCGGCGGTTTCCCGTGCCGGGGCTCGTCGGGCGGCGGATCGAAGCGCACGCTGACCTTCTGGAACCCCTTGAACGCCTCGGTGGCGGCGTACGACCGGTAGGCGCGGCGGTCCGCCGCGCTCAGCTGCACCCGGTCCGTGAACGGCGTCAGCAGGCTGCGGGGCCACAGGCGCATCACCCACACGGCCCCCGCTTCGGCCGCCATGATGAAGATCAGGGCCCCGACGTACAGCCAGGCGAGCAGGCCCAGGACGATGCCGAACATGCCGTAGGTGGCGGTGGCCCCGTGCAGCACGTGGCTGACGTAGTAGGAGCCCACCCACTGCAGTGCCTGCCACGCGCAGGCGCCGCCCAGCGCCACTCCGGCGAGCCGGCGCAGCGGCAGTGCCCGGTGTGTCAGCAATCGGTAACTCACGAGCAGCAGGAGCGTGTTCAGGCACACGGACCCGGCGGTGACGGCGAACCAGCTGCCGCCCCGCAGCCGCACGCCGAACAGGTAGGTCTGGGACGCCGCCACCGACAGCAGCGTGGACGCGCACAGCCCGACCGCGAGGACCAGCAGGAAAACCATCCCCTTCAGCCTCGAACGGAGCGGGTCCGGGCGGGCGTGCCGGGGAACCGCCCAGACCTTGTTGAGGGCGTACTGCGCGGCCTGGGCGACGCCGAGGGAACCGTAGACGCTGCCCGCGATACCCGCGGCGAGCGCGGCCCCGTTGCCGCGGAAGGAGTGGATGTTGTGGCCGAGCTGGTCGCCGATGACCGGGAACTTGCGCAGCGCCGAGTCCATGACCTGCTGGCGCAGGGAGGGATCGTCGCTGAGGAAGGTGCTCAGGACGGCGACGAGGATGAGGAACAGCGGGAAGAGCGAGAGGAAGCCGTAGTAGGTGAGCAGGGCCGCGAGGTACAGGCCCTGGTCGTCGTAGAACTTGTACAGGACGCCGAGCGGCAGACCCACCCAGTGGTGGCGTCTCTGGAAGCCGTCGACGCGCTCGAGGAATCCCATGACCTGCGCTCAACCTAGGTGATCGATTCCAAGGGCTGCCCTCGGAGACGCAACAGCACCCTATGCGACGCGGCCCCTTTTGCCATAGAAGTACGCCCGGGGGACGGCTCTGCCTGTGGGCCGCAGGCGTGTCGCTGCGGCCCGACTCGCTCAGAAGGGTTCGGCGGCTCGCAGGAGGTCCGGCGGAAGGTAGCCGGACTCGACCCGGACGGCCCAGCCCCGGCGGCGGGCGTGGCAGGCCGGCGTGGGCGCGCCGGCCTGCGGTGGGTCAGGACACGTGCGGGAAGCGGGCCAGGGGCGCGTCCTGGGTGAAGAAGGTCTTGGCGCGCAGGAGGGCGGCCTCGTCGGTGAGGACCTGGCCGGGGTGCGTGCCGTTGCCGAGCAGGACGCCGCCGAAGCGCATGCCCATGTAGGCCGCGGTGTGGTGCAGAGTGAGGACCAGCGGCTCGGCCAGCTCCTCCTCACGGTGTGCCATGGCGGTGACGCCCCACAGGGTCCGGCCGGCCATCTTCTCCCGGAAGCCGGGGTCGGGGGTGCGCAGCCACTTGCTCCAGTAGTCCAGGTAGCGCTTCGTGGCGGCGGAGACGGAGTACCAGTACAGCGGGGAGGCGATCACTATGTCGGTGGCGGCGGCCGTCGCCTCGCGCAGCAGCGTCTCGCCGGCCTCCTCCACCGGCCCGGCGTCCGTGTCGTGGCGCTCGTCGCGGAAGTCGGGCAGGTGGAGCCCGGTGAGGTCCAGCCAGCGCTGTTCCACGTCTGCCGGGAGCTGGTCCGCTGCCGCCCGGGCGAGCAGCTCGGTGTTGCCGCCCGTGCGGGCGCTGCCGAGCAGGAAGAGGAACGAACGGGTCATGGTCTGCTCCAGGGGTGCGGCGGGTCCGTCCCGCCTGTCCAACCCCGGCCGTCCGGCGGGCATTCCGACGGCGCGGTTCCCGGCTTCGACCGACGCCGCTGTCCCCACGGCCAACGCGGCGCCGTGCAGGCGTACTTAACCGCCACGGCATGAACGTACACGCGCGGCTCAGCGGCCGTCGGCGGGCGAAGCGGCGTGCACTCCTCGGCGTGGCGCGGCCGGTGCGGCAGTCGTACCGGGAAGATGAGGAAGCCTCGACGCCGACCATGGGAGAGGGTTACGCGGTGACGACGCTGGCCTGGCGGAGATCTCGTCGACCGGACGGTCGGCGGGTGCGGGTGGGAACAGGCCGGTCATGAGTCCGGCTAGCTCTCTTGATCCGAAGCTGTTCGACGAGACGGTGGCGGCGGTCGCGCTGTTCGCCGGCGCCGAGCACCGACTGGTCTACCAGAACGCGGCCTGCTGCAGGATGCTCGGTGCCCGGCCGCTGGGGCTGCCCGCAAGGGAGGCGTTCGGCGAACCGGATGCCGCGGAGTTCATGACCGTACTGGACGATGTCGTGGCCACCGGCCGGCCGCGTCAGATCCTGGAGTCGCGGGAACCGGACCCCGGCGCCGCGGAACAGGCCAGGTACTTCGTCTACTCCTGCACGCCCGTCACCCTGCCGGACGGGCCCGGCGCCATGGTCGTCGCGATGGACACCACGGCCGAGACCATGGCGCTCCAGCGCTACGAGGCGCTGGTGTCGGCCGTGTCGCAGATGGTGTGGGTCGTGCGTGCGGACGGCTCCGCGGAGGAGGTCGTCCCCGGCTGGCAGGAGCTGACCGGTTCGCCCTGGAGCGGCTGGATGGACGAGGACTGGTACGCCTACATCCATCCGCGGGACCGCGAGGGACTCGGCCGTGCCTGGCATGCCGCCGCCGACCGAGAGCCTCCGGGGGTCATGGAGGCCACGTTCCGGGTGCGGACCGCCGACGGCTCCTACCGCCACATGTCGACCCGCTGCGTTCCCATCCTGCGTCACGGCCGCGCCGAGGAGTGGGTCGCCGCGACGGACGATGTCGAGGAGACGTGGCGTGCCACGCTGCGTGAACACGTCCTCGCGCGAGTGGCGGAGGTCGCCGCAGGCAGTCTCGAAGAGGTTTTCTCGGCGGTCGTGCGGACGGTCGTGCCCGAACTCGCCGACTCCTGCGTGATTCTGCTGTTGTCCCACGAGGAATGGCCGCTTCCGGAGAACGCGACCGTCACGGCCCGACGGGTCGCCTCCGCGATCCGCCCGGGGCTGCCGGCCGCTCCCGCTCTGCGGGGGCAGAGCGTCGCCGTCACGAGCACCGTGCGGGAGATGCTGGAGAACCGGGTCCCGCGGACTTTCCGGCTCCCGCCCGCCGGGCGGTGCCCCGCCGGCCTGGTCCCGGCCGTCACCGAGCGCTGGCTGGTCGCCGCGGGCGCCACCAGCCTGACACTCGTCCCGCTGGTCGTCGACGGGACCGTCCTCGGCTACGCCGCCACCAGCACCAACGGCGACACCCCGGTGCCCGGCCCCGAAGACGTCGAACTGCTGCGGAAAGTCCTCCACCTCGCGCAACGGCCCATCCACCGGGTCCTCGACCTGCAGCGCGCCCGTCGTATCGCCCTGCGCCTCCAGCGCGCCCATCTCATCGAGCCGCCGACCGTGCCCGGCGCGTCCATGGCCGCCTGTTACGAGCCGGCCAGCTCGGCCACCGAGATCGGCGGCGACTGGTACGACGCCATCGTCCACTCCGACGGCACCCTGGCCCTCGACATCGGAGACGTCGCCGGCCACGACCTCACCGCGGCGACCGCCATGGGCCAGCTGCGCAGCATGTGCCGCGGCCTCGCCTGGAACATGGGGCCCGAGTGCACGCCCGGAACCGTCCTGGCCATGCTCGACGACGCCGCCGACGGGCTGGCCATCGCCTCCTTCGCCACAGCCGTCCACACCCATCTGCGACGAAGTCCCGACGGCACCTGGCGGATGGCGTGGTCCAACGCCGGGCACCCACCGCCCCTGCTCGTCCCCGCCCGGGGGACGCCGCACTTCCTCACCGGCTCCGGTGAGGACCCCCCGCTGTGCGTCGACCCCAGAACCCGCCGCACCACCCACACCCGGACCCTCGCCCCCGGAGACACCGTCCTGTACTACACCGACGGCCTCATCGAAACGCCCGCCTCCTCCCTCGACGCGGGTCAGCGGCGTCTCCTGCGAGCCGCCGCCCACCACCGCGGCGAGCCCCTTCCCGAGCTGCTGCGCACCCTTCAGCAGCTCTCCGACGCCCGCGACGACACCGCCCTGCTGGCCTTCCGCGCCGACCCGGGCAGCTGACCTCACACGCCGGTCCGGAGGCGGCCGTCCGGGCGGGGCAGCGCCCCACGTTCCCGGCGCCGTTGGTGATGGTGGTGCCGTCGTGCCTCCGCGAAACTCGCGAGAACACTGCGATCTGACCTCTTGTCAGCAAGTGCGCCGTTGCCTACGTTTGTGCGGCAAGTCCTTGGCACAGCGGGTCCACCGGCCCGCGTCGGCCATTTCCTGCTCCTCAGTGCACGACAGACCATGGAGGCTTCACATGCCCGTAGCCGTGCCGGAACTGCTGGAAGCCGACGGATTCCGCGACGCGGGTCCGCTGGAGATCGACGACGAGGCGATCGTGTTCGAGGACGACGACCGCGGTGACCGCGAGCACACCGCGTGCCTCTCCGACCCCTGGGTGACCGCCACCACCCGCTTCTCGTGTGACCTGAACTCGTAGCGGTGGCCGTCTCCATCGCCGGCCGCAGCGGTTGGTCCGACGAGACGTGGTCGTACCTGAACGATCCGCGGATGCCGGCGATGGAACACGGCTGGAAACTGCACGTCTCGGCGCGCCCGGGCAATCTCGACGCGGTGACCCGGCTCGTGCTCCCGGTGCTGTCCCGACATGTCTGCCACGCGAAGTTCGCCCGCGACCCGGAGACGCTGCGCCGGCTCAACTCCGGGGTGGTGAGCGCCGGAGCCGTCGGGAAGGCGATCACCGTCTATCCCCCGGCAGGCGCGGTGGTCGAGATCGCCCGGGAACTCGCCGCCGTACTCCGTGACCGGGAGGGCCCGCAGGTCGTCAGCGACCGGCGGGTCGACCCGAGGGCGCCGGTCTACTACCGCTACGGCCCGTTCACCGGCGACTACCGGACCGGCCGCGCCGGGCGGCTCGAATCCGTCATGACCGGGCCGGACGGGCAGATCTTCGACGGTCTGGCCGTCGGCCGCTACCGGTGCCCGCCGTGGGCCGAAGATCCCTTCGCGCGTGGTTGCGAACACGGTGACGAGCCGTCCGCGCCCGGCTTCGGCGGCGGACGCTACAAGGTGACCGCGGGCATCGCACGTGCGGCCCAGGGCAACGTCTACCGCGCGGTGGACCGTGCTCTCGGGCGGCCGGTGGTGGTCAAACAGGCCAGGGCCTTCGTGGGCGAGGACGAATCCGGCACGGACGCCCGCCACCGGCTGCGCAACGAGCGCAGGGTCCTCACCGCGCTCGACGGTGTGACCGGCGTGCCCCGCGTACTGGACTACTTCGCGCACCAGGCGGACGAGTACCTGGTGATGAGCAGTTGCGGCAACCGGGACCTGCGCAGGGAGGTCCTGCAAAACGGCCCCTACCGGGTCGACGGCACCCGGCCGGCGCGCGCCCTGTCCGTGCTCGCCACCCGGCTCCTGCGCGTCCTGGACGCGATCCACGGCCGGAACGTGGTCGTGCGCGACCTCAAGCCCGACAACGTCGTGCTCGACGACTCGGGCCACTGCCACGTGATCGACTTCGGGATCAGCGAGTCGGACGGCGCCGGCCCGGGAGGGGCGACTCCCGGGTACAGCGAGCCGGTTCTGCGTACGACCGGACCGGCCGCTCCCGCCGACGACCACTACGCCCTCGGCGCGACCCTCTTCTTCGCCGCCACCGGCATGGATCCGGTGATCGTCGACCGCGACCACGAGGTCAACCGGGACAGGACCCTGGCCTGCCTGGCCTGGGCGTTGCCCGGGCGCGCCCACCGGGAGATCCGCTCGTCGATCACCGACCTGCTGAGCTTCGACCCCGCCGTACGGACCGGCGCCGCCGACCGCCTGCGCACCGGCACGCCCGGAGCCGCGCGCCGGCCCGCGCGCCCCCGGCTCGACAGCGACCTGCTGGACGAGCTCATCGAGCACACGACCGCGTTCTGCGTCGGTGAAGCGCACGCCATCGTGGACCCGGTACGGGCCGCACAGCTGAACGTCCCCACCTCGATCGACGCCTACGGCGGCAGTTCGGGCCTCGGGTTGGAGCTCCTCCATCATGCGCACCGGCCCCACGTGCGGTCGGCGGTCACCGAATTGGCGCGGTGGACGGCGCGACAGTCCAGGAACCTCCCGCCCGGCTTCTACACGGGACGCACCGGTGTCGAACTCTTCCTCGCCCAGGCCGGGTCGGAGACCGCGTCGGGGGCGGACGCGCGGTCCGGGTGTCCCCTGCTGCCGGACCGCGCACCGGACGGCGGACCGCCGGAGGCGGACCTGATCGCGGGCGCCGCCGGAATCGGCCTGGGCCGGCTGCTGCTCGCCCGGCACGCGCTCCGGTCCGGTCGCCGGCTCGCCGCCGACCGGCACCTCGCCGTCGCTGCCGAATGCGACCGGATGCTGGCGTCGGGCAGCGCCCGGCTGAGCCCGACCGGGTCGGAAACGGCCGGGAGCGCCGCGCTCCGCGAGGGCCTCGCGCACGGCGAGGCGGGCATCGCGTGCTTCCTGCTCGAATACGGCGGCACGACCGGGGACCCGGACGCGGTCAGCCGCTCCGGGCGGGCCGCCGCGCGCTTGGCCGCCGTGACACCCGACATCATCGCGGCGGCCGCCGAACCGGGGGCGACACGCCGCTACGGCTCGTGGTGCCGGGGCCTGGCCGGCATCGGGACCGTACTCGTGCGGGCCGCCGATCACCTCGGCGAACCCGAGTACCTCCGCCTCGCCCAGCGGGCCGCGCGCGCCTGCGCCGCGCTGGCACCACGGATGCCGCTCGTCACGCAGTGCTGCGGGCTGGCCGGTGTGGGCGAGCTGATGGTGGACGTCGCGGAGGCGTCCGCGTCCGAGGAGTTCTGGGACGCGGCCGAGACCGTTGCCCTGCTCATCCTGAGCCGCAGTGGCGGCACCTGGTCCCGGCCCGTGTTCCCGGACACCGGTCTCGCCCGGCCGAGCGCCACTTGGGCCGGTGGCTCCGCGGGCGTGCTGGCCTTCTTCCGACGGCTGCACGGCCGGGGCGGCCCCCGGCTCGGCCTCGCAGCCTGAACGTCCGCCGTCGCCGCCGTCGCCGCTCGCGAGTGCGCACGCCGAGCCGCACAGGTCACCGTCGTCTTCTAGGGTCATCGCATGACGAACGACACCGGGTCCGGCGGCTCGCTCTTCGAAGTCCTACGGGCGGACGCCCTCACCAGACCTGACCAGTTGCGCGAACTCTACGCACCGCCGAACCCGAACTCGCTCCGCAAGGAGATCGACCACCTGACCGAGGAGACCCGGGCGCTGATCGCTTGTTCCTCCCTGGTGTTCATCGGCAGTGCGGACGTCGAGGGCCGGGCGGACGTGACGCCGCGTGGCGGCCCGGCCGGATTCGTCTCGGTGCTGGACGAGCGGACCGTGGCGATCCCCGACGCGACCGGCAACAAGCGACTCGACACCATGCACAACGTGCTGCGCACCGGACGCGTCGGGCTGCTCTTCCTCATCCCGGGCCGCCCGACCACCCTGCGCGTCAACGGCCGTGCCTGTGTCTCGGCACGGCCGGAGCTGCTCGCCCGGCTCACTCCCGTCGGAAAGCCGCCGGTCACGGCAATCGTGGTGGGTGTCGAGCAGGTCTATCCGCACTGCCCGAAGTCCCTGATGCGCGCCAACGCCTGGCAACCGGAGCGGTGGATACCTGCCGACGCTCAGCCGACCAGCGCCGAGGTGACGCTGGCCCAGCTGAACCTGCCGGGCCTGACCGTCGAACAGATCGAGGAGGCCGAACGGGAGTCACTGCGCCTTCGCTTCGAGTGACCGCCGACCGGGGGTCGCTGTGGCGCAGGGGGGTCAGGCCCCCTGAAAACAGGGATGCTGACCGGATGGGACGGCCGACGACGAGCCACGAAGCTCTAGCCCATGACGAAGAGCTTCCGCAACGCCTCACTCCTCGCCGCCACCGCCGTCGTCCTCGGCCTGCTCGCTCCGGTCACGTCGTCCGCCGGCGCCGGCGGTCCGCTGCACTGGGCCGGGTGTGAGGGCACCGGCCACGATCCCCGGCAGGAGTGCGCGACCCTCGCAGTGCCGATGGACTACGCCGACCCGAACGGCCCGAAGATCGACCTGGCCCTGTCCCGTATCCGCAGCGAGAAGCCGTCGGCCCGCCGCGGCGCGCTGCTGCTCATCCCCGGCGGACCGGGCGGCGACAGCCTCGACGACCCGTCCGGGAAAGGGCAGAAGCTGCCCCAGGCCGTGCGGGACCAGTACGACCTGATCGGGTTCGCGCCGCGTGGCAACGCGCCCTCCACGGCGGTCGACTGCGGGGTCGACCACGGCGATCTCGCCCTGACGGCGCTGCGGCCCTGGCCCGCCGCCGACGGATCGGTCACCGGGAACATGGCCACCGCTCGGCGCATGGCCAACGCGTGCGCCCGCAACGGCGGCACGCTGATACGCCACATCAGCACGGTCGACAACGCCCGTGACGTCGACCGTATCCGGGCCGCACTGGGCGAGCGCCGTCTGTCGGTGTGGGGTGTGTCGTACGGGACGTACGTCGGCGCGGTCTACGCCCAGCTGTTCCCGCGGCGCACGGACCGCGTCGTCCTCGACAGCAGCGGCAACCCCGATCCGGTCAGGGCGGAGCGTGCCTGGCTCGCCGCGTTCGAGGTGGGCGTCGAGGACAACTTCCCCGTGTTCGCCAAGTGGGCGTCGGCGCCCGGCAATCGGTACCGGCTGGCCGGCACGGCCGCCGAGGTGCGCCCCCTCTTCCTCAGCCTCGCCGCCCAGCTGGACCGCGCCCCGATCCCCTGGCCCGGCGCCAACCCGGCCGAGTTGAACGGCAACGTCCTGCGCCAGACCATGCTGAACAGTTTCTACGACCCCGACGACTACACCGGCCTGGCCCAGCTGGTCCTGGCCGCCCGCAAGGGCAAGGTCCCGCCCGCGCCGCAGTCGCCCCCGGACAGCGCGCTGCAGAACCTCACCGGCGTGGCCGCCGCCACCCTCTGCAACGACGTCAGCTGGCCCCGCTCAACCGCCTTCTACCAGCAGGCCGTTGACGAGAGCCGCGGCACGTATCCCCTGACCGCGGGCATGCCTCGCAACGCGATGGTCTGCGCCGCCTGGCCGTGGCGGCCGGAACAGGCACCGGTGCGGATCACCGACCGCGGACCGACCGGCCGGATCATGCTCGTCCAGAACGAGCGCGACGTGGCGACCCCGCTGAGCGGCGCCCGCAAGCTCCGTACCGCGCTGGGCCGCCGCGCCGTCATGGTCACCGTCGACTCGACCGGTCACGAGGCCTACCTGGCCAACGGCAACGCCTGCGGGGACGACACCGTGTCGCGGTTCCTGGCCACCGGCCGGCGGCCCGGGACGGACGTCCGCTGCGAGTGAGCACGCCCGCCGGGGCGGCACGTGGGGCGCCCGGGTCAGGCGGTGTCACCGTCGAGGTCGGAAGGCGGGTGTGCCCTGGTCAGCTGTGATTCCTCGTTTCAGGGGCGGTGACCGTGTCGCAGAGGGGACCGATGACGGTGTCGGCGACCCAGCGTGCGACGCCGGTCGGGTAGGGCGCGTCCAGTCCGAGCACGATGTGGCTGAACCCGCCTTCGAGCGCCGCGCGGATGGTGCGGCGGGTGTCCTCGGGCCGGTCGTACGAGACGGGCAGGACGATGGACCGGGTGATCTCGGCCGGGTTCCGGCCGATCTCGTCGCACAGCCGGTCCAGCGTGGCGCTGCGCTCGATGGCCCTGTCGATGCTGCCGCCGGGCATGTTCCACCGGTCCGCATGCCTGGCGACCACACGCAGCGTCGGGGTGGCCTGGCCGCCGATCAGGATCGGCGGGTGCGGATGCTGGACGGGTTTGGGACTGCAGAACGCGCCCGTCAACCGGTGGTAGTCGCCCTGGAAGTCGAACGGTGCGGCTTCGGCCCAGAGTCTGCGGATGACCGTGCACGCCTCGGCGAGGCTCCCGACCGCGTGGGCGGCGTCGTGGAAGGGGAGGCCGTGAGCCGCATACTCACGCCGGGCCGACGGCAGGTCGGGGCGAGAGCCCGCGCCGATACCGAACTCGAGCCGGCCGCTGGAGACGGCATCGACGGTGGCGGCGATCTTGGCCAGCACGGCCGGCGGCCGGAACCTGTTGCTCGTGACCATCACCCCGAGCCGCAGCCGTTCGGTTCCGGCCGCAAGGGCGGACAGCAGCGTCCAGCCCTCGAAGGTCGGTCCGTTCGGGTCGCCGCCGAGCGGCATGAGGTGGTCGAACAGCCAGGCGTGCTCGATCCGTTCGATGCCGTCCGCTTCCTGCCAGACCCGCAGGACGTCGTCGTAGGCGACCTGTGCCGGGGCGGTCATGATGCCGAAACTGGGCGTGCCTGCCGGCACGAGGGTGGTGGTCACTTCGAGTCGATGCTTCCCAGCGGGGCATCGGCCGCGGCCAGAGTCCGGCGGGCGGTGGGCCATGCGTCATGGTCGAGGCCCAGCGCGGTGCGCAGATACGCCAGGGTGACCTGCCGCACGAGCGCGACACGCTCCGGGCTTTCGTCGGTGGTGCGCGTGTCGTTGGCTCTTTGTATGCCGCCGAGTCCGTGTTCCGCCCCGAACAGGGTCAGCAGATCGGTGGCGCCCGGACCGAGCCGGTAGCCGTCGGTGAACCAGTCCGGACCGCGCACCGTCAGCGGGGACTGGTCGCGGTCGCCGGCGACCAGGAGGCTGGGCGTCTTCAGCTCGCTGAAATCAGGGCTCATGAACGGGAAGTGCTCGGTGGCGAGCGGGCTCAGGTCGGCGCAGCCGGTACCGGGCAGGGACATCAGCACCGCGGCGCTGACGCGTGGGTCGGCCATGCTCTCGCCGGGAGTGTCGTCGGCGCCGACGACCCGTGCGCCCGCGAGGATGCTGGCTGTCTGTGCGCCCCAGGAATGTCCGGCGACCGCGATGCGGTCGTGGTCGACGCGGCCTGCCAACCCGGGCACGGCGGCTTCGATCGTGTCGAGCTGATCGAGCACGGCGGTGAGGTCATCGGCGCGGATGCGCCAGATGAGCGGGGTGCGCGGGTCGTCGGCGGCGAGGCCGAGGGCGTCGAGATGGGTGGGCTGGATGACGACGAACCCGCGGGCGGCCCAGAAGCCGACCAGCGGCGCGTAGTCGTCCATGGTCAGGGCCATGCCATGGGAGAAGACGACGACGGGCAAGTTGTCGCCTGTCGTCGGCGCCGTGGTCCGTACCTGCAGCTCTTGGCCGCGGTCCCGGGCGGCCAGCGAGATCGGGTGGACGGAGATGACCGGGGTGGTGAAGTCGTTGCCGCCGTCGGCGGACGTGTTGTCGCTCACGAGACGCATGCCTTTCTCGGACGAGCCCAGCGGGCTCCTGCTGCGCGGCGTCTGGCAGAATGAGAATCCGGAGCACCGCTCCGGATCACGATACGGAGCGCCGCTCCGCTTTGCAAGCAGGAGGTGTGCACGATGTCCACGGCCGACACGCCGTCAGCATCGGCAGGACGTAAGCGAGCCGACGTACGCCGCAACGAGCAGAAGCTCCTGGACGCCGCCGCGGCCGTTTTCGTCCGGATGGGGATCGATGCGCCCGTGCGGGAGATCGCCGCCGAATCAGGCCTCGGCATGGGCACGATCTACCGCCACTTCCCCACCAGGGCGGACCTGGTGGTAGCGGTCTTCCGGCATCAGGTCGACGCGCTCGCCGCTGCCGTCCACGCGGCGCCGACCGAGGACACGCCGTATGAGGTCCTTCGGCAGTGGGTCCACCAGTTCGCCGACTTCCTGGTCACCAAGCACGGCCTCGCCGAGGCGCTGCACTCGGACCAGGCGGGATTCGAGAGCCTGCACAACGAGTTCGTCGAGCGCCTGCAGCCCGTGCTCGACCGGCTGTTGAAGGAGTCCGCCGCCGCCGGGTACACGCGCTCCGACGTACGGGCCTACGACTTCATGCTCGCCATCGGCAACCTGTGCATCGGAGTGGAGAACTTCCCCGACTACCAGGCCCGCCGCATGATCGACCTGCTGCTCGCCGGCCTTGCCCGGACCGCCCCGGCGTCGGCCGGCGACGAGCCGGAACAGCATCGCCGCTAAGGCCTCTCGTCCGGATCAGGCCGGGCAGTTCCTCGCGGGCGGCGGCCCCGTCCCGACCGGTGTCGCCCCCTTCGCGACCGGCGTCGGGCCCGCCCTGCCGGGCGGGCCCGACCTCGCGAGAGGGGCGGGTCCTGCGCCTGTCGGGAGGGGACGTCAACCTCGTCGGAGACGAAACGTCACCAGGGGATCTCACCCTCGTCGGAGAAGAAGCGGCCCGTCGGGCCGTCGTCCGGGACGGTGGCCAGGCGGATCGCGGAGACCGCGCCCTGCTGCGCCGTGCGCACCCCCTGGAAGGCGTTGAGGTCGGTGGCCGTGTAGCCGGGGCAGACGGCGTTGATCAGGATGTTCGTGTCGGCCAGCTCCTTGGCGTACTGCACGGTGACGGCGTTGAGGAACGTCTTCGACGGCGCGTAGGCGGCGGAGATCGGGCCTGTCTCGGCGCCGGGCGTGGTCTGCAGCGTGAGGGAGCCGACGCTGCTGGAGACGTTCACGATCCGCGGTGACGGGGAGCGGAACAGCAGCGGCAGCAGGGCGTTGGTGACGCGGATGACGCCGATGACGTTGGTCTCCACGGCCGCCCGCACCCGGTCCGGATCGACCTTGGTGGGTTCCTGCGGGCCGCCGCCGGTGATGCCCGCGTTGTTGACCAGTACGTCGAGCCGTCCGGCCCGCTCCTCGATCAACCGGGCCGCCGCGCTCACGCTCGCGTCGTCCGTCACGTCCAGCGGCACCCCGAACGCGTCGAGCCCGGCCGCGCGCAGCTTCGCCACGGCGGCCTCGCGCCGCGCCTCGTCCCGCGCACCGACCCCGACCTTCCAGCCGAGGGCACCCAGCCCGGCGGCGATCTCGTACCCGATGCCCTTGTTGGCACCGGTCACCAGCGCGACCTTCCGGTCACCGGCCTGTCCATCGATCCGTCCGTCGATCCGTTCGCCGACGATGTTCGTCTCGTTCGTTTCGCTCATGCCTCCGATGGTTCTCCCGCACCCTGCGGCGGGTCCAAGACCGATCGGGTGGGCGGCGATACCGGCCGGGTATCACCCCTGCTCGGCCGGGTTAGGCTGGCGGGGTGGAGACACGTGAGCTGCGGTACTTCGTGGCGGTCGCCGAGGAACTGCACTTCGGCCGGGCCGCGCAGCGGCTCGGGATCGCCCAGCCCCCGCTGTCGCGGGCGATCGCCGGACTGGAACGGCGCCTGGGTGCCGCACTCCTGGAGCGCGGCACCCGGGGCGTCACGCTGACCGGGGCCGGGTCGGTGCTGCTGCGGGAGGCCCGGGCCGCCCTGGACGCCGTCGAGGCGGCCGAGCGGCGCACCCGCCGGGCCGCCCTCGCCGGGACCGGCCGCCCCGCCGTGGTCCTGGCCGCGAAGGCCGGCGCCTCCAGCGAACTGCTGGCCAAGCTCCTCGACGCCTACGCGGCCGAACCCGGCGCGGTCGCCGTGGACGTGCTCCTGTGCGGACCGGGCGAGCAGGCGCAGGTGCTGCGCGACGGCCGGGCCGATGTGGCGTTGCTGCACCGGCCGTTCGACGACACGGCCGGTTTCGACACCGAGGAACTGCACACCGAGGGCCAGGTCGTGGTCCTCCCGGCGGGTCATCCGCTCGGCACGCGCGCGGAGTTGCGGCTCGCCGAGATCGCCGGTCTGCCGGATCTGCCCCTGCCCCGCTGGCCCCGGGCCGACGGCACGTTCCCGGACGGTCCCGGTCCGCAGGTGCGCGACCACACCCAGCTCACCCAGCTCATCGCCCTCGGCCGGGCCTGCGCGATCGTCCCGGAGACGGGCCGCGCCGGCCTGGGAGAGGGCCTGACCGCCGTGCCGGTCGTCGACGCGCCGCGCGTCACGACGGTCATCGCCTGGCCCCCGCACAGCCGCTCCACGGCGGTCGCGCGTCTGGTCCGCGTGGCGACGTCGCTGTGACCGCCGCCCCGCCGGCGGCGGACGCACGGAACCGGGTCGCCGCAACGTGCTTCGTCTGTGGGCGAGTTACTCGATGAGGCTCGTGGCAGGGCCCTCTCGGGACCGGTCACCCCGGTCCCGAGAGGGCCCTGCCTCGCCGTGTGGTAGCGGGACCGCCGTCAGTGAGCCGTGCCGCCGGCTGCGGCGCCGGCCGCGATGACCTTGCGGTTGATCTCCCTCACCTGTTCGGGGTAGACCTTCAGGACCGCCCGGTCGTAGGTCACCAGACCGTTGAGTTCACCCTCGACGTCGCTGATCTGGGTGAAGACCGAGCCGGACAGAGTGGTGGACGCGTTCGCGAGGAGTTGGCTCGTGTTGTCCACGTAGGTCTTGGTCATCTCCGCGATGTCGGTGGGGCCGTCACCGTAGTCCTGGCCGCCCGCGACGCCGGCGATGTGCCCGGGGATCGTCAGCGAGTAACCGCCGTGTTCTCCGTCGACGGCCGCACGGGTGGAGTCGGGCGCCGGGTTCGCCGGCCCGTGGTAGACGTGGAAGTCGATGACGTCACCGCGGCCGGAATCACCCTTGGAGGCACAGCAGTTGACGCCCGAGTGCGCGTCGACCAGACGCGAGGGGTCCTGCTTCTTCACCGAGTCGGCGAGATCACCGGTGGACTGCTTGCTCTGTTCGCCCCAGCCCTCGTTCATCATGGTCCACATGACGACGGAAGGACTGCTGATGTGCTGGTCCACGATCTCGTGGACCTCCTTGTCGAACTCCGCGTTGCTCGCGGCGCCGGCGGAGTCGGTGTTGCGGCTCGGCATGTCCTGCCAGACCATCAGCCCGAGCTTGTCGGCCCAGTAGTACCAGCGGGCCGGTTCCACCTTGATGTGCTTGCGCACGGCGTTGAAGCCCAGCTGCTTGTGCAGTTGCAGGTCGGACTTGAGCGCGGCGTCCGTCGGGGCCGTGTAGACGCCGTCGGGCCAGAAGCCCTGGTCAAGAGTGGCCAGCAGGAAGGTGGGCTTGCCGTTGAGCTCGATCTTGTTCACCCCGCCGACCCGGGCGACCGATATCGATCGCATGCCGAAGTAGGAGCCCACGCTGTCGTGCGAGCGGCCGTCTGCCAGGGTGACCTTCAGGTCGTAGAGGAACGGGTGGTCGGGGCTCCACAGCTTGGGGCGGGGAATGTGCAGCCGCAGCGGGACGCCTGCCGCGCCGGTGACGGAACCGACGCGTTCGCCGCCGTCGAACGCGGTGGCGGTCACCCGGGCCGAGGGGTTCGTCCCGGCGCTGGGGCGCACGGTGACCGACAGGGAGTCGTCCTTGAGGTCGGGCGTGAGGACCAGCGAGTCCACGCTCTCCTCGGGAACCGGCTCCATCCAGACGGTCTGCCAGATGCCGGAGGTGGGGGTGTACCAGATGCCGCTCGGGTCGAGCGACTGCTTGCCGGTCGCCTGCTGGGAGGGGTCGGTGAGGTCCTTGACCTTCAGCATGACGGTCTGGTCGCCGCGGCGCGTGACGGCGTCCGTGATGTCCGCCGTGAACGCCTGGTAGCCGCCGGTGTGGTGGGCCACCTGCTTGCCGTTGACGTAGACCCAGGCCTCGTAGTCGACGGCCCCGAAGTTCAGGTGGAGACGGTTGCCCGAACCGACCCGCCAGGAGGCCGGCACCTTGAACGTGCGCTGGTACAGCGACCAGTCGTGGTGCTCGGCGACGCCGGACAGCGGCGCCTCCATCGGGTAGGGGACGAGGATCTTGCCGCTCAGTCCGCTCGTGGGCAGCGGGGCGTCCTGCGTCGTTCCCTGGAACTGCCAGGTGCCGTTGAGGTTGGCCCACCGCCTGCGCGTCTGCTGCGGACGCGGGTAGTCGGGCAGTGCGTTGGACGGCGAGACGTCCTTGGCCCACTTGGTGGCGAAGTACCAGGTGGAGTTGTTCTGCGCGAGACTGGAGAAGACGTCCAGCGGGCCGGTGGGGGTGTCCAGGCCGCCCTGGCCGTCGTAGCTGATGCGCACCTGGGACTTCATGGCCGCCGGGGTGTCCGAGGCCGCCGCCGTGAAGACCAGCTGGGAGTGATCGGCGGGGTCCGTGGTCACGGTCGGGTTCCAGCGGTGGCCACCGGCGATCACCGAGACGTGCTTCGTGACGTCCGCCGGTACGGAGTCCACGGCGGCGGGCAGCCGGACGACGGCTTTCCGTCCGGTGGAGTCCACGGTGCTGTGCAGGTCGAGGGGGGCGAAGCCGGCCGGCTGGTGCAGGGCGGAGTCGGGGACGGGCTGCCGGTCGATTCCCGGGCCCGACCACTCGGTCTGGATGTACGCTCCGCCGTTGCCCTGGTTGTAGTCGAAGGACAGCTGGTGCATGCCGGCCGTCAGCGTGATCGGCTGCGACGTGGTCTGCACGTCCCAGTCGGTCGTCCAGTGGTCGATGACGCTCGTCCCGTCGAGCGACATGCGGAAGCCGTTGTCGCCCTTGATGTAGAACGTGTAGGAACCGCCGGTGGGCACGTCCAGCATGCCCGTCCAGTGGACGGCGTCGTTCAGGGTGGACCCGGCGCAGTCGCGCAGCGTCGGCAGGAGGTCCTTGACGTTGAGGGAGTGCTGGACGCCGGTGCTGCCGTAGGTGGCGAAGTCCAGCGACGTGCTGTCGGAGCTGAGATAGCAGTCGCTGCGCAGTCCCTGCGGGGTGGCGGTGGGGGCCGCCTCGCTCGCCGGTTCGGCGTGGGCGGGGGAGGCCGGCGCGAGGAGTGCGCCGGCGAGCAGCAGCGGAGCCGCGGCCGCCAGTCCGCGCAGGAGTGCCATGGGGTGTCTTCCGGGACTCAAGGCGTTCTCACCTTTCGTTGGAGTGATGCGTCGGTCTGCCCGCCGCCGTTCACGGCCTCGGTCGCAGACCCGGTGGGTTCGGTCGGCCGTCAGGCGCACGGGCCGTCCGGCTGGGTGCGCCAGGCCAGCACGCCGCCGGAGAACCCGGCGCGCAGCCGCGCGGTGATGCGCAGCGCCGTGGTCGTGAGAGTGGGGAAGGCGAGCTGGTTGAACCGGTCGGTGGCGACGCCGTAGCCGGCGGCGCCGTCCACGGGGTGCCACCGGCCGTCCGTGGAGAGGTGCTCCAGCCGCCAGGACTCGGGGACGCGGCAGGCACCGTGGCCAAAGTCGTCGTACCAGTACACCGATACCGCGCTGACGCGGACGGGTTCGGCGTAGCTGTACTGGATCCACTCCTCGGTCCCGGTGTGGTCCCACCACGTGAAGCGCGGAATCGTCTGGTCGTAGGAGCTCGACGGCTCGGCGACGGCGTTCATGAGCAGCGCCTGAGGACTGTCGACGCCGCTGAAGGAGGCGGTCACCGCCGCCCACTGGAGTGCCCTGCCGGTCGTGGAGGCGGTCGGGAAGGACGTGAGGCGCAGCCGGGCGGCGGCCGCCGGGACGAGCGTGAGGTGTTCGACCGGTTCCGTGGTACGCGCCGGGCTCTGCTGCAGCGGAGCCACGACGTCCTGGTCGTCGCTCACCCAGCCCGTCAGGCGCCGGCCCTTGGCCCGCATCACCACCGGAGTGCCGGAATGGGTGAAGGGGTCGGCGGCGCCGGCGCGGGTGCGTTCCACGGTGAAGGACCGCGCGGGTGCCTGCTGGTCCAGTTCCAGTGCGTAGTTCCACGGCGAGGCCGGGCGCACCTCGTACTCCGGCCATGCGTCGCTGCCGCCGGACCGCTGCCACTTCTCCTCGATGCGCAGGGAGTAGGTGACGGGGCCGTGGTGGACGGAGACGGAGTCCTCGTTGGCGCCCCAGGTGCGCACCGTCGTGCGCATCGGCAGCCGCAGCACGATCTGGTCGCGGTCGTGCCACCGGCGGTGGAGAACGAGGTGGCCGCCGCTGCGCCGGACGGGTACCGGACGCCCGCCCAGCCGGACCGAGGGCTCCTCGCACCAGCCCGGTACCCGCAGATAGAGCGGGAAGTCGACGGCACGCGGGGTGGACACCGTCAGGGTGATGGTGTCGTCGAAGGGGTAGTCGGTGCGCTCGGTCACGGTGACCGTCGTGCCGTCACCCACCTTGGCCCGCACGGAGGACTCGGCGTACAGGGAGGCGCACAGTCCGCCGTCGACGCTCGCGAGCCACATCTCCTCGGCGTAGTAGGGCCATCCCATGCCGTAGTTGTGGGGGCAGCAGCGGTACTGGTGGATGCCGGGCATGTACGCCTGCATGGCGAAGGAGTTGTTGAACTGGCCGTGTGACTTGGCAACGTTGTCGAGTTGGATGCTGTTGGCCGCCGTCACGTAGTGGGTGCCCTTCTGCCGTGGGTCGAAGGCGGCGGGCAGCGTGTTGACGGCCAGGTCCTCGCAGCGGTCGGCCCACAGGGTGTCACCGGTGATACGGGTGAGTATCTGGTGGCTGTGCATGTACTCGACGATTCCGCATGTCTCGAAACCCTGGCGCGGATCGTGGTAGCCGGGGCGTGCGTTCTCGTCCGCGGCGAAGCCACCGCCGGGGAACTGCCCGTAGCTGCCCATGACGGTGTCGTAGACCCGGTGCGTGGCCGCGAGGAACGCGGGGTCGCCGGCGAGGACGCCGTACTGCGCGGGTTCGCGGAAGCCCTGGGCGAGGTTGACGTTGTGCCAGGTCGGGATCGTGTGGGTGTAGTCGGCGCTGTGGGTGTGCATCGTGCGGACCAGGTCCAGCAGCCAGTCGTCACCCGTGCGGTTGTAGAGCCAGTAGGCGGTGTCGATGGTGTCTCCGACGCGTGCCGAGCCCCAGCCCCGCCCGAAGAGCGTGCCGGGCTGGCCGTGGAGGTACTTCAACCAGCCGGTCAGAGCCGGTACGACGCGGTCGTCGCCGCTGTACTCGTGCCAGGTGCGCAGCGCGTCCAGGACCGGCATGTGGGGCCAGAAGTCGGGTCCGCCGTCGAGGGAGGTGCGCAGGCCGGAGGGACCGAAGAAGCCGTCGGGCTGCCGGGTGGCGAGGATGCGGTCGATCCAGGTGCGGGTGAGGTCGAGGGCACGGCTGTCCTGGGTGACGTAGCCCAGGTCGCCGAACCCCCTGAGCCAGTAGGGGAGTTCCTCCCAGCCGTCCCGCTCCGGGACGGCCCACCCGCTGGTCTTGGCGTCCAGGTAGTCGGACACCTCGGGCATGCGCCCGTTCAGGCCGTCGAGCTGGAGGTCGAGCTGGGTGCGCAGCCAGCCCTTCGGGGTGATGCTGCCGGGCGGCAGCCGCAGGAACGGGTCCTGCCGCAGCGGGGCGCGGTTGGCGGTGTAGTGGGGACCGGCGGCAGCGGCGACGGGGCTCGGGGACGGGACGGCCTGCGCGGGTGCGGCGGTGCCGGTCAGGGCGGCTGCGCCGGCGACGGACATGGATCCGGTCAGGAACGTGCGGCGTTCCATGGGGTGTCCCTCCTGGTCGAGGACCGCGTTCTGCGGTCGTGCGGAACAGCGCGGGGGCGGCGCGGCTCGCCGGACCTCGTGCCGGCCTCCCCGCCACATGGGGAGCGGTCGGCGCGGTGCGCGGGCGGACGAGGCGGGAGGTCGCCGCCGCTCGCCTCGCGGACGGCCGTCCCGCGCCCCTCAGGACAGGGTCAGGTGCGGGAACCGGAACTCGGTGCGGGTGCGGTACTCCTCCCCCGGTCGCAGGACTGTGCTCGGGTACTCCGGCCGGTTCGGCGAGTCGGGAAAGTGCTGGGTCTCCAGGCAGACGGCGCCGTGGCGCTCGTAGGGTTTCGCGTCGGCCCCGGCGAGTGATCCGTCCAGGGTGTTGCCCGTGTAGACCTGTATGCCGGGCTCGGTGGTCCACACTTCCATCCGCCGGCCGCTCTCGGGATCGGCCAGGCGGGCGGCGCGGCGCAGCGTCCCACGGGCGTCGACCGGGGCGAGCACCCAGCAGTGGTCGTAGCCTCCGGCCGCGGTCAGCTGGTCGTCCTTCGCCTCGATCCGGTCGCCGATCGGGTGTGCGGCGCGGAAGTCGAAGGGGGTGCCCGCGGTGGGCGCGAGCGGGCCGAGCGGGATCGCCTCGGCGGTCACCGGCAGGTAGGCGTCGGAGTCGAGTTCCAGGGTGTGACCCAGCACGTCCCCGTGACCGGCGCCCGCGAGGTTGAAGTAGGAGTGGTTGGTGAGGTTGACCACGGTGGCGCGGTCGGTACGGGCCCGGTAGTCGATGGCCAAGGTGCCGCTGCGGTCGAGGCTGTAGGTGACCTGGACGTCCAGGGTGCCGGGGAAGCCCATGTCGCCGTCGGCACTGCGCAGTTCCAGGCGCAGCGCGGCGGCATCGGAGCCGTTGCCCGGGGCCGGGGTGCCCTTCCAGACCCGTCGGTGGAAGCCGGCGGGGCCGCCGTGCAGCGCCTGGCCGCGGTCGGTGGCGGGTACACGGTAGGTCTCTCCGTCGAGGGTGAACTCGCCGTGGGCGATGCGGTTGCCGTAGCGGCCGATGAGCGCCCCGAAGTAGGGGTTGGGCGCGGAGTACTCCGCCATGCCGGGCAGGCCGAGCACGATGTCGTCGACGTTCCCGGTGGGTGCCGGAACGCGCAGGCTGGACACGATGCCGCCGTAGGTGAGCACGTCCGCGCTGATCCCGCTGCCGGAGTCCAGCCGCCAGCGGTGCACCGGCGTGCCGTCGGGCGTGGTGCCGAACGGTGAGCCGGTCAGAGTGGGGTGGGGTATCAAGGTCGTCGTCCTCGCTCGTCGGGGCGATGGGGGTGGCGGCACCGGGGGTGCCGGTCAGGGTCTGCGGATCGCGGTGGACTCGCGCACGATCAGCCGGTAGCCGGGCAGGATCCGGCGGGGCGGAAGCGGTTCGGGGTTGCCCCGGTCGGCGATCCGCTCCACCAGGCACTCCACGGCGAGGCGGGCGAGGTCGGACTTGTCGGGGGCGACGGTGCTGAGCGACACCGCTCCGTAACGTGCCTCCTCGATGTCGTCGAAGCCGACCACCGCGATGTCCTCGGGGACCCGCAGGCCGCGTTCCACCAGGGTGCGCATGGCGCCGAGCGCGACCAGGTCGTTGTAGGCGAAGACGGCGTCGGGACGCTCGTCCCGGTCGAGCAGGGCGGCCATCGCGGCGGCGCCGTCGGCCCGGTCGTAGCCCTCGGTGGCCACCACCATCGACTCGTCGGGAGCCAGGCCGGCCGCGGTGATCGCCTCCCGCCAGCCGCGCAGCCGCAGGTGGGCGGGTTGGCGGGCGCTCTCGCGGCGGGCGCCGAGAAAGGCCACCCGGCGCCGTCCGAGGTCGAGCAGATGACGCACCGCGATCCGGGCCGCGCCCACGTTGTCGATCATGATGTGGTCGTAGGGAGCGTCGTACTCACGCTCGCCCAGCAGCACCATGGGCGGTCCCTCGGGCCGGGCCAGCAGGTCCTCGCGCTCCAGCCCGATCGGGCTGAGGATCAGCCCGTCGATGACGTGCGAGCGGAAGCCCTGCGAGACCAGCAGCTCCTTCTCCCGCAGGCCCGCGGTGTGATCGAGCAGCACCGTCAGGTCGTGCCGGGCCGCCACGTCGATCACCGCGCCCGCGACCTCCGCGAAGTAGGGGTTGCCGAGTTCCGGAATGGCGAGTGTGATCAGGCCGGTGCGGCCCTTGCGGAGGTGACGCGCCGTCAGGTTGGGCCGGTAGCCCAACTCGTCGATGGCCCGCTGGACCCGCGCACGGGTCTGGGGAGTCACGTGCGGGTAGTCGTTGACCACGTTCGACACGGTCTTCACCGACACACCGGCGCGCTGCGCGACATCCTTCAGGCTGACACCCACGGCGATCCTTTCTCGGAGGGTGGAGGATGGTCTCGGCCGTCTGCCGGGCGGCCGTGCGGGCGCGTCGCGTTCGGCGGCCGGTGCTCACTCGAGCCGCTGAGTGCGGCTGAGCAGGGTCTGCATCAGAACTACCACAGCGAGAAACGCGCCGTTCACGGTGTCGGTGAACGCCGAGCCGTACTGCGAGAAGTAGTGATCGATGAGGTTGTGGATGACGGCGAGCAGCAGCACGCCGCTGACGGTGCCGCCGACCGAGCCGCTGCCTCCGGTGAGCAGCGTGCCGCCGATGACCACCGAGGCGATCGCGGTCAGTTCGTAGCCGATGCCGATGGTGGTCACGCCTGAGCCCAGGCGCGCACCGCCCAGTGCGCCGGCCGCGGCGGCCAAGGTGCCCGACAGCAGGTAGGCCAGTACCTTGGCGCGGGCCACCGGGAGGCCGAGCAGCAGCGCCGCGTGCTCGTTGCCGCCCATCGCGGTGAGGGTGGCGCCGAAGCGGGTGCGGGTCAGCAGCAGCGCGCCCAGGGCGAAGAGTACGGCCACGATCAGCACCGGGGTCCAGGTGCCGGCGCCGAGGGAGCGGAAGGCCGAGTGCCGCGGCACGAGGTAGGTGGTCGCGCCCTCGTCGGTGATGGCCTGCATCAGGCCGCGCAGCCCGAGGAGTCCGACGAGGCTGACGATGAACGGGGCCATGCGGGCCCGGGCGACGAGCAGTCCCTGCACGGTGCCCCAGGCGGCGCCGACGGCGAGCGGCAGCAGGATCGCGAGCCAGGTACCGTGCGTGGAGCCGTAGGCCCCGAGCACTCCGCCGAGCGCGTACATGGAGCCGACGGAGAGGTCGATACCGCCGGTGATGATAACGAAGGTCATGCCGAGGGCCAGCAGCCACACGAAGGCGTTGTTGCCGAGGATGCTGCTGATGTTGGACCAGGTCGGGAAGGTGTCGGAGGTCGCGGAGGCGACGACGACCACCAGCACCAGCACGGCCAGCGCGCCGTGCCGCTGGATCCGCGGGGCGATCCGCTCGCCGAGGGAGGGGCGCGCGGCGTCCGCCCCCGGCCGCGCGGTCATCAGGACGGTGGAGGTCATCGGGTACCACGCTCCTGGGAGGCGTATACGGCGAAGCAGATGATGGCCGCCTCGACGATCTGGGTGTACGACGTGTGCACGTTGTGCTGGGTGAGCACCGCGGTGATCAGCTGCATGAACAGGGCTCCGGCGACGGTGCCGAGCACCCGCACCCGGCCCCCGGACAGCGGGGTGCCGCCGACCACGACCGCGGTGATGGCGTTCAGCTCCATGTTCAGGCCCTGGTTGGCGGGGTCGGCCTCGGCGCCGTGGCTGACGATCAGGACGCCGGCCAGCGCGGCGAGCACCCCGGAGATCACGTACACGGTGATCAGCACCCGCCGCACGGGCAGCCCGGACAGCCGACTGGCCTGCCGGTTGTCGCCGACGGCCACGAGTTGCCTGCCGAACGTCGTACGGCGCACCAGCAGGCCCGTGAGCAGCGCGCACACCGCGGCGATCCACGCCATCTCCGGCACTCCCGCGACGCTGCGCGAGCCGACGCCGAGAATCCCGGACTGGAGGACGGGTTTGGCGGAGTTGCCGTTGATGATCTCGGCAAGGCCCCGGACGCCGATCATCAGCGACAGGGTGGCCACGATCGGCTGGATCCGGGCGAAGGCCACCATCGCGCCGCCGACCGCGCCCGAGACCGCGCCGAGCAGCAGGGCGACCAGCAGTGCGCCGCCGAGTCCGTAACCGGCGTACAGCGGTACGACGGAGGCGGCCAGCGCGATCACGGCGCCGACCGACAGGTCGATGCCCTCCGTGCCGATGACCAGGGACATGCCGAGCGCGACGAGCAGCGTGGGCGCGAGCTGGAAGAGCTGGACGCGGATGTTGCTCATCTCGACGAACGACGCGTCCATGCCGACGGCCACGCAGAACAGCACGACGAGGGCGGCGTAGACGCCGTACTCCTGGAGCAGGCGCAACAGACGGGCGCGGTCGGCGACCGGGCCGGACCACGTGAGCGAGGTCATCGCTGGTTCTCCTCGACGGGGGCGGACTCGGATGTCGTGGCCGGCTCCGCGGCGGCGGGCGGCGCGGGGGCCCCGCCGCCGGAGCCGGGCGCACCGGCTTCGCCGGCCGTGTCCCGGGGCGCGGTGGCGAGCGCGTCGAGCAGGCCCTCCTCGGTGACCTCCGCGCCGGCGAGGTGCCCGACGACGTGTCCGTCCTTGAGGATCACCACACGGTCGGAGCCCTCGATCAGCTCCTCCAGGTCGGAGGAGATCAACAGCACGCCGAGGCCGTCGCCCGCGAGTTCGTCGATCAGCGCCTGCACCTCGGCCTTCGCGCCGACGTCGATCCCTCGGGTCGGCTCGTCGAGCAGCAGCACCTTGGGGTTCAGGCACAGCCAGCGGGCGAGCAGCACCTTCTGCTGGTTGCCGCCGGACAGGTCGCTGACCTTCTGGTCGGGGCCGGAGGCCTTGATGCGCAGCCGCTTCATGAAGAACTCGACGATCTCGTCCTGCTTGGCCTGCGAGACCAGTCCCGCCCGTGACAGGCGCGGCAGCGCGGCGAGCGAGATGTTCTCGCGCACCGACAGATTGGGGATGATGCCCTCGGTCTTGCGGTCCTCGGTGAGCATCACGACGCCGCTGCGGATCGCGGCGGCGGGACTGCGCCGGCGCATCGCCCGGCCCTCGACCTCGACGGTGCCGCCGTCGGTGGCGAGCGCGCCGACGATCGCCTTCGCGGTCTCGCTGCGACCGGCCCCGAGGAGTCCGCCGAGGCCCACGACCTCGCCGGGGTGGACGTCCAGCGAGACGTCGTGGAGGCGGTGACGGGCCGACAGACCTGTCGCGCGCAGCACGGGCCTGCCTTCCTGACGGTCGTGGCGTTCGGTGTCGAAGGCGGTGGTGCCCTTCTCCCGGACGGTGGACATCTCCCGGCCGAGCATCAGGGAGACCAGCCGCAGCCGCTGGAGTTCGGCGATCGCGCCGGTGTGCACGACCGCTCCGTCGCGCATCACGGTGACCCGGTCGCAGATCGTGTAGAGCTCCTCGATCCGGTGGCTGACGTAGACCACCGCGATGCCCTGCTCCTTCAGGCGGCGGATGACCGAGAAGAGCGTGTCGACCTCGCGCGGTTCGAGGGAGGAGGTCGGCTCGTCCATGATGACCACCCGTGCGTCGATCTGCACCGCACGGGCCAGCGCCACCATCTGCTGTGCGCCCAGCCCGAGGTCGCGCAGCGGGCGGGTGACGTCGACGTGCACGCCGTAGCGGCCGAGCACCTCGGCGGCCTCGCGGTTCATCCGGGCGACGTCGACGAGTCCGAAGCGGCGCGGTTCGCGGCCGAGGTGGAGGTTGCGCGCGACCGACATCAGGGGGACGAGGTTGACCTCCTGGTAGATGGTGGAGATTCCGGCCGCCTGCGCCTCCAGCGGGTTGCGGAAGTCTCGTGCGCGGCCGGTCAGCCGCACCGTGCCGGAGTCGGGTCGGTACACCCCGGTCATCACTTTGATCAGAGTGGACTTGCCCGCGCCGTTCTCGCCGATGAGCGCGTGCACCTCGGCGGGGCGCAGGGCGAACTCCACGTCGCGCAGCGCGTGCACGCCGGCGAAGCTCTTGTTCACCCCGGCGACTTCCAGGACGAAGTCGCCATGGGGGTCGAGGTCCTGCTGGACCACGTCTGCCTCCTCGGACGGGACTGCCGGGTGCGGTGAGGGCGGCGCGGCAGCCGTTGCGGCGGGTCCGGTGGCCGCGGCGGCCGAGCCGCCGCGGCCGGCGGGCCGGTCAGTACACCAGACCCTGGGACAGAGCCTGCTTGGCGTTGTCGGGCGTGAAGTGGCCGTCCTTGATGATCACCCTGGGCTGGACGCCGGTGGTGCCGTAGAAGTCCTGCAACGACTTGAACGCGAGCGGACCGAACCGCGGGTTGGTCTCGATGTCGGCGACGGCCTGGCCGGCGGCGACGTTCTGGACCATCTGCGAGATGCCGTCGATGGTGACGATCTTGACGTCCTTGCCGGGTGTCCTGCCCGCGGACTTGATCGCCTGGATGGCGCCGAGGGCCATCTCGTCGTTCTCGGCGTAGACCGCGTTGATGTCGGAGTGCGCCTGGAGCAGTTGCTCCATCACCTTCTGGCCGTCCGTCTGGGCGAAGTTGCCGGTCTGGGAGGCCACGATCTTCATGTTCGGGTATTTGGCCTTGACCTGGTCCTCGAAGCCCTTGGTCCGGTCGGTGGTGACGTTGTTGCCGGGGCTGCCGGTCAGGATCGCCACGTGCGCGCTGCCGTCGGTGGCCTTCGCCAGGTCGTCGGCGGCGATCCGGGCCTGGCCGTAGAAGTCGGAGCCGGCGAAGGCGATGAAGTCGGTGCAGGCGGTGCCGGTGACGGACCGGTCGATGGTGAGCACCGGAATCTTCTTGGCCTTGGCCTTGGCCAGCGCGGGGCCGAGGCCGTCGGAGTTCTCCGGGGCGACGATCAGGACCTTGGCGCCCTGCGCGATCATGTCTTCGATCTGGGAGTTCTGCGCGTTGACGTCGGCGTTGGCATTGCGCTCGATGAGCTTGACGCCCAACTGCTTCGCCTGCGCCTCGATGCTCTTGGTCTCGGTGGCTCTGAAGGGGTTGCTGGTCGACTCCGACTGCGAGAAGCCGACGACGGTCTTCCCGTCGGTGATGTCGAGCTTGGGAACCCCGCCGCCGTACCTCTGGTACGTGCAGCCCGGGCCGCCGGCGGAGTCGGTGGGCGTCGCGAGCTGCTGGGCGGCCGCGGTGTCGGCGGCGCTCGCACCGGCGTCGGACTTGGGCGAGTCGTCGCCGGTCTTCGTGCAGGCGGTGGCGGCCAGGCACAGGCCGGCGGCCAGTACGGCGGCGGAAACGGCCTTGGACCGGAGGGAGGCGTACATGCGCCGATCACATCCTCGTCGAATAAGTCTGGGCGTGCGGGCTCTGGCTGAAGAGCGAAGAGGAATCCGGCCGGGCGGGCTTGCGGATGACCTGGCCTGACGGTTCGTACAACGATGCAGAGGAACAGTGGACGACGGCGCCGAAAGCTGTCAAGACATCAGACCGCGTTTACCTCAGTCGACTTGCGCCACCGTCCTGTAGGTCCGGTGGCAAGGGAGTCGGTTGCGGCTGCCAGGCCGTCATCGGCCACTCGGCAAGACGCCCCACCCGTGACATATACGCAGGTCAGCGCAGGTATTCACAGAGTCGAACCCGCCTGTGAGGGGACCGAAACACCCGGGATTTACGTCGAGTCCGGAGGGTGGACATGACATCGCGGCTGTGCTGTCATCGTCCTGCTTCAGTTTTCCATCGTTGTAGGAACAGCCTGCGATTCCTGGCCGTTTGGTCGATGCCGGACCTCCACGCTTCCCATGGCTTCTTCCGGCGGGCCGGCGCGCCCTTCCAGCTCTCGCGCGAATTCCCTGCCCTTTCATCGCTTTCCCGAGCGGGTCCCTCCAGGAGAACCGAATGACCCCGAGACACGACCATGCCGGCCCGCCTGCCAACGAGTCGGGCACTCCCGAGTCCGGTACCGGCTCCTGCGCCTCGGCCGGTGGGCTCAGCCGCCGCGGCCTGATGCGGTGGACCGGCGCGGCCGGCCTCGGCGTGGCCGGCGCCGGTCTGCTGCCGGGCTTCACCCAGGGCGCGCAGGCCGCTTCCGCGACGGCACAGGAGACTGCCGACCGCGCCTCCTCCGGCGGTCGCTCCCCCGGCCCGGCCGCCCCGTCCTTCGATCCGATCCGCCCCCCGGCCGTGCCGCTGGCCGTCCGCTCGCCCTACCTGAGCACGTGGCTGAACGCCGACCTGCCGGCCGGCCACTGGCCCGTGTTCTGGACCGGCCGCACCACGGCGATGACCGGTGTCATCCGGGTCGACGGCACCAACTACCTGTTCCTGGGCGCACCGAACGTCCCCGGCCACCCGCTCCCCCGCGGCGCCGTGCAGCGTTCGCTGACCCTCACCGCGACCCGCTCGCGGTTCGTCTTCGAGGCCGGCGGCGCGGAACTGACCCTGACGTTCCTGTCCCCCGTCGAACCCGGCGACCTGCGCCGCCAGTCGATGCCGCTGTCGTACATCGCCGCGGACGTGCGCAGCCTGGACGGCAGGGCGCACGACGTCGCGCTGTACTTCGACATCTCCGGCGAGTGGGCCTCCGGCAACTCCGGCACGAAAATCCGCTGGTCCCAGGAACAGCTGTCCGGCTCGGGCGGTACGACGGCGACCGCCCTGTCCTTCACTCCCGACAGCCCCGGAGTGCTCAAGGAGAACGGCGACATGGCGTCCTGGGGCACCGTCGTGTGGAGCGCGACGAACCGCTCCGGACTGAGTTGGCAGATCGGCTCGGACACCACCGTGCGCGCCACCGCGCTGGACGGCAAGGCGCTGGCCGACTCCGCCGACAGCCGCCAGCCGCGCGCCGTCAACGACAGCTGGCCGGTCTTCGCCTTCCGCTTCGACCTGGGCAGCGTCCACGGCTCCACCGGCGCGCTGCTGTCGGTCGGCCACGTCCGCGACCCCGCCGTCGGCTACCTCGGCGAGCAGCTGGCGCCCCTGTGGAGGTCGTACTGGCCGAGCTGGCAGGACATGGCCGCCTTCTTCCACTCCGACGCGGCGGCGGCACGGAAGCGCACGGCGGCCCTGGACCACAAGGTGCGGACGGAGGCGACGGCCGCGGGCGGCGCCAAGTACGCCGCGCTGTGCGCTCTTTCGCTGCGGCAGGCGTACGCGGGCACCGAACTGGCGAACCGGAAGGGCAAGCCCTGGGCGTTCCTGAAGGAGATCTCCTCCGACGGCAACGTCTCGACCATCGACGTGACCTATCCGGCGATGCCGGTCTTCCTCTACCTGGACCCGCAGTACCTCGGCCTGCTCCTGGAGCCGCTCTTCGACTACGCGGAGAACGGCGGCTGGCCCAAGAAGTTCGCCGAGCACGACCTCGGCTCCAGCTACCCCGACGCGACCGGACACAACGACGGCAACGAGGAGGACATGCCGGTCGAGGAGTCCGCCAACATGCTGCTGATGACGGCCGCCTACCTGGCGCGCGGCAGCTCCGCCACGGCCCGCTCCTTCGCCTCCGCCCACTACGCGATCCTCAAGCAGTGGGCCGACTACCTGGTGGACAACACGCTCGACCCGGGCTACCAGAACCAGACCGACGACTTCACCGGCTTCATCGCGCACAGCGCCAACCTCGCCCTGAAGGGCATCCTGGCCATCGGCGCCATGGCAAGGATCGCGACCGCGGCAGGCAACTCCGCGGACGCCGACCATTACACGGGCGTCGCCCGCGACTACATCGGCCAGTGGGTGGACAAGGCCCAGGACACCGACGGGGACCATCTCAAGCTGGCCTACGACCAGCCCGGCACCTGGAGCCTGAAGTACAACGGCTACCCCGATGCGCTGCTGGGGCTGAACCTCGTGCCGCGCGAGGTGGCGCGGCGGGAGGGCGACTGGTACCTGTCGCAGGCCAACCAGTTCGGCATCCCACTGGATGTGCGGCACAGCTACACCAAGGGCGACTGGGAGATGTGGACGGCCGCGTGGCTGCACGACCACCCGGTCAGCGATCTGCTGGTCTCCACGCTCTACCAGTTCGCGAACACCACTCCCTCGCGCGTGCCGTTCACCGACTGGTACGACACGACGGCGAACACGCAGAGCGGCGGCTTCCAGGCCCGCCCGGTGGTCGGCGGCGTCTTCGCCCTGCTGAGCCTGCGCTCGTAACGGGCCACCGCGCAGCGTCCGGCGGTGGTCCGCCACCGCCGGACGCAAGGGTGGGGTCGGGGTTCACAGCCCTCTTCCGCAGGTGCCGGTGACTGCCGCGAACAAGCCGAACCAGGGGTGGCGTTCCCGGTCGTCGCAGAAACAATGCCCCTGTTTGCGGCAAATAAGCCCGCATGGCATATCATCGGCGGATGATCTTCATCGTAGTCAAGTTCCCCGTAAAGCCCGAACACGTCGAAGAATGGCCGAAGCACGTCGAAGCCTTCACCCGGGCCACCCGCGCCGAACCCGGCAACCTGTGGTTCGAGTGGTCCCGCAGCCTGGAGGACCCCCACACCTACGTCCTCGTCGAGGCCTTCCAGGACGGCACCGGCGAGGCCCACGTCAACTCGGACCACTTCCGCGCCGGCCTGGAAGCGATGCGCCCCCTGCTGCGCCGCACTCCCGACATCGTGAGCACCACGATCGAGGGAGCGAACGGCTGGAACGCGATGGGCGAACTCACCATCGACTGACAGACTCACAGCCGACGGACTCACTCCGGCCCGCCGTCGGCGGCTACCGGTGCGCGGCCAGGAACGGCAGGACGACGGCGGCCATCTCGTCCGGTACTTCCTCCGCGAGGTCGTGGCCCGCGTCGAAGACGTGTCCGGTGACGTCGTGGGCCACGAACCGTGCCTGTTCCGCGTTGCGCTCGCCGATGAAGGCCGAGCCGCCGAGCGCCAGCACGGGGACGTCGAGCTTGATCCGGGCGGCCTCCCGGTTCTGTTCGGCGTCGGTGAGCATCGCCCGGTAGACGGCGAGCATGGCGCGGATGCCGCCGGGCAGGGAGTAGCAGCGCACGTACTCCGCGACGGCGTCGGGGGTGGCGGTGTCGGGATGGCTGCGCTCGTTCTTGATCATGTAGGTGATCAGCTCGCGTTCGTGTCCGGAGATCAGCATCTCGGGCACGTCGGGCTGGAAATAGAAGCCAAGGTGCCAAAGGTGCATACCGGAGGCGTTCTCGGGGGTGAGGGCCGTGTGGTCCTCGAAGCCGAAGCCGGGGAGCAGCGCCTCCGCGAAGACGAGGGAGGTGACGTGGTCGCGGTGGCGGGCGGCGAGCTGGTAGCCGATCACCGCGCCCCAGTCCTCGCCGATCGCGGCGTAGGTCTCGTGGCCGAGGCGGGCCATCAGCTCGGCGATGTCGTCGCTCATCGTCGCGGAGTCGTAGCCGTCCGCGGGGCGGGCGGAGTCGCCGAGACCGCGCAGGTCGGGCACGACGACGGTGTGGTGGGGCGTCAGCTTGGGGGCCAGGTGACGCCAGTGGTAGCCGGTCTTCGGCACTCCGTGCAGCAGCACGACGGCGGGGCCTGAACCGGCCGTCCGGTAGTGGAGGCTCGTTCCGTTGACGGCGGCACGGCCGGTGCGCAGGGGTGCTCCGTCATGGTCGTACATCATGGGACAGCCACTTTCTTGATCGTGTGTTACAGAATTCGGGCATGAAAAGGTCCGGCCCGGGTCGCGAGGAGCGGTCAGTCGAGAGCGGTCAGCGCGACGTCGACGAGGGGTTCGAGGGCGCGCGGGTCCGGGGTGATCTTCGAGGAGACCAGCAGGCCGTTGAGGAAGGTGACGAGGAAGGCCGCGACCGTGTGCGGGTCGTGCCGTTCGGCGATCTCGCCCCGGTCCCTGGCGGCCCGCAGCACCTCGGTCAGCGCCTCCCGGGTCGCGTCCTGCATGTCGCGCACGGTGCGCCGGGTCGCCGTGTCCTGGGGCAGCCGCTCGCAGACGGCGTTGACGGCCAGACAGCCCTGCCCGTCGCGCTCGACGGCGATGCGGATCCGCTCCGTCAGCAGCGCACGGATCGCCGCGCGGACGTCCGCCCCCTCCTTCAGACCGCGCAGGGCGGCGGCCGCGAGGGTGGTGCGGTAGTGCTCCAGCGCGGCCCGGTACAGGCCGTCCTTGTCACCGAACGCCGCGTACAGGGATCCCTGTCCGATCCCCAGGTGCTGGGTGAGGTCGCGCACCGAGGTCGCCTCGTAGCCGCGCGTCCAGAACAGTTCCATGGCGCGGCTCACCGCCGCCTCGGTGTCGAACTCCCGGGTCCTTGCCATGGCTCCACCGTAAGCTATCTGGATCGCTCACTCAAGAAAGAGGGCGCGAGGGGCCTCACGGACCCAGGCCCTTCGCCGTCGGCAGTGGCCAGGAGGACCCGGAGGCGATGCATCGTGGATGATCGGGTGTCCGGTCGGGTCGGGAGGCGGAGGCAGGGTTGAGCGTCACGGGTGTGTGGGTCATCGGGGCCGTGGCCGACGAGAAGACCAAGGACCTGCTGCGCACCGCCGTGCAGGCGCACCCGCCGAACCCGGTGGCAGCGCAGGCTGGTGTGCGTGAGGGGTTGGGCTGGTGGCGGAGCAAGGCGGCGGAGTCCTTGTTCGTCATGTCCAGGACCACTCCCGGCAGTTGGGTCGCTGGTGAGGACGCCTTGCGGCTGAGCGAGTTCATCGACGGCCGCTATGACGACTCCGATTCCGTGGAGGCGCTGCGCGACGCGGTCATGGACCAGTTTCCGCCCCACGGAGGCGAGGGCCTGTTCACGGCCGTGGCGCGCAAAGCGAGCCCGTTCTCGGCCTTGGCGTACGCGCTCGGTCCCGATGCGGTGCTGCGGCTGCCGGGTTGGTTCGGGGACTTCCTGCTGGATGCCGAACAGGTCCGGGCGCGGCTCCCCGCTGCCGAGGAGGCTCTCACCTTGACCGGAGCCCGACGGCAGCACGCCGCCGAGCGGATCCGCGCATGGCTGACCGGACTGGGTGACGCTCCCGACCAAGACGTGGACGAGCTGATCGACGGCCCGTTGCGCGTGCTCCGGCACGCTGCCCGCACCGGGCAGGGTGCGGCCGGCCAAGTCCGCTGGTACTGAGGCGACTGAACGCTCGGCGCAAGCGCCGCCGCGTCGGCGGTGGCGGCCGCTGCCGGCGTGCGGGAGCCGCGAAGTCGTGATCAGCGACGGTACGCGGTTGTCGCGATCTCGACGAAGGACCGGACCAACGGGTTGGTGTCGCCTTCCTTCCACACCGCCACCACCCGGCTCGGCGGCATGTCGGTCAGCGGCACCACGGCCAGCTCCGCGGGCAGGTCGTGTCCGAGCGGGGCCAGGCCGACCGTGCCGTTCCACAGCACGGTCTGCAGGCACTCCTGGACGGCGCGCACCACGGGGCCCTCGCGCGGTCTGCCGCCGTTCCAGTACGACTGCCAGACGGGATCGGTGCCCTGCGGGAACTGGAACCAGCGGCGGTCGCCGAGTTCGGCCAGCCGCAGCCCGTCGCGGCGGGCCAGCGGATCGTCGGCGCGCAGGACCACGCCGACCGGATCGTTCCGCAGCGCGCGCACCGTCAGGGCAGTCACGTCGAACGGGGCCCGTGTCAGCGCGACGTCGACCAGTCCGGCGCGCAGCCCGCAGGTGGGGTCGGTCAGGTCGGTGTCGCGGACGCGGATGTCGATGCCGGGGTGGTTTCGGCGGAAGGCGGCGGCCAGCCTGGCCACTCCAGGGTCGGTGCCGTGGCCCAGGATGCCGATGGTGATGGTCGCGAGGCCGGCCGCCGCGACCACGCGTTCCCGGACGCGGTCGGCGTGGTCGAGCAGGGCCCGCGCCCCGTCGAGCAGCACGGTGCCCGCCGGTGTGAGCGTGACGCCCGCGGGTGAGCGGGCGAAGAGCAGGGCACCGACATCGGCCTCCAACTGCTTGATCGCCCGGCTCAGTGGCGGCTGGCTCATGTGCAGCCGGGTGGCGGCCCGGCCGAAGTGGAGTTCCTCGGCGACCGCCACGAAGTAACGCAAGGTCCGTAGCTCCACGCTGCCACGATACCCACCAGGTATCGGCGCTGCGGAACAGGTCTTGGACAGCCCCGGGCGCTCGGCGGTGGACTCGTGAGCATGACCGAAGAAGCGAAGACCAGCGTGCCGCAGCCCCGACCCGCCGTATCGGTGATCGGGCCCGGCGACGGCGAAACGATCGTTCTGGGCCCCACGCGCATGCGGGTCATGGAGGACGGCAGCCACACCGGGCACCGCCTCGCGATCGCCGAGTCCGTTCTCGCCCCGCACACCCAGGGACCGCCGCAGCACCGCCACTCCCGACACGACGAGGGCTTCTACGTCCTGTCCGGCACCGTGCGGTTCACCGTCGGGGACGAGAACTACGACGCGGTGACGGGCACGCTCGTGATGGTGCCGCCCGGGACCCCGCACACCTTCGCCAACCCGACGGACCAACCCGCCGTCATGCTCAGCACTTTCACCCCCGACCTGTACGTGCAGTACTTCCGGGACCTCCAGGAAGTACTCGCCGGCGGCCGGCCGATGACGCCACAGGCCAACATCGACGCGATGAGCCGCTACGCGACCGAGCCCGCCACCGATCTCGCCTGAAACCTGGTCGGGTCGGCCGGGTGGCCGGGGTCACCCTGGGGCGGCGGCGTGTTCCGGGCCAGGGCGAAGACGGACTGGTCGGGCGGGAGAAGACCTGGCCGGGGCCTGCGACGGACCTGTGCGAGTACCGGCCGGGGCGGGCCATCGGCCCGCCCCGGGAGCGACCCGCGGTGTCGCGGTCACGGACCGGCTCCGCCGCCGGCGTCCAAGGCGGCTCGGACGACGCCTAGGGCCTCTCGTCTGGATCATGCCGGGCTCGCGGGGTCTGGCACGCACATCTGCGGCGTTGTCGTCGGTCGCCAACGCTCCGCGTTGACTCCCTCCTCCGCCTTGCATCTGCACGCACCAGACCCCGCTCCCTGATCCGGCCTGATCCAAACGAAAGACCCTAGTTGATGCAGAGCCCGTTGCACACGTACTGCCAGAAGGCTCCGCAGCCGCGATACATCTGGCAGCCACCTTGGCCGTACTGGCAGTGGGTGGCGTTCGTGCACTGGTCGTCCTCGTCCGTGCAGGTGCAGGCCCCGCTCGCGCGGCGCGCGGTGGCCTCCGCGGCCTCGGTCGGGCCGAGGGTGCCGAGCAGTGCACTGCGACCGTCCGGGCCGAACGCTTCGGAGGCGGACCGGCTGAGCCGCTTCAGCTCGGGGGTGGCCGCTGTCCTGTCGTCGTCGGCGAAGTGGCTCGGCGCGGAGGCCCACGCGACTGCCTGGTCGTAGACGGCTCGCTGTTCCGGTGTCATGTCGGGCCGGGTGGCACGGTAGTGCTCCAGGTGTTCGAGCCACATCCGGCTGCGGGTCTTCGCGGACAGTTCGCCGTAGATGGCGCGGCGGTAGACGAGCGGATAGGTCACCAGGTCGCCGTAGCGCTGCGGCAGACTGTTCTTGTTGCGCTGCGCCCAGGCCAGCGCGGTCCGGCAGGAGTCCTCAGCGAACGCCGGTGTCCGCCCGAGGAGGACGATCCCGGCCGCCACCGCCGCGCCGGTCCCCAGCCGCAGGAACTGCGAGCGCCCCATGACGTCGCCGTGTCCGGGTGCCGGCAGGGGGCGCCGGCTCTCCTGCCGGAGCCGGCCCAGACCGCGCAGCACGGCCGTCGTCGAACGAACACCGAGGTGCCGCACGAGCGGGAGCGCCATGGCCGCCCCGGTCCACAGGCGTGCCTCGCCACCGGTGGCCTTGATCAACGTCGGCGCGGGCGGTGCTTCTTCACCCAGACGGGCCGTACGCCACTGCCGTACCTCGGTGTCGGACAGCGGCAGCACTTCGAGCTTCCCGTCGCCCGCGTGCCGCACGGTGGCGGCGATCTGGCGACACGTCGCGCACGAGGCGTCGAACGCGAGAATCCACCGCACCCGCGGCGGCGTGGCCGTGTTGTCGTTCACATTTCCTCCTTGGCTTTCCGGATTTTCCGAAGGGACTTCTTCGGGACTTCTCCGCGTGACGTCGCGTCCCGTGTGCGTCGGCACCCACCGGATGTTTTCGGCGACCGCGCTTTCGGATTCCTCGAACTCTTCGTGGACGGCCTGTGGCAGTTCCCCGGCCATGTCTAGCCCTTGCGGGTTGTTCGGCTTCGGCGGACTGGTGCCGAACAAACGGATGCCGAAAAATGTGGTCTCACAGCACATGCGGGGGGAGGTGCGGGCATGCCGCGTGGCGAGCGTCCGCTCGATGCGGGAGACGGTCCGTTACTGCGCTTCGCCGCCAGACTGCGGGAACTGCGCCACAAGGCGGGCAGCCCGGCATACCGGCAGATGGCCGAACGCGCCCATTACTCGGTTTCGACGCTTTCGGAGGCGGCGGCCGGTCGTCGGCTTCCGACGCTCGCCGTGACGCTCGCTTATGTGCGCGCCTGTGGCGGGGACCCGCTGGAGTGGGAGCGCATCTGGCAGGAGACGGCAGCCGATATGGACGTGCCGGAGCTGCCCGCCGTGGAGGCCGGGCAACGAGCGCCCTACGCGGGGCTCGCGGCGTTCCGGACGGAGGACGCGGAGTGGTTCTTCGGCCGGGAACGGCTGGTGGAACAGGTGCTGCAGCGGCTCCGGGAACAGCGGTTCGTCGTGGTGATCGGTGCGTCGGGATCCGGGAAGTCGTCGCTCCTGCGGGCCGGGCTCGTGCCGGCACTGGAGCAGCGGACGGTGGTGTTCACCCCCGGCCCGCGTCCTCTGGAGGAGTGCGCGATCCACATCGCGGCGATGGCGGGCGGCACCCCGGGGCGATGGTACGAGGAACTCTCCGCCGATCCCGCGAACCTGCACCGCGCGCTGCGCCGAACACTCACGGCGGAGCCACCCGAGAGTGAAGTCGTGCTCGTCGTCGACCAGTTCGAGGAGACCTTCACCCAGGGCACCACGGAGGACGCCGCCTTCATCAGCGCGCTGGTGACCGCCGCACGGGCACCGAACAGCCGTTGCCGGGTCGTGCTGGGAGTCCGCGCCGACTTCTACGCCCACTGCACCCGCCACCCTGACCTGGTGGAAGTGTTGCGCGACGCACAGGTACCCGTGGGTCCGATGAGCCTGGAGGAACTGCGCTGCGCGATCGTCCGGCCCGCCGTACGATCCGGGCTCGCCGTCGAGGGAGCGCTGCTCGCCACGCTGACCGCCCAGGCCCAGGGCCGACCGGGCGTCCTTCCGCTGCTGTCGCACGCCCTGCTGGAGACCTGGCGGCGTCGGCGCGGCAACACCCTGACCCTGGACGGCTTCCGGGCCACCGGCGGGCTGGAAGGTGCCCTGGCCCGTACCGCCGAGACCTTCTACAACGGTCTCACCACGGCGCAGCGCGAGGTGGCCAGGCAGGTCTTCACCCGGCTGACCGCCCTCGGGGAGGGCACCGAAGACACCCGCCGCAGGATGACGAAGACCGAACTCGATCCCACGCCCGACGTCCGCGTCGTCCTCGACCGCGCAGCGGCCGCGCGGCTGCTCCTGCTGGACCAGGACCGGATCGAGCTGGCCCACGAGGCCCTGATCCGCTGCTGGCCCCGGCTGCACCAGTGGCTCACCCGGGACCGGGAAGCGCTGCGCATCCAGCGGCGGCTGACCGAGGCGACCGACCTTTGGGAGCAGCTGGACCGGGACCCCGGCGCCCTGTACCGGGGTGCGACGCTCACCATGGCCCAACACGCCGCTCTGCGTCCGAGCCACCGTGAGCAGGCGTTCTTGCGGGCCAGCGTCGAGGCCGCGGCCGTCGAGGCCGCGCGAGGCCAGCGCCGGACCCGCCGTACGCGGCAGCTCGCCGCACTGCTCGCCGTGCTCCTGGTTGCCGCGGTCGGCGCTGTCGCCGTGGCGGTACGGGCCCAGCAGCAGCTCACCCGGCAGCGCGACACGGCGCTGGCCCAGGAGTCGTCGGACCAGGCGGTGGCGCTGCGGACGACCCGGCCCGCGCTGGCGGCGCAGCTCAGCCTCGCAGCCCTGCGGCTGGTGCCGGGAGCGGCGGAGCAGGACGGACTCATGAGCACGATGTCGGTGGCCTTGCCGAACGACCCGGGGCAGGCGGGCCACACACAGGCCGTCAGCTCCGTCGCGTTCCGGCCGAACGGCGGCTGGGTGGCCACCGGCGGCTTCGACCACACGGTACGGCTGTGGGACATCACCGACCCGCTCCACCCGGTCCCGGGACCCGGTGCGCTCCCCCACCCGGACATCGTCACCGGTGTCGCCTTCAGCCCGGACGGGCGTCTTCTGGCCACCGCGGGACGCGACCGTACAGTCCGGCTGTGGGACGTCGGCGACGTACGCCGTCCGGTCCTGGTGCGGACCCTGACCGGGCACCGCGACATCGTCTTCGCGGTGGCCTTCAGCCCCGACGGGCGGATGCTCGCCTCCGGCAGCTACGACCACACCGTGCGGCTGTGGAACGTCGCCGACCCCTCCCGGGCCCGGCTGCTGTCGGCCCTGACCGGCCACCGGCTCAACGTCAAGCCGGTGGTCTTCAGCCCGGACGGCCGACTGCTCGCCTCGGGCGGCGACGACCACACGGTACGGCTGTGGGACATCACCGACGGCCGGCGCCCCCGCCCCCTCGGTGTGCTGGAGGGCCATCGCGACTTCGTCGACGCCGTGGCGATCAGCCCGGACGGCCGGACGCTGGCCTCCGGCAGCGACGACCGGACGATCCGGCTGTGGAACATCGCCGACCCACGGCGTCCAGTGCCGCTGAAGACCCTCACGGGCCACGCCGACGTGGTCACCTCCGTGGCCTTCAGCCCGGACGGACGACTGCTCCTGTCGGGCAGCAACGACCGTACGGCACGCCTGTGGGACGTGACCGACGCGCGCGGGGCGCATCCGCGGCACGTCCTGACCGGCCACCTCGGCGCCGTCAACGCCGTGGCCTTCAGCCCGAACGGACGACTGCTGTTCACCGGCAGCGCCGACCACACCGCCCAGCTCTGGCAACCGGACGTGGCACACGCGGCGGCACTGGCGTGTTCGCTGCGGGCCCGACCCACCATCACGGAGAAAGAGTGGCGCGCTCACCTGCCAGGCGTCGCCTACCGGCCCCCGTGCGAGCACGGCTGACACCGAGACCGTCCCTGTTCGCCCGAACGGGCCCTGCTCCGCTCAACGGGACGTGACCATCCGGTTATCGGATTGATAAAGATGGTGGTCGGGCTCTGTTCACAGCCCTCTCACAGCCGGGAGGATCCCCGCCTGACTATTCGCAGTGATGTTCGGGGAGGGGCCCACTTGAGGGAGAACAGACCGAAGAGCCGCCTGCTGGCGCTCGGTTCGGCCGGAGCACTCGTCACCGCGAGCATGATCGCGGGTGTCGTCTCGGCGCCCGCGGCCGGCGCCGCGGGCCGGCCGAGCCAGGACCGCGCGGCGAAGGGCGTGGAGATCGCCGCCGCCCGCGCCGCCAAGGCCGGCATCGACTGGCAGGACTGCCCGGCCGACTGGGGGTTGGCCAAGCCCATCCAGTGCGGCTGGGTCAGCGTGCCCGTCGACTACGCCCACCCGGACGGCAAGCAGATCAAGCTCGCCGTCGACCGTGTCGGCAGCACCGGCACCCCGGCCGAGCGCCAGGGCGCGCTCGTCTACAACCCGGGCGGCCCCGGCGGCTCCGGGCTGCGCTTCCCGACCCGGGTGACCGGCAAGAAGCCGGTCTGGGCGAACGTCGCCAAGGCCTACGACTTCGTCGGCTTCGACCCGCGCGGCGTCGGCCACTCGGCGCCCATCTCCTGCGCGGATCCGCAGGAGTTCGTGCGGGCACCGAAGGCGGACCCGGTCCCGGACACCGAGGCGGACAAGCTCGCCCAGCGCAAGCTGGCCCGCGCGTACGCCGAGGGCTGCCTGGACCGCACCGGCCGCGCCGTGCTCCAGCAGATGACCACGCCGAACACCGCCCGCGACCTCGACGTCATCCGCGCCGCGCTCGGCGAGCAGAAGCTCAACTACCTCGGCGTCTCCTACGGCACCTACCTCGGCGCCGTCTACGGCACCCTCTTCCCGGGCCACCTGCGCCGCATGATCGTGGACAGCGTGACCAACCCGGCCCAGGACAACATCTGGTACCAGGCGAACCTGAACCAGGACGTCGCCTTCGAGGGCCGCTGGAAGGACTGGGAGGACTGGGTCGCCGCCAACGACGCCGCCTTCCATCTCGGCACCACGCGCGCCGCCGTCCAGGACAAGTGGCTCCAACTGCGCGCCACCGCGAAGAAGAGCCCCATCGGCGGGGTCGTCGGTCCCGCCGAGCTGATCTCCTTCTTCCAGAGCGCCCCTTACTACGACTCCTCGTGGGTGCCGGTCGCCACCGTCTTCGGCAAGTACGTCGCCGGTGACACCCAGGCCCTGGTCGACGCTGCCGCCCCCGACATGTCGGACACCGCGGGCAACACCGCGTCGGAGAACTCCAACGCCGTCTACACGGCCGTCGAGTGCACCGACGCCAAGTGGCCCACCAGCTGGCGGACCTGGGACCGGGACAACACCCGGCTCAACCAGGACTACCCGTTCATGACCTGGGCCAACGCCTGGATGAACCTGCCGTGCGCCACCTGGCCGGTCAAGCAGCAGAACCCGGTCGACGTCACGACCCACAAGGGTCTGCCGCGGGTGCTGATCGTGCAGTCGACCCGCGACGCCGCGACCCCCTACGAGGGTGCGGTCGAGCTGCACAAGCGCTTCGCCGGCTCCCGTCTGATCACCGAGAAGGACGCGGGTTCCCACGGGGTGACCAGCCTGGAGAATCCCTGCATCAACCAGCGCGTCGACGCCTATCTGATCGACGGCGAACTGGACGGTTCCGACGTGACCTGCGCCCCGCACGCCACGCCCAAGCCGTGACCCCGTCCACACGGTGAGGAGGGGCGGCCGCACCACCCGGCCGCCCCTCGCTCGTCCCCGGGCCCGACCGTGAGGTCGACCGAGTCGCGCCCGGGCCACCCCGCGCTCCCTCTCCGCGACCTGCTCCGCCCTCGCCACACCCGGGTACCGGTCGCCTGGGCCGACCGCTTCTCCCTGCTCCCCGGCCGCCGATGGTGCGCCGCCCGGCACGTTCCGCGGACACACTCCATGGCCCCGTCATCGCGATCCGCGACATCCCGCCGCACCGCCTGGCGCGTCCACGCTGCCTTGCAACCTCGACGTCCGGCCTTCTAGGGTGAGCGGGCCGTGGTGTTCGGGAAGACCGGTGACAGCCCCCAGGGGCTCAGTCCGGAGCGGCCCTCGCCACTGTGATCGGGAAGTTCCCGCCCCACGCATTGCCACTGGCCTCGCGGCCGGGAAGGCAGGGGCGGGCGCGATGACCCGTCAGCCAGGAGACCGGCCACGGCACCACGAATCTGATCCACGAGGTGCTGGAGCGTGACCGTATGACCATGCCCGAAGGCGTGCCCGAAACCGCCGCCTCCCCTTCCTTCCGCTGGCGGCGCGCGGACACCGTCCGAACCGCCGGCCTCCTGACCGTGATCGTCGTCCTGCACGTGATCGCCTTCGGGATCCTCTTCCTGCTCGTCACCCCACGTCACTACGAGGTCGGCACCAAGGCGTTCGGGGTCGGCCTGGGCATCACGGCGTACACCCTCGGGATGCGGCACGCGTTCGACGCCGACCACATAGCCGCGATCGACAACACCACCCGCAAGCTGATGGCCGACGGGCAGCGGCCGGTCTCGGTCGGCTTCTGGTTCGCGCTCGGCCACTCCAGCGTGGTGATCGCCATGGCCGCGCTGGTCGCCGGAGGCGCGCAGCTCGCCGGCACCCTGATGAACGACGGCTCGCGCACCCACCAGGTACTCGGCACCGTCGGCACCACGGTCTCCGGCGGATTCCTGTACCTCATCGCCGCCCTCAACCTCGTCGCCCTGGTCGGCATCGCCCGTGTCTTCAAGGCCATGCGGGCCGGACGTTACGACGAGGCCGAGTTGGAGGCGCACCTCGACTCACGCGGCTTCATGAACCGCGTCCTGGGACGGCTCACCAAGTCCATCCGCCGCCCCGGCCAGATGTTCCCCCTCGGCTTCCTGTTCGGCATCGGCTTCGACACCACCACCGAGGTCCTGCTCCTCGCCCTCGCCGGCAACGGCGCCGCCGCCGGCCTCCCCTGGTACGCGATACTCTGCCTGCCCCTCCTCTTCGCCGCCGGCATGAGTCTCTTCGACACCCTCGACGGCACCTTCATGAACTTCGCCTACCAGTGGGCCTTCTCCAACCCCGTCCGCAAGGTGTTCTACAACCTCACCATCACCGGACTCTCCATCGCCGTCGCCTTCTTCGTCGGCACCATCGAACTGGTCGGCGTCCTGCACGACAAGCTCGGCCTGAGCGACGGCGTGTCCGGCTGGATCGCGGGCCTGGACCTCGACCACGTCGGCTACGTCATCGTCGGCCTCTTCGTGGTCGTCTGGGCCCTGGCCATCGGTTACTGGCGCGTGGCCAAGGTCGAGGAGCGCTGGAACGCCCGCACCGCGGACGCGGGTTGACCCTACGCGCACGGGCACCGAGGCCCTGCGGCAGGCGGGGCGGCCGGCCGGCCGCCCCGCTCAGCCACCTCGCGGGCCGGATCGACGGCGGGCCCGCCCCGCGCCGGCGACGCGGACGGGCCCGGTGCGCCGCAGCGGGCGGATCAGGCCACGCCGCTCTCCCACCACCATGAGCCGGAGCCGTATGACGGGTACTGGACACGGCTGTCGACGTGCTGCCACGAGTGCGTGTACGCCTCAAGGCCGGAGAAGCCGCACGTCTCGGCGATCCGGTAGGTCTGCAGGGTGCTGTAGCCGGAGACGACGATGTCCGCGGCGACGCCGTAGACGTGCATGCTGTTGGACGCGCCGCCCACCGCGGCGTTGTGCGCGATGCTACGGAAGCCGGAGTTGACCGTGATCGGGCTGTTCCCGGCCTTCTTGCGCACGGCCTCCAGCTTGTACATCAGTCGGCGCAGGTTCTCCTTGACCGTCGCGGCGTCGACCTTTCCGCCGCTGAAACCGGAGCCGTCCTGCGAGGAGAACTCGCTCCAGTCGAAGTGGGCGGTGGATCCGTCGCCGGCCTCAAGGCTGTCGAGTACGCTCTGCGTCTGCGGGCCGACGACGCCGTCCGCGGTCAACCCGTAGGCGGACTGGAAGCGTTGGACGGCGGCGCTCGTGGCCGGGCCGAAGGCGCCGTCCCAGGCGACGTAGGTCTGCTGGGCGCCGGACGCGGCCCAACCTCCGACACGGATCTGCAGTTCGACCACGTCGGAGCCGGAGGCGCCCTGCTGGAGGGTGCGGGACCAGCCGTAGGCCGAGGCCCGGCCCGCTGTCCGGAGGCCGATGGCCGCCGCCAGGCCGAGCGTGGCCGTCAGCCCTGCCGCGCCCCGGAGCAGGGCGCGGCGGTCGATGCCGTCGGCGGAGCGTCGTACCGGTGTCATGGAAGTCCCCTCATCTGTGATGACGTGCCGATGCTCAGGAAACGAGGCTCTGCCAGGTGTTCGAACCGACGATGCCGTCCACGGTGAGACCGTGCGCGGACTGGTACGAGCGCACCGCCGAGTCGGTCGCGGACCCGAACGAACCGTCCACCGTCAGCGCGGAACCGTGGGCGTCGAGCTGGCTCTGCACCGCCTGGACCGCGGGACCCGACGATCCCTGCTGCACGGTGAGGACGAGGGCCTGCCAGGTCGCGGGGCCGACGACGCCGTCGGCGCCGAGGCCGTGCGCGGACTGGAACGAGCGCACCGCCGAGTCGGTGGCCGGTCCGAACGAACCGTCCACCGTCAGCGCGGCGCCGTGGGCGTTGAGCAGGTACTGGACGGTCTTGACCCGCTCGCCGGTTGCCCCTTGCTGCACGGTGGGCCAACTCGCGGTGGGCGGGGGCGTGTAGCCGCTTCCCTTGGCGAAGGCCTGGAGGTCCGTGAGCGTGCCGTTGAAGGTGTCCTGGTCGCCGGGGAAGGTTCCGGAGTCGGCGTACTGCCAGATCGTCTGGGTGGACCAGCCGGCGGGCAGCGTGCCGGGTCTGCTGGAGTAGCGGGCGATCCACAGCGGGTTGGTGCCGGCGAAGCTGCTGTTGTTGCCGGTGCAGGTGGTCCACCAGTCGGTGGTGGTGTAGATCGCCGGGTAGCGCCCGACCTTGGCCCGCACTTCGTTGCTGAAGTCCCGGATCCAGGAGACCATCGCGCTCTGGCTCAGCCCGTAGCAGGTGGCCCCGTAGGGGTTGTACTCGATGTCCAGGGCGGGCGGCAGCGTCCTGCCGTCGGCGGTCCAGCCGCCGCCGTGGCCGACGAACCAGTCGGCCTGGACGGTACCGGTCGAGTTGCCGGGGAGCGCGAAGTGGTAGGCGCCGCGGATCAGTCCGGCGTTGTACGCGCCGTTGTACTGCTGGGAGAAGGACGGGTCCGTGTAATCGGTGCCTTCGGTGGCCTTGACGTAGGCGAAGGCGGCGCCGTTGTTCTTGACGGACGTCCAGTCGACGTTGGTCTGGTAGTGGCTGACGTCGAGACCGGCCGGGCCCGTGCCGACGGCGGCCGACGCGGTCATCGCCGAAGGTGCCGCGCTCAGACGCCGGAGCCCGGATCCGGCGTAGTCCTGGTCCGGGTGCGTCATGCGCACGCGAATCCCGTGGTCCCCGGCGGCCGCCGAGGCGGTGCCGGGCAGGACCGGCACACTGAGGACCGCGGCCAGCAGCCCGCCCGCTCGGAGGAGGGCCCGGCGAGGACCGGGACCGCTGTGACCGGATCTGGACCGCGAGAGGGCGGCTGCGAACATGGTGCTCCTAGGAGTGTGCAGGGATACCGCGAAGTGCTCGGGCCCGGGTGGCCGTGGTGGTGCCGTCGACGGTCGGTGGTGGGGCCGGCGGGGATCGAACGCTTGCGGTGGGACACGGCGGCAGGGTGCACCAACGCCGGGCCACTCGGGTGGAGTTGATGCGCGTAAAGGTAAGCGCAGTATTGACATGTACGCAACACATTCCTGGGTGCATCGCCGTCCGCGGACGTCGACGAGCGGTGCGGCAGCCGCGTCCGGCTGAGCACGTCAACTCCGACGGGAGCAGGCGGGTCCTCGGGTCTGCTGCGCACGTGGGCGTTCCGGCGCACCCGCCGGACTCCGGGCGAGCCGCGCGCGACGCACATCCCGAACGTGTCGATCTCGCCGCCGCGCACTCGGGCCGTGCACCACGTAAACGGGCGCACCGACGGGCGCCGGACCGCCGCGCGGGAGGGGAACGAAACTCGGTGACGGCAGCCGGTGGGCGCCGCACGCGCAGTGATCAGCCCGCGTCGTCCCCGTCGCGGGGGTGCTCTGCCGCACGCCGCTCCTCGTCCGCCACGAGGGCCCTGCGACGGTCGGCCGGCTCGGTGTCCGCGCAGGCCAGGGCCGCGGAGTGGGCCGCGCGCAGCAGGGCCGGGGGCAGCGGGCGGGCGAGCGCGGCAAGGAGTGCCGAGGCCGTCGCGAGGAACTGGCGGCCCAGTGCCCCGCGGTCGGTCTCGGCGGCCGTCCGGGCGAGCCGGAGGTGCTCCATGGTGAGATCGAGGACGATGCCCCGGTCCGGCCGGTGCGGACGGGCCTGCGCCGGGGCAGGCTCGACCTCGAAGAGGGCCGGCTGGTCGACGGCCGCCGCGGGGGCCGTCGCGACGCCGAGCGCTTCGAGCCCTTCGAGCGCGGTCCGGAGGGAGGCCGAGGCCCCGTCGAGATCCCCGTACCGCCGCTCCAGGGAGGCGAGTCGGGTGTACCCGGCGGCGCGGCTCTCGGCGGTGTCCTGGAGCCGGGCGTGGAGACGTTGCGCGCGGGCGGCCTGGCGCAAGTCGCCCAGTGCCTCGAACTCGGCTGCCATCCAGGTGAGTTCGGCGGTGTCGGCGGGGCCGATGTGGTCCAGGGCGCGGATCAGGGCGACGCGGGCGAGTTCCGTACGTCCCCGGCGGCGGGCGAGGGTCACCCAGGTCTCGTCCGGCTCCCGGCCGGGGTCGTCGCCGAACCACTCGGGGGTGTCGAGGGCCTCCACCCACCGTCGCAGTGCCTCGGGTTCCCAACTCGGTTGCTCCTCGGCGTCCTTGTCCGGGAGTCCCAGCGGCAGGTCCGACAACGCGCACCAGGTGTCGAAGTTGGCGGTGCGGGCGGCGTACAAGAGGGGCAGGTCCTCCTCCCGCAGCAGGCGGGCCACGAGGAAGACGGCGAGGTGCAGTTCCTCGCCCATGCCGCCGAAGGGGGCCTCGCGGCGGCAGCGGGTCTCCTGTTCGAGGAGGTGCCGCAGCAGGGGCAGGTCGGCGGGCCGGCGGTCGTAGCGCGCCGCGTGCAGGACGGCGGCGCGCAGGGCGGCGTGGGCGTCGTGCTCCGGGTCGTCGCCGCCGGGCACCGGGCGGAAGGCGACCTCCCGCCAGGCGGCGGGGTCGGCCCTGAGCCGGTCCAGGTCGAGGCGGCAGGCGGTGAGCACGGCCTCGGCCAACGGGGGCCCGGGGTGTCCGCCGAGCAACTCGTAGGCCGTGCCCTCCTCGGTGAGCAGCAGCACGTGCTCGGGCTCCGTGTCGCGCAGGGCTCGGTGCAGGCGGGCGAAGAGTTCGGCGGGCGGGCGCCGCGTCAGCCCGAGTCCGGTGAGGAGTTCGGTGCGCCGGGCGTCGAGGTCCGGGGCGCAGGAGGCGCGCAGGTCGGCCTCGTGCGCGCGGGCCGCCGCGGTCACCTCGTCGTTCCCGGTCCCGGGCGGGAGTTCCAGGTGGTCGCGCCAGCCGGGCAGGCCCGTCACCAGTTCCAGTACGTCGGCGACGCTGCGCCCGATCAGTGCGGCGCGGCCGTCCGAGTCCGCGTAGAGCACCGCGCCGTCGGCGCAAAGGAAGTAGGTGCCGCCGGTGTCGTCGCCCGCGATGCCGGTCAGCGGGGCGCCCGAGGCCAAGGCGACCTCTTCGCCGTGCTCCGCCCGCTCCAGGTCGAAGTCGAAGGGGAATGACGCCAGTTGGGCCAGGCGCGGGTTCCGGCGGAGCAGGTCGAGGGCGGAGGGTGTACGGGAGCCGGGCATGCGGCCGACCCTACAGCTCGTCGTGGCTGGTCGGACGGGCGCCTCGGGCCCGCCGCGCGCTCTATGATCGACCGTACATCGGCCCGGCGCGACCCTCCGTGTACCCGCACGGGCGGGCGGAAGGTCGGGAGGGCCGGGAAGGGGGAGTTGCGTCGTGGCGGAGACCGAGCCGCATGCGGTCACCCATGTGGGTCCGTACAGGGTCGAACGGGTGCTGGGCGAGGGCGGCATGGGGGTCGTCCATCTGGCCAGGTCCCGGGGCGGCCGGCAGGTCGCGGTGAAGGTGGCACGCTCCGAGCTGGCCCGTGACCCCGGTTTCCGCGAGCGGTTCCGCGCCGAGGTGGAGGCGGCCCGGCGGGTCGGCGGCTTCCATACGGCGCCGGTGGTGGACGCCGATCCGGACGCGGACACCCCTTGGCTCGCCACCGCCTACATCGCCGGACCCACCCTGGCCGAGCTGCTCACCACGCACGGCCCCATGGACGAGGCGCGGCTGCGTGCCCTGGGCGCGGCCCTGGCGGAGGCCCTGGGAGCCATCCACGCCTGCGGGTTGGTGCACCGGGACCTGAAGCCCGGCAACATCATCATGGCCGCCGACGGTCCCCGCGTCCTCGACTTCGGCATCGCCCGCGCCGTGGAGAACTCCCGTCTGACGATGACCGGGACCGGCATGGGGACGCCGGGCTTCCTCGCCCCGGAGCAGGCGGAGGGGCTCGATGTCACCGGGGCCGCCGACGTGTTCGCCCTCGGTGCCGTGCTGGTCGCCGCGGCGGGCGGCAAGCCCTTCGGTGAGGGCACGCCCATGGCGTTGATGTACCGCTCGGTGCACCACGAAGCCGACGTCACCGCGGTCCCCGGACCCTTGCGGCCGATCGTCCAGTCCTGCCTCGCCAAGGATCCCGGCCTGCGCCCCGGTCCCGCGCTGCTCCTCGACGCCCTGACCGCGGCCCCGCCACCGCTCCCGGCGCCCCCTCCCCCGGCCTCCTACGTCCCCACCGCCGTACCCCCGCCACCGCCCTACGCGCCGCACACCCCGACCGCCTACTCCCCTCAGGCGGCCCCCGGCCCGCAGGAGCCCGAGTTCCTGGCGATGGACCGCAAGAACGCCGTCCTCGCGGATGCCCGGGGCATCTCCCTCGGCATCGACGGCACCACGATCGACCTGCCGTGGCCGTACATCGCCCGGGTCGGCTACGAACAGAGCGTCCGCACCCGCGGGTTCGCGCTCACGGTGGCCGTCGACACCTACGCCGGTCAGCGGTACTTCTGCGCGGTGCGCACCCGCGAGGGCGAGCAGATCGAGTCGTGGATCGACGGTCTCGAAGCCATGCTCGACCGCTACCGGCCCGGCAGCTGACAAGGCGGGCTCCCGAACTCCGCTGGTGATTCGCGCAGTCGGCCTGCCACACCGGGTTCCTCGTCATGGATCCGCCGGCGACTGGCGTCCGGCGCCCTGTCGCGTCCCAGAGCCCGGCCGCGTCGAGGACGGCGTCCGTTGCCCGCCGGTGTCCCCGGCCCGCGTCGGGTGGGATGAGGCCATGACTTCGAAAGAGCGGTTGAACGGCAGGACGGCACTGGTCACGGGCGGCAGCCGGGGCATCGGCGCGGCGACGGCGCTGCGGCTGGCCCGGGAGGGCGCGGACGTGGCCCTGACCTACGTGAACGGCAAGGAGGCGGCCGAGGCCGTCGTACGGGATGTCGAGGCACTGGGCCGCCGGGCGGTGGCCCTGCGGGCGGACGCCGCCGACGCGGCGGAGACCGCGGACGCGGTGCGGCGCGCCGCCGGCGAACTCGGCCGCCTGGACGTGCTGGTGAACAACGCGGGCGCCGGGGTGCTGGGACCACTGGAGAGTCTGTCCCTCGCCGACGTCGACCGGGTCCTCGCCGTGAACGTGCGCGGCGCGTTCCTGGCCGCCCGGTCCGCCGCGGCGGTCATGGGCGGCGGCGGACGGATCATCACCATCGGCAGCTGTGTCACCGCGCGGGTGCCGGGGCCCGGGGCCACGTTGTACACGATGAGCAAGTCCGCCCTGATCGGGCTGACGAAGGCACTGGCCCGGGAGCTGGCCGGGCGCGGTGTCACGGCGAACATCGTCCATCCGGGCCCGACGGACACCGACATGAACCCGGCGGACGGCCCGTACGCCGCGGATCAGGCGGCCATGACGGCACTGGGCCGCTACGGCACGGCCGACGAGGTCGCGTCCATGGTGACGTTCCTCGCCGGGCCGGAGGCCGCCTACGTCACGGGCGCCGAGTTCTCGGTGGACGGCGGCCACGCCGCGTGACCCGGGGAGGGCGTGTCCGCCGGACCCCGTCCGGGCGGCGCGCGCCCTCCGCGTCCCACGTGCCGGTGTCGCGCGGCTGGACGCAGGGCCCGGCCACGGCGGGATGACCGACGGCATCCCGTGCGCGGGTGAGAGACGCGGGTGGCTGTCGTCGCGCGCCGACCACGGTGATCGCGCGCCCCGCGTACACGGCGCGCATGACGCTCTCGGCTCTTTCTCCACCCATCAGCACCGCCAAGGCCCGTCAGGACCCGTCAGGCCGAGGCTCCGCTGTCGATGACCAGGTCGGCGCCGACCACCGCGCCGGCCTCGGGCGAGGCGAGGTAGAGCACCGCGGCCGCCACTTCCTCGGCCTTCGCGACCCGGCCGAGCGGGTTCTGCGACTTCACCCGCTCGGCGCGGTCGGCCTCGGTCTCGCCGGGCCGCAGCGACATGGGGGCGGCGGAGGCGCCGGGGCTGACTGCGTTGATGCGAATGCCCTGGTGGATGTGGTCGAGTGCGGCGGCGCGGGTCAGCGCGGAGACCGCCGCCTTGGAGGTGATGTACGCGGCGGCGTTCGGGATCCGCAGGTGGGCGCCCAGGTTGGAGGAGATGTTGACGATGGCGCCGCCGCCGTTCTCCTTCATGTGTGCGATCTCGTGCTTCATGGCCAGCCAGACGCCGGTGACGTTGGTCCGCAGCACCGCGTCCCAGTCCTCCTCGCTCACCTCGCCGACCGGCACGGTGCCGCGGAGTATCCCGGCGTTGTTGACCGCGATGTCGAGTCCGCCGAAGCGGGCGACACACTCGCGCACGAGGTCGTGGACCTGGCCGGAGTCGGTGACATCGGCGGCGACGGCGGCAGCGGTGCCGCCGGCGGCCTCGATGATGCCGACCGTCTCGTCCAGGGAAGCCGCGGTACGGCCCGCGCCGACCACGCTCGCGCCCTCGGCGGCGAAGGCGAGCGCGATGGCTCGGCCGAGGCCGGAACCCGCGCCGGTGACGAGGACGGTCTTGCCGGTGAAGCGGCTCATCTCGGTGACTCCCATGAGTGGTGGACTACTTGGCGCGGTGGACTACTTGGTGGTTCAAGGGGGCGACGACGCCGAGGACGGCCGCCATCGCGGCGAGGGACCGGGCGTCGCTGCCGAGCGTGGGCAGGACGGTGGGGCCGAACTCCGTCGCGGTGTTCAGCACACGGCGAAAGGTACGAACCCGTCGTCGGTCACGCAGGAAGCGGGGCGGCAGCAGCGGATCGCGGGTGCGGCGCTCGGCGTACCGGGCGGCGTCGGTGATGGTCATGCCCTCCCCCTGCTTTTCTTGACCGATCGGTTCAGTATTCGGGCATGCGGAGCGGAGCGACCGGTGGCCACGGCGGGCGGGGTTCAGTCCAGCAGGGTCAGCGCCTGCTCGGCCGCGTCCCGCACCCGGGCGGGGTCGTCCGACGCCTTGCCGACGACCCGTATGCCCTGCAGCAGGACGAGGAGCATGCGGGCCAGTGCGCGCGGATCGCGGTCCGTTGGCAGTTCGCCCTGGGCCTGCGCCCGCACGAGCGCGGAGTGCAGCAGGGTCTCGACGCGCCCCCAGCTGATCTCGACCCGGCGGGCCGCCGCGGGGTCGTGCGGGGCGAGTTCGGCCGCGGTGTTGGTGACAAGGCAGCCGTTCAGCCGTCCGTCCGGGGAGGACGCCTCCGCGGCGAAGCGGCGCACCACCGCCCGTACGGCGGGCAGTGCGGGCCCCGGCTGGGACAACTCGGCGAGGAGGGCCGGATCGCGCGTCTCGGCGTACCGGTCCATGGCCCTCAGGTACAGCTCGCGTTTGCTGCCGAAGGTCGCGTAGACGCTGGCGCGGCCGATGCCGAGGTGCTCGACGATGTCGGCCATCGACGTCGCTTCGTAACCGCGCCGCCAGAACAGCTCAAGAGCCGACTGCAGCGCGGCGTCCGGATCGAATTCCTTGGTCCTGCCCACGCCGGAGACCGTAGACAAACAAGAACGATCAGTCAAGAAAACGTGGCCCGCTTCGGGGCGCAGTCCGCCGGTCCGGCGTCATCGTCTGCTCAACCTCCGCGTGATGGCCCGGAGCAGTTCGTCCAGCGCCGCCTCGTGCGTTCGTCGCCGAGGCCGGGCGAGCGCCACCCGGCTGGGTGAGACCCCGCGGACCGGACGGAACACCACTCCCGGGTGGGAGTGGAAACGGGCCGCCGATGCCGGGGCCAGCGCCACGCAGCCGCCGGCCACCGCGCCGAGCCACTCGTCGGGGCGGCTGGTGACGGCGCCGACCCGGACGGGGTGCCCGTGCCGCTCCCCCGCCGCCAGCCAGTGCTCCCTCCAGGCTCCGGTCTCGGCTCCGGCCGCGACGAACGGCTCGTCCCACAGCTCCCGGAAGTCCACCGTCTCGCTGCTCGCCAGCGGATGCCGAGCCGGCAGCAGCACTCCACGCTCCTCGACGAACAACTCCCGCACGGCGAAGGCGTCCTGGCCCGGAAACGGCAACCGCACCACTGCCGCGTCCACCTCCCCGCGGGCCAGTCCGGCGCTCGGTTCCGACCAGTCGAACTGCCGCAGCTCCACCCGCCACTCCGGCCGCGCCCGGCGGAACTCGGCGATGACCTCGGGGACGGCACCCACCGCGCCCGCGTCCAGGAAGCCCAGCCGCAGCACCCGCGCCGCCCGGCCGGTCGCCCGCACCGCATCGTCCCAGCCGTCCAGGAGCGCCGGCACCCGCGAGGCCAGCTCACGACCGGCCTCGGTCAGCGCCATCCCCGATCGCGAACGCGTGAAGAGACGTACCCCGAGATCGTCCTCCAGTCGCCGGATCTGCTTGGTCAGCGCGGGCTGCGAGACGAACAGCCTCTCCGCCGCCCCGGTCAGGCTGCCCTCCTCCGCCACTGCGGCGAAGTACCGGAGCAGGCGCGTGTCCACGTCCATGCCACCAGGTTATGGAAGCAGGTATTGGACGGTGCGGAAGCGGGCACGGACTCTGAAGGCATGACCGTTGCCCAGCTCGCGCTCCTCGTCCCCCTGCTCACCGCCGCCGTCAACGTCGCCATCGCCGCCGCGGACCTCTCCGGGGCGCGCTTCGTGCTGGCCAACTCGGCGGAGGTGGGCGTCCCCCGGTCCTGGCTGCCGTGGCTGGCCGCCCTCAAGCTGGCTGGTGCGGCGGGCCTGCTCCTCGGCCTCCTCGCCCCCGCACTGCGCCCCCTCGGCGCCGCCGCGGCCTGCGGTCTCGTCCTGCTCCACGTGGGCGCCATCGCCTTCCACCTGCGCGCCCGCGTGCTGTACAACCTCGCTTTTCCCGGCTTCTACCTCGCCACCGCCGTCGCCTCGCTGACCCTGACCGTTGCCGGTTGATGGCGGCGCCACCCGGTGATCGATGCGCGCACTCGGCCTTCGCCGCGACGGACCACGGCGTCCAGCGCCCCGGACACGGCGTGCTCCGTGTCGGCCTGCGGACCGAACCGCCGTGGGCCGGCGCTTAGCATGCCTTCGTGACACGGCCCTGGGCGATGCGCGAGACGGCGGACGAGTACACCGAGGTGCTCGGGGGCCCTCATACCGGCGATCTGCCCCCGCATCCCGGGCTCGCCGACGGGCCGGTCTACCTGGACTACAACGCCACCACCCCGGTCGATCCCCGCGTCGCCGAGGCGATGCTGCCCCATCTGACCGATTTCTTCGGCAATCCGTCCAGCGGCCATCCCCACGCCGTGGAACCCCGGCGGGCGCTCGCCGCAGCCCGCGGCCAGGTCGCGGCCCTGATCGGCGCCGAGCCCGGCGAGATCGTGTTCACCGGCTCCGGTTCCGAGGCCGACCTGCTCGCCCTGCGCGGCGCCGTGCTGACCTCCGGCCGGTCCCGTCCCCACGTGATCACTCAGGCCACCGAGCATCCGGCCGTCCTGGAGACCTGCCGTGCCCTGCAGCGGCTGCACGGCACACGGGTGACCGTGCTGCCGGTCGACGGCGACGGCCTCGTCGGCCCCGAAGCCCTGGCCGCGGCACTGGACGAGGACACGGTGCTGGTCTCCGTGATGGCGGCGAACAACGAGACCGGCGCCCTCCAGCCGATCGGCGACCTCGCCGCCCTGGCGCACGACCGCGGGGCGCTGTTCCACTGCGACGCCGCCCAAGCGGCCGGGAAGATCCCCCTCGCCGTCGGAGCCCTGGGCGTCGATCTGCTCACCATGGTCGGACACAAGATGTACGCGCCCAAGGGTGCCGCGGCCCTGTACGTACGCGAGGGCGTCCGGCTGGAGCCCGTCGTCTACGGCGGCGGTCAAGAACGCGGCCTGCGCGCCGGCACCGAGAACGTCGCCCTGGCCGTCGCTCTCGGCACCGCGGCTCAGATCGCGGCCGTCGAGCTTTGCGACGGCACCCCGGCCCGCGTCGCCGCCCTGCGCGATGGTCTCCAGCGACGGCTCACCGACGGACTGCCCGGTCGCGTGCGCCTCAACGGGCCGGCGAGGAGCCGCTTGCCGAACACCCTGAACGTCAGCATCGACGGCGCCCTCGGTCACGAACTCCTCGCCGCCGCCCCGCAGATCGCGGCATCCACCGGCTCCGCCTGCCACAGCGGCGACCACACCCCCTCCCCGGTGCTGACCGCCATGGGCCTCGACCCCGCCCGCGCGCTCGGCGCGCTGCGGTTGTCCCTGGGCCGTTGGACCACCCCGGGCGACATCGAGACCGCCGCAGCGGCCCTCATTCGAGCGGCTGCCAGGCAGTGACCGGAACGGGCAGCCGGCACGACGAGGGCCGGGCAGGGCGCCGCTGGACCTCGATGACGCCCATGGACCAGCACGGCCGCACCCGCGCGCTGCCCCACCGGGTCGGGGCCACTGGCGGTTCGTGAGGAGGCGGGCAGGCGCCTGGGGGTGTGTCGAGCTGCCGTCCCTGCGGGGTCCGTCTCAGCTGGTGGTCAGGCGTGCGATCGTTCCGATCTCCAGGGCGGTCCACATCGCGCCGTCCGGCCCTTGGGCTATGCCGTGGGGTTCGGAGGCCGGGCTGGGGAGGTCGTGTTCGTCGATACGGCCGTCGGGGGTGATCCGGCCGATGCGGTTGGCTCCCCATTCGGTGAACCAGCAGTTTCCGTCGGTGCCGGCGGCGATGGCGTGCGGCCGTGACGCGGGGTCGGGCAGGGCGAATTCGTCGACCTTCCCGTCCGGGGCGATCCGTCCGACCCGACCGGAGCCGATCTCGACGAACCACATGCAGCCGTCGGCACCGGCCGTGATGCCGACCGGGGCGCCGGCCGGTGTGGGCAACGGGTGCACGGTGAGGTCACCGTCGCATCCGATGGCGCCGATCGCGTTGGCCTGGTTCATCGTGAACCACAGCCGGTCGTCCGGGCCCGCGGCGACGGCTGACGGGAAGGCACCCGAAAGCGGGAGAGGGAACTCGGTGACCTGCCCGTCGGGCGTGATACGGCCGATGCGGTCTGCGTTGGCCTCGGTGAACCACAGCGCGTCGTCGGGCCCCACGGTGATGCCGAACGGACCGGCGTTTGGCGTCGGCAGCGGGAACGACGTGACGCTCCCGCTCGTGGTGATGCGGCCGATGCGGTGACTGCGGAACTCCGTGAACCACAGCGCGTCGTCGGGTCCTGCCGTGATGATCGACGGTCCGCCGGACGCCCGTTCGAGCTGGTGGACGGTGACTTCGCCGTCGGGCGTGATGCGGCCGATCCGTCCGTGGTGGACCATGGTGAACCACAGTGCGCCGTCCGGTCCGGCAGTGATTCCGTAGGGCCCGGCCTCGGGGTCGGAGACGGAGAACTCTGCGATCGCGACGGGCGGACGGCTCGGCATCGGCGGATTCCTTGATCGGCGAACGGTGGAAGTACGACTGCGGATGGTATCCGTGCCCACGGCCTTCGGCGGCCGGCCGCAGGGTGAGGCCGGCTCGGATGATGCCGTTGCGGGTCTCGCAGCAGCGCCGGAACAGCTTGAGGACCTCCATGCCCTCCTCGCGGACCACGGCCCTCCTGCCGTCCTCAGCCGTCGCTGTCCCTGGCGCCTCCTCGCAGGCCCCACTCGTCCAGGCCGGAGTAGATCAACGCGGTGCGGCCACGCGGCAAGGAGAGGGCCTCGGCCTCCCCTGTATAGATCGCCACGAGCGAGTCGGCTCCACGCCACCAGGTGTCGGCCAGTCCCTTCACTTCGCGCACTGGCTCATACGCGTCCAGCACGATGCCATCGACGTCGTCTCCCGTGACCTTGAGGATCTGTCTCGCGCACACGAGCGCGTGGTGAGTCAGGGCGAGCGACTCCACCCAGCCTGCGACGGTGGCATGGAGGGGCACCCACCGACCCGCGTGGATGCCGAACTCACCGGACGGTCCGATCATGAACGAGTACGGGACAGCGGTCCGCTGCACTCCGGCTTCGAACCACCACCCCGCGGAGGCCGAGCCCTCGGGCGAGTCCGCTTCGAGGTACCTGGGCCCGCCGTCGTACTGCGCCGAGGGCGGCAGTACCAGGCCGCCCCACTGCTCCTCATAGGCGGCCATCCGGTCGATGACCGCCGCCGGAACATCTCGTTCGAGCCACCCCTGCCTGTGCTCCTCGACGGACCGGGTGTCGACCTTCACGCCGTGCGCGCGGACGAAAGACCGGGCTCGTTGAGTCAGACCGTCCGGCACGTCGTTGAAGAGGTTGAGATTCACCAGGTTGACGCTACTGAACCTGACCGAGTGATGTCGGGGCGTTCGACACCGCCAGGTTCTGGTCCGACATCGAGGTGACACTGGCCGCCGCGCGTCACTGGCTGCGTCCACCCTCTTGATCCCGGAGACCCGGTCGCACTCAAGCGGCGAGCGCGGCCACCTCGTTTCTCAGCGAGGACCGGCTTCACCATGGTCGACAAGGCGCTCTGGTCGAGCGCTTGCAGTGCCCGCGCCGCCACCTTTCCGTGCCGGTCCGTCGAGGAACCGGGGCGAGCCGCGACGCACGTAGATGCCCGCGAGGGGTCGTCAAGTGCCCTGTCTACCATGGCGATCATGGCGAATACGCAGACGGGGGCGGCCGGGCGGCTACTGCGCGAGATGGTCGCCGCCGGTCGGGACACGAAGGACGCGGGCGCGAGAAGTGGCGCCGCGCTGCGGGCGGTGCGGCAGGCGCGGCCCGCGCGCTCGGTGGCGGCCAAGGTCGCCGCGGCGGGTGGCGTCGACGACGAGACGGCCGCCTGTCTCGGCGAGTTGACGGCACATCATCTTGGTGCGGACACGAACAGCTGGTGCAGGCTGCACGACACGCTGGCCGGGTACAGCGGCAGTCTGCCCGAGTTGCTGGCCGCGCCGCCGGTGCCGCCGAAGTCCGACGGCGCGCTCCGCCCTCCCGCGCCCCGCAGTGTCCACCGCACGCTCGGCCTGCTCCTCGAACACGCGGAGCCGCGGCACGCCGCCGCCGCGCTCGCCGCGCTGCCCGAGCAGGTGGCCACGGAGCTGCTGGCCGGCGGGACTCCGCCGGGCCACACCCTCCTCACCGCCGTCGTCGACCACGGTGACACCCGCGCTCGGGCGGCCCTGGCCCGACATCCCCGGCTCGACACCCGGGTGCTCGCCCGGCTGGTCGCGGTGGGCGACGCCCAGGTCACCGCGGCCGTCTACCGCAACCCGCGCACCACCCAGTCCCTGCGCCGCACCATCGTGGAGCGGCTCGACGCCGTGCCGCTGGACGACACGTTGCGCGCCGAACTGACGGCTCCGGGCGGCCAGGTCCCGCGCACCTGGCTCGCCCCGCTGCTCGGCTCGGGCGACCCTCGGCTCGTCGTGCCGGCACTGCGGTGTGGCGTGCGCCAAGTCGCCCAGCAATACGCCCTGTTGAGGCTCTGGGAGCGGACCGGTCCGGACGCCGTGCACGCCCTGCTGGGCGACCCCGCCGCGGCCCCCTGGCTCAGCCGGTCCGTCGTGGACGCGGTCACCGCGGCCCTGGCCCGCCCGGACGACGACGGGCTGCGCCGGCTGCGCGCCCAGGGCGAGCCGTACGAGGACCCTGCCCGGCTGCCCGCACTGCTCGCCACCACCCGGGGCACCAGCACCCTGCGCCACCTGCTGTCCGAGCCGTACACCCACGACCTCGACGCCCTCACCGCGGCCCATGCGACGACCCCGTTCATGCCCAAGGCCTGCGAGGAGCTGGCCCGCCACGAGGCGGCGTCCGACGCGCAGCGCCACGCGTTCCGGCTGAGCGTCCTCAACGAGCCGTGGCGGGCCGGGGGCAGGCGTGCGGGGAACACCACCGCGCCCGCGGTGCGCCTCGCCCATGAGGAACTCGACGAGAGTGCCGCCGTCTGGACGGAGGGCATGGCGGCCGCGGGGCTCCTCGACCCGGTCGAACTGATCGGCGTCGCGCGCCCCGCCGCCTGTGCGCTGGCCGCGCTCGCTCGCCTCGCCGAGCGGGATCTGCTCGGCGAGGCGGCGGCCGCCGAACTGCGCGCGCTGACGGAGGCTCATCTGGACGGGCGAGGGCGGGCGTGGGCGGCGCTCGACGCCTTGCTGCCCGGACACGAGGGCACGATCGCGGAGCTGATGGCCGAGGCGGGCAAAGCCACGGCTGAAGCTGTCGCCGGCACCGAACCGCCGGCTGAGACCATCGCCGAGCCCGAGCCGGCACCGGAGCCCTCGACGGAGACCGTCACCGAGCCCGAACTCCCGCCCGGCTCCGTCGCCGAGCCCAAGCCCTCGGCCGAGACCGTCGCCGCGTCCGAACCGCCGGGCGAACCCGTGACACCCGCCTCGAAACCCGTGTCAGGCGGGGCCGCCCACCGGCGGGACCGTGTGCACGCTCTGGCCGCGCTCGACCTGTTGTACTCCCTCGCCCCGGACGGCGCGCCCCGGCCGAAGGATCCCACGGTGCTGCGCGCGCTGACCGAGTACGAGCCGGCGACCGCGCCCGGCCTCGCCGTCCCTCGCTGGTTCGCCGTCGCCTGCGCCCTTCAGGGCATCCCCGCGTCGCGGAACGGCATCGGGTACGAGGCGCCCAGCCTCGCGCAGGTGCGCGCACGACTCCCCGAGACGTACGGGTCCGGCGCGCAGCACACCGAACGCGCTTACGTACAGGGCGTGTTGCCCGCCGACGAACTGCTCGCCCTGCTGCCCGCGCGGCGCCTTCTGCTGCTGCCGCACGACTGGAACCGGCTCGCGTTCGCCGACGCCTGGCGGACCGCGCTCGCCCGTCGGCTGCGCGCCGAACTCGGCACCGACCCCGACGCCTGGCTCCGCCTGGCCGCGACCGTGACGGCATCCGAGGCCGCCTCGGAGGGGCTGACCTGGGCGGAGTTGTTGGAGCGCGCGCAGTGCGAAGCGGTCCCGGAGACGACCGCGGCGGCGTCCATCGGCCGCGCCAGGCCGGGCACCCCCGACGAGGCGATCAAGCTTCTGGAGCGCGGTGACCATCTGTGGGCCTGGCCGGAAGGCACCCTGCTCTGCCTCGCCGACGCGGAGGTGGTCGACGCCGTACTGCCCCGGCTCGGCCCCGACGGGCCCTGGCTGCTCGCCGCGTACCTGCTGCGCTACGACCGTACTCCGCGCGTCGTCCTCGGCCGGCTGCTCGCGGACCGCGACCACGAGGCGCTGCGCGTGCTCGCCGTCCAGTCCCGCTGGATGGGGCGGAGCGGCGCCGTGGAACGCCTCGTCGACCTCGACGACCCCGAGGTCGACCTCGCCCTGCTGCGGCACTGGAACCCCAGGTCCACCGTCCACCGGATCGTGACCCGGTCGCGGCCCGGCGCCGGGCGGCCGTCCCTGGGCGCCCGGGTGCTGGCCGACTGGCGTGCCGGGGGCTCCGCCTGGCCGGCCGGCGGTCTGATGTGGCTGTGCTCCGCCGAGCCCGACCTCGTGGAGGAGTTGCTCGAAAGAGAGGGCCGGCGGCTTGCCCTCGGTCATCAACTTCTGGGCTGCCTACGGCTGTTCGAGCACGGCGGTGCCGACCGGCTGGCGCGGCTCGCGGGGCGGGACGCGCTGGGACCGTCCGCGGCCACCGTATGCGCGAAGGCACTCGCGTCCACCGACCCCGCCGCCGTCATTCGCGCCCGGCTCGACCGCGAGACGGCACCGGACAAGCTCGTACGGAAACTGCGGCGTGCCCGCAGCGCCCCGCGCGCACGTGACCTCGTCGAATCCCTCCCGCCGGGCGAGCCCGTGGACTGGTCCGCTCTCGAAGCCGCCCACGCTGAGGAGGCGCTCCCTTACTGGCAGGACATCGTCCGCCTGGACGGCGTCCCCGAGGACGTACGGCTGCGGCACGCGGCGCTGCTGCCCGAGCCGGGACCCGACGGCCTGCTCGGCAGCGCGCGACTCACCCGGGAGCGGGCCCGGCACGGTCTCGGCGGCCTGTTCCACTGCGCGCCGTCCACCCAGTTGGACGGGCTGCTCACGGCGGGACTCCTCGACGGCGCCGACCTTGTGCGCCTCGCGGCCCCGGCCGCGTGGCTGCTCGCCTACCTGGGCGGCGCCGCCCGCCGCACGGACGCCCCACCGGAGGCCGCCGAGGCCCGTACTCTCCTCGCCGGCCTCGTGCGCACCTGCCTCGGCACCGACCCGGCGGCCTGGCACCGGGTCGCCGTACGACTGACCGGCCTGGACCCGGAGTGGGATCCGTGCTCGACGGTGGAGGCGCTGCTCGCCCGCTGACAACGCCTCCTGCGTATGCCGGCGGTTGCCATGCCGGTCCTCGCCCGAAGCACGGGGACCGGGGGCGCGGAGCGCGGCCAGGGGCGCCGTTCAGATCCAGAAGGGCGCTGCGGGGACCTTGTCGGCGCCGGAGGCGGTGAGCCGCGTGCCGGGGGAACGGCCGCTGAGCCAGGCGAGGATGTGAGCCTGCCGTCCTGTGACAGTGGGGCCACCGGTCCCCAGGACGTGGACGAGGCCGGTGTCGGTTGCCTCCAGACGCAGCGGTGGGGTCTCCGGCCGCCGGGTGAGGGCCTCGACGATGTCGTCGATGATCGCCCGGGCGGCGTCGGCCGGTATGTCGCAGAAGCCGTACCCGGCGTTCAGGTCGGCGTGGTGGATCTCCAGTTCGCGCAGCCGGGTGGAGATCAGGTCCGTCGGCGTGCGCAGTTCTCCGGTGCGCATCCGGACCTCGGTGCGCCAGGCCTCCGGGGGCAGGGCACGCACCGCCGTCTCGAAGCGGGCGGCGGTGGAGCGGACATCGGCGACCAGGTCGGCGACCGAACGTCCGGCTCCGGCCTCGATCTCGGCGGCACGGGCGTCCATGCTCGCGTACTGCGGCGTTTCCACGCCGGTACGTGCCCAGGTGAGCAGTCGGCAGAGACTGTCCGTGGCGCGCGCGACATGGGTGATGACGTGACCGCGGGTCCACGGCGGGATCAGCGTGCCGTCGCGGACTTGGGCGTCGGTGAGGGAGGCGACGGTGGCGATGAACCGGTTCGTGGACGCCGTGATCGGAGCCAGGGTCCCGAGGTCCTGCATGATGCCCCCTCACCTACGCCCACTTTATGGAAATCGTTATTCGCTATATGGAAGTTGATTGACTGTATGTGTGGCGCCGCAACGACGTCAACCGGCTCGGATCCGTTACGCGCGCGACGCCCGTGACAGCGCGTCAACGGTCACGCCCACGATGGCCAGGAGTTGCTCCGGGGTCGCTCCGGCCCTGCTCATGACGGCGAGCGACTGGTTCACCGCCGCCACGTGTACGGCGAAGGCCTCAACGTCCTGGTCGGCCAGTCGGCGGCCGGCCTCCAGCGCGGCGCGCAGGCGCAGGCGCTGGAAACCGAGCGCCTGCCTGGCGCGCGCCGCCACGCCCGGACTCAGCGCCGGAATGGCCATGGCCGACTGGGCGATCAGACACCCGTCGGGCAGTGCGGGATCGGCGATGCGCTCAAGGGTGACATCGAAGAACGCGCGGACAGCGGCAACGGGATCCGAGGCCGCGCCCGACAGGGCGGCGTCGTACTTCTCTCCGTAGCGCGCGGCGTAGAGATCCAGGCAGCGCAGGAAGAGCGTGTCCTTGTCGCCGAGGGAGGAGTAGATGGAACTGCGATTCAGGCCGGTCGCCCGAGACAAATCGTCCAACGAGGTGTCGGCGTAGCCGTCCCGCCAGAACTGGATCATCGCGGCGTCGAGTGCCGCGTCCATGTCGAACTGCTTCTTGCCTGCCACGCGGACTTCCTTGCCGATGCGTCGTTGATGCGGACCGTTCCGCGCGCCATCTTATCTTGAACCGATCAGTTCAAGATGTGTTAGCGTTCGAGCGTGGCCATGGTCAGGCATGCCGCGCACTCCGCGAGCGCGCGAGGGACACACCACGTGCTGCCCCCTCCGCCATCGTCCGCACCACCCCGACCGCACACCCGACACCGCCGGAGGATCCCCGTGACGGGCCCAGCAACCAGTACTCCGCATGTCTCCGAAAGCAACCCCATCCGCGACCTGCCCCTGCGGCACCTGGCCGGATTCACTCACCGCTGGATCGACGCGGACGGCGTCCGCCTCCATGCCGTCGAGGGCGGGCTGCCGGGCGGCCCGGCCGTCGTCCTGCTCGCCGGCTTCCCGCAGACCTGGTGGGCCTGGCGAAAGGTGATGCCCGACCTCGCCCACCGGTTCCGCGTCATCGCCATCGACCTGCCGGGCCAGGGCCACTCCGAACGTCCGCAGCGCGGTTACGACACGCACGCGGTCGCCGGGCACGTCCGCACCGCCGTGCAGGCCCTCGGAGTGCCGGCCTACTCCCTGGTCGCCCACGACATCGGCGCCTGGGTCGCGTTCTCCCTCGCCCTCCGCTTCGAGAGCGATCTGCGCAAGGTCGCTCTGCTCGACGCCGGGATCCCCGGTATCACTCTCCCGGAGTCGATTCCCACCGACCCTGATCGTGCGTGGAAAACCTGGCACTTCGCGTTCCACATCGTGCCCGACCTGCCCGAGACGCTCCTCACCGGCCGCGAACGCGAGTACGTCGACTGGTTCCTGAGGATGAAGGCCCTGTCGCCCGACACGTTCGACGACGCCGAGGTCGACCACTACGCGGCGGCCATCGCCGTCGACGGCGGCCTGCGCGCCTCCCTCGCGTACTACCGGGACGCCGCGGAGTCAGCGCGCAAGAACCGCGAGGCGCTCGAACGGCGGCACCTGACCGTGCCCGTCCTCGGGATCTCCGGCAGCCACGGCTCCGTCCCGGACATGGCCGCCTCCCTCGGCCCCTGGGCCGACAACACCACCGGAATCGTCGTGCCCGACGCCGGTCACTTCATCCCCGACGAGCAGCCCGGAGCCGTCACGGCCGCGCTGGCGGACTTCATCGACGACGACTGACGCCGGCCGGACCCAGCGGCTCTTCGCGGACCCCTGTCGCAGATGCTCCCGGCACTGCGGCCCTTCTGAGTACGAGAACTGAGTAGGGCGACGGTGCCGTCGGCCCGGGCGGCGGCGTTTTGATGGCTTCATGACGCCGACCGCTTCCACCGCTCCCGATCCCCGCCGCCGGTCCAGGGCCCTGATGCTGTCCGTTGCCGGAGGCGTTCCGGTGTTCCTGATCCTGGTGCTCGCAGCGAGCTGCTCCGCCATGACGGGCGGTCCGGTCCGTTCCGAGGAGCAGTTCCTGGCGCACGTGCGCGACACGCAGGCCGCCGGTGAGGACACGGTTCGCTTCCTGGGCTCCGACCCGGACTCCGTGATCCTCCAGAAGTCCAGCGCAGGTGTGTCCTGCGTGGACGACCTCGGAGTCGACGGGGATGGCGTCAGCCGGGACCAGCCGTCCATCGCCTGGGCGCCGGATCTCAAGGACGGCGACGCCGGGTATCGCGTGGCTGTCGAGAGCCTGCGCACGCGGTGGTCGGAACGGGGCTGGAAGGTGACGGAGGAACCGGTGACCGACCCGGTCACCGGCAAGGCGACCGGGCTGCGGACGATCCGCACCACCGACGACCACGGTGTCACGCTGTCATTGAGCCCCGGTCGGCACAGCGGTGAGGGACGGGTCGTCGCCGACGGCGGCTGCGTCCGCCACGACGGCTACTGGCACTGGGAAACAGACGACTGAAGACTCCCCTGACGGGTCCGACCGGGGTGCTCGGTCACGGTGGTCCGGGCGATGCGCCGGAGGTACGACCGGTGTCAGGACGAGGGCCGGCGCGGGTCCGACCGCGCGCAGCGCACACAGGCGGTGGCCGCCGGCCGGACCTCCAGGCGTTCGGGAGGAATCGTGCCGCCGCAATCTTCGCACCGTCCGTAGTGTCCGCTCTCGATTCGTTCCAGTGCTCGGTCCAGTTCTTCCAGGTGCTCGCGCGCCCGCGCCATCAGGGCGGCCACATGGGCCCGATCGAAGGCGGTGCTGCCCCCGTCGGGGTCGTGCTCGTCATCGACCGCGACCAGGGCGTTCGCCGCGACGATCCCGTCGAATTCGCGGCCCAGCGCGGCCGCCCGCGCAAGTGTTTCGGCACGGTCGGCCGCGAGGCGTGCCCGGGTCTCCGAGACGTTGGAGGGGACACGCGCATCACGGCCGTACGGGGATGCGTCGTCCATGCGGTCGACAACGCCGCTCGCCGGTCCGCGATTCCCCGGCCGCCCACATCCCGCGGCTTGCGGCAGCCCACGCCCTGCGGCTCCCCCGGCGCGGGTTCCCCGCCGCGTCGGCACCCCGTGGACGGCCTGCACGGGCCGACGCCGCCGGCGCGGAGGACGGGCGACGCGCGTCAGCGAGAGGCGCGGCGGGCGGCCAGGACGGGCAGCAGGAGCGCGGTCAGCAGGGCGAGTACGGCGTAGCCCCAGCCGAGGGTGACGGCGGTGGCGACCGAGGCGACGAGCATCGGGCCCCCGGCGTCACCGAGCTCGCGACCGAGTTCGGCCGCGCCCATGGTCTGGCCGATCCGTGCCTCGGGGGTGGCAGCGGCCAGCGCGGCGAACCCCAGTGGGGTGATCACCCCGGTTCCCGCGCCGATCAGGACGGCCGCCGGCAGCAGGCCCGCCACACCGGGCAGCACGGCGGCGGCCAAGCCGCACGCGGTCACGGCAAGGCCCGCGGACAGACCGGTTCGGGTGGTCAGCCGGCCCTGGTCCAGGGCGCGCCCCGCCCACGGCTGGACGAGGGCCGCGCAGGCCGCGAGGGCGGACACGGCCGCTCCGGTGGCGACGGGAGGCAGACCGCCGGCCCTGCCGGACAGGGGGAGGAATCCGACACCGGCGGACAGGGCTGCCGTGGCCGCCGCCAGGGCCGCGACCGGCCGCACGAACGTCCCGTCCGCCAGCCGTCGTACGAGGTCCGCGAGCGTCTGGCGTGTCTTCGGCAGCGGCGGCACGGCCGGTACCGCCAGCGCGGCCCAGAGGGCGACCGCCGCGGCCAGCGCCATCAGGACGGCGAACAGCAGCGTCAGCCCACCCGCCCACACCAGCACGCCGCCGAGCAGCGGGCCCGCGGTGTAGCCGATGCTCTTGCAGAAGCCGTAGGAACCGAACGCGCGGCCGTGCTCGGTCTGCGGGTTGAGGCGGGCGACCAGCGCGGCGGCGGCCGGGGAGAACGCGGAGGCCGCCGCCCCCTGTCCCAGCCGAGCCGCCCACAGCCAACCCGGGTCCCGTACGGCGACGAACACGGCCGAGGAGGCGGCGAAGGCGACCAGGCCCGCGAGCAGCACCGGGCGGGCGCCCACGCGGTCGGCGACGGTGCCGAACACCGGCTTGAGGACGACTTCCGCGCCGTCGTACAGCGCCAGCAGCACCCCCAGGTACAGCACCGAACGCATCAGGTCCGCGTCGCCGGCACCGAGATTGGCCGCGATGCCGTGCGCGCCGAACGCGGTGGTGAACCCCGCCGCGTACAACGGCCACATCCGCCGCCTGCCCCCGGGCGCCGTCATGTCGGCACCACCGACCGTCGGCCCGTTCACCGTGCACCCCCGTCGCAGAAGGCGTGCAGGGGGGCGAAGACCCGCTCGCCGTGGTCCTCGAACCGCCGCGCGCACTCCGCCGGCCGTGCGGTGAACATCGCCTCGAACCGGGTCGCACCCTGCGGCGCCCGGCCGGCGGCGCGCAGCACCGCACTCTCGCCCCCGGCGCGCTCGGCCGGTTCCAGCGCGCGCCGGACGCCGCCGGCGAAGACCGGCACGTCCGGCACCGCCCACACGCCCTGGCAAAGCGGCAGCGCACCGGCCTTGCGCAGTTCCCGCCACACCGCCACCCGGCGCCGCGACGGCTGCGCCGGCAGTCGCACGATCAGGACCACCCACTGCATCACCGCATCTTCGCCCACCACGGGAACCTCGCGCGCGTCGCATTCATCAGAGGTGCGAGTGGCACAGGAACCCGCCATCGGCGGAGTCGGCCGAGCCGGCGGGGGGGATGAGGCCCTGCCCCGCCGACGCACGCTGGAGCGTGAGGACGCGCGCGGTCAGACGACGATGACCCGGCGCCCGCGCGTGTGCCCCGCCTGGCTGTCGATGTGCGCCGCCGCGGCCTCGGCGAGCGTGTACGACTTCTCGACCGGGATGTGGAGCTTCCCCCGCGAGATGAGGTCGGCGGCCGTGGCGAGCGCCGCCGGCACGCTTCCGGCGACCCCGGAGAACCGGACGCCCAGCTCCGGCGCACCGAGGTCGGCGATGGAGACCACCCTCTGCGGGCTCCCGGCCAGCTCGATCAGTTCACGGATCACGCCCGAGCCGGCCAGGTCGAGGGCCGCGTCGACCCTGCCGAGCTGCCGCACCCGCTCGACCCAGCCCTCGCCGTACGTCGTGGCGAGGGCGCCCAGGCCGCGCAGATAGTCCTGGTTCGCGGCGCCGGCCGTGCCGATCACCGTGATGCCGCGGTCGCGGGCGATCTGCAGCACCGCCGAGCCGACTCCCCCGGACGCGCCGCTGACCAACAGCGTCTGCCCGGGCCGCACACCGACCTCGCGGATGACGCGCAGCGCGGTCTCCACCACGGAGGGGTATCCGGCCGCCTCTTCGAACGTCAGGCCGTCGGGCATCCGGGCCCAGGCCGACAGCACGGCGAACTCGGCGTAGGTGCTGGAGCCTTCGCCGAAAACGCGGTCGCCGACTTCGACTCCTTCGACACCTTCGCCGACCTCGTCCACCACTCCGGCGGCGTCCAGACCGACCCCCGAGGGCAGCTCGATCGGATGGGCCCCCAGTTTCTGGCCCTCGCGGATTCTCCAGTCGACGGGATTCACGCCCGCCGCCCGCACGGCGATGCGTATCCGGCCGGGGCCCGCGTGGGGCTCCTCGGCGTCCACGAGGTGCAGGACGCCCGGGCCGCCGAACTCGGCGAAGCTCACTTTCTTCATGCCGGGACCGTAACACTAACGGTTAGCGTTTTGGAACAGGTACGGATTTGCATCTGGTAGTTTCAGCCGCATGACCGTGCCGCCCGGACGTCGCGAGCGCAAGAAGGCCGCGACCCGACAGAAGATCGCCGACACCGCCCTGCGGCTCTTCCTGGAACGCGGGTACGAGGCGGTGGGGATCCGTGACGTGGCCGCCGAGGCCGACGTGGCCGTCACCACGCTCTTCTCCCACTTCGCCTCGAAAGAGGCCCTGGTGTTCGAGCAGGACGACACCTTCGAGCAGCGCCTCACCCAGGCGGTCACCCGGCGGGCACCGCACGAGCCGCTCGTCCCCGCGCTGCGCCGCGAGGTGGAGGCCATGGTCCGGCACTGCACGGCCGACGGCGCCGCCCCGATCTGGCGCATGATCGACGGATCCCCCGCCCTGCGGGAGTACGAGGAGTCGATGCGGCTGCGCCACGCGGAGTCGCTGGCAGCGGCCATCGCCGCCGATCCCGAGCTGTCACGGACCCCGACGGCGAGCCGGGCGATCGCGAGGTTCGTGATCGACGCCTACTCGCTGGCCCGCCAGGCGCCCAGTCCGGACGCCGCGCTGGACGAGATCTTCCCCATGATCGAAGCCGCCTGGGCCGTCACCGGCGCCTCCGCGGACTCCACCGGCACGGCCGGACCCTAGGGCCTCTCGTTCGGATCATGCCGGACTCGCGGGGCCCCACACGACGGTCCCCGTGGTCGTCACGCCCCCCGCGCCCGGCCCGTGCTCTCCCGTTCGATCAGCCGGGGCACCGGCACCCTGACCGTTCCGGCCGGGCCGCCGTCGAGCAGGGCGGTCAGTTCGCGGGCCGCCGTACGGCCGAACTCCATGCTGTCCCGGGACAGGGCGGACAGCCACGGCTTGACCATGCGGCACAGGGCCGAGTCCTCCCAGGCCACCACCGACACGTCGGCCGGCACGGAGAAGCCGAGTTCGGTGGCGGTGGCGACGCCCGCGAGAGCCATCACGTCGTTGTCGTAGATCAGGGCGGTCGGCGGGGCGGCCGAGTCCAGGACGCGGCGGGTGACGGCGGCGCCCTCCGCGTCCGAGTAGTCGGTGGTGATCGACTCCACCCCGGTGAGCCCGCGCCGCCGGGCCTCGGCCCGCAGGGTCCGGATCCGCCGCTCGGTGTGGGCCAGGCCGGCCAGCCCGGCGATGTGCACGATCCGACGGTGCCCGAGGGCGAAGAGCCCGTCCACCACCGACGCCATCGCACCCGCGTCGTCGGCCCACACCGTGGACAGCCCGGGGTGCCGCTCGTCCGGCGCGCCGCCGATCACCACGGCGGGCAGGCCGAGTTCGTCGAGCAGGTCCGGGCGCGGGTCGTCGGTGCGCGGGTCCACCACCAGGACGCCGTCCACCCGGTGCTCGGCCCACCACCTGCGGTAGACCGCGCACTCGTCCGGCACGTCCTCCACCACCTGGAACAGCAGCCCGAGGTGACGCTCCGCCAGTACTTCCTGGATGCCGGAGACGAGCTGGAGGAAGAAGGAGTCGACGCCGAGGGTGTCCGCGGGCCGGGCCAGCACCAGGCCGACCGTGGCCGCGCCCTCGCCCGACAGCGCGCGGGCCGCCGTACTGGGCCGCCAGCCCAGCTGCTCGGCGACCCGGCGCACCCGCTCGCGGGTGACGTCGGAGACGCCCGGCCTGCCGTTGAGGGCGAAGGAGACGGCGCTCTCCGAGACACCGGCGCGGCGCGCGATGTCCTTCATCGTCGGCCGGCGCGCCGGGGACCGCTTGGCCGGCATGTTCCCCTCTTTTCTCGGCGGTGATCGCTAAAGCGCTTGAGTGGGTGAAGCCTAAAGCGCTTTAGTCGCTGTGGCAAGCCTCTTCGGTTACCTCCGTGACCTGCACTGATGCTTGGTTCGCGGCTTTAGCGGCTACGAATCCATTGACTTTTCCCGAACGCGGCGTGCATGGTCCTTGCCGACACCAGCCGCAGACGCCGCAAGGGAGCCGTGTCACCGTGCCCATATCCCGCAGAGCACTCGCCGCCGCCGTCACCGCCCTCGTCCTGCCGCTGAGTGCGTGCGGCTCCGGCGGTGGTGACGGCGGTTCGACGGACGCCTCCGGCAAGGTCGAGGGCGACATCACCTTCCAGACCTGGAACCTGCGCGCCAACTTCAAGGGCTACTTCGACGGCCTGATCGCCGACTTCGAGAAGAAGTACCCGGGCACCCACGTCAAGTGGGTCGACCAGCCCGCCGAGGGCTACGCCGACAAGATCAGCGCAGACGCGGCCGGCGGCACCCTGCCGGACGTCGTCAACGTCTCCCCGGACCTGGTGGCGCCGCTCGTCAAGGCGGGACTGGCCATGAACCTCGACAAGGCCGCCGCGAAGTACCGGAGCGAGTACCTGCCCGGCGCCTGGGCCAGCCACCAGGTGCCCGGCGTGACCGGCACGTACGCCTTCCCCTGGTACCTGAACACCGGCCCGATGTTCTACAACAAGGCCCTGTTCAAGGAGGCCGGGCTGGACCCGGAGAAGCCCCCGAAGACGTACGACGAACTCTTCACCGACGCGCGGCGGATGGCGCAGGAGTCGGGCGGCAAGGTGGCCACCCTCGCCAACATCCCCGCCATCGAGGACTTCGGCCGCTACGGCGCCTCCCTCATGAACAAGGACGGCACCGGCTTCGCCTTCAACGACGCCAAGGGTGTCGAACTCCTCACCAAGTACAAGCAGTTGTACGACGCGAAGGGCCTGGACCCGCAGGCGCTGAACGCCACGCCGGAGTCGGCCGGCAAGAAGTTCCTCACCCAGGCCGTCGCCATGAATCCCGGCAGCGCCCTGGACCTGGAGAACTTCAAGACGCAGGCGCCGAGCCTCTACAAGAACATCGGCATCACCGACCAGATCACCAACACCGGCCACGCCAACATGTACGTGATGGGGCTGATGGTGAACTCGAGGACCAGGAACACGCCCGCGGCCGTCGCCTTCGCCCACTACGTCACCGACGCCGAGCACCAGATGTCCTTCGCGAGGAAGGTCGCCATCTTCCCGTCCACCGCCGGTTCCCTCGACGACCCGTACTTCACCAAGGAGGACGGCACCGACGCCACCCGGGTGCGCATCGCCGCCGCCAAGTCGCTGAAGGACGCGGTCAACTACACGCCCGTGCTGTTCAGCGAGCAAATGAAGACCGCGCTGCGCAACGAGGTCGGCAAGGCGATGCAGGGCAAGCAGAGCCCCAAGGCCGCGCTCGACAACGCTGTCAAGGCGTGTGACCGGCTCCTGCAGCAGCAGGGATAGCGCACCATGGCCACCTCTACCGTCTCCCGGACGCGCCCGTCGCGTCCGGCGGGGCGCCCCGAGCGGCGCCCGGCGTTCCGGATCAGGCGCCAACTGCCCACCAGTCCGTGGCTGTTCGCCGCCCCGGGACTGGTGATCACCGGCACCTTCGTCCTCTACCCGTTCGTCTCCACGGTGATCAACGCCTTCACCGACCGCCGCACCCTGATCCCGGGCCGGTTCGTCGGCCTCGCCAACTTCCGCGAGCTGCTGCACGACGACATGTTCTGGATCGGGCTGCGCAACAGCGCGCTGTACGTCGTCGGCGTCGTCCCGGCGCTGGTGCTGCTGCCGCTGCTGCTCGCCCTGCTGGTGCAGAAGAACATCCCCGGCATCACCTTCTTCCGGTCCGCCTTCTACACCCCGGTCGTCGCCTCGATCGTCGTGGTCGGTCTGATCTGGGTGTGGCTGCTGGACGAACGCGGTCTGGTGAACTCGCTCCTGGAAGCGGTCGGGGTGGGCAAGGTCGGCTTCCTCAGCGACCAGTGGCTGCTCCTGCTGAGCGCCATGGCCGTCACGGTCTGGAAGGGCCTCGGCTACTACATGATCATCTATCTGGCGGCGCTCGCCAATGTGCCGCGCGAGCTGCACGAGGCCGCCGCGGTGGACGGCGCGGGCCCGGTCCGCCGCTTCCTCACGGTCACCGTGCCGGCCATCCGCTCCACCATGGTCCTGGTCGCCGCGCTCTCCTCGGTCTCCGCCTTCAAGGTGTTCTCCGAGGTGTATCTGCTGGCCTCGCCGAGCGGCGGACCGGCGGGCGAGGACACCACCCTGGTGATGCTCGTCCAGCGCACCGGCACCGGCCTGACCGGTCGCGTCGGCTACGCCTCCGCGATCTCCCTGGTCGTCTTCGCCGTCACCGTCGTCCTGATGCTGCTCGTCCTGCGCGCCGACCGGAGGGAGGACTCGTGAGCGTCGCCGAGAAGGCACCGGAGACCGGCGCGCCGCCGGCCCGAACCCGCGCGCCGCGCTTCACCGACGACAACGGCCGCCGCATCCGGGTGTGGGAGCTGGTCCTGCGCTACGTGCTGCTGATCGCCGTACTCGCCCTGACCGTCGGCCCGTTCGTGTGGCAGCTGTCCACCTCGCTCAAGGGTCCCACCGAGGACATCTTCAGCTCCCCGCCGAAGTTCCTGCCCAGCCACCCCACCCTGCACAACTACGAGCGGGTGTCCGAGACCATCCCGGTCTGGGACTACGCCCTCAACTCCCTGAAGGTCGCCGCCGCCAACGTCGTCACCAACTGCGTCGGCTCCGCCCTCGCCGGGTACGCGCTGGCCCGGCTGCGCTACCGGGGCCGTCGCGTGGCCGCCCTGGTCTTCGTCCTCGCGATGCTCGTGCCCGCGGAGGGCATCGTCATCGCCCAGTTCACGACCATGCGAGAACTCGGCCTGAACAACACGCTCGTCGGTGTCCTCCTGCCCGGTTCCATCGCCGCGATGAACGTCCTGCTGATGCGCAACGCCTTCCTCAACCTGCCCTACGAGATCGAGGAGGCCGCCTACGTCGACGGCGCCAATGTCTGGCAGCGGTTCCTGCGGATCGCGCTGCCCTCGGTCAAGGGCACCCTCGCCGTCGTGGCGATCTTCGCCTTCATGGGCGCCTGGGACGACTTCCTCTGGCCGCTCATCGTGCTCAGCGACCCGTCCAAGTTCACCCTGACCATCGGCCTCAACTACCTCCACGGCACCTTCGCCAACGACGAACGCCTCGTCGCCGCGGGCACGATCATCGCCGTGGCACCGCTGATCGCCCTCTTCGCCTGCCTCCAGCGGTACTTCTTCCGCGGGGTCGGCGAGGGCGCCGTCAAGGGCTGACCGAAGGACCGGCCGGCACCGCCGGTCCCAGGGCCGACCCCGTACCCCACTTCCGCGAGGACCCCCGTATGCCTTCTGCCGTGCGCTTCGGCGTCAACTACACCCCGAGCCAGGGGTGGTTCCACCACTGGCTCGACTTCGACCTCGACGCCGTTCGCGCCGACCTGGACTCCGTCTCCGCGCTCGGCCTGGACCACATCCGGGTCTTCCCGCTGTGGCCGTACTTCCAGCCCGACCGCGCCCTGATCCGTCCCCGCGCCGTGGAGCACCTGGTGCAGCTGGTCGACGCCGCCGCCGAACGGGGGCTCGACGTCAACGTGGACGGCCTGCAAGGGCACCTGTCCAGCTTCGACTTCCTGCCCGCCTGGACCCGCACCTGGCATCGGCGCAACCTCTTCACCGACCCCGAGGTGCTCGACGGCCAGGCCGCCTACCTGCACGCCCTCGCCGCCGCCCTCGCCGACCGGCCGAACTTCCTCGGCATGACCCTCGGCAACGAGGTCAACCAGTTCTCCGCCGGCCCCCACCCCGACCCCGACCGGGCCACCGCCGACCAGATCGACGCCTGGCTGGAGCGGATGCTCGCCGCCTGCGAGAGGGGCGCCCCCGGCAGGCTGCACCTGCACGCCGAGTACGACGCCACCTGGTACCAGGACGACATGCCCTTCACCCCGGCCCAGGCGGCCCGGCGCGGCGCCCTCACCGCCGTGCACTCCTGGGTCTTCAACGGCACCGCCCAGCGGTACGGCCGCACCTCCGTGGCCACCGAGCACCACGCCGCGTACCTGATCGAGCTGAGCAAGGCCTGGGCCGACGATCCGCACCGGCCCGTCTGGCTCCAGGAGGTCGGTGCGCCCGCCCCCCTCGTCCCCGCCGAGCACGCCGCCGCCTTCACCGAGGCCACCGTCGCGAACGCGCTGGACTGTCCCGATCTGTGGGGCATCACCTGGTGGTGCTCCCACGACGTCTCCCGCGACCTCGCCGATTTCCCCGAACTCGAGTACACCCTCGGCCTGCTGACCAACGACCGGCGGCCCAAGGACCTCGCCCGCTCCCTGTGCCGCGCGGCCCGTGAGCACACCGCTAGGCCGGCCCCGCGCACCACCGCCCTCACCGTCCCCGCCGACCCGGCCGCCCGCTCCCGCTGCGCCCCCGGCGGCGACGTCTTCGAGGCGTTCTTCCGGCTGACCGCCGACGGGGCCCGCCCCACCACCGTCCTCGACACCCGGGCGGCCGACCAGGAACACCTGACCGCCCGCGGCCTCACCGAGATCGTCACGCCCCACCAGGTACTCCACACCCCCCGAGGAGGCACCCGCTCGTGAACCCCACCAGACGCACCGTCCTGCTCGCCGGCGCCGCCGCCGCGTTCCTGCCCGCGCTGCCCGCCGGCACCGCCCAGGCCGCCCCGAAGGCGACCGCCGCACTCCAGCCGTACGCCTCCTACTGGTACCCGGACTCCCTGCCCTCCGGCAGCCCCGGCCCCGGCATCACCTGGCGCAGCCTGAAGACCTGGCGGGCCGCCACCGACGCCGACCTGCCCTTCAACGCCGCCTCCGTCCCGCTCGCGCCCCGCTTCACCCCGACTCCGGCGAACACCACCGCCCGCGCCGGGCAGGCCCGCGTCCAGTCCCTGGTCTCGTTCGGGCCCACGTCCGCCAACCCCTCCCAGGGCTCGGCCACCGCCGACTACTACGCGCTCACCCACTGGGCGTACGTCGACGAGCTGGTGTTTTGGGGCGGTTCGTCCGGGGAGGGTCTGATCCTCGCCCCGAACGCCCCCGTCGTGGACGCCGCCCACCGGCACGGCGTCCCCGTCCTCGGCAACGTCTTCCTGCCGCCCGCCGCCTACGGCGGACAGGTCCAGTGGACCCGCGACCTGGTGCAGAAGGACGCCGCCGGCCACTACCCGCTCGCCGCCCAACTCGTCGCGGTGGCGTCGGCCCACGGCTTCGACGGCTGGTTCGTCAACGCCGAGACGGGCGGCGGCGACAGCACCCTCGGCGCCGACATGCTCGGTTTCATCAAGGAGTTGAAGCGGCTCGCCGCGGCCGCGGGGCAGCGGATCACCTGGTACGACGCGATGACCGTGAACGGCTCGGTGAGTTGGCAGGGCGCGCTGAACGCACAGAACCAGGCCCTCTTCCAGGCCGCCGACGACATGTTCGTCGACTTCCGCTGGAGCGCCTCCTCGCTCGCCTCCTCCGGGCAAAAGGCCCTGCAGCTCGGACGCAGCCGCTACGAGTTGTGGGCCGGCGTCGACGTGGAGTCGAGCGGCTGGAACTCCTTCGTGGACTGGGACGCGATCGTGCCCGCCGACCGCGCGCACGTCGCCTCCCTCGGCCTCTACCGGCCCGAGTGGACCCGCAACCACCTGCCCGCCGACCGCAGCCCGGAGGACTTCCACACCGCCGACGACCGGTTCTGGACCGGCCGCTCCCTCGACCCGTCCCGTCCCGACACCACCGACAGCTGGCGGGCCCCGGCCGTGTCCGTCGCCGACCGCTCGACCGTCGCCTCGCTGCCGTTCGCGAGCGTCTTCAACACCGGCCACGGACTGCGCTGGTACGAGAACGGGGAGGTCGCCTCCGACACCCCCTGGAACCACCTCGGCCTCCAGGACCGGCTGCCCTCCCGGCGCTGGGTGGTGCGCACCGACGGGCAGCGGCCCGCCGTCGCCTTCGACTTCGGGGCCGCCTGGCGCGGCGGCAGCAGCGTCCTCGTGGACGGCGCGCTCGACCGTCCCGCCGTGCTGGACCTGTACGCGACCCGGCTGCCGCTCGGCCCCGACACGGTCGTCGAGCTGACCCATCGCACGGATGCGGGGGCCGTCCGTGTCGAGCTGGCCGTGGCGATGGCCGAGCCGGACGCGGCCGGCGCCGCACCCCCGTACGCCTTTCTGCCCGTGCCGGCCGGGTCGGGCGACGGCTGGCACACGTCGGCCGTCCGGCTCACCGAGCTGTCCGGGACGGTGCACGCCGTCGGTGTCCGGCTCACCGCCACCGGCGGCAGTCCGGTGCGGTGGCGGCTCGGCGGGCTCGCCGTCCACGACCGCACCGACACCCCGGCCGCTCCCTCCGGTCTGCGGATCACCGCCGCGTCGGGCGGCGACCTGCGCCTCGCCTGGGACCACGCGGCCCCCGGGACGGTACGCCACTACACCCTGCACCGTGTACTGCCCGACGGCACCCGCCGCTTCCTGGGCGGCACCGGCCAGCGGGCGTACTTCACCGGTGGCCTGACGCCCGCACCGGGCGAGCACGCCGCACGGTTGGAAGTGCGCGCGGTCGGGGAGTTGTACACCTCGTCCGCCCCCGCCACCGTCACCCACCCCTGGTAGAACGATCCACCCGCTGACGTACGACCTACGGAGCATCCCGCATGCATGACGACCGCAGTCTGGTCGAAGCGCGTCTCAAGCGCGTCCTCGACGAGCGCATCCGCCCCGCCGTGTACCCCGAGTCCGTCCCGCTCCAGGTCGCGGTGTGGCACGCGCCCGGCGAGCCCGTGCCGGTCGCCGAGGGACTGGCCGCCGAACCGCAGCCGATCGAGGTGGGCGCCCGGTGGGGTGCTCCGTGGGGCACCAGCTGGTTCCGCGTGACCGGAACCGTGCCGAAGGAGTGGGCCGGACGGACCGTGGAGGCACTGCTCGACCTCGGCTTCGACGAGAACATGCCCGGCTTCCAGTGCGAGGGCCTGGTGTACCGGCCCGACGGCACCCCGGTGAAGGGCCTCAACCCGCGCAACCAGTGGGTGCGCGTCGGCGCGCCCGTCGTCGGCGGCGAGGAGGTGCGGCTGCACATCGAGGCCGCCTCCAACCCCGTGATCCTCGACTACCACCCCTTCCTGCCCACCCGGCTCGGCGACAGGGAGACCGCGGGCAGCGAGCCCCAGTACACCCTGACCCGCATGGATCTCGCGGTCTTCGACGAGACCGTGTGGCAACTGGTGATCGACCTGGAGGTGCTCGGCGAGCTGATGGCCGAGCTGCCCGCCGACTCGCAGCGCCGCTACGACATCGTGCGCGCCGTGGACCGGGCGCTCGACGCGGTCGACCTCCAGGACGTCAACGGCACCGCCGCCCACGCCCGCGACCGGCTCGCCCGGGTACTGGCCGCGCCCGCCGTGTCTTCCGCGCACCGGATCAGCGCCGTCGGGCACGCGCACATCGACTCGGCGTGGCTGTGGCCGCTGCGCGAGACGGTGCGCAAGGTGGCCCGGACCACGTCGAACATGACCGCCCTGCTGGAGGACGAGCCCGAGTTCGTGTTCGCCATGTCCCAGGCGCAGCAGTGGGCGTGGGTCAAGGAGCACCGGCCCGAGGTGTGGGCGCGGGTGAAGAAGGCGGTGGCGGACGGGCGGTTCGTGCCGGCCGGGGGGATGTGGGTGGAGTCGGACACCAACATGCCGGGCTCGGAGGCGATGGCCCGCCAGTTCGTGCACGGAAAGCGGTTTTTCCTCGACGAGTTCGGCATCGAGAACGACGAGGCATGGCTGCCCGACACCTTCGGCTTCGCCGCCGGACTGCCGCAGATCATCAAGGCGGCGGGCTCCACCCGGCTGCTCACACAGAAGATCTCCTGGTCGCAGACGAACAAGTTCCCTCACCACACCTTCCGTTGGGAGGGCATCGACGGCACCCGCATCTTCACGCACTTCCCGCCGGTCGACACCTACAACTGCTCCATGAAGGGCGGTGAGATCGCGCACGCCGCCCGCAACTTCAAGGACAAGGGCGTCGCCCGGCACTCGCTGGCGCCGACCGGCTGGGGCGACGGGGGCGGCGGTACCACCCGCGAGATGGTCGCCAAGGCCGCCCGGCTGCGTGACCTGGAGGGCTCGGCGCAGGTGGTGTGGGAGACGCCGCGGGCCTTCTTCGAGAAGGCCGAGGCCGAGTACCCCGAGCCGCCCGTCTGGGTCGGCGAGTTGTACCTGGAGCTGCACCGGGCCACCCTCACCAGCCAGGCCCAGACCAAGCAGGGCAACCGGCGCAGCGAACACCTGCTGCGCGAGGCGGAGCTGTGGGCGGCGACGGCGGCCGTGCGCACCGGTTTCCCCTATCCGTACGAGGAGTTGGACCGGCTGTGGAAGACGGTTCTGCTGCACCAGTTCCACGACATCCTGCCCGGCTCGTCCATCGCCTGGGTGCACCGCGAGGCACGGGCGACCTACCGGCGCGTCGCCGGGGAACTGAACGGGATCATCGAGGCCGCCCAGCGGGCGCTGGCGGGCGAGGGCGGCACGCCGCTGGTCTTCAACGCGGCCCCGCACGTCCGAGCGGGCGTCCCGGCCGGTGCCGCCGCGACCCCGGTCACCGAGGGCCGTACCGAACTGAGGCCCCGCGAGGGCGGCGGGCACGTCCTGGACAACGGCCTGCTGCGAGTCGAGGTCGACGGCCGCGGCCTGGTGGTCTCGGCGTACGACATCGAGGCCGACCGCGAGTCGATCGCGCCCGGCCGGGCCGCGAACCTCCTCCAACTGCACCCGGATTTCCCGAACATGTGGGACGCCTGGGACGTGGACGAGTTCTACCGCAACACCGTCACCGACCTCACCGACGCCGAGTCGGTCACGCCCGGCGAGGACGGCGCGTCGGTGCGGATCGTCCGCTCCTTCGGTTCCTCCCGCGCCACCCAGGTGCTGTCGCTGCCGCCGGGGGAACGGCGGCTGGTCGTGGACACCGAGGTCGACTGGCACGAGACGGAGAAGTTCCTCAAGCTGGCCTTCCCGCTGGACGTACACGCCGAACGGTACGCGTCCGAGACCCAGTTCGGGCACGTCTTCCGGCCCACCCACACCAACACCTCCTGGGAGGCGGCCAAGTTCGAGGCGTGCAACCACCGCTTCGTCCACCTGGAGGAGCCCGGCTGGGGTGTGGCGATCGTCAACGACTCGACGTACGGCCACGACGTGACCCGCACCGTGCGCACCGACGGCGACCGCGGCACCACCACGACGGTCCGCGTCTCCCTGCTGCGCGCCCCCCGCTTCCCCGACCCCGAGACCGACCAGGGCGTCCACCGCTTCCGGCACGCTCTCGTGCCGGGCGCGGACATCGGCGACGCGGTACGCGAGGGCTGGCGGATCAACCTGCCCGAGCGGCGCACGACCGGCGCCCGGGAGGTCGCCCCGCTGGTGTCGGTGGACTCGGACGCGGTGGTCGTGACGGCGGTGAAGCTCGCCGACGACGGCAGCGGCGACGTGGTGGTCCGCTTCCACGAGGCCCACGGCGCACGCGCCCGGGCGACGCTGACCACCGGGTTCGAGGTCGCCGAGGTCACGGTGACCGACCTGCTGGAACGCCCCCTGCCCGATACGGCGGCACCCCGGCGGGACGCCGATCGCATCGCGGTGCGCCTGCGGCCGTTCGAACTGGTGACGCTGCGGCTGCGGCGGCGCTGAGGCCCTGCCCGCCTCGCGGTGGGATCCTGCCCCTCCCCGCACGGATCCCGCCCGGAGCACGGACGATGCCGGTACGACCGCCGCTTCGCAGGAGGCGGCGGTCCCGGCCTGCCCGGTGGCGACCCTGCGGGCGTCCGCGGCTCCTCGGCCATTAATTCGGTTGGCGGCGGCGAGGAGTTGTGGTGGGATCAGGGCAACGGAGGCGGCTCCCCGGCGTGCATCCTTCTCACCTTCTCTGAAAAGTCTCCGCGCGCCCACTCTCCGTCCCCGTTCTTCTGTTCCAGGTCGTCGTGGAGGGGAATCCCCTGTTGCTCGCTGCCGAGTCCGTACTGCTGCGCCGTCTCCAGACCGTGTACGTGGACGGGGCGTCCGGATCCGGCGGCGGTACCGGACCCGCGCTGCGTCGGCTGGAGGCCGAACTGCTCGGCCGCGGTCACGTCCTCTCCCCCGCGCTGCACGCGGCGCTCGGCTCCCTGGTCCCCGAGGAGCTGGCTGCCGCGCACACCCGCCTGGTCGGGCTGGCCGACGAACTGCTCGGCTCCCATCGCACCCACGTCCCGCTCTTCCGCCGCTTCCCGCGCACCGTGCCCCGGGACACCGAGGCCCTGTACGTGGACCGGGTCTTCGCCTTCCTGCTGCAACAGCCGGACCAGCCCTGCGTGCTGTGCGGCGAGGCCCGCACGGTGTTCCCCGTCTCGCCCTGCGCCCACCTGGTGTGCCGGCTGTGCTGGGACGGATCCGACTACGAGGGCTGCCCGGTCTGCCACCGCCGGATCGACGCGGACGATCCCTTCCTGCGGCCGGTGCGTGCCATCGGCGCCGCCAAGGCACCGGTGGCCGGCCCGCTGCGGCTGCTGCGCCTGGGCATCGACCGGGCCGCCGACGCCACCGCCCTGGTGGACTCCCTGCTGGCCCGGCGCACACCGCTCTCCCCGCAGGACCGCGACGATCTGCTCACGCTGCTGCCGCTCACCCCGGCCGGCCGGGGCCTGCTGCCCCAGGAGATACCGGTCCGGGAGACGAAGGCGATGGTGCTGGCCGCGCTGGTCCGTGCGGCGCCGGACGGTCTTCCGGTGCGGAAGCTGCTGGCCGAGCGGCTCACCACGGCCACCGATGTGCTGCGGCTGCTCGCCGTGCTCTCCGGCGGCGACGCCGGGCTGGTGACACCGTCGCCGTTCACCGGACTGCGGCGCCCGCTGCGCCGCGACCTCCTCGCGGTCCTCGACGGCCTGCCGACGCCGTACCTGGTGGAGGACGTGCTGCGGCACCCCACGGCGTGGAAGCGGGCCGCGGAGGTCCTGCACCCCTTCGAGCGGCACGCCCGGCATCCGCGTGCCGCCCTCGCCTTCGCCGTGCTGCGCGGGACCCCGGTGGACCCCGGCACCGCCTTCGGCGCCGCCCTGCTGGAGACGGCCGCCGCGCACCCGGACGCCGTCCGCGTGGACGGTGCCCGGATCCGCCCGGCCACCTGGGCGGGGCGGCTGGAGCAGGCGGTCGCCGACGGCGACGCGGGCCGGGCCGCCGCCGTGGCCGGGAAGCGGCCCGGCGAGCTGGTGCGCCGGCTGGATCTGCTGCTGCGCCTGCACACCGGTGACGACCTGGCGCCGGAGCTGGAGAAGGCCCTTCTGCGCGGACTGCCGAAGGTGGGGCCCGGGCCGCTGCTGTCGGCGCTCGGCGCGCTGCGGGTCCGTACCGAGGACCGTACCGGCCGCCGCCGGGTGTTCTTCCCGCGTGGCGAGGTCACCCGCGCCCTGGCCGTTCCGGAGCGACGGGCTCCGCTCCCTGCCCGGCTGGTCACCGCGGTGGTCACGCTGCTGGAGGCCGAGCTGCTGCGCCGGTTCGCCGCCGGCGAGCCGTACGCGCTGTCGGTGCTGGACGCGGGCCTGGCCGACCTCACCGTGCCGTTCACCGAGCGGTCCACCGCGAAGGCCCTGGTGGCAGTGCCCAGGGGCAGCATGCAGACGCTGCCCGACGGCGCGGTGCTGCGGCTCTTCCTGCACTGGACCGAGCCGGACGGCAACCGTACGGACCTGGACCTGTCGGTCGCGTTCTTCGACGCCGAGTGGACGTTCACCGGCCTGTGCGACTACACGAACCTGGTGCACGGCGCGCGGGCCGCGGTCCACTCCGGCGACCTGACCTCGGCCCCGGCCCCGCGGGGCGCCACCGAGTACGTGGACCTCGACCTGGAGCGGCTGGCGGAACAGGGTGACGTCTATGCCGTCCCGCTCGTCTTCAGCTTCAACAACGTGCCGTTCGAGGAGTTGCGGGACGCCTTCGCGGGCTTCATGGCGCTGGACGCGCAGGGCGCGCGGGACGCCTCCTACGACCCGCGCACGGTCCGCCAGCGCTTCGATCTGGCGGGCGACTCGCAGGTGTGCCTGCCGATGGTCGTGGATCTGGGCCGGCGCCGGATGCTGTGGACGGACATCCATCTGCCCTCCACGGACGGTTTCCAGAGCATCGGTTCGCACGGCGGCGCGCGGCTGGCGACCGTGGCCCGGGACGTGTGGGAGCAGTTCGGCTCCGGCAGCCGGACCACTCTGTGGGACCTCGCGGTGTGGCGGGCCGCGGCGCGTTCCCCGGAGGTGGCCGTGATCCGCCGGGATCCGGAGCCCGCGCTGCTGACGTTCCGGCGGCGGCCGGAGGAGGACGTGGCCGCGTTCGCCGTCCGGGTGTCCGCCACGGAGGAGGCCGAGGCACGGCTCCCGCACCCGGACCCCGACGCCGCGGCGGCCGAACTCGCCTCGGGCACACGTGTGTTCCTAACGACGGTGCACGGGACCGTCGGGCCCGCCGGTGCCTCGGGCACCTCCTACCGGTTGTTCCCCGGAGCCGGGGACGCCTCGGAGACCCTGGTCCGCGTGACCGCCGGGGATCTGGTCGCCGAACTGGGCAGCGCCTCCGCGTAGGCCCGCGCACCGCCGCCGTCGCGGCCGGGCTGGAGGGAGCACGCCGGGATCGCGGCGGCGGGCGCGGACCGTGCCGAGCCGCGACCGCCCCGACTCCGTGGGGCATTGCCGCGGCTGAGGACCCGCGCGGTGAAGGCCAGGAGGTCCGGATGCCGGGCGCGAGCCGTCAGCCGCGTCGGAGGGCGTTGAGCCGGGCTGCCTGGCGTGTCAGATGGTCGCGCTCGGCCAGGTTCGGTGCCTTGTGGGCCGCCTCCGCGTACAGCCGCGCGGCCGTCGCCAGATCGCCGTCGCGCTCGTGGAGGTAGGCGGCCACCGCGGCATGGCGGGGCAGTGAGCCGTCCAGCGTCGCGAGCGTCGCCAGCCCCGCGCGCGGTCCGTCGGCCTCCCCGACGGCCACCGCGCGATTGAGCCGGACCACCGGGCTGTCGGTCAGCCGCACGAGTTCGTCGTACCACTCGACGATCTGCACCCAGTCCGTCTCCTCGGCGGTGGGCGCGTCGGCGTGGAGTGCCGCGATGGCGGCCTGGGCCTGGAACTCGCCCAGCCGGTCGCGGGCAAGGGCCCTCTGGAGGATCCCGATTCCCTCGGCGATCAGCTCGGTGTCCCACCGACCGCGGTCCTGCGCGGCGAGCGGCACCAGACCGCCGTCGGGCGCGGTCCGGGCGGCGCGCCGGGCGTGGTGCAGCAGCATGAGGGCGAGCAGCCCCGCCACCTCGGGGTGATCGATGCGGGCCGCGAGCTGCCGGGTGAGCCGGATGGCCTCCGCGGCGAGGTCGACGTCGCCGGAGTAGCCCTCGTTGAAGACCAGGTAGAGGACGCGCAGCACGGTGGCGACGTCGCCGGGCTGGTCGAACCGCACGCCGGAGACGGTGCGCTTGGCGCGGCTGATGCGCTGCGCCATGGTCGCCTCCGGCACCAGGTAGGCCTGTGCGATCTGCCGGGTGGTGAGCCCGCCGACGGCGCGCAGGGTGAGCGCGACCGCGGACGACGGCGTCAACGACGGGTGGGCGCACAGGAAGTAGAGCTGGAGCGTGTCGTCCAGCGCGGGCGCGGGCCCGGGCGCCGGCTGGTCTTCGAGGCGGTCCTCCCGCCGGCGGCGGGCGGCGTCCGCCCTGGCCTGGTCGAGGAACTTGCGCCAGGCCACGGTGACCAGCCAGCTCTTCGCGGACCGTGGCGGGTCGGCCGGCCAGACGCGGACCGCCTCGACCAGGGCGTCCTGTACGGCGTCCTCGGCCGCCGCGAAGTCGGCTCCGCGGCGGACGAGGATGGCGAGCACGCTCGGTGTGAGGCTGCGGAGCAGGGCCTCGTTCATCCGAGGGGTCACTCCGTGACGGTGGGCGGCGCGGCAAGGAACGGGCGCACTTCGAGCCACTCGTGGATCGGCTTCCCGCCCGCCCCGGGGGCGGCCGACAGCTCCCCGGCCAGCTCGACGGCGCGCTCGTACCCGTCGACGTCGATCACCATCCAGCCGGCGATGAGGTCCTTGGTCTCCGCGAACGGGCCGTCGGTGACCGGCGGCCGCCCCTCGCCGTCGTACCGGACCCACATGCCCTCGGGGGCGAGCGCCTGCCCGTCGACGAACTCGCCGCTCTTCTCCAGCCGGGCCGCGAAGTCGTGCATGTACTGCATGTGCGCCGAGATCTCCTGCGGCGTCCACCGGTCCATGGGCACGTCGTTGACCGCTGCCGGAGCGCCGCGGTAGTGCTTGAGCAGCAGGTACTTGGCCATCGTGTCTCTCCTCGGTGCTGGTGCGACCCATTGTGGCCGCCTTCACCACGAGGACGGAGCCGGTCACGGGTTCTCGACATCACCGGCCGATATTTTTTTCGCGGGTCCGGAACCGGCCGAAGAGCCCGCCGAATCGGGACTTTCCGTACGGAGGCGTGGCCAGTGGTAATCGGGAACGGCCGGTGGGGCACACCGGGTGGGCTGAGCTCGGAACGGGGGACCATGGCCGAGCCCAGGCCCAGCCTCGACCAGTCTTGCCGGCCTCTTCGAGTTGTCAGCGGGGAGACGCCCATGCGGGTCTTCTGTGCGCCGGGGTCGTTCAGACTTGGTCTCGGCGACCGCCCGTGCGTATCGGAGCCCTTCGGGATTCAGACGCTCGGCCATAGCCATCGTTCGTCGCTCCATGCACCGGCGCCCCCTACCCGGCTGCTCTGGCGCTGCATACGGTGGGGCTCTGCGCGAACTCTGCCGGATCGACATGACCGGCAGCTGTGAGTGTCGTCGTGTTCCCGGGGGAGGGCTCCGTGTCGGACAGCGCCGTGGCCATGGTCGCGGCCGGTGCTCGACGGCCGACCGCGCCGAGCACCGGCCTTTCCGGGCGCACGGGCCCACGCCTCGCCGAAAGGGGCCCGGCCGGCGGCCGCGCTCCTGCTCGCCCACTCCGGAAGAGATGATGACCAGCACCCCGACCGCCGACACGACGGCCCGCATATCCGACCCCGCACAGGCCCAGCGCCACATCCTGCGCGTCCTGGTCGCCTCCCAGGTCCTCAGCGGCGCGGGTCTCGCCGCGGGCGTCACCGTCGGCGCCCTCCTCGCCCAGGACATGCTCGGCACCACCAGCCTCTCCGGACTCCCCAGCGCCCTGTTCACCACCGGCTCCGCCGTCACCGCCGTCGCCGTCGGCCGCATCTCCCAGACCCGCGGTCGCCGCCCGGGGCTCGCCACCGGCTACCTCACCGGCGCCATCGGCTCCGCCGGGGTCATCGCCGCCGCCGTACTGGACAACCCGGTCCTGCTGTTCGTCGCCCTGTTCGTCTACGGCGCGGGCACCGCCACCAACCTCCAGGCGCGCTATGCCGGAGCGGACCTCGCCGCCCGCGGCCACCGGGCCCGCGCGGTCTCCACCGTCCTCGTCGCCACCACCCTCGGCGGAGTCACCGGCCCCAACCTCGCCGCCCCCGCCGGCACCTTCGCCAAGCACCTCGGCGTCCCGAGCCTCGCCGGGCCCTTCATCCTCTCCGGCACCGCCTACGCGCTGGCCTCGCTCGTCCTCGCCGTCCGGCTGCGGCCCGACCCGCTGCTCCTGGCCCGAGCCGTCGCCCGGGCCGCGGAAACCGGCGCCGCGCCCCACCCGGCCGGCGCCGGCGCCGCGGATGCCGCCGACCCGGGCGAGGGCCGGGGCGGCGTGGTCCTCGGTGCCCTGGTCATGGTCCTGACCCAGCTCGTCATGGTCTCGATCATGACGATGACGCCGGTCCACATGCACGACCACGGCCATGGCACGGCCACCTCCGGCCTCGTCATCGCCGTCCACATCGGCGCCATGTACCTGCCCTCCCCGCTGACCGGCCGGCTCGTCGACCGCTGGGGGCGGATGAAGGTCGCCGTCGCCTCGGGCGTCACCCTGCTGGCCGCGGGTGTCCTCGCGGCCGCCGCGCCCGGCGGCTCCGTCGCACTGCTCGCGCTCGCGCTCGGTCTGCTCGGGCTGGGGTGGAACTTCGGTCTCGTCTGCGGCACCGCGATCATCACCGACACCGTCCCGCTCGCCACCCGCGCCAGGACCCAGGGCATGGTCGACGTCTCCATCGCCATCGCGGGCGCCACCGGCGGCATGGCCTCCGGCCTCATGGTCGCCGCCACCAGCTACCCCGCCCTCGCCCTGACCGGCGGCGCCCTCGCCCTGGCCCTGCTGCCCGTCATCGCCGCCACCGCCTACCGCCGATGAGGCCGGGAAGGGTTCGTCGGGTCCGAGCCGGAGGTGGAAGACGACGCCGGCGTCCCGCACCGCTTCCGGCCGCCGGCGTCACCGCGTACGCGTCCCGGCCGTGGCGGGCCCGTGACCGGCGCGGACGCGAACGGCCGGGTTCCGTGCGGTGCGGCGCCCGGGCTCCCCCGCCCGGGCGCCGCGATCTCAGGGCGTCAGGAGGTGAGATAGGCCTCCACCTCGCTGAACTGCCCCGCCGGCCAACCGGTGTTGGCGCTGACCGACAGCCGCAGGTACCGCAGGTTCGTGCCGCTCGGCAGGGACACCGTGGCGGTGTTGCCGGTGGCCGGGTCGAATCGGTACCCCTGGGAGGCGACCACCGTCGAGTAGTTCGAACCGTCGGTGCTGCCGAGCACGGTGATAATCTGGGTGCGGGCGCCCCAGGCCGAGGACGGCGGCAGCTTCAGCACCAGCCGGCGCACCGCGTACGACGAACCGAGGTCGACCGTCAGGGATTGCGGGAAGGCGTTGTTCGCCGACTCCCAGTACGAGTTGGCGTCGCCGTCCACCGCCTTGCCGGGCGTGTAGACGTCCTGGGAACCGGTCGCCGTGGCCGGACGGCCCTTGGCGAGATTGCGGTTGGGATCGGGCGCGGGGTTCCCCTGGCCGGGCTGCGGCCAGGTCGAGCAGTCCGACCAGGTGCTGGACCAGCCGGAGTTGCCGCCGCCGTCGGTGAGGATGAAGGAACCGGAGTTCGCCGGGTACGGGCAGTTGTACACCCCGGCCGAGCCGACGCCGGTCGCGGTGACGTTCTTGAACGTGGCCGCTCCCTGCGCCTCCGCCTGGACCACGACCGTGCCGGTGTTCTGCACTGTCGCGCCGGTCACGTTGACGTTGCGCACGGGGTAGCCCTGCCCGCCGCCGGAGACGAACTCGAAGGCGCTGTACGGGCTGTCGGTGATCGTGGTGTTGGTGATGTTCACGGTGGCGTTCACGGCGCTGTCGTACGAGTCGACGCGCAGCGCGCCCATCGGGTGGTTCCAGTTGGGGTTGAGCGCGCCGGTGCGCACCAGTGTGTTGCCGTCGACCGTGATGGTGCCGGACAGCGGCGAGAACGGGTCCATGAACTTCTGGTTGGAGATGGCGATGCCGCTGCCCAGGGCGTTGGTGTCGGAGACCAGGTTGTTGCGCACCGTGATGTCGGTGCCGCCGTAGATGGCGATGCCGTTGGCGAGGTTGGGCTGGGAGACGGTGTTGTTCTCGAAGCTGGAGTCGGTGTCCGGGGCGTACAGCGACCACATGGCGAGGGAGTCGTCGCCCTGGTTGCGCAGGAAGTTGTTGCTGACCCGGACGCCCCTCGCGGTGCCGTTGAGGTTGATGCCGTCGGCGGTGGTGTCGAGGATGCGGTTGTTCTCCACGACCAGGTTGTCATTGGTGCCGGTCAGCCACAGTCCGCACTTGAGGTGCTGGATCCACATGCCGGAGACGGACGAGTTCGGACCGAGGGAGCCGTTGACGAAGTTGTCCGGGCTGGAGTCGACGCGCTCGGTGACCTCCCCGATCACCGCGAAGTCCTTGATGTGGACGTTCCCGGCGGAGCTGGACTGGTCGACGAACCGGGAGGTGTGCACGACGGAGTACCAGCTGCCCGCCCCTTGCAGGGTGACGTTCTGTACGCCGCCCAGGGAGGAGGTGAGCCGGTAGTCGCCCGGTGGGACCCACACCGTTCCGCCCTGGGCGGCGGCGATGGCATCCCGGAATGCCTGGGTGGAGTCGCCGTTGCCGCTGGGGTCGGCGCCCTTGGAGACGACGGACACCGAACCGGACGGCTGTGTGCCGGCCGCGGCGACCTGTTCGAAGTCGGCGACGTCGACGGTGACCTGGGTGCTGGTCGCCACGAACGCGACCTTGTCACCGGCCTGGACGTTCTGTCCCAGCAGCAGCCGCGCGTTGTCGAAGAAGTGGTGCGTCTTGCTGCCGGTGATCCAGCCGGTGTCGACGTACGAGTACTTGGACGTCAGCGGAAGGGACTTGGCCAGCTTGGTGCCGTTGACGTACACGTCGAGCGAGCCGGACTGGCCGTCGGGGACGCTGTAGGAGACGTTCACCGCGTTGGCCGCACGCGGCACGGTGAACTCCACCCGCTGGCCCGCGGAGAGCCGGACGGCCTGCCGGCCGGACGCCTCCGAGGCGAGGGTGCCCTGGGTGTAGTCCGGGCCGATCTTCGTGCCGGTGGTGGTGGCCGACTCGGCCTCGACCGAGGTGAAGGGCAAAGTGGCGCCCGCGGCCGCGTGCGCGGCGGGGGCCACCGTGACGAGCATGCCCGCGGCGAGGGCGACGACCGCCCCCACGGCTGGCATGCGCCTGACATATCTGAGGGTGCTGCCGTGCATGAGCTGTTCCCTTCGTGGTGGGGGTTCGCGGGACAGCGGTGCGCTGCGGCTCAGGCGTGCAGCCAGGCCGCGGTGTCCTGCGGCAGCCGGCCCGTGTCGTCCAGCGGGCCGCTGCTGAGCAGGAGTTCGGAGTGCGCGGGGAGGTCGGCGGGGGTGGCGGAGAAGTTGACCACGCAGATCGCGCCGCCCGCGCGGGAGAAGGCGAGGACGTCGTCGGGGGCCGGGAGCCAGGTGAGGGGGCCGGTGCCCAAGCGGGGGCGCAGGGCGATCGCCCTGCGGTAGAGGGTGAGCATGGAGCCGGGGTCGCGCTCTTGCCGGTCGGCCGCGTACGACGGCCAGTCGACCGGCTGCGGCAGCCACGGTTCGCCCTGAGAGCCGAACCCCGCGTACGGCATACCGGCGTCCCACGGCAGCGGCACCCGGCAGCCGTCGCGGCCGGGATCGGTGCCGTGCGAGCGGTGGTACATCGGATCCTGTATGCGCTCGACCGGGATCTCTGCCTCCGGCAGCCCCAGTTCCTCCCCCTGGTACACGTACACCGACCCGGGCAGCGCGAGGGACAGCAGGGCGGCCGCCCGTGCCCTGCGGGTGCCGAGCGTCAGATCGGTCGGGGTGCCGAAGGCCTTGGTGGCGAAGTCGAAGGCGGTGTCCTCGCGGCCGTAGCGGGTGACCGTGCGGGTGACGTCGTGGTTGCACAGCACCCAGGTGGCGGGGGCGCCGACCGGGGCGTGTTCGGCGAGGGTGGTGTCGATCGAGGCGCGCAGCCGCCCGGGGTGCCAAGGGCAGGAGAGGAAGGAGAAGTTGAAGGCGGTGTGGAGTTCGTCGGGACGCAGGTAGCGGGCGAAGCGTTCGGCGTCGGGGAGCCACACCTCGCCGACGAAGACGCCGTCGTAGGCGTCGGCGACGGCGCGCCAGGAGCGGTAGATGTCGTGGAGTTCGTCGCGGTCGACGAAGGGGTGCGGCTCCGGGTGCGTGGCCAGGTCCGGGAGGTGCGGGTCCTTGGCGAGCAGGGCCGCGGAGTCGATGCGGACGCCGGAGACACCCCTTTCGAACCAGAAGCGGAGGATGTCCTCGTGTTCCTGGCGGACGGCCGGGTGGGCCCAGTTGAGGTCGGGCTGTTCGGGGGTGAACAGGTGCAGGTACCAGTCGCCGTCGGGCAGCCGGGTCCACACCGGTTCGGTGGTGCCGGCGAACTGCGACGGCCAGTCGTTGGGCGGGAGTTCCCCGTGCGGGCCGCGGCCGGGCCGGAAGTGGAACAGGTCCCGCTCGGGACTGCCGGGACCGGCGGCGAGGGCCGCCTGGAACCAGGGGTGCTGGTCGGAGACGTGGTTGGGGACGATGTCGACGATGGTGCGGATGCCCAGTCCGCGGGCCTCGGCGATGAGTTTCTCCGCCTCGGCGAGGGTGCCGAACGCCGGGTCGATGGCGCGGTAGTCGGCGACGTCGTAGCCGCCGTCCTTCATCGGTGACCGGTACCAGGGGTTGAACCACAGCGCGTCCACGCCGAGTTCGGCCAGGTAGGGAAGCCGGGAGCGGACGCCCGAGAGGTCGCCGGTGCCGTCGCCGTCGCCGTCGGCGAAGCTGCGGACGTAGACCTGGTAGATGACGGCGTCGCGCCACCAGTCGTGGTTGCCGGGGGCATGGGTGGGCTGTCCCACTGAGCTTGCCTTTCTCTAGACGTGCGGTCGGCGTCAGCCCTTGGTGCTGCCCGCGCTGATCCCGGCGATGATGTGCCGCTGGAAGACGAGGAACAACGCCACCATCGGGATGCCGGCGATCACCATCGCGGCGAGGAGCACGGTGAGCTGGATGTTCTGCGACAGCTGGACCAGGGCGACGCTGATCGGCTGTTTGTCGGTGTCGGAGAAGACCATCAGCGGCCACAGGAAGTCCTGCCACACGGCGACCAACGCGAAGATGGACACGACACCGAGGACCGGCCGTGACATGGGCAGGACGACGGACCACAGGGTGCGCAGCTTTCCGGCGCCGTCGATCTCGGCGGCCTCCAGCACATCGCGGGGCAGCTGGTCGAAGAACCGCTTGAGCAGATAGAGGTTGAAGGCGTTGGCGACGGCCGGCAGCCAGATGGCGAGGGGGTCGTTGAGCAGGCTGGTGTGCAGCAGCGGAAGATCGGCGACGGTGAGGTACTTGGGCACGACGAGCGCCTGGGCCGGGACCATGAGGGTGGCGAGGACGCCGCCCAGGATCACCTTGCCGAAGGCGGGCCGCAGCTTGGACAGGGCGTAGGCGGCGGCCGTGCAGAACACCAGTTGGAGGGCCCAGGCGCCGGCCGCCTGGACGACGGTGTTCCACAGGTGCTGCGGGAGCTGCATCAGGTCCCAGGCATCGGTGTAGGCGCCGGTGTGCCAGTGCTCCGGCAGGAGCGTCGGCGGGGTCCGGGCCACCTCGTCGGGGGACTTCATCGCGCCGGTGACCATCCAGTAGACCGGGAAGAGGAAGGCGAGCGCGAAGAGGACGACGACGGCGGTGAACACCGTCCAGTAGATCGCCTTGCCGCGGGGGCGGGCGAGGGCGGCCGGGGAGATCAGGGTGCGGGTGGCGGTCACGCGGTGTCCCCCTCGTAGCGGGTGAGCCGCAGGTAGACGGCGGAGAAGACGCCGAGCAGCAGCAGGAGCAGCACGCTGAGGGCGCAGGCGCCGCCGAAGTCGTTGTAGAGGAAGGCGTATTTGTAGATGAGGTAGAGGACGGTGACGGTGGCGCTCTCGGGGCCGCCGCCGGTGATGACGAACGGCTCGGTGAACACCTGCATGGTCGCGATGATCTGAAGGAGCATCAGCATCAGGATCACGAACCGGGTCTGCGGGATGGTGACGTGCCGGATGCGCTGGAGGAGGCCGGCGCCGTCGAGTTCGGCGGCCTCGTACAGCTCGCCGGGGACGGACTGCAGGGCGGCCAGGTAGATGAGGACGGTGCCGCCCATGTTGGCCCAGGTCGCCACGATCACCAGGGAGACGAGCGCGGTGTCGGTGCCGTTGGACCAGTTCGAGGTGGGCAGGTGCGCGAAGCGCAGCGCCTCGTTGGCGAGGCCGGCTCCCGGGTCGTAGAACCACTTCCACAGCAGGGCGCTGACCACCGGCGGGATCATCACCGGCAGGTAGACCACGACCCTGAAGAAGGCCTTGGCGTGCCGGAGTTCGTTGAGGACGAGGGCGAGGAGGAAGGGGACGGCGAAGCCGATGAGCAGGGCGAGCAGGGTGAAGTAAAAGGTGTTGCGCCAGGCGGCGGCGAATTCCGGGTCGTGCAGGACACGGCTGAAGTTGGCGGTGCCGACCCACTGGGGCGGGGAGCCCGGGGTGTACTTCTGGAAGGCGATCACGACCGCGCGGATCGCCGGGTACCAGGAGAACAGTGCGAAGCAGAGCAGGCCGCCGATGAGGAAGGCGTAGGCGCGGGCCTGGTCGATCAGGTGGTGCCGCCCGCGTTTCCTTTCCGGGGGCGGCACGGGGGCCGGGGAGACGGCGGCCGCCGTCGGCTGTCGTTCGGCCGTCTTCGTCATGGCGGTCAGCTCCGGGCCAGAATGCCGTCGATCTTGTCGGACGCGTCCTTGAGGAGCTGGTCGATGTCGGCGTCCTTCTTGGTGAGGACGGCGGAGACGGTGCCGTCGAGGACGGAGTAGATCTGCTGCGCGTTCGGCGGCTCGATCTTCATCCGGAGTCTGGCGTTGCCGTCGAGGAAGGGCTGGTAGTTCTTCACCGGGACGTTGGCGTTGGCCTTCTTGATCGCCTGGTCCTCGGCGTCGGCGGCGCCGGTGAACAGGCGCGGCTCGGGCAGGCCGACAGGGGCGTTGTTCCGCTTGGCGCGGGCGTAGTCGCCGAGGAAGCCCTTGCCGGGGGTGAGGAACATGTGCTCCAGCCACTTGAGGCCGGCGCGGATCTGGGCGGGCGAGTCGTGCTTGTTGAACATGTAGCCGTCGCCGCCGATCAGGGTGCCCTGGCCGCCGGGCATGGGGCCGATGGCGATGTCGTCGTAACTGGCGCCCTTCTCCTTGACGAGGATCGGGATGTTGTCGGGTGCGGCCAGGTACATGCCGAGCTTGCCGGCGCCCATCAGCTGCTGTGCGTCGTTGATGACGAGGAGCTGTTTGCTGCCCATGGAGTCGTCGGTCCACCGCATGTCGTGCAGGTTCCGCAGGACGGCGCGGCCCTCGGGGGTGTCGACGGTCGCCTTCTTGCCGTCGGCGCTGACGACGTCGCCGCCCTGGGAGTACAGCTCGGCGGTGAAGTGCCAGCCGCCCTGGTTCTGGGCGCTGTAGTCGGCGTACCCGACGGTGCCGTTGCCGAGGGCGGCGATCTTCTTGGCGTCGGCGCGGACCTCGTCCCAGGTGGTGGGGGGCTGGTCGGGGTCGAGGCCGGCCCGCTCGAACAGGGCGCGGTTGTAGATCAGCCCCATGCTGTATCCGGTGCGCGGTATGCCGTACACCTTCCCGTTCACCGTGTAGATGTCGCGCAACTGCTTCTGGAGCGTGCCGTAGCCCTTCATCTCCTTGAGGTACGGCGTGAGGTCCGCGGCCTGGTTGAGGTCCACGACATGCCCGACGTCGGTGAAGTACGTGTAGAACACGTCCTCCATCTGGCCGCCGGCGAGCTTGGCGTCGAAGGTCTTGGGGTCCTCGCAGGGAAAGGCGTCGTGGGTGACGACGTCGATGTCCGGGTTCTGCCGCTCGAAGGAGGCGACGTCCGCGTCGAAGAACTTCCGGTCGGTTCTGGCACTCTTCGGTGGCTCGCAGTTGACGGTGATGCGCGTCTTGCCGCTCGCCGGGCCGTCGCCGCCCGAACCGCAGGCGGTGGCGGCGAGGGCGAGGGAGGTGCAGACGCCGATCGCGACGAAAGTGCGGCGGAACCCGGTGCTTGTCATCGATGGACCCCTTGGTGGCACTCATGGCGGGAGCAGTGGGCGCGGCACACTCAAGCACCGCCGACAAGGGTCCGCAAGATGTCACGCGAGTTCTGTAATTATTTGACAGTGGACTGGATGTACCGGGATCTCAGTCGCGCGGCGCTTGCCCGGTCGATCCGCGCACCACCAGTTCAGGTTCGAACAGCAGCTCCTCGGCGGGTACGGCGGTGCCGCCGATCTGCGCGTTCAGCAGTTCCACGGCCGCGCGCCCCATGGCCTCGATGGGCTGGCGGACGGTGGTGAGCGGGGGTTCGGTGCAGTTCATGAACGCCGAGTCGTCGTAGCCGACCACGGAGATCCGGCCCGGTACGTCGCAGCCCTTGCGCCGGGCGGCCCGGATCGCGCCGAGGGCGAGGGGGTCGCTGGCGCAGATGATGCCGGTGACGCCCCGGTCGATCAGCCGGGAGGCGGCGGCGTGCCCGCCCTCGATGGAGAAGATGGCCCGGGCGACGCGCTCTTCCGGCAGACCGCCGGTGAGGTCGTGCGCGGCGGCCAGTTTGCGGGCGGAGGGCATGTGGTCGCCGGGGCCGAGGACCAGGCCGATACGTTCGTGACCGAGCGAGGCCAGGTGCCGCCAGGCCTGTTCGACGGCGACCGCGTCGTCACAGGACACGCCCGGGAAGCCGAGGTGGTCTATGGCCGCGTTGACCAGGACGACGGGGATGTTGCGGTCGGCGAGCAGCCGGTAGTGGTCGTGCGGGGCGTCGGCCTGGGCGTAGAGGCCGCCGGCGAAGACGACGCCGGACACCTGCTGCTGGAGCAGCAGTTCGACGTAGTCCGCCTCCGAGACGCCGCCCTTGGTCTGGGTGCACAGCACCGGGGTGAGCCCGAGCTGGGCGAGCGCACCGCCGATGACCTCGGCGAACGCGGGGAAGATGGGGTTCTGCAGCTCCGGCAGGACCAGGCCGACGAGCCGGGCGCGCTCACCGCGCAGTTGAGTGGGGCGCTCGTAGCCCAGGACGTCGAGGGCCGTCAGCACGGCCTGCCGGGTGGCGTCGGAGACTCCGGGCCTGCCGTTGAGCACCCGGCTGACCGTGGCCTCGCTGACCCCTACCTTCTTCGCCACTTCCGCAAGTCGTCGCGTCATGCGCGCAAGAATAGCGCGGATTACGTAAGCGGCTTGCGTAAACTCGGGAGGGAGCAAAGGGGGCGGCGAGAGCCCCGTGGACCGGAAGCGATTCGCGCGGACGCCTCATCACCCTCACCCCCGAGGGCGTCGAACTGGCCGACGAACTCATCGCCGTCCAGTGGACCTGTCACGGCTGTACCGGATAGCAAACACCGCCATGGGGGTCCGGGCCGATCCCAAGCGTGCGGTGGAGAGCGGACTGCTCCGGCCGGAAACGTGACAGATCCGGGATCACGGCGGCCGTCCCCGTGCGCCCGCCTGGTGCCGCCGACACGGGATGGACCAAGCTGGCCCGCATGGACTGGTTGCCACTGCTCTCCACCCTGGCCGGGGCCGCGATCGGCATCGTCGCCACGCTCATCGCCGACCGCAATCGCTGGAAGCACGACGACGACAAGGAAGCCCTGCGCCTGCGGCTCGACGTCTACACGCAGTACACCACCACCGTGAAGGTCCTCGGCGAGACCCTGCGGGCGCTGGCCGGGCGGGATCACCCCTCCCCCGACGAACGGGCGCTCGCGCTGCGGGACGCCTTTCGCGACTCGGGCATAGCCATAGCGTCGGAACGGATGTGGCTCATCGCGCCCCAACCCGTCGTCAAGGCGTCCAACGACGTGTTCCACTGCCTGCGCCGCATCTGCGAAGGCTATATCGACGGCGCCGCCGTCAGCAGCCCGGAGGATCGCGCCCGCTGGGAGGCGCGCGGCAAGGCGGCCGCCAGAATGCGCCGACTCATGCGTGACGACCTCGGCGTCGGCCCGCTCACCGAACGCCACAGCCCCCTCCTCGACGACTACAACGACCCCGCCGCGTAGTGCCGCGCGCGGCGAAAGCGCGGGTGCGGCGCGCATCCCGCTCCGGCTCTCGCCCACGCTCCGCGCCATCCCGTCGAAACCGGTCGAAACCCGTCGAACAAGGCGTCGCCCGGCCTCGTGTGGAACGATTCGCCTTCCCCGTCCGGGGGACAAAGCGTCTATCTCGCTATTTTCAGGGGCATCGCTGGCACTGACCGTAGTAGCACCCAGAAGAGAGAGATCCCAGTGTCTGCTCGCTCCCTCACGGCAGCCCTCGGCGCTGCCTGCGGCGCCCTCGTCCTGCTGCTGGCCGCACCTGGTTCGGCCTCGGCGGCAACCGGCCAGTTCCGCTACACCTACACCACCGCCCAGGGATACGAAGCCGTCGGGTTCCTGAACGATCCGGCCAGTGGCGAGTGCATCAACCTGCGCGGCCCGGCCTCCGAGCCGGGTTCGGTGAGCCGGGCGCCCAAGAACCGCACAGACGCCACCGCCACCGTTTTCCTCGACGCCGACTGCGAGGGCGACACCTACTACACCCTGCGTCCCGGCGCGGGAGCCGGCGACCGCCTCCTCCTGCGCTCCGTCGTCTTCTCCTGACGGTAACGCTCGCCGAGGAAACCGGTACGGCGGCGTTCGGCCTCTGACGGGTCGACCGTGCCGGCTGCGTCCACGCCTCCTCACCTGTCACGGGGCGTGGACGTCGGTACGGCAATTCGAAGTCCTTGGCCGGCAGGCGGGTTGCCGGTCCTGTACCCGCCGCAAGCTCGTTCGGGTGTGGTCAGATACGGAAGAGCGACCCGAGGAACTCCGTCAGCATCCGTTCCTTCAGCCGGGGCGGCAGTGCGTCGAGCAGGGCCAGGACCGGGGCCGTCCGGGACGGCAGGCCCTGTGCGCCGTCCAGACCGGCGAAGGCCAGGAAGCCCGCCACGTCCTCGGGTGTGAGGGTGTCGGGGTCGAGGGTGGCGGCCAGTTCGGTCAGTGCCGGGTCCACGGTCACCGGCTCGCACGCGCGCGCCGCCGTCACCGACTCGGCGAGGTCCGCCAGCAGTGACGCTACCCGGTCGCTGGTCGCCGGGGTCAGCGTCAGATGCAGATTGGGCGGGAGGCCGTCGCAGGACAGCTGCGGCTGGAGGTACCAGCCACGCTCCCGCATCTCGTCCGCCGCGTGCAGCACCAGTCCCAGATCGGGCGTGCCGAGGGGACCTTGCACGGTGAACGCGACCAGGCTGCCCGCCGGTTCGCCGAGCACCCGGACGCCGTCGATCGCCCGCAGGCCGGGGAGCAGCCGGTCGGCGGCCAGCGCCACCCGTTGGGCCAGCGCGGTGTACCCGTCGTGGCCGAGGTGGTGCAGCACCGCCCACGCCTGCGCCAGCAGTCCGCCGGACTTGGTGCCCTGCACGGTGGGGTTGACGACCGGATAGCCGGGCCAGCCCGCGTACGCGAAGTACTGGTGGCGTCGCAGCTCGGCGTCCCGGTACAGGACGACCGAGGCGCCCTTGTCGGCATAGCCGTACTTGTGCAGGTCCACCGAGATCGATGTGACGCCCGGAACGGAGAGGCCGAACGGTTCGACCGGGCGGCCGGTCCGGGCGAGGAACGGCAGGAACCAGCCACCGATGCACGCGTCGACATGGCACAGCACCTCCCGTTCGGCGGCCGCCGCGGCGATCTCGGCCACGGGGTCCAGCACCCCGTGCGCGTACGACGGCGCCGACGCGACCACCAGGGCGGTCCGGTCGGTGATCGAGTCCGCGACGGCGGCCGCGTCGGCCCGGAACGTCAGCGGGTCGACCGGGACCACCAGCGTCTCCAGCCCCAGGTAGTGGGCCGCTTTGTGGAAGGCCGCGTGCGCCGTCGAGGGCAGCACCAGTTGCGGCCGGGTCACCCCGCGCACGGCGCGGGCGTGGTCCCGCGCGGTCTTCACGGCCAGCAGGATGGACTCGGTGCCGCCGCTGGTGAAACTGCCCTGCGCGCCGGGCACGCCGAGGACCGCGGAGACCGCGCCCACCACGTCGTTCTCCAGCCGGGCCACGCTCGGGAAGACGGTCGGGTCGAGGCCGTTGACCGTGGCGAACACGCCGTACGCGGTGGCGGCCAGCTCGTCGACGTCGGGCAGGCCGGCGTCGTAGACGTAGGCGAACGTCCGGCCGCCCCGGGTCGGTGCGTCGGCGGCGCGCAACTCCCGCAGTTCGGCCAGCAGTTCGTCGGCGGGGCGGCCCGCGGGCAGCGTCGACGTGGGACGTATGACGCGGGCGGTCGGTTCGGCGGCCTCGGCGGCGGAGTCACGGGGCACGGTCAGTTCCTCTCTGTCTCGGTGCACGGGGCCTGCTTCCGTGGACGCGTGGCATGGGGCCTTGTGACGGGAGCGGGGGCGCCGGGCTCCGTTCCGAAGGCGGGCGGACGGGCGGACGCGAGCGGAGTTCACGGAGCAGGCGGCCCCCGGGTCAGCGCGCGGTCACCCCGCGCATGGCGAAACGCAGTTCCTCGAACAGGTGACGCAGCTCGCCCGGCATGCGGGGCGCCACCTCCGCGCCCGCCTCCAGCAGGAGGCGGACTCCCCCGCGCAACTCCTTGTCGCCGGTGGGGTCCTCCAGCATCCGCGCCACCTCGGTCAATGGCACGGCGATGGAGGTCTCGACCTCGTCCGGGAGGCTGTCGAGGTAGACGTCGTCCTCGGTGAGCACGAGATCCACGATGCGGCGGGCGGCTTCCCTGACGACCCGTGGAGCACTGTCGGACGGCATGGTCACTCCATGTGAGTCAGTCGGCCTTCTCGCAACTTGCCCGATGCGCGCGCGAGTTGGACAGGCTCACCGTATCCCCCCATCTCCAGCGGCCGCCCACGCGAGGGGTTTCAGGCGCGCAGGAGGTCGGTCGAGACCACCCAGAGGCGCTCGGCGAGGGCGGGGTCGAGCGCCCATTCCTTGACGCCGTGGGGATGGCGCGCGAGATCGGCGTCGTTCGGCACGGTGTACGCCTCCCGCGCGTCATCGAGGTAGTGGCCGCCGGATCGGGCGAAGGCCGGGAAGACGGCCGCGACGACGCTGGTGGCGGCCCCCTGTTCGACCGTCTTGTAGGTGAAGACGCCCGCGGCCTCGGCGGCGTCGAGGGACCGCCTCTGTCGCGGGGTGAAGTTCCGTTGCAGTCCGGTGGCGACGCCGCCCGGGTTCACGGCGTTGGCGACGATCCCGTCCGCTGCCCACAGCCGGGTCGCCTCGACGGCGAACAGGGAGTTCGCCGTCTTCGACCGAGCGTAGGCGATCTGCGGGTCGTAGCCGCGGCGTTCGAAGTGGAGGTCGTCGAAGTCGATGCCCGCGCGCATGTGCGCGGTCGAGCTCACCGAGACGATCCGGGCACCGTCGCGGTCGCGGGCTCCTCGGGCCAGGGCGTGGCGCAGGCCGGTGGCGAGGGCGAAATGGCCGAGGTGGTTGGTCGCGAACTGCAGCTCCCAGCCCTCATCGGTTCGTTCGAGACCGCCGGTGACCACGCCCGCGTTGTTGATCAGCAGGTGCAGCGGGCCGCGCCACGCCTCGGCGAAGCGTGCGACGGACGTCCTGTCGGCGAGGTCGAGCCTGGCCACTCGGGGCCGGGGCCTTCCGGTGGACCGTGCGATCGCCTCGGCGGCGGTGTCGCCCGCGATGGTGTTCCGGACGGCGAGGGTGACCTCGGCGCCGGCAGCGGTCAGCGCGCGAGCGGTCTCGGCCCCGATGCCCGAGGAACCACCGGTCACGACGGCGCGGACACCGGTCAGATCGAGGCCTCGCAGCACGTCGTCCGCGGTGCTCGCGGCGGTGAAGGGCGTGGAGATGAGCGCAGACTCTGCCATGATCAGGACTATACAGAATGAACTTGATTTGTATAGTGCGTATGGCCCTCCTATGCTCGGTCCATGACCAACCCTGATGCCGGCCACCCGTCCTCGGCGGCCACCGACAGCAGTCGGCGGACCATGGTCCTGGACGCCGCCCTGACCACTTTCGCGCGCTTCGGTTACCGGAAGACCTCGATGGAGGCGGTGGCGCGGGCGGCGCGGATCTCCCGGCCAGGGCTCTACTTCCTCTTCTCCTCGAAGGAGGCGCTGTTCCGTGCCGCCGTCACCCAGGCCCTGGAGCGCGACATCGCAGCGGTCGAACAGGTCCTGGCCGACACCGGACGTCCCCTCCCGGAACGTCTCCTCGCGGCGTTCGACCAGTGGGCGGGCCGCTACATCGGCCCCTTGGCACGCGAGGTCACGGAGGTCATCGAGGCCAACCCCGATCTGCTCGGCGAGGCGGCCGAGAGCGCGCCGCGGCGTTTCGAGGAACTGATCACCGATGCGATCGCCGCGGAGACCGGACGGTCGGGGGCACTCGCCGTCGCGCAGACGATGATCAGCGCGTCGATCGGTCTCAAGCACCAGGCGCCGTCGAGGGAGTTCTACCTCGAACGGCTGAAGGTCGCCATCGGTCTCCTGACACACTGAGCGGGCCTGGCCGCGCCTCGCCCCGGCCGCCGACCCGCAGTCGGCAGCCGGATCGCGCGTGCCTCGTGCTATCCGGTCACCGACCCGGGGTCGACGCCGGTCAGTTCGCAGCTCGCGCCCCACAACCGCGTCGCCACCAGGGTGTCGGCGAGGTGATGCCACACCGGTGCGCACCGGGGTTCGCCGCGCAGGCCGAAGACGCGGGGCTCCCACATCCGGCCCCCGGGCACGACCGGGTCGAGCACCGCCCGGACCGCGGGCCACGCGCCGGCGTCCTTGCCCTGGACGAGGAGGGCCGCGGGTGCCGCGCCCAGCCGTGCGCCGGCGGTCCGTACGTGGACCGGCGGCCGGGACGGAGTGAGGGAGTCCAGCGCGCCACCGGGGTGGGCCAGCACGCCGGCCACCGTACTGCCGGCGGCGCGCAGACGGCGGTCGAGTTCGAGGCTGAAGTACATCTGCGCCAACTTCGACCGTCCGTAGGTGCGTTTGGGCCGGTAGTCGTTGCGGGACTGAAGGTCGTCCAGGTCGAGCCGCTCCGACTTCGCCGCGAAGCTGCCCATGGTCACGACGCGGGCCGCCGGTGCCGCCGACAGCAGCGGCATCAGCCACCGGGTCAACGCGAAGTGCCCGAGGTGGTTCGTGCCGAACATCAGCTCGTGGCCCTCCCCCGTCTCCCTTCGTGGCGGGGCGTCGAGCGCGACGCCGGCGTTGAGGACCACCGCGTCGAGGCGGTCGACCGACAGTGATTCCGCCGCTGCGCGCAGCGTCGAGAGGTCGGCCAGGTCCATCCGTACGGCGCGCACCCGCGCGCCGGTAACCCGTGCGCGTATCGCGGCCATCGCGTTCTCGGCCTTCGCCGGGTTCCGGCTGCCGAGCACGACGGTCGCGCCGGTCGCCGACAACTGCTCAGCGACGAAGTAACCGATGCCGGCGTTGCCGCCGGTGACCAGGAAAGTGCTGCCGTCGGCGCGCGGCAGCCGTGCGACGTTCCAGGACGGATCTGTGGGTGCGGACGACATGGCGGGGCTCCCTTGCTGGTGAGGACGGCCGCGGCTGCTCGCCGGGCGACTGGTCACCACCGTTCCGGCGGGCACCGACACCTCGCCTGCGCGGCACCGACAGGCCCGCCCGGTCACCGACATTCCGCCGACAGCGTGCCGACCCGTGCCGGCATGCGCCGGTCTCCCGGCGTCCCCGCCGCCGCTGCCGTGCTCACCGGCAGCCCCCGCGGGTGGCCGGCCGGTGAGGACGGCCCGGGTCAGGCGTCCTCCGCCGCCGAGGGCTCCGCCGGGGCGTCGTCGCCGAGGGCTTCGAGCACCACGGAGTGGGCGGTCAAGGCGTCGGTGAGCAGGGTGGATTCCGGGGGGAGGTGCGCCGAGATCCCGCGGGCGATGCGAACGGCCTCGGTGGTCGCCTGGAGGGCCGGCTCCAGGTCGATGCCGGCGCTGACCCGGACCAGGGCGAAGATGCGCAGCACGTTGACGAACTGCGGGAGGTACGCCGTGTCCGACGCGACCAGTTCCCGGAGCATCAGCAACGCGAAGTGCAGGGACTGCACGGCGGGTTCGGGCCGGCCGGCCTCCGAGAGCCTGATGCCGACGAGGGTCGCCGCGGTCGCCAGGTGCGGGCGGTAGGAAGCCTGGTCGGCGCTCGCGGGCTCCTTGAGGGCGAGCAGGGCGCCGGCGGACAGGCGCACGGCCTCCCCTGCCCGGCCCGTCTCGACCAGCAGGGTGCCCAGCAGGTTCACGGAGTCCAGCAGCGGTGACGCGTCGGCGGCCGTCCCGGTCCGCGCGAGGTCGCGCCGCAGGTCGACCGCCTCGGTGAGGTGTGCCATGGCCTGCTCCCGGCGGCCCGCACCGGCGAGCCGTGCGCCCACGGAGTGCAGCGCGGTGGCGAGCACGGGTACCTGGGAGACGTCGGCTTCGGCCGAGCGACGCCGCACGGCGAGCTGTTCCTCGGCGGCGTCCAGTGCCTCGTCGTGGCGTCCCTCCCGGGTGAGCCAGTGGTCCAGCGCGTGGAGGGCGGTCGCCTGGTCGGGCAGATGTGCCGGATTGGCGGCGGCGATCGGGCGCCACAGCCCGACCGCCCGCTCCGCGGGGGCGAGGCCGTCGTGCGGCTCCGCGAGCTGGGAGAGGCGGATGCTGAGGTTGGTCAGCGACCGTGCCAGGTCGGGCCGGTGGCGCTCCGGGTCGGCGGCCGTGAGCCGTTCGCGTATCTCCAGGCCCTTGCGCGTGGCCTCCAGAGCGTCCTCGGGCCGACCCAGGCGGGCGAGGGCGTTGCCGAGGTTGTCCCAGCCCATGGCCAGGTACGGGAGGTGGGCCGCCGGGCTTGCGTCGGCGAGTTCGCGGTACAGGCGCACGGCCTCCTCGGTGACCTCGTGGGCCTGCTCCGGCCTGTCGGCGGCCATCAGCCACTGGCCGCGGTCGAGCAGCGTCATCGCGAGGTCGGGCAGGTACCGCATCCGGTCGGCGCCGGCCAGCCGTCGGTGGAGTTCCAGCGCGTCCTGCGCGGCGCGAACGCCTTCGTCCAGGCGTCCGCTCAGGGAGAGCGCGTTGCTCAGGTTGGTCAGCGCGGTCGCCAGTGTGGGCAGATGTGTCTCGGGGTCGTCGTCCGCCGGTGACCGGAGCAGTTCGACGGCCTCGGCGGCGTACCCGGCCGCTTCCGCGGCCCGGCCGGTGCGCAGCAGGTGGATGCCGAGGTTGTTCAGCGCCATCGCCAGTGCCGGGGAGTGCTCGGCGCGGTCGGCGGCGGCCAGCGCCCGGTACGCGTCGGCGGCCTCCCCAAGGGGCTCGGACGCCTCGTCGAACCGGCCGGCGGTGGTGAGGTGCGCGGCGAGGCCGTTGAGGGCGTCCGCCAGCACGGGCAGCGCGGTGGTGTCGTCGACGGCGGCCCGGCGGGCGAGCGCCACCGCTTCCCGCGCCGCGTCGGCGGCCTCGCGGAGCAGCCCCGCGTTGCCGTAGCGCCAGGCGAGGTGGGAGAGCAGTCCGGCCTGCTCGGCCGGGTCGAGGTCGCCGGTGCCGAGCCGGTGCCGGACGATGCGCCGGGTCACGGCCGCCGCGCCGAGGTCGAGGTCGACGTGGCGCTCTTTCGGCAGGTGCGGTGCGACGAACTCCAGCACGGCGTCCGGCAGGCCGTCCAGGTCGCACAGGCGGCTGAGCGTGGCACCGCCGGCGGCCCGGGCGAGGGCGGGCCGGTGCAGCAGCATCGGGATCAGATGGCGGTCGACGACGTGCGGCCAGCGGCGGGCGGTTTCGACGAGGACCGTGAGCACCTGGCGGGCGTACGGTGGCGGCTGCCCGTCCTCCGGGTGCTCCAGCAGCATCGCCGGGGCGGCCCCGGCCCACTCGTCCGTGGCGTGGTAGCCGTACCGGTCCTCCCGGCCGGGGAGGGTGAGGGCGAGGAAGTCCTCGGCGAGCCGGTCGGGTGAGAGGCTTTCGAAGAGCAGTCGGGCCGTCTGCGGCGGGTAGCACAGCGCGTGGTCCCGCAGGACCTGCTCGGCGTCGGCCGCCTCGGCGGCGGCGGTGCGGGTCAGGGCCGCGGCGGCGGCGGCGGCCGCGAGCGGCGGGGTGAGCGTGGCGACGTACACCGCGCGGCGCATCTCCCGCGGGCCGGTGCGCACCGGTCCGCGGCCGCCGTCGTGGCCGGACCGCCAGTGGTCGTGCTCGCGGTCCAGCAGGTACGTGGACAGGGCGGCCAGATCGCGGCCGGACGGCGGGGTGACGCCGCGCACCGCCGCGTCCACGTCGACCAGTGCCTTCATGTGGACGGCGAGCATCAGGTCGAACGCGGGGTCGCCCAGCTCGACGGGAACCCGGACGGCGGCCGGGTCGGCGAGGCCGAGGGCGGCGGCGAACGCGTCGCGGGCCGAGGCGTAGACCGTGCCGCGCGCCTCGGGGTGCGCGGGCAGGCCGGGCAGGTGGACGGCGTCGGCGTCGAGGATGTCGAGCTTGGACAGATGGTGGGCCAGGTCCTGCCACCAGTCCCCGGCGGGCCGGGACAGGAGCAGGATGCGCAGGCGGTCGCGTGCCGCGGCGCGGTGCTGCCGGATCAAGGTGATGAGGTCGGGCAGCGGCCAGCGCTCGGCGTAGTCGACGACGATGACCAGGCCGGGCGCGCGGACCGTCAGCGTCTCGTCGCCTCCGCCGGCGGACGCGACCTCGCTTCGGTGCCGGGCCTGGGCCACCGTCCAGCCCGCTTCGGCCGACCGCGCGGCGAACTCGCCCGCGAGCCGGGTCTTGCCCTGGCCGCCCTCGCCGTGCAGCAGCCGTACCGTGAGCCCCGGAGCGCTGTCGTCCCGCCATGCCTCCAGCAGTTCCAGTTCCGGGCGCGGAGCGAAGGGGACCAGTCGGTGCCGGGCCGTCAGCAGGCGGCTGGGCACACGCCGCAGGCCCGGCGGGATGGTCCCGGCGTCCAGCGGATACGGCTCGACCCGGTACGGCGGGGTGCTGCGGTAGATGTAGTTGTACTGGTCCGCGCCCTGGACGGCGTTGATCCGGCCGCCGTGCGCGGAGAGGTTCTGGATGAAGACCGTGCCGTCCGAGTCGCTCATGCGTCGTCGTCCACGTCACCGTCCGTGCGGGGTCTGTCCATGTAGTGGTTGTACTGGTTGCCGCCCTGCACGACGTTGGCGACGGAACGGTCGTGCGTGTGGACGTTCTGCGTCCAGCGGCGGCCGTCCTCCGGGAGCAGCTCCCGGATCCGGTCGACGAGTTCGGTCAGTTCGGGTGCGGCGTCCGGATGGTCGCGCAGCAGGCGCAGCAGCCGCAGCCGCCAGGGGCCGATCAGTGCCTCACGGGCCGCGGCGGCGTCCTCCCCCGTCACCAGCGCCGCGTCGTTGTCCAGTTGGGTCTCGATCTCGCGCAGGCCGTTCCCGCGGCGGTGGAACAGCCGCGCGAACCCCCCGCGGCCCACCTGCCACGTGTCCGTGGCCATGGCCGCGACCAGCGTCGAGGCACCCGTCATCGCCAGCGTCTCCGCCATCTGCTGCACGTTCTGCGGATCAGGCACGGTCTCCCCCCTCCGGCCGCCGTACGAGCGGGACGGCGGCACCGTTCGGGGAGAACGTACACCTCTCAACGGCCGTACGAGACAGGGAACTTGTCGATCGGTGTGTCGGCCCCGGGACAACGCCTCTCCCCGCCCGCCCCCGGCCGTTGCGGCCTGTGGCCGTACGGCCTCAGTGCAGGGCGGCACGGGCCGCGTGGAGCCATACCTCCTTGGCCCGGGCCAGCGCTCGGAACGCCTTGGGATGCCGGTTGACGAAGTCCTGCTGCCAAGCGGTCTCCGCCCGCCGCCATTCGTCGACGAGCCTGGTCGACTTCTTGCACCGCACGTCCGTGGTGGCGACCAGTACCTCACGCCTCGCGGGCCGCCTCGTCTTCCCCCAGGCCGAGTCGTCGGCCGCGTCGAGGGGCGTGGCGTAGGCGAATCCCGAACGTTTCATACAGGAATTCCACAAAGCCAGTTCTCTCCTTACCCGTGAGTTCTCGAGCGAGGCGTCGAAGGACCGCAGCGTCAGTTCGTCGAGCAAGGTGTGGTCGGACGCCGGCACGTGCCGGCGGAGCCGGTCGTGGGCCGTCTTCCAGCATCCGCCGACGGAGTCCGGGTGTTCCGTCGCCCCGCCGAACGCGGCGTCCGCCTCGGCCTGGGTGAGTTCCGCGTTCCGGGCGTGCTCTGCGGCCGTGCGGCGGGCGACGCCGGGTGGTGGCGGGGGCTGGTGGTAGCCGTAGCGTTCCGCGACGTCCGGCTCGATGACGCCGTAGCGCGAGCGGTTGGGCGGGTCGGCGTCCGCGGCCCGCGGCAGCGGCTTCCACGTCCAGCCCCGGGCCCGCATGCACGGGACCATCAGGGCGTCCTCCGCCGACTCGATGGTCAGTACGTCGGCGGGCGTCAACTCGTAACGGTCGTACGGCAGGAGAAGGGCGCGGGCCCGCCCGGAGGCGGCGGGCCCTGCCGGCACGGCGGGGGCGGGGTGTCCGGGCGCCGCGCCGGGCGGGCCGCAGCCCACCAGCAGAGCGCAGAACCCCGTCACCAGGCAGGTGCCGGCTCGCCGGGGCTTTCGGGACACGGACATGCGGCTCCTCTCGGGCGGTCTGGTTCCCGGGCGCGCGGCCGTCCTGGCCGCGCACCCGGGAACGGCCCTCAGGTCAGCGGAACTTGACGCAGCTGAGTCGGTTGTCCTTGATGGCGTCGTTGCTGAGCTTGGGGTCCTTCGTGCCCGGGTACGACGTCGTGTGCGCGCCGCTGCAGCCGACGTTCTGCCACAGGTCCACGTACTTGTTCGTGTAGTTCTTCACCGAACTGGTCTGGTTGTCGACCTTCCTGCCGTTGTCGAAGTGGTTGTTCCTGAGGTCCTTGTCGGTCCGGGTCAGGCCTGCCCAACCGCCCTTGTAGCCGTTCTTCTCGTACAAGTGGAACGTGCCGGACTGGATGTGCACCGGCCCGCCGGACGTGCCCGCCATCGCGGACGGAGCCGTCAGCGCGCCGACGCCCAGGGCGGCGAGCGTCACAGCGGCGGTGGCCGTTCCGAGCCGCACGGCGATCTTCGAGATCATGTGGTCCCCTCCAAGTCGTCCTCCCGCAGCACGGGTTGTGCGCGGTGGTGGAAGCGTGTCCGCCCCCGGTGCCGGCCGGCGACAGCCATCCTGGTCACCGGCCCTTCGGCAAACCTTGTGGGCTTCTGCAGGAAGCCGGGCGCGGCCCGGCGCGGGAGGGTCCGTGGCGGGCGGTGTCCGGGGCAGCGGTCAGGTGGCCTTCGGGCCGGGACGTTTGGCGGGCGGCCCGGAAGGTCAGGCGGGTGCGGTCTCGGTCATCCGCCGCTGGAGGTCGTCGGCCTCCGGGTGGCCGAGTTCCCGCAGGATGTCCAGCGCCTGCCGGTGGCAGGCCCGGGCCTCGGCTTGGTCGCCGCGCGCGGCGTGGACGTCGCCGAGTCCGGTGAGCGTGGTGGCCTGGTTGTAGCGGTCGCCCAGGGCCCGGAACAGTGCCAGGGCCTGCTGGAAGCAGTCGATCGCCTCGGCGTTCCGGTCCAGTCCCCGGTACGCGTGGGCGAGGCTGTCCCAGCAGTACGCCTGCCCGGTGCGGTTGCCGGTCCGCTCGAAGAGGTCCAGGGCGCGTCGGCAGGCGGACAGCGCCTGCGGGTGACGGCCGAGCAGGGTCTCGCACCAGCCGATCACGTTGAGCGCGCTGGCCTGCCCGGGGACGAACCCCGCTGCGGTGTAGTGCCGCAACGTCTCTTCGGCGTGCTCCAGGGCCTGGGCGGGCCTGCCCTGCCGCTGGGCGAGCCAGGCCAGGGTGCGGTGCGTGTGGGCCTGTCCGCGCTCGTCGGCCAGCTCGCCGTACTCGCGCAGGCCGGTGACGAGGTGCGTGTGGGCCTCCTCCGGTCGGCCGGCCCAGGCGCAGGCGACGCCGAGGCCGTGCCGGGCATGGGCGATGCCCGCCCGGTCACCGCAGTCGCAAGCCGCCGCGAGTGCGGTGCGCTGTGTCTCCACCCACTCCTGCCAGGCGCCCCCGCGGTGCAGGTGGGTGCCGATCGCCCAGGCGAGCCGCCAGGCGTGCCCCGGAAACCCGGTGTGGGCGGCCTGCTGGACGGCGGTGAGCAGTACGGCGTGCTCGGCGGAGAACCACTGCTCGGCCTGGTCGTGCGTCGCCATCGGCTGCGGCCGGGCGCCCGCCGTGGGCGCCGGTACGGCGACGGCGTCACGGTGTTCGTCCAGCAGCCGGTCGGCGGCGAGCGCGGTGTGCAGGTAGTGGTCGAAGATCCGGTGGGCCGCGCCGTCTGCGTCCTCGTCCGTCTCGTCGGTGGCGAGCCGGGCGCGGGCGTAGGCGCGCAGCAGGTCGTGCAGGAGGAAGCGGCCGGTGGTGCCGGGCCGGACCAGGTGGGCGTCGACCAGTTCGGCGAGCCTGGCCCTGGTGTCCACGGGGGTGAGACCGCTCGCCGCGGCGGCGGCCGGCAGGGTGAACTCCGGTCCGGGGTGTGCGGCCAGCAGCCGGAACAAGCGTGCGGCGCCGGGGGACAGCGCGTCGTAGGACCAGCCGAACACCGAGGTGAGGTCGGTGTCCTCGCTGTCGCCCGTGGCGAGGGCCGTCAGGCGGTGGCGCTCGTCCCGCAACTCCTCCACCAGCGTGCCGATCGGCAGGCCGGGGAGGGTGCCGGCGCGTGCGGCGGCGATGCTCAGCGCCAGCGGCAACCGGCCGCAGCGCTCGACGAGTTCGGTCACCGCGTCCGGTTCCGCGGCGGCCCGCTCGGCACCGAGGCGCGCGGCCACCAGTTCGCGGGCCGCCGCGGGGGTGAGGGCGTCCAGCGAGAGGTGCTGCGCCTGGTGCCGTGCGACCAGGCCGGTGAGCCGCCGCCGGCTGGTGACGAGCACCAGGCAGCTGGGGCTGCCGGGCAGCAGCGGTTCGACCTGGTCGGCGCTGCGTGCGTTGTCCAGCACCAGGAGCATCCGTCTGCCGTCGGTGACGCTGCGCAGCAGGGTCACGCGGCCGTGTGTGTCGGCGGGAATCCGCTCCGGTCGCACCCCGACGGCCTCCAGCAGCCGGCGCAGGGCTTCGGCGGGAGCCACCGGCGCCTCGTCGGGGCCGAAGCCCCGCAGGTCGAGATAGAGCTGGCCGTCCGGGAAGCGGTCAGCCACCCGGCGCGCCCAGTGCACGGCGAGCGTCGTCTTGCCGACCCCGGCCACGCCGGACACGGAGATGATCAGCGCGGTCCCCGGGCCGTCGTCCACGATCCGCAACCCCGCGTCCAGCAGGGCCAGTTCGGGTCCTCGGCCGGCCAGGTGGAGGACGCTGGGCGGGAGTTGGCGCGGCAGCGCCGGGCCGACGCCCCGGTCGGCGGGTTCGGACCCACCGCTCAGCGCCGGGTCGCCCGTGAGGATGTCCTGATGCAGACGCTGCAGCCGCTCGCCGGGGTCGACGCCGAGTTCTTCCGCCAAGCGGTGGCGCAGGCGCCGGTAGTGGTCGAGAGCCTCGGCGGCCCGCCCCGCTCGGCACAGCGCCAGCATCAGCTGGCCGACGAGCCGTTCGTCCAGCGGGTGTTCCTCGATCCGTGCGGGCAGTTCGGCCAGCAGCCGGGTGTGCCGGCCGCAGCGCAGCGCGTGGTCGCCCCGGTCCGACTCGGCCGCGAGACGCTCCTGGTACAGGCCGTGCCGGAGCCGGTGGATCCACGGGCTGTCGGCGGAGCCGAAGGGTTCGCCCCGCCACAGGCCGAGGGCCGCGCCGTACAGGTCGTCGGCGGTCGCCGCGTCGTCGACGGCCCGGGCCCGCTCCAGCAGCCGTCGGAACCGGTGCAGGTCCACCGCGTCCTCCGGGGCACGCAGCAGATACCCCTCGTCGCACCGCTCGATGCCGGTGCCGCCGGCCGGGTCCAGCACCCGGCGCAGTCGGGACAGATAGCTGTAGAGGGCGTCCCGGGCGCGCTGCGGCGGGTGCTCACCCCATACGCGGTCGATCAGCTGGTCGACGCTCACCCTTCGGCCGACGTCGACCAGCAGGGCGGCCAGCACACACTGCTGCCGGGCATGACCCACGTGCCTCGCCCGGCCGTCGATCACCACCTCGACCCTGCCCAGAACCCGGAACTCCACGATGATCGCTTCCCCCTCCGCACGCCTGTCGTACGTCCGGTGACGACCTCAGCATCCGTATCCGGCGCGGACAACCGGAACGGGACCGGGAGGGGCGGAAACGGCCACGGCCGGGAGATGCCTCACCGGTTCGAGCCATCGGCCCGCCCGCGCCGTGGGAGACGCCCTTCGGCGGGTATCCGCGTCCTCACCGGGACGCGACGCCGTCGGCGCCCCCTGACGAAAGGAGTACGGCACATGGCCATCGACGCGAACTCCGCGAGGATCACCGGGAGGGTGCACGGCCGGGACATCACCCTGGAAGGCGGCTTGTCGAGGGACGAGATCCGGAGCCGGTTGTGGTGGTGGCGGACCGAGGACCCCGACGGCCGCGGGGAGCGGGAAGACCGTACCCACGAGTCCGAGGGCTCCCGGGCGGACGTGATCGCCACCTTGGGCGGGTATTACGAGATCTCCGGGGACCCCGACAGCCAAGAGGCGGAAGACCTGGTGGAGTTGGTCTACGCGGAGCTCAACCCGGCCGGCTGACGCGCCTCGGGTGCCGGACGCGGGCGTACGGCGGGGCAGCCCCCTCACGGCGGAGTTCATCCGGGCAGTTCACCCTGCGGCCCGTCTGCCGAGCATCGGCGTTTCGGCCACGGCCGCGCCCGGCGGCCGGGCCGTTCGGGCAAGGGTCGGTGTATCCGGCACGAACGTGTATTCGCGTGCCACCGGGATTTCCAGCACGTCCGAAAGACGTGTGTTCGAGACGCGGCCCCTCGTCGTTGATCCCGGTGCCCTGTCGCTCTCTCCCGGAGGCCGCCATGTACCGCCTGCCCAACCCCCACACCACCCTTCCGCCCGCTCCTTCCGTACCCATCCCGCCCGCGAGCACGCCCGCACCGACACGGCACGCCAAGGGCCCCCTCCGTGCGGCATCCCCGGATACGAGGTGGGCGGCATGAGCAGCGCCACCGGTGCATCAGCCGACAGCGTTCCCGAGCCGCGCACCACCACGCCGGCCGGCTCCCCGGGCGGCCCCGGCCCTGCGGACGCACGGCAGGACGGCGCGCCGCAGTCCGGCGCCCAGCCGCAGATGCGGTACGTCGATCTGACCGGCAGCCGTGAAGCCGCCGGCCGTTCGATCCGGCTGCGTGACATGGCCCGGCGGCTGCCGCAGTTGGTGCGCCGCTCCCTGGCGCTGGCCTGGCAGGTCGACCGTCCGGCGACCGTCGGCCTCCTGGTGTGCCAGGCCGCGGGCGGCGTCATGCAGGCCCTCGGCCTGGTCGCCATCAGCGGCACCCTCACCGCGCTGCTCACCAGCAAGGACGTCTACGACCGGCTGCTTGAGGCGTGGCCGTCCGTGGCCCTGCTGGCCGGTGCCGCCGGTATGCGCGCACTGCTGGGCATCACCGTCAGCTGGCTGTCCGCCCGGCTGGGCCCGCTCATGTCGCGCGAGGCGGAGCAGCAACTGCTGCTCGGCTGCGCCGGTGTCGAACTGTGCGCCTACGACGACCCCGAGTTCAACCGCGCCCGTGAGGCAGCCGACCGCGGGGCCCAGGTCACCGGGGACCTGATCGACGAGGGACAGGACTTGATCGCCTCGGCCGCCTCGTTCGTCGCCGGAGCGCTCGTGCTGGCCGGTGTGAACTGGCTGCTCCTGCCACTCCTGATCGCCGCCAGCCTGCCGCAGGCACTGGCCCAGGTCAGTGCCGCGCGGGTGCGGTACCTGGCGAACCTGCGCAGCAACGGGGATCTGCGCATGCTGTCGGTGCTGCGCTGGCACATCTACAACAGGGACGCCGCCGACCAGATCCGCGCCGGCACCATGGCCCCGTTCCTGTCCGGCCGGTACCGGGAGACCGTCGCCCGGATCAACCGCGAGGACCGCGCCGCGGCCGACAAGGGCGCCCGTATGTCCCTGGTCGGCGCGGTGTGCGGTGGCCTCGGGTCGGCCGTCGTGTGGGCGGCGGTCGTCCTGCTGCTGGCGGATGGGCGCATCACCGTCGGCCACGCGGGGACGGCCATCTTCGCCCTGCAGATGGTGGGCCAGTCGGTCCGCGGCCTGGTGGCGATCGGTGCCCGAGCCGTGCGCACGGGCCTGTACATGGACGACTGGAGCGACTTCCTGGAGAGAGCCGGGGGATTCCGTATGCGCCGGGGCACGGACCGCCCCGAGCCGCCCAAGACGATCGAGGTCAAGTCGGTCACTCACCGCTACGCCGGCAAGGACCACGATGCCCTCTCCGACGTCTCGCTGACCTTGCGTCGCGGGGAGGTCACCGCTCTGGTCGGTTTCAACGGGTCGGGGAAGTCGACGCTGTCCAAGCTGATCAGCGGTCTGAACCTGCCCACGGCCGGGGAGGTGCTGTGGGACGGGCTGCCCACCGGCGAGGCCGACCCGCAGGCCCTGTGGCGGCAAGTGGCCCTGGTACCCCAGGACTACGCGCACTGGCCCCTGACCGTACGGGAGAACGTGCACCTGGGCCAGCCCACCGCCGGCGGCGACGCGGCGGTGCTGAAGGCATGCGAAGCCGCCGGCGCCGACGAGGTCGTCGACAAACTCGCCTCCGGCCTGGACACCCTGCTGGCCCGCGAGTGGCTCAACGGCGAGGAACTCAGCGGCGGCCAATGGCAGCGCATCGCTCTGGCCAGGGCCTTCTTCCGCGAGGCCGGGCTGTTGGTCCTCGACGAACCGACCGCGAACCTCGACCCCCGCGCCGAGTACCGCATCTTCCGGCGCCTGCGCGGTCTCGCCCGGGACCGCGTGGTCCTGCTGGTGACCCACCGCATCACCAATGTGGCCGTCGCCGACCGGATCGTCGTCCTCGACGAAGGGAAGGTCGTACAAGAGGGCACCTACCGGGAGCTTTCCCAACAGCCCGGCATGTTCCAGCAGTTGCTGTCCTTCCAGGTCACCTCGGAACCGGTCCGCGAGCAACCCGGGGCCCCCGCATGAGCCGCGCCGAAGCAGGTCCGGCCCGAACCGCCCACGACCGCACCCGCGGCCACCCACCACTTGTCCACACTCCGCTCCACGCCCTGCCGAGGTGATGACGTGCCACCCACCCGCTCCCACATCCGTGCGACCACCGAGGCGTACCTGGCCCGGCATCCTCGGGAGAGGGACCCCCTTTCCGGGCTCCTCGCCCTCCTCGACGGCCCCGCGGAGCCGACGAGCCGTGCGACGCTGCCCGGCCACATCACGTGCAGCGCCGCGGTCGTCGACCGGAACCGGCGTGTCCTGCACATCGGTCACAGGGCGTCGGGAAAGCTCCTCGTTCCCGGTGGCCATGTCGAGGACGACCGGACCCTTCTGGCCGCCGCGCTGCGCGAAGTGTGCGAGGAAACCGGGCTCCGCCCCGGGGATCTGTGCCTGACCCCGCGGTTCCTCGGCGCGCCGGTCGACATCGACGTCCACGACATCGACGCCGCCCCGGCAGGCGGCGAACCCGCGCACCGGCACTTCGACTTCCGCTTCGCCTTCCACCTCACGGCCGGGGAGCCACCGCCGCTCACGCCGCGACACGAGGAAGTGACCTGCGCGCGGTGGCTCGACCTCGCCGACGTAGGGTCGCCGACCCTGCGCGCCAAACTCCTGGACGCGGAAGCCCACGGCCTCGACGGGCGCCCCGAGCCGGTCAACGCCTCCGTCCTGATCCATGACGGAAACGGCCGCTACCTGCTCCATCTGCGCGATGACCGGGACGGCATCTGGGAGCCGTGGACCCTCGCCCTGCTGGGCGGCGGCCGCGAGCCGGGCGACGCCGGCCTGGAGGCCACCCTGCGCCGTGAACTCGCCGAGGAGGCGCCCGGCCTGGAACCCACCGGTCTGACGCCGTACGCCGTGGAGGAGGCGACCAGCGTCGACGGCCTCAGCGTGCCCGTCCAGGTCTACGAAGGCCGCTGGAGCGGGCACCCCGACTCCGTGGACCTGCGCGAAGGCGTCCTCCTGCGGTGGTTCACCGTGGACATGCTCGACCGGGTGCGCCTGAGCTCCGGCCTCGGCAGCCTGATCCGCCGACACGCGGCCGAACGTCCGGCGCCCGGCGGCCCGCGCACGAAGGGAACGCCTCCCGCGCCGCGGCGCGACCGGGACGCGACACCGAGCGGGGCCGGACTCCACGTCGTCGGCGTACATCTGTTCCTCCGGGACGACGACGGCCGGATCCTCCTCGGCCTGCGCCACCCCGACTCCGCTTACGGGGGCGGTCGGTGGCACATGCCGGCCGGACACTGCGAGCGGGAGTCCGCCGTCGCCTGCCTGGTGAGGGAGGCCAGGGAAGAGGCCAACCTGGTCATCGACCCGGAGCATGTCGAGTTCGTGCACCTGGTCCACGTCGCCGGCCCCGACGACACCCGGCCCCGTCTCCAGCTCTTCTTCCAGGCTCATTCCTGGTCGGGCATCCCCGAGGTCCGCGAACCCGACCGCTGCCTGGAGTAGCGGTGGTGGGCGCCGGAATCCTGTCCGGCGGAGCTCGTCCCCTACACCCGCACCGCCATCGCGGACATCCTCGCAGGCCGGACCTACGCGCAGAGGGGATGGACGTGACAGCCGGGCGTCCCCCGGAGCGATCACCTCACCGACGAGGACGGAGCGGCCCAGAGAGGAGCACTCGGAAATGAACGCGTCCCGGCCCGCGCCCCAAGACCCCCCGCACCCACCGAGTCCTGCCGGCCTGCTCGCCGCCGCGACCGCCGCCCGCGCCTCGATGGTCGAGCGGCTCGTGGCCGACGGTGTGCTGACCGATCCGCGGCTGCGCGAAGCGCTCCTGCGTGTGCGAAGGGAGGTGCTGCTCCCCCACGCCTACGTCCGGGTCAGCGGCCCCGGCGCGGACCCGATCGACTGGCGGCTCCTGGACGGCTCCCACCCCGACGACCGGGCGGAGTGGCTCGACCTCGTGCACAGCGGCGAGTCCGTCCTCCTCCAGCGCGACGGGGAACCGCTGACCGGCCTCGGCCGGGGGCCGGTGACCGGCGGCCACATGACCTCCATGAGCACCTACACCCCGGCCACCGTCGAAGTCCTCCAGCAACTCCGGCTCCAGCCGGAGCAGCGGTTCCTGGACCTGGGCACAGGGCCGGGGATCACCCTCGCGCTCGCCGCCGCCGTCATCGGTCCCGGCCGCGCGACCGGCGTCGAACGGGATCCGCACATGGGCGAGTTCGCCCGGCACCACCTCGACCGGCTCGGCCTGGGCGCGGAGGTGGTCGAAGACGACGCGCTGGACGGGCATCCCGCGGGGGCGCCGTACGACCGTATCCACTCCGGCATCGGCGTGCCCTGCCTCCCCCGGGCCTGGGCGGAGCAACTCGCGCCGGGCGGAGTGCTGCTGACCATCCTCACGACCCGAACGCCCAGCTGGCACGGGCAGTTGTCCGTCACCCGTACCCCGCAGGGCCGGCTCCGGACCCTCCTGCGGGGACGGCCGCGCGGTTACCGGCCCCAGCTCGGCTTCCAGTGGCTCACGGCCGTCGACCACCGGGACCGGGTCAGGGCCGATCCCGGGCGGCCGCGCCCGACCCGGCTGCCCCCGCCCGCGGACGACGCCCACGGCTTCTGGGTCGCCGCGGCCCACCTGGCACCGGGGCTGGTCCGCGACTTCCAGGCCGAGACGATGACCATCGTCGCCCCCGAGGAGGACTCCTGGGCGGTGGCCGGCGCCGGCGACGGCACGGTCCGCGTCCACGGGCCACGCGATGTATGGGCCGAGCTGGAGGACCTCCACGACCGCTGGCACCAGGCCGGGCGACCGGACACATACCGGGTCGAGCTGCCGGACGGCGACGGTCCGCAACACGTCACCTCCGGTACCGGCCCGAAGGCCCTCACCTGGACGCTGCCCCGGTGCCCCGCTCTCCCCCGCCCGTCCTCCTCACCCGCCGGGCGCGGCTCGCTCGACTCGCTCCAGGAAGGCACCTCGTGAACACCGACACCACCTCTGCTGCCACGGCCCGCCCACCGGCCGTCGCCGAGCCGCCCCCGGTCCGCATGGCCACGCCTGCCGACGCCGAGGCCATCGTCCGCCTGCGCTCCTCGTATGTCCTGTCCCAGCCGCTGAGCGAGGAGTGGATCCGGCGGTGCGCCGTCCGGCTGGCTCCCCGGCTGGCACCGGCCGGGGACGCCCGCTGCTTCGTCATCGACGCCGCGGACGGCTCGTTGGCCGCGTGCGCCCTGGGCCTGATCCACCCCGTGCTCCCGTCCCCGGACCGTCCCCGGGGGCTGGCCGCCCGTGTGCACGTGGTGGCCACCCGCCCGGATCTCCGCCGTCGCGGCTACGCCCGAGCGGTCGTCGGCGCCCTGCTCGATCGGCTCCAGGCCGAACACGTCACCCTTGTCGAGGCGCTCGCCGGTGCGGAGGCGGCTCCCCTGTACCGTCAGCTGGGCTTCTCTTCCGACTCCGCGTTGGTGCGGATGACCCGGCTCGATGAGCCGGCCACCCCGGGCGTACCGGACCACGAGGACGACCTGCGCGGGACCGGTCCGGGCTGGATGCCGCCCGAGCAGTACGCCGAGACGGTCCCGAAGGCCACGTGCTTCGCGTGCCTGTACTTCACCGACGAGGACGACCGGCCGCTGCAGTTGCGCTCCGTCTACTCGCCCACGCACCCGTGGCAGTTGGTGGGCGGCACGATGGATCCCGGTGAGCGTCCGTGGGAGACGGCCGTACGGGAGTGCGCGGAGGAGACCGGCCTGACGGTGACCGGCCCGCCCCGGCTGCTGGCGACGGTGTACGGACTGCCGGGCGACGAGTGGCCCTACAGCACGATCGGCTGCGTTTTCGACGGTGGCCGGCTGTCCTCGGCCCAGATCGGCGGCATCGTCCTGGACCCGGAGGAGCACGACGAGGTGCGGGTCCTCCCGCTGCCTGCCTGGCAGGCTCTGATGCCCCCGCGCGACTTCGCCCGCCTGAGCACCGTGGCCGAGGCCCGCCACACCGGCCGGGCCGCCTACTTCGACACCTGGGACTGGGAGACGACGAAGTGAGCGGCGCCGTGCCGTCGTCCGCCGGGAAGGCGGCCGTGGTTCCGCGGCGTCGTCCGTCGGGCGCGCGGACGCCGGGGGCAGGGACACGCGAGCGGTTCCGGCACGTCGATCAGGTGCCGGTTCCCTATGGCGTCGTGGGCCGTCCGGCGAGGTGGGGGGCCGGGACGACCTCGTCGCCGGCCACCACCTCGCCATGGCCCGGGGGCCCGGACCCTAGTTCACCGTGAGGACGGCCGTGTTGTTCGTCGTGTCCGGGTCGTGGCCGAACTCGCCGAAGGGAGGATGGATGCCGACCTCACCCGTCGCTCCGGGCACCACCGTGTCGATCCGCAGTCTGAAGGGGAAGGAGCGCTCGGTGTTCTCCAGCACCCAGTACGGCAGCGAGCAGTCGTAGCGCGGGGCGCCCGTGCGGTTCGGGTAGTAGCCGCCGGAGAGGGTCCGCGGGACGCAGTCTTCCGGCGCGGCCGTGACCGTGGTGCCGGACGGGACGATCAGCCTGACGTCGGCGACCGGGTCCCCGGAGCCCAGGTTGCCGAGCCAGGCGGGCCCGTTGTTCTTGAAGGTGAGCGCCGCGGTGACCGTCTCGCCCGCGGCGCCCGTGACCGTCGCGCCGGTCACCGAGAAGTCGGCCGTGTTGTCGGCGCCGATCGCGAGCACCGCGTAGTCGTCGTAGCCGCCGAGGTCGGTCGCGCCGATCGGCTGCGCCGAGATGTCAACCCGCTCCTGGAGCGCGTGCGCGGTCAGTTCGACCTGCAGCGGCTCGGGCAGTTCGAAGGAGGCGCCCGGCGCCAGATCCTGGTGGAAGGTGCAGGTCGCGTACGACATCGGAGCGTACTCGTCACCGCTCGACGCCGTGTAGGCGCAGGCGTCGTACCGGTTGAGGTACCGCACCCCGTACGAGGCCGTCATCGTGACCGTGAAGCCGTGCGCGGTCTCGTTGCCGTGGTTGGTGAGCGTGAACGGGAGCGTCTGCGTGCTGCCCGGCTTGGCGTCCTTGATGCCGCCGCCGGTCGTGAGCCCGAGATCGGGCCCGGAGGCGACCGTGACCGTGGTGTCGAAACTGTCCTGCGGGGCGGTGAGCGTACCGTCCGGGCCGCCGGTGGCGGTCGCCTCGAAGGTGATGCGGCCCCGGGCCCCGACGGCCGCCCCGTCGGCCGCGCGGACCGTGAGATGCACCTCGCCGCCGGTGTCGCCGGTCACCGGCACCTCGGGCACGTCGCACACCGCGGTCGCGCCGTTCGGCGTGCAGTTGTCGGGCCAGGTGATGTCGGCGACCCCGGCGAGGCCGGAGGCGTCCACCGTGAGCCGGCCGTCGGTCACCGTGAAGTGGTCGTTGTCGTGGTTGAGCCTGACATCGAGCGTGCGGGCCGGCGGTGTCCCGCCGTCGATGCCGAGCGGCAGGGTCGGCTCGTACGGGGCGGTGATCCAGAGCTGGTCGGTCTCCGGCTCGGTCGCGGCGAACGCGGGAGCGGTGGCGAACCCCAGGGCGGCGAGTCCGGCGGCGAGCGTCGTACAGGCTCCGAGCCGCAGTGCGCGGCGGACGGAGTCGGCTCTCATGACATCTCCAGGTGAGAGGCGGGCAGGTCACGCGGTCGGCGTGGTCGCCGATCATCGGCCCACGCCGGGCCGCTACTCCTTGACGATCAAGAGGAGTTGAAGGTTGTACGAGAGCTGTCAACCGGTGCGCACAAAGGGCCGCCAAAGACCTACCAAAGTCCTGCTTTGATGTTCTCAAAGTAAAGATGTTAATGTCCTTGACGCCATGAAGACAGCAACCGTGTGCCGCCCCGGCGCCCCGCGCGGCGTCCGCCGCACCACCACGAGCGTCCTGCTCGTGCAGCGTCTGCATGTCGACCTCTGCCTCTGCATGTCCGCGGCTTGTTGCGTCTGATCGCGAACTCCTCGCTGCGGCGGCACCGTTGACCTTTCCACGGTCGCCGCTCCCGTACGCCCCGCTCGTCCTTCCCCGCGCGTCCCCACTGGAGTGTGTCCCTCCGTGTCCTCGAACACCGCTGATCCAAAGCCCACGAAGTCCGGCTTCCGGATACCCCTGCCCTTCTGGGCCCAGGTCCTGCTCGGCCTCGCCGTCGGCCTGGTGCTCGGCTACGTCGCCCGCACGTACGACGTCTCCTGGCTCGCCACCACCCTCGACAAGGTCGGCGGCATCTTCGTGCAGCTGCTGAAGCTGGCCGTGGCGCCCCTGGTCTTCTTCGCGATCATGGTGTCCATCACCAACCTGCGGAAGGTCAACAACGCGGCCCGCCTGGCCGGCCGCACCCTGCTCTGGTTCATGATCACTTCGCTGATCGCGGTCGTCATCGGCCTCGTCATCGGCCTGGTCTCCAACCCCGGCTCAGGCTCCTCCCTCACCCCGGCCGACGGCGCCAAGCCCGACCACGCCGGCAGCTGGCTGGACTTCCTCACGGGCATCCTCCCGACCGACGTCGTGACGCCGTTCGTCCAGCTCAACGTCCTCCAGATCGTCTTCATGGCGGTCGTCGCCGGCATCGCCATCCTCAAGATCGGTCCCAAGGCCCAGCCGATCCTCACCCTCTCCGAGTCCGTCCTGGAGCTGCTGCAGAAGGCCCTGTGGTGGGTGATCCTGCTGGCCCCGATCGGTTCCGCCGGCCTCATCGGCCGCGCGATCGTGCAGTACGGCTGGGACCTGCTCGGCAACTACGCGACCTTCACCGCCGACATCTACATCGGCTGCGCCCTGGTCCTCTTCGGCGTCTACCCGCTGCTGCTCACCTTCGCCGGCAAGCTCAACCCGGTGCAGTTCTTCAAGGGCGCCTGGCCCGCCATCCAGCTCGGCTTCGTCTCCCGCTCCTCGGTCGGCACCATGCCGGTCACCCAGCAGTCGGCGATCCACCTCGGCGTCCCGAAGGAGTACGCCTCCTTCGCCGTGCCGTTCGGCGCGACGACGAAGATGGACGGCTGCGCGGCGATCTACCCGGCCATCTCCGCGATCTTCGTGGCCCAGATCTTCGACGTCCAGCTCGGGATCAAGGAGTACCTGCTGATCGCCTTCGTCTCGGTGATCGGCTCGGCGGCGACCGCCGGTCTGACGGGTGCGACGGTCATGCTGACGCTGACCCTGTCCACCCTGGGCCTGCCGATGGAGGGCGTCGGCCTGCTGCTCGCGATCGACCCGATCCTGGACATGATGCGCACCGCGACCAACGTCGCGGGCCAGGCCCTCATCCCGGTCATCGTCTCCGCGCGGGAGAACATCCTCGACCGTACGAAGTACGACAAGGCGTCGGCGTCCCCGATCGACGAGGCCGAGAGCGTCCACGGCGAGCCCCAGCCCGCCGCTTCGGTGGCCTGACCTCTCCGGTCCGACCGCCCCGCCCCGCGCTCCGCCCTGCCGGCCTCTCTCTTCGGCAGAGCGGAGCGCTTTCCCCGGCACACCGTCGAGGTCAGCGGCGGACGAGCGCCCTGATCTCCTCGGCGATCATCCCGGGATCCTCCTCCGCCACGAAGTGACCGCAGGAGACCGTGCGGTGACGCAGGTCTTCGGACCAGGCGCTCCACAGGCCCCGGGCGTGGTAGCCGAGGGCCGCGCCCCAGTCCTGCTGGAGGACGGTGACGGGCATGGCGAGCCGGTTGCCCGCCTCCTTGTCGGTGGTGTCGTGGTCCACGTCGACGCCGGCGGAGGCCCGGTAGTCGGCGACGATGGACGGCACGGCCGCCGTGGACGCGGTGAGGTAGTGGTCGCGGACCTCGGCGGGGATCGCGTCCGGGGAGCCGGTCCAGGCGTCGAGGAAGTGGGCGAAGAAGGGCCGGGCGGCCGCCTCGATCATCTGCTCCGGCAGACCGGGGGGCTGCGCCATCAGGTAGAGGTGGAAGCCGACCGCGCCGGACACGCCGTGCAGGGCGTTCCACATGTCGAGGGTCGGCAGGATGTCGAGGAACAGCGCGCGGGACACCGTGTCCGGGTGGTCCATCGCGGCGCGGAACGCGACCAGGGCGCCGCGGTCGTGGCCGGCCAGGGTGAAGCGGTCGTGTCCCAGCGCCTCGGCGAGGCGTACGACGTCACGGGCCATGGTGCGCTTGGAGTAGACCTCGGGACCGCTCTCGGCGGGCTTGTCGCTCGCGCCGTAGCCGCGCAGGTCGGGACAGATGACCGTGTGGTCGGCGGCGAGGTCGGCGGCGACGTGCCGCCACATCAGGTGGGTCTGCGGAAATCCGTGCAGCAGCACGACCGGGCTTCCGGCGCCGCCGACGGCGGCGTGGAGCGTCACGCCGTCGTCGACCGCCACGCGGTGCTCGGTGAATCCGGGGATCTTCGGGTGGGTCACAGCGACTCCTGCGGCTCGTGGCAGAGTGGACATGTCCGGGGCCCTGACCTTGGCGGTCCGGTCGTTCCGGGACGTCACCCAGGTTGGGGGCGCCGGATCAGTGATCGATGAGTGGACTCGAGGGACCCGGGGACGGCGCCGCGTCGCCGGGAGGATGGCGTGCGCGTGGAGTTCGGAATTCTGGGGCCGGTCACCGCCTGGGAACCGGACGGCCCACGGGTGCGCCTCGGCGCGCCCCGCCACCGGGAGGTACTGGGCCGGCTGGTGATCGCCCGGGGCCGGGTGGTTCCGGTCGGCAGGCTCGTGGCCGACCTGTGGGAGGACGAGCCGCCGGCAGGCGCGGTCGGCGCGGTCCGCACCTTCGTGGCGGCGCTGCGCCGCGCCCTGGAACCCGGACGTCCCGCCCGGCAGCCGTCCCGGCTGCTGGTCACCGAGGGCCCGGGCTACGTCCTGCGGGCCGGGCGCGAGGCGGTGGACGCCTGGCGTTTCGAGGACTGCGCCGCCCGGGCCGCGAAGGCGTCGCCGCACGCGGCGGTCGCCCTGTGGGACGAGGCGCTCGCCCACTGGCGCGGCCCTGCTCTGGCCGACTTCCCCACCGCCGCGTGGGCCGCGGCCGAGCAGGCCCGGCTGGAGGCGCTGCGCCTGGACGCGGTCGAACGGCGCGCCGACGCCCTGCTGGCCACCGGCGCGGCCCGGGACGCGGTGGCCGACCTGCGCGCCCACGTCGCCGCGCATCCGCGCCGGGAGGACGGCTGGGTGCTGCTGGCCACGGCGCTGGCGCGGTGCGGGATGCGCGGCGAGGCCCTGACCATCCTGCGCGACGCCCGTCGGGAACTCGGCGGCGCGTACGGGCCCGGTGCCGGAGCCGCCCTCGCGCGCGCCGAGTCCCGCATCCTCGCCGCCGACGGCGCCGCGGCCGAACCGGCCGGGACGGCGGGCGGCGTCTGGGACCGTGCCGCCGCCGCGTGGGAGCGCTCGGTCCCGGCGGGCTCCCGGGCGCGGCTGCACGCCACCGCCGGCCTGCTGCGCGACCTCGCGGTGACCGGCGCCGACGGCCTGAAGGAGGCACGCGCGCACCGCCGGGACCTGGTCGCGGCGGCCGAGAGAAGCGGTGACGGCGAACTGGCCGCCAGGATCATCGGCTCCTACGACGTGCCTGCCGTGTGGACCCGCGCCGACGACCCCGAGGACGCCGGTGCCCTCGCCCGCTCCGCCGCCCGCGCCGCCGCCCGGCTGGGGCCGGAGGGACCGCCGGCGCTGCGGGCCCGGCTGCTGTCGGTCGTGGCCGTCGAGTCGCGCGGTGACGCGGCGGCCGACGCGCCGCCGCCCCGCGCGGTGGATCCGCGCGCCGCCGAGCCGTGGCGGTTGCGCGCCGAACGGGCCGCCGAGGAGGCCGTCCGCCTCGCGCGCCGCCTCCAGGACCCCGCGCTGCTCGCGTTCGCCCTCAACGGCGCCTTCATGCAGTCCTTCGCCACCTGCGGTTCGGCCGCCCGCCGCGATGCCCTCGGCGCCGAGCTGACCCGGGTCGCCGTCGACCACCAGCTGCCCGGCCACGAGGTCCTGGGCCGCCTCGTCCGCCTCCAGGCCCTCGCCGGACTGGGCGACCTCGCGGTGGCGGCCGCGCAGGCCGAGGAGATCGACCGTCTGGCCCACCGCAACGAGCGGCCGCTCGCCGGGGTGTTCACGTCCTGGTACCGGGCCCTGCGCGTGTGCGAGACCGATGGCTGGCGGGCCGCGCGCCCCCGGTACGCACGGGTCCTCGCCGAGACCGCCGACTGCGGCATGCCGGGCCTGACCCGGGGCGTGGCCGTCCTCGTCGCGCTGGTCCCGGTCATGCGGGGCGACGGCCTGCCGGAGCCCGAGGAGTTCGCACACCTCGACGCCGGCCCCTACCGGCCCTGGCTCACCCCTCTGCTGCTGGCCGCCTCCGGCGCCGCCGACCAGGCCCGCCAAGCCCTGACAACGGTCCCCCGGCCGCCGCACGACCTTCTCCAGGAGGCCCTGTGGTGCGTCCTCGCCCGCGCGGCGGCGTCCGTGGGCCACCTGCCGGTCCTGCGCCGCGCCCGCGCCGAACTCGCCTGCGCGCGCGACGAGTTCGCGGGAGCCGGCAGTGGACTGGTGTCCTTCGGCCCGGTGGCCCGCCAGCTGCGCGCCGCCGACGCGGTCCTCGGCGACGCCGGTCCGTCCGGCACGGAGAGTGCGGGCGGAACCGCGTAGGGCAAGCACCCTCCCCCGTCCGCCGCCCGCGCGGCCGGACGGAGCCGAAGCGGCCGTGGGCGATGGCCGCACGCACCGGCTGACGGGTCGTAGGGTCGTCCCATGACCGACACGGAAACCGTTGACGACACCCCGGCGGCCAGGGCCGCTCGCTTCCGCGCGGAGGCCGCCGCACGGGGCATTCCGGCCGCCGAGGTGGAGGCCCGTATACGCGCCGCCCGGCCGGCGATCTACCTCGCGGCGGACGGCCCCGGCCCGGTGGTGGCGCTGACCGGCGGGAACCCTCCGCTGCCGGAGGGCGCGCCCGACCCGAAGGCGGCGTTCGTCGCGGCCGTCGACTGCGCGGCCCTGCCGCCCGGGGCGACGGATCTGCCGCTGCCCACCGAGGGCCGGCTGCTGTTCTTCGCCGCCCCCGACCCTGGCTGTGGAGCCGTGGTCGACGACGCCGTGCGGTACGTACCGGCCGGGACGCCGTCGGCGGAGCGCCCGGTCGGCCCGGAGGACGGTCCGGGCACCTACCGCCCGGCGCGGCTGGACTTCTGCTTCCACCAGTGGTCGTGGCCGCCGCACGAGGAGGACGACGACGAGGAGTCGCAGCGGATCGCCGAGCTGGAGTCCGCCTGGTCGCACGTGGTCGGCTGGCGCCCGCGCTGGCGTTTCCAACTCGGCGGCGAGCCCAACCTGTTCAACTGGGACCCGGTCGAGGTGGCCCGGGACGAGGCGCCGTTGCCCGCCGCGGACGGCGACGAGTGGACGCTGCTGGCCACTTGGAGGGGTGACGACGACTGCGAGGAGCTGGAGGCGGCCCTCTTCCACTGGGTGATCCGCCGCTCCGACCTGGCCGCACTCCGCTTCGACCGGGTGTACGTCTACGTCGACGCCTTCTGACCGCGGGGCACTTGCCCCGGTCCGGGCGAGGGCACCTTCCCCCGCCGCGCTCCGCCGTAGCACGAACCGGACGCCCCGCTCAGTCGATACAGAACTCGTTGCCCTCGATGTCCAGCATCGGGATGCACGAATCAGTGCCGTCGTACAGCGTTTGCACGTGGACGGCCCCGAGCGGGATCAGTCGTGCGCATTCGGCCTCGAGCGCGGCGAGGCGCTCCTCACCCACGAGTCCGGTGCCGACCCGCACATCGAGGTGCACCCGGTTCTTGACGGCCTTCCCTTCGGGGACGCGCTGGAAGTACAGTCGCGGGCCCACACCCGAGGGATCCATGCAGGCGAACCATGAATCCCGCTCCTCGGGCGGCTGCGAGCGCTTGTAGTCGTCCCACGTCGCGAACCCCTCCGGTGGCGGCGGTACGACATACCCCAACACCTCGCACCAGAAGCGAGCGAGACGCTCGGGTTCCGCGCAGTCGAAGGTGACCTGGAGCTTCCTGATCGCTGACATCGGTGCACCGTACCAGGGGACTTGGGGCCGTGACGCCCACCAGACCGATGCCCAGCATGCAGACGACGGGCCGGTGCCCGCAGGTCGGCCGACGGTGTTGTTGGCGACGACGATGGCGGCGCCGTAAGCGATCAGCAGGAGGGGGGCCGTGCCGGCGGAGAAGCCGGTGACGTCGGTGAGGACCGGGGCGAGGTGGCTGAAGGCCGAGAAGGTGGCGCCGATGACGAGCGTGCTGGGAGCCGGTGCCTTTGCGCGGCCTCCATGCCGGTCCCGGTCGCCCCGGCGGGGGCGGCCGGGCCGGCGGAGCGTGGAGCGGGGTGCCGCCGCACGCCTCGATTCACCCGAAGGGCCGGATCACGGCCGGATCGTCGCCGCGCTCGCCGCGCGTCGCGCGGGGCCGCCGCCGGTGAGTGACACCGCGGGGTGAAGTGGCGGCTGCGCACGGTCGCGGAGATGGTGGTGGGAGGGGACGTCTACGACCAGGTGGGAAGCACGTGATGAACAACGAGGCCGCAGCCCCTCCGCGCATCGTGGTGGGCGTCGACGGGTCCGAACACTCGAAAGCGGCCGTCCGATGGGCGGTGAACCAGGCGAAGCTGATCGGCGGCGCGGTCGACGCGGTCCTCGCCTGGGGCCTTCCGACACCATGGCACGGTCTGGTCTCGCCCTCGGAGAAGGAGACGAGCGACTACGCGGAGCGCATGCGCACGGCCTTGGACCGGGCGATCGACGAGGCCCTCGGCCCCGGTCCGGGACGGCCGGTCCCGCTGCGCGCCACCTCCGTCCAGGGGCATCCCGCCGCCGTTCTGATCGAGGCCGCTGAGGGAGCGGATCTGCTGGTCGTGGGCAACCGGGGGCTCGGCGAGATCCGGGGGACGTTGCTGGGCTCGGTCGGCATGCACTGTGTGCAGCACGCACCGTGTCCCGTGGTCGTGATCCGGGGCTCCGCCGACGGCACCTGAGGAAGGCGCACGGCCAGGCCCATGACGTCCGCCGCCACGGGACCAGCCGCCGACGCCGCGAGCCCGGCAGCACGTCACCCCCGTTCGGAGCCGTCGGATCGCAGCGAGCGGACGTCGGCGGGCGCGGGCGGCCGCCGCCGATCACCGTCCCCGCGTGTCCGGCACCCCATCTGCCCGATCACCACGTCGAAGCGGCCCGCGCGCTGAGGGCGGGCCCGTCTCGGGAGGTCCGATGAAGGACGCGGCACACGACCGGAACCACGCTCCGCCGCACGCCTCGCGGAGCGGCCGGTCACGGCCCGGACCGCGCATCGTCGGCGAACTGTCCGTGCCGGCCGTCGCGTCCGTCGCGGACTCCGCCGTGCTCACCGACCCGGTGTGGGACAACGCGGCCGACGCGCCGGACACGATCCAGTTCGCCCGGCGCGTCGAAGGCCGGTGGCTGGACGTGACGTGCGCGCGGTTCCGCGACGACGTGATCGCACTGGCCCGGGGCCTGATCGCGGCCGGGGTGGAGGCCGGGGACCGGGTGGCGCTGCTGAGCGGGAACCGGTACGAGTGGGCCCTGATCGACTACGCGATCTGGGCCGTCGGTGCGGTGGGCGTGCCCGTCTACCAGACCTCAAGCGCCGAGCAGGTCGCCTGGATCCTGTCCGACTCGGGCGCGGTCGCGTGTTTCGCCGAGACCGACGCCCACCACGCGACGGTGGCAGGTGTCCGCGACCGGCTCCCGGAGTTGACCAGCGTGTGGCGGATCGACGCGCCGCACGGCGCGATCGCGGAACTGATCGCCACGGGTGCCGCCGTTCCGGCCGCGGAGGTCGAGCGGCGCCGCCACGCCGTGCGGGCGGACGACATGGCCACGATCGCCTACACCAGCGGCACGACCGGTCGGCCCAAGGGCTGCGTCCTCAGCCACCGCAACCTGTGTTTCGAAGTCGCGAACGCGATCCCGAGGATGCGGTCGATGCTCCGTCCGGGCGCCTCGACGCTGCTCTTTCTGCCGCTCGCGCACTCGTTCGGCCGGCTGATCCAGCTCGGCTGTGTGCAGGCCCGGGTCCGGATCGGGCACGTTCCGGACACCAAGCACCTCGCGGCCGACCTCCGGTCGTTCCGGCCGACCTTCGTCCTCACGGTGCCACGCCTGTTCGAGAAGATGCACAACACCGCCCGGCAGAAGGCCCGGGCCGCCGGCCGGGGCCGGGTCTTCGAGCGCGCCGAGCACATCGCCGTCGCCTACAGCCGGTCGCTCGACACCGGCGGCCCCGGGCCCCTGCTGCGCCTGGAGCACGCGCTGTTCGCCAAGCTGGTGTACGACGGCATCCGCGCCGCCCTCGGCGGCCGGTGCACGCATGCGATCTGCGGCGGTGCGCCGCTCGACCCCCGCCTTGCGCACTTCTTCCGGGGGGTCGGCATCGACGTGCGCGAAGGGTACGGGCTGACCGAGACGTCCCCGCTGCTCACCGCCGACTTCGACGACGAGGTGCGCTTCGGAACCGTCGGCCGGCCGCTGCCCGGCACCAGCGTGCGTATCACCGAGGAGGGCGAGATCCTCGTCAAGGGCGACCAGGTGTTCACCGGGTACTGGAACAACGAGGCGGCCACGGCCGACGCCTTGGACCCCGATGGCTGGTTCCACACGGGTGACCTCGGCGCACTGGACGACGGGTTCCTGCGGATCACGGGCCGCAGGAAGGAACTGCTCGTGACGTCGAGCGGCAAGAACGTCGCGCCCGCCGTGCTGGAGAACCGGCTGCGCGGCCATGGAATGATCAGCCAGTGCATGGTCGTGGGTGACGGACGGCCGTTCATCGGAGCGCTCGTCACCATCGACGAGGACGCGTTCACGGCGTGGAAGGCCGGCCACGGCCGGCCGGCCGACGCCACCGTCGCCGACCTCCGCGAGGACCCGGGGTTGCGCACGGCCGTGCAAGAGGCCGTGGACTACGCCAACCAGGCGGTCTCGCGCGCCGAGTCGATCAGGGTCTTCCGGATCCTGCCCGGTGACTTCACCGAGGCCGGTGGCGAACTGACCGCGTCGCAGAAGGTGAGGCGCGATGTGGTGGCGCGGGAGTACGCCGACGACATCGCGGCCATCTACGGCGGCTGACGGCTTCCGCGGTACCCGAACCCCCGGGGCAGCGAAGTCCCTTTTCCGCACACGCAGTTGAGGTACGCGGGATCGGAGTGGCCGTCGGGGATCGTACGGACGGTTCCTCAAGCACTGCGCGAGCGACGGCCCGAAGCCTTCTTCGCCGTGGTCTTCTTGGCCTGGGCCTTCTTGGCCGGCTGTTTCTTCGTCGCGGTCTTCTTCTTCGGTGGGGGCAGTTCGTGGACCTCGGCCGGTTCCGTGTGTTCGTCGCGGGATGCCTTGGCCTTGGTCACCGACTCCTGCAGGGCGGCCATCAGGTCGAGCACCTGGGCGGGCTGCTCCGGCTCGGGCGCCTCGGGCAGGGGCTTCTCCTCGCGTTTGGCCTCGATGATCTCGGCGATCGCCTCGGTGTAGCGGTCGCGGAAGTCGGGGCCCTCAAGCGTGTCGACGGTCATGGTGTCCATCAGGGCGAGCGCGCCCTCGATCTCGTCGTCGGACACCTCGACCGGCGGCGGCAGCAGTTCGGCCGGGTCGCGGATCTCGTCGGGCCAGCGCATCGCGTGCAGCACCAGGACGTCGTCCTTCACGCGCAGCAGGCCCAGTCTCTCCCTGCCGCTCCAGGCGTACTTCGCCACCGCCACCTTGGCCGAGCGGCCGAGCGCCTCGACGAGCAGTTTGTACGGCTTGGCCGCGACCTGGCCGGCGGGCTGGAGGTAGTAGCCCTCGGCGATCTTCAGCGGGTCGACGGACTCCAGCGGGACGAAGGCGTCGATCTCGATCGCCTTCGCGGTCGGCAGCGGCAGGTTGCTCAGGTCCTCGTCGGTGATCGGGATGACCTGGGTCTTGGTCAGCTCGTAGCCCTTGCCGATCTCGTCCTGGGAGACCTCGCGGTCCTCCAGCTCGCACACCTTCCGGTACCGGATCCGGCCCTGGTCGGCCAGGTGGTACTGGTGGAAATGGATCGAGTGGTCCTCGGTGGCGCTCTGCACGTTGATCGGCACGGTCACGAGACCGAAGCTGATCGCGCCACTCCAGATCGTTCGGGGCATGGACAGACCTCCACAGTGACCCCGAGCATCACCAGCGTACGGCCATCCCACCAGGCACGCGCCGCATCGACCGGCCACGGAGCGTGCGCGCCCGGCCGTCCGAGGCGCACGGTACGACGCACCGCCCGCCGGTGTCCGTGTCCGCACGCGTCGCCATGGCCCTCTCCCCGCCCGCTCGATACCGTTTTCCCGGACTGGGGCGATCGGGTGACAGCGGTCGTGCCCCAGGGGCTGGTGGAGGGCGGCGGCCGGGGCCGTGGATCCGTAGACGGCGGTGGCCGCGGGGCGCCGAGCACGCGCAGCGCCGGCTCCCGGCCCACGTACCCGATCACGTACGCGGCGGCCGGCAACGGGCACCCCGCCGCGGACTGGCACAGCCGCCGGCACCGGTCCGCGCTGGGCGCGCCGCGCACCGGTCTCCGAGCCCTCCCCCGGCATCGGACCTGATCTCCCCCGCACCGGCCCGCTCCGCGCGGGATCGGCCGGACAGACGGCAGGACCCGCGTGGTGGCGGCCGTCGCCGGCCGTCAAGCCGCGGTTCGGGCTCGCGCGCTCAGCTGGGCGAGAACCACAGCATGCCCACCAGCAACGCCGCGATGAAGAGGCCGGCGCCGCCCAGCAGTGCCGCCAGCCGGGAACGGCGCAGGAGCGGCAGGTTGGGGCGGCGGGTGGCGGCCCGGTGCACACTCGTCCGCCACTCGGTGTCCGCCGCCGGGACGAACGCGCCGTTCGAGTGGGCCGCGGGAGCGGAACCATGCCCCGCGGGCGCCCTCGTGCCCGTCGCGTACGACCTGTCCGGGAGGCTGTGGCCCTGGTATTCGACCGGCAGCGGCTCCGGGGCGCCGCGCCAGGCGCCGCGCCCGAACCAGTCCGCCACCTCCTCGGCCGTGGGCCTGCCCTCGGGCTCCTTGGCCAACAGGCCGAGCAGATAGTTCTCGAAGGCCGGCGGGAGGTCGGTGCGGAGTTGCCGGGGCGGGGCCGGGGTGGCGTCGAGGTGCTGGTGAAGCACCGCGAGCGGGCTGTCCGCCTGGAACGGCGGGCGCCCGGTGAGGAGTTGGTAGAGCACGCAGCCCAGGGAGTACACGTCGGACGCCGGTCCGGCCGTGCGGCCCAGGGCCCGCTCGGGCGCGAGGTAGAGGCTGGTGCCGACGATCTGTCCGGTGGCGGTGAGCGCGGCGCCGGGGTCGTCGAGGAAGCGGGCGATGCCGAAGTCACCGATCTTCAGGGTGTCGTCGGTGCCCAGCAGGAGGTTGGCCGGTTTGATGTCCCGGTGCACGATGCCCTGGCGGTGCGCGACGGCGAGCCCGACGGCGGCCTGCGAGGCGATATGCGCCACCCGTTCGACGGGCAGCGGCCCGGAAGCGGCGAGCAGTCCGTCGAGGCTTCCCCCGTCGACCAGTTCCATCACCAGGAACAAACGGCCTTCGTACTCGCCGAAGTCGAGGACGCCGACCACGTTCGGATGACTGAGACGGCCGGCGGTCTGCGCCTCCAGCCGGAACCGCGAGGAAGCGGTGTGGTCGGAGTCGTGGGGAAGGAGGAGTTTCACGGCGACCGGTCTGCCGAGCGTCTCGTCGAAGGCCCGCCACACCTCCCCCATCGCGCCCTGCCCGATGGTGTCCCGCAGCCTGTATCGACCCGCTATAAGCACTTGTTCTTCATCCTCATGCCCAAAGACGTCTTGATCGCCGCAGGCCATGACTCACCGCGGAGGCGGATCAGGTGGGAGGGTGCCGCAGCGGTCCAAGCCTACCGGCCCCCACGACGTCGCCTTTCCATATCCGCACCCTAGTTGATCTTCGATGGCGGGCGGACGCAAGGGCGGGGCCGCGGCCGGGGAGCCGTGGAATACCCGGAGCGAGGCGCGAGTTCAGGCGGCATGACGACGATCCGCTATCTCGGCGGCCCCACCGCCCTCATCGGTTACGGCACGGTCCGCCTGCTCACCGACCCGACCTTCGACGCCCCCGGCAGTTACCCCGTGGGCACCCGCACGCTGGTGAAGACCGCCGGTCCCTCCCTCACGGCCGCCGAGGTGGGCGCCGTGGACGCCGTACTGCTCTCCCATGACCAGCACCCGGACAATCTGGACGCGGCCGGGCGGGCATACGCCCTCGACGCCCCGCTCGTCCTGTCCACGGCATCCGCCCGGGAGCGGCTCGGCGGTCCCGTTCGGGCGCTGGCCGGCTGGGAGTCGTACACGCTCGAAGGCGGTGCGCGGATCACCGGGGTGCCGGCGCAGCACGGGCCGGACGGCAGTGAGCACCTCGTCGGCGAGGTCACCGGCTTCGTGATCGAGGGCGAGGGCCTGCCGACCGTCTACATCAGCGGGGACAACGCCTCACTCGACGTCGTACGGCGGATCGCGGACCGTTTCGGCCCGGTGGACGTCGCCGTCCTGTTCGCGGGCGGAGCCCGGACACCGCTGGTCGGCGACGCCTACCTCACCCTGCCCAGCGACGGCGCGGCCGAGGCGGCCCGGATCCTGGGCGCACGTCATGTCGTCCCGCTGCACTTCGAGCACTGGGCGCACTTCAAACAGGGCGCGGACACCCTGGAAACGGCGTTCGCCCGCGCGGGGCTCACGGACCGGCTGCATCTGCTCAAGCCGGGCGAGCGGATCGAGTTCTAGGGCGCCGACGGGTTCCAGGGCTTTGACGGCGAGGGACGCGGGCGTCTGGGCCTGTCCCTGCGGCACGCGTCGGGACGGTCGTCGGTCAAGGAGGCGGCGCCGTGCGCAGAGCGAGGAGGGCCACGTCGTCGGCGGTGTCGGCGGCGAGTCCGATGAGGAGTTCGTCGCAGAACACGTCGAGCGGCTCGCGCGCGAGGGCGGCGGCGTGCTGGCGCAGCCTGGACATGGCGTCGTCGAGGGATTCGCCCCGGCGTTCGATCAGGCCGTCGGTGTACAGCAGCAGCGTGGAGTTCGGTGGCAGGGTGTCGCACGCGGTGGGGCGGGGCAGCTCGGGATCCATGCCGATCAGCACGCCCGCGCCGGCGTCGAGATAGCGGGTGTCGCCGTCCCTGGTGGTCAGCAGCGGCGGCAGATGCCCGGCGGCCGCGTGGTGGAGGATCTTGGACCCTTCCTCGGCGCCCTCCTTGACCACCGCGTAGATGCAGGTGGCGGTGGCCTGCCGGTAGAGGGTGTGACTGGCCAGGTCCAGCCGGCGCAGCACGTCGCCCGGTGGTTCCCTGCGGTCGACGGCGATGCCGCGCAGCATGTTGCGCAGCGCGCTCATGGCCACGGCCGCCTTCAGGTCGTGCCCGGTGACGTCCCCGATCACCAGCACGAGATCCCCCTCCCCCAGGAGGAAGGCGTCGTACCAGTCACCGCCGACGTGCGCCGTGCTGGACGAGGAGGAGTAACGGGCGGCCAGTTGCAGGTCCTCGGTGTCGGGCAGGGCGGGCAGCAGGGAGCGCTGGAGGCGTTCGGCGATCTGCTGGGTCTCCTGGTACAGCAGGGTGTTGTCGACGCCCAGCGCGAGTCCGTCGGCGACGTCCGCGAGCAGTGGCAGATCGTCTTCGGTGAACGGCCGCCGCTCGCTGAGCCGGGCCACGGTCAGGGCGCCGATGACTTCCCGGCGCGCCCGCAGCGGCGCGATGACGGCACTGCTCGCACCCAGCTGCTCGAACAGCTCCAGCTGCCGCGCGTCCAGGGCGTTCGCGGCCTGCTGGGGTGAGGGGATCTCGGTGAGCAGCAGCGGCCCCGCCCCGCGCAGTACCCGGGCCAGGGGACCCTGGGCGGCGCCGGAGACCGGCGGGAGCGGGCCCTCGAACGCCTCGGGCGGCAGCGCGGCGGGCTCGCGGTGCACGACGCAGAACCGCCGCGCCTGGTCGCGTTCGTCCAGCAGGTCCACCACGCACCAGTCGGCGAGGCGTTCCACGAGGATCTCGCCCACCCTGCGCACCCGCTCCATCAGATAGGGCGGGGTGACGGCCAGCGCGCTCCTGGTGTCCGCCACCAGTGACAGTCGCTCCCACGCCGTACGGCCGGTGCCAGCGGGTACGCCGGGCTCCGCCACGGCTCGCTTGATGACGGGTCGCTCGGGCGCCGCGTCCGGCTCCCCCTCCGGGGCCGGGCGGCCCGGCGCGGACGTGCCGGGGGCGGGCGGGGGCGCGCTCGCGCGGGGGATGAGCTGGGCGACGAACACGGTGTGGCCGTCGGCCGCCTCCTGCGTCTGGATGAACAGCCGGACCGGGACCAGTCGCCCGTCGCGGTGCAATGCCGGCAGCGGTACGGAACGGCCCAGGATCCGGGGCTCGCCGGTCAGCAGGAGCGAGGTGAACGCCGACACATGGCGTTCGCGCAGATGCTCGGGGATGAGCACCGTGATCCGCTGCCCGACCAGCTCGTCCGGGCTCCAGCCCAGCAGGTCCGACACCGGTCCGTTGACCGCGATGATCCGGTTGTCGTCCCCGGCCGTGATCGTCGGCACCCGGCTGGCCCCCACGTGCCGGGCGTCCCAGGGCGCCAGTTCCGGCGGCCGCGCACTCGGCTCCCGGGGCACCAGCGTCCACGCGGCGGGGTGAGCGCCGGCGAGCTGGCCGATGATCTCGTCGAACAGCCAGCGGTGGAAGGCGCCGATGTGCGGCAGGGCGGGCCGGGCGAGCAGGCGCTCCTGACGCGCCATCTCCTCGGCGAGGTCGAGCACCCTGCGCAAGGCGGCCGCGCCCTCGACCGCGTCCGCCGGGACCGCCAGGGTGAGCGTGGGAATGTCCGAGTCGGCCTGCTGCTCCTCCAGCGCCGCCGCGACACACGCGGTGATCAGGTTGTTCGCGTCGTGGGCGGCGAGCAGGTCCACGGTGGGCGGGCCGAGGGGGACATCCGTGAGGTCGGCCAGCACGAGCTCCCGCAGCAGCGCGTGCCGGTGCTGGCGCGCCGCCGAGTACAGCGCGTACGGCAGGTCGACCAGGATGACGGTGCCGGGCGGCCCGGGAGGTGGCACCGGCGGCCACGGGGTGGCGGGCGGCGGCGTGTCCGGCCGCAGCTCGAACCAGACGGCCTTGTGGTCCTCGGCGACATCGACGCCGTGCCGGGCGGCCAGCCGTTCGACGATGCCCAGCCCCCAGCCGGTGGCGGCGTACAGATGGCCTTGGCGGGACACCACCGGGCGATCCGGCCTGAGATCGCCGACCCGGGCCCGGACCACGCCGTCGGCGACCCGGAGCCGTACCTCGACCTCGGTGCGCGCGTGCAGCACGGCGTTGGTCACCAGCTCGCCGGTCAGCAGCTCGGCGGCGTCGACCACCGTGGGCTCGGCTCCTTCGAGGACGGCCCGGACGAACCGTCTGGCCGCCCGCGCGCTCTGTGGCCGCGGAGGAAACCGCCGCACCGATTCCCGCGGATCAAGGCTCATGCGCCCAGTGTGCCGCCGTGAGGGTGTCCCGGCGGCCCCACGAGCCCGGCGCGCGCCGATCGGCCCACCGCACGCACCGCCAACCGAGTGGCACGCCGCCTTCGCGGGCCCGGGCGAGCGGAGGGGACCGCCGTTCGGGGGTGGGATCCACGGGGCCGCTGGATCATGGACGAGTTCCAGGTGCCACGCCGCGCCCGGCCGGCCGGCCGACCACGAGGAGTGAGTGCTCGCCCGGAGTGCCGTCCGCCGTGTGCCGGAAGGGCACCTCGAGGCCGAGGCGCGGGACCCGGAACCGTTCGGCGGCTGCCCGGCCACGGGCCGGGCAGGCGATGCACGAGCCGTGCCCCCGTACCGCCCGCGCGTCTGGCGCCGGCACCCTCGCCCCGCCGGCGCACGCCGAGGGCCGAACCCCGAGGACCCGGCCTCCTTTTGACCGGGAGCCCGGCCCAATGCCCGTACGTTCCCGGCTGGTTACGGCCTGGGTAGCGGAAGTGCCGTTCTCGCCGCGGCTTCGGATTGTCGCATCGGCAGAGGGTTCGTGGAGAGGGCGGGCACCGCCATCGCACCGATTACGTGGTCGAGTTCACGCAGTATGCTCGTCGCCGCGTCACGTACTCGCGCGGGTACATCGCCACGCTCCGCGACAAGTTGGTGGTAGATCGGAGCGTCCTGAAACATGTGGCCCCTTCCGGTAGTGATCATGACCAGTACGGGCGCCGAGTCTAGAGGTTGCCCCGTCGGGGCCTGACCCCGGCTCAGATGATCTCGCGTCTGCCGGTGCGATCACGGCCTCGGAACCGACAGGTCCGGCCCCGGGACCAAGCCCGGCGGAACAGGCCAGGGCGCCGTCACGGGCACCTGCTCGTGACGGCGCCCTGGCGCGCGAGCGGCCGCCGCTCGCGGCGGGCGCGGTCGTCAGATGACGCGCGGTCTTCCATGCTTGAGCGCGAAATCTCCGCGTGTGCCTCGCTTCGTGGGGCACACCGGCCGGGAACGCCCATCCGGACGGCACAGCCGGAGCCGGGTCGTTCACTTCGCCGTGCCCGCGAGCGGCCGGCGTCCGGATGCCGGCTCCAGCCGGAGTTCCCGGCCCTGCCACCGTCGCCGCAGCCAGCGGTCGTGACTGGCGACGACGATCGCGCCCGGGCCGGTGCCCAGGGCCTCCTCCAGCTCGTCGCACAACCGCGGGGACAGGTGGTTGGTCGGTTCGTCGAGCAGCAGCAACTGGGGCGGGCGGGCCACCAGCAGGGCCAGCGCGAGCCGTCGGCGCTGCCCGACGGACAGCCGGCCGACGGGTCGGTCCAGGTCCGCGTCGTGCAGCAGACCGAGCGAGCCCAGCGGCACCTGCTCGGCCCGCACCGGGCCCAGGGCCAGTGCGTACGTGTCGCGTACCGTGCGCTCGGGCCGCTCGAACACGGTGTCCTGGGTGAGGAGTCCGACCGTCAACCGGTGGCGCCTTCGCACCTCGCCCTCGGCCGGCAGGTGTCCGGCGAGCACGGCGAGCAGTGTCGACTTGCCCGCTCCGTTGCCCCCGGTGACCAGCAGCCGGTCGGTGGCCGACACGTCCAGGGCGTCCAGGGCGAGCCGGCCGGGCACCCGGGCGTCCCGCAGGCGGACCAGCGGCCGCGGGCCCTTGGCCGCGGGGGCGGCGAGTTCCGCGGCGGCGAACCGCAGCGGCCGCGGCGGCTCGGGGACCCGGGTGCGCTCCAGCTCCGCCAGCCGCCGGGTGGCGTTGCGCACCCGGTGGGAGATCTGGCTCTGCACCCGGCCCGCCCGGTGGCCGTAGCCCATCTTCTCGTTGTCGCGCGGCCCCCGGTCCGGCGCGAGCCGGTGCGCGGTCACGCCCGCCGCGTGCCGCAGTTCCTCCAGTTCCTGCTGTTCCTCGGCGTACCGCTGCTCCCAGCGGGCCCGCTCGGCGCGCTTCTCGCCCAGGTAGGCGCTGTAGTCGCCGCCGTAGCGGACCGGGCCGTCCACCGCCGGGTCGAGGTCGATCAGATCGGTGCAGACGGCGTCGAGGAACGCCCGGTCGTGGCTGGCCAGCACCACGCAGCCGGGCAGGGCGCGGATCTGTTCCTCCAGGAAGGCGGCGGCGCCGTCGTCGAGGTGGTTGGTCGGCTCGTCGAGCAGCAGTGCCGACGGCCGTCTGACGAGCAGCGCCGCCAGGGCGAGCCGGCCGCGCTGTCCGCCGGACAGTGAGCCGAGGGTGCGGTCGTGGCCGAGCGCGCCGAGGCCCAGTCCGTCCAGTACGAGGGCCGCGCGGCGGTCGGCGTCCCACGACTCGCGGTCCTGGGCCCGCTCCAGGCAGCGGCCATAGGTGTCGAGGAGTTCCCGGTGGCCGGGGTCGCCCTCGGAAAGACGGGCCAGTTCCCCGCCGAGCCGTTCGAGTTCCGCGAGGTCCTCGCGGGCCTCGCGCAGTGCCTCGTCGAGCACGGCGGTGAGGGTCGAGTCGGCGTCGAAGGGCATCTCCTGGTGCAGAAAGCCGAGGTCGGCGGGGCGGGTGACGCTTCCGGCGTCGGGTTCGTCCACGCCGGCGAGCACCCTCAGCAGGGTGGACTTGCCGACGCCGTTCTCCCCGATCAGGCCGATGCGCCGGCCGGGAGAGGCGGTGAGGCCGACGCCGTCGAGGACACGGCGGCCGCCGAGGGTGCGGACGATGTCGTGGGCGAGCAGGGCGGTCTGGGGCATGGGTGTCCGTCCAAGGTGATCGGTGGTCGGCCCGCCGGGCACGGGACCTCGGGCGGGCCGTGTGACACACCGGCGGTTCACACCGCGGGAGCTCCGGTCTCCGTCAGCGTTCCGTCGGCCAGCCGCAGCCAGCGGTTCACCCCGATCTCGGCGAGGAACCGCTCGTCGTGGCTGACCACCATGAAGGCGCCCTGGTAGGAGTCGAGGGCGCTCTCCAGCTGGGCAACGCTGACCAGGTCGAGGTTGTTGGTCGGCTCGTCGAGCAGGAGCAGGTGGGGGGCCGGTTCGGCGCACAGCACGCAGGCGAGGGTGGCCCGCAGCCGCTCGCCGCCGGAGAGGACCCCGGCCGGCAGGTGTGCCCTGGCGCCCCGGAAGAGGAAGCGGGCGAGCAGGTTCATCCGCTCCGCCTCGGGCCGCTCGGGGGCGAAGGCGGCGAAGTTCTCCGCCACGGTGCGGTCCAGATCCAGCAGGTCCAGGCGCTGCGAGAGGTGGGCGATCCGGCCGTCGCCGCGCTTGATCTCCCCGCTGTCGGGGGCGAGGTCTCCGGTGATCAGCCGCAGCAGGGTGGTCTTGCCGGCCCCGTTGGGTCCGGTGAGCGCGATGCGTTCGGGGCCGCGGACGCTCAGGTCGACGCCCCCGTCGGCGAACACCGCCCGGCCCGCGTGGCGCACCTGCATCCCCTCGCCGAGGAAGAGGTTGCGTCCGGCGGGCACCTTGGTGTCGGGCAGTTCCAGGGTGAGGCGCTGCTCGTCGCGCAGGGCGCGTCCGGCCTCGTCGAGGCGGGCCTTGGCCTCGCTGACCCGGGACGCGTGCAGCTGGCCGGCCCGGCCCGCGGACTCCTGTGCGCCGCGCTTCATGTTGCCGGCGAAGATGCGGGGCAGACCGGCGTTCTTGAGGTTGCGGGCGGCGTTGCTCGCCCGGCGCTCGGCGCGTTCGCGGGCCTGCTGCATCTCCCGTTTCTCACGCTTGAGTTCCTGCTCCGCGTTGCGGACGTTCTTCTCCGCGGCCTCCTGCTCGATGCGCACGGCCTCCTCGTACTCGCTGAAGTTGCCGCCGTACAGGCGTAGTTCGTCGGAGCCGAGTTCCGCGATGCGTTCCATGCGGTCGAGCAGCGCGCGGTCGTGGCTGACCAGCAGCAGGCAGCCGGTGAAGTCGTCCAGTACGTCGTAGAGCTTGTGCCGGGCCGCCAGGTCGAGGTTGTTGGTGGGCTCGTCGAGCAGCAGCACGTCGGGGCGCCTGAGCAACTGGGCGGCGAGGCCGAGCGAGACGACCTGGCCGCCGCTGAGCGTGTTCAGGCCGCGGTCGAGGGTGAGGTCGGCGAGTCCCAGGCGGTCGAGCTGGGCGCGGGTGCGTTCCTCGATGTCCCAGTCGTCGCCGATGGTCGTGAAGTGCTCCTCGCCGACGTCCCCGGACTCGACGGCGTCCAGGGCGCGGATGATCTCGGCGACGCCGAGCACCTCGGCGACGGTGAGATCACCGGTCAGGGGCAGGCTCTGCGGGAGGTGGCCCAGCGTCCCGCTGACCGACAACGAACCCGAGGTGGCTTTGAGTTCACCGGCGATGAGCTTGAGCAGGGTGCTCTTGCCGGAGCCGTTGGGCGCGACCAGGCCCGTGCGTCCGGTGGTCACGGTGAAGGACAGGTCGTGGAAGACCGGGGTGTCGTCCGGCCAGGCGAAGGAGAGATGCGAGCAGACGACGGCGGCGTCGGACATGAAGGAGACCTCGAAGATGCGAGGGCAGGGCTGTGGAACCGCTGCCCTGGGCAGACGTGGGGAAATGGGTACGACGAAGCCGACCACCTCGGCGGTGCTCCTGAGCACCGGCCGGTGGCCGTCAGTCCCGGATCTCACCCGGAGATGTCGTCGTCACCCACCACGTCTGCGACTCCTCACTCACACAGTTCAGGTCGTGCCCAGCTTAGCAAAGGGTGCCGTGGTGGGTGGGTGACGTTTTCGCGCCCCTGGTGGACCGCGTCACGGGAACGGTCAGACGGTCGGCCGCCGGAGGGTCGTGGACCCGGCGCCGCGGGGAGCGGGTCGGCGGGGTTCGCGGCGCGCGGGTGCCGGGGGCGGGTGGCCAGGGGCCGTGGGCTGCGTAGGGTCGGAGCCGTGGCTGATCAGATACGGACGATCGTGGCGGGGCTGGCGGAACTCGATGACGTCAGCGGGGTCTGCGCGGCGGCGGAGGAGCGGGTCGGGCGGGGCGATGCGGCCTTCGCCGCGGACCTGGGCATCGCCTGTGCCGACGCCTATGGCGCCGCGCGGCACACGTGGCAGTACAGAAGCGTCTTCGACCATCTGCTGCGGCTGCTGGCCACCACCCGCGGTTCCGGGAATGTCGCGCAGGCGCTGCGGATGGTGTCCTGCCCGCGGGCCGCCGACCGGAAGCTGGACCGCTACACGGCCTCGCTGCTGGCCTCCGGCCACGAGGCCGAGGACCTGGCGCCGGCGTTCACGGGGCGGGCTTCGGAGGAGCTGCGGGCCTGCCTGGTCCATGAGCTGGTGCTCCGCGGTGTGGTCGTGGAGGAGACACCGGGGATCGCGGGCTGGGCGTCGTCGCGGCACTGGAGTCATCACCCGCTGCGCCAGCTGCCGCTCACCCTGTCCGACATGGAGCGCGGCGCGGACCTGCCGGGCTACGGCGTACGCGGCCGCAGTCACTCGATGCCCTACGACTCCTCGGCGGGCCGCGGGCCGGCGGTGTCCGGCGGCGCGCGAGTCCCGTCGGTGACGGAGACCACGACGCGGGCCGCCGCCGAGGCGATGGGCAGGGCCGTGGCGAATTGGGCCGAGGACTCCAACGGGCGGATCGAAGCACGGGTGTTCACGATGGCCGAGCCGCTGGAGCCCGCGTCGGTGCCGAAGGCACTGCCGACGCTGGGACTCGACTGTCTGCGCGGAGCGGGAAAGAAGACCGCCGTGTCGGTCACGGTCCGTCCGGTCGCCGAGGTGTGGCGCGTGCTCTTCGCCGCGGCGTCGACCGGCGGGGCGTACAACTCCGGTTTGTACGGCGCCTACGGGCGTCTCGCCGCCTGGCAGTCTCTGGCGGCGTTGGCCCGGAGTCCTGAAGGTCTCACCGTCGAAGAGGTCGAGGAACGGGCCCGAGGTTGCGTCTGGTACGGGTTCAGCGCGGGCACCGACTGGTTCGAGCAAGTGGCCTGGGACATCGGTCTGGCCGCCCTCGCGCCCGATCGCCGTGGTTTGGCCGTGCTGGCCGCGACCGATACCGATTGACGCCCCGTGCGCCGTGGTTGCGGCCAGGACCGCCCCGGCCCGCTTGCGGCATGGGCGAGTCGCCGCCGACGGGCCCGCGATAGGTTGCCTGCCATGACTGAACCAGGGCTGTTCGCTTGGCCACCTGCCCCGATACGCACCGCACGGCTCGTGCTGCGCGAGTCGGAGGCCCGGGACCGTGCGGCGTTCATCGCGCTGTTCTCCTCCCCGGAGGTGGGGATCTACGTCGGCGGCTCCAGGCCGCGTGACGAGCTGGAGCGCGCGGTGCCCGAGGTGCCCGGGCAGCGGCCCGGCTTTTTCGTGGCCGAGCTGGACGGGGCGATGACCGGGATGGTCACGCTCGACCAGCGCGACGCGGACAGTCCCGGTCACGTTCGGCTGGATGTCGGCAGGACCGAGCTCGGCTACATGTTCCTGCCCGAGGTGTGGGGCCAGGGGTATGCGGCCGAGGCGTGCACGGCCGTACTCGACTGGTTCGCCGACGCACTCCCCGGCGAGCCGGTGGTGCTCACCACCCAGACCGCCAACACCGGCTCGATGCGCCTCGCGGCGAAGCTGGGGTTCACCGAGGTGGAGCGGTTCGAGGCGTACGGCACGGAACAGTGGTTCGGCGTCCGGTCCCCGCTGACGGTGACCGGCTGAGACCGAACGGCGAGCACGACCCCGAGGGCCGCGAGCCCGCCCCGAGGAAGGCGGGCCCGCCTCCTTCGCGGCGGCCGTGAAGAACCTGCTCGGCCCCGTCACCCCGCCGGTGTTCCCGGAGCGTCGACGGCGGTGACGGTGATGGTGCACAGTCGTTTGGTCGCGCGGGTGAGGGCGACGTACAGGTCGCGCTCGCCTCCGGGGCGAGCGGTGGTGATCCGGTCCGGGTCGATCACGACGGCGGCGTCGAACTCCAGGCCGCGGGCCTGGGAGGCCGGCACCAGCCGGGCGTGCTGTTCGACACCGGCGGCCGTGAGCTGTTCGGTGCGGTCGTCCGCGCAGATCACCCCGGTCAACTCCCCCGGGTGCGCGCGGCTTTGTGCCCGCAGTTCCCGGTCGAGGACGGCGAGGAGCGACGCCGGGGTGGCGGTGAGGGTCCGGGGCGGCTCGCCGTGCCGGATCGACCGGATCGCCGGGCGGCCCGGGTCGATGCGGGCGAGCAGGTCCTCCGTGGTGGCGAGGATCTCCTGTGTGGTGCGGTAGCCGACGGTCAGGGTCCGCAGGTCGAAGCGCCGCCCGAGGTCCGGGCCGAGTGCCTCCTTCCAGTCCCGGGCCACCGTCGCCGGTCCTGCCTGGGCGAAGTCCCCGACCAGGGTCATCGATCTGCCCGGGCAGCGTCGTACGATCATCCGCCACTGCATGGCGGTCAGCTCCTGTGCCTCGTCGACGACGACGTGCCCGAAGGTGTGCTCGGGCGGGCCGTCGACCAGGCTCGCCGCCTCGTCGAGGAGCGGCACGTCGGCGTCCGTCCAGGGCGCGTCGGGGGTTCGCCGCAGCAGGGCCTGCTGGGAGGCGGTGAGCCGGCGCAGGTGGGGGGCCGGCGCATCGGCGTCGGCCAGCAGCGTGTGGACCACGTCGCCGGGCGTCAGGTGCGGCCACAGCTCCTCGACGGCCTCGTCGAGGAAGGCGTCGTCCAGAAGGCCGGCGCGCACGGTGTCGGCGTCGAACTCGTCGGCACCTGAGGCGGGCGCGGCGTCGATGCCGAGGCGGCGCAGGTCGGCCGCGGCGACCCGGTCCAGGTCGAGGCCGGTCAGCTGCGCGACCTGGGCGTCGATCCGTTCGAGTTCCTCGGCGCCGCTGCGGGCGAGTTCGCGGACGAGGGCGTCGATCAGCAGTTCCTTGAACAGCTGACGCGCCCGGTTGTGCGCGAGACCGCTGGTCTGCGCCGTCGCGCGTGCTTGTGCGACGACGTCGTCCGGCAGGCGGACCCGTTCCCGCCCGATCCGGATGTCGAATGAGCCGCCGGGGGCCTGGCAGGAGCGGACCACGGCGGCCAGGTCGTCGGCCAGTGCGGCGCTCCCCTTCAGACGCGCCGCCTCGAAGGGCGCCGCGATGTCCGGCGTGATGCCGGCCAGTTCCTCGCAGGTCGCCAGGACGACGTCGTTCTCGCCGAGTGAGGGCAGGACCTGGCTGATGTAGTCGAGGAACCGTGTGTTCGGCCCGAGGACCAGCACACCGCGCTCCGATGCCTTGGGGAACGCGTACAGCACATAGGCGGCGCGGTGCAGCGCCACCACCGTCTTCCCGGTGCCGGGACCGCCCTGCACGACGGTGACGCCGCGGTGCGGTGAGCGGACGATCGCGTCCTGTTCGACCTGGAGTGTGGCGACCGCGGTGCCCATGCGGCCCGTGCGCCTCTCCTGGAGTGCGGCCGTCAGCGGGCTGTCGCCGATCACGTCCCGGCCGGTGGGTTCGGAGCCGTCGAGGAGTTCGTCGCTCAGATCGGTCACCGTGCGGCCCGCCAGGCGCAGATGGCGGCGCCGGCGCAGCCCCATCGGGTGGACCGGGGTGGCCTCGTAGAAGGGCCGCGCGGCCTCGGCGCGCCAGTCCACCAGCAGGGGCAGGTCGTCCGGCTCCCGGTGCAGGCCGATCCGCCCGATGCGCAGCACCGTCGTGTCCGCGAGGTCGATCCGGCCGAACACGAGTCCTTCTTCGGCCCCTTCCAGCCGGCGTACCTCACTCGTCAGCCGGCCGGCGGTCACCTCCCGTTCATAGGTTTCGCCCGCCCCGTCGGGTGCCGACGCGAGCACCTGCGCGAGTTCCGCCCGTGCCTCCGCCAGGCGCGTGTCGAACAGCTCGCCTATGACGGTCACTTGGGCCTGCTCGTGCTTCACCTCGTGTGCGGCGCCCTCGTTGATCTGCGGCAAGAAAATGCCCTCCGTGTTCTGCCCGCCGATATCGCGAGGCGCCACTATGCAGATCTGTTCCGGAAAAGTAAATGTTGACCGAGGCGCGGGAAATGTGTCCTCAGGTGCGGGAGTGCGGCTTCTTGTGATTTCCGCGCAGGGAAAGTGCTTGTCATCGGTGTGTGGACGACGCGCACCGCCGCGTACGGCGAAGAATGCCCCCTTCGCCGTACGCGGCCGGGCGAGCCTGCGCCGTGAGCGGCCCACGGGCGCCGCCTCCGGGGCCGATTTGCCGAACCGGCAAACGCGCTCGTGTCACGGGCGGGACCTCCCGATGATCGGCATCGAGCCGGGCGGACCGCGAGGCGGGACCGTGACGGCGGCACGCAGGACTGGCCATGCGGGAGGACACATGTCGCAGCACGTCTCGGAGATCACACACCGGTCGGTGGCCTCGCCGGGAGGCCGGATCCACCTCGTGGAGCAGGGGACCGGGCCCCTGGTGCTGCTGGTGCACGGCTTCCCGGAGTCCTGGTACTCCTGGCGCCACCAGCTGCCGGCCCTCGCGGCGGCGGGATACCGGGCCGTCGCCATCGACGTGCGCGGCTACGGCCGTTCCTCCAGGCCCGCCGCGACGGACGCGTACCGGATGGTCGACCTGGTCGAGGACAACGTCGCGGTGGTACGCGCCCTGGGCGAGGAGACCGCGGTGATCGTCGGTCACGACTGGGGTGCCACCATCGCCGCGAACTCCGCCCTGCTGAGGCCGGAGGTCTTCCGCGCGGTGGGGCTCCTGAGCGTTCCCTACACCCCGCGCGGCGGTCCCCGGCCCGGCGACGTCTTCGCCGGGATGGGCGGTGCGGAGGAGTTCTACGTCTCCTACTTCCAGGAGCCGGGCCGCGCCGAGGCGGAGATCGAACCCGATGTGCGCGGCTGGCTCGCCGGCTTCTACGCCGCTCTGTCCGCCGACACCATGCCCGGACCCGACGCCCCCGACCCGCACTTCGTCGGCAGGGGCGGGAAACTGCGCGACCGGTTCCCCGCCGGCCACCGTCCCGCTTGGCTCGGTGAGGACGATCTCGACGTCTACGCCGGGGAGTTCGAGCGGACGGGCATGACCGGAGCGCTCAACCGCTACCGGAACATGGACCGTGACTGGGAGGACCTCGCCCCCTTCGACGGCGCTCCCGTCACCCAGCCTTCGGTGTTCATCGGCGGTGGTCTGGACGCCTCCACGACCTGGCTCGCCGACGCCATCGAGGCGTACCCGGTCACGCTGCCGGGCCTGGTCTCCTCGCACGTCCTCGACGGCTGCGGGCACTGGATCCAGCAGGAACGGCCCGCCGAGGTCAACCGGATCCTGACCGACTGGCTCGCCGCCCTGACCGCCTGACCCGCTTCCGGGCGCGCCCGGAAGCGGCATCCCGAGCCGCGACCGGCAGGCGCGGCATCACGTCTGGCCTCTGCCTGCGCCGGATGCGTCGCGGGGGCGCTGCCCTCCGTGCGGTCAACCCGTCGGACCGCACGAAGCCAGGGAACGGTGGTGGGGCCCACCGGGCAGCGAGCACCAGTACGGCGAAGAAGTCGTTCGTGTGCCACTGAGGCCCGCGGCGCCGTGGGGGCGTGGGGTGGCGCGGTCACCGCATCGCCCCGGGGGTCAGTGCCTGTCGGCCGGGACGGGCGCGAGGCGGTAGGCGCCCTCGTGGGGGATGACGCGGCCGGCCGTGGGCGGGGGGAAGTGGGTGCCCAGGAGGAGGGTGTCGGTGCCGGCGAGCGAGCCGAGGAGTGCGCGGCGGGAACGCTCCGAGCGTTCGGAGTCGATGTCGACGCAGGCGCCGACGGCGGGGTGGGCGAACTGGAGGGGGTGGTGGATGCAGTCGCCGGTGATCACAGCCCGGCGGCCCCCGTCGGTCAGTTCGACGGCGACATGGCCCGGGGTGTGTCCGGGGGTGGGCAGCAGGCGCAGGCCGGAAACGACCCCGGCGCCCTCTGCCGGGATGTCCACGAGGTCGAGCTGTCCTGATTCCTCCACCGGGACGACGGAGTCCCGGAACATCTGCCTGCGTGCCTCCTCCATGTCCTGTCCGGCCCAGAACTCCCGCTCGGTACGGGACACGAGGTAACGGGCGTTGGGGAAGGTGGGGACCCATTCCCCGTTCACCTCGCGGGTGTTCCAGCCGACGTGGTCGGCGTGCAGATGCGTGAGGATCACCAGATCCACCTCGTCCGGCGGGAAACCGGCGTCGGCGAGCCGCTGGAGGTAGCTCGTACGCAGGTTGTGCCAGGCGGGGTTGGCCCGCTCCTTGCCGTTGCCGATGCCGGTGTCCACCACGATGCGCAGCCCGCCGAGGACGAAGGCGAAGCTGTGGCTGTCGAGGCGCAGGACACCTTCGGCGTCGGCGAAGTCGGGGCGCAGCCAGTCCTGAGCGGTGACGAGGGCCCGCGTGGCGTCCGGCAGCAGCCATTCCCCGGTGGCGGGCGGCAGGACGGTCTCGTCGATGCGGTGGACGCGGATGCCGCCCACGCTCCAGCTGGGAGCGCCGGCCGAGGGGGAAGCGTTCATGATCTTTCCTTCCGGCGACATTAAAAGCTATTCGTTTGCGTTAAGCGCATCGTAGGCCCTACAGTCACCTAACGCAAAGAGTTAGCTTTAAGGGGGCAGGGCTTCCTCCGCCCTGCCCTGCCCCGTCCTGACGAAAGAAGAGGCCCATGTCCCCTGGCGATCTCGCCCCCGCGGAAGCCGCCCGCTGGGCCGCGCGTGCCGGGCTTCCCCTGCCGAGCGACCGCCATGCCGAGGTCGCCGCCGTCGCCCGCCACATCCACTCGGTCGTCGCCGTCCTGCGGGAGCTGGAGTTCGGCGACACCCCGCCCGCCCTCACCTACCGCGCCGAACAGGAGAAGCCCGATGCGGCCGTATGAGATGTCCCTGACCGAGGCCGCCGACGCGATTCGCGCCCGCCGCTTGTCGCCCGTGGAACTCGTGGACTCCGTCCTGGAGCGGATCGACCGGACGGAACCGCGGCTGCGGGCGTACGCGGCCGTCGACGCCGAGCGCGCCCGCAGCGCCGCGCGGGACGCCGAACGCGAGATCGCGGCCGACCGCTACCGCGGTCCGCTGCACGGCGTCCCGATGGGCCTGAAGGATCTGATCGACGTCGCCGGCACGGCCACGTCGGCCGGTTCCCGGGTCCGCGCCGACCACCGCGCGCACAGCGACAGCACGGTCGCCGCGCGCCTGGCGGCGGCCGGTGCGGTCCTCCTCGGCAAGACGCACACCCATGAGTTCGCCTACGGCCTCACCACCCCGCAGACCCGCAACGCCTGGGACCCGGGCCGGGTCGCCGGCGGGTCGAGCGGCGGGTCCGCCGTCGCCGTCGCGGCGGGCTCCGCGACCTTCGCCCTCGGCACCGACACCGGCGGCTCGATCCGGGTGCCCGCCGCGCTCAACGGGGTGGTCGGCCTCAAGCCGACCTACGGCCTCGTCCCCCGCCACGGTGTCACGTCCCTGTCCTGGTCACTGGACCACGTCGGCCCGATCACCCGCACGGTCGAGGACGCGGCCCTGGTGCTGACCGCGCTGGCCGGGTACGACCCGCGCGACCCCGCCTCGCTCGCCGCACCGGCCACCGACTACCGTCCGACCGCCGGAACGGACCTCTCCGGCCTGCGGGTCGGCGTACCGAGCACCTACTACTTCGACCGCGTCGACCCGGAGGTGGAAACCGCCGTCCGGCAGGCCGTCGACCGGCTCCGGACCCTCGGCGCGCACCTCGTCGACGTGGAGATCCCCATGGCCCGCTATGTCCAGGCCACGCATTGGGGCCTGATGGTGCCCGAGGCCACCGCCTACCACGAGCGCACCCTGCGGACCGTCCCCGAGCTCTACGAGGCCGACGTCCGCGTCCTGCTGGAGGCCGGCGAGCTGATGACCGCCGGGGACTATCTGCGCGCCCAGCGCTCGCGCACCCTCATGCGGGAGGCATGGGACCGCCTCCTCCGGGAGGTCGACGTGATCGCGGCTCCCGCCGTCCCGGCCACCGCCGTGCGGGCCGGACAGGAGACGATCACCTGGGCCGACGGCAGCGTCGAGAGTGTGTCCGACGCCTATGTGCGCCTCTCCTCCCCCGCCAACATCACCGGGGTGCCCGCCCTCTGCCTGCCGGTCGGCCACGACCCGGCGGGGCTGCCGATCGGCATGCAGCTCCTGGGGCGCCCCCTCTCGGAGAGCGTGCTCCTGCGCGTCGGCCATGCCTACGAGCAGTCCCGGCCCGCCCGCGAGCTCGCGCGCGCGGCATGAGCGGCCGGGGAAGGCTTCCGTCAGACGCAATGAATTTGCTTTAAGATGAATGCCATGAGCAGGCAGATGGTGCGTCCGGGCGGCCGCAGCGCCCGGGTCCAGGCATCAGTGCACGCCGCCGTACGCGAACTCGTCGCGGAGAACGGCCGGGAGACGCTCACGGTCCCGCAGGTCGCCCAGCGCGCGGGGGTGACCCCGTCGACGATCTACCGCCGCTGGGGGGACCTGCAAGAACTGCTGTCGGACGTGGCGGTCGAGCGGCTGCGGCCCGACACGGCACCGGTCGACCACGGGGCCCTGCTGAGCGACCTGACCAGCTGGGCGGAGCAGTTCCTCGACGAGATGTCCTCCCCCACCGGGCGCGCCTACATCCGCGACGCCCTGCTCGGCGACCCGGACGGCGGCAACGCCGGGCAGTGCTCCGCCTATGCCGCCGAGCAGATCGACGCCGTGCTCACCAGGGCGGCCGAACGCGGCGAGCCGACACCCGGCACCGAAGCGGTCATCGACCACGTCGTGGCTCCCCTGATGTACCGCATCCTCTTCCGCCCGGACGGGCTGGACGGCGCGTACGCGCGCCGGCTGGTGACAGCCGTCCTCGGCCCGGCCGAACGCTGAGCGGTCGAGGCGGCCCCGGCCCTGTGCACAGCCGCTGCCCAGCGGCCCGCCCGTCACGCCCTTCACCTCCCCGACCGCGCCCTCGGGGAAATTCCCTCGCGGTGCCAGCGGACCGGACGCAGACTCGTCCCATGGCCGACATGGGGGCGTTCCGAGACGCGGTCACCGCGTGGGCGGCCGGTGGGCCGGGCGAACCGGCCCGGGACCTGGCCGCGCGGCTGGCGGTCCGGGCGGTCGTGCTGCTGGAGGGGCCGAGTGACGTCGCGGCGGTCGACGCGCTGGCGGAAGGCCGCGGCCGGGACCTGGCGGCCGAGGGGATCTGCGTCCTGCCGATCGGCGGTGCGATGAGCGTCGGGCGCTACGTCCGGCTCCTCGGACCCTCGGGACTGGACCTCCGCCTCACCGGACTGTGCGACGAGACGGAACGCCCCTATTACGCACGGGGCTTCAGCCAGGCCGGCGCCGCCCGGGACGACTTCTTCGTGTGCGCCGCGGATCTGGAGGACGAACTGATCCGAGCCTTGGGTGTGCCACGGGTGGCGGAACTCATCCGGTCGCAAGGCGAGTTGCGCGCACTCCAGACCTTCCTGCGCCAGCCCGCCCAGCAAGGCCGGCCTCCGAGGCAGCAGTTCAGGCGTTTCCTCGGCACCAGAAAGGGGCGCAAGATCCGCTACGGCCGCGTCCTGGTCGAGGATCTCGCCCCCGACCGGACTCCCGCCCCACTCGGAGGCCTGCTGGGCGAACTGACACTCATTCAGGAGGGCTGACGGCGGCGGGGCCGCGGGTGCGTGTCCGCGGCGCGGCGCCGCTGCCGTGATCGACGGACCTGTCGGGCGAGGTGATCGCTCGGGTGACGGCCGCGACTCCCGGGACCGGGCGGCCGGGAAGGCGGGCCACGAGCACGCGGCGGACCTCGGGGGGTGCTCCGTCCACGCGCAGCAGGCTCACCCCGTCGGGCAAGACCCCCGACATGCGGGCCGGGACGGTCGTCACACCGGAACCGGCGGCGACCAGCCGCAGCTTGGTCAGCCAGTCGCTCGTGCTGTGGACGACGCGGGGCCGTCCCGGCAGGCCGGGCCAGACACCGAGGAGCGGTTCGGCGTCCGATGACGGGGTGGCGATCCAGGGGGCGTCGACGAGCTCGTCCACATGCACGGTGGCACGGCCGGAGAACGGGCCGGCCGTCGCTGCCGCCACGCGCAGTTCGGTGTCCTCGACCGTTTCGATGTGCAGCCGGGGGGACTCGCCGTCCGACGGCCGGTGCGGCGGGCGGGACGTGAGGACGGCGATGTCGATCGAGCCCGCGCGCAGGCCCCGCAGGAGGGCGGGCGTGGTGCCCTCGCGCGTCGTGACCGTGATGTGCGGGCTGTCCGCCGCGAGCCCCGCGAGCAGTTCGGGGAGGATCGTGGCCCCGGCACTGGGGAACATGCCCAGCCGTACCAGCTCCGTCCGCGCGGCGGAGCCGGCGAGTTCGTGCTCGGCCGCCGCGACGGTGTCCAGGATGGTGCGGGCGTGCCGCAGCAGGGTGAGGCCGGCGGGGGTGAGCCGCACGCCGTCGGGGCGGCGCTCGAACAGTTCGGTGCCCGCGCTGCGTTCGAGCGCCGCCGCCTGACGTGAGATCGCCGACTGGGTGTAGCCGAGCCGGGCGGCCGCCGCGGTGAAGCTGCCCGACTCGGCGACCTGGCGCAGCACCCGGAGCGCCGTGCTGGAGAAGTCCATGCGTCTTACGCATACCACATATGCGGGATCGTCGCTTGGCGCATGCCCATCGCGCTCCTAGCCTCGAGACCGACGATCAAGGAGGTCAGAGGATGCGAGCAGCGGTCCTGACACGGTTCGGAGCCCCGCTCGGCGTGCGGGAGGTGCCCGAGCCCGAAGCGCGCGGCGGCGAAGTGGTGGTCGAGGTCCTGGCGGCCTTCGTCCCGCCGTATTCCGAGGATGTCTTCGGCGGTCGGCGGAACTACCCGCTCGAACCGCCCCTGATACCCGGCCTGGGAGGGGTGGGGCGGGTCGTGCACGTCGGTCCGGACGCCACCCGGCTGCGGGTCGGCGACCTCGTGTGGTGCGACTGCACCGTGCGTGCCCGCGACGACGCGCTGACGCCCGACATCATGCTCCAGGGCTGGAGTTCCCGCGGCGAGGGCGGCGCGCGGCTCGCCCGGTACCTGCACGACGGGTCGTTCGCGGAACTGATGCGGGTGCCCACGGAGAACGTCCATCCGCTGCCGGACCGGGCCGGGGACGACCCTGCCCGCTGGTCCTTGCTGGGCGTCTACACCATCCCCTACGGAGGGCTGCTGGCAGGCGGGCTCGAACCCGGCGAGACCATCCTCGTCAGCGGGGCCACCGGCAATCTCGGCAGTACGACGGTGGCCCTGGCGCTGGCCATGGGAGCCGGCCGCGTGGTCGCGCCGGGCCGCAACCGTGCCGTCCTCGGTCTGCTCGCCGACCGGTTCGGCCCGCGTGTACGACCAGTCGGACTGACCGGGGACGAAGCCGCCGACCGGGCCGCGATGTCCGCGGCCGCCGACGGCCCGATCGACATGGTGTTCGACGCCCTCCCGCCGGCCGCGCCCAGCTCGGTGACCCGCACCGCGGCCATGACCGTGCGCGAACAGGGCCGCGTCGTCCTCATGGGCGGCGTCGGCATGCTCGGCGGCGAGGATCTCGCCCTCCCCTACCCGTGGCTCATGCGGAACTCTGTCACCGTGCGCGGCCAGTGGATGTACCCGCGCTCGGCGAACGTCGGCATGATCCGGCTCGTCGCGGCAGGCGCGCTCGACCTTGGATCCGAACAGATCCGTACGTTCGGCCTGGACGCCGTCAACGACGCCGTGCGGTACGCCACCGTGCACGGCGGACCGTTCGACCGGACCGTCCTCACCCCGCGCGCGAGTTGACGGGCACGCGCCGTGTGCCGCCCGGCAGTCGTACGGTTCCACCGCGGACCAGGCGTCGTAGCCCGTCAGATCCACCGGTAGTTCGTGTCGTCCAGGGGCGGCAGGAAGGCGCGGGCGGCGTCGACGGGCGCCGTCGGCGTGTCCAGATCCGCGACGGGGACCGGCGGGAACAGCGACCGGCCGCCCGTCTCCTTGTAGGGGCGCCAGGCGAGCCGGCCGGTGCCGACGGCGTCGTCGTACTCGACGGTGCTCAGGCGAGCGCGGGTGGCATCGGGGATGTGGACGCGGAAGACGAGGTGGAGCTTGCGGGGCGGGGCGCCACCGGGGCGGGTGACCATGGCGTCCTGGACCCAGGTCAGCCTCGGGGGTTTGATGGCCTCGGTGAGGTCGAGGCCCAGTTCTTCGTGGAGTTCGCGGGCGAGTGCCCGGTGGATGGGCTCGCCGGCTTCGACGTTGCCGCCGGGCAGGGTGTACTGGTCCCGGCCGTTCTTGACGCGGTGGATGAGGGCGATGTCATCACCGTTGAACAGGGCCGCGGCGACGCGGATCTTGATGCGGGTGAACGGCTCGGCGGACGTCACTGCGGGGTTCCCCTCCGGTCGGGCGGGTCGGGCGCGGGCGCGCGTCGACGACGCCGAAGTATCCACCCCCGCGACCGCAAGACGGCCGGGCCCGGAGCCACGAGCTGTGGTTCCGGGCCCGGGCAGGACGGCCGACTCGGGGGCCGTGACCGTCGGGGCCGGCTCCGTCCCGCCGCCGGGCACGGCGTCCGGACCGCGGGCGACGCGCGGGCACGCCCCCCGCAGGCCCCTGTCCCTCGACCGCGACGGCCCCCTTTTTTTTCACGCCCGCCGTCCGCCGTCGACCGACATCGCGATCCCGGTGACGTAGGACGCGGCGTCCGAGCAGAGCCAGACCGCCGCCGCGGCGGCCTCCTCCGGCGTGGCCAGTCGGCCGAGCGGTGTGATCGCCGCCTGCCGCGCGATCATGTCGGTACCGGCCGCCACCTCCTCGAACCCGGGAGTGCGGGTGGGGCCGGGGCACACGGCGTTGACCCGGACGCCGTCCGGGGCGTAGTCGACCGCGGTGACCTTGGTGAGGCCGACGACGCCGTGCTTGGCGGCCACGTAGGCGGGGGCGGTCGGGATCGCGTAAAGACCTCCGTTGGAGGCGATGTTCACGATCGCACCGCCCCCACGGCCGCGCAGTACGGGCAGTTCGTACTTCATGCAGAGGAACGTCCCGGTCAGATTGACGCGGACGACACGCTCGAACTCGTCCGGGGTCATCTGGTCGAGTCTGCGGTGGTGCGAGGCCATACCGGCGTTGTTCACCGCGAAATCGAGGCCGCCGAACGCGGCGACCGTGCGCTCGACGGCCGCCCGGACGGACCGTTCGTCGGCGATGTCGACGGTGACGGCCAGCGCTTCCCCGCCGTCCTTCCTGATGGTCTCGGCGGTCTCGGCCGCCGCGTCCGCGTCGATGTCGAGCACGGCCACGGCGGCGCCGCTCCGGGCGAACTGCTGCGCCGCCGCACGGCCGATCCCACTGCCGGCCCCGGTGACCAGACCCGCCTTTCCGGCGGGGCCGCTCATACCAGCGCCTCGTGGTTCGCCCAGGCGACCTTGTACGGGTGCCGGGCCTGCCAGCGGTCGATGACCTCGTGCACGCCCGGCGCGGTGAACGCCTTCGCGAGGGCGTCCATGTCGGCGACGGTCACCTGGACGATCGCGGTCGCGATCAGTGCCGGGATGGCTTCCTCGCCGGGGACGGGAAGGTGGCGCCGGGTCGCGACCGACTGCGCGCAGCCGGAGTCGAGCATGACCTGTTCGATATCCGCGAGGTACTGATCCAGCTCGGCATCGGGCAGCGGCCGGTCGAACGAGACAATCATCGTGTGGTTGATCATGCGGCAATTCTCGACTCCACGCGGCGCCCGCGTCCAAGACCGGTTCGCCATCCGGCGATAACCTGGAGGCATGATCCAACTGGAGACCCGCGAGCTGGAGTACTTCATCGCGCTCGCCGACGAGCTGCACTTCGGCCGGGCCGCCGTCCGGCTTTCGATCGCCCAGCCGGCGCTGTCGAAGGCCATCCGGCGGATCGAGACCCGGCTCGGTGTCCCGCTCTTCGACCGCTCCAGCCGGCACGTCGAACTCACCCCGGCCGGGAAGGCGTTGCAGGAACACGGACGGCACGCGCTCAACGCGGTCGGCGCCGCCATCCGGCACGCCCAGCGCGCCGGCGACACCCAGGCGCACCTGCGGCTCGTGCTCAAGCCCGGCGGCGACGCCGGACTGCTCTCCGGCCTCCTGGCCGCGTACGCGCACCAGCCGGACGCCCGCCAGGTGGACATCCTCTTCAGCGGCCCGGCCGATCGCACCGACTTCCTGCGCGCCGGCCGGGCCGACGTCGGCCTGCTGTACGCGCCGTTCGACGACCTCGACGGCCTGGCCCACGAGACGCTGCTCACCGAGGACCGCGTGGTCATCGTCCCGGCCGGACACCGGCTGGCCGGGCGCCCTTCGGTGCGGATGCCCGACCTGGACGGCGAGACGCTGCCACGCTGGAAGGGCGTACCCGGTGGCGAGGGCAGCGGCCCCGAGGTCGCCGACGTGGTCCAGCTGCTTCAGATGATCATGGTGGGCCGGATGATCGGGGTGCTCCCCCGCTCACTGGTCGAACCCCTCCCGCCCGGCCTCGTGTGCGTCCCGGTGGCCGACGCACCGCCCAGCCGCCTGGTGCTCGCCTGGGCCGAGCAGGACCGCCGGCCACTGGTCGCGTCATTCGTGACCGCCGCGCTCGGACTGCGCTGGAACGGGAAGCGATCCGGCCACGACGGACCCGCCGGACCGCGGGAGGTCCGGTGACCGGCCCCGCCCGAAGGGCTGACCGGCCGGCCAACAGGCAGGTGAAAAAGGGGAGATGAGCACCGGAAGCCCCTGCTATGGTGCGCCGATGTCATCGATCAAGAAGTTCCAGGTCACCTTCGACTGCGCGGAACCCGAGCGCGTCGCCCGCTTCTGGTGCGAGGTGCTGGGGTACGTCGTACCGCCGCCGCCGAAGGGGTTCGCCACCTGGGACGACTTCGACCGCTCACTGCCGCCTGAACGGCAGGGTTCCGCGTTCGCCTGCGTCGACCCCTCCGGCGTCGGCCCGCGGCTGTTCTTCCAGCGCGTTCCCGAGGGCAAGGCGGTCAAGAACCGAGTGCACCTCGACGTACGGGTCGGCACCGGACTCGTCGGCGACGAGCGCCTCGCCGCGCTGGAGGCCGAGCGCGCACGGCTGATGGCGCTCGGCGCCGTACACGTGCGGACGCTGCCGGCCGACGGCTTCAACGAGTCGTGCATCGTGATGCAGGACGTCGAGGGCAACGAGTTCTGCCTCGACTGAGATCCGGGCCGGCGGCCCGGCGCGCGCGCGGGCCGGTCCGTGTCAGGCCGCGAGGGTCTGGTGGAGGGCGTCCAGGCCGTCGCGGTAGATGCCGGTGAACAGGTCCACGACTTCGTCCTCGGTGGCGCCGTCGGGGTTGAAGCGGCCGGACCACTGGACCTCGGCGGCGTTCTCCTGGCCGGGGATCGCGTGGACCCGGATGGTGGAGAGGTAGCCGTCGACGGGGAACGGGGCCTGGAGGATGGTGTAGCTGTAGTGGCGCCCGGTCTCGCTGAAGTCCACGAGGCGTTCGAGGATGACCTCCCCCTCGGGGTTCTTCAGTTGCCGGACCCGGCCGCCTTCGAGGGGGATGCTCTCGGGGATGTAGGGGAGCCAGTCGGGCAGGGCGTCGAAGCCGCCGATGAGGCTCCACACCTTCTCGGGCGAGGCGGGCACTGTACGGCTGACGGATGTCGAGGCCATGGTCTTTCTCCTGGGTCTGTGGTGCCGGCGCGCTGGGACTCGGGGTCAGGCGCCGTTGGGCAGCGGGGCGGCCGGGCTGACCAGGCCGGCGGCGCGCAGGTCCTGCCAGAACGCGGCGGGGACGGTCTCGCCCAGGGCGGCCACGTCCTCGGCGATGCGGCTGGGGCGGGTGGCACCGGGGACGACGGCGGCGGCCACGGGGTGGGCGAGGGAGAACTGGAGCGCGGCGGCCTTGATGCCGATGCCGTGCTTGTCGGCGAGGGCCTTGAGGCGCTCGACACGCTCGATGATGGCGGGCGGTGCCTGCTGGTACTCGAAGTTGGTGCCTCCGGCGAGCACGCCGGAGCTGTAGGGGCCGCCGACGACCATGTCGACGCCCTGTTCCCGGGCCATGGGGAGCAGGCGCTGCAGGGCGTGCTCGTGGTCGAGGAGGGTGTAGCGGCCGGCCAGGAGGAAGCCGTCGGGACGCGGCTCGTCGAGGGCCAGGGTCAGCTCGATGGGCTCGGTCTTGTTGACTCCAAGGCCCCATGCCTTGATGACGCCTTCGTCGCGCAGCCGGGACAGGACGCGGAAGGCGCCGGTGCGCGCCTCCTCGAACTTCTGCAGCCACACGTCGCCGTGGAAGTCCTGGGCGATGTCGTGGACCCAGACGATGTCGAGGCGGTCGACACCCAGGCGCTTCAGGCTGTCTTCGATGGAGCGCTCGGTGGCGTCGGCGGTCCACTCGTGAACTATCTTGTTCGGGCGGCCGTGTTCGAACAGCCCGCCCTTCTCGCCGAGGTCGCGGGCGCCTTCCTCCAGCTCGTCGAGGATGACGCGGCCGACCTTGGTCGACAGGACGTAGGAGTCGCGGGGCTTGGTGGCGAGAACCTCGCCGAGCCGCAGTTCGGCCAGTCCGGCGCCGTAGAAGGGCGCGGTGTCGTAGTAGCGGATGCCCTGGTCCCAGGCGGCCTCGACGGTCGCGCGGGCCTCCTCGTCGGGGATCGCGCGGAACATGTTGCCCAGCGGCGCGGTGCCGAAGCCGAGCTTGCCGGGAAGGATGTCGGTGAGCGACATGGTGGAGCCTCTTCGTTCGTTGTCTCCGTGCCCGAGGTCTCCCTGCCGTTGAGCGAGATCCGGGCGGTCGGATGCCTCTGCGGGGTCGTCGGTCCGTGCGGGCTACGGTGGGGCAGTGGACGCACGGCCCGGCAAATAGATGCAGAAGCGCCTTACGGGTCATAACAATAATTGCAGACGCGTGGTAACGCAAGGAGGGTGGAGGCCCGTCGGCCAAGCTGTGCCGTCAGCGCCCTGACCCAGGCCCGATGCCTGCCCCGATCAAAGCCAGCCGGCCCAGCCGAAGGTCAGGAGATAGGCACGCACGGCTGCCGCCCGCCCGCGGCGCCCGCCACGACGGACCGCGAAAAGGGCGACGGCGAACCAGGCCGCGACCGCCCCACCGACGATCACCGCCGACCGGGCGCCGCCGATCGCAGCGGCCAACGCCACGACGACGGCCGTGATGACGAGCCCGGTATGGGCTCCGCCGGCACTCACGCGGAACAGCTCGCGCACGACCCTACGGTCCTCGGCGAGGACCCGCTCGTACGCATTCGGCTCCCGATCCGCGCCGCTTCGCTCCCGCATACCCCGCTCCACAAGCCTCTCCCCAGCCTCGCGAACCTCACACAGTCTGCCCTGACCGTCCCCGGCCGGGGCCCGCCCGGCCGCCGGGCAAGCCCCTGGTGTCCGAGGAACCCTGGAACTGACGCCTCAGCGCACCGTGGGCCGTTCCTCGGAGGCCATCACGCGCGCATGCTGCCCGCGCCGGCAGTGGACCAGCCGCTCCTGAAGGCCGAGCGCACGGGCCTCGGTCAGGAAGGCGTCGAGCGGGGAGCGGAAGACGGTGTAGTCGTCGTAGTGCACGGGCAGCACGTGCCGGTAGTCGAGGCGGCGGGCGAGTTCTGCGCCCTGGGCACCGTCCATGGTGACCACGAAACCGCCCGGCAGGGTGGTGCCGCCCAGGTGCAGCACCGCGAGGTCCGCGCCGGGGAAGCGGCGGGCGATCTCATCGAGGCCGTCGTAGCGGAGCGTGTCGCCGGAGACGTACAGCCGCAGCCGTGCCGGGCCGCCGCGGGGACCGAATTCCAGCATGCTGCCCATCACCGGCGGCAGCAGGCGCCGCAGCACCGGCTGCAGGGAGTGGCGACCGGGCAGCGATGTCACCCGGACCTGCGCGTCGCCCTGCCGGAAGGTGCAGCTCTCCCAGGTGCGCAGGCCTCCGGCCTGACGGAAGCCCTGCCAGGAGCGCAGCCGGCGGGCGGCATGGGGCGTGGTGACGATCGGCACCGACCGGTCCAGGTGCCGTCGGGCCCTGCGGTCCCAGTGGTCGCCGTGCAGGTGGGAGAGGACCACGGCGTCCAGGCGCGGCAGCTCCCACGGATCCAGCGCCGGTTCGGTGAGACGGCGGCTGATCAGTCCGTATCCGAGGTGGGCGGGTTCGCCTCGGTGCAGGAAGTTGGGGTCGGTGAGCAGGGTGAGGTCGCCGTACCGCAGCAGGACCGTCGCGTTGCCGATGAAGTGCAGGTCGACGGCGGAATCGTCGAAGCTCGCCATGGTGGTCCTTGCCCGACGGGAGGGGCCCGTCTGTGGTTGCGCGGGGACTGGACTGGGCCGTCCTGACCCACCCCGGAGTACCCGCGCCCGGCCGTCCGTACCCGGTACGGCTCGCAGGACCGCCCGGATCCCGGGGGCCCTTGGCGTCGTGCGGCCCGGCGGGAAAGCCCCGGCGGCCGCCCTCAGCCCGGGGCGACCCGGTTGACGGCCAGTGCGTCCAGGCGGTGGGCCCGCGCGTCGGAGGGGGCGTACACCAGGTGGCCGACCATCCTCGGCGGGCGGGCCGGGACGGGCTCACCGCGCAGTGCCGCCTCCACGAAGTGCCACATGCGTGCGCCGCACCGGCGGTAGAACCGCAGTTGGGTGCGGCGGCCGAACAGCCGCCATCCGAGGGAGGTGACGGGACCCAGCGTGGGCGCGCCCTGGGAATGGCACCTGGCCACGAACTCCACCGCTCCGGTCCGGCCGTCCTTCACGACCTCGTAGGTGACCTTCCCGCGCTCCAGGTGGCCACCGAGGGTCTCGTAGGCCCACCCCCAGGCGTGGTCCGTGCCGTCGCGCGTCTCGTCGACCACTTCGGTGACGCGTACGCCGCAGTAGAAGTGCAGGCCGTGGAACCGGGCTTCCAGCAGCATGTCACGGCCGAGCAGGGGTGCGGTCGGGTCGTACAGCGCCCGGACGATCTCCGGCGGGGAGAACTCGTAGTCGCGGATCAGGCGGCGGGCGTGCGTCCACGATCCCCCCGGCGCGGGAGGGCCCGGTGGCTCGGCGGGCAGCGGAGTGCGGTGGATGTCGACGTTCCAGGCGGGACGGCGCACTTCGGCCATCGAGTAGTTGACGGACTCGTCCGCGAGTTCGCGCCACGCCCGCACCACGTCGAGCCGTCCGAGGACCCGGTCAGCCAAGGGTCATCACTCCGGCCGCCGCAGCGATTCGCCGATCAGCCACAGCGTCGGCGGCCACAGGCCGACGAAGAGCGCGCGCCGTTCGGCGTTCCCCCGCTGCTCCTGGTCGACGGTCTTCGCGCGCACCCACAGCGTCACGCACAGCCCGATCGCGCCGAGCGAGGCGAGGTGCAGGTGAGCGCTGCGCACGCCCGCGCGGTGCAGAAGCCGGACCACCATGCGCGCCTCCGGGTTCGTCCACTCGTGTCGCACCACCGTGTCAGCATTGCTATACCAGGGTATGTCCATATTCATTCACATTTCTTCGTGCGTATTTCCACCGATCCGATGCCCTGAGGGGGGTCGATGTCCCCACCACGCTGGCCGCGGCCACTGACCGTGCTGGCGCGATGGCTCCTGGGCACGGTGCTGGTCACCTGGCGCTACCTCTGGGAGACGACGCCGCTGTACCGCGCGGGCGAATGCGAGGGCGACGAGCAGGACCGTCCACCGCGGATCCCGCCCGACGCGGTCGACGACACGGTGCAACTCGCCGAGGACGGCTTCGGTCCCCTGTTCCACCGGACCTTCCGGGTGCACATCGCGGGGGCGGAGGTCGACGGCGCCCGGCTGGTCGAGCAGCTCTGCTGTCACTTCGAACACTTCGTGCCGACGGAGGTGGTCGGCATCCGGGTGGGCGAACTCCGCGCCCACGGACTGAACGTGGCGGACGAACTGCTGGTGGAAATGCCGGGTCCGTGGAACGGCCCGGTGCGGGTCGTCCAGCGTGACAGTGAGCTGCTGCACCTGGTGACCCTGCGCGGGCACATGGAGGCCGGACAGGTGCAGTTCCGCGCACGCCGGGACGGCGACCTGCTGGTGTTCGAGATCGAGTTGTGGGCGCGCGCCGCCACCCGGCTGGTGCACGTGCTGTACTCGCATCTGCGCGTGGCGAAGGAGATCCAGCTCAACATGTGGGTCCGCTTCTGCCTGTCCGCCGTCAAGGCCTCGGGCGGCCGGCTGGTGGACGGAGTGCACATCCGCACCCGCCGGCTCCAGCCGTCCCGGATGACACCGCGGAAGGGATGAGGGCCGACCGGTGGCGAACAGCCCTCTGCGGGACCGGACCGTCGTCATCACCGGAGCAGCGCGCGGACTCGGCGCCACCCTGGCGCGCCAACTCGCCCGGCGCCGGGCGCGCTTGGCCCTCCTCGGGCACGAGGGGGCCGAACTGGGCGCGCTGGCCGCGTCGCTGCCCACCGCTGCCCTGGCGATCGAGGTCGACGTCACGGACCACACCGCCCTGGACGACGCGGCGGCCGAGGTACGCGGCCGTCTCGGCCGGCCCTCGGTGGTCGTGGCGAACGCGGGCATCGCCGAGGGCGGACCGTTCGCGGTGTCCGACCCCGCGTCGTGGCGCCGTGTCATCGACGTCAATCTGACGGGCAGCGCCCACACGGCACGGGCCTTCCTGCCCGATCTCGTCGCGACGGCCGGGTACTTCCTCCAGGTCGCGTCGCTGGCCTCGATCGGTGCCACACCGATGATGAGCGCCTACTGCGCCTCCAAGGCGGGTGTGGAGGCGTTCGCCCACGCGCTGCGGGCGGAAGTCGCGCACCAGGGGGTCGCCGTGGGCATCGCCTACCCCGCCTGGACGGACACCGATCTGATCCGCGAGGCCGAACGGTTCGCCGCGCTGCACGAGTTGCGGGTCCACATGCCGGCTCCCGGGCGCACCATCCACCGGCCCGAAGCGGTCGCCGCACGGCTGGCAAGGGCGGTGGAGCGCCGCCGTACCGCGGTCTACGCACCGTCGTGGCTGCGCTGCCTCCAGGCGGTCCGCTGCGCCCTGCCGCCCGTCGTACTGCGGGTGGCCCGGCACGAGTTGCCCCGCCTGGACGCCGGGCGGCCGCTGCGCGCCACCGGCCCGCTCGGCTCCGGCGGCCGGGCCGACCGGGCCGCGGCGGAGCCGGGAGAGGACTGACGTCCGTGCCGTAGGGAGCAGGGCCGGGGCGCGTGTTCAGCGCAGGACGAGGCGCCGGCCTGGGATGATCCGGTCCGGGTCGGCCCCGATGGCGGTCTTGTTTCTGCGGTACAGCGCCGACCAGGACTGGCCGTTGGCGCGGGCGATGCGGCTGAGGGTGTCCCCCGGGCGCACGGTGTAGGTCTGGGTGCCGGTCCGCTTCCCGGTGAACGGGTCGGCCGCCGCGCTCCTGCCGGTGCAGGAGGTGGCGGTGGAGGGCCGTTCCGGGACCGGTGTGAGGGGGGTGCAGACGGGGGTGGCGAGTCCGATGAGTTCGACCAGTCCCGTGCCGCCGGTGGGCGGGACGATGCGCGACCAGTTGTTGGCCAGCCAGACGTTGCCGGACGGGTCGATCTGCACCGCGGTGAGGTGCTGGATCGCCTTGTTCCGGAAGCCCTGCGCGGGTGACAGGACGGCGCCGGTGGTGCTGCCGGGCGGGCAGGCGCCCGTGTTGGTACCGCACAGTGTGTACACGCTCGGGGTGAGGAAGCCCGCGACCCACACACGGTCGGAGCCGTCGACGGCGACGGACCAGGGCAGCGTCTTCTCGGGCAGCTTGTACGCGCCCGCGACTCTCCCGTCGGGCGTGAGCCGGGTGACGGTGCTGTTGAAGTAGTTGTCGACCCAGGCGTTGTTCTCGGAGTCGATGGCGATGCCCAGGGGCCACTTGAACGAGCTGCTTCGGACGGGCGAGGCCGCCGTGGGTCTGAAGTCCGGCCCGATCACGGTGACGCTGCCGCTGAACTTGCCGATGAGGGGCGCCAGGGGGGTGTTCACCAACCGGGCACCGCCCAGGCCGGCGTTGCTGACCCAGGCCCGCCCGAAGCCGTCGATCTGGACGGCGAACGGGTGGTTGAGGCCGCCGCCGGTGATCTTGATCGCCTTGGCCGGGTCGCCGTGCGGGTAGACGACCACATTGCCCTGGCCCGGTGCGGTCTCCAGACCGTAGTTGTTCGCGATCCACACATTGCCGCGCTGGTCCACGGCGAGTCCCTGCGGATGGACGAGCCCGCCGTTCTTCCAGCCCCCAGGGGGGGACAGCGGTTTGCCGGTGGCCGAGTAGTGCGCGACGGAGTTGCCGCCGTAGCTGCTCATCCAGACCGAGCCGTCCGGGGCGACGGCGGCACCCCAGTCACCGCCCTTCATGCCGCCTCCGGGTATCGGGCTGCCCAGGACCGGACGGCCCGTCGGGTCGAGCACGCTGATGTAGGGGGTGGGCTTCCGGGTGCCGGGCAGCCAGTTGTCGGACGTCCAGACGTTCCCCTTGGCGTCGATGGCGATACGGCCGGGGGCGTACAGGTCGGTGTCGGTGTGGCGCAGCGCCAGTATCCAGGCGGTGGGTGGCGCGGCGAGCGCCGGTGCGTAGTGCTTCGCGGTGCGCGCCAGGCCGTAGAGCCCCGCCGGGGACAGTGTGGGATTGCGGACGAGGTTCAGCACGGCCTGCACGGTGTCCTGGGGCGTCGTGCCGCCGGGCGGTGTCGCCAGCCGGAGCAGGCGCTCGCACCGCGTGGTGTCGGACGCGCAGAGGGAGACCAGGTTGGCGAGCGTGTCGAGGGTGGCCAGGGTCTCGTTGGTGTTGCCGTTGTCGGCGTTGGTGACCGTTCCGCCGGGCTTGCCGGTGACCGGGTCGACGAGGTTGTACGTCGTCGCCGCGGCGTTCTGGAGCCCTGGACTCGGCCCGTCGATGCCGTGCCGACCGCTGAACTGGGCGAGGGCGTACGTGGCGGCGACGGTGGTGAGTTCGTTGACCCGTACCTGGTTCGTCGTCCGTGCGGGCACCGCCCCGCCCCGGCCGACCGCCACCACGGAGCGCAGCCGCAGCCGGCGGGCGCCGGAGGACGTGGCCTCCAGGTACAGCACCCCGGCGGCGGGCGGGGTGTAGGGGATGGCGAAGGAGCCGGTGGCGTCGGTCGTGACCCGGCCCAGCTGTCTGACCCCGGTGCGCGAGCCGGCGTAAAGCGTGACCGTCGCTCCCCGCAACGGCTTGCCCGCGCCGGTGACGGTGCCGTGCAAGGGCCCCGGTGATGCACCGAGCGGGACGGCCGGGACGTTGGCCGCGCCCATCACCATGGCCACCGAGGCCGCCGCCACGGCCGGAGCCCTCAGTGAGAGGCCCTTCCCCCTTCTCCTCCGGAGGCGCTTGGCGGTTGCCGGCCTGCGGGCGGGTATGCCGGATGAGCTCATGGCTGATGAACCTTTCACTGAGGTGGTCGGCCCGGCCCGGTGGAGGGAGTGGCCCGGCCGCCGCGAACTCGGGCGAGGACCGCGTCCGACGCGGGCCCGCCGCGCGCCGGGAGCGGGCGCGGAACAGGCCGGGTACGAGGGAGGCCGGTTACGAGGGAGGCCGGTTACGGGAGAGGTCCGCGCCGCGGCTATCCGGCCCGGGTCTCCCCCGTCCCGGGGAGGGTGCGGTCGACCTGCGGCACCCTGAGGGCGAACCAGCCGACCCTGCACCCGAAGAGCCAGACCACACCGAGGTAGAGGCCCTCACCGACCTGGCGCATCTCGTCGCGGACGCCGCGTGCGACGAGGGAGACCCTGGAGTAGTCGATGACGATGCACTCCTGCTCGTCCATCAGGCTCGGCCCCTTGTAGACCTGAGCCACGACGGCGAGCACGTCGAACGAGGTCATCCGGTTGCTCAGATAACCCTCGTGGTCGAAGACCTTGCCCCGCCACACGGCCGTGCGCACCAGCCAGGCGAGGGGGCGGGCGAGCCCGCTGCCTCCCCATCGCAGGATGCCGGTGCCCTCCAGCGGGCCTCTGGGGACGTCACCGGCCGGACTCGCTCGGAACAGTTCCACGAGACCGTCGTCACCGGCACTGATCAAGTCACCCTCGGTGAGCGCCACATCGTCCTCCTGACGGTCGCCTGAACCGTTGCCTGGGCCGCACCGTGGGACCGGGCGGAAGCCATCGCGAACGGCGCGGGCCGCCCTGCGTGACTCGGCGTGAGGCCACGACGAGCTCGGGGCCACCGGGAAGCCGGTCGCCGAACCGGCGGCCGCGCACCGGGGTTCGCTCTACTAGCTTCGCCGCAGCCACGTGGGCGTCACCACTGCTGTTAGCCCAACGGGGGGACCGAACGGAGCGCGGGCCGCGTGGGATCCGGGCCGCATCCGGTGGGCGGCCTGACCCCGCCGTGCGGCCGGACGGAGCGGTCGGCGCGTCTCTCGCCCGGGTCGGTCGACGTGACCGGATCCCGGGCCGGAGTGCGCCGGCCCGGAACCCGATGACCCCACCTTGCCGCTCCCTGCCCGGCCACGCGATTACCGCACAGGTAATGCCCGGCCCGCCCGGTCGCGTCACCCGTCGAAACGGCGCCGGACACAGCGCACCGGCCCCGCGGGACAAGGAGGCGCAGAGTTCCACTGCTGTTTCCGCGAGACCGGTGCACCGCACACATACCCAACGATGCGCCCGATACGCCCGTTCCGCCCCCTGTGTCGTTGCGCGGGTCCCCATGCATGACGTGGGGCCCGGCCTTACCCGGCCGGGCCCCACGTCGTGCATCTCGTTTACCGCCGGCGCATCTCACACCGGTCGTCTGCGTCTACCAGCGATACCAGCGACCCTTGCGGCCCGTGCCGTCCGCGGACCGGACGACGAAGCCGAGCAGCCAGACGACCAGCACGATCACCGCGATCCACCACAGTGCCTTCAGCGCGAAGCCCGCACCGAAGAGGATCAGAGCCAGAAGAAGAACCAGAAGCAGGGGAACCATTGCTATCAACCTCCTGGCCATCGAATGCCCTTACCTCGCACCTACATGCATACAAATCGCAAGTTATCTTCACGAAATGCGGGGCATGCGCACGCCGGGTGCGGTTCCCCCTCACGGGTCGCCGACGGGCCGGCCTCACCTCGGTGAGCGACCGGCTCCTTCCAGGCGCCGCCGCTGCGGACGCTCGCCGCCCCGGCTGCGCAGAGAGACGTCCGTCTCGGTCAGGACACGGTGGACGAACCCGTACGACCGTCCGTGCGCCTCGGCGATGGCCCGTATGGACATCCCCTGCTCGTACTGCTTCTTCATCTCCTGTGCGAGTTCCTCGCGGGCCGCACCGGTGATCTGCTTGCCCTTGTCCACGGTTCGTCTCCTTCAGGGGTCGACGCGATTGTGCTCGTCGTCTACCCCGGACCAGGGGAACCTTTCTTTCCGGACCGCAGGGCCGGGCCCGGCTCTCCCGGGGCTCGTCACACCTCTGCGCGCCCGGTGCCGCGCGCGTCGCCGCGGTCGGCCAGCGCCTCGGCGGCGCGGTTCCGGTGGGCACGGAAACGGCGCAGGTACGACCGCGCCATGGGCCCCGGCGGGATGCCGCGGGCGAAGGCCCGCATATTGCGTTCGCCCGTGTTGTAGCCCAGGGCGAGGAGTTCGTCGCGGGTGTAGCGGCGCACGTGCCGCCTCGGAAGGCGCCGGTCGAGGTCCTTCATGTGCAGGGCCGCCGCGTGGACGGCGAACGCGGGATCGTCGCGGAGATCCTGCCACCGCCCCGGCAGGCCGTGCGTGCGCCGTACCCGCTCGAACGTCGCGCGGTGCATGTTGGCCACACCGAAGGACGCCCCGGGCTTCCACCACTGCCACAGCCGTTCGAGCAGCGGATGGTGCGGTTTGTACGCCTCGACGTGCAGCACCGTCATGAGGAGCACGGGAGACACGCCGGCCTCCGCGGCGCTGCGCAGCACGGGCCCGGCGTAATCGGCCGGGTCGTAGCGGCCGGGCCGCAGCGGCGGCTTCCGCACACCGTCGCGCTCCGCCGGCGAGGATTGTCCACCCGGCCCCGTCGTCGATCGCTCAACCACCCGCACCCGTCCCTCCCTGCGCCGCCGGGCCGGCGCCCGAACGGCGGCACGTCCACCAGTCGGACGTCCGTCTGCCCCGCCCACCCGGGTGCCAATCCGGCGCCGACCTGCGGGAGTTTCGCCGCACGCCCCTCCCGCCAGCGCGTACACGGGCCGCCGGTACGGCCCCCCGCATCCGCAAGTGAACGCCGCGTCAGGGGACTTACCAGAAGTTTGCCGAACTTCCCTGCCGCCTCGCCAAACCGGTACCACCCCTGGCGAGCAGGTCGATACCGCACGGTAAACCACAGCGGGCACATAGCGGTTGACCAGCGAACTCGGCTATACATCCGCAGATCGGTTGCATCAGGAACTCAATTTGTTCGAATAGAGGGCCGCTGGCTACAGTCGGCCGCCATGACCGCAGACATCGCGTTGATCCGGAGCAGCTTCGCGGCTGTTCAGCCGCACGGTTCGCAGGTGACCGAGTACTTCTACGACCACCTGTTCACCCACCACCCCGGCGTGCGTCCCCTGTTCGCTGCGCACCTCGACGAACAGCGTGACCGCCTGTGGGCGGCGCTGGGCGCCCTGGTCGCGAACCTGGAGAACACCGACACCCTCATGGGCATGCTGCAGAACCTCGGGCGGCGCCACGCGGGCTACGGCGCACTGGCCGAGCACTACCCGGCCGTGGGCGCCAGCCTGATAGCGACCCTGCGCCACCACGCGGGCGATGCGTGGACACCGGCCGTCGAGGAGTCCTGGACGGCGGTCTACGGCGTGATCAGCAGCACGATGGTCGCCGCCGGCGAGGCGGCCCGGAGCTGATCCGGCCGCTGACGGCTCCTCACCGCGAGCCGTCGGACGGCACCCGATTTTTGGAGGTCACCCTGATGTCAGTCACCGGAGGGCGGACGTGAGCGATTCCCAGGCGCTGAGAGATTCCTTCGCTCTCGTCGGCAAGTCGGGGGACGAGGTGCCGCGGTACTTCTACTCCTACCTGTTCCTGATCGCGCCGGAGGTCCGGCCGATGTTCCCGGTGGCCATGGGGGCCCAGCGCGACCGGCTCGTCGCCGCGCTCGGGCGGATCGTCGCGGAGGCGGACGACCCGGACCGGCTCATTCCCTTCCTCCAGCAACTGGGCCGCGACCACCGCAGGTTCCAGGTCGTCGCCCAGCACTACGAGGCGGTGGGGCAGGCGCTGCTGGCCACGCTGGCCTACTTCCTGGGCGACGCCTGGACCCCGGAACTCCAGCGTGGCTGGACCGAGGCGTACTCCCTGGTGGCCCGCACCATGATCCAGGCCGCCGAAGCGGACGGTGCGGTCAATCCGGCCTGGTGGAACGCCCAGGTGGTGCGGCACGAGCAACGCGGCTTCGACCTCGCGGTGCTGACGCTGCGCCTGGACCAGCCGATGGCCTACCAGGCCGGGCAGTCCGTGATGGTGGAAGCCCCGATGCTGCCCAGCACCTGGCGGCCCTACACCCCGGCCAACGCGCAGCGCGCCGACGGGACCATCGAGTTCCACGTGCGCGCCGTCGACGGCGGCCTGCTCAGCCCCGCCCTGGTGTACGGGCTGCGCCAGGGCGACGTGCTGCGCCTGGGCGCCCCGGTCGGAAACCGGCTCACGCTGCGGGCATCCCAGGGCCGGGACCTGGTGCTGGTCGCCGGTGGCACCGGCCTGGCCCCGCTGCGGGCCCTGGTCGAGGAGATCGCGCAGCACGGCCCGTACCGCCGCGTCGACCTGTTCGTCGCGGCACGCGACAACCACGGCCTGTACGACCTGCCCGTCCTCAGGCAACTGGCCCAGGTCCACCCGTGGCTTCGCGTCACTCCGCTGGTCGGCGCCGACGCCGGCACCTTCGACAACCGAAGCCTCGCCGGCCCGGTCCTGCGCTCCGGCGCGGGAGGTGGACGCTCCTTCTACATCTGCGGTTCGTCGGCCATGGTCTCCGCCACCGTGCGTGATCTGGCGGGCGCAGGAATCCCCCACGACCTGCTGCACTACGAAGACGCTCGGTGATCGGAGACAAGTGAACGAGACAGGAGCCCCCCAGCCACAGGCGTCCCAGGAGCCCTGGGTGACGCCCGAGGCCCTGCGATCGATGACCTTTCCCCGCGCGCCCCTGACCCGTCGCGGCTACAGCGAAGAGGCGGTGCACGACGCGCTGCGGCGCTGCGCCCAGGCGCTGACCGCGCTCACGGAGGAGAACGACCGGCTGCGGGCGGACATGCAGCGTCACCGGGACTGGATCCGGGCGAACAACATCGGTGACGGCGGCAGCCCCACCGGGGTGCCGACCGTGGACGCCGTGCTGCAGCAGGCGCGCGCCCAGCAGTCGGCGGAGCAGACCGTCACCGCGGCCCGCGAGCAGGCCCGCAACATGGTGCGGGCCGCGAGGGCGCAGGCCGAGGCGATCCTTCAGCAGCGGTGGGAACAGGCTGCCCAGTCGACCGAGAACGACCAGGAGGAGACCGAGCGGCTCATCTCCTACCTGCGCCAGGTCGCGCAGTCGCTGACCGTCACCGCGGACCAGTACGACACCAAGCGCCCCGCGGCCGCCTCCCCTACGGCCCCCGCCGCCCCGCCAGGGCCCTGACCGGCGCGTACCGCGAACGGGCCCGTGGCCCGGCGCCGACGCGTTCGCGCCGAACCGGTCGGACGGGCCGGCACCACCGTCATGGGGGCGAGGGCCCGTCCGCCGACTCCTCCGTCGTGTCAGGCGGCGCTCTTCTTGCGACGGCGTCCGGTGCGCGCGAGGGCGTCGACGAGTTCCTCACGGCTCATCCTGGACCGGCCGGGGACGCCCTGGTCGCTCGCCCGCCGGTACAACTCCGCCTTGCTCGGCTGCCGCAACCCGTCTCCTTGCCGCCGGAGCCGCCGGCCCGGGAGCGCCTGGACGCCGTCCCGGCCTTCTTCGGCGTGGCCTTCCGGGCCGGCGTTTCGGAGGTGCCGCGCTGAAGCTGGTGGAAGTGTCCCGTAGCGAACTGACGGTCAGTTACACAGAGATCTCGTGTTGACCGATCCACCGCGGCCCCCGTCCGCCGAGCGCGCCGACCTGGGCTGTTGCCCCCCTGTCGGCCTCTGGACCGACCGTCGTCCCTACCGGCGGGAAACCTCAGATCTTCCGCAAACCTTGATCCACACGGTTGCCCGCCCCTCGGTCGGCTGCAAATGTTTCGCGCACCCCCCGCTCCAGTCGGCGACTCCCTCTCAGGAGGGGTGAATCGGAGGTTTCGTGACCACCCGCCGTACCCTGGTGACCGCCGCTTCGACGGCGTTGCTCACTCTTCCCCTGCTCCCCCACACCGCCGCCGCCTCGGCCCCCGCCGCCCCGCAGGAGACGGCTCCCGGGCTCCAGCCGCCCGCCAAGCAGGCAGTCGCCGTCGGTGACGGCGGTGCCGTCGCCAGCGTCAACCCCTACGCCACGCAGGTCGGTATCGACGTTCTGCGCCGCGGCGGCAACGCCATCGACGCCGCCGTCGCCACCGCGGCCGCGCTCGGTGTCGTCGAGCCCTACTCGTGCGGGGTCGGAGGCGGCGGCTACTTCGTCTACTACGACGCCCGCACCCGGACCGTCCACACCATCGACGGCCGGGAGACCGGACCGGCCCGCATGCGGTCCGACTCGTTCACCGATCCCGCCACCGGCAAGGCGATCCCGTTCGACGACGCCGTCAACTCCGGCCTCTCCGTGGGCGTTCCGGGCACCCCGGCGACCTGGCGGAAGGCCCTGGACGCCTGGGGCACCCTCACGCTGGCCGAGGCCATGCGGCCGGCGATCCGGATCGCGGACGAGGGATTCGTCGTCAACGAGCAGTTCCGCGCCCAGACCGAGATGAACGAGGACCGCTTCCGCGACTTCACCTCGACCACCCGGCTGTTCCTGCCGAACGGTCGGCTGCCGGTGGTCGGCAGCCTCTTCCGCAACCCTGAACTGGCCCGGACATACCGGGAGCTGGCCCGCACCGGCATGGACGCGATGTACTTCGGTGACGTCGGCCGCGACGTGGTGCGGACCGTCCAGAACCCGCCGGTGGCCCCGGGCTCCACGCGCACGGTGCGCCCCGGTCTCATGGAACGAGCGGATCTCGCCGCCTACCGGGTGGTCATGCGAGCCCCGACCCGTACGACGTACCACGGCCTTGACGTGTACTCCATGGCACCGTCCTCCTCCGGCGGCACCACGGTCGGGGAGGCCCTCAACATCCTGGAGAACCTCCACCTGTCGCCGGCCGACAAGGTGCAGGCCCTGCACGACTATCTGGAGGCCAGCCGGATCGCGTTCGCGGACCGCAACCGCTGGGTGGGCGACCCGGCGTTCTCCGACGTACCGACCACGGAACTGCTGGGCAAGGAGTTCGCGAAGGACCGCGCCTGCCTGATCCGGCCCACCACGTCGCTGACCAGCCCCGTCGCCCCGGGCGACCCGCGCCACCCCGCGGGCTGCTCCGACTCGGGCACCGGCGCCCTCGAACCCTACGAGGGCCGGTCGACCACCCACCTGGTGGCCTCCGACCGCTGGGGCAACGTCGTCTCCTACACGCTGACGATCGAGCAGACCGGCGGCTCGGCGATCACGGTTCCCGGCCGCGGGTTCCTGCTCAACAACGAGCTGACGGACTTCGACTTCACGCCCTTGCAGGAGGGCGTGCCCGACCCGAACCTGCCGGGGCCCGGCAAGCGGCCGCGCAGCAGCATGTCGCCGACGATCGTCCTGCGCGGTGGCAAGCCTGTGATCGCGGTGGGTTCGCCGGGGGGCGCCACCATCATCACCACCGTTCTCCAGACCCTCGTCAACCGCCTCGACCTCGGCATGACCCTGCCGGAAGCGGTCGCCGCGCCGCGCATATCGCAGCGCAACGGCGCGACGACGGAGGCCGAGCCCGCGTTCCTCGACTCGCCGGAGCGACCCGCGCTCGAAGCCCTCGGCGAGCGCTTCGTCCTGGCCCCGCCGGCCTTCACACCGTCACCCGAGATCGGCGCGGTCGCCGCGCTGGAGTTCGGGTCCCGCGGAAAGGTCACGGCGGTCGCCGAGCCGAAGCGGCGCGGCGGCGGCTCGGCGATGGTCGTCCATCAGAGGTCCTGAGGCCGCACCGGACACCGGCCCCCGGACTCCGTCCCCCGTACACGAACGCGTCGCGGTCGTGTACGGGGGGCGGCGGGAGCGCTCGGTGCCTCTTCGACGCCGGGGGCCACGCCGGCCCCCTCCCCGTCCGCCCCTGACCCGGGGCCCGGACGACCCTGGCGGGCACGGTAATTCGATGGCGCTCTCACCCGGGTGTGACCACCCTGTTCCCATGGCAGAACCCAGGAACCGCATTCGGGCCACGTACACCGACTCCACCGTCACCGTCTACCAGGCGTACACGCCGGAGATCGGCCGCCGGGCAGCCCATGAGGGCCGGTTTCCGCCGACGTGGAAGAGGGACCGGATGACCTGGATCAAGCCGTCGTTCCTGTGGATGATGTACCGCTGCGGGTGGGGGACGAAGGAAGGCCAGGAGACCGTCCTCGCCGTCGAGATCTCCCGCGAAGGCTTCGAATGGGCGTTGGAGAACGCCTGCCTCTCCCACTACGAGCGGGGGCTCCATGCCGACCAGGCCACGTGGAAGCGCCAATTGAAGCGGGCTCCCGCCCGGGTGCAGTGGGACCCCGAACGCGACCTGCGCCTCCAGCCGCTTCCCCACCGGTCCCTCCAGCTCGGCCTCGCCGGGGAGGCGGCACGTCTCTACGCGGACGAGTGGATCACCTCGATCACCGACATCACCCCTGTCGCCCACACGGTCCACGCGCACGTGAAGGCCGGGGACCTGGACGCCGCACAGCGACTCCTGCCCCGTGAACGCCCTTACCTTGTGAAGGAGGGCTTCCTGGCTCACCTGAGCCAGTGAGCCGGCCCCGGTCGGGGCGGGCTTCCGGTGCGAGGGACGGGTGGCATGGCGAACGCGGACGAACGTGTGGCACGGGTTCGTGAGGTGCGCAGGCGGCTCGCCCGGGAGGGGCCCCCGTGGGTGCGCGACCACGAGAGGGACTTCGAGACCGTCTCCGTCCCCGAACGCCATGGCGACCAACTGCGGGATCTGCTGGTCTCCGAGGGCGCCGGGAAGGTCGTGGAGATCGGTCTCGCGTACGCCGCTTCCGCGCTCGCCATCGGTGAGGCGCTGCTGACCGTCGACGCGACATCTCCCCGGCACGTCGTCATCGACCCGTTCCAGGAGAGCGAGTACGCCAACGTCGGCTGGAACCTGCTGTGTTCGGCGGGGCTCGACTCGATCGCCAGGCTCGTGCCCGGTCCGTCGTCGGTCGCGCTGCCACGGCTCCTCGGCGAGGGCTTCGTCGCCGACGCGGCCTTCGTGGACGGCAGTCACCGGTTCCACGAGGTCTTCGTCGACCTGTACTTCCTGCGCAAGATCGTCCGTCCCGGCGGCTTGGTCGTCGTCGACGACGACTGGTGGCCGTCCGTGCACACGGCCGTGCGGTACTACGAGCGGAACACGGGATGGCAGGCCCTCCCCGACGCCTTTCCCGGCGAGCCGGTCGGTGTCCGGCCCCAGGGCCGGCAACGGGCCCGCTGCAAGGCGTACCGTCTGCCCGACCCCCCGTTCGAGCCCTTCTTCCAGGACTTCCGCGCGTTCTGACCCGGAGACGACAAGCGGCCCGCGCCCAGGGCGCCGCCGACCACCGGCGACGGATCAGGCATGAACCGCCCCTACCCTGGAACCCGCTCCTCGTCCAACCCGTACATCAGGAAGCGAGGAGCGCATGTCCCAGGTCGAAGAGTCCATCGAGGTCAACGTCCCCGTCCGCGCCGCCTACAACCAGTGGACCCAGTTCGAGGAATTCCCCCGCTTCATGGGGGGCGTCGAGCGCGTCGAGCAGCGCACCGACACCCTCACCCACTGGAAGACGAAGATCGACGGGATCGAGCGCGAATTCGACGCGGAGATCACCGAGCAGATCCCCGACGAGCGCGTCGCCTGGACTTCGATCGACGGCGAGGCGAAGCAGGCGGGTGTCGTCACGTTCCACCGTCTGGACGACAACACCACCAAGGTCATGCTGCAACTCGGCTACACGCCGCAGGGCGTGACCGAGACCGTCGGGGACAAGCTCGGCTTCGTCAAGCGTCAGGTCAGCGGCGACCTGAAGCGGTTCAAGGAGTTCATCGAGTCCCGCGGCACCGAGACCGGAGCCTGGCGCGGGGCGGTCTGACAGCCAGGCCGGACGGCTGCCCGCGAGGTGACGACCGGGCACTGCCGAGACACCGGGCCGTGGAGACGGGTTCTTCGACAAGGGCGGGGCCCACCGCCGGCAAGGCGGCGGGCCCCGTCCGGCGTGCCGGGCCCGGCACGCCGGCGGCCAGGTAAATGCCTCGACAACGTCCCGCGCCGACCGGCAAAGTGGCCGCCCGTGACGAGCAGTGAGCTGTGGAACCGTGCGACCGCCGACCGTTACGACGCCGAGGAGACCGAGATGTCCTCCGCCGCCGTTCTCGGACCCACCCTCGATTTCCTCGCCGAACTCGCCGGGAACGGAAGGGCGTTGGAGTTCGCGATCGGGACGGGGCGGGTGGGCGTTCCGCTCCGGGAACGCGGCGTTCCGGTGGTGGGTGTCGAACTCTCGGAGCACATGGCGGCGGTCCTGCGGCGCAAGGTCGGCGAGGACGTGCTCCCGGTCGTCATCGGGGACATGGCCAAGACCGTCGTTCCCGGCGAGTTCAGTCTCGTCTATCTCGTCTACAACACGATCTCGAACCTGCTCACGCAGGACGAGCAGGTCGAGTGCTTCCGCAACGCCGCACGTCATCTGGCGCCCGGTGGCCGGTTCGTGATCGAGCTGGGCGTACCGCCGCTGCGTCTCCTGCCGCCCGGGCAGGTCGCGGTGCCGTTCGACGTCTCCGAGCGGCACCTCGGCTTCGACACCTTCGACCTGGTCGAGCAGATCCTCGTCTCGCACCACTTCACCCGCGACGGCGACGACGGCCGCTACCGCCGCGACGCCTCCTGGCACCGGTACGCCTGGCCGGCGGAGCTCGATCTCATGGCGCGGATCGCCGGGCTGGAACTGGAGCGCCGTGTCGCGGACTGGGACGGGGCGCCGTTCACGCAGGACTCGGGCAAGCACATCTCCGTGTGGCGCAAGCCGGCCTGACGCCGCCATCGGCCGGCTCCGGCGACGGTCTTCTTCCCCCCCCCCGGCGCCCTGTCTTGACCTGGAGCGCGCTCCAGCTTCGAGCATGGGCGCATGAACCCCACTCAAGCCACCACTCGACCCCCCGCCCGACCGCAGGTCGTCCTCGGGACGATGGACTTCGGCACCCGCGTGGACCGCGAGCAGGCCTTCGCGGTCCTCGACGCCTTCGTCGACGGCGGCGGAGTCTGGCTGGACACCGCGAACTGCTACGCGTTCTGGGCCGACCCCCGCGGCATCGGCGGCGCGAGCGAGGAGGTCGTCGGCGCGTGGCTCCGGGCCCGGCCGGGAGCGCGTGATGTGGTGCGGATCGCCACGAAGGTCGGGCAGAATCCGCTCGTTCCGCACTCCTGGCCGGACAGCGCCGAAGGGCTGTCCGCCCGCGCCGTCCAGGCCGGGGTCGAGGAGAGCCTGCTGCGGCTGGGGACCGATCACGTCGATCTGCTCTGGGCCCACGCGGAGGACCGTGCCGTGCCGCTGGAGGAGACGGTCGGTGCCTTCGGTGAGCTGGTCGCGAAGGGCGTTGCCCTGCGGGTCGGGGCGGCGAACCATCCTGCCTGGCGCGTCGCGCGTGCCCGGTCGCTCGCCCGGGAGCAGGGCGTGGAACCGTGGACGGCGCTGCAACTGCGCCACTCGCTCGTGCAGCCGCGCCCGTTCACCCCGGTCGCGGAGGCCGGCCACCGCATGCTGACCGCCGAGGACCTGGACCTGGCGCGGTCGGAGGGTCTGGGCGTCTGGTCGTACAGCTCGCTGATGTGGGGATCGTACGTTCGCCCGGACAGGCCGCTTCCGCGGACCTATGATCACCCGGGGACCGAACGGGTGCTCGCGGTCCTGGGCGACATCGCGGGGGAACTCTCGGTCACCGGGAACCAGGTCGTCCTCGCGTGGCTGATGCGGCAGGGGATCGACCCCATCGTCGGCGCGAGCCGGGCGGAGCAGATCGAGGAGGCGCTCGCCGCATGCCGGGTACGTCTCGACGAGGAGCACCTGGTGCGCTTCGCCGGAGCGCGGTAGTGACGGTTCACCCGGGAGACCGTATGACGACCTTCTCGCCGGCGGCGGCCGCCGACCGCACCGGCGTGTCCATCGACACGCTGCGCTATTACGAGCGCGAAGGGCTCATCGGACCGATCCGGCGTTCCCCGGGCGGGCGCCGGGAGTACACCGAGGACGACATCTTCTGGATCGGCCTGGTCACCTGCTTCCGCGAGGCGGGCCTCGGCATCGCGGACCTGCGGGAGTTCGTCGCCATCCTGCGCGCCGAGCACTCCGCTCGGGACCGGGTCGCCTTCCTCCGTGAGCGCCGTGCCGCACTGGAGCACCGGGTGGCGGCGCTCCGCCGGGCGATGGAGGTCCTCGACGACAAGATCTCCTACTACGCCGCGGAGTCCTGAGGCGGCCCCGGTTGCCTCCCGACACCCGCCGGCGCTCCTTCTCAGGGGCCGCCGGCGGGGTGTCGGGAGGCCGGGCCGGGGCTCAGGCCGTAGGCGCGGCGGTGTGGTCGCGCATGTCGATCGTGCCGTCGGCCGCCTCGACGACCACCGGGTCATGGGTGGCGACGACGGTGATGCAGCCGTGCTCGTGTGTGGTGCGTGCGATGAGTGCGGTCAGGTCGTCGGCGCGGGTCCGGTCGACGGCGGCTGTCGGTTCGTCGACGAGAAGGAGTTCGGGCCGGGTGAGCAGGGCGCGGGCCAGGGCGACGCGTTGGCGTTCGCCGCCGGAGAGCTGGTCGGGCCGGTGGCGGAGCCGGTGTCCGAGGCCGACGTCGGCGAGCAGCTCGCGGGCCCGGGCTCGGACCGCGTGGGGTCCGCGGCCGGCGAGGGAGGCTGCGGCGAGCAGTTGTTCCTCGGCGGTGAGGCCGGTGATGAGGTTGCCGCTCTGGAACATGTAGCCGATGCGGGTGCGGCGGGCGCGGGCGCGTTCGCGGTCGGTGAGGGCGGCCAGGTCGGTGTCGCCGAGCAGGACCCGTCCCTCGTCCGGGCGGAGCAGGGCGCCCGCGACGGCGAGGAGGGTGGACTTTCCGGAGCCGGAGGGGCCGACGAGGGCGGTGAGGACGCCCGGGCGGAAGGTGGCGGTCAGTGCCCGCAGGGCGGTGGTGCGGGATTCGCCGCGGCCGAGGGTGACGGTGATGTCGTCGAGTCGGAGGGTCATCGTGCGGCTCCCAGCATGATCATCGGGTCGACGGTGGTGACGCGGCGCAGGGTGAAGGCGGAGCCCGCGAGTCCGACGAGGGTCACCGCGGCCATGGTGGTGGCGAGGGTGGCGGCGGGGAGGCTGAAGGGCACCTGCTCGCCGACGAACAGGCCGACGGCAAAGGCGAGTACGGCTCCGACGGCCGTTCCGGCGACGACGACCACGGCGGCCTGCGCGAGAGTGTGGCCGAGCAGGCGGCGGCGGGAGGCGCCCATGGCGCGCAGCAGGGCGAGTTCCGGGGTGCGCTGAACCGTCCACACGGCGAAGAAGGCGCCGACGACCAGCGGTGCGATGAGGAAGAGGAACGTCTGGATGGAGGTCATCGTCAGGCGTTCGCCCTCGTAGCCGGGGGCCGCGGCGAACGCGTCACCGAGCGGAACGGTGGCCGTGTGGTGGCGGCGGTCCGCGTCGGCGAGCGTCGCGCCGTCGAAGCCGGCGGGGAGCTTGAGGGCCATCGCGCTGTACTGACGCGGGAGGTCGCCGGGGCGCGCGCCGGTGCCCGGTGTGGTGAAGCGGATGCGGCGCCAGGTGTCGGCGGTGACGTAGGCGGCGGGGACGTGCCCGTAGGAGGAGCGACCGGTGGTGCCGACGACCTTCAGCCGGATGCCGAGCCGGTCGATGGCGAGGGTGTCGCCGATGCGGACGCCGTCGCCGACGAGTTGGCGGGAGACCACGATCCCCTGGGGCGCGCTCGCGGCGAGGGGCTTGCCGTCGTCGGCCCCGGGGTCGGTGAAGGCGCCGGGTTCCACACCGAACGCGGCGAGGTCGACCTCGACGTGCCGGTCGGTGGTCCCGCGGGTGATGGCGACGCCGAGCGGGGTGGCCGAGACGCCGGCTTCCCGCCGCCAGCCGCCGACGGTCCGCTCGTCGATCAGACCCCGGGCGAACTGGTCGGAGCCCGAGCCGGCGGCGAAGGCGATGTGGGTGGCGGGCAGTCTGCGCAGGGCGGAGACGGTGTCGTCACCGAGGCCGGTGGTGAACCCGGAGACGATGCCGACGAGCGCGGCGACGAGGACGACGACGCTGCCCATCAGCAGGAAGCGGCCGCGGGCCGCCTTGAGTTCCAGCAGGGCGAGGAACACGGTGTTCCTTCCAAGGATAGGGACAGGGCGTCCCTAAGATAGAAGATGGGGACGCCCCGTCCCCAAGTGGGGGTCCTAAACTGACCGTGTGCCCAAGATCCACGCCGCGTCGGTCGCCGATCACCGCGCCCAGCAGCGGGCCGCCCTGCTCGAAGCGGCACGGGAACTGCTCGCCGAGGGCGGCGCCTCCGAGGTGACGTTCGCCGCGGTCGCCCGCCGCACCGGGCTGGCCCGCAACAGCGTCTACAAGTACTTCGCCGACCGCAGGCAGCTGCTGACCGAGGTGGTCCGGGAGGCCGCTCCGCGCTGGACCGAGCGCATCCGCGCCGCCCTCGCCGCCGCCGGCGACTCGCCCCGCGACCGGGTGGCCGCGTACGTCACCGCGCAACTGGAGATGGTCCGCGACGGCGAGCACCGCATCGCCCGGGCCGACGCCGACGCGCAGGACGCCGCGGCGCTGCGCGCGGGCGCGGACGCGGCACACCGGGCCCTGCTCGACCCTCTCGTGGGCGCACTGGCGGACCTCGGTGACGACGCCCCGCTGCGGACGGCACGGCTGCTGCAGGGGTTCGTCAACGCCGCGACCACGGCGCTGGAGGCGGGCGACGACTACGACGCCGTGGCGGACAAGGCCGTACGACTGGCCGTCGCGGCCCTCGGCGGTCTCACCGCCGAACCGTCGTCCCCGGTGCATACGTAGCGGCCCGGCGCGAACGAGACGGTCTGCCGCGGCCACTCGACTCGTCCGGGGCCTTGCTGTCAAAGTGATCAAGGCCGTGGACGAGCCGAGACCCGACATCGAGGGGGACGACATGCGATTCACCGATGGCCCGAGCGTGCACTGTGACGTTCACGTCCAGGCGGACGTGTGGCGGGTATGGGAGCTGGTGACCGACATCCGGCTGCCCGCCCGGCTCAGCCCGGAGTTGCAGCGCGTCGCCTGGCTCGACGGCGCGGACCGCCCCGTGGTCGGCGCCCGCTTCGAGGGGTACAACCACCACGAGCGGCTCGGCGAGTGGCGGACCGTCTCCCATGTCGTCGAGCTGGCCGAGCCGAGGGTGTTCGCCTGGGCCGTCACGGACCCGGACGGCCGTTACGGAGAACCGGCGCCCGATCCGGCACGGGCCATGGCGACTTGGCGCTGCGAGCTCCAGGCCGAGAACGGCGGCACCCTGCTGCGGCAGTCCGTGCTGATCGGGCCCGGCCGCAGCGGAGTCACGATGGCGCTCGAACGCCGGCCCGACCGCGAGGAGGAGATCCTCGCCTTCCGGTCGAAGGAACTGCTCGCCGGAATGGAGGCGACTCTTCAGGGCATCAAGGCCCTTGCCGAGCAAGGCGGTTGAGCCCGCAGGTAGGGCCCTTCGCCCGCAGGTTCCGCTTCCCGTGGGCGGTCAGGGGGTGCTCACGGTTGTCGTCACCCGTACCAGGCTGGGCCTGCGGGGTGTGGAGCCGAAGCCGAACCGAACCGGTGGACGCACCGCCGTGAGGGCACCGAGGCTCCGTCCCCGCACTACGGCGGTCATCCCGGTGATCCGGTGCAGGTCGTGGGCGCCGTACCACTCGTGGCGCCCGCCGCCGGCCGTGCCCCGGGTGCGCACGCCCAGCAGCAGACGGGCCGGCGGGTCCGTCACCGCGGTCCACCCGGGGCTGCCGGACAGCGCCGCGGGTACCGCACGCAGCAGCAGCCCCGCGGTTCCGCGCCGGCCGACCGTGAACCGCAGATCGAGCAGCGCTCCCGCGGTGACGGCCCAGACGTCGCCGGTGACGCGGACCCGTACGGGTTCGATGCGCACCTCGTCGAAGGCGTAGGTACCGGCGATGAACTCGGCCGTCCGCCGGGTCGGGGCCAGCAGCAGGCGGTGCCCGTCGGGCCGTTCGAGCATCACGTCGCTGAACGGCCCGAAGGGCGAGCGCCGCCAGTGGCCCACGACCAGCCGGGTCCCGGACGCCGTACCGAGGCCGGCGATCCAGCCCTCGAAGCGCATCCGGACCGGCCGCCGGGCCCGCGTGCCCTCACCGGGGGTCCGCATCATCCACCCGCGTCCTCGGGAGCGACCCGGCCCCACGCCGCGTCGCTTCACCGTCTCCCCTTCCGCCGCACCGGTCGCGAAGGCGCGAAGCGCACCGTGCGGACCCCGTCCGAGAAGTGCGCCAGCGGCTCCTCGGCGGGCGGGGGCAGCCCGGCCGCCCTCGTCAGCGTCTCGTCGAGGCCCTCGACGTGCGCCGCGCGCAGCGGCCAGGGCTCGTGCTCGACGGGCGTCTCCCAGAGCAGGCCGAACCCGTGGGTGAAGGCCCGCCAGCGCGAGGTCAGCCACACGTCCCGGCGGGTCGGCCGGAGTGGCTCGCCCGGCCGGACGGTCAGGCGGTACGACGGCCCGCCACGCCCCCGGACGCCGGCATAGGTCAGGGCGTCGCCGTCGCGGGACAGCCCCAGGTGCCCGAGGCGGTACGGCGCGCCGATCACGCGGGCCGCCAGCATCACGGGGGACGCCACTTCGAGGGACAGGAACCACAGGCCGTCCCTGCCGTCCCGGCCACGCGCGTAGGTGCGCAGATTGGTCTCCGCGAAGGGAGGCACGGCGAGCGGGGACCCCGGCACCCGTACGCCCGCCATCACGAACGGCGTCAGGCTCACCCAGGCCCGCCCGTCGCAGGTGTCCGCGGTCAGCCCGTCCGGAAGCAGGCGCTGCACCTGCTCAGCGGGGTAGGACCAGTGCACGAACGTCTGCGTCAGCCATTCGGCGCGCAACGCCGGCAGCCGTACGCGCTGCTCCGCTCCGTAGGACGCCACGGATCCCGACTTTCCCGCAGCCACCCCGTGAAACCGAACGAAGGGGCCTGCCGGCCCGCGGCGGCACACGCGCGGCGCGTGCCGGACGCTCCGCGCCGACCGTGGGGGCCGTGTCGCGTCAGCGGTATCACGGGCGATTCCCGTGCCCCGCCCGGAGCGGCCTCATGTGTTCCGTGGCGGTGGTGTCCGCGGCTGACGGTCACGGTGATCCGGCCACCGGTCCGCGGGGGCGTCGAGCGCCTGCCGTCGAGGACGGGAGCGAGCCGCCGCGGTGCGAGGGGACTGCCGTCGTACGTCATGTCACTTCACGGCGGCCTCGCGGTCCGCGCCGAGTACCAGGCGGTGCTGCCGGGGGACGAGGCGCAGCTCGTCGTGACGGCCCCGCCGGTCGCCGCGGCGGAGCCGAAGCAGGTGGGTTCGCACGCGGTGCGTGTTCCGGCCGTCGCTCAGCCGGTCGGCGTGCCCTGGTGGAAGTACAGCCGCCAGCCCGCTTCCGTCAGCCGCCACACCGAGCTTCTCCATGCCCGGCGGCCCTGGTGGTCGGCGAAGTACGTCAGGTGGACGACGCCCGGCGCGAGGACGGCCCCGGACATGTCACTGACCTCGACCGGCGACTGCGGGGACACCGAACCGTCGCTCGTCACGGCGAGGATCGACCGCACGTCCCAGCGGCGTCCGGAAGCCCCGATCTCGGTGAACTCCGGGTCCAGCAGTTCCAGGACCCGGGCCGGAGAGGCGCGCACCTCCGGATCGAGGAGGCGCATCTCGCCGTCGACGGCCGCCCGCACGGCCCGTTCGTCCTCGTTCACCGGTATCGGCTTCCCCTCGGGTGGGCTCGGCCGGTCACGACCGGTGGCCGCAGTGCCGGGCGGCGGTCGTCGCCGCGCGGGCCAGGACGTCGGCGGTCAGCGCGCCCGCCGCCACCGCGTGGGCGGCGGTGCTGGGCAGGCAGCGCTCGTGTTCGGGGTCGTACTCGGTCATGATGACGCCCGCGTGGTCGGTCGGGACCTCGGCGAGGGATGCCGGCCAGCCCTGTTCCCCGAGCGCCGTGTGCAGTTCGCGGGAACGTGCGACGTCGACCACGGGGTCGGCGGTGCCGTGCACCAGCCACACCGGTATCGGTGGGGGCGGGCCGCCGTCCCGGCGCAGGTCGTCCAGCGGAACGGTTCCGGTGCTGGGGGCGGCCGACGCGTAGGCGCCCGCGATTCCCACGACGGCCTGCGGTCGTCAGTCGCCGAATGCCGTGGGGTTCAGTGCGACGCCCACCGCGGCCTTGCCGCCGCGCGACCAGCCGGCGAGTGCCACCCGCCCGGGGTCTCCGCCGAGGCCGGCCGCGCGCTGCCGGACGAAGGCGGCGGACTCCCTCAGGTGCGTACGGCCGCCGTCCGGAGCGTCGGGGCGCCAGTCCGGCACCAGGACGAGTACGCCCACCTCCGCGGCGGCGCGGGCGACCGGCGCGAGGACGTCCCGTTCGTCGGGGCCCCGGCCGTGCCAGAGCAGCACCACGGGCGCGGGTCCCGGCGCACCCGTGGGCCGGTAGACGTCCATGAGCTTGCCGCTGGGCCCGTACCGGAGCCCCGCCGTGACGACGACTTCCGTGGCCACCGTCCGTCCCCCCTGACTGGTCGCATCGAACGACGTCACGCTATCAACGGAACAGTTGGAGGTCTGCTCGGACCGCCCGAGGGCTTGGCGACGGTCCTGGTCCGCGCTTCGAGAACTCCCCCGGCATCGGCCATCAGTTCTCGGCAGCGCTCCTGTCGTCGGCTTGGCGCGCTGCCTGTTCCAGGCGGTTGCGGTAGGACTCCCACCATGCCGAGTCGCCCGGTGCCATGCTGTCCCTGTCCCTGCGTTCGCCGACGTCGCCGTCGATGAGTTCACGGACGATGTCGGCGTGTCCGGCGTGGCGGTGTGTCTCGGTGAGCACGCGGACGACGGCGTGGTGCAGTGTCATCTCGTCGCGGCCGGCCGGCCACCAGGGCACCTTGCCGATCGTGTCGAGGGGCAGCGCCTCCAGTGTGGCGTCCGCGTGGGACCACGCGCGGCGGTAGAGGCCGACTATGTACTCACGGGACTCGTCGGCCGTGGCCCACATGTCCGCGTTCGTCTCGGCGTCGTCCCCGACCCAGGGCAGCGGCTCCTCGGAGGGCCGACCGAACGTGGCGCCGAGGTAGCCCAGTTCCACACCGGCGACATGCTTCACCAGGCCCAGCAGGTTGGTGCCGGTCGGCGTCAGCGGGCGGCGGATGTCGTACTCCGAGAGCCCTTCGAGCTTCCACAGCAAGGCATCCCGGGCGGTCTGCAGGTAGCGGTGAAGGTCGGCCCTGGCATCTGATGAGGTGGTCATGGGGTCACTTTGCCGCTTCCGCCGCCGTCTTCGGGGGGTTTCCGGCCCGGTGCCGGAAGTTCGGCACCGGGCCCGGGCGGGACGCTCGTCAGGCGGACGGGTTCACGACCACCTCGGCGGAGTTGTTCTCGGTGTCCGGATCGAAGGCGAAGGACGTGCCGTAGTCGGGCCGGGCGACGACGCGGCCCGTGGCGTCGGGGACGACCCGGTCGATGCGCAGCTGGAACGGGAAGCCGACCCGCAGGTCCGGCTTGGCCCACATCGGCAGTGTGCAGGCGTAGTGGCCGATGGCCGGGTCGTCGCCCGACTTCCAGGCGTTGCGGCAGGTGTCGGGCACGGATGTGGCGGTGGTGCCCTCCGGCAGGTAGAAGTCGAGCACGGCCACCGGGTCGCCGGAGCCGACGTTGCCGACCCAGGCCGGGCCCCGGTTGTCGAAGCGGAAGACGGCGGTGACGGTGTCGCCGGCCGCGCCGCTCACCTCGGTGCCGTGCACGGCGAAGTCGGCGGTGTTGTCGGCGTCGACGTGCAGGGAGCGGCCGTTGTCCGAACCGTCGAGGTCGGTGGCGCCGGCGCCCGGCTCGACCTCGTAGTCGAACCGCTCGTACAGCGCGTGGTCGGTGACGGCGAGCCGCAGCGGCTCCGGCGGTTCCACGGTGGCGCCGGGCGCGACCTCGGCGTCGAACGAGCAGGTCACATACGTCATCGACGTGTACGCGCTGACCTCGTCCGGGCCCGTGTACGTGCACTGCGGGTAGCGGGTGACGACATCGAGGCCGTACGTCGCCCACATCCGCACGCTGAAGCCGTGGGCGGTCTCGTTGCCCGTGTTGGTGACGGAGAACGGCACGGTGAGGCTCGTTCCGGGCTCGATCCCGGAGGCGTCCTGCGGGGTGCTCACACCGAGGTCCGGGCCGGAGCCGACGGTCACGGAGGTCTCCGCCGAGTACTCCGGGGCGATGAGTTTCCCGTCGGGCCCGCCGGTCGCCTCCGCCGAGTACTCGATCGCCCCCTGCGCGCCGACGGCGGCGCCCGCTGCGGCCCGCACCTTCAGCTGGACCTGCGGCGTGTACCGGGTCGGCACGTCCCCGGTGTCGCACACCGCGACCGAACCGGCGTCGTCCGGCGTGCAGTTGTCGGGCCAGACCACCTCGGCGACCCCGGCGAGTCCGGAGACGTCGACGGTCAGCCGGCCGTCTGTCACCGAGAAGTCGCCATTGTCGTGGTAGAGGCCGAGCGCCAGCGAGCGGTACTGGGCCGAGCCGTCCGCCGGAGCGACGGTGACCGCCTGCTCGTACGGCGCCTGTATCCACAACTGGTCGGTCTGCGCCTCGTCGGCGTAGGCCGTCCCCGTGCCGAGACCGGCGACGACCAACGCCCCCACGGCCGCGGCGCAGGCCCCGCGGCGCAGTGCGCGCGTGGCGGAGACAGAACTCATGACATCTCCCGATGAGTCGGACAACAGCCCGATGTAATGATCAGAATCGGGCGGCGAGTTGGACGACCTGGGAAGATGAAAGGTTGTAGACAGCCGGCACGGCGCGCGCCCTGTCCCACCGCCGCGTCGCGGAGGGACCCGCACTGTTCCGCCTGCGGCGGAACAGCGGACCGACCGCACTCGCCGCTCACTACAGTCCGGTCGTATGACGACGATTGCCACCCGCACGGTCGAGTACCCGGCCGACGGTCTGACGATGATCGGGCACCTCGCACTCCCGGCCGGAGCCGATCGCCGGCCCGCGGTGCTGCTCGGTCCGGAGGGCATGGGACTCAGCGACGTCGAGCGCCGCCGGGCCGATGCTCTCGCGGAGCTGGGATACGTGGCGCTGGCCTTCGACCTTCACGGCGGGCGCTATCTGGGTGATCCGGAGGAGATGCTGGCCCGTTGCATGCCGCTGCTCGCCGACCCCGACCGGATGCGGGGCATCGGTCATGCGGCGCTCGACGTGTTGCGCGCCGAGCCGCGGACCGACCCCGACCGGATCGCCGCCGTCGGCTACGGCACCGGGGGCGCCGTCGGGCTGGAACTCGGGCGCGACGGCGTCGACCTGCGTGCGATCGGGACAGTCAACGCGCTGACCACGGGCCGACCGGGCGAGGCGGCGCGCATTCGCTGCCCGGTGTGGGCCGGCGTCGGGTCGGAGGACCCGATCATGGGGCCCGCGCAACGGGAAGCGTTCACCGCCGAGATGCAGGCCGCGGGTGTCGACTGGCGCCTCGTGGTCTACGGCGGCGCCTTGCACGCCTTCCACCATCCGCCGGTCGACCACCCCACGGTCCCCGGCGTCGGCTACCACCCACGGCACGCCCAGCGAGCCTGGCACGACGTCGTCGATCTGCTCACCGAGTGCCTGACCGTAACGGAGTGACCTGGCCGGCGACCGCGATTCCGGGCCGCGGACCATGCCTGTCGACCGTCAGGCGGTGTTGCCCGAAGCTGGGACCGTGGACCGGCATGGCGTCCGCGCGCCGCGCGTGCGGCCAGTTCGGTGGCTCAGTGCTGGACCGGCGGGCAGTAGCCGGTCTGCTCGCCGATGCTGTTGATCTCGGCGTTGGAGCGCGGGTCACCGGCGTAGTTGATCTGGTTCGTGCAGCTCACCCCGGGCTTCTTCGGCGTGCCGGCGGGCTTGCTGCCCTTCTCCGGTGCCGGGCAGTAACCCGTCTGTTCGCCCACCGAGTTGATCTCCGCGTTGGACCGCGGGTCGCCCGCGTAGTCGATCTGGTTGGTGCAGCTGACACCGGGCTTCTTCGGCGTGCCGGCGGGCTTGCTGCCCTTCTCCGGTGCCGGGCAGTGGCCCGTCTGCTCGCCGATGCTGTTGATCTCCGCGTTGGACCGCGGGTCACCGGCGTAGTCGATCTGGTTGGTGCAGCTGACGCCGGACTTCTTCGCGCTGCCCGAACTCGTGGTCGTGGCCGAGCCCGCGCCGGTCTTGCCGGCCGGGGAGCCGGGCTGTGCGCTGCTCGTGGAACCGGCCGACGAACTGGCCGTCACGGAAGGGCTGGAGGAGGACGAGGCGCCGTCCGAGCCACTGCCGCTGCCGCTGCAGGCCGTGAGCGACAGACCGACGGCCACACCGGCGACAGCGAGCATCGAGAACTTCCGAACGCGCATCAGATTCCCCCTCAGGGCGGCTCCCGCTCCTGGTGAGCGGGCCTACTGCCCATCCAGACAGGGAGATCGGCGGCCCAGTTGCACCTCGGAGTTCGCTGAGACACACCTGTGACACAGATGGCCGATACACGCACACCGACTGGCGCGAACCGGCCTGGAGCCGGGCCGTGGCGATGCGTGGGGCACGGCCCGGGGCGGGCGGCTCGCGGTCAGGGACGCAGGATCAGCCGGATCGGGTCGCCGGTCTTGTTCTCCAGCCGCTCCACCGCCTCGGCGGCCTGCGCGAGCGGGAGTTCGCCGCTGATCGACCCGGAGAAGTCCAGCCGGCCGCCCTGGAGCAGGGACAGCAACTGCGGCAGCGCGACCGGCATGTCGGAGCCGTAGTGGCCGAGGATCTGCTGCTGGAGGTAGCTGAAGCGGGTGCCGTCGGCGACGGTCAGCGGCTTGTCGGTCAGGCCCACGAGCACCAGCCGCCCCTTGGGCGCGAGCATCTTCAGCGCCTGCTCGCGCACGGCCGGCACACCGGCGAAGTCGAACGCGGCGGCGAGACCCGCGGCGCCGGTCGCCGCGCCGATCCGCTCGCGCAGCGCCGGGTCGGCCGGGTCGAGTGCCAGGTCCGCGCCGTGGACGAGGGCGCGCTCGCGGGCGGTGGGATTGGGGTCGACCGCGATGACGGGGCAGGCGCCCACGGCCCGCAGCAACTGGACGGCGTGGACACCGAGTCCACCGACACCCCAGACACCGACCGCCTCCGCGGGCTTCACGGCACCGGTGACGGTGATGGCGCCCCACGGGGTGGAGACCGCGTCCGGGATGATCGCGCCCTGGTCGAAGGGGATGGCGTCGGGCAGTTCGGTGAGGGCGCCCTCGGCGGAGAGCGCGTACTCGGCCCAGCCGCCGTCGTAGTCCACGCCACGGGTGTAGGTGACACCGTCGCGGATCTCGCCTGCGTACAGCACGACCCGCCGGCCCGGGGTCCAACGGGTGACTCCCGGCCCGGTCTCCGCGATGGTGCCGGACACCTCGTGGCCGAGGGTGACCGTGTCGCCGCGCAGCAGCAGCGGTGTGAGGGTCCCGTCGATCAGATGCACGTCCGACAGGCAGACGCCCGCGGCCTCCACCTTCACCAGGACCTGGCCGGGGCCGGGCACCGGCTTCGCCACCTCCTCGATCCGCAGGGTGCGGCTGGGGATGTGCAGCCGGGCGGCGAGCATCTGCTCCATGACATGGCCTCCTTGACACGGCGGCGACCCGGGGCGCGCGAGACCCCTTAACGCAAGTCACCTTGCGATGAAACGTACGCCCGACCCGGGGGTAAAGCAAGTAGTCTTGCGTTAGGGTTGGGCATGGCCTCCTCCGACCAGCACGCACCGCCCTTGCGCCGCCGAGGGGCCCGCATGCGCTCCGCCGTTCTCGCCGCCACGGTGGACGTCCTGACCGAACACGGGCTCGCCGGCACCACCGTCGGCGCCGTCGCCCGCGCCGCCGGCGTCCACGAGACCTCCGTCTACCGGAGGTGGGGAACCCGGGAGAACCTGATCCTGGAAGCGCTGACCGAGCAGCTCGACGCGGCGATGCCCGTGCCGGACACCGGGCGCGTCCACGACGACCTCGTCGCCTACTTCGGCGCGCTGGCGCGGCTGCTCGCGACGGCGCAGGGCGAGGCGCTGCTCCGGCTGAGCGTCGAGCGCGACGACTCCCTGCCGGACCGCCGCCTCCCCTACTGGACCGAGCGCCTCGAACGCGGCGCCGTCATGGTGCGCCGGGGCATCGAGCGGGGCGAACTGGCCCCGGACGCGGATCCCGGCCTGGTGATCGAGGCCGTCAGCGGCGCCCTGTTCACCCGCGCCCTCATCAGCGGCGCCCCGCTCGACGAGGACTTCGCCGCACGACTCGTCACCCTCGCGCTCACCGGCGCACTCCCCCGACCAGCGGCGGGCCCCTGAACCGGCTTGGCACGCCCTGGACCATGACGCACAGGCATGGGAGTCGGGGGACCGAACCCGTCCGCGATGCGTCCCGCCGCGCATCGGCGGGGCCGGCGGGGAAGGCCGGCCGGCCGCACGGCATCGGCACGGTGCCCACCGGGGTGCTCCCGGTGGGCACCGTGCCGCGTGATGCGGAGAGGGCAGGATTCGAACCTGCGTGGACCCCTGGGGATCCGACCTTGAGGCGTGGCTCGTTGGTCCCCGATCAGCCGCTCCGGGCACCTCTCCTCGCTCCCGACCCCCCTTCTGCCGCCGGGGTCGCTCACGTGAAAGAGAGTGGCACGGGCCCCTGACACGGGGCTGACACGCCGACAACCGCCTGCGGGCCCCGACTCAGCCCGCGTACACACTACCCGCGTTTGCACATATGGCGCGTCCGCAACTATTCTCCGTGTGTGTGCCAGGGGCCCCGACCCCACCGGCACCCAGGCAAGTCGCACATCCGCCCCCAGGGCCCGCGCCACCTCAAGGAGCATCCGCACACATGGCCTCCTCCCCCATCCCCACCGTCACCCTCAACAACGGCGTCGAGATCCCGCAGCTCGGCTTCGGTGTCTTCCAGGTACCCGACGAGCAGACCACCGCCGCCGTGACCTCGGCACTGGAGGCCGGCTACCGCAGCATCGACACCGCCGCGATCTACGGGAACGAGACCGGCGTCGGCCGCGCCCTGGCCGCCGCCGCGCTGCCTCGCGAAGAGCTGTTCGTCACCACCAAGGTGTGGAACGCGGACCAGGGCCACGACGCCACCCTGCGCGCCTTCGACACGAGCCTCGCCAAGCTCGGCCTCGACTACGTCGACCTGTATCTGATCCACTGGCCGACCCCGGCCCGCGACCTGTACCGGGACTCCTGGCGGGCCCTGGAGCGCCTCGCCGCGGAAGGCCGCGTCCGCGCCGCCGGCGTCTCCAACTTCCAGCCCGGCCACTTGGAGCGCCTGCTGGACGGGGCGACGCTGACCCCGGCCGTCAACCAGATCGAGCTGCACCCCGGCCTCCAGCAGCCCGCTCTGCGCGCCTTCCACGCCGAGCACGAGATCGCCACGGAGGCGTGGAGCCCGCTCGCCCAGGGCGCGGTGCTCGACGACCCGGCGATCACCGACATCGCCGCCCGGCACGGCAAGTCCCCCGCTCAGGTCGTCATCCGCTGGCACCTCCAGCTGGGCAACATCGTGATTCCGAAGTCGGTCACCCCGGCCCGCATCCGCGAGAACCTCGACGTCTTCGACTTCGCGCTGTCGGAGCAGGAGATGACGGCGATCGCCGCGCTCGACCGCGACCTGCGCACCGGCCCCCACCCCGACGAGCTCAACTGAGCCGGCGTCCGCCCGGCCGGGTCTGAGCACCCGCCGCCCACCCCCTCGGGGGGCGGCATCCCGCGTCGGCGGGTTCGACTCCCATACCGAGCACGGCTCCTCCCCTCACCGCGAGGGGAGGAGCCGTGCTCGTTTCGGGGCCGTGGAACCCACGGGGACCAACCCCATGACCCCTCCGTGAAAATCGGGTGAAATTTGTGAAATACTCTTACCAGCTTGCTCTAAGTCAGCAACCGCATTCCACTTTCCCCTTCTTTGGCATACCCCACCTATGCCTTACACTAGGAGAATTAAATGAGAATATCGTTTCTTATCCACAATGTGTACGGTTTGGGTGGGACAAATCGGACGACCATCAATCTCGCCGAGGCGCTGGCCGAGCGCCATGAGGTGGAGATCGTCTCGGTCTTCCAGTCCAAGGACGCACCGCTGTTCGCCGTGGACCCGCGGGTCAAGCTGACCAGCCTGATCGACACGCGTGAGGTGCCGGAGAAGGACCGGGCCGTACCGGCCGAGGTCTTCCCGGCGGCCGAGGCCCGTTACCACCAGTACAGCACGATGACCGACGAGCGGGCCGCCGCCCACTTCCGGGAGAACGCCCCCGACGTGCTCATCGGCACCCGCCCCGGGCTGAACGTGTACGCCGCGCGCTTCGCCACCGAACGCACGCTGAGCATCGGCCAGGAGCACATCACGCTCGCCTCGCACCCCGAGGCCCTGCTGCCGGACCTCAAGGAGAACTACGCGCGTCTGAACGCGTTCGTCACCGTCTCCGAGGCCGACGCCGAGAACTACCGGCGCGACATGGCCATCCCGGGCCTGCCGGTCTTCTCCATCCCCAACAGCGTCCCGGCGCCCGCGGTGTCCCCCGCCGACCCCGCCGCCAAGACCATCGTCGCCGCGGGGCGCCTCGCCGTCGTCAAGCGGTACGACCTGCTCGTGCAGGCCTTCGCGAAGGTCGCCGCCAAGCATCCCGACTGGCAGCTGCGGATCTACGGCGACGGCAGCCAGCACGGCAAGCTGCGCGCCCTGATCAACGAGCTCGGCCTGTACAACAGGGTCCATCTGATGGGCCTGGCCTCGCCCATCGAGGCGGAGTGGGTCAAGGGCTCGATCGCCGCGGTGACCTCCGACAGCGAGTCCTTCGGCATGACCATCGTGGAGGCCATGCGCTGCGGCGTCCCCGTCGTGAGCACCGACTGCCCGCTCGGCCCCCGCGAGATCATCCGGGACGGCGAGGACGGCCTGCTGGTCACGCCGGGCGACGTGAACTCCATCGCCGACGGCCTGCTCCGGCTGATCGACGACGACGAGGCGCGGGCCGCGATGGGCGCCGCCGCCCTGCGCAACGCCGCGCGGTTCGACCCCGCGGCGATCGCCATGCGTTACGAGAAGCTGTTCCGCGAACTCGGCGCCCACGACTCCACCGCGGCGCCGGCCCGCCCCTCCCGCTGGAGCCGTCTGCTGCGCCCCCGCGCCAAGCAGGCGGACGCGGCCCGGACGGCCGCCCCCAAGGCTGCACCGAGGATGAGCGGCAGCGTGCACGCCGCCTCGGACGGGTCGCTGCGCGTCGTACCGGCCGCGACCGCCCCGGTCGACCAGGGGGAGCTGCTGCTGATCAGGCGCGGTGGCGAGAACCGTACGACCCTGCGGGTGCCGCTGGTCCCCGACGACCGGGGAGGCGTCAGCGCCGCCATCGAGCCCACCCTGGCATTGGGGAACGCGGTCTGGGACCTGTGGATCGATCCGGCGCACGGCCCGCGCAAGCGCCTGCGCAGCGACCTGCTCGACCTGCGCGGCCTGGTCGGTTTCCAGCCCGACCCGCGGCTGTCCCCGGTGCGGTCCTGGCTCCCCTACACGACGGTGGACGGTTTCGTGGCGCTGACCGCCCGCGAGGCCGAGGTGCACGCGGAGGCCCAGGACATCGACATCGACAACGGCGAGATCCGCGTGGCGGTACGGCTGTTCGGCACCGACGCCGACATCGAGGGGTTCGAACTGCGGCACCGCGGCGACACCGACCTCCCCGTCCTGGAGCCGACCTGGCACCGTGACGAGGACGGGCTGCTGCACGCCACCGTGACGTGTGCGACCGTCGCACGGCTCCACCGCGAGCAGCAGGACCTGTGGGACCTGTCGGTGCGTGTCTCGGGCCGCGCCGAACCGGTGCGCGTCGCCGGCTGGTTCGGCGATGTGCGGGAGCGCAAGAACGTGTACGTGTACCCCGTGACCGTGTTCGAGGACACGCCGCGCGGACGGGCCCGCGTCCGGCCGTACTACGCCGTCGACAACGGCCTGTCCGTCAACGCCGTCGACCTGAAGTAGCGGCACCGGCCGGGTCTCGCGCCGCACGGGTTCCTCGCACCCCTGGAGGTCCGGGGCGATCGTGGGAACCGGCGCGGCGGATGGCGTAATCGCGGGGCGGTGCGGGTGTGCGGGCTGCCGGTCGGCGGGCAGGGATGGTGAGCCCCGTTTCCGGCCACGGCCGCAGCACCCACCACCTCGACGAGGGACGCAGATGCAGATCGATCTCTCCGGCCGTACCGCGCTGGTCACCGGCTCCACGCAGGGCATCGGGCACGCCATCGCCGTCGGACTCGCGCGCGCGGGTGCGCATGTCGTCGTCAACGGTCGCGGCGAGGACCGCGTCGCGGACGCGGTCCGTGACGTGCGGGCCGCCTCCGGCAGCGAGCATGTCACCGGGGCCGCGGGGGACCTCGCGACGGAGCAGGGCACGGCCGCCGTGCTGGAGGCCGTGCCCGCGGTCGACATCCTCGTCAACAATCTCGGCGTCTTCGGTTCCGCGGCTCCACTGGAGATCGACGACGCCGAGTGGCGGCGCTACTTCGAGGTCAACGTCCTGTCCGCCGTACGGCTCATCCGCGCCTGTCTGCCCGGTATGAAGGAGCGGGGCTGGGGCCGGGTCCTCAACCTCGCCAGCGACTCGGCGGTGGTCATCCCCGCCGAGATGATCCATTACGGCATGACGAAGACCTCGCTGCTCGCCGTGGGCCGCGGCTTCGCCAAGGACGCCGCGGGCACCGGAGTCACCGTCAACTCCGTCATCGCCGGACCGACCCGCACGGGCGGCGTGGAGGAGTTCGTCCGCGAACTCGTCGGCGACGAACCGCCCTGGGAGGAGGCGCAGCGCGAGTTCATGGTCAAGTACCGCCCCCAGTCGCTGCTGCAACGCCTCATCGAGCCCGAGGAGATCGCCAACATGGTCGTCTACCTCGCCTCGCCGCTCGCCTCCGCCACCACGGGCGGCGCCCTCCGCGTCGACGGTGGTTACATCGATTCCATCCTCCCCTGAGTCCCGGCCACCCGCTTCGCCCCTACTCCGTGGCCTCCTCGTCGGCCACGGCGCGGCTCGCCAGACGTTCGTAGCGCTGTCTGGCCGCCTGCGGGGTGCCCAGGCCGAGGCCGAAGGCGATCTCCTGCCAGGTCATGCCGCGTCCGCGCGCCATCCGGAGGAGCGAGGTCTCCAGTTCGTCCATTTCCGCCCGGACCAGCGGGACGAGGCTCAGCGCGGCGGTGATGTCGGCCTGGTCCACCTCCGGTTCGCCGTCTTCGGGGTGCGCGGCCCCGCTCAGCAGGAACGACACGAGCCTGACGGCCTCGTGCGGCCCGAGGATTACCGGGTGGATCTGGCGGTGGCGTTGCGCCTCGGTGGCCGCGTGCCGCTCGGCGATGCGCAGCAGCGACGCGTGGACGCGGGCCGCGCGCGCCTGCTCGGGCCGCGGCGGCGCGAAGGGGTCGGTGTGCTGGTCGGAAGGTGACGACATGGCACGAGGATGCGGGGAGGCGTGACATGTTGTCAACAGTCAGTTTTGAACATCTAGTTCAAGCCGGGGCGGTACCAGACTGTTCCCGGCCCTGTGCGCCGGCGAAGAAGGCGGCCGTCTTTTCCAGGCCGTCCTCGCCGAACATGGTGTCCAGGCTGGCCGCGGAGCCTGCGGCGGACGCCTCGCTGCGCGGGAAGAGGGCCTCCTCGTACACCGCGAGGGCGGCCTCGACGTCGCCGGGGTGTGCGGCGATCGCCTGACCGAGTTCCGCGCCGTCGAGCATCGCCAGGTTGGCGCCCTCGCCGGCGAAGGGGGACATCAGGTGCGCGGCGTCGCCCAGCAGGGTGACCCCCGGGACACGGTCCCAGCGGTGCCCGACAGGCAGGGCGTGGATGCGGCGGGGCGTGAGCGTGCCGTCGGCGTCGGCGACGAGGCCGCGCAAGCCCTCGTCCCAGCCCTCGAAGTGGGCGAGGACCGCCGCCTTGGCGGCCGCGGGGTCGCCGAAGTCGATCGTGTCGAGCCAGTCCTCGTCGACCTTGAGCGCGGTGTAGACGTGGAGGCTGCCGTCGGTCTCCCGGTGCGCGAGGAAGCCGCGCCGGTCGCCGAGGCAGATGAAGAACCCGCCGCCGACGACGGCCGCGCTGCGCGGGTGGCGGGCGTCCGCGTCCAGCAGATCGGTCTCCACGAAGGAGATGCCGGTGTAGGCGGGCCGGGCGGCCGAGACCAGCGGCCGGATCCGCGACCAGGCGCCGTCGGCCCCGATCAGCAGATCGGTGGTGATGACGGAACCGTCGGCGAAGGCCACCTCGTGGCGTCCGCCGCCCAGCGGCCGGGCTGCGGACACCTTGCTGTTCCAGCGGATCGTTCCGTCCGGAAGGGAGTTCAGCAGCAGGTCGCGCAGGTCACCGCGGTCCACCTCCGGGCGGCCCCGGTCGGCGTCGTCCACCTCGCGCAGGTGCACGGTGCCGTCGGGGCCGACCAGGCGCATGGCCTGTCCGCCCTCGTGGATGATCTCGCGGAATTCGTCGTGGAGGCCGGCCGCCCGCAGCGCCTTCTGCCCGTCCTCCTCGTGGATGTCGAGCATGCCGCCCTGGGTGCGGACGCCCGCGGAGGCCTCCGCCTCGAAGATCGTGGCGTCGATTCCGTGGACGTGGAGGAGCCGCGCGGCCGTCAGGCCGCCGAGTCCCCCGCCGATGATCGCGACGGGGAAGTGGCTGGTGGTCATCAGGGGCCTCCCGGAGTGGTGTGCGCGGCAGCCATGGCGGAGCCCACGGGAGGCTCCGCCCCCGTGAACTCGCCGACCGAACGCCCTCAACATAACGAACGCGTTCGTTACGAACAAGTTCGGGACGGAGATGCGTGGGGCAAGAGCGGAGGCGGAAGACGGACGACCCCGCCCTCAGGGCTGCAGGAGACGGAAGTGGGCGCGGTCAGTCCGTGCCGGGGACGGGAGTGTGCAGGATGCCGTTGACGAGGACGTCGAAGCCCCAGCGCATGCGGTCCGCCACGGAACCGCCGAGCAGAACGGGCATGTGCGCCGCGATCGCCGGATGAGTGGTCCGGCTCGTGGCGTGCAGTGCGCGGGTCAGGGCGTTCCAGTCGTCCTCGGCCGCGGGGTCGTGCTCCCGCGTCGACTGCTCGGCGGCGGTGGCCGTGGCGTCCTGGAGCAGTTTGTCGACGCCCCAGGCGACCTGCTCGCGGGAAGCGCCGCTGCGGGCGAGCAGGTCGACGATCCGCTCCACCAGGCGCAGGTAGTTCTCGCCGCTGGGACGGGCGACGAGGGCCGACCGGGCGAGCTGAGGGTGCTCGAACAGGACGAGCGTGTAGGACGTCAGCACCGCCAGGAGCTGGTCGCGCCAACCGTCCCCGGCCGCGGCGCCGGCCAGCTCGACCTCCCCCAGCAGCGCGTCCAGCACGGCCGCGTGCAGTTCGGCGGTGTTGGCGACGTAGACGTACAGCGAGGCCGGCCCGGTGTCCAGTTCTTGTGCGAGGCGGCGCATGGTCACCTTCTCCAGCCCCTCGGCACGCATGATCCGCACGGCGGTGTCCACGATCCACTGCCGGGACAGGGCGGGCTTCGCCGGGCGCTCGCGGCGGCTGAGCGGCTCTCTTCTCGCTGTCACACCGCGATCGTAACGAACACGTTCGCCGGGCCCGGTCGCGGTCCGCTCGCGCCGACCGCTCAGCGGCAGGGCATGCTCATGTAGAGGGCCTGTTCGCCCGCCGAGGGGGTACCGTCGTAGAGCGCCGTGTCCAGCCCGCAGAAGGTGAATCCCAGCCGCCGGTTCCAGGCGGCGTAGCCGACGGTGGCGAAGCCCGCCAGGTTGCCGTCCGTGGCGACGGCGACGAAGGTACGGCTGTCCGTGTCCTCCTCGGCCCCGGGGGCGTCGGCGGCTCCTGTCTCCTCGGCCGGGAAGACCTTGCGCAGGGGCGGGTCCACCGGGACCTCACGGAGGGCGAACCCGTTCTCCGTGACGGCCACATGGAAGACGGTGCGGGTGGTGAAGGAGCCGTCGAGCGCCTCGACGGCCGCGGCGTCCTCGGGCCGGGCCGTGCGGAACTCGTACTCCGTGTCACTCATGCTCGTCGCCCGCCCTGTCACCCGGGCCGTCGACGGTCGTCATGGCCCGGGCCGTCGGATCCCAGAGGCCGCCCGCCTCGCCCCGCGCGAGGTGCTCGGCGTAGACGCCGGACTTCCAGGCGATGATGGAGCGGCACTCCTCCAGCGCCTCGATCCGGGCGTCGACGCGCTGCCGGTGGGCGTCGAGGAGGCGCAGGCGTTCGGCCTCGTTGCCCGGGCCCTGGCGCACCAGCTCGGCGAAGCGTCCGAGGTCGGCCAGCGGCATGCCGGACTCGCGGAGCCTGACGCAGATCAGCAGCCAGTCGACGTCGAGACCGGTGTAGCGCCGCCGTCCGCCCGCGGTGCGCCGGACCGGTCCGACGAGCAGGCCCTCGCGCTCGTAGAAGCGCAGTGCGTGGACACTGAGCCCGGTGCGCTCGGCCACCTCGCCGATGCTCAGCCACTCCTCGGTCGCCATGTCCCGCCCCCGTACGACTTGATCTAGACCTCGCTCGAGATCGTAGCGTCGGCCGCATGACCACCACCGAACAGCGGCCGACCGGCTCGCCCTTCTCCGCCCTCAGCACCGCCGAAGACGTCATGGCCGGCCTCGATCTCGCGGGCACCACCGCCGTGGTGACCGGGGGCTACTCGGGGCTCGGGCTGGAGACCACCCGGAGTCTGGCGGCGGCCGGGGCCCGGGTCGTCGTACCGGCACGGCGGCCCGACCTCGCCCGGTCGGCGCTCGCGGACGTGGCGGGTGCCGAGGTCGTCGCCATGGACCTGGCGGACCCGGGCAGCGTGCGGGCGGCAGCCGAGCGGATCAGCGACTTGCTGGACCGGCTCGACGTGCTGATGGCCATCGCCGGTGTGATGGCGACCCCGGAGCGCCGCGTCGGGCCCGGGTGGGAGGGCCAGTTGGCGGTCAACCACCTCGGCCACTTCCTCCTCGTCTGCGAGCTCCACCCCCTTCTGGCCGCCGCCGACGGTGCGCGTGTCGTCGTCAACAGCTCGGCGGGGCACACCCTGACCGGCATCCGCTGGCACGACCCGCACTTCCGCACCGGCTACGACAAGTGGCTGGCGTACGGCCAGGCCAAGACCGCGAACTCCCTGTTCGCCGTCCATCTCGACGCGCTGGGACGGGCGGACGGCGTACGGGCGTTCGCACTCCACCCGGGGAAGATCATCACCGGCCTCCAGCGGGAGATGACGCTCCGGGAACAGATGGACCGCGGCTGGGTGGACGCGGACGGCAAGGTGATCGGCGCCGGTTTCAAGACGCCTTCCCAGGGCGCCGCGACCGGTCTGTGGGCGGCCACGTCCTCCCTCCTCGACGGCCGGGGCGGGCTCTACCTGGAGGACTGCGACATCGCGGTCGTCTCCGCCGCCGACCGCCCGATGGACGACGGCGGAGTGCGCGCGTACGCGGTCGAGCCCGACGCGGCCGCCCGGCTCTGGGACCTGTCCCTGGCGGCGACCGGCGCCCGCCCCGTCCCCGGGTGACCGGGCCGGGCCGCAGGCCCGTGTCCGGCACCCGGTCACCGGTGTCGGATCAGAGGCCCACGTCCCTGCGGCGGATGTCCTCCAGGGTCTCCCGGCGGACGAGCAGGCGGGCGTGGGCGTTGTGTACGGCGACGACGGGTGGCCGGCCGATCAGGTTGTAGGTGGAGGCCATGGAGAAGTGGTAGGCGCCGGTGACGGGGACGGCGAGCAGGTCGCCGGGGCGGATGTCCGTGGGGAGGGACACGGCCTCGGCGATGACGTCGCCCGCTTCGCAGTGCCGGCCGACCACCGTCGCCTGGGCCCGTTCGGGCGTGGCGGGGCGGCCGATCAGGCGTGGGGTGTAGCCGGCGCCGTACAGGGCCGGGCGCGGGTTGTCGCTCATGCCGCCGTCCACCGCCACGAACACCGTCTCGCCGGTGTGCTTCACGGACAGCACGCGGTAGAGGGAGACTCCGGCCGGGCCGGCGATGGCCCGGCCCGGTTCGATGATCAGGCGCGGCACGGGCAGCCCCGCCGCCGCGCAGGCGCCGGTCAGTTCGGCACTCACCCGGTGGGCCAGCGAGGTCGGGTCCAGCGCCTGCTCGCCGGGGCGGTAGGCGACGCCGTGTCCGCCGCCCAGGTCGAGTTCGCGCAGCACCAGCCCGTGCTGCCGGTGCAGGCGGGCCATCAGTCCGGTCATCCGGCGCACGGCGACCAGATAGGGCTTGACGCTGGTGATCTGGGAGCCCAAGTGGCAGTGCAGGCCGGTCAGTTCCAGCCGGGGCTGGTCGAGGATGCGGGCGATGGCGTGCTGGGCGTAGCCGTCGCGGATGGAGAGGCCGAACTTCTGGTCCTCGGTGCCGGTGCGGATCTTGGCGTGGCCGCCCGCGTCGATGCCGGGGACGACGCGGACCATCACCTTCTGACGGCCGCCGGGTCCGACCGCGGCGGCCAGCCGGGCGATCTCGGAGGGGCTGTCGATGACGATGCGGCCGACGCCCAGGCGCAGGGCGGTCTCCAGGTCGCGGGGCGTCTTGGCGTTGCCGTGCAGCACGATCCGTTCGGGCGGGAAGCCGGTGGTAACGGCGAGTTGGAGTTCACCGGTGGAGCAGACGTCCAGGCCGAGGCCCTCCTCGTCAGCCCAGCGGGCCATGGCGCGGCAGAGGAACGCCTTGGCCGCGTAGAGGATTTCGGCGTCGGGGAAGGCGGCCCGGTAGGTGCGGCAGCGGTCACGGACCTCGGCCTCGTCCATGACGTAGACGGGAGTGCCGAAGCGCTCGGCGATCTCGGTGAGCGGGACGCCGCCCACGGCCAGGTCACCGTGGCCGGCGTGCGTGGTGGAGGCGGGCCAGAGGGACAGGTCCCCCATGGCGTGCGCGACGGCGGGTTCGTGGATGGTGGTCATCGTGCGGGTCCCTCTCAGCGGATCCACTTCGTCGGTACGCAGACGAGTGCCGTCGCGGTGGTCGCGTGGACCGCGCCGACGGCTCGCGGGCCGCTGGTGCGGCTGCGGGAGCGGGGCACCGGCGCCTGGGCCGGGGAGGAAGCGGTGAGCTGTGGGTCCACCGTCAAGGTGGTGACGCCGAGTGGCGCGGTCAGCGTGCGCAGGGCGGGTTCCGCCAGCCGGATCCACGCCTGGTCGGGGCCCAGGGCGGCGGTCAGCCGGCCGGCGGAGGTGAAGGCGACGGCGGTGCGTTCGCCGAGCGGTGTGCGCAAGAGGCGGGTCGCGCATCCGAAGGTGCCCGGCCGGACCGGGACGTACAGGAGTCCGGCCGGGGGCCGATCAGGGGGCTCGGGCTCGTCGCCGTGTTCGTCGCCGTGCCGGAGTTCCGTCATGGGGTGCCTCCCGGAAGGGCAGCGTGTGCGAAGGGGAAGGAAGCCCCGGACGCCCGGAGGAAGCGGACCGGGGCTCTGTGTCGACGGTATGCCGCCGCCCCGGCCGGGGAACCGGCCCTGACGGGACACTGACGAGGACCGGTGCGGACTTGACGGGATACTGACGCCTCGTCGCGCCGAGCCCGGCCCTCTCGGGCGGAGCCGGACCGCGTGCCCCTTCTACGAGAAGTCGTACACGGCCCAGTCCGTCAGCCGCTCGTAGCCCAGCCGCTGGTAAAGGGCGTTGCTGGTGGGGTTCTCGGGGTCGGCGAAGAGGACGACGTCGGTCGCGCCCGCGGCCAGGGCGGCTCGGGTGACCTCGGCCGTCACGGCGCTCGCGTAGCCGCGGCCCCGGAGGCGGGGCGGGGTGTACACGGGGTCCACCCGGACCATGCCGCCGATCAGTGCGGTGGAGCCGGCGAGGGAGACGGGGGTGCCGTCCGGGGCCTCCCAGAAGGTGAAGTGTTTGTCGGCGAAGCGGGAGGTGGGCCAGGAGTCGGCGGTGGTCGGGGTTTCCCCGACGGATGCGGCGAAGTCGCGGACCCACTGGAGAAGCCGGTCCTGGTGGTAGGCGGAGGACGGCCGGGGCCGGCCCCCCGGGAGGGGGTTCGGCGGGGTCAGGGTGCCCAGGCGGTACAGGCGGATCCGGATGCGCGGGGCAGGGGTCGCGCCGGTGTGCCGGTGCCATGCCTCGGCGTAGGCGGTGGCGGTCTCGTGGTCCGCGGTGACGTAGGGGTGGGTGTGCCCGACGGCGGCCAGGCGGGCGGCGAGGGCGTCGGCCTGGCCGGGGGCGAGGGGGGTGGGGTTGAGACCGCGTGAGGGCAGGTGGAAGAACGCTGCGTCGGTCCGGCCGTCCGACTCCAGGAGGCCGAAGAGGGGTGATCCGGGGCCGAGTTCACGCGTTCCGTGGGTGCGCAGCCTTTCGAGCACTGTCAGTGCCATGGTGTGCAGGGCGGGGCGCGAACGCAGGAAGACCCCGGCTCGGGCGAGGAAGTCGTCGGCGTCTTCGGTGAGGTGCCAGTCATCCGGGCGCATGCCTCATCATCCCCGCGGTGCGGGGCCCGGGGTCACCTGAGACGGCAGATCGCCGCGTTCGTGTCCGGCCCGGCGCGGGCCATCACCACGCCCCACTGGTTCTCCGGCAGTCGCTGCCGCCGTCGTTCCCGGCGGGGTCTCCGGGATCGGCACGGTCCCCCGGGCGCCCGGGTCGGCGGCGGCCGGCTCGCGGACGTACGCGGCGATCGGTGTCCCGCCGGTAGCGTGCGGCCGTATGGAACCCACGGCTCACCTCGGGTCAGCGCGGGCCGCCCGGCCCCGGGCCCGCGATCTCGGCATCCTCGTCGGGGAGTTCGCTCCCGGCCCGCTCGACGCGATCACCGATGTGCCGGGGGTGCGGGTCGGGCACGCCACCGTCCGCCGGCACCCCGATGTGCACAGCGGGGTGACCGCCGTCGTGCCCGATACGGTCGGCCCCCGTGATCCGCTGCCCGCCGGGGTGTTCACCGGCAACGGCTACGGCAAGCTGATCGGCACCACCCAGCTGTCCGAGCTGGGCACGTTGGAGACCCCGGTGCTGCTGACCTCCACCCTGTCGGCGTTCCGGGTCGCCGACGCCGTCGTCGGGTGGATGCTGGAACGGCCGGACTGCGCCGAGGTGCGCAGTCTCAATCCGGTCGTGGGCGAGTGCAACGACGGCTTCCTGTCCGACATCCGCTCCCGGCCGGTGCGCGAGGAGCATGTGCGGGCCGCCCTCGACCAGGCGACCGGCGGGCCGGTGGCCGAGGGCTGTGTCGGCGCGGGCACCGGCACGGGCGCCCTGGGCTTCAAGGCGGGCATCGGCACCGCCTCGCGCACACCGGAGCTGGCGGGCCGCCGGTACACGGCCGGGGTGCTGGTGCAGGCGAACTTCGGCGGCACCCTGCGGGTGCTCGGCCGCACCGTCACCCCGCGGTCGCTCGGTCTGACCGGTGACACGGGCCCGGCCGCGGAGCACGGCTCCTGCATGATCGTGGTGGCCACGGACGCCCCGCTGGACGCCCGGCAGCTCACCCGCGTCGCACGGCGGGCCGTGTTCGCGCTGGCCCGCACGGGCGCCGCCTACGGCCACGGCAGCGGCGACTACGCCCTCGCCTTCGGCACCCGCCCGGCGGCCGGTGCCCCGCCGGCGGACGCCGCCCTGGGTCCGCTGTTCGAGGCCGTCCTGGACGCCGTCGAGGAAGCCGTGCTCAACTCCCTGCTCGCCGCGACGACGACCACGGGTTTCGCCGGCCGCACCCTGCCGGCGCTGCCCGCGGACCGGCTGCTCGACGTCCTCGGCGGCAGGCCGTCCGGGAATTGAGGTCTCCGGGTGCGCGCGGGCGTCCACGGCGGATCGGGCGGTGGCCGCGGGCGAGATGTCGTCCGGGACGAAGGGAACACGGCCGAGATCAAGTACCTTGCTGGCATGTCCACCCCTCCGGCGCCGCGTCCGCCCCGGGCGTCCCGCGCCGTGCCGAGGCCGATCGACCGAGCAGACCGCGAAGGACAGCCCGCCATGACCGAAGTACGTCCGCCCCTGCCCCCGTTCGACCTCGCAGGCGCCCAGGCCAAGGTGCGGGCCGCCGAGGACGTCTGGAACACCCGTGACCCGCAGCGGGTCGCCCTCGCCTACACCGAGGACTCGGTCTGGCGGAACCGGGACCTCTTCCTCACCGGGCACGACGAGATCGTCCGCTTCCTCACCGACAAGTGGGAGCACGAGCTCGACTACGTGCTGCGCAAGAGCCTGTGGAGCCATGACGGCAACCGCATCGCCGTCCGCTTCCAGTACGAATGGCACAACGCGGAAGGCCAGTGGTTCCGTTCCTACGGCAACGAGCTGTGGGAGTTCGCCGACAACGGCCTGATGCGCCGCCGCGAGGCCTCGATCAACGACGTCCCCATCGAGGAGGCCGACCGGCGCTACTTCGGTCCGCGCACGGCCGAGGAACCCGACCTCCCCCTGGAGTGAGGCAAGCAGTCGCGGCGCTCACCGGTACCGCGCCCGTCCCGCGGCCGCGGCCACCGTCAGCGGCACGCTGAGCAGCGCGGCCAGCCAGAACAGCGGCCGGTACGCGCCCGCCTGCGCGGTGGCGGCGGCCAGCCCGCCGGCCAGGGCGCCGCCTCCGTACAGGGCCACGCCGAACAGGGCCACGCCGGTCGCCCGGGCCGCCGGGCACAGGGTGGTCGCCCACGACTGGACCGTGGAGTGCAGGAAGGACCAGCCGCCGCCGAGGAGCAGCGCGGCCACGACGAGCGGACCGGTGGACTGCCGGTACCCGGCGAGCAGGTAGGCCACGGCCGTCTGGGCGCCGCCGGCCGCGATCAGGGCCGCCGGGGACCACCGGCCCACGAGCCGTCTCACCGCCTGGGACGCCGCCATGGCCCCCGCCCCGTACAGGGCCGCCACCGCGCCGGCGAGGGCGACGGGCACCCCGTGCGCTTCGAGGGCCGGGGCGAGATAGGTCAGGAAGCCGAGCAGCACCGCTCCTTCCAGCAGGGCCACCGCCATGACGTACCACTGCCAGCGCGAGCGCAGGACCGTACCGAAGGGCGCGAGCAGCGCCCCGGGGCGGGGCCGCGCGGGTTCGGGCAGGCGGCGCAGGCCCACGGCGAGGAAGCCGGCGAGGACACCGGGCAGGGCGAACACCGGCCGCCAGGTGAGGTAGTGGGCCAGCGCCCCGGCGACGGCGGTGGCCAGGGCGGTGCCCAGGGCGAACGCGGTCATCAGTTCGCTGAGCGGGCGCTGCCGTACCGCGGCGGGCACGGTGTCGCCGACGTAGGTCAGCGAGGCGGGTATGGCGGCGGCGAAGCACGCGCCGGTGAGCACGCGGGCCCCGATCAGCACGGGCGCGTCGGGGGCGAGGGCCGAGACCAGCGCGGCCGGCGCCGCCCCGGCCAGCGACACCCGCATCACCCGCACCCGGCCCCACCGGTCGCTGGCGGCGCCCCACACCGGCTGCGTCAGCCCATAGGCCAGGTAGTAGCCGCTCGCGGCCAGCACCACGGTGGCGAGCGGTACCCCGAGGTCGGGGCCGATCAGGACCAGCATGGGGGCGATGCAGAAGCGGTCGAAGTTGCTGACGAAACCGGCGGTGCGCAGCAGTCGCAGGGCGGACGGGGACAGGGCGGCCACCGGTCGCGGCGCGGTGGTGCTGACCACGCGGCGCTCCTTCCTGGAGGTCGGACGAGGACGCGGACCGCGGCGGTCGCGGTCCGGCACCAGTCCAGCACCGGGGCCGTGGGGGCGGAGTTCGCTGCCTATTACGATCGCTCACAGCCTGCCGGTGCGACCCGAACCCTGGTCGCGGCAGCATCGGACGAGGGGGCCGGCACCGGGCGGGCGCCCGCTGCGGCGAGGAGGGGCAACGATGACGCGCGGCAGGCCGGGAGCCGCCACGGCCGGGGCTTCGGCGACCGGGGTACGGGAACTCCCCCGCCGGGAGCTGGGTGCCTTCCTGCGGTCCCGCCGGGAGCGGCTGACGCCGGGGGACGTGGGTCTGCCGGACGGCCCGGGGCGCCGCACGCCGGGGCTGCGCCGGGCCGAGGTGGCCGAACTCGCCGGGATCAGCGTCTCCTGGTACACGTGGCTGGAGCAGGGGCGGGTGCGGACCTCGGAACAGGTGCTGCGGGCGGTGGCGCGGGCGCTGCGGCTGGACGGAGCGGAGACGGCGCACGTGCTGTCCTTCGTGGCGGACGACCCGCCGTCCGACGCCCCCACCTGGGTGTCGCCCAATCTGCTGAGCCTGGTGCGGGCCATGACGCCCCACCCGGCCGTGGTGCTCGACCCGCACTGGGACCTGCTGGCCTGGAACGCGGGGTACGCGGCACTGCTGACCGATCCCGCGCGGCTGCACCCCAAACAGCGCAACCTCCTGTGGCTGGTGTTCCGTTGGCCGCCGGCCCGGACCCTGCTCGTCGACTGGGAGCAGGACGCCCGGGCGCTGCTCGGCCAGTTCCGCTCCCGGGCCGCCCGCCGGCCGCGGGACGCGCGGTTCGCCGAACTCGTCGAGGAACTGCGGTACGACGCCGACGCGGCCCGCTGGTACGAGCACCGGGAGACCGCCGCCTTCCATCCCTCGGTGCGCCGCTTCCGGCACCCGACGGCGGGCGAACTCCGGCTGCGGTACGTGAAGTTGGCCGCCGTCGAGGAGCCCGGCCATCACTTCCTGGCCTATCTGCCCGACGACCGGGCCGCCGAGGAGGCCCTGCGGCGGCTCCAGGGCGGGTGAGGCGCCGGGACGGGCGAGGCGGGCGCGGTTGGCCGGATGTCCCTGGCAGGACAGGAGAGGACGAGCAGGCGCAGGAGGGGCAGGGCAGGGGGTGGCGGTCCCGGGGCCGGGCGGGACGCGGGCCCCGGGTGCGGTCGGTCGGAGCGGCCGAGCGGCCCGCGGAACGGCACCGGTCAGCCCCGGTCGCCGGGCGCGCCGCCCGCCGTCCGCTCGCCGACCAGGTCCAGGAACCGTTGCCGGACGGCGGGGTCCGTGGCCAGCTCGACGCCCACCCGGGCCAGGGCGGTCGCGCCGTCCACGACGGCCTGGTCCGCGCCGGGGCCGGTGCCGTGACGGGCGAACGGCTCGGTGTGCTGAAGGGCTCCCCCGGTGTCGTAGCCGATGGTCGGGTGCAGGGACGGCACGGCGTGCGAGACGTTGCCCATGTCGGTGGAGGCCATGACCTCGCCGTGCCGGGGAACCGGTTCGCGGCCCAGGGCGCGGGCGGCCCGCACATAGGCGGCGGTGAGGAAGGGGTCCTGCCGCAGATCGGCGAAGTCGCGTCCGTGGGCGGTGAGTTCGAGTTCCGCCCCGGTGGCGAGGGCACCCGCTTCGAGGCAGGCCCGCACCCGTTCCCGGGCCCGGCCGAGGTCTTCGGTGGTGCGGGCCCGCAACTCGTAGCGGCCTCGCGCCAGTTCGGGGATGACGTTGACCGCGTGACCGGCCTCCAGCACGATGTCGTGGACCAGGGTGCCGGGCGGGAGCTGCTGGCGCAGCAGGCCCACCGCGGTGTGGGCTAGCGTCATCGCGTCGAGGGCGTTGACGCCCTCCCACGGAGCGAGCGCGGCATGGGCGGGCCGGCCGCGGAAGGTCACGTCCCAGGCGCCGACGGCCAGCGAGGACGCGCCGACGGAGTCCTCCGGCGCGGCGTGCACCATCATGGCCGCCGCCACGTCGTCGAACACGCCCGCCTCCAGCAGCAGCGCCTTCCCGCCGATGTCCTCTTCCGCCGGGGTGCCCACGAGTCTGACGGTGATGCCGACGGAGTCCGCCACCGCCGCGAGGGCCAGTGCCGCGCCGACCGCCGCGGCTCCGTTGACGTTGTGCCCGCAGGCGTGGCCGATCCCCGGCAGCGCGTCGTACTCGGCGCACAGGGCCACCACCAGGTCTCCGGTGCCGTAGGTGCCGATCAGTGCGGTGGGCAGGCCGCCGGCCCCCGGGGTCACCGAGAACCCGGCGCTGTCGAGCACCGCCGCGACCTTCGCGGCCGACTTGTACTCCCGCATCGCGGTCTCGGGCTCCGCGTGCAGGCTGTGGCTCAGCCCGACGAGGGTGTCCCGGGCGCGGCGCACGGTGTCCGCGGCCTCGGTCATCGCTCGTTCGCGGTGCGCCTCCCCCCGGCTCCCGGTCCCGCCGTCCGCCGTGTCCGTCGTACGGTCGCTCATGCCGCCTCCCCGCTCGCCGCCGGTCCGAACGCCTGCGCCCGGCCCGGTGCGGCCGTCTCCCGCAGGAGCAGGCCGACCGCGGCGCCGGCCAGCGCGACGGTGGCGCACACCGACCAGGACCACAGGTAGCCTGCCGGGCCGACGCCCCGGCCGATGGCCGGGTGGGCGGCGAAGAGCGCGCCGATCACGGCGGCGCCGATGGCCGCGCCGAGGGAGAGGGCCAGCTCGTTCAGGCCGACGGACAGGGCGGTCTCGGCCTCCTCGACGACCTCCGCGGACAGCGTCCGGGTGGCGGCCTCGAACATGCCCGTGGCGGCCCCCACCACCAGGGCGCCGAGGAGGTATTCGGGCAGCGTGCGGTGCAGGAACACCAGCAGCAGGAAGCCGGCCGCGCCGACGCAGCCGCCCGCCGCGAGGGCCGTACGGTCGCCGGCCAGCCGGGCCAGCCGCGGTGTGGCGGCGGAACCCGCGCAGCCGGCGACGACCATCGCGAGCGAGACCAGCGCGATCGCCTGGGAGCCCAGCCCCAGGCCGTAGCCGTCGCCGTCCGGGTCCGCGCCCAGGAACACGGCGTTCGCGCCGAGGAAGCCGATCGTGCCGAACGCGGCGCAGAAGGTGTGCGCGCTGACGACGGCGAGCCGGGGGTTGCGCAGCAGTCCGACGTCCACCAGGGGGTGGGCGGAGCGCCGTTCGACGCCGATCCAGGCCGTCAGCGACACCGCCGCCACGGCCAGCGCCGCGATGGACCGCGCGGAGGCCCAGCCCCAGGTGCCGCCCTGGGCCAGGACGAGCACCAGCGCGCCGAGCCCCACGGTCAGCAGCACCGCGGCCGGGGTGTTGAAGCGGCCCGCGCGGGGTGCCGCGCTGTCCGGCAGCGCGACGGCCGCGGCGAGGGCGAGCAGGGCGAACGGCACGGCGGTCCACAGCCCCGCGAAGGCGTGCTCCTCGCTCAGCGACCCGGCGACCAGACCGCCCACGCCGATCGCCAGGAGCAGCGCGCCGACCAGGACCGACATGCCCGTACGGCCGTGTTCCGGGGCGCGCGAGCGCAGGATTCCGGCCAGCAGCGGGAAGAAGCCCACGACGGCGCCCTGCAACACCATGCCGACCGCGAGGGTCGCGGTCGCCGGGGCCGCGGCGATGAGCAGTGAGCCGCCCGCGACCATGGCGACGGCGATCCGCAGCAGCCTGCGGTGGCCGTGGATGTCGCCCCATCGTGACAGCAGCGGTGTCAGCGCGGCGAACGCCAGCTGGGACAGCAGATACAGATCGTTCTGGCCGACGCCCGAGATGCCGACCCGCCGCCCGACCACGGGCAGCAGCGGCGTCAGATAGCCCTGCACCACCCCGCTGCACACCACGATCACCGCCATGCAGGCCAGCAGCCCCCGGCCGCGGCGCATTGCTCCGGTCACGGTCACGCCCTCTTCCTTGGCTGGAACCCGAGGTGGTGGCTACAGTGCGGCAACCATCCGAACCGGTGGTGAACTTGGCAGGAAACAGACGCGGAGGACGGCCGGGGTGACGGATTCGGACATGATCAGCGAGCTGGACCTCGCTCTCGTGCACGCGTTGCAGATCCGCCCGCGCGCCGCCTGGTCCGATCTGGCGCCGCTGCTCGGGGCCACGGCGGTGACGCTGGCCCGTCGCTGGGAGCGGCTGACCCGGCGGGGGCTGGCGTGGCTGTCCGCGGTGCCCGGCCGGACCTTCGCGCGGACCCGCTGCACCGCGTTCGTGCTGCTGCGCTGTGCGCCGGCCGCCCGGGAACGGCTCGCGGCGCGGGTGGCGGAGCTGACCGAGGCGGTCACCGTGGAACTCACCGCTCCCGGCACCGCGGACCTGCTGCTCGACGTCCTGACGCCGGACCCGGTCGCCCTGCACCGCTTCCTCACCGAGGAGCTGGCCGCGCTGCCCGACGTGACCGGCGTCGAATGCCTGCACGCGACATCGCTGTACGCCGACGGGACGCGCTGGCGGCTGGGCTCGCTGGACGCCGTTCAGCTCACCGCGCTGGACCGGGCCGGTGCCGGGGACCCGGGCGCCGGGGCCGCGCAGCCGCTGGACGGGCTCGACCGCGCACTGCTGCGCGCGCTCGCCGAGGACGGCCGGCTGCCGCTGGCGGAGCTGGCCCAGCGCACCGGTACCAGCGCCGCCACCGTCCGGCGGCGGCTGCACCGGCTCACCGCGGCCGACATCGTCGCCTTCCGCTGCGACATGGCCCCGGCGCTGACCGGTCTGCCGGTGGCGGTGACCTTCCGCGGCCGGGCCCCGGTCCGCGATGTCAACGCGCTCCACCGCACGCTCGCCACCCTGCCCGAATGCCGGCTCGTGGCCGCCGTCACCGGCCCCGCCAACATCCTCGCCACCTACTGGCTGCGCGACATCGGCGCCGTCCAGCACCGCGAGACCACGCTCGGCGCGCGCCTGCCGTCCCTGGAGATCACCGACCGCATCCTCGCCCACCGCACCGTCAAACGCATGGGCCACCTCCTCGCCCCCGACGGCCGCCGGATCGCGACCCGCCCGATCCGACCGTGGTGAGCGGCGGGCGAACCGGGTGCGGCCCGTCGCCCGGGCGGGCACCCGGCGCCCCGTCCCGGCGCTCGCAGCACCGGTCGCCGTGCACCGCGCCGGTCCGGGTAGTCTGCGTCACCATGAGACGCGCTCGGGCCGTGCCGCTGTTGCTGGTGCTCTGCGGAGCCGTCGCCGCGACCGGTCTGTCACTGGCGGGCCGCGAGGGCCAGGCCGTGGTGTTCGCCCTGGCGTTCCTCGTCCTCGCGGTCGCCGACTCCCCTTTGATCTTCCCGCGTTCGGTCAGTGCGTCCGAGGCACTGCGCCGGAGCGCCTCGGACGGGCGGGCGGTCGTCTACTGGCGGCCGGGCTGCGCCTACTGCCTGCGGCTGCGGCTCGGCCTCCGTGCCCGCCGGTTGCACTGGGTCGACATCTGGCGGGACCCGGACGGCGCGGCGGTGGTCAGGGCGGCCAACGGCGGTGACGAGACCGTACCGACGGTGGTCGTCGCGGGCCGGCCGTACGTCAACCCCGATCCCGCCTGGGTGCGTGGGCTGACGGCGGCCGGGTCTCAGTCCTCCTGACCCCGGAGGACGAGCACCGGGCAGGGCGCGTGCTGGACGCAGTGCTGGGCGACCGAGCCGAGGAGCAGCCCCTTGAAGCCGCCGAGGCCGCGGCTGCCGACGACCAGCAGCGCGGCGCCGCGGGCGGCTTCGAGCAGGACACCGGCGGGGGTGCCGTACCGCACCACCGTGCTGACCTGCACCGTGGGGTGCGCCGCCACGGCCTCCTCCACCGCGCGCGTGACGTCGTCGCGGGCCCGGCCCTCCATGACGGCCTCGTCGGAGCTGGACGGCGGCAGCCAGCCGAGCGCGCCGTGGAACTGCGGGACGTCCCAGGCGATCACCGCCTCCACCCAGCCGCCGGTGAGTCCCGCCTGGCGCACCGCCCAGTTCAGGGCCTGCTTCGACCCCTCCGAGCCGTCCACCCCGACCACGATGCGTTCTCTCTGGCTCTGTCCGTCGGCCATCTTCTTCCCTCGTCCTCGTACGGAGCGCCCTCATCCGAAGGCGACACTGCTGGCGGCGGGCACGGGCAGCGATCCGGCGGCCCGGGGCACACCCGTCGTGGTGTCGAGGTCGAACCACGTCACCTCGCCCGAGCGCTCGTTGGCCGCGTACAGCCTGCGGCCGGGCGGGTCGAGCACGAGGTCACGCGGCCAGCGGCCGCCGCACGGTACGGCCGTCACCGGCTCCACCCGGTCGCCGGAGGCGTCGACGGCGAGGACGACCACGGTGTCCGTGCCGCGCACCGCCGCCCACAGGTACCGGCCGTCCGGGGACACCACCGGGGCCGAGGGCTGCACGGGCACGTCCGGACCGTCCGGGAAGAGGGGGGTCTCCCCCACCGGCCGGAGCACCCCGGCGGTGGCGTCCCACCGGCAGACGGTCACCGTCGGCCGCAACTCGCCCAGTACGTAGGCGTGTTCGCCTGACGGGTGAAACGCGAGGTGCCGGGGTCCGGTGCCCGGCGGCAGCCCGGTCGCGCCGTGCGCGCGCAGTTCGCCCGTGTGCTCGTCCAGTACGCACACCCGGACCGAGTCGGTGCCGAGGTCGACGCAGAGCACCCAGCGGCCCGTCGGGTCGGGCACGACCTGGTGGGCGTGCGCGGAGGCCTGGCGGTCCGGGTCCGGGCCGGAGCCGACGTGGCGCAGCACGCTGCTCGGGGGCAGCGGCATCCCCTCGGCGGTCAGCGGCAGCACGCTGACGCTGCCCGAGCCGTAGTTGGCCGTCAGCAGGTGGCCCTGCGTCAGCGACAGATGGGTCGGTTCGTCGCCGTGCACCCGCACGGGCTCGCCGAGCGGCCGGGGCACCGGTGTGTCGACGGCGTACGCGGCGACGGCGCCCGCCACGGTCTCGGAGACCGCGTAGAGGACGGTGCCCCGCACGGCGAGGTACGACGGGTTCGCGACGGACCGGACGGCGCCCGTCGCGGTCAGCGCCCCGCTGCCCGGGTCCCGGTGGGCGACGACGATGCCCGGCCCACCGGCCGATGTGAACGATCCGATGAAGACGCGCTCCGCGGCGCCGCCGGCCATGCATCCTCCGCCCTCCGCCCCGCGCGACGCACGGCGGAGTCACCACGATGCGGGCGCCGCGCCGGAGTGCGGCGGATTCCCCGGGCGACATGGCCCGGCATTCACCGGAACGCATCAACGGCCGCGCGGCTCCCGGGACCCCGTGAGACGGTGATCACGGTGCGCGAAGCCGTCGCCGGCCCCGGGGACGGCCGTGCCGCCGCCGGGGACGCGGCGGTGCCGATCCGACAGGAGGGCAAAAGCCGGTGAAGGCATTCGTGATGAAGGAGATCGGGAGCGTCGGCTTCATGGACAAGCCGGTTCCCGAACCGGGTCCCCTGGACGCCGTCGTGCGGACGACCAACGCGCTGATCTGCACCTCCGATTCGCACACCGTGCAGGGCGGCATCGGCCCCCGGGAGAACCTGACGCTGGGCCACGAGGCGGTCGGCGTCGTGCACGCCGTGGGCGGCGAGGTGAAGGACTTCCGGCCCGGCGACCGCGTGCTGGTCGGGGCCATCACGCCGGACTGGGGCGACCTCGCCTCGCAGAACGGCTACCCCTCGCAGTCGGGCGGGCCGCTGGGCGGCTTCAAGTTCGCCAACCTCAAGGACGGGGTGTTCGCGGAGTACTTCCACGTCGGCTGGGCGGACGCCAATCTGGCGAAGATCCCCGAGGGCATCTCCGACGAGCAGGCGGTCTACTGCGCCGACATGCTGTCCACCGGCTTCATGGGCGCCGAGCACGGTGACATCCCGATCGGCGGGACCGTGGCCGTACTCGCGCAGGGGCCGGTCGGGCTGATGGCCACGGTGGGGGCGAGGCTGCGGGGCGCTGGGCTGGTCATCGGGGTGGAGTCCGTGCCCGGCCGGCAGGAACTCGCCCGGTTCTACGGTGCGGACGTGATCGTGGACTTCACCCAGGAGGACGTGGTCGAGCGGATCCTCGAACTGACCGACGGCCAGGGCGTGGACACCGCCATCGAGGCGCTCGGCGCGGACGTGACGTTCCAGACCGCGGTCAAGGTCACCAAGCCGGGCGGCACCATCTCCGTCATCGGGTACTTCGGACAGGGCGATTTCGTGCACATCCCGCGCCTCGCATGGGGTGTCGGCATGGCCGACAAGACCATCGCGACCGGGCTGTGCCCCGGCGGGCGGCTGCGGATGGAGCGGCTGCTGCGGGTGCTGGAGAACGGGCGCGTCGATCCGACCCGGCTGACGACCCACCGGTTCCCCTTCGACCGGATGGAGCGGGCGTTCGAGGTGTCGGACAAGAAGCTGGAGGACACCGTGAAGGTCCTGGTGACCTTCGAGGGGTGACGCCGCCGGGCAGCACGGTTCGGTGCCGGCGGGGCCTCGCGCTCCTGCGGCATCAGAGAGGCGAGGCCGCATGTACGATCCCGATCCGCCCTTCCGGCCCGTCCGCGCGCGCGGGGGCTACCTGCCGCTGGAGGACCTCGGCCTGATCGGGGACGGCACCACGGCGGCCCTGGTCGGCCTGGACGGCTCCATCCCGTGGATGTGCCTGCCCCGCTTCGACTCGGAGCCGCTCTTCTGCGGTCTGCTGGACCATGCGCGCGGCGGCCACTTCACCGTGGCGCCCGAGGACCTGGTGGAGGCCCGGCAGCACTACCAGCCCGACACCGGCGTGCTGGTCACCGAACTGCGCTCGCCCACCGGGGTGGTGCGCCTGACCGACGCGCTCGCGCTGCGGTCCGGCGCCGATCTCACCGAGGACGTGCCCGCGGGGCGGGCGGAGCTGGTGCGCTCGGCGGTGGTGCTGTCCGGTCACGTCCGGCTCGGGGTGAGGCTGGAACCGCGCGGCGGCGGACAGGCGCACGCACTGTTCAGCGGGCTGGAGGTGCGCCCCCACCGGCAGCCGGGCCTGCGGCTGCACCTGCGGGCCAACCGCGCCCTGACCGGCCTGCACAGCACCCACGACCTCCAGCAGGGCGAGCACCTCGACCTCGTGCTGTCCTGGGGGCGCTTCCACCGCCACCACCGCTTCGACAGCGACGCCGTCCTCAAGAGCACCGCGGACGCCTGGCACCGCTGGATGCGGCACTGCGACTACGCCGGCCCGCAGGCGTCCCTGGTCAGGCGGGCGGCGCTGACGCTGAAGATGTGCGACGACTGGGCCAGCGGCTCGCTGGTGGCCGCGCCCACCTCCTCCCTGCCCGCCCCGATCGGCGGCATCCGCAACTGGGACTACCGCTACGCCTGGATCCGGGACGCGGCCTACGCCGTGTTCGCGCTGCGCCGCATCGGGTTCGACGGCGAGGCGGACTCCTTCCTCGGCTGGGTGCTCGACGCGTTCGAGCACAGCAGGCAGCCCCGCATCATGTACACCATCGAGGGCGACGCGGTGCCCGACGAGGTGGAGGACGGCGAACTGGAGGGCTACCGCGGCTCGGCCCCGGTGCGCTGGGGCAACGGCGCGGCCGACCAGCGCCAGCACGACGTCTACGGCGAGATCCTCGACTGCGCCGACCAGTGGCTGCTGGCGGGCGGGGAGATCCAGCCGGTGCTGTGGGCGGGCCTGGCCGGGCTCGCCGACGCCGCGGAGGGTGCCTGGCGCCATCCCGACCAGGGGATCTGGGAGGTGCGCAGCGCCGGGCAGGCGTTCACCTACTCGGCCGGGATGTGCCAGGTGGCGCTGGACCGGGCGGTGCGGATCGGTGAACGGCACGGGCTGCCGGGCCGGATCGACCAGTGGCGGGCGGCGGCGGAGAAGGTGCGCCGCATCATCCTGGAGGAGTCCTGGGACGAGGAGGCGCGCACCCTCAGCGCGCATCTGAACGGCGGGGGTGTGCTCGACGCGAGCCTGCTGGCGCTGCCGACGCGCAAGGTCGTGCCGGCCGACCACCCGCGGATGGTGGCCACCACGGCGGCCGTCGCCGAACGCCTGTCGGCCGGTGGCGGGCTGCTCTACCGCTATCTGCACGACGAGGCCCCCGACGGCCTGGCCGGTGACGAGGGCGCCTTCGTGCTGTGCAGCTTCTGGCTGGTCGACAACCTGGTCGGGCAGGGCCGTACCGAGGAGGCCGAGGAGCTGTACGCCTCCCTGTGCGCCCGGGCCAGCCCGCTCGGGCTGCTGTCGGAGCAGATCCATCCCACCACAGGAGAGTTCATGGGCAACTTCCCCCAGGCGTTCAGTCACATCGGCATCATCGCGAGCGGCGTGAACCTCCAGCGGGCGAGGGCGGCGAGCAGGCGATGATCGGCCGGCTCGTCATCCTCGGCGGCACGGGAGACCTCAGCGGTCGCTTCCTGATGCCGGCCCTCGCCGCCCTGCACGCCGCGGGACACCTCGCGGACGGGTTCCGGGTGACCGGCGCGAGCCGCGAGGAGTGGAGCACGGAGCGGTTCCGGGAGTGGATCGCCGAGTGGCTCGACCGGCAGGGCGGAGCCGTGCCGGCCGACGCGCGGCGGGCCGTCGTGGAGTCGGCCCACTACCAGCGGGCCGATGTCACCGACCCGGAGGACGTGCGGGCCGTCGTCGCCGGTGACGAACCCGTGGCCCTGTACCTCGCGCTGCCGCCCGCGCTCTTCCCTCGCGTGGTCACCGCGCTGCACTCGGCGGGCCTGCCGCCGGGGAGCAGGATCGTCCTGGAGAAGCCCTTCGGTGAAGACCTCGACACCGCTCGGGAGTTGAACCGTTTGCTGGCCGAACTGGTACCGGAGCAGGCGGTGTTCCGGGTGGACCACTTCCTGGCCATGACGACCGTGCAGAACGTGCTCGGCAGCAGGCTCGCCAACCGGGTGCTGGAGCCCCTGTGGAACAGCACCCACATCGCCGAGGTGGAGATCGTCTGGGACGAGAGCCTGGCGCTGGAGGGCAGGGCCGGCTACTACGACCGGGTGGGGGCCCTGAAGGACATGGTGCAGAACCACCTGCTCCAGGTGCTCTGCCTGGTCGCCATGGAGCCGCCGGTCACACTCGGCGAACGGGATCTGCGCGACCGCAAGGTGGACGTGCTGCGCTCGGTGCGGCTGCTGACCGAGTCCGACGTGGTGCACCGCACCCGCCGCGCCCGCTACGCGGCGGGGCGGATCGACGGCCGCGAGGTGCCCTCGTACGCGGACGAGGAGGGCGTGGACCCGCGGCGCGGCACCGAGACGTTCGCCGAGGTGGAGCTGGAGCTGGACAGCTGGCGCTGGGCGGGCACGACGTTCCGGCTGCGCAGCGGCAAGGGACTGCGCGGCGACCGCAAGGAGGTGGCGGTGCGGTTCCGGCCGGTACCCCATCTGCCGTTCGGGCACAGCGGGGAGGTGGTGCCCAATGTGCTGCGCTTCGGTCTGGAGCCGGAGGGTCTGACGCTGGACCTGATGGGCACGGGGTCCCGGGCCGGGCACCTCACCGAGCTGGAGCTGTCCGCGCGGATGGAACCGGGTGAACTGCCTGCCTACGGGCGGCTGTTGCTGGACGTCCTGCGGGGCGATCCGGCGCTGTCCATCCGCGGCGACGAGGCGGAGGAGGCCTGGCGGGTGCTCACGCCGGTGCTCTCGGCCTGGGAGCGCGGGCTCGTTCCGCTGGAGGAGTACCCGGCGGGCTCGGACGGGCCCGTGCCCCGGCACGCCTACGGTCCCGGGCCGGTGACCAGGGACGCCCTGCTGCACGAGGAGACGGTGCTGCACACGTCGGGCGAATCCGGCGGCAGGCCGTGAGGGGAGGGCGGCACGATGCGTCGTGAACCGGGACGACGGCCGCCGTGCGTCGTCGTGATCGGGGTGGCCGGGGTGGGCAAGACCACGGTGGCCCGGCTGCTCTCCGGGCGGCTGGAGGTGCCGTTCGCCGAGGCGGACGACTTCCACTCGCCGCGGAGCGTCGCCAAGATGTCGGCGGGTGTGCCGCTCACGGACGCCGACCGGCGGTCCTGGCTGGAGTCGATCGGCGACTGGCTGCGCGAGCGCGACGAGGCGGCGACGGGCGGTGTGGTGCCCTGCTCCGCGCTGCGCCGCCGCTACCGCGACATGCTGCGGGCGGCCTGCCCGGACGCCTTCTTCGTCCATCTGACGGCCGGCCACGAGGTGGTGGGACGGCGCCTGAGCGAACGCACCGGCCATTTCATGCCGCGCGCGCTGCTGGAGTCGCAGGAGGAGACGCTGGAACCGCTGGAGCCGGACGAGCGGGGCGTCACGGTGGACGCGGGCCCGGCTCCCGAGGCCGTCGTCGAGGCGGTGCTGGCACGCATGGCCGACGCGGACGCCGACGGCTGACCGGCGGGTCCGGGCGCGGCGCCCGGGCCCGCCGGGTGTACGGGTCAGCAGCCGCCGCAGTTGTAGTAGAGGGCGTCCCAGTGGTTTCCCTCGTCGGCGTAGACGTTGCCGGAGGCCGAGGTCCACATCGGGTAGCCGTCGCCTCTCAGACCCGAGTAACTGAAGTTGTTCTTGATGTAGTTGGTGACGCAGGTGTTCTTGCCGTAGTCGAGCTTGTAGCCGTTCCAGTGGGAGTAGGTGCCGGAGGCGTGCCCGGTCTCGGTGCCGCCGGTGATGTTCAGGGCGCAGCCGCTGGCGCGCTTGAGGGTCTGGGCGCCCTGGGCGGTGGCCAGGTTGAGCTGGTCGAACGACGTACAGGTCGAGTTGTTGCGGTCGGAGCAGTTGCCGGACGAGGACCAGGTGATGCCGACGTCGCGGAACATCTGGGTCGCCGTGGCTTGGCTGATCTTGGTGACCGCGAAGGCGTCGGTGGCGGTGCCGACGACGGCGACGCCGGGGGCGACGACGAGGGCGAGTGCGGTCACTGCGGAGCGGACCTTCATGGGGAGCCTCCTGCGGATGGCCAGGCTTCTTGTGTGTCGGCTGTGCAGGTGGTGCCACGAGATGATGGCAGACGGCCGCACGGATCGGCCAGCCCCCGCCACCGTCGTCACTCCGGCTTCACCCGTGAACGCCCCTGTCGGCGAGGGCCGTTGGCGCCGCGGTCCGAGGCCGCGCCCCCTTCGTGACGGCGCGGTGCGCCGTGACCTTCTGCACCAGCCCGTAGGCCAGTACGACCAGCAGGGCGTGCGGTTGGTCCGGCAGTGCGCGGACGACGACGACCGCGCCGACGCTGACGTTGCTCATGCCGCAGGCCAGGGTGACCGTGATGGCGGGGCCGGGCGGCAGGCGCAGCGCGCGGGCGGTGAGCGAGCCGCCCTGGAAGGCGAGGCGGCACACGGCCCATCCGACGACGGCGCAGAGCACGATCACCGTCCAGGACTCCCGGCGCAGCACGGGTACCGCGGCGGTCGCGTTGACGTACGTCAGCGCGAGCATCGCCGCCGCCGCCACGACCGGCGCCCGCTCCGCCAGGCGTCCGGCGACGGAGGCCGGGGCGAGCCCCCGGGCCAGCAGGCCGGCCGCGCACGGCAGGGCGACGGCGGCGCTCAGCAGGGTGCGCGTCTGGCCGGAGGCGCCGTGGACCAGCGCGCGCGCCCTGGCCGTCGCCGGCAGGACGTCGCCGAGCAGGCCCAGCGTCGCGGGCATGGTGAGCGGGCTGAGCAGCGCCGAGAGGAGGATGACGGCGAGCAGCGTGGTGACGTCGCCGTCCCGGCCGATCCAGACGGTCGCGGCGGCGGCCACGGGGGCCGCCGTGATCAGGGCCACGGCGCCGGCCAGGCTCCCGGCCAGTTCCTGGCGGCCGAGGGCGGACAGGGCGAGGGCAGTGGCGGGGGCCAGGAGGAAGGCCGTCAGCAGATGCGCGCCCAGCCCGGCGATCAGGGCCGTCGGCCGGCGGACGGCGGCCAGGGCCCGGGCCGGGGGCACCTGGAAGGCGGCGGCGAACAGGATGAGGAACAGGGCGCAGGCGGAGATGTCGAGGCGCAGGCCGTGGAGACCGAGCGTGGCCGTGCGCAGGCGGGTGCCGGGGGCGGGCAGCAGCAGGGCGAGCAGATGGCAGACGAGGACCAGCGGGCCCAGGCGCCGGTGGAGCCAGGCGGCCGGCCGCCGGTCGTGGGGGGTGGGAGCGGGCATGCGCGTTTCCTTGGGGTGCGGGCGCACCGGCGGGCCGCCCGGCCACGCGGACGTCGTCGTGCCAGGCGGTGGGGTGCGCGGGAGGGGGGAGTGAACGCCGACGCTCGGTGCCGGCGCTCCCGCACCCTCGGCAGCGCTTCCGGGCGGCCCGCGACGGCCCGTCGGCACGGCGGTGTGTCCCGGGGGGGGCGGCGGCCCGGTGTGCGCGTGGGCGAGGACGGCCGGCACGCTGCGTGGGGACTCCTACACCCTCAGCAGCACTTCCGGACGGTCGTCGGGAGCCCGTGGACACGGCGGCGCGCTCCCGGGTGGCAGCGGGTCGGCCCGGCGCGGGCGGTGCTCGGCGGGTGCCGCGGCCACGGGAGCCGGGGCCGGAGCGGAGGCGGTGAGGGTCTCGCCGCCCCGGCAGTGCCGACCGTGGGCGCCCGGGGGTTTCGGTACGTCGGCCGCGGCGGCCGGGGGCGCGGCCGAGGAGGGCAGCCGGGGCGCGGCCGGGGCGAGCGGCCTGAACGACGCGTCGGGGGCGGCACCGGCCAGGCTCCGCATGCGCGGGCACCCGCCGAGCGCGGCACCGAGGACGGCGCAGGCGAGGACGCACGTGAGGAGGGTCAGCCAGGCGGTGCGCCCGCGCATCCGCGTCCTCCCGTCTCCTCGTCCAGTGGAGCACTCCGGACGTTAGGCACCGCAGGGGCGGGACGCACCGCGCCTCGCTCGCAGGGCACGCCAGGGGGCGACGGGTCGACCCGTAAGGGTCAACAACAGGCGTTGGCGGTGCGGACCTTGCCTCTCGGGCAAATACCCGCCGGGGTATTTGACCCTCCCCTCCGAGTCGTCCTACCTTCGGCCTCACGCTAACCCCCCGGGGTATTTGAGCAGGCAACCAAACGGGCCTCAGGGCCGGAAGGGAAGGACCTCCACCATGGTCGCCAGTCCCCTCTCCAGCGGCGAGACGATCGCCGGCCGGCACCGCGTCGTCATCATCGGCGGCGGCAGCGCCGGTATCAGCGTCGCCGCCCGGCTGCGCCGCGCCGGCGTCCGGGACATCACGCTCGTCGAACCCTCCGACAGCCACTGGTACCAGCCCTTGTGGACCCTGGTCGGCGGCGGCCAGGCGCCCCTGCGCAGCACCCGCCGCGCCGAGGCCGCGGTCATACCGGACGGCGTGCGGTGGATACGCCGGCACGCCCTCGCCATCGACCCCGACGCGCGCACGGTCACCCTCTCCGGGGGCGCGGAACTCGCCTACGAGTACCTGGTCATGGCCCCCGGGCTGCAACTGGACTGGGACGCCGTACCCGGTCTCGCCGAGGCGGTGGGCCACGACCGGGTGTGCAGCAACTACGCGCCGGAGTACGCCCCGCGCACCTGGGACCTGATCAGGAACATGCGCTCCGGCACGGCCGTCTTCACCCACCCGGCCACCCCGCTGAAGTGCGGCGGGGCGCCACAGAAGATCGCCTACCTGGCGGCCGACCACTGGCGCAGGCGCAAGGTCCTGGACCGCGTCCGGATCATCCTCGTGATACCGGACGCCACGCTGTTCAAGGTGCCCGAGTGGGGCCGCGTACTGGAGCGGGTGGCCGACCGGTACGGCATCGAGGTGTGGCTGCGGTCCGAGATGACCGCCGTGCACGGCGACCGGCGCGAGGTCGTCATCACCGACCACGCGAGCGGCCGCGAGGAGACCGTCTCCTACGACCTGCTGCACGCCGTGCCGCCGCAGAGCGCGCCCGACTGGGTCAAGACCGGGCCGCTCGCCGATCCCGCGAGCCCCCTGGGATTCGTCGCCGCGGACCGGCACACCCTGCAACACCCGCGCCACCCGGAGGTCTTCGCGCTCGGTGACGTGGCCAACCTGCCGACCTCGAAGACCGGCGCGGCCGTGCGCAAACAGGCCCCGGTGGTGGTCGCCAACCTGCTCGACGCCATGCGCGGCAGGCGGCCGGAGCACCGGTACGACGGCTACACCTCCTGCCCACTGGTGACCGCCCGCGACCGGATGCTCCTCGCCGAGTTCGACTACGACCTCAAGCCCACCCCCACCTTCCCGCTGATCGACACCTTCAAGGAGCGGCGCGACATGTGGGTCTTCAAGCGGTTCGCGCTCCCGCAGATCTACTGGCGCGGCATGCTGACCGGCCGTCTATGACCGTCCGCCGGAGCCGCCGCCGGCCGGGCACGACACGGGACCCGGAATACCCCCCGGGGTACTCGTGTTACATTGGATATACCCCGGGGGGTAATTCGGCAGAGGGAGTGACTCCGTGTTCTTCATCGACACCATCGAGCTGGAGGGCCTCGGGAACCGCAGCTATCTGGCCGGCGGGCGGGAGGCGGCCGTGGCGGTGGACCCGCCGCGCGACGTCGACCAGGTACTCGCCGTGGCGGCGCGGCGCGGGGTCCGGATCACGCACGTGGTGGAGACCCACATCCACAACGACTACGTCACCGGCGGCCTGGAGCTGGCCCGGCTGACGGGCGCCGCCTACCTGGTGCCGGCCGGTGCGCGGGTGGCGTTCGCCCGGGTGCCGGTGTCCGACGGCGACACCGTCACCGTCGAGGGCGAACTGGAGTTGCGCGCGGTCGCCACGCCCGGCCACACCCCGCACCACACCTCCTATGTACTGCGCGAGCAGGGGCGTCCGGTGGCGGCCTTCACCGGCGGTTCCCTGCTGATCGGCACGGTGGGCCGGCCCGACCTGGTCGAGCCCCGGCTGACCGAGCGGCTGGCCCGGGCCCAGCACGCCTCCGCGCACCGGCTCGCCACGGAGCTGCCGGACGAGACGTCGGTGCTGCCGACACACGGCTTCGGCAGCTTCTGTTCCTCCGCGCAGGCCGAGGGCGACGCCACCACCATCGGCAAGGAGAAGTCGGTCAACGCGGCGCTCACCACCGACGTGGACTCGTTCGTGGCCCGGCTGCTCGCCGAGCTGGACGACGTCCCCGCCTACTACACGCACATGGGTCCGGCCAACGCCGCGGGTCCGGCGCCGGTGGACCTCACCGCGCCGGCCGTCGCCGACGCCCGGGAGATCGCCGACCGGCTCGCGGCCGGCGAGTGGGTCGTGGACCTGCGCAACCGGGTGGCGTTCGCCGAGGGCCATGTCGCCGGTACCTTCAACTTCGAGGCCGGCGGCAAGCTCGCCACGTATCTCGCCTGGCTGATCCCGTGGGGCAAGCCGGTGACCCTGCTCGCCGACTCACGAGAGCAACTGGCGTCCGCGCAGCGCGAGTTGGTCCGGGTCGGCATCGACCGGCCCGCGGCCGCCGCGACCGGCGCGCCCCATGAGTGGGTCGCCGGGGACGACGACCTCGTCTCCTTCCCGCGCTCCACCTTCGCGGGCCTGGCCGAGCGCGGCACGGACGGCGTCGTCGTCCTGGACGTACGCCGCGACTCCGAGCGGGGCAGCGGGTACATAGCGGGCTCGGTGCACATCCCGGTCCATCAGCTGCACCAGCGGCTGGACGAGGTACCGGCGGGCACCGTGTGGGTGCACTGCGCCGGCGGGATGCGGGCGGCCATCGCCGCCTCCCTGCTGCACGCCGCCGGGCGGGACGTGGTGGCCGTGGACGACGGCTTCGACTCGGCCACCGAGGCGGGTCTGACCGTGGTGGCCGGCTGAGCCACTCCCCCAGCCCGCACCACGCGGGCCCTGCCGTCGTCGGCACAACCGGCCCCGCCCGGCAGACCTGTACGGCCTGCCGGGCGGGGTGTTCTCGGCGGATTTCCCGGCTTACGGCTCGATGCCGCCCGCGAGGGTGCCGCTCACGTACACCGTCACCTTGGTGGCGTCGGCGTACGCGGTGTTGGTCGCGTAGCTGTAGTCGTCGGACTCGCTGAAGTTCGACCAGTCCGTCTTGTTGATCCGGGCCTGGATGTCACCGGTCGACGCCCCGGCCGCGAGGCTGCCCGCACCGGAGGTGAACCCGACCTCCAGGTAGTGGTCCGCGCCGGACTTCGGTGAGGACAGGGCCACGACCTTCTGCGTGACGTTCGAGCAGCCGACCGCCGCGTAGTCACACCACGCGCTGAAGGTGGAGGCACCGCCGTCACCGGTGAAGTAGTAGCGGATGGTCACCTTGGACAGGTCCACCGCGCTGCTGCCGGTGTTCACCACCCTCAGACCCGGCTTGATCTGGTTGTCACCCGGCGCCGAGTCGTTGTTCTTGTACTGCACCTTCACCGCACCCGTACCCGGAGTACCACCGCCGCCGGAAGCCGCCGTGGTCGCGGTCACCGCGCTCGACGCCGCCGACACGTTGCCCGCCGCGTCCTTCGCCTTCACCGTGTACGAGTACGACGTCGACGCCGTGAGCCCGGAGTCGGTGTACGACGTGGACGTGGTGCTGCCCACCTTCGTCGAGCCCCGGTACACGTCGTACCCGGTGACCCCCACGTTGTCCGTGGACGCGGTCCACTTCAACGACACACTCGAACTCGTCGTCCCCGACACCGCCAGACCCGTCGGCGCGGAAGGCGCCGTCGTGTCCGAACCGCCACCGGGCGGGTTGCCCCCTGAACCGCCGAGGGCGCTCTGGACGGCGGCGTACGCGGGCTTCTGCTGGAGGTTCTCGTCGTAGAGGCAGGCGGCGCCCTGTCCCTGGAAGGTTCCCGGCACCCAGGAGTACTTGTCGTCGAAGTCCCACACGGTGATGCCGACGCACCGGGAGACGGCGAGGCAGGCGTTGGTCACCTGACGGTAGTAGTCGGCCTGGGTCGCCAGTTTGGTGCTGTCGGCGGGCATCTCCATGCGCACGTCCAGCTCGGTGAACGCGACGTCGAGCCCCAGGTCGGCGAAGCGCTGGAGGTTCTGCTGCATGTTCGAGGGGAACGAGTACTGGATCGCGAGGTGCCCCTGGAAGCCGATGCCGTCCAACGGCACGCCCTGCTTCTTCAGATCGCTGGCCAGTTGGTACATGGCGTCGGCCTTGGCGCCGCTGCCGTCGATGTTGTAGTCGTTGATGTACAGCTTGGCGCCCGGGTCGGCGGCGTGCGCGGTCCTCAGCGCGTCCGCGATGTAGTCCTTGCCCATGGCGTTGTAGAAGGCGTCGGTCCGGTACGTGCCGTCGTCGTTGAACGGCTCGTTGACCACGTCCCAGGCGTAGACCTTGCCCTTGTAGTGGGATGCCTCCTTGGTGATGTGGTTCTCCATGGCCGCCTGCACCTGGCCGGCCGGCAGGTTGCTCACCCAGCTGGGCAACTGGCTGTGCCAGACCAGGTTGTGGCCGCGCACCTGCTGGTTGTGGGCCTGTGCGAAGGAGACGATCGCGTCGCCGCCGCTAAAGTTGAACTGGCCCTGCGACGGCTCCGTGGTGTCCCACTTCATCGAGTTGCCGGGCGTGATCGAGCCGAACTCGCTGCCGAGGACGGCGGTGTAGGACGAGTCGTTGAGTTCCGAGTTGTCGGTGGCGGAGCCGAAGTAGCGACCCTGCGCCTGCGCCAGCTGGTTCAGGGTGGCGCCCTGGGCGACGGCGGCCGGAGCGGTTCCGACAGCGAGCAGGCCGAGTCCGGCGGTGGCCAGGGTGGCCAGCGCGACCGCCAGCCCCCCACCGCGCATGGGATGCAGAAGGGATCTCACCGCTGTCTCCTCGTCAGTTCGGTTCCGTGCCGCCCGCGAGGGTGCCGCCCACGTACACGGTCACCTTGCTCGCGTCGGCGTACGCGGTGTTGGTCGCGTAGCTGTAGTCGTCGGACTCGCTGAAGTTCGACCAGTCGCTCTTGTTGATCCGGCTCTGGATGTCGCCGGTCGACGCACCCGCGGCAAGGCTCCCGGCGCCGGAGGTGAACCCGACCTCCAGGTAGTGGTCCGCGCCCGCCTTCGGCGAGGAGAGAGCCACGACCTTCTGCGTCAGGTTCGAGCAGCCGACCGCCGCGTAGTCGCACGACGTCGTGAAGGAGGACGACCCGCTGTCGCCGGTGAAGTAGTAGCGGATGGTCACCTTGGACAGGTCCACCGCGCTGCTGCCGGTGTTCACCACCCTCAGACCCGGCTTGATCTGGTTGTCACCCGGCGCCGAGTCGTTGTTCTTGTACTGCACCTTCACCGCACCCGTACCCGGAGTACCACCGCCGCCGGAAGCCGCCGTGGTCGCGGTCACCGCGCTCGACGCCGCCGACACGTTGCCCGCCGCGTCCTTCGCCTTCACCGTGTACGAGTACGACGTCGACGCCGTGAGCCCCGAATCCGTGTACGACGTGGACGTGGTGCTGCCCACCTTCGTCGAGCCCCGGTACACGTCGTACCCGGTGACCCCCACGTTGTCCGTGGACGCGGTCCACTTCAACGACACACTCGAACTCGTCGTCCCCGACACCGCCAGACCCGTCGGCGCGGAAGGCGCCGTCGTGTCCGAGCCGCCACCGGAGCCCTTCGGGCTGGCGGAGAACGAGAAGCTGTTGCTGGCCAGGCCCTGGCCGCCCTGCCAGATCTCGAAGCCGGCCTCGGCGTCGATCAGGTAGTGCGCGGGGTTGATGGAGCCGCGCGCCACCGCGTCGTCGATCAGGGCCTTGACGTCGAGGTTGCTGAACGAGGTGCCGCCGCCCTGGAGGACGTAGGAGATGATCTTCCAGGAGGTCTGCTGGCCGGTCCACACGTCCCAGCCGTGGCCGGCGACGTTCGTGGTGGCGGTCTTGCTGCCGAAGGGCTGGACGCCGCCGCGGCTGTTGAGCCAGATCATCACCTCGGTGCCGTCCGGCTGGTCGTCCGTCGTCGGCGTCGAGTTGAACCAGAGGTCGTACGCGACGTCATAGGCGCCCGACGCCGGCTGCGTGGTCGACCAGGAGGTGGTCGAGCTGCCCAGCTGACTGACCTGGATGGGCAGTCCGCTGCCGGTGGTGCAGGCGCCCCAGTGGCAGCCCTTGTAGATCGACGGGTAGGTGGCCGGGGCGCCGTTGGTGGGCACGCTGAGGTTCGCCTGGGTGACGGACCACGCGCCCGTGGTGGTGTCGATGCTCACGCACTGCGTGTCCGACGAGTTCCATTCGTTCTGCTGGTAGATGTACTCCCCGCCCTGCACGGACGTGGTCCCCCACTGCGTGCAGTCCGTCGTCGTACTGGCCGACGCCGGCTGGCCGACGGCCACGAGCGCGCCGAGCAGCAGGACGGCCATGGCGCCCGCCCAGGCGGCCGCCCGCAGTCGTCTCCACGATGACAGCATCTGTGGTCTCCTATTTCCTTGGCGGATCAGGGCTCGGTGCCCCAGGCGAGGGTTCCGTTGACGTACGCGGTCACCTTGGTGGCGTCCGTGTAGGCGGTGTTCGTGCCGTAGCTGTAGTCGTCGCTCTCGCTGAAGTTCGACCAGTCGCTCTTGTTGATCCGGCACTGGATGTCACCGCTCGACGCGCCGACGGCGAGGCTCCCGGCGCCGGAGGTGAACCCGACCTCCAGGTAGTGGTCCGCGCCCGCCTTCGGCGAGGACACGGCGACCACCTTCTGGGTGACGTTGGAGGCACCGACCGCCGCGTAGTCGCACCAGGTGCTGTAGGTGCTCGCGCCGCTCTCTCCGGTGAACCAGTAGCGCAGGGTGACGGCGGACAGGGACAACGGGCTCGTACCGGTGTTGACCACCTTCAGGCCCGGCTTGATCTGGTTGTCGCCCGGCGCGGAGTCGTTGTTCTTGTACTGCACCTTGACCGCGCCGGTGGGGTTGCCGCCGGAACCGGCCTTGGTGGTGGCGGTGACCGCGCCGGAGGCCGCCGAGACGTTGCCCGCCGCGTCCTTCGCCTTCACCGTGTAGGAGTACGCCGTCGAGGCCTTGAGCCCCGAGTCGGTGAACGAGGTGGTGACCGCGCTGCCGGCCAGGGTCGTGCCGCGGTAGACGTCGTAGCCTGCCACGCCCACGTCGTCCGTGGAGGCCGTCCAGGTCAGCGAGACGCTGGTGTCCGTGGTCGCCGCCACCGCGAGGTTCGTCGGAACGGTCGGCGGGGTGGTGTCACCGGTGCCGCCGCCTCCCCCGGTGCCGACGATCAGCTCGGCGTACACGGCGTACGCCATGGCGATGTCGGCCTGCGCCCAGAAGCGGTGGTAGACGAAGGTGGGCGCCGCCCCGCCGTCCAGATACGCCTGTACCTTGGGCCAGTCCGGGTCCTTCTTGTACCAGGAACGGATGGAGAGGAACGTGGAGTTGGCGTTGATCGGGTCGCCGTTGGGCATCTTGCCCGACCAGCCGGACGGCACGTACACCGGGTCGCTGAACCGGCTGTAGTCGGTGCGGGTCTCCGGTGTGGTGATGCCCTTGGCGTCGGCGAGGGTCGCCATCGCGTCCAGCAGCTTCTTGGCGAGGGCGGCGGAGGCGGTGTCGCCGGACTTGGCCGCGTAGTACGTGAGCGTCTTGACGTAGGCGGCGGCCACACCGGTGTCGTTGCCGTGGTCCACGACCGTCACGTGCAGGCTCTTGTTGCCGGACGGGCTGCTCGGGTTCCAGGTGTCCGGCTGTCCGGTCCAGTTCAGGGTGCCGGGGATCTTGAAGTCGGTGGCGGTGACCGTGGTCTCGGAGGCGGCCCAGGCCACCCACTTGTCGAGGACGGCCTTCGCGGTGGCGTTGCCCGTCACGTAGTAGTACTCGGCGACGCGCTCCAGCGACCAGCACTGGAAGCCGAACCAGTTGTTGCTCGGCGGATCGTGGTAGACCGGCTGCCAGTCGTAGGCCATGCCGTAGAAAGTCGGGGTGCCGGCCGGCGGGGCGCCGTACTGCCCGTTCCAGCTGTTGGTCGCGCCGCCCGCGATGGCGCCCTCGGCGGATTGCAGCCACTGGTAGAACTCCAGTTGGCGCTGGAGGCTGGTGGACCAGTCGCTCTTGGCGGTGGGCGACTTCGGGGTGAGACTCGGCACGTTGGCCAGCGCCCAGGCGGCGAGCGGGTTCTGGTAGCCCTGGTGGGCGCTGCTGTCGCCGATCCGCCAGGCCCAGCCGCCGCCCGGTTCCGCACCGCCCCAGGCGTAGTACCAGGCCAGCAGGTAGTGCTCGGAGTCCCGCCCGGTGCCGGCGGCACAGCTCTTCGGGTCGGTGCAGTTGCCGACCTTCTTGAAGTACTTGTCGAACAGGGCGTACCGCAGGTAGTCGCCCATCTTGGCGGCCTTGGCGACGGAGGCGGAGATCGCCGACTGGTTGCCCTGGGCGGTGGCCCACCGGAAGGCCCAGTACGCCGCCTGCACCGCGCGGGCGTCGGCGTCGGGGGCGTTGGTGTACTTCCACTGCTTGGAGTAGGCGCTGTCCTTGACGAACAGGTCGAGGTAGCCGTTCGTCCCGCCGTACTTGAACAGGTCGGTCGTCGGCTGCGGGACGGTCTCCCACACCGACTCCTGGGCGCCGCGCTGATAGCTGTTGATGTACGACGGCCCCGACGCGGTCGGCCCGTTCTCCGCCCCGGTGCCGGGAGTGTTGCCGTAGCCGTAGACGTTGTCGACGTCCAGCAGCCAGTGCATCCCGTAGATGTCCGGGGTGCCGTAGGCGGAGTTCAGTTCGCTCGCGATCGGGTCCTGGCCGGAGGCGACCGAACTGTCCAGTGCGGAGGGGTACTTGTTGACGTCCGGCCACTCGGGGATGTAGGTCGCCGGGCTTGCCGCGTTGTAGGAGCCGTTGCTCGGCTGGTCGTTGTGGGTGGGGATGATGTACTTCTCGGCGATGGCCCAGGCGTTGTTGAACGGCGTCCAGTCGGCGGTCACCCGGCCGTAGGTGGCCTCCAGCCAGAACCAGTAGCTGAACGCCTCCGAGGTGGTCTGGTGGCCGTGGTCGGGGGCCTCGACGATCAGTGTCTCCACGCAGTGGTACGGGATGCCGTCGGGGCTGAAGTAGCCGTTCGCCGGGTCCTTGATCTTCTTGTACTGGGTCAGGAAGGCCGTGGTGTACGGGTCGTCGGCGACGGCCGTCGGGGACGTGGCGGCCTTCGCGGAGGGCGTCGCGCTGGCGAGCGTGGGCGAGACGGCCGCCCCGAGCAGGGCTCCGCCGACTGCGGCGGCGAATCGCCTGCGGGATATGCCGGAGGCGGACATGGCTTCTCCTCAAGGGAATTGGGGGGACCGCCGGACGCGGGAGTTCGGGGAGCCGGTCCGGCGGGAGCGGAGGGAGCCGGAGCATGGCGCCACCCCTGATGGGCGCCATGCTCCGGGACCCGGCCGCGGCCCGGAGCGGGGCAGGCGGGGCGGGGCGGCCGGGCTGCTTCGCGGTTGCCTCGGTTTACGGCTCGACGCCGCCCGCGAGGGTGCCGCCCACGTACACCGTCACCTTGCTCGCGTCGGCGTACGCGGTGTTGGTCGCGTAGCTGTAGTCGTCGGACTCGCTGAAGTTCGACCAGTCCGTCTTGTTGATCCGGGCCTGGATGTCACCGGTCGACGCCCCGGCCGCGAGGCTGCCCGCGCCGGAGGTGAACCCGATCTCCACGTAGTGGTCCGCGCCCGCCTTCGGCGAGGAGAGGGCCACGACCTTCTGCGTGACGTTGGAGCAGCCGACGGCCGCGTAGTCGCAGGACGTGGTGAAGGTGGAGGCGCCGCCGTCACTGGTGAAGTAGTAGCGGATGGTCACCTTGGACAGGTCCACCGCGCTGCTCCCGGTGTTGACCACCTTCAGACCCGGCTTGATCTGGTTGTCGCCGGGGGCACTGTCGTTGTTCTTGTACTGCACCTTCACCGCACCCGTGCCCGGGGTGCCACCGCCGCCGCCGGAAGCCGCCGTGGTCGCGGTTACCGCGCTCGACGCCGCCGACACGTTGCCCGCCGCGTCCTTCGCCTTCACCGTGTACGAGTACGACGTCGACGCCGTGAGCCCGGAGTCGGTGTAGGACGTGGACGTGGTGCTGCCCACCTTCGTGGAGCCCCGGTACACGTCGTACCCGGTGACCCCCACGTTGTCCGTGGACGCGGTCCACTTCAACGACACGCTCGAACTCGTCGTCCCCGACACCGTCAGCCCCGTCGGAGCGGAGGGCGCCGTGGTGTCCGAGCCGCCACCGGGCGGGTTGCCGCCGCCGGAGATGGGCGGGTAGGCGTTCTGCAGCAGCTGCTGGAACTGGGCGGAGAACCAGTGGCCGGCCACCGGCGCGTTCGGCAGGGCGCCGGTCGGGTTGTTGCCGTTGCGGGCGTTGCCCCCGTAGGTGGGGTCGCACATCTGGTCGAAGCCCTTGCCCTCGTTGTTGTCGACGGGCTGGCTCGAACCGTCCGACTCCCCCGGCGGCTTGACCCACACGTAGGCGTCGATCCCGGAGGCGGGCGCCGCGGTCGGCCGCTCGCCGAGTCCCGCACCGCTCTGGTTGCACCAGTTGCCGGTGTGGATTCGGCGGTCGATCCGGCTTCCGTTGACGTAGTTGTCCACGGAGGTCGTCGGGCCGGGGCCGGTCGGCCGGGCGGAGCCGCCCCAGCCGTTGCGGGAGGTGTCGATCAGCATTCCGATACCGGAGTCGAAGCCCTTCGCCACCAGGGCCGTGCGCAGCGCCTGGGCGTACGACTGCTCGTCGACGTACTGGTTCCAGTCCACCCACTTGGACTGGCGCACCGTCGTGCCGTTGACGTTGTCGCTCACCTTGAAGTAAGGCTCGACCGTGGCCGAGTAGTTGGCCGTGTTGGTGATGAAGCCCTGCACGTCGTTGACGGTGGCGCCGGCGGTGTTCGCCGCCTTGTAGAACTCGTCCACGGCGGGGCCGAGGTTGGTGTCCCAGCCCAGCCAGCCGTGGTGGCCCGCGTCGATGTAGTTGTACACGTTCGGGATCGCGCCCAGGTGGTTGAGCGCGTAGCCCACGCCGGTCTCGTAGTTGCCGTTCGCCTTCATGGTCTCGCACTGGGTCGTCGACCCCGCGCTGCCGCCCGCGTTGGTGACGATGTTCGGCAGCGAGTCGGGCTCGATGACGTTGACGATCCGCAGATTGGCGTAGGCCGGGTCGGCGAGGATCTTGGCGATCGGGTCGATGTACTCGGTCTCGTACCGCCCGATGTCGGTCGGGCCCAGCTCGCCGTTGGAGGCGAGGGCGGAGCAGTCCCGGCCGGGCAGGTCGTAGATGACCAGCGTGATCAGGTTGGCGCCCTGCGACACCGCCTTGTCCAGGTGGTCGCGCAGACCCATCTTGCCGCTGGTGCCCGCGATGGTCGAGATGCTGTCCAGCCACACCGCGGTCGGCGTGTTGGCGACCGCGCTGCCGCCGGGCTCCGCCGCGGCCTCACTCGACCACTCCGGGTTCACGTAACCCTTCGCGCCCGCATAAGGGTTGTCCACCCGGGTGGCCGCCGAAGCGGTCGGCGCGTTGAGCGTCATGGCCAGCGCGGAACTCAGCGCGAGCGCCGAGACCACCGCGAGACCGCGGGTGAGCCGCGATCTGGGGGGATGCTTCTTCACCGGTGTTTCCTTCCGTGGGGTGTTCCGGCGCACGGCTGCACACCGACGCGCCGCCTGCAGGGGGAAGATCAGGGCTCGATGCCGCCCGCGAGGGCGCCGCTCACGTACACCGTCACCTTGGTGGCGTCGGCGTACGCGGTGTTGGTGGCGTAGCTGTAGTCGTCGCTCTCGTTGAAGTTCGACCAGTCGCTCTTGTTGATCCGGGCCTGGATGTCGCCGGTCGACGCCCCGGCCGCGAGGCTGCCCGCGCCGGAGGTGAAGCCGACCTCCAGGTAGTGGTCCGCGCCCGCCTTCGGCGAGGACAGGGCCACGACCTTCTGCGTCAGGTTCGAGCAGCCGACCGCCGCGTAGTCGCAGGACGTCGTGAAGGAGGACGACCCGCTGTCGCCGGTGAAGTAGTAGCGGATGGTCACCTTGGACAGGTCCACCGCGCTGCTGCCGGTGTTGACCACCCTCAGACCCGGCTTGATCTGGTTGTCACCCGGCGCCGAGTCGTTGTTCTTGTACTGCACCTTCACCGCACCCGTGCCCGGAGTACCACCGCCGCCACCGGAAGCCGCCGTGGTCGCGGTCACCGCGCTCGACGCCGCCGACACGTTGCCCGCCGCGTCCTTCGCCTTCACCGTGTACGAGTACGACGTCGACGCCGTGAGCCCGGAGTCGGTGTAGGACGTGGACGTGGTGCTGCCCACCTTCGTGGAGCCCCGGTACACGTCGTACCCGGTGACCCCCACGTTGTCCGTGGACGCGGTCCACTTCAGCGACACACTCGAACTCGTCGTCCCCGACACCGCCAGACCCGTCGGCGCGGAAGGCGCCGTCGTGTCGGTGCCGCCACCGGGCGGGTTGCCGCCGCCGGATCCGAAGCCGGGCGCCTTGACGGACGTCAGGTAGCCGTCCTTGACGGTGTCGACCGTCGACCAGTCGTCCTTGAGGATGCCGCCGGTGTCACCGGAGTCGGGGTTCAGGCACCAGAACGTCCACTGGAAGCTGTCGGCGCCGTACTGCGAGGTCGGGCGGAGGTAGTCGACCAGTGCCTTCAGCCAGGTCTGGTCGACGGCCGACTGGAGCGTCGTGCCGAACTCGCCCACCCAGACGGGCGCGATGTTGTTCTTGAACAGGTAGCCCCAGTGCTTGTCCCAGATCCCCGGCATGTTGTTCGGGAACGACGGGTCGCTGAACCAGGGCTGGTTGGAGACGCTGGTGGCGTAGTCGTGGGCCGAGTAGACGACGCGGTTGGCGACGTCGAGCCGGACCGGGTAGGTGCCGGCGCCCTCCAGGTTGCCGCCCCACCAGGTGGAGTCGCCGTTGTAGGTCTGGATGCCCTCGACGAAGATCAGCATGTTGGGGTTGGCCGACAGCACGGCGTTGCCGCCGCGTTCGGCCGCCAGCCGCCAGTCGGTGCTGGTGTCACCACAGCCCCAGCAGGCCGGGTCGTGCGGCTCGTTGTGCAGGTCGATGCCGATGACCGTGGGATTGTTGGCGTACCGGCTCGCCAGCGTCTTCAGGTCGGCGAGCCAGGTCGACTCCGGGACGCTGCTGGTGTACCACAGGGCGCTCTGGCCGCTGGAGTCCGGCCGGTGCCGGTCGAGGATGACCTTCAGGCCGATCCGGCCCGAGTAGTCGACGATCTTGTCCAGCACGCCCAGCGAGTCCAGGCCCTGCAGGTCGGCGTTCTTGCCACTGGAGAAGTCGATGCTCTCCGGCATGGTGCCCGACTTGAAGATGTCGTCGGAGTACGGAATGCGCAGCGTGTTGTATCCGAGCGAGGAGATCTGGTCGAGCATGCTCTTGTAGTCCCGTGACCACAGGCCGTGGACCACATGGTTCGATGTCTCGAACCCGAACCAGTTGATCCCGGCGATGCGCACCGGGTTCCCGTTCGCGTCCACGATCTGCCGGCCGCTGGTGTGCCAGTAGCCCGCTCCGGCCGTACCGGCTGCCCGAGCGGGCGCAGTGCTCGTCACGGCGGCCAGCAGTGCGAGCAGGATCGCGGCCACGGCGGCAAGCACCGTCAGCCGCCTCGGTGGGCCCAAGTCCGCAGGTCTCATAGCAGCCAACTCCCCTTCGTGTGACGTGCCCCCGTGCTGATTGACAGCTCTCGCTCACCGGTCGCCCGAGCGGGCTCCGGTGTGGTGCGCGTGCGGTGGTACTCGCCGGGACTCGCCGCACCCTCGGAAGGGACCGGAGGCTTCCGCCACTCGATGCCGCGGTGGTCAACTCCGGCGTGGTTCCAGGATGTTGAACGTGGGAGCGCTCCCAGCAAGTGAGGAAAGTAACAACTCGAAACACCGCTGTGAAGGGGCGGGGCGAAACGTGAGCGCAATGGCGTGTTCATGTCGCTCTAACGCCGAAGGGGTGCCGCGCGCCTACTCGTGGGTCACGAGCGCCCGGAACGACGGCGAACTCGCCGCATCCGGCGGCGATGCACCCGGGGCGGTGTGCCACGGCCGGGTCCGCGCGCCGGACCGTCGGGGGCTCGACCGGTGTGCGACGGCGAAAGGAGGGCGGAAAAACCGCCATCCGGCACTTGCACGCGGCTCCGTGCGGCCGGCTGCCGGGCGTGCCGGAGGGCGAGAGGATGTCCCCGTCGCTCACGGGGATCGCCGCGCGCGGCCGGGGGCGGGAGTGCCGGGATACGCCTGGACGTCCCCACCGCGTGGGCGAACATGGCCGGTTCCGCGGTTGTGCTTCGTCCGGCCGCACCGAGGCCGTGGCCGATCGGGGCGGCACGGGAGATCTCCGGTGCGGACTCCTCGCGGCCCACCGCCCGGAGATCGCGCGGGTCCGGCCGTCGGACCGCACCTCGCCCGGGGCACGCGGCAGGCGGCCGTCAGCGGGACGTGCTGGGCGGCACCTGGTCGAGCACAGGTCATGGACGGCCGTGGCGGGCGCCGTTCCGCGTACCGGCCGGTCATGGCGGCGGCGACGGGGACAGGCGGCCGAAGCCGGCGCCGCCCGGCCCGATCCCTTCACCGGGCAGTCAGGTCCCTGCGCCGGTCACCACGGGGGCCGGGGCTCCGCAGCACCACGCCACCGGGCACGCCCAAGCCCCTTGGGCCTGGCGCGCGACGGCCGGAGCCTTTCGGCCCGCGGTCTCACGCGGACTCGCGCCGCACCAGTTCCGTCGACAGCACCACATGGCGCCGGGGACCGGTGCGGGACTCGATCTGCTCCAGCAGCACCCGGGCCATGGTGCGGCCCATGTCCTCGGTCGGCTGGCGCACGCTGGTGAGCGGCGGGTCCGCGTGCCGGGCCACCGCCGAGTCGTCGAAGCCGACCAGCGCCACGTCCTCGGGCACGCGCCGCCCCGACTGACGCAGCACGTGCAGGGCGCCGCTGGCCATCACGTCGGAGGCGGCGAACACGGCGTCGATGCCGGGGCGCCGCTCCAGCAGGGCCCGCATGGCCGCGCGGCCGCCCTCCTCCGTGAAGTCGCCGTGGGCGACCAGCGAGGGGCCACGGCCGAGACCGGCGGCCTCCACGGCCTGGGTGTATCCGTCGAGCCGGCACCGGGCGACGTACATGTCCAGGGGCCCGGTGATGGTGGCGACGTTCCGCCGGCCGAGGGCGAGCAGGTGTTCCGCCGCCGACCGCGCGCCGCCGACGTTGTCGGCGTCGACGTAGGACATCCATTCGCGCTCCGAGCGGCGGCCGTTGAGCACGGTGGGCACCTGGAGCCGTTCCAGCAGGCTGGGCAGCGGGTCGTCCTCGTGCACCGACACCAGCAGCACGCCGTCGACCCGGCGGGCCTCCAAGTGCTGGGCCAGGCGCTGTCGTTCGCGGGGCGTGCGGATGAGGGTGAGCAGCAACTGCATGTCGGTGTCCGCCAGTTCGGTGCTCACACCGCGCACGATGTCCAGGAAGTACGGCTCGGCGCCGAGCCGGGTCTCCGACTCGGGGATGACGAGGGCCACCGCGTCCGTGCGGTCGGCGGCCAGCGCCCGGGCCGCACGGTTGGGCACGTACCCCAGCTCCGCGATCGCCGCCTCCACCGCCGCCCGCGCCTGGGCGCTGACATGCGGAGAACCGTTGACCACCCGGGACACCGTGCCCCGCCCGACACCGGCCCGCGCGGCGACCATCTCCAGCGTCGGCCGGCCGCCGCGCCCCCCGCCCGCAACCGTCACGCTTCTGCCCGTCACCATGGATGACAACCCGTCAGTCGCACCAACTCGGAGTGTTCGTTCCCTTGACACGCCTGCGGGAACAGTGGACCTTCATTATGCCTATCTGGGAGCGCTCCCAAGGGAGCGCTCCCAGATTTCCGCCGCCGGGATCGCGCCGAACCCCCGCTCTCCCGTATGGACGCCCCGTTCCGGAGGGCCGCCGAACGCCAGGGCCGGTGGCCGCGAGCGCCCGGCCACACGGCGCTCGCCCCCGGCGCGGGGTCGCGATCCCTGAGAGGATGGACGGCGGATGTCGGCTTCCGACGTGCCGGGAGGTGCTCGTCATGCCGGAGGAACCGCGGCGGCCGAAAGCGGCGGCCGGGCGCCTGGCCTTGGCGCTGGAGGCGCTGGGCCGGTCGCCGGACGAAGCGGGGCCCGAAGAGCTGAGCACACAGGTGCGGCAGCTGGCCCTCGGCCAGCGGCGGCTGCGCAGGCTGCTGGACGCGGTCGTGGCCATGAGCGAGGACATGGACCTGCGTGCCGTGCTCGGGCACATCGTGGAGGCGGCCACCGATCTGGTCGGTGCCCGGTACGGGGCGCTGGGGGTGCTCGGCTCGGACGGCGAGTTCGTCGATCTGATCACCGTGGGCGTGGACGAGGAGCGGATGCTGGCGGAGTCGGGGCTGCCGCAGGGGCACGGCCTGCTGGTCGGGCTGCTCGCGGACCTCAAGCCCATGCGAGTCGCCGACGTCGGCGCCGATCCCCGCTCGGTCGGCTTCCCGGTCGGCCACCCGATGATGACCACCTTGCTGGGAGTCCCGCTGCTGGTGCGGGGCAGGGCGTACGGCAACCTGTATCTGGCGGACAAGGACGACGGCGCGCCGTTCACCGGTGACGACGAGGCCATCCTGACCGCGCTGGCCAGCGTGGCGAGCGTCAGTATCGAGAACGCCCGTCTGTACGAGGACCTCAAGCAGGCCGCGATGCACTTCCAGCTGCGCATGCTGCCCGAGCTGCCGGATCTGAGCCCGCTCGCGGTGGAGGTCCGCTACGAACCGGCCTCCGAGCTGCCCCGCCTCGGCGGGGACTGGTACGACGCGCTGACCCTGCCGGACGGTGCCGTCTGTCTCGTGGTCGGCGACGTCACCGGTCACGCGGTGGCGGCCGCCCCGGTGATGGGGCAGATCCGCAACATGCTGCGCGCGCTGGCCTACGACCACGGCGGCCCGCCCAGCCTGGTCGTCTCGAAGCTGGACCGCGCCCTGACGATGTTCACCGAGCCGCCCACGGCCACGCTGGTGCTCGCCCGGGTCGAGCACACCGGCGGGGAGTACGTCCTGCGCTGGAGCAACGCCGGGCACCCCCCGCCACTGCTGGTCGAGGCGGACGGCACGGCCCGGTACCTCGCCCCGGCCCGCCACGGGCTGCCGGTGGGCGTCGAGCCCTCGTTCGGGCGCTACGACGACGAGCACCGGCTGCCTGCCGGAAGCACCCTGCTGCTGTTCACCGACGGGCTGGTGGAGCGCCGGGACCGGGACATCGACGCGACCCTGGCCGAGCTGGCCGACCAGGCCGCCCGGCTGGCCGGCGTCCCGCTGGGGCGGCTGTGCGCCGAGCTGGTCGCGGGCCGCGGCCAGCTGTTCGACGACGACGTCACCCTGCTCGCCCTGCGCCTTCCCGGGGACGACCCGGTCAGAACTTCGGGTCGGGCGACTGGGCCCTGACCAGCTGAGCGGCCTCGGCCTCCGATTCCACCGACGGCGGGGAGCCTTCCAGGGGCTTGTTGGCGGTCTCCTTCATGCACAGGACGGCGATGACGCCCACCGCGGCGGCGATCACCGCGTAGTAGGCCGGCACCAGGTTGGTGTGGTACACGCCGATCAGCGCGGTGATCACCAGCGGGGTCGTGCCGCCGAAGAGCGAGGTGGAGAAGTTGTAGGCGACCGAGAGCGAGCCGTAGCGCACATGGGTGGGGAAGATCGCCGGGAGCGCCGCCGACATGGTGCCCAGCATGGCCACCAGGGACAGGCCCATCAGCAGCAGGCCCAGGACGATCAGGGCGACGTCACCCTGCCGGATGAGCAGGAAGGACGGCACCGACAGGAAGAGGAAACCGAGCATTCCCGTCATGAGCAGCGGCTTGCGGCCGAAGCGGTCCGAGAGGCGGCCGACCTGGTTGATGACGCACATCTGGAGGACCATCACGATCAGCAGGATCAACAGGCCGTGATTGGTGTCGTAGCCCAGTTCGTCGGACAGGTACGTCGGCATGTACGACAGCAGCATGTAGTCCGTGACGTTGTACGCCGCGACGAGCGCGATGCACAGCAGCAGCGGCCGCCAGTGGCGGGTGAAGATCTTGCCGAGGTCCGCCGCGGCCGACGTCTCCACGGAGTCGGCCGCCTCGGTCGCCTTGGCCAGGCCGCCCTCCAGCTTCTGGAAGGCGGGCGTCTCGTCCAGCTTGAGTCGCAGGTAGAGGCCGATGAAGCCGAGCGGCGCCGCGACCAGGAAGGGCACGCGCCAGCCCCAGTGCAGCATCTGGTCGTCGCTGAGGAAGCTGCTGAGGGCCACGACGAGACCGGAGGCTCCGACGTATCCGCCGAGCGTGCCGAACTCCAGGAAGCTGCCGAAGTAACCGCGCCGCTTGTCCGGCGCGTACTCCGCGATGAAGGTGGAGGCGCCGCCGTACTCCCCGCCGGTCGAGAAGCCCTGCACCAGGCGGAAGAAGATCAGCAGGGCCGGGGCCCACAGGCCGATGGTGGCGTGCGAGGGGATCAGGCCGATCGCGAAGGTGCCCAGCGCCATCATGATCATGGTGAGCGCGAGGATGGTCTTGCGGCCGATCTTGTCGCCGAGCGGTCCGAGGACCATGCCGCCGATGGGCCGCACCAGGAAGGCGACCGCGAACGTGGCGAAGCTGCTGAGCAACTGGGCCGTGTGACTGCCCGAGGGGAAGAAGACCTGTCCGAGGGTGGCGGCCAGATAGCTGTAGATGCCGAAGTCGTACCACTCCATCGCGTTGCCGAGGGCGGCGGCCTTCGTGGCGCGTTTGACCGCCGCCTCGTCGGTCACGGTGATGTCACTGCGGCGCAGCTTCGGATGGCGCCGCTTCTCGATCGCCCTGAAGAGCATGCGGTGACGTCTGACCGCGGCGGGGTCCACCGTGCTGTCGTGGTCAGTCGCCTCCATGACGGTTTTCCTTTCGCCGATCACATTGCACACGCCAACGCCTGCACAGTTCTCGCGCGCTCAAACTAACCGCTTCGTAGCGCCATCGGGGCAACACCGTACGTGACAGGACCGTGGGTTCAGGGGGTGTCGCCGGTCCAGTCGAAGCGGGTGGGGTCGCCGGGGCGCGGGGTGTACACCGCCCTGCCGCCGGGGCCGAACCGGCCCAGTTCGGTGCGTAGCGGGACACCGGTGGCGGGCGCCTCGCCGGCCCGGTCGGTGATGTCCAGAAGCAGGCCGTCCAGGGGACCGCCGACCAGTTCCGCGTAGCTGCGGTCCGGGCGGGGGCCCGGGTCGTCGTGGTCGTGGCCGTAGACCCGGCCGCGCAGCAGCTGCTCGTCGTCGCCGTTCATGTGACCAGCCTGGCAGCCACCACTGACAGTGGGCGTCCGCCCGAACACACCCGCCCAGGGTGCCCGGCCGGATTTTCTTGCCGGTGTTTGCGGTTGCAGGTTGTGGTGTGTCCGTGCCCCGGCAGGGAACCTGGTTCCTTCGAGTGCGGGGGTCCTGACGGAAAGGAGCCCAGGTGACAGCGTCGACGCCGGCCACAGGCGGTCGTAGTCAGGGGGCTCGGGAAGCCGGTTACGAGCCCGATCCGCGCCGGTGGCGCGCCTTGTGGGTCACGCTCGTGGCCGGCTTCATGAGCCTGCTGGACGTGACGATCGTGGCGGTCGCCCTGCCCACCATCCAGCGCGATCTGCATGCCTCCCCCGCCCAGGTGCAGTGGGTGGTGTCCGGATACGCGCTCACCTTCGCCCTCGCGCTCGTCACCGCGGGACGGCTCGGCGACGCGCTGGACAGGCGCCGCATCTTCCTGCTGGCGCTCAGCGGGTTCGTGCTGTTCAGCGCCGTCTGCGGGGCGGCCCCCGACATCACGCTGCTGGTGGTGGCGCGGCTCGCGCAGGGCCTCGCGGCGGGGTTCATGGCGCCGCAGAACTCGGCGCTGATCCAGCAGCTGTTCCGCGGTGCGGAGCGCGGGCGCGCCTTCGGGTTCTTCGGGGCGACCGTCGGCATCTCCTCCGCCGCCGGGCCCATCACCGGCGGCGCCATCCTGGCGCTGGCCTCCGGCGCCGACGGCTGGCGCTGGGTGTTCTACGTCAACGTGCCCATCGGCATTCTCGCGGTGCTGCTCGGCCGCCGGCTGCTGCCCCGCGTCCAGGGGTCCGGGCGGGGGCACGTGGACGCGTTCGGTGTGCTGCTCCTCGGTGTCGGTGTGCTGGCGCTGATGTACCCGCTGGTCCAAGCCGACTCCGGCGGGATCGGCCGGGTGTGGTGGCTGTTCCCGGTCGGTGCCGTCGTCCTCGCCGGTTTCGTCCAGTGGCAGCGGCGGGTGGTGGCCAGGGGGAGGCAGCCGCTGCTCGATCCACGGCTGTTCAGCACCGTGCGTGGCTATGCGATCGGCGCGGGTGTCGGCACGCTCTACTTCGTCGGTTTCAGCGGCGTGTGGCTGGTCTTCGCCCTGTTCTACCAGCACGGCCTCGGCTTCTCGCCGTTGCGCTCCGGGCTCGCGGTGACCCCCTTCGCCCTCGGCTCGGCGTGCGCGGCCGTGGTCGCCGGCCGGCTGGTCGACCGACTGGGCAGGCTGCTGACCGTGTGCGGGCTCGCGGGTGTGATCGCCGGGCTGGGCGGCACCGCGCTGCTGCTGCACTACGTGGACCTCGGCATCGCGCCCTGGATCGCCGCCCCGGTGCTGTTCCTCGGCGGTGTCGGCAGCGGGTTCGTGGTCTCCCCCAACATCACCATGACGCTGCGGGACGTGCCGGTGAGCATGGCGGGTGCGGCGGGCGGCGCGCTGCAGACCGGGCAGCGGCTCGGGGCGGCGGTGGGCACGGCCGCGCTGCCGGGCCTCTACTACCTGGAGCTCGGCCGGCACAACGACTATCGCGGCGCAGTCGTCCTGGCCCTGGCGGCCGCGCTCATCGGCATGGTGGCGTCCCTGGCCCTCGCGGCGTTCGACTGGCAGCGGGACCGGCTGATCCAGCCGCGGCACCGCACGTGCCCGCAGGAGGTGGCCAACAGCCCGGTGCACTCGCGGCAGTCGTGAGCGCCCCGGTTCAGAAGAAGCCGCCGTCCACGCGCAGGGTGCGGCCGGTCATGTACGCCGCGTCGTCGCAGGCGAGGTACGCGTAGCCCGCCGCGATCTCGTCCGGCCGGGCCAGGCGGCCGAGCGCGCCGTGCGCCGACAGCCACTGCTGCGGTGACACCTTGCCGCGCATCAGGGGATGCTGGTAGCCGGCCGAGTTCTCCGCGGCCATGTCGGTGTCGGTGCCGCCGGGCGCGATGGCGTTGATCGTGATGCCGCGCCGCCCCAGCTCGGCGGAGAGGTTCAGGACCATGGCCTCCACGGCGGCCTTGGAGGCCGCGTACAGGGTGTGCGCGAAGACGGCGCGGGAGGCGCTGACCGAGGAGGTGAGCACGATCCTGCCGCCCGCGTCCATCCGGGCGGCGGCGGACTGCGCCGCGAACAGCTGGCCGCGGGTGTTCACCGCGAAGACGTGGTCGAAGTCGGCGGGGGTCAGGGTCTCCAGTGCGCCGAAGTGCTCGATGCCCGCGCAGGAGGCGAGCACGTCCAGCCGGCCGAATTCCGCGACCGCCCGCTCGACCAGCGCCTCGATCTGCCCGGGGTCGGTCACGTCGGCGCGGTGCGCCAGTGCCCTGCCGCCGTGCGCCTCGATGGCGGCGACCACCTCGTCGGCCGCCGCGCGGTTGCCGCGGTAGCCGACGACGACGGCGGCTCCCTCGGCCGCCAGACGGGTGGCGACCGCCGCCCCGATCCCCCTGCTGCCACCGGTCACCACCGCGGTCCTGCCCACGAAACGCCGGCTGTCCGTTGCCGTCATGAACGGTCCTTCCCCGTCTTCGAAAGGAGGGCCGCCACCAGTGTCCAACATCGGCCGGAACCAGGGGAGTTGGCGCACGCCTCGATAACACGTGCGAATCGGCCCATTCCGTGTCCGACGCCTCGCGGAAGTTGCGAGCCGGGTGGGTTCATATGATCAAATCTGCCGATGCGTACCCCCCACACACCGACGCATCACACCGCTCACTCCGACGGACCCGCGCCCGGCGAGGTTCCCCCCGCCCGGAGTCCGTACGACGAGCTGGCCGCCCTCGCGGACGACCCGGCGGCCGGTCCGGCGGCCGGCTTCCTCGCCGAGGACGACCCCGTTCGGCGACGACAAGGCGACGACGAGGACCCCTGGGAACCACCCAATCACAGGCGCCGGGGCCGCCGCCGCAACCGGGCCACCGGCCTGCCCACCCTGCTCAGGCTGCTGGTCTGGCTGCTCACCGCCGCCTGCCTCGTCACCCTCGCCGACCGCTGGGCGCTGCTGTACGCGGAGCGCCAGGCCGCCGACCGGCTCAAGGACCGGCTGCATCTGACCGCCGCTCCCGAGGTGCGGATCGGCGGCTTCCCGTTCCTGACCCAACTGGCCGCCCGGCGGCTGGACTCGGTCGAGGTCACCGTCCCGGACGTGCCGGCCGAGCGGGTCACCCTGACCCAGGTCACCGCCACCGCACGCGACATACGCATCGACGGCGACGGGCCGACCGCCGTACGCGGGGCACTCGTGCGGCAGGTGCACGGCCAGGTGCTGCTGTCGTTCGCGGACATGAACCGCGAACTGGGCGCCTCCCAGGTGTCGTTCAGCGCCCACGGCCCGGGCCGGATCCGCGCGGTGGGCGCCCTGCGCGTCGCCGGGAGCGACGTGCGGGTGCGCGCCGACGCCCATGTCCGGCGCGAGGGCGAGCGCTCCATCGCCACCTCCGTGGACGGGATGCGGCTGGACATCGGCGACCTCGCGACGTACCGGCCCGGCACCGGCCGCACCGAGGGCCTGCACCTCACCCGGTCCGCGGCGCGCCGGATCTCCCGCGAGGCGGACAAGGTCAAGGCGATGCTGGGCGTGCCGGAGATCGTGCACCGCATGGGCGTACCGCAGCACACGGTGAACGCCGCGCTGCACGACGAGGACGAGCTGCACCGGCTGACGGGCGCGCCGCGCTTCCTGCACCAGCTGACCCGGGTGAACCTGGTGGACGTGGCGCTCGCCCACCCCGAGGTTCTCAAGCGGCTCGGTCTCGACCTGTCCCTGCTCACGTCCCTGGGCAAGCTCACCCGCCCGCAGATCGCCGACCGGTTCCACTTCTCCTTCCGGCTCCCTCGCCCGCCCTCCGGCGACCTGCGCCTCCAGAGCGTGTCGGTGGACAAGGACGGCATCCACGTCCACGTCGGCGGAACCGGGCTGCTCCTGGGCAGGTGAGCGGTCCTTCGGCCTACTCGGGCTCCTCGGACGGGAGACGCACCGGGTAGGGCTCGCCGAAGTCGGCCGAGCGGCTCACCGCCTCCCAGGCGCTCGCCTCTGCGAGCTGCCGCCGGGAATGGTCCAGCGCCATGGTCACGGCGTTCACCCCGAGGAGGAGATGGCCCGGCACCTCGCCGGCGTGCACGGTCCGTACGACGATCTCGGCGGCGCGGTCCGGGTCCCCGGCCGCGCCGGCCGTGTTCTGCCGCATCAGCCGGTTCATCGCACCCACGGTCGCGTCGTACGCGTCGGGCACGGCGTGCACGGTCATGGAGGCGCCCGCCCAGTCGGTGGCGAAGCCGCTCGGCTCGACCACCATGACCCGCACGCCGAACGGTGCGGTCTCCGCCGCCAGCACCCTGCTGAAGCCGTCCACGGCGAACTTGGCCGCCTGGTAGGACGCGATGCCCGGCGATCCGCCCACCCGGCCGCCGACCGAGGAGAACTGCACCACGGTGCCCGCCCCCTGCCGGCGCAGGGTGGGCAGCGCGGCCTTGGTGACGTGGTAGACGCCCCAGAAGTTCGTCTCGAACTGGGCGCGGAAGTCGTCGTCGTCCGTCGTCTCGATGGGGGACACGTTCGCGTACCCGGCGTTGTTGACCAGCACGTCGATGCGCCCGAAGTGGGCGACGGCGGCCTCGACGGCCGCGCGTGCCGCGTCCGCGCTGGTGACGTCGAGGGCGAGGGGGAGGACGCGGGCGCCGTACCCGGCGAAGTCCGCCGCGAGGGCCTCGGGGCGCCGGGCGGTGGCCACGACGCGGTCTCCGGCCGCCAGGGCGGCGGTGACGAGGGCGCGGCCGAGGCCGCGCGAGGAACCGGTGACGAACCAGACCTGGGAATCCTGTCGACTCATGCCGTTAGTAAAACACTGTTCTCTTATTAGTGCAACGCCGTTGTGTTAACTGGTTCCTATGATGTCCTCCATGAGTGAGCCCGCCTTTCGACGTGCGCGCAGCGCCGAGGCCAAGCAGGCCCGGGAAGCAGCCATCCTGGAAGCGGCCCGGGAGCTCGGCCGGGCCCATGGCGTACGGGAGGTCACCCTCACCGACATCGCCGCGGCCGTGGGCATGCACAAGTCCGCGCTGCTGCGCTACTTCGAGACGCGGGAGCAGATCTTCCTCGCGCTGACCGCCGAGGGCTGGCGGGAGTGGTCCGCCGAACTGCGCGGCGACCTGGCCCGGCGGGCGCAGGCCACGCCCGCCGAGGTCGCGGCCGTGATCGCGGGCACGCTGGCGCGGCGCCCCATGTTCTGCGACCTGCTCGCCCAGGCGCCGCTGAACCTGGAGCGGAACGTGTCGATCGAGTCGGTGCGCTCCTTCAAGCTGGTCACGCTGGAGGAGGTCGAGCTGATCGGCGGCGAACTGGGCCGGCTGCTCGGTCTCGACGAGCTGGAGAGCGTCGACACCATCGCCACGGCGACCGGGCTGGCGGGCGCACTGTGGCAGATGGCCACGCCCGGCCCGCGCCTGCGCGAGCTGTACACGAGCGACCCCCGGCTCGGCCACGCCGTGGTGGAGGTGGAGCCGCGGCTGACCCGGGTGCTGACCGCCTGTCTGACCGGGCTCGGCGTACGGTCCGCCGCGGCGAACTGAGCCGAACGGTCCGGGACTTCGGCCGCTTCGGGCGGCGTACGGCCACGCGGCACGCGGGCGTCCATGGCCGCGCCGCACCGTCCCGTTCCCGGGTCGGGAGCGGCCCGGTACCCTCGCGGGGTGACGCAGCAACCCAGGTCCGGCACCAGCAGGCCCGCCAGCGGCGGCCCCAAGGCTGCCGCTCGCAACCGGGCCGCTCTCGTCGCCGCCGCCCGTGAGGTCTTCGCGGAGCACGGGCTGGACGTCCCGCTGTCCGCGATCGCACGCCGGGCGGGGGTCGGCCAGGGCGTGCTGTACCGGCACTTCCCCGACCGGGCCGCCGTGGCGACCGCGGTCCTGGAGGAGAACGTCCGCCAGATCGAGCAGGCGGCGCGGGAAGCGGACCTTGCCGATGTCCTCGGTGTGCTGACCTGGCACCTGGTGCAGTCCGCGGCCTTCATCGGCGTCCTGCACGGCGACGCGGCGGCCGGCCCCTCCGCCGTCCACGCGTACGCGGCGGCGCTGTCCCGGCGGGTGGAGCAGGCCCTGCGCGGACGTCTGCCGGAGGGTCATCCGCTCGCTGCGGAGCCCGACGACCTGATGACCGCCGTCGGCATGGTCTCGGGCGCCGTCACCGGCCGCACCCGTCCGCACCGGGAACGCCGGGCACGGGCGGCATGGCGGCTGCTCGGTGTCGAGGTGGGCCCGGTGCGGCCTTTCGAAGGCTGAGCGGGCGTCAGCCTCCGTTGGACTGGCGCACGCCCTTCCCCCTCGCGTCGAAGGCGAAGAGACAGCCGCCGGCCGGCCCGCTGACGGTCATGTAGGCGCGGGTACCGCCCGGTGTGATGGCCACGTTGGTCGCCGATTCCAGCCCGTCGGCGGCATCGGCCGGGACCTCGACGGTCGCCAGGCGCTCGCCGTCGCTGCCGTACACCGCCATCGCGGGCCGCCCGTGCAGCCCCTGGTAGAGATTGCCGTCCGCGTCCACCGCGATCGAGTCGGTCTGCGCGACACCGCCGTCGACCCGGATGGCGGTGTGCCGCGACGACACCCCGCCCTTCCCGTCGAGGAGCAGGTAGGAGATGCGGTTCTGCGTCAGCTCGCTGAACCACAGCCCGCGGTAGTCCGCGTCGAAGGAGATGCCGTTCGGCGCGGCGAGGCCGTCCGCCAGCACGGCGGCCTGCTTCCCCGTGCGGTCGATGCGCACCACCCGGCCCTCCGCCCTGCCCTCGGACATGCCGCGTGAGTCGCTGACGTACAGATTGCCCTCCCGGTCGAAGGCGAGGTCGTCGGGGTTCATCGGCGCGCCGTCGACCTCGCCGGAGAAGAAGGTCCGCGGATCACCGCCGTCCGGGGCCAGGGTGACGATGTCCCCGTGGGCGAAGTCGGTCAGGTAGATCCGGCCGTCGTACGGGCTGAACTGGGCCGAGGTGTAGGCGCCGCGGTCGTCGGTGTAGACCGGTTCCGACGATGCCTTCCGGACGTCGACGCGCAGCACCTTCGGCTCGCCGGCCGGGGCCGTGACGTCGACGACGAGCAGTTTCCCGTGCGCGTCGAAGGTGGGCCCCTCCAGCAGGGTCGTCCCGGTCCGCCCGTGCGTCGTGGTCGGGCACATGACCCGCTGCGCGCGGATGATCCGCTCCGCGCCGGCGGTGCCCGGGTCCGCCCGCGCGGCGGTGGTCTGCGTGCCGCACCCCGCGAGGGCCGGCACACCGATCGCGGCGAGCATGACGAGTGTCCGGATCGAAAGTCGTCGCACGGGGATCACTCTTCCTGTCCGAAAGTATGCGGAAGCAACCTTCCCACCAACCGGACAGCACTGTCCGGTGCTTGTTACCGTAGTGCATGGCTGCTCAAGTCCCGTGCTCTCGTGCCGAGTTCATGGGCAAGGCGGCCCTCTGCCGGACAACCGGAAGGAACGAGGCCGCGCACATGGCGCATTCACAGCCGCTGACTCCCGAAGCGCTCGCCGAGCTCAGGGACCGTTACCGGGCCGAGCGGGAGCGCCGAGTGCGCCCCGACGGCACCCGGCAGTACGTCCGCGCCGAGGCCGAGTTCGGCTACTACGCCGACGACCCCTACGCGGGTCCGGCGGCCGAGCGCGAGCCGGTGCGGGACAGCGTGGACGTCGCGGTCGTCGGCGGCGGATTCGGCGGCATCCTGGCGGGAGCACGGCTGCGTCAGCGGGGCGTCGAGCGCGTGCGCGTCGTCGAGAAGGGCGGCGACTTCGGGGGGACCTGGTACTGGAACCGGTACCCGGGCATCCACTGCGACGTCGAGTCGCACGTGTATCTGCCGATGCTCGACGAGACCGGTTACGTGCCCGAGTGGAAGTACGCTCCCGGTGAGGAGATCCGCCGTCACGCGGTACGGATCGCCGAGAAGTCCGACCTCTACGCGAACGCCTTGTTCTCCACTGCGGTCACCTCACTGACCTGGGACGACACCGCGCAGGTGTGGATCGTCACGACCGACCGGGGCGACAAGTTCCGGGCCACGTACGTCGTCACGGCCACCGGCACCCTGTCCGAGCCGAAACTCCCCGGCATCCCCGGCATCGAGAGGTTCCGGGGCCACACCTTCCACACCTCGCGCTGGGACTACGCCTACACGGGCGGCACCGCGGACGGGGGCCTCACCGGACTCGCGGACAAGCGCGTGGGCGTCGTGGGCACCGGCGCCACCGGCGTCCAGGTCGTGCCGATGCTGGCCGAGGACGCCGGACACCTCTACGTGTTCCAGCGCACGCCCTCCTCCGTGGACGTGCGCGCCAACCGCCGCACCACCGCTCGTGACGTCGGCGCCGACCACCACGGTTGGGCGCGCGAACGCCGCGACAACTTCCTGCGCATCGTCTCGGGCGAGTCGGTCGACGAGGACCTCGTCGCGGACCGCTGGACCTCGTCGGCCGGACTCCTGGAGAAGCTGTTGCCGAGCTTCAGTCGCCGAGGCGGCGACCCGGCGGCGTTCGAAGCCGCCTACGAGATCGCGGACGCCGCCAAGATGAACGAACTGCGCGCCCGCGTCGACGAGATAGTCACCGACCCGGACACGGCGGACAGGCTCAAGCCGTGGTACCGGTACGCCTGCAAGCGTCCCACCTTCTCGGACCTGTACCTGCAGACGTTCAACCGCGACAACGTCACCCTCGTCGACACCGCCGACACCCACGGCATCGAGCGGATGACCGAGCGCGGCGTCGTGGTCGGCGACACCGAGTACGCCCTCGACTGCCTGATCTTCGCCACCGGATTCTCCGTCGGGGTCTCCGGCGTCCACTCGGGCCGGCTGCCCGTGCGCGGCCGGGGCGGCATCCTGCTGCGGGACGCGTGGGCCGCGCGGGGCCCGCGCACGCTGCACGGCTTCACCGCCAACGGATTCCCCAACCTGATCCAGTTGGGCGGGGTGCAGAGCGCCGGCAGCGTCAACTACACCCACGTGCTGGACGAACACGCCGTCCACGCCGCCGCGCTCGTCGCGGCGGCCGAGGCCGGGAGTGCCGTCGTCGAACCGTCACGCGAGGCCGAGGACGCCTGGCTCGCCGCCCTGGCGGTGAACGCCCCCGACCACGAGCGGTTCCACGCCGAGTGCACCCCCGGCTACTACAACGCCGAGGGGCGCGGCCGGCCGAACCGTCCCACCGCCTACCCCCACGGGGCCGCGGCCTTCCACGCACTGCTGAAGCGGTGGCGGGGGGAGTCCATGGACGAGATCCTCCGGCCCAGGACTTCCGCCCGGGCCTGACGGGTCCCGCCGCGGCGTCCTCGCGCCGACGCCACCGCCGGGCGGGCCGGCGGTGGCGTCGCGGTCGGGCGGTGCCGCTCCGCCCCGGAGGCGGCCGGCCGCCGGCCGTCGCTCTTCGCGACCGATTCGCGGGCGACGGTTCCGTGTCAGACCGCGGACCAGCCGTCGTCGACGGGCAGGATCGCGCCGTTGATGTTGCTCGCGGCCGGGGAGGCGAGGAACAGGATCGCCGCGGCCTGTTCCTCCGGCCGGGACACCCGGCCGAGGTTGGCGAAGTAGGGGCCGAGTTCCGCCGGGCCGTGCGCGGTCGGGTCCGCGTCCACCGAGATGGCGGTCGCGGTGCCGCCCGGGCAGACGGCGTTGGCGCGGATGCCCTTCTTGCGGTACATCACCGCCAGCGACTTCGTCAGCCCCACCACGCCGTGCTTGGACGCCGTGTAGGCGGCGCCCGCCGCGCTGCCGCGCAGGGCGGCCTCGGACGCGGTGTTCACGATGACGCCCCGGCCCGCGTCCAGCATGTGCGGGAGCACGGCGCGGGCGAGGAGGAACGGTGCGGTCAGGTTGACCCTGATGACCCGCTCCCACTCGGCGTCGCTCACATCGGCCAGGGCCGACATGCCGTCCATGATCCCGGCGTTGTTCACCAGGACGTCCACGCCGCCGAACCGCTCGACCGCCGTCGCCGTGACCAGGTCGACGACGGTCTGCTCGCTCAGATCGCCCGTCACGGCCACCGCGGCGCCGCCGGCCGCCTCGATCTCCTTGACGACCGCGCCGGCTCCCTCGGCGTTCAGGTCCGCCACCACCACGCGGTCGCCCTGCCCCGCGAAGGCCAGCGCGGCCGCGCGGCCTATGCCCGATCCCGCTCCGGTGACGATCACGCTGCGCCCGTTCACACCGTCGGCCATGAGGTACTCCGTCCAATTTAATGTCTCTGAGTGACACAAAGTCTTGGTGGAGAATACCCACGACATCGATCACCGGCACGGGAGGGGCGGATGAACGCAGCCCGCGGACGGACGGGGCGGCCCCCGCTGACCGAGGAACGCAAGGCCGCCATCCGGCTGGAGATCGCCCGCGCCGCGGTCGAACTGTTCATCGCCCAGGGCGTCGCCGCGACCACGGGGGAACAGATCGGGCAGGCGGTCGGCGTTTCGGCGCGGACGGTCTGGCGCTACTTCCCCACGAAGGAGAGCTGCGTACGGCCGCTGTTCTCGACGGGCATCGACGCGATCGCCGACGCGTTGCGGCAGTGGCGCCCCCACCGGCCCCTCCAGGAGGCCTTCGACCGCCTGTGGACCACCGACGCGGTGCTGCCCGGACCGGACATCGGCGCCCTGCTGCGGCTGACCCGGACCGAGCCGGGTCTGCGCGCGGTCTGGCTGCAGACCCATGACGAGGCGGAACCCGTGTTCGCGCGTGCCCTCGCCGAGCGCTCCGGGCTGCCCGGCGACGACGCGCGGCCGGCCATCTGGGCCGCCATGCTCAACGCCGCCCTGCGCGCGGCCGTCGAGCACCACGCCTACCGCACGGACGAGTCGGCCACCGACCCCGGGGCCGTCCGGGCCGATCTGGTGGCGGCCCTGCGCGGCGCCGTGGCCCTCGCGGCGGCCGGGATCGCCTGATACTCCTCAGCGACCGGCCGGAGCGGGGGGGCGCGGTCGCTCAACTTCCGTCGGCCGGCGGGAAGTCGAGGCCGGAGGCCCGACGTGCGGCTGGGCTGCCGGACCGGCGGGCCGCCCCGCCGGACGGCGGCCCCTCAGTCGAGCCAGCGGGCCTCGTCCCCCGCGCGGACACGGCCGGGTGTCTCGACCGCCGCGTACACGCCGAAGGTGTTGCCCAGCTCGCGGGCGACCCAGCGCAGTACGGCGCGGTCGTGGGGCACGCTCGGCGTCTCCTTGGTGATCACCACACAGCGGTCGCACCCCTCGGTGAAGCGCAGGATCAGCTCGCCGACGGCCATCCGGCGGCCGATCCAGCCGTGTTCCGGATACCCGGTGGACCCCTCGTCGGGGACGTCGTCGAGCACCATGCCGGGCCGGAACCGGCTGACGTCCAGCGCGCTGTCCGGCAGCGCCGAGGCGAGGCTGCGCAGCGCCGTCGAGGTCAGTATGTGGAGCGCGGCGTGCGGCGGGTGCGCGCGGTGTGCGGCCAGGGTGACCTCGGCCTGGACAGCGGCACTGAGCCGGGCGTCGGCGTCGGGCGCGTCGGAGCGGAACCGCCGGCCGTCCGGCAGCACCAGTTCGGCCACGCCCGGCCCGGCATGGACCGCCCGCACCCGCATGAGCCCGGGAACGGCACCGGCCCAGGTGACCTCTCCTCGCGCGTCGCGCACCGCCATGCCCCGGTCGCCCTCGATTCCCGGCACACCGACCCGGGCAGCGGCCAACCGCTCACCGCCCACGGACTTCACCGGATAGCGCCACAGCTGGTCGACCCGCATGCGTCCCCCTCGCTCCGAACGGCCCCGACGGACCGGTGACCGCGGCCGGCAGGTACCGCGATCAAGCACGGCAGGGTGATCGTATCGAGACGGCGAGGGCGCCCGCCTTCGGTTCCGCGACGTGAAGGCGGGGCGGCCGGTTCCGAGTGGAACGGGGTGCTTCGGTTTCGGGTGGCCGTGGCGCGGTTGCCCTGGCGCGACCACGGCGACGGCCCGCCCGCGCGACGCGCCGGAACGACCGCCCGGTGCGGGGCGGGACCCTAGGGCCTCTCGTCTGGGTCATGCCGGGCTCGCGGGGTCTGGCACGCACATCTGCGGCGTTGTCGTCGGTCGCCAACTCCCCCACGCTCGGCTTCGCTCGCGCGGGGGCACCCCCATCGCGCTGACTCCCTCCTCCGCCTTGCATCTGCACGCACCAGACCCCGCTCCCTGTTCCGGCCTGATCCAAACGAAAGACCCTAGGGCCGCACGTCGGTCGCCCCCTCGGCCGGCAGCACGGGAAGCAACCGGTCGAGCGCCGTGAGGACGTGGGCGCAGACGTCGTCCGGGGCCGCGCTCGCCAGCGGCTCCTGGCCGACGACGACGCGCATCAGGCCGATGCCGAGCAGCCAGGCCATGGCGAGCTGGGCGCGCAGTGTCCCGTCGTCGGCCGGGGAGAGGGCGGCGAGCGCACCGGCGTACTCCTCCCCCAGCAAGCGCACGGTTTCCGGGGCGGCGTCGGCGCTGCCGATCGACCGCAGATACACGGCCAGCAGCCGATCGGCGCCGGCTCCCCCGCCCTCCCCGAGGACCCCGCGCAGCGCGGTCTCGAACAGCCGCTCGGGCGGCGTGGTGCTCACCTGCTCCCTGCCGTCCTGCGCCATCACTTCGGCGAGCAGGGCCTTCTTCGAGCCGAAGTAGCGGAATATGAGCGCCTGGTTCACCCCGGCACGTGCGGCGATGTCCCGGACGGTGGCCGCCTCGTACCCCCGCTCGGCGAACACCGCACCGGCCGCGTGGAGGATGCGCAGGCGGGTGCCCCGGGCGTCGCGGGTCCGGTGCCCACGGGCTTCCCCGGCAGGGGCGCCGGCGGCGCTGCCCGCAGGGGTTCGCGGAGTTTCGCTCCCAAGGGTGTCCGAAGAGATGCCCGTACGGGTGTCCCGGGCCTCGTCCGCAGAGGACGGTGGGGCGTCGCTCGCACGGCTGCGCCGGGGGCCGCTCGCGCAGGCGGGCGACGCGCCGGCCGTGCGGGTCTCCGGGACGTCGCCCGTACGGGTTCCCTCGGTCTGGCCCGCGGACGCGTCCCGGGCATCGCCCGCACGCGTTCCAGCCGGGGCCCCCGCACGGGCACCGGTCACACGGGCGTCCGGGGCGCCGTCCCCACGGGCGTCCGGGGTCTCGCCCGGGGGGATGTCCGGGGCGTCACCCGCACGAGTTCTCAGGGTTTCGCCCGTGTCGAGTCCCACGGCATCGTTCGCACGGCTCACCGGAGCCTCGCCCACGCGGGGCGCCGGGATCTCGTCCGCACCGGCTTCCCCGACCTCGCCCGTACGGGGGCCGCGCTCCTCACCCGCGGAAGTGGCCAGGTCGCCGCCCGCGACCCGCCGAGCCCCGTCCACCCGGGTGCCCGGGTCCTTGCCCGCACGGGGAGCCCGGAACTCGCCCGGCCGGATGTCCCGGTCGTCACTCGAACGGGTCTCCCGGGCCTCCGGCGCGCCCGCCTTCCGGGCCCGGCGCCGGGTGGCTTCCCGGTCTCCCCGCGGGCGGTGCGGCCGTTGTGTCCCGGGGCTGTCCCCGGCGGTCCGGCCCTGGCCCTGTGTGTGCTCGTCGCTGTCCACCCGCTGCTCCTTCTGCCGCCTGCGCCCGTTCGGCCCGCTCGCGTCTGACGAGGACCCGCCAGGGTAACGGCCGATTAGCGTCGTTGACCGCCCGGCGGGCACCTCCTAGCGTTGTAAGCGTGTGCTTACACAAGGGAGACAGCTGTGACGGCAACGGACCACGCACCCCTCGCCTACCCCTTCAACTCCGGTCAGGGTCTCGCCCTGTCCGAGGCCTACGAACGAGCCCGTGACACCCCCGGGCTGCTCCGCGTCCAGATGCCGTACGGGGAGCCGGCCTGGCTCGCCACCCGCTACGCGGACGCCCGGCTGGTCCTCGGCGACCAGCGGTTCAGCCGTGCGCTGGGCCTCGAACACGACGAACCGCGTGCCTCGGAGGGCCGCCGGGACAGCGGGATCCTCAGCATGGACCCGCCCGACCACACCCGGCTGCGGTCCCTGGTCGCCAAGGCGTTCACCGTGCGCCAGGTGGAAAAACTCCGTCCGCAGGTACGGGAGTTGACGGCAAGTCTGCTGGACGCGATGGAGGCGGCCGGACCGCCCGTGGACCTGGTCGACCACTACGCGCTGCCCATCCCGGTCGCGGTGATCTGCCGGCTGCTCGGGGTGCCGGAGGAGGACCGACCGCAGTTCCGGGCCTGGAGCGACGCGGCGCTGTCCACCAGTTCCCTGACCGCCGAGGAGTTCCACCGCAACCGCGAGGAACTGCGCGCCTACATGGCCCGGTTGATCGCCGCGCACCGCAAAGAGCCCCGAGACGACCTGATGACGGCGCTGATCGAGGCCCGCGACCACGGCGACCGGCTCTCGGAGCTGGAGCTCGTCGACCTGTGCGTCGGCATCCTCGTCGCCGGGCACGAGACCACCGCCACCCAGATCCCCAACTTCGTCCTCACCCTCCTGGACCACCCCGACGTGCTGGCCCGGCTGCGCGCGGAGCCCGAGCTGATCACGAACGCGATCGAGGAGCTGCTGCGGTTCGTGCCCCTGGGCAGCGGCGCCGGGCAGCCCCGCTACGCCACCGAGGACATCGAGGTCGGCGGCACCCTGGTGCGGGCCGGCGAGCCGGTGCTGGTGGCCATCGGCGCGGCCAACCGGGACGCGTTGCGCTTCACCGAGGCCGGGACGCTGGACATCACCCGCGACGGCAACGCGCACCTGGGCTTCGGCCACGGTGTGCACCACTGTCTGGGCGCTCCGCTCGCCCGCCTCGAACTCCAGGAGGCCATCGGGGCGCTGGTGGCCCGCTTCCCCGGTCTGCATGTGGCCGGCGACATCACCTGGAAGACCGAGATGCTGGTACGCGGCCCGCGGGTCATGCCGGTGGGCTGGTGAGGCGGCGATGAGCTGGCAGCTGCACGTGGACTCCGGCCGCTGCATCGGCTCCGGCATGTGCGCCGGGACCGCGCCGGACCTGTTCGTCCTGGACGACGACCGCTCGCATCCGGTCAGCGAGCACGTCCCGGAGGGCGAGGAACGCGCCCTGGACGCGGCCGACATCTGCCCGATGCTGGCCATCACCGTCCAGGACGCCGACGGGAAGGAGATCGGCCCCCGCGACTGACCGGGGGCGCCGGCCCGGCTGTTACAAGACAGGGACAAACCATCAGTGAACGCCCGCCCTTGAGCTGTCGTCGTTCCAAGTGACCACGCCAACCGGCATGTTCCTCTCCTTTGGCGTGAACAGTTGAACTCACCACAGAAAAGGACGGATCCATGATGGTCACGAAGCGGCGTTCCCTGCGTGCGGCCGTCGTCGGCGCCCTCGGCGCGGCCTCCCTCGCCCTCGCGGGCACCGCGATGGCGGCCACCCCGGCCGCCCACACCGCGGCTCCCGCCGCGGCCCGCACGGCTCAGTCCGCGAAGGCGAGCATCACGGCGACGCCGTCGGTGTCCTCCGTGCGCGCCTGGACGCTGTTCCGGGTCACCGGCAAGACCACCGGCCTTCAGGCTGGCAGCAAGGTGACCCTCCAGCAGAAGCAGGGCACCAAGTGGGTCACCCTGCCCGCGTCCACGCCCATCGCCCGCAGCGGCTCCTACGCGCTCCGGGTCGAGCTGGGCCTGAAGGGCAAGAACGACCTGCGCATGGTCAGCGGCGGCACGACGTCCCCGGTCTTCGACGTCACGGTCCGCTGACCGGCCGTACCCCACCGCGGGCCGGTGCCGGGGCGGGTTCCTCCGTCCCGGCACCGGCCCGCACGCATTGCGCCGGACGAGCGGCGCACCGGTATCCGCCCCTCGGCGCCGGGTAGGCCTGGCCGGTGTCCGCTCCGGGCGCCCCGGCCCGGCCCGCGGTCACCGATACGCCCCCGGCCTCAGGAGTGAGCATGCCCGGCGCCCCCGCCTCCCGGCCCTTCGGCGGTCACCGGCGCACCCGGCTGCGCGAGCGCTGGCGCACGGTCCTGAAGGAGCACACGGGCCCCACCCAGCGTTCGCTGATGGCCGCGTGGCTCTCCTTCGGCTGCACCTTCGGCACGGTACGGCTGATCACCCACGGCATCCGGGGCGGCTGGCTGCCCTGGGGCAACGTCTCCGCCGGCGGCACCCATCTGCACCACTACAACATCGGGATCGTCACCCTCGCGGGCGTCGGGCTCGTCGCCGTACGCGGTGACCAGCCCTGTGTCGGCCATCCCGGGGTCGGTGCGCTGTACGGCGCCGGATCGGCCCTGATCGCCGACGAGTTCGCCCTGCTGCTGGACCTGAAGGACGTCTACTGGGCCAAGCAGGGCCGCGTCAGCGTGGACGTCTCCCTCGGCATCCTCAGCGCGCTGGGCCTCTACCTGACCGCGGCGCCCTTCTGGCACGAGATCACCAAGGTCACCCGGGACCGGGTGCGCCACCGCCTCACGGCCTGACCCACCCCCTCGTCCGGCGGCGAAATCCCCGGCGCCCGACGGGCCGAATCCCTTACGAAGTTTTTCATAGGGTCCCTATATAGGAGGGTGATACTTAGAGAGTGTGGATCACTCTCACAGAGCTGCGGGCGTGCAGCAGACCGCACAGTTACTGGCCGAGACGGCCGCTGCCGTGATCAGGGTCGTGACCGACCACCGGGACCTCAGCTTCACCGCCGCCTCCACCCTGGCCCGGCTGGAACGCGAGGGGCCGCTGCGGCTCACCCTCCTGGCGGCGGCGGAGGGCGTGGCCCAGCCCTCGATGACCCAGTTGGTGCAACGGCTGGAACGCCAGGGACTGATCATGCGGGTCGGTGACGCGGTGGACGGCCGGGTGACGCTGATCGGCATCAGCGACGCCGGCCGGGACGTCCTGGCCGCACGCCGGAGGTCACGCGACGCGCGCCTGGCCGATCTGATGGCCGCACTGCCCGACGACGACCAGCGGGCCCTCACGGAGGCGATGCAGGTGGTCGCCCCCCTCGTCCAGCGCATGCTCACGGACGACGCACCGCCCGTCCACCAGCCCGAACGGCGAGACACCGGGAGCAACCGATGACGACCAAGGAGACTGGCCGCATACCCGGCGCCGCCACGCCGGGGCAGCACCGCAGGCGCGGCTGGATCGGCGCGGACGACCCCGGTTACAAGTGGGTGGCGCTGACCAACACCACGCTGGGCATGCTGCTCGCCACGATCAACAGCTCCATCGTGCTGATCTCGCTGCCCGGCATCTTCACCGGCATCCGCCTCGATCCGCTCGAACCCGCCAACGTCAGCTACCTGCTGTGGATGCTGATGGGCTACATGCTGGTCACCGCGGTGCTGGTGGTCGCGCTCGGCAGGCTCGGCGACATGATGGGCCGGGTCCGCATCTACAACGCGGGCTTCCTGATCTTCACGCTGACCTCGGTGATCCTCTCGCTCGACCCCTTCCACGGCGGCGGCGGGGCGCTGTGGCTGATCGGCTGGCGCATCGTGCAGGCCGTCGGCGGTTCGATGCTGATGGCCAACTCGGCGGCGATCCTCACCGACGCGTTCCCGGCCCGGCAGCGCGGCATGGCGCTGGGCGTCAACATGGTGGCGGGCATCGCCGGTTCGTTCCTCGGCCTGGTGCTCGGCGGCGTGCTCGTCACCTGGAACTGGCGCTCCATCTTCTGGGTCAACGTGCCCATCGGCCTGATCGGCACGGTGTGGGCGTACAAGTCGCTGCACGAGACCGGCATCCGCCGCCCGGGGCGGATGGACTGGTGGGGCAACATCACCTTCGCCCTCGGTCTGACCGCGCTGCTCGCCGGGATCACCTACGGAATCCAGCCGTACGGCGGTCACACCATGGGCTGGACGAACCCCTGGGTGCTGGCGGGCCTGATCGGCGGCGCGGCAATGCTCGCCGTCTTCTGCCTGGTGGAGAGCCGGGTCGCCGAACCGATGTTCCCGCTGCGCCTGTTCCGCAACGCGGCCTTCGCCGGCGGCAACGCCGCGACGCTGCTCGGCGCGATCGCGCGCGGCGGGCTGCAGTTCATGCTGATCATCTGGTTGCAGGGCATCTGGCTGCCGCTGCACGGCTACGACTACGCGGACACGCCCCTGTGGGCGGGCATCTACATGCTCCCGCTGACCATCGGCTTCCTGCTCGCCGGGCCGCTGTCGGGCGCGCTGTCCGACAAGTTCGGGGCACGGCTCTTCGCGGCCTGCGGATTCCTGGTGATGGCGGTGTCGTTCGCCGGGCTGCTGGTGCTGCCGAGCGACTTCTCGTACTGGGTGTTCGCCGCCCTGATCTTCCTGAACGGGCTGGGCGGCGGTCTGTTCGCCGCTCCCAACACGGCGATCATCATGTCGAGCGTGCCGGCCGACGCCCGCGGCGCGGCCTCCGGGATGCGCGCGACGTTCCAGAACGCGGGGATGGTGCTGTCCATGGGCGTGTTCTTCTCGCTCATGGTCGCGGGACTCGCCGGGACCCTGCCCGACACCCTCTCCACCGGTCTGACGGCCCAGGGCGTCCCGGCGGGCGCCGCGCACACGGTCGCCGCGCTGCCGCCGGTCGGCGTCCTGTTCGCCGCCTTCCTCGGCTACAACCCGATCCAGCACCTGCTCGGCCCGGACATCCTCGGCCATCTGTCGCCGTCCGCCGCGGCGCATCTCACCGGCCGGGAGTTCTTCCCGCACCTGATCTCGCAGCCGTTCCACGATGGCCTGGTCGTGGTGTTCTCCCTCGCCATCGCCATGTCCCTGGCCGCGGCGGGCGCGTCGCTGGTCCGCGGCCGGCGGACGGACGCCGGGGCGGTGGCGCCGGCCGGGTCGCCGACGTCCGGACCCGCGCCCGAACCGTCCGCGACCGCATCCGCGCCGGCGGTGGCGACCGCGACAACGGCACGCCCGGGTCCGGGGGCAGAAGCGGTCGCCCAGAAGGTCGACCGAGAGTCCGTCGAGGAGGCGTCCGGGGAGCCCGTCGCAGGCCAAGGCGCGGCAGCCCCCGGGGGTTTCCTCCGCGGCCGGGTGTACGACAGCGCGGGGCGGCCCCTCCGCCGGGCGAGCCTCACCCTGGTCGACCACGCCGGCCGGCAGCGGGCGCGTGCCACCACCGACGAGCACGGCGCCTATGAACTGACGACGACGGAGACCTCTTCGTACACCCTGGTCGTGTCGGCCGCCGGGCACCACCCGCGGGCCGTCCAACTCGGCGCCGACGCCGGGCCGGTCGTGCCGGACGTCAGACTTGCGGGCCTGGGCAACGTGCACGGGACGGTACGCCACCAGCCCACCGGCCGGCCCGTCCCGGACGCGCGCATCACCCTGCTCAGCGCCTCGGGCGAGGTGGTGGCCTCGGCCACCACGACCACCGACGGCACGTACACCCTCCAGAACCTGGTCCCCGGTTCCTACACCGTGGTCACCTCCGGCTACGCACCCGTCATGGCCGAGGTGACGCTGGGCGAGGGCACGTCCTGCGAGATGGACCTCGACGTGGGACACGACGACGCCGACTGACGAACTCCGGACGGCGGGGGCGCGGTTCGGTCGAGCCGCGCCCCCGCCGCGTCCGTCCGGCACCTCGGGGAAACGGGTCGTCGGTCCCGCGCGGCCGGGCGGTGGAGCGAGGTAGCCCGTACGGGTGTAGCCGGGGGGATGTCCGTGGCGCGTAGGGGGTTGCCTCGTTCCGCATCTGTGTGATGTTTGCCATGTGACGTGATGGAACGGGGATGAACGGGCAACGTTCCCCTTCATGCCCCACGCCAACCCTCTGCGGCAGGTGATTCGATGACCACGGCGACGACCCGGGCGCTCCGGACGCCGCCCGCCCTGACCGGCACGACGAACGCCCGGCTCCCACCCGCCGCCAATCCGTCCCTGCCGTCCCTCACGGGGCTGCGGTGGATGGCGGCACTCCTGGTGTTCGGACTGCACGTCAACAACTTCGGCTATTTCGGCGGTACCGGTGCCCATGTCGTCTTCTGGGGATTCGGCGCCGGTGCCACCGGAGTGTCGTTCTTCTTCGTCCTCTCCGGATTCGTCCTGACCTGGTCGGCACGGCCGGGTGACAGAGCGCTCGCCTTCTGGCGGCGCCGGATCGCCCGTGTCTATCCGGTGCACCTGGTCACCCTCGGGGTGGCCGTACTCATGACGCTGACGCTGGCGCACCAGACCAAACCGGTGCCCAAGCAGGCGCTCGCCACGGTGCTGCTGCTGCACTCCTGGTGGCACCCCTGGTGGCAGACGTTCAACCCGGTCAGCTGGTCCCTGGCGTGCGAAGCCTTCTTCTACGCCACCTTCCCGCTGCTCATCCTGGTGCTGCGCCGGCTCGGCGTGCGCGGATCGGTCGTGCTGGGCGCGCTGTCGGTGGCCGCGATGGTGGTGCTGGCCTGGTCGGACCTCCACCACTGGTGGACGTACACGCTCTACTCGTTCCCCGCCGCCCGGCTGCCCGAGTTCGTGATCGGCGCGGTCACCGCGCGACTGGTGCTGCTCGGCCGGTGGCGCGGTCCGGGGCTGGAGGCCTCGCTCGCGCTGGCGATCCTCGGCTACTTCTTCGTGCCCCAGTTCCGCCCCGGCTATCCCGCCACGCTGTGCACCCTCGTCGGGTTCGCCCTGCTCATCCCGGCGGCGGCCGTCGCCGATCTGAACGGGCAGCCGTCCCTGTGGCGGCACCGGCGACTGGTGCGGCTCGGGGAACTGTCCTTCGCCTTCTACATGATCCATCTGCTGGTGCTGCGCGCCGGCACCAGTCTGCTGGGAAACAAGCCGCACTTCGGCGTCCTCGCGGGACTGGCCGTCACCGCGACCGCGTTCGCGATCTCGCTCGGACTGTCCTGGGTGCTGTACGAGGCGGTCGAGTGCCCGGCCAGACGGCTGCTGCTGCGTCGCCGCACGTCCTCGTCGAAATCCCAGCGTCCGCCCCAGCCGGAAGCGGTACCGGCCCGCCGCGAGGCCCCGGCCGGGACGGCGGACTGAGGAAGCCGCCGAAGAACGAGAAGTGTCCTGCGGTCAGCCGTCAGGTCCCCTTGGGAGGGCCTCGGCGGGACCGTGGGGCGCGTGCGGTGGAAGCACCCCTGCACCCGCCCGGGGACCGCCGTCTCGCTCAGCGTCCGCCCCGGCGCCCGTCCGCCCGGCCGCCCGGCCGTCCGGCGAGCCGACTCCACCGGGCATCGCCGCCGAGCCCCCTGCCCCGAGTGCTCCCCGGCCGAGGCACTCCGGACGACCGTCACGCCGGCCGGCGCCGGGCATGCGCCCGGCAGACAGGCCGGCACCACCGAGCGACCGCCCGGTCGGCCGACGAGCCCGGACGGCCCCGCATACGCCCGTCGGAGTGACATCCGCAACAGTCGGGAGACTCTCGCGCGATCCGGGGTAGACGGCCCACCGGCAGTCGTACCGGTGCGGCGCTCGACAAGGACGTACCGGGTCGGCCGTCGCTGTGAACTGACCGTAGGACAGCGGGAGTTGGCACGTCAGAGCCCTCCTCGGGTTTGGTCGCGCCGGATGGCGGGGCTAATGTTGCCGGACGGTAAAGATCGGCTCGCCGCCGGCCGGACCGGCGGCGATGCCCGGCTGTGCGAGAGGAGAGTGTGACAGTGCCGGAGCAGGACGCGGCCGCATCGGCGCCGCAATGGGTGGGTTCCTTCCTGGAACGGCGTCAGGAGCAGATCGCCCAGCGCTGGGCGGACGCCCCCCTGTTCCGCTCGGTGTTCACCGTCTCCAGAGACGAGGCGGTGGAGGCCTGCAAGGCGGTGGTGGACGCCCTGTCCGACGTGGCCGTCAGCGGTCGCCTGGAGGACACCGGGGCGCCCGGGTACGAACCGGTGCGCGAGCAGTTGGGGCGGATGACCCAGAACCGTGCGCGGACCGGGGCGACGCCGTCCCAGATCGCCGACGAGGTGGCCGCCCTGCGCGCCCCCGCCGTCGACCTGCTGCGTGAGGAGTTCGCGGACCCGGCCACCCCGCAGGCCCAGGAGAGCGTGCTGGCGCTGACCCTGCTGCTGGGCACGCTGCGCCTGGTGGTGCTGGAGACGGCCCTGGACGCGGGCGCGGAACTGATCGAGCGGCAGCGTCAGCAGCTGCTCGAAGTGGCCACGCCGGTCATCAAGCTGTGGGAGGGCACGGTCGCCGTCCCGCTGATCGGGACCCTGGACAGCGCGCGCAGCCAGGTGGTGATGGAGTCGCTGCTGGAGGCCATCGTCGACCAGCGCGCCCGGTACGCCATCCTGGACATCACCGGAGTGCCCACCGTGGACTCCCTGGTGGCGCAGCATCTGATGAAGACGGTGGCCGCGGCGCGGCTGATGGGGGCCGAGTGCATCGTCTCCGGTATCCGCCCGGCGATCGCGCAGACGATCGTGCAGCTCGGCATCGACCTGGGCTCGGTGCTCACCCGGTCCTCGCTCGCCGACGCACTGGCTTACGCGCTGGGCCGGCAGGGCATCGAGGTCTCCCGCGCGCAGACGGGTACGAGCGCCCGGTGAACGAACCCATGGCGCCCGTCCCGGTGCTCGCCCTGGGCGACGTCCTGCTCGTCTCCCTCCAGGGCGAACTGCACGACGGCATGGCGGAACAACTTCAGCAGGACCTCAGCGAACGCATCGCCACGGCCGGGGTGACCGGTGTGGTGATCGACATCTCCGGAGTGGAGATCGTCGATTCCTTCCTGGGCCGGGTGCTCGCGGAGATCGCCTCCACCGCCCGGCTGCTGGCGGCCCGTACGGTGCTGGCCGGGATGCGTCCCGCGGTCGCGATCACCCTGGTGGAGCTGGGGCTGACGCTGCCCGGTCTGACCACCGCGCTGGACGTGGACCGGGCACTGGAACTGCTGTCCCAGAGGGGGAGATGATGCAGTCGTCCGGCCAGGCGTCCGCGACGAGCGTGCCCATCGGTTCGGACGCGGATCTGGCCTGGGTCCGGCAGCAGGTGCGGCAGTGCGCGGCATGTCTCGGGTTCGGTCTGGTACAGCAGACGAAGCTGGTCACGGCGGCGAGCGAGCTGGCCCGCAACACCCTGGTGCACGGCGGTGGCGGGCGCGCCGAGATCACCCCGCTGGACAACGGGCGGGCACGGGGGCTGAAGATGTCGTTCATCGACGAGGGCCCCGGCATCCGCGACCTGGAGCTGGCCATGACCGACGGCTACACCAGCGGCGGCGGCCTCGGCCTGGGGCTCAGTGGTGCCAAGCGGCTGGTCCAGGAGTTCCACGTGGACACCGAGCCGGGCCGGGGTACGACCGTCACGGCCGTGGCCTGGGTGACCCAGGTGCCCTCGGCACGCCCGGGGTTGGGATGAGCCGGGTCTGGGAGGTCCCGGTGCACGACTCCACGCGGGTCCGGGACGCCCGTACGGCGGTGCGGGAGGCGTGCGCGCGGGCGGGGCTGAGCGCTGAGCGCACGGCGGCCGGGGAGCTGGTGGCCACGGAGCTGGCGACCAATCTGCTCCGGCACGCGGGCGGCGGCAGCATGGTGGTCAACCTCGTGACGGCGCCGGCCGGTACGGGTGCCTCGGTGCGGCTGTGGACACTGGACCACGGGCCGGGCATCGCCGATGTCGCGGCGGCGCTGCGCGACGGCTGCAGCACCGCCGCCGAGACCTCCCTCGGCGCCGGCCTCGGCAGCTGTCTGCGCAACGCGGACGCCTTCCACCTGTACGGTGCGCCGGGCCGGGGCACGGTGGCGACGGCACGCATCGACGCCGAGCGGGCGGGCGGTGGCCACGCGCCGCCGCACCCGCCCGGCGGTGCCTCGGCGGGAGGCATCGCCGTGTCCCTCGGGCGGGCCGAGATCTGCGGCGACGCCTGGGGCTGGGCACGCCACGGCGGACTGGTGACGCTGCTGCTCGCCGACGGCCTGGGGCACGGCCCGAAGGCCGCGCACGCGTCCACCGCGGCGGTGGCGGAGCTGGCCCGCTCCGGGCATCTGCCGCCCCCGGAGCTGCTGCGGCGGCTGCACACGGCCCTGCGCCCCACCCGGGGAGCCGCGATCGCCGTCGCCCAGGTGGACACGGACCGCGCGGAACTCGGCTTCGCCGGGGTCGGCAACATAGGCGCCCGGCTACGCACCGCGGACAGGTGGACGTCCCTGCTGTCGCATCCGGGGATCGTGGGGGCCTACTTCCCCTCCCACGTCCCCTTGCGGCGGGTGCCGTGGCACCGGGACAGTCTGCTCGTGCTCCACAGTGACGGGCTGCCCAGCCGCTGGAGTCCCCCCGAGGACCCCCGGCTGCTCGCCCACGACCCGTCCCTCCTGGCCGCGGCGATCCTCCGGGACGCGGGCAGCGCGGCCCGCCCCCCGCGTGACGACACCAGCGTGGCCGTACTGGCCCCCTACTGCCGGACCCTCACAGATGACCGCGACCACTGACACCTGGCCCCTCGCCGGCACCGCCGACGCGGCCCGCGCCCGTGCCCTGCTGGCACGGCTCGCGACGGACGCGGGGGTGCCCGCGACGGCGCGCGCCCGTTTCCTCGCCGAGGTCACCGCCCGGCTGCGCCCCTGCCGGGACGGTCACCGGCAGCACCTGGCCGTGACCGCCGACGGAACCGAACTCCACATCGACCTCTCCGGGCCGCAGCCCTGGCGGCACACGCTGACCTGCCCCTCTCCCCTGCCGCAGCCCCTGCCCCGGCTGGACCGGCTGGACGAGACGGCGCTCGCCGAGGCACTGCTCGGCGCGGGCGAGGAGACCGCCGCCGTGCTCGCGGGCCTGGACGAGGCCGAGGAACTGGTGCGGTTCCACCGGGAGGAGCTGCACCAGACCAACCAGGGTGTGCTCGCGCTGCACGGCGAGCTGGAGGCCGCCGCGCTGGCACAGCGCGACCTCCTCGACGCGGAGCGCACGGCACGCGCGGAGGCCGAGAAGGCGCGGCGGCTGCTGACCTTCCTCGCCGACGCCAGCGCCGCCCTCAACGCCTCCCTGGAGCACGAGGACATTTTGCGCCGACTGCCCAAGCTGCTCGTCCCGGAGTACGCCCGGCACGTCGACGTCTGGCTGATGGACGACGAGCGCACCCAGCCGGCCGGGCGGGCGGCGGCCACGGTGCTGGCGGCCCGCACCGGGCGCCCGCAGCACGCGGGCCCGCGCCCCGGCGGGCTCCCGGGCGTGGACGACCTGCCGGCCTCCGCGCTCTGCCCGGACCGGCCCCTGCTGTGCCTGCCGCTCGGGGCGCGCACGGTGCAGGGCGTGCTGACCCTGTCCGCGCCCGGCGAACGGTTCGACCCGGACACCACGGTGATGCTGGTGGAACTGGCCCGGCGGGCGGGCATCGCACTGGACAACGCGCGCCAGTACGAGCAGCACCGGGACGTCGCCGAGGCGCTCCAGCGCGCGCAGCTCACCGACCTGCCGGCCACCCGTGGCCTGGATCTCGCGGCGCGCTATCTGCCGGCGACGCACGGGCTGAACATCGGCGGTGACTGGTACGACGCGTTCCCGCAGCCCGACGGGAGCGTGCTGGCGGTGATCGGGGACGTCACCGGGCACGGGCTGCGGGCCGCGGTGATCATGGGTCAGCTGCGCACCGCGCTGCGCGCCTACGCCGTGGAGGGCAACGGGCCCGCCCGGATCCTCACCCTGCTGCACCGGATGCTGTGCCACCAGCAGCCTGAGCTGTACGCGACGTGTGCCATCGCCCGGATCACGCCCGGCGAGCCCGGTGTGGTGTGGGCGGCGGCCGGGCATCCGCCCGCGCTGGTGCGCGACCCCGGGGGCGAGGTGCGGGTGCTGGACGCGAAGCCGGGGGTCATGCTCGGGGTCCCGGTGCCCCACGAATACCGGGAGCACCACGAGGAGTTGCCCGCGGGCGCCACGCTCGCGCTCTACACGGACGGCCTGGTGGAGCGTCGCTCCGCCGGGATCGACGCGGGCATCGAGCGGCTGGCGCGGGCGCTGGCCGGACTCGGCACGGCGGAGCTGGACGAGCTGGACTCGGCGGCGGACGCGCTGCTGAGGCCGATGCTGCGCGACTCCGAACACGACGACGACATCTGCCTGTTGCTGTGCCGCACCACGGTGTCCTGACCCGCCCGTGCGCCGGCCCCCGGGGCGGGGAGCCGGCGCACGGGCGCATCGTCACTCGTTGGCGCAGGTGTTGCCGAAGGACGGGTTGAGCAGCCCGACGATGTTGATGGTGTTGCCGCACACGTTGACGGGGATGTCGACCGGGATCTGGACGACGTTGCCGGACGCGACACCCGGGCTGCCGACGGCGGTGCCGGTCGTCGGGTCGGGGTCGGCGGCGAAGGCGGTGGCGGCGGTGCCCAGGGCAAAGACGCCCGCGAGAGCGGCCGTTGTGGCGATGCTGCGGATGCGCATGGATCTGCCTCACTGGTTGACGTAAGGGACAGCACCATCACATCCGGCCGCCGGGGAGTTCGCCTCTCCGGGTACGCCGACGGGGTGGCCCCCTTCGGAGGGAACCACCCCGCGTCGGCGCCGGCCGTCGGCCGCCCGGTTCAGGCGGCGGACGGGAAGCGCTCCCAGACCCGGTGCACGCCGAGCAGTTGGACCAGCTCCTGGAGCACGGTGGTGGCGCCGTCACCGGCGATCACCCCGGGGGCGTCGAGCGGGATGCCCGCCGCCTCCAGCGCGCTCTCGCCGCCCTTGGCGGCGCCGATGGCCTTGCCGTGCCGGAATGCCTCCCCCAGCAGCAGCCCGACCCGGGGGTCGGGGGTGGACTGGGGGTGCGGCAGGCCGGCCTTGGCGTCGCGGGCGCCGTAGGCGTCGGCGCCGACACCGGGCGTGCCGGCCACCAGCAGGGCGTCGAACTCCACGGAGCGCGCGGTGGCGTAGGTCCGCTGCACGGTCAGGGCGTCGCCGCCCGAGCCGAGCTTGCCGCCCTTGGGGGCGATGACCAGCGGCACCATGCCGCCGTCGAGCACCTCCTGGCGGACCGCGGCCACGCCGTCGAGGTCGCCGTCCTCACCGGTGATGATGCCGATGATCCGGCCGTCGACGGGCCAGGTGTGCCCGACCTGGGACAGGGCGGGGCTGGGCGCGACGTCGGCGAGCGGCTCGGTGGGCTCGGGGGCGGGCAGGCCCAGTCCGGCGGCGACGCCCGCGCACAGCTCCGGGTCCACGTTGGCCAGCACCTGCAACGCCCGCTCGCGGATGGCCTGTTCGTAGCACTTGCCGAGTTCGAAGGTGTAGGCGCCGATGATGTGCTCGCGCTCCACCGGGCTCATGCTGAGCCAGAACCGGCGCGGCTGGCTGAAGTGGTCGGCGAACGACTCCGGGGCCTCGCGGACCTTGGTGGCCTCCGGTACCCGTACGGGGGTCTCGACGTAGGCGCCCATGTCGGCGCCCGCCGTGAACGGGCAGCCGCCGTCGAGGGAGTTGGGGCGGTAGGGGGCCACCCCGCGGTGCACGGCCGTCTGGTGGAAGCTGTCGCGCTGCATGTCGTTGACGGGCGCGTGCGGCCGGTTGATCGGGATCTGCGGGAAGTTGGGGCCGCCGAGCCGGGTGATCTGGGTGTCCAGGTAGGAGAAGAGCCGCCCGGCCAGCAGCGGGTCGTCGGTGATGTCGATGCCGGGGACGAGGTGGCCGACGTGGAAGGCGACCTGCTCGGTCTCGGCGAAGAAGTTGGAGGGGTTGCGGTTGAGGGTGAGCAGTCCGATGGGCTGCACCGGGGCCAGTTCCTCGGGGACGATGTTCGTCGGGTCGAGCAGGTCGATGCCCTCGAAGGTCTGGTCGGGGGTGTCGGGGAACGTCTGGATGCCGAACTCCCACTCGGGGTAGGCGCCGGCCTCGATCGCGTCGGCGAGGTCCCGGCGGTGGAAGTCGGGGTCGACACCGCCGATGATCTGCGCCTCCTCCCACACCAGGGAGTGCACGCCGAGCTTCGGCTTCCAGTGGAACTTCACCAGGGTGGTCTCGCCGGCCGCGTTGACCAGGCGGAAGGTGTGGACGCCGAAGCCCTCCATGGTGCGGAAGGACCGCGGGATGCCCCGGTCGGACATGTTCCACAGGGTGTGGTGGGTGGCCTCGGTGTGCAGGGTGACGAAGTCCCAGAAGGTGTCGTGGGCGCTCTGCGCCTGCGGGATCTCACGGTCGGGGTGCGGCTTGCCGGCGTGGATGACGTCCGGGAACTTGATCGCGTCCTGGATGAAGAAGACCGGGATGTTGTTGCCGACCAGGTCGAAGACGCCCTCGCTGGTGTAGAACTTCGTGGCGAAGCCGCGGGTGTCGCGCACGGTGTCGGCGGAGCCGCGCGAGCCGAGGACCGTGGAGAAGCGCACGAACACGGGGGTCTCGACGTCCTCGGCGAGGAAGGCCGCCTTGGTGACGTTGGCCGCGGTGCCGTAGCTGCGGAAGATGCCGTGGGCGCCGGCGCCGCGGGCGTGCACCACGCGCTCGGGGATGCGCTCGTGGTCGAAGTGCATCACCTTCTCGCGCAGATGGTGGTCCTGGAGGAGGACCGGGCCCCGGGGGCCGGCCTTCAGGGAGTGGTCCGTGTCGTAGAGCCGGGTGCCCTGGGCGGTGGTGAGGTAGCTGCCGCTCTGGGCCATCCGGGCCTGGTCGGCGCCGGTGGGCTGGCCGGTGGGCGAGACGGTGTCCGGGCCGGTCTGGTCGGGCTTGGGGGGCAGCGGCTCGCGGGCCTCGGTCGGCTCGGCGACCGGCGGCGACTCGGCTCCCGGCTTGCCGGGGATGCCCTCTTCCGGCCCCTCGCCGCCGCCCTTGAGGGCGTCCGCCGCTCGCTTCAGGGGGTTCTTCTCGCTCATCACTACCTTTTTCCTTCGCTGGTCACGGAGTCGGGCCCGGCGCGGCGAGACGGTCGGCGGTGCGTGGGGCCACGCCCGGGGCACCGCCGGCCCGGTGCGCCGGGTCCGGGTGACGTTCAGGGGACAGCCGGATCGAAGAGGTCGGCCGGGTTCCGTACCGAGGTCCCCGGGCCGGGGCGTCCGAAACCGGGAATCCGGGGATTTCCGGTCGGGGTGAAGTCGGGCCGTCTCCCAATCGAGTTGCCGGGACAGCTGGCCCGCCGGACGCGCTGGTCCGGTCCCGGAGACCGTTCGGGCAGGGCCAAGTCCCCCCTGCCGAGGGCGTGTTCGTCAGGGGCCGGTTTCTTGACCCGAGGAGGCGGCCGGCGCCTGGCCGCCCGCATACGACACCCTAGGGGCTGCCCCGCGTCGGCGCAGTTCGGGACGGCCCATCAGGCGCGGCCGCGGGCCGCCTCGCCATAGGGGGCGGTACGGCCCGTCAGGTACGGGCCACGACCCGGAAGGAGTCCAGTGAGGGGTCCGCCGCGTCCGAGATCAGGAAGCCGTGGGCGACTCCGCTGCGCAGGTAGTCCACCACCTCGTCCGTGATGACCTCGCCGGGGGCCACGACCGGCACGCCGGGCGGATAGGGACTGATCGTCTCGGCGGCGATACGTCCGGCGGCGTGTTCGGCGGGCACGTGTTCGACGGGGGCGAAGAAGGCCGCGCGGGGCAGCATCGCCTGTTCCAGTTCGAGCACGTGGGGCTCGGGCAGGTGGACCGGGGGCCGCCGTTCGATGGAGTCGGCGTGCTCCACCAGGGAGCGCACCGCGTCCACCAGGATCTTCTCGGTGTCGTCGTCGTCCGCGTGGGTGATGGAGGCGGTGATCCGGCAGGTGTCGGAGCCGCCCATGTCGACGTGGCGGTGGACGCGCAGCCATTCGGTGGCCTGCATGCCGCTGATGCCGAGGTCGCGCACGTCCACGACGATCTTCAGCGGGTCGAACTCGGCGGCCAGCCCCTCCTCGATGATTTCGCCGCCCATCACCCGCAGCCCCGGGAACTCGCGCAGCACGGCCCGGATCCGTTCGGCGCGGTGCAGCGCGGCGTCCAGCAGTTCGTGACCCCGTTCGGCCATCTGGCGGCGCCAGCCGTCCAGCGCGCCGTAGACCAGGGAGGAGGCGCTGGTGGTGCCGAGCAGGTCCTCGCGCTGTTTGAGCACCTCGGGGGCGACCCGGTCGTGCTGGAGGTGGAAGACGGAACTCTGCTCGATGGCGCCGCCCATCTTGTGCACGCTGGTGACCACCAGGTCGGCGTCGGCGTCCATGCCCCAGGCGGGCAGCCCGGGGTGGAAGGGCAGATGGGCGCCCCAGGCCTCGTCCACGATGAGCGGCACGTCCGCCGCGTGGCAGGCGTCGGCCACGCCGCGGACGTCGGCGCAGGTGCCCCAGTCGGTCGGCGTGATCAGCAGCATGCCCTTGGCGTCCGGGTGCTCGCGCAGCCGCCGTCGTACGTCCTCGGGCTCGGGCGGATGGGCCAGATGGCGTTCGGTGTCGAACTTGGGATGGACCCAGATCGGCTCCACCCCGTTGATGATCACCGCCGCGATGACCGCCTTGTGCGCGTTGCGGGACAGCAGCAGCTTCTCCCCCGGGCCCGCGACCGACAGCATGGCGGTCTTCACCGACAGGGAGCTGCCGCAGGTGGAGAAGAACGCGTGTTCGGCGCCGACGGCGTCCGCCATCAGCTCCTGGGCCTGTTCCAGCACACCCTGGGACTGGCGCCGGTCGTCGAGGCCGTTCAGGCTGAGCACGTCGGAGCGGAAGACGTCCAGGCCGAGGACGTCGGTGACCCGGGGGTCGGCGCCGCGTCCCTGTTTGTGTCCCGGTGGCCCGAACACGACGTCTCCCCGGCGCCGGAACTCCTCAAGGGCTTCCAGTACGGGTGCGCGCGAGTGGTCCATGCAGTCCTCCTGAGCCGTCGGTGCCGCAACCACCGTGTTGCACCGGCCACGTGCTCCAAACACCCCGGATGGTGTCGGGACCCGTACGGGTGGAACCCGGGCGGCACGTCAGGAGGTCCCGCGAGCCCGTTGGAGGAGCCCTGTGTCGGGTCAGAACGTTGCCGGTCCGCAGGTGGGGCGCGCCGCCCCCGAGGAGGAGGCGCGGCTCGTCCGGGAGGAGGTGGCGCGGCGGGCGGACGCCTTGTGGGCCGTCGCCCGCGCGCTGCACGCCGATCCGGAGACCGCGTTCGCCGAGCACCGGTCCGCGGCGCTGCTCGCGGACGAGCTGGAGCGGGCGGGGTTCGAGGTGCGGCGGGGGGTCGCCGATCTGCCGACCGCGTTCACGGCCCGGTCCGGGCGGGGGCGGCCGGTGGTGGCGTTCCTCCTGGAGTACGACGCCCTGCCCGGCCTCGGCCACGCCTGCGGGCACAATCTGATCGCCGCCGCGGGTCTCGGGGCCGCGCTGGTCGCGGACGCGGTGTCGGCGGGCGGCGAGGGGACGGTGCTGGCGGTGGGCACGCCGGGCGAGGAGGGCCGCGGCGGCAAGGCGGTCGAGGTGGCGGCCGGGCTCTTCGACGAGGTGGACGCGGCCCTGATGTTCCATCCGGGGGTGTACGACTGGGTGCGGGCGCCACTGACCGCACAGGAGCAGTACCGGGTCGCCTTCCGCGGCCGGGCCGCGCATCCGACGGGGAACCCGACCGAGGGGATCGACGCGCTCGCGGCGCTGATCGAGCTGTTCAACGTGATGTCGGCGCTCGGCCGGCGGCTGCCGGAGGGCTCCCACGCGCAGGGCATCGTCACCCACGGCGGCACGGCCACGAACATCGTGCCCGAGTACGCCGAGGGCCGCTTCGGTCTGCGGGCGCTCACCACCGGCGCCCTCGACGATCTCGCGGCGCAGCTGCGCACGGCGGCCGAGGGGGTGGCGGCGGCGACCGGTACGACCGTCACCGTGGACCGGGCGAGCGTGCGTTACGAGCACTTCCGGGACAGCGGGGCGCTCTCCGAGCGGTTCGCCTGGCGTCTGGAGCAGGCGGGGATCGCGCTCACCCCGCCGGTTCCGGGGGTCTATCTGGGCTCGTCGGACATCGGGAACGTCAGCGGGCGGGTGCCCGCCATCCATCCCTTCGTCGCGATCATGGACCCGGACGGCTCCGACCACACCCCGGAGTTCGCCGAGGCGGCGGCCTCCGAGCGAGCCCGCCGGGTGCTCCTGGCCGTCGTGGAGGCGCTGGCCCTGACCGGGCTGGACGTGCTGCGGGACGCGGGGCTGCGCGGCCGGGCGTGGGAGGACCTGCGCCGCGCCGAGGAGTGAGGCGGTGACGGGGGATCGCCGCGGCGAACCGCCGCCCGGGACGGAGGAGTTGCGTCCCGGGCGGCAGGGCAGGTCACGGGAAGGAGGTCACCTTGGACGGGACGGTGCCGGTTCCCGAGGTGGGTGCGCCGATGCTGTTGACGACGTGGGCGTACTGGCCCATGCCGCCGAGGGAGATCACGAGCAGGTCGTGCATCTTGATGCCGGAGGCGGTGGGCACCTGGAAGCCGTGGGCCTGCACGATCGACGGATCGGACGTGTAGTTGCAGTAGCTGCCCAGGCCCCACGCCTCATGGCTGGTGACGGAGTCGGCGACCTTGTAGGCCGCGTAGCCGACGATGCCGTCGTGGGTGATGGCGGCGGCGTTCGGGGCGTCGTACGCCTTCTCGTTCTGGAAGAAGATCGTGCGGCCGCGCTCGCCGTTCCAGTAGACGTCGTACTTGTTGAAGTGTTCGACGAACAGGCCGGTGGCGAGGACGTCGTTGCCGTTGACGCGCAGTCCGTAGTCGGCGCGGTTGGTGTCCCAGCCGACTCCGCTGCCGTGGTCGGCCCGCCAGAGCCAGGTGTGGTCGATGATCACGTTGTTGCTGTTGACGACCACCGAGTTGGTGGCGAGGCCGGGTCCGGCGCCGCCGATGCGGACGAACACGTCCTGCATGGTGGTGGGGTTGGCGGAGTGGTCGGCGCTCGCGCCGGGCCGACCGATGCGCAGCAGCGTGTCGGAGTTGACCGGTCCCGCGTCGATGAGGAAGCCGGCCAGCCTGACCCCGTCCACGTCGGCCACGTGCATGGCGTCGATGCCGTTGTCCGGGACCAGGGTGGCGAGGCCCAGGCCGAGGACGACGGTGTTGGCCCGGTCGACCTCGATGGTCTGGTCGAGGTGGTAGACGCCGGGCGTGAACAGGAGGTTGAGGCCCTGGGCGAGGGCCGCGTTGATGGTGGCCGCGGTCGCGCCGGGCTTGACGACGTAGAACTGGTCGAGCGGGATGGAGGTGCCCGCGTTCGCCGGCCAGGACACGCCCCGGGCGTTGGTGCGCTTGGCCGGTACGAACACCTTGTAGGCGGAGCCGTCCAGGTAGAGGAAGGGCTTCTCACGGGAGACGGGCGTGTTGTCCAGGGTGGTGTAGGGGCCGGTGTCGAAGTTGGTGGCGGGGGCGCCCTGGACGCCGGAGAAGGTCATGTTCCACACGCCGTTGGTCCAGCCGCCGATCGAGCTGTCGCGGGTGTACCACTGCTGCTGGGAGTACGGGCCGACGGTGCCGTCGATCTTCGAGTCGGCGATGTAGCCGCCGGAGGCCCAGCCGTAGCCGTTGGGCGCGAGGTTGAGGCCGCCCTTGACGTGGATGCGGCGGAACGGCGCGGCCTGGGCGACGGCCCAGCGGTCGTCGCCGTGGGACGGTGTGATGGCGAGGTTCTCCGCCGAACGCCAGAAGTTCTGGGTGGCGTTGCCGTTGAACCAGCCGGCGTCGACGGTGACGTCACCGTTGATCTGGGTGTCGTCGGGGTTCAGGCCGAGTCCGGAGATCGAGGTGTAGAAGCCGATCTGGGCGTTGATGCCGTTGTAGGTGCCGGGCTTGAGCAGGAACTGGTAGCGGCCGGTGCCGAACTGGTTCGACTCCTGCTGTGCGAAGACCTGGTCGAACTTCTGCTGGAGGTCGGGGGTGGAGGGGTCCACGACGATGACGTTCGGGCCGAGGTCGCCGCCGCCCACGACCGGCGGGGTGCCGGTGCTCGTGGTGTGCACGGCCACCTCCCACAGGGAGTAGCCGTAGCCGGTGCCGCGCGCGGTGCCGTAGATCCGCAGGTACCGGCCGGAACCGCTGACGTCGTACGACGCGGCGCCGCCGGTGGCGCCGGTGACGCTCTTCAGGGTGCTCCAGCTCTGCCCGTCGTTCGACGTCTGGATCTGGAAGTCCTTGCCGTAGGCGGCCTCCCAGTTCAGCGCGACCTGGCAGATGCTCTTCACGGAGCCGAGGTCGACCTGCACCCACTGCGGGTCGGCGGCCTGGCTGGACCAGCGGGTGCCGGTGTCGCCGTCGAAGGCGGCGGAGGCGGGGGTGCCGGCGTTCTCGGTGGACGAGGCCGAAGCGGGCTTCCCCTGGGCGTCGTTGGCGCTCCCGCAGCCGGCCTGGCTGCCGGACGCCGAGCCGAACACCTGGAACTCCCAGAGGGAGTAGCCCCATTGGGTCGCCCGGTGCACACCCTGGAGGCGCAGGTAGCGGCCTTGTCCGGACACGTCGAGGGTGTCGGTGCCGCCGTCGGAACCGGTGACGGACTTCAGGTCGGTCCAGGTTCCGGCGTCCTGCGATATCTGGATCTTGTAGTCCTTGCCGTAGGCGGTCTCCCAGTCGAGGACCACCCGGGTCACGGACGCGGTGGCGCCGAGGTCCACCTGGAGCCACTGGTCGTCGGTGGCGGCGGAGGACCAGCGGGTGCCGGTGTCACCGTCCACGGCGGCGGAGGCGGGGGTACCGGCGTTCTCGGTGGAGGAGGCGGTGGCCGTCTTCCCCTGGGACAGGGGGGTTTCGGCGGCGGCGGCCGGGGTGTGGGTGAGGGGCAGGGCGACGAGCGCGGCCATGGCGGCCATCGCGACCCCCAGGGCTCTCCAGCGGGTGGGACGTGTTCTCATAGGGCGGCTCCAAGCGGCTGCGGGGTCGACGGCTCGACCCCTCTCCTTAGTTCAAGTTTTGATTTAAGTGGTGAGTCAAGCCGCCGACAAGCCTTCGGGAGCCAAATACTTCGACGAGGTGTCAGTCCCGCTGCCGCCGCACCAGTTCGAGCAGCGCGGCATGCGTCGCCGGGTCGGCCGCCGCCACCAGCCCGCCCGCGCCGGTGTGCACGGGCTCGCCGTACAGACCGGTCACCGTGCAGCCGGCCGCCCGGCACAGGGCGATGCCGGCCGCGAAGTGCACGCTGTCGGCGAGGTGGCCGTCGGTGACGTAGGCGGCCCGGCGGCCGGCCGCCACCCAGGCGACGGCGAGGGTGCTGGAGATCACCCGGGGCCTGAACCGCTCGGCGAAGCCCGGGTCGGCGAGCAGGAGGGCCGCCCGGAAGCCGGGGGCGTTGGGGAACGGCGGGTCGAGGTTGACGTCCACCAGCGCGGAGGCGGCGGACGGGGCCAGCTCCTCCTCGCCGCGGTCGGTGCTCAGCCGGGCCCGGGCGCCGTCGGTCCAGAAGACCTCGCCGGAGAACGGGTCGGCCGTCGCCGCGGCGGTCACCTCGCCCCCCACCCGCAGGGCGACGTTGACGCCGACGAGCATGCTGGACACGGCGTAGTTGAGGGTGCCGCACAGCGGGTCGACCAGCCAGCGGCGGTGGGCTTCGGCGGCGCCGCTGCGGCCGCTCTCCTCGCCCGTGACGGCGTCGTCCGGGCGGGCGGCGCGCAGCACGTCCAGGATGGCCCGTTCGGCGGCCAGGTCGGCCTCGGTCGCGAAGTCGCCCTCGGTCTTCTCGTACCGTGCGAGCCGGCCGCCGTACAGGTCGCGGACGACGGCGGCGCCCGCCCGTGCCGCAGTCACGGCCAGGCGGGCGTCGGATTCCCCGTTGGTGATCGTCATGGCGGCACCCTACGCAAACTGATCGCGCGGGTCGCACAGTTGTCCCCTGTTTCTACTTCCCGACCGGGGCGAGCGTGAGGGTCTGCTCGGCGGCGGTGCGGCCCCGGCCGACGGCGCTGCCGCTGGTGTCGGTCCAGGTGCGCGCCGGGGTGGTCTCGGCGAGCCGGCCGGAGTCGGCGGACAGGCCGAGGACCAGGCCGCTGTAGCGGTTGACGAGGCGGTGGGTCCCGGCCGGGGAGGCGTCCGGGAGGAGGAACCACTGCTGTCCGACGGCCGGGCCGCTGCCGTGCCGGGCGGTGACCACCGGCTTGGTGCCCCAGGCGCGGGAGGCGGTGGTGCCGGAGTCGACGCCGAGCAGCCCGCCGGTCGCCGCGTTGGTCACCGTGTAGGCGCCGTCGCCGGTCGGCTCGAAGGTCCAGGACGCGCGGGCGGTCGGGGTGGGCGGGGCGGCGGTGGTGGCGGAACCGCCGGGACGCTGCACGAGGATCCGGCCGGTGCCGGAGGCGATGTGGTAGCGGCGGCCGGCGACCACGGGCGGGGCGGCGGGCGTGGTGGAGTCGAGGGTGAGGTCGACGTACTCGCCGTCCGCGTCGTGCGAGCAGGCGAAGGCGCAGTACGAGCGGACGGTCCTGCCGACGATCGAGGAACCGGTGCGGCTCACACCGTCGAGGAACCAGCGGTACCAGGAGGCGTTCGTGTAGTCGCCGGTGTCACCGAGCAGGTGCCACTTCTGGGTGGCGAGGTCGTCGGTGGCGTAGAGGTACTGCGGTGACGTGCCGCTCTGGTCGACCGCCTGCGGTTCGCCGATGTACAGCCCGAGGTAGGCGTCGTAGGCGATGTTCATGACGAACAGCGGGGAGGTCGGGGGCGTCTTGCCGGCCGCGATCTGCTCGCTGGTGGTGCCGGTGGTGGCGGGGTCGTACTCGGCGGCGGCAGGGGTGTAGCCGGTGGGGTGGCCGGCGTCGACCGGGACGATGTTGCTCTCCTTGCCGCCGGTGCCGGGCTGGGACCAGGCGCCGTCGTACCACTTGCGCCAGGAGCCGGGAGCCATCTTCGCGGAGATCGGGGCGCGGGCCACGTGCTCGTAGAAGGCCTTCCAGCCGCCCTTCTTGTCGACGATCCGTGAGCCGTAATAGACGTAGAAGTAACCGGAGGCGGTGTCCACGAAGAGCCGCTGGTCGCCGTCGCCGTAGTCGTACGTCTGGTGGGGGAAGGCGGCGGTGTCCCCGCGCGCGGTGCTGTACGGGGACGTGAGGGCGTGGTCCTTGATGGTCCAGGTGTGGCCCTGGTCGGTGGAGACGGCGTAGTCGATGGCGTCGAAGTGCAGTCCGTCGCCGAAGGGCTGCGGGGTGAACTCGTTGTGCACCAGGCCGTACCAGTCGCCGGTGTCCGGGTCGACCCACACCCCGACGAGGTCGCAGTAGTTCTTCTGGGCGTAGCCCGAGCCGGCCGGGGCGTAGCTGGCCTCGCGGCCGGTGGGGCTGTTGTTGCAGCGCCAAGTGGTGTCGTCGTTGCGGTCGTTCGGGTTGGCCGGGTTCACCGCGTTGCTCAGCGAGCGGTCGAAGGTGGCGGTGTCGAAGTCGGTGCCGGTGTAGAAGTCCCAGCTGCGCGGGTCGGTGGCCCCGTAGAGCGCGGCTGCCTGCTGGTAGTGGAAGGTGCCGTCCTTGTCGAGGAAGGGGGTCGCGGGAGTGTCCGTGGGGTTGGGGAAGGGCACCGGGCTGCCGACGGTCACGCGGTAGGCGGCGGGGGCGGCGGACGCCGGGGTGGCGGTGGCGCCGCCCAGGACGAGGGCGGCGGCCGCGGCCACGGCGCCGCCCGCTCTGCTCATGAGTCGCACGGGGACTCCAAGTTGCCAGAGGGATTGAACAGGACCGGTCCCACGGAACGATCAGCCCACGGCGGTTTCCCGGCAATGGACTCCCGTGCGCCGCCTCTTGCACTTTCGCGCGGCAGGCGGTCAGTTCCGTTCGCTCAGCGGTGTGTCCCAGGCGAGTTGGCGGACCAGTTCCTCGTCCTGGTGGTCGGGGCGGTGGTTCGGGTCGGCGGGGCGGGCCGGAGCGTGGGTGCCGCGCGAGATGCCGCCGCTCACGGTGATGTTGTGCTCGACACGGGGGCGCCGGAGCCGCTCGTAGGCGGCGAACGCCCGTGCCACGTCCGGCAGGTCGCGCAGTGCCTTGGCGAGGACGACCGCGTCCTCCAGCCCCGTCGAGGCGCCCTGGCCGGTGGCCGGGGAGGCCGCGTGGGCCGCGTCGCCGATGAGCAGGACGCGGCCGGTGTGCCAGGTGGCGCCGAGCGGCATCTCGGTGGCGTTGGTGACCATGAGGGGGCCCGGCGCGGCGGCGACGAGCGCGGCGGCGGGCGTGGCGTCCTTCTCCAGCACGGACAGCAGGTGCTCGCGCGGGACGGCGGTCCGGGCGGCCGGGGTGCGGCCGGGCAGCGGTTCCTCGCCGACGCGGGCGAACCAGTACGCCTCCCCCGCCGGCGAGACGGCGTATCCGAAGGCGCTCGCGCTGCCGCGCACCATGGTGATCACGCCGCTGCCCGTGCCGCCCGGGGCGCCGGGCGTGTAGCCGTAGTAGACGCGCTGGCCGGCGTAGCCCGGGCGGACGCCGGGGGTGAGGACGCGGCGGACGGTGGAGTTCAGGCCGTCGGCGCCGATGAGCAGGTCGCCTGTGGCGGTGGTGCCGTCGGCGAAGCGTGCGGTGACGCCGTACGGGCCGTCCGTCACGGACGTCAGCCGGGCGCCGTGGGTGAGCCGGATGCCGCGCCGGGCCGCCTCGGCCTGGAGGGCGGCGTTCAGCTCGCCGCGCCGCAGACAGCGGTAGCGCAGATCGGGTTCGGCGACCTCGCCGAGCGGCACATGGGCCAGTTCGGCGCCCTCGGCGTCGATCAGGCGCAGCGAAGTCAGCGGAAAACCGACGGCGGTCACGGCGCTCGTGGCGTCGAGTTGGGCCAGTGCGCGCATGCCGGTGCTCGCCAGGGTGAGGAACGCGCCGATGTCCTCGGCCGAGCCGGGGTGCGCCTCGTACACGCGGACGTGACAGCCCGCCTTGTGCAGGCCCAGCGCGGCGGCGGTGCCCGCGATGCCGCCGCCGATCACCAGTGCCCTGATCGCTGCCGTACCGGTCATGTGCCGCTCCCCGTGCCGACGGTGGTGGGCGACCATCCAAGTACAGCGGCGTCCCGGGGGTGCCGGGCGGGGCCCGGATCCGGACAGGGGCGGGCGGTTCGGCGGCGCGCGCCGGTACGTGTCGTATATGCCCCCGGTAGCCATCCGTGCGGATGGGCCGTGCCCGAGTCCGCCCCTCGTGTGCGGGCGTTTTGGCCGGTGGATTGGGTACGCACCCGGCCATGCGGCTGAGCTTGGTGGATGCGGGGTCGAACACGGTGCGACTGGTGGTCGCGGATGTGGAGGGGGGTGTTCCGCTGCCGGTGCACACCGTCAAGTGGAAGCTGCGCCTGTCCGAACGGGTGAGTGCGGACGGCACCATCGCCGAGGAGGCGGTGGAGCAGCTGGTCGAGGCGGTGGCCGAGGCGGGTGACACGGCGTTGCGGTGGCGGGCCGCGGGCCCCCTGGCGTTCGCGACCGCGGTGGTGCGGGAGGCGCCGAACCGCCAAGAGGTGCTGGAGCGGGTGGCGTCCGGGACCGGGATCCGGATGTGCACGCTGCCGGGCGAGACGGAGGCCGAGCTGACGTTCCTGGCGACCCGCCGCTGGCTCGGCTGGAAGGCGGGCCCGCTCGCGCTGCTCGACATCGGCGGCGGTTCGCTGGAGGTGGCCTTCGGGCGGGGCCGGCTGCCGGACTTCGCCGCGTCGCTGCCGCTGGGCGCGGCCCGGCTGACGCGTGAGTACCTCGGCGTCCAGGACCCGCCCGGGGCGGCCGAGTTGAAGGAGCTGCGCCGCCGGATCCGGCATGAGCTGCGGGATGTGGCGGCGCGGATACGGTGGGAGAGCCCGCGCACCGCGGCCGTCGGCTCCCGTACGTTCCAGCAGCTGGCCCGGCTGTGCGGGGCCGCGCCCGGCCGGTTCGGCCCGTTCGAGCCGCGCCGGCTGGTGCGCCGGGACCTGAAGGAGGCCGTGCGCACCCTGGCCGCCCTGCCCGCCGCCGAACGCGCCCAGCTGCCGGGCGTGTCCGCGCCGCGTGCCGCGCAGAGTCTGGCCGGTGCCGTCGTCGGGCACACGGCGCTGAAGCTGATGGGGCTGCGCCGGGCCGTGGTCAGCCCCTGGGGGATCCGCGAGGGCGTGCTGCTGCGCTATGTCGAGGACGGGGCCGACTGGTGGGCCGAGGCCGGCGGGGCCCGCGTCGCGGTGGCCCCGGCCTCGGCGGTGTCGCTGCGGAGCATCTCGGGACCGCCCGCGTGACAGGGGGGAGGGGCGGCCGTGCGGCCGCCCCTCCCCCGCTCGTACGACCGGTCAGTGCAGCTTGCGCACCTCGATGGTGTAGATGCCCCGGCCGTGGGTGGCGGCGTACAGCGTGCCGCCGTCGGGGCTGGTCCTGAGCTGGAGCACGGCGACGGCGGGCAGGTCACCGACGCGCTTCCAGGTGGTGCTGCCGGGCGCCCGGTGGACGACGCCGAGGTCGGTGGCGACGGCGAGACCGCCGTCCGCCGTCACCAGCGCGGAGTTGGTGGGCACGTCGGGCAGGTTGCCGGAGATGTCCTTCCAGGTGGTGCCGCCGTCGGTGGACTCGAAGACGTGGCCGTCACCGGCGCCGGGGCCCTCGGTCCAGTGCCGGGAGAAACCGTTGACCGTGAGGTAGACGTGGTCGGCGTCGTGCGGGTCGATGGCGAATCCGCTGAGGTAGCGGTTGGGCACCGTGCCGTCCACGGGCAGGTTGATGTCGTGCCAGCCGGTGCCGTCCGCGTTGCCGACGGCGATGCCGCGGGCGAAGCCCACGCTGTCGCACGGTCCGCACCAGGCTGCGTAGACCTTGCCGCCGGACGCGGCGACGGCGGTGGCGGTGCGGCCCTTGCCGAGGTCGTGGGCGCTGGTCCACTCGGAGCCGCTGCGGATGGCGTAGCCGTGGTGCTGCACCCAGATGTGCCGGCCGCCCGCGACCCAGGTGTCGCTGTCCGACAGGTCGGCGGCGAGCGGGGCGATGAAGCGGGCCTCTCCGGTGGCGTTGTCGGGCGGGGCGACGGAGTACGACGTCACCTTGCTCGGGTCGGTCTCCCAGCTGCCGTCGTTCACGGCGCAGTTCTGGGTGACCTGCACGGCGAGGTAGACGTACTCCTGGGCGATGTTGCAGCCGTTGGCGGGGTCGGTGAGGGTGTCGCCGCCGTCGCCGCCGAAGTTGGAGCCCATCACCTTGTCGTTGCTGCGCAGGATCGACTGCCCGTTGTCCTGGAGACCGCCGGTGACGGAGACGCCCCCGTTGTCGAGGTCCTTGCCGATGCCGACGGAGTAGTACTCCAGGGTGTCGATGGTGCCGTCGTTCAGGGACGTCCAGTCGGTGGCGTGACCGGAGGCGTCCTGGGAGCCGTTGAGCGGACGCTTGTAGATGCCGCCGTCGTTGCCGACGTACACGAACGACTTGCCGTGGTAGCTGCCGATGGCGACGCCGTGCTGGTCGGAGTGGGTGGTCTGGTTGCAGTCACCGGTCTGCTTGGCCGGGTCGATGCTCCAGCAGGGGAAGGTGAAGTTCCAGTACGGGCCCACCGTGGACCAGTCGTTGCCGCCGTCCTTGGTCTCGTAGACCTCTTCGAGACCGGCGTACACGTGCTGCGGGTCGCCGGGGTCGACGGCGAGGAACTGGTTGTACCAGGCCTGCACGCCCGGCATGTAGCCCTCGGAGTCGAGCGCCGAGTTGTCGGCGGCCAGCCCCTTGTAGTCGGCGATCTTCGTCCACGGCCCGGTCGGCGAGCCGGACTTGGAGACGTAGATGCCCTCCAGGCCGCTGTCCGGGTTGGTCTTGAGCTGCTCCGGGGACTGGTCGATGGCGTAGTAGCGGGAGCCGTCGGCGGAGCGGGCGAAGGTCACGTTGCCGACGTCGTCCGGGTCGGCCGGGAGGTCGCCGAGGCCGCTGGTGATCCGTGTCCAGGTGCCGTCGACCTTGGTGTAGAAGCCGTTGTAGTCGTCGCCGCTGCGCCAGCCGACCGCGAGGACCACCTTGCCGGGGTCCTCGGGGTCGATGGCGATGTCGTTGGCGATGTTCTTGTACGCCGCCGACGGGTCACCGGCCTTCGGGCCGTTCGGCAGGTAGTCCGGGTTGGGCGCGAACTCCAGCTTCCAGGGGCCGTCGAGGTTCCTGGTGGAGTGGCTCCACACGCCCTCGCTGGTGGCCGCCCACACCTTGCCGCCGCCGAAGCGCAGCTCGTGGATGGTGGTGCTCTCCAGCTCGTCGCCGCCGACCCGAGTGCGCCGGGAGAAACGCTGGTGGTGCGGGTGGGCGAGCACGTAGACGCCGCTGCCGAGGTAGGCGTCGGAGTTGGTGGTGGCCTCACCCGTGCCCAGCCACAGCCGGCCGTCGTCGTCGACCGCGAGGGCGCCGGTGGACTGGGAGGGCAGGTCGTCGCTGATGGGCTGCCAGTCGCCGCCCCCGGTGTGCGAGCGCCACACGCCGCCGCCCGCGCTGCCGGCGTAGACATAGCCGTCGTCGTCGGCAGCGACGGCGGCCATGCGCCCGGTGACGTTGCCGGAACCGCCGCTGGAGTTGGAGTCGTAGTCGCGGTAGCGCGGGTCGTCCGAGTTGTACGGCAGGTCGGTGATATTGCGCCAGTCGCCGCCGGTGCTCTTCAGCTTGGCGAGGTCACCCCAGGCGGCGCCGTACGCGCCCGGTGCGACGATGCCGGGCGAGGTGCGGGCCTCGGCGTACTGGTCCGCGCCCTCGGCGATCTCGTCCGCCTCGTTGCCGTCGTCGTCGTCCGCGGACAGGTGCGGCGACATGGCGCCGACCGACTGCGTCCGCTCCTTGGCGAGTTGGTCGAGGGCACGGACACCGAAGGGGCTCGCCGAGCGGCCGGCGGCGGACGAGGGTATCGCCACCAGCGCGGCCGACGCGGTGATCGCACAGACGGTGAACCACCGTCTTCTGCGGGGTGTTTGGGACACCAGGCCTCCCTGAACAGGCATGCGGTTCTGCCGACGCAGGAGACCTGATCACAGGAGCGGGCGATATTCCACCACCCTGGTGAACTTTTGACACGTACGCGCCAGTAATGCGACTCACCGCCCGTCACCGGGCCCGTGGGAGCGGCGAGTTGCCCGGCCGGAGGTCCGTCATCCCCGACGGGCCGGCGGACGCGAGCCCTCCCGGCACGCGGCCCGGAAGGCCCAGTCGCGCCCATGACTCCGGGGCGGACTTCCGTTCGGCGGCCGGTTCACGGAGACGGGCGCGGGGGCGGCGGCCGGTGTGACGGCCGCTGCCGTCCCTTGGAGCGGCCGGGACGCCGCCCCCGCTGTCCAGAACCCCCACCGCACAGGCGCGGCAGGTCCCTCAGCGGCCGGAAGGGCCCTGGGGCTCGGGGTCGAGGTGGAGGTAACCGTGCTCGCCGGCCCAGCGGAGCTGGTCCAGGACCCACTGACGGCGGATGTCGGTGTGGTCGTCGGCCGTCCGGACGGCGGAGACGGCCGCGGACCGAGGCGCGCCGGGGGCTTGCGTCACCGCCGAGGCGGGGCCCCCGGCGGCGAGGAGGCCAGCCACCGCGGCGGCTGAGGCGATCGCGACGGCGAGCGGGCGCACAGTCCTCTTGCCCATGATTTCTTCTCCTTGTTCACCCCGCGACGTTGCCGGGCAACGTCACGGACCACGCCTTTCGTCAGGCACTTGAGACCCTAGCCCCAAATTGTTGAAGGATGAACCATTCCGGTGGTGAGGTCCGCCACGCCCTCACCGCACAGGTGGTGGCACCGAACCCCGGCAGCCTGGCCGACACGGATCACCTGGGAGATCCTGAGAGCGGTGAGGATGCCAGGAAAGGGCTCCGAAGGGCAGATGATCGATCATGGTTGGACCGGCGACCAGTGACCGTGCCGAACCCGGGGACCCCTTCGCCGCCGACGACGCCATCGCCACGACCACCCCGGACGGTGCGCTGTCCGCCTGGAGCCCCGGGGCGCGGCGGTTGCTCGGCTACTCCGCCGCCGAGGCCGTGGGCCGGCCGGCGACGGCACTGCTCGCGTCCGCCCTGCCCGACCCGGCCCGGGAGAGCCTCGCCGCGCGGCGGCCCTGGACCGGCCCGGCGGTGCTCCGCGACCGCGACGGCGCCCCGGTGGCCTGCCTGCTCCGCATCCGCCCGCTGACCACCGCGCAAGGGGGCACCGGCTGGTTCGTGGAGGCCGCACGGCATCAGGTGACCGCGACAGCGCCCGAACCGGGCTCCGCCGCGAAGCCTGTCCCGCGGCGGCACGAGGAGGCGGTACGAGCCGAGGACCGGCTCCTGCGCTGGGCCTTCTACCAGTCCCCGTTCGCCCTGGCCATCCACGACACCCAGGGCCGGTTCCTGCGGCTCAACGCCCCGATGGAGCAGCAGATGAACGCGACGGAATCGGATCTCCGGGGACGCCTGATCGCCGACCATCTGACCGACCCGGCGTTCGAGATGTCGGGGCGTGCCGTGGAGCGCGTGGCGGTCACCGGAGTGCCGGAGCGGTTCGAGACCCATGCGCGCGTGCCCGGAGAACAGTACGCGCACGCCTGGATCGTCCATGTGTTCCCGCTCAAGGACCCGGACGGCGCCGTGCGCGGTGTCTACGTCTCCGCGCTCGACTTCTCGGAGCAGTCCGTGTCCCGCGAACGGCTGGCCCTGCTCAACGAGGCCAGCAGGCGGATCGGCAGCAGCCTGGACGTCATCCGCACCGCACAGGAGATGGCCGAGGTGTCGGTACCCGGCGCCGCGGACTTCGTCTCGGTCGAACTCCTCGACGCCGTGCTGCAGGGCGACGAGCCCGCGCCGCTCCCCCTCGACGGCACCATGGAGCTGCGGCGCACGGCGGTCCGCTCCGCCGCGCCGACCGTCGTCACGACGGGCGACCTGGTCCGGTACCCGGACGTCTCGCCGCTCGCACGGTGCCTGGCCACCGGCCGCGGCTGCGCCTACCGGGTGACCGACCCGGAGGTCGCCCGCTGGCTGGCGCAGGACCCCGCCCGCGCCACCTGGGTACGCCGGAACCACCCTCATTCGATGATCGCGGTGCCGTTGCGGGCCCGGGGGGTGAACCTCGGCGTCGCCCTGCTCACCCGCAACGACCCGGCCCTGCCGCCGTACGGAGAGGGCGATCTGAGGGTCGCGGAGGAGCTGGCGGCACGCGCGGCCGTCGCCATCGACAACGCCCGCCGCTACACCCGCGAGCGCACCACCACGCTGGCCCTCCAGCACAGCCTGCTGCCCCAGGGCATCCCCGAGCAGGCCGCCGTGGAGGTCGCCGGGCGCTATCTGCCCGCGGTGTCGCGGGCAGGCGTCGGCGGCGACTGGTTCGACGTGATCCCGCTGTCCGGCGCCCGCGTCGCCCTCGTCGTGGGCGACGTCGTCGGTCACGGGCTGCACGCCTCCGCCGCGATGGGCCGGCTGCGCACGGCGGTGCGCACGCTCGCCGACGTCGATCTGCCCCCGGACGAACTCCTGGCGCAACTGGACGACCTGGTCATCCGCCTCAGCACCGGGCTGGAGACCGGGGCCGAGCCGCCGACCGCGGACCTCGGGGCGACCTGCCTCTACACGGTCTACGACCCGGTCTCCCGCGTCTGGTCGCTGGCCAGCGCCGGGCACCCCTGGCCCGCCCTGCTGACCCCGGACGGCACGGCGGACTTCGTCGAGCTGCCCACCGGTCCGCCGCTGGGCCTGGGCGGGCACCCCTTCGAGTCCGTCGAGGTGCCGCTCCCCGAGGGCAGCCTGCTCGCGCTCTACACCAACGGCCTGGTCGAGGGGCACGACCGGGACGTCGACACCGGTCTGCGGGTCCTGCGCACGGCGCTGGACGCCGCGGTGCCGTCGCTGGAGACCAGCTGCGACAACATCCTCAAGGAGCTGCTCTCCGACCGGCGGCCCGCCGACGACGTCGCGCTGCTCATCGCCCGCACCCGCGCGCTGGACGAGCGAGCCGTCGCCCAATGGGACATCGCCGCCGATCCGGCCGCCGTCGCCGAGACCCGGGCGCTGGCGACCGCGCGACTGCGCGCCTGGGGACTCGACGAGCTGGTCTTCGTCGCCGAACTCGTCATCAGCGAACTGGTGACCAACGCCATCCGCTACGCCGCCCCGCCCGTGCAGCTGCGGCTGATCATGGACAGAACGCTGATCTGCGAGGTCGCCGACGGCAGCAGCACCGCCCCGCATCTGCGCCGGGCCCGCATCCTCGACGAGGGCGGCCGCGGCCTGATGCTGGTGGCCCAGCTCACCGATCACTGGGGCACCCGTTACACCGGCACGGGCAAGATCATCTGGGCGGAGATGCCCCTTCCGGACGAACGGGACGGCGTGACGCCGGGCGGGATGTGACGGGCGGGGCGGGAGACCCAGGGCGCGGCGGCACGGCGGGCGGGGGCCGCCGACGCCGTTACCCGTGAGCGCGGGCGACGACGCCGGCCGCTTGGGAACCGAACTCCCCTTCCGCGCCCGGCCGATGCCCACGGCTGGCAGACTTCCCGATCATCTGGTCCCGATGAAAGGCGGTACGTCATGACGTCCCTCCCCGCGCCGGCCGAACTGCTCTCCGCCATGCCGTTCGCGGCCGGTCTCGGCATCGAACTGCGTCAGGCCACCGCGGAGCGCACCGTCGGCTCGCTGGCCTGGTCACCCGAGGTGTGCACGGCCGGTGGCGCGCTGCACGGCGGGGCGCTGATGGCGCTGGCGGACAGCGTGGGCGCGGTGTGCGCCTACCTCAACCTGCCCGAGGGGGCCGGCGGCACCTCCACCGTGGAGTCCAAGACCAACTTCCTGCGGGCGGTCACCTCGGGCCAGGTGCACGCCACGGCCCGCCCGCTGCACATCGGCGGCACGCTCATCGTGGTGCAGACCGAGCTGCGCGACGACCGCGACCGGCTGGTCGGGCAGACCACGCAGACGCAGATCGTGCTGCGCGGGCAGGCCGGCTGAGCCAGGACCGAGGAGGGGCCGGACCGCGCCGGGAGGCGAGGTCCGGCCCTTCGCCATGGGCGCGGGAGCACCTTCGTCTGCGCCCGCGCTATTGACATGAACCTGTGTCCCCTCCGACCCTTCGTGCGTGAAGTTGCTTGATTCTCCGCTGTTTCGAGCGCTTCCGTGCACGCTCAGCAGTCCGCAATGACGCGAGGGGAGCTGTTCCGCCGTGCGAAGACTCCGAGACCGTGTGCCGTGGCCGGCCTGGGTGCCGCTGGGGCTGGCGACCGCCCTGGCGGCCACCGCGCTGGCCGTCCCGGCGCCCGCCGCGGCCGCCGCCACCGGCGCCGTACTGGACCCCACCCACAGCAGTGTCAGCTGGCAGAGCCCGGTCTACGCCAAGGGCACCGGCGGCGGGCCCGGGGACTGCCCGGCCCCCGGCGCCGACCCCGACGACAAGGTCTGCGACCGCTTCGACCTGACCGTCTCGGTGCCGGACGGCTACTGGGACGACAACCCCGAGGGCGGCATCCCGCTGTCGGTCAAGTGGGAGCACCCCACCGACGACTTCGACCTGTACGTGTACGACGACCACAACACCCAGGTGGCCTCCAGCGCGGGCACCGCCGACCCCGAGGCCACGGTGATCCCGCGGGCGTCGGGGACGTACCACGTGGTGGTCGTGCCGTACGACGTGCACGACAACTCCTTCACCGGCACGGCCTATCTGCCCTCGACCACGGACGCCGGCGACCTCACCTCCTTCTCCGGCCGCGACGGCAGTTACACGATCCGCGCCGGACAGCTCATGGCGCGCGCCGACTTCCTGACGGGTGGGCAACTGCGGCTCCAGGCCGACCCGTCGGGCTCGCTGAGCGACCCCGCCGGAACCGAGATCGTGCGCGGGCAGCCGGCGGTGGACCGGCACACCTCGTCCTTCGACGCGGGCACCTACTACGGCATCCGCACCTCCGACGCCGTGCTGCGCGTGTACAAGAAGCCGTTGCGGTTCGGGCTGTACAAGGCGGACGACCGCACCCGGATCTGGCAGGAGGACAAGCCGCTGCGCTGGTCCACGGGCGGGATGCGGCAGAGCCTCGACCGGGGCGCCGACGAGCAGTTCTTCGGCGGCGGCGAGCAGAACGGCAGCTTCTCCCACCGCGGGCGGACGATGTACGTGGCCAACAGCTTCGACTGGGACGAGGGCGGCTACAACAACTCCCAGCCGTTCTACCTCTCCAGCGCCGGTTACGGCGTCTTCCGCAACACCTTCGCGCCGGGCGTCTACACCTTCGGCTCGCCGGTGACCACCGGTCAGCAGGAGCGGCGGCTGGACGCCTACTACTTCCTCGGCGACGCCAAGCAGGTCATCGGCGCGTACACCAAGCTGGTGGGCAAGCCGTTCATGCCGCCGGTCTACGGTCTCGAACCCGGCGACTCGGACTGCTACCTGCACAACGCCAACCGGGGCGAGCGGCACACCCTGGACGCGCTGAAGATCGCCGACGGGTACGTGGACCACCGGATGCCGCTGGGCTGGATGCTGGTCAACGACGGCTACGGCTGCGGCTACGAGAACCTCCCGCAGACCGCCCAGGGCCTGAAGGACCGGCACGCCCAGCTCGGCCTGTGGACGCAGGACGGCATCGACAAGCTCGCCGACCAGGTCAAGGCGGGCCAGCGGATCGCCAAACTGGACGTGGCCTGGGTCGGCAACGGCTACCGCTTCGCCCTGGACGCCTGCGACGCGGCGAAGAAGGGCATCGAGGACAACAGCGACGCGCGCGGCTTCGTCTGGCTGCCCGTCTCCTGGGCGGGCGCCCAGCGCTGCGGGGTGCTGTGGAGCGGCGACCAGCAGCTGTCCTGGGACTACATCCGCTGGCAGATCCCGACCTACGCCGGGGCCACCATGTCCGGCATCGCCTACAACACGGGCGACGTGGGCAGCATCTACCGCCACGACGCCAAGATGTACGCCCGCGACCTGCAATGGAAGGCGTTCCTGCCGGCCATCATGACCATGGACGGCTGGGCCACCGACCTGACCACCAAGAAGCCCGCCGACCAGCAGCCGTGGCTGGACGGGGAGCCGTACACGTCCATCAACCGCAAGTACCTCCAGCTGAAGGAGCGGTTGCTGCCGTACATGTACACGCTGTCGCGGCAGGCCGCCGACACCGGGGTGGGCGCGGTGCGTCCGCTGTGGCTGGAGTATCCGGACGACCCCGGCACACTGGGCGCCGACGCCACGTACGAGTTCCTGTCGGGCCCCGACTTCCTGGTGGCTCCGGTCTACCAGGACACCGACACCCGCGACGGCATCTATCTGCCGAAGGGCACCTGGACCGACTACTGGACCGGCCGCACGTACCGGGGACCGACCACGGTGAACGGCTACCACGCCCCGCTGGACACCCTCCCGCTGTTCGTGCGCGAGGGTGCGATCGTGCCCATGTGGCCCAAGGGAACGACGAGTTGGCAGACCCGTGACCGGCACGAGCTGGACTGGGACCTGTACCCCTCGGCGCACGCCACCAGCCACTACACGCTGTACGAGGACGACGGCGTGACCCGTGACTTCGCCAAGGGAGCGGCCGCCACCCAGCGGGTCTCCGTGCGGCGGGACGCGGGTGGGACGACCGTGTCGGTCGGCGCGAGCAAGGGCACGTACACGGGCAGAGTGGCCGCGCGGACCTACCGGTTCACCGTGCACGGCTCCTCCGCGCCCGCGCGTGTCCTGGTGAACGGCCGCCAACTCCCGGCCTCCGCATGGTCGTTCGACGCCGCGACCCAGGTCACGACGGTCACCACGGCGAGCCTCCCGATGGACCGGGGCTTCAGTGTGCGCCTGGTCGACGGAAGGTAAAGGGTTGGTATGGTCTAGTCCAAAGCAGAATTTGGTCTAGTCCAACTTATTGACGTGACCGCAACAGCTCCCGGAGGGTGGGGCTCCTCCCCACCCGGGCACACCCCCACCCTCTGGAGGCACGCAGTGAGACGTCTTCACGCATGTCTGAGCGCGGCGGCCGCGGTCACGCTCGCCGCCGCCGGCACCACCGCGCTGGTCGCGACCAGCGCCTCGGGCGCGACCGCGAACACCGCACTGAGCAACCGCTGGTACGCCGCGGCCCCCTATCTGATGCCGCTGGACAACGACCCGCCGGACCCCGCCGCCATCATGGACGCCACCGGCCTGAAGGCGTTCCAGCTGGCGTTCGTGCTCGCACCCAACGGTGGCGGCTGCTCCCCCACTTGGGGCGGCACGGCGGCCGTCTCCTCGGACACCGCGGTGAAGTCGATGATCGACACCATCCGCGCCAAGGGCGGCGACGTGTCCGTCTCCATCGGCGGCTACGGCGGCACCAAGCTCGGCCAGGCCTGCTCGGACGCGGCCTCCACCGCGGCGGCCTACCAGCAGGTCATCACCAAGTACGGCCTGCACGCGATCGACTTCGACCTGGAGGAGCCGGAGTACGAGAACACCGCGGCCGTCAAGAACGAGATCGGCGCCGCGAAGATCCTCCAGCAGAACAACCCGGGCCTGTACGTCTCCGTGACCACGGCCGGCACGGCGGACGGCACCGGCTGGTTCGGCAAGCAGATGCTGCTGGAGGCGAAGTCGCAGGGCTTCACCCCGAACAACTTCTCCATCATGCCGTTCGACGGCGGTTTCAACGGGGCGGCCAGCCAGACCAGCGCCCTGACCAACTTCAACTCGATCCTCCAGTCCACCTTCGGCTGGGACGCGGCCACGGCCTACGCCCACGAGGGCTTCTCCGGCATGAACGGCCGCAGCGACACCGGGGAGATGTTCACCCAGGCCGACTTCCAGACGGTGCTGGACTACGCGACGAGCCACAACATGGACCGCTTCACCTTCTGGTCGCTCAACCGCGACCGGCAGTGCACCCCGCCGGACAACGGGGGCCGCACCTCCGGGACGTGTTCGAGCGTCGCCCAGAGCGACTGGGATTTCGCCAAGTACTCGGTGAAGTTCGCGGGCGCCACCCCGCCGAGCGGCACCCCGACCCCCACCCCCACGCCCACCCCGACCCCGACGCCCACCCCGACCTCCTGCAAGACCGCGTGGAACGCGACCACCGCGTACACGGGCGGCGCCGAGGTGTCGTACGGCGGACACAACTGGAAGGCCAAGTGGTGGACCCAGAACGAGACGCCCGGCGCCTCGACCTGGGGTCCTTGGCAGGACGAAGGCGCCTGCTGAGCCCGCTGGGCGGCCGAGGACGCGTGCGGTGTTCGCCGACCCGCACGCCTCCTCGGCCGCCGTGCGTTGCGGAACCCCGCGGACACGCGGCGTGACCTGCGCGACTGGTGCAAACGGCCGCACCGCCGTAGCGTCGATGGCACCTGCTCGGACACGGCACGAACGGTGGGAGCGGCCATGCGCGGATCAGTGGTGGGTACGGCGGTGACCCTTGCGGCGGGCGCCCTGCTCGCGGCCGGCACGACGGCCTCGGCCAGTCCCCCGACCCCTTCCCCGGCCACCACACCGGCCGGCACCGCGACGGCGCAGGCCCCCGGCGGGGAGCGGGTACTGGTGGACTGCTTCGCCCACCGCAATGTCCGCCCGACCGACTTCATCCTGGCCTGCGGCGACGGCAACAGCCGGCTCAAGGGACTGCACTGGACGTCCTGGGGCCCCGGCGGAGCCAGGGGCACCGGCACCAACTGGGTGAACGACTGCAAGCCGTACTGCGCGGCCGGCACCTTCCGTCCCTACCCGGTGGTGATCCGCCTCAGCGGCGGCACGCAGTGGAAGAAGCACCCGTCCTTCGAGCGCTACACGCAGCTCAGCCTGACCTACACCGGCGCTCGCCCCCAGGGCTTCCGGCATGTGATGTCGTACCCGCTCTGGGACGGCCCCACCTCGCCGCGCGCCTGAGGCCACGCGGCCCCAGGCGCTCCGGCGCGGTCTCAGCCGATCTCGACCAGCAGATCGCCGCCCTCCACCTGCTGGATCCGGTTGATGGCCAGCCGGGCCACCCGGCCGGCCTTCGGGGCGGTGATCGTGGCCTCCATCTTCATCGCCTCGATGGTGGCGACGGTGGCGCCGGCCGCCACGTCGTCCCCCTCGGCCACGGCGAGGGTCACCACTCCGGCGAACGGGGCCGGGACGTGGCCCGGGTTCGACCGGTCGGCCTTCTCCGTCACCGGCACGTCCGAGGCCGCCGCCCGGTCCCGTACCTGGATCGGGCGCAGCTGGCCGTTGAGCGTGGACATCACCGTGCGCATACCGCGCTCGTCGGCCTCGCCGATCGCCTGCAACTCGATCAGCAGCCGCACGCCGGGCTCCAGGTCGACGGCGTACTCCTTGCCCGGGCGCAGCCCGTAGAAGAAGGCCTTGCTGTCGAGCACGCTGGTGTCGCCGTACGACTGCCGGTGCGCCTCGAACTCCCGGGTGGGCGCCGGGAACAGCAGCCGGTTGAGGGTGGTGCGGCGCTCCTTGGCCAGCCCCTCGCGATCCTCCGCGGACAGCTCCGGGACCGGCTTGGCGGCCGACCGGCCGCGCAGTGCCTTGGTGCGGAAGGGTTCGGGCCAGCCACCGGGCGGGGTGCCCAGCTCGCCGCGCAGGAAGCCGATCACCGAGTCCGGGATGTCGAACCGGTCGGGGGTCTGCTCGAAGTCCTCCGGGGAGACCCCGGCGCCGACCAGGTGCAGGGCGAGGTCGCCGACCACCTTGGAGGACGGTGTGACCTTGACCAGGCGGCCCAGAATCCGGTCGGCGGCGGCGTACATGGCCTCGATGTCCTCGAAGCGGTCGCCGAGGCCGAGGGCGACGGCCTGGGTGCGCAGGTTGGACAGCTGGCCGCCGGGGATCTCGTGGTGGTAGACGCGGCCGGTCGGGGCGGCGAGGCCCGCCTCGAACGGCGCGTAGATCCGGCGCACGCCCTCCCAGTACGGCTCCAGGTCGCCGACCGCCTGGAGGTCGAGGCCGGTGGGCCGCTCGGAGTGGTCGGTGGCGGCGACGATGGCCGACAGCGAGGGCTGCGAGGTGGTGCCGGCCATGGAGGCGACCGCGCCGTCCACCGCGTCCGCGCCGGCCTGGATCGCGGCGAGATAGGTGGCGAGCTGGCCCCCCGCGGTGTCGTGGGTGTGCAGGTGCACCGGCAGGTCGAACTCGCGGCGCAGCGCGGAGACCAGCTTGGCGGCGGCCGGGGCGCGCAGCAGGCCCGCCATGTCCTTGATCGCGAGGACATGGGCGCCCGCCTCGACGATCTGCTCGGCGAGCCGCAGGTAGTAGTCGAGGGTGTAGAGGCGTTCGGCGGGATCGCCCAGGTCCCCGGTGTAGCAGAGGGCGACCTCGGCGATCGCGGTGCCGGTCTCGCGTACGGCGTCGATGGCGGGCCGCATCTGGCCGACGTCGTTGAGGGCGTCGAAGATGCGGAAGATGTCGATGCCGGTCGCGGCGGCCTCCTGCACGAAGGCGTCGGTGACCTCGGTCGGGTACGGCGTGTATCCGACGGTGTTGCGGCCGCGCAAGAGCATCTGGAGGCAGATGTTGGGCACGGCCTCGCGCAGCGCGGCCAGCCGCTCCCAGGGGTCCTCGGCGAGGAAGCGCAGGGCGACGTCGTAGGTGGCGCCGCCCCAGCACTCCAGGGACAGCAGCTCGGGCAGGGTGCGGGCGACCACCGGGGCGACGGCCAGCAGGTCCTTGGTGCGCACCCGGGTGGCGAGCAGCGACTGGTGGGCGTCGCGGAAGGTGGTGTCGGTGACGCCGATCGTCGGCGACTCACGCAGGTGCCGGGCGAAGCCCTCCGGGCCCCGCTCGACCAGGAGTTGGCGCGATCCGGCGGGCGGCTCCCCGGCGGGCAGCGCGGGCAGCTTGGTCAACGGGTCGAACAGGTCGGGGCGTTCGCCGTGCGGCTTGTTCACCGTGACATCGGCGAGGAAGGTGAGCAGCTTGGTGCCGCGGTCCGCGGAGGAGCGGGCGGTGAGCAGATGCGGGCGCTCCTCGATGAACGAGGTGGTGACCCGCCCGGCCTGGAAGTCCGGGTCGTCCAGCACGGCCTGGAGGAACGGGATGTTGGTGGCGACGCCACGGATGCGGAACTCGGCGACGGCACGCCGGGCGCGGCCGATGGCGGCCTTGAAGTCGCGGCCGCGGCAGGTGAGTTTCACCAACATCGAGTCGAAGTGGGCGCTGATCTCCGTGCCCGCGTGGGTGGTTCCGCCGTCCAGCCGGATGCCGGAGCCGCCCGGTGAGCGGTAGGCGCTGATCCGGCCGATGTCCGGGCGGAAGCCGTTGGCGGGGTCCTCGGTGGTGATGCGGCACTGGAGGGCGGCGCCGCGCAGGGTCACGGTGTCCTGGGCGAGGCCGAGGTCGTCGAGGGTCTCGCCGGCCGCGATCCGCAGCTGTGCCTGGACCAGGTCGACGTCGGTGACCTCCTCGGTCACGGTGTGTTCGACCTGGATGCGCGGGTTCATCTCGATGAAGACGTGGTTGCCGTCCCGGTCGAGCAGGAACTCCACGGTGCCGGCGTTGCGGTAGCCGATCTCGCGGGCGAAGCGGACGGCGTCGGCGCAGATCCGCTCGCGCAGTGCGGGGTCGAGGTTGGGGGCGGGCGCCAGCTCGATGACCTTCTGGTGGCGGCGCTGCACCGAGCAGTCGCGCTCGAAGAGGTGGATGACGTTGCCCGCGCCGTCGGCGAGGATCTGCACCTCGATGTGGCGGGGATCGACCACGGCCTTCTCCAGGAAGACGGTCGGGTCCCCGAACGCCGAGGCGGCCTCGCGGGAGGCGGCCTCGATGGACTCGCGCAGCTGGGCGGGGTCCTCCACCCGGCGCATGCCGCGTCCGCCGCCGCCCGCCACCGCCTTGACGAAGACGGGGAAGCCGACGTCCTCGGCGGCGCGCACCAGTTCGTCCACGTCGGTGGAGGGCTGGGAGGAGCCGAGCACCGGCACGCCGGCCGCGCGGGCGGCGGCGACCGCGCGGGCCTTGTTGCCGGTCAGCTCCAGCGTGGCGGTGTCCGGGCCGACGAAGGTGATGCCCGCCTCCGCGCAGGCGCGGGCCAGCTCCGGGTTCTCGGAGAGGAACCCGTAGCCTGGGTAGACGGCGTCCGCGCCGGCCCGGACGGCGGCGTTCACGATCTCCTCGACGGAGAGGTACGCGCGCACCGGGTGCCCCGGCTGTCCGATCTCGTAGGCCTCGTCGGCTTTGAGCCGGTGCAGCGAGTTGCGGTCCTCGTGCGGGAACACGGCGACGGTGCGCGCGCCGAGTTCGTACCCCGCCCGGAACGCGCGGATCGCGATCTCTCCACGGTTGGCGACCAGCACCTTACGGAACATCCTGGATCCCCTTCAGCTGCCTGCCGGCGACGAACGTCATGGTGTGAGCCACGCCCTGCCCTGCGTTTCCCGCGGCAACCCTAGGGGCTGCCCGTCAGGGCCTGTATGCGAAAACCATCACACCGGGGATGTGTGCGGCGCCACAGGCGCGCGCGGGCCGGTCAGCGTTCGGGGGACGTCATCGCACGGGCACCGTAGGAGCCGCAGGAGCCGCAGGAGCCGCAGGGGCCGTAGAAGCCGCAGGGGCGGTAGGAGCCGCAGGGGCGGCAGGGAGGGTCGGGCCCTCGGTCGTCCCGTGGAGCGCCGGTCGGGGGGCGCGGGTGGGCCGCAGGGAGCGTACGAGGGTCCGGAGCCGTTGCCGGCGGCCGTGCAGGAGGCCGAGGACGACGGCGGAGCCCACCGCGATCAGGTGTTCGCGTCCGGCGAGGTTGGGGACGGCGATCGACTCCCACACCATCGAGCCGCCGGTCAGGACGAACACCACGGGGGCGCGCCGGACGACCGAGAGGTAGGTGAACAGGCCGACGACCGCCGCCGAGGGCCCGGTGTCGAGGATGTGCCCGCACTCGGCCGGGAGGCCGAAGCCCCACCAGCCGGGCCCCGCCGCGATCATCGCCCGGGCCACGAGGGTGCCGGCCAGCGTGGTGGCGTAGGAGATCGCGAGGGTACGGGAGCGGCCGAGGGTGAGTTCGGCGAGGGCGAAGGCCAGGAACAGCTGGGTGATCCCGGCCCAGACCGGCAGGTCGAGCGCCGGGACGTACAGCGACACCGGGGTGCGCAGCAGGGACAGCCACAGCGGCAGGTCGGCCTTGACGCCGCCGAGCCGGGTGACCCAGACCGCCCCGGTGGGGTGCTGGGCGATGTCGTGGAAGAAGATGACGCCGAACGCGGCGACGAACGCCAGCAGCAGCCCGGACAGTCCGCGCCGGGCGAGCTGCCGTACCGGGTCGACGACGATGGCGTGCCACTCGTGGCGCAGCGTGCGCCACGTGAACCGGGCGAGGCGGGCCGCCGCCGGGCGGAGCCGGTCGAGGTGCCCTTCAGCGCTCATGAGACGGGACAGCCCGTCACCTTCGACGCACCTCTCATCCGCACATCGCCCCCCTTCGCCCCGTGTCCGGCGGTCGGCCGTACGAAGCTCTTCCCGTGGTCCGCCCGTTTCAGGCATCACCGAACGGATGCCCGTGTACCCCCGGCCGCATGGTCGTGCGGCCGGGAGACAGTTCAGCGAGCCGGACGGCCACCGTCAAGATCTTCCACGGGTGGGAAGCCCCACAGGCGGACGGAACGGCGCGAAAGCAACCCTTCCCCCCTTCCCGGCGTCATCCGATACGGCCTCTCCAGCCCGCCGTCCGGACGCCCGCCCCCGGTCACCGGGCCAGGGCGACCGGCTCGTCCAGTCGGGTCAGTTTGTCCGGGTTCGCCATGGCGTGGACGCGGGTGACCCGGCCGTCGGCCACCACGAGGCTCAGGGCGGCGAGCCGGCCGTCGGTGTCGATCCGGGCCGCCGGGGCACCGTTGAGCCACACGGTCGTGGTCCTCGACGCGGACCGGTCCACGCCCGCCAGGAGCGTCGCCACCCGTTCGGCCCCGTGGACCGGGGCGGGGGCGGCGGCCGCCAGCCCGCCGCCGTCGGCGACGAACACCACATCCGGTGCCATCACCTCCAGCAGGTCCTGGACCCTCCCGCTGTGCAGTGCGGCCAGGAAGCGCTCCAGCACGGCCTGTTGCTCCGAGCGGCTGACCCGCACGCGGGGCTGCCGGGCCGCCACGTGCGCCCGCGCCCGGTGCGCGATCTGCCGCACGGCGGCCGCGGACTTCCCGACGGCCTCGGCGATCTCCGCGTACGGCACGTCGAAGACCTCGCGGAGCACGAAGACCGCGCGCTCCAGGGGCGCGAGCGTCTCCAGCACGGTCAGCATCGCGAGCGAGACGCTCTCCGCGAGTTCGACGTCCTCCGCGACGTCGGGAGTGGTCAGCAGGGGCTCGGGCAGCCACTCGCCGACGTACTCCTCCCGGCTGCGCGACAGCGTCCGCAGCCGGTTGAGGGCCTGCCGGGTGACGGTGCGCACGAGGTATGACCGGGGGTCGCGGACCCGCGCGTGGTCGGTGCCGGCCCAGCGCAGCCAGGACTCCTGGAGGACGTCCTCCGCGTCGGCGGCCGAGCCGAGCATCTCGTAGGCGACGGTGAACAGCAGCCTGCGGTGGGCGACGAACGGGTCCTCGGTCATGCGGCGGACGTCCCGTGGGGCTCGGCGGGCCGGGTGGCGAGCGGGATCTCGCAGGCGTCGGAGAAGCCCTGCGAGGTGATGCCGCCGGCCACGTTGGCCCGGGTGGCGAGGTTGACGAAGGCGATGAACGCGGTCAGTTCGACCATGGCGGGCGCGCCGAGCCGGTCCAGGAGGCTCGCGTGCTGGGCGTCGGTGACGGTCGGCGGGGTGTTCGTCATCGCCTCGGCGTACGCCAGCACGTCCCGCTCCAGCGGGGTGAAGACGTCCGACTCGCGCCAGACCGGCACCTGGCTCGCCTTGGCCAGGTCCAGCTTCTGGTTCCGCGCCTGGAAGTAGCCGACGTCCAGGCACCAACCACAGCCGACCTGCGCCGCCACGGCCATGTGCGCGTACGACTTCAGACTCGCGTCGGCGGCGTTCCAGGCGCCCACCTCGGCGCCGAACTCCAGGTTGGCGCGGGCGACTTCGGGGTTGTGCCAGAGCGCCGCGATGTTCTCGGGCACGGCACCGAACCGCCGGACCATGTTCTCCTCGACCTCGGCGGGGAGCGGGGCCTTCGGGATACGCGGTGTCATGGTGTCCTCCTCGTGTGTCCGACGGGTACGGCATGAAGACACCGGTGCGCACGGGAATGTGACAGCGTCCGCGCGGCGGGCGCTACGGGCGGCGCGGTCGCCGGGTGCCGAGCAGCACGGCGCAGGCGGCGGCGGTCAGCAGCCCGCCGACGAGGAACGTGCCCCGCACCTCCAGCAGCGGCAGGACCAGTGCGCCGAGCGCGGCGCCCGCGGCGATGCCGGCGTTGTAGGCGCCGGAGTTGGCCGCGAGGGCGAGGTCCGTGCGGCCGGGCGCGCACCGCAGCATCTCGTTCTGGGTGGTCATGAACACCGGGCCGAGGGCACCGCCCGTCAGCGCGAGGAACACCACCGCGGCCACCGGCCGGGTGCCGAGCGCGTACAGCCCGAGCATGCCCACCGCCTGGACGGCCACGGCGGCGGTGAGCGCCGCCCGCGGGAAGCGGTCCAGCAGCGCCCCGGTGATGCTCACCCCGGCCAGGCACGCGGTGCCGAACACCACCAGCAGGACGTCGACGGCGCCGGGCGAGAACCCGCCGACGCCGCCCAGGAACCGCACGATGTACGTGTACCCGGTGAACGCCCCGGTCGCGGACAGGGCGCCGGCCGCCAGCACGGTGGCGAACCGGCGGGCGTCGGGGGCGCTCGCGTAGGCGGCGGGCTCCCCCTCCGGCGGCGAGGTCGGCAGCAGTGCCGCGATCGTCACCAGCGACACGGCTCCCAGGGCGGCCGGCGCCCCCATGGACACCCGCCAGTCGGCCCACCGGCCCAGCCAGGTGCCCGCGGGGACGCCCAGCACGAGGGCGAGGGAACCGGCGACGGACAGCGCCGCGATCACCCGTCCGCGGACCCGGGGCGGGAACAGGCCGACGGCGACCGGTCCCGTCACGGCCCAGAACAGAGCCTGCGCGAGGGCCGTCAGCAGCCGCGCGAGCAGCAACAGCTCATACGAGTGTGCAAGCGCGGCGAGGAGGCTGGAGGCGACGAGGGCGGCCAGCAGTCCGGTGAGCACATGGCGCCGGGGCACGGCCCGGGTGCCGTGGGCGAGCGGCAGGGAGGCGATCGCGACCGTCACGCCGTATCCGGTGACCAGGAGCCCCACGGCGGACAGCGGGACGTTCAGGCCGACGGAGATCAGCTCCAGCAGCCCGACCGGCAGGTTCTCGGCCGTGTTGAAGGTGAGGGCGGCCAGCATCAGCGCGCCGAGCACCGCCGGTCCGCGCCAGGAGGCCGCCCGTCCCGCGACGGCATGGTCCGTCCTGTGCGCCGGTGCGGTGGCGCTTTCCGCTGCTTCCATGGGTCCAGCTCACCGAGGGCACCGGCCGCCCCGCAACACAATTCCCGGCCGCCGGGCGTGCCGGCGGCCGGGGGGGGAAGAAACCTGCCCCGCCGTGTGCGGGGAGGCTTCCGGACCTCGGGGCACGGCGGGGCGGTACGGCACTCACCCTGCCCCCGGAATCCCGGATTCAGAAGCGTGCGGTTGGCATATTCACGGCCTGCTCCCGGCCAACCGCGGGCAAAGCGCGGGGCGCTCCCTGGTGGTGTCCGGACGGCCGGGTCAAGCGGTGCCGCGGGCGCCGACCCCGTGCAGGAACGTGTCGACGACCCGGGTGGCGAGGGCGTCCGGGGCGGCGTCGGTCCGCGGGGCGCGGGTCGCGGCCTCGTGCATTCCCATCGCCCTGTACGACGGCCAACGCCGCGCTCGCTCACCGCGTTCGGCAAGGCCCTGGCGGAGGAGACCGGGCCGCGGGGCGTACGGGTGAACACCGTCTCCCCGGGCCGGTGCGCACCGCCATGCGTACCGCAGCGGCTCGGCCGCGGCGGCCGGCGCCTGCGCGGCGGACGCCGACGGCACCACGCGGGGGCCCGGACCGGGTCAGCGGGCCGGGCCGCGCTCGCGGCGTCTGCGGGCCGTCACCCGGACCAGGTCGAGTGCCGCGGCCAGGGCGAGAACCCCGCAGATCACCGCGAGGGCGGTCAGCGGGCCCTCGCCGGGACTGTCACCGGGGCGCTGGTGTGCGGCCCAGACGGCGAAGCCCGCGGTGGCGGCGGCGAACACGGGCAGGAAGAGGGCGGACAGGATCAGCCGCAGGCCGAGGGCGCTGCGCGCGGTGGCCGGCTCGCTGCCGCTGGGGGTGCGGCGGGCGGTGCCGGAGCGTGCGCGGGGCTCCGGCGGAGCCGGCCGTCCGTGGCGGTCGTCAGCCATAAGGGCCTCCTTCGGGTGACCACGGGGTGTGCCCTCCGCGTAGCCCGTGCCGATGCCCGCGAAACCGGCACCGGACGGTGCTTGTGAGCAACCCCACCCGGGGCGTCAACCGGCTTGCCGCAGGGGACTTTTGGGAGTCGTGCGGCACTGCCGGACACGGTGCTCCGAGCGGTGGTCGCCCGCCGTCTGCCACGATGGTCGACGCCCTGACCGAATGGTCCGGCCGTGCAGCGCAGCCGGCCCGATGGCCACCGTCGGTCGCTTTCCCGACCCCCTGGTTGTCGAGTACCCCGTCGTGCCCTCTTCCTCTGTCCCGGCCACGCCCGCCTCCCGTACCGCCCCCGCCTCGCGCGCTCCGTGGCGGTCCCTGCGCCACCGGGGCATGCGCTGGTGGTCGGCCGCGAACTTCGTCTCCAACGCCGGCACCTGGATGCAGCTCACGGTGCAGAACCTGCTCGTGCTGCACATCACGGGCTCGGCGGCGGCCACCGGTCTGTCGATGTCCGTGCAGGCCGCGCCCGCCCTGTTCGTGAGCCTGCTGGGCGGCGCCGCCGTGGACCGCTGGCCCCGCAAGCTCACGGTCGCCGTCAGCCAGGCCCTGCTGGGCGCGGTCGCCTTCACCACGGCGCTGCTGGTGGCGCTGGACCGGATCGACATGACGTCGCTGCTGGTGCTGGCCGCCGTGACCGGTGTCATCGCCACCGTCGACGGACCGGCCTGCGCGCTGCTCGGCAACGACCTCGTACCCGTGGAGGACGTGCCGTCCGCGATCGGTGTCGGCGCCCTGGTGCACAGCGCGGGACGGCTCGCGGGCACCGCGCTGGCCGGGGTCACCGTCGCCCTCCTCGGCACGGGCGCCGCCTATGCGGCCAACGGCCTCTCCTTCCTGTTCGTGGCGGCGGTGGTGCCGTTCCTGCGGCCCGTGCGCGGGGCCGCCGAGCGGCCGGCGGCCGAGCCGCGGGCGGTGCCGGAACGGGCGGAGATGAGCGTGCGCGAGGGGCTCACGTACTTCGTGCGGCGGCCCCGGCTGATGGCACTGGCCGGGATCACCGGCATCAGCTCGGTCTTCGGCCGCAACTACGGTCTCACCCTGGCCGTCCTCGTCACCGGGCCGCTCGCGGGCGGTGCCGGCTCGTTCGGCACCGTCTCCACGGTGCTGGCCGTCGGCGGCATCCTCGGCGCGGTGCTCGGCGCCCGGCTGCGCCGCCCGTCGGTGCGCACGGTGGGACTGCTCGCGGCAGCGGGCGGCCTGCTCCAGGCGGTGGCCGGGGTGTCGCCGTCGCTCGCGGTGCTGCTCGTGCTGGTGCTGCCGATGGCCGTGGTGGAGTCCGTCTCCGACACCGCGGGCACGGCCGTGCTGCAGACCGATCCGCCCGCGCATCTGCGTGGCCGGGTGCTCGGCGTGTGGAGCAGCATCGGCACGGTGTGGAGCCTCGGCGGGCCGCCCCTGCTGGGCCTGCTGATGCAGACTGCCGGGGCGCGCGGCGCCCTCGTCACGGGCGGCCTGCTGATCGCCGCGTCGGTCGGCGCGGGTCTGCTGGTGCGCCGCCGCGGCGGTGTGCTGCCGGTGACGGCGCTGCCCGCAACGGACGGCGAGGTCACCGGGCGGGCCGCCCTGGGCACGGCCGCCTGACGCCCGCGTCAGCCCGGACGGCCCGGCAGGTTGTACACGTGGAAGGCCTGTCCGATCACCGGCTGGGCGACATTGCGCACGCGCACGCCGCCGCTGGTCATGCCGTGTTCGGTGCCCGCGTGGGCATGTCCGTGGACGGCCAGGTCGGCGCCCGCGGTGTCGATGGCCTCCGCGAGGAGGTAGCTGCCGAGGAACGGGTAGATCTCCGGCGGCTCCCCGGCCAGGGTGTCCGGCACCGGCGAGAAGTGGGTGAGCGCGATCCGGACGTCGCAGCCCCACTGGTCCAGGTCCTTCAGGGCGCCGTGCAGGCCGTCGGCGCAGCGGCGGGTGTAGCGGACGAACTCCTTCATCAGGGGTTCGCCGAACTCGCCCGCGCAGCGGCCCACGAAGCCGCCGCCGAAGCCCTTGGTACCGGCCACCCCGATCCTCGCGTCCCCGGCGGAGACCACGGCGGCCTGACCCTCCAGCACGTGCGCGCCGGCCTCGCGGAGGATCGCCGTGACCTCTTCGGGGCGTTCGTCGTGGTGGTCGTGGTTGCCGAGGACGGCGACCACGGGCACTCCGAGGTTCTCGATCTCGCGGGCGACGACCGCGGCCTCCTCGGGGGTGCCGTGCCGGGTCAGGTCGCCGGCCAGCAGCAGCACGTCGGCGCGGTCGGGCAGCGTTTCGAAGGAGGGGCGCAGCGTGCCCTGGCTTTCGGGGCCCATGTGGATGTCCCCGACGGCCGCGACGCGGATCATGTCAGGTCCTCTCCGTGGTCGGGCGAGGAGGTGCCGGCGATGAGCAGGTCGCTGTGGACCGGGTGGTGCGCCAGTTCCTCGCGGGCCAGTCGCAGGATCTCGTCCCGGCACTCGGTGGACGGGACGGTTCCGGTGAGCAGGACGGCGTCCCCTCGGGTCTCCAGGCGCACACCGAGTTCGCCGAGCCGGCCGGCGGCGAGGCGCTCGGCGAGGTGGGCGACGCGGTAGTCCAGTCCGCTCTCCGGTGGTGGTGCGGCTGCGTCGGTCATGTCCGCTGCTCCCGGGGTGCGATCACGTCGAGGCGTTCGAGGAGGAAGAGGAAGGCGGCCGGCATGGGCTGGTCGCCGCAGGTGTCGCGGATCACGTCCCAGTCGACCTTCTCGCGCACCGCGCGGGCCACCGGCAGTACGGCCCCGAAGTCGCAGTAGTGCTCGGAGAAGGCGCTGATCAGGCTGCGGATCAGATCGGTGGGGCAGAGCACCGGCATCAGCACCGAGTCCACGGGCAGCACGTGCGCGCGCTCCAGCATGTCCTTGGTGACGGGCTCGTGGGCGAGCGCGAAGATGATGTCCACGTTCTGCCCCTGGCACGTGGTCTTCAGCAGCCAGTCCTCCGGCGGGGTGCGGACGGCGAGCCCGGCCTCGCGCAGGGTCGCGGCCACCGCGTCGGCGTCGCCGGGCAGCACGCAGAAGTCGGCGTCGTGCTGGAGGTAGCGGCTGCCGCCGTGGGCGTAGACCGCGACGCTGCCGGCCAGGGCGAAGGGGTGGTCCGCGCGTTTGAGCAGGGCGCCGATCTGCTTGGCGGCCTCCAGGATGGCCTGGCTGCGGTCGTGCGGCAGGTCCGGCGCGTCGTCGCCCGGCGGGGTGCCGCCGTCCTGTGGCAGGTCCGGCGCGTCCGCGCCCGTCGAGGTGCCGCTGCCGTGCGGCCGGCCCGGTGCTTCCTCGCCCGGCGGGGTGCTCCGGTCTCCCTGCGGGGCCTGGGGCCGCGGCCCGTCCGGCGGCAGCCGCAGCTCGGTCACCTCCTGGATCTGCGGCCTGCGCGCGGCCGCGGTCTCCTCCCCGTTGTGCGTCATGGGCCCTCCCTTCGCGCCGTACGTCCCGGGCGCGCGCCGGCCCGGGGGTCGTACGGGTACCCGGCGGTCCCGGGCCGACACGGCCCGAAGCGGCTCCCCGGCGACCGGCCCGGCCGTGGTGACCTGCGGGCACGGCCGCCGCTCGCGGTCCCTGGAGGTCCGCGGACAGGTGGGGCCGCCCTACGGCGGTGGGACTCCCGTCCACCGCGCGGGAGCCGTCACGGCTTGCGGGCGACTGCTCCGTACATGGCGATGTCCTCGTCCCGGATGCCCTGCTCGCCCGTGCCGTCCGGATGCCACTTGTGGACCTGCACGATGCCGGGCTCGATCAGGTCCAGGTCCTTGAAGAACTCCTCGGCCTCGGACATCGTGCGCAGACGCATCGGCATGTCACGGGCCGCGTACTCGCGGGCGACCCGGCCCACCTCCTCGGGGGCGAACTCGGCGGTGCCGATGGACATCGCCAGGTGACTGCCGGCGGGGAGGGGCTCCAGGAGACGGCGTACGACGCCGACCGCGTCGTCCTCGTCCAGCATGAAGTGGACGATGGCGATGACCGTGAGGGCGACCGGGCGCTCCAGGTCCAGGGTCTCGCGCAGCTCGGGGGCGTTCAGGATGGCCGCCGGGTCGCGGAAGTCGGCTTCCAGGTAGGCGGTGCGGCCTTCGGGGGTGCTGGAGAGCAGGCCCTGGGAGAGGGTGAGGACGATCGGGTCGTTGTCGACGTAGACGACGCGGGACTCCGGGGCCACGGCCTGGGCGATCTCGTGCAGGTTGGGCGAGGTCGGGATGCCGGTGCCGATGTCGAGGAACTGGCGCATGCCGGCCTCCTCGGCGAGCCAGCGCACGGCGCGGTTCATGAAGTCGCGGTTGGCGCGCATGTGGACGGGGAGCGCGGGCCACTCGCGGGCCATGGCGTCGCCCGCCTCCCGGTCGGCGGGGTAGTAGTCCTTGCCGCCGAGGATGTAGTCGTAGATGCGGGCCGAGTGGGCGTGCCGGGTGTCGATGCGGTCGGCCGGCCATCCGTTGTCGGGCAACGCCGTGTCTCCCATCCGGATCGGGGATGCGGGCGGTGGCGGATTCCACCGTTTGCGCCAACTGTTCGGGTGTCAAAGGGAGTTCAGTTCCCTGCGAATCCTACCGAGCAGGGTCTCGGTCTTCGCGGCGGACGCCGCCTGCGCGCTCAGCCGGTCCAGGGCCTCGCGGTAGGCCAGGACCTCGTCGGGCTTGTCGACGCGGACGGCGCCGAGCAGGCCTTCCACGTGCACGATGTCGGGCAGTTCCCGGGCCCGGAACCGGAAGAGGTGGTAGGCGCACGCGCGCATCGCGGGGTGCGGGCCGTGGTCGAACGGCATGAGCTGGACGGTCACATGGGGCAACCGGCCGATCTCGACGAGGTGGTCGATCTGGGCGCGCATCGCCTCCGGGCCGCCGACCGGGCGGCGCAGCGCGGTCTCGTCCATCACCACCCAGAGCCGCGGTGGCGCGTCACCGGACAGGAGTTCCTGCCGGCGCATGCGCAGGGCGACCCGGCGCTCGGTGTCCTCGGCGGACGCGTGCGGATGGCTCGCGCGCAGCAGGGCACGGGCGTATCCCTCGGTCTGTAACAGCCCGTGCACACACTGGTTCTCGTAGGCGCGGATCTGTGTCGCGGCCTGCTCAAGGCCGAGGTGGACGGCGCACCAGCCGGGCATGACGTCGCGGTAGGCGTGCCACCAGCCGCGCTGGTTGGCCTCGCGCACGGACCGCAGGAAGGACTCGATCTCCCGCCGGTCGGTGACGCCGTAGACCTGGAGCAGCTTCTCGGCGTCGGTGAGCCGCAGCCGGGCCACCTTGGCGGCCTCCATGCGGCGGATCGTGGAGTGGCTGACCCCGATGGCGGCGCCGGCCTCGGCGTACCCGAGTCCGGCCCGCACCCGCAACTGCTCCAGCTGCCGGCCAAGGATCATACGCAGCACGGAGGGGACGCCGCCCCAGTCGGTCTCCGCGGTCATCCCACCCCCTGGAACAGACATCAGGGTCCACCTTCACACACCGTCGCGCCGGGCGTGCCATGCGCACGCGTCCCCGGAGCGGGCAGCATGCACGGGACGCTGTGCAATTTTCAACTCGCAGGTTGCGAGCCGTTGTTGGCAGATGGGAAAGTGGGGCGACTGCTCCGGCCGACCGAGGAGCAGACGGTGTGGCCCGTCGGGGGAGACCGGGCCGCGGCACGGCTTCGTCCGAGGCGGTGCGTCGTCTGCTGCGCACGGCCGGCAGCCCGACCCCCCACCACGCACGGCCGGACGCATCCCGCGCGAGGCCGGACGAAAGGCGCACGGCAATGGCTCCGCCCTCCGTCCCCCGACCACTCCACCGCCCCCTTGGCGACGTCGGCACGGACCGCTCCTCCGTCGAGGACGCGGGCCCCCGCGCGCCGATGACGGCGCGCCCGCCGCGGGTGGCCGAGGATCCGCACCGGGCCGCGTCCACGGCCCGGCCGCCGCACCGCGTGCCACCGGAACCGGCCGGCACCCCGGACCCCCCTGGCGCCCCGGACTCCGCCGGCGCCCGGACGCCGGGCGACGTCCCCGCGCCGATCGCGGACCGGCGCCGCCCGCGGCTTCCCGGCCGGTCCGCCGCCGGGTCCGGACTCCTCGGTCCCACGGCCTCGTTCGACCTGCCGGCCCGGCCCGCGGCCGTCGGCTCCGCCCGGCGGGTGGTGCGGGAGCTGCTGACCGCCTGGGGCATACCGCAGGACGTGCGGGACGACGCCCTGCTGGTCACCTCCGAGCTGGTCACCAACGCGCTCGTGCACGCGGGCGGCGACCGGATCGCCTGCCGGCTGGACGGCACGGCGGACCGGATACGCGTCGAGGTCGAGGACGAGGCCGGGGACGAGGACGTCGCACTCCCGGTGGCCTGCCGTCCCGGGCCCGACGACCAGCACGGGCGCGGGCTGCTCCTGGTCGAGGCGCTGAGCCGCGGCTGGGGCGTCACCTTCCCGCCCGGCCGCCCCGCCCGCGTCGTCTGGGCCGAACTCGCTTCCGTCTGACGTCTGCCGACCGTCCCTCGCAGATCATCCCCCCACCAGTCCGGAGGACTTCCGTGCACCCCATCGCCCCCGTTCCCGTTCCCGTTCCGGCCGTCGATCCCTCCTGGACCGGCGCCCGCCCCAAGCCCGGCTCCGAGGAGCAGCCCGGCTGATCAACGGGCGGCGGGCCGGGGCTCCGGGGCCGGTCCGTCGCCGCGCGCGTGGATGAGCAACGCCTCGGCGGCGGACCGCAGTCGGTCCGCCGCCGACGTGCAGGCGGCGGCCTGCCGGGCCAGCGCGGCCCGGCTCCCGCCGGGCGCCGCCGGACAGGTGCCGAGCGTGGCGGCGGTGGCGCGCAGGCGCCGGGCGTAGCCGTCCATGAGGTCGGCGTCGGCCCGCAACCGGCCGGCGTGGGCGAGGAGTTCGTCGGCACGGGCCGTGCTCGCCCGGGGGGACTCGGTCACCATGGGTACTCCCGGTCTGCTGTGGGGCTTCAGCGCGCGAGGACGGCGCCGCCGCCGCGATGGGCCATGAACTGCGGGCAGGCCAGCACGAACAGGGGCCGGGCCGCGTCGATGCCGAGCCGGCGCAGCTGTCCGGCGAGGGGTTCGGCCGCCGCGGTGCCCAGCCGTACCCGCACGCCCGCGCCCGGGTGCAGCCGGAGTCCGCCGTGCGCCCGGACCAGGGTGCGCACCGTGCTGGTGGCGCGGCGGCCGTAGAGGGCCCGGTCGGCGTCGGGGCAGCGCACGCCCGGCCCGAGCCGGCCCTCGACCGCGAGGCCGAGGTCCTGGGAGCGGGCCCGGATCTCCCGGCCCGTCAGGTCGGCCTCGACGCGCATCCGCAGCGCGGGCTGCCCCCAGATCTCCCGGGCGACCACGCGGGCGGCCTCGGTGGTGACGGCGAGGGAGAGGACGTAGCGGCCGGTGCGGCGCAGGTCGACGCGGCGCAGCAGATCGGTGACGGCGTCGTACGGGCGCGGCCGCCACAGGTCGTCCACCAGGACGGACAGGGCGATCTCGGTGTACGGGCCGATGGTGGTGCAGCGGTGCTCGTGCACGGACAGCACCGCGAGGGCCCGGCGGCCGAGCCGGCTCGGGGTCAGCCAGGGGGCGTCCGGCAGCAGGTTCCGGGCGGCGTCCGGATCGACGGGGAAGCAGAGGTGGGCAGCTGCGGAGTCGTAGTAGCGCACCGGCACGTCGACGGGGCCGACCGTGGTGCGCACGGGCGCCGTGGCCAGGGTGAGGAAGGGGTGGCCCGCGGGCGGGTGGGCGTGGTCCTGGAGCCGGTATGCCTGGGTGCGGACGACGGGGCCCTGGTAGGGCGTCAGCGCCTCGTCGATGTCCGCGCGGGCCGCGGGCAGCAGGGTCCTGAGGTGCTCGATGTACTCGCGCAGCCGGTGGCACAGCGGGAACTCCCGGCTGGGACCGGCGTACTCGACGTCGTACCGGCCCGGCCGCGGTGGCGTGGGTGCGGGGCGGGTGTGGTCCGCGGGGGTGGCGGGGGCCGCGGGGGTGGCGGGGGCCGCGGGGGCTGTGTGATCCGCCGCGGTCCCGGAGGCCGCCGGGGCCGCGCGGCCGCCGTCGGGGGCGGCCACCAGGTCGAACTGGTTGGTGACGGTGGCCACCCAGGTGCGCGGGTCGGCGGGTTTGCGGTCGCCGGCCGGGGAGCCCACGGCGATGACATGGGTGACCCGGTAGGTGCGGCAGAACTCCTCGTCCTGGGCGAGGTTCAGCACCGCGTTGCCGCCCTCGCCGTGCCCGATCAGCGCGAGTTCGGCGCCGCGCGGAATGCCGTGGCCGGCCACGGCCCGGGTGAGCGAGCGGGTGTACGGCGAGTCCGTGCCGCACAGGTCGCGCCAGGCGCCGACGAGGTCCTGCGGAGCGTCGCTGCGCGGGCGCCCGGGGGCCGTGCCGGGGGCCTGGAGCACATAGCGGACGACGCCGTCGGGGCCGCGCACGTTCTGGACGAGGATCCGCCCGTCGGTGGAGAGCACCTCGATGTTGCGCAGGAAGCCGAGGAAGGAGCCCTCGGTGGCGAGGGTCCGCCGGCGCTGGTCCGCGAGGTCGACGGCCTCGGCCCCGCCCTCGGCGCCGGCCGCCCCGCCGGTCCCGGTCTTCCCGTCCAGCACGTCGCGCACCGCGAGGAGTTCGGCTATCAGCGGTGCGAGCCCGGACAGGGCGCGCTGGGCCGTACGGTCGTGCAGCAGGGCGCGCAGGGCCCGTACGGCGTCCTGGTCGCGGTCGGCGGCGACGGCCCGGGTCAGCAGGCGCATCCCGGGGGCGTGCGCCAGTTCGGGATGGTCGGCGAGCACGGCGGCCACGCGCAGCCGCAGGGAGGTGAGCGCCACCAGGGCGGCCAGGCTTTCGCCGCCGAGCGCCCGGCCGGCGGCGCCCAGCACGCGGGCGGCACCGCCGCGGGGGCCGTCCGCCGTCGTGCCCGCCGGCCGGCCGAGGCCCTGACCTCCGGTGAGGGCCCGCAGCAGCGCCCAGCGTGCCGCGAGGCCGGTACGGGGGCGGCGGGTGGCGGCCAGGCCGGGGGCGCGCAGGGTGGTGGCGGTGCGCTCGGCCACCGCGCGGATGCCCTCGGCGACCTCCAGCACCTCCCGCGCGCAGCCGCGCAGCACTTCCCCTGGGTCAGGACCGCCCGGCGCGGGCCGTCCGGGTGCGGTGCCGTCCGCTCGCATCCGACGCTCCCTCGGCTCGACGACGTACGACGGCTGCGGCCGCGCCGAACGGGACACGACCCGCGTCCATCGTGGGCCAGCGCCACCGGCGCCGCACCTTCGTCCGGGCCCGCGGCGGGGGTGGTCGCGGCGGTGCGCCGCGCCGGGTGGGGGCCGGTGGGCGCGGGGCCGCCGGGCGGGCGCCTCGTACGATCCCGTGCGGCACCCCGTCACTCGTCCGGCCCAGTCGGCCCCCCGGGGCGCCGTGAGCGCGGCGCTCGGCGAGGGGGTCAGCGGGCGCCCGGCCGGGCGAGCCCGTGGTCGTAGGCGAAGATCACCGCCTGGACGCGGTCGCGGGCGCCGGTCTTGGCCAGGACGCGGCCCACGTGCGTCTTCACCGTGGACTCGGACAGCACGAGGCGGGCGGCGATCTCGCCGTTGGTCCAGCCCTTGCCGATGGCGATCAGGATCTCGCGTTCCCGCTCGGTCAGCCGGCCGAGGCGGGGGTCGTCGGCGCCGGTGCGGGCGGCGCCGTAGCGGGCGAACTCGTCCAGCAGGCGGCGGGTGAGGGAGGGGGCGATCACCGCGTCGCCGGCCGAGACGGCGCGGATGCCGGCCAGCAGTTCGTCGGGGCGGGCGTCCTTCAGCAGGAAGCCACTGGCACCGGCGCGCAGGGCCGCGTGCACGTACTCGTCCAGGTCGAAGGTGGTGAGCACGAGGACGCGCGAGCGGTGTCCGGCGGCGACGATGCGGCGGGTGGCCTCGATGCCGTCCATCCCGGGCATGCGGATGTCCATCAGCACGACGTCCGGGCGCAGTTCGGCGGCCCTGCGCACGGCCTCGGCGCCGTGCTCGGCCTCGCCGACCACCTCGGTGCCCGGCACGGAGCCGAGCAGCATCCGGAAGCCGTACCGTTGCAGCGGCTGGTCGTCCACGATGAGCACGGTGGTCACGCGGTGCCCTCCTGCGGGGTGAGGTCCAGGGTGGCCGCCACCGCCCAGCCGCCGCCCGGGGCCGGGCCCGCGCTGACGTGTCCGCCGTAGAGCGCGGCCCGCTCGCGCATGCCCAGCAGGCCCTGCCCTTCTTCCGTTCGGCGTCCTTCGCGGGTCCGGCCGGTGTCGCGGACGCGGATGCCGAGCCGGGTGTCCTCGACGTCGATCGCGAGGTCCACCCGGGTGCCGGTGCCCGCGTGCTTCAAGGTGTTGGTCATGGCTTCCTGCACGATCCGGTAGACGGTCAACTGCACGCCCCCGTCGAGGGCTTCGGTGTTCCCCGCGGTCCGGTAGACGACGTCGAGGCCGGCGGCGCGCACGCCCTGGCACAGCGCGCCGATGTCCGCGAGGCCGGGCTGCGGACTGAGGTCGGACGGGCCGAGGCCGGACCGGCCGGACGCGGGGCCGGCGGGCGGACCGTCGGCGTCGCGCAACACGCCCAGCACGCGCCGGAGTTCGCCGAGCGCCTGGCGTCCGGTGTCGCCGATCAGCCCGAGTGCCTCCGCGCCGCGCGCGGGGTCGGCCGCGCAGGCGTGGGCGCCCGCGTCGGCGAGGGTGATGATGACGGACAGGTTGTGTCCGACGATGTCGTGCATCTCCCGTGCCATCCGGGCCCGTTCGGAGGCGGCGGCCAGTCTGCTGCGCTGGTCGCGCTCCGTCTCCAACCGTGCCGCCCGGTCCCGCAGCGCGGCAAGCTGGGCGCGGCGGATCCGGATCACCAGGCCGAGCGCGAGGGCCGCGGTCGCCGTGCTCAGCAGGAAGAACAGCGCGTCCACCGTGGACACGACCACCGACATCCGCGCCGCGACCAGGGCGAGGGCCGCCGCCATCACCGCGCAGGCGAAGGGCAGTCGGCGCGGCCGGCCGTGCAGGGCCAGGCTGTACAGGGCGAGGAAGAGGGCGACGTCCGCGTGCAGGGCCGCGCCCAGGGCCCATTGGAGGACGAACACGGCGGCGATCGCGCCGAAGGCGGCCGTGGGGTGGCGCCGGCGCCACAGCAGCGGCAGCACCAGGCCCGTCTGGAGGGCGAGCATGGCGGCGGGCGGCAGCCTGGTGAAGGCGAGCCGGAACCGGCGCGGGCCGTCGGCGTCCACGACGCCGCCGTGCAGCAGGTCCGGCAGGCAGAACAGCAGGAAGACCACCGCCACCAGCGCGGTGTCCAGCACCCAGGGGCGGGCGCGGTCGGCGCGCCGCAGCCGCCGGCCGGCCCGGCCGAGCCGGGCGGCGAGCGGCCCCATCGCGCCGAGGTCCGCCGTGGTCGTGGCGGGTCCCGCGCCGTGCGGGCGGTCAGACGTCACCGCGGCGCAGCCGGTACGCGGCGCCGGCGAGTGCGAGCGCGGTCCAGCCGAGGAAGACGAGCAGTCCGGTGCCGGGCGCCAGGGTGGTGGCGTCGTGGGTGAGGGCGTACATCGCCTGGCCCGCGTTGCTCGGCAGGTAGGGGGTGAGGTCGTCCTGCCAGGAACTCGGCAGCAGCGAGGCGAGGCCGGGGACGAGCATGAAGACGGCGACCAGGACCGAGATGCCGCCGGCCACCGAGCGCAGCAGGGCGCCCAGGGCGGCGCCGACCACCCCGACCAGGCCGAGGTAGAGTCCGGCGCCCAGCAGGCCGCGTACGACGCCCGCGTGGCCGAGGGTCAGGGCGGCGGGGGTGCCGGCGACGATACGGCTGCCGATCAGGAAGGCGATCCAGGCGCCGACGGTGCCGACGACCAGCGCGACCAGCCCGTACACCGCCGCCTTGCACCACAGCACGGGCAGCCGGCGCGGCACCGCGGCCATGGTGGAACGGATCATGCCGGTGGAGTACTCCCCCGCGGTGACCAGCACGCCGAGTACGCCGAGGGCGAGTTGGGCGAAGTTGGCGCCGAACAGGGACAGGCTCAGGGCCGTGGAGCGGGCGAAGTCCCGGTCCATCCGGGGCGATCCGGTCATGGACGTGTAGCGGCTCGCGGCGATGACGCCGAAGGCGACCAGGAACAGCAGTCCCAGGCCCAGGGTGATCCAGGTGGAGCGCAGGGACCATAGCTTGGCCCATTCGGAGGCGAGGACCCGCCGTCCGGTGACACGGTAGGCGGGGCGGCCGGGCGCGGCCTGGGCGCTCCCGGTGGGGTTGCCGGTCTCGGTGAGGGTGCTCATGCGGCGCTCCCGGTGCGGTCGGTGCCGGTGCCGGTGGCGGTGGCGGTGGCGGTGGCGGTGGCGGTGGCGGTGCCGTGGTACTCGACGGCGTCCCTGGTCAGTTCCATGAAGGCGGATTCGAGCGACACGACCTTGGTGGTCAGCTCGAACAGGGGGATGCCGTGCTCGGCCGCGGTCAGCCCGATCTGGCGGGCGCCGACCCCGGTGACCTGGAGTTCTTCCGAGCCGACCCGGCCGGTGATCTCCACACCGGGTCCGGCGAGCACCTCCCGCAGCCGCGCCGGGTCCTGGGTGGCGACCGTCACGGTGTCGCCGCCCGCCTCGCGCACCAGGTCCCGGACCGTCGTGTCGGCGAGCAGCCGGCCGCGGCCGACCACGATCAGGTGGTCCGCGACCAGGGCGACCTCGCTCATCAGGTGGGAGGAGACGAACACGGTCCGGCCCTCGGCCGCGAGCGAGGTCAGCAGGTTGCGGATCCACAGGACGCCCTCGGGGTCGAGGCCGTTGACGGGCTCGTCCAGCATCACCGTGCGGGGGTCGCCGAGCAGGGCGGCGGCGATGCCGAGCCGCTGGCCCATGCCCAGCGAGAAGGAGCCGGCCCGTTTCCCGGCGACGCTGCCGAGGCCGGCGAGTTCGATGACCTCCTCGACCCGGCGGCGCGGGATGCCATGGGTCAGCGCGAGGGCGCGCAGGTGCTGGTAGGCGGTGCGTCCCGGGTGCACGGACTTCGCCTCCAGCAGCGCGCCGACCTCCTGGAGCGGGGCGCGGTGACCGGCGTAGCGGCGGCCGTTCACGGTGACGGAGCCGCTCGTGGGCGCGTCGAGGCCGACGATCATGCGCATGGTGGTGGACTTCCCGGCGCCGTTGGGGCCGAGGAAACCGGTGACGGTGCCGGGTCTGACCACGAAGTCCAGTCCGTCGACCGCCGTCTTCTCGCCGTACCTCTTGGTCAGTCGTCGCGCGTCGATCATTCGCACTCCCTCTGTCGCGGGCCGTGGCGTCCGTCACGCCTGACGCCTCACTCGCCACGCTAGGCGCCGTGACCCCGCGAACCCGTGGTACCGGGGGCTGAACGGGGCAGAGGGGGTGGTACCGGGGTACTACAGCGGCCTGGCGTGCCGGTGCGGACGGCAGTGCGGATGCCGGTGGGACGCGCCGTCCCGGTCGGTGGCGACCGGGGCCGGGCGGGTGGTGGCGCACTGCGCCGAACGGGCCGTCACGACCATGCGCTCGCTGTCGGACGCGGCCTCGGCGAGGCTCGCGCAGCACAGCGCCAGCAGCACCGCGCCGGCCACGAACGGCAGGGTGCGCGGCGCCGGAGGGGGAGCCAGCAGGGCCCGCACCCGCTGCGGCACGGCGCCGCCGGTCGCGGCGAGTTGGCGCTGGCGGTGCGCGGCGGCGGAGGCCAGGGCGGCCCGGCCGACGGCGCGGGCGACCACCGTGCGGCTGCCCACGTGCGTGGCCGCGTCCTCGTCGGCCCAGCGTTCCAGCACGAAGCCGCCCGCGTCGGCGAGGGGGCGCAGCAGCGGGGTGACGGCGGCCGTGAGCCGCCACAGCGCGAGGTAGAGGTGGTGCCGGCCGCGCAGGTGGGCCCGTTCGTGGGCGAGCAGGGCGGCGCGTTCGTCGTCGCCGAGGCAGCGCAGCATGCCGCGGGAGACCACGATCCGGCCGGGCGCGCCGGGCAGCGCGAAGGCCTGTGGCACCTCGTCGTCGAGGACGGTGAGTTCGGTGTCGCCGGGCACCGCTGCGGCCTCCCGCCGGGCCCACAGCAGTTGCCGGGTCTGCCGTACGGCGGCCACGGCGAGCGAGCCGAACGCGGCGATCAGACCGAGCGCGCCCAGTGCCGCGACGGCCAGGGAGACCGGGTCCTCGGCGCGCAGCGCGGCCACCGACCAGTGGCCCTGCTCGGCGACCTCGGGTATCTGCGCGAGGCCGGTGAAGGCGAGCAGGGCGAGCGAGCCGAGCCAGCCGGTGGCCGTCACCAGCGCGGCGCAGGCCAGGGAGCGGGCGGCGGCGCGGGGCGGCAGCCGGCGGGCGGCGGGGGCGAGCACCGCGAGGACGACGGTCACCACCAGCGGCACGTAGACGGTGAAGGTCACCCGTTCACGCCCTCTCGCCGGGGCGGCCCGGGTCGGACCCGCCGAGCAGCCGCTGGAGCAACTGCTCGTCGGCGGCGGAGAGTTCGGAGACGAACCGGGCGAGCACCGCCTCCCGGTCCGAGCCGCGGTCCAGCAGGGTGCGCATCCGGGCGGCGGTGTCGGATGCCTCGTCGCGGGCGGGGGCGTAGGCGTAGCCGCGGCCCTCGCGCCGCCGGACCAGCATGCCCTTGCCGTGCAGGCGGGACAGGATGGTCAGCACGGTGGTGTACGCCAGGTCGCCGGAGAGCCCGTCGAGGACCTGCCGGGCGGTCAGCGGCCCGTCCGCGGCCCAGAGCACGGCCAGCACGCCGCTCTCCAGTTCCCCGCGCGCCCTGCGGCCGGGCGACTCCCCGGCCGCGTCGCTCGCTCGGTCGCGCATTGTCTTCCCTCCTCGCGCCCCCCGTCGGGCTTTTGCCCGGCCTTGACGGTCCGGCGGAACAGCCTACCCGCCTGCTACTACATCTCGTACGAGGCTATCTACTACATGTTGTAGAGTGCGGTCGCTCCGCCCGGCTCCCGCGCGGAACCACACCTCCTGCTGCTCCGCGCGGAAGGCACACGCATGCCCCACCTCGGAAGTACGGCCCATCTGCGCGCCCTGGCGGCCGCCACCCTGCGCACCGCACCGCCCGCCGGACCCACGGCACCGGCCGAGCGGGTCACGCTGCTGTCCGCCGGCATCGGCGCCGGGCACGACGGCGCCGCCGCCGAACTGGACCGCCGGCTCACCGCGGACGGCTTCACGGTGGACCGGCTCGACCTGCTGGACCTGCTGCCCGCCCGCGCCGGCCGGCTCATCCGGGACGGCTACCACCGGATGCTGCTCACCGCGCCCTGGGCCTACCAGCGCATCTACCGCAGCACCGAACGCGCGGGCGGTGGCGGCCCGCTCGCCGCGGCGCTGCTGCGCCGCACCGAGGAACGGGTGCTGCGGGCCCTGCCCGCGGGCACCCGGGCGGTCGTCTCCACCTACCCGGGCGCCAGCCGGGTCCTGGGCGGGCTGCGCCGCTCCGGCCGGCTGACCGTGCCGGCGCTCACCTATCTGACCGACTTCTCGGTGCATCCGCTGTGGGTGGCCGACGGCATCGACGTCCACCTCGCGGCGCACGCCGTGCCCGCCGAACAGGCCCGGGGCGCCGGGGCGCGGGACGTGCGGGTGACCGGGCCGGTCACCGACCCCCGCTTCCGCCCGGCCGGCGAGGACGCGCGCGCCGCCGCCCGCGCCCGCTTCGGCCTGCCCGCGCACGCGCCGCTGGCCCTGCTGGTCGCCGGTTCGTGGGGCGTGGGCCCCGTCCGCCAGGTGGCCCTGGAACTGCGGGCGTCCGGGGTCGCGGTGCCGGTGGTGGTGTGCGGCCGCAACGCGGCGCTGGCCGCACGGCTGCGCGCCGAAGGCGTCGAGCACGCCTTCGGCTGGGTGGACGACATGCCAGGGCTGATGCACGCCGCCGACGTGCTGGTGCAGAACGCGGGCGGGCTGACCTCCCTGGAGGCCTTCGCCGCGGGCCTGCCGGTCGCGAGTTACCGCTGCATACCCGGCCACGGGCAGACCAACGCCGCCGCGCTGGAGGAGGCGGGCGTCGCCGCGTGGATCCGGGACCCCGGCCGACTGGCGCCGGTCGTGGCGGAGTTGGTCCAGGGGGCGCGGGGGCTGCGGCAGCGCGCGGCCGCGCTGGCGCTGTTCGCCGACGCCGGGTGCGGCCCGGCCGCCGAGATCGCGCGGATCGCCCGGAGGTCCACCGCGGGTCTGCCCGTACCGGCTGCGGTGCGGCGCCGCGCCGGCCGCCCGCGCCGGTTCGTCGCCGTCGCCTCGGCCGCCTGCGCGCTGTGGGTGACCGCCATCGGCACGGCGGTCGCCACCACCGACGACGGCCCCCGCCTGATCCACGCCCTCGGCCACGAGCTGCACTTCGAGGGCGCGGGCCACACCCCGGGCACCGGCGCCCCGGGCGCCGCGCACCGCGGGAGCCACCGCTCATGACCGTCGTACCCGCCCTGCGCGGCGCCGCTCTGGCCGCGCTGCCCGTTCTCGCCGCCGCGCACGCCGCGCCGGTGGTCACCACGTTCGGCCCGCTGCGCAATCGCGTCACGCCCCGACTGGCCGGGCGGGGCCGGGCCGGCCATGTCGCGCTGACCTTCGATGACGGTCCGGATCCGCACTCCACCCCGCTGTTCCTGGGCGCGCTGGCCGCGCGCGGGGTGCGCGCGACGTTCTTCCTGCTCGGCGGCGAGGCCCGGCGCAGCCCCGGGCTGGTCCGCGAGATCGCGGCCGAGGGCCACGAGATCGGCGTCCACGGCTGGCTGCACCGCCCGTTGCTGCTGCGCGGACCGCGGGCGACGTACGACGACCTCGCCCGCGCCCGGGACCTGGTCGGCGATCTCACCGGCCGGCGTCCCACCCTGTTCCGGCCGCCCTACGGCGTGATGTCGTCCGCCGCCCATCTGGCCGCGCGCCGGCTGGGCCTCACGCCGGTGCTGTGGACCTGCTGGGGCGAGGACTGGACCGCCCGGGCCACCCCCGCCTCCGTGCACCGCACGGTCGTGCGCGATCTGCGCGGCGGCGGCACCATCCTGCTCCACGACTCCGACCGCACCTCCGTCCCCGGCTCCTGGCGCGCCACCCTCGGCGCGCTGCCGCGCATCCTGGACACCTGTGACCGGCGGGGCCTGGAGGTCGGTCCGCTGTGCGAGCACGGGTGGGCGGGGAGCCGGCGGACGGCGTGAGCGGCCGGGTCAGCCGGCCAGGCCCGCCGCCAGGGTGGCGCCCAGTTCCCAGCACGCCTCCGTGTCGGCCTTGCCCGGCGCTCCCGTCACGGTGACCGGTTCGGCCGCGCGGCGCCAGCCGAGGCCGGTGGTGATGGCGTCGAGGGCGCGCACGGCGCCCGTGACGTCGCTGCCCCCGTGGATGTAGGAGCCGAAGGGGCGGCCCCGGGTCTCGTCCAGGCAGGGGTAGTAGATCTGGTCGAAGAAGTGCTTGAGGGCGCCGGAGATGTAGCCGAGGTTCGCGGGGGTGCCGAGGAGATAGCCGTCGGCTTCGAGGACGTCGGTGGCGGTGGCCGCGAGGGCCGCGCGGCGGATCACCCGGACGCCCTCGATCTCGGGTGCCGTGGCGCCCGAGACGACGGCCTCGAACAGCGCCTGGCAGTTGGGCGACGGGGTGTGGTGGACGATCAGCAAGGTGGGCACGGCAGCACCCTGCCGGGTCCGGCGCCCGGTGCGCAAACGGGTCCGGCCCGGGGTCGTTGTGGGTGGCCGCGCGGGGTGCGAGGATGCGCGGCATCGATGCCGTGCGACGGGAGGAGCCGTGGTGGCCGAGGAGGAACGCCGGGCGCCGGCGGCCGAGGTGTTCGACGCGCTAGGACTCGACTACGAGAAGGCGTTCGCCTCCTCCGCGGCCCACCGGGCGTCCCTGCGGTGGCTGCTGGAGCGGCTGGCACCGGGCAGCCGGGTGCTGGACGTGGGCAGCGGGACCGGGCGGCCGACCGCCAAGACCCTCGCCGAGGCGGGCCACCGGGTGCTCGGCATCGACGTGTCACCGGTGATGGTGGAGCTGGCCGCCCGGCAGGTGCCCGGCGCCGAGTTCCGCCGTGCCGACGTCCGTGAACTCCCGCTGGACGAAGGGTCGTTCGACGCGGCCTGCGCCTACTTCTCGCTGCTCCAGATGGACCGGTCCGAGCAGGAGGCCGTGGTGCGCCGGCTGGTGCGGGCGGTACGGCCGGGCGGGCCGGTGGTACTGGCCACCGTGCCCTTCGACGTGGAGGGCGCCCAGGGGCTGTTCATGGGGCAGCCGGTGCGGGTGACGAGCTTCGCCGCCGAGGCCTTCGAGGACATGGCGGTCCGCGCCGGACTGACCGTACTGGCGGCGGAGCGCGTCGAGTTCGCGCCGGCCCACCCCGCCGCCGCGCCCGAGCCGCACCTGTTCCTGCACTGCCGGCGCCCCGCGGAGTGAGCACCGGCCAGCCTCTGGTCTTCCTCAAGCCGCTTGGCGCCTCCCGTCGTCGACGGTCAGGATGGCGGGCATGGCAGGACTGACGGGACTGAACAGGAAACACAACAGCGTGCTGGTCATCCGGGACGCGGACGTGGTGGCGGCGGCGCTGCGCGAGGCGCTGGCCGGGGCCTCGCCCGAGGAACGGCCGGGCCTGGAACGAGCCGTGGCGCTGGTCGAGTCCACCGCCGAAGCCACCGCGACACAGCTGCGCGCCGACTGGACCCGCTCCCGGCTGGCGGCCGTCGGCTTCACCGGCGACCCCTCCTCGGTCGCCGCGACGAAGGCGCTGCGGCAGGCGGAGCCGGGCCTGAGCCTGCTGGCGGCGGTGCAGTTGCAGAAAGAGGCGCTGACCCACCCCGCCTGATCGGAGGCGGGGGCCGCCGTCACCCTCGGCTACAGTGACCGCGCTGAACCGGAGGGGAGACGGACGGACATGCAGGTCGACGTGGGGGTGCGGGCGGTCGTGGCGGTGGCGCTCGCGGCGGTGCTGGGCGGCTGCGCGGGACAGGACGACGCCGGCACACCGCGGGCCGGCGGAACGAGAACCGGGGCGACGGCCGAGGCGAAGGACCCGGCGGCGGTGAGCGGCGGCACGATCGGCGCCGCCGGTTCGCCCTGCGCGCTGCCCGTCCGGTTCGACGTCGCCGAGGACTGGAAGGCCGAGTCGGTCGACGCGCGGGGCGCGCAGAACGACGGACTCGGCGCGGCGCTGCTGCGGCAGGGCCCGGTGACGGCCGCCTGCGAGATCGACGCCAAGCCGGCCGGCCACATCGGCTTCCTGCGGGTGTGGACCGGCCGGGCGGGTGACGCCGGCGCGCGCGGCGTGCTGCGGGGGTTCGTGGCCGCGCAGGGCCACGTCGGCGAGGAGCGGTACCGGGCGTTCACGACGGGCGGCGGTCTGCGCGGTACGGAGGTGGAGTACTCCTCCACCAGCGAACTGCTGGACGAGACCAAGAAGGAGTGCGCCTTCGCCGTCGACACTCCCGGCGGTCCGGTGGTCGTCCATCTCGGCGGGATGGACTCGGCGGAGCACGACGCCATGCTCCCGGCCTACGAACTGGCCAAACGGACGCTGCGGGTGGCCGGGTGAGGGCCCCGGTGCAGCGGCCGGGCAGGGCGCCGGAGGTCTTCATAAGGCGCCCCTGGGGATGTCATAAGATGCCCTTATGAGGTCATAGACCGGACCCGCGTACCTGGTTAGGTCTGCCTTAGCCTAGGCTTCCCGATCGAGTCGACTGTTTCACGCTCGAAGGGAAACTGATCATGCCGCGCCCCCTGCGGGTAGCCATCGTCGGAGCCGGTCCCGCCGGGATCTACGCCGCCGACGCCCTGCTCAAGTCCGAGGCGGCCACCGACCCCGGTGTCTCCATCGACCTCTTCGAGCGCATGCCCGCCCCGTTCGGCCTGATCCGCTACGGCGTCGCGCCCGACCACCCGCGCATCAAGGGCATCGTCACCGCCCTGCACCAGGTGCTGGACAAGCCGCAGATCCGGCTGTTCGGCAACGTCGCCTACCCGACCGACATCAGCCTGGACGACCTGCGCGCCTTCTACGACGCGGTGATCTTCTCCACCGGTGCGATGGCCGACCGCGCGCTGTCCATACCCGGCATCGACCTCGACGGCTCCTACGGCGCCGCCGACTTCGTCTCCTGGTACGACGGCCACCCCGACGTGCCGCGCACCTGGCCGCTGGAGGCCGAGAAGGTCGCCGTGCTCGGCGTCGGCAACGTGGCCCTGGACGTCGCCCGGATCCTCGCCAAGACCGCCGACGAGCTGCTGCCCACCGAGATCCCGCCGAACGTCTACGACGGGCTCAAGGCCAACAAGGCCCTGGAGATCCACGTCTTCGGCCGCCGGGGCCCGGCGCAGGCGAAGTTCAGCCCGATGGAGCTGCGCGAGCTGGACCACTCCCCCAACATCGAGGTCATCGTCGACCCCGAGGACATCGACTACGACGCGGGCTCCATCGAGACCCGGCGCGGCAACAAGCAGGCCGACATGGTCGCCAAGACGCTGGAGAACTGGGCGATCCGGGACGTCGGCGACCGTCCGCACAAGCTCTTCCTGCACTTCTTCGAGTCGCCCGCGGAGATCCTCGGCGAGGACGGCAAGGTCGTCGGCCTGCGCACCGAGCGCACCGCCCTCGACGGCACCGGCAACGTCAAGGGCACCGGCGAGTTCAAGGACTGGGACGTCACCGCCGTCTACCGCGCGGTCGGCTACCTCTCGGAGAAGCTGCCCAAGCTGCCCTGGGACATCGACTCGGGCACCGTGCCGGACGAGGGCGGCCGGGTCGTCGAGGAGGGCGGCACGCACCTCCAGTCCACCTACGTCACCGGGTGGATCCGGCGCGGCCCGGTCGGCCTCATCGGCCACACCAAGGGCGACGCCAACGAGACGGTCGCCAACCTGCTGGACGACCACGCCAACGGCCGGCTGCACACCCCCTCCTCGCCCGCCCCGGAGGCCGTGGACGCCTTCCTCGCCGAGCGCAACGTCCGCTACACCACCTGGGAGGGCTGGTACCGCCTCGACGCCGCCGAACGCGCCCTGGGCGAGCCGCAGGGCCGCGAGCGCGTGAAGCTCGTCGAGCGCGAGGACATGCTGCGCGAGAGCGGCGCCTGAGCCGCGCCGGCCGGGTCCGCTCCGTTCCCGAGGCAACCCGCCCGGGCGGAGCGGACGCGGCCGGGGGCGGCGCTCGCGCGCCGTCCGTTAAACTCCCCGCCGAACATGGCCACTCGGGGGGAGACATATGTTCACCAGGCGCGCGACGGTGATCACCGCGGCGGCGACGACGGCGGTCCTGCTGACCGGAGCCGGCGCGTACGCCTACTTCGACCGCGACTGGCGCTCCGCCTCCGCTCCCGAGACCGTGACCGGGCTGCGCGACACCGTCCAGCACCTCACCGAGCGGACCACCCCGGCCACCCGGCCCCACCTGATCACCCGCTGCACCACCGGCACCCACCGGGTCAGGCACACCTCCCGCAGCGGATCGGGCACCCACCGCACCACCCACACCTGGTACACCACCGAGCGCCACCGGGACTGCCACACGATCCGCAGCGGCACGGAGACGTACCTGCGCGTGATCCGGCCGGAGCGGTGGTGCGTGCGGCTGGACGACGTCGACGGGGACACCGGCCGGGACGACGTCTGGTACCGCGTCGAGCGCTCCGACTACGACACGGCCCTCGGCGCCGCCGACCACGCCCGCCTGGAGTTCGTCCCGCTCGACCAGAACCCCGCCTGCTGAGCACGCGTCCGGCCGCGGCGGGAAGCCGCCGGGCGGGGCGCGCGGCACGCGGCGCGCGGGGCCGTCTACGTTTCGGCGGGCCGAGCGGTGATACTGGGAGGCGCACCCACACCCATCAGCAGATTGGCCCATGTCGAACTCCGCCACCGACCGCGCCGCCATCCCCCAGACCGTCTGGGCGGCCCGCGGCCGTCACACCGGTCCCGATCCCGAGGACGTCGTCCGCCGTACCCTGCGCCGGCACAAGGAGAGCGGGGACCTCGACGACTTCGCCGAACCGCCCGCGCCCGAGGACTCTCCCGGCACGCTCTTCGAGGCGCGCTGGCGGGCCGGCGGCACGGTGACCGTGCGGGCCCGGCTCACCCTCGTACCCCGGCACGGCAAGCCACAGGGGCACGAGTGGCGGCTGGTCGCGGAGGCCGAGCAGCCGTGGGACGAGGGCTGGCCCTCGCCCGCGACCCTGTTCTGGCCCGAGGGCGGCTCCGGTGACGACGGCTCCTGGGACCACCACCCCACGGTCGCCGGGCTGCGCTTCCGCCAGGTCAACGCGCTGCCCGCGGACGACAAGGAGATGCGCCGCCGCCTGCGCGAGGCCGCCCGCGAGGCATGGTGCGTCAATCTCGTCGTGCACGAGGCGATGACCCCCGACGAGCAGGGCAAGCTGCCGCTGGCCCGGCTGCTGCCGCCCGGCCTCAGGCACCGTGTCGTGGAGCACCGCGCCGCACCGCACCAGCTGCGCGGTGTCAACTGGGCGCTGAAGGACCTCGATGTCGAGGTGCCGCGCGGCGGCGCCGTGCTGCTGCCCCCGGATCCGGCCCCGGAGGACTACGACGGCACACCGCACCGGGTGCGCAACGTCTTCCTCGACGGCTCCGAGCCGGCCGAACTCGTCGCGGCGCTGCGGCACTTCGTCGCCCTGCCCCGGCCCGCCCCGCAGGACGCCGCCGAGGCGCTGGCGGACCTCAGGGACAACTGGACGCTGATGACCCACCAGGAGGAGCTGGACCGGGAGCGGCGGCTGGTCGCCATGTACGCCGAGGCGCTGGAGGCCATGACCAAGTCCCGCGACCTGTACAAGCAGGCCGCCGAGCAGGCCCTGGAGGCACTGGCGGCCTACCGCGACGTCCCCGCGCCCGCGCTGCCCCGGCAACGGCCCGCGGCCCGGACCCCCGCCGCGCTCCAGCAACTCACCCAGACCTTCGGACGGCTGAAACTGCCGGGGTTCACCGGCAGGGCGAAGGCGGTACCCGAGGACACCGGGGACGGCGCGGACCTGCCGTCCCCGGACCGGCCCTCGTAGGCCCCGCACCGCACGAAGAGCCGCCTGGAGCGCCCAAGGAGCCCCGATGGATTCCACCACCACCCTGCTGCTGATCGCCGGCGTCCTCGCGGCCGGCCTGCTCGCCGGTGCCGTCGCCCTGCTCGTGCGGCTGGTCCGCACCCGGCGCACGCTGCTGCGGGCCGGGCTGCCGACGGGCCCGCGGTGGGTGTTCTGGGGCGCGGTGGCCTATCTGGTGCTCCCCACCGACCTGCTGCCGGACCCCGTCTACCTGGACGACATCGGCGTGCTCCTGCTCGCCCTGCGCAGCCTGCGTTCCGCCCTGCCCGCCTCCTCGGAGCCGACCCGGCTGCCCTGATCGCCGCCGGGCGGGCCGCCATGGGGCGACGCAGCCCCTGTTCACCGGCGTGTCCGATGCCCCGGCCGCCCCGGCTCGCCGTCGTCGACGTGATGCGCGCGTTCGCCGTGGCCGCCGGGGCGTTCCGGCGCGGCGCCGAGCGGATCGTGTCCGCGGCCACCCAGGAGGAGGCACTGGAGCTGAAATCCCGCAACCCGACCGGCTCGCCCGCCAGGACGGGGCGCCCGTGCCGGGGTTCGACCTCGCCGACTCCCCCGCCCGGCGCGCATGTCCGGGGCGCTCGCCGTGGCGGACGCCGGGCTGCTGCCGTGTGCGAGCTTCCCGGTGGCCGCGGCGACCGCCGAGGTGCTGTGGGGCACCGGGGCCCGGACGGTCGCGTTCGTGGTCACCGGGGACGACGGACGGGCGGCGGCGGACCTGGCCTGCACCGAGTGCCAGAGGGCGTGCGGCGCGGTTGGGGCGGGGTGCGCACCGAGGACGTGAGGCTGTGCCCGGAGGCGGGCGGCGACCCGTTCGTGACGGCCGCCCCCGTCTGGACCGGCCTCTGGTGCTGCGGCCGGTGAGCTGACTCAACTCCCGTCTCGGGCACGGCTGCCGGGGCCGAGCAGCACGGTCAGCACCACCCCCAGCGCGGCGCACGCGGCCGCGGCCGCCGCCGTGCCGGCCAGCCAGGGCGGGGCGAGGGTCGCCGCCCACAGCCGGGCCGGGTCCGGCAGCCCGAACCGGCCGCCGAGCACCTGGCCCGCGCCGAGCACCGTCGTGACCGCGAGGGCGGCCGTCGCCGCGGCGAGCCGGGCCTGCGCCGCGCGCGCGGGCAGGGCGAGGCCCAGCAGCATGCACAGCGCGGAGGCGACGAGGGTGGCGCCGAGCAGGCCGTGCGAGAGACCGGCCCAGTAGCGCGGGGCGTGGGCCGCGCCGCACAGGAACACCAGCGCCGCTGCCGCCCGGGTGCCGGTACCGGCGAGGGCGGGCGAGCCGGTCCGGGGCCGGTCGGCCGGTTCCGGGGCGGGCGGTGCGACGAGGGCGGCGGGCCCGGGGTCCGCGACATCGACAGCGGCCGGTTCCGGCTGCCGCTCCGGGCCCTCGGCGGCCAGGTGGCCGAGCAGTTCGGCCACCTCCTCGACGGGCCGGCCGGCCGCGGCCCGTACGGCGAGCCGCGCGCAGCGCGGTGCCAGGGGCGGCCGGTGCAGCATCCGCAGCAGCCGGCCGACGTCCCGCGGGGAGCGGAGCCCGGCGGCGGCGCGCACCACCGCGTCCGCGCTGTCCGGCTCCCCGGACGGCCGGCCGAGCAGCGCCACCAGCCGGGTGACGTCCGCCACGGACCGGACGACGCCCGCCGAGCGCAGCGCCTCCGCCCTGGTCGGGGCATGCTCCGGCGAGCTTTCCAGCAGGGTGAGGAGCCGGACGACGTCCTCCAGCGGACGGTCGGCGACGGCCGTACGCACCAGGTCCAGCAGCGGATCGCCGTACCGGTCGTCGTCGTTCCCGACGCCGTCCCCGGGCGGCCCGCCGACCCGCGACCCGGGCGGTGGCGCGAACCGCGTCAGGACCCGGACGGACGGGAGGCGCACCCCGGCCGGGACCGGGCGTATGAGGGAGTCGTCGGAACAGGCGGACGAAGAGCGGGTGGTCATCTCGGCTCCAGTCGAGGAGTGCGGCCGCGTCTGACACCCCCGTCCGCGGCACGCGCGGTACGCAGTCCATTACTAGGAGCGGCCGCCGCGCACCGCCACCCGGGTGCGGCACTGGTGTGAGCCCCCGTCGTCCCGGTCCGCGGCCGAAGTGCGGCCCCCGCCGTCCCTGGCGCATTCTTGCTTGTGTGATCCATCCGGAGGCGCAGGGGACGAGGTAGGACCGATGGCGGGGAGCGGGGAGCAGGCGGTCCGCGGGCGGGCCCGGCTGGCCGCGCTGCTCGCGAACGCCGCGACCGCGGCGCTCCGTGCGACGGACGGCCGGGTGGCGGGCGTGTATCTGCGCGGGGGCGGCCCGGGGCAGGGCGAGGTCCCCGAGCTGGTCGGCCCCGCCGACGCCCCCACCGTCCTGCGCCTGGCCGTCCTCGCCGGTCTTCCGGGCCCCCTCTTCCGTCCGTGGTGGCGGCTGCACGCCGCCCGGCCCTTCCCGGTCTCCGACGCCTACCGGCTGGGCACGCCGGTGGTGCTGCCGAACGCGACGGAGACGGTGCGCCGCTACCCGCAGTTCGCGGCTGGCCTGCCGTTCCCGTTCGGGTCGGTGCACATGCCGGTGCCGGGCGGGCGCGCACCCTTGGGGGTGCTGAGCGTGCTGCGCCCGTCGGTGGCCGGCGCAGAGGAGTCGCTCGACCGGGAGCTGCTGGCGCGGCTGGCCGAGGGCCTGGGCGTGGAGCTGCTCGCGCTCGCCGACGGGGACGCGAGCGCGCTGGTCTGGGACGGGGAGCCGCAGTGCGTGCGGCCGCCCGCGCGCCGGCCCCCGCAGGCCGCGACGGGACGGTTCACCTGGGACCCGGTGACCCGCGCGGTACGGGTCGACGACCGGCTGCACGCCCTGCTCGGGCTGGCGCCCGAGGGGTTCGAGGGGACGGACACCGCGCTCGCCGAGGCCCTGGCCCCGGCCGAGGCGTACCGGGTGCTGGCCGCGCTGCGCGACACCGCCGCCGGGAAGCCGCCGCCCGCCCCGCTGAGCCTGCGGGCCGGCGACGGCGCGCCGCGGCTGCTGGACCTGTGGCCGGCCGGCGAGGGCCGCTCGGTACCGGCGGTCGGCGGGGTGGTGCTCGACCCCGGTTCCCTCTCCCTCGCGGACGGCGCGGCCGACCCGCTGCCGCAGGGGGTGTTCTGCCTGGACCGGCTGGGTGTGATCGTGTACGCCAACGACGCCGCGGCCCGGCTGGCGGGGGCGCCGGACGGACTGCGTGGGCGGCCGCTGTGGGAGGCGATGCCGTGGCTGACCGCAGCGCCCTACGACGACCATCTGCGGGCCGCCCTGCTGTCCCCGGAACCGGTGCACTTCCATGTGCGGCGCAAGGGCGGGGAGACGGGCGGGTACGACGGGCTCGCCGTGTCCGTGCATCCGGGCGAGGACCTGCTGACCTGCACACTCGTTCCGGCCAGCCGGATGGAGACGCCGGCCGGGCCGGTGCCGCCCGCGGAGCCGGTGGCGGACGATCCCGCGACGGCGGCGGTGTACCGGCCGATCGCGCTGGCCATCGCACTGACCGACGCGGTGACGGCCCAGCAGGTGTCGGCGGTGGTCATGCGGGAGCTGCTGCCCGCGTTCGGGGGCCGCCGGCTCGCCATCTACCTGCTCCAGGACCGGCACATGTACCTGGCGTGGGAGACCGGTTTCCCGCCGGGTTTCCTGGAGCAGTTCGACGGCGTGGGGCTCGATGTGCGGATCCCGGGGGTGGAGACCCTGTCGACGGGCCGGCCGCTGTTCTTCGAGTCGATGCCGCAGCTCGCGGCGACCTATCCGGGGATGCCGCTGGACGCCGAGGAGGGATCCCGCGCCTTCCTGCCGCTGATCGCCTCCGGCCGGATGGTCGGCTCCTGCATCCTCGGGTTCGACCGGCCGCGCCGTTTCAGCACGGAGGAGCGCACCGTGCTGACCGCGCTCGCCGGGCTGATCGCGCACGCCATGGAGCGGGCGCGGCGCTACGACAGCGAGGCGGCCCTCGCCCGCGGCCTCCAGCAGGCGCTGCTGCCGAGCCGGCTGTCGGCTCATCCGCGGGTGGAGACCGCGGGCCGCTACCTGCCGGGCACCGACGGCCTGGAGGTGGGCGGCGACTGGTACGACGTGGTGGAGGCCGGCCAGGGGCTGGCGCTGGTCATCGGGGACGTGCAGGGGCACGGGGTACAGGCGGCGGCCACCATGGGCCAGCTGCGCAGCGCGGTACGGGCGTTCGCGCTGGGCGACCGGCCGCCGGACGAGGTGCTGAGCGGCACCAACCGGCTGCTGATCGGCCTGGACCCGGGCCAGTTCGCCAGCTGCTGCTATCTGCGCCTGGACCCGGACACCGGGCGGGTCCGGATCGCCCGGGCGGGTCATCCTCCGCCACTGCTGCTCTCCCCCGGCGGCCGGGCACGGGCGCTGGACGTCCCCGGCGGGGTGGTCCTCGGGGTGGACCCGGAGGCCCGGTACCCGGTGACCGAGCTGGAGCTGGAGCCGGACGCGATCCTCGCGCTGTACACGGACGGCCTGGTGGAACGGGTGGGCGCCGACATCGACGAGGGGATCGCGGAGCTGTGCGCGGCCCTGACCCGGGCGGGTGCGGCGGCCGGCCGGCGCGACGGGCTGTCGCTGGACGGGGTCGCCGACCGTCTCACCGCCGCGGTCCGGCACGCCGGTGCCCGCCCCGACGACGTGGCCCTGCTGCTCGCGGCGCGGAGCCTGCGCCGTGCGTAGCGGCGACCGTGCGGTGTCCGGGGTGACGGTCTCGCCTGATGGCGTCGGGCAGTGTAGACATGGGCACATGGTGCGACTGCCCGGCCGGCCCGTGTCCCGGCCGCCCCGACCTTTCGGGCAACCGCGCGCACCACTGGCCCCGCCGCCGGACGGCCCCGGCGCGAACGGCGACCGGCCGGGGGTGCTGTGGGCGGCGGTGACCGGACGCAGCGTGGCCGGTCAGGTGTTCGTGCTGCAAGTCGTGATCGTGCTGCTGCTGGTGGTCTCCGCGGTGGTGGCGCAGGTGCTCCAGGTGCGGCACGACACCGAAGCCGAGGCCCGCAACCGCTCCCTGGCCGTGGCCCAGACGTTCGCCAACGCGCCCGGCACGGCCGCCGCGCTGCGCACCCCCGACCCGACGGCGGTGCTCCAGCCGGAGGCCGAGGCCACCCGCAAGGCGACCGGCGTGGACTTCGTCGTCGTGATGAACACGCAGGGCGTGCGCTACACGCATCCCCTGCCCGACCGGATCGGGAAGAAGTTCGTCGGCACCATCGGCCCGGCGGTGGCCGGGGGCACGGTCGTGGAGCAGGTCAACGGCACACTCGGCCCGCTGGTGCAGAGCGTGGTGCCGGTCAGGGACGCCGGTGGCACGGTGGTGGGGCTGGTCTCCGCGGGCATCACCACCGCGCACGCGGGCGGGGCGGCCGACCAGCAGCTGCCGTTGCTGCTCGCGGCGGCCGCCGCCGCGCTCGCACTGGCCACCGCGGGCACGGCGCTGGTCAGCAGACGGCTGCTGCGCCAGACACACGGTCTCGGGCCGTACGAGATGACCCGGATGTACGAGCACCACGACGCGGTGCTGCACGCGGTCCGCGAGGGGGTGCTGATCGTCGGCCGCGACGGCCGGCTGCTGCTCGCCAACGACGAGGCGCAACGCCTGCTGGACCTGCCCGAGGACGCCGAGCGACGGCACGTGCTGGAACTGGGCCTGGACGACGAGACGGCGCGGCTGCTGGCGTCCGGGCGGACGGCGACCGACGAGGTGCGGCTGGTCAAGGACCGGTTGCTGGCGATCAACCAGCGGCCCACCGAACTGCGCGGCGGCCCGGCGGGCAGCGTCACCACGCTGCGCGACTCCACCGAGCTGCGGGCGGTGTCCGGGCGGGCCGAGGTGGCCCGCGAGCGGCTGAACATGCTGTACGAGGCCGGGGTGGGCATCGGCACCAGCCTGGACGTGACCCGTACCGCCGAGGAGCTGGCCGAACTCGCGGTGCCCCGGTTCGCGGACTTCGCCACCGTGGACCTGTATGAACAGGTGCTGAACGGGGAGGAGCCGCGGCCGGGGAGCGCGCTGCGCCGGGTGGCCTGTGCGGGCGTCCGCAAGGACTCCCCGCTGTACCCGCTGGACGAGCGGATCCGGTTCGTGCCGACGTCGCCGCAGGCGCGCAGCCTGACGAGCGGGCAGTCGGTGGTGGAGCCGCGGCTGCGCGACGCGCCGGGCTGGCGGGCGCAGCAGCCGGAGCGCACCGACCAGGTGCTGGAGTACGGCATCCACTCACTGATCACCGTGCCGCTGCGGGCGGGCAGTCTGGTGCTGGGGCTCGCCACCTTCTGGCGGTCGGAGAAACCGCAGCCGTTCGACACCGAGGAGCTGGCGCTCGCCGAGGAACTGGTGGCGCGGGCGGCGGTGTCCATCGACAACGCCCGCCGGTACACGCGTGAGCACAGCATGGCGGTGACGTTGCAGCGCAGCCTGCTGCCGCGGACGCTGCCCGAGCAGGGCGCGCTGGAGATCGCGTACCGGTATCTGCCGGCGCAGTCCGGGGTGGGCGGCGACTGGTTCGACGTGCTGCCGCTGTCCGGGGCGCGGGTGGCCCTGGTGGTGGGCGACGTGGTGGGGCACGGGCTGCACGCGGCGGCGACCATGGGCCGGCTGCGCACGGCCGTGCACAACTTCTCCGCGCTGGATCTGCCGCCGGACGAACTCCTCGGACTGCTGGACGAGCTGGTGAGCCGGATCGACCAGGACGAGAGTTCGGACGAGGGCGCCGCGGTGACCGGCGCGACCTGTCTGTACGCGGTGTACGACCCGGTGGCCCGGCGGTGCACCATGGCCCGGGCGGGTCATCCGCCGCCCGCGCTGGTGCGTCCCGACGGGCGGGTGGAGTTCCCGGAGCTGCCGGCCGGGCCGCCGCTGGGCCTGGGCGGGCTGCCGTTCGAGACGGCCGATCTGGAGCTGGCCGAGGGCAGCCGCCTGGTGCTGTACACCGACGGTCTGGTGGAGGACCGGGAACGGGACATCGACGTCGGCCTGGAGCTGCTGGGGGACGCCCTGCGCCAGGCGCCGGACGCTTCCCCGGAGGCCACCTGCCGTACCGTGCTGGAGCGGCTGCCGGCCCGGCCGAGCGACGATGTCGCGCTGATCGTGGCCCGGACCCGGGTGCTCGGGGCGGACCGGGTGGCGCGGTGGCAGGTGCCGTCCGATCCGGCGGCGGTCGCGGAGGTGCGCGCCTCGGTGACCCGCACGCTGGAGGAGTGGGGGCTCGACGAGCTGGCGTTCTCGACGGAGCTGATCCTCAGCGAGCTGGTCACCAACGCCATCCGCTACGGGAGGCCCCCGATCGAGGTACGGCTGCTGCGCGACCGCACGCTGATCTGCGAGGTCTCCGACCGCAGCACGACCTCGCCGCACCTGCGGTACGCGGCGAGCACCGACGAGGGCGGCCGGGGCCTGTTCCTGGTGGCTCAGGTCGCCGAGCGCTGGGGCACCCGCTACACGCCGAACGGCAAGATCATCTGGGCGGAGCAGCCGCTGCCGTAGACCCTGCCGTCCGGCCCGCCGTCAGGCGGCGGTGGGGGCTCCGGCGACGCGGCGCTCGCCGCCGTTGCGGCGCTGCCACAACCGGTAGACCTCGACCGCGTCCGCGCGCGGCTCGTGCCGCATCGGCAGCCGGCGCTCGTCCCAGTTCTTGCCGAACTCCTCGTAGAAGGTGTCCAGTTCGAAGTACTTGCGGTCGTCGACGTAGTGCGGTTCGTAGGCGTCGCGGGTGGTGAGGAAGACGACCTCGTCGGGCGAGCAGTAGTACAGCGCGCCCAGGCACATGGGACAGGGGTGGGCCAGGACGTAGACGGTGGTCCCGGTCAGGTGCTCGGTGCCCAGCCGCACGCAGGCCTCGCGGATGGCGAGGATCTCCGCGTGCGCGGTGGGGTCGTTGGTCTGGGCGACCTTGTTGGGGCTCTCGGCGAGGATCTCGCCGTCCTTGACGATGACGGTCGCGAAGGGGCGGCCGCCCTCTTCGACGTTGCGGCGGGCGAGGTCGACGGTGCGCTGGACGAAGTCCATGGTGGCCTCCGGGGAAAGGGGGGTGGGCGATCAGAACGGCTTGGTCGGCAGGTACTTGCCGTCCAGGGTGATGACGGCGCGCTCGCCGCCCTCGGGGTCGGCGACCTTCTTGACGTCGAGCCTGAAGTTGATCGCGGAGATGATGCCGTCGCCGAACTGCTCGTGGACCAGCGCCTTGAGGGTGGTGCCGTAGACCTGGAGCATCTCGTGGAAGCGGTAGATCGTCGGATCGGTGGGGATGCCGCCGGGGATCGAGCCGCGGGTGGGGATGGTGGCCAGCAGCATGGCCGCGTCCTCGTCGAGGCCGAGGAGTTCGGCGACGGCCCGGGCGGACTCCTCGGGCAGGGCGTGCTGGCCGAGGACGGCGGCGGTGGTGAAGGCGACCGACAGTCCGGCGGTGTCGGCGATCCGCTGCCAGGTGAGGTCCTTGCGGGTCTTGGCCTCGACCGCGGCGGCGGCAAGCGCCTGACGGGCGGCGGGGTCGAACTGGGCGTGGATCACGGTGGGTGCTCCTTGTGCGGTGGAGGAGTGGGGTGGAGGGAGGGGGCGGAGAGGTCAGGCCGCGAGCGGGGTGCCGTCGGCGCCGGCGGTCAGTTCGTCGATACGGCCGGTGGCGATGTCGAAGACCCAGCCGCGCACGGTCATCTCGTGCCGTGCCAGGGCGCGGGCGACCGAGGGGTGGGTGGCCAGGTTGGCCAGCTGGGCCAGCACGTTCTGCCGTACCAGGGCGGGCACGTCGGCGGCGCCCTCGGTGCGGGCCACCGAGGCGTCGGCGAGCCGCAGCCAGTCGGCGACGGCCGGGGCGCCGCTGAGGTCGTGACCGTGGGCGAGGGCGGTCATCGCGCCGCACCCGGAGTGCCCGCAGACGACGATCTCCCGCACTCCGAGGGTGCCGACGGCGTACTCGATGCTCGCCGCGACCCCGTCGGCGCCCGGGGCGCGGGCGGGCACGAGGTTGCCGGCGGTGCGGATGACGAACAGCTCGCCGGGCTCGCAGCCGGTGATCAGCTCGGGCACGACGCGGGCGTCGGAGCAGCCGATGAACAGCGTGTGCGGCGTGTGCCGCGCGGCCAGACGGGCGAACAGTTCCCGCTTGGCCGGGAAGACGTCCTGCTGGAAGCGCGCGACGCCCTGGTCGAGGTCATGCATGGGGTCACTCCCTTTCATGGCGGCCGGACCCGCGGGGCCCGGCGAAATCCACCATGCATGACCTCGGCCTATAGCGTCCAAGACACACTGGGCATCCCTGCTATTGGTGTCATCTATAGTTCTGGGCATGGCCCTGGAACTGCGCCATCTGCGCTATCTGCTCGCCGTGGCCGAGCACGGCAACTTCACCCGCGCCGCCGAGGACCTGCACATCTCCCAGCCCACGCTGTCCCAGCAGGTCAGGCAGCTCGAACGGACCCTGGGCATCCAGTTGCTCGACCGCACGGGCCGTACCGTGCGGCTGACCGACGCGGGCGAGGCGTACGCCCATCACGCCCGCGGCGCACTGCACCAGCTCGCCGCCGCCGAGCGCGCCGTCCACGACGTGCGGGACCTCTCACGCGGGCAGCTGCGGCTGGCGGTCACCCCTACCTTCACGGCCTATCTCGTCGGCCCGCTCACCGCCGAACTGCACGGCCGCCACCCGGGCATCACCCTCACCGTGCGGGAGACGACCCAGGACCGCATCGAAGCCGGGCTGCTGGCCGACGAGTTCGACCTCGGCATCGCCTTCCAGGGCGCCCACCTGCCCGGCATCACCGCCACCGCCCTGTTCACCGAGACGCTCACCCTGGTCACCGGCACACGGCACGCCGGCACCGGCGGACCGGCCGCCCTGCCGGTACGCGCCCTCGCCGACCGGCGACTCGCCCTGCTCAGCGGGGACTTCGCCACTCGCGGCCACATCGACGCCTATCTGGAACGGCACGGCGTCAGCCCGCGCATCGCCGTCGAGGCCAACTCCATCCAGGCCCTGACCGAGGTCGTCCAGCGCACCTCCATCGCCACCGTCCTGCCGGACGCGATCACCCACGACCACCCGCGCCTCACGCCCGTGCCGCTCGACCCGGCCCTGCCGACCCGCACCGTCACCCTCCTCGGCCGCGCCGACGCCTACCGCAGCGCCGCCACGCGCGCCTTCACCCGGCTCACCCAGGAGCTGGTGCGGGCGCGCGGGTACGCCGGCGCTGCCTGAGCGCACGACGGGGCGGGCCCCGGTGGGCCCGCCCCGAAGGTCCGGTCGCGCCCCGGCGGGGCGGCCCGGTCAGGCGCTGAGCCGCGAGCGCAGCAGCTGCTTGCCGAGTTCCGCGCCCTTGCGGCTGTCGGCCTGGGCCTTGCGGAACAGCTCCACGACCTCGTTGTCCTTGTCCCGCTCGGCGTCCTGGATGTACGTCTCCAGCCGCAGGGCGTTGTTCAGGCACGACTCGACGTACCAGATGAGGTTGTAGTCCTTGTCCCGGGTGCCGGTGACCTGGCCGGTCTCACTGGTGCTGGTCATACGGGGTCTCCTCCTTCTGTCGACCCTGTCGGTCGCCTTTCGCAGCCCCGGGTACCCCTGCGACCTGCGGACACACGGCCGCGGCCGGGTCAGCCGAGAGCGCGGTCGAGGTTGAAGGCGGCACTGATCAGCGACAGATGGGTGAACGCCTGCGGGAAGTTCCCCTGTTGCTCTCCGGTACGGCCGATCTCCTCGGCGTACAGGCCGAGATGATTGGCGTAGGTGAGCATCTTCTCGAAGGCCAGCCGGGCCTCGTCCAGGCGGCCGGCCCGCACCAGCGCCTCCACGAACCAGAAGGAGCAGATGGAGAAGGTGCCCTCGTCGCCGCGGAGCCCGTCCGGGCTGACCAGGGGGTCGTAGCGGTAGACCAGCGAGTCGGAGACCAGTTCCGCGGTGAGCGCGTCCAGGGTGGACAGCCACTTGGGATCGGTGGGGGCGATGAACTTGGCGAGCGGCATCATCAGCACCGAGGCGTCCAGGACGTCGCCGTCCTCGTGCTGCACGAAGGCCTGCCGGCGCGCCGACCAGCCGCGGTCCATGATCCGCCGGTAGATGGTGTCCCGGGTCGCCCGCCAGCGGGGCAGCTCGGCGGGCAGGCCCCGCCGGTTGGCGAGCCGGATGGCGCGCTCGACGGCCACCCAGCACATCAGTCGCGAGTACAGGAAGTTCTTGCGCCCGCCGCGGGTCTCCCAGACGCCCTCGTCGGGCTGGTCCCAGTGCTCGCAGACCCAGTCGACCAGCTGGCACACGTCGTCCCACTGATCGCTGGAGATGGGCTGGGCCCACTTGTCGAAGAGGTAGACGGAGTCGATCAGGGCGCCGTAGATGTCGAGCTGGAGCTGGTCGGCGGCGGCGTTGCCGATCCGGACCGGGGCCGAGCCCTGGTGACCCTCCAGATGGGGCAGCTCGCGCTCGGGCAGCTCGGCGCGGCCGTCGATGCCGTACATGATCTGCAGCGGGCCGGAGGCGGCGCCGTCGCCGGGGCTGATGTGCGTGGTCAGGAACCGCATGAAGGCCTCGGCCTCACCGCTGAAGCCGAGCCGCAGCAGCGCGTAGACGGCGAAGGCCGCGTCGCGCACCCACACATAGCGGTAGTCCCAGTTGCGCTCGCCGCCGAGCTGCTCGGGCAGGCTGGTGGTGGGGGCGGCGACGATGGCACCGGTGGGGGCGTACGTGAGCAGCTTCAGGGTGAGCGCGGAGCGGTGCACCATCTCGCGCCAGCGGCCCCGGTAGCGGGACTGGGCCAGCCAGCGCCGCCAGTAGGCGACGGTCGCGTTGAACTCGTGCTCGGCCTCCGCGTGGGCGCAGCCGCGCGGGGCGATCGCTGCGCCGGCCTGGTCCAGGGCGAACACCGCGGTCTCGCCCTCGCCGAGCTTGAAGTCGGCGCGCGCGTCACGGCCGTCGCACTCCACGGCCACGGTCGTGGTGAGCATGAGCCCTTGCTCGGGGGATTCGAACAGCAGGACCCCGTCGAGGTCGCGGACGGTGTGCGGGGCGGCGCCGTAGTCGAAGCGGGGCGCGATGAGCGCGCGGAAGGGCACCCGGCCGCGCACACACACCACGCGCCGGATCAGCCGGTGCCGGACCGACTCGCAGGGCCGCCCCTCCTGCACGTCGACCGGCATGAAGTCCTGCACCTCGCCGACGCCCTCCTCGGTGAAGAACCGGGTGATCAGCACATTGGTGTCGGGGAAGTAGAACTGCTTGGTGCGGGCCGGGACGGCCGCGGCCAGCTCGAAGCAGCCGCCGCGCTCCGCGTCCAGGATGGCCGCGAAGACGCTGGGCGAGTCGAAGGACGGCGAGCAGTACCAGTCGATCGTGCCGTTGCTGCCGACCAGGGCCACACTGCGCAGGTCGCCGATGAGACCGTGCTCGGCGATCGGCAGATAGCGGGGGCCCGCGGGACTGTCCGCGGGGAACGGCGTCCGGGTCATCGGCGGCCTCCCAGGGCGGGTGCGCGATGTATCCAGCTTATGGGCGAGTGGGGCGCGATGGGGTGGGCACACGCATCTCACCCGTCGCCGGGGTGCCTTCCGGATGCAGGGTGCGCCGCGGCGGGCAATGGTGAGAGTGTGCCCCATTCGGCGGCACCGGCACGGATGCGGTCATCCGGACCGAGGAGGAGGCAACATGTCGACATCCGCACCTGGAGGGTCCCGGTCGTCCGACGACCACTGCACTCCGGACTCCCTGCTCCACTCGGCTCCCCAGCAGGACGTCACCCCGGAGGACCTGGTGATGGCGGCCGGCAGGGACGTTACTCCGAAGACGCTCGACTGGGCGCGCCGCAAGCTGGAGACGGAGGGTCCTGCGGCGATCGAGAAGCTGCTGCCTTAGGGGGTACCGGGGAACCAGGGCGGGCGGCGCCGTACGGCGCCGCCCGCCCTGGTTCGCGAGGGGGCGGCACGTCGTCCCGTCCCCTGCGGGCCGGACGCCGGCCTACCCTGGCAACTCGGTGTCGTCGGGCACGACATGCACCGCGGCCTCCTCGGCGCCCGCCGCCCCGCCGTCGATGCCGACGTCCTCGGCGACCTCTTCCTTGGTGGTGTCGGAGTGCGCGCCCTCGTCGGGCGCGACCAGACGGCCGGCCCGGGCGTCGCCCGCCTCCGGATCGACCGGTTCGCCCTCGCCGCCGGGCAGGTCGCCGATGTCGTCGCCGGCCGGCTGGTCGGTGTCGGGCACCTCCTGGCGGAGCCGCTCGTCCAGGGTCTCGCCCTCGCGCTGCTCGGCGGCGGTGGTGCCGCGCTTGGTGACGCCCAGCGGGCGTTCGGGCGGGGAGTAGCCCTCGTCGAGCATGTCGTCGTACGAGCGCCCGCCGATCGCGTCCTGCGGGTCCAGGGGCGCCGCGTCCTCCTGCTCCTCGTTGGTCCCGGTGGGCTGGTAGGCGTCGTCCCCCATCGGGGTCCGGTCGCTCATCGCCGACTCCTTCCGTGCGCGTACGGCGGTCACGGTCCGCGTTTCCCGCAGCCGGGAGATCAACCCCGCCGGGCCGGATTCAGTCGGCGGACCGCTCGGCGAGTCCCGCGCTCCACTTCTCCTCGATCCGGCCCGCCTTCCACACCAGCAGCGCCAGCGCCCAGGTGACGAAGAACAGGCCGACGATGACGAAGCCGACCGTGTTGAGGTCGAGGCCGGAGATCCAGTCCCAGAAGAAGCCGTGCAGGTCCAGCTTGTCGGCGAGCAGTCCGAGGAGTTCGACGGAGCCGATGATCAGGGCGACGGCGACGGACAGCCCGGTGATGGTGAGGTTGTAGTAGACCTTGCGGACCGGCTTGGAGAACGCCCAGCCGTAGGCGAAGTTCATGAACGAGCCGTCGATGGTGTCCAGCAGCGCCATGCCGGCCGCGAACAGCACCGGCAGGGTGAGGATGGCGTACCAGGGCAGGCCCGAGGCGGCGCCGGAGCCGGCGAGGACGAGCAGGGCGATCTCCGTCGCCGTGTCGAAGCCGAGCCCGAACAGCAGCCCCAGCGGGTACATCTGCCAGGGCTTGCTGATCGAGCCGGTGACCCGGCCCAGCAGGCGGTTCATGAAGCCCCGGTTGTCGAGCTGGGCCTCCAGGGCGGCCTCGTCGTAGTGGCCGGTGCGCATCCGGCGGAACACCTTCCAGATGCCGGCCAGGATGACGAGGTTGATCACGGCGATCAGGTAGAGGAAGGCGCCGGAGACGGTCGTGCCGATGAGGCTGGTGACCTGGTGCAGGTGGGAGTCGTCGTCGCGCACCGGCCCGGCCAGGGCCTTCATGCCGAGCGAGAGCAGCAGGGCGAGGCCGAAGACGATGCTGGAGTGGCCGAGGGAGAACCAGAAGCCGACCGAGAGCGGGCGCTGTCCGGAGCCCATCAGCTTGCGGGTGGTGTTGTCGATCGCGGCGATGTGGTCGGCGTCGAAGGCGTGCCGCATGCCCAGCGTGTAGGCGGTCACGCCGATGCCGATGCCGAAGGCCGCCGGTTTTCCGGCAGCTGTGCTGCCGACGCTGAAGTGCTGCGGCGCGATGATGCCGACCAGCGTGCCCCAGCCGATGACGTGCAGTGCGAGCACGAAGGCGGCCATGGAGCCGACCCTGGTCCACTCCTGGCGCGTCATGGAACCACGGACGCGTTGCCAGGCCGACGGCTTGGCGTCGGCCTGGGCGGGGAGGGGCGGAGCGGAACCGGGGGCGGCCGTCATCGGGAAGGTCGTTCCTCACGTCGTAGGGATGGGGGCGGCCGCGCACCGCAGCCTTGTGCCATACTCCCGCACTTGCAATTGATGTGCAGTAAAGGGGGCGGCAGGCCTTTCCCATGGACGGGAAAAAGCCGAGGGCAGGAAAGCGCCAAGAACAGGGAAAAACCGCTCCCCCGGACAGGGGGAGCGGTAGAGGCGTACGGGACGGTGGCGCGACAGGAGGCGGCGGGTCAGGCAAAGAACATGCCCCGGCCCAGCCAGTCCTCCTTGTCGCGCACTCCGGGCAGCGCGAAGAAGTAGCCGCCGCCGGTCGGCGAGATGTAGTCCACCAGGGGCTCGTCGATCAGCCGGGTCTGCACGGCCTCGAACTGGCGCTTGACGTCCTGCTGGTAGCAGCAGAAGACCAGGCCCATGTCGAGGTTGCCGACGTTGTCCACGCCCCGGTCGTAGTTGTAGCCGCGGCGCAGGATGCGCGAGCCGTCCGTCGCCGCGGTGCGCGGGTTGGCCAGGCGGATGTGGGCGTCCAGCGGGATGGCGTTGCCGTGCGGGTCCTTGGCGTAGTTGGGGACGTCGGTCTCCTTGGCGCCGTCGAGCGGGGCGCCGGTGTCCTTGCGGCGACCGAACATCTTCTCCTGCTCGGTGAGCGAGACCCGGTCCCAGAACTCGACCAGCATCCGGATGATCCGGATGACCTGGTAACTGCCGCCGGTGGCCCAGGCGGGCTCGCCCTGGCCGTCGCCGACCCAGATCAGCTTGTTCGTCTCCCGGGCGGAGTTGACGTCCGGGTTGGCGATGCCGTCCTTGAAGCCGAGCAGGTTGCGCTGGGCGCCGGTGGGACGCGGCGCGTTCTGGAAGCCGTCGATGCGCCACTTGATCTGCATCGCGCCGCGGGTGTGCCGGGCGATGTCGCGCAGGGCGTGCAGCACGGTGTCCTGGCTCTGCGCGCAGATCTGGAGGGAGAGGTCGCCGTGGCACTCGGCCGGGTTCAGGTTGTCGTTCGGGAAGGTCCGCATCGGCACCAGCCGGGCGGGCTTCGCCTTGGCGAGGCCGTAGCGGTCGTCGAAGAGCGAGGGGCCGACGCCGAGGGTGAGGGTGAGGGCGTCCGCCGGGACCTCGGGGCCGAGGATGCCGTTGTCGGAGGGCGGCGCGCCCACGCCGAGGTCGGCGGGGGCGCCGCCGGAGGTGAGGAAGCGGGCCCGCTCGGTGACGGTCTTCAGCAGGTCGGTGAGGCCCTTGCGGTCGTCGGCTATGACGTCGAAGGAGACGAACGCGGCGGCGGCCGGCTGCGGGGTGACGATCCCGGCCTGGTGGGCGCCGTGGAAGGGCACCTTCGCCCGGCCGTCCGGGCCCGCGGCCGCCGCCTGGGCCGTGCCGCCGCTCTCGCCGAGCGCGAAACCGCCGCCTGCCAGGACCGCCCCGGCGGCACCGGCGCCCAGCGCTGTGCGCACGAAGGAGCGGCGGGCGGGACCGACGGGGCAGGACGGCGTGTCGGCGGTGGGCATGGGCGGGTTCCCTTCGGGGTGCGGGTGCGCGGTGGTCATCAGGCGGACTTCCGGATCTCCAGCAGGTCCGGGACGGGGGCCAGGTCCTCGAGCAGCTGGCCGGTGGCCCCGTCGAGGCGCTGCCGGACGGGCGCGGGAAGCTTCTCGACGGGGGTCCAGTGGCCGCCGTCGTGGGCCGCGTCCAGCAGCTTGTGCACCCGGTCGATGTCGGCGTCGACGGTGGGCAGCAGCCGGGGCGAGCGACTGGTGAGCAGCGGTTCGAGGACGGTGAGCAGCTCGCGGGTGCCGGCGAGGTTGGCGTCGGCGGTGGCGAGGTTCGTGCCGCTGCCCTCGTCGGTGTCGCCGGTCAGCTCGAACTGGAGGGTGTTCTCCAGGATCTCGTGGGCGCGCAGCGGCAGGTCGCCGGGGTCGAAGTCCTGACGCGGGAATGCCTTGCGCAGCCCGGCGGCGTCCGTGTCCAGCTGCCGGGCGGGGCCGGTCAGCTCCTTGGCCGACTGGCCGTGCCACAGGCCGTACTCCAGACGGAGGAAGCCGGTGAAGTCCTTGTCGTGCTCGCCGCCGGGCAGGCCGTCGGCGCGGCCGTCGATCTTCTTGTCGAAGTCCTCGAAGGTGCCGTAGGCGGCGCCGAGCGAGGCGTAGGTGCGGTGGGCGGTGAGCCAGTCGGTGCGGGCCTTGCCCAGGTGGCCGCCCTCGATGTCACGGCGGAGGGTGCCGGTCTGGCCGACGAGGGTGTCCAGGCCGTGGGCGACGTACGCCTTGTACGCCTTCAGGGGGCCGGCGAGGTCCTGCTCGGAGACGGGGGTGACCGGCTTGGCCGCGCCGCCGCCGCGCACGGTGACCGGCTTGGAGGTGACGGCCTTGCCGCCGGCCGGGACGCAGCGCCAGGCGTAGGTGCCGCCCGCGACGGTGGCGACGAGGTCGCGGGTGGTGCCGGGGGCGAGGCCCTCGATCTCGCCGTAGACCGCGTTGGTGGACGGGTCGACCAGGTAGACCTCGGAGGCCTGCCGGCCGGTGTTGCGCATCCGGAAGGTCTGCCGGCCGGGCGCGGGCGCGGTGAAGCCCCTGCCGCAGTCGGTCTCGGAGACGGCGACGGTCTGGTCCCCGGCGGGCTTGGGCCGGCCGAGGGCGACGACCAGTGCCGCGATCACGGCGGGTACGGCGACCACGGCGGCCGGGACCACCCAGGCCGGGCGGCGCCCGGTGCGGGGCCGCGGGCCGGCGGGCGCCTCGGTGGCGGGCCGCTCGGCGGGCTCGGGCTTCGGCTTCGGAGCGGTGGCGCGCACGCCGCGCACGAACAGGGCCATCACCACGACGAGGTAGCCGACGTAGGCGACGACCTGGAGCCAGGTCATGGTGGGCATCAGGTTGAAGACGCCCTGGACGAGGGTGCTGTACCAGGAGCCCGCGTCGATGCTGCCGGCGAGGTCGAAGGCGTAGGCCGTCCTGCCGGGCAGCACGCCGCCCTCCTGGAGGTCGCGCAGGCCGTAGCCGAGCACGCCGGCGGCGATCACGATGAGGACCACGCCGGTGGCGGTGAAGAATTTCGTCAGGTTGATTTTGAGGACCCTGCGGTACAGGCCCCAGCACAGGCCGGCCGCGAGCACCAGGCCGATGGCGGCGCCGGTCAGCGGGCCCGCCGACTCACCGGCCGCCTGGGCGGTGGTCCACAGGAAGAGGGCGGTCTCCAGGCCCTCGCGGCCGACGGCGAGGAAGGAGGTGAGCACCAGCATTCCGGAACCCATGGCGAGGGCGCCGGTGACCTTCTGCTTCAGCTCGCTGGAGAGGTTGCGGGCCGAGCGGCGCATCCAGAACACCATGGCGGTGACGAACGCGACGGCGATCACGCTGAGGGTGCCGCCGAAGGCCTCCTGGGCGGTCTGCGGCATGGAGGCGGCGGTGAAGGTGAGGACGGCGCCGAAGCTCATCGCCACGGCGATCGCGGCCAGGACGCCGGTCCACACCTGCGGCAGCCGGGAGCGCGCCTCGGCGCGCACCAGTGTCGCGACCAGGATGGAGACGATGAGTCCGGCTTCGAGTCCCTCCCTCAGTCCGATCAGGAAACTCGGAAACGCGTCGTCCCACATGCCTGGCGGCCCTCCCAGTAACTTAGCGAAGGCATGCCTTACCTTCGCGACCATGATGACCACCCGTTCGTAGGCATCCGGTCATCAACCGGCAATCGCCGGGCAAAGGCCGGGCAGGAACCCCTGTCCGTGTTCGTCGGCACGACGGGCTACCGTCTACAAATGTGTAGTCACATGTTGTCGAAGCAAGTCGAAGGAAAGGGCGTGCGGCGATGGCCACTCCCCCACATCTGGCATCGCAGCTCGCGGTCAACGTGCTCGACGCCCATTCGCTGCTGGCCGCCTTCGGCGTGTTCGGCGTCGGCGTGGTGCTCTTCGCGGAGACGGGTCTGCTGATCGGGTTCTTCCTGCCCGGGGACTCGCTGCTGTTCACGGCGGGCCTGCTGTGCACCGGCTCGGCCGAGCACGGGCTGCACCTCTCGCTCGGACCGCTGCTGGTCGCGGCGGCGCTCGGCGCGCTGGTGGGCTCCCAGTGCGGGTTCCTGATCGGCCGGAAGGCGGGCGGCGCGCTGCTGGCCCGCACCCGCTCGGCGAAGCTGCGCGAGGGCGCCCGCCGCGCGGAGGAGCTGCTGGAGCGGTACGGCCACGCGAAGGCGATCGTGCTGGCCCGGTTCGTGCCGGTGGTGCGCACGGTGCTCAACCCGATGGCGGGCGCCCTCGGCGTGCCGACCCGCACGTTCACCGTGTGGCAGGTGGCAGGCGGCCTGGTCTGGAGCCTCGGCCTCACCCTGGGCGGGTACGCGCTCGGCTCCTCGATCCCGAACGTCGACAAGTACCTGCTGCCGCTGATCGCCCTGATCGTCGTGATCTCCCTCGTCCCGCTCGCCGCGGAGGTGCTGCGCTCGCGCAGGGCGGCGAAGGAGACGCTGTGAGGTCCGCCGCGTGCCGAGGAGTGTTCCGGGCGTGCTCGGTCCGGTGAGCCGCAAGTGCCTCGTGGGGCTGGCCGCCTGGCCGGCCTTCGCCGCGCTGACCGTGCTGGTGGTCCTGGGCCACGGCGCCCCGCTGGCCCCCGACCGGGGCCTGCACGCCTGGTCCCTCGCACACCGGCCGCCGGTGGCGGCGGCCGTGGCGCGGGGGCTGACCGACACCGGCACCGGGGTCGTGCCGTACGCCCTCGCGGTGGTGGCGGGCGTGATCGCGGCCCGTACGCGACGGCAGCGGGGCACCGCCGTGCCGCTGGCGCTGGGCTGCCTCGTCCTGGGGCAGGTCGCCCGGTACGGCGTGATGGCCCTGGTCGGCCGGGCCCGGCCCCCGCACGCGGACTGGCAGGCACTCGCCTCCGGCTGGTCGTACCCCTCCGGGCACACCACCACGTCGGCCATGACCGCCGGGCTGCTGATCGCGGCGCTGTACCTGCGCGCCCCGCGCGGCCGGGGGCCGCTGATGGCGCTGGCCGCCTGCTGGGCGGTGGCGGTCGGGCTGACCCGGGTCTTCCTGGGCGTGCACTGGTTCACCGACGTGGTGGGCGGCTGGCTGTTCGCGACGGGCTGGCTCTGCGCGTGCGGTGCCGTGGCGGCCCGATGGCTGCCCGGCCGCCCCGGCCCCGGCGCTCCGGAACCGGGCCCTGCCGATCCGTCCGGCGAGGCCGAGGGGCCGCTGGAGAGGGATACGGCCGAGGACCCTCCCCGTCGGGGCGGAGCACGGCCGGCGTGAGGGGCCGCGGCGGGGTCTCGGGCGAGGGCTTCGACCGGTCACCGGGAACCGCCCGACGCGGACGGCCCGAGGTGTGCCGGGCCTGCGCGCCAACGGCTGCACCGCTGCGGCGCTCCCGCTGCCCGCGCGGCACGGGCCGACGGACCGGCTCCCCGGGACCGTCCAGGAGTTCCCCGGCCCTCGAAATCCCCCTTCCACGGCGCAGCCGTCGCTGTAACGTCGGCCCCGGGCCCTCGCGAGGAGGGTCTCGGGGAGGCAGGGGGAGGACCGTGTCAGACATTTCCCGGCGCACCGTCCTGGGCGCCACGGGCGCAGTCGCCGCGTCGGCGCTTCTCACGGCGCCCGGCACGGCGCAGGCAGCCGAGACCGCGGGCGGCAAGGACACGAACACACCGCACAACACCTCGAAGGAGACCGTGACAACCATGGCCGGTGGCAGCCAGACCCTCAAGTACGTGGCGTACGTCTCCAGTCCCGACATGGAGGTGCTGAACGACGCGACGTTCGGCGTCGACGCCGACCCCGCCGACATGTGGGCGTATCTCGACGACGCCACGGCGCGGCTGAAGGACAGACACCCCTCCTATTCCTTCACCCCTCATCTCGTCCGGTACGACGAGGTCACCACCGAGATAGCGCACCCCTGACACGTACCGCGCCGACCCGGCCGGTGCGCGACCGTGCGCGGGGCATGACCCCTCCCCTCGCGGCCGGCGCCGTGGTCGACTTCCCTCCCACCGGTCGGCGCACGGGCCGGCCGGTGCCGGGAACGAGCACGGGAGGCGGAGTTGATCCTCGAACGAGCGCTGGCGCCCAGCGAGGCGGCGATGGTCCTGGCCGGCAACCCCGTCGCCGTCGGCTGGACGGTGCATGGACGCCTGGACGTCGAGCTGCTGCGGGCCGCCGTCCACGAACTGTCGCGCCGGACGCCCGTGCTCGCGGCTCGGATCGTCGAAGGACCCGACGGCCCGGTGCTGCGGCGCGACCTCGCCGACGCGCCCGTCGGCCTGGATCTCGCGCCCGACGGCTGGGCACCGCAGGACGCGGTCTTCCTGCGGCCCGGCGAGCGGGTGCTGCGCGTCCTGCTCCACCGTGACGCCCCGGACCGGCACACCCTCACCCTGCTCGCCTGGCACGCCGTCAGCGACGGCGCCTGCCTGATGGCGCTGCACAGACGGCTGTGGTCGATCTGCCGGGAACTCGCCGACGGGGCCGGTACGAGGGCCTCCGCACCCGGTGAGCTGCCCCGGCCCGTGGAGGAACGGCTCCACCAGCGGTACGGCGCCGCGGACATCGCCGCCTACGCCACCCAGTGGTCGGCACGGCTGGACGCGTCGCCGTCGGCCGCCCTGGTGCCGCGGGCCGCCCGCGACGGCGGTCCGGGCCCGGCCCACGGAGCCCACCGCCACCGGTTCGTGCTGTCCGCCGACCAGACCAGGTCGCTGATCCAGCAGGCACGCCGTGCACGGGCGACCGTCAACAGCCTCGTCTGCGCCCTGGCGATGACGGCCGTCCGCGGCTTGCTGCCGCCCGACGACGGCCCGCTGCGGCAGAGCTGTCTGATCCCCGTCGACCTGCGGTCACGGCTGCGTCCCCCGCTGCCGGCCGACGAGTTCGCCTTCGCCGCCTCCACGACCTCCGCCACCGCCCTGGTCGGCCCCGGAACGCCGGCCGGCGCCCTCGCCGGGCAGATCAGCCGTCAGGTGCGGGACTCCCTCGGCGCCGGGCACGCCGAACTGGAGTACCTGGCCACCGCGCGGATGCTCGGCCGGCTGGCCTCCGCCGCCCTCACCGTGGCCGTCAGCAACGTGACCCACCACTGCGCTCCCCCGGTGCTGCCCGACGGACTGACCGCCACGCGCCCGTCCGTCCTCACCATCCCTCCCGGCCCGCTCCCCACCCTCTTCGTCACCCGCCACCGCGAAGCCGTCTGCCTGGACCTCGTCCAGCCCCGCGCCTGGTACACCCGGGAACAGGCCGGCCGGCTGGCCGACGCCCTGCGAAGCGCGGTCGCCGCCGTCACCGGGACACCCGACGTGGAAGACCTCACCCGCCCCGGAACCTGACCTTTCCTCACCGGCGGTTCCCGGCCGTCCGGCCGCGCCCGGCGCTCGGCGGCCCCCGGACGGCGACCGAGGGCCGGGGCAGGACCGGGCGGTGGGGCCGACGCCCCGTCGGGCGGGGTCAGTCGGCCGCGGCGGCCAGCGACTCCCCGGCAGGGCCCGCGGGGCCCGTCGGCGCCCGAACGGCGTCGGTGCCGCTCACCGCCGTGGTGATCTCGTCCGCGACCGCGGACGGCTGTGGGAAGACCAGGCCGACGACCAGGTACAGGGCGAGGGAGGTCACCAGCGGCGTCGCGATGGTGAGCGTCTGGTCGGTGCTGTCCATGACGTACTTCACGACGACGAAGCCCGCCAGGCCGCACGCCCAGGAGATCAGCGCGGCCAGGGAGCCCCAGCGGCGGAACGCCGGCAGCAGGCCGAGCAGCATCGGGATGGAGATCGGTCCCATCACCGCGGCGACGAGGGCGGTGATGATGCCCAGCGGGCCGCCGAAGTGCTTCGCCTCCATGGCAACCACCATGCTCACCGCGATGAACGAGACCGTGCAGACCCGCGCGGCGAGCAGTCCGGTCCTGGCACCGAGCCCCCGGCCCTTGCGGGCGACGGCCGGGATGATGTCCCGGACGACCACGGAGGCGATGGCATTGGCGTCCGACGAGGCCATCGCCATGGTGTGCGAGAACATGCCGGCCAGGGTCAGACCGACCAGACCGGCGGGCAGCAGGTTCTCGGCCATCAGCGCGTACACCTGCTGCGGGTCCGCGATGTGCGGCATCAGCACCGGCCCGACGACGGACGGGAAGAGCAGCACGGCGGGCCAGATCAGGTAGAGCACCGCGGACAGGACGGCCGAGCGCTTGGCGGCCGGGGCGGAGTCCGTGGCCATGTAGCGCTGGGCAAGGTTCCACATGCCGCCGTTGTACTCGAAGAGCTTGACGACCACGTACGCGGTCAGGAAGCCGGCCGTGTACGGACCCACCAGCGGGTGGGTGTGACCGTCGGGCAGCCGGTCCCAGAGGGAGCCGAGGCCGGAGAAGCCGCCGACGTGGTCCAGGGTGACGATCACCATGGACAGCGCGGCGACACCCTGGATGACGAACTGGCCGAAGTCGGTGAGGGCGTCCGCCCACAGACCGCCGACGGTGCAGTAGACCAGGGTGACGACGCCGGTGATCAGGATGCCGATGTTGAGCGAGACTCCGGTGAACACGTTCAGCAGGATGGCGACCGAGGCCCACTTGGCGGCGACGTCGAAGACCTTGAGCAACGCGCCGCTCCACGCCAGCGCCTGCTGGGTGGCGACGTTGTACCGCCGGGACAGATACTCGAGCGGCGAGGCCACGTGGTAGCGACGGCGCAGCCGGTTCCAGCGCGGGGCGAACAGCCAGGCCCCGACACCGGTCGCGACGGCGAGCGGCAGGAACGCCCAGACGTAGATGGTGATGCCGTAGCTGTAGGCGACCGCCGCGTAGGCGACGAAGACGGCGGCGCTGTACCCCGACATGTGGTGCGAGATGCCGGACAGCCACCAGGGCATCCGGCCGCCGCCGGTGAAGTAGTCGCTCACGTCGTTGACGCGTCTGTGCGACCAGACGCCTATCAGCAGCATCACCACGAAGTAGCCACCGAGGGCCACCCAGTCCGGCCAAGCCATGCGAACTCCTCGATGCCGACGGCGCGTCGGCAGTAGCGAGCGGTAGGGGGCGGAGGCGGAGCGTCGGCGCGCCGGGGCCCGGACCTCCATGCATGGACGAAAGCTCGACTTGACCACGCCGTCTACATATGTAGACTCAGTTCTCATCCATGCTTTTCTGCGCGCACGTTAGCCTGGCGTACAGGGGCGGTCAATGTTTCGGGAAGTTTTCGTTGGCGCGACGGGCGGGACGCCCCGCCTCCGGTACGGCGAGGGGCGCCGTCGGCGTTCGGGGACGGCGCGATGGCCGGGGAGAGACAGGTGAATTGGGGTGGAGCCAATGACGGAGACGGGCGACGGCGCCCGCGGGCCGGTGAAGTCGGCGGAACGCACCGTCCAGATCATGGAGGTGCTGTCGGCCTCCCCGGAGCGGCTCACACTGGGCCAGCTGCAGGAGCGCACCGGATACCCGCGTTCCAGCCTGTACGCGCTGCTGCGCACCCTGGTGGGGCTCAAGTGGATCGAGGTCGAGGAGGGCGGCGAGGCGGCCGGCTTCGGCATCGGCCCGCGTGCCCTGCTGTGCGGAACGGCGTACCTGGACCGGGACCCGGCGCTGCCGTACGCGGTGCGGCAGATCGAGCAGCTGCGCGCGGACGTCGGCTACACCACGCACTACGCCCGGCTGGACGGCTCCAACGTCATCTACCTGGCCACCCGTGAGGCCACCGACTCCCGTCGGCTGACCTCCCGCGTGGGCCGGCAGCTCCCGGCGCACGCGACGGCCCTCGGCAAGGCGCTGCTCGCCGAGCTGACCGTGCGGGAGGTGGACGGACTGCTGCCGGAGCGGCTGGACGCGCTCACCCCGCACACCGTCACCCGGCGCCCGGCGCTGCGGGAGGAACTGGAGCGGACGCGCACCCGCGGCTGGGCACTGGAGAGCGAGCAGAACACCCCCGGACTGTGCTGCGTCGCCGCGGCGGTGCCGTACCGCATCCCGGCCACCGACGCGATCAGCTGCTCGATCCCGCTGGACCACGCCACGGACCAGGAGACCGAGCGGGTGGCGGAGGCGGTGAGCAGGCACGCCGCGGCCCTGGCCCAGACCCTGCGCCGCAACGGCATCCGCTGACGCGCGGCCGGCTGGTGGTGCCCCGCCGTCCGGACGAGGGGGCACCACCGGTCTCACCGGCCCGGCGCCGGGGCCCTCACCAGCGCGGGACCTTCTTCTCGTACGACGGGTCGATCCGCCGCATGTAGCCGGTGTCGTCGCGGTTGCGCAGTCCGCAGGACACGTACTGCTCGTGCAGGCGGGCCAGCGCGTCCCGGTCGAGTTCGACGCCGAGACCGGGCGCGGTGGGCACGGCGACGGAGCCGTCGCGGAACTCCAGGGCGCCCGCCGCGACGACCTCCTCGGTCTTCCAGGGCCAGTGGGTGTCGCAGGCGTACGTCAGGTTCGGCGTGGCCGCCGCCAGATGGGTCATCGCGGCGAGGCTGATGCCCAGGTGCGAGTTGGAGTGCATGGACAGGCCCAGATCGAAGGTGTCGCAGATCCCGGCGAGCACCTTCGAACGCTGCAGACCGCCCCAGTAGTGGTGGTCGGACAGCACCACCTGGACCGCGTCCAGGGCCACCGCGGGCCTGAGTTCGTCGAAGGCGACCACGCACATGTTCGTGGCGAGCGGCATCGGCGCCTCGCGCGCGACCCGGGCCATGCCCTCCTGCCCCGGCGTGGGGTCCTCCAGGTACTCCAGGACGCCGTCCAGCTCGCGGGCCACCCTCAGGGAGGTCTCCACCGTCCAGGCGGCGTTGGGGTCGAGCCGCAGCGGCCGGTCGGGGAAGGCCTCGCGCAGGGCGCGGACCGCCTCCATCTCCTCCTCGGGCCGGAACACACCGCCCTTGAGCTTGAGGGCCGAGAAGCCGTATTGGTCGATCATGCGGCGGGCCTGCGCCACGATCCCCTCGGGGTCGAGCGCCTCGCCCCAGGAGTCGGGCTCGTCACCGGGGTGCCCGGCCCACTTGTAGAACAGGTAGGCGCTGAAGGGCACGTGGTCCCGCACGGCGCCGCCGAGCAGGTCGGACACCGGGCGCCCGGCCGCCTTGCCCTGGATGTCCAGGCAGGCGACCTCGAAGGACGAGAAGACCCGGTCCACCGTGCTGCTGGTGGTGATCATGCCGGTGAGGCCGTGCCCGTCGCTGCCGGTGTCCCCGCCGAGCGCGGCGGCGACCACGGCGTGCATCCGGCCGAGCCGGTGGACGTCCAGGCCCACCAGCGCGTCGGCGGCCTGCCGCAGCCGGCGCAGATGGCCCTCGTCGGCGTAGGTTTCGCCGAGACCGGTGATCCCCTGGTCGGTGTGCACCTCCAGGACGGCGCGCAGCGCGTACGGCTCGTGCACGCCGACGGCGTTGAGCAGGGCGGGGTCGCGGAAGGCGACGGGGGTCACGGTGACGTCGGTGATGCGGATCGCGTCGCTCATCGGGCGATGTCCTCCACGAGGGCCAGGCCCGCGTCGGTGATCCGGCGCAGGGCGTCGAGGTGTTCGGGGGCCGGGTCCACCAGCGGGGCGCGCACCCCGCCGACCTCCAGGCCCCGTTGCCGCACGCCCGCCTTGACCAACGAGACGGCGTAGCCCGGCACCTGGTCGCGCAGCGCCACGAGCGGATGGAAGAACTCCCGCTGCAACCGCTCCACCGTGTGCCGGTCGCCCTTCTCGACCGCCTGGTAGAAGGCGTTGGAGATCTCCGGGGCGAAGCAGAAGACGGCGGAGGAGTACAGGTCCACGCCGATGCCGCGGTATGCCGGGACGGTCACCTCGGCGGTGGGCATGCCGTTGAAGAACTGGAACGGCTTGGCGGTGCCCGCGAGTTCGTGCCGTACCGCGGTCACGATGCGCGAGAGCCGGTCCAGGTCGCCGACCCCGTCCTTGAGGCCGACCACCTTGTCGTGGCGGGCCAGTTCGGTGGCGGTGGCGGCGTCGAAGCGGGCGTTGGAGCGGTTGTAGACGATGACCGACAGGTCGGCGGCGTCCGCGACCTGCCGCGTGTAGGCGGCGAGTCCGGCCGCCGGGGCCTGTACCAGGTAGGGCGGGAGCAGGAGCAGGCCGTCGGCGCCCGCGTCCTGGGCGACACGCGAGTACCGGCGGGCCAGCGGCAGCGGGCCGCCGGTACCGGCGAACACCGGGACACGGCCGGCCACGGTCTCGACCGCGGTGCGCACGGCCTCGCCGTGCTCCTCGGGGCTCAGGGCGTGGAACTCGCCCGTACCGCAGGCGACGAAGACCCCTCCGGGACCGGCGGCGAGGCCGCGGCGCAGATGCTCGGCGAGCACCTCCCGGTCGACCTGCCCGGACGCCGTGAAGGGCGTCACCGGAAAGAACAGCACGCCGTCGAACATGGGCACTTGGCACTCCTCCGTCGTCTACATATGTAGACAGCCTCCACATTTGCGAACCTGCCTTCGAACTGTAAGACTCGGCCAGGAGTACGGTCAAGACGGCTAGAAGCCGCCGAGAGGAGATGGGGCGAGTGACCCAGCGCATCGTGATCACCGGAGCCGCGGGAGGGGTCGGCACCCTGCTCCGCCCCAGGCTGGCCCGGAAGGGCCGGACCCTGCGGCTGCTGGACGTGGCGCCGGTACCGGCCGCGGCCGAGGGCGAGGACGTGGAGTGCGTGCGGGTGTCGGTCACGGACCTGCCGGGGATGCGCGCGGCCCTCGCCGGGGCCGACGCGGTCATCCACCTCGGCGGCCTGAGCGTCGAGGGGCCGTGGGACCGCATCCTCGACATCAACATCAACGGCACCCGCACGGTCCTCGAAGCGGCCCGCCGGGCCGGCGTGCCCCGGGTGATCATCGCGAGCAGCAGCCACGCGGTGGGCTTCCACCCCCGGGGCGAGGGCGAGGCACCGGACTACCTCTTCCCCCGGCCCGACACCTACTACGGCGTCAGCAAGGTGGCCGCCGAGGCCCTCGGCAGCCTCTACCACGACCGCTACGGCCTGGACGTGGTCTGCGTCCGCATCGGCGGCTGCTTCGAAACCCCCATCGCCACCCGCCAGTTGGCCACCTGGCTGTCCCCGGACGACTGCGCGCGCCTGATGGAGGCGCTCATCGCCACGCCCTCGCCCGGCTTCCGCGTGGTGTGGGGCGTCTCGGACAACACCCGCCGCTGGTTCTCGCTGGACGAGGCACGCGCCCTGGGCTACGAGCCCCGGGACGACGCCGAGCGCTTCGCCGCCGAACTCCAGGGCCGGCACGACCCGTTGGACGAGATCTATCTGGGCGGCGCCTTCTGCTCGCCCGAACTCGACGCGGACGCGGACGACTGACACGGCACCCGCCGCCACGGCCCGCCGCACCGCGGCTCCCCCCGAATCCCCCCGTACGACCCGGAGGTTCGACCGATCCGATGACCGACACCACGACCGCCCCGCTGCGGGGCATCAGCCCGCGTACCGGTGAGCCCGTCGGCGACCCGGTCCCCGTGTCCACCGCGCAGGACGTCGACGCCGCGGCCCGCGCCGCCGCCCGGGCCTTCCCCCTCTGGTCCGCGCTGCCCGCCGCCGACCGGGCCGCGGCCCTCGACGCCGCCGCCGACGCGCTGGACGCGGCCCGCGCGGAACTCGTCGCGGTCGCCGACGCCGAGACCGCGCTCGGCGAGGTCCGGCTGACCGGCGAGGTGGGCCGCACCAGCGGCCAGCTGCGCCTGTTCGCCGAGGTGCTGCGCGACGGCGGCCATGTGCAGGCCGTCCTCACCCCGGCCGACCCGGCCGCCGGGCGTCCCGACATCCGCCGGATGCGGCAGGCGATCGGTCCGGTGGCCGTGTTCAGCGCCTCCAACTTCCCGTTCGCCTTCTCCGTGGCGGGCGGTGACACCGCCTCCGCCCTCGCGGCCGGCTGCCCGGTGGTGGTCAAGGCGCACGAGGGCCACCCGGCGACCTCGGTCGCCGTCGCGCGCGTCGTCGCCGGGGCGCTGCGCGACGCCGGCGCCCCCGACGGCGTCCTCGGCCTGGTCACGGGCTTCGAGGCGGGTACCGCGCTGGTGAACCACCCGGCCGTCAAGGCCGTCGGTTTCACCGGCTCGCAGTCCGGCGGCCGGGCCCTGTTCGATCTCGCCGCCGCCCGCCCCGAACCGATCCCCTTCTACGGCGAACTCGGCAGCGTCAACCCGGTGGTGGTCCTGCCGGACGCCGCCGCGCGGCGCACCGGGGAGATCGCGGAGGGGTACGCCCGGTCGCTCACCCTGGGCACCGGCCAGTTCTGCACCAACCCCGGTCTGCTGTTCGTCCCCGAGGACGGCCCGCTGCCGGACGCCGTCGCCGCCGCGGTCGCCGCCACCACGACCGGAGCCATGCTGACGGCCGGCATCCGGGACGGGTACCGGGCCCGGGTCGCCGCACTGGACGAGTCGGCCGGCCTCGTCCCGCTGGCCTCCGGAGACGCGAACGACGACTCCTTCGCGGTGGCTCCGCGCGTGTGGCGGTGTTCCCTGACGTCCTTCGCCGACCGTCTGGACGCCCTGGCCGAGGAGTGCTTCGGCCCGGCCGGCCTGGTGGTGACGTACCCGGACCCGGACGCGCTGGCCGAGGTACTGGCGGCCCTCCCGGGCAGCCTCACCGGCTCGGTGCACGCCACGGCCGGTGACGCGGCGGCGGCCGCCCGGGTGGCCGCGGTGCTGCGGCACCGCGTGGGCCGCCTGGTCCACAACGGCTGGCCGACCGGCGTCGCCGTCTGCCGGGCCATGCATCACGGCGGCCCGTGGCCGTCGACGACGGCTTCGCTGCACACCTCGGTGGGGGCCACGGCGATCGACCGCTGGCTGGTCCCGGTCGCCTACCAGGACTGGCCGGACGAACTGCTCCCGCCCGAGCTCCAGGACGCCAACCCGCTGGGGATTCCCCGCCGGGTGGGCTGATCGGACCGCCGGAGCGCGGGCGTACCGATCAGTTAGGCGTCCACCTCGTAGCGCCCGTGCTCCAGGAAGTAGCGCAGCGCCTCCGGCGTGCCGTCGTCCAGGGCCTTCTCCGCCGCCGCGCGGAGGGCCGGGCTGGTGGCCGGGTCGGCGAGGATGCGGGAGATCGCCACCCTGTCGTCCTCGGCCTGAGCCGTCCGGTAGCCGGTCTCCAGGAAAGCCCGCAGGGCCTCCGGGGAACCATCGTCCAACGCCGCCGTGGCCGCCCGGACGACCGCCTTCTGATTGTTCTGCTGCGCGATACCCAGGATGCGGAAGACGGCCACACTGTCGTCCTCCGCCTGGGCCTGCCGGTAACCCGTCTCCAGGAAAGCCCGCAGGGCCTCCGGGGAACCATCGTCCAACGCCGCCGTGGCCGCCCGGACGACCGCCTTCTGATTGTTCTGCTGCGCGGTGCCCAGGATGCGCAGGACGGCGACCCGGAGGTCGTCGTCCGACATGTCGCCGACCGGGGTGTCGGTGGCCGCCGTCGCGGGCGTCGCCACGGCCGTGGTGGTGGACGTGCCTTCGGCGAAGGCCGGAGCACTGAGCAGGAGTGCCGGGGTCAGTGCGGTGGCCGCGACGGTCAGGGCGGCGCGGGTCAGTCTCATACGGGAACGCTCCTTGCTGGCCTGGAAGTGCGGGCGGAGTGCGCACTCGGACATCGTGTCGGCGGACGAGGCGCCGGCTCGGCCCACGCCGCCGTCGCCCTGTCGTCGCCAGGAGACGGTGGCGTGCGGCCCTCCCCCGAGCCCGTGCGTACCCCCGTGCCTCATCCGCCGTACGGCAATCTAGACGCCGGGGCTACGCGCGTTCATTGCCCGGAGCAGGAAGTGTTCGGGGCTTGTTCGTTGCCGTTCGAATGTCACCCCGCGGGAGCTACGGTTCGACGTGCGGCCCGTCCGGGCGGCCCGCGCGCTGCCGCACCATCTCCCGGCTCAGCTCCTCGGTCTGCGACTGCGGCAGCCGCTCGAAGCCGTCCTCCGTGATGAACGAGATGATCGGGAAGATACGGCGGTTGAGGTCGGGGCCGCCGGTGGCCGAGTCGTCGTCGGCGGCGTCGTACAGCGCGTGCAGCGCGGCGAGCGCGGCCTCGCGGCGCGGCAGGCCCGGCCGGTAGAGCTTCTTCAACGCGCCGCGGGCGTACGGGGATCCGGAGCCCTCCGCGTGGAAGCCGCGCTTCTCGTACAGGCCGCCGACCGCGTCGTAGGCGAAGATGCGGCCGCCCTCCCCCGCCGGCGCGGTCAGGTCGTAGCCCGCGAGCAGGGGGACGACGACGAGGCCCTGCATGGCCTGGGCGAGGTTCTGCCGGATCATGGCCGCGAGACGCGTGGCCTTCGCGGCGAGGGTCATCGGCGTGCCCTCGATCTTCTCGAAGTGGGTCAGCTCGACCTGGTAGAGCCGCACCATGTCGAGGGCGAGTCCGACGGTGCCGGCGAAGGCGACGGCGGTGTGCTCGTCGGCGGGGTGGACCTTCTCCAGATCGCGCTGGGCGATCAGGTTGCCCATGGTGGCCCGGCGGTCCCCGGCGATCAGCACGCCGCCGGCGTACGTCAGGGCGAGCACCGTGGTGCCGTGCGGGAACCGGCCGGGGGCCGCGCTCGTCCCGGCGGGCAGCGGGGACACGGTGGGCAGCAGGCCCGGCCGGTGCGCGGCCAGGAACTCGGTGAAGGACGAACCCCCCGGCGTGAAGAACGCCTCGTCCGGCAGCCCCGCGGTGTCGTTCCCCGTCATCTGCTTCCCCTCCGTCGGCACGCGGTCTCCTCCGTGTCCTACCTCGCCGGACGCACCGGAAACCCCGCGGGGCGACGCCGTCACACACCGCTGCCCGGCAGCGTGTAGTACAGCCGCCGCCCCTCGGCCGGGACCCAGGCCCAGTCGCGGGCGTAGGCGGGCGGCCGGGCGCCTTCGGGAACCAGCGTGGCCGCCGGGATGCGCCGGGCGGTACGGGCGATGGCGTCGGTGGTCGAGTTGGCGTTGGGTCCGCTGGTCGCGGCCGAGGCGCAGCCGGCGTAGAAGGCGACCGGCAGTGCCTCGTCGCCGGTGACCAGGCAGGGGGCGCGGACCCCGACCCGGTGCAGGGTGGCGGCGGTGCGCGACCAGACGCGGTGGGCGGCGGTGGTGCCGCGCACCGTGTGGATGAGCACGCTCAGTTGGGCGCCGAGGTGCAGCGCGAGGCCCAGGCAGAGCAGGGTGCGGACGACCGGGCGCCAGGGCCCGCGCGGAGCGGTCGCGAGCCACGGCAGCGCGGCGGCGACCGGGACCGCCAGCAGGGCGTAGGCGGGCAGCAGGAAGCGGGGGGCCGCGTAGCCGATGAGGAAGAGGTAGGGGAAGGCGGCCGACGCCGCGCAGGCGAGCGGCAGCGCGGTGGCCGCCGGGCGCCGGGCGCGGACCGCGAGGACCAGGGCGAGCAGCGCGAGCAGGGGCAGCGCGAACCACCAAGCGGTGACGAGCGGGCTGGGCAGGGCGCCCGTGCACGGCCGGCACAGGGAGCGTCCGCCGAGGCTGCGCAGTTGGTCGGTCACGGCGACGTGCCAGCCGAGCCCGCCCTGGATCGCCGAGCCCTCGTGCAGCCGCTGGAAGAGGCCGCCATAGCTGACGTACGCCTCGATCACCCACTCGGCCACCCCGGCGGCGAGCCCCGCGAGCAGCGCGGCCGACCGCTTCCAGGAGCGGCGCACCAGCGCGACGGCGAGCAGGGGCAGTACGGTCCAGACCGCGTCCACGGGACGCATCCAGCCCATCAGCGCGGTGCCGGCGGCGAGGCCCAGGAGCGCGGCCCGGTCGCGGCCCGTGGACGGCGCGCCCGCGGGCGGCGTTCTCGCGGGCGGCTCGCCGACGCGCAGGAAGAGCCCGGTCGCCGTCAACGCCCCGATCGCCACCCAGTAGTTGGGCATGGCCTGGGGGCCGTAGAAGAGGGTGATCCACAGGGAGGCGAAGAGCGCGCCCGCGAGGGCGAGGACGCGGACCGGGAAGAGTCCGCGCCAGGCGCGCAGTGCCAGGTACAGGGCGAGGCCGGACAGGACGGCGAGGTAGCAGCGCAGCAGGACCGTCGAGGACGACCACGCGGTGACGGGTGCGACGAGCAGGGAGATGCCGCGGGCCCGGGGCGCGCTGAAGTAGGCGGCGGGGGCGTGCGCGCTGATCTGGCTGACGTACACCGTCTCGTCCCAGCCGAGTCCCATGCCGGGTCGTACCAGGAGCAGTTGGGCCAGGGTGAAGGCCGCGGCGACGGCCGCGAGCGGGACGGCGGCCCGCACGCCGGGACCGCGCCCGGTCAGGTGCCGGGAGCGCTCGGCCCGCGTCCCGGCGAGTGCGGCATCCGTGCTGCCGGTCATCCTCACCCCTTCGCCCCGTGCGGGCAGAACCGGAGGGGACCACCACATCACGGAGCCGCCGCGGATCGGGGGCGACCCGCCCACTTCCGCCCGGTTGGTGGGCAGGCGGGCACGGCCCGCGGACCCGGCCCCTACGCGCTGTAAGGTTGGGGCATGGCTAGGGCGGAACGGCGCAGCGCCGGTGAGCTGGAGAGTGAGGTGCTGGCCGCCCTGTGGGCCACCGATCGGCCGCTCACGCCGGCGGAGATCCAGACCGAGATCGGCGGTCTGGCGTACAACACCGTGCACACCATCCTCAAACGGCTGTACGACAAGGGGCTGGTGCTGCGGGACGCGGACGGGCGGCGCGGCGCGTACCGCCCGTCGAAGAACGCGGCCGAGCTGACCGCCGAGGCCATGCGCCGGGCCCTGGACCGGGGCCCCGACCCGATCGCCGCCCTCCAGCAGTTCGTGACCGGTCTGAGCCACGAGGAGGAGCGGGCCCTGCGCGAGCTGCTCGCGCAGGGCGGGGGCGACCCCGGCTGAGCGGTGTCGCCCCGGCCGATCAGCGGCCCGGGTGACACCGCCCGTTCCCTCACTCCCCGTGCGGCGCCCGGTGTCGCGGCTGCTGGGGCGCGGGGCGGCGGACGGCCGGGGGGACGGCCCGGACCGCGGGCTCGCTCGTGGTCACGGTGAGCGGCTCGCCGTGGTGGTGGAGGGTCAGGGGCGGCCCGTCGAGGAGGGCGTAGGTGGTCTTGTCGGCGTCGATCTCCACCCGCAGCCGGCGTCCGCGGAACTGCACGTGGAAGGCGAGCCGGGCCAGGCGTTCGGGCAGCCGGGGCGCGAACCGCAGCCGTTCGCCGTCGCGGCGCATGCCGCCGAAGCCCGCCACCAGGGCCATCCAGGTGCCGGCGAGCGAGGCGATGTGCAGCCCGTCGCGGGTGTTGTGCTCCAGGTCGTGCAGGTCCATCAGGGCCGCCTCGGCCGTGTAGGCGTAGGCGAGGTCGAGGTGGCCCGTGCGGGCGGCGACGACGGCCTGGCAGCAGGCGGACAGGGAGGAGTCGCGCACGGTCAGCGGCTCGTAGTAGGCGAAGTCGCGGGCGATCTGCTCCTCGTCGCAGCGTTCGGCGAAGTACCCGTCGCAGGTGTACAGGGCCAGCACCAGGTCGGCCTGTTTGACGACCTGCTTGCGGTAGAGGTCGAAGTAGGGGAAGTGCAGCAGCAGCGGGTACTGGTCGGCGCGGGTGGCGTCGAAGTCCCAGCGCTGGTAGCGGGTGAACCCGGCATGCTGTTCGTGGACGCCGAGTTCGGCGTTGTAGGGGACGTGCATCGCCGCGGCCGCGTCCCGCCAGGCCGCGCTCTCCTCCTCGTCCACCCCGAGCCGGGCGGCCTCGCGCGGGTGGCGTTCGACGGCGTCGACGGCGGCCAGCAGGTTCTGCCGGGCCATCAGGTTGGTGTAGGTGTTGTCGTCGGCGACCGCGCTGTACTCGTCGGGGCCGGTGACGCCGTCGAGGTGGAAGACGCCGTGCACGTCGTGGTGGCCGAGCGAGCGCCACAGCCGGGCGGTCTCCACGAGGAGTTCGACCCCGGCCTCGCGTTCGAAGTCGGTGTCGCCGGTGGCCTCGACGTAGCGGACGACGGCGTCGGCGATGTCGGCGTTCACATGGAAGGCGGCGGTGCCGGCGGGCCAGTACGCCGAGCCCTCCGGTCCCGCGATGGTCCGCCAGGGGAACGCGGCCCCGGCCAGCCCCAGTTGCGCCGCGCGCTCGCGGGCCTCGTCCAGGGTGCCGTACCGCCAGCGCAGCGCCTCGGCGACGGCGGCGGGCGCGGTGTGGGTGAGCAGGGGCAGCACGAACATCTCGGTGTCCCAGAAGGCGTGCCCGTCGTAGCCGGAGCCCGTCAGCCCCTTCGCGGGGATGGCGCGCCGCTCGGCGCGGGCCCCCGCCTGGAGGACGTGGAACAGGGCGAACCGTACGGCCTGCTGGATCTCCTCGTCCCCGGTCACCTCGACGTCGGCGCGCGCCCAGAAGTCGTCCAGGCAGGCCCGCTGGTCGGCGAGCAGGCCGGGCCAGCCGTCGTGGGCGGCGGCCGCGAGCGCGGCGTCGACCTGGTCGGCCATGGCGGGCAGCGAGCGGGTGGCCGACCAGCCGTGGGCGACCAGCTTCTCGACCCGCAGCGTCTGCCCGGGCTCCAGCACCGAGGTCACGGTCAGCCGGGCCAGGTCGGTGCCGCTCTCGCTGCGGGTGGTGGTGCGTTCGGGCCCGCTGACCAAGTGGTCGGCGGCCACCGCGACCCGCAGGCCGCTGCGCCGGGTGCGGTGCACCAGGCGCAGCCGCTCGCCCGCGGCGAGGTGGTCCTCCTGTTCCAGGGGCGACTGGAGCGCCATCGCGGCGCGCGGGTCGCCGTCGCCGCCGGGCAGGCTCTCGTTGGCGACCAGTTCGGACTGGATCACCACCCGGGTACGGCAGTCGACGGCCTCCACCTCGTAGGCGACGGCGGCCACCGCGCGCTGGGTGAGCGAGACCAGCCGGGTCGAGCGGACCCGGACCGTGGAGCCGGCCGGCGAGGTCCACTCGCAGGTCCGCTCCAGCACTCCGCGGCGCAGGTCCAGCACCCGCTCGTGGGCGACGAGCCGGCCGTAGCGCAGGTCGAACGGCTCGTCGTCGACCAGCAGCCGCAGGATCTTGCCGTTGGTGACGTTGATGACGGTCTGCCCCGACTCCGGATAGCCGTACCCGGCCTCCGCGTACGGCAGCGGGTGCACCTCGTGGACGCCGTTGAGGTAGGTGCCGGGCAGGCCGTGCGGTTCCCCCTCGTCGAGGTTGCCGCGCCAGCCGACGTGGCCGTTGGAGAGCGCGAAGACGGACTCGCTCTGCGCGAGCACGTCGAGGTCGAGCGCGGTCTCCCGGACGGCCCACGGCTCGACGGCGTACGAACCCTGCGTGATCACCGCTCGTCCCCCAGTTCGGCGAGGTCCTCGACGACGACGCTCGCGCCGTGCGCGTAGAGCGCGTCGCGCTGGCCGACCCGGTCGACGCCGACGACGTATCCGAAGCCGCCCGCGCGGCCCGCGTCCATGCCGGCCAGCGCGTCCTCGAACACGGCCGCCCGGGACGGTTCGACGCCGAGGTCGCGGGCGGCGGCGAGGAAGGTGTCGGGGTGCGGTTTGCCCGGCAGGTTCCGCTCGGCGGCCACCACGCCGTCGATCCGTACGTCGAAGTAGTGCTCGGCGCCCACCGACCGCAGTACGTCACGGCAGTTGGCGCTGGAGGAGACGATCGCGGTGCGCAGCCCCTCGGTGCGGACCGCCGCCAGGTAGCGCAGGGTGTCCTCGTACGCCTCGACGCCGCCGGTCCGGATCTTTGCGAGGAGCAGCTCGTTCTTGCGGTTTCCGAGGCCGTGCACGGTCAGGGCGTCCGGCGGGTCGTCCGGGGTGCCTTCCGGCAGCCGGATGCCGCGGGAGTCCAGGAAGGCGCGCACCCCGTCGGCGCGCGGCCGGCCGTCGACGTACTCGTCGTAGTCGGCGACCGCGTCGAACGGCCGTGCCTGCTCGCCCCCCTGGGAGCGCAGGAACGCGTCGAACGTCTCCTTCCACGCGGCCGCGTGCACGACGGCCGTCTTGGTGACGACCCCGTCGAGATCGAAGAGACAGGCCTGGATGTCGTCGGGCAGACCGAGCTGAGTCATACCGAGCACTGTTCCCCGTGAGCGGCGGTCCAGTGAGTGGCGCACGCCACATGTTCCCGCGGCCCGAAGTGACAGACTCTGCTGTCGTGCCACCGACCTTCGACGACCTCCTCGCACGCGCCCGCGCACTCCCCCGGGCGGGCCGGCGCGCCGTGCTCGGCATCGCGGGCGGCCCGGGAGCGGGCAAGTCCACGCTGGCCGAGGGGCTGGTGCGCGCCCTGAACGCCGGCGGCCCCCCGTGGGTCGCCCACGTCCCCATGGACGGCTTCCACCTGGCGGACGCCGAACTCGACCGGCTGGGCCGCCGGGACCGCAAGGGCGCCCCGGACACCTTCGACGCGGCCGGGTACGCGGCGCTGCTGCGCCGGCTGCGCGAGGACGGCGACGAGGTGGTGTACGCGCCCGGGTTCGAGCGGGTCCTGGAGCAGCCGCTGGCGGGGGCGATCCCGGTGCCGCCGAGCGCCCGGCTGGTGGTGACCGAGGGCAACTACCTTCTGCTGGAGGAGGGTTCGTGGGCGCGGGTGCGGCCGTGCCTGGACGAGGTGTGGTTCTGCGAGCTGCCCGAACAGGAGCGGGTCAGCCGACTGGTCGCCCGGCACGAGCGGTTCGGCAAGGACCACGCGGCGGCGCTCGCCTGGGTGCTGAGCACGGACCAGCGCAACGCCGATCTGGTGGCGACGACCCGCGGCCGGGCGGACCTGCTGGTCCCGGCGGACGTCCTGCCGCCGCCGTCGTCGTCGCCGGGCTGAGGCCGCTGGTCAACCCGCTGGTCACGGCCTTGGGTGAGCTATGTTGAGTGCTCGTGGCAGACAAAGGAGACGGACCGGTGCCCTCGCCGCAGCAGGCCCGCGCACAGGCGTCGGCGATCACTTCTGGCAAGACCGCACCGCAGGCCGAGGCCGCCCCTACCTCCCGGCTCAGGGAGCTGTTCGACGGTCCCCGGCTGTCCCCCGGCCAGCGCCGGATCGCCCAGTACCTGATCGAGCACATCACCGAGGCCGCGTTCCTGTCCATCACCGAGCTGGCGGACCGGGTGGGGGTCAGCCAGCCGTCCGTCACCCGGTTCGCCGGTGCGGTCGGCTTCAGCGGCTATCCCGCGCTGCGCGAGCGGTTGCAGTCGATCGCGCTGCAGACCCTGGCCGGCGGCCCCGGCGACCCGAACCGAGCCAACGAGCTCCAGGCCGCCGTGGACGCCGAGATCCGGAACCTGGAGAACCTGCGGCGCGACTTCGCGGACCCGGACCGGGTGATCCACGTCGGCCGGGAGCTGTCCCGCTCCACCCCGCTGACCGTGCTGGGCCTGCGCATCTCGGAGTCGCTGGCCGAGTACTTCGGGTACGCGGCGCGCCGTATCCACCCCGATGTACGGCTGGTCACCCGGGGCGGCAGCGTGGCCTACGACGCGCTGCTCCAGTCCCGTGAGGCCGGCGGCAGCTGGGTGCTGGCGTTCGCGATGCCCCGGCACTCGCACGAGACCCTCCAGGCCGTCCGGGTGGCGCACGACGCCGGTCTGAAGGTTGCCCTGATCACCGATCTCGCGCTCGGACCGCTGGCCGACGAGGCCGACGTCACCTTCGCCACCGGCACCGGCTCCCGGCTGGTGTTCGACTCCTACGCCGCGCCGGGGGTGATGGCCGCCGCGCTGCTGCAGGCCATGACCGACGCCGACCCGGAGCGCACTCAGGCCCGGCTGGAGAAGTACGAGCAGATCTCCGAGCAGCACCAGTTCTTCGTCAGGGACTGAGTCCGCCGCTCCCCCGCCGCCACGCCGCCGTTCTCTCTTCAACGGTGGGCCTCATCCGTGAAGATCTTGCGGTCACCCCCCACCCGCAGCGGGATCTTTCACCCCATATCGCGCATGAATGTTTTCATACGTCTTGCAAAGTGATCGGTATATATAAATACTCGCCCGGGGCACCCGCGCGGACACCCCGGGGCCGGCCGCCACCTACCCAGGCCGGCGGCGGGATGTCCGGTGGTGCGGCGTCCCTGCGCCGCACCCGGGGCGGCCCCGGTCATCCCCTGGACCGGGGCCGCCCGCCCTCGTCGGACCACCCTCACGACGCGCAGACCGGAAGTGACCATGACCCTCACCAGCACGCGCATCAGCCCCGACTGGCCCTGCCAGGTCAAGACCCCGGGTTCGTACGACTGGGAGCGCTCGGCCGCCAGGTGGCTGCGCGAGCTGGTCCCCGCGCGCTACGCGAGCTATCCGGCCCTGATCCGCCACCCGGTGCTCCTCGCCCGGCACGCGCAGCTCCAGGTGCAGCAGGAGATCCGGGTGGCCCGCACCGCCCTCCAGACGGCGCGGGCCGAACTCCCGGTGCTCGGGCTGCCCGAGTCGGTCATCGAGCACACGATCAAGCTGTACGCGGCCGAAGTGCTCCAGCTCCAGCACATCGCCCGCAGCGTCCGCGCGGTCACCGAGGCCCTGGCGCGCCGCGGCGGCCACCCGGCCTGACGCACGGGCGGGGGCCTCCCCGCCGCTCCGCTCCTCCACACCGGTGATCGAAGGGGGCCGAATGTGCGATGCTCGTCGCGTGACGAGCGAGTCCGTTCCCCCGATGGGCGACCCCGGCACCGGCGCCGACAGCGCCGCGCTGGCCAGGGTCGTGGCCCGGCAGCGCGCGGAGCTGGAGCGGCTGCGGGACCGCGCCGCGACGGCGGCGGTGCTGGAACGGGCCAAGGGCGCCCTGATGGCGCTCACCGGCTGTACCCCGGACGCCGCCCACGACGAGCTGCGGCGCCGTGCCCGGGACAGCGGGCGCACCCTCGTCGAGGAGTGCTGGCTCGCCCTGGGCTCGCTCCCGCCGTCCAAGGAGGAGGCGGACCCCCCGGCCGCGTCCCCGCCCCCTCGCGAGACCCCGCCCGCCGGTGCCCCGGACCTCGCCGAGGCGCTGAGCAGGATGGGCCGGGACCTGGTGCGCGTCGGTTCCCCGCAGGAACTGGCCGGGCGCCTCCTGGACCAGCTGGCGGCCGAGGTGCGGGCCGACGCCGTACTCCTCTACGAGCGGCAGGCCGAGGGCGGGATCGAACTGATCGGGCACGCGGGCGCCGACCCCCGGTTCGCCGCCCAGTGGCGGCATGTGCCCCCGCTGACCGGGGTGCCCGCCTTCGAGGTGCTGGCGACGGGCGAGCCCCTCTGGCTGGAGGACCTGCCCGCCGACCGCGGCCGGTACCTGCTCAGCGGCAGCCCGCCCGAGCGGTGGCCGACCCGGGCCTGGCTGCCGGTGCCGGCCGGGGGTGCCGGCCGGGTCGCCCTCGGGGTGCTGCGTCGGCACGACCAGCCGTTCGAGCCGCGCGAGCGCGAACTGCTGCGCGCCACCGCCCGGTTGTGCGCCGGCCGCCTCCGCGCCCTGGACGCCCCGCGGGAGGCCCCCGGCGAACTCGGTCTCACCGCGGCCGTGCAGGCGGTCTTCGAGGCGCTGCCGGGTGCCGCGGTCCTGCTCACCCCGCTGCGCGGCCCCGCGGGCGAGGTGGAGGACTACCGCATCGACGCCGCCGCGCCGCGGACCGTCGACGTGTTCGGCCGCACCGGACGCGACATGGTCGGCCGGCGCATCCTGGAGAGCTACCCGTCCGTCGCGGGCGAACCGCTGTGGCGGGGCTATCTGACGGCCCTGGAGACGGGGGTGCCGTTCGAGGGCGAGCCGTTCGCCTACCAGGACGTGTCCGGCGGGGTGGCCGTGACCGCCACCTACTCGGTGCGGGCCGCCCCGCTGGGCGAGGGGCTGCTGGTGTCCTGGCTGCGGTACGACCCGACGGAGCGGCAGGAGCAGCGGCTGGCCGACGTGCAGCGGCTCGGCAACCTCGGCTGGGCGAACTGGAACCTGGTCACCGGGGAGATCTCCTGGTCCGCGCAGGCCTACGCCGTCCTGGGCCGCGACCCCGCGCGCGGGCCGCTGGAACTGGCGGAGCTGCCCGGACTGGCCCTGCCCCAGGACGCGGACCAGCTGACCGCCGCGATCACCGGCCTGGTCCGCCGCGGCCGGGCCTTCGACGCTCCGTTCCGGGTCGAGGCGCCCGAGGGGGTACGGCATCTGCGGCTGGTGGCCGAGGCCGTCACCGAGCCGGACGGCACCCCGGCCGAGGTGCACGGCTTCGTCCAGGACCTCACCGCACAGCGCAGCGCGGAACTCGCCCTCGTCAAGAGCGAGCGCACGATGCTGCTCCAGCGCGGGGTGCTCCAGGCCGAACGGGCGCTGGCCGCCCGGCTCCAGCACGCCCTGCTGCCGCTGCCCAGCAAGCCGGTGCGGCTGGCCGGGCTGCGCGTCGAGGTCGCCTATCTGCCCGCACAGGCCGGCATCCACGTCGGCGGCGACTGGTTCAGCGCCATCGAACTGCAGGACATGGACGCGCTGTTCGTGGTCGGCGACGTCGCGGGCCACGGCATCGACGCGGTGGCCACCATGGCCCAGCTTCGGTTCACCGCCAAGGGGATGGTCAGCACCGGCACCTCCCTCACCGTCGCCCTGGCCCGGCTCAACCAGCTGCTGCTGCACTCCCGGGACGGCCGGCGCACCGCCACCATGATCATGGCCCGCTACGAGCCCGACCAGCAGCTGCTGACCTGGGCGCAGGCCGGGCACCCGCCGCCGCTGCTGGTGCGCGACGGCGAGGTGCGCTACCTCGACCGCCCCGTCGGCATGCTGCTCGGCGCCAGCGCCCGTCCCTCGTACGATTCGGCGCAGCTGCGCCTCGCCCCCGGGGACCGGCTGCTGCTGTACACCGACGGCCTCATCGAGCGACCCGGCGAGGGCCTGGACGTGGGGCTGGCCCGGCTGGCCGAGGCGGCGCGGGCCCAGGGCGACGGCGGCGGGGACTCCCTGGACGCGCTGCTCGCCGCCATGGTCGCGGACGAGCGGCGCGACGACGTGTGCGTGCTGGACATCCGGATGCCCGCGCGCGCCGACGACCGCACCGAGGAGCCGGTCGACGCGGCGGACACGGGAAGCTGGGAGGCCCCGAACGGCTAGGGTCTTTCGTTTGGATCATGCCGGATCAGGGAGCGGGGTCTGGTGCGTGCAGATGCAAGGCGGAGGAGGGAGTCAACGCGGAGCGTTGGCGACCGACGACAACGCCGCAGATGTGCGTGCCAGACCCCGCGAGCCCGGCATGATCCAGACGAGAGGCCCTAGGGTCTTTCGTTCGGACAGGCCCGGCCCGAGCCGAACGAGAGGCACGAGTGCCGGCCCCGCGGATCACGGGCCGAGGCAGGACCGGACCGGAGCGAGGACCCGCCAGTGCCCTTATCGGGTTGACCGCCCCCGGCAGACGGTGCTGGAGTCGGCGCGTGGACAGCATCCCCGCCAACCGGCGGTTCTGGAACCGGATCAGCGGCACCTACCAGCACGAGCACGACCCGCGCATCGGCGCCACACCCCGGCTGTGGGGCATGTACTCCATCCCCGACGCGCAGCTGCACGCCCTGGGCGACGTCACCGGCAAGCGCGTCCTCGAACTCGGCTGCGGTGCCGGACAGTGGTCCAGGGCGCTCGCCGCCGAGGGCGCCGCCGTGGTGGGGTTCGACCTGTCCGAGGCCCAACTCGCCGCGGCCGCCGCCGCGATGGGAGCGGCCCGCTACCCGCTGGTGCAAGGCGCCGCCGAACAACTCCCCTTCGCCGCCGACAGCTTCGACCTGGTGTTCTGCGACTTCGGCGGGCTCAGCTGGGCGTCCCCGCACCTGGCCGTCCCACAGGCCGCACGCGTCCTGCGCCGAGGCGGGCGCCTGGTGTTCAACGTCGCCAGTCCCTGGTTCGAAGCCTGCTACGACGAGGCCGCCGGCCGCGTGACCACGACCCTCACGCAGGACTACTTCGGGCTGGACACCATCGCCGAGGACGACGGCGCGACCAGCTATCAGCTCACCTACGGCGACTGGGTCAGGGTCCTGCGCGGTGCGGGTCTCGTCATCGACGACCTCATCGAGCCGCGGCCCGCACCCGGAACACCCAACGGCTACAACGAGACCGATCCACCCGACTGGGCGCGCCGCTGGCCGGCGGAGCTGCTCTGGGCAACCCACAAACCGTGAGTTCCGCGGTGCCGTCGGGGCGGGGTCAGTCCGCGGGGTGGCCTGCCTCGATGCCGATCGCGTCGGACAGCCGCAGCAGCGGGCCCGAGCGCCCCTCTCCCCACTCCAGGGGGTCGAGGACGAAGCCGACGTGGTCACCGCCGTCGACGCGGTGCAGGATGGTGCCGACGCACCAGGCCGCCGCGTCCGCGAGGACCACGGCGCCGCCGGGCACCCGCACCAGGTCCAGCCCGGCGAACTTGTCGGTGTCATCGCCCGTGCGGCCGCCGAAGAGCTCCGCGAGGGCGCGCTGGTCGCGGGTGAGCAGGTGGACGGCGAGGCACTGTGCCGCGCGGGCGACGCGGTAGGTGCGATTGGCCTTGGACAGCCACACGGCGAGCCGGGGCGGCTGGATGGAGCACTGCGCGGCGAAGCCGACCAGGCAGCCCGCCCGCTCGCCGCCGGCCGCGGCCGTGACCACGCACATGTCGGGGTCGAGCCGCCCAAGGAAAACGTCTGCCCGCGTCATGCCGCTCCGCTCCGTCCACCGCCGGTCGGTCCCCGTACACCGATGTTCCCGCGCAGGAAGGTTCCCCGCGCGCCGTCCCCCAATCGCCCGGCTTCGATCGGCCCACCGATCCGCCGCCCCCTCCGCCGACCGCCCCGGCCGCCCGCGTGGGCCGTCTTCCGTACATAAAACGATCAGACGATCATCTCGGTCTTCCCTGTTGATCGTCTTCCCCGGCGGCACGACGCCGCTCCCTCACGCTCACCTTCGGCGACCTCAGGGGCACGGCAGGCGTGAGCCAGCGGATCACCGTCAGGCTGGGCCGACCGCTCCCCGGACGAACCGGCTGAGGGACGCCGTGACCGCGCCGACGAAGGCGTCCCTGTCCCCCTCCGGCAGCGCGTCCAGCGACAGATAGGGGTTCAGGTCCTCCAGCTCGACCAGCAGCAGGGCGCCGTCCGGGGCGCGGCAGGCGTCGACGCGCTGGATGCCGTGGCCGAGGTCGTTCCAGTCGACGAAGCGCCGGGCGAACTCCAGGTCCGCGGCGGTCGCCGCGTACGGCTTCAGCTCCCAGCGGCGGCGCGGGTCGGGGGCGTACAGGGCGTACTGGAAGTCGTCGTCCACGAAGTAGAAGGAGATCTCGTGGTCGAAGTCGACGTAGGGCTGTATCAGCATGTCGTCCCCGGCGAAGGCGGCGACCCGGCCGGCGGGGACGATCCGCAGGCCGAGGGAGTCCGCGCCGGTCCGGGGCTTGCAGACGTAGCGGTCGACGGCCGGCAGCCGGTCCAGGTCCGCGGCCCGGCCGACGGTCGGGATCACGGGGTACCCGGCGTCGGTCAGGTCGAGCAGATACCGCTTGCCGGCCATGTCCGCCTTGCCGGTGAGCGGGTTGTACACCGGGGTCCCGCGCTCCAGCGCCCGCGCGCGGAAGGCGTCGTACGCCTGCTGGTAGCCGAGCACGGGCCCGCTGTTGCGCACCACGACCGCGTCGTATCCGTCCATCAGCGCCACCGCGTCCAGCGGATGGCACAGGGCCAGGTCGAAGTGGGCGCGCAGCCGGGAGGTGAGCAGGATGTCCTCGTCGCAGTAGCGGCGCCCGCGGGCCTGGTACGCCAGGTCGGTGACGTAGAGAAGGCGGGGGCGGGCGTCGGGCATACGGGTCTCCTCGGGCGTGGTCGGGTACGGGTGCCGGTAGGCGCAGAAAGGTTACGCCCGCATGATCGGCTTCCACCGGTCGGGGCTCGGCACTCCCGTGCCGGCCGGGAGGGTGGTGCGACGACGGCGCTCTCCCTGGCGCCTTGACGCCTTCGCGCCTTCCGTCCTGGCGCCCTCGTTCCCTGATGACCCGGCGACCCGGCGACCCGGCGACGTGGCGCTTTGGCGCTTTGGCGCTTTGGCGCTTTGGCGCTTTGGCGACACCCTGCCGGAGACCTCCGGGGCGCGCGGAGCCCGGAACCTAGCACCGCTCGGGGCTCCGCGCCATGGACGGATCGGAGTGTCCGGCCCCCCACCGGGGCGCCATCGCGTCCAGTGCGCCCGGGGGCCGGCGGCCCGCACAATGTCGGCCTCGGTCGGCCGCCGCACCCGGGAGACCAGGGCGTGCGGCCGTCGGAGCGCGTACGGTCCGGGCGAACAGGGCCGCGCCGCGCGCGAGTTCTCGTCCCGCACCACCACCGTGCACCTGCGTGGCTCCGACAGGAGGACATCGTGACCGCTTCCGTCCCGCTGCCGCTGAGCGGCGTCCTCGTCGCCGACTTCGGGCGCGTGCTGGCCGCGCCGTACGCCACCATGCTCCTGGCCGACCTGGGCGCGGACGTCATCAAGGTCGAGCACCCGGAGGGCGGCGACGACACCCGCGCCTGGGGTCCTCCGTACGCGCACGGCGAGGCCGCCTACTTCCTCTCCGTCAACCGCAACAAGCGCTCCGTCGCGCTCGATCTGCGCGACGCGGACGACCGGCGTCGCGCCGGTGAACTGGCGCGCCGCGCCGATGTGCTGTTCGAGAACTTCCGGCCGGGGACGCTGGGGAAGTACGGGCTCGGCTACGAGGACGTGCGGGCCGGGAACCCCGGGATCGTCTACTGCTCGATCACCGGCTTCGGCTCCGGGCCGGGGGCCGCGCTGCCCGGGTACGACCTGCTGATCCAGGCCGTGGGCGGACTGATGAGCGTCACCGGGCCGGCGCCCGGGGAGCCGGTGAAGACCGGAGTGGCGCTGGTGGACGTGCTCACCGGGCTGCACGCGGCGGTCGGTGTGCTGGCCGCGCTGCGGCACCGGGACACGACCGGCGAGGGGCAGCGCATCGAGGTCGATCTGCTCTCCACCCTGCTGTCGAGCCTGGTCAACCAGTCCGCCGGGTACACCCTGGCCGACCGGGTGCCGGGCATCCTGGGCAACCGGCACCCGTCCATTGCGCCGTACGAGGTGTTCCGGGCCAAGGACCAGCCGCTGGTGATCGCCGTCGGCAACGACCGCCAGTTCGCGGCGCTCTGCCGCGGCCTCGGCGTGCCGGAGCTGGCCGCCGACCCGCGCTTCGCCGGCAACGCCGACCGGGTGACCCATGTGGACGAACTGGCCGGCATTCTCGGCGAGTTGCTGGCGGCCCGCACGGCGGAGGAGTGGTTCGGGCACCTCACTCCGCTCGGTGTCCCCTGTGGCCCGGTCAACGACCTCGGCCAGGCGTTCGCGCTCGCCGAGCGGCTCGGTCTGTCGCCCCGGGTGCCGGTGGCCGACGGCGACGGCGACGCCCTGGACCTCGTCGCCAACCCGATCAACCTCTCCGGTACCCCGGCCCGTTACGACCGCCGGCCGCCCCGTCTCGGCGAGCACACCGGCGAGATCACCGACTGGCTGGACTCCTGCACGCCCGCGGACGCGTGGGCACGGACCGGTCCGGTGCCGCCGCTCAGGACGCGTCGGCGGCCGCGCCCCGGGCGCCGCAGGAGGTGCGGATGCGCAACTCCGGCAGCAGGTCGAGGTGTTGGCGCGGGCCCGGCAGCTGCCGGCCGGCGCGCTCGGCGATGCGGCGCAGCAGGATGCCGGTGGCGTGTTCGCCGACCGAGCGCCTGGGCGGGGCGACGGCGGTCAGCGGCACGTCGGCGAGCGCGGCGACCTGGTCGTCGTAGGTGATGAGGGCGAGGTCGTCGGGCACGCGCACGCCGTGCGCCTGGAGGCGGGGCACGAGCACGATGGCGTCCTCGTCGCTGTGCACCAGGGCGGCGGTGATCCCGTGGGCGCGGACCGCCTCGACCAGGTAGTCCACGCTGGTGTCGTAGTCGCCGTGCGCGCGCACCGTCGGGGCGCCCTGGTGGGCCTCCAGGCCGCGGGCGCGGACGGCGGCCTGGAACCCGGCGCCGATCTGCGCGGCGTGCGGGCCTTCCTGGAGAACGGCGGTGATCCGGCGGTGGCCCAGGTCGGCGAAGTGGCCGACGGCGACGGCGGCGCCGTGGGCGCGGTCGGTGCGCACCCGGTCCAGGTCGGCCGCGGGGCTGCCGGGCGGGGCGGAGCGCTCGACCAGGACGACGGGCACTCCACACTCGGTGAGCCACTTCTCCCGTCCGGCCGCGGGGACGCCGCCGAACCAGCCGGGCGCCACCAGCAGCCCCTGGGCGCCGCCCGCGATCAGGTGTTCCGCCTGGAGCGAGTCCTCGGTGTCGACGTAGCCGGAGACCCCGAGCACCAGGCGGCCACCGTGGGCCGCGACGGCCTCGCGGGCGCCGGCGACGATGTCGGTGAAGAGGGAGACGGTGGTCGGCACGATCATGCCGATCACCGCGCCCTCGGCCCGCTCGGGCGGCCGGTCACGGGTGGCCGGGGCGGTGCCGTCGGCGTGATCGCCCGGCCAGACCACCGCGCCGTGCAGCCGCCGCAGCCGGCCCCCGGCGGCCAGGGTCTCGACGTCGCGCCGCAAGGTGACGGCGGAGACGCCGAGTTCGGCCGCCAGTTCGGCCACGCGGAGGCTGCCGCGCTCCCGGACGAGTTCGAGCACCCGCTCATGGCGCTGGTCGACGTGCGGTCGCATGGGCTCCCCCTGGACGAAGATCCGAAGCGCTCACTCTACGCCCACTGCCGTATCGATCGAATGCAATCAATTCGATCGCTCCGGTGTTCGAACGCACAGCGCGTGCAGCACTCAGTTCCCTCGTTCCTTCACAGTGGCTGCACTGAGTGTCAGAATTTCCGGCCCGAATGCTACGTTCCCGCCATGAGCTCCAGCAGCACGGCGCCCGCCGCCAAACCGCCGATGCGGGACGCCCTGGTCGCGGCGGCCTTCCGGCTCTTCCTGGAACGCGGCTACGAGCAGACCACGGTGGACGACATCGTCGCCCTGGCCGGGGTCGGCCGGCGTTCCTTCTTCCGGTACTTCCCCTCCAAGGAGGACGTGGTCTTCCCCGACCACGAGCGCTGCCTGGCCGACATGACCGCCTTCCTCGCCGCGAGCGGCCCGGAGCACGAGCCGGTGCGCCGGGCGTGCGACGCGGCCCGGCTGGTGCTCCGGATGTACGCGGAGAACCCGGCCTTCTCCGTGCAGCGCTACCGGCTCACCCGGAAGGTGCCGGGCCTGCGGGCGTACGAGCTGTCGGTGGTCTGGCGCTACGAGCGCGCGCTGGCCCGGTATCTGCGCGACCGGTTCGCCGGGCGCCCGGACGGGACACTGCGGGCCGATGTGATCGCGGCCGCGGTGGTCGCCGCGCACAACAACGCGCTGCGCTCCTGGCTGCGGTCGGACGGACAGGGCGACGCGGGCGCCGCGGTGGACCACGCGCTGGGGTGCGTGCAGCGGGAGTTCGCGCGCCCGCAGGACGCCGGCCCGGCCCGGCCCGTCGCGCGCGTCACCTCGCCGAACGGCGAGCGGACCGCCTCCCCGGCCGACGACGTGCTGGTCCTCGTCACCCGGCGCGACGCCCCGCTGTGGCGGGTGGTGCAGGAGTTGGAGGCGGTGCGGGACCGCGCCTGACGGCCGCGCCGCGGATCCGCGATTCCCCTTTTTTCGGGGTACCGAGTGCCTTTACGAGTGACACTGAGTGCCATTAGTCTAACGGTGTGCACGGCGGCCGGGCCGCCGGCACACGCGTGCAACGGGACCTGCACGCGGGATTCCGGCCGAGCGCAGGGAGTTGACCAGGATGTTCCACCACTCAGCGAGCGCCCCGTCCGTGGTGGCCGGCTCCGCGGCGGGTGTTCTCGATCCCGTCGCCGCGGCCCCCAAGGACGCCCTCCTCTTCCAGCGCTGCACCTGGTGCGGCACCGCGATGTTCCACCGGCTGCTGTGTCCGGTGTGCCGGGGCAGCGAGCTGCGCACCGAGCGCAGCGAGGGCGTCGGGACCGTCCGCCACTCCACCGTCGTGCACCGCAACACCCCCGCGGCGCGCAATGTGTCGCTGATCGAGATGACCGAGGGGTTCGTCGTGCGGGGCCGGGTGATGGGTCCTCCGGTCGGCGTCCACAGCGGCGACCGGGTCCGGCTGTCCACCGCCAAGGACCCGGTGCGCGGGGAGCCGGTCTTCCAGCTGCTGGACGAGCCGTACCGGGCCTGGAACTGACGGCACGTCCCCTGATCCCCCTCCCCCAGGCGGCCCGTACCTCCTTCCCGCCCGAGTCGCACCTGTGATCCATCGCCGCTCTTTCACAGGCAACCCACAGCCACCGCGTTCCGTCCTCCGGGAACGAGGGGCTCCCGGGACGGCCGGGGCGCCCGAGGTCTGGGTTCGAGGAGGAACAGTGGTCCGTGCCCGACGCATATGGGTCACCGCCGCCGCGTTATGCGCGGTGGCGGGAGCGTCTCCAGGGGTGGCCGCCGCCCGCAGTCAACCGCCGTCGGTCGCGGGGCCGTCGGCCTCCGTCGGCGGCGAGGCGCTGCCACCGGGCTGGCGGCTGACCGGCGGGGGCCCGGCGCCCCGGCTGGAGTGGCAGGCAGGCCGGCCGGTGCCGATGGGTGACGCGCGGGTGGAGTTCCGGTCGGGCAACCGGCTGTTGGGGGTGCCTCGGCCCAGCGCCGACGGTCGCACCTTCCGGCTGCCGCTGGACGGACGGCGGCCGGCCGAGCTGCGCTCGCTCGAAGTCTGGTCCGGCGGACACCGGTTGGACGTCCGGGCGACCGGGGCGGCTTCCTCGCCGACGGTCACGCCACCGCCCAAGCTGCCCGCGAACGGCGTGGACCCGGGCAAGCCGGGCACGTACCGGACCAGGACCGGCGAGTACAGCCTGAAGTCGGTCCGGCTGCCCGGCTTCAAGGCACCGGTGGAGATGCGCGCGGTGGTCGTCGCCCCCGTCGGCGCCCGGGGCGAGCGGCCGCTCGCGCTCTTCCTGCACGGCCGGCACTACACCTGCTACCGGGGCGACGAGATATCCGGCGACTGGCCGTGCAAGCCCGGCCACCAGCCGGTACCGAGCCACCGCGGCTATCTGCGCGACCAGCGGCTCCTGGCCTCGCAGGGCTATATGACGGTGTCGATCGCGGCCAACGGCATCAACGGCCAGGACGACGAGTCGGCCGAGGACGGCGGCGCCCAGGCCCGCTCCTCCCTGGTCCGGCTCCATCTGGGCCAGTGGGCGCGGTGGGCCAGGCACCCCGCGTCGGCACCGGCGATCGTCCGCGACGCGCCCCGCGCCGACCTGTCCCGCGTACTCCTCGTCGGGCACTCCCGAGGCGGCGAGGGCGTCAACCGGGCGGCCCTGGACAGCCTTTACCCGCCGCCCGCCGACCAGGACGGCTACCACGGCCCGGTGGACTGGACCATCCGTGGCATGGTGCTCATCGGCCCCACCGTCTTCGGCCAGAACCCCGTGCCCGACGTGCCCTCGGTAACGGTCCTGCCCGGCTGCGACGGCGACGTCTCCGATCTCCAGGGCGAGGTGTACGTCGACGGGACACGCGCGGTCAGCACCGGCACCGCACTGCACAGTGCCGTGTACGTCGTCGGCGCCGACCACAACTTCTTCAACTCCGAGTGGACCCCGGGCACCTCCGCGGCGCCCTCCGAGGACGACTTCTACGACGATCCGGACCGGCCCGACCCGGTGTGCGGCACGCACGCCGCGACCCGGCTCACCGCCGACCAGCAGCACCGGGCCGGAGCCACGTACATCGCGGCCGCCGCGCGGCTGTTCCTGGCCGGGGACGACCGGGTGCGGCCGCTGCTGGACGGCTCCGGCAAGCGGGCGCCGTCAGCCGACCCGGCGCGGGCCCTCAGCCACGCCGTGGGGGCGCGCCGCGACGGCGGGCTGCTGCCGGACGGCAAGGTGTCGGTGACCGGTGGCCGGCTGTGCGACGCCGTCGACCCGAACCCGGCCAGGGCCTGTCTGGGCGAGGACGCCAAGGGGTACTCGCCGCACTTCGCGCAGTGGGTCACCGGCCGGGAGACCGGCCGGCGCGCGATCGCGCTGCGCTGGACGCACGAGGGCGCCCGCACCCGGCTGGCGCCCGGACGGCCGCTGTCGCTGTCCGGCGCCAACGAGCTGGCGCTGCGGCTGTTCGTGCCGCCCAACTCCCGTGGCACGCGACTGGATGTAACCCTCACCGACACCAGCGGCCACCGGGCCACGCTGGGCCGGGTCCGCGCCGACGGACTGCCCGGCAGCGAGCGGACCGCCTCGTACTGGGCCCGTGAGATCCGCGTACCGCTGACGGCGGCCACCCGCGCGGGCCTCGACCTCGGGGCCGTCAAGTCCATGGAGCTGACCTCGCGTTCGCCGTCCGGCCGGGCCTGGCTGATGGACGCCTGGGGCTGGCGCCCGGGGACGCCCGAGGCCCGTGCGGCGGCCCTGCCCCGCGTGGACCTCGGCCGTGAAACGGTCGACGAGGGCGACTCGGGCGTGCGCACCTACCACGTCCCGGTGCGGGTGTCGGGCCACGGCAGCGGCCAGGTCCGGGTCTACGTCCTGGACCCGGCCACCGGTCAGGCCAAGGACCGGCTGGTCACCGTGCACCCGGGCGGCCGTGACATCGACGTGCCGGTCGAGGTGAAGGGCGACACCCGCTACGGCCCGGACCGGTCGTACGACGTCCTGGTCAAGGCGGTGCACGGCGCCGTCGTCGGCTCCTACCAGGGCGGGTTCACCGTGCACGACGACGATCCCGCCCCCACCATGACGGTGACCCCGCTCGCCGACCGGGTCACGGAGGGCCGACCGCTGCGGTGGCGGCTCTCCCTGTCCGAGCCGGTCGACGTGGACATGGGCGCCGTCTTCGGCGTCGTCCCGCCCGCCTCCGGCGCCGAACTCTCCACCAAGGACGTCTCGGCCGCCTGGCTGCGCGACACCACCGGCCAGTCCCCCGACCCGGAGCGTCCGCTGTCCAAGGTGAACGGCCTCTACCTCTGGGTGGACGTCCCGCCGGGCCGGACCAGCACGGACATCACCCTGCCCACCGTCGAGGACAAGGTCGCGGAACCCGCGGAGTCGGTGACCTTCCGCCGGCTCGACGACATGACCGGCGAGCCGCTGCCCGACGGCCTGGCCTTCTCCGGCACGGTCCTGGACGGACCCGCCGGACTCCGGCCGTAACAGGGAACCGTCACCTGCCGGGCAGGGCGTCGAATGCACCTTCGTGCGCGCTGCCCGGCGGGGCGGATGGTCAGGCCCGGAAGGTCACCCGGATGCCGACCGTGCCGTCCAGGCCGCGGCGCAGGCGGCTGCCCAGCAGGGTGAGGCGGCCGACGAGGCCGTACTTGCGGGCGATCAGGGCGCGGTAGCGGGCGGTGGTGGCCGGGTCGGTGATCTCGGCGGTGGCCGCCACCTGGTCACCGGTGGGATTGCCGCGCAGGTCGCAGGGGCCGACCAGAACGTCGGCGCGGCGCCGGATCCGCTTGACCTTGTGACTGTCGGCGGCCGTCCAGACGCCGAGCCCGTCCCCGTCGCGCACCACCCACACCGGGGTGGCGACCGGGGTGCCGTTCCCCCGGTAGCTGGTGACCAGCAGGTACTTCCCGGCACCGAGTCGGGCCGCCAGCGCGTCGTCGTCCATGGCGGGAGTCTAGGCCGCGCCGGACGGGGGACGCGCCGCCGGTGGGTCACTTCACCGCGGCCGCCATCCGCCGTACCGCCTCTGTGAGGATCTCGGGCGAGGTCGCGAGGTTGAGGCGGACATGGCCCGCGCCGCCGGTGCCGAACGGCGGGCCGGCGGTAAGGGCGATCCGGCCGCGGTCCAGGAAGACCTGGGCGGGGTCGTCACCGAGGCCGAGCGCGCGGCAGTCGAGCCAGGCCAGATAGGTGGCCTCGGCGGGATGGACGCGGACATCCGGCAGGTGCTCGGCCAGCAGGTCGGCGAACAGGCGCCGGTTGTCGCTGATCCCGGCGAGGAGGGCGTCGAGCCAGTCGGTGGCCTCGCGCAGGGCGGTGGTGTGGGCGATGATGCCCAGATGGCTGGCACCGTGGCCCACCTCCTCGGGCATGCCGGCCAGTTCGGCGGCGGCGCCGGGGCCGGCCAGGGCGAGGGCGGCCTTGAGGCCGGGAAGGTTCCAGCCCTTGGACGCCGACATCAGGGACAGGCCCCGGTCGGCGCCGGGCACGCTGAGGTAGGGCACGAAGGCGACGCCGGGGGCGACGAGCGGGGCGTGGATCTCGTCCGCGACGACCCGTACCCCGTGGCGTTCGGCGAGTTCGGCGACGGCCGCGAGTTCGGCGGCGGTGTGGACCGTCCCGGTGGGGTTGTGCGGGCTGCACAACAGGTACGCGGCACGCCCGCCGCCCGCCGTCGCCCGCGCGAACGCCTCCTCCAGCGCGGCCAGGTCGAGCCGCAGGTCCGCGCCGAGCGGGACCTCCACCACCCGCCGGTCCATATGGGTCGCGAACATGAAGAACGGCGGGTACACCGGCGGGTTGACGATCACCGGATCGCCCGGCCCGGTGACCAGCCCGAGCATCTCGACCACGCCGAGCATCACATCGGGAACGATCGCCGTGCGCTCCACGGCGATCCCGTCCCAGCCCCAGCGCCGGGCGGCGAAGCCGGCCAGGGCCTCGGCGTAGGCGGTGCCGACCGGATACCCGGTGTCGCCGAGGGCGAGCGCGTCGGTGAGCGCCCGGACCACGGGCGGGGCGAGCGGGACGTCCATCTCGGCCACCCACAGCGGGAGCACGTCCTGGGGGTAGGTGCGCCACTTCATGCTCGTACGACGACGCAGCCGCTCCAGGTCGAGGGCGCGCAGCGGGTTCGGTTCTCCGGCGGTGTCGTGCGGGAAGCTGGTCATGCGGCACAAGATAAGGGGGGCGTGCGGTGAGCGGGAACGGGGCGGAGGGGCGAGCCGGTGCCGGGGACGACGACCGGCCCCGGATTCGATGGAGCGGCGACGGAGATCAAGTCATGGGCTTAGATTGCGTATTGAAGGATCTATCCCTCCTCCAGGCACCCAGGAGCTGACGCACGTGACCGACAACCCCGCAGCCACCAATGACGTGGCGGTGTCGCTGCGCGCCCGCATCAACACCGGCCAGCCGCACACGGCGCGGATCTGGAACTACTGGCTCGGCGGCAAGGACAACTACGAGGTCGACCGCGCGGCCGGTGACCAGATCCGCCGACTGCATCCGGGCATCGGGGAGTACGCGCGTGCCGACCGGCTGTTCCTGGGCCGGGCGGTGCGGCACCTGGTCGGCGACGTGGGCATCCGCCAGTTCCTGGACGTCGGCACCGGGCTGCCCACCGCCGACAACACGCACGAGGTCGCGCAGCGGATCGCGCCGGAGTCCCGGATCGTGTACGTCGACAACGACCCGCTGGTGCTGGCGCACGCGCGGGCCCTGCTGACCAGCACGCCCGAGGGACGTACCGACTACCTGGACGAGGATCTGCGCAATGTGGACGCGATCCTCGAACACGCCTCGCAGACCCTGGACCTCAGCCGGCCGGTGGCGCTGATGCTGCTCGGCGTGGTCATCTTCATCGGCGACGACGAGGAGGCGTACGGGCTGGTGCGGCGGTTGATGGAGCGGCTGCCCGAGGGCAGCCACCTCGTGCTGTCGCACACCGTCACGCATCCCTCGATGCCGGATGTGGACGAGGCGGTCAAGTTCTGGAACGAGCACGGCACGCCGAAGCTGACCCAGCGCACCCCACAGGACGTCACGCGGTTCTTCGACGGCCTGGAGTTGCTGGAGCCCGGCGTGGTCTCCTGCTCGCGCTGGCGCCCGGAGCACGCGCACGGGGCGGAGCCGGAGGAGGTCGCCATGTTCGGCGGGGTGGCCCGCAAGGGCTGAGACGGTCGGGTGGCCCGCGACACCCGTCGGGTGTCGCGGGCGCGTCGTGAGGTCAGACGGCCCGGCGCGGCCGTGGGGCCGCGGCGGCCCACTCCATCACGAGGCGCTGGTACTCCTTGCGCTGCTCGGTGGTCAGCGTCCCGCCCGACCGGCGCCACAGGGCCCGGATCTCCTCGTTGACCTCCGCGGCCGATCGCTCGGAGGCGGCTTCAACAGTGGTGGACATGTTGTGAAGCATATGCCGCTCGCCGTGAAGGCGCTGTGAGTAAGTACCCTCGATGCGGACATTTCGGACCGTGTTGCTCATCACGTCGAGTGTCAAGCCACGCACGGGAGTTCACACCCGCCCCTCACCCGGCGACCGCGAGCAGCGGCGGCCGGGGAGGGTGAGCGACGCCACAGCGCCGCTCGGCCGTTCGAGCGCTCCCCCGGCGAGCCCAACGGCTCAGGTGCCGGGCTTGCGGCCGTAGACGAAGACGTCGTCGCCGTTGCGCAGCAGCGACCAGTACTTCTTGGCGTCCTTGCCGGTCATGTTGACGCAGCCGTGCGAGCCCGGCGGGTTCCACATGCTCAGGCCCACCGAGTGGAAGGCCTGGCCGCCGTCGAAGAACTGGCTGTACGGCATGGGCACACCGTTGTACAGCGACGAGACGTGGTCGATGTCACGCCAGTAGATCTTCTTCAGGCCGGTGCGGGTGACGTATCCCTTGCGGCCGGTGCGCACGGGCACCGGACCGTAGACGAGCTTCTTGCCGTCCTGGATCCAGCTGAGCTGGTGGGTCAGGTCCACGCACGCGATCCGGCCCTTGTTCACCGGGCACGCGCCGCTCTTGTTGGGGTTCTTGCCCACGGCACGCTGCTTGGTGATGAGGTCCATCACACCCCAGGTGACATTCCCGGCGTAACCGATGGTGGGCGTGATGCCGTTCTTGGCCTGGAAGGCGCGGATGGCCTTGCAGTCGGCGGCGGACTGCCGGCCGTCGACCGGACGGCCGAGGAACTTCTCCACCTGCTTCTGGTGCGGGCCCGTCGCGGTGGTGCAGTAACTCGCGGCCTGGGCCGGGGCCGCGGTGAGAGCCAGTGTGAGCGGCGCCACCAGGCCCGTGACGCCCAGCGCGACAACGGCTCGTCTACGTATGTCCCCCATGAGGGATCTTCACCTTCTCCCCAGTTCGCCCAGGGACATCCCCCGGGTGTTTCTGTGCGATTCCCACGATCTCGGACAAGTAGACCCCGGGGGAAATCGTAGGGTTGTGCTTCCGGTCACGCTGTGACGAAACGGTGAACTTCCTCACCCCGCAGCCGGTCCTCGGGTATGCGCCGGTCCAGGCCGAGGGCGACCGTGACGTCCAGCCCGTGGACGACGTCGTGGCCGAGGGCCGCGGCACGGCCGCCGACCGGGGGTGTCCAGGGGTGGTGGGCGTGGGTGCGCAGGAACCCGGCGAGTTCGCGGTCCGGGTACGCGGCCGCGTCCCGGCGGGCGAGCCGGTCGGTCGTACGGTGCAGACTGCCGCGCGCCTTGACCAGTTCCAGCAGCACCTTCGCCGTCGGGTGGCGGAATCCCGTCGACATGTGCGCGACCACCTCCCGTACCCGCCAGCCCGCGCAGAGACTGGGCGCCTCCCACTGCGCGGGACTGAGGCCCTCGAAGAAATTGGCCAGTTCACGGCGTTCGGCGGCGATGAGCGTGGCGATGTCGGCGGCTGCTTTCCCCATGTCTCCAGCATGGGCGGGCCGTCATGAGAAGTCCAAGACATGATCCGTCTCCGAACTAGCATGACGGGTTATGGAGTTGAGGCAGCTGCGGTACTTCGTGGCGGTGGTGGAGGAGGGCGGTTTCACCCGGGCCGCCGAGCGGTTGCGGCTGGCGCAGCCGGGGCTCAGCGCGCAGATACGGCAGCTGGAGCGGGAGTTGGGGCAGCCGCTGCTGGACCGCTCCGGACGGGCGGTGCGGCCGACGGAGGTCGGGGAGGCCGTGCTGCCGTACGCACGGGCCGCGCTCGCGGCGGTCGAGGGGGTGCGGCAGACCGCCGAGGAGTACACGGGCCTGCTGCGCGGGCGGGTCGCGATCGGCCTCGTGCCCGGCACCCTCGCCCACGCCTTCGACCTGGCCGGACTGCTGGCCGCCTTCCACCGGGCGCATCCCGGGGTGGAGGTCACCCTCACCGAGGACGTCTCGGACCGGATGCTGACCGCGCTGCGCGGCGGCGCGCTGGACCTCGCGGTGGCCGGGGTGGCGCGACAGGACCCGCCGCCGGGCATCGCGTGGGAGGTGGTCATCGACGAGCCGCTGGTCGTGGCGGCCGTCCCCGGGCACCCCCTGATGACCGGGCACCCGCAGGCACGGGCCGTCGCGCCGGCCGCGCTGGACGGACACCGGCTGATCGGGCTGCCGCACGGGACCGGGATGCGGACCGTCCTGGACCGGCTGTGCGCCGGGGCCGGGTTCCGGCCGCACATCGCCTTCGAGGCCGCGACCCCGGACGCGCTGGCGCGCCTCGCCGCGCGTGGTCTCGGCGTCGCCGTCCTGCCCGGCCGCGGTCCCCGCCCCGGCCTGCGCACCCTCGCCCTCGCGGACCCGCGCGCCCGCGGCCGGGTGGCCCTCGCCTGGCGCACCCCGGACCCGCTGAGCCCCGCCGCGCGGGAGCTGCTGCGCCGGCTGCGGCAGGGGATGCGCGCCGAGCGCTGACGGCCGCCCCTGGAGCCGGACGGACAGCGGGCACGGCCGGCGAAACGCCCGGGGAGGCGATCCGGTGGCCGGCGCCCCGACCGCCCGACCGCCCGACCGGCCCGGCCGTCAGCCGCGCGGATGCCGCAGCGCCTGGTGGAAGCCGGTGTGCACCGCGGTGAGGCCGCCGTCGACCACCAGGGTGGTGCCCGTGACCCAGGCGGCGTCGCGAGAGGCGAGGAAGGCGACCGCGGCGGCGATGTCCTCCGGCTCGCCTACCCTGCCCAGCGGATACAGCCCGCGGACGGCCGCCACGTCGTCGTCACGCCCCTCCCAGGCCGAGGTGCGGACCGTGCCCGGTGCCACCAGGTTGACCCGGACGCCCCGGGCCGCCACCTGCCCGGCGAGGGTGCGGGTGAGGGAGCCGAGACCGGCCTTGGCGGCGCTGTAGGCCTGGTTGCCGAAGTCCTGGAGGCCGTTGACGGAGCCGATGCTCACGATGGCGCCGCGTCCGGACGCGGCCAGGTGGGGCAGGGCCGCGCGGCAGCAGCGGTAGGCGCCGGTCAGGGTGACGTCGAGGTCGCGTGCCCATGCCTCGTCCGAGCCGTCCTCGAAGAGCGGGGCGTCCGGGGAGCAGTGGGCGGCGCAGTTGACCAGCACGTCCAGGGAGCCGAAGGCGTCGACGGCACGCGCCACGGCCGCCTCCACGGCGGCGCGGTCGGCCACGTCGCACCCGAACGCCTCGGCCGTCAGCCCTTCTTGGCGCAGCGCGGCGGCGGTCCGCTCGGCCTCGGACGGATCGCGGTCGGTGACCAGGACGCGGCCGCCCTCCTCGGCGAGCCGCCGGGCGACGGCGGCGCCGATGCCGCGCGCCGCCCCGGTGACGAGAACTCCGTGTCCCGCGAAGCGGGTCTGATCGCTCATGGACCGACGGTACGGCCGTACCGCCGGTCTTTCACCGTCCCTGACGCTGCGAGGATTCCGGCTGCCCGTTCACCGGTAGCCCGTCGTGTCCGCCGGCCGGCCCGCGTCCTGGACCTCCGTCAGGTACCGCCAGGCGTCGGGGCGGCTGCCGTCGAGGTCGGTGAAGCCGTACTCCCGGGCGAGGCCGCCGCTGGAGAGTGATCGGCCGTTGAAGCGGGCCACGTCGGGGTCGGCGGCCAGGGCGGCGACGGCCCGGCCGGTGAAGCGCGGGGTCTCGGAGATGGCGAAGTGCGGTTCGCGGGCGAGGGCGTCGCGCCAGTTGTCCTCGCGGACGCCGAACTGGTCCAGCATCAGCTCCGAGCGCATCCAGCCGGGGGTGAGGGCGACGGCCGTGGCACCGCGCGGGCCCAGTTCGTGCCCGAGGGCGAAGGCCATCCGCAGGACGGAGGCCTTGGCGAGGTCGTAGAACAGGTTCACCCGGTAGGTGTCCCGGTTGTAGTCGGCGGTGCCGTCGGTGACCTCCACGACCAGGCCGCCGGGCCGGCGCAGCAGCAGCGGCAGCGCGAAGTGGCTGGTGACAGCATGCGTCTCGACCGCGAGCCGGAGGAGTTTCAGGCCGTTGTCGAGGTCGTGCTCCCACACCGGGGTGTCCCACTCGAAGAGCTTCTCGCCGCCCCAGATGTCGTTGACGAGGATGTCCAGGCGGCCCTGTTCGTCCGCGATGCGCTCCACCAGGCCGCGCACGGCGGCGTGCCGGAGGTGGTCGACCGCCACGGCGATACCGGTGCCGCCGGCCGCGGAGACGAGGTCCGCGGTGTCCTCGACGGTCTCGGGGCGGTCGTACTCGGAGCGGTGGGCGCGGGTGCTGCGTCCGGTGACGTAGACGATTGCGCCGGCCGCGCCGAGTTCCACGGCGATGCCCCGTCCGGCGCCCCGGGTCGCGCCCGCGACCAGCGCGACCTTGCCCTCCAGCTGTTTCGACATGTCCGGCCTCTCGTGCGGGGGTGTGCTGACGTCGCTCAGCGTCGCCGAGAAACCGGACGTCTCCTGTCGGGTTTCAGCGGGCGGGTTCCCGCCGACCCGGACCGCTCACCGAAGTGGAGCCCGCGAGAGGCCCGCCGCACCGGCTCAGTGCCCCCGCTTGATCCACTCCTCCAGGTGGGGTGCCTCGTCGCCGATCGTGGTGGAGTCGCCGTGGCCGGTGAGGACCTTGGTCCCGGGCGGCAGGGTGAGCAGCCGCTCGCGGATGGACTCGATGATCGTCGGGAAGTGGGAGTACGACCGTCCGGTGGCGCCGGGGCCGCCCTTGAAGAGGGTGTCGCCGGTGAAGACGGTGCCGAGCCCGGGGTCGTAGAGGCAGACGGCGCCCTGCGCGTGCCCGGGCGTGTGCAGCACGGTCAGGTCGGCGCCGGCCGCCTCGATGACCTGCCCGTCCACCAGCAGCCGGTCGGGGTCGCGGTCGGGGTGGGTCATCCGCCACAGCGGCAGGTCGTCCGGGTGCAGCCAGATGACCGCGCCGGTGCGGTCGGCGAGTTCGGGGGCCGCGTCGATGTGGTCGTTGTGGGCGTGGGTGCACACGATGGCGGTGAGCCGGCGGTCGCCGACGGCGCGGGCGATGGCGTCGGCGTCGTGGGCGGCGTCGATGACGATCGCCTCGTCGTCGTCACCGACGATCCAGACGTTGTTGTCGACGTCCCAGGTGCCGCCGTCGAGGGTGAACTGGCCGGAGGTGACGAGGCGTTCGATACGGGCGGCCATCACAGCACCACCACCGAACGCAGCACGTCGCCCTCGTGCATCCGCTCGAACGCCTTCTCCACCTCGTCCAGTCGGATGGTCTCGGTGACGAACGCGTCGAGGGGCAGCCGGCCTTGCAGGTGCAGGTCGATCAGCATCGGGAAGTCGCGGGAGGGCAGGCAGTCGCCGTACCAGCTGGACTTGAGGGAGCCGCCGCGGCCGAAGACGTCCAGCAGGGGCAGTTCGAGCTTCATCTCCGGGGTGGGGACGCCGACGAGGACGACGGTGCCGGCCAGGTCGCGGGCGTAGAAGGCCTGCTTGTACGTCTCCGGGCGGCCGACCGCCTCGATGACGACGTCGGCGCCGAACCCGCCGGTCAGCTCCCGGACCGCCTCCACCGGGTCGGACTGCCGGGAGTTGACGGTGTGGGTGGCGCCCAGGGTGCGGGCCTTCTCCAGCTTGCGGTCGTCGATGTCCACGGCGATGATCTTCGCCGCGCCGGCCAGGTTGGCGCCCGCGATGGCCGCGTCGCCGACGCCGCCGCAGCCGATGACCGCGACCGAGTCGCCCCGCCCGACGTTGCCCGTGTTGATGGCGGCGCCGATGCCGGCCATCACCCCGCAGCCGAGGAGACCCGCGACCGCCGGGGAGACGGACGGGTCGACCTTGGTGCACTGGCCGGCGGCGACGAGGGTCTTCTCCGCGAACGCGCCGATGCCCAGGGCCGGGGACAGCTCCTGCCCGGTGGACGCGAGGGTCATCTTCTGCTTGGCGTTGTGGGTGTTGAAGCAGTACCAGGGGCGGCCGCGCAGACAGGCTCGGCAGTTGCCGCACACCGCGCGCCAGTTCAGGACGACGAAGTCACCGGGCGCCACCTCGGTGACGCCGTCGCCGACCGACTCCACCACGCCCGCGGCCTCGTGGCCGAGGAGAAAGGGGAAGTCGTCGGAGATGCCGCCCTGCTTGTAGTGCAGGTCGGTGTGGCACACGCCGCAGGCCTGGATGCGTACGACGGCCTCGCCCGGCCCCGGATCCGGCACCACGATCGTCTCGACTCGTACGGGCTCGTTCCTGCCCGGTGCGATCACGCCGCGTACTTCCTGCGCCATGGTCCGTTCCTTCCATCGATTGCTTACGGTGCAGACCCTACGCGCGTCCGACCAGGGACGGGACGGGCCACGGCGGTGACCGTTGATCTTTCCACCGGTGGGCCGCCGTACGCACCGGACGGAGCCTGCCGCGCCCGGCGGGCGGCTGACGGTGATGGCAATCTCTTTGCGGGGCGCAGGCAATCGCCTGGTGTGTGCGCTTGCCCGGCCGTGCCTCAATGGAGGCATGCTCGCTGATGGCCGCAAGGGACGTACCGCATTCCTGTTCTCGGCCGGTGACCCGCCGCCGCCCGGGACGGGCCGTGAACTCGCGGCGGCGTTCCCGCTGTTCGCGAAGACACTGGACGAGGTGTGCGGGCGTCTGGACCCGTATCTGCAACTGCCGCTGAAGAGCGTGATGTTCGCGGCCCCCGGCACCCGGACGTCGGCGCTGCTGGACCGGGTGCCGTTCGCGGGCCCCGCGGTCTTCGCGCTCCAGGTGGCGCAGTACCGGCTGCTGAGCGGCTGGGGTGTGCGGCCCGATGTGCTGTTCGGGCACGCGGCCGGGCGGATGGCCGCCGCGTACGCCGCCGGGGTCTTCTCCCTCCCGGACGCCTGCCACGCGGTCGGCACGCTGGCCCGGCTGCTGGACGGCACGGGCGGCGACGGGGCGCCGGGCGGGCTCCTGGCCGCCTACGGCCGTACGCTCGCCACGCTCCGTCCCCGCCCGCCGCGGCTGCCCCTCGTCTCCGACGTCACCGCCCGGCCGGTGGCCGCCGAGACCGCCGATCCGGGGTTCTGGCTGCCCGTGGCACCGTCCCGGTTCGCGGACGCGGCCGCCCTGCTGCACCGGGAGGGGGTGCGTACCTGGCTGGAGCTGGGCCCGGAGGACGGCCTCACCCGCGCGCTCCCCGGCTGCCTGCCGCCGGGCACCAGCGCCGGCTCGGCCCATGCCGTGGCGCGGGACTGGGCGGTGCTGGCGGCGGACCGGGGCGATCACCTCGGGAGCGCGCGGGCCTGACGAGGACGGTCCAGGCCGGTGGTTCAGGCCTGTACGGCCGGCAGCAGGCCCGTCACCGGTGCCACGAGGTCGGTGATCTGGTGCAGCTCGCCGAGGCGGCTCAGCTCGCTCACCTGGTTCAGGGACTTGAGCTGCTCGGAGACCTTCGGCATCCGTGCCTGCTGCTCCGCGGGCAGGTCGCCGGCGGTGACCGTGTCGAGCACGGTCATGGGGTTGAGCCGCCCGGTGTGCGCGGCGCTCGCGTCGGCCGCGTTGGCGAGGGGGGCGGCCAGGCCGGTGACCCCGGCGGCGAGGCCGAGGGCGGCGACGATACGGCGTGTTGACTTCATGTCCTCAGCAACGGCGGCGGTCCCCGGCCGGACACGGGCGGTGGCCCCCGCTCACCCGTGAGGCGGAGCCGCCCCCGTGCGCTTGCCGAGGCCGCCGGGCCGGAGGAGTCTCGTACACGGGGCCCCTTCGGCCCGGCCGCGCGGCGGGCCGCGAGCGCCTTGAGGAGGTCACCATGGGCAGCGCCACAGGCTCCGCCTTCGACACCGAGACACTGCGCCGGGGCATCGAGGGAACCACCGGGAACACCCTGCTGGCCCTGTACGCGGACGACGCGGAGGTCCGCATCGTCGACCACAACACCCAGCCGAGCCATCCCCGGGTCCTGCACGGCCGGGGCGAGATCGCCGCGTTGCTGGACGACATCTACCGGCGCGACATGACGCACAAGCTGGACCAGTGCGTGGTCCAGGGCGATCACGCCGCGTTCACCGAGTCCTGCCAGTACGGGGACGGCACCCGGGTCCTCGCCGAGTCCATGATCACACTGCGGGACGGGAAGATCGCCCGGCAGATCCTGATCCAGGCATGGGACGAGTAGGCAGACGGTTTGCGCGGTTCCCGGTCAGCACCCGGCTGACCTGGTCGTTCTCGGCCCGCGCGGGCCTGGGACGGGCACGGCCCCGGCGGCGGGGGCCGGCCCCGGCGGCGAGCCTGCCGATGTCCGCGCGGCCCTGCTGCGGTCAGCGCTGAGGACGCTGCGCCCGCGGGCTCCGCCGGCGCGTGCCCGGCGCCGGCAGCGCCCGTGAGCGCCTCGGTTAGTCTGTACGCGGGCCGTGACTGGCGCTGAGGTGGAGCACCACCGGGGAGCGGTCCGTGGTGATTGCCGCGCGCCTGGGCGTAAGACTCGATCCAGCTCAGGAGTGTGCCGCATGACCCAGGCCCGTCTCATGGACGGAACCGCCCTCGCCCGTCGCATCGTGGAGGACGCCGCCCGCCGGGCCGCGGAACTCACGGCGCGCACCGGCGTCGTCCCCTGTCTCGCCACCGTGCTGGTCGGCGAGGACCCGGCGTCCGTCACCTACGTCCGGATGAAGCAGAACCGCTGCCGCAAGGCCGGCATCGCCTCCCGCCACGTGGCCCTGCCCGCCACCACGAGCACCGAGGAACTGGTGCGCACCCTGCGGGAGTTGTCGGCGGACCCGGAGGTGCACGGCATCCTGCTCCAGCATCCGGTGGGCGAACACGTCGACGAGCGGGCCGCGTTCGAGGCGATCGCGCCGGAGAAGGACGTCGACGGCGTCACCTTCGCCTCCTTCGCCACCATGAGCTTCGGCCTGCCGGGCTTCGTGTCCTGCACGCCGGGCGGCATCCTGCGGCTGCTCGACGAGTACGGCGTGGACCCGGCCGGGAAGCGGGCCGTGGTGGTGGGCCGCAGCGCGATCCTCGGCAAGCCGGTGGGCATGCTGCTGCTGGCGCGGGACGCGACGGTGACGTACTGCCACTCGCGCACCCGGGATCTGTCGGCGGCGGTGCGCGAGGCGGACATCGTCGTCGCGGCGGTCGGCCGGCCGCGGCTGATCCGGGGCCAGGACATCAAGCCCGGCGCGGTCGTGATCGACGCCGGCTACAACCCGGGCAACGTCGGCGACGTCGACTTCGACTCGGCCGTGGAGCGGGCCTCGCTGATCACCCCGGTGCCCGGCGGTGTGGGCCCGATGACCATCGCGACGCTGCTGGAGCAGACGGTCACGGCAGCGGAGACGGCCACCGCCCGCCTCGCGACGGCCTGAGGAAGGACGGCTCGCAGCGCCGGGCGCCGACGTCCCGGCGCTCAGGGACCGGTCCGGCCCGCCCCCGTCAGCCCGTCCCGGGAGAGCCCCACCCGCTCACCCCATGGTGAGCACCATCCGGAACCGCGCTTTCCCGGCCAGCATCTTCTGGAACGCGGCGTCGGCGTCACCGAGCGGAGTCTTCTCCGTCATGGGGCGGATGCCGTGCAGCACGCTGAAGGCCATGGTGTCCTCCACGTCCTTGGAGGTGCCGGACGGGTGGCCGCGGACGACGCGGCCGGTCATGAGGAGCTGGGCCGGGCTGATGTCCAGGGGCGTGGTGTCGGCGCCGATGGCGACCAGTTCCCCGCGGGGGGCCAGGCCGTCCACAGTGGCCGAGATGGCCTCGGAGTTCCCCGCGGTGGCGAGGACGACCTTGGCGCCGCCCAGGGCTCGCAGCGCCTCGGCGACCGGGGTGGCGGAGGTGCTGTCGACGTAGTGGTGGGCGCCGAGCTGACGGGCGAAGTCGGCCTTCTGCTGCCCCCGGGCGATCGCCACGGTCTCGAAGCCCATCGCGACCGCGTACTGCACCCCGAGGTGGCCGAGGCCGCCGAGGCCGAGCACCGCGACCAGGTCGCCCGGCCGGCCGGGGCTGCGGCGCAACCCGTTGAACGTGGTCACGCCCGCGCAGGCCATCGGCCCGGCGTCGCTCGCGGCCAGCGCCTCCGGGATCCGGGCCAGGGCGTCGACGGGGGCGATCACCTTCTCGGCGAAGCCGCCGTCGTAGGTCCAGCCCGGCACCTTGAGGTTGTCGCACACGACGAAGTCGCCCTCGCGGCAGGGCCCGCAATGGCCGCAGCTGCCGCCGAACCAGCCCACGGCCACCCGGTCGCCGCTCTGCCAGCCGCGTTCGCGCACGCCCTCGCCCAGTTCCTCGATCCGCCCGGCGATCTCGTGCCCGGGCACGTCGGGGAACGTCACACCCGGCAGCCCGCCGCCGACGAAGAGGGCGTCGCTGTGGCAGACGCCGCACGCCTCGACGGCGATCCGCACATGGCCGGGCCCCGGCTGCGGCACCTCGCGCTCGACCAGCTCGAAGGCGCCGTTCGGGGCGGCCACTTGGGCGACTCGATAGCTACTCATGGGTCTCTCCGGAGCAAGGGTGCGAGCGACGGGCACGGGCGAAGGGGGCGCGGCACGGGGCCGCCGGCCGCCCCTCCCCCAGCAGACCAGTTCCGGCCCCGTCGCGCGCGCCGAACGGCCGCCCCGGACGATCCCGCCGACGGCGGTGAATGAACGTTCAATAAACCGGAGGGCGCAGCACTCGCCGGGCCCCCGGCACGGTCATAGAGTGACCTACATCACGCCGGACCGGCTGATTCCGTCTCCTGCCCGCACGGTCTGGAGGGCGCATGACCCACATCAAGGTGAACGTCGACGGCACGACGTACGAGGACGACGTGGAGCCGCGGCTGCTGCTCGTCCACTATCTGCGCGACCGCCTCGGCCTGACCGGCACCCCGATCGGCTGCGACACCTCGAACTGCGGGGCGTGCACCGTGGACCTGGACGGCGCGACCGTCAAGAGCTGCTCGGTGCTGGCCGTCCAGGCGGACGGCTGCGCGGTGACGACCGTGCAGGGTCTGACGGGGGACGGCGGGTTCACGGCGCTCCAACGCGCCTTCCACGAGCAGCACGCCCTCCAGTGCGGCTACTGCACCCCCGGCATGATCATGGCGGCGCGCGATCTGCTCCGGGAGAACCCGCACCCGACGTCCGACGAGGTGCGCCACGCCCTGGAGGGCAACCTGTGCCGCTGCACCGGCTACCAGAACATCGTCCGCGCGGTGCTCGCCGCGTCCGGACGGCAGGACGGCTCCCGAGCCGCCGACCGTGCGCGGGACACCTCCGGAGAGCAGGCCACCGAGGAGGTCACGGCATGACCGGTCAAGCCGTGGCGGGCGAGGCCGGCAGGGAGGTCGGCCGCGCCCGGCTGCGCAAGGAGGACGCCCGGCTGCTCACCGGCCAGACCACCTGGACCGACAACATCCAGGTCGCCGGCATGCTGCACCTGGCCATTCTGCGCAGCCCCATGGCGCATGCCCGCATCACCCGCGTGGACGTGGCCCCCGCCCTCGAACGCCCCGGTGTCATCGCGGCGTTCAGCGGCGCGGACCTCGCCGAGGGACTGGGCTCGCTGCCCTGCGCCTGGCCGGTGACCGAGGACATCGTGCTGCCCGACCATCCGCCGATCGCGGTGGAGGAGGTGCGGTACGCGGGCGACCCGGTGGCGGTCGTGGCGGCCCGCGACCGCTACGCGGCGGCCGACGCGCTGGAGGCGATCGAGGTCGACTACGACCCGCTGCCCCCGGTCCTGGACCTGGAGGCCGCGCTGGCCGAGGGGGCCCCGCTGGTCCACTCCGACAAGGGCACCAACCGCTGCTACACCTGGCCGCTGGCCACCGGGGAGAGCTTCGCGGCGGTGCGCGCCCGCGCCGAGGTCACCCTCAAGCGCCGGTACCACCAGCAGCGGCTGATCCCCAACGCCATGGAGCCGCGCGCGGTCGTCGTCACCCCGATCGCCGCCTCCGGCGAGTACACCGTGTACTCGGCCACCCAGATCCCGCACATCCTGCGCATCATGCTGGCCACCGTGACCGGCATCCCGGAGCACAAGCTGCGGGTGATCGCCCCGGACGTCGGCGGCGGCTTCGGCTCCAAGCTCCAGGTGTACGGCGAGGAGGCGCTCGCCCTCGCGGTGGCCCGCAGGCTGGGGCGGCCGGTGAAGTGGACCGAGTCCCGCTCGGAGGGCTATCTCGCCACCCACCACGGCCGGGGCATGATCCAGGACATCGAGGTCGCCGCCACCCGCGAGGGCCGGCTGCTCGGCCTCAAGGTGGACCTCCTCGCGGACATGGGCGCCTATCTGATGCTGGTCACGCCCGGCATCCCGATCCTGGGCGCGTTCATGTACCCGGCGATCTACAAGATGGACGCCTACGAGTTCCGGTGCACGGGCGTCTTCACCACGCGCACCCCCACCGACGCCTACCGCGGCGCCGGTCGTCCGGAGGCCACCTTCGCCATCGAGCGGATCATGGACGAGCTGGCGGCGGAGCTGGGCCTGGACCCGGTGGAGGTACGGCGCCGCAACTGGATCCGGCACGAGGAGTTCCCGTACACCACGATCGCCGGACTGACCTACGACAGCGGCGACTACGAGGCGGCCACCGACAAGGCGCTCGCCCTGTTCGGCTACGACGAACTGCGCGCCGAGCAGCGCGCGCGCAACGAGCGCGGCGACCCCGTACGCCTGGGCATCGGGGTGTCCACGTTCACCGAGATGTGCGGCCTGGCGCCGAGCCGGGTGCTGCGCGACCTGAGGTACGGGGCCGGCGGCTGGGAGGCGGCGAGCATCCGGATGCTGCCCACCGGCAAGGTCGAGGTGGTCACCGGCACCAGCCCGCACGGCCAGGGCCACGAGACCTGCTGGAGCCAGATCGCGGCGGACGTGCTCGGCGTGCCGTTCGAGGACGTCGAGGTGCTGCACGGCGACACGAAGTCGTCCCCGCAGGGCATGGACACCTACGGCTCGCGGTCGCTGGCCGTCGGCGGCGAGGCCGTGCACCGGGCGGCCACCACGGTGGTGGAGAAGGCCCGCAAGGTGGCGGCGCACCTGCTGGAGGCGAGCGAGCAGGACCTGGAGTTCCGGGACGGCGTGTTCTCCGTGAAGGGCTCCCCCGAGGCCCGCAGGTCCATCCAGGAGATCGCCTTCGAGGCGTTCACCAACCACGACCTGCCCGACGGCGTGGAGCCGTCCATCAACGCCGAGCACGTGGTCGACCCGGAGAACTTCTCCTTCCCGCACGGCACCCATCTGTGCGCGGTCGAGGTCGACACGGAGACCGGGCGGACGCGGATCAGGTCGTACGTCTGCGTGGACGACGTCGGCCGGGTGGTGAACCCGGTGATCGTGGAGGGGCAGGTGCACGGCGGACTCGCGCAGGGCATCGCGCAGGCGCTGTACGAGGAGGCGGTCTACGACGACGAGGGCAACCTGGTCTCCGGCAGCATGGCCGACTACCCCGTGCCGTCCGCCGCCGACCTGCCGGACTTCGTGACCGACCGGACCGAGACCCCCGCGACGTCCAACGCCCTCGGGGTCAAGGGCGTCGGCGAGGCCGGGACGATCGCCTCGACGCCCGCCGTGGTCAACGCCGTCGTGGACGCGCTGCGCCCGCTCGGTGTGACCGACGTACGGATGCCCTGCACACCCGAGCGGGTGTGGCGCGCGGTGAGGGAGGCGACGGCATGATTCCCCCGGCATTCGAGTACGCCTGCCCGCGGACCGTCGAGGAGGCGGTACGGCTGCTCGGCGAGGCGGGTGACGAGGCGAAGGTGCTGGCCGGCGGGCAGAGCCTGCTGCCGCTGCTGCGGCTGCGGCTCGCCTTCCCCGAACTCGTCGTGGACGTGGGGCGCATCCCCGCCCTGCGCGGGGTGCGCGAGGACGGCGACACCCTGGTCATCGGCGCGCTCACCACCCACCACGACGTCATCCGCGACCCGCTGGTGCGCCGCCACGCCGGGCTGCTCGCGGCCGCCACCGCCACCGTCGCCGACCCGGCGGTACGGCACCGGGGCACGCTCGGCGGCTCGCTGGCGCACGCCGATGCGGCCGGCGACCTGCCCGCGGTCGTCCTGGCGCTGGACGCCGAGCTGGTCGCCGCCGGTCCGAACGGCCGGCGCACCGTCCCGGCCCGGGAGTTCTTCGTCGACTACCTGCAGTCCGCGCTCGCCCCCGATGAGTTGCTCATCGAGGTGCGGGTGCCGAAGACGGACGGCTGGGGCTTCCACTACGAGAAGTTCCACCCGGTGGCGCAGGCCTGGGCGATCGTCGGGGTCGCGGCGCTGGTGCGGCGGGAGAACGCGCGGATCGCCGAGGCACGCGTGGGGCTGACCAACATGGGCGCGACCCCGCTGCGGGCGTCCGCCGCGGAGGCGGCGCTGGCCGGCGCCGACGGACCGGGCCCGGTGGCTCGGGCGGCCGGGGCCGCGGCCGAGGGCACCCGGCCCGGGCAGGACGCGTCGGCCTCCCCCGAGTACCGCGCGCACCTCGCCCGGGTGCTGACCGAGCGGGCGGTGCTGACCGCCGCCGGGATGAGGTGAGCGCCGATCATCCGGATGGAGGACCCGGAGCAGGTGCGGGCCCGCCTGGAGGAAACGGGATACCTCGTGGACGACGGGCTGGCCGTCACCTGTTACCTGGCGCTGAGGCTGCACCGGCCGCTGTTCTGCGAGGGCGACGCGGGCGTCGGCAAGACCGCGCTCGCCTCCGCCCTCGCCGAGGCGCTCGGCGCCCCGCTGATCCGGCTCCAGTGCCACGAGGGCATCGACGCCTCCCAGGCCCTGTACGACTGGGACTTCCCGCGCCAGCTGCTGCACCTGCGGGCGGCGGAGGCGGCGGGCGTCAGGGACGCGGACCGGCTGGAGAGCGAGCTGTACGACCGGCGGTTCCTCATCGCCCGCCCGCTGCTCCAGGCGTTGCAGACCCGGCCGTCGGTCCTGCTGGTGGACGAGATCGACCGCGCCGACGACGAGTTCGAGGCCTTCCTGCTGGAACTCCTGTCCGAGTACGCGGTGACGATCCCCGAACTGGGCACGCTGCGGGCCGAGGCGCCGCCGGTGGTCGTCCTCACCTCCAACCGCACCCGCGAGGTGCACGACGCGCTCAAGCGGCGGTGTCTGTACCACTGGTTCGACCACCCCGGTTTCGCCCGTGAACTCGCCATCGTACGCCGCCGGTTGCCCGGGGTGTCGGCCCGTCTCGCCGAACAGGTGACGGCCCTCGTCCAGGCCCTGCGCGGGGCGGACCTGGTGAAACCGCCGGGCGTCGCGGAGACCATCGACTGGGCCGAGGCCCTGGCGGCGCTGGGTGCCACCGAGACCGACGCGGAACTCGCCGTCACCACCCTGGGTTCCGTCCTCAAGTACCGCGAGGACATGGACCGCGCCCGGGGCCTGGACCTGACCGCGGTGCTGGCGGCGCGGGAGGTGTGAGGGATGGACACGTCCCCGGCCGCCTGGTCCTCCCCGCCGGGCCCGGCGGCTGCCGACGCCGTGCTGCTCGGGTTCGTGCGGGCCCTGCGGGCCTCGGGGGTCGAGGCGAGTGCCGAGCGGGGGTACGCGTTCCTGCGGGCGGTGGCCGTGCTGCGGCCGGGGGTGCGGGCGGACGTGTACGCGGCGGGACGGGCGACGCTGTGCGGCGGTCCGGACGACCTGGAGCGCTACGAACGGGTGTTCGCCGCCTACTTCGGGAGCGCCGACGGGCCCGCCGCCCGGCCCGTGCCGCGCACCGCTCCCCCGCCCCGGCCCCGGCCGCGCGTCCGGGACCGGCTCGCCAGCGACCGTTCCACCGGCGAGCGCGACCCGCTGGGCCCGCCCACCGCCACCCTCGCCAGCTCCACCGAGGTGCTGCGGCACCGTGACGTCGCCGCCCTGGACGACGCCGAGCGCGCCCAACTCCACCGGCTGCTGGCCGCGTTCGCGCTGCGTGGCGAGACCCGCCGGTCGGCCCGGCGGCGGCCGGCGCGGCGCGGGGACGTCGATCCGCGCCGGACCGTGCGCGAGCTGCTGCGGCGCGGCGGGGAACCGGCCCGGCTGCGCCGGCACGCCCGGGTCGACCGGCCGCGCCGGGTGGTGCTGCTGGTGGACGTGAGCGGTTCGATGGCACCGTACGCGGACGCGCTGCTGCGGTTCGCGCACGCGGCCGTGCGCGGGGGCCGTACGGAGGTGTTCACGGTCGGCACCCGGCTGACCCGGGTGACCCGCGAGCTGTCCCACCGCGACCCGGACCTGGCGATGGCGGCGGTCGCTGCGGCCGTGCCCGACTGGCGCGGCGGCACCCGGCTCGGCGAGCTGCTGCGCGAGTTCCTGAACCGCTGGGGGCAGCGGGGCATGGCGCGCGGCGCGGTCGTGGTGCTGCTCTCCGACGGCTGGGAGCGCGACGATCCCCGGCTGCTCGGCGCCCAGATGCGCCGGCTGCACGCGCTGGCACACCGGGTGGTGTGGGCCAACCCCCGCAAGGAGCGGCCGGGTTACGCGCCGACGGCGGCGGGGATGGCGGCGGCCCTGCCGAGCGTGGACGAGTTCGTGGCGGGGCACAGCCTGGCGGCGCTGGAGCGGCTCGCGGCGGTGGTGCGCGGGACGCGGTCCGGCGCGGTGGCGGGGGTGGAGCGTTGATTCCCGGATGGGCAAGGAGCAAGTGATGGAGCTGCACCACGAGTTCACCGTTCCGGTGCCGGTCGAGGAGGCATGGCCCGTGCTGCTGGACATCGAGCGGGTCGCGCCGTGTCTGCCGGGCGCGGTCGTGGAGGAGTACGACGGCAAGACCGTGACCGGCTCGGTGAAGGTCAAGGTCGGCCCGGTCACGGTGACGTATCGCGGCACCGCGGTGTTCGAGGAGCAGGACGCGGCGGCGCACCGGATGGTGCTGGTGGCGAACGGCCGGGAGACGCGCGGGCAGGGCACGGCCAGGGCGACGGTCACCGGCACGCTGAGCGAGCGGGACGGGGGTACGGCGGTGTCGGTGCGCACCGACCTCACGGTGACCGGGCGGCCGGCGCAGTTCGGGCGCGGGGTGCTGGCGGAGGTGGGCGACCGGCTGGTGAGCCGGTTCGCCGACTGTCTGGCAGCGCGGCTGGCCGAGCGGCCGGAGGCCGCCGAGGAGGCTGAGGCCGCCGAGGAGGCGGCCGCGTCCCAGCCCCCGCGGGCCGAGCCCCGGCAGGCGGAAGAACCTCCGCCGCTCGATCTGCTGCGCACCGCGGGCGGGCCGGTGGCCAGACGTGCGGCGCCGGCGGCGGCCGCCGTCGCGGCGCTGGTGCTGGTGGTGCTGCGCCTGCGGCGGCGGGCGAAGGGCCGCGGGCGGCGCCGGTGAGCCCGGGCAGAGACCGACCCGGCGCGTCACCCGGGGTCGCCGGCCACCCTGGCGTGCAGATGCTGGTCGTGCCAGCCGTCGGCGTGCAGCAGGGCGCCGCGCATGGTGCCCTCGAAGGTGAAGCCGGCCTTCTCGGCGACCCGGCAGGAGGCGGGGTTCGCGGTGGAGTGGCACAGCCGGACCCGGTGCAGGCCGAGGTCACGCAGGGCCCAGTGGGTGAGCCGCCGGGTCGCGGCGACGGCGAGGCCGGCGCCGCGCGCCTCGGGGAGCAGCCAGTAGACGAGTTCGGCGGCGCCGCCGGCGAGGTCGACACCGTTGAGTCCGATCAGCCCGATCGGGGTGCCGCCGGTCCTGGCGACGGCCCAGACGGCACCGGACTCGGCCCGCCAGCGCTCGCGCATCCGGGCGATCCGCCGCCGGGCGTCGTCCTCGTCGGCCACGGCGAACAGGTTCCACTGCCGGATCGCCGGGTCCCGCGCCGCGGCGAGCAGCGCGGCGGCGTCGGCCGGGCCCCAGGGCCGCAGCTGCACGCCGTCCGCGAGGCCGAGGACGGGCTGGTCGCCGCCGGCCATGCGGCCCGGCGGCACCACGTCGGGTATCCCTGAGCTGGAGATCATCCGGTGATGATCGCACGGTGGTGTCAGCGCGGCGGCAGCCGGTGCAGTGTCACCTCGGTGAGCGTTCCGTCGTGCGCCTCGGCCGTCAGATAGGTGCGGTAGGGCTCACGGCGGCGGTCGGTCGGGGAACCGGGGTTGAGCAGCCGCAGACCACCGGGGGCCGTGCTGTCCCAGGGGATGTGGCTGTGCCCGAAGACCAGCACGTCGAGGTCGGGGAACCGCGCGGCGCAACGGGCCTCGCGCCCCTGGGCGGGCCCGGTCTCGTGCACCACCCCGAAGCGCAGCCCGGCCAGCTCGGCGTACGCCACCTCGGGCAGCCGCGCCCGAAGCTCGGGCCCGTCGTTGTTGCCGTACACCCCGACCAGCCGGCGGCTGCGGCTCTCCAGCAGGTCGAGCGTGGCGGTGTCCACCCAGTCCCCGGCATGGAACACGACGTCGGCGCGCGGGAGTTCGGCCAGCAGTTCGCCGGGGAGTTCCTTGGCGCGCTTGGGCAGGTGCGTGTCGGACATGAGCAGCAGGCGCATCTGCTCAGCCTAGGTTCTCCCGGGTGCGCGACCGGTCCCGGACACGGTCACCGGGTCCGGGACCAGGAGGCGGTGGCGACGCGAGGCCGTGTCCGGCGTCAGTGGAACCGGGTGGTGTACAGGCGGGCCTTGTAGATCTGGGCGCCGGCGCGCGTGCGGTCGCCTCCCGCGGAGAAGTGCACGGTGGGCCCGCCCCAGACGTTCTCGTTCTCGCTGGTGTCGGTGGTCCACATGCTCTGCCCGCTTTCGTGGCGTACGTAGGACTTCGGGTACGCCAACTTGACCAACGTGGTGAGGGCGCGGGTCTTCTTGTCGAGCGAGTAGACGTGGTGGCTGTCGGAGACCAGCAGGGTGCCGGGCCGGCTGTAGTCGGGCTGGATGTCGTGGCCGTTGCCGACGATGGTGATGTCCGGACCGTGCTTGGCCAGTTGCGCGTGCCGCATGGTTCCGGTGACCCGGTAGCTGCGCACGACGGTGCCGCCGGTCACCCACAGCAGTTCGTTCTGGTCGTCCCACAACACCGCGTGGGCCTTGGTGAAGTTCAGGGTCTGCACCTCCTTCAGGGTGGCCGGGTCGCTGGTGGACGGCCCGAAGACGTGCAGCCGGTCCCGTGAGCCGGCGACCACGACGGCGCCGGCGCCGGGCACGCGCTCGATGGAGTGCGGGTAGGTGGTGATGCGCGCCGACCACAACACGTCGGCGCGGGTCAGGTGCGCCTTGCTGGTGACGTTGACGATCGCGGCGCGGCCCTCACCGGGTCTGCCGAAGGTCATCAGCGCGATCATGCCGTAGCGCTGGGTGTCCCGGAAGCGGATCTCGAAGGGGTGGTCCCAGCCGGGCGCGTTGCCCGTGCTGAAGCTCCACCGGACGTTGGCGTCGGTCCACTGGGCGGTCCGGTCGAAGAGCAGGATGCGCCCGGAGTGCTGGTCGGTGATCGCCACTTTGTAGGTCGCCGGCGCGGCGGCGCCCGATATGTCGGCGGGGTTGTCCATCTGATCGTCCTCCTGGTCCGTGACGGTGAGCTGAGGCGGGCTCCGGACCGGAAGACACACCCCCGTCGGCGGTCTTCCGGTCCGGCTGCCGGCGGGTCAGAAGGAACCGGCGTTCAGGGCCTTCTGGAGCGCGCGGTTGGTCGCCGCGTCCCATTCGCCGCCGGCGGGTACGGCCAGGTGGCTCTGGAGGGCGGTGACGGTCTTGGGGCCCACGATGCCGTCCGCCGTCACCTTCAGGTACTTCTGAAGGGCGGTCACGGTGAGCGGTCCGAAGGCTCCGTCCACTTCCAGTCCCGCCTGCTCCCGGCTGTTGAGCGTGCGCTGGAGCGCCGCGCAGGTGGCCGGTCCGAACACCCCGTCGACCACCAGCGTGCCGGGGGCGGCGACGAGGGCCTTCGGCCGGATCGGCGCCTGTTTGCCGGCCAGGGCGGCCTTCATCATCGCCGCGGACTGCGGGCCGTACTCGCCGTTCGCCGTCAGGTGGTGGTTGGCCTGGAAGGTCTTGACCGCCTTCTGCGTGGCCGGCCCGAAATCACCGTCCACGACGAGCCCGGCCTTCTGCACGGTGTTCAGGTTCTTCTGGAGGGTGCTGACGGCCTTGCCCTTCGAACCCACGCGCAGGATGCCGTCGCCGGTCGGCATCGGCGCGCTGCCCCCCTGGTACGCGGGGCGGCCGTAGCCCACGACGCAGGAGGAGCCGCGCCGTCTGCGGCGGAAGGCGTTGGAGGTGTTGCCCTCCAGGGTGGTGATGGTGCGGTTGGAGTGCACCGCTTCGACGATGCCGACGTGGTCGATGGCGCCGATGGAGCGGGAGCCGGTCCAGTCGAAGAACACGATGTCGCCGGGCCGGATCCCGCCGATGCCGTAGTGCCAGCGGCCCTTCTTCTGGAAGGCGCGGGCGTGGGCGGTGGTGAGGGCGTTCTTCCCGCACATGGCGCCGAGGTTGTCGGAGTGGGCGGCCACGTAGCTGACCGCCATGTCGCACCACGGGCCGGTGAAGCCGTACCACTTGGTGATCAGGTTGCGGTTGGAGCCGGGTGGGTGCTCGGCGGTGCCCAGCAGCGAGCGTGCGGCGGCGAGCATGCCTTGGACGTTGCCCATGTCAGAACTCCACGTCTTCGGGAAGGGCCTGTATGTCTCCGGTCACCGCGTCATCGGGGTTCTGGCTGACCCCGTTCTGGTCGGGGTCGACGTCGAAGACTCCCGCGCCGCCGGCCGGATAGGGCGGGGTCTCCACGGGTTCGGTCATCGGTGTTCCTCCATGGGTGGGATCGCGGATGTGCGTGGCTGCCGGACGGCCGGGCACGCGCCTGGCGGTCGTCGGCCGTCCGGACGGAAGACGGACGGCGGACGACCGCCGGACGCGTCGTCCGGCGTCGGCCGGGCACCAGGATTTCGCGCATGCCGCGCCCGATCGACCGGATTCGGGCCACGCCGAATAGCGGGCAATCAGCCCGAACGCCCTGGGGCCGCCCAAAGCGGGGGCACGGGCGCCAGGACCGGTGCCGGGTCAGCCCGCCGCCGCCCCCCACAGCTCCACCGCCGCGGAAGTGGGGCTGTGGGAGACGGCGGGCCCCTGCCGGGTCGTACGGATCAGCCCGGCCGCGCGCAGCACGGTGGCGTGCTCGCTCGCGGTGGCCGGGGCGACGCCCGCCGCGCGCGCCAGTTCCTTGGTGGAGCAGCCGGGGCGCTCGATGACGGCGTACAGCACGGCGGCCCTGGTGGTGCCGAGCACCGAGCCGAGGGAGCCCGCCCCCGCCGTGCGCCACGGCATTTCCTCCGGGGTCAGTGCCGCGGCCAGGCCCCGGGGGCCGCCGGCCGGGTAGAGCAGGAAGGGCTGCGGCTCGGCATGGGGGCCGATGACCGGGGTGTCGGTCCCGAACACGGAAGGGACCAGCAGCAGACCGCGCCCGGCGAGGTGCAGGTCGCCGTCCAGGCCGGAGGGCATCGTGACCTCCAGGACGGGAGCGTCCCAGCGCATCCAGCGCGGATTGATCCGGCCGAGCACCTCCCCCAGTCCGCCGCTCACCATCTGCCGGGCCCTGGCCGCGGTGTCCGCCTCGATGACGGCCGTGATCCCGTTCCAGTACGGGCGCAGCAGGCGGTCGTGCACATGCTGGAGGCTGTCGCACAGCTGCGCCAGCCGGTCCGGGTCGTCGGCCAGCTGCCGGGTCCAGGACGGCAGGATCCGGTGCGCGGCGACGTCCGCCAGATCGGAGCGGATCCGGGAACGCGGCACGGCGCGCACCCGGTCCAGCAGCTCATCGGCCGTGCCGGTGCCGGGCGGCGCCAGGAATGCGGGCATGATGCCCGAGCGCGGGACCAGGTCGAGCACCATCCGCGCGTCGGGGCGCAGCCGCCGCGCCATGTCCCGGCGCCAGGCCGACAGCCGTACCGGATGGTCCGCGAACTTCAACTTCCGTACCGCCACCACCAGTTCGCACAGCGGGTTCGGCTGAGCGGCGATCTTCGTACGCGCGAGATCCTCGACAGTGAAATGAACACGGACCGGCACACATCCCCCCGATGGCACACAGACGGCAACATTCTCGCCCGTGCGGACATCGGGTGCACAGATCACTTCCGGGCAACCCCGCGCCGAATGGCGCGGGATGCGCGTCGCAGCGTGGGCAGGCCCGGCGGAGCCCTACCGGCCGGCCAGCTCGGCCTTGAGCCAGTGGGTGACCTCGCCGGTGACCGGGTCGGCGATGTCGGCGAACTCCTCGTGCCTGCCGAGGAACTTGGCGACGTAGGGGCAGACGGGCACGAAGCGCTTGCCGCTCTCGCGCACATCGGTCAGCGCGTGCTCGACGAGGACGCCGGCCAGCCCCTGACCGGCGTAGGCCTCGCCGATCTCCGTGTGGTAGAAGACGCGCTGCGCCTCTCCCCGGTCGAGATACTCGGTGAAGCCCGCGAGTTCACCGTCCACCAGGATCTCGTAGCGGTGCCGTTCGTCGGCGCGTTCGACGACGGGGTGGGACGTCGGGCTCATCGTGTCTTCTCGCTTCCATCGGGGTGGGGGTGCGGCGGGTTGCCGCGCGGGGTGAGTGAGGCGTTGGGCAGCGGCGGGGCCATGAGCCGGTCGGCGGGGCAGCCCTCCACGCTCCCGAACCGGTCGGACGCGTCCTGCCACTCCTGCCGGGCCCGCACGATGTCGTCGTGGCTGCGGCCGACGAAGTTCCACCACATCACGATCTGTTCACCGAAGGGCGTGCCACCGAGCAGCACCGTGCGGGCGGGGGTGTCCCCCGTGTTCACGAGGCGCAGCTCCTCCGCTCCGGGTGCCAGGTAACCGAGTTCGGCGCGGCGCAGCGGCGTCTGTGCCATGCGCACGTCCCCCTGGTCGACGAGCAGCCCGTGTTCGAAGCGGGGGTCGATCTCCAGGGTGACGTCCGCGTGCGCGTCGAGGGTGATCTCGGCGCCGAGGAGCGGGCTGAAGGTGGGGACGGGCGAGGTGTCGCCGGCGAGGGTGCCGAGGAACACCCTGGCCTCCGCGCCGTCCAGGGCGACGGGCCGCGGGACGTGGTGCTGGAAGTCCCGGGGGGCGTCGCGGTGTTCGGCGGGCAGCGCCACCCACAGTTGCACGCCGTGCAGGACGGAGGTCCGCCGGGTGGAGACCTCCGAGTGGCTGATTCCGTGGCCGCCGGTCATCAGGTTCAACTCGCCCGGCCGGACCAGCGCGTGGGTGCCGAGGCTGTCACGGTGCTCGATCTCCCCGCTGAACAGCCAGCTGACGGTCTGCAGCCCGGTGTGCGGGTGCGGCGGGACCATCATCCCGCCCGAGACGGCGACGTCGTCGGGGCCGTAATGGTCGGCGAAGCACCAGGCGCCGATCAGTGTCCGGCCGCGCTGGGGCAGCGTCCGCCGCACCGTCATCGCCCGCGGGCCCCCCAGGGGGACGTCCCTCGCGGAGAGGACCTCCACCGGCCGCTCGCCGGGTTCCGGCGCCGCGCCCGACGGCGTTCCGCAGCGCAGCTCGGGAGGCCGGGTCTCGATGTTGCTCACAACGCCACCTCTCGGTGATTGTTTCTCTTTCAACTATCATGCCACAGCCGAGCCCGTACGGTCACCGGACCGCCGCGCACACGGCCCCGACGGCGATCCTTCACGAGGAGACGACATGACCGAAGCACCGCCCGCGACCGTCCGCCCGCGTGTCTACATAGACAAGCAGACTCCCCAGGCGTATCGCGCCCTGGTGTCGGCCGCCGAGGCGGTGCGCACGGCCGCGGCGGAGTGCGGGCTGGACCGGAGGCTGGTGGAACTGGTGAACCTGCGCGTGTCACAGGTCAACGGTTGCGCCTACTGCCTCAAAGTGCACACCGCGGCAGCGCTGCGGGCCGGGGAGAGCGCACTGCGGCTGGGCGTGCTCGCCGCATGGCGGGACACCGAGGTCTTCTCCCCGCAGGAACGGGCGGCGCTCGCGCTCGCGGAGGCGGTCACCCACCCCGCGGACGCCGCCGCGCAGGAGGACGCCTACGCCCTCGCCCGCGAGGCGCTGGACGACGACGAGACCTCCGCGGTGATCTGGGTGGCCATCACCATCAACTCCTTCAACCGCGTGTCCATCCTGAGCAAGCACCCGGTGCGCCACGACCCGAGCTGACCCGGACGACCGGGGCCGACGACACGATCTCCACATGTTGAACGTTGTACCAACACGGGACAATGGTTTAGCGTTCAACCATGCGCTGTCCGCGCACGTCCCGCCCCGTGGGACGCACCACTGAACGAAAGCCGCCCAGCACCATGGGCTTCTTCCGTCGCAAGAACGAATCGGAGACCTCTCCCGTGACTTCCCCCGTCAAGCTCGCGGTCATCTACTACTCCTCGACCGGCTTCAGCGCCGAGATCGCGAAGGAGATCAGCAGCGCCGCGGAGAAGGCGGGCGCAGAGGTGCGCCTGCTGAAGGCCGCCGAACTGGCGCCCGAGGCCGCCATCGCCTCCAACGACGCGTGGGCGGCCCACGCCGCGGCCAGCGCCGGCGTCCCGGTCGCCTCCCCCGCCGACGTCGAGTGGGCGGACGCCGTGATCTTCGGCTCGCCGACCCGCTTCGGCAACATCTCCTCGCAGCTCAAGCAGTTCATCGACACGCTCGGCGGCCTGTGGGCGCAGGGCAAGCTCGCCAACAAGGTCTACAGCGGCTTCGCCACCAGCGCCACCGCGCACGGCGGCCAGGAGTCCACGATCCTCGCGCTGTACAACTCCATCCACCACTTCGGCGGCCTCATCGTCTCCCCGGGCTTCACCGACCCGGTCAAGTTCGTCGACGGCAACCCCTACGGCACCTCCCACGTCGACGCCCAGGGCAGCAACCCCGTCGGCGAGGAGACCCGCAACTCCGCCCGCCACCAGGCCGAGCGTGTGGTGCAGATCGCCGCCGCGCTCAAGGCCGGTCTCTCCGCCTGACCCGCACACCGCGCCGGACCCCGGCCGGGCCGCAGGACGAACTCGTTCCCGCGCAGCCCGGCCGGGGTCTCGCTTTTTCAGCCCCCTCCCCCGGTAACCCGGTCACGTCTTCCGCCCCCACGCCGGCACCCCCGACCGAGCGGTCGGCGAAACCGCTCCCACCGCGGCGATACTCTTGTCATCGCTTGATGACATCAGCCGATGACAAGATTGGCCCGCCTATGCCCTCCCCATCCCACGCCGCCCCCTCCCCCGGACGGCGGAGCGCCCTGACACCCGTGCTGCTCTCGCTCGCGATGCTCGTGGCGATCATCAGCAGCCTCGGCGCCCCGCTGATCCCCACGATCGCCGAGGTGGACGGCGTCTCCGTGGCCGGCGCCCAGTGGTCGCTCACGGTCACGATGCTGGTCGGGGCGGTGGCCACCCCGGCCATGGGGCGACTCGGCGACGGGCCGCACCGGCGCGGGGTGATCCTGGTCGGGCTGGCCGTCGTCCTCGCCGGCAGCGTCCTCGCCGCCCTGCCGCTGAGCTTCGCCTGGCTGATCGTCGGCCGGGCGCTCCAGGGCGCCGGCATCGGGCTCACCCCGCTGGCCATGGCGACCGTGCGGGACGCCCTGCCGGCCGAGAAGGCGCGGCCCGCGATAGCCACCCTGTCGCTGACCTCCGCCGTGGGCGTGGGCCTCGGCTACCCGGTGACCGGACTGTTCGCCACGTATCTGGGCCTGCACTCCGGCTTCTGGTTCGCGGCGGTCGCCGCCGCGGCGGTCCTGGTCGCCTGCGCCCTCGTCCTGCCCCCGTCACCGGCCCGCCCGGCGCACCGCCTGGACACCCCGGGCGCGCTGCTGCTCGGGCTCGGCCTCGGCGGTCTGCTGTTCGCGCTCAGCCAGGCCGAGCGCTGGGGCTGGACCTCGCCCCGGCTGCTGATCGTCGGCCTGGCGGCGATCCTGCTCCTGGTGTGGTGGGTGCTGCACGAACTGCGCACCGCCCACCCGCTGGTGGACGTACGGCTGGTCAAGGAGCGTACGGTCCTCGCCACCGACCTCACCGCCGTACTCTCCGGGGTCGGCCTGTACGTGATGATGTCGGTGGTCACCCGCTACGTGCAGACGCCCCAGTCGGCCGGCTACGGCTTCGGCGCGTCGGTCGTCGTCACCGGTCTGACCCTGGTGCCGTTCTCGCTGGCGAGTCTCGTCTCCGGGCGTGTCGTGCGGGTGCTGGTCCGGCGGGTGCCGCTGGCCACGCTGCTGCCGCTGGGCTGTGTGATCTCCCTCGTGGGTACGATCGTCTTCGTGTTCGCGAGGAACAGCCTGTGGGAGATGTTCGTCCTCATGGGCGTGATCGGTCTCGGCGTCGGCTTCACCGTGTCGGTCATGCCGGCGCTGATCGTGAGCGCGGTTCCCGCGCACGAGACGGGCAGCGCCACCAGCTTCAACCAGGTGGTGAAGTACATCGGTTACTCGACCGGCAGCGCGCTCAGCGCGGTGGTGGTGACCTCGGCGGCCGGCTCCTCGTCCGTGCCGCCGAACCGCGACTACGGCACGGCGGGCGTGCTGGACTGCGCGGTCTGGATCCTCACGGCCCTGGTCGCCTGGTTGCTGGTCCGCTCGCACCGTACGGCCGGCCGCACGGTGCCCGCCGCGCGGGGCGGACAGGCCAGGGAGGCCGCGGTCGTCGCGGCGGAGCCCGTGCAGGCGGCCGAGACCGACACCGCCGAGCCGGCGACCCCGGCCGATCAGCTCCTCCCCGGGGCCGCGCGGCGCACCGCCCGGCAGGACGTCTCCGGGCGCCCGGGAGCCGACCGGTGACCGCGCGGACGCCCGGGACCGCGGGCCGGCGGCGCGACGCGGGTCGTACCCGCGAGGCGCTGCTGCGGGCGGCGACCGACCTCTTCTCCGAGCACGGCTTCGACCGGACCACCATCCGGGACATCGGCGAGCGGGCCGGCGTGGACCCCGCGCTGATCGCCCGCTACTTCGGGAGCAAGACCCGGCTCTACCTCGCCGCCCTGGAGGAGGAGCGCGGCGACGTGGTGCGTGACGTGCTGGACCCCGAGCGCCTGCTCGACATCGTGGACCGCGTGGAGCGCCGCGGTCTGGTACCGCTGCTCCAGGTGGCCGTCGAGCCGCTGCGGGACGAGGCGGCGAAGGACGCCGCCAAGGCGGCGCTGCACACCCGCCTGGTGGACCCCCTGGTCAGACGATTCACCCGCGAGGGGGTGGACCGGCCCCGGCTGCGGGCCGAACTGGTCGTGGCCGCCGTGGTCGGTGTCGTCCTCGGCCACCGCTCCGGCGCCTTCGACGAACTCGGCGAGGCCGACGCGGCGGACGTCGCCGGCCTGCTGCTGGACACACTGTCCGGCCGGTCCGGACCGCCCGGCACCGCCTGAGCGGACGCCTCCCGTGCCCGGCCCGGGACGGCGGCCGGCTAGGAGCTGTCCGGCCGATCATGTGACTGTCGTCTGGTCGGATCGTTGTCCCGTGTATGGGGCGGGGTGAACGCGGGGATCTGTCGGACGCGGAGTGGGAACGATTGCGGGCGTTCTTACCCGTCAGCAATGGTTGGTGCGGGCGGTGGCGCTCCCACCGGCAGGTGATCGACGGCGTCGCAGCAGACAAGGCCTACAGCAACGGTCCCTGCCGTCAATACCTGCGGCGGCGCGGCATCCGGCACACGATCCCGGAGAAGGCCGACAGCCAGGCCGCCCGCCTGCGCAAGGGATCATGAGGCGGACGGCCACCGGAGTTCGACGAGGAGCGGTACAAGAAGCGCAACACCGTCGAACGAGCCGTGAACAGGCTCAAGAACTTCCGTGCGGTGGCTACGCGGTATGACAAGCGCGGCTACGTGTTCCTCGGCACTGTCTCAGCGGCAGCTGTCATCGTGTGGCTCCGCTCATGACCGGCCACTCGTGTTCAAGTCGAGTGCGGCAGTCCGGCCGACCGCGGCAAAAAGGATGAGAGGCAGCTCCTTGTCGGCCTGGCCGATCGCCAGCGCGAGCCAACGACCGCGGTCGGGAAGCGGCCACACCTGCATGCTCACGGCCTGCTGGCTGAGGTAGTCGAGCGGCTCGGGCCCCGGCTCTCCCTCGCAGCCAGCACTGAGATACGGTCCGAGATCCACGACGAACGCCTGGCCCCACCGAGTGGTCAGGCGTGCTGCCAGGTCGTCGAGGCGGGCCTGCAACTCGGCTTCGGCCTCAACCCACGCCTGCCCGTCGTCGTCATCCCAGAAATCCCGACTGACCTGCAACTCGCGCACATGATGCTCTGGTCCACCGCCCCCGGAGGAGTCGACATAGGTCACCTCCGGGAACGGCTGCACGGCCAACGCGTCAATCGTCGAGAGGTACTCATCGGTGGTCATGCGCGCAGATTATGGGACCGTGCAGACAACCGCCGTGATCGTGCGCACCAACCAGTGATCGGCCGGACGGCTCCTAGGCGGCGGCCCGCGTCACCCGGCGGACGGCCGTGACGGCGGCGAGGGCGGCGGTGCCCGCGCCGAGGGCCGTGGCGGTGGGGTGCCGCAGCAGGGCCTCCTGCCAGGAGTGGGCGTGGGCGGTGTCGTCGAAGGCACCGTGGGCGCCGTGGTCCGCGGTGGGCGTGCGGTCGACGGGGGTGAAGAGGTTGTCCTGGCCGGTGGGCGGGACGCTGTCGGTCTGCTGGGAGTCGTAGCCGGTGCGGGCCAGATAGCGGTCGAGCAGGGCCGGGAAGAGCCGGTTGGCCCAGATGGTGGCGACGGTGGAGGCGCCGACGTAGTACTGCTTGCGGCGCGGGTGGTCGGCTGCGTACACCACGCCCCGGGCGGCCACCTCGGGCTGGTAGATCGGCGGCACCGGCATCGGGTGCCGGGGCAGGCGGGACCGCACCCAGTCGAACTGGGGGGTGTTGACGGCGGGCATCTGGGCGACCGTGACGCACACGCCGCTGCCGCGGTGCAGGAGTTCGGTGCGCAGGGACGAGGTGAAGCCGTTGATGGCGTGCTTGGCCCCGCAGTACGCCGACTGGAGCGGGATCGAGCGTTCGCCGAGCGCCGAGCCCACCTGCACGATGGTGCCGCGGTCGCGCGGCAGCATCCGGGTGAGGGCGGCCCGGGTGCCGTTGACGAAGCCCAGGTAGGTGACCTCGGTGATGCGCCGGTACTCGTCCGGGGTGATCTGCTCGAAGGGCGCGAACACGGACGCGAAGGCGCAGTTGATCCATACGTCGATGGGCCCGAACTCCCGCTCGGCGGCCTCGGCGACGGACTCCGCCTGTGCCGCGTCGGCCATGTCGGCGGGCTGCACGAGGGGATGGCCGCCGAGCGCCGTCACCTCGTCGGCGGCCGCGTCGAGGCCGCCCTCGCCGCGCGCGACAAGGACCACGTTCGCCCCGCGACGGCCGTAGCGGCGGGCGGTGGCGCGGCCGATCCCGGCACTGGCCCCGGTGATGACGACGGTCTTGGGCATGGTCGACTCCCTGTTGCTCTCGGTGACTTCAGTGCACGCGGTACGGCGCCGCCCGCTGCGTCGCGAGCGCGCCATCCGGACCGGGCGCGCCGTCCGCGCCGGGTACGGCGCCGCCGCCCGGGTCGAGGACGCCGTCGAGGAGCGTCCGTTCGACGCGGACGTGGTCGTCGTGGAACCACTTCGGGTGGCACGGGCCGGACACCGCGACGGGCTCTCAGGCGCGGCGGCGCAGCAGCCACAGGCCGAGCGCGGCGCCCGCGGGCAGGGCTGCGGCCGTCGCCCAGCGGGCCGTGCGGGACGGTGCGGACGGGCGGTCGGCCAGGCGTTCGGGGTGCTCGCTCGGCAGATTGCCGTCGAGGGCGAACGCCAGGGCCTCGGCGAGGTGCACGGCGCGGCGGCCGGTGCCGCCCTCCTCGATCTGGGTGCGGCAGCTGAAGCCGTCGGCGAGGACCAGGCTGTCGGGGGCGGCGCCCCGGACGGCGGGCAGGACGCCCTGCTCGGCGACGGCCATGGAGACCTCGTGGTGGCCGCGTTCGAAACCGAAGTTCCCGGCGAGTCCGCAGCAGCCCTCGTCCAGGACGTCGGCGTCCAGGTGGGCGCGGCGCATCAGTTCGCGGTCGGCGTCGAACCCCAGCACGGCGTGCTGGTGGCAGTGGGTCTGCACGGTGGCCTGCCGGGCGAGCCGGGGTGGTCGCCAGTCGTCGGGGGCGTGGTGCACGAGCTGTTCGGCGAGGGTGCGCACCTGCCCGGCCAGCCGGGCGACGTCCTGGTCCTCGGGAAAGAGTTCGGGGGCGTCGGAGCGGAAGACCGCGGTGCAGGACGGTTCGAGTCCGATCACCGGGGTGCCCGCCGCGAGCCAGGGCGCGAGCACATCGAGGGTGCGCCGCAACACCCGCTTGGCCGCGTCGAGTTGGCCGGTGGAGATCCAGGTGAGGCCACAGCACACCGGCTCGGTGGGGACGGCGACCCGGAATCCGGCGTCCTCCAGGACGCGCACGGCCGAGCGGCCGATCGCCGGGTGGAAGTAGGTGGTGAAGGTGTCCGGCCACAGCACTACGGTGCGCGGGTCGGCGGGGTCCGGCGGCTCGCGGTCCTGGGCCCGCCACCACTGGACGAAGGACTCCTCGGCGAACACGGGCGCGGAGCGGGCCTGGTCCACGCCCGCCAGGAGTTTGCCCGCGCGGGCCAGACCGGGCGCGTGCAGCGCGGAGTTGGCCAGCGCGGGGGCGAGCCGGGACAGCCGGGCCCACAACGGGAGCCGGCCCAGGGCGTAGTGGGCGGCGGGGCGGGGGCGGCCCGCGTAGTGCTGGGAGAGGAACTCGGCCTTGAGGGTGGCCATGTCGACTCCGGTGGGGCAGTCGGACTTGCAGCCCTTGCAGGCCAGGCACAGGTCCAGGGCGTCGCGTACGGCGGTGGAGCGCCAGCCGTCCTGGATCGCGGAGTCGGCGTGCCCGTTCAGCATTTCGAACAGCAGCCGGGCCCGGCCCCGGGTGGAGTGCTCCTCCTCGCGGGTGGCCCGGTAGGAGGGGCACATCACGCCGCCGGAGTGGCTGCGGCAGTTGCCGATGCCGACGCAGCGCATCACCGCGCGGTTGAAGGAGTGGTCGTCCTCGGGGAAGCCGAAGTGGGTGGCCGGGGTGTCGGGCCGCCAGGCGGAGCCGAGGCGCAGCTGTCCGTCCACCGGGTGCGGCCGGACGATCTTTCCGGGGTTCATCCGGTCGTCCGGGTCGAACAGGTCCTTCAGCTCGCCGAAGGCGGTGACCAGGCGCTCGCCGAACATCCGGGTGAGCAGTTCGCCGCGGGCCTGGCCGTCACCGTGCTCGCCGGAGAGCGAGCCGCCGTAGGAGGAGACGAGGTCGGCCGCGCGTTCCAGGAAGCGGCGGAAGTCGGCGATGCCCTCGGCGGTTCTGAGGGCGAAGGGGATGCGGGTGTGGACACAGCCCTGCCCGAAGTGTCCGTACAGGGAGGGGTGGTCGTAGTCGAACTCCTCGAACAGGCCCTTGAGGTCGCGCAGGTAGTCGCCGAGCCGCTCGGGCGGTACGGCGGAGTCCTCCCAGCCCTCCCAGGTCTCCCGGTCGTCCGGCGGGCGGGCGGTGACGCCGAGCCCGGCCTCGCGGGCCTTGAGCATCTTCTGCTCGCGCTCGGGGTCGTCGGAGAAGGCGACGGCCGGGTCCCGCTCGTCGCGGCCGACGGCGCGCAGCAGGGCGTGCGCCTGCTCGTCGACGTCCTCCTGGCTGTCCCCGCTGTACTGCACCATCAGCCAGCTGTCGCCCTGGGGAAGGACGTCGAGGGAGTCGAGGTAGGCGCCCTCCTCGCGCATCAGCTGGGCCATGCGCCCGTCCAGCGCCTCCAGTTGGGTGGGCGAGCAGTGTTCCAGGAGGCGGGGCACGTCGTCGGCGGCGGCGCAGATGTCGTCGTAGCCGAGGACGAGCAGCGACTGGTACGGCGGCACGGGCACGAGGTCGAGTTCGGCACGCAGCACGGTGACCAGGGTGCCCTCGCTGCCGACGAGTGCCTTGGCCACGTCGAAGCCGTTCTCGGGCAGCAGCGAGTCGAGGTTGTAGCCGGAGACGCGGCGCGGGATCTTCGGGTAGCCGTGGCGGATGTCCGCCAGGTACTCGGTGGCGATGCGGTCGAGGCCGGCGTAGATCGCGGCGAGCCGGCCGCCGCCGGAGATGATCCGGGCCCGTTCCTCGGGCGGGGTGGGGCCGACCCAGGCGCGCTGCCCGTCGTAGGTGAGGATCTCCAGGCGGCGGACGTTGTCGACGGTCTTGCCGTAGGCCTGGGCGGAGGCCCCGCAGGAGTTGTTGCCGATCATGCCGCCGAGGGCGCAGTGGCTGTGGGTGGACGGCTTCGGGCCGAACTGCAGGTGGTGGCGGGCGAGTTCGGCGTTGAGGGCGTCCAGGACGATTCCGGGCTCGACCACGCAGGTGCGCCGTTCGGGATCCACGGTGATCAGGGCGTCGCAGTACTTGGTCCAGTCGATCACCACGGCGGTGTTGGTGCACTGCCCGGCCAGGCTGGTGCCGCCGCCCCGGGACAGGACGGGCGCGCCGAAGCGCGCGCACACCGACACCGCCCGGGCGCCCGCCTCCACCGTGCGGGGGACGACGACGCCGAGGGGCACCTGCCGGTAGTTGGAGCCGTCCGTGGCGTAGGCGCCACGGCTGCCCGCGTCGAAACGGATCTCGCCGTCCACCTCGGCGCGCAGTGCCGCCGCAAGGCCGGCCGTGTCCCCAGAGGTCATCCGCACTCCTCGCCTTCCGCCGGGTCGGTCCGAGCGCCGAGTACCCGAGAGTTGTTCAGGCAAAGCTGAACAGTCTCGACTGGACAGTCCTGCCTGGCGGACCTAGGGTGACCGGCATGGATCACATCTCCGACACGGCCGTCCGGGCGGCGCGTGACCTGCGGGTGGTGTTCAGCCGGCTGCGGCGGCGCATCCGCGAGGTCGCCCAGGACGCCGACCTGACACCGTCGCAGGAGTCCGCGCTGAGCCTGGTCGGCAAGCACGGCGCGGCCACCGCGAGCGCGCTGGCCGCCGCCGAGGGGGTGCGCCCGCAGTCCATGGCCACCACGCTGGCCGCACTCGAACAGCACGGGCTGATCCGCCGCGCCCCCGACCCGGACGACGGCCGTCGCCAGCTGGTCACCCTGACCGACGCCGGCCGGGCCCGGATCGAGGGCAACAGGCAGGTGCGCGAGGAGTGGCTGGCGCGCGCCTTCCAGGACCGGTACACGGACGAGGAGCGGCAGACGGTCCTCGCGGCCCTGGAGCTGTTGCAGCGGCTGTCCCAGCACTGACGCCGAAGCCCCGCCGACCGGTCCGCCGGCGCGACCGGCTCCCCGGCGAACCCCCGAAGAACACCCCCTCGAAAGGCCTGACCGACTCATGTCGCTCACCACGCTCGACCCCCGTACCGCCCTCGTCGTCATCGACCTCCAGCGCGGCATCGTGGGCTCCCCCACCCAGCCGCACTCCGGCGCCGACGTCCTGGCCCGCTCGGTGCGGCTGGCCGATGCGTTCCGCGCCCGCGACCTGCCCGTCGTCCTCGTCCGGGTGTCCTTCGCCGCCGACTTCGCCGACGCCATGCCCGGCCGCACCGAGCAGCAGGGCGGCGGCGCGGCCTTCCCGGAGGGCTGGGACGTCCTCGTCGACGAACTGACCGGCCACGACGGCGACATCCAGGTCACCAAGCACAACTGGAGCGCCCTCTTCGGCACCGACCTGGACGTGCAGCTGCGCCGTCGCGGGGTCACCCAGATCGTGCTGACCGGCATCGCCACCAGTATCGGCGTCGAGTCCACCGCCCGCGACGCCTACGCCATGGGCTACAACGTCACCCTCGCCACGGACGCGATGGCCGACCGCGACGCGCAGACGCACGCGCACAGCGTCGAGAAGATCTTCCCGAAGCTCGGCGAGACCGGCACGACCGCGGAGATCCTGGAGCTGCTCGCCAAGACCCACGGCTGAACCGCACGCGGGCCCGGCCCCACACCGCGTCGTCGCGGTGTGGGGCCGGGCCCGCGCGTGCCGGTCAGTCCTCGCCGCGCACGATGGTGTCCTCGGCACCCTCCCCCGGCCGCCGGGCGGCGCGGTCCAGGACGGCGGGGACGCAGGTGCGCACTCCACGGTCCCGTCGGCCGCGCGCCTGCGCCCAGCCCGTCTCGCCCTCCGGCACGTCCGGCTTCCGTGTGGTCCGCACGATCACGTCGCGTCATCTTCCCTCTGTGTGCTGCGCCGACGGGACCGGAACGCCGGCCCCGCGCGGGCCTGGTGTCCGCTGCCGGGGACGGGTCCCACACGTGGCGGACCGCAAACCCCGGACAGGCCGGGCGGCCGTCAGGTGCGGCCGCCGCCACCGCCGCCGAAGGACCCGCTGGAACCGGGCGACCAGCGCGGACGCCGCTGGTCGTCGGCGCGCCGGGAGCGCACGTTGGTGAGCTGGTGGGGGGTCAGCCGCTCGTTCCCGTCGGCGGCCTTCGGCACGTCCTCGGGCTCCCGCATCTCATGACTCTCGCGCACCGGCCCGGTCGTCGGCAGCTTGGGCTGCTCCTCGGGACGCGGCGGGGCGGGTTCGCGCTGACGCACCTTGAAGCCCAGCCGGAACGCCCAGATCAGCCCGCCGACACAGGCGGCCCCGACGACCAGGATGAGGACGTATCCGAAGACCTGTGAGCGGGTGGCCGCTTCGTACATGGCAGTGTTCATGGACGCCGGGTACCCGGGCCGGGCGAGCAAATACCCGCAGGCGACGAGCGATACGGGGGCGGCGGGGGCGCGTTGCCGAAGCAGGGGACGCCGAGGCCGCGCAGACGCGTTGCCCGAGCACCGGGGGCGCGGGGGCGGCTTCGGCCGGCGCGGATGCGGGCCCGCGGAGCGCAGGCGGGTCGTGGCGGTGCGGTGCCCTGTCCCCCGGCCCGGCCGTCTCAGCCGGCCGGCGGGCGGTGGGGCTGGTCGGCGGCGGCGCGTTCCACCTCGGCCTCGATGTCGGCGCGCGGCCGGCCCGTCTCCTTCGCGTACTCGCTCAGCGCGGTCTGCACGTCCCGGGCGAGGTCGCGCCAGGCGCGCAGCGCGGTCTCGTAGGTGCCCGACTGGGCGCCGGTCATGCCCCGCTCGGCCGGCGGGCCGTAGGTCTCCCGCAGGTCCTCGACCGTGGCGTGGGCCGCGTCGGCCGCCCGCTGCTTCTGCACGAGTTCATCGAAGGTGTGTGCCACCCCATCGAATCTAGGCGGGGTCCGGTCGGCGCGCCTGTCGAACCCGCGGCCACGGTCCCGCCAGGCCACTCGAAAGCCGCCGAACACAACTTGACCCGTGAGCTCCTCATGGTGTTCTCGCGACAGACGTGACTGTCCGCGACCGGCCGGGCGGTACGAGGTGTACGCGCTGGCCGACGGTCATTTCAACGACACGCCCGACCGGCTTTCGGCGGCCGACGGCACGGCCCGCCGCTGTTCCCGACGGCGTGTCGCACCGTCCCCGACGGCTGGCGCGCCGCGCGCGGCGGCGACTGACCGACGGGTTCGGCGAGCGGCGGCACCCCGTTCCCCTCGGCACTGTCCGCCCTCTCGGCTCGCCCGCGCAGGGGCGCATATGAGGCGCTTGTACGCCGTGGCGCGCAACCGTTGGGGTGGCATGAGGCAGACCGGCCGGGTATCCGATCGCATTCCGATCGAACACTCTATGGAATCGTTCAGTGACAGTCAGTATTGGTCGCATACCGGAACCACTGCTTCAGCGAATCTGCACATTGAATGCTCAACGAAGCCACCGTGGTCAGCGGTTCTGCACATCCGCGCGCCCCCGGGCCGTCCGAAACGCGCGGCATGCCCGACGCACGGCACCGGGGCAAGGCCGTGTCGGCGACGATGCCGGGCGGCATGTGAAAAAGTCGCCGACAAGCCGTGTCCGCGCCTGCACGGATGAACCCCGTAATGGATCAAGTTCCCAGGTGAGAGCCCTGGTTGATTGGAAGCGCGCGCCGCGTGCGTGCTTTGATCCATCGCACCGCGGGGGGCCGACGGGCCCCGGCGACGGTGCCCGCCACCCGCGGCCGCGGCATTCCTCTGTATCCAGCAGAGCGCCGCTCCCCCCCTTGTGAATATCCATATGAAGGGAAGTTCCATCATGAACTCCACCCCCCAGGTCCAGACCGCCGAGATCGCCGACGCCGAGCTGGACGCCGTCTCCGGCGGTCTCCAGGTGAACGCCCTCAACACCGTGACCGGTGCCGTCAACGGCATTGCCCCGGTTTCCGAGCTGGCCGGCACGGCCATCGGCACCGTCGAGGGTGTCACCGGCCTCAACGTGGCCCCGGTCACCAACCTGGTCGCCGGTCTCTGATCGCACCTCGCACCACCCGAGTGTCCCGGAGCCGTCCCCCGGCTCCGGGGCTCTCGGATGCCCCGGCACACCCGCGTCCGTCCTTCAGGTGAGGGAAGTTCCGTGCAGTTCCGCCAACAGGCCCTCGCCAAGCTCCAGTCGCCCCAGGAGCTGGACCTCCCGGTGCGGCTCGCCCGCCCGCAGGGCTGGCTGGCGCTCGGCGTCACCGTCGTCGTCATGGCCGCGGCCTCCGTGTGGGCGGTGACCGGTTCCGTCGCCTCCACCGTGAGCGCACCGGCCATTCTCACCCACGGGCAGGGCAGTTACGTGCTCCAGAGCCCCGTGGCCGGTCAGGTGACGGCCGTGCTGGCCCGGCAGGGCGAACGCCTGCCCGCGGCCGCACCCGTGCTCAAGGTCCGCACCTCGCAAGGGGACTCGGTGGTCCGGACGGTCGCCGCGGGCCGCGTCACCACGCTCGCCGCCACCATCGGGCAGATCGTGCAGACCGGCACCGACGTGGCCGCCGTCGAGAAGGTCGGCCACGCGGACGACCCGCTGTACGCGACCGTGTACGTCCCCGCCCAGAACGCCGCCGCCATCCCCGCGCACGCCGCCGTCGACCTCACCGTCTCCTCGGTGCCCGCCCAGCGCTACGGCGTGCTGCGCGGCCAGGTGCGCTCGGTGGACCGCGCCGCGCAGTCCGACCGCTCGATCGCCGCGTTCCTCGGCGACGACCAGCTCGGCCGGCAGTTCACCCGAAACGGCAGCCCGGTCGCCGTCACCGTACGGCTGACCGCGTCGCACACCACGAGCGGCTACCGGTGGTCCACCAGCGACGGTCCCCCGTTCCGGCTGGACTCCATGACCCTCGCCACCGCCTCGATCAGGCTGGCCGACCAGCACCCCGTCGATTGGCTGCTCCCGTGACGCCCACCCCGCAGGAAACCCGTGGCCGCAGACGCGCGGCCCCCGCCCGGCGTCCGGCCCCCAAACCCCGTACCGGCGGCGTCCGCACCCCGACGGTGCTCCAGATGGAGGCCGTCGAGTGCGGTGCCGCCTCCCTCGCGATGGTCCTCGCCCACTACGGACGACACGTCCCGCTGGAGGAGCTGCGCATCGCCTGCGGTGTCTCCCGGGACGGCTCACGCGCCAGCAACCTGCTGAAGGCGGCCCGCAGTTACGGCCTGACCGCCAAGGGCATGCAGATGGACCTGGCCGCGCTCGCCGAGGTGCGCGCCCCGGCCATCCTGTTCTGGGAGTTCAACCACTACGTCGTCTACGACGGCATGGGCCGCCGACTGGGCCGGCGCGGCATCCACATCAACGACCCCGCCAAGGGCCGCCGTTTCGTGCCCCTGGAGGAGTTCGACGGCAGCTTCACCGGTGTCGTCCTGGTGCTGGAGCCCGGCGAGGACTTCACCCGCGGCGGACGCCGGCCGGGCGTGCTCGGCGCCATGCCCGCCCGGCTGCGCGGCACCGCCGGCACCCTGCCCGCCGCGGTGCTGGCCAGCCTGCTCCTCGTCGCGGTCGGGGCGGCCGTACCGGCGCTCAGTCGCACGTACATCGACATGTTCCTGATCGGCGGCCAGACCTCGCTGCTGGGCGTGCTGTTCGCCGCCATGGCCGCCTGTGTGCTGCTCACACTGGTGCTGACCTGGCTCCAGCAGGCCAATCTGCTGCACGGCCGGATCATCTCCTCGACCCTGACCAGCGCCCGCTTCCTGCGCCATCTGCTCCGGCTGCCGGTGACGTTCTTCGCCCAGCGCTCCCCCGCCGACCTGGTGCAGCGACTCCAGTCCAACGACCAGGTGGCGGAGACGCTGGCCCGCGACCTCGCGGCGGCCGGCGTGGACGCGGTCGTGGTGGTGCTGTACGCGGTGCTGCTCTACACCTACGACCCCCAGCTGACGTTCCTCGGCATCGGCGTCGCCCTGCTGAACATCGTCGCCATGCGGCTGGTCGTACGGCTGCGCGCGACCCGCACCGCAAAGCTGCGCGCCGACACCGCACGGCTGACCAACACCGCCTACACCGGTCTCCAGTTGATCGAGACGATGAAGGCGACCGGCGGCGAGGACGGCTACTTCCGCAAGTGGGCGGGGCAGCACGCCACCACGCTGGAGGAACAGCAGCGGCTCGGGGTGCCGAGCGCCTGGCTCGGGGTGGTCGCGCCGACCCTGGCCACGTTCAACAGCGCGCTGATCCTGTGGATCGGTGGTCTGCGCGCGGTCGAGGGGCACATCTCGGTGGGTCTGCTGGTGGCCTTCCAGGCGCTGGTCACCCGCTTCACCGCGCCGCTGACCCGGCTCAACTCGGTCGCGGGCCGCATCCAGGACTTCGCGGCCGACGTGGCCCGGCTCAAGGACGTGGAGAACTTCCAGGCCGACCCGCTCTACGGCCGGCCCGGCACGGGCGAGTCCACGCGCCGGCTGCACGGCCATGTCGAGCTGGAGAACGTCACCTTCGGCTACAGCCCGCTGGACAAGCCGCTGCTGACCGGCTTCGACCTGACCGTGGGCCCCGGGCAGCAGGTGGCCCTGGTCGGCGGCTCGGGCAGCGGCAAATCCACGGTGTCCCGGCTCATTTCGGGCCTGTACGCCCCCTGGGACGGGGTGATCCGCATCGACGGCCGGCGCCTGGAGGACATCCCGCGCGGCGCGCTCGCCGCCTCCGTCTCCTTCGTCGACCAGGAGGTGTTCCTCTTCGAGGGTTCGGTCCGCGACAACGTCGCCCTGTGGGACCCGTCGATCCCCGACGAGGCGGTGGTCGAGGCGCTGAAGGACGCGGCGCTCTACGACGTGGTGGCGCGCCGCCCCGGCGGCATCCACGGCAAGGTCGAGCAGGACGGCCGCAACTTCTCCGGCGGACAGCGCCAGCGCCTGGAGATCGCACGCGCGTTGGTGCGCCGGCCGAGCATCCTCGTCCTCGACGAGGTGACCAGCGCGCTGGACGCGGAGACCGAGCTGGTGGTGATGGACAACCTGCGCCGCCGCGGCTGCGCCTGCGTGGTGATCGCGCACCGGCTGAGCACGGTCCGCGACAGCGACGAGATCGTGGTGCTCCAGCACGGCACGGTGGTCGAGCGCGGACGGCACGAGGAGCTGGTGGCGCGCGGCGGCGCTTACGCGGCGCTGGTCAGGGAGCGGTGAGATGACGACGGTTCAGGAGGGGTACGACGGCGATCTGGTGCTCGGCGCGCTGGGCGCGCTCGGCACCCGGGTGGACTGCGCCGGGCTCACCCGCCTCGATCTGGAGGGCCCGCAGGTGCTGTGGCTGGTGGCGGCCGGCGCGCTGGACTTGTTCGCGGTGGACGCCGCCGAGCAGGGCCACTGGCACCATCTGGGCCGCCTGGAGGCGGGCGCCCTGCTGCTCGGCCCGGTCGCGGGCCCCCGGCACACCCTGGTGGCCCGCCCGGTGCGCGACTGCGTGCTGCACCGCGTGGGCCTGCGCGAGCTGTACCAGCCGGCGGGCACCGAGACCTGGTCGTACGACGAGTACGGCGCTCCGCAGTACGTGCCGCCCGCGTCCAGCCCGCTGGAGTACGCCCTCGCGCTCGGCGTCGGCCGCGGCCTGTCCGTCCTCTTCCAGGCACCGCTCGCCGAGGACCGCTCCCAAGCGCCCACGGACGACGACGTGTTCTGGATGCAGGTGCCGCCCGGCAGCGTCCAGTACGGCTCCCTGTACGGCGCGGAGGCCGCCGCCGATCTGCTGATGGACCCGGCGCTGTGGCAGTCGCTGGTCGACCAGCAGTACCGGCTGCTGACCGCGCTCGACCGCTGGATCGAACAGCTGGAGCGCAGCCACGAGACCCGGACGGCCGCCGGGATCAGGGCCGGGGAGGCGGCCGGCGCCCAGGCCGACCGGACCCTGCTGGCCTCCATCGGCCGGCGCTCGGGCCGCCGCACCACGGCCGCCGACGCCGACGCCACCTACGCGGCCTGCGCGCTGGTCGCCGAGGCGGCCGGGATCCGGCTGGCCGACCCGGCGCGGGGCGGCGCCGAGAGCGAACGCCTCGATCCGGTGGAGCGGGTGGCGCTGGCCTCCGGGGTGCGCACCCGGGCGGTACGGCTCCAGGGCCGCTGGTGGCGGGAGAACGTGGGCCCGCTGGTGGGACAGCGGGCGCTGTCCGGGGCGCCGGTCGCCCTGCTGTGGCGGCGCGGCGGATACGCGGCCGTGCATCCCGGCACCGGCCGGGAGACCCCCGTCGGCAAGACGAACGCGCAGGAGTTCGAGCCCCGTGCGGTGATGTTCTACCGGCCGCTGCCGGACAAGCCGCTGTCGCTTCTCGGCCTGCTCCGGTTCACCCTGCGCGGCGCCCGCGGCGATCTGCTGGCCCTGCTGCTCGCCGGGCTGGTGACGGTGGCGATCGGCGCGCTGGTGCCCGTCGCGACCGGCAAGGTGCTCGGCGAGTACGTGCCGAGGGCGCAGGAGGGCCTGATCGTCCAGGTGTGCCTGGCGGTGATGGTCAGCGGGGTGGTGTCGGCGGCGTTCACGCTGCTGGAGAACCTGTCCATCCTGCGGCTGGAGGGACGGATCGAGGCGGCGTTGCAGCCGGCCGTCTGGGACCGGCTGCTGCGGCTGCCCACCCGGTTCTTCACCCGGCGCTCGACGGGCGAGCTGGCCAGCGCCGCCATGGGGATCAGCGCGATGCGCCGGATGCTGGCGGGCGTCGGCCCGGTGGTCGCGCAGTCCGTGACGGTCGGCGTGATGAACCTCGGGCTGCTGCTGTGGTACAGCGTGCCGATGGCGCTCGCGGCGATCGCCGTGCTGGTCGTGATCGCGGCCGTGTTCCTGGGGCTCGGGCTGTGGCAGGTGCGCTGGCAGCGGCGCCTGGTGGTGCTCGGCAACCGGCTGAACAACCAGGCGTTCCAGACCCTGCGCGGGCTGCCCAAGCTGCGGGTGGCGGCCGCCGAGAACTACGCGTACGCCGCCTGGGCGCGGGAGTTCGCGCGCGGCCGGGAACTCCAGCAGAAGGCGGGGCGGATCAAGAACCTCACCACGGTGCTCGGCGCGGTCTATCTGCCGGTGTGCTCGCTGCTGATGTTCATGCTGCTGGCGGGTCCGGCGAAGGGCACCCTGTCGGCGGCCGACTTCCTCACCTTCAACACCTCGGTGACGATGGTGCTCACCTCGGTCACCCAGCTGACCGGCGCGCTGGTGTCGGCGGTGGCGGCGCTGCCGCTGTTCGAGGAGATCCGGCCGGTGCTGGACGCCGCCCCGGAGGTCCCGGCGACGAGCACCCGGCCGGGCCCGCTCTCGGGCGCCCTGGAGGCCCGCCGGCTGTCGTTCCGCTACACCGACGACGGCCCGCTCGTCCTGGACGACGTCTCCTTCGCGGTGCGGCCGGGCGAGTTCGTCGCGGTCGTCGGCCCGAGCGGCTGCGGCAAGTCCACCCTGCTGCGGCTGCTGATCGGCTTCGACCGGCCGGTCTCCGGCAGCGTCCTGTACGACGGCCAGGACCTCGCGGCGCTGGACCAGTCGGCGGTGCGCCGCCAGTGCGGGGTGGTGCTCCAGCACGCCCAGCCGTTCACCGGCTCCCTCCTGGACGTCATCTGCGGCACCGAGCCGTACACCCCCGAGGAGGCGATGGCGGCGGCCGAGATGGCGGGGCTCGCGGAGGACATCAAACGGATGCCGATGGGGCTGCACACCATCGTCTCCGGCAGCGGCTCGGTCTCCGGCGGCCAGCGCCAGCGCCTGATGATCGCCCAGGCCCTGATCCGCCGTCCCCGCATCCTCTTCTTCGACGAGGCGACCAGCGCCCTGGACAACGACACCCAGCGCATCGTCATCGACAGCACCCGCAAGCTGAACGCCACCCGTATCGTGATCGCCCACCGCCTGTCCACGGTGCTGGACGCGGACCGGGTGCTGGTGATGGAGGCCGGGAAGGTGGTCCAGCAGGGCAGTCCCGCGGAGCTGCTGGCGGACACGACGGGGCGTCTGCACGAACTGGTGCGGCGGCAGCTGGCGTAGGGACGGCCCCGCCTACTCCTCGTCCTCGTCGTGGTGGGCCGGCATCCAGTGGTGCTCGCAGAACCAGCGGCCGAAGAGGGCGCCGCCGTAGATGACGAAGCCCACGCCGATCAGCCAGGACTCGATGACGAGCACGGTGCCGACCGCGCCGTAGCTCAGGGCGTTGGTGACGATGAGGGGGGTGAAGACGAGGTAGGAGAAGGCCCGCAGACCGGCGAGGCCGACGACGGTGGCCAGCGCGCCCGGCAGCAGCTGCCGCAGCCGGACCTGGCGGCCCAGCAGGAACCACTGCCCCCACCAGAAGAACAGCACACCGCTCACCCCGGACAGCAGAATCCGCTGCCCCCCGTGCAGCGCCGACTTGGTCGCCACCTCCTGGTAGAGGTAGGCCGTCAGCACGATCAGCCAGGTGGCCTGCCGCCACACCCGGTGCCAGGGGCCGGCCGCGAGACCCCAGATGCGCTCGTAGGCGTTCTGCACGCTACCGCCGAAGGACACGCCGAAGACGGCGAGCAGGACCGCACTCCACGCGCTGGTGGTGCCGATGACGTTGTGCGGCGGGCTGATGACGTCGGTGACCACCCGCGCCGACGGGCCGGACAGACCCATGCCGTCGGTCAGCCAGGAGGCGAACCCGCCCCGCACCAGCGGGTCCGCGGCGGCGACCACGATCAGCAGCGGCGCCAGCGTCACCAGCGCCAGCGTGGCGAAGCCCATGGCCCGGTGCATCAGCTCCAGCTCCCGGCCGTGCTGGAACAGGGCCTGGACGCGCAGCCACTGCCAAGCGCGGTGCAGGCCGCGCCGCCACCGCCTCACGGCACCTCCCGTGCTCGCCACCGCACGCGCGCGCCCGCCGCTGCCCGCGGTGCCCCGTACGGGTCCGACATGAACGCGCACCTCCGCTTCACTCTGGCACGCTCCCGGCGCCGCGCCACCGAGGAGACGGCCACTCGGGTCGCCCGGCTCGGTCCTCGCCCCCCGCTGCCGGGCGATCCCGTCCACGGGCCCGGACACGACACGGCCCGGTTGGCCGGTTTGCCCGGCGGCGGCCCGGAGAATCGGACCCCGTGTGTGCTTCTGCCGAGGTGCCCCACGGGGAACGGTCCGCGCCCGCCCGCCGGCGCCGGACACTGATCGTCAGCGCGAGCATGGGGGCCGGTCACGACACGGTCGCCGCCGAGCTGGCCCGGCGTGCCGAGCGCTACGGGCACGAGCCGTACGTCGTCGACGTCCTGACGCTGCTGCCGGCCGGCCTCGGGACCGGACTGCGCGCCTGGTACCAGGCCGTCGTCCGGCACGCCCCCTGGGTGTACGCCGGCGTCTACGGCGCGTTCCTGCGCGGTGGTCCCGGCCGCCGCCCCAGCGGGGTGCCGCTGGCCCGGCTCGCCGGGGACCGGTTGCTCGGGCTCGTGGACCGGCTGGACGCCGGCGCGGTGGTGTCCGTCTTCCATCTGGCCGCCCAGCTGACCGGCCACCTCAGGGCGCGGGGGCGGCTGCGGGTGCCGAGCGCGGTCTGTCTCGTCGACTTCGCCGTGCACCGGCAGTGGCTGCATCCGGGCAACGACCGTTATCTGTGTCTGACGGAGACGGCGGCCCGCGAGGTGCGGCGGAGCGTGGCCACGGCCGCGGTGGCCACCGGGCCGGTCGTCGCGCCGGAGTTCCTGGCACCGGCGCCGGGCGCCGACCGCTGGCGCGAGCGGTTCGCCCGGCACGCGCCCGGTCGGCCGCCGGTGCTGCTGTCCGCGGGCGCCTGGGGCGCGGCGTCCCGGCCGGACGGCACCGCCGCGCTGCTCGCCGGCGCCGGATATCTGCCGGTGGTGCTGTGCGGCCGTAACCGCCGGCTGCTCGAACGCGTCCGCGCGGTGCCCGGGGTGCTCGCCCTGGACTGGGTCGAGGACATGCCCGGCCTGCTGTCGGCGGCCCACGCCCTGCTGGACAACGCGGCCGGCCAGACCGCCGTGCAGGCGCTCGCCACCGGGCTTCCGGTGATCGGCTACCGCCCGCTGCCCGGCCACGGCCTGGAGGGGGTACGGCGGATGGCCGATCTCGGCCTGACGGAATACGCCCCCGACCCGGCCGCCCTGCTGAGGTCCCTCACCCGTCTCCCCGCCTCCGCCCCGGCCCGCGCCGGCCGCGCCCGCGCCCTCTTCCGGGCCGACCCCATGGCGGAAGTGGCCGAACTCGCCGACCCCGGCGCCTGATCCGCCGCCCGCCCGTCACCGGCTGCCGCCCGTCCCTCTCACGTCCCCTCGCGCTCCCCCGACTCGTGCTCCCGCAGCGTCCCCACCGTCAGCCCCGCCTCCCGGCAGTCCCGGACGATCGCCGGGAGCGCGGCGAGCGCGGAGCGCCAGCAGCCGGGGGCGGCGAGCCGGTCGGAGTCGTGGAGCAGGATCGTGCCGCCGCCGCGCAGGTCGGCGGAGATCAGCGCGCGCACCGACTCCGGTGTGGCGTCCGCGCGCCAGTCCTTGCCCCAGGCGGACCACAGCACCGGCCGCAGCCCGGCCCGCCGCGCGGCCAGCCAGCGGGCGGAGGTGAGGATGCCGTAGGGCGGCCGGTACCACCGGGGCCGCCGGCCGGTGATGTCCCGCACCGCGCGGGCGGTTCGGACGAGGCCCGTGGTCTCGCGGCCGACGGCCGGGAGCCAGGGCCGGTCGTGGGTCCAGCCGTGCACCGCGACCTCGTGCCCGCGCCGGGCGGTCTCGGCGACCAGGGCGGGATGGCGCGCGGCGTGCTCGCCGAGCACGAAGAAGGTGGCGCGTGCGCCGAGTTCGTCCAGGACGTCCAGGAAACGTGGGGTGGCGACCGGGTCGGGCCCGTCGTCGAAGGTCAGGGCGACATGGTGGCGCGGTCCGGCGCCGGCGAGCCGGGGGAAGAACGGCAGCCGCACGCCCGGCAGCCAGGTGGCGGCCGGGCCGATGTGGGCACCGGCGAGCCCGATGGGCAGCAGTACGGCCGCCGTACGAAGGGCGCGGGATGACATGGTGACCTTCCTTGAGGGGTTGCTCGTTCAGTTGTGGCGCATCGGGAGGTGGGTGTCCGGCGGATGGCCCTCCGAGGGGGTGTCCCAGCCCCGGCCGACCGAGGGGGCGTTCGCGAGCCCGATGCTGCCCGCGCCGATCAGCACGATGCCGATGGCCTCGGGGACCATCCGCGGCCCGAGCTGGACGGACTCCTCGAACAGGGCCCAGCCGAGCGCGACGCTGGTGAGCGCGTCGCCGAGGGTGAGCGCGGGCTGGGACGCGGCCAGCGAGCCGGCGCCCAGCGCGCTCTGCAGCAGCAGGAAGGCCACGAGCCCGACGGCGGCGGTGGCGTACGGCGACCAGTGGGCGAACATCGCGCCGGGCCCGAGCCGCAGCCGTCCGACGGTCTCCTTGAGCAGCGCGGCGGTGGTCGCGAAGGACACGGCGGACGCGAGGCCCAGCAGCGCCGCGCGGGCCGCGCCCCGTACCGTGCGGGCGACCAGCACCAGCAGCACCACGACGCAGCAGGCCACTCCGCCGGCCATCAGCCAGGCGCGGGAGGTCGCGTCGGTGCGGCCCGGCACCGGCGCCGCCGAGAGCAGGAAGACCGCCAGCCCCACGGCGAGCGCGACGAACGCCACCCAGGTGCGGCGGTCCGGGCGGCGCCGGAACACCAGGCCGCCCACGATCAGCGTGAACAGCAGCTCCGTGGCGAGCAGCGGCTGCACCAGGGACAGGCTGCCCACGGCCAGTGCCCAGGCCTGGAGCAGGGCGGAGAGCATCAGCAGGGCGACGCCGCCCAGCCAGTCGGGGCGGTGCAGCAGCCGCCGCAGCCCGCGCAGGAACGCCCCGGTCCCGGCGGGCGCCTCCGGGGTGTCCGTGGCGGCCGCCCGGCGCTGGAGCACCGAGGAGGCGGCGTTCGCCAGGGCCGCGCACAGCGCGAGGACGACCGGCAGCGCGAGCACGCCGTTCACCCGAACTGGGCGGCGAGCCGCCGGTAGAGGCCCGGCGCGGCCCCGCGCACCCGGGCCGGCAGCCGCAGCCAGCCGGGGACGTACACCTCGTCCCTGCCGCGTCGTACGGCGGTGAGCACCGCGTCCGCCACGCGTTCGGGGGGCACCGGCCGCGGCCAGGAGCGCCGGTAGGGTGCGCCGCGCCGGTCGAAGAAGGGGGTATCGACCACTCCGGGGACCACATGGGTGACGCCGACGCCGGTGCCGCGCAGTTCGTAGCGCAGGGCGTCGGCGAACGTGGCCACGGCGGCCTTGACCGCGGAGTACACCGCCTCCCCGCGCACGCCCACGCTGCCCGCGACGGAGCCGAGCAGCACGACGCGCCCGGAGCCGGCGGCGACCATGTGCGGCAGCAGGCCGCGCACCAGGTGCAGGGTGGCCAGCAGATCGGTGCCGACGAGTTCCTCGATGCGGGCGCGGGGCATGCCGGTGAAGTCGCCCGCCCAGCCGACACCGGCGCCCGCCACGACGAGGTCCACCCGGCCCAGGTGGTCCAGGGCGGCCTCGGCCACCCGGCGGTCGGCGCCGGGCCGGGTGAGGTCCGCGGCGACGGCCAGGGCCGAGATCTCGGCGGCCACCTGCTCCAGGCGGGTGAGGTCGCGGCCGTTGAGCACCAGCCGCCAGCCGCCCTCGGCGGCCAGCCGGCGGGCCACGGCCGCACCGATGCCGGAGGAGGCGCCGGTGACCAGGGCCGTGCCACGGCGGGCCGGCGCACCGGCCGGCGCGGCACCCGGGCCGGACTCCGTCACCGGCCGCGTGCGGTTCGACGGTCCTGCGGGGGACGGTGCATGGGACATGGTGGCGACCTCACTGCGACGGCGTACACGTCTCGCGAACTCCAGGGCCGAACCCTCGCGGTGTATCCAGGGCGCCACACCCTGAAACAACGCGCATGTGGAGATGGCGCGGACGGGGGCGGGTCACGGCCGGTCCAGGCCGGGTACCGGGGCGCCCGAGGGGACACCCGCGGCGAGGTACCCCTCGTAGTACGCCCTCCAGACCGGGGTCGGGCCGGCGGGCGGTCCCGCGGGGCGTTCGCCGCGCGCCAGGGCGTCGAGGGCGGCCAGGCACACCTCCCAGCCGGCGCCGTTGCGGGCGGCGGTCTCGGGGGCGTCGAGGACGTCGGTGAACGTCAGCCGGGTGCGGTCGGTGCCCGCCGGGTCCAGGGCGAAGCGGAGTTCGTCGCCGCCCCACGCGAAGGACAGCCGCCGGGGCGGGTCGACGGCGAGCACGCGGCCGGGGGGCAGGCCGGGGTCGTCGCCGAAGCGGACGGTGCCGCCGGGGCGCAGCTCCGGTTCCGCGCGGCAGGGGAACCACCGGGCGAGTTCGCCGGGGTCGGTCACGAAGTGCCAGACGCGTTCGGCGGGGTGGTCGTAGGCGCGGCTGAAGCGGACGGCCGGGCGGCCGTCGTCGAGGGTCAGGTAGCTGCCGGTGAGGTCGACGGACATGGCACCTCGGTCTTCCGGGGGCGGGGGTTTCCGGAGAGGTTCCCCGTCTGCCGGGAAACCCCGGCCGGCACCCCCGAACGGGCGTGGTCCGACGCGCCCACCGGTCACCCGCACGGCCGCGCCGGCGCCTCCGTCGGGGGCCTCGCCGCCGCCGTCCAGGCTTGAGACCGCCGTTGCGGGCAACCCGGGGATGATCAGACGACACCGACGGAAGGGAGACGTCATGTCCGGTGGAGACGAGCGCCAGGAGCGGCCCGAGACGGCCCTGGGCGAGGTGCTGCACGAGGCGGAGGAGGCCGAGCGGCGCGGTGAGAAGGATCGCGGCAGGGGCGAGGCGGGCGACGCCATCACCCCGAACACGGGGGCGCAGGAGCAGTCGAAGGGCGACCGCAAGACGCCCGGACGGCACCACTGAGCTGCCCGGACGCGGGTACCCGGGTGCCATGGACCACCTTGTGCGAGGACCCGAGCTGCCGGACGCCCGCGGACCGCTGTCCGCCGCGATCATCGCGTATCTGCGGGATGCCGGCCCCCTGCCGGACCCCGTGGACGCGGAGGACACGGACCCCTACGGCGACGATCCGCAGCTCGCCCTGTACCTGTGTTACGAGCTGCATTACCGAGGCTTCGCGGGTGTGTCCGCCGAGGCCGAGTGGGACCCGGACCTGCTGCGGGTGCGGGCCGCGCTGGAGCGCCGGTTCCTGGCCGCCTTGCGCGCCGACGCGCCGGTCCACGACAGTCTGGACGACGCGCTCGGTGCCCTCCTGGTGGAACCGGCCGAGGGCACCGGCGTGAGTCATTTCCTGTGCGCCGAGGGCGAGTTGTGGCAGCTTCGGGAGTACGCGGCGCAGCGTTCCCTGTACCACCTGAAGGAGGCCGACCCGCACGCCTGGGTGCTGCCGCGGCTGTGGGGCCGGGCGAAGGCGGCGATGGCGGCGGTCGAGTACGACGAGTTCGGCGGCGGCCGCGCCGAGCGGGTCCACGCGCGCCTGTTCGCCGACCTGATGCGGGACCTGGAGCTGGACACCGGGTACGGGCGGTTCCTGGACGCGGCCCCGGCCGAGATGCTCGCCGTCGTCAACCTGATGTCCCTGTTCGGCCTGCACCGCGCCCTGCGCGGAGCGCTGGTGGGCCACTTCGCCGACGTGGAGATCACCTCCTCCCCCGGCTCCCGGCGCCTGGCCGAGGCGCTGCGCCGCACCGGAGCGGGGGCGGCCGCGCAGTTCTTCTACGACGAGCACGTGGAGGCGGACGCGGTGCACGAGCAGGTGGTCCGGCACGAGGTGATCGGCGGTCTCCTTGAGGAGGAGCCGGAGCTGGCCGGGGACATCGCCTTCGGCATCGACGCCACCGAGTACCTGGAGGACCGGCTGGCCCGGCGGCTGCTGTCCGAGTGGCGCGCGGGGCGGTCGTCGCTCCGCGTGCCCCTGGGAGAGCCGAGCACGGTGTGACCCATACATCCGCTATGTACGGGTACTCGCGTTCCGTGATCGCATTGCTGATTCCGGGCGTCTACGCCCCACAGGACGACACGGCGCTGCTGGCCGAGGCCCTGCGCGAGGAAGTGGTGCCGCCTGGGGCACAGGTTCTCGACGTGGGCACCGGGAGCGGCGCGCTGGCGCTGACGGCGGCCCGCATGGGCGCCGAGGTGACCGCGGTGGACGTGTCCCGGCGGGCGGTGTGGACGGCCCGGCTGAACGCCTGGCTGACGCGGCTGCCGGTGCGGATCCGGCGCGGTGACCTCTTCACCCCGGTGCGCGGGCGGACCTACGACATGATCCTCGCGAACCCGCCCTACGTCCCCGCGCCGCACACCGCAGACGGTCCGCGCGGCCGGTCCCGGGCCTGGGACGCCGGCCACGACGGGCGGCTGCTGCTGGACCGCATCTGCCAGGGCGCGCCCGCGCTGCTGGCACCCGGGGGCGTGGTGCTGATCGTGCAGTCCGCGCTGAGCGATCCCGATCGGACCGTGGACCTGCTGCGCGGCGCGGGGCTGAAGGCCGCGGTGGTGCGGCGGCGCTGGATCGAGCTCGGGCCGGTGCTGCGGTCCCGGGCCGACTGGCTGCGCGGGCGCGGTCTGCTGGCGCCGCACGAGACGAGGGAAGAGCTGGTGGTGATCCGTGCCGAACGAACCTGCTGAGCGTGCCCGGCGGATCACGGTGCAACGGCGCGGGCCGCTGCTCGTGGAGGGGCCGGTGGAGGTCGAACTGGAGGACGGTACGACGGTGTCCTCCGACCGGTTCCGTGTCGCTCTGTGCACCTGCCGGCGCAGCCGCCGCTACCCCTGGTGCGACACCAGTCACCGGCGCAAGGCCTGAGCACCGTCCGTTTTTGGCCGCTCCCCGGCAGGACCCCCACGGACCTGACCGGGGAGCGGCTTCGGTGCCGGGCAGGCAGCGGGCGACCCCACTTCGCCCAACGGCCCGGCGCGAGACCGCGGGTTCCCCGCTTCACAGGGCCGCACTCCCCAGTCACGGTCCTGATCGGTGTCCACGCGGGGGCACCTGCGACCCCGGTCCACTAGAACGCGAAGAGGCTGCCGCCCGTCGCGTCCCGCTCACAGGTGTTGCCGAAGGTGCGCTCGTACGAGACGCGCCGGCCCTGCCACACGCCCTGGACGGTGATGACCACGGGGTCGTACAGCTTGTTGCACCACACGCCCTCGCGCGCCTTGAGGGCGTCGAGGTCGCCACCGACTCCGCGCAGCTCCGCGCAGGCCTCGGCGGCGGCCGGGTGGGTGCCGGAGGCGCCGGGGGCGCAGTTGAGGGTGACGGCACGCTCGGGGGCCGCCGTGGCCGCGTCGCCGCCGTGGCCGGTGGTCAGCACCAGCGCCGAGGGGGCGTAGAGCGAGGCGGGGGCGGCGTCCGGTGCGGCGACGGCGGCCCCGGTCAGGGGTCCGCAGACGGCGACGGCCGTGAGGCCGAAGGCCGCTGCCCAGCGCGCGGTGTTCCGCATTGTGTGCATCCTTCCGCTCGAACAGACAGGGTGCCGGCTCCGTTTCCGGTGGGACGTCGGAGCGGCGAGCGCCACTCTGCCGAGTCCCCCGCGGAAACACACATCGACCCCACGGCTTTCGGTAACCTTTCGTGTTGAATCAGTGGCGTGAAGTCACAGAATTCGAACGACAGGACCCGGTAACTGGGCGGAAGTTGCCGTCAAGAAGCCGTCAATTGGCTGAAAATCAGCGCTTATTTAATCGTCCGGAAACATTCCGACCTTGCCACCCACGGCCCCCTTCATGACTCCCCGTGTTCATGGAACGATCACCGGAGGCGGGGGCTCCGCCCGGGGCCGACTCCCCCACTACCGGCCAGTATTGTCGGCGCCGCACGCGAACTCGGCCCGGGAAGACGGGAGCAGCGGATGGCCAGGCACTGGGCGGACTTCCAGTACGAGATCTACCTGAACGGGATGTCGGGTGCCGTGCCCCGGCTCCCGACCGACCTGACCCGGCTGGAGGAGCTCGCCGAACACCGGCTCGGTCCGGGCCCCGTGGGCTATGTGGCGGGCAACGCGGGCGACGGCAGCACCGCCCGCGCCAACCGCGCGGCTCTCGCCCGGCGCCGGATCGTGCCGCGGATGCTCCGCGACGTACGGGAGCGCGATCTGTCGGTCGAGGTCTTCGGGCGGAGCCTTCCGGCGCCGCTCGCCCTGGCGCCCGTGGGGGTGCTGTCGATCATGCACCCGGACGCCGAGTCCGCAGCCGCGCGGGCCGCGGCCGCGCAGGGCGTGCCGTATGTCCTGTCGTCCGCGTCCAGCACGCCGATGGAGCAGGTGGCGGAGGCGATGGGGGACGCCGAGCGGTGGTTCCAGCTGTACTGGGGCAAGGACCGCGAGGTGACCCGGAGTTTCCTCGGGCGGGCGAGGGCGGCCGGGTTCTCGGTGCTGGTGGTCACACTGGACACCCCGCTGCTGTCCTGGCGGCCGCGCGATCTGGACCAGGCATATCTCCCGTTCCTGCACGGGGTGGGCACCGCCAACTACTTCACCGACCCGGCCTTCCGGGCCGGCCTGGCCAAGCCGGTGCACGAGGATCCCAACGCGGCGGTGCTGCACTTCCTCGGCCTGTTCGGGGACCCCGGCCACACCTGGCCGGACCTGGAGTTCCTGCGGGCGCACTGGGACGGGCCGATCGTCCTCAAGGGCGTGCTGCACCCGGACGACGCCCGGCTCGCGGCGGACGCTGGGATGGACGGCGTGGTGGTCTCCAACCACGGCGGACGGCAGGTCGCCGGGTCCGTCGCGGCGGCCGACGCGCTGCCCCGGGTCGCGGCGGCGGCCGGTGACCGGCTGACGGTGCTGTTCGACAGCGGAATCCGCACCGGGGACGACGTGTTCAAGGCGCTCGCCCTCGGCGCGGAGGCGGTTCTGCTGGGCCGGCCGTACGTCTACGGCCTGGGCCTGGACGGCGAGGCGGGCGTGGCCCACGTCGTCCGCTGCCTGCTCGCCGAACTCGACCTGACCCTCGCCCTCTCGGGCCACACCACCCCGGCAACCCTCACCCCGGCCGACCTGGCCGAGGACCCGGCCTGACAGAGGAGGCCCCGGCCTGGCGGGGGCTGGTTCGGCGCCCGGTCCGAACCCCCGGAGCCGGGACGGACGGACGTCCCGGCCGGGCCCGGGGCCGGGGCGTACGCGCACACCCCGTGTGAACCCCGCGCACCCATCGCGCGGGCGCGCACCGTACCGCCGCGCCCGCGCCGGTGGTGGACTGGGCCCGGCCTCTCGGAAGGCCCCGCGCGGGACGGCGGCTCTCCCGTGCGCGACCGGCCGGCGGCCCGTTCTGCCCGCCCCGGCCGGCGGCCCCGGCGCCTTCCCCCTCCGGCCGGGCGGGCACGGACGGCTCCGCGGCCTGCCGGCGAAGCCCCCGTCGGGCCGGCTGCCGGTGGATCAGATCTGCCAGGAGCGCAGCCGGTCGGCGGCGCCGTAGACGTCGGTCTTGCCGGAGAGCAGGTCGCGGGCGAGGTCCACGAGGGCGCCGTAGGGCGGGTCGATGCCGACGCCGCTGACGAACATGTAGGCCACGGCGGTGGCACAGGCGAAGCGGGCGTTGGCGGTGGGCAGGGGCCTGAGCAGGGTGAGGGTGTGCAGCAGGGCGGCGGCCCGCCAGGCGGGGTCGGAGTCCACGCCGAGCCTGGGCGGATCGACCCGGTGCCGGGCGACGGCGGCGACCAGCGCGGAGAAGTCGTCGACCGCGGGCTGGTCGGGCAGCACTTCCTCGTGCCGCTGGAGCAGCCACGGGACATCGATGTGGATGACGGGAGGCATCACTCAGGCGGCCTCGCCCCGTGCGACGGGAGGTTCGTCCTCGGGGAAGGCGGCCGCGAATTCCTCGGCGTGAGTGGTGAAGAAGCTGCGGAACGCCTCGGCGCCCTCCTGGAGCGCCCGGTGCCGGGCGATGTCGGCGGCGGCGGCCTCGCGGACGAGGGCCTTCATCGACGTACCTCGCTCTTTGGCGATCTGCCGCAGGTCCTCTAGTTCCCGTTCGCTGAACTCCACGTTGAGAGCTGGCATGGACCAAACGGTACCGCTCGGGTACTCACCCGTAAATATGCGCAGGTCATCTCACACCTGATGTGGTACCGGCCATGACCTGCGGCACCCGAGGGCCACGTCCGTTATCCGCCGGTCGCGCCCCGCCCGGCGCCGCAGACTCGACATGGAGAGGCCACGAGAACCGTCCGGGAGGACCGATGACCACCGATCCGATGGAGGCGCCGGGCATGACACCCACCCCGGCCGAGGTCCGCCGCCGGGTGGCCGGCACCGACTGGACCGCGATCGCGGCCGAGCTGGACGAGTACGGCTGCGCGGCCACCGGCCCCCTGCTGACGCCCGCCGAGTGCGCCGCGCTGGCCGCCCTGTACGACCGGCCGGAACTGTTCCGCACCACCGTCGACCTGGCCCGGCACCGGTACGGCTCCGGCGAGTACCGCTACTTCACCCATGACCTGCCCGCCCCGGTGGCCGCGCTGCGCGCCGCGCTCTACCCGCGGCTGCTGCCGGTGGCCCGGGACTGGGCGGCCCGGCTCGGCCGCCCCGCCCCCTGGCCCGACGCGCTGGACGAGTGGCTGGCCCGCTGCCACTTCGCCGGCCAGGACCGCTCGGCGCAGATCCTGCTGCGCTACGGGCCCGGCGACTGGAACGCCCTGCACCGGGACGTGTTCGGGGAGCTGGTCTTCCCGCTGCAGGTGGTGCTCGCCCTGGACGCGTACGGCGACGACTACACGGGCGGCGAGTTCCTGATGGTCGAACAGCGGCCGCGGGCCCAGTCCCGGGGCACGGCGACCGTGCTGCGGCAGGGGCACGGGCTGGTGTTCACCACCCGGGACCGCCCCGTGCGCACGCGGCGCGGCTGGTCTGCCGGGGCGATGCGGCACGGGGTGAGCACCGTGCGGTCCGGGCGGCGGCGCACCCTCGGGCTGGTGTTCCACGACGCCGCGTGACCAAATGTTCGCCGGGCGCCGCTGCCGACCCACAAGCGCACACGAACGGTCTCGAACAAACAGATTCCGACCAACCCTTGCAACGCAACCAAAAAAATGCGCAAGCACCTTGTGACCTGCGGAGACCGGCGATCTTGACCGTGTTCGGCCAACCAGTCGTCCGCCCGGGTGCCGACGTTCACCGGCAGGCCCGACCCACTAGTCTGGACTCACGAGTAGTGCCACCTGTTCACTGTGAGTGTGCGCTTGGGAGCGGCGACGATGAGCCGGGTCTATCCGTTCGACGAGGCGGCGACGGCCCGGGCTGTCCTCGATGACGACGGGACGCTGGTGGAGTGGAACGAGGGCGCGCGGCGTCTGCTCGGCCACCCCGCCGACACCGTCGTGGGCCGTCCCGCCGCCCGTCTGCTCGCCGGACCGGCGCCCAGCCTGCCCACGGGCGCCCGCCGCTGGCACGGCACGCTCGGGCTGCGCCACCGGGACGGCCGCAGCCTGGATGTCTGGCTGCTCGCCCAGCGGCTGCCGGGCCCCGACGGTGCCGGGGACCGCTGGGTCCTCGTCACCCCCCTGACCGGCACCGAGCCACCCGCCGAGGACGATCCGCTGGGCGAGGCGGGCCTGATGCAGTCGCCGTGCGCGCTCGCCGTGTACGACGAGGACCTGCGGCTGCGCCGGATGAACGACGCGATGGCCGCGCTCTGCGGGCTGCCCGAGGACGACCGGACGCGGGGGCTGCACTTCACGGAGGTCGTCGGTGAGCCTGAGGGCGAGGAACTGGCCCGCGGCATCCACGAGGTGCTGGAGAGCGGCCGGCCACGGGACGTGCAGACCTTCATGCGGGCGGGCGGCGAACAGCGGGCGCACGCCTGGCTCGTGCGGATGAACCCGGTGCGGGACCGGGCCGGCCGGGTGCGCGGGGTGTGCCTGGCCGTGCACGACGTCAGCGAGAACCACCGGGCCCGGCAGCGCCTGCAACTGGTGAACGAGGCGAGCGTGCGCATCGGCACCACCCTCGACGTCACGCGTACCGCGCAGGAGCTGGCCGACATGTGCGTGCCCGCGCTGGCCGACTTCGTCACCGTCGACCTGCTGGACCCCGAGGAGTACGGCGGGGAGCCACCGGCCCGGGTCACCACCCCGGTCACCCTGCGCCGCGCCGCCCATCGGTCGGTCCTCGACGGGGTGCCGGAGGCGGTGCTGAAGCCCGGACAGAACGAGCGCTATCCGGCCGGTTCCCCGCAGGCGGACGCGCTGGCCGCGGGCCGGACGATCATCGCCTCGATGGCCGCGGGCGACATGCGCCCGTGGCTGGACTGGAACAGCGCCCGCACCCGGCAGGTGCGCAGCTTCGGCATCCACTCCACGATGGCGGTCCCGGTGCGCGCCCGCGGACTCACCCTGGGGGTCGCGGTGTTCTCCCGGCACCGGCGCCCGGAGGGCTTCGCCCCGGACGACCGGCTGCTGGCGGAGGAGATCACCACCCGCGCCGCGGTCTGCATCGACAACGCCCGGCGCTACTCGCGCGAGCGCGAGACCGCCCTCGCCCTGCAGCGCAGCCTGCTGCCCCGCACCCTGCCGCGCACGGCCGCCCTGGAGGCCTCCTCCCGGTATCTGCCGGCCGCGCGGGCCGGGGTGGGGGGCGACTGGTTCGACGTGATCCCGCTGTCCGGGCTCCGGGTCGCGATGGTCGTCGGCGACGTGGTCGGGCACGGCATCCAGGCATCGGCCACCATGGGCCGGCTGCGCACCGCCGTACGCACCCTCGCGGACATCGACCTGGCCCCGGACGAGCTGCTCACGCATCTGGACGATCTGGTGGTGCGGCTCGCGGAGGAGGCCGGCGACGGCAGCACCGGCGAGGTCGGCGCGACCTGTCTGTACGCGGTCTACGACCCGGTGTCGCGCTGCTGCACGCTGGCCCGGGCCGGGCATCCGCCGCCCGTGCTGCTGCCGCCGGGCGGCCGGCCGCACCAGCTGGACGTGCCCGCGGGTCCCCCGCTGGGCCTGGGCGGACTGCCCTTCGAGTCCACCGAGGTGGATCTGGCGGAGGGCACCGTGCTCGCCCTGTACACGGACGGTCTGGTGAAGTCCCGGGAGCGGGACGCGGACGCCGGGCGCGGGCTGCTGTACCAGGCGCTGGAGGCGTACGCCGGTTCGCTGGACGCCTCCTGCGACCGCATCCTGCGCGCCCTGCTGCCCTCCGGCGGTGTCGCCGACGACGTGGCGCTGCTGCTGGCCCGTACCCAGGGTCTGCCCGCGTCCCAGGTGGCGACCTGGGACATCCCGGCCGATCCGGCACTGGTGGCGCCGATCCGCAAGCAGGTGGTGGAGCAACTGGACACCTGGGGGCTCAGCGAGGCCGCGTTCACGGCGGAGCTGGTGGTCAGCGAGCTGGTCACCAACGCCATCCGGTACGGCGCCCATCCGATCCGGCTGCGGCTGATCCATGACGCGGCCACCCTGATCTGCGAGGTCTCCGACACCAACCCCACCGCCCCGCATCTGCGCCGGGCCAAGACCTTCGACGAGGGCGGCCGGGGGCTGCTGCTGGTCGCCCAGCTCACCCAGCGCTGGGGCAGCCGGCACGGCTCGCAGGGCAAGACGATCTGGGCGGAACTGCCGCTGTACGAGGAGGAGCAGTAGACCGGGCGGTGGTCAGGAACCGGTGAGCCAGGGCCGTACCTTCCTGCGGGCCTCGTGCAGGCGGGACTTGAGGGTGCCGAGCGGAAGGCCGGCGCGTTCGGCGGCCTCGGCGTAGTCCAGCTGGCAGATGTCCCGGTACACCAGCGGCGCCACCAGCTGCGGGTGTTCGCGCTCCAGTCGGTCCAGGGCCTCCAGCAGGTCCACCCGGGAACCGGCGATGACGCTGGTGGTGCGCGGGTCGACGGCGTGCGCCGGCTCGATGGCGGCGGGCTGTTCGGCGGCCCGCCGCTTCAGCTCGCGGTACTTCTGCCGGCAGCAGTTGGCGACCACGGTGTACAGCCAGGTGCCGAAGCGGCTGCGGCCCTCGAAGGTGCCGATGCGGCGGGCCACTTGCAGCAGCACGTCCTGGGCGGCCTCCTCGGCGTCCTCCCGGCACGGCAGGAAGCGCCCGCAGCGGCGCAGCACCTCGGGCCGCAGCTCGGTCAGCAGCCGGTCCAGGGCCGCCGTGTCCCCGGCGGCGGCACGCCGGGCGAGGTCCTCCACCGGCGTCTCGTCCTGCACGTCGGGCCCTCCTTCGGTCGATCTCGGGGCAGGCATGATAGTCGCATGCACTCCCTGGAGCGGATCGGCCGCTACCGCCTCGAACGGCCGCTGGGCACCGGTGCGTTCGCCACCGTGTGGCTCGCCCAGGACCCGGAGCTCGACGCCCCGGTGGCGGTGAAGGTCCTCGCCGAGAACTGGTCGCACCGGCTGGACGTAAGGGACCGCTTCCTGTCCGAGGCGCGGCTGCTGCGCCGGGCCGGCTCCAGCCGGGTGGTGCAGGTCTACGACATCGGCGAACTCCCGGACGGCAGGCCGTACTTCGTGATGGAGTACGCCGACGCGGGCACCCTCGCCGAGCTGCTGGCGGACGGCCCGCTGCCGGTGCCCGACGCGCTGGCGCTGACGGCGGAGGCCGCGCGGGCCGCCGCCGCGCTGCACGAGGCGGGGATCGTGCACCGCGACATCAAGCCGACCAACCTGCTGCTGCGCACCGCCCCGGACGGCACCCGGCGGGTGCTGCTGGCCGACCTGGGGCTCGCCAAGAGTCTGGCGCAGGCCTCGGTGCTGACGCTCGCGGCGGGCTCGGCGGGGTACCGGCCGCCGGAGCAGGCCGAGCCCGGCGAGGGCATCGACGAGAGGGCCGACGTCTACAGCCTGGGCGCGGTCGGCTACGAACTGGTCACCGGGAGCGTGCCGGGAGCGCCGGGGAAGGTGGTGCCGCCCGGGCGGCTGCGGCCGGGCCTCGGGGACGACGTGGCGCGGGCCCTGCTGCGCGCGCTGGAACCGGACCGGAACCGGCGCTGGCCGGCCGCGCGGGAGTTCGCGGCCGAGCTGGACCGCCTGGCGGCGGGGCCCGGCGGGCCCGCGCGGCGGCGGCTGGACCGGGTCCGCGGGCGGCTCGGCGCGGTGACGCTGACGGTCGCCGCGCTCGCCGCCGCGGCGGTGACGGCGGCCGCGGTGACCGTGGTCCTGCACCACGACGGCACGGCGCGGCAGGCCCGGGTGGCGGACGCGCACGGGCGGGTGAGCGTGCGGGTGCCGGCCGGCTGGGACCGCCAGTTGCGCGACTCCGGCTGGGACCCGCGGGCGCTGGGCCTCGGCGCGGGCCACGAGCCGGGTCTGGTGGTCGCCGACGACCTCGCCCACTGGCCCGAACTGGACGCCCCCGTGGACGGGGTGTTCGTCGGGGTCAGCGAACACGGTGACGTCACCGCCCGGGTGAAGGCGCTCACCCATCCCGGCTGCCACTACTCCGGCAGCCGCGCTTTCACCGGCGCCGGCTGGCACGGCCTGGTGCGGGCCTGGAGCGGCTGTCCGGACGGCGGCTCGATCACCGAGTCGGCGCTGGTCCCGGCGGCCGGTGCCGGCGATCCCCAGGTGTACGTGCAGCTACGCCAGCGGGGTGACGGGGACGCCACCGATGGCGTACTGCGCTCGCTGAGGGTGGGCTGAGGAGTCGGCCGGGCGCCGAAGTGGGGAAAAGAACCCCTGTGTTCCGAACTTTTCCCACGGTCCGTGCATCGGAGTGGGGTGACGGCGCACTCGGCACCGTAGGCACGCGTCCGCACGCGTGCCCCGACCCTCCAGGAGTGTTGAGCGACATGGTGTACACCCCTCGGTCCGCGCGGCGCGGGGCCCTGCTCGCGGGCTCGATGGCCGTGCTGGGCCTGCTGACCGCCTGTGGCAACGGCCAGACCGTGCACAGCGATCCGCCCGTGACGGCCTCCGGTACGGCCGCGCCCGCGACCGATGCCTCGACGCCGTCGGCGTCCGACAGCCCGGCCGCACCCTCCGCCGGGTCCCCCACGCCCACCGGCGCCGCCTCGACGGCGGTGTCCCGGGCGACCCGGACCTCGGGCAGCGCGGGAGCGACCGCGGCGACGAGCACCCGCTGCCACACCTCCGAACTGCGCGCCTCGGTGGGCCGCAACGACCCCGGCGCCGGTCAGGAGAACTTCCCCCTGGTCCTCACCAACGCCTCCCACCGGACCTGCACCCTGCGCGGTTTCCCCGGCGCGGCCTTCGTGAGCGCGGGCGGCGCCCAGCTCGGCCCCGACCCCCGGCGCGAGTCGGGCTCCCCCACGACCGTCACCCTGCGGCCCGGGCAGAGCGCCTGGGCCGGGCTGACCTTCTCCAACCCGGAGGTCAGCGGCGCCAGGACGGCGAAGCCGGCCGCGCTGCTGATCACCCCGCCGGACGAGCGGGACCATCTGAAGGTGGCCTGGACGGGCGGCGCGGTACCCGTCTCCGGGAACTCCTCGTCCGTCTTCCTGACCGTGTTCAGCCCCGGTACCGCGCCCTGACCCGCCCGTGCCGACGGCGCGGGCACCGGGGGCGTCTGTTTTCATGGGCGGGAATGCCTGATCGATTCCGGAAGGACCCGCCCTGAACAGCCCGCTCGCCGAAGCACTCTCCGTCGTACTGCTCCTCGCGGTACTGGCCTTCGCCGTGGTACGGCCCTTCGGCTGGCCGGAGGCGGTCGTGGCCGTCCCGGCCGCCGGGGTCGCGATCGCCACCGGCGCCATCTCCCTCGACCACGCCCGGGCCGAGGCCGAGCAGCTGGGGCCGGTGGTCGGTTTCCTCGCGGCGGTCCTGGTGCTCGCCCACTTCTGCGACGTGGAGGGGCTGTTCAGGGCGTGCGGGGCGTGGATGGCCCGGTGGGCGGCGGGCCGTCCGGTGCGGCTGCTGACGGCGGTCTTCGCGCTCGCCTCCGCGATCACCGCCGTGCTCAGCCTGGACGCCACGATCGTGCTGCTCACCCCGGTGGTGTTCGCCACCGCCGCACGCACCGGCGTACGCCCCAAGCCGCATGTGTACGCCTGCACGCATCTGTCGAACACGGCGTCACTGCTGCTGCCCGTGTCCAATCTGACGAACCTGCTGGCGTTCGCGGCCAGCGGGCTGAGCTTCACCCGGTTCGCGGCGCTGATGGCACTGCCGTGGCTGGCGGCGATCGCCGCCGAGTACCTGGTGTTCCGGCGGTTCTTCGCCGGTGACCTGACCGCGGCGGCACCGGCGGCCCCGGACACCGGCGAACAGCCCCCCTTCCCCCGGTTCGCGCTGGTGACCGTCGCCTGCACGCTGGCCGGGTTCGTGGTGGCCTCGCTGTTCGGCGTCGAGCCCGCCTGGGTGGCGGCGGCCGGGGCGCTGGTGCTGGCCGGGCGGGCGCTGCTGCGGGGCCGGGCGACCCCGCTGGGCGTGGTGCGGGCGGCGGCCCCGGCGTTCCTCGCGTTCGTGCTGGCGCTGGGCATCGTGGTCCGGGCGGTGGTCGACAACGGGCTCGCCGACGTGCTCGGGCGGGTCGTGCCGGGCGGCACCGGACTGCCCGCGCTGCTGGGGATCGCCGCGCTGGCCGCCGTACTGGCGAACATCGTCAACAACCTGCCCGCGGTGCTGGTCCTGCTGCCGCTGGCGGCGCCGGCCGGCCCGGGCGCGGTGCTCGCGGTGCTGCTCGGGGTGAACATCGGCCCGAACCTGACCTATGCCGGGTCGCTGGCCACCCTGCTGTGGCGGCGGATCGTGCACCAGCACGAGCACGGGGTGAACCTCGGGGAGTTCACCCGGCTGGGTCTGCTCGCCGTGCCGTCCTCCCTGGCCGTCGCGGTGGTGGCACTGTGGGGGTCGCTGCACGTCTTCTGAGGGAGGCCGACCGTATGCGTGTGATCGCCTGGCTGGTGGAGGGGACCTGGCCCGCCTGTGTGGACGCCGTGCGCACCCATGCGCCGGAGAGCGCCGAGGTGGTGCTGCTGCACGTCAGCGGGCCCGACGTGCCCGGGGTGGCGCACGGCGCGTTCGCCGGGCTGCTGGGCCGGGGGCACCCGGAGCGCGATCCGGGCGCCCTGCTGGAGCGGCTCGGCGACACGTCGGCGGCGCAGCTCCTCTTGGCCGCGGCCGAGCGGCTGGGCCGGCCCTGTGCACGCGAGGAGCGCTCGGGCCGGGTCGAGCGGGAGGTGGTGGCCGCCGCCGAGGGAGCGGACCTGCTGGTGCTGGCGCGGGACGGCGACCGGTCCCGGCTGGGCCCGCACAGCCTCGGCCCGGCGGGCCGGTTCGCCGTCGACCACGCCCCCTGCCCGGTCCTCCTGGTCTGGCCGGAACCGGCTCCCGGTCTGGCGACCATCCCTCCCCCGCCGCCGCACCCCCACCCCTGAACCGGGCCCCGGCCCGGCGGTCGCTCAGTGGCCGCTGATGGCGTGCGGGGCGTAGGGCCGCTCCAGCTCCTCGATCTCCTTGTCCGACAGGGTGAGCTCGACGGCCGCGACCGCGTCGTCGAGGTGCCGCGGCTTGCCGGCGCCGACGATCGGCGCGGTCACGGTGGACTGGTGCAGCAGCCAGGCCAGCGCCACCTGGGCGCGCGGCACGCCCCGTTCGTCCGCGATCCGGGTGACCGCCTCCACGATCGAGCGGTCGCTGTCCGGGTACAGCCGGCTGCCGAAGGCGTCGTGCTCGCTGCGGTCGGTGACCGCGCCCCAGTCACGGGTGAGCCGGCCCCTGGCGAGCGGGCTCCACGGCAGCACGCCGACGCCCTGGTCCGCGCAGAGCGGCAGCATCTCCCGCTCCTCCTCGCGGTAGAGCAGGTTGTAGTGGTTCTGCATGGAGACGAACTTCGTCCAGCCGTGCCGCTCGGCCGTGTACTGCGCCTTGGAGAACTCCCACGCGTACATCGAACTGGCCCCGATGTAGCGGGCCTTGCCCGCCTTGACCACGTCGTGCAGCGCCTCCATCGTCTCCTCGATCGGCGTCTCGTGGTCGTAGCGGTGGATCTGGTAGAGGTCGACGTAGTCGGTGCCGAGGCGGCGCAGGCTGTGGTCGATCTCGGTCATGATCGCCTTGCGGGACAGCCCGCCGCCGTTGGGACCCGGCCGCATCCGGCCGTGCACCTTGGTGGCCAGCACGATCTCGTCGCGGTTCGCGAAGTCCTTCAGGGCCTTGCCGACGATCTCCTCGCTGGTGCCGTCCGAGTAGACGTTGGCGGTGTCGAAGAAGTTGATGCCCGCGTCCAGCGCCTGCCGGATCAGCGGACGGGATGCCTCCTCGTCCAGGGTCCATTCGTGGTTGCCTCTGTCCGGCAGTCCGTAGGTCATGCAGCCCAGACAGACGCGCGAGACGTCCAGGCCCGTCGAACCGAGCTTCACATACTGCATCGTTGCTGCTCCTGCCTTCGGGACGGGTGATCACCTCCGAGCCTACGACGTGGCTCGGCACCGGCTTGACGCCCTCGGCGCGCGGACGATTTGATCCTGACACGTGCCGCGCCGCCCGGCGTGGGCAGGAAGGAGCGGACGTGCCCCTTAGGGGTGTCTTTCGCGCCACCGGTCCGGCCAGGACCACCGGCGCCCTGTCACTGGCCCTCGGCGTCGCCGTCTCGGTACTGGCGGGCTGCGCCGCGCCCGACGGGACCGGCTCCGCGAAGCCCGCCGCCGTCCGGCTGCCGCCGCGGCACGCCGGGTTCGACTACCAGATCGGCGGCGCGTACACACCGCCGGCCGGGGTGCGGATCGTCAGCCGCGACCGGTCCGACACGCCCGCGCCCGGCCTGTACAACATCTGCTACGTCAACGCCTTCCAGGCGCAGCCCGACGAGCGCGGCTCCTGGCCGCGCGACCTGCTGCTGCGCGACGCGCACGGCGGGGTCGTCGTCGACCGGGACTGGAACGAGGCGCTGCTGGACATCGGCACCGCGGCCAAGCGCGAGCGGGTGGCGCAACGGGTGAACCGCTGGATCGACGGCTGCGCGCGCAAGGGCTTCGACGCGGTGGAACCGGACAACTACGACAGCTACACCCGCTCCCGGGGACTGCTCGACGCGGGCGACGCGACGGCCTTCATGGCGCTGCTCTCCCGCCACGCGCACGCCCGGCACCTGGCCATCGCCCAGAAGAACACCGCCGAACTGGCCGGGCAACGACGCCGGGCCGGACTGGACTTCGCGGTGACGGAGGAGTGCGGGCAGTACGACGAGTGCGGGGTGTACGCGAAGGCGTTCGCGGACCGGGTAGTGGACATCGAGTACACCGCGAGCGGTCTGCGCAAGGCCCTCGCGGGCTGGGGGAACCGCCTGAGCATCGTCCGCCGCGACCGTGACGTCACGACACCGGGCAGCGAGGGGTACGTGCGCGCGGTGCGCTAGGACGCGCAGGACAGGGCGGACGACGGGGGCATGGTCGCACGCAGCGTCCGGGGCCACCGCGGCGGGGCGGGTGCGGGCACCCCACGGCCACCGGGTACAAAGGTCGCCGTGTCCCGCCCCGGGTTTCGGGTGATGGGGCTTCGGTCACCCGGCCGGTCCCGGCCGCCGGGTGGCGCCATCACCGACCGAAGGAGTTCGACCATGGGATACGACGAGGCGGCGGGCTCGGCCGTGGTGACGGGGGCGTCGTCCGGAATCGGTGCCGAGTACGCCCTCCGGCTGGCGCGGCGCGGCTGGAACCTGGTGCTGGTGGCCCGGCGCGCCGATCGGCTCGACTCCCTGGAGCGACGGCTGCGGGCGGAGACCGGGGCGGAAGTGGAGTCGGTGGTGGCCGATCTCGCGCGCTCCTCGGACCTCGCCCGGGTCGCCGAGCGGGTCGCCGCGGACGATGTGGCGCTCCTGGTGAACAACGCGGGGATCAACGGCTACGGCTCCTTCGCCGAGGTCGACCCGGCCCTGCTGACCAAGGTGATCGGCGTGAACGTCGTGGCGCCGACGGTCCTGACCCGCGCCGCCGTCCCCGGCATGGTGGCGCGGGGCCGCGGCGCGGTCGTCAACGTCGCCTCGCTGCTGGCGTTCGCCGGCGCCCTGCCGCCCGGCCCCCTCCCGCAGCGGGCCGTGTACGGGGGCACCAAGGGGTACATGGTGACGTTCACCAGGACCCTCGCCGCCGAACTCGCCGGCACCCCGGTCGGCGTCCAGGTCGTCTGCCCCGGCCTCACCGCCACCGAGTTCCACCTGGGCACGGGTGAGGCGCCCGTCGCCGGGGAGGCCCGGGTCCACGACGAGGGCGGCATGGCACCGGCCGACGTCGTCACCGCGTCCCTCGCCGCCCTCGCGGCCGGGGAGGTGGTGTGTGTGCCCGGTCTGACCGAGCCCGCGGCCGTGGACCGGCTCGCCGAGGCGGAACTGGCCGTGCGCAACGGCTCCGGCACCACCCTGGCCCCCCGCTACCGGGCCGCGGAGCGCGCACACGACTGAACGGGTGCCGCCACCGGCCTTCCGGGCGCAAGTGTTGCTGCCACCAGGTGACCGCCCGGCGTGGGAGGCGGCCGAAGGTCGTACCGTCGGATGATCCTCGACCGCAGGCGACCGGTGCCCGGCCGGTCACGGCCGTACCGGAGGAACGCGGTGCCGACCCATCCGACCACGCTGAAAGCCCTGGCCGGGGCGGCGCTGCTGCCCCTGGCCCTCGTCACCCCCGCCTGGGGGAGCCCCGCCGCGCCGGCCCCGCGGGCCGACCAGCCGAGCACCCTGTGCGCCGTCGCCGGCACCCTGCGCGGCGACCACGGCCAGCACGCCGTGGTCTCCCTGTGCGCGGGCACCGGGACCCCTCGGTTCTCCGTCTCCGCCCCCGCCTCCTGCGGCCGGGCCGGTACCCGCGTCCGGTACAACTGCCGCAGCGACGGCAGGTGGACGGCCACCCGCTCAGGGAAGACCCTGGCCGGCGGCACGCTGCCCGGCTCGGGCGAGTACCCGGGGCCCGGGACGTACGACATCACGGCCACCGTGCGGGTGCGCTCCGCGCCCGCCGGGGTCGATCTCACGGGCACGGTGCGGGCCACCCTGACCCTGACCGATCCCAAGGCGAAGCCCACCCACGCCATCACCGTCGACCGGACGACGCTGCACCGCAACGCCACCACCACGTTGACCTACACCGTCCGCAGGGACAGCGCGCAGGGCGACGGCAGCGGGCGGTTCGGGCTGATCGGCGAGGCGGGCACCGGCGTGCGGATCACCACCTCCGACGCCCGCTGCGTCAACCCGCTGGTCGGCGAGTACCCGGCGAAGACCCGGCTGCCCTACTCCCTGGACTGCGCGCTGACCGAGTTGCAGCCCGGCCACCCTGAGCGGGTGAAGGTCCGTGTCACGGTCGGCGGCACCTGCTCCACGGTGGTGTCCAAGCTCGGCTTCTGGATGCCGGACGGCCAGGCGCTGGAGACCGGCGGCATGCTGGAGGGCCCGAAGCTGACCTGCGTCTGAGTCAGGGCCTCTCCAGCAGGTCGAGGGCCGAGGTCCAGGCGAACTCCGGGCGGCTGCCGTCCGGGCCCGGCTCGCCGGAGTACGGGTCCCCGAAGCGGACGCCCATCCCGCGCAGCCGTGCCAGGCTGTCCCGGTAGGCGGGGTGGGCGGCCAACGCCCCGGCGACACAGGGCAGCACGGCGACGGGCACCCCGAGTCCCGCGGCCTCGCACAGGGTGCCGAGGGCCAGGGTGTCGGCGATGCCCGCCGCCCACTTGTTGACGGTGTTGAAGGTGGCCGGCGCGACCACCACGGCGTCCGGCGGCGGGAACGGGCGCGGGTCGGCCGGTGACCGCCACGCCGACCGCACGACGCGGCCGGTCTGCGCCGCCACCGCCGCGGAGTCGAAGAACCCGTTCATCGCGACCGGAGTGGCGATCACCCCGACCTCCCAGTCCCGCTCCTGCGCGGCCGTGATCAGCTTGCTGACGCCCGCGGCGATCCCGGCGGCGCAGACGACGACGTACAGGAAGGGCTTCTCGCGTGTTCCGGCGTGTTCGGTCACCCGGGAAGCGTATCGAGCGACGACCGTCCGTACGGGCGCCCCCGCCCCCCATCGTCCGGGGTGGCGGGGGGCGCCCGGCCGGTCAGTCCGCCTGTGTCGGTGCCGGTTCGGAGTCCGTGACGGTGATCGCGCCCACCGGGCACGCACGGGCGGCCTCGCGGACCATGGGATCGCCCGCCCCGTCCTCATGGCCGGGGACCAGCATGCTGAAGCCGTCGTCGTCCTGGGTGAACACGCCCGGCGCGGTCAGCGCGCACTGCCCCGCGCCGATGCAGGCGTCCTTGTCGATCTCGATGTGCATGAGCTGAGCCTCTTACCAGGTCACGGGGAGTTCCAGCATCCCCTGGATGGTGTCGCCGGGTTTGAACGGGATGGTGTCGGCGGGTGCGGCCAGCCGCAGGCCGGGCAGCCGGCTGAGCAGGGTGCCGAGGGCGATCTCCAGCTCCGCGCGGGCCAGATTCTGGCCCAGGCACTGGTGGATGCCGAAACCGAACGCCACGTGGTGGCGGGCGGGGCGGTGGAAGTCGAGGACGTCCGGGTCCTCGTACTGGTCGGGGTCGCGGTTGATCACCGAGGTGGAGAAGAAGACACCGTCGCCGGCCCGGATGGTGGTGCCGTCGACCTCGATGTCCTCCAGCGCCACCCGCGCGAGCCCGTCGGCGATGGACAGCATCCGCATCAGTTCCTCGACCGCGGCGGGCAGCAGCGCCGGGTCGGCCCGCAGTTCGGCCAGCCGGGCGGGGTTCTCCAGGAGGGTGTAGGTGCCGAGGGAGATCATGTTGGCGGTGGTCTCATGGCCCGCGACCAGCAGGATCACGGCGAGCAGCACGACCTCGCCGCGCTCCAGCGTGCCCTGGGCCAGCTGCTGGTGGACCAGTTCGTCGAGGACGCCGTCGCCCGGTTCGGACTCCCGCTGCTTGACGTCGATCAGACCGCCGATGTAGTCCTCCAGGCGGGCACGGGCGGCCCGGGTGTCCTCGGCCGTCGGACCGCGCAGCAGCCGCCGGGACTGCTCCTCGAAGAACTCGTGGTCGGAGTAGGGCACGCCGAGCAGGTCGCAGATGACCATAGACGGTACGGGCAGCGCGAACGAGGAGACCAGCTCGGCGGGCGGCCCCTTCTCGATCATCGTGTCCAGCAGGCCGTCCACGATGCGCTGGATGGCGGGCCGCAGCCCGCTCGCGCGTTTGACGGTGAACGACGGGATCATCATCCGCCGCTGCCGCTGGTGCTCGGGGTCGTCCTGGCCGAGCAGGGCCACCCGGCGGTCGCGGACGCCCTCGAAGCGCTTGGTGGGCACCGGGAACTCGGGGCGCCGGCGGTCGCTGGACAGCCGGGGGTCGGCGAGCAGCGCGCGGGCGGCGGCGTGCCCGGTGACCAGCCAGACCTCGCGCCCGTCGTACAGGGTGACGCGGGACAGGGGCCGCTGCTCGCGCAGCGGGGCGTAGCCGGTGGGCGGGTGGTAGGGACAGGTGCGGTCCTGGGGGAAGGCGACGGGGTCGGCCGGGGTAGCCGGGCCGGTGATGTCCGTCAGTTCCGTCATGGAAAGACCTCGCAGACGAAGAAGTGCCTCGTGCCGATCTTCATTAGATGCCTCAGGCACCTATGAATCGACGGCAAGTTCGGCCACTTCCATGTTCTCCCCGATCTGTCCGATCCGCGAAGGTACGAGGAACCGGATCCGGCCATTCGGCCCCGGTCCGCGCGGCGGCGGGGCGGTTCAGGGCCGCCGGTCGCCTTCGGCGGACCTGGCGAAGGCACGGGCGACGGTGAGGCTGTCCTCGTAGACGTGATGGCGTACGACGAGGCCCTCGCGGACCGTCAGATGGAGGGCGAACCGGGCGGCGTAGGACCGGCCGGTCGGTGCGGCGGTCTGCCGGAGGACGCCGAGCACGACCGCGTCCTCGCCGTCGACCAGGATCCGCTCGACCGTGGTGGCCGCCTTCTCGGGGATGTGGTGGGCGGCCAGTTCCCGGTAGTGGGCGGCCGCGTCGGCGCGGGTGGCCCGGTGCCGGATCCACGGGGTGTCCGGGCCGCCGTGCTCCTCCTCGGGCCAGTCCAGCCGCCAGTCGCAGTCGTCGGCGTACAGCTCGGCGATCCGGTCCGGCTCGCCCTCGTCGATCCTGGCGAGCAGTTCCTGGACGGTGGTGCGGGTGGCGCGGGGGTGGCCGGTCGGCAAGGCGGGTGCTCCGGGGAAAGGGCGGGTCACGGCGACACCACTGTGCCGGGACCGGCCGGGTGACGCGATCACCCGGCGGGTAGTGATCTTGTTCGAGTTGTCATCCCGGCCGGCGTGAGGGCGTCGGTGGCGGGGAAGCACGGTACGGATGATTCACCGGGCATCCGGTGTTGCAGCCGGATGACGGACCATCCGTTGGAACGACGAAGGGGACTGATCCGATGCCTCTCGAGGGTGAGTACGAGCCGAGCCCCGAGCAGTGGGTGCGCGAGCAGGTCGAGTTGTACGAGAGTTCGGGCGGGACGGAGGGCACCACGCTGCGCGACACCGGGCTGCCGGTGATCGTGCTGACCACCCGGGGCGCGAAGAGCGGGAAGATCCGCAAGACGCCGCTGATGCGGGTGGAGCACGAGGGTGCGTACGCGGTGGTCGCCTCGCAGGGCGGCGCCCCGAAGCACCCGGTGTGGTACTTCAACATCAAGGCCGATCCGCGGGTCGAGCTGCAGGACGGCCCGGTGCGGCAGGACATGGTGGCGCGCGAGGTCACCGGGGCCGAGAAGGCCCAGTGGTGGGAGCGGGCGGTGGCCGCGTTCCCGCCGTACGCGGACTACCAGCGCAAGACGGACCGGGAGATCCCGGTGTTCGTGCTGGAGCGGGCCGGGGACAGCTGACCGGGCCGGGCCGCGGCCCGTTCCGGAGGATCCTCCGCCCGGCAGGTGTGAAGCCGCTTCCGGGCGGGCAGTCGTGCGATCAGGCCCCGCCGCGTTCCCCCGTCGCGGCGGGGCTCTGCCGTGTCCCGTCGGCCGGGCGGTCGGTGATGTCGAGGAAGATCTGGTCGGCGGCCGGGAACGTCGCGGACAGGGAGCGCTTGATGCGGTCGGCGGCCTCCTCGATGCGCTCACTGTCCAGGCCCGGTACGAGGTCGATCCGCGCGGCCACCAGGGTGGAGTCGAGGCCCAGCCTCATGGTGAACAGCGCCGCCACACAGTCGATCTCCGGCTGAGCCCGCAGCAGCGCGTGGATCCGCCCGCTCAGCTCCGGGTCGGCGGCCTCGCCGATGAGCTGGTCGCGGGCTTCGCGCCCGAGCCGGTAGGCGACGTACACCAGCAGCACACCGATGGCGAGCGAGGCGGACGCCTCCCAGACGACCTGGCCGGTCGCCATGTGCAGGGCCATGCCGGCGATCGCCAGGGTCACGCCGAGCACGGCCGTGCCGTCCTCGGCGACCACGGTGCGCAGCGCCGGATCGCGCAACGCGGCCCTGCCGCCACCCCGGCGGCGCACCTGGTGGAGGGCGCGCAGCAGCGAGGCGCCCTCGGCGAGCAGCGCCACGCCCAGCACGATCAGGCCCGCGACGTAGCCCTCGGTCTTCTCCTCGGTGCCCTGGCGCAGGGCCTCGACGCCCTGGAAGAAGGAGAAGCAGCCGCCCATCACGAAGATCCCGACGGCGGCGAGCAGGGACCAGAAGAAGCGCTCCTTGCCGTAGCCGAAGGGGTGCCGTTTGTCGGCGGGGCGGCGGCTGCGGCGCAGGGCGGCCAGCAGGAACACCTCGTTGAACCCGTCGGCGACGGAGTGCGCGGCCTCCGACAACAGCGCGGGCGAGCCGGAGAGGACACCGCCGACGGCCTTGGCGACGGCGATCAGCAGATTGGCGGCGAGGGCGACGAGCACGGTGATCCGGGTACGCCGGTCGGCGCGTGCGCCCTGTTGGTCTCGCGGTGATGGTTCGCTCACGTCCGCCGGTTGCCCCCGATGCGGACGGATCACACCGTGCGCCCGGCGGGAAACGGGGAAGTCGGTGCTTCGGGGACCCTCGCGGCGAGGAGGAGACATGGGCGGTGACGGCAACCGCGCCTACGGCCACAAGACGTTCAGCCGGTCGCGCAGCCACTTCAGGGACCGGATCACGGCGGACGGCTCGGACGGCTGGCCCGTGGCGCCGGGACGCTACCGGCTGGTGGTGTCCCGGGCGTGCCCGTGGGCCAGCCGGGCGGTGATCTCCCGCCGGCTGCTGGGTCTGGAGGACGCGCTGTCGATGGGGGTGGCCGATCCGGTCCAGGACGACCGCAGCTGGCGCTTCACCCTGGATCCGGACGGCCGGGACCCGGTGCTCGGCATCCGCTACCTGAGCGAGGCCTACGACCGCCGGGAGACCGGCTACCCGGGCGGGGTGAGCGTGCCGGCCGTGGTGGACGTGCCCAGCGGGCGGCTGGTGACCAACGACTACCAGCAGCTCACCCTGGACCTCGCCACCGAGTGGACGGCACTGCACCGCGCGGGCGCCCCCGAGCTGTATCCGGCGCGGCGGCGCGACGAGATCGACGCGGTGATGGCCGAGGTGTACGAGGACGTCAACAACGGGGTGTACCGGGCCGGTTTCGCCACCCACCAGAAGGAGTACGAGGAGGCGTGCGCGGGTGTCTTCCGGCGGCTGGAACTGCTCGCCGAACGGCTGTCCGGACAGCGGTATCTGGTCGGGGACACCCTCACGGAAGCGGACATCCGGCTGTTCACCACGCTGGTCCGGTTCGACCCGGTGTACCACGGCCACTTCAAGTGCAACCGGTGGAAGCTGGCGGAGGATCCGGTGCTGTGGGCATACGCCCGGGACCTGTTCCAGACGCCGGGCTTCGGCGACACGGTCGACTTCGACCACATCAAACGCCACTACTACCAGGTGCACTCGGGCATCAACCCGACCGGCATCGTGCCGCTCGGCCCGGATCTCGCCGGCTGGCTGAGCCCGCACCATCGCGAGCAGCTGGGCGGCCGGCCGTTCGGCGACGGCACGCCCCCGGGGCCGGTGCCCCCGGGCGAACGGGTGGCTCCCCAGGGCCGGCCCGCATGAGGATCCCTTGACGAGGAAGTAGTCAGCTATGTCCAAGTCGAAGAAGAAAAAGCTCCCCTTCGTTTACCAGCCGATCGGATTCGCGCTCAGCTGGGTGAGCGGCGCGGTCGCCGGTCTCGCCTTCAAACAGGCGTGGAAGGCGATACGCCACGAGGACGACGCGCCCAGCGCCCTGGACCAGGAACGCGGCTGGGGCGAGATCCTGCTGGCCGCGGCGGTGCAGGGTGCGATCTTCGCGGTCGTCCGCACCGCCGTGGACCGCACCGGTGCGAAGGCCATCGCGCGGTCGACGGGGGTGTGGCCGGTGGCCGACGACAAGGACGACGAGCACTGAGCCGACGGCCGGGGCGGCCGGGACCGCTCCCGGCCCCCTCGTCCCACCTGGCGGGACTTCACCCGATCGGCTCCAGCGCAACCCGGCGGCTGGTCCGGCCGGGACTCCTGGCCGGTTCCCGCTCAACCACGAGGGCCCGGCCGAAGTCCTCGCCCCGCGCGGCGGGCTCAGCCGGTGAGGAGCCAGTCGCCGTCGCGCATCAGGTCGCGTCCGGGCAGTTCGTTCGCTTCCCGCCAGGCCTGGATGCGGTCGGGGACGACGCGGAAGTACAGGTAGCGCGTCGTGAGGACACGGGGGTCGAAGCCGGTCTTGCCCGCGAAGACCTCGGCGTCCTCCTCGGGCAGGTCCTCGGGCGTGACCGCCTGGGCGCTGCCCTCCACGAGCACGACGTCCCGGGTCGGGCCGATGCCGAGCCGGGCCCGGCCGGTGGCCACCAGGTTGCGGCCGGTGGGGCTGTCGGCGGGGGTGGCGAACAGCAGCACCGCGCCGTCCCAGACGAACGACAGCGGCACGAGGTAGGGCGCGCCCCCGTCGGGGCCGGCGGTGGCCACCCAGGCGTCGACGTCGTGGTCCAGCCGGTGCAGGGTGTCCTTCTTGCGCTGCTCGGCGGTGCGGGCGGGCGGCGGGGTCATCGCGTTCGGCCTCCAGGAAGTGACGAGTGCGGTCCAGTGTGGCCGCCGGGGACACGCCGGCGCACGGATATGGGGAAGCGCCGGTGCGTCGCCGCCGGACGTCAGTCGCAGCCCACCTTCGGCTTCAGCAGCGGCCAGGCCTCCACGCCGTGCGCGGTGCGGACGTAGGCGGTGGCGCGGTCGGGGGTGAGCCACAGCCGCCAGTCGTGGTAGCGGTACCCGGTGTCGTACGCGTCGGCGGGCAGATGGTCCACCCGGCCCCGGTACGGCGCGGTGAGCAGACCCTCGCCGGCGAGGACGCCCCTGGGGTCGCGGGCGTAGTTCCGCCGGCCCATGTCCAGGAAGTGGGCGGATTCCCAGCCGCAGTGCTCCGGCCCCGACGAGCTCTCCAGCGTGGTCACCGGCACCCTCCTGCCGTCGCGGCCGGTCCAGATCTCCCGGCCGGTGGTGGCCGTGAAGCTCGCCGGGAGTTCGGCCGGGTCGCAGGAGGCGCTGGTCTCGGGGCCCCAGCCGGGACGGTTCGGCTGGTCCTTGGCCACCACCACGGCCGCCTTGGTACGGCCGCCGACGTCCAGGGAGAACAGCACCCGGTCGGCCTCACGGCGCTCCACGCGGTATCCGTGGTCGGGCAGTTCCGGCTGGAACATGTCCAGGTAGAGCGCGAGCCCCTGCTCGGGGGTGGCGCCGCCGTCGGACTCGCTCCAGCCGTCGGGCCCGGCGCCGTCGAAGATCCGGCCGTCGCACTCCAGCGCCCGCCCGGCGGCTCCGGATGCGGCCGACAGCGCCTCGGGACTGCTGTCGTCGGCGCTCTTGACCGGGACGTGGAGAGGCCCCCGGTACGGCGTGGCGGGCGGGGTGCCGCGTACCACCAGGTCCGCCCTGGGGCCGCCGCCGTGGCCGCAGCCGGCCGCCGCCACGGCCGTCAGGCCCGCCAGTGCCATCGTGACCAGCCCTCTGCGCATGCGCCGCCCCTTCCGCTCCCGGATCCGTACGGCTCTTGGACACGCGAGCGGCCCGGAAGGTTGGAGGACGGGCCGGAAATCGGATCATGGCGCCGTTTCGCGGACGCGCGGGGTGGGGCAGGCTGGGGGACCATGAGCGACGTGAACACCATGCGAGCCATCGGTCAGGACGTCCTCGGCGGTCCCGAGGTGCTGAAGGAAGTACGGCTGGAGCGGCCCGAGCCGCGGCCGAACGAGGTACTGGTCCGGGTGCGGGCCGCCGGGGTGAACCCCACCGACTGGAAACACCGGGCCACCGGCGGGTTCCTGGGCGAGCCGCCGTTCGTGCTCGGCTGGGACGTGTCCGGGGAGGTCGCCGCGACGGGGGTCGGCGTGGCCGCCTTCCGGCCCGGCGACGAGGTGTTCGGCATGCTGCCCTACCCCTTCGGGCACGGCTCGCACGCCGAGTACGTGATCGCCCCGGTCCGCGCCCTGTGGCACAAGCCGGCGTCGATCGACCACACCCAGGCGGGCGCGCTGCCGCTGGTCTCGCTGACCGCCTGGCAGGCGCTGACGGAGCAGGCCGACGTGCGGCCGGGGCAACGGGTGCTGATCCACGCGGCGGCCGGCGGGGTCGGGCACGTGGCCGTGCAGATCGCCAAGGCGCGCGGCGCGTACGTGATCGGCACGGCGAGCGCGGGCAAGCACGGCTTCCTGCGGGAGATCGGCGTGGACGAGCCCGTCGACTACCGGTCCACCGATGTCACGGAAACGGTGCGGGACGTGGACGTGGTCCTGGACACCCTCGGCGGCGAGACGTCCCTGCGCTCGCTGCGGATGCTGCGGTCGGGCGGGGTCCTGGTCTCCATCCTGCCGGTGGGCTCCCGTGAGCTGTTCGACGAGGCCGAGCGGCTCGGCGTACGGGCGGTACGGATGCTGGTGGACGCCGACCGGGCCGGAATGCGGTCGGTCGCGGAACTGGTGGAGTCCGGGAAACTGCGGGCCACGATCGCGGGGACGTACCCGCTGACGGATGCCGCGAAGGCGCACGAACAGGGAGAGACCGGGCGCACCACGGGGAAGCTGGTCCTGCTGGTCGACTGAGCTGCCCCGGCGAGACACGCCTCAAACCGCAAGACATATGTCAATCGAACATGCTCAAATTCCTTCCATCGAGGGTAACTTGACGGTCGATAACCGACGTCCGGGTGCGGGTGGGAGGTGATGCCGAGGTGCGACGGGAGCCCGTGTCCCTCACCCGGCATCTGCGTGTGTACGCCTATCGTGCGCACACCGTCCTGGAGTTCCGGGGCGAGATCGACATCAGCGCGGCGGCGGAGATCCTCCCGGTCCTGGACCGGGTCACCGCCCGCCCCGGCGCACGGGTCGTGATCGATCTGCGGCCCGTGGACTTCTTCGACTGCTCGGGGCTGCGCCTGCTCTACCGGGCGCGGGCCCACGTCCAGGCGGGCGACGGACGGCTGCACCTGGTGTGCACCCATCCGCTGACCCTGCGCGTGCTGCGGGTGACGGGCCTGTCCCGGCTGCTGCCGCCGCACGCCACGCCGGACGCGGCCCTGGAGCAGGCCGGCGCCGCCTCCGGTTCGTGGTGAGCCGCTCCTCAGCCCTCCTCGAACAGGGCGCTGACGGACTCGCCGTCGTGGATGCGCCGTACCGCCTCCGCGAGGGCCGGGGCGATGGACAGCACCCGCAGCTTCTCGGTGCGCTCGTCGGCGGGGATCGGCACGGTGTTGGTGCAGACGATCTCCAGCACGTCGGGCTGCTCGCTTAGGCGCTTGAGCGCCCCGGAGGCGAACAGCCCGTGGGTGCACGCCACTCGGATCGAGCGGGGGCCCGACTCCCGCAGCCGGTCCAGCAGTTCCATCACGGTGCTGCCCTTGGCGATCTCGTCGTCGAGCACGATGACGTCCCGCCCGGCGATCTCGCCGATGACGGAACTGATGCTCACCCGGTCGTCCGCGTACCGCTGCTTGGCGCCCGCCGCCACCTGTGCGCCGATGCGCCGGGCGAAGGCGGCGGCCTCCTTGGCGTTGCCGAGGTCCGGGGAGACCACCGTGGTGCGCGAGAGGTCGTACTGCCGGAAGTGGTCGGCCAGTTCGCGCAGCGCGTGCAGATGGTCCACCGGCACCGAGAAGAAACCGTGCACCTGCGGGGAGTGCAGGGTCATGGCGAGCACCCGGCTCGCGCCCGCCGCCACCATGAGGTCGGCGACCAGCCGCCCGCCGATGGAGATGCGGGGCGCGTCCTTCTTGTCGGAGCGGGCGTAGGAGTAGTGCGGCATGACGACGGTGATCCGGGAGGCCGAGGCGCCCCGCGCCGCGTCGCACATCAGCAGCAGCTCCACCAGGTGTTCCTGCACCGGCTTGACCAGCGGCTGGATCAGGAAGACGTCCCTTTCCCGGCAGTTGGCCTGGAGTTGGACCTCCAGGCAGTCGTTGGCGAACCGGCTGATCCGCGTGGGGCTGAGCGGCACACCGAGGTGGGCGCAGACCTCCTCGGCCAGGTCGGGATGGGCACTGCCGCTGAAGACGGCGATGTCTCGCACGATCTGCTCCTCGCATGATCATTCCGGGCTGCCGCGTTCATGCTACTGACCCACGTCGCAGCGGTAGAGCGTCTGGCCCGGGGCGGCGGCCGTGCCACCGTAGGCCGCGGCCGGGACCTCGGCGCAGGAGGACGCGACCCAGTCGGAGATCCGCGTCGCCGCCGTCTTCCCGGCCGTCGCGTTCGCCGTACCGGCCGCCGCCGGGCCGAACCCCGCGCTGCCGCCCGCCAGGACGTACCGGACCCGGCCCTCGGCCACCAGCCGGCGGAACCGCGCCGGCGTCGGGAAGGGCACCCGGCCGCTGAACCCGCCGAGCGGGAGCACCTCGGCGCCGGTCGCGAGGATGTACGGGGACGCCGCGTTCCAGTTGGTGGTGGCGAACACATAGCGGGCGGAACCCCGGTGGGCGCGGGTGTAGTCGAGCAGCCGGCGCTGGGCCGGGGTCATGCCGCCGTCCGAGGCGATGCCGCCCCAGGCACCGGGCCCGGCGGAGGCGGGCGTATGTCCGCGGGCCGCCTGGGCGCCAGGGGTGCCGGTGTGCGCGGTGCCCCGGTCCGGGGCGGTCGGGCCGACCGAGCCCATGCCCGCGGTGCCGTACGCGGGGTCGAAGACCTGCACCGCCCACGCGGTCGGGGCGGCGAGCAGGGCCGCGAGGGCGGCGGCCGGTCCGCCGAGCGCGAGCCGGCCGCCGGCGCGGGGGCGGCCAGGACGGGTGAGGACCAGCAGGACGGTGGCGGCCGACCCGAGCACGGCCACCGCGGGTGCCAGCCACGGCAGGAAGGCGGGGAAGCGGCCGGCCAGGTACGCGCTCCAGGCCGTCGTCGCCGCGACCGCGCCCGGCAGGGCCCACGCGCGGCGCCCGCCGGCCCGGTGGGCGCGCCACAGCCGTACCGCCCCGGCGCCGGTGAGCGCGGCGAGCGGTACGGCGATCACGCCCATGTAGTAGGTGTGCGGGCCGACGCTGCCGGCGCTGAAGACCAGGAAGTACGTGGCGAGCCAGGTGCCCCACAGCAGGAAGCCGGCCCGCGCCGCGTCGGTGCGCGGCCGCCCCCGGCGCCAGAGCACTCCGCAGCCTGCGGCCACGGCGGCGAACGGGTAGAGCCAGCCGGTCTGGGCGGCGAGCGCGGGGCCGAACATCTTCGCCCAGCCGTCGCGGGCGCCGCCGAAATCGCCCCCGCCCCGGGGCGCGGCGCCCCCGGGACCAGCCGCGCCCCGGTCCCCGGCACCCCGGTGGGCGGGCCCGGCCGCGCCCGTCGCACCGGTGCCGTGCCGTGCGCCCAAGTGCCCGGTCGCATCCGGGACCGCGGCGCCCGGCCCGCCGGTCCCCCGCCCGGCGCCGGCCCGGTGCCCGCTCCCCTGGGTCGCGCTCACGCTTCCCGTGGCGGCCGCGCTGACGCCCAGGGAGCCGAAGCGGTTCAGGAAGTTGTAGCCGACGACCATGCTGAACGCGGAGTTGTCGGTGGTGCCGTCCACGTACGGCCGCTCCTTCGCCGGTACGAGGGTGACGGCGAGCATCCAGGAGGCCGACACGGCGACCGTCACCAGGGCGGCCAGGCCGAGGTGGGCGAGCCGGCGGCGCAGCGCGACCGGGGCCGAGACCAGGTGGACCAGGGCGAGCGCGGGCAGCACGGCCCAGGCCTCCAGCATCTTGGCCTGGAAGGCGGCGCCGACCCAGAAACCGGCCCGCAGCAGCGGGCCCGGCCGGCCGGAGCGGGCGGCGCGCTGGGTGGCCTCGGCGGCGAGCAGCAGGCACAGGGTGAACGCCGGGTCCTCGACGGAGGTGCGGAACAGACCGACCGCGGCCGGGGTCACCAGGAACGCCGCACCGGCGACGAGGGCCGCGTGGGTCCCGGCCCAGCGGTGCACCAGCCGGTACAGCACCAGCAGGCTCGCCACGCCTTCGAGGACTTGGGGCAGGGTCAGGGTCCACGGGTGGAAGCCGAGGAGGCGGGCGCAGAGCGCCTGCGGCCACAGGAATCCCGGGGTCTTGTCGAGGGTGATGGAATTCCCGGGGTCGAAAGAGCCGTAGAAGAACGCCTTCCAGCTCTGCGTCATGCTGCGGGCCGCGTCGGCGTAGAAGGTGTGGTACTGGCTGTGCCCGATGTCCCAGGAGTAGAGCAGGGCGGCGAGCGCGGTGAGGACCAGCAGTGCGGGGCGGGCGTACGCGGGCTCGCCGGCCGGGGTCTTCCAGGGTGTGCGGCGGCCGGCACCGGTGGGGGCGGTCGCGTCGAGAACGTTCGTGGCCATGCGCGGCAGTGTTGGTCACGGTCCGCGTCGAGAACGCCGTGTCGCGGCCTCTTCAAGGAAACTCTCATCGCCGGCAGGGCAAGTCTTTGACCGCACCAGCAGAAATTTGCTCGGGTGAAGCGCATTCATTGCCTTCACCGCATGCGGCACCGGCGTGCCCCGGTCAGCCGCCGAGCACGCCGGGCAGGGCGAGCGCGGCCAGCAGCGTGGCGCCGACCACCACCCAGGCGACGTAGTCGCCGACATGGCCGGACTGGAGGCGGCGCAGGGACGTGGTCCACGCGGGGGCGGCCGGGCGGCGCGGCCGGGTGACGGTGACGGCGGCGACGGCCACGGCGAGGACGGCGGAGAGCAGACCGAGCAGCACGCCGTGCGCGGTCCACGCGGCCGAGGCCCGGGCACCGCCCGAGCCCGCCTCGTTGACCGAGCGGGCCACGAGGTCGCCGAAGCCGGGGACGGTGCCCACGGCGAGCGCGGCGGCGAGCAGCACGGCGGCGACCGTGGTCATGGTGTCCGGGACCCGGCCGACCAGCCCGGAGGTCTCCGGCTCCTCCTCGGAGCCGCTGGTCTGGTAGGCGTCGGTGTCCTCGGGGGGCGGCCCGAGGCCGAAGAAGACGCGGGCGGTCACCCGGAGCACCGCGGCCGCCGTGAGCGCGGAGACGGCCACGTACACCACGGTGAGCGGGCCGCCGACCGCCTCCTCGCTGACCGCCTTGCCGAGCCCGGTGCCGAACGGCGGCAGGCCCGCGAGGGCGAGACCGCCGACGGCGAACAGCACGGCGGTGGTCCGCAGCCGGCCCGCCCGGCCGTGCAGCGCGTGCTCGTCCACGCTGCCGAACCGGTCCAGCAGGGCGCCCGCACAGGCGAACAGCGCCGCCTTCACCCCGGCGTGGCCGAGGATGTACAGGGCGGCCCCGTCGTCGCCCTCGGGGGTGAGGACGCCGACGGCGACGAGGAACAGGCCTGTGTGGGCGATGGTGGAGAAGGCGAGCAGCCGTTTGATGTGCCGCTGGTACCAGCACATGACGGCGCCGGTGACGGCGGTGAGCACGCCGAGCGTCAGCAGGGCGCGGGTCAGGTCGGCGGCCGGGATGCCGCCGGGTCCGGCGAAGACGGTGCCGTAGACGCGCCAGACGCCGTACACACCCAGTTCGACCATCACGCCGGACAGCAGCATGCACACCGGGGTGGGGGCGACGGCGTGGGCGTCGGGGAGCCAGAAGTGGAAGGGCACGGTGGCCGCTTTGACCAGCAGCCCGGTGAGCACCAGCACGAAGGCGGCCAGCACCAGTGCGTCGGGGCCGCCGTGACCGGCCGTGCCGTCGAGACCCCGGCCGATCTTCGTCATGGACAGCTCGCCGGTGCGGGCGTACAGCAGCGCGATGCCCGTCAGCATGCCGTACGCGCCCAGCGAGTTGACGACGCCGAAGGTCAACGCCCCCTGGACCGCCTTGGCCTCGTCGATGCGGTAGCCGGTCAGGGCGTAGGCCACCACGCTCATCAGCTCGAAGAACACGAAGGCGTTGAACAGGTCCCCGGCGACGGCGAATCCGCACATGGCGCCCTGGAAGACCAGCATCAGCGCGGGGAACGAACCGGCGTGGCCGTGCGGCGGCTCGTCGAAGTAGCGCCAGGAGTAGGCGAGGGCCGAGAGGGCGAGCAGGGAGACGAGCGCCGCCATGCCGAGCGACGGGCCGTCCCCGATCAGCTCGATGCCGACGCTCTCGCCGCCGACGGGCGTCCAGCCGCCGACCCACTCGACCATCGGCGGTGAGGAGCCGAGCAGCAGCACGAGGGCGAGCGCGGCGGTCGCGGCGGAGACGACGAGGCCGGTCAGCTCGGCGGCTGCGCGCGGCAGTCTGCGGCCCGCGGCGGCCAGCAGGGCGGCCCCGAGCAGCGGCACCGCGACGAGGAGGGGGAGCAGATGACGCATCAGCCGCGCAGCTCCCGCAGTTCGTCGGGGTCGACGGTGCCGTGCCGTTTGACGATCTGCAGGACCAGGGCGAGCAGCAGGGCGGTGACGGTGGCGCCGACGACGATGTCGGTGAGGGTGAGGGCCTGTACCACCGGGTCCACCACGGGCCGGGAGCCCGGCTTGATGTCCGAGAAGACGGGTGCGGTGCCGCCGGACCGGTAGCCGACCGCCAGCAGCAGGATGTACGTGGAGACCTGGCACACCGACAGACAGCCCACGGCGTGGATCAGGTTGCGGCTGGTGGCGAGGCCGTACACGCCGGTCAGGAAGACGTAGGCGGCGACCAGGTACGGCAGGACGTGCGTCACGGTGCTCACCCTGCGGGCTCCTCCTCGATCTCGACGGCCTGGTCCAGGAAGTTGGCGAGCAGGACGACGACCGCGCACGCCACCTCCATGCCGACGGCCGCGTTCAGCAGCGGGACGGTGCCGCCCGAGGACAGCGTGTTGAACGTGCCGTACGGCAGCAGGGTGTTGGCGAGGAACGCGGTCCCGGCCAGGACCCCGGCGAGGCCGAGCACCAGGTAGGCGCAGACGGCGAGGGCGTCGGTGGCCTCGAAGACGCCGAGGGGCCGGATGCGTTCGAGCGCGTGGTAGTCGGCGCCGAGGTACAGCAGGTGCAGGGCGGTCGCGGCGACCACCCCGCCTTGGAAGCCGCCACCGGGGCTGAGCTGGCCGTGGGCGATGACGTACAGGCCGCAGACCAGGGCGACGGGCATCACGAGCAGCGCGTAGCGGCGCACGGGCAGGGCCACGCGGGCGGGTTCGGGGCGGGCCAGGTGTTCGTCGCGGGCCTGGCGCAGCAGCACCACGCAGCCGAGGACGGCGGCGAACAGGATGCTCATCTCGCCGAGGGTGTCGTAGGCGCGCTGGTCGAAGTTGACGGAGGCGATGGTGTTGGCGGTGTGCCGGGTGAGGGAGGCGTGCACCGCACGGGTGCCGTAGGGGTGTGAACGGCCGCCGAAGCCGGGCAGGTCGAGGCAGGCGGCGGTCAGCAGCGCGGCGAGGCCCGCGCCGCCCACGGCCAGCAGCCACAGCCGCAGCCGCCGGCTCACCGCGCGCCGTCCCGGTCCCGGCCGCGGCGGCGGATCTTGCGCACCGACAGCATGACCAGCAGCGGGGTGAGGACGGCGCCGACGGCGAGCTGGGACAGGCCGACGTCGGGCGCCTGGAGCACGGTGAACAGCACGGCCAGCAGGATGCCGAGGACGGACAGGACCAGCGCCTGGCGGGCGGGGTCGCGCTGGGCCACGGCCGCGGTGGCCGCGCCGGCCACCAGCAGCAGGGCCACGAGGATCACGGCTTCGTCCATGCCCCACCTCCCGTCCGGGGTGCCGGCTCAGCCACCGCGCACCCCCCGGAAGGCGCCCGACAGGGCCCGTGAGGCGATCAGGTTGCCGCCGATCAGCAGGGCGCCGATCACCAGCAGCTTCACCATGGCCCGGCCCGGCCCGGTGGCCGCGCAGACGGCGGCCACGACCACGGCGCCCACCGCGGCCACGGCGTAGGTGAGCCCCCAGGCGCTCGGCCGCTGTCCCTCCAGGTCCTCGTGGAGCAGCCGGGCGAAGACCAGGGTGCCGACCGGTCCGAGCAGAGCGAGCAGCAGGGCGAGGTCGACGTAGGCGGGGCGGCCGTACCCCTGGGCGAGCAGCAGCAGCGCCGGGCACAGGGCCGCGGTGGTGAGGTTCTGGGCGACGACGCGGCGGGCGGTCCCCCCGGTGGTCACGCCCCACAGGGCGGCCGCCCCTCCCCCGCCCAGTTCGACCGTCGCCGCCAGGATCCAGCCGTTCACCGCCAGCTCACCGCCCGCCGGCCGGCCCGTGCCAGCAGCGCGCCCACGGCGGCGACGCTCGCGCCCACGATCCACTCGAGGGGGTAGACGCTGCTGATCAGCACCAGCCAGAGCAGGGTCAACGCGACCCACCACAGGAGGAGTTCACCGACGACGAGCAGCACCGCACGGGGTGTCGTCCGCCGGTCCATCCGCCACCTCCTCGTTTCCGGTTCGCGGCGGTGTGTCCGCTTCGCCGCCCGGTGCATCCAAGCACCGCCGGACCCCTGGCGGGGCGGCGGCACGCGGGACCGGGGGCGGAGTGCCCCGGGAGCGTGAACGGAAACCGGGGCATGACCGGCGCCTCAAGTGAAGGTCTGTGCCCGACTCTTGACGCCCCCTTATCTCACTCCTTAAATCAACCAGGAAACTTCCCCCCACCGACCCCCCACGATCGGAGTGCCATGGCCTCCCCACGCCTGCTGCGCAGATGTCTGTTCGCGGCCCTGTCCGCCGTGCTGATCGGCTCGGCCGCCGTCGGCCCGGCCCACGCGCGTCCCGCCGACCCGGCCGCCGCGCCCGCCGCGACCGTGACCGCCTTCTCCGACACCTTCGACGGGCCCGCGGGCTCACCGGTCGACTCCTCGAAGTGGACGCTGGAGACGGGCGACAACGTCAACAACCACGAGCGGGAGTACTACACCTCCGGCACCCACAACGCGGCCCTGGACGGCCAGGGCCATCTGGTGATCACGGCCCGCAAGGAGAACCCGGCCGGTTACCAGTGCTGGTACGGCACGTGCCAGTACACCTCGGCCCGGCTGAACACCTCGGGGAAGTTCACCGCGCGCTACGGCCATGTCGAGGCCCGGATGAAGATCCCGCGCGGGCAGGGCATGTGGCCCGCGTTCTGGATGCTGGGCACCCCGGTGAACTGGCCGGACTCGGGCGAGATCGACGTGATGGAGAACGTCGGCTTCGAGCCCTCGACCGTGCACGGCACCATCCACGGCCCCGGCTACTCCGGCTCGGGCGGCATCGGCGCCGCCTACTCGCTGCCGAACGGGCAGGCCTTCGCGGACGGCTTCCACACCTTCGCCGTGGACTGGGCACCGGACTCGATCACCTGGTCCGTGGACGGAAACGTCTACGAGCGGCGCACGCCCGCCGACCTCGGCGGCAAGACCTGGGTCTACAACGACCGGCCGTTCTTCCTGATCCTGAACCTGGCGGTCGGCGGCTACTGGCCCGGCGACCCGGACGGCAGCACCCAGCTCCCGGCGCAGCTGGTGGTGGACTCGGTGTCCGTCACGACCACGGACAGCGCGGCCGGGCTCCCGATCCGGGGGCTGGCGGGCAAGTGCGTGGACGTGGCAGGCGCCAACTCCGCGAACGGCACCCCGGTCCAGCTCTACGACTGCAACGGCACCGCGGCCCAGTCGTGGACGGTCGGCTCGGACGGCACGATCCGGGCGCTCGGCAAGTGCCTGGACGTCACCGACGCGGGCACGGCGGACGGCTCGACGGTCCAGCTGTGGGACTGCACGGGCGGGGCCAACCAGAAGTGGACGGTCACCGGGGCGCACGACATCGTGAACCCGCAGGCGAACAAGTGCCTGGACGTCACCGGGAACGACTCGGCCAACGGGACGCGGCTGCAGATCTGGTCCTGCACCGGCGGGCCCAACCAGAAGTGGACGGTCGGCTGAGCGAACGGCTCAGTGCAGCTTCCAGGTGTACTTGTCGCCACCCACCCAGCGGACCACGTCCGGGTCGTCGAGGTCGTGGATGGTGATGCCGTGAGCCGCGGCGACCTCCAGGACGTCGGTGACGGTCCTCGCCTCGCCGATCACCTCCTTGTCGATCTCCACGACCCGGAAGGGCGGCTCGCCCGGCTTCCCCGGGCAGACGCCGAGCACCAGGACCCGTGGCCGGCAGATGTGGGGAGCTGCTTGTTCGGTCATGCAATTCAGGTTAGGACGGAACGCCCGCCGACGGGTCGCCGCGCACCGGCGCCGTCCGCGCTCACGGGCGGCGCCAGTCGTCGCTGGTCAGATGGGAGCCGGCCTGCGGTCCCATGCGGAGCATGCCGCCGTCGACGCTCCAGGAGGCGCCGGTGACGTAGGAGGCGTCCGGGCCCGCGAGGAAGGCGATCACGGCCGCGACCTCGCGGGCGTCGCCCGGCCGCCCGAGCGGCACCCCGGGGCGGCGCACGCCGCGGACGTCGGTGTCCTCCTGGCCGGTCATCGGGGTGGCGATCTCACCCGGCGCGACCGCGTTCACCGTGATGCCGTGCTCGGCCAGCTCCAGGGCCATCACCTGGGTGAGCAGCCCGAGCCCGCCCTTGGCCGCGCAGTACGGGGCGGAACCGACCCGGGGCTGGTGCTCGTGCACCGAGGTGACGTTGACGATCCGGCCGCCGTCGCCCTGCCGGATCATGTGCCGGGCCGCCCGCTGCCCGCACAGGAAGGGGCCGACGAGGTCGACGTCCAGGACCCGGCGGACGTCCTCCAGGGTGAGGTCGAGGTAGGGCGTGCTGGTGCCCGTGCCGGCGTTGTTGACCAGCACGTCGAGCCGGCCGAGCGTCTCGCACAGCTCGTCCACGGTGTCGGCGGCCTCGGGCAGCCGGGTCAGGTCCAGCCGGGCGACGGCGGCGGTGCGGCCCTTCTCCCGGATCTCCCGCGCCGTCTCCTCGGCGCCCTGCTCGTCCGTGTGCCAGGTGATGCCGACGTCCAGGCCCGCCTCGGCCAGTCGTACGGCGGTGGCCCGGCCGATGCCGGAGTCCGCGCCGGTGACGACTGCCGTGCGGCGCGCGGCCGGGGATGCGGGCATGGTGTGCCTCCTTCGGTGGTCGGCTCTCGGACGAGTCACCGCAGTACCCGGGGCGGAACCGGCAAAACGGCCGATGCGCGGCTCCCCGCGCCGGGTGCCGGGTGCCGGGCGCTGAGGCAACCTTGGCTGCATGGACCCCGTTGCCGCCCTGGAGCGGATCGCGTTTCTGCTGGAGCGGGCGCTGGCGCCGACCTACCGGGTGCGGGCCTTTCGCACGGCGGCCCGGGTGCTCGACGGGCTCGGGCCCGGCGAGGTGGCGGCGCGGGCGGCGGACGGGACGCTGGAGGGGCTGAAGGGCGTCGGGCCGAAGACCGCCCAGGTGGTGCGGGAGGCCCTGTCCGGCGAGGTGCCGGGGTATCTGCGCAGGCTGGAGGAGGAGGCCGGGAGCGAGGCCGCACAGGGGCCCGGGGCGACGCTGCGGGCGCTGCTGCGCGGCGACTGCCACACCCACTCCGACTGGTCCGACGGGGGCAGCCCGATCGAGGAGATGGGGCGGGCGGCGGCCGCCGTCGGCCACGAGTGGGCCGTGCTCACCGACCACTCCCCGCGGCTGACCGTGGCCCGGGGCCTGTCGCCCGAGCGGCTGCGCGAGCAGCTGGACGTGGTGGCGGAGCTGAACACGCGCTGGGCGCCGTTCCGGCTGCTCACCGGGATCGAGTGCGACATCCTCGACGACGGCTCGCTGGACCAGGAGCCCGAACTGCTGGAGCGGCTGGACGTGGTCGTCGTCTCCGTGCACTCCAAGCTGCGGATGGACGCCCGCGCGATGACCCGTCGGATGGTGACCGCCGTACGCGATCCGCACGCCGATGTCCTCGGGCACTGCACCGGGCGGCTGGTCACGGGCCGGGGGCGGCCGGAGTCGCGGTTCGACGCGGACGAGGTGTTCGCCGCCTGCGCCGAGTCCGCAACGGCCGTGGAGATCAACAGCCGGCCCGAACGGCTGGACCCGCCCCGGCGGTTGCTGCGCCGGGCGGTGGCCGCGGGGACGCTGTTCTCGATCGACACCGACGCGCACGCGCCCGGCCAGCTGGACTGGCAGATCCTCGGCTGTGCCCGGGCCGAGGAGTGCGGGGTGCCGGCCGAGCGGGTGGTGACCACCTGGTCGGCCGACGAGCTACTGGGCTGGACGCGGCACGGCCGGGTGCCGGCACGCGTGGCGCGGGCGTGACGTGGTACCCGGAACCGGAACGGAAAAAGTCCTGCCAGAGAGGGTCACCGTATGGAGCGCGCCGCGGTCTTCGATGTCGACGGAACCCTCGTCGACACCAATCATCTGCACGTCGTCACCTGGTGGGAGGCGTTCCGGCAGGCCGGACACGACGTGCCCATGCACGCGGTGCACCGGGCGGTCGGCCTCGGTTCGTCGGACCTGATCGCGCATCTGCTGGGCGAGGACCGCGACCGGGAGCAGGACGACGCGCTCAGCGCCGCGCACAAGGCGCTGTACGGACAGTACTTCGACCGGCTGCCCGCCCTGCCGGGCGCCGGGGAGCTGCTGCGGCGGCTGCACCATGACGGCTGGACGGTCGTGCTGGCCACCTCGGCGAGCGGTTCGGAGCTGGGCGCGCTGCGCCGGGCGATCGACGCGGACGACGCCATCGCCGACACCGCGAGCAGCGACGACGTCCAGCAGGGCAAGCCCGCTCCGGAGCCGGTGGAACACGCGCTGGAGCTGGCCGGAGTACCGGCCTCACGGGCGGTGTTCGTCGGAGACACGGTCTGGGACATGCGGGCCGGCACCAAGGCCGGGGTGCGCTGCGTCGGCGTGCTGTGCGGCGGACTCCCCCGGGCCGATCTGGAGGAGGCGGGCGCGGAGGCGGTCTACGCGGACCCCGCCGACCTGCTGGCACGCCTCGACACCAGCCCTTTCGCCTGACGGCCGTGGTGTGTGAGGCAGGTCACGGACGGGGGTGGAACACCACGGTCCGCCCGCCCGTTGAACCGACCGTGGGTGCGGATGGGACAGTGTCCCCGGGCCTCACCTTTTGCCCACAGGGACGATCGTTCGGCTGAAGCCCTGTGGAGCCTTTCGCCGAGAGGCGACCGCCATCCGTGCCCACCCACAGACCGCCCCGGCCGTGAATCCCCCCGTCACGGCCGGGGCTTTCCTCTGCTCGCGCGACGGGATGCGCCGGAGCCGTCCCGGGGACGCGCGGTGCGCGTCGGGCACGCGTGTGCGCCAGGGGCCCCCGGGTACCCGGCCGGTCGGTGCGGGCCTTTCGCCCGAGGACCGGAAGGAGCCAAGGTGAGCAGCTCAGCGGGCAGCAGGGTGGTGGTCACGGGGGCCACCGGCAATGTCGGTACGAGCGTGGTGCGTCTGCTCTCCCAGGATCCCGGGATCAAGTCGGTGCGGGGCATCGCCCGGCGCATCCCCGACTGGTCGCCGGCGCGGACCGAGTGGTCCGCCGTCGACCTGGCGTCGGACCGGGCGAACCTGGCCGAGCGGTTCGAGGGCGCCGACGCGGTGATCCATCTGGCGTGGGCGTTCCAGCCGACGCACGATCCGGCGACCACCTGGCGGACCAATGTGCTCGGCGGGATCCGGGTGCTGGAGGGGGTCGCCGCGGCGCGGGTGCCGGTGCTGGTGCACGCCTCCTCCGTGGGCGCGTACTCGCCGGGCCCCAAGGACCGCGCGGTGGACGAGTCCTGGCCGACGCACGGGTGGCCGGACGCCGCGTACTGCCGGGAGAAGGCGTACCTGGAGCGCACCCTGGACGTGTTCGAGCGCGATCACCCCGAGGTGCGGGTGGTGCGGATGCGGCCGGCCTTCCTGTTCAAGTGGGAGTCGGCGAGCGAGCAGCGCCGGATCTTCGGCGGGCGCTTCCTGCCCGGCCGGCTGGCCCGGCCCGACCTGCTGCCGTTCCTGCCGGACATCCCGGGCCTGCGGGTACAGGCCCTGCACACCGACGACGCCGCCGAGGCATACCGGCTCGCGGTGCACTCGCCGACCGCCCGCGGCGCCTTCAACCTCGCCGCCGAGCCCCCGCTCGACGCCACCGTGCTCGGCGAACTGCTCGGCGCCCGCCCGATGCGGTTGCCGCGTACGGCGGCCCGCTCGGCCATCGCCGCGGCATGGGGCCTGCATCTGCTGCCGGCCTCCCCGCACCTGTTCGACGCGGTGCTGCGCCTGCCGCTGATGGACTGCACCCGGGCCCACGAGGAACTGGGCTGGCGGCCGCGGTGGACGGCGACGGAGGTGCTGGAGGAATTCCTGGACGGGCTGCGGCAGGGCGGCGGCATGGACACCGCGCCGATGCACAGCGGCACGATGGGCTGACCGGACGCCACTGGGAGAATCGACATGGCCGCAGAGAACGACCAGCGACACGACGAACAGTCCGACCAGAAGCCCGGCCACCCGCCGGACCCGGTCCCGCGCGACCTGCCCGACCAGCAGTCCCACCCGGACGACCACTGGGACCCGGACCACCCGGCGCCCGGCCCGGCCGAGGAGACCCCCGACCCGGACGAGGCGGGCACCGGCCCCCGGAACGCCCCGCGCACCGGGACGGTCCACCCGGAGCATCCGGAGCCGCAGGAGCCCTCGGACTGAGGGGGCACTGCGTCTCACCGGGACGGGTGACCGGTCGGCCCGGTGCCTTGTGCGTCGGCGCGGGCCCGGGGAAGCATGACCGGACATGCCCACCAAGACTCTTTCGGTCCCCACCCCGGACGGCGTCGCCGACGCGTACGCCGCCTTCCCCGACGACGGCGAACGGCACCCGGGTGTGCTGCTCTACCCCGACGCCTTCGGCCTGCGGCCGGTGCTGGAGGAGATGGCCCGGACGCTGTCCGGACACGGGTACTGCGTGCTCGTGCCCAACGTCTACTACCGCGAGGGCCCGGCGCCGCTGATCGACCTTCCCGAGCACATCGGCGAGGAGGACAGGCCCGCGGTCATCGCCCGGCTGAAGCCCCTGGTCGACGCGCACACCACCGAACGGGTGCTGCGCGACGCCGACGCCTTCCTCGCGTTCCTCGCCGCCCGGCCCGAGGTGGCCCCGGGGCCGGTCGGCGCGATCGGCTACTGCATGGGCGCCGTCCTGGCGATGCGTACGGCGACGGCGCACCCCGGCCGGGTGGCCGCGGTCGCCGGGTTCCACCCCGGCTTCCTGGTCACCGACGACCCCGACAGCCCGCACCGGCTCATCCCGCAGCGCCTCACCGCCGAGGTCCACCTCGGCCTCGCGGAGAACGACATGTCACCGGAGGCCATCCGCGAGATCGAGCGGGCCTTCGAGGCCGCCGGCGTCGGTCACACCACCGAGGTCTACCCCGGCAGCGTCCACGGCTTCACCATGTCCGACACCGACGCCTTCGACCCGGCCGCCTACCAGCGCCACTGGGACCGGCTGCTCCCGCTGCTCGGCCGCGCCCTGAAGAACGGCTGAGGCGCCGCGGGCCGGCGCGCCCCGTCACGCCCCCGGGGTGCGCTCCCGCAGCGCCGTCCGCCAGGCGGGGGGCGGGCTCTCGGGGGCCGGGGCGGGGCGGTGACCGCCGGCGGCGAAGAAGTCGGCCAGGGGGAGGATCGCGGCGCCGACGGTCACCGCGTCCGGGCCGAGCCGGCCCAGTTCGATGGTGACCTTGTCGGCGGGGTGGCGCAGGGCGTACGTCGTCGCGTGCCGGCGTACGGCGGGCAGGAAGCGGGTGCCGAGCTGGAGCCCGGCCCAGCCGCCGACGATGATCCGCTCGGGCTGGAAGAGGTTGATCAGGTCGGACAGTCCCGCCCCCAGGTACTCGGCGGTCTCCTCCAGGACGGCCAGCGCCACCGGGTCCGCCGCGCGGCCCTCGGCGGGGTAGGCGGCGGCGAGCATGGCGGTGAGCGCGGTCTCCTCGTCGGCGTCCGCCGGTGGCCGACCGCCCTCCTCGCGCCAGCGGGCGAGCAGCGACTCGGCGCCCGCGTACGCCTCCAGGCAGCCGGGTGCGCCGCACCGGCAGCGGCGCCCGCGCACCCGTACCGTCAGATGGCCCCACTCGACGGCCCGCCCGCGCTCCACCTCGGGAGTGACCAGGCAGGCGCCGACGCCGGAGCCGAAGAGCACGACCACCGCGTTGCGGGCGCCGCGCCCCGCGCCGAACCACATCTCGGCCTGGCCCAGGGTCTTGGCGCCGTTGTCGATGAAGTACCGGACGGTTTCCGGCAGTTCGGAGGAGGAGCGGAGCAGCTGCTCCAGCGGTACCGCCTCCCAGCCGATGGTCTGCCCGTGCACGACGGCGCCCCGGTCGGCGGTGTGCTCCACGATGCCGGGCACGCCGATGCCGATGCCCAGCAGCCGCTCGGGCACGGCGGCCTCGGCGGCGAGCATCTCGGCCACGCCGTCGCGGATGTGCCCGGCGATGACCTCGACGTCGTAGCCCAGCGGGGTCAGCGGGCGTTCGGTGCGGGCCAGTTCGGTCAGGGCGAGGTCGAACAGCTCGATGCGGACGCGGGTCTCGCCGACGTCGACGCCGATCAGCTGCCCGCTGTCCGGGGAGACCCGCAGCAGGGTGCGGGGCCGGCCTCCGTCGGAGTCGACGCTGCCGGCCTCCTCCACCAGCCCGTCGGCGACCAGATCGGCGACCACGTTGCTGACCGAGCCGGAGCTGAGGCCGGTGGCCGGACCCAGCTCGAAGCGGCTCAACGGACCGTCGAAGTACAGCCTCTGCAGCACCGCGGTGCGGTTGCCCCGCCGTAGGTCACGTACCGTGCGCCCGTTCCGCCCCGCCATGCGGCTCCTTTCACGAACCATGCCCGACCTGCAACATACTCCTTCGGGCGACCGGAACGCGACTTTCCACCAACCCTTAGTTCACGCTGTGAGCTAAGGCGGGGGTCCGTGCGCGTCCCGGCGGGGCGGCGTTCCCGGCTTCAGCCGGCCGCGTACACGTCCTCGACGTAACGGCCCTGCGCCACCAGGGAGTCGAGCCAGCGCCCGGCGGCCGCCTCGTCGGCGCCCGGGGTGCGCTCCCGGTACAGGGTACGGAACGCCTCGCGGACGCCCGGCGCCATGCGGGCGCCGTCGCCGCAGACGTACACCCGGGCGCCCGCGGAGAGCAGCGCCCACACCTCGTCGGCCTCGGCGGCGATCCGGTGCTGCACGAAGCGGGCACCGTCCTCGGGTGCCTCGCTGAAGGCCGGGCGCAGCCGGACCGCGCCCGCGGCCTCGGCGGCACGCAGCTCCTCGGCGTGCAGGAAGTCCGCGTCGGGCGCGTCGCAGCCGAAGTAGAGCAGCGCCTGCGGGAGTCGGCCGCCCGCGCGCACGGCGGCGACCCGGTCGGCGACGGTGCCGCGGAACGGGGCGAGTCCGGTGCCCGCGGCCACCATCACCACCGGCGCGGAACCGTCGACGCGGAAGGCCTCGCGGCACGGCTGCACCCGGGCGTACACGGTGTCGCCGGGCCGCAGGCCGGCCAGGTGGCCCGACCCGGTGCCCCGGTACCGGCCGCGGCCCGAGCGGGCGGGGGCGTCGAGGACCGAGACCATCAGGTCGGCGTGGCGCGGGTCGGCCGCCGGGGAGGAGGAGAGGGAGTAGTGGCGGGGCCGCAGCGGGGTCAGCAGGTCGAGCAGGAGCGGCCAGTCGAGGGCGCCGCGCAGCGCCGGGTGGTCCTCGGCCAGTTCCACGAGGGTGCGCGGGTCGTCACCGGGCAGGGCCGCGAGGGCGGCGCGCTCGGGCGGGCAGGGGTTGGCCTGCGCGAGCAGGGCGAGCTGCCGGGCCGTGGGCCGCTCCTGCAGCTCGACGTGGTGGGTCAACAACTGCCGTACGGTCAGCGGGCGGTCCACCGCGAGACCGTCGCGCCGCGCCCGGGTGGCGCGGATGTCCAAGACGGTGCCGCCGTCCAGGCCGAAAGCGGCGAGCGCGCGGTCCACCAGGCCGGGGGCGTTGACGGGGAGGACGGCCAGGTGGTCGGCGGTGCGGTAGGTGACGCCGTCGGGCAGGGCGATGCGCAGGAACCGCTTGGTGCGCGGGTGGCCGGGAGCGGTGAGATCGTACGCCTCGGTGACGGTCATCTCGGTCAGCCCGTGCCGTTCGGCCAGGGCGTCCAGCGGGCCGCCGGTGAGCGTGCGCACCTCGTAGGCGTGTCCGGGCTGCGGCCGGGCGTCCCGGGTGGCGTCCGGATCGCCGTACGCGGTCAGCAACGCGGTGCGCAGCCGGTCGGTGAACTCCCGTACGGTGCCGGTGAGGTCGCCGGAGGCGTCGGCGGCCGCCCGGTCGGTGAGCCGGGTCGCGCCGAGTTCGGCGAGGCGGGCGTCGATGCGGGTGGGGACCTGCTGGTAGGTGGCGGACCAGTTGCGGTCGCCGACGCCGAGGACGGCGTACGTCACCCCGGTGAGGTCGGGGACACCGTCGAGCAGGGCGGTGAAGGCGGTGGCGTCGTCGGTGGGGCGGCCGTTGTAGGAGGCGGCGGTGATGACGACGGCCCGGTCCGTGGGCAGCCCGTCCGCGTAGGAGTCGAGCGCGGCCACCTCGGTGGCGCAGCCCAACGCCGCTGCTTCGTCGGCGAGTTGCCTGGCGAAGGCGCGGCAGGTGCCGTAGTTGCTGCCGTGCAGGAAGAGCACGCCGGTGCCGGGGCGGACCCGGGACGGGAGAGCGTCCGGGGCCGTCGTCGGCTCGCTCCGCGCGGGGGTGCCGGGCAGCGGGGCGTGGACCCGGTCGGCGGAGGTGCGCGGGGTGAGGGTGAGGGTGAAGCCCTCGGGCTTGAGGGTCAGGGTCTCCTTCACGTCGAGCCGGTAGCCGGCGTGGTCGTGCAGCCGGTAGCGGTGCACCAGCAGGGCGAGCAGCATGGTCGCCTCGTGCAGCGCGAACTGCCGTCCGATGCAGGCGCGTTCGCCGGTGCCGAAGGGCTTGAAGGCGTGCACCGGGCGGGCCTGCTCCGCCTCGGCGGTGAACCGCTCGGGGTCGAACAGCTCCGGGTTGTCGCCCCAGACGGGTTGGCGGTGCAGCATCGGGGTGAGCACGGTGACGGGCTGTCCGGCGACGAGCGGGATCCGGCCGCCGAGCAGGGTGTCCTCGCGGGCGTGCCGGCTGAACGCGGCGGCCGTCGGCCACAGCCGCAGCGCCTCGTTGAGCACCTGGCGGGTGTAGGTGAGCCGTCCGACGTCCTCGTACGTCGGCTCCGGGTCGGCCGCGTCGCCCCACAGCGCGTCGGCCTCCCGCTGCACCAGCCGGAGCACGGCGGGGTGCTTGACCAGGTAGTACAGGGCGAAGGACATCGCGCCCGAGGTGGTCTCGTGCCCCGCGATCAGGAAGGTGATCACCTGGTTGCGGATGTTGGCGGCGTCCAGGGTGGTGCCGTCCGCCGGATGCGGCGCGCTGAGCATCAGCCCGAGCAGGTCCTCGGCGCCGCTCTGGTCGGTGCCGGTGCGGGCGGCGACGACGTCGTCCACCACCCCGGCGAGGAAGTCCGCGTCCCGGCGGAAGGCCGCGTCGGCCGCCGCGTGGTCGCGGTCCGCGGGCGCGGCCACGCGGGTCATGCTCCACTCCAGGCAGCGGACCATGGACTCCACGAAGGGGTGCGGCCGTTCGCGCCCGAAGGAGCCGAAGTCGTAGCCGAATCCGGCGAGTCCGATGGTGTCGAGGGTCATCCGGGTCATGTCGTCGGCCACGGCGACCGGGCGCCCGGCGTGGGCCGCGCGGTCCCAGGAGTCGATGAGCCGGCGGGCCACCCGCAGCATCACCGGGTGGTAGGTGCGCATGGAGCCGAGCGCGAAGGCGGGCATCAGGATGTCGTGCGCCTTGGCCCAGTTCGGTTCGTCGTTGTACGCGGTGAACAGGCCGTCGGCGGTGAAGGCGCGCACGTTCTCCAGCGCGGGTCCGACGTGCTTGGCGAAGCGGTCCTCGTCGGCCAGGTCGGCGACCAGGTCCGTGTCCGCGACGAACAGGGTCTCCCGGCCGTGCAGCCGGCGCACCAGCACCGGCCCGTGGGTGCGCATCAGGCCCATGGTGTGCTGGATGGGGGTGCGTCCGACACCGGTGGTGCCGAGGTCCACGACGGGGACGCCGGAGGGGGCGGGATGCGGTGCGGTGGGGGGCATGGCGCGGCAACTCCCTTTCACGGTGCGCGAGTCTCTCGCGCTCCAGCCTGCTCGCCGCGCTCCCCCGGTCGGGACCACACCACTACACGATCGTGCAGTGGAAACCGGCCCGCGGGACTTGCGCGCGGCCGCGGCCGGTGCCCCGCCGATTTGGCGCCGGCCTGGGCCTTCGTCTTGGATGAGGCGGACACTGCGGCACGTCGGGAGGTACGCGTGGAGACGGGCGACGCCGTGGTCTGGCGCAACCGCGCCCTGACCCTGTTCGACCGGGTGGCGGTGCCGGTCGCGGTGTGCGACGCGTACGGCCGTGTGGTGCTCGCCAATCCCGCGATGGCCGCGGAGTGCGGCACGACGCCGGGGCGGCTGCGCGGCCGGGACGTGCTGGAGCTGTTCCGCCCGCAGCGGGCCACGCAGGTGGAGCGGATCGTCGAGGCGCTGCGGCTGCGGCGCCGTTCGCGCTACCGGGTCTCGGTGTGCTGGCGGGCGCCGGACGGGGGCGAGCGGTACGGGGAGCTGACCGCGGACCCGGTGAGCGACAGCGTGGAGGAGACGCCCGCGCTGCTGGTGATGCTGCGGATCGAGGACGAGCGCCCCGCCGCCCCGCCGGTCCCCGCCCCCACGCCGGTCACCCCCGTCGAGGGCCGGGTGCTGGCCTTGCTGGCCTCGGGCGCCACCACGGCCCGCGCCGCCCGCGAACTCGGCCTCACCACCGACGGCGTCAACTACCACCTGCGCCGTCTCTCCGCCCGCTGGGGCGCCGCCAACCGCACCGAACTGGTGGCCCGCGCCTACGCGTCGGGGGTGCTGGCCCCGGGGGTGTGGCCGCCCGAGGCACCCTGACACGCGGGCCTGCCCCCGGCGGAGCGGGGGCAGGGGATGAACGGCGCGGCAGCGCCGGCCCCCGGAGCCGCGCCCACCGGGCGGTCGCCGGTCGTCAGTTCCCGACCGCGGACGGCTCCCGGACGGCGCCGAAGCGGGCCAGGACGTGCCAGACCTTCTTCAGGTCCTGGAGGTCGTAGCGGCCGGTGCGGGCCGCGTCGCCGATGACCCGCGGGGTGAGTACGCCCCGCTCCGCGATCCGGGCGCCCAGGCGGGTGTACTCGGCGCCCCGGAAGTCGGCGTGGCGGTGCAGCCGGTCGGCGGTGAGCCGGTAGCCGGGATGCCACTCCAGCGGGAACGGCAGCCGCCGGGCCGCCGCCTCCACGGGTGTGCCCCGGTAGCTCGGGTCCAGCACCAGCGCCCGCACGTCCCGGGTGAGCAGCACGCCCCCGTGCACATGGCACTCGATGTAGTCGTCGAGCGCGTCCCGCTCGTCCGCCTCGGCGAGCGTGATCAGCGGCATCGCGCCGGCCACCCCGAAGTCGGTGGGCTCGGCCGCGCTGTCCGGGTAGCAGAAGGTGGCCCGGTGCGCGACGGGTGCGTCCAGCCGCAGGAAGGAGGAGCCGAACCGCGGCGCGGCGCCCCCCGGTTGGCGGCGGAAGTCCAGGGCGCCGTACACCGGCCGCTCCTCCGCCTCGGCGTCGTCGTAGGCGCCGCCGAAGATCCGGCTCTCCCAGCGCCAGCGGTCGCCGCCCGGGTGCGCGGTGAGGCCGCCGTTGCTCGTGCCGGTGACGAACTGGGAGTGGTAGACGCCGTCCCGGGCGAGGGAGTCGAGGACGGGGAGCCCGCCCGACAGCCGGTCCGGGTGGAAGTTCAGGGTGATGTGCGGGCCGGGGGCGAGCGCGGGCCCGGACGCGCGGGCGGTCACGTGCCGCAGGGCCCGGTGGGCGCGTAACGGCAGGCCGTCCGGAAAGCCCGGGAAATCCATTGGCTCCCCCTCCCCCGAGGTATCTACGCTGCTCAGGGACCCATCTTGCGGGTTCCGTGCACGTACGACGAAGGAATTTCCCATGAGATCGCTCACCGAGCAGGACATCCGCGGCTCTTTCGTGAACTGCTCCAAGGGGGAGGCCAAGCGGCTGGCGATACCCCGGGACCTCGACGAACGGCCGTGGGACGATCTGGACTTCCTCGGCTGGCGGGACCCGGGCGCGCCCGACCGCAGCTATCTGGTGACCGAGCGGGCGGACCGGCTCGTGGGCATCGCGCTGCGCTTCCCGGCGTCCCAGCGCGGCTTCCTGCACCGCAGCATGTGCTCGGTGTGCCTGACCACGCACCCCGGCGGCGGCGTGTCGCTGATGACCGCGCGCAAGGCGGGCACGGCGGGCCGCGAGGGCAACTCGGTGGGCCTGTACATGTGTACGGACCTGGCGTGTTCCCTGTACGTCCGCGGCAAGAAGGTGCCCGAGTCCGGTACGCGGTTCGAGGAGAGCCTGACGCTGGAGGAGCAGATCGCGCGGACGGCCGGCAACCTGGCCGCCTTCGTCGACAAGCTCTACGCCTAGGGCGCGAAGGCCTGCCGGACAGCGTGCGGGCCGGTGGGCTCCTCCGGTCGCAGCGCTGGTCACCGGCGCTCGGCCGGATGGCCCAAGCGTCTTCGCCCCGCGCCCGCCCTCCTCGAACGGCCACGTTCGACGCGGCCGAGGAACGGGAACAGGCGAAGGAATGTACGACGTACGCAAGGGGATCGAGGGACTGCGGCGCCTGGTGATGCGCCGCCGGGAGCCGGTGGTCGTCCAGACGCTGCGGTCTGCCGCGGCGGCGACGGTCGCCTATGTCATCGCGCTCCGGCTGAGTCCCGAGCCCGCCCCGCTGACCTCGCCCCTGACCGCGCTGCTGGTGGTCCAGGTGACCTTCTACGCCACGCTGACCAACGGCATCCGGCGGGTGAACGCGGTGGTGGCCGGTGTGCTGGTCGCCATCGCCTTCAGCGTGCTGGTGGGCCTGACCTGGTGGAGCCTGGCGCTGCTGATCGTGGCCGCGCTGGCGGTGGGCCATCTGGTGCGGGTGGACGAGTACGTGGCCGAGGTGGCGATCAGCGCCATGCTGGTGCTGGGAGTGACCACGGTCGGCTTCACCGCCTGGGCGCGGATCGTGGAGACGCTGATCGGCGCGGTCGTGGGCACCGCCTGCAATCTGCTGCTGCCGCCGCCGGTGTGGGTGGACGCGGCGGGCCGGTCGATCGCGGACCTGGCGCGCCGGGTGCGGCAGTTGATGCTGCGGATGGGTGAGGAGGCCGCCGGCCACATCCCCTGGCAGCGGGCGGCCGAGCGGCTGCACGAGGCACGCCGGCTGGACCAGTACATCGCCGAGGTGGACGCCTCGCTGCGGCAGGCCGAGGACAGTCTGCGGCTCAATCCGCGGGTCAAGGAGGGTCTGCTGCACCGGGTGGTGCTCCGTACCGGCCTGGACACGCTGGAGATCTGCACGGTGGTGCTGCGGGTGCTGGCCCGCTCCTTCACCGACCTGGCCAAGGCGCGTGGCTCCGAGGACCTGTTCCCGCCCCGGGTCGGGGCGGTGGTGGAGGAACTGCTGTCGGAGATCGGCGACGCGGTGGTCAGTTTCGCGGTGCTGGTCACCGCCCATCTGAGTGCGGACGCCGAGTCGGCGGAGGCACGACTGACGGCCGAGCTGCACACCGCGGCCGGCACCCGGGACCGGCTGGCCGAGCTGCTGCGCGAGGAGGTCCGCAGGGACTGGGCGAACTGGCAGCTGCTGGGCGCCGTACTGACCGAGACGACCCGGATCATCGACGAGCTGAACACCGAGCACCGCACCCGGCGCCTGCTGGAGGAGCTGGACCGGGTCTCCGCCGAACAGCGTGCCAAGCTGCCCCGGATGACGCGGATGCGCGAGCGGCTCGGCATCCAGGAGAAGCTGTGGAGCGACCGGGCGGGGTTCGGCGACCGCACTCCGTGAGGCCGGCCGGCTGCCGTGTCCCGCGTCGCCGTCCTTGCCCCGCGCACCCGGCTCGGGCCAAGGTGGCCCTCACGACCGGGCGACCGACGACCTGAGGTGTGGGATGGACACGGAGGCAGCGGCGAGCGGCGGCTGGAGCAGGCGCCGGTTCATCGGGGTGGGCGCGGGCGCGGCGGCCGTGGTCGCGGTGCCGTCGCCGGCCGCCCCGCCCCCTAGCGCCGCGCGGGCCGCGGACCCGCGGCGGCCGCCCGGTGACCGCTCGGCGGGGCCGCGCCCGCTGTACGTGGGCACCTACACCTCCGCCCCGGGCGGCGGCACCGGCATCCGGCTCGCCTCCTACGACCCGGAATCCGGTGCGATCACGGGCTCCGGAACGCTCACCGGGGTCCCCGACCCGTCGTACCTCGCCGTGCACCCGGACGGGCGCACGCTGTACGCGGTGGACGAGCGGCAGGACGGCGGGGTGACGGCCGTACGCCTGGCGGACCGGCGGATCCTCGGCACGCGGAGCACCGGGGGCGCCGGGCCCTGTCATCTGTCGGTGCACCCCTGCGGGCGCTGGCTGCTCAGCGCGAACTACGGGTCCGGCAGTGTCGCCGTGCATCCGATCGCCGCCTCGGGCGCCCTGGGCGAGCGCACCGACCTGGTCACGCACACCTCCCCGGCGCCCGGTCCGGGCCAGGAGGGGCCGCACGCCCATCAGTTCACGACCGCTCCGGACGGCCGGCACCTGCTCGCGGTGGACCTCGGCACGGACACCGTCTACACGTACCGTCTGGACACGGCGAAGGGCACCCTCACCGAGACCGGTCAGGCGCACACCCGGCCGGGCGCGGGGCCCCGCCATCTGACCTTCCATCCGGGCGGGCGGCACGCCTATCTGGCCAACGAGGTCGACGACACGATCGCCGTCTGCGCCTACGACCCGCCCTCCGGCCGGCTGACGATCGGCGCGCCGCAGCCGACGGGCTCCTCGGGGGACGTCACCAACTACCCGGCGCAGATCCTGGTCACGGGCGACGGCCGGTACGCCTTCCTGGCCAACCGCGGCCACAACAGCCTGGCGAGGTACGCGGTGGAGGCCGGCGGGTCCCGGCTGCGGCTGCTGGGCACGGTGCCGGTCGGCGGGGACTTCCCGCGGCAGATCGCGTTCTCGCCGGACGGCCGGCTGCTGTTCGCGGCGAACCAGCGCTCGGGCACGGTCACCGTCTTCCACGTCGACACCGATCGCGGTGAACTGCGGCTCGCCGGTGAGCCGTTCGCGTCACCCGTCGCCGTCTGCGCGCTGCCGCTGTAGCGCCCGGGGGCAGCCTGCGGTGCCCGCCTGTGCCAGCAGGGCGTGCACCCGCTCGGTGAGCTGGGCGAGGTCGTCGGCGGGGCGGTGGAAGGGCAGGCGTACGTCGCCGTGGGCGCGGGTGCGTTCGATGCGCAGGGTCAGCCCGTGCCGGTCGACGGCGAGGGGCAGTACGCGGGTCGCCGCGTGCAGGCTCTCGGGCCGTACCAGCCGGGTGAGCCGCCGCACGGCGTCCGGGTGGGCGTCGGCGAGATGGGTGAGCAGCCGGGCCTCGGCGGTGGCCAGCGGGTCGGGGCGGGCGGCGGTGAACTCGTCCGGTTCGAGGAGTACGGCGCCGTCGGCACGCCGCAGCACCACGCGGTCGGGGTGGCAGCGCAGGGCGCCGCCGTCGGGGGCCGGGGCAAGGCGGCCGGCCAGCCAGAGGCGTGCGCGGATGCGGTCGCGCACGGGTACGGGCGCCACGTCGGGGAACTCCAGTACCGCGCGGGTGCCCTGCCGCGCCGCCGCGGGGAGGTCGCTGTCCTCGGGCACCGCGAGCAGGACCGCGCCGTCGTCGGCCACGGTGTGCGCGCCGACGTACTCCTCGCGCGTGCCGCCCGCGGTCACCGCGCACGACCATGCGGCGGCGAGCACCGACCGGGCTCGTTCCGCCGCGCCGGGGGCGGCCGTCCACTCCTGCGTGTCATCCAGGGTGCGGCCCGACCGGGCGCCTCAGGCGATGGCGCCCAGCAGTGCCCGCGCGCACAGATCGCGCACCTGTTCCCGGCTCGCCTCGCCGTCGCGCAGCCACTCCAGGCAGACGGCGGTGGTGAAGGCGAGCCAGCCGCGCACGGCCAGCCGCAGCTGCGGGCCGCGCTCGCAGACGGGTCCGAACTCGGGGTCGGCCGCGAGGGCGGCCAGGATCTGCTTCTCCTGGGCGGCCAGGGCCTGCCGGTAGACCCGGCGCACGGCCTGGTCGCCGGCGGCGTCGGCGCGGTGGAAGGCGCGGAACCCGTGGGCGTGGGCCTCGACGTAGCCGAGGTAGGTGTCGAGTCCGGCGGTCAGCTGCTCGCGCACCGGCACCCCGGGCTCGGCCGCCGTCATGCGCAGCATCCGCTCGCTCTCGCGCTCCACGACCGCGGCGAAGAAGTCCCGCTTGGTCGGGAAGTAGTGGTACAGCAGCCCCCGGGAGACCCCGGCGAGGTCGGCGACCCGCTCGATCCACACGTCGTCGTAGGGACTCTCCGAGAACAGCCGCGCGCCGACCGACAGCAGCTGCTCACGGCGTTCCCCGGTGCTGAGTCGACGCCGGGCGCGTTCCCCCTGGTTCGCGGGCATGCCGTCACTTTACTTGACGTCGGTTCAACAAGCGGACCAGACTGGAAGCCTTATTGAATCCACGTATAACAGGCGCGGATCAAGCTCGACGGTCCGCCCGGGCAAGGGAGTTCGGCGTCATGACGGGTACGGCGGAGGGACCACGTTCGAGCGGGGCCGCACGGGGCGCGGGTCCGGCCGAGCCCGCGCTGCCGAAGGGCTTCCGCAGCGCCGAGCTGGGCTGGCCCGAGCTGCACCGCATCCCGCACCCCCGCCACCGGCTGCCGCTGCTCGGTGATGTGCTGGGCGTCGACCGGACCCGGCCGGTACAGGACTCGATGCGCCTCGGGCGCGAGCTGGGGCCGATCTTCCGGCGGCGGATCTTCGGCAAGGAGTTCGTCATGGTGTGGGGCGCGGAGCCGGCCGCCGACCTCGCCGACGAGTCCCGGTTCGCCAAGCACGTCGGCCTCGGCGTGGCCAACCTCCGGCCGGTCGCCGGGGACGGGCTGTTCACCGCGTACAACCACGAGCCCAACTGGCAGCTGGCCCACGATGTGCTGGTGCCCGGGTTCAGCCGGGAGGCGATGGCGGGCTACCACGGGATGATGCTGACGGTCGCCGGGCGGCTGACCGACCACTGGGACCGGGAACTGGCCGCCGGCCGCGCGGTGGACGTGCCCGGGGACATGACCAAGCTGACCCTGGAGACGATCGCCCGGACCGGGTTCGGGCACGACTTCGGCTCCTTCGAACGGGAGCGGCCGCACCCCTTCGTCACGGCGATGGTCGGCACGCTCTCCTATGCGCAGCGGCTCAACAGCGTGCCCGCCCCGCTGGCCCCGCTGGTGCTGCGCGGCGCCGCCAGGCGCAACGCGGCCGACATGGCCCTCCTGAACCGCACGGTCGACGCGCTGGTCGCACAGCGGCGCCGGTCGGGCGGCGGGGAGGGGGACCTGCTGGACCGGATGCTGGCCACCGCGCACCCGGAGACCGGCGAGAAGCTCTCCCCGCAGAACGTCCGCAGGCAGGTGATCACGTTCCTGGTGGCGGGCCACGAGACCACGTCCGGCGCGCTCTCCTTCGCCCTGTACTACCTGGCCCGGCACCCGGAGATCGCCGCGAAGGCGCGGGCCGAGGTGGACCGCGTCTGGGGCGGCACCGAGCGGCCCGGCTACGAGCAGGTGGCCAAGCTGCGCTATGTGCGCCGGGTGCTGGACGAGTCCCTGCGGCTGTGGCCGACCGCGCCCGGCTACGCCCGCGAGGCCTTGCGGGACACGGTGCTCGCCGGGGGCCATCCGATGCGCCGGGGGGCGTGGGCGCTGGTTCTCACGCCCCTGCTGCACCGCGACCCGGGGGTGTGGGGCGAGGGCGCCGAACGCTTCGACCCGGACCGCTTCGAGCCCCGGGCGGTCCGCACCCGCCCGCCGCACACCTTCAAGCCCTTCGGCACGGGCGTACGGGCCTGCATCGGCCGCCAGTTCGCCCTGCACGAGGCCACCCTGGTCCTGGCCCTGCTGCTGCGCCGCTACGAGCTGCGGGCGGACCCCGGCTACCGGCTGACGATCACGGAGCGGCTGACCTTGATGCCCCAGGGGTTCCGGCTGCACCTGGAGCGCAGGCGACCGGAGGGATCGGGGCCGTCGGCCGCGCAGGAGGCGGCGCCGTGGGCCCGGGAGGAGGACACGGCGCCCGCCGAGGGGTGTCCGCTGCACACGGCCGGCAGCAAGGCGGCCCCCGGCGCCCCGGCGTAGCGCGCGAACGACGCGGTGCCACGGGCGGGTCGGGGCGACCCGGGGGCTCGCCGCCCGGTGGGAGCGGTCAGTCCGCCGTCTCCCAGTGCGCCGGGCGCCGCACCGACCGGGGGAGTTTCGTGGCCCGGTTGCCGCGGGCCGCGTTGACCTGGGGCTGGGTGAGGAAGAAGGCACCGGTGAGGTCCGCGCCGCCGAGGTCGGCGTCACGGAGGTCGGCGCCGATCATGTCCGCGTCGCGCAGATCGGCCCCGGTGAGGTCGGCCGCGATGAGGTACGCGCCGCGCAGGCTCGCCCCGCGCAGGTCGGCGCCCCGCAGCCGGGCCCCGATCAGGTCCGCGCCCCGCCGGTCCTTGGCCTTGCGGCCCTTGCGGTCCCCGGCACGGACCAGCTCGCTGGTACGCAGCAGCAGCACATTGACCCGCCCGCGGTGCGCGTCGACGCCCAGCCCGGCCAGTTCCTCGGCCGGCTGCCGGGTGAGCCGCTCGGTCTCCCGCAGGAGCCGCCGCAGTTCGGGGTGAACGGGGCGGGCGGCGGCCAGTCCCAGCGCCTCGGTCAGGTACCACAGCAGTTCGTGGAGCTGTCGTACGACGGGGAACACGTCGAACATCAGACGGGCCCGCTCCTTGGGGGCGCCCCGCCAGTCCTGCCCGCCGAAGGTGTGCCCCGAGACCTTCTGCCCCGCGCCGAAGCAGTCGTAGACGGTGCAGCCGGTGAATCCCTCGCCCCGCAGCCGGGCGTGGATGCCGCAGCGGTGGTCGGTGCCGAGGTTGGGGCAGGGCCGCCCCGCGGGCTTGTCGAGCGCGAAGTCCGCGGAGGCGGCGAAGGGGAGTGCGACGCAGCACAGCCCGAAGCAGTTCCCGCAGTCGCCGCGCAGCTCCGCGAGCCCGGCCGTCTCATCTGACATGAGCACAGCCTACTCGCGCCGACCTGCCGGAATGCCCGCCACCACCGGGGTTGCGGCCCCTGCGCCGGAGGAGTTACCTGGAAGTACCGGCGGTGAAGCGCGCGCACGGGGGCTCCGGCACGTACCGAGGGCCCGGGTCGTCGTGTGCTCCCCCGGCCCCGGCTCCTGCTCGCCGCCGCCGTCCAGCGCTCCACGCGGAGGTGACCAAGGTGAAAGCCGTCGTCTACGAAAAGCCGTTCAGCGTGACGGTGAGGGACGTCGATGACCCTCGGATCCAGCACCCCAACGACGTGCTCGTGCGCGTCACGTCGACCGCGATCTGCGGCTCCGACCTCCATATGTACGAGGGCCGCACGGCGGCCGAACCGGGCATCGTCTTCGGACACGAGAACCTCGGTGTGATCGAGGAGATCGGCAGCGGCGTGAGTTCCCTCTCGGTGGGCGACCGTGTCGTGATGCCGTTCAACGTGGCCTGCGGATTCTGCAAGAACTGCCTGGCCGGCGAGACCGGTTTCTGCCTGACGGTGAACCCCGGCTTCGCAGGCGGTGCCTACGGATACGTGGCCATGGGCCCGTACAAGGGCGGGCAGGCCGAGCACCTGCGGGTGCCCTTCGCCGACTTCAACTGTCTGAAGCTGCCGCCGGGCGAACAGTTCGAGACCGACTTCGTGCTGCTCGCCGACATCTTCCCGACCGGCTACCACGGCTGTGAGCTGGCCCAGGTGTCCCCCGGTGAGAGTGTGGCCGTCTACGGCGCCGGTCCGGTGGGCCTGATGGCCGCCTACTCGGCGCTGCTGCGCGGCGCGTCCAAGGTGTTCGTGGTGGACCGGGTGCCCGAGCGGCTGGCCAAGGCCGAGGAGATCGGAGCCGTCCCCATCGACTTCACCAAGGGCGATCCGGCCGAGCAGATCCACGCCCAGACGAACGGCGAGGGCACGGACAAGGGCGTGGACGCCGTCGGCTACCAGGCCCAGGCGCACGACGACGCCAGCCACGAGGAACCGGCCGTCGTCCTGAACTCGCTGGTGGAGACGGTACGGCCGACCGGCAGGCTCGGTGTGCCGGGGCTGTATGTGCCCTCCGACCCGGGCGGGCCCGACGAGCACGCGAAGCACGGCCAACTCCTGGTCTCCATCGGCAAGATGTTCGAGAAGGGCCAGAAGGTGGGCACGGGCCAGTGCAACGTCAAGCGGTACAACCGCCAGCTGCGCGATCTGATCATCGCCGGGCGGGCCAAGCCCAGCTTCGTGGTCTCCCATGAGCTGCCGCTGGAGGACGCGCCGCAGGCGTACGAGAAGTTCGACAAGCGGATCGAGGGCTACACCAAGGTCGTCCTGCACCCGGGTCACGCGCTCGCCGCATGAGGCCCCGGGGGTCCGGGCGCCCGGCGCGGGTGCCCGGACCCCCGTGTGTCACACCTCGTCCCGGACGACCGCCAGCAGCCGGTCCAGCACCCGGGGCGCGCCCGTGCGCAGCCCGTCGTGCTCGTACTCGTTCGTCACCCAGGGCCGCAGGCCGCGGATGGCGCTCGCGGTCTCCAGGGAGTGGCCGGCGTCGACGTACATGTCGTCGTGGTAGACGGCCGCGGCGACCGGCACCTCGTTGCGGGCCAGGCGGTCGCGGTCGTACAGCGGGGTCCAGTCGGTACGGGCGGCGAGCAGTTCGGCCGTCTCGCGCAGCGGGCGCAGCGCCGGGTCGTTCTCGAACATCCAGGGGTGCACGGTCTCGCCGGTGAACAGCACCGGGGCGTCCCCCGCGAGCGCCTTCGCCGCGTCGAACTGGGGGAACTCGGCGCGGACGCGCTCGGCGGCCCAGGCGGTGGGTCGGCTGTCCTGGCCGTAGATCGACTCGTGGACGAGGGCGTACAGCGGGTGCGCGGCGTACGACAGCAGGGCCTGCGCCTGCTCCTGGAAGGCGTCCGACAGTTCGGGACCGGCCGGGGTGCGGACGAACGCGTCGGCGAGGAGGTGGTGGAGCCGGTGGCTGCCGTCTCCGGTGCCGAGCATCAGGCCGAGGGACTGGAAGGCCTCGACGGTGAAGCGGTAGCCGTTCGGCAGGACCACGTCACGGGTGAGCAGGTGGTCGGCGATCCGGCGGGCCCGCTCGACGTCCTGCGGGTAGCGGGCGTAGTGCGCGGATACCTTGCGCTCGATGCGCGGGTAGGCGGCGCGGTAGACGTCGTCGGCGTGCGCGTCGAGGGAGGGCAGCCCTCCGGTGATCAGGGCGGTGGCGAGGCCCTCCGGGGCGAGGGAGAGGTACGACACCGTGCAGAAACCGCCGAAGCTCTGGCCGAGCACGGTCCAGGGGGCGCCGCCGGTGACCTCGGCACGGATGTGCTCGCAGTCGCGGACGATGGAATCCGCGCGGAAGCGGGCGAGGTAGTCGGCCTGTTCGGCGGGGCCGCCGCGCAGCGGCAGCGTCTGCCGGTTCGCAGGCGTGGAGCTGCCGGTGCCGCGCTGGTCGAGCAGCAGCACCCGGTACTCCCGCAACGCCCGGTCGAGCCAGGCCTGCCGTCCGACGAAACGATTCGCCCCGAATCCCGGGCCGCCCTGGAGGTACAGCAACCAGGGCAGCTCCTCCCCCGCCTTCTCCCCGGCGACCACCTCCCGCGCGTACAACTCGATGCTCTCGCCACCCGGATCGGCGTGATCAAGCGGCACGGTGAACCGACGATCGGTCAGTACGACGCCGGGCTGGCGGTAGCTGGTGCTCAACGGGTCTCCCGGAGGGGTGGGACGGAGGGAGTCCAGTTCAGCACACGGGGTCGGGGCGGCAGGGCGCCAGGGTGGTGCTCGCCGCCACCGGCCGGCGGTCGGGCGCCGCCGCGGGCCGGGGCCGCCGCACACGGCCGGCTCGTGGCCGCCGGTGCGGCTGCGGACCGGCCGCCGCGGGCCGACGCGCGGGCGGCCCCGGGGCCCGGCTGCCGGACCCCGTACGGTTGCGGAGAGGGCAGGATTCGAACCTGCGCAGGTCCTTGCGGACCCGACCTCCGAGCCATGCTCGCCGGTCCCCGTTGAACCGCTCCGGGCACCTCTCCTCGCTCCCGGCCGGGCCTTCGCGGACCCGCGCCGTTCACGAGGACCAAGGTGCCAGGACCCGCTGACCCGGCGCTGACACGGGCATCGCCCGACGCCGTGCACCCTCCGGCCGGGAACCCGGGGACCCCCTCCGACGTGGCACTCCGCGTCAATTCGACGCACCGGTGATTCATCTGTCCGAGTGACCTCTTCGCATTCTTTCGGGCAGCTGTTTCAGCCATTGACCAAGTCAATGCCCCGTGAGTGTGAGGCACGTGGGCGTCCTGTTCCGTCGTCGCCCCTGCCCGCGAAAACGACAGGACGGTACTTCACGGGCATCTGCACGGGAAACCTCCCGTGCGGGCTTGGCCGGTAGCGCGGGCACGCCGCTTTGCGGTGGCGGCGGAATGCGCTGTCCTGCTCGCGCAACCAGCCGACGCCCGGACCCTGCGACCACCGGGCCCCGCCGGCTGTTCCACCACGCAGCACCCAGCAAAGGGGGAAGGCTGTGACCACTCCCGTCCCGTCCCGGATCGCCCTGGCGAACGGCAGCTTCGAGCAGCCCGCCGTCAGCGGCTTGGGCTTTCTGCCCGACGCTTCCCAGACCCAGAACCCACAGCACGTTCCGGGCTGGCTGACCACCGCCACCGACCACCTCATCGAGATCTGGCACGACGGCTTCAACGGCGTCCCGGCGGCAGACGGCGTGCAGTTCGCCGAGCTGAACGCCAACCAGGTCTCCACCCTCTACCAGGACCTGCCCACCACCCCGGGCGCGACGCTGTACTGGCGCCTCTACCACCGGGGGCGGCTCGGGCAGGACACCATGGCGCTGGACATCGGCGCCCCCGGCGCGGTCGTCCAGCAGCGCACGTTCACGGACGGCAACCACGCCTGGGGCTTCTACACCGGCACCTACACCGTCCCCACCGGTCAGACCACCACCCGCTTCGCCTTCCGCTCCGTCTCCGCCGCCGGCGGCGACCCGACGGTCGGCAACTTCCTCGACGGGATCTTCTTCGGCACCGCCCCGTCCGTGGCCCTCGCCAAGTACGCCATTCCGGACGGGCCGCTGCAGGTGGGTGACGTGATCACCTACCGCGTCGTCGTCAGGAACCAGGGCGGCGGCAACGCCGAGGCGCTGACCCTGAGCGACACCGTCCCGGCCGGCACGACGTACGTGCCCGGGTCGCTGCGGATCGTCAGTGGCCCCAACGCCGGGGCGAAGACCGACCGGCCTGGCGACGACCAGGCGTATTTCGACGTGGCGGGCAACCGCGTGGTGTTCAACCTGGGCAACGGCGCCACCAGCGGTCAGGGCGGCAGCCTGCCCAACACCGACGCCCTGCCGAACGGGACGACGGTCGAGTACCGCGTCACCATCGACGAGGCCAGTGCCGGCGGCCGCGTCGCCAACACCGCCACCGCGACCTACGAGAACCGCCTCGGCCCCACCCCGCAGCCCCTCACCGCCACGTCCGACGAGGCCGACACCCAGGTGCTGCCGGCCGCGGACCTGAGCGTGACCAAGTCCGCCGACGCCACCACCGTCACGGTCGGCCAGACCGTCACCTACCGCGTCAGCGTCCGCAACGCCGGGCCCAACACGGCCACCGGCGTCACCGTCGCGGACGCCCTGTCCGACCACCTCGCCTTCGTCTCCGCCACGCCGTCCACCGGCAGCTACGACCCCGCGACCGGCCAGTGGGCCGTCGGGACCCTGGCCAAGGGCGCGACGGCCACCCTCACCCTCCACGCCAAGGCCACCGCCACCGGCCCCGTCACCAACACCGCCACCGCCCACGCCGACGAGACCGACCTCCACCGCGGCAACAACACCGACAGCGTCACCGTCTGCGTCGAACCCGCCCCCAGCTGCCGGCCCTGTCCCCCGGCGCCCGCCTCCGGCTGCTGCTGACGCGGCGCCGGCCCCGGTTCCGCGCACCGCCCGCCAGGTGCCGGCCGCCATCGGCGACCGGCGCCTCGCCGGACCCGCGTACCGTCACGCCGTCGGTCGTCGGCATCCCGGCCGCGGGAGCTCCGGTGCGGACTCCCGCCCGCGCCACGCGCGCCTCCTGGTCTCCGGTGGCCGTGACGGGGCGATTAGGCTGCGATGCGTCCCGTGGTCGACTCGGAGGAGCCGCGATGCGTGTCGCCCTGTTCCTGACGTGTGTCAACGACACGCTCTATCCGGACACCGGACGGGCCGTGGTGAGGCTGTTGCGGAGGCTGGGGATCGACGTCGAGTTCCCGCTGGGGCAGACGTGCTGCGGGCAGGCGCACTACAACACCGGGTACCGGCACGAGGCGGAGCCGCTGGCGCGCCGCTTCGCCGAGGTGTTCGAGGGGTACGACGCGGTCGTGACGCCCTCCGGGTCCTGCGGGGCGATGGTGCGCGAGCTGTATCCCCGGATGGGCGAGCGGGCGCGGGCGGAGGGGCGCGGGGACTCGCTGGCGCGGACCCTGGCGCCGGTGGTGCCGAAGACGTACGAGCTGACGGAGTTCCTGGTGGACGTGGTGGGCGTGACCGATGTGGGCGCCTGGTACCCGCACCGGGTCACCTACCACCCGACCTGCCACGGGCTGCGCACCCTGGGCCTGGGCGACCGGCCGCGCCGGCTGCTGGAGGCCGTCGGGGGGCTGGAGCTGGTCGAGTTGCCGGGCGCGGAGGAGTGCTGCGGGTTCGGCGGGACGTTCGCGGTGAAGAACGCCGCGGTGTCGGCGGCGATGGGCACGGACAAGGTGCGCAACGCCGAGTCGACCGGCGCCGAGGTGCTGTGCGCGGCCGACAACTCCTGTCTGATGCACATCGGCGGCACCCTGAGCCGTCTCGGGGCGGCCATGAGGCCCGTCCACATCGCGGAGATCCTGGCGAGCACGGAGGAGGACCCGGCACGGTGAGCGGCACCTACGTCGGCATGCCGGCGTTTCCCGAAGCGGCGCGCGACGCCGTCGACGACCGTACGCTGCGCGGCAATCTGCGCCACGCGACGCACACCATCCGCGCCAAACGGGCGGGTGCGGTGGCCGAGTTGGCCGACTGGGCGCAGCTGCGCGAGGCGGGCCGCCGGATCAAGGACCACACCCTGCGCCATCTCGACCGGTACCTGGAGCAGTTGGAGGCGTCGGTGACCGCGGCGGGCGGCACGGTCCACTGGGCCGCCGACGCCGAGGAGGCCAACCGGATCGTGACCCGGCTGGTCAAGGAGACCGGCGAGTCGGAGGTCGTCAAGGTCAAGTCGATGGCCACCCAGGAGATCGGGCTCAACGAGGCGCTGGAGGCCGGGGGCATCCGCGCGTACGAGACCGATCTCGCCGAGCTGATCGTGCAGTTGGGCCACGACCGCCCCTCGCACATCCTCGTCCCGGCCATCCACCGCAACCGCGGCGAGATCCGTGACATCTTCGCGCACGAGATGGGCTCCTGGGGCCGCCCGGCTCCCGCGGGCCTGACCGACAGGCCCGCCGATCTCGCGGAGGCCGCCCGGGTGCACCTGCGGGAGAAGTTCCTGCGGGCCAAGGTCGGCATCTCCGGTGCCAATTTCATGGTCGCCGAGACCGGCACCCTGGTCGTGGTGGAGTCCGAGGGCAACGGACGGATGTGCCTGACGCTGCCGGAGACGCTGATCTCCGTGGTGGGCATCGAGAAGATCGTGCCCACCTGGCGCGACCTGGAGGTCTTCCTCCAGACCCTCCCCCGCTCCTCCACCGCCGAGCGGATGAACCCGTACACCAGCACCTGGACCGGCACCACCGACGAGGACGGCCCGCGGACCTTCCACCTGGTGCTGCTCGACAACGGCCGCACGGACACGCTGGCGGACCAGGTGGGCCGCCAGGCCCTGCGCTGCATCCGCTGCTCGGCCTGCCTCAACGTCTGCCCCGTCTACGAGCGGGCCGGCGGACACGCCTACGGCTCCGTCTACCCCGGCCCCATCGGCGCCATCCTCACCCCCCAGCTCCGGGGCACCGCGAGCGAGATCGACGCCTCGCTGCCGTACGCGTCCAGCCTGTGCGGGGCCTGCTACGAGGTGTGCCCGGTCGCCATCGACATCCCCGAGGTGCTGGTGCACCTGCGGGAGCGGGTCGTGCAGGGCGGCCCGGCGGTACGGCGGGGCAACAAGGTGGTGCTGCGCCCGGCGAAGGGGCACGCGGCCGAGCGGGCGGCGATGCGGGCGGCGGGCTGGGCGTTCACGCACCCCGGCGCGCTGCGCACCGGGCAGCGGCTCGCCTCCCGCAGCCGCCGGCTGCACCCCCGTACCCTGCCGGGCCCCGGCCGGGCGTGGACCGGCAGCCGGGATCTGCCGGCGGTGCCGGCGGAGCCGTTCCGGGACTGGTGGCAGCGTACGCGCGGCGGAGAGGACGCCAAGTGAACAGCAGGGAACGGATCCTGGGCCGGGTGCGGCGCGCGCTCGCCGACGTGCCCGCGGACGACCCGCCGTACGATCGGGCAGTGCCCCGGGACTATCTGCGCGAGCACGGGGAGCGGACCACCGAGGAGACGGTGGAGCTGCTGGCGGAGAACCTGGCGGACTACCGGGCGGTCGTGCACCGCACCGGCGGCGAGGAACTGCCGATCCTGATCGCGCGGTTGCTGGACGCGCACGGCACCCGCGAGGTGCTGGTGCCCGACGGGCTGCCCCCGGAGTGGCTGGCCGCGACGGACGCGCGGCGGGTCGAGGACCGCGTGGCGGACACCCCGGACCGCCTCGACCGGGTCGACAGCGTGGTGACGGCCTGTGCCGTGGCCGTCGCCGAGACCGGCACCATCGTCCTCGACGGCTCCGCCGCCCAGGGCCGGCGCCGCATCTCGCTCATCCCCGACCACCACATCTGCGTGGTGCGGGTGCCGGAGCAGGTCGTGGGGTCCGTCCCCCAGGCCCTCGAACGGCTCGACCCCGCCCGCCCGTTGACCTGGATCTCCGGACCGTCGGCCACCAGCGACATCGAGCTGGACCGGGTGGAGGGCGTGCACGGACCGCGCGCGCTGGAAGTGATCCTGGTGGGCTGATCCCTCCTTCCGGACGAGGCCGGCGCAACCGGCGTGCGGGCGGCGGCCGATCAGGCCGCGGTGAAGCCGCCGTCCGCGGCGAGTACGGCGCCCGTGACGAAAGCGGACCGCGGTGAGGCCAGGAAGCACAGGACCTCCGCGATCTCACGGGGCTGCGCCACCCTGCCCAGGGGCTGGGCGTCCGCGAAGGACGCGAGATAGGCGCGGCTGTCGGGGCGGAAGGTGTCGAGGAGATCGGTTTCGACGACGCCCGCGGCGACGAGGTTCGCGCGGATGCCCAGGGGTCCGCCTTCCAGTGCCAGCACCTTGGTCAGCTGGGCCAGCGCGCCCTTCGACGCGCTGTAGGCGACCCCTTCGGGCAGTCCTACGGTGGACGCGTAGGATCCGGTGCCGACGATGGCGCCGCCACCGCGCTCCGCCATGGCCCGGAAGGCTTCGCGGGCGAAGAAGAAAGCGCCGCGGGCGTTGACGTCCATCACGCTGTCCCAGTCCTGTGCGGTGGTGTGCGTGACGGGCTTGTTCAGGGTGCGTCCGGCGTTGTTGACCAGGATGTCCAGCCCGCCGAAGGCGTCGACGGCGGTCCCTACCGCGCGGGCGGCGGACTCTTCCGCGGTGACATCGCCGGTCACCGTCACGACGCCGGGGAACTCCGTTGCCAGGCGGTCCAGTTCGGGTCGTATGTCGAGGGCGACGACATGTGCGCCGCGGGCGTGGAGGAGTGCCACGGTCTCCTTGCCGATGCCACGCGCGGCGCCGGTGACGACAGCCGTCTTCCCGGTGAACTCGGCGGCTTCGGTGGACGCGGTCGTGGATGTCATGCGGGTGTGCTCCCGGTGGGGTGGTGGTCGGGTGTCCGTGCGTGGTGACGGATGGTTGGCGGGAAAGGGAGGGGCCACGCCGTCAGTGGTCCCGGCTGCCGGTCCGGTGCCGGAGGAGGAGGGTGCCGCCCAGGCCGGCGAGCACGACGGCGACGATGACGGCGGTGCCAGGGCCGTAGCCCGCCAGCGGGTCACTCCGGTTCGCCCGCTGTCCGGCTTCGTCGACCGCCGTGACGAGGGCGAGAACGACGGCGCCGCCGATCTGCATGAAGGTGTTGAGCAAGGCGCCCGCCAGTCCCTGGTCCCGGTCGGGCACCCCGGCCACCGCGCTCATGTTCAGGGCGGGGAATGTCGCCGCGGTGCCGATTCCGTTGACGACCATGACGGGCAGGATCACGGTGAGGAAGGAACTGTCCGGCCCGATCCGGAAGAACAACGCGTAGGACAGCGCGAGGACCAGCATCCCGGCGGCGATCGTCCTGTGCACGCCGAACCGGGTCGCGAGCCGCCCCGCGAACGGCGCCAGCGCGCCGTTGGCGAGACCGAGCGGGACGAAGGCGCCGGCCGTCCGCAGCGGCGTCCAGTCCAGCACGTTCTGCAGGTAGAGCGTGGCGAGGAACGCGAAGGACGTGTAGGCGCCCCACATGGCGAAGATCGTCAGGTTGGTGCCGGCGGTAGCGCGCCCGGCGAGGAAGGACAGCGGGACCAAGGGCCTGGGCGCGCGGGACTCGACACGCAGGAACAGGCCGAGCAGGCCGGCCGCGGCGGCGAGGAGGACGAGGGTGCGGGCGGACAGCCAGCCGTGCGGGGGAGCCTGGGTGAGGGCGTAGACCAGAAGCACCAGTGCTCCGGTGGCCGTCAGCGCACCCGGGACGTCGATCCTCTCGCGTGCGCTGTCACGGGGGTCCGCCGGGAGCAGGCGCGGCCCTGCGAGCAGTGCCGCCACGGCGATGGGCACCGGGAGCGCGAAGACCAGTCGCCACGACAGTCCGGTCAGCAGGCCGCCGAGAACGAGTCCTCCGATGAAGCCGCAGGCGCCTGCGGTCGCGTACCAGCCGAGAGCGCGTCCGCGCCGCGTGCCTTCCGGCCAGTCGGTGGTGATCAGGGAGAGGGCCGCCGGGGCGAGGAAGCCCGCAGCGATGCCCTTCGCCAGCCGTGCCGCGATCAGCAGGCCACCGGTCGGAGCGAGCGCTCCCAGCACGCTCACCACGCCGAAGACGGCGACGGCGGCCAGGAAGGCGCGTCGTCGGCCGAACAGGTCGGCGACCCGGCCGCCCAGGAGAAGAAACCCGCCGTAGCCGAGGGCATAGGCGGACACGACCCACTGCAGAGAACCCGAGGACATGCCAAGGTCACGCTGGATGGACGGCAGGGCCACGCCGACGTCGGACAGGTCGATGGCGTCCATGAAATGAGCCGCGCACAGGACCAGCAGGGCCGGAGTGCCGGGTGGCGGGGACACATCCGCGAGGGGCCCGGCGCGGCGCGCGCCGGTGGTGCTTTCGCCGGTCTGTTTCATTGCTCCGCCTTCTTCGACGCTGCCGCGCTCCCTCACGAGGGCTTCTCCGCCCGGTCCTCGCGATGGAGCACGAGGTGTTCGTGGTGGAGCACGCCGTCCCGGATGTCCCCCGTGGCGGTGAATCCGGTGTCGTCGACGTAGTCGAGGTGGTTGCCGGTCACCGTGTACCGGCCCGTGTACGCGCTGCGCCGGTCTCCTCGGGCCTCGTCGTAGCGCCCGTCCGGCAGCAGCTCCTGACGGATGTGACCGTCTGCGGTCACCCACATGCCGACCACGTCGGCGTTCTCCGCATCGCGGTCGCTCCGCGCATCGCCTGTCATCGGAAATTTCCTTCCTCGGTGGGCCACAGATGTCATGCCCGACCGAGTCTGCGCAGGTCAGCGAGGGTGCGCCAGGGTGCTCTCCGCCTGGGTGCGGCACACCCAGGATGCGCGGGCAGCCACCGCCTAGCCTGGAGGCCATGGACGACAACCACCTCGGGGAGTTCCTGCGCGCGCGCCGCGACCGGCTGCGGCCGCAGGACGTCAACATGGCGAGTCACGGTGTGCGCAGAGTCGCCGGACTGCGCCGCGAGGAGGTCGCCGTGCTGGCCGGCGTCAACGCCGACTACTACACCCGGCTGGAGCAGGGACGCGAGCGCCACCCCTCGCCCCAGGTGCTGGACGCGCTCAGCCGCGCGCTCCTGCTCGACACGGACGCCCGCGACCACCTGCACCGCCTGGCCGGAGTGTCACCGGAGGGCCAGGGCTCCCTGCACGCCACCGAGCACGTCAGTCCCGCGCTGCGCCAGCTGATGGACGGCTACCCGCACACCCCGGCGTTCGTCATGAACCGCACCCTCGACCTCCTGGCCGCGAACGCCCTGGCCGACGCCCTCTACGCACCCTTCACCCTCGCCGACAACCTGGCCCGCATGACCTTCCTCGACCCGGCCGGACGGCAGTTCTACCAGGACTGGGACCGGGCCGCCCAAGCCGCCGTCGCCAACCTGCGCCAGGCGAGCGGCTTCGACCCCGACCACCCGCGTCTACGACGCCTCGTGGACACCCTGACCGAACGCAGCGCGGAATTCCGGCGGTTGTGGGCGCGGCACACCGTGCGCGGCAAAACCCAGGACGCCAAGCGACTCCTCCACCCGGACGTCGGCCCGCTCTCCCTCACCTACCAGTCCTTCGACGTCCGCGACGCGCCCGGCCAGCAACTCGTCATCTACCACGCCGAACCGGGCAGCCCCTCCGCCCAGGCCCTGACCCTCCTCGGCACCCTGCACGCCGGCGAGAAGCGGGCCCCGTCCGGCTCCCTGCCGTGACGTGCCGGCCCGAGGGCGGCCGGCGGGCGTCGTCGTCGCGCGGTGCGGGGGCGGCGCCGTTAGCGTGAGGACATGATCCGGTTCGAGCACGTGACGAAGCGGTATCCGGACGGTACGACGGCCGTGGACGACCTCTCCTTCGAGGTGGCCGAGGGCGAACTGGTGACGCTGGTCGGCCCCTCGGGCTGCGGCAAGACCACCACCATGATGATGGTGAACCGGCTCATCGAGCCGACCTCCGGGCGGATCCGGGTCGGCGGCGAGGACATCGCCGGGGTCGACCCGGTGCGGCTGCGCCGCCGCATCGGGTACGTCATCCAGCAGGTGGGCCTGTTCCCGCACCGCACCGTCCTGGACAACACCGCGACCGTGCCCGTGCTGCTCGGCTGGAAGCGGGCGAAGGCCCGGGCCCGCGCCGCCGAGCTGCTGGATCTGGTGGGCCTGGACCCGAAGACGTACGGGCCGCGCTATCCGGAGCAGCTGTCCGGCGGGCAGCGGCAGCGGGTAGGGGTGGCGCGGGCGCTGGCGGCCGATCCGCCGGTGCTGCTGATGGACGAGCCGTTCGGCGCGGTCGACCCGGTGGTGCGCGAGCAGTTGCAGGACGAGTTCCTGCGGATGCAGGCGGCCGTGCGCAAGACGGTGCTGCTGGTCACGCACGACATCGAGGAGGCCGTCCGGCTCGGCGACCGCATCGCCGTGTACGGGCAGGGCCGGATCGAGCAGTTCGACACGCCGCGGGCGGTGCTGGGATCGCCCGCGACACCGTATGTCGCGGGGTTCGTGGGGGCGGACCGGGGGCTGAAGCGGCTGTCGGTGACCGCGATCGAGCCGGACGACCTCCGGCAGCCGCCCGTGGCCCGGCCGGACGAGCCCGCCGGGACGGCGCGGGAGCGGCTGCGGGAGCAGGGCGCGCGCTGGGCGGTCGTCCTGGACGCGCACGGCGATCTGCACGGCTGGGTGGGCGCCGACGACCTGGCGGCGGGTGGCACGGTCGGGGAGCTGGCCCATCGGATGACCGCCTGGGTGCCGGTGGGGGCGCCGCTGAAGCAGGCGTTCGGGGTGATGCTCCAGTACGACGCCGGGTGGGTCGCGGTGCTGGACGGGGCGCGTTTCCTCGGGGTGCTCACCCCGGCGAAGCTGCACGAGGCGCTGCGCCGCTCGGTGGACGCGGACGCGCGGGGCGTGGCGCGCGGTCAGGTGGCCTTCGACTCGGTGTCGGACGCCTGAGGTGCCCTATGTCAGCAGCCCCTTGTCCCTGAGGTAGGTGCGGGCCACGTCGGCGGGCAGCCGCCGCCAGCTGTCCACCTGTTCGTCCAGGCCGGCCAGGTCGCGTGTGGTGAGGACGGTGTTGAGCCTGCCGAGGGCCCGGGTCACCCCGGCGCCGCCCGCGCGGGCGCGGTTGACGACCGGGAGCACGTAGTCGGCGTTCTGCAGCCGCCGGTCGTCGGTGAGCAGGACCAGGCCGAACCGGTCGAGGGTGGCGTCCGTGGTGGTGGTCAGCACCAGTTGGTCGTGGCCGTCCTGCACGGCCCGCTTGGCCTGGGTGGTGCCGACGCCCTTGGGGTCGACACCGGTGACGTCGATGCCGTACACCTTGCGCAGCCCCGGTGCGCAGTAGGGCCGTTGCACGCATTCGTCGCCCGCAGCGATGCGTACCGGCAGTCGTGCCGCGCCGAGGTCGCCGAGGGTCTTGAGGTGGTGCCGGCGGGCGTAGTCGGCGCGTACCGCGAACGCGTTCTGGGCGAGGGCCCGGCCCGGTGCGAGCACGGTGAGTCCGCGGGGGGTGGCGAGCGCGCGCAGGGCCCTGATCGTGACGGCGAGGTCGGGTGAGCCGACCGGTCGGGCGCGGGGGCCGTGGGTCTTCGTGTTCAGCCAGTCGGCGAAGGTGGCCGCGTACTCGGGCACGACGTCGATCCGGCCGGACTCCAGCGCCGGTTCGTACAGCTCCCGGTTGTTGACCGTGAGGATCGAGGTGCGGTAGCCGGCCTGGTTCAGCAGTTGGGCGTACATCTGGGCGAGCAGGTCGCTCTCGGTGAAGCCGGCCGAGCCGATGGTCAGGTGGTGGCTGTCGCCGGGCGGGGCGGTGACCTGGCCTCGGTTCTCCAGGGAGGGTCCGGCGGTGCAGGCGGTGAGCGCGAGCAGCAGGGCGGCCGGGAGGGCGCGGCGGGCGCCTGTCGCTCGCCGCCTTCTCGTCCGCCCGGCGCCATGGCCCACTCCCCCATGGTGCCGCGGGCTCACCGCCCGGCCCGCGACCATGCCGGTCCCAGCCGTTCGGCGATCTCGAAGAGGCCCTCCACGACCAGCGCGAACACCGCGACGATCAGGGCGCCCGCGACCACCTGGGGGGTGCTGGCGAGGTTGAAGCCCGCCGTGATGATCCGGCCGAGCCCGCCGCCGCCCGCGAGGGCCGCGATGGTGGCGGTGGCGACGAGCTGTACGGCGGCGATCCGGGCCCCGTTCAGGATCATGGGGAGCGAAAGGGGCAGTTCCACGTGAAACATCACTTGCCGACCGGTCATCCCCATGCCCCTGGCCGCCTGGACGACTCCGCGGTCGACCTCGCGCATCCCGACGTAGGCGTTGGTGAGCAGCGGCGGCACGGCGAACAGCACCAGTGCCACCACGGTGGGTCCTTCGCCCCAGTTGCCGACCGGCGTGAGCAGGAGCAGGACCAGCACGGCGAAGGTGGGTACGGCCCGGCCGACGTTGGAGATGTTCACGGCGAGCGCCCCGCCCCGGCCGAGGTGGCCGAGGACCAGGGCGACGGGCAGGGCGATCAGACAGCTCAGGAGGAGGCAGACGGCGGTGAGGGCCAGGTGCTGGAGCAGCCGGTGCCACACGCCGTCGTCGCCGGACCAGTGGGCGGGGTCGGCGAGCCAGTTCCAGGTTGCGGTGAGCGTGCTCATGGGGAGGCTTCCGGCCGGGCGGCGCTCACGGGCGGGCCGCCCGGGTCCACGGGGTGATCAGCCACTGCACGCCCAGCAGGAGCAGGTCGGCGGCGACGGCGATCAGCACGCACAGCACGGACGCGGTGAGCACCTGGGCCTTGAAGTAGGTGTTCATGCCCGAGTAGATGAGGTTCCCGAGGCCCCCGTAGCCGACGATCGCGCCGACCGTGACCAGGGAGACCGCCGAGACGGTGGCGATGCGCAGCCCGGCCATCGCGGCCGGCAGGGCGAGCGGCAGTTCCACGGTGAGCAGCAGCCGCAGCGGGCCGTAGCCGAGGCCGCGCGCCGCCTGCCGGGTCTCCTCCGGGACCGCGCGCAGGCCCGCGAGGAGATTGCGCACCAGCAGGGTGAGCGAGTACAGCACCAGTCCGGCGACGACGAGGGTGGCCGAGAGGCCGTACACGGGCAGCAGCAGGGAGAACATCGCCAGCGAGGGGATGGTGTAGAGGACCGTGGTCAGGGCGAGGACGGGGGCCGCCGCCCAGCCCCAGCGGCGGGCGAGGACCGCGAGCGGCACCGCGATGACCAGGCCGATCAGGATCGACAGCGAGGTCAGCTGGAGGTGCTGGACGACCGCGTCGAGCAGGATCCTGCGGCGGCTGCTCAGATAGGCGCCGCAGATCCACTCGTTGCGCGCGAGGCAGTCGTCCGGGGCGGCGGTCACGGCTCCATTGCACCGGGAGGGGGCGCCGGCCGGCGCGTGGTGGGGGGCCGTACGGGGGAGGGCCGCACGGGCGAAGCCGGCGCGGCCGCCTCACCCGGGCGCACGCGTCGCCGAGCCGGGGCACCGGCGGGACCGCGGTCTACGGGCGGTGTCGCAGGCCGCGCTGGTACCAGGTGCCCGCCTGGCCGCCGACGTCGGCGGGGTCCGCCGGGCCGACCGGCACGAACCCGGCCTTGATCAGCACCTTCCGGGACGCGGCGTTGGCGTGGGAGGCGGCCGCCCGCAGGGTGCGCAGCCCGTGCCGCTCCGCCGCCAGCCGGCACAGCTGCCGGACGGTGGCGGTCGCCACGCCGCGGCCGGCGACGTGCTGCGCGACCCGGTAGCCGAGGTCGGCGCTGCCGTCCTCGAGGTCGTAGAGGTTGAACCGGCCCAGTACGGAGCCGTCCTCGGCGACCAGCACGTAGAAGGCGCAGATGCCGGCCTCCTGTTCGGCCAGCAGGGCGCTGTGCCGGTCGGCGAACCGGTCGAAGTACTCGTCGCCCCGGTCGGAGACGGAGGCGGCGAAGTACGCGCGGTTCGCCAGCTCGAAGGCCAGGACCGCCGGGGCGTGGTCGGCATGCAACCGCTCCAGTTCGGGCACGGCGTGACTCTACCCGGCGGGCGCACCGGGGCCGACCGGGTTTTTACCGGCGGTGGACGCGGCGTCGGCCGGTGCCGGGACGGCGCCGCTGTCCGGTGGTCACCGCCGCAGGCCGGCCGCGTCGCAGAGGGTGGCGGCGGTGACCGTGGCGAGGCCGTCGGCCAGCCGCTCCACCCGGGCGCCGGCCCGCGCGCCGGCGCCGTCGAAGACCAGCATCAGCTGACGGGCGAGGAGTTCGGGGTCGCGGGCGCCGCCCCGCTCGGCCTCGGTGCGAAACGCGTGCGCCAGACGTTCCTTGGCCTCGCGGGCGACCTCGCTCGCCGGGTGGCCTGGGTCCTTCAGTTCGACCAGCGCGGCGAGGAAGGGGCAGCCGTGGAAGTCGGCGTCCAGGGAGTCCTTCTCCAGCCGCTCGAAGACGTACAGGATGCGCTCGCGCGGCGGCGCCTGCGGGTCGGGGTGCGTGAGCCGGGCGCCGTACCCGGGGACGCGGCGCTCCAGGCTCGCGGCGAGCATCTCGTCCTTGCCGCCGAAGAGCTGGTACATCGACCGCTTGGAGACCCCGGCCTCCCGGCACAGCGCCTCGACGCCGATGGAGACGCCGTCCCGGTAGCAGAGCCGGGCGGCCGCGTCGAGCAGCCGGTCGCGCGGGGATGCCTTGTCGGTGGTGGCCATGGTGTGAGGTTACCTCGCCGGAAACCGATCGGTGTATCAAGCGGAAGGCGGATGACAGGGGTGCTGAACAAGCGCTTAGATAGAACCGCTGCCGAGAAAGTCCGAACACCGTTCCCCGACCCGCCGGAGGCCCCGTTGTTCACGTCCGTCGACGATGTCTCCGCCCGTCTCGCCGAGACCGGCTACCTCGCCTCGCCCGCCGTCGCCACCACCGTGTTCCTCGCCGCCCGGCTGGGCAAGCCGCTCCTGGTGGAGGGGCCCGCCGGGGTGGGCAAGACCGAGCTGGCCAAGGCCGTCGCCCAGGTGTCCTCGGCCCGGCTGGTCCGCCTCCAGTGCTACGAGGGCGTCGACGAGTCCCGGGCGCTGTACGAGTGGAACCACGCCAAGCAGCTGCTGCGCATCAGCGCGGGCCGGGACGAGAGCTGGGACGAGACCCGTACCGACATCTTCAGCGAGGAGTTCCTGCTCCCCCGCCCGCTGCTGACCGCCATCCGCGGCGACGAACCGACGGTGCTGCTGATCGACGAGACCGACAAGGCCGACGTCGAGATGGAGGGCCTGCTCCTCGAGGTGCTCAGCGACTTCCAGATCACGGTGCCGGAGCTGGGCACGGTCACCGCAACCCGGCGCCCCTTCGTCGTGCTCACCTCCAACGCGGGCCGGGAGCTGTCCGAGGCGCTGCGCCGCCGCTGCCTGTTCCTGCACATCGGCTTCCCGGAGCCGGAGCTGGAGCGGCGGATCGTCCGGCTGAAGGTGCCGGGACTGTCCGAGGCGCTGACGGAGTCGCTGGTGCGGGTGGTCGGGGCGCTGCGCGCGATGGACCTGCGCAAGGCGCCGTCCGTCGCCGAGACCGTCGACTGGGCGCGCACCCTGCTGGCCCTGGGCGCGGACACGCTGGACGAGAAGGTCGTACGGGACAGCCTCGGGGTGATCCTCAAGCACCAGGACGACATCCAGAAGGCCGCCGCCAAGCTCGACCTGGACACGCTGTGACGGATGCCGCCGAGCGGATCACCGCCCTGGTCGGGGCGCTGCGTGCGCACGGGGTGCGGATCGGCACCGGGGAGAGCGTGGACGCGGCCCGCGCGGCGCGGGAACTGGGGTTCGCCGACCGGGAGCTGCTGCGCGAGGGGCTGGCCGCGACGTTGCTGCACGGCCCGGCCCAGCGTGCCGTGTTCGACCCGGTCTTCGACCTCTACTTCCCGCGCGGCGTGGGCGGTCCGGGCGGCCGGCCGGCGAGCCGCGAGACCCTGCGCGAGCGGCTGGCCGAGGCCCTCGCGGCGAACGACCCCGCGCTGATGGCCCGGTTGGCCCAGGAGGCGGTCGACACCCTCGGCGGATACGGGAGTTCACCCGGGTCGGACGGCTGGTCCGCGTACCAGACCCTGGAACGGCTGCGCCCGCAGACGCTGCTGGCCCGGGTGCGGGCCGATGTGCGGGCGGGCGAGGGCGCGGGGGCGGGCTTCGCCGACCGGCTGCTGGACGACGAGATCCGCCGCCGGATCGAGGAGTTCCGGCGGCTGGTCGGGGCGGAGGCGCGGCGCCGGGTCGCCGAGCGGCGCGGGCGGGACGAGATCGCGCGCCGGGCCGTGCGCCCGACGGCCGACCGGGCGGACTTCCTGATCGCCGACCGCGACCAACTGGCCGAGCTGCGCAGAACGGTCCAGCCGCTGGCGCGCAAGCTGGCCACCCGGCTCGCGGCGCGCCGCCGCCGGGCCGCGCGCGGCACCGTCGATCTGCGCCGCACCCTGCGTTCCTCGCTGTCCACCGGTGGCGTCCCGATGCGGCCGGTGCTCCGCCGGCGCCGTCCGGTCCGCCCCGAACTGGTGCTGCTCTGCGACGTGTCCGGCTCGGTGTCGGGCTTCTCGGACTTCACCATGCTGCTGGTGCAGGCGCTGCACGACCAGTTCGGCAAGGTCCGGGTGTTCGCCTTCGTCAACCGGCTGGACGAGGTGACCGGCCTGCTCGACCACGGCCGCGCCGACCCCGGGGGCCTCGGCGCCCGCATCCGCGCCGAGGCCACGCTCACCGGCTGGCACGGCAGCAGCGACTACGGCACGGCGCTCGGCGAGTTCGCGGAGCGGTACGGCGCCGCGGTCGGCCCGCGCACCACGGTGTTCGTGCTCGGTGACGCCCGCACCAACATGAGCGACCCGAACCTGCCCGCGCTCACCGAGATCGCCCGCAGGGCCCGGCGCGTCCACTGGCTCAACCCCGAACCGGCCGCCCAGTGGGGCACCGGGGACTCGGCGGCGCCCGCGTACGCGGAACTGGTGGCCATGCACGAGTGCCGTACCGCGCGGCAGCTGGGGGCGCTGGTGGGGCGGCTGTTGCCGGTGTGAGGGGCCGGTGGGCGCAATCGGCGGGCGGCTGTGATCGACTGATCGCCGTACCGCCGTCACCGTACGAGGGCCCGTGCCCTCCTCCCGCGAGGATGTCCGCCCATGACGCACCCGCCCGTGCCGCTCGGCACCTTCCCCACGCCCGTAGAACCGGCGCCCCGGCTGGCCGCGGCGCTGGGCCTCGGCCCGGAGGACCTGTGGGTCAAGCGGGACGACCTGACCGGTCTCGGCGGGGGCGGCAACAAGATCCGCAAGCTGGAGTGGACGGTGGGCGCGGCGCTCGCCGAGGGCGCGGACACGCTGGTGACCACGGGCGCCGCGCAGAGCAACCACGCCCGGCTGACCGCGGCCGCGGGCGCCCGGCTCGGGCTGGACGTCGTCCTGGTGCTGCGCGGCGGGGCCGGTGCCTCCCGGTCCGGGAACCTGGCCCTGGACGGGCTGTTCGGGGCCCGGCTCGCCTGGGCGGGTGAGGTGGACCAGGCCGGTCTGGACGCGGCCGCGGCCGAGGTGTGCGACCGGCTGCGGGCGGACGGGGCCAGGCCGGCGCTGATCCCGTTCGGCGGGTCGGGGACGCTGGGCGCCCGGGGCTACGTCCGCTGCGGTGAGGAGGTGCGCGCGCAGGTGCCGGACGTGCGCACGGCGGTGGTCGCGCTGGGCTCGGGCGGCACCATGGCGGGACTGGTCGCCGCCCTCGGCACCGGTTCGGTGCTCGGCGTGGACGTCGGCGCGCTGGCCGATCCGGCCGCCGCGGTGGCGGAGTTCGCGGCGCCGCTGACCGCACAGGAGGTCACGGCACGGGAACTGCGCGTACGCCGGGACCAGGTGGGCGCCGGGTACGCGGCGCTGACCGGCCCGGTGACGGAGGCGCTGCGGCTGGCCGCCCGCACCGAGGGGATCGTCCTGGACCCGACCTACACGGGCCGGGCGCTGGCCGGACTGCGCGCGGCGGTCCGCGACGGTTCCGTACGCCCCGGCGAGAAGACGGTGTTCGTGCACACCGGTGGACTGCCCGGACTGTTCGGACACGCGCAGGCGGTGGCCGCCGCGGAGGAGGGGGCGGGAGCGTACTGACGCGGCCGAGCGCGCTCTGGGCGGCGGCCGGGGGTACGGAAAATTCGTCGGCCGGAACCCGCAACCTCGACCGGGGTCGGACGTCTGTCGGGGTGGAGGCCTCCACTTCGACCAGTTGTCCGAGCCGAACCACGAAGGAACCCATGTCCGCACACCGTGTCCCCCGTCCGAGCCGCGCCCGCAGGCTGCGCACCGCCCTGGGGGTCTCCGCGCTGGGCGCGGCCCTCGCCGTCACCGGCACCGTCGCCGCGCAGGCGGCCCAGTCCGACCACCACTCCGCCGGCCGGTCCGACGGCACGGCGAGCCCGGCACCGGCCCGAGCGGCGACCCCGTCGCCCGTGCCGTCCGCCCCGGGGCACGCCAAGACCCCGGCCCCCGTGCCGTCGGCCCCCGCCCACACGAGGACGCCCAGCCCCGTGCCGTCCGTGGCGTCCCCGGTGCCGGTGCCGTCCACGCCCGCCGGGACCCCGCGCCCCGTGCCCGCGACACCCGCCCCGGTGCCGGCGACGCCTTACCCGGTGCCCTCCACGCACGACGGGCAGGCCACGCCGAGGCCCGTTCCGCCCCACGGTCCGGTGACCCCGGCCCCGGTTCCGCCGCAGCACTGAGGTGAGGCGGGTGCGGGGAGCCGCCGTACGACCGGCTCCCCGCACCCGGCCCCAGGAGATCCATGACGACAACGACACCACCGGCGGCCCTGCCCTGGGAACGGACCGGCACGGCGCACTCCCCCGCGTTCTGGCGCAGATACGCCCGGCTCCTCGTCCGCGCCCGGTTGGGCACCGGCACGGGTCCGGCCGGCGCACCGGCCGCGCCGGGGCGCCCCCTCGACCCGGCCGCTGCCCTCGAACCCCCGCCCGGCATCGAGGAGTTGTACCACCACCGCCGGCTGTCCCTGGTGCGCCTGGCGGTGCTGCTGGTGGACGACCTGCCCACGGCCGAGGACGTCGTGCAGGACGCCTTCACCGCACTGCTGCGCCGGCACGGACACCGGCTCGCCGCCCTCGACGACCCGGAGGCGTACCTGCGGACCAGCGTGGTCAACACGGCCCGCTCGGTGCTGCGCCGGCGCAGGACCGTACGGGCGCACGTCCCCGCCCCGCAGGAGCACGCGCCCGCACCGGAGGAGGACGTCCTGCTGCACGAGGACCACCGGGAGGTGCTGGCGGCGCTGCGCACCCTGACCCGGCGGCAACGAGAGGTCCTGGTGCTGCGCTACTGGTCGCATCTGACCGAGGCCGAGATCGCGGCGACGCTCGGCCTGTCACGGGGCACCGTCAAGTCCACGGCCAGCCGGGCCCTGGACGCACTCGGCCGCCGTCTGGAGGGCCTGCGATGAACGACCCTGGTACGGCGGACACGCCGCGCCCCGTCGAGGAACGGCTGCGGGCCGCCCTGGCCGCCCGCGCGGACGCGGTGGGGCCGGCCGATCTGCGGCCCCTGCGGCCGCCGAGCGCCGCGCCGCGCCCGCGCCGGCCCGCGCCGCCCCCGCCGCTTCGCTCACTGCCGTCGCGCGCGGCCGTGGCGGGTCTGCTGGCCCTGGCCGCCGTGGCGGCGCTCGTCCTCCTCACGCTGCACGACACCCGGACCCGCCCGGCGGAACCGGCGCGCTCCCCCCGGCCGACGGTCACCACCCCGACGCCGGTACCGAGCGGTGCGATCCGCAGCCCCGTGGCGGTCCCCTCCCCGGCGTCGGAGCCCCCACGGCCGTCCGAGTGAGAGCGGCGCGGCGACGGCACCCGCGCCGTCGCCGGGGAAACGGCCGCTTCGCTTGTCCACCCGTGCAGCGCCCGCACCGCTAAGTTGGGCGGCATGAGCAACCTTGACCGCGCGCCCGTGCCCACCGTCTGCGGGGGCCGTGGATTCGTCGTCGCCGAACCGGTCCGCGAACTGCTGAGCCCCCGGCACGTCACGCTGGGGGAATCCACCGAGGTGCGTCGGCTGTTGCCGAACCTGGGCCGCCGCATGATCGGCGCGTGGGCCTTCGTCGACCACTACGGCCCGGACGACATCGCCGACGAGCCCGGCATGCAGGTCCCGCCGCATCCGCACATCGGGTTGCAGACGGTCAGCTGGCTGCACGAGGGCGAGGTGCTGCACCGCGACTCCACGGGCAGCCTCCAGATGGTCCGGCCCCGGCAGCTGGGCCTGATGACCGCCGGGCGCGCGATCAGCCACTCCGAGGAGAGCCCCCGGCCGCACGCCCGCCTCCTGCACGGCGCCCAGTTGTGGGTGGCACTGCCCGACGCGCACCGGCACACGGCCCCCAAGTTCGAGTTCCACGCCGAGCTGCCCACGGTGACCGCGCCCGGCCTGACCGCCACGGTGCTCCTCGGCGGCCTGGACGGCTCCGTCTCCCCCGGCACCGCCTACACCCCGATCGTCGGCGCGGACCTCGCCCTCACCCGGGGCGCGGACGTCCGGCTGCCGCTGGAACCCGACTTCGAGTACGGCGTCCTGGCCATGTCCGGCGAGGTGCACGTGGACGGCGTACCGGTCCTGCCGGGCTCGATGCTCTACCTGGGCTGCGGCCGCCGCGAACTCCCGCTGCGCGCCGAGTCCGACGCCGGGCTCATGCTCCTCGGCGGCGAGCCCTTCGCCGAGGAACTCGTCATGTGGTGGAACTTCATCGCCCGCACCCAGGAGGAGATCGAGCAGGCTCGCGAGGACTGGACGAGGGGGGTTCGATTCGGCGAGGTGAAGGGCTACGACGGGGCTCCGCTGCCCGCGCCCGCGCTGCCGCCGGTGCCGCTGAAACCGCGCGGAAGGGTGCGCTGACCTGGGATTATCCGGTCTTCTGGCCAGGTAGGTCCGAAAGGATCTCGTCGCCCGCCTCGCAAAGGGCATCTGTGGCGGCCAGGCCATTGGATGCTGCCGTATGGACACCTCCGAGGGCGTCCGCCCTAGTTTGATCTTCAGCACTGAGATGATCAGCCTTGTTGGGCTTCACGGGAAGTCGGCTGTCCTGCCCGGCGGAGGCTTCGCCGCCTGGCCCGTCCGGCGAACAAGAACAGCGATCTTGGTGGTCGAGCCGAGGCCTGCGGCGACGGCACCGTGGATCGCGGCGAGCGGGCAACGTCCAGGAGCCGGTAGGCCGGCTCGCGGCTGATGTCGGACTCCGCGACGCAGCGCGACTCCCAGCTACCGCGCCCAAAGGCGGTCAGACGCGGGCGGCGTGCGCGTCGCGGACCCGGGCGGCGAGCACCGCCACGGAGTGCCGGACATCGTCCATCGCCTCGCGCGGCCCGACCGTCATTTCCCGGGCCTGGACTCGGGGTACCCGCAGCCCCTTCATGACCGTGTCGAAGACGGTGGAGTCGTTGACGTTGCCGGGAGGACGACGGTCAGGGGCAGGCCCCGGCCATCGCAAGCGAAATGAACCTTGGTCGTCTGCCCGTCGCGGGGCCGGCCGAGCGCCTGGCGAGCCGCCGCGCATGCCGGATCGTCCAGCTCGTCCCCGCCTGCGCCCCTTTTCGCGGGCACCGCCGACGTGCTGGTGAGCCCGACTGACGGTGGAGTCGGCCGACACGGCCCATTCCACGGCCCCAAAGGAGTCGTCGCGGACCTGGACCTGCTCCAGCAGCCGGGCCCACGTACCGTCCGACTCCCAGCGGGCGAAAGCGTTGGCAGGCACGCCACGGAACACCGGTCCGCAACCACTACAACACCCCGTCGATCACCTACCGGTGATCCCGCCACGGCCGCCCACGACCATCGACCCCCGGCAGCAAAGGCGCTATCCGCCCCCACGCCGCATCCGTCAGCTGACGACGACCCACCGCAAGATCCTTATCAAGAGGGCTACGACTATCGCCACCTGCTGCGATGGTTTTCGCCTGCGTAATCGGGCATCGCGTCACATGCAAGGGCATTGAGTCTTCACAGTGGCTGGTCCGACACCGTGAGCCGTCTATGCGTGCCCTCTCCTGGCTTTGCGGATGCGATGCCTTACCGCCATCGCGGCAACCCTCATATGCCACCACCGCATCACCAGCGTCGCAGTCTGCGCACCGACCGACATGCTGTCCTGGCGTGATCTCAACTCACTCGAATGTGGCGCACGTCACTTCGATCTCGCACGAGAGGCGTCCCACTACACGTAAAGTGCTGACATATCCGCCTTTACAGCAAAAATAGCTTTTAAAGGTTTTGTACATCTTTGGGATGGTCGAGAGCAACGCGAAGCGGACCTTATAAGGAACGGAAAGCATGGCGCACATTAAAGCGGGTAATCGGGTGAAGTCACCTATGCCCTCTCCTCGGCCATTCTTGACGTGGCGTGCGGGTTATTTTTAGAGTTCACCGAAAGTTTGTTGAAGCTGATTTCGACGCGAACCAGCGGCATTGCACCAGCGGCTTAACTCACGTGAATGAAACGTTCGACCCCGCCCGTCACAACGCTCACAGCATCCGAAGGACGGCACTATGGCTACGCCTGACCATGTTTCCACACCAGCCATTCTGCGCGAGGGCGGCGTATTTTGGGTGACAGGGCTCGCAGAATCAGGAAAGACCACGGTCTCCAAAATCCTTGCACAGCAGATCCGGTCCTTCGGCATAAAGCCGATCCTTCTGGACGGGAATGCTGTGCGGGAAGCCATCGGGGAGACGCGGTCGTTCGACCGTGAAGGTCGACGCAAGATGGCCTATACCTACGCTCGCATCAGCCGCATGCTGGCCAACCAGGGGCAGGTCGTCATATGCGCAACCATTTCCCTCTTCCATGACGTGCACCAATGGAACAGGGAGAACATCGAACGATATTACGAGGTATTTCTCGACGTACCACTGGAAGAACTGAAGAAACGAGACAGCAAGGGAGTCTACAGCGAAGCGAATGACGAAGAAATCGTCGGAATCGGAGTCGAGCCAGAATTTCCGGAGAGCCCCGACCTGCAAATAGCGAACTTCTCCGACATCGACCCGAACGCGGCAGCCTCCCGAATCCTCAAAGAGTGCCTGACGGGAGCATCCCGCTGACCGGCTCCGGTTCGCCCGGATCAGCCGCCTCTACAGCCCTGCCCGACGGAAGAAGGAATTATCGTGACCTCGACCCTCAAGCACGGCGACTTCACCAGCCTGGCCGAGGACTACTCGAAGTATCGCGAGGGGTACGCGCCCTCAGTCCTTTCCGCATTGATTGGACTGCTCGGCGGCTCCGCCGAGGCTTGCGATGCGGTCGATGTGGGAGCCGGCACCGGCATCTGGAGCCGCATGCTCGCGGAAGCAGGCTTTCGGTCCGTGACGTCCGTCGACCCCAACGACACCATGCGGGCAACGGGAGAGAGGGACTCCGCACACCACGACATCATCTGGCGTGCCGGGAGCGGCGAGGACACCGGGCTTCCCAGCGCCTCGGCAGACCTCGTGACAATGGCGTCCTCCTTTCACTGGGTGGACTTCGACAAGGGCACCCAGGAGTTCAGCCGCCTGCTGCGCCCAGGCGGGTGGTTCGTCGCACTGTGGAACCCCCGCTACATCCAGGCCAGCCCCCTGCTCACCGACATCGAAGCGGAATTGGAGAGGCTGAAGCCGGACATGAAACGGGTCTCTTCCGCCCGCCAGGGGCTCATGGACGAACTGTCCGACCGGCTGGCAGCGAGCCCGCACTTCGACGACGTGATTCTCCTGGAGGGCCGCCACCACGTGCGGCAGACGGTCGATCACTACATCGGTGTGTGGCGCTCGGTGAACGACGTGCGCGTACAGCTCGGCGAAGAGAAATTCGAACAATTCCTCGACTACGCGCGGCGCCGCATCGGCGATGCGGAGACGGTGGAGACCACCTATCTCACCCGTGCCTGGGCAGCCCGCCGCACCACTGCCTGATGCGGCCGCCGCCGCACCGGGCCGGGAGTCGCCGGTGAGCGTGACAGACCCCCGCACCCGGGCAGGTTGAGATCATGACTGGCTCTTTGGTTGCTAAACGGATGCACCGTCACCGGGCGCTATTACTGACCGCGTTGCTCACCACCACCAACTTCCTCGTCGTCTTCGACGGCCTGGTGGTCACCGTGGCCCTTCCTGCGCTACAGCACAGCCTTGGCCTCGGTCGGGTCGGCATGCAGTGGGTCATGGCGGCCTACACCCTGCCCCTGGGCGGCATGCTGCTGCTGGGCGGCCGGTGCGGTGACCGTTACGGCCGCCGCCCGGTCCTCATCACCGGCTTCGCCCTCTTCATCACCGGCCTGCTGCTGGCAGGGCTCGCCCCGGCGCTGTGGCTGCTTCTGCCGGGGCGCATGCTCCAGGGCGCGGGCGCCGCACTCGCGGTCCCCACCTCCTTTGCGATCATCAGCGCGAAGCCATCACCGGTTGAGCGCAACCGGTTGTTCGCCGCGGTCGCAGTGGCCGGCGGAGTGGGGGCCGCGGGCGGCGCCGTGATCGGTGGTGTCGTCACGCAGGGACTCGGCTGGCGCTACGTCTTCCTGCTGTCCGTGCCGGTGGCACTCCTCGCCGCCCTGCTGACACCCAAGGTCTTGGATCGCGAGCCGCCGGCCTCCAAGATCGGCGGCCTGGACCTCCCCGGCGTCGCCCTGTCCATGGCCGGCCTCATGATGCTCGTCTTCGCCATCACCAATACCGAGACCGCGGGCACCGTCTCCTTCAGCACCTTCGGCTCTCTGGCACTGTCCGCCGTCGCGTTCGCTGGGTTCATTCTCCAACAACGCAGAACAGCAGACCCCCTCCTGCATCTCGGCATCCTTCGCGTGCCCTCCTTTCGCACCGCGGTGCTCGCCATGCCCGCCAACGAATTCGCCTACCAGGGCAGCGTCTTCATCGGGTTGCTCTTCTTCCAGCAAGCACTCGGCTACAGCCCCCTTGTCGCGGGACTGGCCTTCAGCCCCCTGGGGCTGGTCGTTCTGATCGGCTCGTCCGTCGCCAACCGGCTGCTGCGCCGCTACCGGTGGACGGTGGTGGCCTCCTGCGCCCAGTTCGTCAGCGCAGTCGGTCTGGTGCTGCTGGCCCTGGCCGGCCCAGGCAGCGCCTACATGCCGCACATCCTGCCGAGCATGCTCATCCTGGGGCTGGGAACCGTCGTAGGAGCCGTTTCCTTCAATGTCGCCGCGGGCAAGGACATCTCCCCCGACGACAAAGGGGTGGGCTACGGCGTCTTCGAGACCGCCAAGTACGTCGCGGGCGTCTTCGCCGTCGCAGGGCTGGGCAGTATCGCCGCGGCCCGCACCAGCTCCGCAGGAGCCACCGGCCATACCGCAGCACTGACGTCCGGTTACCAGCTGGCCTTCGCCGTAGCAGCACTCACCGCCGTCATCGGTGGAGTTCTGGTCGCGGTGCTGGGCGATGCACCCGGCACCGGAGCAGGCCAGTCCGCTCGGTCAGCGGGCGCCACCGACACATGCGACACCTCTGCCTCGGCACACCCTCCCGACCACGTGAACAGAGGAAAGCAATGAGCGAAAAGATCTACTACCTGCTCCACGGCATACAGGACCGGTACAACGCCCTCTACCAGGACAACATCGAAAAGCTCGGTCCTCAGGACATCGCGGTCGCCAGCATCGGCGGCTCCGGCCAGTCCCTCTTGGGTAACATCCTTCTCGAACTCGGACTCAACTACGCCGATCCCTACATCGACTCCCTGCACACCGACGGCACGAGCAGTCCCGTGCCCGCCTACGCCGAATACCGCAGCAGGCTGGCGGCCACCGACCGCAGCAGTTGGAACGACCAGGAGCACAGCAGGAAACGGTGGCCCCGTTTCGTGAAGACGCACCTCGCACCCGATTTCCTGGCACCACGCCCCTTGCTCGGGGCGTGGATCCTCATCAGGGACCCACGCGATTCCCTATACTCTTGGCATAAATTCCGCACTAATTTCGCAAAAGACCCTTTGGACATCCTGGCCGGCACCTTCGAGCAATGGCTGGAGAAACCCGGCCCTGCAGGCGTCAGTAGGCTCGATGACTGGTCATCCTTCTATGACGCCTGGGACCATGCGCGCGGCAGGTTTCAACGAAGCACCGTGACAACCTTCGAAGATCTCAAGAACGACCCGGTTCCCGCCCTGTGCAAGAGCCTGGAAGACCTCGAAGTGGACGTCAAAGAGTCCGACCTCGTACGAGCGATCGAGCGGAGCAGTTTCGACACCATGCGCGCACACGAAGAACAACGCTCGCGCGCCAAGGGCGACACAAGCGCCACGAACACCCGCATCATGCGCAGCGGCACACCCAATGAATGGCAGGGGTGGATGACGCCCGGCCTGCAGCAGAAATTCGGCACTGGAAAGATCGCCGAAGTCGCCCGGCGCTTCGGCTACGAAACGACCGCCGCCTGACGAACTCGCACATGATCAGCCGCCGAGCAGGGCGGGCGCAGCCTCCCGAGCGGCCAACTTACACCGTGCCCTACATGGTCAGTTGGTCGTTGGTTGGGCCATGGGGAGTGGGCGGTGGGTGCCGGACATGATCTCCGGCCGCCGCGCTTCCACACGCAGTCGGCCACAGTGATCGTCCCGCAGGAGCAACGGGTGGCTTCACATGCCGGGGGCGGGACAAGGCACGTCCGCACCGCGGTCTTCCCATACGGCTTCCCACGTCGGCCGCCGAGGGGCTCAGCGACCGGTCGGACCATCGTCCCCGAGAGTCCTGGGGGCGCCATGCGTAGTGCCGGTCGACCGGGATTTTCGGCACGTGCGAGACGGGCCGCCACATCCGCGACCACTTCGGCCTCCTGCGGCACGAGGTAGAAGTGGTCGCCGGGCAATGCACGCAAGACGAAGGAGCCCGAGGCGGTCAGGTCCGACCAGGCGCGGACGCTGTCGAGCAGGGGACGATGCCGCGTGTCTCCAGGCGCAGGGCAACCTCGTAGGCGACGCAAGCGCCCATACTCTGCCCGAACAGCGCCAGCGGCCGATCGAACCACGGCCGCAGTGCCGTGGTGACCGCGTCGGCCATGGCAGCCGGCGCCTGATGATCACTTCCGCGGAGCACCGGTCGCTCACGGCGTCTCCAATCATGGGGCGCCGCGTACAGCGCCGCATCGAGAGGGTTCTCGTCCAACCGAACAAGGCGTTGGCACTGAAGAGCGGCCCGTTGGACGTCCGCGCGGACCTCGTCGCCGCGGGTGTCGTCGAGACCGACTTCCTCGACCTCCTCCGTCCGCCGTGCGTACCTGGCGTCCTTCGCGGACGTCCATCCCCTAAGGGGGGTGGCGCGCAATCACGCGAGGACGCCGTAGCCCTGTGCTTCCTCGCCTCGCCGCGGCCCTCCTTGCGGGCCGCCGGACCGATGACATAAGAACGTTTGTTCCTACCGTAATGTACGTTTGTTCTTATGTGGAAGAAAGAAGAGCCCGGAGGGCATGGGGCGGCGGGCGGCGAGGGGCGCCGCGCCCGCCGCCACGACCCACGGCGCAGGGAGCGCATACTCGATGCCTCGTTGGACGTACTCGTCGAGGACGGTGTAGCCGGGATCACGCACCGCAAGGTCGCCGCCCGCGCGGACGTGCCGCTGGGCTCCGTCACCTATCACTTCGCGAGCCTGACCGAGCTGTGCGCGCAGGCGTTCGCGCGGTACGTCGAGCTGCGGACCGCCGAGTACGAAGCCCTCTTCACCGAGGTGTCCTCGCGTGAGGAACTGATCGACGTCCTGGTGGAACTGGTAGAGGGCGGGCCGTCCCGGGACCGCAGCGCGGTACTCGGCTTCGAACTGCATCTGGCCGCGCTGCGTGATCCCGCACTGCGCGCGCTGACCCAGGAGTGGACCAGGTCGAGCCGGGCGGTGCTGGCCCGCTTCACCGGGCCCGAGACCGCTGCCCGCCTCGACGCCCTCCTGGAAGGCATGATCATGCACACGTTGCTGTCCACGGAGCGGGAACCGCGTGCGACGACCCGGGCGGCCATCGTGCAGACGCTCGGACCGGGCACGTGAACGTCCCTTTCGCGGAAAGACGCGCCGACGAGACGACGAATGCCATCCGCTCGACGCACCTGGTCTTTGCCCTCCTCGGCCTGGCCGGGTCGACCTGGGCGTCCCGCCTGCCACAGATCCAGGAGCGCATGAACCTGGACGCCGCATCGGTCGGTGTTCTGCTGCTGCTCCTCGCGGTCGGCGGACTGGTGGCGCTGCCGCTGGCCGGCCCCTTCGTCGCACATGCCGGGCCGCGCCGGGCCGTCACCACGGTGGCCGTCGCGGTCGGTGCCGGTCTCGGCGCCGTGGCGTCCGGTTTCGCTCTCTGGCCGCCTCTTCTCCTGGCCGGACTCCTCGTCCTGGGCACCGCCACCGGGTTCTGGGACGTCGCGGTGAGCGTGCACGCGGCGGCCCTCGAACGACGGCTCGGCCGGGCCCTGATGCCCCGCTTCTTCGCGGGATTCAGCATCGGCACCGTGGCGGGCGCATGCCTCGGCGCACTGATGACGGTGCTGCGCATTCCGGCGGGCCTGCACATCGGGGCTGTCGCCCTGCTCGTCGCCCTGGCGACCCCGGCGGCCGTCCGGCACTTCCTGCCCCGGACCGCTCTCCAGTCACCGTCATCACCCGACGGCGTGCGCGAGTCCGGCGCACCCGCCTGGCGTGACCCGCGCACCGTCCTCCTCGGCCTCGTCGCCCTCGCCTTCGCACTGGCGGAAGGAGCGGGGAGCAACTGGATCAGCCTCGCCGTCATCGACAGCCGCCACACCACAGCGGCCGTCGGTACCCTCGCCTACGCCGTCTTCCTCACGGCTGTCACCCTGGGCCGCTGGCTCGGACCGCTGATCGTCGACCGCCTGGGCAGGCCCGGCACCTTGCGCGCGGCGGCCTGTGCCGCCTGCCTCGGGGTCGCACTGTTCGCCACCGCGCCCGGTCTCTGGGCGGGCTTCACCGGCGCAATGCTGTGGGGAGCGGGCGCCTCGCTCGGCTTTCCCCTCTGCCTGAGCGCCGGTTCGGACGATCCCGCCCACTCGGCCGCCCGGGTCGGGGTGATCACCTCGATCGGCTACGGCGGCTTCGTGTGCGGCCCGCCGCTGATCGGGGCCCTCGCCGACCGATTCGGCCTCGCCCCGGCCCTGCTGGTGACCGCCGCCGCCGTGCTCGCGTCCCTCCCCCTCGCCCCTGCCCTGCGCCCCGCCCCGCACACCACGCGCCCGAACGCCGCCGACACGACAACCGTCACACACACCTTCTGAGCACCGACCCTCCGAGGAGCACTCCGTGCCGACCACCACCCCTGTCATCGACGTCAGTGATACCGATCTGGAGGATCTCCGTGCTCGGCTGCGCGCCACCCGGTGGCCCGAGCCCTGGCCGGTCGACGGCTGGGAGGCGGGCACCGACGCCACCGAACTGCGCCGCCTCGTGGCGTACTGGGCCTCGGACTACGACTGGCGGACCCACGAAGCCGCCGTCAACGCCCTGCCGTCCCACTTCGCGGACATCGACGGCACACCGGTGCACTACCTCCGTTACGACGCCGAGCACGAGGACTCCCTGCCGATCGTGCTCACCCACGGCTGGCCGAGCACCGTCCTGGAACTCACCGCCCTTGCCGAGCGATTGGCCGCCCCGTCCCGCCACGGCGGCGACGCGCGGGACGCGTTCACCGTCATCGTGCCCTCCCTGCCCGGTTTCGCCTTCTCCCCTCAGCGGCCCGCCCTCACCGGCGCCGAGCAGACCCACGACCTGTGGCACCGGCTCATGCACGACCACCTCGGCTTCCGGCAATACGCGGCCCACGGCGGAGACCTCGGCGCCGGCATCACCTCCCGGCTCGCCGAAGCCCACCCCGAGTCCGTCGTCGGCATCCACCTGCTCGCCGCCGCGGCACCTGCCGACCATGACCCGGCCTCCCTGACGCCCGAGGAGCAGGTCCATCTCGCCTCCGCTGCGGCTTGGCAGACGGAGGAAGGGGGCTACATGCACCTGCAGAACACCCGCCCTCTCACACTCGCACCCGCCCTCAGCGACTCACCCGCCGGACTGCTCTCCTGGATCCTGGAGAAGTACCGCGCGTGGAGCGACTGCGGAGGCGACCTGTCGACCCGCTTCAGCGAGGACTTCCTCCTCACCCAGGCGTCCCTTTACTGGTTCACCGGCACCATCTCCACGTCCTTCCGCCCGTACTACGAGTACGCGCACCATCTGACCCGTCGCGTACGGCGGGTGGACGTCCCCACCGCCCTTGCCCTGTTCCCCGCCGACCTTTCCCGACCACCACGAAGCTGGGCCGAGCGCGCCTACCGCCTCACGCGCTACACCCGCATGGCCCGCGGCGGACACTTCGCCGCCTACGAGGAACCCGATCTGCTCGCCGACGACATCACCACGTTCTACCGCGGGCTCCGCACCCACCGCCCCTGAGCCCCGCGGCCGAACGCGATGCGTCACGACCACGGCGTCGACGCCTTCCGACAGGTGGCTGCCGATCCCCCTGGCCGGGCAGGCGGTTTGTGGGCGGATGTGCCGGATACCGGGAGGGCAGCACACCTCCCGCGGGCGCTCGTGCGCAGGTGCGCCGGCCGGCCCGTGAGCGGGTGAGCACGCCTGGCGGGTTACGGCCCTGACGCGACAAGGCGGTCCGCCGGTGCGGTTTGCGTCCCGGGCGGTCAAGCTCCCGCTCCTCCCGCCGCCGTCGGGATGACCAGCATCTTCGTCACCGAGCCGTCGTCGCCGACAACATCGCGTACGTGCCGGAAGCCCAGGCGGCGGCACATGGCGAGGCTGGCGACGTTCTCGGCGCCGACCATGCCGTAGGCCTCGGTGAGGCCGAGGTTGTCGGCGGCGTGCCGGAGCAGGCCGCGGACCGCCTCGCCGCCCAGTCCCCGGCCCCAGTGACTGGAGGCGAGGGCGGTGACGAGTTCGTGGCCCTCGACGTTGCCGGTCGGTTTCACCTCGGCGTGGCCGACGTAGCGGCCCGCCAGCCACAGGCCCCAGACGTCGAACCGCCGCTGGGGGTAGACGTCGGTGAGGATGGCTCGGAACACCTCGCGGATCTGCGGTTCGGGCACGAGGTCCTGGCCCATCCAGCGGCACACCTGCGCGTCGCGCAGCAGTGCGACGAAGACGTCCTCGTGTTCGGGCCGGTAGGGGAGGAACTGCAGGCGTTCGGTTCGCAGGACGGGGGTCATGACGGGCTCCGTAAGTTTATTGGGCGGGCCGGGGGCGTTGGGGCACCGGTGCGGCGGCGGTCCAGTGCGGGGGGGGGGAGTCTTGGGTGGGGCGTGCCCGCCGGGCCGGCGCGGAGTGCGGCCGGCCCGGCGGACGGTGCGGGACGGCCGGTCAGGCGCCGGCGTTCTCCATGCGCTCGCGCAGGCTCTTGGGCCGCATGTCGGTCCACACCTCGTCGACGTAGGCGGTGCACTCGGCCTCGGTGCCCTCCTTGCCGACGGGCTGCCAGCCGGCGGGCACCTCGATGTCGACGGGCCAGAGGGAGTACTGCTCCTCGTCGTTGCGCAGCACCTGGTAGCGGGTGTTCTCGTCCATGTCGGTCTCCTTCGTGTGCGGTTCGGTCCGGGTGGGTCGGCGATGCGCCGCGGGGGTCGGGGCGCGGGGGGCGCGAGGACCGTGCCGGGCGGGACGCCGGGGCGGTGCCTCGTGGGGGGACGCCGTCATCGGCCTCCCCTGGCGTGCCGGGCGAGGTGGCGCAGTGCCTCGGCGAAGTCCTCCGCGACCCTGCGCACGGTCGCCGTGTCGTGGACGGCGGGCCGGTGGTGCCAGGTGAAGGCGAGTCGGCCGTGCTGGACGGCGCCCACCACCTCCACCAGGTGCGAGCCGGGGTCGCGGGGGTCGTGGTCCTGGCCGAACGAGCCGTGTTCGGCGCGGACCAGGCCGCCGTCCGCGGTCTCGGGGCGGGCGTCCCACTGGCCGAGGTAGTTGAACACCACCTGGCCGTGGGCGTGGGCGCCGAGGCGTTCGCGGACCTCGGGCGGGCCGAAGGTGCGCAGCGCGCCGAAGCCGATGCCGTTGCCGGGTACGGCGCGCAGCTGGCGCCGTACCGACTTCACCAGGGACCGCCAGTCGCGGTCGGGGCCGAGGTCGCCGGGGTCGGGCACCTGGAGGGCGACCGGGTAGACGGTGGTGAACCAGCCGACGGTGCGGGACAGGTCGACGCCGTCGAGCAGGTCCTCGCGGCCGTGGCCCTCCAGGTCCAGGCGGATGCGCTCGTGCCCGGTCCAGCGGGCCAGTGCGAGGGCGAGGGCGGAGAGCAGCACGTCGTTGACGCGGGTGCGGTAGGCGGTGGGCGCGGAGCGGAGCAGGGCGGTGGTGTCCTCCTCACCGAGTTCCACGCTCACGGTGGCGGCCGGGCCCGCGTCGGCCGCGGGGGCGGGGCCTGCGGGGGCGGGTGCGGATCGTACGGCCTCTTCCCAGTAGGGCAGTTCGTGGTCGAGGCCGCCCTCGGCGACGTGCGCGGACAGCCGTGTGGACCACTCCCGGAAGCTGGTGCCGCGCTCCCCCAGGGTGACGGGACCGCCCTCGCGGGCCTGCCGGTAGGCGCTCTCCAGGTCGTCGCGCAGAACGCGCCAGGAGACGGCGTCCACCACGAGGTGGTGGGCGACCAGCAGCAGGTACACGGGCCGGTCCGGGTCGCCGGTGAACAGGGCCGCGCGCAGCTGTGGGCCGTGGGCGAGGTCGAAACCGGCGTGCAGTTCGTCGGCGGCCTTCACCATGGCGGCGTCGGCGTCCTCGGCGGACAGGCCGGTCAGGTCGTACCGGACGAGGATGTCCTGGCCGGGGGCGGGCGGCGGGTTGAACTGCCGCCAGCCGTGCTCGTCTCTGGTGAACCGCATGCGCAGGGCGTCGTGGTGGTCGAGCAGGGCGTCGAGCGCGGTGCGCAGCGCCGCCGGGTCGGGGGCGCCGTCGAGTTCGAGCAGCGCCGACTGGTTGAAGTGGTGGTGGGCGGCGCGGGGGGTGCCGAGGAACCAGTCCTGGATCGGGGTGAGCGGCACCTCGCCGGTCACCGGGCCGTCGTCGGACCGCCGGGGCGCGGTGCGCACGACGGCGGCGAGTTCGGCGACGGTCTGGTGCGTGAACAGGTCGCGGGTGGCCACGTGCAGCCCGTCGCGGCGCAGCCGTGAGACGACCTGCATGCTGAGGATGGAGTCGCCGCCGAGCGCGAAGAAGTTGTCGTCGGCGCCGACCTCCTCGATGCCGAGGACGTCGGCCCAGATGCGGGCGATACGGCGTTCGGTGTCGGTGCGGGGCGCGGTGCGCGGTCCGCCGGCGGCCTGGGCGGGGCCGGGGGCGGGCAGGGCACGCCGGTCGGTCTTGCCGTTCGGGGTGAGCGGCAGCCGGTCGAGCGGGACGAACACCGAGGGCACCATGTGCGGCGGCAGCAGCCCGGCGAGGTGCAGCCGCAGCTCGCTGACGGGCAGTGCGGCGCCGGGATCGCCTGCGGGGGGCCCGGCCGGTACGACGTAGGCGACGAGCCGGTCCGGTGCGCCGGGCGCCTCCCCCGCGCGTACGGCCACCACGGCGTCCCGCACCAGCGGGCTGGTGCGCAGCGCGCTCTCGATCTCGCCGGGCTCGATGCGGAAGCCGCGCAGTTTGACCTGGTCGTCGGCGCGTCCGGCGAACCGGAGCAGGCCGTCGGCGGTCCAGCGGACCAGGTCCCCGGTGCGGTACATCCGCTCCCCCGGCCCGCCGAACGGGTCGGCCACGAACTGCCGGGCGGTGAGTCCCGGCCGGCCCAGGTAGCCGCGGGCGAGTCCGGGCCCGGCGATGTACAGCTCCCCGGTGACGCCGGGCGGTACGGGGCGCAGGGCGGCGTCGAGCACGTGGACGCGGGTGTGTCCGCAGGGACGGCCGATGGGGGGCGCGCCGGTGCCGGGGGTGAGCGGTCCGGTCCAGGTGGCGACGACGGTCGCCTCGGTGGGGCCGTACGAGTTGATCATGCGGCGGCCGGGTGCCCAGGCGGCGACGAGGTCGGCCGGGCACGCTTCCGCGCCCACGATGAGGGTGCGCAGGTCGGGCAGGGCGGCGGCGGTCTCCGGCCCGACGGTGGCGAGTGCGGCGGGCGGGATCAGGGCGTGGCTGACGCGTCGTACGGCGAGCACCTCGGCCAGCCGCTCCCCGACCAGCGGGCCTTCCTCGCCGGTCACCAGCGCGGCCCCGGCGAGCAGGGAGACGCACAGTTCCAGCACGGAGGCGTCGAAGCTGGGCGAGGCGAACTGGAGCACCCGGTCGCCGGGCCCGGCTTCGTACTGCTCGGCGGCCGCGGCCGCGAAGGAGGCCAGTCCCCGGTGGGTGACGACGACGCCCTTGGGTGTGCCGGTGGAGCCGGAGGTGTAGATGACGTAGGCGGGGTGGGCGGGGGTCAGTGCGCGGGCGCGGTCGGCGTCCGTGGGCGCCGTGTCCGGCCCGTCGGCCGTCCAGACCTCGGCCGGGTCGTCGAGGACCAGGTGGGCGCCCGCGTCCCGGAGCATGAACTCCCGTCGCCCTTGCGGGTAGTTCGGATCGACGGGGAGGAAGGCGCCGCCGGCCTTGGCGACGGCGAGCTGGGCCACGACGGTCGCCGCCGAGCGGGGCAGCGCCAGGGCCACCACCCGCTCGGGTCCGACGCCGTCCCGGATCAGCCGGTGGGCGAGCCGGTTGGCCGCCCGGTCCACCTCGGCGTAGCTCAGCTTCCGGTCGCCGTCCAGCAGCGCGACCGCGTCCGGGGTGCGGGCCGCCTGCCGTTCGAACAGCTCGGGCAGGGTCCGCTCGGGCACCGGCCGGAAGGTGCCCCGGCCCTGGTCCAGCAGTGCCGTCAGTTCGGCGTCGGAGGCCAGCGGCAGGGCGCCCAGCGGGCGGTCCGGGTCGGCGGCGACGGCGTGCAGCAGGGTGCCGAGCTGGCGGGCCATCCGCTCGGCGGTGGCCGGGTCGAACAGGTCGGTGTTGTAGGTGAGCAGGCCGTGCAGTTCCCCGGAGCCGGTCTCGGCGAACTCCAGGGTGAGGTCGAACGCGGCCTGGTCCGAGTCGGGTTCGACGTCGGTGGCGTCCAGTCCCGGCAGGTCGAGGTCGGCGGCGGGGGTGTTCTGGAGGACGACCATGACCTGGAACAGCGGGCTGCGGCTGGTGTCCCGGGCCGGCTGCACCTCGTCGACGACCCGCTCGAAGGGCACGTCCTGGTGGGCGAAGGCGTCCAGGACGGTCTCCCGTACGGAGGTGAGGAACCCGGAGAAGGGCGCCCCCGCCTCGGCCCGTGAGCGCAGCACCAGGGTGTTCACGAAGAACCCGACGAGGGCCTGGGTCTCGGGCCGGTCGCGGCCGGAGGTGACGGTGCCGACGGCGATGTCCTCGGCACCGGAGAGCCGGGCCAGGTAGGCCTGGGCGGCGGCGACGAGCGTGGTGAACAGGGTGGTCCCGTGGTCGCGGGCGAGCCGGGTCAGGCCGTGGACGGTCGGGGCGGGCACCACCAGCCGTGCGGTGGCGCCGGCGCTGGTGCGCACCGGCGGCCGGGGCCGGTCGGTGGGCAGCTCCAGCGGGGCGGTGCCGGCCAGGTGCTCCTTCCAGTAGGCGAGGTGCTCGTCCGCGCCGGCGTCCCCGGTGGTGCGCTGCCAGTGCGCGTAGTCGGCGTACTGCACCGGCAGTGGCGGCAACGGCGGCTGGGGGGTGCCGAGTTCGGCCCGGTAGAAGTGGGCGAGGTCACCGAGCAGGACGGAGGTGGACCAGCCGTCGGTGACGATGTGGTGCAGGGCGAGGGTGAGCACGTGGTCGTCGTCGGCGAACCGGACCAGGGCGGTGCGCAGCAGCGGGCCTTCGCGCAGGTCGAACGGGCGGGCGCGGTCGGCGGCGAGCAGGCGGCGCAGCTCGGGTTCCCGCGCGTTTGCGGCGAGTCCGGTCAGGTCGTGCACCGGCAGCGGGACTTCCCGCGGCGGGTGGACGCGCTGGATGCCGTGTCCGTCGACGCTGTCGAAGGTGGTGCGCAGCGACTCGTGCCGGGCCGTCACGGCGGCGAGGGCCGCGCGGAGCGCGCCGGTGTCCAGGGTGCCGCGCAGCCGCAGGGCGAGCGCGGTGACGTACTCGGCGCCGCCGGGCTCGAACTCGTGCAGGAACCACAGGCGTTGCTGGGCGTGGGACATCGGTGCGACGGCGTCCCTGGCCACGGGGAGGAGGGCCGGGCGGCCGGAGCCCTGCCGTTCGCCGAGCAGCCGGGCGAGGGCGGCCGGGGTGGGGTGGGTGAACACCGCGCGGGGGGTGACCTCGGTGTCGAAGACCTCCGCGAGGCGGGAGGCGAGGCGGATGCTGAGGATCGAGTCGCCGCCCAGCTGGAAGAAGTCGTCCTCCGCGCCGGGGGGTTCGCTGCCCAGCACCTCGCCGAAGACGGCCGCCGTGCGGCGTTCGGCCTCGGTGCGGGGTGCCACCCGCGCGCCGTCCGGCCGGGCCTCGGGCGCGGGCAGGGCGGCCCGGTCGACCTTGCCGTTGCGGCTCAGCGGGAGGGCGGCGAGCGGCACGAAGGCGGCGGGGACGAGGTAGTCGGGCAGGGTGCGGGCGGCGAAGGCCCGCAGCTCCTCCAGGTCAGCCGCGGCCGGTCCGACGACGTAGGCCACGAGCCGCTTGGCGCCCGGCCGGTCCTCGCGGGCCACCACGGTGACGTCGGTGACGTCCGGGTGGGCGGCGAGGGCGGCCTCGGCCTCGCCGGGTTCCACCCGGAAGCCCCGGATCTTGACCTGGTCGTCGGCGCGGCCGAGGAATTCGACGGTGCCGTCCGGGCGCCTGCGGGCCAGGTCGCCGGTGCGGTACATCCGCTCGCCCGGCGCCCCGGACGGGTCGGCGAGGAAGCGGGCCGCGGTGTCGCCGGGGCGGCCCAGGTAGCCGCGGGCGACGCCTTCCCCGGCCAGGTACAGCTCGCCCGCGCAGCCCGGCGGTACGGGCCGCAGCCGGGCGTCGAGTATGTGGACGCGCAGGTCGTCCAGGGGGCGGCCGATGGGCACGGTGCCGGGCACCGCCTCGGGGTCGGCGAGCGCGAAGGACGTCGCGAAGGTCGTCGTCTCGGTGGGGCCGTAGCCGTCGACGACGGTCAGGCCGGGGCAGGCGGCGAGGACCCGGCGTACGGCCGTGGCGGGCACCACGTCACCGCCGGTCCACACCTGGCGCAGGCCGCGGAAGCAGTCGGGGGCGTCCTGGGCGAGCAGCCGGAACAGTCCGGCGGTCAGCCACAGCGCGGTCAGCCCGCCGTCGCCCGCGAGCCGTCGCAGCAGGGCGGCGTCCACGCCCTGGGCCGGGGCGACGACCACCCGGCCGCCGTTGAGGAGCGGCGCCCACACCTCGAAGGTGGCGGCGTCGAAGGCGACCGGCGAGTGCAGCAGCACTCGGTCGCACACGCCGTCGGCGAACCGGCTGTCGGTGGCCAGCGCGGCCACGTCCCGGTGCCGCACCGCCACCGCCTTGGGCCGGCCGGTGGACCCGGAGGTGAACATCACGTAGGCCAGCCGATCGGGGTCGGCGGGTGGTAGTGGGTGCGTGGCGGGGCCGGTGCGGGCGAGATCGGCGCAGCCGGGGGCAGCGGGCGGAGCCACCTCGGCGGGGCCGGTGTGGGCGCAGTCGGCCGGCTGGGCCGGATCGGAGGTGCCAGGGGCCCCGGGGTCAGCGGGCGGCGCCGCATCGGCAAGGCCGGTCTGGGCGGGGTCAGCGGCCGGGGCCGGATCGGCGGGGCCGGTGGGAGCGAGGTCGGCGGCCGAGGCCGGATAGCCAGCGTTGGCGGAACCTTGGTCAGCGGCCGGGGCCCCCTCGGCGGGGCCGGGGTGGGCGGCGGTCACGTCGGTGGTGGTGAGGCGGGTCGTCGCGCCGGCCTGGGCGAGCAGGGCCCGGCGACGGTCCTCGGGGGCGCGGCCGTCGAGGGGCAGGTAGGCGCCGCCGGCCATGAGCACGGCGAGCTGGGCGACGACGAGTTCGGCGGAGCGGTCCAGCAGCAGTGCCACCCGGTCCTCGGCCGCCAGCCCGTCGGCGCGCAGCCGACCGGCCAGCGCTGCGGCCCAGTCGTGCAGTTGCCGGTAGGTCAGTTCCCGGTCGCCGTCCTGGACCGCGATCGCGTCGGGGCTGCGGCGGGCCTGCTCGGCGAACAGGTCGACCGGGCTGCGCGGGGCGGCCGGGCGGGCGGTGGTGTTCCAGGCGGCGAGCAGTTCGCGGTCGGCCGGGGTGAGCAGGTCGAGGCCGGTCAGGTCGCTGTCGAACCCGTCGGCGAGTTCCGTCAGCAGCGTGGCCAGGCGGTCCGCGGCGCGCTCGGCGGTGCCGGGGTCGAACAGGGCGGGGTCGTAGGCGAGGTCGAAGGCGAGCCGTTCGCCGAGGTGGGCGCGCAGGCACCAGGGGAAGGTGGTGGCGTCGTCGGCGCGTACCTCCTCGACCCGGACGCCGGTGCGGGCCGTCGCCGACTCGTCCACCGGGTAGTTCTCGAAGACGACCATGCTGTCGAACAGCGGCTCTCCGGGCGGCACTTCACTCACGGCCTGGATGCGCGGCAGCGCGAGGAAGTCGAAGCGGCGGGCCTCGCTCCCCCGTTCCTGGATGCCGCGCAGCCACGGCAGGACCGGCCCGGCGGGCACGCGGACGCGGGTCGGCACGGTGTTGATGAACATGCCGATCATGCCTTCGACACCGGGCAGTTCGGCCGGGCGGCCGGAGACCGTCGTGCCGAACACCACGTCGTCCCGGCCACTGGAGCGGGCCAGCAGCAGCGCCCAGGCGCCCTCCAGGACGGTGTTGGCGGTGAGCCCGGCACGCGCGGCGCTCTCCCGCAGCCGGCGCGAGACATCCGCGTCCAGCTCGTGGTGGACGGTGGCGGCCGACCGGGCACGGTGGGCCTCGGCGGGCGTGCGGTCGTACGGCAGCGGGGTGCGGGCGGTGAACCCCGCCAGCGCCTCGGCCCAGTGCCGTTCGGCCGCCGGCTCGTCCTGGGCGGCGAGCCAGTGCAGGAAATCCGCGAACGGCCGCCTGACCGGGGGCGCCGGGTCCGGGCCGCCGGTGAGGGCGGCGTACCGTTCGCACACCTCGGTGAGGAGCTGCCCGGTGCTCCAGCCGTCGAGGACGATGTGGTGGGTGGACCACACCAGCAGCACCTCGTCGCCGGGCAGGGCCGCGAGGGCGAGCCGGGTGAGCGGGGCGGTGGTGAGGTCCATGCCGGCCGCGCGGTCCTCGACGAGCAGCCGCTCGGTGGCCTCGGTGCGCTGTTCGGGTGTCAGGGCGCGCCAGTCGAGCCGGGTGACGGGCAGTTCGGCGTGCCGGTGGACCACCTGCACCGGGTGGGGCAGGCCGTGCCAGTGCACGGAGGTGCGCAGGGCGGGGGTGCGGTCCGCGACCTGCTGCCAGGCGGCGGCGAAGGCCCGCGGGTCGGCCACTCCGGCCAGGCGTACGGCCGTGCGGTCGGCGTAGGCGTGCTCGGTGTCCACGAGGCCGTGGAACAGCATGCCGGACTGGAGCGGGGTGAGCGGCAGAACGTCCTCGATGTCGCGTCCGGTGCCGACGAGCCGGTCCAGCCGGTCCTGGTCGAGACCGGCGAGCGGGAAGTCGGAGGGGGTGCGGCCGCCGGCGGTGGGCAGCGCGCAGTGGGCCACGATGTCCCGCAGGGCGGCCAGCGTCTCCTCGGCGAGCCCGCGGACGGTGTCCTCCTCGTAGACCGCCGCCGGGTAGGTCCAGCCGAACTCCAGGCGGCCGTCCTGGACGACTCCGGTGATGTCCAGCAGGTAGGGGCGGGGTTCGTCCGGGTCGGTGTCCCGGCCGGCCGGGGGCAGGGCGCCGCGGACCAGGCCGCCGGAGCCGGTGCCGGTGTCCCATTGGCCGTGGTAGTTGAAGCCGACCTGCGGGGCCGGGGCGGCGGTCAGCGGGCTGCCGGGGACGAGATGGCGCAGGGCGCCGTGGCTCAGTCCGTGCAGCGGGACCGCGCGCAGCTGCTCCTTGACCGCGCGGAGGGTGTCGTGCCATCCGGCGTCCGGGTCGGCGGTGAGGGCGAGCGGATACTCGGCGGTGAACCAGCCGACGGTCCGCGACAGGTCGACGTCCTCGAACAGGTCCTCCCGGCCGTGTCCCTCCACGCCGAGCAGCACGGTGTCGTGCCCGGACCAGCGGGCCAGGGTGCGGCCGAGGGCGCTGAGCAGGACGTCGTTGACCTGGGTGCGGTAGCACTCCGGGACCTTGCGCAGCAGCGCGTCGGTGGTCGCGGCGTCCAGGGTGACCGTGAGGGTGGCGGCGGTGCCGTGGGTGTTGGGGCCGGGCCGGCCCGCGGGCAGGGCGGCGGGGGCGGCGGCGGTACGGGTCCAGTAGTCCAGGTCGCCGTCCAGCGCGCCGGAGCGGGTATGCTCCGCGAGCCGGGTGGCCCAGTGCCCGAAGGAGGTGCCGGTGGCGGGGAGTTCGACCAGGCGGTCGGCCGCCGTCGCACGGTGGGCGGTCTCCAGGTCGGCCAGCAGGATGCGCCAGGAGACGCCGTCGATCACCAAGTGGTGGGCGGTGATGACGAGTTGCGGTGCGCGGCCCGGTCCCCGGTCGAAGAACAGGACGCGCACGACGCGGCCTTCGCGGGGGTCGAGTCCGGACTGCGCCTCGTCGGTGAGCCGCTGGACCTCGGCCTCCAGCGCGGCGCCGGTGAGCCGGGCCGCGTCGTGGCGGCTGAAGACGCCGTCGGGTGCCTGCGGCAGGGCTTCCTGGCGCCAGCCGTCCGCGGTGTGGCGGAACCGGGTGCGCAGCGCCGCGTGGTGGCGTACGAGGGCGTCGACGGCCGCGCGGACGTTCTCTTCGGCGGTGTCCGGGGCGAGTTCGAGGCGCTGGGTCATGGTGAAACGGAGGGTCCCGCCGGGGTCGCGGCCGTCCAGGTACCAGCGCTGGATCGGGGTGAGGGGCGCCTCCCCGGTCTGCTCGGCGGCGGCCGGGCGGGGCGCCGACTCCTCGGTGCGCAGTGCCAGTTCGGCGACGGTCTGGTGACGGAAGACGTCCTTGGTGGTGAGGGCGAGTCCGGCCTGCCGGGCGCGGGCGACGATCTGGATGCTGAGGATGGAGTCGCCGCCGAGCGCGAAGAAGTTGTCGCGCGCGCCGACCCGTTCGACTCCGAGCACCTGTGCCCAGATCGCGGCCAGGCGCTGCTCGGTGCCGGGCCGGGGGGCGACGTAGGGGGTGGTGCTGTCGGGCTGCGCGGGCGGGGCCGGCAGGGCGCGCCGGTCGGTCTTGCCGCTGGTGGTGCGCGGGATGCGGGCCAGCGGGACGAACGCGGCGGGCACCATGTGGTCGGGCAGGGTGCGGCGCAGCGCGAGGCGCAGGTCGTCGGCGGACGGGACGCGGTCGCCGGCCGGCACCACGTAGCCGACGAGCACGGTGCGTCCGGCGTGTTCGCGGGCGGCGACCGCGGCGTCGGCGATGTCCGGGTGGCCGAGGAGGGCGGCCTCCACCTCACCGGGCTCGATGCGGAACCCGCGGATCTTGACCTGCTCGTCCACCCGGCCGAGGAACTCCAGCAGCCCGTCCCGGTCCCAGCGGGCCCGGTCCCCGGTGCGGTACATCCGCTCGCCGGGCGCCCCGAACGGGTCGGCGAGGAAGCGGGCGGCGGTGAGTCCGGGCCGGCCGAGGTAGCCGCGGGCCACCTGGGCGCCCGACAGGTACAGCTCGCCGGGCACGCCGGGCGGCACCGGCCGCAGGGCGCCGTCGAGCACGTAGGCGCGCAGGTTGCCGCCGGGGCGGCCGATGACGGGCCGGTCGGGGCGGTCGGCGCAGCGGCCGTAGACGGCGTCGACGGTGCACTCGGTGGGCCCGTACATGTTGTACACCGCGATGTTCAACTCGCGTTCCAGCCGCGCGAGTTCGTGCCAGTCGGCCGGAGTGACGGCCTCGCCGCCGACGAGCAGCAGCTCCGGGTGGTGGCGGCCGGGGGCCAGCAGGCCGGCGGAGATCAGCTCGCGCAGGAAGGACGGGGTGACGTTCACCAGGTCGAGGCGGCGCTCGGCGACGTGGGCGCAGAACGCGTCGGGGTCCAGGCGTACGTCCTCGTCGATGACGTGCACCTCGTGGCCGAGGGCGAGCAGCAGCGGCCCTTCCCAGGAGGTGTCGAAGGAGAAGGAGGCGCTGAGCGCGGCCCGCAGCCGGCGGCCGTCCGCGGTGTGCGGGGCGAGCAGGCCTCTCTCGTGGTCGTGGCACAGGTTGACCAGCTGCCGGTGTTCAACGGCGACGCCCTTGGGGCGGCCGGTGGAGCCGGAGGTGTAGATGACGTAGGCGGTGTGCCGGGGCAGCAGGGGCCGGACGCGGTCGGCGTCGGTCGGGTCGTGGGCGGGCAGCCGGTCCCAGGGCACCGCTCCGAGGTCGGTGAGCAGAGTGTGCGGGCGGGCGTCGGACAGCAGGAACTCGGCCCGATCCGAAGGGAGTTCCGGGTCGAGGCTGAGCAGGGCGGCACCGGCCTTGGCGACCGCGAGCAGCGCCACCACCTGTTCGGAGGTCCGCGGCAGCCGTACGGCGACGATGTCGTCGGGGCCGGCGCCCCGCTCGATGAGGTGGTGGGCGAGCCGGTTGGCGCGCTCGTTCAGCGTGGCGAAGTCCAGGGTGGTGTCGCGGGCGACCAGGGCGGTGTGGTGCGGGGTGCGGGCGGCCCGTGCCTCGAACAGGGCGGGGAAGGTGGTGTCCGGCTCGGGCAGCCGGGCGCCCTCGCCCTGGCGGAGCACCTGCTCGCGTTCGGCGGCGGTCATCAAGGGCAGCGCGCCGGCGGGCTGTTCCGGGGATGCGGCGGCGGCCTCCAGCAGGACGCGCAGCCGGTCGGCGAGGCGCTCGGCGGTGTCGCGGTCGAAGAGTCCGGTGCTGTACTCCAGGTAGCCGGTCAGGCCGCCGTCGCTCTCCACGAAGTCGAAGGCCAGGTCGAAGGTGGCGGAGCGGACCGGCGGGATGACGGGCTCGGCGGTCAGGCCGGGCAGCCGGGGCGGCTCGGCGTCCAGGTTGTGCAGGGCGACCATGACCTGGAACAGCGGGGTGCGGCTGGTGTCCCGCTCGGGCTGTACGGCGTCCACCACCCTCTCGAAGGGCACCTCCTGGTGGGCGAAGGCGTCCAGGACGGTCGCGCGTACCTCGGACAGCAGCTCACGGAAGGGCAGTGCGGGCCGGATCCGGGAGCGCAGCACCAGGGTGTTGACGAACATGCCGACCACGTCGTGCAGTTCGGGCCGGTCGCGCCCCGCGGTCACGGTGCCGACGGTGACGTCCTCCTGCCCGGCCCAGCGCGCGAGCAGGATCTGACAGGCCGTCACCAGAGTCATGTAGAGGGTGGCGTCGGCCTCCCGGCCGTGTTCGCGCAGCCGCTCGGTGAGCGCGGCCGGCAGGGTGAAGGTCACCAGGTCGCCGTCGCGGGTGCGGACGGCCGGGCGCGGCCGGTCGGTGGGCAGCTCCAGCGGGGTGATGCCGACCAAGGCCGCTCGCCAGTAAGCGAGTTCGGCTTCGGCCCGGTCGGCGCGGGCCCGCTGCCAGGCGGCGTGGTCGGCGTAGCGGACGGGCAGCGCGGGCAGTTCGGGCCCGCGGTCCTCCAGGGCCGCCGCGTACAGCTCGCCCAGGTCCCGGCCGAGCACGCCGACGGACCAGCCGTCGGTGACGATGTGGTGCACGGCCAGTACGAGTACGTGGTCGTCGGCGGCGAGCCGGGCCAGGCGGGCGCGCAGCAGCGGCCCGGTGGTCAGGTCGAAGGGGGTGGCGGCCACGCGTTCCAGGAAGCCGTCCAAGGCCGTGGGGTCCGGGAGTTCGGTCACCGGCAGGTCGACGCGCCCGGCCGGGTGGACGATCTGCCGTGCCTGGCCGTCGAGTTCGGCGAACGTGGTGCGCAGGGCCTCGTGCCGGGCGACGAGGCCGTCCAGGGCGGTGCCGAGGGCGGCGGTGTCGAGCGGACCGCGCAGCCGCAGCGCGGACAGAGTGGTGTATTCGGTGCTGCCGGGTTCGAACCGGTCGAGGAACCAGAGGCGTTGCTGCGCGTACGACAGGGGCGCGGGGGCGTCCGGGGCGAGGGCCGAGATGGCGTCGGCACGGTCTGCGCCGCCCGGTTCGCCGAGGGCGGCGGCGAGGCGGGACAGCGTGGGGTGGGTGAACAGCAGCCGGGGTGAGACATCCGTGCCGAAGGCGGCGCGCAGCCGGGAGGTGACCCGCACCGCGAGGATGGAGTCGCCGCCGAGCGCGAAGAAGTCGTCGTCCGCGCCGACCTCGTCGGTGTCCAGGACGTCCGTCCAGGCGGCGGCGACCAGTTGTTCGGCGCGGGTGCGCAGGGGGGTGTGCGCGCGGTCCGCGGCGAAGCCGTCGGGGCCGGGCGCGGGCAGGGCGCGCCGGTCGAGCTTGCCGTTCACGGTGAGCGGCAGCGCGACCATCGGCACGTAGGCCGCCGGCACCATGTGCGCGGGGAGCAACGCCCCCAGGTGGGCGCGGAGTTCGGCGGCGGGCGGGGGCGGGGCGGTGCGTTCGCCGGTGCCGGTGCCGACGACGTGGGCGACCAGGCGGCGGGTCCCGGCGGCGTCCTCGTACACGCCGACGGCGGCGGCGCCCACCCGCGGGTGGCTGTGCAGGGCGGCCTCGATCTCGCCGGGCTCGATGCGGTAGCCGCGGATCTTCACCTGCTGGTCGGCGCGGCCGAGGTACTCCAGCGAGCCGTCGGCGCGCCGCCGGGCCCGGTCTCCGGTGCGGTACATGCGGGTGCCGGGTCGCCCGAACGGGTCGGCGAGGAACCGGGTGGCGGTGAGGCCGGGCCGGTTCAGGTAGCCGCGCGCCAGGCCCTCGCCGGCGACGAACAGCTCGCCGACGGCGCCGGGCGGCACCGGCCGCAGAAGCTCGTCCAGCACGTGGACCCGCAGGTCCGGGATGCCGGTGCCGATGGGGCTGGCGGCACCGGTGCGGGCCGTCGAGCGGTCCAGCGGGGCGTAGGTGACGTGCACGGTGGTCTCGGTGATGCCGTACATGTTCACCAGGCGCGGCGCGGTGTCCGGGTGGCGGGCGTACCAGTCGGCGAGCCGGTCCACGTCCAGCGCCTCACCGCCGAAGATCACCGTGCGAAGGGCCAAGCGGGCGCTGACGTCCGGGAGTTCGGCGTCGGCCCGCGCCAGCGGGTAGAACGCGGAGGGGGTCTGGTTGAGGACGGTGACCCGCTCGTCGGCGAGCAGCCGCAGGAAGTCCTCCGGGGAGCGGGCGGTGTCCTCCGGGACGATCACCAGCCGGCCGCCGTGCAGCAGCGGGCCCCACAGCTCCCACACGGAGAAGTCGAAGGCGTAGGAGTGGAACAGCGTCCACACGTCGTCGGGGCCGAAGCCGAACCAGTGCCGGGTGCGGGTGAACAGCCGGACCACGTTGGCGTGCGGGACGACGACGCCCTTGGGGCGGCCGGTGGAGCCGGAGGTGTAGATGGCGTAGGCGGGGCTCTCGGGCAGCGCACGGCGGGCCGGGCCCGCGGCGGGGCGGCGGGCGAGGTCGGCGCGGACGCCGGGGTCGTCCAGCGGCAGGAGGGGTACGGCCGGGTCGACTTCGGACGCGGTGGTGGTCACCAGAGCCACCGGGGCGGCGTCGGCGAGGAGTTGGCGTATTCGCTCGGCGGGCTGCCTTGGGTCGATGGGCAGGTAGGCGGCCCCGGTCTTCAGCACGGCGAGGACGGCCACGACCAGGTCGGTGGAGCGGGGCAGTGCCAGGGCGACGAACGTCTCGGGTCCGGCGCCGAGTTCGGCGAGCCGGTGGGCGAGCTGTCCGGAGCGCGTGTCGAGGGTGGCGTAGTCGAGCCGGTCGGCGCCGCAGCAGACGGCCTCCGCGCCGGGGGTGCGGGCGGCCTGGGCGGAGAAGAGGGCGTCCAGGGTGTCGGCGGGGCGGCCCTCCACGGTGCCGTTCCACTCGACGGGTATCCGCCGTCGTTCGGCGGCGGTGGTCCAGGCGAGGTCGCGGACCGGCCGCTCGGGGTCGTCGGCCAGCTCGGTGAGCAGCAGGCACAGCCGGTCGGCGAGGTCCCGTGCGGTCGCGGGTTCGAACAACTGAGGGTCGTAGGCGAGGTCGAAGCCGAACCGGTCGCCCTGGTAGGCGCGCAGCACGAGGGCGTAGTTGGTGGCGTCGCGGGCGGACACGTCCGCCAGGCGTATCCGGGTGCCGGCCGAACGGGCTTCGTCGAAGGGGTAGTTCTCGAAGGCCACCATGCTGTCGAACAGCGGGCTGCCGGACGGCACGTCGCTCAGCGCGGTCAGTTCGGCGAGCGACACCGCGGCGAACCGGCGTGCGTCCGCCTGTGCTTCCTGGAGCTCCCGGAGCCAGGCGGTGGCGGTGCGGCGGCCGTCCACGCGGACGCGGGTGGGCAGGGTGTTGATGAACATGCCGACCATCGACTCGACGCCGGGCAGTTCGTCGGGGCGTCCGGAGACGGTGGTGCCGAACAGCACGTCCGGTTCGGCGCTGTAGCGGGACAGCAGCAGCGCCCAGGCGCCCTGCACCACGGTGGAGAGGGTGAGCCCGGCGGCGCGGGCGGTGCGGGCGAGGCGCGCCGAGACCTCGGCGGAGAGTCCGGCGGTGTGCAGGCCCGCGGACCGGGTCTCGTGGCCGGGGCGCCGGGGGCGGTCGGCGGGCAACGGGGTCGGTGTGGCGAACCCGGCGAGGACGGCTTGCCAGTGCGCGCGGGCCGCCGCGCCGTCCTGTCCGGCGAGCCAGCGCACGTAGTCGCCGAACGGGCGGCGGGCCGGGGGCCGGTGCGGGCTGCCGGCGGTCAGCGCCGTGTACTCGGCGAACACGTCGGTGAGGACCTGGGCGAGGCTCCAGCCGTCCAGGATGAGGTGGTGGGAGGTCCACAGCAGGTGCAGCCGGTCGCCGGGCAGCCGGACGAGGGTGAGCCGCATCAGCGGGGCGGCCGTGAGGTCCAGTCCGCGCGCGAGGTCGTCGGCGCGCAGCCGCTCCCACCGCGTGTCCCGCTCCGCCGCGTCCAGCTCCCGCCAGTCCACCTGCTCGACGGGCACGGTGACCTGGCGGTGCACGACCTGGAGCGGGACCGGCACGTCCTCCCACACCACGCTGGTGCGCAGGGCGGGGGTGCGGTCGGTGACCCGCTGCCAGGCCAGGGCGAGCGCGCCGGGGTCGGTGACGCCCTCCAGGAGCAGCGCGGCCTGGTCGAGGTACACGTCGTCCGGTCCGCCGACCAGCCGGTGGAAGAGCATGCCTTCCTGGAGCGGGGTGAGCGGCAGCAGGTCCTCGATGTCCCGGCCGTCGCCGGCGAGGCGGTCCACACCGGCCTGGTCGAGGCGGGCCAGCGGGAAGTCGGAGGTGGTACGGCCGCCCGCGCCGGGCCGCGCGCAGTGGTCGGCGATGGCGCCGAGGGCCCGGACCATGCCGTCGGCCAGCCGCTCGACGGTGGCGGCCCGGTGCACCTGGTCGCTGTAGTGCCAGGTGATCTCCAGCTCGCCGTCGGTGACCAGCGCGGACACGTCCAGCAGGTGGTCGAGCGGCTCACCGGGGTCGGTGTCCGGGCCGGGTACGTCGGCGGTCGGGGCGAAGTCGCCGCCGCCGGGCGCCTCCCACTGGCCGTGGTAGGTGAAACACACCTGGGGCAGCGGGAGTTCGCCCAGGGCGCGGGCCTCCGGTCGGGGCGAGCCGAGGTGGGCGAGGGCCTGGTAGCCGAGGCCGCGGCGGGGCACGGACCGCAGCCGCTCCTTGACGGCCTTGAGGGTGCTCCCCCAGTCGTCCGGTCCGGCCGGGGTCAGGGTGACCGGGTACTGGGTGGTGAACCAGCCCACCGTGCGGGACAGGTCGGCGCCCTCGGCCAGGTCCTCCTCGCGGCCGTGGCCCTCCAGCGCGACGGTCACCCGGTCCGTGCCCGTCCAGTCGGCCAGCACCCGGCCCAGCGCGCTCAGCAGCACGTCGTTGACCTGGGTGCGGTAGGCCGCCGGCACACGCCGCAGCAGCGCCTCGGTGGTGGCGCGGTCCAGCCGGGTGCGGACGGTGCACACGGACCCGGCGAGCGGGGTGCCGGGCAGGTCGACGGGGAGCGGGGTGCGGGGCTCGGCCACCTCCCGCGTCCAGTGGGGCAGGTCGTCGTCCAGGTCGCCGGCCCGCACCCGGTCGGCGAGTTCGCGCCCCCAGTCGGCGAACGCGGTGTGCTCGGGCTCCGGCCGGGGCTCCTCCCCGGCCGCCGCCTGCCGGTATGCGTCCGCCAGGCCGGAGAGCAGGATGCGCCAGGAGACGCTGTCCACGGCCAGATGGTGGGCGGTGAGGAAGAGGCGGGGGCGTTCCGTGCCGGTGAGCAGGGCGGCGCGCAGCAGGGTGCCGGTGGCCGGGTCGAGGGCCGCGCGGGCCGCCGCCGCGGCCTCGGCGGGCGGGGTGCCAGGGGCGTGCCGGGTCAGCAGCGGGCCGTCCGGGGCGGGGCCGGGGTGCTGGAGCCAGGTACCGCCGGTGCGGGTGAAGCGGGTGCGCAGGGCGGGGTGTTGCGCCACCAGGGCGGCCAGTGCCTCCTCCAGGGCCCGCTCGTCGAGGTCGTGCGGCAGGTCGAGCAGCATCGACATGCTGAAGTGCCGCAGCGGGCCGTGCGTGGCGAAGAACCACTCCTGGACGGGGGTGAGCGGGGCGGGCCCGTCCCGGTGCGGGCGCCGGGGCGCCGGGGCGGCGTCGGTGCGGGGGGTCGCGGCGGCGGCCAGGTCGGCGACCGTCTGGTGCCGGAAGACGTCCTGGGAGCCGATCCGCAGCCCGGCGGCGCGGGCGCGGGAGACGGCCTGGATGCTCAGGATGGAGTCGCCGCCCAGCTCGAAGAAGTTGTCGGTGACGCCCACCCGGTCCACGCCGAGCACCTCGGCCCAGACGGCCGCCAGGGTCTCCTCCTCGGGGGTGCGGGGGGCGACGAACTCCCGCTCCGCCTCCGGGGTTTCGGGGGCGGGCAGGGCGCGGCGGTCCAGCTTGCCGCTGGTGGTCAGCGGCAGCGCGGGCAAGGACGTGAAGGACGACGGCACCCAGGCGTCCGGCAGCACGCGGCGCAGGGCGGCGCGCAGCTCGGCGGGGGCGGGCCGGGGGGCGCCGGGCACGGGGACGACGTAGGCGGCGAGGCGGGTGTGGCCGTGCGCGTCGGGTACGGCCACGACCGCGGCGGCGGCGATGCCGTCCAGCGCGAGCAGGGCGGCCTCGATCTCGCCGGGCTCGATGCGGTGGCCGCGCACCTTGACCTGGTCGTCGGCGCGCCCCAGGTAGTCGACGCGGCCGTCGGCGGTCCAGCGGGCGAGGTCGCCGGTGCGGTACATGCGGGTGCCTGCCGGGCCGTACGGGTCGGGCAGGAACCGGGCGGCGGTCAGGCCCGGCCGGCCGGTGTAGCCGCGGGCGAGCTGGGGGCCCGCGAGATACAGCTCGCCGCCGACGCCGGGCGGCACCGGCTGGAGCCGGTCGTCCAGCACGTAGGCCCGCACGCTGGGCAGCGGCCGGCCCACCAGCGGGCGGTCCCCGCCGTCGATGCGGCAGGACAGCGCGTCGACGGTGCACTCGGTGGGGCCGTAGAAGTTGTGGGCGGCCACGTCCGGGTGGGCGGCCAGCTCCCGCCACAGCGCGGGCCCGACCGCCTCGCCGCCGAGCATGAGGACGCGGGGGTGGTGCCGGGGGTCGGTGAGCAGTCCGGCGGGCAGCAGCTGCCGCAGGTAGGAGGGGGTGACGTCGAGGAAGTCGACGCGGTGCTCGACGACGTACTCGACCAGGGCGGCCGGGTCCATCCGGGTCACCTCGTCGACCAGGTGCAGCGGGTGGCCGTCGGCCATCAGCAGCACGCCCTCCAGGGAGGTGTCGAAGGAGAACGACGCGGTGAGCGCGACGCGCAGCGGGCCGCCGCCCGCCTCGGCGACGAAGCCCGCCCGGTGTCCGGCGAGCAGGTGCGCCACCGCGCGGTGCGACACGGCGACGCCCTTGGGGCGGCCGGTGGAGCCGGAGGTGTGGATGACGTACGCGGTGTGCTCCCCGTCCAGCGGGGCGCGCCGGTCGGCGTCGGTCGGGTCGGTGTCCGGGGCGGTCGCGGGTATGGCGCGCAGGGCGTCCTCGTCCAGCAGCAGGGCGGGACGGGTGTCGTCCAGCAGGTACCGGACGCGTTCCTCGGGCAGGGCGGGGTCGAGCGGGAGGTAGCCGGCGCCGGACTTCCACACGGCGAGGATCGCGGTGATCATGTCGGCGGTGCGCGGCAGCCGCAGCGCGACCAGCCGTTCGGGGCCGGCGCCGCGGGCGATGAGGTGGTGGGCGAGCCGGTTGGCGCGGGCGTTGAGGGTGGCGTAGTCGAGCCGTTCGCCGCCCGCGACGAGGGCGAGGGCGCCCGGGGTGCGGGCGGCGCGGCGCTCGAACAGCCGCGGATGCAGGGCGTCCGGCTCGGGGTGGTGCGTCCCCGCGTTCCCGTGGGCGAGGACCTGGCGGGTCTCCGCCCCGGACAGCAGGGGCAGCGTGCCCAGCGGACGGTCGGGGGCGGCGGTCGCGCCCTCCAGCAGGCGGAGCCACTGTCCGGCCAGCCGTTCGGCCGTGGCCGCGTCGAACAGGTCGGTGCGGTACTCCAGCAGCCCGGTCAGGCCCTCGCCTTCGGGGACGAACTCCACGCTCAGGTCGAAGGTGGCCGCCTGCCGGGGCACGCCGACCGGGGTGGTGGCGAGACCCTGCGGGGCGGTCGCGGCAGGCGGGTCGGGGTGCAGCAGGACGAGGACGTCGAACAGCGGGTTGCGGCCCGCCTCGCGGGGTGCGCCGACCGCCTCCACGACCCGTTCGAACGGTGTGTCGCCGTACGCGAAGGCGTCGTTGACCGTGTCGGCGGTCCGCGCCAGCAGCTCGCGGAACGAGCCGGAGCGGTCCACCGCGGTGCGCAGCGCGACGGTGTTCACGAAGAAGCCGACGGTGCGTTCCAGTTCGGTGCGGGAGCGGCCGGGGGTGAGGGAGCCGACGGTGATGTCGTCCTGCCCCGACCAGCGGGCCAGCAGGGCCTGGGTCGCCGCGACCAGGGCGGTGTGCAGGGTGCTGTGCTGCTCGCGGGCGAGGTCGCGCAGCCGGGTGGTGAGCGTGGCGGGGACGGTGAAGGTGTGGACGGCGCCGGTGCCCGCCTCCTCGCCGCGCCGCGGCCGGTCCAGGGGCAGCTCCGGTGCCACGGCGCCGGTCAACCGCTCCTTCCAGTGCGCGAGTTGGCGCTCCAGGCGGGGGCCCGAGAGCTGTTCGCGCTGCCACACCGCGAAGTCCGGGTACTGCGTGGCCACCGGCGGCAGTTCGGGCGCGGCACCGCGGGCGAGGGCGTCGTAGGCGGTGCACAGCTCGTCCAGGACGACGCCCATGGACCAGCCGTCGGTGACGATGTGATGGGCCGTCAGCAGCAGGACGTGCGCGTCGGCGGACTCGCGCAGCAGCAGGGCGCGCAGCAGCGGTCCGTGCCGCAGGTCGAAGGGGCGGGCGTACTCCGTCCGCAGGTCCGCGTCCAGGTCGGCGGTGTCCCGGACGGGCAGCGGCACCGGGGCCGCCGGGTGCACCCGCTGTGCCGGGCGGCCGTCGGTCTCCTCGAAGGTGGTGCGCAGGGCCTCGTGCCGGGCCACGACGGCGGCCAGGGCGGAACCCAGCGCCGCCTGGTCCAGCGGGCCGGTGAAGCGGACCGCGACCGCGCTGTTGTAGCGGGGGTCGCCGGGCCGCAGCCGGTCCAGGAACCACAGGCGCTGCTGGGCGGAGGACAGCGGCAGCGGGCGGTTCCGGTCGGCGCGCGGGATGCCCTGCCGGGCGGCCGGGGCGGCGCCGCCGGCCCGTCCGGCGAGCCGCCGCCGCAGCGCCTCGCGCATCTGCTCGGGCAGCGCCTCGGCGCGGTCCCGCCGGGAGGGCCGGGCGGAACGGGCGGGACCGGAGGAGTTCGCCGGGTTCGAGGAGTCGGGAGAGTTCGAGGAGTCGGAAGGGTTCGAGGGAGTCGAAGGGGTCGAAGACGTCATGGTCGTCGGGTCCTCACCGTTCGTGGTCGTTGCCGCCGAGCGCGGCGTCTTCGTCGTCGGGGCCGGTGCCGTCGGGGCCGGCACCGAGGTCGTCGGCGCCGGACGCGGCGCTGTCGAATCCGGTGTCGCCGTACGCGGCGTCCTCCAGTTCGCTCAGGATCTGGTCCTCCACCACGTCCGCGAGGGCGGCGACGGTGCGGGAGACCAGGACGTCGCGGGGGGTGAGCGTGACGGCGAACGCGTCGTTGGCGCGGGAGGCGATGAGCAGGGCGCGCATGGAGTCGCCGCCGAGCAGGAAGTAGTCGTCCTCGGCGCCCACGGCCGTCTGGAGGGTCTCCTCCCAGATGGCCGCCAGCGCCTCCTCGGTGGGCGTGCGCGGTGCCACGTACTCGGCCCTGCCGCGCTCCTCGTCCGGCGCCGGTGCGGGCAGGGCCGCCCGGTCGGTCTTGCCGTTCTCGGTGAGCGGGAACCGGTCGAGCGCCACGAACGCCGACGGGACCATGTGGCCCGGCAGGAACCGGGCGGCCAGGGCCCGCAGTTCGGTCCCGGCCGGAGGTTCGGCGCCGGGGGCGGTGAGCAGGTGGGCGACCAGCCGCGGCAGGCCGGGTTCGTCCTCGCGTACGGTCACCACCGCGTCCAGCACGTCCGGGTGGCGCACCAGGGCCGCCTCGACCTCGCCCGCCTCGATGCGGTGGCCGCGCAGCGTGAGCTGGTGGTCGGTGCGCCCCAGGTAGCGCAGTTCGCCCCCGCTGTCGCGGCGCACCAGGTCGCCGGTGCGGTACATGCGGGTGCCGGGCGGCCCGAACGGGTCGGCGGTGAACCGGGCGGCGGTCAGTCCGGGGCGGCCGAGGTAGCCGCGGGCCAGCGCCGGTCCCGAGAGCCAGAGTTCTCCCGCGACGCCGTCGGGCACCGGCCGCAGCCGGGCGTCGAGGACGTAGGCGCCGGTGGCGGGCAGCGGGCGCCCGATGGGAGGCGCGCCGCCGTCCGCGGCCAGCGGCGCCGACCAGGTGGCGACGACGGTGGCCTCGGTGGGTCCGTAGGAGTTGACCATGCGGTGGTGCGGCGCCCAGCGGGCCACGAGGTCGGCCCCGCACGCCTCGGCGCCGACGATCAGGGTCTTCAGGTCCGGCAGGGTGCCCGGTGTGCCGGGCGGCAGGGTGGCGAGCGCGGCCGGCGGCAGCAAGGTGTGGGTGATGCGCTCGGCCCGCAGGACGTCGGCGAGTTCGGCGCCGAGCAGCGGTCCGGGGCGCGGGACGACGAGCCGGGCGCCGTGCGGCAGGGACATGCACAGCTCCAGCACGGAGGCGTCGAAGCTGGGGGTGGCGAAGGCCAGCACCCGGTCGCCCTCGGCCACCTGGTAGTGAGCGGCCTCGGCGGCGGAGAACGCGGCGAGCCCGCGATGGGTGACGACGACGCCCTTCGGGGTGCCGGTGGAGCCGGAGGTGTAGATGACGTAGGCCGCGTCGTCCAGGTCCAGCGGGCGCCTGCGGTCGGCGTCGCCGGGCCGGTGTCCGGGGACCTCGTCCGGGTCCGCGGCGAGCAGGGCGGCGATCTCCTTGGCGTCGAGGGTCAGGGCGGGGGCCGCGTCGCGCAGCATCAGCGCGATCCGCTCCTCGGGGTAGGCGGGGTCCACGGGCAGGAACGCGGCGCCCGCCTTGGCCACCGCGAGCTGGGCCAGCACCATGTCCACGGAGCGGGGCAGCAGCAGCGCGACGAGGTCGCCGGGGCCGGCGCCGCGGGCGATGAGCCGGTGCGCCAGCCGGTTGGCCCGCGCCTCCGCCTCGGCGAAGGTGAGCAGCAGACCGGGCGCGGCGAGCGCGGGCGCGTCCGGCCGGCGGTCGGCGGCGGCCTCCACGAGGGCGGGCAGGGTGACGGCGGACACCTCGCCGGTCTCCGGGCGGCTGGGCCCGCGCAGCAGCCGCTCGCGCTGTGCGGGCGGCAGCACGTCGAGGTCGTCGAGGCGGGCGGTGCCGTCCGTGCCCGCCAGGGTGTGCAGGGTGTGCAGCAGCTGCGCGGCCAGCGCGTCCGCCGTGTGCGTGTCGAAGTACCGGGGGTCGTAGCCGAGTTCGACGGCCAGCCGGTCGCCGGGCGAGACCACCACGGTCAGCGGGTAGTTGGTGGCCTCGCGGGCGTCCAGGTCGCGCAGGGCGAGCCCGTGGGCGCCCGCGGTCGCGTCACCGACGGGATAGTTCTCGAACACCACCAGGCTGTCGAACAGGCCGGTGCCGGGCGGCAGTTCGGTCAGGGCGTGCAGTGCGTTGAGCGGCAGGTGGTCGTGGCGCCGGTCCTCCGCCCGCGCCTGCTGCACCGCGCGCAGCCAGCCGGCCGCCGGCGCGCCGCCGTCGACGGCGATCCGGGCGGGCAGCGTGGTGATGAACAGGCCGGTGATGGTGTCGGCGCCGGGCAGGTCGGCCGGCCGCCCGGAGACGGTGGTGCCGAAGCACACCTCCGCCTCCCCGCTCCACCGGGCCAGCAGCAGCGCCCAGGCGCCCTGCACCAGGGTGTTCAGGGTGAGCCGGTGCCGGCGGGCGAACTCCTGGAGCCGGCGCGTCTCCTCGGCGCCGAGGCGCTGCGACAGCCAGTTGCCCGAGCGGGCCGTGGTGCCGGGGGCGGGCCTGCGGTCGTACGGCAGCGGGGTCGGGGTGCGCAGGCCGGACAGGACCCCGCGCCAGTGGTCTTCGGCGGGACCGGTGGCGCGGGCGGCCAGCCAGGCGGCGTAGTCCGCGAACGGGCGGCGCTCGGGAAGCCGGGGCCGCTCGCTCCTCACCAGGGCCTGGTGGGCGGCCAGTACGTCGGACAGGACGTGGAAGACGCTCCAGCCGTCCAGCAGGACGTGGTGGAAGGTCCATACGACCCGTACCGCGTCCGGGCCGAGCCGCACCAGGGCGAGCCGCAGCAGCGGGGCGCGCTCCAGGGCGAGGCCGCGGGCCCGCTCGTCCGCGAGCAGCCGCTCCAGCTCCGCCTCCCGCCGCTCCTCGGGCAGGGCGCTCCAGTCGTGCTCGGTGACCGGCAGGGTCACGTCCCGGTGGACGACCTGGAGCGGTACGGGGACGCCGTGCAGGGCGACGGAGGTGCGCAGCACCGGAGTGCGGTCGACGACGTGCTGCCAGGCCGCGGCGAGCGTACCCGGATCGCGGGCGCCGTCCGCCACGAAGGTGATCTGCTCGATGTACAGGCCGTGTTCGGCTTCGTCCAGGCCGTGCATCACCATGCCGGTCTGGGTGGGCGTGAGCGGGTACACGTCCGTGACGTCCGTCCCGTCGCCGGCGAGCCGGTCGACGGCGGCCTGGTCCAGGGGCGCGAGCGGGAAGTCGGAGGGGGTGCGGCCGCCGGCGCCGGGCTCGGCGCAGTGCCGGACGATCTCCCGCAGCTCGTCGGCGAGTTCGGCCGCGAGCCGGGAGACGGTCTCGCGCCGGTGCACCTCGCGGGAGTACGACCAGGTGAACTCCAGCCGGTCGCCGGTGACCCGGCCGAGGACGTCCAGCAGATAGGGGCGGTCCGCGGCGCGGTCCATGCCGCCGCTGAGGCCGTCGCCGTGGGGTGCGCCCAGCAGGCCACCGGGTGCGGGGTTCCGGTCCTGCCGGCCGAGGTAGTTGAAGCACACCGGCGGCAGCGCGGGCAGCGCGGCGCCGGCCGTGGGGTGCAGGTGGCGCAGCGCGCCGTAGCCGAGGCCGCCGTGCGGTACGGCCCGCAGGTTCTCCTTGACGGACTTCAGTACGGCGCCGGTGTCCGCGCCGCGGGGCACGTCCAGGGCGACCGGGTACACCGTGGTGAACCAGCCCACGGTGCGGGCGAGGTCGGTGCCGTCGAGGAGTTCCTCGCGGCCGTGGCCCTCCAGGGTGAGGGCCACCCGGTCCCGGCCCGTCCAGCGGGCCAGGACCCGGCCCAGCGCGGTGAGCAGGACGTCGTTGACGCGGGTGCGGTACGCGTCCGGGACGTCCTGGAGCAGGCGGCGGGTCTCCTCGGCGCCGAGTCCGGCGGTCACGCTCTCCTCGGTGCCGGCGGTGTTCGCGCCGCCGGTGCGGTCGGCCGGCAGGGTGATGCCGGTCTCCATGCTCTGCCAGTGGGCGAGTTCGGTGTCGAAGCCGCCCGCCTCGGTGTGCGCGGCGAGCCGCCGGGCCCACGCCTGGAACGAGGTGCTCTTGGCGCCGAGTCCGGGCCGTGCGCCGTCCCGCAGGGCGTGGTAGGCGGTCTCCAGGTCCTCCAGGAGGATCTGCCAGGACACGGCGTCCACGACGAGGTGGTGGGCGGCGAGCAGCAGCACCGGCCGTCCGGAGCCGCCCGGCCGGCACAGGGCGGCGCGCAGCAGCGGCCCGCGGGCCAGGTCGAACCCGGCGCCGAGGGCGGCGGCCACCTCGCGCGGCTCCGCGTCCCGGTGCACCTCCAGGTGCGCGGCGGTGTCGCCGGGCGCGGTGCCGTACTGCCGCCACCGCCCGTCCCCGCCCAGCTCGAAGCGGTGCCGCAGCGCGTCGTGGTGCTCCAGTACGGCGGCGAGGGCGGCCCGCAGCAGCGTCTCGTCGGGGTCGTCGGCCAGTTCGAAGGAGACCGTCTGGCTGAAGTGCGCGGGATTCCCGGTGAGCGTGTCGAGCAGCCAGTGCTGTACGGGGGTGAGCGGGGCGTCGCCGGTCACCGGGCCCTGCTCGGCGGTGACGGTTGCGGCGCCGTCCGGCACCTGCTCGGCGGCGGCGGCGAGTTCGGCGAGGGTCTGGTGGGTGAACAGGTGCCGGGGGGTCAGCGCGAGACCGGCCCGGCGGGCGGCGGAGACGATCTGGATGCCGAGGATCGAGTCGCCGCCGAGCGTGAAGTAGTTGTCGTCCGCGCCTACTTCGGGCACGCCCAGCACCTCGGTCCAGATGGCCGCGAGGGTGTGCTCCGCCGCGGTACGCGGTGGGCGGCCCGCTCGGGTGCCGACGGTGGACGCGGCCCGCTCGGGGGCGGGCAGGGCCCGCCGGTCGAGCTTGCCGGTGGCGCCGAGCGGCAGCCGCTCCAGCGGTACGACCAGGGCGGGGACCAGGTGGTCGGGGAGGCTGCGGGCGAGGAAGGCGCGCAGTTCGGCGGGGTCCGGCAGGCCGCCCGTACGGGGCACCGCGTAGCCGACGAGCCGGCGGTGGCCGTCCTGCTCCACCACACGGGCCGCTGCCGCCGCCACGGCCGGGTGGCGGGTCAGCGCGGCCTCCACCTCGCCGAGTTCGATGCGGAAGCCGCGCACCTTCACCTGGTCGTCGCCGCGGCCGAGGTAGCGCAGGTCGCCGCCGGCCGTCCAGCGGACCCGGTCGCCGGTGCGGTACATGCGGCTTCCCGCCGGGCCGAACGGGTCGGGCAGGAACCGGGAGGCGGTCAGACCGGGACGGCGCAGATAGCCGCGGGCGACACCGGTCCCGGCGAGGAACAGCTCACCGGGCGCGCCCACGGGCACCGGGCGCATCCGCTCGTCCAGCACGTAGGCGCGGGCGCCGCCGAGCGGCCGTCCGATCGGCGGGTCGCGGTCGGGGTCGGCGGGGTCGCAGGTGAAGGCGGTGGCGTAGACGGTGGCCTCGGTGGGCCCGTAGATGTTGCGTATCTCGCTGCCGGGGACGGCTTCCCGGACCCGGCGCACGGTCCGGGCGGGCAGTCCCTCCCCCGCGAGGACGACGGTGTCGGCGGTGATCCGTACGGCGTCCTCGGCGAGCAGCCGGTCCAGTGCCGAGGGCACCGCGCTGAGCAGCCCGGCCCGCCAGGGCCCGGGGCGCTCGGCGAGGGCCAGCAGGTCGCGGACGACCTCGACGCAGCCGCCGGCCAGCAGCGGGGCGAAGATCTCGAACACCGACACGTCGAAGTTGAGCGAGGTGGAGGCGATCACATGGGCGAGGCCGCGGCCGGTGAACTCGGCCGCCGCCCAGTCGGTCAGGGCGAGGACGGAGGCGTGGCTGACGACGACGCCCTTGGGGCGGCCGGTCGAACCGGAGGTGTGGATCACGTAGGCGGGGTGGCCGGGCAGCAGGACGGTGCGGCGTTCGCCGTCGCCGACCGGGGTGTCCGGCGTCCGGGTGTCCGGCTCCTCGTCCAGCAGGATCCGGGTGAACGGCCCCTCGGGCAGCCGGCCGGCGGTCGCGGCGGCGGTGATCACGGCGTCGGGCCGTACGTCCTCGAAGAGGAACGCGACGCGCTCGGCCGGGTACTGGGGGTCGACCGGCAGGTATCCGGCGCCGCTCTTGAGGACCGCGAGGAGCGCCACGATCAGGTCGGCGGTGCGGGGCAGGCACAGGGCGACGAAGCGCTCGGGCCCGGCGCCGACGGCGATGAGGCGGCGGGCCAGCCGGTTGGCGCGGGCGTCGAGTTCGGCGTAGGTGAGGCACTGGTCGCCGTGGCGGACGGCCGGGGCGTGCGGGGTGCGCGCGACCTGCCGGGCGAACGCGTCGGGCAGGGTGTCCCGCGGGAGGGCGGCCAGGGGTCCGCCGAGGCGGTCCACCAGCGCCCGTGCCCCGGCCGTATCGAGCAGGGGCAGTTCGGCGAGGGTGCGGCCGGGGTCGTCGGCCATGCCGGTCAGCAGGGTGCGCAGGCTCTCGCCGAGTGCCCGTACCGCCGGGGCGTCGAAGGCGGCCGGGTCGTAGTCCAGGTTCACGGCGAGGGTGTCGCCGGGTGCGACGACGACGCTGAGCGGGTAGTTCGTCGGTTCCAGGTCGCGTTCCTGCTCCATGGACAGGCCGTGCCGGGACAGGGCGTGCTCGTCGAACGGGTAGTTCTCGAAGACCAGGATGGAGTCGAACAGGCCGGTGCCGCCGGGTACTTCACTCCAGGACTGCAACTGGGCCAGCGAGACGAAGTCGTGGCGGCGGGCCTCGGACTGGGCGGCCTGGAGTTCGCGCAGCCACTCCAGCAGCGGGCGCTCGCCGTCGACGCGGGCGCGGGTGGGCAGGGTGTTGATGAACAGGCCCACCATCGAGGTGACGCCGGGCAGTTCGGCGGGCCGGCCGGAGACGGTCGTACCGAACACCACGTCGCTGCCGCCGCCGTAGCGGGACAGCAGCAGCGCCCAGGCGCCCTGGAGGACCGTGTTCAGGGTGAGGCCCGCGTGCTGGGCCGTCTCGCGCAGCCGTGCCGAGACGTCCGGGTCGAGGGTCATCCGCACGGTGTCGCAGGAGGAGGCGCGGTGGGCCTCGGCGGGCCGCCGGTCGCGGGGCAGTTCGGTGGGGGCCTGGAAGCCGGCGAGGGCGGTCCGCCAGTGCCGTTCGGCGCGCTCGGTGTCCTGTCCGGCGAGCCAGCGCAGGTAGTCGGCGAACGGCCTGCGTTCGGGCAGTTGGGGGCGGCGCCCGGAGGTGAGCGCGGCGTACCGCTCGCAGACCTCGTCGAAGACCTGGGCCGCGCTCCAGCCGTCGAGCAGGACATGGTGGAACGTCCACACCAGGCGGACCCGGTCGGGGGCGAGCCGGATCAGGGTGAGCCGCATCAGCGGCGCGGCGCCCAGGTCGATGCCCCGCTCCCGGTCCTCGGCGAGCAGCCGGTCCAGGTCGTCCGCGGTGCGGCCGGACCAGTCGTGGTGGGTGACGGGCACGGTGGCGCGGTGCCGGACGACCTGGAGCGGCCGCGGGGTCTCCTGCCACACCAGGTGGGTGCGCAGGACCGGGTTGGCGTCGGCGGTCTGCTGCCACGCCTCGGCGAGTGCCCGCGGGTCGGTGACCCCGTTCAGGACGAGCTGCACCTGGTTGACGTAGGTGCGGCCGGCCGGGTCGAGCAGGCTGTGGAACAGCATGCCGGCCTGCATCGGGGTGAGCGGGTAGATGTCCGCGACGTCCCGGCCGGTACCGGCGACGCGGTCGACGGCCGCCTGGTCCAGGCGGGCCAGCGGGAAGTCCGACGGGGTACGGCCGCCGGCGTCCGGGCCCGCGCAGTGCGCGACGATGTCGCCGAGCGCCCGCAGCACGCCCTCGGCGAGCGCGGTGACCGTCTCCTCGTGGTGCCGTGCGGCGCTGTAGTACCAGGTGATCTCCAGCCGGTCGGCCTCGACGCGGGCCACCACGTCCAGCAGGTGCGGGCGTTCGGTGCCGGGTGCCTCGGCGCCGCCCAGGCCGCCGGGCACCGCCCCGACCAGGGTGCCGCCGGCCCCGGACCAGTCGAAGCGGCCCAGGTAGTTGAAGCTGATGGCGGGCTCGGGTGTGCCGGTGAGCCGGGGCTCGCGGACGAGGTGGCGCAGGACGCCGTAGCCGAGGCCCCGGTCCGGTACGGCGCGCAGCTGTTCCTTGACGGCCTTCAGGGCGGTGCCCCAGTCGCCGGCCGGGACGGTGAGGGCGACCGGGTAGAGGGAGGTGAACCAGCCGACGGTGCGGGACAGGTCGACGTCCTCGAACAGCTGGTCCTCGCGGCCGTGGCCCTCCAGTCCGACGGCGACGGTCTCGCGGCCGGTCCAGTCGGCGAGGACCCGGCCCAGCGCGGTGAGCAGGACGTCGTCGACGCGGGTGCGGTAGACACCGGGGACGCGGCGCAGCAGGGCGTCGGTGCGGTCGCCGTCCAGCCGTACGGTCACCTCGCGGACGTCGGCCATGGTGTTGCCGCCGGTGCCGTCCGCGGGCAGCGGGTCGGCACAGTGCCGGGCGGTCCGCTCCCAGTGGTCGAGCCCGGCGGCGAAGGCACCGGCGTGGTCGCGCAGCCGCCGGGCCCACTCGTGCGCGGAGGTGGTGCGGGCGGGCAGTCGTACGGGCTCCCCCGACGCGGCCTGCCGGTAGGCGGTCTCCAAATCTTCCAGCAGGACGCGCCAGGAGACGCCGTCGACCAGCAGGTGGTGGGCGACCAGCAGCAGCCGGGCGGGCCGGGTGCCGTCGGCGGTGAACAGGCGGGCGGTGAACAGCGGTCCCGTCGCCAGCCGGAGTCCGGCGTGCGCGGCGGCGGTGACGAGTTCCTCGGCCCGCGGGTCGTGGACCTGGAGCAGGTCGGGCGCCGGGGCGTCGGCGGCGGGGACGTCCTGCCGCCAGGTGCCGTCGGCGGCGGTGGTGAAGCGGGCGCGCAGGGCGTCGTGGTGGGTCCACAGGGCGGTGAGGGCGCGGCGCAGGGCGTCCTCGTCCACCGGGCCCGCCGCCTCGACGACGACGGACTGGTCGAAGAAGTCGGCGTGCGCGGGCCGCGGGTCGAGGAACCAGTGCTGGATCGGGGTGAGGTCCGCCGCCCCGCTGACCGGTCCGCTGCCCGCGACGGCGGGCGCGGCGGAGCCGCCCGCGGCGGCGAGTCCGGCCACCGTGGGGTGCTTGAACAGGTCGCGCGGGGTGAGGGTGAGTCCGGCGGCGCGGGCGCGGGAGACGACCTGGATGCTGAGGATCGAGTCGCCGCCCAGCATGAAGAAGTTGTCGTCGACGCCGACCCGTGCCACGCCCAGCAGTTCCGACCAGATCCCGGCGAGGAGCCGCTCGGCGTCGGTGCGCGGGGCGCGGTGGGCGCGCTCGGATCCGGCCGACCAGTCGGGTGCGGGCAGCCGGCGCCGGTCGACCTTGCCGTTGGCGGTCAGCGGCAGCTCGGGCACGGTGACGAACGCGGCGGGCAGCATGTAGTCGGGCAGGCCGTCGGCCAGGTGGGCGCGGAGTTCGGCGGCGCCCGGCGCCGCGTCACCGGCCGGCACGAGGTGGGCGGCCAGCCGTTTGCGCCCGGCGTCCGAGTAGAGGGAGACGACGGCCTCGGCGACGGCGGGGTGGGCGGTGAGCCGGGCCTCGATCTCGGCGGGTTCGACACGGAAGCCGCGGATCTTGATCTGGTCGTCCGCGCGGCCGACGAAGTGCAGTTCGCCGTCGGCGCTCCAGCGCACGATGTCGCCGGTGCGGTACATCCGCGTTCCGGGCGGCCCGAAGGGGTCGGCGAGGTAGCGGGCGGCGGTGGCGCCGGGCCGGCCGGCGTAGCCGCGGGCCAGGCCGGCGCCCGCGAGGTACAGCTCGCCGGGGATGCCCGGCGGCTGCGGCTGGAGAGCGGCGTCCAGGACGTAAGCGCGCATGTCGTCCAGCGGGCGGCCGATGGGCAGTACGGCGGGCAGCGGGTCGCCGGAGCGGAAGGCGCGGCGGGTGGCGAAGGTGGTGGTCTCGGTGGGGCCGTAGCCGTCCACCACGGTCAGGCCGGGGCAGGCGTCCAGTACCCGGCGCACCACCGCGCCCGGCACCGCCTCGCCGCCGGTCCACACCTCGCGGGCGCCGCGCAGGCAGCCGGGGTCCTCCTGGGCGAGGAGCCGGAAGAGTCCGGCGGTCAGCCACAGGCAGCTCACCCGCTGTTCCGTGATGGCCGTGCGCACCTGGGCGGCGTCCAGGTCGGCGGCCGGCGCGAGGACGGCCGTGCCGCCGCGCAGCAGCGGCACCCAGACCTCGTAGGTGGCGGCGTCGAAGGCGTGCGGCGAGTGGACGAGGACCCGGTCGTGCCCGGCGAAGGCGCGGTCGAGGGCGAGGGCGGCGACGTCCCGCTGGCGTACCGCGACGCCCTTGGGGATGCCGGTGGAGCCGGAGGTGAACATCAGGTACTGGACGTTGTCGGGGTGGACGGCGGGCGGCGGCCCGTCGGGGGCGGGTCCGTCCGGGTCCGCAACGCGGTCGGCGCGCAGCACACCGCCGCCGGGCAGCAGCTGGCGGGCCGTCTCCTCGCGGGCGGCGTCGGTGAGCAGCAGGGCGGCGCCGGCCTCGGCCAGCATCCGGCGCAGCCGCCCGGCCGGTGCCCGGCCGTCCAGCGGCACGTACACCCCGCCCGTGCGGGCGAGGGCCAGCTGGGTGACGATCAGTGTCACGGACCGGTCCATCAGCACGCCGACCGGGGTCTCCGGGCGTACCCCGAAGCCGGTCAGGCGGGCCGCCAACCGGGCGGCTCGGGCGTCGAGTTCGCGGTAGGTGAGGTGCTCGTCGCCGGCTTCCAGGGCGACCGCGTCGGGGGTGCGGCGCGCCTGCGCGGCGAAGAGGCCGGCGGTGGTGGCGGCGGTCCGTTCGGTGGCGGTGTCGTTCCAGGCGCGCAGCACCTGCTCGCGGCGCTCGGGGGTGAGCAGCGGGAGCCGGGCGGGCGGGCGCCGGGTGCCGTCGGGCATCCCCGCGAGGAGCACGCGCAGGTACTCGGCCAGCCGCTCGGCGGTCCCCGCGTCGAACAGGTCGGGGTCGTAGCCCAGGCGCAGGGTCAGCTCGGGCCCCGGATAAGCGGTGAGGCTCAGCGGGTAGTTGGTGGTCTCGATGCCCTCCAGGCCGCTCACGCGCGGCCCGTGGGCGGCGGCGAGGTCGTCGTCCACCGGGTAGTTCTCGAAGACCACGATGCTGTCGAACAGCCCGACGCGTTCCGGCAGTTCGGTGAAGGCGCGCAGCCTGGTGAGCGGCAGGTGGTCGAAGCGCCGGTCCTCGCTCTGGTCGTGCTGGATGGCGCGCAGCCAGTCGAGCAGGGTGCCGTGGCCGGGGACGGCGGTCCGGGTCGGCAGGGTGGTGATGAACAGGCCGGTCATGGCTTCGGCGCCGGGCAGCTCGGGCGGCCGGCCGGACACGGTGGTGCCGAACACCACCTCGTCCCGGCCGGACTGCCGGGCCAGCAGCAGCGCCCAGGCACCCTGCACCAGGGTGTTGAGGGTCAGTCCGGAGGTCCGCGCCAGTTCCTCAAGGGCCCGGCTGGTGGCCTCGGGCAGGGTGACCCGCACGGCGTGGGTGGACTCGGCGCGGTGGCTCTCGCGCGGCTCGCGGTCGTACGGCAGCGCGGTGGCCTCGGTCAGGCCGGTCAGCCGGTGCCGCCAGTGCCGTTCGGCGGCCTCGGTGTCGCGGTCGCGCAGCCAGGCGAGGTAGTCCCGGTAGGGCGGGCGGTGCGGGAGGGCGTCCGGGCCGTCGCCGCCGTGCAGGGCGAAGACGTCGGAGAGGACCTGGAACAGGCTCCAGCCGTCGAGCAGCAGGTGGTGGAAGGACCACACCACGCGCACGGCGGTGTCGGAGACGCGGGCGAGGAGCAGGCGCTGGAGCGGGGCCCGGCCGAGGTCGATGCCCTCGGCGCGGTCGCGGGCCAGGAGTTCGTCGAGGCGGGCGCGCCGCTCCGGCTCTGTCAGACCCCGCCAGTCGAGGTGGGTGACGGGCAGGGCCGCGTGCCGCTCCACCACGAGCAGCGGCTCGGGCACGTCCTGCCAGACGACCCGGCCGCGCAGCACCTCGGCGCGGTCGGTGACCTGCTGCCAGGCGGCGGCGAGGGCGCTCGGGTCGGGCACGCCGTCGAGGTCGAAGGTGAGCTGCTGGAAGTAGACGCCGCGGTCGTCCTGGGACAGGCCGTGGAACAGCATGCCGGCCTGGGTGGGGGTGAGCGGCAGGACGTCCGCCACGGCCGCCGGGTCCGGGCCGGTGACCCGGTCCACGGCGTCCTGGTCGAGCCGGGCCAGCGGGAAGTCGGACGGGGTGCGCCCGGCGGTTCCGGGCCGGGCGGCGAACCGGGCCAGGTCCGCGAGCGCGTCGGCGAAGCGTCCGGCGAGTGCCCCGATGGTGTCCTCGTCGTGCAGCCGGTCCGAGTAGAACCAGGTGAACTCCAGTTGTTCGCCGACGAGTTGGCCGACGACCTCCAGGGCGTGCGGGCGCTCGGCCGCCGGGTCGGCGTCCAGTTCCAGCGGCCGGGCAGTGCCCCGGTACAGCCCGCCGGGTTCGGTCAGCAGCCCCATCCGGCCCAGGTAGTTGAAGCTGATCTGCGCGTCCGGGGTGGCGAAGTCCCCGCCGGGTCCGGTCAGATGGCGTAGCGCGTCGTGGCCGAGGCCGTGCCGGGGTATCGCGCGCAGCTGCTCCTTGACCCGCTTCAGTACGGCGTCCCAGTCGTCACCAAGGGCGGTGAGCGCGACGGGGTAGCGGGTGGTGAACCAGCCGACCGTGCGGCTGATGTCCAGTTCGGGGAAGAGTTCCTCGCGGCCGTGCCCCTCGACGTCGACCACCACCCGGTCCCGGCCGCTCCAGGCGCACAGGGCCCGGCCGAGGGCGCTGAGCAGGACGTCGTTGACCTGGGTGCGGTAGGTGTCGGGCAGGGTGTGCAGCAGGACCGAGGTGTCCTCGGGGCCCAGCCGTACGGTGACCGCGCGCTGCGAGGCGTACGTGTTGGCGCCGTGCTCGGGCCCGGTCGGCACCAGCGGTCCGGTGTCCGGGACGGCGCGGGCCCAGTACTCCCGCTCGTCCTCGAAGCCGCCGTCCGCCGCGTGGGCGGCCAGCCGGCGGGCCCACTGGCGCAGCGGCGAGGACTTCGCGGGCAGCGCCGCGGTGCCGTCGGCGCCGGTGCGGCGGGCCCGGTAGGCGCGGTCGAGGTCCTCCAGCAGCACCCGCCAGGACACGCCGTCGACCACCAGGTGGTGGACGGCGAGGTGCAGCAGCCGGGGCCGGCCGGGCGCGGTGTCGTGCAGCACGGCGCGCAGCAGCGGTCCGCGGGCCAGGTCGAACGGCCCGAAGTGCGGGGTGTCCGTGTCCGGGCCGGTGTGCCGGGCGAGTCGGAGCCGGGGCGTGTGCGCGTCGATGAACCACAGGACCTCGCCGTCCGGTTCGCCGGTGGCGGCGAACCGGGAGCGCAGGGCGTCGTGGTGGGCGACGAGGTCGTTCAGCGCGTCCTCCAGCGCGGCCGGGTCCAGGTCGTCGGGCACCTGGACGGACAGCGCCTGGGAGAAGTGCCCGGCGTCGTGCACGGGGGCGCCGAACAGCCAGTGCTGGATCGGGGTCAGCGGGGCCGTGCCGGTGGCCGTCTCCGCTGCCGGGGCGGTGGCGCGGAGCCCGCCCGCGGCGTCCGCGCAGCGGCCCAGGGCGGCGACCGTCTGGTGCCGGTAGACGTCCCGTGAGGTCAGGGCCAGGCCGTTCTGCCGGGCGCGGGCCACGACCTGGATGCTGAGGATCGAGTCGCCGCCGAGTTCGAAGAAGTTGTCGTCGACGCCGATGCGTTCGACGCGCAGCACCTCGGCCCAGATCGCGGCGAGCGCGCGTTCGGTGGGGGTGCGGGGCGCGACGTGCTGGACGGCGCGCACGGCGGGACCCGGATCGGGCAGCCGGCCCCGGTCCACCTTGCCGTTCGGGCCGAGCGGCAGGTTCTCCAGTACGACGACCGTCGAGGGGACCATGTAGTCGGGCAGGGTCCGGCCGAGTTCGCGGCGCACGGCCTCCGGTTCCACCCGCTCGCCGGCGGCCGGGACGACGTAGCCGACCAGGCGCCGGTGGTCCTCGCCGTCGCCGGTGACGGCGGTGGCCGCGGCCTCGGCCACGCCCGCGCAGCCGCGCAGCGCCTCCTCCACCTCGCCCAGTTCGATGCGGAAGCCGCGCACCTTGACCTGCTGGTCGATCCGGCCCACGTACTCCAGCCGGCCGTCGGCGCCGCGGCGCACCAGGTCTCCGGTGCGGTACATCCGCTCCCCCGGCGCGCCGAACGGGTCGGCGACGAACCGGGCGGCGGTCAGACCGGGACGCCGCAGATAGCCGCGGGCCAGGCCGCAGCCGCCCAGGTACAGCTCGCCGGTGACGCCGGGCGGCTGGGGCCGCAGGCGGCCGTCCAGGACGTAGGCGCGGGTGAGCGCGACCGGTTCGCCGATGGGCGGGGCCTGTTCCGGCAGCCGGTCACCGGCGAACCAGGCGGTGGCGTACACGGTGGCCTCGGTGGGGCCGTAGATGTTGGCGAGGCGGGCCGCGGGCATGGCGGCGCGCAGCTCGTGCAGGGTCTGCGCGGGCAGGGCCTCCCCGGCCAGTACGACGGTGTCCGCGGTCAGCGGTGCGCTGCCGCCCGCGAGCAGGCGGGAGACGACGGAGGGCACCCCGCTGAGCAGCCCGGCGTGCCGGGGCCCGGAGCCGTCGGCGAGGGCCGGTAGATCGGCGACCATCTCGACCGTGCCGCCGGCGGTCAGCGGGCACAGCAGCTCGAACACCGACACGTCGAAGTTGAGGGAGGTGGAGGCGATGACATGGCTCAGTCCGGCGTCCGCGAACCGCTCGCCCGCCCACGCGGCCAGCGCCGCGACACTGCGGTGGGTCACCACCACGCCCTTGGGCCGGCCGGTGGAGCCCGAGGTGTAGATGACGTACGCGGGATGGTCCGGCAGCAGCGGCGACGGCCGGTCGACGTCGGTCACGTCCGTGTCGGCCTGCCCCGCCTCGTCGCACTCGTCCAGCAGCAGCGGTGCGCAGTCGCCGGGCAGGGCGGCGGCGGTCTCGCGGGTGGCGAGGACGAGGGCGGGTCGGGCGTCGCCGAGCATCAGCCGGACCCGCTCGGCCGGGTAGCCGGGGTCGACGGGCAGGTAGCCGGCGCCCGCGGTGAGCACGGCCCACAGCGCGGGCACGAGGTCGGCGGTGCGCGGCAGGCAGAGCGCGACCAGGGTCTCGGGTCCCGCGCCGCGCGCGATGAGCAGCCGGGCCAGCCGATTGGCGCGCCGGGCGACCTCGGCGTAGTCGAGCCGGGTGCCCGCGCACACGACGGCGGTACGGTCCGGGGTGCGGGCCGCCTGCGCGTGGAACAGCTCGGGCAGCGTGCCGTGCCCGGTGCTCCGGGACCGGCGGGCGGGCGGGTTCCAGGTGTCCACCAGGGTGTGCTGCTCCTCGGCCGAGAGCATGGGCAGCTCGGCCAGCGGGCGGCCGGGACCGTCGGCCATGCCCTCCAGCAGGCGGTGCAGATGGGCCGTCAGGCGGGCCACGGTCGCCGCCTCGAACAGGTCCGTGTTGAACTCGGCGGTCAGCACGCAGCCGCCGTCCGCCTCCGGCGTGAACTCCAGGACCAGGTCGAAGCGCGCGGCCGGGCGGGGCAGCGGATGCTCCGCGAGGCGCAGCGCGCCGGAGCGCGGCGGGGTGGGCAGGGCGGTCTGCTGTACGACGAGCGCCTGCACCAGCGGGGTGCGGCTGGGGTCGCGGGGCGGGGCCAGTTCCTCCACGACCCGGTCGAACGGCACCCCGTCGTGGGCGAAGGCTTCCAGCACCGTCGTCCGCATGGTCTCCACGAACCGGTCCACGGTGGCCCGTTCGTCCACTTCGCCGCGGAGCACCACGGTGTTGGCGAAGAAGCCCGGCACGTCCTCCAGGTCGCGCCGGCCGCGCCCGGTGGTGACGGTGCCGAACGCGATGTCCCGCTGGCCGGAACAGCGGGCGAACAGCAGCGCGGCGGCGCCCGCGAACAGGGTGAACACCGTGGTGCCGCGTCCGGTGGCCAACTGGCGCAGCCGGGTGACCAGTTCGGCGGGCAGCGGGTGCCGGTGGGCGGCTCCGGCGGTGGTGCGCACCGCGGGACGCGGCCGGTCGGTGGGCAGTTCGAGGTGCTGGAGTCCGGCCAGGTGCCGCTTCCAGTAGGCGAGGTCGGCGGCGTCCGCGCCGGAGGTCCGCTGCCGGCGTTCCCACACCGCGAAGTCCGGGTACTGCACGCCGGGTCGGGGCAGGCCGTCCGGCTCGCCGGTGGTCTCGGCGTGGTAGAGGGCGGCGAGTTCGCGGGTGAGGATGCCCACCGACCAGCCGTCGGTGACGATGTGATGCTGGGCGAGGAGCAGCAGGTGGTCCTCGTCGGCGAGCCGCACCAGCAGGGCGCGGGTGAGCGGCCCGGACGCCAGGTCGTAGGGCCGGCGCAGTTCCTCGGTGAGCAGGTCCTCGGCGGCTTCGGCGCGGCGCGCCGCGGGCAGGACGCGGACGTCGGCGGTGCGCAGGGGCAGGTCCGGCTCGGCCGCGATCCGCTGGACGCCCTGTCCGTCCTCCGCCGTGGCGAACGTGGTGCGCAGGGCGGCGTGCCGGGCCGCGAGGCGGTGCAGCGACCGGCGCAGCGCGTCCGTGTCCAGGGCGCCGCGCAGCCGCAGCGACACACCGGTGTTGTACTCGGTGCCGCCCTCGCTGAGGTCGTCCAGGTACCACAGCCGCCGCTGCGCGCTGGACAGCGGCAGCGCGCCCTCGCGCGGGGCCGGGGCGATCGGCTCGGGGGGCGCGGCGACCGAGAGGTCGGCGAGGAGCGGGGCGAGCGCGGCGATGGTCCGCGCCGAGAAGACGTCCCGCACGGTCAGCCGGACGCCCAGTTCCTCGCGGATCCGGGACAAGAGGCGGGCGGCGAGGATGGACTCGCCGCCCAGCTCGAAGAAGTCGTCCGTCACGCCGACCCCGGCCACCCCCAGGACTTCGGCCCAGATCGCCGCGAGCGCCCGCTCCTCCTCCGTGCGCGGCGCCACGTGACCGCCCGCGGCCGTCCGCTCGGGCGCGGGCAGCGCCCGCCGGTCGATCTTGTTCTGCGGGGTGAGCGGCATCCGCTCCAGCACCACGACCGCGGCCGGGACCATGTGCGCGGGCAACAGCGCGGCGACGGCGGCACGGAGGGCGGCGGTGTCGAGGGGGCGTGGGGGGTGGGGCGCGGGGGCGGCCGGGCCAGGGGTGGCGACCGAGGCGGGGTCGGTGGCCGAAGCAGGGGCAGCGGCGGGGACCGGGGCGGCGGCCGAGGCGGGAGCCGCGTCGGGTTGCGGGGCGGCCGGGGTGACGTAGCCGACGAGGCGCTGGTGGCCCGGCTCGTCCTCGCGTACGACGACCACGGCCTCGCCGACGGCACCGGCACCGGCCTGGCGCAGGGCGGCCTCGATCTCGCCCGGCTCGATCCTGAAGCCGCGGATCTTCACCTGCCGGTCGAGGCGGCCCAGGAACTCCAGTTCCCCGTCGGGGGTCCGGCGGACCCGGTCCCCGGTGCGGTAGAGGCGGGCCCCGGCCGGCCCGAAGGGGTCCGGGACGAAGCGGGCTGCGGTCAGGCCCGGCCGGCCGAGGTAGCCGCGGGCCACCGCGTCACCGCCCACGTACAACTCGCCGTCGCTGCCGGACGGTACAGGCCGCATCGCGGCGTCGAGCACATACGCGCGGGTGTGCGGCAGGGCGCCGCCGATCGTCGGGGTCCCCCGGCCCGCGGTGAGCGGCCCGGTCCAGGTGGCGACGATGGTGGCCTCGGTCGGACCATAGGAGTTGATCATCCGGCGGCCGGGTGCCCAGAGGTCCACGAGCCCGGCGGGGCAGGCTTCGGCGCCCACGATCAGCGTGCGCAGATGGCGCCCGGCACCGGTCGCGGGGCTGGGCAGGGTGGCGAGCGCGGCCGGCGGGATCAGGGCGTGGGTGATGCGGTGCTCGTCCAGGACAGCGGCGAGTTCGTCGCCGAGCCAGGGGCCGTGCGGCGGTACGACGAGGGTGGCACCGCACAGCACCGAGATGAACAGCTCCAGGACGGAGGCGTCGAAGCTCGGCGAGGAGAACTGGAGCACACGGTCGCCGGGACCCACGGCGTACCGCTCGGCCGCGGCGGCGACGAAACCGCCGATGCCGCGGTGGGTGACCGTCACGCCCTTGGGGGTGCCGGTGGAACCGGAGGTGTAGATGACGTACGCCGCGCTGTCACCCCCGGCGCCCGGCTCCCCGCCCCGCTCCCTCAAGGGCTCCGCCCCATCACCGGCATCGAGCGCCCCGCCGCCCCGGCCCGCGTCGTCGAGGAAGACGGCGGGTACGGCGTCACCGGCACGCTCCCCGGCGCCCGGCTCCCCGCCCCGCTCCCCCGCGAACCCCACACCGTCCCGGCCGTCGAGTATCTCGCCCACCCGGCCCGCGTCGTCGAGGATGACGGCGGGTGCGGCGTCGGCAAGCATCAGTGTCCGGCGCTCGGCGGGGTAGGCGGGGTCCACGGGCAGGAAGGCGGCGCCGGCGCGGGAGACGGCCAGTTCGGCGGCGATCAGTTCCATGGAGCGCGGCAGCACCAGGGCGACCACCCGCTCCGGCCCGGCGCCCCGGCGTATGAGGTGTCCGGCCAACCGGTCGACACGCTCGGCGAGTTGACGGTAGGTCCAGGTACGCCGGCCGTCCGTGAGGGCCGGGGCGTCCGGGGTGCGGGCCGCCCAGGCGGCGAACAGCGCGCCGGTGGTCGCACGCTCTGCGGTCGTGCCGCTCTCCGCAGTACCGGCGGGTCCGGAGTGTGGCAGGGAGGACGCCGGTGCGGGCTTGTCGTGCGGGTCCGTCATGGGTCTAGTCCTTTGGAGAGCGGGACGATACGGCGCGGGCTACGGGGGCGGCCCGGTCCCAGCGCGAGGCGGCGCGCTGGGACCGGGGCACATCGGGGGTGTGTGACGGTGCTGGACGAGCGGGGGTTGCCGGGATGGGACGTGCGCGATCGGCGCCGGGCTGTGACGCTCGGCCGCGCGAGGCGGTACGGCGGTCCGGGCCGGGTCCGGGTACGCGATGCCGGGCGGGTCGTTCACCGGGGACGGGCGTCCGGCGAGTCGGGACCGGAAGCCGGGGCGAGGGCCGGGGCCCGGCGGCGGACATCCGTCGCACCCCGACCGGAACCGGAGCCGGATCCGCATCGGACATCGGCACCCGGAACGGGGCCCGGACCGTGCCCGTGACCGGGGCCCGAGCGGGGGCCGGGCGCCCGAGCGGCCGAGCCGGTGCCGGTGGTCCCGGCGCGCTCAGCCGTCGTCGGTGCGGCGCGCCGTGCGGCCGGATATCTGTATTCGGTCGATCCTCCCGGTGACCGGATCGCGGTGGAACCGGCCGCCGGGTTCCAGGATCCCGGTGGCCGGATCGCGCAGGTCGCACGACAGGTCGGCGTAGCAGACCAGCGGGAGCGCCAGGTCGCCGTCCACGGACAGGGCCGGCTCGCCGTCCGGACCGGCGGTGACGCGGTAGGTCGTACCGCCGTTGCGGTACGTGCCCACGCAGTCGGGCAGGGCGGCGCGGCGCCCCCCGGCCACGGGGCGTCCTCCGGCGGGCACCCGGATGCCGGTCAGCCGGGCGAGTTCCCCGGTGAGGTCGCGCCACAGCGAGGTCGCGCCGCCGGCGTTGCCCGTGAAGGCGACCACCACGCCGCTCTCCGGGTCGGTGCGCAGATGGCAGGACGTGCCCTGGGCGTTGCCGTCGTGGCCGTACCAGGTGCGGTGGTCCTGCTGGTAGACGGCGAGTCCGGGGCTCCAACCGTCGGCCAGGGTGCCGGGCCGGGCGGCGGGCTCGGGGCGGCGCATGTCCTTGGCGACGGCGGGCGGCAGCAGGTCGGAGCGGCCGGTCAGCGCGTTGCCGAACGCGGCCAGGTCCGCGGCGCTCGCGAGCAGCGCGCCGGCCGGCGCCTCCAGCGGCGCCAGGTTCTGCCGGGTCGCCAGCGCCTGTCCGGTGGCGGTGTTGACCGCGTGTCCCGCCGCCAGGGGACGGGCGGGCGAGGCGTCCCCGATGAACGCCGGTACGACACCGAGCGGTTCGAGCAGCAGCGCCTGGACCGCCTCGGCCCACGGCATGCCGGTGACGGTCTCCACCAGCCGTCCGGCGGCGACGTAACCGGCGTTGGAGTAGGAGAAGTCGGTGCCCGGCGGGAAGATCAGGTCCTGGGCGGTGCACACCGAGGCGAGGTAGCGGGCGGCGGTCGTCGCCGCGGCGGTGTCGGAGTCCGGTCCGGTGGGTAATCCGCCTGTGTGGCTGAGGAGTTGGCGAACGGTCACCTCGGGGACGGAGGCCAGCTCGGGGAGGTGCCCGGCGGCGGGTTCGTCCAGGTCCACGTCACCGTCGTCGGCCAGGAGCATGACGAGGGCCGCGGTGAAGGGTTTGGTGAGCGAGCCCAGCGGAACCGCCGTCTCCGGTGTGACGGGGGCGCCTGTGGAGACGTCGGCCGTGCCGGTGTGCACGGCGATGACGTCCGTGCCGGTGTCGAGGACCAGTTGGGCGCCGGGCACCCGGTGGGTGCGGGCGAGCGCGTCGAGCCGTTCGAGCAGTTCCCGGTGTAACAGCGAGGGGGTCCGGGACGCGGACGGAGCTGCGGGGATGATGTGCGGCATGAGAAGGGGACTCCCGTTGGGTGGGTCTCATGTGCGGGTGTTCGGGTCCGACCGGGCGCGAGCGGTGCGGGCCGGCCGGGCGCTTCGTGTGCCGGGCCTACGCTCTGCCGACCTCGACGGGCAGCTGCCGTACGCCGACGATCACGGCGGGGTTCTGGTGGGTGATGTCCTCGTAGGACGGGATCACCAGGGTGCGGAATCGTTCATGCAGCATACGCAGAGCGATCCGCGCCTCCAGCCGGGCCAGTGGCGCGCCGAAGCAGAAGTGGATGCCGTGACCGAAGGTCAGATGGGGATTGGGCGAGCGGGTCACGTCGAAGACGCCGGGCGCCTCGAAGCGGGCGGGGTCCCGGTTGGCGGCGCCCAGATGTGCCGTCAGGAGGGTGTCGGCCGGGATCTCGTGACCGCCGAGGACGACGGGCCTGGTCACCCGGCGGCCCAGTTCGGGGAAGGGGGGCAGCCAGCGCAGCACCTCCTCGACGGCGGTGGGAATGTGCGCCGGGTCGGCGCGCAGCGCCGCGTCGGCCTCGGGGTGCCGGTCGAAGGTGACGACGGCGTTGCCGAGCAGCGCGGTGGTGGTGATGTGCCCGGCGACCAGCAGCAGCGCCACGAAGCCGACCATCTCCTGGTCGCGCAGGCGCACGCCGTCCACCTCGGCGGCGATGAGTCCGCTGGTCAGGTCGTCGCCGGGGGCGGCACGGCGGGCGCGTATGTAGTCCAGCATGTAGCTGTTCATCTCGCGCACGGTGGGAGCGATGGCTTCCAGCGCCCGTTCCAGAGCGGCCATGTCCGGCGCTTCGCCGAGCTGGTCGCCGCCGAACAGGACGCTCGCCCACTCCTGGAACAGCCGGTGCTCCTCGGCGGGGATGCCGAGCAGTTCGGCGATCACGATGATCGGCAGCGGGTAGGCCAGCGCGTCGACCAGGTCGAACCGGTCTCGGTCGGCGACCCCGTCCAGCAGCCGACCGCAGATGGCCTCGATGCGGGGTTCGAGCCCCCGTACCACCCGGGGGGTGAACGCCTGGCTGACCAGGGTGCGGAGCTTGCGGTGCTCCGGCGGGTCCATGCCGACGAAGTTGCCCTGGGTGAAGGTCTCGAAGTCGGGCTGGGTGGGACTGAGAGCGGAGAGGTCCGAGGAGTACGTCGCCGGGTCGGCGAGCACGGCGGCGACGTTCTCGTGGTCGAGGACCTGCCAGACGCCCTGCGCCTCGTCGTGCCGTACCGGACCGGCCTCGTGCAAACCCTGCCAGCGGTCGGGTAACTCCTCCAAGAGGAGCCGACCGTCCGTCGGTTGGCTGCTGATCACCTTGTCTCCTTGCTAGCGCGTGCGGGCACAGAGGAGTCACACACACGGGGGTGGCGGGAACCGGCACGGGCTAGCCCGGAAGATCCGGGCAGCGCTGCGCGACCGTTCGGACGCGCGTAGCCCGCGAGGCGTACTGAGGACGGGTTGTTCGCATGTGCTGTGGAGCGGCGGGGCGGTCCGCTGCCGGGATGGACCGATGAGCGTCAACCCATGCGGGGCAGTACGCGGCGGCTGCGCGGACGCCCACGGCCCCGCGGCGAGTCCGGCCGCACGGCGCACCAACCCGACATAGCCCATCCCCCTTGATGAGACCTCCCGCGCGGCGATGGCGCGGGACCTCCCGGCTCGTATACGGACAACGGGACCGAAGGCCCCGGCTGTTCGGAACGCGGTGTGAGAATACGCAACCGCGGGGCATGCCGCCCCACAATCGGCATGATGCTCAGCCTTCACACCTTCGTTTCGATGGATCTCAGCCACAGTCTTCACGGCGAGTCACATGTAAGCAACCCCATGAAGTTTAACGGAGAGTACTCTGACGATCTTTTTGCGTCACCATGGAGCCATTTCGACGAGCCTCCGCACGCACACGGAAGCGCGGCCGACTCGTCGCCCCCGCGTGTGCCCCGGCGCCCCAGCCACAAACCGGCTCGGCGAAAATAACCCCTCGCAAGCCCCGACCGAAGCGGCGGCATCCCGCCACCCCCTCTGCCCAACGCCGCGAGCCGCACGCCGACCACCGCGATGGCGTGTCGGCCAACACCCCTCGCACACCGCGCCGAGTAGCGCCCGCACACATTTTCGACACGCCTTCGGCGCAGGTCAGGCACATCTCCAACACTTCCCCGATGCACCACAGCGCCCCTCACGCCCAAGCCGCACCACTCGTAGCTGTCGAACAGCGGAGCCATAGGTTCCAGCCAGAGCGTGATTTCGGCCAACCTGGCGCATCGGGGGCGCATTTGGCGAACTCGGCCGTCACCCGCGCGCCCCCGACAGGGCCGCGCGAGCATGCCGGCACCCCGCGGCGGCCGGCACCCCCGGTCGCGGTGAACCTCCGACTCCCTGCGGCCGACGACCTTGGACGAGCCGACCGGAGGCTTGCCGCCGCCCCCTTGTTGGAGGCTTGATCCGGCCGCTCCCCGATCCGAGGGGCCCGTTCCGAGGTGCCGAAGCGTCACTGACCCCGCCTTTCACCTGGTGGCTTCGTTCACTTCAGGTGGCTCGCCGCGTGATCGCCGGGACGACATGGTCGTCGCCCTACCCGTCGGCCATCCGCAGGCCGTGCGAGGCCCGGTGCACATACAGACGCCGGCCGACCAGACCTGGGTCGAGGACAACGACGGCTCGGCGGCGCTTCTGCGCCAACACGCCGCCCGCGCCAGGTTTCAGGGGTCGCGCGGTGGCCTTCGGCGGTTCATGGCTCCAACCATGCGGCGGAAGCGACGGAGACCCCGGCGATCACCATGATGCCCGGGGTCTCGTCAACCGCCCTTGCGTTGTCGGCTGATGCTGCCCTCGGAGCCGATTGGCCTTCGGGCCCAGTCGTCGCAGGCCGGCCGCTCGGGCAGTTGTGGGGACCAAATGAACGGCACCAGCCCAGCCACAGGACATCGACCAGCCCCGCCTGGTGCGCGCATGCCCGGGAGGGGCGTTGCGGGCGCAGCCCGCTCCCCTCGCCTCGGCGCGTAGTTCCACGCTGTCGGTCAACCACCTTGCGCGCCAGGTCAATGCCACCTGCGCCGCCGTACGCCACGCTCGACACGTCAGCGGCACGCGGAGCGGGACGGCATGGAGGCGCGGCGCGGTGCGAATCGTCTACGCCGATGGCACATCCGAGTGTGAGCTGGAAGTGCGCGTCGGCCGCCCCGATGCCACTCTGGCCGATCTCGCGGGCGCCCTCGGCCTGCCCGCCGGCGGGCTGAGCGTCGACGGGCGGACGGCGCCGCCGGAGACGGTGCTGAACGAGTCGGGGCTCGTTCAGGGATCGCAGGTGGGCCGGGGCGGCTGGAACGCCGCCGGGCCGCGCCGTCCGGTGGCCGTGCTGCGCGTGGTCGGCGGGCTGGAGGCCGGGCGCAGTGTTCCGCTCGGGGCGGGCACTACGGTCGTGGGGCGCGGAGCCGAGGCGGACGTGCAGGTCGTGGCCACGGGGGTGTCCCGACAGCACGCCGGCCTTGAGGTGGCGCCCGACGGCGGGGTGAGCGTCACCGACCTGGGCTCGGCCAACGGCACCGACGTCGGCGGTGAGCGGATCCGCGAGACCACCCGGGTCCGCCCCGACGATCTGGTCTCCCTCGGCGGCGAGGTACTGCTCCGCGTCCTCCCACCCGACCGTCTCGGCCCCGTCTTGTGCGAGGTTTCGAGTCTCACCCACCCGCTCACCGGATGCCGTTTGGTGGATGCTGCCCGAAGACCGCACTCACCGAGCCTCGCGCAGCACCGCCAGAGAGGCAAAACAGGCCGATCCGAATCGGCCAGCCGTGTGCCGGGGGGGCGGGGGTACCCGGCGACAGCAGGCGCTGACCGCTGTCGGCCCGGTGTTGGCCCGGATGAGGTTTCACTGGAGGTAGCGCACGATCAGCAGGGCCTCGACGTCTGCGGACGGTGCTTGGTACAGGTGCGGAACGTCGGCGGCCCAACTGCCGTGCCCGCCGGGGCCGATCAGGGCTGGAGCGGAGATGTCGCCGACGCGCGCGGTGCCGGCGAGGACGATGATGTGCTCCGTTGTGCCGGGGGCGTGGGCGGCGGATTCCTGCGTCGTTCCGGCGCGGATGCGCGCTCGGTAGGTTTCCGTGACCGCCGCGGCGGTCTCGAATCGCTCGGTGAGGACGGCGTCCACGGCATGACCGGAGACCTCGGCGGGGATCGCGAGGTTGTGCAGCGCTGTGCTGAGCGGCACTTTGAGGGCCGTCGTCAGAGCGTAGAGCGTCTCCAGAGTGGGATTGCGCCGGCCGCTCTCCAGTTCGGAGAGCGTCCCTTTGCCGATCTTGGACCTGCGGGCCAGCTCGGACAGTGACATCGCCTGCGCTTCGCGCAGTTCCCTCAGGCGCCTTCCGACGCGAGTGGCGACGTCCATGGTGAGCCCCTCCTTGTTGCCGAGACCAGTTGCTCCGATGCCGTGTGGGTTCTATCGTTCCACATACGGAACGTTCCGTATATGGAACACGTGACGGATGCGACCTCGTAGGAAGGAGTCCCATGGGGCCTCAGGAAAACGCGTCCCTGCCCGCTCGCAGCATGCAGGTGGCCCGCGCCCTCGCCGCGGCCGGCGTCGCGGGTCAGGTACGTGAGCTGGCGGAATCGACGCGTACGGCCGCCGAGGCCGCCTCGGCCCTGGGGTGCGACGTGGGTGCGATCGCCAACAGCCTCGTCTTCACCTCCGATGACGAAGCCGTTCTGGTCCTGACCAGCGGTCGGCACAAGGTCGACACCACCGCGCTCGCCGCCCGGTGGGGGCGGGGCAAGCTCCGGCGCGCCACTCCCGAGCAGGTGCGCCAGGCCACCGGTCAGGCGATCGGAGGGGTGGCCCCCGTCGGCCACCCCCGTGCACTTCCCACCGTGGTCGATGCCGCACTCGCCGACTACGCCCGGGTCTGGGCCGCCGCCGGAACTCCCCGTACGGTCTTCCCCACCACCGCTGGAGAACTTGTCCGGCTCACGGGTGGGCTTCTGCTCCCGGTCGGCCCGTGACGAAGGGGCCCGTCGGCCCGGGGACGGATCTGTCCGGGCGGGTGGCTCTGGTCACCGGGGGCTCGTCCGGGCTCGGCCGGGCCATCGCGCTGGGCCTGGCGTCCGCCGGGTGCACGACGGTGGTGGCCGGCAGGCGGCCGGAGGTGTGCTGTCAAGCTGCGGCCGAGATCGCTGCCCGGACCGGCACCGCCGTCCTGGGCCTTACGTGCGACGTGACCGAGGAGGACGAGGTTCACCACCTCGTCGACGACATCGTCACCGAGTACGGCCGCCTGGACGTGCTGGTGACCAGCGCCGGGATCCAGGCCCGAGGCGAGCTCGGGGCGCTCGACGCCGCCACATTGCGCCGCTGCCTGGATGTCAACGTCGTCGGAACATTCCTCGCCTGCCAGGCTGTCGTGCCGGTGATGCGCAGTGCCGGGTACGGCCGTGTCGTCACCTTGGCCAGTGCTCTCGGGCTCGTCGGTGCCGCAGGTCGGGCAGGCTATGCGGCCAGCAAGGGCGCGGTCGTCCAACTCACCCGCAGCCTCGGTGCCGAACTCGCCGGCACCGGCATCTGTGTCAACGCACTGGCTCCGGGTCCCTTTCGCACACCACTGAACGACGGCATCGACGACGATCCGCGAGTACGGGACTTCCTCGGTCACCAAGTACCCATGGGGCGCTGGGCCGACCCTGAGGAACTGGTCGGCGCGGCAGTCCTGTTGGCCGGCCCAGCGGCCTCCTACCTCACGGGCGCCGTACTTCCGGTCGACGGAGGCTGGACCGCCCACTGACAGCGACGGTCCCCGGCTGCCGCCCGGCGGTTCGGACCTCTGGCCGGGGAGGAGACATGCGACTGGTCAACGCGGACACGCCCCGCGGACGCGGGCGGGCCTCAGGACATGCTCCCCCGGCACACCGTCCCCGGGGCCGGGGTGCGACCCGTGCGGAGGTATCGGTCGACCGTCTCCATGACGCAGCGGTTCTGCGGGTAGGTGCCGTGTCCGTCCTCCTCGGCCGTCAGGAGCACGCCAACGCCCTCGCCCAGCGCACCGGCCATGTGGCGGGCGCCGGAGTATGGGGTGGTCGGGTCGCCGGTGCCGCCGACCACCAGGATGGGAGCCGCGCCCTCGGCGTTCACCTGGGGCGTGATGCGCTCGCCGTCGAACGGCCAGTCGTAACAGAGGTAGACGCCGGTGGACCAGGCCGCGCCGAAGACAGGCGAGGCGGCTCTGACCCGGGCCTCGTCCCGGTCGAGGCGTTCGGGGCCGGGACGCAGGCTGGAGTCCGCGCAGGTGATCGCGGTCTGGGCGGCGCGGCTGTTGTCCCGTGGGGGCGCCGCGCGCTCGGCGGAGCCGACGTCGTCCGCACCCTTGCTCAGCGGACGGCCGTCGTTGTGGTCGATCAGCGCGGTGAGGGCCTTGGCGAGCGGTGACCAGCCGTCTGTGCCGAGGTCGAGATGGTCGCTGACGGCGTACGCGAGGTCGTCGGCGTCCAGGTTCCTGCCGCCGCCGGCCGGGGCGGGCTTCTTCTCCAGGCGGTCGGCCAGGGCCGCCATGCGTCGCGCGGCCTCCTCGGGCCCGTCGCCAGTCGGGCAGTGGCGGATACGGGCCGCGCAGTACGCAGCGAACTGGTCGAACTCCGCCTGGACCGCCTTGACCTGTGTCACCTGCTTCTCATCGAGGTCCTCGGTCGGATCGACGGACGCTTCGAGGACGAGCCGTCCGACGTGCGACGGGTACAGGTGGGCGTAGACCGCGCCGAGCGCCGTCCCGTACGAGACGCCGAAGTAGTGCAGCCGGTTGTCGCCGAGGAGGTAGCGCATCAGGTCGAGGTCGCGAGCGGTGTACGAAGTGCCGACGTACGGCAGGAGCGCCCCGGAGTGCTCGGCGCACGCGTCGGCCCCCTCGTATCCGGTGTCGTCCGCGGTCTTCCCGCAGCGCACGGGGATGGTCGCGCCAACGCCGCGCGGGTCGAAGGAGACCAGGTCGTAGCGGTCGAGGAGCGGCTTGTACTGGTCGAGGAATTCGGGCAGTCCGATCACGCCGGACACGCCGGGGCCGCCGAAGTTCAGGACGAGGGAGCCGATGCGCCGGGCGTTCGGGCCGGTCGCCTTTCGGCGGATCAGGGCGACGTCGATCGTTCCGCTGTCCGGTTTCCGGTAGTCGAGAGGGGCCTTCATGGTGGCGCAGTCGTAGCCCGTACGCGCGGTGGGCGGCGAGGTGCAGCGGGACCAGTGGAGGTGCTGGCCGGTGGTGAGCGCGGTCGGCAGGCCGGCGGGCGGGTTGTCCGCGGTGAACTCCGTACGCGGTTGCGCGCTCCGGCCGGGAGCGTCGTGCTGAAGCCAGGCGACGAAGGCCCCGATCGCGGTGAGGACGACCACGGCGATGATGCGCGCACCGACCGAGAGGCCCGGTCTGCGGCTTCCTGTCGGACGTGCGTCACTCATCGAATCCCCCACGCTCCCGCCCCCGGACGCCCGTACCCGTGATCGTCCGATCGTCGAATGAGTGCAGCGTACAAGCCACCTCCGACAGCACGGCTCGCGGGGAGTGGACCAGAAATCCGGACCTCGGCCACGAGCGGGCCGTCTACGGGGATCCACTGACAGAGGCCGCAATGTGCGCCGGGGCGCGGCCGGGGATTGCTCCACAGGGGAGTGAGTCGGCCACGCTTCCACGCTCCCGGTTCGCTTCGCGTCTGGGCCTTGATTCAGTGTGTTTCCGTGGCGAGAAAGTCTCGCGCCGCGGAGGTGATCCGGTCGCGAAGGTGCTGCTGGTCCGGAGGTTGCTTGTCCGGCGGGTCGAGTGCTCTCGCCAGATCGACGATGGGTTGCAGCGCGTCGGGGCAGCCGAGGTCGGCCGCGGCCTCGTCGTGGATCAGCTTCGCTCCGTGCAGGGGGTCGAGTTGGCACGCCACGATCCGGCCGGCCCACCACCGGGCTGCGGTCCATCGCGCCTCGGCAAGGTCTTCCGCGGCGAGCGGCAGCAGCCCCAACTCGTCCAGCACGAGGCCGAACAGCTCGCGGGCCTGGGGGTACTCGCCACGCGCGAGGCCGGCCAGCAGGGGAAGCGAGGGAGCCTCGACCCCGGCCAGCAGGGCGTCCAGGCCCAGCCGGACCAGGTAAGCGTCCGCGGGGCGCTGCCAGGGTTCCATGGCCGAGTCCGCGGCGGCCATGCGGATCAGGCTGATGGCCACCACGGTGTCCATGCTCTCGCCTCCTCGTCGTCTCTTCGCTGAGGGAAGACCGCCGGAACAGGTGGCCGCTGCCGAGACGGGTGTACGCGGCCGCCGTAGGTCGGGCAGGGCATGGCGGGTGCTGCCGGGACCGTGGTCTCCCGTGCAGTCGTCAGCGTTTTCTTCGACTCTCTTCAACGACCGTGAACCCGTGCCAGGATGCCAGGCATGTCTGCTCGCGCACTGGGCTTCGGCGCAATCGCGGAGGCCTATGAAAGGTTCCGCCCGGGGTATCCCGAAGAACTCCTCGACTTGGTGATGACGTACGCGGGCCGGCCCGTTCGGACGGCCCTGGAGATCGGTGCGGGGACGGGAAAGGCAACCCGCTTGTTCGCCGGCCGTGGGTTCGCAGTCACGGCGACGGAGCCCGATCCCGCGATGCTCGCCGAACTGAACAAGGCGGTGCCGGCGAATGTGACGACCGTGCGGGCCGCGTTGGAGGACCTAAGGTCGGCTGAAACGCACGGACTGGTCTACGCGGCGGCGGCGCTGCATTGGACGCGCCCGGAGGATCGGTGGTCAAGAGTGGCCGCGCTCCTGGAACCCGGGGGTGTGTTCGCCTCGTTCGGCGGCCCGGTGCGACTGGCCGACCCGGCGGTCGAGGAGTCTGTGCGCGCGGCACGGGCGCCGTTTCTGGAAAGCGACGAGTTTCCCTCTCCCGACGGAACGGCTCCGGACGAGGAGATGCAGTGGCCGGGCACCGAGCTGCAACGGTCTCCGTTCTTCGTCGACGTTCGGCAGGCCGTCGTCAGGCGGCGCCTGACGATGAGCGCTCCTGACTTCGTCGGCTACCTGTCGACCGTCTCGGCGTACCTCCAACTGCCCCCTGCGAGGCGGCAGCAGGTGTACGACGCGATCACGGAGGTGCTGCCCGAGTCAGTCGGGATCACCGCCGACGTCATCGTCCATCTCGCGCGTCGTCGGGCCCGGGCCGAGGGTCCTTGAGGGACGCCGGGAGTTCGCCGGGTGCCCGGGCGGGTGGAGACCACCACCCCGTCCGGTCAGGTGTCGTCGCTCAGCGCAGGGCGATCGCGGTCCACGAGACCGGTGGCAGCTCGATGGTCAGCACGCCGTCGGCGAGTGTCGCGCTCGGGTTCGCGGACGGGGTCACCCGGTTCTGCTCGGCGAGCGTGTTCTTCGCGTAGACGTCGGAGTCGGCGAGCGTGACCGCCTCCGCGACACGCGACGAACCGAGGCCGCGCACGTCGATCGTCACCTGTGCGGCCTCCCTCAGGTCGCGGTTGACGAGGAACACCGCGGCCCGGTCCTCGTCGGCGGTCGCGACGGCGTCGATGACGGATGCCTCGCCGTGGCGCGCCGTCGCGTACGTCGGCGCCTCGATCACGGGGCGGATCACCTCCCCCGAGGCGAGCCGGCTCGTGATCGAGAACGGGTGGAAGGTCGTCTGCCGCCAGGCCGGACCGCCGGGTTCGGTCATGATCGGCGCGATCACGTTGACGAGTTGCGCGAGCGATGCCGAGGTGACGCGGTCGCTGCGCCTGAGGAGCGTCATCAGCAGATTGCCGACGACGACGGCATCGGCCACCGTGTACTTGTCCTCCAGTTGCCGAGGGGCGTGCCGCCACTCGTCGTTGACCTCCCCCGACTCCTGGTGTTCCTTGAGGTACCAGACGTTCCACTCGTCGAAGGAGATGTTGATCTTCTTGTTCGAGCGTTTCTTGTACCCCACGTGGTCGGCGGTCGCGACGACGGTGTCGATGAAGTAGTCCATGTCGATCGCGGAGGCGAGGAAGGAGCCGAGGTCGCCGTCGTGCTCCTGGTAGTACGCGTGGCAGGAGACGTAGTCGACATGGTCGTAGGCGTGTTCGAGGACCGTGCGCTCCCAGTCGCCGAACGTCGGCATGCCGGACCCGGAGGAGCCGCAGACGACGAGTTCGAGGTCCTTGTCGGCCATCTTCATCGCGGCCGCGGTGCGGGCGGCGATCTTGCCGTAGTCGTCCGCCGTCATGAAACCGGTCTGCCACGGCCCGTCCATCTCGTTGCCGAGGCACCACATGCGCACGTCGTGCGGGTCCGGCGTGCCGTTGGCGATGCGCAGGTCGGACAGCGCCGTGCCGGACGGGTGGTTGGCGTACTCCAGGAGGTCCAGAGCCGGCAGGATGCCGCGCGTGGCGACGTTGACGCTCAGCATCAGCTCGGAACCGGTGAGCTTGAGCCACCTGGCAAACTCGTCGAGACCGACCTGGTTCGACTCCAGCGAGTGCCAGGACAGGTCGCGGCGCACCGGTCGCTTCTCGCGCGGCCCGATCGAGTCCTCCCAGCGGAAACCGGAGACGAAGTTGCCCCCCGGGTAGCGGACGGTCGTGGTGCCGAGCTCCCTGACCAGTTCGACGACGTCCATGCGGAACCCCTCGTCGTTCGCGGTCGGGTGGTCCGGCTCGTAGAGACCGGTGTACACGCAGCGGCCGAGGTGTTCGACGAACGCGCCGAAGGTGCGGCGTCCGACGGGGGCGACGACGGCCTGCCGGTCGAGCTCGATGTGGGCGCGGGGCAACGCGGGGTCCTTTCGCTGGGGTCGTGCGGGAGTGCCGGTCGATGGGTGCCGCCGTCGGTCGGCGGCCTGCCCCTGCCGGGGCCGGCGGGGGCAGGCGTGAGACGGTCCGGTGCGGCTCCCGGGGGCGGTTCAGCCCTTCACGGCACCGGTGAGGCCGCCGACGATCCGCTTCTCGAAGACGGAGAAGAAGACCAGCGCGGGCAGCATGGCGAGCGAGGTGAACGCGAGGACCTTCGCGGTGTCCGAGGAGTACTGCGAGGAGAACGCCTGGACGCCGAGCGGCAGGGTGTAGTTCGCGTCCGAGTTGAGGACGTACAGGGGCAGAACGTAGTTGTTCCAGCTGCCGATGAAGGCGAGGATGCCGACCGTCACCACGCCGGGCAGCGACAGCGGGATCACCATGCGGTAGAAGAATCCGAGTCGGCTCGTGCCGTCGATCGCGGCGGCCTCCTCGATCTCCTTCGGAATGGCTTTGAGGAACGGCACCAGGATGATGACGGTCGTCGGCAGGCCGAACGCGATCTGCGGGACGATGACGCCGAACAGGTTGTCCACGAGGCCGATGTTCTTGACGATGATGTACAGCGGAGTGATCGCGATGACCATCGGGAACATCAGGCCGGCGGCGAACAGGGAGTACATCGCGCCCTTGAGCTTGAAGTCGTAACGCGCGATCACGAAGCTCACCATCAGCCCGAAGGCGACGATGCCGACGGTGCTCACGAGCGCGACGATGACGGAGTTGGCGAATTCGCCCCAGAACCTCCTCGACGTCAGCACGTCTTCGTAGTTGCCGAGGACCCAGGGGTCCGGCAGGGCGGCCGGGTGGGTGGTGAGGTGCGAGTTGGTGCGGAACCCGCCGAGCACGATGTAGAGCACCGGTGCGACGCAGACCCCGATGAAGAGCAGGGCGACGAAGTAGGTGAAGGGGCTCCCCCACTTCTGCGGCCTGTCGCGCCTGGCGCGCCGGCCGCCGGGCGTCTTCGGGTCCGTGCCGGAGGTCAGCCAGTCGGCGGTGGTCGCGCTCATCAGGCGGCTCCTTCGGTGACGGCGCCCTGGAGGTCCCGGCGCAGGACGAAGCGCTGGTAGACCAGTGCGACGACGAGCGAGATGAGGAACATCACGACCGCGATGGCGCTGCCGTAGCCGTAGTTGCCCGCGTTGCGGCCCTGGGCGACCATGTAGATCGCCATGGTGGAGGTGCCGGCGGTGGCGGAGATGTACGGGCCCCAGATGATGTAGACGAGGTCGAACAGCTGCAGCGATCCGATGATCGACAGGAAGGCCCAGATGCGGACCGTCGGCCCCAGCAGCGGCAGGGTGATGCGGCGCTGGATCTGCCAGTAGGAGGCGCCGTCGATCTGGGCGGCCTCGGAGAGTTCGTCGGGGATCGACTGCAGGCCCGCGAGCATGAGGATCACCGCGAAGCCGATGTACTTCCACGAGATGATGCCCATCAGCGTCCAGATGGCCAGCTTGGGGTCGGAGAGCCAGTCGGCCCGCAGGGAGCCCAGCCCGATGTGCTGCAGGAGGTCGTTGATGGCGCCGTTCGTCTGGAGCATCAGACTCCAGCCGGTGCCGACGACGACCTCGGAGACGACGTAGGGCACGAAGACCATGACGCGGATGACCGAACGGCCGCGGATCTTCCGGTTGAGCAGGAGCGCCAGGAAGATGGCCAGCGGGCCCTGGATGACCAGGGAGAGCACCAGGATGAGGAAGGTGTGCCATACGACTTGCCGGAACGCGGGGTCGGTGAGGATCAGTTTGTAGTTGCCGAGACCGACCCAGTCGGTCGGCGCCCCGTAGCCTTTCCACCGGTAGAAGCCGTAGAACGCCGCCAGCACCACCGGAAAGATCACGAACGTCAGGAACATGATGATCGCCGGACCGGACAGGACCGCGATCTCCAGTCGCGCCCGGGCACGGCCGCGGCGGCGCGTGGCCGCTCGCGGCGAGGGCGGGGAGGCGGGCCCGGCCGCGTCCCCGCCTCCGGGCGTGCCCTGCGACCGGCGGCCCAAGGCCGCGTCAGCACCCAGGGTGTTGCGCATCGTCGGTTTCCTCAGCCCTTCGCGGCAGCGGCGTCGGTGTCCCTGGCGATGTCGGCGGCACTGCCCTTGCCGGCCATCAGGTTCACTACGGCGGTGTTCATGGCGTTGCCGACGTTCTGGCCGTACATGGTGTCCAGGAACATCATCGAGTAGGGGGCCTTGTTGAAGGCATCCAGCGCCGAGACGTTGTAGGGCTCGGTGACGACCTTCTGGGCGTCCTTGTTCACCGGGATCGTGAAGAACGCCTTGGCGTAGGCCTGTTGCTGGTCCTTGGTCACCAGGAACTCGAGGAAGCCGAAGGCTTCCTTCGGTGCGTTCTTGGACAGGGAGAACCCGTCGAGGCCGCCCATGATGGCGCTCGGGTCACCCTGCCCGCCGTTCACCTTGGGGAAGGGGAACCAGCCCAGGTCGGGGAGCTGCTTCTTGTTCGGGGTCAGCGTGGAGTACACGCCGGGCTGCCAGTTGCCCATGAGCTCCATGGCCGCCTTGTGGTTGGCGACCATGCCCGCCGACGACCCGGCGCCCTGCTGGGACGAGGTGGTCAGGAAGCCCTTCTGGAAGGGGTCGGTCTTCAGGAAGGAGGCCAGATCGTCGCCGGCCTTGGTCCAGCACGGATCGGTGAACTTCAGTTCCTTGCCGGCCTTCGTCATGGTGTCCTGGCCGCACTCGCGCAGGGCGAGGTTGTAGTACCAGTGCGCGGCCGGCCAGGCGTCCTTGGCCCCGACCGCGATCGGTGCGACGCCGGCCGCCTTCAGCTTCGCGACATCGGCCGCCAGCTCGTCCATGGTCGTCGGCGGCGCGGTGATGCCGGCCTTCTTGAACAGGTCCTTGCTGTAGTAGATGCCCTCGGGCTGCGTGTCGACCGGCATCGCGTAGACCTTGCCGTCGATCGAATAGCCCGCGACGGATGCCTCGCCCGCGTTCGCCTTGTCGCCGGCGGTGAGGTTCAGCGGCTGGATCTGGCCGGCGTCGACCATCGCCTGCATCTTGCCGCCACCGCGCTGCAGGAAGATGTCCGGCGCGGAGTTCGAGTTGAGCGCGGTCTGCAGCTTGCCGTCGAAGTCCTCGTTCTGGACCGCCTGGATCCTGACCGTCACGTTCGGGTGCAGCCGGTGGTACTCCTTCACGGCGGCCTTCCAGTACTCCTCGCCCGGGCCGGGCTGCGCGTTCTCCCAGAGGGTGAGCGTGACCTTGCCGTTGGACGAGGCACCGCCGTCGCCGGTGTCGCCGCCGCCGGCGCAGCCGGTGGCCGCGAGCACGACACCCAAGCCGATCGCGACAGCCGTCGCGCCGCGTGTCTTCCTCGACATCCTGAAAGCTCCCTGATCTGGCGTCATAGACACACGAGTGCAAGTAGTTCGCGCAACATGACGGTCTGCTGAGGTTCGAAGTGGGTCTCGTACGCCCCGCCGGTCCGGGTTCAGACGGCGGTCGGCCGCGGCGACAGGCGGCCCGGCCTCCGGCGCCGGGCACGCTCATGTGAACGTACGGGGTGTATGGGTGTGACCGTACGAAGTCGGTTCCGTTACGGGGGGTTGCGATTGCACGAGAGTATGGGCTTGACGCCGAGCGACAGTCAATGACTTGTTTTCGAAAGATTCCCGAAACTTACGGCCGCTCTCCCGAGACAGGGCCTCGAAACATTTCGATACCCCACGAGCGCCTCCGCGATATCCGGGAGGCTGCCTGAGTGGAGGTCGGTTTCACGCCGAAGCGTCGTCATGTCGAGCCGCAAAGGGCGGCGAATGTTTTGCCGCGACTCTCGAATCATGCGAGAGGTATTGACGCCACCCACCGGTTCCCTATCATCCAGTTGCCCGACGCACCGGCTCCTTCTATGTCATGAACGCATCAATCAGGCGCCTCCGAGGAGGCCGGACGGAACCGCTCGTTCAAGGACCAGGAGGTCCCATGCGCAGAGGACTACCGCACCACAGGCACCGGTCCGCGGTGCTCGCCACCGCGGTCGCCGCCCTCGCCCTGCTGGCGGCCGTGCTCGTCGCCGTCCCGGCTCAGGCGGCCACCACCGGCGCCGTGCGCGGTGTCGGTTCCGGCAGGTGTCTCGATGTGCCGAACGCCTCCCAGGACAACGGCACTTATCTGCAGATCTACGACTGCCAGGGGCAGGCGAACCAGCAGTGGACCCTGACCGACGGCAACCAGCTGACCGTGTACGGCGACAAGTGCCTCGACGTTCCGGGCCACGCCACCACGGCCGGCACCCGGGTGCAGATCTGGTCCTGTTCCGGCGGTGCGAACCAGCAGTGGCGGGTGAACTCCGACGGCACGATCGTCGGCGTGGAGTCCGGACTGTGCCTGGACGTCACCGGCTCCGGTACGGCCAACGGCACGGCGGTCGAGATCTGGACGTGCAACGGCGGCAGCAACCAGAAGTGGACCGGCCCGTCCGGATCGTCGGCCCCGCCGACGGGCGGCACGTGCTCCCTTCCCTCGACGTACCGGTGGTCGTCCACGGGCACCCTGGCGCAGCCGGCGAACGGGTGGGTGGCCCTGAAGGACTTCACCGACGTCGTGTACAACGGCAAGCACCTGGTCTACGCGTCGAACGTGTCGGGATCGTCGTACGGTTCGATGGCGTTCAGCCCCTTCGGCGACTGGTCGGGCATGGCATCGGCCGCGCAGACCGGAATGAGCCAGGCCGCGGTGGCGCCCACGCTGTTCTACTTCGCTCCCAAGAACATCTGGGTGCTGGCGTACCAGTGGGGCCCGTCGCCCTTCATGTACCGGACGTCGAGCGACCCCACCAACCCCAATGGCTGGTCCTCTCCGCAACCGCTGTTCACCGGCAGCATCTCCGGCTCCGGCACCGGCCCGATCGACCAGACCCTGATCGGCGACGGCCAGAACATGTACCTGTTCTTCGCCGGTGACAACGGCAAGATCTACCGGGCGAGCATGCCGATCGGGAACTTCCCGGGCAACTTCGGCTCGTCGTACACCACGGTCATGAGCGACTCGACGAACAACCTGTTCGAAGCGCCGCAGGTCTACAAGGTGCAGGGCCAGGACCAGTACCTCATGATCGTCGAGGCGATCGGCGCGAACGGGCGCTACTTCCGCTCGTTCACGTCCTCCAGCCTCGGCGGTTCGTGGACCCCGCAGGCCGGCAGCGAGAGCAACCCGTTCGCGGGCAAGGCCAACAGCGGTGCCACCTGGACGAACGACATCAGCCACGGTGACCTGGTCCGGGACAACCCCGACCAGACCATGACCGTCGACCCCTGCAACCTGCGGTTCCTCTACCAGGGCAAGTCGCCCTCGGCAAGCGGGAGTTACGACCAGCTGCCGTGGCGGCCGGGGCTCCTCACCCTGCAACGCTGACCCGGCCGGCGGGCCCGGTGGAGTCTCGCCGGGCCCGCCGCGCACGGCAGGACGCCGAACGTCACGCGGAGGGTGCCGGGTCCGGTACGTACTCGAACCAGTCGAAGGCGACGGCGCCCTCGGTCGCGTACATGCCGATGACGCGGCCGGTGAAGCCGCCGGCGACCTCGGTGGACAGGTAGCGTCCGTCCAGCTCCGCGAGCGGCCGGGCGTCCTGTCCGCCGAGCCGGAAGGCGATGGTGTCGGGGCCGGTCGTCCCGCCGTCGGTGAGTTCCGGCGAGGCGGGCACCAGGCGCGACGTACGGATCGAGAGGGTGAGGGTCAGCGGCCCGGACGGGACCGGTCGGGCGGCCACGGTCTGGCGCAGCGGACCGATCCGGGCGACGACGCGGACCTCACCGTCGCCGGCCTCCAGTTCGTAGTGGTGGGCCTCGTCCAGGCGCACGCCGAGACCGCCGCGTCCGGTGCCCGGATCGACGACGGCGGTGACGTGGCAGTCGTGGTGCTGCTGGCGGCGCCCGACGAAGGTGTACCCGGGGCGGTCGAGGGTGGCGCCGGTGGCCCTGAGGACCAGCCGCCCGGGGCGTTCGGTGAGCGACCAGGAGCCCTCGGGGCGGCAGAACGGCGAGATCCAGTGCGGGGCGAGAGCCGGCCCGTCGAAGTCGTCGCGGGCGGGCGGGGCCGGCACGGGGTGCCAGGCGCCCCCCGGGGCGCGATGGCGCTCCGGAACGGGGGCGACGACGGGCCAGCCGTCCTCGCCCCACTCCACGGGGGTGAGGTACGTCTCGCGGCCGAGCACGTGCACGTCGGGCGTGAAGCCGCGGGGCCGGACGCCGAGCAGCAGCATCCACCAACTCCCGTCCGGGGCCTGCACCAGGTCGGCGTGGCCGGTGTTCTGGATGGAGCGGGCGGTGCCGCTGTGGGACAGCAGGGGGTTGGCGGGTGCGCCTTCCCAGGGGCCGCGCGGTGAGCGGCCGCGGGCGATGGACACGCTGTGGCCGCGCTCGGTGCCGCCTTCCGCTATCAGCAGGTACCACCAGTCGCCGATGCGGTAGAGGTGCGGCGCCTCGGGGAACTTGAGGCCGCTGCCCGACCACGTGGCGACGGGCCCCTCCAGCACCGCTCCCCCGACCGGGTCGATCCTGGCCAGGTGGATGCCGCCTCCGGGCCCGGAGAAGGCGCACCAGCAGGTGCCGTCCTCCTCCCACGCCAGATCCGGATCGATCCCGGGCAGGTCGATCCACACCGGGTCGCTCCACGGCCCCTCGGGCCGCTCGGCGGAGACGACGAAGTTGCCGCCGCCGTCGATATTGGTGCAGACGACCCAGTAACGGCCGTCGTGGTGACGGATCGTGGGGGCGTAGAGGCCGCCGGACGCCTTGGAACCCGGGAGGGGCAGCGGCAGTTGGCCGGGCCGGTCGAGCACGTTGCCGATCTGCTCCCAGTGCACGAGGTCCTTGCTGTGGAAGAGCGGCAGTCCCGGGAAGTACTCGAAGCTGGAGCACACCAGGTAGTAGTCGTCACCGACCCGGCACACGCTGGGATCCGGATGGAACCCGCCGATCACGGGGTTGTCGTACGTGCGCACGGATGTGTTCCTTTCGGGCCGCAGGCGCCGTGGAGCGGATCCAGGGCGTGTCCGACGCACGAGCGTAGGAGACGGAGCGGCGGCGCGGGAGGTCCCCGCCCGGCCCGACGGGCCGCTGCCGCAGTCGCGGGTGCCGTCCGCCACCGGGCCGCACCGCGCCCCCCGGGTGGTTCCTGGTTCACTGTTGCTCCCGGCAACAACACGGAAGGCCCAGCTCCCGCCATGGTGTATCGGCGCACGGAACGTACGAAGCGGCACGCCCGGACGAAGGAGGAGGCTTTCGTGCACGCCGCGCACGCGCTGGTGGCCCGCAAGGGTTTCGCCGGGGCGAAGGTGGCCGCGGTGGCTGAGGCGTGCGGCGTGAGCGCGGGCTCGCTCTACTCGTACTTCGGCAGCAGGGACGAGCTGCTCGCGCAGGTCTTCCGGCGTGCCGCGGGGCGGGAACTGGCCGCCGTGCGCGGTGCGGTGGACGCCGCGCCCGCGGATCCCGAGGCCCGTCTCAAGGCGTTCGCCGACACCTTCACACGGCGTGCCCTGCGCGGGCGGCGGCTGGCGTGGTCCCTGCTCTTCGAACCGGTCTCGCCGGTGGTGGAGCGGGAGCGCCTGGTGTACCGGCGGGAGTACGCCCAGCTGTGCGAAGGCGTCATCCGGGACGGTGTCGCGGCCGGGCTGTTCGCCCGGCAGAACGCGGCGATCGCGGCCAGTGCCGCCATCGGCGCCATCTCCGAGGCGCTGGTCGGCAGGCTCTCGCCGGAGGTCTCGCAGAAGGCGGAGGTGCCGGACGAGCAACTGGTCGCGGAGATCCGCGACTTCTGCCTGCGCGCCCTCGGCCGCACGCCTTCCTGACGGTCCGTCGTCGGACTTTCGTTGCCTCGCCCCCGTACCCTCCGTACCATGAATTGAACGAGTATTCAGACCTTGATCTGCGACGGGGGCCTTATGCGGCACAGCGAACAAGTGGCGATGATCAAGCGTCTTCTCGCGCTGCGCGAGACGCGCCGTGACGAGAAGATGCTCGACGAGGTCGTCACCATCCCGGTCACCAAGTACACCGACGAGGCGCTCCTGGAGCGGGAGATCGCCTCGGCCTTCTCCCACTACCCGCTGGTCGCCGGGCACGCCTCGGCGCTCGCTGAGCCCGGGTCCTACCTCACCAGCGACTGGGACCGGTTCCCCTACGTCGTCGTCCGGGGCGAGGACGGCCGGGTCCGCGCCTTCTACAACCAGTGCCGCCACCGCGGAGCCCGCCTCGCCGACCAGCCGGCGGGCACGGTGAAGAACTTCGTCTGCCCCTTCCACGGCTGGGTCTACGGGCTCGACGGCGCTCTGAAGGGCATCACCCGGGCCCATGACTTCCCCGGCGTCAAGACCTGCGACTACGGGCTGGTGGAGCTGCCGGCCGCGGAGTCCGGCGGACTGATCTGGGTCGGCCGCACGCCCGGGGAGACGCTCGACATCCCCGGTTTCCTCGGGACGTTCCACGAGGACCTGGTGAACTTCGACGTGGCCTCGCTCGTTCAGTACAAGAAGACGAAGGTGGTCAAGGAGGCCAACTGGAAGCTGCTGATCAAGACGTATCTCGAGGGCTATCACGTCCCGTATCTGCACCGGGACACGCTCGCCTTCGCCTTCAAGAAGGGGGTGATCGCGCACGACGAGGACGGGCCGCACATCCGGCTGTCCGCGGCGCGCACCAACATCGGCGAGACGGCCCTGAAACCGGAGGAGGAGTGGCGCATCCTGGACTACGCCTCGGTGTACTACACGCTCTTCCCCAACACCTTCTTCATCCTGCATCCCGACTACGTGTCCATCAACACCTTCTGGCCCCTGGCCCCGGACCGCACGATATGGACCCATGAAATGCTCTACCGTGACGCCGACTTCACCGGGTCGGCGGGGCAGAGCGCGCTGGCCAAGCGCTTCCGGTTCACCAATGACACGGTCTTCGACCAGGAGGACTTCGCCATCGCCGAGAACGTGCAGCGGACCCTGCCGCACGGAGGCAGCGACCACCATGTGCTGGGACTGGCGGAGGGCCTGCTCGCGATGTTCCAGCGGACCATCGACGAGCGGCTGACCGGCCCGGACGCGACCGCCCCCACCACCCCCCGAGCCACAGGACGGCACTCATGACCACGGATCTCGCCGATTTCGCGCACAGCATCTTCAAGGCCCAGCCCTTCAGCATGTTCCTGGGCGCCGAGCTCACCTCGGTGGGGCCCGGCTCGGCCGAGATCCGCATCGTCAACCGGCCCGAGATCCAGCAGCAGCACGGCTTCGTGCACGGAGGGGTGCTCAGCTACCTGGCCGACAACGCGCTGACCTTCGCCGGCGGACTCGCGCTCGGCGGCGACGCGCTCACCGCCGAATACAAGATCAACTACGTCCGGCCCGCGGTGGGCGTCCAGGTCGTCGCCCGCGCCGAGGCGACCGTCACCACGCGGCGGCAGGCCGTGTGCCAGTGCTCGGTCCACGTCGTCTCGGAGCAGGGCGAGGAGCAGCTCGTCGCCGTGGCGCAAGGGACGATCGTCAGGGCCGGCAAGCAAGCGGACTGACGCGCGAGGGCCGGCCGGGCGGTCGGCCGGCCCATGGCGTCCGGCGTGTCACGGGCCGGTGGCCACCTGTTCGCGCAGGACGTGCTTCTGCACCTTCCCGGAGGGCGTGCGCGGCAGCGAGGGGACCACCACCAGCTCCCGGGGGATCTTGTACTTCGCCAGTCTCGTGGAGAGGAACGCGCGCATCTCCTCCAGCGTCACCGCCGCGTCGGCCTCCACCACGGCGACGACGGTCTCGCCCCAGTCCGGGTGCGGCCGCCCGACGACGGCGGCGTCCCGGATCGCCGGGTGCTGCAGGATCGCCTCCTCCACCTCGGGCGAGTAGACGTTCTCCCCGCCGGTGACGACGACGTCCTTGATCCGGCCGACGATGAACAGATAGCCGTCCTCGTCCACCCGCGCGAGATCCCCGGACCGGTACCAGTCGCCCTCGAAGGCGCGCTCGGTCGCCTCCGGATCGTCGAGGTACCCCAGCATCCGGGTCCCCGACCGCAGCCACAGCTCCCCCGTCTCGCCGGCCCCGGCGTCCAGGCCGTCCTCCCTGACCACGCGGATGTCCACGCCCGGCATGCCGCCCGCCCCGATCGACCCGGCCTTGGCGAGCTGCTCGTGCGGGTGGAGCACGGAACCCACCGGCCCCATCTCGCTCATCCCGTACACCTGGCAGAAGCGGTCTCGGCCGTACACCGCCTCCAGTGTCCGCACCGTCTCGGCGCCCAGCGGTGCCCCGCCGTAGGCCCACAGCCGCACGTTCGGCAGACCGAAGCCGGACAGGTCGACGCCCGCCTCGGGGAGGGCCCGCAGCGGGGCGAGGTAGGCGATGGGGGCGCCGAAGAAGGCCGTGACCCGGTGTCTGCGCACGGCCTCCAGGAAGGCGAGGGGCTGGTACTCCTTCAGCAGGACGACGGTGCCGCCCAGGTAGATCATCGACAGGAACCAGTTGTTCAGGGGCGAGGCGTGCCAGATCGGCATGGCCAGCAGGAACCGGTCCTCGCGGCGCAGCCCCGCGGCGGCCGTGGTGTACGCGGGCACGGCGGACAGCCCGCGGTGCGAGTGCAGACAGCCCTTGGGCGCGCCGGTCGTCCCGGAGGTGTACAACACCTGTGCGACGGCCTCGGGCCCGACCTGCACGCCCTCCCATTCGGGCGCCCCGGCGACCAGCCGGTCGAACTCCCCGCCGCCGGTGTCGTCCGTGGTGAGCACATCGGCCTCGGGGGCGCCTTCGCGCATACGCCCGGCGAGTTCCTCCGCGACGACGGCGACCCGCAGCTTCGCATGCCCCGCCAGGTACGTCAGTTCGGGCGCGGTCAGCTTGTGGTTGACCGGCACCAGTGCCGCCCCGGCCCGCCAGATCCCGAACGCCGCCACCGCGAAGGCGGGGGTGTTGTACGTCATCACCCCGACGCGGTCCCCCGGCCGCACCCCGCGCTCCCGCAGCACGGCGGCGGCCCGCTTCGAGGCGGCGAGCAGCTCGGCGTACGTCATCGACCCCAGATCGGAGACGAGGGCCGGCTTCCCGCCGCAACTGCGGGCCGACCCCTCCAGCATCCACGTCAGGTTCACCGCGGTCCTCCGTATCCTCGCGGGGCTGCCGTGCCGAGGGCCGCCCCGGCACGGCAAGGATTGAATCATCGTTCAATACCCTGGGGAAGCTCCAACTCCCCTCGCACGGGCGACGCTTCGGCACGGGACGGCGAAGGGCCCGCCGGTCCCGGGCGAGGGGGGCGCGGTCACGCCGGGACGGGTCTGCGTCCCGGGTGCGCCGGGTCCAGGGTGAAGAGGGTGCCGTCGGAGGTCGCCAGGACCAGGGCGCCCTTGTTGAACCACACGGTGGGCAGCAGGCCGTTGTCCAGCACCTCCGCGCGGGCCGAGGACTCCCACAGCAGGGTGCCGCGCTTCGCGTCCAGGGCGGCCACCCGGCCACTGCCGCCGGCCAGGTACACGGTCCGTCCGCTCGGGTCCACCGACACCTGCCCCGGTGTCTCCAGACTCGTATGGCTCTCCCACAGCCGGGCTCCCGTCACCGGCGAGACGGCCGTCACCAGACCGCTGGAGGTGGCGAAGTACAGGGTGCCCTGGGCCAGGGCGGGCAGCCCGCCCCGGTACCGCTCGGGAAGCGGCGTGAGCGCGCGCTCGCCGGTGCGCGGGTCGACGCGCACGATCCGGGTGTGGATCAGGTCGGGACCGTTGGCCACCGGGCGGTCGTCCGCTTCCACGAAGACCAGTCGCCCGTCCCGGACGCCGACGAAGCTCCCCTGCCGGGCGGGGGACGTCAGGGTGCGCACGGAACCGTCGGCGGGATCGACGACGAGGAACTTCGTGGTGTGCACGCCTTCGGCCTCGGTGACGCACTCCACGTACGGGCGGTCGTCGGCGGCGAGCGGGGTGCAGCCGTACCCGGCGGGCACGGGGATCGTCCGGCGCACCGTTCCGTCGCGCGCGGAGCGGACGGTCACCGCGCTGCCGTCGCCCTCCTGCGTCAGCGTCACCCCGGCCGCGTAGACCGAGCCCAGGCTGTCGACGCGCACCGGGTGGGACCAGCGCCTCGTGCCGGTCGCCGCGTCGAGCGCGAGGAGTGACTGCGTCCGGCCGGTGCCGCCCTCGCCGGTGACGGTCAGTTCCACGAGCACCTCGCCGTCGTACGTGCCGAGGACGTCGGTGACGTAGCGGTCGGCCGGGATCCCGGCGGGCGCGACGCCGGAGCGCCACAGGGTGCGCCCGGTGGTGGCGTCGATCCGTTCCGGCAGGAGTGCGCTGCCCGCGCAGTAGAGGGCGCCGCCGTCCGGTACGCAGGCCGGTGCCCGGTTCCCCTCGTAGCCCGGCGCCTGCTTCACGCCCTTCTCGGCGACCGCGGAGGCGGTCGTCTGCCAGGGCTTCCAACCGGCCGGGAGCGGGGCCCACCGCCCGGTGGGGGCCGGGTTCGCCCGTGCCGTGCCGTCATCGCCGAGCGGACCGAGGAGGAGGTAGCCGGCCAGGGCCGCGGCCAGCGCGCCGCAGACGGCCACCACCCACGGTCCGCGCCTGCGGGGGCGGCCGACGACGGTCGGGGCGCCGGCGGCGGCCGGTTCGCCGGACGGCGCGGAGGGCAGCCGCAGCGTCATCGTCTCCGGTTCGTCCGGCGACGGCTCGGGCAGGGCGTCGGCGAACTCCCGTGCCAGTTCGTCCGGGCCGGGCCGGTCGGCGGGCTCCTTGGCCAGGCAGCGCTCCAGCACCGCCCGCACCGGTCCGGTCACCCCGTCGAGGACCGGCTCGTCGTGGACCACCCGGTAGCCGGTCAGATAGGGGCTGTCGGCGTCGAACGGGCCGCGCCCGGTGACGCAGTACACGAGCAGCGCGCCGAGCGAGAAGACGTCCGAGGCCGGTCCGACCGTCCGGGCGTCGGTGAACTGTTCCGGGGACATGAAGGGCGGGGTGCCGATCACCTGCCCGGTCTCGGTGAGGGTGTGGTGGTTCTCGGCCGCCCGGGAGATGCCGAAGTCGATGACGCGGGGCCCGTCCTCGGCCATGAGCACGTTGGCCGGCTTCAGGTCGCGGTGCACCACCCCGGCCCGGTGGATGTCCCGCAGCGCCTCCACCAGGCCGAGCGCCAGCGGCCGTAATTCGGCGGGGCGCAGCGGGCCCCGGTCGCGGATGCGCGCGGCGAGCGAACGGCCGGGGACGTACTGGGTGGCCATCCAGGGCGACTCCGCCTCCGGGTCGGCGTCCACCACGGCGGCGGTGAAGGCGCCGCTCACCCGGCGGGCGGCCTCGATCTCCTGCCGGAACCGGGCGCGGAAGACGGGGTCCTGGGCGTACCGGGCGTGTACGACCTTGACGGCGACCTCGCGCCCGGAACGCGCTCGGCCCCGGTAGACCATGCCCATGCCGCCGGCCCCGAGCCGGTCGAGCAGCCGGTAGCCGCCGATGGACCTCGGGTCGTCCTTCTGCAGCGGCACGCGCCCCTCCCTCGGTCGTCCGGCAGTGCCGGGCGCCACAATACGGAACGGGCCGTGAGCGTCGTCGGGCCGCTCCGGTGCCCCGGCCGGCGGACGGTGCGGTGCGTCCGGCCGTGCGGGCCCCGGCCGGCGCCCGGTCCGGCGGGTGCCGGTGGCCGGTCCATCGCTTTGTGCGAGTCCGCGCAACTGGGTTAACCTGCGGCGTATTTCCTCGTCGGGTAAATCCCTGAACTGGGGAAATGCACACCAATCGTCGGGTCAGGCCGCGTGCCCGGCGCTGGTTCCGGGCCCCTCCATGGGGTTCCTTGGGGAGCGGAATGAGGGTGCGCATGGCCGGCAAGGTGACCGGGACGACCGACGCGGTCCCCGGCGACGAGGAACTGAGAAGACTGCTCGCGGGGCTGACCGCGGTCCGGGACGGGGACTTCGGCACCCGGCTGCCGGACGACTCCCCGGGGCTGATGGGCGACATCGCCACCGTCTTCAACGGCATGGTCGACCAGTTGTCCGTGTTCACCTCCGAGGTCACCCGGGTGGCGCGCGAGGTGGGCACCGAGGGCACGCTCGGCGGGCAGGCGCAGGTGCCGGGGGTCTCGGGCACCTGGGCCGTGCTGACCGACTCGGTCAACGCCATGGCGGGGAACCTCACCACGCAGGTCCGTGACATCGCCCAGGTGGCCACCGCGGTGGCCAAGGGCGATCTGTCGCAGAAGATCGACGTACCCGCGCGCGGTGAGATCCTCCAGCTGAAGGAGACCGTCAACACGATGGTCGACCAGCTGTCCGCCTTCGCCGACGAGGTCACCCGCGTCGCCCGCGAGGTCGGCACCGAGGGCCGCCTCGGCGGCCAGGCACAGGTGCCGGGCGTCGCGGGGGTCTGGCGCGACCTGACGGATTCGGTCAACTTCATGGCCGGAAACCTCACCGCCCAGGTCCGCAACGTCGCCCAGGTGACGACGGCGGTGGCGCAGGGCGACCTCTCCCAGAAGATCACCGTCGACGCCCGCGGCGAGATCCTCGAACTCAAGAGCACCATCAACACGATGGTCGACCAGCTGTCCGCCTTCGCCGACGAGGTCACCCGCGTCGCCCGCGAGGTCGGCACCGAGGGCCGCCTCGGCGGCCAGGCGGACGTCAAGGGCGTCAAGGGGACCTGGCGTGACCTGACGGACTCGGTCAACTTCATGGCCGGAAACCTCACCGCCCAGGTCCGCAACGTCGCCCAGGTGGCCACCGCGGTGGCGCAGGGCGACCTCTCCCAGAAGATCACCGTCGACGCCCGCGGCGAGATCCTCGAACTCAAGAGCACCATCAACACGATGGTCGACCAGCTGTCCGCCTTCGCCGACGAGGTCACCCGCGTCGCCCGCGAGGTCGGCACCGAGGGCCGCCTCGGCGGCCAGGCACAGGTGCGGGGGGTGGCCGGCACCTGGAAGGACCTCACCGACAACGTCAACGTGATGGCCTCCAACCTCACGGGCCAGGTGCGGTCCATCACCCAGGTCGCCACCGCCGTCGCCAAGGGCGATCTCTCGCAGAAGATCACCGTGGAGGCCAAGGGCGAGGTCGCCGCGCTGGCCGACGTCATCAACACCATGGTCGACACCCTCTCGGCGTTCGCCGACGAGGTCACCCGCGTCGCCCGCGAGGTCGGCACCGAGGGCCGCCTCGGCGGCCAGGCCCATGTGCCCAACGTGGCCGGCACCTGGAAGGACCTCACCGACAACGTCAACTCCATGGCCAACAACCTCACCGGCCAGGTGCGCAACATCGCGCTGGTGACCACGGCGGTGGCCAAGGGCGACCTGTCGAAGAAGATCGACGTCGACGCGCGCGGCGAGATCCTCGAACTGAAGACGACCATCAACACGATGGTGGACCAGCTGTCGGCGTTCGCCGACGAGGTCACCCGGGTGGCCCGCGAGGTCGGCACCGAGGGCCGCCTCGGCGGCCAGGCCGAGGTCGAGGGCGTGTCCGGCACCTGGAAGCGGCTCACCGAGAACGTCAACGAACTCGCCGGGAACCTCACCCGGCAGGTCCGTGCCATCGCCGACGTGGCCAGCGCCGTCGCCGAGGGCGACCTGACCCGGTCCATCACCGTCGACGCGTCCGGCGAGGTCGCCGACCTCAAGGACAACATCAACTCCATGGTGGAGTCGCTGCGCGAGACCACCCTGGCCAACCAGGAGCAGGACTGGCTCAAGACCAACCTCGCCCGCATCTCCGGCCTGATGCAGGGCCACCGGGACCTGCGCGTGGTGGCCGAGCTGATCATGGACGAGCTGGTGCCCCAGGTGTCCGCCCAGTACGGCGCCTTCTACCTCGCCGAGGAGGGCGCCGCGGGGCCCGAGCTGCGGCTCGTCGGCTCGTACGGACGCCCCGACGAGGACGACCGGCCCGAGCGGATCTCCTTCGGCCGCTCCCTGGTCGGCCAGGCCGCGCGCAGCCGCCGCACCATCGCGGTGGACGAGCTGCCGCCCGGGTACGTCACCATCTCCTCCGGCCTCGGACAGGTCGTGCCGACCGCGCTGCTGCTGCTGCCCATCCTCTTCGAGGAGCAGGTGCTCGGCGTCATCGAGCTGGCCTCCGTCACCCGGTTCACCGCCGTCCAGCGGGACTTCCTCCAGCAGCTCGTGGACACCATCGGGGTCAACGTCAACACGATCGTCGCCAACGCGCGCACCGATGAACTCCTGGAGGAGTCGCAGCGCCTGACCAGCGAACTCCAGGCCCGTTCGGCCGAGTTGCAGGCCCGGCAGGAGGAGCTGCAGCGCTCCAACGCGGAACTGGAGGAGAAGGCCTCGCTGCTCGCCGAGCAGAACCGCGACATCGAGGGGAAGAACCTCCAGATCGAGCAGGCGCGGCAGGAACTGGAGGCGCGCGCCCAGCAGTTGTCGCTCGCCTCCAAGTACAAGTCCGAGTTCCTCGCCAACATGAGCCACGAGCTGCGCACCCCGCTCAACAGCCTGCTCATCCTCGCCCAGTTGCTCGCCCAGAACCCCTCCCGCAACCTCACCCCGAAGCAGGTGGAGTACGCGGGGATCATCCACTCGGCGGGCTCGGACCTGCTCCAGCTGATCAACGACATCCTCGATCTGTCCAAGGTCGAGGCCGGCAAGATGGACGTGACGCCGGAGCGGGTCTCGCTGCGCCAGCTCATCGAGTACGTCGAGGCCACCTTCCGGCCGATGACGTCCCAGAAGAGCCTCGGGTTCACCGTGTCCACGTCGGCCGGCGCGCCCGCCGACCTGCTCACCGACGACTCCCGGCTCCGCCAGATCCTGCGCAACCTGCTGTCCAACGCGGTGAAGTTCACCGAGCAGGGCGGGGTGGAGCTGCGCGTCGAGCCCGCCGCCGACGACGAGGTGCCGCAGGACGTGGTGCGTGGCGGCGCGGTGGTCGCCTTCCGGGTGAAGGACACCGGCATCGGCATCCCGGAGCAGCAGCTGGAAAGCATCTTCGGCGCGTTCCAGCAGGCGGACGGCACCACCAGCCGCAAGTACGGCGGCACCGGGCTCGGCCTGTCCATCACCCGCGAGATCGCCCATCTGCTCGGTGGTGCCGTCACCGTCGACAGCGTCCCGGGCAAGGGCAGCACCTTCACCCTCTACCTGCCCGTGGCACGGCCGGACTTCGACGAACACCTGCACGGCGTGCGCGGCGCCGCCGAACCGGACGGGCCGGAGCAGGCGACCGCCACGCCCCCGCGGGAACTGGAGGCGTCGGCGCCGCGCGCCGCGACCAAGCGGCAGCGCGCCCGCAGGCTGCTCGTCGTGGAGGAACGCCCGCGCGGCCTGCTGACCCTGGTCGCCGAGAGCGTCGTCGGCGACATGGACCACGGGCACGCCGACGGCGTCCCGGTCGACATCATCACCGCGGTCGGCGCCCAGGAGGCGGCCGGCGCCCTCGCCGCCGAGCCCTGCCACTGCGTGGTCGTGGAACTGGGCGGCCCGGACGGGGAGTCGGCCCGGTTCCTGGCGGCGCTGGACGGCGACTCCGCCCTCGCGGGCGTCCCCGTGCTGGTGCACAGCTCCCACCGCGCCGAGTACCCGCCGGTGGAGCCGGGCGGCTCGCTGGAGTACCTCTCCAGCCTGGACGAGCTGCGGGAGCGGATCGCCCTCCACCTGTCGGCCGAGGAACCCGGCGAGGTGCTCACCTTCGTCCGCGGCGAGGAGCTGCAGCACGCCCCGGCGGACCTGGTCGACGAGCAGACCCGCGGCCGTACCGTGCTGGTCGTCGACGACGACGCGCGCAACCTGTTCGCGCTCAGCGGCATCCTCGAACTGCACGGCTTCCGCGTCCTGCACGCGGAGAACGGCCGCAAGGGCATCGAGACGCTGGTGAGCAACCCGGACGTGGAACTGGTCCTGATGGACGTGATGATGCCCGAGATGGACGGGTACACCGCCACCGCCGAGATCCGCCGCATGCCGCAGTACGCCGACCTGCCGGTGATCGCCGTGACGGCGAAGGCGATGCACGGCGACCGGGAGAAGAGCCTCGCCTCCGGTGCCAGCGACTACGTGACGAAACCGGTGGACACGCGCGACCTCATCGCCTGCGTCCGGCGCTGGCTGCCCGCATGAGGCCCGCAGCGGCACCGCGCAACCGTCCGTCCGCAGGCCGAGGAGTACCCGTACGGTGAACATCCAGCCATCCGCCGAGCCCGGCACCCGGTCCGAGGTGGCGAGCGGAGTGCCCGCCCCGCTGTCGCCGGTGGACGACGTGGCGGCCGATGTGCCCGCCGGCTCCCCGGTCGGCAGGCTCGCCGCCACCGTGGAGCGGCTGCGCCACGAGGTGCGCACCGCGCAGGCCGAGGCCGAGGGCCGGGCGCTGATCGAACTGGCCAAGGGCATCCTGATCGAGCGGCTCGGTTGCGGTCCGGCCCAGGCCGGCCGGCAGCTCGCCGAGCTTGCCGAGCAGGCGCAGGTGACCTCGCTGGAACTCGCGGTGGACGTCATCAACCAGGCGGCCAGGGACCGGATCGCGGAGGTGACCGAGGCCTTCCTGTCCACGGCCGCGGCCCCGTCCGGGCAGGCCGAGGAGTCGGCAGCCGTACGGCTGCGCGCCGCCGAGAGCGGGGTCCTGGCCGCTCACGACGCCCAGGCCATGGCCGACTCGCTGCTCGAACACGCCCTGCGCCCGCTCGGCGCCGTCGCGGTGGCCATCTGGGCGGCCGGCTCGGACGGTTCGCTCGCCCTGGCCGGCAGCGCGGGGTTCACGCCCGCCGAGGCGGCCCGCTGGTGCTACGTCCCGCCCGACGTGGCCACGGTGGCCCGGCGCGGACTGACCGAACCCGACGGGCAGTGGCTGCCCTCCATCGCCGAGTCGGGGCTGCCCACCATCGGGCGGCGCGACTACCCCGACGGCGCCCGGATCGCCGTACCCGCCGGTGCGGGCGGCCGGATCCACGGCGTCCTGGAGATCGCCTGGCCCGGGGCCGAGGAGCCGCTGCCGCGGCAGGTGGTGCGCCAGGTCGAGACGCTCGCCGAACTGTGCGCGCACACCCTGGAGGACTTCGTGCCCTCCGCCGGGACCAGTTGGGGACCGCGGGTGGTGCCGGACGTGGCCGAGCTGATGGACCTGGCGGACGGGCTGCACGACCCGGCGCTGGTGCTGGTGCCGCACCTCGACGACGGCGGGCGGCTCGTCGACTTCCGCATCCAGCACGTCAACAGCCGTTTCCTCGACCCGGCTGGCAGGTCGCGGGCCGTCGTCGGCGGTGCCCTGCTGCTGGAGGCCTACCCGATGGCCGCCGGTGCCGGCGAGCTGTTCCAGCGCGTGGAGCGGGTCTACGCCACCGGCGAGCCGTTCCGTGCGCACCGGATGCGGCTGACCGCGCTGGTCGACCAGGTGCCGCTGTCCGCGGTCGCCGACATCAGCATCAGCCGGCACGGCTCCAGTGTGCTGCTCATCTGGCGCATCGAGGACGAGACGGCGCGCCTGGCCAGTCTGCTCCAGCACGCCCAGCGGCTCGGCCGGATCGGCGGCTTCGAGGAGAACCTGCTCACCAGTGAGATCACCTGGAACAGCCAGCTGTTCGACCTCTACGGGCGCCCGCCCACGAGTTCCCCGGTGCCGCTGGAGGACCTGCCCGCCTACTCCCACCCGGACGACGCCGTCCAGATCGGGCGGTTCCTGCGCACGCTGCTGCACCAGCACCGGCCGGCGTCCGCCGCCTTCCGGCTGCGGCGGCCTGACGGTGTCACCCGGCACATGCGCGTGGTCGCCGAACCGGTCCTGGACACCGCCGGGCAGCTGTTCGGCGTGCGCGGTGCCTACCAGGACATCTCCGCCCAGCACTGGACCGAGGTGGCCCTCGCGGCCACCCGCGACCAGCTCGCCCACACCGAGCAGCAGGCCGTCGAGCGCAACCGGCTCACCCTCCAGCTCCAGCACGCCATCATGCCGCCCACCCAGGCGCCGTTGCGCGTGCCGAGCCTCCAGGTGGCGGTGCGCTACCGGCCGGCCGAGACGGAACACCTGGTGGGCGGCGACTGGTACGACGCGGTGGTGCTGCCCTCGGGGCTGGTGCTGCTGTGCGTCGGCGATGTGGCCGGGCACGGGATCGAGGCGGCCACCAGCATGGTCGTACTGCGCAACGCGCTGCGCGGCCTGGCCGTCACCGGGGCGGGTCCGGCGCAGCTGCTGTCCTGGCTGAACATCGTCGCCCACCATCTGACGGGCGCGGTCACCGCGACCGCCGTGTGCGGTCTGTACGACGCCGAGCGCCGTACGCTGCGCTGGGCGCGGGCGGGGCATCTGCCGCCGGTCCTGGTGCGCACGGGCGAGGCCACTCCGCTGCCCAGGCTCAAAGGCCTGCTGCTGGGCGCCCTGCCGGAGGCGGAGTACGAGGAGACCGAGGTGCGGCTGGCCGCGGGCGACACCCTGCTGATGTACACCGACGGGCTGATCGAGCGCCGGGACCGCTCGGTGGAGGAGTCCCTGTCCCATCTGCTGGAGACGGCGCGTTCGGGCCCGCGGACCCTGGACCAGCAGCTGGACCGGCTGCTCACGTACAGCAGGTCGGACACCGACGACGACACCTGCATCGTGGGCATCAGGGTCGGCTGACGGCGTGCGCCCGGTGGCGGCCGGGGGTCTTGACCTGCCTTAGTGGCACAGGGGTCCGCTCTCGATGCATACGGTGATCGTTCGGGGGCACACGAAGCGCCGGAGGATCCGTTCGCGGGGTCCGGCCGGGGCCGTGTGCCCGCCCACCGAGAGAGGGATGTCGCTGTGTTGCTGCCTGCGGAGAAGGAACTGCGCGCGTTGCTGGCCCGCTTCGCCGAGGCTCGTTTCCGCCATGACCTCCAGCCCACCGGCCACTCCAGCCGGGAGCTGGAGGACACCTCGTACACGCTGTGCGTGATGACCGGCACCCGGACGGTGGACGAGGCCCTCGCCGCCGCGGACGTCATGCTGGAGCGGCTGCGCACCGAACGGCAGGCGGGCACTCGGCCGGTCCTGGCCGCCTGACCCGCACGAACAGGCCTTTCCATGCAAACATTTGATCTAACCGAGAGGAAGTCATTAAGGTCTAGCTCCAACCCCCGTTGGTGATCACTCAGAGGGAGTGACGGCGGTGGGCCCCGCCCACCGATGTGCCGGCAGGCGGCTGAAGGAGCAAGGAGTTCGCCCCTGTGGCGTCCCATCGTCGACCCAAGCAGCCGAGCCGCACGCGTGTCACCGTACTGACCACCGCGGCGGCCGCCGCCGTCGTCCTCAGCGCGAACGCCGCCAACGCCGCGCCGAGCGAGAAGCCCGGCAAGGACGAGGTCAAGGCGAAGGTCGACAAGCTGTACGAGCAGGCGGAGCAGGCCACCGAGAAGTACAACGGTGCCAAGGAGAAGCAGGAGAAGCTGCAGAAGGAGATATCCACGATCCAGGACAACGTCGCGCGGGGTCAGGAGGACCTGAACAAGCTGCGCGACGGCCTGGGTTCGCTGGCGACCGCGCAGTACCGCTCCGGCGGCATCGACCCCTCGGTGCAGCTCTTCCTGTCCGCCGACCCGGACGACTTCCTCGACAAGGCGTCCACGCTGGACCAGTTGAGCGGCCAGCAGGTCGAGGCCCTGAAGAAGATCCAGGCCAAGCAGCGCGAACTCGCCCAGCAGCGCGCCGAGGCCACCGAGAAGCTCAAGGACCTCGCGGCCACCCGCACCGAGCTGGGCAACAAGAAGAAGGAGGTCCAGGGCAAGCTCGCCGAGGCGCAGAAGATCCTCAACACCCTGACCGCCAAGGAGAAGGCGGACCTCGCCGCCGAGCAGCAGCGCGCCAACCGCTCCTCCACCGAGCGGGTGGACCTCGGCCACGACAGCTCCGCCTCCGGCCGGGCCGGCGCCGCCTTCTCCGCCGCCCAGAGCCAGATCGGCAAGCCGTACGTCTACGGCGCCACCGGCCCCTCCTCCTTCGACTGCTCGGGCCTGACCTCCTGGGCCTACGCGCAGGCCGGCGTCTCCATACCCCGGACCTCCGAGGCGCAGTCGGGCATCGGGACCCGTCTCACGCGCAGCCAGCTCCAGGTCGGCGATCTGGTCTTCTTCTTCAACGACCTGCACCACGTGGGCCTGTACGCGGGCAACGGCCAGATCCTGCACGCTCCTCGTACCGGCACGGTCGTGCGGTACGAGTCGATGGACACCATCGGCGGCCCGTTCATGTTCGGCGTCCGGGTCTGACCGCAGGCCGCCGCCGCGGCCGCTGCCCCGGCGGCGGTCAGCCCTCCATGCCCTGGCGTACCCGCCGGGACGGGCTGAACTCGTACAGGTCGAGCACGCCGGGCGGGTCCGCCAGCCCCGGGCCGCCGGCGGCGACCCACGCGGCGATGTCGGCGGCGGCGTCGATGTCGTTGACCAGGCCGAGCCACACGGGCCGCCCGCCGGCGGCCCGACCGGCCGGGGACGGTTGCACCACGATCACATCGGCGTGCTCGCAGGCGTCGAGGCAGCCGGTCACCCGTACCCGCCCGGTGTCGACCAACGTCTCGCGCAGCAGGTCGAGTTGGGCGGCGTGATCGACGCCGGGGAGCTTCTCGGTGCCGCAGCAGCAGCCGCGGCACACGGTGACGGTGCAGCGGTCCGGGCCCTCGGTCACGCCGTGGCCGGTCCCCCGGCGCCGGCGGCTCATCGGAGGCTCCCGCCGTGGGCGCGGCGCCAGGCGCCGTCGGCGAGCAGCCGCAGGCCGTTGAGGCCGACGACGACGGTGGAACCCTCGTGGCCCGCGACGCCCAGCGGCAGGGGCAGGTTTCCGGCCAGGTCCCAGATCACCAGGCCGGTGATGAACACCGCCGCGACGACCAGGTTCTGCACCACCAGCCGGCGCGCCCGGCGGGAGAGGCGGACGACCGCGGGAATGGTCGCCAGCTCATCGCGGACCACGACCGCGTCGGCGGTCTCCAGGGCGAGGTCGGAGCCCGCGCGCCCCATGGCGATGCCGGTGTGGGCGGCGGCCAGCGCGGGGGCGTCGTTGACGCCGTCGCCGACCACCAGCACCTTGCGCCCCGCCTGTTCCAGCTCCCGCACCGCGGCCACCTTGTCCTGCGGCAGCAGCCCGGCACGGACGTCCGTGATGCCCACCTCGCCGGCCAGCCGGGCCGCCGCGCGCGCGTTGTCGCCGGTGACCAGGACCGGGGCGGTGCCGGTCAGTTCCTCCAGGGCGGCGACGGTGGCGGCGGCCTCGGCGCGCAGCCGGTCGGCCACGCCCAGCACGCCCACCGGCTCGCCGTCGAGGGTGACCAGCACGGCGGTGCGGCCCTCCTCCTCCAGGCCCGCGGCCACGGCCAGGGCGGGATGGCCCGGTCGGGCGTCGCCGAGGCGGGCGGGGCTGCCGACCGCGACGGTCCTGCCCTCGACGGTGGCGCGCACTCCGGTGCCGGGGGCGGAGTCGAAGTCCCGCACCGGGGGGAGATCCAGGCCGCGGGTGCGGGCGGCTGCCACGAGCGCGCGGGCCAGCGGGTGCTCGCTGGGGTGCTCGGCCGCCGCCGCCAGTTGCAGCACCTCGTCCTCCGTGAGCCCGGAGGCGGCCAGCGGGCGGATCTCCGTCGTCCTCGGCGTGCCCTCGGTCAGGGTGCCGGTCTTGTCCAGCGCCACCGCGTCGATCTGTCCGAGGCGTTCCATGACGACGGCGGACTTGACGAGGACGCCGTGGCGTCCGGCGTTGGCGATCGCGGACAGCAGCGGCGGCATGGTGGCCAGCACCACCGCGCACGGCGAGGCGACGATCATGAACGTCATGGCCCGCAACAGGGTCGGCTGGAGCGCGGCGCCGAAGGCGAGGGGCAGCACGAAGAGCGCGAGGGTGGCGGCCACCATGCCGAGGGAGTAGCGCTGTTCGACCTTCTCGATGAACAACTGGGTCGGCGCCTTGGTCTCGGAGGCTTCCTCGACCATGGCCACGATCCGGGCGATCACCGAGTCGGACGGGTCCCGCTCGACCTTCACCCGCAGCGCGCCGGTGCCGTTGAGGGTGCCGGCGAACACCTCGTCCCCGGCTTCCTTCGGCACCGGCAGCGGTTCGCCGGTGATGGTGGACTGGTCGACCTCGCTCGCCCCCTCCAGCACCCGGCCGTCGGCGCCGACGCGTTCACCGGGGCGCACCAGGATCGTCTCGCCCACCGCGAGCCGCTCGGTGGGCACGCTCTCCTCCTCGCCGTCGTCGGCGACGCGGGTGGCCGTGGCGGGGGCGAGGTCGAGCAGGCCGCGCACGGAGTCGGCGGTGCGGGCGGTGGCGATCGCCTCCAGCGCGCCGGAGGTGGCGAAGATGACGATGAGCAGCGCGCCGTCGAGCACCTGCCCGATCGCCGCCGCCCCGAGCGCGGCCACCACCATCAGCAGATCCACGTCCAGGGTCTTCTCGCGCAGCGCCTGGAGCCCGGCCCAGCCCGGTTCCCAGCCGCCGGTCGCGTAGACGGCAGCGAACAGCGTGCCCCAGGTCCATGACGGCGCCCCGGTGAGGTACAGCGGCAGCGCGATCAGGAACAGCACCAGTGCGGCGGCCGCCCAGCGGGCCTCGGGCAGGGCGAGGACGCGGGTGCGGCGGCGGGGCGCGCCCGCCTCCCGCGCGGTGCCGTCTGGCGCCGGGCGGGTGAGTGTGGATGAGTTCGACATGGGTCCTTCACGGTGGGCGGCACGGGGTCCCGACCCGACCACCGTAGCAGGAATGGTTGAAGAGCCATTCATGCGTTCATGAATGGTGTCGTACCATGAACACATGGGTCATGGAGCCGCACAGTCGTCAGGACGCGTCCCGCGCAGGAGTCTGGACGCGGCGAGCGCCGCCAAGGTGGCCACCACCCTCCAGGCCCTGGCGACCCCCTCGCGGCTGCTCATCCTCGCCCGGCTGCGCGAGGGTCCGCTGCCCGCGACCGAGCTGGCGGCCGAGGTCGGCATGGAACAGTCCGCCTGTTCCCACCAGTTGCGCCTGCTGCGCAACCTCGGTCTCGTCGTCGGCACCCGCAAGGGCCGCTCCATCGTGTACTCGCTCTACGACAACCACGTCGCGGAACTCATCGACCAGGCCATCTACCACGTGGAGCACCTCCGTCTCGGCCTGACGGACACGGCCGCCCTGACCGAGCCGGAAGCCGAAGCGGCGGGCCTGCCGAGCGCCTGACCACCCGGGCGTTTCACCCGATGCGGTGACCCCGCCCCATCGACCGGGACCGTGCGCGCCCGGCCGACTACTCTTCGCGTTCATGCGAGCCGTGTCGGAGAGGCGCAGCAGCCGCTCCCTGCCGTGGGCCGGAGCGGTGCTCGCCCTGGTGCTGATCACGCTCATGCATGTCTTCGCCTGCTGTCACGGCCCGACGGCCGGACCCGCGCAGCGCGCGGACGTCCTGGTGTCGGCCGGGCCGGGCGCGCCGTCCCCCGACCACCAGAGCCATTGCCAGGGTCTCGACGAGCCGACCGCCCAGCCACCGCGCGACGCCGGGCCGGTGGATCCGCCGCTCGCGGCGCTCGCCCCGGCCGGACCGCTCGACGCCGCTCCGGCCGTCCCCGCACCGGCGCTGCCCTGCGCCTCCCCCGCGTCGTCCCCCGGACATGCGCGGGCCCTGCTCGGCGTGTGGCGGACCTGATCGCTCCCGCGCCGGCGCCCCTCCGATCCGGGCCGCCCGGCGAACGATCACCCCCGTCCCTCCCCCACACCGGCCGGGCGCGGTCCGACGCGCCGGCCGGAGGAGAAGCACGCCATGAACCACCCCTGCCCCACGGCACCGCACACACCCGCCGGCCTCGTCGGCGACACCCCCCTCCTGTGGATCGGCGCGCCCTTCGCCGCCGCCGGCCGCGGCTTCTGGGCCAAGCTCGAAGGTCACAACCCCGGCGGCATCAAGGACCGCGCCGCCCTGCACATGGTCCGCGCGGCCCGCGAGAGCGGGCGGCTCGCGCCCGGCGCCCGCATCATCGAGTCGACGTCCGGCACGCTCGGGCTCGGCTTGGCCCTGGCCGGCGCGGCCTACGGGCATCCGGTCACCGTCGTCACCGACCCCGGCATGGAACCGCTGATGACCGGTCTGCTCGCCGCCTACGGCGCCCGGGTCGACCTCGTCACCGAGCCGCATCCGCGGGGCGGCTGGCAGGAGGCCCGGCGGCGGCGCGTCGCCGAACTGCTCGCCGGCCGGCCGGACGCCTGGTGTCCGGACCAGTACAACAACCCCGACAACGTGGCGGCCTACGCCCCGCTCGCCCGGGAACTCGTCGCCCAGCTGGGCCGCGTCGACACCCTGGTCGTCTCCGTCGGCACCGGGGGCCACTCGGCCGGCATCGGCTCCGTGCTGCGCGACCGATTCCCCGGCCTGCGCATCGTCGGGGTCGACAGCACCGGTTCGACGATCTTCGGCCAGCCCGCCGCCGCCCGGCTCATGCGCGGCCTGGGCTCCAGCATCCACCCCCGCAACGTCGCCTACGACCTCTTCGACGAGGTGCACTGGGTCTCCGCGCCGGAAGCCGTGTGGGCCGCCCGCCGACTGGCCCGCGACCACCACGCCACCGGCGGCTGGAGCGTCGGTGCCGTCGCCCTCGTCGCCCGCTGGCTGGCCCGCACCCTGCCGCCGGAGAACCGGATCGTCACGGTCTTCCCCGACGGGCCGCAGCGCTACGTCGGCACGGTCTTCGACGACGCCTACTGCCGCCGCCACGACCTCCTCGGGCACCCGCCCGCCGACGACCCCGACGAGATCTCCCACGGCGCGCAACGCACCGTCACCCGCTGGACCCGGTGCACCCGCGTCACCGACCCCCTCGGCCGCTCCCGCCGTCCCGGTCTCGCGGGAGCCGCCCGATGAAGCACCTGTGGCGGCAGACCCGCTCCTTCCCGCCCGGCGCACGGCTGATGATGGCCAATCAGTTCGCCATCAACCTCGCCTTCTACATGCTCATGCCCTACCTCGCCGCGCATCTGTCCGACGGCCTCGGAATGGCCGCCTGGGCGGTCGGGCTCGTCCTCGGTGTGCGCAACTTCTCCCAGCAGGGCATGTTCCTCATCGGCGGCACGCTCGCCGACCGCCTCGGCCCCAAGATCCCCATCATGGCCGGCTGCCTGCTGCGCACCCTCGGCTTCGCCCTGCTCGGCTGGGTCGACGACCTGCCCGCCCTCATCGCGGCGTCCGCCGCGACGGGCTTCGCCGGCGCCCTGTTCAACCCGGCGGTGCGCGCCCACCTCGCCGCCGAGGCCGGCGAGCGCCGGGTGGACGCCTTCGCCACCTTCAACGTCTACTACCAGGCGGGCATGTTGCTCGGCCCCGTGGTGGGACTGGCCCTGCTGGCCACCGACTTCCGGCTGGTGTGCACGGTCGCGGCCGGCATCTTCGCCCTGCTCACCCTGTTGCAGTGGCGCGCGCTGCCGACGCGCCGGCGGCCCACGGGGGACGGCGGGCAGGACGGGGTGCTCGCGCAGTGGCGCAGCGTCGTCGCCAACCGGCCGTTCCTCCTCTTCTCGGCGGCGATGATCGGCTCGTACGTGCTGACCTTCCAGGTGTATCTCGCGTTGCCGCTCGCGGCGACCGACTTCCTCGGCGCCGACGGCACGGCGGTCACCAGCGGGCTGTTCGTCGTCTCGGCCGCGGTCGCCGTCACGGGCCAGCTGCGGCTGACGGGCTGGGCCAAGAAGCACTGGCCGCCCGGTACGGCCCTGGTGCGCGGGCTGGCGGCGATGGGCCTCGCGTTCGTACCGCTCGCCCTCTGCCCGCGGCAGTCTCCAACGGCCGTTCTGACAGCGCTCGTTCTGGCCGTGGTCCTGCTGGCGGTGGGATCCTCGGTCGTCTATCCCTTCGAGATGGACACGGTCGTCGCCCTGTCCGGGGGTCGCCTGGTCGCCACCCACTACGGCTTCTACAACACCGTCTCCGGCCTGGGCATCTCCCTGGGCAACCTCGGTACGGGGGCCCTGTGGGACCACACCCGCCGCCATGACGCCACCTGGCTGACCTGGGTGGCGCTGACCGCGACCGGGGCGGCCTGCGCCACGGCGGTCGCCGCGCTCGCCCGCAGCGGACGCCTCGCCGCACCACGCCCGCGGCCGGAGCCCGCCGTGGCATGAGCGCCGTGACCGCCCGTGCCCGGACGGGCCTCGTCCACCGCGGAGCCCTCCGGGCACGGGCGTCATGCCACGGATACGTGCACACGACCGGCCGTTTACCCCGGCTTTGCCAACGCATGGTGATCTGATGCCCGTCGGCCGACGCGGTCGATCACCGGACGCCCCGAGGAGTCACTTCATGCACAGAGCCACCCGCCGCCGTCTGACGCTCGCCACCGCGCTCGTCGCCGCGACCACGGCCGCCGTCGCGGTCACCACCTCCGCAGGTGCCTTCGACTCCAAGGAGCAGGCACGCAAGGCGATCCGGGGCGGACAGGCGAAGAACGTCATCCTGCTCATCGGCGACGGCATGGGCGACTCGGAGATCACCCTCGCCCGCGACTACACCGTGGGCGCGGCCGGCCGGCTGAACATGGACCGGTTCCCGCTCACCGGCGCCTACACCACCTACGCGGTGCACGCCGACGGCACCCCCGACTACGTCACCGACTCCGCTGCCAGCGGCACCGGCTGGGCCACCGGTGTGAAGACGGTGAACGGGCGCATCTCCAAGACCCCCGGCACCGACAAGCCGGTGCCCACCCTGCTGGAGCTGGCCCAGCGCAACGGATACGCCACGGGCGACGTCACCACCGCCGAACTCACCGACGCCACCCCGGCCGTGCTCGCCGCCCACGCCACCGACCGCTCCTGCCAGGGTCCCGCGGACATGGCCAAGTGCCCGAGCGACACGATCGCGGCCGGCGGACCGGGCTCGATCGCGGAGCAGGAGGTCGGCCACAAGGTCGACGTCCTCCTCGGTGGCGGCAGGCAGCGCTTCGACCAGACGATCACCCAGGGCAGGTATCAGGGCAGGACCGTCACCCAGCAGGCGCGGGAGCTGGGCTACCAGGTCGTCACCGACGACGCGTCCCTGAAGGCCGCCAAGGCGGGCCGGCCGGTCCTCGGCCTCTTCGCCCCGGGCAATGTGCCCACCGAGTGGACCGGCAAGGCCGCGGCGGTCGGCGGCACGGCCCCGCAGCGGTGCGTCACCGCCAACCCGAACCGCCCGGCCACCACGCCCAGTCTCGCCGACTCCGCCGCCACCGCGATCCGGTTGCTGGAGGCCAAGCAGAAGGCGAACCACTCCAAGAAGGGCTTCTTCCTGCAGATCGAGGGCGCCTCGATCGACAAGCAGGACCACGCCGCCGACCCGTGCGGTCAGATCGGCGAGACCGCGGCGTTCGACCGTGCGGTGAAGGTGGCCCGCGACTACGCGGCCACGCACCCCGACACCCTGGTCGTCACCACCGCCGACCACGGCCACACCAGCCAGATCGTGCCGCTGGAGGCCACTCCGCCGGGGCAGTCCGCCACGCTGGTCACCGACGAGGGCGGGCAGTTGAAGGTGAACTACTCGACCAACACCCCGGGGCAGTCCCAGGAGCACACCGGCACCGAGGTCCGCATCGCCGCCCAGGGGCCGCTGGCCTACCGGGTCCTCGGCGTGACCGACCAGACCGACCTGTTCACCACGGTCCGCGAGGCGCTGCGACTGCGCTGACCGCGCCGGCCCGGTTGCTCAGCGCGGGGCGGGCGCCTCCAGCCGGGAGGTCATCAGCCGGATGATCTCCGGCTGGTGCCGGGCCAGGAAGAAGTGCCCGCCCGGGAAGACCTCCAGGGTGAAGGGGCCCTCTGTGTGTTCCGACCAGACGGCGGCCTCCGGCACCGTGACCTTGGGGTCGTCGTCGCCGACGAGGCAGGTCACGGGGCAGCTCAGGGGCGGCCCGGGTGCCCATGCGTAGGTCTCGGCGGCGCGGTAGTCGGCCCGGATGGCCGGGAGGATCATCCGCAGGACCTCCTCGTCGCCGAGCAGTTGGGGATCGGTGCCGCTCAGGCCGCGCATCTCGGCGACCAGGCCGTCGTCGTCGCGCAGATGGACGGTCTCCTCGCGGTGCACGGACGGGGCGCGGCGGCCGGAGACGAAGAGCGCGGCGGGCGTGACGCCCCGCTCCCGCTCCAGCCGCCGGGCGATCTCGTAGGCGAGGGAGGCGCCCATGCTGTGGCCGAACAGGGCGAGCGGCCGGTCGGTCCAGGGCAGCAGGGCCTCGCAGACCCGGTCAGCCAGCGCCGGTACGGAGTCCAGGAGCGGTTCGTCACGGCGGTCCTGGCGGCCGGGGTACTGCACGCACAGCACCTCGATGTCGGCGGGCATGGACCGGGACACCGGGAAGTAGAAGCTGGCGGAGCCCCCTGCGTGGGGCAGACAGACCAGCCGGACACGGGCGTCGGGGCGCGGGTGGAACCGGCGGACCCACAGGCCGTTGTCCTCGGGGAGCGGGGTTTTCACGGGGTCGTTGCCTTTCGGTTCGGGTTCGGCCGCCCCACCGGGGCGGAGCGCTCGCCGGAGCGCGGTGAGGGGCGGGGCGCACACGGGCCCCGCCCCTGTCGCGTGTCAGGAGGCCGTGACGTCTTCCTTGATGACGCGTTCGACGTTGCGCTCCGCCAGTGCCGTGATGGTCACGAACGGGTTGACGCCGATGCTGCCGGGGATGAGCGAGCCGTCGGTCACGTAGAGGTTCTTGTATCCGGCGACGCGGCCGTAGGCGTCGGTGGCCTTGCCGAGGACGCAACCGCCGAGCGGGTGGTAGCAGAAGTCGTCGGCGAAGGCCTTGACCTGCTTGCCGAACAGGTCGTACCGGTAGATGGTGGCGTTGGCCGCGTTGACGCGGTCGAACAACGACTTCGCGGCCGCGACCGCCGGCGCGTTCTGGTCCCGGGTCCAGCGCAGCCTGGCGCGGTCCGCGGCGGCGTCGTAGACGAAGGTGCCGCGCTCGGGGTTCTTGGTGATGGCCAGGTAGAGGCTGACCCAGGTCTCGATGCCCGCCGGCAGCGGGGCGATCTCGGCGAAGACGGGGTTGGCCGGGTTGTCCCAGTCGTCGATGCCGAGGGCGGGGATCGACGACTGGCCGGCGCCCGTGGGGTTCCACACGTGGTTGGCGCGGGCGGTCATGATGTTGCCGTTGGGGCCCCAGCCGCCGCCGATCTCGGAGCTGAGACCGGGCAGGGTGCCGGTCTCCCGGGCACGCAGCAGCAGTTCGGTGGAGCCGAGGCTGCCGGCGCCGAGGAAGAGGTGGCGGCAGGAGATCTCCTTGGTCGCGAGCAGCTTGCCGTCGGCGTCCTTCTGCTCGACGGTCAGCAGATAGGTGCCGTCGTTCTGCTGACGGATCGTCCTCACCTGGTGCAGGGTCTCGATGGTGACCTTGCCGGTGCCCAGGGCGGCCGCCAGGTAGCTCTTGTCGAGCGAGACCTTGCCGTGGTTGTTGCCGTAGATGACCTCGCCGGCCAGCGCGGACTTCGGCACCGAGCCGTCGGCCTCCCGGCGCATGTAGTCCCAGTCGTAGACGTTGGGCACGAAGGTGGTCTTCAGGCCCGCGTTCCCGGCCTGCTCGCGCGAGACACGCGCGAACCGGTACCAGTCGGTCTGCTCGAACCAGCCCCGGTCGATGTCGTTGACCCGCAGGGTGGAGTTCGCGCGCGGGAAGTACGTGGAGTACATCTCGTCGGCGTCCACCTGGGGCAGCACCTCCTCGAAGTAGGAGCGCCGGGGCGTGACCGCCATGCCGCCGTTGACGAGCGAGCCGCCGCCGACGCCGCGTCCCACGTAGACCGACATCTGGTCGAAGTCGACCCGGTCCAGCACCCCCGCGTAGGGGTCGATGTCCCGGTTGACGACGTCGAGCCAGAGGAAGGAGCCGAGCGGGGCCTCGGTGCGGGACCTGAACCAGCTGGAGCGCTTGTCGGGCTTGAGCATCCCGCAGAATATGTTTCCGTCCGGGCCGGGCCGGTTCCAGAGTTGACCCATCTCCAGCATCAGGGTGGGCACTCCCGCCTCGCCGAGGCGCAGGGCGGAGACGGCCGCGCCGTACCCGGTGCCGACCACGACGGCGGGGACGAACGTGCCGCCCGGGCCGCCGCTCATGGTGGCCGCGGCCGCCCGGGGGGCCGCGGTGATCGTGGTCTGCCCCGCGATCGCGGCGGCGCCCAGGGCCGCGAGGCCGAGCATGCGGCGGCGCGACAGAGGCTGGTGTGCGTTCACGCTGTGTTTCTCCTGGGTCGGGGGTGAGGGAACGGGAGGAACGAAGGGGACGGGGGTGTGCGGCGCGGCCGGTGGTGGCCGGGTCCGTAGGCCGGGTCGCGGGCGCGCGGAGAGGGGCACGGCGCGGACGGGGCCGGCGCGGCCCGCACGGAAGGCGGCACGGTGACGCGGTTGGAAGAGGGCGGCACGGCCTGGCCGGGGGGCACGGCGCGGCCCGCTCACGCCGTGCCGCTGCGGGGCCGCCGGGCGCTCGGTGAGCACCCGGTGGGCACCCCGTGTGTGCTCACTTCACGAAGTCGTCCACGACCTCGGGCGGCCAGGTGCCGACCTTGAGCACGCCCATGGAGTAGGCGCGGGAGACCAGCGCCGCGCGGTTGGGCACCTTCAGCTTCCGCAGCAGGCAGGTCACGTGGTACTCGACGCCCTGCCGGCTGAGGTAGAGGCTCGCCGCGAGGGGGACGGTGGAGACCCCGGCGGCGATGCCCTCCAGGATGCGCGCGTCCATGGCGGAGAGGATCTTCTTGCGCCTGGTCACCACGCCGGTCCCCTCCGCGTCCCCGGCCGTGGGCATCATGACCAGGATGGCGGTCGTGTCGGGCAGACCGCCGCGCACCGCGACCGCGGTGAGGGGGACGGTGAAGGCGGACTCGTCGCCGGGTCCCAGGGCGATGACGGGCGTGACGAACCGCTGGTGCTTACCCTCCAGTAAATTGAAGAATTGTCGTACTAACGGCTGTTGCACGCTCGGGTGCACCACGTCACGGAAATTCCGGCCACATATGTCTTCGGACGAGCTGTTGAACTGCCGGAAGAACTCCTGGTTTGCCTGTTGGATGGTCAGAGTTCTGTCGAGGCTTGCCATGCACAGGCCCGGAGCTGCAAGTGCTGGACTCAGCAAGAGTGGGCTCCCTGTCGGAAAACTTGACGGCGAATCTTTCGGAGGCTGGTGCGCGGCCGTGACGGCCGTCGGCAGGGGCGCCATCGTCCCTGAGACCAGCAGAATCTCCAGGTGAGAACATCGTGCGTCACCGACCTTGCGGGGTCCTTGCCGAGCCGTCGGCGGTGCCTTGCCGCCGCCCGCCATCGTTTTTCGGACCCTCTGTCGGAATACTTGCCCAACACCTGCCGCTTTCTTGCCAATCGATGGCTGTCCGCCCGGATCGGCGCTTTCACCATGTCATGATCCGCAGGGGGGCGGCGTGAGTCCGACCAGCTCCAAACCGGCCCTCAGACAGCCACGCCCGAGAGAACGATGGGGAACGTCATGCCCGCACCTGAGCTCTTACTGAACGTTCTGGGGCCCATGTCGGCGCGGCACCACGGGCGTGAGCTGCCACTGGGCCCACCACGCCGCCGGACTCTGCTCGCCCTGTTGCTCATCCGCCTGGGCCGCGTGGTGCCCACCGAACTCCTCGTCGAGGAACTCTGGGGCGACGAAACCCCCCGCCGCGCCGTCGCCACGCTCCAGAGCCACGTCTCCCACCTGCGCCGGGCGCTGGAGCCCACGGGTGAATCAGGCCATGTTTCGGTGCTGCGTCACCGGATGCCCGGGTACGTCCTCGATCTCCGTCCCGAGCAGGTCGACGCCTGCCGCTTCGAAAGTCTGGTCACCGACGGCCGGCGGCTGCTGGAACAACGCGATCCGAGCACCGCGCAGGCCCGGCTCACCGAGGCCCTGGGGCTGTGGCGCGGCTCGCCCTACGCGGAGTTCGACAACAATCCCCCGCTGAGCGACGAGTGCGCCCGGCTCGAACAGATCCGGCTCACCGCCGTGGAGTCCTGCGCGGAGGCGCGGCTGGCGCTCGGCGCGGCCGAGGAGGTCGCCGCCGAGCTGGACGGGGAGGCGCGCCGGCATCCCACCCGGGAGCGGCTGGTCGGCCACCTGATGACGGCACTGTCCCGGCTCGGGCGGCAGGCCGAGGCATTGGAGGTGTACGAGCGCACGCGCAGTCACCTGGTCGAGGAGTTCGGCGTGGACACCGCGGCCGAGCTGCGCCGGGTCAGGAACGCGATCCTGCGCCAGGAGCCGGGAGCGAGCGCGCCCTCGAAGGGGCCGGACGCCGAGCCCCAGGGCCCCACCAGCACGGCGTACGCCCCGCTCACGCGGAACGAGTCCGGTGCCCGCGGGGCGCCGGATTCCGGGCACGGCGGGACGCACGGCTCCGGAGTGGCCGTCGCTCACACAGGCGGTGCCGGGATCGCCGGGCGCCCGCAGGCACCGGCCGAGCCGCTGCCGGGCACGCGGGCGGACGCCGCCGCACCGGCCGGGACGGCCCCCTGGCGGCCCGCGCCCTGGCCGGGGCACGAGCCGGCGGCCGCCCCGGGGACGGGTGAGGCCCCGGACCCGGAATCGGGGTGGGCGGCGGTGCCGTCCCCGTTCACCGGCCGCGGCCAGGAACTCGACCGCCTGACCACCGCCGCCGCGAGCGTGGTCGTGGGCCACGGCCACGTGGCCGGTGTGCTCGGCCCCCCGGGCGTCGGGAAGACCCGCTTGCTGCTCGAACTCGCGGCGCGCCTGGAGCACATGGACGCCCAGGAGGAGGGCACCGGACTCGAAGTGGTCTGGGGCCACTGCTTCCCCGGCGAGGGCGTTCCCGCCTACTGGTTGTGGACCCAGATCCTGCGGCGGCTGTCCGCCACCCGTCCGGACGCCTTCCGGGAGGCGACGAAGCCGTACGGCTCCCTGCTCGCCCCGCTGATGCCGGAGCGGCCGCCGGCCCCGGCCGACGACACCGGCCGGGCCTCCGACTGGTGCAAGGCCCGCTTCCTCGCCCACGACGCCCTCTGCGAAGTGCTGCTCGCCCTCGCCGGACAACGCCCGCTCGTGCTGCTCCTCGAAGATCTGCAATGGGCGGACACCGCCTCCCTCGACCTGCTCCGGCTGCTGGGCACCCGCTGCCAGGGCCGGCCGCTCGGCATCGTGCTGACGGCGCGGGAGTTCGAGGCCGAGTCGGACACGACGCTGCGCCGGATGGTCTCCGACGTGCTGCGCGGTCCCCGCACCGAGACGCTGCGGCTGTGCGGACTCTCCCGCGCGGCCGTCGGCGCCCTGGTCGAGGCCTACGCGGGAGCCGGTGTGGACCCGGAGGTGATAGAGGTGCTGCACCGGCGCAGCGAAGGCAATCCGTACTTCGTGATGCAGCTGCTCTCCCTCGTGGGTGACGCGCGTAAACTCCGCCGCCCCAACGCGGTCGGCGCGCTCCTCGCGCACATTCCCGCCGGGGTGCGCGAGGCGCTGCACCAGCGGTTCGCCGCGTTACCCGAGCCGGTGCTCGGGGTGCTCCGGCTGTGCGCCATCATCGGCGCAGAGGTGGACACGGACCTGCTGCACCGGACCGCGACCCGGGACGAACCGGTCGTCGCCGGGCTCGAGTCGGCCATCCGGGCCGGGCTGCTCGGGGAGGACCCGAACCATCCGGGGCGGCTGCACTTCGCGCACGCCCTGGTCCAGGAGACCCTCGTCGACGAGCTGCCCCGGGAGGACCGCCACCTGCTGCACGCGCGGATCGCCGACGCGCTGCGCGCCCGCAGGCACGGCCAGGTCGAGGACGAGGAGATCGAGCGGGTGGCCCATCACAGCTGGCACGCCAAGAGCGCGCTGCCCGCGGCCGAGGTGCTGCCCCGGCTGCTGCTCGCCGCGGAGCACGCCGAGCAGTCCATGGCGTACGAGCAGGTGGAGACCTGGCTGCGCCGCGCGGTGCACCTGGTCGGCTTCCTGCCGCCGGACGACTCGGCCACCGTACGGCTGGAGCAGCAGCTGCACATCCAGCTCGGCCAGGTGCTCGCCACCACACGCGGTTACGGCGATCACGAGGCGGAGACGGCGCTGTCCCGCGGCCGTGCGCTGAACGCGGCCACGCATGCCCCCGAGGACCCGTCGGTGGTCTGGGCGCTGTGCGCGGCGCACCTGGTCACCGGCCGCTACGACACCTCGCGGCAGCTGTCCGGCCTGCTCCGGGAGCTTTCGCGGCAGACCCGGGAGCCCGTGGCGGCGCTCGGCGCGGCGTACGGCGAGGGCATCGTGCTGCATGTGCGGGGGATGCTGCCGCAGGCGCTGGCCGAGCTGGAGCGCGGCGTCGGCATGGCGGACCGGCTGGCCGGGGAGGGTCATGTGCTGGCCCGTACGTTCCAGCACGACCCGCGGGTCTCCTGCCGTTCCTACGACACCTTCACCCACTGGCTCCTCGGTCACCGGGGGGCCGCGAGCGCGCGCCGGCGTGAACTGCTGAACCTCACCGAGTACGAGAGCAGGCCGTCCGACCGCGCGTTCGCGCTGTACGTGGACGGGGTCGTGGCGGCCTGGGAGGGCGACGCCCGCACCGCCCTCGTGGCGGGCGACGAGGGCGTACGGGTCGCGGGGCAATACGGGCTGCTGTACTGGAAGGCGATGCTCGGCGTCGTCAAGGGGTGGGGCCTGGCGCACGCGGGGGACCATGACGACGGCCTCGCCCTCATGCAGGCCTCGCTGGCCGAACTGGGCCGGTCCAGGACGTCCTTACGGCACCCGCTGCACCTGGGCCTGCTGGGCCAGGCGCAGCATCTGGGCGGCCGGACCGAGGACGCGAGGAACACCTTCCGGGCGTTGCTGGCCGCCGTCGAGCAGCGCCGCGAGCGCGTGTACCTCCATCCGGCGCTGCCCGCGACCCCGCTGCTGCACGAACTGCTGGGGCACGGCTCCGTGTCGCCGTGACAAGGCAGGAACGGGCGAGCGGTGGCCCCCGTTCCGGGGAGCCACCGCTCGCGCGGGCGCGGCCGGTGCCGCAAGGCCGTCGCCGTTCAGTCCTCGGTGATCGTGACCGCCTGTACCGGGCAGGCCAGGGGCACCTCGCGCACGCGCGGGTCCCCGGCGCCGTCCTCGTGTCCCGGGAGGAGGACGACGAGCGCGTCGTCGTCCTGGGTGAAGACACCGGGTGCGGTCATGACGCACTGGCCGGAACCGATGCACCGGTCACGGTCGATGGTGATGCGCATCGCGTGGGCCGCTCCTTTCCTTCCGCCGCTGACGTGTGCCCTGTCACCAGGTGACGGGGAGTTCGATCGGGCCCTGGGCGTCGTGGCCGGCCTTGATGGGCACCTCGTCCAGGGGCACGGCCGGCCGCAGGCCGGGGATGCGGGCGAAGAGCGAGCCCAGGGCGATCTCCAGCTCGGCGCGGGCGAGGTTCTGCCCGAGGCACTGGTGGATGCCGTGGCCGAAGCCGGCGTGGTGGCGGGCGTTGCGCCGGGCGTCGAAGACGTCGGGGTCCTCGTAGGCCCCGGCGTCGCGGTTCATCAGCGTGATGGAGACCAGCACCGCGTCCCCGGCCCTGATGGTCTCACCGCCGACCTCGATCTCCTCCGTGGCCATCCGGACCAGGTAGTCGGAGACGGAGGTGAACCGCAGCAGTTCCTCGACCGCGCGCGGCACCGCGTCGGGGTCGCTCAGCAGCACGTCGATCTGTTCCGGGTGCTGCATGAGCGTGAGGGCGCCGAGGGCGATGGCGTTGACCGTGGTCTCGTGGCCGGCCACCAGCAGGACCAGCGCGATCATGACCACCTCGTCGTGGTCCAGCCCGCCCTCCTCCAGCTGGCGGGCGATCAGCTCGTCGAGCAGACCGTCACCGGGCTCGGCCTGCTTCTTGGCGACCAGGCCGTGCAGGTACGTGTACAGCTGGGCGAAGGCCGCGTCGGCCTCCCCGGATGTCGCGGCGCCCACGAAGTCGCGGGAGCACTCCTCGAAGAAGTCGTGGTCGCCGTAGGGGACGCCGAGCAGTTCGCAGATGGCCATGGAGGGCACCGGCAGCGCGAAGGCCGACACCAGGTCGACGACCGGCCCCTTCGCCAGCATGTCGTCCAGGAGCCGGTCCACCAGGCCCTGCAGCCTGGGGCGGATCGCGTTCATGCGTTTGACGCCGAAGCTCGGGATGAGCATGCGGCGCTGCCGGGCGTGCAGCGGGTCGTCGACGCCGATCAGCGGGAACGCGAGCCCGCCGCGGCCCTCGGTGCGCCGGACGACGACCGGGAAGACCGGGTGCCCCCAGTCGGAGGACAGCCGGGGGTCGGCGAGCAGCGCGCGGCCCTCGGCGTGCCCGGTGATCAGCCACGCCGGTCGCCCGTCGAACAGCGTGACCCGGGTCAGCGGGCCGTCGCCGCGCCACCGCGTGTAGGCCTCCGGCGGCTGGTAGGGGCAGGTCCGGTCCTGCGGGAAGGGCGGGGCCGACGGCGCGGAGCGGCTGATGTCGGTCTCGGTCATATCGTGCCTTTCGGGCGGTCGGCGGTGCGGTCGTTCGGCAGTTCGTGCGGGGGCCGCGGGGAGCCGGCGGGGCTCACCAGGTGACGGGCAGCTCGTGGACGCCGTAGAAGACCATGTCGGTGCGGAAGCGCAGCTCCGAGACGGGCTTGGCCAGGCGCAGGGTCGGGAAGCGCCGGAACAGGCTCTCGAAGACGATCTGCAGCTCGATGCGGGCGAGTTGCTGGCCGATGCACTGGTGCGCACCGAAGCCGAACGCGAGGTGCGGGGCGGGGCGGCGGGTGATGTCGAAGCGCTCCGGGTCGTCCACGAACGCGGGGTCGAAGTCGGCGGCGAGGACGTGCGCGACGACCTGCTCTCCGGCGGCGATGCGCACGCCGCCGAGTTCCACGTCCCGGGTGGCGACGCGCTCGCCGCCGAACTGGCCGATGGTGAGGTAGCGCAGCAGCTCCTCCACCGCGTTGCCAACCAGTGACGGGTCCTCGCGCAGCAGGGCCAGCTGGTCGGGGCGGTCGAGGAGCAGGGCCGCGCCGAGGCCGATCATGCAGGCGGTGGTGTCGTGGGCGGCGATCAGCAGGGTGCCGGCGGCGTTCATGAGGAACATGTCGTCGACGACGCCGTCGGGGTCCTCGGTGGTGATCAGCGCCGAGATCAGGTCGTCCCCGGGGGTGGCGCGGCGCTCCTGGACGAGCTGGTACAGCAGCCCGCCCAGCCGCATGCCGGCGGCCTCGGTGGCGGCGGCGTCCTGGTCGACCCGCATCATCGCCTCGGCGATCTCCTGGAACTCCGCCCGGCGTTCGACCGGGACGCCGAACAGATCGGAGATCACCATGGAGGGCACCGGGTTGGCGAAGGTCCTCACCAGGTCGACCGGGCCGCCCTGCGCCTCGATCGCGTCGAGGTGTTCGTCGACGATGCGCTGGATGTTCGGCCGTAACGCCTGCATGCGGCGGACGGTGAACTCCTTGGCGAGCAGCTTGCGGTCCGTGGTGTGCTCCGGCTCGTCCTGCCACAGCAGGCTGCCGCGGCCGGGCTTCTGGGTGACGACGCCGTCCTGGGTGTGCAGCGCGTGGGGCACCCGGACGCTGAAGGACGGGTCGCGCAGCAGGGCGCGGACCTCCTCGTAGCCGGTCACCAGCCAGGCCTCGTGGCCGCTGGTGAAGGTGGCCCGGGTCACCGGGGCGGCGGCCCGGACGTCGGCGATGCCGTCCGGCGGCAGGAACGGGCAGCCGCGGGTCTTGGGGACGGCGGGGGCGGGCTCGGGCATGACTCTCCTTGCGCTGGTGGAGGGGTTGGGGTCGGCCGGACGTCAGGCCGCGGCGAGTTCGACCGAGGTCTCGCCGCGCCGGGGCGCGTTCACGAGGACGGCCATGTTCCCGGAGGGGTGCACGTTGTCGTGCATCATCTGGTGCATGCGCCCGACGTCCTGGAAGCCCTCGCAGGCGGACAGACAGGGGTCGAGCATGCCGGCGCCGACGAGGTTGATGACCTCGCGGCACTCACGGGCGTCCGCGTAGTGCGAGCCCTGGAGGCGCTTGGAGCGCATCCACAGGTGGCGCAGGTCGACGTCCCCGTTGTAGCCGGAGGTGCCGCCGCAGATCACCACCATGCCGGCGTTGTCGCACAGGTACATCGAGGTCGGCAGGGTGTCCTGGCCGCTGTGTTCCAGCACGATCCGCGGGGACTTGCGCTCGCCGAGGATCTCCCAGATCTTCTTGCCGACCCCGCGGGCGCCGCGCAGGAACCGTGCCGAGGCCTCGGCGTCCCCGACGTCGGGCAGCCGCCCCCAGTGGTCGAAGTCCCGGCGGTCGATGGTGCCCGCCGCGCCGAGGCGGCGGCAGTGCGCGGAGCGGTCCTCGCTGGAGACGACGGCGATCGGGATGCCGCCGGCCAGCTTCACGAGCTGGATGGCCATGGAGCCGAGGCCGCCCGCGCCGCCCCAGATCAGCACGGGGTCGCCGGGGCGGACCGTGTGGCCCTGCCAGCCGAACAGCTGCCGGTAGGCGGTGGGCCCGGTGAGCAGGAAGGCGGCGGACTCCTCCCAGGTGAGATGGGCGGGCTTGGGATGGCACTGGTACTCGTCGACGCGGCAGAACTGGGCGAAGGAGCCGTAGTTGGTCTCGTAGCCCCAGGCCCTGATGCTCTCCGAGGCCAGCGGGTCCCTGCCGAGGCGGATGTCGGCGGCGGTCTCGTCCCACTGGCCGCTGGTGACCAGTACGTGGTCGCCGACCTTGACGTTGCGGACGCCCGCGCCGACGGCCCACACCACGCCGGAGGCCTCCGAGCCGCCGATGTGGAAGTCCTCGGGCTGGCCCTGGCGCTGCCGCATCCCGATGACGTCGACCGGTTTGCCCAGCGAGGACCACACGTTGTTGTAGTTGATACCGGCGGCCATCACGTAGACCAGCACCTGTCCCCGGCCCACGGCCGGGGTGTCGACGACCTCGGTGCGGAACGCCTGCTTCGGCTCGCCGAAGCGTTCCTGACGGATCACCGAGGCGTACATCCGGCCCGGGACCTCACCGAGCGGCGGGGTCTCGCCGATCTCGTAGAGAGCCTTCGTCATGATTCTTCTCCCACGTCTGCTCTTTCGGGGTCTTGGGACGCTCGCGGTGGTCGCGGGCGGTCATGCGGTCGTCGTCGTGTCCGGCGGTACGGCGGGGCCGGTGACGGTGTCCGCGAGCCAGGTGTCCACGGCCGCGGCGGTGGTGGCGGCGTGGTCCTCCAGCATCGAGTAGTGGTTGCCGGGCACTTCGACGGTCGTGTCCACGTGCTCGGGCGGTGCGGCGCGGCCGTCGCCGTCCACGGGGGCGCCGGCCGGCATGGCCTCGCTCGCCCGCACCAGGAGGGTCGGCGCGGCGATCCGCGGCGCGTCCCACTCGTCGAACAGGCGCATGTAGCGGCCCATCGCGGTGAGTTGCTCGCCGCCGGACTTCATGAAGTCCAGGCGCCGCGACTGGGCCTGGGCCATCGCGTTGAGCACCTGGTGGTCGAAGGGGATCTCGCGGCTGAAGCTGTCGACCATCACCACCGCCGCGGGCGGCTCGCCGATGGCCTCCAGGTGTGCCGCCACGCCGTGGGCGATCCAGCCGCCCGAGGAGTAGCCGAGCAGGACGACGGGTTTGCCGCCCGCGCGCTCGCGTACGGTCCGCGCGTGCAGCAGGAGCACGGCGTCCGGGTCGGACGGGACCGGTTCGCCCTGCTCGTAGCCGGGGTTGACCAGTGCCCACACGTCCAGCCGGCCGCGGAAGGGGGCGGCGAACCGGGCGTACTGGTGGGCGCCGGCCGGTACGACGTACGGCGAGACGCACATCAGCGTGACGGGGCCCTCGCCGTGTGACAGCCGTACCGGGGCGGGCGGCTCGGTCAGTTCGTCGGGCCGGTCGAACGAGGGCCGGAAGCGGGCGGCGTCCATCAGCATGCCCATGGCCTCGGCGGCCGTCCCGGTCTCGCTCGCGTGCCGGTAGAGCTGGACCAGCAGGTCGGCGGGCCGCTCCGGCGTGCCGCCGCCGGTGTCCCGGAGCCGGGTCAGCAGGTGCTTGGCGAGCCTGGCGGGCGTGGGGTGGTCGAAGGCCAGTCCCGCGGGCAGCCGCAGACCGGTCGTCGCCGACAGGCGCCGGCGCAGGTCGATCGCGGTGAGCGAGTCGAAGCCGAGTTCCAGGAAGTGCGCGGTGGGCCCCACGTCCTCGGCCGACGTGTGGCCGAGGACCACGGCGCTCTGCGCACGGATGTGCTCCAGCAGCCACTCCTCACGCTCGGCCGGGGCGAGCGCGGCGAGTTCGGCCGCGGGGCCCGCGCCGTCGCCGGTCTCCGCGTCGGCGGCCCGCTCCATCGCCAACAGCCGCTGCACGTCCGGTAGTTCACTCAGCAGTGGGCTGGGCCGGGCCACGGTGAAGGCGGGCAGGAACTTCTCCCAGTCGATCGGGGCGACGGTGAGGGCGGCCTCGTCGTGCCCGACGGCCCGGTGCAGGGCCGAGATCGCGAGTTCGGGGGCCATGACGCCGAGGCCCCGCCGCTCGCCGCGCTCCTGGACCGTGTCGTCGACCATGCCGCCGCCCGCCCAGCCGCCCCAGGCGACCGAGGTCGCGGTCAGGCCCCGGGCCCGCCGCCGCAGTGCGAGGGCGTCGAGGAAGGCGTTGGCGCAGGCGTAGGAGGCCTGGCCGCCGCTGCCCCAGACGCCGGCGCCGGAGGCGAACAGGACGAACGCGTCCAGCTCGCGGCCGTCGAGCAGTTCGTCCAGGTTGCGGGCGCCGGTGACCTTGGCGGCCGCGGCTTCGGCGAACTCGTCGAGGTGCGCGTCGGCCAGCAGGGAGGAGCGTGCCGTGCCGGCGGCGTGCAGCACCGCGGTGAGGGGGTGCCGGGTCTCGATGCCGGCGAGCAGCCGGGCGAGCGCCTCGCGGTCGGCGATGTCGCAGGCGGCGATGGTCACTTCTGCGCCCAGGGCGGTCAGCTCCGCGCGCAGTTCCCGGGCGCCGGGGGCGTCGGGCCCGCGCCGGCTCGTGAGCACCAGGTGCTGGGCTCCCGCGCCGGCCAGCCAGCGGGCGAGGTGCCGGCCCACGCCGCCCGTTCCGCCGGTGACCAGGACGGTGCCGCGCGGCCGCCAGGGGGTCGCGGGCTCCGTGTCGGCGGGCCGTGCCCGGACCAGGCGGCGGGCGTACACGCCGTCGGCACGGACGGCGAGCTGGTCCTCGTCGTGCTGGGCCAGCACTCCGGCCAGGCGGCGCAGCGCGTGCTCGTCCGGCTTCGCGGGCAGGTCCACGAGTCCGCCCCAGCGCCGGGGCAGTTCCAGCGCGGCGACGATGCCGAGGCCCCACAGCTGTGCCTGGCCGGCGTCGAGCAGCGGGTCGTCGGCCCCGGTGGAGACGGCGCCGCGGGTCGCGCACCACAGCGGTGCCTCGATGCCGGCGTCACCGAGCGCCTGGACCAGGGTGACGGTGGTGGCGAGGCTCGCGGACAGCGTCGGGTGGGCCGGGTGGCTGCCGGGGGCGAGGCCGAGCAACGACAGGACGCCCGCGGGCCGTTCGCCGTCGAGTTCCTCGGTGAGCCGGCGCGCGGCCGCCGCGCGGTCGCAGTCGACGGGGAGTTCAACGACCCGCACCTTGGCGCCGTGGGCGCCGAGCACGCCGACGACGCACGGCGCCCACTGCTCGTCCGCCCGTCCGGCGGGGAGGACGGCGAGCCAGGGGCCGTCCAGGTCGGGTGCCGGGTGGTCGGTGAGCCGCCGGAAGCGGACGCGGTAACGCCAGCCGTCCACCGTGGACTTCTCCCGGCCGCGCCGGCGCCACGCGGACAGCGCCGGCAGCGCCGGGGCGACGAGGGCGGCGGCGTCGGGCCCGAACTCGTCGGTGAGGGCGGGCAGATCAGCGTTCTCGACCAGGTGCCAGAACCCGGCCTCGACGGGATCGGTGCCCGCGGGCACCGGGTCGGCGCTCTCCAGCCAGTACCGCTGCCGCTGGAACGCGTACGTCGGCAGTTCCACGCGCCGTACCGGACGCCCGGCGAAGGGCACGGTCAGGTCCACGGGTACGCCGGTCACGTGCAGTTCGGACGCGGAGCGCAGGAAGCGGTCCAAGCCGCCCCGGCCCCTGCGCAGCGAGCCGCCGGTGACCGCCTCGGCGTCGGCCTCCTCCGCGATCTCCTGCACCGCGTCGGCCAGCAGCGGGTGCGGACTGCACTCGACGAACGTCCCGTGCCCGTCGGCCAGCAGCGTCCGTACGGTGGCCGCGAACTCGACCGTGTGCCGGGCGTTGCGGTACCAGTACTCGGCGTCCAGGGCGGTGGTGTCCAGGAGGGCGCCGGTCACGGTGGAGTAGAAGGGGATGTCCGCGGTGGTCGGCGCGACCGGGGCGAGCAGGTCGAGGAGTTCGGAGCGCAGGCTTTCGACCTGGGCGGAGTGTCCGGCGCCGGTGGCGCCGCGCACCTTGCGCGCGCGTACGCCCTCGGCTTCCAGTTCCGCCAGGAGCGCGTCCACCGCGTCGGGTTCCCCGGTGACGGTCAGGGCGGCGGGCCCGTTCACGGCGGCGACCGCCAGCCGGTCGCCGTACTTCTCCAGCCGCGCGCGGGCCTTGTCGGCGGGCATGGCGACCGCGAGCATCGCGCCCTTGCCGATGAGCTTGGTCAGCGAGCGGCTGCGCAGGGCCACGATCCGGGCCGCGTCGTCCAGGGTCAGGGCGCCCGCGACGTACGCGGCGGCGACCTCGCCCTGTGAGTGGCCGACGACGGCGGCGGGCGTCAGGCCGTAGGAACGCCACAGGGCCGCCAGCGACACCATCACCGCGAACAGGGCGGGCTGGGCGACCTCCACCTCGGCGACGCTCGGCGCGTCCGGTTCGGCGCGCAGGACGTCGAGCAGCGGCCAGTCGAGGTAGGGGGCGAACGCGTCGGCGCAGGCGCGCGCCTGTTCGGCGAAGGCCGGGGCGGTGTCAAGGAGTTCGCGGGCCATCTCCGGCCACTGCGAGCCGTGCCCGGGGAAGACGAAGGCGACCTTGCCGCGGGCCGTGGCGGTGCCCTGCGCCACGGTGTCGGCGGGCCGGCCGTCGGCGAGCGCCGCGAGCCCGGCCCGCAGCTCCTGCCGGTCGTGGCCGACGACCACGGCCCGCTGCTCCAGCCGGGCGCGTGTGGTGAGGAGGGTGTGACCGATGTCGGCCGGGGCGAGGTCCTCGGCGCGGTCGAGGTGGTCCAGCAGCCGGCGGGCCTGCGCGCGCAGGGCCCGGACGCTCTTCGCGGACAGTGCCCAGGGGAGGGCCTGGGGTGCCGAGGGGGCGTCGGCGGTGGGCGCGGGGGGTGTCGAAGGGGTGTGGCCGTCGCCGGTGGTGGGCGCCGGGAGTGTCTCGGGGGCCTGTTCGATGATGGTGTGCACGTTGGTGCCGCTCAGCCCGAACGAGGAGACGGCGGCGCGCCGGGGCCTGTCCTGGTCGGGCCAGTCGGTCTGCTCGGTGAGCAGGCGGACGGTGCCGCTGGACCAGTCGACGTCCGGGGTGGGCTCGTCGACGTGCAGGGTCCGGGGCAGGACGCCGTGGCGCATGGCCATCACCATCTTGATGACGCCGCCGACGCCCGCGGCGGCCTGCGCGTGCCCGATGTTCGACTTCAGCGAGCCGAGCCACAGCGGCCGGTCCCCGGTGCGTTCCCTGCCGTAGGTGGCCAGCAGTGCCTGTGCCTCGATCGGGTCGCCGAGCCGGGTTCCGGTGCCGTGGGCCTCCACGGCGTCCACCTCGTGCGGCGCGAGCCGGGCGTTGGCCAGTGCTTGCCGGATGACCTGCTGCTGGGCCCTGCCGCTGGGCGCGGTCAGTCCGTTGGAGGCGCCGTCCTGGTTGACGGCGCTGCCCCGGACGACGGCCAGTACCCGGTGTCCGTTGCGTCGCGCGTCGGACAGCCGCTCCACCAGGACCAGGCCCACGCCCTCGGCGAAGCCGGTGCCGTCGGCGGAGGAGGAGAACGCCTTGCAGCGGCCGTCGGCGGACAGCGCGCGCTGCCGGCTCGACATCGTGAACGCGGACGGTCCGGTCATCACCATGACGCCGCCGGCCAGCGCCATGGCGCACTCGCCGTTCCGCAGCGCCTGCACGGCGAGGTGGAGGGCGGTCAGCGAGGACGAGCACGCGGTGTCGACGGTGACCGAGGGCCCTTGCAGGCCGAAGGCGTAGGAGAGGCGGCCGGAGATCACGCTGGCCGCGTTGCCGCTGGGGAGGTAGCCCTCGACGCCGTCGGGGACCTTGAGCGGGCGGCCGGTGTAGTCCTGGTAGCCGGAGCCGACGAAGACGCCCGTGGCGGTGGAGCGCATCGCGTCGGGTGCGATACCGGCACGCTCGAAGGCTTCCCAGGTGGTCTCCAGGAGCAGGCGCTGCTGCGGGTCCATGGCGACGGCCTCGCGCGGGCTGATGCCGAAGACCGTGGGGTCGAACTCGTCGGCGTCGTGCAGGAATCCGCCGTGGACGGTGTAGGTGGTGCCGGGGTGGTCGGGGTCCGGGTGGTAGAGCGCCTCGACGTCCCAGCCGCGGTTGCCGGGGAAGCGGGAGATCGCGTCGCGGCCGGTGGCGACCAGTTCCCACAGGTCCTCGGGCGAGCGCACGTCGCCGGGGTAGCGGCAGGCCATCGCGATGATGGCGATCGGTTCGTCCAGCACGGCGGTGCCCGCTGCCTCGGTGGCCGGCTCGGCCCGGTCGCCGGTGAGTTCGCCGAGCAGGTGGGCGGCCAGGTCGGCCGCCGTGGGGTGGTCGAAGACCAGCGTCGTGGGCAGGGCGAGCCCGGTGGCCCCGTTGAGCCGGTTGCGCAGTTCCACGGCGGTGAGGGAGTCGAAGCCGAGGTCCCGGAAGGGCCGGTCGGCGTCGACGGCGCCCGCCGTGCGGTGGCCGAGGACGGCGGCGGCGTGTGTGCGCACGAGTTCCACCAGGGTGCGGGTACGGTCCTCGGGCGGCAGTGTGGCGAGGTTCTCGGCGAGCGCCCCGGAGCCGTGCCCCTCCCCGGTGGCGTCCTCGGCGAGCGTCGCGCGCACCTCGGGCAGGTCGCCGAGGAGCGGGCTGGGCCGGCCGAGGGTGAACGGCACGATGAAGCGGGCCCAGTCGACGTCGGCCACGGTCAGCTGGGTCTCGTCGCGGTCGAGGGCGCGCTGTAGTGCCGTGATCGCCGCCGCCGGGGGCATCGTGCGCAGGCCGCGGCGGCGCAGCCGCTCCTCGTCGTCGCCGTCCTCGACCATGCCGCCGTCGGCCCAGGGGCCCCAGGAGACGGCGGTGGCGGTCAGGCCGCGGGCGCTGCGCCGCCGGGCGAGGGCGTCGAGGAAGGCGTTGCCCGCGGCGTAGGCGCCCTGGCCGCCGCTGCCCCAGACGCCGGAGATGGAGGAGAAGAGCACGAAGGCGTCGAGTTCCCGGTCGCCCAGCAGTTCGTCCAGGTGTGCCGCGCCACCGGCCTTGGCGGCGAGCGCGGCGGCGAAGGCGGCCGGGGTGGTGGCGTCCACGAGCCCGGCGTCGGCGACCCCGGCGGCGTGCACGACGGCGGTGAAGGTGTGCTCGGCGAGCAGGGCGGCGACGGCGGCGCGGTCGGCGACGTCACAGGCGGCGAGGGTGACCCGGGCGCCGAGCGCCTCCAGTTCGCCGCGCAGGGCGGCGGCGCCCGGGGCGTCCGGGCCCCGGCGGCTGGTGAGGACGAGGTGTTCGGCGCCGCCACGCGCCAGCCAGCGGGCGACATGGCCGCCCAGCGCGCCCGTGCCGCCGGTGACGAGGACAGTGCCGCGGGGCCGCCAGCGGCGGGTGGCGGCGCGGGCCGGCGCGTGGCCGAGCCGCCGGGCGTGGACGCCGGAGGCGCGGACGGCGAGCTGGTCCTCCGCCCACCGGCCCGTCCGGTCCGCTGCCCGTGGGCCCGTGCCATCGCTCCGCCGTCGGGTCGTCAGTGCGCGTCCCAGCACATCGGCGAGGTGTCCGGCGGCCTGGGCGTCGAGGGTCTCCGGCAGATCGATCAGGCCGCCCCAGAGCCGGGGCTGTTCCAGGGCGACGGTGCGGCCCAGGCCCCAGACCTGGGCGTGCCGGGCGTCGCGTACGGCGTCGGAGCCGCCGACGGCCACCGCGCCCGAGGTGAGGCACCACAGCGGGGCGTCGGTCCCCGCGTCGCCCAGGGCCTGGACGAGCAGCAGGGTGGGCAGCACCGGGTCACCGGTGAGGAGCAGGGACAGCACGCCGTCCACCGGCCCGATCTCCGCCAACTCCGCTGCCAGTGCGGCCCGTTCGTGTGCCGCGTCGACGACCAGTGTCTTCAGGGTGGCGCCGCGAGCGGTGAGCACGGCACGGACGGCGGCGGTCTGCTCGTTCTCCTCTTGCGGCAGGGCCAGCAGCCAGGTACCGCCGGGGCCGGTGGGGGCGAGCCGGGGCAGGCGCCGCCAGGACTCGTGGTAGCGCCAGCCGTCCACGGCGGCTCGCTCCCTGCGCTGCCGCCGCCAGGCCGAGAGCCTGGGCACCACCTCGCCGAACGGGTCCCCCGCATCGACGTCCAGCGTCTGCGCGAGGGCCGCCAGGTCCTCACGCTCCACCGTCTCCCAGAACTCCGCCTCCACCGGGTCCACCACGGCGGCCACAGGCCCCGGCGACTCCACCCAGTAACGCTCGTGCTGGAAGGCGTACGTCGGCAGACCGGTCCTGCGCGCGCCCGCGAAGAACACCTCCCAGTCCACCGGCACGCCACACGTGTACAGCTGGGCCAGCGCCGTCACCAGCGCCGACCGCTCAGAGCGGTCTCCACGAAGCAGGGGCACGGTGACGACGTCCTCCAGGCAGCCCTGCGCCATGCCGCTCAGGACTCCGCCCGGACCGACCTCGACGAACGTGGTCACACCGAGGCCATGCAGCGTCTCGATGCCGTCGGCGAAACGCACCGCCTCACGCACGTGCCGCACCCAGTACTCCGGGCTGTACGACTCGACCAGACCACCCGTGAGATTCGAAACGATGGGAATGCGCGGCTCGTTGAACACCAGCCCGCCGACGACCTCCGCGAACTCCTCCAGCATCGGGTCCATCAACGGCGAATGGAACGCGTGACTGACGTTCAACCGGGACGTCTTACGGCCCTGCCGGGCGAAGTCCTCCGCGACCGCCAGGACCGCCGCCTCGGCTCCGGAGAGCACCACTGAGGAGGGGCCGTTGACGGCGGCGACGGTCACCTCCTCGGTGAGGTGGGGCAGCACTTCCTCCTCCGTGGCCTGCACGGCGACCATCGCACCGCCCGCGGGCAGGGCCTGCATCAGCGCGGCACGCGCGGAGACCAGCCTGGCCGCGTCGTCCAGGGACAGCGCACCGGCCACGTGCGCCGCCGCGATCTCCCCCACGGAGTGGCCCACGACGACGTCGGGCCGCACCCCCCAGGATTCGAGGAGGCGGAACAGCGCCACCTCGACCGCGAAGAGCGCGGGCTGGGCGCACCCGGTCCGGTGCAGGGTCTCGGCGTCGACGTCCACCGGTGCGTCCAGACGCGCGCACACCTCGTCGTAGGCGGCGGCGAACACCGGGTACGCCGCGTACAGTTCGCGCCCCATGCCGAGCCGCTGCGAGCCCTGACCGGAGAAGAGGAAGCCGGTCTTGCCGCCGGTCGGGCGCCCCAGCAGCACCCGTGCCGACGGGGCTCCAACGGCCAACTCCTCAAGTGCGGCGATGAGTTCTGTTCGGTCCTCGCCCACGATCGCGGCCCGGTGGCGCATGGCCGCGCGGGCCGTGGCCAACGACAGCCCGATGTCCTGCGGTGGGGCCTCAGTCCGCGCGAGGGGCAACAGCCGGGCGGCCTGGTCGCGCAGTGCCGCGTCACTCCGGGCGGAGAGCACCCACGCCAGGGGGCCGTCGGCGGGGCTCCGGGAGGGCTCCTCGAATGGCGTCGGCGGTGCCTGTTCGAGGATGGTGTGGGCGTTGGTGCCGCTGACCCCGAAGGACGAGACGGCGGCCCGGCGCGGGTGGTCGGTCTCCGGCCAGTCGACGGCCTCGGTGAGCAGCCGGACGGCACCGGACGACCAGTCCACGTGCGGCGACGACTCGTCGGCGTGCAGCGTCCGGGGCAGCACACCGTGCCGCATCGCCATCACCATCTTGATCACACCGGCCACGCCAGCAGCCGCCTGGGCGTGCCCGATGTTCGACTTCAACGAGCCCAGCCACAACGGCTGCCCCTCCGGCCGTTCCCGGCCATAGGTCGCGAGGAGTGCCTGCGCCTCGATCGGGTCGCCGAGCGTCGTACCCGTGCCGTGCGCTTCCACGGCGTCGACCTGGGCGGGAGACAGGCCGGCCGAGGCCAGTGCCTGCCGGATCACCCGCTGCTGCGCGGGACCGTTGGGCGCCGTCAGACCGTTCGACGCACCGTCCTGGTTCACCGCGCTCCCCCGCACGACGGCCAGCACCTCGTGCCCGTTCCTGCGTGCGTCGGACAGCCGCTCCACCAGGAGCATGCCCACGCCCTCCGCCCAGCCCGTACCGTCGGCTCCGGCGCCGAACGCCTTGCACCGGCCGTCGGGGGCCAGCCCGCGCTGCCGGCTGAACTCCACGAACGCGGTCGGCGTGGTCATCACCATCACGCCGCCGGCCAGGGCCATCGAGCACTCGCCGCCGCGCAGCGCCTGGATCGCCCAGTGCAGGGCCACCAGCGAGGACGAGCAGGCCGTGTCGACGGTGACGGCGGGACCCTCCAGGCCGAAGGTGTAGGCGATGCGACCGGACATCACGCTGGCGGAGTTGCCGGTCCCGAGATGGCCGTCGGACTCACCGCCCACCCCGACCAGGAGGTTGACGTAGTCCTGGTAGCCGGAGCCGACGAAGACACCGGTACGGCTGCCCCGCACCGACTCCGCGTCGATGCCCGCCCGCTCGAACGTCTCCCACGTCGTCTCCAGCAGCAACCGCTGCTGCGGATCCATCGCCACGGCCTCACGCGGACTGATCCCGAAGAAACCCGCGTCGAACTCCCCCGCCTCATAGAGGAATCCGCCCCGGCGCGCGTACGTCTTCCCCGCCGCTTCCGGGTCCGGGTCGTATATGCCGTCCACGTCCCAGCCGCGGTCCGCGGGGAAGTCGCCGACCGCGTCGCCGCCGGACACCACCAACTGCCACAGGTCCTCCGGCGACCGCACCCCACCCGGATACCGGCACGCCATGCCGACGATCGCGATGGGTTCCCGGTCCTTCTCCTCGACCTCGCGCAGGCGCTCCCGGACCTGTCGCAGGTCTCCGGTGACGCGCTTGAGATACTCGAGAAGCCTGTCTTCGTTGCTGCTCATTCGCCTCATCCGTCCTCGGCTGTCGTCAAAGGTAGAGCGCCAAGAACTAGGAAATTTCTAGATCTTGATCGATCAGGTCGAAGATGTCGTCGACCGTCGCGTCCTGGAGCTGCCGCCGCGACTCGGCCGATTCCGCGGGCTGTTCCTGGGCGGAGTTCACGAGGGCCAGCAGTTCCTGAAGCCGCCTGCGCACCCCGGACCGGACCGTCTCCTCGGCGGCGGTGGCCGTGGAGATGACCGACTCCAGCCGGTCCAGCTCGCTGAACACCGAGATCTCGTCGACCCTCGCGTCGCCGGCGAGTTCGGCGTCGAGGTGGCGGGCGATCGCCTCGGGGGTGGGGTGGTCGAAGACCAGCGTCGCGGGCAGGGTCAGTCCGGTGTCGGCGGTGAGCAGGTTGCGCAGCTCCACCGCGGTGAGGGAGTCGAAGCCGAGGTCCCGGAACGCCAGGTCCGGTTCGACCGCGCCGGGTCCGCTGTGGCCGAGTACGGCTGCCGCGTGCGCGCGCACCGTGTCCACGAGCAGGCGTCGCCGTTCGTCCCCGGGCAGCGCGGCCAGCCTCTCCTTCAAGGCCGACGGTTCCGCGGTCCGCTCCCCGGCATGCTCGGCGGGCTGCCGCGCGAGGGCATCCGCGACCTCGGGGAGATCGCCGAGCAGCGGGCTCGGCCTGCCGAGGGTGAACGGGACGACGAACCGCGCCCAGTCCACGTCCGCCACGGTGAGGGTGCCGTCCCCGCCGCTCAGCGCGCCGTGCAGCGCCCGCAGCGCGCGGTCCGGGCGCAGCGCGGTCAGCCCGCGCCGGCGCAGCCGTTCCTCGTCCCCGGTGTCGGCGACCATGCCGCCCTCGGCCCACGGCCCCCAGGCGATCGAGGTCGCGGCGAGGCCCCGGGCCCGCCGGTGCTGTGCCAGACCGTCGAGGAAGGCGTTCGCGGCCGAGTACGCGGCCTGTCCGCCGCCTCCCCACACCCCGGCGATGGAGGAGAAGAGGACGAAGGCGTCCAACTCCCGTTCACCGAGCAGTTCGTGGAGGTGCGCGGCCCCGAGGGCCTTCGCGCCGACCGTGGCCGCGAAGTCGCCGATGCCCGTCTCGGCGAGCATGCCCGCCTCGGCGGTGCCGGCCGCGTGGACGACGGCGTTCACCGGGTGCTCGTCGAGCAGCGCGGCCAGCGCCGCACGGTCGGCGACGTCACACGCGGCGACGGTCACCCGCACGCCCGCCTGTTCCAGTTCGGCCTTGAGGCCGGCGGCGCCCGGCGCGTCGGGGCCCCGGCGGCTGGTGAGCACCAGGTGCTCCGCACCCGCACCGGCCAGCCAGCGGGCGACGTGCCCGCCCAGCGCGCCCGTACCCCCGGTGACCAGCACCGTGCCGCGCGGCGACCAGGAGCCGTCGCCGCGGTCCGCGGGCAGCCGCGTCAGGCGCCGCGCGAACACGCCGTGGGCGCGGATCGCGATCTGGTCCTCGGCCGACTGGCCGAGCACCGCGGCGAGACGACCGGCGACCCGCTCGTCCACCGTGCCCGGCAGATCGACCAGCCCGCCCCAGCGCGCCGCGTGCTCCAGCGCCGCCACCCGGCCCAGACCCCAGATCTGGCACTGGTACGGCTCCGCCACGTCGTCGGCGGGGTCCACGCCCACCGCGTTCCGGGTGGCGCACCACAGCGGTGCGTCGATGTCCGCGTCGCCGAGTGCCTGGACGAGCAGGACGGTCAGTGCGACGCCGACGGTCAGCCCGGCCGCCGCCGGGGCGGCCTCTGCGTCGACGGCGAGCAGTGACAGGACGCCCGCCACGCTTTCGTCAGCGGCCGCGTCGGCGAGTCGGGCGGCCAGGTCCGCACGGTCCGTGGCCGGCTCGACCGGGACGGGCAGCGTGGTCAGGCCCCGCTCGGTCAGCGCGCGCAGGCACGCGGTGACCCAGTCGTCGCCGAGTCTCCCGGCGCTCACCGGGACCAGCCAAATCCCTTCCCCTCCACGCTCGTTGGACGCGGTGTCGGCCACCGGCTTCCAGGTGATTCCGTAGCGCCAGCCGTCCACGGCGGACCGGTCCCTGCGCTGCCGCCGCCAGGCCGAGAGCCTGGGCACCACCTCGCCGAACGTGTCCCCCGCATCGACGTCCAGCGTCTGCGCGAGGGCCGCCAGGTCCTCACGCTCCACCGTCTCCCAGAACTCCGCCTCCACCGGGTCCACCACGGCGGCCACAGGCTCCGGCGACTCCACCCAGTACCGCTCGTGCTGGAAGGCGTACGTCGGCAGACCGGTCCTGCGCGCGCCCGCGAAGAACACCTCCCAGTCCACCGGCACGCCCCACGTGTGCAGCTGGGCCAGCGCCGTCACCAGCGCCGACCGCTCGGGACGCTCCGCTCGCAGCACCGGCACGGTGACGATGTCCTCCAGGCAGCCCTGCGCCATGCCGCTCAGGACTCCACCGGGACCGACCTCGACAAACGTGGTCACACCGAGGCCGTGCAGCGTCTCGATGCCGTCGGCGAACCGGACCGCCTCACGCACGTGCCGCACCCAGTACTCCGGGCTGTACGACTCGACCAGACCACCCGTGAGATTCGAAACGATGGGAATGCGCGGCTCGTTGAACACCAGCCCGCCGACGACCTCCGCGAACTCCTCCAGCATCGGGTCCATCAACGGCGAATGGAACGCGTGACTGACGTTCAACCGGGACGTCTTACGGCCCTGCCGGGCGAAGTCCTCCGCGACCGCCAGGACCGCCGCCTCGGCCCCGGAGAGCACCACGGACCGGGGCCCGTTGACCGCCGCGACACCGACCCCGCCGGACAAGTGCGGCAGCACTTCCTCTTCGGTGGCCTGTACGGCGACCATCGCACCGCCCGCGGGCAGGGCCTCCATCAGCGCGGCGCGCGCGGAGACCAACCGCACGGCATCATCCAGTGACAACACCCCGGCCACATGCGCCGCCGCGATCTCCCCCACCGAATGACCCGCCACATAATCCGGCCGCACACCCCACGACTCCAGAAGCCGGAACAACGCCACCTCGACCGCGAACAACGCCGGCTGCGCACACCCCGTCCGATGCAGCGACTCGGCATCCACATCCACCGGCACGTCCAGACGAGCACACACCCCGTCATACGCATCGGCGAACACCGGGTACGCCCCGTACAGTTCACGCCCCATACCAAGCCGCTGCGAACCCTGACCCGAGAACAGGAAACCGACCTTGCCCCCCGGCCGGCCCTGGACGACCGTGGGGGACGGCGTTCCGTCGGTCAGGCAGCGCAGCCCGTGGCGGAAGTCGTCCAGGGTCTCGCCGATGACGGCGGCCCGGTGGCGCAGGGCGGTACGCGTGGTGGCCAGCGAGAACCCGGCATCGGCCGGTGCGGTGCCGTCGTCCAGGAAGGCCAGCAGTCGTCGTGCCTGGTCGCGCAGTGCGGTACCGGTCTTGGCGGAGAGCACCCACGGCACGAGGGTCGGGCCGGTGGTGGGCTCCTCGAAGGGGGCCGGCGGTGCCTGTTCGAGGATGGTGTGCGCGTTGGTGCCGCTGACCCCGAAGGACGAGACGGCGGCCCGGCGCGGGTGGTCGGTCTCCGGCCAGTCGACGGCCTCGGTGAGCAGCCGGACGGCACCGGACGACCAGTCCACGTGCGGGGTCGGCTCGTCGGCGTGCAGCGTCCGCGGCAGCACACCGTGCCGCATCGCCATCACCATCTTGATCACACCGGCCACGCCAGCAGCCGCCTGGGCGTGCCCGATGTTCGACTTCAACGAGCCGAGCAGCAGGGGGCGTTCGCGGTCCTGGCCGTAGGTCGCGAGGAGCGCCTGCGCCTCGATCGGGTCGCCGAGCGTCGTACCCGTGCCGTGCGCTTCCACGGCGTCGACCTGGGCGGGAGACAGGCCGGCCGAGGCCAGCGCCTGCCGGATCACCCGCTGCTGCGCGGGACCGTTGGGCGCCGTCAGACCGTTCGACGCACCGTCCTGGTTCACCGCGCTCCCCCGCACGACGGCCAGCACCTCGTGCCCGTTCCTGCGTGCGTCGGACAGCCGCTCCACCAGGAGCATGCCCACGCCCTCCGCCCAGCCCGTACCGTCGGCACCGGCACCGAACGCCTTGCAGCGACCGTCGGGGGCCAGCCCGCGCTGCCGGCTGAACTCCACGAAGGCCCGCGGGGTGGACATGACCATCACGCCGCCGGCCAGGGCCATCGAGCACTCGCCGCCGCGCAGCGCCTGGATCGCCCAGTGCAGGGCCACCAGTGAGGACGAGCAGGCCGTGTCGACGGTGACGGCGGGACCCTCCAGGCCGAAGGTGTAGGCGATGCGGCCCGACATGATGCTCGCGGAGTTGCCCGTGCCGAAGAAGCCCTCGGAGTCGTCGACGGCGTGGAAGGCCCGGGCGGCGTAGTCCTGGTAGCCGGAGCCGACGAAGACACCGGTACGGCTGCCCCGCACCGACTCCGCGTCGATGCCCGCCCGCTCGAACGTCTCCCACGTCGTCTCCAGCAGCAACCGCTGCTGCGGATCCATCGCCACGGCCTCACGCGGACTGATCCCGAAGAAACCCGCGTCGAACTCCCCCGCCTCATAGAGGAATCCGCCTCGGCGGGTGTACGTCTTGCCGGAGGCATCCGGGTCCGGATCGTAGACGCCGTCCACGTCCCAGCCGCGGTCCGCGGGGAAGTCGCCGACCGCGTCGCCGCCGGACACCACCAGCTGCCACAGGTCCTCCGGCGACCGCACCCCACCCGGATACCGGCACGCCATGCCGACGATCGCGATGGGGTCGTCGTCCGCGGCGGGGGTGGTCGCCGTCTCGGGTGTGGTCGTGGCGGTGCGGCCGGTGAGTTCGCTGCGCAATTGCCGTGCCAGCGCGTGGGTGTTGGGGTGGTCGAAGACCAGGGTGGGCGGGAGGGTGAGGCCGGTCGCCGTGTTGAGTCTGTCGCGCAGTTCGACGGCGGTCAGGGAGTCGAAGCCGAGGTCCTTGAAGGCCCGGTCGGCCTCGACCTCGCGGGCGCCGCTGTGGCCGAGGACGGCCGCCGCGTGGGTGCGGACGAGGTCGACCAGCAGCGCGTGCTGTTCGGTCTCGGGCCTTCCCGCGAGGCGGTCGGCCATGGGTGAGGCGGCGGCCGGGCCGGGTTCGTCGGGGGTACGGGTCGGTGCGGCCTCCGGGAGGTCGCCGAGCAGGGCGCTGGGCCGGACCACGGTGAAGGGGGGCAGGAAGCGTTCCCAGTCGACGTCGGCCACGGTGGTGGTCGCCGCGCCGGAGTCCAGCGCCTGCCGGAGGCCGGCCACGGCGAGCGCGGCGGGCATCGGGAGCAGGCCGCGGCGGCGCAGTCGTTCGTCGGCGCCGTCGCCCTCGGCCATGCCGCCGCCGGCCCACGGGCCCCAGGCCACGGCGGTCGCCGGCAGGCCCTGGGCGCGGCGGTGTTCGGCGAGCCCGTCGAGGAGGGCGTTGGCCGCGGCGTAGGCGGCTTGGTGGCCGCTGCCCCACACTCCGGCGATGGAGGAGAAGAGGACGAAGGCGTCCAACTCCCGCCCGGCCAGCAGTTCGTGGAGGTGGAGGGCGCCGGCCGCCTTGGCGGACAGCACGTCGGCGAAGGCGCCTGGGGTCATGGTGTCCAGCGGCTCCAGGTGGTCCACGCCCGCCGTGTGGAAGACGGCGTCGACCGGGTGCTCGGCGAGCAGCGCGGCCAGCGCCGCACGGTCGGCGACGTCACAGGCGGCCACGGTGACCCGGGCCCCCGTCCCCTCCAGTTCCGCGACCAGCTCCGTCGCGCCCGGCGCGTCGAGGCCCCGGCGGCTGGTGAGCACCAGGTGCTCCGCGCCCGCACCGGCCAGCCAGCGGGCGACATGCCCGCCCAGCGCGCCCGTACCCCCGGTGACCAGCACCGTGCCGCGCGGGGACCACGAACGGTCGCTCCGCGGGTCCCGGCGGGCGGGGGCGTGGGAGAGCCTGCGGCCGAAGACGCCGTGGGCGCGGATCGCGACCTGGTCCTCGGCCGACTGGGCGAGCACCGCGGCGAGACGACCGGCGACCCGCTCGTCCACCGTGCCCGGCAGATCGACCAGCCCGCCCCAGCGCGCCGCGTGCTCCAGCGCCGCCACCCGGCCCAGACCCCAGACGGCGTGCTGGACGGCGCTGGGCACGGCATCCGCGCGGCCGGTGGTCACGGCGGTGCGGGTCAGCGTCCAGAGCGGGGCGTCGATTCCCGCGTCGCCCAGGGCCTGGACGAGCGCGAGGGTCAGCGCGGTGCCGACGGAGAGGGCCGGGTGGGCGGCGTGGGGCCGCTCGTCGGTGCCGAGCAGGGAGATCACTCCGTCGACCGGGGTCTCGTGTACGGCGTCGCCGAGCAGGCGCGGCAGCGTGTCACGGTCGGCGGCCGGGTCGACCGCCAGCCGGATCAGCCGGGCCCCGCGCGCGGCGAGCCCGTCGGCGACGGCGGTGGCCCACTCGACGTCCGAGGGGCCCGCGTCCGTCGGGCGACCCCCGGTGGCCGCGGCCTCCTCGGTGGCCGAAGGGGCCTCGGTGGCCGAGGCGTTTTCGGGGGCCAGGAGCAGCCAGTGGCCCGTCAGTTCGCGCGTCCGCAGGCCGTCGAGCGGTTGCCAGCCGGTGCGGTAGGTCCAGCCCTGGACGGCGGAGTCCCGGCGCCGCTGCCGGCGCCAGGCGGACAGCCGGGGCAGTACCGCGTCCAGCTGTTCGGCGGGCAGGTCGAGGGTGGTGGCGAGGGACTGGGCGTCCTCGCGTTCCACCGTCTCCCAGAATCCGGCTTCGGCGGGGTCGGTGTCCGTGGCGGTGGCCGTGGGCGCGGTGGTCCGCAGCCAGTACCGCTGGTGCTGGAAGGCGTAGGTGGGCAGGTGGGTGCGCCGGGCGCCGCGGCCGGTGAAGAACGCCTGCCAGTCGACAGGGATCCCGTGCGTGTGCAGCCGGGCGACGGCGCCGGTGATCGCCTCCGGCTCGGGGCGGCCGGTCCGGGTGGAGGCGATGGTGACCGCGCCGTCCAGGCAGCCCTGGGTCATGGCGCTGAGCACCGTGCCGGGGCCGGTCTCCACGAACGTGGTCACGCCCAGCTCGCCCAGGGTCCGGATGCCGTCGGCGAAGCGCACGGCCTCGCGGACGTGCCGGACCCAGTAGTCCGCCGTGTACGTGCCGACGAGTTCGCCGGTGAGGTTGGAGACGACCGGTGTCCGGAGGGTGTCGAAGCGCAGCCCGCCGACGACGCGGGCGAACTCCTCCAGCATCGGGTCCATCAGCGGTGAGTGGAAGGCGTGGCTGACGTTCAACCGCGACGTCTTGCGGCCCTGTCGGGCGAAGCCCTCCGCGATCGCCAGAACCGCCGCCTCGGCTCCGGAGAGCACCACCGAGGAGGGGCCGTTGACGGCGGCGACGGTCACCCCCTCGGTGAGGTGGGGCAGCACTTCCGTCTCGGTGGCCTGTACGGCGACCATCGCACCGCCCGCGGGCAGGGCCTGCATCAGCGCGGCGCGGGCCGTCACCAGGGTGGCGGCGTCCTCCGGCGACAGGGCGCCGGACACGTGCGCGGCCGAGATCTCGCCCACGGAGTGCCCGGCCAGGTAGTCCGGTCGTACGCCCCAGGACTCCAGCAGCCGGTGGACGGCGACCTCGTGCGCGAACAGCGCGGGCTGGGTGAAGGCGGTGCGGTTCAGGTCGGCGCCGTCCTCGTGGTCGTGCTCGCCGAACGCCACGTCCCGCAGCGGCCGGTCGAGGTGCCGGTCGAGGTGGGCGCACATCTCGTCGTACGCCTCGGCGAAGACGGGGAACGCCGCGTACAACTCGCGGCCCATTCCGATGCGTTGTGAGCCCTGTCCGGGGAACAGGAAGCCGACCTGGCCGGTGTCGGCGCGGCCGAGGACGACTTCGGGGGCCGGCGCTCCCGAGGCCAGGGCGCGCAGGCCCGCGGTGATCCGGTCGCGGTCGGCGCCGAGCACGGCGGCACGGTGCTCCAGGGCGGTCCGGGTGGTGGCCAGCGAGAAGCCGATGTCGGTGAGGGACGGTCCGGTGCCGTCGGCGGCCAGGGACAGCAGGCGTTCGGCCTGGGCGCGCAGTGCCGCCTCGGTGTTGCCGGACAGCACCCACGGCACGGTGGCGGAGGCGACCTCGACCGGGGCGACGGCGGTCGGTTCGGCCACCGGCGCCTGCTCGATGATCGTGTGCGCGTTGGTGCCGCTGACTCCGAAGGAGGACACGGCGGCCCGGCGCGGGCGGCCGGTCTCCGGCCAGTCGACGGCCTCGGTCAGCAGCCGTACCGCGCCCGCCGACCAGTCCACGTGCGGCGTCGGCTCGTCGGCGTGCAGGGTCCGCGGCAGCACACCGTGCCGCATCGCCAGCACCATCTTGATCACCCCGGCGACGCCGGAAGCCGCTTGGGCGTGGCCGATGTTGGACTTGAGCGAGCCCAGCCACAGCGGCCGGTCCACGGGCCGCTCCCGCCCGTACGTGGCGAGCAGGGCCTGCGCCTCGATCGGGTCGCCCAGCGTCGTGCCCGTGCCGTGTGCCTCCACCGCGTCGACGTCGGTCTCGGCGAGTCCGGCGGAGGCGAGGGCCTGGCGGATCACGCGCTGCTGTGCGGGGCCGTTGGGCGCGGTCAGACCGTTGGACGCGCCGTCCTGGTTCACCGCGCTGCCCCGCACGACGGCCAGCACCTCGTGCCCGTTGCGCACGGCGTCGGACAGCCGCTCCACCAGCACCACCCCGGCGCCCTCCGCCCAGCCGGTGCCGTCCGCGCCGGCGCCGAACGCCTTGCAGCGGCCGTCGGCGGACAGTCCGCGCTGCCTGCTGAACTCGACGAACGCGGCGGGTACGGCCATGACGTTCACCCCGCCCGCGACGGCCATGGTGCTTTCGCCGCCCCGCAGCGACTGGACGGCCAGGTGCAGGGCGACCAGCGACGACGAGCACGCCGTGTCGACGGTGACCGCCGGGCCCTCCAGGCCGAACGTGTAGGCCACCCGCCCGGAGACGACGCTCGCGGCGCTGCCGGTGAGCAGATGTCCCTCGACTCCCTCGGGGACCTGCGCGAGGCCCGCGCCGTAGCCCTGGTAGGACATGCCGACGAACACGCCGGTGCGGCTGCCGCGCATGGCGGCCGGGTCGATACCGGCCCGCTCGAACGCCTCCCACGTGGTCTCCAGCAGCAGCCGCTGCTGGGGGTCCATGGCGAGCGCCTCGCGCGGGGAGATCCCGAACAGTGCCGCGTCGAAGTCGCCCGCGTCGTGCAGGAATCCGCCGCCGCGCGCGTACGTCCTGCCGGGGGTGCCCGGGTCGGGGTCGTAGAGGTTCTCGACGTCCCAGCCGCGGTCCTCGGGGAAGGCGGTGATGGCGTCGCCGCCGGACGTGACGAGCCGCCACAGGTCCTCGGGGGTGTCCACGCCGCCGGGGAGGCGGCAGCTCATGGCGACGATCGCGATGGGCTCGTCGTCGGCGGCGGCCGTGCGCGGCTCCGGTCCCGCGGTGCCCTGCGCGCCGAGGAGTTCGACGCGCAGGAACCGGGCGAGGGCGGTGGCGTTCGGGTGGTCGAAGACCAGGGTGGTGGGCAGTTTCAGGCCGGTGTCGGCGGTGAGTTTGTTGCGTAGTTCGACGGCGGTGAGCGAGTCGAAGCCGAGGTCGTTGAAGGCCCTGCCGGGCTCCACCGCGGCCGGTCCGTCGTGGCCGAGGACCGCGGCGGCCTGCGTGCGGACCAGGTCGACCAGCGTGCGGTCCTGCTCGCTCGCCGGCAGCCCGGTCAGCCGCGCGGCGAGCGCGTTGCCGGCCCGCGCGCCGTCCGTGCCCGGGGCCGCGAGGGCGCGGCGCGCCTCGGGCACGTCCGCGAACAGGGCGCTGGGCCGGGTGACGGTGAACGGGCCGATGAACCGTTCCCACTCGAAGTCGGCGACGGTGAGCGTGGTCTCGTCGTCGGCGAGCGCCTGCCGGAGCGCGGACAGCGCGAGGGCGGGTCGCATCGGTGGCAGGCCGCGGCGGCGCAGCATCTCCTCGCCGTCGCCGACCCGCGCCATGCCGCCCTCGGCCCAGCCGCCCCAGGCGACGGCGAGCGCGGTGTGTCCGTGCGCCCGCCGGTGCTCGGCGAGGGCGTCCAGGTAGGCGTTGGCCGCCGCGTAGGCGGACTGTCCGGCACCGCCCCAGACGCCGGCGCCGGAGGAGAACAGGACGAACGCGTCGAGTTCCCGGCCGGCGAGCAGTTCGTCCAGGTGCGCGGCGCCCGCGGCCTTGGCCGCGATCGTGCCCGCGAACCCGGCCGGGTCGCAGTCCTCGATCATGGTGTGGTCGCCGACGCCCGCGGCGTGGACGACGGCGTTCACCGGGTGTTCGGCGAGCAGCGCGGCCAGCGCGGCACGGTCGGCGACGTCACACGCGGCGACGGTGACCCGCACGCCCGCCTGTTCCAGTTCCGCGACCAGCTCGGTCGCGCCCGGCGCGTCGAGGCCCCGGCGGCTGGTGAGCACCAGGTGCTCCGCACCCGCACCGGCCAGCCAGCGGGCGACATGCCCGCCCAGCGCACCCGTACCCCCGGTGACCAGCACCGTGCCGCGCGGCGACCACCCCTGGGCGGGGCCGGCGGCACGGGCGGCCCGGACGAGCCGGCGCCCGTGGACGCCCGAGGCGCGGACCGCCACCTGGTCCTCGGTCGCCTGCCCCAGGACGGCGGCCAGCCGGGCGGCGGCTCGGTCGTCCAGCCGGTCGGGGAGGTCGAGCAATCCGCCCCAGCGGCGCGGGAGTTCGAGCGCGGCCGCCCGGCCGAAGCCCCACAGCTGGGCCTGCCGGGGGCGGTCCACGCGGTCGGAGCGGCCGGTGGCCACCGCGCCGCGCGTGGCGCACCACAGCGGCGCCTCGACGCCCGCGTCACCGAGCGCCTGCACCAGGCAGAGGGTCCCGGCGAGGCCGTACGAGAGGCCGGGGTGCCCGGTCGGGGTGCTGTCGGCCTCGGCGAGCAGGGACAGTACGCCCGCCACCGGGCCGGCGTCGGCCAGCTCGCGGGCGAGGGTGGCGCGGTCGGTGCCGGGCCCGGCGACGAGCGTCACCAGGTCCAGGCCGTGCTCGCCGAGCGCGGTACGGACCGAGTCGGTCCACTCGCTGTCCTCAGCCACGACGAGCAGCCAGGTACCGGACGCGCCCGGCCCCGGGAGCGCGCCAAGCGGCTTCCAGGTGACGCGGTAGCGCCAGCCGTCCACTTCGGACTGCTCGCGGCGCTGTCTGCGCCACGCGGACAGCCTGGGCAGGAGCGCACTCAGCGAGGCGTCCGCGCTGACGCCCAGGGTCGCGGCGAGGGACTGCGCGTCCTCGCGCTCCACACTGTCCCAGAAACCGGAGTCCGCCGCGTCCGCCGGGGTGCCGACGGCGGCCGGGTCCTCGTCCCCCTCCAGCCAGAACCGCTCCCGCTGGAAGGCGTAGGTGGGCAGGGGAACCCGGCGGGCGCCGGGGAACAACGCCCGCCAGTCCGGGGAGAGACCGTGCACGTGCAGCTCGGCGAGCGCGCCGAGCAGGGCCTGCGGTTCCGGGCGGTCGCCGCGCAGGGCGGGCACGGTGACGACGTCCTCCAGGCAGCCCTGCGCCATGCCGCTCAGGACTCCACCGGGACCGACCTCGACGAACGTGGTCACACCGAGGCCGTGCAGCGTCTCGATGCCGTCGGCGAAACGCACCGCCTCACGCACGTGCCGCACCCAGTACTCCGGGCTGTACGACTCGACCAGACCACCCGTGAGATTCGAAACGATGGGAATGCGCGGCTCGTTGAACACCAGCCCGCCGACGACCTCCGCGAACTCCTCCAGCATCGGGTCCATCAACGGCGAATGGAACGCGTGACTGACGTTCAACCGGGACGTCTTACGGCCCTGCCGGGCGAAGTCCTCCGCGACCGCCAGGACCGCCGCCTCGGCCCCGGAGAGCACCACGGACCGGGGCCCGTTGACCGCCGCGACACCGACCCCGCCGGACAAGTGCGGCAGCACTTCCTCTTCGGTGGCCTGTACGGCGACCATCGCACCGCCGCCGGGAAGCGCCTCCATCAGCGCGGCACGCGCCGACACCAACCGCACGGCATCATCCAGTGACAACACCCCGGCCACATGCGCCGCCGCGATCTCCCCCACCGAATGACCCGCCACATAATCCGGCCGCACACCCCACGACTCCAGAAGCCGGAACAACGCCACCTCGACCGCGAACAACGCCGGCTGCGCACACCCCGTCCGATGCAGCGACTCGGCATCCACATCCACCGGGACGTCCAGACGCGCACACACGCCGTCATACGCATCGGCGAACACCGGGTACGCCGCGTACAGTTCACGCCCCATACCAAGCCGCTGCGAACCCTGACCCGAGAACAGGAAACCCACCCTTCCCCCGGCACGGGCGCGGCCCGACGTCACGTTCGCGGCCGGTTCGCCGGTGGCGAGGGCGGTGAGTGCCTGCCGGAGTTCGCCGTGATTCCGCGCGACGACGACCGCGCGGTTCTCGAACGTCTCGCGGGCGGCCAGGGAGAGACCGATGTCGGAGGCCGTCCAGTCGTCGTGCGCGTCGAGGTGGCCGGCGAGCCGGGCCGCCTGGGCGCGCAGCGCCGGTTCGCCCTTGCCCGACAGCACCCATGGCACGAGGTCCGCGGAGTCGGGTGTCGGGGCAGGCTCGGCCGCGGGGGGCGCCTGTTCGACGATGGTGTGCGCGTTGGTGCCGCTGACCCCGAAGGACGAGATCGCGGCGCGGCGCGGGCGGTCCGACGTGGGCCACTCCTCGGCCTCGGTGAGCAGGCGGACGGCACCGGACGACCAGTCCACGTGCGGCGACGGCTCGTCCGCGTGCAGCGTCCGCGGCAGCACACCGTGCCGCATCGCCATCACCATCTTGATCACACCGGCCACGCCCGCGGCCGCCTGCGTGTGGCCGATGTTGGACTTCAACGAGCCGAGCAGCAGAGGGCGTTCGCGGTCCTGGCCGTAGGTGGCGAGGAGCGCCTGCGCCTCGATCGGGTCGCCCAGAGTCGTACCCGTACCATGCGCCTCCACGGCATCCACATCACTCGGGGCCAGCCCGGCCGAATCCAGCGCCTGCCGGATCACCCGCTGCTGCGCGGGGCCGTTGGGCGCCGTCAGACCGTTCGACGCACCGTCCTGGTTCACGGCACTGCCCCGCACGACGGCCAGTACCTCGTGCCCGTTGCGCACGGCGTCGGAGAGGCGCTCCACGAGAAGCACGCCGACGCCCTCGGACCAGCCGGTGCCGTCCGCGCCCGCGCCGAACGCCCGGCACCGGCCGTCGGGCGACAGGCCGCGCTGCCGGCTGAACTCCACGAAGACGTTGGGGCTCGCCATGACGGTGACGCCGCCGGCCAGGGCCATCGTGCACTCGCCGCCGCGCAGCGACTGCACGGCCAGGTGGAGGGCCACCAGGGAGGACGAGCAGGCGGTGTCGATCGTGACGGCGGGGCCTTCCAGTCCGAAGGTGTAGGCCACCCGGCCGGAGACGACGCTGGACGCGCCGCCGACGAGCCGGTGTCCCTCGACGCCTTCGGGGGTGTGGCGTACGTCGGCGCCGTAGCCCTGGTGGGCCATGCCGACGAAGACGCCGGTGCGGCTGCCGCGCAGCTGTGCGAGGCCGAGGCCGGCCCGTTCGAAGGCTTCCCAGGAGGTCTCCAGCAGGAGGCGCTGCTGCGGGTCCATGGCCAGCGCCTCGCGCGGCGAGATCCCGAAGAAGTCCGCGTCGAAGTCGGTGGCGTCGTACAGGAAGCCGCCGTCGCGGGCGTACGTCTTGCCGGGGCGCTCGGGGTCGGGGTCGTAGAGCCCGTCGACGTCCCAGCCGCGGTTCGCGGGGAATTCCGAGATGGCGTCGCCGCCGGAGAGCACCAGGTCCCACAGGGCCTCGGGCGAGTCGATGCCGCCGGGCAGGTGGCAGCTCATGGCGACGATGGCGATGGGCTCGTCGGTGGCGGCCGTGTGCCGCTCCTGCGCCGCGGCGGGCCGGGTGCCGAGCAGTTCGCTCTGGAGGAAGCGCGCGAGCGCGGTGGCGTTGGGGTGGTCGAAGACCAGCGTGGCGGGCAGGCTGAGGCCGGTCGCCGTGTTGACCTCGTTGCGGAGTTCGACGGCGGTCAGGGAGTCGAAGCCGAGGTCCTTGAAGGCCCGGTCGGGCTCGATCTCCGCCGCCGAGGAGTGGCCGAGGACGGCCGCGACGTGTGCGCGGACCAGGTCGGTCAGGGTCCGCACGCGTTCGGGCTCCGGCAGTCCGGCGAGCCGGTCCGCCAGGGGCGCGGCGCCGGTGGCGGTGCCGGCCGGTGCGGCGGTGCGGGCGCCGAGCACCTCGGGCAGCTCGGACAGCAGGGCGCTCGGGCGGGCGAGGGTGAAGGGCCCGATGAACCGTGCCCAGTCGATGTCGGCGACGACGACGGCGGTGTCGTCGCCGTCCAGGGTGCGTTGGACGGCGGTCACGGCGAGCGCGGCGGGCAGGGTGAGGACTCCGCGGCGGCGCAGTTGCTCCTCGTCGGTGCCGGTGACCATGCCGCCGTCGGCCCAGGGGCCCCAGGCGATCGCGGTGGCGGTCAGGCCCCGGGCCCGGCGTCGGGCGGCGAGCCCGTCGAGGAAGGCGTTGCCGGCGGCGTAGGCGGTCTGTTGTCCGCTCCCCCAGACGCCGGCGATCGAGGAGAAGAGGACGAAGGCGTCCAGTTCGCGGTCGCCGAGCAGTTCGTCCAGGTGTGCGGCGCCGCGGGCCTTCGCCGCGACGGTGCGGGCGAAGTCGTCCGGCGTCAACTCGTCGAAGGGGCCGAACTGTTCCACGCCCGCCGCGTGGAAGACGGAGGTGAAGGCATGCTCGGCGAGCAGCGCCGCCACCGCGTCGCGGTCGGCGACGTCGCACGCGGTAAGGGTGACGCGTGCGCCCAGTTCCTCCAGTTCGGCCTTCAGGGCGGTCGCTCCGGGTGCGTCGGCGCCACGGCGGCTGGTGAGCACCAGGTGCTCGGCTCCCGCTCCGGCGAGCCAGCGGGCGAGGTGCCCGCCGAGCGCGCCCGTTCCGCCGGTGATCAGGACGGTGCCGCGCGGCGCCCACGGCCGGGCGGTCGCGGTACCGCTGGGGGCGTGGGCGAGCCGGGCGGTGAACACGCCGGTGGCGCGGACGGCGACCTGGTCCTCCCGGCCGTGGGGCGTGCCGGTTCCCTGGGCCAGTACGGCGGCGAGGCGCCCGGCGGCCCGCTCGTCGACGGCGGCGGGCAGGTCGATCAGGCCGCCCCAGCGCGCCGTGTGCTCCAGGGCCAGGGCGCGGCCCAGGCCCCACACCTGGTGCTGGACCGCGCTGAGCGGTGCGTCGTCGACACGGCCGGTGGCGGCGGCGCCACGGGTGACGCACCACAGTGGGGCCTCGACGCCCGTGTCGCCCAGCGCCTGCGCCAGGGCGACGGTCAGCGCGAGTCCCCGGGCGAGCGCGGGGTGCCCGGGCGAGGCGGTCTCGTCGGTCGCGAGCAGGGACAGGATCCCGTCCGGCGCGCCTGCCCCGGCCAGGGCCCCGGTCAGCTCCCCGGCCAGGGTGGCACGGTCGGCGTCGGCGGCGACGGGCAGCGGGACCAGGTGCGCGCCGCGTCCGGCGAGGGCAGCGCGGACCGACTGCGCCCACTCGTCGTCCTCGGGCGCCGCGAACAGCCATGTGCGGCCGGAGAGGTCGCCGTCGGACAGGCCGTTCAGCGGCTGCCAGACCACCCGGTAGCGCCGGTCGTCCACCGCGGACTGCTCGCGCCGTCGGCGCCGCCAGGCGGACAACTTCGGTATGACGACGTTCAGTTCGTCGGGGCTCAGCTCCAGTGTCGCGGCGAGGGACTGGGCGTCCTCGCGCTCGACGCTCGCCCAGAACCCGGCGTCGACCGCGTCCACGGCGGCCGTCTCTGCCTCGGGCGCCTCCAGCCAGTAGCGCTGCTGCTGGAAGGCGTAGGTGGGCAGGTCGACGCGGCGGGCGCCGGGAAAGAAGGCGTGCCAGTCCACTTCGGTGCCGTGGACGTGCAGTTCGGCGAGCGCGGTGACGACGGCCTGCGGCTCGGAACGCCCGGCGCGCAGCACGGGGATGGTGACGATGTCGTCCACGCAGCCCTGCGCCATCCCGCTGAGCACACTGCCCGGCCCGACCTCCACGAAGGTCCTCACACCCAGCTCGTGCAGGGTCCGGACACCATCGGCGAACCGGACCGCCTCACGGACGTGCCGCACCCAGTACTCCGGGGTATACGACTCCACCAAGCGGCCGGTGAGGTTCGAAACGACCGGAATCTGCGGCTCGTTGAAGGACAGGCCCCGGACGACCTGCCCGAACTCCTCCAGCATCGGTTCCATCAGCGGGGAATGGAACGCGTGGCTGACCTGCAACCGGGATGTCTTGCGGCCCTGCTCCCGGAAAACTTCGGCGACCGCCAGAACGGCACCCTCGACACCGGAAACCACAACGGACTGCGGCCCGTTGACCGCCGCAACACCCACTTCACCGGTCAGGTACGGCAGTACTTCGTCCTCGGACGCCTGCACCGCCACCATCGCCCCACCCGCAGGCAACGCCTGCATGAGACGAGCCCGCGCGGACACCAGCTTCGCAGCGTCCTCCAGCGACAGCACACCCGCCACATGCGCGGCCGCAATCTCGCCGACGGAATGACCGGCCACGTAATCCGGCCGCACACCCCAGGATTCGAGCAGCCGGAACAGGGCGACTTCGACGGCGAACAACGCGGGCTGCGTCGAACCCGTCCGGTTCAACTCCTCCGAATCGACATCGACCGGCGCCTCCAGCAGCGCACACACCTCGTCGTACGCCGCCGCGAACACCGGATACGCGGCATACAACTCACGCCCCATCCCCAGCCGTTGCGACCCCTGCCCCGAGAACAGGAAGCCGGTGCGGTCGTCGAGGCGGGCCGTGTTCTGGAAGACGGCGGCGGACGGGGTTCCGTTCACCAGCGCCCGCAACCCCTCGGTGAGTTCGGCGACGCTCGTGCCGACGACGGCCGCGCGGCGGTCCCAGGCGGTGCGGGTGGTGGCGAGGGAGAGGCCGATGTCGGCCGGTCCGCTGTCGCGGCCGCCGTCCAGGAAGGAGAGCAGGCGCTCGGCCTGGGCGCGCAGCGCCGTCTCGGTCTTCGCCGACAGCACCCACGGCAGCGCGACGGCGGCGGCCGGGGGGACCGCCGGCTCGGCTGCGGGCTCCTCGTCGGGGGCCGGGGCCTGTTCGATGATGGTGTGCGCGTTGGTGCCGCTGACGCCGAAGGACGAGACGGCGGCGCGGCGCGGGTGGTCCGTCCCGGGCCAGTCGACGGCCTCGGTGAGCAGCTTGACGCCGCCCGCCGACCAGTCGACCTGGGCGGTCGGCTCGGTCACGTGCAGCGTGCGCGGCAGCACGCCGTTGCGGATGGCCATGACCATCTTGATCACACCGGCGACACCGGAGGCCGCCTGGGTGTGGCCGATGTTGGACTTGACGGAGCCCAGCCACAGCGGCCGGTCCGCCGGGTGCTCGCGGCCGTAGGTGGCGAGCAGCGCCTCGGCCTCGATCGGGTCGCCGAGGGTGGTGGCCGTGCCGTGCGCCTCTACCGCGTCGATCTGGGAGGCGGTCAGGCGCGCGTTCTCCAGTGCCTGCCGGATGACGCGCTCCTGCGAGGGGCCGTTCGGGGCCGTGAGGCCGTTGGAGGCGCCGTCCTGGTTGACCGCGCTGCCGCGGACGACCGCCAGCACCTGGTGACCGTTGCGGCGGGCGTCGGACAGCCGTTCCAGCAGGAGCACACCGACGCCTTCGGACATGCCCGTGCCGTCGGCGGTCGAGGAGAAGGCGCGGCAGCGGCCGTCGGGTGACAGGCCGCGCTGCGCGCTGAACGCGATGAAGGTGTGGGGCGTGGCCATCACGGTCACACCGCCGGTCAGGGCGAGCGTGCACTCGCCGTTGCGCAGCGCCTGGGCGGCCAGGTGGAGCGCGACCAGCGAGGACGAGCAGGCCGTGTCGACGGTGACCGCCGGTCCTTCCAGGCCGAGGGCGTAGGAGACCCGGCCGGACACGACGGCGGCGGTGTTCGCGGTGACGAGGTGGGCCTCGATGTCGCTGTCGCCCTGCCGCTGGAGGTAGGCGTGGTCCTGGCCGTTGGTGCCGATGAACACGCCGGCCCGGGTGCCGCGCGCGGTGGTGGGGTCGATGCCCGCGCGTTCGAAGGCCTCCCAGGAGGTCTGCAGGAGCAGCCGCTGCTGCGGGTCCATGACGAGGGCCTCGCGGGGCGAGATCCCGAAGAACGCCGGGTCGAACTCGGCGGCCCCGTCGAGGAATCCGCCCTGGCGGACGTAGGTGCGGCCGGTCCGGCCGGGCTCGGGGTCGTAGAGGGTGTCCAGGTCCCAGCCGCGGTCGGCGGGGAACTCGGACACGCCGTCGCCGCCCTCGGCGACCAGTCGCCACAGGTCCTCGGGCGAGCCGACCCCGCCCGGGTAGCGGCAGGCCATCCCGACGATGGCGATGGGCTCGGTGTCCTTCGCCTCCAGCTCACCCAGCTGCCTGCGGGTCTGGCGCAGGTCCACCATCACGCGCTTGAGGTAGTCCCGGAGTTTGTCGTCGTTCGACATGTTTTACGTCCTCGGTAGCGGTGCGTGAGAAGAGTCAGCGAGACCCGAGCTCTTGGTCGATGAGGTCGAACATCTCGTCGTCGGTGGCGGTGTCGATCCGGTCGAGGTCGATGTCGCGGTCGGTGCCCGGGCCGGCGTCGGCGGTGTTCGACGCGGTGCTCCGGTGGGTGTCGCTCCACTTCCAGAGCAGCGCCTTGAGCCGGGCGGTGACCGTGTCCCGCACCGCGTCCTGCGGGGCGAGCGCGGCCAGCCGTGCCTCCAGCCGGTCCAGTTCGGCGAGCACGGGCGGGGTCTCGGCGGCGAGTTGGAGCACCAGGTCCTTGTGCAGGAGCCGGGCGATGGCGACGGGGTTGGGGTGGTCGAAGACCAGGGTGGGCTTCAGCCGGAGCCCGGTCGCGGCCTTGAGCCGGTTGCGCAGTTCCACGGCGGTCAGGGAGTCGAAGCCGATGTCCCGGAAGGCGGTGGTGGGTTCGACGCGGGCCGCGGTGGCGTGCCCCAGGGCGGCCGCCGCCTGGTTGCGCACCAGTTCCAGCAGGACCTTCTCCTGGTCGGCCTCCGGCATTCCGGCGAGGCGGCGGGCCAGCGCGGGGATCTCCCCGGCCGTGGTCCTTGCCGGGGCGGCGGTGTCGCCCACGAGGCCGCGCAGGACGGCGGGGAGCATGCCCGTGCGGGACATGGCGCGCAGCCCCGGCAGGTCCAGCCGGACCGGCACGATCACCGGCCGGTCCACGGTGAGGGCGGCGTCGAACAGGGCCAGCCCCTCCGCCGGGGTGAACGGCACGACACCGGCCCGCCCCATCCGGTCGCGGTCGGCGTCGGTGATCCGGTCGCCCATGCCGCCGTTGTCCGTCCACAGGCCCCATGCCAGCGAGGTGCCGGGCAGTCCCGCGGCCCGGCGGCTGCGCGCCAGCCCGTCCAGGAAGGCGTTCGCGGCGGCGTAGCTCGCGGCGCCGGCGCTGCCCAGGACTCCGGCGAGGGAGGAGAAGAGCACGAACGCGGACAGGTCGAGGTCCTTGGTCAGCTCGTGCAGGTGCAGCGCCCCGTCGGCCTTGGGCCGCAGTACGGTGTCCAGGCGGTCCGGGGTCAGGGCGGTGATCACGCCGTCGTCCAGGGCCGCGGCCGCGTGCACCACGGCCACGAGCGGGTGCTCGGCGGGGACGGAGGCCAGCAGCGCGGCGAGGGCGTCGCGGTCCGCGATGTCGCAGGCGGCCACGTCGACGTGCGCGCCCGACTCCGCCAGTTCGTTGACGAGTTCGCCGATGCCTTCGGCCGCGGGGCCGCGGCGGCTGGCCAGCAGCAGCCTGCGCGCGCCGCGCTCGGTGACGAGGTGCCGCGCGAGCGAGCGGCCGAGGCCACCGGTCGCGCCGGTGAGCAGCACGGTCCCCTCGGGGTTCCACACGGCGGCGGTGGGGTCCTCGGGCGGGGTGATCCGCGCGAGGCGCGGCACGTACAGCTTTCCGTGGCGCACCGCGGCCTGCGGCTCGTCCAGCGCGGCGAGCGCCGCGGCCAGCGCCGGGGTGACGCCGTCGTCGCTCACCGAGTCGTCCACGTCGAGGAGCAGCAGCCGGTCGGGGTGCTCGCTCTGGGCGGACTTGACCAGACCGGAGACCGCGGCGTGCGCGAGGTTCACGGCCGTGCCGTCCGCTTCGACGGCTCCCCGCGTCATCACCACGAGCCGCGCGTCGGAGAACCGCTCGTCGGCGACCCACTCCTGGACGAGGGACAGCACATCGGCCAGCAGCCTGCGCGTCGCCGCCGCGGCGTCGCCCTCGCCCGGTGCGCAGGGCAGCAGGACGTGGGCGGGCGCGGCCGCGCCGCCGTCGACCGCCGTGCGGAGCGCGTCGATGCCGGCGCGGGTGTCTTCGAGGACCGTCCACTCGGCCCCGGCATCGGTGGTGGGCACCGGGGTGTGCTCGACCCAGTCGATCTGGAACATCCAGTTCCGGTGGGCCACGCGCGAGGCCAGCACCTGCTGCGGGGACATGGCGCTCGCCCGTACGGACGCGACCGAGGCGACGGGGTTGCCGTCGGTGTCGGACAGGTCGATCGCCACCGCGTCGTCCCCGGCGGGCCGGACGCGGACGCGCATGGCCCCGGCCCCCGGAGCGTGTACGGAGACACCGCTCCAGGCGTGCGGCAGGAGTACCCCGTCGCGTTCCTCCGACCACAGGCCGAAGGCGGCGTGCAGCAGTTCGGGGTGCAGGGTGTAGCGGTCCGCCCGGTCCCGCTCGCTGTCGGGCAGGACGGCCTCGGCGTACAGCTCGTCCCCGGCGCGCCAGGCGGCGCGAAGCCCCGGACGGCCCTCGACGTCCACGGGTTCGGCGCCCGTCGGCGGCCAGATCACCAGGTCGAACTCCGGCTGCCGGGCGTTGCGGGTCAGTTCCCCGGTGACGTGGCACACCCACGCCTCGTCGGCGTCCGCGGGGGCCCGGCTGAAGACGCGCACCGAGCGCCGGTCGGGGTCGTCGCCCGCGCCGGTCCGGACCTGGATGCGTACGGCGCCTTGTTCGGCCAGGACCAGCGGCGCGTCCACGTCCAGCCGGTCCAGGTGCGGGAACCCGGTCCGCCGTCCCGCCGCGAGGGCGATGTCCACGAACGCGGCGACCGGGAGCACCGGCACACCGGCGACCAGGTGTTCCGTCACCCAGGGCGTGTCGGCGGGGGACAGCCGGCCGGTGAACAGCACGTCCTGCGCGCCGGCGGTCTCCACCACCGCGCCGAGCAGCGGGTGCCCGGCGGGGTCCAGGCCCGCCGAGGAGACGTCGAGCGCGGCCGTGCCCTTGAGCCAGTAGCGTTCGCGCTGGAAGGCGTAGGTGGGCAGGTCGACCCGCCGGGCGCCGGGGAACAGCGCGCGCCAGTCCGGGGAGAAACCGTGGGCGTGCAACCGTCCGAGGGCGAGCGTGAGCGCCTCCGGTTCGGGGCGGTCGGCGCGGAGCGCGGGGATGGCGACGACGTCGTCCACGCAGCCTTGCGCGAGGGCGCTCAGCACTCCGCCGGGGCCGATCTCCACGAACGTCGTCGCGCCCAGTTCGTGCAGGGTCCGGACGCCGTCGGCGAACCGGACCGCCTCACGGACGTGCCGGACCCAGTACTCCGGGGTGTACGGCTCCGCCAGGCGACCCGTGAGGTTGGAAACCACGGGGATGCGCGGCTCGTCGAACATCAGCCCCCTGACAGCCGCCCCGAACTCCTCCAGCATCGGTTCCATCAGCGGGGAATGGAACGCGTGGCTGACCTTCAACCGGGATGTCTTGCGGCCCTGTTCCCGGAAGACCTCGGCGACCGCCAGAACGGCATCCTCGACACCGGAAACCACAACGGACTGTGGGCCGTTGACCGCCGCAACCCCCACCTCTTCGGTCAGATACGGCAGCACCTCGTCCTCGGACGCCTGCACCGCCACCATCGCCCCACCGACAGGCAACGCCTGCATGAGACGAGCCCGCGCGGACACCAGCTTCGCCGCGTCCTCCAGCGACAGCACACCCGCCACATGCGCCGCCGCGATCTCACCCACCGAATGACCGGCCACGTAATCCGGCCGCACACCCCACGACTCCAGCAGCCGGAACAGGGCCACCTCGACAGCGAACAACGCGGGCTGCGTCGAACCCGTCCGATTCAACTCCTCCGAATCGACATCGACCGGCGCCTCCAGCAGCGCACACACCTCGTCGTACGCCGCCGCGAACACCGGATACGCGGCATACAACTCACGCCCCATACCGAGCCGTTGCGACCCCTGCCCGGAGAACAGGAACCCGACCTTGCCCGGTTCCGCCTCGGCCCGTCCTGTCGCGACCCGTGCCGAGGGTTCGCCCGCAGCGAGGGCGGACAGGCCGGCACGCAGTTCCTCCCCGTCGGTGCCGACCACAGCGGCCCGGTGCTCCAGCGCGGCACGGGTGACCGCGAGTGAGAAGCCCACGTCGGCCGGGGAGGCGGCCGCGAGGTCCGCGGACGACAGCAGCCGTCGTGCCTGGTCGCGCAGGGCCTCTCCGGTCTTCGCGGAGAGCACCCACGGCACCACCGCGGTCCGGGCCCGCGTCGGCTCCTCGGGGTCCTGCTCCTGCGGGGCTTCTTCGAGGATGATGTGCGCGTTGGTGCCGCTGATGCCGAACGACGAGATCCCGGCCCGGCGGGGGTGGTCCGCCTCGGGCCACGCGGCCGCCTCGGTGAGCAGCCGGACCGAGCCGGCCGACCAGTCGACCTGCGGGGTGGGCCGGTCCACGTGCAGTGTCCTCGGCAGCAGGCCGTGCCGCATCGCCAGCACCATCTTGATCACGCCCGCGACGCCCGCCGCGGCCTGCGTGTGGCCGATGTTGGACTTCAACGAGCCGAGCAGTAACGGGTGTTCGCGGTCCCGGCCGTAGGTGGCGAGCAGCGCCTGTGCCTCGATCGGGTCGCCGAGGTTCGTGCCCGTGCCGTGGGCCTCGACGGCGTCGACCTCCTCCGCGGACAGTCCGGCTCCGGCCAGCGCTTCGAGGATCACGCGCTGCTGCGAGGGGCCGTTGGGTGCGGTCAGGCCGTTGGAGGCGCCGTCCTGGTTGACGGCGCTGCCGCGGACGACCGCGAGCACCCGGTGGCCGAGCCGGCGGGCGTCCCGCAGCCGCTCCACGAGCAGCAGTCCGGCGCCTTCCGACCAGGAGGCGCCGTCGGCCGCCGCCGCGAAGGACTTGCAGCGGCCGTCGGGGGCGAGTCCGCGCTGGCGGCTGAACTCGACGAAGGCGCTGGGGCCCGCCATGACCGTCACCCCGCCCGCGAGCGCCATGGCGCATTCACCGGCCCGCAGTGCCTGCACGGCGAGGTGCAGGGCGACCAGCGAGGACGAGCAGGCGGTGTCGACGGTGACCGCGGGGCCCTCGAAACCGAAGGTGTAGGCGATGCGCCCGGAGGCGACGCTGCCGGAGTTGCCGGTGCTCATCAGCCCCTCGACGCCCTCGGGGAGGACGCCGGGCGTGAAGCCGTAGTCGTGGTACATGAGTCCGGCGAAGACCCCGGTGCGGCTGCCTTTGAGCGTGGCGGGGTCGATGCCGGCGTGCTCGAACGCCTCCCAGGCGGTCTCCAGCAGGAGGCGCTGCTGCGGGTCCATGGCCAGGGCCTCGCGCGGTGAGATCCCGAAGAAGTCGGCGTCGAAGTCCGCCGCGTCGCGCAGGAAGCCGCCTTGGCGGGTGTAGACCTTGCCGGGGCGCTCGGGGTCGGGGTCGTAGAGCGCGTCGACGTCCCAGCCGCGGTCCTCGGGGAAGTGCCCGATGGCGTCCTCGCCCTTGGCCAGCAGCCGCCACAGTTCCCCGGGGGAGCCGACGCCGCCGGGGAACCGGCAGCTCATGCCCACGATGGCGATCGGTTCCCGGTCGCGGGCCTCCAGCTCGCGCACGCGCCGCCGGGCCTGGCGCAGGTCGGTGGTGGCCCGCTTGAGGTATTCCCGGAGCTTGTCTTCGTTCATCATCGGTGTTGCCAGCCCCTTTTGGCCTGCGCGGTCAGGAGATGCCGAGTTCGTCGTCGAGGAGTTCGTACAGTTCCTCGTCGCTCGCCGAGCTGAGGTCGTCGTCGGTCCCGGCTCCGCCCGCGTCCGCGGGTTCGGCGGGCTCGTCCCGGTTCCAGCGGGCGAGCAGCGACCTCAGACGCATGGTGATCCTGGTGCGGGTGACGTTGTCGACGGTGTCCGCTCCGGCGCCGTCCAGGGCGGCGGCGAGGCGGTCGAGTTCGTCGAGGACCGGTGCGGACGGGGACGTGCCGCCGGGGAGGTCGTCGAGCACGCGTTGCGCGAGGTCGGCGGGGGTCGGGTGGTCGAAGACAAGGGTCGCGGGCAGCCGCAGGCCGGTGGCCCGGTTCAGCCGGTTGCGCAGTTCCACCGCCGTCAGCGAGTCGAAGCCCAGGTCGCCGAAGGCCTGTCCGGGCCGGACGGCCTTGGCCGAGCTGTGCCCGAGGACCGCGGCGACCTCGGACCGGACGAGGCCGAGGACGGCCGCCGCGCGCTCGCTCTCGGGCAGGTCCGCGATCCGCTGGACGGCGGGTACGGCGGCCGTCCGGTCGGTGCGCCGCGCCCGGCCGCCGACGAGTGCTCTGAGCAGTGGCGGCACCGGGGCGGTCGAGTTCCGCAGGGCGGCGAGGTCCAGGCGTGCCGCCACCACCACGGGATCGTCCGACGCGAGGGCGGTGTCGAGGAGTTCGAGGCCGTCGTCGTCGGGCAGCGGCAGCACGCCGCCGCGGGCGAGCCGGGTGCGGCCGGCGCCGCCGAGGTCCTCGGTCATGGTGCCGGTGCGCTGCCACAGTCCCCACGGCAGCGACAACGCGGGCAGGCCCTCGGACCGGCGGCGCGCGGCGAAGGCGTCCAGGAAGGCGTTGGCGGCCGCGTAGTTGGCCTGGCCGGGGGTGCCGAGCGTGCCCGCGAGCGAGGAGAACACCACGAACGCCCGGACGTCGCCCGCGAGTTCGTGCAGGTTCAGTACCGCGTCGGCCTTGGGACGCAGCACCGTGTCCAGGCGCTCGGGGGTGAGCGCGTCGAGGACGCCGTCGTCGAGGACGCCGGCCGTGTGCACCACGGCGGTCACCGGGATGCCGGACAGCACCTCCGCGAGGGCGTCCCGGTCGGCCACGTCACAGGCCGCCCAGCGCACGTCGGCGCCCGCGGCGGCCAGTTCCGTCCCGAGTTCCGCCGCACCCTCGGCGTCCGCGCCGCGCCGGCTCATCAGCAGCAGACCGCGGACGCCGTGCTCGGCGACCAGGTGCCGGGCGACGAGCCCGCCCAGCGCCCCGGACGCACCGGTCACCAGGACGGGCCCCGGCCCGAAGTCCGGGACGGAGGCCGGGGTTTCGGCGGTGGCCCGGGCGAGCCGGGGCAGCAGGAGGGTGTCGCCGCGCAGCGCCGCCTGCGGCTCGTCGGCGGCGAGGAGGCGGGGTACGGCCGCCCCGGCGGCGCGCTCCGTGTCGGTGCCGTGGGCGGTGTCGAGGAGGACGATACGGTCGGGGTTCTCCGACTGCGCCGACCGGACCAGGCCCCACACGGCCGCCTGCACCGGGTCGGCCGCCGGATCGTCGCCGGTGGCGACCGCGCCCCGGGTCACCAGCACCAGCCGGGCCGCGCGGTCCTCGGTCACCCACCACCGCAGCAGCCGGAGCACGTCGGCGAGGACGTCCCGGAGCCGTGCGGCGTCGGCGCCCGACCCGGCCGGGCAGGGCACGACGACGGCGTCCGCGCCGTCCGGTGTCGCCGGAGCGGCGAGGAGGGCGGCGATGTCGTCGCAGACCCGTACGGCCGGGCCGTGCGCGTCGGCCGGGGCGGCGAGCGGTGCCCACTCGACGGTGAACAGGCAGTCCCGGGAGTTCGTGCGCAGCTGCCCGGCCGACACCGGGCGCAGCGTCAGCGAGTCCACGGAGAGGACGGGACGGCCCGTGTCGTCGGCGGCCTCCAGCCGTACGGCGTCCCCGTCGGCCGGGGTGAGCCGTACCCGCAGGCCGGCCGCTCCGGTGCCGTGCAGGGTGACGCGGGACCAGGCGAACGGCAGCAGGGGGCCGTCGGCGGCCGGTACGAGGCCGCCCGCGCCCAGCGCGTGCAGCGCGGCGTCGAGCAGCGCCGGGTGCAGCGCGAACGTGTCCGCGTCCGGCCGTGCCTCGTCGGTCAGGGCGAGTTCGGCGTAGACCGCGTCGGGGCCGCGCCAGGCGGCGCGCAGCCCCTGGAAGAGCGGGCCGTAGCTCAGGCCGAGGCCGGCCAGCCGGTCGTAGCAGCCGTCCAGGTCCACCGGTTCGGCGTCGGCCGGGGGCCAGTCGCCCAGGTCGGTGCCGTGGGAAGGGATACCGGTGGCGAGGGTGCCGGTGGCGTTGCGGAGCCAGGGGCCGTCCCCGGCGCGCGAGTGCACGCTCAGCGGGCGGCGGCCGGAGTCGTCCTGCCCGCCCACGAGCACCTGGAGCGCGACGCCGCCCTGCTCGGGCAGGATCAGCGGGGCCTCCAGGGTGAGTTCCTCGACCAGGTCGCAGCCGGTCTCGGCGGCGGCGTGGGCGGCCAGTTCCACGAAGGCCGTGCCGGGCAGCAGCACGGTGCCCAGCACCGCGTGCTCGGCCAGCCAGGGCTGGGCCGCCAGGGACAGCAGCCCGGTCATCAAGTGGCCGTCGGCGTCCGGGAGTTCCACCGCGGCGCCCAGGAACGGGTGCCCGGTGGTGTCCAGTCCGGCCGCGCGCACGTCGCCCGCCGCGACGCCCGCCGTCAGCCAGTACCGCTCGTGCTGGAACGCGTAGGTCGGGAGGTCGACGCGGCGGGCGCCCGGCAGGACGGCGTCCCAGTCGACGCGCACGCCGTGCAGACGGGCCTGGGCCAGGGACAGCATCAGCCGGTGCCGGCCGCCGTCGCCGCGGCGCAGCGTCGGCACGATCGCGGCCCGCGCCTCGGCGGCCTCGATGGCGTCCTGTATGCCCGCCAACTGCACGGGGTGGGGGCTGACTTCGACGAACACGTCGTGTCCGTCGGCCAGCGCGGCGCGGATCGCGTCGTGGAACCGTACCGTCTGCCGCATGTTGCGGTACCAGTAGCCGGGGCCGAGTTCGTCCGGGGACAGTCTGCCGCCCGTCACGGTGGAGTAGAACGGCACGGTGCCGGGGAGCGGTTCGACCGCGGCGAAGCCCTCGTGCGCCCGCGCTTCGACGCGTTCGATCTGCGGCGAGTGCGCGGCGTAGTCGACGGCGACCTTGCGGGCCTGGACGCCCTGCTGTGCGCAGTGTGCGAGGAGTTCGTCCAGGGCGTCGGTGTCGCCGGAGACCACGACGGTGCCGGGCCCGTTCACGGCGCCGATGCCGAGGCGGCCGGCCCACCGGCCGATCAGTTCCCGCGCCTCCTCGTGCGGGAGCGTCACCGAGGCCATCGCGCCGTGTCCCTGGAGTCCGAGCACCGCGAGGCTGCGGCGCGCCACGACGCGCGCCCCGTCCTCCAGGGAGAGCGCTCCGGCGATCACGGCGGCGGAGACCTCGCCCTGGGAGTGTCCGACGACCGCGTCGGGGGTCACCCCGAAGGAGCGCCACACCTCCGCGAGGGCGACGGTCATGGCCCAGAGCACGGGCTGGAGTACGTCGACCCGGTCCTGTTCGGCGTCGGACGTGCCGCGCAGCACCTCGGTCAGCGACCAGTCGACGTGCGGTGCGAGGGCGCGTTCGCAGGCGTCGATCCGGTCCCGGAAGACCGGGGAGGTGTCCAGGAGTTCCGTGGCCATGCCCGCCCACTGGGAGCCCTGGCCGGGGAAGACGAAGACGGTCCTGCCGGAGGTCTGCGCGGTGCCGGTCAGCACGCCGGGCGGTGTGGTCCCGGCGGCGACACCCGCGAGTCCCTGCCGGAACTCCTCGGGGGTCCGGGCGACGACCGCGGCCCGGTGTTCGAAGTCCGCCCTGGTGGTGGCCAGCGAGTACGCCACGTCGGCCACGCGGCCGGTGCCTCGGCCGCTGTCGTCGTCGAGGAGGGGGGTGTCGTCGAGGTGGGAGGCGAGGCGGGCGGCCTGCTCCCGCAGGGCCGCTTCGGTCCTGCCGGAGAGGATCCACGGCACGGGCGTGCCGGGGCCGGGCGGCGGCGAGGACGGTTCCTCGGCGGCGGGGGCCTGTTCGATGATCGTATGGGCGTTGGTGCCGCTGACGCCGAAGGAGGACACGGCGGCGCGGCGCGGGCGGTCCGTGCCGGGCCAGTCGACGGCCTCGGTCAGCAGTCGTACCTCGCCCGCCGACCAGTCCACGTGCGGTGTGGGCTCGTCCACGTGCAGGGTCGGCGGCAGCACGCCGTGCCGCATCGCCATGACCATCTTGATCACGCCCGCCACGCCCGCGGCGGCCTGTGTGTGCCCGATGTTGGACTTGAGCGAACCCAACCACAGCGGCCGTCCCTCGGGCCGTTCCCGCCCGTACGTGGCGAGGAGTGCCTGTGCCTCGATCGGGTCGCCGAGCCTGGTGCCCGTGCCGTGGGCCTCGACGACGTCAACGTCGGCCGGGGTCAGTCCGGCGGAGGCCAGCGCCTGCCGGATCACCCGCTGCTGCGAGGGACCGTTCGGCGCCGTCAGACCGTTGGACGCACCGTCCTGGTTCACCGCGCTGCCCCGCACCACCGCCAGCACCCGGTGCCCGAGGCGCCGCGCATCGGACAACCGCTCCACCAGCAGCAGCCCGACACCCTCACCCCAGCCCGTGCCGTCCGCACCGGCCGCGAACGCCCTGCACCGCCCGTCCGGCGACAGCCCCCGCTGCCGGCTGAACTCCACGAAGACGGTGGGGCTCGCCATGACGGTGACGCCACCGGCGAGCGCCATCGTGCACTCGCCGGTGCGCAGCGCCTGGACGGCCAGGTGCAGGGCGACCAGCGACGAGGAGCAGGCCGTGTCGACCGTGACGGCGGGGCCTTCCAGCCCGAAGGTGTAGGACACGCGTCCGGAGGCGACACTGCCGGAGCCTCCGGTGGTGAGCAGGCCCTCGACGCCGTCGGGCAGTTCGCGCGGGCCCTGCCCGTAGTCGTGGTACATCAGTCCGGTGAAGACCCCGGTGCGGCTCCCCCGCACCGTCGCCGGGTCGATCCCGGCGTGTTCGAACGCCTCCCAGGATGCCTCCAGCAGCAGCCGCTGCTGCGGGTCCATCGCGAGCGCCTCGCGGGGGCTGATGCCGAAGAAGCCCGCGTCGAAACCGGCCGCCTCGTGCAGGAAGCCGCCGTGGCGCGCGTAGGTGGTGCCGAGGTGTTCGGGGTCGGGGTCGTAGAGACCTTCGACGTCCCAGCCGCGGTCGTCGGGGAAGCGGGAGATGCCGTCCTGGCCTGCGGCCACCAGCCGCCACAGGTCCTCCGGCGAGCGCACTCCGCCCGGCAGGCGGCAGCTCATGCCGATGATGGCGATCGGCTCGTCGGCGGCGGCCGTCGGCCGCTTTGCCGTGGTCGCCGTCGCGGCGGCCGGGGCCGCGCCGGGGAGTTCGGTGCCGAGGTGCCGGGCGAGGGCGGTGGGGGTGGGGTGGTCGAAGACGAGGGTGGCGGGCAGGCGCAGTCCGGTGGCGGTGGCCAGCCGGTTGCGCAGTTCCACGGCGGTCAGCGAGTCGAAGCCCAGGTCCTGGAAGGCGTGCGTGGGCTGGACGGCGCCGGGCGAGGAGTGCCCGAGCACGGCGGCGACCTCGCCGCGCACCAGGTCCAGGAGGGCGTCGTCGCGGTCCTCGCCGGTCAGCCCGGCGAGGCGTTCGGCCGGGGAGCCGGTGGCGGCGCGCCGGGCCGTGCCGCGCGCGGGGACTCGGACCAGTCCGCGCAGCAGGGCCGGTACGGTCCGCGCCGCCCGGTCGCGCAGGGCCGCGGTGTCGAGGCGGATCGGTACGAGCACCGGCTCGTCGGAGGCGAGCGCGGCGTCGAACAGGCGCAGGCCGTCCTCGGTGGGCAGCGGCAGGACACCGGAGCGCGCCATCCGTGACCTGCCCGCCTCGTCGAGGGTGTCGGCCATGGTGCCCTCCTGCGCCCAGGGGCCCCACGCCAGCGAGACAGTGGGCCGCCCCTGGGCGCGGCGGCGACGGGCGAAGGCGTCGAGGAAGGCGTTGGCGGCGGCGTAGTTGCCCTGTCCCGGGTTGCCGAAGGCGCCCGCCGCGGAGGAGAACAGCACGAACGTCGTGCCGGGGCCGGTGAGTTCGTCCAGGTTGAGTACGGCGTCGGCCTTGGGCGCGAGGACGGCGGCCAGCCGGGGCGGGGTCAGCGCGGCGAGGACACCGTCGTCGAGCACGCCGGCGGTGTGCACGACGGAGTCGACCGGGGTGGTGGCCAGCAGCCGGGCGAGGGCGGCACGGTCGGCGAGATCGCAGGCGGCCCACGTCGCCTCGGCGCCGAGTGCCGCGAGGCCGGCCACCAGGTCCGCGGCGCCCGGGGCGTCCGCGCCCCGGCGGCTGACGAGCAGCAGCCGCCGTACGCCGTGTCCGGTCACCAGGTGCCGGGCGAGGGTGCCGCCCAGCGCGCCGGAGGCGCCGGTGAGCAGCACGGTGCCGAGGTGGGGGGCCGGACCGTCCGCCGTCGTGGGGGAAGCGGCGCGGGTCAGGCGTGGGGCGCTCGGCTCCCCCGCGCGGACGACGACGTGCGGCTCGCCGGACAGGACGACGCGGGGCGCAAGTGCGGCGGCCTCGTCCGGGCGGTCGGTCTCCAGCAGCACGATCCTGCCGGGGTGTTCCGCCTGGGCCGAGCGCACCAGCCCGCCCGCCGCGGCGTGCGCGAGGTCGTCAAAGCGTGCCACCAGCACGAGACGCGCGGCCGGTTCGTCGGCGAGCCAGTGCTGGAGCAGCCGCAGCACCTCGGTGGTGACCGCTCGGATCCGCTCGGCCTCGCCGACTCCTTCCGGGCCGTCGGGGCAGGGGACCACGACCACGTCGGGCCGTGCCGCTCCGTCGGCCTCCGCGAGTGCGGCGAGGTCCGGGACGTACGCGACGTCCGGGCCGTCCGCGTCGTCGGCGGGCAGGGCCAGCGGCGCCCGCTCGACGGTGAACAGCGCGTCGTCGGCGCGCTCGCGCAGTTGCCGGGCCGAGACGGCGCGCAGGGTGAGCGACTCGACGGACGCCACCGGCTCGCCGGCGGCGTCGGCCACCGTCAGGGTGACCGCGTCCGCACCGGCCGGGGCCAGCCTGACCCGGACGGTGGACGCGCCCGTGGCGTGCACGCAGACCCCGGACCACGCGAACGGCAGCAGCGGCCCGTCCGCCTCGGCCGCCAGGGGGCCGGCCGTGCCGATCGCGTGCAGCGCCGCGTCCAGCAGCGCGGGGTGGAGGAGGAAGGAACCGGCGTCCGTGCCGTCGGGGAGGGTGGCCTCGGCGAAGATCTCCTCGCCCGCGCGCCAGACGTTCCGCAGCCCGCGGAACACCGGTCCGTAGGCCAGACCGAGGGCGGCCAGCCGGTCGTAGTGGCCGTCGAGGCCGACCGGCGTGGAGCCGGGCGGGGGCCAGGCGGTGAGCGCCCGCCCGGCGGCCGCGGGAGCACCCGTTTCCGCGATCGGTCCGGGAACTCCGGTGCCACCGCCTGCCGCGTCCAGGGTGCCTTCGGTGACGAACCCGGTCGCGTGGCGGAGCCACGGCAGGTCGGGGTCCCCCTCGGGGCGGGCGTGCACCGTCAGCGGTCTGCGGCCCGCGTCGTCGGCCGCGCCGACCCACACCTGAACGGCGACACCGCCCTGCTCGGGCACCACCAGGGGCGCTTCGAGGGTGAGGTCATCCAGCAGTGCGCAGCCGGCTTCGTCGGCGGCTCGCAGGGCCAGTTCGACGAACGCGGTGCCCGGCAGGAGCACGGTGCCGAGCACGGCGTGATCGCGCAGCCACGGGTGCGTGCTCAGGGACAGCCGGCCGGTGAGCAGCCGTTCGTCACCACCGGCGAGGCGGACGGCGGCGGCCAGCAGCGGGTGGTCGGCGGAGCCCAGCCCGGCGGCACGGACGGCGCCGGGAGCGGCGGGTGCGCGGTCGAGCCAGTAGCGCTCGTACTGGAAGGCGTAGGTGGGCAGTTCGACGCGCCGGGCTCCGGGGAAGAAGGCGTGCCAGTCGGGGGAGACGCCGTGCACATGCAGTTCGGACACGGCGGCGACGAGTGCGGCCCGCTCGGGGCGGTCGGTGCGGAGTGCCGGGATGGTGACGACGTCGTCCACGCAGCCCTGCGCCATGCCGCAGAGGACACCGCCGGGGCCGATCTCCACGAACGTCGACACGCCCAGCTCGTGCAGTGTCCCGACACCGTCGGCGAACCGGACCGCCTCACGGACGTGCCGGACCCAGTACTCCGGGGTGTACGGTTCGGCCAGACGGCCGGTGAGGTTCGAGACGACCGGGATTCGGGGGTCGTTGAAGGACAGGCCCCGGACGACCTGTGCGAACTGCTCCAGCATCGGTTCCATCAGTGGGGAATGGAACGCGTGGCTGACCTTCAACCGGGATGTCTTGCGGCCCTGCTCCCGGAAGACCTCGGCGACCGCCAGGACGGCATCCTCGACACCGGAAACCACAACGGACTGCGGGCCGTTGACCGCCGCAACACCCACCTCTTCGGTCAGATACGGCAGCACCTCGCCCTCGGACGCCTGCACCGCCACCATCGCCCCACCCGCAGGCAACGCCTGCATGAGACGAGCCCGCGCGGACACCAGCTTCGCAGCGTCCTCCAGCGACAGCACACCCGCCACATGCGCCGCCGCGACCTCACCCACCGAATGACCGGCCACGTAATCCGGCCGCACACCCCATGACTCCAGCAACCGGAACAACGCCACCTCGACGGCGAACAACGCGGGCTGCGTCGAACCCGTCCGGTTCAACTCCTCGGAATCGACATCGACCGGTGCCTCCAAGAGCCCGCACACCTCGTCGTAGGCCGCCGCGAACACCGGGTACGCGGCGTACAACTCACGCCCCATACCGAGCCGTTGCGAACCCTGGCCGGAGAAGAGGAACGCGATGCGCTCGCCGCTGCCTGCGTGGCCGCGTACGACACCTGCGGCCGGGGTGCCGGCGGCGACGGCCCGCAAGCCCTCGGCAAGTTCCTCGGGCGTCTCGCCCTGGACCACGGCACGGTGTTCCAGGGCCGTGCGGGTCGTGGCGAGCGAGAACGCCACGTCGAGCGGCGCCGCTTCGTCGCCCGTGCGGGCCAGCAGGCGTTCGGCCTGTGCGCGCAGGGCCTGCTCGGTCTTGCCGGAGACCACCCAAGGCACCGGTCCGCCCTCGGCCGGACGTGCGGCTTGAGGGGCGACGGCCTCGGCGCCGACCGGGTCGTCCTCCGGCGCCTGCGGGTCCTCGGTGTCCGTCGCGTACGCCTCGGCCGACGGGGCTTCCTCGATGATCGTGTGCGCGTTGGTGCCGCTGATCCCGAAGGAGGAGACGGCTGCCCGGCGCGGCTGGTCGGACGCCGGCCAGGGGGTGCGCTCGGTGAGGAGCCGTACGGCACCCGCCGACCAGTCGACGTGCGGGGACGGTGCGTCGACGTGCAGCGTGGGCGGCAACTCGCCGTGGCGCAGCGCCATGACCATCTTGATGACGCCCGCCACTCCGGCCGCGGCCTGGGTGTGGCCGATGTTGGACTTGACCGAGCCCAGCCACAGCGGCCTGTCGCCGGAGCGGCCCTGCCCGTACGTCGCGAGGAGCGCCTGTGCCTCGATCGGGTCGCCGAGCCGGGTGCCCGTGCCGTGTGCCTCCACCGCGTCGATCTGTGCGGTGGTCAGCCGGGCGGCGGCCAGGGCCTGGCGGATCACCCGTTGCTGGGAGGGGCCGTTGGGGGCGGTGAGGCCGTTGGACGCGCCGTCCTGGTTGACGGCGGAGCCCCGGACGACCGCGAGGACCTCGTGTCCGTTGCGGCGGGCGTCCGAGAGGCGTTCCACGAGCAGCAGGCCGACGCCCTCGCCCCAGCCGGTGCCGTCGGCGCCGGCCGCGAACGCCTTGCAGCGGCCGTCGGGGGCCAGTCCGCGCTGGCGGCTGAACCCGACGAAGGTGGCGGGGCCGACCATCGCGGTGACACCGCCCGCGACGGCGAGCGAGCACTCGCCGCCGCGCAGCGACTGGACGGCCAGGTGCAGGGCCACCAGGGACGACGAGCAGGCCGTGTCGACCGTGACCGCCGGACCTTCGAGACCGAAGGTGTAGGCGACCCGGCCGGAGGCGACGCTGCCGGAGGTGCCTGTGCCCAGGTACCCTTCCAGGTCCTCGGGGGAGTTCTGGAGGGCGGCGAGGAACTCGTGGTTCATCACGCCGGCGAACACGCCGGTCCGGCTGCCCGCCAGCGAGGCGGCGTCGATGCCGGCCCGCTCGAACAGTTCCCACGACGTCTCCAGCAGCAGCCGCTGCTGGGGGTCCATGGCGAGGGCCTCGCGGGGCGAGATCCCGAAGAGGCCGGCGTCGAACCGCGCCAGGTCGCGCAGGAACGCGCCCTCGCGGGCGTAGCTGGTCCCGCGGGCCTCCGGGTCCGGGTCGTAGAGGGCTTCCAGGTCCCAGCCGCGGTCGGCGGGGAACTCGGAGACGGCGTCGTGGCCGCCCGCGACCAGTTCCCAGAGGTCTTCGGGTGATTCGACCCCTCCCGGGTAGCGGCAGCTCATCCCGATGATGGCCACCGGTTCCCCGGCGGCGTCCTCGTGGTCACGAAGGCGCCGCCGGGTCTCCTGGAGGTCCGCGGTGACTCGCTTCAGGAAATAACGGAGCTTGTCCTCGTTCGCCACCGAAATCGTCCCTCACCCCTGCGAAGAATTACCGGAATTCGGCAAAGGGAGCACCGGACGCACCGGAGCCGTTCAGGAAATCCCGAATTCCTTGCCGAGCAGATCGAATACTTCGTCGTCCGTGGCTGATTCCAGATCGCTGCCGCCCGTGCGAGGGCTTTCCTGGTCCGACGTCCTGCCGGTTTCACCGGCGACCGCCAACAGGTTCTGGAGCTTTGACAGGATCAGGTCGCGAGCTCGACTCTCTGACAACTTCGTGACCAATTCTTGTTCGACCCTCTCCAGATCGGCAAGTAGGGAATCCACTAGGGCCGGTTGGGCCGCGTCCGCCGTCTCCGCGCACACGTGCCGGGCGAGGAGAGCGGGTGTCGGATGGTCGAAGACCAGTGTCGCCGGGAGCCTGAGCCCGGTGGCCTTGTTGAGCCGGTTGCGCAGTTCGACGGCCGTGAGGGAGTCGAAACCCAGGTCCTGGAAGGCGTGTTCCGGCCGGACCGTTCGATCCGACGCGTGCCCCAGGACCGCGGCCGCCTCGGCCCGCACCAGGTCCAGCACGGTCTTCTCCCGCTCCGCCGGGGGAAGCCCCGCCAGGCGCTCCGACAGCGGCTTCCCGGTGGGGGCGCCGGCCGGCCGGGTCCTGCGGGCGGCCGTGGCCGGCACAAGGGCGCGCAGCACCGGCGGTGTCTCACCGGCGCGCAGTGCCCCGACGTCGATGCGCGCGGGGGCGAGTGCCGCCGCGTCCGAGGCGAGTGCCGCGTCGAACAGGCGCAGCCCCTCTTCCGGCGGCAGCGGCAGTACGCCGCTGCGCGCCATTCGCGCCCGGTCGGCCTCGGCGAGGCCGTCCGTCATCGCCCCGGCCTGCTCCCACACGCCCCAGGCCAGCGAGGTGGCGGGCAGCCCCGCACGACGCCGGTGCGCGCAGAAGGCGTCGAGGAAGGAGTTCGCCGCCGCGTAGCTCGCCTGTCCGGCGCCGCCGACCGCGGCGGCGATGGACGAGAACACCACGAAGGCGGCCATGTCCCGGTCCCGGGTGCACTCGTGCAGGTTGAGCACGGCGTCCACCTTGGGACGGAAGACCTGCCTCATCCTCTCCGGTGTGATCGAGGCGACCACTCCGTCGTGGAGCACGCCCGCGGTGTGCACGACGGCCGACAGCGTCTGCGCGCCGAGCCCGTCCAGCAGCTCGGAGACGGCTGCCCGGTCCGCGACGTCGCAGGCCGCCCAGGTGACCTCGGCGCCCGCTGCGGCGAGTTCGGCCGCCAGCTCGGCCGCACCGGGCGCGTCCGCGCCCCGGCGGCTCGCCAGCAGCAGTCGGCGCACTTTGTGCCGGGCCACCAGGTGCCGGGCGACGAGCACGCCCAGCGATCCGGAGGCGCCGGTCACGAGGACCGTGCCCCCGGCGAGGTCCGGGGTGCTGGTGCCGGTGCCGGTCTCCTCGACCAGGCGCGGTACGAGCACCTTCCCGTCGCGGACCGCGAACTGCGGCTCACCGGCGGCGAGTACGGCGGGCAGCGCGCGGACCACGTCGTCGGTGTCCTCGGCCTCCGCCAGCACGAACCGGTCCGGATGCTCCGACTGCGCCGACCGCACCAGCCCCCACACCGCGGCATGCGCCAGATCGTCCGGACGCGTCACCAACGCCAGCCGCCCCGCCCGCTCCCGCGCCGACCACCATTGCAGCAGCGCCAGCACCGCACTCGCCGTGCCGTGCACACGGTCGGCGGTCTCCGTGCCGGACCCCACCGGGCACGGCACGACCGTGACCACGGCGACGTCGGGCAGGTCCGGCTCGGCGGACAGGGCGGCCAGGTCCGCGTAGCGCCGCACGTCGAGCGCGGTGGCGGCCTCGGTGAGGGTCGCGGGCCGCCATGCGAGGGCGAACAGCGCGTCGTCGGCGCGGCTGACGGAGCCGCCCGCCGCCCGTAGTTGCTCCCGCGATACCGGCCGCAGCGACAGCGAGCCGGCCGTGGCCACCGGGGCGCCGGAGGCGTCGGCCACGGTCAGCGACACCGTGTCCGTACCGGTACGGGAGACCTTGACCCGCAACGCCGTCGCGCCCGTGGCCCGGACGCCCACCTCGGACCAGGCGAAGGGCAGCAGCGGCCCGTCGCCGACGGGGATCAGCCCGCCCGCGCCGATCGCGTGGAGCGCGGCGTCCAGCAGCGCCGGGTGCACGGCGAACCCGTCCGCGCCCGTGCCCTCGGGGAGGGCGACTTCGGCGAGGACGTCGTCCCCGCTGCGCCACACCGACCGCAGCCCTTGGAAGACCGGCCCGTAGTCCAGCCCCGCGCGGGCCATGTCCTCGTAGAAAGCGGCCAGTTCGACGGCCTCGGCGTCCGTCGGCGGCCACGCGCCGAGGTCGGCGCCGTGCGGCGGCTGGGGCGGCTCTTCCCTCAGGAAGCCGACCGCGTGCCGCACCCACGGTGCGTCGTCGGGGGCGTCCTCCGGTCGCGCGTGCACGCTCAGCGCGCGCCTGCCCGGCTCCTCCTCGGCGCCGACCCACACCTGTACGGCCACACCACCGCGCTCCGGCACGACCAGCGGCGCCTCCAGCGTTAGGTCCTCGACCTGTGCGCAACCGGCCTCGTCACCCGCGCGCACCGCCAGCTCCACCAGCGCGGTGCCCGGCAGCAGCACGCTGCCCATCACCGTGTGGTCGGCGAGCCACGGATGCGTCCTGAGCGAGAGCCGCCCGGTGACCAGGAACCCGCCGGCACCGGGCAGCGCGACGGCCGCCCCGGCCAACGGGTGCCGTGCCGCGCCCAGCCCGAGCCCGGTGGCGGCGTCGGCGCCGGTGGACTCCTCGGGGGATTCGAGCCAGTAGCGCTCGTACTGGAAGGCGTAGGTGGGCAGGTCGACCCGGCGGGCGCCGGGGAAGAAGGCGTGCCAGTCCACTTCGGTGCCGTGGACGTGCAGTTCGGCGAGCGCGGTGACGACCGCCTGCGGCTCGGAACGCCCGGCGCGCAGCACGGGGATGGTGACGATGTCGTCCACGCAGCCCTGCGCCAGGGCGCTGAGGACACTGCCGGGGCCGATCTCCACGAAGGTCGTGACGCCCAGCTCGTGCAGGGTCCGGACACCATCGGCGAACCGGACCGCCTCACGGACGTGCCGGACCCAGTACTCCGGGGTGTACGACTCCGCCAGACGGCCCGTGAGGTTCGAGACGACCGGGATTCGGGGGTCGTTGAACACCAACCCACCGACGACCTGTTCGAACTCATCCAGCATCGGGTCCATCAGCGGGGAATGGAACGCGTGGCTGACCTTCAACCGGGATGTCTTGCGGCCCTGTTCGGCGAACACCTGAGCGACCGCCGACACCGCGTCATCCGAACCGGAAACCACCACCGACTGCGGGCCGTTGATGGCCGCGATCCCTACCTCGCTGGTGAGATGCGGCAGCACTTCGTCCTCGGACGCCTGCACCGCCACCATCGCACCGCCGACGGGCAACGCCTGCATGAGACGAGCCCGCGCGGACACCAACTTCGCAGCGTCCTCCAACGACAACACACCCGCCACATGCGCGGCCGCGACCTCACCCACCGAATGACCGGCCACGTAATCTGGCCGCACACCCCAGGATTCGAGCAGCCGGAACAGGGCGACTTCGACGGCGAACAACGCGGGCTGCGTCGAACCCGTCCGGTTCAACTCCTCGGAATCGACATCGACCGGCGCCTCCAGCAGCGCACACACCTCGTCGTACGCCGCCGCGAACACCGGATACGCGGCATACAACTCACGCCCCATCCCCAGCCGTTGCGACCCCTGCCCCGAGAAGAGGAAGCCGGTTTTACCCCTGGTGGCCTCGTCGCCCAGGACGACCCGGGCGGACGGGGACCCGGCGGCCAACGCGCGGACTCCTTCGATGAGTTCGTCCCGGCTCTCCCCCACCACCGCGGCCCGGTGCCCCATGGCCGAGCGGGTGGTGGCGAGCGAGAAGCCGATGTCGGCCGGCCGCGGGTTCGCCTCCGGGGCCAGGGACAGCAGGCGCTCCGCCTGGGCCCGCAGCGCCGCCTCCGTACGACCGGAAAACACCCACGGCACGACCGTTCCGGGCTCTGGACCGAGCGGGGGTTCCACCGCGTCCGGGGACTGTTCCACGATCACATGGGCGTTGGTGCCGCTGATGCCGAAGGACGATACGGCGGCTCGGCGCGGCCCGTCGCCCGGGGACCACTCGACGGCCTCGGTCAGCAGCCGAACGCCACCGGCCGACCAGTCCACGTGCGGGGTCGGCTCGTCCGCGTGCAGGGTCCGCGGCAGCACACCGTGCCGCATCGCCATCACCATCTTGATCACACCGCCGACACCGGCGGCGGCCTGGGCGTGGCCGATGTTGGACTTGAGGGACCCCAGCCACAGCGGCCGCTCCTGCGGCCGGTCCTGCCCGTAGGTGGCCAGCAGTGCCTGTGCCTCGATCGGGTCGCCCAGCTTCGTGCCCGTGCCGTGCGCCTCCACCGCGTCGACCTGGGCGGGAGACAGACCCGCGTTCGCCAGCGCCTGCCGGATCACCCGCTGCTGCGAAGGCCCGTTGGGCGCCGTGAGCCCGTTCGACGCGCCGTCCTGGTTCACCGCCGTACCCCGGACCACCGCCAGCACCCGGTGCCCGTTCCTCCGGGCATCGGACAGCCGTTCCACCAGCAGCATGCCCGCACCCTCGGCCCACCCCGTACCGTCCGCCCCGGCGCCGAACGCCTTGCAGCGGCCGTCCGCGGACAAGCCGCGCTGCCGGCTGAACTCCACGAACGTCGAGGGCGTCGCCATGACGGTGACGCCGCCGACCAGCGCCATGCCGCACTCGCCGCCGCGCAGCGCCTGGGCGGCCAGGTGCAGCGCCACCAGCGAGGACGAGCACGCCGTGTCCACCGTGACCGCCGGGCCCTCCAGACCGAAGGTGTACGAGACCCGGCCGGAGGCGATGCTGCCCGCACTGCCGCTGCCCAGGTAGGCGTCCATGCCGTCCGGAGCCGTTTTCAGGCGCCCGCCGTAGTCGTGGTACATCACCCCGGCGAAGACACCGGTACGGCTGCCCCGCACCGTCGCCGGATCGATCCCGGCCCGCTCGAACGCCTCCCACGACGTCTCCAGCAGCAACCGCTGCTGCGGGTCCATCGCCAGCGCCTCACGCGGCGAGATTCCGAAGAAGGCCGGGTCGAACTCGGCGGCCCGGTGGAGGAAGCCGCCGTGGCGCACGTACGACTTGCCTGAGCGATCGGGGTCGGGGTCGTAGAGGTTCTCGACGTCCCAGCCGCGGTCCTCGGGGAAGCCCGAGATCGCGTCGCCGCCGGAGGCGACGAGCCGCCACAGGTCTTCGGGCGAGCGCACGTCGCCGGGGAACCGGCAGGCCATGCCCACGATCGCGATCGGCTCGTCCGTCGCGCGGACCGCGGCGACCGGAGCCTTTGCCCCCTCCTGGACGCCCAGTGTCCCGGCCAGCAGGAAGCGGGCGAGCGCGACGGGCGTGGGGTGGTCGAAGACCATGGTCGCGGGCAGCCGCAGTCCGGTCGCCGCGTTCAGCCGGTTGCGGAGCTCGACCGAGGTGAGCGAGTCGAAACCGGCTTCCTGGAAGGCGTGTTCGGGTCGCACGGCCTGTGCCGAGGCGTGGCCGAGCACGGCGGCGGCCTCGGTGCGCACCAGGTCCAGCACCATCTGCTCGCGCTCGGCTTCCGGCAGCCCGGCCAGCCGCTCCCCCAGCGATCCCCTCGGCGCGGTCGGCGCGGTCCGCCGTACCGGCGCGACCCGGGCCAGGGCGCGCAGCACCGGCGGCGCCGTCTCCCGCAGTCCGCTGAGGTCCAGTCGCAGCGGGGCGACGGCGGCCCGGTCCAGGGCGGACGCCGTGTCGAACAGCCGCAGGCCCTCGTCCACGGCGATGGGGGCGAGGCCCACCCGCTTGAGCCGTACGAGGTCCGTCCGGTCGAGGCCGCCTGCCATGCCGCCGCCCTGCTCCCACAGGCCCCACGCCAGCGATGTGGCGGGCAGCCCCCGGGCGCGGCGGGCTTCGGCGAAGGCGTCGAGGAAGGTGTTCGCCGCCGCGTAGTTGCCCTGTCCCGCGCTGCCCAGGATTCCGGACACCGAGGAGAAGACCACGAACGCCGACAGGTCGCCCGTCAGCTCGTCGAGGTTGAGCACGGCGTCGACCTTCGGGCGCAGCACCTTCGTCAGGCGCTCGGGGGTGAGCGCGTCGAGGACGCCGTCGTCGAGGACGCCGGCCGTGTGCACCACGGCGGTCACCGGGATGCCGGACAGCACCTCCGCGAGGGCGTCCCGGTCCGCCGCGTCACAGGCCGCCCAGCGCACGTCGGCGCCCGCGGCGGCCAGTTCCGCCCCGAGTTCCGCCGCACCCTCGGCGTCCGCGCCGCGCCGGCTCATCAGCAGCAGACTGCGTACGCCGTGCTCGGCGACCAGGTGCCGGGCGACGAGCCCGCCCAGCGCCCCGGACGCACCGGTCACCAGGACGGGCCCGGACCCGAAGTCCGGTGGTCCAGCCGCTTCTTCGGTGGCCTTCACCAGGCGCGGGACGAGTACCTTCCCGTCGCGGACCGCGAACTGCGGCTCACCGGCGGCGAGTACGGCGGGCAGCGCGCGGACCACGTCGTCGGTGTCCTCGGCCTCCGCCAGCACGAACCGGTCCGGATGCTCCGACTGCGCCGACCGCACCAGCCCCCACACCGCGGCATGCGCCAGGTCGTCCGGACGCGTCACCAACGCCAGCCGCCCCGCTCGCTCCCGCGCCGACCACCATTGCAGCAGCGCCAGCACCGCACTCGCCGTGCCGTGCACACGGTCGGCGGTCTCCGTGCCGGACCCCACCGGGCACGGCACGACGACGACGTCCGGTGTCCCTTCCGACTCCCGCAGCGCGTCGAAGTCCGCGGCCGTTCCGATCACCGGTGCCTCGGTGACGGAGGCAGGCGTGAACGGCGTCCACTCCAGCCCGTACAGCCCGCCTTCGCGACGGATGCCGCGCACCTGGTCCGCCGGCACGGCCCGCAGCGACAGCGCCTCGATCGAGGCCACCGGGTCACCGGCGCCGTCGGCCACGGCCACGGTGACCGCGCCGTCGGCCGTCCGCGACAGCTTCACCCGCACCATCGCGGCACCGGCCGCCTGCACGAAGACACCGGACCACGCGAACGGCAGGACCGGACCGTCGGCCGGCGACACCAGCCCACCGGCGGCCAGTGCGTGCAGGGCGGCGTCCAGCAGCGCGGGGTGCAGGGCGAACGCCCCTGCCTCGGCGGCGGGTTCCGCCGGCAGCTCGACCTCCGCGAAGACGTCGTCCCCGCCCCGCCACACCGACCGCAGCCCTTGGAAGACCGGACCGTAGTCCAGCCCCGCGCGGGCCATGTCCTCGTAGAAAGCGCTCAGTTCGACGGCCTCGGCGCCCGTCGGCGGCCACACGCCGAGATCCGTGCCCTGCGGTGTCTGCGCCGGGGACAGCACACCCGTCGCGTGCCGCAGCCAGGAGCCGTCCTCGACGCGCGAGTGCACGCTCAGCTGTCGCCGGCCCGACGCGTCCTCCGCGCCGACCGCCACCTGAAGGGCGACACCGCCGTGCTCGGGCACGACCAGGGGAAGTTCAAGGGTGAGGTCTTCGATGCATCCGCACCCCGTCTCGTCGCCCGCCCGGATCGCCAGTTCCACGAACGCGGTACCGGGCAGCAACACGGTCCCGTTCACGGCGTGGTCGCCGAGCCACGGGTGGGTTTCCAGGGACAGCAGCCCGGTGAGCAGGACGCCGTCACTGTCGGCCGTCGCGATCGACGCTCCGAGCAACGGGTGGTCCGCCGGCCCCTGGCCGACAGCCCGGACGTCACCGGATGCCCGGGGGACGTCCAGCCAGTAGCGCTCGCGCTGGAAGGCGTAGGTGGGCAGATCGACCCGCCGGGCACCCGGGAGAAGGGCGTGCCAGTCCGGCGAGATGCCGTGGGTGTACAGCTGCCCGAGGGCGGTGATGAGTGCGTACGGTTCGGGGCGGCCGGCGCGGAGCGCGGGGATGGCCACGACGTCGTCCACACAGCCCTGCGCCAGGGCGCTCAGCACTCCGCCGGGGCCGATCTCCACGAACGTCGTGACACCCAGCTCGTGCAGGGTCCGGACACCATCGGCGAACCGGACCGCCTCACGGACGTGCCGCACCCAGTACTCCGGGGTGTACGGCTCGGCCAGACGGCCCGTGAGGTTGGAAACGACCGGGATTCGGGGTTCGTTGAAGACCAGCCCACCGACGACCTGTTCGAACTCCTCCAGCATCGGGTCCATCAAGGGGGAATGGAACGCGTGGCTGACCTTCAACCGGGAGGTTTTGCGCCCCTGTTCGGCGAAGACCTCAGCGACCGCCGACACCGCGTCCTCGGCACCGGAAACCACAACGGACCGAGGACCGTTGATGGCCGCGATCCCTACCTCGCCGGTGAGATGCGGCAGTACTTCGTCCTCGGACGCCTGCACCGCCACCATCGCCCCACCCGCAGGCAACGCCTGCATGAGACGAGCCCGCGCGGACACCAGCTTCGCAGCGTCCTCCAGCGACAGCACACCCGCCACATGCGCGGCCGCGATCTCACCCACCGAGTGACCGGCCACGTAATCCGGCCGCACACCCCAGGATTCGAGCAGCCGGAACAACGCCACCTCGACGGCGAACAACGCGGGCTGCGTCGAACCCGTCTGATTCAACTCCTCCGAATCGACATCGACCGGCGCCTCCAAGAGCCCGCACACCTCGTCGTAGGCCGCCGCGAACACCGGGTACGCGGCGTACAACTCACGCCCCATACCGAGCCGTTGCGACCCCTGCCCCGAGAACAGGAACCCGACCTTCCCCCCGACACCACCACCGACCACCGAACCGCCACCGGAAGCAACCGCCTCCAACCCCTCCCGCAGCTCCTCAAACCCCTCCCCCACCACCGCGGCCCGACGCTCCAGCACCGCACGCGACGTTCCCAGGGAGAACGCCACATCCTCCGGACGAAGCCCCACGGCCTCCGCGCCGTCCAAGAAGGACAGCAATCGAACCGCCTGCGCCCGCAGCGCCGCGTCGCTCCTCGCCGACAGCACCCACGGGACCGGTCCCACGACGGCCGCCGTACCCCGGGCGGGCTCCTCGTCCCGCTCGGCCTGCTCGACGATCACATGGGCGTTAGTGCCGCTGACCCCGAAGGAGGACACGCCTGCCCGGCGCGGCCCGTCGCCCGGGGACCACTCGACGGCCTCGGTCAGCAGCCGAACGCCACCGGCCGACCAGTCCACGTGCGGGGTCGGCTCGTCCGCGTGCAGGGTCCGCGGCAGCACACCGTGCCGCATCGCCATCACCATCTTGATCACACCGCCGACACCGGCGGCGGCCTGGGCGTGGCCGATGTTGGACTTGAGGGACCCCAGCCACAGCGGCCGCTCCTGCGGCCGGTCCTGCCCGTAGGTGGCCAGCAGTGCCTGTGCCTCGATCGGGTCGCCCAGCTTCGTGCCCGTGCCGTGCGCCTCCACCGCGTCGACCTGGGCGGGAGACAGACCCGCGTTCGCCAGCGCCTGCCGGATCACCCGCTGCTGCGAAGGCCCGTTGGGCGCCGTGAGCCCGTTCGACGCGCCGTCCTGGTTCACCGCCGTACCCCGGACCACCGCCAGCACCCGGTGCCCGTTCCTCCGGGCATCGGACAGCCGCTCCACCAGCAGCATGCCCGCACCCTCGGCCCACCCCGTGCCGTCCGCCCCGGCGCCGAACGCCTTGCAGCGGCCGTCCGCCGACAGACCGCGCTGCCGGCTGAACTCCACGAACACGGACGGGCCAGCCATCACCGTGACGCCGCCGACGAGGGCCATGCCGCACTCGCCGCCGCGCAGCGCCTGGGCGGCCAGGTGCAGCGCCACCAGCGAGGACGAGCACGCCGTGTCCACCGTGACCGCCGGGCCCTCCAGACCGAAGGTGTACGAGACCCGGCCCGAAGCGACGCTGCCCGCGCTGCCGTTGACGAGGTAGCCCTCCAGCCCGGCCGGCGAGGTGCGCACCCGTCCGCCGTAGTCGTGGTACATCACCCCGGCGAAGACACCGGTACGGCTGCCCCGCACCGTCGCCGGATCGATCCCGGCCCGCTCGAACGCCTCCCACGCCGTCTCCAGCAGCAACCGCTGCTGCGGGTCCATCGCCAGCGCCTCACGCGGCGAGATCCCGAAGAACTCGGCGTCGAAGTCCGCCGCGTCGTGGAGGAAGCCGCCCTCGCGGGTGTAACTGGTGCCCCACTTCTCGGGGTCGGGGTCGTAGAGGTTCTCGACGTCCCAGCCGCGGTCCTCGGGGAAGCCCGAGATCGCGTCGCCGCCGGAGGCGACGAGCCGCCACAGGTCTTCGGGCGAGCGCACGCCACCGGGATAGCGGCAGGCCATGCCCACGATCGCGAGGGGTTCGTCCGCCGCCGTGGCGGCCGGCGTGAACGTCGCGGGCACGGCTGCCGCCGCCTCGCCGGGGCCCGCGGCCTCGGCGGTGAGGAAGCGGGCGAGGGCGAGCGGGTTCGGGTAGTCGAAGATCAGGGTGGCGGGCAGGCGCATGCCGACGGCGGTGTTGAGGCGGTTGCGCAGTTCGACGGCGGTCAGCGAGTCGAATCCGATGTCCTGGAACGGGTCGTCCGCGCCGACCGATCGTGCGCCCGCGTGGCCGAGCACGGCGGCGACCTCGGTGCGCACCAGGTCCAGCACCACCTGCTCGCGCTCGGCTTCCGGCAGCCCGGCCAGCCGCTCCCCCAGCGATCCCGTCGGCGCCGTCCGCGCCGTGCGCCGTACCGGTGCGACGCGCACCAGGGCGCGCAGCACCGGCGGCACGGGCTGTCCCCGCCCGTCGCGGAAGACGGACGTGTCGAGGCGGACCGGGGCGAGGGCCGCCCGGCCCGTGGCCAGTGCCTGGTCGAACATCCGCAGGCCGTCGGCCGCCGGGATCGCGGCGAGGCCCATGCGCCTGATGCGGGCGAGGTCCGTGTGGCCGAGACCGCCGGTCATGGTGCTGTCGCTGTCCTGCGCCCACAGGCCCCACGCCAGCGACGTGGCCGGCAGGCCCGTCGAGCGGCGGTGCTCGGCGAGGGCGTCGAGGAAGGTGTTGGCCGCGGCGTAGTTTCCCTGGCCCGGTGTGCCCAGGATGCCCGCCACCGAGGAGAAGAGAACGAACTCGACAGGCCCGCCGGGGAGTTCGGCCGCCAGGTCGTGCAGGTTCAGTGCAGCGTCCACCTTCGGGCGGAACACGGCGTCCAGTCGCGCGGGGGTCAGGGAGCCGATGACTCCGTCCTCCAGGACGCCGGCGGTGTGGACGATCGCGGACAGGTTCTGCCCGGGCCCGGGCAGGAGTGCGCGGACGGCGTCGCGGTCGGCCAGGTCGCAGGCCGCCCAGGTGACCTCCGCGCCCTGCGTGGTGAGTTCGGCGGTGAGTTCGGCGGCGCCGGGTGCGTCCCCGCCGCGGCGGCTGACGAGCAGCAGGCTGCGGACGCCGTGCTCGGCGACCAGGTGCCGGGCGACGAGCCCGCCGAGGCCGCCCGAGGCACCGGTCAGCAGGACGGTGCCGGAGCCGAGACCGGCTGGCTCGGGTCGCGCGTCCGGCGTGGTGACACGGACCAGCCTCGGCACTCGTACCTCGCCGTCCGCCACCACCCGGGCCTGCGGCTCGCCCGACGCGAGCAGGCCGGGCAGCACCCGGGCGAGCCCGGCGTCGGCACCGGCGCCGCCGGGGGTCTCCACCAGCGTGACGCGGTCGGGGTTCTCGGTCTGCGCCGAGCGCACCAGTCCGTGGACCGCGGACTGGGCGAGATCGTCCGTGCGTGTCACGAGGACCAGCCGCGCCGGACGTTCCTCGGCGAGCCACCACCGCAACACCTCCAGCACGGCGTGGGTGACCTCACGGACCCGGGTGGCCAGGTCCACGTCCGTTCCGGTCGGACAGGGCACCACCACGGCATCCGCATCGTCCGCCTCCGCCTTCGTGTCCGCGTCGGTCGACGGGGCAGCGGCCCGCAGGGCGGCGAGGTCCGCGTACGTCTCGATCCTCGTGCCGGCCGGCGCGGCCGGCAGGTCGACCGGCCTCCACTCCAGGCCGAGCACCGCGTCGGCGCCGCCGGAGCCGGCGCGGAACCGGTCGGGGGCCACCGGGCGCAGCGTCAGCGCATCGACCGTGGCCACGGGTTCACCGGTGCCGTCGGCCAGCAGCAGGGACACCGTGCCGGTGCCGACGCGCGAGACCTTCACCCGCAGGCCGGAGGCGCCGGCCGCCGCGAGGCGCACCCCGCGCCAGGCGAACGGCAGCAGCCCGTTCCCCGTCCGGGCCTCGGGCTCGACCGCGCCCAGCCAGACGGTGTGCAGGGCGGCGTCGAACAGGGCGGGGTGCAGCCCGTACGCGCCCGCGTCCGCTCCCTGCGCGCCGGGCAGTTCCACCTCGGCGAAGAGATCGTCGCCGTCCCGCCATGCGGCGCGCAGCCCCTGGAAGAGGGGGCCGTAGTCGAGGGCCATGCCGGCGAGGCGGTCGTAGAACCCTTCGACGTCGACCGGCCGGGCCCCCGCGGGCGGCCACACGGCGAGCGAGCCGCCCAGGGGCCCCTCCGTGGCGACCCTCAGCGAGCCGGAGGCGTGCCGGACCCATGCCCGTGGGGATTCGTCCTCGTCGTCCTCGCGCGAGTGCACGGTCAGCGGTCTGCGGCCCGAGCCGTCGTCGGCGCCGACCCGCACCTGGAGGGCGACACCGCCGCGCTCGGGCACCGGCAGCGGTGTCTCGAGCGTCAGTTCTTCCAGCAGGTCGCACCCGACGGCGTCGGCGGCGGCGAGCGCCAGTTCGACGAACGCGGTGCCCGGCAGCAGCGCGACCCCGCTGACGCAGTGGTCCACCAGCCACGGGTGCGTGTGCGCCGAGAGCCGCCCGGTGAGCAGGTACCCGTCGCCGTCGGCCAGTGGCACGGCGGCACCGAGGAGCGGATGACCGGCCTCGCCCTGCCCCACCGCGCGCAGGTCCCCGGCGGCGGCGGGGACGTCGAGCCAGTACCGCTCGCGCTGGAACGCGTACGTGGGCAGGTCGACGCGGCGGGCGCCGGGGAAGAAGGCGTGCCAGTCCACTTCCGCGCCGCGGACGTGCAGTTGGGCGAACGCGGTGGTGAGCGCCTGTGGTTCCGCGCGGTCGGCACGGAGTACGGGGATGGTGACGACGTCGTCCACGCAGCCCTGCGCGAGGGCGCTCAGCACTCCGCCGGGGCCGATCTCCACGAACGTCGTGACACCCAGCTCGTGCAGGGTCCGGACACCATCGGCGAACCGGACCGCCTCACGGACGTGCCGGACCCAGTACTCCGGGGTGTACGGCTCCGCCAGACCGCCGGTGAGGTTCGAAACGACCGGTACCCGCGGCTCGTTGAAGGACAGGTCCCGGACGACCTGCCCGAACTCGTCCAGCATCGGGTCCATCAACGGGGAATGGAACGCGTGGCTGACCTTCAACCGGGACGTCTTACGGCCCTGCTCCCGGAAGACCTCGGCGACCGCCAGAACGGCGCCCTCGGCGCCCGAAACCACCACCGACTGCGGGCCGTTGACCGCCGCAACACCCACCTCTGCGGTCAGATACGGCAGCACCTCGTCCTCGGACGCCTGCACCGCCACCATCGCCCCACCCGCAGGCAAACCCTGCATGAGACGAGCCCGCGCGGACACCAGCTTCGCAGCGTCCCCCAGCGACAGCACACCCGCCACATGCGCCGCCACGACCTCACCCACCGAATGACCGGCCACGTAATCCGGCCGCACACCCCACGACTCCAGCAACCGGAACAACGCCACCTCGACAGCGAACAACGCGGGCTGCGTCGAACCCGTCCGATCCAACTCCTCCGAATCGACATCGACCGGCGCCTCCAACAGCGCACACACCTCGTCGTACGCCGCCGCGAACACCGGATACGACGCATACAACTCACGCCCCATCCCCAGCCGTTGCGACCCCTGCCCCGAGAACAGGAACCCGGTCTTGCCCGCCGGTTGGGCGCGTCCGGAGACAACGTTCGCCGCCGGCTCGCCCGCGGCGAGGGCCGCCAGCCCCGCCCGCAGCTCGGCCGGTTCGGTGCCGATCACCGCGGCCCGGTGCTCCAGTGCCGACCGGGTGGTGGCCGAGGAGAATCCGGCGTCGACGGGCGACACGTCGTCGGTCGCGAAGGCCAGCAGGCGCTCCGCCTGGGCCCGCAGTGCCACGTCGCTCTTCGCCGACAGCACCCACGGCACGGGAACCGGCCGGTGTTCTTGGACCGGTTCGGCCGGCGCGGTGAGGGGTGCCTCTTCGATGATCGTATGGGCGTTGGTGCCGCCGATGCCGAAGGACGAGATCGCGGCCCGGCGGGTCCTGGCGGTCCGGGGCCAGGGCACCGGCTCGGTCAGCAGCCGTACGGCGCCCGCCGACCAGTCGACGTGCGGGGTCGGCTCGTCCACGTGCAGGGTCGGCGGGAGCACGCCGTGCCGCATCGCCAGCACCATTTTGATCACACCGGCGACGCCCGCGGCGGCCTGCGTGTGCCCGATGTTGGACTTGACCGAGCCGAGCCATACGGGCCGGTCGTCGGAGTGTTCCTGCCCGTACGTGGCGAGGAGTGCCTGTGCCTCGATCGGGTCGCCGAGCATGGTGCCCGTGCCGTGGGCCTCGACGGCGTCCACGTCGGCCGGGGTCAGTCCGGCGGAGGCCAGCGCCTGCCGGATCACCCGCTGCTGCGAGGGACCGTTCGGCGCCGTCAGACCGTTGGACGCACCGTCCTGGTTCACCGCGCTGCCCCGCACCACCGCCAGCACCCGGTGCCCGAGGCGCCGCGCATCGGACAACCGCTCCACCAGCAGCAGCCCGACACCCTCACCCCAGCCCGTGCCGTCCGCACCGGCCGCGAACGCCCTGCACCGCCCGTCCGGCGACAGCCCCCGCTGCCGGCTGAACTCCACGAACAGGTCCGGTGTGGTCATCACGGTGACGCCGCCGACCAGGGCCATCGTGCACTCGCCGCCTCGCAGGGCCTGCGCGGCGAGGTGGAGGGCGACCAGCGACGAGGAGCACGCCGTGTCCACCGTGACCGCAGGTCCTTCGAGCCCGAACGTGTAGGAGAGGCGTCCGGAGACCACCGAGGCCGCCTTGCCGGTGAGCGCGTATCCCTCGGTCTCCTCGGGGGCGTTGCGCAGCGCGCCCGCGTAGTCCTGGCCGTTGGTGCCGATGAAAACGCCGGTACGGCTGGCGCGGACGGATGCGGGGGCGATGCCGGCGCGTTCGAACGCCTCCCACGCCGTCTCCAGCAGCAGCCGCTGCTGCGGGTCCATGGCCAGCGCCTCGCGCGGGGAGATCCCGAAGAGGCCGGCGTCGAAGCGGTCGGCACCCTGGAGGAAGCCGCCCTCGCGCGCGTACGTCTTGCCGGGCCGGTCGGGGTCGGGGTCGTAGAGCGCGTCGATGTCCCAGCCGCGGTCGGTGGGGAAGCCGGAGATCGCGTCCCGGCCGGAACCGAGCAGTTCCCACAGATCCTCAGGTGACTGGGCGCCGCCGGGGAAGCGGCAGCTCATCCCGACGATCGCGAGGGGTTCGTCGGCGGCGGCGACGGTCGTCGTCCGCACGACGTCCGCCGTCTGCCCGGATCCGCCGAGGAGTCGCTCGCCCAGGTGCCGGGCGAGGGCGGTGGGGGTCGGATGGTCGAAGACCAGGGTGGTGGGCAGGTCGAGGCCGGTGGCCGTGCCGAGCCGGTGGCGCAGTTCGACGGCGGTGAGCGAGTCGAAGCCGGTCTCGCGGAACGTCCGGTCCGCGTCGAAGGCGCCCCTGCCCGAGTGGCCGAGCACGGTGGCGGCCTGCTCGCGGACCAGGTCCAGAAGGATGCGGGCCTGGTCCCCGGGTGTGGCGTCGAGGAGCCGCCGGGCCAGCGCGGACGCGGGCACGTCGGCGGTTCGCGCCTGCCGGGCCCGGGCTTCCAGTGCTTCGCGGGCCTCGGGGACGCCGCGCAGCAACGGACACGGGCGCGGCCCGGCGAAGGCCGTGACGAAACGGTCCCAGTCCACGTCCGCGACGGTCACGGCGGTCTCGCCGTGGGTGAGCGCGTCGTGCAGTGCGGCGATCGAGGACGGGGCGGCGATCGGCCGTACGCCGCGCCGCCGCAGGTGGTCGCCGGCGGCGCCGTCGGCCATGCCGCCGTCCGCCCACGGTCCCCAGGCGATGGCCAGCGCGGGCAGGCCCTGCGCGCGGCGCTGCTCGGCGAGGGCGTCGAGGAAGGCGTTCGCGGCACCGTAGGCGCCCTGTCCGCCGTTGCCCCAGACACCGGTCATGGAGGAGAAGAGCACGAAGGCGTCGAGGTCCGGGCGGTCCCGGGTCAGTTCGTGCAGGTGGCGTGCCGCTTCCACTTTGGGGCGCAGCACGCGGTCGAGGCGCTCGGGCGTGAGGGATTCGACCAGGCCGTCGTCGAGTACGCCCGCGGTGTGCACCACGGCGTCGACGGGGTGCCGGGCGAACAGGTCGGCGAGTGTGTCCCGGTCGGCCGCGTCGCACGCGACGACCGTGACCTGTGCCCCCAACTCCTCCAGTTGCCGCTTGAGTTCGGTGGCTCCGGGAGCGTCCGGGCCCCGGCGGCTGGTGAGCAGCAGGTGCTCGGCACCGGCCCCGGCGAGCCAGCGGGCGACGTGCCCGCCGAGCGCCCCCGTACCCCCGGTCACGAGGACGGTGCCGCGCGGCGACCAGGGTGCGGTCGGCGGCGCCGTGCGCTGGGGGGCGCGCACCAGGCGGCGGCCGTGGACACCGGAGGTGCGTACGGCGAGCTGGTCCTCGTCGGCCTGGCCGAGCAGACCGGCCAGGCGCTCCAGCTCGCGGGGGCCGGGCTCGGCGGGCAGATCGACGAGTCCGCCCCAGCGCTGCGGCTGTTCCAGGGCGACGATCCGGCCGAGGCCCCAGAGCAGGGCCGAGCCGGGGTCGGTCAGCGGGTCCGCCGTGGCGGTCGACACCGCGCCGCTGGTCAGGCACCACAGCGGTGCCTCGATCCCGGCGTCGCCGAGCGCCTGGACGAGCAGGGCGAGCCGCTGGAGGGCGACCGTCCCCGCTTCTCCCGGTGGCGCGGCGAACACGATGCCGTCGACCTGCTCGTGCCCGCCGTCGGTCAGCGCCCGGGCGAGCGCGTCGCGGTCGGTGTCCTCGGCCACGGCGAACGGCACGAGGGCGACGCCGAGTCCGGTGAGTCCGGCACGGATCTCGTCGGTCCAGGAGGTCTCCTCACAGACCACATAGAGCCAGGTCCCCGAAGGTACGGCCCCGACCGTGCCGCCGAGTGGCTGCCAGGTGATCCGGTACCGCCGGCCGTCCACGGCGGACCGCTCGCGCCGCTGCCTGCGCCAGGCCGACAACTTGGGCGCGACGGCTTCCAGTTCGCCGGGCTCCAGGCCCAGCAGCGCGCCGAGGGATGCCGGGTCCTCTCGTTCGACGGACTCCCAGAACTCGGCGTCCTCCGGAGCCCCGCCGGGCGCCGTCCGGGGCGCGTCGAGCCAGTAGCGCTCGCGCTGGAAGGCGTAGGTGGGCAGATCGACCCGCCGGGCACCCGGGAGAAGGGCGTGCCAGTCCGGCGAGATGCCATGGGTGTGCAACTGCCCGAGGGCGGTGATGAGTGCGTACGGTTCGGGGCGGCCGGCGCGGAGCGCGGGGACGGCCACGACGTCGTCCACACAGCCCTGCGCCAGGGCGCTCAGCACTCCGCCGGGGCCGATCTCCACGAACGTCGTGACACCCAGCTCGTGGAGCGTCTGGACACCGTCGGCGAACCGGACCGCGTCACGGACGTGCCGCACCCAGTACTCCGGGGTGTACGACTCCGCCAGACGGCCCGTGAGGTTCGAAACGACCGGAATCCGCGGCTCGTTGAAGGACAGGCCCCGGACGACCTGCCCGAACTCCTCCAGCATCGGGTCCATCAACGGGGAATGGAACGCGTGGCTGACCTTCAACCGGGACGTCTTACGGCCCTGCTCCCGGAAGACCTCGGCGACCGCCAGAACGGCATCCTCAGTGCCCGAAACCACCACGGACTGCGGGCCGTTGACCGCCGCAACACCCACCTCTTCGGTCAGATACGGCAGCACCTCGCCCTCGGACGCCTGGACCGCCACCATCGCACCGCCGACGGGCAACGCCTGCATGAGACGAGCCCGCGCGGACACCAGCTTCGCAGCGTCCTCCAGCGACAGCACACCCGCCACATGCGCCGCCGCGATCTCACCCACCGAATGACCGGCCACATAATCCGGCCGCACACCCCACGACTCCAGCAGCCGGAACAGGGCCACCTCGACGGCGAACAACGCGGGCTGCGTCGAACCCGTCCGGTTCAACTCCTCCGAATCGACATCGACCGGCGCCTCCAACAGCGCACACACCTCGTCGTAGGCCGCCGCGAACACCGGATACGCGGCATACAACTCACGCCCCATACCGAGCCGTTGCGACCCCTGCCCCGAGAACAGGAACCCGATCTTCCCCCCGACACCACCACCCACCGAACCGCCACCGGAAGCAACCGCCTCCAACCCCTCCCGCAGCTCCTCAAGCCCCTCCCCCACCACCGCTGCCCGACGCTCCAGCACCGCACGCGACGTTCCCAGGGAGAACGCCACATCCTCCGGACGAACCCCCACGCCCTCCGCACCGTCCAAGAAGGACAGCAACCGAACCGCCTGCGCCCGTAACGCCGCGTCGCTCCTCGCCGACAACACCCACGGGACCGGTCCCACGACGGCCGCGGCCCCCTGGGCAGGCTCCTCCTCCCGCTCGGCCTGCTCGACGATCACATGGGCGTTGGTGCCGCTGATGCCGAAGGAGGACACCGCGGCCCGGCGCGGTCCGCCGTCCGCAGGCCAGTCCACGGCCTGGGTGAGCAGTCGTACGCCGCTCGCCGACCAGTCGACGTGCGGGGTCGCCTCGTCCGCGTGCAGAGTCCGCGGCAGCATCCCGTGCCGCATCGCCAGCACCATCTTGATCACGCCGGCCACGCCCGCGGCGGCCTGCGTGTGCCCGATGTTCGACTTCAGCGAACCGAGCCACAGCGGCCGTTCCTCCGACCGTCCACGGCCGTACGTGGCGATGAGGGCTTCGGCCTCGATCGGGTCGCCGAGGCGCGTGCCGGTGCCGTGCGCCTCGACGGCGTCGACGTCGGCGGGCGTGAGTCCGGCGGCCGTCAGGGCCTGGCGGATGACACGCTGCTGGGAAGGGCCGTTGGGGGCGGTGAGGCCGTTGGACGCGCCGTCCTGGTTGACCGCGCTGCCCCGGACGACGGCCAGGACCGGGTGGCCGTTGCGGCGGGCGTCGGACAGCCGCTCCACCAGGAGCATGCCGACGCCCTCCGCCCAGCCGGTACCGTCCGCCCCGGCACCGAACGCCTTGCAGCGGCCGTCCGCCGACAGACCGCCCTGGCGGCTGAACTCCACGAACATGCCCGGTGTGGACATCACCGTGACGCCGCCCGCGACGGCCAGCGAGCACTCGCCGCCGCGCAGCGACTGGACGGCCAGGTGCAGCGCCACCAGGGACGACGAGCAGGCCGTGTCGACCGTGACCGCCGGACCTTCGAGACCGAAGGTGTAGGCGACCCGACCGGAGGCGACGCTGGTCGTCGTGCCGGTCAGCAGATAGCCCTCGGCTCCGTCGGCGGGCTCGTGCAGGCGGGGGCCGTAGTCCTGTGCCGTCGCGCCGATGAACACGCCCGCCCGGCTGCCGCGCAGGGTGGCCGGGTCGATGCCGGCGCGTTCGAAGGCCTCCCACGCGGTCTCCAGGACCAGCCGCTGCTGCGGGTCGATCGCGGCGGCCTCGCGGGGGCTGATGCCGAAGAAGGCGGCGTCGAACTCGGCGGCCTCGTGCAGGAAGCCGCCGTAGCGGGTGGTGGAGGTGCCGGGCCCGGGCGCGCGGAGCGCCTCGATGTCCCAGCCGCGGTCCGTGGGGAACCCGGAGACCGCGTCGCCCGCGGAGGCGAGCAGCCGCCACAGGTCCTCGGGGGTGTGCACGCCTCCGGGCAGCCGGCAGCTCATGCCGATGATGGCGATGGGCTCGTCGGGGTCGGCCGGCGTGATGGGCGCCCCGGCGGCCGCGTCCTCGCCGCTCGGGGACCCGGCGGCGAGGTGGCGGGCGAGGGCGGCCGGGGTCGGGTGGTCGAACAGCAGTCCGCTGGGCAGGCGCAGGCCGGTCGCCTCGCCGAGCCGGTCGCGCAGTTCGACGGAGCTGAGCGAATCGAAGCCGAGGTCCTTGAACGTCCAGTCGGTCTCCACCTGGCGGCTGTCGGCGTGCCCGAGGACCGCGGCGATGTGGGCGCGGACCAGGTCGAGCACGGCGTCGGCGCGCTCGGCCCCGGGAAGTGCGGCCGGTCGTGCGCCCGGCGCTCCCGCGGGGGTGTCGTCGTTCTCTTCCGTCCCGGCGGGGGCGGCGGGCCCCGAGGGCACGGGGGTCCGGGCGGTGTCGGCGCCGTCCAGCCAGTACCGCCGGCGTTCGAACGCGTAGGTGGGGAGCGGGACCTTGCGGCGGGTGCCTCGCCCGCCGCCGAACACGGCGTCCCAGTCCGGTTCCACGCCATGGACGTGCAGGGCGGCGACGGCCGTCAGCAGGGCCTCCGCCTCGGGGCGCCGGGCGCGCAGAACGGGGACGCACAGGGCCGCGTCGGCGGTGCCGGAGCGGACGAGGGAGGTGAGCACTCCGCCGGGTCCCAGCTCCAGGCAGGCGCGGACGCCGTGCGCGTCGAGGCAGGCGACGCCGTCGGCGAAGCGCACCGCCTCGCGCACGTGGCGGACCCAGTACGCGGCCGTGCGCCCTTCGTACTCCGACGGTTCCCGGGACAGCCGGCCCGTCACGTTGGACACGACGGGAATGCGCGGGGTGTGGAAGGTCAGACCCTCGGCCACCTCGCGGAACTCCGCCAGCATGGGTTCCGTGTGCGGGGAGTGGAAGGCGTGGCCGACCCGCAGCCGGCTGGTCTTGCGGCCGAGGGCGGCGAACGCGTCGGCGATCTCGGTGGCGAGGTCGTCGTCGCCGGAGACGACGACGGAGTCGGGGCCGTTCACCGCGGCGATGCTCACGCGGTCCGTGCGCTCGCCGATCCGGGCGCGGACCTCCGCCTCGGTGGCCTGCACGGCGATCATGGCGCCGCCCGGGGGCAGCGCCTGCATCAGCCGGCCGCGCGCGGCCACGAGTGCGCAGGCGTCGGGGAGGGAGAGGACGCCGGCCACGTGCGCGGCGGCGAGTTCGCCCACGGAGTGGCCCATGAGCACGCCGGGGGTGATGCCCCAGCCCTCCAGCAGCCGGTAGAGGGCGACTTCGAGGGCGAACAGCGCGGTCTGGGTGTAGAGGGTCCGGTCGAGTTCGGCGGCCTCCGCGGTGCCTTCGGGGGCGAACATGACCTCGCGCAGCGGCCGGGGCAGCAGCGGATCGAGGTGTGTGCAGACGTCGTCCAGCGCGTCGGCGAACGCCGGTACGGTCGCGGCGAGTTCGCGGCCCATGCCGGCGCGCTGGCTGCCCTGGCCAGGGAAGAGGAAGGCGAGTTCGCCGCGCGGACCGGTGCGGCCCGTGGTCAGTGCGGAGTCGATGCCGCCGGTGGACAGCTCGCGCAGGGCACGCAGGAAGTCGTCGCGGTCCCCGCCCACGACGACGGCCCGGTGGTCGAAGGCGGTGCGGCCGGTGGCCAGCGACCAGCCGACGTCGGGCAGCGCGAGGCCGGGGTGCGCCTCGGTGTGGGCGAGCAGGGCGGCGGCCTGGGCGCGCAGCGCGGACGCGGTCTTCGCGGACAGCGGCCACAGGGTGGGCGCCCCACCCCCACCCCGAGCCCGGCCCGCACCTGCTTCGGCGGCGTCACCGCTGCGGTCGGTGGCCGTCTCCCCGTCGGCGCCCCTCGCCGCTGTCCCCTGAGCCGTCGCCGTCGTCCGGTGCTCCGCCAGTACGACATGGCAGTTGGTGCCGCCCATGCCGAACGAGCTGACGCCGGCCAGCAGCGGCCGGCCGTCCTCGGTGGTCCACGCGGTGTGCTCGGTCTGCAGCCGCAGGTTCAGCCGCTCCAGCGGGATCGCGGGGTTCGGGGTCTCGTGGTTGAGGCTGGCGGGCAGTTCACGGTGGTGGAGGGACAGCACGGCCTTCAGCAGACCGGTGATGCCGGCGGCGCCCTCCAGGTGGCCCACGTTGGTCTTGGCCGAGCCGACCCGCAGCGGGTTGCCGCACTCGCGTCCGGCGCCGAGGACGGCGCCGAGCGCGGCGGCCTCGACGGGGTCGCCGACCTTGGTGCCGGTGCCGTGCAGTTCGACGTAGCCGACGTGGGCGGGGTCGGTTCCGGCCCGTTCGTAGGCGAGCCGGAGCACCTGCTCCTGCCCGGACCGCAGCGGCACTGTCAGACCGTCGCCGCCGCCGTCGTTGTTGACCGCGCTGCCGCGGATCACGCAGTAGACGTGGTCACCGTCCGCGACGGCCCGGGCGAGGGGCTTGAGGACGACCAGTGCGCCGCCCTCGCCGCGGACGTAGCCGTTGGCGCGGGCGTCGAAGGTGTAGCAGCGGCCGTCGGGGGACAGCCCGCCGAACTTGGCGGCTCCCACGGTGCTTTCGGGCACGATGTTGAGGCTCACCCCGCCCGCGAGGGCGACGGTGGACTCGCCCTTGCGGAGGCTCTCGCAGGCCAGGTGGACCGAGACCAGGGAGGAGGACTGGCCGCTGTCCACGGTCAGGCTCGGGCCGTTGAGACCGAGGAAGTAGGAGACCCGGTTGGCGATGATGCCGCGGTGCAGGCCGGTGACGGTGTGCGGGGAGATGGCGGTGAGTCCGGAGCGGTGGTGCAGGGTCGCGTAGTCGTCCCAGATGGCGCCGACGAAGACCCCGGTGCGGGTGGCGCGCAGCGTCTCGGCGCGTACGTGGGCGTCCTCCAGCGCTTCCCAGGCCAGTTCCAGGACGAGCCGCTGCTGGGGGTCCATGGCGGCGGCCTCTTTCGGGGAGAGACCGAAGAAGGCGGCGTCGAAGTGGCCGATGCGGTCGAGGAATCCGCCCCGGCGGATGTCGGTCCTGCCGGGTGCGGCCGGGTCGGCGTCGGCCACGGCGGCGGCGTCCCACCGGTCCGGGGGTACGTCGGTGATCGCGTCCGCGCCGTCGCCGAGCAGCCGCCAGAAGGCGGCCGGGTCGGGGGCCCCCGGCAGCCGGCACGCCAGGCCGACGACCGCTATGCCACCGGCCGCGTCAGCCGCGGCCGAACCGGCCCGATCGCCCATTCCGTTGAGCTCGGACTCGACCATATTGAACTCCACCCGCCCACACAGAGAAGGAAAAGACACCGCACCGTGGCGGGCCGGGGCACGAGAGATCGGCGCAGTCGATCGGTACGGCCGGACGGCAACTGGTCACGGTGTGGGTTGTGGGTCCAGTCTCGGTCCCTGGGCCGCGCTCCGCGGCCGCTGCGGAGCGGTTCTAGGGGAATCCCCAATGGCCCTGTTGTTCACGGGCATTGACGTCCGGCGGCATCTCTAAGGAAAACCCTAGCCGCAGTCGTGGGAGAACTGCACCTTACACAGCCTCCCCCAATTCTCCTTCGACGAGGTCACGGGTCTTCCATGGTGTATTCGCAAGAAGCCGGGAATCGCTCGGCGCGGCCGTTTCCCACGGCGCGCCCCATAGGTTGTCCTTTCGATCCGCCGGTCCCCTTCGGCGAGGCGCGCGAGGAATGCCCGATGACCCCGCTGCGGTATCCCGACGGGCACATCGGCCATCTGGTCACCGGGCTGGGGGCCGCGCGGTCCGTGCTGGCCGACCCCCGCTTCAGCTCCCTGCCCGCGGGGAAGCGTTCCCCGGTGAAGGTGCCGGGCTCCGAGCTGAGCACCGACGCGCTGCCCGCGGGCATGTTCGTCAACATGGACCCGCCCGAGCACACCCGCTACCGCCGTTTGCTGAGCAAGCACTTCACCATCCGCCGGGTGCGTGAACTACGCCCCCGCATCCAGGAGCTGACGGATCGCCTGCTGGACGGGATGGCGGCCGATGGCGGCCCGGCCGACCTCGTCAAGGCGTTCGCCAAGCCGCTGCCCACGCTGGTCACCTCCGAGTTGCTCGGCCTGCCGGAGACGGACCGCGCCGAGTTCGGGCGGCACGTCGACGTGCTCTTCAGCCTCGCCACCAGCGGAGAGGAGATGCGGGAGTCGATGGCGGCGCTCGGCGGCATGCTGCACGCCCTGATCGCCGCCGCGCGCGAGAACCCGGGCCCCGACATCCTGGGCAGGCTCACCGTCGAGACCGACCTGAGCGACGAGGAACTGCTCGGCATCACCATCGTGCTCCTGATCGCCGGGCTGGAGACCACCACCAACATGCTGGCGCTGGGCACCTACGCCCTGCTCCGCCACCCCGAGCAGCTGGCCGCGCTGCGCGCCGACTGGTCGCTCCTGGACGACGCGGTCGAAGAGCTGCTGCGCTACCTCAGCGTGGTGCAGATCGGCCCGATCCGCGTCGCCGCCGAGGACTTCGTCTTCGAGGGGCGGCCCGTCCGCAAGGGAGAGGTGGTCACGGTGTCACTGCCCGCGGCCAACCGCGACCCGCTGGGCTTCGAGGACCCCGACACCTTCGACATCCGCCGCGGCACGACCCGGCACGTGGCCTTCGGCAACGGCCCCCACCAGTGCATGGGCCACCACCTGGCCCGCCTCGAACTCGCCGTCGGCTACGAGTCGTTGCTGCGCCGCTTCCCCCGGCTGGAGCTCGCCGTCGCGGCCGAGGAGATCGGCACCCGGGAGATGATGGTGACGTACGGCGTCCGCGAACTGCCCGTGCGCTGGTGAGCGGAGTCCGCCGATGAGGATCGAGATCGACGAGGAGCTCTGCTGCGGCGCCGGCAGCTGTGTGCTGGCCGCCCCCACCGTCTTCGACCAGAACGACGACGGCACGGTGGTCCTGCTCGACCCCGCCCCCGGCGCCGGGCTGCGGACGGCGGTGCGCGAGGCCGCCGCCCGCTGCCCGACGGCGGCCATCAGGGTCGTGTGACGCGGGCCCGCCGCAGGGCCCTCCCGGCTACGCGGGTTCGGCGGGCCCGAACACCGCGACCTCCCGGCCGAACCCGGCCACGAGCCGGCCGGCCGGGGACACGGCGAGCGCGCCGACCGGGAAGGGCAGCACGAGGTCGGGGCCGCCGCGGGTGCGGGTCGTCAGGTCCCAGGTGCGCACGATGCCGTCGTCGCCGCCGGTGAGGAGCACCGGGCGGCCCTCGATCCGCGCGGTGGTCAGCGCGGTGAGGCCGTCGACGTGGACGGGCTCGCCGACGGGGGCGCGGGTGCCGAGGTCCCGGAGGTGGACCAGGCCGTCCTCGCATCCCACCGCCAGCACCGGGCGGTCGTCGACCACCGCCGTCGCCAGCATCTCGATGGCGGGCGGGACCTCGTCCTCCGGCTCCGCCGCGGGTGCGGACCCGGCGGGCGGTGCGAGGACGATCGGCGGACCGAGCGGGGCGCCGGTGGCCGGGTCCCACAGCCGGACCGTGTCCTCGTCCGCGGTGACCGCGACCGGGCGGCCGTCGAGTTCCGTGGTGAGTGCGGCGGTCACGCCGGATTCGTGTCCGGTCAGCGGCCCGTGCAGGTCTTCCCCGGTGCCGAGGTCCCAGACCCGGACCAGGCCGTCCCTGTCGCCGGTGACGGCGACCGGACGGCCGGCCAGTGCCGTCGTCGCCACGGCGTGCACGTCGGCGTCGTGGCCGAGCCCGCCCGGCTCCGCCCCGGTGACCGGGTCCCAGAGGCGGGCGGTGCCGCCGCCCCCGGCGACGACCACGAGCGGCCGGCCGTCGACCACCGCGGTCGCCGTCCCGTACACCGGGTCGTCGGAGCCGGTGAGGGGCGTGCCCGCCTCGGCACCGGTGGCCAGGTCCCACAGGCGTGTCGTGCCGTCCCAGTCGGAGCTGACGACCAGCGTGCCGCCGTCAGCCTCGATCGTCGTCACGGAGGTCACCGTGTCGCCGTGGCCGGGCAGCGGGTTGCCCACGGGGCGTTCGGTGTCCGGGTCCCAGCGGTGGACCCTGCCGTCGCCGGTGCCGATGAGCACCACGGGCCGCCCGTCCACCGTGGACGCGGCCAGTGTCCGCACGTGGCCGAGCGGGCCGGCGAAGGCCTGGGCGGTCTGCCGTCCGGTGGCCGGGTCCCACAGCCGCACCATGCCGGTGGTGTCGCCGGTGACCACCACCGGGCCGGCCCCGCTCGTCACCGCCGCCACCGTCTGCGGCCATGTGGTGGAGCCGGCGAGGCGCTCGCCGAGCCGGGCACCCGACGCCAGGTCCCAGAGGGTGGCCGTGCCGTCGGAGCCGCCGACGACCACGGCCGGACGGCCGCCGGCCGTCACGGTGGCCAGGGACTCCACCGCACCGGTCCCGGTGGCGATGGGTGCCCGCAGCCGGCGTCCCTTCGCGAGGTCCCAGACCCGGACGGTGCCCCCGAAGTCGCCGGTCACCGCGACGGGTCGCCGGTCGAGCACCGTCGTGGCGACCGAAGCCAGCCGGTGCGGGTGGGCGCTGCCGGGACCGGCCGGCTCGCCCATCGGTGCGCCGGCCGGTTCGCCGGTGGCCAGGTCCCAGACCCGGACGCTCCGGTCGTGGCCGCAGGTGACGGCCACCGGGCGGTCGCGCACCGTCGCCGTGGCCACCCCGGTGACCCAGTCGGTGTGGCCGGTCAGGGGCGCGTGCCGGAGTCGTCGCGTGTGCAGGTCCCAGATCCGTACGGCCTGGTCGGTGCCGGCCGAGACCGCCACCGGGCGGCCGTCCAGGTCGGCCGTCGCCACGGCGAGGACCCGCCCGGTGTGATCGGCGAGCGGTTCGCCGGCCGGTTCGCCGGTGGCCAGGTCCCACAGGCGTACGGTGCCGTCGTCGCCGCCGGTGACCACGACCGGGCGTCCGTCGACGGTGACCGGTCCCGCGGCGACGGCCGACACGTCGTCCGGGTGACCCGCCGTGCTCCAGCGGCAGCCGCCGAGCTGGACGCCGCTGGCCCACTCGACGCGCCGGCGCGCGGGGGGTTCGTCCGCCACCGGTACGGCATCGATTCGTGCCGAAAGGTCGAGGTCCCCGTAGCGGGCGGCGTCGAGTGCCAGCAGGTGGCGGCGCACGGCGGCGGGGGCGTCCCGGTGCCGGTGGGCCGAGGCCTGGTACACCGCGGCGCCCAGACGTCCGAATCCCCAGGCTCTGGGCAGCAGGGTCAGCATCGTCGCCGGGTCGGCGTGCACCAGGAACCCCGCGTCGGCGAAGGGGATGGAGCCCAGGTAGGTCCCGACGGCCTGGCGCAGCCCGGGGTCCGGTCCCTCGGCGGCGCGCAGCCACAGGGCGACGGCCTCCTCGACCTCGCCGTTCTCGGACAGCAGTGTCCCGAGCCGTTCCTCGGCGAGCTGGCGGTAGGGGTCGACGATCGACCGGACGGCGCCGCGCAGCAGTTCCTCGGCCTGCTCCCGGTGGCCGCGCTCGCGTGCCTGGTCGGCCTCGTCGATCAGCGCCGCCGTGACGACCATGTCCTCCGCCACGTGCGGTGGGAGGGAGGAAAGGTCCACCAGTTCCTCGGGGCGGGTCCATGCCCTGGGGTCCTCGGCCTCCGGCCGGGCGGGTGCCTGGCGCTGGGCGCGCGTGCGGCGCCCGCCGAACAACTTGCCTATCCAGCCGCGGTGTTCCTTCGAGTCGGTCATCCCTCTCCCCACGCGCTCCGGTCCGGTGGGGTTCACCCTACTGACGGGCGCCGGGTGCCGGGTGCCGCCGGGTGATCCGCGCGGAGCGTCCGGCGGGGGCGCGGTCCGGCGGCGCGGCGCGGTGGTCAGGGTTGTTGGGCGGTGGTCAGTTCCTTCTCCCAGTGGAGGAGGTCGTCGAAGTAGCGCCGGCCGCCGTCCGTCCACTCGGCGGCCGGTTCCAGGGCCTCGATGGTGCCCCGCAGGCGCCGCAGCGCGTCGTCGCGCCGGGTGGCGACCTCGGGCGGGGCCGTCGGTTCCGCCGCCCAGCGGGCGAGGCCGTGGGCCATGCGCGCCAGGACGTGGGCGGCGTGCACGGCGCCGGAGACCGGGCGTGGGTCGGGGCGCAGCGGGTGGCTGATCAGGAGGTCCCCGTTGGTCACCAGGGTCGCGAAGAAGTTCCGCAGGTAGAGCGCGTGGTGACCGGTCTCGTGCAGGAGTGCCTCGAAGGCGGCCGGGGTGCTCTCGACGCTGGAGGAGCCGAGGTAGATGGCGCCGAAGGTCGGGCGGAGCGTGGCCGAGCGGAAGGCTCCGCCCTGGACGTGCACGATGACCCGGATCAACAGGTCCATTTCCAGGGCGGCTTCGGGCCAGACCCGGCGCAGGGTCGCCCGGGCGGCTTCCAGGTGGGCGATTCCCCCGGTGAGGTCCGGTGCGCCGAAGTCGGCCTCGCCGGTGCCGTGGGTCTGCCGGATGTCGGCGAGCAGTTGGCCGGTGCCCCATCGGCACCACTCGGGCAGCGGGTCGGACCCGCCGGGTGTGAGGTGTTCGAGCGGCGGCATCAGGCCGGCGTCCGCCAGCGCGCCGGCCAGCTCCGCCACGTGGGCGGGGTCGGCGTCGTCACCGGAGGTCGCCGCCCAGACCAGGCCGGGGTGCAGGCAGGCGGGGGCGGGCCCGGCGGGCAGGGCCGGTCCAAGGCGCCGCAGGATCTCCTGGTGGTGGCCGCGGACCAGGCTCATGGTGCCGGCCGGGGTGATGCCGACCCGGACCGCCTCGTCCTGCCCGGCCCCCATCAGGCGTCACCCGACGGGGAGTCCACCGCGAGGATGTCGCCGAGCGAGGCCGTCTCCGCCTTCTTGAGCTGCTGCTCGCGGGCCTGGAGGCGCCGCACCACCAGCGCGGAGATCAGCTCGTCGCTCAGTCCCTCCAGGGTGCGGAAGACGTCCTCCCGGACTTCCTTCCAGATCTCCTTGGAACCGCCGCTCAGCGCCTCGGACTTGCGGGGCAACCGGCCGCGCAGCGCGGGGCTGCGTTCGGCGGCGAGGTCGAGGACGTCGTGCAGGATCTGGGTCCAGGTGTCCTCGACGCCGTCGGAGAAGGCGATGTGGACGGAGCCCTCCGCTCCCGTGGTCCCCTCGTGGTAGAAGCCGCGGGGCAGGTAGAGGCAGTCGCCGGCGTGGAGGGTGACTTCGAGGCGGAGCGGGGTCTGCGGGGTGACGCCCGGCTTGGAGCGCTTGACCGGCCACTTCACCGGCGGCTCGTGCAGCCGCCAGGTCTTGGAGCCGGCCAGCTGGCGGATGAAGATGCTGGCGAGGTCGTAGTGCGCCTCGGCGCCCTTGGAGTTCGGCGGGGTCAGGAAGGCGTTGGCGGCGACGGGCACCCCGATGTCCTCGGACAGTTCGGAGCAGAACGCCTCCACCTCGGGGCAGTACGTGGACATCGCCTGGTAGACGAGGGTCGCGCCCTGCCGCATCTGTGCGACGACGTACCGGGGGTCCGCGAGCCCGGACAGCACCCGGCGCTCGTCGGAGCCGTCGTCGCCGGGCTTGGCCGCGTGCCGGACCCCGATGTCCTTGCCGTGCTTCCAGAGCCTGATGTAAGGGGTGCGCAGTCCTCGCTCGAACAGGAGCTGTTCGGCGATGTCGGTCGAGAACACGTGGTCCAGTTCGCCCATGTCCCGGCTGACGTACGGCTCGGTGTCCCGGATGGACACCAGCTTCGACGGATCGTCGAGGAGCTTCTCCACTGCCATGTCATACCTCCACGTCTCCGAGAACCGGCTGTTCTTCGTGTTCTTCCTGATGGAAGTCGCGCACCCCGGGCACGGCCAGCACCAGCAGGGCGGCGCCGAGCTGTACGACGGCCGCGACGACGAGTACGGTCGTACGCCCCACCGCGTCCGCCAGCGGTCCGATGACGGCCAGGCCGAGCGGCAGCAGCGCGAGGCTGCACAGCCAGTCAACGGAGCTGATCCGGCCGAGGAGCGAGGGCGGGAACTGGCGTTGCAGGGCGGTGTGCAGAAGGGTGTTGAAGGGCATCATCGCGAAGCCCGCGATCATGTATCCGGCCACCACCCACCACAGCGAGAACGGGGTGAGCAGGACGAGCGGCACGAGGGTGAACAGCGCGTTGAAGACCATCGCGCTGGTGCCGGGGTGCTTCAGCCTGATCCGTCCGACGACGATCGTGCCGATGAAGCCGCTGAGGCTGAACATGGCGATGACCAGGCCGTAGGCGGAGGGGCCGGCGAACCTCTCCTGCGTGATGACCGGCAGCAGCACCATGTGGGGCGCGACGACCAGCATGGTCTGTATCGCGGTCATCGTGAGGATGGCCGCGGTCCAGCGCACGCGGCGCACCGCCGCCAGTCCCTCGCGGATCTCCTGGACCATGGAGGAGCGGGACGCCTGCCCCCGCATCGGCGGCTCGGTGACGGCGAGGACGCACAGCAGGCTGATCGCGAAGGTGGCCGCGTTGGCGGCGAAGGCCACCCGGGTGCCGACGGTGGCCACCAGGACGCCGCCGAGCGCGGGCCCGACGACGGCCGCCGCGCTCTCCATGCCGCCCCGCCAGACGTTGGCGCTGAGCAGCCGGTCCTCTGGCACGAGTGAGGGCACCAGACCGCCGTAGGCGGGCCGGAAGAACGCCTCTCCGCTGCCGACGAGGAAGGTCAGCACGGCGAGCGAGACGGTCGCGGTGTCGAACGCGCCGAGGACCACCACGGTGATGGCCGCCAGCCGGAAGCCGTCGGCGAGCATCATCGCGCGGCGCCGGGGCACGCGATCGGCCCAGACACCGCCGATGAGCACGAACAGGACGGTGGCGAGCATCCGGGCACCGATCACCAGACCGACGTCGCCGGCGTCTCCGCCGCACTCGATCACGCGGAGGGACACGGCCACGTTGAAGAGCTGGTCGCCGACGGCGCTGACCGCCTGTCCGGCCCACAGGTACCGGAAGTCGCGCAGTTCCATGGCGCTGCCGGCCAGCCGGCCGGCCAACAGGGTTTTCGCGTTGGGCATGTTCAGATGATCGCGCTCGCGGCGGTGGGGTCGGTCAACTCGCCGTAACCGAACCCGCAACAGTCGCCCGTGATGTCCTCGTCCCGCACCAGCCGGGGGTGTTCGTCCCCGGTGAGCGGGAGGTCTGCCAGGTCGACGGGTTCGGGTTCGTCGTCGATGTAGAGTTCCGCGCCGTCGGTGATGAGGTCGAGGTGCACCTTCTCCTCGTAGTCGACGACGGCGCGGTCCTGGTTGTGCTGGCCGAACCCGATGTGCACGCCGACACGGCGTTCGTTGATGTGCGAGTTGGCCGGGATGAACCGGTCGATGCCGTTGTTGGTGCCGAAGCCCAGCTCGCCCACGCGCATGCCGTGCGGCTGCTTGAAGCAGAGTTCGACCAGTTCGCGTACGTCGTCGTCGCCGCCGGAGAAGCCGGTGGCGCGCCCGTCCGCGATGTCGACCGTCAGCGGGTGGTCCGCCAGCCGGGTGTCGATGCGGGTGATGACGTTGCAGTTGAGCGCCCCGTCCGCCACCAGGCGGCCGTCGATCCCGGCGGGGTAGGTGGCGATCTCCCCGGCGGGGAGGATGGTGAAGCCGCCCGGGCGCCAGACGCCGCGGTTGCTGATCCAGTCGTAGCGCTCGGCGTCGAGCCGGATGCGCAGATCGGTGCCGCCCCGGCTGCGGACCCGGACGGTGCGGGCCTTGGTCAGCCGGGTCAGCAGCGCGGCGTTGCGGGCGCTGAGTTCGTCCGGTCCGAGGTTGAGGGCCTGCTCGAAGAATTCCCGTGACGCGCTGATGATGCGGACGATCATGCAGCGGTCGCTGCCGAACCGCCGCATCAGGTGCAGCAGCGGCGAGAAGTGGGACATCGTGTCGCGTTCGAGCGTGAAGACGACGAGCCGGCCGGTGAAGGAGGCGGGGTCCGGTACCGCGGATTCCAGGCGGGCGGCGAATCCGTAGTCCACGAGTGGCCGCATGCCGACGGCCTTGGCGGCGATGCCGCGTTGCTTGAGTCCGGCGACCAGCCAGGCGGCCGCCTCCCGGCTGTCCGGGGCGAAGACGACGACGCAGTGGTCGCGATCGGTGAGGCCGGCGTACCGGTCGAGGAGTGCATCGACTCCATCCCGCAGGTCGCGGCTGGGCTGGACGACGGTCAAGGCGTGCTCCCCCTGGCTTCGGGTCGGGTCGGCGGTTCTTCCGGGCAAGGGGAATTCCGGCCGCGGGCATCGCGCGCGGCCGGAACCCCTAGGGTCTTGCCAGGTGTCGGATGGCGCTCGCCGATTGTCAGGTGGCGACGAACCACGCCATCAGCGGACCCTCTTCGCCGCTGCCGACCGGCACGAGGACCTCGGCCGACTCGGCCTCGGAGAGCTCGCGCAGCGCGTCCTCGACCAAAGACTCGTACGAGGGCGCTTCCATCGTCTCTGCTTGTGTCATCTTTGACTCCTCTCAGACAACAACAGTGCCGCGTGATGCTAAGCAGCATGCTCATGCCAGATCAATGGGGAATTGGCCCTCAACTTCTGTTTAATCGCGGCTACTCGGGGTATCGCGCACTCGTGTCGAAGGCGACGAATCTCAATTCCGATGTGTAGCGGCGGTTTTCCGCGTCGGTGAGCCAGGACTGTTCCGGGGTCGGCAGCATTTCCGTGAACACCGCGGTTCCCAGCGGGTCCTTGCGGGCCAGCCGGCGCAGGGCCTTGGCGAGGATCGTGACGTAGACGGGGCTGTCGAAGTCGACGTAGAACGGGCGGGATTCGGTCGGCGAGACCACGAAGACGTAGCGGGGCAGGCCCAGCCGGGCGCGCCAGCGGCGGGCCCCGACGAAGCGGCGGGCCTCGTCCTTCTCGCCGGCGAACTCCGCGTCCGCGGCCGGCAGGCGCCAGGTCTCGCGCGCGACCACCAGGCGATCGAGGGTGACGCGGGGGGTGTGGTCCGCGCTCGGCAGCAGCTGGAAGAGGTCCATCGACAGCGTGGTGAGCACGTGGGAGAAGACGTCCAGGGCGGGGAAGGCCGAGCCGTCCGGGAGGCGGACGACCAGCTCGCCGGCCTGCTCCTCCACGGTGGCGTCGGCACTGCGGACCGTACGGGCGGGGTCGGCGGCGAAGTCGGCGAGGGCCACCTGCCGGTCCTGGGGGCGGACGAGGGTGTGGCGCACCCGCGACGACAGCCGGGCCCGGTGCTCCTTGGGGATCAGGGGCATCAGGCGGGGGCCGGGGTGGTCGCGGTCGGTGAGCCGCAGGAGTTCGTCGACGTCCGGGTGCTGGTGGGTGAAGAGGGACGCGCCCAACGTGTTGGCGGCCAGGTGGAGTTCGCCCAGGACGAGGGTGAAGTCGCCGCGTGCCACGGCGTCCGCGCCGTCGGCGGCGATCAGGACGTCCGGGCTGAGGTAGCGGGCCGCCGTCCAGGCCCCACCGGTGGCCGAAAACCGCTCCCGTACCGCCGCCTCGATTCCGGCCGACGTCATCGTCACCCGGCGGGCGTCCGGCGGGGCCGCCAGGATCTGCTGCCAGCGCCGGGCGAACTCGCCCTGCAACCGCGTGGCCTTGGCGCGGGCGGCGCCGTGCAGCACCGGCAGGCAGGCGAACCAGAAGGAGGCCAGGTCGACCGGCCCCTCGGCGGCCAGCCGGTCGTGCACGCGGCGGATCTCCTCCCGTACCGTCGCGGCGAGTTCGGCGGTGAGCCAGGCGGCGCTGTCCATCAACAGCCCCAGCGGGCGCAGCGCTTCGAGCATCGCGGGGCCGAGGCGGGCGGTGGCGGACCGCCGGGTGTCGGAGTACACCAGCGCCCGGCAGGGCGCGGTCGACGCGGACTTCTCCCGTACCGCGGCGGTGGCGGTCAGCTCGGTGAAGTCGTGTTCGAGCCCGGTCAGCGCCGCCACGAGGGTGTCCACGTCGCGGGCCGCCGCCACCCGCGCGCGGCCCCGTTCCAGCCGGTCCAGTGCCGCCAGCCCGCGTCGGCGCAGTTCGGGCGCGCCAACGGTTTCCAGCCAGGCGCGCAGGGCCCGGTCGGGGTGGGTGTCGGCGGGGAGTTCGAGGCGCCAGACCACCCAGCGGCGGGCGACCAGGTCGGCCAGCACGGCGGGGACGTCGGTGTCCGGGAGCTCGGCGGCGATCTCCCGGGCCGGGCGCAGCCCGTCGCAGCGGGCGAGGACGGCCGCCGTACCCGCGGGCACGGGCTGTGCGCGCCGGCCGGGCACCCGCACGCGGTCCCCGTCCAGCACCAGGAACGGCACCCGGCGGGGCGCGATCCACTCGCGCAGGGCGGGGTCGGCGTCCAGGGTCCGGGCGAGCGCGTCGATGCCCCACGTGGCCCAGTAGACGGTCGACTTCGCGATCAGGCCGGTGCCGGGGTCCACGGCGAGGGCCCGGGTGGCGGAGTCCCAGCGGCCCCAGCCGACCGGGCCGAAGAAGCCGATGGTGTCGTTCTTCACGCAGAACCGCTGCCAGTAGTGCGCGACCAGTTCCTCGCGCTGGCGGGGCATGCTGCTGCGGCTGTCCGCGCTCGGGGTCCAGCGCAGGAACGGGGCGATCCCGGAGGTGAGCACCGGCCGGTTCTGCCAGGCCACGGCCTCCCGGAAGGCCGGTGTCCGGGCGATGTCCTGCAAGGTGTGCGCGGTCTCGACGGCGGTGTCCGCGAAGAGGCGGGCGAAGCCGGTCCACTCGGGGCCGTCGAGCGGCTCGCCGGCCCCGAACTTGTCGGCCGCCTCGGCCAGTCCGGGCGGGGCGAGGCGGAGCACGCCGTCGGCGGGGAAGCCCGCCCCGCGCAGGGCGAACTGTTCCCACAGCCGCCAGCGGCCGAGGGACGGCACGAGGTCTTCGGTCATGGCACGGCTCTCCTTGGCGAGCGCGGGTGGACGGAGCGGCTGCGCGGGGCGGGTCAGGCCGTGCCGTAGTCGGCGTCGACGACCTCGGCCAGTTCCAGGGGCGTCGGGTAGGCGAAGACCAGGGAGACCGGGACGTCGGCGCCGAGGACCTCCTGGAGGCGGCCGGTGATCTGGAAGGCGGTCAGCGAGTCGCCGCCCGCCTCGTAGAAGTCGGTCTCCTCGGTGAGGTCGGGCAGGCGCAGCACGTCCCGGAAGATCTCGACCAGCAGGTCGACGGTGGTGGTCGAAGCGGTGGTGGCGGTGGCGGCGTCGGTGGTCATGGCGTGGGCTCCTTCGGGTGTGCGCTGGTGTGGGTGTGGTGGTGCAGGCGGGCGGGGGTGTTGCCGCCCGAGACGATGGCCACGGCCCGTTCGCGGCGGCCGGCCCGGAGGGCTCCGGCCAGGGCGACGGCTCCGCTCGGCTCGGCGTCGACGCCGAGGCGGTGCAGCAGGGCGGTGGCGGCGAGGATCTCCGCGTCGTCGACGGCGATCAGGTCGTCGACGCGGTCGCGGATGATCGGGTAGGGCACGGCTCCCGGGCTCTGCCCGCGCAGGCCGTCGGCGACGGTCGCGCAGGCCGGCAGCCGGACCAGGTGCCCGGCGGCCAGGGAGCGGGCGTAGCGGGGGGTGAGGGCGGGTTCGACGCCGACCACGCGGACCGGGCGGTCCCCGGCGGCGAGGCAGAGGCCGGCGAGGAGTCCGCCGCCGCCGGTGGGGACGTACACCGTCTCGGTGCCGGGGGCGTCGGCCAGCACTTCGAGGCCGACGGTGCCCTGACCCGCGACGACCAGGGGGTGGTCGGAGGACGGTACGAGGACGGCCCCCCGCTCGGCCGCGAGGGACCGGGCGCGGTCCTCCCGCTCCGCCACTCCGCCCTGGACCTGCACGGTCTCGGCGCCGAGCGCGCGGATGGCGGCGGCCTTCGCGGGCGCCGCGCCCGCCGCGAGGACGACGGTCAGGCGGATGCCGAGGGTCCGGGCGATCCGGGCGAGGGCGATGCCGTGGTTCCCGGAGGACCCGGTGACGACCCGGTCGGCGCCCAGCGCGAGGACGGCGTTGGCGGCCCCGCGCATCTTGAACGACCCGCCGAGCTGGAGGTGTTCGGCCTTCAGCAGCAGCTCGGTACCGCTCGCCGTGGTCCTCGGGCCCGGCAGGAGGGGGGTGTGGACGACGTACGGGCCGATCCGCGAGGCCGCGGCCAGCAGGTCGGCCAGGGCGGGACGCCGCCCGCCGGCGAGGCCGCGGGGGCCCGGCCCGGCCGCACCGGAAGCGTGCCGGACCTCGCCGGGGCGCACCCCGGCGGTGCCACCGGCGACGGCGCGGGCGGCCAGGAAGTCGGCCGTGACCGGCTCGCCCCCGCCCCGGGTCGGACGGCTCGCGCAACCCGCGCGCCCGGCCATGCCCGGGCCTCCCGCGTCCGCACCGCACCCGGCCGCGTCGGCGGTCCGGGCGGTGCCCGCGATCGCGCTCATGCCGTCCTCCCGGTCGCCAGCAGCCGGCGGTCGGTCTTGCCGCCCCGGGTGGTCGGGAGGGCGGTCAGGCGCAGGAAGCGGCGGGGCATCAGGTGCGGGGGCAGGGAGCGGGCGAGGTGGCGGCGGAGCTGGGCGTCCGTGGTGGCCGACAGCTCGCCGGTGATGTGGGCGAGGAGGTGCACCCGGCCCAGTTCGTCGGTGTCCGGGGTCACCGCCGCGCCCGTGACGGCGGGGTGGGCGAGCAGCGCCCCCTCGATCTCGGCGGGGTCGACGCGGTAGCCGCGGATCTTGATCTGGCGGTCGGTGCGTCCGGCGTAGTGCAGGCCCCGCGGGCCCCACCAGCCGAGGTCGCCGGTGCGGTAGAGGCGGGCGCCGGGCGGGCCGAGCGGGTCGGGCACGAAGCAGGCCGCGGTGCGGGCCGGACGGCCGCCGTAGCCGCGGGCCACACCGGTGCCCCCGATGTACACCTCGCCCACCGTGCCGTCGGGCACCGGGGCCAGGTCCGCGTCGAGTATCCGTACGACGGCGCCCGCGCGGGGGGTGCCCACGACATCGGTGGCCGGGTCGGGGGTGGCGGGCACGCCGTACCGGGTGGTGGTCATGGTGCACTCGGTCGGGCCGTACTGGTTGACGAGGCGGCCGGGGACGAGAGCGCGTCCGCCCGCGGCGAGGAACGGCCGCAGGGACTCGCCGCTGACGGCGACCAGGGTGACCCCGGCGAGCGGTTCGGCGAGTTCGGCCCGGCCGGACAGGTGGGTGAGGAAGGAGGGGGTGACGCTGAGCAGGGCGGTCACCCGGTGCTCGCGGACGGTGCGGGCGAATTCCGCGGGCCGCAGGAGCCGGGCCCGGTCCACGATCACCAGGCGCGCCCCCGCCAGCAGTGGGACGAAGGTGTCCCGGATGGAGGCGTCGTAGCCGAGGGGCGCGGTCTGCAGGGCCACGGTGTGCGGGCCGAGGCCGAACGCGTGGGCCGCGTCGCGCAGATAGGCGTCCAGCGCGCCGTGTTCGACCAGGACGGCGCTGGGTTCCCCGGTGCTGCCGGAGGTGTGGCTGACGTAGGCGAGGGCCCGGGGGCCGGCCGGGGCGGCGGGCGGGCCGTCGTCCGCGGTCCGGGGCGGCTGGTCCAGCAGGACGGTGGGCAGGTGGATGCCGAGTGCCGGGGCGAGGGCCGAGCGGGTCAGCAGCAGGCGGGCGCCGGCGCTGCGGACGAAGGACGCCAGCCGCTCCTGGGGCTGGGCGACGTCCAGGGTGAGGAAGGCGGCGCCGCAGCGCAGTACGGCGGCCATGGCGGCGACCGCGTCGGTGCCGTGCTCGACGGCGACGGCGCAGACCGTCTCGGGCCGGGCCCCGTGTGCGCGCAGCAGACGGGCGATCTCCTCGACGCGGGCGTCCAGTTCGCGGTAGGACACGTCACCGGCCGGAGTGCTCAGCGCGATGCGTTCGGGGTGCCGCCGGGCGTGGGCGGCGATGTCGTCGGCGACCGTGCGCATCACTTCTCCCCCGCGTCGGCGGCGGTCAGGTCGACGGCCACGAACCGGAGTTCGGAGGTGTAGCGCCGGCCTTCGTGGTCGGTGAGCCAGGCCTGCTCGGGGGTGGGCAGCATCTCGCTGATCTTCAGCCGGGCCCCGGGGTCCTTGCGGGCGAGCCTGCGGGCCGCCTTGGCGAGGATGGTGACGTAGACGGGGCTGTCGAAGTCGACGTAGAACGGGCGGGGTTCGGTCGGCGAGACGACGAAGACGAACCGGGGCAGGTCGTGCCGGCGCTGCCAGTGCCGGGCCCGGACGAAGCGGGCGGCCTCCGCCTTCTCGTCCGCGAAGTCCATGTCGCCGACGCGCAGTTGCCAGGTCTCGCGGGCCACGGTCAGCCGGCCGATGGTGATGCGCGGGGTGTGGTCGCCCTCGGGCCGCAGCGTGAAGCGGTCCATCACGCGCTGGGTGAGGGTGTTGGCGTAGGCGTCGAGGACGTCGTACTCGGTGCCGTCGGGCAGGACCGCGGTGAGCCGGCCGGCCCGTTCCTCGATCCGGACGTCGGCGCCGAGCACCGTGCGCGGGCGGTGCGGGTCGCCGGTCTGGTCGACCAGGGCGACGTAGTGGTCCTCGGGCCGGTCCAGCGAGGGCCGGCTGCGGGTGGACCACTTCAGCGGCAGTTCCTTGGGCAGCATGGGCATGAGGCGCGGGCCGGGGAAGTCGCGGCTGGTCTCGGCGATCAGTTCCGACCGGTCGGGGTGCTGGTACACGAAGAGGGAGGCGCCCATGGTGTTCAGCGCGCAGTGCATCTCGCCGAGGACGAGGTCCACGTCGCCGCGGGCGAGGGCGTCCGCGTCGTCGGCGACGACCAGTACGTCGGGGCTGATGTAGCGGGCCAGTGACCAGCCGTCGCCGGGCTCGTCGAACTCCTCGCGCACCCGGCCGGCGACTTCGGCGGTGGTCAGCCGGACCCGGCGGGCGTCCGGGGGCAGGTCGAGGATGCGGGCCCATTTGGCGCGCAGTTCGGCCTGGATCGTGTTGATGAGGTGGCTCGCGTCGGGGTGCGGGGAGGGCAGGGTGTGCAGCCACAGGGTGGCCAGGTCGACCGGTTCGCCGCCGGCGCGCAGCCGGTCGTACACGGCATGCAGGCGGGCGCGGACGGCCTCGGCGAAGCAGTTGGTCATCCAGCGGGCGGCGGTCAGGCACAGCTGGAGCGGTTCCAGGTGGGCGAGCAGCCCGGGGCCGAGGGTGGCGGTGGCGGCGCGGCGGGCGTCGGAGTACACCAGTCCCCGGCAGGGGGCGGTGCGTTCGCCCTTGGCGCGCTGGGCCTCGCTGTCGGTCAGCGCGGCGAAGTCGTCCTCCAGCGCGGTGATCGCGGCGGTCAGGGCGGCGGCGTCGGTGCCGGCGGCGCGTACCGCGTCCCGGCCGCGTTCCAGTACGGCGAGACGCTCCAGCGCCCTGTCCCGGGCGGCCTCGTCGGGGACGCGCTCCAGGATGGCGCGCAGGGCGCGGTCGGGGTGGGTGGCGGCGGGGACGTCCAGCCGCCACTGCACCCAGCGGCGGCCGACCAGTTCGCGCACCACCTCGGTCACCTCGTCCTCGGTGCGGCCGAGTTCGGCGGCGATGGCGTGCGCGGGACGGGTGCCGTCGCAGCGTTCCAGCACGGCCTGCGCGCGGGCGTCGATCGGCTGGACGGGGCGTCCGGGGACCCGCACGGCGCCGTCCGCGCAGCGTACGAAGGAGACCCGGCGCGGCGGGATCCAGCGCATCAGCGCGGTGTCCGTCGCCAGGACCTTCGCGAGGGCGTCGATGGCCCAGCCGGAGAAGTAGACCTCCCGCGCGGCGAGGAAGCCGTCCCCCGGGGTCACGGCGACGCCGCCGCTCCCGGAGAGGTCCCAGCGGCCCCAGCCGACCGGGCCGAAGAAGCCGATGGTGTCGTTCTTCACGCAGAACCGCTGCCAGTAGTGCGCGACCAGTTCCTCGCGCTGGCGGGGCATGCTGCTGCGGCTGTCCGCGCTCGGCGTCCAGCGCAGGAACGGGGCGATCCCGGTGCGCAGGACGGCGGGGTTCTGCCAGGCGAGCGCGGCCTGGAAGCGGGGCCGGGCGGCGATCTCCTGGAGGTGCCGGGCGGTGTCCACGGCGGCCGTCGCGAGGTCCTCGGCGAAGGTCCGCCACTCCGGTCCGGACAGCTCGGCGCCGGGGCCGAACTTGTCGGCCGCCTCCGCCAGTCCGGGCGGGGCGAGGCGGAGCACGCCGTCGGCGGGGAAGCCGGGACCGCGGAGCGCGAACTGCTCCCACAGCCGCCAGCCTCCGCCCGGCAGCAGGACAGGTGCGTGCTCGTCCGACATCGCGTGCTCCTTCCGGAAGGGGGTGCTCGGGAATCGCGTGGCCCGGCGGGGCGCCGGGGTGCCGGGCGGCCCCCGACCGGACAGCACGGTCCCGCGCCGGGGCCGTGGGTCACCAGGGAAGATCCGGCAGCAACGGGTGCCGCCGGTTCGGCGCGTTCGTCCCTGACCCGGCCGCACGGCGCGCGGCACGCTTGCGGCGCCGGCCCTTCTCCGCGGCCGGACCGACATCTGCGGGAGGTTCACCGTGACGCAACCCAACTCCGCGCACTCCGGCGGCGACGAGGCCCGTCCGGGCGCCGACGACGTGTATCTCGTGGTGCGCAACGACGAGGAGCAGTACTCGATCTGGCGGGCGGACCGGGAGCTGCCGGCCGGCTGGTACCGGGAGGGCCGCAGCGGCAGCCGGCAGGAGTGCCTGGACCACATCGACGTGATCTGGACGGACATGCGCCCGCTGAGCCTGCGCCGCCGGCTCGCCGGGGCCGATGTCTGAGGCCCGGCCGGCGCCGCTGTCGTCACCGCCGGCCGCCCCTGCGCCGCCGGACCGTCCGGCCGGCGCCCCGCCGCCGTCGCGGGCGGCGGTGCGGGTGAGCGGCGGCGGCGTGGCCGCGCTGCTGCCGCGCACACCGCTCGACGCCGGTCCGGCGGCCGTGCCCGGCCGGGCACGGCCGCCGGACCGGGTGGACCCGCTGTGTCCCGCCGTACTGGACCTGCCCGGCCCGCTGCACCGGCCGCACGTCGCGCGCCCCCGCGCGCTGCGGGGGCCGTTGGAGCTGTACCTCGCCGAGGTCGGGTCGCAGGACGAACAGGCACTGCTGTGGGCACAGGAGTTGCTGGACGGGGAGGAGCGGGCGCGGGCCCGTGCGTTCCGGCGGGCCCGGGACCGCGACGCCTATGTGATCGCGCACGCGACGCTGCGCGCGCTGCTCGGCCCGCTGCTGGGCGTGCGGGCGGACGAGCTGCCGTTGATGCGCGAGCCGTGCGCGGGCTGCGGTGCTCCGCACGGGCGGCCGGCGCTGCGCGCGCCGGGGCTGCACTTCTCCCTGTCGCACAGCGGGGACCTGGTGCTGGTGGCGCTCGCCGGCACACCGGTCGGGGTCGACGTCGAGGGGCTGGCCTCCGCGGAGGCGGTGCGCAGCGCGCAGTGCGCGCTGCACGCGGCGGAGGTGGCGGAACTGGCGCGGCTCCCGGCGTACGAGCGGCCGGCGGCCTTCACCCGGACATGGGTCCGCAAGGAGGCCTACCTGAAGGGTCTGGGGACGGGGCTGGTGCGCGATCCGTCGCTGGACCACGTCGGCACCGGGGAGCGGCCCGTCTCGCCGTCGCCGCGCTGGACGCTGCGGGACGTGCTCGTCCCCGCGGGGTACGCGGCGGCCGTGGCGCTGCGCCGGGAGTGACCCCGCGACCACCCGGACACCTGCGAGGGGGACCGGCCCGACGGCCGGTCCCCGCCGTGTTTCCCGGACCGCGCCGGCCGCGCCCCACCTTCACCACTCCCCCACGTCCAAAGCGCGGTCCCCACGCTACGATCGCCGCGTGACCGCTCCGGAACCCACCATCGTCGCCACCTCCGGAGGGCACCGCGCCGGAACACGTACGCGGGTGCTCTTCGATGCCCTGGTCCATCACGCGGTCGACCTGGCCGGTGTGCACGGCAGGCGCCCCCGCGTCCTGTACGTGGGCACGGCGATCGGGGACGCCGAGCACGTCGCGGCGCGGATGAGCGAGGCGGCCCGGGTGGCCGGGTTCGACCTGACGCCGCTGCACCTGTTCCCCATGCCGAACGTCGAGGACGTCGAGGCGACGGTGCTGGACCACGACGTGGTGTGGGTGATGGGCGGCTCGGTGGCCAACCTGCTCGCGGTGTGGCGGGTGCACGGCCTCGACGCGATCATGCGGCGGGCCTGGCGGGCGGGGGTGGTGCTGGCCGGGGTGAGCGCCGGTTCCATCTGCTGGTTCGAGGGCGGCGCGACGGACTCCTTCGGGCCCGAGCTGCGGCCGGTGACCAACGGCCTCGGTCTGCTGCCGTACGGCAACGGCGTGCACTACGACTCCGATCCGGGCCGGCGCCCGCTGATCCACCGGCTGGTCGCCGACGGCACCCTGCCCACCGCGCACTGCACCGACGACGGGGTGGGCCTGGTCTACCGGGGCACCGAACTGGTCGAGGCGGTCGCGGAGTTGCCGGACCGGGGCGCGTACGTCGTGCGCCGGGAGGGCGAGCGGGCCGTGGAGGAGCGCATGGTGCCGCGGCTGCTGCCGTCCCCCGGCTTCTGAACGGCCGCGGCCGCCCCTCGGCCCCCGCACGTCAGATCAGCCCGTGGCGCACGGCGCGGGCCACCGCGTGGGCGCGGTTGCGGGCCTGCAGGCGGGCCATGATCTCGTAGACGACGTTCTTGACGGTGTGTTCGGAGCAGTGCAGCAGCCGGGCGATGCCCGCGTTCCCGTGCCCCTCCGCCATCAGCCGCAGCACCGAGAACTGACGGGCGGTCAGGGCCGGTGGCCGGTCCTCCCGCGGGCCCGCCTCGCCGTGGGCGGGGCCGGCGGTCAGCAGGTGGGAGAGTTCCGGGTAGGGGATGCTCGGGTGCGGCGCCCCGGCGCGGCGCACGGCGGCCGCCAGGCTCTCCTCGGTGAGGTCCGCGGTCCTGAGCACCACGGCCCCGGCGCGCAGGGCCCCGAGCAGCCCGGCCCTGCCGACCGTGTCGCACACCAGCAGCAGCGGCCCGGGCACCCGCAGCCCGCGCAGGGCCCGTTCGGCGTCGTCGGCGACGACGACGGTGACGGTACCGGGCCCGCCGGGGCCGGGGGCGCAGTCGAGTCCGGCGCGGTGGGCGAGGGCGCGCACGCGGTTCGCGTGCCGCGAGGGCAGGACGCACAGGGTGGTGGGCACGCCGGGCGCGGCGGTCAGCGTGGCGGTCACAGCAGGCCCGCCCGGAGCGCGTAGGCGACGGCGTGGGCGCGGTTGCGCAGCCGGAACCGCTGGGTGATGTCGTGCACCACGGTGGTGACGGTGCGGGGCGAATAGGCGAGGCGCTGTGCGATCTCCGCCGTCTCGTGTCCGTCGGCGACGAGCCGCAGCACCGAGCGTTCCCGGTCGGAGAGGGCGCCGCCGGCCCAGCCGGTCCGGCCGTGGTCGGGCCGGTCCAGGACCTGTTCGAGCAGGTCGGTGGGGACGGTGCAGTCGTCCTGGGCGGCGGCCAGCACCGCGTGGGCCAGACGGGACGCGTCGGCCTCGCGGCGCGGCAGCAGGCCCCGGGCGCCGGCGGCGAGGGCGTGCAGGGCGTCGCCGGAGGCGAGCGCGCCGGCCACCAGGACGACGGCGGGGCGCTGCCCTTGCGCACGGGTGGTGCGCACCATGTCGAGTTCGGCCGGGCCGAGCCGGTCCACGGTGACGACGGCGACCCGGGCCTCCGCGGGCTCGCACACGGCCAGTTCCGGGCAGGCGAGCAGGGTACTGCGGGTGCCGGCCTCCAGGACCGGGTCCAGGGCGACCACACCGACGGGTACGGGGACTCCCATCTGCTGCTCCTTGAAAGTCGTCCGCCCGGTCGTGAACGCCGGGGCGGTTCGTGGTTTCTGCGCTCCACCGTGCCGTCGGGGGGTGGGGGCGGGCATCGGTAGTCGGTCCCCACCTTTCCCGGGGCGGGTGCGGGGGACGCCGGGGTGGTGGGGGTGTCCGCCCGCTCCGGCGGGCCGTCCTGCCTGCTCCCGCGCCCGGTGCGGGGCCGGGCGCCGGGCGCGGGCGCGGCCGTCCCCGCCGCGGGATGGGGGGCGGGGGCCGCGGCTCATGGGGGATCGGCCCGGCGGGGGTGGGCGCGGGGGCCGTGCGGGCCCGCGGGGCGAGGCTGCCCCGCCGTCGTACGGGGGTCTGGGTAGTCGCCGTCCCACCTGCGCTTTCCCCGCGTCGGGGCGGTCCGTGCGGGTGCCGCCCCCACCCGTGGGGAGGGGGCCGCGCAGAATATGGGGGTCACTTCCCCATGTGGGGGTCGCCCGGTGTCTGCGACCTTCGTTGACGTGACTGAGACCGCCAGCCTCCCGACTCCCCGGAGCGCCGGCCTGCCGCTCGACTGGTGGGCCCCGGCGCTGTCCCTCGCGGAGCGGCTCGCCGCCCCCGGACGCCCGGCCGCGACCGCCGACCCCGACGCCCCCGTGCGCGCCCCCTGGGCCGTCGGGGACGCGGAGGGCTTCGCGCTGCGGCTGGCGCACCTGGGGGTGGACGGTGCCACGGCGGCGGCCCTCGCGGCGGAGCCCGCCGGGCGGCTCGCGGCCCGGGCGGCCAAGCCCGGTTGGGCCACGTACGTCGAGGCCGCCGTGGAGGCCGCCCCGGAGCAGCCCGGGGAGCCGGACACGGACGGTGCCGGGCCCGAGGCCTTCGCCCATGTGGTACGGCCGCTCGTCGCCCCGGTCGCCGGCCGACTGGCCGGCTCGCCCGGCCCCGAACAAGCGGTGTGGCGGGCGGAGTTCGGCCGGTGGCTGACGCGGCAGCTGGCCGGGGCGGCCGCCCGCACGCTGGTGCGGGAGCTCGATGCGGCCCGCCGCGCCGGGCGGCTGGAGGGGGCGGGCTCGCGCGAGCGGTTCGCGTCCTTCGTCGCACACACCGGCACCCGGCGGGGCCTCGGCGAACTGTGCGCCGCCTACCCGGTGCTGGCCCGGATGCTCGGGCAGACCGCGCTGGACGCGCTGGACGCGACGGCCGAACTGGTGGCGCGCTTCCGGGCCGACCGCGACGACCTCGTCGCCGGCCTCCTCGACGGCCGCGACCCGGGTGTGCTCGTCCGGGTGGAGCTGGGGCTCGGCGACGCCCACCAGGGCAACCGGTCCGTGGCGGTCCTGCACTTCGCGGGCGGGGCGCGGATCGTGTACAAGCCGCGTCCGCTGGGCCAGCACGCCCTGCTGGACGAGCTGGCGGCCTGGCTGGACGCCAAGGTGCCGGGGCTGGCGCTGCGCACCGCGCGGACCGTGCGCCGGGACGGCTACGGCTGGCTGGAGTTCGTGGCGCACCGCTGGTGCCGGTCGGTGACCGAGACCGACGCCTTCTACCGCCGCCAGGGCGCGCTGCTGGCGCTGCTCTACGCGGTGGACGGTGCCGACATGCACTACGAGAACGTCATCGCCTGCGGGGACCAGCCGGTCCTGGTGGACGCCGAGACGCTGCTGCACACCGGGCTGGGGCAGGCCATGACGGCCGGTGCCGACCCGGCCGCGGACGCCCTGCACGGCTCCGTGCACCGCACCTGTCTGCTGCCCCATCTGCTGATCGGCGAGCACGGGGCGCTGGACATCTCCGCGTTGGGCCGGTCCACCGACGGCACCTTCCCCAGCGAGGGGCTGCGCTGGGAGGACAGCGGCCTGGACACCATGCGCGCGGTGCGCGGACCGCTGCTCAGCCCGGCGGGGCAGAACCAGCCGCTGCCCGGCGGGCGCCCGCTGGAGGGCGCGGACCACCGGGCGGCGCTGCTCGACGGCTTCCGCACGGCCTACGCGGCGATCGCCGCACACGGCGACGAACTGACGGGTGACGAGGGCCCGTTGACGATCGGCGCGGACAGCCCGGCGCGGCTGATCGCCCGCTCCACCCGGCTGTACGCGACGCTCCTTGAGGAGTCCACCCATCCGGCGCTGCTCGGTGACGCGCTGGCCCGGGACGGGGTGTTCGCGGTGCTGTGGACCGAGTCCGAGCACGACGCGGCCCGTCGGCGGCTCGTCGAGCACGAGACGGCGGACCTGTGGCGCGGCGACGTCCCCCTGTTCACCCATCGGCCGTCCGGTACCGGGGTCCGGGCGGCCGACGGGACCTGGCTGCCGGACGTGCTGCCCGAGGCGAGCCTGGCCGCGGTGCGCAAGAAGATCGCGCGGATGGACGAGATCGACTGCCGCGACCAGGAGTGGATCGTGTCGGCGACGCTGGCGGCCCGGGGCGCCGGTGCCCCGGCGGGCCGGCCGCGGTCGGCGCTCGCGGTGGCGCCCGTGCCGGCCGTCGTGCCCGACGCCTCCCGGCTGCTGGCCGCGGTGTGCGGGATCGCCGACGACATCGCCGCCCGTGCGGTGCGCGACGGCGGCCGGGCCAACTGGCTCGGTCTGGAACGGGTCTCCGGGCCGCACTGGGCGGTGCTGCCGATGGGCGCCGGGCTCGCCCAGGGCTACTGCGGGGTCGCGCTGTTCCTCGCCCACACGGGCGCCCTGACCGGGGCCGGCCGGTACACCGCGCTGGCCCGGGAGGCGGTCCGGCCGCTGCCCGCGCTGCTGAAGGCCCTGGCCGCCGACCCGGAGCTGGGCGCGGCGGCGGGACCCGGTGCCTACGACGGTCTCGGCGGCGTCTGTTACGCCCTGGTCCGGCTGTCCGCCCTGCTGGACGGGGAGCTGACGGACTGTCTGCCGGACGCGCTCACCGCGCTGGCGCACGCCGCGGCCGGCTGCCCGGACCCGGGGCTGGCCGGCGGTACGGCCGGGGCGCTGGCCGCCGCCGTCGCCGTGCACGAGGCGACCGGCTCGCCCGAGGCGCTGCGGCTGGCGGACGAACTGGCGGACCGGCTGCGCACGGTGGCGCCGGACCCGGGCGCGCGGACCGGTTTCGCGGACGGCACCGCCGGGATCGGCTGGGCGCTGCTGCGGTACGCCGCCGTGCGGCCCGAGCGGTCCGCGGCGCACACCGCGGCCGCGCGGACCCTGCTCGACGCGGCCGTCCGGCAGCACGCCGGGGCCGCCGGCGCCGACCTCTCCTGGGCCCGCGGGCTCGCCGGGGTGGCGGCCGCCGCCCGGATGCTGCCCGACGACACCGACGACGCGGTCCGGTCCGCGGCAGCGCTCGCGGACCGGCTTCGGGACGCCGAGGTGGGGCCCGACCTCAGCCTCGCCCAGGGCGCCCTCGGCACCTTGGAAGCCCTGGCCCTGTTCACCGCACGGGGCGACGGGCCGGCCGCCGGGACGCTGACCCGGCGCACCGGACAGGCGCTCGCGCTCGTCGAGGCGCAGGGCCACCGGTGCGCCACCCCCGACGAGGTTCCCTCCCCCGGGCTGCTGACCGGACTGTCCGGCATCGGCTACGGGCTGCTGCGCCTGGCCCATCCGGACACCGTGCCCTCCGTCCTGCTCCTCGGCCACCCCGGCCGCTGACCACCACGCTCTCCCGCACTTCGGCACCACGGCACTTCCTCCGCATCCACCCCGTGCGCGACGCACGGACCACCAGAAGGGGTTCACCGTCATGGACAAGCACCTCGCCGTCACCGCCGCCGACGCCACCGAGACCGCCACCGAGGAGCAGGACGCGGCGGGCGGGATCACCCTCAAGGGCCGCAACCGCGCCTGCGCCCGGGCCCGGGTGCTGGCCGGGATGGTTCTGACCAGCGGCCTCGTCATCACGCTGAGCACCATCGACACCTCGGTCTCCGCTCCCCGGTGACCGGCTGCCGGCCCTGACCCGGCGTGATGGCGCGGGCCCGTCAAACGGGTCCGCGCCGCCGTGTGCGAGGGGGCCGGTGCGAGCCGTGACCATTGCATCTGCCCCAGGTCCCGATATTCCGATTATCATCAGCGTTCATGCGTTCCCATGCGCCTTCCCTGGTCGGGCGGGACCCCCAACTTGACCTGCTTGAACGCGCGGTGACCAGCGCCCAGCAGGGACGCGGCGGTGTGGTCTTCCTGGTCGGAGAGGCCGGGGTCGGCAAGTCGCGGCTCGCTGCCGAGGTCGTGGGCGGCGCGCTGGACGCCGGCATGCGGGTCCTGCGGGGCCGCAGCAGCACCACGGGCCCCGCGGTGCCGTTCCGGCCGCTGACCGAGGCCCTCATGTCGCTGTTCCGCGGCGGCGCGGACATGGACGACCTGGCCCTGGGCCCGTACCGGCCGGTGCTCGGGCGGCTGATCCCCGACTGGGACACCGGGGAGCGCGAGAGCAGCTCGATGGTGATCCTGGGCGAGGCGGTGCTGCGGCTGCTCCTCGCGGCCGGCCGCGGACAGGGCCAGCTGCTGCTCCTGGAGGACCTGCACGACGCCGACCCGGAGACGCTGGGCGTTCTCGAATACCTCGTGGACAACCTGGAGTACACGCCCGTCCTGCTGCTCGCCACCGTGCGTACGGACTTCAGCGACGCCCTGGACCTGGCCCAGTCGGCGCGCCGGCGCGGCGTCGCCACCGTGCTGGAGATCCCGCCGCTGACCCGGGCGCAGGCGCACGAGATGATCGCCGCCCAGCTGGGGGTGGCGGATCCGCAGGAGGTGCCCGAGGCGGTGCTGCGACGGCTGTGGGAGGACAGCTCGGGCAGCCCCTACCTGGTCGAGGAACTGCTCCAGACCATGATCGGGTCCGGCACCCTGGTGCAGGGCCCGGACGGCTGGCGGGCCGTCGGCGATCTGCGCAGCGATGTCTCCTCGACGCTGGCGCGGGACATCCTGCGCCGCATCGACCGGCTCGGCGCCCAGGGTCTGACCCTGCTGTCGGCCGCCGCCGTGCTCGGCCGGCGCTTCCCGCTGACGGTGCTCCAGCGAATGAGCGGCGTGGACGACCGCGCACTGCTCAGCCATCTGCACGCGGGCGTGGCCGCCCGCCTGGTCATCCCGGACGAACCGGCCCCCGACTGGTACTCGTTCCGGCATTCCCTCACCGTGGAGGCCCTGTTCACGCAGATGACGCCGGGCCAGCGGGCGGATCTCGCGCGGCGGGGCGCGGAGGCGGTCGAGGAGCTGCACCCCGATCTGGGCGGCGACTGGTGCGCGCTGGCGGCGGGGCTGCGCAGCGAGGCCGGGGACCGCACCGAGGCCGGGCGGCTGTTCGCGGACGCGGGCGGCCGGGCCCTCGCGGCCGGGGCGCTGGGCTCCGCCGTGACCCTGCTCAGCCGCGCCGAGGGCCTGCTGGCCGACGCGGGCGACCCGCAGGCGCGGGCCGCGGTGCTGGAGAACCTGCTGCCGGCGCTCGCCGAGGCGGGCGACTTCGCCCGCGCCTTCGAACTGGCCGAGGATCTGCATGTGCTGGGCGGCTCGGGGCTGAGCCCGGTCCGGCTGGCCACGCTGCACACCCGGCTGGCCAAGGTCGCGCACACGGCGGGCCGGTGGAGCGACGGCAACCGGCAGGTGGCCCGCGCCCGGGAGGTGCTGGCCGCGGCGCCCGACGAGACGACGGCCGCCGCCGTCGACGTGACGGCCGCCTACCTGGCCCTGGACACCCCCGGCCCGGACCGCACCCAGCACGCGGAGAAGCTGGCCCGGTCGGCCGCCGACACCGCCGAACGGCACGGGCTGCCCGTGGTCGCCTGCCAGGCGCAGGAGCTGCTGGCGACCGTGGCCCGCGAGCGGGACCCGGAGGAGTCCGAGGCGATGCTCCGGCAGGCCCTGGCCACGGCGGAGCGCCACCGGCTGCCGCTGCAACGGATGTACGCGGCCACCCGGCTGGGCGGCAACGCGTGGCTCGCCGAGGGCGACACGGCCGGTCTGCTGGCGGCGCGCGAGGAGGCGCTGCGGCTCGGCTCGGTCAACATCGTGCACACCGTCGAGGGCATCCTCGTCCTCGACGCGGTGCTGCGCGGCCGGTACGACGCCGCGCGCGACTCGGCCGCCGAGTGCCTGGCCGTCGTGCGCCGGCTGCGGCTCGCGCCCGCCGTGCGGTACGTGCTCATGGCGCAGGGCGTCCTGGAGGCGCACCACGGCAACCGCGCCGGGATGGAGGCGGCGCTCGCCGCGTTCGCGCAGTGGGACGGGGCCGGATCGCAGGAGGAGCCGCTGAGCCACGGTCTGGCCCGTGCCTTCTGCGCACTCCTGGAGGAGGACCGGGAACTGGCCCGGCAGGACCTGGACACGGTGCTGGCGCTGGAGGCGGACAACCCCTCGACCTACCACCTCAGCGGCACCCACGGCCTGGTGCTGTTGCTGGACGTGCTCGCCGGGCGCGCGGACCGGGCCCGGCACGCGGAGGTCACCGCCACCGCGATGGCACGGATGCGCTGGAACCGGCAGTTCGTGCTGCTCGCGGAGGCCGTGCTGCTCGGCCGGGAGGGCGAGGGGGCGGGGGCGGCGCGGGCGGTCGACGCGGCGCAGGCGGTGGCGGACCCCTACCCGCTGGCCCGGCACCTGGGGCTGCGGCTGATCGCGGACGCGGCGCACGAGGACGGCTGGGGCGATCCGGTGGGCTGGCTGCGGCGGGCCGAGCAGTACTTCCACGAGCGGGACGTGCCGGCCGTGACCGGCGCCTGCCGGGCGGGCCTGCGCCGGCTCGGCGCCCCCGTGCGCCAGCACCGCACCGGCAGCAGCGGCATCCCGGACCAGCTGCGCGTCCAGGGCGTCACGGTGCGCGAGTTCGAGGTGTTCCGGCTGCTCGCGGAGCGGCTGTCCAACAAGGACATCGCCGACCGGCTGTTCATCTCGCCCCGTACGGCGGAGAAGCACATCGCCAGCCTGATCACGAAGACGGGGGCGGCCAACCGCGCGGACCTGTGCGCCCGGTCGGCCGCCCTGCGGGAGGGTTAGCGCATCTCGCGCACCGCCCTGGACCCCAGCACCGCGAGTCCCGTGAGGGCGAGCACCGCGGCGACCAGGCCGAACAGGGCGAAGGTGTTGATCCGGGCCAGCGCGCCGCACACGATCAGGGAGAGCGGGGCCACCGCGTAGCCGAGGACCATGTCGACGGAGATGACCCGGCTGAGCACGTCCCCGGGGATGTTGCGCTGGATCCAGCTGAGCCCGAACACCCCCTGGAAACCGATGGCGAAGCCCATGGCCAGGACGGTCCCGACGACCGCGGGGGTGCTGTGCACCAGCCCCAGCGCGGCCATCCCGGCACCCAGCCAGCCGGCCAGGGCGGCCACCAGCAGCCCGACCCGGGGCCTGCCGCCCAGCGCGCCGCCCGCGAGCGTGCCGAGCATCGCGCCTCCGGCGAGGGAGCCGTTGAGCACGCCCAGGGTGGCCGAGCCGCCGCGCAGCACCTGGTCGGCGAGGGTGGCGAAGCCGACCGTGAAGGGCCCGGCGTAACAGAAGTTGACGGCGGTGTCGAGGGCGACGACGGTCCGCAGCCGCGGGTCGCGCAGGGTGAAGGCGACGCCCTCGCGGATGCGGGCGCCGAGGGAGGGCTGCCCGGTGTCCGTCTTCTTCGCCGCCGGAGCCGTGCGGGCGCGGGGCCGGATGCGGGACACGCACCAGCCGCACAGGGCGAAGCAGACCGCGTCGACCACGAACGCGACCGGCGCCCGGGTCAGCGCGATCACCACGCCCCCGACCGCCGGGCCGACCACGGCGGCGGTGCGGGAGCCCGCGCCCAGCAGGGCGTTGGCCGGGGTGAGCAGGTTCTCGTCGACCACCGAGGGCAGGATCGACACCCGGGCGGGCTGGAAGAAGGCGTCGACGGCGCCGAACGCGGCGGCCGCCGCGCACAGCATCCACACCGTCAAGTGCCCGCCGAGACCCGCGAGTCCCACCCCGGCCATCAGGGCGGCGCGGGTCCAGCTGGAGGCGATCATCAGGGTGCGGGTGGACCAGGAGTCGCCGAGGCTGCCGCCGACCAGGGTGAGCAGGGTGCGGGGGACGGCCTGGAAGGCGAGGACGTAGCCGAGGGTGAGGGTGGAGCCGGTCAGGCCGAGGGTGATCCAGGAGAAGGCGACGACGCTGAATCCGTCGCCGAGCAGGGACAACGACTGTCCCAGCCACAGCAGTTGGAAGGGCCGCTGCCGGGCGGGGGCCCACAGCCGGGGGCCGGCGCCGGCGAGGGTGGTGGCCATGGTGTGCCTTTCGTCGTGCGGGACGCGCGCGGCGCTCCGGTCAGTAGCGGACGGGCAGCGCGGTGAGGCTGCGGTTGAGGAGGGAGGGCTGCCAGGTCAGGGCGCCGGGGTCGGTCAGGGTCAGCCCCGGGTGGTCGCGGACCAGCGTGCCCACCGCGGCGACGGCCACCAGCCGGGCCAGCGCGGCGCCGATGCAGAAGTGGGCGCCGAAGCCGAAGCCGAGGTGGGTGGCGCCGGTGCGGCGCACGTCGAACCGGCCGGGGTCGGGGAAGCGGGCCGGGTCGCGGTTGGCGGCGGCGGTCACCAGGAAGATCCGGTCGCCCGCCCGCAGGGTGTGCCCGTCCAGCTCCAGGTCGCGGACGGTGGTGCGGATCGACATCTTGGACGGCCCGTCCAGCCGCAGCGTCTCCTCCACGGCGCCCTGCGCCAGCCCGGGGTCCTCGCGTACGGCGGCGAGTTGCGCGGGCCGGGTGTGCAGGGCGAGGACCGTGTTGGCGATGAGGTTGCTGGTGGTCTCCCCGCCGGCGAACGCCATCTGGGTGAGCATTCCGACGAACTCCTGCTCGGTGACCGACTCGCCGACCCGGCCCTCCGCCAGCACCTGGCTGATCAGGTCGTCGGCGGGTTCGGCGCGCCGCCGGGCGACCAGGGCGGCGAGGTAGTCCTCCAGGCTGACCAGCGCCTGGAGGGAGGCGCGGTACTCGCTCTCCTCCTGGGCGGTGCCGAGCACGAGGTCGGCGACGCGGGCGTTCCAGTACCAGAAGGCGGCGGCGTCGGTGCGGGGGATGCCGAGCCAGCGGGCGAACACCAGCGCGGGCAGCGGCTTGGCCACGTCGGCCATGAGGTCCCCGGTGCGGCCGGGGACGGCCTTGCGGGCGAGGACGGCCCGGGTGGCCTTCTCGGTGAAGGCCCGGTAGCGGGCCACCGCCCGCGCGGCGAAGGCCTCCTGGAAGACCTGGCGCAGTCTGCGGTGCTGCGGCGGGTCGTTGAACACCATCCAGCGGGACAGGATCCCGAAGGCCCGCTCGGCGTCCTCCCGGGCGCCCTGCGGTACGGCGTCCATCAGGGGCCGCACCCGGTCGGCGGAGACCGCGGGGTCGCGCAGGCAGCGCATCACCTGGTCGTAGCCGGTGACCAGCCAGGCGTGGTGCATCGGGCTCCAGTGCACCGGGGCGTGCTCCCGCAGGGCGTCGAGCCGGTCGTAGGGGTCGGCGATCATGTCCGGGGCGAGCAGGTAGCGCTCCTGGAAGGGGGCGGCGGTGGTCATCGGTTCTCCCCCGTCCGCTCCTGGACCGCGACGAGGATGTCGGCGATGCCGGACACCTGCGGCGCGGCCATCATCGACATGTGGTCGCCCTCGCTGATGTGCAGGGTGAGTCCGTCGCCGGCCAGTTCGCGCCAGCGCTCGACGTAGGTGTCGTAGTCGACGTCCAGGCCCGGCATCGTGCGTCCCCGGGGCAGCCCGGCCGCCTCGCTGCCGACCACGAGGTGGATGTGGCCGGGGTAGGGGCGGACCTCATACCCGGCGAGGGCGGTGAGCAGCGAGTGCCACACCTCGATGGGCGCGTTCTCGACGAGGGCCGCCTCGGCGGGGCTCATGCCGGCGCCGAGCAGGGTGGCGGTGAGTTCGGCGGTGGCCCGGTCGCGCTCCGGGGAGGGCGGCAGCTGCCGGATCCGGTCGCGCTGGCGCCAGGCGGTGCGCAGGTCGTCGGTGACGCCGTTCAGGCGGGCGCGGGCGGCCGGGTTGGGCAGATAGGGCTCGATCAGGACCAGCGGCGCGACCGGATGGCCTGCCCGGTGCAGCTGGGTGGCCATCTCCACGGCGATGTTGGCGCCCATGGACCAGCCGAGCAGGGCGTGCGGACCCTGCTCGCCGCGGTCGGTGATCTCGGCGACGTAGTTGGCCGCGATCCCGGTGACGGTGCTGGGGTCGACCCCGCCGAGCAGTCCGCGCGCCTGGAAGGCGTGCACGGGCCGGCCGGGCGGCAGGGCGCGGGCGAGCGGCACGAACCAGGCGGCGCTGCCGCCGGTGGGGTGCACGCACCACAGCGGCTCCCCCGTGCCCTCGCGCAGCCGCACCTCGGAGGTGACGGCGGCGGGCAGCCCGTCCTTGGCGGTGCGGGCGGCGTGCGCGGCGAGCTGGGCGATGGTCGGGTGCTCGATCAGGTCGCCGACGGAGACCGTGAGGCCGCGGGCGGCGGACATCAGGGAGACCCGGACGGTGGACAGGGAGCTGCCGCCGATGCGGAAGAAGTCGTCGTGGACGCCGATGCGGGCGAGGCCGAGGACCTCGCGCCAGATCTCGGCGAGGATCTTCTCCGCCGGGGTGGCCGGGGCCACGTACTCGGTTTCGGACCGGTCGAGTTCGGCGGGCGGCAGCGGCAGCGCCCGTTTGTCGATCTTGCCGCTGCGGTTGACGGGCAGTTCGTCGAGGAGCACGAACCGGGCGGGGATCATGTACGAGGACAGCGAGGCGCGCAGGGCGCGGCGCAGTTCCTCGGGCGTGGGGCGTCCGGGGCCCCGCGCGACGAGGTAGGCGACGAGCGCGGGTTCGCCGCCGGGCAGGTCGGTGCGGTGCAGGACGACGGCCTGACTCACCTCGGGCAGGGCGCGCAACGCGTGCTCGATCTCGCCGAGTTCGATGCGGAAGCCGCGCAGCTTGACCTGGGAGTCGCGGCGGCCGAGCCATTCCACGGAGCCGTCGGGCCGGTGGGTGCCGAGGTCGCCGGTGCGGCACAGCCGCTCGCCGGGGAGCCCGTAGGGGTCGGGGACGTAGGTGGCGGCGGTGAGCGCAGGCCGGCCGAGGTAGCCGCGGCCGACGGCCCGGCCGCCGAGGTAGATCTCGCCGGGGACGCCCGCCGGGACCGGCTGGAGGTCGTCGTCCAGGACGTGGATGCGGGTGTTGCGGATCGGGGTGCCGATGGGCGGGTGGCCCTGGCCGGGGCTCAGTTCGGCGGCGACGGACCACACGGAGGTCTCGGTGAGGCCGTAGACGTTGTGGAAGCGGCGGCCCCGCGACCAGACGTCGGCGAGTTCGGCCGGGCACGCCTCGCCCGCGACCTGCAACACCCGCAGTTCGGGGAAGTCGTCCTCGCCGAGCACGGCGAGGGCGCTGGGCGGCAGCATGGCGCAGGTGACGCGGGCGCGGCGCAGGGTGCGGGCGAGGTCGGGGCCGGGGCGCAGGTCCTCCTTGGCGGCGGTGACCAGCCGGCCGCCGTTGGCGAGGGACCAGGTGAGTTCCAGGACGGAGGCGTCGAAGCCGAAGGAGGCGAACTGGAGCACCCGGTCCTCGGGGGTGGGGCGGACCAGGTCGCGCTGGCCCTCCAGCATGTTGGACAGGCCGCGGTGCGGCAGGGCGACGCCCTTGGGCGTGCCGGTGGAGCCGGAGGTGTAGATGATGTAGGCGAGGGTGTCGGCGTCGGGTTCGCGGCCCGGCACGGGCTCCAGCGGGGCGGCGGGGACGTCCAGGTGGAGCACGGGACCGTCGAAGGGCACCGTGCCGTCGAGGGACCGCTGGGTGAGCAGGACCCGCATGCCGCTGTCGTCGGCCATGAACCGGAGCCGCTCGGTGGGGTGTTGCGGGTCCAGGGGCAGGAAGGCGCCGCCGGAGCGGAGCACGCCGACGGCGGCGCGCACCAGGTCGGGGCCGCGTTCGGCGCAGATGCCCACCACGGTCTCCGGGCCGACCCCGAGCAGCCGCAGCCGCCGGGCCAGCTGTTCGGCCTGCTCGTGGAGTTCGCCGTACGTCACCCGCTGCCCGTCGTGTTCGACGGCGACGGCGTCCGGGGTGCGGGCCGCGTGTGTCGCGATGTGCTCGTGGAACAGCAGGGGTGAGGAGGGGAGTTCGGGTCCGCGCGCCCACTTGCCGAGCGCGGTGGTGCGGGCGTCGCCGGTCAGGGCGGGCCGGGTGACCCGGGCGTCGGGCGCGGCGACCATGGCCTCCAGCTGGGCCCGGTACACGTCGGCCAGCTGCTCGGCGGTGGCGGGGGCGACGAACTCCGGGTCCACGTCCAGGGTGAAGGCGTTGACGCTGGCGTTGACCAGCAGCGGGAACATGGTCCGGGCGATCTCCAGGGAGTCGTCCCAGGAGTCGTGCGACAGCCGGTGGAAGTTGACGTAGTTGAAGACGGCGTCGGTCAGGTTGGGCTCGGTCGGCCGCAGCCGGGCGATCGCGACCAGCGGCACCCTGCGGTGCGGCAGCATCTCCTGCTCGGCCGCGAAGACGTCCCGCAGATAGGCGCGCCAGCTGCCGCGCGGGCGGGCGACGCCGAACGGCACGGTGTTCAGGAACAGTCCGCGCATCCGGTCCGCGCCGGGCACCTCGGGCCGTCCGTTGGTGACCAGGCCGATGCTGTGGCCGAGCGCGCTCTCGTCGCGGTCGGCGAACAGGCTCATGGTGTGGTGGAAGGCGGTGAGCAGCACGGTGCGGCGGGGCACTCCGGCGTCCTTGGCCAGCTTTCCGATGCGCTCGGCGAGATGGGCGTAGGACCGGCGGACCTCGTGCACCGGCTGCCGGCCGGCCCCGGCGCCCCGGGCGCGCCGCCGGAAGGTCACCGGGCGCAGGTCGGCGAGGCGTTCGCGCCAGTACGCCAGCGACTCCTCGCTGTGCAGGGCGGCCCGTTCCAGGGCCACGTACTCGGCGAACGGCGGAGCCTGCGGGGGCCGGGGCGCGGTGGCGTGGGCGACGGCCTCGCGGTGCAGGGCGAGCAGGTCGGCGACGAGCGAGGTCAGGCTCCAGCCGTCCAGCACGACGTGGCAGTCGGTGAGCACGAGCCGCAGGTCGTGGTCGGTGACGTGGTGCAGGTGGATGCGGACCAGGGGCGCGGCGGACAGGTCGAAGCGGTGCTCGAACTCCTCGTCCACGAACCGGCGCAGCCGGGCCCGCTGCTCCTCGCGGGGCAGGCCGCGCAGATCGGTGTAGCCGACCCGCAGGCGGGCGTCGCGGTGGACGAGCTGGAGGGGTTCGCGGTAGGTGACGAGGTCGACGGAGCTGCGCAGGATGGGGTGACCGGCGACCACCGCGTCCACGGCGGCCTGGAACGCGTCGAGGTCGAAGCCCTCGGGCACGGTGATCTTCAGGTCGGTGACGTTGTGGTAGGCGCCGCGCCGGGGGTCGGCGAGCATCTCGTGCAGCATGCCGGCCTGGAGCATGGTGAGCGGGTAGGCGTCCTCCAGGCCGTCGGGCAGCCGGCCCGCGTCGGCGGGGTCGAGCTGGGAGAACGGGGCGACGGGGGCCGGAGCGTCGACGGCGTCGGTGACGAGGGCGGCGAGGTCGGCGAGGGTACGGGTGCGGAAGACGTCGGCGACGGTGAAGCCGAGCCCGGCGAGCCGGCCGAGGCCGACCAGGCGCAGCGCCAGGATGGAGTCGCCGCCCAGTTCGAAGAAGTTGTCGGTGCGGCCGACGTGTTCGGCGCCGAGCACCTGGCTCCACACCCCGGCCAGCGCCTCCTCCACCGGCCCCCGCGGCGGCACGTGGGCACCCGGTCCGGCCGAGGCGGGGGCGACGGCGGTCAGCGCGTTCCGGTCCACCTTGCCGTTGGCGGTCAGCGGCAGCCGCTCGTGGCGGACGAACAGCGCGGGGACCATGTAGTCGGGCAGGGTCAGCCGCAGCCCCTCGCGCAGGGCGGGCGGATCGAGCGGGCGGCCCTCCGGGGTGACGACGTGGGCGACCAGGCGGGCGGTGTCGCCGTCGCGGCGGGCCACCACGGCCACGTCGGCGACGCCGGGCAGGGCGCGCAGGGCGGTCTCGATCTCGCCGGGTTCGATGCGGTAGCCGCGGATCTTCACCTGGTGGTCGGCGCGGCCCACGTAGGCCAGCTGGCCGTCGGGCAGCACCCGTACGAGGTCGCCGGTGCGGTACATGCGGGCGCCGGGCGCGCCGAAGGGGTCGTGGAGGAAGCGTTCGGCGGTCAGCTCGGGCCGGTTGCGGTAGCCGCGGGCCACGCCGCCGCCGGAGACGTACAGCTCGCCGGTGCTGCCGGGCGGCACCAGCCGGCCCCAGGGGTCGAGGACGTACCCGTGCTGCCCGGTGAGCGGGCGGCCGATCGGGGAGCGGACGGCGCCGTGGACGTCCCGCTCGGTGATGGCGCGGAAGGTGACGTGCACCGTGGTCTCGGTGATGCCGTACATGTTCACCAGGGCGGGCCGGTGCCCCGGGGTGGCGAACCAGTCCCGGTAGTCGCGGACGTCGAACGCGTCACCGCCGAACACCACGGTGCGCAGCGGGAGTTCGGCGAAACCGTGGCCCGTGTCCCGGAGGTGGGCGCGCAGCCCCTTGAAGGCGGCGGGGGTCTGGTTGAGGACGGTGACGCCCTCCTCGCGCAGCACCCGGTGCACGGCGGCCGGGTCGCGGACCTGGTCCGCGCCGAGCACGACCACGCGTCCGCCACTGGTCAGCGGCGCCCACAGCTCCCACACCGAGAAGTCGAAGGCGGGCGAGTGCATCAGCGTCCACACGTCGTCCGGGCCGAAGTCGAAGTGCCGGTCGGCGGCGGCCAGCAGCCAGGCCAGGTTGCCGTGGGTGATCTCGACGCCCTTGGGACGGCCGGTGGAGCCGGAGGTGTAGATGACGTAGGCGAGGTCGTCGGGGGCCGGGCGGACGTCCTCGGTGGCCGCCGCGGTCTCGTGCCGGTCGTCCTCGTCCACCAGGACGAGCCGGGCCGGCAGTCGGTCGACGGCGCCGCGGGTCGCGGTGTCGGTGACGATCCACTCGATGCCGGAGTCGGTGACGGTGAACTCGCGGCGGGCCTTGGGGTGGGAGGGGTCGAGCGGCAGATAGGCGGCGCCCGCGCGCCAGACGGCCAGCAGGGCCACGGCCAGTTCGGGGGTGCGGTCGAGGCAGACGCCGACCAGGGAGCCGCGGGTGACCCCGGCCGCGCGCAGCCGGGCCGCCAGGCGGGAGGCGCGGGCGTCGAGCCGGGCGTAGGTCAGCTCGTGCGTTCCGCTGACGGCGACGGCGTGCGGCGTGCGGGCGATGTGGTCGGCGAGGCGGTCGGGGGCGGTGCGCGGGGCCGGCTGGAGGTCCTCGCCGGTGTGGGCGGGTCCGTCCGGGCCGAGCAGGTGGGCGCGCTCGGCGGGGGTGAGCGGGTCGATGGCGCTCAGCGGCGCGTCGGGGGTGGCGCAGAATGCCTCCAGCAGGTTCACGGTGTGCCGGGCGAGGGCGCCGATCGAGGCCGCCTCGTACAGGTCGGGCCGGTACACGAACGCCAGCTCGGTGCGGCCGTCACCGTCGCGCAGGTCGAGGGTGAGGTCGAACTTGGCGGTGGTGAGGTCGATCCGGTACGGCGTCCCCTCGGCCGCGCCCAGGTCGAAGCGGGCGGCGGTGGTGTCGGTGTGCGTGTAGAGGACCTGGACGAGCGGGTTGCGGGCGAGGTCGCGCTCGGGGCTGAGCGCGTCGACGACCCGCTCGAACGGCAGCGACTGGTGGGAGAACGCCTCCAGGACCCGCTCCCGGGTGCGGGCGAGCAGCGCGGCCGGGGTGGGGTCGTCGGACAGATCACCGCGCAGCACCAGGGTGTTGACGAAGAACCCGACGATTTGTTCGGTCTCGGCCCGCTCGCGGTTGGCGACGACGGTGCCGACGGCGATGTCCCGCTGCCCGCTGTGGAAGGCCAGCGCGGCCTGGAAGGCGGCCAGCACCGTCATGTACGGCGTCGTCCCCGCGCGCCGGCCGAGTTCGGCGAGCCTGCCGGACAGCGCGGGCGGCAGGGTGACGGTGTGGGCGGCGCCCCGCCCGCCGGGGGTGTCGGGGCGGGGGTGGTCGGCGGGCAGCTCCAGCGGGCTGAGGCCGGCCAGCCGGGTGCGCCAGTGGTCGAGGGCGGCCGACTGGTCGGCGGCCCGCTGCCACAGGGCGTAGTCCGCGTAGTCCAGGGGCAGTTCGGGCAGATCGGCGGGGCGGCCCTGGGTCTCGGCCAGGTACAGCTCGGTCAGGTCGCGGACGATCAGGCCGAGGGACCAGCCGTCGGAGACGATGTGGTGCATGCCGAGGACCAGCACGTGGTCGTCGTCGGCGGCGCGGACGAGGGTGGCGCGGAAGGCGGTTTCCCGGGCGAGGTCGAAGGGGCGCAGCGCGGCGGTGTGCGCGGCGGCGGCCAGCCGTCGCTCGCGCTCGGCGCCGGGCGGGGCGCCGGCGTCCACCACGTGGAGGCAGTCGGCGTCCGGCGGCAGGATCCGCTGGTACGGAACGCCCTCGTGCTCGGGGAAGACCGCCCGCAGCTGCTCGTGCCGGCCGGTCAGCCGGGTGACGGCCGCGCGCAGGGCGGCCAGGTCCAGCGGGCCGGTGAGGCGCCAGGCGGCGGGCAGCAGATAGGTGGCGGCGCCGGGGTCGAGGCGGTCCAGGAAGTACAGGCGCTGCTGCGCGGGCGACAGCGGGATGCGCTCCGGGCGGGGCCGGACCCGCCGCGGGCCGTCGTCGCGTACGGCGGTCCGGCCGCGCAGCCGCTGCTCCAGCAGGCGCCGGGCGGCCGGGGACAGTCCGGCGGCCGGGGCCTGGCCGGTGGCGGCGGGGCCGGGGCGCACGTCGGATGTGGTCATGGGGGCACTCCGATCTGAACTCTGTCGGGAGGAAGCCTGGTTCGGGGCGGTGGCGCCCTCAGAAGTCGGCGGTGAGCGAGAGGTCGATCTCGTCGTCGCTCATCTGCGAGATCAGCTCCAGCAGCCGGCGTTCCACCTCGGCGGCGAGGCGGCCCACCGTGGGGTGTTCGAAGAGGTCCCGGACCTGGAGCGGGCAGTCGAAGGCGGTGCGCAGCCGGGAGGCGACCGCGACCGCGCGCAGCGAGTGGCCGCCCAGCGCGAAGAAGTCGTCGTGGACGCCGACCCGGGGCAGGTCCAGCACCTCGCACCAGATCTGGGCGACGACCGTCTCGGCCGGGGTGCGCGGCGCCACGAAGGCGTGCGGTTCGCGTGCGGCGGGCTCGGGCAGGGCGGCGGTGTCCAGCTTGCCCTGCACGGTCAGCGGCAGCGCGTCGAGGAGGACGAGCGCCGACGGCACCAGGTAGTGCGGCAGTTCGGCCCGGCAGTGGGTCTCCAGCGAATCCGGCGACAGTCCGTCGCCCACGACGTAGCCCACCAGGGCGGGCTCGCCGCGCAGGTCGCGCACGACGACCGCCGCGCCCCGCACCCCGGGGTGCCGCCGCAGCACCGCCTCGGCCTCCTTGGGTTCGACGCGGAACCCGCGGATCTTCACCTGGTCGTCGTTGCGGCCGAGGAACTCCAGCTCGCCCGTGGGCAGTCGGCGCACGACGTCGCCGGTGCGGTAGAGCCGGCCGCCGAGCGCGCCGAACGGGTCGGGCACGAACCGCTCGGCGGTCAGCCCCGGACGGCCCAGGTACCCTCGCGCCAACTCCCTCCCGCCGACGAGGAGTTCGCCGGGGACGCCGGCCGGGGCGAGATCGCCCGACGGGTCGACCACATAGGCGTGGCGGCCACCCAGCGGCCGGCCGATGGGCACCCGGCCGGCCGGGACGGTGCCGACCGTGTGCGCGGTGGCGGAGATCACCGCCTCGGTGGGGCCGTAGGTGTTGAGCACGGGCACCCGGGGCAGGTGGGCGAACCAGCGCTCCAGCGGGTCGGCGGGCAGCGCCTCGCCCCCGGTCACCAGCAGCCGCAGGGACGTGAGGCGCGGGGCCAGCAGGTCCAGCCGGGACACCAGTTCCGCCCAGTAGGACGGGGTGAGCTCCATGACGGTGACGCGTTCGGCGGCGACCCGGTCGGCCAGTTCCTCGGGGGCCCAGATCTCGTCCGGGCGCACGATCACCGTGGCGCCGGTGCTCAGCGCGGGCAGGATCTGCTCCAGGGAGGCGTCGAACGAGGTCGAGGCGAAGGTGAGCACCCGGTCCTCCGCGGTCAGCGCGAACCGCTCGCGGGCCGTGGCCACATGGGCGTCGAGGGCGTGGTGTTCGACGCCGACGGCCTTGGGGCGGCCGGTGGAGCCCGAGGTGAAGATGACGTACGCCAGTTCGCCGGGGTCGGCCGTCCGCCGGGGGCCGTCGGGCCGGGGCCGTACGTCCTCCACGGCGACGGCCGTCACCCCGAGGGTGGTGACGAGGTCGCGGGTGTGCGCGTCGGTCACCACGTGCCGTGCCCCGGCCTCCCGGAGCATGTAGCGCAGCCGCTCCTCGGGCAGCCGGGCGTCGAGCGGGACGTAGACGCCGCCCGCCCGCCAGACGGCGAGCATCGCGGCCACGGACCACACGCCCCGTGCGACGCACACCCCGACGGGGTCGCCGGGGGCCACTCCCCCGTCGGCCAGCGCGGCGGCCAGTCCGCCGGTCAGGGCGTCCAGCCGGGCGTAGTCCAGCGTGGTTCCCTCGCAGACGACGGCGGGGGCGTCCGGCCGGCCGGTCACCCGCAGCCGGGGCGCGGCCGGCACCTCCCGGCCCGCCGTCGCCACCAGGACGTCGCGCTCCCCGGGGGACAGCAGGCAGGCGGCGTCGACACGGGCGCCGGGGTCGGCGAGGACGGCCTCCAGCAGCCGGCCGACATGGCGGGCGAAGCGGGTGGCGGTGGCCGCCTCGAACAGGTCGGCGGCGTACTCGACGTTCAGGGCGAAGCCGCCGGGGCGCACCACGAAGGTGGCCGTGAGGTCGAACTTGGCCGACTCCCACGGGAGCCGGAAGTCCGCGGAGTCGAGTCCGGGCAGCCCGGAGCCGCTCGTGGAGCCGTCCTGGACGTCCACCATGACCTGGAACAGGGGGTTGCGGGACAGATCGCGTTCGGGTCGCAGCCGTTCCACGACCCGTTCGAACGGCACCTCCTGGTGGTCGAAGGCGCCGAGCACGACGTCCCGCACCCGGTCCACCAGCGCGGCGAAGGTGGGGCGTCCCGACAGGTCCGTGCGCAGCACGACGGTGTTGACGAAGAAGCCGATCAGGGGCTCCAGTTCGAGGCGTCCGCGGCCGGCGACGGGGGTGCCCACGGGGACGTCGGTCTGCCCGGACCAGCGCGACAGCACGGCCTGGGCGGCGGCCAGCAGCACCATGAAGCGGGTGGCGCCGCGCTCGCGGGCGAAGCCGTCCACGCGCGCCACGAGTCCGGCGGGCAGCTCGACCTCGACCGCGCCGCCCCGGCCGGTGAACGCGGCCGGGCGGGGCCGGTCGGCGGGCAGGTCCAGGGTGGGTGTCGCCGAAAGCGTCTCCTCCCAGTAGGCGAGTTGGTCCTCCAGTGCGCCGCTGTCGGCGCGCTCGCGCTGCCAGACGGCGAAGTCGCCGTACTGCACGGGCAGTGGCGGCAGTCCGGCGGCCCGTCCGGCCCGCCGGGCCGTGTAGTGCCGGGCGAGTTCGTCCAGCAGGACGCCCTTGGACCAGCCGTCGGTGACGGCGTGGTGCAGGGCGAGCAGGACCACGTGGTCGTCCTCGGCCAGCTCCCACACACCGGCCCGCAGCAGCGGTGGGCGGGCGAGGTCGAAGCGGCGCGTGGCGAGGTCCGCGGCCCGCCGCCGTACGGCGTCCAGCCGGGCGGCCTCGTCCGGGCCCGCGGGCGCGGCCTCCCAGTGCAGCGGGACGGCCATGGGGTCGCAGACCTGCTGCACGGGGCGGCCGTCGGACTCGATCAGCGCGGTCCGCAGCACCTCGTGCCGGGCCACCAGGTCGTCCAGTGCCTGCTGCCAGGCGGCGCGGTCGAGTCCGCCGCGCACCCGTCGGCAGTACCAGAGCAGATAGGAGTCGCCGCGGTCGGAGGTGCGGTCCAGGAACCAGAGGCGTTCCTGCGCGAAGGACAGCGGCAGCGGCCGGGTCCGGTCCACGGGGACCACCTCGGTGGTGCCCGACGCGCGGGCGCCGGCGACGCGGGGGGCGAAGCCGCGCACGGTGGGGTGCTCGAAGAGGGTACGCAACTCGACGTCCCGGCCGAGCCGCCCGGCGATCCGGGAGACCGCCATGGTGGCGAGCAGGGAGTGGCCGCCCAGGTCGAAGAAGCTGTCGTCGATGCCGATCCGGTCCACTCCCAGGACGTCGGCCCAGACCTCGGCCACGAGGCGTTCGGTCTCGTCGCGCGGCGCGGTGCCCGCGGGGTCCGCGGCCGTGCGGGACCGCTCGGGATCGGGCAGGGCGTTCCGGTCGAGCTTGCCGGAGACGCCGACCGGGAGGGCGTCCAGGACGACGATGTCCGAGGGCACGGCGTAGTGCGGCAGCTGACGCGCGCACCAGGCCCGCAGCTCCGCCCGGTCGGGTGGCGTCGGCGCGTCGGGGGCGGGGACGACGTAGCCGATCAGGGCGCGTCCGGTGGCCCGGTCGGGGCGGGCAGCGGCAGCGGCGACCAGCGGGCAGGCCCGCAACACGGCCTCCACCTCGCCGAGTTCGACCCGGAAGCCGCGGATCTTGACCTGGTCGTCGCGGCGGCCCGCGAACTCCAGCTCGCCGCCGGGTGTCCAGCGTACGAGGTCGCCGGTGCGGTACAGCCGGTGGCCGGGCGGGCCGTAGGGGTCGGGCACGAAGCGCTCGGCGGTCAGCGCGGGCCGGTTGAGGTAGCCGCGGGCCACCTCGGTGCCGCCGATGAGGAGTTCGCCGAGGACGCCGACCGGAACCTGCCGGTCGTCGGTGTCCACCACGTACACCCGCCGGTCGCCGAGCGGCCGGCCGATGGGCACACTGCCGGCGGGCGGTTCACCGGCGTCGTGGGTGGTGGCGGTGACGGTGGTCTCGGTGGGCCCGTAGGCGTTGCAGACCCGCGCCCACGGCACGGCGGCCCGCCAGACGGCGAGGGTGTCGGCGGGCACCGTCTCGCCGCCGAGGACCAGCAGCCGCAGCGGGGCGAGGGCCGCGGCCAGCCGCCGGTCGAGGCTGAGGGCCAGTTCGGACCAGTAGGTGGGCGGCACGTTGACCACGGTCAGGCCGTAGCGCTGGACGATCTCCGGTACCTGGGTGGGCAGCCAGGGCTCCTCGGGGCGCATCACGACGGTGGCGCCCGAGGTGAGGGCGGGCAGCACCTGGTCGAGGGAGGCGTCGAAGGAGAAGGAGGCGAAGGCGAGCACCCGGTCGTCGGCGGTGATGCCGAGGCGCTGCCGGGCGGCGGCCACGTGGGAGGCGAGCGCGGCGTGTTCGACGCCGACCGCCTTGGGCCGGCCGGTGGAGCCGGAGGTGAAGATGACGTGGGCGAGCTGCCGGGGGTGGGGCCGCGGGCGGGGGCCGCCCGGATCGGGTGCGACGGTCGTGACGTCGACGGTGAGGGGGGCGAGCGGGCCCGCGGCGGCGGCCGTGGCCGGTTCGGCGACGACGCAGTGGAGCCCGGCCTCCTCGGCCATGAACGCCAGCCGCTGCGCGGGCAGTTCGGGGTCGAGGGGCACATAGGCGCCGCCCGCCCGCCAGATCCCCTCGATGGCGGCGACCGACCACAGGCCGCGGCGCAGCAGCACGCCCACCGGGCTGCCCTCGGCGACGCCGGCCTGCCGCAGGGCGACGGCGAGTCCGCCGGACAGGGCGTCGAGTTCCGCGTAGGTGGCGCTGTCGTCGCCGCACCGCAGCGCGGTCGCCTCGGGCCGGCCGGTGAACGCGACCGGTTTCGGGGGCGCGGTGGGCCGGTCGGGGGCGTGGTGCCACTCGGGGCGGGGGCGGGCGGGGGCCCCGGGCCCGGCGGGCAGGGCGCGGGCCAGCTCGTGCACGGGGGCGGCGGGGTCGGCGAGGACGGCCCGCAGCAGTGCCACGTACGCCCGGGCGAACGCGCGCATGGTGGCGGCGTCGAACAGGGCGGTGGCGTACTGGAGGATCGCGGCGATGCTGCCGTCCGTGCGCAGGGTCAGGTCCAGGAAGACGTCGAGGGGCGTCTCGGTCAGCGGCGGCTCGACCAGGGTCACCTCCAGGCCCGGCATCCGCACCGGCCGGATCGGGGAGTTGAGCAGGGTGAAGGAGGCCTGGGCGAGCGGGTGCCGGGACAGGTCTCGGGAGCCGCCCAGCGCGCCGACCACCAGGTCGAAGGGGGCCTCGGCGTGCGAGAGATCGGCCGGCACACGCCCGCGCACCCGCTCCAGCAGCGTGTCGAAGCCGGGCCGCCCGGACAGGTCCGTGCGCAGCACGACGGTGTTGACCAGCGGGCCGATCAGCTCGGCGGCGCCCCGCTGGGCGCGGTCGGCGAGGGTGCTGCACACGGCGACGTCGGTGCGGCCCGACCAGTGGCCGAGGAGCGCCTGGTAGGCGGCGAGCAGCACCATGTAGCGGGTGGCGCGCCGGGAGCGGGCCAGGCCGTCGACGGCGGTGACCAGATCGGCGGGCAGGTCGAAGCGGACGACGTCGCCGGCGCCGTCCCAGCGGCGGGGCCGGGGCCGGTCGGTGGGCAGGTCCAGCGGGGTCAGCCCGGCCAGCCGGTCCCGCCAGTGCCCGAGCAGCCGCTCCAGCCGCTCGCCGGTCAGCCGCTCGGCCTGGGCGCGGGCGAGGTCGGCGTACTGCCGGGCGGGCGGGGCGACGGTCTCCCCCCGGTATCCGGCGGCCAGTTCGTCGAGGAGGACGCCCCAGGACCAGCCGTCCACGGCGATGTGGTGGACCTCGATCAGCAGCAGGTGCTCGTCGTCGGCGACGCGGGCGAGGGTGGCGCGCACCGGGTGCTCGGTCCCGAGGTCGACGGGGCGGCCCAGGCAGCGGGCGTACAGGTCGGCGGGCCCGGCCGCGGTGGTCCTGCGCAGGGTGGGCCCGGCCGGGGCGTCCACGACCGGCACCGGCTCGCCGTCGACGGCGGTGAACCGGGTGCGCAGCACCTCGTGCCGGGCCACGATCCCGCCGAGCGACCGCTCCAGGCGGTCGGCGTCGAGGGTGCCCCGCAGGCGCAGGACCAGCGGAAGCATCGAGCCGGCGGCGGAACCCGCCAGCTGGTCCAGGAACCACAGCCGGCGCTGGGCGAAGGATGCCGTGCGGGTGTCCACGTCGTGCGGTGCCCCCTCGGGGGCCGGGCCTGTTGTCACTGTGAGCCTCCCAGCCGTGTTTCCCAGCAGCGTGCCGCCGCTCGCGCACGGCCCCCAGGGAAGAAGAGGCAGCGGTGTGAGCAGAGTCGGCTGCGGTTCCGGGGAGGCGGCGGGAGGCCGGGGCGGTCGGCCGGGGTCGGTCTCGCCGACCGCCACCGGGGCGGGGGCAGCGCGAAGGGCGGCACCGGGAGTGGGGTCCCCGGTGCCGCCCTCCGGCACGCGCCCGCGCGCGCCCGGTCTCCTACCGGCCGGTGTGAATGCGCAGCCATCCGTGCGGGTCCGGCGCCCGCCCCTGGTGCAGATCGCTCAGCGCGTCGCGCATCTCCAGGGTCAACGGACCCGGCTTGCCGCCGCCGATCGTCCAGCGCTCGGTGCCGTCGCACACCTCGCCGACCGGGGCCACCAGCGCCGCCGTGCCGCAGGCGAACGTCTCCGTGACGAGGCCCGACGCGCTCTGCGCGCGCCACTGCTCGACGGAGACCCGCTCCTCGCGCACGGTGTGGCCGCGCCGCGCGGCGAGGGTGAGCAGGGAGTCGCGGGTGACGCCGGGCAGCAGGGTGCCGGTGAGCGGCGGGGTGACCACTTCGGCGGTGGGGCCCGTGCCGCGGACGAAGAAGAGGTTCATGCCGCCCATCTCCTCGACCCAGCGGCGCTCCACCGGATCGAGCCAGACCACCTGGTGGCATCCGGCGTCGGCCGCGGCCCGCTGGGCCAGGAAGGCGCCCGCGTAGTTCCCGGCGCACTTGGCCTGCCCGGTGCCGCCGGGGGCGGCCCGGGAGAACTCCCGGCTGACGAGCACCGACACCGGATCGGGCCGGTCGGAGAAGAAGCCGCCGGTGACGAAGCCCAGGAGCAGGAAGGTGAAGGCGCGCGCGGGGCGCAGTGCCAGGCAGGGCTCGCTGGCGAAGAGCACCGGCCGCAGGTAGAGGCTCAGGGTGGGGTCGTCGGCGGGCAGGGCCGCGCCGTCGGCGCCGACGAAGGCGTCCACGGCCTCCAGGAAGAGTTCCTCGGGCAGCTCCGGCATGGCGAGCCGGCGCGCCGACTGCCGGAAGCGCTGTGCGTGGGCGTCGGGCCGGAAGGTGGCGAGCGTCCCGTCCGCCCTTCGGTGGGCCTTGAGCCCCTCGAACACCACCTGCCCGTAGTGCAGTCCGGCCATCGCGGGGCTGAACGCGAGGTCGCCGTGGGGCAGCAGGCGCGGGCGGCCCGCCCAGCCGTGCTCGGCGGTCCATTCCAGCAGCACCATGTGGTCGGTGAACCGCTCCCCGAAGCCATGTCCCGTCGTCACCTCGGTGCTCCTCTCGTCAGACCAGCGGGGCGTAGAAGAAGGTGTCCCGGCTGCGGAACCGGCCGGTGTCGGTGAAGGTGAAGAAGTCCGCGAACCGCAGCGAGACCGAGCGGCCGTCGTGCAGGGTCCCCTCGAACGTGCCGTGCACCGCGGCCCCGTCCGCGTGCACCAGCGTGGTGGACAGGGTGTGCCGGCCCTCCTTGATGACGCGCTGCTCGCGGTAGAAGCGCTCCAGTTCGGTCCTGCCGACCAGCGGGTCGTAGCCGGGGCGGCGGTAGACGGCGTCGTGGTCGAAGAGTTCGACGAGGGCGGGTACGTCGCCGACGTCCACCAGCTCGTAGTAACGGCGTATGTGCTGTTCGGTGTTCATCCGCGGCCTCCTTCGGGTCACGCCGTCTGCGGGCTGGGAGCACTGCCCTGGTCGGCGTCGGCCAGCCGCAGGGCCTCCTCGATCAGGGTTTCGACGATCTTCGACTCCGGTACGGTGCGCACGACCTCGCCCTTGACGAAGATCTGGCCCTTGCCGTTGCCGGAGGCCACGCCGAGGTCCGCTTCCCGGGCCTCGCCGGGGCCGTTGACCACGCAGCCCATCACGGCGACGCGCAGCGGGGCTTCGAGCCCGTCCAGACCGGCGGCGACCTCGGCCGCCAGTTTGTAGACGTCCACCTGGGCGCGGCCGCAGGAGGGGCAGGAGACGATGTCGAGCCGGCGCGGGCGCAGGTCCAGCGAGCGCAGGATCTGCTGGGCGACCTTGACCTCCTCCGCCGGTGGCGCGGACAGCGAGACCCGGATGGTGTCGCCGATGCCCTGGCGCAGCAGCGCGCCGAAGGCGACCGCGGACTTGACGGTGCCCTGGAAGGCCGGCCCGGCCTCGGTGACGCCCAGGTGGAGGGGGTGGTCACAGGACTCGGCGAGGAGTTCGTAGGCGCGGATCATGACGACCGGGTCGTTGTGCTTCACGGAGATCTTGAGGTTGTGGAAGTCGTGTTCGGCGAACAGGCTCGCCTCCCACAGGGCCGACTCCATCAGGGCCTCCGGGGTGGCCTTGCCGTGCTTGGCCAGCAGCCGCTGGTCCAGCGAGCCGGCGTTGACCCCGATCCGGATGGGCGTGCCGTGGTCCTTCGCCGCGCGGGCGATGTCCTTGATCCGGTCGTCGAACCTCTTGATGTTGCCGGGGTTGACCCGGACCCCGGCGCAGCCGGCCTCGATGGCGGCGAAGACGTAGCGCGGCTGGAAGTGGATGTCGGCGATCACGGGGATCTGCGACTTGGCGGCGATCAGCGGCAGGGCGTCCGCGTCGTCCTGCGAGGGGCAGGCCACCCGCACGATGTCGCAGCCGGCGGCGGTGAGTTCGGCGATCTGCCGGAGGGTGGCGTCGACGTCGGCGGTGACGGTGGTCGTCATGGACTGCACGGAGACGGGGTGTTCGCTGCCCACGCCCACGCCGCCGACGTCCAGTTGGCGGGTCGGCCGGCGCGGCGCGAGTGCCGGCGGGGGCATCGGCGGCATGCCGAGCTGGACCGTCATGGGGTTCTCCTGATCCGGTGCGGGAATGGGTGCGGGGTCTGCCCGATTACTGGTCGGCGCCGACGGGCTGGGGGGCCGGGGCGTCGTAGCGGATGTCGTCGTCGCGGTGGGCGAGCGCCTCGACCACGGCGCGGGCGATGCCGCGTCCGGTCAGTCCGCACGCGGCGAGGATGTCGCCGCGCCGGCCGTGGTCCAGGAAGCGCTGGGGCAGTGCGAGGGTGCGGGCCGGGGTGCGGGCGCCCGCGTCGGCGAGGGCCTGGGCCAGGGCGGCGCCGGTGCCGCCGGCGCGGCCGCCGTCCTCCACGGTGACGACCAGTCCGTGGTCGAGTCCCATGGTGACGAGGGCGGTGGGCACGGGGGCGATCCAGCGCGGGTCGACCACGGTGACGCCGAAACCGTGCTCTTCCAGCCGGTCGGCCGCCTCCAGGCAGACCCCGGCCATGGTGCCGACGGACACCAGCAGGACGTCGCGGGCCGCGGTGGCGGGGCGGCGCAGCACGTCCGTTCCGGCGACGGTGCCGACCGCCGCGACGGCGGCCGGGGCGGTGCCCTTGGGGAAGCGCAGCGCGGTGGGTCCGTCGGTGACGGCGACGGCCTCGCGCAGGGCGCGGCGCAGGGTGGCGGCGTCGCGGGGCGCCGCCACCCGCAGTCCGGGCACCAGCTGGACCAGGGAGAGGTCCCACATGCCGTTGTGGGAGGCGCCGTCGTCGCCGGTCACCCCGGCCCGGTCCAGGACGAAGGTGACCGGGGCGCGGTGCAGGGCGACGTCGAGCAGCAGCTGGTCGAAGGCGCGGTTGAGGAAGGTGGCGTAGAGGGCCACCACGGGGTGCAGGCCGCCCAGGGCGAGGCCGGCCGCCGAGGTGACGGCGTGCTGTTCGGCGATGCCGACGTCGAAGGTGCGCTCGGGGAAGCGGTCGGCGAAGCGGGACAGGCCGGTGGGCGCGAGCATGGCGGCCGTGACGGCGACGAGGTCGGGGCGCCGGGCGCCGAGTTCCTCGAGTTCGGCGGCGAACACATCGGTCCAGGCGGGGCCTTCGGCGGAGGCCGCCGGGGTGGCGGGCCGGGGGCGCACGGCGTGGAAGCGGTCGGTCTCGTCCTGTTCGGCGGGGGCGTGGCCGCGGCCCTTCTCGGTCAGGCAGTGCACGACGACCGGGCGGCCGAGGTCCGCCGCCCGGCGCAGGGCGCGCTCCAGGGCGGCGATGTCGTGCCCGTCGACCGGGCCCAGGTAGGCCAGCCCCATGTTCTCGAACACGCTGGGCCCGCTGTGTTCCCCGGTGCGCAGCCCGGCCAGGTGCTCGGCGAGGCCGCCGACCGTGGGGGCGTAGGAGCGGGTGTTGTCGTTGAGCACGACGATCACCGGGCGGTGCGGGGCCGCCCCGAGGTTGTTCAGCCCCTCCCAGGCCATGCCGCCCGTCAGCGCGCCGTCCCCGATGACGGCCACCACCGCGCGGTCGGTGACGCCCTGGAGTTCGTGCGCCTTGGCCAGTCCGTCGGCGTAGGACAGGACGGTCGAGGCGTGCGAGTTCTCGATGACGTCGTGCTCGGACTCGGTCCGGGAGGGGTAGCCGGACAGTCCGCCGGGCTGCCGGAGCGTCCCGAAGGCCCCGGCGCGGCCGGTGAGGATCTTGTGGGCGTAGGTCTGGTGCCCGGTGTCCCACAGGAGCCGGTCGCGCGGGGAGTCGAAGACCCGGTGCAGGGCGATGGTCAGCTCGACCACGCCGAGGCTCGGTCCGAGGTGGCCTCCGGTGCGGGTCACCTCATCGACGAGCAACCGCCTGATGCCGACGGCGAGTTCCTCCGTCTGCTCGGGGGTGAGGGCGCGCAGGTCGTCCGCTGCGGGGACCGGATCGATCGACGTCATGACGGTTCCTGTTCTGGTCACAGGGCTTCATCGGCCAGTGGGGTGCTCGGGGTGCGACCGGTGCCCGGGTCGGCGAGCCGGCCGGGCAGGGCGAAGACGACGTCCTCGGGGGTTCCCCGGTCGACCTCGACGTGGGTGTAGCCGAGGCCGGCCAGCCGGTCGAGGAGCCCGCGGACGAGGGACTCGGGGGCGCTGGCGCCGGAGCTGACGCCGATGCGAGTGGCGGAGGCGAGCCAGGAGACGTCCAGGTGTCCGGCGTCGGGCACCAGGTGGGCGGCGCTGCCCTGTTCCCGGGCGACCTCCACCATGCGGGCGGAGTTGCTGGAGTTGCGCGAGCCCACGACGAGGACGAGGTCGTTGCGGTGGGCCAGTGCCTTGACCGCGTTCTGCCGGTTCTGGCTGGCGTAGCAGATGTCGCTGCCGGCCGGTCCGACGATGTCGGTGAACCGGCGGTGCAGGGCCGCGACGACCCGCGCGGTGTCGTCGAAGGAGAGGGTGGTCTGGGTGAGGTAGGCCACCGGCGCGTCGTCGGGGAGGGCGAGCGCCGCCACGTCGGCCTCGCTCTCCACGACGAGGGTGCGTTCGGGGGCCTCGCCGCGGACGCCCTCGACCTCCTCGTGGTCGGCGTGGCCGACCAGCAGGATGGTCCGTCCGTCGCGGGCGTAGCGCAGGGCCTCCTGGTGCACCTTGGCGACCAGCGGGCAGGTCGCGTCGATCACGTCGAGCCGGCGGCGCGCGGCCCCGGTCCGTACGGCCGGGGACACCCCGTGGGCGGAGAAGACGCACACCGCGCCCTCGGGCACCTCCTCCTCGCTGTCCACGAACCGGGCGCCGCGCTTTTCCAGTTCGGCGACGACGTGGTGGTTGTGCACGATCTCCTTGCGGACGTACACGGGCGCGCCGTGCATGTCGAGGGCGCGTTCCACGATGCCGATGGCGCGGCGCACGCCCGCGCAGAAGCCGCGCGGTTCGGCCAGCGCGACGCTCTTGACGGGCTGTCGGGGCGCGGCGGTGCCGGCTGCTCCGGGGGTCGGCAGGCTGGTGGTGCTCATGGCGCGCTCCGTTCGGGGAGGTGGGAGAGGGATCGGGCCGCGGGGTGGCCGGCGTGTCCGCCGGCCGGGGGGCGGCGTGCTCACCGCCGTCCCCCCGTGCCGGCCGTGGTCAGGCGGCCATCTGGCGGACGAGGCTCTTGGGCCGCATGTCGGTCCAGTTGGCCTCGATGTAGTCGAGGCAGGACTGGCGGTCGTTCACCGTGTACACGACCTCCCAGCCGGCCGGGACCTCGGCGAAGTCGGGCCACAGGGAGTGCTGGCCCTCGTCGTTGACCAGGACGACGTAGCGGCCCTCGGCGTTCTCGAACGGGTTCGTCATTTCTTTTCCCTTTCCTTTTCGAAGAGGTTCCGGCGGTGTCAGGGAATATCCCTGAGCCCCGGTTCCGGAGAATTCACGAGGACCGCCACATTGCCCGGCGGCTGCTTTCCCTCGTAGACGATCTGGTGGGCCCGGCCGATGTCCGTGAACGGGAGGGTCAGACTCAGGCAGGGGTCGACGTGGCCCGCCGCGACGAGGTCGATGACGGCCGCCGTCTGCCGGACGTTCGCGGCGTGCGAGCCTTGCAGGCGCTTCTGGAACATCCAGAGGAAGCGCAGGTCGATGGTGCCGTCGTAGCCGCTGGTGCCGGCACAGGTGACGACCATCCCGGCCCGGTCGCAGACATAGACCGAGGTCGGCAGGGTGGCGCGGCCCGGGTGTTCCAGGACGATGCTCGGGGAGCGGCGCTCCCCCAGCGCGTCCCAGCAGGCACGGCCGAATTCGCGGACTCCGGACAGCCATTCCCGGTAGGCGACGGAATCGTCCGGGTCGGGCAGCCGGCCCCAGTGGTCGAAATTGTTCCGGTTGATGACTCCCTGGGCTCCCAGACGCTTACAGTAGTCGAATTTGTCGTCGTCCGAAACCACGGCGACGGGAATTCCGCCGAAATATCGGGTGAGCTGGATCGCCATGGAGCCCAGACCGCCGGCGCCGCCCCAGACGAGCACCGGGTCGCCCGGCCGCACGGTGTTCGGATACCAGCCCGTCAGCATGCGGTAGGAGGTGGAACCGCCGCCGAGGAAGCAGCCCGCCTCCTCCCAGGTCAGGTGCGGGGGCTTGCGGTGGCACTGGTACTCGTCGGCCACGGTGAACTGCGCGAACGAGCCGAAGTTCAGCTCGTAGCCCCAGGCCCGCTGGGAGCGGGAGGCGGTGGGGTCGACGCCGAGCCGGATGTCCGGGGCCGACTCGTCCCAGGCGACGCCGCCGACGATGACGTGGTCGCCCACCCGCAGCTGTTTGACGCCCTCGCCGACGGCCCAGACGACGCCCGCGCCCTCGGAGCCGGCGATGTGGAAGTCGTGCGGGTCACCGGCCCGCTGCCGGTCCGCGATGACGTCGGCCGGGGTGCCGAGCCCGGCCCAGACGCCGTTGTAGTTGATGCCGACCGCCATCACCATGATGAGCACCTGGCCGCGCCCGACCTCGGGCACCTCGACGGTCTCGACCTGCATCGACCGCTCGGGCGGGCCGTAGCGCTCGCGGCGGATCACCCCGGCGTACATGCGCCGCGGCACCTCGCCCAGCGGGGGCATCTCCCCCAGTTCGTACAACTCCCGGGCCATCAGTCGTCCTTCCGTGTGTCGTCAACCGTCAGACGCGCCGCGATCGCGGTGCCGATCTGCTGGAGCGGGGCGGGCCGCAGCATGTCCTCGTGGCGGCAGTCGACCGCGTGCGCCTCGATCTCGCCGTCCACGTACGGGTCCCAGCGCCGCGCCCTGCCGTCGGCGTCGTCGCCCGCCACGAACAGCAGCAGGTCGCCCCTCAGCCGGCGGGGCCGGTACCGGGCCCGCAGTTCGATCCCCGAGCGGTAGGAGTCCACGATCGTGTCCACCCGGTCGGCCAGCAGCGCGGCGAGCGGTCCGCCGCGGCCGCGCAGCAGTGCCGCGCCCTCCTGCGGGGTCAGTTCGGTGCCGTCCGGTCCGGGGGCGACCCCGGCCGCGTCGAGCAGGCCCGCCAGCACCTGTGCGGCCGGGGGCACCACGATCCGCTCGTCCGGCGCGGCGGGGTAGGAGTCGAGGACCGCCACCAGGGCGACCTCCTCGCCGGCCGCCTCCAGCAGCACGGCGGCGGCGTGCGCGATCAGCCCGCCGAAGGACCAGCCGACCAGGTGGTAGGGGCCGGACGGCTGCACGCCGCGGATCCGCTCCACGTAGTCGGCGGCCATCTCCTCGACGCTCGCCGGGCGGTGGCCCGGCTCGGAGAAGGCGCGGGCCTGTAGTCCGTAGACCGGGTGGCCGGGCGGCAGATGCCGCAGCAGGCCCGCGTACCGCCAGCTCAGACCGCCCGCGGCGTGGACGCAGAAGACCGGAGGCAGTGCGCCGTTGCGGCGCAGCGGCACCAGTACGTCCAGTCCGTTGTCGGCGTCCGGGCCGCCGCCCTCCCCGGCCGCTGCGACGAGTCCGGCGACCGTGGGGGCCAGGAACAGGGCCTGGATGCCGAGTTCGGTGCCGAGGACCTTGCGCAGCCGGCTGACCAGCCCGGCGGCGAGCAGCGAATTGCCGCCCAGCGAGAAGAAGTCGTCGTCGATGCCGACCTCGGGGACGCCGAGGGTCTCCGCGAACAGCGCGCAGACCAGTTCCTCCTGCGGGGTGCGCGGGCCCCGGGAGGAGGCGGCCGCGGCGGCCGGGGCGGGCAGCGCCGAGCGGTCCACCTTGCCGTTCGCGGTGAGCGGCAGGGCGTCCAGGAGCACCAGGGCGGAGGGCACGAGGTAGTCCGGGAGCGTGCCGGCGAGCAGGCCGCGCATCTCCTGGACGTCGGGCCGCGGGTGCCCGGGGGCCGGTACCGCGTAGCCCACGAGCCGCTTGTCGCCGGGCCGGTCCTCCCGGATCAGGGAGAGGGCGTGGGCCACGCCGGGCAGCCGCAGCAGCGCGGCGTCGACCTCGCTCAGCTCGATCCTGAAGCCGCGCAGCTTCACCTGGTCGTCCACCCGTCCGGCGAACTCCAGGGCGCCGTCGGGGAGCCGGCGGGCGAGGTCGCCGGTGCGGTACATCCGGGAGCCGGCCGGTCCGAACGGGTCGGCGACGAAGGCGGCGGCGGTGGTGCCGGGGGCGTTCTCGTAGCCGCGGGCCAGCCCCGAGCCCGCCAGGTACAGCTCGCCGACGACTCCGGGGGCCACGGGCTCCAGCCAGGGCGACAGGACGTAGGCGGTGTGGCCCGCGAGGGGGACGCCGATCGGCACGTTGTCCGGGACGGCGTCGCCCGCCCGCAGCATGTTGTGCACGGCGAACACGGTGGCCTCGGTGGGGCCGTACCCGTTGGTGACCCGGGTGCCGGGGCAGGCCGCAAGCACCTTGCGCACGGCCTCGGCCGGGACCACGTCACCGCCGGTGCGCACCTCGCGCAGCCCCGCGAAGCAGCCGGGCTCCTCCTCGGCCAGCCAGCGGAACAGGCCCGCCGACAGCCACAGTCCGGTGATGCGCTCGGCCACCAGCAGCCGGGCCATGGCCCTGAGGTCCACCTCGCCGGGCGGGGCGACGACCACCGTGCCGTGGTTGAGCAGGGGCACCCACAGTTCCAGCGTCGAGGCGTCCCAGGCGTGCGGCGAGTGGAACAGCACCCGCTCCTGGCTGCCGTCGGCCCAGCAGGGCTCGGCCGCCAGCTCGACCACGTCGCGGTGGGTCACCGCGACGCCCTTGGGCAGTCCGGTGGAGCCCGAGGTGAACATGACGTACGCCAGCCGGTCCGGCTGCACGGCCACGTCGGGCGCCGTGGGCTCCTGCCGGGCCAGGCGCGGGTCGGTGTCCACGGCCACGGTCCGCCATGCCTGCCCCGGGTGTGCCGGCCAGCCGGCGGCCCGCGCCGCGTCGGTGAGCAGCACGGTGGCGCCCGCGAGTTCGAGGACGGTCCGCTGCCGCCGCTCGGGGTGGGCGGGGTCCAGCGGCACGTACACCGCGCCGGCCTTCAGCACGGCCAGGAAGGCCACGGCCAGTTCGAAGGACCGGTCGAAGTACAGGCCCACCCGGTCCTCGGGGCGCACCCCGAGGCCGAGCAGCAGCCGGGCCAGCCGGTTGGCCCGTTCGTCCAGTTCCCGCCAGGTCAGCCGCTCGTCCCCGAGGCGCAGTGCCACCGCGTCCGGGGTGCGGGCGGCGAGGTCCGCGATCCGGCCGTGCACCGTGCCCCGGACGGGCGCGCCGTCCGGGAAGGCGGCGGGCAGCGCCGTTCGCGGCCCGGCGTCCGCCGGTCGCCGGGCCGGGGCGACGCGGGCCAGCGGCCGGTCCGGGTCGGCGACGACCGACTCCAGGGTGTGGACCAGGCGTTCGAGCAGTTCGGGGCCGAGCGGGCCGCCGAGCCGGTCGGGCTGGTGGTCGAGGCGCAGGCGCAGTCCCCGGTCGCGCAGCGAGGCGACGAGGACCAGCGGGTAGTGCGCCGCGTCCCTGCCGTGCACCGCCGTGGCCCGCAGCCGGGAGCCGGAGTCCCCGGTGTGCTCGGGCAGCGGGTAGTTCTCGTACACGAAGGCCGTGTCGAACAGCGTGCGGTGGCCGGCGATCCGCTGGAGGTCCGCCAGGCCCAGGTGCTGGTGACCCTGGAGGGCGGCCTGTTCGTCCTGGACGCGGGCGAGGGCGGCGCGCCAGCCCTGCGCGGGGTCGAGCCGCACCCGCACCGGCAGGGTGTTGATGAACAGGCCGATCATGTGCTCGGCGCCCGGCAGCTCCGGGGGCCGCCCGGAGACGGTGGTCCCGAACAGGACGTCGTCGCGGCCGAGGTGCCGGCCCAGCACCAGTGCCCAGGCGGTCTGGAGCACGGTGTTCAGGGTGACTCCGGCGCGTCCCGCGTGCCGCCGCAGTGCCGTGGTGAGGCCGGGCGGCAGCTCCCGCACGGTCTGTTCCGGCAGGGCCGGCGCGGCCGGCGCCCGGCCCGGGGCCAGCAGGGTGGGTTCCGTCACCCCGGCGAGCGCCTCCCGCCAGACCGTCTCGCTCGCCTCGCGGTCCTGCTCGGCCAGCCAGGAGACGTAGGAGCGGAACGGGGCGGGGGCGGGCAGCGCCGAGGTGTCGCCGCCGTTCTCGTACAGGGTCACCAGTTCGCGCAGGAAGAGCGGCATGGACCAGCCGTCGAGCAGGATGTGGTGCTGGGTGACGACGAGCCGGTGCCGCTGCCCGCCCAGGCGCAGCAGCAGGAACCGGACCAGCGGGGGCCGGTCCAGGTCGAAGCGCCGCAGCCGGGCCGCCTCGGTGAGCGCGGTCAGGCGCTCCTGCCGGGCACCGTCGGGCAGTGCGGACAGGTCGGCCTCCTCCCACGGCAGCCGCACGGCGCGCGGGACGATCTGGACCGTCTGTCCGGCGCCCCGGTGGTGGAAGCCGGCCCGCAGGTTGGGGTGGCGCTCCAGCAGGGCCTGGCCGGCGCCGCGCAGGGCCTCGGCGTCCAGCGGGCCCTCCAGGTCGAGGACGGTCTGGACGGTGTACACGTCGGTCCCGGCGCCGGCTTGCAGCGCGTGGAAGAACAGTCCTTCCTGGAGCGGGGTCAGCGCGTACGCGTCCTCCAGGCCCTGCTCGCTCGCCGCCAGTTCGTCGATCTCGGGCTGGGTCAGCCCCGACGACGGCAGGTCGCCCGGTGTGAGCGCGGTGCCCGGACCGCCGTCGCCGGGGCCGGCCAGGGCGCGCAGCGCCTCGAACCACAGGTCCGCGAGTTCCCGCACGGCGCCGCGGTCGAGGAGGCCGCCGGGCCAGGAGTACGTCACGTGCAGGCGTGGTCCGTCGGCCTGTTCCCGGGTGACCGCGTTCATCTCCAGGCTGTGCCCGAAGGGCATGCCGGGGTCGGTGGGCAGCAGCGGGACCCGCAGCCCCGCGGCGCTCGACCAGCCCGAACCGGTGTCGTCGGTGCCGAGTTCGCCTGCGCCCGCGCCCACCCGGCCCAGGTAGTTGAAGCAGATCTGCGGGGTGGCCCGGCCGGCCAGCGCGACGGCCGTGTCGGCGTTGAGGTGGCGCAGCAGGCCGTAGCCGAGGCCGTTGTCGGGCAGGGCGCGCAGCTGCTCCTTGATCCGGCCGAGGGCGACGGCGGTCGCGGCGCCCCCGCCGAACGCGTCGTCCAGGTCGACCGGTCCGGGGTCGAGCCGTACCGGGAAGCGGGTGGTGAACCAGCCGACGGTCCGGGACAGGTCGACGGTCGGGTCGAACTCCTCCCGGCCGTGCCCCTCCAGTTCGACCAGGAGCGCCCCCGGGCCGTCCTGGGACCGGCGCTCGCGCCACCGGGCGGCGGCCAGGGCCAGGCCGGTGAGCAGCACGTCGTTGATCCCCGCGCGGTGGCGGGCGGGGACGGCGGTGAGCAGGGCGGTGGTCAGGTCCGCCGGGAGCGTCGCGGTCAGGTGCTCCGCGGTCGCCCAGGTGTCGGCCTCCGGGTCGAGCGGGCGGGCGCCGAGCGGCGGGTCGGCCTGCTGGGTCTGGGCGCGCCAGAGCGGCAGTTCGGCGATGCGGACGGGGTTCTGCGCCTCCATGACGAGGGCCTGGGCCCAGCGGCGGAAGGAGGTGCCGACCGGCGCGGGGGCCGGCTCGCGGCCCGCGCGCAGCGCCTGCCAGGCGCCGACCAGGTCGGGCAGCAAAATCCGCCAGGACACGCCGTCCACCACGAGGTGGTGGCAGACGAGCAGCAGGAGTCCCTGTTCCTCCGCTCCGGCGTCGAACCAGACGACCTGGAGCATCACGCCGTTTCGCGGGTCGAGGCGGCGTCTGGCCGCCTCGCCGTGCTCGGCGACGAACTCCCGGACCGTGTCCTCGGGTCCCTCCGCGAGCCGGACGCGGGTGACGCGGTCGGCCGCGGCCACGCTGCCGCGCGGGCCGGTCTCCAGGTTCCAGGGCAGCCCCAGGTCGGCGCCGGTCAGCCGGGAGCGCAGCACGTCGTGGTGGTCCAGTACGGACTGGACGGCACCGGTCAGGGTCTCCAGGCCGAGGCCGCCGGGCACGCGCAGCAGCACCGACTGGTTGAACCCCTCGTAGGGACCGCCCAGTTGGTGCAGCCAGCGCAGCACCGGGGTGCCGGGGACGGCTCCCACGCCGTCCTCCGGCACGGCTGCGGGCGCGGGCTCCTGCGGCCGGACCGCCGAGGCCAGCTCCGCGACCGTCTGGTGGCGGAAGATGTCGCGGGGGGTGAGCGGCAGACCGGCCTGGCGGGCGCGGCTGGACACCTGGATGGCGTTGATGCTGTCGCCGCCCAGGTCGAAGAAGTTGGCGTCGGCGGCGACCTCGGCCGCGCCGAGCCCGAGCACCTCGGCGACGATCCGGCACAGCGTCGCCTCGGCCGTCCGGTCCCGCTCCTCGGCCGGCCGTGGCGCGGGTTCGCTCCGCTCGCCGGGCACGGGCAGCTCGCCGGCCACGGGCTCCGGCCGCGCGCGGTCGCCGGTGTCCGGGACGTCCAGTTCCCCGATCCGCCGGTCCGGGTCGGCGATCATGGCCCGCAGCACCGCGACGAACCCGCCGGCCATCGACTCCACGGTCTCCCGGTCGAACAGCCCGGTGGCGTAGGCCGCCGTCGCGGTGATCCCGGCCGGGGTGCCGTCCGGGGCGAACCGTTCGGCGAGCAGCAGCGAAAGGTCGTACTTGGCGTGGCCGGAGCCGTCCGCGGCGGGCTCGGTCACCTCGGCGCCGGACAGGCCGGGCAGCCGTACGTCGGCCCGGGTGACGTTGTCGAGGGACAGCATCACCTGGAACAGCGGGTGGTGGTCGGCCGAGCGGTGCCGGCTGACCGCGTCCACGACGCGCTCGAAGGGGACGTCCTGGTGGGCGTAGGCGTCGAGGTCGGTCTCCCGGACGCGCTCCAGCAGTTCGCGGACGGTGGGGTCGCCGGAGGTGTCGGTGCGCAGCACGAGCATGTTGACGAAGAAGCCCACCAGGTCGTCCAGGGCCTCGTCGCGGCGCCCGGCGACCGGGGTGCCGACCGGGATGTCGGTGCCGGCGCCCAGCCGGGTCAGCAGGGCGGCCAGGGCCGCGTGCAGCACCATGAAGACGGTGGTGCCGCCGGCGCGGGCCAGGGCGAGCAGACCGCGGTGCGTCTCGGTGTCCAGCGTGAACGGCACCCGGCCGCCCCGCTGTCCGGTCTCCGGCGCCCGCGGGCGGTCCGTGGGCAGGGCGAGCCGGTCGGGCAGGCCGGCCAGGGTGGTGCGCCAGTGGTCGAGCTGCCGGGAGAGGGTGCTGTCCGGGTCGGACTCGTCGCCGAGCACCTCGCGCTGCCAGAGGGTGTAGTCGGCGTACTGGACGGGCAGCGGGGTCCACTGCGGGGCCGTGCCCGCGCTGCGGGCGGTGTAGGCCGCCGACAGGTCCCGCACGAGGGGCCGCATCGACCAGGCGTCGCCCGCGATGTGGTGCAGCACCAGGACGAGCACGTGGTCGTCCGGAGCGACCGTCAGCAGCCGTGCGTGCAGCGGCGGTTCGGTGTCCAGCGCGAAGGCGGTGCGGGTGGCCTCGGCCACGGCCCGCTCGATCCCGTCCTCGGCGCACGGGGTGACGTGCAGGCGGATCCGCGCGTCGGCCGGGTCGAGGACCGACTGGCGGGGGCGGCCGTCCGTGGCGGGGAAGACGGTGCGCAGGCTCTCGTGGCGGGCCACGAGGTCCTGGAGCGCGGCCTGGAGCGCGCGCACGTCGAGGGCGCCGCGGAGCCTGCCGACCAGCGGGATGTTGTACGTCCCCGCCGCCACTCCCAGCTGGTCCAGGGCCCACAGCCGGCGTTGCGCGAAGGACAGCGGGATCTCGGCCGGCCGTTCCCGGGCGGTCAGCGCCACCGGGGCGGGCGTGTGACCGCCGTCGAGGCGCGCGGCCAGCTGGGCGACGGTCGGGGTCTCGAACAGCGCCCGGAGCGGGAGTTCGGCGCCCAGGGCGGCGCGTACCCGGGAGACCAGCCGGGTGGCCAGCAGCGAGTGCCCGCCGAGTTCGAAGAAGCTGTCGTCGGGCCCGGCCGCGTCCACTCCGAGGACCTCGGCGAACAACTGGCACAGCACGGCTTCCCGTGCCGTGCGCGGCTCGCGGCGCACGCGCGGGGCGAGGCCGGGGGCGGGCAGCGCCTTGCGGTCGGTCTTGCCGCTGGGGGTCAGGGGCAGGGCGTCCAGGACGACCACCGCGGAGGGCACCATGTAGTCGGGCAGCGCCTCGGCCAGCCGGCGGCGCACCGCCCGGGGGTCCACGGTCTCTCCCGGCACCGGGACGACGTAGCCGACCAGCCGGTGGTGGCCGGGGGTGTCCTCCCGTACGGTCGCCACCGCGCGGGCGATATCGGGCGCCTGGGCCAGCGCCGCCTCGACCTCGCCCAGTTCGATGCGGAAGCCGCGCAGCTTCACCTGGTCGTCGGCCCGGCCCAGGTACTCCAGCTCGCCCGCGCCGTTCCAGCGCGCCAGGTCGCCGGTGCGGTACATGCGGCTGCCCGCGGGGCCGTACGGGTCGGCGACGAAGCGGGCGGCGGTGAGGGGCGCGCGTCCCAGGTAGCCGGTGGCCAGCTGGACGCCGGAGAGGTACAGCTCGCCGGCGACGCCGGCCGGGCAGGGCCGCAGCCCGGCGTCCAGGACGTGGGCGCGGGTGTTCCACACGGGCCTGCCGATGGGGACGGGACCGGTCGCGTCCGGTGCACAGGCGTGGTGGGTGACGTCGACGGCGGCCTCGGTCGGCCCGTACAGGTTGTGCAGCGCGGCGCCGGGCAGGGCGCGGTGGAACCGGCCGGCGGTCTCCCGGGACAGCGCCTCCCCGCTGCAGAAGACGTACTTCAGGGGGGTCGGCCGGTCCGCCGCGGGCGACTCGGTGAGGAAGATGTCCAGCATCGACGGCACGAAGTGGCAGACGGTGACGCGCGCCTCGTGGATCAGCCGGGCCAGGTAGACCGGGTCCCGGTGGCCGCCGGGCTCGGCCAGCACCAGCGTGGCACCCTCCCGCAGCGTCCAGAAGAACTCCCAGACGGAGACGTCGAAGCTGAACGGGGTCTTCTGGAGCACCCGGTCGCCGGGGCCGATCGGGTAGGTGTGCTGCATCCAGCGCAGCCGGTTGTCGATCGCCTCGTGGGGGACGACGACGCCCTTGGGCAGGCCGGTCGAGCCGGAGGTGTAGATGATGTAGGCCGCGTCGCGCGCGGTCGCCGAGCGGGGCGGGTCCAGCGGGGACCAGGGGGTCAGGTCCAGGGTGTCGAGTTCGACGGTGGGCGCGTCGGTGCCCGCCGGCCGGCCGTGGTCGGTGAGGACGCAGCCGGGTGCCGCGTCCCGCAGCATGTGGGCGAGCCGGTTCGCCGGGTAGTCCGAGTCGAGCGGCAGGTAGGCCCCGCCGGCCTTGAGGACGGCGAGCAGGGCGACCACCAGGTCCGGCGAGCGGGGCAGCGCGACCGCGACGGCGGTGCCCGGGCCCACTCCTCGGTCGACGAGGTGGTGGGCGAGCCGGTTGGCGCGGGCGTTCAGCTGCGCGTACGTCATCGCCTGGTCGCCGAGGACCAGCGCGGTGGCCCCCGGAGTTCGTGCGGCCTGCTCCTCGAAGGGCTGGACCAGTGTGGTCACCGGGACCGGGACGGCCGTGGCGTTCCACTCGCGCAGGAGGGTGTCCCGCTCGGCGGCGGCCAGGATCTCGAAGGCGCCGATCCGCCGGTCGGGTTCGGCGACCGCCTGCCGCAGCAGCCGCTCCAGGCGGTCGACGATCGCCTCCACGGTCCGGTGGTCGAAGAGGTCCGCGGCGTACTCGGCGATGCCGTCGAGGCCCTCGCCGTCCTGCCGCTCCCCCAGTGCCAGGGAGAGGTCGAACTTCGCCCAGCCGGCGTCGCTCTCCTCGGCCCGCACCGACAGACCGGGCAGCTCGAACGGGGCGGCGGCGGTGTTCTGCACGGTCAGGGCCACCTGGAAGAGCGGGTGGCGGGTCAGCGACCGCTCCGGGTTGAGCGCCTCGACCAGCCGCTCGAACGGGAGTTCCTGGTTGGCGTAGGCCGCCAGGTCGGTCTCCCGTGCCCGCGCCAGCAGTTCCCGGAACGTGGGATCGCCCGAGGTGTCGGTGCGCAGCACCAGGGTGTTGAGGAAGAAGCCGACCATGTCGTCCAGGGCGTCGTCGGTGCGGCCCGCGACGGGGGCGCCGATCGGGACGTCGGTGCCGGCGCCGAGCCGGGTGAGGACGGCGGCGAGACCGGCCTGGACCACCATGAACAGGCTGCTGCCGGTGGCGGTGGCGAGGTCCAGCAGCCGGCGGTGCAGGTCCGCGTCGAAGGAGAAGCGGTGCTTGGCCCCGCGCTGGGGGCCGGTCAGCGGTCTCGGCCGGTCGGCGGGCAGCGCCAGCTCCTCCGGCAGTCCGGCCAGCACGTCGGTCCAGTGGGCGAGTTGGCGGGATATCTCGCTGTCGGGGTCGTTCTCGTCGCCCAGCAGTTCGCGCTGCCACAGCGCGTAGTCGGCGTACTGCACCGGCAGCGGAGCCCAGTGCGGCGCCCCGCCCTCGCGGCGCGCGGTGTAGGCCGCCGCGAGGTCCGCGGCCAGCGGCCGCAGGGACCAGGCGTCACCCGCGATGTGGTGCAGCACGAGGACCAGCACGTGCTCGTCGTCTCCGGTCGTCAGGAGCGCGGCCCGCAGCGGGGTCTCCTCGGTCAGGTCGAAGCCGCGGCCGGTGAACTCGGCGATCCACGCCCGGGCCCGTGCCTCGTCCGCCGCGGTGGCCCGGGTCAGGGTGACCGGCCGGGGTGCGCGCACGTCCTGGCGGGGCTCGCCGTCACCGGCGGGGAAGACGGTGCGCAGGCTTTCGTGGCGGGACACCACGTCGCCGAGCGCCGCCTCCAGCGCGGCCACGTCCAGCTCGCCGTCCAGCCGCAGGACCATGGGGATGTTGTAGAGCGGGCTGGCCGCGTCCAGTTGGTTGATGAACCACAGGCGGCGCTGCGCGAAGGACAGCGGGACCGCCTCGGGCCGGACGGCGGGGACCGGTGCGCGGCGGGCGGTCCCGGCCCGGCCGAGGCGCTCGGCGAGTCCGGCGACGGTGGGGTTCTCGAACAGGGCGCGGATGCCGAGTTCGGCGGAGAGCACCGAGCGGACCCGGCTGAGCAACCGGGTCGCGAGCAGCGAGTGGCCGCCCAGCTCGAAGAAGTTGTCGTCGACCCCGACCCGGGAAACGCCCAGAACCTGCGCGAACAGGGCGCACAGGACGGCCTCCTGGGGGGTGAGGGGTTCGCGGCCGCGCGGGGGCGCGGTGTACCGCGGTGCGGGCAGGGCCGCGCGGTCGGTCTTCCCGTTCGGCGTCAACGGCACCGACTCCAGCACCACGACGGCCGACGGCACCATGTACTCCGGCAGCACCTTCGCCACCCGCGCCCGGACCGCCTTCACATCCAGCACCACACCCGCGTCCGGCACCACATAACCGACCAGCCGACGATCCCCCGCACCCTCCTCACGCACCGCCGCCACCGCACGCACCACACCCGGCACGCCCGCCAACGCCGACTCCACCTCACCCAACTCGACCCGGTACCCCCGCACCTTCACCTGGTCGTCCACACGCCCCACGAACTCCAGCACACCCGCATCCGACCAGCGCACCAGATCACCCGTGCGATACATCCGCGCACCAGCCACCCCGAACGGATCCGCCACGAACCGCTGCGCCGTCAGACCCGACCGACCCAGATAACCCCGCGCCAACCCCTCACCCGCCACGTACAACTCCCCCGCCACACCCGGCGGCACCAACCGCAACCGGCCGTCCAGCACATACACCCGCGTGTTGCGCAGCGGCCGGCCGATGGGGACGGCTCCGTGCGGCAGCTCCTCGCCGGGTCCGACACGGTGCTGGACGGCGCTCACCGTGGTCTCGGTGGGGCCGTAGACGTTGAACAGCGTGGTGTCCGGGTGGCGCCAGGGCTCGACGGCGGACGAGGTGAGGGCCTCGCCCGCGACGAGCAGTTCCCCGGCCGTGGTGCCGTCCGCCGGCATGCCGAGGTGGCTGGGGGTGACCTTGAGCAGGTCGAAGCGCCGGCCGGCGCCGGTGGGCGGGAAGTCGGTCAGCCGCAGGTGGCCGCCCACGGTGAGCGGCACGTGCAGCGAGGTCACGGTGGTGTCGAAGGAGACCGAGGAGTGCAGCGGGACCTCGCCGCGCACGCCCTGGTAGTCCTCGGCGGCGCCCGCGACGTAGTCGGCGAGGCCGGCGTGGCGTACGACGACGCCCTTCGGGGTGCCGGTGGATCCCGAGGTGTGGATCACATAGGCGGGGTGCTCGGGCAGCAGCGCGGCGGTGCGGTCGGAGTCGGCCGGGTCGGTGTGGTCGTGCCGGGCGAGTTCCGCCAGCGTGGCGGCGTCGTCCAGGGCGAGCACGAGGTGCCCGAGGTCCTGCGGCACGGCGCTCCCGGCGGTGACGAGGACCAGGGCCGGCGCGGCGTCGGCCAGCATGTGGGCGATGCGGTCGGCGGGGTACGCGGTGTCGACGGGCAGATAGGCCGCGCCGGACTTCAGCGCCGCGAGGACCGCGACGACAAGCTCCGGGGAGCGCGGCACGGCGACGGCCACGATCGTCTCGGGGCCGATGCCCCGGGCGGCCAGCAGCCGGGCCAGCCGGTTGGCGCGCTCGTTCAGTTCCCGGTACGACAGCGTCGCGTCGCCGTCGGACACGGCGGGCGCGTCCGGGGCGCGTCTCACCTGCGCCTCGATCATCGCCGGCACCAGCAGCGCCGGAAGCTCACGCGCCGTGCCGTGCCAGGCGGACAGCATCCGCTCGCGCTCGGCCGGGGTGAGGATCTCCAGGTCGGCCACCCGGCGGTCGGCGTCCGCCGTCACGGCCCGCAGCACCGTGACGAACCGGTCCACCATGGACTGGACGGTCGTCCTCTCGAAGAGGTCCGTGGCGAACTCGGCCAGGGCGTCCAGGCCGGCCGGCGAACCGTCGGCGGCGAGGCGCTCGTTGAGGCCGAGGGAGAGGTCGAACCGGGACACTCCGGCGCCGCCGGGCTCGGCGCGGGCCGTCAGTCCGGGCAGGTCCAGGACGGGCCGAGGGGTGTTCTGAAGCGACAGCATGACCTGGAAGAGCGGATGGCGGCCGAGCGAGCGGGGCGGGTTGACGGCCTCCACGATGCGCTCGAACGGTACGTCCTGGTGGGCGTAGGCAGCCAGGTCGGTCTCGCGGACCCGGCCCAGCAGTTCCCGGAAGGTGGGGTTGCCCGAGGTGTCGGTGCGCAGCACCAGATCGTTGACGAAGAAGCCGACCAGTTCCTCCGTCGCGTCGTCGGTGCGGCCCGCGACGGGGGTGCCGATCGGGATGTCGGTGCCCGCGCCCAGCCGGGTCAGCAGGGTGGCCAGCGCCGCCTGGAGGACCATGAAGAGGCTGGTGCCGGACTCCCGGGCGACGGCGAGCAGCCGCCGGTGCAGTCCGGCGTCGATCTCGAAGCGGATGCGCTCGCCCCGGTGCGAGGCGGCGTCCGGGCGCGGCCGGTCGGCGGGCAGCGCCAGCTCCTCCGGCAGTCCGGCCAGCACATTGGTCCAGTGGGCGAGTTGGCGGGACATCTCGCTGTCCGGGTCGTTCTCGTCGCCCAGCAGTTCGCGCTGCCACAGCGCGTAGTCGGCGTACTGCACCGGCAGCGGAGCCCAGTGCGGCGCCCCGCCCTCGCGGCGCGCGGTGTAGGCCGCCGCGAGGTCCGCGGCCAGCGGCCGCAGGGACCAGGCGTCACCCGCGATGTGGTGCAGCACCAGCACCAGCACGTGTTCCCGCTCCCCCACGGTGAGCAGGGCCGCGCGCAGCGGGATCTCCTCGGTCAGGTCGAAGCCGCGGCGCACGGTGCCGGCGATCCAGTCGGCGACGCCGGTCCCGTCCGCCGCGGTGGCCCGGGCGAGGGCGACCGGCCGGGGCGCGTGCACGTCCTGGCGGGGCTCGCCGTCACCGGCGGGGAAGACGGTGCGCAGGCTTTCGTGGCGGGACACCACGTCGCCGAGCGCCGCCTCCAGCGCGGCCACGTCCAGCTCGCCGTCCAGCCGCAGTGCCAGGGAGATGTTGTAGAGCGGGCTCGTCGTGTCGAGCTGGTTGACGAACCACTGGCGGCGCTGCGCGAAGGACAGCGGCACGGTCCCCGGGCGCGGTCGCGGCACCAGCGCGGTGCGCGCGGCGGTGCCGCCGTCCAGACGGCGGGCCAGGCCCGCCACGGCCGGCGTCTCGAACAGCGCGCGGATCGGCAGCTCCACGCCGAGCACGGAGCGCACCCGCGAGACCAGCCGCGTCGCCAGCAGGGAGTGGCCGCCCAGCTCGAAGAAGTTGTCGTCGATCCCGACCCGGGAAACGCCCAGCACCTCGGCGAACAGGGCGCACAGGAGGTCCTCCTGCGCCGTCCGCGGCGCGCGCCGCTCGCTCTCCACGGAGACCGGTGCGGGCAGGGCCGCGCGGTCGGTCTTCCCGTTCGGCGTCAACGGCACCGACTCCAGCACCACGACGGCCGACGGCACCATGTACTCCGGCAGCACCTTCGCCACCAGCGCCCGGACCGCCTTCACATCCAGCACCACACCCGCGTCCGGCACCACATAACCGACCAGCCGACGATCCCCCGCACCCTCCTCACGCACCGCCGCCACCGCACGCACCACACCCGGCACGCCCGCCAACGCCGACTCCACCTCACCCAACTCGACCCGGTACCCCCGCACCTTCACCTGGTCGTCCACACGCCCCACGAACTCCAGCACACCCGCATCCGACCAGCGCACCAGATCACCCGTGCGATACATCCGCGCACCAGCCACCCCGAACGGATCCGCCACGAACCGCTGCGCCGTCAGACCCGACCGACCCAGATAACCCCGCGCCAACCCCTCACCCGCCACGTACAACTCCCCCGCCACACCCGGCGGCACCAACCGCAACCGGCCGTCCAGCACATACACCCGCGTGTTGGCGATCGGGGCGCCGATCGGCGCGCGTCCGTCGCCCGCCAGCAGGGCGCTGGTGGACCAGATGGTGGTCTCCGTCGGGCCGTACATGTTCCACACCGCCGCGCCCGCGCCGGCCAGTGCGGACGCGAGGGCGCCGTCCAGCGCCTCGCCGCCGACCAGGATCCGCAGGCCCTCGGCCGCGGCCGGGTCGGCCTCCAGGAGCGCGCGCCACAGTCCGGGCGTGGCCTGGAGGACCGAGACGCCCTGCGCGCGGATCAGCCGGCCCAGCCGGGCCGGGTCGCGCACCGCGTCGCGGTCGGCGACGACCACCGTGGCCCCCGACACCAGCGGCAGGAACACCTCCAGCAGGGAGATGTCGAACCCGAACGTCGTCACGGCCAGCCACCGGTCGCCCTCGGCCAGGGCGATCTGCGAGCCCATCGACCACAGGAAGTTGCGCAGCGCGCCGTGCGGCACCATCACGCCCTTGGGGCGGCCCGTGGAGCCGGAGGTGTACAGGACGTAGGCGAGGTCGCCGGGCGTCATCTCGCGCACGGCCGACAGTCCGGTGGCCGGCCCCATGTCGTCGAGGAGGGCCACCGGCGCGGCGAGGTCCGGAGGGAGCGCGTCGGCGCCCGCACGCGTCGCCAGCACGACCGCCGGGGCCGCGTCGGACAGGATGTGGGCGATCCGGTCGGCCGGGAAGTCGAGGTCCACCGGCAGGAAGGCGCCGCCCGCGAGCGTCACGCCGAGCATGGCCACCACGGCGTCCGCCGAGCGCGGCACCGCCAGCGCGACCACCGAGCCGCGGTCCACGCCGCGCCCGGTCAGCTCGTTCGCCACCCCGGCCGCGCGCGCCCAGAGCCGCGCGTAGGACAGCGACTCGGCCCCGCAGACCACGGCCGTGGCGTCGGGGGTCGCCGCCGCCCGCTGCGCGAACCAGGCCGGCAGCGGGCCCGCCGGCACCTCGGCGGCCGTCGCGTTCCATCCGTCGAGCAGCCGCTCGCGCTCGGCGTCCTCCAGTACGTCGATGGCGCCCACCGGCCGGTCCGGGTCGAGGACGGCGGTGCGCAGCACCCGCTCCCAGCGGTTCAGGACGCGTTCCGCCGCCGCGCGGTCGAACAGGTCCGGGCGGTAGTCGAGGCGCGCGTGCACACCGGCCGCCGTACGGGAGACGACCAGGGTCAGCGGGTAGTGGGTGGCGTCCCGTCCCCTGGCGCCGGTCAGGCGCAGCCCGGAGGCGGAGCGGGCACCGGCGGCGGACGGGCCCACCGGGTAGTTCTCCACGAGGACGGTGGTGTCGAAGAGTTCGCCGAGGCCCGCGGCCGACTGGATCTCCGCGAGGCCGAGGTGCTGGTGCGGGCCCAGGTCGGACTGCTCGTTCTGCACCCGGGCGAGCGCCTTGGACCAGGGCTCCTCGACGTCGAGGACGACGCGCACGGGCACGGTGTTGATGAACAGGCCGACCATGGTCTCGATCCCGGGCACATCGGCCGGGCGGCCGGAGACGGTCGTCCCGAAGACCACGTCGTCGCGCCCGGTCAGCCGGCCGAGGACGACCGCCCAGGCGAGCTGGGTGACCGTGTTCAGGGTCACCGATCCGGCCGCGGCCAGCTCGGCGAGGCCGTCGCCCAGCTCGGCCGGGAGCAGCCGCTCGATCCGCTCCGGCAGCAGGGCCGCGGGCCGCGCGTCGGCCGGGGCGAGCCGGGTGGCCTCCGCGACGCCGGACAGCGCGCGCCGCCAGGCGTCCCGGGAGGCGTCACGGTCCTGCGCGGCCAGCCACCGGAGGTAGTCGCGGTACGGCGTGATGGGCGCGAGCGCGCCCTCGCCGTGCTCGTACGCGGTGAACAGTTCGCGCAGCAGGACCGGCATGGACCAGCCGTCGAGCAGGATGTGGTGGTTGGTGACGACCAGCCTGTGCAGGTCCGGTTCGCGGCGGATCAGCAGGCCCCGGATCAGCGGCGGCTGGGCCGGGTCGAAGCGTTCGGCGCGCTCCCGGTCGGCGAGCCGGGTCAGTTCGGCCTCGCGGTCGGCGGGGGCGAGGGCCGTCAGGTCGGCCTCGCGCCAGGGCAGCTCGGTGTGCCGGGGGACGAACTGCACCGGCTTGCCGGAGCGCACGGACCGGAAGCCGGCCCGGAGGTTGGCGTGCCGCCGCAGCAGGCCGGCCATGGCCTCCCTGAGGCGTTCGGCGTCGAGTGGTCCTTCGAGGTCGACGGCGAGCTGCACGGCGTAGACGTCGGGGCCTTCCCCGTCGTCGAGGAGGGAGTGGAAGAACAGGCCTTCCTGCAAGGGGGACAGGGGCAGGACGCCCTCGAGTCCGGACGGCTTCGGCGCCGGTCGCCCGTTTCGTGTCACGTCAGGTCCTCCAGGTCGGCTGCGAGCTCGTCGATCTCGTCCTGGCCGAGGTCCACCAGGAAGAGATCGGATGTCGTCGGGTCCTCGGCGCCGCCCGGGGCGGCGCGGTGCGCGGCGGCGTACCGCGCGAGGGCGTCCAGGGCCTCGAACCACAGGCCGGTCAGCGCCCCGATGTCGGGCTCCTCGAAGAGGTCTCCGGGCCAGGTCCAGGTCACGCTCAGCTCCGGTCCGCCGGGCCGGTCGTGGGTGACCGCGTTGACCTCCAGGCAGTGCGCGAACGGCAGCCGGGGGTCGGCCGGGGCGATCCGGACGTCCTCGGGTGCGGCTCCCCATTCGGCGGGGTCGCCGGTCCCGGCGCGGACGCGGCCCAGGTAGTTGAAGCCGATCTGCGGTTGCGCCCCGGCGGCGAGGATGCCGGAGGTGGCGGGGTTGAGGTGGCGCAGCAGGCCGTAGCCGGCGCCCTTGCCGGGAATCGCGCGCAGCTGGTCCTGGACGCGGCGCAGCGCGGTGCCGGCGGCCGGCGCGCCGTCGCGGATCTCGTGCCACTTGACGCCCGGGTCCAGGCGCAGCGGGTGCATGGCGGTGAACCAGCCGACCGTGCGGGAGAGTTCGGCGTCGCCGCCGCCGCCGCGGCCGTGGCCCTCCAGGTTCAGCAGGACCGGTCCGCCGCCGCCCGCGCCGCGCCCGCGGGTGCGCCGCCACTCGGCGACGGCGAGCGCGAACGCGGTGAGCAGGATCTCGTCGGGTCCGGCCCCGGTGGCGGCGGGCACGGTGGTCAGCAGTTCGTCCGTGCGCCCGGCCGGCAGGGTGGCCGTGTGCCGCCGGACGGTGGCCCGGGTGTCCACGGCGGGGTCGAGCGGGCGGGTGCCGAGCGGCGCGTCGGCCTCGGCGGTCATCCGCTCCCACAGCGGGAGTTCGGCCTCGACGGCGGCGGTGACCGCCCGGGCGGCCAGCCGGTCGGCCCAGGTGCGGAAGGAGGTGCGGACCGGTTCGAGGGTGACCGGGCGGCCCGCCTCGGCGGCGGCCCAGCCGTTCATCAGGTCGGGCACCAGGACCCGCCAGGACACGCCGTCGACGACGAGGTGGTGCGCGAGGACCAGCAGCCGGCCCGGGCGGTCGGCGCCCGCGTCGCACCACACCACGCGGAGCATCACCCCGTCGTCCGGAGCCAGTTCGCGCCGGGCCGTCTCGGCCTGCTCGGTCAGCAGGTCCGTGAGGGCGCCGTCCGGTACGTCGGTGATGTCGACCCGGCGTACGGCGTCGGCGGCGACGGCCTTGCCGGCCGGCGGGACGTGCAGCCGCCACGCGCCGGGGCCGGTCCGGTCGAGGCGGGCCCGCAGCAGGTCGTGGCCGTCGAGGACCGCCTGCACGGCGGTGAGCAGCGCCGCCTCGCCCAGGCCCGGCGGGGTGCGCAGGGCGACTGACTGGTTGAAGCCCTCGACGGGGCCGCCGAGTCCGCGCAGCCACTCCATGATCGGGGTGGCCGTGACCGTGCCGGTGCCGTCGTCCGGGGCGGTGTCGCCGTCCGCGTCGGCGGCGCTCGCCACGACGGCGAGGGCCTCGACGGTCTGGCACTGGAAGACGTCGCGGGGGGTCAGTCTCAGACCCGCCTGGCGGGCCCGGCTGACCAGCTGGATGGAGACGATGCTGTCGCCGCCCATGGCGAAGAAGTTGTCGTCGATGGCGACGTCGGCCACTCCGAGCAGATCGGCGAAGAGCGCGCAGAGCAGCTGTTCCCGCTCGTTGCGCGGGGCTCGGCCGCCGCCGCCCGCGTAGTCGGGAGCGGGCAGCGCCCGGCGGTCCAGCTTCCCGGTGCCGGTCAGCGGCAGCGCGTCGAGCGGGACGAAGGCGGCGGGGACCATGTAGTCGGGCAGGCGTTCGGCGACGTGGGCGCGCAGCGCCTCGGGGTCGGCCCCGGCGCCGGGCACGGGCACGACGTAGGCGACCAGGCGGCGGTCCCCCGGCCGGTCCTCGCGCACCACGACCACGGTCTGGGCGGTGTCCGGGTGGGCCGCGACCGCGGACTCGACCTCGCCCAGCTCGATCCGGAAGCCGCGCACCTTCACCTGGGTGTCGGCGCGCCCGGCGAACTCCAGCGTGCCGTCCGCGCGCCACCGGGCCCGGTCTCCGGTGCGGTACATCCGGGAGGCCGCGGGTCCGAAGGGGTCGGCGACGAAGCGTTCCGCGGTCGTCGCGGGCCGGCCGTGGTAGCCGCGGGCCAGTCCCTCGCCCGCGATGTACAGCTCGCCGGTGACCCCGTCCGGGACCGGCCGCATGCGCTCGTCCAGGACGTAGACGCGGGTGTTGTCCATCGGCCGGCCGATCGGGAAGGAGTTGCGGGCGACGTCGCCCGCGCCGATGGCGTGGTGGACCGCGCACAGCGTCGTCTCGGTGGGGCCGTAGCTGTTGGTCAGCCGCAGGCCGGGGGCCTGCTCCAGGACCTTGCGGACCGCGGCCGCGGAGGCGGTGTCGCCGCCCACGTAGACGTCCCGCAGCTCACGGAAGGCCTCCGGGTGGTTCTCGGCGAGCAGCCGGAAGACGCCCTCGCTGAACAGGCCGACGGTGACCCGGTGCCGGGTCATGGTGGCGGCCAGGGCGGCGATGTCGGTGGCGTCGGCGTTCGAGGCGACGATCCGCGCGCCGCCGAGCAGCGGGCCCCACAGCTCGTACGTCGAGGCGTCGAAGGAGGGCGGCGAGTGCATCAGCACCCGGTCGTCGGGGCCGTGGCCCCAGTAGCCGTCGCGGACCAGGCCGGCGACGCCGCGGTGGGTGACCGCGACCCCCTTGGGCTCGCCCGTGGAGCCGGAGGTGTACATGATGTACGCCAGCTGGTCGGGGTGCGGGAGCGTCCAGGTGTGGTCCGGCCGCTCGGCGGGTCCGGCCGGTTCCCCGTCCACGAGGACGACGGCGGCCGGTCCCTGCGGCACCCGCCCGGCGGTGGTGCGGTCGGCGAGGACGACGACGGTGCCGGTGTCCTCCAGGACGCGCCGCGTGCGGGCCTCGGGGCTGCGGGTGTCCAGCGGTACGTAGACGGCTCCGGCCTTGGCGACGGCGAGGGTCGCCGGCACGTGGTGGGCGCGGTCGGCGAGCAGCAGGGCCACCCGGTCCTCGGGGCGTACGCCCCGGTCGAGCAAGGCCAGCGCGAGCCGGTCGGAGCGCTCGTCCAGTTCGGCGTAGGTCAGTTCCACCGTGCCGCTCACCAGGGCGACGGCGTCGGGGGTGCGGGCCGCCCGGTGCCGGAACAGTTCGGGCAGCGATGCCTCCGGGCGTGCCACGGCCGTGTCGTTGCGGGTCACCAGGAGTTCGTCCAGTTCCGTACCGGACAGCACGGGGAGCCGGCTGATCGGGAGGTCCGCGTCGGTCGCGGCGGCCGTCAGCAGGCGTTCCAGGCGGGCCGCGACGGCCTCGGCGGTGGACCGGTCGAACAGGTCGACGGCGTACTCCAGTTGTCCGAGTATCCCGTCCGCCGCGCCGGCCTCGGTGTGCCGCTCCCACAGGCTGACGGAGAGGTCGAACTTGGCGACGGGGGCGTCCGCGCCCTCGGCGCTCGCCCGCAGTCCGGGCAGCTCGATCTCGGGGCGGTCGGTGTTGTGCAGGATGAGCATGATCTGGAAGAGCGGGTGCCGGGCGAGCGAGCGCACCGGGTTCAGCTCCTCCACCAGCCGCTCGAAGGGCAGCTCCTGGTGGGTGTAGGCGGCCAGGTCCGTCTCCCGCACCCGGGCGAGCAGTTCCCGGAAGGTGGGGTCGCCCGAGGTGTCGGTGCGCAGCACCAGGGTGTTGACGAAGAACCCGACGAGGTCGTCCAGGGCGGCGTCGGTGCGGCCCGCGATCGGGGTGCCGATCGGGACGTCGGTGCCGGCGCCGAGCCGGGTCAGCAGGGCGGCGAGTCCGGCCTGCAGCACCATGAAGACGCTGACGCCGTTGGCCCTGGCCAGCGCGGCGAGACCGGCGTGCGCCCGCGCGCTCAGCTTCAGCGGCACATGGTCGCCGCGGTATGTGGCCACCTCGGGCCGCGGCCGGTCGGCGGGCAGGTCCAGTTCCTCGGGCAGCCCGTCCAGGGCCGCCTTCCAGTGGTCGAGCTGCTCGGTCAGCCGACTGTCCGGGTCGTTCTCGTCGCCCATGACCGTGCGCTGCCACAGGGTGTAGTCGGCGTACTGGACGGGCAGCGGCCGCCAGTCGGGCGCGGTGCCGCCGCGGCGGGCCGCGTACGCCTCGGACAGGTCGCGCAGCAGCGGGCCGAGCGACCAGCCGTCGGCGGCGATGTGGTGCATCACCAGGACCAGGACGGCCTCGCCGGCGGTGCCGGCCGGGGTGAGCAGCCGGGCCCGCAGCGGGGGCTGGCAGGTCAGGTCGAAGCCGCGCAGCACGGTCTCGCTGACGGCGGCCTCCAGCGCGTCGGCGGCGACCTCGCTCTCCTCCAGGGCGGGGGCGCCCTCGACCGGGCCGAGGACGTGCTGGCCGGCCACGCCGCCGGTCTCGGGGAAGACGGTGCGCAGGCTCTCGTGGCGGTCCGCGACGTCGCGCAGCGCGGCGCTCAGCGCGGCCCGGTCGAGGTCGCCGGTCAGGCGCAGCACGAGCGGGATGTTGTAGGTGGCGTTGGGGCCTTCGAGCCGGTTGAGGAACCACAGCCGGGTCTGGGCGTAGGACAGCGGGACGCGCTCGCCGCGCTCGGCCGGGACCAGCGCGGGGCGGTCGTCGCCGGCGGTGGCGAGCCGGGCGGCGACGCCGGCGACCGTCGGGGCGTCGAAGAGCGCCTTGACGCCCACCCGGGCGCCCAGGGTGCCGGCGATCCGGCTGAGCAGGCGCATCGCGAGCAGCGAGTGGCCGCCCAGCTCGAAGAAGTCGTCGTCCACGCCCACCCGTTCGACACCGAGGACATCGGCGAACAGCCCGCAGAGGATCTCCTCCTCCGGGGTGCGGGCGGCCCGGGCCGGCGCGGCGCTCGCGGGGGTCTCCGGGGCGGGCAGGGCGGCGCGGTCGACCTTGCCGTTGGCCGTCAGCGGGAGTTCGTCCAGGACGACCACGGCGGTGGGGGTCAGGTACTCCGGCAGCGTCCGCGCCACGTGGGCGCGCACCTCGTCGGCCGCGACGCCCTCGCCGGGGGCGGGGACGACGTAGGCGGTGAGCCGCTTGTCGTCGCGCCGGTCCTCGCGGACCAGGGCCAGCGCCTGGCGGACGCCCGGCGCGGTCAGCAGGGCGGCCTCCACCTCGCCGAGTTCGATCCGGAAGCCGCGCACCTTGACCTGGTGGTCGACGCGGCCCACGTACTCCAGGACCCCGGCGGAGTTCCAGCGGACGCGGTCGCCGGTGCGGTACATCCGGGTGCCGGGCGGTCCGTAGGGGTCGGCCACGAAGCGCTCGGCGGTTGCGCCGGGCCGTCCGAGGTAGCCGCGGGCGAGGCCGGTGCCGGCGAGGTACAGCTCGCCCACGACGCCGTCGGGCACCGGCTGGAGGGCCACGTCCAGGACGTACACCCGGGTGTTCCACATGGGGCGGCCGAGCGGGACGGGTCCGGCCGCCGGCGCGGTGCCGGGCGCGACCCGGTGGTCGAGGACGCCGACGGTGGCCTCGGTGGGGCCGTAGTGGTTGACCACGGTGGCCCGCGGGTGCCGGGCGCGCCAGGCGGTGAGCTGCTCGGCGCGCAGGGCCTCGCCGCCGGTCATCAGCTCGGCGTCCGGCGCGCAGGCGTCGGGCAGGGTGTCCAGGAGGGGCAGGTGGCTGGGGGTGACCTTGAGGAAGGTCAGTCCGCCGGGCACGTCCAGGTGTTCGTCCAGGTCGGCGACGTACAGGCAGCCGCCGGCCAGCAGGGTTCCGTAGAGGGTGGTCAGGCCGAGGTCGAAGGAGAGCGGCGAGTGCAGCAGGGTGCGTCCGGCGAGGCCGGGGTACTCGGCGGCGCAGCGCACCACGTAGTCCACGAGGGCGCGTTGGTCCACGACGACGCCCTTGGGGGTGCCGGTGGAGCCGGAGGTGTAGACGACGTAGGCGGCGTCGCCCGGCCCGACGGGCGCGCCGCGGTCGGTGTCGCCGGGGTCGGTGTCCGGGCGGGCGGCCAGTTCGGCGGTCACCTCGGGGTCGTCGAGGACCAGCAGCCGGGCCGGCTGGTCGGCCAGGTGCGGGGCCGCGCGCAGGGCTTCGGCGGTGGTCAGCAGCAGTCCGGGGCGCGCGTCCGCCAGGAGCTGGCCGACGCGTTCGCCGGGGTGCTCGGGGTCCAGCGGGAGGTAGGCCGCGCCGCACTTGCCGACGGCGAGCATCGCCTCGACGGCCGTCGCGGACCGGGGCAGCGCGAGCGCGACCAGGGTGGCGGGGTCGGCGCCGCGCGCCAGCAGCAGGTGGGCGAGCCGGTTGGCGCGGGCGTTGAGCCGCGCGTAGTCGAGCTCGACCGGGCCGTGGACGAGGGCCGGGGCGTGGGGGGTGCGGGCGGCCTGGGCCTCGAAGAGCTGGGCGAGGGTGGCGTCGGGGGTGACGTGCCCGGTGTCGTTGCGGGTGACCAGCAGGTCGTGGCGTTCGGTGCCGTCCAGCACGGCGAGGCGGCTGATCGGCCGGTCGGGGTGGGCGAGGGCGGATTCGAGGAGCCGGACGAAGCGGGTGGCGAGGGCCTCCACGGTGGAGCGGTCGAACAGGTCGGCCGAGTAGCCGGCCGCCGCCTCGACGCCCTGGGGCCTGCCCTGTTCGTCGTAGCGTTCGGCGACGCTGAACAGCAGGTCGAACTTGGCCATGTCCGGGTCGAGTTGGGCGACCTCGGCGCGCAGCCCGGGGAAGTCGGGCAGCGGGCGGTCCAGGTTCTGCAGGACCAGCTTGATCTGGAACAGCGGGTGGCGGCCCAGCGAGCGGCGCGGGTTGACCGCCTCCACCAGTCGTTCGAACGGCAGGTCCTGGTGGGCGAAGGCGGCGATGTCGGTGGCGCGGGTGCGGGCCAGGAGTTCGCCGAAGGTCGGGTCGCCACCGGTGTCGGTGCGCAGGACGAGCGAGTTGACGAAGAACCCGACCAGGTCGTCCAGGGATTCGTCGGTGCGGCCCACCACGGAGCCGCCGATGGGGAGGTCGGTGCCGGCGCCGAGCCGGGTCAGCAGGGCCGCGAGGGCGGCGTGCAGCACCATGAAGGTGGTCGCCCCGTGGGCGCGGGCAAGGCGCAGCAGCGCGTCGTGGGTCTCGGGCCCGAGGGCGAAGGGCACGAGTCCCCCCCGGCCGCTGGGCAGCGCGGGCCGCGGCCGGTCCGCGGGCAGCGTCAGCTCCTCGGGGAGCCCGGCCAAGGTCCGCTTCCAGTAGGCGACCTGACGTGATATCAGACTCTCCGGGTCGGTCTCCTCGCCGAGCCGCTCGCGCTGCCACAGGGCGTGGTCGGCGTACTGCACCGGCAGCGGTGTCCAGTCGGGTGCCCGGCCGTCGAGGGCCGCGGCGTACGCCTGGCTGAGGTCGCGGGCCAGCGGCGCGGTGGACCAGCCGTCGCTGGCGATGTGGTGGACGACGACGACCAGGACGTGGGTCCGCGGGTCGAGCACCAGCAGCCGGGCGCGCAGCGGTGTCTGGCGGGTGAGGTCGAAGCCGCGCCCGGCCGCCTCGGCGATCAGCGCGTCCGTGTCCCGGCCGGCGGCGTCCACCACGTCCAGTGCGGGGCGAGCCGCGCCGGGGTCGCGGACGACCTGCCGGGGCACGCCGTCGGCCTCGGGGAAGACGGTGCGCAGGATCTCGTGCCGCTCCGCCACCCGGGCCAGCGCCGTCTCGAGCGCGGGGATGTCGAGGGGGCCGGAGAGCCGCAGCACCAGCGGGATGTTGTAGGTGCCGTCGGCCGGGTCCATCCGGTTGAGGAACCACAGGCCGCGCTGGGCGTACGACAGCGGCAGCACCTCGGGCCGCTCCCGGCGTGCGGTCAGGCTCCGGGCGGGCCCCGCGGCGGTGAGCCGGGCGGCCAGGCCCGCGACGGTGGGCGTCTCGAACAGGGCGGCCACCTCCAGGTCCACGGCGAGGACGGCGCGGACGCGGGCCACGACCCGGGTGGCCAGCAGGGAGTGGCCGCCCAGCATGAAGAAGTCGTCGTCGGCGCCGACCCGGTCGAGGCCCAGCAGCTCCGCGAAGACGCCGCAGAGCAGTTCCTCCTCGGGGGTGCGGGGCGCGCGGCTGTCCGTGGGCGCGAGGTCCGGGACGGGCAGGGCCTTGCGGTCGATCTTGCCGTTCGGGGTGAGCGGCAGCGCGGGCAGCGGCACGAGCACGGCGGGGACCAGGTGTTCCGGCAGCGCGGCGGCCAGCGCCTCGCGGACGCCGCGGACGTCGTCGGTGCCGGCGAGGTAGCCGACGAGCTGGTGGTGTCCGCCGGGCCCGGGGACCACGGCGGCCACGGCGTCGCTGACCCCGGGGTGGGCGCGCAGGTGGGCCTCGACCTCGCCCAGTTCGATGCGCTGGCCGCGGATCTTCACCTGGGCGTCGCGGCGGCCGATGAACTCCAGCTGTCCGTCCGGGCGGTGGCGGACCCGGTCCCCGGTGCGGTACATGAGGCCGCCGTCGGCGGCGAACGGGTCGGGCACGAACGCGGCCGCCGTGCGGCCGGGGTCGCCCAGGTAGCCGCGGCCGACGCCGGCGCCCGCCACGTACAGGTCGCCCGCGGTGCCGGGCGGCACCGGCGCGAGTTCGTCGCCGAGGACGTACAGCCGGGTGTTGCGGACGGCCCGGCCGATCGGGGCGGTGATCCGGTCCTCGTCCAGGTCGTCCGGTGTGATGACGGCGTGGGTGACGTCGTCGGAGCACTCGGTGGGGCCGTACGCGTTCATCATGGCGATGCCGGGGAAGCGCGCGAACCAGCGCCGGCACAGTTCCGTCGGCAGTTCCTCGCCGGTGACGACCAGCCACCGCAGGGCGGGCAGCTCGGGCACCTCGGCGCCCTCGTCCCAGGTGTCCAGCGCCGCGCGCAGCAGGGACGGCACGACTTCCAGGACGCCGACCCGTTCGTGGGCCACCAGCCGGAACAGGCCCTGGGGGTCGGCGGCGAGCAGCTGTCCCACGGCGCGGACGCGACCGCCGGTGAGCAGCGGGGCGATCATCTGCCAGACCGAGACGTCGAAGGTCAGGGGGGCGTTCAGGACGACCGTGTCGGCGGCGGTCAGACCGAGGTCGGCGACCTTGGCGAGCAGGTGGTTGTTCATGCCCCGGTGGTGCACCATCGCGCCCTTGGGGCGGCCGGTGGAGCCGGAGGTGAAGATGACGTAGGCGAGGCGGGCCGCGTCCGGGGTGCGGGGCGTGGCGGGCGCGGCGGGGTCGTCGGGGTCGTGCACGGGCAGTGCCTCGGCGTGCGCGCCGCCCGCGGCGACGATCCGGTCCGCCGCCGCTTCCTGGCCGGGGCCGGCCAGCAGCCAGCCGGCGTGCGCGTCGGCGAGCAGAGCGGCCGAGCGCTCCACGGGGGCCCGGGTGTCGAGCGGGAGGTAGGCGGCGCCGGCCGCCTGGATGCCGAGGAAGCCGGTGACGGCGGCGGCGCCGCGCTCGGCCAGTACGGCGACCACCGCGTCCGGTCCGGCGCCGCGGGCGCGCAGCCGGGCGGCCAGCCGGTCGACGCGGTCCACCAGGTCCCGGTAGGTGAGGTCCCCGTGGTCGTCGGTGACGGCCACCGCGTCGGGACGTTCGGCGGCGACCTCGCGGACGCGGGCCACGACGTCGGTCAGGGACTCGGGGGCGGCGGTGTCGTTCCACTCGACCAGCAGCCGGTGCGTCTCGTCGGCGGCAAGCAGCGGGGCGCTGCCGATCCGGGTGCCGGGGGCGTTCGCGGCGGTCTCGGCGAGCCGGGCGAAGCGGGCCAGGAACGCCTGCGCGGTGCCGCGCTCGAACAGGTCGGTGCGGTACTCCAGGGCGACGAGGACGCCGTCCTCGTCGCCGGCCGGGGTGCGGTGCTCGCGGATGTTGAAGGACAGGTCGAACTTGGCGGTCCCGGTGGGCACGTCGAGCAGGCCGAGGGTGAGGCCGTCGGCGGCGGGCAGGGCGCGCTGCGAGCTGTCCATCGCGATCATGACCTGGAACAGCGGGTGCCGGGACGTCGAGCGGGCCGGGTTGAGCACCTCGACCAGCCGCTCGAAGGGCAGCTCCTGGTGGGCGTAGGCGCCGAGGTTGCCCGCACGGACGCGGGCGAGCAGCTCGCGGAAGGTGGGGTCGCCCGAGGTGTCGGTGCGCAGCACCAGGGTGTTGGTGAAGAAGCCGACGAGGTCGTCCAGGGCGTCGTCGGGGCGGCCGGTGACGGGGGTGCCGAGGGGGATGTCGGTGCCGGCGCCGAGCCGGGTCAGCAGGGCCGCCACCACGGTCTGGACGACCATGAAGGTGCTGGTGCCGCCGGCGCGGGCCAGCTCGCCGAGCCGGCGGTGGGTGGCCGCGTCGAGGTCCAGGGTGACGAGGTCCGCGGCGGGTGCCGAGTGGGCCGTGCGGGTGCGGTCGGCGGGCAGTTCCAGGTGGTCGGGCAGGCCGGCCAGCCGCTCGGTCCAGTAGGCGATCTGGCGGGCGGCCGGGCTGTCCGGATCGTTCTCGTCGCCCAGCGCCCGGCGCTGCCAGGCGGCGTAGTCGGCGTACTGCACCGCGAGCGGCGGCAGTTGGGGCGCGGTTCCGGCGCGGCGGGCGTCGTAGGCGGCCGTGAGGTCGCGCAGCAGCGGGCCGAGCGATCCGGCGTCGGCGGCGATGTGGTGCAGCAGGAGCAGCAGGACGTGGCGCTCGGGGGCGAGGGCGAACAGGGTGGCGCGCAGCGGGGCTTCGGCGGCGAGGTCGAAGGGGCGGGCGATGGCGGCGGACAGCTCGCCGGGGAGGGTGGTTTCGGTCACCGCCCGCACGGGGGCCGGCACGGTGCCGGTGGCGGGCAGTATGTGCTGCGCGGCCACGCCGTCGCTCTGGCGGTAGACGGTGCGCAGGATCTCGTGCCGTGCGGTGAGGTCGCCGAGGGCGGACTCCAGGGCGTGCTGGACGAGTTGGCCGTCGAGGCTGAGGACGAGCGGGATGTTGTAGGCGGCGCTGGGTCCTTCGAGCTGGTCCAGGAACCACAACCGCTGCTGGGCGTGGGAGAGTTCGAGGTCGCCGGTGCGCGGGACGGGGGCCAGCGCGGGCCGGCCGGCCGCGGGGGCGCCCAGGCGGTCGGCGAGCCGGCGGACCGAGGGGGCGGCGAAGACGGTCTCCACGCCGCAGTCGACGCCGAGTTCGGCGCTGATGCGCCGGGCCAGCCGGGCGGCCGTCAGGGAGTGGCCGCCGAGCATGAAGAAGTCGTCGTCGGTGCCGACGTCCGCGAGACCGAGCGCGTCCGCGAACAGCGCGCACAGCGCCTGCTCGCGCGGGGTGGCCGGGGCCCTGCGGGAGCGGGCCCCGGGGGCGCCGGGGTCGGGCAGCGCCCGGTGGTCGACCTTGCCGTTGGGCGTGAGCGGGATCGCGGCGAGGACGGTCAGGGTGGCGGGCACGAGATAGCCGGGCAGCGCCTCGGTCAGGGCGTCGCGTACCGCGTCGACGTCCAGGCCGTCGCCGGGCTCGGCGGGGACGACGTAGCCGGCCAGGGCGGGCGCCCCGGTGGCGTCGCGGCGCACCGTCACCGCGGCCTGGCCGACGGCCGGCAGTCGCAGCAGGGCGGCCTCCGTCTCGCCGGGCTCGACGCGGTAGCCGCGGATCTTGACCTGGTCGTCGGCGCGGCCCACGAACTCCAGGGTGCGGTCGGGGAGCCGGCGGACCAGGTCGCCGGTGCGGTACATGCGCTCGCCGGGCCGCCCGAAGGGGTTGGCGACGAACCGCTCGCCGGTCAGCGCGGCGCGGCCCAGATAGCCGCGGGCGAGGCTCGGCCCGGCGACGTACAGCTCGCCGGTGACGCCGGGCGGCACGGGCAGCAGGGCGCTGTCGAGCACATAGACCCGGGTCTCGGCGAAAGGGTCGCCGATGGGGGGTGTGCGGGTGCCGTCGAGCGCCTCGCTCATCGTGGCGCACACGGTGGTCTCGGTGGGTCCGTAGCCGTTGACCAGGACCCGGCCGGGCGCCCAGCGGGCCACCAGTTCCCCGGAGCTGGCCTCGCCGGCCACCAGGATGGTCATGCCGGGCGGCAGGTCGCCCTCGGGGTTCAGCACGGCGAGCGAGGACGGCGGCAGGATGGCATGGGTGATGCCGGCCTCGCGGGTGAACGCGGCCAGCGGGTCGCCGGGCAGCAGCCGCTCGCGCGGTGCCAGGACGAAAGTGGCGCCGGCGAGCAGGCCCATGCACAGCTCGGGCACCATCGCGTCGAAGCCCATGGACGCGAACTGGAGCACCCTGCTGCCCGGTCCCACGCCCAGGCGTTCGATGAACGCCCGGGCGAGGGCGGGGATGCCGGTGTGGGTGACGAGGACGCCCTTGGGGCGGCCCGTGGAGCCCGAGGTGTAGATGACGTAGGCGGGGTGCCCGGCGGTCAGCGCGGCGGTGCGGTCCTCGTCGGCCGGGTCGGTGTCCGCGGCGGCGGCCAGTTCGTCCAGGACGGCCGGGTCGTCCAGCGCGAGGGTGGTCGAATCCGCCTCGCGGGCCGCGTCGGCGGTGGTGGCGTCGGTGAGCACGCAGACGGGGTGCGCGTCGCCGAGGATGTAGGCGATCCGGGCCGCGGGGTAGTCCGGGTCGACGGGCACGTAGGCGGCGCCCGCCTTCACCACGGCCAGCAGCGCGACGACGAACTCGGCCGAGCGGGGCAGCAGCAGGGCGACCCGGTCCTCGGGGCCGACGCCGCGGGCGACGAGGAGCCGGGCGAGCCGGTTGGCGCGCCGGTTCAGCTCGGCGTAGTCGAGGACCGTGTCCTCGTACCGGACGGCGGGGGCGTCGGGCGTCCTGCGGACCTGCCGCTCGAAGAGACCGGCCAGGGTGGGCGCGGGCCCGGCCGCCGCGGGGGCGGACGGCGCGAGGACGTCCGCGAGTTCGTCCGCGCCGAGCAGGCCGAGCCTGCCGAGGGGCGTGCCGGGTTCGGCGAGCGCCTCGGCCAGCCGGCCGATGAAGGCCACGTAGCGGTCCTGGTGCGCCGCGAGTTCGGCGGCGCCGTACAGCTCGGGGTGGATGTCGAAGTCGACCCGGACGGGGGTGCCGTTGCCGCGGTCGTAGACCGAGATGGCCAGGTCCTCGATGAGCCGCAGCGACATGTTGTGGGCGTCCGCCCGGCTGCCCGCGAAGCGCAGGTCGTAGTCGAAGGGCACGACGTTGATCAGCGGCCCGAAGAACCGGCGGTGGTCGTTGGGCAGGCCCAGGTCGCGGCGCAGGTCCTCGCCGCGGTAGCGCTGGTGGGCCGAGACGCCGCGCAGGGCGACGCGGGTGCGCTCCAGCAGTTCGGCGACGGTGGTGGCGTCGTCCACGGCCACGCGCAGCGGCACCACGTTGGCGGCCATGCCCGGGGCGCGGCGCGACTGCGGGCCCGGCCGCGCGGTCACCGGCAGTCCGAGCACCACGTCGGTGCAGCCGGTCATGCGGTGCAGATAGGCGACGGTGGCGGCGATGACGATCCGGGAGCGCGCGGTGCCGGCCCGCTCCGCCGCCCGCACCAGCGCGTCCTGGACGTCCGCGGGAAGGTGCGCGCTGCGACGCACGAAGTCGGCGGAGGGCACGAGGGGGCGGGCCGACAGGGCGATCGGTTCCGGCTGGTCGGCGAACCGCGCCTGCCAGAAGGCGCGGTCGGCGGTGAATTCCTCGGAGGCGCGGTAGGCGGCGTCCTCGGCGAGCAGGGTGCGCACGGAGGCGAACGGGCCGGGCTCGGGCTCGGTGCCGGCGACGAGCGCGGAGTAGAGGTCCGCGACCCGGCGGACCAGCAGGGCGGCGCCCACCCCGTCCAGCAGGATGTGGTGGTAGGCGTGGTACCAGAACCAGCGGTCCCGGGCGACGCGGAAGAGCGCGTAGGTGAACAGCTCGGTGCCGGTCAGGTCGATGCGCCGACGCAGGTCCCGCCGCATCCACTCCTCGGCCGCGCGCCGCGGGTCGGACTCGCCGGACACGTCCACGATCCGCAGCCGCCAGTCCGGTTCGGCGCCGATGCGCTGGCGCGGGCCGTCCTCGGTGTCCACGAAGGTGATGTGCAGGGCGTCGGCCTCGGCGGTCATCCGGCGCAGTGCCCGCTCGAACAGCCCGGGGTCCACGGGGCCGTGGATCTCCAGGTACTCGGCCGCCCGGAAGATCGGGCTGTCGGGCTCGACGGCCTGTGCGAACCACACCCCTGCCTGTGCGCCCGTCAGCGGAAGCAGCTGCTCGCCGTCGGTAAAGGACAGAGACAGATCCATAATTCCTCGCCATTCACCTACGGTTGCGCGGGAGGGGAATTCCTGCTCGCACAAGACACGGAAAAGAATGCGGTTCGGCGGACGGGGCCCGCGCGCTCCGAGGAGATTAGCCCGCCCCCGGCACACCGGCCTGGACAGTGGCTATACGTCAAGCTGCCCCTTTCCAGAGCGGCTTGGGTGTGCGAGAAAGGGCAGGTTGAGGTCGGCCCGGCAACAGGAGATCAACCATGTCCACAGCCCTTCCGACGAGCCGTCGAATCACCGGTGACACGGCCCGCGACAGCCTCGATTTCCTCTTGGCCCGAGTGGAGCGGCGCATTCAGGAATTCCTTGCCGAGGAGCGCCGCGTCTGGGCGGAGCGCAACCCGGATTCCACGGAACTGATCGACTGCGTGGCCCGCATGGTGGGCAGCGGCGGCAAGCGACTGCGCCCGGCCTTCTGCGTCGCCGGATATCTGGCGGGCGGCGGCGATCCGGACGACGGCGCCGTCGTGGACGTGGCGGCGGCCCTGGAGCTGCTGCACACCTTCGCGCTGCTGCACGACGACGTCATGGACGACTCGGGGCTGCGCCGGGGCGAGCCGACCGCGCACCGGGCGCACTCCGCGCTGCACCGGGAGCGCGGCTGGCGGGGCGAGGCCCGCCGGTACGGCGAGGGCGTCGCCGTCCTCGCCGGCGACCTGGCCCTGGTCTACGCGGAACGGCTGCTCGCCGACTGCCCGCCCCGGGCCCGCCGGGTCTGGGGCGAGCTGTGCACAGAGCTGATGGTCGGTCAGTTCCTGGACGTGCGGGCCGCCGCCCGGTTCGTGCCCGATCCGGAACTCGCCCGCTGGATCGCGCTGTTCAAGTCGGGCCGCTACACCGTCTACCGTCCGCTGGCGATGGGCGCCGAACTCGCCGGAGCCGGCGAGCTGCTGGGCCCGTTCGAGGAGTACGGGCTGGCCGTCGGCGAGGCGTTCCAGCTGCGCGACGACCTGCTGGACGCCTTCGGCAGCCCCGAGCTGACCGGCAAGCCGGCGCGACTCGACTTCCGGCAGCACAAGATGACGCTGCTGATGTCGTACGCGCTGCGCGACGACGCGGAGATCGCCGCCCTGGTCGGCGACGACCTGGCGGGCACCGACCCGGAGCGCCTGCACGACCTGCTGCTGGCGAACGGCTTCCGTGACACCGTCGAGTCGGTCATCGCCGAGCGGCTGCGCAGTGCCGAGGAGGTCGCCCGGCGGGCCCTCGCCCCCGACTGGTCGGCGCAGCTGTGCGCCATGGCCCGGCAGGCCGTCCACCGCACCAGCTGACCGGCCGGGGCCCGCTCCCCCGCGGTACCGGTATGCCCCACCCCCACACCCCGCCCCCCCACAGTCACGTCCCCACCCCCGCATCGGAGGAAGAACCGTCATGCGCATCCTGTGCACCGTCACCGGCAAGCCCTCGCACGCACGCGCCATGCTTCCGCTGGCCCGGGCCTGCGCGGAGGCCGGCCACGAGGTGCTCGTCGTCGTACCGCCGGAGCTGACCCATGTGTTCGCGCACGAGCCGGTCTCGGTCCTCGGCGCCCTGCCCGCCCCCGGCTCCTCGTCCCGGGTCGGCCCCAAGCTCGCCGACACCTTCCGGGCGCTGCTGCCGGTCGCCCGTGACTTCGGGCCCGCGCTGATCCTGCGCGACGGCACGGAGTTCGCGGCGTCGTTCGTCGGCGAGGAGCTGGGCGTGCCGCACCTGCCGGTGCCCTCCGGCAGCGGCAACGTGTTCGACCCGGCCCTCGTCCTGGCGCCGCTGAACGAACGGCGCGCGGAGGTGGGGCTGCCCACCACCGACGACCCGCACGCGATCTTCCGCTACGGGCGGCTCGACTGCATGCCCGCCGACCACAGCTTCATCGCCAACCCGACACCGCACACCTTCGCCTACCGGCAGCCCGCCACGGTCGACCGGGACGAGCGCCTGCCCGGGTGGGTGGCCCGGCTGCCCACGGACAAGCCGCTGGTGGTGGCCGCGATCGGCACCGCGCTCCCCCAGTTCAAGGACCTGCGCCCACAGGACCACAACATCCCGCTGGACCGGTGGGCGAAGTACAACCCGACCACGCTGCTGAACGCCATGGTCGCCGGCCTGTCGCGGGTCGACTGCGTCGCGGTGGTCGCGACCGGCGGCGTCCCGGTGGAGCAGGAGCGCGTCGCCGGCAACGTCCACCTGGTCGAGTCGTTCGCCCAGCCGCTGCTGTTGCAGTGCGCGCAGCTGATGCTCACGCACGGCGGGTACAACAGCATCCGCGAGTGTGTCGGGGCCGGGGTGCCGATGGCGGTGCTGCCCGTCTTCGGCGACCAGCCGCAGAACGCGGACCGGGTGGAGGAGCTGGGCCTGGGCACCCGGATCCGGGACGTCGACGCCGCCGAGATCGCCAAGGGCTGCGAACAGGTGCTCCAGGACCCGGAGTTCGCCCGGCGGGCGCGGGGTGCGCAGCGCCGGATGCTGGCCCTGCCGAGCGTCGCGGACGCGGTGGTGGAGCTGGAGCGGGTCGCGGCGGAGCGCTCGCCGCTGCGCGGCGCGTAGCTCGCCCCGGCCGCATGACGAAGCCCGCCGGTCGCACCGACCGGCGGGCTTCCCCGGATGGCGTGCCGCGGCTACGACATGGCCACCAGGATCCGGCGCGCCCCGGTGAACGCCCGGCGGCCGTGCGCCACCGCGACGTTGTCCACGAGCAGCAGGTCGCCGGCCTCCCAGGGCACGTCCACCGCCGTGCGCATGCCGGTCTCCTGGATGTGCGTGATGTACGCGGCCGGAATGGGGCTCCCGTCCGCGAAGGAGGCGTTCTGCGGCAGCTCGTCCTCGGGCATGATCGCGGCGAGCGCGGCCGCGTCCTCGCCGAGGCCCGCGATGTGCCACTGGTCGGCCTGGTTGAACCACACCTCGGTGCCGGTGACCGGGTGTTCCAGGGTCGCCCGGCGCAGCTGGGTCACCCGCAGCGTGCCGTCCGGCCGCCAGCTCCACTCGGCCCCGGCTCCCGCCAGGAAGGTCTCGACCGCGGCGCGGTCCTCGGTCTCGAAGGTGGCCTGCCAGCTCTTGCCGAAGCCCACGCCGTCGTGCAGGTTCTGGGTGTAGCGGACACCGCCGGCGAAGGCGTCGCGCACCTCGGGGTCGAGGGAGTCCAGCCAGAGCCGGCCGTCGACCAGGGGGGTGGACCCGCCGGTCTCGGGCGCCACCTCGCAGTAGAAGAGGATCCTGGCGGGCCATGCGTGGGCGTACGACATCTCGTTGTGCATGGAGATGTCGTACTCGGCCGGGTACTCGGTCGACGTGTAGAGGTTGCGGCCGACCTTGGTGCGCGGCGAGTTGCCGTGGACGTACGCCAGCCGCTCGGGCAGCAGCAGGTCGGCCACCGCGTCGTAGCTGTCGGTGCCGACGCCGAACCCGCGGAAGAAGACGGCGCGTTCGGCCGCCAGGAGTCCGGCGATGTCGGCGCCGGCCAGGAACTGGCGCAGTCCTTCGGGGCTCGCGGCCACGCCGAGGTCGGCCGGGCGGACGATCCCGGGCCGCCACGCGCCGGTGGCGGCGGTGGCGGGTGGGGTGTCGAGTCGGGTCATGGTGCGTCCTTCCGTTGCAGCGGCGCCAGGTCGCCCGCTGGGTTGACGTGGTCCCGCGCCGCGGCAGCGCCGTCGAAGCGGGGCGGCCGGCGGGAGCGGAACGCGGCCACCGCCTCGCGGACGTCCGGCGAGCGGGCGGCGACGACTTGTGCGGGCGCCTCCCGTTCCAGGGCGACCGCCAGCGAGGGGGCGTCGGTGTTGCTCTGCAGCACCTGCTTGGTGAGGCAGAGCGAGACGGGGCTGTTGACCGCGATCTCCGCGGCCAGGTCCAGGGCTGCTCGCCGTACTCCGCCGGGCTCGGTGACCCGGTTGGCCAGCCCCCGTTCGACGGCCTCGGGCGCCTCCACGAAGCGGCCGGTCAGCATCATCTCGGAGGCGAAGCCCAGGCCGGTGATCCTCGGCAGCAGCCAGGAGGCGCCCATGTCGCCGCCGGACAGTCCCATCTTGACGAAGGCGGCCCGGAACCGGGCCGCCGGGTCCGCCAGCCGGATGTCGGCGGCGAGCGCGAGCGAGAGCCCGGCGCCGATCGCGGTGCCGTCGACCGCGGCGATCACCGTCTGCGGCAGCTCCCGCAGCCCGGTGACCGCCGCCGCCTGGCGGTGCAGCAGGGCGAGCAGTTCCAGGGGCGGCAGGCCGGCGATCCGGTCCACCTCGCCGATGTCGTACCCGGCGCAGAAGGTGCCGCCCGCCCCGGTCAGCACGAGCACGCGCGCCGTCGGGTCCGCGCGCAGGTCGGCGCAGAGCGCGGTGAGCCGCGCGAACAGGTCCTCGTCGAGGGCGTTGCGGCGGGCCGGCCGGTTCAGCGTGGCGACCACGATCCCGGGGGCCGGCCGGTCCACCAGCAGGGTGGCCGGGGATTCAGTCGCGGCCATGCCCGACGGCGCCCCTTTCGTCATCCCGCACCGGAAAGACTCCTCTGACACAATTCACCAGACTCCTCGGGCGATGGTCCGGACACCGTCCGTCCGGAAGAAATGACTCAGCGCACGGCGGCGAGCCGTCCGGCGATATCCGCGACGACCTCCGCCTCCCTGTCCACGAGATAGAAGTGCCCGCCGGGAAAGACCCGGACGTCGAATTCGGTGGCCGCCAGGTCGGCCCACGCGGCGGCGTCCGCGACGGGTACCTCGGGGTCCGCGTCGCCGACGCAGGCCGTCACCGGGGCCCGTACCGGCGCCGTCAGGCGCGGCCGGTAGGTCTCGATCAGCCGCAGGTCGGCGCGGAAGGAGGGCAGCAGCAGGGGCAGCAGCTCCGGGTCGGCGAGCACCGCCTCGTCCATGCCGCCCAGTTCCCGCAGGCCGGCCAGCAGCGCGTCGTCGTCCCCGAGGTGGAGGTCACGGTCGCGCCGCGGGCGGGTCGGCGAGGTCTGGCCCGAGACGAACAACCGGCTCGGCAGGGCCCGGTGGAGGGTCTCCAGCCGCAGCGTGACCTCGTAGGCGAGGGCCGCTCCCATGCTGTGCCCGAACAGCGCGACCGGCACGTCGAACAGCGGCAGCAGGGCGCCCGCGAGGGTGTCGGCCAGCTCGCCCATGTCCCGCAGGCAGGGCTCGGCGAACCGGTCCTGCCGGCCCGGGTACTGCACCGCGACCAGTTCCACGTCGCCGGGCAGCGCCGCCGCCCAGCCGTGGAAGGCGCCCGCGGTGCCGCCCGCGTGCGGCAGGCAGACCAGCCGCAGCCGGGGGCCGGCCACCGGACGGAACCGGCGCAGCCAGCGCTCGGCGGGGGGCACGGCGTGTACGGAGGGTGCGGGCGTCACGGGTGGCCATCTCCCGGGTCTTTTCGGCGTCACGGCATTTCGAGCACCGCACTTTAATCACTTTTCCCCGGCCCGTCACCACCCTTTATGGGCGGCAGTTTTCCCGTACAGAATTCATCAAGTCGACCCACCGGAACCGTCCCTAGAGTGGACCGCAATCACTTCCGGAATTCCCCCCATGGTCAGCCGCCGAAAGGGACTTTCACACCATGAGTTCACTGCCCCTGCGGTCGGTCTATCTCGGTGGCCGGTGGACCGCGCCGCGCTCCACCGGGACCATCGCCGTCGAGAACCCGGCGACCGGCGAGACCGTCGGCGAGGTGCCCGACTGCGGCAACGAGGACGTCCGGCACGCGGTCGACGCGGCCCGCTCCGCCCTGCCCGGCTGGTCCACGACCGGCCCGGCGGAACGGATCGCGGCGCTGTCCTCGCTGCGCGACGCCCTGGCCAAGCACCACGAGGAGCTGGCCCGCACGGTCACCCGCGAGATGGGGTCGCCGATCACCTTCTCCCGGCGCGTCCAGGCCGGGCTGCCCCCGAAGGTGCTCGACGGGTTCATCGACGCGCTGGGCGCCGCGCACGCGGAGGAGCGGATCGGGCACTCTCTCGTGGTGCGGGAGCCGGTCGGGGTGGTCGCCGCCATCACGCCCTGGAACTACCCGCTGCACCAGGCCGTCGCCAAGATCGGTGCGGCGCTCGCGGCCGGCTGCACCCTGGTGTTCAAACCGAGCGAACTCGCCCCTCTCTCCGCCTACCTGCTGACCGAACTGATCGACGGCATCGGCCTGCCGCCCGGCGTCTTCAACCTCGTGCCCGGCCGGGGCGCGTCGGCGGGCGCGGCGCTGGCCGCCGACGACGGTGTCGACCTGGTGTCCTTCACCGGCTCGCTCGCGGCAGGCCGGGCGATCGGCGCGGCCGCGGCCGGCACCGTCAAGCGGACCTGCCTGGAGCTGGGCGGCAAGTCCGCCACCCTCGTGCTGTCCGACGCCGACCTCGCCGTCGCGGTCGAGGACGGCGTGCACAGCGCCCTGCACAACGCCGGCCAGACCTGCTCCGCCCGCACCCGGCTGCTCGTCCCGCGCCACCGGCTGGACGAGGCGCTCGACGTGGCCCGCTCGGTCGTCGCCGGCTACGTGCCGGGCGATCCGCAGGACCCGGCCTGCCGGCTGGGTCCGCTGGTCTCCGCCGGGCAGCGCGAGCGCGTCCTCGGTCACCTGGCCCGCGCCGCCGCCGACGGCGCGCGCCGGGTGACCGAGCCCGACCCGGCGATCCGCCCGTCACCCGCCGGCCACTTCGTGGCCCCGAGCGTCTGGACCGAGGTGTCCCCCTCCTCCGCTCTGGCCCAGGAGGAGATCTTCGGCCCGGTCCTCGCCGTCCTGCCGTACGACGACGACGCGGACGGCGTCGAGCTGGCCAACCGGTCCGCGTACGGCCTCGCGGCGACCGTCTGGTCCGCCGACGTCGAGCGGGCCGTCTCCGTGGCCCGCCGCCTCCAGGCCGGCCAGGTCGACGTCAACGGGGCCAGGTTCAACGCCGCCGCGCCGTTCGGCGGTTACAAGCAGTCCGGGCACGGCCGGGAGCTGGGACGCCACGGCATCCAGGAGTTCCAGGAGGTCAAGTCCCTCCAGCTGCCCGCGTGACGTTCCCTTCCCGGCCTTTCCCCCACCCCCACCACCAGCCTTCCGCCACCGACGACGGGTGACAACGTGCCCCTGCGCATGCCCCACATCCATGTGGAATTCCCTGCCGAACTCAGCCCGTACGCCGACGACGCCGAAGCGGGCACCCGCGTCTTCGTGGCCCGCTACGGCCTGGTACCCGACGAGGCGGCGCGCCGCCACCACGAACGCTCCCTGCTCGGCACGCTGATGGGCCGCGCCTATCCGCACGCCGGGGCCTTCGAACTCCAGCTGGTCACCGACTGGATCAGCACCATGCTGGTGCTGGACGACCAGTTCGACGAGACCTCGCTGGGCACCGACCCGGCGCGGCTGCGCGAGGTGTGCGCGGAGGTGCTGGGCTGGTTCACCGCCGACGGCTCGGTGGACGAGTCCGTCACCCCCGCCCACTCGGTCACCGAGGTGTTCCGGCCGGCCTACGCGGACCTGTGGCGCCGGACCGTCCCCCTCACCTCCCCGGCCTGGCGCACCCGGCTCGCGGGTCATGTCGCGGACTTCTTCGAGACCTGCGCCTGGGAGTCGGAGAACCGGCTCACCGGACGGGTGCCGGAGCTGGACGAGTACATCGCCAGGCGCGGCCGGGCCCTGATGCCCTACCTGGACCTCATCGAGGTCACCACGCACGCCGAGGTGCCCGAGGAGATCTACCGGCTCCCGGAGTTCGCCGAGATGAACGCGGCCCTGTCCGACGCCGACCTGTGGACCAACGACCTCTTCTCCTGCGAGAAGGAGGCGCTGCTGGGCGACCCGCACAATCTCGTCCTGGTCCACCAGCACGCGCACGGCACCGATCTGCAGACCTCCGCCGACGCGGTGGGCGCGATGATCCAAGGCCGCTTCGACCGGTTCACCGAGCTGAGCGCGCACTTCGCGGACGGACTCACGCCCGGGCAGCGTGCCCTGTTCCCTGCGGACCGGCTGGAGCGGCACGTCGCCGGGCTGCGCAGCTGGCTCACCGGCCAGCTCAAGTGGCGTTTCGAGACGCTGCGCTTCGACCCCACCCGGCCCGAGGTGGCCGGCGCCACCGGGTCCACACCGCTGTAGCCGCCCTCCCACCGTGAACGGGGTACGGATGCGAGACCGCTTCGCGACACTCAGACACCTGGAAACCCTCGATCCCAAGGCGGACCACGAGGAGATCCACCGCATATCCTCCGACCGCGAGTTCCCCTGGGACTACGGCCGGGGCCTCGAAGTCGCCATCTGGCGCACCTGCTGCGTGCCCGCCATCTCCGAAGTCCTCGACGGCTCGGGCGAGTTCGCGCTGCGGGCACAGAAGCGCTACGACGACACCCGCATCCTCCTCGGCGAGCTGGTCCGCGGCGGATACGACTCCGCGCGCGGCCGCCAGGCGCTGCGGCAGATCAACAACGCGCACCGCAGGTTCGACATCGCGAACGAGGACATGCTCTACGTCCTGTCCACGTTCGTGTTCGAGCCGGTGCGCTGGATCGACCGCTGGGCCTGGCGCCCGACCAGCGAGACGGAGCGGCTGGCCGCGTTCTACTTCTTCGCCAACGTGGGCAAGCGGATGAACATCCAAGACATCCCCACCGACTATCCGACGTTCGAGGCGTTCAACCGGGAGTACGAGCGGGCGCGCTTCGACCGGGCCCCGAGCAACCACCGCGTGGGCACGGCCATCATCGGCCTCTACGCCTCCTGGTACCGGCGCCCGGTCCGGGACCTGGTCTGCGCCACCCTGCCGTGCCGGCTGGACGACCCCGCGCTCGACGCCCTCGGCCTGGCCCGCCCGCCGCGCTGGGCCCGCGCCCTGCACCACGCCGGGCTGCGCGGCCACGCCCGTGCCGAGCGGCTCGCGCCACGGCTGATGACCCGGCTGATGACCCGGCCCACCGCCCGCACGTACCCCGGCTATCCGTCGGGCTACGACCTCGCCGACATCGGCCCGCACCGCCCCGTCCCACCCGTGCGGCAGCGGCCGGCGGCCCGCACCCAGAGCACCGAGGACTGAGCACCCATGACGGAACCCACCGCGCTCGCGGTGCCCGCCGGCTCGGTCGGCATCGGCAACACCCCGCTGCGGCCCGTGCGGATCGCGCTCGGCGACCGTACCGTGCGCGTCTGGCTCAAACTGGAGTCGGAGAACCGGTTCGGCTCCATCAAGGCCCGTACGGCCGAGGCCCTGCTGGCCGCGCTGGAGGCGTCCGGAGCACTGCGGCCCGGCATGCGCGTGGTCGAGTCGACCTCCGGCAATCTCGGGGTGGCGCTCGCCGGCCTGTGCGCGGAACGCGGCTACCGCTGCACGCTGGTGGTGGAGCCCACCACGCCCCGCGGCAGCGTCGAGCGGATGGCCGCGTTCGGGGCGGACCTGGTGACCGTGCGCGAGGTGCCGGGCGGCCGGACGCTGGGCGCCCGGCTGGCCGCCGTGCGCGAGATCCTGGCGGCGGACCCGGACGCCGTGTGGAGCAACCAGTACGCCTCGCCCGCCAACCCCGGCGTGCACGAGTGGCAGACCGGCCCCGAGCTGGTCAAGGGTGCTCCGGACGGGCACTTCGACGCCCTCGCCGTGGCCGTCTCGACCGGCGGCACGCTGGCCGGACTCGCCCGGCACTTCCGGGGCAACGCGCCCCGGACCCGGATCATCGCGGTGGACGCCGTGGGCTCCTCCGCACTCGGCGGGGACCCCGCCGAACGGCCCCACAAGCTCATGGGGTTCGGGTCCGGGCAGGTCTCCGGGTTCATCGAGCCGGGCCATGTCGACCACGTCGTCCGGATCGGGGACACGGCGGCCGCGGCGGCCTGCTCCCTGGTGCGGCGGCACACCGGGATCTCGCTCGGCGGCAGCGGCGGCGCCGCGGTGCTCGGCGCGGTCGTCCGGGCCCGGCTGGACCCGGCGCTGCGGGAGATCGCGTGCGTCTGCCCGGACAGTGGGGAGAAGTACCCCCAGCTGCACGGGACGGCGGGCCCCGGCGCGCCCGAGTCCGACGCGGAGATCCGCGCGGCGCTGGCCGTGCTGAACCACATCCACCCCGAAGAGAAGACGGACCGATGACCGGACACCCGGACGACACCCTCACCTATCTCGACGGCGCCGACGTACGACGGCTCACCGCGGACCTGCCGGTCGTCGACCTCGCCCACCGCACCCTGCTGGCCTACGCCCGCAAGGAGGCAGGGCTCGCCCCCGAGGCCGCGCTGCGCTGGACCACCGGCTCGGGCGCCGCCGCCCGCAGCCTCATCCTGCCGGGCTGGTCCGGGAACAGCTACGGCTGCAAGATCATCAACGCCTCGCTGGGCAACCATCTGCTCGGCCTGCCGCGCGCCGCGGGCCTGATCGTGCTGTACGACCCCGAGACCGCGCGGCCGGTCTGCATCATGGAGGGCGGCCGGATCAGCGCGCTGCGCACCGCCGGGGTCTCGATCGCCGCCGTCCGGGCCGTGCGGGACACGGCCCGGATCAGGCGGGTGGCCTTCCTCGGCTGCGGCAGGCAGGCCGAGGTGCACCGTGAACTGCTCGCCACCGCCTGCCCGGGCGTCGAGGAGCTGTACCTGTACGACCAGGACCCGGCGCGGGCCGGTGAGGTGGCCGCCGCCTGGCGCGCGGCCGATCCCGCGGTCACCGTGACCGTGGCGGCCGAGCCCCGCGACGCGGTCGAGCGGGCCGAGCTGACCATCGCGGTGACCACCACCACCGAGCCCTACGTCGAGCTCGACTGGGTGCCGGCCGGCGGGACGTTCGTCAACGTGTCGCTGGACGACGCGGCCGAGAGTCTGCTGCTGGGCTGCGACCACCTGTTCGTCGACGACTGGGACCTCGTCGTGGACGACGACCACCGCCTGCTCGGCGTCCTCGCCCGCGCGGGCCGGGTCACCGGCCCCGGGGCGTCCGCGCCGCACGACGGCCGCGCGGTGGACGCCGCCCTGCCCACCCTCCTCTCGGGCGGTTACCACCGCCGCGTCGGGGACCGGGAGCGGGTGGTGATCAATCCCTTCGGGATGGGCGTGCAGGACATCGCGGTGGCCGCCGCGGTGTTCGAGCGCGCGCGGGCCCTGGGCGTCGGGGTGCCGCTCGCCCGCTGACCCCGCACGCACGGCGACGAGGCCCCGCGGATCGCGGGGCCTCGTCGCGCTGGAGACCGGTGGGTCAGTAGGACTTGGGCAGCCCGAGCGTGTGGTGGGAGACGAAGTTGAGGATCATCTCCCGGCTGACCGGGGCGATCCGCGCCACCCGGGAGAGGCCCAGCAGCGAGGCGAGCCCGTACTCGGCGGTGAGCCCGTTGCCGCCCAGGGTGTGGATCGCCCGGTCGACGGCGCGGGCGCCCGCCTCCGCGGCGGCGTACTTCGCCATGTTCGCGGCTTCGCCCGCGGCCAGGTCGTCGCCGCCGTCGTAGAGTTCGGCCGCCCTGCGGGTCATCAGCCGGGCGAGTTCCAGTTCGATGTGGACCTCGGCCAGCGGGTGCGCCACCGCCTGGTGCGCGCCGATCGGCGCCGACCACACCTGGCGGGTACGGGCGTAGTCGACCGCCTTGGCCAGGGCGTACCGGCCCATGCCCACCGCGAACGCGGCCATCATGATCCGCTCGGGGTTCAGGCCCGCGAACAGCTGCTCCAGGCCCGCTTCCTCGTCGCCGACGAGCGCGTCCGCCGGCAGCCGCACCTCGTCCAGGAACAGATGGAACTGCCGTTCCGGCGCGGTGAGTTCCATCTCGATCTCCCGGAACTCGAAACCCGGGGCCGTGCGCGGGACGACGAACAGGCACGGCTTGAGCCGGCCGGTGCGCTCGTCCGCGCGCCGGGCGACGACCAGCGTCGCGTCGGCCTCGTCCACGCCGGAGACGAACACCTTGCGGCCGGTCAGCAGCCAGTCCGTGCCGTCGCGGCGGGCTGTGGTGGTCAGCCGGTGGGAGTTCGAGCCCGCGTCCGGCTCGGTGATGCCGAACGCCATCCGGGAGGTCCCGGCGGCGAGCCCCGGCAGCAGCCGGCGCTGCTGCCCCGCGGTGCCGAAGCGGCTGATGACCGTTCCGCAGATCGCGGGCGAGACCACCAGCATGAGCAACGGGCTGCCCGCGGCGCCCAGTTCCTCCAGGACGATGGACAGCTCGGTGATGCCCTGCCCCCCGCCGCCGTACTCCTCGGGCAGATTGACCCCGAGGTAGCCCAACTTTCCAGCTTCGTCCCACAGTTCCCCGGGGTCGCGCGGGGTCGCGGCGCCGGCGCCCCGGCCCCGGGCGAAGGCGGCGACGGCCTCGCGCAGCGCCCGCCGCTCCGTGGTCTCGGCGAAGCCGCTCGCGGCCCGTTCGCGGACGTCGCTCATCGCTTCGGCTCCTGTTCCCGTTCGCGTTCCTGTACGCGTGCGCGTTCTTGTTCCAGTTCGCCGAGGATCTCGGCGGTGTGCTCGCCGTGCGCCGGGGCGGCACGGCGCAGCGAGTCGAGGCCGGCGCCGAAGCGCACGGGGAAGCGCACCTGCCGGCGCGGCTCCGCGTGCGGCGAGCCCGGCAGGACGCCCACCAGGTCGCGGGCCACGACATGCTCGTCCGCGAGGAACTCCCCGGGCGTCTCGTACACCGGCGCCCACGGAAGGTCCAGCGGGGCCAGCCGGGCGCACCACCAGGCGAGGTCCCGGCGGGCGAACACGTCCCGCAGGAGTTCCGCGACCCGGGTGCGGTCCCGGGTGCGGTCGGCGCGGCGGTCGTACCGGTCGTCGTCGAGCTCGGGGAACTCGCCGGCGAACGCCTCGCGGAACACCAGCCAGAACTTGTCCTCGAAGGTCGCCAGGGCGATCCGCCCGCCGTCGGCGACGGTGAACAGGTCGTTGTCACCGGTGACCAGCGGGCTGTCGGCGGGGTCGGCCAGCCCCAGCAGGGGCAGGGCGAGCGGTCCCGCCCAGCCGGCCGCCGCCTCGTGCAGCGACACGTCCAGGTGCTGGCCCTCGCCGGACTCCCGGGCCGCGGCGACCGCCACCGTCAGCGACAGCGCCGCGTACATCGCGCCCGCGAGGTCGGCCACCCGCACCCCGACCCGGTCGACGGACCGCCCCGGGCGGTGGGGCACGGCGAAGAACCCGGACAGCGCCAGGAAGTTGAGGTCGTGGCCGGGCCGGCCGGCGTAGGGGCCGGTCTGTCCGAAGCCGGTGATCGAACAGAGCACCACCCGCGGGTTCGCCGCCCGCAGCCGCTCGTAGCCGAGCCCCATGCCCGACAGCACACCGGGCCGGTGACTCTCCACGACCGCGTCGCAGCGCTCCACCAGCCGCAGCAGCGTCTCGCGCCCGGCCTCCTCCCGCAGATCGAGGACCACCGACCGCTTGTTGCGGTTCAGCGCCGCGAACGTGACGGGATCGACCAGCCGCCCGTAGTCACCGCCGTCGGGGCTCTCCACCTTGATCACATCGGCGCCGAGGTCGGCCATCAGCACCGTGGCGAACCCGCCCGGCAGCAGCCTCGAAAGATCGAGGATCCGCAGCCCGGCCATCGCGGGCCCCCGGTCCGCCGTCGCGTCCCCGCCCATCGCACCTCCCCTTCGCCGCGCGCCCACCGAGGGCGCACGCGGGGGCACGCTACCGGCGCGCCGCGGCCCGTCCCTGGACGGGAACTGGACGTGAACTGGACGCGAGCTGCCTCCGCCCACCGGCTCCCTCCCGGGAGGGAGCCGCTTCCAGCCGCCGGGGGATCCGCTCCCGGCGCGCTCCGGCTTGGCTCGGTACGGCACCGACCAGCGCCGTCCACACCCGTCGAGGAGAGCCCCGCCCATGCGCACCATCACCGCACCACCGGCCGACCGCGCGCTCCCCGAGTCGCTCCGGCCGGCGGACACCACCGTCCCGCTCTCCTCCCACACCGTCGGCTCCTTGCTGCGCGAGGTGGCCGCCGCGTGGCCGGACCGCATCGCCCTGGAGTCGGTCCCGCAGGGCGGCGGGACACCTCGCCGCTGGACCTACGCCCAGTTGCTCGCCGAGGCCGAGGGCGTCGCCGCCGGACTGCGCGAACGCGTCGGCCTCGGCGCCCGGGTGGCCCTGTGGGCGCCGAACGTGCCGGAGTGGCCGGTGATCGAGTACGCGGCCGCGCTGGCCGGGGTGACCCTGGTGACTCTCAACCCCGCCCTGCGCGCCGAGGAGTTGGACCACGCCCTGCGCACCTCCGAGGCGCAGCTGCTGCTGCACGCGGATCGCAGCCGCGACTACGACATGGCCGAGGTGGCCCGCACCGTCGCGGCCGGTCTGCCCGGGCTGCGGCACGTCCTGCCGTTGAGCGAGCCCGGAGCGCTGCGCGGAAGCGCACCGCTGCCCTCCCGGGAGGAGATCGTCGCGGCCGGCGTGCCCGCGCAGATCCAGTTCACCTCGGGTACCACCGGTGCTCCGAAGGCCGTCCTGCTGTCCCACCGGTCGGTGGTGAACGTCGCCCGGCTGACCTTCGAGGGCCTCGGCGTCCGAGACGGCGCGACGGTGGTCTCGCCGCTGCCGATGTTCCACACCGCCGGAGCGGTCATCTCCTGCCTGGGCCCGCTGTGGTGCGGGGGCACCTTCACCCTGCTGGAACGGTTCGAGCCCGCGGTCCTCCTGGAGGTGCTGCGCCGCTCCCCCGGCGCGGTGCTGACCAGTGTGCCGACCATCCTCACCGCGCTGGGCAACGCCGCGCGGGCCGCCACCGGCGCACCCGTCCGGCTGTCGGCGGTCCTCACCGGAGCCGCTCCGGTGCGCGCCCAGCTCATCAGGGAGACCGAGGAGCTGTTCGCCACCACCGTCTTCAACCTCTACGGGCAGACGGAACTCGCCTCCGTGCTCACCCTGACCCGGCCCGGCGACACCGCCGAGGAGAAGACCAGCACCGTCGGCCGGCCGCTGCCGCACGCCTCCTGCAAGATCGTCGACCCGGACACCGGACGGGTCCAGCCGCTGGGCGTCGTGGGCGAGATCTGCGCCCGCGGCTACCAGCAACTCCTGTCCTACTACGGCGATCCCGCCGCCACCGCGCGCAAGGTGGACGCGGACGGCTGGGTGCGCACCGGCGACCTCGGCTCGATGGACGCCACCGGTGCCCTGCGCATCGAGGGCCGGCTCGGCGACCTCGTGATCCGCGGCGGCGAGAACATAGCCCCCGGTCCCGTCGAGACCTTCCTCAGCACGCTGCCCGGAGTGCGCGACGCCGTCGTCGTGGGCGTGCCGGACGACCTGTGGGGCGAGGTCGTCGCCGCCGTGCTGCTGCCCTCGCCGGGCGAACAGGTGCTGCCCGACGCGGAGTTCCTCGTCGAACGCTGCCGGGAACGGCTGTCGCCGCACACGGTCCCCACGCAGTGGTTCACCGCGGACGCGCTGCCGCTGACCGCCTCCGGGAAGGTCCAGAAGTTCCGGGTGCGCGAGCTGATCGCCCAAGGCGCCCTGACCCGCCTGGACACCCCGGCCCCCCGCACCCGCTGACCCACGCCCCTTTCTCCGATCGGAGTCGTTCCCGTGCAGATCTCCATGCAGCTCAAGTACGACGGCGACATCGTGGGCGCCGCGGCGCAGGCCGCCGAACTCGAACGGGCGGGGCTCGATCTCATCTGGGTGCCCGAGGCGTACGGCTACGACGCGCCCAGCTTCATGGGTTTCCTCGCCGCCCGCACGGAGCGGCTGGAGATCGGCTCCGGCATCCTGTCGGTGTACAGCCGCACCCCGGCGCTGCTGGCCATGACCGCCGCCGGTGTCGACGCGCTTTCGGGCGGACGCTGCCACCTCGGGCTCGGCTCCTCCGGTCCGCAGGTCGTCGAGGGGCTGCACGGGGTGCCGTTCACCGCCCCGGTCACCCGCACCCGCGAGACGATCGAGGTCATGCGGGCGTTCTGGAAGCGGGACAAGCCCGTGAGCTACGAGGGCGCGTCCGTGCGGCTGCCGCTGCCCGAGGGGCAGGGCAGCGGCCTCGGCATCCCGATGCGGCTGCTTACCCCGCCGGTACGTCCGTCGGTCCCGGTGTGGGTCGCCGCGCTCGGCCCGAAGAACGTCCACATGGTGGCCGAGACCGCGGACGGCTGGCTGCCGATGTTCTTCGTGCCCGAGTGGTGCGACCAGGTGTGGGGGCCTGCGCTCCGGGCCGGCGCGGCCGCCCGCGACCCGCGGCTCGGCCCGCTGCGGGTCTCGGCCGGCGGACTGCTCGCCATCGGCCCGGACGCCGCCCGCGCGCGGGAGCTGGCCCGGGGCCAACTCGCCCTCTTCATCGGGGGCATGGGCGCACCCGGCCACAACTACTACCACGACCTGGTCGCCCGCTACGGCTACGCGCAGGAGGCGCAGGCCATCCAGCGGCTGTTCCAGGCGGGCGACCGGGCGGGGGCCGCGGCCGCCGTCCCGGACGCGCTCCTGGAGGCCACCACGATCTGCGGCCCGGAAGGCTATGTACGGGACCGGCTGGCCGCGTACCGCGAGGCGGGCGTGACCCACCTCCAGATCGTGCCGGTGCCGCAGGACGGCGAGAGCGAGGCCTCCGTCGTGGCCCGGCTGAAGGAGATCACCGGCTGACCGGCCGCTCACCGCGGTTCGATGAACCCGGACTCGTAGGCGATCACCACCGCCTGGGTGCGGTCGCGCGCGCCCAGCTTGGCCAGGGTGCTGCTGACATGGGTCTTCACGGTCTGCACCCCCAGGAACAGCTCCTTGGCGATCTCCGTGTTGGACATGCCCCGCGCCATCAGCCGCAGCACCTGCGCCTCCCGCGCGGTGAGCTGGGCACGGGCCAGGGCGTCGCCGGAGCCGGGCCTGCGGCGCCCGGAGACCAGGGTGCGCAGGGCGGCGGGGAAGAGCACCGAGTCCCCGGTGGCCACGGTGCGCACGGCCTGGACGATCTCGGCCGGCCGGGAGCGCTTGAGCAGGAAGCCCGACGCTCCCTCCTTGAGGGCCTCGTAGACGTAGTCGTCGTGCTCGAACGTGGTGATCACCAGGACCCGGGGCGGTTCCGGGACGGCGGCCAGCAGATCGCGGGTCGCCGTGATGCCGTCGACCCGGGGCATCCGGACGTCCATCACGACCACGTCCGGGCGCAGCCGGCGCACCAGACCGATCACCTCGGAGCCGTCGGACGCCTCGCCGGCCACGGTGATGTCGGGGCTGTTGCCGAGGATCGCGGCCATGCCGGCCCGGACCAGTTCCTCGTCGTCGACCAGCAGGACGGAGATGGGCATCGTGGTCATGACTCCAGCCGCAGGGGAAGGCGCGCGCTGACGATCCAGCGCCCGGACTCGGACCGTGCCGTGGCCCGGCCGCCCAGCAGCGCGGCGCGCTCCCGCAGGCTGCGCAGCCCCTTGCCGGTGCCGTGCGCCCGCCGGGTGCCGGGCACGAGCGTGTTGGCCACGCAGAGGTCGACGTGCTCGTCGGTGAGGTCGAGGACGACGTCCACGGGCGCGCCGGGCGCGTGCTTCATCGCGTTGGTGAGGGCCTCCTGGAGGATGCGGTAGGCCTCCCGGGAGACGACCCCGGGCACGGCGGTGACGTCCTCGGCGGTACGGGACCGCACGGTCGCCCCGGCCGCCCGGCTGGCCTCCAGCAGCTGGCCGATGTCCGCGAGGGTGGGCCGGGCCGTGCGGGCCGCGGGTCGCTCCGCCTCCTTCAGATGGCCGAGGGTGCGTTCGAGGTCGTCCATGGCGCGGCGCCCGGTCTCCTCGATGGAGGTCAGCGCGCGGACCGCGAAGTCCCGGTTCACGTCGATGAGTTCGCGGGCGGCACCGGCCTGGAGGACGGTCGCCGTCAGGGCGTGCCCGATCGAGTCGTGCAGCTCCGCGGCGAGCCAGTTGCGCGCCAGCAGCTCGTCGGCCAGGCGTTCGGCGTCGGCCAGCCGCTCGGCCGTGGAGGGGCCCAGCAGCCTCCTGGCGACGGCGAGCTGGACCTGTCCGGCGCCGATGACGACCCCGGCGATCAGCAGCAGGGCAGGCGGTACGAGGGCCAGCACCCAGGTGCGCCCCGGACCGCCCTCGATCTGCACGCCGAGCACGGTGCTGGTGCGTTCGAGGGCGGGCACGGTGGCCAACGTACCGGTGACGGACAGCAGTTGGGCGAGAACACTGGCGACCAGCAGCCCCCACCAGGCGCGCACGACCAGCCAGAGACCGGTGCGCCAGCCCGCCGCCGGCCCCCTGGCCGGGGCGAGCCCGATCTGCCCCTCGCTGGCGGGGACCAGCATCATCCGGGCCTGCAGCCCCTCGGCGTGCCGCACCGCCGGCACCAGGCCGAGGAGGAGCAGCAGGGGCACCGGCACCACGGCGGCCGCGGCCAGGGTCCTCGGCAGCGAGGGGGAGAAGCCCGGGTAGACGAGGACGCACACCGGTCCCACGGCCGCGCCGATGAGCACGTGCAGGGCGCGGGAGTAGGTGGCGCCCCTGGTCAGGGCGGCGTAGAGCTTCAGATGCACGATGCCGTCCCCCGCCGTCTCCCTCTCAGGGGGGACACCGTTCCCGCCGCGGGGGGATCCGGTGTCGGCGGCGTGCTGGTTCGCTCGGTGGCATGAGCAGCGACAGCACTTCCCCGGCCGGTGAGGACCCGCCCGCGATCGACGTCCAGGGACTGGTCAAGGCCTATGGCGAGCGCACCGTGGTGCGCGGGCTCAGCTTCCAGGTGCGCTCCGGTCTGGTGACCGGCTTCCTCGGTCCGAACGGGGCCGGCAAGTCGACCACCATGCGGATGATCCTCGGTCTCGACCGCCCGCAGGAGGGCCGGGTCCGCGTCCTCGGACACGCCTATCCCGAACTGAAGGAGCCGCTGCGCCACGTCGGCGCCCTCCTGGACGCCGGTGCCGTGCACCCCGCCCGCACCGCCCGCGACCATCTGCTGTGCGTCGCCCGCGCCAACCGCATCGCGGACCACCGCGCGAACGAGGTGCTGGAACAGGTCGGTCTCGCCCCGGCGGCCAAGCGGCGCGTCGGAGGCTTCTCGCTCGGCATGCGGCAGCGGCTGGGCATCGCCGCCGCCCTGCTCGGCGACCCCCGGGTGCTGATCCTCGACGAGCCGGTCAACGGCCTGGACCCGGAGGGCATCCGCTGGCTGCGGACGTTCCTGAAGGACCTCGCCGCCGAGGGCCGGGCCGTGTTCGTCTCCAGCCATCTGATGGCGGAGACGGCGCTGCTCGCCGACCGCCTCGTCGTCATCGGCAGGGGCCGGCTGCTGGCCGATGTGTCCATGCCCGAGTTCGCCGAGGAGCACGGCCGCGGCCGGGTGCGGGTCCGCACCGCCGACCCCGCACGGTTGCGTCAGGCCCTCGGCCGCAAGGGGCTCCGGGTGGAGGGCCCCGCGGGCGACGGCTTCGAGGTGTACGGCGCGAGCACCGACGAGATCGGGCTGATCGCCGCTCACGAGGGCGCTCCCGTACTGGAGTTGACCCGGATCGAGGACTCTCTGGAAGACGCTTTCATGCGCATGACCTCCGACGCGATGGAATACGTGGCGCGACCCCTGGGAGAGGTGGCCTGAGGATGTCGGTCAACGCCGTTCTCCACTCGGAGTGGACGAAGATCCGCTCGGTCCGCTCGACCGTCTGGACACTGCCGCTCGCCGCCCTGCTGCTGATCGGCATCGGCGCGGGCGTGTGCGGCTCGGTCGGCGCCGACGACGCCGGGGCGAGGTCCTTCGACCCGGTGCAACTCGGTTACTACGGCATCTTCTTCGCCCATGTCATGGTAATCGCCTTCGCGGTGCTCGTGGTCGGCAACGAGTACAGCACCGCGACCATCCGCACCTCCCTGGCCGTCGTGCCCCGGCGCGGGTTGTTCTACGGCGCCAAGCTGGCCACGGGGGCGGCCCTGTCGCTGGTGGCCGGGGTGGTGGCCTCCGCCGGTACGTTCCTCGTCTCGCAGCGGCTGCTCGCCGGCCACGGCGCGCACCTCGGGGACGCGGGCACCGTGCGCGCCGTCGTGGCGGGCGCGCTGTACTTCCCGGTGCTGGCCGTGATGTGCATGGGCATCACCGCGATGCTGCGCAGCCTGACGCTCGCCATGGGCCTGCTGGTTCCGTTCCTGTTCCTGGTCTCCCCCGTCCTCGCCGAGATCCCGGGGCTGCGCGACCTGGCCTGGTACCTGCCGGACCGGGCGGGCCAGTACCCGCTGCGGCTGCACCTGGACGCGGCGGCGCCCTACGGGCCGGTGACCGGCTTCCTGGTGATGGTGGTCTGGGCCGTGCTGGCCGCGACCGGCGGCTGGCTCGTGCTGCGGCGCCGGGACGCGTGAGCGGGCGCCGGGCGGCCGCGTGCCGGTCCGTCAGCGGCCGGCTTCCTCCCGGAGCACGGCCATCTGGGCGCCGCGCAGTTCGTCGCCGGGAGCGATGCCGCTCAGCTCGCGCAGCCGCCGGTCGACGCGGACGTACAGCTCCAGCGCCTCCGCCCGGCGGCCCGACCCGGCCAGCGCGGTGATCAGGCGGGCGTGCAGCCCCTCGTGCAGCGGCTCCTCCCGGGCGATCGGTTCGAGCCGGGCCAGCACCTCCTCGTACTGCTCCCGCGCGAGGGCGAGGTCGGTGAGCCGCAGCGCGGAGGTGACCCGCCGCCGGGACCGCTCGACGGCGACCGGGTGCCGCTGGAGCGCCGAAGGCATCCCCTCCAGCAGCCGTCCGCGCCACAGCCGCAGCGAGTCGCCGAGCAGGGCGAGTTCGGTGGCCGGGTCGGCGGCGGCCCGCGCGGACTCGGCCGCACGCGTGAGGCGGTCGAACTCCAGGACGTCGAGGGTGGCGGGGTCGTCGGCCCGGAGTTCGTAACCGGTCCCGCGCCGCACGACCGACATGCGGCCGGCGCCCGGCACATGATGCGTCTCCAGCAGTCTGCGGATGCGCGAGACGTAGGTGTGGATCAGCTGGCCGAAGGAGTCCGGCAGCCGGTCGCCCCACAGGACGTCGATGATCTCGTCGCGGCCGACGGCCCGGTTGGGCTGGAGGGCCATCAGGCCGAGCAGCAGCTGCTGCTTGGGCGTCCCGGTGGCCAGCTCCCCTCCGCCGTGGGAGGCCGAGAGCCGGCCCAGTATCCGCAGGACCAGCGGCTCGTTCGCGCAGGTGCGGGCGCGGGGACCGTCCTGCGCCTCGCCCACCCGGGCGAGCAGTTCCGGCTCCTGGAGGGCGCGCGCGATACCGCGCAGCGATCCGGTGCGCGGGTCCCGTACCCGCCCGCGCTCGATCTCTCTCAGGGTGCGCAGACCGATCCCCGATCTCCTCGCGAGGTCCTGCTGGCTCACCCCGCGGCTCGTCCGCGCGCTGCGCACGATCTCGGCCACCGCCGGCTGGGCCAGCGCTGTGGAACTGCTGCTGTTCATGATCTCCCCGTTGTGTCCGTCACCGTCGCGCCGGGCCGTCGGAATCCCCCTCCGGCGGTCCACTTCGGGCCCCCTTCAGCCCCTGCTGTTCCACTCGTCGGGGACCGACGCCTCGGGCTGGTCGGCGCCGTCGGCCCGCACGCTCAGGGAGGACCCGGCGGCCGGCCCGGTGTGCTGGACACCGGCCGTGAGGAGAAGCGCCGACATGGCGGCCGCGGCGGCGAAGGTGGTGCGCACGGCGATGGAATGGCTGGAAGGCATCGTCACGTCTGCTTTCGCTCGGCTTGCTTGCTCGTGACCGGAACTCTGCCAACCGGTGATCTACACCGGATATTCGCCGGATATAGCCTCGATCCCCACCGCGGCACCGGCATCTACGCGACGTCTATGCGACGTCTGTACGGATCTCCGGACGGATCTCATACGGACCTCTTGCGGAGCTTCGTACGCGGCTTCGTACGGAGCTCCGCGGGCCCGTCCGGAGGGACGCGGAGCCGTCGCTCACTCCGGGGTGGAGAGGGACGCCACGAGGTCCGTCGCGTCCTCGGCGTCGGGCAGCCCCAGCCGGGTGAGCACGGACGCCGCCTGCCGGGCGCGGGCCAGTGCCTCCTCCCGTTCACCGAGATCGGCCAGCGTGCATCCGAGGACGAGCAGGGCGAGGCCCCGGTCCCGGTCGGCGCCGCGCTGCTCGCTCAGGGTCAGGGCCCGGCCGGCCTCCCACAACGCCTCGTCGCCCCGGCCCATGACCCGCAGGGTCTCCGCGAGCCGGAAGCGGGCCTGCGACTCCTGCCCGCGGATCTGCCAGGTGTCGCAGATGTCCAGGCACTCCGTGTGGCTCGCGACCGCGTCGGCGTACCGTCCCAGCTCGTGCAGGGCCATGCCCCGGACGTACAGCGCGTAGGCGATGCCGTAGTGGTCCGCCACCTCGCGCAGCGCCGTCAGCGTCTCGTCGCAGACCCGCAGCGCCTCCTCGGCCCGGCCGCTGCGCAGTGCCGCCTGCGCCGCGTTCAGCGTGGTCACCAGTTCGCCCGAGCGGTGGCCGAGTTCCCGTGCCAGCTCGATCGCCTGCTCGTAGCACCGCTCCGCCTCCGCGTAACGGTGCTGGAACTGCGCGATGAGCCCCCGGTCGTTCAGCGTCTGGCGCAGGATGACCACGTCGTCGGCGCGCTGGCAGGACTCGCTGGCGAGCCGGGTCATCAGTTCCGCCTGTTCCAGCCGGGCGTTCTGGAGCGCCGCGTTGCCGCAGACGAACCGGGCGCGCCCGGCCGCGTAGTCGTCACCGCGCCGAGCCGCCGTCTCCGCCAACTGCGCGGCGGCCGAGGCGAGTTCGCCGTAGGCGATGTCCTTGCCGAACGGGCTCAGGGCGACCAGGAGGTCCGCGGCCAGCCGCAGCGTCCGGTGCTCCGCGCCCATCGGGCCGTGCGCGGCCAGGGTGACCGCGTTGGCCACGCACTCGAACTCGGTGCTCACCCAGTCCAGTGCGTCGGCCATGTCGGCGAAGGGCGGTGCGGGTTCGGACGCCGCCGTGCGGAAGATGTCGGCGGGGTCGCCCGGCACCATGCACTGGAAGGCCGCGCACGCGCGGGCCACCAGGTGCTCCAGGAGCGGGGCGAGGACCGGGACGCCCGCCTCCGGGCCGCCGTCGCCCGGGGACGTCCCGAGCTGGAGCGCGTAGGCCCGCACCAGGTCGTGGTAGCGGTAGCGGCCGGGCTGGGGGGCCTCCAGCATGGCGGCGTCCACCAGTGATTCCAGGCTCTCCTCCGCGTCGTGCTCGTCCAGCCCGAGGGCCGCGGCCGCCGCCTCCAGTCCGATGCTCGTGCGGGCCACGGGGGCGAGCAGCCGGAAGGCGCACGCCTGGTCCTCGGGCAGCTGGCGGTAGCCGAGTTCGAAGGCCACGGCCACCGCGAGGTCGCCTGCTCGTAATTCGCCGAGCCTGCGCTGCTCGTTGGCCAGCCGGCGGGTCATGGTCGCCAGCTGCCAGCGGGGCCGGCCCGCGAGCCGGGAGGCGACGATGCGCACCGCGAGCGGCAGATTGCCGCAGGCCTGCACCAGTTCGGCCGCCGCGTCGGGCTCGGCGGTGACGCGTTCGGGGCCGGCGATCGCGGTGAGCAGCGCGACCGCCTCCTCGGTGTCGAAGACGTCGAGGGCCACGGCGGCGACCGTGGAGATCCCGACGAGCCGGGTGCGGCTGGTGACGAGGACACCGCAGTCGGCGGAGCCCGGCAGCAGCGGCGCGACCTGCGCCGCGTCCCGGGCGTTGTCCAGCAGAAGCAGCACCCGCCGACCGTCGAGCAGGGTGCGGAAGAGCCGCGCGCGGTCCTCCGTCATGGCCGGCAGGGTGTGGGCGGGCACGCCCAGCGTGGCGAGCAGGCTGCCGAGGACGGCACCCGGGTCGGCCGGCTCCAGCCCGCTGCCGCGCAGGTCGGCGTAGAGGTGTCCGTCGGGGTACTCCTCCTTGACCCGGTGGGCCACCCGCAGCGCCAGCGTGGTCTTGCCCAGCCCGCCCATGCCGCTGACCACGGCGACCGCGAGCGAGGACCGCCCGGCCGCGGTGAGGGCCCGGCACAGGTGCTCCACGTGCCCGGTCCGTCCGGTGAAGTCGGAGGTGTCGGCGGGCAGTTGGGCGGGACGCGGAGGAACCGGCGCCGGTGCCGCCCCCACCGCGTGGTCCGCCTCCTCGGCGCCGGCCGCCCGGATCGTCTCGGGTTCGTGCGCCGGGGTGTGCAGCGAGGGGTCTCCGAGCAGCACCTGTTCGTGCAGCGCGGTGAGTTCGGGCCCGGGGTCGACGCCCAGTTGCTCGGCCAGCACGTCACGGGCCCGGGTGTACACGGCGAGCGCGTCGGCCTGGCGTCCGGCGGCGTACAGCGCGCGCATCAGGAACGCGTACGGCCGTTCCTTCAGCGGGTGTTCCCGGATGAAGGCCGTCAGATCGGGGATGAGCGAGCCGTGCCGGCCCGCGCGCAGCTCACACTCGAAGAGTTCCTCCTGCAACCCCAGCCGCAGCTCGGTCAGCCGCGACCGCTGCTGCTCGGCGAACGGCCCCGGCACTCCGGTCAGCGGGGAACCCTGCCAGAGGTCCAGGGCCTCGGTGAGCAGCCGGCCGCAGGCCTCGTCGTCCCCGGCGGCCCGCGCCCGCTGCGCGTGCCCCGCCAGGTGTTCCGCGCGGTCGGCGTCCAGCGCCAGCGGCGGGACGACCAGACGGTAGCCGTCGTGCTGGGAGACGAGGAGTTCGGGCGTGGCCGCGTCCTTCTCCAGGGCCCGTCTCAGCCGCCAGGCGTAGGTGCGCACGCTGGCGAGCGCGGAACTCGGGGCCTCCTCACCCCAGACGGACGCGAGGAGTTCCTCGGAGGACGTCGCTCTGCCCGAACGCAGCAACAGGGCGACGAGCAGCGCCTGTTGCTGTGGTGATCCGATGTCCAGTGCCCGCCCGTCCCGGTGCACACGCACCGTTCCGAGCACGGCGAACCCAATGGCTTCCGCCACGAACCGGCCTTCCTATTCACCGGACGCGCCCCCGTAACGCACCGCCACCAGACGACGTCCGAGTATCCGGTGAACAGGCTCACGAATATGCCATGAAGTGACGGGAAGAAGCCAGGCCCTCACACGTCCGCCAAGATCACCTGCACCACGTACGGGAGCACGACCGCGGCCTGCGGATCGTGATCCAGCAGCACCGCCACCGGCGTCCGGCCCTGGGCGCGCAAGGCCTCGGCGAACCGCGGCCGCCCGGCCGTCCCCCTGGGATTCGGGAAGAATTCCGCGGGCCTTTCCTGTTCCGGTGTGATCGCCGGTACGGCCCCGGCGGGCAGCCGCTGGGCGAGCAGGGCACGCTCGGCCGCGGTCCGTATGGCCTCGGCCCGGGTGGCGCCGACCGCGAGGGCCGTCCGGGAGCCGAGCCGGATCCCGCAGGCCGGCACGGACAGCAGGGCGGAGAGGTCGTGGGCGACCGGCTCGCCCAGCGCGCGCAACAGGGACAGCGGATGGGCGGTGCCGGGTGCCTCATCCGCCGGCAGCGGCAGCCGGGGCACGCGCGTCGTGCGGTCGGCGAGCCGCCGCGACAGCAACTCCTCGCAGTGCTGGGCGAGCCCGGCCTCCACGGCGTGCGCCCAGGTCAGTCCGGCCGCGGCGCCGACGGGCGGCCGGTAGGGCACCCCGCCGTCCGGGGCGGGATGGGCCTCCCGGGCGGGGACCCTGCGCAGTGCGCCGGTCACCAGGTCCAGCCCCCAGGCGTCGGTGCCGTCGTCCCGCGCACGGGCGGCGCGGCATCCGTAGGCGGCGAACGTACCGTAGGCGGCGAGCGCGGTGAGCAACGTATGCGCTCGCGCCGTCTCGCGGTCCCCGCCGTGGCCGGTCACCACGGCGTCGGGCGTTCCGGCGGGCCGGGCCCCGAAGGGGTCGGCGACGGCCGTCCGGCACTCCCAGCGGGAGCCCGCCCCCAGCGTGACCTCCTCGCACCGCGTCGGTCCCAGCAGTCCGGTGCGCGGGTCCGTCACCGCGTCGGCGCGCGCGCACAGCTCGCCGCCGTCGACGGCCTCGCCGCCCTGCCTGCCCAGGAACGCCGCCCGGGCCCGGACCTCGGTGACCCTCGGCGTGGGTCCGTCGCACAGCGGCAGGATCCGGTGCGGGCCGGTGGTGCCGTGCGGCAGCTGCGTGCGCAGCAGGTACGGGGTGCCCGCCGGCCGCGCGGTGCCGGTCGCACACGCGAACCAGGCGCGCAGCAGCTGTCCGGCGGCGATCTCGGCGGGCCGGCCGCCGTCCGCCACCGGCGTGCGGCGGGGAACGCCGCGCAGCCGCCGCCACGCCGACGCCGCGGCGGTTCGCGCGGCGGGGCCCAGCGGGCCGGTCCACAGCTCGTCGTCGCCGATCAGGGCCTGCCCGAGAGACACCCCGGTGGCGGCGCACCGTTCGGCCGTCGCCGCGAGTTCGCGCACCGAGCCGGACAGGTGCAGGACGACGTCCGCGGCACCCGGCGTGTCCAGATCGAGGTCCGGTCTCGGCCGGACTCGCTGGGCGCCGTCGCGCCGGGCCCGCTCGACCAGCGCGGTGAAACCGGGATCGGACGGGTCGGCGCCCACGACCCCGATGTCCCGGCAGCCGGCCCGCAGGGCACCGGACAGCAACGCGGCGGACAGCGAGCCCCCCGCTCCGACGAGCAGCAGCCGCCCGTCGCGGTAGCGGCGAAAGCGCGACTCGGGTGAGCCGGCCGGACCGAGGGAGCCGATCTCGGTCGCGTACTCCCGCAGCTCCTGCGCGGTGAGCGGCGCCCCGCCCCGCGACGGCGCGCTCCCCCCGTCCGGCCACGCCTCAACGCTCACCCACGGTTCCATGTCCACAGGTAACAGGGATGCGGTAAATGTCGGATCTACATCCGTTATGAAGTTCGCTCTATGTCACCCCTCGGGTGCGGGAGGGCCCCCGGCGCACTGGCTCAGATGAAGATGAAGAACAGGACCAGGATCACCACCACCGCCACGACGAACCAGATCAGCGCGTGCCGGTGCCCGGTGCTCGGCCGGTCCTCCGGACCGCCGCCACGGGGCCGGTCCTCCGCCATCCGGGGATGTTCGGGCCGGTCCTTGGAGTAGAAATCGTCGCCGCCTGCCATGGGCTCACCCTCCTTACCTCGCCGGCGCCCGAGTACCCGCGCGCCTCTGACCTCATGCGACACACGCCCGGGCCGACGGGCCCGGGGGCCGCGCCGCCCGCCGTCGGGCCGGTGCCCCGGGCGGGGCACCGGCGCGTGCGCACGGCGGGGCGGCCACGACCGTGCGTGGCCGCCCCGCCGGAAGATCCTGTTCCCGTGCCGACCGGGACGCTCGTGTCAGTCCTTGCTCAGCGCGTCCTTCGTCCGGTCGACCATGGCGGCGAAGGGGCCGGTCAGCCACTGGGCCGCGGTGGACCCGGCCACCTTGGGATGGGGGTGGGTGGGCGCCATGCGCTCCACCGACTGCAACCGGCTGCCCATCTTCCGCAGCTGGTCCTCCGGGCATCCGGCGCGCACGGCGGGGAACTCCTGCTGCTCCTCGTTCTCGGCGTGCTCCAGGACCGACCTCTCGAACTCCGCCAGCCGACTGATGAACTCGGCGCTGTCCACGTCCATCTTCTCCAGCTCGGACAGGACCTTGTTCGCCTCGGCCTCCTCCGCGTTGCGGGCGTCGGCCTCGGCCTTCCCGGCCTTGTCGGCGGAGACCGGCCGCAGGATCATCTGCTCGGCGGTCTCGTGGACGGCGAGCAGGGCGCGCAGCTCGTCGAAGGTCTTCTGCTTCTGCTCACCGCTGGACTGCTTCACCTTGCCGAACAGCTCCCTGATGCGGGCGTGCTGCTCCAGCAGGATCGCCACGACATCGCCCTCCGGCAGCCGCGCGGCCTGGTCGCGGTCCTTCTGTGCGTCACCCATGATCGTTTGCTCCTTGTCGGTCTCGTGTCGGCGTACGTCGTGGATCTGTGGCCGGTCCGCGGTCCGGGCCTCTGGCCAGGTCGTACGAGAGCGCTCGCGGCCGCCCCGGACACCGGGGCGGCCGTCCCCCTGAGTACCCGCTTCCGCCGTTTTGATCGCGGTGATTCACCCCGGCGGCGGATCCCGGCCGCGACGGCGGGGCATGATGACGGGCAGGCGTCGCCCGAGGGGAGGGACCGTGAGCACCGTGCCGCACGACGAGACCGGCCCGCGGGAGGAGCCGGTGATCCGGCTCGACCGCTGGAACGCCACCTGGCCGGCCGACGATCCGCACGCCAACTTCAAGTCGGACGTCGTCCTGTACGGCCGGCTCGATCCGCTGGCCACCCTGCGCGGCATGTCGGAGAACCTGGGCATCCCCGTGGGCGCCCTCGCCCGCTATGTGCTGGCGCGGTGGGCCACCGGCGGCAGCGGCGGGCTGCTGGAGATCGGGCCGGTGATGGTCCACCGGCTGTGGGAGCCGATCGCCGAGGCGGAACAGCGGGACAGCGACAGCGAGCGGCTGCGCGCCTACCACCGGCTGCGGGAGATGATCTCCTGGCTCAAGCTGCCGCTGGACGATCCGTCCGTGTATCCGGCCCAGTACGAGGACGACGCCGAGTGATCGGTGGACCGACCCGGCCGGTGCCCCGCCGGACGACACGTCGAGGCACGGCATCCGCAATTACGACCCGCGGGTACCAGCCCGCCCCCGCCCCTCCCTCGCACCCGTCTCCCCCAGGAGTTCCCCGTGTCCGTGCCCGGCGTCACCCCCGTCTCCAGCCGCGACCGCTCCCCCGGGCCGCCCGTCCCGCACGCCGCCGTCGGTGTGGGAGTGATCGTCCTCGGCGACGAGGGGCTGCTGCTCGGCCGGCACCGGCGCGGCACGCTCGAACTGCCGGGCGGCACCGTGGAGGCCGGGGAGTCGCTGGAGCAGACCGCGGTCCGCGAACTCGCCGAGGAGACCGGGCTGGTCGCACGGACCGAGGACGTCCGGCTGCTGGGCACGCTGGTCGACCACGTCGAGGACGTCGTACGGGTGACGGTCGGCGCCGTCGTCACCGCCTGGCAGGGCCGACCGGCGACGCAGCCGGACGAGCGGGTCGGCGACTGGGCCTGGTACCCCCTGGACCGGCTGCCCGACGGCCTGTTCGTGTGCAGCGCCCAGATTCTCACCGCCTGGCGCCCCGACCTCCCCGTCGACCACGCGCCGGCGCACTTCACGCCGTACGCCTAGGGTCTTTCGTTTGGATCAGGCCGGATCAGGGAGCGGGGTCTGGTGCGTGCAGTTGCAAGGCGGAGGAGGGAGTCAACGCGATGGGGGTGCCCCCGCGCGAGCGAAGCCGAGCGTGGGGGAGTTGGCGACCGCCGACAACGCCGCAGATGTGCGTGCCAGACCCCGCGAGCCCGGCATGATCCAGACGAGAGGCCCTAGTACCCCTGTCCCGGGCGGCGCGCCGTCCGACCGGTCGCGCCGCCCGGGGCTTTCGGTGTTACAGGGCCCGTTCCAGCCGCTCCGCCATCAGCTTGACGAAACGGGCCGGTTCCTTCGGCTGGCCGCCCTCGGCGAGGACCGCCAGGCAGTGCAGCAGCTCGGCGGTCTCCGCCAGTTCGGGGGCCTCACCGCGCTCGGTGTACGCCTGGTTGAGGCCCTTCACCAGCGCGTGGCCGGGGTTCAGCTCCAGGATGCGCTTGGCGGTGGGCACTTCCTGGCCCATGGCCCGGTACATGTTCTCCAGGGCCGGGGTGAGGTCGCCCGCGTCGGAGACGACACAGGCCGGGGAGACGGTGAGCCGGGAGGACAGGCGCACCTCCTTGATGTCCTCCGCCAGGTGCTTGCCCATCCAGTCGAGCAGCCCGGCGTACTCCTCGCTCTGCTTCTCCCGCTCGCCGCTCGCGGCCTCCGCGTCCTCGCCGTCGAGGTCGATCTCGCCCTTGGCGACGGACCGCAGCTTCTTGCCCTCGAACTCGCCGACCGCGTCGACCCACACCTCGTCCACCGGGTCGGTCAGCAGCAGCACCTCGATGCCCCGCGCGCGGAACGCCTCCATGTGCGGGGAGTTCTCGATGCTCTGCCGGGAGTCGCCGGTCAGGTAGTAGATGTCGTCCTGGCCGTCCTTCATCCGCTCCACGTACTGCTTGAGCGTGGTCGGCTCGGTGTCGTGGCGCGTGCTGGCGAACGAGGAGACGGCGAGGAGGGCGTCGCGGTTCTCCGCGTCGGTGACCAGGCCCTCCTTCAGGACGGTGCCGAACTCCCGCCAGAACGTGGCGTACCGGTCCGACTCCTCGGCCATCAGGTCCTTGACGGTGGACAGGACCTTCTTGGTCAGCCGGCGCCGCATCATCTCGATGTGGCGGTCCTGCTGGAGGATCTCGCGGGACACGTTCAGCGAGAGGTCCGCCGCGTCGACGACGCCCTTGACGAAGCGCAGGTACGGCGGCAGCAGCGCCTCGCAGTCGTCCATGATGAACACGCGCTTGACGTACAGCTGCACGCCGCGCCGGAAGTCGCGGGTGAACAGGTCGTGCGGGGCGTGCGCGGGCAGGAAGAGCAGCGCCTGGTACTCGAAGGTGCCCTCCGCCTGGAGGCGGATGGTCTCCAGCGGGTCGCGCCAGTCGTGGCCGATGTGCTTGTACAGCTCGTGGTACTCGTCGTCGGACACCTGGTCGCGCGGCCGGGCCCACAGCGCCTTCATCGAGTTGAGGGTCTCGGGCTCGGGCTCGCCCTCGTCGGTCGCGGCGCCCTCGGGGGTCATCCGGATCGGCCAGGTGATGAAGTCGGAGTACCGCTTGACGATCTCCCTGACCTTCCAGGCAGAGGTGTAGTCGTGGAGCTGGTTCTCCGGGTCGGCCGGCTTGAGGTGGAGGGTGACCGAGGTGCCCTGCGGCGCGTCCTCGACCGTCGTCAGGGTGTACGTGCCCTCGCCGCGCGAGGTCCAGCGGGTGCCCTGCTTCTCGCCCGCGCGCCGGGTCACCAGGGTGACCTCGTCGGCCACCATGAAGCCGGAGTAGAACCCGACGCCGAACTGGCCGATGAGCCCCTCCTCGCCGGCCGCGTCCTTGGACTCGCGCAGCTCCTTGAGGAACGCGGCGGTGCCGGAGTTGGCGATGGTGCCGATGAGCTGACCGACCTCGTCGTACGACATCCCGATGCCGTTGTCCCGCACGGTGAGGGTGCGGGCGTCCTTGTCGATGTCCAGCTCGATGTGCAGGTCCGACACGTCGGCGTCGAGCGAGTCGTCCTTCAGCTTCTCCAGGCGCAGCTTGTCGAGCGCGTCGGACGCGTTCGAGACGAGCTCGCGCAGAAAGACATCCTTGTTCGAGTACACCGAGTGGATCATCAGCTGGAGCAGCTGACGAGCCTCCACCTGAAACTCAAACGTCTCGGTCGGCATGTTCGCGGATACCTCACAGGTCCTGTCGTCGGAACTGGCGGCAGCCACTGTAAAACACCTCGTCAGAGCGGGGGGCCGGATCAGGTCCAGAGGGCCTGGGCGAGGGCGGCGCCGGTGAAGGCCGCGCCGAGTCCGGCGACGACGCTCGCCACCACGTTGGCGGCGGCGAGGAAGCGGGCGCCGTCCTCGGCGAGCCGCAGCGTCTCGTAGGAGAACGTGGAGTACGTGGTCAGCGCCCCGCACAGCCCGGTGCCGATCAGGAGCTGGGCGTCGGAGGACATCCCGCCGGCCACGACCGCCCCGGTGACCAGGCCGAGGACGAGGCTGCCGACGACGTTCACGGTGAAGGTGCCCCAGGGGAAGACGGTGTCGTGCCGCGACTGCACGGCACGGTCGGTGAGGTAGCGCAGCGGTGCGCCCACGGCGGCCCCGGCGACGACGAGCAGCCAGTTCACGAACTCTCCTTGTCCTGATGGTGGCGGCGAGGTCCAGCAGGCCGGTGGTGGCCCGGCCGGCGCCGGTCAGGCGCGCCCCGGCCGGCCACAGCAGGGCGGCGCACGCCCCGAGGGCACCGCCCGCGGCCACGGCCGCGAGGACCGGCAGCTGTCCGCGCCACGGCGCGGGCGGCCGGGCGGACACGGGTGCCTCGGTGCCGGCTTCGGCGGCCTCCTCGATCAGGGCCTGTCAAGGATAGCGCGGGCGCGGAACGGCCGGACGACGAGCCGGCGAAGCCCGGGGCGGCCGGTGGCGAAGTCGATTGCCGGGGCCCGGCCGTCCGCCCATCATGTCGGGATGCGCTTCTCCGTGAACGTGCCAAACTTCGGTGACTTCGCCGACCCCCGTGCCGTCGCCGTCCTGGCCGGCGCCGCCGAACAGGCGGGCTGGGACGGGCTGTTCGTCTGGGACCACGTGCTGCACCGGCGGCACCAGGGACGCCCCTTCGCCGACCCCTGGATACTGCTGACCGCCGCCGCGCTCGCGACCTCGCGGATCCGCCTGGGCACGCTGCTGACTCCGGTCCCCCGGTACCGCCCGGAGCAACTGGCCCGCCAGGTGGCCACGTTGGACCGGCTGAGCGGCGGCCGGGTGATCTTCGCGGCGGGCCTCGGCGGCCCGGTCGAGGACGAGTACGGCAGCTTCGGCGACACCGCCGGGCCACGCGAGCTCGCCGGCCGGCTGGACGAGGGCCTGGAGCTGGTGACCCGTTTCTGGTCCGGTGAACCGGTGGACCACCACGGCCGGCACTACACGGCCCGGGACGTGACGCTGCTGCCGCCCACCGCGCAGCGGCCGCGCCCGCCGGTCTGGATCGGCGGCTTCTGGCCGCACCGCCGGCCCATGCGCCGCGCGGCCCGCTGGGACGGCGCGGTACCGCTCTTCGAGACCGCCCGCCACGGGCAGGTCCCGGACCTGGCGCAGGTGCGGGAGCTGGTCGGCTTCGTGCGCGAGCAGCGGGCGGGCGAGGAGGAGCGCCCCTTCGAGTTCGTCCTCGGCGGGGCCACGGATCCCGCCACTGCCCCGGACGTGATCGGCCCGCTGCGCGACGCGGGCGCCACCTGGTGGGACGAACGGCAACTCCAGGGCGGTCCCGACCTGGACCGCCTGGCCCCGGTGCTGCGCCGCGTGGAGGCGGGACCACCGGCCCTCTGACACGCCCCCGCCCCTAGGGCCTCTCGTCTGGATCATGCCGGGCTCGCGGGGTCTGGCACGCACATCTGCGGCGTTGTCGTCGGTCGCCAACTCCCCCACGCTCGGCTTCGCTCGCGCGGGGGCACCCCCATCGCGTTGACTCCCTCCTCCGCCTTGCATCTGCACGCACCAGACCCCGCTCCCTGATCCGGCCTGATCCAAACGAAAGACCCTAGGCCCTCACCGGCGGAAGCGGGGCAGCCGGCCCTCGTCGAGGCCGCGCGGCTGCCGGACGCCCCCCCGTAGCTCGCGGCCGTCCCCGCCGATGGTGGTCCCGACGGGTGAGTGCCCCGCAGATCACCGTCCACTGCGATCCGGATTCAGTCACCCGGCGAACGGCCCGTGAGCCCGCGGGTCACCGGCGCCGTCGCGGGCGGGCCGCCGCGGTGCTCGGCGCCGCGCGGCCACACCACCTCGACGTCGACGCCGTGACTGCGGGCGTAGGCCACCAAGTGGGCGGTCGCGTCCCGGCCGTCGGAGGGTGAGCCGTCCCATACCGCCAGCAGCCTGCCGCACGAGCGCACGAGGGCCTCGTCGGCGGTGATGCAGGAGGCGCGGTCGGCGGGGTCGTACTCCAGCAGGCGCACCATCTGCGACAGCAGCAGCAGTTCGCCGGCCGCCTTGCGGTCCGGCTCGGCGACGGGGGCGGGCATGCCCCGGCGGGCCGGCAGCACCGTCACCAGGGCCAGCCCGGCCGCCCGCGCGGCCCGTCCGAACGCCACGGGCAGGCCCCTGCCGGCCCGGACCAGTCCCGCGCGGCCCGCGCGGGCGCGGTCCGCGAGCCGCGAGCGCAGTTCCTCCTCCAGCAGGGCCAGCGCTGACGGGGTGAGGTCGTGATGTCCGACGACGGCGATCACTCCTGGCCTTCCCTTCTCCGCATGCGCCGATCATCGTCATCCGCGGCGGTCGGGCACAGGGCCCGTCGGTCGGGATCTCAGGGCCGACAGGCCCCTGGGCCGGGGGTGCGCGGTGTGCTTGGGGGGCCGCTGCAAAGATGCGGCGGGGCCCCGGCCGGACCGGTCGGCGGCGGTTGTCGCGGCGCTTCCCGCGGTGGCCGCGGGTGGCCGCGGCCTGTCACCGCTGCGGCTCGATCAGGATCTTCCCGGGCCGCCCGGCCGCGGGGCTCCCGAGGTGGGCGGCGAGGCCGCCGAGGCCGACGCGGGCCGCGACGGCCGTGTGCAGACGCCCTCGGCGCAGGTGCTCGAAGACCGGGGCGAACAGCTCGGGCAGGTGCCGCCCGGCGTCCTGGTGGACCGTGTCGCGCAGCCGGAACAGTTCCACGCGGGCGCTCCCGTGCCCGGTGAAGCACTCCGCCGGGAGCGGGCGTCCCGACAGCAGGCCGTAGTGGACGAACACGCCGTCGCCGGCGGTCAGCGCGCACACGTCACCGCCCACGGCGCCACCGACGCAGTCGAAGGCCACCTCGATGCCGTGGGGTCCGGTCACCGCCCGCAGCCGTTCGCGCCAACCGGGCTCGTCCGTGCGGATCACGGCCCGCCACCGGGTCGGATCGGCGACCGTCCGCCCGGGTGTCCCCCGTACGACCCCGACCGGCGCGACACCGCGCTCGCTCAGGAGTTCCGCGAGGTGCCCGCCGATGGCCGACGTCGCCGCGGTGACCACCACGTGACGCACGCCGGGCCGGCAGTACCGCTCGACCATCGTCACGGCCGTCAGCGGGTTGATGTAGGCGAAGCAGGCGACGTCGTCGGGGATGTCGTCCGGAACGGGGACGCACCAGGAGTGGCCGAGTCGTTTGTACTGCTGCCAGGCCCCGGCGGAGCCCAGCGGCAGCACCCGCCGGCCGAGCGCGGCGGCGGGCACCCCGGGGCCGACGGCGTCGATCACCCCGACGCCCTCGAAGCCGGGGACCATGGGGAACGACGTCCGGGTCCCGTAGGCGCCCGAGACGGTGACCGCGTCGGAGGGGTTGACGGTCGAGGCGAGCATGCGCACCACGACCTCGCCCGCACCGGGGGCCGGTGGCGGGGGCACTTCGCGTACGGTCAGCACGTCGGCGAGCGGACCGGGCGCGTCGACTACGGCGGCCAGCACCGGTGGCCTCCCTCCCGTACGCGATCGGAACGGTTCATCCTACGAACGGCGGGGAGCACCGCCGCGACCGGCACCGGCTTCGGCGGCGTATCCCACCGCCCGGCCCTCACGCACCCGTGGTCGACCCCGGTCGGACGATCATCAGGACCGTGACCGTGGCCCACAGCAGGTTGAACAGGCCGGTGAGCATGGCCAGCCGGGCGGGCGCCCGGAGCACGGGGCTCGGGGTCGCGTCCTTCAGGGCGTCGAGTACGCCGCTCTGCGCGGGCAGCACCAGGAGGGCCAGGACGGCGGCGGCCGCGGCGGTCAGGACGACGGAGGTGATCAGCCAGGCGCTGCCCATGACACCCATCGCGCCGGCCGTGGCGAACCCGAGGACCGGGACGGCCGCGCCGACGGCGGCGTACACGCGGCAGATGCGGTGCAGCAGCCGCAGGGTGCCGAGCGCGTCCGGGTCGCCGGGTGCGTGGTGGGCGCGGCGCAGGGCCGGCGGGAACATGCTGGCGGCGACGGTGACCGGGCCGACGGCCACGACGGCGGCCAGGACGTGCAGGCAGAGGAAGAGCTTCGTCATGGTCAGCGCTCCGCACCCGCCGGTCCGACACGGCGTACGCCGGTGACCTCGCAGGCCGGGAGGCGGCCCGCCCTGGAGGTGCCGGTGAGGGTGTCGCCGGTGACGGTCACGGCGAAGGCCAGGTTCAGGCGCAGCGGCCTGGTGACGGACTGCCGCCAGGCGAGCCGGTCGCCGTCCGGCACGAGGTCGGTGAGCGGTACGTCCTGGCCCGCGCCGTGGGCGGTTCCGGTGAGGACACCGTCGTCGTACCGGAACCGTGCGACGGCCTCGATCCTTCCGACGGGGGTGGCGATGGTCAGGTCCCAGGTGCCTTCGGGGGACATGCTGGTGTTCCTTCTGTCGTGGGGCGGAGGGGGTCAGAAGTGGGCGGGCCGCGGGCCCCGGGCGCGCCAGACCGTGCCCCGGCGCTCGTGGGCGAACAGTTCCTCCACGGCGTGTGCGATGCGCGGGCCCACCTCCCGTTCCAGCAGGTACAGGCCCAGGTCGAGCCCGGAGGTGACGCCCGCGCCGGTGACCAGGTCGCCGTCGTCGACGACGCGGGCGGTCACCGCGTGCGCGCCGGTCGCGTCGAGCAGGTCGAGGCCGAGGTGGTGGGTCGTGGCGTGGCGGCCCTCCAGCAGGCCGGCCATGGCCAGGACGAGGGAGCCGCCGCACACGGCGCTCACCGTCACCTCGGGGTTCTCCATCGCGGCCGTCAGCAGCGCGGGCAGCTCGGTCTCCAGGGTGCGGCCGAGCAGGACGGTGATGAACTCGTCCCGCCGCTGCCCGTCTCCCGTGTCGTCGGCGGGGAGCTCGCCGGGTTCGCCCACGCGGCCCGAGGCGCCGGGGACCAGGACCAGGCCGGGGCGCGCGGGGTCGAGGGCGGCGGTGGCACGCAGCGTCAGACCGCCGGTGCCGCCGACCACCTCGCGCGGCCCCTCGGCGCTGACCAGTTCCACGCCGACCGCGCCGGGCGCGGCGATGCCTCCGGCGTACAGCACCTCGAAGGGGGCGACGACATCGAGCGGGTCGAAGCCGTCGAACAGGACGATCTGGGCATGCATGAACGGTCCTTCACAGGGGTGTCCGGGGGGACGCCCGGCGAGCGCCGGGCCGGCCTCGAACGTAACGGGCCGCCGCCGGACCTCCCAGTGGCAGGAGTGACAGTGTTCAACGGAAAAGTGACAAGCCGCGGAGATGGCCGTTGACCTGGGGCTCCAGGAAACGGGGGCGGGGTTTTCCCTCCGGCGGGCGGGTATGGTCGCGCCATGCTCACCGTCGCCGTTCTCGCGCTGGACCAGGTGATCCCGTTCGACCTGGCCACCCCGATCGAGGTCTTCAACCGGACCCGCCTTCCGGACGGCCGCCCCGGCTACCAGGTCCGGGTGTGCGCGCCGCGACCGGAGGTGGACGCCGGGGCCTTCGTACTGCGCGCGCCGTGGGGCCTGGACGGGCTCGCCGGCGCGGACACGGTCGTCGTGCCCGGTACGGCCACCCCGGAGGTACCGCCCGGCCGGGACGTGTGCGACGCGCTGCGCGCCGCCGCCGCGGACGGCACGCGCATCGCGTCCATCTGCACGGGCACCTTCCCGCTGGCCGCCACCGGTCTGCTGGACGGGCTGCGGGCCACCACCCACTGGGCCGCCGCCGGCCTGCTGGCCGCCGCCCACCCCGGGATCGACGTCGACCCGGACGTCCTGTACGTCGACAACGGGCAGTTCCTCACCTCGGCCGGCGCGGCCGCGGGCCTGGACCTGTGTCTGCACATGGTCCGCCGCGACTACGGTTCGGCCGTCGCCGCCGACGCCGCCCGGCTGTCCGTCATGCCGCTGGAACGCGAGGGCGGCCAGGCCCAGTTCATCGCGCACGACCACGCGCCCGCCCCGGGCGGCTCCGCCCTCGAACCGCTGCTCACCTGGCTCCAGGAGAATCTCGGCCGCGACCTCGCCCTCGCGGACATCGCCGCCCACGCCGGGACCAGCACCCGGACCCTGATCCGCCGCTTCCGCGAGCAGACCGGCAGCACCCCGCTCCAGTGGCTGCACCGGGCCCGCGTCCGCCAGGCCCAGCACCTGCTGGAGACCACCGAGCACTCCGTGGAGCGCATCGCCGCCCAGGTCGGTTTCGGTTCGCCGACCGCCTTCCGCGACCGTTTCAAGCGCACCACCGGTGTCAGCCCCCACACCTACCGCCGCACCTTCAGCTGACACCGGGAGGGCCGGGCACACGGCGCGGCGCGGGCCCGGCAGCCTCCCGGGCGGGGTGCCGGCCGCTCGCTTAAGCTGCCGTTGACCGGGGTGCCGTACGGCCTGCACGGCCTGCGGACGGGTACCGGTGGGTGTGGCGGGGGGGGTGCGCGCTGCCGAAGGAGGCACACGGATGCGGGACATCGCACAGGGCCTCTCCTCCTGGAGTGCGTCGGGCAGTCGGTTCGCCGTGGCGACGGTCGTGCGGACCTGGAAGTCCGCGCCGCGCCAGGCCGGCTCGTCGCTGGCGGTCGCCGAGGACGGAGAGGTGATCGGGAGCGTCTCCGGCGGCTGTGTCGAGGGGGCGGTGTACGAGCTGGCGAGCGAGGTCCTGCGAACCGGAGAGCCCGCGCTCGTCACCTACGGGGTGAGTGACGACGACGCGCTGGCGGTCGGCCTGACCTGCGGCGGGATCATCGAGATCCTGGTCCGGCCGGCGGGTGCGGGACGCTTCCCGCAACTGCCCGGCGTACTGGAGGCGATCGGCACGGGCCGGCCCGTGGCGATGGTGTCCCCGCTGCCCGCCCAGGGGGGCGGCGCGGAGCCCGACCCCACGGCCGCCCCGGCCGGGCGGATGATCGTCACCCCCTCCGGCAAGGAGGGCACGCTCGGGGACGCCCGGCTGGACTCGGCGGTGACCGAACGGGCGCAGGGGCTGCTGGCGCAGGGCAGCACCGAAGTGGTGCGTCTGGGGCGGTCGGGAGAGGAGCGGCGCGACGACCTCGCGGTGTTCGTGGAGTCCTTCGCGCCGCCGCCGCGGATGCTGGTGTTCGGCGCCATCGACTTCGCCTCCGCGGTGGCCCGGATCGGCAAGTTCCTCGGCTACCACGTCACCGTGTGCGACGCCCGCCCGGTTTTCGCCACGCGCCGGCGCTTCCCGGACGCGGACGAGCTGGTGGTCGACTGGCCGCACCGGTACCTGGAGTCGGCGGAGGTGGACGAGAACACGGTGATCTGCGTCCTCACCCACGATCCGAAGTTCGACGTGCCCCTGCTCCGGCGGGCGCTGCGCACCCGGGCCCGCTACATCGGCGCCATGGGCAGCCGCCGTACGCACGAGGACCGGCTGCGGCGACTGCGCGAGGAGGGCATGAGCGAGGCGGAACTCTCCCGGCTGTCCTCGCCCATCGGCCTCGACCTGGGCGCCCGCACCCCGGAGGAGACGGCCGTCGCCATCATGGCGGAGATCATCGCGCTGCGGTGGGGCGGGACGGGGCGCCGGCTGACCGAGACGACGCCGCTGCCCATCCACCGCTGACGTCCGCCACCGGCGGGCGGTTTCCCCGGGAGGCCGCCCGCCGGTGGGACACGGCTCAGCCGGGGAAGACCATCTCGTCACGGCCGAGGCCCGCGAAGACGCCCGAGACCCGGCGGGCGATGTCCGCCGCCGTCAGGCCGACGCGGGCCAGCACCCGGTCGCGCCCGGCGTGGTCGAGGAACTCGACCGGGATGCCGAAGTCCCGTACGGGGACGTCCACTTCCGCGTCCCGCAGGGCCTGTGCGACGGCGGCGCCGACGCCCCCGGCGCGCACTCCGTCCTCGACGGTGACCACGAGCCGGTGCCGGGCGGCGATGCCGGGCAGCGCCGCGTTCACCGGCTTGATCCAGCGCGGGTCCAGCACGGTGGCGCCGATGCCCTGCTCGGCGAGCCGGTCGGCGACCTCAAGGCACATCGGGGCGAGGGCGCCGACGGAGACGACCAGCACGTCGGAGCCGCCCTCGGCGAAGCCGCGCAGCACGTCCATGTCGGCCACGGAGCCGACGGCGGCCACCTCGGGGCCGACCGTGCCCTTGGAGTAGCGGACCACCGTGGGCCCGTCCGCGACCTCGACGGCCTCGCGCATCTGGGCGCGCAGCTGCCCGGCGTCGCGCGGCGCGGCGATGCGCAGGCCGGGGACCACCTGGAGGACGGCCATGTCCCACATGCCGTTGTGCGCGGCGCCGTCGTCGCCCGTGATGCCGGCCCGGTCGAGCATGAAGGTCACCGGACAGCGGTGCAGGGCCACGTCCATCAGCAGCTGGTCGAAGCAGCGGTTGAGGAAGGTCGCGTACACCGCGACCACGGGGTGCAGCCCGGCCGTGGCGAGGCCGGCCGCGGAGGCCGCCGCGTGCTGCTCGGCGATGCCGACGTCGAAGAACCGGTCGGGGAACCGCTCGGCGAAGGGCCCGAGGCCGGTGGAGCGCTGCATGGCCGCCGTGATCGCCACGATGTCGTCACGCTCGGCGCCGAGCCGGACCATCTCCTCGCCGAAGACGGTGGTCCAGTCCTTGCCGGAGACCGAGACCGGCTTGCCGGTGTCGGGGTCGATCACCTTGACCTGGTGGAAGCGCTCCTCGGACTCCTCGGCGAAGCTGTAGCCGCGGCCCTTCTCGGTGATGCAGTGCACGATCACCGGCCCGCCGAAGCGCTTGGCGCGGGCCAGCGCCGACTCCAGGGCCTCGGTGTCGTGGCCGTCGATCGGGCCGACGTACTTCAGGCCCAGGTCCTCGAACATGCCCTGCGGGGCGATGAAGTCCTTCAGACCCTTCTTCGCGCCGTGCAGCGCGTCGTAGACCGAGCGGCCGACGATCGGGGTGCGGTCGAGGACGGCCTTGGTGCGCTCCAGGAACTGCTCGTAGCCGTCGGTGGTGCGCAGGGCGGCCAGATGGGTGGCGAGTCCGCCGATGGTGGGGTTGTACGAGTGGCCGTTGTCGTTGACCACGATGACCAGCGGGAGCGTCTTGTCGGCGGCGATGTTGTTCAGCGCCTCCCAGGTCATCCCGCCGGTGAGGGCCCCGTCGCCGACCACCGCGACGACCGAGCGGTCCCGGCGGCCGGCCAGCCGGTCGGCCTTGGCGATACCGTCGGCCCAGCTCAGGGCGGCGGAGGCGTGCTGGTTCTCCACGATGTCGTGGGGCGACTCGGCGCGGCTCGGGTAGCCGGAGAGGCCGCCCTCCTTGCGGAGCCGGGAGAAGTCCTGGCGGCCGGTCAGCAGCTTGTGCACATAGGTCTGGTGGCCGACGTCGAAGACGATGCGGTCCCTGGGCGAGTCGAAGACCCGGTGCAGCGCGATGGTCAGTTCCACCACGCCCAGGTTCGGCCCCAGGTGGCCGCCGGTGCGGGAGACGGCGTCGACGAGGAACGCGCGGATCTCCTCGGCCAGCGTCCCCAGCACACCGGCGTCGAGCTTCTTGAGGTCCTGCGGGCCGTGGATCGTCTCCAGAATACCCATGCGTCACTCTCCTTCGGCGCTGCTGGTTGAGGGATCGCCCCACCCTGTCACGACCGGGGCCGGCAGACCGTCAATTCGGCCGAATTCGGGCAGTGGGCGCCGACCGGCCAGGTAGTGGAATATTGAACTATCCGGCTCGGTTGTGAGCGGCGAAGGAGGTCACCAGTGGACACCAAGTACTACGACCACGGCACGCCGGCCGAGCGCTGGGAGCGAGGGCAGGCGTTCTTCGACGCGAAGGACTACGCGGGGGCGGCGCGGGTGCTGGCCGGGCTGGTCGAGGAGGTGCCGGAGCAGACCGCGCCCCGGCTGCTGCTGGCGCGCGCCTACTACCACTCGGCCCAGCTGCGCCGCGCGGAGGCCGAGCTGCGGACCATCGTGGACCGCGACCCCGTGGAGCACTACGCCCGGCTGATGCTGGGCCGCACGCTCGAAAGGCAGTCCCGGCACGAGGAGGCGCGGCAGCACCTGCGGATCGCCTCGGCGCTCGCCGGCGACTTCGCGGAGCGCTGAGCCGGGCACCTCGTGCGCCCCGGGCCGCCGTGGCATCCTGGCGCGATGGCACCCGACCGTGATCACGCGCCGCTCGCCGAACGGGTCGAGGCACTCCTCGCCGCCGGCGGCCCCCTGCCCCTCGTCGCCGCCGGCCGGCCGGTGCTGCGCCGCCCCACCGAGCCGTACGACGGCCAGCTCGGCCCCGCCCTGCTGGCCCGCTTCGTCGAGGCCCTGCGCCTGACCATGCACGCCGCGCCGGGCGTGGGCCTCGCCGCGCCGCAGGTCGGCGTGGAGCTGCGGATCGCCGTCCTGGAGGACCCGGCGCCGGTGCCGGAGGAGATCGCCGCGGCCCGGGGCCGCCGTCCGCAGCCCTTCCGGGTGCTGGTCAACCCCTCCTACGAGCCGGTCGGCACCGCGCGGGCCGCGTTCTTCGAGGGCTGCCTCAGCGTGCCGGGCTGGCAGGCGGTGGTCGCGCGGCACGCCGAGGTACGGCTGCGTGCCGAGGACGAACACGGCAACCCGCTGGACGAGGTCTTCACCGGCTGGCCCGCCCGGATCGTCCAGCACGAGACGGACCACCTCGACGGGGTCCTCTACGTCGACCGCGCCGATCTGCGCTCGCTGTCCACCAACGAGGCGGTCGCCGCCCTGTGGTCCCAGCCGTCCCCGGATGCGGCCGCCGAGGCCCTTGGCTTCCGGCTGCCGTGACCGCCCGCCGCCCGCACCCCGAGAGCGGACGGCGGACGCGCCGCCGCGCTCAGTCCGCGTAGGCGCGGGCCTGGAGCGCCCAGAGGCGGGCGTAGGCACCGCCGGCGGCGATCAGTTCCTCGTGGGTGCCGTGTTCGGCCACGCGCCCCGCGTCGAGGACGACGATGCGGTCGGCGAGCCGGACCGTGGACATGCGGTGGGTGACGAAGAGGGTGACGCCGCCGACGGTCGCGGCGACCTCCTTCGCCGTTGCCTGGTAGGCGTCCGTGAGCCGCTGCTCGGCGAGGGCGTCGAGGGCCGACGCAGGCTCGTCCAGGACGAGCAGCAGTGGATCGGGCCGCATCAGGGCGCGGGCGAAGCCGACGGTCTGCCACTGGCCGCCGGACAGGTCCCGGCCGTCCGCGTAGCCGAGGCCGAGGACGCCGTCGAGGCCGACGCTCTCGGCCAGGGCCCGGGCACCGGCGCGGTCGACGGCCCTGCCGACCGCCGCCGCGTCCTCCACGTCCGCGAGCCGGCCGATGCCGACGCTGTGCCGCAGGGACAGTTCGACCCGGGCGAAGTCCTGGTACAGCGCGGCCGTGCGCTCGCGCCACGCCTCCGGCGACACCCGCGCGAGGTCGGCGCCGCCGGACCGGACGCGTCCGCCGGTCGGACGGTACAGGCCCGTGAGGACCTTGATCAGGGTGCTCTTGCCCGCGCCGTTCTCGCCGACGAGCGCGACCGAGGAGCCGCCCGGCAGGTCGAGGTCGATGCCGCACAGGACGTCCTGGCGGGCGCCGGGATAGCGGAAGCGCACGCCTTCCAGGCGCAGCCCGCCGCGCGCGCCGGCGGGCAGCGCAGCGTCCGGGACCGAGGCGCCGCGATCGTCGTGCTCGGCGCGGTAAGCGGTGAAGCGGCGCAGTCCGGCGGCGGCCTGGTGGACCGTGCCGAGGAGTTGCACGCCCGTGGCCATCTGGGTGCTGAGCTGGGTGGCGAGGACGATGGTGAGGACGATGTCGCCGACGCCCGTGCGGCCCTGGCGGACGAGTTCGAAGGTCCACAGCACGGCGGCGACGTACCCGAGGGCGAAGGTCAGCTGGCCGAGGCCGCGCAGCAGCGCGTGCCGGAGGTCGGCCCGGGCCAGGGCCCCGTGGTAGCGGTCCAGCAGGGCCCGCTGGCGGTCGAGCAGGTGGTCGCCCCCGCCGCAGAGACGGATCTCCTTCTGCGAGGCCGGGCTCGTGGCCAGGCGGCGCAGATGGCGGATGCCGCGGGTGGTGGGGGCCTGCTGCTCCACGACCTTCTGCAGGCCGGCCTCGGCGCGCCGGCCGACGGCGACGGGGACGGCGGCGGCCGCCACGAGCGCCAGCAGCCAGGGGGAGACGGTGGCGAGGACGGCGCCGGTGCAGACGGTCTGGACGGCGGTGGCGCCGAGCTGGAGGCCGAGCTGCGTGGTCTCGCGCATCCGCATGACGTCCTGGCGCAGGAGGTCGACGCGGTCGGCGTGCCCGGGGTCGTCGGTCCGGTCGAGGTAGGGGCCGCCGTTGACGAGGCGGAGGAGGTCGCGGTTGAACCGCTCCTCGACCAGCTCCGCGACCTCGAAGTAGTAGAGGAACGCGAAGTGGCCGAGCATGAGTTCGGCGCCGAGGGCGGCGGCGCCCGCGGCGGCCCACCCGACGGCGTCGTCCCGGTGGGAGGCGGCGAGGCCCTCGACGAGACCGCTCGCGCAGAGGCCGACGAGGGGCGTGGCCACCGCGCCGAGCAGCAGGAGCGCCGCGCCGACGCCCAGGCGGCGCCGGTCCAGGCGCCAGGCGAGGGCGAACAGGCGCCCGAGGCAGAAGAACACGTCTCTCACGGGGACACCTCCCGGGTGTGCCGCGCGGGGTCCTGCCCGGCGAGGCCGAAGCGGCGTGCCTGCACCTCGAACATCCGCCGGTACTGCCCGCCGCGCCGGACGAGTTCGTCGTGGGTCCCCGCCTCCGTGACCCGGCCGCCGTCGAGGACGACGATCTGGTCCGCCTTGCGGACGCTGGAGAAGCGGTGCGAGATGACGAGGCTGGTGACGCCGCGGGTGAGGTCGAGGAAGGTGTCGTAGAACTCCGCCTCGCCGCGCGCGTCGAGCTGGGCGGTCGGTTCGTCCAGGACCAGGACGCGGGCGCCGTGCCGCACCGCGAACAGGGCACGGGCGAGGGCGATGCGCTGCCACTGCCCGCCGGACAGCTCCCGCCCGCCGGGCAGGGAGCGGGTCAGCGGGGTGTCGAGTCCGCCGGGCAGGGCGTCGAGCAGGTCGCCGAGGCCGACCCGCCGCAGTTCGCGGGTGATCCCCTCGTCGTCGTCGCGATGGGCGACGGCGCCCATGGCCACGTTGTCGCGCAGCGACAGCTCGTAGCGCAGGAAGTCCTGGAAGGTGACGGCGAAGCCGCGCTGCCAGGAGTCCGGATCCAGCTCGCGCAGGTCCGTGCCGTCGACGCGGACGGCGCCGGTGTCCGGTGTGTAGAGGCCGGCGAGGAGTTTGACGAGCGTCGTCTTGCCGGCCCCGTTGACGCCGATCAGGGCCGTGGACGTGCCCACGGACAGCGTCAGGTCGAGGCCGTCCAGGACCGGGGCGCCGGGCCGGTAGCCGAAGCCGACCCCCTCGAAGGAGATGGCGTCGGCGGGGGCGGGCGCCGGCCGGCGCTCCCCGGTCGCGGGACCCGCCGTCTCCCGCACGATCCGTTCGAAGCCGCCGAGCGCCTCCCAGGCGCCGCGGCCGAAGACCAGCTTGATGTCCGACTCGGGGAACATCACCCCGAACCGGCCGCACAGCACCACGGCCTGCACCGCCATGCCGGCCTGTGCGGGCCGCCAGCCGTGGCCGGCCGGGCCGGTGCCGCCGGCGTGGGCGATCACGAGCAGCGCCACCGCCAGCCCGGCGAGGGCAACCGCCGTGTACACGAGGAACGGCGGGCCGTAGATACGCCGGCGCCGGGCCCACAGGGGGTCCAGGTAGGCGCGGGTCTCGGCGTGGAACCGCGCGTCGAGCCACCCGAGCAGGCCCAGCGAACGGATCTCCTTGGCCGCCCGGGTGCCGGTCGCCAGGTCGCGGAGGTACGCCACCCGCCGTCTCATGGGCTGGGTGGCGTGGAACGCGGCGCCGAAGTGGTGGAATGCCTCGGCGTGCCCGGTCCGCGCGACGAGCGCCACCAGCGCCCCCGCCACCGCCGCCCAGGGGCCCATGGCCCAGGCCAGCACCCCGGCGGCGCCGACGAGTTGGGTGTAGCGGGCCGTCAGCGCGAGTCCGCCCTCCACGGCCGCTCCCGGCGTCAGCACCCACTGCTCGAACGCTTCGTCCACCTCGTTGAGCCGGTCCGCCACCTCCGGGCGCTCCAGGCCCGCGAGCGTCGCGTCGTGCAAGGCGAACCGGGTCAGCCGGGTGACGCAGGCCGCGTCGATCCGGCGGGCGACCTCGCGCGACAGCACCAACTGCACTGGTGCCAGCGCCTGTTGGAGCAGAAAGGCGCCCGCGGCGAGCCACAGCCCCCATGACGCCCTCCCGGCCACCGCCTCCGGCAGGGCCGTACCGCTGCCGACCACGAAGGCGACCGGAGCCGCACCCGCGAGGACGTGCGCGAGGACCGTTCCGAGGATCAGCGGCGCCCCGGCGTACGGCATCAGCGCGAAGAGCTGCGCCGCGGAGCGCCGACGGCGGCGCAGTCGTTCGGCCACGGCGTCCGCCGGGCCCCTCCGGGCCGGCGCGGTCGCCGCGTCCGCCGTTTCCTCCCCTTCCGCGGCCGGGCCGGCGAGGGCTGTCATGGCCGCGGCTCGCCCGCGGGGCGCAGCGGCCGGACGCTCACCGGCACGGTGAGGACCCGGTCCGGTCCCACGACGCGCTCCGGGCCGTCGAGCCGGAAGGATCCGCGCAGCGGCAGGTCCGCACTGGACGGACCGGCCTCCACGTGGATCACCCCGGGCTCCACGACGCGCCGCAGGTCCCTTCCGGTGAAGGAGACGCGATCGGCGTGGACGGTGAACTCGACACGGGCGGCGCGGCCCGGTTCGAGCCGCACCTTGGCCCAGCCGGCGAGCCAGCGGGACGGACGCACGACCGAGGCCACCGGGTCCGAGAGGTAGAGCTGGACCACCTCGGTACCGGCACGGCCCCCGGTGTTGCGGACGGTGACGCCGATCCGCACGGTGCCGTCGGTCGCGATCACGTCCTGGTCCGTGGCGAGGTCCGTGTAGGCGAAGGTGGTCCAGGTGAGCCCGTGCCCGAACGGGTACAGGGGCGTGGGGTCGACCGAGCTGACCCGGGAGGCGCCGCCCATCGCCGGGTGCAGATAGGTTCCGAGCTGGCCGCCCGCGTGGCGGGGCATGCTCACCGGCAGCCGTCCGGACGGCTCGACCCGGCCGGACAGGATTCCGGCGATCGCGCCCGCCCCTTCCTCGCCGGGGAAGAACGCCTGGACGACGGCGGCGGCCCGCTCGGCGAGGCCGCCCAGGGCGTAGGGGCGGCCGGAGATCAGCACGAGGACCGTGGGGGTCCCGGTGTCCAGGACCGCCCGCGCGAGTTCGGCCTGCCGGCCGGGCAGGGCCACGGTCTCCGCGTCGCTGCCCTCTCCGGAGGTACGCCCGCCGGTGCCGAAGAGACCGGAGCGGTCGCCGAGCGTCAGCACGCACACGTCCGCGTCGCGTGCCGCGGCCACGGCGGCGGCGATGTCCGCGTCCCGGCTCATCGCGGTGTCGTCGGCGGCCGTCACCCGGATCTTCGCGTCCGGCAGCTCCGCGGCCAGAGCGGCGCCCAGGGACGGGATCTCCACCCCCGGCTCCATGCCCACACGCGCCGCCATCTCCTCCAGGAAGTCGAGGGAGTTGTGGTTCGCGAACGCGTAGCAGCCCAGCAGGGCGGACGGATCGTCCGCCAGCGGGCCGACCAGTGCGACGGCGCCGTCGCGCAGCGGCAGCGTGCCGTCGTTGGCGAGCAGGACCACCGACGCCTCGGCGAGCCTGCGGGCCAGGGCCCGGTGTCCGGGCGGGTCCAGGTCCCCGGGCTCCAGGGCGGGGAGGGCGGCCAGGTCGGCCTTCCACGTCTCGTCCAGCATGCCCAGCTCGCACTTGAGCGTGAGCACCCGGGCGGCCGCCCGGTCCACCAGTTCCTCGGCGACGGCGCCCTGCCGCACCGTCTCGACCAGCGGCGCCCCGAAGCAGTGCGTGGTGGGCAGCTCCATGTCGACGCCGGCCCGGAGCGCCAGCGCGGCGGCCTCCTCGCGCGAGGCGGCCATGCCGTGGATGTGCTTGAGGTTCCAGATCCCGAAGTAGTCGCCCAGGACGACGCCGTCGAAGCCCAGCTCGCCGCGCAGCACGTCGGTGAGCAGGTGCGGGTCCCCGGTGGCCGGTATGCCGTCGACGTCGTTCTGGGAGACCATCACGGCACGCGCCCCGCCGAGCCGCACACCGGCGACGAACGGCTCCAGCAGGACGTCGGCGAACTCGCGGGGGCCGCACGCCACCGGCGCCATGTTGCGCCCGGCGGCGGACGCCGAGTACCCGGCGAAGTGCTTGAGGGTGGCGACGATGCCGGAGCGCTCCAGGCCGCGGACGTAGGCGGCGCCGACGGTCGCGACGAGGTGGGGGTCGTCGCCGATCGTCTCCTCCGTGCAGCCCCAGCGGTAGTCCCGCGTCACGTCGAGCACGGGCGCCAGACCCACCTGCACGCCCAGCTCGCGCAGGCTGCCCCCGATGGCCGTGGCCATCTCCTCCACCAGCGCGGCATCGAACGCCGCGCCCCAGGCGAGCGGCGTGGGGAACACGGTGGCGGTCCAGGACAGCACGCCGGTGAGGCATTCCTCGTGCACGAGCGCGGGTATCCGGAACCGGTTCGCCGACATCACCGTGTCCTGGAGAAGCCGGAGCCGTTCCTGGCCCGCCGCGGGGAGCACGGGTTCGGTGCCGTAGACCCGGGTGAGCTGGCCGAGGCCGACGGCCGCCGCCTCCCCGAGGGGCGGGGGCAGCGGGTCGGTGGCCCCCTCCGGCACCGCGAGCACGGGCTCACCGGGGCGCAGGGGCGCCACCCAGTAGGCGCCGAGCTGCCCGACCTTCTCCTCAAGGGTCATCCGGCTCAGCAGATCGGCCACCCGGTCGCGCACCGGCAACGAGGCGTCCCGCCACGGCTGCCGGTCCGCATCGGGTGCCGCCGCGTCCTCGCGTGGTTCGGGCATGGGGTCTCTCGTCCTCTCGCTCGGCGGAACACGGTGGGGTCGATCGCTCGGGGTGGGGGCGCCGCGCGGCGGCATGGCGGGCCGCGCCCGGTGCGCGGCGGTCCGGACGTGAGGCCCGAGGTGGTGCGCGGGCTCCCCGCGCGTCCCGACGCGGACACGTCGGCGGCCTCCGGGCGTCAAGTCCGGGAGGCGCACGAGGCGTTCAGGTGTCGGGTCAGAGGCGCGTACGCGAGGTGCCCGAACGTCCGGGCCGGGGGCACGTACGCGAGGTGTGCGGGCGTCGGGTCCGGTGCGGGTTGTCCGGGCGTCGGGACGCGGGCAGGCGGGCGAGGTGTCCGGGCGGGCCGGCCGGGCGTCAGGTCCGGGTCGGGTCCGTGAGCGAGCCCAGGTATGCGCGGCTGTCCGCGAGCGCCGCGAAGAGGTCCTCGTCGGACGTCTGGAGTTCCACGATGCGCAGGGCGCCGGCCGGAGCCGCGGCCAGGATCCGCTCGGTCGGCATCTCGCCGCGCCCGAGCGCGGTGTGCGGGACACCCCTGGCGATCGGCCCGTCCTTCAGGTGCAGGGCCAGTACCCGGTCGCCGAGCCGGGTCAGGACGTCCGGTACGTCGGCGCCGCCCAGGGCGGCCCAGTAGGTGTCGATCTCGAAGAAGACCTCGGGCACGAGGAATTCGGCGAGGACCTCGATGGCGGGCCGGCCGCCGACCTCGGACTCGAACTCCCACCAGTAGTTGTGGTAGCCGAGCCTGATGCCGTGTCGGGCCGCCTGCTCGGCGAGGCCGTTGAGCGTGTCGGCGGTGCGTTTCAGCGCGTCGTGCCCGGCGAAGGCGTCCTCGGCCAGGCCCGAGGGCAGGACCAGCAGGTCGGTGCCCAGGGTGGCCACCGCCTCGAAGATCGGGCCGGGTTCGGTGTCCAGGAGCCTGTGCGAGTGGGCGCTGCACACGGTGAGGCCGAGGTCGTCCGTGATCGCCCGGAGGCCGGCCGGGTCCTCGGTGGCCTCGAAGGGCTCGACGGCGCCGTAGCCGAGGCCGGCCAGGCGGCGCAGCGTGGCGTGCCGGTCGGCGGCCAGGTGGTCGCGCAGGGTCCACAGCTGGACCGCGGGTGACGTCGACATCGTCTCTGCCTTTCACGGATCGAACGCTTCGGGCGCCCCGGGCGCCGTCGGGGCCCCGGACCGGTCGCCGGGGACGGCGGGTGCCGTCCCCTCGTGCCCGCCCGGTCCGGGAAGCCCCCGGCCCGGCCGGAGGTCAGCGGCTGCCGAGCATGTGCTCGACCGCCAGCTGGTTGAGGCGGGAGTAGTGGTAGCCGCGGTCGCGGGCGGCCTCGGTGTCGAACTCCTCGGCGCGCAGGTCCTCGTGGCTCTCGCCCGCCGCGATGGTGGGCACGGCCAGCTCGTCGATCCGGCAGGCCCGCATGGCCTCCTGGACCTCCGGGTCGGCGCGGAACGCCTTGGCGCGCTCCTTGAGGATCAGGTAGGTGCGCATGTTGGCCTCGGCCGAGACCCACACGTCCTCGGCGTCCTCGGTGCGGCCGGGCTTGTAGTCGAAGTGCCGCGGGCCTTCCCAGCCGCTGCTCTCCAGCAGGTCGACGAGGAAGAACGCGCTCTTGGTGTCACCGTGGCCGAATACCAGGTCCTGGTCGTAGCGCGGGCCGTGCTGGCCGTTGAGGTCGATGTGGAAGAGCTTGTCCTGCCACAGGGCCTGCGCGATGCCGTGGACGAAGTTGAGCCCGGCCATCTGCTCGTGCCCCACCTCCGGGTTGAGGCCGACCATGTCGTGGTGCTCCAGGGTGGAGATGAAGCCGAGGGCGTGGCCGATGGTCGGCAGCAGGATGTCGCCGCGGGGCTCGTTCGGCTTGGGCTCCAGGGCGAAGCGCATGCCGTAGTTCTGCTCCTTGACGTATCCGGCGAGGTAGTCGATCGCCTCGCGGAAGCGATCGAGCGCCACGCGCACGTCCTTGGCCGCGTCGCTCTCCGCGCCCTCCCGGCCGCCCCAGAACACGTAGGTCTTGGCGCCGAGTTCGGCCGCCAGGTCCAGATTGCGCATCACCTTGCGGATCGCGTGACGGCGTACGTCGCGGTCGTTGGAGGTGAAGGCGCCGTCCTTGAACACCGGGTGCTTGAACAGGTCCGTGGTGGCGGCGGGCACCACCAGGCCGGTCTCGTCGAGGGCCTTGCGGAACGCGGCGATCGCGGCGTCCCGGTTCGGCTCGACGGCCAGCAGGTCGTCGTCGTGGAAGGTCACGCCCCAGGCGCCGAGCTCGGCCAGCTTGTGCACCGTGCGCACCGGGTCCAGCGGCGCGCGGGTGGCCTCGCCGAACTGGTCGCGCTCCTGCCAGCCGACGGTCCACAGCCCGAAGCAGAACCGGTCTTCGGGGGTGGGCTGGAAGCTCGTCATGCTCGCTCCTGATCAATTCGTAAACGATGTGGACCAAAGCTAAGCACTGCCCGGCCCGGCTGCCAAGACCCCTGCACACGATGACACTCGAAGGGCGTCACCGCGGGCAGGGACGGGACGGGAGCGACGCCGTTCACGCCCCCTCGAAGACCGGGACCAGCACCCGCATAACGGGACGACACGACCCGCCGAGACCCATCCCGATCCCGCCCCGCACGCCCATTGCACATTTAGGAAACCACGTGGATTAATCTCCGCCATGTCCATGACTCCCGACCCGATCGGGTCGTCCACCACCGCTCACACCAGGGGAACCGCCAGGGTCGCGGTCATCGGCGCCGGCCCGGTGGGCGTGGGCCTGGTCGAACGACTGCTGGCCAACGCCCCTCTCCTGACACCGGGCCGGCCGGTCGAGATCGTCCTGGTGGACCCGTACCCCGCCGGCCCCGGGCGGATCTGGCGCGAAGGGCAGTCGCCGCTGATGCGCATGAACTCCTTCGCCAAGGACGTCACCCTCTTCCCCGGCGAAGCCGTGCGCTGCGACGGCCCGGCGCACCCCGGACCGTCGCTGGCCGCCTGGGCGGCGGCCACGGCCACCGGGCTCCTGCCGCCCGTCGATCCCCGCCTCCGGACAGACCTGCGCGAGACCGGGCCCGACTCGTTCGCCACCAGGCGCCTCCAGGGCGCCTACCTGTCCTGGTTCCTCGGCGAGCTGACGCGCGCGGCACCGCCCGAGGTACGGGTGACCGTGCGCGAGGGCCGGGCCGTGGCGCTCACCGGCGGTCCGAACGGCGTCCAACGGGTGCGCCTGGCCGACGGATCGTCGCTCGACGCCCACACGGTGGTGCTCGCGCTCGGCCACCTCGACGCGAGGCCGCGCGGCGAGGAGGCGGCCGCCGCCGAGTTCGCGGCGGAACACGGCCTGACCTACCTGCCGCCGGGCTTCGTCGCCGAGACCGACCTGTCGGTGGTGCCGCCCGGCGCCGATGTGCTGGTGCGGGGCATGGGGCTGGCCTTCTTCGATCTGATGGCCCTGCTCACGCAGGGCCGTGGCGGCCGCTTCACCCGCGACGGCGGCGGCGACCTGCGCTACGTGCCCTCGGGACGCGAGCCCCGGCTGCTCGTCGGCTCCCGCCGGGGGCTGCCCTACCGGTGCAAGCCGACCCACCGGCTGGCGCTGGAGCCCGAGCCGAAGCCGCGCTACTTCACCGAAGCGGCCGCGGAGTTGCTGGCGGGACCCGAGACGCTCGACTTCCGGCGGGACATCTGGCCGATCATCCGCAAGGACCTGAGCCACGCCTACTACCGCGAGCTGTTCGCGGCCGATCCGCACAACACCACCGTGCCGTGGCTGGAGTTCGAGGAACGCCATGCCGTCGCGACCCCGGAGGAGGTGGACCGGCTCGTCGCGGCGGCCGTCCCCGACCCGGCCCGGCGGTTCGATCTCGACGCCCTCCGCGCCCCGTTGCGACACGCCGTCTTCGGTTCCGCGGACACCTTCGGCGCGCACTTCACCGCGCTGCTGGAACACGAACTCAGGCGCTGCGCCGATCCGGCCCGGTCCGCCGACACCGCCGTGTACCGTGCGCTGCTGCTCTTCTTCGAGCAACTCCCCCGGCTCCGCGCCCGTCTCGACGCCCGGTCCCAGGCCGAGGAACTCGACGGCACCTGGCTCTCCCTGTTCAACCTGGTCGCGAGCGGTCCGCCCGCGTTCCGTGTGGAGGAACTGCTGGCACTGTGCCGCGCGGGCGTGGTCCGGCCGCTCGGCTCCGCAATGCGCGTGCGGCTCGACCGTTCGGCGGGGCGGTACCGGGCCGCCGGCGCCAACCACCCGGGCGAGGCCGCGGCCGCGGTGCTCGTCGACGCCCGGGTGCCCGGTCCGACCGTCACGGGCACCGCCGATCCGCTCCTGGCCTCGCTGCACGCCACCGGGGCCGCGACGGAGGAGACCCTGAGCGATCCCGCCACCGGGTACCGGACCTCCACCGGACGGATCGCCGTCGACGGTCGGGGGCGCCTGGTCGGCGCCGACGGCAGGGCGCATCCGGCGCTCTTCGCGCTGGGCTGGAACACCTCGCTGCGCGGCGCCCGTGCGTTCGCCATACCCGGCACGAACGCGGCCGCCTTCCGGCACGCCGACCTGGTGGCGCGGGCCGTGCTCACGGGACTGCCCGCGAACTGAACGGCAACCCGGCGGGCGAAACAAGTCCGAATCGTTGACACGCCCATGACCGCGTGCTGTATTAATCCACCATCTGGATCAATCCTTCTCGACTGACCCAGCGCGCGGCTTCACGCAGAGCACGACGATCCCCCTCGGCTTCGACCGGAATCCCTCCTGCCCTGCTCCGTTTCTTCCGCAGGCCCGCCATGCCGACCGGGGCGTCCGCCATCTGTCGCGATCTCCGCGGGCCTGACGCCCGTTCTTCCACCACCCGCTGAATTCATGAGGTGCCTTGATGCGTGACCTCGAACTTGCGCGACTGTTGCACCGCGAGGACCGGCACTACCTGGAGAGCATCGACCTCATCGCCGCGTCCAACGCGCCGATCGCGGCGGTGCGCGACAACCACACCTGGGGAGTGGCCCAGTTCCGCTCCGCCGAGGGGCACGTCGGGCGCAAGCCCTACGCCGGCACCTCGGTCTTCGACGAGGTCGAACGGATCACGGCGCACCGCGCACGCGCCGTGTTCGGCGGCGAGCACGCCAATGTGCAGCCCGCCTCCGGCTCCCTGGCGAACCTCGCCGCCTACCGCGCCCTGCTGCGGCCCGGCGACACCCTGCTGTCCATGGCCGTGACCTCCGGGGGCCATCTCTCGCACGGCCACCCCAAGCACATCGTCTCGGAGCTCTACCGGGTCGTGCCGTACTCGGTGGACCCCGAGACCGGCCTGCTGCCCTACGACGACATCCGGGAGATCGCCGAGCGGGAACGCCCGCGCGTCATCGTCGCCGGATACTCCGCCTATCCCAGGGCGGTCGACTTCGCGCTGTTCGGCGAGGTGGCGCGCGACGTCGGGGCGACCCTCGTCGCGGACATCTCGCACATCGCCGGCCTGGTGGCCGCCGGGCTGCACGCCAACCCGTGCGCCCAGCCGGAGACCGTGGTGACCACCTCCGTGGAGAAGACGCTGCGCGGCACGCGCGGCGGGATCGTCCTGTGCCCCGAATCCCTGCGCACGCGCATCGACTCCGCGATCTTCCCCGGACTCCAGTCCTCCGTCGGGATGGCCGGCCTCGTCTCGCTCGCGGCCACTCTCCAGGACGCGGCGACCCCCGCCTTCCGCGTCTACCAGGAACGCGTGGTCGCCAACGCGCGGCTGCTCGCCGGCCTGCTGCTCGACGGCGGACTCGACCTGGTGACCGGCGGCACCGACACCCACCTGCTGGTCGTCGACCTCACCCGTACCGCGCTGACCGGCCGCGAGGCCGAGGGCCGCCTCCAGGACCTGGGCATCCTGTCCAACCGCAACATGCTGCCCGCCGACCCGAGGCCCCCCTTCGTCGCCAGCGGGCTGCGCCTGGGCACACCGACGATCACCTCGCGCGGCTTCGACGAGGACGACGTGCGCGAACTCGCCGACATCGTGCTGGTGGCACTGCGCGCCCGGGACTGGGACGCACCGCAGATCACCCTGCTGCGCAAGCGCGCGGACGCGCTGCGCACCCGCCCGCGCCCCGACGACGCGCTCGGCGATCTGGCCGCGAGCACCGCGGCCGCGGGCGACGAACTCTGAGCCGGGGCCGGAACCGACAGCAGCGAAAGGCGGCACTCTCATGGGACATGCCCTGGTCACCGGCTTCCACCGCTTCCACAGCTACGCCGGCCACCCCGGCAAGGACGGCGCGAACTTCGCCTACACGGAGATCGGCCGGCTGCTGGACGAAAGCACCGAGGTGCGGGCCAGACCCCACGACATGGTCGAACTCTTCCGCAGCGACGAGGCCGCGCGCGAGGCCCTGACGGGCTGCGACGTCGTCGTCGCGACGGTGGGGCCGCACGCCTACCTCTACTTCCATCTGCGCGAACGGCTCGGGCTCGACTTCAGGATCGTCCGGGACGCGCGCACCGCGCTGTGGAACGGCTACCTCCAGCAAGAGGTCCTCTCGGCGCCCTACGTACGTCCGGGCGACGTGCTCTACCACTCGTCGCGCTACTCGCTCGCGCTGTACAGCCTGCTGTTCCCCGGCCTCGCGGCCTCCACGCAGGCCGTCTGCTACCCCCTGACCCGCTGGTTCCCCGGGGAGCTGGCCGGGTCCTGGACCGGCTCGGGAGGCAAGGGCCCCACCCGTGTCGGCTTCGTCGGACGGCTCACCGACGACAAGAACCACGCGCAGGCGATCAGCCTCCAGCGCGAACTGCACCGGCGCGCCCCGGGCGCCTTCGAGCTGGTGGCGATCGGCGAGGGCCCACGGCGCGCGGGCCGGGCCCAGGCGGAACCCCCGGTCCCCGGCTACACATGGCTCCCGCCGGTGGACCGGGCCCGGCTGTGGCGGGAGTACCGGGAGATGGACGTGCTGTTCTTCCCCAGCACCTCCTCCCTGGAGACCTTCGGACGGGTGCTGGTGGAGGCCTCGTTCATCGGCACGCCGATCATGGCGTCCACCCACGCGGCCACCTCCGAGCTGCTGCCGGTCGAGTCGCTGCTGCCCACCGCCCTGCGCACGGACACCGAATTCACCACCCACCTCGCGGCACGCCTCGGTGACGTCGACGTCGCCCACGCGGCCGACCTGCTCGTCGCGAAGGCGGTACCGCCCGCCGGGCACGGTCACCGGTACTACGCCGACCACGACGACCTGCTGCTGTCGCTGATCCGTGGAGAGGCCAAGGAACGGTCGGCCTTCGACCTCGAACCGACCCCCGTCCAGCGGGCGTTCCTCGGGCGGCTCAGGATGCGCGGCCTGGACGTCCCCGACCGGGACGGCGCGGACCGGATGATCGGCGCGCTGCGCCGGTCCTTCACCGCACTGCACCAGCGGGGCACCCCCCGTCACCTGGCCACGCTCGCCCTCCTGCTGGCCCGCTCCGGCCATCGGCGCAAGACCGCCGAGTTCCTCCGCAAGAACGTCTTCCACGGCGAGGACTTCAGCAACATCGGCGGCGTCGACCTGCAACTGAGTCACCTCATCGGCTTCGAGCCCCGCTTCACGATCGCTCCCGTCGGTCCGGGGGAGGACGCATGCTCGGCAAACTGATCGTCCCGTACGACACCCGGCGGTTCGACTTCGCCGGCGCGACACGCGCGGCCACCGGTGTGCCGGACCTGGCCCGGTGGCACCGGCGGTACGCGCCCGAGGGCGAGGAGCAGCCGGGCTTCGGGGACCAGGCCTCCGCGATGCACCGCCGGCTCTACGACGTCGAGCCGTTCGCCGCGCTGTACCGGGAGTTCGTCCGGACGGTGATCACCGAACTGGTCGGCGAGGACGTCCGCTACCAGCACGTGCCCAACTGGCGCATCCAGTTGCCGGGCCGTCATGGCGTCGGCAGTTACCACCGCGACCGCAGCGGCGGCCACAATCCGTGCGAGATCACGTGCTGGTTGCCGCTCACGCGGACGACCCCCGAGAACAGCCTGTGGATCGAGTCGAGCGAGGGCGCCGAGGACTTCCGGCCGCACCCCATGCGCTACGGGCAGATGCTCGTGTTCGACAGCGCGAACCTCATGCACGGCAACCAGCGCAACGCCTCCGAGCGGACCCGGGTCAGCTTCGACTTCCGGGTGATCCCCGAATCCCTCTTCCACGAGGGGCTGGCGACGCCGCACCACACCGGCATCGGCGGCCCGATCCGCTGGCTGCGCTCACGCGAGGACGGCACGGCATGACCGCGCGTACCGGGGACCGCGTCCGCGGACGACGCGCGACCGCCACGGACCCGACCCACGCGGCGACGCGCTGCCCGACACCGACTGGAGCGGCACGACGGTGAACGACATCGAGACGGAACAGGCGGGCCCGGCGTACGACGCCATCGTGGTCGGCTCCGGGTTCGCGGGCTCCTGGGCCGCGAAGGAGCTGACCGAGGCCGGGTTCGACGCCCTGATGCTGGAGGCCGGTCCCGCGCGCGAGCCCGCCCAGGTACCGGACCGGGCCGCGTCGTACACCGCGCCCGCCCGCGAGGACGCCGGCGCCTGGCCGCGGCAGCCGGTCCAGCGCAGCCACTTCAACTTCGCGCCCCGGGGCCCGCACCTCTTCGTGGACGACCTGGAACACCCCTATGAGACCCCGCCCGGCCTGCCCTACACCTGGATCCGGGGCATGCAGGTCGGCGGCCGCTCGCTGATCTGGGGCGGATCGGCGCTGCGGCTGTCGCCGTTCGAGACGCAGGCGGCCGACCTGGACGGCCACTCGCTGCGCTGGCCGATCGGTCACCAGGATCTCGCCGACGCCTACGAGGCCGTCGAGGGACTCCTCGGTCTGCGGGGTACCGCCGAGGATCTCGCGCAGCTCCCCCATGGCCGCTTCCAAGGCGAGCCGCCCGCGCTCACACCCGCCGAGGCGGACTTCCGGCGGGCCTACCGGCGCCCGGGCACCCGCCCGGTCCCGGTGCGCTTCGTACCGGCCGACGCGGGTGCCGGCGGCTGGCCGGGGTTCACGGTGCAGGCCACCGCCCTCACCGCGGCCGAACGCACCGGGCGGCTGACGCTGCGACCGGACGCCCGCGTCACCTCGGTGACCACCGACCCGGTGAACGGCCGGGCGACCGGGGTCGATTACGTGGACGTCAAAACCGGGCGGCGGCACCACGCCCGGGCCCGCGTCGTCTTCCTGTGCGGCGGCACCATCGAGACCGCCCGGCTGATGCTGAACTCGCACGGTCCACGCCACCCGCGGGGTCTCGGCAACAGCAGCGGCTGGCTGGGCCGCGGCCTCATGGACCATCCGCTGGTGACGTCCTCGGGTGTCCTCCCCGGATACTCGCCCGGCTCCGTGCTGCCGGCGGCCGGACGCCAGTGCGGGCTGCTCGTACCCCCCGCCCAGCCGGGAAAGGGCGACGTCCGCCCCTTCGCCCTGTGGGTGACCCTGCAACGGGGCACCGGCGACGGCGCGGTGCGGGGCGGCATCGACGCACAGGGGGAGATGCTGCCGTACTGGCACAACCGGGTGAGGCTCGGTGACAAGCGCGACCGCTGGGGCGTCCCCGTCCCCGTCATCGACTGCGGCTACGGACCGCACGAGGAGCGGCTCTACGGCGCCATGCGGCAGGAGGTGGAACTGGCGGCCTCGATCGCCGGTCTCAAGGACCTTTCGGTCGCGCGGGCGCTCACCGCCCCCGGCCGCAACGTCCACGACCTCGGGACCGCCCGCATGGGCGACTCCCCGGCCGACTCGGTCCTGGACCGTGACAACCGCTGCTGGGACGCGCCGAACGTCTTCGTCGCCGACGGCGCCTGCTTCCCCTCCGGCGGCTGGCAGAACCCGACCCTCACCATCATGGCGCTGGCGGCCAGGGCGGGCCGGTGCGCGGCGAGACTGCTGCGGGACGGGGAGTGCTGAGCCCCGCCCGCCGGGAGCCGCGCCACCGTGGTCCGGGCGGCTTCGCAGCAGGCCGGCGCGGCCGGCGCGCACCCACCGACTAGCCTTGCCCCATGCCATCCGAAATCCGCGAGCCCATCCGCCATGCCTCGATGCGGGAGCGGAACCTGGCCGTACTGCTCGGGGTGATCGCCGAGCACCAGCCGGTCACCCGGGCCCGGCTCGCCGTGCTCACCGGCTTCACCAAGACGACCGTCTCGAACCTCATCGCGGTGCTCGCGGAGGCCGGTCTGGTGCACGACGGGGACATGCTGCACGAAGGGGACCGGGGCCGCCCGGGCATAGGCGTGTCGGTCAACGGCGCGGGCGCGGCGGGGCTCGGGCTCGAAGTGAACGTCGACTACCTGGCCGCGGCCGTGCTCGACCTGGGCCGGCGGGTGCGCTACCGGCTCCTGGTGGCGGCGGACAACCGCAACCGCAAGCCCGGCGAGATCGCCGCCGCGCTGGCCCGGCTAGCCCGGCAGGCGGTGGACTCCGCGAACGAGCAGGGCCTGCCGGTGATCGGGGCGAACGTCGCGCTGCCCGGCCTGGTGGACCGCGCCGGAATGCTCCGCGCCCCCAACTTCGCCTGGCGCGACGTGCCGGCGGCGGACTTCACCGACCTGGGCCTGTCCGGTCTGAAGCTGCCGACCGGGGCGGAGAACGAGGCGAACCTGGCGGCGCTCGGTGAACTGTGGTTCGGCGCTGGGCACGCCGCCCTGGGCGACTTCGTGCACGTGTCCGGGGAGATCGGCATCGGCGCGGGCGTGGTGCTCGACGGCCGGGTGTTCCAGGGTGCGCACGGCTACGCGGGGGAACTGGGCCATCTCCAGGTGGATCCGGCCGGCGAGCCGTGTGCCTGCGGCGCGCGCGGCTGTCTGGAGCGTGTCGCCGGGCGGGACGCGATTCTGCGGGCCGCCGGACTCGGGGACTCGGCGGCCGCCGTGGGCCCGTTGGAGCCGCTGTCGGCACTGACCACGCTGCTCGACGCCGGCGACCGGGACGCGACCGAGGCGGTGCGGCGGGCCGGCGACGCGCTGGGACGGGCGCTGACCGCCGTGGTCAAGGTGCTCGATCCGGACTCGATCGTGCTCGGCGGCATCTTCTCCGCGCTCGCCGCGTGGACGACCCCTTCGGTGGAGGCGGCGCTGCGCGCCGGCGGGCTCTACGGGCAGGTGCCGACCGTCGCGGTCTCCTCACTCGGCAAGAACGCGGCGGTACTCGGCGCCGCGGGCCAGGTCGTCGAGCACGTCTACGCCGATCCTGCCCTGCTGCTGCGCTGACCGCGCGCCCGGACCGCGAGCCCGCACGGAGCCGCCCCGGACCGGTGACGACGGCCGGCGCGGCGCGCCCTCGGCTCACGGCGTGGGCCATGCCGGTGCGCGGGCCCGCGTCGTGGCAGCCGCCGGACCGGTGCCGGCACCGCGGCCGCCGAGGTCCGCCGGCACCGGCCCGCCCAGTACGTGTCTCGGCCTCAGGGCGACTCGTCGGCCGACGTCCGCGCCGTGCCCCGTGTGCGTCCCCTCACCTGGTCCACGAGCAGGACCGCCACCGCCGCCGCGGCCAGCAGACCGCCCAGCAGCGCGGTGCCGCGGACGCCGACGTCCGACAGCACCAGTCCCCCGGAGGCCGCGCCCGCGGCCGTGCCCGCGTTGAACACGGCGTTTCCCCCGGCGGAGGCGATGTACAGGTCGCCGGGGGCGACGGACAGCAGTTCGTTCGTCAGCGTCGTGATCATCACGAGGACCGCGAGGCCCGAGGTGGCCATCAGCACGGCGACCAGGACCGGTGTCCTGCCCGCGAGGTACATGCCGATCAGCGACACGGACAGCAGGGCCACCGGTGCCGTCGTCGCCAGCCTCGGGTGCCGGTCCGCGAGGTTGCCCGCGACGGAGACCGAGGCGACACCGGCCGCGCCGCGCAGCAGCAGGAGCGGGGCGACCGCCGCCGTGGAGAAGCCCGTCACCTTCGTCAGGAACGGCACCGTGTAGGTGAACGCCATCGACAGGCCCGCGAGCGCCAGGACGATGGTCACGAGCAGCACGACGTAGCGCGAGGTGTCGGGAACCGCGGTGTCGTCGTCGCGCGTCCGGGAGACGGCCGTGGCCGGCAGGAAGACGGCCACGACGGCCAGCGCCACCAGCCCGATGCCGCTCAGGGCCAGGAACGCCACACGCCACCCCGCGTGCTGGCCGATCCAGCTTCCGGCCGGTACGCCCACGATCGTCGCCATTGAGGTGGCCCCGTAGACCATGGCGAGGATCCGGCCCCGCACCGCCGGGGAGAACAGCGCCGTGGCGGTGACCGTGACCACCGCCCAGAAGACGGCGTGCACCAGGGCCGTCACGGCGCGCGAGGCCAGCAGCAGGGCGTAGTCCGGCGCGGCCGCCGAGCCCAGCCCTGCCAGCACGAACAGCGTCATCAGCCCCAGCAGCAGCGGGCGGCGCGGAATCCGCCGGGTGAGGTAGGTCAGCGGCACGGTGAGCAGCATCACGGTGAGGGCGTAGCCCGTGACCAGTTGTCCCGCGACCGGCAGCGACACCCCGAGCCCGGACGAGATCTGCGGCAGCAGACCGGCGGGCAGGTGCTCCGTGGTCACGACGCAGAACGTCGCGGCCATCAGCGCGCACAGTGCCCACACCGCGGCCGGTTCGGCCTCCGCGTCCGGCCCGGCGAGCCATTTGCGCACCGTTCACCTCCACTTGCCGACGGGTGATGTCCTTGTCCGAGGTTCCGCTCGCCGGGTCCTCATCCCGGGCACAGGTCCTCGGGCCGCGCGCCGGCGGGCACCGGTTCGGGGCGGGTGAAGCCGCTGTCCACCCGACGGCTGCCGCCCGACTCCGCGGCGGCGAGCAGCGATTCCATGAGGTCGAGCACGTGGTAGGCCAGTTCGGCACTCGCCCGGTGCGGCGTGCCCGTGGCGATGGCGTGCGCCATGTCCGCGACGCCGATGCCACGGGCCACGCCGCGGTAGCCGCCGAGCACCGGCGCCGTCCGCCATTCCCGGTCCCCGGCGTGGCAGACGCGGACGTCGCCGGTGAAGCTGTTCGGATCGGGTACCGCCAGGGTGCCTTCGGTGCCGTACACCTCGATCCGGGGCAGCGTGCTCCGCCAGACGTCGAAGCTCAGCATGAGGGTGGAAAGCGCGCCGCCCTCGTGTTCCAGCACCCCGGTGACATGGGTGGCCACCTCCACGGGGAACGTCGTGCCCGCCCGGGGGCCGCTGCCGATCGTGCGGGTGCGGCGTGGGGCGCCGGACAGTCCGGTGACGCGGCGCACGGGTCCGAGCATCAGCACCAGCGCGGTCAGGTAGTACGGGCCCATGTCCAGCAGCGGCCCGCCGCCCGGCCGGTAGTAGAACTCCGGGTCGGGGTGCCAGAGTTCGTGCCCCGGCGTGGTCATGAAGGCGGTCGCCGCGACCGGGGTGCCGATCTCGCCCTTCTCCACGCACACCCGCGCGGTCTGGATGCCGGTGCCGAGGACCGTGTCCGGCGCGCAGCCGACCCGCACCCCCGCGGCGGAGGCCGCGGTGAGGATGGAGCGGGCCTCCCCGGTGGTCATGGCGAGCGGTTTCTCGCCGTACAGGTGCTTGCCCGCCTCGATCGCTGCCCGGGACACCTCCAGGTGTGCCGCGGGCGTCGTGAGGTCGAGGACGAGGTCCACCTCGTCCGAGGCGTACAGTTCCGGCAGGCTCGTCGCCCGCGTCCCCGGGAACCGCGCGACGGCGGCCCGCGCGCGTTCGGGGTCGCGCGTCGCCACCTGTACGGGACGCACGTTCGGCAGCGCGGACAGCGTCTCCAGGTATTCGCCGCTGATGTTACCGGCGCCCACCACGCCGATCCGCAACGGGTCAGCCATGTCGTCTCCTTCGCTGAAGGGTGTCTCCGGCGCCGCAGGGCGCCGCTGTGTCCCGGGGCCCGCCCGCGCGGTCCCGGTTCACCGGGCCGCCGTGCCGGCGCCCGCGGGCGCCACCGCGAGCTTTCTGTCGTCGCCGGCGCGGACCGGCACGTCCTCCATGACGCCTCGTCCCTCGGAGAGCCGGAGGCTGACGTCGAGCACGTGCAGGGAGAAGTCGGCGCTCAGGAAGGGCTGCTCCCCCTTGATGATTGCCATGGCCATGTCAGCCACCCCCGCGCCGACCGTGAGGTCGTGGGTGTCGTCGTAGCGGTGCCGGACGGGCGGAATCACGAAGGGCAGCTGCTCCGGTTCGCCGAGGTAGGCGTTGGTCTTGCCGCTCGTTGTGGCATTGCGCCGCAGCATGACCGGGGCCGAGGCCTGCCATACGTCGCCCACCGAGAGGGTCCCCTGGTCGCCGATGACGGTGAGGGACAGATCGGCCGGCGCGACCCAGCCGATGCTGAGTCTGCACACGGTGCCGTCGGCGAACTCCAGGAAGCCCAGGGAGATGTCGGGTGCCAGCTCGGTGTGCTCGGGCCACTGCCCGCCGAGCTGGAGCGAGGTGTGGGCCGCCATCCGCACCACCGGCCCGAACATGGCCACCAGCCAACTGAGTTGGTAGCCCGCGTGTTCCATGACGCAGCCGTTGGCGATCTCGTCCCGATAGGGCCAGGGCACACCCCGCCGGCTGCGCCACTGCGTGTACGGCATGAAGGCCAGGGCTCCCATGTCGAGCGAGGCGTGCACCAGGCGCGGCTTTCCGACCAGTCCGTCGCCGACGGCGCGCAGCAGCGTCTGCGCGGACTGGCTGAAGACGGTCGACGGGGCACTCGACAGCAGCAGCCCCCTCTCCCTCGCCAGTTCGACGAGTTCCGTCGCCTCCGGGAGCGTGGAGGCGAGCGGCTTCTCCGAGTAGACGTGCTTGCCGGCCAGCAGGGCCGCCTTGGTCACGGTGTAGTGCTGGGACACGGGGGTCAGGTTCACCACGAGGGAGACGTCCGGATCGTCCAGCACCTCCCGGAGGTCACCGAAGACGCGTCCGCCGTACTCGCCGGCGAACGAGGCGGCGCGTTCGCTTTCCACGTCGAAGGCGCCCTTGACCTCGATGTGGGGGTAATTGGGCAGGGTGGCGCCGTAGAAGTCCGCGGCGTATCCACAGCCGACGAAGACCACTCCGACCGTTTCACCGGCCGCCTTTGGACCACGCTCGACGTGCTCGTTCTTGGTGCTGGTCATGTCCCCTCCAGAGAAGTTCTCGCATGGGTGCCGGAAGACGACGGCGTGCCGTTCGCCGTCGGGGCACTGATCGGCTGTGTTTCGTCGAAGGAGAAGCGCCGATTTCCGCGTGTTCCCGATGTCACCGCGGGCGGCGAGGGCCGCTTGCCGACTGCCGGGACTCATAAACCCGGGAAAATGCACGGGAACCGCGATCACCGGGTTCCGAATTGTCGGGAACCCGCGGCGGATGAATGAGTGACTGGACATTAGCAGGGCGTCCCGGCCGTGATCCAGACCCGCGCACGGAATACGCGGTCCCTTTTCCTCGCGGTGAATTCCCGGCGGAGGAACCCGATGTCACCCGGGCAGCGGTGGGGCCAGTCGTTCCTCGGCGGCGTCGGCCAGGACGGCCAGGGGATCGGCCAGCAACGCGGAGAATCCCAGTTCGGCGGCGCCCACGAGAACGGTGTCCTCGCCGAGCCGGCTGACGCGCAGACAGAGCTTCTCGCGGGAGGCGGCGAGGGTGCTGATGTTGATACGGCTGCGGATCTGCGCGGCCGCGCCGAGGAACAGGTCGCGGAGCATGCCGCCGAAGATGACGACGCTGGGGTTGAAGAGGTTGACCAGATTGGCGACACCGACGCCGAGCCAGTCGCCGACCTGGTGCAGCGCGGCCCGCGCCACCACGTCTCCCCGGTCGGCGGCGGAGACGACCGCCCGCACCACTTCCTGACCGGTCTCCTGCGGGTCGCGGCCGGCGGCGGCGAGCAGAGCACGTTCGCCGGCCTCGGCTTCGAGACAGCCGCGGGCGCCGCAGCCGCAGGGGCTGCCGTCGCGCGGATTGACGATCATGTGACCGACCTCGCCGCCGTACCCGTCCGTGCCGCGCAGCAGCCGGCCGCCGGTGACCAGGCCGCCGCCGATACCGATGTCCCCGTGCAGATAGACGATGTTGTCGCTGCCGACCCCGGCGCCCCGCAGATGTTCGGCGAGAGCACCGAGGTTCGCCTCGTTGTCCACCTCGACGGGGACGCCGAGGTCGAGCCGGCGGGCGACTTCGGTGCGGAAGTCCTGATCGGTCCAGCCCATGTTGGGGGCGCGCCGCACCAGGCCGTCGGGGTGCCGGACGATGCCCCGCACGGCCACCCCGACGCCCACGCAGCGGCTGCCGGGCTCCGCGATCGCCAGCATCTGCCGGGCGAACCCGGCGAGTGCGTCGGCGACCTTCGCGGGGTCGTTCGGTTCGTCCAGCGGCCAGGAGCGTTCGCGCCGGTCGAGGAAGACACCGCCGAGTCCGATGCGCGCGGCCGCGAGACGGTCCACCCCGACGTCGTACGCGAGCACGTACACACGGGCCGACGCCGGCCGTACGACCAGCGAGGGCCGGCCCGCCCGGCCGGTGTCGCGCGGGAGTTCCTCCAGGACGAGCCCGGCCGTGGTCAGATCGGTGACCAGTCCCAGGATGGTGCTGCGGTTGAGCCCCATGCGGTCGGCGAGGACGGCCCGGGAGACGGGTCCGCCGATGTGGACGTGATGCAGCAGGGTACTGAGGTTGTGCCGTCGGATCTCCTCCTGGGAATGGCCGACTTTCATGGCACGGGGACCTCGTTGTGACGGGAGCGCGGGGCATTCATCGCTGTACGGCTCGGTGCCGGGACAGCGCGTCCACACCCGCGGCCACCAGCAGCACCGAACCCGTGACAGCGTACTTGACCCCCGAGCTGTACCCCATGAGACCCATCCCGTTCTGGATCACGGCCACCAGCATCCCGCCCAGCACGGCGTCGACGACCCGGCCCCGCCCGCCGAAGAGACTGGTGCCGCCGATGACGGCGGCCCCGACGGCGAGCAGCAGGACGTTGCTGCCCCCGGTGTTGGGGTCCACGGAGTTGCCCCGGGAGGCCGCGATGATGCCGCCGACCGCCGCCATGGCCGAGCAGATGACGAAGGCGGCGATGCGGATGAACGCCACGTTGATGCCGGCCCGCCGGGCCGCCTCGGCGTTGCCGCCGACGGAGTAGATGTGCAGACCGAACGGCGTGCGCTGGAGGACGAACGTGCCCAGCACGAGCAGGACGCCGATGAGCGGCACCACGATGGGCACGCCCTTCAGCGAGACCACCATCGCGTTGCGGCTGCGTTCCTGGTTGAGCACGTACACGGCCAGGGCGCCGAGCACCGTCGGCAGGCCGAGGCGGACGGCGGCCAGCACCGGCGGGGTGGTCGCCAGTCCCCGGCGGCGGCGGTTGTGGTCACGGCGCAGCAGGATCGCCGCGTACACCGCGACACCGCACACCAGCAGCAGCCATCCGGCCAGGGGCGAGAGGTTGTTGTTGGCGATGGCGAGCAGGGTCTTGTCCTCGATGGAGATGTTCGTGCCCTCCTTCAGCAGGATCAGCACGATGCCCTGGAAGCCCAGGAACGCGGCCAGCGTGACCACGAACGAGGGGATGCCCACCTTCGCGACCAGCGTGCCCAGGAGCAGGCCGATGACGACGCCGGTCAGCATGGCGGCGGCGACGGCGCCGTACCACGGCCATCCGTGGTTGGTGAGGAGGATGGCCAGCACCGCGGCGCAGACACCGCTGGCGTATCCGGCGGACAGGTCGATCTCCCCGAGGAGGAGGACGAAGACCAGCCCCATGGCGATCGCGATGCTGCCCGCCCCCTGGGTCAGCAGGTTGGCGAAGTTGAGGTCGGAGAAGAAGACGGGGCTCAGGATTCCGAAGAAGACGCAGAGCGCCACCAGGCCGAGGACCGCGGGCAGGGCCCCGAGTTCGCCGCCGCGCAGCCGGTCGCGGTAGCCGGTGACCAGCGCGCGCAGACCGGGGACGGTGGCGTCGGACGGTGCGCCGGAGGCGCCGGGGTCCTCCGGCCGTTCGGGCTTCTCGGGGGCGACGGCGGTGGTCATGCGGCTGCTCCATTGGTGTCGGTGAGGCCCAGGTTTCCGCTGCGGCCCGAGGTGATCAGTTCGACGAGCTGGGCGTGTGTCACGTCCGAGGTCCTGACCTGGGCGGCCGTCCGGCCCAGGTAGAGGGCGGCGATCTGGTCGGACACCGCGAAGACGTCGTTCATGTTGTGCGAGATGAGCACCACCGCCAGGCCGTTGTCGGCCAGCCGCCGCACCAGTTCCAGGACCTGGGCGGTCTGGGCGACGCCCAGGGCGGCGGTCGGCTCGTCGAGGATGACGAGCTTGCTGTTCCACAGCACCGCCTTGGCGATGGCGACGGTCTGGCGCTGACCGCCGGAGAGGCTGGAGACCCGCTGCCGCAGGGACTTCACGGTCTTGACCGAGAGTCCGGCGAGGGTCTTGGCGGCCAGTTCCTCCATGGTCGCGTCGTCGAGGAGCAGGCCCCTGCGCTTCTCCCGGCCGAGGAACATGTTCTGGACGATGTCCAGGTTGTCGCACAGGGCGAGGTCCTGGTACACGATCTCCACGCCGAGCGCGGCGGCGTCCCGGGGGCTGTGCATCTGCACCTGCTCGCCGTCGAACCAGTACTCGCCGGCGTCGATGGAGTGGATCCCCCCGATGCATTTGACCAGGGTGGACTTGCCGGCGCCGTTGTCGCCCACGAGGGCGGTCACTTCGCCGGGGCAGGCGCTGAAGGCCACGTCGTGCAGCACCTGCACCGGGCCGAAACTCTTGTTGACGCCGCGCAGTCGGAGGATGGGGGTCGCTGTCATGGAGGACGGCTCCTGAAGTCGTGGGGCCGCGGGTTCCGGCAGGCGGTCAGGGCGCCTTGGAACCCGCGGTCGGCCTGTGGGCCCGGCTGGAGTGGGTTACTGGATGCCGGCCTTGGCGCACAGGGCGGCGTACCGGCCGGTGCACAGCTGGGCCTTGGTCACGTATCCGTCGTTCACGACGTCCTTGACGTTGTCCTTGTAGACGGCGACCGGAGTGAGCAGCACGGAGGGCACCGCACGGCCGCCCTGGGGGTCCTTGACGCTCCCGTTGGTCTGCCCCTTCTTGCCCTTGGCCAGGGCGACGGCGAGCCGGGCGGTCGCGTCGGCCTCCTTCTTGACCGCCTTGTAGACGGTCATGCACTGGTCGCCGGCCAGGATGTTCTGCAGGCCCTGCACGGTGGCGTCCTGCCCGGTCACCGGCACCTGGCCGTTGCGGTGGTTCTTGCGCAGCACCGCGATGGCCGCGTTGCCGAGGCCGTCGTTGGCGGCCAGCACGCCGCCGATCCGGGGCTCGCTGGTGAGCATCTGCTCGAAGATGGTCCCGGCCTGGGCGTTGTCCCAGTCGGGCACGGACTGGTTGGGGCCCTTGACGTACTCGCCGGAGCTGTACTTGGGATCGAGAACGCTGTTGTAACCCTGGGCGAAGAGCGTGGCGTTGTTGTCGGTGGGCGAGCCGTTCAGCTCGGCGACGACCGGCTTCTTCGCCTTCATGTCCGACAGGCACTTGCTCAGGCCCTCGCCCTGCAGCTTGCCGACCACCGTGTTGTCGAAGCTCACGTAGTACTGGGCGGAGCCGCCGAGCGTCAGCCGGTCGTAGTCGATGGTGGCCACACCCTGGGCCTTGGCCTTGTCCAGGACGGCCTTGCCGGTGCCGCTGTCGAGGTTGACGATCACCAGGACGTTCACCCCGCTGCTGATCATCTGGTCCGCGATCGTCTGGAACGCCTGCTTGTCGCCCTGGGCGTTCTGGATGTCGTAGTCGACGCCCGCCGCCTTGAACGCCTTGGCGAGGTAGGGGCGGTCGGCCGTCTCCCAGCGGGCGGACGACTTGCTGTCCGGGAGGATCACGCCGATCTTCGGCTTCTTGCCGCCGGAGCCCGACGAGTCGCCGCCCGACGAGGAGTTCCCGCAGGCGGTGAGGGTCGTCAGCAGCGCCACGGAGGCTGTGGTGAGGAGGAGCCCCTTGCGCATGGGCAGGGTCCTTTCTGGGGCGTGGCCGGGTGTGCATCCGCCCACGGATGTGCACGAAGGGGTGTGGGGCACGGAAGCGCACGCTTGACCGGCTTCGGTGGGTATCGACGTCCACCGCGCTGAATGTTGTCGGCCAGAACATACGGCCCCCGCCGCCGTCTCGGCCACCCCCGCGCAACCTCGAAATCGACCGGAGCCGGTAACGAATCGGCCACGCCGCCGAAACCCCGATGTCCGGCCCGGTGCCCGTAACCGGTTCGGCGGGCTCGGGAGCCTCAAGCCGGGGGCGGTCGGCATATCGTCGGAGCCCGCGCCGAAGAGAAACCGGCCCGGCTCGCCGGCCGGCCACCCGGCAGGCCGGGACGCCGCTCGCCCCCGTCCGGAAGGAACCACGCCATGACCGCCCCGCAGTCCTTACCGCTGGAACCCGCCCCGCTCCACGTGCCCGACGAGGTCCTGGACGATCTGCGCGCCCGGCTCGCGTCCACCCGTCCGCCGGTGGACGAGGGCAACGAGGACTGGTCGTACGGTGTCCCCGCCGGCTATCTCGGCGAACTGGTCGCCTACTGGCGGGACGGCTACGACTGGCGCGCGGCCGAGGCCGCCGTCAACGTCCACGAGCACTACCAGGTGAGCGTCACCGGTGTCCCGGTGCATTTCCTGCGTGAACCCGGCCGCGGCCCCCGGCCGATCCCGTTGATCCTCACCCACGGCTGGCCCTGGACGTTCTGGCATTGGTCGAAGGTGATCGGCCCGCTCGCCGACCCGGCCGCGTTCGGCGGTGACCCCGCGGACGCCTTCGACGTCATCGTGCCGTCCCTGCCCGGCTTCGGCTTCCCCGGACCGCTCACCGGCTTCCCGGACGTCAACTTCTGGAAGGTCGCCGACCTCTGGCACACCCTGATGACCGAGACGCTGGGGTACGAGAAGTACGCCGCCGGTGGCTGTGACATCGGCGGGATCGTCACGAGTCAGCTCGGCCACAAGTACGCCGACGAGCTGTACGGCATCCACATCGGCTCCGGGCTGCCGCTCGACTTCTTCAACGGCCCCCGCGCCTGGGACTTCGCCCGGAACCGGCCCCTCACCGACGACCAGCCCGCCGACGTGCGCGCCCGCCTCGTCGAGATGGACCGCCGCTCGGCCTCCCACCTCGCCGTGCACATGCTCGACGGCGCGACCCTGGCCCACGGGCTGAGCGACTCGCCCGCCGGGCTGCTCGCCTGGCTGCTGGAGCGCTGGAACGCCTGGAGCGACAACGGCGGTGACGTCGAGTCCGTGTTCAGCAGGGACGACATGCTCACCCACGCCACGATCTACTGGGTGAACAACTCGATCGCCACGTCGATGCGTTACTACGCCAACGCCAACCGCCACCCCTGGGCACCCGTCCACGACCGCACCCCGGTCGTGCAGGCCCCGGTGGGTCTCACCTTCGTCACCTACGAGAACCCGCCCGGCGTGCACACCGCCGAGGAGCGCGTCCGGGCGTTCCGGACCGGCCCGCAGGCCGGCTGGTTCAACCACGTCAACGTCAACGCCCACGACCGCGGCGGCCACTTCATCCCGTGGGAGAACCCCGACGCCTGGGTGGACGACCTGCGCCGCACCTTCCGCGGCCGCAGGCCCTGAACGGCGTCGCGTCCGGCCGGCGGGTGGGCCGGCCGGACGCGACGCCGCCGCGTTCGCGGCTCAGTTGTCCCGGTACGCCTCCAGCAGCCGCAGCCACACCTCGCTGAGGGTCGGGTACGACGGCACCACGTGCCACAGCCGGCTGACCGGGACATGGCCGGCGACGGCGACGGTGGCGGAGTGGATGAGTTCCCCGACGCCCGGGCCGACGAAGGTGACACCGCGCAGGATCTCGTCCTCCAGGTCGACGACCATGCGGGCGCGGCCCTTGTAGCCGTCGCCGTACAGGGACGCGCCGGCGACGGAGGAGAACTCCACGTCCACGGCGCGGACCCGGTGGCCGGCCTGCTCCGCCTCGGCGAGCGAGAGGCCGACGGCGGCGGCCTCGGGGTCGGTGAAGACGACCTGGGGCACGGCCTCGTGGTCGGCGGTCGCCGCGTGCGCGCCCCAGGGGCCGTCGAGCAGCGGGGTGCCGGCCGCGCGGGCGCCGATGGCGGCACCGGCGACACGGGCCTGGTACTTGCCCTGGTGGGTGAGGAGCGCGCGGTGGTTGACGTCGCCGACGGCGTAGAGCCAGTCGGTGCCGGTGACGCGCAGGGTGTCGTCCACGTCGAGCCAGGAGCCGGGTTCCAGGCCCACGGTGTCGAGCCCGATGTCGTCGGTCTGCGGGACGCGGCCGGTGGCGAAGAGGATCTCGTCGGCCTCGAACCGCTCTCCCGAGCGGGTGCGGGCCACCACGGTGCCGTTCTCCCGGGTGACGGACTCCACGGACGCGCCGAGGCGGACGTCGACGCCCGCCTCGGAGAGCGACTCGGCGACCAGTTCCCCGGCGAACGGCTCCATCCGGTTGAGCAGCCCCTTGCCGCGCACCAACAGGGTGACCCGGGAGCCGAGGGCCTGCCAGGCGGTGGCCATCTCGGTGGCGACCACGCCACCGCCGACGACGATCAGCCGGCCGGGCACCGACTCCGCGCTGGTGGCCTCCCGGCTGGTCCACGGCCGTACGTCGGCGAGGCCGGGCAGATCGGGCAGCTGGGCGCGGGTGCCCGTGCAGACCGCGACCGCGTGCCGGGCGGTGAGGGTGGTGACCGTGCCGTCCGACACGGTGACGGTCACCGTCCGGGGCCCGGCGAGGCGGCCGTGGCCCCGGTAGAGGTCGGCGCCGATGCCCTCGACCCAGTCGACCTGGCCGTCGTCCTGCCAGTGGGAGGTGAAGTCGTCGCGCCGGGCGAGCACGGCGGGGGCGTCGAGGGGGCCTTGGACCGCCGGGGCGAGACCGGGCAGCCGGCGGGCGTCGGCCTGGGCGATGACCGGCCTGAGCAGCGCCTTGCTGGGCATGCAGGCCCAGTACGAGCACTCGCCGCCGACCAGTTCGCTCTCCACGACCGCGGTGGTGAGACCGGCCGCGCGGGTGCGGTCGGCGACGTTCTCCCCCACGGGCCCGGCCCCGAGCACCACGACGTCGTACGCGATGGTTTCCGTTTCCGTCATGGGGTCAGTCTGGTGGGTGGTGTGCGCGTCGGCCACATGGGTACGAGCGCGGCACGCGGGCGCCCGGTGCGCAGGGCATCAGGGTGCGCGCGGACAGTGCGCGGAATAGGCGGCCCGGCGGCCGTGTTTCCGCCGTCGGCACACCCCCACACCAGGAAGAGGGAACCAGGCCATGAGCAGCACCGTGGAACTGACCAAGGAGAACTTCGACGACACGGTCACCGAGAACGACTTCGTTCTCATCGACTTCTGGGCGTCCTGGTGCGGGCCGTGCCGGCAGTTCGCGCCGGTGTACGAGAAGGCCGCCGAGGAGAACCCGGACCTGGTGTTCGGCAAGGTGGACACCGAGGCGCAGCCGGAGCTGGCCCAGGCGTTCGGCATCCAGTCCATTCCGACGCTGATGATCGTGCGCGACCGGGTGGCCGTGTTCGCCCAGCCGGGCGCGCTGCCCGAGGCGGCCCTCACGGACGTCATCGGCCAGGCCCGCAATCTGGACATGGACGAGGTCCGCAAGAGCATCGCCGCGCAGGAGGGTCAGGGCGAGTAGCCCGTCCGGCCGGTTCCGGGCGGCGGGCCGGGCTCAGGTGGAGTCGCGGTGTACGACCGAGACGTCCAGCACCCTGTGCACCTCCGGCTCGCCGCCCGTCTCGCGCACCAAGCGGTCGACCAGTGCGGCGAGGCAGCGGCCCGAGGGCAGTTCGATGCGGACGGTGCTGAGCCGGGGCCGCAGCAGCCGGCCGAGCATCAGGTCGTCGGCACCGATCACGGCCACGTCCTCGGGGATGCGCAGACCCTCGTCCTGGAGGGCGCGCATCAGCAGCATGGCGTACTCGTCGTTGTAGGCGAAGACGGCGTCCAGGCCGGGCCAGTGGGCGGCGAGCCGGGCGGCGGACTGCTCGGTGTAGGCGAGCGGCACCTCGGCGGCGGTCGCGCCGGTGCCGCGCAGGGCCTGGCGGACGCCCGCGAGCCGGGGCCGGGAGCAGGACTGGAGGCCGGGTTCGGCGGGGACGACGACGCCGATCCGGCGCCTGCCCCGCTCGTACAGATGGCCGGCCGCTAACCGGCCCACGGCCTCGTGGTCCATCAGCAGGGCGTGCGCGCCCTCGACGCGTTCGGGGCCGAGGGTGACCACCGCGCGGGTGCCCGAGCGCTTGAGGACGGCCACGCCCCGCGGCCCGCATCCGGAGCCGGGCACCAGTACCGCCACGGGCCGCAACTCGGCCCAGGCGCGGGCGGCTTCGTCGCCCTCCAGGCCGACGGAGCCGTACTGGACGACGGTGTAGTCGAGCCGTCCCAGCGCTCCTTGCAGCTCGCTCAGGAACGCGCTGTAGAGGGGCCCGGCCGGGATCGCCGGGGCGGGCATGACGACCGTACGGCTGTGTCCGGCGCGCAGGCTGCGGGCGGCGGCGTGCGGCACGTACCCCAGCTCCCGCGCGGCCTCGTGGACGCGGCGGCGGGTGGGCTCGCTGATCCGTACGGAGCGGGTGTTGTTCAGGACGTAGGACACGGTCGCGCGCGAGACGCCGGCCAGGCGGGCCACATCGGCGCTCGTGGGCGTGTTCGGTTTCTGCACCATGACAGACCGCATCCTGGCAGAGCGGTCCGGCACCGCGGCGAGCGGGGGATCGTGGTTTGCGGTTGGACCAATTGCCGTATGGTGTACGGCCGTTGACTCCAGAAAGGTCAGGTGGGCGGGTCCGTGCGGGTCACCCGGGCGACCAGGTCGACCCAGGCCGCCTCCAGCCGCTCCATGGGCATCCCCAGCTGCCGGGTCAGATGGTGGATCAGCGCGGGGTCGAGCGAGGCGAGCAGGGTCTGGGCCAGCAGCTCGCAGTCGGCGTCCGGCACGATCTGCCGCAGCAGCATGGTGACGTGGGTGCGCAGCGCCTGGACCGCGGGGTGGGCGAAGCGGCGGCACGCCTCGGGCTGTGCGGCCAGTTGGAGTTCCAGTTGTTCGGCCGAGCGGTAGAGCACCGCGATGCCGAACGCGCGCAGCCGCTCCAGGGGCGGTGCGCCGGGCCCCAGCGGCGGAGGTCCGCCCAGGAAGTCGGCCTGGAGCCGCCGGCCGGAGTGGTCCAGCAGGGCCATCAGCAGTCCCGTGCGGTCGCCGAAGCGCCTGAAGACGGTGCCCTTGCCCACCTTGGCCGCCGCCGCGACGGCCTCCATGGTGACCCCGGCCACGCCGTGCTCCGCGATCAGCCGGGCGGCGGCCTCCAGCAGCCGGGCGCGGTTGCGGGCCGCGTCGGCGCGCAGACCGGGCTCTTCGGGAGCGGTACCCAGCTCCAGCATGGTCGGCTCCTGCGGCGTCGGAAGGGGGTGCGGCAGGCTGGACATGAACACAGCGTAAAGCACGGGAACGGAACTGGACCAGGGTCCGGTTAAGATGGTAGAAAGTTAAACGGACCTTGGTCCGGATCGTAACGGCGATGTTTCAGCCCCTGGAGATTTCCCATGTCTGTTCGTATCCTCGCGCTCGTCGGCAGCCTCCGCGCCGGTTCGCACAACCGTCAGCTGGCCGAGGCGGCCGCCAAGCTCGCCCCGGAAGGTGCCGAGGTCGTGATCTTCGAGGGCCTGGCCGACGTGCCCTTCTACAACGAGGACATCGACGTCGAGGGCAGCGTTCCGGCCGCCGCCGCGAAGCTGCGTGAGGCCGCCCAGGCCGCCGACGCCTTCCTGGTGTTCTCGCCCGAGTACAACGGCACCATGCCGGCCGTGCTCAAGAACGCCATCGACTGGCTGTCCCGCCCGTACGGCGCCGGCGCCTTCGGCGGCAAGCCCGTCGCCGTCATCGGCACCGCCTTCGGCCAGTACGGCGGCGTCTGGGCGCAGGACGACACCCGCAAGTCGGTGGGCATCGCCGGCGGCAAGGTGATCGAGGACATCAAGCTGTCCATCCCCGGCTCCGTGACCCGCTTCGCCGAGACCCACCCGGTCGACGACGCCGAGGTCGCCGGCCAGCTGACCGAGGTCGTGACGCGCCTGCACGGCGTCGCCGCGGAGATCACCGCCGCCTGAGCCTCGGCACCGCACGCGCCCGTAGGGGCCGGAACCCGCTGGTTCCGGCCCCTACGGGTGTTCGGGACGCTACGGCACCCGAGTCACACCGCGCGCCGCGCCCGACTCGCGGCGCCGCCGGGGGGTATGCGGACGGTGGCGTACCGCCGTGCCGTGAGCCGTCCGAGGAGGAAGCCGTGCCCCTGGTCCCGCCCCCGTTCGACCCGGAACTCGCCTCATGCCTGGAGTCGCTGGGGGACGCGGCGGTGCCCGGGTTCAGCCTGGCGGACCTCGACGCGGCCCGGCGTGGCGCGGGTGTCGGCGCGGGGCTGGCGGACCTCACCCTGGGCGGCGCCTTCGAGGTGACGGAGTGCGCGGTGCCGGGACCGCCGGACGCCCCCGGGATCGCCCTGGTGGTCTGCCGCCCGGTGTCGGCCACGGGTCCGCTGCCGGTGTTCTACCACGTGCACGGCGGCGGCATGATGGCCGGCACCGGCCGCGCCGGGGTGGACGTACCGCTGGACTGGGCACGGGAGTTGGGCGCGGTGGTGGTGTCGGTCGAGTACCGGCTCGCGCCCGAGCACCCGCATCCGGCGCCGGTCGAGGACGTGTACGCGGGCCTGCGGTGGACGGCCGGGCACGCGCGGGAGATCGGCGGCGACCCGGAGCGGATCGTGGTGGCGGGCGCCAGCGCGGGCGGCGGGCTGGCGGCCGCCGTCGCCCTGCTCGCCCGGGACCGGCGGGGGCCCCGCCCGCTGGGCCAGCTGCTGATGAGCCCGATGCTGGACGACCGCAACGACACCGTCTCCAGTCATCAGATGACCGGCGTCGGCCTCTGGGACCGGACCGCCAACGAGACCGCCTGGACGGCGCTGCTCGGTGCGCGCCGGGGCGGACCGGACGTCTCCCCCTACGCCGCGCCAGCCCGCGCCACGGACCTGTCCGGACTGCCGCCGGCCTACCTCGACACCGGCTCGGCGGAGACCTTCCGGGACGAGACGGTCGACTATGCGTCCCGCCTGTGGCGGGCCGGCGGCGAGGCCGAACTCCACGTCTGGCCCGGCGCGTTCCACGGTTTCGACACCCTGGCCCCGCAGGCGGCCCTGTCCCGGGCGGCGCGGACCGCCCGGCTCGGCTGGCTGCGACGGCTGCTGGGCGGCTGAGGCGCGGGCCGCCGGGCACGGGACCTCTTTCACCGCACCCCTGTTGACGTTACCGTTCGGTAGACCCGTGTCCGGAGCCTCCCGGAGGTGCTCGCCCATGACGCCCGACCGTGCCGCCGGTCTCGCCGCGTCCGCCCGCGCGCTGGCCGGGGGCGAGGTGACCTCCCGGGAACTGGTGGCGCGGACCCTGGCCCGGATCGAGGCCGCGCAGCCGGTGCTGAACGCCTTCCGTCTCGTGCGCCACGAGGCCGCACTCGCCGAAGCCGACGCGGCGGACCGGGAGTTGGCGGCCGGGCGGCGGCGACCGCTGCTCGGGGTGCCGATCGCGGTGAAGGACGACACGGACGTGGCGGGCGAGCCGACCGCGTTCGGCTGCGCGGGCGACTTCCCGCCGGCGGCCGCGGACGGGGAGGCGGTACGACGGCTGCGGGCGGCCGGCGCGGTGATCGTCGGCAAGACGAACACCTGTGAGCTGGGGCAGTGGCCGTTCACCGAGGGGCGGGCCTTCGGCGACACCCGCAACCCGTGGCACACCGGGCACACCCCGGGCGGGTCCTCGGGCGGCTCGGCGGCGGCGGTGGCGGCCGGTCTGGTGCCGGCCGCGCTCGGTTCGGACGGCGCCGGCTCGGTGCGCATACCGGCGTCCTGGACCCATCTGATCGGCATCAAGCCGCAGCGCGGCCGCATCTCGACCTGGCCGCGCGCCGAGCCCTTCCAGGGCATCACGGTCAACGGCACCCTGGCCCGTACGGTCGCCGACGCGGCGCTGCTGCTCGACGCGGCGAGCGGCAGCCACGACCGGGACGTGCACCGGCCGGCCGCCCTCACGGTGGCGGACGCGGTCGGCCGCGACCCCGGCAGGCTGCGCATCGCGCTGTCCCTGAAGCCGCCGTTCACCGCTGTGCCGGCCCGGCTGGACCCGCGGGTCCGCGCCCGGGTCACCGCACTCGCCGAGTGCCTCGCCGGACTGGGGCACGAGGTGACCGAGGCCGATCCGCCCTACGGTCTCATCGGGCTGACCTTCGTCCCCCGGGCCACCGCCGGGATCGCCGAGTTCGCCCGCGAGGTCCCCGACCCCGCGCTGCTCGATCCGCGCACCCGCGGCGCGGCCCGGCTCGGCCGGCTGCTCGGCGGGGCCCCGCTGCGGGCGGCCCGGCGGGCGGAAGCGGTGCTGCACCGGCGGATCGGCGGCTTCTTCCGGACGTACGACGTGGTCCTCGCGCCGACCACGGCCACTCCCCCGCCCCGGATCGGCGCCTTGTACCGGCTCGGCGGGATGGCCACGGACCGGGCGATGATCGCCGCGTGCCCCTACGCCTGGCCGTGGAACGTGCTGGGGTGGCCGGGCGTCAACGTGCCCGCCGGGTTCACGGGGGACGGGCTGCCGGTGGGCGCCCAGCTCCTCGGCCCGGCCGGCAGCGAGCCCCTGCTGGTCTCCCTCGCCGCGCAGCTGGAGGCGGAGCTGCGCTGGCACGAACGGTGGCCGGCGGTGCGCGAACCGGCGCCGTGACCGAGGGCGTCAGACCGAGAGCAGTCCGATGCCGAGGGCCAGCAGGGCTGCCGCCTTGAGGAGTTCCAGGGCCACGTACCACAGGTGGCCGCGAGAACGGGGCAGGTCCTCGCCCGCGAGGACCCGGTCGGACCTGCGGTTGAGAGAAGGGCGGACGGCGGCCAGCTGGGCCAGCAGGAAGACCGCGACGGCGGCGGTGAGCCCGGTGATCCAGGCGGGGGCGCCGTGTACCGCGACCGCCGCGATCACCACGACCGCGAACACCGCCTCGACCGCGTTCAGCGCCCGGAACACCAGCCGGCCGATGCCGAGCCCGATGGGGATGGTCACGCCCGGTGCGCGGAACTTCAGCGGCGCCTCCAGGAAGGAGATCGCCAGCACCATTCCGAGCCAGACGAAGGTGACCGCGGTAGCGACGGCGGACGTGGCGTTCATCGGGGTGTTGCCTTTCTCGTGTCCCGTGCGGGGGTGCCCGTGTCGCTCAGGTGGGCGAGGCAGAGGTCGGGTCGGGCGAACGGCTCCAGACGGGTGGCCGTCAGCGGCGCGTCGAGCCTCGCCAGCGCGCCCTGGATCAGCCCGAGGTGGAGGGGGCAGACCAACTCACCGTGCTCCTCGGCGAGTTCGAGGAAGGGACAGTGTCGCAGCCCGATCCGCCGCGGGGGCCGCGCCCCGCTCCGCTCGGCCTCCGGCTCGAACCCCAGGTCGCCCAGCAGGGCGAGGAGACGGGTGACCGACCCCTCGGCCGAAGGCCGCTCGAAGGGGGGCGGCGGGTCGGCCAGGAAGCGGCCCCACGCGCGGCCCGTCTCCAGGGCCTCCTCGCGCGCCTCGGCCGGATCGGCGAGGGCCAGGCGGCTGAGCAGCATCCGCGCCAGCAGGAGGTAACCGCGCGCCCCGCCGCGGTCCATGCCGGGGCGGACGGTGTACACGGTGCGCGGCCGGCCCGGGCCGCTGGGCGCCTCGGCCCGGCGCTCGACCAGACCGTCGGCCACCAGGGCGTCCAGGTGGAAGCGGACGGTGTTGGGGTGGACGCCGAGGCGCTCGGCGGTCTCCGTGACGCCGAGCGGCCCGGACGCGGCCCGCAGCACGTCCAGCACCGCGCGCCGACGGGGACTCTCCGTCACGTCCCACCTCTCACCTGCGTGTATTTTTCACAAATCCAACGTGTAGTAATTGTACGTTGAGCTTCGGAGACGACAGACAGCGAGGGGTGCAGATGACGTCATCGTCCGCCGCCGGCGACGGACCGGCGCAGCAGGCGGAACCGGTTCCGCGGGTCCTGTGCGACGCCCGGGCACTGGCGTCGAAGCCGCCGCTTCCGTCCGGGGTGCTGTGGAAACTCGCCGAAGGCGGGCGCCAGCTGGACGCCAACGTGGTGCGGCTCGCCCCCGGCGGGCGGATCGCGGCGCACACGGAGGCGCGGCTGGACGTCCTGCTCCTGGTCGTCGCCGGGTCCGGCGTCCTCGGCGCGGGCACCGGCGGGTCGCCGTGCCCGGTCGCCGAGGGCGCCCTGGTGTGGCTGCCCCACGGCTCCACCCGCGGCATCACCGCCGGCGACGAGGGTCTGACGTACCTCACCGTCCACACCCGCCGTCCCGGCCTCGGCATCACGGCCCGGCCGGACGAACCTCCGGCCTGACCCGCCCCCGCGCCCATCGGGCCCCACGCCGTTCCCACCGCCTGGAATGATCCCGTCCGCTCGGGAGTTGACCGGTGACATGAAGGCCATCGCACTCGACACGTACGGATCCCCCGACGATCTGCGGCTCGTGGAGCTGCCCGAACCCAAGGTGGCGCCCGGCGAGGTGCTGATCCGGGTGAAGGCGGCCGGGGTCAACCCGGTCGACTGGAAGCTCGGCGCCGGCATGCTGGACGCCGTGATGGAGGCCCGTTTCCCGCTGATCCCCGGCTGGGACGTCGCGGGCGTGGTGGAGCGGGTCGGCTTCGACGCCACGGAGTTCGCCGTGGGCGACGAGGTCTACGGCTACATCCGCAAGGACTGGGCGCAGAACGGCGCTTACGCCGAACTCGTGTCGGCGCCCGTGCGCACCCTCGCGAAGAAGCCCGCGTCGCTGAGCTGGGAGGAGGCGGCGGGTGTCCCGCTCGCCGGGCTCACCGCGTACCAGTCGATCGAGCGTCTTGGCATCGACCGGGGCGACGTGGTGCTCGTGCACGCCGCGGCCGGCGGGGTCGGCTCGCTCGGGGTGCAGATCGCCGTCGCCCGCGGCGCGCGCGTCATCGGCACGGCGAGCGAGCGCAACCACGAGTTCCTGCGCTCGCTCGGCGCGGAGCCGGTCACCTACGGCGAGGGGCTCGTCGACCGCGTGCGGGAGCTCGCTCCCGAGGGCGTCGACGCGGTGCTCGACTTCGTCGGGGACGGCGCGGTCCGGCAGTCGCTGCCGTTGCTGCGGCGGCCGGGCCGTGTCGCCTCGATCGCCGACGGCGAGGCCGCGCTCGACGCGGGCGGCCAGTACGTGTGGGTGCGCCCGTCGTCCGCCGACCTGACGGCCCTGGCCCAGCTCGCGGACGCGGGCAAGCTCACGGTCCACGTGGAGAAGGCCCTGCCGCTGGCGGAGGCGGCCGAGGCCTGGCGGCTGAGCCAGTCCGGACGCACCCGCGGCAAGATCGTCCTCACCGTCTGAGCCCGGAGGGCTCCGCGACCGCGAGTCCCGCCCTGGGTGGGGTCGCCCCCACCCAGGGCTCCGTGCTCAGGAGATCGTCCGGCAGACCGTTCCGTTGAGGGTGAAGGCCGTCGGAGCGGGGTTGGCGCCGTCGTTGGCGCCCACGAAGCCGAACTCCGCGGAGTTGCCGCCGTTCGGCGCGAGCCGGGCGTTGTTCTCGGTGCTGGTCACGTGGACGTGCTGCCCGTCGCTCGTGACGTCGGCGTTCCACCACGAGGAGACGGACTGGCCGGCCGATGGCCAGTCGAAGGTCAGCGTCCAGCCGTCGATGTCGGCCGGGCCGACGTTGCTCACCACCACGTCGGAGACGAAGCCGTTGCCCCAGCCGGAGGTCACCTGGTACGAGACGGTGCAGGTGCTGTCGTCCGGCGTACCGGTGGTGAAGGTCAGCGGTACGGAGGGCCGGGAGAGGTGTCCCGCCTTGTCCCGGGCCAGCACGTTGACCGTGTGCCGGGAGCCGGCCGGCAGATTGCGGATCGTGGCGGAGGTGCCGGTGGACGAACCGAGCAGCTGGAGGCCGGTGCCGAGCTGCTCGTAGACCTCGTAGCGGTCCACCGCTCCGTCGGCGGCCGGCCAGCTCAGGGTGACGCTGCTCGCGCCGACCGAGGTGGTCTGCGGTGTGCCGGGAGCGCCGACGGTGGCGGCGGAGGAGCCGGTGCCGCTCTTCGGATGCGTCGTCAGCACCGTGACGGAGGAGGGCGCCAGGGTGACCGAGTCGGCGGTGGCGGTGCCGGTCACGTCGACCAGGTCGTCGTCACCGGGCGCCCAGCGCTGCACCCGCGGGGCGGCGGAGCCGGCGGTGAAGCCCAGGTAGCGCAGGTCCACGGTGTGCTCGGTGGTGGTGCTCTGGTTCAGCAGCAGCACGCTCAGGTCGCCGTCGGCCCGGAGCACCGCGTGCGAGGAGACCTCGGGACCGGACGTGCCGGAGGCCACCATGGTGTCGCCGGGGTCGCTGAGGGCGCCGAGCGTCTTGATGCCGTAGTACGGCGCGAACGGGGTGTTGACCGCCGGCTCGCAGACGCCGCCGGTGCAACTGCCGTTGGACAGCATGCCCATGTCGCCGTAGTCGGTCTCACCGCCCACGGTGGTGATGCCGCCCGCGCCGTTGTGGGTGTCCCACCAGTCCACGGTGAAGACGCCGTTCTCCATCGCCGTGATCATGGCCTCCGCGGCGAAGAGGCCGTTGGGCCTGCTGGTGAAGGCGCCGCCGCCGGAGTTGGAGTTCACCTCGGTCATCGCGATACCGATCCGCGCGGAGTCGGCGCCCGCGTAGTGGTTCACCAGGTTGCGCACCTCGCGCAGTTCGCCGGGCAACTGCCGCACGGCGGCCAGCGACTGCGTGCCGGTGCTGGTGTTGGGGTACCAGTGCACGCTCACGAAGTCGATGTCGTGGGCGACCGCGGCGAGCACGGTGTGGTTCCAGTCGCCGGTGTCCCCGGTGGCCACCGAACCGTCGGGCCAGTTGCCGGGCATGGTGAGCACCGCGCCGATCTTGACGGTCGGGTCGACCGCCTTCATGGCCTTGGCGTAGGCCTCGACCTCCCGGGCGTACTGGTCAGGGGTCTTGTCGGCGTGGGTGTCGTTCTCCCAGCCGCTGCCGTAGACGCCGTTGCCGTAGATCTCGTTGCCGATCTCCCAGTACTTGGCGCCGTAGCCCTTGGTGACGTTGGCGTACCGGACCCAGTCCGCGGCCTCCTTGGCCGTCCCGGAACCGTAGTTGGCGATCAGGATCGGCTGGGCGCCGGTGGCCTTGACGGTGCCCATGAAGGCGTCGAAGTCGGTGCCCGGGGCGACGTAACCGCCGGGCGCGGTGTTGTCGACCCAGTGGTAGATGTCGGCGTAGGAGCCGCCCGGGTAGCGCAGCGCGCCGATCCCCGCGGCCCGGTAGAGGGAGGCCACCTCCGGGTCGTTCATGTTCGCGTCCCAGATGGCGGTGTTGGCGCCGAGCGCGGTCGGGCTGACGGTGCCCAGGCCCGCGCTCGCGTTGACCGTGACCGTGGTGTCGGCCGGGTCGGCCGCGGCGGCGGGCGTGGCGAGCGGCAGCACCGCGGCCGCCACGGCCAGGGCCGCCGAGGCCGCGACGGCGAGCGGGCGACGCGGCCCGTCCGGTCGTCTCCTGCGGAACAGCATGGGGGTGTTCCTCCCGGGTGAGCGCCGGCCCGGGGCCACGCCGCGGAGCCGGACGGTGAACGGGGAACGTGCGGCGTGCAGCGACCGCGCCGACCGTCGGCGAGGCGACGGCGGGCGGGGCTTGGGAGCGCTCCCATGATGGGAGCGTGTCCCAGCCATGTCAATCGCCCGGACCACCCCGACCGTCGAAGCGAGCCAACCAGGGGCCGCGACAGGGAATTTGACGGCGGGCTAGGGTGCCCCCGTGAGCACGTACACCCACACCGATGAGAACGTCCCCGGCCGTCACGGCCCGCACGCCACCGCCGAGGCCGACCCGCGCGAGGTCGGCCGGGTGCGGACCGAGTACTCCCCTGCCTGCGACGGCGATCCGGACCCCGGCGAGATCGTCTGGACCTGGGTGCCGTTCGAGGAGAACGACGGGCGCGGCAAGGACCGCCCGGTGCTGGTCGTCGCCCGGGAGGCGGCGGGCACCCTGCTGGCCGTCCAGCTCTCCAGCAAGCGGCACGACCGCGACCGGGAGTGGGTGGCGATCGGCAGCGGGCCGTGGGACCGCTCGGGGCGCGACTCCTGGGTGGACGTGGACCGGGTGCTGCGGCTGCACGAGGACGGGATGCGCAGGGAGGCGTGCGCCCTGGACCGGATGCGGTTCAACCTCGTCCGGCAACGGCTGCACGAGCGGTACGGCTGGACCTGAACACGGCGCCGGCCCTCGGCGCTCAGCCGCCCGCGCGCGAGGCACCAGGCCGAGGCGGCGCCCGGCCGCCCTCCTGCGGAACGCGGGTTCGACGCCCGGGCCCGGCACCCGGCGCTCAGCCGCCCGCGCGCAGACATCCGCACGAAGGCCGAGGCCCGGTACCCCGGGCTCAGCCGCCGGCGCGCGGGAAGGCCCGTGCGAAGGCCTCCCGCACCGTTGCCCCCGGTGTCCGGTCGAGCACGCCGAAGACCACGTGCTCGAAGGTCCCCGCGAACCGGCCCCCGGGACCGAGCAGCGCACGGAAGGCTTCCGCGACCTGGGCCGGATCGTTCTGGAAGACGCCGCAGCCCCAGGCGCCGAGGACCAGGCGCCGGTAGCCGTGGGCGGCGGCGGTCTCCAGGACCCGTTCGGCCCGCGTGGCGAGGGCGGCCGGGATCTCGGCGGCGCGCTCGGGGCTCCGGCGCCGCAGCACACCCGCGTTGGGAGCGGCGGCGGTCAGGAAGCCCACGAGGTGGGGCTCGGCCAGCAGCCGCCCCCGGTCGTCGCGGAAGACGGGCACCGCCGGGGTGTGGATCACCCGGTCGGAGTAGAGCGGGTCACGGTCCGCGCGGTGGTGCTCGTAGAACTCCCGGGCCTCCAGCAGGCAGGTGTACAGCGCGGAGGCGCGGCACAGGGCCTCCTCCTGGGCCTGGGCGCCGTTGAGGTAGCCGCCGCCGGGGTTCCGCGCGGAGGCGAAGTTCAGTACGGCCACCGGGGCACCGGCCAGTCTGCGGGCCGCCTCCGTGCTGCTCTCGCCGGTGACCTCGACGAACAGTGCGGTGCCGGGCGCGGGCGGCACCGGGACCGGCCCGGGGCCGTACATCCGGGTGCCGGCCCTGGCGGCCTCGACGGCCGCCGCGAGCGGCACCTCCCGGCCGTCCGGGGCCCGGTAGCGACCCGCCGCCACGATCTCCTGCGTCTGCGCGGCGATCCCGCGCAGGCGCGCGCTCATGGCGCCACCCCCGTGGGCGCCATGACCGCGGCCCGCGCGGTCTCCCCCGTCGTGCTCATGCGGTCATCCTGGGTGATGCTGGTATGCGGTGCAACGGAGTTTCCCGCTCACGAAGCCCGCCGTGACCACGGGCGGTCACGGAGGCGAACGGTCGAAGAACGCCCGGAACGGCGGTCTTGTGCGAACCGGCACAAGGGTCTTGGGTGGGACGAGTGCCGGCCCGGCTCATCGAACACCGGACCGGCGGCATGGTGGAATCTCAGGAGGATCCCGACATGTCCGATGCGATCACCGACGGTGGTGACTGTACGGAGGACCGTACCGCCGTCACCGAGGCCGAGGTGGACGCCCTGGTCCAGGGCATCTGCTTCAAGACCGGACCGCCCCGCACCCTCGGTGTGGAGCTGGAATGGCTCGTCCACGAGCGGGGTGCGCCACAGCGCCCCGTGACACCCGAACGGCTTGCCGCGGCCTACGCCGCGCTGCGGGCCGTGCCCCTCGGTTCGGCGCTCACCGTGGAGCCCGGCGGTCAGCTGGAGCTGAGCTCGCCGCCCGCCGCCTCCCTGATGGAGTGCGTCCGGACCGTCCGCGCCGACCTGGCCGCCGTGCGCACCGTCCTCGCCGGGGACGGGCTCGACCTCGTCGGCATCGGCCACGACCCCTTCCGTCTGCCGCGCCGGTTCCTGCGCGAGCCGCGCTACGACGCGATGGAGGCGTGCCTGGACCGCACCGGCCCGGCCGGCCGCCACATGATGCGCGCCTCCGCCTCCGTCCAGGTCTGCGTCGACGCGGGCCACGAGGAGCCGGGCCCGCTGGGGCACGGGCGGCGCTGGTGGCTGGCGCACCAGCTGGGCGCGGTCCTGGTGGCCGCGTTCGCCAACTCCCCGCTGGTCGGCGGGCTGCCGACGGGCTGGCTGTCCACCCGGCAGCTGATGTGGATGGAGATCGGCGCGGGCCGCGCGGGAGCGCCCCCGCTGCACGAGGAGCCGCGGGCCGCGTGGGCCCGGCACGTGCTGGACTCCCCGGTGATGTGCGTGCGCCGGGACAGCGGACCGTGGGAGGTGCCCGAGCGGCTGACCTTCCGCGAGTGGACGCGCTCGCGACGGCCCCGGCCGCCCACCCGGGCGGATCTGGACTACCACCTCACCACCCTCTTCCCGCCGGTCAGGCCGCGCGGTCATCTGGAGCTGCGGATGATCGACGCACAGCCCGGCGAGGACGGCTGGATCGTGCCGCTCGCGGTGACGGCGGCGCTCTTCGACGACCCGATGGCCGCCGAGACCGCCTACCGGAGCGTGAAGACGCTGGCGGAGCGGGCCCGTAACCTGCCCGCACCGCACAACCCGCTGTGGACCGACGCTGCCCGGCGGGGGCTCGCCGACCCGGAGCTGCGCGAGGTGGCCGCCGTGTGTTTCGCGGCGGCGCTGGACGCCCTGCCCCGGCTCGGCGCCACCGCCGAGGTGACGGACGCCGTCGCCGGGTACCTGGAGCGCCATGTGGCCCGGGGCCGCTGCCCGGCCGACGACCTGCTGGACGCGCTGCCCGGCACGCGCATCTCCCCGGCCGGGGGCGGCCGAACCGCCCGCGGCAGGAAGGACATCCCGACATGACCGCCCCCGAGACCGACACCACGACAGCTCAGTGGGACACCGAGGCCCTGCGCGAGCGCGCGCTGGCCTCGCTGACCACGGCCCGGGACCGCACCACCTTGCTCACCACGTGCGTCGACGAACCCGAACTGACCGCGCAGCACTCGCCGTTGATGTCCCCGCTGGTGTGGGACCTCGCGCACATCGGCAACCAGGAGGAGCTGTGGCTGCTGCGGAACGTCGGCGGCCGGGAGGCGATGCGCCCGGAGATCGACAGCCTCTACGACGCCTTCGAGCATCCGCGTGCCAAGCGGCCCTCGCTGCCGCTGCTGCCGCCCGCGGAGGCCCGGCGCTACGCGGCCGAGGTCCGCGGCCGGGCGCTGGACCTGCTGGCGGGCGCCGACTTCCACGGCAACCGGCTGACCGAGGCCGGGTTCGCCTTCGGAATGATCGCGCAGCACGAACAGCAGCACGACGAGACGATGCTGATCACCCATCAGCTGCGCACCGGTCCGGCGGTGCTCACCGCGCCGGACCCGGAACCGGGCCCGCCGTTCACCGGTCCGGCCGAGGTCCTGATACCCGGCGGCCCGTTCACCATGGGCACTTCAGGCGAGCCGTGGGCACTGGACAACGAACGCCCGGCGCACGTCCGGGAGGTGGCGCCCTTCCGGATCGACACCACGCCGGTGACGAACCGCGCGTACCAGGCGTTCATCGAGGACGGCGGCTACGACACCGAGCGCTGGTGGGCCCCGGAGGGCTGGGCGCACATCCGGCGGCACGGCATCACCGCCCCGCTGTTCTGGCGGCGCGACGGCGACCGCTGGCTGCGCCGCCGCTTCGGCACCACCGAGGCGGTACCGCCGGACGAACCGGTGCTGCACGTGTGCTGGTACGAGGCCGACGCCTACGCCCGCTGGGCCGGGCGCCGGCTGCCCACCGAGGCGGAGTGGGAGAAGGCCGCCCGGCACGACCCGGCCACCGGCCGCTCCCGGCGCTACCCCTGGGGCGACGCCGACCCGGCACCGCACCACGCCAACCTGGGTCAGCGGCACCTGGGGCCCGCCCCGGCCGGCAGCTACCCGGCGGGTGAGTCGCCGCACGGCGTACGGCAGTTGATCGGTGACGTGTGGGAGTGGACGGCGAGCGACTTCCTGCCGTACCCGGGGTTCCGGGCGTTCCCGTACAAGGAGTACTCGGAGGTGTTCTTCGGTCCCGAGTACAAGGTGCTGCGCGGAGGTTCGTTCGCCGTGGACCCGGTGGCCTGCCGGGGGACGTTCCGCAACTGGGACTACCCGATCCGGCGGCAGATCTTCTCCGGCTTCCGCACCGCCCGCTCGGAGGCCGTCTGATGTGCCGTCACCTCGCTTACGTGGGCCCCGAGTCGTCCCTGGAAGACCTGCTGGTGACGCCCGCGCACAGCCTGCTGCGGCAGTCGTGGGCGCCGCGCCGGCAGCGGTACGGCACCGTCAACGCCGACGGGTTCGGGGTCGGCTGGTACGCCCCCGGGGACCCCGCGCCCGCCCGCTACCGGCGGGCCGGGCCGATCTGGGCCGACCTGTCCTTCGCCGACCTGGCCCGGGTGGTGCGCTCGACCGCGGTGCTCGCCGCCGTCCGGGACGCCACCCTGGCGGGCGCGGACGCGGAGGCCGCGGCGGCGCCGTTCGCCTCCGGGCGCTGGCTGTTCAGCCACAACGGGGCGGTACCGGGCTGGCCCGACGCGGCGGCGCCACTGGTGCCCACGCTGCCGCCGGTCGACCTGCTGTCGCTGCCGGCGCGCACCGACTCGGCGTTCGTGTGGGCCCTGGTGCGGCACCGGCTGCGCGCCGGGGACGACCCGGAACGGGCCCTGTGCGGGGCGGTCCGCGAGGTCGCTCGGGCCGCCCCGGCCTCCCGGCTGAACCTGCTGCTGACGGACGGCACCACCATCGCCGCCACCGCCTGGGGCGACAGCCTCTGGTACCGCACGGAGCCCGGCCGGGGCACGGTCGTCGCTTCCGAGCCGTACGACGACGACCCGCTGTGGCGGGAGGTCCCCGACCGCACCGTGCTCACCGCGGACAGCACCGGCGTGCTGCTCGCCCCGGCGGACGATCCGGCCGCCGTACCATCGAAGGAGCCCTGCACGTGAGCCCCCTGCATGTCACCCGCACCCTCCCCGAGGACGCCACGGACGCGGCGCTGCGCGCCGATGTACGCCGTGGTCTGACCGCCGAACCGAAGTGGCTGCCGCCGAAGTGGTTCTACGACGCCCGGGGCAGCGAACTCTTCGACGAGATCACGGGGTTGCCCGAGTACTACCCCACCCGGGCCGAGCGGGAGATCCTGGCCGCCCGGTCAGGGGAGATCGCCGCCGCCAGCGGCGCCCGGACCCTGGTCGAGCTGGGCTCGGGCTCCTCGGAGAAGACGCGCCATCTGCTCGGCGCGCTCACCTCGCTCGCGGCGTACGTCCCGGTCGACGTCAGCGAGAGCGCCCTCGTCCAGGCCGGCGAGGCGATCATCGCCGAGCACCCGGGCCTCGACGTGCACGCGCTGATCGCCGACTTCACCGCCCCGCTCGACCTGCCCCGCACGCCGGGGCCCCGGCTGGTGGCGTTCCTCGGCGGCACGATCGGCAATCTGCTGCCCGCCGAACGCGCCGCCTTCCTCGCCTCGGTGCGGGCCCTGCTCGCCCCCGGCGACGGGCTGCTGCTCGGCACCGACCTGGTCAAGGACGAGCGGGTCCTCGTCCGGGCGTACGACGACTCGGCCGGCGTGACGGCCGCGTTCGACAAGAACGTGCTGAACGTCGTCAACCGCGAACTCGGCGCCGACTTCGACCCGGACGCCTTCGACCACGTGGCGCTGTGGGACGCTCGCAGCGAGTGGATCGAGATGCGGCTGCGCTCGCGTACCGCGCAGACCGTGAAGGTGCCCGCGCTGGACCTCGCCGTGGAGTTCGCCGCGGGCGAGGAGCTGCGCACCGAGGTGTCGGCCAAGTTCCGCAAGGAAGGCGTGGTCCGGGAACTCGCGGATGCCGGGATGGAGTTGACGCACTGGTGGACCGACGGCCAGGAGCGGTTCGCGCTGTCGCTGAGCGTGGTCCGGTGAGGGCTCACAGATCCGGGGTGAGTTCCTCGGTGATCTTCCGTGAGGCACGGCGGGCCTCCGTCGCCGGATCGGCCCCGTTCAGCACCCGGCTCATGTACTGCTTGATCGGGTTGTCGGCCTCGACGTCCGCCCACTGAGGGGTGTTGGGGGTCGCCCGGCCGTGCGCCGCGCCGACGGCCATGGCGGCGACCCCCTCCTCGCCCGAGACGGCCCCGGCCAGTGTGGTCTTGTTGGGCACGTAGTTCATGGTGCGGGCGAGTTCGGTGTCCCACTTGGCGCCGGTCAGCGCCCCGACCACGGCGGTCGCGGCGAACTGGTCCTTGGTGTGCTGCGGGACGACGAGGTCGGAGCCGCCGGTGAACACGGCGCCGGGCCGGGCGGCGGTCGGGCCGGGCACCGGGAAGAATCCCAGCTTGCCCTTCAGACCGGGGTTCTGCTCCAGGATCGCCTGGGCGAGCCCGGGTACGGCGATGATCTGCGCGACCTTGCCACCGGCGAACGCGCCGGCCTGGGGCGGGTGTTCCTCGTCGGCGTCCTTCGGTCCGTCGCCGAGCGACTGGAGCCGGCGGTAGAAGTCCATGCCGCGCAGCGCCTCCGGAGTGTCCAGGGCACCCTTCCACTGGTAGTCGTCGACCTTCCGGGCGAGGTCGCCGCCCTCGTCCCAGATGAAGCCGGAGAGCGTGTACCAGTCCTGACCGGCCAGGTAGATGCCCTGGGTGTCGCCGGAGTTCAGCTTCTCGGTGTCGGCGAGCCATTCCTCCCGGGTGCGCGGCGGGCGGGCGATGCCGGCCTGCTCGAACAGGTCCTTGCGGTAGATGACCACCCGGTTGGCCGCGTACCAGGGGATGCCGTACTGCTGGTTGCCCTCCTTGCCGGGCTCGGCCAGGCCCGGCAGCCACTTGTCCTTGCCCCAGTCGCGCATCGACTCCAGGGTCAGGTCGGCGAGCCGGCCCCCGTCGGCGTACAGCGGCACCTGGGTGTTGCCGACCTCGATGACGTCGGGGGCGTCGCCGGAGGTGTCCGCGAGCGCCTTGCGGACCTTCGCCACGATGCCGGTCCAGTCCTGGGTGCGGACGTCCAGGCGCAGGTCCTTGTGGGTGCTTTCGAAGTCCGCGGTGAAGCGCTTGATGAAGTCCGCCGAGGCGCTGCCCTTCATCAGCCACACGGTCACGGTCTCGCGCGGTTGCGTGCCGGGAAGCGTCCCGCAGGCGCTCACGAGCGTACCGGTGACACAGACGAGGGGGAGCAGACGACGTCTCACGAGGGGTCCTGTTCTGTCTGGCATGGCGCGTTGCACAGGGGTGGGGGCCCGACGTGGGGGGACGAGCGGGAACGCTCGTGCGGGTGTGGGTGGATTTTGGTATGGACCAATGCGGAGGTCAAGGGCTACCGATGGTTACGAAGGCGACGCCGTGCGGAGCGGGCCGGGATGCGGCACGGTGGAGTACGGCGTGTCCACCGGCCCAAGGAGCCCCCATGACGAACCACACCTACCGGGTCACCGAGATCGTCGGCACCTCGCACGAGGGCGTCGACCAGGCCATCCGCAACGGCATCGACCGCGCCGGACAGACCCTGCGCAACCTCGACTGGTTCGAGGTGACACAGGTCCGCGGCCAGCTGGAGAACGGGCGGATCGAGCACTACCAGGTGGGCCTGAAGGTGGGCTTCCGCATCGAGGACGGCGACTGAACCCCGCCCGTCAGGTACGCCCCTCCTGCTCCTGGGCCTCCCGCAGCGCCTGGGACTGTTCGGCCCAACGGGCCCGCACCACGGGGAATCCGGCGCGCTCGGCGTCGTCGCACACCAGCTCGTCGTCGTCCACGAGGAAGCGCACCGCACGGCCCCGGCCGAGCCGGCGCAGCGTGGCCAGCTTGGTGAACCGGGCGGGCCTGCGGTCGGCGTCGCCCCGCATGTGCAGGTCCCCCTCGGGCAGTCCGTGCGCGGCGAGCCAGTCCAGGGTGTCCTGGCGGTACCGCTCCGGGCGGCCGGTGAGATAGACGATCTCGCAGTCCCGGGCGCTGCGCACGGCCAGGGCGACGCCCTCGGCGAGCGGCGGGTCCGCGGGCGCGGCCGCGAAGAACCCGTCCCAGTCCTTGGGCCGGGTTCGCAGGAAGTGCTGCCGGTGGGCGGTGTCCGCCAGGGTGTTGTCGAGGTCGAACACGGCGATCGGCCGGGCGCTGCTTTCGGTCACGGCACGACCCTAGCCAGCGACGGCGGCGCGCGGGCCGGGAACCGGCCGACCGGGAATCCGCGGACCGTCAGGACGTTGAACCGTTCGTGAGCAGTTCAGTGATCGCCCGTACCCGGTTCTCCGTCCTCGACCGTTCCCGCACCCGCCGGGGCCGGCCGCCCGCCGAGGCGCTGCGGGACACCGTGGCGCTGGCGCGGGAGGCGGAGGCACTCGGCTACCACCGGTTCTGGGTCTCCGAGCACCACGGGGTGCCCGGTGTCGCCGGCTCCGCGCCCACCGTGCTGGCCGCCGCCGTGGCCGCAGCCACCGCGACCATCCGGGTCGGCACCGGCGGGGTGATGCTGCCCAACCACCGGCCGCTGGTGGTCGCCGAGCAGTTCGGGGTGCTGGAGTCGCTGTTCCCCGGCCGGATCGACATGGGCCTGGGGCGCTCGGTGGGCTTCACGGACGGTGTGCGCCGGGCGCTCGGCCGGGACAAGGGCGACGCGGAGGACTTCGCGGGCCAGCTCGCCGAGCTGCTCGACTGGTTCACCGGGTCCTCGCCGACCGGGGTGCACGCCCGTCCCGCGGAGGGCCTGACGGTGCCGCCCTTCGTGCTGGCCGTCGGCGAGGGCGCGGCGATCGCGGCCGCCGCGGGGCTGCCCCTGGTCATCGGGGACCTGCGCGACCGGACGAAGCTGCTGCGCGGCGTCGAGCGGTACCGCGCCGCGTTCCGCCCCTCGCGCTGGGCGGCCGAGCCGTACGTGGTGATCTCCGGGACGGTCGCGGTCGCCGGCACCCGGGAGGCGGCACGGCGGCTGCTGCTCCCGGAGGCCTGGTCGATGGCGTACGCCCGCACCCACGGCACCTTCCCGCCGCTCGCCCCGGCCGCGGAGATCGAGTCCCGGGTGATGACCGCGCGGGAGCGGGAGGTGTACGAGTCCCAGCTGGCCGGGCAGCTCGCGGGCACCGCGGACGAGGTGGCCCACGAGCTGGAGACGGTGGTGAAGGAGACCGGCGCCGCGGAGGTCCTGGTCACCACCAGCGGCCACGATCGTGCGGCGCTGCTGGACTCCTACCGGCGGCTGGCCGCGCTGTTCGCCCCGAGATGCGAGGCGGGCCCGGTCCGGTGACCCTGAGAGGGCAAGTCCCAAGCGACGAGGAGGACTGCCATGTCCTTCATGGACAAGATCAAGAGCATGCTCAAGGGCCATGAGGGCATGGCCGACAAGGGCATCGACAAGGGCGGCGACTACGTCGACCAGCGCACCGGGAACAAGTACCAGAAGCAGGTCGACACCGCCCAGGACAGGGCGCGGGACGAGTTCGGCACCCGGCCGCAGGATCCGGGCAACCCTCCGCAGACCTAGGGCCTCCCGTCTGGATCATGCCGGGCTCGCGGGGTCTGGCACGCACATCTGCGGCGTTGTCGTCGGTCGCCAACGCTCCGCGTTGACTCCCTCCTCCGCCTTGCATCTGCACGCACCAGACCCCGCTCCCTGATCCGGCCTGATCCAAACGCAAGACCCTAGCGGACGGGGGCGGATAGGGTGTGTTTTCCATGCACCAAAGCCCCCATGATCCCTACGTCCGCGTCCGCGGCGCCCGCGAGCACAACCTCAAGGGCGTCGACGTGGACGTCCCGCGCGACGTACTGGCCGTGTTCACCGGTGTGTCCGGCTCGGGGAAGTCGTCCCTGGCGTTCGGCACGATCTACGCCGAGGCCCAGCGCCGCTACTTCGAGTCGGTCGCACCCTACGCGCGCCGGCTGATCCACCAGGTCGGAGCGCCCAAGGTCGGTGAGATCACCGGGCTGCCGCCCGCGGTCTCGCTCCAGCAGCGGCGCGCGGCGCCCACCTCGCGTTCCTCGGTGGGCACGGTCACCAATCTCTCCAACTCCCTGCGCATGCTGTTCTCGCGCGCGGGGGAGTACCCGCCGGGCGCCGAGCGGCTGGACTCCGACGCGTTCTCGCCGAACACGGCGGCCGGCGCCTGTCCGCGCTGCCACGGTCTGGGCCAGGTGCACGACACCAGCGAGGAGCTGCTGGTGCCCGATCCGTCGCTGTCGGTGCGCGAGGGCGCCATCGCGGCCTGGCCGGGCGCCTGGCAGGGCAAGAACCTGCGGGACATCCTGGACGCGCTCGGCCACGACGTGGACCGCCCCTGGCGCGAGCTGCCCGCCGAGCAGCGGCGGTGGATCCTGTTCACCGACGAGCAGCCGGTCGTCACGGTGCATCCGGTGCGGGACGCGGACCGCATCCAACGTCCGTACCAGGGCACGTACATGAGCGCCCGCCGGTATGTGCTCAAGACGTTCTCCGACACCAAGTCGCCGACCCTGCGCAAGAAGGCGGAGCGCTTCCTGGTGAGCGCGCCCTGCCCGGACTGCGGGGGCAGCCGGCTGCGGCCCGAGGCGCTCGCGGTGACCTTCGGCGGGCGCACCATCGCCGAGCTGGCGTCGCTGCCGCTGACCGACCTGGCCGGACTGCTCGACGGCGGTTCGGAGACGGCCCGGGTGCTCACCGGCGATCTGAAGTCCCGGATCGCCCCGGTGGTGGAACTCGGCCTCGGCTACCTCAGCCTGGATCGTGCCACCCCGACCCTCTCGGCGGGCGAGCTGCAACGGCTGCGGCTGGCCACGCAGTTGCGTTCCGGGCTGTTCGGCGTGGTCTACGTGCTGGACGAGCCGTCCGCGGGGCTGCACCCGGCGGACACCGAGGCGCTGCTGACCGTGCTGGAGCGGCTGAAGGCGGCGGGCAACTCGGTGTTCGTGGTGGAGCACCATCTGGAGGTGGTGCGCGGCGCCGACTGGCTGGTGGACGTCGGCCCGGGCGCGGGCGAGCACGGCGGGCGCGTGCTGTACAGCGGACCGCCGGCCGAGCTGGCGTCGGTCGAGGAGTCGGCGACGGCCGCGTTCCTCTTCGACGAGGCGCCCGGCCCGGCGCGTGAAGTCCGCGAGCCGCGCGGCTGGTGGAAGGTCGGCCCGGTCAGCCGGCACAACCTGCGCGAGGTGACGGCCGAGTTCCCGCTGGGCGCGTTCACCGCCGTCACCGGGGTCTCCGGCTCCGGGAAGTCCACGCTGATCGGCGAGCTGACGGGGGAACCGGAGGGCGTGGACCGGCTGGTGCGGGTCGACCAGAAGCCGATCGGCCGCACCCCGCGCTCCAATCTCGCCACGTACACCGGTCTGTTCGACGTCGTGCGGAAGGTGTTCGCGGCGACCGACTCGGCGCGCGAACACGGGTACGGCGTCGGGCGGTTCTCCTTCAATGTCGCCGGGGGACGGTGCGAGACCTGTCAGGGCGAGGGGTTCGTCAGCGTGGAGCTGCTGTTCCTGCCGAGCACGTACGCGCCCTGCCCGGACTGCGGCGGCGCCCGCTACAACCCCGAGACGCTGCGGGTGGCGTACCGGGGGCGGAACATCGCCGAGGTGCTGGACCTCACGGTGGAGGCGGCGGCGGAGTTCTTCGCGGACGTCCCGGCCGCCGCGCGCAGCCTGGGCACGCTGCTCGACGTGGGCCTCGGCTACCTCCGGCTCGGCCAGCCCGCGACCGAGCTGTCCGGTGGCGAGGCCCAACGGATCAAGCTGGCCGGCGAGTTGCAGCGCGGACGGCGCGGGCACACCCTCTATCTGCTGGACGAGCCGACCACCGGACTGCACCCGGCCGACGTCGAGGTGCTGATGGACCGGCTGCACGGACTGGTGGACGCCGGGCACACGGTCGTCGTGGTCGAGCACGACATGACGGTGGTCGCGGGCGCCGACTGGGTGATCGACCTGGGGCCGGGCGGCGGCGACCAGGGCGGCCGGATCGTCGCCGCGGGCCCGCCGCAGCGGGTGGCCCGTGCGCGGGACAGCGCGACGGCGCCGTACCTGGCGCGGGTCCTGCCGTAGTCCGCGACCGCCGCCCGGCCGCGCCGCCGCGACGACGGCGCCGCGCCCGGATCGTCGCGTCCCGCGCGGGCAAGGCGACGGCACCGCATCCGGCCCGGCCCGCGCCCAAAAGCGGTACCGGACGCGACCGGGCGTCGGTCATCCCGCCCGGGTCATCCCCCGCCGGTCGCCCGCCCGGCCGGCCGTGAGGGGGTGTGCGAGGGTGCGGTGGCCGGCGACCAGGGCGGCGTGGGTCCACAGCGGGGCCGGGGCGATCGGCTGGGCCGCCGTGGCCAGGGCGCGGCGGTCGGCGTGGGTGCCGGGCGCGATCGCGGGGTGCACCTCGACCTCGGCCACCAGTCCCCTGGTCCGGGCCACCCGCCACAGGGAGGCGAGCAGGGTGTCCTCGCCGACGAAGGCGGCCGGGGTGCCGGTGCCGCCGTCCGCGAGCCGGTAGCGCAGGCCGACCGGCTGCACGGGGACGCCCGCGTCCAACGCGGCCTGGAACACGGCCCGGTGGAAGCGGCCGTGGGCGCGTCCGCACCAGGTGCTCCCCTCCGGGAAGGCGGCCACGGCCGAGCCCGTGCGCAGGGCGTCGGCGATCACGGAGACCGTGGCGGGCAGGGCGCGCAGCCGGTCCCGTTCGATGAACAGGGTGCCGGCCCGCGCGGCCAGCGGGCCCGCCACCGGCCACCGTCGGATCTCGGTCTTGCCGAGCATCCTGGCCGGTCGTACGGCGGTGAGCAGCGGGATGTCCAGCCAGGAGACGTGGTTGGCGACGAGCAGCAGCCCGCCGCCCGGCGCGGCGGCGCCGGTGATCCGCGTCCGCACCCCGATGGCCCGTACGACGGCCCGGCACCACCGTCTGACCCACTCGTCGGGGATCCGCGCCCGCGAGCGGGACGCCCCCCGGCCGAGCGGGGCCAGGACGATCGCGGTGAGCACCAGGGCCGCGACGGCGGCCAGCCGCAGCACGGCGCGGGGTACGGCCACGGCGGCGGGCGCCGGTTCCACGCAGGCGGCGGGGGTGCAGGGCGCGCTGGGCAGCCAGCCGCTCATCAGGACGGCACGAGGGAGAGGAAGTGCCGCAGATAGCGCGGGTTGACCCGGCGCATCGGCAGCAGCACGTACAGGTCGGCGACCCCGAAGTCCGGGTCGTGGGCGGGTTCCCCGCACACCCAGGCGCCGAGGCGCAGATAGCCGCGCAGCAGGGCGGGGAGTTCGCCGCGCGCGGCGGGCGCCCCGGCCTTCGGCGTCCAGGGCAGCAGCGGCCGTACCCGGTACTCCTCGGGCGCGAGGTGTCCCGCGCGCACCCGGTCCCAGGCGGCGCCGGCGAGGGTGCCGCCGTCGGTGAGCGGGATCGAGCAGCAGCCGGCCAGCCACTCGTGGCCCCGGTCGGTCATGTAGCGGGCGATGCCGGCCCAGATCAGGCCGATGACCGCGCCGTCGCGGTGGTCGGGGTGCACGCAGGAGCGGCCGACCTCGACCAGTCCGGGCCGTATCGCGTCGAGCGCGCCGAGCTCGAACTCGCCCTCGGAGTACAGCCGTCCGGCGATCGCGGCGCGCTCGGGCGGCAGCAGCCGGTAGGTGCCGACGACCTGTCCGGTGCCGGTGTCGCGGACCAGCAGGTGGTCGCAGTGGGCGTCGAAGGCGTCGATGTCGAGGCCCGGCTCGGGGCTGGTGAGGAGGGCGCCCAGCTCCCCGGCGAAGACGTCGTGCCGCAGCCGTTGCGCGGCCCGCACGTCGTCCTCGTCGCGGGCGAGGGCGACGGTGTAGCGGGCGGGGACCGCGGGCTGCGGCGGACGGTCGAGGGTGGAAACGCCGGTCATGGCACTCTCCTGGTCACGGGGCCTATTCGGCGACGGCGACGGGCCGTGGCGTACGGCCCGCCGCTCCTGTTCTTCCGACGCCGGCTGGCCGGCGCGTGACAGGTGACCGGAGAGAGGATGTGCGGTTGCTGAACGGTGGGGGTGTCACAACCCCCGTTGACCGCGGGTCAGTTGTTCGCGACGAAGTCTACGACCAACCGGTTGAACTCGTCGGCGTGCTCGATCATGGCCCAGTGGCCGCAGTGGTTGAGCACGACCAGCCGGCTGTTCGGGATGTTCGCCAGCAGGAACAGCGAGTTCTCGTAGGAGACGACGCGGTCGTCCCGGCCGTGGATGAGCAGGGTCGGCACCTGGATGGCCGGCAGCAGCTCGGGCTTGACCCACTTCGGCAGCGGCGCGCCCTTCGGCAGGCCGTCCACGTAGTTGCGCAGGTGCTCGGGCCGGGCGAGCGCGGCGTCGGAGCGGGCCTTGCACAGCTCGGGGGTGGCGAAGCGGGCCTTGTCGTAGACCATGATCTCGACGAGGCGGCGCATGTTCTCGGGGCTCGCGTCCCGGTAGGCCTCGATCAGCACCTTGAGTCCCTCGGAGGGGCCGTCGCCGGCGCCGAAGAGGGTGGGCATCCGGCCTACCGGCGGGCCCATGGTCACCAGGTGCGAGATGCGGTCGGGGTGCTCGGTGGCGAGCCGCAGCGAGGTCTGGCCGCCCATCGAGTTGCCGACGAACGCGGCCTTGTCGATGCCGAGCGCGTCCAGGAACTGGATCGCCGCCGTGACGTGGTCGAGCTGGTCGACGGTGGCCGCCGACGACTCGCCCCACCCGGGCATGTCGACGGCGTACACGTGGAAGTGCTCGGCCAGCGCCTCGATGTTGCCGGCGAAGTTGCTCCAGCCGGTCGCGCCCGGCCCGCTGCCGTGCAGCAGCACGAGGGGGTGGCCGGAGCCGGCCTCGTAGTAGCGCAGCGTCCAGTCGGGGGTCTCGACGGTGCGGGCGATGGCGTTCGGGTCCAGGGTCATCAGTGGGCCTCTCCGTGCGGTGCGGGTGCGGCGGCGAGCAGGTCGGCGACGACACCCGGCGGGCGGTGGCCCCAGCTGTGCAGCTTGTCGAGCGTCCTCACCTCCCAGGTCTCGTCATCGATGATCAGCCCGCCCCAGCCGTACTCGACGCTGAAGCCCGAGGGGGTGAAGACGTAGAAGCTGAACATCTGGTCGTTGGGGTGCATGCCGAGGGTCATCTCGAACGGCTGCTTGGCGTCCATGCACCGGTCGTAGGCGAGGCCGACGTCGCGGATGTCGTCGACCTCGACCATGAAGTGGTGGGTCTTCTTCGGCGAGGGCATGTCGCCGAAGGCCACGGTGTGGTGGCGGCCGTTGCAGTGCAGGAAGATCAGGTCGGCGACGACGCCCGGGGCCAGTTCCTCGACGATGATGTCGCTGATCTTGAAGCCGAGCAGGTCGATGTAGAAGCCGAGGTAGGTCTCTCGGGAGACGCCATGGGCGAGCAGGACCTGGTGTCCGGCGCCGCCGGCGCCGGTGACGAAGCCGCCGAGCAGCTTCGCGGACTCGAACGGGGTGGCGGCGTCGGCGAGACCGGTGACCAGTTCGACGCGGTTGCCCATCGGATCGGTGGTGACGAAGATCCGCTCGACCTTGCGGGCGGCGGCCAGGGCCTCGCCGCCCTCGGCGACCTCGGTCCCGGCGGCGCGCAGCCGGGCGACGAGCGCGTCGAGCGCGGCCGCGTCCGAGACCTCGTAGCCGGTGGCCACGAGGTCGTCGGCGGGCCCCTCGGTGACGACCCAGCGGTGGGCCTTCTCGTCGGTGCGCAGCGTGAATCCGTCGTCGGTCTTCTCGCCGTACTGCATGCCGAGCAGTTCGACGCCGAAGTGCTCCCAGTCGGTGAGGCTGCCGACCTCGTAGACGACGTATCCGAGTTCCTTGACTCCGGACATGTCCGTTCTCCTTCTTTCGGGCTCTCGGGCTCTCGGGCCCGTCAGAGCGTGGGGACGGCGAGGCCGCTGACGTCGGCCGCGGCCACGAACCGGTCGGGGCGCACGGCCACGGCGCGGGCGCCGTAGCGGCGCAGCCACGGCAGCAGCGCCTCGTCGAGGTCGACCAGTTCCGCAGATCCCTGCGTGTACGTCGTCTTGGGCCGGACGGCGAGGTAGCGGGCGCCGAGCGCGTCCCAGCCGGCCTTCTCCTCGGGCGTCAGCAGGGTCGCGGGGTCGATGTCGTCGCCGAGCAGGACGAAGCCGTCGCCGAGCAGGTCGTCGAGCCGGGCCATCCGGCCGGCGGTGTCGCCCATGATGGGCTGCGGCATCATCCGGCCGACGACGGAGGCGTCGCCCAGCGGGCCCCGCAGCCAGCCGCCCTCCAGCACCGGCGGGGCGATCAGCGGCGGCTCGTAGGGGGTGACCGTGTTCTCGGGCACCGCGTTCATCGCCGCCTGCTCCTCCTCGGAGGCCTCCCGCTTGATGACCCGTCCGAGGCCGACCGCGAGCGCGGTGTAGAAGGCGGCGTTCGGGCGCCGCTCGGCCTCGTAGGTGTCCAGCCAGGTCTCCGGCAGCTCGCCCTTGACGACGCGGGCGAGTTTCCAGCCCAGGTTGTGGGCGTCGCGCATCCCGGTCTGCATCCCGGCCCCGGCCCACGGCGGCATCAGGTGGGCCGCGTCGCCGGCCAGGAACACCCGGCCCTTGCGCCAGGTGTCGGCCATGCGCACGTGGTGCCGGTAGAAGGCGTGCTGGTGGATCTCGACGTCGTCCTCGGTCACCCCGAGCGCCTTGAGCAGCGGCCACACCTCGGCGCTGGTCGGGTAGTCCTCGGGGGTCTCGTCGGGCTTGAGGGGGATCTCCCAGCGGTGGTTGCCCGCGGACAGGGCGATGTCGACGACCGGGCGCTCGGCGTCGGACCAGAAGGTCAAAAAGTCGCGGTCGGGCCACCAGCGCTTGACCCGGCAGTCGATGACCACCCAGGTGACGTGGCTGGTGTCGCCGTCGAGCCGGCAGCCGATGCGGCCGCGGGTGGCGCTGGAACCGCCGTCGGCGCCGATCGCGTACCGGGTGCGCACGGTGCGCGTCTCACCGGTCCCGGTGTCCGTGGTGGTGAGGGTGACCCCGTCGGCGTCCTGGTCGATGCCGGTGACCTCGGCGCCGTAGCGGACGGTGACGAGGTCGCCCGCCTCCTCGGCCGCCGCGCGCAGCTCGGCCTCCATGGTGGGCTGGTAGATGTTGTAGAAGCGCGGCGTGCGCCCGAGCGTGGACGGCGGGTGCTCGATCCGCATGATCTCGTCGCCGCCGTAGGTCATCCAGCGCAGGGCCCGCTGCGGATCGATCTTCTTCTCGATGCGCTCGTCGACGCCGAGGTCCTGGAAGATCCGCATCGTCCAGTCGTTGACGGTGACGGCACGGGCACGGGGATAGAGGTCCTTGTCCCGTTCCAGGGCGATGGCACTGACGCCGTGGCGGGCGAGGGTGAGGGCGGCGATCACACCGGTCGGGCCGTACCCGACGATCGCGACATCCGCGTCGTGGCTCTGGGGCATGCGCAGACTCCGTTGTCCTGTCCGCACGTCCCGCGTGCGGAAGTTTTGGACCGATCGGTCGGTCCATTTGTCGGGAGATTAACAACCTGTGACGGCGATATGTCAAGGGTTGTCAGGTGATCAACTCATAGATGCAGAAGGCCTGATCACGGCGCGGATCATGGTCCGCGCGGCGCGGCCTACACTTCGGCGGGTGGAAACGCCCGCGCCGAAAGCGCACACCAGCAACCGCCGGGGCCGGCGATCACGGCAGGAGATCCTGGACGCGGCCGCACGGGTCATGTCCGTGCGCGGGTACGCCGGCACGTCGATGTCGACGCTCGTCAAGGAGACGGGCCTGCCGAAGAGCGCCTTCTACCACCACTTCGAGTCCAAGGCAGGACTGCTGTCGGCGGTGATGGCACAGGGCGCGCAGGGCTTCTTCGACGCCATGCGCGACGCGCACCGCGATCCGCCGCGGGGCGGCACACCGCGCGAGCGGATGCGCTGGTACCTGCTGCGGACCGGCGAGGTCATCGAGAACCGCGAGGAGTTCCTGCGGCTCCTGCTGGTCCTGGTGATGAGCCACGAGGCCGCCGAGGCGCCGGAGGCGCTGCGGACCGTGCGGACCGTCCGCGACGAGGGCCGCACCTACATGCGGCACATGATCCGTTCCGCCTTCGCGGGCGAGGGCGAGGCGGCCGCCGACGCGGTCGGTGACGCCCTGGCCCCCTTCGGCATGGCGGGCTTCGACGGCGCCTTCGTCTCCTTCCAGTCGGCGGACGGCATTCCGATCGCGCGGTTCATGACGGAACTCGCCGACGGCCTGGTCTCGCTCGGCGAGGCCCTCCTGCCCCCGCGCTGAGCCGCCGCGGCTCCACTCAGGCCGCCTGCGCCGCGCGTTCGGCGACCAGCGTGAGCGCCACGTCGACGATCATGTCCTCCTGGCCGCCCACGAGACGGCGCCGGCCGCACTCCACGAGGATGTCGCGCACATCGAGGCCGTAGCGCCCGGCGGCGGCCTCCGCGTGCCGCAGGAACGACGAGTAGACACCCGCGTAGCCCAGGGTGAGCGTCTCGCGGTCGACGCGCACCGGGCGGTCCTGGAGCGGCCGGACGATGTCGTCGGCGGCGTCCTGGAGCCGGAACAGATCGCAACCGTGCTCGAAGTCCGAGATGTTCGCGACCGCGATGAACGCCTCCAGCGGGCAGTTGCCCGCGCCCGCGCCGTGCCCGGCGAGCGACGCGTCGACGCGGCGCACCCCGTTCTCCACGGCGACGACCGAGTTGGCGACCGCCAGCGAGAGGTTCTCGTGGGCGTGGATCCCGATCTCGGTGCCGGCGTCCAGCACGTCGCGGTAGGCCCGGACCCGGGCGGTCACGTCGTTCATGGTGAGCCGGCCGCCGGAGTCGGTGACGTAGACGCAATGCGCACCGTAGGACTCCATCAGCTTGGCCTGCCGGGCCAGTTCCTCCGGCGGGGCCATGTGGGACAGCATCAGGAAGCCGGACACGTCCATGCCCAGTTCCCGCGCGGCGGCGATGTGCTGGGCCGAGATGTCGGCCTCGGTGCAGTGCGTGGCGACGCGGACCGAGCGGACGCCCAGTTCGTGGGCGCGCCGCAGCTCGTGGATGGTGCCGACGCCGGGCAGCAGCAGGGTGGTGAGGCGGGCGCGCTCCAGCACGGAGGCCGCCGCCTCGATCCACTCCCAGTCCGTGTGGGAGCCGGGGCCGTAGTTGACCGAGCCGCCCGCGAGGCCGTCGCCGTGCGCGACCTCGATGGCGTCGACGCCGGCCCGGTCGAGCGCGGCGACGATGCGTTTGACGTCCTCGGGGGTGATCCGGTGCCGTACGGCGTGCATGCCGTCGCGCAGGGTCACGTCCTGGACGAAGACCGGGGTGCCCATCAGCGGCCCGCCTTCCGTGCTGCGATGCGCTCCGCGACCCGGAGGCCGGCGGAGGTCATGATGTCGAGGTTGCCGGCGTAGGCCGGGAGGTAGTGCGCGGCGCCCTCGACCTCGAGGAAGACCGACACCTGGTGGGTGGGCAGGGTGCCGCCGTCGGCCAGGAGCGTGCCCACCGGCTGGTCGGCGGGCAGCTCGGCGATCTGCACCTGCTGCTTCAGCCGGTAGCCCGGGACGTACGCGGCGACGTCCGCGACCATCTTCTCCACCGACCGGCGGATCTCGTCCTGGGTCGCCGCATCCGGCGCCGTCACCAGGCAGAAGACCGTGTCCCGCATCATCAGCGGCGGCTCGGCGGGGTTCAGGACGATGATCGCCTTGCCGCGGCGGGCACCGCCGACCCGCTCGATGGCGGCCGAGGTGGTCTCGGTGAACTCGTCGATGTTGGCCCGGGTGCCCGGACCGGCGGACCTCGACGCGATGGAGGCGACGATCTCGGCGTACGCCACCGGCACCACACGGCCGACCGCGGCGACGACCGGGATGGTGGCCTGGCCGCCGCAGGTGACCATGTTGACGTCGGGCGCGTCCAGGTGCTCTTCGAGGTTAACGGCGGGGACGACGTAGGGGCCGATGGCGGCCGGCGTCAGGTCGATCAGCCGCTTGCCGAGGGGCAGCAGCTTGGCGGCGTTCGCCTCGTGGGCCTTGGCGGAGGTGGCGTCGAAGACGATCTCGATCTCGTCGAAGCCCGGCAGCGCGATCAGCCCGTCGACGCCCTCGTGGGTGACCGGCACGCCGAGCCGGGCGGCACGGGCCAGTCCGTCCGAGGCCGGGTCGATGCCCGCCAGCGCCCCCATCTCAAGGTGCCGCGCCCCGCGCAGCACCTTGATCATCAGGTCGGTGCCGATGTTGCCCGAGCCGATGACCGCGACCTTCGTCCTGCTCATGCTGCTCCCTCGCCGAAGCGGACCGTCACGGCGCCGAGGCCGGACAGGGTGGCGGTGACGGTGTCACCGGCGGCGACCGGGCGCATCGGGCCGAGGGCGCCGGAGAGGACGACCTGGCCGGCCCGCAGCGGCTCGCCGAGTTCGCGGGCGGTGCGGGCGAGCCAGACGACCGCCTCGACCGGGTCGCCGAGGCAGTCCGCGCCGGACCCGGTGGAGACCTCCTCGCCGTTGACGGTCATCGTCATGGCGACGGCCACCGGGTCGAACTGGTCGAGTCCGAGGCGCTGTTCGCCGAGCACGTACGCCCCCGCGGAGGCGTTGTCGGCGACGGTGTCGCCGAAGCCGATGTCCCACCCGGCGATCCGGCTGCCGCAGATCTCCAGCGCGGGCACGCCGTACGCGATGGCCGTGGCGACCTGCTCGCGGGTGAGCGGGCCGTCGGCCAGGTCGGCGCCCAGCACGAAAGCGATCTCCGCCTCGGCCCTCGGCTGGAGGACCTCGTCGAACGGGATGGTGTCGCCGTCGGCGTACGCCATGTCGTCGAACAGGAACCCGAAGTCGGGCCGGTCGACGCCGAGCTGCCGCTGCACGGCCTCGGAGGTGAGACCGATCTTGCGGCCGACGACCGTCGCCCCGGCGGCGAGCCGCCGCTCGGTGAGCCGGTCCTGCACGGCGTACGCGGCGGCCAGGTCGTCCCGGCCGATCAGGTCGCGCACCGGCGCGCACGGCACGCCGGAGGCGAGGGCCTCGGCGATGCGCTCGGCCGCGGCCGCGATGTCGGAGGGGCTCGCGGGGGCGAGCCGATTGCTTTCGTTCACGTCTTCACTGTGCGGTCGGGCGAAGCCCCCGAACCAGCACTTCGTCTCGCTCAGCGATACGCTGGCGGACATGACCGAGACGGCCGACCTGAACACCGTGCTGGGCAAGGCGGTGACGATCCTGCGCGCCTTCCGGGCCGACGACCAGGCCGTTGGCCTCGCGGAACTGGTGCAGCGCACCGGCCTGCACAAGGCGACGGTGCACCGGCTCTCCGGTGAGCTGGTCGCCAACCGGCTGCTGGAGCGGACCGACGGCGGGTACCGGCTCAGCGGCGGCCTCTTCGAACTCGGCATGCTCGCGTCGCTTGAGCGCAGCCTCCTGGAGGTGGCGATGCCCTTCCTCCAGGACCTCTACGAGCGCACCCACGAGACCGTGCACCTCGGACTGCGCGAGGGCCATGACGTCGTGTACGTCGCCAAGATCGGCGGACACCGCCAGGCCAGGGTGCCCTCGCGCACCGGCGGGCGGATGCCGCTGCACTGCACCGCGATCGGCAAGGCGCTGCTCGCGCACGCGGACGCGGACCTGCGGCGCGCGGTGCTCACCGGGCCGCTGGAGCGCCGTACCCCGCACACCGTGGTGGCGCCGGGCATCCTGCGCCGTCAGTTGCAGCGGGTGACGGAGACGGGGGTGGCGTTCGAGCGGGAGGAGTCCGCCGTGGGGCTGGTGTGCGTGGCCGCGCCCGTCCTCGGCCGCCGGGACGAGCCGCTGGCCGCGATCAGCGTGGCCGGGCCGGGCAGCCGGTTCCGCCCCGAGGCCCAGGCGACGGCGGTGCGCGCGGCGGCCGCGGCGCTGGGCAGCACCCTGATCCGGCGCGACTTCCTGCGCTGAAGCCCCGCCGGGCATGCCGTGCGGGGCGCCGCGGCCATGCGAGACGGGGCCGGGGAGCACCGTCCCGGCCCCGCCCGTCCGCACGAAGCGCGAACGTCTGTGAGGTACTGCCGACCGCTTCCGCGGCGTGGCTAGCGCTTCCCGGCCTTGCGGGTCGCCCGCAGCCACTCCTTGTTCATGCTGGTGATGGACATCAGCGGGATGCCCTTGGGGCAGGCGGTCGCGCACTCCCCCGTCAGCGTGCAGCCGCCGAAGCCCTCCGCGTCCATCTGCGCCACCATGTCGAGCACCCGCGTCTCCCGCTCGGGCGCACCCTGCGGCAGCACGTTGAGGTGGTTGATCTTCGCGGAGGTGAACAGCATCGCCGCGCCATTGGGGCAGGCGGCCACACACGCCCCGCAGCCGATGCACTCGGCGTGCTCGAAGGCGAAGTCGGCGTCCGCCTTGGGCACCGGTGTGGCGTGGGCCTCCGGCGCGGAACCGGTGGGCGCGGTGATGTAGCCGCCGGCCTGGATGATCCGGTCGAAGGCGGAGCGGTCCACCACGAGGTCCTTGATCACCGGGAACGCGGCGGCCCGCCACGGCTCGATGTCGATGGTGTCGCCGTCCTTGAAGGACCGCATGTGCAGCTGGCAGGTGGTGGTCCGCTCGGGGCCGTGGGCGTCGCCGTTGATCACGAGGGAGCAGGCGCCGCAGATGCCCTCGCGGCAGTCGTGGTCGAAGGCGACCGGGTCCTCGCCGGAGAGGATGAGCTGTTCGTTGAGGACGTCCAGCATCTCCAGGAAGGACATGTCGGGCGAGATGCCGTCCACCTCGTAGGTGGACATGGTGCCGTCGGCGTCGGCGTTCTTCTGCCGCCAGACGCGCAGGGTGAGCTTCATGCGTAGCTCCGCTGAGTGGGGTGGACGTACTCGAAGACCAGGTCTTCCTTGTGCAGGACGGGAGCGGAGCCCGTACCGGCGAACTCCCAGGCGGCCGCGTACGCGAACTCCTCGTCCTTGCGGGCGGCTTCGCCGTCCGGGGTCTGGGACTCCTCGCGGAAGTGGCCGCCGCAGGACTCGGCGCGGTGCAGCGCGTCGAGGCACATCAGCTCGGCGAGTTCGAGGTAGTCGACGATGCGGTTGGCCTTCTCCAGCGACTGGTTGAACTCCTCACCGGTGCCGGGGACCTTGATCCGCCGCCAGAACTCCTCGCGGATCTGCGGGATCCGCTCCAGGGCCTTGCGCAGCCCCTCCTCGGTGCGGGCCATGCCGCAGAACTCCCACATGAGTTCGCCGAGTTCGCGGTGGAAGGAGTCGGGGGTGCGGTCGCCGTCGACGGCGAGCAGCAGGTTCAGCCGGTCCTCGGTCTCCGCCAGCACCTCCTGCACCGCCGGGTGTTCGGTGGTGACCGGGTCCTGATGGGGATTGCGCGCCAGGTAGTCGTTGATGGTGGCCGGCAGCACGAAGTAGCCGTCGGCCAGGCCCTGCATCAGCGCGGAGGCACCGAGCCGGTTGGCGCCGTGGTCGGAGAAGTTGGCCTCGCCGACCGCGAACAGGCCCGGGATGGTGGTCTGGAGGTCGTAGTCGACCCAGAGTCCCCCCATCGTGTAGTGCACGGCCGGGTAGATCCGCATCGGCACCTCGTACGGATCCTCGTCGGTGATCCGCTGGTACATGTCGAAGAGATTGCCGTACTTGGCCTCCACGGCCTTGCGGCCCATGCGCTGGATCGCGTCGGCGAAGTCCAGGTAGACGCCCTGGCCGCCGGGGCCCACGCCCCTGCCCTCGTCGCAGACGTTCTTCGCGGCGCGGGAGGCGATGTCACGCGGTACCAGGTTGCCGAAGGAGGGGTAGATGCGCTCCAGGTAGTAGTCGCGCTCCTCCTCGGGGATCTGGTTCGGCGGGCGGTTGTCGCCCTTGGCCTTGGGCACCCAGATCCGGCCGTCGTTGCGCAGCGACTCGCTCATCAGGGTGAGCTTGGACTGGTGGTCGCCGGTGCGCGGGATGCACGTCGGGTGGATCTGCGTGAAGCAGGGGTTGGCGAAGTAGGCACCGCGCCGGTGCGCCCGCCAGATCGCGGTCGCGTTGGAGTTCATGGCGTTGGTCGACAGGTAGAAGACGTTGCCGTAGCCGCCGGAGGCGAGGACGACCGCGTCCGCGAAGTAGGTGTCGATCCGGCCCGTGATCAGGTCCCGGGCCACGATGCCGCGGGCCCGTCCGTCCACGACGATCAGGTCCAGCATCTCGGTGCGCGGGTGCAGCTCCACGTTTCCCGCGGCGATCTGCCTGGACAGCGCCTGGTAGGCGCCGAGCAGCAGTTGCTGGCCCGTCTGGCCGCGGGCGTAGAAGGTGCGGGAGACCTGGACGCCGCCGAAGGAGCGGGTGTCGAGCAGGCCGCCGTACTCGCGGGCGAAGGGCACGCCCTGCGCCACGCACTGGTCGATGATCTCGACGGAGATCTGCGCGAGGCGGGCGACGTTGGACTCGCGGGCGCGGAAGTCGCCGCCCTTGACGGTGTCGTAGAACAGCCGGTGGATCGAGTCGCCGTCGTTGCGGTAGTTCTTCGCCGCGTTGATGCCGCCCTGCGCCGCGATGGAGTGGGCGCGGCGCGGAGAGTCCTGGTAGCAGAACTGGACGACGTGGTAGCCCTGTTCGGCCAGGGTGGCGCCGGCGGACCCGCCGGCGAGGCCGGTGCCGACCACGATGACGGTGTGCTTGCGCCGGTTGGCGGGGTTGACCAGCTTGGCCTGGAAGCGGCGGGTGTCCCAGCGCTCGTGGATCGGGCCGTCCGGGGCCTTGGTGTCGGCGATCGGTTCGCCGGTCCGGTAGTTCACGTAGTCGGTCATGTCAGCTCACCACTCCGGTCATCACGCCCACGGGCACGGCGATGAAGCCGACCGTGAGCAGCAGCGCGAGAACGTTGGCGACGGTCTTCAGGGCGCGGTCGCGGGCGCGGCTGCCGACGCCGAGGGTCTGCGCGGCGCTCCAGAAGCCGTGCCGGACGTGCAGGCCGAGCGCGAGCATCGCGACGATGTAGATCACGTTGCCGTACCAGGTGGAGAAGGTGTCCACGACGTTCTGGTACGGGTGGCCCGGCTGGAAGCCGCCGGAGTGCACGGTGCCGGTGGTCAGGTCGAGGATGTGCCACACGATGAACAGGCCGAGGATGATCCCGCCCCAGCGCATGGTGCGGGTGGCGTAGCTCGCCCGGGGCCTCGGGTGCACGTACTTGCTGGGCCGCGCCTTGATGTCGCGGCGGCTGAGCTGGTACGCGGAGGTGGCGTGGGCGACCACGGCGACGACGAGGACGACCCGGATGATCCAGAGCGTCCACTCGTAGTGCATGAAGGGTTCGCCGATGGTGCGCAGCCAGTGGGCGTAGTGGTTGAACTCGCCCGCCCCGAAGTAGATCTTCAGGTTTCCGATCATGTGCACCACCAGGTAGAGCAGCATGATCAGACCGCTGACGGCCATCACCGTCTTCTTGCCGACGGAGGAGTCCCACATCGTGCGCGCCATGGACGGCCGTCGGTCCGTCCGCGTTGCCAGAGCCATGGGACAGCACGCTAGGGCCGAAGGTCCCGATCGGTCCAAGACATGGTGCAGCTTGTTTCCATAGGACGGGGCTATCGTTGCAGTATGCAGCTCCAGCAGCTCCAGTATTTCGTGGCCGTCGCCGAGGCCCGGCACTTCACCCGGGCCGCCGAGCTGGTGCACGTGGCCCAGCCGTCGCTCTCCCAGCAGATCAAGGCCCTGGAGCGGGAACTGGGGGCGGATCTGTTCCTGCGCGCACGGGGCAACATCACGCTCACCGACGCGGGTGAGGCGCTGCTGCCGCTGGCCCGGCGGATCCTCGCGGACGCGGACACCGCCCGGCAGGAGGTGCAGGAACTGGTGCAGCTGCGGCGCGGGCGGGTGCGGCTCGGGGCGACACCGAGCCTGTGCACGGGCCTGCTCCCGGATGTGCTGCGCGCCTTCCACGACCGCTACCCGGGCATCCGGCTGCTGATCGAGGAGGGCGGCTCGCACGACCTGGTGCGCGAGCTGGCCCGGGGCGCGCTCGACCTGGCGCTGATCGTGCTGCCGCTGCCGCCGTCCTCGCCCGCGCTGACCACCCTGGAGTTGCTGCGCGAGGACCTGGTGGTGGTCTCCTCGCCGGAGGCGCCGGCGCCCGGACACGGCGGGCGGGTGGTGCGCATCGCCGATCTGGCGAGCGAGCGCCTGGTGATGTTCCGGCACGGCTACGACCTGCGGGAGCTGACCGTGGCGGCCTGCCGCGCCGAGGGCTTCGAGCCGGACTTCGCGGTGGAGGGCGGCGAGATGGACGCGGTGCTGGGGTTCGTCCGGGCGGGGCTCGGAGTGGCGGTCGTACCGCGGATGGTCGCGACCCGGGCCGGCCTGAGCCTGCGGGTCACCCCGCTGGCCCGCCCCGGCCTGCACCGGACCATCGCCCTGGCCCACCGCACGGACGTCGCCCCGCCGCGGGCGGCGAGGGAGCTTCAGCGGATGCTCAGGCAACGGTGAGGGCGCTCGGGCCCCGCGCCGGTGGGACCAGCCCGGTGCGAGCCACCGCCGCGCGAGCCGGCCCGGAACTCCTTGCCCGGCGCCCGCGCTCCCTCACCCCGTGGCGTCCGCCAGGGCCAGGTCGTGCAGCCGTTCCGGCGGGCCCGGGCGGGCGTAGTACCAGCCCTGGGCGGTGTCGCAGCCCAGCACCCGCAGCTGTTCGGCCTGGGCCCCGGTCTCCACTCCCTCCACGGTGACCGCGAGGTCCAGGCTGTGGGCGAGGGTGACGATCCCCTCGACGATCTTCAGGTCCACGGGGTCGGCGGGGAACTGCTGCATGCCCTGGGTGAAGGAGCGGTCCAGTTTGAGGACGCTCACCGGGAGACGGCGCAGGTTGGCCAGGTTCGAGTAGCCGGTGCCGAAGTCGTCCAGGGCGATGTCCACGCCCATCTCGGCGAGCCTGCGCAGGGGCTTGAGCAGGTCGTCGTCGGCGCCGATGAGCGCGGACTCGGTGACCTCCAGGCACAGGGCGTCGGGGGTGACGCCGGCGCGTTCGAGGATGTCCACCGTGTCCTGGACCAGCCCCGGGTGGCTGAGCTGGCACGGGGAGAGGTTGACGTTGATCCGCAGCGGCCCGGCGTCCTGGCCGCCGTGCCGCTCCCGCCAGGCGCGGGCCTGCCGGATCGACTCCTCCAGGACCCAGCGGCCGAGCGGCACGATCAGCCCGGTGTGCTCGGCGAGCGGAATGAACCGGTCCGGACCGAGCACCCCGTGCTGCGGGTGCAGCCAGCGCACCAGCGCCTCGGCCCCGCGCACGCTGCCGTCACCGAGGTGCACCAGCGGCTGGTACTCGATGAAGAACTCGCCGCGCTCCAGGGCGGCGGGCAGGGCCGTGGTCAGACCGTGCCGGGTGATGGCGCGGGCGTCGGCCTCCGGGTCGGCCAGCTCCGAGCGGTTGCCGCCCGCCGACTTGGCCCGGTACATGGTGATGTCCGCGCTGCGCAGCACCTCGGCGGCCGTGCGCTCGCCCGCCGGGCCCTCCACGATGCCCAGGCTGCCGCGCACCAGCAGGTCCCGGCCGTCGATGCTGATCGGGGTGACCAGCGCGTTCATGATGCGCTCGGCCAGTTCGTCCACCGTGCGTTCGGTGCCGGGGCCGGTGGTCAGCGCCACGAACTCGTCGCCGCCGAGCCGCGCGACCATCTCCCCGGGCGCGGTCGCGCAGGACTGCAACCGGTCGGCGACCTCCACCAGCAGCCGGTCGCCGGCCGCGTGCCCGAGGCTGTCGTTGATGGTCTTGAAGCCGTCCAGGTCGAGGTAGCACAGACCGAAACGCTGGTCCGGGCCGGCCGCGAGGGCCTTCTCCAGCCGCTCGAAGAAGAGCGTGCGGTTGGGCAGGCCGGTGAGTGCGTCGTGCGTGGCCTCGTAGCGCAGCCGCAGGTTGAGCAGCCGGCGCTCGGTGGTGTCCTCCATGAGCGCGAGCTGGTACTGGGGCCTGCCGTCGGCGTCGCGCAGCAGGGAGACCGTCAGATTGGTCCACAGCACCGTGCCGTCGGGCCGGTTGAAGGCCTTCTCCAGGTGGTAGTGCTCGCGTTCGCCGCGGACCAGTTCCTCGTAGAGCCGCCAGGTCTGCGGGGCGTCGTCGGGGTGCGTCCAGTCCTGCACCCGGCGGCCGCGCAGCGACTGCTGGGTGAGTCCGAACATGCGCAGCAGCGCCTCGTTGACCTGGAGGATGTGGCCGTCGAGGTCGGCGATGCCGATCCCTATGGCGGCGCCCTCGAAGACCGCGCGGAACCGGGCCTCGCTGGCGTGCAGCGCCTGTGCCACCACGCCCTGGGCGCGCAACGCGGCCTGGGCGATGGACTCTTGCTCGGCGAGGGTGCGTCGGCGCAGCGCGTGCGCGTAACCGGCGGCCATCGCGTGCTGCAACCGCGAGGAACGCATGCGCAGTTCGTCCTGGGGGCCGTCGCCGCCGCAGTAGAGGACCAGATAGGCGTCCACGCAGTCGAGGGTGCGCGAAAGTGCCTCGGGGTCGGTGCAGTGCGCCTCGACCAGGGCGGCGCCGACCGTCCTGGCGGCCTCCGCGTCGAAGCTGCGGGCGCGCAGCAGCTCGCTCAACCGGTGTGCGAGCGGCAGGAGTTGTCCCTCGAACTCGGCGCGGGTGAGCGAGGTGGAGGTGACGGGGTACAGCGCCCGGCTCCAGATCGTCGTCAGCCGGCGCAGTCTGTCCTCCGGCCCGTCCGGCTCCGCGCTCACGCCGTACGCCCCACGCCGGCGTATCCGGAGAAGGCGAACGGGTCCTCGTCCTCCGGCGCCGATTCCGGGCGCCACAGCGGCAGCGTCACCAGTCCGGGTTCCACCATGTCGTACCCCTCGAAGAACCGCGCGATCTCGTCGCGCGAGCGCATGATCAGCGGGTTGCGAATGTCCTTGTATACGTCCACCGCGCCCTCGGCCCGCTCCGCGGACACGGGGATTCCCTCGTACGAGGCATGGGTGAGGATCAGCATGCTGCCGGGCGCGAGCGCCTCGCGCAGCTCGGCCACCGCACCGTAGGGGTCGTCCGCGTCTTCCACGAAGTGCAGTATGGCAACGAGGAGGAGGGCCACTGGCCGGTTCAGGTCGATCAGCCGCCGCACCTCGGGGCTGTCGAGGATCTCCTGCGGCTTGCGCAGGTCGGCGGCGGCCACCCCCGCGTCGTCGTTGCCCGCGAGCACGGCCTCGCTGTGCGCGACGGCCACCGGGTCGTGGTCGACGTAGACGACCCGGGCACCGGGGACGGCGGACTGGGCGATCTCGTGGACGTTGCCGTACGTCGGGATGCCGGAGCCGATGTCGAGGAACTGGGTGATGCCCTCCTGGGCGGCGAACCGCACGGCCCGGCGCAGGAAAGCCCGGTTGGCCTGCATGGTCTTCGGCAGCCCGGGCATGAACTCCATGGCCCTGCGGGCGGCCTCCCGGTCGACCTCGAAGTTGTGCGAACCGCCCAGGTAGTAGTCGTAGATGCGCGAGACGCTCGGCACCGAGATGTCGATGCTGCGTGGGGCCCAGGCGGGACGCTCCATTATCTCTCCAAGGCGGGACGAAGGCGTAGGCGATCCGGTGTTCGAGCTGAGGCTACTGATCGCCCGCCAAAGGAGCGACCCGAACCGGAAATTGACCATCCGTTCCCGGTCACTGCCTGCGGCAAGTGCCTGGGCGACCCCGCTGAGTGATGTTCCAGCCAAGGCTCCGGTCACCCCTCGTCCACCGCACACCATCGGGACGGGTGACGCCCTCCGACACCTTCCGCTTGACGCGCCGGCGCCGGCCGCGTACGAACGAACGCTCGTCTCGGGGATGCGGATTCGGCCATATCGGACTGATCCGATCGTCAAACCACTGATCGTGTTTATCCCCCCTTCGGGCTAATACCGCCGCACTCCCGGGTACGGCCGCTCCACGGCCCCCATGATCTTGGCGTGCATGGACTGAACGTGACCCGACGCGCGCCCGCCTCAAGGGCGTTGGCCCTGCTGGCGCTGACCTGCGCCCTGACGGGCTGCCCGGTCGGCAGCGCGTCGGCCGATGTCTGCGCGTACACCTCCACGGGCCCGGGCGGCACGGTGGCGGTGGCCACCGCGGGCGACGTCTCCGCGTCCTTCGCGGACGGCACCGCCACGGTCTCCGCGGGCGGCACCTCGGTGACCTCGGCGAACGGCGCTCCGGCGGTCCCCGCGAGCGGCGGTCCGGCGATGCCGGCGGGTGGCGCCTCGGTGGCGTCGGCGGGCGGTGGAGCGGCGGTCTTCGCGGGCGGCGGCCACCCCTGGCCGCCGCCGTGGCACCACCATCCCTGGCCGCCGCCCTGGCACTGCCCACCGCCGCCCCCGCCGCCGTGCCCGCCGACGCCGACTCCCACACCCACCCCGACTCCGACACCCACCCCCACTCCGCCGAAGCCGAAGCCGACCCCGACACCCACGCCCCGGCCCACGCCGAAGCCCCGGCCGTCCGCCCCGGCACCCCGGCCGACGCCCACGCCCACTCCCCCGCCCGCCCCCGCGGCGCCCAGGCCCGCACCGGCCCCGAAGCCGTCGCCGACCCCCACCCCGCGCCCGGCGGTGACCCCGGTGAGCTACCCGGCGTACCACCCACATCCGGCCACCCGGCCCGCGGCGGGTCACACCCGGCCCGTCACCTACGTCCTGCTCATCGCCCTGCCCGCGATCGTCGCCGTCGCGGCCCTCCGCCCGCGCTGACCTGCCGGGCCGCTCACCTCTGGAGGTATCCCTTGTCGGATTGGCTTGTTCTCGTCCTCGGGATGCTGGGGGCCTGTGCCGTGGTGGTCGCCGTGACGCTCGTACGGCACAAGCGGGCACCCCAGGACGAGGACCCCAACGAAACGCCGGACGTCATCGAGTACATGACCATGTGGATCGGGGTCGTCTACGCGATCGTCCTGGGCCTGGCCATCGCGGGCGTGTGGGAGGCCCGTAGCTCCGCCCAGGACTACGCGCAGTCCGAGGCGCAGGCCCTGCACGAGATCTCGGAGCGGGTCCGCGTCTATCCCCCGGACGTGCGTGACCACATCCGGGCCGATGTCAACACCTATGTCAGCTATGTCGTCCACACCGAGTGGTCGACGATGATCCGCCACGAGCGCGTCACCGACCGCGGTGCCACGCTGCTGCAGAAGGTCCGTCAGGACGTCACCGACTACCGGCCCGCGAACGACTTCGAGGCGCAGGCCTACCAGCCGCTGCTGGACCAGATGACCGCCGCCGACCAGGCGCGCAACGAGCGTGCCGACTCCACCGGGGCGACCATGCCGGCCGTGGTGTGGTGGGGTCTGCTCACCGGGGCGGTGATCACCGTCGGCATGGTGTTCGCGCTCCAGATCCGGCGCACCAGGAGGGAGTTGGTGCTGGCCGGGCTGTTCTCCGCGACCATCGCCTTCATGCTCTTCCTCATCTGGGACCTCGACGCCCCCTACAGCCGGGGCATCGCCGTGACCGCCGAACCGTTCCTGAACCTGTTCCCCGGCATCAAGGGCTGACCGGGCCGACGGGGAGGAACCCGGACCGGCGGCCCGCGCACGGTGGCCACCGGTCCGGGAGTTCTCGGGAGTGCGTCAGGCGCGCCGCTCACCCCTGCGGCGCAGCCAGTAGACGCCACCGCCGATCACGGCCGCGCCGACCAGGGCGCCGCCGATGGCCATGTCGGCGGTCGTCGCACCGCTGGTCCGGCTGCCGCCGAGGCCGCCGTTGACGCCGCCGATCACGGTGAAGGCCCGAGGACGGGTCTGGGTGTGGCGCTCGCAGCGGACGGTGATGTCGTACCGGCCGGGGCGGGCGTCGCGGTTGACGTAGACGACACCCCGTGAGGTGTCGTCGCGGAACGGTGTCAGCGGGGCGGTGCGGAAGGCCCGGGAGGCCATCTGACCGCCCCGGCAGCCGTGCACGGTGACGGTGAGCCGGCCACCGGCGGCGACCACACCGGGCGTGACGACGATGTCGCGCAGGCCGTCGTCGCCGCCGGGACGGTTGCCGAAGTCGCCGCCGAGGCCGTTGTCGCCGGGACCGCCGAACTCGTCGCCCCGCCCGTTCCCGCGACCCCGCTCGCCGTTGCCGAACTCGTCGCCCCTGCCGTTGCTGCTGATCCGGCCGTTGCCGCTGATGGTGCCGTTGAAGTGACCCTCGAAGCGGCCGTTGCCGCTGAAGCCGCCGTTGCCGTTGAAGTTGCCGTTGCCTCCGCCGGGGAAGTTGCCGCCCCCGCCGCCACCGCCGAAGTTCCCGTTGCCGTTCCCGAAGTTGCCCCCGCCGCCACCGCCCCCACCACCTCCACCGAAGCCCCCGCCGCCACCGCCCCCGCCACCTCCACCGATGCCGCCGCCCCCGCCGCCGACGCCTCCGCCGCCCCCGCCGGTGCCCCCGCCGCCTCCGCCACCACCTCCGCCTCCGAAGTTCCCGCCCCCGCCCACGATGCCGCCGCCTCCGCCCACGACGTTCCCGTTCCCGAAGTTGCCGACGCCGGTGCCCGGGCCGACGATGGTCCCCGTGCCCGTGCCTCCCGTGGTGCCGCCCCCGTTGCCCATGCCGTCCGCGACGGCCACGGGGGCGGCGAGCCCGAGCACGGCGGCAGCGGTGCACGCGGCCGCCAGGGCGCGTTGGTTTCGCATGTGATCCTCCGCGGAAGGCACCCCGGGGCCCGTCCCCGGTCGATCGGCGAGAAAGCGCCTCCCGCATAGACCCTCGGGCGCGCGGAACACGCCCGCATGTCGAGAATGGTCCGTCCTGGTGATCCGACACACCGCACGACAAGCTGACAATCGGATATAGCCGCAGGTCACGGACCGTCAGAAAATTCCTGGGAACGGCAACTCGGATGGCGCACCACGAGGCACAGGTGCCACCCGTTCGCCACTCGGCCCGTCGCGGGCCGCGTGTGCGGCACTTAGCTTTTTCCCATGCGCATCGCACGGGACCAGCGACGGTCGGAGAGGGAATGGCACGGACCCGCGCCCCGGCCGTCCCCGCCCGCCCGGTACGCCGAGGAGGAAGAGGAGGAGGAACGCCGTCGGCGGCGCGCCCCCTGGGGCGTGATGGCGCTGCTGCTGCTTTCCGGTCTGGCGCTCCTGCGCAACGGTTCGGGCGAGTTCGACGTCGGTCCGCCGCAGCCCGCCTCCGCGGCGGCCCCGGACACCCGCGCCCCGGGGACCCCGGCGCCCACCGGTCTCGTTCCGCTGGGGTTCTCCGCAGTCGATCGGGTGCGGATCCCGGCGATCGACGTGGACGCGCCGGTCACCCCCGTCGGCCTGGACGCGAGCGGCGCGGTGAGCGCACCGCCGCCCGACGACCCGGACCTCGCGGGCTGGTTCACCGGCGCGGTCTCCCCCGGCGAGAAGGGCACCGCGGTCGTCGTCGGCCACGTCGACAACAAGCAGGGCCCCGCCGTCTTCTACGGCCTGGGCGCCCTGCGCAAGGGGAACCGCGTCGACGTCCTGCGCAAGGACGGACGGACCGCGGTGTTCGAGGTCTACGGCGTCGAGGTCTTCTCCAAGAGCAACTTCCCCGGCGACCGGGTGTACGGCTCGAAGGGCGCCCCGGAACTGCGCGTCATCACCTGCGGCGGCGACTTCTCCAAGCAGGGCGGCTACGAGGGCAACGTCGTCGTCTTCGCCCGCCTGGTCGCGGTCACCTGAACCACCGCGGCCCGGCGGGCGCCGGCTCCTCTGCCGATCCCGTTGCGCACGCCGGAAGTTGGTCACAGGCGTCTGTGCGGCACCGTGAGGTGGTACCCCTGGTCGAGCAGATAGGGCAGCCACTCCTGGATGGCCTCGACGGTCTGCGAGCGGTCGCCCCCGGCGTCGTGCGAGAGGATGACCACGCCGGGCGCGGCGCCGCCCTCCACCCGCTCGATGATGGTGTCGGTGCCGGGCGTGTCCCAGTCGGTGGTGTCGACGGTCCAGGCCATCGGTTCCATGCCCATCTCGGCGCCGAGTTGGAACGCGGCCCGGTTCCAGGCGCCGTAGGGGGCGCGGAACCACTGCGGGCGCTCGCCGTAGGCGTCCTCGATGATGTCGCTGGTGCGCGCCATCTCCGACTCGATCTCCGCGCGGTCGAGGGTGGTCAGCAGCGGATGGGTCCAGGTGTGGTTGCCGACGACATGGCCCTCCTCGGCCATCCGGGCCACCAGATGCTTGTTGTCCTCGACGCACTCGCCGCACACGAAGAACATCGCCCGCACGTCGTGCTTGGCGAGGATGTCCAGGATGTGCGGGGTGTAGTCGGGGTTGGGGCCGTCGTCGAAGGTCAGCATCATCTGCCGGCCGCGTGCGGAGATCTCGAAGATGGGCTCCGTGCGCACCTTCAGCCTGCGCGGCGCGGAGCGCGGCGGGCCGTCACCGGTCAGCGGCTGGAGGCGGAAGGCCGAGGACTTCAGGGGTGCCTGACGGGCCTGGGGGCCGGGGACGGGCGCGGGGGCGGCGGTCCGGACGGCCTCCTCGTCGCCCGCCACGACGAGTCCCGCGGTGCCGGCCGCGCCGAGGGCGGCGGCGGAGGCGAGGAGCAAGCGGCGGCGTGTGAACAGCTGATCCTTCTGCATGACTCATCAGTCGCCCCCACGGCGGTCACCGCACCGCAACGGCACGGTGTGCGGGCGGTATTCCACCCGGTCGGACCAGCACCGGTACCACGGTGGCACCCGTCGGGGGCCTTCGGCCGTCCCTCATCCGGCTGGGACTACGGCAACCGGCAGTGAGGCGAACGGAGTTGGCGCCCGCGGTGATCACGCGCCGGGGGCCGACCGGGCCGACCCCGAACGGCCGGGCCGCCGAGCGCGTGCTGCGGGGTCGTCGCCGCTCGGCGTGTCGCTGTTCCGGCATCATCACGGCCGTGCCCGGGAGCGGTCCGCGCCGCCGTGACCGGCACGGCCGCGTACCGGTGCGTCCCGGCGCACGGCGTCCATGACCGTTTCCGGCCGGGTCTGGCGCTGCCGGGCCCGGCCCCGGGGACTCAGCGGCGGCGCACCAGCGGGAACGGCAGGGTCTCCCGGATCGTCAGGCCGGTGAGGCACATGACGAGCCGGTCGACACCGAGACCGAGGCCGCCGGTCGGAGGCATCGCGTAGTCGAGCGCCTGAAGGAAGTCCTCGTCCAGTTCCATGGCCTCGGCATCCCCGCCGGCCGCCCGCAGCGACTGCTCGGTGAGCCGTCGACGCTGCTCCACGGGATCGGTCAACTCCGAGTACGCCGTGGCGAGTTCGACACCGAAGGCGACGAGGTCCCAGCGTTCGGCGAGCCGGGGGTCGGTGCGGTGCTGCCGGGTGAGCGGGGAGACGGCGACGGGGAAGTCCTTGTAGAAGGTGGGCAGTCGGGTGTGCTCCTCGACCAGCCGCTCGTACATCTCCAGGACGACGTCCGCGGGTTGATCGTCGGCGGTGTACGGCACCCCGGTACGGTCGCACAGCCGGTGCAGCCGCAGCAGCTCGGTGCCGGGGCCTATCTCCTCGCCGAGGACCTCGGAGAGGGCGCCGTACACGGTCTTCACCGGCCACCGGCCGGACAGGTCGTGCTCCTCGCCGTCCCTGCGGGCCACCGGGGCGCCGAAGGCGGCGGTCGCCGCGCCCTGCACCAGCTCGCGGACGAGATCGAGCATCACGTCGTAGTCGGCGTACGCCTGGTAGGCCTCCAGCATCGTGAACTCGGGGTTGTGCTTGGGCGAGACGCCCTCGTTGCGGAAGGTGCGGCCCAGTTCGAAGACCTTCTCCAGACCGCCGACGCACAGCCGCTTGAGGTACAGCTCGGGAGCGATGCGCAGATACAGGTCGAGGTCGTAGGCGTTGCTGTGGGTGGTGAAGGGCCGGGCGTTGGCTCCGCCGTGGATCTGCTGCAGCACCGGGGTCTCCACCTCGGTGAAGCCACGCTCCAGCAGGCCCTGGCGCAGGGCGCCCACGGCGGCGGAGCGGGCGCGCAGCACGGCACGGGCGTCGGGCCTGGTGATCAGGTCGAGGTGGCGCCGGCGGACCCTGGCCTCGGGGTCGGTCAGGCCCCGGTGTTTGCCGGGCAGGGGGCGCAGGCACTTGCCGGTGAGCTGCCAGGAGGTGGCGAAGACGGTGGGTTCGCCCCGGTCGCTCAGGCCGCTGTGCCCGGTGACGCTGATGTGGTCGCCGATGTCGGTGTCGGCGGTGAAACGGTCGAGGGCGGCGCCGGACCGGTCGCGGGTGAGGGCGATCTGGTGATCGCCGGACCAGTCGCGCAGCACGGCGAAGACGATGCCGCCGAAGTCGCGGACCAGCATGACGCGGCCGGCGACGGTGACCTGCGGGCCGGGTTCGCCGGGGCGGCCGGGCGGGACGTCGGCGAGGGCGTGGGTGGGGGCGCGGACGCCGACGGGGTAGGGGTCGGTGCCGGCCTTGCGCAACCGGTCCAGTGTGCGGCGCCGGACGCGGAGCTGGTCGGGCAGGCCCGCGCCCGGGGCGGCGGGCCCGGCCGCTCCCGGCCTCTCGGTGCCGGACGCCGCGGCGGGCCGGGGGCGTTGGGGAGCGGAGGATGGCCCGGTGCCGCGGTGCCCCCTTCCCCACAGGGTGCGCAGCGACGGTACGGGGACGAAGCCCTCGGCGATCCCGGAGGCCAGGCCGATGCGGGCGAGGGAGGCGGTCTCGCCGTAGCAGATGAACCGCGGGTACCACTCGGGGCGGTACTTGGCGTTGGAGCGGTACAGCGCCTCCAGCTGCCACCAGCGGGAGAAGAAGAGCAGCAGCCGGCGCCAGAGCCGCAGGACGGGCCCGGCGCCGATGCGGGCGCCCTCCTCGAACACGGAGCGGAAGACGGCGAAGTTCAGCGAGATCCGGCGGATGCCCGCCTTGGGCGCGGCGGCGCAGAGTTCGCTGACCATGAACTCCATCACGCCGTTGGGTGCGGTGCGGTCGCGGCGCATCACGTCCAGGGAGACGCCGTCCGTTCCCCAGGGCACGAAGGAGAGCAGGGCGAGCAGCCGGCCGTCCTCGCCGCACGCCTCCACCAGCAGACAGTCGCCGTCGGCGGGGTCGCCGAGCCGGTCCAGGGCCATGGAGAAGCCGCGCTCGGTCTCGGTGTCGCGCCAGGCGTCGGCCTTGTCGACGATCTCCTCCATCTCCCGTTCGCCGAGCTGGGCGTGGCGGCGGATGCGGCAGGTGGCGCCGGTGCGGCGGACCCGGTGCACGGCCTGCCGGGTGACGCGCATGTCCCGGCCGCCGAGGTCGAAGCCGGCCACGTGCACGATCGCCTCGTCGCCGAGCTGGAGGGCGCCGAGTCCGGCGCGGGCGAAGGCGCGGGCGCCGTCCTCGGAGGCGCCCATCACGGCGGGTGCCCAGGCGTAGCGGCGGGCCAGGTCCAGCCAGGCGGCGATGGCGTGCGGCCAGGCCTCCGGGTCGCCGACCGGGTCGCCGCTGGCGAGGCACACACCGGCCTCGACGCGGTACGTGACGGCGGCCTTGCCGCTGGGCGAGAAGACGACGGCCTTGTCGCGGCGGGTGGCGAAGTAGCCGAGGGAGTCGCGTTCGCCGTACGCCGTGAGCAGGGCGCGGATGCGGGCCTCCTCGTCGCCGTGCAGGGCGGCCTCCAGGCGCTGGGAGCGGAACAGCGTGGCGGCGGCGTTGAGCAGCGCGAGCGCGCCGAGCAGGCCGAGCACGAAGGTGACCTCGCGGGGCGGGCGCCCGGCGAAGGAGCTGCTGGGGACCAGGCCGCCGCAGACCCGGTCGGCGGCCCACGCCAGGTGCTGGCCGGCCGGCAGGGTGCCCGGGAACAGCAGGACGAGCCCCCAGCCGAGCAGGATGGCCACCGCGAGCCCGCCGAGCAGCACGGCGAGGGCCCGCCACACCGCGCCGCGCCGGGAGGCGGCGTAGAACTCGCCCCTGGCCGCGATCAGCAGGAGCAGCAGCAGACCGCACAGGACGAGGGAGGGCAGCGACTGGGCGTACAGGCCGAGGGCGACGCCGAGGGCGTCGGCGAGCACGACCAGGCCGAGATAGACGACGACCAGCCACCAGGCGACCTTCTTGCGGGCGGCGGTGGCGCCGGCCAGCAGGAACAGGAAGACGGCGTAGGCGAGGTTGGCGCTGATCGGCACCAGCAGCAGGTCGATGCCCCGGACGAGCGGGCGCAGCAGCAGCCGCAGCGGTTCGATCAGCGCGATCGCCGCGCACAGCACGCCGAGCCCGGCGAACAGGCCGGCGAAGGCCTTCGGTACCCGGCCGAGGCGTCCCCCGCCGGGCGAGCGCGTCGGCGCCGCACCGGTCCTGCGCGCGGCCGGCTCCGCGGTGGCGGTCATGCCTCCGACTGTAGGAAGGGGGCGGGGGACGCGCGCGCTGGGCGGGCCGGTGCGTGCGGTGGGTGCCTTCGGGGGCGGTGGCCGCGGTGGGGTGGCGAAGGCGCGCCGCACCGCGAGAGGGGGGAAGTAAAGGTTCCGATAATCTCAAGATGTGACGGAGCAGCACGAGCAGCATGCGCACCAGTTCGAGCGGGGCACCGACGGCCCGAAGGTCGTCCTCGTCGGGGTGGACGGTTCCGACTCGTCCATGCGCGCCGCGGCGTACGCCGGCGGTCTCGCCCGGCGCCAGCACGCGCTGCTGGCCGTGGTGTACGTGCAGCCGGTGCTGGCGGCCGGGGCGGCCCTCGGTGCCCCGGTGCTGGAGACCGCCAACGAGATCGCCGAGGACCTGGTGACGCAGATCCGGGAGGCGGCCGAGCGGGTCCGGGGGATATTCGAGTTGCGCTGGGAGTTCCACACCTACCGCGGCGACCCCTACACCGGCCTGGTGGCGGCGGCCGAGGAGCTGAAGGCGGACGCGGTGGTGGTGGGCGCCTCCGAGCAGGCCGGGCACCGGATCATCGGGTCGGTGGCGGTGCGGCTGGTGAAGGCGGGACGCTGGCCGGTGACGGTCGTTCCGTGACCGCCGCCACGCGGCGTCCCGGCACCAGCGGCCACAGCAGCAGCGGGGTGGCGAGCATCAGCACCCCGGCCAGGCCCAGCGCGGTGCGCGCCCCGACGACGGCGGCCACCAGCCCCCACAGCGCGGTGATCGCGGCGGTGCAGGCCTTGCCGGTGACGGACCAGGCGGCCAGCATGCGGGCCACCCGGTCGTTCGGGGTCAGCTCCAGGCGCTCGGTGACGACGAGCGGGTTGAAGATGCCGCAGCACAGGATCAGCCCGGCCTCCACGACCATCACCACGAGCAGTCCGGCCGTGCCGGACCCGACGAACGCGAGCCCGATCGGCCAGCAGGCGCGCAGCACACCGGAGGCGAGCAGCACCCGGCGCCTGCCGTAGCGGGTGGCCAGCGGGCGGGCCACCCGCGAGCCGAGCAGTCCGCCGAGGCAGGGCACGGCGAAGGCGAGCCCGTACTGCCAGGGGGCGAAGCCGAGATGGCCCAGCATGAGCACCGACAGGACCGGCGAACCGGCCATGATCAGGGCGTTGCCCAGGAGCACGTTGAAGAACAGCGGGCGCAGGGCGCGGCTGCTGAGCAGGTGCCGCCAGCCGTCGAGGAGTTCACCGGCGCGGGGCGCGGCGGTGCGCTCGGGGACGGTCTCGCCGCGGCCGATGGCGCGGATGCCGAGGGCGGACAGCAGATAGCTGACGGCGTCCGCGGCCACGGTGGTCACCGGCCCCAGGAGGCCGGCGAGGGCGCCGCCGAGCGGGGGACCGAGCACGCTGGCGGTCCAGGTGGTGGACTCGAACCGGCCGGCCGCGGTGAGCAGGCCGTCGGACGGCACCAGCGCCTTGAGGTGGGCGCCGGAGGCGGCGGTGAAGGTGATGTCGGCCGCCGCGACGATCACGGAGACCACCAGGAGCTGCCCGAAGCCGAGCACGCCGAAGGCGTAGGCGGCGGGCAGGGTGAGCAGCGCGGCCCCGCGCACCAGGTCGGCCGTGATCATCACGGGCCGCTTGCGCCGGAACTCGATCCAGGGGCCGAGCGGTACGGCGGCCACCGCGCCGACGGCCACCCCGGCCGAGGCGAGCAGCGACACCTGGGCGGAACCCGCGTGCAGCACGAGAACCGCGATCAGCGCGAACGCGTCGAACGCGAGCCAGGTGCCGAAGGTACTGACCGAATACGCCGCCCACAGCCAGCCGAACTGCCGACCCAGCCTCATCCACAACCTCCCGTTGACCCGGCATATGAAAACCAGCAGGTGGCCTGCGGTTCAAACAACCGGCACGACGACGACCACAACCGTTGGTTGTACATCAGCACTCGGTGGCTACGATGGCCGGGTGGACCTCAAGGCCGTGCGCACCTTCGTCACCGTGGTGGACAGCGGACAGTTCCAGGAGGCGTCCGCCGTCCTCGGCATCACCCAGCAGGCCGTCTCCAAGCGGATCGCGGCGCTGGAGAAGGAGCTCGGGGTGCGGCTGTTCCGCCGGACCGCGCGCGGGGCGGAGCCGACCATCGACGGGCAGGCGTTCCTGCCGCACGCCCGTGAGCTGCTGCTGGCCGAGGAGCGGGCCGCCGCCTCGGTGCGGCCGGGCCGGCGGGCGCTGCGCGTGGACGTGGTCGGGGCCCGGCTCGGCCCGGCGGGCCTGCTGCGCGACTTCCACCGGACGCACCCGGAGACGGCCCTGGACGTGGTGACCCTGTTCGACGCGGACACGGCCGTCGCCGCCGTGCGCGCGGGCACCATCGACGCGACGTTCCGCGCCGTCGGTCCCCGGCTGCCCGAGGGCCTGCGGGCCGCGCGGGTCTACGACGAGGCCGTGCAGCTGCTGACCGGTCCCGCGCATCCCCTCGCCGGGGCCCGCTCGGTGCGGCCGGCAGAGCTGGCCGGGCACCGGATCTGGATGCCGGGCCTGGTGGCCGGCACCGAGTGGGCCGCCTACTACGAGGCGCTGGCCGCCGAGTTCGGGCTGACCATCGACTCGGTGGGCCCCGACTTCGGCTCGGAGGCGCTGCTCGACACGGTCGCGGACTCCGCCTCGCTCGCCACCCTCGTCGCCGAGGGCATCCGGCTGGTCTGGCCCGCCGGGCACGATCTGCGGCGGATCCCGCTCACCGATCCGACGCCGGTCTACCCGCACTCCCTGGTGTGGAGCGCGGCCAACGCGCACCCGGGCCTGGCCGTGCTGCGCGCCCATCTCGCCGCCCGGCCCGCGAACCGCCCGCCCTCGCGCCCGTGGACCCCCGCCTGGGCCGTGCGTGGCTCCTTCCCTGCGGCGCGACCCTGAGCCATCATGAACCCGCGTCAGCCGTTTGCCGTCGGCGAAGAGGTGAGGCGCATGGCCAAGCTCCGCGCGGGTGAGGGGATTCTCCGCCGCAAACCCATCGAGCACATCGAGGAGACCGAGGCCGGTCAGGGGCCCCGGCTGGAACGGTCGCTCGGGCTGTGGCAGCTCACGGCGATCGGCGTCGGCGGCATCATCGGTGCCGGTATCTTCACGCTCGCCGGCACGGTGGCCAACGGCACGGCCGGTCCCGCGGTGCTGGTGTCCTTCCTGATCGCGGGCGCGGCGAGCGCGTGCGCGGCGCTGTCCTACGCCGAATTCGCGGGGCTGATCCCGAAGGCGGGCTCGGCCTACACCTACGGCTACGCGGTGCTCGGCGAGTTCGCGGGCTGGTTCATCGGCTGGGACCTGCTGCTCGAGTACACGGCGATCGTGGCGGTCGTCGCGATCGGCATCTCGGGCTACTTCGGCTTCCTCGTCGAACAGATGGGGGCGAAGCTGCCGCACTGGATGATGGGCGCGCCCGGCACCGGCTCCGGGCACCGGGTGGACCTGTTCGCGGTGGTGCTCTGCCTGCTGATCGCCTGGCTGCTCAACCTCGGCATCCGCAGCGCGGCCCGCTTCGAGACGCTGGTGGTCGCGGTGAAGGTGCTGGTGGTGCTGCTGGTGATCGGGGTGGGCTTCTTCCACATCGACACGGCGAACTACCACCCGTTCTTCCCCTACGGCGTCGGCGGCGCCTTCACGGGCGCGGCGACGGTGTTCTTCGCGGTGTTCGGGTACGACGCCATGTCGACGGCGGCCGAGGAGTCCAAGGACGCGCAGCGGCACATGCCGAAGGCGATCATCTACTCGCTGGTGATCGCGATGGTGCTGTACGTGGCGGCCTGCCTGGTGCTGACGGGCATGCAGAACTACCGGCACATCGACAAGGAGAGCGGGTTCTCCACGGCGTTCAAGTCGGTGGGCCTGAACGGGCTCGCGAACGTGATCGCGGTGGGTGCCATCATCGGCATCCTCACGGTGATGTTCACCTTCATGCTGGGGGTGACCCGGGTGTGGTTCTCCATGTCCCGCGACGGTCTGCTGCCCAAGTGGTTCGCCAAGACGCACCCGACGCGGCACGTGCCGACCCGGGTGACCTGGATCGTCGGGGCGGCCTCGGCGCTGATCGCCGGGTTCCTGCCGATCGGCGAGGCGGCCGAGCTGACCAACATCGGCATCCTGCTGGCGTTCGTGGTGGTCTGCACGGCGGTGATCGTGCTGCGCTACCGGCGCCCCGACCTGCCCCGCACCTTCCGCACCCCGGCGGTGCCGTTCGTGCCCGCGCTGGGCGTGCTCTTCTCGCTCTGGCTGATCACGTTCCTCCAGTGGCAGACGTGGGTGCGGTTCGCGGTGTGGTTCCTGATCGGCTGCGCGGTCTACTTCGGCTACTCGTACAAGCGTTCCGCGCTGGCCGAGCGGCGGCCCGAGTGATCACTCCCCCATCACCAGGCCGTCCTTGGCGGCGCCCCGGCTGAGCACCACCTCCCGGATCCGGTCGCGCACCCCGGCGAGGTCGGCGCCGCCTTCGACGGCCCGGCCGACGTCGATCACGCGGCCGGCGTCGAGGTCGTACAGCTGGGGGACGAACTCGGCCCGCGTGACCTGCCAGCGGCCGCCCGGCCGGGCGGGTGGGGCGAAGGTGAAGCGGGCAAGGGTGGACTCGTCGGCGCGCGGGTCGCGGGCGCCGTGGGCGTCGTCCGGCTGCCCGGAGATCTGGTCGCCCAGGCCGTAGACCACCCAGGTGCCGTTGACCTTCTCGTACGGCTGCGGGACATGGGTGTGGCTGCCGAGGATCAGGTCGATGTCGGGGCGGCCGCCGTCCGCGGAGGCGGTGAGCCGGCGGGCGAGGTCGGTCTGCGCCGCGGTCGGGGCGTCGTCGCGGTCGGTGCCCCAGTGCAGGGAGAGGACGACCACGTCGGCGCCGGCCCGGCGGGCGGCGCGGGCGTCGGCGGTGATCCGGCCGACGTCGATCGGCCGGAGCGCCCAGGGCTGCCCGTCGGGCAGCGGCCGCTCGGTGTCGAACGTGTACGACAACTGCGCGACCTTGGCCGATCCGGCCCGGTGGAGCGACACATAGCGGGCCTCGTCCGCGCTGCGGGCGGTGCCCGCGTGGTCCAGGCCCGCCTCGTCCAGGGCGCCCAGGGTGCGCCGGACGCCCTCGGCACCGTCGTCCAGGGCGTGCTCGGAGGCGGTGGCGCAGCCGTCGTAACCGGTCTGGGCGAGGTCCCGGGCGAGCTGCGGCGGGGACAGCGGGGCGGCGTCGCCGTAGCCGTTCTCCAGGTGACACAGTGCCAGGTCGGCGCCGCTGACCAGGGGTTCCACGTCGGCGAGCATGGGCCGGAAGTCGTAACCGCCGGAGCCCGCGCCGGCGGATGCCTCGGCGTCGTAGGAGGCGCGGTCCAGGACGGCGGCGTCCGTCAGGACGTCGCCGGTGGCGACCAGGGTGAAGCCGCGGGCGGCGGCGGGCGGCCCGGGCGCGCCCTCGCGGGCGGCGGAATCATGGCGGACGTGGTCGGCACAGGCCGCCGCGGTCGCGAGGACGGCGGTCAGGGCCAGCGCCACCTGGTGTCTGCGTCCGATCATCAGCTCACACCTCGGGATCTACGTCAGTACGTCAGTACGTCAGCACGTCGATATGTCAGTGCGCATGTCGTATTTACCGACATTGCCGTGACGGGCCCGTGGGGAGGAAGCCGACTCTCCGTCCGAACGGTACGGGTCCTCTCATTGACCCATCCGGTGGGACTGTGAAGACACTCACGCCGCACCACCGTGACGTCCTCGCCCTCGTGTGCTCCCCGGGGGCGGTGGGACGCGAGCGGCGCGCACGCGCGGCGCCGCACCCGGTACCGTGAGGCACCGGACGTGCGGCGAAACCGGGTGCCGGGTCAAGCCTCGGCAAAGCGCCTTGCTGTGGCCCCCCTTGGGGCAATGGGCTGTCCCCATCCGCGTTCCGGGCGGGGTACGTCCCCGGGGACCGGGCGACGCGCACGCACCGGAGGAAGGGCAGGAAGGGAATGCCGCACAGAGGACACGAGAACAGCGACGGCGCGGACGGCACCGGCGGCGGTGAACTGGACGTCCCCATGGCGTGGCTGTACGCCGAGTACATCGCCGACGAACTGCTGCGCACCGGCGATCTGATGCCGCCGACGTCCTTCGAGTTCCGGGCCGGCCGGGACGCGCTCGCGCTGACCGTCTTCCTGTCCGACACCGACGGGGAACTCTCCGGCATCCGGGTCGTCTCCCAGCTGGACAACTGGCTGTCGTTGACGGCCTGCGACCATCCGTGGCCGCAGTGGGTGCGCGCCCGGATGGCCGAGCTGACCGAGCGGGCGGCCGGGGCACCCTCGGCCGATCTGGCGCTCGCCCAGGACGCCTGGCGCTGGCTGGAGGAGACCGAACTGCTGGCGCCCGACCTGGACGCGGTGCCGGGCGGCGGCGCCCCGGCCGGCGAGGACGGCGGGCCCCAGGTGTGGACGCCCGCCTGGCAGCTGGGCCTGCCGCTCGGGCACCTGGCGATCCACCTCTTCTGACTACGGCGGGCGCCCCTACTTCAGCAGCCGGGAGAGTCTGCGGTCGGCGAGCGGCTTGCCGCCCGTCTGGCAGGTGGGGCAGTACTGGAGCGAGGAGTCGCTGAAGGAGACCTCGCGGATGGTGTCACCGCACACCGGGCAGGGCTCGCCGGTGCGGCCGTGCACCCGAAGGCCGCTCTTCTTCTCGGACTTCAGCCGACCGGCGGCCACGCCCCGGGAGCGCTCGACCGCCTCGGCGAGGGTGCCGCGCAACGCCTCGTAGAGCCGGCGGGTCTCCTGCGGGGTGAGGGAGGCGGCGAGCTTGAACGGGGACATCTTCGCCGCGTGCAGGATCTCGTCGCTGTAGGCGTTGCCGATCCCGGCGATCAGGGACTGGTCCCGCAGGGCGCCCTTGAGCTGTCGTCGCTCCGCCTTCAGCAGGGCGGCGAGGCGGTCCTCCCCGAAGTCCGCGGCGAGCGGGTCCGGGCCGAGGCGGGCGATGCCCGGCACCTGCGCCGGATCGCGCACCAGGTACACCGCGAGGCGCTTCTGTGTGCCGGCCTCGGTGAGGTCGAAGCCCTCGCCGGTCTCCAGCGCCACGCGCAGCGCGAGCGGGCCCTTGCCCGGCTTGGGCGGCCCGTCCGGCAGCCGGTCCTTCCACTGCAACCAGCCCGCGCGGGCCAGGTGGACCACCAGGTGCAGCCCGCTGTCGGCCGCCAGGTCGAGGAACTTGCCGTGCCGGCGCACCTCGGTGATCAGGGCGCCCTGAAGGGCGGTGACGGGCGGGTCGTACGTCTTCAGCACACTGACGGCGACCGGCAGCACCCGCGCCACCCGGTGGCCGACCAGGTGCTCGGAGAGGAAGTCCGTCAGCGCTTCGACCTCGGGCAGTTCCGGCATACGTCCAGAGTGCCACCCGGCACCGACAACGCCTCCCGGCTCACCCGTCCGGCCCGCTGCGGTCCGCGCCCGCCCGGAACTCGCACCACACCGCCTTGCCGCGGCCGCGCGCCTCCACGCCCCAGGCGTCCGCGAGCCGGTCCACGAGCAGCAGGCCGCGCCCCGAGACGCCGTCCTCTCCTGCGTCCCGGCGCCGGGGCAGGGCGCTGGAGGAGTCCTCCACCTCGATCCGCAGCCTGCGTTCACCCCCGACGGGGGACCGCAGGGTGACGATCGCGGGGCCCTCGGTGTGCACCAGGACGTTGGTGATCAGCTCGTCCGCGGCCAGCTCCACCTCGTCGGCGCGCTCTTCGTCGCCCCAGTCGCGGACCGCGGCCCGGATCATGTGCCGGGCCTGCGTGAGCGCCTCCGGATCACCGGGGGCCACACGCTGCTGGAGCCGGCCGCGGGGCCGCGCCTCCTCCGGGACCCGGCGGTGCAGCAGGAGCAGGGCCACGTCGTCGTCGCCACCGCGCTTCTCGGCCAGCCGGATCAGCAGGTCGGCGAGGTCGGACACCTCCTCCGGCCCGGTGCGCACCCGCTCCGCCAGGTTCCGGATGCCGTCGTCCAGGTCTCGGCCCGGCTGCTCGACCAGTCCGTCGGTGCACAGCAGCAGGGTGGCGCCCGGGTCGAGTTCGAGGGTGGCGACGGGATAGTCGAGCCCGCCGAACTCGGCGGACAGCCCGAGCGGCAGCCCGCCCTCGACCGGTATGCGCCGGCAGCCGTCCGCGTCGCGCACCAGCGGGTCGATGTGCCCGGCGCGGACCACCTGGACCACCCCGGTCGCCAGGTCCGCGTCGGCGTACAGACAGGTGGCGAAGCGACCGGTGTCCAGCTCGCGCAGGAACGCGGAGGCGCGGGCCATCACGGTGGCCGGGGCGTGCCCTTCCGCGGCGTAGGCGCGCAGCACGATCCGCAGCTGGCCCATCACGGCCGCGGCGTGGGTGTCGTGGCCCTGGACGTCGCCGATGACCGCGCCGACCCGGCCGCCGGGCAGCGGGATCACGTCGTACCAGTCGCCGCCGATGTCCCGGCCCAGGGCGGCCGCCCGGTAGCGCACGGCGACGTCGGCGCCCGGCACGTGCGGGATGGTGCGCGGCAGCATGGCCTGCTGGAGGCCCTGGGCGAGGTCCTTCTGCTGCTCGTAGAGCATGGCCCGTTGCAGGCTCTGCGCGATGCTGCTGCCGAGGGCCACGAGAACGGCGCGCTCCTCCTCGGAGAAGCCGCGCCGGAGGCTGTAGAGCAGGCCCATCGCGCCGATCGGGCGGCCCTGGGCGATCAGCGGCAGATAGGCGGCCGAGGCGATCCGCAGATGGGTGATCTGCGACCACAGCAGGGGGTACTGCTCCGCGAACTCCTCCGGGCTCTCGACGAACCGGGGGCTCAGCGTCCGCACCACCTCGCTCATGGGGTACGGCTCGTCGATGCGGTTGACCTGGCTGGCGGGCACGAAGCTGCCGGCCGGCGCCTCGGCGACGAGCCGGATCCGCCCGGCCTCCACCAGGCCCATCACGAAGCTGGCCGCGCCCAGCCGGTGGATGCCGTGGGTGTCCTTGAGGACCTCGATGACGTCCTGCACGGTGCGGGCGTGGGCGAGGGCGGCGGAGACGACCTGGACGATGCTGGTCTGCTGGCGGAAGGCCTCGTCCTGGGCGGCGCGCAGACTGCGGGCCTCGCCCTCGGCCAGCTCCCCGGTGGCGTCGCGGACGATGCCGACGACGCGGAGGGGACGGCCGGACTCGTCCCGGCGGATGTAGCCCTGGGTGTGGGTCCAGCGGGGGGTGCCGTCGCGGCGGCGGATGCGGAAGTAGGCCCCGTAGTTCTCGGCGCCCTCCTCGACGGCCCGGGCCACCAGCGCGTCCAGCCGGGCCGCCTCGGACTGCGGCACCCGCGCGGTCAGGGACTCGGGGCGCCCGTCGAACTCCTCGGGGAGCAGGTCGAACACCTGGTGCGCCCGGGCGTCCATGTGGAACACGCCCTTGTCCAGGTCCCAGTCGAAGGTGCCCATGTGGTCGAGCGCCGGGATCGGGTCCGGGTGGGCGGGCCAGTCCTCCGGGAGTGACAGGGCACTCGCTGCCCGATCAGCCATGGGGCCACCTTGCCAGGATTCGCCGGATTCTTCGACCCGGTCCCGGCGGCCCGGCCGGTACGCCGTTCACCTGCCGGGCGGGTCGGCCGGGGCACCGGGGGCCGCGTCCGGGGCGGTGCCGGTCCCTGGGGTGTCCTCGGGGGTCTGCGCGGCGCCGTCGCTCGGGCCGGACATGCCGGTGCCGCCGGGCGGGGCGATCTCGTCGAGGTCCCGCGGGACGTTCAGGGCACCGGTCCGGGGCGGGTCGTAGAGGGAGAGGCCCGGAGGGTGGGCGAAGGGGTCGAGAAGGGGCTGGGTGGGGGTGGGCGCCGGGGCCGAGGGGGGTCGCGGGTCGGCGGAAGAGGGCGTGGAGGGGGAGGCGGGCATGGAGGGGGAGGGCGCGGAGGAGAACGCCTCGGAGGGGGCGGTCGACGGTGCCGGCGGGAGGGCCCTGGCAGGTGGCGGCGGGGTGCGGTGCGCCGACGAGGCGCTCGGGGCGGCGGTGGGCGTGGCAGCGCCGGTCGGCGTGGGGGCACTGCCGGTCGACGGCGTGGCGGTCGGCGTCGGGGCGCCGGTCGGGTCGGGCGCGGGAACGGCCCGGTCGACGGCCGTGGGGGTGCCGCGGGGACCGGGGTCGCGGGGTCCGGGGTCGCGGGGTCCGGGGTCGCGGGGTCCCCGCTCCCCCGCCGACGCGGCGCCCCGGCCGTCGGCGGCGGGAGTGGCGGTGCCGTGGCCCTCGGCGACACCGGGCGTCGCGGCGGAGTTCGCGGCACCACGGTCCTCGGCGGCACGGTCCCGGGCACCGGAGTCCCCGCCATGACGGTCCACGGCATCGACTCCCCGGACACGGCGGTCCCCGGCCTCGCGGGCCCCGCCCCGACGGTCCACCGCGTCGGCCTCCCCGCCGCCGCGGGGAGGCCGAGCGACCCGGTCCCCGTCACGGCGGTCCTCGGCGGCGCGCTGCCCCGTACGCGCCCCCCGGTCCCCGTCCCGCACTCCCGTGTGGTCGGGTTCGTCCGTACGGGTGCCCGTCGCGGGCGCGCGGTCCGCAGCCTCGCGCCCCGCGCCGGTCACCGCGCCCCCGACCTGCCCCGCTGCGGTACCGGGCCGGCTCTGCCGGGCCCGGGGTGTGCCGGTGTCCGGCCTGCTGGGATGGGGGAAGCCGGTGAGCCCGGGATCGGGGGGCGCGGTGTTGGCCAGGATCGGCGGTGCCACGAGCTGGTCGTGGGCGACGTCGAGACCGAGCCGGCGTTCGATCCAGCTGTTCGTACGGGCGTCGAGCAGCGTCAGGCTGCCGACCGCCTGGGGCGCCGGGGTCACCACGATCACCTGGTTGGGCCGGTAGCCGGACCAGGCGGTGCCACGGGCGCCCACGCCGCCGCGCGCCTCCTCGGGTGGTCGCAGCGGATTGCCGCAGGCGCACCGCACCCGGGGCAGGCCCCGGTCGTCGACCAGGACGGCGGTGCCGGCCTGGAGCACGGCCTGGTATCCGGCCGCCTGTCCGTCGCGGTAGCCGTGGTTGGTGACGCGGGTGTCGGCGCGCAGCAGCACCGGGGTCAGGGCGCGCAGGTAACCGGGCAGGGCGGAGCGGGAGACGCCGGCCGCCCGGGCGAAGGCCTCGCCCCGCGCCGGGTCCGCGGTCAGCCGGCCGATCTGCCGTTCGACGTCGCAGACGGTGACGCGGACGCTGCCGCTGTAGAGGCCGGGGGTGCCGCCGGACAGGGCGTGTGCCGCCGCCAGCGGGGCGACGGCGAGTCCGGCGGGCGGGGCGCTGACGTCGGCCGTGCGGCCGGTGTCGGCCGCCCGGGGGACGCCGCTGCCGGTGGGGCCGGTCGCCGTGGACTCGGTGAAGGGGTTGGGCCCCTGTTCCATGGCGGGCTGGAGGAAGACCTCCTCGCCCAGTTGGGCCTCTTTGACGGCGGCGCCCGCACACCCGGTGAGGAGCAGCGCCACCGACAGCAGCACGCAGGCCATGGCCAAGGATCCGGTGGGTATGCGCACCGTGCACTCCGCATCACTGTGGGTGAATTACCCCTATTGTTTGCATTGCATCCTTTTGGCTGGCAACTCGAGGGGATCGGCGCGAGGGAGACGAGGCGGCCGTGGACTGGTTCACCGCACCCGACTACTGGCTGAGCCGACTGGTTCTGCAGAGGGCCCTGGCCGCCGTGTACCTCGTGGCGTTCCTGACGGCCGCCCTCCAGTTCCGGGCGCTGCTGGGCGAGCGGGGCATGCTGCCGGTCCCCCGTTACGTGGCGCGGATTCCCTTCCGGCGGGCGCCGAGCCTGTTCCAGCTGCACTACTCCGACCGGTTCTTCGCGGCCGTGGCGTGGGCGGGCTGCGCGGTGTCGGCGGCGCTGCTCGCGGGGGCGGACTCGCTGCTGCCGCTGTGGGCGGGCATCGTGCTGTGGCTGGTGCCGTGGGCGCTGTACCTGTCGATCGTGAACGTGGGGCAGACCTGGTACGCGTTCGGCTGGGAGTCGCTGCTGCTCGAAACCGGCTTCCTGGCCGCGTTCCTCGGCAACGACGAGGTGGCGCCGCCGGTGGTGGTGCTGTTCCTGCTGCGCTGGATCCTGTTCCGGGTCGAGTTCGGCGCCGGACTGATCAAGCTGCGCGGCGACGCGTGCTGGCGCAAGCTGACCTGCCTGTACTACCACCACGAGACACAGCCGATGCCGGGACCGCTGAGCTGGTTCTTCCACCATCTGCCCAAGCCGTTGCACCGGGTGGAGGTGGCCGCCAACCACGTCACCCAACTCGTGGTGCCCTTCCTCCTGTTCACCCCCCAGCCGATCGCCTCGGCCGCCGCCGCGCTGATGATCGTCACCCAGCTGTGGCTGGTCCTGTCGGGCAACTTCTCCTGGCTGAACTGGATCACCATCGTGCTCGCGGTGTCCGCGCTGCGGCTCCCGGCGACGGCGCCCCCGGTGCCCGCGGCGCCCCTGTGGTACGAGGTCGTGGTGCTCGCGCTCGCCGCGCTGCTGCTGTTCCTCAGCTACCGCCCGGTGGTGAACATGGTCTCCCGGCGCCAGGTGATGAACCGCTCCTTCGACCCGCTCCACCTGGTCAACACCTACGGCGCGTTCGGCAGCGTCAGCCGGGTGCGCTACGAGGTGGTGGTCGAGGGCACGCTGGACGAGGTGGCGCGGGCGGACTCGGACTGGCGGGAGTACGAGTTCAAGGGCAAGCCGGGCCGGCTGCGGCACTGGCCGCGCCAGTTCGCCCCGTACCATCTGCGCCTGGACTGGCTGATGTGGTTCGCGGCGCTGTCGCCGGCGTACGCCGGCGACTGGTTCGGCGGCCTGGTGGAGCGGCTCCTTGAGAACGACCGGGCGACGCTGCGACTGCTGCGCCGCTCCCCCTTCCCGCCCGGTACCCCGCCCCGCTTCGTCCGCGCCCGGCTCTTCCGCTACCGCTACACCACCTGGCGGGAGTTGCGGGAGACGGGCGCGTGCTGGGAGCGGACGTACGTGCGCGAGTACCTGCCGCCGACCCGGCTGGCCGGGGCGGAGCGAGGGTCTTGATCACACGCCGACGCGCCTGCGCAGCCGCAGGGTCATCAGCTCGAAGGGGCGCAGCCGTACGGTGATCCGCTCGCCCTCGCGGTCCGGTCGCGGCACGTCGGCGAGCGGGCGTTCCAGCAGGTCGGTGACGGTGAGGGCGGTGAACGCGAAGCCCGTCTCCAAGGTGGCCCGGGCGCGTGCGCCGTGGGCCTCGTGGAAGCGGACCACCACGTCGCCGCTGCCGTCGTCGGCGAGCTTGACCGCCGTGATCACGACCGCGTCCGAGTCCACCGACACGAGTGGCGCGACCTCCCGGGCGCCGGTCGTGCGCCGCTCGGGCAGGTTGATCCGCCAGCCCTCGCGTACCGCGTCGCCGATGTCCGCGCCCGGCACGAGAACGTGGCGGAAGCGGTGGACGCCCTGGTCGGTCTCGGGGTCGGGGAAGCGGGGGGCGCGCAGCAGGGAGACGCGGACCGTCGTGGTGGTGCCGCGGTCGCCGTCGGTGCGCACGGTGCGGGTCACGTCGTGGCCGTACGTCGAGTCGTTGACGATCGCCACGCCCCAGCCGGGCTCCTCCAGGTGGACGAAGCGGTGGTTGCACGCCTCGAACTTGGCCGCCTCCCAGGAGGTGTTGGTGTGGGTGGGCCGGAAGACGTGCCCGAACTGGGTCTCGGACGCGTACCGTTCGGCGTGCACGTCCAGCGGGAAGGCCAGCTTGAGGAACTTCTCCGTCTCGTGCCAGTCGACCTCGGTGTCCACGACCAGCCGCCGTTCCCCCGGCGGCAGCGACAGCACCTGGGTGACGCGGGAGGAACCGAAGGAGCGGACGATCCGCACCGACGCGCCGTCCTCGCCGGGCGTGACCGACTCGGCGTCGGTGAGGTCGGTGACGGTGTTGCGGTAGAACTCGTCCACGTCCCAGGCGTCCCACATGTTCGGGAAATCCGGGTGGAGTTGGAGGAGGTTCGCCACCTCGCCGGGGGCGACGGCCTCGCGGTCGGCGGCGAGGTCGCGGGCGGAGACGACGAGGCCGCGGGCGTCGGTCTCGACGCGGAGCAGCCCGTTGCCGAGGACGTACCCGCCCTCCGCCCCGGGCGACAGCGTCGTGCCCGCCACCGGGTACCGCGGTGCGCCCGCGCCCCCAGCCGGCACCCCGGCGCGTTCGTGCGGCGCGGAGTTGAAGACCAGTTCCCGGTCCCCCTCCCCCGCCAGCGCCCGCTGGGCGGCCTCGATGATCCCGTTCAGTTCCCCGGCGACGCGCCGGTAGGCCGCCCGTGCCTCGCGGTGCACCCAGGCGATGGACGAGCCGGGCAGGATGTCGTGGAACTGGTGCAGCAGCACCGTCTTCCACAGCCGGTCCAACTCCTCGTACGGATAGGGGAAACCGGTGCGCACGGCCGCCGTCGCCGCCCACAGCTCCGCCTCGCGCAGCAGGTGTTCGCTGCGCCGGTTGCCCTGCTTGGTCTGGGCCTGGCTGGTGAGGGTGGCCCGGTGCAGCTCCAGGTACAACTCGCCGACCCAGACGGGCGGCTCGGGGTACTCGGCCTCGGCCTTCTCGAAGAAGGCCCGCGGGCTCTCCCAAACGACGGTGGGCGAGCCCTCCAGGTCACGCAACCGGGCGGCCTTGGCCACCATCTCGCGGGTGGTACCGCCGCCCCCGTCGCCCCAGCCGGTAGGCGCCAGCGAGTGCCGGGCGCGCCCCTTCTCCCTGAAATTGCGTGCGGCGTGCGCGAGTTCGGCTCCCCGCATGGAGCAGTTGTAGGTGTCGACCGGCGGGAAGTGCGTGAAGATCCGGGTGCCGTCGATGCCCTCCCAACGGAAGGTGTGGTGCGGAAACGCGTTCGTCCTCGACCAGGAGATCTTCTGCGTCAGCAGCCACTTGGCGCCGGCCGCCCGGATGATCTGCGGCAGGCCCGCGGCGAAGCCGAAGGTGTCGGGCAGCCACACCTCCTCGTTCTCGATGCCGAACTCGTCGAGGAAGAACCGCTTTCCGTGCACGAACTGGCGGGCCATCGCCTCCGAGCCCGGCATGTTGGTGTCCGACTCCACCCACATCCCCCCGGCCGGCACGAACCGTCCCCTGGCCACAGCCTCGCGCACCCGCGCCCACACCTCGGGCCGGTGCTCCCTGATCCACGCCCACTGCTGCGCCTGGGACATGGCGAACACGAACTCGGGCTCGTCCTCGATCAGTGCCGTCATGTTGGACGCCGTCCGGGCCACCTTGCGCACCGTCTCGCGCAGCGGCCACAGCCACGCCGAGTCGATATGGGCGTGCCCGACGGCGCTGATCCGGTGCGCGGAGGGCACGGCGGGGGAGGCGAGGACACCGGTCAGCCGCTCGCGGGCGCCGGGCGCCGTGCCGTTGACGTCCTGGAGGTCGAGGGCGTCCAGGGCGCGCTCGACGGCGCGCAGGATGTCGTACCGGCGCGCGGAGTCGGCGGGCAGCTCGGCCATCAGCTCGCCGAGCACCTCCAGGTCGATCACCAGCTGCCACACGGTCTCGTCGAAGACCGCGAGATCCATACGGGTCAGGATGTACTGAGGCTCGCCGCCCGCGGTCTCCCTCTCGCCCAGGGGAGTGGGACCGAAGCCGACGAGTACCGGGTTGGAGGCGGCCTCGATGTGCAGCCGCACCTCCTCGCCGCCGACGACGGGCGCGCCGACGCGCACCCACTGGTTGCGCGGGTTGAGGCCCTTCACCGGAGTGCCGTCGGGCCGGTACACCAGGCCCTCGCACTGGAAGCCGGGCAGGCGCTCGTCGAAGCCGAGGTCGAGCAGCGCCTCCACGGTCCGCCCGGCCCACTCCATCGGCACGGTCCCGGTCACGCGGAACCAGCTGGTGCCCCACGGAGCACCCCACCGGGCGCCCACCTCGATCGGCTCCGGCTCGGCGGCCAGCCCCTCGGCGACCGGCACGGGCTCGCCGGGCGCGTGCCACACCGCGACCTGGAGCGGGACGGACTCGGGGTACACGGCTGGGCGGACGCGCTCGTCCAGGACGCGGCGGAGGCGGTCCTCCACCAGAGTGCGGTCGTCATGCATGCGGGATGCTCCCTGCTGGGTTCCGGGCGGCACGGGTCGGACTCGCTGAGGAACGCATTCCCTCGCGAGGGCCGCCGGACCCTCGACGTACCGGCTTCGACGGGGCACAGTTCTCCCTGCGTCCTGTCGCGTACCGGCGAGTAGCCGAAGACTGAACGAGGAGTGCCGTGGGGAACTGGGCCGGGCGGAGCGCCGCCGAGATCGCCGCCGCCGTGCGGGAGAAGCGGGTGACGCCCCGGGAGGTGGTGGCGGAGCACCTGGCGCGGATCGAGCGGCACGACGGGCGGATCGGGGCGTTCCGTACGGTGCGCGGGACGGCGGCGCTCGCCGAGGCGGACGAGGTGGCTTCCCGCGCCGACCTTGCCGGACTGCCGCTCGCGGGCGTGCCGGTCGCGGTGAAGGACAACGTGGCGGTGCGCGGCGAGTCCCACCGCGCCGGCTCGGCAGCGACCCCGGACGTCCCGGCGGACGAGGACCATGTCACGGTGGCCCGGCTGCGGGCGGCGGGCGCGGTGGTCGTGGGCCTGACCAACGTCCCCGAGCTGTGCGTCTTCGGTACGACGGAGGGCGTGTTCGGCACCTCGCGCAACCCCTGGGACACCACGCGCAGCGCGGGCGGCTCCTCCGGGGGCAGCGCCGCCGCCGTGGCCGCCGGGTTCGTGCCGATCGCGCTCGGCAACGACGGCATGGGGTCGCTGCGCATCCCGGCGGCGAACTGCGGGCTGGTGACGCTGAAGCCGGGGCTCGGGGTGGTGCCCGCGGGGATCGGCAACGGTGACTGGTTCGGCATGTCGGAGAACGGCCCGCTGGCCACCACGGTCGAGGACCTGCGGCTGATGCTGGGCGTGCTCGCGGGCACGGAGTTCCCCGCCGCGGCGCAGCCGGCGCGGCGGACGATCGCCGTGTCCCTGCGCAACCCGCTGCGCGGCCCGGGACCGAGCCGCCCCTACGCGGACGCGGTGCGACAGGCGGCCGGGGCGCTGGCGCGGGCCGGCCACCGAGTGCGCCGCGCGGAGCCGCCGTACCCCGCGACGATGGGCCTGACCGCGCTGCGGCACTGGACGGCGGGCACGGCGGTGGACGCGGAGGGCCTGGACCCGGCCCGGCTCGCCCGGCGCACCCGGGCGCACGCGGCGGTGGGGAGGCGCTTCGTCCGCGCGGTGCGCACGGGCGCCGAACGCGAGCGCCTGCGCGCCCGGCTGCTGCCCTTCCTCACCGCACACGACGTGCTGCTCACCCCGGCCCTGGCCCGCCGCTCCCCCGCCGCCGGCCCTTGGCACGAACGGGGCTGGCTGCGCAACGTCGTCGCGAACAGCGCCTACTCCCCGTTCACCCCGCCCTGGAACCTCACCGGCTGGCCGGCCATGTCCGTCCCGCTCTCCGCCCTCCCCTCGGGCGCCCCCTGCGCCGTCCAGCTCGTGGGCCGCCCCGGCACGGAGGCCGCCTTGCTGGAGCTGGCGCGGGAACTGGAGTCGTCGCTGCCGTGGCGGCGCACGGCGCCGCTGGGCGACTGAGCGGACCCGCCCCCCGTTCGACCGGGCGCCGGTGGAGGCGGTCGAGGCTCAGACGAGCGACTTGTGCATGACGTGCAGGCCGACCAGGCCGTGCCGGGGGTGGTCGAAGGCCTGCGGGATCGTGCCGACGACGGTGAAGCCGAGGGAGGTCCACAGGGAGACCGCGGGGTTGGTCTCGACGACCGCGTTGAACACCATGGCCCGGTAGCCGTGGGCGCGGGCCTCGTCGAGGACGTGGACCGCGAGGGCGCGGCCGATGCCCCGGCCGGTGTGGTCGGGGTCGACCATGAAGCCGGCGTTGGCGACACGGGCGGCCGGGCCGCCGTAGTTCGCGGTGAGGTAGGCGGAGCCGGTCACGGTCCCCGCCAGGTCCTCGGCGACGTAGACCCGTTTGGCCGGGCTCATCCACAGGGCCCGGGCCGCCGGCTCCTCGGTGCCGGGGTCCCAGGCGTAGGTCTCGGCGGCGGCCACGATCCGGTGCCAGAAGGGCCAGATCCGCGGCCAGTCCTCGGGCACGGCGTCTCTGATCTGCATGGGCGTGAGTCTCGCACGTCACGCCCGTGCGCTGCGGCGATCGGGACGGGTCAGTCCACGCTGGGCAGGATATGCGGCTCGGCGAGGTCGTCCTCGTAGCCCGCGAGGCGGATGGGGGCGGACCGGGCCCACACGTCGAGGCTGCCGAGTTCTCCGGGCCGCCGGCCCGGGCGCTCCGCTTCTTCGGGGCGCTGCTCGCGATTCGTCTTCTCCGGTGTCACCGCGCACTCCTTGTGTGTCGGGTCCCCTCGGGGGCGTACCGGACCGCTGTGTTCCGGTGCTCACCGCCCGCTCGGGTCTGGATGAAAGGCCAGTTCGGGCGCGGTGGCGCCGGGTACCTCTGGTCGGAGCAGGCCGATGCGCTCCGGCTCGCCCCCCAGGACGGACGTGGGTGTGGGTGGGACCCTTTTTGCTGCCCGTCCACTCCAGATTAACCAAATGAGCGGGCCTCCGCTCGATAGGGAGTGCAAACAAGGGGTAACTATCGAGCCGCGATGCGTGACGAATACCCCTCAATATGCAGCTATTCATAACAAATCGCCTCGCCGAATCAGGGTCGTACTTCACCCGTTCGGCCCAGTCGGCGTCGTTCAAGTGTCGTTGGCCCGGCCGCAAGCTCACCATGGTCTGCTGGCGCCCGAACGGCTGTCTCGCGGAAGGACTGACGCATGGAGCTGCGCAGCGTCGAGGAGCTGATGGACCTGCTGTACGCGGGCCGGTGCCAGCACGCGCTGCGGACCGCCGCGCTGCTGCGCCGCAGCCGCCCCGCCGACAAGGAACTCCAAGTCGCGGGGCTGGTCCAGGGAATCGGCCCGGTCCTGTCCCCGGGCGACGAGGCAGGCCGGGCCCGCAGCGCCGCGGCGGCGGTGCGGCCGCTGCTCGGGGAGCGGGTGTTCCGGCTGGTGCGCGGGGACGGCGCCCTCGCCGACGACGTCCAGCGGCTGCGCCAGGCCGCCGAGGAGGGCCGCACCGGGGGCTTCGACGCGGGGGTGCTGGAGGACTGGCGCACGGTGCTGGAGCTGGTCGCGGCCCGCAACCGCCGCCTCGACCCCGTGGAGGGACCGCCCGGAGCCCCCGGGGCTCAGTGACCCGTCACCACTTGCCGGGCGCGTAGTCCTTCAGGAAGACGCCGTACACGTCCTCGCCCTCCTCGCCGCGCACGATCGGGTCGTAGACGCGGGCCGCGCCGTCGACCAGGTCGAGGGGCGCGTGGAAGCCGGCCTCGGCCAGGCGCAGCTTGTCGTAGTGCGGGCGCTCGTCGGTGATCCAGCCGGTGTCGACGGACGTCATCAGGATGCCGTCGGTGTCGAACATCTCCTGCGCGCTGGTCCGCGTGACCATGTTCATGGCCGCCTTCGCGGCATTGGTGTTCGGGTGCCCCGCGCCCTTGTAGCCGCGGCTGAACACCCCCTCCATCGCGGAGACGTTGACGACGTACGACCGTCCCCGCGCCGCCTTCCGGGCGGCCTCGGCCATGGCCGGGCGCAGCTTGCTGATCAGGATGAAGGGCGCCGTGTAGTTGCACAGCTGCGTCTCCAGCAGCTCCACCGGGGAGATCTGCTCGATGCTCTGCACCCAGGTGTTGGTGTCCACGACGTCCGGCACCAGGCCGCCCGCGTCGATGGCCGTGCCGTCCAGGTGCCGGGCGACGCTGGCGTTGCCCGCGACGAGCGCCAGGTCGGCGACCTGCTGCGCCTCCAGGCCACTGGTGCCGACGGGCAGCGCGGCGATGCCGTCCACGGCTCCCGAGTTGAAGGCGCCGATGACGTGGTGCGCGGGGAGTTCCCCGGCGGGCAGCGGGGCGCTCTCGCCGTCGACCAGGGCTGCGTACGCCGAGGGCAGGCGGCGCACGGTCTGCGTCGCGTTGTTGATCAGGATGTCGAGCGGGCCCGCCCCGGCGACCTGCTCGGCCAGGGCGACCGCCTGTGCCGGGTCGCGCAGGTCGATGCCGACGACCTCCAGGCGGTGCAGCCAGTCCGCGGAGTCCTCCATCGCCTTGAACCGGCGGATGGCGTCCTTGGGGAACCGGGTGGTGATCGTCGTGTGCGCGCCGTCGCGCAGCAGCCGCAGCGCGATGTACATGCCGATCTTGGCCCGGCCGCCGGTGAGCAGGGCGCGCTTGCCGGTGAGGTCGGCGCGGGCGTCCCGCTTCGCCCGGTTCAGGTCGGCGCACTTCGGACAGAGCTGGTGGTAGAAGTAGTCGACCTCGACGTAGCGGGTCTTGCAGGTGTAGCAGGAGCGCGGGCGCTGGAGTATCCCCGCGATGCGGCCGGGCTCGACCTTCGAGGAGGGCAGGATGCCCTCGGTCTCGTCGTCGATGCGCTCGGCGGAGCCGGTGGCCGTGGCCTCGGTGACGGCCCGGTCGTGGGCGGTCTTGGCGGCCCGCCGCTCCTGCCGGCGGCGCTGCTTGACCGTGCGGTAGATGTGCGAGGTGGCCCGGCGCACGAGGATCGCGTCGGGGTGGTCCACGTCGAGCCGGTCCAGTTCCTCCAGCACGCCGAGGCAGACGGCCAGGCGCTCCGGGTCGATGCCCGGGCCGTGGACGACCTCGTCCGTGGCCATGGAGTCCGTGGCCATGGAGCCGTCTTCTGTCACCGTCATCGCGCTGCCGTTTCCCTGATCCGCGCAGCGCTCCGACTCGCGCCCGCATTCGAACGACGAAATTTTACGGAGCGCCGGGCCCGGAACCAAAACCGGTGCGGATCACGCACGGATTTCGCCCCGCGCGCTCAGCCGGCGGGGGACGGTTCGGCGGCGGCTTCCCGGGTGGCGGCCCAGGAGGCGAGCAGGCGCAGGCCCTCCTCGGAGGGCGAGCCGGGTTCGGCGGTGTAGACGGTGAGGGTGAGGCCGGGCTCGGCGGCCATCTCAAGGCCCTCGTAGGCGAGGGTGAGGTCGCCGACCGCCGGGTGGTGGAAGCGTTTGGTCCCGGTGCCGTGGTGGCGGACGTCGTGGGCGCCCCAGCGGGTGCGGAACTCGTCACTGCGGGTGGAGAGTTCCCCGACGAGGTCGTGCAGCTCCCGGTCGTGCGGATCGCGGCCCGCCTCGGTACGCAGGATGGCGACGGCGATGTCGGCGGCGAGGTCCCAGTCGGGGTAGAAGCGGCGCGACGCGGGATCGAGAAAGTTGAAGCGGGCCAGGTTCGTCCGGTTGCCGGGCGTGGCGTACACGTCGTCGTAGAAGGCGCGGGCGAGCTGGTTGGCGGCGAGGATGTCCATCCGGCCGTTGCGCACGAAGGCGGGCCCGGCGGTGATCGCGTCCAGCGTCCACCGCAGGCTGCGGTGCGGTGTCCACTGCCGGGCGGCGCGGCGCCGGGGGCGGGTGAGGGCGTCGGAGCCGTCGGCGGCCCGGGCCAGGTTCAGCAGGTGGGCCCGCTCGGCGTCGTCGAGCCGCAGGGCGCGGGCGACGGCTTCGAGGACGGCCGGGGAGACACCGGCGAGGCTGCCCCGCTCCAGCTTGGCGTAGTACTCGACGCTCATGTCCGCGAGCGCCGCGACCTCGCTGCGGCGCAGGCCGGGCACGCGCCGCCGGCTGCCCGAGGGCAGTCCCGCCTGCTCCGGGGTGATCTTCGCCCGCCGCGAGGTGAGGAACTCGCGGACCTCTTCACGGTTGTCCACCTCTCGACCGTACGTCCCGCGCGCGCCCGAAGGGATGTACTGCCGGTACGCCCCTCGGCGGTGACTCGCTGCGGGCGCCGGGAGCCGGTTACCTGGAAGACGTGGCGCCGTACCGGTCCGGGACGCGGCCGGTACGCGCCCCGGCACATGGCCCCAGCACGCAAAGGAACCCCCCTCATGCGCGGAGCAGTGATCCATGCCCCCGGCGACATCCGGTTCGAGACCCTGGACGACCCGCGGATCCTCCACCCGACCGACGCGGTCATCCGTACGGCCGCCACCTGTGTGTGCGGCTCGGACCTGTGGCCCTACCGGGGCCTGGAACCGATCGGCGACCCGCATCCGATGGGCCACGAGTACGTCGGCTTCGTGGAGGAGGTCGGATCCGAGGTCACGTCGGTGAAGCCGGGCCAGTTCGTCGTCGGCTCGTTCGCCACCTCGGACAACACCTGCGCCAACTGCCTGAACGGCTTCCAGTCCAACTGCCTGCACCGCGAGTTCCTGAGCACCTGCCAGGCCGACGTCGTCCGCATCCCGCAGGCGCAGGGCACCCTGGTCGCCGTCGACGAGGTACCCGACGAGGCGTTCTGGCCCGGTCTGCTGGCGGTCTCCGACGTCATGGGCACCGGCTGGTGGGCCGCCGACGCCGCCGAGGTCGTCCCGGGCTCCACGGCCGTGGTGGTCGGGGACGGCGCGGTCGGCTTGTGCGCGGTCATCGCGGCCAGGGAGCGGGGCGCGGAGCGGATCATCGCGATGAGCCGGCACGAGCCCCGGCAGCGGCTCGCCCGGGAGTTCGGCGCCACCGACATCGTCACCGAGCGCGGCGACGAGGGTGTCGCCCGGATCAAGGAGCTGACCGGCGGCATCGGCGCGGACAGCGTGCTGGAGTGCGTGGGCACGGCGCAGGCCATGCGGCAGGCGCTCCGGTCGGCCCGGCCGGGCGGCACCGTCGGCTTCGTCGGTGTCCCCCACGAGGTCGCCGTCGACGGCCAGGAGCTGTTCTTCTCCCACGTCGGCCTGCGCGGCGGCCCGGCCCCGGTGCGCCGCTACCTGCCCGACCTCATCGAGCGCGTCCTGACCGGCCGGATCGAGCCGGGCAAGGTCTTCGACCTGGCCCTGCCCCTGGACCAGGTCGCCGAGGGCTACCGGGCCATGGACGAACGCCGCGCCGTCAAGGCCCTGCTCAGGCCCTGACCCGCCGACGGGCTCGCCCCCTCTCTGCCCCCCTCTCTGCCCCCCTCTCTGCCCCCTTCTCCCCCTCCTCGCACGGCCCCCGTGGACACGCCCCGACCCCGCCAAGGACACCTTCATGCAGCACGTCACCGACACCGTCACCGTCAAGGCCCCGGCCGAACGCTTCACCGGCGACGTCTACCTCGACCCGGTCGAGACGCCCGCCGAACCGGCCCGCCTCGCCTCCGCCCTGGTCCGCTTCACCCCCGGCGCCCGCACCAACTGGCACTCCCACCTCAACGGCCAGACCCTCTACGTCACCGAGGGCGTGGGACTGGTCGGTACGCGCGACGGCAAGGTCGTACGCGTCCGCGCCGGTCAGGTCGTCAGGTGCCCGGCCGGTGAGGAGCACTGGCACGGAGCCACCGGCACCACGCTCATGGCCCACGTCGCCATGGTCGTCGGAGCCGACGGCACGGACGGCACCACCTGGCTGGAACCGGTCACCGACGAGCAGTACTCCGCCGCCGGGGACGGCGAGGGCTGACCCGGCGTACGAGCCCCGGGGTCCGGCCCGAAGGCCGGGGCCCGGGGCTCCGTCAGCGGTCGCACACCGCCAGCAGCGCCGCCACCTCGGCCGTCACCGCGTGCGCGAACCGGTCGAGGTCCGGCACGGCCTCCGCGTCGGCGACCAGCCCGTAGTGCACACGCCCGCGGTACGTGGAGACGGCGACCGCCAGCGACTGGCCGGGCGCGAGCGGGGCCAGCGGGTAGACCTCGGTCAGCTCCTGCCCGCCCAGCCGCAGCCCCACCCCGGGCAGCGGCACGCTCGTCACCAGGATGTCGAACCACAGCCGCGCGGCCTGTCCGACCAGCGGACCGCCGAGCCGGTGGCCGAGGGCGGGCACGTGGTCGGCGAGCAGCGCGACGGCGCCGGCCCCCCGGTCGGGGCCCGCGTCCTTGTTGCGGACCATCGCGGTGCGCACTGCGGCGAGCCGGCCGAGCGGGTCGGGCTCGTCCACGGGAAGCCGTATCAGATAGCCGGAGAGCCGGTTGCCGGGTGGCTGCGCGGTGCGCGGGCGGCGCCGGGAGACCGGGATCAGGGCACGCGGCGCGACGCCCGCGCAGTCGTCGCCGCGTTCGTCGAGCCAGCGGCGCAGCGCACCGGCGACGACCGCGATCAGAACGTCGTTGACGGTGCCGCCGGCCGTTTTGCGCACCCGGTGCACCTCGTCGATGTCGAGGACGACCCCGGCGGTACGGCGGGTGCCGCTGGCCGGTGCGGCGAGCGCGGAGGCGGGGCGCATGCGCAGGGTGGACAGGGCGAGGGAGGCGCCGATGTCCACGGCCCGGCCCATGTCCGACAGGGCGCCCCGGACCAGGCCCGGGAGCATGCCGGGCAGTCTGCGCACGTCCGGCAGCGGTCCGCGCGGCGCGGGCTCGGCCGTGCGGGGTGCCCGTTCGGGCACGTCCATGGGGTCGAGGATGCCCGCGGCGAGCCGCAGCGCGCGCAGCCCGTCGGCGAGGGCGTGGTGGAACTTGAAGAGCACGGCGAAGGAGACCCCGTCCTCGCCGGGCAGCACGTGTGCCTCCCAGGGTGGCCGGCCGCGCTCCAGCGGACGCTCCATCAGCCGTCCGGCGGCCGCGTGGAAGTCGGCGGCCGGGGCGTGCAGCCGTACGTGGTCGAGCGGGTCGAAGTCCGGGGCGGGTTCGCGGGTGGCGCCGCCGAAGGAGAGCGGCTGCCACACGTCCCGGATGCGCAGCCGGAGCCCGGGGACGGCGGCGGCACGGGTGGCGAGCAGGTCGGCGGCGTGGGCGCCCGCGGTCGGCGAGTGCGCGGCGAAGACACCGAGGGCACCCAGGTGCATCGGGTGCCGGTCGGACTCGATGTTCCAGAAGGCGAGGTCGAGGGGGGCGAGCAGATCGGAAGTCACGGGCGTGCTCCGCGCGTCGACGAAGGAGGGGACAGCAGTCAATCCCCGACAACCGATTACGGTCAAGTACGATCAAGCTACGCACAGTTAACAACAGATAAAGTCCCGCCCCCCGGAAGGAGGCGGGACCGGGGAGACGCTGAGGTCACTTCAGCACCGGTGGTGCCGCCTCGGGTGACGTACCCCACTCCGACGGGCGCGGGCCGACCGTGAACGCCAGCGAGCGCAGGGAACGCAGCGCACGCGTCGTCAGATACGTCCGCCCGTGCGCCGCGCCGTCGGCGCGCACGCCCTGGACGTAGCGGTCGGCCGCCGAGGTGCCGGGCGCGGTCACGGTGAGCGCGCCGCTCGGCCAGTACCGGCGGTCCAGCGCGAGGTCGACGCGGTCGAAGACCGGCGTGGACAGGCCCCAGGTGTCGTACCCGGGCTGGATCGGGAACAGGCCGATGGAGGACAGCACGTTCCAGGCGGACATGGTGCCGAGGTCGTCGTTGCCGGTCATGCCGGTGGGCCCGTCGGTGAACAGGGTCAGGGCCGCGTGCACGACGTCGGTGGTCTTCCAGGGCTGGCCGGTGGCGAGGTAGGTGTAGGGCGCGATGAGGTCGGGCTCGTTCATCGGGTTGTAGACGGTGGCGTTGTAGTAGGCGTACGCGTCGCCGTGCACCCAGACCTCGCGGGCCGTCTTCTCCGGGTCGGCGAGCAGCCGGTCGTAGGCGAAGAAGGCGTCGAGCCGGTCGTTGGCCGCGCGCTCGCCGCCGATCAGGCCGACCATGCCGGGCAGGTCCTGCGGGACCAGCCACTGGTACTGCCAGGCGGTGCCCTCGTGGAAGCCGGTGCCGAGCGCCGGGTCGGGTGATCCGGTGAAGGCGCCGGAGGCGTCACGGGCGCGGAAGAAGCCGGTGCCGGGGTCGAAGATGGTGCGGTAGTTGCGGGACCGGGCCGCGTAGCGGGCCGCGTCCGCGTGATGACCGAGGCCGCGGGCCATCTGGGCGAGCATGGCGTCGGCGAGGGCGTACTCCAGGGTGACGGAGGCGCCGTGGTGGTAGTCCGAGTCGCCCATCTTGGCCAGCGGCCGGTCCTTGACGAACGGGGCGAAACCGTGCGCGATGTACTCGGCGTTGGCCTCCCGGCCGATGCCCGGGTTGGCGGCGGGCGGCACCCCGTCCGCGTTCTTGCGCAGCGCGCGATAGGCCCGTTCCTCGAACCCCTTCAGCAGGCCCATCTGGTAGGCGGTGGTCAGGAACGGGGTGACCGGGTCGCCGCTCATCACGTTCGTCTCGACCGGGCCGTAGCCCCACTTGGGCAGCCAGCCGCCGTCCTCGTCGACCGCGACCACCGAGCGCGCCATGTCCCGTGCCTCGCGCGGCGCGAGCAGCGCGAGCAGCTGGGCCTGGGTGCGGTAGGTGTCCCACAGCGACCAGTTCTGGTAGTACGTGAACCCGTTCGCCCTGTGGACGCGCCGGTCCCAGCCGAAGTAGCGGCCGTCGGTGTCGCCGCCGACGTTGGGCGCGAGGTACGAGCGGTACAGCGAGGAGTAGAACGTACGGCGCAGCGCCCTGCCACCGCCGTGGACGCGTACGGCGCCGAGCCGCGCCTCCCACTGCGCGCGGGCCCGTTCCCGCACGGTGTCGAAGGACCGGCCGCCCTCGGCCCGCAGATTGCGCTCCGCGCCCGTGGCATCGACGTAGGACAGCGCGGTGGTCGCCTCGACCGTCCGGTTCCTGGTGGTGTCGAATCGGACGTAGGCGCCGCCGTGTCCGGTGCGCGAGCCGGCGGTGACGGTGGCGCCGTCCCAGGTGCCGTACGCGGTGAAGGGCCGGCTGAAGCGGGTGACGGTGTGGACCGTGTAGGGGCCGGTGTCCCGGCAGAAGCCGTGGCCGGTGATCTCGGTGCGTACGGTGCGGTCGTCGAGGATCTCGACCTTGGCGGCGCTCGTCTTGTGCAGCGCCTGGGCCGCGTTCAGCAGGACGTTGGCCTTGCCGGTCGCGGGGAAGGTGTAGCGCTGCACCCCGGTGCGGGCGGTGGCGGTCAGCTCGGCGCGGATGCCGGAGGCGAGGCCGACCCGGTAGTAGCCGGGGCTCGCCGTCTCGTCGTCGTGCGAGAACGCGGCGGCGTACTTGGCGTCGTCGGTCCGGGTGACGTCCCCGGTGGTGGGCAGCACGGGCAGGTCGCCGCCGATGCGGCAGCCGACGCCCGAGAGGTGGACCAGCGAGAAGCCGCGGATACGGCCCTGTGTGTAGTCGTAGCCGGTCATGTGACCGGTGTCCGGCGAGAGCTGCACCATGCCGAAGGGCACGGCGGCGCCGGGGAAGGTGTTGCCCTCGTTCTGGCTCCCGATGAAGGGGTTCACCAGGTCGGTGAGGCGGCCGTCGGTCCGCTCGGCGGCTCCCGCGGCGGGGGCGGCGATCAGCGCGGACACCGCCATCGCCCAGGCCAGGCACAGCCGTGTGCGCCGGGTCCCTCTCATGTCGGATGACCTCCGGAGGTTCGACATCGTTGCCTGCATCGTGGCGGGCGAACGGCGCGAATCCGGGCATTGCGCGGGGGAAGAGGGGAACGCGTCGTTTCCAAAGGTCTTTTGACGGGCCGTGAGCGAGCGTGGTCGCGCGGCGCCGCCGCCCCCAGGGGGCGTTCGGCGGGTGGCGAGCGGGGGTCGGTATCTCCTTGTCCCTAGGGGGTGTTCGGGGGCCGCGTGAAGCAGCAGTCGCCGCAGACGCCGCCGCCGGGGACGCGGTAGTACAGGCAGCAGCTGCGGCGGCGGAAGGCGGTGGCGGTGCGGGTGCCGGTGGGACGCAGCAGGGGATGGTCGAAGAGTTCGGCGGTGAGCGCGCGGGTGCGGGTCAGCACGTCGGTACGGCCCTGGGCGCGGGCCCAGCGCTCCAGTTCCCGGGCGGCCCCGGCGAGCGCGGAGCCCGCGTTGCCCCGCAGCAGGCCGGCCGCGACGCCGTAACGGTCCCTCAGCGCCTTCTCCAGTGGCTCCAGATGCCCGTGCAGCACGGCGTCGGCGAGCGCGGCGGCGTCCCCGGGCCCCTCCTCGCGGACCTCGGTGAGCCACAGGTCGTCCGGTGCGGCGGCGGCGGTGTCCCAACGCAGCAGACCCGGGCGCAGACCGGGCAGCCGGCCGTACAGCGCGGCACAGCCGAGTGCCACCGACCAGAGGCGCGCCGCCAGCCCCTGCTGGCCGATCGAGGCGGCGACCCGCGCCTCGGCGGTGCGCAGCCGCTCCCCGACGGCCCGGACGCGGACCGCGAGCGGGTCCGACCCGGGCAGGTCCGGTGCGTACGCCTCCTCCAGGGTCGGCAGTCGCTCGGGGTCGCTGTTCCCCCTGGTGCGGGGGGTCGTACGCAGGGCGAAGAATCCGCCCAGCGGGCGGAGCGCGGCGAGTTCGGGGTCGAGGTCCACGACAGACACTCGTACCAGGCCCGTTCGCGGCCCGGTCGCGCGGGCTCCCCCTGGGTGAACCCACCCAGGGGATGATCACCGCGCCCTCGTACTCCATCGGCAGTAGGACGCAGTGCGTGCTCAGGGACGACGACAGGGAGAACCCGGGCGGGCAGAGTGTGGACCATGGAAGCCGACCGTACGCAGCGCCGGGCACAGGACCCCCGCCGCACGCAGCCACCGACGAGCGGGAGCGGCCGATGAGCGCCCTCGCGCTGTCCGTGCTGCTGTCGCTCGTGTCCGCCCTCGGCTACGCGGGCGGCGCGATCGTGCAGGAACGGGTCGCGGTCACCTCCTCCGGCAGCACCTACCTGCCGCTGCGCCAGCCCGGTTGGTGGGGCGCGCTGGGGCTCAACGGCCTCGGCGGGCTGCTGCACGTCGTGGCGCTGGCCTTCGGCCCCCTGAGCATCGTCCAGCCGCTCGGCGCGCTGACCATCGTCTTCGCCCTGCCGCTGGCCACCCTCTGCGTGGGCCGCCGGGCCGGCGCGACCGCCTGGCGCGGCGCCGTGATGACCACGGTCGGGCTCGCCGGCCTGCTCTCGCTGGTCGGCTCCTCCGACGACCACGCCCTGGACGCCACCCAGCGGATGGCGGCCGGGGCGGTCACCGGCGGCGCCGTGGTGGCGCTGATGTGCGCGGGCCGGGCCACCCACCGGCACCCGGCGGTGCGCAGCGTGCTGCTCGCCACGGCGTCCGGCACGGCGTTCGGCATGTCCTCGGTGTTCACCAAGTCGGTCGCCGTCGGCTGGGACGACGGGTTCGGCCCCGGTGCCGTGTTCCTGCTGGTGCTGATCGGCGTGTTCTCCGTCGCCGGTGTACTGCTGTCCCAGGCCTCCTACGACGGCGGCGGCCTGGCCGCCCCGCTGGCCACCCTGACCGTCGTCAACCCGGTGCTGGCCGCCGTGGTCGGCATCCTCATGTTCGGCGAGACCTTCCGGCACGGCACCACCGGCACCCTGCTCGCGCTGGGCTGCGGGGTGCTGGCCGCGGGCGGGCTGATCATGTTGACGACGGAGCGGATGGAACGGACCCCGACGCCGCCCGAGGAGCCGGTCGCGGAGCGGGCGCCGCGCGCGGTGCCGCGCCAGCGGGCCGACGGGCAGGACCTGCGGACCGCCGAACAGGACATGGTGGGCGCGCGCGAGCCCGCCCGGGGTGCCCGGCCGCTCACGGAGCCCGCGCTGCGTGAGCTGCTCGTCCCGGCGGCGCCCGACCTCGCGGTGCCGGACGCGGGTGAGGCACTGCCGCCCGGGGACCGTGCCCTGCCGCTGTCGCACCCGTCGCGGTCGGTGCCCGGCAGGCGGCGGTCGCGGGTCAGATCCTGACGCCGTGGTCCCGGAGGTAGGCGAGCGGATCGACGTCCGTGCCGAAGCCGGGTCCGGTGCGCACCTCGAAGTGCAGGTGCGGTCCGGTGACGTTGCCGGTGGCGCCCGAGCGGCCGACGCGCTGTCCCGCGGTGACGTGCTGCCCGACCCGTACGGCGATGGCCGACAGATGGCCGTACTGGGTGTAGTGCCCGTCGGCGTGCCGGATCACCACCTGGTACCCGTAGGGGCCGCCCCAGCCGGCCGCCACCACCCGCCCGGCCGCGGCCGCGTGCACGGCGGTGCCGGTCGGCACCAGGAAGTCGACGCCGGTGTGGTAGCCCTTCGACCAGTGCGACCCCGCGGCGCGGTACCCGGTGCCGATGGAGGCGTGCACCGGGGCGACGAGCGCGTGGGTCCGCGCGGGGGTCTGCGACCGGGCCTTCGGGTGGGCCTTCGAGTCGGCCTTCGGCCGGGCGGAAGGTGAAGTCTCCTTCTTCGAGCGGGGCTTGGCGGTCTTCTCGGGCGCCGCGCGGTGTTCCTCCGGTGCCGTGGCGGGTGACTCGGGCGCCTTGGTGCGCCTCTGTGCTGCCTTGGCGAGCGCGTTCGCGGGCCGCAGGGTGAGCCGCTGGCCCGGCAGGATCAGGTCGGGGTCGGCCCCGATGGTGGCGCGGTTCCCGGCATACAGCGGACGCCAGCCGCCCGGCACGTGCCGGTCCTCGGCGATGCCGGAGAGGGTGTCGCCGCGCACCACCGTGTACATCTCGGTGCGGCCCGCGCGGGACTGCGGGGTGTGCTGCGGCCGTACGTCGTGCGCCGAGGCGTCCAGCGCCCTCCCGGCGACGGCGCCGTGCTCGTCCCCGGCCGGCGAGGCGTGCGGCGCGTCCAGGCCACCGTGGGCGGCCGCACCGGCGACGGCGTCCGCCCCGGCGGTGGTCGGCGTTCCGGCGGCGGTCTGCGTTCCGGCGGCTGTCCCGGCGGCGATCAGCGGGAGGGCGAGGCCCGCGCCGCCCGCCGTCACCGTGAGCGAGGCGCGGTTGATCCTGTTCGGCTGGTTCCGGCGGTGCCGGCCGGGTATGGCCATGTCCGCAGTCCCTTCGGCATGCGTCAGGAGGGGCAAAAGTATGCGCATGAAACACGCCGTGACAAGACACCGAACCGGCCGTATCCCAGTGCCAAGTGGCCGATGCCGTAAGGGTGTTGGCCGGATCACCGGCTGACCGGCGGGGACGGTCGGCGCACCCGGGGCACGGGGGCGGCGGGCCTGATGTGCGCGGGCCCGGGGGGCACGTCAGGATGGGCGGGGACCCCCACCGGCACGGCCGCGGGCACGCGGCGAACAGGGAGCAGGCGGTATGAGCACTTCAGCGCAGATCGGCGTCACCGGCCTCGCGGTCATGGGCCGCAACCTCGCCCGCAACTTCGCGCGCAACGGCTACACGGTCGCGGTGCACAACCGCACGGTGGCGCGGACGCGGGAACTGGTGGAGCGGTTCGGGGACGAGGGGGACTTCGTCGCCGCCGAGACCGCCGAGGAGTTCGTGGCGGCGCTGGAACGCCCGCGCCGACTGGTGATCATGGTCAAGGCCGGTGATCCCACGGACGCGGTGATCAAGGAGTTCGCGCCGCTCCTGGAACCCGGTGACATGATCATCGACGGGGGCAACGCGCACTTCGCGGACACCCGGCGCCGGGAGCGGGAGCTGCGCGAACGGGGCATCCACTTCGTCGGCACCGGCATCTCCGGCGGCGAGGAGGGCGCGCTGCACGGCCCGAGCATCATGCCCGGCGGTTCGAAGGAGTCGTACGAGTCCCTGGGCCCGATGCTGGAGAAGATCGCGGCGAAGGCAGAGGACGGCGCGCCCTGTGTGACGCACGTCGGTCCGGATGGCGCCGGGCACTTCGTGAAGATGGTGCACAACGGCATCGAGTACGCCGACATGCAGCTGATCGGCGAGGCGTACCAGTTGCTGCGGGACGTGGCGGGGTACTCCCCCGCACAGATCGCGGACATCTTCCGTACGTGGAACACCGGCCGGCTGGACTCGTACCTGATCGAGATCACCGCCGAGGTCCTGTCCCACGTGGACGCGGCGACCGGCAAGCCGTTCGTGGACGTGGTGACGGACCAGGCGGAGCAGAAGGGCACCGGCCGCTGGACCGTACAGATCGCGCTCGACCTCGGTGTCCCGGTCTCGGGCATCGCGGAGGCCGTCTTCGCCCGCTCCCTGTCCGGCCACGCCGCCCTGCGGGAGGCCTCCCGGCATCTGGCCGGCCCCAGGCCGAGCGCGCTGGGCGAGCAGGAGGCGGCGGCCTTCGCCGACCGGGTGGAGCAGGCGCTGTACGCCTCCAAGATCGTCTCGTACACCCAGGGCTTCCACGAGATCGCGGCGGGCGGCGAGGAGTACGGCTGGGACATCGACCAGGGTGCCGTGTCCGCCATCTGGCGGGCCGGCTGCATCATCCGCGCGGCGTTCCTCGACCGCATCCGCGCGGCCTACGACGGCCGCCCCGACCTGCCGAGCCTGCTCTCCGACGAGACGTTCGCCCGGGAGATCGCGGCGGCCCAGGACGACTGGCGCGAGGTGCTGGCCACGGCCGTGCGGCAGGGGGTGCCGACGCCCGGGTTCGCCGCGGCCCTCTCCTACTACGACGGCCTGCGCGCCCCTCGGTTGCCCGCCGCCCTCACACAGGGCCAGCGGGACTTCTTCGGGGCGCACACGTACCGGCGGGTGGACCGGGAGGGCACGTTCCACACGCTGTGGGGCGGGGACCGGAGCGAGGTCCAGGCGTAAACGGGCGATCTCCGTGCCCTTGAGGGGGCCGGGCGCCCCCGCCCCCTCACGGGGTGCCCTTGAGGGGGCCGAACGCCTGGTGCTCCGCACCCTGTTGGGGTGCCCCCTGAGGGTGGTGGAGCGCCTGGGTTCCCCGTGTCCTCAGGGATGCGTCAGGTGAGGGGCGGGCCCGGCTCGGGGCTCGGTACGGGCTCCGGTCCGGGCGGGATCGGGGACGGTGAGGGTTCGGGCGGGGTTGGTGGCGTGGGCTGCGGGCCCGGACCGGGCGGCGGTACCGGCGGCTGGGGGCCCGGGCCGGGGGGCGGCGGTGTGGGCTGGGGTCCCGGGCCAGGGGGCGGTGGCGTCGGCTGGGGTCCCGGACCAGGCGCGGGTGGCGTGGGCTGTGGGCCGGGGCCCGGCTCCGGGGGCGGGACCGGGGTGGGGTACGGATCCGGGGCCGGACCCGGCTCAGGGGTCGGGGTCGGCGGGGCGGGGTCGGGGTGCGGGGTTGTCATCAGGTCCTCCGCGCAGTCGCTGCTGTCACTGGACGTCGCCTCTGGACTACTCCCCCGCCTACCCGATCAACGCCCGGCCACTCACCCGAGCGCGCGAGCCCTGCGGCCCGCCGCCGTCCGGTAACAGTCACAGCTCGGTCCCCCGGGCCCGGCCCGACCGGCCCCGGAAACCGACACGGACCCGGCCACCCGGGGGCCTGCACCGACCTGACTCAGGCGGAGACGGCCCCGGTCTCCTGGGCCACCGACTGCGGGGCGCGCAGCTGATCGGAGCCGGGCACCGGCTCGGACGGGTCGGCGCCGAGCGCCACGATCCGGTTGTCGCCGTCGACGTGCACGACCCGGGGCTTGAACTCCCGCGCCTCGGCATCGGTGACCTGCGCATAGCTGATGATGATCACCAGATCACCGGGGTGTACGAGATGGGCGGCCGCCCCGTTGATCCCGATGACACCCGAGCCACGCTTACCCTCGATGACGTAGGTCTCCAACCGGGCGCCGTTGGTGATGTCGACGATGTGCACCAGCTCGCCGGGCAGCAGATCCGCCGCGTCGAGCAACTCCGCGTCGATGGTCACCGATCCCACGTAGTGCAGGTCGGCCTGGGTGACGGTGGCGCGGTGGATCTTGGACTTGAACATTGCACGCAACACGGGGCACTCCCACTACTAGGCTCCCTGCCTGCGTTTTTGCAGGTCAAGGGCTACTTCGACACCCTACAACGAGTCGCATGTCCGGACAGCTCTCCCCAGGTTTTCCAGAACTCATGCTGACCGTCGGGCAGGGGCAGTGAGGCGAAGTGACCGAACTGCCGAGGGTGCTCGGCACGGACCCGGGCCCCGAACTCGCTGACCTCGCGGGTGAGGACGCGAGCCTCCTCGTCGTCCCCGAAGTGCACGCCCGGGGAGGAGACCGACAGGTGGGACCTCTCGATCCCCGAGCGCTCCATGTCGGACTCCCGGCCCCGGTTCCACTGGGCCCTCGGGGACGCCGGGGCCGCGATCGAAGCCGGCCGAGGGCTCCACAGGGCCCGGTTCACCACGGTACGGACAGACCGCCTGTTCAGGCGGTGGGGGCTCCCTGCCGGTGGGCGCGGAGGATCTCCGCGTACCGCCGTCCGCTCGTCTTGACGGTGCGCCGCTGGGTTTCGTAGTCGACGTGGACGAGGCCGAAGCGTTTGTCGTAGCCGTAGGCCCACTCGAAGTTGTCGAGCAGGGACCAGGCGTAGTAGCCGGCGAGCGGGGCGCCCTTGCGCACGGCGCGGGCGCAGGCCGCCAGGTGCTGCTCCAGGTAGCGGGTGCGGCCGGGGTCGTCGACGCTGCCGTCGGGGCGCACGGTGTCGGGGAAGGCGGAGCCGTTCTCGGTGACGTACAGGCGTCGGATGCCGTAGTCCTCGGTGAGCCGCATCAGCAGGCTCTCCAGGCCGTCGGCGTCGATGTGCCAGTCCATGCCGGTGCGCGGGACGTCGGGCAGGCGGAGCTCGCGGGCGTACGGGACCGGCCCCTCCGGGTCGTCGGTGACGGTGACCGGGAAGTAGTAGTTGAGCCCGTGCCAGTCCAGTGGTGTCGAGATCGTCTCCAGGTCGCCCACGCGCTCGGGGAGTTCCACCCCGTACAGCTCGCGCATGTCGGCAGGGAAGCCGCGGCCGTAGACCGGGTCCAGCCACCAGCGGTTGGTGTGGCCGTCCATCCGCGCGGCCGCCGCGATGTCCTCCTCTCCGGTGGAGGCGGCGGCCACGGTGGAGTGGTTGGTGACCAGACCGACCTGTGCTTCCGGGAGGGCCGCCCGGATCGCCTGGGTGGCCAGGCCGTGGGCGAGGAGCAGGTGGTAGGAGGCACGTACGGCCGCCGAAAGGTCGGTGAGGCCGGGAGCCATCCGGCCCTCCAGGTGACCGATCCAGGCCGAGCACAGCGGTTCGTTCAGCGTGGCCCAGTGAGTGACCCGGTCGCCCAGGCGCTCGGCGACGACCGCGGCGTAGCGGGCCAGGTGCTCGGCGGTGGCGCGTTCCGTCCAGCCGCCCCGGTCCTGGAGGGCCTGTGGGAGATCCCAGTGGTACACGGTCACATTGGGGGTGATGCCCACCTCCAGCAGGCTGTCGACCAAGCGGTCGTAGAAGTCGAGGCCCTTGGCGTTGACCGGACCGTCGCCGCCCGGCACCACTCGGGGCCATGCGATGGACAACCGGTAGGCGTTCGCGCCCAGTTCCTTCATCAGGGACACGTCTTCGGGCCAGCGGTGGTAATGGTCGCAAGCGGTGTCGCCGTGGTCGTTGTTGTCGATCTTCCCAGGGGTGTGCGAGAAGGTGTCCCAGATGGACGGCGAGCGGCCGTCCTCGGTGACGGCGCCCTCGATCTGGTAGGCGGAGGTGGCGGTGCCCCAGAGGAAATCACGGGGGAAGGCGGCAAGATCTATCGAGTCGGACACGGGGAACCTTTCGAAGCAGGCAGGAAGGGGGCTACTTGACCGCGCCCGCGGTGAGTCCGGTGACGAGGTAGCGCTGCAGGAGGAGGAAGCCGGCGACCACGGGGACGCTGACGACGAGGGAGGCGGCCATGATCTGGTTCCAGTACACGTCGTTGAGCGTGGAGTAGCCCTGCAGACCCACGGCGAGGGTGCGGGTGTCGTCGTTGGTCATGACGGAGGCGAAGAGCACCTCGCCCCATGCGGTCATGAAGGCGTAGACGGCGACGGCGACGATGCCGGGGACGGCGGCGGGCACCACGACGCGGAACAGTGCACGCAGCGGCCCGCAGCCGTCGACCATGGCGGCTTCGTCCAGGTCGCGGGGCACCGAGTCGAAGTAGCCGATCAGCATCCAGATGGAGAACGGCAGGGTGAAGGTGAGATAGGTCAGGATGAGGCCGCCACGCGAGCCGAACAGAGCGATGCCGGTGGCGTTGCCGATGTTGACGTAGAGCAGGAACAACGGCAGGAGGAAAAGGATGCCGGGGAACATCTGCGTGGACAGCACGGTGACCGTGAAGGCGCGTTTGCCGCGGAAGGAGTAGCGGCTGACCGCGTAGGCCGCGAACACGGCGATCACCACCGAGCCGGCCGTGGCCGCCCCGGCCACGATCAGCGAGTTCACGAAGTACTTCGCGAGCGGGATCGTCGACCAGATGTCGATGTACGGGCGGAACGTCAGCCCGCTGGGCAGCCAGCGGAACTTTCCGGAGACGTCCTGCAGCGGCTTGAGCGAGCTGGAGACCATCACGTACACCGGCACCAGGACGAAGCCGGTGAGCAGGGTGAGGAAGATCCGTTTCGACCAGTGGAAGGAACGCGGCGGGGCCATCGGCGAGCGGGCCTGCCGGGGTGTCCGGACGGTGTCAGACATCGGCCGTCTTCCTTCCTCGGGAGGTCAGCAGCAGGTACACGCCCGTGACCAGGAGCAGGAAGAGCAGCAGCAGGACGGACATGGCCGAGCCGGTGCCGAAGTTCCAGGTGACGAACGACGACTGGTAGATGTGGATCGAGATGAGGTCCGCGGCCTGGGGCGCCGACTTGCCGAACAGCACGTACGGCGTGTTGAAGTCGTTGAACGTCCACAGGAACAGCACCAGGACCAGGACCTGGTTGACCGGTCGCAGCGACGGCAGGGTGATACGGCGGATCTGCTGCCACATCCCGGCGCCGTCGAGGGCGGCGGCCTCGTACAGCTCCTTGGGAATGTTCTGCAGCCCGGCCATGACGACGAGGAAGGCGAACGGCCAGCCCTTCCACACCGAGACGGTGAGCAGGGCGTAGAAGCTGTTGTCGCCGATGAGCCAGAAGGAGGGTTTGCCGGTGAGGTGGAGCTGGTCGTGCAGGACGTGGTTCACCAGGCCGTTGTCGTGCTGGAACATGAACGCCCAGGTGATGACGGCGGCGTAGACGGGCAGGGCGTAGGGGATGAGGAAGATCGTGCGCAGCAGTCCGCGTCCGCGGAAGGTGTCCTGCATGTAGACCGCGGCGGCGGTGCCGATCGCCCAGCACAGGCCGACCGACAGGAGGGTGAAGCCGACGGTGACGAGGAAGGAGTGGAGCAGGGCGGACCCGACGGGGCCGTTGAGGTCCACCGACAGTTTGTAGTTGTCGATGCCGGACCAGGGGGCGGTGCCCCAGTCACGGATGTAGAACTGGGTGAGTTCCTTGAAGCTCATCGCGATGCCGATGACCATCGGCACCAGGTGGACGAGGAGTTCGAGGAGCAGCGCGGGCAGCAGGAGCAGGTAGGGCAGTGCGATGCGTTTGATCCGCCCGGCGCGGCGCGGACCGCGCGCCGCACCGGTGTGGCTCTTGCGCACCGACCGTGTGCCCGTCTCAGGGACCGTGGTCGTCATGGGAGTGTCCGTGCTCACTTCGCCGGCATCTGCTGCTGAGCCTTCTGCAGCTTCGCCTTCACCGAGTCGGTGGTCACCGCACGGCCGTTCGCGGCGTCGGCGAACAGCTCCTTGACCGCGGTGCCGACGGCCGTCTCGAACTGCGATTCGTCGGCGACCTGCGGCAGGGCCTGGGCGCTGGTGGCGAGGGTCTGGCGGAGTACCGCGGTGCCCTGAGAGTTGAACGCCGGGTCCGACTGGGCCGACTTGACCGGCGGGATCGACCCGTACGCCGTGTTGAGGATCTTCTGCTCCTCGTCGCTGGTCATGAACTTCACGAACTTCTCGGCACCGTCGAGGTTGTGCGTGTTCCTGAACACGGCCATGTTGATGCCGGCCACCATCGAGTTGACCTGGGTACCGGTGCCCGGGGCGCCGGACTGGACGGGTGCGGGGGCGACGGCCCAGTCGGAGTCCTTCATACCCAGCGACTTGAAGGTGGCGGAGGCGGTCTGCCACAGGACCATCGCCGTCTTGCCCTTGGCGAAGTCGCTCAGGGACTGGTTCTGGGAGTACTCGGCGTTGCTCGGCGGTATGACCTTGTCCTTGGACATGAGATCGACGAACTGCTTCACCGCGGCGACCGCGCCGGCGTTGGCGAAGTCGGGCTTTCCGTCCGCGGTGAAGAAGTCGGCCCCGTGCTGCTTGGCGAGGACGAAGACCTGGTGGATGTTCTCGGACAGGTTGGAGCCCTCGGTCCCGAGGGCCTGCTTGCCCGTCGCCTGGATCTTCTTGCCGTCGGCGGTCAACTCGGCCCAGGTGGCCGGGGGTTTCGTGATGCCCGCGTCGGCGAAGATCTTCTTGTTGTAGTAGAGGGCATAGGCCATCGAGTACAGCGGTACCGCCGCCGGGTCCTTGCCCTGGGCGCCGGTGGAGCCGAGGGCGGAGTCGACGAAACGGTCCTTGCCCCCGATCTTGGTGAAGTTCGCCGCGTCCCAGGGCAGCAGCGCGCCGGTGGCCTGGAGGGATGCGCTCCAGGTGTTGCCGATGTTGAGCACGTCGGGACCCTGGCCGGAGGTGGTCGCGGTCAGAATCCGGTTCAGCAGGTCCGCCCAGGGCACGACCTCCAGCTTGACCTTGATGCCCGTCTGCTTCTGGAACTTGTCGAGTTCGGGCTGGAGGACCTGCTTGTCCACGGTGATGCTGGCGCCCTGGTTGGAGGCCCAGTACGTGAGTGTCTTGGGCGAGTCGTTGGACCCGCCGCCCGTCGACGACCCGCCTCCGCAGGCCGAGGCCGCGAGGACGAGAGACAGGGTGACGGCGCCTACGGCCGCGGCTCGGGTGCTGTGCATGGCTCCTGATGTCCCTTTCCGGGAGTCGAGAGATGCGGGGGAACCTCCGGACTCGACGGCTGGCCCGTTCGGCCTCCGAAGCCCCTCATGGCTTAACTTAGGCCGTGAGTTAATACTTATGACAAGGATGCGTCAAGGGATCCGGCGCGGTACCTCGCCCGACACCGCCGGTGAAGAAGGAGGCCATGTGTCAACGCGCAGCGGTCGCACGGTTCGTGACCTGCGGCGGGAGAACCGGTCGGCCGTTTTGCAACGGTTGTATTTCGACGGACCGATGAGCCGTTACTCGCTCGGCCCGGCGACCGGTCTGAGCTCCGGAGGGGTCAGCAATGTGGTGGCCGAGCTGATCGCGGACGGTCTGGTCGAGGAGGCCGGCAGCGTCGACAACCAGCGCGGTCGTCCGCGCATCCTGGTGCGCATCGTGCCCGGCGGCGGCCACCTGATCGGCGTGGACGTCGGCGAGACCCGGGTGCGGGTGGAGCTGTTCGACCTCTCCCTGACCGAACTCGCCCACACAGACCTGTCGTTGGCGCGCGGAAAGGGGCGGGCATACGATGTCGGTGTCGTCGTCGGACGCATCCACGACGGGATAACCGAGGTGTTGGAGACGTCCGGTGTCGACGCCGGGGGCCTGCTCGGCATCGGCATCGGAGTGCCCGGCATCGTCGACGCCACCACCGAAGGCGGCGCGGTGGTGCACGGCCAGACCATCGGCTGGGACGCCGTACCGCTGGAGCGCCTGCTGCGCGACACCGGCCGGCTGCCGCAGCAGGTGCCCTACTTCATCGACAACGGCGCCAAGACGCTGGGCCAGGCCGAGATGTGGTTCGGCGCCGGGCGCGGTGCCCGATCCGCCGTGGTGGTGCTCTTCGGCTCCGGCGTGGGGGCGTGCGTGGTCACCGACGACGTGGCGCAGGGCCGGGCCGTCGAATGGGGTCATCTCACGGTCCAGGTGCGGGGACGGCGCTGCCGCTGCGGCGCGCTCGGGTGTCTGGAGGCCTACGCGGGCGCCGAGGCCCTCCTCGCCCGCTGGTGGGAGGCGGGCGGCCCACCGTCGGCCGGTGCCGACGAGGAGACGGCGCTCACGGACATGCTCGCGGCGGCCTATCCGGACGGTACGGCACCACCCGACCAAGTGGCCGCGGCTGTACTGGCCGAGACCGCCGAGTACCTGGGCGCGGGCCTGTCCGACCTGATCAACCTCTTTCAGCCCGAACGGATCCTCGTCGGGGGCTGGGCCGGACTGCAGCTGGGCCCGCGGTTCCTCGATTCGGTGCGCACGCACGCCTTCGCCCACGCCCTGCGCCATCCCGCCTCACGCGTCAGCATCGAGCTCGGCCGGCTCGGACCGGACGCGGTGACCGTGGGGGCCGCCACCCTGCCGCTCGCCGACTTCTTCGCCAACGGCGGCCGCCGCCCGCCCACGTCGGCGGAACCGGCCCCGCAACCGCCGTGGGGTCCGGGCATGGACGGACGGCTGGCGCGGGAGGCGCTCCCGCGGGACAGGCAGGACCGGCCCGGACGTTGTCCATCGGGCCGCAGCGGACGGTCAGCGATGTAGAGGTCCGGTTACGCGGTTTCGCGCACGATCAGTTCCGGATCGAAGACGACGCAGGTCGGTTCGACGCGCTCCCCTCTGATGTGTTCGTCGAGGATACGGGCCATCTCTGCGGCCATCTGCTCGACAGGCTGCCGGATCGTGGTCAGTGGGGGGCGGCAGGACAGGGCGATGCCGGAGTCGTCGAAACCAATGACCGCGACGTCGTCGGGCACCCGCCTGCCTCGCTCGCGGAGCAGCTGGCATACGCCTTGGGCCATGAGGTCGTTGGCCGCGAAAACGCCGTCCACCTCCGGGTATTCGTCGAGCAGCCGCCCCATGGCCGCGATGCCGCTGTCGAGGGTGAAGCCGCCTTCGGCGACGGGCACATACGGATGGCCGTTACGGGCCATGAGGTCGCGGAAACCGGCGAGCCGCTCCTGGCTCGCGGTCACGGCGAGCGGTCCGGCCACGCTGGCCGGCCTGCGGCAGCCGCGAGCCAGCAGATGCTCCGCCGCGAGCCGTCCGCCGTCACGGTGGTCCAGGTCCACATAGCTCAGCGCGACCGGACGGGCCGGCCTGGCGAACAGCACGGCCGGCAGGTTCGCTCCGGCCAGCAGCGCCGGCAGCGGGTCGTCGGCGTGCGTGGAGACGACGAGCGCGCCGTCTGCCCGGCCCTGCCGCAGGTAGGTCAGCACCTCGTGCCGGTCCTCGGCCGACTCGGCGAACATCAGCACCGGATAAATGGAGCGCGGGCGCAGGAATCCGACGACTCCCGAGACCACCCGTCCGAAGAAGGGGTCGGCGAAGACCCTGGCGGCGAAGGCCTCCTGGGTGTCCTGTGGCGGGTCACCGGCTCCGGACACCACGAGCGCGATGGTCTCGGCGCGCCGGGTCACCAGCGCGCGGGCGGCCCGGTTGGGTGCGTAGCCGGTCCGTTCGATGGCCCGGCGCACCAGTTGCTGGATCGTCGGGTCCACGTTGCGGATGCCGTTGACGACGCGGGAGACGGTCGCCCGGGACACGCCTGCCTCCCGGGCGACGTCTTCCAGCGTCGGGGCCTGTCTGCTCATGTCGGCACCCTAACGGGAGGCCGACGACACCGTATAGAGCGCTCTCCCTCCTCCGGCCGGCACGCTGCCCTGGATGCCGGGTCACGGTATGCGCCACTCAATCACGGGGTCGCACGTCCACCTCCAGCCCCAGGGGCAGGTCTCCCGCCGAGCGGCCCGCGAGCACCCGGCACGGCCCAGGCTCGGTACGCCAGCGGCCTGCCCGCTCGTCCCAGTGGCGCAGGAGCCTGGCAGGCACGGACACCTCCGCCGTCACCGTCTCTCCCGGGCCGGCCTGGACCGCCGCGTACCCCGCGAGCCACCGCTCGGGATACTCCAGGGCGGCGCCGGGCCGGGCCAGATAGACCTGGGCGACCTCTCGGCCGGCGCGCGCGCCGGTGTTGCGCAGCCGGAGGCGCACGGTGAACGGCTCGCCCGCCCGGACAGTGGACGGCCCGGTCAGTTCCTCGTAGGCCCAGGTCGTGTAGCCCAGCCCGTGTCCGAACCAGTAGGCCGGCGGCCGCCGTGCCCGCAGCCACCCGCGGTAGCCGACGTGCAGGCCCTCGGCGTAGTCGAGGTGCCCGTCCAGAGGCCGGGTGCCGGTGACGGGGGCGTCGTCGAGGACGGCCGGCCAGGTCGTGGGGAGCCGCCCGCCGGGCTCGGTCCGGCCGAACAGCACGTCGGCCAGGGCTTCTCCGCCTTCCTGGCCGGGGAACCAGGCCAGCAGCAGCGCACCGGCCTCGTTCCGCCAGGGCATCTCGACGGGACCGCCGCTGTTGACGATCACGACCGTGCGCGGATTGGCGGCGATCACCGCGCGGACCAGGGCGTCCTGCGCGCCATCCAGTGCGATCCGCAACCGGTCGCGGCCCTCGCACTCGTCGTGCTCGGTGGTACCGACGACGACGATCGCCGCGTCCGCCTCGCGTGCGGCCCGGGCGGCCGCTTCGAGCGCCGCCGTCTCCTCCGGGGCGGGCGGCCCCGCGCTGACGACCAAGGCCCTTCCCGTGCCCGGTGCGAGGTGACGGCGGACCACGAGGAGCGGGGCGGTACCCGCGCTCAGGTGGGCGGTGGTGCTGTGGACCGGAGGGGTGACGTGGATCAGGGCGGGGTCGTCGGAGTCCCTGGCGAAGTCGCCCTCCAGGACTTCCCCGCCGTCGAGCCGCAAGCTGATCCGTCCGAATCCGGCGACCCCCAGGGTCCAGGCGCCTGTCTGCCGCGGGTGCAGGCGGGCGCTGATCTCCACCGTGTGCGCTCCGGGCGGCAGGGGTGGTTCCAACTGCCGTCCGGTGCAGCGGCGTTCCGCGTACAGTTCCTCCCCGTCGGCGTCGAGGACGCGCAGCCGTACGCCCGGTGCCCCCGATGCCGGATCGGTGCACAGGCTCGTGTCCAGCGGGGTGCTCGGTCCGCTGGGGGCGGGGCCCGGCACGTGCACCACCTTCGCTCGGCCCCGCAGGCGGGCCCGGACACCCTCCAGGACGCTGGTCTCGGCCTGGGGGAACACTCCCGCACTCCCGCCGCCCTGCGTGCGGGTGCGGGCGGCGTGCGCTCCGATGACCGCCACCGTGTTCAGGCCGTCGGCGTCCAGCGGCAGGACATCGTGGTTGGTGAGCAAGACGGTACCGGCGGCGGCTGCGCGCCGTACCAGTGCCCGCGCCGCGTCCGAGGGCAGGCCCGGGCGCGGCGCGGGCAGGGGCCGGCCCAGCGCGCCGAGCCAGTCGGCCTGCTTCAGCAGACGCCGCACCTTGTCGTCCACGACGTGCTGCGCGAGGTGTCCCTCCTCCACCGCGCGCACCAGCGCCTGACCCCACGGACCGTCGGGTCCGGGCATCACAAGGTCCAGCGCGGCACGCGCGGTGTCCAGGGTGGTGCGTGCCGCTCCCCAGTCGGAGACGACGACGCCGTCGAAACCCCACTCGGTCCGCAGCGGATCGGACAGCAGGGGGCTGGCGGTCATGGTGGAGCCGTCGACCGCGTTGTAGCCGGCCATGACGAACCGGACGCCGGCCGCCACGGCCGCTTCGAACGGAGCGAGGTACACCTCGCGCAGCGCCCGCTCGCCGACCCGCACGTCAACGGCCAGCCGGTCGGTCTCGGAGTCGTTGGCCACGTAGTGCTTGGCCGTGGCCGCCACGCCGTGCGCCTGGATACCGCGCACCAGCGCCGCCCCGATCCTGCCGGTCAGCTCGGGATCCTCCGAGAAGCACTCGAAGTGTCGGCCGCCGAGCGGGCTGCGGTGCAGGTTGAGGTTGGGCGCGAGGACCACGTGCACGCCCTTGCGCCGTGCCTCCAGGGCGAGGAGAGAGCCGAGTCGCTCGACGAGCGGCTCGTCCCAGGTGGCGGCGAGCGCGGTCGCCGAGGGCAGCAGAACGGCGGTGCTCCGCTCGTCCCACGACGGCCCGCGCACGCCGGCCGGTCCGTCCGACATCACCCACGGCCGCAGCTCGATGGCCCGCTCCCCCACCGTGCGCCAGGTGTCGGCGCCGGTGAGCAGCCTGACCTTCGCCTCCAGCGTGAGCTTGCCGATCAGCCGGTCGAGCTCGTCCGCGTCGTGCATCCCCGCCCCCTCGTCGTCCATCCCCGCCCCCGGATCGTGCCGTGCCTTCAGTTGTAGATGCCGAACTCGTACAGCGAGTAGCCGTAACCGGTGCCGCGTGCCGTGCCGTTGACGCGGACGTAACGGCCGGTTGCGCTGACGTCGAAGTCGTCGACGCCGCCGTTTCCGTCGGTCACCGTGTGCACGGTCTGCCAGTTCTGGCCGTCGTCGGAGGTCTGGATGGTGTAGGCCTTGGCGTAGGAGGCCTCCCACACCAGTTGCACATGTTTGAACGAGGTCCGCGCGCCCAGGTCGACCTGGAGCCACTGCGGGTCGCTCCAGTCGCCGGCCCAGCGGGTGCCGAGGTTGCCGTCCACCGCGTTCGCCGCGGTGCACGGGCAGTCGCCGTAGCTGCCCTGGAAGGACGAGGCCGTGGCAGGCTTGCCGAGCGCGATGTTCGTACCGTTCACCGCGGGCGGCACCACCTTGATCGAGCGGGTCTCCACACCGACGTTGCCGTGGCCGTCGCTCGCCTTGACGTAGACCTTCCAGACACCGGGCCGGTCGGGTGCGGTGACCTTCAGCCGGCCGCCGCCCAGGTTGGTGGAGGGCAGGCTGGTGAGCTGCTTGCTGCCGTCGATGTAGTTGCTGTTGTCCAGGACCTCGTAGCCGATGGGATCGCCGTCGGGATCGGAGGCCCGCACGTCCAGGGTCAGGTCGCGGCCGGCCTGCACATCGCCGGCGCCGCCCTCGACGCTCAGATCGGAGATGACGGGCGGGGTGTCGTCGTGCGAGGTGTCCCCTCCGTAGGCGCGCTTGACCGCGTAGTACGACAGCCTGCGCTGGCCGGCGGGCAGCAGGTTGAACCAGATGCCGCCGAAGTCGTACTCCGTGCCGTAGTGGAACATCGTCGCGCCCAGGGCCACCCCCTTGTGCCCGGTGATGCAGCCCCAGGCCCTGGTGTAGCCCGCGGCCTTGGCCTGGTCCGTGGGCTCCTGGGGCACGCCGTTGGCGTCGTCGGGCACCTCCCACTCTCCTGCGGGGCCGGTCTCGGTGACGATGTACGGCTTGGTGTAGCCGCCCTGCTCCCAGGCGGATCTGACGTCGCAGACGGCGTTGTAGGAGTTGACGGCGTACAGGTCGAGGTCGGGCGCGTTCTTCTTGAAGTACGGCCAGGCGCCGACCCAGGCGTCGGTCGAGGTCACCGGATGGTTCGGGTCGATACTGTGGATCTTCTTGGTGATGTCGTTGACCAGGGTGGTGTAGGCGTTGCGTTGTCTTTCCAGCTCGTCGCCGCTGTAACAGTTCTGCAGACCGAGCACCGACTCGTTGCCGACATCCCACATGAGGACACCCGGGTTGTCCTTGTAGGTCTGCACCCACTTCGGGAACTCGTCGAGCACCTGGTTCTTGTACGTCGTGTCGGTGACGTAGTTGACGCATCCGCCGGCCCCGGGGCCGCCGCCGGGCTGGAGCCAGAAACCGGCGATGACCTTGATGCCGTGGGCGGCGGCGGAGTCGAAGAGCGGCTTGCTGGAGGCGTCGGTGCCCCAGGTGCGGATGGTGTTGACGCCCATGGACTGCAGGTCGGGCAGGTACTTGTCCGCGTCGGAGACGGCCGGGCCCCAGGTCAGGCCCTTGATCTGGTACGGCTGTCCATCCACGGTCAGCTGCCAGTTGCCCTGCGTGCCGGTCACTCTGACGACGCTTCCGGCGGCGTGTGCCGCGGTCGCGGGCAGGGCGGCGAGAGCGGTGACGGTCAGGACGCCGGCGGTCAGGGGAGCCAGGAGTCCGCGTGTGCGGGTGCGGTATCGGGACATGGTGTCCTCTTCTGGTGTGGGGTGGGGAGGTGGGCGGCCCGGCCGCGGCGGGGCAGGTGAGCGACCGGGCCGCCCGGATCCGGAGACGGGTGGAGCGCCGCGTTCAGGGCAGCTTGTAGTCGGCGCCGAGCGCCGCGCCCGCCTCGGGGTGGGTCTGGTCGTAGCCGCGTGCGTCGCACTGCAGGCCGCCGACGATGCAGTGGTCCACCAGTGCCTTGAGCGTGGCGTCGTCCCAGGCGCTGAAGAAGTCGTAGTGGAAGGAGTAGCTCGGTCCGCTCGCCAGTCTCAGCTGGGAGAGGTCCCCGTTGACCGGGAAGGCCATCTTGAACTCGATCATGGGTACCGCCACCGGATGGTCGGCGGGGCAGACGTTGTCGTTGGTGCCGGCTTTGACCACCGGGTAGGCCATGTGGCTCTTGTGGTCGGGGGTGTCGAGGTACTTGCCGTCCCAGCAGCTCGGCGCCTGGAAGCGGATGTTGAGCTGGACGTCGGCCCGGTCGGGGCAGTCGGTCGGGAAGTCGACGTTGAAGTAGCTGTCGCCGCACTCCCAGCCCTCGACGAAGCCGGGGTGGTGGCGGAACTCGTCGGCGCTCTGCATCGGGCTGCCCACGACGAACCTCAGCCCTTTGGGGAAGGGCCGGACGCTGGTGTAGTCGGTGACGCCGGACTTGTAGTAGATCGTCTGAGGGCCGACGGGAAGCACCTTCTGGTCGCCGTCGAACAGGGTGGGCATCCAGTAACCCGACTTGTCCCCGGGCGCCTTGCAGGTGGTGGTTCCCGCGTCCAGGGAGGCGGTGGTGCTGTCCGCGTTCGTCGAGGTGTTGCCCATGAAGGTGTGGTCATGGGACTTGCCCGGCTGCTGCGGGTAGACGATCGGGTCGTCCGGAGCGGTGTGCGACACCGAGCAGTTGGCCTGGAACTCGTGGAAGTAGCGGTGCGGCGGATCCTGCGTGGAAGGGGTCACGCCGGTGACCGGTGGGCTCGCCGGAATGTAACCGTCGCCGTCCGGGTCCTCCGGCGACGATGCGGTCGACACCGCCATGGTGTGCCCCTCGTGGACGGCCATGGAAGTCGCAGCGGCTTCCGTGCCGTGTGTGGCTGCGCCGGCGCTCGCGGCGACGCCACCCAGGCCGACAGAGGTCAACAGCAGTGCGCCTGCGATCAGTCCGCCTGAGAGGATCTTCGATCTCCGTGGCATGGAGACCTCCTGAAGATGGGGGAAGGGGAGGTCGTGCGGTGATGAAGTCGGGAGAGCGCTCTCCCATGCCCCGGAGTGTCGACGCGGTCACGCCTGAGTGTCAAGAGGGTCGGTGGGCCCGGGAGGGGTCCCCTTCAGCCTGGTGATCTCACAGCAACGACCCGGCACGAGAGGCGTGTTGAGCGTCGACCCCCGGTGTGCGGCCGGAACCAGGTAGAGCTGACGACACATGAACGGGAACCCCGCGGAGTTCCGTCCGCGGCCTGGTCGTTGAGTCAACCTGGATGAGGCGTTCCCGGCGAGAGAGCGCTCCCCCTCCCCACTTACGTTCATCTCTTGAACCTGGAGGGCCTCCCCCATGCCCCCTGCATCCTCCGAGCTCCGATCCACGCGCCGCCCCTTGCTCGGCGCAGTCGCCGCAGCCGCGGGGCCGGCCCCGTGCCTGCCGAGCCTGGTGACGCCGGCTTCCGGCGTCGGTCGCGGTCGGGTCGGGCCGGCAATCGCGTAGGACCGGGTCGGGGCGGGTGGCCGCGTGCGGGTAGGTGATCATGGTGCGTTGCGGGACGGCCTGGATGGGCGAGGCCCCGTAGGACTGGGCGTGGGCGGCGGTGGCCTGCTCGGTGCCAGCCCGAGCTTCAAGGGCGTGTGTGCGACGTAGAGCCGCCGTCCGCGATCACCGTCGTCCTGCCGACGGCGGCGACGACTGCTCGGCGATGGTGTGGGCAAGCGACGGTCCGAGGTGGTCGATGATGCGGTCGGCGGCCGATTTCGACACCCCGAACAGCGGTGCCGGCTGCCGCGGGGTGAGGTTCGTGCGTCAGTATGCGGCGAGCAGCAGCACTCGGTCGTCCAGCGGCAGGCTCCGGTCTCCGGAGGCTGCATCGTTTCGCGGGTCGGTGCGGTGCCGGGGAGCCGGCCGAGGGTACCCGGAGGTGCAGCGGAGGAAGGCGATGGCAGTGAACGTCGAATACGGAAAGATCCTTTACCTGGCGGCCGGGGTGGAAGACCTCTTCCCGTGGTTCGCGGTGATGTTCGGGATTCTGGCCGTGACCCTCGTGGCCATGCTGCTGAAGACCAGGCACCACTGATCCACGGCAGCATGCCCGCCACGAGCTTGACGACCTGGGCGAGGCCCGGTGTGTGGGTGGCGAGGTTGACGGCGCCGGGGACGTGGGAGGCGATCCTGGCCGCCTGGTCGGTGAAGCCGAAGGCGTAGGCGTAGCGGCGACTAGGGGAATTCGAACTTGTAGGTGGGCATGTCCATGTTGACGGGGCAGTCGTTGGTGCAGCCCTTGCAGGCCAGGCACAGGTCGAGGGCGTCGTACACCTCCTCGGACTGCCAGCCGCCGGTGATCACTTCGCCGTTCAGCATCTCGAACAGCAGACGGGCCCGGCCGCGGGTGGTGTGCTTCTCCTCGCGGGTGACCTGGTAGCTGGGGCACATCGTCGTCTCGGCCCGCGGGACGCGGCACTTGCCGATGCCGACGCAGCGAAGGGTGGCGTGGGCCAAGTCGCCGCCGTCCTGTTCGCAGGCGAGGCTTACAGGCCCAACGAGGCGGCGTCGAAGCGCACTTCGCCCTCGACGCCCTTGCGCAGGGCCGCTCCAGCTTGCCGACGTCGAGTGTCCGACGGGCCCGGGGCGCTCCGGGGATCCGCGGGTGGGTCTTGGCCGGGATCCCACGGGTCGCCCGGTGGGGTGGCTTCGCCATAGGTGTCAACTTTCCCTCGCCGGCCCGGTCAGGTGGGCTGACGTCCGTAGACGCGGTACCGCTCGGCGTCGGGCCACTTGACCTCCAGGCCGAGGCCGGGCCGCGAGGTGTCCGGGCGCAGGGCACCGCCGTCGGGCGACAGCGTGCCGTCGAACAGCAGGTCCTCGCACCGCACGTGGTCGTGGAAGTACTCCAGGTGCCGCAGCCGGCGCACGGCGCAGAAGGCGTGGGCCGAGACGGCGGGGGCGCAGTGGGCGGACAGGTCCAGGTGGTGGGCGGCCGCGAGGCCGGCCGTCTCCAGTACGCCGGTGATGCCTCCGCACCGGGTGACGTCGGCCTGGAGGCAGTCCACGGCCGGGCCTTCGACGAGGTTGACGAAGTCCTGCGTGGTGTAGGCGTACTCCCCGGCCGCGATCTCCAGCAGGTCCGGGCCCCGCTCGCAGAGCAGGCGCAGTCCCTCCAGGTCCGCGGAGCTGACCGGCTCCTCGAACCACCGCACGTCCCACTCCTCGTGGAACCTGCGCGCCCAGTACGACGCCTGCTTGCGGCCCAGCGCCCCGTTGGCGTCGGTGAGGATCTCCGGGTCGTCTCCGATGGCCTTGCGGACCGCCGCCAGGCGTTGCGGATCGTCTTCGGGGTGCCGGGAGGTCTTCAGCTTCACGCGCGGGATGCCCTGTTCCACCCATCCTGTGAGCTGGCCGGCGAGGCGGTCCAGGGGGTAGTTCGTGAAGCCGCCGCTGCCGTACACCGGGACCCGGTCGTGGTACGCCGGGAGCAACCGGACCAGCGGCAGGCCGAGGAGCCTGGCCTTGAGGTCCCACAGCGCCACGTCCACCGCGGAGAGGGCCATCGCGCCGACGCCGGGGCGGCCGGCGTTGCGGATCCGCCGCCCCATCAGCTGCCACAGGGCCGGGGGCGCCGTGGCGGGCTGTCCGTTGATCACCTGCGTGAGTACGGAGTCGACGAACGAGGCGACCGAGACGTCCCCGTAGGTGTAACCGAGGCCCGTTCGGCCGCCGGCGTGCACCCGGACCAGGACCATGGTGGTGGAGTCCCATTCCAGGGTGCCGTCCTGCTCCTTGCCGTCCGGGCCGTCGGTCGGCACCTCGAACGCGTGCACGTCCACCGCGTCGATGCGGCATTCCAGCCGCTCCCGCCCGGCACCGGTCTCCGCGCCGCTCACGAATGCCGTCCCGGCAGGTGCCCGGCGACCTCGGTGTGCTTCTGGCGTACGCCCTTGGCGGCGATGCCCGCCCGCTCCGGGTCGCGAACGGCCGCCTTGGCGGCCTTCTTGCCCTGAGCGAGCATGATGTGCGGCGGGACGGGCGCGATCTCCTGGTCGACCTTGAACTCCAGCACCACCGGTACGTCCGAGGCCAGTGCCTCGTCCCACGCCTTGCCGACCTTCTTCGGCTTGTCGCAGTAGATGCCCTTCAGGCCGAGCATCTCGGCGTACTTGGCGTACGGCACGTCGGGGATGTACTGCGAGCCCGGGAACTTCGGATCGCCGGCCATGGCACGCTGCTCCCAGGTGACCTGGTTGAGGTCCTGGTTGTTGAAGACGCAGAAGACGAACGGCGCCGGACCGGAGAGCCGGTCCAGATACCGCTTGACCGTGATCATCTCGGCCATGCCGTTCATCTGGAACGCCCCGTCGCCGACGAACGCGATCACCGGCCGGTCCGGGTAGGCGAAGCGCGCGGCGATCGCGTACGGCGTCCCGGGGCCCATCGTCGCGAGCGTCCCGGACAGCGACGCCCGCACGCCCTGGCGCAGTTTCAGATGCCGCGCCCACCAGTTGGTGCCCGAGCCCGAGTCCGCCGTCAGGATGCACCCGTCGGGCAGGCGCGGCGACAGCTCGGCGGCGACCGACTGCGGATTGACGGTCCCGCCGAAGTGCCGGCCGGCCCGCTTGTCGCAGATCGCGTTCCACTCCCGGACGTCCTTCTCGATCCGCTCGCGCCAGGTACGGTCCTCCTTGCGGCGCAGCAGCGGGATCAGCGCCTTGAGGGTCTCCCTGGAGTCGCCGACGAGATGGGCCTCCATGGGATAGCGGATGCCGATCATCCGGCCGTCGATGTCGATCTCGACACCGCGCGCCTGCCCCTCGTCCGGCAACCACTCCGCGTACGGGAAGCTCGTGCCGACCATGAGCAGGGTGTCGCAGTTCCGGATCATGTCGTCGCTGGCCTTGCTGCCGAGCAGGCCGATCGGACCGGTCACGAACGGCAGGTCGTCCGGCAGCACCTCACGGCCCAGCAGCGCCTTGGCCACCCCGGCACCCAGCAACTCCGCCGTCTCGACCAGCTCGCTCTCCGCGTGCGCCGCGCCCTGGCCGACGATCATGGCGACCTTCGTCCCGGCGTTGAGGACGTCCGCCGCCCTGCGCAGTTCGTCCGGGTCGGGCAGCAGGCGCGGGCGGCTCCAGCCGACGCTGGAGAACACCGACCCGTGCGTCCTCGGCGGCGACGGCTGGGCGTCCTCCTCCTGCACATCGCTCGGGATGATGACCGTCGCCACGGACCGCATGGTGAGGGCGGTCTTGAAGGCCCGGTCGACGACGTGCCGGGCCTGCCCCGGGTGGGTGATCATCTGGCAGAAGTCGGAGACGTCCGCGAAGAGCTGCGCGAGCGGGATCTCCTGCTGGTAGTGCGCCCCGAGGGAGAGCCGTTTCTGCTGACCGACGACGGCGACCACCGGCTGGTGGTCCAGCTTCGCGTCGTACAGCCCGTTGAGCAGGTGCACGGCGCCGGGCCCCGAGGTCGCCGCGCAGCAGCCCACCTCGCCGGTGAACTTGGCGTGCGCGCAGGCCATGAAGGCGGCCATCTCCTCGTGCCGCGTCTGGATGAACTCCGGTTCCCCTTTCGCCCGGTCGAAGGCACCGAGCAGCCCGTTGATCCCGTCGCCGGGATAGCCGTACACCCGCTTGATCCCCCATTCCCGCAAGCGTTGCAGTACGTAGTCGGCCACCAGCGTCATGACGTGCTCCCTCGGATGCGCACCTGTGCCGTCCGCACGAGGTGACCTGTGGCGGCGTCGCGTAAACGACCGGCGGTCGGGCTCCCCTGTCCGGCCGACGACGCGCCGGCCCGAGTGGCTCCGCCGGGCTCGGACCGCGCGCGCCTGCCCGGCCGGGGTGGTCCGGCTCCCACCGCCGCCCGGGACCCGTTGCCCGGGACCGGCAGGCCGCGCCCCGCCGCCCCCGGCCATGGGCGTCCTCGCGGGCGGGCCGCGTGCGGTGGAGACGGCCGTGGCCGCCACGGGCCGGTGCCGGAGCCCGTCCGGCACCCTCCGCCGCGGGCTCCGGTCCGGCAGGGCGCGCGGGGTCGAGATGCCCGAGCATGTCGCGCAGCCGGGCCAGGCACCGGGCGAGCAGCCGGGACACATGCATCTGCGAGATGCCCACCTCGGCCGCGATCTGCTGCTGTGTCCGGTCGTGGAAGAAGCGCAGCACCAGGATGCGTCGCTCCCGCTCCGGGAACCGCCGCAACGCCTCGACGAGTCCCACTCGCTCGGCGACGGCCTCGATCCGGGCGTCCCGGTCGCCGAACACCTCGCCGTACGCGGGCAGCTCCCCCTCCGGCCCCTCCGACGGCGCGTCGAGCGAGCGGGGCCGCGCCGCGTCCTCGGAGCGGATGGCCTCGGCCGCCCTGTCCTCGGACAGACCGCAGGCCGCGGCGATCTCCCCGAGCGTGGGCGGGCGGCCACCCCCCGCCTGTTCCAGCTCCCGCCGTGCGCGCCGCACCCGCTGCCTCGCCTCCTGCACGGCCCGGGGCAGTCGCACGAGTCCGGTCCGGTCCCTGAAGTGGCGTTTCAGCTCCCCGGTGATCGTCGGCACCGCGTACGACAGGAAGGCGTGTCCGTGGTCGGGGTCGTAGCCGTCGATGGCCTTGACCAGACCCTCGCAGGCCACCTGGAAGAGGTCGTCCTGCTCCTCGAAGCCGGTGTTGCGGTACTTGGCGGCGATCCGGTGGGCGACGGGGATCAGGGTGCGGATGGCCCGCTCCCGGGCCGCGTCCCGCTCGCGCCCCGGAGGGCACCGGCCGATCCGCCCGACGATCTCGTCGATCCGCGAGGACGTGAGCGCGCCGTCGGTCTCGGGCTGCCCCGGCGGGCGGAGGGTGGTCGGGGCGATCATGTGTGCCTCTGCGCTGGCGGGCTTGCTGGGGTGCAGCATGGGTATCCCGATTCCTCGGGTTCACGCGAAGTCCACCCGCTCGGCGCGGATTTGGGGTGAACCCCCGGGTGGAACGGGTAGTCCGGGTTTGGCGGGTACCGCCGTACCGTCCGGCCGGAAGGAGTCCGCCGTGGAACTCGTCGCGCACTCGCCCCGCGCCCGGAAGCCGGCGACGGCCGCCACGACCGCGGTCCGCGTCGCCTGGGGCGCCGTCCTCACCGTGTGTCCGGCCGCCGTGCTGCGGCGCTGCCCGCGCGCACCGGCGAGTACGGCCGCGGACACCGTGGTCCGGCTGCTGGGGGCCCGCCATGTGGTGCAGGGCCTCGCCACGGCCGCGGGAGTCGTCCCGGCCGCGTGGACCGTCGTGCCCGATGGCCTGCACGCGGCCACGATGGCCGGGCTGGCGCTGGGCAGCGAGCGCTGGCGCACGGCGGCCTGCGTGGACCTCGCGGTCGCCTCCGCCTTCGCGGCGGCCGGGCTGCGCGCCACCCGGACGGCCCCGGCCGCCGGCCGCCCTCAGCACCAGCGCTGACGCCGCCCTTCGACGCGCGCTTCGTTTCCCGACGGGGCAGCGGGGAAACCCCCCGTGCCATGAACGAGCGAGTCGGCGAACAGGCGGAGGTCGGGAACGGGGTCTGCCCGCCCTGGGTGCTGCGGGAGTACGGGGTGCTCGCCGACGGCGAACGCGGCGCCGTCGTGGACCCCGAGGGACGGATCGTCTGGCTGTGCGCTCCCCGCTGGCACAGTGACGCCGTCTTCTCCGCCCTGATCGGGGGCCCCGGGTACTTTGGCGTCGAGCCGGCGGACCGCTGGCACGTGTGGGGTGGCTACTACGAGGACGGCACGCTGATCCGGGTCAGCCGGTGGGTGAGTTCCGGCGCGGTGATCGAGTGCCGCGACGCGCTGGCGATGCCGAGTTCGGTGGACCGGCTCGTGCTGCTGCGCAGGATGCGCGTCGAACACGGTGCGGCACGGCTGCGGCTGACCCTCGATCCACGGCCCGGCTTCGGCGCGGGCCGGGTGCGCGAGCCGCGGACGGCGGACGGCGTGTGGACCGCGGACGCCGGCGGTCTGCGGCTGCGGCTCGCCGGCGCCCAGGACGCCCGGTGGCACCCGGAGGCCGGGCTGTGCGGGGAGTTCCGGCTGCGCAAGGGCGAGCACCACGACCTCGTCCTGGAACTGTCGGAGCACGAGAGCACCGAGCGCCTGGAGCCGGACCGGCTGTGGGAGGCGACGCAGGACGCCTGGCGGCGGGCGGTGCCGGACTGCTCCGGGCTGGCCGCACCGCGCGACGCCCGGCATGCCTACGCCGTCCTGCGCGGCCTGACCAGTTCCTCCGGGGGCATGGTCGCCGCCGCCACCACCTCGCTGCCGGAGCGCGCCGACTCCGGCCGCAACTACGACTACCGTTTCGCCTGGATCCGCGACCAGAGCTACGCGGGTCTCGCGGTCGCCGCCCACGGCCCGCACGAGCTGCTCGACTCGGCGGTGCGCTTCACCACCGAACGCATCCTGGCCGACGGCGAGGGCCTGCGCCCCGCGTACGACGTCGGCGGCGGACGGGTCCCGCGGGAGCGCGGGCTGCCCTTCCCCGGCTACCCCGGGGGCCAGGACCGGATCGGGAACCACGCGGCCGAGCAGTTCCAGCTCGACGCGTTCGGGGAGGCGCTCCAGCTGTTCGCCGCCGCGGCGCACCACGACCGGCTCACCCCCGACGGGGAGCGGGCGGCCGCCGTCGCGGTCGAGGCGGTGGAGCGCAACTGGAAACAGCCCGACGCGGGGCTGTGGGAACTGGACGAACGGTGGTGGACCCAGTCCCGGCTGAGCGTGGTCTGCGGTCTGCGCCGGATCGCCGCGGTGCTTCCGGGGCCGCTCGGGCGGCGCGGCGCCGACCTCGCCGAGACCGTGTTCGCCGAGACCCGGCGCCGCTGCCTGCGCGCCGACGGCCGCTGGCGCCGGGCCGCCGACGACGACGGTCCGGAGGCCGCGCTGCTGACGCCACTCGCCCGGGGCTGCCCGTCCGCCGACGACCCGAGCAGCGCGGTCACCCGCCGCTTCGTCGAGGACGAGCTGGCCGAGGACGGCTATCTGTACCGCTTCCGTCGCCCCGGTGTCCCGCTGGGCGAGGCCGAGGGGGCGTTCCTGCTCTGCGGGTTCACCATGGCGCTGGCCACCGACCGCCTCGGCGACCGGACCGGCGCGCTGCGCTGGTTCGAACGGACCCGGGCGGCGTGCGGGCCGTCCGGGCTGTTCGCGGAGGAGTACGACGTGCGTCAGCGCCAGCTGCGCGGCAATCTGCCCCAGGCGTTCGTGCACGCCCTCCTGCTGGAGTGCGCCGTGCGGCTCAACGACGCGTCGACGCTGCCCCGGTGATCCGCCGGGGCAGCCGGGCCGTGACCTGCCGCCGCCGCGGGCCGCTCACTTCTCCCCGCGGCCGGGAAGGTGCTCGGCGTACTCGGTGAGCTTCTGGCGTACGCCCTTGGCGGTGATACCGGCCCGCTCCGGGTCGTGCAGCGCCGCCTTGGCCGCCTTCTCGCCCTGGGCCTTCATGATGTGCGGCGGGATCGGCGCGATCTCGTTGTCGACCTTGAACTCCAGCACCACCGGCCTGTCGCACGCCAGCGCCTCGTCCCAGGCCGCGCCGACCCGGTCCGGGTCGTCGCAGACGATGCCCTTCAGGCCCAGCAACCGCGCATAGGCCGCGTAGGGGACGTCGGGGATGTACTGCGAGCCCGGGAACTTCGGATCGCCGGCCATGGCACGCTGCTCCCAGGTGACCTGGTTGAGGTCCTGGTTGTTGAAGACGCAGAAGACGAACGGCGCCGGACCGGAGAGCCGGTCCAGATACCGCTTGACCGTGATCATCTCGGCCATGCCGTTCATCTGGAACGCCCCGTCGCCGACGAACGCGATCACCGGCCGGTCCGGGTAGGCGAAGCGCGCGGCGATCGCGTACGGCGTCCCGGGGCCCATGGTCGCGAGCGTCCCGGACAGCGACGCCCGCATGCCCTGGCGGAGCTTGAGGTGCCGCGCCCACCAGTTGGTGCCCGAGCCCGAGTCCGCCGTCAGGATGCACCCGTCGGGCAGGCGCGGCGACAGCTCGGCGGCCACGGCCTGCGGGTTGATCGTGCCCCCGAAGTGCCGGCCGGCCCAGCGGTCGCACAGGTCGTTCCACTCCCGGACGTCCTTCTCGATCCGCTCGCGCCAGGTACGGTCCTCCTTGCGGCGCAGCAGCGGGATCAGCGCCTTGAGGGTCTCCCTGGAGTCGCCGACGAGATGGGCCTCCATGGGATAGCGGATGCCGATCATCCGGCCGTCGATGTCGATCTCGACACCGCGCGCCTGCCCTTCCTCCGGCAGCCACTCCGCGTACGGGAAGCTCGTGCCGACCATGAGCAGGGTGTCGCAGTTCCGGATCATGTCGTCGCTGGCCTTGCTGCCGAGCAGGCCGATCGGACCGGTCACGAACGGCAGGTCGTCCGGCAGCACCTCACGGCCCAGCAGCGCCTTGGCCACCCCGGCACCCAGCAACTCCGCGACCTCGACGACCTCCTGCTGGGCCTTGGCCGCGCCCTGCCCCACGAGCATCGCCACCCTGGAACCCTCGTTGAGGACGTCGGCGGCCTTGCGCAGTTCGTCGGGATCGGGGAGTACACGGGGCCGGCTCCAGCCGACGCTGGAGAACACCGACCCGTGCGTCTTCGGCGGCGACGGCTGGGCGTCCTCCTCCTGCACATCGCTCGGGATGATGACCGTCGCCACGGACCGCATGGTGAGGGCGGTCTTGAAGGCCCGGTCGACGACGTGCCGGGCCTGCCCCGGGTGGGTGATCATCTGGCAGAACTCGGAGACGTCCGCGAAGAGGCGCTCCAGATCCACTTCCTGCTGGTAGTGGGTGCCGAGGGAGAGCCGTTTCTGCTGGCCGACGACGGCGACCACCGGCTGGTGGTCCAGCTTCGCGTCGTACAGCCCGTTGAGCAGGTGCACGGCGCCGGGCCCCGAGGTCGCCGTGCAGCAGCCCACCTCGCCGGTGAACTTCGCGTGCGCGCAGGCCATGAACGCGGCCATCTCCTCGTGCCGCGTCTGGATGAACTCCGGTTCCCCTTTCGCCCGGTCGAAGGCACCGAGCAGCCCGTTGATGCCGTCTCCGGGATAGCCGTACACCCGTCGGACGCCCCATTCGGCGAGGCGTTGCAGAACGTAGTCGGCGACTTGGATCATGGGGGCTCCTGAGCCGGGTCTGCGGTAGGTCGGCCCCGGGAGTTGCCCCGGCGCCCGCGCGGTAAACCAACCCATGGCTCCGACGGCCTCGCCGGCGCCGCCCTGTCAGGACGTGGGCGTGCCCCTCTTGAGCCGGGCGGCGGACTCCTGGATCCACGTGGTCACGGAGCGCCGGATGTCCGGGACCTCGCTCAGCAGCTGCTCGTGCGCCGGCCATTCCTCCCGTACGCGCTCCGCCGTACGCACGGCGATCTCCGCCAGTTCCGCACCCGTGGTCCCGAACCGGTGGTCGAGGCGGCGTTCGAGGCGTGCGAAGGAGGCCGCGCTCACCGCTTCGAACCGCTTGCTGCCGCCCAGCTTGAGGCCGAGGTCCTCGACCTCGTCGGAGGGGGTGTAGGGGACGGTGGACACCAGGTCGTAGACGGGTGACAGGCTCGGGGTGATCTGGTCGCGGTAGATGAGTGACCAGTTCTTCAGATGCGCGTCCCCGTTGCCGACGACGACGGAGAAGGCGATCCGCCGAACCGCCTCACGCAAGGCTTCCATGTCATGGCCGCGGTAGGCGAAGGAGGCGACCGTCTCGAAGGACGAGTTGTACTTGTCGATGGGGTAGACGTCCTTCACCTGGGCGAAGTCCTCGATATGGATGCGCGCACGGCCCGGCTGGGGCGAGCGGTCGAACCGACGTACGGCATATGCCCATTCCTCCCGGTTGGGCCACATGCGGTCGGGGATGCCGTCCAACTCGTCCCGGTGCACCAGCCGGACGTCGGGCACATCGACGCCCACCTGCTTGGCCAGCGACATCATCGCGAACTCGTTGCGCGGTACGTGCGGATGGCGGTAGTCGGGGAACTTGACCAGCCAGTCCCCCAGTTCCCCGCCCACCGGCACCGTCAGGCGGTCGCCCCGGGCCAGCAGGGAGAACTTCAGCGCCACACCCGCCAGGGAGAACCGCCAGGGGGATTCGCCTCCGGCGGCATGCGCGGAGCCGCCGGCCTTGCGCGCGATGCCGGCCTCGTTCCATTCCCAGCCGTCGTCGGGGCCGTCCGCGGGAAGCACCTGCACCGCCCCCGGCAGGTCGTGCCCGACCTGCGCGAGCAGTTCCATCTCGCGGTCCAGGGAGACCCCCCGGTCCTGGGCGATCCACTCGCGCAGAGGGCCCTCCGGAAGGAGGTTGGAGAACCAGCGGGGCAACCGCAGGGCGGCGGCGTACGCCCCGGTCAAGTCCTCCTCGAAGCGCAGGCCCAGTACCGGTCTGGAGGGGTTCTCCACATAGGACTGGTTGAGTACGAAGCGCGTGTGGTCCCCCCGCTGACAGAGCGTGCCCACCCGTACGCCGTGGAGCAGCACGGCGTGGAAAACCTCCGGCAGACGACCGGCCATGACCATCCCTTTCGATGACGTGAACGCCGTACTGCTAACGAAGACGGTCGTCGGAGAAGTCGATCTCCGGTTCGTTCTCCTCTTCGTCCTCGTCGTCGAAGTCCAGTCCGTCGAGGGACGGCGTGTCCTCGTAGTGCCATTCGGTCATCCGGGCGAGGAAGTCGTCGAGATGGGCACGAACGCGCGACTGGCGCGCTTCGAGGAAACCGGTCCGGTCCCCGCGCACCAACGCGTCCAGGGCCTCGTCGTCGATGAGGTGCGAGTCGATGATCTCTCGCCAGGTGGTCTCGTCGAGGTCGATACGGGGCTCCACCAGCATACGGAAGACCTCGGAGGGCAGGTCCTCGCCGAACGGCAGGAAGATCCGGTTGGCCGCCCACAGCCGCTTGTCCTTCTCGCCCGGCTCGTTGAGGCGGGGGAAGACGTACGGGGTGGCGCCGACCGGTGTCTGCTCGTCACCAAGGACGCTGGACAGGCTCTGGACATCCGCGGGAACGCCCGTGGCGAGGGATCGGGGACGCAAGGCCCACCATGCGCTGAGCACGATCTTCGTGGTGGCCTCGTTCGTGCGGAAGCGGTCCGGGTTGGGACGGGCGTACACGGCGCCCCTCATCGTTTCCAGGAGCGCCTGCAGGGATCCCTCTTCGTCGCCGGGCCTGATCTTGTTGCTCAGAATGCGGCTGAACTGGGTGAAGCTACCCCTGAAGACCGACGGACCCGCGATCGACAGACGCCAGAACAGGCGCCTCAGCAACCTCAGGCTGTTGGGTGTCGGCTCCGGGAAGTGCGCGAAGAACCGCGTGAGGACGACGAGCTGGGCCCGGTAGGGAAGCAGCGCGATGTGCGGCACCCCTGCCGTCTCGATCAGGAACATGACGGCGCGGACCAGCGCCTCCTCCGCCTCCCGGTAGGCCGTCTGCTCGTCCTCCACGAACTCGAGCTGCGAGCGGCGGGAACCCGTACTGAACTCTGTCCGGATGTCCCGCATCGGGTCGGGGCCCCGCCGTGCCAGGAACGCCGCCAGGATGGTGTTGACGTCGATGGTTCCGAACAGCGTACGGGCGGCCACGTTGTCCGCGATGCGGGAGAAGTTCAGCCGGCCTTCGAAGCCCTCCTCGGTGCCGGAGTTCAGGGCCGTGAAGATCTCCGCCCGGTTCAGCCGCCGACCGTAGTTGTTCATCCGGTCGAAGATGTCCGTCAGGACGCGCAGGTCGTCCTGACGGACCAGGTAGGCGGGGACCTTGTACTGGCGGAGCTTGGTGGAGACCTCCTCCGCCTTGTCGTAGTAGTCCTCCACGTCCGGCCCCTGCGTCCGGAACCAGCTCAGCAGCCGGCGGCCGTCGAAGAGCGTGGGAACGTCGATGTGGTGGGGCTCCAGGCCGTACCGGGGGGCCTCGATGAACACGTCCTCGGCCAGGTCGTAGACCACGTTGAACGGCTCGTGCTTGTTGCCGTCGGGGTGCAGAGCGTTGGCGAGGCTCGTCAGGCGCTGCTGGCCGTCGACCACCCACAGCACCTCGTCGTGCGCCGGTGCCTCGATGACCAGCTGCCCCAGCTTGACCTTGTCCGCGGGCGACTTCCGCACCCACAGCAGCAGGTTGCCCACGGGATAGCCGCGCACGATGCTGTCGAAGAGTCGCAGCACGTCCTTGGCCTGCCAGCGGAAGCCACGCTGGAAGTGCGGCACCCTGATCCGGCCCTGCCAGGCCCACGGCAGGAGCTCACCGAGTTCATAGGTGGTCGCGGTGGGCTGTGTCGTGAGGCCAGGGGCGGTCTCGGACATTTCCTGCTCCTGTCGGATCCTGGTCGGGTGAGGCTGATGATCGTACGGCGGCCCCGGTCGGAAGATGGTCCTTTTCGGACGGAAGAGGGTACCGTCGCCGGAGTCGATGGCCCGTCCCTTCTGCCCCGAGCCTTCTTCGTACGCGGTGTCAGTGCACTCCGACGCACCGGCCCCTGCCTGCGTTCTTGCAGGTCAAGGGCCATTTTTACACTCTACAGCGGGTCGCGTGCCCGCTGGTGGGTCAGGTCCCGCGACAACGGCACGATGCCGGTCCTGCATATGCCGCCCCAAGAGGGATATCCGCATCTACGTGGGAGCCCCGCACCGGGGGTGACACAGCGGAACGGAAGGAAGACCTCGTGGGCATCATCGCCTGGATCCTGATCGGCCTCATCGCGGGCGCCATCGCCAAGGCACTCACCCCCGGCAAGGACCCGGGCGGTTGCCTGGTGACGATGGTGATCGGCATCGTGGGCGGGCTGCTCGGCGGCTGGCTGGGGAAGGTGATCTTCGGGGTGCACTCGATCAACGGCTTCTTCAGTCTCTCGACGTGGATCGCCGCGATCGTGGGTTCCGTGATCGTGCTGCTGATCTACCGCCTCGTGACCGGACGATCGCGCTGACCGCGGACACGGAAGAGGGCGGCTCTCACGGGAGCCGCCCTCTTCGTGTGCGCGGCGGGCGTGCGCGGCGAGCCCCGTCAGCTCGCCGTCAGCCTCGGGTCAGCGGCCCACGGCACAGTGGTCGCCGTGAACGGAACGGGCCACTGGGCCCGGCCGGGAGCAGGGAGAGGTGCCCGGAGCGGTTCAACGGGGACCGGCGAGCATGGCTCGGAGGTCGGGTCCGCGAGGACCCACGCAGGTTCGAATCCTGCCCTCTCCGCAGACGTACGGCGCGCATCGCCCACACGACGGCGGCGGTCCCCGCCGGTCGCGGGTCGCGTCACCCGATGTGCTTCAGCAGCGCGGCGACCGCCGGGGGCGCCTCACCCGGGGGCCGGACCACCATGATCTTCCAGTTCGGGGCGTGCCGCTGGAACGGGTGCTGGCGCAGGTCGCCGAACCGGTCCGCGATCGATCGGGGCATGATGCACACGCCCAGGTCGTTGCGGACCAGCTCGGCCGCGGCGACGATGTCGTTGACCTCGAACGTCGTGCTGCGTTCGACGCCGGCGGCGCGGAAGGCCCGGTCGACCGCGTAGCGGATGGCCCAGCCCGGCGAGAAGTCGACCAGGGGCAACTGGGCGATGTCGGCGAGGTCGACCTCATGTGCCGGAGTCGTACCCGGGAGTTCCCGGTGTTCCGACGCCACGAGCACCATGTCCTCACGGGACAGCAGGCGCGTGGTCAGTCCGCGTTGCTGTTGCCGGTCGAGGGCCACGACCGCCAGGTCCACGGTGCCGTCCCGCAGTGCCTGGCGGATGTCGGCGACCGCGGCCTGCCGCAGCTGCACCACCACGCCCGGATGCTCGGTGCGCAGCGCCGCCAGGGCATGGTGCAGCCCCGCCCATACGCCTTGCATGGTGCCGACCGTGACCCGCCCGCGCAGCTGTCCCTTGACGGCGTCGACCGCTTCCCGGGTCAGTTCGGCGGCGCGGAGGGTGGCCCGGGCGGCGGGGACGAAGGCCTCGCCCGCGGGGGTCAGGGCGACGCGGTGGGTGGTGCGGTCGAAGAGGGGGGTGCCCAACTCGCGTTCCAGGGACCGGACCGTCCCGGACACCGCGGACTGGACCACGTGCAGGCGCCGTGCCGCCGCCGTGAAACCGCCCGTGTCGGCCACCGCGACGATGACTTCCATCTGTCGCAGATCCATCATCAGCTCCCGCTCGCCGTCGCCTCGCCCGGTGCGAAGACGGCCGTCACCGCTGCATCGTATGCGGGCACGGGCAAGGGATCACGTGGGGACCAAGGTGGTCGTCGACCGCTTCGAGGCCCGGGGAACCGGGGGTGCGGGCCGCTCGGCGCACCGGCGGGCGAGACGGCCGGGGCGGGCCGGTCGATCGCCCGGTACCGCGGGCGGGACGCTCAGCGGCCGTCGAGCAGTCTGCCGACGAGGACGTCCCAGTCGATCCACTGGTTCTCCTCGCCGGGCGGAACCGCCACCCAGGTGCGCACCAGCCATTCGCGCAGCGGCTGACTGGGAACGTCCAGCAGGACCGAGCCGGTGCGGTCCCGCAGGAAGAGCCGCGCGTCCGGCCTGTCGTTGCAGCGGCACGGCGGCCAGATGCGCACGTCGCCCTCTCCGGACGCCCTGTGCAGCCCCGACTGGAGGAGGTCGCGGGCGAAGGACCAGCGGGCGCTGCCGGAACCGTCGGGCCTGGGCAGGTCCAGGAGCATGGTGAACGGCTCCAGCCGGTCGTAGGAGAGCCGCACGGTGACCGGCACCGTCCGGCTCCGGCCCATCACCATGTGGGCGGTGACGCTCAGGGCGATCGCACCACTCGGTTCCCGTACGCCCTCCTCCGGCAGCGGGTGCTGGTTCACCATGGCTCTACCTTGATCTCTTTCGGCGATGTACGCGTCGAGGCGATCGGACTCACGGGGGTCGGCGACGGCCGCCCGGCCCGGCCGGAAGCGCATTTTCTCCTCATTACCGTAGGGCCCGCCCGCCCGGGGACTTGCCGGGAAACGCACGGGGGATTGCCCGGGGAAGCACTCTGGCCGCTGCGCCCGCCCGGCGGCGGCCCGCCGGAATTACGCTTCGTCCGGTCTCATCTGCGATCAAGATGACTGACTTCACGAACCATCGCGCCGGGAGCGGAAGAGCAGAGCCCGGCCAGACGCTTACGCCTGCGTGTCGGCAGCGAAGGAGCTGCCGGCTCACCGCAGGACTCCGTTCCGAACCCGACTTCCCGGTTCGCCCGTCAGAGAAGGTGCACATGTCTTCCGCGTCAACCGATGCCCACAGCCGCCGGCCCGCGACCGCCGAAGCCCCGCACGGCGTGCCGGGCTGGCTGGTCGCCCTTCTGGCGGTCGCCTCCGGCATGACGGTCGCCAACCTCTACTACGCCCAGCCCCTGCTGTCCACGCTGAGCGACGTGTTCCACACCGGAACGGCCGCGGCCGGCACCTTGATCACGCTCACCCAGGTCGGCTACGTGATCGGCATGCTCTTCCTCGTCCCGCTCGGCGACCGGCTGGAGAAGCGCAACCTGATCGCAGTGATGCTGGCGGTCACCACCCTCTCCCTGCTGGCGGCGGGTCTGGCCGTCAACTTCCCCATGCTGCTGATCGCGTCGCTGGTCAGCGGCGCCACCTCGGTCGTCGCGCAGATACTGGTGCCCTTCGCCGCGAGTCTCGCGCCCGACCACGCCCGGGGCCGCATCGTCGGCCGGGTGATGAGCGGCCTGCTCACCGGCATCCTGCTCTCCCGCACGCTGAGCAGTCTGGTCTCCGACCTCGCGGGCTGGCGCGTCGTCTTCCTCGGGTCCGCCGTCCTGATGGCGGTGCTCGGCGTCGCCCTGCGCACGGCCCTGCCGCGGCACGCGCCCACCACCACCCTCCCGTACCACGAGGTGCTGCGCTCCACCTTCCGGATGGTGCGCACGCACCCGGCGCTGGTGCGCCGCGGTCTCTACCAGGCGGCCATGTTCGGCGCGTTCAGCGCGTTCTGGACCACCGTCTCCTTCGTCCTGACCGGCCCCCGCTTCCACTACTCGTCGATCGGCGTGGGTCTCTTCGCGCTCGTCGGCGCGGCCGGCGCGGCCGTCGCGCCGTTCGCCGGGCACTGGGCCGACCGGGGGCTCGTCCGCCCGGTGACCGGCATCGCCTTCGTGGTGGCCGCCCTGGCGTTCGCGCTCGCCGGGTTCGGCGGGCAAAGCGTCATCCTGCTCGCCCTGGCCGCGATCCTCGTCGACATGGCCGTCCAGACCAGCCTCATCCTCGGCCAGCACACCGTGTACCAGCTGGACCCCGCCGCCCGCGCCCGTCTCAACAGCGCCTTCATCGCCATGTTCTTCGCCGGCGGCGCCGCCGGTTCCCAGGCCGGCTCCGCCGTCTACCACGCCGGGGGCTGGACCGCCCTGACCGTCCTCGGCGCCGCCCTCGCGCTCGCGGCGCTCCTCTACTGGAGCACCGAGCGACGGGGCGGTTCGGCAGCGACCCGGTGACGCCGTCACCCTGAGTGCCGTACGGGCGAGGCGGGCGCCCGTACACACGACTGACAAGAAGCTGTCACACACGATCCGGAATGCCGCCCCGAAGGGCGCCCGTTCTGACTGTCATGACTGTTGGAGTAGCACTCGACGCGTCCCAGGCGCAGAACCAGGTCGACGCCACCGTGCAGCTGGCCCAGGAGGCCGCGGCCGCCGGTCTGCGGTCGGCCTGGTTCGGCCAGACCTTCGGCGCGGACTCGCCCCAGCTCGCCGCGCTCGTCGGACGCGCGGTACCCGGACTGCACGTGGGCACCTCCGCGATCCCCGTCTTCGGCCGGCACCCGCTGCTGGTCTCCAGCCAGGCCCAGACCGCCCAGGCCGCGACGCACGGCCGCTACCACCTCGGGCTGGCTCTGGGCACCAAGCTGCTGACGGAGACCGGCTTCGGCCTCCCCTTCGAGCGCCCCATCGCCCGCCTCCGCGAGTTCCTCGTCGCGCTCAGGCAGTTGACCGAGACCGGAACGGCCGACTTCCACGGTGAGCTGCTCACCGCCGCCACCCCGGTGCCGGCGCGTGTACCGGGCGCCGAGGGCGGGGTCCCCCTGCTGGTCGCCGCCATGGGGCCGCAGGCACTGCGGGTCAGCGGCGAGCTGGCGGACGGAATCCTGCCGTACCTGGCGGGCCCGCGTGCCCTGGCGGAACACATCGTCCCCGCCCTGACCGCGGCGGCGCAGGCCGCCGGCCGTCCCGCGCCCCGGATCGTGGCCCTGGTGCCCGGCGTGGTCACGGACGACGTGGACGCGGTGCGGGCGAAGGCCACCGAGACCCTCGCGTTCTACGAACAGATCCCGTCCTACGCACGGGTCATCGAACTCTCCGGTGGCCGCCGCGCCGCCGACCTCGCCGTGATCGGCGACGAGAAGGCCGTCGAGGCCGAGGTGCGGCGCTACCGCGACGCCGGGGCCACCGAGGTCGTGTTCACCGGGACCGAGATCGCCGGAGACGCGGACCGCCGCCGCACCTGGGCGCTCCTCGGCGAACTGGCCGGATGAGCCGGCCCGTCGGCACCGGCCCGGCCGGATGCCCCGTCCCCCCGTGCGAGGCCGGGCCTCGCGTGACGAAGGAGAACCGATGACCACCGAGGCCACCGCGACGGACCTCCGGGAGTTCACCGAGAACTGGCTGGAGTGGTACCGCGCCCAGGAAGCCAGGATCGCCGACCCGCACGGGTTCCTGGCCATCACCGACCTGCACTGGCTCGACGGGACACCGCGGCGCTTCCCCGACGCGCCCGGCGCGTGGCACACCGGTCCCGACGGGGTGGTGGTGCGCCTCGACGAGGGGGAGGAAATCGTCGTCGGCGGAACGCCGGTAAGGGGTGAACACCGCTTCGGCGTGCTCGCCGAGCGCGGCGGCGTCGACGCGGTCTGGGGGGACGCGGTCATCGAGGTCGCCAGGCGGGGCGGCCATGACATCGTGCGCCCCCGGCACCCGGACGCGCCGCTGCGTACGGCCTTCACGGGGACGCCCGCCTACGCCCCCGACCCGCGCTGGGCCGTGACGGGCCGCTACGTCCCCTTCGACGAGCCGCGGCCGACCACCGTGGGCGCGGCCGTCGAGGGCCTGGAACACGTCTATGACGCCCCGGGCAGGATCGAGTTCGACCTGCTCGGGCAACGGCTCTCCCTGACCGCGTTCCCCGGTCACGCCGGCCGGCTGATGGTGCTGTTCACCGACGCGACCTCCGGGGTCACCACCTACGCCGCCAACCGGGTCCTGACCGTCGGGCCACCCGCCGCCGACGGCACGGTCGTCCTGGACTTCAACCGCGCCGCGAACCTGCCGTGCGCCTACACGGACCTGGCCACCTGCCCGCTGCCGCCGGCCGAGAACCGGCTGCCGGTGGCGATCGAGGCGGGTCTGCGCATCCCCCGCGAGCGCGGCGGGTCCTGAGCGGGTTCGCCGCGAAAGGCGCTCCCCGGAGCGGGCCGGGCGGGGGGACGGCGGCCGGCCGCCGTCCCCCCGCCCGGGGCGGTCACTTCTCCCAGCCGACCGTCTCCGGGAGCGGGTTGTAGAAGATGGTCGCGCCGACGTTGGCCAGGCCCTTCTTCACCCCGTAGGTCGAGGGGCCGCTGAACAGCGGGAGGAAGGCGTACTCCCGCAGCGCCTTCCGTTCGACCTCGTTGGCCGCCGCGGCCTGCTTGCCGAGGTCGGCGATCTCGCCGGTGGCGCGGATCTCCCGGTCCAGCGCGGGCGAGCCCGCGCCCGTGATGTTGGAGTCGCGGTCGGAGCAGTAGAAGTCGCACAGGTAGCGGGCGCCGAACGGGTCCATCGAGCGGTTGCCCGACAGGAACAGGTCGAACTTGCGGTCGCTGAGGATCTTGGAGAAGTCCGCCTCGTCGGCCTTTCTGATGTCGAGGCGGATGCCCACCGGCTTCAGCATCGCCGCGAGGGCGCCGGCGGTCGCCTTGTCCAGCGGGTCGTCGCCGAGGAGCGTGTAGCCGACTTCGAGCTTCTTGCCGTTCTTGACGCGTACGCCGTCGCTCCCGGGCTTCCAGCCCGCCGCGTCCAGTTCCTTCCCGGCCTCCTGCGGCGCGTACTTCAGCACGGCGGAGACGTTGTCCTGGTAGCCCTTCTGGAAGCTGTAGAGGATGGCGGAACCGGGCAGCGGCTCCTTGTAGTCCAGGCCCTGGAAGCGGATCTTCGCGATCTGCGTGCGGTCGACGCTCTCCTCGATGGCCTTGCGCACGGCCTTGTCGGCGATGACGGAGGACTTGGTGTTGAAGTAGAGCGAGTACTCGAAGGGGCTTCCGCCGCTGCGGATCTCCGTGCCCTGAAGTCCCTTGATCTGCTTCAGGCTCTCGGCGTCGGTCGCGGAGACGTAGTCGATCTGCCCGTTCTTGAAGGCGTTGATCGCGGCGGTCGATTCCAGGTTGACGTAGACCCGCTTGTCGAGCTTGCCCTTGCGGCCCCACCACTTCGGGTTGCGGACGAACGTGATGTCGCCGGAGTGGGTGTCCCACTTGCCGACGGTGTACGGCCCCGCGCCCCACTCGGGGTGGGCCTTCTTGACGTAGGCGTCGTTGAAGTTCGCGACCGTCGCGGCCTTGGGGTGCAGGAAGGTGGTGAAAAGGCTCGACCAGGAGGGGTTCACTCCGTGGAAGGTGATCACGGCCTGCTTGGCGTTCTCGCCCTTCGTCACCGAGGTGATCTGGTCGTAGCCGTCCGTCGAGGAGGCGGCGTACGCCTTGTCGGAACCGTTGTTGGCCTTCCAGGTGGCCCTGATCGCGGTCCAGTCGATGGGTGTGCCGTCGTTGAAGACGGCCTTGGGGTTGATGGTCAGCGTGACTCGCTGGTTGCCGCCCACCACGGCGACCTTGACGTCGCTGAAGTAGTCCGGGTTGTACTGCACGTCGCCGGTCGGCGAGTAGGTGATCGCGTCGGCGTTGTACCAGGCCCAGACGCGGGCCGCGGTCAGCGTGGAGTTGACGTTGAACGGGTTGCCCTGGTCGTCGAAGGTGCCGACCGTGGTGTAGGTGCCCCCGTCCTTGATCCGGTCGTACGGCGTGGGGTTGTAGTCGGCGGCGGACGGCGCGGCCGCGGGGGCGTTCTTCGCGTCCGACCGCGCGGAGTCCTTCCCCGAGGAGGACTGGCACGCGGTGGCGGCGACGGAGACGGCGGCGATCAGGGCGACGGGCAGGGCCAGTCTCGTGCGCATGGCGGGGGCTTCCTTAGAGGTCGGTGAGGGACAACGTCGCCGGGCCGGGGTCCGGGGCCCGTGGCGGGCGTACCGGCGGCCGGGGCGGTCAGACGCCGTGGCAGGCGTACTGGTGGCCGGGGTGTCCGGCCGCGGGGGTCGGCACGGGTGGCTGGGTGCGGCAGCGGTGCCGCAGTTCGTCGTCGGCGGCGCGGTACAGCGGGCAGCGGTCGGCGAAGACACAACCGGCGGGCAGCCGCGTGGCGTTCGGCTGTTCCCCCTCCAGCACGACGCGTTCACGGGTGCGTTCGCGCTCCGGGTCGGGTATCGGGATCGCCGACAGCAGTGCACGGGTGTAGGGGTGCCTGGGGTCGGAGAAGATCGCCTCGGTGTCCCCGGTCTCGACGATGTGCCCCAGGTACATCACCGCGATGCGGTCGGAGATGTACCGGATCACGGCCAGGTCGTGGGCCACCACGAGGTAGGCGAGCCCGAGTTCCCGCTTGAGCCGGGCCAGCAGGTTGATCACCCCGGCCTGCACCGACACGTCCAGGGCGGAGAGCGGCTCGTCGAGCGCGAGCAGCCTGGGTTCCGTGGCCAACGCACGGGCGATCCCGACCCGTTGGCGCTGGCCGCCGGAGAGCTGGGCCGGGAAGCGGTCGCCGACCGAGTCGTCCAGCCCTACCAGGGCCAGCAGTTCGCGGACCCGGGCGCGGATCGACTCGCGGTCGCGTCCGGCCGCCCGCAGCGGTTCGGCCAGCGAGTGGAAGACGGGCATCCGGGGGTCCAGCGCCCCCAGCGGGTCCTGCATGACGATCTGGACGTCCTGCCGCAGCTGCCGGGCGCGCGGCCCGGACGCGACCGTGCCGACGTCGGTGCCGGAGATCTCGATCCGGCCGCCCTCGGGCCGGCGCAGCCGCAGGATCTCCAGCAGGGTCGTCGTCTTGCCGCTGCCGGACTCCCCCACCAGGCCGAGCGTCTCCCCGGCGCGCAGTTCGAAGCCGACCCGGTTGACGGCGTGCAGCGTACCGATCCGGCGCTTGAGGAGGGCTCCCTTGGTCACCGGGAACGTCTTCACGAGGTCCTCGACACGGAGCACCACCTCGCCGGCCCCGGCCCGCCCCGAGGGTGCCGGCGGGTCGGCGGGCGCGGCATCGCCCGTCGGGTCCAGCGATCCCTCGGCGATCTCGGCGGCGCGCAGGCAGGCCACGTCCCCGTGTCCGGTGACGTGGCGCAACTCCGGTTCGCCGGAGCGGCACGCGTCGAGGGCGACGGCGCAGCGGGGCGCGAAGGGGCACCCGTCCGGGAGGCCCACCAGGGCGGGTGGCTCCCCGCCGATCGGGACCAGGGGCCGGCGGACGCCGCTGTCCACGGTCGGCACGGCGGCCAGCAGCCGCGCGGTGTACGGCATCGTCGGGCGGCGGAAGAGTTCGACGGCGCCCGCCCGTTCCACGAACCGGCCCGCGTACATGACGGCGACGTCGTCCGCGTGGCCCGCGACGACCCCGAGGTCGTGCGTGATCAGCAGGAGGGCGGCACCGGTCTCCCGCTGCGCCAGCCGCAGCACGTCCAGGATCTGGGCCTGCACGGTGACGTCGAGCGCGGTGGTGGGCTCGTCGGCGACGAGCACGGACGGCCGGTTGGCGATGGCCATGGCGATGACCACCCGCTGGCGCATCCCGCCGGAGAACTCGTGCGGGAAGGACGCGGCCCGGCCGCGCGGGTCTGGGATGCCGACGAGGTCGAGCAGTTGCACGGCCTGCTCCCAGGCCGCCCGCTTGGTGAGGTCCTGGTGGACCCGCAGGGCGTCGGCAAGCTGTCTGCCCACGGAGAAGATCGGGGTGAGGGCGGACAGGGGGTCCTGGAAGACCATGCCGATGGAGTTGCCGCGGATCTTCGACAGCGCCCGGTCGTCGAGGCCGATGAGGTCCTCGCCGTTGAGCAGCACCCGGCCGCGCACGTCGGCGGTCGGGGGCAGCAGGCCCATGATGCCCATCGCGGTGGCCGACTTGCCCGAGCCGGACTCGCCGACGACGCAGAGGGTACGGCCGGGCAGCAGGTCGAAGCCGACGCCGCGCACCGCCTCGACGGTGCCCGCCTCGGAGGGGAAGGAGATCCGCAGGTCCCGCACGGAGAGGACGGGGTCCGTGCCGGTGGACGGGGCCCGGGCGGGCAGCGGGGTCGCGAGGGTCATCGTCGGCCTCCTGCCGAGCCGGTCACCGACGTGGGGTCGAGGGCGTCGCGCAGGCCGTCGCCGATGAAGGTCATCGACACGGTGAGCAGCACGACCAGCCCCGCGGGGAAGGCGAAGAGCCAGGGGGCGCTGGTGATGGTGCCCGCACCGTCCGCGAGCATGGTGCCGAGGGAGACGTCCGGGGTCTGGACGCCGAACCCCAGGAAGGACAAGGCGGTTTCGCTGAGCACGGTCGCGACGACGCCGAGGGTCAGGTTGACGATCAGCAGGGAGCCGAGGTTGGGGATGATGTGGCGCAGGATGATGCGCAGCGGGCCGACGCCCATGAACTCGGCCGCCCGCACGTAGTCCCGTTCGCGCAGTGAGGTCGACACCGACCAGATCACCCGGGCCGTGGACATCCAGCCGAACACGGTCAGCACGACGATCAGCACGCGCCAGTCGCCGGCCAGCCGGTGGGAGACCAGGGCGAGGATGAGGAACGAGGGGACGATCAGGAGGAAGTGGATGACGGCGAGGGTCATCCGCTCGACCCGGCCCCCGAAGTACGCGGCGCCGGAGCCGATGATCGCGGCCAGCACGATCGTCAGCACGGACACGCTCACGGCGATCACCAGGGAGCGCTGGAGCCCGTGCACGGCGCAGGCGTAGATGTCGTTGCCCCCCTGGTTGGTGCCGAACCAGTGGAGGCCGCTCGGCGGCTGGGTGAGCGCGGTGAAGTCGGCGTCGGTGTACGCGTAGGAGGTGAACCGGTTGCCGAACGCTGCGAAGAGCACCAGCAGCAGGAAGATCACCACTCCGACGACGGCGAGGCGGTTGCGCAGGAAGCGCCGCAGGTAGAGGCGGCCGAGACCGAGGTGCGCGCGCTGCGGCGGGGTGGCCGCGGCTTCGGGGGCCTGCTCCCCGGTGGGGCGGGCGGAGGGGGTGGTCGTCGCGTCGGTGGTCACGTCAGCTCACCCGCACCCTCGGGTCGAGGAAGACGGTGGCGATGTCCGCGAGGATCGCGCCGATCGCGGTGAGTGCCGCGGCGAAGGCGGCGGTCGCGACGACGCCGTGCACGTCGTTCTTGCTGATGGTCTGGACGAAGTAGCGGCCCATGCCGTTCCAGCCGAAGATCGTCTCCGTGATGACGGCTCCGGTGAAGACGGCCGGGACGCTGAACGCCACGGAAGCCGCCGTCGGGATGAGCGCGGCCCTCAGGGCGTGCCTGCGGATGGCCTGGCCCCGGGTGAGCCCGGTGGCGCGGGCGGTGCGCACGAAGTCGGCGTGGAGCGTGTCGAGCAGCAGTGAACGCTGCGTCAGGTGGTAGCCGACGTAGCCCATCAGCGTGAGCGCCAGGGTTGGCAGGACCAGGTGCCGCAGCCGGTCCCCGATCGTGGGGAGCAGCCCTTCGACGCCGGGTGAGTTCTCCCCGGCGACGTAGAAGAAGTGCAGCCCGGTGTGCTGGTTCAGCCAGATGGCGACGAAGACCACGGCAAGGGCGGCCACGGAGGCGGGGATGTTGAACACCACGATGGACACGGCCTGGGCCACCCGGTCGGCCCAGCCGTACTGCCGTGCGGCGGTGTAGACGCCGAGCGCGACACCGATCACGACGGACAGCACGGTCGCGATGACGACCAACTCGGCGCTGACCAGGGCCCGGTAGCCCACCTCTCCGTTGACGGAGACGCCGGTCGGGGACTTCCCCCAGTCGAAGCGCAGGACCACCGAGGTCAGCCAGTCCCACCAGCGGTGCACCAACGGCACCCGGGGGTCGAGGTTGTACGGCGCGAGGGCCCGGTCGATCTGCGCCTCGCTGCGGACGGGCCGCAGCTCCTTGAAGTTCGACCGCGGGTCCAGGAACCAACTCGCCAGGAAATAGGTGGCGTTCGTCGCGACGACGATCATCAGGAGCCAGCCGGCCGCCTTGCGTGTCACATAGCGCACCACGCGCGGCACCTCCTCCCCGCACACGGGACGTGCGCCTCGGGAGCACCGGGGAGACAGGTGGAATGCATGCGGGTGAAGCTTTCTGGGGGTACGGAAGGTGATATGGGGATGTACACGTCAGCCTGGTCCGCACCTCGCCGGAACACCAGGTTTTGCCCGGCGCCGCCATGAGGTCGACATGTTGCCGTAGCACACGGCCCGGAATACGGCGCAATTCGGATGATCTTGAAGGGGGCGCGGTCGCGCGCCGAGGGGCTTGGGCCCGGTGGCCGGTGGTCACCGGGCCGGCACCGTGACGGCCTCCGCCGTCAGCAGCCCGAGTCCGCGACGACGAAGTAGCCGGGGGACGTCTCCTTCAGTGTGTGGGTGACGGCGAGGGTGTAGAGGCCCATGTTGTCGTTGGAGCCGTTGGCGTAGGTGTAGCCGAGGCTCTGGTGGGCGCGTCCGGCCTGGACCTGGTGGTAGTTGTCGGTGGTGTAGCACTTGGGCGCGGCGCCCGTGGTCGTCGCCGTCACCGGCGCCGATGTCGCGCCGACGGCTCCGGAGGAGTCGACGGCGGCGACGGTGTAGGTGTGGGAGGTGCCGGCGGACAGACCGGTGTCGGTGTAGGAGGTCCCCGTCACGGAGCCGGTCTTGGTCCCGTCGCGGTAGACGGCGTAGGAGGCGGCGCCGCTGACCGGGTTCCAGGACAACGAGGCTGCCGTGTCGGTCGTGCCGGTCACGGTGAGGCCGGACGGCGCGGGCAGGGAACCGGTGCCGCCCTGGCCGCCGCTGCCGTCCAGGCCCCAGAACAGCGCGGTGTGGTAGCTGGAGCAGATGTAGTTCAGGTAGTACGACCCCGTGCTGCCGCACTGGTCGGCGCCCGAACCGGGGTTCACGGCGAGGCCGTGCGTCATGCCGGAGACCGAGAACAGGGCGACAGCGGGCTTGCCGGTGTTGTCGTCGTAGAGGCTCTCGGTGGTGCCGCCGGTCAGGCTCCGGGTGCTGGAGGCGGTCTGGCCGATGCCCCGGACGTCGGTCCACTGGTCGCGCAGTTCGGTGCCGTTGACCTGGTTGACGGTGGTGTCGGACGTCCCCTGCCAGATGGCGACCCGCGGCCACGGCCCCGAGTAACCCGGATAGGAGTCGCGGACCTTGTCGCCCCACTGCTTCGGGGTGAGGTTCTGGCTGCCGGACTGGCAGCCGGAGGCGGCGGTCAGCGTGGTGGCGCACTGCGCCGGCAGGCCGGAGTCGACGGAGCCGCCGGCGAACACGTCCGGGTAGTCGGCGAGCAGGTCCGCGGCCATGCCGCCGCCGGCGGACAGGCCGGTGACGAAGACACGGCCGCGGTCCGAGCCGTACTGCGCCACGGCGGTGTCGACCATCTGCATCACCGAGGCCGCCTCGCCCCTGCCGCGGGTGTCCTTGGTCGAGTCGAACCAGTTGAAGCAGGACAGGCTGTTGTTGGCCGAGCTGGTCTGCGGGTAGACCACGGCGAAGCCCCACTGGTCCGCGAACTTCTGCCAGCCGGAGTGCGCGTGGTAGTCGCTCGCCGACTGGGTGCAGCCGTGCAGGGCCACCACCAGCGGCGCGTGGGCGGGCAGGTCGGCCGGGGCGTACTCGTACATCGCCAGGTTGCCGGGGTTCGAGCCGAAGTTGCCGACCTGTGTGAGGGTGCCGGCGGCCGCCGCGCTCGACGCGAGGGGGCCCGCGACGGTCAGGCCCGCCGCGCAGGCGGCCAGCGCGGCGGCGAGTGCGGTGCGCCGGACGAATCCACGCCAGGTGGAGTGAAGCATGGTGCGACTCCGATGAGTGGTGGGGTGGGAGGGGAGCGCGGGCCCGGCGCGCCGCCCGGCGGTCCCACCCCGCCCGGCTCCGCCCCGCGCCCGCTGCGCCGGTCGTCGCGGCACCCGGCCGCGTGCGGCCCGCCGTCGTACCGGCTTGCTGGAAGCGGACCGTACGACCGGCCGGTCCGGCGCGACATGTGAGGGACAGCCAGGACCGCGGTGCCCGGCGTGGCTCGTCCCCCCATGGTGTCCGCGGTGGCGCTGTGCCTGCGGCGGCGGGCGCGGACCGGGGTGCCCGCGCCCGCCGGGCGCCGCGGACGGGCCATGGCCCAGGGCGCCCGCCGGCCGTCGGCACATGGTGGCGGGCCCCATCTCGTCCGTCGAAAATATGTCGGCGACCGACGTGCCTCGCGTCCTGGTTCGTCCCTACGGTTGTCGGCCATGGACAGCACCAAGAGCTCCGACGAGGGCTCGTCCCAGCATCCCGGGCCCGGTGACGCCGCCGCGTCCGCTCCGGCCCCGGCCCGGTTCCTCACCGGCCGCAAGGTTCTGGTCACCGGTGCGGCCGCCGGGATCGGCCGGGCCTGTGCCGAGGGCTTCGCCGCGGCCGGTGCCGAGGTCTACGTGGTGGACCGGGCCGCCGAGGCCGCCAAGGAGGTGGCCCGGGTGATCGGCGGCATCGCCGTCGTGGCGGACCTCTCGCAGGCCGACGCCGTGGACGCGCTGCCGGACGACGCCGACATCGTGGTCAACAACGCGGGCCTGCAGCACGTCGCCCCCGTGCACGAGTTTCCGCCCGAGCGCTTCGCGCTGATCCAACGCGTCATGGTGGAGGCGCCGTTCCGCATCCTGCGCCGCACGCTGCCCCATATGTACGCGCGGGAGTGGGGCAGGGTCGTCAACATCTCCTCCGTGCACGGGCTCCGGGCCAGCGCCTACAAGTCGGCGTACGTCGCGGCCAAGCACGCACTGGAGGGCCTGAGCAAGGTGGTCGCGCTGGAGGGCGCGGCGCACGGCGTCACCAGCAACTGCGTCAACCCCGGCTATGTCCGCACGGCGCTGGTCGAGGAGCAGGTCGCCGACCAGGCGCGCGCCCACGGCATCTCCGAGGCGGAGGTGCTGGACCGGGTGTTCCTGGACCGCACGGCGATCAAGCGCCTGATCGAGCCGGAGGAGGTCGCCGAGGCGGCCCTGTGGCTGTGCACGGCGCGCAGCGGCCACATCACCGGCGGCTCGATCCCTCTGGACGGGGGCTGGACGGCCCGTTGAGGGCCGGTCGTCCGGGGTCGCCGGGCCGCGCGGGGTGACGGCTGCGGAAGCGCGAGACCGAGGCCCGGTGACGTGCCGGTCCCCGGTGTGCTGACGTGTCAGCCCCGTGTCAGGGGCCCATGCGATTCTCTTTCACGTGAACGGCCCCCGGAACCAGCGGGGCCGGGAGCGAGGAGAGGTGCCCGGGGTGGTTGATCGGGGACCGGCGAGCACGCCTCGGGGTCGGATCCCTTCAGGGGTCCACGCAGGTTCGAATCCTGCCCTCTCCGCTCCATGCGGCGCGCCGCCCGCCGGGGAACACCGGGAGGGCGGCGCGCCGTCGCGGGCGAATCCGTCAGCGGTCGGCGACGGCTCTGGGATCGACCTCGCAGTGCGCGATCTCCTCCACGCGCCCCGTGCTCACCGCGGACACCCGGAGGGTCGCCCTGCCCCTCGCGGGCACCGACACCTCGTTGCCCGTGTCGGCGACGGCGAAGCCCCGCGCGTCCTTGAAGCTCATCTTCACCATGAAGACCCCCTCGCGTCCGTTCGGGTTCCTGACCTCGACGGTCGCGTACGGGTCCGCGGTGCTCGCGCAGTGCACGAGCACCGCGGTGCCGTCCTCGAGGGGCCGGGCGGCGGCGTGGGAGGAGGACGCCGTGGGGGTGGGGGCGGGAGTGCGGGTGGGCCGTGACCGGCGCGACCCGCCGCCCGTACTCGTACTCGTCGCTGAGTCGTCCGGGTCACTGCCGGACGAGCCGCTGCCCCGCGCCGTCGACGAACCGTCGTGGTCCTGGTGGGAGCTGCTGCAACCGCCACCACCGTGGCTCCTGTGGCCATGACCCGACGAGAACCCGGTCAGGGCCAGCACGACCATCGCCGACACCGCCGTGACCTTGAGCGTGCGCCCCCGTGTGTACATGCCATCACCCTATCCGGAGCCGTCCGGGACGTTTTCGGGGGGCGGCCCTCCGCCCTGCCGCCGGAGCCGGGACAGTGGGCCGCGGGTGTCGAAGCCCCGCCCAAGGAGGCGCGCCGTGCCGGGGGTGTCCGTTCGGGCAACGGTTCATGCCCTCGCTTCGGTCCGCCCGGCCCTGTACGCAGGTCCGGCCGGGCACGAAAGTGGACGCCCGGTACTTCAAGGTCACCGGAGGATGCCATGCGCGCTCAGCGGACCGCTCAGCAGACCGGCGACGAGACGCTCCGTTCCGCTCCCGGGAACGCGCGGCGGCCGTCCACCACCGCGGCCGTCCTGCCCGGCGGTGCGCTCTCCGCCATGAGCCCCGCGGCGGTGTCGGCCCTTCAGCGCTCCGTCGGGAACGCCGCCGTCTGCCGCATGCTCGAAGAACAGCGCGCCCGCTCGGGCGGCCGGCCGGACTCCCGTGACGGGCAGCCGTCACCGGTGGTGCAGCGCTCACGCGTGCACGACGTGCTGAACACTCCGGGACGACCCCTGGATCCGGCCGTCCGGGCCGAGTTGGAGCCCCGGATGGGGGCCGACTTCTCCGGTGTCCGCGTCCACGACGACGCCGCGGCGCGCGCCTCCGCCGCCGAGGTCGGTGCCCGCGCCTACACCTCCGGGCAGCACATCGTCATCGGCGAGGGCGGTGGCGACGCACACACGCTGGCCCACGAGCTCACCCACGTCATCCAGCAGCGGCAGGGCCCCGTCGCCGGCACCGACAACGGCGGCGGCCTGCGGATCTCCGACCCTTCCGATCCGTTCGAGCGGGAAGCCGAGGCGAACGCCCGCCGGGTGCTGGCGGATCACGCCCCGATCCAGCGGATCGCCGGCACACCCCTCGCGTCGTCCACCACGATCCAGCGGATGAAGGACGATGAATTCGATGAACTGATGAACGACAGGGACCTCGACGCCTCCGACGACGAGATGGATTTCGAGTTCGCGCTCGAAGAGGCCCTGCGTTTCGCGCCTCGCGGCACCGGGACGGAGGAGGACCCGCCGAAGAGGCCGTCGAGAAGCCCATGGACGGCGCGTCCCGCCTCAAGCGCGCCAACGAGCGCCGTACCAGGCGCGGAGTTCCGGCGAAGGGCGACCTCATCGGGAGCAAACCGGTGACGCCGTTCGGAGCGGTCTCCCTGAACCAGGGATACGAGGGCGACCTGGGGGCCGTCGTCAAGAGCAGGAAGGACGACTACCCCGGCACGCAGGGTCGGGAGTGGGAGAAGTACGCCCACCTCCTGCCGCGCCTGAGTCCCGCACAGCGGGTGGCCCTCGCGGACGCGGTGGGAGCGGGCTCGCTGACTCCCGAGAACGCGCGCCTCTTCCAGCAGGACAGCGAAGCCCGACGTGCCGCCGCCGTGCTGTACGGCATGGCGCACAACGCCGAGGAACTCCGGTACCCCGGAGCCGGCAAGGCGTTGCGCGCGGCCCTGAGGAACAACGACGGGAACTACTCCGTGGAGGAGTTCTGCGCGAACTTCCCGATGGCGAAGCCAGGTGGCGCGGGGGCGTTCCGAGGGGAACCCCGGCTGTCGTCGCCGACGCGAGCCACGTTGGAGGCGATGTCCGACTCCTCCGAGGAGGAATGAGCGCTACAGGCCCACGCCGCGCCCACCGCGCGGACCGCCGGCTCGTGTGCCGGTGTCGGGTCGCGCCTGGCGTTCCGGTAGCCAGCAGGCGGAGTTCGGCTGGAGTTCACGCTGTCTCAAGAGCGTGTCGCGAGAGTCGCGCCTCGTGCCTACCTCACACTCGCGTGCCGGCGTCGCCTCCGTATGCGCCGCGGCTCTGACGCTCTCAGGACTGCTCGTCACAGGGGTGCTCGCCGCCCAGCCCGCGGCCGCGGCGGACCCGGCCGACTACCAGAACGTCCGGATCAACGAGGTCACCTCGTCGAACAACGACACGGTCGAGCTGTTCAACGCCGGCTCGACCGCGGTGAGCATCAGCGGCTGGAAGGTGTCCGACGACAGCTTCTCGCCGCAGTCGTTCAGCCCGTCCTCCGGCACGATCCCGGCCGGCGGCTTCGTCACCTTCGACTCGCCCAAGGGGCTGGGCGATGCGGACAAGCTGGTGATCTACACGGCCGGCGGCACGGTGGTCGACCGCGTCGAGTGGGCCACCGGCAAGGCCAAGCCGGCGATGGCGCGCTGCGGCGGCGACGGGACCGGCGCGTGGGTCACCACGACCGCGGCGACCACGTTCGGCGCCCCGAACGCCCCCGGCTGCCCCGCCTCGGTCCCGGCGGCGAGCCGGGTGCGGATCAACGAGGTCACCTCCGGCGACGCGGACACCGTGGAGCTGTACAACGGCGGCACCAGCGCGGTCGCCGTCGGGTCGTGGAAGTACGTCGACGGGGACACCTCCCACTCCCCCGCCGCCCTCTCGTCCTCCTCGCCGAGCGCGACCAGCATCCCCGCCGGCGGCTACGTCACCTTCGACTCCGCCCTCGGCCTCGGCGACAGCGACTCGCTCTTCCTCGTCGACGGCAACGGCGACACGATCGACTCGGTGACCTGGGCGACCGGTGGCGCCAAGCCGTCGAGCGAGCGCTGCGCCAACGGCACCGGCTGGTTCCGGACCTCCACCACCGCGACGTTCGGGGGCGCCAACTCCTGCTCGGGCGGCAGCGCAGGCAGCGGCGGCGACGGTGGTGACACCGGACGGCTGCTGGGCGGCGGCGGCTCGCTCACCAGCGGCTGCGCCCCCGAGGCGCCCACCGGCACGGGTTCCGCCCCGGCGGGCACCCTGGCCTGGCCGGGCGGGAAGGACGTCACGATCGCCGACGACGTCTGCGCCTTCACCACGTCCACCGGCCCCGAAGGCCGGGACCTGAGCGGCCTGGCGTTCGACCCGTCGAACCCGTCGGTGCTGTGGGCGGCGAAGAACAAGAACTGGCTGTTCAAGCTGGTCAAGAGCAACGGCAAGTGGATCCCGGACCCGTCGTGGAGCGCGACCGGCAAGCAGCTCCGCTTCCTGGGCGGCTCCGGCGAGCCGGACTCCGAGGGGCTGACGGTCGGCGGCAACGGGCACGTCTACGTGACCTCCGAGCGCGACAACGCCAAGAACACGGTCCCCAAGGACACGATCATGGAGTTCGACCCGTCCGCCGCCGGCTCGACGCTCACGCCGCTCCACCAGTGGGACATGACCGCCCAGTTCCCACAGCTGAACACCGGCAGCAAGGACGACGCCAACCTGGGCTTCGAGGGCGTCGGCTACGTGCCGGACAGCTGGCTGACCGCCAACGGCTGGGTGGATCCGCTCACCGGTGCCGCCTACGACCCGGCGAACTACCCGCTGCACGGGTCGGGTCTGTTCTTCGCCGGCCTGGAGTGGGACGGCACGCTGCACGTCTACGGCCTGAACTCCGACGGCACGTTCACCACGTTCGGCACGATCTCCACCGGCAAGGCCTCCGTGATGGACGTGACGTTCGACGCCGGAACCCAGCGCATCATCGCCACCTGTGACAACACCTGCGGAGAGACGCACACCTTCATGAAGGTCGACTCCACCGGCGCGATCGTCCCGGACGTGACGTACACGAACCCGGCCGTCATGCCCACCGACAACCTGGAAGGGTTCGCCATCGCGCCGGCCTCGACCTGCGCGAACGGCTCACGCGAGGCGGTCTGGACCGACGACGGCGTCTACGGCTTCGGCCCCGGCAGCTCCTCGTACGGGCACGCCCTCTACAGCGGCACCTTCCCCTGCTGAACTCCCCGCCCGAACCCAGCCGGCGGACCGCCTCACCGCGGAGGGATGCGGAACTCGAATTCGGGGCGGTCCCACGGCACGGCGGGCGGGGTCGCGCGCGCGGTCCCCGTCCGCACCGCACCGACGCGGTGGTAGAAGTCCTCGGCGGGAAGGTGTGACACCACCTTGACCCGGTCGAGCCCGGCGGCACGGGCCTCGCACCGCATGTGCTCGACGAGCATCCGTCCGATACCCCGCCCTTGCGCTTCGTCCGCGACGAACAGCAGGTCGAGCTCCGGCGGGGCGAGGACGAGCGAGTAGAACCCGAGGACCCGGCCGCCGTCCTCCGCGCCGTCGACCGCCACGAAACTGCGGTGGGCCTCGATGTAGTCGGGACCGACCCGGTAGCCCGCGACCGCGGACGCGTACTGCCCCTGGTAGGCGCCCGAGCCGCGCACGAGCCGCGTGAGCCGCCTGGCGTCGCGCGCGACGGTCCTCCGTATCGTGATCGACCGGCCGACCGGGGAAGTGCGTGAACCCATCGGGCGAGTATGCCGCACCGGAAAGTGCCCGCCCGCGGCGGGTCGACGGTCGAGGCGGGGCGGGCCGTGCGGTCGGCCGGTGGGGCGGAGGGTCGGCGGGCGCCGTGTACCCGCGCGGCGAACCCGGGCCCGGCAGGAGACGCGGCCCCCGGCAGCGGCAGCCCGGCACTTCCCCGGGCTCAGCCCTCCCCGTCCGGCGCGACCGCGCCCGGGATCATCCGGGCGGTCGGCCGGAACCGCTTGCTGAAAGCGGCTGCGTACGCGTCCCACGCGACGGACACCGGCCGATCGGCCGCAGCCTGCTCACCGGCCGCTTCAGGAAGCCGGCCGGCTGCACCACGTCGTCCCGGAGTGCCGGCGCGGCGGCCGATCCGCGCCGGGCGTTCCCGTGGCGCCCGCCCGGGTGGTCACGCCGCGGGCATGCGCTCCGGTGCGTGGTGGGCGCGCCGGTAGGCCAGCGGTGACAGGCCCAGGTACGTGTGGAAGTGCTTGCGCAGGGCGACGGGGTCGCCGAAGCCGCAGGTGGTGGCGATCCGTGCGACGGTCAGGTCGGTGGTCTCCAGCAGTAGGCGCGCGTGCTCCAGCCGTCGCTGCGCCAGCCACTTCAGCGGGCTGCTGCCCACCTCAGCCCGGAACCGCCGGGTGAAGGTGCGCACGCTCATGTGCGCGTGCCGGGCCATGTCCTCCAGGGTGAGCGGCTCGGCCAGCCGGCCCAGCGCCCACTGCCGGGTCGCCGAAGTGGACCGGTCGGTGTCCCGCGGTACCGGGTGCTCGATGAACTGCGCCTGCCCGCCCTCGCGCCACGGCGCCACCACGCAGCGCCGGGCGGCGGCCGAGGCCACCGCCGCCCCGTGGTCCAGTCGCACCAGGTGCAGGCACAGGTCGATGCCGGCCGCGCCGCCGGCGGACGTGAGGATGCGCCCGTTGTCGACGAAGAGCACGTCCGGGTCGACCTCGACCGCGGGGAACAGCCGCGCCAGCGCGTCGCACAGCGCCCAGTGCGTGGTGGCCCGCCGGCCGTCCAGCAGACCGGCCGCCGCGAGCAGGAAGGCCGAGGTGCACAGGCTGACGATGCGGGTCCGCGGCCCTATCCGGTCCAGCGCCGCGGCGAGTTCCCCGGGGAGCGTGCCGGTGGCGAGCAGGTCCTCGGTGGGCTCCTGCGTGGCGAGCACGACGGTGTCCGCGGTCTCCAGCGCCGACTCGTCGTGGTCGACGACGAGCCGGTAGTCCTCGTGCGTGCGTACCGGCCGTCCGCCGAGGGAGCAGGTGACGACGGAGTACAGACGGGTCCCGTCCGGTTCACAGGCCTCGTTGAAGACCCGGGCGGGGATGCCCAGGTCCAGCGGCAGGACTCCGTCGAGGGCGAGCACGGCGACACGATGCGGCATGGCCGGAATGGTACGACAGGTGGCCCTCCGGCCACTCACTCGTCTCCTCGCGCACCCGCCACTCTTTCTCCTGCGGGGGCCGCGGCCCCCGCAGGAGAAAGAGAGTGAGACGGACATGAGCGAGGCGAACATGAGCGAGCACACCATGCGGGCTGTCACCCAGACCGAGTTCGGCGGGCCGGAGGTGCTGACCGTCGAGGAGGTCGCCCGCCCCGAGCCGCTGCCGACCGAGGTGCTGGTGCGGGTGCACGCGGCCGGCGTCAACCCGGTGGACTGGAAGACCCGCGAGGGTCAGGGCATGGCGGGGCTCCAGACGTTCCCGCTGATCCTCGGCTGGGACGTGTCCGGGGTCGTCGAGGAGGTCGGCTTCGGCGTCACCACGCTGAGGCCGGGCGACGAGGTGTACGGCATGCCGTGGTTCCCGCGCGCCGCCGGCGGCTACGCCGAGTACGTGACCGCACCGGCCCGCCAGTGGGCCCGCAAGCCGGCCACCCTGGACCATGTGCACGCGGCCGCCGTGCCGCTGGCGGCGCTGACCGCCTGGCAGACCGTGGTCGACACCGCCCACGTCCGGGCCGGGCAGCGCGTCCTGATCACGGCCGCCGCAGGCGGCGTGGGCCACTTCGCGGTCCAGTTCGCCCGGCACCTGGGCGCCCATGTGATCGCCACCGCGAGCGCCGCACGCCACCCGTGGCTCAAGGAACTCGGTGCCGACGAGACCGTCGACTACACCACCACCCGCTTCGAGGACGCCGTCGAGGGCGTCGACGTCGTCATCGACCTGGTGGGCGACGCCCACGACCTGACCAGCACACGCTCACTGAGGGTGCTGCGCCCGGGCGGCCTGCTGGTCGCCGTCCCGTCCGGTGTCTCCCCGGAACTGACCCGGGCCGCCGAGGAGGCCGGCAAGCGGGCCACCGCGTACCTGGTCGAGCCGGACGGCGTGGCGCTGACCACGATCGCGGGCCTGATCGACGCGGGCGAGGTCTCCGTCGAGGTGGAGGGAACCTTCCCGCTGGAGCGGGCCGGCGCGGCCCACGCCCGCGTCGAGTCCGGCCGCACCCGCGGCAAGATCGTCCTTACCGTCGCCGGCTGACCACCCGAGCGGCTTGTCCCCCACCCGGTCGCCACGGCGCGGGGCCCCCACCGGCTGGGGAACGACGAGGAAGGCCGCGCCCGTACGACCTGTCACGCACTCGGGTTTCCTGGCCCGTCGTCCGTCCGGGAGGGTTCGACTTCCTGACCCGCGCCGGGACTTCCCGAGGACGGGACGGCCGCCGGGACCACCGTCAGGACGCGGCGGCGGAACGTGCGGCGGCCGTGAACCAGGCGGCGACGTCCGCCGCGGTCGACTCCACGTCCGCGACGCTCGTTCCCCGCACCACGGCGCGCCCGGCGCGGGTGGTGGTGGTCCGGGGGCTCGTCATGACCGAGCCCACCGCGAGCTTCAGCTCCGCGTCGACCACGCCGGACCTGGCCCGGATGTCCTCGACCGAGGGCATGGACAGCACCCTTCCCGGCGGAGCGCTCAGGGTCACCCAGCCGAACAGGGCGCCGTCGGGGGGCCCATCGGTTCGTGCGGGCGGGGCGGCACCCAGCACCGCCGCCGCCCAGTGCCGGTGCAGATCGATGCCCGTGGTCAGCAGGACGGTCCGGTCGATGCGTCCGCCCGCGATACGGCCGCCGCACTCGCCGAAGACGAGGGTGCCGTCCGCCTGCTCGAAGGCCTCCAGGTGGTACACCCCGTCGGCGAAGCCCAGGGCGTCGGCCGTCTGCCGGACCAGGTGCCGGGCCCGTGTGTAGCGCGCCTCCTCCGCCGCGGCCCGCAGCGCGACCGAGCCGTTGAGCGCGCCGTCCAGCGCGGTGATCTGATTCCTGAAGTACCGGGACACGCAGATCTCGACCACCTGGCCGTCTCTGACCGCACCGTCGATGTGCAGTTCGTCGCCCGGCACGAACTCCTCGCACAGCCAGGGACCCGCGCCGTGCTCCCGCTGCCAGCGGGCGACGTCGGCGGCACGGCGCAGCGCCCTGGTGTCCTGGGCCCCCGCCCCCGACGGCGGCTTGACGACGACCGGCAGTCCGCCCACCTCGGCGACGGCCTGCGCCAGTTCTCCCGGCTGCACGAAGACCGCGGACCGCGCCAACGGCACGCCGGCGCGGCGCAGTGCCGTCTTCTGGGCCTGCTTGTCGCGCAACAGCACCGCGGCGGACAGGGGCAGCGCACGCGCCGCGCAGGACGCGCCGATCAGCGCGGCCGCCACCAGCCCGTGTTCAAGGGCGCTGGTGACCACGTCGAACTCGCCGAGCGCGATGGCGTCCCGGGCCAGTCCCAGCAGGACCTGCTCGGCGTCCATCGGGTCCTCGACCACCACGATCCGCTCGACCAGGCCGCGGCCCGACAGCGAGGCCGCGTGCCGGGGCGTGGCGACACAGGTGATCCGTGCCCCCCGCTCCCCCAGTGCCGCCACGGACTCGTCCGGCTTCGCGCCGAGCAGCAGGACCCGCCCGCCACCACCGACATCACGCGACATCTTCCCCTCCCGAGGTAACCACCGTCCGACATCGCCGCGGGGGTGACCGCGGCGCCCGCCCCCCGACCCGTCACCACGCCCTTCGCCACCGGCTCCGCCGCGTCGCCGGGTCACCCGGCGCCCAGGGTGGCCCGCTCGAACGGGTCGATCCGCCGCGCGAAGTCCCCGTGTTCGGCGACCGCCAGCCCCTGGCTGTACGGCACGCCGTGGCGCTCCAGCTGCGCCGCGACCGCCGGTGACGGGCCGGCGAACCGCAGCAGATCGGTCTCCGGGACCACCACGATCCTCGGGTCGCGCATGTCCTCGGCGGCGGCCTGTCGCAGGGTGGCGAGGCGGTGTTCGACATGCGGCCAGTAGCCGGCCATCTTGGCGCCGCCCAGCACGTGGCAGTCGCCCAGCAGCGCGAGCATCGCCAGGTTGCTGTAGTTGTCCAGCACGGTCGCCTGCCCCACCGGGCACTCCACGAGCACACCGTCGGGACCCGCCCGCCGGCCCTGCGCCTGCTCGGTGAGCAGACGGCACCAGGCGGGCAGCGCCTCGCCGCCGTCGGACGCCGGACCGGCCGCCCGTTCCCGCACGAAGGAGACGAGCAGGGAGAGCGGCAGATACGTCACCGTCCGCCCGGACACCATGCCGGCCGCCCTTTCGACCACCGCGCCGAGCAGCATGTAGGAGACGGCCAGGTCCGCCCCCCACCGGGCGGCGCGGGACGCTTCGAGATCGGTCGCGGACGCCTCCTCGGGCACGACGTCCATCGGCGGCCGGCCGGCGACGATCACGTGCTTGCGCTTCTTGTTCCGGGAGAACTGGCGGTGGCAGCGCACCTTCCCGTCCTCGCCCAGGTACCACCAGGCGTAGGGCCGCCAGCCGAGGTCGGAGAAGTTGATGTGGGTGAGGACGACGCGCACGTGGTGGGCCGGGTCCGGGCCCCGTCGCTGGACGCTCCCCGCGTACCAGCAGACCCGCGTGCGCGGGTCGAACACATTGGGGCTGGCGTGCGGCAGCGACACGAGGACGGACTCGCTCGCCGCCCACCGGTCCAGCGCGGCGTCGTCGAGACCCAGCAGGGCCAGGGCCTCACCGGCCGCGGCGGCCGGGGCGTCCGCGCGGATCAGGTCCAGGCGCTTGCGCCGTACGTAGTCGATGAACGCGGTCTTAGTTCGCACCGACCAGTTCCTCCATCTCCCTGCTCCGTCCCACGCCCCACCAGCTGAACCCGGCCGCGCCCAGCACGAGGGCGAGCGCGATCCAGGCGGCGGTGAGGCCGAGTGCTTCGACGAGCCAGCCGGCCACGAGTGCGGCACCGCACTTGGCGACCCCCGCCACGGCGTTGCGCACCACCGTGAACCGGCCCACCTGGTCCTCGGGGGGCGCCTGGTTGGTCAGCACCTGCATCACCATCACATGGGTGGTGACGACCGCGCTGAGCACGAGGAAGAGCATGACGACGGCGGCCGGCCAGCGGGTGACGGCGATGCCGACGGCCAACGCGGCGCCGGTGAGGAACGCGGTCCGCAGGACGAGGTCCGACGACAGCCGCCCGCTGGACAGCGCGGTGCCCGCGAGGAACCCGCCGCTCATGCCGGCCACGCTGAGCACCGCGTAGAAGTCACCGGACCCGGGCGAGACCGTCTGCGCCAGCGGCACGGCGACGGTGGACATGAAGGGCAGTGCGCCACTGCTGGGGAAGGAGTACAGCAGGATCGTGCGCAGGACCCGCGAACCGGCCGACGTGCTCCCCGCCCGCTCTCGCCGGCCCGGCGCCGCCACCGGCCCGGCTTCCCGCGCCGCGGCCGCCGGCGGGTCCTCGGCCCCGCGCGGCGACGGCGGTGCGGCGCGCCGCACCGCCATGAGTCCGGCCAGATAGAGCAGGGCCGTGGTGGCGAAGCACCAGCCGACCGCACCGAACCCCAGCAGCACGCCCGCGGCTCCGCCGCCGACCGCCCCGCCCGCCTGCGCCAACGAGGTGGAGCGCTGGCGCAGCCGTACGGCGTCGGCCGCCGCGTACCCCTGGCGGATGAACCGCCCCGCGTGCGCCTTGTTCATCGTCTTCACGAAGCTCAGGCTGCACTGCACGGCGGCGAACGCGGCCAGGGCGGGCCCCGGCGGCGAGCCGGCCATCCACACCAGGGTGAGCAGCGCGGACCCGGTGAACAGCACCCAGTTCGTCACGGACAGCCGGTGGGCCGCGTCCCCCGAATCGGCCCGCTTGCGGACGAGCAGTCCGAGGACGACGCCCGGCAGGTACGCCGCGGCGTTCATCGCCCCGGTCACCACCGCGTTGTGGCTCAGGCGGTAGGAGGCCCACATGATGGTGACCGCCTGGAGGGTCTCGGCGACACTGCTCGTGCAGAAGAAGGCGAGCAGCCACCTGCCGCTGCGCGCCGACCGCGAAGTTGCCTCGTGCTTCATCCGGCCGTGCCGATTCCCGTGGTCACCGGCCCGGCGCCGCTCTGGGTCGTGACGGCGGCGCGCAGCCGGTCGGCCCCCTCGGGGGTCAGTCCCTCGAAGTAGGCGCGGTACTCGAAGTCGCAGGAGTTCGTCGGATCGGCGCCCCGGGCCCGGTTCCCCTCGCCGATGAGGACGACGCCGGGCAACCGGCCGGCCTGCGCCGCGGGCAGCGGCAGGCTGCCGTCGGGGTTGGGGCGGGCCCAGAGCATCCCGCTGATCTCGGCCGCCGGGCGCAGCGGCGCGAAGCCGAGACCGTCCATGCCGAGTTGCGTGGCCACGAAGGCGCCCCAGATGTCCGCTCCGGTCGTGACGCGCAGCAGTTCCCCCCAGCCGGCACCGGCCGGGCGCATGCCGACCTCGCCGAAGGACAGGCGGGCACCGTCGTACAGGAACTCCACGTGGAAGACGCCGTCGCCGGCGTCGAGTTCCTCGATCACCCGGTGGGTGAGTTCGGTCAGCCGGGGCCGCAGCGGGTCGTCGCGGCGCAGGAACGACGTGCCCCAGGTGCCGGCGGTCTGCAACGCCGGCCGGTCGTACTCGGAGATCACCAGCCAGGAGACCCGGCCGGCGTGGAAGGCACCGTCGCAGTGGAACTCACGCTCGACCGCGACGGCCTCCTCGACCAGCCACAGGCCGTCCTGGCCCGCGAGCCAGTCGCGGGCCCGGCCGACCGGCATCCGGCGTACGTCGCGTGATGCCGAGGAGGCGATCGGCTTGACGACCACCTCGGTGACGTCGGCCCCGTCCCGCGGCCCGTCGGCCAGGAACCGCCCGGACAGCCAGGCGCGGGGAGAAGGCACCACGGAGCTGAGCCTGCCGCGCATCCGCCACTTGTTCGTGACCAGCAGGCTCTGCGCGTAGTCGAGTCCCGGCAGGCCGTACTGGCTGCGCAGGAAACCGGCGGCGAGCATGGTGCTCTCGCTCGTCGCCACCACCGCGGCGAACGGCCGGCGGGCCATCAGCTCGTCGGCGGCGCGCAGGAGCTCCGGTCCGGGCAGGCCGCCGTGCCGCTCGGCGTCGGCGGGGAGACGGACGAACTCGTGGGTGTCCGAGAAGGTGTCCATGGCCCGGCGGGCCCATTCCTTGTCGCGCCCGAGCACGAGCACGCGGGTCCTGGATTCCGACACTTAGGCGCTCCGGTTGAAGTCAGCTATCGCACGCAGTTCGTGCACCAGTTCCTTGTGGGTCGCCGCCTTGACGATGGCGTGTCCGCAGCGGCCGTAGATGCCCTCCCGGCCGTTCTCCGGCGCGGGGTAGTCCAGTTCGACCAACTCGAAGCGGTCGCGGAAGGAGTCCTCCGTCAGGTCCGGGTCGGGGCTGCGGACCAGGTAGATCCAGCCGAACAGCTCGGCGGGCCCGCTCGCCCGCCCGGGTAGCTCGGGCACCCGGCCGAGGGCCACGTCGATCGTGGCACCGTACAGATCGACTCCGTGTGTCATGCGCAGCACCTCGGGTGTCAGGGCGCCGGCCGGCCGCGCTCCCACCTCGCCCAGGACCAGTTCCCCGTCGGGCCTGATGAACGCCTCAAGGTGGAAGACGGTGTCGGGGGCGGCCAGCTCGCGCAGCACGTCGGACGCGAACCGGGTGGCGCGGTCGGCCAGTTCGCTCTCGGCGGGGCCGAGGGGTGCGTCGGCGACCGCCTTCCCCCGGGTCCAGCCCATCAGCGGGTCCAGGTAGCTCGACACCGCCGCCCAGACGGGGCGGCCGTCCCACCACACGCCGTCGACGTGGATCTCGCGTCCCTCGACGTACGACTCGGCGACCGTCCGGACGTCGGACACGAACGGATGGCGGCGCAGGTAGTCGTCGAGTTCGGCCTGGTCGTGGACGGCCTCCGTGGCCTGGGAGCCGAAGCCGTCCGCCGGTTTGACCACGAAGGTCGCGCCCAGGCGCTCCGCCAGTGCCGTGTAGTCGGGATCGGAGGGTTTCACGTACACGCACTCGGCCGTCGGAATGGCCGGGGACACGGCGGCCTTCTGGATCCGTTTGTCGCGGAACCGCAGGCACCGCGCCGGGTCGGTGTCGCCGGGCAGCCCGAACACCGAACGCAGTACGGTCGCCGCGAACATGGGGTGTTCATGGCCGGTGACGACCGCGCTGATGCCGCCGCCCGGGTACTCCGTCACGGCACGCAGGACCTCCTCGGCGTCGGCGAGGTCGGCGACCCTCGTGTACGACAGGCCGCTCAGCCCCGGCTTCAGCTTGTCGACGACGAAGTGCAGATCAAGGTCGCGCCGCCGAGCCGCCTCGACGAACCCTGCTCGATACCCCAGACAGACAACAGTCACTCTCGTACACCGATCTCTTTGACGTACAGGTGGTGGGCCGGGGGGAACGGTCCCGTCGGCCGGTACCCCAGGGAGGTGAAGAACTCGATGTTGGCGCCGAGGCTGTCGCGCAGGGCGACGACCATACGGCGCGTTCCCAGGTCGAGGGCCCGCTCCTCCACGGCGGTGACCAGTCGCGTCCCTATGCCGCACCGGCGCCAGGGGGCGCCGACGGACAGCGCGTCCAGGGTGTGCCCCGCCGGATCCGGCGTCTGGTGCACCACGCCCACGAGTTCGTCCTCCGTGTGCGCCATCAGCCAGGAGGAGGCGCAGGCGCGGACGGCCTCTTCGGACCATCGCAGGGCGGTCGGCCGGAACCCCGCCGTGAAAGGCCGGTACACCTCCTGGACCAGGTCCGCCACGGACGCCGCGTCGGCGGCGCCCGCCTGCCGGATCCGGACGGTGATCACTGCGGTCGGACGGCGTAGAACGCCTCGCTGACGTAGGGGAGTTCCAGTCGCCCACCGTCCTCGTGCTGCGCGCACAGCCGGCGCACCCGGGCGTAGAAGACCGGCCCGACGGCGGCCACGGCACGCTGGGCCTGTGTGGAGGAGGAGCTCATGGTGACGAATTCCTCGGTCGTCAGCGTCTGGGTCCAGTCCGCCGCTCGGCGCTCCACCCGCGTGAACGTCCCGCCCAGTTCGGCGGCGATGTCGAAGCTGCGGTAGGAGCGGCTGTAGCCCGGGGAGAGTTCCTCCAGCAGGTCCTCGTACGCGGCGGCGAATCCGCCGGCCGCGTGGTTGCGGTTGTTCTGGATGACCAGGCACACCCCGGTGGGGCTCAGGCACCTGGCGGCCTCCCGCACGTAGGCGGCCCGGTCCATCCACTGGTAGGACTGGGCGGCGACCACGAGGTCGAGGGTGGCGGACGGGCACGAGGCGAGGTAGCCCTCGGCCGTGCCTTCATGCCATACGACCTGCGGGAACTTCTCGCGTCCGACGCGGATCATGTCCGTCGAGACGTCGACGGCGTGCACCTCGGCGTCGGCGGGCAGCTGCGGCAGCAGTCCCTCCAGGGCGATGCCGGTGCCGGCCCCGGCGTCGACGACCCGCAGCCGGCCGGCCTTCGGGAGGTACTCGCCAAGGTGCTGGAAAAGTTCGGCGGGGTAGCGCGGCCGGGCCTGATCGTAGTTGTTGGCCAGTCCGTCGAACTTGGCTTCGGTGGTGGACAAGTGGCTTACTCTCCGGGAACTCGGGTCTTCACACGGGACAGGAGCCCGCCCTGACTGATCATCTCCAGGAGCAGGGGCGGTGGTTTCGGGAAGGTGGAGAGGGTCGTCCCCTCGCAACGGATCTCCCCGCGTCCGAGATCGAGGGATATGGTCATCCCCTCGGTCAGACGGTCGGTGTCGGTCTCGATGGCCGGCAGGGCCAGGTTCCAGCAGTTGCGGAAGAGGATCCGCCCGAAGCGAGGGGCGATCACCAGGCCGATCCCGTTGGCCAGGAGCGTGGAGACGGCCTGCTCCCGGGAGCTGCCGATGCCGAAGACGGAGTCGCTGACGATCGCGTCCCCCGGCTGGACGGTGTCGACGAACCCGGGGAGGTACGCCTCGAACAGGTGCGGTGCGAGCAGCTTCGGATCGGTGTGCATGTGCTTGTACCGGGCGGGGATGATGTCGTCGGTCGAGACCATACCCGCGACTCGGCGTACCCGGTGGGTCGATGTGTGTGTCACGGCAGGTCCTCCACACGGGGAATCGCACCGGACAACGCGGTGGCGGCGGCCACGACGGGCGAGGACAGGTAGATGTCGGCCTCGGGGTTGCCCATCCGGCCGCGGAAGTTGCGGTTCATGGTGGACAGCACGTTCTCGCCCCGGGCGGGCAGCGGGCCCTGGGTGCCCACGCAGGCGCCGCAGCCGGCCGGGGTGACCACGGCTCCCGCGGTCAGCAGGGTGTCGATGTAGCCGGCGCGCATGGCGTCCCGGTACACGGCGTTCGAGCCCGGGGTCACCACGAACTGGACTCCTGCGGGCACCCGGTGGCCGCGCACGACCGCGGCCGCCTCGGCGATGTCCTCCAGCCGGCTGTTGGTGCAACTGCCCAGGAAGACGTACGAGATCGGGGTGCCCGCCGCCTCGTCGAGCGGCACGGTCCGGGCCGGGAGGTGCGGGAGCGCCACGGTCGGCTGGAGACCGCTGATGTCGAAGTCGACGCGGGCGAGTCCCGGGGCCGTCCCGGTGGGGATCGTCTCCTGTTCGTCGGGGACGAACACGCACTTCGCGCCGAGTTCGACACCCAGGCTGGCCAGGCTCGCGGACGCGTCGCGGGAGAGCGCGCGCACCCACGCGCCGGTGAACTCCACCGACCGGTACAGGAAGGGCTCCTGGCCCTTGTCCCGCAAGAGGCTGAGGAGGACGTCCCGCGGCCGGGTGGCCCGGGCCGGTGTGCCGGTGAACCTCACCTCGACGGTCTCGGGGACCCGCAGCCAGGTGGTGCCCGTCACCATCGCGGCGACGATGTCCGAGGCGCCCATGCCGAGCCCCAGCGCCCCGAAGGCACCGCCCACACAGGTGTGCGAGTCGGAGCCCAGCACCAGGGCGCCCGGGGAGAACCAGCCGACCTCTGCGGCGAGGACGTGGCTGATTCCCTGTCCGCGTGCGCGTACGTCCACCCCGAGACGTGCCGCGAAGCGGTCCGCGTCCTTCATCCGGTCCGCCATGTCGACGTCGGCCACGAGAACGGAGTGGTCGAAGACGAAGCTCACCCGTTCCGGGTCGAAGACCGTCGTGAAGCCGTGCTGCTCGTACAGTCTGGCGACGGTGGGCGCGTTGCCGTCCTGCACGTAGACCCGGTCGGGACGGACGGTGACCAGCCGGCCCGGTGCGACCGGGCCCTCCTCGCCGACCAGGTGGCCGGCGATGATCTGTTCGGCCAGCGGGACGCCGGCTACGAGTTCGCTCGTCATCCCGGCCCTCAGCGCTGCGCGGCGCGGGCCTTGCCGGCCATCTCGCGCAGCCGGTGCGCCGGGACGGTCCCTCCGGTGGCGATGGCCTCGGCCCGCACCTCCCGCAGCAGCTCGTCCAGCACGTCCGCCTCCAGGTCGGCACCGTCCTCGCCGAGCGCGTGGGCGATCACACCGCGGCCGGAGTGCTTGCCCACGAGCAGCTTGCGCTCGCCGCCGACCCGGTCCGGGGGAAAGGGCTCGAACGTGGAGGAGTCCCGGAGCATGCCGGTGGTGTGGATGCCGGACTCGTGCGCGAAGACGTTGGGGCCCACGATCGGCTGCCACGGCGAGGAGGGGAAGCCGCAGGCGTGGGAGACCAGACGGGACAGCGCGGTGAGCCGGCTGGTGTCGATGCCGAGGTCGACGTCGTACCACTGGAGCAGGCTCATCACCACCTGGGCGAGGTCCGCCATGCCGGCCCGCTCGCCGATGCCGTTGACCGTCACGTGGAAGTACCGCACCCCGGCCTCGATGGCGGCCAGCGTGTTGGCCACCGCCATCCCGAAGTCGTTGTGGCAGTGCGCCTGGAGGTCGATGTCGCAGACCCCGGTGATGGCGCGTACCCGTTCGGCGTACTGGCTGGGCGACAGGATGCCGATGGTGTCGGACAGGCGCAGCCGGTCCGCGCCCGCCTCGGCGACGGCGACGGCGTACTCCTTGAGGAACTCGGGCTCGGTGCGCCCGATGTCCTCCGCGCTGATGCTGACGAAGCAGCCCTGGTCCTTGGCCATCTTGACCATGTCCTGGGCGGTGGACAGCAGCCACGCGCGGTCCCTGCGCACCGAGTTCTTCAGGTGGTTGTCGGAGGTGGGCAGGCCGATGTGCACGGCCCGGAAGCCCAGGTCGATGCTCTTCTGCACGTCACTGCGCACACCGCGGTTCCAGCCGATGAGGGTGACCTCGTCGCGGCGCTCGAGCATTTCCTTGAGGGCCTTGACCTCCTCGCCGCCCATCGTGGGGATGCCGGGTTCGATCCAGCGCACGCCGGCGTCGACGAGGGCGTTGAAGATCTTGACCTTCTTCTCCGCCGACAGGGCCACCCCAGGGGTCTGCTCGCCGTCGCGCAGGGTGGTGTCCTCAAGGATCAGGTCATCGCGCATGATGGTCTTTCCCTTTCAGGAGTGGTGACGTTCTCGGTCGCGTGACTGGTTCTCGGGGCGCCGCAGCCCCAGCTTGTCGCGCAGGGTCCCGGGCTCGTACCGGCGTTTGAAGACACCCCTGTGCTGGAGCCGGGGAAGAATGTTCTCGGAGAAGTCGACGAGGCTTTCCGGGAGCAGCGGCGGCATGATGTTGAATCCGTCGGCGGCACCGTTCTCGAACCACCTGACGATTTCGTCGGTGACCGTGTCATAGCTGCCGATGAGAGTCATGTGGCCACGGGAGGTGGTCATCCTCTCGTACAGCTGGCGTATGTTCAGGCCGTCCTCGTAGGCGAGTTTCTCTATGAGCGCGCGGCGGCTGGTGTTCGCGTTGCTGGGCGGCAGCTTCGGCAGCGGCCCTTCGATGTCGCACCCGGACAGGTCGAATCCGCCGACGAGATCCGAGAGCATGCTCAGGCCGAACTCCGGCCGGATGAGCGACTGCAGCTCCTCGACCTTCTCCTGGGCCTCTTTCCCGGTCTCGCCCGCGTACACGGTGAGGCCGGGAAGGATGATGATGCCCGGGTTCAGCCTCGGGTAGCGGGACGCGCGCCGGTCGAGGTCCTTCGCGAACACGACGGCGGAGTCCAGGTCCGACTGGGCCGTGAAGACCATCTCGGCGGTCCTGGCGGCCAGTTCACGGCCCGCCTCGGACGATCCGGCCTGCACGATGACCGGGTGGCCCTGTGGCGGCCGTGAGACGTTGAGTTCCGCGTCCAGCGAGAAGACCTTGCCGCGATGACGGACCTTGTGCCGTTTGGCGGGGTCGTAGAACCGGCCCCGCGCCTTGTCGGCGGGGAACGCGTCGTCCTCCCAGGTGTCCCAGAGCCCGCGGACGATGTCGATGAACTCGTCCGCCCGCTGGTAACGCTCGGCGTGCGCGGGGTGGGCCGGCATCCCGAAGTTCGCGGCCGCCGCGAGCTTCGACGTGGTCACCAGGTTCCAGGCGGCGCGCCCCCGCGAGATGATGTCGAGGCTGGCGTACTCACGGGCGAGGTTGTACGGCTCCTTGTACGTCGTCGAGGACGTCGCCACCAGGCCGATGTCCCGGCTGACCATGGCCAGCGCGCTCATCAGGGTGAGCGGTTCGAAGAAGGTCACCCGTCCGCCGAAGCCGGCTCGGTCGTCGTTGAACACGGCCGGGGCGTCGGACAGGAACAGCGTGTCGAACAGGTGGCGCTCGGCCAGGCGGGTCACCTCGACGTAGTGGTCGAGGTTGCGCGTGGCGGTGGTGTCGCTTGCGGGATGCCGCCACGAGGCGGCGTGGTGGCCGGTGCCGTACGACACGTAGGCACCCATGACCATCTGTTCCCTGCGCTGTGCGGGCATCTGGTGGGCTCCGGTGGTCAGTTGCGCGGGGCACGCACGATGGGCCTCTTGTCGTCGGGCATCGACAGGAGCTTCGAGGTCTCGATGCACATCTCGCCGGCTTCCAGGGCCCGGCCATGGTCGAGGATGCGGTGGCTGACCTCCTCCATCGCCCTGGTCGCCGCGCGGAGCATCTGGTTGGCGTAGATGATCAGGTCGAAGCCCGCCGCGTGGAGCTCCTCCTCGGTCACGGACGGGTAGGCCGTGGGGATCGCCACCAGCGGGGTGCCCGGGTGCCGCCTGCGCAGCTCGCGGGCCAGGTCGAGCAGGGGCGCCTCGTCCGAGCTGCGGCTGTGGAGCACCAGACCGTCCGCTCCGGCCGCCACGTAGGCGGCGGCACGGTCCAGGATCTCCTGTCGCGGCAGGCCGGTGATGAGCCCCTCCAGCCGCGCGATGATCATGAAGTCGGTGGAGGACTGGGCGGCCTTTCCGCGGGAGATCTTCTCGCAGAACTCGTCGACCCGGGCCATCGTGTGCAGCCCGTCACCCGGCAGCAGGGAGTTCCGCTTCTCCCCGGCCTTGTCCTCGATCACCACGGCCGAGACGCCGCGGCGTTCCATCGCCCTGACCATGTGCTCGAAGTGGAGCGTCTGCCCTCCGGTGTCCCCGTCCATGACGAGCGGCAGCGTGCTCACGGAGAAGATCTGGTCGATCCAGGACAGCCGAAGTTCCATGTCGAGCAGTTCGATGTCCGGGAGTCCGCGCAGTGCCGAGTCGGTCAGCGAACTCGACCAGAACCCGTGGAACTCCCTTTTGTCCGGGCCCTTTCCCTGGGCATGTTCCGCGATGACGGCGGCCAGCGGACTGTGCACCTCGACGATGCGCACGGGCTTTTCTCGGGCGAAATAATCCCGAAGCGCCGCCAGACGGGTCTCGTTGCCTATCGTGGAGATACTCACTCTTTCCCCTGTCGACGAATGATCTTCATCTCTGGCCGGGAGTGAATACTGACAGCGATGGAAGGCGCGGGGTGCCGCGAGCATGCGGAAGCAGAAATCCGCACGGCGTATGACCCACTGCGCTTTTCCTCCATCAGGAGCGCCCCGCCCGGTCCCGGCGAGGCAGATAAAGGAAAGGATCAGTTCCGCCTCTGCGTCAACAGGCGCCCCAGCCGCCGACCGGGCGAGTGTATGTTTCCAGCCACCCCACGGCCCCCTTCGCGTCATGCGAGGTTTACCTACCGCCCATCCGGGGCGCGGAGCCCATCGACCGATAGTTACCTTTCCCAACCAATGAACGTTGTATAGATCACGTTTGGTCGTCCAGGGAGGCGCAGCCGTCCCCGGCTGACGTGTGGCCCCTACAACAATCGTTCACTCTGCGTGGTGGCGCCCGCAGTTGGCCGGTTGCAGCTCACCAGCGGAGCGGTGCGTGAAGGGTGTCCGGCCGCGCGGCCGACGGTCCGGAACGACGCCCCGGGCGGCCCCGGCCGCCCGGCCCCGCCATGTCCCGAGGGGCCTCCGTGCCGAGGGAGTAGGCCAACCCGCCCGACTCGGCAAGCAGAGGTGCCGGAGGGCGCCGGGCCGGTTCCTGGTGTCGACGTCAGCTGTGCCGTTGCCGACCTGGTGGAAGGCTCACTGAGACACGTTGGGCTGGTTGCCCTGACCGGTCATGGCGAGGAGGAGGCGCGCGACGGGTGAAGCGGTACGGGGATGGTAGGCAAGGCCCAGGGTGACGGTCGGGGTAGGGGCGGAGAGTCTGCGCAGGCTGACGCCGGATATACGGAACGTGCGGGCCCGGCCCTCGGGGATGGGGGCTATGCCGTGCCCGGCGGCCACAGCCAGCAGGAGCTGTTCGTCGTCGGGTTCCTCGCGGACGATCCGGGGTGCGTGGCCGGGCCATAGTTGACTGGTGATCAGGTCGTACATGCCAGGGCCGTTCTCCCGTGGCCACAGCACCACCGGTTCGTCGCTGATGCGCTGCCGGCTGATCCTTCCGCGGGTGCCGGTGAGCGGATGGTTGACGGGGACAGCCAGCAGAAGTTCCTCCTCGGCCAGGATCCGGCAGGCCAGTCCGGGAGAGTCGAGCGGCGGCCGGACGAAGGCTGCGTCCAGTCGCCCGGCGAGGAGTTCGGCAACGTTGTGGCTGGTCCAGCCGGTCTGCAGGCTGAGGTCCACCTCGGGATGGCGGGTGCGGAAGGCTGCCACCAGAGCATCGGCGGCGCCGCCACGGGCGGAGCGCGTGTAGGCCAGTCTGAGGCGCCCCTGCCGTCCCTGGATGACGGCAGCTATCCGTTCGTCGGCCGCCGCCACCTGCTGCAGCACCTGCCTGGCCTCCTCGGCCACCACTGTTCCGACGGGGGTGAGCGTGCAGCCCTTGCTGCCGCGTTCGATCAACCGAGTGCCGAGCTGCCGCTCCAGCGCCTTGATCTGCTGGCTGAGCGCAGGCTGCGCGATGTGCAGCCGCCGGGCGGCCCGGGTGAAGTTCAACTCCTCGGCCAGCACGGCGAAGTAGCGCATCCGGCGCAGATCCATCCGGCCACGATAAGCGCCGCTTATCGCTGATGGGAGATCTGGTCTTGGACGCCGTCCGGGGCGACCGGCTTCCCTGGAGAGGGTTGTGGAGGCCGGCAAGCGGCCTGGCGCGGGGAGGGTGTCGTGCGGGACGTGGTGGTGGTCGGAGCCGGAGTCATCGGACTCACCTGTGCTCTGCGTCTGCAGGAGAAGGGGCTTCGGGTCGTCGTGGTCACCGCCGACGAGCCCATGACCACGACGTCGGCCGTGGCCGCGGCCGTGTGGTACCCGACGGGCATCGACAAGGACAGCCGAGTGGCAGCGTGGTGCGCGCACACCTTCGCCGAACTCGCCGCCCAGGCGGAACGCGGTGTCCCCGCGGTGACGATGCGCCTCACTCGCATGCTGAGCTTCCGGCAGCAGACGGAGTCACTGCCCTGGTGGGGGTCCGCCGTCCCGGACCTGCGCCGACTGGAGCCGGCCGAGCTGCCGTCCGGATACGCGGACGGCTGGGAGTTCACCGCTCCGACGGTGGAGATGCCGTTGTACCTTCCCTGGCTGCTGGACCGGTTCCGGAACGGCGGGGGCGAACTCGTCCACCAACGACTCGACTCTCTCCAGCAGGCCCGCGCCTGGGCACCGGCGATCGTCAACGCGAGTGGGATCGGCGCCCGGCGGCTCTGCGGCGACACGACGCTGGAGCCGGTACGCGGGCAACTCGTCCTCGTGCGCAACCCCGGCCTGCACACGTCGCTACGCGTTGAGGACGACCCGGCCGGTTACACCTACATCCACCCGCGCAGCGCCGACGTCGTCCTCGGCGGCACCTTCGACAAGGGCAGCTGGGACACCGCCCCGAACCCCTCGACCGCCAGGGCCATCCTGGGGCGCTGCCGCGCCCTGGTACCCGAACTGCGCGACGTGGAAGTCACCGGCCACCGGGTCGGACTGCGACCGACGCGCCACGGCGGCATCCGCCTGGAAGCGGACCACCGCACCATGCCCGGGACCCGGCTGGTCCACAACTATGGCCACGGGGGTGCAGGCGTAACGCTCTCCTGGGGAAGCGCAACGGCTGCCGCCGCCGCGGTCGTGTCGTGGGACGGGTCTTCCGCGTCGTTCGAGAAGGGGCTCGCATGACGACTGGTCACCCCGTCCGCCCGCTGCGGGAGGAGCTGGACGAACTCCTGGCCGACGCCGGCGTTCTGGAGCACGGAGTGCTGCTGGGCAGGTCCATGACCTACGCCATCGGCGTCCAGATGGTGGCGTGGGGCGCACGGGGCCGGGTACGGATCAGCCAGGGGCCGTGGGTGGAGCAGAGCGAGAGCACCAGCGCGCTCCCGCTGCCGCCGGACGAGGCGTGCCTGTGGAAGCTCGTGCGGGATGGTCCCATGGAGGGCGTGGACCGGCTGATCGCGGATTTCTCCCCGCGTATGCGGGGCACCCGGCAACTGGCCGAGTGGAAGCGTCTGCGGTATCCGGTGGCGGAGGCCGTCTACCGGCAGCTGAGTGGGACGGGTAAGGCCGCGCCATGGCGCGCGCCGCATCGACGGCTGCGGCGCTGGGCACTCATCACGCTCTGCGCGTCCGGCCTGACCGGGCTGATCGTCCTCGGCGCCCTTGCGGGGCCTGTCGCCGCCGACGTGGTCGCGGCGCTGGCTCTGGCTCCGATCGCCTTGATCGTCGCAGTCCTCCGGCGCTTCCTCCGCACGAACCGTCCGGCGCCGACCGAGCGCGGTCAGGAACTGGCCGCTCGCGCCCGGCGATTCGGCTCCGCGTTGGACGCGCTTCTCGCGGCGGAGGATCCGCTGCCCCCGACCCAGGAAGCACTGGAGTTCCACGAGCGGGCACTGCCGCTGGCCTTCCTGCTGGGCCGCGGCGAGGCATGGGAGGCGCGGCTGCGGGCTCACTACGCCCGTGACCCCAGCCGCCGCACCAACCTGCTCAAGCCCTCGTCCGTCGGGGACTACAGCCGCGTCGTCCAAGAGGTCGAGAAGGCCATCACCGGGGTAGCTCCGGACACGCCGTCCTGGCCCGACGTAGCGGGTGGGGGCTGACCCACCGCGCCAGGTGCCGTACTTCTCCGGCAGGTGGACCCACTGCGTCCCGGACACCACTCGTTCCGACCGCCTTCGAGCCCCTGACCGCCGCACACGCCGGCTGCTGGGCACCATCAATCCGCCCCGCCCCCCGGCGGAGTCCGCGAGCAGACCACCCGCGAACGCTGGAACAGAATCCCCGATCTCCCCGGCCGTTACGCTCGTCAGGTCCCCACGCCCCGCACAGTGATCGTCTGGAGGCTTGGTCGAATGCTGCATCGCGCCCGGGGATGTGGGACTTCGGGGTGCGGGATCCCGTCGCCGGCGCACCAGGGGCTACACCGAGATCGCCGCCGTACCACTCCGCGGGACCCGCCGGATACGACACGAAGTGCCGATCGGGATCCAGCTCGATCGGCACTTCGTGATGTCCGCGCTCGTGGGTCAGCGGCGGGCCGAGGCGGGTCACCTGGCGAGGTCGTCGGAGCGGCCGGCGCCGGCAGTTCAGCAGCAGGTGCCGCCGCGGGTCACACGCGGACCGGCAGGCGGGCTGCTCCGCGCAGGCTGAGCAGCCCGTTCCACTCGACCTCGCCGTCCAGGCTCAGGGCGGGGAAGCGGCGGACCAGTTCGCCGATGGCCACCCGGCCTTCGATACGGGCCAGGGCCGCGCCGATGCACATGTGCATGCCGCTGCCGAAGGAGAGGTGGCGGCGGGCGTTCTCACGGTCGATGCGAAGTTCTGCCGCGTCGGGCCCGAAGAAGTCCTCGTCGCGGTTGGCCGCGGCCAGGCTGGCGAGGATGAAGGAGCCGGGGGGAATTTCGTACCCGCCGACCTGGTAGGGCTCGAGGGTGATCCGCCTGCTGTTGTGCACGGGAGAGTCGTAACGCAGGAACTCCTCGATCGCGTTCTGTATCAACTCGGGCTTGGCGCGCAGCAGTTCCAGCTGGTCCGGGTTGCGCAGCAGGGCGAGGGAGCCGCCGGAGAGGAGGTTGACGGTCGTCTCGTGGCCCGCGATGTAGAGCATCGCCACCTGGGCGATCAGCTCGTCGTGGCTGAGGCTCTCGCCGTCCTCCTCGGCCGTTATGAGCGCGCTGAGCAGGTCGTCACCGAGGTTGCCGCGCTTCCAGGTGACGGCCTCGCCGACCATCTCGAAGATCTCCGCGTCGGCCGCCTCCACGGCCCGCATCACCTCGGGGTCGGTGGTCGGTTCCACGGAGCGCATCAGCATGCTGGTGAGCTCCTTCAGCCGCTTGTTGTCCGTGGGAGGCATGCCGAGCATCCGCGCGATCACCGTGAACGGCAGTGGGAACGCGAGCGCCTCGACCAGGTCGCCGCCGCCGGCCTCGGCGATCCCGTCGAGGGCGTCGTCGACGAGGGAGCGGATCTGCGGCTCCATGGCGTTGATCGCGCGCACCGTGAACGCCGCGCTGACCAGCTTGCGCAGTCGGGTGTGGTCCGGCGGGTCCCGGTCGAGCAGGGCGAGCCCCTTCAGCCTCGGGTCGTCCGTGACACCGGCGTTCGTGTAGGCGTCGCGGAACGGTCCGGGCGCGACGTGGCGCTGCTCGACGGAGAGTCCGGACCGCACCAGCGCGAGCACGTCCTCGTACCGGGAGAGCATCCAGAAGCCGCCCGGGTGCTCGTGAACCGGCGCGTGCCTGCGCACTTCCGCGTAGTGCGGGTAGGGGTCCTCCATGAAGTCCGGCGTGAACGGGTTGAAGATCACTGGAGGGTTCTGCGGGTCTTCGGTCATCGTCCTGCGTCGTCCTGTTCCGTTGATTCCTGGAGTCACTTGCCGTCGTGGTACGAGGTCTGCTGGAGGCTCCGCAGCCGGGTGGTGAGGAGAGCGGCCGCGCCTTCCATGAGGGTGTCGGAGATGCTCTCGACCGTGCGGTTGCGCCAAAGGCGCAGCTCGGTGCCGGCGACAGCATGGTTGAACGCCCCCATGGCCGGCCCGCAGTGGATGAGGTGGTCCACCGCGGACGCGCGGTCTCCGGTCACCGCCAGCCGGAGTCCGCGGGCGAAGTACTCGCGAAACAGCGCGGCCATGTCCGCCTTGGGGTCCCGGCCTGCTGCCACGAGTGGGGGCCGCTCGCCACCGAGGTACCGCTCGAGCACCTGGGTCCGGGTGGTCTGGTCGATCTCGGCGAACGAGTTGTGCCGGTGCCAAAGATCGTACAGTCGGGCGGCGCGGGCGGGGAAGAACTGGCCGAGCTTCAGATAGCTCGCCTGTACTCCGTGTTCGAACTGCTCACCCCACGGGGCGAGGGCGACGTCGTACTCGCGCGCCTCCTGCAGGAGGTCTTTCACCGGGTCGCTGGTGGCTGCCTCCACCGAGCACTGGTTGACCGATCCGGTGAGCACGAAGTCGGCGCCGAGCACAAAGGCCGCGGCAGCCGCCTCCGGGCTGCCGATTCCCCCAGCGCAGCCGACGTGCACCGGGGGCTGACCGGGCAGCGCGGTCGCGTCCCTCAGCCGGAGCACCTGCGGAAGCACCGTCAGCGGCTCCGCGGTGCCGTGCAGCCAGCCGCCGTTCCCCTCGACGCACAGGTCGTCCGCCATCGGGCGGTACCGCGCCGCCTCGGCCTCCTGCGGCGTCACCGCTCCGGCCGCGAGCAACCGCGAGACGACGCTCTGCGGCGGCGGTGCCAGGAACTCGGCGGCGGTGTCGGTCCTGGACACCTTGGCCAGGATCCGGCCCCCCTTGAGCCGGAACCGGACCAGGTCCTCGGTGATCATGGGGAAGCCGGAGGCCTCGACCAGCTCGACGCCGTGGCTGAGCAACAGGTCGACCAGGGCGGCCTCCGCCTCGGGGGCACCGTGCCGGTAGAGCAGGTTGACCCCGAAGGCGCCTCCGAGTCCAAGATCGCTGCAGAGGGTGCGCAGTTGGCGGTCCACCTCGTCCAGCGGGAGCCCGCCGACGCCGAGGAATCCGAGCAGTCCGGCCTTTGCCGCGGAGCGCAGCAGCGTCTCGCCGCTGACCCCGCCGTACATCGAGCCGATCAGGTAGGACCGGCGAAGGCCGTACCGCTCACGGAACGTGGCGGCGCCGAGCGAGTCGGCACTGAGCAGCTGAGCGGCGACCGTGGCGACCGTCGGCGCGGCCGCCGGAGGCGGCGCGGCGGACGGCGCGGCGGACGGCGCGGTGGACGGCTCGGCGGCCGGGCTCGCCGCGAGAGGTCCGGTGGTCGCCCTGATGCGCTGGACCAGCTTGCTGAGCACCTGGCCGGGGCCGAGCTCGACGAACTCGAAGTCCCCGTGCGCCATCAGCTTGCGCACGGTCTCGGTCCAGCGGACCGGAGCGGCGATCTGCGCCACCAGCCGGTCTTTGACCGTGCCGGGCGGATACGGCTCGGCGTCAACGTTGGCGATCACCGGGATCCGCGGCGGGCTCAGCGTGAACCCGTCAAGGTAGGCGGCGAACTCCCGGGCCGTGTCGCGCATATAGCGCGAGTGCAGCGGCGCGCTGACGTGGAGCCGGACCGCCCGCGCGCCGATGGCCTCGAAAGCGGTACAGGCCGCCTCGATCTGCTCGGGCGGGCCGGAGACGACGAACTGGTCCATGGCGTTGTAGTTGGCCAGGTCCAGGCCGGCGAAGTCGGGCCCGGCGAGCATCCGCGTGACGGTCTCCTCGTCGGGGCCGATGATCGCGGCCATCGCACCGCCACCGGCCGCGGCCATCAACCGGCCGCGCTGCCGCACCAGCCGCAGCCCGGTCTGGAAGTCGAAGACGCCGGCCGCGAACAGTGCCGCGTACTCGCCGAGGCTGTGCCCGACGAGGTAGTCAGGCGGCACCGGATCCTGGGCGATCCGGTCCAGGTAGCTCAGCGCGCCGACCACGTAGAGGGCGGGCTGGGTGAACTCGGTCTGGCCGAGCCGGCGCTGCGGATCGCGAACGCACAACTCCTCGATCGAGTAGCCGAGCACCCGGTCCGCCGTCGCGGTGTGTTCCGGGAACCGCTTGAACAGCTCCCGGCCCATCCCGCGCCGTTGCGATCCCTGCCCGGGGAATCCGTAGACCTTCATGCCGGGTTCCTTTCTCGGCCGCACCCGGGCGGCACGTCGCCGGGCGCTCTCGAAGAGCCTGACGTCCCGTTCGAATGGGCTGAGCAGCGGCAGCGACTCCCAATCGCCGTCGTCCGGGAGGATGTTGCGGACGAAGTTGTGCAGGCTGCCCGAGGGCCCGAGGTCGAGGTAGCAGAAGTCACCCCGGTCCCGCAGGTGGGCCATGGCCCGCTCGAAGTCGATCGGCTGACGGGCGACCCGGTGGAAGTGCTCGGCCGTCACCTCTGCCACCGGCCGCCCGTCCACACAGGACACCCATGGGATCCGCGGCGGCTTCAGCGTCACGCCGTCGAACGCACTGCGGCATTCCTCCAGCACCTGGTCGACCAGGTGGGAATGGAAGCCGTACTCGACCGGCAGGCGCAGGTGCACCACGTCGGCGGCGAGCAGGGCCGACTCGGCCCGGCTGAGCGCCTCCTCGGTGCCTGCGACGACGAAGTTGCCCGGATAGTTGCGGGCCGCGAGCTCGCACTCGCGCAACTCGGGCACCAGCTCCAGCGTCTCGAGCCCGGCCAGCACTGCCAGCATCCCGCCACGTGGGCCGGCGCGGAGCGCGTCGGCCTGCCGTGCCAGCAGCCGCAGGCAGTCGTACGGGTCGAGGCTGCCCGACACGACGGCCGCCGTGTACTCGCCAAGGCTGGAGCCGAGGACGTAGTCGGGTTCGACGCCCTTCGCCCGCAGGGCCTCGGCCAGGGCCAGCTCGATCATGACGATTCCCGGGTGGGTGATCCGGGTGTCGACCAGGGGGTGTCTGCGCTGCTTGGTCGGATCGAATATGCGCGCGAGCACCGACTCGCCGAGTTCCTCGGTGACCGCCGTGTCGTAGCGCCGCAGGGCCGTGCGGAACACCTCGTCGGCCTCGTACAGCTCCTGGCCCATCCCGTAGTACTGCGAGCCCTGCCCGGAGAACATGAACACGACGGGCAGGGATCCGGCCGGGGTTGAAGACGACACCGGCCCGCTCATCGGTAGGAGTCCCAGAACAGGCCCCCGGCCGCAGCCGCGGGTTCAACGGTTCCTCGGATGACGGTCCTCCGGTTCAACTCGGGTTCGGGCAGCGGCTCTCTGACCCGGCCCTGGCGGGCCGGTGCGGGAGCGAGCAGCAGATGGGCGTTGGTGCCGCCGTCGGCGAAGCAGTTGATCGCGGCGAGGCCGGCGTTCTCGGGCCACGGCTGCGGCTCTCGCGGAAAGTACAGCGGTGAGGCAGCGAGGTCGAAGTGCGCGAGCGGAACCTGCCCGGAGCGGAAAGGCACCTGCTCTTGGTGGTCCAGCATCAGGACCACCTTGATGAACGCGGCCATCCCCTCCGCGGCCAACGGGTGGCCGATGTTCGGCTTGATCGAGCCCAGTGCGAGCGGCTGGGCGGAGCGGGTCCGGTAGACCGCCTGCACCGACTTGAGCTCCAGCAGGTCGGTGACGGTCGAGCCGGAGCCGTTGGCCTCCAGCCAGCCGACTTCGTCCGGGCGGTGGCCACTGGCCGCCAGCGCCTCGGTCATGACGTCCTTGTGCGCCTGCGGGTTGGGCGTGGCCGGGCCCGCGGTCCGGCCGTCGTTGTTGGTCGCGACGGACTTGAGCACGGCGAGCACCCGGTCTCCGTCGGCCTCGGCCCTGGCCAGTGGCTTCAGCAGGACCACACCCACGCCCTCGCCGAGGATCAGCCCGGCTGCCCGCTGGTCGAACAGGTGGAACTCGGCGCCCGGGTTGAGCAGGCCGCGCAGGCCGAAGACCTCGTAGGGCCGGTCGGTGCCGAGCAGGCTCACCCCGGCGACCACGGCCGACTCGACGGCACCCGTGCGCAGCGCCTGGACGGCCATCTCCATCGCCACCAGGGCGGAGGAGCAGGCGGTGTCGACCACCACGCTCGGGCCTCGGAAGTCGAAGAACTGCGAGATGTTGGCGGACAGGTAGTTCTGGCCGGTGGCCACCACCGGGTTCTTGGCCTTGGCCGTCAGTGCCCCGTCCGGTACCTGGACCGTCCGGCCGCCGACGTAGACACCTATCCGACGGCCCTTGAGCTCGGTCGGCCGGTAGCCGGCGTGGTGCACCGCCCGGTTGACCTCCTCGAGCAGCAGCAGCGCCTGCGGGTCCATGGCCTCGACGTCCGCCTCGGACAGCAGGAACGACTCGGCGTCGAAGCGGAGCACCTCGTCCAGCAGTCCGGCGTGATAGCCCACTGGGCGCCCGAAGCGCCCGTCGGGGATCGGCCGCAGCGCCGAACCGCCGCGCCGCAGCAGCTCCCAGTACTCGCTCGGCGACCCGGCGTCGGGGAACCTGCAGGACAGGCCGACCACCGCGATGTCGTCGCCGGTGCCGCCCGGCTGCGGCACCGGCGGTGCGACGGGGGCCGTCCCGACCTCGTCCGGGGCCGGCCGGGTGTCCGACGTGGCGCCGTCCGGCGTGGCGGGCCCGAAGGCCACGAGCAGTTCCTCCCCGTGTTCGTCGGCGAGGTACCGCGCGAACTCGTCTGCGGTCGGGTGCTCCAGCAGCGCCGACGGGTCGACCGACACGCCGAGCAGTTTTCCGGTGTTCTGGATCAGTTGGCTGACCAGGATCGAGTCGATGCCGTAGTCCTGGACCGGCACGTCGCCGGTCAACTTCGCGCGGTCGAAATGGAGTTCCTCCGCCATCCGGTCGAGCAGCCACGACGCCGCCGCGTCGATGGCGCTGCCGAGGGCGCCGGGTCGGGCCGCCACGGCCGGGCCCGCATCGGCGGCCGCCGGTACGGCGGGGTCCGTCGCGTCAGCCGTCACAGCGGCCGCCGACGGCATGGAATCGAGCCGGCGGTCCGTCAACCGCTCGGGCCGCCAGTCGGCGTCCGGCCGGGGCAGCGCGGGCAGGACGACCCGGGCACCGCTCGCCAGCGCCCGCTCCAGCAGCTCCAGGCCCTGCTGGTCGGTGAGCGCGGCCAGCCCGGACGCCTGGTAGGCGGCAGTGCGCGCCTCCCCCATCCCGGTGTCCTTCCAGCTCGGCCACTCCACGCTGACCAGCGGCAGCCCGTTCGGCCGTGCCTCTGCCACGGCGTCCAGGTAGGCGTTGGCCATCGCGTAGTCGCTCTGCCCGACCGCGAGCGCCGGAACCGCGGCGGCCACCGACGAGTACAGCACGAACAGGCTCAACGGCTCGTCCTGGAAGCACTCCACAAGCGCGTCGAGACCGAGGACCTTAGGGCCGATCACCCGGTCCATGCCTGCCCGCGGCTTCCGTATGAACGCGGGATTCTCGAAGTCGGTGAACCCGGCGCTGTGGACCACCGCGCCGACCGGGCCCAGCCTGCGCCTGACGTCGGCCAGGGTCTTGGCCAGCGCGTCCTTGTCCTCCAACGCCACGGCGAGGACCTCCAGTTCGATCCCCTGGTCCGCCAACTCGGCGATCGGGCGCAGCTTGCGGCCGAGGGGCGTGTCCGCGGCGATGTGCGTGGCCCACTCCTTTCGGGGCGGCAGCTCTTCGCGACCGGTGAGGACGACCTTGCGCACTCCGTGCCGAGCGACGAAATGACGGGCCGTCAGGAGCCCGATGCCACGCGTGCCGCCGGTCACCCAGAGCACGTGGCCGGCCGGGAACCGCGGCGCGGCGGACGGGCCGTCCGGCAGCTCGCGCAGCTCTGCCCGGTGCCGGACACCGTCGCGGTAGGCGATCTCGGCCGGCTCGTCCGTACTGCCGAGTTCGTCGGCCACCCAGCGGCACAGCTGCTCGTCCGGGACGTGCCACTCGACGCTCACGTGGCGCGAGCGCAGGTGGCGGTACTCGCTCTGGAGCATCCGGTACAGGCCCACCCGGGCCGCGCCGCCGAGGCCGACCGAGCCGCCGGCGTCAGACGCCGCGCTGCGGGAGACCAGCAGGGCGCAGAGCCCGCGCCTGCCCCGGTCGACCAGGTGCTGCAGCCAGCTCAGCCAGTCGGGCAGCAGGTCGTGCGCGGGGGGCATCACCGGGTCGGCGCAGCCGGCCAGGTCGACCACGGCGTCGAACCGGTCCCAGCGGGTGCCGGGGTCGGCAAGGTCGGCGGTGAGCCGGGCCGCGTCGAGCACCTCGGCGGACGGCAGCACGGCGGCGAGCCGGGCGGCGAGGGCCTCGGTGCCGGGCGCCGTGAGCACGGCGGTGCGGCCCGGCAGGGCCGCGCGCCCGGCGGGCTCGGCGGTGGCCCACTGCTTGGTCAGCAGCACGCCCCGCGGACCGCGGTCCGCGTCCAGGGCGGCCAGCTCGGCATCGGCGGCGGCCAGCCAGACCCGCTCGCCGTCGAACGGGTAGCCGGGCAGCGCCACCCGGGCGGGGCGCACCCGGTTGTGCAGGGCCGACCAGTCGACCTGCCGGCCCGTGGTCCAGGCGGCGGCGAACGCCGCCGGGTCGGCCGGCACCCCGTCGCCCGGGAGCGGCTTGCGCGGGTCGACCACCCCGGTCCAGCTGCCGGCCGGCGCCCCGCCTGCGGCGAACTCGTCCAGCCGGCCGGCCAGCTCGGTGAGGTCGTGGAAGAGCACCGCGAAGCGGTGCGCCATGGCCTCGCGCCCCCATTGCAGGGTCCAGGCGACCTGTTGCGGAGCCGCCCCCGCCCCCTCGGCGCGCAGGTGCGCCGCGAGGCGACGCGCCTGGGTGGCAAGCCGGCCGCCGTCCCGGGCGGAGAGCACCGCCAGTTGCGGACCTCCCGGGACGGCCATGGACGTCTGCCGCGGCTCACCCATGTACTCCTGGAGGATGACATGGGCGTTGGTGCCGCCCGCGCCGAAGGAGCTCACTCCGGCGGTCCTGGGCAGCGGTGTGCCGTCCGCGCTCAGGCGCCGCCGCCACGGCGCCAGCTCCCGCTGGACCTCGAACGGCGTCGCCGTGAAGTCGATGTTCGGGTTCAGCCGGTCCGCGTGCAGCGTTGGGGCCAGCTCGCCGTGGCGCATCTGCAGCAGCACCTTGGTGACCGCCGCGATCCCGGCCGCCGACTCGGCGTGTCCGATGTTGGACTTGACCGAGCCGATCGGAAGCCGCTGCGGCAGGTCGTCCTGGAAGGCGCGCAGCATGCCGGTGATCTCGACCGGGTCACCGAGTGCGGTGCCGGTGCCGTGCGCCTCGATGTAGTCGAGGTCGCCCGGGCGCATCCCGGCACGGTCGAGCGCGGCCCGCACGAGGTCGCCCTGCGCCTTGGGATTGGGCACGTTGAACCCCCGCCCCGTTCCGCCGTGGTTGACCGCCGAGGCCTTGACCACGGCCAGGATCCGGTCACCGTCGGCGAGTGCCGCGTCGAGGCGCTTGAGCAGGACCGCTCCGGACCCCTCGGCCGGCACGTAGCCGGTGCCGCCCTCGCCGAAGCTGCGGCACCGCCCGTCCTCGGCGAGGAACCCGCGCCAGGCCAGTTGCAGGTACTTGGCCGGGTGGCTGGTGATGTTGACCCCGCCGGCAACCGCCACGTCGCAGTCACCGTTGCGGATGGCCAGGCATGCCTGGTGGATGGTGACCAGTGCCGAGGAACACATGGAGTCCACGCCCACACTGGGGCCGGTGAAGTCGAAGAAGTACGACACGCGGTTGGCCACCGAAGCAAACGAGGAGTGCGGGGGCAGGCCCTCGCCGCGCAGCGCCCCCTGGACTCCGTACAGCTGGTACTGGCCGTACATCATGCCGACGAACACACCGGTGCGAGAGCCGCGCAGCTGCTCACGGGTGTAGCCGGCGTCCTCCAGGAGGTGCCAGGTGGTCTCCAGGAACACCCGCTCCTGGGGGTCCGTGTGCTCGGCCTCGATCTGCGACATCCGGAAGAACAGCGGGTCGAAGCGGTCGGCGCCACGGATGAAGCCGCCCCACTTGCCGTACGTCCGGCCGGTCGCCGACTTGTCCGGGTCATAGAACCTTTCGTGGTTCCACCGATCGGCCGGCACCTCCTCGATGCTGTCCCGGCCGGCCCGCAAGTTGCGCCAGAACTCGTCCACGTCGTCGGCCTGCGGGTAGCGGCCCGCGACTCCGATGATGGCGATGTCGCCGCTGTCACCGGCGGCCAACGCCGGTTCGGCGGTGGCAGGGGCGACGGCAGCGGCAGGCTCGTCCTCGGCGTGGGCCGGGGGTTCGGCTCCGGCTTCGGGTTCGGTGAACGCGTCGGGGTACTCCGCGACCAGGTACTCCGCCAGTTCGCTGACCGTCACGTACTCGAACAGCAGCGTCTTGGACAGCGGGCCGAAGCGCTCCTCTAGCCGCCGGGTCGCGCTGAGCGTGATCAGTGAGTCCAGGCCGTAGTTGTCGAACGACTCCGTGAGGGCGATCTCCTCCTCGGGGAGCTTCAGCTCCTCCGCCATCAGCTTGAGCACCAGCTGCTCGGCCTGGGCACGCGCGTCAGGCCGGACTCGTGGCGCGGCGGCCTGCCGGGCGGCGGCCGGGCGCTCCGGTTCGAGCGGCGCCGCGTTGAGCGCGCCGAGGATCCGGACCGGGTCGCCGGGGGCGAGCAGCAGCCGCGGCGCGGTACCGGCCAGCGCGCGCTCGAGCGCGTCCAGCGCCGGTCGGGTCCGCAGCGGGCGGATGCCGAGCTCGCGGGTCATGTACTCGGTTCCGGCGGCGTCCGTCCGCATGGCGCCGTCGGCCCAGACCGGCCAGGCCGCGGCGAGGGTGCGGCCCTGCCGTGCTCCGCGGCGGCGCTGCTGTTCCCGCCGGTCCGCGAAGTGGTCGAGGAAGGCGTTGGCGAAGGCGTAATCGGTTTGGCCGACGTTCCCGAAGGCCGCCGCCGCGGAGGACAGCAGCACGAAGTAGTCCAGCGGATCGTCGCGTGTCGCCTCGTCCAGCAGCACCGTCCCGTGCACCTTGGCGGCGAGCACCGCGGCCGCGTCCGTGCGGTCCTTGCGGTGCAGCAGGCCGTCCCTGAGCACTCCCGCGGCGTGCAGCACCCCACTCACCGCGCCGTGGACCCGGCGGGCCTCGGCGAGCAGCGCCCGCACCGCTTCCGGGTCGGCCACGTCGGCCTGCACCACACGGGCCCCGATGGCCTCGATCCGGGCCCGGGCCGCCGGGTCGGGAGCGGTCCTGGAGGCCAGTACGATCCCGCCACGGCCGATCCCGGCGGCGCGCCGGACGGCGGCGATGTGTTCCGCGAACAGCAGGCCGAGCGCGCCGGTGCCACCGGTGATCACGTGGGCTCCGGAGCCGTTGAACACCGACTCGCCGGCGGGCGGCAGGCTCACCCGGCGCCACACCCGGCGGCTCCTCGCCCCGCCGTCGGTCCGCACCTCGGGCTCGCCCTGGACGCCCAGTTCGGCGGCCACCGCGTCGGCGAGCGAGCCACCCGCGACAGCCAGCACGGAGAAGTCGATCGACGGGTGCTCCCTGCGCACCGAGTGGGCGAAGGCGGCCATCGCCGGGTGGGCCGGCGAGTCGGCCGGGTCGTGGTGCGCGTACAGGTAGCGAAGCGGACCGCGCCGCTCCCGCTGCCATGCCTGCAGGAAGGCCATGGCCGCGTAGAAGCCGTGCTCGACCTCGCTGCCGGGCTCACCGTGCTCACCGGCCAGGTGCACCACGTGGTGGACCGGTTGCAGCCCTTCGGCCCGAACCGCGGCCGCCGGGTCGAACCCGGCACCGAGCTCGATGCGCCGGGTGACCGCGCCCCCGGCCGCCAGGGAGGCGCTCACCGCGGCCCCCTGGGAACCGGCGTCAAGGATCAGCACGGCCGCGACCGGCACACGCCGGGTGGCGGCGGCCGGCTCCCAGGTCGGTTCGAAGGCGGCCACCGCGTCCTCGACCGACGTGGCCCGGGCGGGCACTGCACGGAGCGTGAAACCGTCGATGGCGACGACGACCTTGCCGCTGGGGTCCAGCAGTGCCACGTCGAAGCAGAGGGTGCCGGGAGCGGCCGGGCGCGTCGAGACGGTGGCGTAGGCGTGTACCCGCTCCGGCAGTTCGGCGTAGCGCCGGACCGAGCCGAGCGCGAACGGCAGGTACGGCACCGGGTCGCTCGGGTCCTGCGCTCCGGGCGCGAGCCGGGAAGCGGTCTGCAGGGCCGCGTCGAGCAGCGAGGGGTGGAAGGCGTAGTCACTTGCGTCGGCGACCCGCTCCGCGGGGAGTCGGAGGTCCGCCAGCACCTCGTGCTCCCCGACGACGAGTTGCTCGATCACCTGGAAGCTCGGACCGTAGTCGAAGCCGAGCCGGGAGAAGACTTCGTAGCAGTCGGCGCCGCTGTGCGCCTGCGGGCAGCGCGCGCGCACGCCGGCCAGGTCGACCGGCGCGGGGCGTCCGTCCGCCGCGCCGAACAGCAGGGTGCCGTGGGCGTGCGGTGACGCTCCGGCGTCCTCGGTCCGCACCTCGAAGGACGCCCTGTCGCGGTCGCCGGTGATCCCGACCGTCAGACGGTGTTCGCCCCCGGTCGCGGGGAGCCGCACCGGGGCCGCCCAGATCAGCCCCTCGACGCCGTGGACCCGTTCCCCGAAGGCCAGTTCACCGGCGAGCCGGGCCATTTCCAGGTACGCCACCCCGGCCAGCACCGGCTCGCCGCCGACGACGTGTTCCCGCAGGAAGAACTCGGCCCCGGTGAGGGTCTTGGCGAAGGCCGGCGCCCCGGCGCCGGAGACCTCGGTGTCCAGCAGGGTCGGGTGCAGCCGGGCGGGCGCTTCGGGGGCCGGAGCGACCCAGTGCCTGGTACGGGCGAACGGGTAACCGGGCAGGTGCACCCGGCGCCGCTGCGCGCCCCGGTGCAGCGGCGCCCAGTCGACGTCGGCGCCGGCCAGCCACTGCTGTGCGGTCTCGGCCAGGTCGCCTGCCGGAACGGCCGCCTGCACGGTGCGACGCTTGGCCGCCGTCCCGACGTGGACGGCCGACGGGCGGCCGGCGAGGTGCTCGGCGAGCTCGGTCCGCAGCCTCGCGGTGCTGTCCGCCCGCACCGCGAGCCGATAGGTCATCGGCTCCCGGCCGACCTGCAGGGTGTACGCGAGGTCGCCCGGCGGCACGTCCTGCTCCGCCAGGTGCTCGGCGAGCCGTCCGGCGGCCTGCCGCAGCGCCTCGGGACTGCGCGCGGAGAGCACGAACAACTGCTCCGCCGTGGCCTCCTCACGGGTGTCCGGCATGGTCGGCTCCTCCAGTACGACGTGTGCGTTGGCTCCGCCGAAGCCGAAGGAGCTGACTCCGGCCCGGCGCGGCAGGTCGTTCCCGGCGGCATCGCGTGCCTGCGGCCAGGGCCGGGTGGTGGTGGCGATCTCGAACGGGCCGCCGTCGAGTTCCAGATAGGGGTTCGGCTCCCGCACGTGCAGGCTGGCCGGGATGGTGGCGTGCCGTATCGCGAGCACCGTCTTGAGCAGCCCGGCGATGCCGGCGGCGGCCTCCAGGTGGCCGATGTTCGTCTTGACGGACCCGATGGCACAGCCGGGCGCCGCCTGCGTCCCGCGCTCGGCGCGCAGTCGGCGGAAGGCAGTGCTCAGGCCGATGGTCTCGATCGGATCGCCCAGCGCGGTGCCGGTGCCGTGCGCCTCGATGTAGCCGACGCTCTCCGGCGGCACGTCCGCGGCCTGGTAGGCCTCGACCAGCAGGTCAGCCTGGGCGTCCGGGTTGGGCGCGGTGAGCGAGGTGCTCCGGCCTCCGTGGTTGACCACGGCCGCCCTGATCACCGCGTGCACGGCGTCGCCGTCGCGGCGGGCCCGATCGTCCGGCTTGAGCAGCACCACGCCGACGCCCTCGCCCCGGACGTATCCGTCGGCCCGGCTGTCGAAGGCCTTGCAGCGTCCGTCGGGGCTGAGCATCTCGCCCTGGCTGAGCAGTTCGTGCACGCTCGGTGACAGGATCAGGTTGACCCCGCCCGCGATCGCCAGGTCGCAGGTGCCGTCGCGCAGTGCGGCGTACGCCTGGTGGACGGCGACGAGCGAGCCGGAGCAGGCCGTGTCCACCGCCATGCTGGGGCCGCGCAGGTCAAGCAGGTAGGAGATCCGGTTCGGGATGATCGAGAGTGCCGCGCCGGTGGCGCTGTGGGCTCCGGGGGCGTGCCCGGCAGTCCGCTGGACCTCCAGGTACTCGCTGTTGGCGACTCCGACGAACACCCCGACGCGCTTGCCGGCCAGCTCGGACGGACGGTAACCGGCGTCCTCGACGGCCGACCACACCGCCTCCAGCAGCAGCCGCTGTTGCGGGTCCATCAGTTCGGCCTCGCGCGGCGATATCCCGAAGAAGGCGGCGTCGAAGCGGTCCAGGTCGGGGATGAAGCCGCCCCAGCGGGAGTTCGGTCGGTCCCGCCAGTCCCAGCGCTCCGCGGGCACCTCTCCCACCAGGTCGTCCCCGGCGGCCAGGTGGCTCCAGAACTCCTTGAGGTCGGCCGAGCCCGGCAGCCGGCCGGCCATGCCGATGATCGCGGCTCCGCCACCGCCGCCGCCACGGCCCTCCGGCTCGCTCGGTGTCTCGGCGGGTCGACGCACGGCGACGGGCGCCGCGGTGGCGCTCGCCGCCGTGGCTGTACCGAACCGGGCGGCCAGTTCGGCCGAGTGGTGCTCCCACAGGTGCCGGGCCAGCCCGGACAGGGTGCCCCGGCGGTAGAACAGCGTCGGGTACACGGTGATGTCGTAGGACTTGCGCAGTTCGGCGCTGAGCGCGGTGAAGGTCACCGAGTTCATGCCCAGGTCGCCGAGCTGGGTGTGCGCGTCGATGCCTTCCGGTTCCACCCCGGCCAACCGGCCCACCATCGCGGCCAGTTCGGCGATCAGAGCCTCGTCGCGGCCGCCGGGGGTGGACAGGTTGTCACGTTCTTCGGCCTTGTTCGCGCCGAAGCGGGCCCGGAGTTCGGTCGGCGCCATCGTGGCCAGCGCGGTCCGGTCGACCTTTTCGTTGAGCGTGCGCGGAAAACCGGTCACCTCTAGCAGCACATCCGGGATCATGTGGTCCGGCAGCCAGGCCGCCAGTCGTTCCCGAGTGGGCTCGGTGGCTCCCTCGGCGAGCACGTAGCAGGCCAGCAGCGAGCGGTCCCCGCCGCCTTGGCCGCGGGCCACCACGACGGCCTCGCGGACGCCGTCCAGCCGTCGCAGGGTGGACTCGATCTCCTCCAGTTCCACCCGGAAGCCACGCACCTTCACCTGGGAGTCGATCCTGCCCAGGTAGGCAATGCGGCCGTCGGGCAGCCGGCGGACCAGGTCACCCGTCCGGTACATCCGCGCGCCGGGCTCGGTGGCGAACGGGTCGGTCAGGAAGCGCTCGGCGGTCAGCTCGGGGCGGCCCAGGTATCCGTCGGCCACGCCGTCGCCGCCGATGTACAGCTCACCGGCCACGCCGGTCGGGACCGGCCTGTGTTCGCTGTCGAGGACATGCAGCACGGTGTTGGCGATCGGGTTTCCGATCGTCACCCGCTCGCCGCGGCGCAGCCGGCTCGCCGCCGACCAGATGGTGGTCTCGGTGGGGCCGTAGAGGTTCCAGACCTCGCGGTTGCCCGCGAGCAGCGCCTGGGCGGTGTCGTCGGCCAGGGCCTCACCGCCGCAGAGCACCGTGAGTCCGGGGTTCCCCTGCCAGCCGGCGGCGAGCAGCATGCTCCAGGTCGCCGGGGTCGCCTGCATCACCGTGGCCGAGCTGCGCTCCACCGCCTCCCGCAGCCGCAGCCCGTCCTGGGCGACCTCTGTCGGCAGGAGCTCCACGGTGCCGCCGCTGATCAGCGGCAGGTAGAGCTCCAGACCGGAGATGTCGAAGCAGACCGTGGTGAGCGCGAGGAGCGTGTCCCGAGGTCCGAACCCGGGCTGACGGGCCATCGACCAGAGGAAGTTGGTCAGGGCACGGTGCGGGACCCTGACGCCCTTGGGGCGCCCGGTCGACCCGGAGGTGTAGATCACGTAAGCGGTGTCCGACGGCCCGGCCGGGCCGGGCGAGGGAGCCGCGGGTGGCTGCACGTCCCGGTCCACGAGCAGTCGGGCCACCGCACCGCTCCACGGGGCCTCGACGGCGGAGTGCGTGAGCATGAGGTGCAGCCCGGCGTCCTCGGCCATGTAGGCGAGCCGCTGCGCCGGGTAAGTCGGGTCGAGCGGGACGTAGCTGCCGCCGGCCGCCTGGACGGCCAGTAGCGCGACCGGCAGGTCGGCGTCGCGCGGCAGCAGGACACCCACCGTCCGGCCCCGGCCGACGCCGGCGGCGGTCAGCCGGGCGGCGAGGCGCTCCACCCGCTCCTTCAGCTGAAGGTAGGTCAGTTCCGTTTCGCCGTACCTGACCGCCACCGCTGCGGGACGTGCCTCGGCCTGGTCGCGCACCAGCTCCCAGACCAGGGTGTCGCTCGGGTAGTCGGCGCGGCCTGCCCGGGTGAGCAGCGCGCGCTCGCCGTCGGTCAGCAGACCCAGGTCGCCGACCGAAGTGTCAGGGGCGCCGACGGCGGAGGCCACCAAGGTGGCGAAGTGTTCCCCGAGGCGTTCCACGGTGGCGGCGTCGAACAGGTCGGGGTTGTACTTCAGTGTGTACCGGCAGCCTTCGGGCTCGTCGACCAGGTCGAGGGTCAGGTCGAACTCGCCCTCCTGGTGGATGCCTTCGACCCGGTCCCCGACCACGCCGTCGTCCTGCAGGTCGCGGGCCCAGTTGTGGAAGTAGAAGGCGACGTTGAACAGTGCGCCGGTGGCGCCGGGGGTCTCCCGCCGCAGTTCCTCGGCGAGGTCGATCAGCGGGTAGGCAGAGTGCTCCAGCGCTTCCAGGACCATCCGGTGGATCCGCCCCAGGAGGCCGCGGAACGACTCCTGGCCGTCGACCTGTTCGGCCAGCACGACCATGTTCATGAAATAGCCGAGCACGTCGTCGTAGCCCTCGGCCGGGCGACCGGCCGTCGGCGTGCCGACAGCGATCTCCCCCTGGTCGCTGTAGCGGTGCAGCAGCGCGAAGTAGCCCGCCAGCAGGACGCTCGACAGCGAGGTCCGCGCCGCGGTGGCCAGGGCACGGGCCCGGTCCGTCACCGCGGCCGGCAGGCGTCCGCCCACGCTCGCGCCCCGGAAGGTGGGCACGGGCGGGCGCGGGCGGTCCAGCGGCAGCGGAATGGCGGTCTGACGGCCCCGCAGGCGCCCGACCCAGTACTCACGCAGTCGCTCCGCCCCGGGCCCGGCAAGCAGGTCCCGCTGCCAGGCGGTGAAGTCGCCGAAGGTGCGGGCGGGCCGGTCGGCCGGCAGCGGGCGGCCCTCCCGGAGGGCCCGGTAGCCGCGGTTCACGTCGGCCAGCAGCAAGGGGATGGAGAGGCCGTCGAGCACCATGTGATGCACGTTCAGGTGCAGGGCCTGACGGCCGTCGCCGAGGGTGTACAGCGTCGCACGCAGCAGCGGGCCCCTGGCGAGGTCGAACGGCTCCTCGCGCTCCGCGTGGATCCGGTCGCGCAGGTCGCTCTCCGCGACGGAGGTCAGGAAGACCTGCTTGAACGGGAGTTCGGGTTCGGCCGCGATCCGGATAAACGGCTCCTGCTCGTCGGCCGAGACGGTCGCGCGGAGTTCGTCGTGCCGGTCGAGCAGGTCCTGCAGGACCACCCGCAGGGTGAGGACGCAGACGTCCGGGTCCAGCCAGAAGGCGAGCGGCAGGTTGTAGGCGTGGTTGCCGGGAGCGATCTGCTCGATCACCCACAGCGCGTGCTGCCCCCGGGACATCGGGTGGGTGCTCTGCTCCAGAGCCCGGCGCGGACGCAGGACCAGGGCGGCCTCCGGGGGTACCGGGACCGGGCCGGACACGTCGGCACCGACGGCGGCAGGGGCGGCGGTGACGGGTCGCCCGGCGACGGGCGCCTCGGCGGCCGGGGCGAGTGGTGCGGGAGCGGACGGCTCGGGCACGACGGGCGCGACCGCCGCGGCCCCGGACTCGACGGCCTCTGTTTCGGCGGCCTCTGTTTCGGCGGCTTCGGACTCGACGGTTTCGGCCAGCCATCGGGCGGCCAGATGTGCCGACAGCTCACGCAGCGTCGGACGCGCGAAGAACTCGTCGAGCGGCACGGCGACGCCGAAGGCATCGCCCACCACCGACACGATCTTCATCCCGCTCAGCGAATCGAAGCCGTAGTCCGCCAAGGGCCGATCGGGATCGATCCGCTCATCCAGCTTCAGCACCCGCTCCACCAGCTCCCGCAGCCGCTCCCCCACCGCATCGGCGGCTTCCGGCCGGAGAGCGGCCGTCACGGCCCGGGCTGCGGAGGCGGGAGCGGCTGCGGGTGGTGCCACGGCCCGCGCCGCGTCGCCGTTCCCCGCGACCAGCACGTGCTGACCGAGCTCGGCCGACCCGGCGCCCAGTGCCCTGACCTCCGTGTAGCCCTCCTCTTCGAGCATCGTGGTCCAGCTCGCCGGCGTGGCCAGCGGCGACCGCGGGATCCGCACCTCGCCGTCCTGGAAGGCCCACCAGCCCTCCATCACGCCGCCGCCCAGCGTCAGGTACGGACGGATGGCGGTCAGCTCGTTGAGCACCAGCAGCCCGCCCGGCTTGAGCAGGGCCCTGAGCCTGCGCAGCGTGAGCCGCAGGTCCTTGGTGGCGTGCACCACGTTGGTGCCGAGCACCACGTCCGCCGAGCCCGGCGCGAACCCCTGCTCGGGCAGTTCGCGTTCCAGGTTGAGCAGTTGGAACCGGACGAACGGGTACTGCTCGGAGAACCGGTCACGGCCGTGATCCAGGAAGCGCGGCGACACGTCGGTGAAAGTGAAACCGACCCGGCCCGGGTGCTCGGCCAGGACCGGCAGGACCCACTCGGTGGTGGCGCCGGTACCGGCGCCCACCTCCACCAGCTGGATCGTCTCCTCCTGCGCCGGCCGGGACAGCCTGGCCTCCAGGTGACGGCGGACGTTGTCCGCCACCATCTGGTTGAAGTAATCGGTGAGCGGGTTCCCGCGGTAGAGGTCCCGCACCAGCTGCATCGAGGAGTCGGGGAACATGACCTCGGTGCCGATCACCTCGCCACGCAGCAACTGCGGATACAGCCGCAGGAACTCCCGATTGAGGGTGACCGTGGGCTCGACCTCCGGGTAGGCGGCCGCGATCCGGTCGAACTCGGCTTCCCACTGGTCCGCGGCAGGATCCGCGGTTGCGCCGACGGTGACCAGGTCGCCATGGCGGGTCAGGTGCCCGGCTTCGGCCAGCAGGTCGAGGATCGCCTCGTGCAGCCGCCGGAACTTGTCCCGGATGCGCAGAGTCCCACGCAGTTCCTCACTGCGGTGCCGCTCGCCCGGACGGTGGAAGACGCCCATCCGCCGGTACACGCCGAGCAGTCCGGTCACCGAGGCCGCGTCCAGTGCCCGGTACCCGGCGAGCACCCGGGCGACGGCGGGGTCGGCGCCCGGGCCGTCCTGTGGCCGGGGTGCAGTGACCGCCGGTGCCCGCTCGGCGGCCGACGGCTCCGGGATCCACAGGCGCTTCCGGGCGAAGGGGTAGCCCGGCAGCTCGATCCTGCGGGCGGCCGAAGAGGTGATCCGGGACCAGTCGATCTCGGCTCCGGCCACCCAGTGCCGGGCCACCTCCGCGAGGTCGCGCCGGGCCAGCGCCTGTTCCAGGGCCGCAGCGGCGTCCCCGGCTGCCCCCGCCGCGGTGCGGGAGTGGTGGCCGGTGGCGACCCGGCCGTCGGCACCGCCCGCCACGTACGCCTCAAGCAGCTCGGCGGCCTCGGGCACCGAGGCGGCGGACAGGGCAAGCCGGAACTCGTGCGCGGTGCGACCCGATTGCAGCGTGTGAACGACATCGACGAGGCGCACCGAGCACTCCTCGGACCGGTCCGCACCCGGCGGTCGGATGCCGGCCACCGCCTCGGCCACCGCACCGATGGTGTCGGCGGCCAGCGCGGCCGGCGGCAGCCCCACCCCCAGCTCCTCGGCCAGCCGCGCGTGGAAGTGGGAGCGTTCGGCGATGCCGAAGCCGCAGTCGACGAGGTCGGTCGCCGGTGTCAGGGACTGCGGCGCCACACCGGCCAGCTCGGCGACCAGCCGCAGGCACCGGTTCTGGGAGTCCACCAGTGCATCCGCCGCCGACTCGGGGCGCCGCGACATGCTCCGGCGCAGGAAGGCCGCAAGGTCCGCCGCGTAGGCGCGCAGCCGGTCCTCGGTCCTGGCGGAGAGCACCAGCAGTTGCTCCCCGGCGGGCCCGTCCGGCTCCGGCGCACCGACCGGCAGGTACTCCTCCACCACCACGCAGGCGTTGGCGCCGCCCGCGCCGAACGAGCTGACCAGCGCGCGCCTCGGCAGTTCCCCCTCGGGGCCCGACTGCCTCTCCCAGGGTTCCAGCGTCTGCTGGATCTCGAAGGGCGTACCGGTGAAGTCGATCTCCGGGTTGCGCTGCGCCGAGTGCAGCGACGGGGCCAGCATCCCGTGCCGGAGCTGCAGCAGCACCTTGGTCAGGCCCGCGATCCCGGCCGCCGATTCGAGATGACCGATGTTGGTCTTGACCGAGCCGACCGCGACGAGCGGCCGCCGGCCGCGCTGTACCGGATCGCTCGGCTCGCCGAAGGCCCTGGTCAGCCCCGCGATCTCGATCGGGTCGCCGAGCAGGGTGCCGGTGCCGTGCGCCTCCACGTAGCCGATGGTCTGCGCCTCGACCTTGGCGCCGTCGAGTGCCCCGCGGATCACCTCGCTCTGCGCGAGCGGGCTCGGCACGGTGTAACCGCCCGTGTTGCCGCTGGAGTTGATCGCCGAGCCGCGGATCACGCCGAGGATCCGGTCGCCGTCGGCGACCGCCGCCGACAGCGGCTTGAGCAGGACGGCGCCGACGCCCTCGCCGTCGACGAAGCCGTCCGCGCCGGTGCCGAACGCCTTGAGCCGGTCGTCGTGCGCCAGCATGCCGGCCTGGGCCAGCCCGCGCAGGTGCTTGGGGTGCAGGATCAGGTTCACCCCGCCGGCGATCGCGGCGGCGCACTCCCCTGCCCGGATGCTCTGGCAGGCCAGGTGGATCGCGGTCAGCGAGGCCGAGCACGCGGTGTCCACCGCCAGGCTCGGCCCGGTGAAGTCGAAGGAATAGGACACCCGGTTGGCGACCGACCAGTGGCGCGAGTGGGCCTCGGTCGGGACGCCGAGCGCGTTCGCCTCGCCGCCCATCCACTCGTAGTCGTTGCTCATCACGCCGGCGAAGACGCCGACCGGGCCTTGGGCGGCGAGCACGGCCGCCGGATATCCGGCGTCGTCCAGGGTGGCCGCCGCGGTCTCCAGGAACAGGCGCTCCTGAGGGTCCATCGCTTCGGCCTCGGCGGGCGAGATGTGGAAGAAGAGCGGATCGAACTTGTCGACGTCGTCGAGGAACCCGGCCCACTTGCTGTACGAACCGTGGGTCCCGGTCGGGTCGTAGTGCGCGTCCGCGTCCCAGCGGTCGGCCGGGACCTCCCGGATGCAGTGCCGTCCCTCGGCCAGGTTCTGCCACAGCTCGCCGACCGTGGGGGCCAGCGGATAGCGCCCGGCGACGCCGATCACGGCGATCCGGTCGACCCCGCTCTCCTCGGTCTCCTCGGCCGTGGTCCCGGTGTCGGCCGCGGCCGCCACCGCTTCATCGCCGGCAAGCCGGCTGCCGAGGAAGCGGGCCACGGCATTGGGGGTGCGGTGCTCGAAGATCAGGGTCGCGGGCAGCCGCACCTTGGTGCGCGCGCTGAGCTTGTTCCGCAGTTCGAGCGCCGTCAGCGACGTGAAGCCCAGACGCTGGAAGTCGGCGTCGAGGTCGATGTCGCCGACCGAGTCGTGTTTGAGGGCCGCCGCGGCCTCCCGCAGCACCAGGTCGCGCAGGGCTCGCTCCCGCTCGGCCGCCGGCAGCCCGCGCAGCCCTGTACCGCCGTCGGCGGCGGGGCCGACGGCCGCCGGACCGGCGGGGGCCACGCGCGGCCGGTGCCGCCGGGCCGGAGCCACTTGGCGGAACAGCGGCGGCAGCGCACCCACCGTGCGGTCCACCGCGGCGAGGTCCAGCCGGACGGGCAGCAGGTGGGCCCGGTCCCCGGTGACCGCGGTGTCCAAGAGGGCCAGGCCCTCCTCAGTGGTCAGCGGACCCACCCCGGCACCGGCCAGCCGTGCCAGGTCGGCCTGGTCGAGCCGACCAGTCAGGGCGCTGCGCTCGGCCCACAAGCCCCAGCCGAGCGACACCGCCGGAAGGCCGAGACCGTGGCGGTGCTGCGCCAAGGCGTCCAGGAAGGCGTTGGCTGCGGCGTAGTTGCCCTGCCCGGCGGTGCCCAGCGTGGCGGCCACCGAGGAGAAGAGCACGAAGGCCGACAGGTCGAGGTCGCGGGTCAGCTCATGCAGGTGCCAGGCGCCGTCGGCCTTCGCCGCCAGCACGGCCCGCAGCCGCTGCGGCGTCAGGGAGCCGAACACCCCGTCGTCCAGCGCGCCGGCGGCATGCAGGACGGCCCGCAGAGGGCGGTCCCGCGGGATCGCCGCGAGCACCTCGGCCAGCGCGGCGCGGGCGCTGACGTCGCAGGCCACCGAGGTCGCCGTCGCGCCGAGCTCGGTCAGCTCCTCAGCGAGCGCGGGGGCTCCGCCGCGGCTGAGCAGCAGCAGGTCGCGGACGCCGTGCTCGGTCACCAGGTGGCGGGCCACCAGCGCGCCCAGAGTGCCCGACGCTCCGGTGACGAGCACCGTACCGTCGGTGGGGAAAACCGGTGCCTCGGGTGCCGCGGGCGGGGCCACACGCACCAGCCGCGGCACCCGCAGCTCACCGCCGCGCACCGCGATCTGCGGCTCACCGCAGGCCAGCACCTGCGGCAGCAGCCGTGCGAGGTCGTCCGGGTCGTCGGTGTCGACCAGGACGATACGGTCCGGATTCTCCGTCTGTGCCGACCGCACCAGGCCCCAGACCGCGGCGGCGGCCGGATCCAGTGGCGCCTCGCTCTCAGCTCCGGTCGCCACGGCCTGGCGGGTTGCCACCACCAGGCGCACATCGCCGGTCTCCGCGTCGGCGAGCCGCTCCTGCAGGTCCGCGAGCACGGCGGCGGTCACCGTCTGGACGGCGCCGGGCAGTTCGCCCTCGGTCGGCGGGCAGCGCAGCACCGTGGCGCTCGCGGCCCCAGCGGTCGGGGAGTCGGACCGCGCGGGCACCCAGTCCAGCGCCAAAAGCGAACCGTCACCCGGGGCGCCGAGCAGCGCGGTGCCGAGCGGACGCAGCGTCAGCGAGCCGATCGACAGCAGGTCGTGGCCGGTGGCGTCGGCGATCCGCACCGCGACCGAGCCGTCCGCCCGCGGGGTGATCCGCGCCCGCAGGCCGGTCACCCGCGCCGCCGCGTCCGGATCCAGCCAGTGCACGTCACTCCATGAGAACGGCAGCGCCGGCTCGCTCGTCACGTCCAGCGCGTGCAGGGCCGCGTCGAGCAGCGCGGGGCGAACCGGCACGGGCAGCGAGACCTCGGCGAACAGCTCGCCGCCGTGCCGCCACAGTGCCCGCAGACCCCGGAAGCCTGGCCCGTACTCCAGGCCGCACGCGGTGCGCTCCTCGTACCAGGAGGCCAGGTCCACCGCCTCGGCGCCCGGTGGCGGCCACGCCGCCAGATCCGGCGCGGTCACGTCCGGTGCCGGGCCCCCGGCCACGTCGATGAGCGTCCCGGTCGCGTGCAGCCGCCAGTCGGCCTCGGCGGTTCGGGCGTGCAGCCGCAGCGCGCGGTAGCCGCGGTCGTCGGCCGGGTCCACCATCAGCTGGATCTCGACCTCGCCCTGCTCGGGCACCACCACGGGAGCCAGCAGGGTGAGTTCGTCCACCGCGTCGCCGGCCTGCAGTGCCATCTCCAGCAGCGCCGTCCCCGGCACCACGACGCTGCCGCGCACCTGGTGGTCGGCCAGCCATGGATGGGTCCGCAGCGACAGCCTGCCCGTCACCACCGTCGGCCCGTCGCCCGCCAGTTCGACGGCGGCGCCGAGCAATGGCTGCTGGGTCCGGAGCCAGTAGGGCTTCGTCTGGAAGGCGTAGGTGGGCAGCCCCACCGTGCGGGCGCCGGTGCCATCGAAGAGCCGCGGCCAGTCCACCTGGAACCCGTGTACGTGCAACTCGGCTACGGACGTCACGAATTCGCGCCTGGCGTCCTTGTTGCGGCGCAGCGAGCCGACTACCACGGCGGGCCGGTCGGCGGCCTCCGCGGCCTCCGCGATGCCGACCCGCAGCACGGGGTGGGCGCTGCACTCGACGAAGACTCGGTGCCCGTCGGCCAGCAGGTCCTTGATCACGGATTCGAAGCGGACGGTGTTGCGCAGGTTCCGGTACCAGTAGTCGCCGTCGAGCCCGGCGGTGTCCAGGACTTCGCCTGTGAGCGTCGAGTGGAAGGGCACCGAGCCGGAGCGCGGGCTGATCCCGGCCAGGTCGCGCAGGATCCGCTCGCGGATCCGTTCGACCGACGCCGAGTGCGAGGCGTAGTCCACCGGTACGCGCCGGGCCCCGATCGCCGCGCCCTCGCAGTACGCCAGCAACTCTTCCAGCGCGGTGTTCTCACCGGCGACCACGGTCGACTGGGGCCCGTTGAGGGCGGCGATCGAGATCCGTTCGCTCCACGTCTCCAGCAGGGTGCGGGTCCGGTCCGGAGGCAGGGCCAGGGAGACCATGCCGCCGTCACCGGCGATCTCCAGCAGCGCCTGCGAGCGCAGCGCCACCACCCGGGCGCCGTCCTCGAGTGACAGCCCGCCGGCCGCGCAGGCGGCGGCGATCTCGCCCTGGGAGTGGCCCACCACGGCGGAGGGCACCAGGCCGAGCGAGCGCCACACCTCGGCCAGGGACACCATGACCGCCCAGAGCGCGGGCTGCACCACGTCCACCCGCTTCAACGCTTCCTCGTCGTCGAGCACCTCCCGCAGCGACCAGTCGACCAGGCCGCTCAGCGCCTGCTCGCATTCCTCCAGCCGTGCGGCGAAGACGGGGGAGGACTCGCGCATGCCACGGGCCATCCCGGCCCACTGCGAGCCCTGGCCGGGGAAGACCCAGACCACGCCGGATCCGCCGACGGCCGTACCCTGCGACTCCACCAGGTTCGACGACGGCTCACCCGCCGTCAGGGCCGCCAGTCCCTCAAGCAGTTCGGCACGGTCGCCGGCGACCACCGCACCGCGGTACTCCAGTGCCGACCGGGTGGTCACCGAGGCGAAGCCGAGGTCCATCAAGCTCGCCTCGGGCCGGGACTCCACCCACTCCAGCAGTCGGGCCGCCTGGGCCCGCAGTGCCTCCTCGGACGCACCCGACAACACCACCGGCACCACGGACGACCCCACCGGCTCGACCGGCTCCGCCTCGTCCGCCTCGTCCGCCTCGGCCACCTCGTCCGCCTGCTCCAAAATCACATGCGCATTGGTCCCGCTGGCCCCGAAAGCGGAGACGCCGGCCCGGCGCGGCCGACCGGGGCGCGGCCACTCCCGCGCCTCCGTCAACAACTCCACCGCCCCCGACGACCAGTCCACATGACGCGACGGCCGATCCACATGAAGCGTCCGCGGCAGCACCCCCTGCCGCAATGCCATCACCATCTTGATCACACCCGCGACACCCGCCGCCGCCTGCGCATGACCGATGTTCGACTTCAACGACCCCAGCCACAGCGGCTCCACCCGACCCTGGCCATAAGTCGCCAGCAGCGCCCGCGCCTCGATCGGATCACCCAGCGCGGTGCCGGTGCCATGCGCCTCCACCGCGTCCACATCCGCACCCGACAACCCTGCCGACGCCAACGCGTCACGGATCACCCGCTCCTGCGACGGCCCGTTCGGGGCCGTCAGCCCGCTGGAGGCGCCGTCCTGGTTGATCGCCGAACCACGCACCACCGCCAGCACTCGATGCCCATTGCGCCGCGCGTCCGACAGACGCTCCAGCACGAGCACCCCCACCCCCTCGGACCACCCGGTGCCGTTAGCCGCATCCGCGAAAGCCTTGCACCGACCGTCCGGCGAGACCGCGCGCTGACGGGAGAACTCCACGAAGGTGGTCGGCGTGGACATCACCGCCACCCCGCCCGCCAACGCCAGCTCGCACTCCCCGGAACGCAGCGACTGCGCCGCCAGATGCAAGGACACCAGCGAGGACGAACACGCCGTGTCCACCGTCACCGCCGGACCCTCGAACCCGAACGTGTAGGCCACCCGACCCGACGCCACGCTGGGCAGACTGCCGATCAGCAACTGGCCCTCGTAGTCACCCGTGTCCTGCCCAAGACGTGACGCGTAGTCGCTGTACATCACGCCGGAGAAGACTCCGGTGCGGCTGCCGCGCAGGGTGGACGGGGCGATGCCCGCGCGCTCCAGCGCCTCCCAGGACGCCTGGAGCAGCAGCCGCTGCTGCGGGTCGGTCGCCGCCGCCTCGCGTGGCGACATCCCGAAGAATCCCGCGTCGAACTCCGCCGCGTCGTACAGGAACCCGCCGTGGCGCGTGTAGCTCGTACCGGTCTGTTCCGGGTCGGGGTCGTAGAGCCCTTCGATGTCCCACCCGCGATCCGTCGGGAACTCGGACACCGCGTCCACGCCGTCGACCGCCAGCCGGAACAGTTCCTCGGGCGATGTGACACCGCCCGGGTAGCGGCAGGCCATGCCCACGATCGCAACCGGATCCGGGGTCGCCGACTCCGCTTCCGCCAGCTTGTGGCGAGTCTGACGCAGTTCGGCGGTGACCCGCTTCAGGTAGTCGAGCAGCTTGTCGTCGCTCATCGTCAGGGCCTTCCAAGCTCATCGTCGATCAAGGCAAAGAGTTCATCGGCGCTCGCGTCGGCGAGCTCCTGGTCGAGTACCGGTCCGGTCCCGTCCGGCTCGGCGGTCAGGGTGGCCAGCAGCGCCCAGAGCCGGGCGGTGACGGCCGGGCGCTGGTCGTCACCGACGGCGGTCACGCTCGCCTCCAGCCGGTCGAGCTCCGCTAGGACCGGGGTCACGGCCTTGGGCTCTTCCGGAGTGAGCCGCTCCAGCAGGTGCCGGGCCAGCGCGGCCGGACTCGGATGGTCGAAGGTCACCGTGGCGGCCAGGGTGAGGCCGGTGCGGGTGCCCAGCCGGTTGCGCAGCTGGAGGGCGGTCAGCGAGTCGAAGCCCAGTTCCGTGAAGCCCCGCTCGGGCGGCACGTCATCCGGTCCGGACCGGCCGAGCGCGGTCGCGATCTCGCTGCGGACCAACTGCCGTACGGTCCGCTCCCGGTCGTGGTCGGCCATGGTGAGCAGTCGCTCGCGCAGCGGCTCGGCGGCCGGCCGGACCCGGCCGGCCTGTGCGCCCGGGCGGGCCGGGGCACGGACCAGCCCGCGCAGCATCGCGGGTGGCTCGGCGTCGCCCGCTGCGGCCAGGTCCACCCCGGTGGGCACCAGGTGAGCATGGTCCGCCGCGAGTGCGAGGTCGAGCAGGGCAAGGCCCTCATCCGTGGGGAGCGGGCGCAGGCCCAGGGCGGCGATCCGCTGCCGGTCGGCTTCACCGAGCCGACCGGTCAGCCCGGTGCTCTGCTCCCAGAGCCCCCAGCCCAGGGCGATCGCGGGCAGCCCCGCCCGGTGCCGCTGGTGGGCCAGCGCGTCCAGGAACGCGTTCGCCGCCGCGTAGTTGGCCTGCCCGGCCAGGCCGACCGTGGCCGAGACGGAGGAGAACAGGACAAAGGCCGAGAGGTCGAGTCCGCGGGTGGCCTCGTGCAGGTGCCAGGCCGCGTCCACCTTCGCCGCCAGGACCTCGTGCAGCCGCGGCGGCGTGAGCGACAACACCGCTGCGTCGTCGAGCACCCCGGCCGCGTGCACCACGGCCCGCAGCGGCGCCGTCCCGGACACGGACGCAAGGACCTCCGCCAGCGCGGCCCGGTCAGTGACGTCGCAGGCGACCACCCGGACCTGGGCGCCTTCCGCGGTCAGCTCCGCCACCAGCTCGCGCGCGCCGGCGGCGGACGGGCCGCTGCGGCTGACCAGCAGCAAGTGGCGGACACCGTGCTCGGTCACCAGGTGCCGGGCGACGGTGGCGCCCAGCCCGCCGGTCCCGCCGGTGATCAGCACAGTCCCGTCAGGGCCGGTCAGGGTACGGTCCGGGCCGGGGACACCGGCGCGGGCCAGACGGGGAATCAGCACCCGGTCCGCGCGCAGGGCGACCTGTGGCTCGCCCGCCGCCAGAACACGGGCCAGCTGGTCGGCCGTCGGCTCATCGGTGCCCTCGGAGTCCAGCAGCACGATCCGGTCGGGATGTTCGGTCTGGGCCGACCGGAGCAGCCCCCAGGCGGTGGCGGCGGCCAGGTCGAGGTCTTCGTCCGCCGCCACGGCCACCGCCCGCCGGGTGGTGACCACCAGCCGGGACGCGTCGTCCTGATGCTCGGTCAGCCAGCGCTGGACGTCGTGCAGCACCGCCTCCGTGGTCCGATGCACCGCCTCCGGCGTGTCGCCGGGCACGGGCTCGACCGCGAGCGCGGTGCTCCCGGCAGCCGACTCGGCCGGGCTGCCGTGCGCGGCGGCCTCCCGCCACTCGACCCGGAACAGCTTGGGGTCGAAGCGCCGGGCGTCCAGCGGGCGCAGGGTCAGTGACTCGACCGACAGCACCTCGGCACCACTGCCGTCGGCGACGGCCAGCGAGGCCCGGTGCTCGCCCGCCGGACTGATCCGGACCCGCAGCCGGTCCCCGGCCGCGCGAACGGATCGCACACCGGTCCAGGAGAACGGCACCAGCGGTCCGGGGCCCGCCTTCAGCACCAGTGGATGGAGCGCCGCGTCCAGCAGCGCCGGGTGCACGGTGAACGATCCCGCCTCGCCCGGCAGTGCCATCTCGGCGAACAGTTCATCGCCGTGCTGCCAGACCCGGCGCAGGTTCCGGAACTGCGGCCCGTACTCCAGGCCGAGGTCGGCGAGCCGGTCGTACCAGTCGGTCGGCTCCATCGGCGTGGCCCCGGGCGGTGGCCACTCGGTCAGGTCGAAGCCGGACTCCTCGGGCCCGCTCTCGCTCACCTGTCCTGTGGCGTAGAGCCGCCATGACGGGTCGGTGCCATCGCGCTCCCGGCCGTGGATGCGGAACTCGCGCCGGCCGGTCCGGTCCGCCGGCCCGGCCCTGAGCTGCACCTCGACCTCGCCCTGTGCGGGCAGCACCAGCGGGGTCTGCAGGGTGAGTTCGTCCACCGTGCCGCCGAGGGTCAGGGCCATCTCCAGCAGCGCGGTGCCGGGCACCACGACCTGTCCGAGCACCCGGTGGTCGGCCAGCCAGGGCCGTGCGCGCAGTGACAGCCGCTCCGCCAGGACGGTGCCGTCGCCGTCCGCGAGCTCCACGGAGTGCACCAGCAGGGGCCGGTCCGACTGGGCGTCCGTCCAGTAGCGCCGGTGCTGGAAGGCGTACGTCGGCAGGTCGATCCGGCGCGCGTCGGCGAAGGCCCGGCGCCAGTCCACCGCGACACCGCTGGTCCACACCTGGGCCACTGAGGTCAACAGGCGGGCCGGGCCGCCTTCCTGGCGCCGGAGCGTCTCGGAGACCGTCGCGGGTGCCGCCGACGTACCGCCGTCCAGGATCTCCTGGAGCGCCATGGTGAGTACAGGGTGGGAGCTGACCTCGATGAACGTGTCATGCCCCTGCTCGGCCAGCGCTCGCACCGCGTCGTGGAAGTGCACGGTGTGCCGCAGGTTCCGGTACCAGTAGCGTGCGTCCACCAGCCCGTCGCCCAGCCAGTCGCGCTCCACGGTCGAGAAGAACGGCACCTGGGCAGGGTGCGGCCGCAGATCCGCGAGCAGCGAGTGCAGCCGCTCCTCAATGCGCTCCACGTGCGAGGTGTGCGAGGCGTAGTCCACTGGGATCCGGCGTGCCCGGACCCCGTCGGTCTCGCACGCGGCGAGGAGTTCCTCCAACGCCCGCGGATCACCGGCGACCACTGTGGCGGACGGGCCGTTGAGCGCCGCCACCTCCAGCCGGCCCCGCCACGGCTCCAGTCGGGCTTCGGTATCCGTCGCCGACAGGGCCAGCGACACCATCCCGCCGAGACCGGCGAGTTCCTTCGCGATCGCCTGTGAGCGCAGGGCCACCACGCGGGCACCGTCCTCGAGCGACAGCGCACCGGCCACGCAGGCCGCCGCGATCTCCCCCTGCGAATGCCCCAGGACCGCCGCGGGCTCGACGCCGTACGAGCGCCACACCGCGGCGAGCGAGACCATGACGGCCCAGGAAACGGGCTGCACCACGTCCACCCGCTCCAGCGTCGGCTCGCCTTCCAGCTGCCGCAGCACGCCCAGCAGGTCCCAGTCCACGAACTCGGCCAGCACCGCCGCGCACTCGGCGATGCGCTCGGCGAAGACCGGTGAGGCGTCGAGGAGTTCGACGGCCATCCCGGCCCACTGCGTGCCCTGGCCGGGGAAGACGAAGACCACCTGTCCGCCGCCCGGCCGGGCCACCGCCTGGACCGGCCCCGGTTCCTGCGACCCCTGGGCAACCACGCCCAGCCCGGCCAGCAGTTCCTCCAGGTCCGCGGCCAGGACCACGGCGCGGTGCTCGAACTCGGACCTCGATGTGGCCGACGACCAGCCTACGTCCGCCGGGCTCGCCTCGGGCCGGGACTCCACCCACTCCAGCAGTCGGGCCGCCTGGGCCCGCAGTGCCTCCTCGGACGCACCCGACAACACCACCGGCACCACGGACGACCCCACCGGCTCGACCGGCTCCGCCTCGTCCGCCTCGTCCGCCTCGTCCGCCTGCTCCAAAATCACATGCGCATTGGTCCCGCTGATCCCGAAAGCGGAGACGCCGGCCCGGCGCGGCCGACCGGGGCGCGGCCACTCCCGCGCCTCCGTCAACAACTCCACCGCCCCCGACGACCAGTCCACATGACGCGACGGCCGATCCACATGAAGCGTCCGCGGCAGCACCCCCTGCCGCAATGCCATCACCATCTTGATCACACCCGCGACACCCGCCGCCGCCTGCGCATGACCGATGTTCGACTTCAACGACCCCAGCCACAGCGGCTCCACCCGACCCTGGCCATAAGTCGCCAGCAGCGCCCGCGCCTCGATCGGATCACCCAGCATGGTGCCGGTGCCATGCGCCTCCACCGCGTCCACATCCGCACCCGACAACCCTGCCGACGCCAACGCGTCACGGATCACCCGCTCCTGCGACGGCCCGTTCGGGGCGCTCAGTCCGTTGGAGGCGCCGTCCTGGTTGATCGCCGAACCACGCACCACCGCCAGCACTCGATGCCCATTGCGCCGCGCGTCCGACAGACGCTCCAGCACGAGCACCCCCACCCCCTCGGACCACCCGGTGCCGTTAGCCGCATCCGCGAAAGCCTTGCACCGGCCGTCCGGCGAGAGCCCACCCTGGCGGGAGAACTCCATGAACATCCCCGGGGTGGACATCACCGCCGCCCCGCCCGCCAACGCCAGCTCGCACTCCCCGGAACGCAGCGACTGCGCCGCCAGATGCAAGGACACCAGCGAGGACGAACACGCCGTGTCCACCGTCACCGCCGGACCCTCGAACCCGAACGTGTAGGCCACCCGACCCGACGCCACGCTCGGAGTACCGCCGGTCAGGGCGTGCCCGCCGAAGCTCTCGGGCGCCTGGTGCAGCGGGGGGACGTAGTCCTGGTTCATCACGCCCGTGAAGACGGCTGTCCGGCTTCCGCGCAGGGAGACGGGGTCGATGCCGGACCGCTCCAGCGCCTCCCAGGACACCTCCAGGAGCAGGCGCTGCTGGGGGTCCATCGCCCGGGCCTCGCGCGGGCTGATCCGGAAGAAGTCGGCGTCGAACTCGGTGGCGTCCCGCAGGAAACCGCCGGTTCGGACGTTGCCGGTGCTCGCCGGGTCCAGGTTCCAGCCGCGGTCCTCGGGAAACTCCGAGATGGCGTCCACCCCGTCGGCCACCAGTCGCCACAGCTCCTCCGGGGACGAAACTCCGCCGGGCAGCCGGCAGCCCATCCCCACGATCGCGATCGCGTCCTGGTGCGGGGCGACGTCCCGTTCGGCCCGGCTCGCTCGGCTGTCGCTCCCCGACAGTCGGTCATGGAGGTGCCGTACGAGGTCGCTGGGGGTGGGCTGGTCGAAGAGCAGCGTGCTCGGCAGCCGTAGACCGGTCGCCCGGCTGAGCCGGTCGCTGAGCTCCACCGAGGTAACCGAGTCGAACCCGATCTCCTTGAACGGGCGGTCGGTCTCGACCAGGTGCGGATCGGCGTACCCGAGCACGGCAGCCGCCTGGGCGCGGACCAGGGCCGCCAGCTCCCGCTCCCCCAGGCCGGCCGGCTGGGCGGCGGGCACATCGGACGCGTCGGACTCGTCAGGCGCGGCCGGCGCGGCCGGTTCGAACCGGCGCGGGGGCGCGGCTGCGCCCCATGCGCCCAGCCAGTAGGGCTGTCGCTGGAAGGCGTAGCCGGGCAGCTCGACGCTGCGGGCACCCGTGCCCTCGAACAGTGCCCGCCAGTCCACCGCGACACCCCGCGCGTGCACTTCGGCCATGGAGAGCAGCAACCGGCGGAGCCCGCCATCGGCACGGCGCAGGGTGCCCTGCACGACCGCCTCGCATGTGTCGCGCAGCGTGTCCTGGATCGGCACGGTCAGCACCGGATGGGGACTGGCCTCCAGGAAGACGCGGTGGCCATCGGCTGCCAAGGCGCGTACCGCGTCCTCCAGCCGCACCGTCTCACGGACGTTGCGGTACCAGTACTCGGCGTCCAGCGTCTCAGCGGGCAACCGGCCCCCGGTGACCGTGGAGTAGAACGCGACCTCGTTCGGTGTGGCCGTCACTCCCTCGGCGGCGCGCAGCACCTCGTCGCGGATCTCCGCCACCTGCGGCGAGTGCGAGGCGTAGTCGATCGGGACCATCCGGGCGCGCACCCCCCGGGCCTTGCTCTCGGCCACCATCGCGTGCACGGTGTCCACCGGTCCGGACACGACCACGGCGTCGGGCCCGTTCACTGCGCCGATCGCGACCCGGCTCTGGTCGACCTCCTCGACCGGCATGGCCAGCAGGGCCATCGCCCCACGTCCGGAGAGCCGGGCGACGATGGCCTTGCTGCGTTCGACCATCAGCCGCAGCGCGTCCGGCAGTGCGAGGATCCCCGCCGCGCAGGCCGCCGTGATCTCGCCCTGGGAGTGCCCCACCACGGCTGCGGGTGCGAGCCCGACCGAGCGCCACACCTCGGCCAGCGACACCTGGACCGCGAAGAGCGCGGGCTGCATCACGTCCATGCGTTCGAGCGCCGCCTCGTCGGCGAGCACCTCCCGGAGCGACCAGTCCACCTGGCCGCTCAACAGCCGCGCGCACTCGTCCATCCGCGCGGCGAACACCGGTGAGGAGTCCCACAGTTCGAGCCCCATCCCGGCCCACTGCGGTCCCTGGCCGGGAAAGATCCACACCACGCCGGACGCGGGAACGGCCGTGCCCTCCACCACGTTCGGGGCGGCCTGACCCGCCGCCAGCGCCTCGAGTCCGGTCAGCAGGTCGCCGCGGTCCTCGGCGACGACAACGCCGCGCCGCCCCAGGGTGGTTCGGGTGGTCACCGTCGAGTACCCGATGTCCACCGGGCGCAGGTCGGCAGCGGACTCCACCCGATCCAGCAGGCGCCGCGCCTGAGCCCGGAGTGCCTGCTCGGTCGTGCCCGACACGGTCACCGGCACGGGGACCGGGTCGGTGACCTCGGCGGACTCCTCGGCGGCCTGGTCGTCGGGGCCCGGGGCGACCACCAGATGGCAGTTGGTACCGCCCAGCCCGAAGGAGCTGACGGCGGCCAGACGCGGGCCCTGCGGCCAGGGGCCGGTGGCGGCGTTGACCCTGAGTTTCAGCCGCTCCATCGGGATCGCCGGGTTCGGCTCGGAGTAGTTCAGGCTCGCCGGGAGCGTGCCGTGCCGCAACGACAGTGCGACCTTGATCAGACCGATCACGCCGGCCGCGCCGTCCAGGTGCCCGATGTTGGTCTTCACCGAGCCGACGAGCAGCGGCTCCCCGTCGGCCCGCCCCTGACCGAGGACCGAGCCGAGGGCGTGCGCCTCGACCGGGTCACCCGCCCTCGTTCCCGTGCCGTGCAGTTCGACGTACCGCACCTGGGCCGGGTCCACTCCGGCCCGGTCGTATGCCCGGCGCAGCAACTCTCGCTGCGCCTCGCCGTCGGGGACGGTGAGGGCCTGGCCGCCGCCGTCGTTGTTCACCGCGCCGCCGAGCAGCACGCAGTGCACCCGGTCGCCGTCGGCGATGGCATCGCTCAGCCGCTTCAGGACCACCATGCCGCCGCCTTCGCCCCGCACGGTGCCGTTGGCCCGTGCGTCGAAGGTGTAGCAGCGGCCGTCCGGGGAGAGCGCACCGGATCGTGCGAAAGCGAGCGTGCTGTCCGGTATGAGGTTCAGGTGTACGCCACCGGCCAGCGCCAGTTCGGCGGCACCCGACAGCAGGCTCTGGCAGGCCTGCTCCACGGCGACCAGGGAGGACGCCTGTGCCGCGTCCACCGTGAGGCTGGGCCCTCGCAGACCGAGGTGGTAGGAGATGCGGTTGGCGATGAGCCCCCGGCTCAGCCCCGCCAGCGAGTGGTGGGACACCGCGTCCGGGCCGTGCTGGTGGACCAGCGCCGCGTAGTCGTCACCGGTGACCCCCAGCAGGACCGCCGCGGACTCGCCGCGCAGGCTGTCCGGCGCGACACCGGCGTGCTCCAGCGCCTCCCAGGCGAGTTCGAGCGCCAGTCGTTGCTGCGGGTCCATCGCCGCGGCCTCGCGCGGCGAGATACCGAAGAAGACGGGGTCGAAGCCGGCAATCCCGTCGAGGAAGCCGCCCCTGCGGGGTACCCGCGCCTCGTCCGCGTCCGGCAGACCGTCGAGGTCCCACCGTCCGGCGGGCACGTCGGTGATCGCCTCCTCGCCGTCCACCAGCAACTGCCAGAAGGCGTCGACGCTGTCGGCGCCCGGCACTCGGCAGGACATCCCGACGACGGCAACCGCGTGCTCGGTCGGATAGTTCATGGGCATGTCCTGCTCCCCTTCCGGTGATTCCTGGCAGCGGTGCGGACCTGACTCGCTCTCCGCACGGTCAGGCTGAGATCGGCACCGCGCGCAGTGCCTGCGGGTGGTCGGCGGCCGGGTGGCGGGCCGGCTCGCGAACGGTCTCGACCTCGGACAGGAGGGTCCGGGGCTGCCGCAGGTGGTCCACCGCTGGGTCCTCCAGCGACTGGGCGGCGTTGTGTTCCGGCATCTCACTCCGTTCGATGGGCGCTTGCTGGGATTCGTCGGTCATGGGGAAGGCGGCGGGGGCATCGGTGCCGCTCCTCGGCACCCAGCCGGCCGAGCACCACGACATGACGCCCGGCGAAGCCACCCGCAACCACCCGCGGGCTCGCCCTTCCGCGCGACCCGACCAGGCCACAACAACGACATCTCCGCAGGCTCCGGGAGAGTCTCCACCGTGCTGTCCAATTCCATGTCGTATCCGTGCCCTTCACGCGCGATGAGGAGTTTGGACAGGCTGAACGGCATCCAGAAACCGGCTCGTCGCGAGCGGCGGCTACGGGCGCAACAGCGTGGAAGTACGGCGAACGTCTGCCGTCCCGTAGCTCTGGCTGAGGTGACCGCGCGGGCCTTGGAGAAAGGGCGTTCCGCGCTGCGGAGGCGGCAGGGCCGTCCGAGGCATGATGTGAATGAACGCCTAGCGCTTGAGCATGCTTGACCCACCCCCGTTTGTCCACGGAACTCTATCCAGACGCGTTGCCCGAGATCAATGGCTCAGGATCATTTCCCGGACCGGTAAGGCGTTTTGACAGTAAAGTGACAGAGCGTCAGCTTTACCGGTGCATGATGTCGTCAGGGACCCTTCCCTTATATTCTGGGGCGCTGCTGTGCCCGACTCGGCGCTCTCAGCCATATGCGAATGAACGGAGACCTGTTCCGCATGCCCTTCTCTCCTGCGCTGCGCAGGGTGCTCATCGTCACGACACTGGGGTCGTTTCTCGCGTTCCTCGACTCCAGCATCGTCAACGTCGCCCTGCACTCGCTCTCCGACCGGTTCGACACGACGCTGTCGACCATCCAATGGACCGTCACCGCCTACCTGTTGGCCCTGGCTGCCGTGCTGCCGGTGTCCGGCTGGGCTGCCGCTCGCTTTGGCGCCAAGCGGATGTACGCGCTGTCCATCGGAGCCTTCACCCTGGGCTCGCTGGCCTGCGGGCTTTCCCACTCCATCGGCGAGCTGATCGCCTTCCGCGCCGTCCAGGGCGCTGCCGCGGCGGTCGCCGCGCCCGTGGCGCAGATGATCGCGGTGCGCGCCGCCGGACCCGAACGCCTGGCCAAGGTCATGAGCGTCGCCGGTGTTCCCACGATCCTCGCGCCGATCCTCGGCCCGGCCGTCGGCGGGCTGCTGCTCGACCACGCCGGCTGGCGCTGGATCTTCCTGATCAACGTGCCGATCGGTGCGCTCATCGTCGTCCTCGCCCTGCGGCTGCTGGAGCCGGACGAGGCCACCGAAGCCGGTCGCCTCGACCTGCTGGGCTTCCTGATGCTCGCCCTCGGCTGCGTCGGACTCACCTATGGGCTCAACGAGTTCGGCACGCGAGGTGACTTCGCCACCTGGCACGTGCTGCCCTGGGTCGTGGGCGGTGTACTGCTCCTGGCAGCCTTCGTGATCTACGGTCTGCGGGCGACCGTCCCGCTGACCGACCTGCGCCTGTACCGCAACGCCCGGTATACGGCGGCCTCCGTCGCCAACTTCTTCCTGGGCGCGGTCCTGTTCGGCTCGGTCATCCTGATGCCCCTGTACTTCCAGATCGTGCGGCACGAAAGCCCGGTCGCCACGGGCATGCTGCTCATCCCGCAGAGCATCGGAGTCGCGATCGCGGTCGGGAGTGGATCGAAGTTCGTGGAGTCCCTGGGCATCGGGCGCGCGGCGCTGCTCGGCGGCCTGGTGAGCACGGTGGGCACGCTGCCCTTCGTGCTGGTCGGCGCGCACACCTCCTACTGGCTGCTCGGTGTCGTCATGGTGCTCCGCGGCTTCGGTATCGGAGCCACCATGGTGCCCGTGATGGCGGCGGCCTTCCGGGTCATCCCGCCCACGGCCATCGCCGATGCCACCGTCCAGACCAACGTGCTGCAGCGCATCGGCGGTTCGCTGAGCACCGCGATCCTCGCCGCCGTGCTGCAGAGCCGACTCGACTCCGCGACGACGCCCGCCCAGCAGGCGGCGGGCTTCGGTACGGCGTTCTGGGGGGTGCTGGCCATCGGGCTGTGCGCGACGGCCCCCGCGTTCCTGCTGCTGAAGGCCGAACCCGCCGGGCGACCCGCAGAGCAACACCACGAACCCGCTGCCTCCGGGCATCAGTAGGACACCACGCAGGGCCGGTGGCAAGCCGCTCAGACGCGCCGCCAGCCGGTACCGGTGCGTGCTAATTTACGAAAACATCACGGGGGATCGCTGGTGCGCCCAGTTGCTGTCGCACCGTCTCTGATCAGGTATCAGCCGCCGCTAGGGCGCCGCCTGTTCGCCGCTGTCTTCGGCGTGCCCCGCGAGCTCTCGATCACCCACCGCAACCTTCGGCAGAGCCGACTAGGGAGACGTGACCCATGCTCTGGAACGACATCTACATAGATGCGGCAGCGACCCGGCTGGGGCGGCTGGAGGACGTACGGCAAGCGGCCGCCGAGGGGCGCTATGACCCCGCGGAGTGCGAGGCCGACGACCTCGTGAGCGTCAGCGTCGTGGACGACGCGAGCCAGGCCGACATGGCCGTCGAGGCGGCCGGACTGGCAGTGAGCCGCAGCCGGGCCGCCCGCGAGGACTACACCCTCGTCGCCCATGTCTCCAGCGGGACCTTCCACGGGCTGGACCACTGGGCACCCGCCTCCTACATCCAGGCCCGCACCGTCGGCGGCAATGCCTCGGCGATCCAGCTCCAGCAGGCATCCAACGGCGGCCTCGGGGCACTCGACCTCGTCGCGGCGCACCTGGCCGCCCGCCCCGCCCCGTCCGCCGCCCTGATCACCACCAGCGACAAGTACCAGCTGCCGATGTTCGACCGGTACCGCTCGGACAAGGGTGCGCCACGCGGGGACGGGGCGACCGCGGTGGTTCTGCGCCGCGGCGAGGGCGTTGCCCGCCTGCTGTCCACCGTGGTGATCTCCGACACCCGCTTCGAGGGCATGTACCGGGGAACGGCGCAGTGGGAGGAGACCGCGGGCGAACAGGGCTGGCCGATCGACATGCGCAGGCGGCTCAAGGAGTTCCTGAGCGCGGGGGACCTCCAGGTGGCCGACATCGCGCAGGGGCTGGCCGGCGGGCAGCAGGCCTCGATGCTGGCGGCCATGGGCGAGGCGGGGGTCGACATCAAGGACGTCGCCCGTTTCATCTACCCGCACTCCGGGGCGACACAGGTCGACTGGGAGACCGTCAAGGCCGTCGCGGGCGTCGACGTCAGTCAGACCAACTGGGAGCTCGGCCGCCGCCTCGGGCACCTGGGCGCCGGTGACCAGTTCGCCGGGCTGGCCGACATGCTGGAGAACAAGCTGGTCGGGCCGGGTGATCTGGTGGTGATGTCCGCGCTCGGGCACGGGTTCAACTTCGGTGCCGCGGTCCTGGAGATCGTGGCCGAGCCGCAGTGGTCCTAGCACCCCGCCCGGCGTACGGCTGAACGGAGTCGGCGGCCCCGCTCTCGGTGAGCGGGGCCGCCGGCTCCGTCCGTTACCTGGGAGCCATCCGGATGGCGCCGTCCAGCCGGATCGTCTCACCGTTGAGCATCGGGTTGCGCACGATGTGCGAGACGAGCGAGGCGAACTCCGAAGGGTCGCCGAGCCGGGCCGGGTGCGGCACTTGCCGGCCGAGCGCCTCCACCGCGTCCTCGGGGAGGATGTCGAACATGGGTGTGCGGAACAGGCCGGGCGCGACCGTGACCACCCGGATCCGTGACTGCGCCAGGTCCCGGGCGATGGGCAGGGTCATGCTCACGATGCCGCCCTTCGACGCGGCGTAGGCGGCCTGCCCGACCTGACCGTCGAACGCGGCCACCGAGGCGGTGTTGACGATGACTCCGCGCTCCGCCGCGTCGTCCTCGGCCTGGCACATCCGTGCCGCGGCCAGCCGGATGACGTTGAAGCTGCCGATCAGGTTGACCTGTACGACCCTGCTGAAGGCGTCCAGTGGGAACGGGCCGTTCCGGCCGACCGTCTTGAAGGCGTTGCCGATCCCCGCGCAGTTCACCGCGATGCGCAGCGTGCCCAGGGAGGAGGCCAGGTCGATCGCGGCGGTGACATCCTCCGGGCTGGTCACGTCGCCGGCGCAGAAGGCGACGCGCTCCCCGAGCTCGTCCGCGACCTCCTTCCCCCGCGAGGAACGACCGAGGATGACCACGGACGCCCCTTGGTCCCGCAGGTCACGGGCGACCGCCAGGCCGAGGCCGGACGATCCACCGGTGACCAGCGCGACGCTTCCTTCGATCTGCACGGTTGTCTCCTGTTGTTCGCTTGGGTATCAAGTATCCACTGTTTGACCGGATTTGACTTTACGTCAGCCACTGACTGCGGCACGCAACGATCACGCTGTGTTGATTGCGTCGGGTCTTGAACCAAGTTAGTGTCCTAACAGGATTGGCCGCGACGGAACGTCGATACGCAGTTCAGCGCGGAGGACTCGGCGCAGGAATCCTGCGACGGGACGAGTTCAAGCTCCAGATACTTTACGACGGAGCACCACGGGGGAGCGCAAGTGGCTTTGTTTAATTCGTAGCGGATTGTTCCGCTTTCTTTGGTGATCTTGCTGACCTATCGGGGTCGGCAAGCACACGTTTCGATTTCTTCTTTTCATCGCGCCGAGTCGCGGAATTGGCATGCCCGAAATTCCCATTCTGGCTTCGCGATCCGTATGAATGGCTGCCCTGTGGGCGGAGCCGGATTGCCCTGACGCCTCGACGCCGTGTCTGGACACCGACTTGCCGGGATGGACACCGATGACCGACTCGCCGACGTTCTCCGAGACTTTCACCGTCACCGCCGACAACCCTTTGCTGCACGGCCACGTCGTGCACGGGCGCAACGTGCTGCCCGGTGTCGGATACGTGGATCTCGTGCTGCAGGTCCTCGCGCGGCACGGCCGGGCCATGCGGGAGGTCGAGCTGCGGAATCTCACGATCCTCGCGCCGCTCGTCGTCGCGCCCGGCGACCCGGTCCTGGTCACCGTCGCGGGGCAGCCCGTCGCGGGCGGAGGGTGGCGGATCAAGGTCGGCAGCCGACGCCGGAACAAGGACGGCGACGAGGAGCTCCTGCACGCCTGGGTCACGGCGGCCGAGTGTGCCCCGACCGCCTTCCAGGAGCGGCTGGAGCTGCCCCTCACCGGTGCGGACCGGCTCACCACGCTCTTCGACCTCTACGCCTGGCTGCGGGGACGCGAACTGGTCCACTCCGGGCTGATGAAGATCGACGGGGAGATCCACCGGCGGGACCAGGACTGGGTCGCGGAGCTGGAACTGACCGCAGAGCAGCTCACGACGGCGGACCGGTTCCTCTTTCACCCGGCCCTGTTCGAGGCCGGACTGCTCAGCGGCAGCGTGGGCCTGCACATGTTGCACGAGGGGAGCGAGAGCGACCAGCTCTACCTGCCCCTGGTCTTCGAGTCGTTCCGCGCGGCCGGGCCGCTGGGTCGGCGCTGCTACGTCCGGGTCCCTGCTGGATCGGCCGACAGGGACGACGAACTCATGCGGCTGTCCGTGGAGTTCTACGACGAGACCGGGCTGAAGGTCGCCGAGGTCGGCCGGCTCACGGCGAAGCGGGTGCGGGCCGTGGCGGCCCTCGACGTCCGCGCCGAGCCGACCCCGCATGCCGCGACCACGGGCGCCGAGCCGAAGCCGGCGGTCGGCCCGTCTGCCGCCACGACCGTCGCCGCACAGGATGTCCTCGGCATCCTGCGGGAGTTGGTCGCGGCCCGGCTGGAGATACCGGTGGCGCAGGTCGACGTCGACGGTGGCTTCTACGATCTCGGGCTCGGGTCGGCGGACCTCGTGTCCATCGTCCCCGAGCTGGAGGAGCGGTTGTCGCTGCCGCTCTCTCCGACCATCATGTTCGAGCACAGGTCGATCGCACTGCTGGCGGCCGCGCTGCGCGAGGAACTCGCGGCGGCCGGCCTCGGACAGCCGGACACCGCCGCCCCCGAGGCGCCGGCCGTGACCCGAGCGGCGCTGGTGGACGAGGTGTCGGCCCTGCTGAGGGTGCCGGCCGGTGAGGTGCGCCCGGACAGCGAGTTTCGCGAGTTCGGGTTCGACCGAACCGGTCTCGCCAGGCTGGTGGTCCGGCTGAACGAACGCTTCGGACTGGCTCTCACGCCCGCCGTCGTCACCGAGTACCCGACCGTGCAGGCCCTGGCCGAGTACCTCGCCGCGGCCGGGCACGAGTCGGCCCCGGCCTCGACCGGTCCGGCGCGGGAATCGGCGGACCGCCCGCATCCGCTGCTCCAGCGTGAGCTCCGCGACGGTGCCGCGGTCGCCTACCTGACCCGTTTCGACGGCAGCGAGCCGTTCCTGCGGGACCACCAGGTGGGCGGCTCCCGGGTACTGCCCGCCGTGGTGCAACTGGAACTGGCGCGGGCGGCGGTTCAGGGCGCACTCGGCCGGCGGCACCCCGGCCGGGTACGGCTGGACGACATCGTCTGGCTGCGGCAGGCGAGCTGCGGCCAGGACGGACTGGAACTGCGGGTGGACGTACGGCCGTTGGCCGGTGACAGCTGGGACTACTCGATCCAGTACCTGGGTGCCGACGGTGCGTTCGTGCTCTGCAGCCAGGGCCGTGCGAGCCTGTCGGAGGACGGCGACCGCGACCTGCCGCGGTTGGACGAACTGCGCGCGGCCTGTACGGAGCAGGTGATTCCCGCCACGGACCTCTACCAGCTCTACGAGCGCGTGGGTATGGACTACGGCCCCGCGCAGCGGTCCCTGGTGACCGTGGGCCTCGGCACCGACGAGAGCGGACGGCCTCAGGCACTGGCAGAGCTGAGGCGGCCCGCGGCCGCGGACGGGTCGGACGACTGGCTGCTTCACCCGAGCATCCTCGACGGCGCACTGCAGGCCATCGTCGGTCTGCGGCTGAACAGCGGTCAGGAGGCGCGTCCCGCACTGCCCTTCGCCGTGCGACACGTGGAGTGCGCCGCCACCACTCCGGTGACGGCATACGCCTGGATCAGGCACCAGGGCGCAGGCGACCCCGACTCTCCGAAGGCCCGGGTGGACGTCACCGTGTTCGATCAGGAAGGCCGGGTGTGCGCGGACCTGACCGGTCTCAGCACCCGGATCCTCGGAGACGCCCCACAGCCCGCGCCCGCGCCTGTGCCCGCTGCCGAGAGCGTCGGCAACGACATCGCCATCGTCGGCATCAGTGGCCGCTACCCGGAGGCGGAGGATCTGGACGAGTTCTGGCAGAACCTCCGTTCCGGGCGCGACTGCATCCGGGAGGTTCCGGCGGAGCGCTGGGACCACCGCCGGTACGCGGATGTCGAAGGCTCCTCCTCGGGCCGATGGGGCGGGTTCATCGACGGCATCGACCGCTTCGACTCGCTGTTCTTCCAGATCTCGCCGCACGAGGCGGAGCTCCTCGATCCCCAGGAACGTGTCTTCGTCGAGTGCGCCCACCATGCGCTGGAGGACGCCGGATACACCGGCGAACTGCTCGCACGGGCCGCGGCCGAACCGGGCGGCAGAGCCGCGGCCGTCGCGCCGCCCGGCAAGGTGGGCGTCTTCGTCGGCGCCATGTACCAGGAGTACCAGCTCTACGGCGCACAGGCGCAGGAGCGCGGTCAGGCGGTCACGCTCTCGAGCAGCGCCTCCGGCATCGCCAACCGGGTGTCGTACAGCTACGGCTTCACCGGCCCGAGCATGACCGTGGACACCATGTGCTCGTCGTCGCTGACGGCCATCCATCTGGCCTGCGAGGCGATCAAGAGCGGCCAGTGCGAGATGGCACTCGCCGGCGGGGTGAACCTCCACTCGCACCCGAACAAATTTCTGATGCTCAGTCAGCGCCGCTACCTGTCCGCCGACGGGCGCTGCCGCAGCTTCGGTGAGGGCGGCACCGGCTATGTGCCAGGCGAAGGCGTCGGCGTGCTGGTGCTCAAGTCCCTCGCACGGGCGATCGCCGACGGCGACCACGTCTACGGAGTGATCAAGGGGACCGCCCTGGGCCACGGCGGCAGGGCCCCCGGCTACTCGGTGCCCTCGCCGGCGGCGCAAGGCGAGGTCATCACCGAGGCGCTCACGGCCGCGGGCGTCGACCCGCGCTCGGTCAGCTACCTGGAGGCGCACGGCACCGGGACGTCTCTGGGCGACCCGCTGGAGATCAAGGGCCTGACCAAGGCATTCCAGGCCGAGGGCGGTCCGCCGCTGCGGATCGCGGTGGGCTCGGTCAAGTCGAACATCGGACACTGCGAGGGCGCCGCCGGCATCGCCGGCGTCACCAAGGTGCTGCTGCAACTCCAGCACGGGGAACTGGTGCCGAGCCTGCACTCCGGCACCCTCAACCCGCACATCGACTTCGACCGCGCACCGGTCCGAGTGCAGCGGGAGCTGGCACCGTGGCCCCGCCCGACTCTGGAGATCGACGGGGAGCGGCGAACGTTCCCGCGGATCGCGGGTGTGTCCGCGTTCGGCGCGGGCGGCTCGAACGCCCATGTCGTCATCGCCGAATTCCGGCCGGAGCAGCGCGACTCCCGCCCGGCGCCACCCGCCCCGGCCGGCCGGCCCGCACTGCTGGTGCTCTCCGCCCAGAGCGAAGGCCAACTCGTGCAGCAGGCCGAGCGGTTGTCCGCACGGCTGGCGCAGCTCGCCGAGACCGACCTCCCCGACGTCGCCTGGACCCTGCAGATCGGTCGGATGACGTTGGACGAGCGACTCGCTTTCGCTGCGACCTCACTGGCCGACGCCAGGGCACAGCTGGCGGCGTTCGCCGCCGACCCGCAGCGGCCGGGCAGTTGGCTGCGCGGCACCGCCCACCCCGGCCGACGGGCGCCGGACGCGACGGCCGAACAGGCGCTCCGTGGGGCCGCGGCCGACTGGACCGACCGTGGCGAGTACGACGCACTGCTGCGCCTGTGGGTCGACGGCGCCACGGTCGACTGGGAGACCGTCTACCCGACGGCCGTGCCCGCGCGGCGGATCTCCCTGCCCGGTTACCCCTTCGCCCGTGACCGCTGCTGGTACGACCTGGACCTCGGTGACGAGGCGGCGGAGCCGCTCCCTCCCGTGGCGGACCTCGGCGTTGTTCGGGAGCAGGCGACCGCCGAGGCGGCCGCGCCCGTGTCGGTCCCGGAATCCGACGGGGCGGCGGAGCCCGGGGAGATGTTGTTGCTGCGGCCTGGTTGGGTCGCGCGGGAGGGCGAGCCCGCGGGTGGTGCGGGCGAGTTCGCCGGGCGTCATGTCGTGGTGCTCGGTCGGCTGGGTGCCGGGGAGCGTGAGGGGTTGCGGGCCGGGTTGCCCGTGGGCGTGTCCTGTGACTTCGTGGAGGTCGGGGAGGGTCGGCTGGAGGGGCTGTACGGCGAGGTCGTGCGGCGGGTGTTCACGCTGTTGCGGGAGGTCCTGCTCGGTGGTGTGCGGCGTCCGGTGCTGGTGCAGGTGGTGCTGGTCGGGGCTGTCGGCACGGACAGCGAGCGTGAGCGGCTGGCCTGTCTGGGCGGGGTGGCCGGTCTGCTGAAGAGCGCCCGTCAGGAGAATCCGTTCCTGCGCGCGCAGTACGTCGAGTGTCTCGACGGGGTGCCGGTGTCCGTCGTGGCGGGCCGGCTCGAGCACGAAGCAGCGCTGGACACGGAGCCGGAGGTGCGTTACCGCGACGGCCGTCGCCTGGTGGCCCGGTCGGCCCGGAAGGCTCTGGCGGATGTGGGCAGTGGCGCCTCGCCGTGGGAGGAAGGCGGCGTTTACCTGATCACCGGAGGCGCCGGAGGGCTGGGCCGGATCGTGGCGGCGGAGATCGCCGCCTCGGTGGGCCACGCCACCGTGGTCCTGACCGGCCGGTCGCCGCTGGACGAGCACAAGCTGCGCGAGCTGAACGCCCTGCGCGCCCGCGGCCTCGTGGTCGACTACCGACAGGCTGACGTGGCCGACCGGGAAGCGGTGGCCCGGTTGTTCGACGACATCGCGGACAGTCACGGGCCGTTGACGGGCATCGTGCACAGCGCGGGTGTGGTCGCCGACAACTATCTGATCCGCAAGGATCCCGAGGAGCTGGCCCGGGTGCTGGCGCCGAAGGTGCAAGGCCTGGTCAACCTCGATGAACTCAGCCGCGAGCTGCCGCTGAAGTCCTTCGTCTGCTTCTCCTCCGTCACCGGCGCGTTCGGCAACGCCGGCCAGGGTGACTACGCCGCCGCCAACGCCTTCATGGACGCCTACGCCGCCTACCGCGACCAGCTCGTCCGGGCCGGTGTGCGCAGCGGAACCACGGTCTGCGTCAACTGGCCGCTCTGGGACGAGGGCGGCATCGGCGGCCGGGCCGTACGCGACCGCCTGCGCACCCTCGGCCTGGCCCCCCTGGACACCCCCCGCGGCCTGACCGCCCTCCGGCACGCCATGACCCCGGAGAACACCAGCACCACCCGGAGCACCCTCACCGTCCTGGTGGGCAGCCCCGATGCCCTCGCCGCCTTCCCCGTGACCGACGAATCCCAGCAAGCGCCCATCGAACGGAGTGAGATGCCGGAACACGACACCGCCCAGTCGCTGGAGGACCCAGCGGTGGACCACCTGCGGCGGCTGCTGGCCGGAGCGCTCAAGCTCGCCCCCGAACGGCTGTCCCCGGAGGCCCCGCTGGAGCGCTACGGCATGGACTCGGTCATCGCGGTCAGCGTGATCGCAGAGCTGGAGAAGACCTTCGGGCCGCTGCCCCGGACCCTCCTGTTCGAGGTCGAGACCGTCCGCGAGCTGGCCCGCTATCTGGCCGCCGACCACCCGCAGGCACTGCGCGCGCTGCTCGGCGAGCCGGCCGCGCCCCGCCCGTCCGCGCTGCCGGAGCCGTCGGCACCGGCACCGATACCGGCACCGGTACCGGCGGAGCGCGTCGCATACGCAGAAGACGCGGAAGACATCGAGCGCCGGCCCTGCCGTGAGGAGGACATCGCCGTCATCGGCGTCACCGGGCGCTACCCGCAGGCCGAGGACCTCGAAGCGCTATGGGCGAACCTGCGTGCGGGCAAGGACTGCGTCACCGAACCGCCGGCGGACCGCTGGGACGGAACCACCGGCGCCTGGGGCGGCTTCCTCGACGGGATCGACCGGTTCGACTCGCTGTTCTTCGGGATCTCGCCGCGCGAGGCCGCGGCGATGGACCCGCAGCAGCGGCTGATGCTGGAAACCGTGTGGCAGCTGCTGGAGCAGAGCGGCGTGACCCAGGACACCGTCGAGCGGCGCTACCGGCGGCGTGTCGGTGTCTACGTCGGGGCGGCGTACCAGCTGCACCGGGCGGACGAGTCGGACCCCGCGCTGGCCGCGGTCACCGAGGCGACCTCGTACAGCATGATCGCCAACCGGGTGTCGCAGTTCTTCGGCTTCGAGGGCCCCAGCCTCGCCCTGGACAGCATGTGCACATCCTCGACCCTGGCCGTCCACCTCGCCTGCGCCGATCTGCAGCGCGGCGAGAGCGAACTGGCCGTCGCGGCAGGCATCAACCTCACCGTGCACCCGGCCAAGTACCGGGCGCTGGCCGAGATGCAGCTGCTCGGCAGCCACCCCGGCAGCCGCAGCTTCCGCGACGGTGACGGCTTCCTGCCCTCCGAGGGCGTCGGCGCCGTACTGCTCAAGCCGCTGTCCGCCGCACTGCGCGACGGCGACACCGTGCACGCCGTCATCAAGGGCACCGCCTCCTTGCACAGCGGCCGTTCCAACGGCTTCATGAAGCCCAGCTACCAAGCGCAAGTCAGTGTCATGCGACGGGCGTTGGAGAAGGCCGAGGTGGAGGCCGACACCATCGGCTACGTCGAGGCGGCGGCCAACGGCACCCCGCTCTCCGACGAGGTCGAGCTGCGTGCCCTGCGCGAAGTCTTCCGCGGGGTGAGCGAGCCGGTCGCGCTGGGCAGCGTGAAGTCCAACCTCGGCCACCCCGAGGCGGTCTCCGGCATAGCCCAACTGACCAAGGTGATTCTGCAATTGCGTCACCAGGAGCTCGCGCCGTTGGTGGCGGCCGGAGCCCCGAACCCGAACCTGGACTTCGAGGGCACCGCGCTGAGACTGTGCGAGGAGCAGGAGACCTGGCAGACGCGCGCCACGACGGCCCGGCAGGGTGCCCCCGCTCCGCGCCGGGCGCTGATCAACTCGGTGGCCGCGGGCGGCAGCCTGGCCAGCCTGGTGGTCGAGGCGCCGCCGGCGGTCGAGGCGCCCGCGGCAGATCCCGACGAGGTCGGCCCCCATCTGGTGTTGCTGTCCGCCAGGACACCGCAGCGGCTGCGGATCGCGGCAGAACGGCTGCACGCCTACCTGGAGGCCGACAGCGAGGTGAGCCTGGCCGACGTCGCGTACACCTCGCAGCTGGGCCGCGAGGCGCAGCCGGAGCGGCTCGCCGTAGTGGCCGACTCCGTGGCCCAGCTGCGGCAGGCCCTGACCCGCTACCTGGCCGAGGGCTCCGCGGACGCGGCCGCCGCAGCCGGGGGCGGCCCGTCGGCCGCACCGTTCCACCTCGGCAATGCCGAGCAGGGGGCGGGGCCGTTGGGCAGCGTCCTGACCGGTCCGTCGGGCGAGGCGTTCCTCGCCGGTCTGGTCTCCGACCGCAACCACGAGCACATCGCCGAGATGTGGGTCCGCGGCATCGACATCCCCTGGCAGGGTCTGCACCGGGCACCTCGCCGGGTGGTATCGCTGCCGCCGACGTGGTTCGAACCGGCGCGGCACTGGGTCGGCCGACCGGCCGGCCTCCGTGCCCCGGCGACAGCCGAGGCGCTGACGGAACGTCCGGTCACCGCGGAGGCCGACCAGCCCGGCGAGCCCGCGCCCGCCCGGCCCGGCGAGAACGGCGCCGCCGGTACCAAGCAGCCGCCCGCCCGCGCGCTCACCGACACCGAGCGGTTCCTGGTCGAGTCCTGGTCGGAGCTGCTGCAGATCGACGCCGAACTGATCGACGACAGCAGCGACTTCCTCACTCTCGGCGGCAACTCACTGCTGGCCACCCGCCTGATGAACCTGGTGAAGGAGCGGACCGGGATGGAGTTGCCCGGCCACGTGGTCTTCGCCGCGTCGCGGCTGTCCGAGTTGGCAACCACGCTGGAGGCCTACATCCCGGCCTCGGCGGACGCGTTCGCGGCAGAGCAGTCGATCGCCGACCAGATAGCCCTGGTCGAGAACATGAGCGCCGATGAGCTGGACGCGCTCTTGGACAGCGGGAACTGAGGAGAAGGACGACGATGACCGCCCCCAATCAGGAACACGGCGGGCTTGAGTTGGTCCAGCGGTTCAGGACCCTCTCGCCCAAGCAGCAGCGCGCGGTGCGGGCGCTGCTCATCAAGCAGGGTGTCGACCCGTCGCTGCTGGACGTCATCCCGCAGGTGCCCCGGTCGGCCGACGACCTGTCCCCGTTGTCGTCCACTCAGCAGCGCCTGTGGTTCCTCGCGCAGCTGGACGGGCCGAGCGCGGCGGCCGCCTACAACCTGCCGGGCGCGACCCGCCTGCGGGGACCACTGGACGTGCCCGCACTTGTCCGGGCGCTGGACGCCGTGGTGCAGCGGCACGAGGCCGCCCGGACCCGGTTCGTGGTCAAGGACGGCGTGCCGTATCAACGGTTCGGCGACGGCACGGAGTTCACGCTCCGCACGGAGGAGCTGGCGGACCCCGAACTGCTGCCGCTGCTGATGGAGCGTGAGGCGACCACGCCGTTCGACCTGGAACGCGATCCGCTCATCCGGGCCCGCCTGCTGCGCATCTCCGAGCAGGAGCACGTCCTACTGGTCACCATGCACCACACCGTGTGTGATGGCTGGTCGTACCGCGTCATCAACCGCGACCTCGCGCTGGTCTACGAGGCATTCCTCGAGGGCCGGCCGAACCCGTTGAAGCCGCTGCCCATCCAGTACGCCGACTTCGCGCACTGGCAGCAGGAGTGGTTCACCAGCGAAGAGTACGCGCGGGGGCTGGAGTACTGGACGCGGCAGCTCGCCGGGGTCAACCCGAGGCTGTCGCTGCCGACCGACCGCCCCCGCCCGCCGGTGAAGACCTACAACGGGGCCCGCGAGGCGTTCCGCTGCCCTCCCGAGCTCGTCGACAAGCTGCGGGCCGTCGCCACGCAGCACGGGGCCACGCTCTACATGATCCTGTTGGCGGCCTACAACGTGGTGCTGCACCGCTACACGCAGCAGACGGACATCGCCGTCGGCACGGTGGTCGCGAACCGCAACCGCGCCGAGGTGGAGGAGATCGTCGGCTATTTCGCCAACACCTTGGTGATCCGCACCGATCTGACGGACGACCCGACCTTCACCGAGCTGCTCGCCCAGGTGCGCAAGACCACCGTGGCGGCGTACGACTACCAGAACATCCCGTTCGAAGCGGTGGTGGACGCACTGCAGTTGGAGCGCGACCTCAGCCAGCACTCCCCCGCCTTTCAGACGATGTTCGTGCTGCAGGAGGCGCAGGCGGAGACGGTGACCAGGGTGGGCGGCCTTGAACTGCGCCTCCTCGACATCGAGGTCCCGGTCGCCAAATTCGATCTCACCTTCGAGCTCCAGGAGACCCCGGACGGGCTGGTCGGAACACTCGAGTACAACACCGACCTGTTCGACCGGGAGACGGTCCAGCGCCTGGTCCACCACTACACCACGATGCTCGACACCGTGGCGGAGGAGCCTGCGGGGCGGATCTCTCGCCTGCGGATGCTCGATCAGGCCGAGCGCCGCCGGGCGCTGCTGGAGTGGAACGAGCTCCCGCCGGACGTGGAGTCGGCCGAGCGGTGCCTGCACCAGTGGTTCGAGGAGACGGCGTCGGCGACGCCCGATGCGGTCGCGGTGACGTACGGCGAAGTGTCCCTGACCTATGCGGAGCTGAACGCACACGCTAACCGACTGGCGCGACACTTGCGGCGGTTGGGAGTGGCCCCGGGTGACCTGGTCGCGCTGTGCCTGCCGCGCACCGAGCAGATCCTGGTGAGCGTGCTGGCGGTGCTGAAGGCGGGGGGCGCGTACCTCCCGCTGGACCCGGCGGTTCCGGCGGAGCGACTGGAGTACGTGCTCGGCGACGCCGCGCCGCGGGTGCTCCTGGTGGACGGCGCGGTGCCCGAGGGCGTCGCGTGGTCGGCGGGACCGGTGATCGATGTGCGGGCGGATGCCGGGCAGTGGGCCGACGAGTCGGTCGACGACCTGGTGGCGGGCGAGGTGGGGGCGTCGCCCTCCGACCTGGCGTACGTGATCTACACCTCGGGGTCGACCGGTCGGCCCAAGGGCGTGATGATCGAGCACCGGAACGTGTCGCGGCTGCTCACGGCGACCCGGCAGTGGTTCGGTTTCGGTCCCGATGACGTGTGGCCGCTGTTCCACTCCTTCGCCTTCGACGTCTCGGTCTGGGAGATGTGGGGTGCGCTGCTGCACGGCGGCCGCCTGGTGGTCGTGCCGCAGGCCGTCACCCGCAACCCGCGCGAGTTCTACGAACTGCTGTGCTCGACCGGGGTGACGGTGCTGAACCAGACCCCCAGCGCGTTCCAGCAGCTGATCCCGGTGCAGGGCGAGGACGGCACGCCGCACCGGATCCGCGTGGTGGTGTTCGCGGGTGAGGCGCTGGACGTGGCGGCGCTCGCACCGTGGCTGCGGCGCCCGGCCAACCGCGGCACGCGGCTGGTCAACATGTACGGGACCACCGAGACGACCGTCCACGCCACGTATCGCGTGGTGACCGAGGACGACCTCGCCAGTGCGGCGAGCCCGATCGGACAGCGGATCCCCGACCTGCGCACCTACGTCCTCGACGGGCACGGCGAGCCGGTCCCGGTCGGCGCCGTCGGCGAGATCTACCTGGGCGGCGCCGGCGTCGGGCGCGGCTACCTGAACCGTCCGGAGCTGACCCGCGAGCGGTTCCAGCCCGACCCGTTCAGCGACCGTCCGGGCGAACGCATGTACCGCACCGGCGACCTGGCCCGGCAACTGCCCGACGGCTCACTGGAGTACCAGGGCCGCAACGACGACCAGGTCAAGATCCGCGGCTTCCGGATCGAACTCGGCGAGATCGAAGCCGTCGTCGGCCGGCACCCCGGCGTGCGCTCCTGCGTGGTCACGGCTCGGGAGGACCAGCCGGGCAACAAGCAGCTGGTCGCCTACGTGGTCCTGACGGGCGAGCAGGACGAGTCGGAGCAGCGCACCGAATTGCGCCGGCTCGCCGAACGCGCGCTTCCGGAGTACATGGTCCCCAGCGCCTTCGTCATGCTGGAGAGCCTGCCGCTCACCAACAACGGCAAGCTCGACCGCAGGGCCCTGCCGGCTCCCGGGATCGACGCGTACACCCAGCGGGAGTACGTCGCGCCGAGCACCACCACCGAGCGGGCGCTGGCCGCACTCTGGGCGGACCTGCTGGGCTTCGAGGAAGCCCGGGTCAGCGCGCACGACAACTTCTTCCAGCTCGGTGGCCACTCACTGCTCATCACGGTGTTGGTGGCCAGGCTCAAGGAGCTCGGCTACGACGTCCCGGTCCGCAGCGTGTTCAGCAGTCCGACACTGGCCCGGCTGGCGACGGAGATCGACGCCGGTCCGACGGGCCCGGAGTACCGGACGCCGCCCAACCTGATCCCCGACGGCTGCGAGCGGATCACCCCGGACATGCTCCCGCTGGTCGACCTGAGCCAGCAGCAGATCGACTCGATCGCGGCCACCGTCCCCGGCGGCGCGCCCAACATCCAGGACATCTACCCCCTGGCCTCCGCGCAAGAGGGCATCCTCTTCCACCACCTGCTCGACCCGGACAACGACCCCTACCTGGTCTCCCTGCTCCTGGTCGCCGAGAACGAGCAGGTGTGCGCCCGGTTCACCCGGGCGCTGCAGAAGCTGATCGACCGTCACGACGTGATGCGCACGGCGGTGATCACCACCGGACTCCCCGAGCCCACACAGGTCGTGTACCGCAACGCCCGGCTGACCGTGGAGCGGACCGTCCTCGATCCGCGCTCGGACATCGAACAGCAGGTGGACACCCTGCTGAACCAGCCCGCGCGGATGCGGGTCGACCAGGCTCCCATGCTGCGGCTGCTGGTCGCCGAGGACCCGCACGCCGACCGCCGGTATCTGCTGCTGAGCGCGCATCACCTCGTCGAGGACGCCACCACCCTGTGGCTGTTCCTCAAGGAGATGGCGGTCCACATGGCCGACCGCACCGCGGAGCTGGCGCCCGCGCCGCCGTACCGCGACTTCGTCGCCCACAGCCTGCACCAGACGGCGTCGGCGGACGGGGAGGCCTACTTCCGGGACGTCCTCGGTGACGTCACCGAGCCGACCACACCGTTCGGGCTGACCAACGTGCGCGGGGACGGGCACCAGTACCCGCAGCTGCGCCGGGCCATGCCGGCGGACCTGGCGCGTGACCTGCGGGCCCAGGCGATGCGACTGCGAACCAGCCCGGCCTGTCTGTTCCACGTCGCCTGGGCCCGTGTCGTGGCCGCCGCGACCGGGCGGGACGATGTCGTGCTCGGCACCGTGCTGTCCGGACGCCTTCAAGGCGTGCCCGGGGTGGAGCGGATGCTGGGCAACTTCATCAACACCCTCCCGCTGCGCGTGCGGCTGGCCGGACGGACGGTCCGGGAGCTGATCAGCGAGGTCGACAGCGGCCTCCGGGAGCTGATAGCCCGTGAGCAGAGCCCGCTGAGCCTGGCGCAACGGTGCAGCGGCCTGGCCGTCGACACGCAGCTCTTCAGCGCGGTGGTCAACGTCCGGCACTTCGACGGGGTGCCGGGCGCCGAGACCTCCCCCCTGGAGGACCAGGGCATTCACTGGCAGGGGGAGGCGGACGCGATCAACTACCCCCTGGTGTTGTCGCTGGACGACTTCGGAGCCGAATTCGCGTACCACGTCCGAGCCGATGACTCGGTGGACTGCGAAAGGCTGGTCGACCACGTCGAGACGGCGTTGTCCGAGATCGTCGCCGCCCTTGCCGCCGACGACGGCGCGAGCACCCTCGCGCTCGACGTCGCGGTGCTGTCCGCGGCCGAGCGCCGCCGGGTGCTGACCGACTGGAACCGGTCACCGGCGGACCTGGCCGCCCCGGCCCACTGCCTGCACGAGTGGTTCCAGGAGGTGGCCGCGAGGACCCCCGACGCGGTCGCGCTCGAGTACGAGGACCGCACGCTCACCTACGGCGAGCTGAACGCTCAGGCGAACCGGCTCGCCCGGCACCTGCGCGGGCTCGGCGTCCGCCGCGACGTGCTGGTGGCGCTGGCGCTGCCTCGCAGCGAGCAGCTGATGGTGTGTGTGCTGGCGGTTCTGAAGGCGGGGGGCGCGTATGTGCCGGTCGACCCGGCGGTCCCCGTGGAGCGGCTGCGCCACATCCTCGATGACAGTCGGCCGCGGGTCCTGCTGACGGACGGGCCGCCGCCCGAGGGCCTGGACACCTCCGGGGTTCCGGTGGTGGACATCCGGGCCGATGCCGAGCGCTGGGCGGACGAGCCGGACGGCGACCCGACCGATACCGGGTCGGCGCCGACGGACCTCGCGTACGTGATCTACACCTCGGGATCGACCGGCCTGCCCAAGGGCGTGCTGGTGGAACACCGCAACGTGACCCGGCTGTTCACCTCCACCGAGGACTGGTTCGGCTTCGGCCCCGAGGACGTGTGGACGTTGTTCCACTCCTTCGCCTTCGACTTCTCGGTCTGGGAGATGTGGGGTGCGCTGCTGTACGGCGGCCGTCTGGTGGTCGTACCGCAGACCGTCACCCGCAACCCGCGCGAGTTCTACGAACTGCTGTGCTCGGCCGGGGTGACGGTGCTGAACCAGACCCCCAGCGCGTTCCAGCAGCTGACCCTCGCGCAGGGCGAGGACGGCACGCCGCACCGGATCCGCGTGGTGGTGTTCGGCGGTGAGGCGCTGGACGTGACGGCGCTCGCGCCGTGGCTGGGGCGCCCGGCCAACCGCGACACCCGGCTGGTCAACATGTACGGGATCACCGAGACGACCGTGCACGTGACCTACCACGTGGTGACCGAGGACGACCTCGCCGGTACGGCGAGCCCGATCGGACAGCGGATCCCCGACCTGCGCACCTACGTCCTCGACGGGCACGGCGAACCGGTCCCGGCCGGCGCCGTCGGCGAGCTGTACGTGGGCGGCGCGGGTGTGGCCCGCGGCTATCTGAACCGTCCGGAGCTGACCCGCGAGCGGTTCCGGCCCGACCCGTTCAGCGACCGTCCGGGCGAACGCATGTACCGCACCGGCGACCTGGCCCGGCAACTGCCCGACGGCTCACTGGAGTACCAGGGCCGCAACGACGACCAGGTCAAGATCCGCGGCTTCCGGATCGAACTCGGCGAGATCGAAGCCGTCGTCGGCCGGCACCGGGCGGTGGCGCAGAGCGTCGTCCTGCCGCAGGAGTCCGGCGACGGTCGCACCCTGGTCGGGTACGTGTGCCCGAGCCCCGAGTGGCTCGACGAGGTCGCCCAGGAGCAGAACGCCGCCCTGGTCGAGCAGTGGCGGCATGTCTTCGAGGACGAGTACACCGGGTCGCTGGACTCGGCCGCGGCCGACGATCTCAACCTGGCCGGCTGGGAGGACAGTTACACGGGCGGATCCATCGCCGAGTCCGACATGCGCGAGTGGATCGACGGCACGGTCCGGTTGATCGAGGACCTGCGGCCCAAGCGGCTGCTCGAGATCGGCTGCGGCACCGGGCTGCTGCTGTTCCGCTATGCCGGTGCCTGCGACGAGGTGCACGCCGTCGACCTGTCCGCCGCCGCGCTCGATGACGTCCGCAGCGGTGTGAAGCGCCGCGGCTGGTCGCACGTCACGCTGGCCCAGGGGGACGCGCTGTCGGCGGCGGCACTGCCCGAGGGCAGGTTCGACACCATCGTGATCAACTCGGTGGTCCAGTACTTCCCGAACAAGCGCTACCTGGAGGAGGCCATCGCCCGGCTGCTGCCGCTTCTGGCGGACGGCGGCCGGATCCTGATCGGTGACGTCCGCAACCTGGACCTGCTCTCGGCCCACCTGGGCGCGGTGGAGCGGAGCAGGTCCGGGTCGGGCATCGCGGCCGCGGCGCTTGCCGCGCAACTGCGCCGCCGCCGGCGGCATGAGAGCGAGCTGCTCCTCAGCCCCACCTACTTCGCCCGGCTGAACGAGCGGTTCCCCGAGCTCGGGTCCGTCGACCTCATGGTCAAGCGCGGGGTGGGCGACAACGAGATGCTCGCCTACCGCTACGACGTGGTGCTGACCAAGTCGGCCGTCCTGGCTGCCGAGCCGCTCCCCTGGCTGGAAGCCGCCGACCTGGGAGCGCTGCGCGACCTGCTGGACGGGGAACTCCCCGACCGGTTCGGGGTCTTCGGTCTGACGAATCCCCGGATCAGGGAGGACGTGCGGGTCGCCGAGGGGGTGACGGTCTGGTCGCCCGGTCACGAGGTGGCACCGCTGCCCGGCGGGGCCCGGCTGTCCGCGGCGGCCGCCGAGGAGGTGCGGGAGCTGGAAGCGCTGCTGCGCCATGCCGAGGAGCTCGGCTACCGGGTGTCGGCCACCTGGTCGCAGAGCCGCCTCGACGGCCTTGACCTGGTTCTCGGCCGCGGCGAGCTGCCCAGGGTGCTGGCCCGGGACGGCTACCGCGCTCCGCAGTCGGCGAACGTGCCGCGCCTCGCCGACCTGGTGCCCGCCATGGCCAAGGTGCTCCGTGAGCACCTGTCCGCCCGGCTGCCGGAGTACATGGTGCCCAGCGCCTTCGTGCTCCTCGAAGAGCTCCCGCTGACCCCCAACGGAAAGCTCGACAAGCGGGCCCTCCCCGCCCCGGACGAGAACGCCGTGGCCAAGGAAACGTACGTCGAGCCGCGCACCGAGGCCCAGCGGACGCTGTGCCGGATGCTGGAGAGCACATTGGGGGTGGACCGGATCGGCATCAAGGACAACTACTTCGCGCTGGGCGGGGACTCCCTGCTGGCGGTCCGGCTCGCCATGCGCCTCCGGCAGGAGACCGGCATGGACATCTCGCTCCAGGCGGTCCTCGCCAGCTCCACCGTCGAGGAGATGGCCGCAGCGCTGGTGGAGTCCACCTCGGAAGGCGCCCGGGAACGCGAGCCACTGCTGCCGGCCGCCGCCGAGCGGACCGGTGGTCCGGCCCCGCTCTCGCTCCAGCAGCGGGAGTTGTGGTTCCTGGACCGGCCGGAGCATCTGGGCACGGCGTACCGCAACGCCCAACTGGCCCTGCGGATCACCGGCCCGCTCGACCGTGGCGCCTACGCCCGTAGCGTCCGGGCCCTGGTCGAGCGCCATTCCATCCTGCGCACCGTGTACGTCCACCGCGACGGCGAGGTCCTCCAGCAGGTGACCGACGGCACCGACATCGCCGTCAACGTCATGAAGGTCCGGGACCTCGACGCCGTCACCGAGTGGCTCCGGGCCGAGCGAGCGCGTCCGTTCGCGATGGGCGACCGGCCGATGCTCCGTGCGCATCTGCTGGTGCTGTCCGAGAACGAGCACGTCATCGTCTTCACCAGGCCGTGGGGCGTCTTCGACGGATGGTCGGTGAACCTCCTGCTGACGGACCTGTTCGAGATCTACGGCGCGTTCACCAAGGGCGAGGAGCCTCGGACGGCGCCCCTTCGGCCCGACTACGCCGACTTCGCCCGCTGGCAGAGCCGCGCGGTGGACGCGGCGGAGCTCGCCCGGCAGGAGGAGTACTGGCGGCAGCGGCTCGCCGGACTGCCCGCCTCCATGGCGCTGCGTACCGACTACCCGCGGGGCCCGGTCAGGTCGTACCAGGGCGCGTCGGTGGAGTTCGACCTCCCGCACGACCTGCTCACCCGGATCCGAGCGCTGAGCCGGCAGAAGGACGCCACGCTGTACATGGCCCTGCTGTCCGCGTACGCCGTCCTGCTGAGCGGCTACACCTGGGACCATGAGCTGGCGATCAGCACACCGGTCGCCAACCGCCCGACGCCGGAGCTGGAACAGGTCGTCGGGATGTTCGTCAGCGAGCTCGTGATGCGGCTGGACGTGACCCGGGAGCAGGCGTTCACCGCTGTGCTGGCCCAGGCCAAGCAGGCCATGGTCGAGGGGCAGCAGCACAAGGACCTGCCGCGCGCCGACCTTGTCCGTGCCCTGGTGCCGGAGCCGGACCCGGCCCGTCCGCCACTGGCCCAGGTGATGTTCAACCTGCTTCCGCGGGCGGCGTCCGCGAAGGACGGTGCGGTCGGGGCGGCGGATCTCCAGGTGACCCAGCTGCGAACCGACCCGGGCCCGGCGATGTTCGACCTCGCCCTGACCGCCGTCGAGACCGACTCCGGCCTGCACTGCTCCCTGGCGTACAGCACTGATCTGTTCGCGCGGGATACGGCCGAGCGCATGGCGCTGTGCTACGAGCGCCTGCTCGGCGAGATCGCGGCGGCTCCGGGAGCTGCCCTGGATGCGCTGCGGGCCGGCGCCGGCCTGCCCGAAGTGCTCTGAACCAGCTGTTGTCGCAGTCGGCTCCCGCACCGAGCGCCGGTGCGGGAGCCCGTACCACTGATGAGAGGAACCCACTTGCGATTCGGACTGTTCTACGAGCTTCAGCTGCCGCGCCCGTGGCAGCCGGACTCCGAGCTGAAGCTGGTTCAGGAGGCGCTGGAGCAGATTGAGCTGGCGGACCGTCTCGGTTTCGACTACGCGTGGGCGGTGGAGCACCACTTCCTTGAGGAGTACAGCCACTGCTCCGCGCCCGAGGTCCTGCTCGGCGCGGCGAGTCAGCGCACCAGCCGGATCCGGCTGGGACACGGGATCGCGGTGATGCCCCCGGGGGTCAACCCGACGGCGCGGGTGGTCGAACGGGTCGGGATGCTCGACCTGCTCTCCAACGGCCGGATGGAGTTCGGCACCGGCGAGTCGAGCACCGTGATGGAGCTGTCCGCGTTCGGCGTGGACCGCGAGACCAAGCGCGAGCAGTGGCTGGAGGCCGTCAACGCCGCGAGCCGGATGTTCGTCGAGGAGCCGTTCGCCGGCATTGACGGCAAGTACCTCAAGATGCCGCCGCGCAACGTCGTGCCGAAGCCGGTGCAGAAGCCCCACCCGCCCATGTGGACGGCCTGCAGCCGACAGGAGGGCCTGGTGTATGCCGCCCGGAACGGTCTGGGCGCGCTGACCCTGTCGTTCGTCCAGCCGGACGAGGCCAAGAAGTGGGTCGGGGACTACTACTCGACGATCGCTTCCGAGGAGTGCGTGCCGGTAGGGTTCTCGGTCAATCCCCAGGTCGCCATGACGGCGTACATGATGTGCCACGAGGACGAGGCGGTGGCGCGTGAGCGCAGTCTCGCCGATCACCAGTTCTTCGCCCGGTCGCTCTCCTACTATTGGGGGGTGGGCTCGCCGGCACCCGGACAGACGGTGCTGGCGGAACAACTGGGCCTCAACCTCTCCAAGGACTCCGTCCTGGGCACGTTCCCGCAGCAGTTGGACGGGGCGTACGCCGCAGTCGGCACCCCCGAACAGATCCGGCAGGCGCTGCGCGAGTACGAGGCGGCCGGCGTGGACCAGATCCTGCTGATCGCCCAGTCCGGGCGCATCAAGCACGAACACATCTGCGAGTCGCTGGAACTCTTCGCCCGGGAGGTGATGCCGGAGTTCGCCGAGCGCCACGAGAAGGCCGAGGCGGAGAAGACGGCACGGCTGGCCCCGGCGATCGACGCGGCGCTGGCGCGCCGTCAGCCGGCGCAGAAGGCGGACCCGAGCTACCGCGTTCCGCCCACCATCGCGCCGCCCGGTGCCATCGAGCGCCTGTGACCCCGTTGTCGGCCCTGAGGTGAGGGTTGGTACCCGTTTCACGGTCTTCCCAGGCTCGTACCGTGGCGCCGGCCTGCGGTTTCGGGTGCTGGGTGGACCGGGTCGGGACGGTTTCGGTGCGGCTGCCGGTTGGGGCGGAGGCAGCCTGACACCCCATCAGGACGAGCGTCAGACGAGCGTCATCTCAGCGGCAAGACATCGCCCGTAACGCCCACACGGCACAATCCCACCCGCACGGACGGCGAACGGAGCAGTGGTGCCTATGACGGACCGCGGCCTCCCCCTCCCCCGACCCGGCATGGTGTCCGCACGCATACCCGTCCCCCGAACTATGGTGTCCCACCACATGTGCCCCTGACCTGCGCCTTCCTACCGTGTGCCGACACGTACCCGTCCCCATCGCACACGAGGAAGTGGCGCACATGGCCGCAGGAAACACCGCTCCCCCGCCCTCCGCCGGGCTCGGCAGGATCGTCGCCGCCAGTCTCGTCGGGACCACCATCGAGTGGTACGACTACTTCCTGTACGGGTCGGCCGCCGCGTTGGTCTTCGGCCGGGTGTTCTTCCCCGAGACGGATCCGTTGACCGGCACCCTGCTGTCCTTCCTCACCTATGCCATCGGCTTCGCCGCGCGGCCGATCGGTGCCGTGGTCTTCGGCCACTACGGCGACCGCCTCGGACGCAAGAAACTGCTGGTGATCAGCCTGCTGATGATGGGGCTTTCCACGGCACTGATCGGCTGTGTGCCCGGATACGGCACGATCGGCGTCGCGGCTCCCCTGCTGCTGACCACCCTGCGGCTGATCCAGGGCTTCGCCCTCGGCGGCGAGTGGGGCGGCGCCGTGCTGCTGGTCTCCGAGCACGGGGACGCGAAGAGGCGTGGTTTCTGGGCCTCCTGGCCGCAGGGCGGGGCACCGGCCGGCAACCTGGTCGCCGTCGGGGTGCTGTCCTTGATGACCACCGTGCTGAGCGACGACGCGTTCGACTCGTGGGGCTGGCGGGTGCCGTTCCTGCTCTCCGCCGTGCTGGTCATGGTCGGGCTGTGGATCCGCCTGTCCGTCGACGAGTCCCCGCTGTTCAAGCAGGCGCTGGCGCAGGCGGAGCGGCGCAAGGCGGAACAGCGCGCCGAGCGGCTGCCGTTCGTGGCGGTCATGCGCGACCACTGGCGGGACGTCCTCGTCGCGATGGGCGCGCGGATGGCCGAGAACATCTCGTACTACGTCATCACGGCCTTCGTGCTCACCTACTGCGTCGAGCACCTCAAGATCGACAAGCAGACGTCGCTGAACGCGGTGCTGATCGGCTCCGCCGTGCAGTTCTGTCTGATCCCGCTGTTCGGCGCGCTCTCCGACCGGGTCGGGCGCAAGCCGGTGTACCTGGTGGGCGCGGTCGGCGTGGGAGTGTGGTCGTGGGCCTTCTTCGCCCTGCTCGACACCAAGTCGTTCCCCGCGCTGGTGCTCGCCGTGACCGTCGGACTGGTCTTCCACAGCGCCATGTACGCGCCCCAGGCGGCGTTCTTCTCCGAGTTGTTCGCCACCCGTATGCGCTACACTGGCGCGTCCATCGGGGCCCAGTTGTCCTCGGTGGCGGCCGGCGCCCCGGCCCCGCTGATCGCCACCGCGCTGCTGAGCTCCTACGGCGACTCCACCCCGATCTCGCTGTACGTCGCGCTGGCCGCCCTGGTCACCGTGATCGCCGTCGTCGCCTCCCGTGAGACGCGCGGCCGGGACCTGGCCGCCATCGAGCCGGACGGCTCCGCCGCACGGCCCGCCGCGGACCAGCAGGCGGCCACGTCCGCCTGACGGACCGGCACCGCTGCCCGGCCGGGGAGGGTCGGAGTCCGCCCTGGCCGGGGCGAACCCGATCCTCCCCGGCCGTCACCCGCTCTCCGCCCCCGACTCCCTTCGGCCCGATCCCGTCCCGGCCCTCCCGGCCCCTCACCCGAACCCCGCCCCGGCTTCCGATCCCCGCCCCGGCTTCCGGCCCCCGCCCCGACTTCGCAACGGTTGTCCGCCCATGCCGCACAGACCCGCCTCCGTCGCCCCGCACCTGCGCCGGCTGCTCGAACTGCTCGCCGCGGGCGCGCCCGCCGAAGACCTCGGCGCCGTCGCCGTCGAGGCCCGGCGCAGCGGTGCCACCGCCCAGGACCTCGCGGAGGTCGAGCAGGCCACCGAAGCGGCGCTGCGGGTGCAGAGCACGCTCAGGCAGCACCGGCGCCGGGAGGCGGAGCTGACCGCGCTCTTCGACACCGCGGGCGACCTGGCGTCCCTGCGCGACCTGGACGCGGTGCTCCGCTCCATCGTCCGGCGGGCCAGGATGCTGCTGGGCACCGACACGGCGTATCTCACGCTGCCCGACGAGGAGGCCGGGGACACCTACATGCGGGTCACCGACGGCTCGGTGTCGGAGCTGTTCCAGAACCTGCGGCTGCAACTGGGCGAGGGCCTCGGCGGTCTGGTCGCGCAGACCGCCCGCCCCTACGCCTCGCCGGACTACCGCACCGACGACCGCTTCGTCCACACCGGCAGCATCGACGCGGGGGTCCTCGACGAGGGTCTGGTCGCGATACTCGGGGTGCCGCTGCTGCTGGGGTCGGGAAGCGGCGGCCAGGTCATCGGGGCGCTCTTCGCCGCGGACCGCACGCCCCGCACCTTCGCCCCGGACGAGGTGGCCCTGCTCTGCTCGCTGGCCGACCACGCCGCCATCGCCATCGACACCGCCAAGGCCATGGCCGACGCGCGGGCCGCGCTCGCCGAACTGGCCGAGGCCAACACCGTGATCCGGGAGCACTCCGCGGCCATGCAGCGTGCCGCCGAGTCACACGACCGGCTCACCGATCTGGTGCTGCGCGGCGGCGACGTGTCGGATGTGGCCGCCGCCGTGGCCGGCCTGCTGAAGGGGGACGTCGCGGTCCACGACGGCTCCGGGTGGCCGCTGACCGCGGTCGGCGAGCACGGCGGCGCGCTCACCCGGGGCACGCCGGACGCCGGCGGCGCCGAGGAGGCGGCGGCGCTGGTCGCGGCGGCGGAGAGTTCCCGCGCCACCGCCCATGCGGTGTTCCGGGACGGGCGCTGGGTCTGCGCCGTGCTGGCCGGACACGAGCTGCTGGGCTGTCTGGTCCTCTACGGGCGGCCGGAGCTGGACGACCCCGACCGGCGGCTGTTCGAGCGGAGCAGCGTCGTCACCTCCCTGCTGCTCCTGCTGAGGCGTTCGGTGGCGGAGACCGAGAACCGGGTCCGCGGCGACCTGGTCACCGATCTGCTCACCGCGCCCGACCGCGACCCGGCCGGTCTGGTGGCCCGCGGCCGCCGGCTCGGCATCGACCTCGACCGCCCGCACGTCCTGCTCGTCGCCCGGGCCGACGACGCGGTCCGGGGGCGGCTCGCCGACGCCGCCGTGCAGTACCTGTTCGGGAACGGCGGGATCAGCGCCGAACACGAGGGCGCCGTGGTGCTGTTGCTCCCGTGCGACGGCACCGTTCCCGGCGCGGCGGCGCGCGCCGCCGCCGGGCAGCTCGGCCAGCTGACCGGCGTACCGGTCACGGTGGCGGGTGCCGGACCGGCCGCCGGGCCGCGGGCCCTCGCCGACGCGCACGCCGAGGGTCTGCGCTGTCTGCGGGCGCTGCGCGTGCTCGGGCGCACCGGGCACGGCGCGAGCGTCGCCGAACTCGGGTTCCTCGGCGTCCTGTTGGGCGACGGCCATGACGTGGACGGTTTCGTCACCGCCGTGCTGGGACCGCTGCTGGAGTACGACGCCCAGCGCGGCACCCACCTGGTCCGCACCCTGCGCGCCTACTTCGACCGCGGCGGGAGCCTGACCCGGGCGAAAGAGGAGCTGCATGTGCATGTGAACACGGTGGTGCAGCGCCTGGACCGCGTCCAGGCGCTGCTCGGCCCCGACTGGAACACCCCCGAGCGGGCCCTGGAGCTCCAGCTCGCGCTGCGTCTGCACCTGCTGTCGGGCGCCTGACGCGGGGGCGGTCGCCAAGGGGCCGGGGTGGTCACCGGGCCGGCACGGCGGCCGGTCCCCCGGGCCCCGGCACGCCGGCCGCCGCCAGCAGGTGCCGGGCCACGGCCCGGGCGCCCTCGTCGCCGACGAGGATCGTGTAGTGGTTGGTGCCGGGCACCTGCCGTGTGCGCACCAGGCGGGGGTCGAGGCCCGCGGCGGCGAGCCGCCGCTCGTCGTACAGGCCCTGCGGCTCGTCCAGCAGGCCGCGTTCGGCCCACAGCAGTACGGCCGGGACGGGCAGCCGGCGCACCGCGCCCGACACCTCCTCGCCGAGTTGGTCCACGCCGTCGGTGCGGACCGCCTCCAGTGCGCAGGAGGAGCGCAGTGCGGGTTCCTCCCCCACGAGATCGCGCTGGATGTAGGCGTCCGCCCACGCCGACCAGGAGGCGGCGAAGGCCGGGTGGCTCCGCCAGAACGCGCGGTAGGCGTCCCGGTCCGGGAACGTCATCGACAGCCGCCGCATGGCCGGGCCGATCACGGAGGTGATCAGCGCGTCGGGGTCCGAAACGGCCGGGACGGGGAAGCCGACACCGCCGTCCACCAGCAGCAGCGCCGCCGGCAGGTGCGGGTGGCGCACCGCGGTCACGGCCGCGGCGAAGGCTCCCATCGAGTGGCCGGTCAGCACCACCGGCCCCGCGCCGAGCGCGGCCACCAGGGCGGCCGTGTCGTCGGCGTGGGCCGCGATGCCGTACGGGCCGGGCAGCCGCCCGCTGCGGCCCCGGCCGCGCAGGTCGGGTGCCACCAGGGTGACCCGTCCGGCCAGGTGGTGGGCGACGCGGGCCCAGCTCAGGCCGTTGGCCGTGATGCCGTGCAGCGCGACCACCACCGGGGCGCCCGGGTCGTCGGCGGGCCAGCGCAGCACCGCCAGGCTTCCACCGGGCACCGGTACCTCGAACTCCTCGGGTGTGCGGGTCATGAGGCGGAGACCTCCTCGGGGTCGGCCGTGGTGCGGGACGGACGGAGGGCGCGCAGCCGGGCCGGCAGCCGCACCACACCGCCGGGCAGTACGTAGATCACCACGACGAACAGCGTGCCGAGCAGGAACAGCGGCTGCGAGAGCGGCACCCTGACGACGGAGGGCAGGGCGGCGACCGTGCCGGAGCCGGCCAGGTCGCCGAGCCGTTGGTCGGCCCAGGTGTAGAGGATGCCGCCGACCATGGGCCCCCACCGGGTTCCCGAACCGCCCAGTACCACCATCACCAGCAGGGACAGGGTGAAGTCGGAGGTGGTCGTGCGCGGGGTGGCGCCGCCGGTCAGCAGCAGGTACACGACGCCGCCGAGCGCGGCCAGGGTGCCGGCGAGGACGAAGGCGGCGAGTTTGAAGCCGTACGGGCGCAGGCCCAGCACCTCCACCCGGCGTTCGTTCTCCTTGATGCCCTCCCAGACCCGGCCGATGGGCGAGCGGACCGTCCACCGCACCACGACCAGCACCACGACCAGGTAGGTCAGCGCGATCCAGTAGAGGTTGGCGGTGTGGTCGATGCCGACGAGCGAGGCCGGCAGCCGGTCGGCGGGCGCGGCCCGGCCTTCCTCGCCGCCCGTGACACCGCCGGGGTCGCGCTGTACGAGGATCGACGCGGCCTGCGCGAAGGCCAGGGTGACCATGGAGAATCCGATGCCGCCGACCCGCAGGGCGACCGCGCCCAGCAGGGCGGACAGCGCCGCCCCCGCGAGCAGCCCGAGCAGCGCGGACACGGCGAACGGCAGGCCCGCTTCGAGCATCACGGTGTTGGTGACGTAGGTGCCCGCGGCGAAGTAGAGCGCGTGCCCGAAGGACAGCAGCCCCGTGCGGCCGAGCAGCAGGTCGTAGCCGGTGGCCAGGCCGCCGAACACCAGGCACAGGGCGAGGAGTTGGAGGTTGCCCGGGCCCCCGATCGGGCCGTCGAGCAGACCCGGCAGCGGCAGCGCGCCGTAGGGCACGGTGAACAGGAGCGCCAGCATCGGCAGCGGCCACCAGCGGGTGGCCCGCCGCAGTCTTCCCGAGCGGCCGGCGGCGGGCCGGTCCGCCGTGCGGGCCCTGCCGCGCGGCTGGGTGGCGGTGGTCATGCGAGCCTCCCGGTGAGCCCCCGCGGCCGGACGAGCAGCAGGGCGGCGAGCAGGACGACGACGGCGACGTCGCCGAGCCCCGCGGTGGTGTAGTAGTTGGCGAACTGCTGGACGAGTCCCACGGCCACCGAGGCCAGCGCGGTGCCGGTGAGCGAGGTCATGCCGCCCGTCACGACGACCACGAAGGCGAAGACGAGCAGGGAGGTGCCCTGGCCGGGATCGACGGAGCCGAAGTAGAGGCCGCCGAGGGCGCCGCCGAGGGCCGCTGCCGCGCCGCCGAGGGCGAAGACCAGGGTGAAGGCCCGGCGCACGTCGATGCCGAGCGCGGTGACCATCGCGCGGTCCTCCACACCCGCGCGGACCACGAGTCCGTGCCGGGTGCGGCCGAGGAACACCTTGAGCGCGACCAGGACCGCCAGGGCCGCCGCGATCAGCACCGGGCGGTTGAGCGGCACCTCGGCCCCCAGCACGCCGAGCGTGCCGGACAGTGCCCGCGGCCCGGGGAAGGGCCGGGCGTCGGCGCCCCACACCGCCGACAGCAGGGCCGGTACGGCCAGGCCCACCCCCACCGTGGCGAGGATCTGTTCGCGGGGGCGGGTGTACAGCGGGCGGATGACGGCGACTTCGAGGAGCACGGCGGCGACGGTGCCGACCGCGGTGCCGAAGACGACGGCGAGGACGAATCCCGCCCCGCCGAAACCGGCGCCGGGCAGGTGGCCGCGGGCGGCCCACCAGGTGCCGTAGGCGCCGATGGACAACAGGGCGCCGTGGGCGAAGTTGAGCACGTCCATCAGCCCGAAGATGAGGGACAGGCCGGAGGCGATCAGGAAGTACAGGGCGCCCAGGCCGAGTCCGGTGAAGGTGAGCAGTACGACGGTGGCCATCAGGTGTCCGCCTCCGTGGTCCGGGCGGTGGGACGTGCCGCCGTGCGGGCGGGCGAGGCCGGTGCCCCCGCCGGGGCGCGGTGGCCGGTGCCGCCGACGCCGAGCAGCCGGCGGGCCGCCTCGGGGTCGGCGAGCAGTTCGCCGGCCGGGCCCTGGTGCACGGTGCGGCCGTCGGCGAGGACGGCACAGTGGCGGGCGAGGCGGCGCACCACGGCGAGGTTCTGCTCCACCAGCAGGACCGGCACGCTCTCGGCGACGCGCTCCAGGACCTGGGCGACCTCGGTGACCGCCTTGGGCGCCAGGCCCTTGGTGGGTTCGTCGGCGATGATCAGCCGGTTGCCGTTGAGCAGGGTCCGGGCGATGGCGACCATCTGCTGCTGTCCGCCGGACAGGGTGCCGGCGGTCTGCCGGGCGCGTCGCGCGAGTTCCGGGAAGAGTTCGTGGACCAGGTCGTAGGCCGGTTCGCCGGCTCCTTCGCGCTCGGCGAGGCGCAGGTTCTCGGCCACGCTGAGGGCGGCGAAGACACCGCGGTCCTCGGGGGCGTAGCCGATGCCCCGGCGCACCAGGACGTGGGTGGCCAGGCGGACCGTCTCCTCTCCGGCCAGCAGCACGCTCCCGGTGCGCGGCACCAGGCCGAGCACGCCGCGCACGGTGGTGGTCTTGCCGGCCCCGTTGCGGCCCAGCAGGGCGGTGGTGCCGGAGGCGGCCACGGTGAGGTCGACGCCGTGCAGGATGTGCCTGCCGCCGATCACCACCCGCAGGTCGCGCACGGTCAGCAGGGGCGGCGGGGCGGCGGTCACAACTCCTCCCCGAGGTAGGCCTGTTGCACGGTGGGGTCGGCCATCACGGCTCGCGGGGTGTCCAGCGCCAGCAGCGTGCCGTGGTGCATCACGGCCACCCGGTCGGCCAGGCCCAGCAGTACGTCCATGTGGTGTTCGACCATCAGCACGGTGCGTCCCTCTTCCCTGTGCAGCGACCGGATGAGCTCGGTCAGCGCGGGCACCTCCTCGGCGCTCACGCCCGCCATCGGCTCGTCCAGCAGCATCAGCCGGGGCTCGCCGACGAGCAGCACGGCGAGTTCGAGCTTGCGTTTCTCGCCGTGCGAGAGGGCGTCGGCGCGGGTTCCGGCGCGGTGCGCGAGCTGGGTGCGCGCCAGGACCCGGTCGACGAGCGCGGGGTAGGGGTCGGCGCGGCGCCAGACCCGGTACGAGCCGCCGTCGGCCGCCTGGGCCGCGAGCCCCACGTGGTCGGCGACCGTCATTCCGGGCCAGAGGCTGGAGGTCTGGAAGGTGCGCCCGAGGCCGCGCCGGGCCCTGGCGTAGGCGGCCTCGGCGGTGATGTCGCGGCCGTCCAGTTCGATGGTGCCGCGGGAGACCGGGCTGACCCCGCTGACCAGGTTGAACAGGGAGGTCTTGCCCGCTCCGTTGGGGCCGATGAAGGCGAGGAACTCGCCCTCGTGGACGTCGAAGGAGACGGCGTCGACGATGGTCGCGCCGCCGACCGTCCAGCCGATGTCGCGCAGTCGGAGCACCGGCGCCGGGAAGGCGGCCGCGTCCCGGTCGCCCGGGGTTCCCGCGGTGCTCGGTGAGGTCGTGTTCGAGGAGGACATCAGCCCGCCGTCCCCGCGGTCGGCGGCGCGATGGCCGTCATCGGGATGCTGTCGATCAGTTTGGGGCGGGCGGTGTCGCCGCTGCCCCTGAGCCGTGCCGTGAACATCGGCTGGAGCAGGGCGTGGTCCCTCGCGCGGACGCGTTCCGCGCCCTTGGGGCCGTCGAAGCTCCAGCCTTCCAGTGCCTTGGCCATGGCCGTGGTGTCGGTGGCGCTGCCGGACTCGATCGCGTGCACGATCATCTGCGCGGCGGTGAAGCCGTCCGGGCTGAACAGGTCGGGGGTTCCGCCGGCCTTGGTGATCCCGTCGAGCATGGCCTTCTCCACCGGGTTGCCGCCCCCGGCGCCCGGGAAGTAGTGGGCAAGGAAGGCGATCTTGGAGCCGGCCTTCCCGAAGACCGGGTACGAGGCGGTGCCCGCGAGGCCGGTGACGACCTTGCTGGTGTCCAGCACGCCCTGCTGGTCGAGCGCGGTCCACAGCGCCGGTGCGCCGGCACCCGCCCAGGCGACGAACACCAGGTCCGGCTTGCCGGCCCGGGTCTGGCGGGCGAAGGGGGTGAGGTCGGTGGCGCTCGGCGGGGCCAGCACGGAGCCGACGTGCGCTCCCTTCGCGCCGAGGACCGCCTTCACCGCGGCCACGTTGGCCTGTCCGAACGCGGAGTTCTGGGCGAGCACGGTGACCTTCTTGCCGCGGGCGTCGCCGAGCAGTGCCCCGGCGGCGAGTATGTCCTGGTACGACTGCCGGCCCGAGCGGAAGGTGTAGGCATTGACGCCGGTGACCGCGTCGGCGGCGGCCGGACCGCTGACGTACAGCACCTTGTTCTGCGCGGCCAGCGGCGCCATCTGGAGCGCCACGCCGGAGTCGGTGGTGCCGGCGAGGACTTTGCAGCCCTTGCCGACCAGGGACTTGGCCGCGGCGACGGCCTTCGCCGGGTCGCCCGCGTCGTCCTGCTCGGTGACCTCGATCGGATGGCCGCCCGCCTTGTTCGTCCCGTGCGTGGCGTAGGCCAGTCCCGCCGTGAAGCCCTCCTCGTACTGCTTGCCGTAGGCGGCCAGGAGTCCGCTGCGCGAGTACACCAGCCCCACCTTCACCGGGGCGGCCTTGCCGCCGGAACCGGCGGACGCGGTGCCGGCGGTGCCGGCCGCGGAGCAGCCCGCGACCAGGGCGCCGATGGCGACGAGGGTGAGCGCGCGGAGGGTTCTGCTTCTGAAGGGGTCCGTGAGGCTGGAACGCATGGCGATCGACTCCTGACAGTGCGGTGCGTGATTGCCGGAACCCTAGGAGCGCCGCCGAACGGTCGGCATGTCGTCGGTCACCGCTCTTCGCGGCCCGGTCATGGCACCGGCACACATGGCCCGCGACCGCCGGTCGGGCAAAGGTGAAAAGCACCCGGCCCGGTCGCGAGACGGCGGCGGGCCGGGGCGACGAACGGAACGGACCCCGGCGGGGAAGGAAACGGCATGGACAAAGTGGTGGCCGCGGCCGCGCAGGCAGTGGCGGACATCCCTGACGGTGCGTCGCTCGCGGTCGGCGGGTTCGGCCTGTGCGGCATCCCGTCGACGCTGATCGCCGCGCTGGCGGAGACCGGCGCGGCCGGGTTGCGGGTCGTGTCCAACAACTGCGGTGTGGACGACTGGGGCCTCGGGCTGCTGCTGCGGGCCGGCCGGATCGCCCGGATGACCTCCTCCTACGTCGGCGAGAACAAGGAGTTCGCCCGCCAGTACCTGTCCGGCGAGCTGGAGGTGGAGCTGACACCGCAGGGCACGCTCGCCGAGCGGCTGCGGGCCGGCGGCACCGGCATTCCCGCCTTCTACACCCCGGCGGGGGTGGGCACCCAGGTCGAGGAGGGCGGCCTGCCCTGGCGGCACACCGCCGACGGCGCCGTCGCGGTGGCCTCGCCGCCCAAGGAGACACGGGAGTTCGGCGGTCGCCGCCATCTGCTGGAGGAGGCCATCACCACGGACTTCGCCCTGGTCCGGGCCGCGGTCGCCGACCGGCACGGCAACTGCGTCTTCCACGCGGCGGCACGCAACTTCAACCCGCTGTGCGCGATGGCGGGACGGGTGACCGTGGTGGAGGCCGAACGCGTCGTCGAGGCGGGTGAACTCCCCCCGGACGCCGTGCATTTGCCGGGCGTGTACGTGGACCGCGTGGTCGCCGCCGACGCGTCGCTGGGCAAACGGGTCGAGCGCCGCACCACACGCCCGGCGCGCACCGGCACCGTCCCGCGTACCGCACCCGAGGAGAAGTGACCGTGCCGCTCGACCGTGATCAGCTCGCCGCCCGCGCCGCCCGGGAACTGCGCGACGGCCAGTACGTGAACCTGGGCATCGGCCTGCCCACCCTGATCCCCGGCCATCTGCCGGACGGGGTGCACGTGGTGCTGCACTCCGAGAACGGCGTCCTGGGCGTGGGCCCCTACCCGTACGACGGCGATGAGGACCCCGATCTGATCAACGCCGGGAAGGAGACGGTGACCACCGTCCCGGGCAGCGCCTGTTTCGACTCGGCCCTCTCCTTCGGCATGGTGCGGGCCGGCCGGATCGACGTCTCGGTGCTCGGCGCCATGCAGGTGTCGGCCCACGGCGACCTGGCCAACTGGATGATCCCCGGCAAGATGGTCAAGGGGATGGGCGGTGCCATGGACCTGGTCCACGGCGCCCGGCGGCTGGTGGTGGTGATGGAGCACGTGGCCAGGGACGGCAGCCCGAAGATCGTCGAGGAGTTGTCGCTGCCCGCCACGGGTCGCCGGGTGGTGGACCGGATCGTCACCGATCTGGGTGTCATCGACGTCGCCCCCGAGGGGCTGCGGCTGGTCGAGACCGCTCCGGGTGTCGGCGTGCGGGAGGTCGTGGCCGCGACCGGGGCCCGGCTGCTCGTCGGGGAGGACTGACGGTCCCGGACGCCGCCGGCCCGGCACGCGGTCGTCCGCGTGCCGGGCCGGGTGGTGCCGGTGGGGCTGTGTCACCTCACCTCAGGGACTGCGGGGCCAGCCGGGCGAGGGTCGAGTAGTCGTTCACGTACAGGGACCCGTCGGGTGAGGCGGACAGCTCGCCCGAGGTGGACAGGACGCCGCTGGGTCCGTTGACGAACTCCCAGGCCGTGCCGGTCCAGCGGGCCATGGCCTTGCCGGTGTCCGACGACAGTCCGGCCCAGAGTTGGCCGTTGTGGTACGCGAAGGAGGAGACCCAGTGGATGTCCGTGCCCGGCACGTCGATCCGCTTCCAGGTGCTGCCGTCCCAGTGGAGGACGTAGCCGCCGGTCTTGCCGCCCTTGACGTCGCCCTGGAGGTTGTACAGGTTGCCGCCGAGCCACACGTCGTTCGGGTTCTTCGCGATGACGGCGTAGAGGAGGGTGCTGTTGGGGCTGGACGAGGGCAGCGCCGACTCGGTCCACTGGGTGCCGTTCCAGTGCGCCGCGAACGGCTGGTAGGCGTCGCCGCTGATGGTGCCCTTGTTCTTGAAACCGGCCACCCAGATGTCGTCGTCCGCGTTCACGCTCATGGTGTTCAGCGTGGCCGTCTGCATGGAGTCCGGCAGCTTGGTGACGTTCCAGCCCCGGCCGTCGAAGTGCGCGACGGCGGGCACCCACTGCGAGGTCGTGGCCTTGTAGGCGCCGGCCGTCCACACGTCGTTACGCGAGAGCGCCTTGCTGTCCTTCGTGTCGAAGCGCGCCGTGTCCGGGGAGTTCGCCGTCCAGGCGGTTCCGTCCCAGTGGTATCCCATCAGGCCGTTGTCGTTCTTGAACGCCCACACGTCGTCGGCGGCCGTGCCCGTGGTGGAGTCGACGATCTCCTTGCCGGGGGGCGAGATGTCCTTCCACGCCTGGCCGCCCTGCTTCTGCCACAGCTGGTAGGTGACGTTGCAGGGGTCGCAGAACGGTCCCCCGCCCGCGCTGGTCGTCGCCATGTACGTCGTGTCGCCGAGCGGGGTGAAGGTCGATACGTCGGCAGGCGGGTAGTCGATCTTCTGCCAGGCCACGGTCACGGCCGCCGCGGCGGGCGCGGCGGACACCGCCGCCGCCGTGCCGGATGCGACCAGTACGGTCAGCGCGGAGCCGATCAGGCGCCGGACGCCGGTCTTCGTCATCGGGTGCGTCTCCTGGGGTCTGGGCAGTAGGTCCGTGGGGGGACTCGGCCTGCCGTCGACGCTTGCGCAAACAGGCCCCGAAGATCCTCCGCGGTCGCCCTATACGACTCCCATACCGGCCGGCGGGCGGAACCGGCGGTCGGGCCCGACCACCGGTTCCGCCCGCCCACCGAGGCAGCGGATGCTCAGCTGCGCCGTGTCGCGGCGACGCCCGCGGCACCCACCACGCACGCGACGCCGGCCACGAGATAGGCCAGGTGGTAGCCCGACAGCCGGTCGTCGGCGGTCGCCGCGACCAGGACCAGGGCCGCGACTCCCGCGCTGGAGCCGATCTGCTGGGCGACGACGTTCACCGCGCCGGCGACCGCGTGCTGGTGCGGCGGCACGCCGCCCAGGCCGGCCGTGGTCATCGCCGGGAAGTTCAGGCCCTGACCGAGGCCGCTGATCACCAGTCCGGGCATCACGTGCAGCAGGTAGTCGCCGTGGTGCGGGGTGGTGATCCACAGCGCCGTGCCCGCGCCGATCAGCACCAGCCCGGTGACCATCAGGGTCCGCGGGCTGAACCTGGTCAGCAGCCGTCCGGTGACGAAGCTCGCGGTGAGGAACACCGTCAGCGACATCGGCACCAGGGAGAGACCCGATTCGACCGGGGAGTACCCCAGCATCCCCTGGAGGTACAGGGGCGCGAAGAACACGATCCCGACCGACGCCGTGTACTGGAGGAACGCCGCCGCGGTCGCCAGCCGTACCGACGGGACCCGGAACAGGCCGAGCGGCAGCAGCGGGTCGGCGGTGCCGCGTTCGCGGACGACGAAGAGCACCAGGAAGAGCACCGCACCGGCCACCAGGGCCCAGGCCCACGTCCCGCCGAGGCTCACGCCGACGACGAGCAGCGCGAGGCCGAGGGTGCCGAAGACCGCGCCGGCCATGTCCACCGGGCCCCTGCGGCCCGTCCCGTCGGGCAGCCCGGCCCGGGTGACCGCGAGCACGAGCACGCCGAGCAGCACGGAGAACCACAGCACCGACCGCCAGCCGAGGAACTCGGTGAGCACGCCGCCCAGCAGCATGCCGCCGCTGAAGCTGGCCGCGCCGACCGCGGCGTACACGCCGAGCGCGCGGCCCCGCTCCGGCCCCTCCGGGAACACCTCGGTCAGCAGGGCGAGGGCGGCCGGGCCGGACAGGGCCGCGCCGATGCCCTGGACGCCCCGCGCGCCGAGCAGCACCGCGCCGTCCGGTGCCAGGGCCCCGACCAGCGCGGCCGCCGTGAACAGGGCGACCCCGGCCTCGAACACCCGCCGTCTGCCGAACACATCGGCCAGCCGGCCGCCCACCAGCAGGAAGCCGGCGAACGTGACGGAGTAGGCCGTCATCACCCACTGGAGGGTGGTGTCGGCCAGGCCGAAGCGCGCGCCGACGGACGGCAGGGCCGCGTTCAGTACGGCCATTCCGCTCAGATCCAGTGCGAGCGCCCCGGCCAGCACTCCGAGCGCCAGGCCCGACCTCTGCTGCGACGTCGTCGCGACGCTGGTCATGCGGGCCTGCCGGGGAACACGCCGTGGTCGTCCGACGGGCGCAGGCCGCCGAAGCCCGGCTGCCGGCCGTCCGCGGCCGGGCGGGCCCGTCCCCGTGATGTTCCGTTGTGCATGGCGGTGTTGCTTCCTCTCCCCAGGCGGGTTGCGTACGAACCCCACAAGCCGATCACCGCGCCCCGCCCAGGTCAATCGATTGCTTCCCAACTGGCCGGAAACGACGTCTAGTTCGCCGCGCACGCCCCGTGTGAGCAGGGCGGACGCCGTCGGCTCACCGGGCGTGCAGGGCCCACTTGCTGCCGTCGACGAGCGCCGTTCCGGGCAGCGCGATGAGTTCGGGTTTGAACAGCGGTTGCGCGTCCATCGCGGGCTCCCAGGTAGCCAGCTTCTCGTCCTGGGGGACCTCGATGCGCCGGCCCTCGGCGAGGTCGGCGACCACCCGCACCAGCAACCGCACCCCGAGCGGCGCCAGATGCTCGCGCCACAGGCTCTGCGGGGTCGAGCCCGGGGGCACGAACAGGTGCTCCTGCGCGGCGATCGGGCCGCCGTCGGTGCGCTCCGTGAGGTGGTAGACGCTGCCGCCGGTCACCTTGTCCCCGTCACGGATCGTCCAGCGGATCGCGTCCCGCCCCCGGTGCAGGGGCAGCAGGCTGGGGTGGTAGCCGATGGCCGCGACGGCGGCCCGGGCGCGCGTCCGGCGGCCGATGAAGGCGTGCGAGTGCGCGGCGACGATGATGTCCACCCCGTCCGGCACGTGCATCGCGCGCAGTTCGGCCGAGTCCGTCCACGGGACGCTCCTGGGGTACGCCCAGGCGCGAAGCCGGTCCCAGGACATCGCGTTGCTCTCGTCGCAGTGCCCCTTGCGCAGCCGGGGGGCGGCCACGCCCGCGATCCGGTGTCCTTCGTCCCACAGGGCGTCCGCGACCTGCACCGCGAACGCCCCCTGCCCTGAAATGTAGATGTTCACTCGCGCTCCCGGCGCTCGCTGGTCGGGTACCTGTTCAGGCCGTCGGCGTGTCCACCGGAGCCGTGAAGTTCTGTTCGGCGTAGTCGAGGGCGTCGTCGCGGCGGGGGCCGCGGTGGACGATCCGCCAGCCCTTCGGCAGCTCCAGGTACGGCCGCCACAGCGCGTGCGCTCCTGCGTCGTTCACCACGACCAGCCAGTCGCCCTCACCGCCGTCGAAGGGGTTGCCGCTCATCGGTCGACCTCTTTCATTCCGGAGTCGTCGGGCCAGAACCGCACCGGCAGCGTGGAGAACCCGGTCAGGAAGTTGGACCGGATGCGCAGCGCCTCGCCGGTCTGCTCGAACCCGGTCGTGAAGTCCCGCAACGCCATGAGGAGTTCGGCGATCTCCACCTTGGCCAGGTAGGAGCCGAGGCAGAAGTGCGGGCCGTAGCCGAAGGCCAGGTGCTTGTTGGGGGTGCGGCCGAGGTCGTACTCGCCGGGCCGGTCGAAGACCCGCTCGTCCCGGTTGCCGGAGGCGTGCCAGAGCGTGACGATCTCGCCCGGCCGCAGCGGTACGCCGTGCAGCTCGGTCTCGCGGACGACCGTGCGTCCGAAGTGCATGGTGGGCGACGCCCAGCGCAGCACCTCGTCCACGGCGGTGTCGATCGCGACCTCGCCGTGTTTGAGCCGCCGCCACTGGTCCGGGCGGGCCGCGAGGGTGTGCACGCCGTCGATCATCGTCAGCCGGCTGGTCTCGTCGCCGCCGATGATCAGGCTGTAGCAGTTGAGCACGATGTCCTCGTCGGACAGCGGCACCCCGTCGATGGAGCTGGCGATCAGCATGCTGATCACGTCGTCGCCGGGCGTCTCGCGCCGCTCCTCGACCATGTCCATGAAGTACAGCAGGATCTCGTTGCGGGCCATCTCGGAGTCGACCTCGTCGATGTCCTCGGTGTCGGCCGACAGCGCGGCCTTGGTCTGTTCGAGCAGGTAGTCGCGGTCCTGCTCGGGCACGCCGAGCAGGTTGGAGATCGTGGTCATCGGGATGCGGGCGGCGATCTGCTCGGCGAAGTCGCAGCCACCGCTGTCGACCGCCTCGCGGATCAGCTGCCGGGTGTTGGCCCGCACCGCCGCCGCGACGTCGCTGAGCACCCGCGGCGACAGCACCCGCTGGAGGATCTTGCGCAGCTCGTGGTGCCGGTGCCCGTCGGTGACGGCCAGCATCCGGCCGGCCCCGGCGTCCCCGCCGCCCAGCAGGGTGACGAGCACGTTGCCGCGCTCGGACGTGAAGTGCTCGTCGTCCCGGTAGGCGGCCATGATGTCGTCGTAGCGGGAGACCACCCAGAACCCTGGGCGGCCGTCGGCCGGTGGGTTCCAGTGCACCGGCGCGGTGTCCCGCAGGGTGCGCCAGAACTCGTCGAGGTCGCCTTTCGCGAAGGTGCCGGGGTCGCCGAGGTCGACGGTCTTCGGGGCCGGCGCGCGCACGCTCACCAGTTCGTCCGCCAGAATCGGCGCGGCCGGAACGGGTAGGTGGGCAGCGGCACCCGGTGACTGCTCTCGCCCCGGTGCAGGGCGTCGAAGTCCACCCGGCGGCCGGTCACCCAGGCCGCGGCGACGTCGAACAGGGCCGGTGCGTCCTGGCCGGACGGCACGATCCCGCGGTCGTCGTGGCGCAGCGAGTCCTCGTCCACCCGGGGCGCGGCGGCGGTCGTGGCGACCAGGCCGCGGGGCGCGTCGGCGGACAGCGCCTCGATCAGTTCCTCCCGGCTGCGGACCACGGCCGCCCACCGGCGCTCCATCGCGCGGCGGCCCAGGTTGAGGCTGAAGCACACGTCGTCCAGGCGCAGTTCGGGGTTGGCGACCAGCCAGTCCCGCAGGCGGGCGCGCCGGTCGGCCAGTGCCTCGTCGTCCAGGGCGGACAGGGTGGCCAGTCGCGGTCGGGTGGTCTCGGGGGCCCGCTCGGCGAGGACCGGCGGCTCCTCCAGGACCAGGTGCGCGTTGTATCCGCCGCCGCCGATCGCGGTGATGCCCGCGCGGCGCACGCCGGCCTCCGGTTCCCAGTCCGCCGCCTCCAGCTGCGGCACGAACGGGGTGCTGGGGAAGTCGATGTCCGGGTCGACGTCGGTCAGGTTGATCGTCGGCGCCAGCGTGCGGTGGTACAGGGCCAGCGCGGCCTTCACGGCGCCGAAGCCGCCCGCGACGACGCCGCCGTGGCCGACGTTGCTCTTGACCGAGCCGATCGAGCAGGTGCCGGTCTGCTTGCCGAACGCCATGCTCACCGCGTGCACTTCGAGCTGGTCGGTCATCGGCAGTCCGAGGCCGTTGGCCTCGTACATGGAGACGGTCTCCGGGGTGACGCCGCCGACCTGCATGGCGCCCGCGATGCAGGCGCTGAGCCGCTCGGGCTGGGCCAGTCCGTACGCCATCGCGCTGACGCCGTTGTTGTTGATGGCCGAGCCCTTGATCACGGCGTAGACGTGGTCGCGGTCGGCGACCGCTTCGGCCAGTGGCTTGAGCAGCAGGGTGGCGACGCCGCTGGACAGGGCGGCGCCGGTGCCGCCCGCGTCGAAGGGGCGGCAGTGGCCGTCCCGGGACAGGATCCGGCCCTCCTCCCACAGATGGCCCCGGGGCTGCGGCAGCCGGACCATGGCGCCGCCGGCGATCGCCAGGTCGGTCTGGCCGAGCAGCAGCGACTGGCAGGCCAGGTGCACCGCGTAGTGGAAGCCGGCGCAGGCGGTGGTGACGGTGACGGCCTCGCCGGTCAGCCCGATGTAGTAGAGGGCGTTGGAGGTCATGGTGTCCGGCGACCACGCCAGGCCGTGCTCGATCGCCTCGGGCCCGACCGACACCCGGTCCGGCGGGGAGCTGTACAGCGCGGCGGTCTGCGGGTTGTTGGCGCCGTAGATGCCCACCTCGCCCGTGATCCGGTCGGGGTCGTAGCCGCCGTCCTCCAGCGCCTCCCAGGCGCTCTCCACGAACAGCCGGTTCTCCGGGGTCATCACGGCGGCCATCCGGTCGCTGATCCCGAACACCGACGGATCGAACGCGTCGTACCCTTCGAGCGTGCCGCAGGCCCGCACGTAGTAGGGGTTGTTGATCAGGGTCTCGTCGACCGTGATCTCGTCCTTGGCGAGGAACGTCACGGACTCCCTGCCGTGCACGAGGTTGTCCCAGAACTGTTCCTTGGTGCGGGCGCCGGGGGCCCGGCACGAGATGCCGATGACGGCCACGTCGCCCGGGTCGTAGTCCTGCTCTGGACTGTCGGACATGAAAGGCTCCTGCTCGGGTCGGGTCGGGGGGACTCAGTTGCCGCCGGAGGCGGCGCGGCCGCGCAGCGCGGCGCGGCGGACGGTGGCCCGGCGGCGGGCCGACTGCACGGCCTCGGGGGTGGCGCCGCTCTCGTCGTCCAGCCAGCGGCCGAGCGAGTGGATGTCACGGAAGCTGAACAGGTCGGGCACGCGGACCCGGCGGTTGAACCGCCGGGTCATCAGCCGGGCCAGCCGGACCAGCAGCAGCGAGTCGCCACCGAGGTCGTAGAAGGCGGCCCGGACGTCGATGCTCGCCGGTTCGAGGTCGAGCAGCTGGCCCCAGATCTCGGCAAGCGCCACCTCGGTCGGGGTGCCGGCGGGCGTCACCGGGCGCCCGGTGCCGGCGGCCGGCGGCTCGGGGAGCGCGGCGCGGTCGAGCTTCCCGCCCGGCGTCAGCGGGAGCGCGGGCAGCAGGACGATCGCCGAGGGGATCATGTAGTCGGGCAGCTCGGTGGCGAGCTTGCCGGTGACGGCGGCCTGGAGCGCGGCGTCCACCCGGACGCCGTCGGGCGCCTCGCCCTCGGGCACGACGTACCCGAGGAGCCTGCGGCCCCGTACGACGGCGGCGGCCTCACGGACCTCGGGGCAGCCGGTCAGCCGGGCCTCGACCTCCTCCAGTTCGATGCGGTGGCCTCGCACCTTGACCTGGTTGTCGGTGCGGCCGACGAACTCGAGTTCGCCGCTGTCGGTCAGCCGGACGACGTCGCCGGTGCGGTACATGCGCTCGCCGTCCCGGAACGGGTCGGGGACGAACCGTTCGGCGGTGGTGCGCGGCCGGTTGACGTAGCCGTGGGTGAGGCCGGCGCCGCCGAGGTACAGCTCGCCGGGCACGCCGGGCGGCAGCGGCTTCAGCTTCTCGTCGAGCACGTAGACCCGGGCGCCGTCGGTGGGCGGGCCGATGGTGGGCTCGTCGGTGCCGTCCTTCGGCACCGGTCCGAAGGTGCAGAAGACGGTGCCCTCGGTGGGTCCGTAGGCGTTGAAGACCCGGTCGGCGCCGGTCTCCTGGTACACCCGGTCGACCAGCTTGCGCCGCAGGGGTTCGCCGCCGAACACGACCGTGCGCAGGTTCGGGGGCAGGCCGCCGGCGTCCAGCAGGGTGTTCATCACGGAGGGGATGGCGTGCAGATGGGTGATGCGGTCGACGTGCGGGCTCTCGGGGAGGTGGACGGCGCTCTCCACGAGCACGACGGCGCCGCCGCGGCACAGCGCGGGGAAGATCTCCATCACGGACATGTCGAAGCAGATCGAGCTGGCCGCGGAGACGCCGCTGAGGTCGCAGCCGGCCAGGACCCGGTCCATCGCGGACAGCATGGCGACGCAGCCGCCGTGCCGTACGGCCACGCCCTTGGGCCGCCCGGTGGAGCCCGAGGTGTAGATCACGTAGGCGGTGTCGCCGGGCACGACCGGTACGGGCTTCTCGCCCGGCTCGGTCGTCACGGTCCCGTCCAGCACCACCATGGTCGGCCCGGCCGGGCAGTTGGCGCGGGAGGCCGGCGTGGTCAGCAGCAGGCGGGTTCCGCTGTCGCGGACCATGAAGGCCAGCCGCTCGGCGGGGTAGCGGGGGTCCAGCGGGACGTAGCAGGAGCCGGTGCGCAGGACGGCCAGGATGCCGGCGAGCAGGTCGGGCGTGCGCTCGACGCAGACGCCGACCGGGACGCCGGGACCGGCGCCCTCGGCGGAGAGCCGTTCGGCGAGCCGGCGGGACCGCTCGTCCAGCTCGCGGTAGGTCAGGACACCGGCGTCGGCGTAGACCGCGGTGGCGTCCGGGGTCCGGGCGGCCTGTTCGGCGAACTGCGCGTGCAGGGTCTGGGTCACTGGTCCGTCCCCTCGGACAGGCCGGCCGGCGCGATGGCGTCCAGTGCCAGGTCGGGTCGGGCGATCGAGTCGAAGAGCACGGTGCGGTAGAGGCTGAGCAGTGCCGTCACGGTCTGCTTCTCCAGGTAGCTCGGTTTGTACTGGACATGGCCGACCACTTCGCCGGAGATCTCGGCCATCGAGATCTCCAGGTCGAACTTGGCGAGGTGCCTGCGGACGGGCAGCGGTTCGAGCGGCAGGGCGCCGTCGGGTGCGATGGTGTCGCCGATGCCGTGGAAGAGCTTGACGGAGCGCGGGAAGGCGTCGGAGGACAGCCAGTTGAGCACGACGTCGAACCACGGGGAGCGGCCCTCGGTCCGCGGTGGCTTCAGGGTGGACGCCAGCAGGTCGAGGGGGTAGTTCATGTGCTCCAGCAGGCCGAGCGAGAACGCGTGGACCTCGTGCAGCAGTTCCCGGAAGGAGCGGTCGCCCGCGGGTTTCGCGCGCACCAGCACCGTGTTCAGGTAGTAGCCGATGGCCGACTCCCAGCCAGGCTCGCCGCGTTGGGCGATGGCGGTGGCGAGCACGGAGTCCTCGACGCCGGCCGCGCGGTTGAGGGTGGCGAAGAAGCCGGCCAGTGCCACGGTGCTGATCGACACGCCCTCGCGCACCGCGAACTCCCGCAGGACACGGGTCTCTTCCGCGCTCCAGCGGAAGGTGAGGTCGCGGCCCTCGTAGGTGACGCCGGGCGGGCGCTGTCCGGGGGACAGGTCGAGGCGGGCGGGCGGGTCGGCCAGCCGCTCGGCCCACCAGTCGAGGGCGGCGTCGGCGGCCGGGCCGGCCAGCCACTGCCGTTCCCACTCCACGAACTCCGTGTAGGGGGCGGCCGGTTCGCGGTCGGCGGGGTCGGCGCCCGCGTAGAACTCCTGGAGTTCGCGGATCATCACGTCGGCCGAGGCCGCGTCCGAGGCGATGTGGTGCACCAGGACCAGCAGGTAGTGGTCGGCGGGGCCGCGGGTGAGCAGCACCACCCGCACCAGCGGCCCGTTGTCCAGGTCCATGGGCAGGTGGCCCTGGACGGCCAGTTCCTCGCGGGCCTCTTCCTCGTCGAGGTCCGTGCCGTCCAGGACGACGAACTCGTACTCCGGTTCGTCGAGGATGACCTGGTAGGGGCTGCCGCCCGCCTCCACGAAGACGGTGCGCAGCGCGGGATGCCGCTCGATCACGGCGGACACGGCGCCTTCCAGGGCCTGTTCGTCCACCTCGGTGCGGATCCGGGCGGCCACCATGAAGTTGTAGGGCACGGCGTCCGGCGCTATCTGCTGCATGAACCACAGGGAGGCCTGGCCGTGCGAGGCCGGGGCGATGCGGAAGCCGAGTCCGGCTGCGCGCAGTTGGTCGAGCGCCGGGGCGTCGGTGGGTTCCAGCAGGCCGCGCACGGCCAGTTCCTCGACCAGTTCCCCGGCGTCGATCTCGGACAGCCCGTCGGGGAGGGCCGCCGCGTGCCCGGCCCCGGGCGCCGGCTCCGGCCGGGGGGCCGGGGCGGGCGGGGCGGGCGGGGCGGGCGGGGGCGGCTCGGCCGTCGCGGTCGCGGCCGGTTCCCGTGTGGCCTCGGTGAGGTGGGCGACGATCTCCCCGATGGTGCGGCCGTCGAGGAACACCACCGGCGACACCCGCTGTCCGAACAGCGACTGCACCTTGTTGACCAGGCGGATCGCCAGCATGGAGTCGAGGCCGAAGTCGCGCAGTCGCGAGTTTGCGTCGAGCCTGTGCTCGTCGACGCCGAGCACGTCGGCGATCTCGCCGACGAGGATCTCCTCGGGCGACCCGCTGTCGGCTGGGGCGGTCGCGGGCGTGGCCGCGGTCTGTGCCGCGGGTGCCGGGGCCGGGGCCGCGACCGCCTTGGGCGCCGCGTCGGCACGCGGCTCGACGTCCAACCAGAAACGTTCCTTCTGCCACTGCACGAGCGGGGTCTCGACGACCTCGACGTCGTCGGCGAACAGCGGGTCGAAGGTCAGCGGGATGCCCCTGACGAACAGCGACGCGGCGGCACCCAGCAGGCAGCGCAGGTCGCTCTCGCCGCGCCGCAGGGAGTTGACCGCGTGCACGGGGGTGCCGCGGCTCAGCGCGATCTCCTCGACCGCGCCGCGCAGCGTCTCGTGCGGGCCGATCTCCACGAAGGTGCCGACGCCGTCCGCGACCAGCGCGCCGATCGTCTCGGCGAACCGGACCTGGTTGCGCAGGTTGTGCAGCCAGTAGTCGACGTCGACGACCGGGTTCACCGTGTCGGCCAGGGCGGTGGAGTGGAAGTCGATGGTGCCGGCGGCCGGGGTGATGCCGGCGATGCGTTCGCGCAGCGGCTCGATCAGCGGGTCCATGCCGGGGCTGTGCACCGGTCGTTCGACCCGGATGTTCCTGGTGGAGACCCCCGCCCGCCGCAGCTCGGCCTCCAGGGCGCGGACGGCTTCGGGTGAACCGGAGACGGCCGCGCTGGTGGGGCTGTTGACCACGGCGATCGCGGCGTGCTTCGCGTACGGGACGAGCCACGGCAGCAGGTCGCGCTCGGGCAGGTCGACCGAGATCATCGCGCCGGGGGCCGCCTTGCGTTCGAGAAGGTGCGAGCGGGCGACCACGACGCGGGCGGCGTCCTCCAGGGACAGCGCCCCGGCCACGCACGCGGCCGCGACCTCGCCGAGGCTGTGCCCGACGACGGCGGCCGGCTGTACCCCGAGCCCGAGCCAGACCTTGGCCAGCGAGACCTGGAGGGCGAACAGGACGGGTTGCTGGAAGTCCATCTCCTCGAACCGGGCCGACTCCTCGGGCGCGTCGAGCTGTTCGAGGACGGAGCAGCCGCCGGCCGCGCGCACCGCGCTGTCGCAGGCCCGCATCCAGGTGCGGAACCCCTCGTGGGTGCGCATGAGTTCACGGCCCATGCCGACCCAGTGGGTGCCGCCGCCGGAGAACACCAGCACCACGCGCCGGTCGCCGGTGCCGGTGACCGTGCCGGTGACGACGTCCGGGTGCGGCCGGCCGGCGGCGACCCGGGCGAGGCCGTCCAGGACCTCCTGCCGGTCGCGGGCGAACAGCGCCACCCGGTGGTTCTGCGGGGAACGCCTGGTCGCCAGGGTGTAGGCGAGGTCGGACACCCGCAGGCCCGGGTCGCGTTCGACGTGGTTGGACAGTTCCCGGCAGGTGTCGGCCAGCGCGGCGGCCGAGTGCGCCGTGACGGGCACGAGGTACGGCCGATCGTCGGCCGCGGGGGCGCTCCGGCGGGGGGTGACGTGGCGTCCCCGGTCGCCCGCGAGGAACGGGCTCGCGGTGACGGGGTGCCCGGCGGCGAACAGCGCGCCGAGCGAGCCCAGCAGGGTCCAGGCCTCGTCGGTGCCGCGGCGCAGCGAGGGCAGGGTGGCGGCGCCGAGGATCTCCGTCACCGACTTGAGCAGCACGGGGTGCGGGCTGAGTTCGATCACCGCGTCGATGTCGTGGTCGCGCAGGGTGGTCAGGGCGTCGACGACCCGGATCTCCCGGCGCAGGTTGTCCGCCCAGTACTCCGGTCCGAGTTCGGCGCCGTCGACGCGTTCGCCGGTGACCGTGGAGATCATCGGGATCCGGGCGGTCCGGGGCGTGAGGCCGGCGAGTTCGGCCTTGAGCGGGGCGAGGACGTGGTCGACCAGCGGGGAGTGCGGGGCGTGGCCCATCCGCACCCGGTGGGTGGTCAGGCCCTCGTCGGTGAGCCGCTGGACGAGGTCGTCGATCTCCTGCGGGGTGCCGGTGACCAGCGTGGAGTTCGGGCCGTTGTGGCCGGACACCGTGAGCTGCCCGGTCAGGTACCGCCTGACGGCGTCGGCGCCGGTGGTGACCACGATGCCCTCGCCGCGCCCGACGGCCAGCTGCTGGAGGAGCCGGCCGTGGCAGGCGGCCAGCCGGGAGGCGTCCTCGAAGTCGAGGGCACCGGCGACGTGGGAGGCGGCGAACTCGCCGACGCTCTGTCCGACGACCACGTCGGGCTCCACGCCCAGCGAGCGCCAGGCGTCGGCCAGCGCCACCTGCATGCAGAACAGCAGCGGCTGGAAGACGTCCATGTCGTCGAGCCGCCCGTCGGGCGCCAGCATCTGGTCGACCAGCGAGAAGCCCAGCAGCTCCCGCATCCGTTTGTCGGAGCGCATCATGGAACGGCGGAACACCGGCATCCCGGCGAGCAGTTGCCTGCCCATGCCGACCCACTGCGAGCCGTTTCCGGAGAACAGGAACGCCACCCTGGGCCTGCGTTCGCCCCGTCGGCCGACGCTCAGCCCGGGCGCCGCCGTACCGTCGGCGAACGCGTCCAGCTGTGCCCGCAGCTCGGTCATGTCGCGGGCGGCGGCCGCGAGCCGGAAGCCGCCGTCGCCGGGCGGCCGGCCGCTGATCGCACGCAGGTCGTGCTCGTCGCGCAGCGCCCGGGCGCGCTCGGCCAGCGCCTGCGGCGAGTCCTCGGCCAGCAGGACGAGGGAACCCTCGGGGCGCGGCAGTTCCTCGGCGACGACGTGGCAGATGGCGCCGCCGAAGCCGAACGAGCTGACTCCCCCGCGGCGCGCGTCGGACCGTCGCGGCCACGGTGTCAGCCGGTCCTGGACGGTGAGGCCGTACTCGTCGAAGAGGATCTGCGGGTTGGGGGTGGCGTAGTGCAGGCTCGGGGGCAGCACCCCGTTGCGGATCGACAGCGCGAGCTTGACCAGGCCGACGATGCCGGCCGCGGCCTCCAGGTGACCGACGTTGGACTTCACGGAACCGAGCCGCAGCGGCACCGGGCGGTCACCGCCCAGGACCGCGCCGATGGCGTTGGCCTCGATGGGGTCGCCGAGCGGGGTCGCGGAGCCGTGGCACTCGATGTAGTCCACGAGGGACGGCGCGATGCCGGCCCGCCGGTAGGCGGTACGGAGCATCAGCTCCTGCGCCTGCGGGTTGGGCGCGGTCATGCCGTTGCTGGCCCCGTCGTTGTTGGCCGAGCTGCCCTTGATCAGGCAGTACACCGGGAGTTCGCGTTCGAGCGCCACGCTCAGCGGGGCGAGTACGACGACACCGGCGCCCTCGCCGCGGACGTAGCCGTCGGCGCGGGCGTCGAAGGTCTTGCAGCGGCCGTCCGGGGCGAGCGCGCCCATCCGGTCCATGGCGGTGTAGTAGTCGGAGACGAAGCTCAGGTTGACGCCGCCGGCCAGCACCAGTTCGCTCTCGCCCATCCAGATCGACTGGCAGCCCAGGTGCACCGAGACCAGCGATCCGGCGCAGGCTGCGTCGATGGCCATGCTCGGGCCCTGGAGGCCGAGGACGTAGGAGACGCGGTTGGCGATGATGCCGTCGTGCATGCCGGTCGCGGTGTGCGGGGTGATCTGGCTGTCGGGGCCGCGATAGTGCGCGAGTGCCGCGTAGTCGCCCCAGCAGGAGGCCATGAAGACCCCGGTGTCGCTGCCGACGAGGCCCCGGGGCGCGATCCCCGCGTCCTCCAGCGCCTCCCAGGCCAGCTCCAGCACAAGGCGCTGCTGCGGGTCCATCTGGACGGCTTCCCGGGGCGAGATGCCGAAGAACAGCGGGTCGAACCGGTCGATGCCGTCGATGAACCCGCCCCAGCGCACGCTGTCGCGCAGGAGTGCGCGGCGCTCGGCCGGCACCGGTCCGACGGCGTCGCGGCCCTCGGTCAGCAGCCGCCAGAACGCGTCCGGGTCCGGGCCGCCCGGGAAGCGGCAGCCGATGCCGACGATCGCGACCGGCTCCCGCGCCGCCGTCCGGCGGTCGGTGACCGGTGTGCTGGTCTGGGTGGCCCGGGGACCGTCGATGAGCGCACGGCTCAGTTCGTCGATGGTCGGGTACTGCCACATCCAGGTGACGGGGACCTTCCAGCCGAGGAATTCGGAGAGCGAGGCGGCGAGCGCCGCGGCTTTCACCGACTCCAGGCCGTACTGGTGCATCGGGGCCCAGCGGTCCACCGCGTCCTTGGACACGTCCAGCAGCTCGACGACGCGAGAAAGCAGGAAGTCTGTGACGGCGCGCGCAGTGGGCGCTCCGCGCTCATGGGGCATTTCGCCTCCTCGGCAGGGCGGATGGAAGGGGCCGGTGGACGGCGCCGTCGTCGGATCGGCGGTCCGGGCACGCGAAACGGCGGGGGGAGGGGGTGATGCGGCGCACGCATGCGGCGGCGCCGGTCAGCGCGGCCGGGGTCGGCGGCGCTCGGGAGAAGGCCGGTCAGAGCCCGAAGGGACCGGCCGGGGAATGGCTCACCACGCAGAGGTCAAAGCTGTTGCTCTTGACGCCGAGAAACGGCATCCGAGTGAAGGCGCGACTGCCGGAATACCCATGATTGCAATGTGACTGCCCTCGTTGAGTCATCCTGACCGAATCACCTGACGTACTGATTCGGAATCACTGCCCGGCAGTCCACCCGCCGAGTACGTCGTCCGTCTCCTGTCACGGCCACTGCCGACGGGCGCAAGGATCCGCCATACCCAGACGGATCGGATTACGAGGTGCTCGCCCGATCGGCGAACGTCAGACTGCCATCCTGTGAAGGGCGAGACAAGAGTGACCGGGCGGACCTCAGGTGCACTGGCAAGAATTGATGCCCCCGTGGCCGGTTCACTCTTGTCGGTGACTTGCCGACTGCTTGCCGTTCGCTTGCCGCCGACCGACGGCCGCCGACGGCCGGTTCCCGGTCGGCAGAACGTCGTACAACCGGATATATCGTCCCACCCCTTGGCGTCGGCGCGAAACCGACGACACCGACGCTCCTTCTTTTCCCATTATGGGCGGACAATTCCCTTATCTCCCTAGTAATTTCACCAAATGACCGTGGATACAGTCGATGTGACGGCAACTTCGACCGCCGCGGTCCGGTCGCTTCTCGCGCACTCCAGGGAAGTCCCGGGGAAATCTCCACGGAAAGGACACGTCATGGACCGTCGAACGCGTGCGTCATGGCCGCTCGTGACCATGGACCTGGAACACCCGTCGCGTCCCGCCGGGCCGTACCGCGATACGGAATGCCACCCGCAGCCGGTTCCGAGCATCCCGGAACTGCTGGCCGCGGTCCTCACCCCTTTCTCCGCGCATTCCGCCCCCCTCACCGCGACGACATGCCCGCCCAGGGTGAATTCCGGGCCGCACAAGGAGATATGACACGTGAACACCACCGGACTCGATCCGCATGCGGACGAGGTGCGCACCCTGCCCGACGCCCTGCGGCTGCGCAGCGCCAAGCAGCCCGACGAGACCGCCTACGTCTTCCTGCGCGACGGCGAGGAGCCGGAGTCCGCGCTCACCTACCGCGCGTTGCACGAGGCCGCCCGCGACCGGGCCGCCCGCCTGGCCGCGGCCGGGCTGTCCGGCGGCCGGGCCGTGCTGCTGTACCCGTCCGGGCTGGAGTTCATCCGCACCCTGCTGGGCTGCATGTACGGCCGGGTGGCCGGCGCGCCCGTGCAGGTCCCCCGGCGCCGCGAGGCCGTCCGGCGGCTGCGGCGGATCGCCGACGACGCGGGCACCACCACCGTGCTGACCACCACCGCGGTCCGTGCGGAGATGTACGAGCGCTTCGGCGACCTGCCGGACCTGGCCGGGCTGACCCTGCTGGCCACCGACGCCCCGGACCCGGTGCCCGGGCCGGGCGTCCTGCCCGAGCCGCCCGGGCCCGAGGACATCGCGCTGCTCCAGTACACCTCGGGCTCCACCGGCGACCCCAAGGGCGTCATGGTGAGCCACGCCAACTTCCTGGCGAACGTGGCCGAGACGGACGAGCTGTGGCCCTGCGAGCCCGACGGCACGGTGGTCAACTGGCTGCCGCTCTTCCACGACATGGGCATGCTCTTCGGCGTCGTGCTGCCGCTGTGGTCGGGCATCCCGGCGTACCTGATGGCGCCCGAGTCCTTCATCCGCCGGCCGGCCCGCTGGCTGGAGGCCATCGCCCGGTTCGGCGGCACCCACGCCGCGGCGCCCAGCTTCGCCTACGAGCTGTGCGCCCGCGCCGCCGCCGACGGCGCGACGAGCGGCGTCGGCGACCTCTCCCGCTGGCGGGTGGCCGCCAACGGCGCCGAACCGGTGCGCTGGCCCACGATCCAGGCGTTCACCGCCGCCTTCGCGCCGCACGGCTTCCGGGCCGCCGCCATGTGCCCGGGCTACGGGCTGGCCGAGAACACCCTGAAGGTGACGGGCGACAGCCAGGACCGGGAGCCCACCGTGCTGTGGGTCGACGCCGGGGCGCTGCGCGAGGGCGCCGTACGGCGGGTCACCGACACCGCCGGGGACGCGCTGCCGCTGGTGAGCAGCGGGAGCACGGTCGGCACCACCCGGGTGCGGATCGTGGACCCGGACTCCCGGCTGCCCCGGCCGCCCGGCGAGGTCGGCGAGATCTGGGTCGACGGGCCCTGCGTGGCGGGCGGTTACCGCGACCGGCCCGAGGAGAGCGAGGCCACCTTCCGGGCCCGCGTCGAGGGCGGGGACGCCCGGCCCCATCTGCGCACCGGCGACCTCGGCTTCCTGTACGAGGGCGACCTGTACGTCACCGGGCGGCTCAAGGACGTCATCATCCGCCAGGGCCGCAACCACTACCCGCAGGACATCGAGCTGTCCGCCGAGCGGGCCGTGCCCGGGCTGCACCCCAACTGCGCCGCCGCGTTCTCCGTGGACGACGGCGTGCGGGAGCGGCTTGTCGTCGTCCTGGAGGCGGACGGGCGGGTGCTGCGCTCGCCGGGGGCGGACGCCCTGCGGGAGCGGATCGGCGCCGCGGTCCGGGAGGACCACCGGCTGGCGGCCGACGAGGTGCTGCTCGTCCGGCGCGGCGCGCTGTCCCGGACGTCGAGCGGCAAGGTGCAGCGGCGGGCGTGCCGGGCGCGCTATCTGAACGGCGAGCTGGCCGCCCTGGCGGCCGGGCGGACGCCGGCGACCGCCGCCGCCCGTGGGCGGGAGGCGTGATGGCCCGGCTGCGGCTTCCCGATCCGCACCCCGGCTCCCGGATCCTCGGCATCGGTGTCTACCGGCCGTCGCGGGTGGTGACCAACGAGGAGATCTGCGCCCGCATCGACTCCAGCGACGAGTGGATCCGGCGGCGCTCCGGGATCGTCAGCAGGCGTTTCGCGGGCCCGGACGAGACCGTGATCACGATGGCCGTGGAGGCGGCGCGCAAGGCCATGGCGCAGGCCGGCACCGATCCGGACGAGATCGGCATGGTGCTGGTGGCCACCATGTCCTTCCTGGAGCAGTCCCCGGCCGCCGCGCCCCGCGTCGCCCATCAGCTGGGCGCCCGGGCGGCGGGCAGCCTGGACATCGGCGCCGCCTGCTCCGGGTTCTGCTACGCGCTGGGACTCGCCGACTCCCTGGTCCGCTCCGGGGACGCGCGCGCGGTGGTGGTGGTCGGCTCGGAGCGGATGAGCGACATCGTGGACCCGCGGGACCGCGGCACCGCCTTCCTGTTCGGCGACGGCGCGGGGGCGGTCGTGGTCGGCCGGTCCGAGACCCCGGGCATCGGGCCGGTGGTGTGGGGCTCCGAGGGGTCCCGGCACCACATGATCGCGCATGACCGCGCCTGGCCCCCGGTGGGCGAGACGCCCCGGGCGGGTGCCGCGCTGCGGATGGCGGGTCCGGAGGTGTTCCGCTGGGCGACGCGGGTGATGCCGGAGGTGTCCCGTGAGGCGCTGCGCCGGGCGGGCCTCGGCGTCGCCGACCTGGCCGCGTTCATCCCGCACCAGGCCAACGCGCGGATCGTCGACGCGGCCGCGAAGTCCCTGGGGCTCGCCCCGCACACGGTGGTGGCCAGGGACGTGGTCACCTCGGGCAACACCTCGGCCGCGTCCATCCCGCTGGCCATGGAGGAGTTGCTGGCCCAGGGCAGGCTCGCCGGCGGCGACCCGGCCCTGCTGGTCGGCTTCGGCGCGGGACTGGCCCATGCGGCACAGGTGGTGACGCTGCCCTGACCGGGCGCGCGGTTCCGGGCCGCCGGTTCGGGAGGCCCGAAGTCCCCGGTCCGGCGGTGCGTCCGGACGCGCGGCGCACCGCCGGACCCCGCCGGGCGCGAACTCCTCACCGGCACCGGGGAGTCCACGTGTGCGGGCCGGTGTCCGGGATCGACGCCGTCGCGGATCGCGGCATCCGTTAGGCTCGTGAAGTACCCCGGCGAGGAGGAGGACCGCACATGGGCGGATCGGTGACGGCGGTCAGCAGCAACGGCACGTACTCGTTCTCCAAGCCGAACCGGGCGAGCATCACCCTGCTCGCCGGGCTGGGCGTCGAGGGCGACGTGCACGCGGGCGTCACGGTCAAGCACCGCTCGCGCGTGGCGCAGGATCCGACGCAGCCGAACCTGCGCCAGGTCCACCTCATCCAGGAGGAACTCTTCGACGAGGTGCGCGCGGCGGGTTTCGAGGTCGCCCCGGGCGAACTCGGCGAGAACGTCACCACCCGCGGGCTCGACCTGCTCGGCCTGCCGGTGGGGACCCTGCTGCACCTCGGCGCCGAGGCGGTGGTCGAGGTGACCGGCCTGCGCAATCCCTGCCTTCAGATCGACCACTTCCAAGGCGGCCTGCTCAAGCAGGTGGTCGGCCGCGACGACCTCGGCAATGTCGTGCGCCGGGCCGGGATCATGAGCGTCGTCAGGGCGGGCGGCGTCGTCCGCCCCGGCGACCCGGTGGAGGTGGAACTCCCCGAGGGTCCGCACCGCCCGCTGGACCGGGTCTGAGCCGGCCGGGCCCCGTGTGGCTGCGCGACGTCTCGCCGGACGACGTCGACGCCTATGTCCGCATGCGGTGCGATCCCGTCATGATGGCCGACCTCGGCGGTCCGCTGCCGCGGGCGGGGATGGCGGACAAGGTGCGCCGGGACGCCGCGGAGGCCGCGGCGGACCGCGCCTGGCTGAAGATGATCGTGCCCGATCCGGACCGGCCCGATGTGGTGGCGGGGACGGTGACCCTGTGGGCCCACGACGGCGGTGACGGGCCGATGTCGGAGATCGGGTGGATGGTCCTGCCCGAGTTCCAGGGCCGGGGGCTGGGCAAACGCGCTGTCCGCGCCCTGCTGGAACAGGCCCGTGACCAGGACCGCTGGGGCCTTGTGCACGCCTTCCCGGCGACCGGCAACGCCGCGTCGAACGGCATCTGCCGCTCGGCCGGCTTCCGCTTGCTCGGCCGGACCCGCACCGCCTTCGCCGGCCGTGTCCTCACGACCAACCACTGGGTCGTCGATCCGGCGCGGGACCTTCCGGCCGGCCGTGCCGCGTTGCCCGGCGGAGGCTGAGACCGCCCCCGCCGGACGTGGTCTCCCGCTCGGGTGCGCGGGCTCCCTACTGCGGTGCGGCGAGCCCGAGTTCCCGCTCGCCGAGCGGGGCGAAGAAGCGCTCCACGTCGGCGTCGGCGACCTCGGCGAGCGTCGCCGGCGACCAGCGGGGGTCGCGGTCCTTGTCGATGATCCGGGCACGCACGCCCTCTACCAGGTCGTGACTGGCCAGGGCGGCGCAGGAGACCCGGAACTCCTGGTCGAGGACGGCCTCCAGGGACCCGAGCCGCCGGGCGCGGCGGACGGCGGCCAGGGTGACCTTGAGGGCGAGCGGCGACCGGGTGCACAGGGTCTGCGCCGCCTCCTTCGCCTCGGGGCTGCCGTGGTCGAGCAGCCGCCCGACGATCTCCTCGACCGTACCGGCGGCGTAGCAGGCGTCGATCCACTCCCGCTGCGCGGCCAACTCCCCCGGCGGCGACGGCCGTACGTGCCGGGCGAGGGCGTCGGGTACGGGCATCACCGCCAGGTCGTCCACCAGGCCGGCGAGGGCCGCGGAGGGCACGTGGTGATCGGCGAGGCCGCACAACACGGCATCGGCCGCCCCGATCTGATCCCCCGTCAGCGCGAGGTGGGTGCCCAGTTCGCCGGGGGCCCGTGCGAGCAGACGGGTGCCACCGACGTCCGGCACGAAACCGATGCCCGTCTCCGGCATGGCGATCCGCGAACGCTCGGTGACGATCCGGACGCCGCCGTGCGCGGAGAGACCGACACCGCCGCCCATCACGATGCCGTCCATGAGGGCGACGTACGGCTTGGGGTAACGGGCGATGCGGGCGTTGAGACGGTACTCGTCCCGCCAGAACGCGGCCGAGGCGCTGCCGTCGCCGTCCCGGGCGTCGTCGTGGATGGCGCGGATGTCGCCGCCCGCGCACAGCCCGCGCTCCCCGGCGCCGGACAGGACCACCGTCTCGACGCCGGGATCGTGCTGCCAGGCGGCGAGCGCCGCGTCGATGCGCCGCACCATCGCGTGGTCGAGGGCGTTGAGCGTCCTGGGCCGGTTGAGGACGATGTGCGCGGCCCGACCGGCGGTGCGCAGCAGCACGGGTGCCTCGGTGCCGTTCATCCGGTGGCCGCCGTCAGGTCGCGGGCCGCGATGTCGTACATGATCTGGTTCCTTCCGGGTTCCGGGGGCGCGGGGCCGCCTGTGATCTTCCCGCGCCCTCGCGGCTACCCTTTCACGCCCGGTGCCCACCCCGGCGGCCCGAAGAGGTACCCCGCGCGGTCGCGCCAGCGGCGGGCCCGGCGGACGTCCCGCCAGGCGGCCGCGTACTCGTGGAAGGCCACCCGCAGCGGGTTGTGGGTGGCGATGTTCTTCGTCAGGCCGTACACCACGCGCACGCCCTCCGGTTCGAAGGTGCCGAGGAGCCGGTCCCAGACGATGAGGATGCCGCCGTAATTGCGGTCCAGGTACACGTCGTTGGAGCCGTGGTGGACCCGGTGATGGGACGGCGTGTTGAAGAACCACTCCACCGGCCGCCACAGCCTGTCCACCCGCTCGGTGTGCAGGAAGAACTGGTAGACGAGGCTGACGGCCTGCTCGATCAGGATCATCCAGGGCGGTACGCCGAGCAGCGCCAGCGGCAGCCAGAACGGCAGGCCGGTCATCGGAGTCCAGGTCTGGCGCAGGGCGGTGGAGAGGTTGAAGCGGAGACTGGAGTGGTGCACCACATGGCTCGCCCACAGCACCCGCACCCGGTGATGGGCCCGGTGGTAGGCGTAGTAGGCCAGGTCGTCGCCGAAGAACAGCAGCAGCCACGTCCAGCCGGAGGCGGGCGAGAGGTGCCAGGGGGCCACGGTGTAAGCGGCGGCGTACACCACGATCGTCGCCACCTTCCACGGCACCGCGATGACCTGGCTGCCGGCGCCCATCGACATGCTGGTGACGGTGTCGCGCAACTCGTAGCCGCGCTCGTCGTCGTCCGGCAGGAAGCGGTAGGACAGCGCCTCGACGGCGACCAGCAGCACGAACGCCGGAATCGCGTAGACCACGGCGGGGATCATCGACGTGCCCCCTCGCACCCGCGCGGCGCGCTGGGCACGCTGCGGGTCAGCAGCTCGCGCGCCAGTTCCTCGGCCGCCGGGGCCTCGCGGGCCGCGATGTGCGCGGCCAGCCGCCGGTGTGCCTCGACGTCGAGGATCTCCGCGGCCCCGAGGTCGGCGGGCACGTCCGCGACCGGGATCATGCCGTCCACCAGGCTGTTGAAGGCCAGCAGATAGGCGATGTTGCCGGAGCCCTCGATGATCAGCCGCCACCAGGCGACATAGGTGTCGTCCAGCTCGGTCAGATCGGGGCCGGTGCGCGCGTGCCGCTCGGCGGCCGCGGTGATCTGCGCGGCGGTGTCCGCGGAGCAGCGCAGGGCGCACAGCCGGGCCGCGTCGGCGCCGATGCAGGCCCGCATCTCCAGGGCGTCGCGGGCGATGTCCTGCACGGTGGGCCCGGTGTCGGCCGCGGCGATGCCCACGGCGAGGTCGAGCCCGGCGGTGCGGCGCCAGTCCAGCACCTGGGTGCGGCCGCCGTGGCTGACCTCGACCAGCCGTGCCTGCTGGAGGCGTTTGACGGCCTCCCGTACGGCGTGCCGGTTCACCCCGAAACCGGCCGCCAGTTCCCGCTCGGGGGTGAGCGCGGCGCCGGCCGGCAGCTCGCCCCCGAGAATCCTGTCCCGCAGCAGGGCGAAGAGCTGGTCGGAGACCGCCGCACGCCGTATGTGTCCCTCAGCCATGGCGATCAGGGTGGACGCAGGTCGTGCAGTGGTCAACTGGTTGGACCAGTATTTCCGCGCCGGGCCGGTTGGATGTCTGCGTTCGTCCGGTTCCGCCAACCCGCGCGCGGCGGAAGGACGTTGGGCCCGCCTCCGGGCGCCGCCGCCCACGTGCCCGTGCGAGCCCCCCGGTCTCCCCCCATGCTGGACGTAAGACCCGGTGCCCCGGTTCGCCGGGACGGGACGGCGGAGGAGGAAGTGGTGACGATGCGGACCGTTGTCGACCTCACGCGCTGCCAGGGCTACGCACAGTGCGTGTTCCTCGCCCCGGACGTGTTCCGGCTGCACGGCGAGGAGGGCCTGCTGTACGCCCCGGCCGTCCCCGACGACCAGGTCGAACGGGTGCGCCAGGCCGCCGCGGCCTGCCCGGTGCAGGCCATCCTCCTCGGCGAGGAGGTGAGCGGCGGTGCACGGTGAGTTCACGGACGGCCGCATCGTGATCGTGGGCGCCTCGCTGGCCGGGCTGCGGGCCGCGGAGGCGCTGCGCGCGAACGGCTTCACCGGCTCGCTGACGGTGGTCGGCGACGAGCCCCACCCGCCCTACGACCGGCCGCCGCTGTCCAAGCAGGTGCTGCTGGGCATCGCCCCGGCCGACTCCACGGGCCTGCCGACGCGCCAGGACCCGAAGGCCGAGTGGCTGCTCGGGGTCCGGGCCACGGGTCTGGATCCGCTGGCCCGGCGGGTGCTGCTCGACGGCGGGGAGTCACTGCCGTACGACCGGGTGCTGATCGCCACCGGGACCCGCGCCCGGCCCTGGCCGAACCCGGCGGAGGCCGCGTTGGACGGGGTGTTCACCCTGCGCACCCGCGAGGACGCCGCAGGGCTCGCGGAGCGCCTCGACGCGGGACCGGAGCGGGTGCTGGTGATCGGCGGCGGGTTCACCGGCTCGGAGATCGCCTCGGCCTGCCGGGAGCGGGGCCTCGCGGTCACGGTCACCGAGCGCGGCCCCGCACCGCTGGTCGGCGCGCTCGGCGGGACGCTGTCCAAGCTGGCGGCGGTGATGCAGCGCAACCACGGCGTGGACCTGCGCACCGGGGCGACGGTCACCAGGCTGCTCGGCGACGGGCGCTTCACCGGCGCGGAGCTGTCCGACGGCAGCCGGGTGGACGCGGACGTGTGCGTGGTGGCGCTGGGCGCGATCCGCAACGTGGAGTGGCTGGCGGAGTCCGGTCTGGCGGCGGGCCCGCGCGGGCTGGCGTGCGACGCCGGGTGCCGGGCCTTCACCATGTACGGCATCGTGACCGACGACGTCTTCGTGGCCGGGGACGTCTCCCGCTTCCCGCATCCGCTCTTCGGCTACCAGCTGCTGTCCCTGGAGCACTGGGGCAACGCGGTCGCGCAGGCCGAGGTGGCCGCGCACAACATGGTCTCCCCGGGGCCGCTGCGCCGCCCGCACCTGTCCCTGCCGACGTTCTGGTCGACCCAGTTCGGGCTGAACATCAAGTCGGTGGGGGTGCCCACCTACTCCGACCACGTGGTCATCGCCCAGGGCTCCCTGGAGGCACGGCGGCTGGCGATGGTGTACGGCTACCGGGGCCGGGTGACGGCCGCGGTCACCGTCGACATGGCCAAGGTGCTGGAGTACTACCAGCACCTGATCGAGACGGCCGCGCCGTTCCCGCCCCCGCCGGGCGCCGCCGACCGGGCCCTCGCGGCCGAGATCCCGATCCCGTCCGACGTACCGGACCCCTCGGTGCTGTCCCACGGGCCGACGGTCGCGCTCACCGGCTACGCCCCGGACCGCCGGCTGACGGTGGTGTAGCCCGCCCCTACTTCGAGGAGCCGCCATGGACCCCGGCACCCTGCTGGCGAGGATCACCGACTACGCCAGCCGTCCCGACCCCTACCCGCTGTACGCGGAGCTGCGCGCGGCCGGGCCCGTCGTCCCGCAGGAGGACGGCAGCCTGCTGGTCGGCGGCTACCACGAGGTCGCCGCGCTGCTGCACGACCCCCGGCTCAGCGCCGATCCGCGCACCCGTGGTCTGGAGACGGCCAAGCCGCCGTTCCTGCGCCTGGACGACCCCGAGCACCATCGGCTGCGCACCCTCGCCATGCGGCCGTTCGGCCCGCCGCACACCCCGCACCGGGTGGACGGCATGCGTGCCGAGATCGACCGGATCACGGCGGAACTGCTGGAACCCTTCGAGGCGGGCGGGCGGTTCGACCTCGTGGACGACTTCGCCTACCCCCTGCCGGTCACCGTGATCTGCCGGCTGCTCGGGGTGCCGCGCGAGGACGAGCCGCTCTTCCGGGCCTGGTCGGACACGCTGGTCGCGTCGGCCGACGTACGGCCGGACGCGGACCAGGCGCCCCGCGAGGAGGCCGAGAAGGCCCGCGCGGACATGGGCGGGTACCTGGTGGGCCTGGCCGAGCAGCGCCGCGACCAGCCCACCGGCGACCTGCTGTCCGCGTTCGTCAACGAGCCCGACCCGGGGCAGCGGCTCACCCGGGAGGAACTCGCGGAGACCGCGGTGCTGCTGCTGATCGCCGGGCACGAGACGACGGTCAACCTCATCACCAACGGGGTGCTGACCCTGCTGCGCCACCCCGAGGAACTGGACCGGCTGCGCCGCACGCCCGGTCTGCTGCCCCGGGCGATCGAGGAACTGCTGCGCTACGAGCCCCCGGTCCACATGCGCGAACGCATCCCCCTGGTCGACCTCGCCGTCGCCGGCACGACCCTGCCGCAGGGCTCCTCCGTCTTCCTGGCCCTGGCCTCCGGCAACCGCGACCCCCGCCGCTTCGCCGACCCCGACCGGTTCGACCCGACCCGCCCCGACAACCAGCACCTCGGCTTCGGCACGGGCATCCACCTCTGCTACGGCGCCCCGCTCGCCCGCATCGAGGCCCACTCGGCCCTGTCCGCCCTGCTCCCCCGCCTGGCCACGGCCCAGCTGGCGGAGGACCCGCCGCCGTACCGGCAGAACGCGATGCTGCGGGGACCGCGCCACCTCCCGCTCAGGCTCTGACGGCAGGAGCGCGGCGCGGGTGCGGTCCCGGCCGTCGCCGCCGCTCAGCCCGTGAGGATCTCGGACAGTTCGACGATGTGGTCCGTGAGGTAGAAGTGGCCGCCGGAGAAGACCTTGAGGTCGAAGGGGCCGGTGGTGTGTTCGCGCCAGGCGTGGGCCTCCTCGGGGGTGACCCGCGGGTCGCGGTCCCCGGTGAGGACCGTCAGGGGGGCCTCGACGACGGCGTCGGCGGGGGCCCGGTAGGTCTCGATGGCGGTGTAGTCGCTGCGCAGGGCCGGCAGGATCATCCGCAGCAGGTCCTCGTCGCCCAGCAACCGCGGGTCCGTGCCGCTCAGTTTGCGCATCTCCTCGATGAGGCCGTCGTCGTCGCGCAGGTGCACGTTCTCGCAGGCGTACGCGGAGGGCGCGCGCCGCGCGGAGGCGAAGAGGTGCGCGGGGCCCTCGCCGTCGCGTTCGAAGCGGCGGGCGACCTCGAAGGCGACGATGGACCCCATGCTGTGCCCGAAGAAGGTCAGCGGACGGTCCGCGTAGGGCCGCAGCGCCTCGTACGCCTGGTCCGCCAGCTCGGCGATGGTCTCGATGCCCTTCTCCTCGTACCGGTCCTGCCGGCCCGGGTACTGGAGCACGAGCACGTCCGCCGCGCCGCGCAGCGCGGTGGCCAGGGGGAAGTAGAAGGTCGCCGAGCCGCCGGCGTGCGGGAAGCACACCACCCGGGCGGACGTGGGCGGTACGGGGTGGAAGCGGCGCACCCACAGGTCGCCGGTCGGGAAGGCTGTCGTCATGGCGTCATCCAGGGTTCGTCGATACCGGACGGGGGCGCCGACGCGCCGTCTGCGATCATGCGGCCCCGCGGTCAGGTCGTCAACCACCCCTTGGTCCGGGCCAGTTCGACCACCCGCTCCCGGACCTGGCGGATCTGCGCGGCCGTGAGGGAGTCGACCGACGTGACCAGCAGTTCCGTGAGCTCGGTGCGGAAGCGGGCGGCGCCGGTGCCCTCGCCGGCCGGTGCGCCGGTGCGTTCGGCGGTGGTGCCGTCGGAGAAGACGGGGCGGCCGGGCAGGCGGTTCGGCAAGGGCTGGTGGATCAACCGGATCTGCGAGGCCTTCGGGCCCTTCTCGCCCATCTCCATGTGGAACTCGACCTCGCTGCCCTCGTGGTAGAGGTACTTCTCGTCGAGCAGGTCGTTGGCGTGCATGAAGACGTCCTCGCCGGGCTCGGCCGGGGCGATGAACCCGTATCCGCGGACCTCGTCGAAACGCAGCACCTTGCCGGTCATCAGCACGGCCCACCCACCTCCAGCACCGACCCAACGGTAACGGAGGCGAACTTACACAGCTTCGGGCACGGATACGACCCCGTGGACCGCGGTGCGCCCGCCGCTCACTCCGGCAGCACCAGCCGCACCGTCCGCCCCGGCCGCACGGTCACCACCCGGTCCGGCAGCCGCACGTCGACGGGCTCCCCGTCGGAGTCGGGCACGGCGATCTCCAGTTGCCCGCGGGTCAGCCGGACGCCGATCCCCCAGTGGCCGAGGTAGCGGACGGAGAAGCCGTAGGAGGAGACCGGCGGGAGCGGCACCGGGTCCAGCCAGAGGGCGCCGTGGCGGGTCTCCAGGCCGGTCAGTGCGCGCTGCACGAGGTCGAGGGTGCCCGCCATCGCGCCGAGGTGGATGCCCTCCCCGGTGGTGCCGCCCTGGACGTCGGCGATGTCGCCGCGCAGCGTCTCCTGGACGAACCGCCACGCGTCGGCGCGGCGGGCGCGCGCCAGGATCCAGCCGTGGACGAGGCCGCTGAGGGTGGAGCCGTGACTGGTGCGGCCCAGGTAGTGGTCGACGGTCGCGGACCAGGTGGTTTCGTCGACGTGCTGCCCCAACCGGGCGAAGAGGGCGGCGAGTTCGCGGGGCGCGAAGAGGTAGCCGAGCATCAGGACGTCGGCCTGCTTGGAGGCCCGGTACCGGTTGGGGGTGTCGCCCTCGGCCTCCAGGATGCGGTCCAGACGCCGGATGTCGCCGTACCGCTCGCGGTAGGCGCCCCAGTCGAGTTCGGCGAGGTCGCCGTAGCCCTCGAACTGGCTGATCACCCCCTCGTGGCGGGGCACGTGGAGAGTGCGTGAGACCTCGTCCCAGCGCGCCGTCTCGTCGGCGTCGAGGGCGAGGCGCTCGGCGAGTTCGCGGCGGCGCGGCTCGGGCAGCACGCGCAGCAGGTCCAGGGCACGGGCGAGCACCCAGGCCGCGGTGACGTTGGTGTACGTGTTGTCGTCCAGGCCGGGCCGCTCCGCGCCGGGATAGGCGTCGTGGTACTCGTCGGGGCCGACGACGCCCCGGATGCGGTGCCGGCCGAGGTGGGCGTCGTACTCCGCCGAGTCGGCCCAGAAGCGGGCGATCTGGAGCAGCATCTCGGCGCCCTCGCCGTCGCGGAAGGCGGTGTCGCCGGTGGCCTCGCAGTACTGCCACACGTTGTACGCCACCGCGGAGCCGACGTGGTGCTGGAGGCGGGAGTTGTCGGGCAGCCAGCGGCCCGAGCGGGGGTTGAGGTGGAACCGCTGGGTCTCCTCGTGGCCGTCGCTGCCGCTCTGCCAGGGGTAGCAGGCGCCGCGCCGGCCGAGGCGGTCCGCCTCGCGCCGGGCCGCGTCCAGCCGGCGGTGCCGGTAGCGCAGCAGGCCCCGGGAGACCTCGGGCAGGTGCAGGTTGAGGTAGGGCAGGACGAAGAGTTCGTCCCAGAAGACATGACCGCGGTAGGCCTCGCCGTGCAGTCCGCGCGCGGGGACCCCGACGTCCAGGTCCGCGGTGTGCGGGGAGAGCGTCTGGAGCACGTGGAAGAGGTGCAGGCGCAGGATGGTCCCGGCCTCGCCGGGCACGTCGAGCAGGGTGCGCCGCCACAGCCGGCCCCAGGCGGCCCGGTGGGAGCCGAGCAGGGCGTCGAACCCGGGGGCGGTGGCCAGCCGGTCGAGGGCCGCGCGCAGCGGGTCGCCGATGGCCGGGTCGTGGGAGGTGTGCAGGGCGACGGTCTTGTCGATGGTGCGGGTGCGGCCGGGCGGGCAGGTGAGCCGCACCGTCTGCACCGCGCGCCGGGGTTCGGCGGCGGCGGTCGCCGGGGCGTTCGCGGTGAGCCGCCCGGCGAGGGCGATCCGGATGTCCGAGGTGCGGGTGCGGCAGTCCAGCCACACGGTGTCCCGGGTGGCCGTGCCGGTGCGCACCTCGGTGAGGTGGCGGCCGTCGAGGTCGCGGTAGCGGGCGACGCCGCGGTTGGTGACGTCCCCGTCGAGCGCGGCCTCGACCTCCAGTTCCGCGCCCGCCTCGCCCTCGGCGGTGAACTCCGTGCGCAGCGCGGCGAGATGGGGGTCGCCCAGGTGGACCAGCCGCAGCTGGCGCACGACGAGGGAGCCGCTCGGGCCCAGCGGGTAGCGGGTGCGGCGCTCCAGCAGGCCGGGACCGAGGTGCAGGGTCAGGTGGTGTTCGGCGACCGGGGTGGTGTCGGGGGTGAGCCAGCCCTCCACGCCGTCCGCCGGCCGGGCGCACGGACGGAAGCGCAGCGGCAGCCAGTTGGGCAGGTTGACCATGTCCTCGTTCTCGACGCGGCGGCCCGCGACCTCGGAGGTGAGCCGGTTGTAGCAGCCGGCGGCGTAGGTGCCGGGGTAGTGGACGTCGTCGGCGGCGCACTCGGGCAGCGCCCCCCGGGTGGCGAAGTAGCCGTTGCCCAGGGCGCACAGGGACTCCCGCAGGCGTTCCCCCGCGGGCTGGTAGCCGTCGTACTCCCAGGTCGCCCCGGCCACCGTCACCCCGCGGACAGCAGGCCGGGGAGTATCCGGTCGGGGGTGAGGGGCAGTTCGCGGCAGCGGACGCCGGTGGCGTGGTGGACGGCGTTGCCGATGGCGGCGGCGGTGCCGACGATGCCGATCTCACCGATGCCCTTGCTGCCCATGGGGTTGAGGTGGGTGTCGTCCTCGTCGATCCAGTGGGCCTCGACGGCGGGTACGTCGGCGTTCGCGGGCACGTGGTAGGAGGCGAGGTCGGACTCGGGGAAGTCGCCGAACGCGGGGTCCAGGGTGCTGTGTTCGGTGAGGGCCATGCCCAGGCCCATGATCATGGCGCCGGTGAACTGGGAGCGCGCGGTGCGGGCGTTGAGGATGTGGCCGGCGGCGAAGACGCCGAGCAGCCGGCGCACCCGGACCTCGCCGGTGACGGTGTCGACGGCGACCTCGGCGAAGTGGGCGCCGAACGCGTGCCGGGCGTAGGGGACCTCGGCGTCGGCCCGGCCCGTGGTGTCGGCGCGGGCTTCGATGCCTTCGGCGGGCAACGGGCCGGTGTGCGCGGCGAGTCGGGCCGCGAGGTCGGCGCACGCGTCGTGCACGGCCCAGCCCCAGGAGGCGGTGCCCATGGAGCCGCCCGCCAGCGGGGCGGGGGGCAGGTCGCTGTGCCCGATCTCGATGCGGACCCGCTCCAGCGGGGTGCCGAGGGCGTCGGCGGCCACTTGGGCGAGGACGGTGCGGGCGCCGGTCCCGATGTCGGTGGCGTTGGTCCGCACGGTGAAGGTGCCGTCGGGCAGGGCGCGGGCGGCGGCGGTGGCCGGGCCGGCGGAGGCGGGGTAGGTGGCGGCGGCGACTCCGGTGCCGAGCAGCCAGGGCCCCTCGCGGCGGGCGCGCGGGCGCGGGTCGCGCTCGTCCCAGCCGAACCGGCGGGCGCCCTCGCGCAGGCACTGCACCAGGTGCCGGCTGCTGAACGGCCTGCCGGTGCCCGGCTCGTGCTCCGGTTCGTTGCGGATGCGCAGCTGGACCGGGTCCATGCCCAGCGCCCCGGCGAGTTCGTCCATGGCGGACTCCAGGGCGTACATGCCGGGCGACTCGCCGGGGGCCCGCATCCAGGACGGGCTCGGCACGTCGAGCGCCACCGCGCGGTGCACGGTGAGCAGGTTCGGGGTGGCGTACATGACGCGGGCGGGCACGGCGGCCTGCTCCACGAACTCCCTCACCCGCGAGGTGTGGGTGGTCACCTCGTGCAGCAGCGCGGTCAGCCGGCCGTCGGGTTCGGCGGCCAGGCGCAGCCGGTGCAGGGTGGGGGCGCGGTGGCCGACGACGGTGGGCAGGTACCGGCGGGGGTAGGCGAGGGTGACCGGGCGGGCGGTGCGCAGGGCGGCCATCGCGGCGAGGACGAGGTCGGGGCGCGGGGTGCCCTTGGAGCCGAAGCCGCCGCCGACGTGCTCGCTGACCACCGTGACCCGGTCCTCGGGCAGTTCGAAGAGCCGGGCGAGCACGGACCGTGCCGTCGTACCGCCCTGGGTGGAGGTGTACACGGTGAGCCGGTCGTCGTCCCACCGGGCGGTGGTGGTGTGCGGCTCCATGGGGTGGTTGTGCAGCGGCGGCACCCGGTAGACGACGTCGACGCCGGTGCCGGCGGCGGCGAAGGCGCCCTCCGGGTCGCCGTGTTCGACGCGGCCGGGCTGGCCCGCGTTGGCCTCCTCCGGCTCGTAGCTCTCCGGGTGGTCCATGGTGAGGGTGAGGTCGGCGGGCTCGGCGTCGTAGTCGACGCGCACCAGCCGGGCGGCGGCCCGGGCGGTCTCCAGGGTTTCGGCGACGACCAGGGCGACGCACCAGCCGCGGTGCGGCACGTCCGGGTCCTGGAGCACGGCGAGGGTGGCGTCCTCGGGTTCGGCGAGCCGGGGCGCGTCGCCGGGGGTGAGGACAGCGAGGACGCCGGGTTCGGCACGGGCGGCGGAGGTGTCCACGGCGGTGACCCGGCCGCGGGCCACGGCCGCGGGCACGGGCCAGGCGTGGGCGCGGCCGGACAGCGGGTGCTCGGCGGCGTAGCGGGCGGCGCCGGTGACCTTCTGCCGCCCCTCCAGGCGCTCGGCGGGGGCGCCGAGGACGGTGCCGGTGCGGGGCATGGGGTCTCCTCCTGGTAACCGGGGGCGGGCGGGTCAGGCCACGGCGGGGGCCGGGGTGAGGCGGTCGAGGACGTCGAGGGCGAGGTTGCGGGCGAGGGGCACCTTGTAGGCGTTGTCGCGCAGCGGGCGCGCGTCGGCCAGTTCGAGGTCGACGGCGCGTTCCAGGGCGGCCGGGGTGGGGGCCGCGCCGCGCAGCGCCTCCTCGGCGCGCCGGGCCCGCCAGGGCTTGTGCGCGAGCCCGCCGAAGGCCAGGCCGATCTGCTGGATCGCGCCGTCCGCGAGGCGCAGGACGACGGCCACGGAGGCGAGGGCGAAGGCGTACGACGCCCGGTCCCGGGCCTTGCGGTAGGCGGAGGGCAGTGAGGCGGTGGCGGCCGGCAGCAGCACGCCGGTGATGATCTCTCCGGGGCGGATCTCGGTGTCCCGTTCGGGGTGCTCGCCCGGCAGCCGGTGGAAGTCGGCGACGGGCAGGCGGCGGGCGCCGTCGAGGCCGTACAGCTCGACTTCGGCGTCGAGGGCGGCGAGGGCGACGGCCATGTCGGAGGGGTGGGTGGCGATGCAGTGGTCGGACCGGCCGAGTACGGCGTGGTCGCGGTGGACGCCTTCGAGCGCGCCGCAGCCGGTGCCGGGCTCGCGTTTGTTGCAGGGCTTGGACAGGTCCTGGAAGTAGGGGCAGCGGGTGCGCTGGAGGAGGTTTCCGCCGGTGGTGGCGGCGTTGCGGAGCTGGCCGGAGGCACCGGCGAGGAGGGCCTGGGACAGCGCCGGGTAGCGGTCGCGGACGCGCGGGTCGGCGGCGAGGTCGCTGTTGCGGACGGTGGCGCCGGCCCGCAGGGCGCCGTCGGGCAGTTCCTCGACGGCGCCCAGTGGCAGCCGGCCCACGTCGATGAGGACGGCGGGGCGTTCCACGCCGAGTTTCATCAGGTCGACCAGGTTGGTGCCGCCGGCCAGGTAGCGGGCGCCGGGGTGGGCGGCGTACGCCTCCACGGCCTCCTGGAGGCTGTCCGGCCTGAGGTAGGCGAAGCCGTTCACCGGATCACGTCCTCCACCGCCTCGACGATGCCCGGGTAGGCGCCGCAACGGCACAGGTTGCCGCTCATGCGCTCGCGGATCTCGGGCCGGTCCAGCGGCACCGGGCGGCCGGAGGGGGCCGCGGGGTCGGTGACGTGGGAGGGGTGGCCGGCCGCGGCCTCGGCGAGCATGCCGACGGCGGAGCAGAGCTGGCCGGGGGTGCAGTAGCCGCACTGGAAGGCGTCGCGGTCGAGGAAGGCCCGCTGCAACGGATGGGGTTCCTCGCCGTCGCCGCCCAGCCCCTCCACGGTGGTGACCTCGCCGCCGTCGAGGCTCACCGCGAGCAGCAGGCAGCTGTTGAGGCGGCGTCCGTCGACCAGCACGGTGCAGGCCCCGCACTGCCCGTGGTCGCAGCCCTTCTTGGCGCCGGTGAGATCCAGGTCCTCGCGGAGCAGGTCCAGCAGGACGCGGCGGTGGTCGACGTACAGGGTGTGGGGCTTGCCGTTCACCCGAAGGGTGATCTCCGATCCCGGAGCCGTTGCGTTTTCGCTGGTCATGACGTGGGGCCTTCCGGACGGGCCGTGCTGCCGGGTGATGCCGTGGGGTCCGCGTATCCAGGTTGGCGGCGCCTCACACGTACGGACCCGGCAGTCGTCCGGCCGGCCGCCGCCGCGGGCGGTGGCGCGGTCAGGCCGCGCCCACCGGGGCCCCGTCGTCGTCGCGCTGGGCGAACTGGGTGCGGTACAGCTCGGCGTACCGGCCGTCCGCGGCGAGGAGCCTGTCGTGGGTGCCGCGTTCCACGACGGTGCCGGACTCGATCACCAGGATCTGGTCGGCGGCGCGGACCGTGGACAGCCGGTGGGCGATGACCACGGCGGTACGGCCGTCCAGGGCCTCGGCCAGCGCCTCCTGGACGGCCGCCTCGGAGGTGTTGTCCAGGTGGGCGGTGGCCTCGTCGAGGATGACGACGCGCTGGCGGGCCAGCAGCAGCCGGGCGATGGTCATCCGCTGGCGCTCGCCTCCGGAGAGCCGGTAGCCGCGTTCGCCGACCACCGTGTCCAGGCCGTCCGGCAGGGACCGTACGACCTCGGCGAGGCGGGCGCGGCCGAGGGCGTCCCACAGTTCGTCGTCCCCGGCGTCCGGGCGGGCCAGCAGCAGGTTGGCGCGGACCGTGTCGTGGAAGAGGTGGCCGTCCTGGGTGACCATGCCGACGGTGGCCCGCAGCGAGGCCGCCGTCAGGTCGCGCACGTCCACCCCGCCCACCCGGACGGCGCCCGCGTCGACGTCGTACAGGCGCGGCAGCAGCTGGGCGATGGTGGACTTCCCGGCGCCGGAGGAGCCGACCAGGGCGACGGTCTGGCCGGGTTCGGCGCGGAAGGAGATGCCGTGCAGGACCTCGGTGCCGCCGCGGGTGTCGAGTGCGGCGACCTCCTCCAGGGAGGCGAGGGAGACCTGGTCGGCGGCCGGGTAGGCGAAGCGGACCGCGTCGAACTCGACGGCGACCGGGCCCTCGGGGACCTCGACGGCGTCCGGGCGCTCCTCGATCAGCGGTTTGAGGTCGAGCACCTCGAAGACCCGCTCGAAGCTGACGAGCGCGCTCATCACCTCCACCCGGGCCCCGGCGAGCGCGGTGAGCGGGGCGTAGAGCCGGGTCAGCAGCAGGGCCAGGGAGACGATCGCGCCGGGCTCCAGGGTGCCGCGCAGCGCGAACCAGCCGCCGAGTCCGTAGACCAGGGCCAGGGCGAGGGCGGAGACGAGGGTGAGGGAGGTGATGAACACCGACTGGGCGGTGGCGGTGCGCACCCCGATGTCGCGGACCCGGGCGGCTCGGGCGGCGAACTCCGCCGACTCCTCCTGCGGGCGGCCGAACAGCTTGACCAGGGTGGCGCCGGGCGCGGAGAACCGTTCGGTCATCCGGGTGCCCATGGCCGCGTTCAGCGCCGCCGCCTCGCGCTGCATCCGGGCCATCCGGCCGCCCATCCGGCGGGCGGGCAGTACGAAGACGGGCAGCAGCACCAGCGCGAGCAGGGTGATCTGCCAGGACAGGGTGAGCATGACGGCGAGCGTGAGCAGCAGGGTGACCAGGTTGGTGACCACGCCGGAGAGGGTGTTGGCGAAGGCCCGCTGGGCGCCGATCACATCGTTGTTGAGGCGGCTGACGAGCGCTCCGGTGCGGGTCCGGGTGAAGAAGGCGACGGGCATGCGCTGCACATGGTCGAACACCGCCGTCCTGAGGTCGAGGATGAGTCCCTCGCCGAGCGTCGCCGACAGCCGCCGGCCGAGGATGCCGAGCCCGGCCTCGGCGACGGCGACCAGCGCGATCAGCAGGGAGAGGCGGACGACGGTGCCCGGGTCGTGCCCGGACACGATCGCGTCCACGACGCGGCCGGCGAGCACCGGGGTCGCCACCGCGAGCAGCGCGGTCACCACCCCGAGCAGCACGAACCGGACGATGCCGGCGCGGTGCGGCCGGGCGAAGGCGGCGATGCGGCGCAGCGTGGCGCGGGCGAGGGGACGGCGGTCCGCCTGCGCGTACATCACGCTGTGCAGCTGGGTCCATGCGGTGGTCTCCATGCTCATGAGGAAAACGTAGAACCTCAAGCTTCATCGAGGTCAATGTCCGCGGCCTTTCACCCGTACCGGCCGCGGCGACGGCCGCCGCGGACCTCGGCGACCACCCCCGGTAAGCCGCCGTCCGCGACGGCGCCACCCGCTGTTGGGGCGGCCGGGCGAACCTGTGTCGATGTGACCGCCGTTCCGCTCCCTCCGACTCCCCGGCCGTCCCGGGTACGGCTCCCGCGCCGGGTGCCCGTGCGCCGGCTGCTGTGCGTGGTCCCGCTGCTGCTCGTCGTGCCGGCCGCCGTGCGCGACCGCGCGCTGCTCGCCGAGGGCTTCGCCCAACTGCGCACCGCGTCCTGGCCCTGGCTGCTCGCGGCGGCCGGCGCCACCTGTCTGACCTGGGTGGCGGCGGCCGTCACCCGGCAGGGGGCGGTGGTCCAGCCGCTGCCGAAGGGCCGGTTGCTGGCCACCCAGTTCGCGGCGGCCTCGGCCAATCACCTGCTGCCCACCGGGCTCGGCGCGGGCGCGGTGAACCTGCGGTTCATGACCGTGTGCGGGGTGCCCCCGGCCCGCTCCTCGGCGGCGCTCGCGCTGTATCTGCTCGCGGAGGGCGCGGGCCGGCTCGGGCTGCTGGCCGTCCTGCTGCTGGTGTTCCCGGACGCGCTGCGCCTGCGCCCGCTGCTGCCGGACGGTTCGGCGCCGCCGCTGCTGTGGGCCGCGGCCGGGGCGCTGGTCGCGGCGGTGGCCGTGGGCGCGCTGGTGCGGCCGGTGCGCGCCCGCGTGTCCGCGTACCTCCAGGACGCCCTGGACGAGGCGCGTTCGGTGCACACCCGGCCGGCCCGTGCGCTCGCCCTGTGGGGCGGCTCGCTGGCCTTCCCCGCGCTCCAGGCGGTGGGGCTCGCGGCGGTCGGGCAGGCGCTGCGGCTGCCGGTGCCGCCCGCCCACATCGCGCTCGCCTACCTCGCGGCGACGGTCGCGGTGGCCCTGGTGCCCACTCCAGGCGGGATCGGCTCGGTCGAGGCGGCGCTGATCGTGGCCCTGGTCGCGGTCGGCGGTCCGGCGGCCCTGGCCACGGCGGTGGTGCTGGCCTACCGGATCATCACCGTGTGGCTGCCGCTGCTGCCGGGGGCGCTCACGCTGGGGGCACTGGTGCGGCTGAAGGTCATCTGAGGCAGAGTGACCCTCCCAGCCGCCTGGAGAGGGAGTGCCCGTCGTGCCGGTCCGCGTGGAGCGCAAGGAGTACGTCACCACCGTCGTCCTGTCCCGGCCCGAGGCCCGCAACGCGGTGGACGGCCCCACGGCCGCCGGACTCGCTGACGCCTTCCGGGAGTTCGAGGCGGACGAGGACGCGCGGGTGGCGGTGCTGTGGGGTGAGGGCGGCACGTTCTGCGCGGGTGCCGATCTGAAGGCGATCGGCACCGAGCGGGGCAACCGGGTGGCCGAGGACGGCGACGGGCCGATGGGCCCGACCCGGCTGCGGCTGTCCAAGCCGGTGATCGCGGCCGTCGCCGGGCATGCGGTGGCGGGCGGCCTGGAGCTCGCCCTGTGGTGCGATCTGCGGGTGGCCGAGGAGGACGCGGTGTTCGGCGTGTTCTGCCGCCGCTGGGGTGTGCCGCTGATCGACGGCGGCACCGTGCGGCTGCCCCGGCTGATCGGCACCAGCCGGGCCATGGACATGATCCTGACCGGCCGTGCGGTGCCGGCCCACGAGGCGTACGCGATGGGGCTCGCCAACCGTGTGGTGCCGGCCGGCACCGCCCGCGCCGAGGCGGAGGAGCTGGCCGCCGGGATCGCCCGCTTCCCGCAGCCGTGTCTGCGCGGCGACCGTGCCTCGGTCCTCGGCCAGGAGGGCCTGCCCGAGGAGGCGGCGCTGCGCGCCGAACTGCGGCACGGAACGGGCGTGCTGGCCGAGGGCGTGGAGGGCGCCGCCCGGTTCGCGTCGGGGGCGGGGCGGCACGGTTCGTTCGACTGAGCGCCCCGCCCGCGCCCCCTTCCGGTCACTCCTCGGGGAGCCCGGCGTAGGCCCGCAGCGCGTCGCGCGGCACGGGCAGCCCCCAGGAGCGGACGATGCTCCAGAGGTTCGCCCACTGCCAGGTGTCCTTGTCGAGCCCGGCGAGGGCCCGGACCAGGCGGCGCTGGGGCTCGGTCAGCGCGGCGAAGGCGCCGGGGCCGTCCGGGCCGGGTTCGCCGAAGGCCAGCCGCAGCGCGGCCGAGGCGACGGCGAAGCTCGCCGGGCCGGTGGTGGCGGCGAGGGCGCCGGTGACCGCGTCCAGGGCCTCGGTCGGGAAGCGGTCGGCGAGCAGGGTGAGGGAAGCGGCGGAGTAGCCGCGCAGGTCGCCCTCGTGGAAGGGCACGTGCGGCATGTCGGTCCCCGACTCCTCGGCGACGGCCGCGAGTTCGGCCGGCACCCGCGGGCACACCGCCCCCTCGGCCCCCGTGGCGCCGAGGCGGGCCAGCGCCGTGGCGGCGGCCCAGCGCACCACCGGTTCGCCGGCGGTGAGGAACGGCCGCAGCCGGGCCACCGCCTCCGCCCCGCTCGCGCCCTCGCGGTCACGGTCGCCGGCGTGGTCGCCGTCGCCGAGCAGTCCGACGGCGACCAGAGCGGTGGCCAGGACCGCGGGCTCGTCCTCCTCGTCCGGCAGCGCGAGCAATCGCGGCAGGCTGTCCCCGGCCGACTCCGGGAACCAGGCCGACAGATACGCCGTGGCCGCCCGCACGGCCGGGTCCGGGTCGCCCAGCAGGGGGAGCAGCGCCGGTATCTCGCCGCGCACCGCGTCGTAGGCGGCCAGTTCCGCCGACATGGCCGCCAGGTGCCCGTCGTGGTCGTACATGTCGCGGCGGAACTCGCGCATCCGCCGGTCCTTGTCGTCGGTCGCCGCCTCGACCCAGGCGTCGTACTCGGCGCGGACCGCCGTCGGGTCCTGGGCGCGGGCCTTCTCGGCCTCGGCCCGCCAGTCGGCCACCGCGACGCCGCCGGGCAGATGCGCCTCGTCGTAGCCGATGGCGAGGGCGGCCAGCAGTTCCAGGAGCGCGGCCCGGTCGGGCAGCGCGGGGTCCGCCGCCATGCGGGCCAGGAACGGCACCGCGGCGGCCGTCGCCGGGTACCGGCTGCCCTGGTGGAAGATGTTGCCGTACAGCTCGTGCAGGGCCTTGTGGCGCTGCCGCGCGTCCGGGGAGCACAGGTCGCGCAGCAGTCCGGGCAGGTCGTCGGCGGGGCCGTAGGCGTGTGTCAGCGCGGACCAGTCGACGGTGTCGAGGCCGGACGGTGCGGTGTTGATCTCGGTCACGCCGGAACTGTCGCACACGGCACCGACAACGCGTCCGGCTCAGCCGGCGCTCACCCGTACCGGACCGCCGCCGGGGTCGACGCGCTCGTGCCAGCCGGTGCCGAGCGTCAGGGTGCGGTGGGGCCGGGCGGTGCCGGGGCCGAGGCGGGCCCGGTGCAGCAGGCGGCCGTCCTGGTGGACGTGGAGGACGGGGCGGGGCAACGGGGCGTCGGTGCGCAGCACATGGGGCGCGGGCCGGGCGCCGGGGGTGAGGCGGTTGGGGGCGATCCAGCGCAGCGGCGCCTCGACGGTGACCGGGATACCGGGCCCCGGCCAGGGGGTGCCCGCCAGGAAGCCGAGGACGGCACCGGCCGCCCTGGCCCCCTCGCGGGCGGCGGTCGCGGCGGGCTCGACGGCGTGCAGGAGGTTGCCGGCGGCGAAGACGCCGGGGCGCGAGGTGTGCAGGGCGGTGCCGACGGCCGGGCCGCGGGTGCCGGGGTCGAGGTCGAGGGCGCCGCGCCGGGCGAGTTCGTGGTCCGGGACGAAGTCGCCGGTGAACACAACCGTGTCGCAGGGCAGTACGGCGGTGCGGCCGTCCCGGTGGCGGACGCGGACGCCCGACAGCCGTCCGTGGCCGAGGAGTTCGGTGACGGTGGTGCCGTTGAGCAGGGGGAGGCGGTGGGCCGGCCGGACCGTCCGCGCGAGGGTGCGCCGGGTACGGGCGCGGGGGTCCTCGGTGACCAGGGCGACGACCTCGGCACCGGCCGCGCGGACCGTCGCGGCCGCCGCGTAGGAGACGTCCTGCGCGCCGACCACCACCGCGCGCGTGCCGATGTGCTGCCCGAACAGGTGGACCGCCTGCTGGAGTTCGCCGGTGGTGTAGACGCCGGCGGGCCGGGTGCCGGGCACCAGGCGGGCCGCGCGGGGGCGTTCGCGGGCCCCGGTGGCCAGGACGACGGCGCGGGCCGCGACGGCCTCCGGTCCCCCGGGCCCCACGGTCAGCAGGACGTTCTCGCCGTCCGCCCAGTCGAGCACGCTCACCCGGGTGCGGAGCACGGCGCCCGACCGCCGGGCCGCCTGGGTGAGCAGGCGGGCGTACGCGGGGCCGGTCAGCGGGCGGGTCCAGGTGCCGAAGCCGCCGTGGGCGCAGTACCGGGGCACTCCCCCGGGCATGGCCTCCCGCTCCAGTACCTCGACCCGGCCGGCCCCGGCGGCGGCGAGCCGGGCCGCCGCGGTGAGACCGGCGGGCCCGGCCCCGACCACGAGGACGTCGACGCGTCGGGCGTCCGTCATGCGCGTTCCCCTTTCCACCGCCGTTCCAGCAGCTCCCGGACGGCCGCTCCGCAGTAGAAGCCCTGGCAGCGGCCCGCCCCGGCCCGGGTGCGGCGGCGCAGGGCGTCCCGGGTGCGCGGCGGCAGGGGGCCGGCGAGGGCGTCGCGGATCTCGCCGAGGGAGACCCGCTCGCAGTGGCAGACGAGGGTGCCGTAGGCGGGGTCGGCGGCGACGAGGCCGGCGCGCTGGTGGGGGCGCGGGGAGGTCTCGCCGAGGTTGGGCATGCGCACCGGGTCGAGGTCCCGCTCGGGTCCGAGGTCGAGCCCGGACGCGGCGAGCAGGCCGGTGACATGGGCCGCGATCGCCAGGGAGGCGGTCAGTCCGGTGGAGCGGATGCCGCCGACGGTGACGTACGACAGTTCGGGGTGGGCGGCGATCCGGTAGTCCTCCTGTCCGGTGGCCGCGCGCAGCCCGGCGTACACGGCGGTGACCTCCTCGTCGAGGAGGTCGGGCAGGACGCGGCGGCCCTTCTCCCGGAGCAGGGCGATGCCCTCGGCGGTGGAGCCGGTGTCCCGCTTGTCGTCCAGGTCCTCGGCGGTGGGGCCGAGCAGCACGTTGCCGTGCACGGTGGGCGCGACCAGCACCCCCTTGCCGAGTGCGGTGGGCACCGGCAGCAGGATGTGCCGGACCAGCGGTCGGGCGAACTTGTCGAAGACGAGGAGCTGGCCGCGGCGCGGGGTGACGGTGAAGTCGTCGCGGCCGAGCCGCCGGTCGAGGGTGTCGGCGCCCAGCCCGGCCGCGTTGACGAGGTGGCGGGCGCGCAGCGTGCCGCGGGAGGTGTGCAGGAGGTGGCCTTCCCCGTCCCGGCCGACCTGCCCGACAGCGGTGTTCAGGTGGAGTTCGACACCGGCGCGGACGGCCTGGGTGGCGTAGGCCAGGGTGGTGGTCCAGGGGCAGATGACGCTCTCGCCGGGAATGTGCAGGGCGCCCAGCGCGCCGGGACCGAGGCGCGGCTCGCGGGCGTACAGCTCCTCCCGGTCCAGCCGGCGGGCGTCCGTGCAGGAGTTGAGTCCGGCCTTCTCGGCCAGCCCGGGCAGGGCGGCCAGTTGCTCCTCGTCCCAGGCGACGAGCAGCGCGCCGACGTGTTCGACGGGGATGCCGGACTCGGCGGCGTAGGCGGCCAGCCGGGCCCGGCCCGCACGCACGAGCCGGGCCTCCAGGGTGCCGGGGACGGCATCGAAACCGGTGTGCAGGATCGCGGTGTTGGCCTTGGAGGTGCCCTGGCCCACGTCGTCCTGCGCCTCGACCAGGGCGACGCTCAGACGTGGGTGGCGGGCGAGCTCGCGGGCGATGGCGCAGCCGACGACTCCGGCGCCGACGACCACGACGTCGTACGACCGCCGGGGCAGCGGGCCTTCGACGGTGACCGTCGGCAGTGGACCCGAAGCGGCCGCCGCCGGCGGCGGGGCGTCGGCACCGGTGCCGGCCCCCGGCCGTGGTTCCCGGTCCCCGCGCACCGGGCGCGCGGGCCGCGGTCCGTTCCCGGTGCCCGTCATGAGCCGGGCAGGGCGGCGACGGCGGCGCGGAAGCGGGCGCGGTGTTCGGCCGCCCGGTCGGCCGGGATGCGGGGCTCGTACACCGCGGCGGGTCGCCATTCCGGCAGGGCCTGGTCGGCGCCGAGCGCGGGGTCGGTGCCGAGGCGGGCGAGGGCGGCGGCGCCGAGCGCCGTGGCGTCGGGCAGCGCGGACACCTCGACGGGGCGTTGCAGCAGGTCGGCCTGGGTCTGCATGAGCAGCGCGGAGCGGGTGAGGCCGCCGTCGACGCGCAGGGCGGTCAGGGGGGTGCCGAGGTCGGCGGCGGCCGCGTCGGCGAGTTCGGCGACCTGGGCGGCGATGCCCTCGCACAGGGCGCGCACCAGGTGGCCCGCCGTGGTGTCGAGGCCGAGCCCGGTCAGCGAGCCGCGCAGCTCGCCGCGCCACCAGGGGGCGGCGAGTCCGGCGAGGGCGGGCACGAAGGTGACGCCGCCGCTGTCGGGGACGGTGCCGCCGACCGGGTCCAGGTCGGCGGCGGAGCCGATGACGCCGAGACCGGCGAGCCAGCGGACGGCGGAGGCGGCCGTGTACACCTGGCCGTCCAGGCAGTAGCTGGTGGTGCCGGCGAGCCGCCAGGCCACGCAGCTGACCAGGCCCGAGCCGCCGCGCCGGGGGCGTTCGCCCGTGTGGGCGAGCAGGAAGGCACCGGTGCCGTAGGTGCACTTGGCGGCGCCGGGGGCGGTGAGGCGCTGGGCGAGCAGGGCGGCCTGCTGGTCCACGATCAGCCCGGTGAGGGGGATCTCCGGGCCGAACGCCCTGGTGGTCCCCACGGGTTGGGCGACGTCGGTGATCTCCGGGAGGTGTTCGCCGGCCAGGCCGTACAGGTCGAGGGCGCGGGACGACCACCGGACGCGGTCGAGGTCGAGGAGCTGGGTGCGGCCGGCGGTGGCGGCGTCGGTGACGAAGGCGCCGGTGAGGCGGTGCACCAGCCAGGCGTCCGAGGTGGTGACGACGCCCTCGCGGGTGAGGTGACGGCGGATCCAGGCCATCTTGGGCGCGGCGAAGTACGGGTCCAGGGGCAGTCCGGTCAGCTGCCGCAACTCGTCCGCGTGATCGCCCAGTTGCGCGCAGACGGTCTCGGCGCGGCGGTCCTGCCAGACCAGGGCGTCGGTGAGCGGGCGGCCGGTGGCCGGGTCCCAGGCGAGGACGGTCTCGCCCTGGTTGGCCACCCCCAGCGCCACGACGTCCGTTCCCGCCTCGGCGAGCGCGCGCCGCCCGGCGGCGAGCACCGAGCCGTACAGCTCCTCCGGGTCCGCCTCGACCAGTCCGCCGGGGCGGTGACGGGGGCGGACCTCGGCGTATCCGGTGCCGAGGACACCGCGCTCCGGGCAGACCACGAGGGCCTTGGTGCCGGAGGTGCCCTGGTCGACGGCGAGCACCGGTCCGGTCATCGCGCCGGTCCCGTCATCCGTACCCTCCCGCACCCGCAGCAGAGATCACCGCGTCAGCCTGCCGCCGCCCGCGGTCCGCGTCAACCCACGCCGATAATCGGCCAACCCCCCCGTACGGCTTATTGAGTTGGCAACAATGGTGAGGGGTAATGGCCGCCTCTATAGTGACCGCCGACCACGTCGTTCGAGCGCAGCCCAGGACGTCTGACCACCGACCACAACGCTCCGCGAGCGACCGATCACCGCCCAGGGGAGGGCTGTTGCCACCTCACTGCGCCGCCTCGCCCGTGCCCGTCCGGCCCCGGGGCCTCGGCTGATGGCACGAGAAGCAGCGAGGCCCTGCTACGACCCCGCCGGGCCCGACCACGCCCTGCGCGCCGTGCTCCAGGATCTGCGCACCGGCCGCTGGATGGCCATGCGCACCCTGCTGGCCGAGACCACCGAGGCGTGGCGGTGGACCCAGCGCACCCAGATCCTCGCGGCGGCGGCCGCGGGCAGCGATGTGGTGCGCGCCTGGCTGGCCGAGGAGCCGGACTGTGCCCACGCGGCGGTGATGCGCGCCCGGGTGGGCGTGGAGCGGGCGCTGCGGGCGCGCCGGGAAGGGCACCTGCGGGCCCATGAGTTGTGGATCGAGGCCTGGGACGCCGCCCAGACCGCGACCGGGCTCGCGCCGCGCGACCCCGTGCCCTGGATCTGCCTGCTGGCCCTGGCCCAGCTGGATCCCGGGCAGCGGTGGGCGGAGCACCGGGCCGCCCCGCCCGCGCCGCCGCTGCCGCCGGGCCCCTGGGAGCTGCTGGCCGAGGCCGCCGCACGCGACCCGTACAACCGTGAGGCCCACCACCGGGTGCTCCAGTTCCTGTACGCACGCGACGGCGGCCGCGAGGGGCCCGCGGCGGCCGCCGGCACACCACGCTCCGGGGTCGCGGAGACCGCCGGCCGCCTCGGTGCCGGGGTCGCGGAGGCCGCGGGCCACCTCGGTGCCGGGCTCAGGGAGGGGGGCGGTCGGCCGGCCCCGGGACGCACGGAACCGGCCGGTCACCCGGGCGCCGGGGTCGCGGAGACCGCCGTTCACCCGGTTGCCGGGCTCACGGGTGCCGCGCGCCTTACCGGCGCCGGGAGCGAGGCGGCCGCCGGTCGTACCGGAGCCAAGCCCGAGGGGGCCGCCGGTCGTCCCCGTACCGGAGTCGACGAGCCCACCGGTCTCCAGCGGCGCCTCGACGAGGCCTCCGGTTACGCCCGGTGGGCCGCCGGCCAGGCCCCGGCCGGCTCCGCCCTGCACCTGCTGCCCCTGTACGTCCGCGTCGAACGCCACCGCCGCCTGGGCGAACGGCAGGCACGCTGGACGACCGAGACCGCCGCCCTGGAGGCGCGCACCGCCCTGACCTCCTGGTTCGAGCAGGCGCCGGCCGACCGGCGGGCCCAGCCGGACCTCAACCACCTGGCCCACGCCCTGTGGAGCACCGGGCAGTACGCCGCCGCCGCGGCGGTGTTCGAGGCGATCGGCCCGTACTTCACCCCGCCGCCGTGGCTGTACCGCGCCCGGGGCCGCGACCGTGCCGTGGACGTGTTCACCGCGGCCCGCGACCGCTGCCGGATCGCCACCGGCCCCACCCGCGCCACCTGAGCCCCCCCCCCGCCGCGAGCCCACGACCACGACCACGTCCCCGAGTCCGCAACCCCCTCCCCGAGCATCCCGTCCGAGCCCCCCTCGATCTCCGGAGGTCCGCGCATGTCTCCCACTCCCGAGCCGTCCGCCGCCGCGGGGCTGCCGCAGCAGGACGAGGAGCGGCGGCTGCGCGAACTCGGCTACCGGCCGGTGCTGGCCCGCCGGATGGGCGGGTTCGGCAACTTCGCCATCAGCTTCTCGGTGATCTCGATCCTGTCCGGCTGCATGACCCTGTACGGCTTCGGGCTGAACACCGGTGGTCCCGCCGTGATGCTGTGGGGCTGGGCGGGCGTGGGCCTGTTCGTGCTCTGCGTCGGACTCGCGCTCGCCGAGGTCACCAGCGCCTATCCGACCTCGGGCGCCCTCTACTACATGGCAGACCGGCTCGGCGGGCGCCGCTGGGGCTGGTACACGGGCTGGCTGAATCTGCTCGGCCTGCTCGGCGCGATCGCCGGGATCGACTACGGCGCCGCCCTGTTCACCGGCGCGTTCGCCCATCTCCAGTGGGGCTTCACCCCGACGCCCGGCAGGACGATGCTGGTCTTCTGCGCCATCCTCCTGCTGCACGCGGTGCTGAACCTGTTCGGGGTCCGCGTGGTCAGCCTGCTCAACTCGGTCAGCGTCTGGTGGCACCTGGCGGGTGTCGCGCTCATCGTCGGCGCGCTCGCGATCGTGCCCGACCACCACCGCTCACCGTCCTTCGTGTTCACCACCTTCGTCAACGAGACCGGCTGGTCGAACCCGTTGTACGTGGCGGCGATCGGACTGCTGCTCGCCCAGTACACCTTCTCCGGCTACGACGCCTCCGCGCACCTGTCGGAGGAGACCTCGCGCGCCTCGGTATCCGCGGCCAAGGGCATCGTCCGGGCCATCTGGGTGTCGTGGCTGGCCGGATTCGTGCTGCTGGCCGGGCTGACCTTCGCCATCCAGGACTACGACGCGACCCGCACCACCGCCACCGGGGTGCCGCCGGCCCAGATCCTGCTGGACGGCCTCGGCGCGGGCGGCGCGAAGGCGCTGCTGCTGGTGGTGATCGCGGCCCAGCTGTTCTGCGGGAACGCGGAGGTCGCCGCGGCCAGCCGGATGGTGTTCGCGTTCAGCCGGGACGGCGCGCTGCCCGGCTCCCGGCTGTGGCGCACGGTCAGCCGGCGCACGCAGACCCCGGTGGCCGCCGTCTGGCTGTCGGTCGGCGTGGCCGGGGTCCTCGCGCTGCCGTCGCTGTACTCGGCGACGGCGTACAACGCGGTGACCGCCATCAACGTCATCGGCATCACCCCCGCCTACGCCATCCCGGTGCTGCTGCGGCTGCGGGCCGGGGACCGGTTCCGGCCGGGGCCCTGGCACCTGGGCCGCTGGAGCAGGCCCGTCGGCTGGGTCGCGGTGGTCTGGGTGGCCTGCGTGACGGTGCTGTTCTGCCTGCCGCAGTCCTCGCCGGTCACCGCCGGCACGATGAACTACGCGGCGGTGGCCCTGGCCGCCGTCCTGCTGCTGGCCAGCGTCTGGTGGTACGTCGCCCGCCGTTCCTACGGCACCCCCACCGCGGCCTACGGCAGCGACCGCGACCAGGCCGAACTCGCGGAGGGCATCATCTGATCGGGGCCGCGCGGGAGCGAGCCGCCCCGGTGGTATGCCGTGTTCCGGATACGGCAGGATGAACGCTCGTGCCGGTCACCGGAGTTCCGGGACCGGCACGTTCGACATCCCGCACATCGAGCAGGTGACAACGTGACGAGACCTCACATACGGCGCTCCGCAGGGACCCGGCGCGGCGGAGGTGACCGGTGAACCGCGCGCTCACCCTGGACGACCTCGTCCTGGCCGGCATCTCCGTGGCGGCGGGCCTGGCGCTCGCCTTCTGCTCCCGGACCCTGCTGCGCTGGCTGGCCAAGGCCGCCAAGCGGACCCGTTGGAGCGGTGACGACGTCATCGTGGACGCATTGCGTTCGATCGTGCCGTGGGCGCTGATCGCGGCCGGTGTGGCGACGGCGGCGGTCGTGCTGCCGCTCACCAGGACCGTGCAGCACCACACGGACCAGGTCCTGGAGGTGTGGCTGATCCTCGTGGCCACCCTGTCGGCGGCCCGGGTCATCGCCGGGCTGGTGCAGACGGTCACCCAGTCCCGCTCGGGCGTGGCCGGGTCGGCGACCATCTTCGTCAACATCACCCGGGCGCTGGTCCTGGCGATCGGCTTCCTGGTCGTCCTGCAGACCCTCGGGATCTCCATAGCGCCGCTGCTCACCGCGCTGGGCGTCGGCGGTCTCGCGGTGGCCCTAGCGTTGCAGGACACCCTTGCCAACCTGTTCGCCGGCATCCACATCCTCGCCTCCAAGACCGTCCAGCCCGGCGACTACATCCGGCTCAGCAGCGGTGAGGAGGGGTACGTCGTCGACATCAACTGGCGTCAGACGACGGTGCGCCAGCTGTCCAACAACCTGGTGGTGATCCCCAACGGCCAGCTCGCCAAGGCCAACATGACGAACTACACCCGGCCCGAGCAGCGGCTGACGGTGCCGGTGCAGGTGGGCGTGAGCTACGACGCCGATCTGGAGCACGTGGAGCGGGTGACCGCCGACGTGGTGCGGCAGGTGATGCACGAGGTCGACGGCGCGCTGCCGGACCACGAGCCCGCGATCCGCTTCCACACCTTCGGGGACTCCCGGATCGGGTTCACGGTGATCCTGGGCATCGGCGAGTTCAGCGATCAGTACCGGATCAAGCACGAGTTCATCAAGCGCCTGCACCGCCGCTACCGCGAGGAGGGCATCCGCATCCCCTCCCCCGTGCGCACGGTCGCCCTCCAGCAGGGCGGCCTCACGATCCCGCAGCAGCGCAGCGCCGAGGGGGTCCCCGAGTAGCGGGCGGCCTTCGGGACGGCCCGTATGCTCGAAGGAGCATGACCGTTTCGCCCGACCCCGTCCCGCCCGGGGCCCACCCGCTCGACCGGCTGCTGGACGACCTCGCCCGGCAGCCGTTCCGGGCGCGTTTCCACCTGCGCGGGCGGGACCGGGCCACCGCGGAGCTGAAGGGACCGGCCACCGTGCGGTGGCACGCCTACGACCTGATCGCGAAGCGGCTGGCCCCGGCCGCGCCGTACAAGGACGGCAAGCAGACCCCGTACCGGGGCCATCCCGTCTTCGTCGCCCAGCACGCGACCGCCACCTGCTGCCGGAGCTGTCTGGCCCGGTGGCACGGCATCCCGAAGGGCCGGGAGCTCAGCCGGTCCGAACACGTGTACGTGGTGGACGTGATCTGCCGCTGGATCGAACGCGAGCTGACCGGCGGACCCGGGCGGACGGCGGGCTCCGGCTGATCGGCGGCCCCGCCCGGCGCGAAACAGCGGACCCGGGGCCCACCCCTGTCGAGCCCGCCCCCGGCACGAGATATCTTGATGTCGAGCAATGTTACAGACGTGGAGCGGAGCACCCGGTGACTGACTCGAGCATCATCTACACGTACACGGACGAGGCCCCGGCCCTGGCGACGCATTCTTTCCTGCCGGTGATCCGGGCGTACGCCTCGCAGGCCGGTGTGCCCGTGGAGACCCGCGACATCTCGCTGGCCGGGCGCATCATCGCCGTCTTCCCGGAGTACCTGAACGAGGACCAGCGCATCCCGGACGCGCTGACCGAGCTGGGCGAGCTGGCCAAGACCCCGGCGGCGAACATCGTCAAGCTGCCGAACATCTCGGCGTCCATCCCGCAGCTCAAGGCGGCCGTCGCCGAGCTCCAGGGCAAGGGCTACGCGCTGCCTGACTACCCGGACGACCCGAAGACCGACGAGGAGCGCGAGATCCGCGCCCGCTACGACAAGGTCAAGGGCTCCGCCGTCAACCCGGTGCTGCGCGAGGGCAACTCCGACCGCCGTGCCCCGGCGTCGGTGAAGAACTACGCCAAGACCCACCCGCACCGCATGGGCGCCTGGACCCCCGAGTCCAAGACCAATGTGGCGACCATGGGCGAGCACGACTTCCGCTCCACCGAGAAGTCGGTCGTCATCGCCGAGGACGGCGCGCTGAAGATCGAGCTGGTGGGCGCCGACGGCACCACCACCGTGCTGCGCGAGTCCGTGCCGGTCCTGAAGGACGAGGTCGTGGACGCCTCCGTGCTGCACGTCGCGGAGCTGGAGAAGTTCCTCGCCGCGCAGGTCGCCCGCGCCAAGCAGGACGGCGTGCTGTTCTCCGTGCACCTGAAGGCCACGATGATGAAGGTCTCCGACCCGATCATCTTCGGTCACGTGGTGCGCACCTTCTTCCCGAAGACGTTCGCGAAGTACGGCGAGACGCTGAAGGCGGCCGGCCTCACCCCGAACGACGGCCTCGGCGGCATCCTCAAGGGCCTGGAGAACCTGCCCGAGGGCGCCGAGATCAAGGCCTCCTTCGACGCGGAGCTGGCCGCGGGCCCGGAGCTGGCCATGGTCGACTCCGACAAGGGCATCACCAACCTGCACGTCCCCTCGGACGTCATCGTGGACGCCTCCATGCCCGCGATGATCCGCACCTCCGGCCACATGTGGGGCCCGGACGGCCAGGAGCACGACACCCTCGCCGTCATCCCGGACTCCTCGTACGCCGGTGTCTACCAGGCCGTCATCGACGACTGCCGGGCCAACGGCGCCTACGACCCGTCCACCATGGGCTCGGTGCCGAACGTCGGCCTGATGGCGCAGAAGGCCGAGGAGTACGGCTCCCACGACAAGACCTTCGAGATCCCGGCCGCGGGCACCGTCCGCCTGGTCGACCAGGCCGGCAACGTGCTGATCGAGCAGGAGGTCGCCGAGGGCGACATCTTCCGCGCCTGCCAGACCAAGGACGCCCCGATCCGCGACTGGGTCAAGCTGGCCGTCACCCGCGCCCGCGCCACCGGCGACCCGGCCGTGTTCTGGCTGGACGAGGCCCGCGCCCACGACGCGCAGCTGATCGCCAAGGTCAAGCGGTACCTGCCGGAGCACGACACCGAGGGCCTGGACATCCGCATCCTGTCCCCGGTCGAGGCCGCCAAGCTGTCGGTGGAGCGCATCCGCCGCGGCGAGAACACCATCTCGGTCACCGGCAACGTGCTGCGCGACTACCTGACCGACCTGTTCCCGATCCTGGAGCTGGGCACCAGCGCCAAGATGCTGTCGGTCGTCCCGCTGATGGCGGGCGGCGGCCTGTTCGAGACGGGCGCCGGCGGTTCCGCGCCCAAGCACGTCCAGCAGCTGGTCAAGGAGAACTACCTGCGCTGGGACTCGCTCGGCGAGTTCTTCGCGCTCGTGCCCTCCCTGGAGCAGTTCGCGCAGGCCACCGGCAACGCCCGGGCCAAGGTGCTCGCCGACACGCTGGACCGTGCCACGGCGACCTTCCTCAACGAGGACAAGTCCCCGACCCGTCGCGTCGGCGGCATCGACAACCGCGGCAGCCACTTCTACCTGTCCCTGTACTGGGCGCAGGAGCTGGCCAAGCAGACCGACGACGCCGACCTGGCCAAGGCCTTCGCGCCGCTCGCCGAGTCCCTGACCGCCGACGAGCAGAAGATCGTGGACGAGCTGAACGCCGTCCAGGGCAAGCCGGCCGACCTCGGCGGCTACTACCGCGTCGACCAGGCCAAGGCGGACGCCGTGATGCGCCCGTCGGCCACCTGGAACGCGGCCCTGGCCTCGCTCGGCTAATCCGGGCTCTCGGCGGCGCTCCGCCCCACCGCATCGCGGTGGGGCGGAGCGCCGCTCTGTGCGTGGGACTACGGGTGGTAGATCTCCCGCATGGCGGTGATCCGGCCCTTGCCGTCGACGCGGAAGTAGAAGTACGGGCTGTTGGCGAGCTTGTGCTTCACCAGCCACTGCGGGGAGACCTTCACGGTCGTGGTGTCGCGCAGCACCTCGACGGAGGCGCCCGACGCGAAGCCGGCCGGCCGGGCGGCGCCGCTCGGGGTGTAGACGACGTCCTCGTCGTTCTCCTGGTTCACCTTGCACGTCTGCGGGGTGACCCGCACGACGGTGTGCCCCTTGACGGTCCTCGCGGAGTCCAGCTCGACGAAGCGCTGGTACCCACTGGGCAGGTGGCAGGGCTTCCAGGCCGTGGCCCGCGCGGTGCTCACGAGGGCGTTCGGGTCGGCGCCGGCCGACCCGCACGTGGTGGCGAGGAGCGCGGCGGCAAAGGCCAGGACGACGGCGGCGGAGACATGACGGTGGTTCATGGGCGTCCTCCGCGGTGAAGATCTGCTGACGCCCGGCAAGAGCGCCACCGGCCGGCCCGCGTTTCACCGGACGCCGGCTGTGACGGGACGGTGACAACCGCCACCCGGCCGGGACAACCGCCGTGTGTGTCACGGACGTTGCGCCCGTGTTGTCGTCCGTGACGTCCTCGTGTCGGCCGCTCGCCGTGCCTGTCGGACGGTGCTCCCGCGTGCTTACCTCGTGCCACGTCACCGCCCTGCCCCGCACGAGGAGCACGCACCATGAGCACGCAGCCCGACTCCGCCGCCTGGTCCTTCGAGACGAAGCAGATCCACGCCGGGGCGGTCCCCGACCCCACGACCGGCGCCCGGGCCACCCCCGTCTACCAGACCACCTCGTTCGTCTTCCGGGACACCCGGCACGCCGCCGACCTGTTCTCGCTGGCCGAGCCCGGCAACATCTACACCCGGATCCACAACCCCACCACCGACGTGTTCGAGCAGCGGATCGCCGCGCTGGAGGGCGGCGTCGGGGCGGTCGCGCTGGCCTCGGGGCAGGCGGCGGAGACCCTGGCCATCCTGAACCTGGCGGGCGCCGGCGACCACGTCGTCGCCGGTGCCGCGCTGTACGGCGGCACGTACAACCTGTTCCGGCACACGCTGGCCCGGCTGGGCATCGAGGTCTCCTTCGTGGACGACCCGGACGACACCCAGGCCTGGCGGGCGGCGATCCGGCCGAACACCAAGGCCCTGTTCGCCGAGGCGCTGGGCAACCCGCGCGGCAACGTCCTCGACGTGCGGGCGGTGGCGGACGTGGCGCACGCGGCCGGGGTACCGCTGATCGTGGACAACACGGTGGCCACGCCGTACCTGCTGCGGCCGATCGAGCACGGCGCGGACGTCGTGGTGCACTCGGCGACCAAGTTCCTCGGCGGGCACGGCACCGCGATCGCGGGCGTGGTGGTGGACGGCGGCACCTTCGACTTCGGCGCGCACCCGGACCGGTTCCCGGACTTCAGCGAGCCGGACGCGAGCTACCACGGCCTGCGCTACTGGCCGGCGCTCGGGCCCGGCGCGTTCGGGGTGAAGCTGCGGGTGCAGCTGCTGCGCGACCTCGGTCCGGCGCTCGCCCCGCACTCGGCGTTCCTGCTGCTCCAGGGGGTGGAGACGCTGAGCCTGCGGCTGGAGCGGCACACCGCCAACGCACAGGCGATCGCCGAGTGGCTGGAGCGGCGCGACGAGGTGGAGACCGTCCACTACGCGGGCCTGGAGTCCAGCCCGTGGTACGAGGCGGCGCGGCGGTACCTGCCGCGCGGGGCGGGCGCGATCGTCTCCTTCGAGCTGCGCGGCGGCGTCGAGGCGGGCAAGCGGTTCGTGGACGGGGTGGAGCTGTTCAGCCATCTCGCCAACATCGGCGACGTACGCAGTCTGATCATCCATCCGGCGTCCACCACGCACAGCCAGCTCACCGAGGAGGCCGCGGTGGCCTCCGGCACCACGCCGGGTCTGGTGCGGCTGTCCGTCGGCATCGAGAACCTGGCCGACCTCAAGGCGGATCTGGAGGCCGGCTTCCGCGCGGCCAAGGGCGCGTAGGTGAACGCGGTCACGGCCACGGAACGACTGCCGGTCACCGGGGCCTGGCGGGAGGGGGACCCGCCGGGCCGCCGCCGGTGGCACCCGGCCGGACGGCCGCTGCCGCTGGAGGCGGGCGGTGAACTGCCCGGCGTCCGGATGGCGTTCGAGACCTGGGGGCGGCTCGCTCCGGACGCGTCCAACGCGGTGCTGGTGCTGCACGCGCTGACCGGCGACAGCCATGTCGCCGGTCCGGCCGGGCCCGGGCACCCCACGCCGGGCTGGTGGGATCCACTGGTCGGGCCCGGGCGCGCGCTGGACACCGACCGCTGGTTCGTCGTCGCGCCCAACGTGCTGGGCGGCTGCCAGGGCAGCACCGGGCCGGCCTCGGCGCGCCCGGACGGCCGGGCCTGGGGCGGCGCGTTCCCCTTCCTCACCCAGCGGGACCAGGTCGCGGCGGAGGCGGGACTCGCGGACGCGCTCGGCGTCGAACGGTGGGCGCTGGTGGTGGGCGGCTCGATGGGCGGCATGCGGGCGGTGGAGTGGGCGGTGTCGTACCCGGAGCGCACCGGGGCGCTGCTGCTGCTCGCCACGACGGCGGCGGCGAGCGCGGAGCAGATCGCCTGGGCCGGCGTCCAGCTGCATGCGATCCGCTCGGACCCCGGCTGGCAGGGCGGCGACTACCACGACTCGGGCCGGGGCCCGACGACCGGCCTGGGCCTCGCCCGCCGGCTGGCCCACATCACCTACCGCAGCGAGCCGGAACTGGGCACCCGCTTCGGCCGGGCGCCCCAGGGCGCGGAGGACCCCTGGCGCGGTGGCCGCTACCAGGTCGACTCCTATCTGGACCATCACGCGGCCAAGCTGGTACGGCGCTTCGACGCGGCGAGCTACGTCACCCTCACGGAGGCGATGAACGCCCATGACGTGGGTCGGGGCCGGGGCGGTCTGCGCGCGGCCCTCACCCGTGTCACCTGCCCCGCCCTGGTGGCCGGCGTCGACTCCGACCGCCTCTACCCGCTCGCCCAGCAGCGGGAGCTGGCGTCGCTGATCCCTGGCGCGGACCGCCTGCGGGTGCTGGAATCGCCGTACGGCCATGACGGCTTCCTGATCGAGTCGGAGCAAGTGGGGTCCCTCGTCCGCGAGTTGCTGGACTGAGGGGCAGCACGCACGGGTGCGGACGGGACCGCGCGGCCCTGGTCCACGCCGTACCCGTTCCGTAGGGAGCCGCCCATGCCGTCGTTCGAACTCCTGCCCGGCGCACCGGAGTCGGCCGTGCTACTGCACGTGCCGCACTCGGCGCGGGCGATTCCCGGGGACGTCCGCCGGGGGATCGTGCTGGACGACGCCGCGCTGGAGCGGGAGCTGGACCACATCACGGACGCGCACACCGCGGAGCTGGCCGAGCGGGCGGCGGGGCTTGCCCGGGTACGGCCGTGGCGGCTGGTGAACCGGCTGTCCCGGCTGGTAGTGGATCCGGAGCGGTTCCCGGACGAGCGGGAGGAGATGCGTGCCGTCGGCATGGGCGCGGTGTACACGCGGACCACGCACCGCGAAGAGCTGCGGCCCGCGGACAGCGATCCGAAGCCGCTGGTCGAGCGGTACTTCCGGCCGTACGCCGAGGCGATGACGCGCGCCGTGGCGGCGCGGCTGGCCGCGACCGGGCGCGCCGTGGTGATCGACGTGCACTCGTATCCGGCCGAGGCGCTGCCCTACGAACTCCACGGCGACGGCCCGCGCCCGCCGGTCTGCCTGGGCACGGACCCCTTCCACACCCCGCCCCGGCTGACCGACGCGGCCCGCGAGGCGTTCGCCGGATGCGGACCCACGGGTCTGGACAGCCCGTTCAGCGGGACCTACGTACCGCTGAAGTACTACGGCACGGACGCCCGGGTCGAGGCACTGATGATCGAGATCCGCCGGGACACGTACATGCGCGAACCGGGCGGCCCGGCGGGCCCCGGCCTCGATCGACTCGCCGCGGCACTGGCCGCGCTGGTGGACGCCGTGTGACGGTGACGCGGTCCGGCGGCGGCGGCCGCGCTCGCCGGAGCCCGTCCCGAGCCGCTCCGACCCGGCCGACCGCCCCGGACCGGCGAGGCACGCGCCGCCCACCCACCGGCCGTCCTCCCACGAGCGCCCCGGCCAAGGCCCCACCCGCCCGGCGCAACCCCGCACGACACCGTTCGCGCCCCGCCCCATCGTGGAGGGCATGACGACCATCGAGACGAGCACGTCCACCGGACAGGAGCCGCCGCCCGTCCGGGAGTGGCCCGTGATCGATCTGGAGGGCACGGAGTTCGACCCGGTGCTCGCGGGTCTGGTGCGCGAGGGGCCGTTGACGCGGATCCGGCTGCCGTTCGGCGAGGGGTGGGCCTGGCTGGCCACCCGGTACGAGCACGTGAAGCTGATCACCAACGACCCGCGGTTCAGCCGCGCGGAGGTCGCGCGCGGCCAGGTCACCCGGCTGGCCCCGAACTTCGCGCCCCGGCCCGGCTCGCTGGCCTGGGCCGACCAGCCGGACCACAACCGGCTGCGCAAGCCCATCGCCGGTGCCTTCACCGTCGGCGCGATGAAGCGGCTGCGGCCCCGCGCCCAGGAGATCCTGGACGAGCTGGTCGACGGGATCGTACGCGAGGGCCCGCCCGCCGACCTGGTCGAGCGGGTGCTGGAGCCGTTCCCGCTGTACGTCGTCAGCGAGGTGATGGGCGTACCGGAGACCGACCGGGAGCAGGTGCACGCCTGGACCCGGCAGATCATCTCCCTGACCGGGGGTGCCGAGGCCGCCGACCGGGCCAAGAACGGCCTGTACGGCTGGATCACCGCCATCGTCCGGGCGCGGGCGCGCAGTGCGGGCGAGGACGTCTACTCGATGCTCGCCGGTGCCGTGGCGCGCGGCGAGATCGGCGAGGAGGAGGCCGTCGGGCTCGCCGGCCCGCTCCAGATCGGCGGCGAGGCGGTCACCCACAACTGCGGGCAGATGCTGTATCTCATGCTGACGCGGCCCGAGTTGATGGAGCGGATGCGCGCGCGGCCCGCGGAGCGCGGCCCGGTCCTGGACGAGCTGCTGCGCTGGATCCCGCACCGCAGCACCGTCGGGCTCGCCCGGATCGCCCTGGAGGACGTGGAGATCGCCGGGCACCGGATCGCCGCGGGCGAGCCGGTGTACGTCTCCTACCTGGCCGCCAACCGCGACCCCGCGCTGTTCGAGGACCCGGACCGCATCGTGCCGGACCGGGACCCCAATCCGCATGTCGCCTTCGGCAACGGCCACCACTACTGCACCGGCGCGGTCCTGGCCCGCCTCCAGCTCGAACTGCTGGTGGACACGCTGCTGGACCGGCTGCCGGGGCTGCGGCTGGCCGTACCGCCCGAGGAGGTGCGGTGGCGGCAGCAGACGATGATCCGCGGGCCGCGCACCCTGCCGGTCACCTGGTGAGGCGTCCGGTCAGGCCCGCAGCCACTCGGTGACGATCACCTCGGTGCCGGTGCGCAGCCGCAGCGCGAACGGCCCGGACGGCGGCTCCTCGCTGGTGAAGCGGCCGAGGGTGTCGACGGGGACCGGGCGGGCGGCGCCCGGGCCGCCGAGCACCTCGATCCGCGCCGAGCCGGGCGGCATCACCTGGCCCATCAGCCCGTCCCCGGTGACCTCGACGTCGACGGTGACCGGGCCCGCGCGGAACGTCAGCATCCGCGGGGCGTCGGTGACCCCGCGCACCGGCAGCGCGTCCACCAGCGAGTCGAAGGTCAGCTCGGCGATCTTCGCGTCCAGATCGTGCAACGCGTAGGCGTCGACGGCCAGTTGGCGCAGGGCGTCGGGGACGGGGTCCAGGACGGCCGCCGCCTGCCGCAGCTCCTCCTCCAGCAGCGCGTCCTGTGCCTCGCCTCCGTCGTCCCCGCGGGGAAAACCCCCGGCACCGTTCATCTCACCGTTCACGCCGCACCCCGTTGGTCCATCCGGTCCCGCAACCGGCGCAGACAGCGCTGGCGCAGGGGGCCGATGCTGCCGACCGCGATGCCGAGCGCGGCCGAGATCTCCACATAGCTGGGCGGCGGCGAGGCCACCAGCACGCGCAGCAACTGCCGGCAGCGCTCGCCCAGTTCGTCCAGCTCCTGCCACAGCCGACGGGCCCGCTCGGCCCGGTCCGCCGCCTCCTCGGAGTCGATCAGTGTCTGTTCCGGCGTGCGGTCCTCGCTGGCCCGGTCCAGGACCTGCGGGTCGTCCGTCAGGGTGAGCCGCGTGTTGCCTCTAAGCACCTTCAGGCACTCGTGGCGGGCGGTACTGGCCAGCCAGGCGCCGGTCTTGTCGGGTTCCCGGATGCGCCCCAGGTGCTGGGCGAAGCGGAACCACACCGTCTGGTAGACGTCGCGCCCGTCCGCCTCGGAGAGCCGGTGGCTGCGCACCACCGACCAGACGAGCGGACTCATGCCTTCCACCAGCGCTTTCCAGGCCGCGGCGTCCCCGTCGACGGCGGACCGGACGAGCGCGCCGACCTCTGTTCGGTCCACGGCTCCACCCCTCGTGTACGGCTCGTCATGGTACGCCGTGGAGCGGAGGGTTCCGGCCGTCACGCGGGCAGCGCCGGGGCCGGTACGGGGACGGGGCGCCAGGTCGGCGGGCGCAGCGCGGGCATCCGCACCCCGCGCACGTCGGTGCGGTCGGTGGCCCGCGCCAGCAGCCGGCGGCCCGCCCTGCGCGGGTCGCGCTCTCCGTCGGCCGTCATCAGCGCGGCGACGAGTCCAGCGGCGACCGGTGTGGCGAAGGAGGTGCCGCTCCACTGCGCGAGTCCGTCGAACATCACCTGGTCCGGCTTGCCGCCGGTGCTCTCCCGGTCCTCGCTCAGCACCCCGGTGTGGCGCGGGTACCGGCAGGTGCAGGAGTAGTCGAAGCCGAACCGGCAGTCGTCGTAGGTGGAGTGCTGGTAGAGGTAGGGCACGGGGGCGGCGAAGCCGGTGAGGGCGCTGGTGAGCCGCTCGCCGGGGGCGTAGACCCGCACCCAGCGGCCGTGGTTGCTGAAGCAGGCGGGGCCCTCGCCGTCCGAGCGCAGCGCGCCGACCGACAGCACGCTGTCCGCGTACTCGGGCAGGGCCGCGTAGGCGGCGGGCCAGAACGGGACGTCGCTCCCGTTGTTCCCGGCGGCGGCGACCAACAGGGTGCGGTGGGCGCGCAGTTCGCGCATGAACGCCTCGAGTCCGAGCAGCCCGTGCAGTCCGGCGGCGGGGCTGCCCGCCGAGAGGCTGATGACGTCGGGCCAGCCGTCCCGCTCGACGGCCTCGAACAGCTTGCTGCCGAACTCGCACTCCAGCACCGCGCCGGCGTCGTTGAGGCTGCCGCGGACGGTGATGTCGGTGTTGGGCGCGACGGCGGCGAGGATCCCGGCGATGAAGGTGCCGTGGCCGACGTACTGGCGCAGCACTCCCCCGTCGTCCGTCTCGGTCGCCTGGGTGTCGCCGCTGGTGTGGGCGAGCAGCGGGTAGGCGCGGTGGTCGCTCACCAGTCCGGTGTCCACCACCAGCACCCGGACGGCGGTCCGCGGGTCGTGACCGGTCCCGGCGGCGGCGGGGTTGGGCGATCCGGAGCGGGCGATGGGCACCGGCTCGTCGCCCGGGCAGGCGTTCACCGCGATGTGCACCACGTGGTTGCGGCTCACCAGCCGGCGGCCGTGCCGGTCCTCGGCCGCCCGCAGGGCGCCCAGCGCGTGCGGCACCGTGTCCTCGCCGAGGGCCGGGTCGCCGACCCTGATCCGGGTGACGCCGCCGCGGCCCCGCTCCGGACCGTCGCGGCGCACACGGTCGGGCAGCAGGCCCCGGGTCTCGGCGAAGTGGGCGCGCACGGTGTCCTCCACCACCCGGGCCTCCTCACCGGACCGGGCGAGGACGACGCCCTTCTCGTACAGCGGATGGGCGTCGTCGTCCGGGCCCATGGCCAGCGGCACATCGGGCATCGAGCGCTGGATGTGGTCGAACTGCTCACGAAATCGCTGAGGTGCCATGCCGTGTCATCCCCCTGAAGACGGTCTACGAGAGTGAGAGCCGCCGGTCCGCCATCTGATACAGGCCACTACGATGCGAGGCGTGACAGCGGGAAGCGAGCCGGTCCTCGAACTGCTGCCCATGGTGTTCGCCGACCCCGGCGAGGCCAGGGCGCGCGCCGAGCTGGTGCTCGAAGCCGCCCCGGCGCCGCTGGCCGCCAGCATCGCCCACCAGGTGCTCGGCATCTGGCAGCGGGACTTCGGCGATCTGCGCGTCGCGCTGCGGCATCTGCGGCGGGCGCGGGACCTGGCCGCGCGCGCCGATTCGGCGGACCGCGAGGCGGATGTGCTGGCGACGCTGGGGGTCGCACTGGTGCACGCGGGGCGCACGCGGCAGGGGCTCGCGTCCTTCGAGCGGGGGGTCGCGCGCGGCACCGGCCACACCCGGGCCCGGGTGCTGTACCGGCGGGCCTACGTCTGGTGGGTGCTGGGGCACCACCGGGAGGCGCTGGAGGACGTACGGCGGGCGCTGCCGGTGCTGCGGCAGCTGGGCGACGACATCTGGACCGCGCGGGCGCTGACCCTGCGGGCCACCGTGCACCTGGCGCTCGGCGCGGTCGAGCGGGCCGACGCGGACTTCACGGCGGCGGAGCGGCTGTGGGACACCACGGGCCAGGAGCACGACAAGGCGGACGCGGTGGAGAGCCGGGGGCTGGCGGCCTTCCGCTCCGGGGACGTCCCGGCGGCGCTGCGGCTGCTGGACGAGGCGGAGGAGCGGTACGGGAAGCTCGGCACGCCCACCTACATGCTGTCCATCCGGCGCTGTGAGGTGCTGATGGCCGCCGGGCTCGCGCCGGAGGCGCTGGCGGAGGCGGACGCGGCGATCGCCCTGCTCGACCGGATCGGCGGGCAGTCCACCCGCAAGGCCGAACTGCTGCTGGCCGCCGCGCGGGCGGCCCGCTCGGCCGGGGACGCGCCCACCGCGATCGCCCGCGCGGCCGTCGCGGTACGGCTGTTCGCGGCGCAGCGGCGGCTGTGGTGGGAGACGCACGCCCGGCTGGTGCTGATCGAGGCGCGGGTGGCGGACGGGCGCCGTTCGGGGCGGCTGGTCGGGGACGCGGCGGCGGTGGCCGAACGGCTGGCCTCCTTCGGTTCGCCCGCCGCGCCCGAGGCCTCGCTGCTGGCCGGCCGGATCGCGCTGGCGCTCGGCTGGACGGCGGACGCGGAGCGGCATCTGGCGGTGGCGGCCCGCGGCCGGCACGCGGGTCCGGCGCCGGCCCGGATGACCGGCTGGGCGGCGCAGGCGCTGCGGGCCCGCGCGGCCGGTTCCCGGCGGGGCGTCCTGGAGGCCTGCCGGCGCGGTCTGGACGTGCTGGACGACCACCGGATGACGCTGGGCGCCTCGGAGCTGCGCGCCCATGTGACCGCGCAGGGCGCCGAACTGGCGGCGCTGGCCCAGGAGGTGAGCCTCACCCACGGCGGTCCACGGCGGCTGCTGGAGTGGAGCGAGCGGTGGCGGGCCACCGTGCTGTCCGCGCCGCCGGCCCGGCCGCCCGCCGACCCGGCGCTGCTCAGCGGCCTGACCGCCTACCGGGAGATCGCGGCCCGCGCGGAGGAGGCCCGGATGGAGGGCCGTCCGGTCCCGGCGCTGGAGCGGGAACAGCGGCGTCTGGAGCGGGAGATCCGCTCGCGCACCCGCCACATCCGCGGCTCCGCCCCGCACGAGGGCAGCCGCTTCGACGTGCCCCGGCTGCTGGACCGGCTCGGCGACGGCCGGCTGGTGGAACTCGCCGTGGTCGAGGGGCGGGTGCATGTGCTGCTGTGCGGGCAGGGCAGGGTGAGGCGGTTCGCGGCCGGGCCGCTCGCGGAGGCGGTGGCCGAGGCCGAGTACGTGCAGGCGGGGCTGCGGCGGCTCGCGCACCCGGGGGCGGAGGCGCGGCTGCCGCTGGTGGAGGCCGCGGGCGAACGGCTCCAGGAGCTGCTGCTGGGTGGTGCCGTGCCGCAGCTGGGGACGGGGCCGGTGGTGATCGTGCCGCCGGGGGCGCTGCACCGGGTGCCCTGGGCGCTGCTGCCCGCGCTGCGCGACCGGGTGCTCAGCGTGTCGCCGTCGGCGGGCAGCTGGCTGCGCGCCCGGGAGACGGAGCCGCCCCGGGACGGCCGCACCGTGCTGGTGCGCGGCCCCGGTCTCGCCACGGGCGGCGCGGAGGTGCCGGAGCTGGCCGACCGCTACGGCACGGCGACGGTCCTGGAGGGTGAGAGCGCGCAAGTACCGCGAGTACTCGCGGAGTTGGACGGCTCGGGGCTGGCGCATCTGGCCGCGCACGGCACCTTCCGGGCCGACAGCCCGCTGTTCTCCGCGCTGCGGATGGCCGACGGCCCGCTGATCGTGCACGACTTCGAGCGCCTGGACCGCAGCCCGTACCGCATCATCCTCTCCAGCTGCGACACCGCCCGTCTCGCCTCGGTCGGCGCCGACGAACTCCTCGGCCTGGTCACCGCGTTGCTGCCGCTGGGCACGGCCGGGGTGGTCGCCAGCAGCGCCCCGGTCAACGACGCCGCCGTGATCCCGCTGATGCTCGCCCTGCACAAGGGCCTCACCGCGGGCCTGTCGCTGGCCGAGGCCCTGCGCGACGCCCGCACCACCCTGCCCTCCGACACGGTGCACCAGGCCACGGGCTGGGCGTTCGCGGCCTTCGGAGCGGCGTAGCCGGGCGTGCGCAACGGTCCGGCGGGGGCGGCGGCGGTACGGCTACGCCGTCTCCGCCACCAGGCAGGGCAGCGCCCCCCGGTCCCCGGTGCCGAGCCGCGTGTACGCGCTGTACAGGTGGTTCCCCACCGTGCGTACCGACAGCGTCAGCCGCTCGGCGATCTCCCGGTTGCTCAGTCCCGAGGCCGCGAGGGCGACGATCTGCCGCTGGCGCGCGGTGAGTTCGCCGAGCACCAGCCCGGCCAGGACCGGGGTGCGCGCGCCCTGGCAGCGGCGGGCGAGCGCCAGCGCCCGGGTGCGGGAGCGCCGCGCGGCCCGCGGGTCCCGGTGCGCCCGTACCGCCTGGGCGTGCGCCTCAGCGGCGAACAGCAGGAAACCGCGCTCCTCCAGCGCCGTCGCGGCCCGGTCCAGCGCGGCCCCGTCCCGCCGCGCCAGCGCCTCGGCGTACCGGGCGAACACGCTGCCCGCCGGGAGCGGACCGGCGGGCAGGCCGAGCCGTACGGCGGTGCGGCGCGCGTGGCCGTCGTCCTCGTCGGACCCCACGTGTCCCGACTCGTCGAACTCGGCGGCCGCGAGCGCGAGTTCGGCGCCGCACCCGGCGTGCCCCGGCTCCCGCCGCAGCCCTTCGCGCGCCCACGCCGCCGCGTCCCGCACCTCGCCCCGCAGCCTGGCGTACCGGGCCCGTACGGCGGCGTACCCGGCCGGGACCGGACCGCCCTCCGCCAGCAGCCAGTCCCCCACGGTCGTGGGCGCCGGCCGGACGTCCAGCTCGGCCATCCGCCGCCGCAGATCGCGCTGTTCGGCGTCGAGCGCGGCCCCGAGGCGGTCGGGGCCACCGGTCAGCCGGCGGGCGCGCAGCCGGCCGGTGGCGGCGCGCAGGGCCGGGCCGTGCAGCGGGTCCGCGAGTGCCACCGCGCCGTCCTCACTCACCACGATCAACCCGTCCGCCTCCAGGCGCTCCAGCGCGTCCAGTTCGGAGCCGGACAGTTCGGAGCCGGACAGGCCGGGGTCCGCGGGGTCGCGGCCGCCGAGGCCCGCCGGGGCGAAGCCGGACAGGGGAAGCGTCGCCGGTTCGGCGAAGGCGAGGCGTTCGAGGATCTCGCGTTCGCCGGGGCCGGTCCGCTCCCGTACCGGCGCGAGGCGTTCGCGCACGGCCGGGGTGACCGGCAGCGGCCCGCGCCAGGCCCGCTCGCCGGTGCCGGGCACGGGCACGAGCCGGCCGCCGGTCACGAGCCCGGTCACCAGGTCGCGCAGCAGCCGCAGGTCCCCCCGGCACAGGTGGTGCAGCCGGCGCACGGTGAGCGGTTCGAGGGCGGCCCCGGCGAGGAGTTCGGCGGTGTCCTCGGCGGGCAGCGGGGCCAGTGCCAGCCGGGGCAGCACCTCCCCGGTCCACAGCCGGGACACCGCGCCGGGCGCCGGGATGCCGTCGGTCGCGGCCACGACCAGCCGGGTGCGGCCGTGCACGGCGAGCTGGTGGACCAGCGCCGCGGAGGCCTCGTCCAGCAGGTGGGCGTCGTCCACGACGAGGAGCCGGACCCCGGACAGCGCCCGCACCGCTGCGTGCAGCGATCCGGTGCCGTCCAGCAGGTGCGCGAACGCCGCGAACGGCAGGTGGCGGGCCTCGGGCGTGCCGGTCACCCGGGCGTGCTCGGTGCCCCGGACCGCCTCGGTGATCAGCCGGGTCTTGCCGCGGCCCGCGGGCCCGGTCACCACGATGCCGCGCCGGCCGGTGGCCGAAGCCCCCCGCACCAGCTCCAGTTCGTCCGCCCGGCCGGTGAACGGCCAGGGCAGTTCGAGAGTCTTCGCGTCCTGTTCGTAAGTCCTCACACCTGACAGAGCAGGCGTACTCAGGTTTGATACAGGGCGACTTGAGTAGCCCCCGACTCAGGCGCCCGCACCGGGCGGGCGGGCACTGTTGCCGCATGACCCGACGCCTGTGCTCGCTACCGCGGCAGCCGGCCCCGTCCTTCGGACCGGGGCTGACCGCCGAGCGGCTGGGCGCGCTGCTCGCCGGGCGGCGCATGTGGGTCAACGGCACGGTGCTGCACTACTGCTTCCTCGACGCCGACCACGACGCCTCGGTGATCCCGGTGCCCGGCACCGGGGAGCTGCGCCGGGTGCCGTGGGCCGGCGGCAAGGAGCAGCAGGACGTGGTCCGCGAGTGCTTCGCGCAGTGGGAGGCACTGGGGGTGGGCGTCGCCTTCGCCGAGGTCGGCGACCGGGGGGAGGCCGAGCTGCGGATCGGGTTCCAGGCCGGCGGAGGGTCCTGGTCCGCGGTGGGCCGGGAGGCGCTGGCGGTGGGCCGGGCCGAGCGCACCATGAATCTCGGGTGGGACGTGACCGCGCAGGGGGAGCGCGGCACGGTCCTGCACGAGATCGGGCACGCGCTCGGCCTGGTGCACGAGCACCAGAACCCGTCCGCGGGGCTGCACTGGGACGACGAGGCCGTCTACGCGGAGCTGGCGGGCCCGCCGAACCACTGGAGCCGGGAGACGACGTACACCAACGTCCTGCGTGCGCTCGACGCCGGGGAGTCCAGGGGCGCGGTGTGGGACCCGTGCTCCGTGATGGCCCTGCCGTTCGGTCCCGGCCTGGTGCTGGAGCCGGAGCGGTACCGCGGGGGGCTGCGTCCGGCCGGCACACCCTCGGAGCTGGACCGGGAGTTCGTGCTGCGCTGGTATCCGCCGGCCGGCGGGGACGGGCCGCGGCCGCTGGTGCCGTTCTGTTCGGCGCCACTGGCCCTCGGCCCGGGCGGGCAGGCGGACTTCCTGGTCGAGCCGCCGGAGACCCGCGACTACACCGTGGGCACCTTCGGCGACGCCGACGCCGTGCTGGTGGTCTTCGAGGAGCGGGAGGGGGAACCGCGTTTCCTCGCGGGCCACGACGACGGCGGCACCCCGGACAACGCGGCCGTGCGGGTCCGGCTGGTCCGGGGACGCCGCTACGTCGTGCGGGTCCGTCTGTACTCCACGTGGGGGTCGGGACAGACGGCGGTGATGTGCTGGTGAGGGCGCGCGGAGGGGACAGGCCATAGTCCGGCACCGGGGGAGCGGTCGCGGACGTCACCCACGGGGGAGGTGACGTCCGCGGCCACGCCATGCGCCCGGGCGCCTGGCCTGCGGTAACGACGTGGAAAGTCGGGCGGGTTGACGGGCCCCGGCCGCAAGACGACCAACCGGATCGAGCAGGGCACGCACGCGACGTCGATCGACCACCTGCTGCTCATCGCCGACGCCCTCGACGTGCCCCTCGCCGACCTCGTCCGCTGGGACCCGGCCGGTCAACGCACCGGGTGCGTCGCCGCTACCGTGCCGACCACCACGTGGCGGAAAGCGAGGCATGGATGACGGAGCAGCAGGCGGCATTCGCGCGAGACGGGCGGCCGGTGTGCGGGGTCTGCCCGTCTCTGCGGCTGCCGGGCGGCAGGTTCGACGTCTTCGAACGCCCCTCCCGGGACTGCCCGTTCGACCCCGCGACCGGCCACCGGTTCACCGCGGCCGGCGTGCCTGTGTGCGTGCACCCCGATCGGGTCGGGCTGCCGGCCGCCCCGTACGCCACCGACGGCCTCCCGCTGCCGTGGCAGACCCCGCCGCCGGTTGAGGCCGACGAGGTCCCCGCGTGGGTGCGCGCGGCGCTGGACGCGGCACCGCCGGAGGCGTGTGCCGACCTGATCCGGCAGGCGACCGAGATTCTGCTCGCCTCGGACCCCGACACGGACGTCACCGCGGTCCTGCGTGCCGCCCTCAGCTAGGGTCTTTCGTTTGGATCAGGCCGGATCAGGGAGCGGGGTCTGGTGCGTGCAGATGCAAGGCGGAGGAGGGAGTCAACGCGGAGCGTTGGCGACCGACGACAACGCCGCAGATGTGCGTGCCAGACCCCGCGAGCCCGGCATGATCCAGACGAGAGGCCCTAGGTGTGCTGTTCGGACAGGTTGGTGACGCGGCTGGCTGGTGGGTAACCGCTGATGCCGGTGTGGGGTCGGTGGTAGTTGTACCAGTCCAGCCAGTCGGGAAACGCGGCCTGCCGTTCGGCGTCTGAGGTGTAGGGCCGGATGTAGGCCCACTCGTCGAGCAGGGTGCGGTGGAAGCGTTCGACCTTGCCGTTGGTCTGCGGTCGCCAGGGCCTGGTCCAGCGGGGCCTGATGCCCAGCTCGCGGCAGGTGTCGCGCCAGGTGTTCTTCGTGTAGGCCCAGGCGTTGTCCGTCAGGACGCGTTCGACGGTGACGCCCCGCTGGGCGAACCAGGCCGTTGCCCGGGTGAGGAAGGCGGCGCAGGTCGCGGCCTTTTCGTCGGGCAGGTCTTCGGTGTAGGCCAGGCGGGTGTGGTCGTCCAGGGCGGTGTGCAGGTAGGCGTATCCGGTGCCGCTGCGGCGGTCCTGGTTGGCCCGGCCGGCCGCGCGGCCGAGGAATTTGTGGCCGCCGCCGTCGGGGATGCGGCCGAGTTTCTTGACGTCGATGTGGACCAGTTCGCCGGGCCGGGCCCGTTCGTAGCGGCGCACGGGCTCGCCGGTGGACCGGTCGCAGGCGGCCAGAGCCGGCAGGCCGTGCCGGACCAGGATGCGGTGGGCGGTAGAGGTGGCGATACCGGTTCGGGCCGCGAGTCGCAGCGGGCCGATGCGGTGTTCGCGCCGCAGCCGCACGACCTGTGCCTCGATGGCGGCCGGGGTCCGGTGGGGTTGACGGTGCGGGCGGCTGGAGCGGTCGTGCATGCCTTCGGCGCCCAGCTGCCGGTAGCGGCCTGCCCAGCGGGCGGCGGTGGTGTGGCTGACCTGGAAGCGTTCCGCGGCCCTGCGCAGCGGCCAGCCGTCGTCCACGACACACCGGGCCAGCCGCAGCCTGCCGGTCGGGGTCAGCGGGGCATTACGGTGGGACACGAGGGCCTCCTGGACGTCGGTGCAGACTTCGCAATCCACACCGAACCCAGAAGGCCCTCACCTGTTCAAGCACCCAGCCCGCGTGTCACCAACGTCCCGGGACAACACACCTAGGCCGTGGCCCCGGCAAAGCCGATGCTGTGCTCCCGGCCGGAACGGCCCATGCCGATCTGCTCGTACAGGCCGGCGAGCACGCCGCGGCGCCGGACGACCTCCTCGTGGTCGAGCCAGTACCGGGCCGGGGGCTCACCCCACGCCGCCCGGTAGCGTCGACCGGGACTGCGATGGCGATCTCCGCCACCTGGTCGTCGCCGGTGGCCTCGAACACCGCCGCCTTCAGCGCGAGGGCACTCAGGCCCTCCTCGAACAACGGCACCGCATCGGCCTCCAGGCTCCAGCGGGCCACGACCGGGAACCCGGTGAAGCACTGCCAGTCCTCGGAGTACTCCAGGCTCGCCGTCCGGAACGCGCCGAACTCGGGGTCGCTCTTGATGCTGTCCAGGATCCGCTTCGCAGCGTCGGCGACGGCGTCCACGGTGGGCATCTCGACCTGATTCATCTGGCTTCCTTCCACTCGAACGGGATGGTGCCCGGTGCCTGCCCGACGGCCGGGGCTCGATGGCATACCCGGCCGCCGGGCAGGGGAATGTGGGCCGCGGATGTGGTTGGGCCTGCCGCCGGGACGAGGCAGCACCGGCGGCAGGCCCTGCGGCCTCCCCACACGAGGCCGGCGAGGCCGCGGTTTATGGGGGTTACCTGCGTGTGGGGTACTTCTGCTGGGGGCCGGTCGGCATGGCGTGGGACAGATGTAGACGGTGCCGCTCACGCTGGACCCGGTCTCGATGATGACCGGGAGCGGCTCGCCCTGGATCTGCTTGTCGCAGCGGGCGCAGATCATCGGCGGAGTTCCAGGGCCAGGGCGCGGAGGCCGCGGTGGGTGTCGCACTGGGTTTCGTCGTCTACGCACTGTTCGCAGGTCGCCCAGTGCGTCTTGTACGCGGCGAGGACGTAAGGCAGTGCGCAGGATCGGCAGGAGCGGGGGAACCAGCGGCCGACCACGCCGAGGACCGGCTCGTACCGCTGCCCGAGGTCCACTGCGGTGGCGCCGTCGAGTGGCGTGGCGCACCACACGCAGTGGGCGCCCCGTACCTGCGGAGCCGTCAGCCGGGACGGTGCCGGGAGCTCCAGGTGGGCGAGCAGTGCGGCAGCAGTCGGCGAACTGCCGGAAAGGGCCTCCACGACCAGCGCGTTTCCGTTCACGTCACCGACCGTAGATCGGGTACAACAGAGGCGGGGTACGCAAAGTGCGTGCCTTCGCCGGGAGTTCGTCATGGACCCTTCTGCTGTCGGCCGTCGCATTGCCTACTGGCGAGAGAGGCGGGGCTTCACTCAGACCGACTTCGGTCAGCTCATGGGCCAGACGAAGCGGTGGGTGCAAGACATCGAGGGCGGGAAGCGCCAGCAAGATCCGCGCCTGTCAGTGCTCACGCGTGCAGCCGACGTGCTGCGGATTCCCCTGGAGCAGCTGTTGGCCGATGACAAGCCTGTCCCGCCCACGGGCAGCAGCCCACCCGCCGAGGTACTCGGCGTCATCGACGCCTTGTACCGCCCCGCCCCGGACACCGACCCGCCCACGCACGCGGCCCTACAGCGGCGACTCACCTACTGCTGCGAGGCGTTCCAGGCATGCCACTACGCCACCCTCGCGCGCGAGCTACCCGCCCTCATGACGGGCGCCGGCCACGCAGCACACGCGGCACCCGCCGGCGCGCAGTCCGAAGCGCAGGCCGTCCTGTCCCGGGTCTACCAGCTGGTGACGTCCTACCTGCACAAGTACGGGGAGTCGACGGCGACTCAGGCGGCGCTCGCCGCGGACCGCGCACTGGTCGCGGCCGAACGGTCCGGTGACCCGGTGCAGATCGGCGCGGCTGCGCGCCGGGTGGTGAAGAGTCTCGTTTACCAACAGCGCCCCGAGACAGCGGTCGACTTCGCGACAAACGCTGCTCGAACACTGTCCGACGAGCTCGCCGGGCACGGCCCATTGGGGCTGTCCACCCTCGGAATGCTGTATCTGTCCGCGGCACTGGCGGTGTCATCTCAGGAGCGCACGACAGCCCGCGTGCGGGCGGCCGGCGGCTACGTGGACGAGGCCGGTGAGGTTGCGGCCCGGCAGGGCGCGGACCTCGACGAGGACTACACGATGTTTGGGCCGACCAACGTCGCTTTGCACAGGATGGACATGCTGCTGCGCTTCGAGGACGGGTGGGCGGCGCTGGAGGCGGCCGACGGATTGAGCCCAGAGGCGTTGGCGGCGATGACCCGGGAGCGGCAGGCGGGGCATCGGGTATCGGTGGCACGCGCTTCACTCTTGACACGGCGCAAGGACGATGCCGCAAAGGCGTTGCTGGAGGCGGAGGCGCTGGCACCCGAGGAAGTGCGTGGACGGCCTGACACGATCAGACTCGTCAAGGACGTGGTCGGGGCGACTCCCAAGCCGAAGAGCGAGTTGCGTGCCCTGGCCGAGCGCTGTGGACTGCGGGCATGACCCGTGTTCTTTACCTCATCGCCTGCGCCGCCGGACCTGCTCAGTACGTTGACGACGGCGTGCGCGAAGCCCAAGGCGATGGCTGGGACGTCTGCCTGGTCCTCACTCCGTCCGCGGCGCGTTGGTGGGAGCCGCGCATGGGGGATCTCGTTGAGCTGACCGGCCATCCGGTGCGGTCGCAGTACAAGCTCCCCTGGGAGAGGGATCAGCTACCGAAGGCGGACGCCATGCTCGTGGCGCCGATGTCATGCACCACGTTGAACAAGTGGGGCGCCGGCATCAGCGACACTCTCGCGATCGGACTGCCTTCCGAGGCCGTACACATGGGTGTTCCGGTGGCGGCCATGCCGTACTTCAACCAGGCGCAGGGCGCTCAGCCGGCGGTGGCTCGGTCGATCGCTGTGTTGCGGGAGCAGGGGGTCCTGGTGCTTGACGGGCCCGATGGGTACGAGTCGCACCTGCCGAAGAGGGGCAATCCGAAGGCGTATCCCTGGGGGAAGGCGATTGCGGGGGTGCGACGTCTGGTTGCCGGTGGGTAGGCGGAGGGGCCCTTTGACAGGGTGATCTTTCGGACCGTGCGGACACCGGCGCCGGGCTGCCCGGCACCGATGCCGCACCGGTCGGCGGAGGTGACCTCCGCGACCGGACGCTACGAGGCGGCCCGCTCGGTGGCCGGGGCGGCGGAGTCGGGGTGGGCCAGGCCCAGGTGGTCGCGCAGGGTGGTGCCTTCGTAGTCGGCGCGGAAGACGCCCTGCTCCTGGAGGAGGGGCACCACCTTGTCGGCGAACGGGTCGAGGCCGCCGGGGGTGATGTGCGGGACGAGGATGAACCCGTCGGATGCGTCCGCCTGCACGAACTCGTTGATGGAGCGGGCGACGGTCTGCGGGGCGCCGACGAAGGTCTGCCGGTTGCCGGTGTTGATGACCAGGTCGCGGATGGACCACTTGTTGGCCTCCGCGAGCTGCCGCCACTCGCGGGCGATGGCGACCGGGTCCCGGTACATCCGTACCTGCGCACGGCCCCGGGAGATGTGCTCCTCGCTCACCACCGGGTCGACGTCGGGCAGTGGTCCCTCCGGGTCGTACGCCGACAGGTCGCGGTTCCAGACGAACTCCAGGTGCTTGAGGGCGGTGGCCCCGCTGACCTGCTGCCTGCGCACCTCGCGGGCGAGTTCGGCGGCCTCGGCGTCGGTGTCGCCGAGCACGAAGGTCGCGGCGGGCAGGATGAGCAACTCCTGCGGGCGGCGGCCGTACTTGGCGAGCCGGCCCTTGACGTCGGCGTAGAACGCCCGGCCCTCCGCAAGCCCGGCGTACCTGCTGAAGATGGCGTCCGCGCCGGAGGCGGCGAACTCGCGGCCCTCGTCGGAGTCGCCCGCCTGGAAGATCACCGGGCGGCCCTGCGGGGAGCGCGGCACGTTGAACCGGCCGTGGATGTCGAAGTGCTGCCCCTGGTGCACGAAGGCGCCCGCCTTGGCGTCCCGCAGGAAGGTGCCGGTGGCCTGGTCGGCGAGGATCTCGCCGGCGCCGAAGGAGTCGAAGAGCTCGTTGGCGGTGGCCAGGAACTCCTTGGCGCGCGAATAGCGTTCCTCCTGCGGCAGGAAGCCGCCGCGGCGGAAGTTCTCGCCGGTGAAGGCGTCCCAGGAGGTGACGACGTTCCAGGCGGAGCGGCCGCCGGAGAGGTGGTCGAGGCTCGCGAACTGGCGGGCCACCTCGTACGGTTCGTTGAACGTGGAGTTGATGGTGCCGGTCAGCCCGAGCCGGTCGGTGACGGCGGCGAGGGCGGCCAGCACCGTGAAGGTGTCCGGGCGGCCGACCACGTCGAGGTCGTATATCTTCCCGCCCTGTTCGCGCAGGCGCAGCCCCTCGGCGAGGAACAGGAAGTCGAACTTGGCGCGTTCGGCGGTGCGCGCGAAGTGCGCGAAGGAGTCGAACTCGATGTGGCTGCCGGCTGCCGGGTCGCTCCACACGGTGGTGTTGTTGACGCCGGGGAAGTGGGCGGCCAGGTGGATCTGCTTCAGCGGCTTGCTCATGGTCGTACGGTCCTCCGGCTCAGACGGCGGTGGCCGCTGCTGCGGCGTAGCGGTTGGCGGGGCGGGCGAGGCCGAGCAGGCCGCGCAGGGTGTCCGCCTCGTAGGCGGTGCGGAAGCGGCCCCGGCGCTGGAGTTCGGGCACCAGGTCGCGGCCGACGCGGGGCAGGTCGTGCCCGGCGACGGCGGGCCGCAGCCGGAACCCGGTCAGCCCGGCGGCCGCGAACTCCTCCAGCAGGTCGGCGAGTTCGGCGGCCGTACCGGTGAAGATCCGGGCGTCGCCGGTGTACGGCTCCCCCGCGAGCGCGTCCAGCCGCTCCCGCCGGGCCTCGGCCGCCGCGCGGCTGTCGTCCAGAAAGACGAGGAGGTCCCCGAACAGGTGCAGGGTCTCCCCCGCCCGGCCGGCCGCCTGCTGCTCGGCGCGGATCTCGGCGACGACCGCCCGGGCGTGCGCCGCGTCGCGCGGAGTGACGTACCCGAGGTCGGCCTGGCGGGCGATCAGCCGGTACGGCAGGGTGCGGTGGCCGAGGGCGGTGACCAGCGGCTGCCCCTGGGGCGGGCGGGGCGTGATGGAGGGACCCTTGACGCTGAAGAAGCGGCCCTCGAAGTCGATGTAGTGCAGCTTGTCCCGGTCGATGAAGCGGCCCGTCGCCCGGTCGCGGATCTCGGCGTCGTCCTCCCAGCTGTCCCAGAGCCGGCGCACGACCTCCACATGGTCGGCCGCCTCGTCCAGCAGGTCGCCGAGCAGCTCCTGGGCGTCCGGGCTGTCGGGGGCCTCGACACGGCCGATGGTGCGGCGGCCGAAGTGGTCGGCCTCGTCGGGCCGTGCGCTGATCCGCACCCGCAGTCCCGCGCGGCCGGTGCTGACGTAGTCGAGGGTGGCGATCGCCTTGGAGATGTGGAACGGCTCGGTGTGCGTGGCCACCACGGTCGGGACCAGGCCGATGTGCCGGGTGAGCGGGGCGACGCGGGAGGCGACGAGGACCGCGTCGAGCCGGCCGCGGACCTGGTCGGTGCGGTCGTCGGGCTCCAGCGGGCGCGAGGACTGCGGGCCGAGGCCGTCCTCGAAGGTCACGAAGTCGAGCAGCGCGCGCTCGGCCTCGGCGACCTGGTCGGCCCAGTATCCGGCGGTGAACAGTTCCCCGGGCCGGGCGACCGGCTCGCGCCAGGAGGCGGGATGCCAGCCGGTGCCCTCCAGGGCGACGGCGAGATGGAGGTGGTCGGGGTTGTACGAGTCGGGTGCAGAGGACACGGGTCGGTGGCCTTCCTGGGTGTCCGTACGAGGGTGTGCCGGACGCACCGGTGTCGGGGTACGGCGAGGGGCGCGGCGGTGCGGGAGATCCGCACCGCCGGCGTGCCCGGAGAAACCGGGGAGTGACCGGGGAAAGGGGTGTCAGGGGCGACAGAGCGCGCCGGCCACGCGCAGCAGGTCTATGTGGGGCCGGGAGTGCAGCACGGCGGAGCGGGCGGTGCGCAGTACGCGGACGCACGGGACGCGCCTCGGGTCCTCGCTCATGTCCGCCACCTCCGTCCACCGGGCTCGGCGGGCCGCCTGCGCGGCCCCTTCGCACATCTCGTCATGAGTCACAACGTCCCGCTCCCGCCGGGTGTTCCCGCGTCCGCGGCCGCGGGCCGGTATTTTTCCGTCCGCCGTCAGGAGTCGCTGAGCGGCAGGCCGGGCGGGTTGACCTCGGACTTGGCGACGGCCTCGTCGGAGAGGTTGTAGGCGGCCAGCCACTTGGCGTACTGCCCGCTCCTGATCAGGTGGTTGACGGCGTCCGCGATGGGCTTGGCCAGGCCGCTGTTCTTCTTGGTGGTGGCGGCGATCAGCCCCTGGAGGCTCGCGCCCGCACCGGAGTAGGTGCCCGCGCTGCGGGTGGGGTCGGGTGAGGCGGCGGTGCGGGTGACGTGGTAGGCGACGCCGGGGTTGGCGGCGAAGTAGGCGTCGATCCTGCCGCCGGTCAGCGCCAGATAGGTGGCGTTCTTGCCGGCGTAGCGCTTGACCGTGAGCGTCTTGCCCTGGGCCTTCAGCTTGCTCTGCCACTCCAGGAGGATCCTCTCCTGGTTGGTGCCGCTGTCCACGGCCACGGTCTTCCCGGCGAGGTTCTCGTAGTCGCCGTCGAAGTTCCAGGTGCTCTTCTTCAGCACCTCGAAGCCCACGTTGTCCTTGCGGTAGGAGGCGAAGTCGTACTTCTTCTTGCGCTCCTCGGTGTCGGTGATGTTGGCGAAGCCGACGTCGGCCTTGCCGCTGTCGATGCCGACGAACATGTTCTCCCAAGTGGCGTTGGAGAGCTGGGGCTTGAGTCCGAGGACCGCGGCGACCAGTCGGCCGAAGTCGGGCTCGGCGCCGGTGAGGGTCTTCTGGTCGCCGCCGATGTAGGCGAGCGGCGGGAAGCCGTCGGGCAGCGCGCCCACGGCGATCCTCAGGGTGCCGCTCCTGAGGACGGCCGCGGGCAGTTCGGCGTTGAGGGACTTGACCTCGGAGACCTTCAACTCGGTCGGCTTGGCTGCTCCGTTGGAGACCCGGCCCACGGTGACCGTGCCGGCCGCGTCGGTCGTGGTGGCCGCCTCGCTGTTGCCGCCGCAGGCGGCGAGGGTGCCGGCGAGGGAGGCGACCGCGGTGGCCGCGGACAGGGCGCGGGTCAGACGGCGTCGGGAGGGGTGGCTGGGCATGGCGGTCCTTGTCGTTCGCTGGTGCGTCGGTCGTGGGCGGGGGTCACAGGACCCGGGCGAGGAAGTCGCGGGTGCGTTCGTGCCGGGGGTTGTCCAACACCTGGGCGGGCGGGCCCTGTTCGACGATCCGGCCGGCGTCGATGAACACGATCCGGTCGGCGATCTCGCGGGCGAAGCCGATCTCGTGGGTGACGATCACCAGGGTGGTGCCGCTGGTGGCGAGGTCCTTGATGACGGAGAGGACCTCGCCGACGAGTTCCGGGTCGAGCGCGGAGGTGGGCTCGTCGAAGAGGATGATGCCGGGGCGCAGGGCCAGGGCGCGTGCGATGGCGACCCGCTGCTGCTGGCCGCCGGACAGCGTGCGCGGGTAGGCGCCGGTGCGGTCGCCGAGGCCGACCCGGGTGAGCAACTCCCGGGCGAGTTCCCGGGCTTCGGGCCTGCCGAGGCGGCCGGTGGCGACCGGGGCGGCGGCCACGTTGTCGAGGACGGTCAGATGCGGGAAGAGGTTGAAGTTCTGGAAGACGAATCCGATCCGGCCGCGCTGGGCGAGGACGGCGCGCTCGCCGAGTTCCCTCAGCCGCCCGCCCACGCGCCGGACGCCGATGAGTTCGCCGCCGACGCTGACCTGGCCGATGTCGGGCTTCTCCAGGTGGTTGATCACCCTGAGCAGCGTGGACTTGCCCGATCCCGAGGGCCCGATGACGACGGTGACCTCGCCGGGGCGCACGGTCAGGTCGATGCCGTCGAGGACGCGGTGGGTGCCGTACCACTTGTGGACGTCGTGCACCTCCAGCGCGGCCGGGACCGTGGGCGGGGTGGCGGTGGAGGTCATACGGCGGCCTCCTTGCGCAGCCGGGCCCGGAATCCGGCGAGGGCGGCGCGTGCCTTCTGCGACGGGGTCGGCGGCAGGGCGCGGGTGGCGCCCCGGGCGAAGTACCGCTCCACGTAGTACTGGACGACGGACACGGCGCTGGTCAGGATCAGGTACCAGACGGTGGCGACGAGGAGCAGCGGCACGACGTCGCCCGGGTAGGTGCTGCCCATGGTCTGCACCGAGCCGAACAGGTCGAGCAGGGACACGTAGAACACCAGGGACGTGCTCTTGACCAGGCCGATCAGCTGGTTGACGTAGTTGGGCACGATGGAGCGCAGGGCCTGCGGCAGGACGATCCGGGTGAACTGGTAGCCCTTGGGCAGGCCGAGCGCGGCGGCCGCCTCGTGCTGGCCCTGGTCGACGGAGAGCAGCCCGCCGCGCACCACCTCGGCCGCGTACGCCGCCTCGTTGAGGCTGAGCCCGATGACGGCGACCGTCATGTCGGTGGCGAGCCTGGACTCGTCGAAGGTGACGAAGGCGGGTCCGAAGGGGATGCCGAGGCTCAGCGTCTTGTACAGGGCGGAGAAGTTGTAGAGGAAGATCAGTACGACGATCAGCGGCACCGAGCGGAACAGCCAGGTGTAGGTCCAGCCCACCGCGCGCAGCACCGGGCTGCCGGACTGCCGCGCGAGGGCCAGCAGCACGCCGCCGAGCAGCCCCGACACGGCGCTGAGGGCGGCGACTTCGAGGGTGACGAGGAGTCCGTCGAGGACGGTGGGCCGCAGGAACCAGTAGCGGAAGCGGTCCCACTGGTAGAAGGGGTTGGTGGCCAGGCCGTGCGCGATCTGGGCGACGAGCACCAGGACCACGGCGGTGGCGATCCACCTGCCGGGCCGGCGCAGCGGCTGGACGCGCTGTGCGGCCGGGGGTGTCGGCGGGGACTGGGCGGGCGGCGCCTCGGCGAGGGAGACGGCGGCGCCAGGGGGTCGACTCATGGCGGGCTCCGGCGAAGGACGGGACGTCCCGGGTGCGACGGGCCGGACGCGGCCCGCCGAAGGTGCACGGGCCCGCGGCGAAGGCGTCGCAACGCACGGGAGGGGGAACGGAGTTGATCCGGAAGAAGGCGGCGAGCGGTGCCCGCGGCCGCCGGGGCGGAAGGTGTGGGTCAGCCCCGGCGGCCGGTGGCGGCCGGCGCGGTACACAGCGCGCTGCTGACGCGGAGCAGATCGACGGCGCGGTCGGCGACCAGCGCGGCGCACGGCGGTACGCAGCCGAGGGGGCGGCTCGGGGCCGTCCTGCCGGCTGCGTACATGGCGTCACCTGTCACTGTCACGGCCCCGTGGGGCCTCCGCGCTTACCGAAGTCGTCGTCCGGTCCGGTCGTCACCTGGGGCACCCCACCGCGTCGCGAGGGTTGCCGGTCAGCGAGCCAGGGCTTGGCGCTGACGCTCATGACCGTACTTGAGCCGCAAGTAAGGCAGCCGGCGCCGCGAATGTCAACGGCTGTCCGTCAGTTGGACGGAGCCGGGCCCCTCTCACCTGCGGGGAGTGTCCGATGAGCCGGTGGCGTGGGCCGCCCAGTCCAGGATCTGGACAGCGGCTCCGGCGGCCTCCAGGCCCCGGCAGCCGTCCTGGTGGCGGCGGGCGATGCCGTCGAGGTCGAGGTGGCGCCCGAAGGCGGGGTGGGCGGTGAGCCGGCGGGCGTAGGCCCACAGGGCCCGGTGCTCGGCGATGCGCTGCACGGCGTGGGCGTCGAGGTGGCAGCGGTGCACCGTGTCGAGCCGTACCAGCGACACCCACAGCTCGATGTCGGCGGCGGTGAGCCGGCCGTCGGCGAGGTACTCCTCCCCCGCCAGCCGCCGTTCCAGGCGGCCGAGGGTGTCCAGCAGCACGTCCAGCGCGGCTGCCCGCCCGGCCGGCTCGGCGCCGGCCGAACCGGCGCGCTGGGCGGCGTCCTCGATGCCCTCGGCGCACATCCGCTCGACGGCCTCGATCACGGACTCCAGGCCGGCCGGGAACAGCGGGCCGTGGCCGGAACGCGGGAAGCGGTCCAGGTCGCGCAGGATGTCGGGGGCGTGGTTGCTGACGATCCGGCCGGACCAGTCGTCGCTCAGCACGGGGGCGAGCGCCGGGCCGGTGTAGTGGTGGGCGCCGGCCTCGTACAGCGGGCGCAGCACGGTGTGGCCGCCGCCGGCGCCGTCCGGGAGCGCGGGCAGGAAGGTGACCGGACAGCTGTCGTCCAGGCCGAGCAGGGTGTGGCCGACGGCGAGGCGGAGTCCGGCGGGACAGGCGGTGGACAGGTGGAGCCGGTAGCGGTGGGCCACGGCGTAGTGGCCGCTGCGCGCGTCCCGGCCGAGCCTGCCCCGGAACAGGGGCGCGGCAGCGCGGTGGGCGGGCGGGACGGCGGCGAGCGGAGTGATGGTCATGCGTCTCCCCGGGTCGTGGGCGTGCGAGGGGCGCGTCGGCGGTGGCCGTCGGAGGGGTGGCGGCGGAAGCCGCCGGGAGGCTTGGTGCGGCGCGGGCCCCGGGTCCGCGGACCCGGCCCGGGTTCAGCGCCGGACGCCGATGGCGCTGCAGACGCGCAGCAGGTCGATGTGCCGGCGGGAGGTGAGCAGCGGGGTGCGCGGCGGCGTGCGGCCCGCTCGGCCGGCGACCGCTTCGAGGCGCGCCATGATTCCCTACCTGTTCACTAGGATTCCCTCCCAGGAGTGTCGATCCCGGTGGGCACGGCGTCAAGGGGGTTTCCACCGAAGAGACCCGAGGCGGTCGCGGACCGGGGCCGCCGGCGCCGGTCCGCCCAACCGCCCGCGCGGCCAAGCGCCTTGGGCGGCGCGGCCACGCGTGCCCCGCGCGGCGGCCGTCCCCCGGCCGCGACCGTTCCCCGCGTCAGGACCGGTCCCCGCGTCAGGACCGTTCCCGCAGCGACCGGGCGAAGGAGACCGCCCGGCGCAGCTGGTCGGCGGTCAGCGCGCGGACGTCGTGGATCAGCTCGGCGGCCCCGGTCACCGCCGGGTCGGGGGGTGGCGCGGCGCACGGCCCGGCACCGACGAGCACGGCCAGATCCGCGGCCGGGATCCCGAACACGGCGGCGAAGTCGGCCAGCAGGTCGCCGGTGACCTCCCTGCCGCCCCGGGCGAGCGCGTGGTACGTGGCGGCCGACCAGTGGCGCCCGGTCAGCACCGCCAGCGTCTTGGCCGTGGCCGCGGGGCCGAGGTTGCGCGCGCGGGCGAGGCGCATCAGGAGGGGGCCGGGGCCGTCGGCCGCGTCGTGGTCCGGTTCCCCGGGGGCGTCGGCGGCCCCGGGGTACACCGGGCGCAGGCCGGCGACGAACCGGCGGAGCTCGCCCAGCCCCTCGGGCGGGAGCACCACGGCGTGCCGCACCAGTTCCGGCACCCACGCCCCGGCGCGGGCTCCGGAGGGCGGCGGATCGTACGGGGACGTCCGGCCGGCGAGCGCGAAGACGTCCGGCGTGCGCAGCCCGAGCACCGGGGCCAGCCGCCGGAGCAGGACGTCCATGGGCGGCCCGCCGCGCAGCACCCCCCGCACCCACGCCTCGGGCACCTCGGCCCGCCGCGCCAGGCGGCCGGCGTCCGTGCGCCGGTGCTCCGTCCACCGGCGCAGCACGTGGCCGAACCCGCCGTACTCCCGTCGGCGCGCCGCCCAGGCGTCCCGGTCCCCCACGAGCAGGGTGACCGGGTGCTCGCACCAGACGGACGCCCGGGGCAGGGCGCGGACCACGGCGGGCACCTCGGGTTCGAACCGCAGCAGGGCCAGCGTCCGCCAGCCGTGCGGAATGCCGTCGAAGGGGCGGCCGAACTGCTGGGTCACCGCGACGACGGTGACCGTGACCCAGGTGACGGCGCCCTCGTCGTCCGCCGGAAAGCAGCAGTCGTACCGTCGCCCCAGGGGCACGTCCGCGTAGCCGTGCGACAGGAAGACGACCTCCTCGCCGGCGGCGCGCGGCGGCAGGCAGGCGCCGAACGCGGCGAGCGCGGCGTCGGCGGCGCGGGACTCCACCAGGAGCACGCGCTCCTCCGGCCGAACGGACTCCTCGGTTCTCATACCAGCGGATCATCGCAGCTCGATCGTTCGGGAGCACCGGAGATATCACGGCGCACGGGGGCCCCGACCTCAGTTTTTTCCGTGAGCGGGCGTCCCGGACGGTACAAGAAACGGCGATTTTGCGGCAGGTGCGGGCATCACGGACCATGGCCGGGTCCCGGCGATCCCGGGGCATCGGCTTGATGAGAGGCGCACCACCCATGCACGTCACCGGAACCGCATCCCCGCCGGCTCCGGCCCCCTCGGAGAACCCCGCGGTCGCCGTCGAGGACCCTCACGGCGGTTCCAGTCGGCACGCCCGCCGGTTCGGGCTCCCGGTGGCCACCGCCCTGGTCATGGGCAACATCATCGGCGGCGGCATCTTCCTGCTCCCCGCCTCCATCGCCCCCTACGGCACGGTCAGCCTGGTGGCCTTCGGCGTGCTCACCGTGGGCGCCATCGCCCTCGCCCTGGTCTTCGGCCGGCTCGCCGCGCGCGACCCCCGCACCGGCGGTCCCTACGTCTACGCGCGCGGGGCGTTCGGCGACTTCGCGGGCTTCCTCGCGGCCTGGTCGTACTGGATCACCACCTGGGTGTCGAACGCCGCGCTCGCCGTCGCCGCCGTCGGCTACCTGGACGTGCTGATCCCGGTCGGCGGCCACCGCTGGACCGCGTGTCTGGCCGCGCTGGTGATCCAGTGGCTGCCGGCGCTCGCCAACTTCGCGGGCACCCGCTACGTGGGCGCGGTGCAGGTGGTCTCCACGGTGCTGAAGTTCGTGCCGCTGCTGCTCGTCGCGATCGGCGGGCTGTTCTTCTTCGATCCCTCCCGGCTCGGGCCGTTCAACTCCAGCGGCCACGGCGCGATCGGCGCGGTGTCCGCCTCCGCCGCGCTGCTGCTCTTCTCCTACCTCGGGGTGGAGTCCGCGGCGGTCAGCGCCGGTGAGGTCAAGGACGCCCGCCGCAACGTGGGCCGCGCCACCGTCATCGGCACCGCGGGCGCCGCGCTGGTCTACCTGCTGGGCACGCTGTCCGTGTTCGGGACGGTCGCCCACGACCGCCTGGTCCACTCCACCGCGCCGTTCTCGGACGCCGTGAACGCGATGTTCGGCGGCAGCTGGAGCGGCTGGGCCGTGGCGCTCGCCGCGCTGGTGTCGATGATCGGCTGCCTGAACGGCTGGACCCTGCTCAGCGCCCAGACCCCGTACGCCGCCGCGCGCGACGGGCTCTTCCCGGCCGCGTTCACCCGGCGCCGCCGGGGCGTGCCGACGGTCGGCGTCGGCGTCACCGTGGTCCTCGCCTCCCTGCTCACCGCGTACAACTACCTGTCCGGCTCCGGCAAGGTCTTCGAGGTGCTGGTCCTCGTCACCACCTTCACGGCGACGGTGCCGTACCTGCTGGCCACCGCCGCGCAGCTGTTCCACCTCGTCTCCGGCCGGGCCGCGTCGGTGGACCGGGGGCGGCTGGTGCGGGACTCGGTGATCACCGCGGTCGCGGCCGTCTTCTCGATCTGGCTGATGGCGGGCGCCGGCTACGCGGCGGTGTACCAGGGCGCGCTGTTCCTCTTCGTCGGCGTGCTCGTCTACGCGGTGATGGCGGCGCGCCGCGGCCGCCGCACGGAGCCTGCCGCCGAGTAGCGCACCCCGGCGCCGGTCATGCCCCGGCGGGACCGGGCCGACCGATCATGGCGGTGCGCGGGCCGAAGACACCGGTAAGGGGGCCATCGTCCTCTGCCCCGGCGGTATCCCGGCCACCGCGTGCCCGGCGCCTTCCCCGGCCCCGGCATGCCGGGGTGCGCCACGTCGACGTGCCTGCCGACCCCGACCGGTGAGCCCGCCCGGCGGGACGGGATTCCCTACCCGGCCGCGGGCCCGGTGGCAGCGGTCCGGTCCCTCGGCCAGGCCGCCCACCGGGACGGGGTGGTCCAGCGCGGCCCGGACCTCGCCGGGCGGCTTCCACGGCTCGTGGACGGCCGGGGCGGCGACAGCGCCGAGTCCGGGCACCCGGCGGCGCACGGTCCGGCCCGGCCGTGCGCGCCGCGCCGCGTCACTCGCTCGGTTGCAGCGGGCGGTCGTCCGCCACGCCGAGGCGTGCCTGCTCCTCCTCGACGATGCGGCGGGCCAGCTCGGTGTCCGAGACGTCGACCGCGTCGGCCGTGGCCTCGGCGACGGCGCTGCGGCGCGCGTAGGCGTCGAACAGGCGGGTCTTCGCCTCCAGCAGCCTCACCAGGCGTTCGTCCACGCCCCCGGTGGCGAGCAGGCGGTACACCCGGACCGGCCGGACCTGGCCCATCCGGTGGGCGCGGGCCACCGCCTGGTGCTCGATGGTCGGCTTGATCTGCGGTTCGCAGATGACGACGACGGAGGCGGCCTGCATGTTGAGGCCGACGCCGGCCGCCTGGATCTGCGCCAGCAGCACCGCGGGGCCCGTGGCGGCCGAGAAGTCGTCGACCAGCTGCTGCCGCCGCCCGGCCGGGACGCTTCCGGTGAGCGGGCCGAACACCTCGGTGCCGGGGGCGAGTCGGTCCCGGACCACGGCCAGCACGTCCTTGAAGTTGGAGAAGACGACGGTCTTCTGCCCGTTCTCGCCGGCCTCGCGGACGATCTCGCGCAGCCGGTCCAGCTTGGCCGAGCCCTCGGGCCGCATATAGGCGGCCCGGCGCATCGCCATGAAGTTGCCGGCGCGGACGGCCTCGCGGTACTCCTCCTCGTCGGACGCGCTCAGCTCCTCCCATTCGTCGCTCTGCTGGAGGCTCGGCAGTTCGGTGAGGACGTCCACCTGGTTGCGCCGCAGATACACCGGGGCGACGGCCTCGCGGAAGGCCACCGACCCGGCCGGCGCGTCGCCCTCGCCCAGGGAGTCCGCTATGCCGCGGTGCAGCATGCCGACCAGGTTGCGGAACTCGACGACCCGGTTCTCCATCGGGGTCCCGCTCATGAACAGCGCGCGCTCGCACAGCTCCGCCCACCGGGCCACAGCCTGGGACCGCTTGGCGCCCGGGTTCTTCACGCTGTGCGCCTCGTCGACGACGAGCAGCCCGACCTCCCCGCCGCCCGGGACCGGGAAGCCGCGCAGCGCGTCGAAGGTGGTCACCCCGGCCCCGCCGCGCTCCCGCCAGTCGGCGAACGCGTCGTGCCGGTCGGGGCCGTGGAGCACGGTGACCCGCAGTGCGCTGCGGGCCTCGATCTCGCGGGTCCAGTTGACGAGGACGCTCGCCGGGCAGACGACCATGAAGTGGGTCTGTCCCTCGGCCGCCAGGTGCGCCAGTACGGCGATCGCCTGGATGGTCTTGCCGAGGCCCATCTCGTCGCCGAGCAGCACCTTGCGCTGCGCGAGGACGAAGCGCGCGCCGAAGGCCTGGTAACCGCGCAGGGAGACCCGGCGGTGGGTGTCGTCGAGCCGTTGGGCGCGCACCCGCTCGGCGATCTCCTCCGGCAGGAAGCCCTCGGCGGCGGCCGCGTCCGGCAGCCGCCCGGTGATCTCGGCGAGCAGGCCGTGGTACTCGGCGGAGCGGAGCTCGAAGTCCGCCCAGGCCGCGACGTCGGACGGCGTTCCGCGCAGCAGGTCCACCGAGGTCTGGGCCAGCGACTCGGGCAGGCCGGCCCGGTCCGCCTCGTCCACCAGCGCGCGGACGCCGGCGAGTGCCGTCAGGGCGCGCGCCCTCTTCGCCCGCCCGGCCAGCAGCATCCTGAGCCGTCCGGCGGCGGGCCCGGCCTCGGTCAGCAGCGGGCCGAGCCGCTGGGACAGGGCCGCGGCCTCGTCCACCGCGCGCCGGGCCTCGGGGCCCGCCGCCACCAGGACGTGCAGGGCCTCGACGAGCGCGGTGGTGGCGGGGTCCGGCCGGTCGACGTCGATCCGGACCGCCACCGTCTCGTGCACGGCCTCGGACAGCCGCCGGGCGGCGGCGAGCATCTGGTCGACGGTGCGCTGTCCGACGCCGGGTATCTGCCGCAGCCGGTAGGGGCCCGCTTCGAGGACCTGGCCGACCGTGCCCAGGCCGCTCTTGTCGACGTTGCCCAGCCGCAGGCGGCCCTCGGTGACGTCCTGGAGCCGGGCGACGGGGATGGCGTCCAGCTCCCGTTTGACGGCCGCGTCGTGCATCGGTTTCAGCGCCGCCCGCACCGCCTCGACCGCACTGGCGTGGTCACCGGCGACCGCCTGCGCCGCCTTGTACAGCCGCGCTCCGCGCGCAAGCGTCTGCCGCTCGCCGTGCCCCACGCGCCCCGCCCCCTCGTTCACGATCCCGCACCCGCCCCCAGGAACATCAAAGATTCCCATACGACCGGACCGGCTCGCGCCACCCCCTCGGCGGCGCTCGCCCCCGGAAGGCCGGTGCGGCGCGGTCGAGGTGCTGTGCGCCGCGGCCGGTCAGCGGCGGATGAGGCCCAGGTCGGTGGCGGTGGCGACCGCGGCGGTGCGCGATTCGACGCCGAGTTTGGCGTAGACGCGGGCGAGGTGGGACTTGACGGTGCCCTCGGTGAGGTGGAGGCGCCGGGCGACGGCCTGGTTGGACAGGCCGTCGGCGACCAGGGCGAGGACCTCGGTCTCGCGCCGGGTCAGGGCGGTGCCGGGGGCGCGCAGCCGGTTCACGAGCCGCTCGGCGACGGTGGGGGCGAGGGTGGTGCGGCCCGCGGCGGCGGTGCGCACGGCGGCGGCCAGGTCCTCGGGGTCCGCGTCCTTGAGGAGGTAGCCGGTGGCGCCGGCCTCGATGGCGGGCAGGGTGTCGGCGTCGGAGTCGTACGTGGTGACGACCACGACGCGGGGCGCGCCGGGCCGGGCGGTGATCAGGGCGGTGGCCTGCGCGCCCCCCATGCCCCCGCCGAACTGGAGGTCCATGAGCACCACGTCGACGTCGCCCATGGCGGCACGGGCGACGGCGTCCTCCGCGGTGGCGGCTTCGGCCACGACGACGAGGCCGGGCTCGGTCTCCAGCACGGCGCGCAGTCCGGCCCGGACCACGGGATGGTCGTCGGCCAGCAGGAGGCGGATGGGCGTGTCGTCGGTCACGGTCGGGCCTCGGGGGTGGTGTCGGCGGGCGGGTCGAGAGGGAGCCGGGCGGTCAGCGAGGTGCCCCGGCCAAGGGCCGATTCGACGGCCAGGGTGCCGCCGAGGGCGTGCATGCGGGCCCGCATGGCCGCCAGCCCGAAGCCGCCGCCGTCGGGGTCGGGCGCGGGCGGCCGGCCGGGGTCGAAGCCGGTGCCGTCGTCGGCGACGCCGAGGGCGATGTGGTCCGTGCCGTAGCCGAGGGTGACTTCGGCGCTGGTGGCGTCGGCGTGGCGGACGGTGTTGGCGAGGGCGGACTGGGCGACCCGCAGCAGGGCGACCTCGTGGGCGGTGGCCAGTGGGACGGGGTGGCCGTCGAGCCGGAAGCGGGCGGTGATCCGGTGGTGGGCGCTGGTGGTGGCGCACAGGCGTGCCAGCGCGTCGGCCAGGGTGGTGCCGTCCAGGGCGGGCGGGGTGAGGGCGGCGACGAAGCGGCGGGCCTCGGCGAGGTTGTCCACCGCGGCCTGCCTCGCCGCCGCCACGTGCCCGGCGGCGACCACGGGCCGGGCGGGCAGGGCGCGTTCGGCGGCGCGCAGCAGCAACTGGATGCTCGACAGTCCCTGCGCGAGAGTGTCGTGGATCTCGCGGGCCAGGCGCTCGCGTTCGGCGAGCACCCCCGCGGTGTGCTCGGCCCGGGCCAGGTCGGCGCGGGTGGCGGTCAGCTCCTCGATCAGGCGCCTGCGCCGTTCGCTCTCGCGGTAGAGCGCCTGGTACCCCCACACCACGGCGACCGCGACGGCGGCGCCCAGCGCGGGTCCGATCACCATGGCCGCGCCGAAGGAGCCCTGGTGGGCCGCGAAGCCGGCGACGGCGGCCGCCGCGGTGGCCGCCACGGCGGCGAGCCCGGCGCGGCGCGGCAGCAGGTGGAGCTGGAGGAAGTACAGCGGGAACGCCACCCATACCGCGTCCGCGGACAGGACCAGCAGCGCCAGCCATCCGGCGCCCACCGCGGCGAGCCACAGGGAGGCGGCCCGCCGGGACCGGCGCACGCCCGGCAGGAGCGGCCCGGCCGCGTACACCGCGGCGCACACGGCCGAGGCGGCGACGACCGCCCCGGTGTGCGGCCGGCCGTCGGTCACGGCGCGTGCGGCGGCCAGGGCGAGCAGGCCGACGACGAGCAGGTGCAGGCACCAGGACAGGGCGCGGGTGGTCGGGGTCGGGGCGGGGGCGGCGGCGTTCACAGTGCCTCCAGGCTACGGAAGCTCCGGGTCCGGGGCCTCCATCGAAAGTTGGAAGCCGGGTGGCGGCCTTCGGCCCGGGAAGTGCCGTCCGGCGGGGGACGCGCCCGCGGGGGTCCGGCGGCGACGGTGGAGACGTACCGATGTCCACCACCACACAGGACAGGCAGGGCCGTGTTCGTCGCCTGGAGAGACCTGAAGTTCGCCAAGGGGCGGTTCGCCCTGACGGGAACCGTCATCGTGCTGATCACCCTGCTGGTCGGGCTGCTGTCCGGACTGACCGCCGGACTGGGCCGGCAGAACGTCTCGGCGATCACGGGACTGCCCGCCACCGAGATCGTCTTCCAGGCCCCCGCCGGCGGCCGGGACCTGTCGTTCACCGACTCCGTTGTCACCGGGGCGCAGTGGCGGCGGTGGTCGGCGGCCCCCGGTGTCGAGAGCGCCGAGCCGCTGGGGATCACCACCACCCGGGCCACCGCCGGGGACAGGAGCGCCGCGGTCTCCGCCTTCGGCGTCCGCCCGGGCTCCCGCCTCGCCCCGGACGGCGACGCGATCGGCGACCGCACGGTGGTGCTGTCCACCGCGGCCGCCGACGACCTGGGGGTGGCGGCCGGCGGCTCCGTCACCCTGGCCGGGCGGCGGCTGACGGTGGCCGCGGTGCGGGGCGACGCCTTCTTCAGCCACACCCCGGTGATCTGGACCGGCCTCGGCGTCTGGCGGAAGGCGGCGCCGCCCACCGGCGGCGGGCAACGCCCGGCCGCCACCGTCATCGCCCTGACCACCACCTCGAAGGCCGCGCTCGCGGCCACCGACCGGCAGGCCGGCACCAGGACCGTCGCCCTCGGCGACTCGCTGTCCGCGATCGGCTCCTACACCTCGGAGAACGGCTCCCTTCAGTTGATGCGCGGCTTCCTGTTCGCCATCTCCGCGCTGGTCGTCGGGGCCTTCTTCACCGTGTGGACCATTCAGCGCAGCGGCGACGTCGCCGTTCTGAAGGCGCTGGGCGCCTCCACCGCCGGGCTGCTGCGGGACGCCCTCGGCCAGGCCGTCGTCCTGCTGGCCGGCGGCACCCTGATCGGCACCGGCGCCGCCGCCTGCGTGGGCGCCCTGGTCGTCGGGACCGTGCCGTTCGTCCTCACCCCCGGCACCGTCCTGACGCCGGCCGCGGTGACGATCGTCCTCGGTGCCCTCGGAGCCGTCCTGTCCGTCCGCCGCATCACCTCCGTCGACCCGCTGACCGCCCTGGGGAGCGCCCGATGAGCCTGCACCTGACCGATGTCACCCTCACCTACCCGGACGGCGACACCCGCCTCACCGCCCTCGACCGGGTCAGCCTGGAGGTGCCCCGGGGCAGCCTGACCGCCGTGGTCGGGCCCTCCGGCTCCGGGAAGTCCAGCCTCCTGGCCGTCGCCGCCACCCTGGTCACGCCGGACGCAGGCACCGTCACCGTCGACGGCACCCGCACCACCGGTCTGAGCCGGGGAGAGCTGACCGAGCTGCGCCGCCGCACCATCGGCATCGTCTTCCAGCAGCCCCATCTGCTGCCCTCCCTCACCGCCGTCGAGCAGCTCCAGGTGATGGCGCACCTCGACGGCCGCTCCCCCGCCGGGGCCCGCGGCCGGGCCATGGAACTCCTCGACGCGGTCGGCCTGGCCGGCCAGGCGGGCCGCCGTCCGCACCAGCTCTCCGGCGGCCAGCGCCAGCGCGTCAACATCGCCCGGGCCCTGATGAACGAGCCCACCGTCCTGCTGGTCGACGAGCCCACCAGCGCCCTGGACCACGAGCGCGGCGCCGCCGTCGTCGCCCTGCTGGCCCGGCTCACCCGTCGGCAGCCGACCGCCACCGTCCTGGTCACCCACGACCGCACCCACCTCGGCGCGGCCGACCGGATCGCCGAGGTCCACGACGGGCGGCTCACCGTCCCGGCGGCCGCCGCCTGAGCCGCGACGGGCCGCGGCCCGCTCACGCCGTCACGGCGATCAGCACCGCGGTGCCCGCGAAGACCAGGCCCGCCAGCAGGACGAACACGACCGGGCCGACCGTGTGCCGCCACATGGACACCCGCGCGCCCTGCGGGTCGTGTGCCAGGTACACCACCGGCACCCGGCGGCCGGTCGCCAGTCCCATGCCGCCGCCGCGCATCCGGGTGGTGAACTCCACCCGGTGGCCGCGCAGGTCGGCGAAGGCGATGACCGGGGCCCACGAAGGGGCCGCGTCACGCCGTTCCACCCGTACGTTGTCCACCACGACGCCCCAGGTGCGTATGCCGTGCCGCCGCAGCCGCCAGACCAGCGCTCCGTCGCGCGCTCCGACCGCCAGGAGCAGCACCGCGACCGCTCCGCACACGATGACGCCGATGAACCCGTTCCCCACCTTGCCGCCTCTTCCGTCCGCCCCCGTGCCGTTCGAACCACGGAAACAGGGGACGCGGATCACGCGCGGTCGGTTGCGGCGCGGGCGGCCCGGTCACACCCGGGCGGCGAGCAGGGCGGGCAGTGCGCTCATGTCCCCGAACACCCGGACGCGCCCCGAGCCCCGGCTCTCCTGCGGCCGGTCCGGCCGGTACCAGTGGACGCGCAGGCCCGCGTCGTGGGCGGAGCGCACGCCGACCTCGCTGTCCTCGACCGCGACGACGGTCTCCGGGTCCGCCCCCAGCGCCCGTACCGCCTGCCGGTAGAGGCCGGGGTCCGGCTTCCACGTGCCCAGTTCGTACGCCGAGAAGTGCGGGCCGGTGAAGAAGCCGGCGAGGCCGGTGCGGCGCAGGCGGTCCTCGATCATGCCGAGGGGCGAGTTCGACACCACGTACACGGGTGCCGTGATCTCCCGCAGGGCCGCCGCCATCCCCGGGGTGGCGCGCAACCGGGTCGCCAGATACCGCTCGGCGATCTCCCGGACCCGTTCCACCGCGTCGTCCGGCAGCGGGGTGTCCGTGTACTGCCCGATGATGGCGACCGACTCGCTCATCCGGCGGCCCGCGACCCGCTCGGCGAAGCCCTCGGCCGGGACCCGGGCGTGCACGGTCCGGGCGAACTCCAGCAGGGCCAGCACCTCGGCGTCCTGGCTGTCCACGAGCACGCCGTCGAGGTCGAAGAGCACGGTGTGCGCGGTCATGCGCCCAGTCCGTGCCGGCGCAGGAAGGCGTCGTAGCGCCCGGCGAGTTCGGTCGCCGCGGAACGGGCGTCGGCGACCTTCAGCTCGGTGCAGTGGTAGCCCAGCATCTCCCGCATCACCGCCATGCGTTCCTCGGTGAACTGGACCGTGCCGTTGGCGGCCACGCGCTCGATCCCGTCCAGGAGCTGGCAGCGCCGGTTGACGGCCTCGGCCGCCGCGGGGGTGGTGCCGGGCGGCAGGTCGAGCCGCACGCCCTCGCGCGAGACCCGGACCGGGTAGCCGCCGGTCATGCCGCCGGGGGCGGGCGCGTGCAGGGACTGTTCCGTGCGGGACAGCAGTGCGAGCAGGAGGCGCGCGGCGGAGGTGGCCGTCAGCTGCTGGCCCTCCTTGCCGCCCTGGCGCCGCAGGCCGCCGGCCAGCCGGGCGTACGCCGCGTCGGCGTCGACCGTGGCCGGGGCACCCGCGACACGGACGTCGAGCAGGTGCGGGATGCCGCGGGCCTCGCCGAACCGGTGCACGTGGTGGCTGAAGTAGTGGTGCCCCACGGCCTTCACCTCGACCTCGGCCGGGGAGGCGCCCAGTTCCTCGGCGGCCGCCCAGGTGATGCCGGGCACGATGTTGCCGATGTTGCCGATCCCGACGTCGGGCGCCAGGTCGAGGGCCGCGAGGGCGGGGCCGACCGCGTCGGGGTAGGCGCCGTTGACGACGACGGCCCGCGACTCCGCGAGGCGCACCGCCTGCATCAGCTCGTGCACGAGCGTGAGGTGCATCGGCAACCAGGGGCCGAGCTGTGCCTCGTCGAGTCGTCGGAACAGTTCCTCGGGCAGGTCCATGATGGCGCGGGCGGCCTGGATGGAGGCGCCCATGAAGATGATCGTCGGCCGGATGCGCCGCAGTTGCTCCGCGGTGCGGTCCACGTCGGCCATGTCCATGGCCACCGCCTCGACCTCGCGTATCCGGCCGAGGTTGGCGGCCGCCAGCTTGGTCAGGTTCGCGAAGCGGGTGGCGCGCTCCGCCGAGCGGCTCGCGAGGACGAGCCGCGTCTCCGGTTCCGCGCTCGCCAGCAGATGACCCAACCGTATGGTGAGGTCACCGGAACCGATGAGGAGGATCTTCGGTACCTCACCGGTCGTGGTGCCTGACATGTCTCCTCCGCAGCGGGTCGAAGTGGTGATGGGCGCGCGCACCCCGGCCGGGCGCGCGGCTCAGTCGGGATCGGGGGCGGGCAGCGAGCGGCGGTCGATCTTGCCGTTGGTGTTCAGCGGGAACGACTCCCGGTGCAGGAAGCGGCTCGGCAGCATGTAGTGCGGGAGCCGCTCGCGCAGGAAGCCGGTGAGTTCGGCGGGCGGGGTGGCGGTGCCCGTGTAGTGGGCGACCAGCGTCGCCTCCGGCCCGGACCGGTGGGCGACCACGACGGCCTCCCGGACCGCGGGGTGGCGCGTCAACTGCGCCTCCACCTCGCCCACTTCGATGCGGTGGCCGCGCACCTTCACCTGGTCGTCCAGCCTGCCCAGGAAGACCAGTCCCTCGCCCTCCGGGCGGACCAGGTCGCCGGTGCGGTACCAGTCCGTGTCGCGGGGCTCCTCCCCCGCCGGCAGGACGACCGCGGGCTCCCCGGGCCGGCGGCGCAGGAACCGCCCCTCGTTGTGGGCCGGGTCGAGGTAGCCGGCGAACCGCTGGGGCCCGCGCAGGCACAGCTCGCCGGTCTCGGCGGGCCGGCCGTCCTCCCCGAGCACGACGCTCTCCAGGTGCGGCAGCACCTCGCCGATGGGCATCGTCCCGTTGGAGCCGGCGGGCACGAGCCGGCCGGCGCCCCCGAGGTCCTTGTGCACGCAGACGACGCTCATCTCGGTCGGCCCGTACATGTTGTGCAGTACGGCGTTGGGCGCGGCCTCGGCCCACTGCCGCGCCTGTTCGGCGGTGAGCCGTTCGCCGCCCAGCATGACCTTGGTCAGGGTGGGCATCGAGCCGGGGGCGAGCGCGCCGGTGCGCTCGGCGAGGCTGCCGAGGGACGGCACGCAGAACCAGTGCGTGATCCGGTGCTCGTTGACGAACCGGGAGGGCCGCAGCACGTCGTTGGCGCGGGGCACGACCAGCGCGCCGCCGGCCGCCCAGGTCACGAACATCTCGTAGACGGCCACGTCGAAGGAGAACTCGACGTTCTGGGAGGTGCGGTCCTGCGGGCCGAAGCCGCAGGCGTCGACGGCCCAGTCGATGAACGGCACGATGTTCGCGTGCCGCACGGGCACACCGCGCGGCGCTCCGGTGGAGCCCGAGGTGTACAGGATGTAGGCGATGTCGTCCGGCCGCGGCGGCGCGGCGGCCGGTCCGCCCGGGTCCGTGCCGTCGTCGCCCCGCGCCGCGCCGGTGCCGTCGGCCGGTTCCGTCAGCGACGCCTCGTCGACGAGCAGCCGGGGCACGCCGAGGTCGGGCGGCGCCTGGGTACCGCCCCGGGTGCGCGGGGGCGTGCCGACGACGAGGTCGAGGTTGCCGTCCTTGACGACGGCCAGCTGCCGGGCGGGCGGGTGCGCGGGGTTGATGGGCACCGCAGCGGCGCCCAGCCGCAGCGCGGCCAGGTAGCCCGCGTAGGCCGTGAGGCTGCGGGCGGCCAGCAGCCCCACCCGTGCGGGGCGGTGGCCGGTCCGGCGCAGGATCCGTCCGGCCAGCCGGTCCGCCAGGCGGTCCAGCTCCGCGTAGCCGAAGGTCCGGCCGTCCACCTCCAGCGCGGTGCGGTCCGGATGGCGTGCGGCGGAGCGGGCGAACAGCTCATGGAGGGTCGCGGGGGCGGCCGCTGCCACGGGCGGCTCCTTTCGTTGCGTACCGGGGGTCGTCACACCAGCTCCGCGAGGGCGCGCAGCACGGCGGGCCAGGACTCGGTGAGGTACATGTGGCCGCCGGGGAACTCGACGGCGTGGAAGCCCGCCGAGGTGTAGGCCGCCCAGTCCCGCCAGTCGGCGGCCGGGACGGAGGCGTCGGCGGTGCCGCGAAGGGCCGTGAGCGGGACCGGCAGCGGGCGGTGCGGCTGCGGGCGGTAGCCCTCGGACATCGCGATGTCGGCGCGCAGGGCGGGCAGCAGGAGGTCGCGGATCTCGGGGTCGGCGAAGGCTTCCGGTTGGCCGGTCAGTTCGCGCAACTGGGCGACGGCCCGCACCGGATCGTCGGACAGTTTCTCGGGGCGGCGGCGCCGGGGGCTCACCGAGCCGCTGACCACCAGGTGGCGGGGCGGGGGGCCGCCGGTCTCCAGCAGGTGGCGGGTCGCCTCGTAGGCGAGGAGGGCGCCGAGGCTGTGGCCGAAGAGGACGTAGGGGGCCCCGTCGGCGTGCCTGGCGACCCGGCCGGCGACGTCCTCGGCGGCCGCCCGGACCGTGCGGTGGAACGGCGCCGTGAACTCCTCCTCGCGTCCGGGGAGTTGGACGGGCATCACGTCGAGGACGGCGCCGGGCCCCTGCCGCCATCCCCGGTACACGCCGGCGCCCGCCCCCGCGTAGGGGACGCACATCATCCGGAGGGGCCGGGGAGCGGCCGGTCGAGGGCAGGGCGTCTCTTCCGCGACGCGCGGAGCGGACACGTTTTTCCTCCGATCGCGGATTCTCGTTTCCAGGGCCCGTCGGCTGAATACGTCAGGACGAGTCGGCCGCGGAGCGCACGCGTTCGCGCAATGCGTGGGCGTTCTCGCTCTCCAGGATGTCGAGGAAATCCACCTCGATGCCCGTCTCCTCGTGGATCATGGTGGAGAGAGTGAGGGCCCGGAAGGAATCCCCACCGTTCTCCAGAAAACCGAGATTCGGGTCGGAACCGGTTCCGAGGACTTCTGCCCACAACACCGGAATACGGTCCGCACCGTTTTCCGTACCGGGAGTCTGGCTCATCTGGCTCCTCATCTCATCAAACGCACGACGATTCCGAGACCGACGCGGACCAACGGACGGGATTGGGCTGCCAACGCTATGAAATTGGTCGGCGCCGCAGATGGCGAAACCTTTCGTCGGTGAATGTGACGCAGGTCACCCGGCAACCTCCAGCGAAACCATCCGGAAGGCGGTGGCCGAAAACCGATGTTTGCCGGGCCCTGGTCGCTGGCTATGCTTCTTCCGCCTCTCATGTACACGGATGCCTTTCTCGCCGCGTGAACCCCGCTGTGGCCCGGCGAGAGAACCGTCGAACACTTGGGAAGGACCACCCACTTGAGCGATTCACCGGTACTCCTCGCCGTCTACGACGTCGGAAGCCTCGCACCGCTCCGTCTTTCCCAGGTCGCCCGCGCCAATGGCTGCGAAATGGCATTCGTCGCCGCGGACTCGGAACACGCACAGCAGATGCTCCCGGTCCTCGGCAGACTGGGCCGGGTGGTGAACACCGCGGGACGCACCGAAACGTCGGTCGTCGACGAATTGCGCGGGCTGAACCCCGCCGGAATCATCACGTTCAGCGAATTCCGCATCGCCGACACCGTCCGGCTGGCCGCGGCGCTCGGCCTGCCGTACCACTCGCCCGCCCTGCGGGAGGCGGTGACCAACAAGGACCGCCAGCGCGAGCGGTTCGCCGAAGTGGGCCTGGACACCGTGCGGTTCTGCACGGTGACCGCCGCCGACCAGGTGGACGGGGCCATCGCGCGGGTGGGACTGCCCGCGATCGTCAAACCGGTCGTCGGCGCGTCGAGCCGCAACACCACCACCGTCGCCACGGCGGACGAGTGCCGCGCGGTGGTCGCGGCGGCGCTCGGCGGGATCGGCGGGCCGGCCGAAACCGCGGTCGTCGTGGAGGAGTTGCTGGTCGGCATGCCGGTCGAGGCGCCGTGGGGCGACTACATGGCGGTGGACTGCGTCGCCCGCGGCGACGATGTGCGCCCGGTCTTCGTCAGCAGCAAGTTCGCGCTCGCCGAGCCCTTCCGGGAACGCGGCGCCTACGGCGGGCAGTCGGTGGTGCCGGACGACCTGGTCCGGGAGGTGGCCGACCTGGCGTGCCGGGCGGTCGGCGCCCTCGGTGTGCACGGGGTGGCCGACGTCGAGATCAAGCTGACCCCCGACGGCCCGCGGGTCATCGAGGTCAACGGCCGCCTGGGCGCCTGGGTGGACGACCTCGGCGTGCGCGCGGGCAGCAGCGTGCCGGCCGACATCGCCGTCAAGGCGGCGCTGGGCCGCCCGTACACCACCCCCGACCCGGTGGGGCGCGGTCCCGCCGTCTTCCACTATCTGATCGTGCCGCCCGTGGGGGCCACCCGGGTCAAGGCGGTGCGCGACCTGACGGAGCTGCGCCGGCTGCCGTTCGTGGAGCGGGTGGTGCCGCTGGTCGAACCGGGCGCGCCCGTCGACTGGCGGATCGGCGCGGCCGGCAACGTGGCCGCGCTCAGCGGGGCCGCTCCCGACCCGGCGGCGCTCGCCGAGACGGTGGCCGCGATCGAGGCCGTCGACTGGATCGACTATGAGTGAGCCGGTCCGTACGGGACCGCACCGGCGCGGCGGTGCAGACACCCGGGCCGGCCGGCCCCGGGCGACCGGCCGCCGTTCCGCGGCGCCGCCCGCGCCGCGGTCCAGCCCGTCACCACCAGGACACGCACCGACTGGAGGCAAGCCGTGATCGACCGCAGTGGCGGGCTCGTGGGGCCGGGCCCGGACGCCGGCGCCATCGACGGCGGTGACCCGGCGGGCGCCGCCCGGCCGGCCGGGCCCGGCTGGCCGCTCGCGCCCAACCAGGTCGGCGTCCACCTCGCCGACGCCCTGGCCGAACGGCCGGGAATGCACACGGTGGTCGCCGCCTACCGCCTCACCGGCACCTTCGACGGCGAACTGCTCGCGGAGCGCTTCCGGGCCCTCGTACGCAGGCATCCGGCCCTGTCCTCGCGCCTCGTCGACGACGGCCCGGCCCTCGGCATGGCCCGGTCGGACACCGCCCCGGAATGGCGCGACGAGACCCTCCCGCCGTCCGCGGCGGACGACGACGGCGCGGACCGGCTCCTGGCGGAGTGCCTGCGCCCGATCGACACCCGGCGCGGACCGCTGATGCGCGGGGCGCTGCTGCGCCGGAAGGACGGTGACGCCGATCTGGTGCTGACCGCCAGTCACCTCGTCGTCGACGACCAGGCGATGGAGACGGCCGTCGCCGAGGTGCTGACGGGCGACACCACCCGGTCCCCGGGCGACTACCCGGGCTGGGCGACGGCCGCGGCCGGGGCCGCCGTGCGCGGGGCCGGCCGGGCGGCCGCCCGCCGCGCCGAACTGTCCGCCCTCCCGCTCGGTACCGACCCGGCGTGGGGGTGCGGCGACGCGGCGGCGGGCGACGCCGACGGCGGACAGCTGCCGTTCACCGTGCCGGACGACGTCTGGCGGAAACTGGCCGGCACCGCCCGCACCCTGGGCATCTCCCGCTACTCGGCGCTGACCGCCGCGGTGGGTCTGGTGCTCGCGCGCAACGGCGGCACGGACGCCTCGCTGGTCGGCAGCTTCGTCACCCGCCGGCCGGCCGCGCAGCGGCACACCATCGGCTACTTCAGCAACACCGTCCCCGTCCCGGTGCGTCTCGCCGAGGACGGCACCGTCGCCGGTTTCCTGCGCACCTGCCACCGCCAGTGCCTCGCCGCCTACCGGGACGCGGACCTGCCGCTCTTCGACGTGCTGCCCTCCGGCCACCAGTCCGGCGCCGGTCCGCTGACCGCCGCCGTCGCCCCGCTGTGGACCCCGCCGCCCCTGCGGCTGCCGGGGCTCACCGCGCGGCCGCTCCCCCACCCCTTCGCGGGCGCCGCGAAGTTCCCCCTGCTGGTGTACGTCGACATGGCGGCCGAGGGCGCCGCGCGGGGGCTGCTCCAGTTCCGCCACCGGTGGTTCTCGGCCGAGCAGGCGGCGCTGTTCACCCGCCAGCTCGTCGCCGTGCTGCGCGAGTTCGCCGAACGGCCGGACGCGCGCCTGGCGTCGGTGACCGTCCTGGACGAAGCGGACCGGCAGCGGGTCCTGGCGGCCGGGCTCGGCGCCCCCCTCACGCCCGAGGAGCTGTCCGTGCCCGCGCTGTTCACCCGGCGCGCCGGACTGTCGCCCGACCGCATCGCCGTCAACGACGGGCACACCGCGCTGCGGTACGCCGAGGTCGACGAGCGTTCCGACACCGTGGCCCGCGCGCTGGCGGAGGCCGGGGTGCGGGCCGGGGACCGGGTGGGCGTGCGCATGGAACGCTCCTGCGATCTGATCGTCGCCCTGCTGGGCGTGCTGAAGACCGGAGCGGCGTACGTGCCGCTCGACCCCTCCTACCCCGAGGCACGGCTGGCCCTCGTGATCGGCGACGCCGACGTGCGGGTGGTGGTCGGCGACGCGGACTCCCGCCCGGCGGACCTGCCCGAGCACATCGACTGGCTGCCGGTGCGCACCCGGCCGCGGGACCCGGCCCGGCCGCTGCCCGCCGTCGACCCGGATCTGCCCTGCTACGCCATCCACACCTCCGGCTCCACCGGCCGGCCCAAGGGCGTGCTGGTGACGCACCGCAACGTCACCTCGCTGCTGAACGCGACCCGCGAGGACTTCGGCCTCGGCCCGGACGACGTGTGGTCGCTGTTCCACTCGTTCGCCTTCGACTTCTCGGCCTGGGAGATCTGGGTCTGTCTGCTCACCGGCGGCCGGCTGGTGGTCGTGCCCCGGGCGGTCTCGCGCAACCCGGAGGAGTTCCACCAGCTGCTGGAGGACGAGGAGGTGACCGTCCTCAGCCAGACGCCGACCGCGTTCGGGCTGCTGCTCGCCACCGACCGGCTCGCCCGCGGCGGTCTGTCGGTGCGCCTGGTGGTGTTCGGCGGCGAACCGCTGGACACGCGCACCCTGGCGCCCTGGTTCGAGCGCTATCCCAAGGCGCGCGTGGAGAACATGTACGGCATCACCGAGACGACCGTGCACAGCACCACCCACACGGTCACCCGCGAGGACACCCGTACCGGCAGCCGGGTGGTCGGCCGCCCGCTGCCCGGCTGGGAGATATACGTCCTGGACGCGCGCGGCCGTCCGGTGGCGCCCGGCGTCGCCGGAGAACTGCACGTGGGCGGTGCGGGGGTGGCGCTCGGCTATCTCGACCGTCCCGAGCTGACGGCCGAACGCTTCACCACCGACCGCCACCCGCGGGTGCCGGGCGGACGGCTCTACCGCAGCGGCGACCAGGGCCGGCTGCTGCCCGGCGGGGTGCTGGAACACCTGGGACGGCTGGACGACCAGGTGAAGGTGCGCGGCTTCCGCATCGAACTCGGCGAGGTCCGCGACGCCCTGCTGCGGGACCCGTCGGTCACGTCCGCGGCGGTCGTCGTGCACGGCGCGGGCACCGCCGAGGCCCGTCTCGACGCCTATGTGGTGCTCGCGGCCGAAGGGACCACGGACGGGCTGCTCCGGCGGGCGGCGGCGCGGCTGCCCGAGTACATGGTCCCGCAGACCGTCACCGCGCTCACCGCCCTTCCGGTCACCGCCAACGGCAAGCTCGACACCGCGCGGCTGCCCGCCCCCGAGCCGGACGCGGACGCCCCGGCCGGCCCCGCCGGCTCCCCGGACGCGGCCGGAGACGTCCTCGACCGGGTCGTCGGGGTCTGGCGCGACGTGCTGGACGTGCCCGTCGCCCCGGACGACAACTTCTTCGACCTCGGCGGCACCTCCCTGCTCGCGCTGCGGCTCAAGACGGCGCTGCGCGGCGCCGGACTGCCGGAACTGGCCCTGAAGGAGGTCATCCGCCATGCCACCCCGGCGGCCATGACGGCGCTGCTGCGCGACAGGGCCGGCGCACCTGGGGAGAACGCCGGATGAGCCGGCCCGACACCCGCCCGGCCACCCCCGGACAGCTGCGGTTCTTCCTGCTGGACCAGCAGGACGGCGGCGCCGCCCGCACCCTGGTGAAGCGGATCACCGCGGAGGGGGCGGCCGATCCCGGGCGGCTGCGGGACGCGCTGCGCGCGGTGGTCACGGCCCACCCGGCGCTGCGCACCTCGCTGCACCTCGACCCCGAGGGGCTGCGCCGGCGGGTGCACGATCCCGACGCCGTGGACATGGTGATCCGGACGACGGCGGACCCGGACGGGCTGGTGGCGGCGGAGTCCGCCGGGCTGGCGGTGCCGTTCGAACACGGTGGCGGCCCGTTGTGCCGGATCAGGGCGCTGGTCGGCCCGCGCCGCACCCACTGTCTGATCGCCGTGCACCACGCGGTCTTCGACGACGACTCCACGGCCCTGCTGCTGTCCGCGCTCACCGGCGCCTACGCCGAACCCGCTGCGGCCGCACCGGACGCGGACGCGCCGGAGGACGATCCGGCGCCGCGCGCGGACGGGGAGCGGCTGCGCGCCTTCTGGCGGCGCTACCTGGAGGGCTGCCCCCGGCGGACCGAACTGCCCTGGACGCGGCCCGCGGCCGGCCGGCGCAAGCGGACCGTCGTCCGGGACCTGCCGGCCGCGCTCTGCGACCGGCTGCGGCAGCGCGCGCGGACCACCGGAGCCAGTCCGTTCGCCCAGTTCCTCGCCGCGGTCGGCGCGGTGACGGCCTGGTACCTGGACCGGGACGACGTCGTCCTCGCGGTCCCGGTGAGCGGCCGGGGGGACGGCGGCGACCGGCGCATCGACTGTCTCCAGAACACCGTCCCGGTCCGCGTCGGCCTCGCCGGGGCGGACACCTCGACGGTGGTGGACCGGGCCGTGGACGCCCTGTTCGACGCGCTGGACCACGCCGAACTGCCCTTCGAGGAGATCCTGTCCGGCGTGCGCGCCGTACGGGAGCCCGGCCGCAAGCCGCTCGCCCAGATCCTGTGCACCGAGACGGTCCCGGTGCCGGCGGTCGAGGCGGGCGGGCTGCGCTGGACGGTCGGCGAGACGGACACCGGGGAGGCCGAGTACGACTGCTGCCTGGCCCTGCGCCATCTGCCCGACGGCGGGATACGGCTGGAACTCGTGTACCGCGAGGGCGCGTTGCCGCCGGAGCGGGCCCGCAACACCGTGGACCACGTGGCCCGTCTCCTGGAGCGGCTCACCGAGGACCCGGTGCGCCCGCTCGCCGAGATCGACCTCCTCGGCGAGACGGAGGAGGCCGAACTGGCCGTCCTGGAGGGCGCCTTGCTGGACCCCGACCCGCGGCCGGTGCACGAACTCGTCCTGCGGCACGCCCGTACGACGCCCGAGGCCACCGCCGTCACCGACGGGCAGCGGGCGCTCTCCTACGCCGCCCTGGAGCGGCGGTCGCGCGCGGTGGCCCGCGCGCTCACCGGCCGGGGGGTGCGGCCCGGCGACCGGGTGGGCATCTGCCTGCCGCGGGGCACCGACCTGGTGGTGGCCGTGCTCGCCGTCTGGCGGGCGGGCGCGGTGTACGTGCCGCTGGACCCCGAGTACCCGGCGGACCGGCTGCGGTTCATCGTGGCGGACACCGCCCCGGCCGTCGTCCTGGGCGACCGGGACCTGCCGGGGGCGCTGCGGGACGCGCCCGGCGTCCTGCCGCTGGACATGGCCGACACCGGCACCGCCGTACCGGCGGACGGCGAGGAGGACGGCGCGGACCCGGCCGGACGCGCGTACATCCTGCACACCTCCGGCTCGACCGGCCGGCCCAAGGGCGTCGTGGTGGGACACGCCCGGCTGACCGCGCTCTTCGACGCGTGCGACCGGGCCCTGCCCGGGGCGCCGTTGACGGTCGCGGGCACCAGCCTGTCCTTCGACATCAGCGTCCTGGAACTGCTGTGGCCGCTCACCCGGGGGCGCACCGTCCTGGTGACCGGGCACCGGCAGGCGGCCGAGCAGGACGTGCCCACCGGGGCGCTGTACCAGTGCACGCCCACCATCGCCCGGCTGCTGCTCGCCGACCCGGCGGGCCGGGCCCTGCTGGGCCGGCTGGGCGCCCTGCTGGTGGGCGGCGAGCCCCTCGCCCCCGACCTGGCGGACGAGTTGGCGGCTACCGTCCCGGGGCCGGTCGTCAACTGCTACGGCCCCACGGAGACCACCGTGTGGTCCACCACCTGGCGGGTCGTCCGGGGCGCCGCCGTGCGCATCGGGCTGCCGCTGGCGGGCGAGTCCTGCCACGTGCTGGACGGGCTGGGCCGGCGGCTGCCCCCGGGCTGCCCCGGCCGGCTGGTCATCGGCGGCCGGGGGGTCGCCGAGGGGTACTGGCACCGCCCGGAGCTGACCGCCGAGCGGTTCGTGACGCTCGGCGGGGGCCGCGGGCGCGGCTACGACACCGGGGACCTGGTCGTCCTCGACGGCCCGGAGGGGCTGCGGTTCCTCGGCCGCCGGGACGGACAGTGCAAGATCCTCGGCCAGCGGATCGAGGTGGAGGAGGTGGAGGCCACCCTGCGCGCGGGCGGCGCGCCGGAGGTCGCCGTGGCCCCGAACGCCGACTCCACCCACCTGGTGGCGTTCCTGCCGGACGGCGTCGCGGCGGACGGAGCGCCCGGCCCGGCGGCCCCCGGCCCGCTGCGGGAGCTGCGCGCCCACGCCGAGGCCTGGCTCCCCCCGGCCGCGGTCCCCGGCGCATGGCTGCGCGTCCCCGCGCTGCCGCAGCTACCCAACGGCAAACTCGACCGCGACACCCTGGCCCGCTGGGCGGCCGAGCCGCGGCCGGCCGCCCCCGCCGGGCCGCCGCCGGCGGACGGGTCCACGGCGGCGCGCCTGTGCCGGGTGTGGGAGACGGTCCTCGGCCGCCCCGTCCAGGACCACGACGCGACCTTCTTCGAGCTCGGCGGGACCTCGCACGGGGTGCTGCGGGTGCTGGCGGCGCTGCGCACCGCCCATCCCCGGCTCACGGCGGCCGAGTTGTTCCGCCACACCACCGTGCGCGCCCTCGCGGCACACCTCGACGGTGCCGCCGCGGCCGACGGACCCGCGGCGCGGGGCGCGGCCCGCGGCCGCGACCGGTCCCGCGCCCTCAGCGGCTGGCGCGCCGGCCGGCGGCCCTCATCGACCCTCTAGGTACCAGGAATCGAGGCGGACGCAGATGCACGCACCCGACAACGCGGTGGCGGTGATCGGAGTGGCCCTCCGAGTGCCCGGAGCCGCCGACCCGGACACCTTCTGGGCCGACGTGGTCCGCGGGCACGTGGCACTGCCGGGGGTCCTGCCCGACGGCACCCTCGGCGTCGGCGGGATCGACCGCGTCGACCGGTTCGACGCGGAGCTGTTCGGCATGAGCCCGACCCAGGCCGCGGTGACCGACCCCCAGCAGCGGGTCGTCACCGAGGTCGCCTGGCAGGCGCTGGAGGACGCGGGCGTCGACACCGAGCGCGACCCGGGCCGGGTGGGGGTCTTCCTGGGCTGCGGCGACAGCGGCTACCGGCACCGCTACGTGGACGCCGACCCCGCGCTGGTGCGGGCCGCGGGCCGCCAGCAGATCTCCCTCGGCAACGACAAGGACTACCTGGCGACCTCCCTCGCCTTCCGGCTGGGCCTCACCGGCCCGGCCCTCACCGTGCAGACCGCCTGCTCCACCTCGCTGGTCGCCGTCCACGTGGCCGTGCGCAGCCTGCTCACCTACGAGTGCGACCTGGCGATCGCGGGCGGGGTCACCGTCCAGCTGCCGCCGGGCGCGGGCTACACCTACCAGGAGGGCGACGTGCTCTCCCCCGACGGCCGCTGCCGGCCGTTCACCCGGGGCAGCCGGGGCACCGTGCCCGCCAGCGGTGCCGGGGTGGTGGTGCTGCGCCGGGCCGAGGAGGCCGGGCGCGGTGCCCGGGCGGTGCTGCTGGGCAGCGCGGTCAACAACGACGGCGCCGACCGGATGAGCCTCGTCGCGCCCAGCCCCCGCGGCCAGGCGGCGGTGCTGGAGGAGGCGCTGGCGGTGGCCGGGCGCAAACCGGCGGACATCGGCTTCATCGAGACGCACGGCACCGCGACGGAACTCGGCGACCAGGTCGAACTGGCGGCGCTGGCCCAGGCGTACGGCGACGCGACGGAGCCGTGCGCGCTGGGCGCGGTGAAGGCCGGCATCGGGCACACGGACACCGCGGCGGGCGTGGTCGGTCTGATCAAGGCGGTGCTCGCCGTCCAGCACGGGGTGATCCCGCCGGTTCCCGCGCAGCCCGGGGACGGCCCGGACGCGCCGCTGGGCGCGGACCGCTTCCATCTGCCGCGCGAGGCGATGCCGTGGCCCGGCGGGCGCACCCGGTACGCGGCGGTCAGCTCCTTCGGGCTGGGCGGCACCAACGCCCATGTGATCCTCGCCGAACCGGCGGTCGCCGCCGGGCCGCCCAAGCCGCCCGCGGGCCCGCCCGGGCGCGGACTCGCGGTGCTCTCCGCCGCGAGCCCGCAGGCGCTGGAGCGCACCGCGGCCGGCCTCGCCGCCGCGGTGCGCGGGGGCACCGGGCCGGTCGGCGACGTCCTCGGCACGCTCTGGCACGGCCGGCGGCGGCTGCCGTACCGCTGGGCCTGCCCGGTCGAGGCGGCGGACGAGGCGGCGGCGCGCGCCGCGCTGGCGGACGCGCTGGAGTCGGCGTCGGCCCGGGCGAAGGCGGTGCCGGAGCCGACGGTGGCCGTGCTCCTGCCGGGCCAGGGGGTGGCGCCGGCCGGTACCGGGCGCGGACTGCTCGCGGCCGACGCGGACTTCGCCCGGGAGTGGGCGGGCACCCGGGCCCTCGTCCGCGCGTGCGGCGGGCCGGACCTGGAGGGCTGCTGGACCTGGCCGGACGACGATCCGCGCTGGCTGCGCACCGATGTCGTCCAGCCGCTGCTGTTCAGCGTGGAGCTGGCACTGCTGCACGGGCTGCGGCGGCACGGTGTCACCCCGTCGCTCCTGCTCGGCCACAGCGTCGGGGAACTGGTCGCCGCCACCTGGGCGGGCGTGTTCTCCGAGGCGGACGGGGCGCGGGCGGTGGTCGAACGCGGCCGGCTGATGAGCCGGGCGCCGGCCGGGGTGATGGCCGCCGTGCTGACCGGGGAGGACACGGCGCGGGAGCTGGCGGCGGGGCTGCCGGTGGACGTGTGCGCGGTGAACGCGCCCGACACCGTGGTCCTCGGCGGGGCGGCGGAGCACCTGGCCGAGGTGGAACGCCGCTGCGCCGCCGCGGGGGTGCGGGTGCGCCGGCTGGCCACCGCGCACGCCTTCCACTCCCGGTTCATGGCCGAGGCCGCGGAGGCGTTCACCGACGTGGTGGGAAGCCTCGCCCTGCACGCGCCGCGCGAGGTGGTGCTGTCCAACGTCACCGGGGCGCCGCTGGACGCGGCGCAGGCCACCGACCCGGCCTACTGGGGCCGTCAGCTGCGCGCCACCGTCCGCTTCGCCGAGGGGGTGGAGGTGCTGCTCGACGCGGCGCCGCACGTGGTGCTGGAGGCCGGTCCGGGGCGGACGTTCGCCTCGCAGCTGCGGCGCGCCACCCGGGGCGCGGAGCACCCTCCCGTCATCGCCGAGCTCCTCGGCGACGGGCGGCGCGACGAGGCGACGGTGCACCTGGCCGCGCTCGGCGCCGCCTGGACGGCGGGCTGCGCGACCGACGACCTGGTCGCCCCGCCGGCCGCCCCTGCCCGGGTCCCCGGCTACGCGTTCGCCGACACCCGCCACTGGCCGGCCGCCGGCCCGGACGGCACGACCGCGCGGGACGCGGCCGCGCCGGGTACGGCCGCGCCGGGTGCCCCCGAGGCCGTCGCGGCCCGCTCCGGGCAGGACGAGCCGGGCGCCGGGGACGCGTCCGAGGGCGCGGAGACGCGGTCCCTGCTGGCCGCCCTGTGGCAGGAGTCGTTCGGCGGTCCGGCGATCCGCGCGCAGGACAACTTCTTCGAACTGGGCGGCACCTCGCTCCAGGCGGCGCAGCTCATTGCCGTCGTCAACGACCAGCTGCTGGTCGAGGTCCGCCTCCAGGACCTGTACGAGCACTCCACGTTCGGCGACTTCGCGGCGCGGGTGGAAGAACTCCTCGACGAGCGCGACGACGCCGAACTGCTGGAGCTGCTGGCCGAGATCGAGGGTCAGGGCGAAGGGGAGGGACAGGCGTGAGCGACCTCGGCGAACGGCTCGGGCAGCTGACCCCCGAGCAGCGCGCGGCCCTGCGGCTGCGGCTGCGCGAACGCGCCCGGCAGGCCCCGGCCACCGACGGGCCGCCGGACGCGGTCCCGCCGGTCCGGCTCAGCCTGTACTTCTTCCCGCAGGCCCGCGCGCTCGCGGCCCCCGACTACTACGCCATGATGCTGCGGGCCTGCGAGTTCGCCGACGAGCGGGGGTTCCACGCCGCGTGGTTCCCCGAGCGGCACTTCGTGGACTTCGGCGGCTCGCACCCCAACCCCTCCGTCCTCGCCGCCGCGGTGGCGGCCGTGACCCGGCGGCTGCGGCTGCGGGCCGGCAGCGTGGCCGCGCCGCTGCACCACCCGGTCCGTGTCGCCGAGGAGTGGGCGGTGGTGGACAACATCTCCGGCGGCCGGGTGGGCGTCTCCTTCGCGAGCGGCTGGCACCCGGACGACTTCGTGCTGGCCCGGGAGCCGTACGACGAGCGCAAGAAGACGCTGATGCGCACCGTCGAACAGGTGCGGCGGCTGTGGGCGGGCGAGGAACTGTCCTTCCCCGGCACCGCGGGCGGCACGGCGCGGGTGCTCACCCAGCCGCGCCCGGTGCAGCCCGAGCTGCCGGTGTGGATCACCGCGGCCGGGCACCCGGAGACCTTCCGGGCCGCGGGCACCGCCGGGTACGGCGTGATGACCGCGCTGCTCGGCCAGACCCTGCCCCAGCTGCGGGAGAACGTGGCCCGGTACCGGGCCGCCTGGCGGGACGCCGGGCACGCCGGCCGCGGTGACGTCGTGGTGATGACCCACGCGCACGTCAGCGAGGAGCCCGACGTGGAGGACAGGCTGCGGCCCGCACTGCACGACTACCTGTCCTCCTACCGGGCGCAGACCGGCGGCGGCGACGAACCCGTCCTGCTGGAGGCCGCCTTCCAGGACTACCTGGCGGGACCCTCGCTCCTGGGCACGCCGGCCAAGGCCGCCCGGGTGCTGGCCCGGCTCGCCGAGGCGGGCGCCGACGAGGTGGGCTGCCTCGTCGACTTCGGGTTGCCGGCCGGGGACGTGCTGGCCGGGCTGCCCCGGCTGGCCGAGCTGCTGCCGGCCGGCCCGTCCACCACCACCGCCGACGCCGACAGGAGCCAGTGACCGTGACTCGACCGCGCACCGTCGCCGACCGGCTGGCCCGGCTGACGCCCGAGCAGCGGGCGGCCCTCCAGCGCCGACTGCGGCACGGGGAGGAGGGCCCGGCCGCCGAGCCGGAACTCACCCGGCGCTCCGGCGACCGCTCCGTCTCCCCGCTGGGCCTGGACCAGGAGCGCATCTGGATCCTCGACCAGCTCGATCCCGGCCGGCACACGTACAACATCAGCACCGGGCTGCGGTTCAAGGGCGCCTTCGACGAGGAGGCGTTCCGGGCGGCCGTCACCGCGCTGGTGCGCCGCCACGAACTGCTGCGCTCCCGCGTGGAGGTCCGCGACGGCCTGCCGGTGCTGCGGGTGAGCGAGGAGTTCGAGACGCCGGTCGAGTTCTTCGACCTGCGGGCCGAACCGGACGCCGTCGAGGAGACCGTGCGGGCGCTGGTGCGACGGCCGTTCGACCTCGCCGCCGGCGGGCTGCTGCGGGTGGTCGTGGTGCGCGGCGCGGACGACGAGTACCAGGTGATCGAGACGATGCACCACTCGGTGACCGACCAGTGGTCGTTCGTCCGCCTCAACCGCGAACTCCTGGAGCACTACCGCGCGGCCCGCGAGAACCGCCCCGCTCGGGTGCCCGAACTGCCCGTGCAGTACGGCGACTTCGCCGTCTGGCAGCGGCGGTTCTTCACCGGTGAACGCCGCCGGGCCCACCGCGACTTCTGGCGCGCCCACCTGGCGGGCGTGCCGGCGCATCTGCCGCTGCCCTACGACGCGCCCCCCGAGGGCCGCGGGCACGAGGGCAAGCACCACTACTTCCGGCTCGACGACGGGCTCAGCGCCGCCTTCCTCGCGATGTGCCGCACCCGGCGGCTGACCCTGTCCGACGCGCTGCTGGCCGTCTACGTGGGCCTGCTGCACGAGGAGACCGGGTCGCGGGACATCGTGGTCGGCCTGCCGAGCGCGACCCGCGGCCGGCCCGAGACCCACGACCTGATCGGCTTCCTGCTGACCAACGTCCCGCTGCGCGCCAGGCTGCCCGCCGACCCGACGCCCCAGCAGATCCTGCACGCGGTGCGGCAGGCCTCGGCCGCCGTCGCCGACCACCGCGAGGTGCCCTTCAGCGAGATCGTCGACGCGGTGTCGCCCGAGCGGAGCCTCGACCGGTACCCGCTGCTGCAGACCATGCACCTCGTGCTGGACTTCGACGACACCGTGGTCCGGGTGCCCGACGCCGAGGTGCACGGCGTCGAGGTCGAGGACGGCGTGTCGCCGATGGACATCACGGTCGGCTGGTGGCGGGCGGGTGACCGGATGTACGGGCGGTTCGAGTACCGCACCGAGCTGTTCACCGACGCCACCGTCGACCGGCTCGTGGGGCGTCTCCTGGAACTGGTGCGGGTCTTCGTGGAGCGGCCGGATGAACCGCTGCGCGCCCGCGCCGCGGCCCCCGCTCCCGCCCCGGCGCGGACGGCCACGGCGGCGCCCGCGGCGCCCGCTGCGGTGGACCCCGGCGAGCTGCGCCGGATCGCGGCGGTCTGGCGGGAGGTGCTGGGCACCGAGCCCGGCCCGGACGACAACTTCTTCGAGTGCGGCGGTACGTCCCTGACCGCGATCCGGCTGGCCCACGCGCTGCGCCGGGCCGGGTTCACCCTCACCGCCCGGCAGCTGTTCCGCGCCCCCACCATGCGCGGTCAACTGGCCGTCGTACGGCCGGAGTCGGCCACCTACCGAGGCGGTGCCGAACCGGCCCGGGGGGCGGTCAGCCCCGAACAGGAGGACCTGCTGGAGGGCGGCCTGCCGCACCCGGAGCTGTGGGCGCACAGTCTGGTGCTCACCGCCGCCCGGCCGCTGGACCCCGAGTGGCTGGCCGTGGTCGTCAAACGGGTCGCGGCCGCCCATCCCGGGCTGTGCTCGGCGTTCCGGCGCACGGACACCGGCTGGCGCGTGGACGCCACGGACCGCCGGCTGTGGCGCGTCGAGGCGCCGGGCGCCGATCCGGCCCGGGTGGCGGAGGCCCACCGCGCCGCCTTCGACCTGCGCGAGGGGCCGCTGTTCGCGGCGTCCCTGATCCCCGGCGAGCCCGACCGGATCGTACTGACCGCGCACCACCTGGTCGTGGACGGCCTGTCCTGGCAGATCCTGGTGGACGACCTCGAACGGGCCTACCTCGGCGCCCGGCCGGCCGCCGAGGCGCGGCACCCGTCGGTGTACGCGGCCGCCTGGCGCGACCACGATGTGCGCGGGCAACGCGACTACTGGCGGGACCAGTTGGCGGGCGCCGCGCCGCTTGGCTGCCGCACCGGCGGCCCGGACCGGATCGGCGGCGAGACGGCGTACCGAGTGCGTGCGGCGGTACCGCCGGGCGCCGACACCGCGGACCGGCCGGCCGTGGCGCTGACGGCGGTCGCCCGGGCCACCCGGTCCTGGTTCGGCGGCCGGGACGTCGTCCTCGATCTCATCGCCCCCGGACGGGAGTTGCCGCTGGCGGACGGCTGGGACCCGGCCCGTGCCGTGGGCTTCCACGCCACCAGCCACCCGCTCCGCCTCCCTTTCGCCGACGACCCCGCCCGCCACCTGCGGCAGGTCGGCCGCGCCCTGGACGCCGTACCGGACGGCGGCAAGGGCTATCAGGCGCTGCGCTGGTCCGCCGACCCCGAGGTGCGCCGCGAGGCCGCCGGCTGGGGACGGGCCGAGCTGTCCTTCAACTACCTGGGTACGCTGCTCGCGGGCGCGGAGAACGGGCGGTTGTTCACCGTCGGCGAGCAGATCGGGCCATCGGGGAACGACGACGCCACGCGCTACCACGCCGTCGCCGTCCTCTTCGAAACCGACGGCGAGGAAGCGGTGTTCACCTGGAAGTTCGACCCGGACGCCGTCGACGGGGCGGCCGTGCGGGCCGCGGCGGCCCGCGCCGCCGAGGAGTTCACCCGGCTGACCCGGCGGCGCGGCGCCCAACCACCCTCGACGGCGGGCATGTCCCTGCACGAGGTGAACCGCATGCTCGCCGAACTGACCCGAGAGAAGAAGAGCCCCTCCGCATGACATCGACGACCACCCGTGACAGGCGCCCCCTCACCGCGCTGGTGACGGCGAACTACCTGTCCTGGATCGGCAACACCATGACCTTGGTCGCGGTGCCGCTCTACGTGCTGCAGATCTCGTCCAGCGCCACCGAGGCGGGCGCGGCGGGGTTCGCCAACGCGCTGCCCATGATCGTGGCCGGCCTCGCCGGGGGCGTGATCGCCGACCGGGTCGGCCCGAAGCGCACCAGTGTGGTCGCCGACCTGGCCGCCGGGGCGTGCATGGCCGCGGTGCCGCTGCTGCACGGCACCGTCGGTCTGGCCCTGCCGGCCCTGATGGCGCTGCTGTTCCTGCGCACCCTCGCCGACGCGCCCGGCGCCGCGGCCCGGCTGGCGCTGCTGCCCCGGGTGACCGCCCGCGGGCAGGTGCGCTCGGAGACCGCCAACTCGCTGTTCGCGTCGGCCCAGCGGGTGGCGTTCGTGATCGGCCCGCCGCTCGCCGCGCTGATGGCGGGCCTGACCGGCCCGACCGCCGTGCTCTACGTCGACGCGGGCACGTTCCTCGCGTCGGCCCTGCTGATCATGGCGGTGCCGGGCGGGGAGCCCGCCCCGCGGGCCCGGGAGGCGGGGCCGGACGACGCGGCGGAGCCCGCCGGGGCCCGTCCGGGCCTGCTGCGGGAGGTCACCGAGGGCGCGCGCTACATCCTGCGCACCCCGGTCCTCGCGGCCATCATCAGCGTGGTGGTGTGCACCAACTTCCTGGACGACGCGCTGACCCCGGTGGTGCTGCCGGTCTACAGCCGTGAACTGCTGGGCGGCGAGCGGGCGGTGGGGCTGCTGCTGGCGGCCAACGGCATCGGCGCGGTCGTCGGCTCGTTCGCCTACGCCCCGGCGAGCCGCAGGCTGCTGGCCAACCGGTGGGCCACCTTCGTGGGCTGCTTCGCGCTGATCTGCGCCGCCCGGCTGGCCATGGTCGCCGAGCCCGGGCTGTGGATCATGCTGGTGATCACCTTCGCCATCGGACTGGCCAGCGGACCGGTCAACCCCCTGGTCACCGGCGTGGTGGAGCGCTCCACCCCGCCGGAGGCGCTGGGCCGGGTCTGGGGCGCGGTGATGGCCATGGCCTTCGCCGCCGCGCCGGTCGGCATCTTCGCCACGGGCTGGCTCGCCCAGAACATCGGCCTGCGCCCCACCCTGGGACTGTTCGGCGGTCTGTACGTGCTGCTCATCTGCTACGTGGTCAGGAACCGTCCGCTGCGCGGCCTCGCCGGGCCCGACCCGGCGCGGACACCGGTCGCCGAGGACGCGGCGACGGCGGGCTGACGCCGGGCCCGAGCCGGGCGGAGCGGTTTCGCCACACGCGCAACGACCACCGCCCGGCCCGGTCGGACCCTAGCCTCCCGGCATGCAGTCACCGATCGTTTCCGTACAGGCCCAACCGCGAGACGCCGCCTCCTGGACCGCGCTGGCCCGGCGCGCGGAGGCAGGGGGGTACGACGCGCTGCTCGCGGGCGACCACCCGGGCACCGCCGCCTCCCCGTTCGTGGCGCTGGCCGCCGCGGCGGCGGTCACCGAGCGGCTGGGCGTCGGCTCCTACGTCTCCCACGCGGGCATCCGAGAGCCGCTGCTCTTGGCGTCGGACGTCGCGACCCTGGACCTCGTCTCCGGCGGACGCGCGCGCCTGGCCCTGGGCGCGGGCCACACCCCGGCCGAGTGGGAGATGCTGGGCGGGCAGCGGCCCGACGTGGCGGGGCGCGTCCGGCGCTTCCAGGCCGTGGCCGAGGCGTGCCGCGCGCTCCTCGCGGGCGAGACGGTCACTCTCGACGGCCCCGACGCGCGGGCCCGCGAGGCCCGGCTCACCCGGCCGCGCCCGGTCCGGGGCGAGGTGCCGTTCACCTTCGGGGGCGGCAACACCGCGCTGCTGCGCTGGGCGGGGGCGCACGCGGACGTCGTGGCCCTGAGCGGGCTGGGCCGCACCCTGGCCGACGGCCACACGCACGAGGCGCGCTGGAAGGCCGAGGACATCGACCGCCAGATCGACCTGATCGAGCAGGGCGCCGCCGGCCGGT